>NZ_JBBOCR010000001.1:0-4800000 GCF_038002525.1 Paenibacillus sp. FSL K6-4396 | reverse complement strand
CTATTCGGTGAAGAGACCTATGCAGATGGCGTTGATCTGACTTCGGAACAGTTCTACGAAAAGTTGAAGAAGGTATCTGTGTTGCCTACAACCTCACAGCCATCTCCAACCGATTTCATGGATGTGTACCAAGCATTGCTTGATGAGAACCCGGAACGCCCGATTGTATCGATCCACCTGTCATCCGGCATGAGTGGTACCTATCAATCGGCCATGCTTGGCAAGTCTTTGCTGGAGCGTGAGGGTGACATCACCGTGCTGGATTCGAAGTCAGCTTCGTATGGATACGGTCTAATGGTAGTACAGGCTGCTGAACTTGCCGAACAGGGCAAGTCAGCAGTCGAGATCACTGCTGCCATTGAAGGGATGCAACAATCTCGCAAGTTGTTCTTTCTTGTAGATACTTTGGAGTATCTGCAAAAGGGCGGTCGGATTGGCAAAGCTTCAGCCATCTTGGGAACGTTGCTTAACATTAAGCCGATCCTGTCTATTGATGAAGAAGGCGTTATCTACGCAGTTGAGAAAGTCAGAGGTCATAAAAAAGCAATGGCACGCATTATTGAGCTGTTCCAGAAGGATCTTGCAGGCAAACGGGTGAACCTGGCGGTAGGTCATACCGCTGACCCGGGATCAGCGATCGCTTGTGCAGAGCAGCTGCGGGGTCATTTTACACTGAATGAAGTGATCTATACCAATATTGGAGCCGTAATAGGCAGTCATGTTGGACCTGGTGTCATTGCGATCTTTATGTGGCCTGTTCCGGAATGAGGGATTAGACATGAAATTGGAAGAAATATCAGTTAAGCAAATTAACGGCGTGAGTGCTCTCAAAGAGGGAGAGCTTCACGCCTTTGGCATCTCTACTGTTAAAGACCTGCTTGAATATTATCCGTTCCGTTACGAGGATTATCGTCTGCGTTCACTTAGTGAAGTGAAGGATGGGGACAAGATTACGGTCCAGGGGCAGGTAATGGGTATTCCTGTATTACAACGATACGGTAAAAAGTCCCGTCTTACCTGTAAGATCATGACGGAAGAGTGGATGATTACAGCCACCTGGTTCAACCGCCATTTCCTCAAAGAACAACTTACCCCCAATCGGGAGATTGTGATTACGGGAAAATGGGAACAAAAACGCATGCAGATGACAGTGACTGACTCGGAGTTCCCTGATAAAGGCGATGGGCGTTCAGGTACACTGCAACCTGTATATTCGGTAACCGGCAAACTGACGCAACAATGGATGCGGAAAACGATCAATCAGGGATTAATTCAATTCGGAGATATGATTCCTGAGATTCTGCCTCAGTCCTTGATGAAGAAATACAGCTTGATGCCTCGTAAACAGGCGATTGCGGGAATTCATCGTCCACAGGACAACCGGGAAGGTCAACAGGCCAGACAGCGGATGGTGTATGAAGAGCTGTTTCTGTTCCAGTTGAAAATGCAGGCGTATCGCGCGCTCAACCGAAATCGCATGGATGGTGTAGTGCATACCACGGACAATACGACGATTCGTGAGTTTGTACGCAGTTTACCTTTTGAACTGACAGATGCTCAGAAAAAGGTGGAGCTTGAAATTCTGCATGATATGCGTTCGCCCTATGCAATGAATCGGTTATTGCAGGGTGATGTAGGGTCGGGTAAAACGGTTATTGCGGCAATTGCACTATACACGACTGTTCGATCTGGGTTCCAAGGGGCTCTGATGGTGCCTACAGAGATTCTGGCGGAGCAGCATATGCGCTCACTGCAAAAGCTGTTTGAACCGTTTGGGGTAACCGTAGGGCTGTTAACGGGCAGTGTAAATGGACGCAAACGCAAAGATCTGATCGCCTCATTGCAAATGGGCATGATTGATATCGTGGTGGGTACACACGCCCTGATTCAGGAAGATGTTTTCTTCCGTGATCTGGGTCTTGTGGTGACGGACGAGCAGCATCGCTTCGGAGTGAATCAGCGCAGCGTTTTACGACGCAAAGGATATAACCCGGATGTTTTAACGATGACGGCAACGCCAATTCCACGGACACTTGCGATTACTGCTTTTGGGGATATTGAAGTATCCACGATCTCGGAGCGTCCGAAAGGACGGATTCCCATCTCTACGTATTGGGTTAAACACGATATGATGGAGCGGGTGCTCGGGTTTATCTCCAGAGAAGTGGATCAGGGCCGTCAGGCCTATCTGATCTGTCCACTTATTGAAGAGTCGGAGAAGCTGGATGTCCAGAACGCGATTGATCTGCATGTGCAGATGCAGCAGAACTTTCCGAAATATCGTGTAGGTCTGTTGCATGGACGGATGACGGCTGCGGAGAAAGAAGAGATGATGCGGGACTTCTATAGCAATGATATTCAGTTGCTTGTCTCCACCACCGTTGTCGAGGTTGGGGTCGATGTGCCAAATGCCACGTTGATGGTCATTATGGACGCGGACCGCTTCGGTCTCTCCCAGCTGCATCAGCTTCGTGGTCGGGTCGGTCGTGGTGCGCATGCTTCCTATTGTGTACTCATTGCTGATCCCAAGACGGAGGTCGGACAGGAGCGTATGAAGGTCATGACGGAAACCGAGGATGGATTCGAGGTATCTCGTCGGGATCTGGATCTCCGGGGTCCGGGTGATTTCTTTGGTACCAAACAGAGCGGATTACCCGAGTTCCGTCTTGCCGATATGGTTGCCGATTTTGCTGTGCTCGAACAAGCCAGAGATGACGTGACCCACTTAATTGAGGATGCGACCTTCTGGACCTCTATGGACTATGCACCTCTGCGTGATTTCCTACAGCAACAGCAAGTATTCAAGGGTGATCTGATTGACTAAAGCTTGCCATAATAGCGGGTTTTTCGTATTACCTTTGTAAAAAAAGACAAGTGTACAAGCCCTCCCGACATATGAATAAGAAGTGAGTTCATTCTTTTGGGAGGTGCTATACGTTTTGGGTTATCAACAATATGGAATTAGTCCGCAGCTGGTGGAGCGGATCAAATTAAAGATGAAAAATCCCGCTGTCAAAGAGCGTATCAAAAAGTTGATTGATGGCGTGACCAAGTCTGATTTGCAAGATAAGGCCAAGGTCAGAAGGTTGGTCAAGTCTTCCGCTGTCATTATGAATGAGAATTTCTCTCCGGCGCAGGAGGAGCAGTTTGTTGCGTTTGTGCTCGCGCAGAAGATTGATCCGAACAATACGTTTCATTTGATTAAGCTGTGGGGGATGTTTAGGTAGGGATTCGATGTAATGTGGGTGGAAAAAACATTCGTTTACACGAGGGCACTACGATGACAGAATAACCTTCCGAGCGCTGTTATCCCCGGATTTTCTGATTGACCCTTTCCAAGGGTAAAATCCGGGGATAAAGGCGCACGCTTCGCTTCTTTAGGTTATTTCTGTCCTCTCCGTTGTTGTGTAAATTGATATATTTTATAAAACCAAATTACATCGAATGTTTATGAAGTAATTTTAGGTGGGTGGGGCGTTCTATAAGTTAGGAAGATGACTTATGGAACGCCCTTTTGATTGTTATAACTAGGGACAAGCCTTGTGGCAATTACTGTTGAATATTCGTTTTAGTTATCGAAATGACCTATGACCTTGCTTGTGTTACCGCAAAAACAAAGTTTTCATTGAGTATGTTATGTTGGTTAAATCGACCATCTTATTACTTGCGAGCTTCAAGGAATATGGGCTGATGGAAGAAGGGCAGTACCTGCCGAATGATCGATAAGAGCCACAACAACGAAAACAAGGAACTGGGCCATCATGCATGGCCTGGTTCCTTGTTTTTTGCGGTGAAGGATTTGTGTTGCTTTCGGTATTCCTCTGGGGTCCAACCGGTCAATTTTTTAAACACCCGAAAAAAATATTTTGGATTGTCGTAACCCAGCTGTTTGGCAACCCGGTAGATTTTATCGTCTGTGCTCGTTAAAAGCTGCTTGGCTTGCCTGATCCGTAGTCTGTTTACGTAATCAGTGAAGTTCTCGGATGTCTTTTCTTTAAATAAATGACTGAGGTAACTCGGGTTCAGGTAGAACAGGGACGAAACCCATTCCAGCGTTAAATCCTTGGTATAGTGATTATCGATATATGTCCTGACGTTGTCGATCACTTGATCTGATGCGTAGGGGTTGTCTTCCTTAAGCAGAAGAGCTGTTTCCGTCAGCACCTTTACCATGTAATGCCTAATGCACTCCATATCGAACGAGACGTTCAGGACGGCCTCCAAGCTGGAAGAGGCGCTACTGTTGCCTCCGTTCTGGATATAGTTACTCAGCAGCCGTTTGGTTTCCGTGATAATGTCTCTGCACTGCTCTTTCAGGTGGGCAAGCAAAGCGTCAGGCTGGCGTATGTAGAAAGCAAAGAAATCGGTGATGACCTCTTCCACCTTCGGCACATTCCCGCTCTCTATAAAAAATAACAGTTCATATGTTCGAGCCCACTTCAGTTGATGTAGTGGAATTTGCTCCCGTGAAAATACGTAACATTTGCCAAAATCGGTAAAGGCTCGTTCGTCCAACGCAAGGATCGTTTGATGATGAGCTTCTCGGACCCCACCAATGCCTGTATGAGGCAAGCTGATCCCCACACAACAATCCGTAGTTTCAGATTTGGTCAAAATGATACTCGCAGTTTGTTCCGCCATTTTCTGCAAATCAAGCTGGCCTGAGTAATCCAGATCATGCATCAGGAAAAACAGTACCTGATCCGTTTGTGGATGAGGAATGTACAGGCCATTCGAAAAGGTAGGTAGTTGCTGTGCTGTAAGCGGTTGAGGACCATAAATCGTCAATAAAATGAACTGGTCAGATGCCATGATGGCGGCAAATTCCGCAGAGCGGAACACAGGTGTTTTGATGGACGAATGGGGAGCCAGCACATAATTCAGGAAGGCTTGCATGTCTGCATCCCTTTTCATCTGCTCCGTTTCTACTTCTCTTAGAACGACTTCCCGCTGAAGAGAGCGCTCCTGTTCGATGGCATGGATGGCTTGGTGGAGCGTACCGTGGATCTCTTCCCGGCTAAAAGGCTTCAACAGGTAATTTACAACTTTCGCAGAGATGGCCTCCTGCATATAATCAAAATCGGTATGCCCGCTAATGACAATTAACTTGATGCGCGGATATTGCTGGCATACTGTCCTGATCAGCAACTTGCCGTCTACCTCGGGCATGCGCATGTCCGTAAAGATAATGTCCGGCTTGAAGGATTCAATCAAAGCCAAGGCATCTGCCCCGTTATCTGCTTCGCCTAAGAGTTCAAGCGAGTGCTCAAAAGTCCCGATTTTTTTCAACAAACCTTTGCGGATCAAGGGTTCATCGTCCACAATGATATACGTGTACATCTCTTGGTCACCTCTTTTCCCAATTGGACGGAATTTCGAGTGTAATTCGAGTTCCTGTATTCAAATCGGTATGAAACGAAAGGCCGTAACCCTCTCCGTAATACAAAGCAATTCGTGAATGCACGTTTTTGATGCCGATGCTTTGTTTATGCCTTTGACCAACGGCGACGAATTCAGGTGGCTGCTGGAGCAATTGTCGAAGTTCTTCCGCTTGCGTTGAGGACATGCCCACGCCATCGTCCCAGATCTCGAACACGATGCTGTCCCCCTGAAACAAACCGGTAATGGTAACGGAACCCTTCCCACGTTTGTTCTCCAACCCGTGATAGATGGCATTTTCCACGAGTGGTTGCAACAGAAGTTTCAGCATGCGACGACTCCGAATTTCCGGGTCCACATTCAGGTTGAACGCGAACTTGTCACCATACCGAATCTGCTGGATGGCCATGTAGTTTTCTACATGCTGGATTTCTTCGCTGACCGCGACCAGCTCGCTGTCCGTTTTGATGCTGTAGCGGAACATGTCCCCGAGTGACTTGGTCATCACCACAATACTCTCAACTTCTTCGATCTCGGCAATGCTATTAATCGACTCCAGCGTATTGTAGAGGAAATGGGAGTTGATCTGTGCTTCCAATGCCTTCATCTGGGAGTCCAGCATGAGGATTTTATTCTGGTAACTCTCTCGGATATGCGTATCGATGTCTTTCATCATTTTGTTGAACTCATGGTAAAGGATTCCAATCTCGTCGACTTGCCTCGTTACTTGAGGCTTGATGGTCACAAAACGATGAGATTTGGTTTTGCGCATCAGTTTGGTCAATTCGATGATGGGTTTGGTGATCAGATTGGACAAGAAAAAGGAAAGTAGAAGGAAAATGACGGCACAACTTATGGCCACGTATAACAGCAACTTTTGCGAGATGTTGTACTCCTCATACAGCCGATCCATAGAGATGTTGGCAATCACGTTCCAATTGCGGCCGGGAACCTTTTGAATTACCGTCATCATGTTATCTTGGATGAATTTGTACTGTGAACTGTTGCCGACTTGATGCGTTGCCGCAGCCAGAGTATCGGAGAGAGGCGTGTGAACTCTACTTCCGTCGCTGGAGTACAGGATCTCGCCAGCGTCGTTCGCTAGATATAGATTGGACAAGCTTGGTGCCGGATTACGTTTTAGACCGTCAAAAATGTTCATACTGCAATCCAGCATAAACACGCCTAGGAACTCGTTGTTGTTGGGATCGTAAAGAGCTCTGGAGAAGCCAATGGATTCCTTGGCGTTAATGATGTAAGGTTTGACGCCAACTTCACCAATATACAAATCGCCTTTACGCTGGATCGTATCCAGATACCACTCATCGCGAAGTGCGACATAATCGAGGCGTAGGTCAGTGCCGCTACTGCCATAACTTATCCATTTCCCATCAGGTGTGAAAAGGTACAAACCATTGATGTAATTGTAACCAAGCAGAATGTTTTCAAAGATCAATTTCAATTTGCTGCGGATCATGAAGATTTCATATTGATCGTTGGTACCGTTCAACTTGATTAGTTCATCACTCACAGTGCTGTAAGCGGTTGCATTGGAAGACTGCTGAAGGAGTGTGACGGAGATCCGGTCGATGTTCTGCAAAATTTCCTCCATGCTCTTGACCGAATTGCCTATAGTTGTCGACGTCACGAGAGAGGTCTGCTCATTCACCAGCTTCGTGTAGCTGCGATAGGAACTGACAGAAACAACGATAATTGGCACGATTGATACGAGGACGAGGACCAGAAAAAGTTTAGTTTTGATGTTGAACAGAATCATACGTGCTCCTCCCGCCATTTGTCAATTCTAAAAATAGTGCACCATACGAGCCAAAGCAAATGCACTTTTGCCCACCGTATGATGAGAATGTGCACAAAGCAAGAATAAACATGAATTGGGGGAATGACAAGATGAAAAAAAGAAAACGACTGTGGTCCCTAACTTTGGTACTGCTCATGATGTTTCTGAGCGCATGTAGCTCTAGTAGTCAGGAGGGGAGCGGCACGGATAATAGCAACGGGAGTTCAGATGAATCAGGAAAGCCGATTACGTTGACGATGATGCTATCGGGAAACAAGGCGTCTGATGGAGAGGATTTCGAGTTGGAAACCTTGCCGCGTCTGGTAAAAGAGAAGTTTCCGAACATTACCCTTGAAGTGCAGAAATTGCCTGATGATCAGTACAATACATCCGTACGTACCAAGCTTGCGGCTGGACAGGGGCCGGATATGTTCTTGATTTTTCCAAAGAATGCAGCTGGCGGCGTCAATGATTTCGCAAAGGCAGGATTTGCTGCTGATCTATCCGATCTGAAGTTCTGGGACAACATCAGCCAAGGCGCGAAGGCAGATATGTCCTATGAGGGAAAACCTTATGGAGTGGCCAAAGGACTAGACTTCCTCGGCGTTTATTACAACAAGGAGTTGTTACAGCAGGCCGGATATTCCGAGTTTCCGAAGGATTGGCCTTCGTTCCTGGAGTTGTGCCAAAAGTTGCAGGCTGCGGGCGTAACGCCAATTGCGATGGGGGATAAGGACCCTTGGATGATCCAATTCGGTATGTACCCGATTGCGGCCAATGTTGTCTATCCAAATGAGATGGATTTTGATGTCAAACTGCAGAACGGCGAAAAATCGCTGACTGATCCAAAGTGGGTTCAAACGATATCGAAATACAAAGGGCTCTATGATAACAACTACGTCGTTAAAAACTCGCTTGGTATTGGCAGTGCCCAATCTGCACAGTTGTTTATCGACGGGAAAGCAGCCATGACCTTTACGGGAACATGGGATTATGCCTCCATGACGTCCAAAGGCGCTGCCGAATTTACTCGCGGATTCGCTTCATTGCCAGGTAACGAGCCGGAACAGCCGGTGTTTGTATCTGCTGCAACATCTGCCGGATACGCTTTGAACGCCAAATCGGCAAACCTGGATGCAGCCAAGGAAGTACTGAACTACCTGTTTGATGGTGAATCCGATCTGTTCAAAGCATTTGCGGAAGCCAACAGTTCCATCAGCGTCTATAAGGACGTAGAACTTGAAAACGAATTGTTTAAGGAAGTGAATGACAACTATCAACAAACTGGTAATTCCGTCTACTTCAGCAACCAGATGTGGCCAGCCGGAGTATCGGACGTCATGCAGGCAAAGTTTGCCGAGATTATTGCTGGACAGAAAACAACACCAGAAGATGTGGCAAACGCCATGGAAACCAAGTTTAGAGAGCTGTGGAAAAACTAGAACAAAACGATGCTGTCTGCTGTAAAGGGGAGAATGATTGTCCTTCTTCCCTTGCCGCAGGCCCCTTGGAAAGGATGGAGCAGGATGAGCTCTACTGTAATGAAAAAGTCCATGTACTGGTTTGCTTTGCCGGCATTGATCTTCTACCTGACCTTCTGGATCTTCCCGATCCTGCGGTTGTTCCAGTACAGTATAACGGACTATAACGGGTACGCCCAAGCCTATAACTATATCGGTTTCGACAACTATAAGGAATTGTTCCGGAGCGACATCCTAGGTATTTCTTTAAAAAATACACTGATCTATACGTTTGTCACCGTCATAGCTGGCAATATCATCGGTTTAGCAATGGCATTACTGTTAAACATGAAAATAAGAGGAACCGGGATTTACCGTTCCCTGGCGTATATTCCCACATTGTTCAGTGCGATTGTCGTCGGCTTTTTGTGGAGCTACGTCTATATGCCGGATTACGGGCTGATTTCTTCCTTTCTCGATAAACTGGGTATCGCAAATGAACTGAATTTCCTGGGTGATTACTCGACCGCACTGTATTCTATTATCTTCGTGGAAATCTGGAAGACGATCGGAACGACAATGATTATCTTCCTTGCAGGACTACAGACTGTTCCAAGCGACCTGTTGGAAGCCGGACGGATTGATGGCTGCGGCTCATGGAGATTGCTGCGACATGTGAAGATTCCATTACTGGCAACAGCAATTACAATCAACGTGACGTTAAGTTTGATCAATGGACTCAAAGCGTTCGACTTCCCGTTTATCATGACAAATGGCGGTCCCGGCACGGCTACCAACACGCTGATTTATACCATCTACAAGATGGCATTTACCGAACAACTCTTTGGTAAAGCTTCGGCTCTTGGTGTCATTTCCTTTGCCGTGATTATCGTCATTACCGCTGTTTTTGTCCTGAAAATGAACAAACGGGAGGTGTCGGCATGATGCTTCGTAAAGTTTTGGGGAAAGGGTCCGTTCAGGTCGTTGTGTTGTTGGTGATGGCGTTAAACCTGATTCCGTTAATTATTGCCTTTTCGACATCACTCCGCGATCCAAGCAACAACACAAATCCGCTGGTCCTGTTCCGGGAGATGTCTTTTGCAAGTTACAAGGCTGCCTTCGATCGCATGCACTTTCCGGAAGCGCTATGGAACAGCGTGGTGTTAACCGGCGTATCGGTCGTGTTTGTTGTCCTGTTTGCGGCGATGGCGGCCTACCCGATGGCCCGTTTGAAGACAAAGCTAAGTAAGTTCATGTATTTGTTTTTTTTGTCCGGACTCGTGGTACCTGCGCAAATGGTATTGATACCGATCGTGCAAATGATCAATGCACTGCATATTCCAACGAATCAATATACGCCTATTTTCATGTTCATTACGTGCAGTCTGCCGTTTTCAACTTTCCTGTACACGGGCTTCATTCGAAGTGGTGTGCCTGAGGAGGTAGAAGAAGCGGCGCACATCGATGGGGCGGGATTATTCCAACGGTTCTGGACCGTCGTGTTCCCCTTACTCATTCCGGTAACGGTTTCGGTCATTATTACGCAAGGTGTCTGGATTTGGAACGATTATTTCTTCAATATGATCTTTATTTCCAGCGCAGGAGATTCACCGTTACCACTGGCCATGCTCGGATTTTTGGGCGATCAGCAAAATCCCACGCAGTGGAATGTCCTGTTCGCAGCGTGCTTTCTGTGCGCGCTACCGTTGCTGCTGGCGTTCTTGTTCCTGCAAAAATATTTTATCGGTGGTATGACCGTTGGGGCGGTCAAAGGTTAAGGAGGACACTGCAATGAATGAAAAATTGATAAACAACGTCTGGCTGGAAAAAGCACAGCGTCTAATGCCGGAGCTTCGCCAGCAAAAGGTCTATCCGGAACATATCGTGAGCGCAGTTCCGGATGCGGCGGCTTTTCAGGGATGGCGTATTGAGTCGCTTGGCCCAGCGGAGCACTGGTCCGATCAAGTGCTGCGCAAGGGAGACAGTATTACGCTGGATTTCGGGGAGCATCTCGTCGGTTATCTGACCTTGTCGCTTCTTAACGAACGTAGCAATGCAGATGCACCTCTCAGGTTGAAGCTCACATTTGGAGAAATGCCCTGTGAGGTCGGTGAGGATTTTGCAGAATATTCGGGTTGGCTTAGCCGTTCATGGCTTCAAGATGAGATCGTGAATGTGGACGTGTTACCTAGCACGCTAACACTGGACCGTCGGTATGCCTTTCGGTATCTGAAAATCGAGGTGGTAGAAACGTCGATCCGTTACGATATTCGAATTAACGATATATATTGCTTGACGGTGACTTCAGCAGACATAGGGGCAGTACCTCAATTGCCTGAAGGTATCGACACGGAGTTGCTGGAAATAGATCGCGTGTCCGTGAAGACACTCCGGGATTGCATGCAGACGGTATTCGAAGATGGACCGAAGCGCGATCGACGTTTATGGATCGGAGATCTTCGCCTCCAGGCCCTCGTCAATTATGAAACATTCGGCTGTAATGATCTCGTCAAGCGCTGTCTGTATCTCTTTGCCGGAACGAGATTGGAGGGAGGCCAGGTAGGCGCCTGTTTGTACGAACAGCCGGAACCGTATGTGGATGACATTTACCTATATGACTATGCGTTGTTCTTTATTGCGACATTATGGGACTATTTTGAAGCTACGAAGGACAGGGAAACGTTGGAAGAACTTTGGCCGATCGCTCAAGAGCAGATTGAGATTGGACTTAAACGACTTGATGAGCGGGGCATCGTAAGGGATGACGATACATGGTATTGTTTTCTGGACTGGCATGAAGAACTAAATAAACAGGCTGGTGCTCAGGCAGTTCTCATCTATAGTATGAAAAGGGGAAGGTTGATTGCCGAAGAACTAGGGCTGCCGGAGTATGAGGAATGGATTAACGCACACATCAAAGACGCTGAGCAAGCAGCCCTCGCACATCTGTGGGATGGTGAGCAGGGCTTTTTCGTCAGTGGTGAAAAAAGACAGGTATCCTGGGCATCGCAAGTATGGATGGTACTGGCTGAGATCATGGATGCTCCAGCGGCCCGGCAATTACTTGATCGGTTAACGAGTAACGAAGAAGCTATTGGCATGACCACGCCGTACATGGTTCATCATTATGTTGATGCATTGCTTATGTGCGGGGAAGAGGAGCGGGCACTGGAGCAGATCCGAAGGTATTGGGGCGGTATGCTGAAGGATGGAGCGGACACTTTCTGGGAGCTCTACGACCCGGACGACAAAACGTATTCTCCTTATGGCAGCAATTTGGTCAACAGTTATTGCCATGCTTGGAGCTGCACACCAAGTTATTTTATCAGGCGAAATTTTTCGTAGTTTTGGACTTGAGGTCAATCAGGTACGTCTGGTTGGCCTTTTTGGATTAGTTTCAGGATTGAACTATAGAGCCAGCCATGCCTATTGTTTTTATTTATCTGTTTTTGTTCGTACCGTTAAAAGAACGAGTGGCTATTAATGAAGCGATAAATACGAATATTAAAATAAAGTTATATGGGTTTCCTTTAAGGTTGTAGACTTGAACGATGAGTGTCAGAGTTGAGATGCTTAAGATTATTCGCAGGACAATCGCCGATGAGCGATCGGGAATAATTGGAATAACATGACAACTAATTATAACATAGGTTTTTCTGGAGTCGGATATTTTCATAGAAGTTAAGGGATGAACTATCATATGCATGCATGGTGCTGTCTTGTTGATGTTTTTTCACAGGATGGACTTTGCTTTCCTCCGGGGGGAGCGGTAAACTGTTGCATACGAGCTTTATGGATTAATGTCCTAGATGTTCTTTCAAAAAGGCGTGGCTGTGTCGGTATGCATTTTATTTTTCAAACAGATGTGGAGGAAGTACGATTGGAAATGTTTACGATGCTGCTAGGTTTATTTGAACGGGCGGCGCTGTTGATTATATTTTTATTCTTTCTGTCGAGGGTGCCAAGGTTTAGGCAGATTCTGCAAAAGGGGAAATTAAGGTGGCAGGAGTCTATTGCGGTTACCTTGTTATTCTGTGCTTTTGCCATTTTCGGGACATATACGGGCATTAATGTTGAAGGTTCACTGGTGAATGTACGGATCATCGCCGTGTTATCGGGTGGTATTTTGTTCGGAGCGCCTGTGGGTATTATTACGGGGATTGTTTCAGGGGTACATCGGTATTTGATTGATATGGATGGAGTCACAGCTATACCGTGTCTGATCACAAGTATCCTGGCGGGTCTGGTCTCCGGATATATACATAAGTACACGCCCAAGCCCAAGCGATGGATTATCGGTATTGGTGCCGGAATGATCTGTGAAGCGCTCACGATGTTATTAATCCTGCTATTTTCCTATCCCGATCCACTGGGTGCTGATATTGTCTCGCAGATTGCGCTTCCTATGATTCTGGGTGAAGTCAACATTGGGCTGATTGTGCTCTTGGTGCAGAGTGTGGAAGGGGAAAAGGAAATGATTGCAGCTCGTCAGGCGAAGCTGGCACTGGAGATTGCAAACAAAACCTTGCCGTATTTTCGATCGATTGATGAGGATTCTCTGCGCAAAATTTGCCGGATTATTCAGGAGGATATTCAGGCCGATGCGGTTGCAATTACGGATACCCGGAATGTGCTGGCGTATGTAGGATTTGGTGAAGAACGATACCATATCGGTAATGAAATTATAAGTGAGATGACCAAGAAGACAATATCCAGCGGGGAGATTACGATCAGTAATGATGTGATTGATGAAAAAACACCCGATATCCACTCGCTGTTAATCATTCCGCTCAAAGAACGAGGAGACATTACAGGTGCGCTCAAAATCTATTATCGCAAAGCGTACAAAATTACGTATCCATTACAAACGATGGCTGTAGGTCTATCGCAGATCATCTCGACCCAGATGGAGGTATCACGGGTAGAGGAGATCAAGGCTGCTGCCAACAAAGCAGAGCTGCGTGCATTACAGACAACCATACATCCTCATTTTCTATTTAATGCGCTAAATGCGATTGCATCGTCCATTCGAACCAAACCGGATCGAGCGCGGGAGCTGATTGTGAACCTATCCGGGTACATGCGCTACAATCTGGAGCTGTCGGATGAGTTAATTGATATTCATAAGGAGCTGGAGCAGGTCCGTAATTATGTAGAGATTGAGAAAGCTCGCTTCGGTAGTCGGCTTAACGTGATCTATGACATTGATGAGGTCGCGGTGCATATTCCGAGTCTTGTTATCCAACCGCTCGTCGAAAATGCAATTATTCATGGCATTCTCAAGGTCAAAGGACCTGGGACTGTTCGAATTCGGGTGCAGGATTATCCGGAGTTTGTGCGAATCAGTGTCAGTGATACAGGTGCAGGCATCAGTGTAGATATTATTGAACGGGTCTACCACGACCGTATGCCTGGTAACCAGATCGGGCTATATAATGTGCATCGCCGGGTCAAGCTTATCTACGGACAAGGTGTAACCATTACAAGGCTGGAACAAGGAACGGATATTTTATTTGATGTGCCCAAAGGAGATGTCGTAACAAGGTGATGATGGATCAATGAGAGCTCTTATTGTGGAAGACGAGATTCTGGCAAGTGAGGAATTGAATTATTTAATCCAGGAACATAGTCAGATTGAAGTGGTGGATTGCCTTGAAGATGGGCTGGATGTACTGAAGTTTTTGCAGGAACAAGAAGTAGATGTTATTTTTCTCGATATCAATATTCCCTCGCTGGACGGTATGATGCTGGCCCATCATATTGGGAAATTTGCAACGAAACCCTACATTGTATTTACTACGGCGTATAAGGAACATGCAGCGGAAGCCTTTGAGTTGGAGGCATTTGATTATATTCTGAAACCGTATGACGAGAAACGAATTGCTGCAATGCTCCATAAGCTGGAGCTCGCATTCAAACGTGATCATGCGCCGGTGGAGCAACATGTTGAGGATGGACCAGCCCCTACGGCGGACGGATCTGCTGCGCATGGTGAACTGGTACGAGAACGAGATACGAATTCCCATACAGACAGAAGAATTAATTTGCTGCGGAATGACAATATTATTGTTACGGATACGGCAGATATCTACTATGCGGAAGCACAAGAGAAAGTGACGAAGGTATATACCAAAAATGGGGAGTTCACCATGCCAGTGAGCATATCGGATTTTCACAGCCGTCTGCCACAGGATACGTTCTTTCGCTGCCACCGTTCGTATGTCGTAAATCTGTCGCAAATCCGTGAAATAGTACCTTGGTTCAACAATACGTATCTGCTCCGTCTGCGCGATTTGGAAGCTGAAGTGCCTGTGAGTCGCGGGAAGGTCAAAGAATTCAGGCAACTCATGCGCATCTAGAAGCATTTCATTCCGCATCTGATGCAACTCATGCTCAAAACGGTGTGATGAATCCCCTTTCATGTATGATTAGCTTGTGAACGCATTCATGTATATGACATCGGCAAAGGGGAGATCACGATGAAAGCAACCATTTCATCCGTTTCATCAACACCTGAATCAACTTCTGCACCTACAAAAATGAACCGCTGGCTTATTGTATTGGGGACCATCATTGTACAAATGGGTCTTGGAACCATCTATACTTGGAGTTTATTTAATCAACCGTTGTCTGATCGTTTCGGATGGGACGTCAGCTCGGTCGCGATAACTTTTTCAATTACCAGTTTTGCTTTGGCATTTGCCACATTGTTTGCAGGCCGGTTGCAGGAACGTTGGGGTCTTCAGCGTCTGATCCGTGTAGCCGGGGTTGTGCTTGGGCTGGGTCTTATTCTGAGTTCCCAAGTCACTTCGCTAACACTGCTGTACATTTTGGCTGGATTTGTCGTTGGTTTTGCAGATGGTACGGCGTACATTACGTCGCTGTCTAATCTGATCAAATGGTTCCCGGAGCGTAAAGGTCTAATCTCGGGGATCTCGGTCGGCGCCTTTGGTACTGGTAGTTTATTGTTCAAATATGTGAACACGGCATTGATTGGTGCCGTTGGTCCTGCTCAGGCATTTATGTACTGGGGCATTATCGTTCTGGTTCTGGTGGTTGCGGGATCATTCCTGATCCGTGAAGCGGTTGTTCGTGAACAGGCTCCGGCAAGCAAGGAAGGATCCAAACAAGTCGTAGCACGTCATGACTATACGGTAAAAGAGATGCTGCGTACAAAAGAAGCGTATATGCTGTTTGTTATTTTCTTCACGGCGTGTATGAGCGGTCTGTACCTGATCGGTATTGTCAAAGATATCGGTGTACAGCTTGCAGGTCTTGATGTAGCTACCGCTGCAAACGCAGTGGCCATGGTTGCAATCTTTAACACGGCAGGACGTATTATTCTCGGTGCGCTGTCGGATAAAGTAGGACGAATGAAAGTCATCGCTGGTGCGTTGCTGGTTACAGCCGTAGCTGTCATGACACTTAGTCTGGTTCCACTGACCTTCGGGATCTTCTTCGCCTGTGTGGCGGCCGTTGCATTCTGCTTTGGCGGTAACATTACGGTATTCCCGGCGATTGTGGCCGATTACTTCGGACTGAAAAATCAAAGCAAAAACTATGGTGTGATCTATCAGGGATTTGGATTTGGTGCCTTGGCAGGATCATTCATCAGCGCCTTGCTGGGCGGCTTCCATCTAACCTTCATCGTGATTGCTGTACTCTGCGCTGTCTCGCTGTTGCTCGCACTGATCATTACCCCTCCAGGTGAAGGTCGTCGTGCACGTCAACGTGAAAAACAGATGAACCTTAACCCTTCATCACGGGCAAGCTAACAACATGCACTGGAAGTACGGAACTGAGGATATTTCTTCATCTTAAAAAGCAAATTAAAATAAAGTAAGCAAAGCGGTCTCCAGTTGAGGCCGCTTTTTGGTATCTACAGTTGTCAGATTGCTGACTTGTTGGCCTATCGGATCATCTGGCTGCCTGCAAGCGTGGTGCCTTGTGTGCATTCCATCATTCGCATCTGTTATACTCTAGGTGAAATCAACAAGACCAAGATAAGTTATGTACCCCAGAGGAGGCACATCATGAAGTTCATTAAATACACACAACCTGATTTTGATGATTATTATGCGTTGGTTTCCAATATGGAAGTAATGAAACAGATTACAGAACGTGCAATACCCGAGCAAGAGGCGAGAACGCAATTCGAGTCCATGCTGGAGTTTAATGAGCGTTCCACTTGCGGACATTACCGGGTATTTAGTGAAGATGGTGCCGGTGTGGCGTATGCCAAATTGATTCCGGATCAGGAGGACCCGACCAAGGCTGAGATAGGTTACATGATCCTGCCTGAACATTGGGGCAAAGGTCAAGGCACATCCATAGCGTCACGGTTGATTATTCAGGCACAAGCCGCAGGGATTGGATCACTCTATGCAGTTATCGATCCGGGTAACGCTGCTTCCCGCCGGATCTTGACCAGACAGAACTTTGTATCCACCTGGACAGGTGATTACGATGGTCTTCCTGGTGAGATTTTGGAGTTAAATCTTCAAACGAAGCGGTAAAGGAACTGTTCTGAGGGTAATCAGATAATACAGGACATCTTGCATGAGATGGCTGGAACTCATTATCATCATGGTGCATGGGTTCAACATTTCATGCATGATGCTTGCTTATATAGAGATGTGGAGGAGATGACATATGAGCAATTCAACCATGGAACGTCTGAATGCATTACTGCCGGAGTGGCTGGAGACCAGTCGTTTGCACACCGGGCAAGGTAAGGTGGCTTCTTATATCCCGGAGCTTGTCAAAGCCTCTCAGGATGAGCTCGGTATACATATCATGGACGCCGAAGGGAACCATGTGTCGGCAGGGGATTGCGGTGTCCCATTTACGATGCAAAGTATCTCCAAAGTATTTACCCTTATTCTGGCCCTGATGGATCATGGGGAAGAAGCAGTTTTCTTTAATGTAGGAAAAGAACCGACAGGCGACGATTATGATTCGATGATCAAGCTTGAATTGGTTGAACCCGGAATCCCGTTTAATCCATTAATCAATGCGGGTGCGATTACGGTGTCCTCGCTTGTTGGAGGAGACTGTAAGGAAGAGAAATCACGGCGTATTCTGGAGTTTTTCCGCAAACTGGCGAATAATGATCAGCTGGGCTATAACGAAGAGGTATTCCAGTCCGAATCGGAGAGCGGTCATATGAATCGTTCACTTGGCTACTTTTTGAAGCACAACGGGGTCATTAAGGATGATGTTGAAGACGTGCTTGCCGTGTATTTCCGTCATTGCTCCATTGAAGTGACGTGTGCAGATCTGTCTCGAATGTCACTCGTTCTGGCCTATAATGGAACAGATCCAATTACGGGAGAAGAACTCATCCCTCGTCGCTATGTTCAGATTGCCAAAACCTTCATGACCACCTGTGGTATGTATAATGCATCAGGCGAATTTGCCATCGAGGTTGGTTTGCCCGCCAAAAGTGGAGTATCCGGAGGGATATTGACCCTTGTACCGGGACAATTCGGCATAGGTCTTGTTGGCCCGGCTCTGAATCGCAAAGGCAACAGTATTGCCGGCGTGCATCTGCTGGAGCGTCTGTCCAAGGAATTCGACTGGAGCTTTTTCTAAGAAGTTTTTCAGAAAAAAGAAGCTTTACCCTTTTATGTAGGCGATGAATCACGTATCCGATATTTTGCTTCTTTAGAACGAAGCGAATGGTCTGGATATGTCTCGTCGGCTGCTTTTGGTATTCACCTGGAAGTGTAGGAAGACAGTCCTGCATGGCAGCGGCTATGCTGCATCTATCATGGAATATCCACAACATCGGGGTTGGTATATCTCCCTTCAGTCATCGGCTAGGGCCACATCTGTAATGAGGTTCATCTGAATATCCCGGGACCCATCTTCCATCAGTAGTCTGAGGGTACGGGCCGGACGGTCCAGTCGAAGTACTTGACCAGTATAACGGATATCGTCATGTTCGTGAAACAACGTAATAGTGATCCTATCTCCAAGCATCATCGAGTTGCTGAGCAAACGGGACATTTCTTCTGCGGCCTGGGTATCCAGGGATGGGCGGGTACGAGGAGCAAGTTGTTCCTGATGAAGAATGTAGGCTTCCCGGTGTTCAGGGAGCATCATGCGTGAGGACTCGAAGATACCGTTTTGCTGCAATTTTTTACTCATTTATAATGACCTCCAATTTTATGAGAACGTTCATGGGCTTGCGCGGACGAGCAGAGGGAGGATGCCCGCATAATGGCGGTTTCTCCGTACCTGCGCTTGATATCATCCGTGGCACGTTCCAGTTCTCTTTTGCGTTCGCGGTCATCAAACCAGGACAGCTGCACTTCGGAATCGGGTACAAGTCCGGTCAATGACACGCTGATGCGGCGGATGGGTAATCCGTCCCAATGGCGCAGGAACAGAGCTGCTGCCGCATCGTATACTTCATCCGTAATGTTGGTGGGTTCATTCACCTTCATCTGGCGGGAGAAACCGGTTGGCCGATCATAATCCTGTCCGCGACATCCAACCGAGACCACATGGCCCATGAGTGATTTGTCCCGGGAACGTCGACTGACGAGTTCCGCCAGTTCAAGCAGTACCACTTTGATATCTTCCCAAGAGTCATAGTCCCGGGGCAGCGTCATTTGATGTCCGATTCCCTGCTGCTGATGAGCATATGTCCCGGGTTTGACCGGGGAATCATCAATACCGCGGGCGATACGCCATAGTACTTCCCCATTCACACCCCAACGTTCTCTCAGTCGGGACAGTGGGGTCTGGGCCAGATCACCGATCGTATGGACCCCCATTTTATAGAGATGCTGCGCCATGCGGGAACCTACCATGAACATGTCTCGTACAGGCTTCTGCCAGATGGTGGACGGCAGATCTTTGCGAGGCAACGTGCAGATGCCGCCAGGGACTTTTTTGGCATATAGATCACAGGCCATCTTGCTAACGACCTTGGTATCACTGATACCGATTCGAATATACACACCCGTCTCATCCATCACCCTCGATTGAATGCTGCGTGCAATCGTCTCGGGGCTGCCAAATAGATCCAGGCTTCCGGTGACATCGAGAAACTGTTCATCAATACTATAGGGTTCCACCAGATCGGTGTAAGACTGAAGGATACGCGTAATATGAAGGGACACCCGAATGTACTCGGCCATCCGGGGGCGGACAACAACAACATCCGGACATTTGGCGAGCGCTTCGCCCAGTCGTTCTGCTGTCGTAATTCCATAGGACTTGGCGAGTGGACAGGCCGCAAGAATAATACCCGAACGGCGCGCAGGATCTCCCGCAACAACGAGGGGGCGGTCCTTGTATTCGGGATGTGCAGACTTCTCCACACTGGCATAGAATGACTGGCAGTCGGCCAGCATGATGACACGTCTGTCTTGGCGGGGCATAAGACTTCTCTGCTTATCCGTGATGCTAAGCTCATCTGTTAACGTCGATTATGTTCATTTGAACATCGATAATTAACAGTTTATTTACATTATGGAACAAGTGTTCTTGTTTTATAAGCATATCCGACAATTCGAAATGCAGCAACCGGAATTATTTTGCAAATTGGACACAATTATGGGTTAGCTATATTAGAGGCAGAAATTAGGAAATAAGATGTGCTTTTTACATTTAATGTGAGAGATCCGTGACCTATGGGTGATGACCGGGCGTTCATTTGGGTTTTTGTAAAAGGGTTATAAATGGGCACAGTCCTATAGAGGGGGACTGATGTCCTTTTTTGATTTTCTGCATTTTTCAGAAAACCTTGATGTGACGCGGAATATCGCTGATGCGTTATCGGACTATAGTATCAATTTTGTAATCTTTATGGTTAATACTGTAAAAAGGTCCGCAACTTTAAAATATAACTCGCGTTTAATGGGGTATGTGTTCAAACGGCAAACGTTGCCTGTACCCGCGTTGCACATAACAATAAAGGTTCCAGAATTGCAAGATCAGCAGGGCATCTAATCCATGCGATTCCAGCAAATATTAGCGTTTGGGAATCAGACGTATCTCAGAGGCTTCCCGGTGCTAGTTGATGGCTCTTTTTACGAATTATGGGCAGAATGTTCCATTTCATGTTTGCTTCCATCAGCCTAGATACAAATGCAGAGTCTTAGCGCTATAGTGAGAACTACACCGCTGACATCTCTACCAAGCGGACATCCGAAGCGGAAAGATTCGTAAACTTCATGTTGGACCATTCGATGTTGAAGCAGGATGCATATTAGAGAGGTGAGCAATCTAAAGACATGAGCAGACAAAGACGAAGACGCTGGCTATTAACGGTATTGACAGGAGCAGTGGTGGTGACCGGTGGGATATTTGCCGGATGGCACTATATGCAACCCAAGCTCGTTACGTACACAGCGGAGAACGGCACGGAGATGAAATTCAAGACCGATGGAGACCGGTTCATGGAATACGGGCCAGATGGAACGTGGAGGGAGATGTTCGTCAAAGGTGTCAACCTGGGCGCAACTTCACCGGGGCATTACCCGGGAGAATTCCCGCTGACCAAAGAGGATTACTTGCGGTGGTTCCAGCAGATCGAGGATCTGGGAGCCAATGTAATCCGGGTATACACGGTTCACGAACCGATTTTCTACTCTGCATTGGTCGAATATAACCGCGGCCGGGAGCAACCGTTATATTTTATACAGGGCATATGGTCACCTGAAGAAGAGCTGATTGAGAAGCAGGATGCCTATGCGGCCCATATTGAGCAGACGTTCAAGCAGGAGATTGAAAAGGCCGTATCTGCTGTCTATGGCGATGCGGACATTCCTGCCAAGCAGGGAGAGTCCAGCGGCAAATACAAAACGAATGCAGGAAAATACCTGATGGCCTGGCATGTGGGGACGGAATGGGACCCGGCAATGGTAGACAACACAAACGCAAAACATGCGGACGTACCGCAATACAAGGGAGTTCATTTCTCGGCTAGTCCAGAAGCATCACCGTTCGAGAACTGGCTCGCAGAGCTGCTGGATCATACGGCGGTCCTGGAGAAGAAGTATGGGTGGGAACATCCGATGACCTTCACCAACTGGGTAACGACCGATGTGCTGGATCATCCCGGCGAGCCGCTGTATGAAGAGGATCTCGTCAGTGTGGATGCCCGACATATTCAGCCGGAGGCGTGGCAGGGAGGTTATTTTGCAGCCTACCATGTGTACCCGTATTACCCGGATCTGTTCCATATCGATAAAACACTCCAAACCATCAAGGATGAGAACGGTGAGTACAACACGTACAAAAGTTATCTGCGCAAGCTGAAAGCCGAGTTTTCCGATATGCCTGTAATGATTACAGAGTATGGCGTACCTTCTTCTCTTGGTATTTCCCATCTGGGTATGGGAGGACGGAATCAGGGTGGACATAACGAAGTAGAGCAGGGAGATATTGACGCGTCACTGACGCAGGATATCTATGATGAAGGATACTCGGGAGCGATTGTGTTCATGTGGCAGGATGAATGGTTCAAAAAAACATGGAACACGATGCCACTGGAAATCCCGGCTGATCGCCGTGCATATTGGCTGAACGTACTGACAAACGAGAAGATGTTTGGTCTGCTTGCCATGGACCCCGGTAAACAGGAACAGTTGACCATCGACGGATCACTGGATGACTGGGATGATCTGAAGGATGAAGAGGTCACGACCTGGCAGGGCCAAGTGGACGGCATTCAGGAAATGAAGATGACCCATGATGAAGCCTATCTGTATATTGGGCTGACCTTGGATCAACCTTTTGACCCGGAGAAGACAGTGCTGCGAATTGGCACAGATACACTTGCTGGAGGCAGTCAGCCTGACAAGTTACTCCCGGGCCGGACACTCAGTGATGGTCTTGAGACAGTGATTACACTGGGGCAGGATGAAGAATCACAGGTGGAGATTGCCAAGGATTATGACTTTAATCAGCGTCTGTATGGCAAGGATGGATACGATATGCTGCCAGATCAGCAGTCAGATTCCTCAGATAATCCGTTCCACCCATGGAATCTGGCAGTCAGCCTGAGGATGACACCGCCGGATACCCGATCTGCTCAACCGTTCATGAATGAAAAGGTCGGAACATTGAAGCGAGGAACGACGGCTCCCGGCCAGCCTGATACGGATTCATTAACGTCATGGCAGTATAACGGCAATCAGGTGGAGATGCGAATTCCCTGGATGCTGCTTGGGTTCGGTGATCCGAGTTCGCTGCAAGCGATCGACTATGGACCGCTCAAGAATGGACGTGAGTTCTCCACAGTTGCTGTGGAAGGCGTTACCCTCATTCCGTGGTTAACGGACCGCGCCACGAAGAAAGTATCTTGGCCTGGGGGTGAACAGACGACCCTGGATCTGAAGACATTGCCGGTATATAGCTGGCAGCCTTGGGAGCAGGTGCAGTATAGTGAACGCCTGAAGCTAAGCTACGAAAAAATGAAGAAGAGTTATGAAAAAATTCCTAGTTTTCAGATCGAATAAATGAGTATAAAGGAGGACCTTTTCACATGTTTCCAAGTTTGGCTTTGGCCTATCTGTTTTTGTACATCTGTATCGCACTTGTTGTTGTAGGCGTCATCGTATTGTTTGCCATGAAAATGTCCCACAATGGCAAACGACGCAAGACGGCGTTTTATGAATTGAAGCAGCGTGACTATTTCACCTATCTGCAAATAGCCTTGACTGAGAATAGTCCACTCAAATTGCCACCAGGCAAACTGGCTCCGCTGGAACGCAGAGTCATTCAGGACAGACTGATTGAATGGATCGACCAGTTCAAGGGTGAGTATCGCGACAAATTAATCGCGCTGTGCCATGAAGCAGGATTCGTAGAGCATGATCTGAAGGAACTGGGCCGTCTGCGTTATGGTCGCCAGATTGATGCAGCTTATCGCTTGGGTGGCATGCGTTGTCCCGAAGCCGTTCCGGGTTTGATGGAATTACTGAAGGATGAGAAACCGGGCCCGATGGCCATTATGATTGGTCGATCCATCTCCAGATGTACGACTCGGCAAGGTGAACTGAAAGACATGCTCGCTTTGCTGTTAACCAAAGGTAAGTCCATTCACCATCTGGCAGCAGATATTCTGCTCGAAACGAGTCTGGATACGAGCAGAATTCTAATTGAATTGCTGGAAGACCGGAATCCTGATTTTGTCAAAGTCGGACTGGTTGCCATGTGGGGACAGGCTGTACCTGAAGTGATGCCTGCACTCGACAGACTGGTAGGCGCAGAACATCAGGATGTACGTGCCGAGGCGGTGAAGCTGTATCTTAGCGCAAGTCCGGCACTCCGGGATGAGACAATCCTGAAGCTGATCCAGGACCCCGATCCGGAAGTTCGCGCCGAAGTGGTACAAGCGCTTGGTTACAAGCATGCATCTGGCAGCATTCCATTGTTGCGCAAAGCGCTTCGGGATGAAGACTGGAGAGTTCGATATAACAGTGCGGAGAGTCTGAGCAAGCTCGGTGAACCCGGATTCGAAGCGCTGTGTCAGGCTGCGGTGCAAGGTACAGTTGCTGAGCGCGAGATTGCGATGCAGCAGATTGAGAGTACCATGCAGCACACGAGAACCGATGACAGAGCTGTAGAGCAGATGATTGCACATAACAAAAAAAGACTGCTGTACGATCGCTATTTTGGCCCTGTACGAGAGAACAGAACCAGCAAGAAGCGCACAGGTGTCGCTACGGTAGGAGGGGATTACACTGCTTAGGGATCTACTATTAATCTACGGCATGGTCGCAATCTACTATGTTGTTTTTGTAAATACGCTCTATTTTTCCATTCTGGCCTTATCTTTCCGTAACATCTGGACGATCTTCCGGCGGTCGCATTATTCCAAATACAATACATTGTCAGGCTCGGAACTGGTACCTTCGGTTTCTCTGCTGGTACCGGCATACAACGAGGAACTGACGATTATTGAAAATGTGAACTGCCTGATGACGCTGAATTATCCAACGTATGAAGTCATTGTTGTGAATGATGGCTCCAGTGATGCGACACTGAATATCCTGTTGAAAGAATATCGTCTGAAGCCAGTACCCAATACGAAGATTCGGGGCAAGATCGCCTGTCAGAAAATTCGTGGGATCTACCATAATCCAGAGTTCCCGGATCTGTATGTCATTGACAAAGAAAACGGCGGTAAGGCCGATTCCCTCAATGCCGGGATCAACCTGTCCCATTATCCGTTGATCTCTTCCATCGATGCTGATTCGTTGCTGGAGAAGGATGCCCTGATCCGCATGGCACGCATGTATATGGAGAATCCGGAAGAGACGGTAGCCATCGGTGGAGATGTACGGATCGCCAATGGCTGCAAAATTGAAAACGGGGCAGTGCAAGATGTATCGCTGCCACGCAAAATCTGGCCCATGTTCCAGTCCATTGAATATCTCAAAGCCTTCCTGGGCGGACGGATTGGCTGGAGTCACATGAACGGTCTGATCATTGTCTCCGGTGCCTTCGGTATGTTCCGTAAGGACGCTGTTATCGCCGTAGGTGGTTACCGGGATGGTTATCCTGGGGAAGACATGAACATCATCATTAAACTTCACCGTTATATGCTGGAGAACAAATTGAAGTATCGCGTTGCCTTCTGCCCTGAGGCCGTATGCTGGACGCAGGCGCCGGATTCCTACCGGATCTTGTCCAGTCAGCGCAAGCGCTGGGGCCGTGGGAACCTGAAGAACATGATTGAGAATCGCGGCATGTTGTTCAATCCGAAATATAAAGTCATGGGTATGGTAACCATGCCTTATAACGTCCTTTTTGAAGCGCTGAACCCGTATTTCCGGATTACCGGCCTTCTGGCTCTCGCTGGATATGTCCTTCTGGATATGACGCAATGGCCGATTCTGGTTCTGTTCGGATTGCTGAACTTTGTGAGTGGTTATCTGCTGAGTGTAGGCGCACTTGTCCTGGAGGAGATTGCTTTCAAGCGTTACAATAAGCTCTCCGATCTGGTCAAAATGCTGGTCTACTCCGCGCTGAAATTCGTGGGTTACCACCAGCTCGGCGTACTGTGGAGATTGCAGGGACATGTGCAGTTCATGCAAAACAACAACTCATGGGGTACCATGACACGCCAAAGCTGGTCCGAGGATGAGAAGAAAACAAGCGAAGCCGCTTAAGTACAGAGATCATGGTAATACAGTAACAGCAATATAGATGTTCAACTAAATATTTACACGATAACGGAGAGGACAGAAATAACCTGATGAAGCGAAGCGGCGCCTAAAAGCTTTCTGAAAGAAAGCTACATCGAAAGCATACGCTATCCCCGGATTTCCCCTTGTTAAAAGGAATCAAAAAATCTGGGGATAACAGCGATCAAAAGGTTGTTCTGTCATCGGAGTGTCAGTGTAAATAACATTTTTTGGACATGTATAGATAATCGAGGAGAAGGGTGGAAAAGAACATGCCAAATACGGCGACATTGCAGCGTGAGGCTGCCGTTAATGTGTACCGAAGTGTAGAACAGGGATTGAAGGATACGGGTGCCGAAACATGCGGCTTAATGTTCATCCATTGTGCAGGACACGCTCAACCTGAGCAGCAGGTCAGGACACATCTGGAGCAAACGAGTGAGACATCCTTCCAGGTGTGGAAGGATGGGGCTACCCAGGCAATTGCCGTCCTGCTGCCAGGGTTGTCACTGGATGAAGTTCATTATGAAGGACTTCGAATCAAACATGAGTTGCAAGAGACCGTGCCCGGTGCCGATCCACAGATTACACTGGCCAGTTTCCCGGAAGGGGAGCGCCCTTCGAAGGCAACTATTCAGCATATGGCTGAGTCCTCAAAGCTCGTAGATTCGTCGGAGATTCATATCTACACGCTAGACAATACGGCGGACGAGCCGGAACGAATTTTGATTGTGGATAACGATCCTACGGTACGCGAATTCCTGCAGTTGCGGTTGAAGATGCAGGGATACGAAACCTATGAAGCCGTCGATGGACTGGCTGCACTGGAGTTGATCGAGAAGGTTACACCAGACCTGGTGCTCACGGAGCTGAATCTGTATGGCATCGACGGTCTGCCGTTCATCCATCATATTCAGAACCTGGAGATGGAGCAGCCACCCAAAATTGTCGTGTTGACCGAGCAACGTGTCGAGCAGACGATCAGTCAATGCTTCCGCAGCGGGGTCGATGATTACATGACCAAACCGTTCTCGCCTGTAGAGTTGGATGCACGAATCAGACGCTGCCTGCATTAGAAGACGGCTTGGAACAACTGATTGTGTGAAGTGCAAAGTAAGAGTTTTTTTATACTATGAATCAGATAGATTAGAGCAACATTTAGAGCACAGACACTCATCTATTTATATGGATTTTAAGCACTACCAAATACACTGCCCGGAGGGAATATCATGGAGAATCAACAATTCCACACATTACTGAATGCGATTGAAAATAAAGAAGCTGTACTCGGCGTCGTCGGGCTCGGTTACGTAGGACTTCCACTTGCCGTGGAAATGGTCAATCAAGGTTTCACGGTAATCGGAATTGATCTGGATGCGTCCAAAGTAGAAAGTATCTATCAAGGAGATTCCTATATTCACGATATTTCGTCCGATGAGTTGAAAAAAGTAATGCAAAGTGGTCGTTTCCAGCCAACGACAGATTACAGTATGCTACGCGTGATCGACGCACTCAGTATCTGCGTACCGACACCGCTTAGTGAGAATCAGGACCCGGATACGTCCTACATCGAGACTGTTGTAGATCAGATCAAACTGCATATGAAACCAGGTATGCTGATTACGCTGGAAAGCACTACTTATCCAGGTACGACGGAAGAATTGATCCAGCAGCAGCTGGACAAGATCGGACAAGAAGCAGGTAAAGACTACTTCCTCTGCTTCTCGCCTGAACGTGTGGACCCGTCCAACGGACGTTTCACGACATTTAATACACCGAAAGTCATCGGGGGTACAACCGAAGCTTGCCTGAAACTGGGAACAGCGTTATATAGCAAATATGTAGAAACCGTAGTACCGGTATCTTCGCCGAAAGTGGCTGAGATGTCCAAACTGCTGGAGAACACATTCCGCAGCGTGAACATTGCCTTTGTAAATGAAATGGCGATGATGTGCGACCGTATGGGCATTGATATCTGGGAAGTTATTGACGCGGCGGCGACGAAACCATTTGGTTTCATGCCATTCTATCCAGGCCCAGGCATCGGTGGACACTGCATTCCGCTTGATCCGATGTACCTGTCATGGAAGGCCAAAGGCTTCCGTTTCTATAGCAAATTCATTGAGCTGGCGCAATCTACCAATGACAACATGCCATATTATGTATTGAATAAAACGTCAACGATTCTGAACGAATACGCGAAATCCGTACGTAAATCAAATATTCTGCTCCTCGGCATGTCGTACAAACCGAATATTGCCGATCTGCGTGAATCACCAGGACTGGAAGTATATGAACTGTTCAAAGAAAGTGGAGCTAACGTTAGCTACTACGATCCACATGCGGATTCCTTCCAGGACAAGCATGGGGAGACCGTACACAGCGAAGTGTTCAATCTGGAACAGTTCAAAAAGTACGATTGTATCGTGCTGATCACCAACCACAGCGATTTGCCTTACTTTGATATTGCCGAGATGGGTGTGCCGATTCTGGATACACGTAATGCATTCCGTTCGTACACACATCCGCACATCTACAAAATTGGTCACTCGGTTCAGCATCCTGTGTTTGAACCAAGTGAAGCGTTGCTCGTCTGAGGAAATATATGAGGCAACGGGGCAAGCTGGTGGGTATGGCGAAATGGGCTATTCTGGCTGTGGTGTTATGCCTGCTGCTTCTGTCCTGGATGTTCAAATGGTTTACGACGGAGGAACATAAAGCGACCTGGCTGTGGGACGCGTCCATTATTGCAGAACAAACGCCTGAAATTATTGCTTTTTCCAAAGAACAGGGCGTGGATACCATCTTCCTGCAAATCCAGGATGAGGTGCCTGATGCAACATATCGCAAATTCATTGCGGCTGCCCGGCAGGCTGAGATTGAAGTGCATGGACTTAACGGTCATGCAGACTGGGCTTATGAGGAAAAGCGGGATGAAGGACTTGCTTTTATCGAGCGAGTACGAGCATACAATGAAACTTCCGCCAAGAATGAACGCTTCGAAGGCATTCAACTGGATGTGGAGCCGTATCAGCTGAAGCGCTGGGAGAAAGAGGAGAACAGTGTCATTGGAGAGTGGCAGAACAACATGAAGGCCTGGACAAAAGCCGGCGAGGATGCCGGACTGTACATGAGCGCTGCCATCCCGTTCTGGCTTGATGCCCGTCAGTCGGCTGAAGGTGAGGGTACATTCAGTCGCTGGGTGATCTCCCACTTCGATGCGGTGGCCATTATGGCTTATCGGGACAGTGGACAGCAGATGTATGATCTGTCCAAGGAAGAACTGGACGAAGCGGATGATCTCGGCAAGAAAGTCTGGATCGGAGCGGAACTCGCGGATACACACGAGGGGGATCACCTGACCTTTTTCCGTAAACCGGTTAGCAATATGAATGAAGAGATGGCGAAGGTGTTTGATCTCGGTTCCTCTCATTCTTCATTTGCAGGTGTAGCTGTGCATCATTATGAAGCATGGTATGCCAAGAAGAACGGTATTCCACTTGCGCGCAAGGATGAAAAGAAGGAATAGTTTTATGTCAACGTAAAAAGTTCCTGGTTTCGAGTACGTGTAGTCAAGACTATAGTATAGAAAGAAGGCAAGTCCCGGGTAGATGGGGCTTGCCTTCTTTGGTGACGGATTTCGTAATGGGTTTTGCAGCACTATGCTGTGCAGGATATGAAACTCAGGAGTCCATTGTAATTTGGTAGAGGTGACATCTTACACAACGTATACAGGCGTGGTGCATAAGGAATGGATTATAGGCTGGGGAGCGAAAGGTCGCTCCCTCATTCTTTAGTACTCTCCGCTGTACGATAACGATTGGGTGGCAAACCGACTTGTTTTTTGAACGCTTTGGAGAAGGAGAACAAGTCGGGATAACCCACGGAGTGAGCCACTTCAGTTAAGCTTAGCGGCGACTGCACCAGCAGGCGTTTGGCCTGATTCATTTTCAATTGTTGGATATATTGCACAGGGGACAGACCATAGGCTTTGCGGAACTGTTTGGCAAAATGGGTTCGATCCACACCCGCATGAGCGGATACACCTTCCACGGAGATGCCGCCTGCAAAATGAATATCCATGTATTCCTTGCCTTTCTGAAGCCAAGGTGTGGCTGAATCCGGGTGCAATCCTTTGGTTGCGGGGGACCGGGCTATCCGGTCGAAGAGGTTTAGAAATCGGGTGAGTCGTCCCAGATCACTCGCTCCGTCCTGCGGTTTGCGAACATCCTCCATGAACGAGCGCATGGCGCTTGCAGTCTCCGGCGTCAGTACACCTGAACGATACGGTGAGTCGGGTGTAAGTCCAATTCGAGACAGTAGCTCGGCTGCATGTGCGCCGTCAAAGGCAATAAATATTTTCTGCAACGTGTCCTCCGGGTCCGTCCAGTACTCATGCGTAACATGTGGAAACAGACAGAACGCATCCCTGGCACGAAGGGCGTGACGCTGTCCATTCTGTATGAATGTACCATCTCCCTCCAGTACAAACAGCAAATAATAATAAGGCGTCGTACGAGGGCCAATATGATAGTTGGTTTTGGCTATATTACGGCCGATGCGAATCGGCCAGGCGCCACCAGCTTTCTCGAATTCAGATGGAGTGAAGAAAATAAGTTCCAAAAACTCATGGTGGTCCTCCTTCATGCTCTCGGTCATCAGGAACACCTCTTTATTGTATAAGTATCGTTTGTACATTCTAAAAGTTTCTCTTATAACCTATTATACAGGTGGGTTTTATACATATTCAAGATCAGGAAGACCTAAATCTGAGAAAAGACCACAAAATGACAAAATGAAATTGCCGCGAAATGACATTGCTCACAGACAAATCAATTGATATGATGTCCATACCTATTAAACCAAGTTAATTAATCGGCATTTGATTCTGAATATGCCTAATAAATCAATTTAAAGAATGACACGACAACGGAGGGGACAGAAAGGACCTGAAGAAGCGAAGCGGGCGCCTTTGTCACCGGATTTCCCCATGAAAGGGGAATGAGAAGAAATCTGGGGACAAGAGTGCTCGAAAGGTTTTCTGTAACCGAAGTGCTTGAGTGAAACATTTTTAGAGCAATTTATCATAGAAGGGATTGACTCTTGTGAGCGAACAGGAAGATATGAAGTTTGGATGGTTTTTGCCTACAGCAGGGGATGGGAAGTATGTAGGGGTTGCCCCGGAGCGGGAGCCGAGTCTGGATTATCTGATCGATGTGGCACAGACGGCGGAGAAGGCAGGATTCGAATTTGTACTAATTCCGACAGGGGGAGCCTGTCTAGACGCATGGGTGGTTGGCTCGGCAGTAATGAGTCATACGAAGACATTGCGTCCCCTTGTTGCCATTCGCCCAGGATTGGTTACACCCGTACTCGCTGCTCGAATGGGAGCGGCACTGGATCAGCTCTCTGGTGGTCGTGCCATGATCAATGTAGTGACAGGCAGTTCCGTTCGGGATCTGGAGGAACTGGGAGATCCACTCGCACATGCGCATGATGAACGGTATGTTCGCGCGAGTGAGTATATGGAAGTGATGAAGCGTTCGTGGACGCAATCGACGGGACTGAATCTGACGGAGTTTGCCGGAAGTGGCACACAATCAGGAGCTGATGCATCCAGCGATCTCAATCCTGAATTCAACGGCCAGTATTATAATTTCAAAGGGCCAGTAGGCATGCCGGAGACGGTACAAAATCCACATCCACCATTCTATCTGGGAGGAAGTTCACCGATTGCCAAGAAGGTGGCCGTTGAGCATGCAGATACGTTCCTGATGTGGGGCGAGCCTCATGACTGGATTCAGGAGCAGATCGAAGAGATTGAGGTCATTCGTCAGCAAGTAAAAGAGGAAACGGGACAAGATCGTCAGCTCCGTTACGGTATGCGTGCTCAGGTTCTCATTCGGGATACCGAAGAAGAAGCATGGGCAGCAGCTTGGGAGATTATTAGCAAAGTACCACCAGAAGCGATTGAGAAAGCCAAAGCCGCTTTTGCCGAGACGGATGCAACCAACCAACGCAGACAGAACGAGCTACGGGAACTATCCGAGAAGCAGCAGTTTGTCGTAGGTCCCAACCTGTGGACAGGCTTGTCCGTTGTGCGTTCTGGCGGTGCAATCCTCATTGTAGGTACAGCCGAACAAGTCGCAGAACGTTTGATGGAATATGGAGATCTCGGCGTTACGACCTTCATTCTGTCAGGTTACCCTCATCTGGAAGAGGCAGAAATCTTCGGACGTACCGTGATGCCAATCATTCGCGAGCAATGGAAAACAAGACAGAAGCAGCATCAAGTTACTACTAACTAAATAAGTTAACCTTTTTTTACACGATAACGAAGCGTTCAAAACAAATCTGGAAAAGCGAAGCGATCGCCTTTATCCCCGGATTTTAACCATTGAAGAAATAATTCAAAGAAATTCGGGGATAACAGCGATTGGAAGATTGTTCTGAACGCGTAGTGATCCAGTGTAAAATCATTCGTTCAACTTATACAACATCTTTCAGGAGGTCGTCTTTCATGAAAAAAAATAAAAAATTGATCCTGCCGCTTGTCAGTATGCTGGTGATGTCCATCCTGCTTTCAGCTTGCGGCGGCGGGGATAACGCGTCATCTGGAGAGAACGGCTCCTCGGGTTCAGGTAAAGTTACGATCAGCTTCATGCACTGGCGTGGAGAAGATGTGGAAGCACTGAACAAAACCATTGACGCTTTTGAGACAGCAAATCCGAACATTAAAGTGGAGATGCAGACGCTGCCCTCCGATCAATACCAATCCACCGTACAATCCAAAATCAGTGACGGTTCGGTAGGAGATGTATTTGCCTCCTTCCCAGGTGCACAGTTCGAAGCTTTCACCAAAGCCGGCTTGTTCACGGATCTGACCGGATCATCGTTTCTGTCGGCCTACAATTCAAAGCTGATTGAATCAGGACAGCACGATGGCAAGCAATATGCGATTCCGTATCAACTCGTATATAACGATCCAATCTATAACGTAAAACTGTTTGAACAATACGGCTTGACGCCACCAACCGATTGGGAAGGCTTCCTGGCACTTTGCCAGAAGCTGAAAGACAATGGTATCATTCCGATTGCCTTTGCCGGAGCGGACATTGGCCCAGGGCAATTCATGAATACGATGGTGATGAACAATGCACCGAGTGACGACATTTTTACCAAAGTAGAAGCTGGCGAAGCCAAACTGACGGATGAGTTTTGGGTGAAAACATTGACTCAAATCAAGGAACTGAACGATAAAGGTTACTTCCAACAGGATGCACTGGGTACGAAAGACCCTGCGGCTGGCGCATTGTTTATTCAAGAAAAAGCAGCGATGCTCGCAAGTGGATCATATCAGTTGGCTCAGAACAAGCAGCAGAATCCTAATCTGGAGCAAAAACTGCTTGCACCAATTACAGTAAGTGCAGATCAAGCGAAGTATGAAGGGGTGCATACGACCACATTCATGCTCGCCGTGAACAGCAAGTCTAAACATCCGGAAGAAGCGAAGAAGTTCCTCGAATTCCTGAGCAATCCGGAAGTGGCGAGCGAGTATGCCAACCAGACTGGACAAAATGTAACGGTGAATGATGTGAAGTACGACACGCCTGAGCTTCAGGTAGCCGGAGAATGGGCAAGCAAAAAAACCGTGTTCCAGCCACGGTTCACCATCCTGAACGGAGACAATCAAAAAGCAGTAACCAACTCCATCCAGTCTGTACTGAGCGGCACTTCTCCAGAAGAAGCAGCACAGCAGGCACAAGCGATCATTGATCAGCATATCGGGAAATAAACGATGAAAAACCGTCTTCAGCTTTCCCTGTTTCTGATCCCCGGGTTGCTGCTGTACGTTGGATTGTTCGTATTTCCTACATTGACGGGGCTGTTCTATTCCTTTACGGATTGGGACGGGGTATCCCCGTCGTATGCATTTGTAGGGCTGGATAATTACAAGGACAGTCTCAGCAGCATCGTATTCCGCAAAGCCTTTGGTAACAACGTGGAGTTCATGTTAACGGTTGTTATTGCACAAACCTTTATTTCACTTGTCCTGGCTCTGCTCTTGGTACGCAATACCAAGACACGCATTGTGCTTCGGGCATTGTATTTCCTGCCTGCGATTCTGTCCTCCGTATCGGTTGGACTGATCTGGGCATTTATGTATGATCCATCTATCGGACTAATCAACTATGGACTGAATGAAGCGGGGATGAGCAGCATAGCTCGTAACTGGATTGGTGATCCCAAGATCGCCATCTATTCCATCGCTGCGGTACAGGTATGGGCACACGCCGGACAGATGATGATTGTATTCATCGCAGGTCTGCAAGGTATTCCGGCAGAACTGTATGAAGCCGCTCGTATGGACGGCGGCAGCAAATGGCAGGTATTTCGTAACGTGACCTGGCCGCTGCTGGCACCTTCGGCAACGATTGTTGTGGCCTATACGACGATTCAGTCGTTCAAGGCATTTGACCTCATTTTTACCATGACGGACGGAGGCCCGAACTACGCAACTGAAATTTTGACAACCTATATCTATCATACCGCCTTTGGCAGCTATTCATTTGGTCTGGCTTCTGCCGGTTCCATGATCTTCCTGGTGTTGCTCGCGCTCTTGACGCTGTTGCAGTTCAAGGCACTACGTGCCGACCGGGTAAGTTATTGAGGTTGATGTTGGAGCATTCATCCTGCAATCGAGGCAGAAGGGAGTTCACATGTTTTTAAAATGGTTCAATCGCCTGATCTTATTGGTGTACGCGCTGCTGATTCTGGTGCCGCTGTACTTTGTGTTTGTATCCTCGTTCAAAACAAGCAGCAATTTCTTCACCAGTCCATTCAGCTGGCCGGACCCGTTTACGTGGGATAACATCACTGGCATGTTCCGCAATCAGCCGATGTGGCAATATTTCGGGAACAGTCTGGTCGTGACGCTTGGTACGGTTGCCATTGAGTTATTGCTGAGTAGCATGATTGCTTACGCCATTGTCCGCTGGGGCGGCAGTGTAGGCAAAATTGTATTTGCTCTGTTCGTAGCAGGGTTGATCGTTCCATCCCAGGTGAGTATGCTGCCGATCTATTCTCTCACGCGTACACTCGGGTGGTCGGACAGTCTCACGGGATTGATTGTCGTATCCGCGGCTATGCTGATGCCTGTCTCAGTATTTATGCTGACAGGTTTCATGCGCATGCTCAATTCGGAGATTCTGGAAGCAGGCAGTATGGATGGAGCAAGTGAATGGAGACTCTATACGCGGATTGCACTGCCACTGGCTGCACCTTCGCTGGCGGCAACGGCTACGTTCCTGCTCGTCATGGTATGGAATGATTTGCTTATTCCGATGCTGATGCTCAGCAGTAAGTCCAAGCTCACTTTACCGCTCGCACTTATGCAGTTCCGCGGGGAATACGTGACGAACTATCCGATGATGCTTACAGGTGTGCTGGTAACGGCCATTCCGATGATCGCGTTGTTCCTTCTACTCCAGCGTTACTTTGTAGCAGGTCTGACAGCGGGTTCACTCAAGGGGTAAGGTATCGCAGAAATCGGAAGGAAAAGCTTATTTTGCATTGATTTCTGGAGCATTCTGCATAATAATGATTTAGTGTCAGAATGACTACATAGAGATCAAGGGAGCTATAAGTGATGAGCAAACTGGAAGTATTGCGGAATCCCAAGCAGCGCAAGCTGCTGTTCAGTGCCGGCATGAGCTGGCTGTTTGATGCGATGGAAGTTGGTATGATCTCCTTTATCGTGGCTGCACTTGCCAAGGAATGGAGTCTCAGTCCCGGACAAGTCGGTGTGCTTACGAGTATTAACTCCATCGGTATGGCATTAGGTGCTTTGCTTGCAGGTGCACTTGCGGACCGTTTTGGACGGAAGGCCATTCTGATGTGGACCTTGTTAATCTTTACGATTGCAAGCGGTCTGTCTGCATTGGCGACTGGATTTGCGGTATTGTGTGCACTGCGTCTGGTTGCGGGTATTGGACTTGGTGGAGAGCTGCCCGTGGCATCCACACTGGTATCGGAGTCGATGCCTACAGCCGAACGGGGACGTGCCGTTGTATTATTGGAAAGTTTCTGGGCAGGAGGCTGGATTGTATCGGCGCTCATTGCCAACTTTGTCATTCCGGAGTACGGATGGAGAATTGCTTTTGCCATTGGTGCGCTTCCGGCGTTCTATGCACTGTATCTGCGTCGTGCCATTCAGGACCCGCCGCGGTACAAGAATCATACCAAGCTTCATAAAATCACGTTCCGCGAGAAAGTGGCTACCGTCTGGTCAGCACCACATCGCCGTACAACGTTGATGCTCTGGATTTTGTGGTTTACCGTCATTTTCTCTTATTATGGAATGTTTCTGTGGCTACCTTCGGTTGTGATGGCAAAAGGATTCACGTTGGTTAAAAGCTTCCAATACGTGCTGATCATGACGATTGCACAGTTGCCAGGTTACTTCACCGCTGCGTACTTTATTGAACGTTACGGTCGCAAGTTCGTACTGGTTGTGTATCTTACCTTGACTGCATTCAGTGCGATTGCGTTTGGATTGGCTACAACGGAAGCCACGATCCTGACTGCGGGGATCTGTCTTTCCTTCTTCAATCTGGGAGCCTGGGGTGGTCTGTACGCCTACAGCCCGGAATTGTATCCGACTTCCGTTCGTTCGACAGGTGTTGGACTTGCCACATCGGTTGGCCGAATCGGTGGGGTGCTTGCTCCATTAATGGTCGGCATGCTTGTTCAGCGCGAAGTGGCAATCAGCCTGATTTTCACGATTTTCTTCGTGACAATCCTCATTGGCGCAGCGGCTGTACTGTTCTGGGGCCGGGAAACGAAGGGTCAGGAACTTGCTGAGTAATTGTCAATAAATACAACGCAACTTTTGTACAGGTCTGCCAGCCTACGGAAATAACGGGTTGGACAAGCGTTGTAAGGTTGATAGAAGAAGGGGTATGACCATGGTGTGACCATGGGCTCATGCCTCTTTTTGTTATGTTCGGTGTCGTTTTTTCACTGCGTCATCGGTCCGATAGACTTCATTTTTTCTATATCCTATAATGACACTCGGGATGTCCAACCGTGAGGATTCAGGAGGAAGATGTGGGATCTGGATTCAGAAAAGTGGAGGTTAATGGAATGATGAAGAATAATATTGGAATGGATCAACCGAATGAAATCAATGAAAAGAATATGATAAGTGAATTAGATAGCGTAAGTGAGATGACAGAGATGAAGGGGGGAAGCCATATGAACAGTAATGAACGGACTACAGTTGATAGCACGAATGAGGGGCTGAATCCATTAACGTTTGCTGACAACATGGAACCTATCACTGTCAGTCGGAAAGTCACTCATGGGAAGGGTAACATGGCTGGCAAAAGAGCAGGGCGGGTCAGTATGCTTCTCGGTGCCTGCGCATTGACTCTGGGCTTGACCGTGGCAGCTCCTTCTGCGGGAGCACAGAAGTTGGAACAGGGCGTTCGTAGCGAGCATGTGCTGCAATTGCAGGAGCAATTAAGCGATCTGGGCTACTTCGATGCTGGAATGACTGGATATTACGGTACCATCACCAAAGGTGCTGTCCGCAAGTTCCAGCAGGCGCAGGGACTGAGTGCAGACGGCGTTGCAGGTCCAGCAACGCTGAATAGGCTGAACAAAAAGGCCAAAGCCGAAGGCGAGACGTTACGCCAGTTGGCGAAGCTGATCCATGGTGAAGCGCGCGGAGAATCTTTTGAAGGGCAAGTCGCTGTAGGAGCGGTTGTGTTGAATCGGGTACATTCGAGTGAATTCCCGTCGTCTATTTCGAAGGTTATTTTCCAGAAAGGGCAATTCACGGCTATAGATGATGGGCAGTTTAATACCAAGCCAACCCAGACTTCTTACAGGGCTGCTCGTAAGGCATTGAATGGCGCTGATCCGACAAACGGAGCGCTCTATTATTACAATCCGAAGATCGCCACTTCGGTGTGGAGTAAGAGCAGGCCAACGCTGCTGACTATTGGGCAGCATGATTTTACGAGATGAGTTAAGTTGAGATAGGTAGTGTAACATTTGAAATGGTAATGGTGAACCTCGGCTGTACGCTGCTGAATGCAGACGTGTACCGGGGTTTGTTTTATATTTTGGTTGTGTAGGCGAGGAGTGGCTACTCATCCTTTAACCGCCGTTGATACAAAATAACAGACACAATCGTTAATACAACCGTCCATATCAAAATAATGAGGAGAGGTTTTAAGAGGTCTCCAATTGTAAAGCCTGTATGGGGTATATTTAGCAAAGTCACAAGTTGAATGCTTGGTGTATAATCCAGCATTTTAAAAATCGGGAAATCTCCAAACAAGATTGTTGCAACAGGAGGAGCAGAAAATACCATTGCTGCAGGAATGATTGCTAATGAAGCTTCAAGGACCGTTTTAGAGAATAAACCACATATCGTTCCTACTGCTGTGTATAGAATTATTGAAAGAATGATTGCAATTGCAAATGCCCATATACTAGGTGGCTCATAGCCTAATATATACGTAGCAATAGCCAGAACAATAGCAGACATGAAAAAGACTAAGGTGCTTTTACCAACTAATACATCCATCGTTGTGGCTGGAGTCATCATTAATGATCGTAAGGTGTTACGTTCCTTTTCTTCCGCGATCAAACATGCTTGTGCGAAAGAGGTTAAGAGCACAAACGAAATATTTAGAAGAAAACCTATTGCCCCAGGGAAAGAAGGGCCTGCAGTGCGAAAAAGAAATGCGAATAGAATCGGAACAAGCAACATGATGGAAATGCCATAATTGCGTGAAAACTCTTTGTAGTCCTTTACAAATATTGCTCGCGCACGTTTTAACGAGATACTCATAACAGTTCACCTCCTGTCACTTTAATAAAGATATCGCCTAAACTTGTCTCTTTCGATTCCAATCGCTCGATTAAGCCTCGCTTCATCCAATCGGCAATTTGCTCAGCCGTTCCTTCATTCATCGGGAGCTCGTAGGTTTCCCCGTTTACCAATTCTACACAAACGACGTTTTCCCGATGCTGTTTTCTAAGCGCCTTAGGCGAGCCAATAGCTTGGATTTCACCTTGATACAAAATCGCTACACGGTCACATAACAATTCTGCTTCTGACATATCGTGTGTCGTTAGAAAAATTGTTGTCCCTTTCTCATTTAAGTAGCGTAGCCCTTTATAAATATGTGTGGAGTTTACCGGATCCAAAGCTGAAGTAGGTTCATCTAAAAATAATAATTCCGGCTCATGGATAATTGCGCATGCCAGCATAACACGCTGACGCATCCCTTTCGATAAGTGGATGACTTTCTTTTTGCGTTCTTCGCTTAAGTTTACAAACTGCAATACTGTATCGATCGAAGTTTTAGGAAGGTCATATAATTGGCGATACAACTCCAGATTTTCATCTATCGATAATCTTTCATATAGACCACTGTTATCTGACAAAATACCAAAGCGCATCTTCTGTGCAGACTGATGCATCATCTCCACTGGCTGGTTAAGTACAGTTGCCTGTCCACTTGTCGGATTTAATTGCGCAGTTAAAATCTTAATTAAAGTTGTTTTTCCAGAACCACTTGGACCTAGAAAACCTAAAATTTCACCTTTTGGAATTGAAAAAGATACTTCTGATAATGCATTCTTATTTTCAAATCTCTTTCGAATACGTTCTACTCGGATAACATCCATGCATATCACTTCCTTGGAGTTGATGACTTAAGCATATAAAGATTACATGCCTCCAACCATCGAAATCCGCCGAAATGTAGCTGTCAACGGCTGAACGGTACCATTAGTTGCTGGATTGAATCGATATTTCCCTGGAAATCAAATGTTAAGATGTGTTTTTAATTCTTGTAATTTTGAACGAGATAACGGAACAATTGCATCTTGTCCTGTATTTAATCGCAAGCTGTAGCTATTTTTCGTCCATGTAATAATCTCTCTTACCTTCTGTAGATTAACAATATAGGATCGATGACATCTAAAAAATCCGAAGTTAAACAATTTCTGCTCGAGCTCGGTCAGCGTCAGCGCACAGATAAAACTTTCTCCACCTACATGGACAAGAACTGAACCATCCATACTTTCTATGTAATCAATTTCAGGCGGATTAAATAAAATCACTTTGTCATTTTTTTTCGTATAAATCTTCTGCAGGGTTATATTGGCTCGATCTTGTTCCTGCACTGTTTGCTTGTCCTCTTCTGAATCACGAATATCCAACAGATGAAATCCGGATTCATTCAGACGATAAATTGAATCACAGGAAATCATAGCATCCTCTAAATTAGAAGTTACAATTAAAATCTGTATTTGTTTCGAAAGATCATCTAAAATCCGTTTAAACTGGCGACGATCTTGTTCTTCCAAATAAAAATAGGGCTCCTCCAGTACCAGTGTAGGCTGATGTGCAAAATAAACGCGCAGCAACGTCACATACATTCTTTTTGATGGGCGTAGATTCTTGATTTTTACCTTCCGTTCTTCTTTCAAAGCGAAATAATCCAATAACATAGTGGCACGATCATTCCGCTCTGTTATGTTGATTAAAAATGTGATTAATTCTTCCACCGTTAATTGTGTATACTCGTTTTGTTGAGCTCGAAGTATGTAATATTGGGAACGATCCTGCAGTTGATTCATTAAAATCTGTTTTCGCTTCAAGTCTGTTATAATGCCAATCGATTGGTTACATGCCATATTTAATTCGATTTTGGGTAAAAATAGTTCCCCATCATGATACACTGGTTGAAATTGCATCTTGTCCTCCTGGTCATCACTGCTTTTGGATAATATGTAACAATTATAATGTTGAAGTAATTTTTTGTCAGCTTCAATTGAGATAATTTAGATCCTCGATCAGGCATATGAATAATGAGCCTCCAGAAATCGGTTGGACGTAGCAGCATTGCATACGAAAAGCGATTGGATACCATGGATATATAAACAAAAAACCACTCCAAATGAATGAACTGCACTCCAATTGTTAGACACAACTACCAATTGGAGGTGCAGTTCAATGAATTAGGGTGGTTTTTTAGAGTGATAGTTTTGTCATAATGTGCGATGGAGCTGTGTTTACACTACTCTTGAACAGCAAAAGGAATTTTCAACAAAGTGGGCTCTACAATGGTTTTTCCAGTATCGTAGTCATAGACTTTGTTGAATACAAGTTCAATGGATTCCAACTTATCAGGGTCATCGGTATATACCAAACCGTAATTCGTATTATCAATAACTACGCCATCATACTGATTATAGACATATGATTTTCTCATGAAATTGCGATCTGCGGAGATCGGCTTTCCCGTGTTTGGATGAACGGAGTTTAAGCCGTAAAAACCGATATTCTGATCCGTAGTATTTTCAACAGTATAGAGAATATTAATATAAGTGATCTTGGAACCGATATCTTCTCGATTTAGAATGGAAATGTTTTTCTGTGAATCCTCAGGAATGTCACTAGCCTCTAATAATTGGGCATGAACAATATGAATGGTTAGTGGGCCACGTTCAAAACGTGTATTCAGAGGCACAGACTTTAGTAATTTCAGATTCCCGCCATAATCAAATATTCCTGTATCGCCAGGTTTGGATAGGATCGGTGACACAACACTTTCAAATAGCCTGTTCTGAAGACTGCTGGCGGCCTGCTCGAATTGATCTAGTTCTGGCTCCCATCCATTATAATTGCGTTCGGACCGGAAAGGCTCTAAACCGGTTTCCATGACTTGTCCAGGAGAAGCATCCATAGGCTGTATTTGATTGATTTCTAGTTGTGTAGAAGTGGCATGATTTGAGCTACCTGAGCTACCCAGAAGTGCGATAGCGAGCAGTAATTGAACAATAAACATAGGATGAGACACCCTTTCTCTCTAAAATAAAATTAAATAAGATCATCAACCCACCTAGTTGTTATCTGAAAATAATATGGCCTGATATGATATTGGTGGAATAGATTTACGGTCAAAGTAATAATAATCATAGCAAAATGGCGCATTGAGATAATGAGAATAACGACCTAAATTCAGGTAATAGAGGATTGACGAGTGGATATAGTGATTTAGATATAAGGACCCATGCGACAAAGTGGGGATTTCTGTTCGGTAAGGACCAGGGTCGGTTATGAGTGGATACATAGAACCATTTTAGAAGAATAACAATGAAATTTATCGGAGGAACAGATCGAACAGATTCTACAGGCTGGATCGGTTGTGTTAGAATATAGGAATTATGGAAGTTGGAGGGTTGAAGTGGGAATACATAAAGAGTTAAGTCAAATTAGAGCTGAAAACCAATCAACTACAAAACAAAATGTCCTTTCAATTGTAAGTGCGATAACGATCGGAGTGATTTTAGGTTTAGCGGCAAAGCTTGTGGATGCTCAGGGGATTAACCCCATATTTGACGATATTGGTGGGCGTCTAGGTATTTGGATTTTTGTTGCCACACTCATATCGGTTATTAGTTATTCTCCTAAACTAGCAGCAGTTAAGGTATTCTTCTTTTTTGTGTCGCTGCTAACTGTTTATTATCTATACACCGTGTTTTTTCTACATTTCGTTCCAATGAAAGAAATTATTTTTTGGGGGATGTGTGCAGTAGTATCTCCGATGTGTGCTTATGTGATGTGGTATGCACGAGGCAATGGAACTGTACCTAATCTAGTGTTATCCCTTCCAATCACAGCTCTACTGTCCGAAGGGTATCAATTGCGCGATGCTTACTTGCCCGAGCATACTCATTACTATTTGATCCCAATACTTATGGGAATATATCTAATCATGGTCATTATTTTATTATTTATTGTTCCTACGAAAAGACTTAAATTTTTGATTATACTACCAATATCTATAATAATGTCTTTCATCATCATATATTTTGATGTTCTAGGGCGGTTATTCGGTGGCTTGAACGGAGTGTTATAGATCACTTTGGCAGATTGTCATACAAATGCGACAGTCTTTTTTACAATAGTATATTTGCTTGTTTCAAAGTCTGGTTCGTCCTGTGTTGCCATAACAGGATTAATATTTGAAAAGATGAGAGCTACTGCAAAAATGGTGACCATAATCTTCTTGAAATTCAAAATAATTCTTCATTTTCTCTAGATGTAATTTATTATGATCTCTTATTTTGCTAATTTAGTATTTGCTATAGCTTGACTATAAAGGAGGATTTATTATGAAGAGAGTATCGTTTTTTTTGCTTTTTCTTCTTCTATTGACAGCATCCGCTTGTTCAAACAAAGTCACTTCATATACAGGAGAGAGTGAGAATTGGAGTGTCTCATGTACCGTTCAAAGTAATAGCTCTGTAGCAAGTTATGAATATGAAATTAGGTACTTAGGAGATAATCCTTCATTAATTAAAAAAGTTAAAACCAAATTTATGAGCAAAAATATTCATTCTACAGGAGAAGTTCCTTTTAATACTGTAATCAGAGGAAAAGCTGAAGGGATGTCCCCATTTTTGGATGAGGATGAATTTATAGTTCAGATGGATTGGGAAGGAAAATCGGAAAAGATAGTGGTTACCAAATGATGGTGATAATAAGCGGAAATATTAATAGAATTACAAACTACAGGCTAAAGTGAGGTGAATAAAATGAAATTTCTAAAGGGAGTATTGATTGTAATTGCACTAATAGTTGTAGCTTCAGTCACATGGTATGGCTCCTATAAGAATGATATGAAGGATCTTGAAGATGGTTTAAGAACGTATTTAATCGTTGAAAAGGGTATGGATGAACATGATATCATTAGCATCACTGCTCGTCGCAGTAAAATGCCACAGTATCCTGTAGTCGTCAAATTAAAGGACAATCCACAGGAAGTTGTATACACCTACAGAGAAACGAAATGGGTACAACTATGGCCTGATCCATAATTCTTCAATTGTATGTCCGATATTATTCGGTTTTATGGAATATTACGTCTTTTGGATGGGTTAGGCCTTATCTGTTGGATATGCAAGGATAAGTTGCAAGGTCCGGTTTTTAGCTCGCTTTATCAATTTTGGGGTAGCAAACTCTCAGATCATCTTTAATCTGAAAGCAACTGCATCCGGGGCCAAGATGGAAAGAGGGTAAATGGTACGTTGTTAAATAGAAGGAGGGTCATATTTGAGAAAAGGATTATTTATAGGTTTATTATTGATTACAGTAATCATTCTGGTGTTTTTTATGATGAAAGATCCGGTTCCCGTAGAAACTAGCAGGCATCTAAAATCTGTTGAACTAAAAGGTAATGTGTGCTTAGTTACCGTCAATAACCCTCAAAAGTCTACAGAGAGTACTCAAACAGAACAGTTCGAAAGTCAGTCATGCACAAATTTAAAAGAAGGAGATGCAATAAGCTACCAATCTCTAAATCAAGGTAAGTATCTACACATCGTTTCAATTAATAAAGAACTAACAAGAGATCCTCTGTCAGGCTCAATAACTAAGAAGTTTGAGGAGGGTGGAAATATGTATATCTCCGTTGAATTACCTGGTGTAGGGGAAGAAATCTTCTTAATAGATAAATCGGACATTACTTTTTACTTGGATACTTGGGGACTTCCTATTCATTTAATTTAAGTCTATTGTTCAACCAATACATATCTGAAGACTCACCAGTTGCTTTTACTACATGGGGGAATATGTCGAGGGACAAAATGTGGTCATTTAAAATTCGCTAATTTAAATTTAAAGATAAGTAAGATGTTCAAATATGATAATAAAATGTATCAATAAAGAAGGTAGTACTCTTGCAGTTCAGGTTTTTGATATATGAATAAAGTTAGGAGGATCATATATGGACAAAACGAATATTATGGCTGAATTTATCATTACAGGAGATCATTTCGAACCGAAGTTAATCACAGAACAGATTGGAATTGAACCATCTGGAACCTATATAAAAGGAGAAAAGATTGATGATAGAGATTTGTATCGAAAGGAAACCTGTTGGTTTTTGGAGACGGACTATCAGGAATCTTTTGATATCAATCAGCAATTGAATCACATACTCAATCTTTTGGAGCCACATATAGAAAAGTTGAAAACCTTGAGAATGAAGAATAATTTGAATTTTCGGTTTAGCTTCTCGATTAGGATTATGCATAATGAGACCCCTGCGATTACTATTGAGAAAAAGGCAATTGGTATAGCCTATGATTTGAACGCAGAGTTTGATTTTGATTTGTATATTCTGTAGCAATGGAAACAAGTCATTCTGAAAATACATACAGAGGACAAGGGAAATGATTAAATGAATATTGGAGATATTGAGAAATTAGCGGATAGGTTACCTACAGAAGTTTTACCGTCTTTGTTCAGGAATGCTTTAAAAGATTTTGAAAATAAGATTCTTGATAAAAAAGTTTTTTTGTTAATCCTATCCGAATTAACAGATCGACAAATCATGACTTATGAGCTTTTAGAGGATAAAACTAGAAATGAGATAGATGTCTTAATGAGGAAGTTATGGAATACTAATTACTACGAAGATGTAGATATCATACTCTCTATTGTTGTTAACCTTGGTTTGAAGAATTGTTTTATTAAAATTAAAGAGTCTATAAGTAAAGAAGATAATATAGATTTGATAATTTTAAACGAGATTAAAGAGACGATTATGGAGGTTGGAGATCATATTTCAAATCCATATTATGACTTAGAAAGGTTTAAATCATCTAAAAGTGAGTTTTAGCTCATAAGATGGTAACCTGTGATATAAATTTATAGTTTTAATTCTGGTTCGTATCATTACTCATTCGAAGATGTCATTAAACATTTTGATGGCTCTTTTTTTGTGACAGTAGGGCAGTTTATTTAGAATATGTGTACACCTACAGAGAAGAGCAATGGATACAACTCCTGATCCATAATACCCAGATGAATTGATGATCACTTTCTTGATAGGAATAACTGGGTACTGGACGCCCATTCATCCACCTTTCTTTTCTCTACTTTACCTAATAGTAGTTCAAGCGCGGAATATCCTTGAAACCTAATACGAATTTACAAAGTATATATAAAGAAGGATATAATTAGTTACCATTTATAAATTTGTACTCGGTTACATCCATAGAGGGGAGGACGGATATGCCATTTATTGGGGGAATCATTTTAATTTTTATCCTAGCATTTATTCTATGGTCATTAATGTTCCCGCTATTCAATAAAATAGGTAGTAGAATTTTGAAGAAATACAATAAATTCAAACAAGAGGAGAATGGTGATGAAAAATTCAAAGACGTTTAGGGTAGGGGCAATTGCGGTTGCATTAGTTATTATTGTGGGCGTGCTAATGGTGACCTTCTTTTTAACACGAATTCCTAATGGATATGTTGGGGTCGTTTATTCACCAAATGGAGGCGTAAAAGATAGCACACTGAGTCAAGGGTGGAAACTCGTTGGAGCGTTTGATAAAGTGACGAAATATCCGATCCGAATTCAAACGGTTGAATACAGAGATATTCAGATTGCTACTTCTGACGGGAAAAACATCACAATCGATTTTGCCTACAACTACCAAGTAGAACCAAGTAAAGTATCTTCTATATTCAATACATTTGGGCCAATTAGCATTCAAGAAATTGAGGATACATATCTCAAAACACGTTTCCGTGACGCAGCTCGTAAAGGTATCTCCAAGTTTACAGTCATTGATGTGTATGGTGAAAAGTCATCCGAAGCAGGAGTAGACGTGCAACAACGTTTTTCTGATGACGTTAAAGAACTAGGCTTTATTGTATCCAACGTTACTGTAGGTGTTCCTCAACCTGATGCCAAGACGCAGGAAGCAATCGATAAGCGTGTTGAAGCTTCTCAAGAACTGGAACGTAAAACGACTGAACTGGAGATCGCCAAGAAAGAAGCAGATCGTAAGCGCGTGGAAGCGCAGGGTAATGCAGACAAACTATTGATAGAAGCAGAAGGTCAAGCTAAAGCAAATAAAGAACTTCAACAATCATTATCGAGTCAACTCGTTGAATATGAAACTATCAAGAAATGGGATGGAGCACTTCCATATGTAAGTGGGTCAAATACGCCAATGATTCAATTGCCAACTACAAAAACAGAGCAAAATAGCGGCGCGGGGAGCGTATCTCCCTAATAGCAGTTTGAAATGCACGCCTTGCTTTCTCACCAATTGAATGTGTTGAATTCTAATGAACAAGCCGGTCCAAACGTGGGCTGACTTGTTCATTTTGAGTCTTTTCAAAGGTACTATGAGGGATTTAGTTAAGCCATGGCATTGGATTCACCTGTCCAATCCTGTACAATGGATAACGACAAAACAACGGTAGATTAAGGATGGATTAGCACGATGAGAATTATCATATCACCAGCTAAAAAGATGAAGATTGATACCGATCTTATGGCTATCGCGCAGATGCCGCAGTTTATAAACGAGTCAGAACAGCTATTGAGTCTGCTTCAAGAGTTGTCCTATGACGAACTCAAAGCGATGTGGAAGTGTAACGATGCAATCGCCGAACAGAACGTGGAACGGATTCAGAATATGAATATAAAAGCAAATCTTACGCCAGCCATCTATGCCTATGAGGGCATTCAGTATCAATATATGGCTCCGGGTGTTTTTCAAAATGAGGAACTGGCGTATCTTCAGCAGCATTTACGCATATTATCCGGTTTTTATGGCATGTTACGGCCTTTGGATGGGGTTACCCCTTATCGGTTGGAGATGCAGGGCAAGTTGCAAGGTCCAGGCTTCAAATCGCTCTATCAATTCTGGGGTAGCAAACTCGCAGATCAGCTTCAATCAGAAAGCAACTACATCCTAAATCTGGCTTCCAAAGAGTATAGCAAAAATATTTTACCTTTTCTGAGTGAGGAAACCCGGTTCATTACTTGTGTATTCGGACAAATGGTCAATGGGAAGCTTGTTGAAAAGGCAACCTGGGCCAAGATGGCCAGAGGTGAAATGGTACGTTATATGGCAGAGCACAAGATTACAGATGTGAAGGACGTAAGAAACTTTGATCGGTTGAACTTCGCTTTTTCAGAAGAACGATCCGACGAGAGTACGTATGTATTCATACAAGCAGAGGGCAAGTAGCCTGCTATGCAACGGTGGGTTCCTATACAAAGTCGGCCCTTTAATATCACAATGAGAAAAGACGCAGGGGATGTATATCCCTGCGCCTGATCAAGAATCAAATCCATGTTCAAAGCTGATGAGCTTTTGGGCTTATTTCCCGTATTCCTCATGATAGAACCAGGATAGCCAATTCCTCCAATATTCATATTACATCCTTCCTGTTAACGAACATTAATCCAAGCGGTCCACTGTGTTGGAATATTAATGGAATAGACCGTTCCTACAAATTGTCCCCCTGTAGTAGGCGCTTCATAAACCCAAGAATAGGCCCAAGCGTCTACGACACGATCACCGTCCAGATCAATAGCTTCAGACCAGTTGTTAGTCATTGTATTGCCGGCGAGTGTGCCGTAGTGACTGCTGTCATAACCGATCTGGAAAGTAATACACTGAATCCAAGCCCCACCATGATCATTGGTCGTGGAGAGCGGGTTGTTATTGAAGCCGTAAATTTCTTGGCCGCCATTCGGAGATACGACACCATATACATTAATGTGAGATACTTTCGGAGCAGGCGCAAACAGAACTGGACCACCCGCATTATCTGCCTTCTGCGATTCAAATTCAGCCTTAGCCGCTTTCACAGCTTCACGGAATTCTTTGGAATTAATAATTTCTTCCTTTGTCATAGGTTTGGCTTGAGTCACATCACCGTCTGCATAGGCAGCTACATTAAATGAAAGCATTAGAACAAGAATAAGAGCTAAACTAATCAATTTTCTCATAGCAATAAATTCCACCTTTCTTGTTATGGGTATTCTTTTACAAGAACATGCGGTTACGACAAATAGACCTGCTTGCAACTTAAAGCCTCTTGCCCTCCTCTCTTTTAAAGATGATTCTTCTCCTTTTTTCTTTACTAAAAAAGAAATTAAGGAGGTAGAACTCTACAGGCTAGAAAACTCTATGAAGTAGGAATGTATATGTAAAATGAATGCCTGCCAATGATTATGTGTTGCAGACAAAATGTAAAACTCATTTATACGCATTGATATCTTAGTTATGTTAGGCTCTGATACCCATCTTGTTAATATAAGATTCCAAAATAAATATTTAAATTGTAATATATTCCATTTATACAAACATATAGTACCCCTATCAACGGCACAAGTCAAGTTCATTCTTTAATTCTATTATTTGTTAAAGTTTTCTGCTTGTCGTAGTAAAATGCCACAGTATCCTGTAGTCGTAAAAGGAAAACCCTCTGGAACATGTATACACCTACATAGAGATCGTATGGGGCTGAGGGACGGATATAAATCATTCTGAGCGGATTCATGCAGTGAAATCAGGAGGTTAGCCGGATGTAATTGCCATTAAAATTCTGCTAACATAGTCCTATCATATCTTAGATGAGCGGTGAAAACGGATGAGTACAATTAAGGTGACTCCTGAGCAACTACATCATGTATCCAATCAGGTGGATCAGGCCAGACAACAGTTGGAGCATATTCGCAGTGAACTGACGAGACAGATCATGTTCGTTCAGATGATGTGGATGGGGGCGACGCAGGAGCGATTCTACTATGAGTTTGAACAGTCGCGCCCTATATTGGATAAAGCACTGGAGAGTATGGTGGGCATCTCCAAGGAACTCAAGGAGATCGCTACGCGATTTGAGAATGTCGATGCTGAAAAGGTGAGTCTTGGAAGTGCTGTTGGCGCTGTGGGTGCGGGAGTAATGATGAAGACCTTGGGTAATGATGCGAGTACGGAGGATAAAGGCTACCGGATGGCGCAAGTCAATGTGTATGGGAAGCTGATGTGGATGCCTGTGAACGAGAATGGTGTTACGGATCAGGCAGCCCTTCAGGCATATAAGAAGGATCAGGGGCATTTGGATATCAATCGGATGCAAGCTACGGATGCTGAAGCGCCAGGAGAAGATATTTATGCGATGCAGATCAAAGCCTTTGAAAATGGAATTCATCCCTTCACAGGCGAGCCTGTATCCGATAAATATGCTCAAATCATGTTGACTTCTCTGAAGTTCAGCCAGCTATTTATGGCATTTCAGATGGTTCGCGGGAGTATGCCGGGTGGCAAAGGGCCGTTTCGTTTGCCTTCTTCTCATCCAGCTGTGGCGAAGATTAAAAAGAATCTGGAAGCGAGGAAAGCGAATGAGCAGAAGAAGGGTTCTGAGGTTACGGGGCAAGTATCTAAGAGTGTAATAAGTGAACATGTAAGTGATGCAGAGAAATTGCAAAGACCATATGATCATTTAGTAAACGTTGATGGATTTAAGAGAGGTAGTAGACCTGGAGTATCAGGTGGTCATAATATGGACAAATTTAATGAGACCTTACAAGAAGACGCAAATAAGTATGGGCTGAGTGTTAAAAAGGATTATTTTATAGGGGAACCCAATAAGCACAACATTGAGGGAATCTACGAGGTGGAATATCAAATTCCGTCCTTGAAGCGAAGTGAATCAGATAAAAGTATCTTTGAACCGATAACGGACACAAATGGAAATGTGGTTGGGAAGAGAGTGAATGATCCCAAAACAGTATACGATCCCAATATAATTTCTAATGAAAAAATGTATAATTGGGGAAAAGCAGCATTAGAGCCACAGATACAGGCTGGAAACGTGAAAAACGGGATAGTTAAAGGAGAACTAAATGGGCTGAAATTTGTGGGGTTCGTAGATGAAAAAGGGAACATAAAGAACTTTTATCCTGCTTTTTAATTAATATCGGAGGAGAGATATGATGTACAAAATTTTGACAACAAAAGCTGAAATAGATAGATTAGTCGAATCTTATTTCTGGATTATTGATTTTCCGAGAGCTTTAACATACTTCGGAGATCATGAGAGATATGGTTATGGTTCAGGTCCACTGGAGGTACAATTTTCATCCTATCATATGCCAGAAGAGGAAGAGTATATTGGTGATCAGAAAGTGTGTTTTATTGGAGAGCCTCCAGCATACGATGAAGATGTAATGGCAGTGATGGAGCATGATGAATTTTATAACTATTTGATGATTTACAGTGAGAAGTACGTGGAGGAGCACCCAGAAGCTAAACAGGAGATTTATAATTTATTAGATATGGTAAAAAAAAGATTGGATTTACATTCTTAACTCACTGATTGTGAATCATAAATCATTTGCGAGGAACAACGAAAGTTCGTTTATCTTATACGTCCATAGTATTCATAGTCCAAGTATTGGGTGTACAGTTGGGAAGATATGAAAGCACTAAAAACGTTGCCGTATGACCCCGATTGATGTTATAAAAATCCGAAAGCTCTTCCCACCTGAATATTGTGAGGAACGAGCTTTTTTGTATGCAGAAAATAAACCAAAGAAGGTGAGAGGACAGCAAATAGAGGTGCTGAATAAATTATTGTAGGCTATATTGATATGATTACATCCGCCTATCCGTTGTATTAAAAAGATTGGAGATACGAACATGATTAAATACAGGTATACAATCGAATATAAAGAAGATTTCAACGAAGTTATCGTGGACCTAGGCATCGATTCATCATTAAAGAATGGTTATCTGATTAGTAATTCTTTGGGATCGGATATATTTGGAGACTTCGCCACGATCCAGGAAGAGATCGGAAACTTAATCGAATTACTGAAAGGGGAAATAACGTTATACGAAGGTGGAGGGAATGTGAACTTAATAAGATCTGACCAGTCTTTTACAACTTTTGAAGATATCTTTGCAGAAGAAGATGAAGAGGACAGTATATGTGAAATTGAGACGTTAGAATATGTAAAGATACTATTGTTATGGGCAAAAGAGAACTTTCAGTATAAAAGCCAGCGAGGCGTTATCTTGAAAGAAGAAGGGCAAGTAGCATTAGAGTGGTTAAACGAAAAATATATTGAGGTTTTAGTTTTGGGTCAAAAGATCGAGCGTATCAATTTGAAATTGATTGAATGAATTGTATGAACAATAGATCCGTAATATTTTGCGGAGAAAAGTGAAAATTTTCATTGCTCAAAAGTTACGGAAAAACGTGTGCGAGTCAACGGTTAATACTATATCAAGTAAGTAATTAATAGATCCATTACATATACCTAGTTTGTTTCACTAAATGCGCGTAAGAACCAATTCATCTGCAATACTCAATGAGTTTCCCAATGGAATAACATCAAGAACGCGAAATTCACAATATAAGGAATATTAAAAGACAAAAAAGCCTAACCCCTCAGTATCTTGAACGAGGAATTTGGCTTATGGTCTTCAGCTTAAACAGTCGCGTCCGATGGGTGATTAAAATAATGATTTATTTATCCATGTATAATTAATGAATTTTAACATTTGCCCATTCATTTCAAATTCTTTATCACTAGTTTCTGTATGCTCGAATCCGTTTTGCTCTAAAACTTTTTGAGATGCTATATTGTTGGTGGTTGTTTTTGCCTTAACTTCTTTTATATCTAAATCAACTATTGTATTGAGTAATAATTTTAATGCTTTTTTAGCAACACCTTTTCCAGTGTGGATTTGTCCCACTCTATAGCCGAGAAATCCTATTTTATCGGAATCAATATCAACTAAATTTATTCTTCCAAGAATAGAGTTATTTTCATCTTTTATTAAATAAAAAAAGGAGAGTCCTTTGACTTGTTCATCAAGCAGAGATTCATTCCTTACTTTAAAAACCTCAGGTATGTAATAATCATCTCCTCGAGACGGTACCATTTCCTCGAAAAAAATTCTGTTTTCAATTTCGAATTCATACAAGCTTTCAATATCTGTGTCTTTTAACTTCTCTATTACTATATTCATGAATCTTTTCCTCCAATCAACTTTAAAGGCTAAATACTAAGAATCCGCTTCTATAAACTATAATCTGCACTACGATATGTGTTTGTTCTAATTCCGCATTTTGTATATGTCGAAAAAACATTGAAATTATTGCAATTAAGTTTTTGTACATCAAGTATAACATCCTATTTCGTTATTCAACATCGCCCCTTGAATCGACTGTATTCCCTGTGACGAAGGCTTGTTTTTTAGCACGAAACATCTCAGAAAAGGAAGTAGCTTTTACAGTATGGCCCCGATTGGCAGGAAGAGGAAAATGTTTTAACCCAACTTTACAGGAAAATAGTTTCTCAATATATGGAAGAGCATAAGATTACAGATGTGAGGGTTGTCAGAAGCTTTGATCGGTTAAACTTTGGTTTTTGAGAAGAGTTATCGGATGGGAGTACTTATGTTTTCATACAAAAAGAAGTAAAATAGCCTCCTTACAATATGTACAATTATGGGTTGGATGTACATACTGTAAGGAGACACTTGACACGTCCGCAAAGAAACATAACGAATCAGGAAATCTTTACTAATCCCTTATACGAAATTAAGAAACCTCTAGTAAGAAATGGAGCTGCAACTGCCCTAAAAGATCTTGGCGGAAATAGGGGGCCGACTCTCTAAATGAGACTTTGTAGGCTTGGTAAGACTAAACGAACTGAATAAGAAAGCCCAAAGATGAAGGTGACACACTGCGTAAGTAAGTGAAGCTGATCCATGGAGAAGCCTACTGCAACTTCTTATCCGGATAGACAGAAAAGCTTTGATTGGTAATCAAAAACAATCGCAATGAGTACTGTGTTATTAGAAATTCCTAATCGGGTGTGAAGTAATAGCATTCCAAAGTTGCTGACAATAGGGACTTTCTTAACTCCTAGGTTTGAATTTATTAACTGCAATCAACAAATCATTAAAACCAGGTTGATTAGTTTTAAACCAGTTGATATTTTTAGGACCAATAAAGAAAATTTCTTGATTCTCTAAAATCGAAATATCTTCGAGAATAATGTAACCTTGGTTAAATTTATCTCCTATTGTTGGAATTGATGACACAAGTAATTTATTATTAAAAGTTATTTTAAGAATCAATAAAGGCTCATATTGATACTTTTCAAGGTAGATCCAATGGTAGGTTTTGTGTTTCCTTTCCGTAAAACTAAGAATTGAACTCATAAAAATAAAATATGTAATAAAGACAATAATAAAATATAAAGTTGAAAACTCGAAGATATTATTATTCAATAGATAAGTAAGAAATGAAGTAATTAACGTAGCCAATAAAGTTCCAATTGCTGACAAGGTTACAATCTTAGTTATCAATCGGTAAAGATTTTTCTTAGGTGTAAATAAAATTCTTTCATGTTTATTTGATGATAATAATAATATTAAAGAAGTAACACCTACTGGAGAAAGAAGAAAAATTAAAATGGACAACCAGTTATCTTTTAAAGGTTCGAACAATATAATTCACCACGTTTCAATTTTTCTTGTTAAAAGATATATCGGATTTGACTTCAAAGAACTTAAACTCCAATTAAGATTTTAGGACGTTTTAATTGACTTCCAATCTTTGATATTGTTAAAACGTTCTAAAGCGGTAAATTAGTAACTGTAAGCAAAATATGATTTATCTCACTTAGGAGGAACATTCATAATTCTGTCGAATTTAATGTCTGAAGGAACTTAATTTACTATTATAGTGAGGAGTGTACCAATGAATACAGGTAAGAATCAGATAATTTCATTTATTAACCTAAAAGGTGGCGTAGGAAAAACTTCAACCGCCATTAATATTGCAGATGTTTTTTCGAGAGATGGAAGCAAAGTTTTAGTTATTGACATGGACCCACAGTTTAATGCAACTCAAGCTTTGTTGAATCATCAATTCAGGCATCATAGAAAAGAAATTGAGGCTGGTTTACTAAATGACACTCTTGAAGAGTTAAAAGAGAAATATGAAGAAATCTCAAACACTACATATGAAGAATCTACAGATGATCAACTTAGTCAAGATGAGAATTATAAAAAAGAAATATCATCACAACTAATATACAATAGATTAAAGGAAAAAAGAGTTACAGTAAGAACACTGTTTACTCATGAAGGCATAGTTGATCCACTACAGAATCCATCTTTAATTTATAGTATAAAAAACAATTTAGATTTAATTCCTGGTGACCTTGATTTGTTCGAATCCTTATATGGTGACACTAGTGGAAAACACAATGTTCTAGAAGATCACATTCAAGCCTTCAAACTTAGAGAAGTATATGATTATATCATCATTGATTGCCCCCCTAACTGGACAATACTTACCCAAGCTAGTTTGTTTGCTTCAGACTATTACATAATTCCAAGTAAGGTAGACTTATTTTCAAGTGTAGGTATCGGCCTATTAGAAAATTTAGTGAAATCAACTTTTTATGAAAATCACGAGAAAAAATCAGCCATCTTAAGGATGTACAGTATGTATAGAAGAGATTTAAATCGTACGACTATTAGATCGTTAGGAGTATTGTTTACATTAACACATGATATGCCAATAGCCAGTAAACTGAAAGAAAGGTTGCAGAGAACAATACCTCAAATTTTTTTCGAGACTGAAATACCATATCAATCGTCAGTACCTTTGAAGTTCTCATTATATGATGAAAGTGGTAGTAAACACGAGGCTTTGAAAAATTCTGTGTCAAGAGCAATTGTTGAAATAAAAGCAAAGATATTGCAGTTGGAGGAAGAAGATGGAGAAGAAAAATGAGAAAAAGAGAGACTTTATTGGAGAATTGAGTGTAATTAACAAAAACAAGTTCTCTCTTCAACAAACCCAAAGTTTGTATTTAGGCATCTTATATGAACTTATATTAAACAAAGAGATTTTTCCTAGAAACAAAGATTTGACTTCTTTTATAAAAGAAGTATTTAAAACGGAGTTTAACGAGTATTTATTTAAAGCTAGGCCATATTTAGCATCTAGGTTGCTGAAGCATGTGTTTGAACAGTATGACTCGTTAATGATTTCAGCTTCTATAAAACTTGTAATATTATACTTGCAGCAAGAAAAAACAGAAAATAATTCGGATTTAAGAGGAAAAAAATCTATAAACAACATAGAAGACGATGTGGTAGGGTGGTTTAATTCAGTTAGTAAAGGAAGTAATGAAAATTGAGTAGTTTAATTAGTACAATGGAACAAGAGTTTGAAAAGTTACAACAAATGGATGGGATGAAGATTGAGTTCATTGAAAAAAATAAGGTTCTCATGAGGAAGATTTTTGGATATATTTTTGTGCTAAATTATCTGAAGAATAAAGCTGAGACAAAAAGATATTTTAATATTGAGTTTCATATGACATTTTCATTATTATTGGAATCAATCTATGCGCTTTTATCTGGACAATGTCGAGCGGCGCTACTTTTACTCAGATCAGCACAAGAAGCAAATTATAAGTTCGTACTGGAAAGAGAAAGGCAGTTAATGTTAGATAAAGATCCGACTATCTTATTTGAATCTTTAGATTACAGATTTGGAGAAACAAAAAGGAAATTTGCCGAAGATTTACATCGTTGTTTAGATGACAATAAATTTAAAGAGTACTTTACTTCACTAGATAGAGGGTTAACTTTATACAAAGAATTAAGCGCTATTGTTCATTCAGGCACTAAATCCTTACCTGTAATTAGTGTTGAATATTTTTCCCATCTACATGAAGAAACAATTATAGACAGTGCTAAGTTTTTTGAGTTATTTATTTCTGTTATGAATAATATTTTTATATTAAATTATTTTATGTTACGTGAGAGTCTGCAAAAATGGGATTACTATTCTCTTTACAACTTATTAAATCTTTTACATGGGGATAAAAGGACTAAAACTTTAATTTCGATTGTGAAGCATAATTAGTTTATTCAAATCTCCAGGTTAGTAAGTATGTACTGGGAATTTGTGTGTAAAGAAAGAAACTTAGCAAGTGTCTCCTTAACATTGACCGCAATAGACGGCTGGCAATAATTTTCAACTTAAGTTGAGAGATGAATTTTTAGTTATTAAAAAATTATAGTTATAAGCTTTTAGTTCTATCCACAGTAGACTAAGAAATTTAGCGCATTTCCCGCTAAATCCCCATCTCACCTCATCCCTTGATGTACAATCTTCCTGAGGTGACCTTACCATGAAGGATAACATGTCAAACCTGATCGAGGATTTGTTTCACGGGAACCTGCGGTTGGACGAGTCGATTCATCCTGAGCACTCCGAATATCAGGAGATCAATCGTCAAATATCAGACCTCATGCAGGCCTACAAAACACATCTTACCGAGAATGAATACGATGCTTTGGAGCAACTGATAGACTTGATCGGACAATCCACGTCCATGTATGTGGAAGCGGCGTTTGAACAAGGTTTTCGCACAGGCGGTAAACTGATGATTGAGGTTTTAGCCAAACCGTGAATATCTATCTACCTTATAAGTCAGCAGACAATACAAAGCAATTCAAAAAATCCCCTTCTCCATAACCACCGATCAGGCTGGCATGGGGGAGGGGATTTTGCTTTTAAATTATTCTTTTATTTTATTACCTACCACTTACAGCGCACCAATATTCTTACCCGCTGGCGTACCCGAACCAATCAAATCACTGCCACCCGCAAGCTTGAGGAAATTGCCCAGGACAGGCGTGCCGTCCGCGCTACGTGTTACCGAAGGCACGAGGGAGACAAAGTCGGCTGCGCTGGCGAGCAGGCCTTTGGCGTTCTCGCTTTTTTTGTTCTTCCACCAGACGTTGGTGCTGCTGACGTCGGTTCCGCTTGTTTTGTCACTGGCGCCGCCTTGGAAGGACAGGTTGTTGGTGAAGATATGGGTGCCTACATCAAAGGCAAAGTTGCTTTGCCCATTGTTCCAGGAGGTGTTATTTTTCATCTGGATCGAACCGGGATTGCTGTTGTAGGTGAAGCCGTGCTTTTTATTATTAAACGCAATGCTGTTCTCAACGATATGATTCACTGCAATCTTCTCGCCGCCCAGCTTGAAGCCGTTACCATCACTGTTGGAGGTAGAAGTGCCGTCTGCGGTTGCGCCATTGGCGTAGGCGATGCTGTTGCGGATCGTTACCGCGCCGATGGCGCCTGTGTCCGTTTTGCTATAGAGATCCCAGCCATCGTCCACGTTATAGGCGGCAATACAACCGTCGAAGACATTGCCCGGGCCAACGGTCAATTTGGCTGCAAAACCGTCTGCATCCTCGCCGTCATCCGGGTCATAGTTATTGTGGGAGTAGGAACGAATCACTTCATTATATGCAGGCCATTCACTCTTGGCGGCTGTGGAAGCATAACGTCCCATTTGAATACCCGTATCCCGATTGTGATGAGCTTCGATCTGCTCCAGACGGTTGTAACTGCCTCCGATGAAGATACCGTTATCGCCTGCACCCTTCACCTCAAGCCCTTTGACGAACCAGTAGTCTCCGAACATTTGCAGCCCGCGGTTGGTGGAAGCGAAGGCTTGAGCGGAGAAATCAAAGACCGGTTTTTCCGATCCATACGCCACCAGGTTTTTACGTTGGCTCGATGTGCCGCTGTTGCCACGTTCAATGGTAATGGTCTGGGAGAAGTTATAGGTACCGCCGCGTAGATAGATCGTTTTGCCTGGTGCGATCTGGGTCAATGCGTTAGCCAGTGACGTTGGACTGTTCAGTGTTCCCGGATTGCTGGCTGAGCCGCCAGGAGACACATACAGATCACCCGCAGCAAGTGCGATATTCGAAGTCGCCACCGATTCAGAGGGATTTTGCAAGCTGCTCTCGATCAGTTCCTCAGCACCGGCCGATCCACCACCAATTAATAATAGAGGGAACGCGGCACTCAGACAGATATGGGCCATTTTGGATTTGAGGGAGCGTTCCTTCAGAGAACGTGCAGATCGTGCAGATACATGAGTGGATGTGGATGGGAATAATTTCATTACGTAAGCCTCCTTGGTTAATTGGGAATAGAATGAAGAGCATGTGGTAGCCGTGTACCAGACCGTTACCTATGAGATAGGTCATGCCGGCTGGTTAGATGTAATCTCTAGGACACAGCTTTATGGTAAATGTTGTAAGCGTTATCATCAATAATCATCTGATCAGATGGAGGTACATGCAGGCAGGTCAGGCCTGCAAGCTTCCAATGCCTGTAATATCACGTGAATTATGTAATCTTTCCATTGGGTGATAGCTCTCATTTAACGAAGAATCATCTGAAATGAACGTAGAGAAGTACGCTTTTCCATCCTCAAAGTACCAGTTTTACTTATGATCCACTCCTATGAACTTCATTCAACCTAAAATAAATAGCAGCCTACATCCTGAAGTGGAGATTATACTCAAACTAGTCATGAAAAAGCCCTGATAGCAGCTGCAACTGGCAACTTGACGATCAGGGCTATGTTTAATTCAGAACGGAATCTGCTTACTCAAAATACTCAAATGTACTAACAGTGTCAGATTTATCAGTCTAAACGCTGTCCAGCTGCTTTAATATCCGTCCGTCTCACGACTCTGTTTCTTCGCTTGCTCCACGCTTGGTTCATGTTTCGGTTGGACCGTTGCACTATCATCGGTTGGCACAGAGGCCAACCCTTCAGAGACGCGACGACCATAATCTGCATCGGCTTGGGTGAAATAAGAGATCATGCGCTCCCGGATATCCGGTTTGCATTGTGCCAACGCGCCGACCATGTTGCTGATTAGCTCATCCCTCTCCCAATCCTCGAATGCCCGGTACGTATCTCCTGCCTGACCAAAGTCATTTGTACGCTCAATCTTCTCACGAACAAGTCGGCCTTCCACCAGTGGTTCATGTTCCTTGCCACGTGGAGCCGCTTCTTTTAACCCACCAAGGGAGGAGGGTTCATAGTTCACATGCGGATTCTGACCCGGCGCACGATCCACTTGATACTGCATCTGTCCTCCGCTCTGATTCGTGGCTACCCGATTTTTCGGTGCATTCACAGGCAGTTGCAGATAGTTCGCACCAACCCGGTGACGCTGGGTATCCGAATAGGAGAAGGTCCGTCCTTGCAGCAGTTTGTCATCTGAGAAATCCAACCCGTCCACCAAGACACCTGTCCCGAACGCCGCTTGCTCCACTTCATTGAAATAATCCTCGGGATTGCGATTCAATGTCATTTTACCCACAGGTAGAAAAGGAAACTGCTCCTGCGGCCACAACTTGGTCGGGTCCAGCGGGTCGAAATCCAACTCCGGATGCTCGCCGTCATCCATCACTTGAACGCACAGCTCCCATTCGGGATAGTCCCCTTTTTCAATAGCGTGATACAGATCCAATGTCGCATGGTTGAAGTTCTGCCCCTGAATCTCGCTCGCGTCTTTTTGCAGCAGGTTGCGTATCCCTTGATTGAGCGGTTCCCAGTGATATTTGATGAGCACGCCCGTGCCTTCCTGATTGACCCATTTATATGTATTAACACCCGACCCTTGCATCTGCCGATAATTCGCTGGAATGCCCCATGGAGAGAAGAGGAATGTCACCATATGGGTAGCTTCAGGACTTAGCGATACAAAATCGAAAAACCGCTCCATATCCTGTGCATTGGTCAACGGGTCTGGCTTGAAGGCGTGTACCATATCCGGGAATTTAAGCGGATCGCGAATGAAAAAGATTTTCAGATTGTTACCCACCAGATCCCAGTTGCCGTCTTCAGTATAGAATTTTACAGCAAATCCGCGCGGGTCCCGCAGTGTCTCCGGTGAATGTCCGCCATGTATAACGGTAGAGAAGCGAACGAACACGGGCGTTAGTTTGCCTTTTTCCTGAAATAGACGTGCACGTGTGTACTTCGATACTGGTTCACTCCCGGCTGTTCCATACGCTTCAAATATGCCATGAGCGCCAGCACCGCGGGCATGGACCACACGTTCCGGAATACGTTCGCGGTCGAAGTGAGTAATCTTTTCGAGAAAATGATAGTTCTCCAGCGTAGTCGGTCCCCGGCTGCCAACAGTTCGTACATTCTGATTGTCCGTAATGGGATGACCTTGTCGATCCGTTAATGTCTCAGGGTCTTTGTCTGAGGAATGCTCTGATTGTGAAGACTGATGATTCATGGAGTGGAGCACCGCCTTTCCTTAAAGTGGATTCCTGTATATATTTTCCCTGAAAATTGGTTCTATACATTAAACCTCGCAAATAATCTCGTAAAAAAAGCTTGTCACCCGCTTCATCGCGTGAGATAATTAACTTTTGCCCTGCGGCCTTTTTTGAACGGAAAATGAAAGAGGACCGCGTCTAAGAATGGAGGCTGACCTAGGATTGTCTACACAACGTTATCCTTTTGCATATGATCCGGCTGAACCTTTTGTATCCCGTCTCGGGGAATGGGTTGCCGATGTTTTTTACGATATTTTGCCAGAGTTCGGCTTCGAGGTACGGGATGAACAGATTTTTATGGCGTACCAGCTCGAACGGGCCTATGGAGATAAAAAGACCATTATGGCTGAGGCCGGTGTCGGAACAGGCAAGACGTTAGTCTATCTGCTCTACGCGGTCTGTTATGCACGTTATACGGGCAAACCGGCGGTGATCGCCTGTGCCGATGAGTCCTTGATTGAACAGCTTGTGAAGCCCGGTGGAGATATTGCGAAGCTGGCTGCACATCTGGACTTGGAAGTGGACGCACGTCTGGGCAAGTCACCGGATCAATACGTCTGTCTGAACAAACTAAGTGCGATGCGATTTGCGGATGAAGATGCGCCTGTTATTGAAGAAGTACATGAGAGTCTGCCGGATTTTGTGAATACGCCGGGTACACTTCAGGCCTTCCATCCGTATGGTGACCGCAAACAGTATCCACATCTGAATGATCGTCAGTGGAACAAAATCAACTGGGACCCGTTCCAGGATTGTTTTGTTTGTCCAAAACGTCAACGTTGCGGCCTGACGCTGTCGCGTGACCATTACCGTCGTTCCAAAGACATCATCATCTGTTCCCATGATTATTACATGGAGCATGTGTGGACCTATGATGCGCGCAAACGCGAGGGCCAACTGCCACTCCTGCCTGATCACAGTTCAGTTGTATTTGATGAAGGACATTTGCTGGAAGAAGCAGCCCTGAACGCACTGAGCTACAAGCTGAAACACCGCATTTTCGAGGAACTCGTCACTCGCCTGTTAGAAGGAGAGATTCGTGAATCCCTCGCGGAGTGTGTGGATGAAGCGATTGAGAGCAGTGAGCGACTGTTTGCGTTGCTGGATACGTATACGGTCGCGATCCCTGGTTCGGAACGGAAAGAAGTTCGGGTAGAGCCGCCACTGCTACGTGAGATTGAACGTCTGACGAGTGTGCTGGATGCAATCGGTGAGGAACTGGTATTTGAGAGCGGATTGTTCTCGCTGGATGGTTACCAGATGCGTGTCGTGGAAGAACATCTCGATATGATTCAGTCTGCGCTTGCCTTGTTCCGCAAGGAAGATGGTTACATCTGTTGGGCGGAAGAGAGCGAGGATGAGACGACCTTATCGATCATGCCGCGCACCGTGAAGGAAATGCTGAACGAGCGTGTGTTCAACACAGGTATTCCAATCGTGTTCTCCTCTGCCACGTTATCTGTGGACAGTTCATTCCGTTATGTGGCGGACAGCCTGGGCATTGATGATTTTGTATCATTCTCGGTGGCTTCCCCGTATGATTATGCGGACAAAATGAAGATGAAGATTACCGATGAAGCTATACCGGGTCACCCGGAGAACGAAAATCGCTTGCGTGATGCGGTGTCGTTGCTTCAGGAGAGTGGGGGACGTGCGCTGATTCTGTTCCGTACGATGGAAGAACTACGCGCGTTCAAGCAGGACATCGTTCATGTACCTGAAGCAGAAGGTTTGCGCTTTATGTATGAGGGCGACCGGGAGATTAGTGATTTGATTGCGGCGTTCCAGCAGGATGAGGAGAGTGTGCTATGCTCCGTTAATCTGTGGGAAGGACTGGACGTTCCAGGTCCGTCATTATCCAATGTCATGATCTGGTCGCTTCCGTATCCACCACAGGACCCTGTCTTCAATGCAAAACGCAGTGCGTCGGCAGCGCCATACGAAGAGATCGATCTTCCGTATATGCTCTTGCGTGTGAAGCAAGGTCTCGGACGTCTGATTCGGACAAGCACGGATTCCGGTTCCGCGGTCATTCTCGATGAATCGCTGTATACCAAAAAGGAAGCCAAAGACCGCATTGCGGCCCTGCTTCCTGAAGGTGTGGAATGGACAACCCTGACACACTAACCAGCTTACGTTAAATGTTCTTGATTTATTTTCGATGATAAGGTTTCTTGCCAAAATAAGTTCTTGTTCTCTGCGGATTCACCATCCGTATGTGAGCAAGAGCTTATTTTTTGTTTTGATGGTTCCTTCAATGTACTTCTCTTCCCTTTTTTTCGAGGGGTTTTCCCTCGCTCCTCGCTACCAATCGCTCCAACATTCTAACGAACCTACCGCACCTTATTAGGGTGATAATGAAGAGATGTAAATTCTAACGAATCTCAGTAACGTTATCCCGCCGAAAATAGCTCTTAAGCCTGTAAATCGACCGAATTTGGAGAAATAACGTCGCTGTGATTCGTTACACGTCAGACCTGCGCAAATAGGAGCGAATAGCGTGTGTCAGGTTCATTAGAACCAATGACCAATGAGCGCTAATAAGGGAGGGCCTCTGTCATGCTCATGACTTATGGGAGATGGAAGCCCCTTTTTGATGTGTACAGATTTATGCTGTGTTAAAAAATACCCATGCTCAGATACCGTTCCCCGGTATCCGGCGCAATGCAGAGCACGCGGTGCCCCGGCCCCAGTTCCTTCGCAATGCGAAGGGAGGCCCACACCGAAGCCCCGGAGGAAGGGCCGAGCAACAGCCCTTCCCGGGCAGCAAGCTGCCGCATCGTATCCAGTGCGTCCTCATCGGACACCTGGATGATGGCATCCCACACGTCGGTATTCAGGATGTCCGGAATGAACCCCGGACTTGTACCGACGAGCTTGTGTGGTCCGGGCTCGCCACCGGACAACACCGGAGAACCTTTGGGCTCCACCGCATAGATACGGATATCGGGTAACTGCTTACGCAGTTCTTCCCCGGTGCCAGTAATGGTTCCGCCGGTCCCCGCCGTAGCGATAAAGGCGTCCAGCCTGCCTTCCATCTGTTGCATAATCTCGGGAGCAGTCGTAATCCGGTGAATATCCGGGTTTGCCTGATTTTCGAACTGCTGCGGAATGAAACTTCCCGGAATGTCTGCTTGAAGTTCTTTCGCTTTGCGAATCGCACCAGGCATCCGCTCTGCAGCAGGGGTGAGCACCACATCTGCGCCATAGGCTTTCAGAATGTTGATGCGCTCCTTGGACATATTGTCCGGCATAATCAGAATGGCTTTATATCCTTTGGCGGCGGCATTCATCGCAAGACCAATCCCGGTATTGCCGCTGGTCGGTTCGATAATGGTTGCGCCGGGAAGCAAGTGTCCCGCAAGTTCAGCCTGAACGATCAGGTTATAGGCGGCACGGTCTTTGACGCTGCCACTTGGGTTGAAGTATTCCAGTTTCACGTATACATCAGCGGAGTCGCTGCCTGTGAGTCTGTTCAGTTTAACGGCAGGTGTCTGGCCGATCAGTTCGGTTACATCTGCGGCAATGCCTGTATGTGCGGGTGTTTGTTTAATCGAATGTGTATTCAAATCCATGAAGTACAGCTCCTTGATTGATAAGACGTTGAGAGTATATCCGGTTGAAACTATATCATGCCTTATTGGAATGGTTGGATATCTCTATTCCATCTTAATGAACACAGCTAGCGGTGGTCAACCCGTTCAATTGTCAAACCTGTTGTGTCGGATCCATCTGCAGATGGCGACTCAGCTCTTTTTTGACCTCATTGCGTGCAAATGTCCAGAGCATATAGAACCGTTGCGTGTATCCCCTGCACATATAAACGGTTTCAATGCCATCCTTTCCCCGCGTTTCCTCCAGAACTTTTACTCCACGGGTTCTCATCTGTTTGCGCAGTCCCAGCATCTCCTTAAGTACTTCATTCTGAAGGCGGGTGAGCGACAGGATATAGACCTCGGGCATTTTCAGAAGCAGCGTATCCAGCGTTCGAATATCCCGTTCTAGTACATCCAGCAAAAGTGTACGCACAACCATCCCTTTGATCAGACGATGATCTTCATCCGCAGGAGTTGGGGCTGAAGTGGAAGAGGAGGCCATATAGTCACTTCCTTAGCCATAAATATATCGTTCTAATTAAGAACAAATGTTCCTGTTTGTAGTATAGTCAGCATATTCCTGAACCATGCAGGTTTCAACCTGAAAATATTTACATTCTCTCTTCAAGGCAGTTTGAATCATTTGAAAACCTTTATGAGATAAGGCACATAGGCAATTTCACATTATCGAAATGAAAAACATGGAGGAGACGTTACTCACCGTGTTTAGAGTTTGTTTATAGTAGCTCGTTATAATATCTGTAAAATTTGAAACCACATCGAAAGGAGTTCTAATATTCAAGAATACATATTCCAATGGAATGTACGTCTGATGAAAACAAGACCAAAGTAGTAGATTAGCTCTCAAATAGATATGTAGGTTGTTTAGAAGGGGATCGAACTGGATGAAACAGAGTATCGTACTAAAAAAGGACGAACGGAAGGATGATAGTGATGAATAAGCGCTTACTGCAGCCTAAAAAAGTGATAACGATGTTAATTGTGGTTGCTTTAATATTTGGAGGATATCCAGGGTTTCGGGCGTTGGGCGTTGAACGAGCCTATGCGGCGAGTGGAACATGGGTAGATGTGGGTGGAACCGGAAATACATCAACACAGGCGGAGAATATTACGTTGGTCTTTGATCGGGAAGGTACACCGTACACCGTATTTAAGGATGGAACCAAAGGCGGGAAAGCAACGGTTCTAAAATACGTTTCTGGATCATGGCAATACGTGGGGCCTGCCGGTTTCTCTACTGGGGTGATACATAACACCTCATCGCTCGCATTTGATTCTCATAATACTCCATACGTAGCTTATCAGGACGGTAATAATGGAAGTAAAGCAACAGTTATGAAATTTAACGGAGAACAATGGGAGATTGTGGGGAACTCTGGCTTCACAGCTGCGGAAGCTGTATTTGTTTCCATTGCATTTGGCCCAGGTGATGTTCCATATGTCGGATATCGGGATCGTTCTGTGAACGATAAAATAACGGTTAAGAGATTGAATACGAATCTGTGGGAGACTGTGGGCTCAGTCGGATTTACAACAAATAATGCTTCTGGATTATCTCCAATAGTGTTTGATGCTGCGGGAATTCTCCATCTTGCTTACACAGATTCAACGAATAGAAAAGCAACTGTAATGAAGTTTGCAGATGGTTCATGGAAAAATGTAGGGAATGCAGCATTCACAAAAGATGCAGCATCTTATCCGTCCCTAGCGTTTGGTCCGAACAATGTACCTTATGTTGCATTTCAAGACGGTTTCAACAGTAATAAAGCAACTGTAATGAAACTTAACGGCAGCCAGTGGGAAGTGGTAGGGAATGAGGGATTCTCATCTGGAATGCTAAATAGTATGTCACTTGCTTTTGATCCTCAAGGTATTCCGTACACCGCTTTTAAAAATCTACCGAGTAATGGCATGATGATGCAACAAGGTGTAATGATGAAATTAGACGGGGATCAGTGGACTGTCGTTGGAGGAGAGCCATACTTCACAGGTTCGATAAACGAATCTTCACTCGCATTCGGCCCGAACGGAATGCCATATGTTGCATATGCAGACGCTACGAAAAGTAACAAATTGACAATTAAGACACTCTCTACAGATCATTCAGTGACCTATAATGCTAATGGTGCAATTACTGGAAGTGTTCCCGTAGACAACAACAAATATCAAAAAGATGCAACAGTAACCGTGTTTGACAACACTGGAGAACTGGTATGGGAAGATCATCAGTTCACGGGATGGAATACAGCGGCAGATGGTAGCGGAACTAGCTACAGCGTAGCAGATACATTCTCCATGAACGATAGTGACGTTACGTTATATGCACAGTGGCAACCACTTTATGTGAATATTGGTTTTGAATCTAATGGTGGTTCGGAGGTAACTGCTCAAAAGGTGAGCTATAACAGCCCAGCAGTTGTTCCTGATGCTCCGCAGAAAGCAGGTTACACGTTCTCTGGCTGGTATCGGGACAGCCAGTTGCAGCAGGTTTTTGATTTTACGACGAATCTTACGCAAAATATTACACTACACGCGAAATGGAAATCATCGACAGCAACACTTTCCAGCCTGGTAGTGAGTTCGGGTCAGTTGACACCTGATTTTTCTGCAGATGAACTCGATTATCGCGTTGATGTTGAATCTGACGTGACAAGTCTAAACGTGTCCTTGGGTAAAGCAAATGAAGGACAAGTCGTACAGGTAACAGGTGTTACAGATGAAACCGTCACAGATGGTATATACACATACACAGTTACGGATCTAGTATACGGCTCAAACCTTGTAAACATTAATGTTCAGGCGGAGGACGGCACTAGTAACGACTATAAACTTAATATCAATCGAATTGACATCACCAATGCCAAATTGAGTGAAATAGCTCTACCTTCGATCATATTATCTCCGATATTCAGCCCGGAAGAAGAGATATATGAAGCGACAGTCAGCAGTTCTGTAAGCACGACTGAAATTAGCGTTAAACCCGATCAAACGGGAGCCACAGTGAAAATTAATGGTATCAGCGGTAACAGTACAGTCGTGCAATTAGTCAGTGGTATGAACACAATTACGATCGAAGTAACTGCATTGGACGGAATAAGCAAGAAAACATATACGCTGAACATCAAGCGCAATAGTGATAGTTCAGGTGGATCGGGTGGCAATGGAAACTCAGGTGGTTCCAGTTCTGGTGGAAATAGTGTAAGTACACCAGTGACTAATCCCGTCGTAACTCCGCCATCCACAGGTGCTAAGGTGCTCGTGAACGGTAAAGCCGAGAACGCTGGAAGCTTAGCCACTACTGAAGTGAACGGGCGAAAAGTTGTAACCCTTACAGTGGACGCAGCTCTCATTGCACAGAAACTTCAAACCGAGGGGAACAACGCTATTGTGACGATCCCTGTGACAGGTAATGGCCAAGGAGATCTGGTTATTGGTGAACTGACGGGCCAGACAGTCAAACTCATGGCTGACAAACAAGCCGTATTGGTGCTTCAAACGGATATGGCCTCTTACACGTTACCTGCACAGCAGATTAATATTGAGAAGCTCGCGCAGCAACTGGGTGTGAATTCTGACAATTCCTTGGAGAACATCAAACTGCAAATTGAAATTTCACAGCCGACAGAAGCAGTCATGCAGACAGCACAATCAGCAGCTCAGCAAAAAGGATATACTCTTCTGGGATCACCAGTTGATTTCAAAGTAACAGCCACCTTGAATGGCAAATCCGTGAGTGTGGATAAGTTCAATAGTTATGTATCGCGTACGATTGTATTACCAGCGAACGTTGATCCAAATCAGATCACTACAGGTGTTGTAGTGGATACAGAAGGAACTGTGCGCCATGTACCCACAAAAATTACACAGGTCAATGGGATGTACCATGCACAGATTAACAGCTTGACCAACAGTGTGTATGCCGTTATCTGGCACCCGCATACCTTCACTGATGTAGCCCAACACTGGGCCAAGACAGAAGTGAATGATATGGGTTCACGTATGGTTATCGAGGGAATCACGGACACCACATTTGAACCAAACCGTGGAGTTACACGTGCAGAGTTCGCTGCCATTCTGGTACGTGGATTAGGATTAAAACCTGGAGTACGGGTTAACTCTTTCAAAGATGTGAATGGAAACGAATGGTACGCGGATGCTGTGACCACGGCGGCTAGCTATGGCCTAATCGATGGATATGAAGATGGAACATTCCGTCCACAGGCACAGATTACTCGTCAGGAAGCGATGGCGCTCATTGCACGCGCTATGACAGTGACTGGAATGGAAACAGCTACGTCTGCCGGGAACGTTCAGCAATGGTCTGATTACGCAGACGCTGAGCAAGTAGCAAGTTGGGCGAAGGATGCAGTAGCATCCAGCATCTCCACCGGACTGGTATCTGGACGTGGAAAAGATACCATTGCTCCGAATCAATCGATTACGCGTGCCGAAACAGCTGCAATTATACGTAGATTGCTTCAACAGTCTGGTCTGATTTAGAGAGCCCCAACTTATATGTACGAAATTAATGACTAATGAAACAGGCAGCGTGAGGTTATGCGTTGCCTGTTTTTTTGTGGATGAAATTAGAGTCTACTCAACTTTTATTGAAATTATTTTAGATCAAAATATATTTTTTTTATTTACAGAACATATGTTCTTATATTATAATTGGAAATAGCAAGTAGCAGGAAAGACGTGAACTATTAAGATCATTCCTCGTCTTTCTTTATTTTGCTGAAAGCAACAAACAGGACAAGCCTGCTCCAAAATAAGGTATAATTTATGGGTTTTGCAGGAAACCTAAGGCCATAAACCAAATAAGCCTTGCACCGCATTCTGCTACAGAAGTGATTACAAGCAATAAATTAAAGCAGTGAATTACAATAAGGATTTCAGAATGACTTGCCGCAACACAATGGCACCAGGTCAACGAGTAGAAGTAGCTTTATTTTAGCGAAAATGAGCAACAAAAAAGCCCCTGCCTTGGGCGGCGGGGCCTATGGAATACTGCCGATTCAGCGGCAGGTTTGATGATGTGTTCAGAAATTAAGCAAGATATTGAGGCTTTTCGTAGAACGCCTCTTTTTCAAGGATGACCTTATAAGGTCTTTCCTTGCCCTTCAGGGAGGGCCCAATGGTAGTTAGCGGTACGGCCGGCTTGTGGAAACGATCTTCTTCCTTGGGTTCCGGAACCGGTCGTGATGATTCGGGCGCAGAACTGAGGCGTACCTTTTTTTCGCTGCCCCAGCGCTTGCTTATTTTTTTCGTTTCCGGTTTCATTCCGGTTCGCCTCCTAACAAATCGTTGATGGCGTTGAACAGTTGACGATTCTGTAGGTCAATCTGCTGAAATACCGCCTCATCCGCTTCAATATGTCCAATAATGTGAACGGTGATTACATACCTCTTGGCTACAGGATAGCATAGCAGATACTCTTTCTCAAGGTAATCATCATACAGGTTAATCTTGATTTTATTCTCCCGGTAAGAATCAATCACCAGAATGCGCTTGGGATCATCCGGTTGTTTGTCGTCGTTAGCGGACAAGTCATACTTTCTCCCCGGTTCTCCAACATTACCACATAATTGCTCAATGTAACCACTGTCATCTGTACGGTATATGGCTGTGCCACGTACAGCGAATGGAGGATGAGAGACAAAGGCAGTACGCAAGGCATCGCTCATTCGCTCCAGCATCTTGGCATCTGCTTTGCGGGTACGCAGTAATTCCCTAAAGAACCGCAGCAACTTAAGCAGTTGTAACCTTGCTTCTCCCTCAGTGCGTTTATGCTCCTCAATGATGTTCTCCAATTCTGGATCACTCCAGCGTCCTTGTTCCTCAATACTGTCTGCGATTTTGGAACATGCCACGGACACGGCTGGTGCCCACTTTCCGTCAGAACGGATTTCATATACGAGTGGATTTAACCCCAGCAGATCTGTGGGCATACGCAATCCTTCGACCTTGGTTGTGTCCTTGATGTCTGTAATATCCTCAGGAAGAATGAAAAAAATACGTTTTCGTCCCAGACGACCCATAAACAGACCCATTTCCAGCATTGTATTATCCCGGACCGACGCGTAGTACTTCCCGCGAATTTTGGATATATCATCCGGATGAAAAATAAAAATGGCAAAGTCAGTCGTACGGACCTCTACTTCCAGATCGTCCATGGTATAGCTGCTTGGATTAAAAACCCCGGAATACCAAGGGGTAACTTCGGCTGAAAAACGTAAGTTTTCGTGTACTGCGGCTGCAATCGGCTTCGCTTCCAGCGAGCAGCCAATAAAGACTCTTGGCTTTAACGTTTTCATCAATCCGCCTCGCTTAAACGGTAGTGGGATTCAATTGTTATATTATACCATAAACAGCAGAGTAAGTCTGGAAACGTCTGAACTGGACAAAGAATAAGCCGATTACGTTTGCTATAGTGTATGTGTGAAAGGAAAATGATTCCTTTAAAAAGCGCAAGAAAATAAAAAAAGGCCCCAATTTGTCACAGTTGGGTGACTGACAGTTATTTTTGGAAGCTTTGGTCATAGAATAAAGGAGCAGGTTGCACCATTAGCAAGCATTGCTTATCCTGGTGTTGCCGTATGACTGCTGGAGCAGTCCAAAGGCTGCTTTATGCCTGTTTTTGAGGGGTCTACTGTTTAGACCCGGTCACGTTGGTGTTATATAATAGAAGAACAAGCAAGTTAGCTTTGGTGTTTAAACTGAATGAACTTGCAACTGCTGTAAGTTGGATTTACAATTTACACAGGAACGAAGAGTGCAGAACCCATCTGTAGAAGCGAAGCGTTCGCCTGAAAGCTTTTTGAATGAAAGCAGCTTCGGAAGCACAAGCGATCACCGGATTTTCCCCAGAGGGAAAATGGAATTCCAAAAATCCGGGGATAACCGCGATCAAAAGAGGGTACTGTAATCCAAGTGTAAGTGTACAATTAAATGTTCAAGCTTATGCATTGTAGTTATTTTTCAGTTTAACTGAGCACAGCTAACCACAACAGAACAGAAAGGATCAGGATACCATGAGTTCCCGAAGGACAATCTCCCCAAGGACGATCTGGAAACGTTACGATCTCTCATACACATAGCGCCCCTTGTAGAGTACACCAACCGGTTCAAAAAAACGGCTGACTCTGCGAAAGAGGGGATTGGAATGAATATTCGAAGGACGTACACGATGATTTCTTCCAGGCTTACCTTTTGCAGGGTACGGTCGGTATAAAAAACCAACCTACAAACTGCGAGGGAACCTGAATGAAGAGAACATCGTTAACCTTACAACACGTTAAAACAGAGGCGATCAAATTCGTCATTATGCTACTCGGTACATTTATTTTAGCTTTTGCTTATTATCACATTAACTTTCAGAATCATTTATCGGAGGGCGGATTTGTTGGTCTGGCCCTGCTCGGAAAATACGCAACAGGCTTATCACCTGCTATCGGTATGTTGTTATTGGACATTCCGGTCATGATCCTGGCTTGGTTCCTCAAAGGCTGGAAATTCATGATTCAGGCATTGCTTGGCGTCGGTGCATTTTCCCTATTCTATGACGGCTTTGAACGATACTCCACACTGGTATTGTCGTTTAACGGAAATCTGTGGATTCCGGCAGTTCTATCCGGTATTTTGACAGGGGTAGGCGCTGGGATCGTGCTTCGATTCGGTGGAGCGACAGGTGGAGACGATATTCTCGCCGTGCTGGTTAGCCGCTGGAAGGGATGGAAGCTGGGAACAGTTTTCTTTGTCAGCGATGCTTTTGTATTGGGATTGTCGCTTTTCTTTCTTCCGGTAAAAGAAACTTTATATACGATTCTGGCCGTATGGATTGCCAGCAAAGTCATCACGTACGTCGTTAGTGTTCCGGCTCGCGGAACCGTGGTTACAACTTCGGCTGTGAAATTGCCGATGCCATCGGCTACAGCCAAGGCAGTTAACGCTGCTGCTATTTCACAACGGACTACGGTGGCTAGAGGGGTATCCAATTAACCATACGTTTCAGAACAACCATAACCTGTATGCACATTCAGGTCTTGATAGTTAAAGTTCATACAAAATCCCTTTTGACTGCTCTTCAGCAGCAAAAGGGATTTTGTTGTTTTCCGATTCATTCAGGGTTTGATCGAAGAAGCAATCTGACCATCCTGATTATGGATAATCGCTCGAATATTTTGTTTGCTACTCAGTTCTTTGGCCTTATCTACAGCTTCTGCTTTAGTATCAAATGTGGACAGATAGGTAGACTTTCCTTCTTCCTTGATCGCCCAACCGGAGTCGGTAGGCACGACATGGATGTTATCATGACTTTTGGACGAAGAAACGGGCTCGGAATGACGACGATCCGTGGAAGACGACTTTTTAGGGTTGGAATTATCGGAAGAAGTTGTGGAGTCCGATTTTGAACTTTCCGGTGCGGGATGATTCTCATTCCATTCTTCCGCCTTAGCTGTCGCTATGGCAATCGAGCGTCCTTCCTCATACCCGTCATCGAGCAGAGCATTGGCAATCTCAATTGCTTTATGTCTAACACGTGGTTCCAGGTTCTTCATGGATACCGGATAATCCTGTTTGTTCCAAGGCATATGAACCCCTCCTATACAGTAATGGATTAGTTGTATATTACCCTGTGAGGGGAGGGATAAACGATGAACAGCCGAGGTCGTAAGTGCATTTACCGATGATCTATATAAATTGAAATAAACATTTACACGAAACGGAGAGGACAGAAAAAACCTGAAGAAACGAAGTGTTCGCCTTTATCCCCGGATTTACCCCTTTCTAAAAGGAATCAAAAAATCTGGGGATAACAGCGATCGGAAGGTTGTTCTGTCATCGGAGTGTCCAGTGTAAATATTCTTTAGTTCAACTTATATAGAAGGATCTCGTTCCTATACTTTTGCAAGCCAGAGGAGTATAATGCTGTCCATGAAAGAAATAAGTTCAATAACAGGAATATAAAGGAGTACATACATATGTTTAGTCTTAGCCTGGCAATCCCTATGCTGTTCACCATGCTGATTCATGCCGCAGACAGCTTGTCATACGCGCTCCGCCTCGGTGGATTACGCACCCGCAGAATCGCGTTGGCCATTTCATTGGCAGGTATCTTGTTGTTGGTTTCTCGAACCTCGAATATGGCCCAGGGTCCGATGGTAGGTAATCTAGTGGATACTGCAACACGTGGAACCAATCCACACTTTGCGGCGCAGCTGCACTGGTTAATGGGTGCGGCAACAATTGGAACGGCATTAGCCATATTGTGTTTTCCAACCATGGTGAAGCTCTCATCAAGAATGGTTGTACATTTTGAAGCAGCCGGTTCCATCCCTGCGATGGTTCGCGGTATGCTGAAGCGAAGCAAGATTAGAAATGCAACGTATTACATCACCCCGCCATCCTGGAAGATGGCCAAACGATTGGTACAACATGGGATGCCAAGACGGTTAATGCTGCTTAATGTAGCGGTAACCGCAATCTATACCACAGGTGTCCTGTCCAGCTTATACGCAGCGTACCTTTACCCAGGGCAGGCTGTAGCTGCATCCCAATCAACCGGGTTAATTAACGGAATAGCGACTATTTTGTTAACCATCCTGATTGATCCGCGGATTTCCCTGCTCAGTGACAAATCATTACGTGGCGAGATCCGTTTGGATCGCATGAATCAGATTTATGGTTGCATGCTCGTATCCCGTTTATTCGGTACACTGTTGGCACAGTTGTTATTAATTCCATTTGCGTATTGGATCGGTTGGATTGTAAGTATGATGTGACTTCTTCTTTCCTGAATTGTAGCCAGGCACTCTCTTGTACATCCTTTTGAAACAGCAAATGAGAGGGTGCCTGTGCAAAATGAATTGACGGAGTATTTGTGCTGTGATACTATTAGACCGAATAGTCGGTTTAATTTATGGAGGTTTTTCCAATCGAAGTTAAACGAAGAAAAGATGTTACACAGATAAAGAAAGACATTGCACGTAATACCAAGGAACTGTTTGCCCAAAAGGGATATAGTGCAACTTCCATGGAAGACATATGTACGATTAACAATCGGAGTAAAGGCAGCATCTATTATCATTTCAAAAGCAAAGAAGAGTTATTCATGTATCTAATCAAGCTTAACAATGAAGATTGGATGGATGCTTGGCTGGACAAAGAATCCGGGTATAAGACTGCCATAGACAAATTGTACGGACTTGCTGACCATTACGTGGATGATTTGGCTAACCCGCTGAATCACGCCATTAACGAGTTTGTCTCGGGTCAGGTCGTCAGTCAGGAGATGCTTGATGAGATGCTTTCCCTGATCCGAATTCCGTATGCGACATACGAGTTCATTATTACTAAAGGGATGGAAGATGGGGAGTTAAAACCGGATGACCCACAGGATGTAATGCACATTATCTACGGTCTGTTTAGCGGATTGACTACACTCTATTATGAGAAGGACCTGACGGATATTCGTCGTATTTACCACAAAGGCATGGCCGGTCTGCTGGCAGGCATTCAACAACGTTAACCATGAAAAGCTGATGTAACGTCAGTTTTTCTTTTTAAAGATTAATAAACCGGACAGTCGGTTTAAAAGAGGAGATGGAAAATGAACACATTGTTCAGAAACAAAGCTTTTTTAATCGTGACAGGGTCTGATCTGCTGCAAAATCTGGCGATATGGATCCGGAATATGGCAATCCTCTATTATGTAATGGATCGAACTCAAGGAAGTCCAATAGCTGTCTCGCTGATTACCGTACTTGAATATGCCCCGATTTTTGTTTTCTCCATCATAGGCGGTGCACTTGCTGATCGCTGGAATCCCAAACGTACGATGATACTGGGGGATATTCTGAGTGCGTTGTCTATTGTCATGATTATTGGCGTTTTATCTTCTGGGTATTGGCAGATTCTATACGTAGCCACGTTTGTATCCTCTATCGTTAGCCAGTTTTCTCAACCATCCTCTCTAAAGATTGTGAGGCGAAATGTAAAGGGAGAACATTTGCAGTCTGCAATTGCTATTACACAGAGTGGTCAATCGTTGTTTTTAATTCTCGGACCAATCGTCGGAACGTTTATATACACTGCAATGGGCATTCAGGCATCCATGTACGCATTACTCACTTTATTCCTCATCTCTGCGCTTCTACTCACATTGCTGCCTAAAGACGCCACTCAACGGGAAACAAATACCTCATTATTAGCGGATATCAAAGAGGGCTGGCAATATGTTGCTCGATCTCGCTCGTTAAAAATGCTTAGTCTGGTATTCATCTGTATAGGGCTTTCAGCGGGTCTCATCAGTCCACTTGGAATATTTCTGATCACTGAACGTCTGGGACTTGAAGCAACGTCGTTACAGTTTTTGTCTGGTGCGTCCGGAATAGGTTTATTGATTGGAGGAGGTATTGCGGCTGCTGTAAGTGCTAAGCTGAACCAGACCTTAACTCTGCTTGTAGGTGTGCTGTGTCTGGCTGTAGCCACGATGGGGGAAGTGTTATCCAGTTGGTTCTGGCTGACCCTTTTGATCAGCTTCTTAAGCTCAATCAGTATGGCATTCATCAACGTCATCATCTCCACATACTTGGTCACTCGGATAGATGAGCATTTGATCGGGAGAGTGAATGGCACCATCACACCTTTATTCATAGGAAGTATGCTTCTTGGATCTTCCATGGCAGGTGTACTGATGAACAGCACATCCATTTTTATCGTCTATGCAATCTCGGTTACCGTGATGATCCTGGGTATTGTTCCAGCGATGCGAATTCAATTTCGTAATGATCAGACGGCTCCTGCCAATCAATTGAATTCGGAAATCTCTTCGAGCCAAACCTAATCAATGCATTCTTGTGCAATAATAGTTCGTCTATTAAAACAAGAATGTACAACAAAAAAGCAGCGGGATCATCCCACTGCTCTTTTTGTATTTGTATTATAACTTATTGGAAAAGGACGGCGTACTCACCGTATCCTTCTTTTTGCAAGTCTTCTTTGGGTACAAAACGAAGTGCCGCAGAGTTGATGCAATAACGCATTCCACCTGCTTCGGCAGGACCATCGTTGAACAGGTGACCCAGATGGGAATCGCCCTCACGACTTCTCACTTCGGTACGAATCATGAAGTGGCTGAGATCAGTTTTTTCCTTCACGTTGTGGTCACGCAATGGACGTGTGAAGCTCGGCCAGCCGCAGCCGGAGTCGTATTTGTCGGTAGAACTGAACAATGGCTCGCCAGATACGATGTCCACATAGATACCATCACCGTGGTGATCCCAGAATTCGTTATGGAATGCAGGCTCGGTCGCGCTGTTCTGCGTAACTTCATATTGAAGCGGCGTCAAACGCTCTTTCAGCCCGTCTTTATCCACGTTACCGGTCCAGTTGCGTTCGATGAAATCTACACGTCCAGAACCTTTGCTGTAGCGTTTGTAATGGGCAGGGTTCTTCCGGTGATAATTTTGGTGATGTTCTTCCGCTTCATAGAACGGTTTGGCTGGCAAGATCGGAGTGAAGATTGGTTTGTCAAAACGTCCGCTTTGTCCCAGCTCCGTTTTGGAAGTTTCCGCAATCTGGCGCTGTTCTTCGCTGTGATAGAAGATGGCCGTCTGATAGGAAGATCCACGGTCATGGAATTGTCCGCCTGTATCCGTAGGATCAATCTGCTGCCAGAACAGTTCAACCAGTTTCTTATAAGGGAAGATGGCAGGGTCAAACGTAATTTGCACAGCTTCTACATGTCCTGTTGTCTCCGAGCAGACCTCTTCATATGTTGGATTCTCGGTATGTCCTCCTGTATAACCCGATACGATCTTATGAATACCGGGCAGTTCTTCAAAGGGGGATACCATACACCAGAAGCATCCGCCTGCAAAAGTTGCTAACTCACTTGAATGTTGTTCCATGCTATAGTCACTCCATTTCTGATGAAGATTTAGCGCTCGTGTTCGAGCTCCAGCAATCTACCGTTTTATTAAAACTTGTTACACAAGCATTAGGCTTGCTCTTCTATTATATCCTGAATTGGCAAGCCAACCAAGCCGGAATGAAAACAAGCTGAATCTGAACGGTTTGCAAATTCTGAATTCAGGCTTTATTGCGTGACCGAAAGCGAAATAAGAGTAATACAATGGCCATGAACACCAGATATCCGGCAAGGATGGCCAGGCTCAGCCAGATTGAGGTTTCAGCCTGTGCACCTGCATAGGCAAATACAAAAATCGCTGGCATTTTCCCAATGGCCGTGGCAAGCATGAAGACCCAGAATGGCGTGTACGTTATACCTGCGTAGATATTAACTGCCATCTGAGGCACGATCGGCAACAGTCGCATCGACATGACACCCATGAACGGATGTGCTTCCATCCATGTGGTAAAACGGTTTAGACCTCGAATACGTTCGAGGTACGATCTCGCCTGATGTCTGAAGATGGTTCTTGCTCCGCCATAGACGAGCATGGCTGCAAGTGTGGTGCCAAGCCAGCATATCCAGGCTGCTGTGGTGGTACCGTAACTGTAACCAAAGGCGATAATAACAAACTTATAAGGGATTACAGGCACAAGAGCAAACAATGTTGCCATGGCGAGTAACAGCGGAATGGACTGATGGAGATCGGTCCAGGCCAGCAGTTCATATCTGTAAATAAACGTGACTCCAGCAAGTAAAACATATAGGAGGAGCCATAACCATTTTCGCAAAATCCCAAACGCTCCTTTCAGATCAGGCAGGTCTGGTCGTGTCCCGATCTGTACTGCTGTTCCTTATAAGTTTACCACGTTCGCCCATTGTCTGAACAATTCGTGCGAAGTGTGCTGCAATCACTGGCAAGTTGCTGTCCGAAGGGTTACACTATAGGACGTGGAAATATAGAACCGAACTGAAGGTGGAATGATCATCATGGAAACAACCCAACGTAAACGAGTTGCAATTATCGGCCTCGGCGATATTGCACGTAAAGTATATTTGCCGCTGTTAACAGCTCATCCGAACGTGGAGATTGTAGGCATTATGAACCGATCTCCGGAGCCGGTCAAAGCCGTTCAGGAGGCGTATCGATTAGAACGGGGAACAACGGATCTGAAAGAACTGTTGTCCTGGGACTTGGATGCGGTGTTTGTACATACAGCAACGGAAGCGCACTTTGACATTGTCATGCAATGTCTGGAACAGGGATTAGCCGTGTACGTAGACAAACCGTTATCCTATACGATTCGGGAGTCGGAAGAGATGACTGCTTTTGCCGAGGCACAAGGGCTGCTACTCGCAGTAGGCTTCAACCGTAGATTCGCACCGATGTACCAAAAAGCGAAAGAATGGATGCAGGGTGGAAAAGGTTTTGAATCCTTGACAGTGACCAAACATCGTACAGGCATTCAGGATCGTCCTGCGGCAGAAACCATCTATGATGATCTCATCCATATACTGGATCTGATGTTGTGGTACTCGGATCATAATGTGGAGTTGCTTCATCAATGGATTCGGAAGAATGATCTGGACAGACTGCTGCACGCAACCGGAACGGCCAAGCTGGGCAGAACAGCCTACGGTCGATTCGATATGGTGCGTGAAGCTGGGGCAGATCTGGAGAAGATCGAATTGCATGGTGGTGGACGATCTGCTGAAGTGGTGAACATGGACACGATCAGCTGCATGGAACAGGGGAGTCTGGAAACCAAAGAAACGTTCGGGAGCTGGGACACCGTGTTAACACGCAGAGGTTTTAGCGGAGCAGTTGATAATTTCCTGGCTTGTCTGGACTCACCTGATGATTGCCTGATCAGTGCAAGTCATGTCATGGACAGTCATGAACTGGCGGAACAATTGATTCGCAAATAATTGCAGAATACACATACGGAGGAATACAAGTTATGGATGAATATGAAAAGGAACGTAATAAACAGATCGAGGAAGCTGTTGTAGAAACCTATAAACAGGAAGAAGAGATGATGATCCTCGTATTTGCCCAGTGGTGTGTCAATAATGGTTTGGACCCGGAAGAGATGTACCGGCAAGCCTACCCGAATCAGCAGAGCAACGAGCGTTTGCAACAGGTGCAGAAGCTGATTGTATCCAAGGAGGAAGCCGGTGAGATCCCGGATGATACGGTACTTGGCGTGTTGTCCATGTTTGGAAATGAAGATCTGGCGATGGTTGTGTCCGAGGCCATAGCCGCGCGCAAATAAGTTCAACTTACGTATACTGGTATGATTACATCTGTTCCCGGTGAATGACGCGGAATTCCTTCGGGGACATGCCGAACCGGGAACGGAATACCCGATGAAAATAGGTGTAGTTGTTAAAGCCGGAAGACTCAGACACTTGCTCCAGGGTCATTGGACTGAAAATAATCCGTTCCCTGGCCATATTCAGCCGTACGTCAAGCGTGTATTGCATGATGCTTTTTCCAAACGCTTCTTTGAAGAGATGTACACCCCGTGAGACACTAATGCCAATATGTGTTGCCACATCATCGAGCTTGAATAAAGAGGAAGCGTTTTCTTCAATGTAGTTTTTGATCTCATAAGCCACATAATTGGTGTTGGTTATCGTTGGATGCTCCGCGAGCAGACGATCCACTTCGAGACATAAAATTCGCATATAATAACTTGAAATCTCCGGATAAGGATTGGAGATGCGGCGCTGCTCCAGTACGAGCTGTCGAAACAGGACCAAGAGGCTTTCCGTCAGTTCGACTTTGATTCGGGTCGGCCGTTTGTGACGTTTCCACCACTCATCCACCCAGGAACCATTAAAGAAGATGTGATAGTCGCCACTCTCTACCAGTCGTTCTCCCATCGGATTGGTTTCATTGTCTATTCTCAGCTCATAGGGCTCGTCAGGGTCAAAAAGAAGCAGATCGCCCGCATCCACCAGGGACATGTCCCCGTCTATGCGTGCACGGCAACGTCCGTCTGTTTGCAGTCTTAACAGGTAGTTCTTCACCCCTTCAGGCTGCACCATAGCGTAGGGTTTACGATGAAATGAAAAGCCTGCTGTAAGAACTTGGCAGGTTTGATCTGTCGGCATGGGCATACTCCTTGCAATTTGAAAATTATGACCAGATAGTTCATGTTTCAATCATATTATTCATTTTAATTGAAGCTGAAACGGAATACCATAGTATTAGATTTAAGGAACAGGAAACATCCAACAAAACATATGTATCTCAACCATTCAAACGCAGATTTTCACCATGCGTAAGGAGATGAACGTCACAGTGGAGAAAATGAAAGCAGGCATCATCGGGTGTGGTAACATCAGCGCCATCTACTTGGAAAATCTCAAAAACAACGCGATCATTGAAGTCGTGGCTGTTGCGGATTTGATTCGTGAACGCGCTCAGGAACGGGCAGATGAATTTAATATCGCAAACGTTTACAATGTAGATGAGTTGCTGCAAAATAACGAAATTGAACTTGTGTTGAACCTTACGGTTCCTGGCAGTCACGCGATGACCGATCTGGCTGCACTCGAAGCAGGCAAACATGTGTATGCCGAGAAGCCGCTGGCAATTTCTCTTGAGGATGGTCGCAAGGTTGTTGAGTTGGCTGAGGAAAAGGGATTGTATGTTGGTTCTGCACCGGATACCTTCCTTGGTTCAGGCATACAGACAGCTCGTAAAGCGATTGAGGATGGGCTGATTGGCAAGCCGGTTGCAGCGACTTCATTCTTTATGGGTGGAGGACCAGAAGCTTGGCATCCTAATCCGGAGTTCTTTTATGTCGCAGGTGGCGGACCGATGTTTGATATGGGACCTTACTACCTGACCGCTCTGATTACGCTGCTTGGACCGATTCGCAGAATCAGCGCCTCGGCAGGCATACAGATTGCAGATCGCAAGATTGGCTCTGGGCCGAAGGAAGGCACAGCACTACAAGTAGAGACGCCTACTCACTTGGCAGGAACCATTGATTTTGCAGAAGGTGCCATTGCAACCATGATCACCAGTTTTGATATTCGCGGAGCTTCGGATCTGCCACGTATTGAAATCTATGGTACAGAAGGTACGCTTAGTGTACCGGACCCCAATTATTTTAACGGGGAAGTGAAGGTTCGCAGATACGGTCAAGATACTTGGGAGACGGTCAAACCAGTCTTCGAAAGTGGACAAAACGAACGAGGCATTGGCGTAACTGAGATGGTCGAATCCATTCGTGCCGGACGGGAACACAAAGCCAGTGGCAAGCTTGCTTATCACGTACTGGAAGCCATGCATTCATTCCAGCGTTCTTCACTTGAAGGCAAGCACATACATCTGGAGAGCAGCTATGATTCTTTTGCAGTAACTCGCACAGTTCAAACTGAGATTGAAACCGTGGAATCCCACTAGTCTGAGTAAAAAGTGTTCGAAGCTTGATGCTCTTACGAGTGAAGCAGAATAACCAGTATTCTTACGTTCAATTTCAGGATAGAAACACTCTCGATTTTCCACACTAATCAAACAGGCATGTGATCTGAACGGTAATTGTAGTTCAATATTCATGAATTCAGCAATCATACGATATCTAATCCAGGGAGGAATCGCACTTGAAACTCGGCGTATTTTTGGTACTATTCGGAGGACGTAAATTGGAGGATGCTCTTGATTATGTAGCATCCAAGGGATTAAAAGCAGTAGAGATCGGAACAGGCGGACATCCAGGCAATGCACATTGTAAGCCAGATGAGTTGTTAAGCAATCCTACAGCACTGAAAAATTTCAAAAATGCAGTGGAATCACGTGGTTTGACGATCAGTGCACTTAGCTGTCACGGTAACCCGCTACATCCGCAAAAGGATATTGCCAAAGGATTTCACGATGATTTTGTTAAATCGGTAGAACTGGCTGAGAAGCTGGAAGTACCTGTAGTGAATACTTTCTCCGGTTGTCCGGGAGATCATGAGGATGCCAAATATCCGAACTGGCCTGTTGCACCATGGCCAAATGACTTCCAGGAGATCCTGAAGTGGCAGTGGGAGAACAAAGTTATCCCTTACTGGACAGAGTGGGGGAAATTTGCAGCAGATCGTAACGTAAAAGTTGGATTGGAGCTGCACGGTGGATTCTCCGTTCATACTCCAGCAACATTGCTGAGACTGCGTGAAGCAGCAGGTGAAGTGATCGGAGCCAATCTTGACCCAAGTCACATGTGGTGGCAAGGTATTGATCCGGTTCAGGCAATTCACATCTTGGGACGTGAAGGAGCCATCCATCACTTCCATGCAAAAGATACAACAATTGATCCGGTAAACGTGAACAAACACGGTGTAACGGATATGCAGGACTATACCAATATGCTGGATCGGGCTTGGCAGTTCCGCTCGGTTGGTTATGGACATGATAACAAGACTTGGGCAGATATTATGAGTGCCTTGCGTCTGGTCGGATATGATTATGTAGTAAGTATTGAGCACGAAGACGGTCTGATGTCGGTTGAAGAAGGATTCTCTAAAGCCGTGCAAAATCTCCAGCAAGTATTAATCGAAGAACCGCTGGGCGATATGTGGTGGGTTTAGAGCTACACTAGGGGGAAATTGAATATGATCAACGTCACCATTTGGAATGAATTTGTCCATGAGAAAATTCACGATGAAGTAAGGGAAGTCTACCCGGATGGTCTGCATCGAGCACTGGCTGACGGACTTGGCGGCGAAGGCTTTGCTATTCGTACAGCTACACTGGATCAGCCTGAACACGGATTAAGTGATGAAGTGCTGAATTCCACAGATGTGCTCATATGGTGGGGACATATGGCACATGATCGCGTAAGCGATGAGATCTCGCAGAAGGTCGCGCAGCGAGTGCTGAACGGGATGGGAATGATTGTGCTCCATTCAGGTCATTTCTCCAAACCATTCAAAGCGCTGATGGGAACCAGCTGCGATCTGAAGTGGCGTGTAGCTGACGAGCAGGAAATTGTATGGTGTGTTAACCCATCTCATCCGATTGCGGATGGCATCGAAGGCAAGATTGTATTGGAAAAAGAAGAGATGTACGGCGAATTCTTCGATATTCCAGTACCAGATGAACTGGTGTTTGTAAGTAACTTCCAGGGTGGGGAAGTATTCCGGAGCGGATGTACGTTCCGGCGTGGTGAAGGTAAAATCTTTTATTTCCGACCAGGTCATGAGACGTATCCGACCTATTACAAGCCGGAAATATTAAGAGTGATCAGCAATGCTGTTAAATGGGCATATCCTGCCCGCAGTTTTAAGCCGGAATTTGGCAAGAGCGAACCTGTAAGACCATTTGGTGGTGTGCTGGTCTAATTCACTAACTCAATCGTGAAATGGAAATTATAAGTTTCATTCAAAAAGAACCCTTCTCCGAGTCGATGATGACTGTGGCAGTTGGGTTCTTTTTGGGTAAGATAGTACTATGGGGAAGTTATACGATATTTCCCATGGTTACGACGCAGCGTGTAATGTATACTGGGATGTATGATCCATTTTGGATGTTATGCTTCTAAAATTTAAACTTTTTAGTTGCAGGCGTTTTCTTTGAAGCTTAAATATGTTATTATGAAATATACTAACAAAATGTAAGTTGATTTGAGTGATCTCTAAAGAGGTGATTAATGTGGAAGGTCAAGACTTGCGGATGTGTCCGCGTTTCGAGACGGCGTTTTCTTTTTTGGGCAAGCGCTGGAATGGTTTAATTATTCAAACGTTGATGAGTGGTTCGAAGCGATTCAAGGATATCTCCAATCTGATTCCATCCATGAGTGATAAGATGTTATCCGAACGGATGAAAGATCTGGAGAGTGAAGGTATTCTGGTTCGTCACGTCTATCCCGAGACGCCAGTTCGTATTGAATATGAACTGACGGAAAAAGGTAGAGCGCTCCAGCCCGTCATGAATCAAATTCAAGACTGGGCTGAGCAGTGGGTTGACTAACGTATAAGCATCACCCACTTTTGTTACATGAATGACATAGACTCCTGATTTCCGTGGAAATCAGGGGTTTTTGTCTTAAGTATTAGGTTGATCGGCGTTTTTCTCTTGGGCTATGCACATGTTGTCATGAGTTGTAGTATAATCTATAGAAAATGGCCACAGACGGCCGGAGCGAAGGAGGCCCACTTGTCATGAGAGAAGAAAGCTTATCCCGTGAAGTACGCTACGGCAAAGAAGATATTGCAGAACTTGAGAGCGCATCCATTCAGGTCCATCTAATTTATAAAAAAGCTGCGGAGTTGTTCAAGCGCACAGCATATTCCCGTTCAATTAAGGATGATCTTGCCGAAGTGAATACGCATTCTGTGAACAGCGATGGTCCGAGATTAGCTCCGGCGGTGCTGCAAAAATGGATTCAAACGTCCAGGGGCTGGAAGTGTATCGGATGTGAGCTGGGACAACCTGATTCAACGACTTCTCAGATGGAAGAAACCATCCATGGTAAGCGGTTGGTTCTGGATGTGGGAGAAGGTCGGCTGGTTCAGGCAGAAATGCTGATTCAGGCGGTTGTTTGGTCACAATATGAGAAGATTCGAATGTTTGCACCATGGCTGGGTGATGAACCCTTTTACAGCGTGCAGGAACTGGATGTCATTGCCCGTTATATTGTGCCTACCTATTTTTCGGAACGACCTTTGCATGAGCAAGGGAAGGTGTTCAAGGTACATCAACAATATGGGCAGATTCCGTTGTATCAGGAGTATGTAGACGCACCTTCATGCTGCGTGCAGGTGGACGGTGGATTGCTTGAAGGGCGATTGCTGACAGGTGTATACGTATCTGAGGAGCAGTTCTTTGGGCTTAATCCATATCTGAAAGATGGCGATGGAGGACGGACATATATGCAGGCTAGTGTCCAGTGATAACGTAACCAATGAGAACATAAAAATGATATCGATTGGAGAGCCTGTGTGCAGGCTCTCTTTGTTGTATAAGCCCTCTCTGGAGGGCACGCGCAATAAAAGTAACGGCTTTGACACTTTTTTTTGCCGAAGGTTGTGCCATAATAGAGGTTATGGACAACAGGGTGAATGATTTTACGCAGGGTGGTGTTACCTACATGATGAAGAAAATCCCCGGTTACATAGGTATATGTTTGCTCCTACTGGCGATCTTGGCTGGTTGTAGTGAGACACAGCCTTCTGAGCAGCCAATTGTCAAAGAGACAGAAACAGCGAATACAATCACAGTGGCTGTAGATGGCAGTACGTTTTTGCCTGATGCAACAAAGTCCATTAAGCGAGATTTTAGTGAGGGTTTGACACTCAAAAAAGCATTACTCAATAGCGGACTGGTCGATTTTACGGCAGATGGCAAACGGATTCAATCCGTCGGTGAAGTTTCTCTGGATTCTTCGCTTAGCTGGGCTGTCAAATTGAATGGCAAGGATATTGAGCAGGAAGATTGGGACATGGAACTTCATGCCAAAGATGAAGTGATCATTTACGTGAAAGCCGCTGACAGTGAGGGGGATGGCGTTGCATATCAGACAACGTTACTCAAGGTTAGCGGTGGAAACATTATGCCAACCCTTAATCGTCAATATGCCGGCGTCTACGTTCAAGAGTGCACAGTTCGTGATGTGTTGAAGTCCAGCGGCATTGTAAGAATGTCGGAGAATAACAAATTTGTTGTTTCGGTCGAGAATGTTACGCCTCGTATGAATGAGCGATGGGTCATTATGGTGAATGACAAAGAATTAATGGAAAATGGTCTGGACATGAAATTGAATCCACGTGATGCGGTAAAGCTTGAATTGACCAATGCATCCTAAGTATACCAAGAAGCCCAATCTCTTTTTAGAGAACTGGGCTTTTTTTCATTAAATATATAAGCAACATCCGATTAGCATAGTCAAATATTAAATACGACAGATCTCGTTCGGGCAAAGTTCACAGTGACAGATTCCTTGCAGCATCTTCAGATCTTTGATGACAATCATGCCATTGTCATATTCAATCCCATCTTTCTTACGCAGGTCGCTTAACATGCGGTTTACACTTTCACGAGTGGCTCCAATCATATTGGACAGGTCCGTGTGGGTAATTTTTTTGTGAATAATGACATGCTCTCCATGCGGCTCACCATACGAATTCGACAACCGAATGAGGGTGGAGCAAAGTGCACCCGGTTTGCCATATAACATGAGATCCCGGAATTTGGTCTGTGTCAACCGGTGGTGGATGCCCATCCATTTCATAAAGTCGATCGCAAAGTCACAATGCTGGCAGATTAACATCTCCAGGTCTTTATGCTCCAGTACACCGATCTCACTATCCTCCAGCACTTCCGCTGAGAAGCTGTGTTTAGAGCCAAAAAAGGGATCAGCCTGCCCAATCATATCACCGGACTGATACATGTACATGATTAGTTCCTTGCCTTCATCCGTGGATTTGGTGATCTGTGCACGGCCCCGTTTCATATAATAAAGTTTGTCAGAGACGTCTCCTTCCCAGTACAGATGTGTACCTTCCGGATAGGTTCTATCTTTCATGGTAACCAGCAAATGGTTGAAATTCGCTTCCGAGAAACAATTGGTATTGCCGCGCTTTTCCAGTACAGTTGTTAGTTCTGTCATAAGTCTATCTCCCCTTTATGTCCATCGGACGACCTTCTGTAGTTTCCAGTAGTCTCCGAGGTTTGCCGCAAACCGTTGCCGTCCTGATCAGGGTCATCTCGGCCGGGAGGAAGGACGGTACAAATTGCGGTGGTTCAATTTTTAAGTTCAGTATATACCTAATCTTACCGTTTGAGGGGGAAGGAAAGGGGGCAAAAATGACGAAATTTCAAACATTGTGATAAAATTCACTTTTAGTGGAGAGGATGAATTTTACAGCCCTATATTTTAAATAGGAAGTGAAAATGGTCGTATGAAGGACACTACAAAACTTAAATTAAATTTGTTATACTTTGTGAAAAAAATCACATAATTAAGTTTATTGTCATGTTACGATGTGAATGTAAACGAGAGAGACAAACTAATACGAACCTTTAGGAGGATGAGGGAGATGGCTGTAAAGAACGAAGTCGCCCCAGCAAAAGAACCGACAGCAGGTCAGTATATTCAAACGTTAATCGACAAAGCGAATAAAGCACACGCCGCATTCATGAAGATGGACCAGAAGCAGATTGACCGGATTGTGCAAGCGATGGCGCTTGCGGGTCTGGATAAACACATGATGCTCGCCAAGATGGCCGTAGAAGAAACAGGCCGCGGAGTGTATGAGGATAAAATCACCAAAAATATATTTGCAACAGAATATGTGTACCACAGCATCAAGTATGACAAAACCGTAGGTGTGATTGAAGATAACGAGTATGAAAGCTTCCAGAAAATTGCGGAGCCGGTCGGCATTATCATGGGGATTACACCAGTTACCAATCCAACATCAACGACGATGTTTAAAGCATTGATTTCCATCAAGACGCGTAACCCGATCATCTTTGGTTTCCACCCATCTGCACAGAATTGTAGCCGGGAAGCTGCCAAAATCCTGCTGGAAGCGGCTGTGAAACATGGTGCACCAGCAGATTGTATTCAATGGATTGATGATCCTTCCATGGATCGTACAAACGAACTGATGAATCACAATGATGTGGCTCTCATTCTGGCAACAGGCGGATCAGGCATGGTACGTGCAGCGTACAGCTGTGGTAAACCTGCACTGGGCGTAGGACCAGGTAACGTACCTTGTTTCATCGAGAAAAGCGCGGATATCAATCAGGCAGTAACGGATTTGATCCTGTCCAAGTCTTTCGACAACGGCATGATCTGTGCTTCCGAGCAAGCGGTCATCATTGAAGAACCGATCTTTGATCAAGTGAAGAAAAAAATGATTGCAAATGGCTGTTACTTTGTTAACAAAGATGAAGCAGCAAAATTGACAGCAGGTGCGATTAATGCCGAGAAATGTGCGGTGAACCCGGCGATTGTTGGTCAATCTGCGGTGAGCATTGCGAAGTTGTGCGGAATTGAAGTTCCAGCAGGCACCAAAATTCTCGTGGCCGAGATTGAAGGGGTAGGTACGAAATTCCCATTGTCGGCTGAGAAATTAAGTCCGGTACTCGCTTGTTACAAAGTTAAAACGGCAGCAGAGGGAATTGAACGTGCAGCAGAAGTGGTTGCTTTTGGCGGCATGGGTCACTCCTCGGTTATCCATTCCACAAATGAAGAAGTGATTGGCAAATTCGCAGATCGTCTGCAAACTGGACGGATTATTGTGAACTCACCATCCACACACGGTGCCATCGGGGATATCTACAACACAAATATGCCATCATTGACACTGGGATGCGGATCATACGGACGTAACTCGACTTCTTCTAACGTAACCGCTGTGAACTTAATCAATGTGAAAAGGGTGGCTCGCCGTACCGTGAATATGCAATGGTTCAAAGTGCCGAACAAAGTCTACTTCGAAAAAGGGGCAACACAGTATCTTGCCAAAATGCCTGATATCACACGTGTGGCGATTATTACGGATGCCATGATGGTGAAACTTGGATATGTTGAAAAGGTAGAACACTATCTGCGTCAACGCCAAATGCCAGTAGCGATCGAAGTATTCTCCGATGTTGAGCCAGATCCATCCACAACAACAGTAGATCGCGGAACCGAAATGATGCGCCGCTTCCAACCAGACTGCATTATCGCACTCGGCGGTGGATCACCGATGGATGCTGCCAAAGCCATGTGGTTGTTCTATGAATATCCAGACACGGACTTCAACGATCTGAAACAAAAATTCATGGATATCCGCAAACGGATCTACAAATATCCACGTCTCGGCGTAAAAGCGAAATTTGTAGCGATCCCAACCACATCAGGTACAGGTTCTGAAGTAACATCGTTCGCGGTTATTACGGATAAAAATCAAGGTAACACCAAATATCCATTGGCAGATTATGAGCTGACACCAGACGTAGCGATTGTCGATCCGGAGTTCGTATACTCCCTGCCTAGAACAGCCGTTGCCGATACAGGTATGGACGTACTGACTCATGCGATTGAAGCTTATGTATCTGTTATGGCAAATGATTACACGGATGGACTTGCGATCAAAGCAATCCAACTGGTATTCCAATACCTGGAGCAATCTGCGCTGCAAGGAGATAAACTGGCTCGTGAGAAAATGCATAATGCTTCCACCATTGCCGGTATGGCGTTTGCCAACGCATTCCTGGGCATTAACCACAGCTTGGCGCATAAATGGGGCGGTCAGTACCACACCGCACACGGACGCACCAATGCGATCCTGATGCCGCACGTCATTCGTTACAACGCGAAAAAACCGACCAAATTTGCATCGTTCCCGAAATATTCGCACTTTATAGCGGATGAGCGGTATGCCGAAATTGCCCGGATTCTGGGATTGCCTGCACGTACAACAGAAGAAGGCGTAACCAGTCTTATCAATGCCATTCGCAAACTGAACAAAACATTGGGCATTGAAGAATCGTTCCAGGAAATCGGATTTGATGCCAAAGACTTTGAAGCACATGTAGATTATCTGGCTGACCGTGCCTTCGAAGACCAATGTACAACCGCCAATCCGAAGTTGCCGTTGGTAACTGAACTGGCTGATGTATACCGCAACGCTTTCTACGGAAAGTTTGAATAACAAATCTAGAACGAAGCGTGCCTTACGGCAAGAAGATCAGGGTTCCCCGAGAGGGGAGCCCCGATTGCCGTCTTACACACAATAACGAGAGGGCAGAAAAATAGGAGAGCAAAGCACCTGTTTTTCAGGTTTTATTCTAAGATTTAGTTTGCTCCGAGCATAGAGGAGCAAAGGGTTCTAAAGAGGTGGCATGGAATCCGTGAGGTGGCTGTTTGAGCCAGATGTTCACACAATAACGGAGAGGGCAGAAAAACAGAAGAGCGAAGCACCTGTTTTTCAGGAAATGATCAAAGTCCTTGTTTGCTCCGAGCATAGAGGAGCAAAGGGTTCTAAAGAGGTGGCATGGAATCCGTGAGGTGGCTGTTTGAGCCAGATGTTCACACAATAACGGAGAGGGCAGAAAAACAGAAGAGCGAAGCACCTGTTTTTCAGGAAATGATCAAAGTCCTTGTTTGCTCCGAGTTTAAGGGAGCAATGGTCCTAAAGAGGTTACACGGAATCCGTGATGAGGTTGTTTGATCCAGATGTTCACACAATAACGGAGAGGGCAGAAAAAACTGAAGATGCGGAGCGTTCGCCTTTATCCCCGGATTTTCCCCTTTGAAAAATAAAATCGAAAAAATCCGGGGATAACAGCGATCGGAAGTTGTTCTGCCCGCGCAGTGGCTAAGTGTGAATTTACAGGGTTCATTGGGACACAGCGCAGGTGGAGTGAGTTAGTTCACTGACTTTGTGACAAAAATCACAGATGATGAAAGCCCCAAGTCGTATACTGAAAATGTAAGAAAAACATTCATTCCGCGGTTCCGGTTCCCAAGTAGAGAGAACATGTTCCGGTTTATGTGAAACAATTCACATTAATCGCGGCTCTGGGCACACAATGATACGAATGAAGCAAGATGTTATGTGTCCAGAAATCCAAATTAGTGGAGGGATTACGATGTCGGTGATTGAAAAAGATGTCAAACAACAAACAGGCTGGAGAAACTTTACCAAAGGAACATGGACCAAATCCGTAGACGTGAATGATTTTCTGGCACACAACTTGTCTCCGTATTACGGTGATGAAGCGTTCCTCGCAGATGCAACCCAGAATACCAAAGAATTGTGGGAGATCGTATCTGATCTGACCAAAAAAGAACGGGATAACGGCGGTGTCCTTGACGTTGATGTGAACACACCAGCGACTATTGTTTCTCACCAACCAGGTTATCTGGATCAATCCAAAGAGCAGATTGTCGGCGTTCAGACCGATGCTCCGTTCAAACGTTCCATTCAACCAACAGGCGGAATCCGGATGATGATTGATGCATGTGAAGCATACGGCTTCGAATTGCCTCAAGGCGTCATTGATATATTTACGAACATTCGCAAAACACATAACCAAGGTGTATTCGATGCTTATACTTCCGATATGCGTGCAGCGCGAAAAGCAGGGATTATCACAGGTCTGCCAGATGCTTACGGCCGTGGCCGGATCATCGGTGACTATCGTCGTGTAGCTTTGTACGGGGTAGACTTCCTGATTCGTAACAAAAAAGGCGAATTGAACGCACTCGAAGTTGATGTCATTGATGAAGATGTCATTCGTCTGCGGGAAGAATTGTCTGAACAGATTCGTGCATTGCAAGAATTGAAACAATTGGGCGATATGCACGGGTTCGATATTTCCTTACCAGCGACAACAGCAAAAGAAGCGTTCCAATGGTTGTACTTCGGTTATCTCGCTGCGATCAAAGAACAGAACGGTGCTGCGATGTCACTGGGACGTGTATCTTCTTTCCTGGATATCTACATTGAACGTGACCTGCAAGAGGGCATTTTGTCCGAAGAACAGGCTCAGGAATTGGTTGACCATTTTGTAATGAAACTGCGGATTGTCAAATTCCTGCGTACACCGGATTACAACGAACTGTTCAGTGGAGATCCAACATGGGTGACTGAGTCCATCGGTGGTATGTCAGTGAATGGTGAAACACGCGTAACCAAAAACAGCTTCCGTTTCCTGCATACACTGCACAACCTGGGTCCTGCACCAGAACCGAACCTGACTGTACTTTGGTCCACGAAACTTCCAGAAGCTTTCAAAGATTATTGCAGTAAAGTATCCATTGAAACCAGCTCAATCCAGTATGAAAATGATGATCTGATGCGTCCAATCTATGGTGACGATTACGGTATTGCATGCTGTGTATCGGCTATGAAGATCGGGAAACAAATGCAATTCTTCGGCGCTCGTGCCAACTTGGCAAAAGCTCTCCTGTATGCGATCAACGGTGGTCGTGACGAGAAATCCGGAGCACAAGTTGGACCTGAGTATCCTGCCATCACTAGCGAAGTGCTGGATTACAATGAGGTTATGAAACGCTTCAAACCAATGATGGAGTGGCTGGCGAAACTGTATATGAACACCCTCAACGTCATTCACTACATGCACGATAAATACAGCTATGAGCGTATCGAAATGGCATTACATGACCGTGACATTGTACGTACGATGGCTTGTGGTATCGCCGGTCTCTCGGTTACAGCAGATTCACTGAGTGCAATCAAATATGCCAAAGTAAAACCAATTCGTAACGAACAAGGCATCGCCGTTGATTTTGAAATCGAAGGAGACTTCCCTTGTTACGGTAACAATGAAGACAGCGTAGACAGCATTGCTGTTGAACTGGTCGAGAACTTCATGGGCATGATTCGCAAGCACAAAGCTTACCGTAACGCAGTTCCAACACAATCCGTTCTGACGATCACTTCCAACGTGGTATATGGTAAGAAAACAGGGACTACACCGGATGGTCGTAAAGCAGGTGAACCATTTGCTCCAGGTGCGAACCCAATGCATGGTCGTGACAAAAAAGGTGCACTGGCATCCCTTGGCTCTGTAGCCAAATTACCTTATGAACACAGTCTTGACGGAATTTCCAATACCTTCTCCATCGTGCCAAAAGCATTGGGTAAAGAGGAGACTACACGTAAATCCAATCTGACTGCGATGATGGATGGTTACTTCGGTCAAAACGCTCATCACCTGAACGTTAACGTATTTGATCGTCAGCAATTGATTGATGCGATGGATCACCCGGAAAACTATCCACAACTGACTATACGGGTATCTGGATATGCTGTTAACTTCATTAAATTAACTCGTGAACAACAGTTGGATGTCATCAACCGTACGTTCCATGGTTCGATGTAGATAATTTGCAAGTAGAAGACCGCTAGAGCAAGACATTCCAACTCATATTAAACGCACAGCGGATGCGGATACAGAAAGGAAGAGGCAGCATGGTTAACGGACATATTCATTCACTCGAAACTTTCGGGACGGTTGACGGCCCAGGCATCCGCTTTGTGCTTTTTATGCAAGGATGTCTACTCAAATGTCAGTATTGCCACAACCCTGATACATGGGCGCTGGATGGTGGAAAAGAAATGACGCTAGAGGAGGTATTGGCTGAGATTGAGCCATATCTATCCTACTATCGTAGTTCCGGAGGCGGGCTCACGATATCTGGCGGAGAACCAACGTTGCAGGCTCACTTCGTAGCTGAAATCTTCAAAGAAGTGAAACGTCGCTGGGGATTGCATACGACACTGGACAGCAACGGATTTAACGAACCGGAACGGATTCACGATCTGCTGGATAACACAGACCTGGTTCTACTGGATCTCAAGCATATTGATGACGAGAAACATATCAAGCTGACAGGCAAATCCAACGAGAGAACGTTGAAAACAGCCAAGTGGTTATCGGAGCAAGGTCGGAAAATGTGGATACGCCACGTGTATGTGCCTGGCATTCATAACGAGGAAGAGGATCTGCTTAACCTCGGACGGTTTATCGGAACATTGAATGGCGTTGAGAAGTTCGAAATTCTTCCATACCATCAGATGGGGATCTACAAATGGGAGGCGCTCGGTAAAGTATATCCACTGGATGGAGTTCCTTCGCCAAGTGAAGAAGAAGTGGAGCGAGCGTATCGCCTGATCGAACAAGGTCGCCAGGAAACGGCTGGCGTGGCTTGTTCCGATAAGTAATTACCTTTATATGCAGGATGTATATAATTTGAACTAACTATTTACACAAGAACGAAGAGGACAGAAATAAGCTGAAGAAGCGGAGCGTTCGCCTAAAAGCTTTCTGCAAGAAAGCTACATCGGAAGCATATGCTATCCCTAGATTTTCACCTTTGTAAAAGTGGATCAAAAAAATAGGGGGATAACAGCGATCAGAAGGTTGTTCTGTCATCGAAGTGGCAAGTGTAAATATTCTTAAGTTCAACGTATATACCAACCAAGCAGCCCTTGCGAATACACTTCGCAGGGGCTGTTTTTTGTCCAGTGAAGGATTTTATCCCTCCATTGATGAATTGTCATCCTTACGATGTAAGCTCCGGCTTTTTATAATCAGAGTGTAAAGCCAAATGCTCAATATCTTGAGGAGGGTCAACCCGATGAAAAAAAGAATGACATTGCTGCTTTCATTATTGCTTATCACTTCATGGACTTTGGCGGGATGTGCAGGCTCAAGTAACGAGCCACAACAGGGCGCAGGCAATACACCTGTGGAGGAGACAAGTAAGGAACCGGTTGAGATGCTTCTTCGCCACACACAGGTGGGGGCCGACAAACAGAAAAGACTGGCCATTCTGCAGGATGTTGTGGACAAAGTTGAGGGAGAGGTACCCAATCTGACCTTTACGCTGGATGGCGTCGAATCCGATGTGAATCGTAAGGAGAAGCTTCGCGGAGAGATGGCGGCAGGCAACCCGCCCGATATATTTGAACTGTTCGGTAGCCCAGATTCCAAAGTTTATGCTAAGGAAGGTATGCTGCTTGATCTGACGCCAATCCTGCAAGAGCTGGGCATTCAGGACCAGTTTACATCCCTTGAACCGTTCACGTATGAAGGCAAAGTCTATGGACTGCCAATTGGTGGTTCGGGCGAAGGTTTTTTCTATAATAAAAAGTACTTTGAACAAAAAGGATGGAAAGCCCCAACCACCATGGCTGAATTGGACAATATACTGGCCGAGATCAAGGCTGATGGCAAAGTGCCGCTTGCTTCCGCATCCAAGGCGGGCTGGGTACCGCTTATGTTAACCAACCATCTGTGGTCCCGATATGCCGGGCCGGAGATTACCGCAAAGTTTGCAACAGGTGAAGCGAAGTGGACCGACCCGGGTGTTGTGCAAGGTTTTGCCAAACACAAGGAATGGGTTGATAAGGGTTATTTCAAAAAAGGTGAACTGGGCTTCGAGTATGCCGAATATACCACGCAATTTACAAGTGGAGAAGCGGTATTAATGTATGACGGAACATGGAAATCATCTGTATTCAAGGAAGGTCAGAGCGGTGAATCGCTCATTGGCAAGGTTGGATTCTTTAATATGCCTCCGGTAGAGAACGGAGCAGGTGATCAGACTTCCTTGATGCGGGATGTGAACAATGGATATGGATTCTCGGCAGCCGTGGCGGATGATCCGCAGAAGCTGGAAGCCGTTAAAGCTTTTATCAAAAATTTCTACAATGAAGATATGCAGGTTCGCGGCCTTGTGGAAGATGGTGTGTTGCCTGCCATGAAGCTGGATGAGAAAGTGTTAACCGATAGCATTACCGATGATCTGATGAAAGAAATTGTGGCCGTGCTTAATGCGTCCAAGACGTCGTTCCCGGCATTTGATGCACTCGTGCAGGCGGATGTGACAACAGAGATCAGTAATTTGCAAATCCAGAAGTTGATTGGTGGGCAGACCACGCCAGAGAAAATGGCAGAAGAGCTGCAAAAGGTACAGGAAGAAGCAAACGCTTCAGTGGAATAAATCAATCCAAACTGAAACTGCGATCGTTGAAGTGACTGAAGGAGGCTGACCATGAATACTTCACTCCGCAGCCCGTTAATCTATACGCTCTTTGTAATGCCAGCCCTAATCCTGTTTGTAATGTTCTTCTTATACCCTATTGGTAGCTCTTTGTATTACAGTCTGACGAGTTGGAATGGGGTATCGGCTGAGCCACGTTTTGTGGGTTTATCCAACTATGTGAAGGCACTGACCGATGAACGATTTTGGATTTCCACACGGAATAACGGCTTTTTCATCGGATTTTCGGTACTGATTCAGGTACCTCTAATCGTCCTGTTTTCGCTTCTGATTGCCAATGTGAAAAGGCTGAAAGGTCTGTATAAAACAGCTGTTTTTTTACCATCCATCATGTCGACAGCCGTGATCGGTATTTTATGGGGATTCATCTATGAACCGAATATCGGACTGTTAAACAAAATGCTTCATGTGCTGGGCATCGATCCAATCTACTGGTTATCGGATAACCGATTTGCCATGTTGTCCATTTTGGTGACCAATGCCTGGCAGTGGACGGGATTTTACATTGTCATGGTGCTGGCGGCCATACTGGCGATTCCCCGTGATCTGGATGAAGCGGCTGCAATTGATGGGGCAACGGCGGTACAACGTGCAATGCGAATTACGTTGCCGCTGATCCGGCCGATCATTTCGGTGGTGATCATGTTGTCCATCGCAGGTGCCATGAAAGCAGCCGACATCGTGATTGTCATGACCAAAGGTGGGCCCGCTGGGTCCACCGAGGTTCTGGCGACATACATGATCAAATATGCAATTACCAACTTCAAATATGGTTATGGAAATACCATTGCAGTGCTGATCTTTGCTCTGACGCTTGTGCTCACTGCGGTGTATCAACTGCTAGTGGCGAGGCGGAGCGAGAAGGTGGAATATTGATGCCGAAAAGCATAAAAAGTAGTATACCTCATGTGTTGTTAATGTTGTACTTGATCGCGATTTTGTTTCCCTTTTTATTTGTGATTTTCTCGTCCTTTAAGCAGGATAACAATGAAATCGCCCTGAATCCATTCGGTTTGCCTACAACATGGGAGTTTAACAATTATGTGGAGGCCTGGGTGAATGCAAAGATTGGCACGTATTTCTGGAACAGCCTGTACATTTCGATTCTGTCTTCGGCGTGTACAATTGTGCTCGGTGCCATGTTTGCTTTTGCCGTAACCCGGATGAGACACCGAAAGTGGAGTCTTTTTCTGTACAGCCTGATACTGGCGGGCATGCTTATTCCCAACAACGCACTCATGCTGCCGATCTATCTGCTTGTACGCAAAATGGGCATATTGGATACACATCTGGCATTGATTGTGCCCTATGTGGCCAATGCGATCCCTTTTACCATTATTATACTGGCGGCATTTATGCGTTCTCTACCTGGAGAAATTGAAGAAGCGGCGGTCATGGACGGCTTGAGGGCCCCGGGTATCTTTGCTAAAATAGTGATACCTCTTACGGTTCCGGCTATTGTTACCGTTTTTATCGTTAATTTCCTCGGGAACTGGAACGAATTTTTACTCGCCAACTATTTCTTATCCACCGATAAATTGCGTACGCTGCCCGTGGGCATGGTCCAGTTTCGGGATCAATATCAAATGAACTATGCCCAGATGTCGGCGGGTATCGTATACAGCGTTGTACCTGTACTTGTGATCTACGCCATACTCCAGGAGAAAATTATAGAAGGCGTAACTGCAGGTGGTGTCAAAGGTTAATACCATGAACCAGTGAATAGGGAGAACGGGATATGAACTTGCGAATGAAGCTGGCCTTGGCATTTCTGCTGCTGATCATTGTACCGATGTGTGCGCTTGGCATTGGCATGTTTCTGGTCACGTCACATACGATTGAGAAAAAATACAATCAACAGGCCGAATATGCGCTTCAGGCTATCAGCTACAATATTGAGAATGTATTTCAGCAGATTAACAATGTGACCGACAACGGGATAGCCACATCGGTTTTCCAAATGGCATTGAACGCCAAAGATCCGACCAAGCAGGATCTGGGGACCGGTAATCAGTTATCCCTGAATGCCAGCCAGCGCAATTTCCGTTCCCTTCTATATAATTATCCGTTCATCAGTTATGCCTTTTTATATGATTTGCGTTCGTCCGAAAATAATCAAATTGTCTCCATTTTCACCAAAGAAAACTTTCAAGCCCTTCCTTTTCAGCAATTCAAAGTGCATCCCTTATTCAACGAAATTCAGCAACTCAATGGTGTGCCTAAATGGCTCGCACCTCTGGAATATCCCGAATTAACCGGGGTAGAACCTGTCTTCACCCAAATCAGATTGGTCAAAGAACTCAGTTATTTTCAAAATATCGGCGTGCTTGTTGTTCAGATTAAAAAAGGAGAGATTGACCGGATCTTCCGTCACCTGCAAATCAGCGATTCGGCACAGGATACGTCGTTCCTGTTAATTAATGAAGAAGGACTGATCGTTTATGATCCTGCAGGTATATATAACGGTGAGAACATGCAAAACCTTGGTGCTGAATCCGGCAGGTACGGTCCCGGCTTTAGCAGTGTCAGAACGGTCTTTGACGGCAAGGAAAGCATTATTTCGCAATATCATCTGAAGAACTATAACTGGAGTCTCGTCAGTGTGACCTCATGGGAAGCCTTATCTGCGGAAACAAATGCCTTTGCAGGTTGGTCTGTCATCATTATTCTGTCGTGCCTGTTCGCTGCCATGATCTTTAATCTATTTTTCATGAATCGCATTACGGGCAACATTGCTGTACTTGTAAGGTTTATGCGTCGTGTGGACGATGGTGATTTTAATGCGAGGGTGGAAGGAAAAGGTTTTGACGAGATGCAACTGCTTGCACAAGGGTTCAATGAGCTATTGGATCGAATCGGGGGATTATTCCGTCGTGTTCGGGCAGAGCAGGAGCAGAAGGCCCAGGCAGAACTACGTGTACTACAAGCCCAGATCAAACCCCATTTTCTGTTCAATACATTGGAATCGATCAATGGTTTGGCATTGCGTGGTGAGGGGCGCAAAGTAAGCGAGATGGTAACCAGGCTGGGCAATATGCTTCGTATCAGCATTCAGGATCAGGAAGAGATTCCGCTGGGTGAGGAAATAAGACATTTGCAGAGTTATCTGGAGATTCAACAGTACAGGTTCAGTGATTTGTTCACCTATGAGATTGACATTCCACCCCATTTATACAGCTCAATTCTGCTTAAGCTTACCCTCCAGCCTCTGGTGGAAAATAGCATTCAACATGGGTTTGAGGGGATCACCTATCCAGGTGTACTGCGGATAAGCGCATATGCAGAACGGGGTCATCTGGTGTTATGTGTTGAGGATAATGGGATCGGTATTCCCCAGGAAATGCTCGCACGATTTGAGTATATGGCAGAAGATCCACCGGAAGATATGCTCGCGGAAGGGGCGGAATCATTATCGTCCATAACGGAGCGAAGGGGATTGGGATTACGAAGTGTGGCAGATCGAATTCGTATTCAATACGGGGCCGGGTATGGCATATTTATATGTTCAGCACCGGGGTATGGCACAGTTATTCGATGCATCATTCCATTATATGAGCAGGAGGAAGCCGGATGAATCTGACTGCAATGCTGGTTGACGATGAGCTGCCGATTCTGGAGAATCTGAAATATATTTTACCCTGGGAAGAGATGGGGATTGAAATCACAGGTACCGCGAGAAGTGGTGTAGAAGCGCTGGGGAAAGTAACAGAAAGTCATCCAGACATTCTCTTGTGTGATATTCGGATGCCGTCTATGGATGGATTGGAACTTATTCGTTTGCTGCGAGAACAGGGTGAAACGTGTGAAATTATTTTACTGACCGGGTATCAGCAGTTTGAATATGCTCGAACCGCTATCAAGTATAACGTACATGAATACATATGTAAGCCAATTGATTATTTGAATCTGGAACATAAACTGCGAGAGCTTGTCGGACAGATCCAGAAGAGACGTCTGGAAAACGAATCGCAACGTTATCGCAGCCAAGAGATGGAAAGTTGGATCAGACATAAACAGTTGATGGACTTGTTGCGAGGAGAAGCCCAGATGAAGATTTCTGATCCTGTTTCTGTGCCTCAATTCATGCCTCCTTTTGTAGGCTATACGGTGCTGTTGGTGGATGTAGTCGGTTATTTTCGCCATTCCATCGGCTGGTCCGAGGTCCAGCATGTAAGATGGCATGAGGCAATAAGTTCCATGCTTAGGGAAGTTACGGATAGAATCTCTAATGGCTGCCAGGTTCTTTCTACCCGCAAAGGAGAGTGGTGCATCTTGTTAGACGCATCGGGCGAGTGGAAACTTCAGTCAGAGGAGTTGGCACATCAACTATTAATTGAATTGAATGCGATATTGTCCATGGATTCAGGTGTAAAAGCAAGGGTAGTTCAGGATCATGTACTCGTAAAACTGGAACAGCAAATCCTTGAACGGTACCAGCATTGTCAGAGAATTCTAATGACACATTCGGAAAGCGAAGACAAGGTATTGAATTCGGGCTGCGCGGGATCTTCATTATCGTATGATCATGAGGTTTCCAAAAGGGGCGGTACATGGATAACAAGAGACGATCTGGAGCTTATCACACGGTGTATTCGACAATGGAATAAACAAGGATTACAAGATGTAATGAAAGCGCTTAAACAGCGAATGGGGAATGCCGAGCAATCAATAGACAAGATAGATGAAACCCATGTTCGCTATATGCTAGTACACATGCTTCGGGAACTGCGCGAAGTCAATGTCATGGCTGAAAAGGACGAAGTGAATTTCTGGAATGCGCTGCAAGAGGCTGTATCCATGAGAGAACTGATTGAACTTGCAGAGGTCATTATTCATGCCTGTCAAGGTAAACAAACTCAACCGCGTCCCTCGATAGCGGAACTAATCCGATCTGCATGTGATTACATGAACGCCAGACTGCAACAGGACTTGGGAATAGATGAAGTCTCAGATTGGCTCGGAATCAGCCCGGGATACTTCTGCCAGCTATTTAAAACTCAAATGGGTGTTACTTTTGTGGAATACATGACGCAGAAACGGATGGAAAGTGCCGCTTTATTGTTGAGTACAACCGAATGGAGCATTACAGCGATTGGGGAAGCAACAGGTTTCAAGGAGCGCCGTTACTTCTCCAAGGTGTTTCATAAACACTTCCACATGAAACCCTCCGAGTACAGGCAGAGTAAACAATTGGGTTTGTAGTAGCAAGGGAAACGGGAGGAGATGTCAAATGAAACCCTTGAATGATCTGACATTGGAGCAAAAGGTAGGCCAATTGTTGATGTGTGGATTTCACGGTCAGCAAGCAGATGAACAGATTACTCGCTTAATCCGTGACTATCACGTCGGGGGTGTCATTTATTTCCGGCGCAATGTCGAAAGTGTAGATCAATTGACACGGCTGTCCGCCGAACTGCAAGATATGGCTGCTGAAGCGGGGGCCCTACCACTCATGATTTCGGTGGACCAGGAAGGTGGCATGGTTGCACGGATTGACAAAGAGGGAATGACCCAAGTGCCGGGTAATATGGCGCTTGGTGCGACAGGCAATGCGGAATATACCCTGGAGTGTGCCCAAATTCTGGGTCGTGAGTTAAAAAGCATCGGTATTGATATGAACCTTGCGCCAGTGGTCGACGTGAATAACAACCCGCTTAACCCGGTCATTGGTGTGCGTTCGTATGGTGAACATGCTGAAAGTGTGGCTGCTCATGGCGTAGCAGCCATCACCGGATATCAATCACAGGGCATAGCTGCTACTGCCAAACATTTTCCGGGACATGGAGATACCGCCGTAGATTCTCATCTTGGTATGGTTACAGTACCTCATGATCGAAACAGGCTGGAACAGATGGAGTTGTTACCGTTCCGCCGGGCGATTGAGGCCGGAGTTGATGCTATTATGACAGCTCATGTGATGTTCCCTTCGATTGAGCCCGAGCCCATTCCGGCAACGTTGTCGCATAAGGTGTTAACGGGCCTATTACGTGAAGAAATGGGTTTTGAAGGCATTATTATTACAGACTGTCTTGAAATGCATGCGATATCCAAGCCATATGGGGTAGCTGAAGCTGCCGTTCGTGCTGTGGAAGCAGGAGCAGATCTGATTCTGGTGAGTCATACCTTGCAAGATCAGGTTGCTGCGCTGGAAGCCATTGTGAAAGCAGTTCGAACGGGGCGCATTTCGGAAGAGGTTATTCATCAGGCGGTGGAACGCATTATGACATGGAAAAGAGAGCGCTGCGGCCAGCAGAATGATCATCTGGTTTCGCCGAAAGCGAGTGAAACGGTCGAAGCAACCAATGTTGGACCTGTTGATTGCACTGAATCCACTAAACCCACTGAGCCCAACGAATTGACGTTGTTCAAGATTGCTTCAAGCAGTATTACAATCGTTCATAATGATGGGCTGCTGCCGTTGAACCCAGAGAAGGACGTATATGTCATCTGGCCTGAGGTTGTGCAACGGACAGAGGTGGATGAACCATGGTCCCATACAGAATCGTTGGGTATGGCGTTATCGCAGCTGCGAGGCAGAGTTCGTGAGCACAAAATTACTACTCAGCCCACCTATGATGAAGCGGATCGGATATTGGGTGAAGTGTTGGAAAGTGAGCAAGTTATCGTGTGTACGTACACATCTGCAGGTCATCTTCCGAAAGGGCAACAGTATTTGGTTGAAAAGCTGAGTGAGAATCATTCGCTGATTGTCATTGCTCTGCGCAATCCATATGATCTGCTGGAGATTTCGAGGCCGGGAAGTTATGTGTGTACGTATGAGAATACACCTGCAGTTGTTCGGGTACTGTCCCATGTGTTAACCGGTGGACTGCAGCCAACAGGAAGTCTGCCTGTCCGTTTGCGCTAGACCTATCAATCCTTATATCTCTCTGCGATATGGTGCTGATTGACCATCTCCTGGAGAGATTTTTTTGTTGGAATTTTCTATTGGCTAATTTTGGGATATGAAAGCTAAAAAGATAATTGATAGATAACTATTTTCATAGTATTTTCCTTCTATTAAAAGTTTACAATTCTCCTCTTAACTTTTTAGCAACTTTTCCCGGTTCCAAGCGTCTAATAATATGACTTTTTGAGGGGGATATTTATAAAATGGGAGCAGAAGGAGCCAAAGACAAAGAATGAATTTGAAGAAGAAATTGTCCATACTTACCGCTTTTGCTGTGTTTCAGGCGTTTGCAGTGATTCCTGCCAATGCACAATCAGCAGATCAGAGCGATACTACATCAGTGAATACAGCCAAAGTTAAATCCGTGGAGGTTGTGAAGAAAGAACAAACCATCGCGGAATCCGAAGTGAAATCCGGAACAAACACGCCAACATCAAATAATGAAACAACTGAAGAAGTGAACCCTGAGACAGATGTTCCTACAGGAACAGACGCGACTCCTGTTGAGCCGGTAATTGAACCTACGGACGAAGAAGGTACAGCTGAGGAAACACCAGCACCTGCACCAGTAGAAGTGGAGCAACCATCTACAGGCGGTTCATCTGTTGCTGGAGGCGGGGGTGGAGACCTCACTCTTTATATGAACAGTAATAAAATGATGCAAGATGGCAAAACGTATCTTGCTGGACAGCCGATGGCTGTTAAAAATGGTGTATCCTATGTAGCGATCCGTGCTCTCGTTGATCGGGTTGGCTATGATGTCAAATATGATAACACAACTAAAGAAACAATCATTATTAGTGGTGAAGATGAGTTGCGTTTCAAAACAAACAGCAAGATCTATACCGTTAATGGTGTGTCCAGAACGATGAAGGGCGCGGCTTATCAACAAAAAAATACGTTCATGGTGCCGTTGACTTCAATTACACAGGCTCTGGACATTTCGTATAAAGTAAATCAATCTGCCAAAACGGTTGTATTGAATCTGAGTACCAAACCGGTGGCAAGCTTCACGGTACAAAAAGAGGTCTTTGCCGGAGACCAGGTAACCTACACAACCAGATCCAGCTCTCCCAAGGGACTCAGCATTGTAGATGAACGTTGGACAGGCCGTCAGGATTCATTCGACCAACCAGGTGTATACACAGTAACCTATGCGGTCCAGGATTCAAGTGGTCAGTGGAGTGATCCGTATTCGGTTACGATTAAGGTTGAAAGACCGAATCTGCCACCTGTCGCAATGTTTACGACAGATAAAGAAGAATACAAAATGGGTGAGAAAATCACTTATATTGATCAAAGCACAGATGATGAGAATGCAATTGTTAAAACCGAATGGGATAACAATGCACTTGCATTCTTTGTTCCAGGACCGAAGACCGTAACGATTACAGTTACTGATAAACATGGTGCTAGCGATAGCTATACCAAGATGATCAATATTACGGGAGAAACACTTTATAGTGTGACTGACTTCAATCAATTGTTCACACCAGTTGGTGAGAAGTTCACTTTTGACGGTGGTGGAGTACCAGCATTGGAGAAAGTACCTTTCACTTATTATGATGAACCAAGTCTGCTGATCCGCAGTAACAGCCCGGAAACCGTGAATACGGAAGGTATTGTGTACAAGGAATCTTCCTTCGGACAGACACGCTTCATGATTCACCATGTGAACAACACGGGCAAAAACGTAAAAATGTATGTTGTAGCGACAAACAACAATGCATACACGGCGTCGATTGACCAGCAAAACATGGGTTTTGCAGGACCGTCTCCTTTTGCAACGGTAGCTGGAAAGCTGTCCATTGACCGTTGGTTCCAATCCATGCAGAATGGTACCGGACAAAAGAAAGTCTACATCCAGCCAGGAGAAAGCAAGCTGATTCTCAATGATCTGAGCGTTCTTCCGATGAAACAGGGACAAGTCATTTCCTTGTATTCGGATGTATTCAGTGATTATGAATTGGACTACAACATTATCATGATTGAAGAAAACAAGGACCCGATGGAAGTGTTGTCGAGCCTGCCGGTTCTGGATCGTGATGGAGTTCACAACCGTGGTACCTATCCAAATGCAACACGGATCATTACGTACGATCAAGAAGTAGGGTCGAAACCTGCACGTCTTCCACTTGGAGACAATGCAAGTGATCCAAACCTTGTGGGAACGGACCCTATGGCTTACACGGAAGCGTCCAACGCAGGTAACTTCGGTGTATTGTACAAAATTACATTGAATAATGTTGCTCCACGCACGTTGATTTCATTTAACCCTCGTGGAGGCAGATATTCAGGTGTGGCACTCGTGAATGGACAGGTCGTTCAGATTTCCACAGGTAAATCTGTAACTGCACCTAATGAGCAAAGCGTTATGTATCGCACAGGTTCGTACGGCGAGAGTGTAACCATTCTCTTCTCGGCGGCACCAGGAAGTAACTTGCCTGTTAACCTGCTGTTCACGCCGCTTCCGGCTGAAAAGTAATAACATGAACATGCACGGACGGTTTGGAGTGAAAGCTTATATCATATATACCCGTTCACCCTAAAAGTCGCCCGAACGATTGATCATCTGAACCGTCAGGAAGGGACTCCATCAAAATGTAATGTCATTAGTTCAAGCTAGACTAATGGCAATGCATGTGCATGGAGTCCTTTTTATGTGATGTTGGAATGACCTAACCCGGTGTCTTCGTTGACTCTAATCGTAATTTGATGCATTATTAGAGGTATACAAGAAAGCAAAAGTTTTCGCTTTTGCCGAATAAACTGTCGCTCTATGAATGATGCAAAATGCTCGTATGACAGGAGGTGCTTTAGATCATGCTGTCGACAGAACAGATTATTTCGACCATGTCCTCACAGGGGCTTCGCATTACCGATCAGCGGAAAACACTGGCCCGGTTATTTGCCGAGTCTCCAGGGTATCTTACACCCAAGGACGTCTATGAATATATGGGTAAGACTTACAGCGGACTGAGTTTTGACACAGTATATCGTAATTTACGGGTGATGCAGGAACTGGGTGTACTGGAACAGGTCATCTTCGAAGATGGCGTTAAATTCAAAGCTCACTGTAGTGAAGATCATCATCACCATCATATGATCTGTCTGAAGTGTCAGAAGACATATCCTATTATATTTTGCCCGATGCAGCTTGCGGATGCGCCTGAGCAATTTCAGGTTGTAGACCACAAGTTCGAGGTGTTTGGATATTGCAAGGACTGTGCTGAGCATGCTCCGGCCAAAGCGGCATCGGGACATCAACACGCTCATGGGAAGCACTGACCATGAAGTTATCGCGCAGAATTGCTCAGGCACCCATTCGGGTGTACCGCAACTATATCTCTCCATTAACACCGCCAACATGTCGGTTCTATCCGAGCTGTTCGGCTTACGCCATGGAGGCGATTGAAGTGCACGGTGCGCTCAAAGGTTCGTTGTTAACAGCGAAACGTATTGCCAAATGTCACCCGTTTCATCCAGGCGGTGTAGATCTGGTGCCACCAAAGGCGGAGAAGTCTACTCTGGTATCAGAGTAACGTTATAGCCTGAAGTATTCGGGTGGCCTGGAAACAGGCCAGGATTGAACTTGAGGATGCTGTCCACTTGACAAAAGGGTCCGCATTTCAGTATATTTTTCCTATATATGCGAGTTCAAAAAGTCTGGTTTTACTTTTTGAACAACTTCTATATGATTTCCAGTGAAGGGATAAGTACAGACACACCCCCAGTGCAGAGAGCCGGATGAGCTGAGAACCGGTCTGGGAGGAGGATGGAATATGGTCCCGGAGGAACCTCTTTCGAGCGTGCAGACAGTGAATTCAGAGCTGCTGTCGTAAGGCTGAGGCGTGATCCAGCGTTAATGGGCGGTCGAAGGACCGACAGAGCCTGTGTTTTGCGAAAAACATGGGGAATTTGGGTGGTAACACGTGAGAGCAACTCTCGTCCCATAGGGGCGGGAGTTTTTTGTGTTCTTTTTTAGTTGTTTTGGACGAAGGGATCACATGAAGCAGGAACATTCGAAGGAGGAGAAGTCATTCATGGCTGACCAAAAAACATTTTATCTGACAACCCCGATTTATTATCCGAGTGACAAATTGCATATTGGGCATGCGTATACAACTGTGGCGGGAGATGCGATGGTTCGTTACAAGCGTCTACGCGGTTATGATGCTCATTATCTGACAGGAACCGATGAACATGGCCAGAAGATTGAGCGCAAGGCACAGGAGAAAGGACAGACTCCGCAAGCTTTTATCGATGATATCGTTGTGGGGATCAAAGAACTGTGGAACAAGCTGGACATTTCCAATGACGACTTTATCCGTACAACCGAAGAGCGTCACAAAACCGTCGTTCAGGATATCTTTGACCGTTTGCTGAAACAGGGAGATATCTACAAAGGTGAGTATGAAGGCTGGTACAGCATTCCGGATGAGACGTATTACACGGAGACTCAACTGGTGGATGTAGAGAAGAATGAGAAGGGCGAGATTATCTCAGCCAAGAGCCCGGATAGCGGACACCCCGTTGAATTGGTCAAAGAAGAATCCTACTTCTTCCGTATGAGCAAATATGCAGATCGTTTGTTGAAATATTATGAAGAGAACCCGGGCTTTATTCAGCCGGAATCTCGTAAGAACGAGATGATCAACAACTTCATCAAGCCGGGTCTTGAAGATTTGGCTGTATCACGTACTACATTTGAATGGGGCGTCAAAGTTAAAGGCGATCCAAAACACGTGGTCTACGTGTGGATTGATGCATTGTCCAACTATATTACAGCTCTGGGCTACGGTTCATCCGATGCATCTCTGTATAACAAGTTCTGGCCTGCGGATGTACATCTGGTAGGTAAAGAAATTGTTCGTTTCCATACAATCTACTGGCCAATTATGTTGATGGCATTGGATCTGCCCTTGCCGAAGAAAGTGTTTGCACATGGCTGGTTGTTGATGAAGGATGGCAAGATGTCCAAATCCAAAGGCAATGTTGTTGATCCAGTTACTCTGATTGACCGTTACGGTCTCGATGCACTGCGTTATTACCTGCTGCGTGAAGTACCGTTTGGTTCGGATGGTACATTTACACCAGAGAGCTTTGTAGAGCGTGTCAACTCCGACCTCGCAAACGATCTGGGTAATCTGTTGAACCGTACCGTTGCCATGGTAGACAAATATTTTGAAGGCAAAGCCCCTGCGTTTGCTTCGAATGTAACGGAATTTGATGCTTCTCTGGAAGAAGCAGGCCATGCTACGGTGGAAAAAGTGGAACAGGCGATGGAAAACCTGCAGTTTTCCGTAGCACTGACAGCGATCAGCCAGTTTGTCAGTCGCACCAACAAATATATTGATGAGACGCAGCCATGGGCACTGGCTCGTGATGAGGCAAAACGCGATGAATTGGCATCCGTTATGGCTCACCTGATCGAAAGCTTGCGAATTGCTTCCATTCTGTTGCAACCGTTCCTGACACGTGCTCCTCATAAAATCTGGGCACAGCTAGGCATTCGGGAAGGTGAACTTACGGCTTGGGATACAGCCAAGCAATGGGGTCTGGTTCCAACTGGAAACGCATTGCAAAAAGGTGATCCAATCTTCCCTCGTTTGGATTCCGAACAGGAAATTGCTTATATCTCCGAAGCAATGACTGGTGGCCAAAAAGCAGCAGAGCCTGAAGCAAGTCAAGCAGGTGCTGGAGCTTCAGCAGCTGTTGAACCGGTAACCGCACCAGAAGGTACGGAAGAGATCGGGATTGACGATTTTGCCAAAGTTGAACTGCGTGTAGCGCAAGTCATTGCCTGCGAACCTGTCAAAAAAGCGGATAAGTTGCTGAAATTGCAGCTCGATCTGGGTTATGAGCAGCGCCAGGTCGTCTCTGGCATCGCGAAGTTCTATTCGCCAGAAGAGATGGTTGGACGCAAAGTCATCTGTGTGACTAACCTGAAACCGGTGAAACTTCGTGGTGAACTGTCTCAGGGTATGATCCTTGCAGCATCACATGGCGACCAGCTCACACTGGCTACAGTACCAGACAACATGCCTAATGGCGCACAAGTAAAATAAAAAGAATCAATTTCATAATACCTTTAAATTGATTCAAATTCTGTCGTAACTATGACTCAAGGTGGCCCGATGTAATTCGGGTCCCTTTTTTATTGATATAATTCGTATCTGACGGGAAGAGAACAAGCATATACTGTTATGAACTCCGTACTTCAGGAAAGAATGAATAGGACGAGATGGCTTGACAAGTAGGTTCAGGTTACCTATAATTCTTTCAGTAATGTTTACGATTAAGAGATGCGGAGTGAATCATAATGACATTTTATAAAGTGCAACATCAAGTTCAGGATAACCGGACAGGAAAGACGAGCAAAAGAGGTAACATGAAGTTACTGTGGACGGGTTTCCTTATTCTCACTTTGCTGGTATTGTCAGCGTGTGGGCAGGATAGTTCCAATAGTGCGAAGATTGTGGAAGGCAAGGTAAACGTTGTGACGACATTTTATCCTGTATATGCTTTTACGACGGCAATCGGTGGTGAGGATGCCAATGTCATTAACCTGCTGCCAACGGGAGTAGAGCCACATGACTGGACTCCGAAGAGTCAGGATATTGTTAATACGTCCAAGGCACAGCTGTTTTTCTATAATGGAGCTGGACTGGAAGGATGGGTGCCGAATTTCCTGAAGTCGCTGAATAGTGATACTAAGGTGAAGTCTGTTGCCGTCAGCGAAGGGGTTAAGCTGTTAACCGCTGAGGGTGATGATGGGCACGGTCACGGTGAAGAGCACGAAGACGAGCATGCGGATGAACATACAGATGAGGCTACCAGTGAAGATGTCGCTGATCATCATATTGATCCACATACGTGGGTTAGTCCGAAATCGGCCATGATCATGGCTGAAAACATCAAAAATAGTCTGGTCGAAACAGATCCTGATCACAAAGCAGGTTACGAACAACGTTATGAAGAGCTTCGTACGAAGCTTGAGACGCTGGATCAACGTTTTACAGATGAATTGGCTAACGTACCAAACAACGAAATTGTTGTCTCGCACCAAGCGTTTGGCTACCTTGCACGTGATTATGGATTAACCCAGCATGCCATTATGGGACTTTCCCCGGATGCTGAACCGACAGGACAGGATATTGTGAAGCTTGCGAAACTGGTTAAAGATGAAGGCATCAAATACATTTTCTTTGAAGAGCTGGTATCTGACAAATTGGCGAAAACACTGGCAAGTGAAGCAGGCGTGGAGACCATGGTCCTTAATCCGGTTGAGGGATTGACCAAGGAGCAGGCAACAAACGGGGATGATTATTTCACCCTCATGGAGAAAAATTTGCAAAATCTGCTGATCGCATTAAAATAAGATAGAATGAAGGATTCAGGTCGAAGAGTCTTTACCGTTCGCGGTGAAGGCTCTTAGGACGCTATGGGATTCTTATATATAAAGAAGGGCGGCTTTGCCATGCAGCAAATCATGCCACTATGTCATGATCCAATTATAGAGATCGAGAAACTATCATTTTCCTACGGGGACCAGCGAGTGATTGAGAATCTCGATTTTATGGCCCAGGAACGGGACTTTGTCGGGATTATAGGTTCCAATGGGGCGGGTAAAACGACATTGCTGCGCATGCTGGTAGGACTTCTTCCTCCTGCGCAGGGAGATATCAAACTATTCGGACAGTCGATCCGCAGGTTCAAGGACTGGGAACGAATCGGGTATGTACCTCAAAAGAATGCATTTAACCCGTTATTCCCTGCGACCGTTCGTGAAGTGGTCATGTCCGGTTTGTACAATAACAAAAACATGTTCCGTCGTATGTCTCGCAAATGTCAGCAACAGTGCACGGATGCGATGCAGGTTATGCGCATTGAAGATCTGGCGAACAAAAGAATTGGCCAATTGTCCGGCGGACAGCAGCAGCGTGTATTTCTTGCACGAGCGCTTATCAATCACCCGGATCTGTTGATTCTGGATGAACCCACAGTAGGTATTGATGCTGAATCACAGGCCAGTTTCTTTGAACTGATTACCCATATGCATGAACATCACCGGATGACTTTTCTGATGGTGTCACATGATATGGATCGGATGGAGAGTTATCTGGGTTCTGAAGCTGCCGTAACGAATGGCAAAATTAATTTTCATGTCCGTCATTCGCATGAGGTACAGGATTGTGCAGAGACCAATCTGCAACATACTACTGCACAGGTACGCTAGCCGTATGTATGGCCCATTAGATTAGAGTAAGTAAGGCCGAAGGAGTCGTGTTTGTTTTGGAAATATTAATGAGTGATTTTTTTCAGCGTGCGCTGGCGGGTGGGTTGTTAATCGGCATTACCGCTCCGTTAATCGGACTGTTCCTGGTCTTGCGGCGGTTATCCATGATCGGGGACACCTTGTCTCATGTGACCATTGCCGGGGTTGCACTTGGATTCCTGATCGAAGTGTATCCCATTGCGGTGGGCTTGATATTTGCCGTACTTGCTTCATTTGCGATAGAGAAGTTGCGCAAAGCGTACAAGAGTTACGCCGAATTATCGATCGCCATTATCATGTCCGGTGGCGTGGCTCTTGCTTCCTTGTTCTTTACGCTGGGCAAAGGATATAATGCAGATGTCATGAGTTATTTGTTCGGCAGTATATATACATTAGACGCTACGGATCTGAAGCTTGTAGGTGTGGTTACGCTGATCGTGGTGATTGTAGTGGCATTGTTACATAAGGAATTTTTCCTGCTCAGCTTTGAGGAAGATGCGGCAGCGGTTACAGGGTTGCCTGTGAGAATTCTGAACATGTTAATCACTGTGATGACAGCACTTGTCATAAGCACGGCGATCAAGATTGTTGGTGCGCTTCTGGTGTCAGCGCTATTGACCATTCCGGTAGCGGTCAGCCTGTTGATGGCTCGAAGTTTTAAATCTGCTATTATTTTGTCCGTGGTGATCGGCGAAATTGCCGTAGTCCTTGGACTGGTTGTAGCAGGTATCTGGAACCTCGCACCTGGAGCAACGATTGTATTACTGCTGATCATGATGCTGATTCTGACGATGATTGGAAAAAAAGGGTTCCGAGCCTGACGACTGAACGAGCAAGCACGTGAGCCCGGGGAAGGGAGACACCGCTTCATGCCTGATGTTAATGTATGGATGGCTTTTGTAGCAGGTTTGGTCTCATTTATATCACCATGTTGTCTTCCGCTGTATCCATCATACCTCTCCTACATTACAGGGATGACGGTGCAACAATTGAAGGATGACCGCAATCAGCGCGAAGTCCGCTTTAAGACCATGACGCATACGCTGGCGTTTATTTTAGGCTTCTCGGCTGTATTTTATTCGCTTGGCCTTGGTGCTGGACTGTTTGGCCAATTTTTCAATGATAACCGAGAACTGATTCGGCAATTGTCTGCGATTTTGATTATGCTTATGGGGTTATTTTTGCTTGGTGTGTTCAAGCCGCAGTTTCTGATGAAGGAACGCAAGCTGGATATGAAATGGAAACCAGCAGGCTATCTGGGCTCTTTTATATTTGGTATCGGTTTCTCAGCAGGTTGGTCGCCTTGTATTGGCCCTATTCTAACAGCGATCATTGCAATGGCTGCAAGTGAGCCCACAACCTGGTTGGCGTTGATTACAGGTTATACGGCAGGGTTTGCCATCCCATTCTTCATTTTGGCCTTTTTCATTGGATCGACACGCTGGATTTTACGGTATTCCAATGTCATGATGAAAGTCGGGGGAGCATTAATGTTGTTCCTTGGGGTATTGCTTTTTACAGATCAGATGACCAAGATTACGATCTGGTTGCAGCAGATTACACCAGACTGGATGATTATTTAAACGGATGAACTGAATTTGAATTTAAAAATGCATGACAAAGCAGGCTACATGTTAACCAGAGTCACTCTGGGTCATGTAACCTGCTTTTTAATCGTTTGTTATAAATGCCTGCCTATACGAGCATATCATTACGGGCAGTCGCGTTTTTCGTTTAGGTGAAGTAATCAATACTGGCTAGTGGGAAATGTTCAAAGATCCGTTCCGTAATGAATTCGCGCAGCGCATCTTGCTGGTCATCTTTATACACATACTTGTACTGGCCCCAGCGGCCCCATTTCATTTTACGTTTCTCGATATCCATCTCCAGCTTGGTTTTAGGATAACGTTTCTCAATGGTTGCTTTGGCCGTTTTGGTAAAACGGTGCTGGATCATCTCAAAGGTAAGATCCTTGGTTGCTTCCTCTGGAAGCGTATCTGCCAGCTTCTGCAACAGATCCGAGTATCCTTCTTCCCAGCCTTCATACCACATAATAGGAGCGATAATGAATCCCAGGGGATAACCGGCGTGTGCAATTTTGCCAGCAGCTTCAATGCGTTCCTCAAATCTGGAGGTAGCCGGTTCAAAGTTTTTGATAACATAATCCGAATTGACACTAAACCGGATACGAGTATGGCCGTTATGCTTAATGTTCAGCAATGGATCAACGTGATGATATTTGGTTACGAATCGCAAACGCCCATATTCTTCTTCCGCCATAAAACGGATCAAGTCACTTAAATTTTCCGTGATATGTTCGAGTCCTACGGGATCAGATGTACAGGCGGCTTCAAATCGTGTGATTTCAGGCGCGCGTTCTTCGATGTATCCTTTGGCTGCCTGAATGATCTCCTCGGTATTAACATAGACACGGACATAAGGTTTCGCACCAAGTGTCGTTTGAAGATAACAATAATGGCAGTGCCCCATACAGCCGGTAGAGATGGGAATGGCATATTCCGCTGAAGGTTTCGACTGGTCAAACTTGAGTGTTTTGCGCACACCAACGACCAGAGTACGCTTCGCCATCCGATACTTTTCTTGTTCGGTTTCACCGGGCAGGTTTGTGATTCGGTTATGGGATGTGGTCATTTGATAAGGGATGTTTTTGGATGTGACCCATTCCATAATCCGTTTACCTTTATCATATTCCAGCGCACCGGGTTCAAAATACACCAAATCGGGAATAAAGGGTTTAGTACCTTTTGCTTTACGAACTGGCGGAGAGGCTACACTTGTACTCACGAAATCACTCCTTTCGTTGCGGAACTTTGCTTAGTTTGCCTCGTTTGGGGAGAAGTCACGCCTGCCAATTACTTGTGTAACAGCGCGCTCTGAACTGTGCAGGACTTGCCAATGCGTATTGATAACATGTATCATTATAAGATAGGGACCAGGCACGAATAGGGGCCGGTCAGAGAGAAAAGAGGGAAGCAGATGCCAACGCCCAGTATGGAAGATTATTTGGAGCGTATATACAAATTAATTGATGAAAAGGGCTATGCTCGTGTGTCTGATATAGCTGAAGGACTGGAAGTACATCCTTCATCGGTGACGAAGATGATCCAAAAGCTGGACAAAGACGAGTACCTGATCTACGAAAAGTACCGCGGACTGGTGCTTACGCCAAAAGGTAAAAAGATGGGCAAACGTTTGATGGAGCGCCATCATCTGCTTGAACAATTTTTGACAACGATTGGTGTTCAGGAACAAAATATCTACAATGATGTTGAAGGCATTGAACATCATCTGAGCTGGGACTCCATTACATGCATTGAGTCCTTGGTTGAATACTTCCGTCAGGATGAGAGCCGGTTGCGTGACCTCAAAAACCTTCAGGATGTCATGAGTAATACGGAGTCTTAAGTTTCAGCAGTGGAATACACATGGTGATATATAATGAATTGTATCCTGTGATCAAAGGATGCTTCTTGCCGTTTCAATGGCAGGAAGCATTTTTTTGTGTGCAATCACACCATAATTTGGTGATTATCGCAACTAAACGAACGGTAGGAGCGTCTATTAAACTAGTAGAATTTACCGCAAATTTATAATGATTTTGGAGGACTGCACTAATGAACGTTCGTAAAGGATTGATGCTGCTGCTCATTTTTGTACTTGGATTACAGACAGCAGGCATGACGGCACAAGCGGCCGGGCAGAAGGAAATCGCTATTTTTCTAGACGGCAACCGTTTGGAATCGGATGTATCACCCTACATCCTGCCCAAAGTAAATGTAACGATGGTACCTCTGCGTGTTATTAGCGAAGGACTGGGTGCGTCTGTTCTATGGTCTCAAGCTACTCGTACCGTGACCATTCAGAAATCTGATTCGGTCATCTCTATGACGAGCGGGCGCCAGCAGGCAACCGTGGATAACGCTGTAGTTGGTCTGGATGCATCGGTCGAATTGAAACAAGGTCGGGTCATGGTACCCATTCGATTTGTCAGTGAGAACCTGGGCATTCGAGTGAACTGGAATCAAGCAGCCCAGACCATTGATCTGTACACAGGAGACGAATCAGTCCCAACTCCTGAACCAACCCCGGTAACCCCAGCGGAGCCTGGAGGCACGGGTACTGTACCAGCTTCTGAAGAGATGCGGGGAGCCTGGATTTCCACTGTGAATGGAGACTGGCCTTCATCCGGTGCCAAGGGAAATGTAGAGAAGCAAAAACAGGAGTATACGAAACAGCTAGATACGTTGCAAGGTATGGGCATTAATGCTGTATTTGTCCAAGTGAGAGCCAATGGGGATGCCATCTATCCTTCAGGTTTGGTACCTTGGAACAGCGTATTGACAGGAACACAAGGTAAAGATCCAGGTTATGATCCCCTCGCGTTTATGGTCGAGGAAGCACATAAACGAGGTTTGGAGTTCCACGCCTGGTTTAATCCGTTTAGAGCAACGAACTCAGCAAGTACATCAAACTTGGCTGCAAACCACATCTCGAAGCTTCATCCCGACTGGATTGTGAATGCATCCGGCAAAATGTACATTAACCCGGGTATCCCGGAAGCCAGACAGCATATTATCGATACGATCATGGAAGTGGTCAATCAGTATGATATTGATGGTGTACATCTGGATGATTATTTCTATCCATCCAATGTGACTTTTAATGATGATGCAGCCTTCAAAACCTATAACACATTGAATACCAAAGACCGTGCTGAATGGCGTCGGGACAATATTAATCAGTTCGTCAAGCAGCTCGGACAGAGCATTCACAGGGTGAAAGGTAACGTTGAATATGGAATTAGTCCATTTGGTGTATGGCGTAATAAATCCGTTGATCTGACTGGCTCTGATACCAAAGCGGGAGTAACCGCGTATGACAGCATGAATGCAGATGTGCGGACATGGATTAACCAGGAGTGGATCGACTATGTCGCTCCGCAGGTATATTGGAGTATGACACTGAGTGTAGCCCGATACGACAAAGTTGTGGACTGGTGGGCGAATGAAGTGGCTAATACAAATGTAAAATTGTATATCGGTCACTCTCCTTATAAGTTAGGTACGCCGGAAATTGGCTGGCAGACTTCACAGGAGATCATCGATCAGCTGAACTACAACAAAAAGTATGGTTCGGTCAAAGGGGATATTTTCTTTAGTTCACAGCACCTGACGAAGAATCCTCTCGGCGTAATTGCCAAATTAAAAGCGTACTATGGTCTCTAGAACATTTTAACGATACAGTTATAAGACAAACCCTTGTTCTCATAGAGTGGCAGTAGAAACGTGGCTGCCTGGAGAACGGGGGTTTTGTTGTGTTAATTAACGCGGTGTTTGAAGGTGGAGGCGTCAAAGGAATCTCGCTTGCGGGTGCTGTGCAGGGTGCTCAAGATTGTGGCATTCAGTTCAATCGGGTGGCTGGCACATCATCCGGCTCCATTGTAGCTGCTCTGCTAGCGGCGGGTTACCGGGCCGAAGAGATGAAAGTCATTATCGAGAATACACCCTTTGTTTCATTGCTGCGTCGTTCCCCCATATTTAATACCCGATGGATTGGCCCCGCAGCGAGGCTGTTCTTGAAGAAAGGTTTGTATTCGGGGGAGGCATTGGAATCATGGATTCGCAAGATGCTGGAGCAAAAAGGGATTCGCACATTCGCTGACTTGCCACTAGGCAAGTTGCTTATTACCGCATCCGATATATCCAATGGGACCATTCTGGTGTTGCCAGACGATATTCGGCGGTTCGGCATTGACCCTGCGAAGCTGGATGTTGCAAAGGCGGTACGTATGAGTTGCAGTATCCCATATTTTTTCGATCCGGTAGTCATACGCAAGTCGCCGATATTTTCCAAAGGTCTTCCTTTTCAAGATCAGTTCGTTTATGTCGTGGATGGTGGATTGCTTAGCAATTTCCCGTTGTGGCTCTTCGATGGTGATCGCTCGGAACGAGGAGGAGACGTTATTCCGGTTGTCGGATTCAAAATGGTAGGGAAGACGGAAGTAGAACCTGCCCGGATTAAAGGACCGCTAAGCATGCTTCAGGCCCTTGTAGAGACGATGCTCACAGCACATGATGAACGCTATATCGAACAGATTAACCGGTTTCGGACAGTGAAGATACCAACGCTAGGCATTAAACCGACGCAATTTCATTTATCGTTACAGGACAGCACAGCCTTATATCGATCAGGCGCAACAGCAGGGAACGAATTTTTCAACGGATGGAATATGAAAATGTATGATGAACAGCTGGACAAACAAAGAAAAGAATTGCGCAAGAAACAAGCAGAAGCTCCACCTCTGATTCCTGTATAAACGTGAAAAAAGCAATTCTCCGCATGTTGGGAGAACTGCTTTTTTGTATGTTCAGTCGATATTAGTGAAATTTCGGTATATCTTCATCGCTTTTCCCTTTTTGTCCCTGAATCACTTGGAAAGGATAATCCTTGCGTTTCTTTGAAGAGCCGCTGCTCTTTCTGGCACTGGACTGTGCATTAACTTTCGCCATGGTTCGTGCCGATGGTTTAATCTTCGGTGTTTTGGCTTTGCTTGCCCAGCGACGAGGCGGATATTTGTACAGCAGGAATACAGCTCCGAACACGACCAGAGGAATAATGATCCTGGATGGACTAGCGTTCCCCAGCCAAGTCAAGACTCCAACAGCAGCTAGTGCGATGAACGTCCAAAATAAGATTGCCTGCTTGTTCATATCATTCACCCTTTCACAGGATCGAGTGTTGCAACAGGTACTTCTGACGTAGCAGAGACATTGGCAAGCTTGGCATCCAACTCACGCATACGGTTAAACGAAGCAATGGATACTTCTACCTGTTCGTTGGTCGGTTCTTTTGTTGTCAGCAATTGCAGCCACAATCCCGGGTATCCAAGATAACGCAGTACAGGAATATCACGTACCGAATTCGTGAGCTTTAACAGTTCAAAAGAAATGCCTAGCACAACTGGCAATAACAACAGACGCTGACCCATCCGTTCCCAGAGGTTATCGTACGTGAAGAGGGAGTATAGAAACACTCCGATAATGACAGTCAACATAATGAAGCTGCTTCCGCAGCGGTAGTGCAGTCGGCTGTACTTTTGCACGTTCTCCGGTGTCAGTTCTTCACCAGCTTCATGTGCGCTGATTACTTTGTGTTCCGCCCCATGATACTGGAAGAGACGTTTAATCATCGGTGTCTGTGAGATTAACCACAGATAAGCGAGTAACAGGATCAGCTTAATGCCGCCTTCCAGTAAATTATGCAGAAACTGATTGTCGAATGCATTTTTGAATAGAAAATTCTCGATAACAACAGGAAGCAATGTGAGCACAACTTTACCAAAAAGGAATGAAAGGATGGCGACGGCGGTCACACCAATGATCATGCTTAGGCTCCAGCCCGAACCTTCTTTCTCTTTTTGCTTGGCTTTCTCTTCAGGTTCCAGTTCATCATCAGCATAGGCGTCAGCAGAATAATTGAGATGTCTGCTACCTTTGACACTTGAATCTATAATGCTGACAATTCCGCGTAATAAAGGAATCCGCCGCAATTTCATGACCCAGGACTTGTCTTGCTTGGGAACTTCCAGATACGTAATTTCGCCGTCTTTTCTACGAACAGCTGTAACGTTGACATGTTTCCCACCGAACATTACGCCTTCAATGACAGCTTGCCCCCCATAGCTGACAGGCTTGGATTGTTGAGGCAAATTATTCACCTTCCTATTCTGTTCTAGGCCTTCGCGATCAAAGGCAGTTTAATAACCCTATTGTATCGAATTTTAAGACCAATTTCTAGTTTGTGAGTCAAACCTTGAAGGATGTTGTTAAGATTGTCCTGTTTTGAACATACTACCTCGTAGAATCGGAGCGGAAATTTGAGGCATAATGCGGGATTATCAACTGAATGAAGGAGAATATCGATGACAGAACGTAAGCATGAAGATACATCACAAGATGAAGGTCAACGACCCAATGAGCGGCAGCCAAAGTACAAGGGCAGGCGCCCTACCCAGAGGCAAGGTCAAGCACACTACTACACCAAGCCATTTTCCTTTGCGTTAGAGCTTGGCTTTTTTGCCGGTTTTATCTGGGGTGGGCTGCATTGGCTATTCTATCTGTTGCATTTTACGATTGTACCTGTCGGATTTCTGGCCGAGCCTTTTTTCAAACATGAATATATATATACCGCAGCAGGACATTTGACAGGTTGGCTGTTTTTTATCGTCTTTTCCATCTTGGCATCCTTGTTATACACGTTCACGATTAGAAAACTGAAAGGGCCGTTACCCGGCATGGTGTATGGAATCGTCTGGTGGCTGATTCTCTTTATCCTGGTAGGACCCAAACTGGGGATGATGAAACCTTTGAATGGTTTAACGTGGGATTCAATCATCACGGAACTCTGTTTCTTTTTGCTGTGGGGGCTGTTCATTGGTTACACGGTAGCCATGGAGTACACGGACGAACGCAAACGCGAGCCGGAGCAAGCGGGGGCATAGCGCAAAAAAGCTTCTCAATCCGGCAATGGCTGTGTTAAAATAGCAGATGGTTATTTGCAGAGAGGGTGGAGCAGCGATGAAACGAATTATTGTGATCAATGGTCCGAACCTGAACATGCTTGGTGTACGCGAACCGGGCATCTATGGAACGCTTAGTCTGAAGGATATTGAGGACAAAATTCGCAGACAGGCTGACGAAATTGGCGTCTCCATCGCTTTTTATCAATCGAACCATGAAGGGGACATCATTGACCGCATTCATGCAGCGATGGGTGAGGCAGACGGAATAATACTGAATGCCGGAGCATTTACCCATTATAGCTATGCTATACGTGATGCAATCAATGCTGTAAAAGTCCCTACGGTTGAAGTACATCTATCCAACATTCATGCACGCGAAGCGTTCAGACATCATTCAGTGATTGCAGCGGAAACAATCGGGCAGATTGCCGGATTTGGCGAAGTAAGCTATGAACTGGGATTGCTGGCTCTTGTGCGTCATCTGGACAAACAAACCTGAGCCGGGAACCCGGGAATGTGAGAGAAAGAAGGGTTACCGATGGAAAACAAACGAGTAAATAAGTTGCGTGAAGCCATGCGTGAGCATGAACTCACTGCAATGCTGATTACAAACCCGATTAACCGTCGTTATATGACGGGCTTTACAGGCTCGGCGGGATATGTGCTGATTACGGAACAGGATGCATATCTGCTGACTGATTTCCGCTATATGTCACAAGCGCCTCAGCAAGCCAAAGGATTTACCGTTGTGGAGCATGGAGCTAAGCCGATGGATACGGTGCGCGAATTGCTGACATCCGCGAATATCAAAGAAGTGGGCTTCGAGCAGGATAGCGTCACATTTGGCACGCATTCCGCTTATGCTGAAGCACTTCAATCTATCGAACTGGAAGCTGTATCCGGGATCGTGGAGCAACTTCGTATGTTCAAGGATGAAGATGAGATCGCGGTTATGCAGAGAGCAGCAGATCTGGCGGATGCCACGTTCAGCCACGTTTTGCAGTTTGCAAAACCAGGTATGACGGAGCGTGAAGTGGATCTGGAGATGGAGTTTTTCATGCGTAAACATGGAGCAACGTCCTCTTCGTTTGACACCATTGTAGCATCGGGTGAACGTTCTGCTATGCCTCACGGTGTAGCGAGCAGCAAGGTCATCGGACAGAATGAGTTAATTACATTTGACTTTGGTGCACTTTTGGACGGATACTGTTCAGATCTGACACGTACCATTGCAACAGGTACACCTGTACCTGAGCTGCGCAAAATTTATGACATTGTACTGGAAGCTCAGTTACATACGCTGGAGAACCTGAAACCGGGCATGACCGGACGGGAAGCAGATGCATTGGCTCGTGATATCATTGCAGGTCACGGATATGGAGATCAATTCGGACACAGCACAGGCCACGGCCTGGGTATGGAAGTTCACGAAGCTCCACGCTTGTCCAAGCTTAGCGACGATGTATTGAAACCGGGTATGGTTGTTACCGTTGAACCGGGTATATATATTGACGGGCTTGGCGGCGTGCGAATCGAGGATGATGTAGTGATTACCGAGACGGGTATTCATATTCTAACGAAGTCGGACAAGAAGTTCACCGTAATCGGCTAAATTACAGCCACAGGGATATAAGACGATTTTTAATGTGTTATTTAAATTGGAAATAAGAAATTTCACCATAACGGAGAGTGCAGAACCAATCTGAAGAAGCGAAGCGTTCGCCTTTATCACCGAATTTTCCCATTGATAATGGGATCAAAAAATCTGGGGATAACAGCGATCCGAGGATGGTACTGCAATCGAAGTGAACGAGGTGGCCATTCTTGGGCTCATTTTACATATAACATTAATCCATCGTCTTATATCACCTACTTTTTAACCATATCAGGAGGGATTTTTTGTGATTTCAGTAAACGATTTTAAAACAGGCTTGACCGTGCAAGTAGATAACGATATCTATACCGTGCTTGATTTCCAACACGTTAAACCAGGTAAAGGCGCTGCCTTCGTACGTTCCAAATTGAAAAACCTGCGTAACGGTAACACCGTTGAAAAAACATTCCGTGCAGGCGAAACGATTGGTCGTGCCATCATCGAAAACCGTGGCGTATCCTACCTATATGCAAGCGGTACAGAGCACACATTCATGGATAACGAAACATATGATCAGTTCACATTAACTAGTGATCAACTGGAATGGGAATTGAACTTCCTGAAAGAAAACATGGTCGTTAAGATTGTTAGCTACCAAGGTGAAATCCTGGGAATCGACTTGCCAACAAGCGTTGAGTTGAAAGTTATCGAGACTGAGCCAAGTGTTAAAGGTAACACTGCACAAGGCGCTACCAAAAATGCAAAAGTGGAAACAGGCTTGAACGTACAGGTTCCTTTGTTCATTAACGAAGGTGACGTTCTCCTGATTGACACACGTGAAGGTAAATACTCTTCCCGTGCGTAACTTTCACAGCTTGTAAGCTAAAAAAGGTTATTAACAACCCTTTGCCATTCCTTTGGCAGAGGGTTTTTTCGAAAAAAGATTAGCCTATCAGGCGCTTTCGTAATATACTGGGTTAAAGTCATTTCTCGTAGAGAATAATGACGATGGACATTAATTATGCATACTGCACAAGGTAGGGAGTGGATTTGCGTTGTCATTGTACGTCATGAAATTTGGGGGCAGCTCGGTCGGAGATACAGAACGCATGAAGCGTGTAGCCGGACGTGTTGTAGAAAAAGCTGATGAAGGACATCGGTGCGTAGTCGTGGTTTCGGCCATGGGGGATACAACAGATGATTTGATTGATCAGGCAAAACAACTGAATAGTGATCTGCCTGCTCGTGAGATGGATATGCTCTTAACGACAGGAGAACAGATTTCGATCTCTTTGTTATCGATGGCTATTCAAGCGCTTGGACGTAAGGCAGTATCGTTTACGGGCTGGCAAGCGGGATTCCGCACAGAGCCGGTTCACGGAAAAGCACGTATTCATGACATTCAACCTGACCGTGTGAATGCAGCACTTGCCGAGGGAAACATTGTTATTGTTGCAGGCTTCCAGGGCATGACGGAAGACGGCGAGATCACAACGCTGGGTCGTGGTGGTTCGGATACCACAGCTGTAGCGCTGGCGGCAGCAATTAAGGCTGATGCGTGTGAGATCTATACGGATGTAGACGGAATCTATTCTACGGACCCGCGGATCGTTAAGGTTGCGCGCAAGCTGAAGGAAATATCCTATGACGAAATGCTGGAACTTGCTAATTTGGGAGCAGCGGTGCTGCATCCGCGTGCAGTAGAGTACGCGAAGCATTCCGGTGTACCTTTAATTGTAAGATCCAGCTTTAACCATAATGAAGGAACGGTTGTGAAGGAGGAAGCAGCAATGGAACAAGGCGTAGTGGTTAGTGGTATTGCCTATGACAAAAACGTGGCTCGCATCAGTATTCTGGGTGTGCCGGATGTACCAGGAGTTCTGGCCGAAGTATTTGGTGCGCTTGCATCCAATCAGCTGGATGTGGACATTATCGTTCAGAGCGGAGTGATGGATGGCAAAGCGGACTTCTCGTTCTCTGTGGCGCTGTCTGACCGTGAGAACGCATTACGTGTCATTGAAGGCCTTCACAGCCGCTTGCCTTACCGTGAAGTCACATCTGAGGAGAACCTCGTTAAAATCTCCATTGTTGGCGCAGGTATGGTCAGTCACCCGGGTGTAGCTGCGAAGATGTTCAAAGTTATTTCCGCTGAAGGCGTGAGTATCAAGATGGTGAGCACTTCCGAGATCAAAGTATCTTGTGTTATTGACGGAGATAAGCTGCATGACGTCATTAAGGCATTGCATACAGCATATGATCTCGACACTGCCGAGCAAGCCGTTATCGGTGGACCTCAAGATCGCAGATAAGTATCTTCTGTGTATGTAAATTAGCAAAGGTGTACTGTTGCCAACGGGCAGCAGTACACCTTTTTTTTTCTCATGGCCATTCTCACATCAACTTGAACATCTTTTCCCCGCGTATGCCTCTATATGGTTGCATGAGGTTCCCCTCCCCCATCTCGGGAACACAATCCAGCAAGTTTAATTGAGAACAATATGAAATGTCATGGACCCTGCCTAACTTTTCAAGCCTACGCCCGCTAACAGATCCCTGCACCAGCTCCGGGATGCTCTCCTGACATTGGGATACCGCCTGATGAAGTACTATGCCGAGATCGTTTAGTTGGATGGGAGAGCAGGATTGACGGTGCAGTTCGTCGATGATACATCCAGCACACAAGGCGTCCTCCAGTGCAAATTCATCCTGATTCCCCGCACATAACAGCAATACATCTCGTTGAAGTTGGCAGAGAACTGCTGCGACAGCCCTGACATTGAGTAATGATCCAGCTAGTACATGTTTCGCCCTGGAAGCTTTAATCAAGGCTCGGGTTCCATCGGTTGTGGTCAGGATGATCGTTTTATTAGCAATGTCCTTAGTCATATATTCATAGGGGGAATTACCCACCTCGAATCCGGTGATTTTTTTGTCAAAACGCTCCCCGCCTCGAATGCAATCTTTCACTTCCATTTGTTTGGCTTGTGGAACGGTCTCTACGGCAATCACAGCCAAAGCGTCATACGCCAGAGCCGTAACAATTGTACTGGTCGTACACAATACATCAATGACAACTGCACTTCGCCCTGCAATATCAATAGTACGTACTTCATTCACATTGCCAACGACATCAACTCGCACTCCCCACAACTCCTTTCTGTATCTGGGGATCGGTAGTTCTGTTTTGAACCGGAATGGAACTTACCTATCTGCAATTACTATATGCATGAACATCTAGACGGGTGCCTAGAACAGAAGGTGCATCTATGGTTTCAACTCTCAACCGTATTCTGAAGAATTGATAGATTTCAGCGTCATAAAATAAATGTACAGGCATAAACTTGAGATATGAACAAGCGCCAGAAGTGTGAACCAAATGATCTCAAGGTTGGAGGAGCCTACTCATGAAGGTGAACTGGAGGGAACTTTTTCCGGAACCGATCCGAACCATTCTTGGAAGAATGCCACCCGCTCTATTGGAACAAGTGGAGGAAGTACGTATTCGTGAAGGCAGACCCCTGGAGATTAATGCAGGCAACACATACCACTTCCTGACACCTCAAGGTTGTCCAACCGGGAATCCTGAAGAAGCGTATGTTCCTCAGAAAGAAGTGACGCACAGGTTGCTGGATCTGATCAGTAACCATTCACTTTATACATTGGAAGAGGAACTGCGCAAAGGGTTCATCACCATACCTGGAGGACATCGAATCGGGCTTGCTGGCCGAACGGTACTGAGCGGTGGGCGTGTCGAATACCTGCGTGACATCAACGGGTTTAACGTTCGGGTAGCCCGTGAGGTACATGGAGTAGCTGATCGTATCCTTCCTTATCTTCTCGATATGAAGAGCGGACAGGTCCTGCACACGTTGATCCTATCACCACCACAACAAGGGAAAACGACGTTGCTGCGAGATCTGGCGAGACAAATTAGCAGTGGTACAAAGCTTACAGGGGGAACTGAACTGGTTCAGGGAATACGTCCGCGTCTGAAAGTGGGCATTGTGGATGAAAGGTCCGAAATCGCTGGTAGCTACAAAGGAGTACCTGGCTTCGACGTAGGTCCCCGAACAGATGTGATGGACGGTTGTCCGAAGGCTGAGGGCATGATGATGATGCTTCGCTCCATGTCGCCCGATGTCCTGATTGTGGACGAGATCGGTCGTCCGGAGGATGCCGAAGCGGTGATGGAAGCCCTGCATGCAGGAGTCTCAGTGATTGCGACTGCTCATGGCCGTGACCTATCGGAGCTGTCGGCCAGACCCGCCCTCAGAACCTTAATTACGGAGCAGATGTTTCAACGTTATGTCCAGCTGCAACGGACGAGCCGGGGCATGACCTTTCGGCTGGCTGATGGCAAAATGCGTGGGTTGCAGCAGACCGGGGCAGGAGGTGAAGCCTTTGGTTAACATGTTTGGTGCGGTAATTATTCTGTTAGCCAGCACCCTCGCCGGTTTTTACAAGGCCAGACAGTATGCATTAAGACCGAGACAGTTGCGAGAACTGATTGCAGCCCTCCAGCGACTAATGACGGAGATTAACTATGGGCTCACTCCACTTCCCGATGCCATGGGCAAGATGGGAGCACAGACCAAAGAACCTGTAAAGACGCTGTTTCTTCATGCAGCTACACAGATGGAACCTCCTCATGGACTCACTGCCCGGGAAAGTCTGCAGTCAGGCGTGGATCTGGCGTGGGGAAGATCGGCCATGAAGGCTGACGAGAAGGAAGTGATGTTGCAACTAAGCTTCAGCCTTGGCACAAGTGACCGTCAGGATCAGACCAAACATATATCGTTAGCCATTCAACAACTAATGCATGAGGAATCTCGCGCTCAGGCCGATCAAATGAAATATGAACGAATGAGCCGAAGCCTCGGGATGCTTGTCGGAGCGTTAATCGTCATTCTGATCTTCTGAAATAGCCGGGATAGTGAGGTGCCAAGGTCATGAATCTAGAAGTGAACGCAATCTTTCAAATTGCGGGTATCGGAATCATCATCGCCATGATTCACACGGTACTGAAACAAATGGGAAAGGAAGATATGGCTCACTGGGTGACCGTAATCGGATTTGTCGTTGTATTGTTCATGGTGGTCCGTATGCTGGACAGCCTGCTACAAGAGATCAAATCGATATTTCTTTTTCAATGAAAAACGGTCATGAAGCCGGATGGTGGTGACCTGTGGAAATTATCCAAGTTGTAGGTTTGGCGCTCATCGCAACAGTGCTCATTCTGGTTATTAAGGAACAGAAACCCATGTTTGCTTTTCTGATTGCTGCCGCGACCGGCATTGTCATCTTCATGTTGTTGATTGGCAAAATCGGTGCAGTCATCGAAGTGTTGAAGCGGCTTGCCGAGAATTCAGGCATGGAAAGTATTTATCTGAAAACGGTGCTGAAAATTATTGGCATAGCGTACATCGCTGAATTTGGCGCACAGATTGTCAGGGATGCAGGTCAGGAGAGCATTGCGTCCAAGATCGAACTGGCTGGTAAGGTACTGATCCTTGTACTTGCTATACCGATCATCAGCATTATTATCGAAACCGTCATGAAGCTGATGCCGGTGTAGAAAGGGCGTGCGGACTTCATATGAAATCAATGCATCATAAGCCGCAGTGGCGCCTTACGGTTGTGCTGATGCTCTGTTTTCTGTTTGGTATCCTGGGACAGGTTACTGCAACCTCGCCTTCCGGTGAGTGGATGGAGCAGCAGGCCGATCAGCTTCCCAAGGATCAGGTGGAGAAATACTGGGATCAACTGATGCAACAATACGGTGGTTTCTTCCCGGAAGGGAAGACCCCTTCCTTCATGGATATGTTAATCCCCGGCAATGAAGGGTTCAGCCTGAAATCAGTGTTTGTGGCGATCGGAACCTTCATGCTGCATGAAATTTTATATAATGGCAAGCTTCTGGTCACGATTGTGATGTTAAGCGTACTCAGCATGATTCTGGAGACGCTTCAGACTGCATTTGAGAAAAATAATATTAGCAAAATCGCCTATTCCATCTGTTATATGGTCATCATCATTATTGCAATCAACAGCTTCAGTGTGGCGATTGGATACGCCAAGGATGCCATAACTGGCATGATCAACTTCATGATGGCCATGGTTCCCTTGTTATTCACACTGCTTGCGTCCATGGGTAATGTCATCACCGTCTCGGTGACACATCCACTCATCATTTTCATGATTCATCTGGTGAGTACGTTGATTCACTTGCTGGTATTCCCGTTACTCTTCTTCTCAGCTGTTCTGCATCTCGTCAGTTCATTGTCTGACAAGTACAAGCTGACACAGCTGGCAGACCTCCTGCGCAATATTAGTGTGGCACTGCTGGGTATCCTGCTGACGATGTTTCTGGGTGTAATCTCGGTTCAGGGAGCATCGGGCTCCGTAGCGGATGGAGTTAGCCTGAAGGCCGCCAAATACATCGCAGGCAATTTTGTCCCTGTCGTGGGCAGAACATTTGCGGATGCGACGGATACGGTAATTACAGCTTCTTTACTTGTCAAAAATGCAATTGGACTCACCGGAGTGATCATCATTTTGTTTCTATGTGCCTTTCCGGCACTCAAGATCCTGGCTCTTGCCTTGATATACAACGTAACTGGTGCCATTATGCAACCGCTTGGAGACACCCCGATTGTAGGATGCCTCCAGGCCATCGGCAAGAGTATGATCTACGTATTTGCGGCGCTCGCAGCCGTCGGGCTGATGTTTTTTCTGGCAATTACCATCTTGTTGACCGCGGGCAATCTGACTGTCATGATGCGCTGAATGTATGTTGGCAAGAAAGGGGATGGAAAGGATGGGGTGGCTGAGCAACTGGCTCCAGGAATTGATTATGATCGTTCTGCTGGCGACTTTTGTGGATATGCTGTTGCCCAATCGATCCATGGAACGTTATGTCAAGCTTGTGCTGAGCCTTCTCATCCTGCTGACCCTTTTATCTCCCATAACTAAGCTCCTCAAAAGTGATCCGGTTGGCGAACTGAAACGGGCAATGTCGGCAATGGATGCGCCATCGGATGGGAATGCAACACTCGAACAGATATTAGCTCAGGGCAAGCGGCTGCAAGCGGGTGAACAGGAACAATCCTTACAATGGACAGCGAAAGAACTGGCTAATGTCATGAAAGGCCAGATTGAAGAAACAACAGGAGCGAAGGTTCGATCCGTAGAGGTACAGCTGGCAATGAGTAAATATGAAACCGAGATGGAAGCTGCCTCATCCGTCGAACTGCCTGTGATCCAGCGTGTGTTGGTCGAGATGGCCGGAGAGGATGCAGGAGGAGAAGTGAAGGCAGGGCAGCAAGAAATCGCTGCCAATACACAACCCATATTTGGAACAGACACAGAATCCGAGAAGGATGAAACACATCAAATACAGCAGCCCATCCAGATCGGTCAGATTGAAGTGCCTGATGTACAGATTGATGTGAGTAGAGGGCAACGTGATGGAAATGAAGCGTCTTCCGAACCTGTTATACGTGATCAGACAGATGAGACGAAGCAGCAAGGTGAGACATCCACAAGGTCCGAACATGCGGTGCAGATTATTACATTGTTGACTGAAAAGTGGGATGTTGATGCAAACAACGTTCAAGTGACAGAACCAAAAAGTGCTGAAGTGCTCTGAGAAGGAGGGTGTCCGATGAAACAATGGTTCAAAAAGATGGAAACCTGGATGGGTGGCGGAGAGGGTGGGGCAAGGCGAAATCAAACCTTCCGCTGGCTGATTATCCTGGGTTTGATCGGGGTGGGAATCATGCTGTTCAATTCCTTCGTCAATGTCAAAAAAATTGATTCCGAAAATATCGGTCGGGAACCACCGGACCCGGCAACATCCATGGCATCCATACAGAGTGATCCGTCAGAACAGAATCCTTTTCAGGCGATCGAAATTGCATTTGAAGACAAAATCAAAGGTGTGCTGGAAAACATTGTTGGTGTGGGAACGGTTGATGTGATGGTTACCGTGGATTCCACAGAGGAATTAGTCGTTCAGCGGAATGTGAAGGATTCTCAGCAACTTACCGAAGAAACTGATGCTAGCGGGGGCAAGCGACATATGACGCAATATACCCGTGATGGCGAGATTATTACGTACGAAATATCAGGGGATCAGACACCTATAGTGACCAAAAAGCTCAAACCGCAGATCCGTGGGGTGCTTGTGGTTGCCAGGGGTGCAGAGAACAAGGTTGTGAAGGACCTGATAACCGATGCTGTGGAAAAAGGACTGAATGTGGCAGCCTACCGGATCTCGGTTGTACCGCGCAAACAAGACTAATCTGATGTGTTGAATCACAAGATTCAATTCTCATAAGATTGAAGCTAATTTGAGGAGGAAGTTCTAATGAATAACAAACGCCAAACGGTATGGCTCGTTTCCATGCTGAGTCTGATGGTCATTTTGTCCGCGTATTATCTGTTCACTGAAGATTCCGGTCCAGCCAACGCGCCGGTGGCTGACAGTCAGCAAGTGGATGGAATCAAGCAAGGGGAAGCCAAGGAGACGGCAGGCATTCTTGATCCTACAGAAGGTTTGGTTGTGAATGAAGTGGTGAATAGCGGCGAAGTTGAAAGTGATCCAAGTGCGGCTGGCGCTGTGGAAGAACCGGCGGCTTCAGAAGGTAAAGAAGCTGGAAATACAGAGAAAACACCTGCTGTCGAACCAGGCGAGAATAAGGGTGAGGCAGGCAAAGAAACCAACAAAGAGACCGACAAAGGGGCAACAACAACACCGGAGACAGACGGTCAGGCAGGAGGCACTGCAACGAAGACAGATGAGGAAGTCCTCAAGGAAATGGAAGAGCAGAATACGACAGCATCTGCAAGCAGCCAGTTCCAGAACTACCAATGGCAGCGTGAAGAGAGCAACAATCGCAAGTATGAGGAACTGATGACCGTAGCAGGTGATCTGAGCAAAACGCCAGAGGAGAATGCCAAAGCAACGGAGCAACTCCGCACACTGGAAGAAAAAGAAGCTAAAATCACTGGCATTGAAGAGACGCTCTCTCAACAGTTCGCTAATGCGATCGTTGAAGAAGATGCCGACAAGTATAAAGTTGTGGTCCTCAGTGACAAACTGGATGTAAAACAGGCGGTATCCATTGTGGATCTGGTGATGAAAGAATTGGCGGTTTCACAGAACAAAATCAGCGTGCAATACGTCACAGAACAGTAATCCAAATCATGGAAATGCAGTCCCGGGAGCTGGTTGTACTCTCGGGCTCTTTCCATTTTTAATGATTATGATATAATACATAAAGCCATATGACCGTCCTAGTGAGACTGGCATGATGCCGAAGGAGTGAATAATGGAAATGTTTAAATTGAGTGAAATCAAAGAACTGATTAAACTGGTAGATGAAAGTTCCGTTCAAGAATTGGAAATTGAAAATGAAGGATCACGGTTATCGATCCGCAAACCGGGCAAAACGGAGTATGTTCAAGCAGCTGCTGTGCAACCGCAAATGATTGCTGCTCCGCAAGTACAGCCGGCAGCAGTGGTAAATGAAGCTGCACCGCAGGTCGATACTACAAGTCATTTACATAAAATTGTATCTCCGATGGTAGGTACTTTTTACAGAGCTTCCTCGCCGGAAGCAGGTCCTTTTGTGAGCGCTGGTGATAAAGTTGTTGAGAAAACAACGGTATGTATCATCGAAGCTATGAAGCTGATGAACGAGCTTGATGCGGACATCAAGGGAGAAATCGTTGAAGTGCTGGTTGAGAACGGACAGCTGGTCGAGTATGGGCAGCCCCTTTTCCTGGTGAAACCGGAATAACCGTTATAGCTGGTTAACAGCTAACCGCATGAGCTTCGAAGGAGGACAAAACGAAATGAAATTTCAAAAAATACTGATTGCGAACCGTGGAGAGATTGCGGTACGTATTATTCGTGCCTGCCGTGAAATCGGCATCTCAACGGTAGCCGTCTATTCGGAAGCGGACAAAGATTCTCTGCATGTTCGTCTTGCAGATGAGGCTTATTGTATCGGACCGACACTGTCTAAGGACAGTTACCTCAACTTCACAAACCTGATGAGTGTAGCCACACTGACGGAATGTGATGCAATCCACCCTGGTTACGGTTTTTTGGCGGAGAATGCTGACTTTGCAGAAATCTGTGGTTCCTGCAACATTACATTCATCGGTCCTTCACCCGAAGCCATTACCAAAATGGGAGACAAGGCTGTTGCCAAACAGACGATGAAAGATGCAGGAGTACCTGTTATTCCTGGATCAGACGGCCTTGTTGAAAATATGGATGAAGCCATCATGATTGCTAGAGACATCGGATATCCTATCATTATCAAAGCTACTGCTGGTGGCGGAGGTAAGGGAATTCGTATTGCCGAAGATGAAGAAACGCTGATTAAGCAGATTACCGCTGCTCAGCAGGAAGCACAAAAGGCATTTGGCAATGCAGGTGTATATCTGGAGAAATTCCTGACAGGTATGAAACACGTGGAAATTCAGATCATTGCTGATAAACACGGAAATGCAGCACATTTGGGAGAGCGTGATTGTTCTGTTCAGCGTCGTCGCCAGAAATTGGTAGAAGAAGCTCCGTGTCCGATTCTCTCCGAAGATGTGCGCACACTGATGGGTGAAGCTGCGGTACGGGCTGCCCTTGCTGTGGACTACTCGGGAGCGGGTACATTGGAGTTCCTGCTCAGCCCGAATGGCGAGTTCTATTTCATGGAGATGAATACGCGTATTCAGGTAGAGCACCCGGTAACCGAGATGGTTACTGGCGTGGATCTGATCCGTGAGATGATCTCGGTAGCTGAGGGCAACCCACTCTCATTCCGTCAGGAAGACGTGGTTATCAATGGCTGGTCCATTGAATGTCGTATCAATGCAGAAGATCCGGACCGTAACTTTATGCCATCACCAGGCAAAATCGGATTCTACCTTGCACCAGGTGGACCTGGCGTTCGTGTAGATAGTGCTGCTTATCCGGGTTATACCATTTCACCTTTCTATGACTCCATGATCGCAAAATTGATCGTGTGGGGAGCGAATCGTGAAGAGGCGATTGCCAAGATGAAGCGTGCGCTTGGGGAATTTGCGATTGAAGGCATATCTACAACTATTCCTTTCCATCAGAAATTGCTGGAGCACCCAACGTTCATTCGTGGTGACTTTGATATCAAATTTCTTGAGGAAAACGAGATTTAAAAGGTATATTGGGCTTGTTTGTCATAATGTAGCCCAAATGATATAGTATGAATAATAAGAGCGCATGTCTCCTGCAAAGGATAAGCCCGCACCTCGCGGATGTTTGCAGGAGTTCCGGTAAAGCCGGACCGGAAGGGTCTGAAGGTTGATTAACCTGAGTCCAGCGCCCTGACGGATGGCCGCAAACTTATCTCGCGAAAGGTGTGTTGAACAGTTATGAGTACACTACCGACTGAATTTGAACGAACGGATATCGGTGAAATCCAGATCGCACCTGAAGTTATTGAAGTGATTGCTGGATTGGCGACCCTTGAAGTGAAAGGTGTTGCAGGCATGAGTGGTGGATTCGCTGGCGGATTTGCTGAATTGCTTGGTCGCAAAAACCTTTCCAAAGGCGTTAAAGTTGAAGTGGGCCAACGTGAAGCTGCAGTTGATGTTTCTGTAATTATCGAGTACGGATACCGTCTGCCACAGGTAGCTACGGAGATTCAACAGAACGTGAAACGTTCCATCGAGAACATGACAGGATTGAATGTGAATGAAGTGAATGTGCACATTCATGACGTTCAGTTCAAGAGCACCGAGAAAGTGGAAGAGATCGACCTGAACAGTCAGCGTGTAAAATAAAAGAAGACAGATTCCCCCGGCATCATCTGCCGGGGGTTATCCCGTCTTGGACAGGTCTTCATTATAGCGAAAGCTAGATGAGGATCTGATTTTTTGCTAGTGAACAGGTTAAGTCATGTTAGTGAGCAAGGGAGGCTGTGCAGTTCGTGGCTAAAATACTGGATCGGCTTCTGTTGTTTATATACAGCATAAGCGTTGGAGCAATATCGGCAGCCGTCATTCTTCTGATTAGCGGTGTGCTGCCTTACGAATTGAATTACCAGCAGGAACAAAACGTTATTGTTGCGTCGGTTATTGCAGCAGCGATTTTGTTTATCCTGAGTTTGCGATTTTTCTACATCTCGGTTCGGCGTGAGCGTGCATCGTTGCCGTCTGTAGATCAACGTACTGAGTTTGGTGATGTACAGATTTCGATGGAGACGATTGAGAATCTCTGTTTGAAGGCAACTTCCCGTTTCCGGGGAGTACGTGATGTCAAGGCACGCATACGTGTGGTCGAGTCAGGACTGGAGATTATGATCCGTGCAGTAGTGGATGGTGAGACACCTATTCCTGCGCTGACTTCTGATCTGCAAAAGGCGATTCATGATCATGTACAAGAGATTACGGGCATCCCGGTTTCTTTTGTCACGGTGTATATCGCTAATGTGACCCAGTCGCCTAACTACAAGAGTCGAGTGGAATGAGGTGAGTTTCACTGATGCTGTGGAAAGAGATTTGGGATAGTCACAGAGGCCGAATTACCGGAATTATCGGCGGCATCTTTTTTGGATTTCTTTATGTATGGATCGGTTTTTGGGATATGTTGTTCTTTGCACTCTTGGTGTTCATTGGTTATACGTTAGGCAGACGAAGCGATTCGAAGCTGGGTTCGTCCATTCCCTGGAGGGAGTGGGGACAATGGCTGGGCGATCGCTGGCGTCCGTTTAAGTGACCTACCTGAACCCTGCAATATGTTTCTTCCGAAAATAGAGCTGTAGTTTAGGTTGCCCGTTTTTTGGAGGAAACGTATTGCAGGTTTTTTTGTGAAAAGGGATAACAATAACAATACCGTGTAATCCATCGATCTAACCGATACAGGATTTGATGAGATGGATGCATGGATTATAAAATAAGCATGATGACGCTCCAGGCGGAGCGCTGCAGGAGGCAGGACATGAAAAGACGTTTGGCAAGGGAAATTGCAGTACAAAGTCTGTATCAGATGGAAATGAATGAGGTAGGTGCAGCAGAAGCTGTGAACATGTTGATCAATGAAGCTGCTGAAGATAATGAAACTGAAGTAGTTATCCGCGATGCAGATGTAATGCGTACTTATGTTACTGAGATTGTACAAGGAGCCTGGAACAATAAGGAAGCCATTGACGGTTTGCTTGTGGATTATTTGAAAGGTTGGCAGATTAGCCGTCTGTCACGTGTAGATCGCCAGATTCTACGACTGTCCACGTATGAAATGGTGTTCCGTGATGACATCCCGGCAAAGGTATCTGTCAATGAAGCGATTGAACTGTCCAAATATTTTGGTACAGAAGAATCCGGTAAATTCGTCAATGGTGTACTTGGACGCATGATTCAGGAAGTTGACGCCATTAAAGCAAAATTATCTTAAGTTATGATTAATTATAGTGTGTGTTCAAAAAGACCGGTTTTCAGTATCCTTCGTAATCAAAAGCGGGCTTTTTGAACAACCTCTAATTTTATATTCACATAAGGGAGAGAGAGTACAATGACAGCATCTATTATTAACGGTAAAGAAGTATCCCAAGAGATCCGCGCAAGCATGACAACAGAAGTAAAACAGCTTAGCGAACAGGGGGTAGTACCTGGTCTGGCTGTTGTGCTCGTCGGGGAAGATCCGGCATCCCAAGTCTATGTGCGTAATAAAGAAAAAGCATGTCACGACCTCGGTTTCTACTCCGAAGTGCATCGCTTGGATGCAGATACGTCCCAAGAAGATCTGCTTGCGCTGGTGGACAAGCTGAACAATCAACAATCCATTAACGGAATTTTGGTGCAACTCCCACTACCGAAACATATCGAAGAGAAAGCGGTTATTGATGCAATTGCCGTGGATAAAGACGTAGACGGGTTCCATCCAGTCAATGTTGGTAATCTTGTTATTGGGGACGATAGTCTGCTTCCATGTACCCCAGCGGGTGTAATTGAACTGATCAAGCGCACTGGATTGGAAATGTCCGGTAAACATGCGGTAGTCATCGGAAGAAGCAACATCGTTGGCAAACCGGTATCCCTGTTGCTCCAACGTGAGAATGCGACAGTAACCATGTGTCATTCCCGTACAGCCAACATGAAAGAAATTACACGCCAGGCGGACATTCTAGTTGTAGCCATCGGTCGTGCAAACTTTGTGGATGCTGATTTTGTGAAACCGGGTGCTGTGGTTATCGATGTCGGCATGAACCGTTTGGAGAATGGCAAACTGGCAGGAGACGTTGATTTCGAGAGTGTGAAAGAAGTTTCTGGTCCAATTACACCCGTTCCAGGTGGTGTTGGTCCGATGACAATCACAATGCTGATGCAAAATACATTGATCGCTGCCAAGCGCGCTCACGGATTGGCCTAGGGTTTTGTCTGTGGCAGATCAAAAGATCTACTCCATCAAAGACCTGAACCGGTATATTCGAATGAAACTGGAATCGGATCAGGTCCTGTCGGACGTTTGGCTACGCGGGGAGATTTCGAACTTCACACATCACTCCAGCGGCCATATGTATTTTACATTGAAGGACAAGGACAGTCGGATTAAGTCGATTATGTTTGCGTCCCATAACCAGCGATTACCCTTTGTACCGAAGGAGGGTGCAAGGGTTATTGCCCGTGGTAATGTCTCGGTGTATGAACGGGATGGGCAGTATCAATTCTACGCTACCCAGATGCAACCGGACGGAATTGGAAGTCTGTATCTGGCTTACGAACAGCTGAAGAAAAAGCTTGAGGATGAAGGGTTATTTTCACCTTCGCGAAAAAGACAGATCCCTCGTTATCCCCAGACCATCGGGGTTGTAACTTCACCGACGGGAGCGGCGGTGCGGGACATCATGATCACACTCCAGCGTAGATACCCTTCTGCCAAAGTTGTTTTGTATCCTGTTTTGGTCCAAGGCAAAGGTGCAGCACCTTCCATTGTCAAAGCCATTGGCAACTTGAACCGGATGGGAGAAGCCGATGTACTTATCGTTGGACGCGGAGGCGGTTCACTGGAGGAGTTGTGGGCCTTTAATGAGGAGATTGTGGCAAGAGCAATAGTCGCTTCGGATATTCCTGTCATTTCTGCGGTTGGGCACGAAACGGACTTCACAATTGCTGATTTTGCAGCCGATTTGCGTGCGGCTACACCTACAGCAGCAGCTGAATTAGCTGTACCTAATCGAGCTGAGTTGCTTGATCAGATCGGACAACGTCAGCGCCAGTTACAGCACAGCTTACGTCAGCGTGCTGTACATAATCGTGAACGGCTCGCAAGATTACAGCGTTCGCCAGTGCTGGTGCATCCAAGACGTACGTTGATGCAGCATACGGAACGACTGGATATGATGCACCAACGGCTTTTGAGAACAGTGGATACGCGTATGAAATGGACAGGAGAGAAGCAGGAGCGTCTGCGGGCAGCACTGCAACGATTCAATCCTCGTGAGCAGGTCAATGCAGCACGCCGTGAGAATGCGGCAGCACGCAGACAACTGGAACTTGCGATCAGGTCTATAACCAGATCGAAGCAACAACAGTGGAAATCATCTGTGCGGCATCTGGATGCGCTTAGCCCGCTTAAAGTCATGTCACGGGGATACAGCCTTGTCTATGATGAGCAAGAACAGCGATTGATCAAGTCAACGAAGGATGTACAGCCTGGAGATTCAATTAAGATTAAATTATCAGACGGACAGCTGGACTGTCAGGTTTGGGGAATGAAGGAGGACGACAATACCCATGGCGAATGAACCGGAATTGAATTTTGAAGAGGCAATGGCGGCATTGGAAGACATCGTAGGTCAGCTGGAACATGGTGATGTTCCGTTGGAACAGGCCATCGATCTGTTTCAACGCGGGATGAAGCTTTCGCAACTTTGCGGACTGAAGCTGGAACAAGTGGAACGCAAGATCGAGATGATCGTAGAAGAAGATGGAGAGCTTCGCAAGAAGCCTTTCGGAACTGCTGACGATGAGAGCGGTGAAGTCCATGAGTAATCGTCCTTCGTTTCAAGCATACCTCGAAGAGGTTACAGCTGAGGTGACAGAAGCGTTGAAACACACGCTTCCTGTTCACTGGGATGTACCACAATCGTTGTCGGATGCGATGCAGTACTCACTCATGGCCGGAGGTAAACGCCTTCGTCCTCTTCTGGTCGTTGCTGCGGCGGAAGCCTTCGGTGCACAGCGTACAGCTGCAATGCCGGTAGCCTGCGCCGTGGAGATGGTTCATACGTATTCACTGATCCACGACGACCTGCCTGCTATGGATAATGATGATTACCGCAGGGGAAAATTAACGAATCATAAGGTATATGGTGAGGCAACAGCCATATTGGCAGGTGATGCGCTGTTAACCCATGCTTTTTATAGCATTGTTCAAGCTGGACGCCGTAGTGGTGTGGCGGCAGATGCGCTGCTGTCCATCGTAGAGGACATGTCCGAACTTGCTGGAGCAAGAGGCATGGTCGGCGGCCAAGTTGCGGATATGGAAGGTGAGCAAGGCATGACTGATCTTTCACAGCTCCAATATATTCATTTGCACAAAACGGGTGACCTGATTGTTTTCTCACTCATTGCTGGAGCACGAATTGGTGGAGCAACGGAAGGACAATTGGAAGCCTTACGTGTGTTTGGCCGTGATTTGGGGCTGGCGTTCCAGATTCAGGATGATATTCTCGACCTGACGGGTGACGAGCAGAAGATGGGCAAAAAAACACAGAGCGATGTGAATCAGCAGAAGGTAACGTATCCTTATTTTATTGGCATGGACGCTTCTCTAGATGAAGTGAAATCCCTTACCCAATCTGCAAAAGATGCACTTGAAAGAGCCGAGTTACCTGATGCATCCAGATTGCTGGAAATTGCAGATTATCTGATGAGTCGAGACCATTAGATTCGAATAAAACGCGTTGTTTCAAAACCTGTATAACCGTGTAATAAATGTAATGTCCTTTTTCCGATTAGATGGGAAAAGTCTGTCCTCAGTGGATGCGGGAATACATATGGAGAAGAATTTTAAGTAACTTGCTGGCGAGAATGCTCGTTATCGGGAGTATAGTGCAGTAAATTATGATTCTTGTTCTTTTATGTTATAATGATTTAATGTCATTTGATTCATAATGTATATATCGATTTACAACAATAACTAAACAATCTAGGAAAGCGGGGAGATTCTCGTGCTGCTTCCACAAATTAAACAACCCAGTGATCTAAAGTCGATGTCTCAGGATGATCTTGCCCTTTTGTCGGCAGAGATCCGGCAGTTTCTGATTGAGAAACTGTCTGTTACAGGTGGGCATCTCGCACCCAACTTAGGCGTGGTTGAGCTCACGGTAGCCCTGCATTACTGCTATAACAGTCCAGCAGACAAAATGATTTTTGATGTAGGGCATCAGGCTTATGTGCACAAAGTTCTGACAGGGCGTATGGATCGCTTTGATACATTGCGTCAACATAACGGCCTGTGCGGGTTTGTCAAACGCAACGAAAGTGAACATGATGTATGGGAAGCTGGACACAGCAGTACTTCATTGTCCGCTGCGATGGGGATGGCCCTTGCACGTGATCTGAAGGGTGAGGACAACCAAGTTATCGCGATGATTGGTGATGGAGCGCTTACAGGTGGTATGGCTTTTGAGGCTCTCAATCATATCGGTCATGAGCAGAGAAAACTGATGGTTATTCTGAATGATAATGAAATGTCCATTGCTCCAAACGTTGGGGCCATGCATAAATATTTGAGCAAAATTCGTTCGGATCGTCATTATCTGAAAGCGAAAGATGATGTCGAGGGCATGCTTAAAAAAATTCCTGCTATTGGGGATCGTTTGGCCAAATCGGCAAGCTGGATCAAAGATAGTGTCAAATATATGATGGTACCAGGTGTTCTTTTTGAAGAACTGGGCTTCACGTATTTGGGTCCGATTGATGGACACGATATTCCCAAATTGATTGAAACCTTCAAACAGGCTGATAACGTTGATGGTCCTGTGCTCGTTCACGTGCTCACGACCAAAGGCAAAGGTTATCAGCCAGCAGAAGCCGATTCACACAAGTGGCACGGGATTTCTCCGTACAAAATTGAATCCGGTCAAGTGCTGAAAGCTGTGGGGAAACCGATGTACACGGAAGTGTTTGGTCAAACGTTAATTGATCTTGCGAAGCAGGATAAGCGGGTCGTAGCTGTAACGCCAGCAATGCCTACAGGATCAGGTCTCATTCCTTTTAGTAAGGAATTTCCTGACCGCATGATTGACGTAGGGATCGCAGAACAGCATGCGGCAACCATGTGTGCTGCACTGGCTATGGAAGGCTTGAAGCCGGTCTTTGCCGTGTATTCTACGTTTATGCAACGTGCATATGATCAGATCGTACATGATATTTGCCGACATAACGCTAACGTGATGTTTGCCATTGACCGTGCCGGGTTTGTTGGTCCGGATGGGGAAACACATCAAGGGGTGTATGATGTGGCATTTATGCGTCATATTCCAAATATCGTTCTGATGATGCCAAAAGACGAAAATGAATTGCGTCATATGATGAAAACGGCGCTTGATTATAATGAAGGTCCAATTGCTTACCGTTATCCACGAAACAATGTGGTCGGTGTACCTTTGGATGATGTACTTGTTTCGATTCCAATCGGATCATGGGAGCAACTGCGTCCATCGGAGGGATATGCTGTCATCGCTTCAGGATCGATGGTGCAGCTTGCAGAAGAAGCAGCGGAGATGGTGAAGCGGGAAGGTATCACAGCTGGCGTAATCAACGCTCGCTTCCTGAAACCTCTTGACGAGCAAATGTTGCGTGATTTAGCTGTTCGAGGCACCAAATTGATTGTACTTGAAGAAACATCTCAAGCAGGCAGCATGGGTAGTGCAGTGCTGGAATTTTATGCAGAACAGGGACTGCATGATGTTCATGTACAATTGATGGGGATTCCGGATCGCTTCATCGAGCATGGCAGTATTAAGGAACAACGTGAGGAAGTGGGTCTTACCGTTGAAAATGTATGTGCTGAACTGCGCAAGATGGCTGTTCAATCATCTTATGGCATACCCAAAACACGTTTTCCTTCGTAAATTTACATGATAGGAGACAGACATGTCACTCCCGAAAGAACGAATTGATGTTCTGCTGGTTGAGCAGGGCTATTATGAAAGTCGTGAGAAGGCAAAAGCTGCAATCATGGCTGGACTGGTATATGCCAATAATGAGCCGATCGAAAAGGCGGGCATGAAAATTCCAAGGGAAGCCGAGCTAAAAGTTAAAGGCTCGGTACATCCCTACGTCGGCAGAGGCGGATTAAAGCTCGAAAAAGCGATCCGTCATTTCGGCCTTGATATGAATGGACTTGTCATGCTCGACATAGGTTCATCCACCGGTGGATTTACGGATTGTGCACTTCAGCATGGCGCATCTCACGTCTACGCTATTGATGTGGGGTATAATCAGCTCGACTGGTCTTTGCGTAATGATGAGCGGGTTACTGTTATGGAACGAACTAATTTCCGCTATGTGACTCCTGAAGATCTGACGGGACCCGTGCCGAACTTTGCGAGCATTGATGTGTCGTTCATTTCACTGCGAATCATATTGCCGCCACTTCTGGCTCTTTTGAAACAACCTGCAGATATCGTTGCATTGATTAAACCTCAATTTGAGGCAGGGCGTGAAAAAGTAGGCAAGTCCGGTGTGGTACGTGATACGAAGGTACACAAGGATGTATTGCAGACGATGCTTCATTTTGCCAGTCAACTTGGTTTGCATCTGCAGAGTTTAACTTTTTCACCGATAACCGGTGGAGAAGGTAATATAGAATTTCTCGCACATTGGCGTCTGGAAGCACCAGAGGCAACACAACCAGAGATCGATCCAGCTTCACTTGACGCACTTGCGGAGCAAGTTGCAAAGGAAGCAGCTCATACATTTACGGGAAACTCATCATAAGATGGGTTTCTTTTCGCTGGAAAGGTGATTGAGGTAAAGGGAAATCGTTACTGAACCTCGAATATGTCTTCGAGGTGAGCGATAATGGATGGTCAATATGACACAATCGTTATAGGTGTACTTGCTGTCTGTTTGATCTTGTGGCTGTTCTTTGGCTTGCGTAATTGGGTGAACCGACCGACGCCGGTAAGCTTGTCTGGAATGCAGCTGAACGTGAAGATTCAGGATTCCCCGGCCTTGGATTTGCTTGAAGCACAGGGTTACGAAGTCATCGGTGGCAAAATGAAGGTTCCTCTGGCTTTTGAGGCCAATGAATCCGTTTATTACAGCAGATTATTCATTGATTATGTTGCAGAACGTGAGGATCTCAGATACCTCGTGAAAACGTCTCGTCGCAGACAGCCAATTGAAATGACCGGCCCTGCGCTAAGGGATCGCTTCCTCAATTACCTGTTGTTATATCCTGGCTGTGAAGGATTGCTGTATGTTGACGTGGAGGATTCCGATATTAAGTTAATCAGGCTCATGGACTATCAGGAAGATGTGTATGATGGGGATGATCTGGACTAATATAAAAGAATGAACATTGCAGGGCAAAGTCTGCGGCGAATTACAAATGCTGCTTTATTGCAATACATTTAACTGGAGGCATGTATGAAAGGACAAAGGCACATCAAAATTCGTGAAATCATTAGTCAAAATGAAATTGAGACCCAGGATGATCTGGTTGAAGCACTACGCAAATCAGGTTTTCAGGTGACTCAGGCGACGGTATCCCGGGATATCAAGGAACTTCTGTTAATCAAGATTCCGATGGATGACGGAAGATACAAGTACTCTTTGCCGACAGATCAACGATATAATCCGATTCAAAAGTTGAAGCGTGCACTTGTTGACAACTTCTTGCACATTGATCACACAAACAATCTGGTTGTGATGAAATGTTTGCCAGGAACAGCCAACTCCATTGCAGCTCTGCTTGATAATATTGAGTGGAATGAAGTCATGGGCACGATTTGTGGAGATGACACCATTCTGATTATCTGCCGGACTGAAGGTAACAGTGTGACCGTTATTGAGCGGATCATGGGTTACATTGCTTAATCAATGGTTCAAAAACATAATTTCTGAGTTAGTCATCCGGAGGTGTTTTTGCAGATGTTAGTTACGTTATCGATTCGTAATTTGGCTGTGGTGGAAGAAGTGGACGTTGTATTCCATCCGGGATTCCATGTACTTTCAGGGGAAACGGGTGCAGGGAAGTCGATTATTATAGATGCACTTGGCTTAATTGCCGGTGGACGAAGTTCAGCTGATCTGATCCGGTACGGATGTGAGAAGGCAGAGATGGAAGCCTTGTTTGAGATGGAGCAAAGTCATCCGGTATGGCAGACATTAGAGAAGTTGGGTATCCATTGTGAGCCTGAAGAGCATCTGGTCATTCGACGTGAACTGAACACACAGGGGAAAAGTACGTCCCGCATTAATGGGCAATTGGTCAATCTGACCATGCTGCGGGAAGTAGGCGAGAAGCTGATCAATATTCATGGACAACATGAACATCAGAGTTTGCTGCGCGCTGAGAGCCATCTGGGGCTTCTCGACACCTATGGCTCGGAAGTAATCGGACCGATCAAAGCGAAGTACCAGGAGCGCTACAGCAAGTTTATCACGGCGGAAAAAGAACTGCGTGCGCTTCAGGAGTCCAGTCAGCGGGCATATCAACTCTTGGACATGTATCGGTTTCAGCTTGAGGAGATCTCAGCGGCAAGCCTTACACGAGGCGAGGATGAATTACTCGGGGAAGAACGGGTCAAACTATCCCATAGTGAGAAAATGATGGACAGTGTTGCTGGTGCATATGATCTGCTCAGTGGTCAACGCGGACTTGAAGCTGTGAGCATTGCTCTTTCAAGAATTGAAGACATTTCTGGATATGATAGCAAAGGACTGCAACCCATTGTAGAACAATTGCAATCCGCATTTTATCAATTGGAAGATGCGACATTTCAATTAAGGGATTACCGGGAGAAGATTGAATTTAATCCGGCAAGGCTGGAAGAAGTGGAGCAAAGGCTGAATCTGATTTCTGGCCTCAGACGGAAATACGGGGACAGTGTTGAACTTATTCTGAGTTATTATGATCAGATTAGCCATGAAACCGACCAACTGGAGAACAAGGACGAACGGCTGGAGAAATTGCGAGCTGAACGTGACAAAATGCTTAACCTTGTGATGGAGTCTGCTGAAGAACTTAGCAAGGTTCGCAAACAATGCGCCGAGGAACTTGCTGCACAGGTGGAAAGCGAACTCAAGGATCTGCAAATGGAGCGGACTACGTTGCGTGTTCAGATTACTCCTTTCGAAGATCCGAAGGGCATTGAATGGAATGGACGTCGTATTCGTCTGAATCGTCAGGGTGCGGACAATGCGGAATTCCTGATTTCGCCGAACCCGGGCGAGCCATTACGACCACTTGGCAAAATTGCTTCAGGTGGTGAGTTGTCGAGAATGATGCTGGCGATGAAGAGTATTTTTGCACGACATGACCGGATACCTGTGTTGATTTTTGATGAAGTTGATACCGGAGTTAGTGGTAGAGCAGCTCAATCCATTGCGGAAAAACTGTTCCGCTTGTCTTCGACTTGTCAGGTTTTCTCAATAACTCACTTACCACAAGTGGCTTGTATGGCAGATCATCAGTATCTCATTGAGAAACATGTTTACGATGGACGGACGATGACGCAGGTGGAATCGCTGTCAGACGAAGGCAGAGTGAAGGAATTGGCACGTATGCTGGGCGGCGTGGAAATTACAGAAAAAACGCTGCATCACGCACAGGAAATGCTGAATTTGGCGGAAGCCAAAAAAGGGTGAAACGGACGGCTGGCGTAATGATTGACAGTAATAAAAGCCTGGGGGCGAGGTTATCTTATAGGTACGCAATTGGCGACCACCTTTCGTCAAGCGAAAGAAGCAAAGGGAGTGTGACAGCCATTGAATTCCCCCCTCAGGAAGAAATTGCTAGGTCTTTTATTTGCCTTCTTTCTTTGTGTGATTAGCCAGGCCATTCAGCCTGTGCAAAGTTATGCTTCACTGCCGGATGAATTGCAGGTGTTTGCTGGCAGGCAAGCGGATGTCCGGCTCGCTGTACCTGCTGTTTCAAGCGCCGTTGTAGATCGACCAGATATCGTTGGTTTGGATGATCAGGCAGCGATGCATGTTACCAGGCAACAACCTTTGCATCTTCACCCTCAACAAACGGGACATGCCAAATTAACGTTAAAGTTGTGGGGTAAAATTCCGGTCAAAACAGTCCATGTGAATGTGATACCGGATTTGCGTGTTGTACCCGGGGGTCAAACGATTGGCGTCAAAGTTAAATCGGCAGGCATTCTGGTTGTAGGTCATCATCTGGTCCACTCTGGGCAGGATGAGCGTGTATCGCCAGGAGAAACCGCAGGCATTAAGCTCGGAGATCTGATTACGCATATGGATGGTAAACGTCTTGATGGCGTAGCAGGTGTCTCTGAAGCCGTTGAACTTGCAGGGAAAAGTAAAAAAGGTATTGATGTTGTGTTAAAACGTGGTAAGGAAACGGTGAAGACACGATTAACTCCGGCGTATGACTCCGAGGATCAAGCGTGGAGGCTTGGATTGTACATTCGTGATTCTGCAGCCGGTGTTGGCACACTTACCTTCTATGCTCCAGATCAGGGCGTATACGGCGCACTGGGCCATGTCATTACAGATATGAACACACAAACATCTATTGTTGTAGGTAGTGGTCAGATCGTTCAATCCAATGTGACGTCCATTTCTAAAAGTGAGACCGGTGATCCGGGTGAAAAACGTGCTCATTTCCTCAAGGAAAGCAAAATTTTGGGCAATATTGAACGTAATACGGCTTTTGGTATCTTTGGTAAAATGTCCGGAAATCCTGAGCACAGTTTGTATTCGAAAGGTATTCCCGTTGCTTTCTCTCATGAAGTAAAGGAAGGACCGGCCGAAATACTTACCGTGGTTGACGGTCAACAAGTTGAACGCTTCTCCATTGACATTGTTCATGTGGCAGATCAAACCGAACCAGCAACAAAAGGTCTGGTACTTCGAATCACGGACCCGAAACTGCTGGATAAGACCGGAGGTATCGTTCAAGGGATGAGTGGCAGCCCTATTGTACAGAATGGTAAGTTGATCGGTGCAGTTACTCATGTATTCGTGAATGATCCGAAATCGGGTTACGGTTGCTTCATTGAATGGATGTTACAAGATGCTGGCGTTATGATGAAAAAGGAAAACGATAAGAACCTCAAGGCTGGTTAAACAGCCTTGAGGTTCTTTTTTGTCGAAAGCAAACATAATATATCGGATAATGAAATAAATTATTTATTATATAGGATCAAGAAAAAAAAATAAAGAAAAATAATTTTCGACAGGAGGAATTTAACTCGCTGTGTCGAAAATTAAACGTGTAAGGAAATGTACGAAACGATGTTTAATTTAAAGGAGGATACCGTTTTGCAAAAAATTGAGGTATTGCTGGCCGATGATAATCGTGAATTTACGAATTTGCTTGCCGAATATATATCTGAACAGGAAGATATGGAAGTAACCGGTATTGCATACAATGGAGAAGAAGTACTGCAATTGCTGGAGCAAACTCGGGATGTGCCGGATGTATTGATTCTGGATATTATCATGCCTCATCTGGACGGTCTGGGTGTGCTTGAGCGCTTGCGCAACCTGAACCTGTCTCCACAGCCTAAAGTCATTATGCTTACGGCATTCGGACAAGAGAATATCACACAGCGTGCCGTGCAACTCGGAGCTTCTTATTATATTCTCAAGCCGTTTGACATGGAGGTGCTTGCGAATCGTGTGCGTCAACTGGTTGGAACACAGACCGCGATGTCGACGAGCAATGGATCATCCATGTTCATGAAATCCAATGTTGTGCCCATGGGCAAACATAAAAATCTCGATGCAAGCATTACGTCCATCATACATGAAATCGGCGTTCCTGCGCATATTAAGGGATATCAGTATTTGCGCGAAGCTATTACGATGGTGTATAACAATATCGAAATTCTGGGAGCAATCACCAAAACACTGTATCCAGCGATTGCCGAAAAATTCAAAACCACGCCGTCCCGCGTCGAACGTGCCATCCGTCATGCGATTGAAGTGGCATGGACTCGTGGTAACATCGACAGCATCAGCCACTTGTTTGGTTACACGATCAATATCAGCAAGTCGAAGCCAACAAATAGCGAGTTCATCGCGATGGTCGCTGACAAGCTGAGAATTGAGCATAAGGTCTCGTAAACCCCGCTGTATCAACGTTTTCAGACGATGACTAGAACGATTGTTCGCGTAAACTTATCGGCCGTTGGTCGCGAGATTCCGATAAACTATGCGGACGTTGTTCCGGTAAACTGTCCGAATCTCCGCGCAATTTTAGCGTAAACTTATCGGGCATTTAGCTGATAAACATAATAGCGCAATGTGCGTGTAAATACAAACTTACCAGGCGCGCGTCCTCTTCGGGGATGTGCGCTTTTATTTAATTAAATAGGTGAGGAGTTGTTTATATGGGCCGCGTCAAATTTATTCCTAAAGAACAAAAGGGATGGGCAGACCTTCTTGACGAATTTGTTATGTGGAAGCTAGTTGAAGGAGTTAGTGATCAAACTGCTTCGGATTACTACAGTCACGTAAAATTATTTATGAAAAGGTTTCCTGACTCTTGGGATTCTGAGGAAAATTTAAAGTTAAATTTACTAGAACACCTTTCACAAAAAATGAGGCCAGCCACTTTTAATAACCGATTAATTTATATACGTACATTTCTAAGTTGGTGCGTGGAAAATGAATATCTTAAAGACAATCCCATTTCCAAGTTAAAGAAAAGAAAAGATGAAGGTCGAATCATAGATATTGAATTGAGTTCACTGAAAAAATTGTTAGAACAACCGGATACAAATACTTTTGCCGGGCTTCGAGATTACGCTTTAATTTTGTTAACCTTGGATAATGGGATTAGACCAAAAGAAGCTATGTCGCTGATACCTAAAGATTTTAGAGAAAAGAGCTTAGAGATTATCATTAGACCTGAGGTAGCCAAAACTAGAAAGATACGGAGGCTGCCAATATCTGAAATAACGGCAAGAGCCATAAAAAGACTCATAAGTGTGCGACACGATGATTGGGGAAATGACGTTCCAATATTCTGCAGCTATGAGGGGAAACATTTAACGAGACACACCTGGGGTGACCGATTAGAAGTTTATTCTAAGAGAATTGGAGTACACGTCACACCTTACGCTCTTAGGCACTGTTTTGCATTAGAGTTCATACGTAATGGAGCTAGTGCTTTTCACCTTCAAAAGGCGCTAGGACACACCACTATGGCTGTCACAAGACGATATGTATCGTTGGTAGACGAGGACTTACGCGTTCAGCATACTAAAGCCAGCCCGCTTAACAATTTAGTACCCTCGGTGAGGAAAATTAAAATATAGTCGCTGTCCGGATAGCTCATGTAGCCGTCCGGTTTTTCTTTGTATTTGCACTATTATACATACGTTTATCCTTCATTATTTCCAGCGGCTACTCTACGCGTCACAATTTGCGCTCCTTTGCGCTTCCCGTAAAATTCACGTGAAATTAGCGTGTTTAATCGCTGACCCTAACGAATACCCTCGCGCGCTATTTAAACGCCTGAATCCACGCTAATTTCACGTAGATTTCACGGCGGCGATTCGGAGGGTTCGGTGTGAGGGGCGGCGAGGCGTATCGTATTGTCTTTTTCTTTAGTTCTGCCGCGCAATTCTATGTGTGATGCCCGTCTATCCGTCACGATCACTTGTTATCGGGGCGTACGAAGTTATGAACGTAGTGAATAACTGAGTAAAAGATCTTAAATCTTTAAAGTCTTTAAAAGATCTTATATTTTACACACGACGTCGAAAAAGTCAATAGGGTGCGTGTTATTAATTTCGTGGCGGCCGGAATTGGTAACTTTAGTTTGCACTATTGTACATATTTATCTGCGCGGACGTCCTTGTGTTCATTCTCCGTACTCTCAACGTACACATGCGATCGGCACAATTCCATGCACATCTCGGAGAGCGCAATTTTTCGTCGTCCATGTCTGCGGATGACTGAACGATTCGTTCACGCATATACTCGCGCGATACCCTCATTTAAAATGATAGTATTTGCGCCAGGACGTCGTGAATCCCGACTCCCTAAGTTGAACTTAGTCACCTGACGACGCGTCCAGTTTTGGATTCGTCAAGGATATGCAGATTGTGCGTCCCCATACACTTTAACCCCAATACTGTTCGTGTTGGCACGAGGGGGTAGGTCCAACTTTGGGCACACCCCGTACACACATCCACGAAACGGACAACCAACGCATTTTTGCGCTCGTCAACCGGATGGGGTGGTGAATTGCCTACGCATCGCTGCAACTATTAATTTCGGATATCTGCGCTGTCTAAAACCGACGACGTCGTCGCATTTCTCCCGCTTGTAAAATCCGCCACTCCCGCGCTATACTAAGAACAAACGTTCCGCTCTCGCGGATTCAAACGCACTATAACGGAGGTTCGCCGCAAATGATCGATATCACCTCGGAAGATCACACGCTATTTAAATCGCACATCATCCTCCCGCGCGTCCTCACCGCATTCGAACGGGACATCGCGCTAATCAACGCTACACTAAAGACGCCGGGTCCGTATGTCGACGTTATAGCGAAGGCCCAACGCAAACTCACCGCAGACCTCTACGAAGTACGCAAAGGATTCCGTACACGCGGCATCAAGGTCTACGAAGAGGTAACGGATAATGACGGCGTAACGGCGCGCTATAAATGTCGCGGCTACGAGTCGCAAATGCGGATAAGGTGGACGATGATGGCTGCGGATGCGAGCGTAGTTATGCGGAAATATCTCGGAGTGAGTACGGATATTTACGAGGGAGAGCGGCCTTTTGTGATGGTGCCTCCGAAGTAAACAGAGAAAAGACGCAGCTTCGATCGGCTACGTCTCGGGTCTTGCGTGTATTAGCGGTAAGGGTTATGCTAGTTGCGAATGATCGACGCGGTAGCCGCTCTTGGTGGGGAGGCTACCGCTGCTTTTTGATTAAAAAGAAAAGAACCGACATTACAAAAGCTAGTAGACTAAAAATCAGTAACCCAAATGTTAACATGACCATCAGTGCTTCGTACGCAGTCATACACTACCACCTCCCTCGTTATAAAGCATATTCCTCTGAAGAGGCTAAATTTATGTTCCCGTGTACATGCGAACAAAGTGCTTACCAGTGAATAATAGCACCATCTAGAATTCCTGTACGCAGTAGAAGCACCTTCTCATGAATAATTTTGGGTATTAAGGGTTCCAGAATGGGATAGCTCTAACGATTTTATTGCAAAAGGCAACAACCCATCACCGCCAAACTTTCCCCCTTCTATCCCTCAGTTTTAGTATGTTGCACTATTCGTACCCGCTTCGCGATAAGTCATTTCGTCAAATGTCTTCTTTCAACTAAGCTGAGCGTGGTACTCACTAGGTAACCCAGCCACAATCCTTATGTAATCAGAGATCGTAGTCACCTTCGACAATAAACATCTCAACAATATCCCGTTTAGTTGTTGTCATCTCGTTGATACCTCCGTAGTATAAGTGGACTAGCGCGTGTATGTCTAACTGACGAAGTACAAAAAACTTTCTGGACCAGCTAAATTTCGGACATACTCTCATCCCTCTCGTACGTATACCGGATGAGTTAAATTTAACCAATAATCAACAAAGGTCAAACTTCTATTATCTTTAATTTACTAACTAATTCGCCCGTATACAAAGATTATGTGCACAGCATTTTAGAACTTCGGAAGCCTAAGTTAGCTTTGGTGGACCTCGACTGTTGGTTCTGATTATAATCTGACAAGCAGGCTACCTTCAAACCGCAAATTCGGCGATTAGCTAAAAATTCTCAACTAATACAGAGAGTAACCCCCACAAAATTCAACATACATCAGGAGAAATGAAAGTAATACAGGGTAATATAGAGAGTGAAATCGGACGAATAGGCATCTTCACGGATGAGCACGGAAATCTTATTATCTCCCGAATACTCCCGTTTTCTCACGATTTCATTTCGTTCACATCACGCGCTCACTCCCCCGATTTTGACGCAGAGTAGCAGCAGGAAATTTGCGCCAATTTGTCGAAGTATATACGCAACCCACAACGAAAGGATTACGTTTATATATGCGTCCGCTAACTTCCGGCATCCAACTTTATACCGCGCAACTGGACCGGACGCCTATCGTCGTGTTTATCGGGGCGGAACTCGGCGGCGGCGGAGTGATCGAGGATATTTCGGAGATGAGCGTTGCGGTGAAGGGCGAGCGTTATATGCGCGGAGTCTGTACGTTTAAATATGCAGTATGAGAGGTAGGTAGCCATGGCGGAACCAAACTTGTTTTCAGAAGTTGCGAATAGTGCGAGCGACATTGTTAAGAATTTACCTGAGGATGTAAAAAATGATCTTGTGCGCGGACCTGCCCAAGAAATCGGATCAGGTATCAGTAACTTGGTTTATGTGGTCTTCAGCCCTTTGTTGATGTCCAGAGTTAGGATCGAACATAAAGTAAAGAAAATGAAGGAAGAGTTAACCAAATCGATTAACAGTATTCCGTCTGAGAAGTTAGTTGAGCCTTCTTTAAACATCGTGGGACCTGCATTGGAAGGAAGTAAGTACTATATTGAGAACGACAGTATACGGGGGTTATTTGTTAGGCTTATTGCTTCTGCAGCCAATCTCGACAAGAGAGATGAGGTTCATCCGTCTTATGTTGAAATTATTAAGCAACTTTCCCCCTTTGACGCTAAATGTTTAGAGTTTTTAGTGCAAGAAACAACCTCGATATCTTGTGGGACGATCATAGTTAACAGCACAGGTGGTAGCGGTTATCAGGAAGTAAAGTATTTCTTTCCTTTTCCTGGGATCAATAAGGGTAATATGGAAAAGTATATGTCTTCCGTTGATAATCTAATTAGGTTAGGGATACTCGTGTGTATTGAAAATAAATTCACTGACGAGAAGAGATATGAAACTCTTAACACTATAGTTGGTAAAATTGCTGAGGATATTGAGCAAGATGTTAAAGAAAAGAACCCTGCGGCCACTGCTGTTCTTGTCGGAAAGGCTTGGAGTTTTACCCAACTAGGAGAGCATTTTATAAATTCATGTGTTATTGACAAGTCGATAGTAGATATTGGGTAGTGGCGAGGAAACTTAGTGCTCACAGACTCTTCACCCATACTTTCAACAAATACTAAGAAACCGCAGCCCATACGCAGGGTTAGCGGTTCTTTCTCGTTCTCTCCGTCAAATCCACGTACATATAGCGCGTCAGCCCGTTCGGGTACGTTCCCCTTACGGAAGTCTAAACACGCTGATTCGACGGCAATTCTACGCAAAAAAGAGCCGTATGGTTAACGACCCGGTGTGTCTCAACATTTATTATTCCATAATTTTGAATCCGCGTGTATACTGGAAAGTGGACAAGAGCGGGCTTTGCGTTACGTAATGCTTTAATTAGAGGAAACATCTACCTTCAATCCTGGAAGGAGGTGTTATTTATCTCAACTTACGAAGCACTTACGCTTATGATAGCGTTTGCTGTACTCATAGTTATGATTATGAAAGGCAGGTAACCGCCTCTCGCCAAAGACTGCGGTTACCTAAAACAATTGTTGTTTTACTCGCTCTTGTCCTCTGTAAATTATGATTTACAGTGGCAATTCAATTTTACCCGCAAATGTAACGCATTACAATAAAATAATACTATAATAGTTATCTTAGAACGTGTGACGCCGTAATATTATCTTGTTGAAATAATAAAAACACCGCTAACCTGTACGCAGGGATAGCGGTGTTTTTGCGTTTAATCAGTATTTTATTCAGCTTTAGGTATGTATTCAATTAAGTCGCCAGGCAGCACGTCCAACTTTTCGCACAAGGTATTAAGCGTTGGGAAATCTATCCGCGCGTTGGCATTCAACGCGAGCGCCTTTACAGTATTGCGATTTATGCCGGTAATTTGAACAACGTCTTTCTGTTCAAGTCCGCGTTCCTTCATTATCTTATCGAGTGAGAACCGGATAGCCACGAAAATTCCTCCAAAAATAGATTAGTAAACTAGTTGACAAGATGACTACGTGGATGTATAGTTGTAATCAAGTAAACTAGTTGACAAGATAACCTGTTAACATCTTATACGTATATCGTAACAAAGCGTTTCATCATTATCAAGCAACATCGTACTGGTCCGCATTAAATCCCGCAAGGAGGTACGTAATTATGCCGATCACTATCGTAACCAAAGGCGTAGACGTCGATGGACCGTGGCGGATTGAATACGCTGGCACGCTTATAGATGAACATCACGCGATTTACGTTGACCCTGAGTTTAGTCTCGCAGTTATGGAATGCGTAAACTTTGACGGAACAGAGTACGTCACAACTTACGGCGAGCCCGCAATCTTTGACCTGACGATAGAGGACCTGAATTTCGTTGATAACATCCTCAATATGAGCGCGATCGAACTACTAACTAAATTTATCCGTAAAGGGGATACGCAACATGCAACTAACCGTTAATAATACTCAAACTACGTCTAACAACATTAAAACAAGAAAGTATGGCCGTCGGTTCATTCAACTTCTGCGTGCTCTTTACGCAATATTGATCATCACGAAGGAGATCGTAGCATGAGCCGCCGCCCTGTACACCTCTACCGTTGCGTCGTCAATTTCTCGCAATCAAACCGCATGTTTTACGTTAACAGTGTCCGCCAGCTTTCTGACGTCGAGGTTCGTTTCCGCGCAGTTGAGAAGGGCGTGAGTAACGCCAATGTTTCGGGCCTTAGCGTAACCGCGTCCGACATCGTAGACATCGACTTCGTATATCGTGGGGTGATGTGAGTGAGCGCGCCAGACCGTTTCGAATCGGCCTCGTTTTCTATCGGACCTTTTGACCGTGACGACGAATTCTATCATTACGCAGGATGTGCACTGAACGAACGTTACATGTTCTTCATCGATGCAGGCGCGCTATGGGTTCGCTCAGTTCACCAAGATCCGGAGCAGCCGCGCCAGTACATAGACGGAGAAAGCGGAGGCATGGCGATCGGCCTTGACGTTAGCGGGGACATAATGGATATCACGGCCCAACTCGTAACTAGACTACGCGGCATGGATGCGCTCGATTTTCTGACGCAAATACTACTGTTCACGCCTGGCCGCGGTGATTTTAATCTGCAGCTCGATGGACTCATTACGGATCGGAGGGAGCCGCGTGGATAAAATATTCATCCTACACGTTTGGGAAGAGAAGGCGGAGAGCCACGAAATAACTCCGGCCTGGCTCGTAAATAGCAACACCGCGGTCTATCTCTCGTACTGCACCGTATTCCTTGTCCGCGTCATCCCGATCAGACTTGGTCACCTGACGCATTATTACGTCGAGGATACGGCCACTTGCGGTATTCACCTCGCACAGGACGTCGATGGTGATCCGGAATTAATCGTAGCGCGGATTATCGAGAAGCTGCGTAATGTATCGGCGCTGGATTGGCTGGCGCGGGATGTACTCGGAGGGATGACGGGATTGTTCGAATTTCAAGTATAGCCGCCTGATGAGCGCCTGTTTTAGCGGAGCAGGACGAAACCAACGGGCCCCGGTCCGGCGGTCGCGGTCATCCGCATGTATCACGTAACAACGTACTGTAACGATATGTATTTGCTTTCTACTTAATAGTCGCGCGGACTAAAAACGCCGAGGGGGCATCCATGGAAAAAACGACAGTAATTGAAATTGGTTATGTACGCGATCATCGCACCGGTAACTTCATTGTTACGCTCATTGACGAATCATTCCATCCTAACAGTAACCGCCGTCGCCAACAGATCGTTGTGCTACCTGGCGCATTCTTCCGCATCCTAACCAAAATAGACCGCCGATCCATCGCGAACACCGTTTATGTCACGCTGGAACAAGCGGCCAACCTCGGATTCATTGTCTCGAACACTCCTTTAACCGTTGAAGCAATCGCCTAATTCTATTATTTATCCGTATCATCAGCGCTAACTGATGAATCGCTATGCGGATAATTTAACGCTGAGTAGCGCCAACTATTCGGTACATTTCGCCAGTCTCGCGCCAACGATTCTGGCTTTCCTTTGAAAATTCAGCGTCACGAAGGCGGGAACCTTCGTTCAGGCAGGCGCGTTCACATATATCGAGTGCGAGCGGGAACTTGTGCTCTGAATCTCTTTTACAATGACGGAGAGAGCGGCGATTGGCTATCGCGTGGCGCGCTCTTTTCCGTTGTTATATCCAGTAATACGTTAAAAAAGTAATGTGGTTTCACAATCAAAAAAAAAATAATTATGAGAAAACTGCTAATTTACTAATTCATGAGGTTGAGTAAGAGGAGCACCTCGCTATTGCTGGCCAATCTTTCGTGTCCATCTAAAATTATTTTTAACTCCGGGACTTTATGCTTTTTCATATAGTTAATCAAGCATTCTTCTGAGTGTATATGTAATCCAGACAGAGTCTTATAACGTCGTCCTTCAAGTTTGTCAAAAGAACATCCGCACTCAACGCAGTATGACATTATCTAACCTCCTTGTGGGCTTCTGCTTTAGGAAAGAAAAAAAACAAAAAAAAATAGACAAACCTCTTGCATAGCTGAAAAAGTGTGCTATACTGAGACTTAGACTCTATTTTTGGCTGAAAATATATCAATCTTATCACCTTACACTAAAAGTATACCGCGTATCTAACCTAAAGTCAACCCCTGACGCGAAATTAGGCAATATCCAATAACATCGGCCTCGCGCCGTTAACATATAGCACTACGTCAACACCAAACTAAACGAATGGGAGAGATGTACATGTTAGCAAATCAACCAAAGGTGTTCGATCACGAAATGTTCGGCAGCATCCAGATTGTGACTAACGAAGGTAAAGAGATGTTTGGTGCTACTCAAGTTGCATTGGCGCTCGGATACTCAAATCCCCATGATGCCATCGCAAGACACTGCAATAAAGATGGGGTCGTGATTCACGAGGTCATCGACACTCTCGGTAGAACGCAGCAAATGAAGTTCATTTCTGAGGGAAACGTCTATCGACTCTTAACGCGGTCCAAGCTCCCATACGCCGAGCAGTTCGAAAAATGGTTATTCGACGAAGTGCTACCGACAATGCGTAAGACGGGCGGTTTTGTGGCGGATGAAGATTTGTTTATTCGAACATACCTTCCACATGCGGATGAAATCACTCAAGGGATGTTCAGAGCAATATTAGTTTCCTCACGTCAAACAAATGAACAGCTAGCGATTGTCACTCCGAAGGCAGAAAAGTACGATGCATTCCTTGACTCGGAGGGCTACGCTTCGTTCTCAACCGTTGGAAAACAGTTTCTTGGAGGTATGACCGCCATTCGATTGCGAGAGTGGTTGCAGGAGAATGGGATACTGTATCAACGTAAAGTAGACAGCTACTACCCTCCAACAAGAGGTCACGAACATTACTTCAAGATTACAATGTTCACTAACGACTTTGTTTCAAATAAACACCTTAAAGTTACCCCAGCCGGAATTGATATGATGGTTGACCTTTATTATCACGGGATTAGACCTGAGATTAAGCAGGCTCCAAGACCGAAAGCTGACGTCGTACCTCTCTTTCCCAAGGCAGTCACTACTCCATACAAAGGCCCGAAACTAACGCTCAATCTTCGTCCAGAAGCGCAATAATCCATATACCGGCCGTACTTTTATCGTGCGGCCCCGTTTTTTCTACTATAAAGGAGGCGCAATATGAATCTAAAAGACGGAATCACAACGTATCAGCAAACCGGTGAACTTGCGATCGTCACCAGCATTATGGAGGACGCGGCGGAAACGGACTTCCTCGGCAATCCAACACGGCGTTACAGATTCGTAGAGGGAAACGACATCTCCATAGACCTCGCGCATCCTCACCAATATATAGCGTACCGAATACGTGCGATCCGTGAAAAAGCGGTTAAGCACGCTTGGTATGTTCGTGAGCCTATCCGCTGGGCATATGACGAGCTCAACCGGCAGCTTTCGATTTTACACATAGATATGGGCGTTAGAATACCGTTCGAACCGGTAGACTGGGAGAAGCACATTTATAAATACGACATTAACCCGGAGTTACTGGAATGGCTGCGTAAATCGGACGATGAGATCACGCGGGCATACCACGAACTCGGAACGGTTGCGAATTACCGTCTGTATCGCGGTGTATTGTCGCTGATTGAGCCGACAGAAGAGGCCGCTCGCCGCGAAGAGTCGCAGATCAGATCCGAAGTGATGTTCGATATGGAGGCGGCGCTAAAACATGTTCTCCCATACGTAGACGTCACGCGTTCAGACCGCGAGATCGTTAAATACGTCAATCAATCGCTCATGACTCGTTACTATGACGCGCAGGCCAAGAGGAATGGATTACGCAGACTTCGGAAAGGTGGCGCCGATCGGACGGTACAACCGAATTTTATGACTCCGCTGGGAACAGTTCTAGGCGCAGAGATTGCGGAAGAGACCGTATGGCAGCGGATAGGTGGTCGCCAGGCTGACTTCCTGCGTAAATTGGTCGAAGCTGCCAGAAAGGATATGGTAGCGGGTGAGATGGAAAAGTACGGACTGACGAAAGATAGTTGTTATGTGATGACCGGGGAGAGGGCAAAAGAGATTAGTGGACTATCTTACGATGCTGCGAGAAGGAGACTAACGCGGATTAGAAAAAAAGTTTACACCCGGAGTCCAGTAAGTGTCGCGCGTTGACGGTATATTTAGAACTAATACAGAGTAAGTAAACGGAATAACCCATTATCATTTTACATCATAATTTCACTCAAGTAAAGCTAATGCCGCGCTATCACAGGCGGTATACCCTTTGGGTAAATATTTTCCTCTAAAAACGTACCAAAATACCCTACTTTACGGGCAATAAGGGGAGAGTACTTTCCCACTCACGCTAAGGCTACGAACGATGCGGGTATACTCCGCACACCCTTACGTTAATCCAACGTTAAGGAGATGGCACTTATGGCCGATATTAGACGATTGTGGATGCACATTGAGTTTTACGTTAAGAAACGCGTAGATTTCAAAACGCTGGACGGATTGAGTCCGGAGAGCTACGAAAAGTTTCTCACAAAAGCCGCGATCGAGATATCGCGCGAAACGTTCCCCGCTAAAGTTTTCGGTATTTCACGTGACGAGCTACGCGAGATGGTTCGCGATGTTATCGTGGATATTAGAGCGGAAAAGCGAGTTCGCCCCGCTGCAGATAAAGTTTATTCGTATATTAATAGCGTTGGAGAGACGATCGTAGTCTACGCGAAGACTAAGAAGGAAGCCGGCGAGCTTATTGCGTTGGCATCGTACGTAAATCCCCTTTACTGGGGTCAAAAGAAGACGATCAAACGTATAATGCAGGTTTCCGAAAGCGGCCAGGCCGAGCTAGACAACGGAGAATATCGCCAGATCCCGCACAGCGGACAGTTCATAAACCTTTACGGTAACGGAGGTGTAGCGAGTGCATAATGATTTCGTAGTGATATCGCAACGTGTCGCGGGCCACTTGATGATGCGCGGTTTCGTCCTGAAAAGGCTAGGCCAAAATCGCAAGTATCCGGAACGGAACGTGTTTATCTTCAATAATACGGAATCCCTTCGCCAAGCGATCACGGAATACACCACAACAAATGGAGGACAAACAAATGACAACGGAGCAGAGAAGCGGGCGGAAGCCGTTTGAACCTACACGAGATTTTACGATCGTTCCTAACGCAATATTCCGACTGTACACGCGCTTGCCGGACTTCAAAGCGGAACACGCGCTTCTATATGCGTACCTCTGCTCCCAGTACAACGTAGACTACGGTTACGCATTTCCGTCATCCGAGGATATATCGGCCACGCTCAACTGCAGCGAACGTACTGTTACGAAGGTGAAGGTGGTACTAGTTGAACGTGAATTGGTCGAGATAGCGCGACATCCCACGCATGGTAATGATGTGTATATCGTTAAGCCTGCGATAACGGACGAGGATGCGTTCTTTGAGCGGTTCCCCGAAGCGAGGGAACATGTGGAAACGAGACAGAAAGCGAGCAGCCAGCGTAGGCAGGCGAGCGCACTACGTAAGCGAATGTTCGAGGAACGAGTACGTAACGGAAAAAGTTGCGGTTCGTAACGGAAATAATTGCGGATCGGTATCGGCAAATATTGCGTTGTATATATACTTACGGTATTAAGACTTACCGATACAGATTTATAAAACATTACCGCTTCGGTTGATTTTGCTTCGCAAACTAAACCTCGCGGGACAAGTTGATTCATAAATACCTTTTGACGCGTAATCAACATAATAAGAGATACCAATGACAAGCAGGTGCGATCATCGAAAGATGTGAGCGCGAGGGCGGAAGCCTGAGCTTGTCTTTTTGTTTGTGCTAATACATGAAGATAACTCGAAGAAGAGGCTCATGTAGGCAATATCAAAAGAATAGCGCGGTATCTCTTACACCTTGCCTGAGCGTAGGAGGCTCGTACTATTCACGTAAAGGAGACGGTATGTATGGCGCTTAAACGTCTAGAGACGCATCACCTTATTGCGCTGAGTTATCTCGCGCAACCTAAGCGCGCAGGTCTTACGATGGAGCAGATCGCAACAGAATCCGGAGTTAGCCGCCAGGCGCTGTATGACTGGATGAAAGATCCGTTGTTTGAACGCGAGTTAAAGAAACAGATCACACGTAACGTACTCGATCGGATACCGGCAGTGACTGACGCAATGGCGCAAGCAGCTATCGAAGACAGGAACGCAGCCGCCGCGAAGTTGTTACTTACTATGACGGAGATGCTTACGGAGAAGATCGACGTTACCAAGACGGATTCGACCACGCTTGACCGCGAAGAGCTGGATCGTAAGCTGGCGGAGTACCAAGCAAGACGCGGAGTGTAAAGCGAGTAGATGGCGTGTGTTTGGCGCGTCATTATATGAAGGAACGCGATGGAGTGCGTATGTACTGCGGTTGACAAGACGTCAATTACATCTACTGCGACCTCCTGGCGCGTGGCCCTTCGGAAATTTTCGTTTTGCCTTCGTAATTCACCACGTCACCGTAATGCAGGTTATTCACTCCTCGGTGAATGACGTTGCATAACCGCCGTATAAGTACCGCCAGACCATACGGGAAATGACCGCATACTCTTCCAGTTTCTAACGGGCATAATCCGCATAACGGCGCGGGTTGTACGCGTTAATAACTGGAAATGCATATGCAATGTATAAGGCGTGTTTATGCAGCGCAATTAGACGTAGGCGGGGCGCGGGTTTGCGGAGCGGACTATTGCACCGTATACGGGATTTTGTGCACATGTCCGTGCATATCCGTGATTAAACGGGATCGTTACGATTATGCAATGCGGATGAATAAACGGAGTCGTTGCGAAGAGGGGCGGCGAATGAGAGGGCGGCCCACCCCCTCGACCCCTAGCGACCGCCTCAACTGGTGCCGGAAATATCCGCGAACAAAAATTAACTTTGGACTTTGCGCAAGCAGGCTATCGGAATGGTCCCATAGTTTTACCGTGGTTTTAGCGTGCATTTAGCGCTTTTAACCAAGGCCGAGTGTATTGGGTAGGGTAACGCAACAACAGCGTTATTTCACGCTGAAAATTAGCGAAGAGGGGGCGGAGTCATGGCGTGGGTAAACGATCGCTGGGTCGGTAGAGATGAGCGCGAACAGATTATCGATAGATTAGACGCGTTAATTCACGCGATGACTGCGGAAGGTGTTCCGGAGTTGCTTACGAGTGGAGAAGAAGCGGAACTGGCGCATTATCTCGACGAATCTAAGCGATTGTCGCGAATTCATAGAGCAGAAGCCGACCTCCTATACTTCGCGCTCGAATACTTTTCAGAGGTACATAATCCAGGCAACGCGGGTAACTGGGACGGATTCGACGTCGAAAGTGTCGAAGATTCACCGACGTTTCACCGTGAAATCTGCGAGACAATGGACGATGTATCTATGCGGGAGATAAATGCTAAGGTAGTGCGTGCGGCGCCCCGTTCTCACGCGAAATCATCGTACTTATCAAAGGCGTTCCCTCTACGTGAGATCGCGTACAGGCATCGTAAATACATTATCAATATATCGGAAACGCCTGCGGTATCAACAGGTAACCTTGAGTGGATTGCGAATCAGCTCAAAAGTAACGCGAAACTACGCGCAGACTTCGGTCCCTTACTGAATCCCAAACAGCAAGTGAACCCGAAAGATAACTCCTCGGAATTTGTTGCGTGGGAGCCTACCGCAGATGGTGGACAGCGTCAGTTAACGAAGATGGAGGCCGCATCTAGTAACCAGGCATTGCGTGGACGTAACTGGGAAGGTGTCCGGCCGGATCTGATAATCTGTGATGACCTTGAAGACATACGATCTAACGCGGCCACGCCGGAACTGCGGCAGAAGATGCGTGACTGGTTCTCGCAAACGGTGGTACCGCTAGGAGATCCAAAAGGTAAGCGAACGGCTTTCGTATATATGGGAACGGTTGTACACGCTGAGTCGCTATTACGAACGGTTATGAAGCGATCGGACTTTAACTCGAAGCTATACAAAGCATTGATTGAAGACCCGGAACATACAGAACTATGGGAAAAATGTCGCGCAATATATCTGAATCCTGACGTTGAGGACCGTGTTAAGTCAGCGCGAGCCTTCTACGAAGCAAACCGGGACGAAATGGACAGAGGAGCGGTCGTACTTTGGCCGGAAGTTCAGCCGTTATGGGCATTGATGACGTGGAAATGGGCTAACGGATCAAAAGCGTTTAATACGGAATATCAGAATACGCCGATAGATGAAGAATCAATGATATTTAACCCGGAGTTATTCCGATATTACGATGAATCAGACCTCATTGATTCATTTGGACGCGAACTTCCGCTTGATTATTACGCTTTCTGGGATATCGCACAGGGCAAAAGTTCGCGTTCCGACTATAACGCGATCGTAACAGTCGGGATAGACCGGAACACTCTTGTAATGTACGTAATTGATGCATGGGCGAGAAAATGCGCGGCTCATATAGCGTTGGAGCAGGCGGTTGAGATTATAAAACGATACGGACATAAGGCTTTTGCGGTTGAGACGGTCGGCGCGCAGCACGATATGTATCGGCAATTGAGCGAAAGGTTACGCAAAGAGCGCATCGGAAGCGTACGACTCAAGGCGGTTATATCTCGCACAAAGAAGGAAATACGCATTGAATCATTAGAGCCGCTTATCGAGAGCGGTTATTTGCGTTTTAACAAATCTCACAGGTTGTTGCACGAGCAGATGGAGCAGTTTCCCTCCGGAACTCATGATGATCTACCAGATTCTCTTGCCGGCGCGGTTGAGGCTGCAGGAGGCGGCCTAGGTAGACGAGGTAGATCGTGGAGTAAAAAACCAAAAGGACTATAAAGGAGGCGTCGCATTGTTTGAGGTAGGTAAGATGTACCCACCAAAAGAGCACAAGGAACGGGTAGACCGATACCGGGAAAACGCGGAGCTTGTCAGGTGTAACGCTGATTTGATTAAGAGGCTAAGTGAGGAAATAGAGGTTGAGCCGAAACGTTATATCTACGCTAACTACGCGGGATTGATATGCAAGAAAGCGGCTGACCTACTATTCGGCGACTCTCCGATTTATAGCGCGGGAGAAGAAGCCTCAACAGAGCAAACCGCGCTGGACCGGATAGTCAAGGACAACACGCTTAATACGACAAACTATGAAATGGCTCACGGAAATGCTTACCGTGGGGACTCGTTTTATAAGGTTAAATGGGCGCAAGAATATCGCGGAATCTTACCGGAATCACAAGATCCGTACCGCGCCGTCATTGAATCACAGAATGCGGCTTACGTCTTCCCGGAAACAGTGCCCGGCAATGCTAAAAAAGTCGCGGCCTACCACATAGCCGTCCCGATTGCTTTTCCCGAAGAAGGACGAACTCGGTGGGAGCTACACGTTGAAACGCATGTTCCGGGAGAGATTACGTTTTCCAAGTTCGAAATGATGGCTCTGACTACGCGAAATGATGAAGTTACCTCGTGGACTATTACGAAAGAGTTGGAAGACGTTGAGACGCCGCTGAAAACCGGAGTGCCCGCGCCTCTTATTGTACACGTTCCGAACTTCTCTTTCGATGATACATGGTGCGGATTGGACGATATAAGCGAGCACAGGGCTTTGTTCCGTGAGATCAATAACCGATTGACTCAAATTTCATCGATCCTAGATAAGCACGCTGACCCAATATTAACGGTTCCGTCAGGCGTTTTAGAGGACGGCCCGGACGGTGTGCCTCAACAAAGAGCGGCATACGCTAAAGTTTTTGAAGTTGTAGATTCTGGCTCAGTCGTTCCTCAATACGTTACTTGGGACGGTCAGCTTGAGTCGGCTTTTAAAGAACTCGACAAGCTAATAGATACACTCCTGACCACATCAGAGCTACCTCCTATCGCGTTGGGTAAAGAAAATGCAGGTACTAGCGGTGCAACAGGGCTCGCCGTCAAATATCGCATGAATCCTTTGCTTTCTAAAATAGCGCGAAAACGTCAGTACTTTGATAAGGCACTGACAGAGGCACTTTTTATCGCGCAACTACTTGAGCAAGCGCAATCGAACGATACACTCGACTACACGCCGACAAAACCGCACATCATCTTCTCCGATGGACTGCCGACAGATGACCGAGAGCAAGCTGAGATAGCGCAAATACGTACAGGTGGTAAGTCTACAATGTCCGTAAGAGACGCTATTAAGCGCTTGGATGGAGTGAACGATGAACAGGCTGAGCAGGCGCTTCGCCGCATTGACGAAGATGAAACGCGCGTCGGTGGCATAGCGGATTCAGCGTCAGCGGACGCGGTGTTTAACAATGGATGAGCGGCCGGTATCGAAAATAGTCAACGCGTTTAAGCGTGCGAAGTCCGCAGTGAGTGCGGCAGTCGGACGCTTATTTACGTTGGGCTTTTCCCGCAAGAACGGCGATGCTGCCGCGAAAGAATCCGCGAAGATACTCGCCGAACTTAACGAAGAAGCGCGGAAGCACGTTGACGAGGCGCTGACTAAGGCTGCCAAAGACGGGACGCGCCAGGTATTCATTTCGCTCGGCCTAGGAAGCGCGGTGTCTGACGTTAGACTCACCCGTGTTAACCTCGCCATGCTAAACGCGGCCAAGGCGGACACATACGCGGACCTGCTCGCAGTTACGCAGAACATGGACCGCAGAACGCGTATGAGTATCCGCCAGGCAATTGCGGAGGCTATGCGCGCCAATCTCGGACAGGGCGTTAACAGCTCGCGGACAATAAGTGCCGACGCGCTTAGTCGTCTACGAAACACGCTCGGCCAGGCGGCTGATACCGGCATTATCGACGCTGCAGGACGGCGTTGGAAACCGGAGGTCTATGTTGAGACGGTTGTACTCACGAAGATGGCCGAGACACAGCGCGAAGCAACGATTAATGAGGCGCTTGGCCGAGACGTTTATTACGCGCAGATATCGAGTCATGGCGCAAAGGATGCGTGTCGTAACTGGGAAGGCCGCATTGTCAAGTTAACACCGGATGCTCCCGGAGATTATCCGTATGTAGGCGATCTACCTCGTCGAGAAATATTCCACCCACGCTGTCGTCACGTACTATCTCCGATCCGCAATCCGGACAATATCGGAGGAGGAATTTAGATGGCGCATGATTCACGAGCAAGACACAGTGCAAGAAAGGCCGCGGCCAGCGCCAAGAAGGCGTCGGACGGCGTAGCGCCTTACGGGTTTGGGGCGCAGGTCGAAACGTACCTGCCGAAGTTTACGAAGCTGAACGGACCACCGATTTTTACTGCGGCGATGTCCGGAAAGCCGAGTATCTATTGGTTCCGCGTAATCAAAGTTGACGGACTGATTCCGAACGCTCTCGGCAAATACTACGCCACGTTTTCAACGAACCATAATGCGCGAGGCGGAATTGGGCTAGCTTACGCGGATGATCCGAAAGGGCCGTTCAAGAACTACGGTGAGATTTACGTCGATACCGTTGTTGGCGATTCGACCGAGACGCCTTTCGTAATTTACAACGAAAAAGATCGCCTGTTCTACATGTACTACCAGCAGTCCGGCGCAGGAATCAACCAGTCTACTTTACTTGCAACATCGCCGAACATGATTAACTGGACGCGTATAGGCATCGTACTCGATAAACCGGACGGTTATCCAGGTGACGGCCATACCGGTTATTTTGCCGTATTCAAGTTCGCGGAAAAGTGGGTTGGGTACAGCGTTATGGGCGGCGGAGATTACGGTCGCAAAGCGATCTCGTACTCAAACGACGGGAAGTTCTGGTACTCCGATCCGCGCGCAATGCTCGGCGGTAACGATGCGACTCTCACCTACGGAGAGAACTTTTCGCGGTCTAACGCGGGCCTATTTATGTACCGCGGACAAATGTGGTGGATCGGAATGATGTCCGCGTATGCTTCTGGCGGAGTCACAACCGTAGCACGGCCCGCCATTGCTCGGATAAGTCCGGATCTGCGACAGCTCCTTCACCGCCCGATCGATCTCGTACCATTTCCGACTTTACCGTGGGAGACTACGAACATGCAGTCGATGACGGTGTCCGTATTGGACGGAAATATTTACATCTACTACAACACGGATAATAACGTCGGACTTGTTCATACGGAGGTGGCGTAATGTTACATCGCGGATTAGACGGTAAAGAAATACCGAGCGGAAAGATACACAAGCAACTTTGTGCTAACTTTCTGGACGGCGCGTTGCCTTCGTGGTTAACGACGGTAGGGACTCCGGTAATTGAGCCGCCTCCTGGCCGAGGGCTTCTTCGTTTGGCGACGACCGCGACCGCGGGTAGTAGCGTTGAGCTTAAATCTACGGGGACTTTTAACAGTACACAGTTTACGGAGATCGCGTACACAATCGAAGGTCTGCAGTTTAACGGCAACATACAGATATCGGTGCAGGTCGGCATTAAGAGCGCGGACAGTAAGGCGGGAATCACGTTCTTCCATAATGTGAATCAACCGAGCGGAATCATACGCGCATATAAGGCAGACGGTACGTATACGGACTATCCGACTAAGATGGCGTTCTTCACGGTCAACATGGCGGGCGACGAAGGACAAAACCGTAAGAACCTGACTGTGCGCTTGTTTACCGGACAACAGTACGCTGCTTCAACGGGTAGACGCGTTTATGTATACGTGCAAAACGACGATCAAGTCGGCGCGCTTGCGGACGTGACCGATTCGTTTATCGACGGAGACCTACAATGTATCGCAAAACTAACCACCAGCGCGGCCGTAGCTAAGACGCTGGTCGCATCGCAGGTCAAGATCGATCTATGGGGTAACTAACGTAACTCATGTCCGAACGTACACGACACTAAACTGCTACGGATACTATGCGCTACGCGGCGCTAAAACGCGGGAGGATACGACCATGAAAACCGAACATATTCGCACTAAATTTCCGATGAATCTGCAGCTCTTTGCGGAAGGAGATCCGGAACCGACACCGCAAGAACCTGAGAAGACATTTACGCAGTCTGAACTAGACGCCATTGTTCGCGAAAGGCTCATGCGAGACCGTAAAGGACGCGAGGATTATGAGGAAATCAAGGCTAAATTAGCGGAGATGGAAGGTAAACAGCCGGAGTACGCGGCGGAAAAAGAAGCCGCTGAGAAACGCGCACAGGAAGCCGAGGAGGCTCAAAACATCGCGTTAAAAACAGCGAATGAGCGCTTAGTTAAAGCCGAGTTTAAAGCTCTGGCGGCAACAGGCGAGCAAAAGATTCGGCCGGATGCGGTTGAGGATGCGTTTAAGCTGGCGGATATCTCCGGAGTTACGGTCGATGACTCTGGCAGTGTTACCGGGATGGCTGACGTCATTAGCGCGCTGATCTCTTCAAAGCCGTATCTAGCGGAACAAAGCGTGGGATCACGTCAAATTGGCGGAGAGACCAACGGAGGCAGTCGTAAGATTGATACTGCCGGTATGGATGCGCGTGGGAAGATGGCTCTAGGATATTCGAATACGAGTAACAAATAAGAACCTTGCCGGTTCTTTTATTTTCTACAATAAATATTAGGGGGATTTTTAACAATGGCATTGACACTTTTAGAATCCGCAAAACTTTCACAGGACACGCTTCAACAAGGAGTAATCGAAACATTTGTTCAAAACGCTCCAGTCCTTCAATACCTGCCGTTTATGGAGATCCAAGGTAACGCTTATGCGTATAATCGTGAAGCTTCCTTGCCTGGTGTAGCTTTCCGTGGAGTCAATGAAGGTTATGTGGAATCTACTGGCGCAGTTAACCAACTGACAGAGTCGCTGTCAATTATGGGTGGAGACGCTGACGTCGATAAGTTTATCCAACGAACACGATCCAACATTAACGATCAACGTGCAATCCAAACTGCATTGAAAACAAAAGCAGCAGCTTTCAAATTCCAAGACACGTTCTTCAACGGCGATGTCGCCACTGATTCCAAGTCTTTCGACGGTTTGAAGAAGCGTCTTACCGGCTCTCAAGTTATCAATGCAGCTACAAACGGGCTAAACATCGGTGACGAGGGTAATTATGACCTGTTCATTGAGGCACTTGAAACATTGCTGTATCAGACGCGAGGACGTGCGGATGCATTGTACATGGATTCCAAAACGAAGATCCGTTTGAGCACGATTGCAAGGAAGCTCGGCTTCCACGAAAACAGTGTGGACGCATTCGGTAAACCAGTAATTGCGTTCAATGGGGTGCCAATCTTCGACGCAGGAGATAACGCTGCTGGGGGTAAAGTAATCGGCCATAACGAAACTACCGGTACAGCTACGAACACAACCTCTATCTACGCGGTAAAATTCGGAGCAGACGAGTATACTTCTGGACTGACTAACGGTGGCGTTCAAGTAACGGATTTGGGCGAGGTACATGATAAGCCAGTGTTGCGTACGCGTATCGAATTCTACACTGGTATGGCGCTGTTCGACGGTAAATCCGCAGCTCGTCTGTCCGGTATCATCGTCTAATAATCGGGAGGTGCGCAGATGTTCGTAATCAAAACGCCGAATCCGAATTATGACGGAGTTACGTGCGGCGTAAAATTCGAAAATGGCACGGCCGTAGTTGAGGACGAGAACCTGCGCAGGGTTCTCGTTTACGACTACGGCTATTTGTCGGAAGCAAAACCGGAGGAAAAGCCACCGCAGGAAGAGGCCGCGCCTAAAGCGACTAGACCTCGGAAAGGCGCTGCTAAGACCTCCGCAAAATAAACGGAGGTGTGGCGGATGAACTACGTAATACCTGACGCAGATGCGTACATTAACACGAATTGTATTGATATCGAGGATTGGACGGCCAGCGATACCGCGAAAAAAACACGAATGTTAAACGTCGCAGGATCAACGCTGACTCGCGCCTATTCGAAATACACGATACCGAACGCGGCGGTATACGAATTTGCGAATGTGCTTGCGATTATGTACAACGATATGCTGCGGATGCAGCAACAAGGCGTATCCACGTTCGGGCTGACCGGAGTATTTAACGTTAACTTCAAGGACGGAACAACTTCGATGCCCTACGACGATATGCGTAAGAAGATTCCGCAGGTTGCGCTCGATCTAATCGGCGAAGAGAACGGCGTTAAGCTAACTAAGCAGAGATTTGGGAGGCTGGTTGTCTAATGCCGTTAGTAGCGATGAATCAAACGATCACTGTTACGAAGGCCGGCGCAAGCGACGGGTGGGGCGGTAAAGCTGACGACGTCGTTGTCGAATACAAGGCGCGTGTTACCGAAGAGACGAAGACCGTCGTTAACAATTACGGAGAGGAGGCCGTTTCTAGCATGACGATATTACTCGATAAGCTACCGGATATAACGTACGATGACACAATAACGTACACGAACGAATTGGGTGTTACGATCGCGCGCAAGCCGGTTGCCATCAAGCCGCGTCGTATGTTGAGCGGCCGACCCGTATTAACGGAGGTGAACGTCTGATGTCGATTAACCGGATTAACTTTGATGTTGCGCGTGGTGGCGGATTCCTACGACGTTTGGTGAGCCGCTTTTCTCGTCGATACGAGGAGCGCTTAACCAACGCGATAGAAGACGGAGCAATGACCGGCACACACGACGTTATGGACGATTGGAAACGCCAGGCCACGGACTTAGCTCCGCTCGGTAAGACGGGCGATCTGAGACGCGGCATTGAGACGGACGTCAAGCATAACGGAAAAACGTGGACCGGTGAAATTACGTCAACAGCGGTTACAATGCGCGGTGGTCGACGATTTGACTACGCGACATACCTACACGATACGTATCCGGAGAAATACGGAGACACGTTTAAGAATCCGTCAACGCCAGGTACTATTCCGCGGTATCTTGCGGTACCGGCGGAGGAAAACGAGGCAGAATGGGCGCGCATCTTTGAAGGCGAAATAAAAGCCGCGCTTAAACGGGGGCGGTTATAATGGCCGCGATCATTGACGAAATCCTCGGCATCGAAGCGTTCATCAAGTCCGTTGTTCCTGGCGCGGTAGTCGAAAAGCAAACGGTCCCGCTGCAACCTACGCCGGGCCTTTTTGTCGTGCGCTTTATAACGGAGTCCCGTACGGATGAGACGGCGTATCACTACCGGATTGAACGCGATTATCAGGTGATCTATTACAGCGCGACCCCGCAAGCGGCCTTCCCAGTTACGGACGCGCTCAGTAACGCGATATACGACGTGCAGCGGATTGTTGCGACAGGGTCACGTCTGAACGCGCTGAACTATACGCAGCCCATGCGGACGGATACCGATAAGGCGTCGACCACTAACGCGGGATACGCAACACTCGGTGTGCTCCGGATTACCTCGCGCCAATCACGTACGCAGCAGTCGTATCCGCTTATTCAAAACGTAAATTCCCGTTTCGCTTAGGGCGTCCATCCGGGCGCTCTTTTTAATTTAAAGGAGGTCGTTACATGGCAACTTGGGACCCATCAAATTTACCGACACGTCCCGGTATTTACATGCGATTTATCCGCGCAGCAGCCGCACAGATTAGCGGAGGCACGCTCGGCACAGTCGCAATTCCGCTTCTGACATACGCCGGCACAGCGGTTGAGAAATCGTTCTATACGGTCGAATCCGAAGCCACAGCGGTTGAACTGTTCGGTAGCGCGAATATCCAATCGGTCTTACTCGCGTTGGCAGGTGGCGCAAAGGACGTTCTCGTCTACACGATGCCTGACGCAGCCGTTGCGGATGACTACGTTGATATGCGCGAAGCTTTCGATGCGCGTCCGTTTAACGTGTTCGTGTTCGACGGAGAGTTCGACGCTACGCAACAAGCCGCGACTAAAACGTGGGCGGCGCGCAATCGGGACGAAGGTAAACACTTCGTTGTCGTAATCGGCGGAGACGCGGCTTCTGACGCAGATCCAGCGCTTGGTAACGCTCGCTCGACACTAAACGAAGACGACTACATCGTCAACGTAATCAGCGGCGGAGTAATCAACGGAGTTACGTACACATCCGCGGAATACGCGCCATTCATTGCGGGCGATATCGCAGGGACTCCGATTAGTGAGTCGATTACCTACGATCAATTGCCGCTGGAAGACGTAACGAAGCGCTTGACCAATTCGCAAACAGTCGCAGCACTAGCGGCCGGGTCGCTGTTATTTACGAATGATGGCGCGAAGGTGAAGATCGAGCAGGGCCTCGTAACAAGCGGCCTCAAGATCAAATCGATCCGCACGCAGCAAGCGATCACGAACGATATCTCGCGCACAGCTACCGACAGTTACATCGGCAAGCTTCCGAACAACGCGGACGGTCAAGCTACGTTGATGGTCGCGGTCAAGGCGTACCTAGAATCGTTAGGCGCGGCTGTACTTACGAACCCGGTCGTTATGCTCGATCCGCAACGGCCAAGCGTAGGAGACTCCGTTTTCCTCGCGGTTAGCTATACGGAAACCGACACAATGGAACGCATCTTTATCACGGTAAATATTTAATCGAGGCGGTGAGAGAATGACTTTGGATGCAAAACGCGTTATCAGCGGTAACTACGGTCAGTTGTTCGACCAAGACGGCGAATGGCTGTCTAACGTTACCAGCGTTGAAGCGAATATCGAAATCGGCATGGAAGAGATCAAGCTGGCCGGCACGCGCTGGCTCGGCAACAAAACCACGACGCTGAAAGGTAGCGGATCGATTAACGGGTACCTCGTTACGTCCGAGTGGATCGAAAAGATGGCGCAAGTCACCGATGATGTCAGCTCGCCGTACGTTACGGAGCTTATCGTTAAGATCGACGACCCGGAAGCGTTCGGTGCATATCGCGTACGTCTGAAAAACGTAACGTTCGACCGGATTCCGGTTGTGAATTACGAAGTAGGCTCGATCGTTGAGCAGGAGTATACGTTTGTGTTCTCCGGTTACGAAATCCTGGACGCAATCCGTCCGTCATAATAGCGCAACAAAACTAGCGGACTGCCTTCGGGTGGTCCGTTTTTAATTACGAAAATAATCGGAGGTTGACATATATGGCAAAAGGATTAGAGGCGCTACTTGGCGCGAATTTGGACGTTACGAAAGAGGTTTACATTCCGCGGCTCAAGACGTCATTCACCGTCAAGGCGCTGACTAACGCGGAGACGACAAAAGCGAGACTACGCGCAACAACCGGTAAGGACAACGTAGATGCAACGACGCTCAGCTACGTGATGATTTCGATGGCTTGCGTTGATCCGGATTTTAACGACAAGGCGCTCAAGGCGCACTATGGCGCAAGTGATGACGTGGACTGCGTAGGTAAGGCGTTGCTTCCGGGGGAGATTGCGAAGCTGACTACGGAGATTTCGAATCTATCCGGATTTGGCAACGAAGAGGAGCTGCTGGAAGAGGCAAAAAACTAATTCGGGCGGGTGGTGAGGCTCGGATTTTGCATGAGATATTCCAGCGTCACCATATACCGCCCGACGAAATTTACGTTAAGCCAACACGACACCGCGCCATGATATACGCGTCCATGGCGGTAGTGCTTGAAGATGAGGAACGCGCAAGGAAAATAGCGGATCGAGGGAGGTAATGGGATATGTCGTTTGATATCGTAGGACATTTAAAAATCGTAGATAACGCCACCCGACCTCTTCGCGCTATGACTGCGGGAATCCTCAAGTTCGGAGCAGCAGCGGCCGGCATCGGAGCGGCAGTCGGCACAGTTGCGATTGTAGGCGATAGCATTAAGAAAGCGATGGATTTCGAATCTCAGCTCCAATCGATCAAGGCGTTAACTGGCGCCACCGAAACGCAGATGAAGGCGATTAGCGCGATGGCACTCGAACAGGGCGCACTCACGAAGTATTCCGCGTTAGAAGCTGCGCAAGGTATCGAAGAGCTCTTAAAGGCCGGTATGAGCGAAGCGACGATAATGTCCGGCGGACTTAACGCAGCGCTGAACCTCGCGACGGCTGGCGGATTAGAACTCGCAGAAGCGGCCGAAACGATGGCAACGTCGATGAACGCGTTTAAGAAGGACGGACTGAGCGCGGCACAGACTGCGGATATCCTCGCAGGTACAGCGAATGCGGCGGCGACAGACGTGCGAAACATTGCGTACGGGATTGCGTCTGCGGGTGGCGTTGCGGACATGGCCGGCGTTTCCTTCCGCGACTTGAATACCGCGATCGGACTTATGTCCAATGACGGATTGAAGAGCGGATCTGACGCGGGTACGTCGTTTAAATCGATGCTCATGTACTTACAGCCGCAGACGAAGAAAGCGACCGCGATGTTTAACCAACTCGGAATCGGCGTTGGGAAGGCGAACAAGTTCTTCGAAGGCGGAAAGATCAAGGATCTCGCGGGCATTGCGGAAGTCTTGAATAAAACGCTCGGCAAGATGAACAACCAGGACCGCGTAGCTACGTTGCTCGACATGTTCGGAACTGACGGCGTTAAAGCGGCGACTACGTTATACAAGGCCGGCGCAAAAGGCGTAGAAGAGTTCCATAACGAAATGGCGAAGGTCACTGCGCTCCAAGTTGCGGAAGAGAAGATGAATAGCGCGGCGGGTGCGATCGAGCAATTCCAAGGCGCGATGGAGACGTTGCAGATATCCGCGATGTCACCGCTACTTCCGTACATTAAGAAATTCGCGTTGGGTGCGCAGAAGCTGATTGCGGATTGGACCCCGCAGATTACGGCGGCCGTTCAGAATGCGGTGGATACTGCGGCGAAGTACATCAATACGAATTTCATTAACAATCCGGAGTTTAACAAGTTGCCGGATTTGGAAAGTAAGGTCCGCTTCGTGTTTGATACACTTGGAGATTCCTTCAACAAGTGGTGGGAAGCTGGTGGTAGAGATGACGCTAGAAATGCGACAAGCAGCATGATCGGGTTCCTCATTGATACTATGGAGGCGTCATCTTCGCAAATTACAGAAGTTGCTCTGAAAATCGGTGCAAGCATCGCTCAAGGTATCATGCAAGGGGTCAAGGATCATCTCAACGTCATTTCTTTACTTAACCCAGTGAAGCAGCAGATGGAGGATTTTAACAATCAGTACAACAGTGCAAAGAAACTCTCATCCGATTTGAGTACTTGGTCTGCAAATAATCCAGGAAAACCAATGGTTGACGGCGGAAGTATTGGCCCCACTGAAGGTAAAAGCAGTAGCGGTGGAGGAAATGCCGTTTCCAACTGGTGGAACGAAACATTTAGTAAGAGCGGTTGGTCGGGCCATTCCGCCGGCCTCGAACGCGTTCCATACAACGATTACCCTGCGCGACTTCATCAGGATGAGATGGTGTTAAATTCGAACCAAGCGCGAGACTACCGCGAGACTAACGGTGGAACCGGCGGAGGCCCGTCCGTAATGGTAACGGGCAACACGTTCGTTGTGCGTAACGATAGCGACATTGACGATATTGCGAACAGAATCGCGCTTCGGTTGGCGCAATAAAACGGAGAGGAGGCGGCATTATTGGCGAGAGGCAAGCCGCAGTTTTGGCTCAAGTATAACAATAACGCGGAGGTCTTATGGCTTCCCGTTAATCCCGAAACAATCAACGCAACATCAACGTACGGCTACGAAGACGTCAGCGTATCGAATCTCGGCGAGTACACGATTCTCGGAAACAATCGCCAGAAAGAGTTTACGGTATCTTCGTTCTTCCCGCGCGATTATAACGGGTCTTACTGTCAGTACTCGAAGCTAAAGGACCCGTGGGAAATCGTTAAGACAATCGAACGGTGGCAGAAGTCCGGCCGTCCTGTCCGTTTTATTGTGACGAATACGCCGATTAACATCGCGGTTACTATTCGGTCGTTTGAATACGAGGAGCGCGGCGGAGAGCCTGGCGACGTTTATTACACGCTGCAGCTCAAGGAGTACACGTTTATTCCTAACGCGAAGAAGTCGGACCCTAACGCAAAGAAGACGAATATATCTGCGCCTAAGGTTACGACATATCCGGCGCGTCCATCCACGCGTTCGACACCGACGTCCTACACGGTCAAGTCCGGCGACTCGCTGTTTAAGATCGCGGCCAAAGTCTACGGAAATGGCGACCGATGGCGCGACATCTACGCGAAAAACAAGTCCGTTATCGGCGCTAATCCTAACGCACTCAAGCCGGGGCAGAAGCTGGTGATCCCGAAATGAGTACGCAGATTAGCGTTTTATACGACGGTAAGTATAACGTGGAGTCGCTCGTAAAGACCGCAACTTGGTCCGGAGACGTCGCGCAACCTCATCGAACACTTACGCTGTCCTTATCCAATACGCTTAACGGCGAGGATCAAGAGATCGCGTTCGAACTCGGCAAGGAGATACGCTTTTACGTAGACGGTAAAGGCGTATTTCGTGGCGTCATCTTTACGTATGACATAACGGAGAAGGGCGACGCGGTCGTGATTGCGTATGACGAGAACGTGTATCTCACGAAGAATACAGATACGCGGAAGTTTGTCAAGACGACCGCAGGAGCGATGATCGCGGAGTTGTGTAAGTCTTTCGGAATCCCAACGGGCGATATCGCAAATACCGGCTACGTAATACCGCGCATGATCCTCCGGAGCAAGACGCTGTGGGACATGATGGTTACGGCGCTGACGGAAACACGCAAGCAGAACGGACGGAAGTTCGTTGTCTATGCGTCAAACGGAAAGCTCGGACTACGCGAGAAGAAGGACGCGGCGGTGCGTTGGATGATCGAGGATGGCGTTAACATTATCGGCGCAACACGGACGCGCTCTATCGAGGAATTGCGGACGGCCGTTAAAGTTGTCGGCGGTGAGTCGGAGGAGAAGCAGATTACCGCGTCTGAAAAGAATGCGGCATTAGCTACGCGTTACGGCTTGATGCAGCACTATGAGAGCGCGGATTCGAAGCTTAACGCGTCTCAATTACGGCAGCTCGCGAAACAGCGACTCAAGGAGCTATCGACCGTTAAGGAAGACGTAACAGTTAACGCGCTCGGCATTACGGACGTCATCGCCGGAACAGCGGTCTACGCGTTCGAGAGCATGACGGACTTAGTCGGCGGCTTTTACGTTAACGCGGATACGCATACGTTCAGTGACGGAATCCACATGATGGACTTAACGTTATCCAAAACGGATGACCTTCCGAAACTCGACTACGAAGAGGAGCCGGAGAAGAAGAAAAAGGCGAAGGAATCGAAGAAGAAGGCGAAAGAAAAAGCGAAGAAAGGGAAGTGATGCGATGGCTCTCGAAACTATCGATGGAGGCGGCGTAAGTAAATTGCGCGACGTCATCCGGCAACTCGGCTATAACAAAGACCTCGACATAGAATTCGGAACGGTCATCGCACCGCTTCCCGACATCCGCGTCAAGTTAGATAACGCCAACTTCGAACTGGAACGTGAGGACCTCGTTATCCTGGAACGCCTAAAAGGATACACGCGGACGCTTAAGATCAACGGAGTCGAGGCGGTGGTTGAGTATCCGCCGGTACTTGAAGCGGGTGATCGCGTAGCCCTCCAAATGTTCAACGCGGGACAGGATTACGTAATACTTGACCGGTTAGGAGGCGAAGGCGATGTCGCTTAGTCCACTTGCGGTAATTACCGATGAGGAAACGGAAGAGACGGTCGTTGACGAAATATTACCGCTCAAGACATACGCGTTAAACGTCGAGACTGGCGAAATGGGCGGAACGGTTGACGGCACGGCTGCGATCGAACAGTTCATTTACAAAGCGATCCGGACAGCGCGTTACCGTTTCGCGATATTCGATGACGATTACGGATGCGAGCTCGACGATTTAATCGGCCAAGAGGTATCGGTCGAATTATTGGAAACGGAAATACCGCGGACAATTGAGGACGCGCTAGTATACGACGACCGGATTCTTGCGGTGCGTGATTTTACATTAACGAGGGAGGCGGACAAATTGTACGTCTCTTTTTTCGTGGAAGTAGATAACGAAACGATTCCGGTGGAGGTGACGATTTAATGGCATACGAAGATCAAACGAAGGCCGCCGTACTCGAACGGATACTCGCGGAACCGCCTAACGATATCGATAAGCGGCCCGGTTCGGTAACTTACGATTTAGCTTCGCCCGCTGCGATCGAGATATCGCTTGCCTACGCGGAGCTTGACAACGTGCTCAACTACGGTTTTACCGATACAACGTTCGGCGAGTACCTCGATAGCCGCGCATCTGACTACGGACTCGTACGGAAAGCAGCGACCAAATCAACTGGATCAGTAACGTTTACTGGTCCGGACACAACGGTAATTCCGGCGGGCTCAGTCGTATCAACTGGAGGAGACACACCGGTCTATTTCGTTACGAGCGCGGCGGCAACTATCGCAGGCTCTACGGTATCCGTCGCAGCAGAAGCGCAGGACGCAGGCGCAGCAGGCAACGTCGGAATAGGCGGGATTAACACGATGGTTGGCGATCTCGTCGGCATTGTAGCGGTGAATAACGCAGTCAACTTCGAAGGTGGCGTCGATACCGAATCGGATGCGGCTCTATATGCGCGCTATCAGGAACGGGCACAGCGGCCAGCCACGTCAGGAAACGCGAATCAATACCGCCAATGGGCGCTCGAAGTACCCGGCGTAGCTGATGCGATTGTCTATCCGATATGGGCGGGCCCAGGCACGGTTAGAGTCGTTCTGCTTGGTGCGGATAAGACTTCTCCAGACCCTTCGGTTGTTACCGCGGCCCAAACGTATATTGATCCGACAATGGACGGCCACGGCGAAGGAGTTGCGCCAATTGGTCCGGTTGTTACCGTTCAAGGCGCGGTCGAGGTTCCGATTAATGTCGCGGTAGACGTAGATGTCGAGCCGGGCTACACGCTCGAAGAAGTACGCGCACAACTCGAATCCGGAGTCACTGCGTATCTAGCAACGCTGGCCTTCGCGGACCCACTCGTACGGATTACGCGGATCGCTAACGTTATCCTCGACGTGCCACGCGTTATTGATTACCGTGACCTTACGATTAACGGAGGGACCGCGAATATCGTCGTAGCTAACGGAGAGGTTGCGGTTCTTGGGACGGTGACGGTTACGTGAGAACATTAACGGAGATTAAGCGCGACATGCTCGACTACGTTCCGCAATATTATCGCGATTCACTCGTAGCAAGCGGACTACTCAACGCGGAGGCTATCGAAATCGCGCAGCTTAATGCGGATATATACGATGTGCTCGACCAGTTTTACATCGATCGCGCAACGTGGGGATTGGCGCGGTGGGAGCGGATATTCGGAGTAATACCGGAAGCCGGCGCAAGTTACGAACAGCGCCGTGAAGTCCTGCGTGGTAAGCTGCGCGGCGTCGGGAAGATTAGCGTAAGCCTCATCGAGAACGTAGCGGAAGCCTACGCAAACGGTGACGTGGACGTTACGGTTGATAGCGCGGCTTATACGTTGACAATTACGTTTGTCGGCGTCTTTGGCGTACCTACGCAACTTGACGCGCTTAAAGCGAATCTACGCGATATTATACCGGCTCACATGGCGATCGACTACGTATTCCGCTTTTATACGTACGGCGAGCTTGCGGGGAGCGGCGTGACATATGCGGACTTAACGGGTTACACGTACGACGATATTTACAATCGGAGGTTATAACGATGGCAACTACGCCAAATTTAGGATTGCCGTTGATTGATGGCGCGATGACTGCGGATGTGCCGCGGGACATGAATGCGCTGGCGAATGCGGTAGATACTGCGCTAGGAAACGTAAGTATTCCTGACGCGAGCCTGACCGTGAAAGGTAAAACGCAATTATCGAGCGCGACGGGCAGTGCGTTGGAGGATCGGGCGGCTACGCCAAAAGCGGTGAGTGATGCGCTGACACAAGCGAAGGCTTACGTAGATCAGGAAAACCTATGGGGGGCGTTGTAAATGGCGGCAGTTACTAAAAGGTTTAGCAAAGGCACTTTCGCAACAACAGGGAACACAAATGTTTACATTGTACCTGCCGGGGCATACGCCATAGTAAAAGCGGTAACGTTATGTAACAAGTCAGCTGCTGATGCAGTCGTGACGTTATCCTTTGGAGGTACAGAGGTTATCTATCAACACACAGTCAAAGCTAAGGATACCATCACCATACCGTTTTTAGATCAAGTCATTAACAGCGGTGAATCGATAATCGGGATTGCCGGGACAGCTAACGTGCTTAATTACTACATCAGCGGCAAAGAGGTGACATAATGCCCGGGATAGATAACTACTCATTGGGTAATTACGGTTTGGATGGTCCTGGTTTGCCGCTAGATGCCTTGAATTCAAAGACCGGAACACTAACTACGGTAAATGGCGCTAAATCAATCGTTGCAATTGGATTCAAACCCATGGTCGTGCTACTTAAAATAAAGCAGACTACGTTGTCAGGCAATTTCAGTTATAGGAATTTGGCGGCTGTTTGTTGGCGTGGCGGCGACTCGGCTTCATCCGCCATCGTGACTGGCTTTAACAATTCAGGTACATTTTACTCGAACAGCATAACTGTTTCAGATACAGTTTTCAACGATGACAGCATAACGTTTACTGTTTCGCTTTCTGGAGCAAGTGAAGAATTATCCTATCAAGTGTTTGGAGTCTGATTTTTGTTGATTAGCGTGGGTTCACAATATATATATATATATATATATAGGAAAGGGGGTGACAACACAATGCAAACAGGTATGAGAATCATATATGACCAAGATGGGGAGATTGTACTTTCTTTTATGCCAAGTGACGGTTCTCCGCGAAAAGAAATCACAAAATTAGAACACATTGATTTGAAGTATGATGAGATCGATCTTAACATCTATTATATTGAGAAGGTCGATCCAGAAACCAAAAAACCAGTCATTAAAAGGATTCATCCCGAATTGACTCCAGAAGAGAAAATGAGGGAATTGGAAGATCAAATTTTATTATTAGCCAATGAAAATACAGGAGGGATTTTGTAATGGTGAATGAAGTTGTGGTACGTATTGCTGCTGAACGAATTTTGAATAAAGGACTAAATCCAAAAACTGGCCAAGTGTACTTGCTTGATGACATTACGAATACTGATTATCGGCAAGCAGTCGAGGATTACATTCTGGAAAAAACCGACGGAATTTAACAAGCGCATCCGCTAATCGGAGCGCTATTTTTGTGCCTTCCGCTAATCATGCGGAGGGCTTCTTTTATTTTTACGGATAGGACGTGAACCCGTGAACAAGACGCAGCTTTATCGCATCCTAGTTCTGCTCGCGCTGGCCTTAACATTCATAGCGAGCGTCATCACGGCATCGTCCGTAACTAAATCACGCATCAACATTAACGTAAGCAGCCGCGCCGCAATCGAAACACTGCCGGGAATCGGGCCGGTACTTGCGGATCGCATCGTGAGCGGTCGCCCCTACGCAGATGTGTACGAATTGGATCGCGTTGAGGGCGTAGGCCCCGCGACAATAGACGGAATTATCGGGAGGGTTGATTGGTGATGGACATTGCGGGAATATCAGCGCTGGCCTTTACGTTATTGAAAGAGGGCGCGTGGATGCCGCTGGCCGTACTCGTTATCGGCGTGCTCGTATGGCTTATGTTACGCGCGCAGAAAGAGCAGACGGAGGCTAACCGGGCAGACGCTAAGAAGCGCGAGGATAAGTTGATGGCGTTCGTTGACGAGAACAAGGCGGAGGCATTAGCGCGTGAGGACCGGTTGATGGAGCACTTGACGAAGACGGAGGAAGTACAGACGCGTATCGTATCGACATTGGAACGGATGGAAATGCGGATGCAGTATATCGAACGCGCTGTAAATATCGAAATTAAATACGGAGATGATGCGGCATGAACTATCGCAAAGATTATATTCCGAAAGGTACCGCGAATAATAGGCGGCCTGGCCTCACTATGACCGCAACAACGATTACGATACACAATACGGGTAATCCGTCAAGTTCCGCGGCTAATGAACGCGCTTGGCTGACGAACGGATCGAACGCACGCACCGCGTCATTCCACATTGCGGTTGATGAGCGTGAGGCTATCGAATGTATTCCGCTGAACGAGAACGCCTGGCATTCCGGAGATGGTAGCGGAGCCAAGTCCGGAAACCGTACGTCAATCGGCGTTGAAATCTGTGAATCCGGCAATTACGCAAAGACGCTAGATAACGCGGTTACTCTCGTTGCGGCGATGTTGAAGGAACGCGGATGGGGCGTTGATCGATTGCGTCGCCACTACGATTGGTCTGGTAAAATCTGTCCGCGCTTAATGTACGAGGGTGGCGCGTGGACCGGATGGGGTCTGTTTAAAGCGGCGGTAGATGCGAAACTAAACGAAAAGGTGGCGGATGCTAACGTGAAGAAGGACGTAATCGTAAGCGTAGTTGTTAACGGTAAGAAAGTGACAGACGGCGTGCTTGACGGAGGAACTACGTATACGCCGGCGCGTGCAGTGGCGGAAGCTTTAGGCGCGAAGGTAACGTGGGACGCGAAGACTAAAACGGTGACGATTACGAAGGAGGCGAAGTAATATGAAGAAGCGTTTAACTAATCCGTTGTTCATCGCGGCGGCCGTAGGGCTTGCGTACCAGGTGCTCGAAAAGTACGGAGTTGCTCCGGATTTCGGTACGTGGCAGATCGGCGTTGACCTCGTGACGTACGCGTTTATCGGAAGCGGCGTGTACTCTACGTTCAAGAAAACGGAGTCGGCGGAATAAAACTGCGACCTACTTGCGAGTGACTACGTATTGTATCGTAGGTAGGTCTTTCCTTTTTATATGATTCGATGGTACTATTTGGATATAGAAAAGGTTTGAATGAGGGAGAGTTGTATATGGCTATGATTGATCTAGTAGTTGTTCAACCGATGGTAACTGATCTTGGACTTTCTACAGAAGTCGTTCGCACAGTAGAAAGCGTAATGATGCCGCAGGTGGGACAAAAGATTCGGGATCGAACTTTTGGACCCGATACTGACCTTGCTATCGAGAATGTAGTAATTGATTACCTGACGGAGGAGTGCTTCGTATATCTTGTCCCTGTGAGGTTGAATGACGCGGATGAAAACGAACTACGTAACCATGCTCAAGAGTATGAACGACGCGGATGGGAATGGCCACGTCCGATTTAATATAAAACGCAAAAAGGCGCAGTTCTCAACGGAATCTCTCCCGCGAGAACTGCGCCTTTTTGCGTTTTATATTACCTCAGGTTCTAGGTTATTAGCGCTTCTGTATGTTGCCACAATTACATCTAGAAGATAGGGAAGTATGTCAGTTTGATTTTCATTTAAGTAAGCATGTATATCCTTAAGTTCAATAGTTATTGGTGTCTCATAAAAAGTCGCTGAAACAACTCCGTTTTTAATAGAATATCCTTCTTTGACGATCATTTTACTATGGAAACTTTTTAGAATACTTTCAAAATGCGTATTTACTTCTTGTTTTAATTCCTCAAGTTTTTCCTCTTCTCTGTTCTTGTTGTCTTTAATTTCTTGAACCTCGCGGTTAGCTTGCAACAATCGTTCTTCAAGGGAAGGTTTTGTTATTTTCATTGTGATGACCACCTATCGAAGTAATTTTAGGATTATTTTACCACTAATTCAATAGATAATCTACTTAAACAACCGTTTACCGCGCTTCTTCTCGTTACCTTTATCGATCAAACTCGAAATCGGACTCGCTTTATCGTGTTGCTCACGTATATCTGTTCCTGTGAACTTCGCGTATACCTGGGTCATGTTAAGCGATGTGTGGCCTAAAATACGTGCCAGGGTCAACGCGTCGCCTCCTTCACGGAGAAACTTAACCGCAAAGTAATGACGGAAAGTATGCGGAGACACCCGCGGTCCTGTTACACCGACGCGCTTTGCGTAGATCTTGAGCATCTTCGCGAAGGTATCACCGTAGTAGCGTTCGCCGAATTGCGTGAGCCACAGCGGATCGTCCTCGCTTACGTCCATATACGAAATCAAGTTCTCAAGCTCACGGGCGGTTAGCGGAGAGATGGGGACTACGCGAGTCATGTTCGTCTTCGAATACTCCGCACGGATAACCACCTGACGCGTCTTGAAGTTAACATCCGATACGCACAAGCTGACCATTTCTCCGCTTCGTAAGCCGCAGTCACAGAGCAATAACATCATGCAGTAATCCCGGCGACCTGTATAGACTCTCCGATTAGGCGCGCTCAGTAGCTTAACGACCTCATCATCCGTAAATATATCGAACGTGTCTTTTGCCTCGGCTTGGTACTTCACTGCTTCCATAGGGTTGTACGTAATAACTCTTTCTTCTATTAAGTAATTGAAGAAGATGCGCATATTCCGTATGACGTTGTTTATCGTCCGAGGCGATAGTCCTTTTGCACCGTTTGGACTTGTCGGATGATCGTCCCAGCGTACCTTCCCGAACGAGAGATATTCGATGTACTCACGCAGAATCTCCGTATTAATTTCGTCGTACTCACGTTCGTTATACCACTTCTCGAATTGATTCAAGACCTGCGCGTACGCCTTAATCGTTTTTACTGCGCGGCGCTCTCTGCGCTTAGTATCGAGAAACTGCGCAATGCGATCTCCTAACGCAAGCTTAAGCGGCTTACCCTCTTTCGATACAAACGTAAACTTCGGTGTTTTCTGCGCCATTTATCAGCGCCTCCTTTAGCGATAAATTTACGCTAAATGTTCCGATAAAGCTGCGAAATCTTTATCGCTATAGCGACAGACTATTTCGCGTATGTTCACGCTAAACTTTGCGTCACGTTGACCGTTTAAACTAGCGGATTTCTGTATCCAGCGATTGCCGAAAAATTCAAAACCACGCCGTCCCGCGTCGAACGTGCCATCCGTCATGCGATTGAAGTGGCATGGACTCGTGGTAACATCGACAGCATCAGCCACTTGTTTGGTTACACGATCAATATCAGCAAGTCGAAGCCAACAAATAGCGAGTTCATCGCGATGGTCGCTGACAAGCTGAGAATTGAGCATAAGGTAAGCTGAAACGGTCAGGAGTAGTGAGCTGGCAATTATAGTTTGAATTCAGATTAGATTCTAGCCAAATGGATTTTGGTGGCCTGTATCTGAATTCGTTCATTTCATGCCGATAAACTTCTGTAATATATGCCAACGAATACCGTCAATTATTGGATTAAAGATATCCAGTAAATGACGGTATTTTTGCATAACGAAATAACACAGAACATGATGATGAAATTTAGTTTTGAATGATTGTTTCTGAATTTTGAGTTTCTACATTAAAGAAAGCTCCCTATAGCAAAATTCAGATAAAGGAAATAATTCATAAACTTTTACCCTCAGTTAACGCTTTTTCAAGTAGAAAGTGGTACGATGTGACCATTGACAAAGACCTACATATATATTTGAAAGTTCGGATAGATGCTACGAACAGAGGAGTAGAATCGTATGTTTACGCAAATAGGCGAGATTGCTGAACCAATTCCTGTAGTACAATCTGATACAAAATGTGATATCGTCTATCATCTTTTCAAGTCCAAACCTAGTCTGGAAGGTATAGCTGTTATGGGGGAGAGGTGTGTGTCATTAATGATGCGGGCCCGATTCTTTCAGCAGATTGGCACCCAGTATGGCTATAATCTGTATATGGGACGTCCTGTAGAACTGGTGATGAACATGCAGGCACTGGTCGTGGATTATTCGGAACAGATTACGGATGTCAGTGTTCTAGCCATGGACAGAGATGAAGGGGAAATATATGATCTTGTGTTGGTCACGTCAGGAGAACGTTTCTTTGGAGCTGTGAGTATTCGACGTTTGCTACTTGCTGTTGCAGATGTACGGGCTGAAATGGCGATTTTTATGAACCCGCTGACGGGTCTTCCAGGTAATCATATTATAGATGAAAGGCTGTCTCAGGCTCTTCAGATGGACCATTTTAGTGTACTGTACGTTGATCTCGATCAATTCAAATCCTACAATGATAGCTACGGTTTCAAAATGGGGGATCAGCTCATTCAGGCGACAGCTAACTTGCTTCGTAAGCTATTTGTTCCCCCTGAAGCTTTTCTTGGACATATCGGTGGTGATGATTTTATTACGATCCTGAATCACCATGATTACAAACTTATTAGTGAGGAAGTCATCTCAGGTTTTGAGGAAATGAAAAAGACATTCTACAACGAACATGATTGGCATCATCAATATGTTCTGGGGGAAGGACGCTCCGGGCTGAATCGGCCCATTCCTCTGGTGTCGGTATCCATCGCCGTTGTAACCAATAGCAAGCGAAAATATGAAAACATAGATCAGATTATTGATGATGCCACACGCATCAAAAAAGGTTGTAAAGCGATTGCTGGCAGTATCATCTGTGCAAATGATAACGTCAGTACTCTGTGCTAGAGATAAGAAATACTCATAGTAGCTCAACTACTAACGTTAAAGATACAAGAAAAACCACTACTTATCAGGAGTTATTCACCTGTAATAGCGGTTTATCTATTATGTGATGCGAGTCGAGTGCTGTGTTGCAAAAACACTTCAACCGCATTATGTATACATATAAGTATGTTAGAGCAAAGAGTACTCAGATTCGAATATCGACGGATGGATATGAAGCAGCAGGAGATGTAGAAGCCGTAGTTTGCGGGCCGTTTCCTGATTCCTGATCTGTGGTTCCGCCATCTGATGGGTGCTCCTTACTTCCCGTTTTCTTTCCTTCATTTACTTCCTGATTATCTTCTCCAGATGTTGCAGAGATGGGAGGTTGTGCCGATTCTTTAGGCGCGGATTGATGGATCTCTTCCACCAGTTCCCCAATCTTCTGATTAACCTTGTTTAACTGGGAGTTGATGTCTTGGACGGTCTCTCGCTTTGCCTGAAAGACGGTGCGTTCTGAATTTTCCAACATCTTTGATTTGCCGAGATCGAGATCATTTGTAGGAGGATTAATCTCCAGAACAAGTCGGTCGAAGCGGGTTTCTCCTTCGGTGGTCTGAATGGAGCCCTGCATGCGATCACGTAAACCGACCAGCTTACCCAATTGATCATAAGTCTGACTATGCTTGATCAGGTGATCGAGTGAAGGGGCTTGTGTCTCGTCGGTTGGTTTGGGTTGTTGCTGTTGAGTCTTTTCGGGCTGTCTTAATTTGTTCTTTTCTTGCAATTCCTCTGCTTTAATTTGGGCAATCTGGCTGTCGATCTGTGATATGGAGCTTGTTAAGGATTTAATTCGCTGAGCTTTGGTTTTGGTATCCAACTCGTCATTGGTTTTTACACTTTGCATTTCTTCATTGAGCCGGATCTTCTGCTGCATGAGTCCCTGAATTTCTTTATCCCGACTGGAGACTTGATTCCCGGGAGTGAAACTGCTTTTGGTTGCAGATGAGATTGAATTCATATCCTCAGTTCTCCTTCTACTCTTTATCATGGTTCTATTTACATATATCGGATGTTAAGAGAAGGATTTGAATAGCTCTTGTTTCATCGCAATGGATTCATTTTGCGTCGGTTGTATTGCGTACTTCATCATAATAATTGATAATGTTTATTATTAAGTGAGTGGAAGTTCAGACACAATCTATGTAGCCGGAGATGGGTTAGCAAAATGTGGAATGATTATTATATCCTCTGGAACTATGCTGCGGTGAGTATAACAGATATTCGTTACATGGAATTAGAGGCATAAGAAGAGATGAATTACAAATTTCCAACAAGTACCTTTGTACTCACCATTCAGGGTGATGCTGGAGTGACGCTGACAAGCAAACATATGAAGTGAGTCGCTTTTATATTATCCATGGGGCAAAAGGAAGTAAGTTGGTGATTCAAGCAGGCGAATCCGGATTGCGCCTATATTACTTGATGTACAAAACAAACCTGCCTGGTGGAGGATTACATTATTCTAACAGCGAACAATCTGACCCTGGAAGAGTTGAAATCGAAACTTGTCTGGAGTTCACTGGATGGGTTAAAAATGATCGTGTGTTTATCTGGGGCCCGGATCGTTCATGGTACTTTGACCCGATTGCAACATTGGATCAAACAGAGGAATTGGCCGCGTGGTTTACGAAGATCTCTGAACCCAAATAAACGTAATAAGTGCTTGATGAGATGAAATTCAATTCCACTCTAAAATTCAGTTGATAATGAAAATTATTATCATTTATAATAAAGGTATATTAGTGAACCTCTGCTACGCATATGTTATCGGCTGTGTGGCAGAATGATGACCTTGTAAGGCCTTTGTTCCGGGTGAGGCTGGGATTGGAGAGTATTCGATGCAATTAGACGAACAGATGAAATGCTGGAATCATGCCGCTGTTAAGGTTCTGGATATACGCAGAATCGTTATGGAGGCAGGGGAACAACTGAGTTCCTACACACTTCCGGCAAATGGGTTTATATATACGATTCGAGGGTCGGCTGACCTCCAATTGGATGGACGAGCATACAAGGCAGAGCGATTTTACATGCTTCATGGAGCCAAAGGATCTTCACTGGATATCCAAACCAACGAAGATTTCGAATATATTCTGCTCTATTACAGAGCATTCCTTGCCTTTCCTAGTTATCGTAAAAAGTGGTTATTGGCAGAGCCGGAGGTTGCACCGTTCTCTTTGCAATATGGATTTGCACCGAGTAGTCCGCTGGGGCTGTTACGTTACCTTGATGCGCTTGAGGGCGCATGGTTACAATCTGGCAGTCTGGATCTGCTTCATACAAAAAGTTTATTTTACCAATTCATTCATGAAATGATGGTTCAGTTGGCAGAGCAGGAGATCAAAACAGAGCTTGCTGACCCGGTGAAACAAACACTTCGTTATATACAGAACCATTATAGGGAACAGGTCACGCTTGATTTCCTGGCTGAACAATTCAACTACAGCTCCCGTCATTTATCCATGCAATTCAAACGACAGACGGGTCACAGTCCCATTGATTATTTAATTCAGACCCGAATCGCTAAGGCTCGCAATCTGCTTTTGCGATCTGATGCAACGCTGAGTGAAATTGCAGCAGAAGTGGGTTATTCCGATGTGTATTATTTTAGTCGTATTTTTAAAAAACATGTGGGGATCTCTCCGATTCAGTATCAACGAAAGATGAGAGAAGAAGCGAGAACAGAGGATCGTCCATTGGTAATCTCTGAATCGTCCATTGGCCGAAGATGGAAGTCGGGATATATTGATTATGAGAATCATTATCAATATATAGACGGAGGGTCTACACCAATGAAAAGAAGAAAAACAAGTTCCAGTATGATTATGGTGGCATTATTGAGCATAACGATGCTCCTCGCAGCCTGTTCTTCAGGTACAGCTACAACACCAGCAGCTGGCGAAGGAACGGGTGCCAGTTCCAATAACAGCAGTACGGCCGTGTCATCAGATACAGGAAGCCAAACGAACAAAGACAATGAAACACGCACGGTCTCAACGGTTAAGGGTGACGTAGTTGTTCCAGCGAATCCTAAACGGGTTGTTGTACTATATCTCCAGGGAGACGTTGTTGCGCTTGGAATTAAGCCAATTGCTACATCTGAAGTATTTAACGGGGCTGCCTACAAGAGTGAGCTTGAAGGTGTAAATTCACTAGGGACTTGGTTCGAACCGAATCCTGAAGCTGTCATTGACCTTGATCCGGATCTGATCATTGTTCCTTCAGAAGAGACGTATACGTTATTAAAGGATATTGCACCTACGGTATATATTCCGTACGAGAAAATGACAACAGAAGAAAGACTCCAGAGTATAGCGAGTATTTTTGGCAAAGAACAGGAAGCTGAGACATTAATCAATAATCTCAATAGCAAAGTCGAAGAGAGTAAGCAAACACTAGCAGATGCAGGCATATTGGACAAAACGGTTTCCATTGTGGAGGGCGGTTTGAAAGGTATGGTCGTTGTAGAGAGCAAACAATATGGCCGAGGATCTCAGGCATTATATGAATATTTGGGGATGAAAGCACCTGAAGTGGTACAAAAGAAAATTGATGTAGTTTCGGAAGCGGGAGGCTCTAATTTATCCATGGAAGTACTGCCTGAATATATCGGGGACTATGTGTTTCGTTCGGTGTATGAAGGGGCAGATAACCTTACGGATGATCCAATATGGAGTAGCATACCGGCTGTTAAAGAAGGTCGCCTAATTGAGATTGATTTTGATTTCTTCTACTATTCAGATATCTATTCAGTCAACAAACAAATCGATTTTGTTGTCGAAAAGCTGTTGGCGGCTCCAAGAGCGCAATAGTTAAGAGCGGAGTTGTTTATAAAATTTTTGTACAAGAAATGTTTGTTTTTTAGCCATTGTATTTTGATAAGATTACCATTACACTAGGATTTAAGTGATAATGAGAATCGATATCAAATACTCGATGTTCTGGATCGAATTAACGGAGGTATTTTTAAAATGAATCAGCAGTTGGAACTTTATGATGTAACCATTATCGGCGGTGGCCCTGCGGGCATGTACTCTGCCTTTTATAGCGGCATGCGGGATATGAAGACCAAGTTGATTGAGGCACGTGACAGATTGGGCGGTCGCATGCTCTTTTATCCGGAGAAAATGATCTGGGATGTCGGGGGTGTGACGCCAATTCTGTGTGAAGATCTGATCAAACAATTGGAAGAACAGGCAAGAACTTTTGAGCCAACCCTCGTTTTTGAACAACAGATCGAAGGATTCGAGCGTCAACCTGATGGCACGATTCTGCTAACTTCTGCAACAGGTGAACAACACTGGACACGTACCGTCATTTTGGCAATCGGATATGGCATATATAAAATGGCCAAGCTGGAGCTTGAAGGTGCAGACCGTTATGAGGTTAGCAATCTGCACTATACCGTGCAGGAACTAGAGCCATTCCGTGGTAAACGCGTGCTGATCTCGGGTGGAGGCGACTCTGCTGTGGACTGGGCGAATGAACTGGAAGCACTGGCAGAGCAAGTTACGGTTGTACATCGTCGTGACCGCTTTGGCGGGTTGGAGCGTAATGTACTGCGTATGAGAGAATCCTCTGTAGATGTCCGTACACCATATGCGGTAGAGACACTGCATAGTATGAGTGGTGATGTGATTGAACAGGTGACCATCTCACACGTGGACACTGGTGAAACTGAACTGCTTGAAGTCGATGCTGTCATTGTAAACCATGGCATGAAGAGTGACTTTGGTCCAATCCGGGATTGGGGACTTGATCTTGGAGAATGGCACGTCACTACAACGGAGAGATTACAAACCAATATTCCTGGTGTTTTTGCCGCAGGTGACTTTGTAGATTATGGTAGCAAACTGTATCTGATTGCTGGTACCTTCACTGACGCTGCCCTTGCGGTGAACAGTGCAAAGCTTTACATGGATCCTGAAGCGGAAAAAGTGGCTTATGTTTCTTCCCATAACAGCCGTTTTAAGGAGAAAAATAAAGCTCTTGGTGTTTTAGAAGAATAAAAGTATGCTTTGTATACATTAAGATGACTTCGGGTTAATTTAATCCCGAAGTCATCTTTTTTTGCATAAAATGGGTAATAGGAAGGCATAATTTCACCAGACACAACGGCTATCGAATTGAATATACACTACCAAATGTCTATAATAAGCCTGAGAAACAGTAGAATAACATCAAGATACAATAACATGATCAGAGTGGAGTGCAGCATATGAAAAAGGGATCACAGCCACAACGAGGTTTCACCTTCATCCAGCGGTGGTTCAAACGATCTGATAAAAAAAAGATCAAATGGTCTGAAATGTATCTCGCACTGGCTGGCGCGCTTCATCGCTTGTTGGTTGAAGGGCGGCGTGAACGTTCAGCAGCCAAACGGCTGCATCAGGACTTGCCTATTAACGTGTTGGGCGAGATGAAGCTAGAGCCAGGGGATATTGTGTACACGCCAAGCTCGGAATCGACGTATTACGCCGGGCATATGGGCATTATTGGTCTCGACGGCAAGGTGTATCATGTGCACCCTTATGGGCCTGTATTTGCTGATTCATTAGAGTGGTATCTTACGCGGTTTTATGAAGGAGATCGTTTCATTGTATTCCGTTCCAGACTGAATGAGGCAGGCATGAAAGCAGCCGGGTGGGTACATGACCATTACAAGCAGGTAAAATTCTACCGTTTGCAGACCAATCTGCGCAGTATTGAGCGCAATTACTGCTCCAAGTTTATATATCAGGCCTATCAGTTCACATCGGGACTGGACCTGTGGAGCCGCAAATTTACCCGAATGAATCAGGGTTATATCTATCCATTTCGAATTGAGCGCTCTTCAGAGCTGGACGTTCTGGGAACTTTTTATAAATAAGGCTGGAACCGACTAAAATACTGTTCTTCCGAAAATAAGGAGATCAGGTTCTGTCGGTTTTTTTTGTATGTGTAGAGATTAAAAACAGGAAAAACGTTCAAAACGTCGAATAGATTATGAGATAGGCATGCACAACTTGGAATCGTATACATAAAAAAAGACGAGATGATTTTTAGCCCAGAGTAAAAAAATGACTACGAAGTAGACGAACAAGAAAGAGTGAAGCGAGATGAAATGGCCGGGTTTCTTACAACGATTCCGACCGAACAAAAACGTGGTTAAGCTATCGGACTATATCCCAAAAAAGGAAAGGAGGCACTACTGTTCCATATGCAAGAAAAACGTTGAATCGGTCGTGCATTATGCGGCGCCACAGGGAAATGTTTCAGGTGTATGCAGTTCTTGTAAGTCTTTGGCGGATGAACGTGGAATGTTTCCCATTTAATAAGAAGAGATGCGCTCAGGAAATAACAATTCTTTGATTTATGCGCGTTTTTGTAGTACATTAGCAAATGTATTCGAAGGAGGATTCTAATGTACTCAGGTAGACAAGACGATACTTTATACATCATGACCTACACCTTAAACAGCGGTATCAAGGGTACGGTTCCACTGTCTAATAAGCAGATTATTGAGTGGCTGGATTGCTACAGAAATGAGAAGCGCTTCGTGACCGAAATCGGCAAGGAGTTTTTTGGATTGAATGCAGGATTGGTAGCAGACTTCAAGGTTCAAAATCATTTATCGGATTATCAGCAGACCATTATGCCTACACAGCAGCAGGATAACCTGGAACGCTTGTCCAGTGCCTATAAATCAACCGAGTTATTAATGAAGATTGATTGTAAATGTGGCACGGCTTATGTGACGGAATCCCCATACAAGCGCACAAAATGGTACTGTACAAAGTGTAAAGAGATTGTATTTTTGGATGCCAAAAAAGGAATGGTGGAAACGTCGCGTGGTGACGCTTACTACATGACCAACAAATATTTTGTTTCCCGTGACTAGCGGGAAGCGACTCTGGAAGCATCGCTGCGAAGCGGTGCTTTTTTGTGCGAATGTTTGCTCTATAACAAAAAAAGCCCCAAGGGGCCTTTTTGGAAGAAATCAAAAATCTTTTAGCAATTATGATGAGCATTCAACTTTGTGAGGAGGAATGAAGCAGCAACGACAGCGTGGCTCGTAAGCTTCTGAATCGCCAATCATGACAACCGGACCCAAGGTAACAGGCTCCCCATTGACGATACGTTGCGTAAAGGCTGCATCCGGGCTGCCACATACCGCACAGAAAGCCGAGAGTTTCTCAATGTCGTCTGCCATGGCAAGCAAACCGCCGACATATCCGAATTCCTTACCACGGTAATCCATATTAAGTCCGTCCACAATGACATGTTTGCCACAATACGCTAACTCCGAGACAAGTTCCATAATGGCACTGCTGAAAAATTGTACTTCATCAAATGCAACAACATCAGCATCTATGGTTTGGTTCAAGATCATTTCTACGGATTCCGGGGTTAATTGCCGGGGAATGGAATGGGCAGGGAGTCGATAACCAATTCGGCTTACGATCTCGTCCTGGGCAAACCGATCATCCTCGGCTGGTTTGTAGGCCACAACCTTTTTACGGCCAAATTGTATTAATTTCTGACAACGGCGAATGAGTTCACCGGATTTTTCACTGAACATGGGTCCAGTAATTACGGTAATACGTCCTGTTTGCACGGTGCTGCTACTCCTCTCACATACGGGATTCAACAAAAAAAGCGACCTTTACAGAGTACCACAAAATCTTTGGAAAGAGCCAGAACTAATCTGCGCAGCTTTGTGTTACTATATGGATTGTTAAGGTATTGGTTACGGCAGCTAATTAACAGGAGTTGTGAAAAGAGGTGTTTAGTATGAGTGAAGCATTAACATCACTGCAAGCGCAATATGAAAGCCTGAAAGAACAGGGATCTATAGATGAAGCGGCGCAGGCATTATTTGCAGAACTGTTCGCAGAAGCGGAGAGACTGCAGGCAAGTAACCTTACCTTGCGTAGAACGATTTTGAAGTCTTCTTCCAAAGAATCACGTATGTCTACCAAACTGCGGGATGCCCTATACGAATGACCCGGAGATTACTCCGGGTCCTCTTCTGTCTTTAATTTGCGAGGGAATAGAATACCTGCTGTAATTCTGGCAATCATGGCAAAGGTGAGACCAATGCCTGCAAACATGTAGATTACGGTAAAGGCTTTGCTGAATCCGGTGGATGGCACAAATTCAGGATGTCCCACCGTAGTCAGGGTAACTGCACAGAAGTATAACGCATCGATCCAGTGCAGACCTTCAACACGAGTGTAAAACAAAGTGCCTGACAGCAACGTTGCTGCTGTTAACGCGAACAGAGCCAGAAACTTGGGGTCTTTGAACGCATGGAAAATGCCTTTGAGCAATCGTTGTAACGTGATTAGAAATGATACCATGATGATCCATCCTGTCTATGTAAAGTAGGCGGTGTGTTGTATACACACAAAAAAAGCCCGGACTCATGGAGTCCTTCCGGGCGTCTCTGCTTTTTCGGGTACACTTTTGGACCGGAAACGGGGACCTACATAATTACGCTTGCGGTCACGGAACAAGATCCAGCCTCCCAGAAAACTCATACCTGCGGCAAAAAGAACAAGTCCACCGCCAAAGGAAAGCCACTGGAACCCTGGTGAAATCAGTTCGTTCCCGTGCTCGGCATAATATAGGAACAGGGCATCTTTCATCATCAGAAAACCCTTCATTGCCATTAAACCGGGGATGACCAGAACAACAATTGCCAAAAATCGCGCAAAGACCAATCTTGTATTCATGAGCATTATACCCTTTCTGCCAAAGTCGACATTAAATAAAGGTTACGCTTACAGATCATACCTGATTCCATCATAGCTTGGAATGCATGGGCTGTCCATGTGTGATTGCTTCAAACTTTGAGTTGACCGCTTAAGGAGAGTACAATGGCATATAGAGGGTATAAGCTAAACCATGATTTAAGCCATCATAAATGATATTGAAATTTGATTCATAGAGGAGAGCATGAGAGATGCCAATTACATGTGATGTTGCAATTCTTGGAGGAGGAACCGGTGGATATGTAGCCGCAATCCGGGCTGCACAGCTGGGGAAACAAGTCGTTATTATTGAGAAGGACAAGCTTGGTGGAACCTGTCTGCATCGTGGCTGTATTCCGAGTAAGGCTTTGCTGAAAAGCGCGGAAGTGTACGCCGAGATTCAAGAGAGCGAGACGTATGGTATCGAGACCGCTGGGGCCACACTTGTATTTCCCAAAGTACAGGCGCGCAAGGATGCAATTGTCGAACAGCTCCATCAGGGCGTTCAATATTTGATGAAAAAAAATAAAATCCAGGTTGTACACGCGAAAGGTCGCGTCATCGGACCATCCATCTTCTCACCGCAGAGCGGAGCAGTCGCTGTGGAGTTTGAAGATGGCGAGATGGATACGGTAGTTCCAACCAATCTCATCATTGCGACTGGTTCGCGTCCACGTGTGTTGCCGGGCCTGGAACCGGACGGCAAGTTTATTATGAGCAGTGACGAAGCCCTGCGTATGGATGAACTTCCTGCATCACTCATCATTGTCGGTGGGGGTGTGATTGGACTGGAGTGGGCATCCATGCTGAATGACTTTGGGGTAGACATCACAGTAGTAGAAGCAGCTGCTCACGTGTTGCCTGCCGAGGATGAGGATGTTGCCAAAGAAATGCAGCGATTGCTAAGCAAACGAGGTGTTCGTTTCCTGACAGGTGCCACTGTTCTAACGGAAACATATAACACGGGTCAAGAGGGCATCCAGATTGATGTGCAGCTTGGTGACGATAAGCAGGAAACGCTGAGAGCGGAGAAAATGCTCGTGTCGGTTGGACGTCAGGCTAATGTCGAAAATATCGGACTCGAAAATACAGATATCAAACTGGAGCGTGGATTCATCGCTGTGAACAAACAGTTACAAACCGGTGAAGGTCACATCTACGCCATTGGTGACTGCATCGGCGGTTTGCAGCTTGCACATGCCGCAAGTCATGAAGGCATTCTCGCTGTCGATCATCTGGCGGGAGAAACGGTACATGCCGTAGAATCCCATCGCATCCCGCGCTGTGTGTATACACGTCCGGAAGCAGCAAGCATCGGATTCACCGAGCGTGAAGCCAAAGAACGTGGCTATGACATTAAAACAGGGAAGTTCCCATTTTCGGCGATTGGTAAATCGCTCATTCATGGAAGTCGTGATGGATTCGTGAAGGTGATCGCAGATGCCAAGACGAATGATATATTGGGAGTACATATGATTGGCACCCATGTGACGGAATTGATCGCTGAGGCTTCTCTGGCTCAGATGCTGGATGCCACACCTTGGGAAGTTGGACAAACCATTCATCCGCACCCTTCTCTGTCGGAAATCATGGGTGAAGCCATGCTGGCGGTCGATGGAAAGGCCATTGGAATGTAAGCCAAACAGGCTTATGAGAAAGGTTCTTTCCTTTTTTGGGTAAAAGGGATTATAATAAGGTTAAGCCAAGTCTTAGTACCAGGTTATAAGATCGGGTAGTAAGAGTGGCACAGGCTCTGATTAAAAGGAGGTACCTCATATGAGTTCACAAGGTACTGCAGACGCGGTCCATCGGCATCAACAGCTGGGACTTAGCGATGGTGAAGTATTGGATATGTACAAATACATGCTGCTCGCACGCAAGTTTGACGAGCGTTGCTTGCTCTTGCAACGGGCTGGCAAAATTAACTTTCACGTATCCGGTGTAGGACAGGAAGCTGCGCAAGTAGGCGCTGCTTTTGGTCTGGATCGGGATCACGATTATTATTTACCTTATTACCGCGATTATGGCTTTGTACTGGCGGTAGGCATGACTCCGCGTGAGTTGATGCTGTCTGCTTTTGCAAAAGCGGAAGATCCGAATAGTGGCGGTCGGCAAATGCCGGGTCACTTCGGTCACAAAAAGCTGCGGATTGTGACGGGCTCCAGCCCGGTTACAACACAGGTTCCGCACGCTGTTGGGTTTGCGCTGGCTGCCAAAATGAAGAAGCAAGAATTTGTTTCTTTTGTTACGTTTGGTGAAGGATCAAGCAACCAGGGTGACTTCCACGAGGGAGCCAACTTTGCAGGTGTGCATAAATTGCCTGTCATTATTATGTGTGAGAACAATCAATATGCAATTTCGGTACCGATTCACAAACAGTTGAGCGGCAAAATATCCGATCGAGCACAAGGATACGGGTTCCCTGGACTGCGTGTAGATGGAAACGATGCATTAGAAGTATACGCTGCAGTGAAGGAAGCGCGTCGCCGTGCCATAGCCGGAGAAGGCCCGACACTGATTGAAGCGATGATGTATCGGTTGTCACCTCACTCCACCTCCGATAATGATCTGGCTTACCGGACCAAAGAGGAAGTTGAGGAGAACTGGAAGAAAGATGGCGTTCCTCGCATGAAGAACTACTTGATCGATTGCGGCATCTGGGACGAAGCCCGGGATGCGGATCTGGCTTCGCAGCTTGCGATGGAAATGAAAGAAGCAACTGAATATGCAGACAACGCACCATATCCTAAACCTGAGGATACTCTGACGCACGTTTATGCGGACAGCGAAGAAGGGGGACGGTAAGTATGGCAGTGATGGAATATATTGATGCAATCCGTCTCGCGATGAAAGAAGAGATGGAACGGGATGAGAATGTTTTTATCCTTGGTGAAGACGTAGGTCTCAAAGGTGGTGTGTTTACCACAACTAAAGGGCTGCAAGATCAGTTTGGCGAAATGCGAGTGATGGACACACCTTTGTCTGAATCCGCTATTGCAGGTGTTGCCATTGGTGCAGCGATGTATGGCATGAAGCCGATTGCCGAAATGCAATATTCGGACTTCATGCTGCCGGCAACAAACCAGATCATTAGTGAAGCGGCGAAGATCCGCTATCGTTCCAATAATGACTGGAGCTGTCCGATTGTTATCCGCGCGCCGATTGGTGGCGGAATCTTCGGTGGGTTGTATCACTCCCAATGTCCGGAATCGATTTTCTTTGGTACACCTGGTCTGAAAATTATAGCACCCTACTCGGCATACGATGCCAAGGGACTGCTCAAGGCCGCTATTCGCGACCCGGACCCGGTACTCTTTTTTGAAAATAAAAAATGCTACAAGCTTATCAAGGAAGATGTGCCTGAAGATGATTACATCGTTCCGATTGGTAAAGCCAACGTACTTCGTGAGGGTGCGGATATTACGGTGATCGGTTACAGTCAGCCGCTGCATTTTGTAATGCAGGCTGCTGAGGAGCTGGAACGGGAAGAAGGCATTACTGCACACGTTCTGGATCTGCGCACATTGCAGCCGTTGGATCGTGAAGCCATTATCGCTTCCGCTCGTCTGACAGGCAAGGTGCTGATTGTACACGAAGATAACAAAACCGGTGGTGTAGGTGCCGAAGTTGCCGCTATTATTAGTGAGGAATGTCTATTTGAACTGGATGCACCGATTCAGCGTCTCTGCGGACCTGACGTGCCGGCCATGCCAATTAGCCCAACATTGGAGAAATTCTACATGCTGAGCAAGGACAAAGCCAAAGCAGCAATGCGTACACTTGCCGAGTTTTAATTTCGTTTTTTGGATCGTTTAAAAGTAAAGTTTGGAGTGATAATCAAATGGCTGAACGTATGAAATGGATCGAGGTCATTATGCCGCAATTGGCGGAATCGCTGGTCTCGGCTACCATAGGCAAATGGTTGAAAAAACCGGGCGACCGTGTGGAACAGTACGAGCCGATCTGTGAAGTAATCACTGATAAGGTTAATGCCGAGATTCCATCCACTGTGGATGGAATTATGGGTGACCTTTTGGTGGAAGAGGGCACAACGATTGCTGTTGGTGAAGCAATCTGCCGCATGCAGGTCGCAGCTTCTGACGAAGAAGTGGCCGAGCAAGTAACACAAGTATCGCAGCAACAGGAGCAAGTGCAGCAACATGTCAGCCACACTCCTGTTGCCGCCTCAAATACAGCAGTACATGACCCCAACCAGCCGATGCGCAATCGGTATTCCCCGGCAGTGCAATCCTTGGCAGCAGAGCATGGCTTGAACTTGCAAAGCATCCAAGGCACTGGGGCCGGTGGTCGTATTACCCGCAAAGATGTGCTGGCATTTGTTGCACAGGGAGGTAACGCGGCTGGAACGTCTGCACAAGCATCATCTGCAGCAGCACAGCATACACCTTCTGGTGTGCCGTCTGTTTCTCCATTCAGCGGAGTGAATCGTGGAAATGGAGAAATGGGTTTAACCGCTGGAGAAGCGATCTCAGCGTCCGATGCAGGTGTTCCTGTGAGACATTCAGGCATTCATCTAACCGAAAGCCCGAAAATTCCACAGATCGAAGTGGAAGGTGGCGGCCAGGGAAGATCGGAGTATTTCATCGATGTTACCCCTGTGCGTAATGCCATTGCCCGGAATATGCGTCAAAGCGTATCGGAAATCCCGCATGCATGGACAATGATCGAAGTGGACGTAACAAATCTTGTGATGCTGCGCAATAAACTTAAGGATGAGTTCAAGCGTAAGGAAGGCATCAATCTGACATATCTGTCCTTCATGATGAAGGGAGTCGTTAACGCGATTAAAGACTACCCAATCATGAACTCGGTATGGGCAGTGGACAAAATTATCGTCAAACGGGACATTAACCTGTCCATGGCGGTAGGAACCGAAGATTCCGTACTTACACCTGTAATCAAACATGCCGATCAGCGAAATATTGCAGGTCTGGCCCGTGAAGTGGATGAACTGGCTCGCAAAACACGTGAAGGTACGTTGAAGCTGGACCATATGCAAGGTGGTACGTTTACGGTAAACAACACAGGTTCATTTGGTTCGATCCTGTCCCAGCCAATCATTAACTACCCGCAGGCAGCGATTCTTACATTTGAGTCAATTGTCAAGAAACCAGTGGTTATTAATGATATGATCGCTGTTCGTTCGATGGCTAACCTGTGTCTATCACTGGATCACCGAATCCTGGATGGTGTAATCAGCGGACGTTTCTTGCAACGTGTCAAAGAAAACCTTGAAGGATATACCATGGAGAGCAAGGTGTATTAAGTAAATAGTTGACGGGAAAGTGTATGTGCCGGAGGCCGTGCACTTTTCCTGCTGTCTATGGACAAGTGCTCAATTGTACAATGAACCTGAAGCAGAAGGGTGTGGGGAATCATGAGCAAGCCGCTGGATGTTGCATACATACCAATGCTTGATTATGAAGAGGCTTGGAACCGCCAGAAAGCGATTGTGCAGCGATTGGACGAGGGCGAGGGAGCGGAGCAGATGCTGCTTTTACAACACCCGCCTACGTATACAATCGGATCACAAAATCATCCGGAGCATCTGCTTCTCAGTCCGGAAGAGTTGCGTGAGCAAGGGATTTCTTTGTTTCAAATTGACCGCGGCGGTGATATTACTTATCATGGCCCGGGCCAGTTGGTAGGTTACCCGTTATTGATTCTTGGTCGGGATGAAGACCTGGATCTGCACGGCTATTTACGGAAACTTGAGCAGGTACTTATGGATTATCTCGCAGACCAGGGCATCGAAGCCGGACGCAAAGAGGGTTACACGGGTGTGTGGATTGGCGATATGAAGATCGCTGCAATTGGCATCAAGTTTAATCGTTGCAAACACCGCCGCGGTTTTGTGACCAGTCACGGCTTTGCTTTTAATATCAGCTCAGGCATTCAACATGCAGGTTTTCAGGGGATTGTTCCTTGTGGGATTGAGCAGTATGGCGTTACCTCACTGGAGGATATAACAGGCAAGTCCTATGCGGTGGAACAGGTAGCGCAGGAGATTGTTCCGCACTTTAATCGTATTTTTCCATATGAGATTAATTGGGTCACGGAAAAAGAAGCCCTTCAACGTCTGTAAACAGTTCGTCGAAAGGCTTTAGGTTGCTATCCGAACAGCAACGGTTCGAGAGCTATGAAAAGGGTGGACCCGATCATGGCGATCAGCATGAGATAGATGATGATTTTGAACCATTTCTTTTTTTGCATGATGAGAGAACTCCTTTCAACATAAAGTAAACAAGCCATAGTAATTGTATTGTACCGTATCCACGAGAGGGAGGAAAGTCCTATGATTAAACAACAACGTGTTATCGATCAGTTCATGGAACTGGTGCAGATTGATAGTGAAACGAAAAATGAACAGAACATCTCGAAAGTGTTAAAAGAACAGTTTACAGATCTCGGTCTTCATGTCTATGAGGACGACACGATGGAGCAAACCGGACATGGCGCCGGAAACCTCGTTATTACCTGGGAAGCCGAAGGAACAGATGGAGTTGCACCGATCTTTTTCACATGTCATATGGACACCGTAACGCCGGGACAGGGAATCAAGCCTGAACTGGGTGAAGATGGCTGGATTCGCAGTGATGGAACAACGATCCTGGGAGCAGATGATAAAGCAGGAATTGCGGCATTGTTCGAAGCGATTCGTGTGATCCAGGAAAACAAGATTCCTCATGGTAAAATTCAATTTGTCATTACAGTTGGCGAAGAGTCTGGCCTGGTGGGCGCACGTGCGATGAATCCGAAGGATATCGATGCCGAGTTCGGTTATGCGCTTGACTCTAATGGAGCTGTAGGCACGATCTGTGTAGCTGCACCAGCCAGAGCTGAAATTCAAATGAGCATCTATGGTAAGTCCGCACATGCGGGCGTGAACCCGGAAGACGGGATCAGCGCCATTCAGGTAGCAGCCAAAGCAATTGCAGCGATGACACTGGGCAGAATTGATGATGAAACGACAGCAAACATTGGCAAATTCCAGGGTGGATCACCACTCAACGTGGTATGTGACTTTGTACAGCTTGAAGCGGAAGCCCGCAGTATTGTGCAGGAGAAAGTTGAATTGCAGGTTGCACAGATGCGTGACGCGCTGGAAACGACATGTCGCAAATACGGTGCAACGGCTGAATTCAGAAGTGAGATCCTCTACCCTGCATTTGGCTTCCATGATGAACACGAAGTTGTACAGCTTGCACAGCGTGCCATCCGCAGTATTGGGCTGGAGACCAGTACGTTTGCTTCCGGTGGTGGCAGTGATGCCAATATCTTTAACGGATTCGACATTCCAACAGTGAACTTGGCGGTAGGGTATGAGGATATTCATACGACCAAAGAACGCATTCGTGCCGAAGACATTGTGAAGTTGTCTCAGGTAGTCGTAGCTATTATTCAGGAAACGGCAGCTGACAAGAAATAATATAGAGCGCATGTTACGTCACATGTTGTTAGACAAAAGTCCGAACCCGGTCTGTATCGGATTCGGACTTTTTGCGAATTCATGTTATATTTCAAGGGAGAAGACTCGTTAATTTAAGGTCAAAAGGAAGCAAAATCATGTTTCGATTCGTTTATTTACGTCCAGCAAGCAGATCGACTAACTTGGCATCCGGGCCCCACTCGCGCAACCATTGTTTGAGTATGAGTTGCACTTGCCGGGCTTGTCCTACCACGTGTACGGATTTAGGCGTCAAATAACTGTTCATCAAAATTCCCCCTGATTTGTTTATATTTACTGTGAGAGTTCTATACGCTCACCATATGCCCCAAATCAGAGATTTATACATTAAGCGAATATATAAATTGAGCTAATCCTTTACACAAGAACGGAGAGGACAGAAATAACCAAGAGAAGCGGAGCGTTCGCCAAAAAGCTTTCTGAAGGAAAGCTGCATCGTAAGCATAAGCTATCACCAAATTTTATCTATTAGAGAAAGAAATCAAAAAATCTGGGGATAACAGCGATCGAAGGGTTGTTCTGTCATCGGAGTGGTTAGTGTAAATATTTTTAGTCCATTTATATATAATCCAACGATATGGAGTTGAAGAACAAATGAAACCAAACCAATCTGCTCAATCCATCCACGCGGCACAACCTGCCAATCCAAAACTAGATGAAGTGACCGTATCCACCAAGCCAATCTTCGAGGGCAAAGTGATTTCACTTCAAGTCGATACCGTTAAACTGCCAAACGGCCAGACGGCTACACGTGAGATAATCCGACACCCTGGAGCGGTAGCTGTCCTTGCTCTGAATGGGGATCGCATGCTTGTTGTGGATCAGTATCGTCAGGCAATGGGACGTACCGAAGTAGAGATTCCTGCGGGGAAACTGGACCCGGGTGAAGAACCAGAGGTTGCAGCAGCACGTGAATTGCGAGAAGAGACGGGATATGTGGCCAAGACGCTACGTCATTTGCGGTCGTTCTATACTTCACCGGGGTTCGCAGATGAAATCATTCATCTCTACATCGCAGAAGAGCTTGAAGCAGGGGACATGGCGCTGGACGAAGATGAATTCCTTGAAGTATCCGAGATCACACTGGAGGAAGCTTACGCTCTAATGGACGAGAACCGGATTAGTGATGCCAAAACGATGATGGCTGTGTACGCGTGGGACCTCTACAGAACGACAGGACGGTTCTAGAGATGAATGACCAACTGGAAACGTCTACGATGTGGGAGCCCTGTTATACAGACCTGCATATTCACATTGGACGAACCTCTCGCGGTGAGGCCGTAAAAATCAGCGGCAGTCGGGATCTGACATTTGAGAATATCGCTCGGGAAGCATCGGATCGCAAAGGAATTCATTTGCTTGGTGTTATTGATTGTCATTCTCCGGTTGTACAGATGGATATTGAACAATTGCTGGAGAGTGGTACCATGTCCGAGATTGAGGGAGGCGGCATTGCCTACCAGGACACCACCATTCTGCTGGGTACAGAGATTGAGCTGCGCGAGCCTGAAATGCGTGAGTTCCATATGCTGGCGTACTTCCGTGATCTGAAAACGATGAAGTCCTTCACGGACTGGATGAAACGTTATATGAAAAATGTGAATCTCAGTTCTCAGCGTGTCTACGTGCCCGTTCTAGAGATGCAAGCCGAGATTAAGGCACGTGGTGGGCTTATTGTGCCTGCACATGTATTTACACCGCATAAAGGCATTTATGGTAGCACAGCGCCCCGTATGGGCGATGTGCTGGATACTAGTCTCGTGGATGCGGTAGAGCTGGGGTTAAGCTCGGACTCATCCATGGCCAGTTATATTCGGGAGTTGGATCATGTACCGTTTCTGACCAATTCGGATGCTCATTCACTCGGTAAGATTGGACGGGAGTATAACGAACTGCAAGTTGCTGCCCCTTCATTTGATGAATTCCGTATGGCACTTCAAGGAGAAGCCGGTAGGAGTATTGCGGCCAATTATGGACTGAATCCAAGGCTGGGCAAATACCACCGTACCTACTGTGCAGCATGTGGCAGCATTATGGACGAGCAAGCGATGTCAGCAGAGCGCTGTCCTCACTGTGGCAGTCTGAAGCTGGTGCAGGGGGTGCTGGATCGCATCCTGGCGATCTCTGATCGGGAGAGTCCTCATGTTCCTGCAAACAGACCAGCCTATCATTATCAGGTACCACTGGAGTTCATCCCCGGACTTGGCAAAGCCAAACTGCGCCAGCTACTGGACCATTTTGGTACGGAAATGAACGTACTTCATCGCACCAGTGAGGAAGAACTTGCTGCGGTTGTTGGACCTGTGCTTGCAGGCCTGATTGTGGCTGCACGGAACGGACAACTGGAGCTGTCCTCCGGAGGTGGCGGCACGTACGGAAAGGTTGCTGTTCAGGTGAAATCTACGGAGTGACCTCGTGGAAATATTCTGTAGTTCAACTCATATAGCTTTCGCTTTACAGAGGTCCAATCTGGACAAGAAGTCATACAGGTGCATTCCGGTTCATAAGAATGACTATGAGGATGTAACTGAGAATCCTTGCAGCATGATACCGGAAAGGGGACTCGTACCTGTATGCGCACTTCCTACTTTACATTTAAAGGTCAGACTTCGTTATATGTATTCGTGGCTGTCTTGTTTCTGGTTGGCGTCATTTTTGGCGCGCTCATGGTCAACGCATTGTCTCTTGAGCAACGTCAGGATCTGGAGGGTTATCTCGGCAATTTCTTCATGACCGTGCAGCACAGTGCACAGCTGACAGAGACCGGGGCATATTGGGACATTGCCATGCTTCATCTGAAATGGGTAGGTCTGATCTTTATTCTGGGTTTATCCGTCGTTGGACTACCCGGTATACTGGTTCTGGATTTTTTGAAAGGTGTGCTCATTGGATTCACAGTAGGGTACCTTGTTGGACAGTATTCCTGGAAAGGGCTGCTGTTTGCACTGGTGTCCGTGGCACCGCATAATTTGTTCGTCATTCCGATCCTTCTGGTCTGCAGTGTGGCGGCGATGACGTTCTCGTTATACATCATCCGCAATCGTGTTTTGATGCAGCGAACACCTGGTCGACAAAGGCCTTTTGCTTCATATATAGTGTTAACTTTGGTTATGGCTGCATTGCTGCTCGGAGTAGCGTCTTTTGAAACATGGGTTACACCTGCGATGATGCGTTGGGTCACGCCAATGCTACTACCGGCCTAACGTGTACCGTATAGTGTAAAATGTTGACTTTAATTACGCACTCCCCCTATAATGAAAAGAGTGGGTTAAGTTGCAGTGTGCAGTGATTTCCTAGGGGGAGGGAGAAAATGGAAGCACGGATTGATAAAATTAAGCAGCAACTACAGTCCCAAGGATATAAATTAACGCCCCAGCGGGAAGCCACCTTAAGAGTACTTCTTGAGAATGAAGAAGATCATCTGAGCGCAGAAGACGTATTCATGCTCGTTAAAGAAAAGGCTCCCGAAATCGGTCTGGCAACCGTGTACCGTACCCTCGAACTGCTGAGTGAGCTGCATGTTGTAGAGAAAATCAACTTCGGCGACGGTGTAGCGCGTTATGATCTGCGCGGAGATACATCCAAGCATCACCATCATCACTTAATCTGTGTTCAATGCGGAAGTATGGATGAAATACGTGAAGACTGGCTTGGACCGCTTGAAGAGCGTTTGGAGCGGGAATTCAACTTTTCGGTAGTAGATCACCGACTGGACTTTCATGGAATTTGTTATCGTTGCAAAGCTAAAAATGAACAGAAACCCAAAGATGAAGAATAACATAGCATATCTTCAAGCTCTCACCGGCGGTTTTGACGGGAGAGCTTTTTTGGCACCGGACATGATCTGGAGTTTCCCCCGAATGGCATAAACCTCTGTTTATGGACATACCCTGATTCAAGGACAATACCGGATTCGAATCAGGAGGGGACGCGCCCATGATTATATCAGTGCGGAGAGGGCTCCGTTTTATTCGATTTATCATAGTTTTTGCCGCATTAGTTTATCTGTTCTATCATGTTCTGGATCTGTTTAATGGCTGGATCTCACCTGTGGATCAGTATCAGATGCCAACTGGCAATGCAATCAAAGTATTTCAGGAAACGGATTGGCCGGGTAATGGAGAAGGACGTCCTACGATGGCAGAGCGTCTCCGTTTGTTCTATTGGTACGGGGAGTAGCTTCAAACAGCCAGGGATGCAAATACGGGAGCAGTCTGCCAGAGCGGCAGATCTGTCAGTTGAGGAGCGTTGTACATGAAACAGACGATACATGCCTATGCCTTATACTTGGAAGATGATAAAGGGATGTCGAGCAGCACGCTTGAATCGTATCTCCGAGACGTGGACAAGTTCATTGAATTTGCAGATAAGGAATATGGCATACGCGAAGCCAATCAGGTCAGACGCACACATGTCGTCCTGTTTGCGGGTCAGCTCAAACAGGCAGGACGTGCCAATGCAACCATTGCCCGCAGCATCGTATCTCTGCGCTCCTACTTTCATTTTTTGATGCGGCGGGGTGATATTATACAGGACCCTACGTTTGATGTGGAAGCTCCCAAGGCGGACAAGACGCCACCACAGGTGTTAAGTATCCAGGAGATCGAACAACTGCTGACAGCGCCTGATATTCGTTCACCGCAGGGTGTAAGAGATCGAGCCATGCTTGAACTATTATATGCTACAGGCATTAGGGTCTCGGAACTGATTGCCCTTGACATTCGGGATGTACAGCCTGGCATGCGCTTTATACGATGCGGTGGGGCGGGCAAGGAACGTATCCTTCCCATCGGTGCACCAGCAGCACATTGGGCAAGTGTATATGTGGAGGAATTCCGCAATAAGTTGCTCAAAACCGATTCGGACGAGCAGGCACTATTCGTGAATGTATCTGGCAGACGTTTAACCCGACAGGGCTTCTGGAAGCTGCTCAAAAAAGCGGCGGTGGATGCGGGAATCTCGGAAGAAATTACGCCGCATACGCTGCGTCATTCCTTTGCGGCACACCTGATTGCCAATGGGGCGGATACACGTGCGGTTCAAGACATGCTGGGTCACGTGGAGCAGCCTGGACAACAATATGGCAATCATGGTCGCAAAACCATGAAAGAAATCTATGAAACCCATCATCCGAGGGCAAGATAGATTTTGACGCATGGCACTCACAAATAAATGCGGAACATTGGGCCGATTTAGGATAAAATAAAATGAATACATCCAAACGCCGTTATACATAAGACGGATCGTTTCAACTCAAGGAGGAACATACATCGCATGACAGCATTAAACCAACAAATGATTTCGGAAGCAGCATCTTATATTCAAAGCAAAAGCTCCATCAAGCCGGAAGTCGGTTTGATTTTGGGTTCGGGTCTTGGCGTACTGGCAGAACTGATTGAAGATGGCGTAAGTATCGCTTATCAGGATATTCCGCATTTTCCAGTGTCCACAGTAGAAGGACATGAAGGTGAACTATTGGTCGGAACCATTAAAGGTCGTCCAGTCGTGATGATGAAAGGCCGTTTCCATATGTACGAGGGATATGGTCCGGAATTGACGGCTTTCCCGGTACGGGTTATGAAAGAATTGGGTGTAAGTAGCCTGCTTGTAACCAATGCTGCAGGCGGTGTGAATACGTCGTATGAAGCTGGCGACTTGATGCTGATCTCTGATCACTTAAATCTCACAGGCAAAAATCCACTGATCGGACCAAATGACGCTGCACTGGGCGTGCGTTTCCCGGATCTGTCCGAAGCATATAGCCGCCGTTTGCGTGCGCTGGCGAAGGATACGGCCGCGTCACAAGGTTTTAACGTACGTGAAGGGGTTTACGCAGGTATGCTTGGTCCAAACTACGAGACACCGGCAGAGATCAGAATGCTGCGTACATTGGGCGCAGACGCAGTGGGCATGTCCACTGTATCTGAAGTGATCGTGGCACGCCACGCAGGCCTGGAAGTACTGGGTATTTCCTGTATCAGCAACATGGCTGCAGGAATTCTGGATCAGCCGCTTTCACATGATGAGGTGATGGAGACGACGGAACGTGTGCGTGAGTCGTTCCTGGCGCTGGTAGTGGCGGTTATTCCACAAATGTAAGCAAGATTTGAGTAGATAAGGTTACCTCTTTGGATGAGAAATCATCGGGGGTAACCTTTTTTTGTTGTGATGAACGTACGGTTACTCATTAGCTGAGTGCAGTGCGTTTTTTTGCTTTGACCACATTTTCAATAAAAGTTCGGGAAATCATTCTTTACATGGAATAATTTACTGGAAAAGGGCCGACAATGATTAGCAGTACATGCATGGAACATGCAGTAAGCAAGTCATTTGAGGAGGTAACCTTGTGAAGAAAAGAATAATGGCATCGTTCATGACCCTTTGTATCCTGCTGTCCCTTTTGGCATCAACGGCATTAGCTGAAGAAACATCGAAGGCAGCAGGAGGAACTGATCTGGCCCCGTCGGCGCGCTCTGCGATCTTAATGGATGCAGATACGGGGACCGTCATTTATGAGAAAAACAGTCATGATCAGCTGCCTCCGGCGAGCATTACAAAAATTATGACCATGCTGCTTACAATCGAAGCGATCGACTCAGGCAAGCTGAAGCTGACGGACAAAGTAAGAACGAGCGAATATGCAGCTTCCATGGGCGGTTCGCAGATCTTTCTGGAGCCAGGGGAAGAAATGACGGTTGACGATATGTTAAAAGGGATCGCAATGGCTTCGGGCAATGATGCCTCGGTAGCTATGGCTGAGAAGATCGCTGGCTCGGAAGAAGCCTTTGTACAGCTGATGAATGAGCGTGCGAAGGAACTTGGCATGAAAGATACTCATTTTGCCAACTGTAACGGTCTGCCGGTCGATAATCATTATTCGTCAGCCCACGACATTGCCGTCATGAGCCGTGAACTGCTGAAACATTCCGGAATTACGAAGTACACCGGTGCATATCAGGATTACCTTCGCAAAGATTCAGAAAAGCCATTCTGGCTGGTGAACACGAACAAGCTGGTTCGCTTTTATCAAGGGGCAGATGGTTTGAAAACAGGTTACACGTCCGAAGCGAAATTCTGCTTGTCCGCTACAGCGTCCAAGGACGGACTGCGTGTCGTTTCCGTGGTACTCGGTGAACCAAATACCAAAACACGGAACAGTGAGGTGTCTTCGATGTTTGACTATGCCTTTAGTCAATATACGATGAAGGCGCTCTACAAGGCAGGGGATCTGCTGGGTAGTCTGAAAATTGAAAAAGGTGAAGTTGCCGAGTTACCTCTGAATGCCACACAAAATTATAGTGTGCTGATGCGCAAAGGAGCCAAATCCAATGATATCCGGCATGAATTGCTGGTTGCCAAAGAATTGAAAGCTCCGATCAAGGCTGGGCAAAGCATAGGTAAACTGGTGGTGTATCAGGGCAATGACGTCATTAAGGAATTCGACATTCAGGCTCCACAGGACGTGAATAAAGCTGGCTGGTGGAAGCTGTTTAAGCGGACAACGTCTACCCTGTTTGATTAAAAGGCGAATTACGCGAGTTGTTCGCATCCTTCGAACATATTTTGTAGTTAAATAGGGGTTTTCTTCTAGTTTTGTCGGGGGGCAGGAAAAGCCTTTGGATACGTAGAAATCCTTGTTCAAGACAGGGAGGAGAGTGGGCAAACGTGAACTTGCATGTGGAAATGGAACACCATCGCGGGATTCTGATTGTACGATTATCCGGGGAGCTGGATCACCATACAGCTGACATGGTACGGATGCAGATGGATGAAGCCATCCAGCGGAGACAAAGCGAGCATCTCGTACTCAGCCTGAAAGATCTGCAATTTATGGACAGTTCGGGTCTGGGTGTCATTTTGGGAAGATACAAGCTCATTAAGAATAAAGGTGGCAAGATGGTGGTCTGTGACGTCAATTCGCCAGTGTACCGTTTGCTGGAAATGTCGGGTCTGTTCAAGATTATGCCGATATACGAAAATGAGGGAACTGCTCTCTCAGGTCTGGAGGTCGTCTCATGAATGAAGGAACAGGGACAAATTTCATGAATCTGCAATTCGCGGCCAAGTCAGAGAATGAGTCGTTTGCACGGGTAACCGTTGCTGCGTTTATCTCCCAGCTTGATCCAACGATGGACGAGCTCAGTGACCTGAAGACGGTCATTTCGGAAGCCGTGACCAACAGCATCATCCACGGATACAACAACAACTCCGAGGGTGTGGTGTCTATCCAGGCCGAGATTCGGGAAGACATGATCACAATTATTGTGGAAGACCGCGGTGAAGGAATTGAAGATCTTGAACTGGCCAAGCAGCCGTTATATACGTCCAAACCCGAACTTGAGCGGTCGGGCATGGGCTTCACCATTATGGAAAACTTTATGGATGAATTCGAAGTCAGCAGTGAGCCCGGCAGAGGCACCTCCATCAAGATGAAAAAAAGGATTGAATCCAAGAAAGCATTGTATAATTAGGGGTTGGTGTTCTTATGGATGCTGAAGTGAAACCATCTTCACAGACCTATTTGGACGATGCCGAGGTCAAACGGCTGATTGCGCTCAGTCAGTCGGGTGACCATGTCTCACGGGATACGCTGGTGAACTGCAACATCAGACTCGTCTGGTCCGTCGTACAGCGTTTTATGAACAGGGGATATGATCCGGAAGATCTGTTCCAGATTGGTTGTATCGGTCTGCTCAAGTCAGTGGACAAATTTGATCTCAGTTATGACGTGAAGTTCTCAACCTACGCGGTACCGATGATCATCGGAGAAATCCAGCGATTCCTTCGGGATGACGGTACCCTGAAGGTCAGTCGTTCACTGAAAGAGATGGCGAATAAAGTCCGCAAAAAAAGGGACGAACTGTCCAAACATCTGGATCGTTTACCGACGATTAAGGAAGTTGCCGCAGAGCTGGGGGTAACCCCCGAGGAAGTGGTATTTGCCCAGGAAGCGAACAAACCACCGACCTCCATCCATGAGACGGTATTTGAGAATGATGGTGATCCCATTACGTTAATGGATCAGATTGCCGACGAGTCTCAGGAACGTTGGTTTGACAAGCTGGCGCTGAACGAAGCCATCGGTGGTCTCAGTGAGCGGGAGCGGTTAATCGTTTATCTTCGGTATTACCGGGATCAGACCCAGTCCGAGGTTGCCAGCAGGCTGGGAATATCTCAGGTGCAGGTATCACGTCTGGAGAAAAAAATACTGCAATCCATCCGCGACCAGATCGCGCAGTGATTTCGTGGATTGCAACAACAATATTGGTGTATATACACCAATATACGACAACTAACAACCTTCTATCGCGCATTATGGCGAGGGAGGTTATTTGTTGTTAGAAAAACTTTATCCCTCCCTGCCTACTCCCCAACATATTTATTTCAAACTTTTGGAAACGGGAGGACGATGGGCAGCGGAGGGATGGAATCGGTCAAAAGGAGCGAAGCGTGAGGGCTCATCTAAGGATGCCAAGCAACGCAGGCGGCAGATTAAACCTGAAGAAGCGAAGCGTTCGCCTTTGTCTCCAAATTTCTAACACTGAGAAATCAATCAAAAGAATTTGGAGACAACAGCGATCAGAAGGTTGGTCTGCCGTCGGAGTGTCTGCGTGTATCCTCCCCCCCCCGAGCAACAGCGACCAATGACCGATCCATCCCGCAGCGCCACCACCCACCTCCTGATCTTTTTCCAACCCGTTTGTAATAAATTTGCACATTCTTCAAATACTAACCTAAATTACGCAGTAAAGGAGTGCTATGGATGTCCCAGACACCCACTCCAGTGGTCTACGTTCGTCTGCGCAGCCGTATTCGCATCCAGAGGGGCAGAGCAGTCCTGCTTGGAGATATTGCACATGTACTGACTTCTTCTGAAGACCAGGAGGGCAGGCTACTGGAGCTTGAACTGCTGCGCCCTGGACCGGAGGATGGCAATCTGATCCTCATTGATATATTGCAGATTATTCCCCAAATTCGGCACATCTTGCCGGAGGTAAGTGTGGAACTGATGGGATCAGGTCATACGTTGGTTGAAGTCATTGCGGGAAATGGTCAACCTTCCAAGTCCCTGTTCATTCTGGTTTGGCTGCTGCTGTTCTTTGGATCAGCCTTAACCATTATGAATTTTCATGCCGATGTGAACATGCAGGAAGTACAGATTCGAATTGTGGAGATGCTGACTGGGCATCGGGACGAACATCCCTATCTGTTTCAAGTGGCGTATTCCATTGGCATTGGATTCGGAATGGCAGTATTTTTTAATCATTTGTTCAAGAAAAAGTGGAATGAGGAACCTACCCCGCTGGAAGTAGAGATGTTCCTATACCAGCAAAATGTAGATAAATATGTGGTGATTGAAGAAAGCGAACGGATGCACGAGCAGGAACGCAGGGAGATGAATGCGGATGAGCGTTCTTAATGGGGCAATCAGCATTGTATTGGGTATTGCAGGGGGAATTGCCGTAGGAAGCGGCGTAATTGCGCTCATTCTGGTGCTTGATATGATTCCCAGGTTGGCTCAACTTACGCAATCGTATGACAAGACTCACTGGTACGAAGGGGCGCTAATAGGTGGTTCACTGGTCGGGACGGTGGCGGACTTCTGGCACTGGAAAATGCATGGGGTGCTGCTGCTCAGCCCGATTGTTGGTTTGTTCTGTGGCGTGTTCATCGGTCTGCTGGCCGCGGCCCTCACTGAGGTACTCAATGTACTGCCCGTACTAGCCAAACGATTGGGCATGAAACCTTATTTGTTTGGATTACTGCTCGCCATGATTTTGGGTAAAATGACAGGTTCCCTGTTTGATTTCTTTATATATCAACGGTAACTCGTGGCCATAGGAGGATGGAAGATGGATGAACGAACAGAGCACGCAGGCCAGGAAAATAGTGAAGGTATAACGGAAGAGATGTTACACAAGTCTGCTTATGAGATTCAGAAGGAAGAAGAGGAGAAAGCGTACAATAAGAAAAAACAAAATGAGATGTCCGACAGCATTGAGGAATCCGTACAATATTGGCAGGAAAACGATGATATCTCCCCACGTATGAGTGAAAATAAAAACACGCTCAAGCAAGTTCTCGGACTTGGGGAATCCTTTGACGTGGATATGAGAGAGATGGTGCTGGGTGGCAAACATGTGGGATTGCTTCTTTTAACGGGTTTCGCCAAAGATGAGATCCTACTGGAAGTATTAAAAAGGTTAACATACCTTACGCCTGATCAGGTATCCGAGCACGCACTAAAATCTTATTTCGACTCATACATTCCCCATATACAGGTGGAAAAAGTCGAGAAGATGAGTGCGGTCATCAACAAGGTCCTTACGGGTATGAGTGCATTGTTCGTTGAAGGGGATCGCTCGGTCCTGATTATGGATACCCGGAGTTACCCGGTACGTTCACCCGAAGAACCTTCATTGGAGAGGGTAGTCCGAGGTTCCAGAGACGGCTTTACCGAAACGCTCCTGACCAACGTAACATTAGTGCGTCGCAGAATACGCGACCCTGGACTAAAGTTTGAGATTATGCAGGTGGGGCGGAGAACACAAACGGACGTCTGCGTGGTGTACATTGATGATATTGTGGATAAAGTGCAGGTGGACTCAGTCCGTGAGAAAATTCAGCGGGTCGATATCGATGGTATTCCCGCCGCCGATAAACAACTGGAGGAAGCGATTATCAACAAAGGTTGGAATCCGTTCCCACTCGTCCGTTATTCGGAACGACCCGATGTTACAGCTGCTCATTTGCTGGAAGGACGAGTCGTCATTTTCGTAGATACATCCCCCAGTGTAATGATTCTGCCTACGACCTTCTTCGACCTGTGTGAACATGCGGAGGAGAACAGACAGACGGCACTGATGGGAACGTATCTACGTTGGGTGCGTTTTGCAGGGATTCTTATTTCACTGTTTCTGCTACCACTATGGCTTCTCATGGTTATTGAACCTTCGATTAAACCGATGGGACTCGACTTTATTGGTCCACAGGAAAATGTAAAGCTGCCGCTAATTCTACAGTTCCTCCTAATCGAACTTGGTGTCGATTTATTACGGATGGCAGCGGTTCATACGCCTACACCTCTCGCATCGGCCATGGGCCTGATCGCGGCAATTCTGGTCGGGGATATCGCCGTGAAAACAGGATATTTTGTAAATGAGGTTGTACTCTATATGGCGATCGCAGCCATTGGAATGTTTGCCACCCCGAGTTACGAGCTTGGACTTGCCAATAGGCTGGTCAGGTTGTTTCTGCTCATTGCAGTAGCGATATTCAAGGTTCCTGGATTGGTCGTGGGCAGTACACTGCTCATATTGGCACTCACCGTTCACCGATCGTACAATTCTTCGTATCTCTGGCCTTTTATACCGTTTAATGCAAAGGCCCTGGGCAACTTTCTATTCCGGCTACCCCTGCTGGAAAATAAAAAACGTCCATCATTTAACAAGACCCGTGATAACACCAAAATGTCCGATGATCCGGACGGTGAACTGCGAAAAAGTAAAAAACACAAATGATCTTCCGAAAAATCCATTCATCTCGCTGCCTAATTTGATATACTGGTGTAAAATCATTGGAATAGCAACTGTTCCAGTATACAAAAAAGTGAGGAATGCAGATTATGTATTTACATGGTACAAGTAAAATAAATGCGCAAGGGCATCTGGAGATTGGCGGAGTGGATGCAACAGATCTGAAAGAACAATTCGGAACTCCACTGTACGTTGTGGACGAGCAATTGGTTCGCGAGCGTTGCAGAGAGTACATGGAAGCATTCCGTGCTTCCGGATTGGGCTTCCAAGTGGCATACGCAAGTAAAGCATTCTGTGTAATGGCGATGTGTGCACTTGCAGCTGAAGAAGGACTTTCTCTGGATGTTGTATCTGATGGTGAACTGTTTACTGCACTGCAAGCAGGATTCCCGGCTGAGCGCATTCACTTCCACGGTAACAACAAAACGCTGGAAGAGATTAAAATGGCTCTTGATGCAGAGATTGGATGCTTTGTTGTTGATAACTTCAATGAATTGCATCTGTTGCAGGCTGTAGCAGCGGACAAAAATCGTAAAGTAAACATTTTGCTTCGTGTGACGCCTGGTGTTGAGGCCCATACGCATGAATATATTTCCACAGGTCAAACGGATTCCAAATTTGGATTCGATATCGGCAATGGTACAGCATTTGAAGCGATTGATTTGGCTTCCAAGCAGTCTAACCTGGTATTGCTCGGTGTGCATTCCCACATCGGTTCCCAGATCTTCGAAGTTGAAGGCTTCCAGATGGCTGTTCAACGTGTTGCTGAATTTGCAGCAAGTGTATATGAGCGTCTTAATGTTGCTTTCAAAGTGGTTAACCTTGGTGGTGGATTCGGAATCCGTTATATCGATGGAGATACGCCACTTGAAGTTGCACAATATGTGAAGGCTATTACAGATGCCGTTAAAAATCATTTTGCTCAAATCGGCTATGCCGTACCTGAGATCTGGGTTGAACCAGGCCGCAGCATCGTGGGTGAAGCGGGAACAACGCTGTATACCGTTGGAACAAGCAAAGACATTCCAGGCGTGCGTAAATACGTTGCCGTTGATGGTGGTATGACCGATAACCCGCGTCCTGCTTTGTATGAGTCCAAGTACGAAGCTGTGTTAGCCAACCGTGCGAATGAGGCTGCTCAGGAAACGGTATCTGTTGCGGGTAAATGCTGCGAGAGTGGCGATATGTTGATCTGGGATCTGGACCTGCCAAAAGTGGAAAGTGGCGACCTGCTCGCTGTAGCTTGCACAGGCGCGTATAACTACTCCATGGCGAGCAACTACAACCGGATTCGTCGTCCGGCCGTTGTATTTGTCAAAGACGGTCAAGGAGATGTCGTGGTACGCCGTGAGACGTATCAGGATATCATCCAGAATGACCTGGTACCAGCACGCATTGGAAAACAACCAGTTACTCGCTAATTCGTCAAAAGATAATGCGATTCTGCATTATTCAAGATAGCAATCTTAAAGTTGAAGCAGATGAAAAGGGAACTTCCTTTTTTGTCTGCTTTTTGCGTATTTGAGCTAAATCATGAAAAAAGTTGCCGTTTTTTTTGCGATCCAGACATTTTCGGTGTACACTAAGAAAAGTGCTGTAATGCTTGACCCAGGGTCATGCGTTCTGGCACCATTAACGATGGTCAATACGAAAGGAGTCATTTACATATGGCGAAACAAGCGAAAATTAAATTGGCAAACGGCGGAGAAGTTCTGATCGATCTGTTCGATCAAGAAGCTCCAAACACAGTAGCAAACTTTGAGAAACTGGCTAACTCCGGTTTCTACAATGGTCTTACATTCCACCGCGTGATCCCGGGCTTTGTAGCTCAAGGCGGATGCCCTAACGGTAGCGGTGCAGGTGGCCCAGGTTACACAATCAACTGTGAAATTAACCCGAACAAACATGAGCGCGGAACACTGGCTATGGCACATGCTGGCCGTAACACAGGTGGAAGCCAGTTCTACATCTGCTACCAACCGCAACCACATTTGGATGGACAACATACTGTATTTGGTAAAGTAACTAAAGGTATGGAGTTCGTGGACGCTTTAGAAGGTAAAGACAAAATGGAAACTGTTGAAGTTGTAGAAGCTTAATACCTTCACCTTAACTGGATCCAAACATGAAGTGCTTCTTTTATAGAAGCACTTTTTTTATTTTTTACATATTTGAAATCGTTGATTAGAAAGGATGAATAAAACCTTGGATATGGTTACTCAGCTATTTTTGTTAAAACAAATTTATAGTGAGCGCACGTTGTGGGATGAAGAACTTCAGGCATCGCGGCATTTCGTTCCGGATAGTCTATCCGTAAAGGATCGAGAAGCGCTTGAGGCAGCCGGGCGTGAACCGAATCGATTTGTACGTCCGCAACATGATGAAACGATTGCTGAGCTGAAAAAAGTTGCAAATCAATGGACGATCAATGATGCAGCGCAGGCTTTTGTATCCTCTTTGTGGTCCGCACCCATGATCTGGCGCTCGTTGCTTACGGGCAAGCTTATTGCGAGCAGTATGCCAAGCCATGAACATACGCCATATCCATCTTCGAACACTTGCAAGATTTGCGGATTAAGTGCAGATCAAGCAACCGACACGACGCTGCAATGGTATTGGCGGATGACCAATGGAACCCCATTGGATGGTGATCCTTTTGGATATGTGTTGGCACTTCGAGAGCTGACTGCCGCGCAGGAACTTCCAATAGCCAATGATTACGACCGCTGGACATTCCGTGCGGTGTTAACGGTGCTGCGCGAATTACCTCCCAAAACTCGTTACAGCAAGGCAGCAGTAGCACTCAAGAAGGAACGTCTTTTGCCTACACAGAAGGAATATGCGTACCGTGATTTGCTTGAGACGTTAGCTCTGATTGGCATATTGGATACGCTGGAACATCCTGGAATGATAACGGAATTCACTTCTTACATGCAACGTGACGCACGCCCCAATGTTCGGGTTGAAGTTCAGGCTCCTCTGGCGTGGTGGGACTCATCTGTCGGAATTAATGAGAACAACCTGAACAAGATATTTCATGATTTTGATCTAAATAATATATCTCTTGCGGATAAGCCTGATGAGAGTCCAGCTGTAAAGGACACGATCTTAGGGGCATTGGAGAAGAAGAGAAGTGTTCGTGGAAAAGTACCAAAGGCATCTCCTGATGCAGGTACCGGGGAGGTACAGTCTGGAGATGTGTATGCTGTTCGGGTCCGGGAAGGTGTATGGGTGACGGTGTATTGTCATGAAGTCAGAGACAAGCGTGTCATCGTTGAATATTTGGATGGAGTCTTTCCAGAGATGCCGGGAAAAACAGATTTGCATGGGACGTTTCGACCGAGAGCGAATGGACGCTGGAAATGCTCGGCTATTGCGATCGATTCCACAAGTTGGGTCAGAAGGGTGGCAAGAGAGTTCCCGCTTCCGACTTCGCCCCTGCAAGAACCTGACCGTATTCCCTTTCATAATGCCAAAGAATTAAAGCATATGGCGAGCTGGTGTTTTCCTGATATGTAGAATGATACGATTGATATGAAATGGGCCTCCAAGCCAAAACCGTGCCTCCTTGAGAGGAAGCGGTTTTTTGTTGTTTCTTAGCTTATTAAAAGTTAGTATGTGACAAAAAGGAACAAAAAACAATTGATTTTTTGGCATTAAAGTGCTAACATCCAAGTAATAACGAAAGCAATCCTTCAGGGCAGGGTGCGATTCCCTACCGGCGGTGATGCAGGAATTGTAAGGACACATGTCCAGCACTTCATGCAAAGTCCGTGACCTGTCTGCCCTTGGCAGATGGCTGATCTGGTGTAATTCCAGAACCGACAGTATAGTCTGGATGGGAGAAGGAGAGGTGCAGACCTAACAGGTTTGCATTCAGCAGGAGTATTGCTGCACAGTCACGATTTGTAATGTCTTGCACTGTGCAGGGAAGATCCGGTTACGCCGGACAGTTCCATACATATGCCGCACTATAAAAGCTCTTTACCTGTAATTGATGTTCATTAAGGTATGTGTCTATTTTCACTTGCCCGAAATGAGGTTTTGGGCAAAGTGTTGGCGTGCTGTATCCATTTCACTCCTGCTGGTGACATTTGTCTCTCATCATCCCCATCGAACTGATTGTTCGACGGGGATTTTTTAATAAACAAGACTTTAAACCGCGGGGTGAACGGATTTGGAAATGATCAATGATGAATTTTATATGGCACTGGCATTGGATATGGCGGAACGAGCACAGGGACAGACGGGGATCAATCCGGTCGTTGGATGTGTAGTTGTGAAAGAGGGTCGTATTGTAGGCCTGGGGAGCCATCTGAAACGTGGAACCGGGCATGCAGAGGTGCATGCACTTAACATGGCAGGCAGTGATGCAGAAGGAAGTACGGTATACGTTACACTTGAGCCTTGTAGTCATTATGGCAAGACGCCACCTTGTAGTGAACGCCTGATTCATGAAAAGGTGAAACGTGTTGTGGTATGTTGTGAAGATCCAAATCCGCAAGTATCCGGCAGGGGCATAAGCATGCTTCGTCAACAAGGCATTGAAGTTGAAGTTGGCGTACTGCGTGAGCGTGGAAGACGCATGAATGAAAAATTCATTAAATTTATTACAACAGGTCTACCTTTTGTGACACTGAAGACGGCTACTACTTTGGATGGCAAAATTGCTACTCGCAGCGGAGACAGCAAGTGGATCTCTAACGAGCCCGCTCGTGAGATTGTGCATGCCCTTCGTCATCGTCACCAGGGAATTATGGTTGGTGTCGACACAGTGATTGCCGATAATCCGGAACTTACTACCCGTTTGCAAGTCGAAGGCATTAGTCCAGTGCGCATTGTGGTGGATTCCAAGTTACGTCTTCCCGTAGGTGCCAAAATGGTTAAGGATGGTCTTGCTCCAACATGGGTGCTGACAACAGACGAAGCCAGTCCTGAAGCTGCTGAACGTTTGGAAGCCTACGGCGTCGAAATTATACGCTGTGGTCCTGGACCACGTGTGGATCTGTTAAACGGACTTAGCAAGTTGGGTGAGCGTGAGATTGGTTCGATTTTGCTTGAAGGTGGAGGCACCTTGAATGGAGCCATGCTGGAGGCACGGTTGGTCGATCGACTGCTCATGTTTATCGCTCCGAAGATTGTAGGCGGTTATGATACACCTGGTAGCTTCCGCTTCGAGGGTGTGGAACGTATGAATCAGGCGATTCAATTGAATCAGTTGGAGATCGAACAAGTTGGAGATAATATCAGCATTGGCGGTATTCCGGTGTGGCCTGAATAAATAAAACAGGGGAGGCGGCAGCATGTTTACCGGTTTGGTGGAAGAAGTCGGTCAGATCCGGCGTATTGGTCGGAAAGGCGAAGCGATGGTCCTGAATATCGGAGCTTCCGCCATCATGGACGATCTGAAGATTGGTGATAGTGTAGCAGTGAACGGCGTGTGCTTAACTGCGACAACACTCGAAGGTGGAGGTTTTACCGCCGATGTAATGCCTGAAACCTATCGTCATACCAATCTCAGTCAGCTGCAATCTGGCAGTAAAGTTAATCTGGAGCGGGCCATGCAATCCGGCGGTCGTTTTGGCGGACATATCGTTCAGGGCCATGTCGATGGTACTGGAGTGATTGGCAGTATAACACGTGATCAGAATGCGATTGTGTTTGAGATCAAGCCTGATGATCACCATTTGTTCAAATATCTGATCCCCAAAGGATCGGTTACACTGGATGGCATTAGCTTGACCGTTGTCCATACATCGGATACCGCATTCACGGTTTCCATTATCCCGCATACCATTGGTGAAACTGTACTAAATGTGAAAAAGACAGGGGATACCATTAATATCGAATGCGATATTTTGGGCAAATATGTGGATCATCTGCTCCAGTATGGGAGAGGGCATCGGGAGACGGGTACTGGCAAGCCGCGCAGTATCAGTGAAGATTTTCTCGCCAATCACGGATTTGCATAAATAGAGAACAGAAATTAACTGGAGGTGGACTAATGTCAGAACAATCCATTCTGGACACAATAGAAGAAGCCATATATGACCTCATGCGTGGCAAACCCGTCATTGTTGTGGATGATGAAGATCGGGAGAATGAAGGCGATTTTATCGCTTTGGCTGAAAAGGCGACACCTGAAGTCATTAATTTCATGATTACTGAAGGTAGAGGTCTGGTCTGTGTTCCGATTACACAACAACGTGCGGACGAACTTAACCTGAAACCGATGGTTCAACAAAATACGGATTTCCATGGAACAGCCTTCACCGTCTCTGTGGATCACAAAGATACGACAACAGGCATCTCGGCACATGAACGCTCTATTACCGTGAAAGGTCTGATTGATCCTGAGGCGAAAGCCGGGGACTTCCGTAAGCCTGGTCACATGTTCCCGCTCATTGCAAAAGACGGCGGTGTACTTCGTCGTGCCGGGCACACAGAAGCAGCAGTAGATTTGGCTATTATGTGTGGTTCATATCCCGCTGGCGTTATCTGTGAAGTAATTAAGGAAGATGGCACAATGGCCAGACTTCCGGATCTGCAGGAGATTGCCCGCAAACATGATCTGAAGCTGATCAGTATTCAGGACATGATTCGTTACCGTAATGAAAAAGAGCAGCTGGTTCAACGTGAAGTGGCTGTGCGTATGCCAACGGACTTTGGTGAGTTTCAAGCGGTGGCTTATACAAACGCTGTGGATAATAAGGAACATGTGGCTCTGGTTAAAGGTGAGATTGATGGTTCCAAACCCGTACTTGTACGTGTACACTCTGAATGTTTGACAGGTGATGTATTCCATTCGCATCGTTGTGACTGTGGTCCGCAGTTTGATGCGGCAATCAAACAGATTCATGAGGAAGGCAATGGTGTACTGCTTTATATGAGACAGGAAGGTCGGGGTATTGGCCTGATCAACAAACTCAAAGCCTATAAGCTGCAAGAGGAAGGTATGGATACTGTTGATGCAAACCTGAGTTTGGGTTTTGCTGCTGACTTGCGTGATTACGGAATTGGCGCTCAAATACTGAAAGACCTTGGGGTTCGTCAGATCAGATTGCTAACTAACAATCCTCGTAAAATTAAAGGTCTTGAAGGATATGGACTTGAAGTCGTAGAGCGTGTTGCGATCCAGATGGAAGAGAACGAGGACAATACGGTGTATCTTCATACGAAGCAAGCCAAGCTGGGACATATGCTCAAGTTTGATGATATCGAGCAGAACGAACAGTAAATATATTTTAGATGAACAACGTTCACCATGTAATTTATGGAAGAGATTACTTAGGGATTTCCGTTACTTACATTACATTATACCGTTAGGGAGATGACTTGAATGCCACAATTTTTCGAAGGACATTTAGTATCAGAAGGATCCAGATATGGAGTTGTCGTTGGACGTTTCAACGAATTCATTACCAGTAAATTGCTTAGCGCAGCTCTCGATGCATTCAAACGTCACGGCGTGCAGGATGATGAAGTGGATGTAGCCTGGGTTCCAGGTGCGTTCGAAATCCCTTTGATTGCGCAGAAAATGGCGGAGAGTGGCAAGTATGATGCGGTGATTACATTGGGAACTGTCATTCGTGGATCCACTACGCATTACGATTATGTATGCAACGAGATGGCTAAAGGGGTAGCGGCAATTAACCTGAAAACGGGCGTGCCTACGATCTTTGGACTGGTTACAACAGAAAATATTGAACAAGCGATTGAACGTGCCGGAACCAAGGCGGGTAACAAAGGTTGGGATGCAGCTACGGCGGCAATTGAGATGGCAAACTTGACGAAACAGCTAAAATAGTGCTTATTTAATAGTAGTGCCCTGCTTTGCGCAGACGAACACGGGAAACCGGATTCGGACGGCTTGGCAGGGTTTTGTATTTTTCTGGCGGGAGGATTCGTCTAGTGACGGTAGTTACATACAAACTGGAGACTTTTGAAGGGCCTTTGGATCTGCTGCTTCATCTGATTGATAAGGCTGAAATTCATATCCAGGATATTCCCATCAGCGATATTACCGATCAATACATGGCGTATCTGCATTCAATGCAGGAACTGGAACTGGATATTACGAGTGAATTTCTGGTCATGGCAGCAACATTGCTGTCGATCAAGAGCAAACTTTTACTGCCCAAACCACCGGTAATTGAGGACTTTGAGGATTATGATTTTATGGAAGAAGAAGATTATGATCCACGTGCAGAGTTGATTGCACGTCTGATAGAATATCGCAAGTACAAGGGAATTGCGCGTCATCTTCATGAACGGGAGTGGGAACGCAGCCTTATATTTTCCAAAGAGCCCGAGGATCTGCGCCCCTATATGCCCGTAGAAGCCCAATCGAACCCGGTTGAGGGTTTACACACCTCTGACCTGATTGCAGCCTTTCAGAAGGCGCTACGCAAGGCTGAGAAGCGCACAACTGTAACCCGAATCAAACGGGATGAGATTTCGGTTAAGGATCGGATACGGGATGTCATCGGCGCTTTGGAAAGTATGGGGCCGGGAGGCAGACTGTTATTCTCCAAATTGATGGATGAGCATATCTATCGCCATGAGATTGTTGTCACTTTTCTGGCGGTGCTGGAACTGATGAAGATGAAGCAGATTGTCTGTTATCAGGAACGGATGTTTGAGGATATCGTTATGGAGTGGAGAGGGGAAACAAAGAATCATGGATTTTCCGAAATTGAAATCGATTATTGAAGGCCTGCTGTTTTTGTCCGGAGAAGAAGGTCTGAGTATCAAACAAATCGCCGAGATCGTCGACCAGCGAGTGGAGCTTGTAACGGACGCGATTGAGGAGATGATTCATGAATTTTCACAGCAGGGCCGAGGTGTACAGATTCTCAAGATCGCTGGTGTAGTTCAGTTGGGCACCTTGCCTGACCACGCTGTATATTTCGAGAAACTGGCATACTCTCCCGCACGCACGTCCTTATCCCAGGCGGCTCTGGAGACGCTGGCCATTGTGGCGTATCGTCAGCCGATTACACGGGTAGAGATTGAGGAAATCCGCGGTGTAAAATCGGAGCGGGCCATCCATACGCTTGTGAATAAGGATCTGATCATTGAAGTGGGACGAGCCGAGGCCATCGGACGACCAATTCTGTATGGAACGACCAAGTCATTCCTGGATTATTTCGGACTGGCTTCAATTAAAGACCTCCCGGAACCAGGCTTGTTCGAAGATTCGGAAAACCTGGAAGAAGAGACACAACTGTTATTCAACAAACTGGATTTGCAACAACTGGAACCGGAAAGTGCTGATCCGGCGGATGACCTAAGTCATATCGACAACGAAGACGATAATACGGATTCTTCACTCTAATTTGCTAGCTCATACTAACCGACACCCATCAGTGGAGTCGGTTTTTTTGTGCATTGTTTTAGATAAATGGTGAATAGAACAGGTTACAAATAAATATGTAATGGGATTTTTAGGTGAGACGTGAATTTTTTCCTATTCAGAGTGCCATACTAGACGAGAAAAGAATTGAGGGCTTGGAGGTAAGGCCTGTGTGGATTTGGCTTGGAGGAATCGGTTTGTTGTTCGCATTGCTGATTGCCGCAGTCCTCATCTCAAATGTTCATGTACATTTTACATTCAGTAAACATAAAAGTGATGATTACGCCAATATTAATGTTCGTCTTCTCTATGGAATTGTGCGGATTAACTATGAGATCCCGAGTATTGTTTTTCGCAATATGAAGGAAGGTTTTCTGGTCAAGACCGAAAAATCCATGAATCATTCGAGAGGCGAGGCCCAGGGAAGTGAGCGGGTCAACAAACGCAAAGTCAAGAAGTGGGCTAAAGATGTGAAAATTATGCTTAGGGCAACAGACGCGCTCAAGCTGTGGCTTAAGCAAACACTCACACGCGTACATATGACCCAACTGTCCTGGGCTACCCACATCGGCGTTGGTGATGCAGCATATACAGCGGTGCTGACGGGCTGGGTGTGGAGTATCAAATCCATTATTATTGGTTTTCTCACCTATCAGATCCGCTTTGATGAAACACCCGTGCTTCAGGTTATGCCGGTATGGTCCGATGAAATGGAATTTAGAACCGATCTGGATTTCAGAGCGAAAATTCGGATTACAGCCGTTCTGATCGCTGGAGTTACACTACTCACCCGTGTGCTTCAAGTCGAAGGCGGATGGCGGATGTGGTTCAAACTTCTTCAGGAACAGCGCCGCAGGCATAAGGAGAAGCAAAAGAAGAAACTTAGTGGGACAACTCTGTAAAAACCCATTATAGCCGACCTGTTTTGGAAATATGAGGTTGGGGTTCGGTGAGTGTACTTAAAATGCTTATTTACATAAGTCCCTTCAAGTTTGGGGATGATATGGTTAGATCAAACCTAGCTTACATTGAAACTGGAGGGAATTAAAATGTCAGATCATCCAATTCAAGGCTTAATGGAAACCGCTATGGAAAATATCAAGGCCATGGTGGATGTCAATACAATTGTTGGCGATGCAGTTGAAACACCAGATGGTACCGTGATACTGCCAATCAGTAAGGTGGGATTCGGATTTGCTGCCGGTGGTAGTGATTTTCACGTCAATGGAGAAAGTAATGGCAAAAGTGGTGCTACGGGTACCTCTGCTGAACATGCCAGTTCAGCAAAAGTGGCTTCTCCATTTGGTGGCGGTAGTGGCGGCGGTGTATCCATACGTCCTATTGCGTTCCTGGTGGTAGGTAAACAGGGGGTACACATTGTGCCACTCGATAACTCCACACATCTGTTTGAGAAACTCATTGACTCTACACCTTATGTTCTTGATCGAATTCAAGGCATGTTCCAACGTAATACAACACCAACGAATACAACAGATGTACCAGTAACACCAGATCCTTCAACCTATAGCTGAATCAGTTGGTCATGATCCCTCCCGCATCCCAGCGTGAGGGATTTTTGCTGTTTGTTCAGCGAATGGTGAGGTGTTTTTTCGGTGGTTTCCGTATTACATGAGACTTATGTCTATGATCCGCCTAACCTAGACATGAAATAGGTTATTGAAGGGGGAACGTTAATGCACAGAGATACCGTGTTTATGGTTTTGTTTGGCTGGCTGCTATCGGCAGTCGTGTATTTGGTAGGAGGAATTGATCACCTGTTTATTGCAGTGACCATCTTTGTGGGGCTGGATTACATCACAGGGGTGCTGTCTGCATGGTATAGGAAGGAGTTATCCAGCAGGGTTGGATGGTGGGGGCTTGCTCGTAAGTCATTGACATTTGTTTTTGTCATTATTGCACATCAACTGGATATGGTTGCAGGCAATTCAAATGATTTTATGCGAGATGCAATGTTAATGTTCATCATTGGTACCGAAGGAATCAGTATTTTGGAGAACATGGGAAAACTGGGCCTGCCTGTACCGAAGTTTATCACTTCAGCACTCTTTAAGCTTCGAGGGAATGAAGATCAAGTTGAAGATAAGGAGAAGATGTCATGATACAGATCACTAAGGATTACATACCTGTGAATAAATACAGCCGAGCCGGACTGAAATTAAAAGCAAAACGTGGGATTGTGATGCATTATACGGCTTCTCCCGGGGCGCCCGCGAAGAACATTAGCAAATACTTTGCAAGTCTGGCACAGCAAGATTCCAATAAAGCAGTGAAAGGTCGTTATGCAAGTGCACATTTCTCGGTAGATCGAACTTCGATATATAACAGTCTCCCGGATGATGAACTGGCCTATCACTGCGGGAGTGCAACATACACGAAGGAAGCTCTGGCCAAACTTGGGACATATCCGAACAATAGTACAGTGGGCATTGAGATGTGCATTGAAAAGGATGGCAGTATCCATGAAGATACATTCAATAACGTTGTAGACCTCGCGGTATACCTAATCAGGCAACGAGGCTTTCCACCCGTCTTCTTCACACATAAAGAAGTGGTTGGATGGAAGGAATGCCCATTGCCATGGATTAAGCAACCAGGTGAATATGAAAGATTTAAGCAAGCAGTACATATAAAACTAAACCCACTACAAGAAATATCAGTAACGGAGGATGATGATATGAATACGGTTCTGGATTATGCACAATGGGCCTGGAATGAACTTGATCAGTTCATTGAAGATGCCTACAACGACAAGGTGATTGAAGATTGGGCATGGGTAGAGAAGGTACGCAAGAAGAAGTTAACCTATGGAGAATTGTTGTTACTGAAAGTTTTAATTGATGAGCGCAGACGTAAAAAGTCCTAACCGCGAGAGCAGTACATATTGATTAGGAGCTAAGGATGCCTCCTGGTTAACCAGGAGTTAAAGTGTGCCGGATTTTTCAAAAAATAAAAATGTTGTATAATCACGATATGGTCAGGATACTCAAGTTCATATTGGGTCTGAATCGAGGATTCATCGACGACTCCAATAACAGCGAGTTGATTGGTCTCCATCACATGTGTTGGTGTGGGTGAGCTCATACAACCATCCTTTCGTTTATTAAGTCAGAGTCAACAGGGGCGATGGAGATGTCCATGGTCCCTAGATGACCTATACGAGGCAGGATGGGGAAGGTTAAGCTGATCCGGTTCAAAAAGGGTTCGAAATTCAAAAAAAGCAGAACCCCACGTCGAATGTGATGTGGGGTTCTGCTTATGTAACTACTCTTTTGAGAACATGTCCAGGGCCTCATCTGTAAGATGGAGTTCTGCGAAAGCCCTGCATATCTTTTGGAAAGATCTAATGGTATTTGTCTCGTACAACATCTCAATGGGATCAAAACCTAACATAACAAGCGAATCCACTAGTTCTGTCTGATCTACTTCTGTATGGTGGAGCGCTTCAAGCATGGTTTCAATAACTACTAAAAATAAAATGGCTTTATTCACTGTCTCGATGGGTGTCCCCTCCTTCGTAATACTACTAGAATAAGCGGAGGAGGACAGAAAATAACGAGAAAGTCCAATTTCTCAGTGATGAATCTATTTAATCTAAAAGTGTGGAGAGAATAACTGGTTGTTGTAAATTAATATCTGATGATAAGCTCTCCCTTTGTATGTAAGATTAAGCTTTTTCGTTTACTTCGTGGAGAATGGAATCAATTAATTCATCATCAATCAGAGTGCTAGCTTTTTCGAGTGCCAACAGAATACCTTGCGGTTGTTCGAAAAAGACTGTAGAGAGAATAGGGGCAACCTCATCTAAATTAATCTTCTCAGCTTTGACCATACTGATCAAGGCAACAACGATCTCATGTCCCTCCACGTTACCTTCCATAAATCTTGTTCGTAAATGTGTTGCTACTATTTCGGTCTTTGACTGCGAGTACGCCATTACATTTCCCTCCAACGGTTTGAATATCTTAGCAGAGCTCCTCTTCATGCAAGTTTAAACCAGGTTAGATTAGGAGTTATCTTAACAATAATAAGGCAGATAGTTTAATTTATCAACAGCCACTAAATCAATAAAATCGGATTGGAATCACCGTTTTATCCAATAAAAAAGACCCGGAGAGGGTCATTTTTTGGGTCTGCCTTCCCAATAATCAGGAAATCCGTTGTAATCCCATGCGTTCAGATTTTCGCTGTCGGCTTGAATGGCAACATCTGCTCCGGAACCAAAGTCAACACCTACCGTTTGCAGTTCTTTGGCCTTAATAACCAGTACCTTACCGGGTGCACCTGCACACACCAGAGCAAGCTTCCACGGTGTCTGTTGGTAGATATGTTCCATTTGTTTGGATGCTGTGCTCACATGAGACCACGAGGGGCAGTCCACCGTTCCCACGATGCTTGTCCACCCGTATCTCCGCTCCAGAATTTCTCGATATTGCTCGGCCTTGGCTCCGCAGATCAGAATAGGCATGGTCTTGAAAGTTTCATAGAATAACTTAAATCGGGCGATGTAATTATTCTCAAAAGCATAGAAGGTCTCTCTGGGTTCAACTTTGTAATATGCAAGGCACATATCAAATAATGGCTTGAAATACCAGTGATCTGTTTGGATCAGGTGTCCAACGTAATCCGCTTTTCGCAGGCAGTGTACAATAATTTCTCTCGCACTCGCGTTGGGCAAGGTTATCCCGCAATAGGTAGGATCGTTCAACCAGCCGTAATGAGACTTAATGAAATCCATAGTTAGAACGGCATCGTGGGCCAGAATGGTATTGGAAGCATCCCCAAATCGAACAGAAGCATGGGCTTCTCCATCAGAGGCCATTTGGAACCAGTTGTGGATTAATTCTACACTCCCCAGCATGCCTGTCACCTTCTTTCCATGTGTGAATAATGGTTTGTTTGGTATACATATTCATCAACTCCTTCTGTACTAGAATAGGAAAAATGCTTCGTTCTCTCTCTTCTTTTGAGGAATCACTCCTTTTTTGTTTAATGTGCGAAGGTTATAGAGCAACAGTCTAGACTATGTAAAAAGGGAGAGGGGATGGACTGTGAAAAACGTATTTATAGGTAGTCCTGTACGAAACCGGGCTTGGATTATGGAACGACACTTGCAATCGCTTGAGCAACAAGCAGTGCAGAAGCATTATATGTATATCCTGAATGATAGTGAAGATCAGACGGAGCATATCCTTGATTGTCATCAGATTCCTTATCTAACTCATAATCTGGGGAGAACATATGGTCATATACGTGGACAATATTCCTATCACAATCTGGCGTTGTTGAGAAATATGCTTCTGGATGAGTTTCTGAAATCGGACTGTGAGTATCTGTTCTCAATTGATACGGATATCATTATTCCCGAGGGTAGCCTAGGGCAGTTAATGGATAATGACAAAGATATATGCTCCATGCTTATACGGAATCACCCAAAGTTAAAGGCTCATAATGCCATGATCGGCGGAAAACATATACCTGAATTCAAAGCGGGTTTGTTCCCGGTAGAACTGACAGGTGCCGTATATTTGATTAAGCGTGAAGTGATCGAAGCAGGGGTTCGATATGGTTCTCATCCAACAGGTGAAGATGCACCATTCTGTGAGCAAGCTAGAAGAGTGGGATTTGAACTGTTTGTAGATACTCGTTTGCGTCCCGTTCATGCCTATGCGGAAGGGGTGGAGTTGATTGCTCAATTGGTTGCTTCGTAGAAAACAACAAGAAAATCCGGTTTTTGAAAGTATAGAAATGACCATTGTCTACCCGCCCGCACTTGACTGGAACCTCTTGTTTCAACGTCCTCAGCAATTGATGACTGCCTTCTCCAATATTCCAGGTATACGGGCTATCTTTATCAATGAAGAAACGTACAGAAAGCAGAGCCGTCCGATTGAAAAGTTAAATGAGGATCTGTTCCTTGTGCAGAAAGGTGTGAACTACGATCACCTGGTCAAAGGAAAGAAGGTACTCTGGTTCTCGAATCCAGGTCAGTACAATTATTCGGATGGACGAAAGTTTGACTTTACCGTATTTGATTACCTTGATAATTCCGCTGATGAGTTTGCTGTATGGAAATCCTACATCCCGAAATGTTTTGACCGTGCAGATCTTATTGCCACGACTGCCAAGGTGATGTACGAGGCACATAAACATGACGGCAAACCAATCTTTATGTGCCCTAACGGGGCAGATTACCAACATTTTGAGAAAGCGCGAGTCATTCTGCCCAAACCGGCCGACTTCCCCGATGTTCATGATGGGCAAAAGATTGTGGGTTTCCACGGTGCAATGGCATCGTGGGTGGATTATTCGCTGATTACCGCTATTGCAGATAAGGGATATCGTGTTGTTTTGATTGGAAACAATGCCCTCTATCAAAAAAATATTGTGCATCCCAATGTGACTTGTCTTCCGCACAAAGATTATAAAGTGCTTCCCGCCTACATTGCTCAATTCGATGTCTGTATCGTGCCATTCAAGTTGACAGAGATGATCCGGGGCTGCGATCCGATCAAGTATTATGAATATTTGTCTGCGGGCAAACCTGTGTTGACAACGCGTATGGAGGAGATTGTTCATAAGTACAGCGATGTAACTTACTTTATGGATCAGCATAATTGCGGGGTGATGTTGGAGAAAGCGATTCGTGAAAATAGTGCTTCCAAAATTGCAGCACGAGTAAGGGTGGCTAAGTCTAATAGCTGGGATGGCAGGGCAGTGGATGCCGTGAGGATGATTAATCAGGTCATAGGAGGTATGAGAAATGAAAAAGATATTTAAACGAATGTTTGGTAACCAATCGACTACATCGACAATTGAGCTTGAAGAAATAGAGATTGACGCGACGGAGTTCAATGTTACGACATACACTCCAAACACGGATACAACGATTGTATATCTGCCTGCGATCGATTTTCATAGTGAACGATTCGGGCGTCGACCACAACGGCTGTTAAAAGCACTCGCGGAAGTAGGCTACAATGTAATATATATCAATTCCAGTGATGAGTTCTATCAGGTAGATGCCTTGGAGTATCCATATCCGGAGATTCCAAACTTTGTTGTAGCCCGTGTGGGCCAGAATGTCCGTACGCTGTTTCAGGGGGATCGCGTAATCTATTGGGTGAACGATAGTCGGCTGGCAAGTTCGGTCGAGACAGCATATCCTGATCTGGTCGTATTTGATTCGTTGACCGATCCGGATCAATATGAGAAGCACAAGCACAAGATGGAAGCTGTTGCTGACGTTGTCTTTATTACTCCCGAGAGAATCTATGAGCATGGCAAATATTGCTCGCATGTTCATCTGGTTACTGCCGATGAATTTGAGATCAAGGAACGTGCAGAACAGGTAGCGCAAATTATAGATGCTTTGCCAAACAGAACGGCCCCTCTGATGTAGGGGTCGTTTCTTTGATTAGATATAGGGCTATTCCTTTTGCAAGGATGACAGGGCAATTCGTACTTCAATATATTTCGTTTACATTATCGTTAGGGAATGAAGATAGCGTTCTACACTATAAAAAGCAGAGACGGCCAATAGCCAGACAGGTTAACGAAGGATCTCCCGATCATCAAGTCATTTAACCTGATCCCGGCTTAAGCAAGTCTCCGTAGCTAAAATTACATAATTATCCTAAGGAGTGGACTATTCAATGGCTAAAAAAATGATTATCAAAGGTGTAGGTACGTTTATGGCTAAACGCCTCCCAAAAGATCCGATGGGCGAAATTGAGGTAGTTACCCTGGGTACCCTGCAAGATCTGAAAATTGACCTTAACGTGGAGCTTGAGGACATCTTTGGTGGTGACGGTCTGTTCGCCATTGATGTACTGGTGAAGTCCAAATCGATTGAAGTGTCGGCAACAGATGCCAAATTCGATCTGGATGCGATCCAGCTGATGATGGGTTCAACGGTACAAGAGCAAGTGAAGTCTTATGTATGGGTACTGAATGAGCAGTCTACAGTGGCTGCAGGCGTGTCCAATTCTGGATTTGCGGAAGCCAAACCGAAGCATGCGAGTGATATCTATGGAAGTAACGGTGACATTACGGTTCGTCTCAAAGATTCCAACACGTTGCTGAAACAACTCACTTCCAAAGGAACGGCCGTGGAACCCAATGCGTTCTTCTACGACGAAGCGAATGATGTAGTTATTCTGAATGCTGCCCATATCGGTAAAGAGGTTGTGTTCAACTACAAGCGAGACCAAATTGTAGACATGGTTGATCTGTTGGTTGATGAAGTCCCATTCCCGATCTCTGTTATTCATCACGGTACGTTCCAGCAAAAAGATGGTTCGTATGCAGGGGTTGAAACCGAGTTGTACATGTGTCGTGCAAAAGGAACATTCAGCATCAATGCTCAGCGTGCTGCCGCTTCTGCATCTGCAATCTCCTTGCAGATTCTTGATCCTGAACGTGCTGACGGAAAAATTGGCAGTATCAAACGCTTCAGTGCACCAAGCAAGATCTAATATTTAAATAAGGTTGATTGCTCCTGGCAAGGTATCAAACGGCATCTGTGTCCTCCCCTTCACAGCGCCTTGCCTTGCCAGGTTTTTTATTATATAGGGGAGAATGTCCTGGGGAGGTCTTTAAATACATGGAAACAGAACAAGAAAAAGCAGAGCGTGAACTGGCCGAAAAGCTGAATGAGGAAGCAGCGAAACGAATCAAGGATGATCCGGAGAACAAACGAGTGACGCCGGAGGAAGTGGAAGCTGCTGAGCGTGCATTCTTTGAAGATGATGAGATTATTACGCTGCGGGATCGACGGAAATATCGTATTCCGCCATGTAACCTGAAGGATGCACGCCGTCTGATGAAGTTGCTGAAAACGGTGAATATTGATGCCATTATTCTTAATTTCATTCCGACTGAGAATGATGAACTGGACGAAAAGCGGCAGCAGGATTTATTTGATGTATTGGCAATGGCATTCAAAAACTATCCACATATCGTGACCAAAGATGAGCATGGTGAGTATATCATCAATCGAGAATATCTGGATGAGTACCTTGATCTGAACACAGCTCGTAAAGTCATTGATATGCTCATTGGACTCAACGGTCTAAAAAAGTAGAACGCACCGAGGGGGAGTCTTTGGAGGGAACCGAAATCCGTGATACGGAAACACAGGAACCCGTTCACTGGGGAGAAATCTTCTTCACCCTCCATAAACACTGTGGGCTGAACAAGTGGGAGATTTGGGAGTACACACTCCCTCAGGTTGCGGAGCTGTGCAAGTCAGCCGAGAAATATATTCAATTTGAGGTTGAACTTATGACAGCACCTCTTCGCATGTTCGGTGGCGGTGAGGGCGAGGAAGTTGAAGAAGATGGGACCGTCAGACGTAAAAGAACCTTCAATGACGAGGATTACACGGAGATATCTGAAGATGATATCGGTATGCTTGCACAAGCGCTCGGAGGATAAGAGAGAGACATCCCGTTTTGCCTAAATGAAGGTAGAACGGGATTTATGCATAAAGGCGGTGATTCTTTTGACTGAATCAGAAGGACAAGGAGATAAACATTCATTAACACAAGAAATATTAACGGATAAGGATCAATTAACTGGACAAAACGCAGTACTGAAAGAGAGTTCCCCTTCAGGCGTTAGCACACTGATTAGACGAGTGGAGACAATCAGAAGTGATATGCAGTCGCAAATGATTGAAACACTGACGACCGATTTGGAGCACTTTTATCGTGGAGCGTTCAGTGAAATGAAGGATGTGTCTGCAGCTGGCTCACAGGGGTTGATAGACTCCGTGATGAATACGATGAAATATATTTCAGCAGGTGAAACCAAGGGGTATTCATCAACATTACTTAAGAAATCCCTTGACTCGTCGCAGCAGATGGATCAACAGATAAGCCGAGCCGACCAAAATTTAGAGCTTAGATCGTCTGGGACAACGCATGACAGAGGGCAATTCACACAAACCGGAACGGTCAAAAATCTGCAACGAATTGCACTGCAACATGGTATGGATCAGGAAGATGTAGGTCTTGCCTATCGGATTGGTTCTCGTAATTATGATCAAGCATCTGAAGCAGTCGCGTTTGCTGATGAAGTAGCCAAGCTGCATTCAGTGAGCAATATGGATGTAGAACAGACGGCAACAGGCCTGGAAGCTGTTACTTCGGCATCAGGAAGCAGTGGCTTTGATCTGTCCCAAGTCACAGACATGATGATCAGGGCTTCAACGATGTTGAATATTGGCATTCAGGACTTGATAGATATGATGCGTCAGACCCCTTCGATAACTGGTAACCCTAATGCAACGCTTGCATCAGAAGAAGATACATTAGCCAACTGGATTAGCAAGGCTGCATTGGCGGTTCAGGACAAAGGAGATATGATTCCGCAGCAGGCTTTTGCATCGAATCGAGTCAGATTCGATCTTCTTGCTGAACAATTGAAGGCTACGGATGCAAACACGTCAATTCATCAGCGCACGGGAAGTAGAGACAATCTTCAATTCCGACAACGAGAGATCGAAATCACTTTTCAGATTGCAACACATGAGGCGATGCAAGGGTTGAAAGAGGAATTTGCCGAGATGGGCGATTATCTTATCGCAGTCATGCGGTTAATTGGAGATCGTACGGGTGGCATTGTTGATCATATGGAATTGCTTAACCGAATTATGGATGAAGTCGGAGTTCAGGTTGCGTGGGATAAGTTCGGTGAAGTGATGAATGAAGGCGATCAGAAGCGATACAGTGCTACGAATGCGGATCCAGGGAAAGTCGAAAATACGGGGAGCGATGTTCCCGAGCCACTTCGAGTCGTGGATGTGCAACGTGCTGGTGTAGCGCAGGAAATGGGCAGACAGCAGAGTCGTCTGCAGACTCTGGAACATCGCAGAACAGAAATTCAAAGTAGGGCTGCCGCCAAGAAAGATGATGTACTTCAGGCACGGACTAACCGAGATCATAAACATAATATGTACAATCAGGCTGTACAAGATAGGGATACAGCGGCTTCTTCCATTCATGCAGAAGAACGTGACGAAGCTGAGAAGCGAGTCAAAACGTATAGTCGAGAACTTCTTCTGTTGCGAGAAGAAATGCATTCACTCGATATTCAGATTGCAAAGACGAAGCGAAGTCTTGAGTTTCTAGGCCGAGAACTGGATGACACGAGTAGAGCAATGATGCAACTTGAACACCAAGCTAGAGTTTTGATGATGGCGATGGATGACATGGACCTGGATGCAGTTGAACTACGAAACAAGTTGTATTTCCTTAATGCTGAGTTTACATACGGTTCAACCGATGTTCAGCGCTACGAATCCGAGATCCAGAAGCTGCGTAAACAGTCAACTTTATTGAACGATGTTCTCTCCACATTGAGAACGGAAGTCAATGAGTTAAATGATTCCTTTAGACAAGGCATGATCGATGCTACAGCATACATATCCAAACTGAAGGAACTCGAACAGGTTCAGCTAGCGAGTATGATGAGTGGTCCAGGAGGATTGTTAGTTGTTCCAGGCGCAGGAAGCGGTGGATCTCCTGTGAAGGAGGACAAGGAAGATTCAGCAAATAAACCTTTTTTAGAGAGACATCAAGATTTTATCAATGACGTAATTAAGGATATGGCTAAATCTAAGATTGAGGAAGTTATGGATTTTGGTTCAGACAAGAAGAAGAAGGACAAGCCCAAGCGACGAGGGATAAAACAGAGATTCGAAGATATGAAAGAAGTCGGCAGTAAAAAAGCATTTTTTAACGGTCATGCACCTATTCGTGACAAGGACGGGAATGTACTAAGAGGTCCGGATAAACCTGATGGAACCCCTGGAGATATCCTTACCCAACGTGATATTACAAGCGAGCGTAAGAAAAAAGGAGACATTCCAGGGAAATTAGCAAAGCTCGGCAAGTTCGGTAAGTCTATACTGAAACCCCTAAAAGCTGTTCCTTATCTTGGTGCTGCCATGACTGCTGTGGATGTAGTGTCCGGTCTTGTTGATCCGCTGAGTAATATGGGTAAGTCAGAAGCGGAGAAGCAAAGTATTCGTGCAACAAATAAAGAGGAACTGGCCAAGGATTTTAAAGATATGGAGCAGTCTTCAGTTGTAGGTAAAGTGTGGAAAGGCCTTAACCTTGGAATGGATGCAGTTGTTAAGGGAGGAATCAGCAGCCTATTTGGTAACAATGCTACCAATAATAAGTTCGGGGATTACTGGAAGGGATTTAAGGCGGTATGGAGCGAAGACGGCGGAGATGCAGTTGAGAAGAAACTGGGCAAGGAATACAACTACAAGCAGGAGAAAAAAGAAGCCCAGATTCAAATGGATAAAGAGTCTGGAAAGCCGCATGGGGACAACAAACAACAACAACCGCAGATACAATATATTCAACCTCAAATGCAGTATATTCCTGCTGCGGGCGGAATAGGTACCATTGCTAACGGCTATACGCCTCAGCCACAGAGCAATGGCATTGATGAAATGATTGCCAAGATTAATCGGCAGCTTAACAAATCGACAAGTGATAACGAAACCAATTACCAAGTCACTCGATCCCGTCTGTTGATTAGTGGTGTTCGCGAAGATTCGGGTCAGATGCGCGCGCTAATGGAGAAATATTTGCAAGAAAATATCAAGTTCTTCGATAAGGCCATTGCAAGTTTACAGAAGACGTACGACAAGATGGCTGAAGGTAAGGAGAAAGATGAACTGGGCCTGGAGATCAATGAGAAGAAACAGCATAAGGCACAATCAGAGCTTGAACTGAATGGTGTCAAAAACAGCCAAATTGATGAGCTTAGACGCAAGATGAATGATCAGTTTGAGTTGACGCAGTTGGACTATGATAAACGAATGTATGATCTCCTGGCGGCTAATGGGGGTAAGGAAGATGCACCAGAATTAATTGCATTGAACAAATCCCGTGCATCAGAAATGAACTCACAAATAAGTTCGATCAAGCAAGATTGGAAGAATCTGCTGAATAGTGGTGTGTTTAAACCGGGCTCGGATGAATATATGCAGATTTTTAAACAAATCCAATCATTGGGTGTAGAACAGTCCAAAAATTTGTATGAAATTAGCAAAAAAATGGATAAACCGATATCTTCATTCAACATTCCAGCAGGTCTTAAGGTCATGGATTACTTTGATTACATGACCACGAACAATACACATAAAAGTGTGATGGTTGGTTCGGGTGATGTTACGGTTCATGTGAACATTGATAATATGACAGGCAGCACAAAAGATGTGGAGAGGCTGACATCTACGTTGGATAAAACACTGCGGCAGAACAGTCCTGGTATTGCAAACCGAATGGCCAGCAATGTTGGTGCGAGAATGGGAAGTAATCATATCCCCAGATAAAATAGGTAAGGAGGGCGTCTGATATGACTCAGCAAAATCCGTTTGGCTTAGTTAATGACCGGTATAAAAGAAAGCTGTATGTAGATACGGGCATGAAGTTCGAGCTAGTAAACGGAAGAATAATTGATCCGTACTCTTCACCTTCGCCCAATCCGCAAGTGAGGGAAATTAAAATGATTAATGCTCCCTCGCATTTTCATCAGATGGGCGTGTCTTCTTACAAGGCGATCATTAACATCCTGTTTAAAGATAAGCAATCCTATCACGACTACGCGATGTACGTAGGATGGACACACAAATTTTATGATGAGAAGGGTAATATCTATGTTGGTGTTGTAGAGTCCATCAAAGTCGACCCTATTTTCTACCATCAGGATACGATGGATAAGGATCAGAAGGGGTACAAGGTCGAATTGACCATGACCCTGATCAAAAAAGATGGTTATGACCGTAAGAGTGCAATACAGTTTCAGGATTTACAGACGACAGAAGGCAAGGACCACTGGGCAAGAGATTCCATTGAACGCTTGGCTGATTTGGGACTGACGGTTGTAACACAATTGGATGGCACACCCATTTTATATTTCAGACCGGAAAACTTCATAACCAGAGCAGAGTTTGTTACTTTCCTGATGCGAACCAAGCGTCTGCTGGAACGAACAATTCGAGAGTAGGGTGATACTCTCTTTTCTGTCTATTCTAAAGATAGGAGGTGTTTATCATACGAAAATGGGTTGATGTAAACGAAGGGGACTGGTTCTATAACGATGTTATGGAAGCCACGAATATGGTTTTGGAAGATGGTGAAGTCTTTGTTGCCGGGATCAACTATAACAAGTTTGAGGAAGGCAAGCCTTTTGTATATGAAGAAATCAAGGGGCAAGCGGGGCAAACCTCATTCAGTCTGCCTGTGCTGATTAAACCAACAGATGACAACCCACTTTATGTGTTTATTGACGGTGTTCAAACGATCTACCAAACGGCTGAAACCAATAGTAAGGGATTAACCGATGTGGAGTTGTATACCGGTGTAAAAGCAGGACAGGTGGTGTCCTTCTGTAGTTATGGTGAACCGTTGCTGGACAGTGCTTGGAAAAGGCCACCCGTGTCCTGGACTGGAGATCTGCCCAGAGCTGTACTTAGTGCAGCGACGACCTATTTCTACGATCCATTCAGTCGTAATCATCAGGAATATTTGTATGCAGCAGGCCAACCGCTTCGCAGGCTCAGTATTCCTTCCGAGGTATGGGCAGACACCATGGGAGACGCAGAGGCAGTAACCAAAATTGCAACAAAGGCGATTGGTTACCGAACGGATGTGTATTGTGTCAGCCCTGGGGGCTCGGTGTTTCTTCCTTTTAATCTAAACGGTGTCACTTGCAAGTTCAATTATTGGACGAAGAATAACAAGTTCATGAGTGAAAATATCAAAGCGACAACCCTCAAACCAGCATACAACAATTGTTTCTTTCCTAATGCCATTATACAGCGGGGAGAAGCCTTTCATCTGATTAATAAGTTACGCAAGGTGTTCTATGCCAGATTTACGGACATGGAAGCACCAACGACGGAGATTAATCAGCCTATTACAGCATTTCAAGGTCAACGGGTGTTTAGGCTTAACGGCAATTATCCGGCAGGTAAAAAGAAACTTAAAGTTACAGTGAAATTTAAAGACGAAAAAAAAGATAACGTCCCAGAAACACCGGCTTATTCGGAAATTGACAACCACACGGTTGTATTTAATCAACCTTTGTCAGAGGGCGACGAAGTGACGTTCTATTATCTCAAAGATGTGAGCGAGAGGTTCGCAGACGTCGGCAAAGATTCGGCCATTTATTATCGGGACAAAGAGGAGCGAGTTGTACAGAATAAGGATGCCTTCTGGAAAATAGCCGTCTCAGAAATGGAAGACGAAACATTTGCGAACAATGATCCACTAATTAATGGCATTCCTATCAAGAAAAAGATGGATGGTGCAGCGGTAGTCACGGATATGGGCAGACCTGTAGGTGGGACGGACGAGGAAGAGATATGGTTCCTTGGAAATTCCGCAATGACACGAGCTGAAGCTGTAGCTTTCCTGGACCGATTCATGAAATGGACCATCGAGCGATTCAAGTAAGGGGGAGATTACAATATGATTCCAATTTCGGATGAGGTTATGAATGTGCTATCCCAGCGTCTGAAGCTGGGGGAAGGAGCGCTTCCCAATATCCGGGTCGAAGTAGATCGGCTGGCATTTATCCCGGGACGAACAGAGGAGTTCAGGCATATCGTAACCGAGCAGGTACCCATCATCAGTACAGAATCCGTTTGGGTGGATGAGTCGAGTAATGGTACATATAACGGTTCGACTCAAGCGAATGCTCAGGAGATTTTTTTTCCGGTTAAAGGTAAAACGATTGATAGTATTACAGTTACAGATAATTTTGGCTCTCCTCGTGATAAAGGTACAAGAATTCATAAAGGTATTGATTTGTATGATGACATTGGAACGCCTATTTTGGCTGCATGGGCCGGAAAAGTTGTTCGAATATCCTATAGTAAAACAAAGGGTGCTGGTAATGCCGTAAATATAAGACATGCAAACGGTGTAATCACCAAATATTTTCATCTGAAAGAAATTCTCTGTTTGGTGGATGATGAAGTAGCTCAAGGGGCTGTCATTGGAACGCTAGGCAATACGGGTGGCGTATATACTGGTGGTCATAAGGTGTCCGCGGCTGAACGTGCGGCGGGCAAGGGACGACATCTGCATTTTGAAATTTGGGAAGGAGTCAATCCAACAACGAGAACTGGAGAAGGTGGTAAGGCAGTTAATCCTCAATTGTATTTCAAGGGACAGCGCAAATTGCACGGAAATGCGAAAACAACATTTACTGATGTAAAGCCGGTTAAGGTCGAGGGATATCCTGGAGAGATCAAACTGAATGAGAAGTTCGACAAGCGAAACTGGCATGAGAAAAACGTTTATACAATCGGATTGAAATTTTCGGATTATGCCAAGATTGAATCGGGCTGGACTATGTTTGATTCAGGAGGCAAATTGCTATACACCTTTGAAGGCAAAGCCGCCGTAGCTGAATTTGAGATTAACGTGACAAAACTGAGTATGCCCACGCAAGGGCTGCTTAGTATTGGAATGGGGACTAATTTCAGTGAAGCGGAAGGGGATTCTTTCGCGGTGGTGATTGATGGTAAAACGTATGCCTATGTTAATAAGTTTAACGGGGCATATGATCTGACCAAACTGACGGAATTGAATAATATTGTGATCCCTGCAAAAGCCAAGAGTATCAAGATTAAGGTGACCTATGGGGGCAAACAAAACTCCACTGTCCCAACCGGGTCTGTTCCTGCTTCGAGTAAGAAGTATAAAAAATTCGCCATTGATTATATTCGCATACAAGAGTTGTTGCCTGCTCCGTTGAAGAATCAAAAGAGTGAAGAAGGGCTTGATCCATCTAAAGGATATTATCAAACGAACAGCTACACAGATTTTATCAATAATAGAAGGATCGAGACGGATGTTATTCAGGTTGGGTCTTTTGTCTATATGGACACGCAGGTTCTGCCCAATATCATTAGTGCCGAAATTGATGATCAGTTTGATTCTGAAGCTCGGGAGGCACGGCTGACGATCTCCAATCCGAGAGGATTCTTCTCCCCCGATTATAATCCTGCTCATTTTCCTGAGCTTGGGGGCGTACCGTCTCCATGGTCTTATTTCGCGAACGGATTCCATATCGGGGTTCTGAGTGAAAATACACCGATACGCATATATATGGGGTATGGTCAGCACATGATGCGGGTTTTTACGGGGCTTATTGACAAGGTGGACATCAATGGCGAGGGTTCCACGCTGGAGATTACAGCCCGAGATATGTATAAGCGTATTATCGAGAAGGTCATTTCCGAGAAAAAAGCCTATCCAGAAGTAGATGAGATTGATAATGTACCAGATCCGGTGCCGCCTGCAGCAGTTGGCACGGACCGGACATCAACCATTATTCAAGCTGCACAGGCCCAATCTGCGGCGTATGGTGTACCTGATCACAAGTTTTTGCTTGCGATATGCAGGCATGAGACCGTTCTCGGAACACAAGGTAAGGGTAAAGATGAGAACGGCAGCTTTATTCTTGGATATGGCTGTCCTAGTACAAGTGCTTGCAATCCTCTTTACAAGGGAATTCAGGAGCAAATGAAGCGCGGAGCAGAACGGATGTCCAAGGCGCTGGCTTCCAGAGGGAAAAAAGTGAGTTCCAAAGCGGATGTACTTTATTTCCATAATGGTGGAGACATTGCTCCGATGACCTGGAGTCAGGATCGGGAGAATTGGGTGGATAAGGTATGGACCTATTATCAGGAGATGCTCTCAGACCCGGCAAGCTGGACCATTACAGCAACCTCCACTCCGACAGTTACACCAACACCCGCTCAGCCTGTAGAATTTGAAAAGCCGGCTTGGGTCAAATCAACGGTTGTACTAGATCTGGTTAAACATGCAGGTATGGTGGGTTGGCGGGCTACTAGTGAGGATCGTTCTTATCCTGATTACGTGATTGACGAGACCTATCTGATTGAGGTGAATCAGAAGACGGGTAGGGTCATTGTCCCCGTACCGGGTCAGGAAGGTGAGTTTGAAGTTAAGGACGCAAGTACAGTGCTGACACCGAACGGATGGCTTAATCCATTTATTGAGGAGTATGGCAGGACGTTTGAGCAATGGTCAGGCAAAGTTACGGAAGCCGTTCAGGAGGTAATCTCGGAGATACCGTATCGAAGCTACTGTGACCGTTATGGTACATACCGACTGGAACGCTTGAATTATGACAAACCTGTCGTGGCAGAGTTTTCCGAGAATGACAATTTGATCTCCATTACGAAATCCACGGATTGGTCCAGAGGAAGAAGTCACATCGTTGTTATCGACTCGAATGCTAGTCAGAGCAGTTTCGTGGACAAGGAGATTTTGCTCGAACTCAAAGGAGAAATCCGAACCATGGTGCTGGCCGTTCCTTGGGCGAAGACGGTTGAAGCCAAAAGACAGGTGGCAGAGCGAGCTTTTTTTGATATGAAACGGATGTGCCGTACGCTTCAGGTATCCATTCCTGCGAATCCTGCGCTTGATCTGCTCGACAACGTTATTGTGACGGATAAAACGACCACCACACGAGCTGTTTATACGATTAAAAGTATTAAAACCAGTTATTCGGTCGACCGTGGCATGTTACAGGTCATTGATATGATGTGGGCAAGAAAGGGAGTGATGGTGTAATGGCCGGCATTGTGAATGAAAATATTGTATTTCCCGTGCTGGATCTCATCCACCGGGAGCTTCGCAAATATAGCAGTATCTCCAATTCGAATATTTCTCCCCTTGAAGGTGAACCTTCCGTTACATTATATCGGGAGCACATGCAGGACCCGGACAGGGTGACTGGAGCAGACCTTTTGTATGAATCGGCATGGAAGGTTTCGATCTGGATGAAGTTTGGCTCAGAGGATGAGGAAGACTTTCCTTCCGGGGTAGGCTACTCCCACCCGGATTATGATTATTACAAGTATTTTAGGCTAACGCAGGTGACAGCCCGTACATATGATGCATCTGGAGAGTCCATGTTCACTTACAATATTGGTCTAAATTATGATGACGAAGGACGCTTAACTGGAACGAGCGTAAGTCGTATATAACATGTAGGAGGTGGTTCCATGGCATTTAATGTATCTTACATCGCGGGTGGCGTCATCGACAAAGTGCGCGAGCTGCCGTACCCACACTTCAGTAAAAAGACGATCCCGTTCATTCGGGGACAGATGTTGGACATTCCGGCGGCGAAGACCACAAAGTCTGATACGTTCACCTTGGCGTATGACACGGAGTTTCTGAGCATTGCATTTGCTGCGAGCCACTACTGTGTCGGCGATTACTGGGAACTGACGATCGGGACTGAAAAGGTGTGCCGCACCATTTATGCGAAGGAACTTCCCGAGTCGGTTTCCATGGGGAACAGTTTCGGAATTGTCTACCCAATTCCGGCGGGAACGACCATCACGTTTGACTTTTTTAACGCGGTGGCTGAAGCCAAGTCGGTCTGGTACAACATCAAATTTTTGAGATAAGGAGGGTGACGATGGCACTGCAAAAACCGCAGACGAACTTTGCCGCTTATATTGACGGAGAGTCGGAAGCACAAAAGTTGATCAACACGCTGGCTGATGAAATCGTAGGTGCTGATATTCCCAGAGTAGAGGGCGGGATTGACGCCAATCGCTGGGAGAAGGTTTACGAATCTAGCGGAGCTGAGTGGGTGACCTACAGTAAAAGTTATCACAAAGGCATTGTTGGCATGTACACCCATTCGGATGGAAATCAGTATGAAGTATACAAAATACCGGATTGGACTGAAGCCAAAAGTTACACAGGAGACTCTGCCCTAGATGCGGATGGATGCTTATGGGAAGTAAGGCAAACCTATTTTGACGAAGCAGTGGAAGGCATGACTCAACCAGGCACAGCAAACATCGGAAAAACTTACGGCAATTATAAGACAGGACGTAAAATTCAGGTTTTACAATTTAATTACCAAGATACTCAGACAAATGAAACAAAATATGTTGATGTTCCTGGTTGCTTGGTAACCGTTGTTGTAGATAATTCAGTTCCAGACGGGTACAGAGCGTATCTGGTGCGTCAGGTAATTGGAAAACTCGATGGAACAACAAAACCATCAAAAGAGTGGAACCAGTTTGAGATTGTTACAGAAATGCCAACAGATTGGGCATACGCAATCAAGCTTGCACCGAAAGGAAAGTTTCAATACAACTTTTCAAGACCAGACAATTATTATGACAGGAGTCCGTATTGGGCGTGGGGAGCAATTGTTGATAGTTTTTATGAACCTGTAAAGCAACTTTACAAATTTGATGAACTATTCTATACAGCTGATGTATTGAACAATGTAACTGCTCAGACCGTAGTGAAAGCGACTCCTACAGTTCCCACAGGGATTCAGGTTCGAGATTATTATGTCATGTTTGAGCAGCCAGCCCATGACTGGAATTACATTAACATCTACTATGGAGAAGGTTTCGAGGGGAAAGTTGCTCAAGGAAGCCAGAGCGAAACGTATGATGAAATCTGTGATCCTGCAACCATAACGATTGGGAAGGCACCTACAGTCATTGACCAATTGAAGGCACATTATATGTATTTGACATGGAATGATTCATCAGCCATTAAACCTTTCATCCCACCGTCCACGAAGTGGAAGTTGGACTATGATGGCAAGACCGAGATCGTAAGCCCGGCAGCTCGCTTTTTCCACGGCAGACATTCTACAACATCATGGTTGCCTAACAAAAAACGCAGACCGGATTACCTGGTAGCTTACACTTTATCAGTAAATAATGATCGAGTAGTACTTGTTCTAGAAGGTGATCCTTCACCGAACATTCATAGCTATTACCGCAGTTTTGGATACATAGGCAAGATCGTTCCGTTCAATGATTACGATCATGGAGGAAACTTCGGTGTCACTGTAGGTATGGGTGATCTGCGAACAGATATGACAGGTTATACGAAAAATGATATTCTCACGGATCTTAATCCGGATATCTATGCCAAATACGGTGAGTACACTTCAAATGGTATGGACTCCATGTCCATGTTGAAGACACGCAGTAATGTCTTGTTCCAGCGGTATTACCCGGCATTTATTTCGCATCTTCCGAACTATCCTTCTGTGGGTAAACTTCCCCCGGGTCTTTCGAAATTGATTGTAGATGCAGATGGGTTCCAGAAATCCCTCTGGACAGGAAAGTATCATGCTAGTCCAATCTACCTCGTGCATCAGGCAGAAGGATATCGGGGTTATATGGACGGTGTAGTTGCGATATACGACCATAACTTGGTCAATCGCGATGAATTAATCGTAGATACAGAAATTCTGAAAGATCCTTCCAAACCTGCGTTGGGTACATGGACAGAGGTTTACAAGTTTTTCAGTATCAAGAGTCCGTTGAATCTATTCAAACATTCCCCATCACCAGATGTAATTACGATTGCATTTTTGAAAGAGATAAAATAAGGAGGATTACATAATGGCAAATTTTAAATATGTAGAAACAATCACCACTTCACAGGACGTGTTGACAAAACTGAAAGAGGAAGTTACAGGGTTTAAGAGTTTCCCATTTGAATCCACTGCAGGCGAGTCTCAGGAACAAAATCTGTGGGAAGTATTTTACGAAGAAAAGGACAGTAGTGACCGTATTCAGGAACTTATTCTTCGCGGGATCATGACCATTGGAACACAAGCAACGCCAATTACTAAACATTTCTATGTAAGTTTCATTAATCATGCTCTGGTACCACGCGTCGTTGCACCAGTTCCAGCCTATGAGGAGCATAGTACGTTGACTGTTCAGCTGCTTGAAGGATTGGAAGGCAGCGAACCAACTACACTACCAGTTACCACTCGCCCTACATTCAAGCTAACAGGACATCCGGTACTCTACCAATGGGCACTGGAAAACTATACACCAACGGATCGGAATAAAGAAAAACCTGTATACATGTATGTAAATGTCATGAACAATCGTTTGGCGATGGTTCTCGTTGCGGACCCAGCAGTAAACTTCCTTGATTACAAAAAATCCTTCCTGTATGCAGGTGCATTGAAACCGTTCAAATACAACCTGAATGACGTAGACGGAAACGTAATGCTGACAGCTGGAGCGGTAATCGAAGAACCAGATATCTCTCAGATTGCAACAACAGGAACGTATTACTACGGTCAATATACTTCTGCAGGTAACAACACACTTCAGATGTTGAAAACCAAATCAGGTATTGAATTCCAGCAGCACTATCCTTCCTTTATCACGCAAGCTCCGCCGAAAGGTAAAGCTTATCAAGATCCTGAATTGGGGGATACCGGTTTGGAACTGGAGCCTCAAGGCTTCCAGGCATCCAAATGGACATCCAAATATCACTTGTCTCCGATCTACGTGGTTCATCCTTACGAGGGTTACCGCGGTCAATTCGATAACTGCATCGCGGTGACGAAGCATAATATCCTTCACCTGGATGAGTTAATTATTGATGTGGAAGGCAAGTCCTGGGACCAAGAGGTGTATCGTTACTTTGATACTGATACGGCACAGAATTTTATGAATCTGTCTGCCAACCAACGCATGGGTGTGGCTATTCTGAAGGAAGTCCGTTATACGGCGTAAGTTAAACTGAATCAAAGCTGAGTCGTATAGATTCAGTGAGAGGGAACTTTCTGAGACTCCACTCAGGGGTTCCCTTTTTTTAGTTGGAAGGGGGCAGTGATGTGAGTCAAGTAGTCAACAAGTTTGATTTCACCGTTATAGATTACACGACAACTCAGTACGGTTACCTGTTTACAGTCGGAACTACAGGAAGCAGGCCTGAGGATTATCGATTTATATATATGCCTTACAGCCGGTATCCAAGTGTCCTGATGCTTGATTTCTACATGGCAAGATCGATCTCTCATGGATTTAATCATCAACTTGTGGAAGCGATTCGCAAGGATCTGGAAGGAGAAGAACGATTTATTGTTCTAAGTGATGCTAAACAGGATAAAGAAGGACTTTTACACAGTTCCATGGAAGGATCGAGCTCAGCTACCAAGCAAGGCGATGTCATGGAATTTTCGTTTGAAATGGAGCGGTCTGCTTTAATTGAGGCTTTGGAGATGGATCATCAAGATGAGGGCCATAGGCCCAGAGGCTTAAAGGATTCATTCATTCATGAAGAAATGTCAGAGGGCTGGCGCGTAGATAACGATAAAGAGCTAAAGATTGTCCGTAATTTGGGTCTAACTCGTAACTTTGTGAAGAATCTGGATAAGCTGGAGCCTGGAAAAATCAGTTTCAGGGTTAGTGAATTTGGGATGATTGCGGATTATGCAGATAGTGCAGAGCAAGGTAGCAGTTCTGAACTGGTGATTAAACAATTGATACACACTGTTCGAAGCGATAAACCGGATATGGATGTGGCAGAGGTTTTCGAGAAAGTGGAGAAGATCATCGGACGCCGGACACAAAATGATTCTTTGTTAGAAGCCATTCAGGACCACTTCAGAAGTACAGAACTGGAGAGGAGTCTTCAGTCCAGGAAGGTAAGCAAACTAGATGTGGAAATTCTATATCGGGATCTACTAGGTTTTCGTGATGGTCATAAAGAAACATTTGCCGAACAAGCTGTCATGATTGGGAAAAGAGTAGATGATCATCAGCAATTATCCATTCTCTCTGATATGTCTACTGCATATATACGTCGCTTTCAGGAAATAAAGTATATGCACCTTGATCGCACGTTGCCTTTAGCCCAAAGAGTGGATAACATTGCACAATTAACACTCATGCAAACACTAGGAACAGCTATGCGAGAAACAACGTTTGCTGGAACGACTACAGGCAAAATTGTTCAAGCAATCAGAGACATCGAAGAGAACATGTTTCTTTCACAACTGAATCAGGCTACGCGGGTAATCGAGAATGAAATGACTACTCATGAGAATGTACTTGCCAAACTGAAGGAACGTCAGTACCCCACTGTTCTACATACCGAAATGAGAAGTACGCGAGAAGTCAACAAGCAACTTTACTTTCATGATGATCTCAGTCAAAGTAGCCGTGACCAACATCGAAATGCGTTAGTCTTTCGTCCGAGTGATACCCTTTGGCATCCGCTCCAAGCTCACAGAATTATAGACAAACATCCAGCAACTACAGCATCCGGTATCATTTTGGCATCCAGAGATATAGGGACTATTACGGATGTGGAAAGGCAATTTCCTTGGGCTGTTCGGGATCAAGCGGAAGATATGAACGTCATGGGTAATCTGACTACGGGGCAAAGAGTTTATTTGGAGAAAATGTATATTGAGCACGAGCGTCCTAAGGCACAACGGATTTATGTGGTTCATAGTGAGGTAGACCGTCATGCAGAACAGGCTTATCGTGAAAGTATGGAGCACGGTTTTGTTTTCAGAGATTTGCAGGAGAGCAGAAGGATCAGTAAGGTCCCTGGGTATGTGGAGAGAGAAAGTAGGCTGGGCAAACGAGTGACTGTAGAGGCTCTTGAAGTACTTAACAAGCAATCACTTGGTGAAAGGGAAAACAAATTAGACAGCTATATTGAGGATAACTTCCTTACTGCAAAAACAGAGAAAAAGAATTTGTACATCCCGAACAGCGAAGAAGGTGCAGAAAGAAAAGCATTCTTTGAAAGTTATACGGCTGGTTCAACAACGGCAGAAAGAGCGTTGGCTCATGATTTGTGGTTACCTGAGTCTGAGGACCATTTGGCTGACAAAGAATTATTACGTTCTACCATGCTGGAAAAGCTAAATTCGTATGGAAAGAATGACGAACAGAAGCATGTACATCTGACAGAGAAACCACTTGTATCACATAGAGATCGTAAAAAGTTACATCTGGAAACGATCCTGCAATCTATCCGAGAAAGTAGTCGACCAACCATGATTCGGGATGAGCTTTTGGACAAATTGGTTGGTGGAGGATGGTTGGGGAATAAAGCATACCCTGGATATTTGGATGAGGAATTTATCGTTGGGGAGATCTTGGAGAACAGCCCGGCAGTCATCTTGGAAATGATGATGGAAGCTGTGAATAATGCAGACGCTTCGGTTTATTTTGATGAACCGTTTTTGGCTGGGGTTAGAGAGCGGGTAGATGCGTTAATCGATTGTGGGATCTTAACAGCTGATAAAGAAGGAAGCAGATCAGGCATCATTTCCTTTAATTTCGAAGGTGCGAAGGAATCTCAGCTTGGTGATATAGGGACGGGACTCTCAGAAGCATCCAAAGATTTGAGCATAACAGTACTTGAAGATGAATCTCGATTGGCCGAACTCGACAGACGTAACTCCACACTAGAGACAGACGTTTTCGAGGGAGTGAAAGTAAAGGAAGATCAGCATGGCGAAATTACGGAAGTCATTTACGGCGCCGATTTTAATGCAAGACCGGCTATTATTGAGTTAGAAGATTCATTAGGTTATCTGAATCCTGGAGGGGGATTATTCCCTGATGACCCAGCGTATGAAGGAAGTCAGGTTGAACGCAGAGGACAAACCTTTGATGAGTACGGGATAGGCGCAAAATACAAACGGGACGGAATGGTTCTTGACCATGATGTCGTGAGTTCCAACATGAACCGTGAAAGCATAATTCATACCGAATTAAATATGGGCGGGGTTTCCCGCGAACGTTATGGAATGATTGATGATGAATACACCATGGGTGGTACAAACTTGCGCCAGATGCTTCTGAACAGCGAATATGCTATTGGAACGTCAAAGACTCGTGAGGGATACTCGTATGATCAACAACCTATGGCTACTAATCCAACAAGAGAAGGTTTAATCAGTGGTGAGTACTCTATAGGCACAGCCAAGATTAGACAGTTGTATTTGAATGAGAGCTATTCAATTGGCATGATTGAACCACGTCAGGCAGCTATTGATATCGATTACTCACTGGCGACTATGGAATGGAGATCAGCATTGCTCAGCGACGATTATTCCATAAGCAGCGCGAAATATCGAGATGGAGTAGCTGGGATTGGATATACGCTTGGTTCATCGTGGGCAAGAGAAAGTGCGATGGATATTGAGTTTAATGCAGGTATGCGTCAAGCATGGGAATCCACGTTGGTAAATATTACTCCTGAAGCGATTAGGGTAGAACGATATGGATCGGTGCAAGATGAGATATCTCTAGCCACTACTGTAATGAAATCTGTGAATCTTGACGATATGCTGACGGCTCATTCCATCATGCGCAAAGGACAATTGAACGTTGAAATCATTTCGGATAACATGAACAGATTATCCCTCATGCTTGAAGATAACCATTTTACAAGAATCGTGAAAGAGGCATCAGTCCACGAGATTGAGAGTGAAGTTGTCAAGTTACGCTTGAGTGAATTGCATGGTGAGGGTTGGTACGGTGGTAAAGGGTTCAGAGATACCAACTTGGTTGAACTGATCTATGATTCGATAAAGAGTACAAAGGATTCGGCACTGGATTATGATGTGATTCTTGCCTATAAGCATACTCATGATGTTTACCTTCATGAGACAACTGATAGCATTATTGAAAAGATTGCTAATCATGAAGAACAACTTATAGCGGATAAACCGCAATATGGTTACATGGACCTCACGCTACCACTAGGCGGTACAAATCTGAAATATGCAGATGTTCCAGTGGAATCCGTGGGTGGGACGGGGCTCAGTTATGGAGATATACCTGTAGAGATTGTTGGCGGAACGAATCTGAAATACGGTGATGTTCCGGTTGAGATTGTTGGTGGAACAAACTTGAAGTATGGAACAATAGAAATCGTGCTCTCAGCGGATAAACCTCAGTACGGCAATTTGGAGGAGAATCTGCTCGCTGACAAACCGCAATATGGATATTTGGAAGAGAACATGTATGGTCTGAAAAATGCCAAAGATTCCACTATTGATGTGCAAATTCATGCGTTTAAAAACGGTAAAGAAACTGATGTGACCCAAACGCTTGAGTTAAATAAAGAGGATAGATCAGCATTCTTGCATGACAATCTATTTGGGGTAAAAGCTGAAAGATGGGCTCATACCCATGAGACGATCAATGATGTAGTGAAGCTGCGAAATGGATCTTTGGATCAGGACATGTTCTACGGAAACAAGGAATTTAATGAATCCATTTTGGACATGGAACTTGTTGGCTTCCAATATAAACAGATAGACCTGATCCAAAGCGAATATGCTTACCTTAAAACGAGAGACGTTCATATTGAAGATAACTCGTTCATGAGCTCCAGAAGTTCTTATGACGCGTATAACCACCAATTGGATTCTGGAATGAACTTGTTAAGAAGCACGACTCTGGATTGGGAGCAATTCGCAGCGGGGAAAATGGATCGATATGGTCATTCACATGAAATGGAAAGTGGCGTTGGGGGTGAGCGAGCCGGTGAGCATTTTGATGGGATATATGGTACCACACTCCAGAGGTTTGCTTTCTCCAGTGAGGAGTTAAGTTACGGAAATAGTCTTCCATACACAAGTTACATTGTTAATGACGGCGAGAGCTTTGGCAGTAAGTTGATAGACCCGGGTTATCTTATTGAAGATGATTTTAAAGGGATAATTGAGGAACGTGAATCCAGTATAGAAAGAGAGTTGCCGACAGGTATAGCGAACGCCAGATTGTCTGAAATTGAGGATCCTGATTCTCTCATGGCTTCATTTGAAGAACGCTGTTCTCAAGTCATCACAGGTTTTATTTTCGCTGAAAGACCTGAGAAAAGAGCAGAGTATCTGGAACAGTTGCATGCGTTCCTTCCCGAGAGAACAGCTCATCTTATGGAAATGTATCACGAAGCTAAGATGGAACCGCGTGAGAGTTTCACACTGAATGATCATCCGGTGGCTGAACGTGAATCCGCTGATGCTTACATTCCGATGATGGACACCATGGCACAGGGTCTCATATTCGATTACTCGGAAGATCTGCTCGATCGAGGGATGGATCCTGAAGATTGGGAAGGGGGATTGGGTGTTCCAGAGGACTATGATCCGAATGATCCGTTTAATGTGTACTATCCGTATTCCAAGGATATGGATGCGCTGGAATTATCCCAGTCAGACGATTGGACTAAATTCGGTCAAGGCGATTGGGATTGGGATCAATTGCTTGGAAAGTTTTATTCCAAGGCAGATACGAAGGACATCAGTGGATGGTACCGCAATAATTTCCTGGCTGAGACGTATAAGTTCTCCATTGATTTCAAGGTGGATACAAGTACGGATGGGAATGGCGCAGGAATTATTTTCAAATACTTCGATGAAAATAATTATTGGATGTTTATGGTTCACGGAGGAGATAGCGATAACAGTCTGGATATGAGAACGCCGATGCAGCTATATAAAATCGTTGCTGGCAATCCAACTGCAGTGGGTTCTCCGATGCAACCCTTTAAGTGGGAGAAGGAAAAATGGTATACATTGTCCGTGTCGGTCATGAAAAATAAACTCCAGATCTACACAGATTCGAAATTGCAATATGATCTGACGGGCACCGATTAACTCGGTGCTCTTTTTGTCGTATAGAGAGATTGGGAGGTGATTGGTATGGGTCATACATTTGGTTTGTTCTCCAAGTCACAGAAAGGTGTATTGTTCGCGAATATGAGAGCGAAGATTGCGGACGAAAGTTACGGCAACCCCAATAACCCTGCGTATCTACCGCAGAGTCCCAATGCACCGAGGAGTGAAACGGACCGGCATGGCGAAGAAAATAATCCTATTCTGGGTGATCCAGGTTACGGTCAGATAGGACGATGGCAGACGGTTCAATTGGATGCACTGGAAAACAGTATTGATCAAATCATTGAGCAATATCTGAAAGATAAGTCGTGGTATGCGAGTGTACGATGCCGTGAAGCACTGTGGAATATGTATCGCAGGATTGAATGGTGGGTAGAACAACAGCAGCCTCCAGATAAAACACAATATCAGCGAGTACTGCAGATGATTAAAGATTGTATTCACAAGATTCTTGAAAATGCTCAGAAGCCTGGCGGTAGTCATCATGGTGTATCGTTGCCCGTTTGTCCGGCACCCTACTACCATCATTTTAGTGGGAATTACTTTAATCATTTTGATGCAACCGTATATGAGATTCCGCTCTTTTCAATGAAAAAGGACGTCCCGTTCTCGAATAAATTCCCTGATTTCTTCAGATATGTATCATCGACGGAGGATCAGGAATGGGTAGCTGTCCACTCCGTAGGCCGAAATGAACAATCTGGTTCAGAGATGATCTTAAAACTGGACTTAGGGCTTCTGGAGATTGGCAACTCATCCAAAATCACATTTAACTGGCGTGTGAAGCGTTATGGACAGATCAGGTTCAAGTACCTGGCTAGTGCCAAGCGCGGTAATGGCATGCTGTTCTATATTAATGGGCAGCAAGTTGGGGGCGAATGGAGCGAGAATAGCGGATGGCAAGAAGCTGCATTTACGTTGCAGCCAGGACAGATGTATAAGTTCGACTGGTTAATTCGCAAAATGAGACCTGAAGTATGGCAGAACAATGGCATTTATATCAAGGATATTGAAGTCGTTGAGATTGTGGATACACGTAAGCCGCCTGCACCAAAAGATTACGATCTGGATGGTGAGCATGTACATGAGTACGGTAATTGGGTAGTAAGATCCCCACAAAGTGTGGCACAAGCGCATTTTCAAGGTCAATTTATTGCAGATGATTTACGAAAGAAAACTATGATAATGGATTTGGACAACGAATGTAACGGAAGTATCTCATTTGCCTACAAAATGGGTGTGGATGAAGAGCCGTATCCCGATCATGATTATCAGTTGTTTTTTGATGATGAATTCGTTCAGCGGAGTCAACGCGGAGATGGAGATCATGGTAGTTATGCTCGATCCTTGCATGGTGTGGAGTGGATACTGAATGGAGAATATTCAGAAACGGAAACCGACCTAGCCAAGATTGAGTATGAAATTGTTGCAGGGCATGATACGACCATTGACCTGAAAGGGGTAGTTGAGGTCATTTGTCCCCCTCAAGAAATTGATCACTGGGAGCCCAGTCTTTATGGACAAGGGATTGGGAATTATCAATGGACAATGTCGGGAATTCCCAGTTGGATTCGTCACAATGATACATTGCGTCTGGATGAACCAAAGCAAGGTGATATGATTGCCCAAACAGAGGTGACTCTAGATGATGATGGTTGGTTTTTATTCAGTTACTCTCATCAATTGAGGACTACTGAAGCGTTCGAGGTAACAGTCAACGGCATGTTAGAACATTATACAACCATGCAAAGTCACGGAGATCAGATACGAATCCCTTTGGAGGCTGGTATTAATCTAATACAGTTTTATATTCGAGATCGCTTGACCGAAGAACCACTCATACATGAGATAGATAAACCGTTCACCTATGGAAACAACACCGGCAATACATATCGTACCTTATCTCCGCTAGGCTCATATGTTGATGTGACAAGGAACTGGGATGTTACGGATGCTGGTGCAAGGACAGAACAACATGGAGATACGATTACGTATAAGGCGGAGTTGAACCCTGGTGCCAAGTTTAGTGTAAAAGAGCATATGCGTATATATCCGGCAATGGACGCCGGATATAATCCTGTCACAGGAGCTTCAAGAGATGAGAACGTGTTTAAAGAGATATTTAATGACGAAGGCAACTATGATGAGGCATTGAGGTTCATAGGGAGTTGGGATTGGAAAGAAGTTGTAGTCGGAGATGGCGTGATGTGGGCCCAAGGTCATGATCAGGATTTCATATGCGAGTTTGAAGCACAGTTAGACAACTCAGGATATATCTGCTGGCAGTATGGAGGGGAATTTGACACCGGCGAGAAACTGGAACTTCAAATTGATGGTGTTTCAGTCTGGACCGGGAGTCAATCCAATGGAGACTATGGAACAAATTGTATGTATCCATTACCATCGGGGAGTCACAGTTTCCGCTGGATTTACCGGGATGGTAAGGCGTATGCACCAGGTAATGGTAGTACGGGCGGAGCAGAAAATGGATCAGCAAATTCCGGAGGGAATGGTACCAGTAATGATCAATCAGGTATAGCAGTTAAAAGTCCTTTTGGAGAAGAGTGTTATCCAGCTTCGTTCAAGAATCATGACATTCAATACGGGCAAAAGCTTTATTCAGGTAAGTCTGATCGTAATGCTTTGTGGAAGGCTTATAATCAGGGACAGGTCTTCTCAGGATCTGGTGGAGCATATGCGATAGGTGTTACGAACAATAAAGCCATTAAACGAGATTTTGTTGTTTCTGACGTTGGGACGATTCAATTCTCGGAATATCTCACTGTATACCCGGTTCAAAAGTTAAAGGTATATGGATTAAGAACGCTTAAAGATTCTACTTTCAAAGCAGAAGCAGGAATAAAAGAGCCGGGTAAAAATTTAAATTATTACTCAATAGATGTCCGTAATACCAGACCAGGTAATAAAGATTCAGATTTTGGAAGTGAACACACCAGAAAAGTTTACGTTGAATTTTATTGTAATGGAAGCTTTGAAATCAGTTTCGATTATATGTGTTATCTATTTGATGGAGATGAGAAAGCCAGATTTCGTGTCCAGTATTACAAAGGTACACAAGTAGAGGCGAAACAAGGTGTAGTCATCTTAGATAAGAAGAAAAATTTAGGGTACAACCAAGGAATAATTAACTACAAATCTATTACTGATAAGCAGTGGAAGGATGCAATACCTTTTAACAAAAAAGTGACTGTTAAGGAGCCGGGTACTTATACCTTGTGTATTGGACTTACGGATACCTTGAAAGACGAAGATGAAGATTCAAAAGGGATTCCTTATCATGCATCCATTAAGAACCTTCAAATTCGAACTGAAGATCCTAACGGTAAAAACGGAGATAAACTAGTTAATTACTCTATTTATGATAATAAAACCTATGTGGATGTTGAGTTGACAAATACTAAGACTGGGGCAAAAAGCCTTCTTAGAAAATTGAAAGTAGAAGCAGGTAACCAAACAGGTGAAAGCATCCAAATTCCAACTAACCTAGAACCAGGAACTAAATATACCATTACATACACACTCCATAAAAATAAGGACTCATCTAACGCCACGGGTCTTGATGCTGGTGGTTTCACCCTTAGTAATGGGAGCTTTACAGAGACCTGGGGCGCTTATTGCACTGATGCGAAGGGGGGGATATATCTAAAGGATAAATCTCCCCATCCAGGAGAAGATTCATGGAATCCACCTGGCCCAGATACGGCTGCGCCAGATGGTGGCAGTCATGTCTGGCTCGACGTTATTCGATTGTACGAGAATAGAGATAGGGCTTGTCGAGGAACCAAAATTGTCATTGAAACTTATGAGGACGGTCAACTATTAATTCCACCACGAGAAGTAACAACTGAAGAGGACCAGATCATCTCTATTGAAGTGGAAAATACCTCAAATCAGAAAAAAAATTACGAGGTTCGTGTTCGATTCGAGCGAGGATGCCCGGGAGATGGCGCCATGATCTGGGGAGGGAAACTGAATATTGATGATATTATCAAAGTTGAACCATCCTGGGCTGAGGTGACTCACTTTGAAGTTTGGAATAACAAACCGATCTGGATGGGCGGCTGCGATATCAGTAATATGCGCGTAAAAATTACACGTGAGGACGGAAAAGTGTTATGGGATGAAAAGTATTACGGGGATGGGTATCGTGGCTTCGAACTGAATGATCTGGCTCCCAAGCCATATAGCAAGTATAAGGTGGAGATTACAACAGATCAGAAGGGGCAAATTAGCGATTGGACAGGAAAACGATATCTGACCACCTTCCGGGTGCATGACTTCAAAACCTACGAAAGATGGGTGTGGGTACCTGAACCGTTTGATTGTCAGCTGGATTTCTTCATTGACAATGAGCTGATCAAAACATTCACCCATGAGGGTGGATACTATACATTTTCACATCCAGTGCCCAAGGGCAAACATGAATTCAAATGGGTGTTCACCTCGCTTCAGGAAGTGGGTACGCGTAGTTACGAATACGCTAATCTAGATTGGATGGAACTGACCAACTGGATCTGTGATGACGTCTATGTCATTCCTTACTGCGAAGGTGGTGGGGGAGACAAGTGTGTTGAAGCACTGATTAAATGTTTGCTGGAAGTTTGGAAAGCAAGGCCTAAGATGTGTGTAATCGGTAAACGCATCTGGTTATTTACGTAAAGAAAGGAGGATCTGTATGGGTGTTGCGAGACTGAAAGAGTCAGGCAGGATTTATGAGGATGCGTTCCTAAGCTCCAACCTGGATTCCAAATGGGAAGTACTCCCTAACGATGCTACTCGCTATGAAGCGGGTAGTGGCAGCCTGGTGCTCAAACATGGTCAAGATCCACTGTATATGTTCTATAAACCTCTGACGGATATGAAGCAATTCGTCATGGATGTGAAGAATAGTTACAATCCCGATACAGAGGGATGCTACGGTGGAGTTATCGTGTTTGTAGACGAACATAATTACATGGAGATTGAAGAGTTTTTGGATATGTCCTTGCCAAAGCCTTTGCTGAAGACTTATCCGTGGATACGATTGATTCGAGATTATAACTATTATACGGCGTATTGGTCAGATGATGGCTTGATTTGGAACATCATTGGTTCTGTAGAACTGGTGGGAGCTCCTAAGATTGGTCTCTATCTGAAGGGTGAAGGAGATCACCCCATGCATGTTCAGTATATTCGAATTAACAAAGGAACATCTATTGCCGTAGACAATCTAACCAAAGGAACTGTGGTTGATCTAATCGATCAGAAGGGTGTTGTGCTTGAGTCCAGGGTATGCCGATCTGAAGAAACGGTTGTACATTTTAACATGGATCCATATCCATATCCGTTTGAGGGCAATTTCGGGATTAGGCTTCCGGATGGAAATCGGTTTCAGGCCATGGACTCTATAAAGTTATACAGGGGAGACCTAATGTATTTTGAGGTTACCCCAGATTTATATTACAAAGAGTCGAATCCTGAAACAGGAGAAGATTTCGATGTGCTTCTTTATCCTAACACGGATCGGTTTCTAGGCTATTTAACCGCAGGTGGTTCTGCTACACAAGAAGTTCGAATGTTTGCCAAGAACCCCATGATATCAGGAGACTTTAAAAATGTAACCTTTGCGCTCACAAGCGGGACGGATAAAGTGCAGATTGCGCCTGATGTTGAAGGCATTCCTGGGTCCTTCAGTTACTCGATCACCGCGTTTACTATTTTGCCAGGAGCGTCCTATCCGTTCTGGCTCCGAATGGAAAGAGAAGAATCTCAAGACAGGTATGCTTCCCAGGTCAAATTTTCGCTACAGATGTATTCGACATACATATGACTTAATCGAATTGGAGTAATTACGTATAGATCATGTAAGGCATGAATGGAGGTGGTCAAATGTCAGTAAGAATTAACCAGTCTCATCGATCATCCGCCAAGAGCCATAAGGAATTGAGGGATATTGGGGCGCATACGCATGATGAGATTGATGCCTATCTTGCAGAGTTGGATGAAGCTAGAGGGTCTGCACTCAGTCTAGGTGACCGAATCACGCGCGTAGAAGAGTCTGCAAGCGATAGCCGAGATGCTGTTAAAGATCATGATCAGAGACTAGGCGATGTTGAGACTAAGGTTATCTCAAACAGCTCACGACTGGATGATGTTCAGCAGGATATTCTGACGGCAAGAGCAGATGTCAATACCCTTTCCAAGGGCCAGGATGACCATGAGAAGAGGTTGAGCCTCGCTGAGACGGAAATAAAAGAAGCACGTGGAGCAGAGGCATCCATAGATCATCGATTTGACACGTTGGAGAAAGCGATTGAAGTTGTAGCGAAGCAACCCATTCAGGATCTCAGTGTTATTAACCCCACGTATCTAGATACAAATAACAGTGTTCAAGTTACGATTAATGCAGGACGAGCCAGTATCAACAAGATTATTGTAGATCAGTTTACTCAGACATTCAGCATCCCGGACATTGTGGCAAACACAACATATTATATTTTCCTTCATGAAAATGGGGAGTACTCTTATAGTTCAGATCAAAAAGAGCCCAAGGATGCCATGATCATTGGTGGACTCGATGTCGGAGTTTCTCCAACAACTTCACTTACGGCTTTGGATTTCAGGTATTTCTTAACAAAGGGTTCTATTGAAAATGACATGTCTGTATTGGGAGTTCGTGTAGATGATCTGGAAAAAACCGTTGGTGAGCAGACCGCAACAATTGCTTCACATCATACGGCGATCGAAGCGATGGAAGCCCAATTAGAAGCAACTGCTGAAGAAGTTGTGGTTTCAAGAGAAGATAAAAACGGAGTCGTCTATGATGCTCTCAAGGACAGACTCGACAACATGCAGAGTCGTCTTGAACTCGCTGAGAGTCGAGGCACCATGGAGCATCAATCCGTATTTCATTTCACTTCTGCTCCTAACAGCAGGTTGTCGACGACTAGGGATTTTCAAGTGCCCAGATATGTGATTGGTTCGAATTCCGCAGAGGTATTTCTGGATGGAATACGCATGGATGCAGGAGACGATTACATTGAATATAACGATACGCTTATACGGTTTACTTTTGATGTGCCTAAGGAAGCCAGAGTAACAGTCATTGGTCGAGGGTCTATTATTAACACCACTTCGGTAACCGAATATACCTACTATCCAGATGGGAAAGTACATACCGAGAAGATTGATGGAGGAATTAACCGTATCATTGAGCACTTCTATAGCCCGGATGGAAATCTAGAACGACAGGAAGTTACCGAGAGTAACGGGCAGATCAAGTCTATTGAGTATCAGCGTGACATTACGGGTAAAGTACTGCGCGAAATCAACAACGGTGCAGAGTATTATGTGCTTCAAGGTGGTGCTACCTTCGATGACACGGACATCCGGAGGAGGCTTGTCTTTCTTGAAGGAAGTACACTTGAGCTCGATGTCGTGTATAACTACTTCTCCAATGGTGACATCGAGTCAGAAGAAGTGTTCTCTGTGGACTTGACTCCGCAGCTATTAAAGAAAACATCGTTTACCTACAATGCCGATGGTTCCGTTAAGACTGAGACCATGATCTATGACGGCCAGGGAGTGCAGAAGGCATTTGAATACGATGCTAGTGGTAACATCAAACAAGTAAAAATCAGAAAGGTTGTGATTTGACGTGACGAGGACCGTGCAGGATGTGAAGTTTGCACTACATACGATTATGGATAAATTAGTGGGCAATCACTTAGAGCCATTCAGTACAGAGGAAATTGAAATCCTGATCTTTGCTTTTGAAAGCAATATCCTGTTTGATAATGTGGCTCATAAGTTTCTGCCTTCACTAAAAGGGTTACCTGAAATTTATGAGGCTGCTAGTAGTGGTGTGGAATCAGAGGATGGAGCTGAGGATAAAGAGCAGTCTTATCAAGAGAATCTCATAACAGAGAGAAGCGACATGGTGAAATCAATTCTGTTAACCGTACTTAAAGAGAACATCTTTCACGAAATGAAAATCCGATTTGGTGCCTAAGGAGGTGAGGTAGTTGGCTGAAAATATTTTATTAGGTGCCCTGCGTCGGTATGAGTTTTACTCGTACTGTTCAACGTTTATTAAGACCCTGTACGACACAGTAACACAGGATTTGTATGGCGATGTCCACTGGGAGTGGTCTTATAGTAACAATAATAACTACGCACAGCCCAAATCCTGGAATACAAGTCTAAATAGTATCGCCAATCAAGGAACAATAACGGCAAAAAATAATAATGATCCTAATATTTTTTTTACAATTTCAATGAATTCTTCCAGTTATACATATGCTAGTGATAATAGTCGTGGAGCGTACTCTAAGAATTATGTTCTAAGAACTGGTTTAAGAAATAATGGATCTACAATATTACCCGATTTATATACTAATCTTGGAGCAGTCACCGAAATCCCTTTTCATACAATGGACTACAACTCTGTTTATGCTAATGAATACCAACGTGTAAACACCGCAGTTAATGTCTACTGGAAGTGGAGTCTATTTATCACAGAGAACTATATATTTCTCTTTGGTGAACCTCAGACAAACTTAAATCTAGCATATCCATTCCGTATGTATCTTGGAAGAGTAAAACCATTCGAAGAAGAAGATCCTTTGATTGCTAACGATAACGTCGGTATTTTCTCTCATTTTCCGCACGGTTTAATCGATAACGATGATGAACTTAAATATCGAACAGGGCGCGGTTACATGCGTTCTTCACGTAATGGAACGCCAAATGCATTATATCACTTTGCAACGAGTTCACAAGTACCTTCACCCGGTTTAGGAGGGAGATTTTTCATCTCACCATTTTACGTCTGGCATGAAACAGAAGGTGCCAGAGGTGAATTTCAAGGTATAAGAACTGCGGTACTCAAGGATGCCAGTAAGTATCCCGATGGATCAATCTTGGATTTGGGCGATGAAAGATATTATGTCTTCCATGCATTCGACCAAGCTCATCCTGCTACGAATCAGCAGTTTTATGCAACAAACGGTACCGCGTATGCAGGTCAACCCTACTTCTTCGATTCAGCGTTACTCCTCGGTGGCGGGCAGCGGGTGCTGCTTTTCGAAATTGAGAAGGAGGTGTAGCGCATGACCATGATTCGCAGACACGAGTTTACCAGTACGCTAAGCTTATTTACTTCAACACTTGTTAACACATTGAAAGATGCGCTCGATCCTTACTGGGATACGGTACATACTGCCGAAACAACCTATGCCAACTGGGGAAATGCGCTGCTTACCAATAAAAAAAATACATCCATGCGATTTACCATGTGTGTGATTGCACACGCCAGGGGCGTCAATATTCGCTGGGGACTGAAGAACCTGGGAAGCAATGTGGCATCACCAGATCTATTCGTCAATCCACCAGTGGACACAGATAAATTCATGACGGAAACGCCATTTTTGTGTCATAACGTGCAGTACAATGTGAACTATAAGTGGTCAGTAATTTCGAATGAGGATATCCTTTTTATTCACGGAGAGAGTCTGAACTACCCGGAACGAGCTTATCCCGTACGAATATTCCTAGGTAAATGCCAGCCACTAGAGCAAGAAGACCCGGCGATTGCCAATAAATTTTATGGCGTTTTCCCACATATGCCTTTATTCGCTTCGGATAACAACACATCAGACCAATATGATACGCCCAGAGGTGTCGTTATGACTTCCCGGAATGGAACGGAGTATGCACTGTACAATTTTGGAACTGAGTCGATTCCTTCTCCAGGTGTGGGTTCCAGATACTATGTTACGCCTTTCATGGTCTATCATCCATCTGAAGGAGCTAGGGGTGAATTCAAGGGTATGCGTTCCATTGTTTTTAAAAACAGTGCCCAGCACCCCGATGGATCAATTCTGGATCTTGGCAATGATGGCAAGTACTACGTGTTTCATGTGGTAGACCAGGATTATCCGAATACAGATTATGGACGTTATTACTACAATTCGAACCTAGCTCCTGTGTATTCAAGGCCGAAGTTTTTCCATGGTGCCAGACTGCTTGGTGGCGGGCAAAGAGCGTTACTTTTCCAAATATAGGAGGTGTTTAAGAGGAATGGCTACTTTCACAGGCAAAGTTAAGATGAATGAATTATTCGCGAATATTGTTCAAGGTTTTAAAACGATTGCGGGATCTCCCTGGTCCATTTTTTACGAGACAGCGAGTGTGATCGTGCTGAAATCGGTGGGCACAACGGGTTCTGATAAACTGTTCTTCAGACTTGAGGTTGGAAACACGAAGGAAACTACGGGAAACAAATTGACCGTGAGTGTGGCTGAAGATGTGATGGCAACAGATGGTAGTATTCCTTTGGGCAGAGCCGAAGTGAAAAAGGACTTTCTATGTCATACGAGTGCGGTTGATACGAATCTATTAATCGATTACCAAGTTTCAGTTCAACCAAACCGTATTATTATTTACTTGCAGGGGGATGTGAATTCGGTCACCGGTATATCCAATCTGGGTTACTTCGGAATTCTGAACAGATATGCCACAGAGACAGATTCCTCGAGTTTGAGTGTTGGCCTCAGCTACAACGGGGATAATGGTATCCGGACGTTGCGTGATAAAGATAAACAGATGGTGAATAACATTTATGATGCTTACTCTGCCATGCTTCCTGTTAATCCAGGGTGGGGGTCCCTTTATCATCTTGCTCCGGTTATTATGTGTAATGGTGTGGAAGGCCCTAGAGGCGAGCTTATTGATATCTATGCGGTACCTTCTGCCGGAGTTTCCCATGGAGATGAGATCAAAGTGGGCACTAAAACATATAAGGTATACTCACTGTCGATTGGTGGACAGAGCTTCTTATCAGGCGCTACGGTTGCTGTCCTGATGAATTAAGGTGGTGATGGACATGGCTATACATCAAGGGAAAGTTGTAGGGACCGCCGAGAGCGGTTCTCTCTATACCCAGAGTAAGGCGGCAGTTCTCCATGGCATTGGATACGATCTTGATGCTGTTCCGGTTACCATTGAAGGTAAGGAAATAGTCTATTCATTAGGAACGTTATCCACTACGGCTGAATTAATTGACATCTACCGTTGGGGTACATGGAGGATGCTGGACAACCATAATGATCAATTGATTGGATACGTTACGGATAAGTATATTTATGGGCCACGAACCAGAGTGGGAATTCCTAATGAAAAAAATATGATACTGAAGCATCAATTTTTGACCCAATCCAGTGGAGCAGGTTTAATTCGAGACACCATAAGAGGCCTAAAAACAAAACAAAATTTTGCGGGGCTTGATTGGTGCATTAAGGTCAAAATTCCTGTCCAGCAAGCGGGGTTAGTGGGGAAAACGTGGGGGGATTGGTCTTACAGCGGAAGTGGTAACACATCTGGCAATCATCTTCGTCCACGACGGTATCCGGATACGCATATTCCTAGAAGGAGGGAAGACTCTTGAACAGGACATGGAAACTGATGGAGGAGATGAGAAAAGTGCTATTGCCGGTATCGTTTGCCCAAAGAGTAGAGTATGTTGCCGGTGGGGCGAAGGCAATGATTGATATTCCCATGGAACATCCTCGATTCATGATCAAAACGATTAGGGTCATTCCGTCCAGAGAAACGAATGTGGAAGTTCATATATTGAACAGTGCGGGTCCACATCCAGAGGTTCTCTACTTCAACAATGCCCAATACTCGACGGGGAATTTTATGGAAGGGATTTACGATATGATCGATTTGCCATATGAGGACGTAGATGGGACTTCAACACTTCACTTGTCGTTAAAAAATCTGGGTACAGATGTAGCCCACTTCGATATCGAGGTCGTTGGATTGACTACGAGGTAGGAGGAGGAGGACCACCACATGGATATTGTTTCATTCAGCAAAGCTGCCAAAGTAGAACGTGAAGTTAAACAAGCCAGGGATTCTTATGCCTCACTTGATGGCAGACTGGACGCAGTGTCAGTAGGAAACGTGGTCTCGGTCAGACTCAAAACTGAACTGCCAACCTTAGGTGAAGCAGGAAGATTGTATCTGGTACGCCAAGACTCAAGCAATCAAAATGAATCAACGACCTATACATACAGCGGTGGGAAATATGTAAAGGTGGGTGGTGATCGAGTTTCAAACCATCCCGAGAATGGAATCATTAATCTTAATGGTTCCAAAACGGTGATCTATACTCATCCGGATACACACAGTGCAGACATGTTAACAGATGGAAGTTATAACGTTATCATGACTCTGAACGAACGTGAAAAGTTGTCCAGCATCGAGCTTGAGGCCAATCATTACAAACATCCTGACACACACAGTGCCGATATGATCAGCGATGGAGAAACGCATGTGAGTATGACCTGGGCTGAACGAAAACGCCTCAATGTCATTGATCCGTGGGAATCGATCAGCGATTTGGTAGATTATACGGATGTAGTTACATATTTTGCTTTTGACATGCAGGGAAGAGTTATTCGACAAGTCGTTACAGACAACTACACCGAGCAGCTGGTCAGAGAACCTGTACTGATCATGCCAGCTTCTCCAGAAGGTTATGCACAAGATGAATCTTTCATGGTCACTTCCATTGGTGAAATTTACCGATATGACGGTGTGGACTTCGTGCAGCTTCCTACTTTGGTTGATGTCATCTATCAGTATGATGATGAGGGAAGAATGGTGGCAAAGTCCATCACCAGGATGGGAACAACACCTGTTCAAACCAACTTCCAATATATATATGATTCATACGGCAATCGTATAGCGGTTAAGAAATACTAATACGGAAGGATAGCATGTGCTGTCCTTTTTTCTTTTAACAACGAAATAGTTTGTGTATCCCACATCTACATATGAAGATTAGCATTAACACTTATTTGGATAAGACGTATAGAGAAAGTAGTATGAAAACGTAATTATTCCGGGAGGTAGTATACGATGAATATTGAACTTACTGCTCATTTCTATTTCAAGGGAAGTGGGAAGAAAAAGACGGTGAACTGGATAGAAGATAATCCTAGATTACAACAGAAAGAGAAAGATTCGGATAAGATCGTACGCGAAATCCCGTTAACTGCGGATGAGGTTAAGCAAGAATATCGCCGACTATTCACCAAACACAAGAACGAGGGAAAATCGATCACGTTGGAAGATACAGACGATGTGGTTCATATCATTGATCTTACCGATGTGCGAAATATTGAATTGACCTCTAAGGAGGGGAATACAGATGCTTTACAGGCTGACCTTTGCACTGAATGATGAGGAAATTGTCACTACCGAGATGACCTCCGATAAGGAGGATCTGGTTGGAGCAACGGAAAAAGCGTTCGATTTGATCGAAAGAGACTATGGTGCCAATGTCATTTTGAACCTGGTTGCGTTTAGCCTGCTCAAAATAGAGCTCACCAATGAAATGATAAATTAAGCGTATAAGCTAACTAATGTTAGCTTTTCAGCACTAACTGCTATTTTATTTGAATAATTATAAAATATAGTTAATAAAGTGATATACCCCAAGCCTAGTTCTGGGGTCTATTCCTTTTTCATGAAAAGTTGATAGTGAATTGATTTAATGCATCCATTGAAACTTGTCTTGTACAAGCAGTTTTGATTAAACTAGGTTGAATTCATATGTTCAGGGGCAGTAGAAGGGGTCAGGATGATTGGCAAGGAGGGATGGGACATTGAGATAAAAGACTTGGAAAGAGAGCTCGCAAAGTTGGCATCCAGAATAAGAAAAGATTTTACTGAACGCGGGCCGGTAGATACCAGAGTCTCTATCATGAATCATTTTATCATCTTAAAGTTTACAGCAAAATTCACCAAGCCTGAAGCGTTTATGCTGGAACATATGCAATCACACTCAAGTCAAATTTTCGCCGAATACAAGATGAAGCTAGCACATATGATGAGAGAAGATTTCAACCCCGTTTTCTCCTATATCAACATGGGTCTGAAGATCGAAGACATCGAAACAACATTTTTTGGCCATGATTTTGCAGAGCAGATTACAGTCTTCAAGATGAACAAGGATGTTGAAGTACTGCTGAAAAATGATGAGATTAAGATGCCTTAAGACCTATGAACTAACGTTTGAATACTGGACAGGTTCTTAGGAACTAATTTTTGTTGTTGACAATATCCTACATATTTCCTTATACTACCCTTATGGCGATCGAATAGATTAATAATCTTGACGAAGCCTATAACCTTGTTAAAGAACTTGAAGGCCATATCTTCGGTAATTGGGACGAAATAGATGTCAGACCAAGACCGACACATTCCACCATTTTGGTATTTTCCAGTGGTGCGCTCTGTGTTGGTCTTTTTGTTTGTAAAAAATGCTGCTTTACCTTTCACCGTATACTTCGTATATAGTCAGTAAAAGACATATAAGCGAACGAAATAAATAAATGTTGCGAACATTAGTTCGTATTTGTTATTCTGAATGTAATAGGATGGGAATAGGGAGGCGGATCAAAGGGAGATTTCTTGATCGTTTGTATGTAATTAGGCTTATTAGCTTCAATTCTGTGTAAATAAGACTACATAAGGTATATGAGATTTCGGGAGCAATAGCGGGAATATAGAGTAAGATCATGCTGGATAGCGACTAGATTGTGAAGAAAGAATACGAACTACTAATAATTAAATAGTTAATGGGGGAAATGTATAATGCCTGCTACAACTGCTATGGGTTTTGATGATTTATTTGAGATTGGGGATATAGACATGTTCCTGAATAAAGCTCAGGAGAAGTGTCGTCACAAGCTTAGAGGTAAAACGTTTGCCGGGATGGAGAAAGAAGATGTGACCCAGGAGATTATGATCAAATTAGTTAAATCCCTGGACAAGTATGATGCAGAAAAAGCCAAAATGTCGACGTTTGTTGATCATCTTATCGAAAATAAAATCAAGGACATGTACCGCAAGTGCATGTCTGAGAAAAATCTCAGTGTGGTTAACGCTGTACAGATCATGTGCACGGATCAGGGTGGTGGCGATGAATCGGAAGGCTCAGATATCGCATTAGCGCTTGGTCATGCTGGGTTTGCTTATGAGAATTTTGAGTTTGTAACAGATATTATGGAAAATATGAGACTGAACGAACGTGAGAAACAAATCTTTAAGCTTCGGACTTCGGGGTATGAATTTGTAGAGATTGCAGGAATGCTAGGTGTATCCAAGGCACGTATATCCCAGTTATGGAAAGCGATTCGTGAGAAATACGAAGCATTGTAGTCATAAGTGGCAATTAATAGCCTAAGTTTGATGAAGATAGATCAGTAACCTACATAGAACAGAGAGAGCACCCTTAACTGGGTGCTTTTTTATGTCGTATAGAGTGATTAGTACAGAAAGGAAGGCGGAACAAGATGCTTAGTGTGGTGGTTTTAGGATTTTCTGTGGAACGTCTGGAGGGGTATTCGGATATCGCTTGGGCAAGTCATGATTCTTCGACAGCTTCTGATTTAAGCAACAGGGAGTATGCCTTGATCATTGAGAAAGTAGTGGTACAGGCTGATGCCGTCTTGGTTAATCTGGATATGGATCATTTGACCTCTACTGATATTGTGATCATGCATCATGCTTATATACATAAAAAGCCGATCTTGGTTGTGGGTTTCAGGCCATTGGAGCCTGTCATTGAAGACTTTGTCTCCAAACGAGTGGCTGATCTGGACGTGGCTGTACACCATATGCGGACGAACTATATGGTCCTAAGCAGCGGAACCAATACTTCATCTGCGGCTCCAATTTAACTGCTGCTCCTATAACACGTATAGAGAATGTAAGGGCAAGAATATTCGCGAGACTTTAATTAATGGAGGAATAATTCAATGACACATGTGATCAAAGCAAAAGAAGATAAATTAACGGAAGAAATCGTAGCCAGTATGATTGGAAAGTATATCCACGCGCCGACCAATATGCATGAAATCCAGACGCCAACCGGCGCAACAACCCAGGCCAACGTATGGTTTGCTGGCAGTGTAGCGGGTTACGAAAAAGCCGTTATTGGATTCAACTACGAAGAGGGTACCTTCCATGAAGAACCACAAACATTTTATAACGTTCATTTAACGGATGGTATGGGGTACATTCTGACAAGTGCTTATGAATTGGAGATTCATGAACTGACCGAAGAGGAGTTTAATCAACTCATTGAAGAGAAAAAGGAAGAGGAACAAGACTCATCTGGTGAAGAGCAATGAAGGTGTTAAACTACGCCTCGGATTTAGCTGTAAAAACGTTTGTGTCCGCTAGCGCTGCAGGTGTGGAAGAATTAATCAACGCATGGATGTTATCCAAGCCACACACGTTCGTTACCGGACTGGAGTTTACCTCCACCGTTGAACCATCCAGCAGCACGTTGGAATTTGCGGCAATCATCGTATATCAACCAAGTGAACAAGACCAATCCTAACGTTGTATGAGATTATTCCTTCTATAATATAGAGGCTTTCAGTAAGGAGGTGGGCGAATCTGTTGCTCACTTTAGAAAGAGTAATAGGTATTGTTATTGCTGTTGTGGTATTGGCTTCGCAATACGGGAGTCTATCAGCATTAGGAAATTACAAACCGATCGGCGAAGAAGCGCTTGACTCCAAGAGATTAAAGGAAGTAACACAAGAAGAGCAGATAAAGCCAGTAAAACCAATGAAGCAAGAAAAACAAGAGAAGCAAGAAAAGCAGGGAAAACAAGTTAAAGATGCATCGGTTGCTCCTGCGCAAATACAAATGACTGATATGCTTGAGCAGTATATAGAACTCCATCATGAGAAAACAGTGAGCCGGGCAAAGCTGCTGAAGTATGTGAGGTGGGTAGTTCAATATTCGAAGGATACGGATATCGATTCCGTCTGGATTCTGGCTATGATGTGGCAAGAGAGCCGGATGTTAGAGGAAAGTGTATCATCTCATGGAGCGATTGGTTTACTTCAGATTCTTCCAAGCACAGCGAAATCGTTTGGAGTGAGTAAACAGGAGCTACATCAGCCTGAAACGAATATTAGGACAAGCATTATATACTTGGAATATCTTATGGATAAGTACGACGGAAATCTTCGTACGGCAACCATTGCGTACAATCAGGGAGAAGGAAACGTAGCTAAGGGAAAGGCTCGCTCCTGGTACTACAATCAAGTGAAGGAGCACCATAAAAAAATGCTTGAAATAATCAAAAAAGGACAATAAACATCAGTTAACAATAGAATTTGAATACTATAGTATAGTTTATCAATTTTACATAGGGAGATCCAAATGGGAAAATTTCCAGAACATATTAGTACGAATTTGCAGGTAGATAAGAAGCACTACACAATGGATGAAGTAGAAAATATTGAACGTTGTAAGCTCGATGAGCATTTCCTCGGGGATTGTATTTTGGTCAATGAGAACTTGATTTGGCATTCTGTTCATAAGTATATTGGAAAGCCCGAAATGATTATTAAGAATCATTGTGTAGAGAAGGATGATATTCTTCAACTGGGCCGTCTGGGATTCATCAAAGCGATTAGGGCATTTGATACGGGGCGTGGCGTGAAATTTAGTTCGTTTGCTGTCACTGCGATTGTCAGAGAGATCCGATGTTTTCTAAGAGATAGCGCAAGCATTATTCGTCCAACTCGCACAGCTACGGAATTAATCAACCGAATCAATCGACTTGAGCACGATATGGGCTACCTGCCACCAGCACATGAAATCGCGTTGCTGCTGGATGAGGAGGAAGATAAGGTCAACAAAGCACTCCAGGTGGGTAAAGGTGTGAAGTACCTGGATGAGCCTGTAGGTGCTGATGATCAACAAACTCAATCCGTGACTTTGATGGATACTATCTATAGTGGGGAGAACATTGAAGAAGGTATTCTGGACAAGTTATACGTTGATGCGGTTATTGATTCAGTCAAGCGCAAGCTTAGTGAGAAAGAAGTGACTGTACTCAAGCATCGTGTAGAAGGATTTAATCAAACTCAGACAGCAGATATGGAAGACATTAGCCAGATGAGGGTCTCTAGAATTATGCGAAAAGTAGCTAAAATGCTGGATAAAAAGGATCAGGCATGATTTTTGCCTCAGCCCTTCATATCTTATATAACGTCTCATAGATAACGTCCCTCCCGCATCCCAGCGTGAGGGATTTTTTGCTGTTTTTGCCCGATGGGACATACTCCAAGTTGTCCGGACATAAGATAGTACAAGATTCCAAGTGACCCGGAGGAATGAATTGATGCGAAAAATAACGAAAGTTCTTGCATGCATGCTTATCCCTGTCTTCTTGCTGTCTTCATTAGGGGTTACTCAAGCCCAGGCAACAATTCAAGGTCCGTCTACACATGCGCAAAGCGCTGCTCTCATTGATGTCACATCAGGCCGGATCTTATACAGCAAGGATGGGGATAAGGAACTGCGGATTGCCAGCTTGACCAAAATCATGACGGCGATTGTAGCGATCGAACACAGCAAGCTGGATGAGAAAGTGAAAGTGACTCCCACGGCTTTTGCCAAAGAAGGATCGTCTCTCTATCTGAAGTTAGGTGAAGAGATGACGCTTGAAAACATGTTGTACGGGCTAATGCTCCGTTCAGGCAATGACGCTGCCTCTGCGATCGCAGAACATGTCGGTGGATCGGAAGAAGGCTTTGTCCTGTTAATGAACAAAAAAGCGGAGCAAATCGGCCTGACCCATTCCCATTTTATGAACCCTCATGGACTGGATGCAGAAGGTCACTATTCTACAGCTAATGACTTGGCCCGATTAACGGCATATGCGTTGCACAATCCGGTGTTCAAACGCATCGTAGCCACGGAGGACAAATCCGCACCGAACCCCAATGAAAGCTGGGAATACTCTTGGCATAACAAAAATAAAATGCTGCGGATGTATGAAGGTGCAGATGGCGTTAAAACCGGCTACACAAAGAAAGCTTTCAGATGTTTGGTCAGCTCCGCTACACGTAATGGACAGCAGCTCGCCGCAGTAACGCTGAACGACGGAAACGATTGGAACGATCATGCTCGGATGCTAGATTTCGGGTTTGAATACTTCCCGTTGGTAGAGATCGCGAAGCAAGAACAGCCTGTGCAAAATACAGATGTTGTTACGGGCCGGGGATTCTGGTACCCACTGGCTAAAAGTGAACAAGGCTCATTGACCAAGAAATTGATACTACACGAAAATCGAGGACAGTCGGAAACGGATGGCAAGGAACAATCGACAGATCCTTCGTTCGGATTGGCAGGTCGCATTGATATGCAACTTGACGGAAAACTTGTTGGCTCAATTCCGGTGTATCGCAAAGGCAGTTATATTCCTCCTGAACCGAAGACAGAAGATGCAACGCTGGGTGGAATAGGTGATGTCTCTTCCTGGGCAGCTGCATGGCGTGCCGTGTTAAGCCACCTGTTGTCTCCGTAGCTAAATCGCAATTGAAGGGAGGATATCATCCATGATTAATCTAATATGGCTGCTCATGATTTTAATCGGATTTGCTTTTGCAGCCGTCAACGGCAATATCGAAGTAGTCACGCAAGCTGCTTTTGATGGGGCTGCAACGGGAGTCACGGTCTGTTTTGGACTGATTAGTGTTCTTGTGTTCTGGATGGGTATGATGAAAATGGCTGAGGATGCTGGCCTCTTGGCCCGGATTGCCAAGCTGCTCGGTCCGGTTGTGGGTTTCCTGTTCCCCGATGTGCCCAAAAATCATCCGGCGATGGGTTATATTCTCTCCAATATGAGTGCGAATCTGCTGGGGCTAGGAAATGCGGCTACTCCAATGGGAATCAAAGCCATGCAACAGCTGCAGGAGCTTAATCCGGACAAACAAACCGCTTCTCCTGCCATGTGCACCTTACTGGCTCTGAATACGGCTAGTATTACCATTATTCCGACAACGCTGATCGCCATCCGCTTAAACTATCATTCTGCCAATGCTACAGAGATTGTGGGAACAACATTGATGGCTACCATTATCGCTACACTTGCTGCTATAATCGCCGATCGCTGGTATCGGAACAGGGCTTTACACAAACCGCCGCGCATACAGAAAAGTGGCAATCCCGGCATGAAAGGATGAGCACCTTTGTTAACCTTCATCAACTGGATCTCCGTCTGGGCCATCCCGGTTATTATCGCGTTTGTTCCATTATATGCGTTTACCAAAAAGGTCCCGGTTTACGAATCCTTTGTTGATGGGGCAAAGGATGGTTTCTCCACTGCAATCAGTATTATTCCGCATCTCGTGGGCATGATGGTCGCAATCAGTGTATTTCGTGCCTCGGGTGCATTGGATTTTGTGATTAGTCTGTTCGCTCCGCTGGTGTGCTGGATGGGTGTTCCAGGCGAAGTGTTGCCACTCGGAATATTGCGTCCTTTAACGGGGACAGGCTCTCTGGCGTTTACAACCGATCTGATCAAAACCCATGGTCCCGACTCTATGATCGGACGTATGGCGTCTACGATTCAGGGGAGTACAGACACCACATTATATGTGCTGACTGTCTATTTTGGGGCTGTAGGGATACGGAACGGTCGATATGCACTCAAAGTAGGGTTGTTTTCCGATGTCGTTGGTTTTATTGCTGCCCTCGCCATTTGTTTGCTCGTTTTTGGTTAAAAGATATCTCCTTTCCTTCCGATATATTAGATATGCTAGAATAATAGCGGAGGAGAGTGAGACATGCAGAAGAGTTGGAAACGAATGCTCCGTGTCGGAATGACAGGCGTGCTTGCTATTGCAATGCTCGCAGGGTCAACGGGGCTGGCGGCAGCTCAAGCCGTTCAGACGATACATTTTACAGGTTACTTCGATAAACAGCTGCGTGCACAAATGGCAGTTACGGCAGATTCTTTTCCAGTCGTGAATGTACGTTTGGTCAAGCAGGATGAACCCGATATGGTATATTATGATGTTGGTACCTCGATACTGATCTCGAAGGATGAAGTGCTCACGAATTACCATGTCGTTCAGAGTTTTGCTGAACTGTCTGATGGTGATGAAGGCACACTGACTGTTGCGAGCCCAGGTTCCTTAGGAAAGCCTGTAAAGGCAAAGATTATGAAGACAGATCCGGTGACAGACATGGCGCTGCTGAAGCTGGACAAGGAAATAGACGCCCAACCGGTCACATTTGCAAACGCGAGGGATAACCAGGTTGTCTATACGATTGGATTCCCCAAAAATCCTGCTGGTGATCTGGTCATCCTGGATGAAGATTTTCCTTCAACCTTCAATACGATAGCCAAAAGCAGAGTGTTTAGTTCTCAAGCTTCGGATGTTCCAGGTAAAAAGGGAATCGGCAGTATTGTGAAATCCATGGCCCAAGGTAATTCAGGTGGCCCTGTTCTGGATCAGAACAACCGGGTCATTGGGATGATGACATTTGTGTACGGTGGACGTACCTATTATATTACTTCCAAGACATTGGAGACTTTCATTAAAGAGAGTACTAAACCTCCCAAAAAACAAGTTGCAGTTGCCGGAAAAGTTTCCAATTAAATGATTTGAGGAAAAGGCTTATCTTTACGCCATCTGTGTTCAACAGGTCGTGTAAAGGCAGGCTTTTTTTGCGTCAATCTCAAAGGGGGAGGTAGCCTAAAATACATATTCGTGTCGCCAGTTAACAAAATCCTTGGATTATCCTTGTGATTTCCCTGTTTGATGGGTATCATTAGTGTGAGGTGACATGACAAACATGGAAAGATTACAAAAAATTATCGCACAGGCAGGCATTGCATCCCGCCGCAAAAGCGAGGAACTAATCCTGTCCGGCAAAGTAGAAGTTAACGGGGAGGTCGTAACCGAACTGGGTACAAAAGCGAACCCCGAAGAGGATATGATTACGGTTAATGGAAAACCGATCCGCAGTGAGAAAAAAGTGTATTTGATGTTGAACAAGCCAAAAGGCGTAATCACAAGTGCATCTGACCCGGAAGGTCGGAAAATTGTATCCGACTACCTGAAAGGTGTCAAGGAACGCGTATATCCTGTAGGTCGTCTGGATTATGACACAGAGGGCTTATTGATCCTTACCAATGATGGTGAGTTTGCACATTTGCTGACGCATCCGAAGCATCACGTACCCAAAACGTATCACGCAACGGTCAAAGGTGTGCCACATGGTACAGCTCTGGAGAAATTAAAGACAGGCATTATGCTGGATGACGGCATGACGGCTCCTGCAGAGGTAGAGTACAAAGATGTGGATACAGCGGCTAATGAGTCGGTCATTTCCATTACGATCTATGAAGGACGTAACCGTCAGGTTAGACGTATGTTCGAGGCAATCAACCATCCGGTAACCCGTCTGAAACGGATTTCGTTTGGTGGTATTTTGCTACAAAACCTGAAACGTGGTCTGACACGTCATCTGACCAAAGAGGAAGTCAACAACCTGATTACCCTCGCACAATCAGAACCAGCCAAAAAAATGAAAAAAAGGTAATGTGAGGACACATAATTTTCATAAAACCGCCGCAGTTTTGTGACGAAATTCGCTATAATTGTTCATAGGATGTTCACAGTTGTCTTAGACCAATAAGATGCGAATGCTACAGTCACTTAAAAGGGGAGCAGCACATGGGCAAATCAAGAAGAACGGTGCAAATCGTCATTTTGTTATTGATCCTGGTGTTGGGCGGATATGCGATTACCACATCGGTATCCGGCTCGAATGGCAAGCCAAAGGAAGGGGATAAGTCTCCTTCTTTTGAACTGCTGGGCCTGGATGGTCAAGTTCATACGTCTGATGAGTACAAAGGAAAAGCAATGGTGATCAATTTCTGGGGCACTTGGTGTGAACCTTGTGTTAAAGAAATGCCTGCACTTCAGGCGCAAGCTGACAAATGGAAGGACCAGGGAGTACAATTTGTCGGAATTAATGTTGGAGAAGACCAGATGACCGTGGATAATTTTGTACGGCAGGTTGGGGTTACGTTTCCAATCATGTTAGACCGTGAGAAAAACTCGGTTCGTGATTTTGGGATCTCTCCGATGCCAACGACATTCTTTGTGTCCGACACGGGCAAAATCTCTACCATTCATATCGGGCAACTTGATTTGGACACACTTGACGCTCAAATTTCGCAACTGGCGAAGCAGCCCTGATAGGAGGTCTATTCGTGTTCCAAAATACCAAATGTGAGTGCGGACACCAGAATCCGGTTGGCACTGTACTATGTGAAGCATGTGGGAAACCGATACTGGAGTCTGAAGCTAAATCGAATGAAGTGCTGGAAATGCGTTATGATGGCATGGCGCGCCGTTCACAGCGCAGTAATCCCAACATCATTGACCGCATATGGAACTTTTTTTCATCCGTCAAAATTGCCGTCTATATGATTGTTTTCACGCTTGTAGGTTCTATGCTTGGTACGATCTATCCGCAAGAAAGTACATTTTTAAATATTGATCCTTCCGTTTATTACAAAGAAACATACGGTCAGTTGGGTCATATCTATTATCTGTTGGGTTTATCCCATACATACGAATCCTGGTGGTTTATCTTGCTGTTGGTGCTGATTGGTGCATCATTGGTGATATGCAGTCTGGATCGCGTCCTACCGCTCTACAAAGCACTGAATAAACAGAAAATACGTAAACATACGCAATTTCTGACGAGACAGCGTCTGGTGTACCAAGGATATATCGAAGAGGCACCAGAAGACTGGATTAAGAAAGCGGTTACGCCGCTTAAAAAGAAAGGCTACCGAGTGCACACCCAAGGTGATGCTTTGCTCGCCGAGAAACAGCGATTCAGTCGATGGGGCCCATATGTCATCCATATTGGACTCATTATATTTCTGCTGGCGGTGCTCGCACGAGGGCTACCTGGCCTGAATCTGGATGAGCATGTTGCTTTTCCAGAAGGTGAGATCAAAAAGATCCCGAATACGTCGATGTATCTGAAAAATGAACAGTTTAATGTTGAATTTTACAGTGAGGAAGAAGTACCTGAGCAATTCCGTAACCTGAATAAGACCGTTCCAAAACTGTTCGAAACAAAAGTTATTTTATATGAATGTACAGCAGATTGTTCGGATCTTTCGAAAAAACCTCAATTGGCTGAGGTGGCCAGACATGATGTTCGTGTGAATCATCCATTAAATTATAACGGTCTGAAAGCATATCAGTTTGATTATGATCTCACACCTACCATTCGGTCCGTAACGCCGGATCTGGTCAATACAAAGACTGGTGAAGTATATGGGGCGATTAAGATTGATATGGTCGATACCCAAAAAACATTTGAAGCGGGTCCTTATGAACTGACCGTAAAGGAAAAGTTCATGGACTTTGGATTGGATGAGAATGGTCAGCCCAAATCAAAATCGCCTTCACCTAATGCACCTGCTTTTCTCTTTCTCATTAAGGGACCGAATCTGCCGGAAGAGGGGATACAATATCTTTATTTTGCGAAGCAGATTGATAAGCAACGGTTTCAGCAGGATGCAATTAACCAACAGCTGATCGGAGCAGAGATTCCTTTACAGTTGGAAGTAGACAGCATGGACAAGGTTGATATTATTCAATCCGTAAGTTATCTCAATATACGCGTGGATAAAGCAATGCCTTTTGTGTGGGTAGGAGCCGGCATTGTCATGTTGGGTCTGGTCATGGGTTTTTATTGGCATCATCGCCGCATCTGGATTCGTTTTGATGATCAACAGCTTACCTTGGGTGGACATACCAACAAAAACTGGTTTGGCTTCAGGCGTGAAGTCGCGGCTGTTTTGAGACAAATGAATTTGGAAGTGGAAGAGAAGTCGTTGGATAACGGGGGGAACCAAGCATGAATTTATTGGATTTCAGCAGCGACGCATTTATCGTAGCTTTCTTTCTCTATTGTGCCGCATTCTTTTTATATGGTGTTGCGGTAATGGGCAAAAAATGGAGCAATCGTGATCCTCTGGACCATATGAATCGCTGGGGTAAACGAGCTTTCATTGCCTCGACTGTCGCTTTGGCAGCACATCTTGTATTTTTTGCAACACGATGGGCTGGGGCAGGGCATATCCCGGTTAGTAACATGTACGAGTTTATGTCTTTTCTGTCCATGATGATCATGGTTGCATTTATCGTTGTATACGCCATATATCGGAAGTCACTACTGGGTTTGTTTGCCTTACCACTTACCATCATTATAATGGCTTACGCTGCTGTATTTCCTCAGGAGGTACAGCCGTTAATCCCGGCACTTCAGTCCATCTGGCTGAAAATTCACGTGACGTTGGCTGCACTTGGTGAAGCATTCTTCGCCGTGGGTTTTGCCGCAGGGTTCATGTATTTGCTCCGTACGGTTGATTTCAGTGGTAAAGACAAGTCTTCAAGACGGCAAAGAGGATGGGTTGAATTCACCCTGGTTACGATTGTCGTCGTTATCGGATTTATCGGGACGGTATTTGCCTTTCGTGCAGCTGGTTACGAGGCAGTTTTTGTACAGAAAACGGTCAGCATTGACACAGAGGTACAGGAAAATAGTACAATAGAGAAAGTGAATTATCGCATGCCTCCGATTTTTGCACCATATAATAGCGAAGTGGAGAGCATGACACCGTTTCTTGGCATGAAAAAACCTTTACTTGAGACGCCTTCCTGGATGAACGGCGTAAATGCCGGGCGCAAGCTGAATACGGTGGTTTGGTCACTTATTGTAGGTTTGATCCTATATGGAATTGTACGACTTCTTGTACGCAGACCACTTGGACAAGCGTTACAGCCAATGATGGATGGAATTGATGCCGATGATCTGGATGAGATAAGTTATCGTGCGATTGCCATCGGTTTTCCGATATTTACGCTGGGAGCATTAATCTTTGCCATGATCTGGGCTCAGATTGCCTGGAGTCGTTTTTGGGGCTGGGACCCCAAAGAGGTGTGGGCATTGATCACATGGCTATATTATAGTGTGTATCTGCATTTGCGTTTATCCAGAGGTTGGCAAGGTCAGAAGTCTGCATGGCTTGCAGTTCTTGGCTTCCTAGTCGTCATGTTTACGCTAGTTGGGGTGAATCTGATCATTGCTGGATTACATTCTTACGCTGGTGCGGACTAGGACTGACTCGTATTGCAAAGGTTGAGTTTAGAAGCGGGAAACACAAATGTACCTTTTTATTGAAGGGTATTCAAATATTGTTCGCCAGATCGAACATAATAGAAGTGATGAGGAGTTATTGCAAAGGGGCTGGAGAGGCATGGCTGAACATGAGAATCGAATACTGGTCGTGGATGACGAAGAGAGAATCCGCAGGCTTTTAAAAATGTATCTTGAAAAAGAAGGTTATGAAATCGATGAAGCCGAGGATGGGGAAACTGCGCTGCGTAAAGCAACAGCAGGGGACTACGGGCTGATTTTGCTTGATGTGATGTTACCAGGTATGGATGGAGTTGAAGTGTGTACCCGTCTTCGTCAGGTGAAATCAACGCCGGTTTTGATGCTCACTGCAAAAGGTGAAGAGATTAACCGGGTTCAAGGCTTCGAAGTTGGCGCTGATGACTATGTTGTAAAACCATTCAGCCCGCGTGAAGTGATTTATCGTGTCAAAGCGATTTTGCGTCGATCTTCCGCGACGGCTTATCTCTCCAAGGAGAGCAATTCGAGTAACAACATCGTGTTCCCGCATCTGGTTATAGAGCATGATGCCCACCGGGTAACCGCTGGTGGCGAAGAGATTAGTCTTACACCAAAAGAATATGAATTACTGCACTACCTGGCAACATCTCCCGACAAAGTTTTCTCCAGAGAAGAATTGCTCAAGGATGTATGGAATTACGAATTCTTTGGCGATCTTCGTACCGTGGATACGCATGTGAAGCGTCTTCGCGAGAAACTTAACAAGGTATCGCCTGAATCGGCGGCCATGATTACGACGGTGTGGGGTGTGGGTTATAAACTGGAAGTACCGAAGTAGTTTTAGTTTCTGGAGATCACTGGTCGGGAAGTTATGGATCACTATTATCTGCCTTGTGGGTTGTGTACTTATTGCGCTGGGTCTTTTTTTGCTGCCCTACATTGATACGAACTTTGCAGAATCCGAATCCAGAGATATTAAGCGGTTGTTCACCTATATCTGTATAATCGGATTCAGTTTAACCACGTTTTTTGCATTGTTTCTATTCACCAAAATAACGCAGCCCATGCAGCAATTGATTCAGGCAGCCAATGCGATTCGCAAAGGGAATTACGGAACACGTCTCTCCCTGGTAACGAGTGATGAGATTGGTGAACTTGCCAACACATTTAATCATATGGCTGCCCAACTGGAAGATAATATTCGAAACCTTAACCATGAGAAGGAACATTTGGCAAGTGTGCTTCGCAGCATGACCGATGCGGTGGTTACATTTGATGGTGAAGGCAAAGTTATTCTGACGAATCCGCCTGGAGAGAAGATCATGCAGGCATGGTATGATCTCGATTGGGAGAAAATGGACGAAGGACAAGAATCCGAGCAGTCTGACAAAACTTCGCGTGATGTACCTGAGCCCCTTCTCCCTTTGTTCAGAATGGTGATGGAGCAAGGTGGAGACCAGAACTCCAATGTTCACGTACAGCAAGGTGTCTGGTCTGTTCAGATGGCACCGTTGTATGCTGACAGTGTTGTCAGAGGGGCTGTGGCTGTCTTGAGAGATGTAACCGAAGAAGTGCGTCTGGAGAAAATGCGGCGTGATTTCGTGGCTAACGTATCTCATGAGATACGAACACCGCTATCCATGATGCAAGGCTACAGTGAAGCCCTTTTGGACGGCATGGCAACCTCACCGGAAGAGAGCGAAGAACTGATCCAGGTCATTCATGATGAGTCCCTCCGGATGGGTAGATTGGTTAAAGACTTGCTTGATCTTGCCCGGATGGAAGCTGGACACACGGACATGGTGATGAAGGAAGTTGACCTTGGAGAATTACTTGAACGTGTATATCGGAAGTTCTCGGTGCGTTCAAAAGAACAGGGAATTCAACTGCACTTTGAGTTCGAACAGCCAACCATTGAACTTCAACAGGCAGATGAGGATCGACTTGAGCAAGTATTTACGAATTTGCTGGATAATGCGTTCAGACATACACCTACTGGAAAAAATGTTATGATCTCAGTTGAGCGGGTCACTTATCTTCGTGCTCCATTTGTCAGAGTTTCTGTGAAGGATCAGGGTGTAGGTATCCCATCATCCGACTTGCCATTTATTTTCGAACGATTCTACAAAGCAGACAAGGCTCGTGTTCGGGGAGAAAGTGTAGGTACGGGGCTTGGTTTAGCGATTGTGAAAAATATTGTTGATGCGCATCAAGGCATGATTACCGTCAATAGTGTGCTTGGCGAAGGGACAGAGTTTATTTTGCAATTTCCTTTGGATTCATCGAAATAGCCTGAATTTCATACAAAAAGTGCGGAAACACCCTCTTATGGAGGGTGTTTTTTTGTTGAAGACTACCGTTTAATCTTGTTCAACGTGGAACAAGAATGGTCTTTTTTTGACTAAAAAGAGTGTCCAAGATAATTTTCCTTCCTATATGACATAAGCTTGAAAAGCAAGCAAGATAGAGGAGGATTGAGTTAAGCATGTCCGATGATCGAAAAAGGGTCAATATTAAAGCTTTCCTGGAAGGCAGATCTTTTAGAGCAGGCTCTCCGTTTATTCCAATAACCACAAGCGAACTGGAGCAGTTTGAATCCATACTGCGTTCTTTGGCTGTGGCTATTCCTGCTGCAATTAGTCAGCCGATTTCAGCCAATATACTGTCATTACAGAATGGATTACGCCAGTTACTTACTTTTGTAAATCAATCCGGATTTCGTGCCGGAGTAAAGGCAGAATTACAAGCCGTATTGGAATTAACGATTGCAGGTTCAGAGGTTGTCCCTGTTCCTCTTATTAATCTCGCAGGTAACTTGCAAAACTTACTGGATGACTTGTTAAGTGTGACGTTGCTTCTGGAAGCACCACCTGCAGAAAAAGATAAACTTGTAGGATTAATTCGATCGATCTCCATATCGCTAAGTCGGGCGACGACAACTCTTGGAACTGGAGGGATTACCGGACCAGCTGGCCCACAGGGAGTGCCAGGAGTTCCGGGGGTACCCGGTGTTCCAGGAGTCCCTGGGGTGAAAGGGGCTACTGGAACACCGGGAGGAATTGGACCAGTAGGACCGGTTGGCCCAGTTGGTCCACAGGGAGCACAGGGTCCGGCAGGAGCACCTGGTGTGGGTTTGAACAATATTACTGCATATGATCCTGCACTGGGACCAACTTATGCTCAAGGTCAAGTAGTAAGCTACGAGGGTAGTCTTTATGTTGCCAATGTAAACGGTCCCTTGGGTACACCCGGAAGTTCTCCAGACTACACTCTTTTGCTGTCGGGTGGAACGAATGGAGCAACGGGAGCAACCGGAGCAACCGGAGCTGGTTTGACAGGAGCCGTGGCATTTAATCCAGCGCTCGCCCCGGGTTATCCAGCAGGTCAAGTCATTACGTATAACGGTAGTACTTACATTACGAGTGTAGATGGTCCTCTAGGAACACCAGGATCTTCATCGGATTACACATTAATCGCTGCTGCGGGGGCGACTGGTGCAACTGGAGCCACAGGTGCAGGATTAAGCGGCATCGTGCCATTCGATCCCGCATTAGCACCAACATATGCAGCTGGACAGATCGTCACGTTTGGTGGCAGTACTTATATTACAAATGTCGCTTCGCCAACGGGTACGCCAGGAAGTTCTCCAGACTATACATTGCTTGCAGGTGCAGGGCCTACAGGAGCCACAGGTGTAACGGGAGCAACCGGGGCGGGATTGACAGGCCTTGTGCCATTTGATCCAGCCGCAGCCCCAACGTATCCAGATGGTCAGGTTGTAACGTTTAACGGCAGTACGTATATTGCGAATATAGCATCGCCAACCGGAACGCCGGATACATCGCCAGATTACACATTGCTTGCTGGCGCAGGAGCAACGGGTGTAACAGGTGCAACTGGAGTTGGAGTAACAGGAAGTACCGGAGTCACAGGAGCATCAGGAGTGACGGGAGCGACAGGCGTAGGTTTAAGTGGTATCTTGCCATTCGATCCAGCCGCAGCCCCAACGTATCCAGCGGGTCAGGTTGTAACGTTTAACGACAGTACGTATATTGCGAATGTAGCAGCACCAACCGGAACGCCGGGCACATCGCCAGATTACACGTTGCTTGCTGGCGCTGGAGCAACAGGTGTGACGGGTGCAACTGGCGTTGGAGTGACAGGAAGTACCGGAGCATCCGGCGTAACAGGAGCGACAGGTGTAGGTTTAAGTGGCATTGTACCATTCGATCCAGCCGTAGCCCCGACGTATCCAGCGGGTCAGGTTGTAACGTTCAACGGCAGTACCTATATTGCGAATGTAGCATCGCCAACCGGAACACCGGGGACTTCACCGGATTACACATTGCTTGCGGGCGTGGGAGCAACAGGTGTTACAGGAGCAACCGGCTTTGGAGTAACGGGAAGTACCGGAGTCACGGGAGCATCGGGCGTAACAGGAGCGACAGGCGTAGGTTTAAATGGCATTGTACCATTCGATCCAGCCGTAGCCCCAACGTATCCAGCGGGTCAGGTTGTAACGTTCAACGGCAGTACGTATATTGTGAATGTCGCATCGCCAACCGGAACGCCGGATACATCGCCAGATTACACATTGCTTGCTGGCGCTGGAGCAACGGGTGTAACAGGTGCAACTGGAGTTGGAGTAACAGGAAGTACCGGAGTCACAGGAGCATCAGGAGTGACGGGAGCGACAGGCGTAGGTTTAAGTGGTATCTTGCCATTCGATCCAGCCGCAGCCCCAACGTATCCAGCGGGTCAGGTTGTAACGTTTAACGACAGTACGTATATTGCGAATGTGGCAGCACCAACCGGAACGCCGGGCACATCGCCAGATTACACATTGCTTGCTGGAGCAGGAGCAACGGGTGTGACAGGTGCAACTGGCGTTGGAGTAACAGGAAGTACCGGAGTCACGGGAGCATCGGGCGTAACAGGAACGACAGGTGTAGGTTTAAGTGGCATTTTACCATTCGATCCAGCCGTAGCCCCAACATATCTAGCGGGTCAGGTTGTAACGTTCAACGGCAGTACGTATATTGCGAATGTAGCCTCACCAACGGGAACGCCGGGGACTTCACCAGATTACACATTGCTTGCGGGCGCAGGAGCAACTGGAGTTACAGGAGCAACTGGAGTTGGCGTAACCGGCAGTACCGGATTAACAGGTGCAACGGGTGAAACGGGAGCGACGGGTCTTGCAGGGTTGACCGGAGCGACTGGGGTTACAGGAGCAACCGGAGTCGGCGTGACCGGAAGTACGGGATTGACAGGTGAAACGGGAGCGACGGGTGCGGCAGGGTTAACCGGAGCCACTGGTGAAACAGGAGCAACAGGTATAACGGGGGCAACGGGAGTCGGAGTAACAGGAAGTACCGGGGTAACGGGTGTGACTGGTGAAACGGGAGCGACAGGTATAACCGGAGCAACGGGAGTCGGCGTAACGGGAAGTACCGGAGTTACTGGTGTCACTGGTGAAACAGGAGTAACAGGTATAACTGGGGTCACAGGAGTCGGCGTAACGGGAAGTACCGGGGCAACGGGTATGACTGGGGGAACAGGAGCGACAGGTATAACCGGAGCCACGGGAGTCGGCGTAACGGGAAGTACCGGGGCAACGGGTGTGACTGGGGGAACAGGAGCGACAGGTATAACCGGAGCCACGGGAGTCGGCGTAACAGGAAGTACCGGAGCAACTGGTGCCACTGGTGAAACAGGAGCAACAGGTATAACCGGAGCCACAGGAGTTGGCGTAACGGGAAGTACCGGAGTTACTGGTGTGACTGGTGAAACAGGAGCGACAGGCATAACCGGGGCCACGGGAGTCGGCGTAACAGGAAGTACCGGAGCAACTGGTGCGACTGGGGAAACAGGAGCGACAGGTATAACCGGGGCCACCGGAGTTGGCGTAACGGGAAGTACGGGGGCAACAGGGACAACTGGAGTTACAGGAGCAACGGGAACATCTGTAACATCTAACTCGGCTTTTGCTGAGAACACTAATGGTACGATTGTTGTAATATTGGGCGGTACACTCGTTCCATTACCGAATAACCAAAATATTGGCACAGGTATAACCGTCAATGGGACAAATGACACCTTCACGCTTGCCAATGCAGGTCGTTACTATATCTCATACAGAATAAATCTGACAGCTGCACTTGCTATCCAATCTCGGGTTTTACTTAACGGTACAGCTATTCCAGCGAGTGTAGTATCTCCAGTACTTTCACTCAGTCAGCTGCAGTCTGACTTTATGGTTACCGTTACCGCTGGTTCAACAATACAGTTACAATTATTCGGGCTTGTTGGCACAGCTATTCTTTCTCCTCCGGGATCTACACTAAACATTATTCAGTTAAGTTAATAGTTCGATAACGTATTAAGACTATTTCCCTAATGGGCAAATGAAATGGAACTCTTATGGGATTAGTGCATCAGATTGTCGAGAAACCCAGATCATTTTTAGATCTTGGGTTTCTCTTTCTTTCCAGATAGTGGGTCAATCCAATATTAGGTGCTTGGGGCGACCGAAAGAGTAAGTTCCGCACGGCCAGAAGTATCACTCACCATCATTAGAATTACTTTAAAATTGAAATGAATACGTAATTTACTTCGCGACAAAAAAAGACGGAACCAAGAGGGTCCCGTCTTTTCTTATACATTTACAATACGTATGATTATTCCAGAACAATTTCAACAGCAGTATTAATTTCAGGCAGCGCAGCAAGCTGCACAAGCACATCTTTTGGAACAGCTTTATCTACGGTCAGAATCATGATCGCTGCACCACCAATAATTTTACGTCCAACCTGCATGGATGCGATGTTGACATCGTTTTGTCCAAGCAGTGTGCCTACACGACCGATAATACCTGGTTTATCGTTATGTGAGATCAAGATTTGATGACTTTCCGGAGCGATATCTACCGGGAATTTGTCCAGACGAACAATACGTTCTCCATAACCTGCAAGCAATGTACCTGCTACACGACGTTCCTCAGCATCCTGAGTTGTAACCAATGTTACGGTAATCAGGTTAGTAAATCCTTTAGTTGTAGAGGTTTGGCTTACAACCACATTCAGATCACGGATTTTGGCCAGATGCATGGAGTTAACGATGTTGGCTTCCCCACCCAAATGTCTGGCGAGAATCCCTTTCACAATGTAACGTGTGAGAGGAGAAGTATCTACTTCAGAAAGTTCACCAGCATAGTCGATCCGAATCTCCTGCACTGCATTTTGTGTAATCTGTGCTGCAAAACTACCCAACGTTTCACCCAGTTTGAAATAAGGCTGCAATTTGTTCATCACGGTTGGTGCAACAGCCGGCATGTTAACTGCGTTTTTAAATGGTTCGTTACGCAAAATGTGAAGCACCTGTTCCGATACATCGATAGCCACGTTCTCTTGTGCTTCTACTGTGGACGCACCAAGGTGAGGCGTAACGATAATGCTTGGGTGATTCAGGAACGGGTGATCAGCGGCTGGTGGCTCGCTTTCGAATACGTCAAATGCTGCACCAGCAACAATACCTTGATCAATGGCTTCGACAAGTGCCATCTCGTCAACTACACCACCACGAGCACAGTTGATGATACGCATGCCTTTTTTCATCACTTCGAATTGTGGACGTGAAATCATATGCCGTGTTTCCGGTGTTAATGGCGTGTGAACGGTCATGAAGTCTGCATTGCGAATGATATCATCTACACTAGCCAGCTTCACTTGCAGCTTCTCGGCACGCTCCTCCGTGAGGAACGGGTCGTAAGCAAGAATGTCCATTCCGAATGCTTTGGCGCGCTTGGCAACTTCACTACCGATCCGTCCCATACCCAGTACACCGAGCGTTTTATTTCTTAATTCCACACCCAGGAAGGTTTTACGATCCCACGTACCCTGAATAGTCTTGGCATATGCCTGAGGAATGTGTCGTGCCAATGCCATCATCATGGCAAACGTGTGCTCACAGGTTGTGATGGTATTGCCATCAGGTGCATTAATAACGATGATACCGCGCTGTGTAGCAGCTTCCAGATCAATATTATCTACGCCAACACCTGCACGTCCGATCACCTTAAGGTTGGTACCAGCCGTCATAATACGATCTGTAACACGAGTCTGGCTGCGAACCAAGAGGGCATCATATTCACCAATAATGGCAACAAGTTCATCTTCACTAAGACCGGTTTTCTTCTCAACAACAACATCATTTGCATCCACCAGTTGCTGGATCCCCAGATCACTGATTGGGTCCGACACTAACACTTTGTACATGGTTTCTTCCTCCTTAGGTATGTGTATCTATATCGTCAAGGTCTGACCTCAGCGAAGAGGTATTCCTTAAAACCAGGTTGATTCTTCCGCCCAACAACGCGGTGTCGCAACAGAGGGGGAAGGTGAAGCAGATAGAGTGATCCCACAGATATCCTTTAAAATAAATCAAAAAACTCTCAATCCACATACTGCTTGCGCAATAAGGGACGAGAGTTGTCGTGGTACCACCCTAATTCACCGCCGTTTCGCAACGACAGTCTTAGCGGTCAATGAAGACCGAAGAGGATAACGGGTCTAAACCGATTGCACCTACTCCAATTTCAATGCAATAACTCAGGAGCGCTCAAGACCATTTGCCTGCCACCGATTCACACCTACCATCGGCTCTCTGTAAGACGAAGCAACGTCTTTTTTCCATCATCGTGTTTAACGTGACTAATTTTTTCATAATGTATCATGGCTGACATGAGCATGTCAATAGGCTTAAATGTTTTAAAATGTTTTGCAGATGTCTTTAGATTCACACATAAACAGAGTCATCATATGTAATACAATAGTTAATATACCTACCACAAGAAGATGGAAAGTAAGCTGTTTGGTGAACTGAATTTTACTGCTTTAATGAAGTAATGGCACGGACATATAACCAGGACTTGGGGCAGGCCTTGAACCTAATTGGTTTTTTGGCTATCATTTAGTATACTATCCGATTGGACAACGTAATTGTTATCCATCAAATTTAACTCAAGAGGACAGACGCATCCGATGAAAAAATTCAAGTTTCCCAAGTTCAAGATTCAGAAGGCTGAGCCACAGCAGCTTACCGAGCGTTTACTTTTAATCAATCTATACTTTACACAAGGTCTGACACTTATTATCGGAGTTGTGTGGATCTTATTGCAGAAACGAAACTTGTTAGATGTACTCGCATGGCCTGACAATTACCAATTTATATGGTGGGGTCTTGGTCTTGCAGGAATAATGCTTGTTATGGACTTGGTACTGTCGTATGTTATACCTCAGGAAAGCATGGATGACGGTGGAATTAACGAGATGCTGTTCCGTGGGCGTCCGATCTGGCACATTGTATGTATAGCAGCCATTGTTGCTGTGTGTGAGGAATTATTATTCCGTGGAGCCATCCAACATGCCATCGGTCCTTACTGGACAAGTATTTTATTTGCAGTTATCCATATTCGTTATTTGCGCCACTGGATTCCAACAGGCTGGGTGTTTGTCTCAAGTTATGGATTGGGTTGGATTTACTTGCAATCCGGCACATTATGGGCGCCTATATTATGTCACTTTATTATTGATTTGGTGTCCGGATTAGCGATACGTTTTCGGAGGGGATCATGAATCAGCCATTAAGTAGAATGAAGACATATGGCAGTCAGCGCCATCGTCAATCGGATAAAAAAGAGAAATCCGAGCGTCAGGTGGCTTCTCAAGTAAGCATCGTTGTTGAAACGGCAGCAGCTGCTGAGGTTGGCGGAATCACACCAATTACTTCTGTTTCTTTACCTAGATCACAGCGCAAGCCTTATACAGAAAAGCTGGAAAGTCCAGTACTTCCTCAAAGGGCACCATCACGCTCCAAAAAAACGCCAACATCAACGGAAGAGTCGATCCCCGAAGCGGGTTCGCTTCCTACACGGACAGAATTACATCCTTCACGTCGGTTAAAATTGAGCAAGAGGTTTGTCAATTCACTCATTTTTATTTTTGTCATGTTAACGATTAGTCTGGTTTGGTGGGGGGTTGAAGGGGCACCCGCTCTGAATACGTTCCTTCCCTTACCGTGGTAATGCTTTTAATCGCAGGTTTAATCATTTTGATGGGAGTTTTACTTCTTTTTCATATGTGGCGTGAAGCCCATATTCATCAAATGATTGAAGAAGAGGTTGAAGTGCCTCATCTGCCAACATCCTTTGACGGGGCTAAGATTTTGTATGTATCCGACACGCACAAGCGCAAGCTGAAGCAGAAGGATCTGGAAAACGTTAAAAACAAGGTGGACTGGGTTCTCATCGGCGGGGATGTTGCGGAAAAAGGAATCTCATGGTCTTTGGTTAGACATAACATGAAAATTTTATCGAACATTGCTCCTTCATTTACGGTGTATGGCAACCATGACAAGAGGGCTGGTACCGCTCAACTTGCGCGAATCCTTCGGGAATCGGACGTTAAGCTCCTGCAGGATAATGTGGAATATCTGCAAAGAGGCAACGACAGATTGAGCCTGATCGGCATAGACTATCGTTCCAAACAGGGCGATGTATTACTACAACAGATCGGTAACCGTTTTTGCAAAATTGCTATCGTTCATGATCCTTTGCAGGCCCTTCGCTTGGAGGAAAATGCAGATCTTATTTTAAGCGGTCATACACATGGCGGACAATTGGTTTTACCATTTTTCGGACCTGTGTTCCTGAGCAAAGTGTATCGTCCCGTATCGAATGGTTGGTACTCCCTGAAGCGAAGTCCGGAGGAAGTTCACCAAGAAGGCAAAATGCTTGTTAGCAGAGGATACGGTACAAATCATCTTCCTCTCCGACTAGGTTGTCCTGCGGAGATGCATATCATCACGTTAAGAGTGCCCGCGGAAAAAGCACTCACAGAGAAACAGCCTTTATCCATTGGATAAAGGCTGTTTTATTTTAATGCGCAAAATTTCAATTTAACGAGCTTCCAATTCAATTGCACGCGGATCAACAAAGGAATAACCTTTCTTTTCGAGCTTGGTCAGCAACTCATCCAATGCTTCAACCGTCCATGGCAACTCGTGCATCAAAATATTGCTTCCGGGATTTAACTGGTCCAGTACATTTTGAATGACTTTTTCCGGTTTGTCTTTGGTACTTTTATCCCAATCGAGCGAACCATTAGACCAAGTCATATATAACATGCCATTTTTCTTCACAGCAGCCTTCAGTGCATCATTTCCCGACCCAAAAGGTGGACGGAAGAATTGCGGTTCCTCACCAATGGTATCCTTCACTATTTTTTGGACATCTGTAACCTGTTTTGCCGCCTCAGCGTTGGACATTTTTTTGAGATCCTCATGATCCCAGGCATGATTGCCTACAATCTGACCCCGTTCATGTATGAGTTTGAGCAATTCCGGATGGCTTTTTACCCGATATCCATTGACGAAAAATATCGCTTTAGCGTTATGTTTATCTAAAGTGTCGATCAGTGAAGTAATCATTTTTTCTTCTTTGGGTCCATCATCAAAAGTTAACAAGACCACTTTGTTTGGGCTCGCTTCATCGTTTGGTTTAATATAATAATTTTCATTCATATGATACGTCTTTTCCACTTTCTCTTCTGTAGAAACCTTCTCCGAAGATTCAGGTTCTTCTTCTGTCGCAGTTGAATCTTCCGTTGAAGGCTCGGGCACATCAGTTCCGGGTTCTTCTGTTTCAGTTCGGTTAGAGTTACCTTGCTCTTCTTGAACCGTGGTAGTTGATTCGCCCGCTGGTGCGGAATTATCAGATGTTTTTTCTTCCGCTGTCCCACAAGCTGACAGCAGCAAACTTGCAGCAATGATCAATGCGGCGGTATGTCTAAACATGATTTCAACTCGCTTTCCTGTATTTATACGGAATGAGATCGCTCACTACCGCAAACACTAAATATGATTTTAACACTTGAAGGAGGTTGGTGTAATGAAGACGTCATCCTTTTTTTGGGGCATTGTCATTGGTGTTGCAGCCAGTTCATGGCTGTCCAAAGGCAAATTGCCCATGATGTCATCGGGTTCATCAAGAAATATGATGGATCAGGCAAAACATAAGATGATGGAAATGACTTTCCCAGGTATGGACGGGTTCACAAGTAAGCAAAATCAACATGGTGAATCCCACAAAAATCCGGCAGCAAAGACCGCAAGAGCAATCACACCGCAGGAAAAAGAAGCGAATATGAGTATGCTCAAAGATTTTATTCGCACCAATCCCGATGTGAAGCATGAAGTTGAGCAAATTTTAAGCCAAACAAACACAACAGTACCGGGTTTATAAACCAAAACTCCCAATTAGAATCATCCACAGTCTTGATTTGCTGTGGAATGATTCTTTTTTTGTCGATTTTACTTCGTGCATTTAGAGGTATAAAATGATAACATAACTACATAGATTTATTTTCAGCACATATTGTTTTGTGCTTCATAATCTGTTATAAGACTTGCTTATAAAGGGGAGATCCTGTATGAAAATAGAACGACTAAGTCACGATAAGATACGGATTTTCCTGACCTTTGACGATCTGAGCGAGCGCGGAATACAAAAAGAAGATATGTGGCAGGAAATACCTAAGGTTCATGAACTGTTCACTGAAATGATGGATCAGGCCTATTCCGAACTTGGATTTGATGCCACAGGTCCACTCGCTGTCGAAGTATTCGCACTTCCCGCTCAAGGGATGGTTGTCATTGTCACACGTGGAAAATATGATCCGCAACAATATGGTTCAGGTCATGAAGATGATCTTCCTGAAGAAGTATATGAAATGGAAGTTACACTCGAGCAAAGCGATTCCATCGTTTATGCATTCAAGGACTTTGAAGTGCTCATTGAAGCTGCACATATGTTGCGTCAGCATGTTACGGATGCTGGGAGACTTTATTCTTATAAAGACAAGTGGTTCTTGCATTTGGAGCCAGATGAGGTAGATTCCACCAAACATGCGGCATTGATTGCCTTGCTTGCTGAATTTGGCGAAGGTTCCTCAGTTACTCCAGCAGTCATGGAAGAGTATGGTAAGGTTGTTATTCCTGCACAAGCGATTGATGTTATCTGCACCCACTTCAAACGCCAGGATTAATCTCTAGTTGTAATCGCGTCTTTAGTCAGAGGAGGGAATTTCGGTGCTTTTGTTTTCGGTCTTAGCGGCAGCAGTTGCTCCGGGTCTCGCCTTGTTAACATACTTTTACCTGAAAGACCGTTATGATTATGAGCCACTTCATATGGTATTGCGGGTTTTCCTCATGGGGATTCTGATGGTACTGCCTGTGATGATTATTCAGCGTGGCATGATGATGTGGCTCGGGGATAATCCTTATCTTGAGGCCATTATGATCTCAGGTGGTGTGGAGGAATTCGTTAAATGGTTCGTTCTTTATCATATCATCTATAATCACACCGAATTTGATGAGCCGTATGACGGGATCTTATATGCAGTAGCTGTTTCACTTGGATTTGCCACTGTAGAGAATGTGTTGTATGCCTTTGCGGGGAATGCATCCGTCTCAGCCATGTTCCTTCGGGCACTGCTCCCTGTTTCAGGGCACGCTATGTTTGCGGTAATCATGGGTTATTATATGGGTAAAGCCAAGTTTATCGGTGGTAAGAAAAAGCGGTGGTATCTGGTTCTTTCTCTGGTGTTACCTTTTTTCTGGCATGCATTGTACGATGTCATCATGAACACCATGGTGAATCATTGGTTGTGGTTTATAGCGCCGCTAATGGCGGGCCTGTGGTATGGGGCAATGGGTAAAATCACACGAGCTAATAACCGTTCTCCTTTTCGTTTTGTGAAGCGGGAGGAAGAGGTTAAATTATAAAAATACGGACACACTGGTGGACATAAAGCGCATATTGCGCCTATGGCTCCGGTGTGTTTTTATTTTTACAGATAAACTCCCGGGGAATGACCAACAGAAACGGAGATCGTTGTGATGAGAATTAAAATTAAAATCAGATGCAAACAATGCGGTGAACGATTTACATTACGAGGCAAGAAAGAACGGGGCCGGATTGAGACGGGATTCAAGCAGTGCCTCTGCGATAACAGAGACCAGTTCGAAATTGAAGAAGAGGGCATGGCAACTGGGATTCAGCTGAATTAAAAGGAGGACCCAGACAGTACTTTAGCAGCCTGCTTGTGTAAGGACTGGAAATCGCATGCATAAGAGATCTTTCTTCGATCCACAATAGAGGTAGTGGTTTAGAAGAAAGGAGACTCTACCGATGTATAAACGATTAAGTTCAGTTATGTTTCCGATATTTGCGGTTCTGCTGGTCGGTGCGCTCGTGTGGGGCTATCAGGAGAATCAGGAGAAGAATGCAATTCTGATCAAGGCAGAGAATCAATATCAGCGTGCCTTTCACGATTTATCTTTTCATATGGACAAATTGCATTCGGAGATTGGTAACACCTTGGCGGTTCACTCTACATCACAGGGGATGCATCGCAAAGGTCTGATGAATGTATGGCGACTCACCAGTGAAGCGCAGAATGAGATCAACCAACTGCCACTCACCATGCTGCCATTTAACGAGACAGAGGAGTTTCTCTCGCGTATTTCCAACTTTGCCTATCGGGCGTCGATGCGTGACTTGACAAACGAACCGCTAAGTGAGAAGGAAATGGGCAACCTGAAAAAGCTGTATCAGAATTCATCCGAGATTACCAAGAATCTGCAGGATGTGCAGCAGAAAGTCCTGACGGACCGATTGCGCTGGATGGATGCAGAGACTGCCATGGCAACGCAAGAGCAAACTATGGACAACACGATCGTTGATGGTTTTCGTACGGTGAACAAAAAGGTACAGGAATACCCGGAGCTTGATTGGGGTCCTTCGGTATCCAATATCTATGCCAAACGATCAGTCAAGAAACTGGGCGGTTTGCCGGTGACCAAAGAACAGATCCAGAGCAAGGCTGCAAAATTTTCTAATGCGGATAGTAGCAAAATCCAAGTGCAGGAGAACGGCAAAGGAACAGACTGGGAGTCCTACACTGCCACGATTGATCATGCCAACAATGGCAAACTGATGATGGATTTCACCCGTAATGGCGGAATGCTGATCTCTTACAGTGATACGCGTCCAATCGGAACCAAAAAAGTGTCTCGTCAGAATGCCATGGCTAAAGCGGATCAATTTCTAATGAACAAAGGTTATAAGGATATGAAGGCTGTAAACTACGATGAATATGGTAACCTGGGTAACCTTACTTATGTGCGTAAGCAAGGGGACACGTTGATCTATCCCGAGAAAATGTCAGTTCGTGTAGGTTTGGATACAGGCGAAGTTACCGGCTTCCAGGCGAGTGACTTTGTCTACGAACATAATGACAAGCGCAAAATTCCGAAAGCAACTCTTACAGAGCAACAGGCGCGGAAAAAGCTTAATTCGGAGTTCGAAGAAAATTATGTTCGCAAATCCCTGATTGAGAATGATTACAGCAAAGAAGTATTGTGTTATGAATTCGGAGGGAAAATTAACGGTTCCCGTTACCGGATATACATTAATGCGAATACAGGAATGGAAGAAGCGGTTGAAGAGATCAAACCGGTCAATGCAACCTCATAAAAAGATGGATAATCTCAATTTGAAGTTGAGCGAATAACTGCGGCAGACCACAACGTGGTCTGTTTTTTTCTTGTTCAATGTGAGAAAGGTCATGGTATAATAGTCCTTGTACATACGAAGATAAATACATAAAGTGGCGGTGAACAGCTTGTTTCCTAAAATAAATGAAATTTTATACATCCAGATTGCTTCTGCAGATGAAAAAGAGGAACACAAAGAGTACAAATCACGCATTGCAGATATGGATGACAGCAGTTTTCTGATTGAGGTCCCGATGCAACAAGGAACCAGCCGTCTGAAAAGGCTCTTTTTCGGAGAGGAATTGTCCATTTCATATATTACGGAGGATGGGGTCCGGCATTATTTTAATACCTATGTCACGGGATTTGAGGAAGATGTGGTCCGTCTTGTCCGTATCCGCAAACCGCTACCTAGCGATATATCCAAAATACAACGGCGCAGCTTTCTTCGTGTTCATGCAAACCTCGAATTGGCCATCCAGAGTGAAGATCTGACCCGTGCCGTCGGATTGACTGAAGATATTGGTGGCGGTGGATTGTCCATCTACGGCGAAACAGGGTTTTCAATAGCTGAAGGTCAAAAACTTAAATGCTGGTTGCTGGTTCCCTACCGGAATTCAACCATCGAACATGTGAATTTTGAAGCTGAAGTTGTGCGGATCAAAACCCTGGAAACCGGCAGACAGCTGTGCATGCTGAAATTTGTGCAGATTTCAGATTCGGAGCGCCAAAAAATTATCAAATTTTGTTTCGAACGGCAACTTGACTATCGCACGAAATAGGAATGTTGTGGCATAAAGAGAGGAAACTGCGGGTACCGTAATGAAAAAAACGGAGGTATTGCCTTGAATCATCGTCATGCAACCCGCAGATATGAACGACTTTATTATGTTTTCTCCAGGCGAATGGAACAAAAGGTTACGATTCTGATTACAGCCCTTCTAATCCTGCTTGTGGTATATCAATTGCTGCTGTTGGTACCCGGCTTCAAAAAAAATTTGACCACCATTGACCGTATGGAAGGAACTCCAATTGAAGTGCAAACGATGAATGATTACAAAGGTCGTTGATTTGTCTGTTTTTGCATCCATGTGTAGAGTGTGGTATAATTTTCACGATGCAGGCAATGCCTGTTTTTTTATTGAGGTTTATCGTTTGAGGAGGAATGCCCCGTTGGCAAGCCAGAACACATCAGAGAACGGGAAAATGAACGTTGCAATTGACGGACCTGCCGGTGCCGGGAAAAGCACGGTGGCCCGATTGGTTGCAGAGGCGCTCGCGTATGTATACGTCGACACAGGCGCAATGTACCGTGCGGTAACCTTGCACATGCTTCGGAATGATATTGCGCCGGAAGAAGTGACACAGGTACTTCAGGAAGCCCAAAAGCTGGTCATTGATTTACAACCGGATCCCGACGGACAGAAAGTGTTCTGTAATGGGGAAGAAGTAACCTCGGAAATCCGCTCCCGTGAAGTGACGGGAATCGTGTCCCGATATGCGCAAATCGAGGGGCTGCGTACGCAATTAGTGGATACTCAGCGGCAAATGGCTTTGCGCAAGGGCGTCGTCATGGATGGACGCGATATCGGAACGACAGTATTGCCCGATGCGGAAGTGAAAATCTTCATGACTGCCAGTGTCGAAGAGCGTGCACTTCGCCGCTTCAAAGAACTGGACCCCTCTGAAGGACTGACGTTGCAACAACTGGAGCGAGACATTGCCACCCGTGACAGATTGGATGAGAATCGGGAAATTTCCCCATTGCGTTGTGCTGAGGATGCTATCGTCCTTGATACAACGGAGATGAACATTCATGAAGTGGTTGACAAAATCGTATCTTATTGCACAATGGTCAGAGGAGAGATCGGTCTATGATTTACACATTTTGCAGCACATTACTGCGGATCATTTATACCATTCTTTTCCGCTTGGAGGCCGTTGGACGGGAGAATATTCCGAAAGAAGGCGGCGTACTTTTATGTTCCAATCATATTAGTAACTTCGATCCTCCAACCGTTGGTATCAAAATTCGCCGTCAGGTGCGTTTTATGGCCAAAAGCGAATTGTTTGACATTCCGGTACTCGGCCGAATTATTAAAGCCGTGGGCGCTTTCCCCGTTAAACGTGGAGGTGTCAGCAAGGAATCCATCAAAACCTCACTCAATATTTTGCGTGATGGTCAAGTGCTTGGAATCTTCCCCTCGGGAAGCCGTCACAATGATGGAGGTATCGGCAAAAAAGGGGCAGCGAGTTTTGCTCTCCGCAGTGGCGCTACAGTTATTCCTACTGCTATTATCGGTAACTACAAAGTTTTTCGTAAGATGAAAGTTGTATATGGAGCACCAGTAAGTTTGGACGAGTTCAAGGAAGACCCATCTGGAGAAGCTCTGGAGAAGGCGACTGAAAAGATTATGTCCAAGATTAACGAAATGGTGCAAACGGGCGTGCCAAGCAAGTAATGGCTTCGCCGGTAGCTGAGTGCATGTTTCCATATTTTTGAGGGAGACTAAAGCTTAAGCACTCAGTGATGAAAGTGTTTTGAACTCTGCTACAGGCAGGTTTGAATATAATGGGGTTTTTGAATTGAGGAGGGTATTTGACATGTCGGAAGAAATGAAAAATCAAGAAGCAACCCAAGATGAGTTGGATCAATTCGTTTCCTTGAAAAAAGGAGATACCGTAAAAGGAACCATCGTCAAATTGGAAGATAACCAAGCCTATGTGAGCATTGGATATAAATATGACGGTGTCATTCCAATTCGTGAACTGTCTTCATTACATGTTGACAGCGCGTCTGACGCAGTTGAAGTTGGACAAGAAGTTGAAGCTAAAGTTCTTAGCATCGACGACGAGAAAGAAAAACTCGTTCTGTCCAAACGTGCAATCGACAGCGAAAACGCATGGGATCAATTGCAAAAGCATTTTGAAGACCAAGACGTATTCGAAGTTGTTGTAGGTGATGTTGTTAAAGGCGGTCTGGTAGCAGACGTGGGCGTACGTGGATTTATCCCGGCTTCCATGGTTGAACGCCATTTCGTTGAAGACTTCAGCGACTACAAAGGACGCACACTGCGTGTTAAAGTGAAAGAGATCGACCGTGAGAACAACAAAGTGATCCTTTCCCAAAAAGACGTACTGGAGCAAGAATTCGAAGCAAACAAAGCTACAGTAATGGCTGGTTTGCAAGAAGGTCAAGTGATCGAAGGTACAGTACAACGTTTGACTCAATTCGGTGCATTTGTTGATGTGGGCGGAGTTGACGGTTTGGTTCACGTATCCGAGCTGGCTTGGACACACGTTGAAAAACCATCCGACGTACTGTCTGAAGGTGATAAAGTTAGTGTGAAAGTGCTGAAAGTTGACCCTGAAAAAGGCAAAATCAGCCTGAGCATGAAAGCTGTTCAACCAGGTCCTTGGGAAACAGCAAGCGAAAAATTCAATTCCAGCGATATTGTAACAGGTGTTGTAAAACGTCTGGTAGACTTCGGTGCATTTGTTGAAATCGCTCCTGGTGTTGAGGGACTTGTGCATATCTCGCAAATCTCCCACAAACACATCGGCACTCCTCATGAAGTGTTGAAAGAAGGACAAGAAGTTCAAGTTAAAATCTTGGACATGAACCCTTCTGAGCAACGTGTAAGCTTGAGCATCAAAGAAACAGAAGAAGCTCCAGCTCAACCACAAAAATCAGAAAGACCTTCAAGAAACAACGCTCCGCGTGAAGAAATCAACAATCCAAACGTTTCCTTGAACAATCAAGGTATGAGCACTACGCTTGGCGAACTGTTTGGAGACAAACTTAGCAAATTCAAATAAGTTAACAATGCATGGTTCTAAGTTATATACTGCATATTTTGCTGAATAACAAAAGCAAGATCGGCGAGCCCCAGGCGGGTTCGCCGATTGTTTTTATTGCGAGTAATTTGGCATGAAACGTTAGCCAAGACATATCTTTTTTGCTATGATGAGTATCGTAAGTATGGACAGGAGGAGTGGAATGTATGGCAAGACCCGTTGTGGCAATTGTCGGACGACCGAACGTGGGTAAATCCACCATTTTCAATCGGATCATCGGCGACAGACTGGCCATTGTGGAAGACAAGCCGGGCATTACCCGTGACCGCATATATGGAATCGGTGAATGGAACGGTAAACCATTTAGTATCATTGATACAGGTGGTATCGAAATTGATGGTGAAGATGTAATCTTAAAATCGATTCGGATGCAAGCAGAGCTCGCTATTGAAGAAGCGGATGTTATTGTATTCATGTGTGATGCAAAAGCAGGTATTACGCAATCGGATGAAGAGGTAGCAGAGATGCTCTACCGCTCAGGCAAGCCTATTGTTGTAGCCGTTAACAAAGTGGATAATATCGGACGAAGTGAGCTCATTTATGAGTTTTATGGATTTGGTTTCGGTGATCCCATCGGCGTATCCGGAAGTCACGGTACAGGTGTAGGTGACTTGCTTGATGCAATTGTGGAGAAGTTGCCAGAACTTGAGGAAGAGACTTACGATGAAGATGTCATTCGTGTAGCTCTGATCGGACGTCCTAATGTAGGTAAATCTTCACTGGTGAACGCTATTCTGGGTGAAGAGCGTGTCATTGTAAGTGACGTGGCTGGAACGACCCGGGATGCGATTGATACACCTTTTGAAAAAGACGGCCAACGTTACGTGCTGATTGATACAGCAGGTATGCGTAAGCGTGGTAAAGTATATGAAACAACTGAGAAATACAGTGTAATGCGTGCGATGCGTGCGATTGAGCGTGCAGATGTTGTTCTGATTGTCATTAATGGTGAAGAAGGCATTATTGAACAGGACAAGCATATTGCAGGATATGCATTCGAAGCTGGTAAAGCGTCATTGTTTGTTGTGAACAAATGGGACGTGGTAGAGAAGCACGACAAGACCATGAAAGAGTTTGAGAGAAAAATTCGGGATCACTTCCTGTTTATGACTTATGCTCCGGTCGTATTCTTGTCAGCCCTCACAAAACAACGCTTACAAAAACTGTTGCCGGTTGTGCAACGTGTAGCAGAGCAACACACGTTACGTGTGCAGACACATCTGCTTAACGATGTGGTGTCTGATGCGGTTGCAATTAATCCTCCGCCAACAGATAAAGGACGGAGAATGAGAATTAACTATGTGACTCAGGTTGCAGTTAAACCGCCGACCATGGTTATTTTTGTGAACGACCCTGAGTTGATGCACTTCTCATATGAGCGCTATCTGGAGAATAAAATCCGTGCGGCGTTTGATTTCGAAGGAACACCAATTCGCATATTTACTCGGAAGAAGTCCGACGAAAGTTAGGGGAGAAGTGTGTGATTTTACAAATCGCAGCGATTGTACTGAGTTATCTGCTCGGTTCGATCAGCTTTAGTGTCCTCCTTGCCAAAGCGATACGGGGGATCGATATTCGTCAGCACGGAAGCGGAAACGCGGGAGCTACCAATACATTGCGTATTTTGGGTAAAGGACCGGCAATTGCTGTTCTGTTACTTGATGTACTTAAGGGTGTTGCAGCTGTATGGATTGGAATCTGGCTGAGTGACGGTTCTGCCTGGATTCCTGCACTCAGTGGTATAGCAGCCATTGCAGGACATAACTGGCCGCTATACTTCCATTTTCGTGGAGGAAAAGGCATTGCCACAGCGATTGGTGTTCTGGTGAGTCTTGCTTTCCTACCTGCGTTATGTGCTGGGGTGATCGCCATTCTGTCTATTGTATTGACACGCTATGTTTCATTGGGGTCTCTGATTTTTGTAGCATTTACACCCATCTTTATCTTGGTATTACCCGGATATTCAATGAATATCTTCTGGGGGAGTCTGATTATTTGTCTGTTTGCGTTCTGGAGACATCGTACCAATATTGCGAAGCTCGCCAAAGGACAGGAAAATAAATTGGGATCGAAAAACCCTGGAGGGGGTAAACGAGTTGTCTAAAAAAGTTGCTGTTCTGGTCGCTGGGAGCTGGGGAACGGCTCTGGCCAGTGTACTCGCCGCCAATCAGTTGGACGTGATGATGTGGACACGTGGTGAAGACCAGGCTAACGAAATCAATAACAAGCACACTAATACTCGCTATCTTCCGGATGCGGAGCTTTCAACACGGATTCAAGCAACAACTGATATGGAAGCTGCGGTGGAAGGCGCTATAGCTGTGTTAATTGTTGCGCCTTCTTCAGCCATACGTGCGGTTACGAACCAGCTTAAGGCTTATTACAAGCCTGAGATGTTAGTCATTCATGCAACCAAAGGTTTTGAGACAGAAAGCCTGAAACGGATGTCTACAGTCATTTCAGAAGAGCTTGAATGTGAAGAAGGACGTGTGGTTGTTCTTTCTGGCCCAAGCCATGCGGAAGAAGTGGTGAAGCGTTGTCCAACGACAGTGGTTGTAGCTTCATTGGATAAGGCATCTGCCGAGTCTGCCCAAGCTTTGTTTATGAATGCTTATTTCCGGGTTTACACGAATCGGGATATGATCGGTGTTGAGCTGGCGGGCGCATTCAAAAATATCATTGCTCTTGGTGCAGGTATGTCGGATGGTCTTCAATTTGGTGATAATGCCAAAGCCGCTCTGCTAACACGCGGGTTGGCAGAGATCACACGTATTGGTGTTGAGATGGGAGCAAATCCGCTAACGTTTTCGGGACTTGCTGGAATCGGGGATCTGGTTGTAACGGCTACAAGTCAGCACAGTCGGAACTGGAGAGCAGGTTCCATGTTGGGCCAGGGACAGAAGCTGGATGATGTTCTGAAGTCCATGGGCATGGTGGTAGAAGGCATTCGAACTACGCAAGCTGCCTATTTCATCTCCCAAAAATACGGAGTGCAAATGCCAATTGCGGATCAGTTATATCACGTTTTATTCCAGGAGAGACAGCCGCGTGATGCGGTTGAAGCCTTGATGGGACGTGACCCGAAGACTGAAATGGAAGTCATGAAACTTGAAACCTGGGAGCAGTGGCATTCCTGATTGTAATCAGCCTAAACGTACCTTGTGAAATAATAAGCTTATTCACCTTTTCTGTAGCAGACTCATACTATACACATGAGTATTGCCGGAGGAGGGGAGACGAATGGGTAACAACATTTCCAAAGATGCACTGAATGCAATCAACAAGAAAACGGGTAAAACGATAACGGAAGGTGCCGTTAAGAAATTGGCAAGCACGGTGAAACCAACGACGATTCAGAATGAAGCTCAGTTGCGCCAATTGATCAAACAAGTATCCGCCATGGCGAAAGTCCCGGTATCTGAGGATACAGTTAAGGATATTGTGAGTGCGGTCAAGAAAAGCGGATTGAATCCGAGCAGTATGGAATCGTTAATGAAAATGATGATGAAAAAATAATAGATCACACCCGCTTGTGCAGGTGATCCAGTAAGACAAAAAGACGAGTCGGCTTCTGCCGGCTTGCTTTTTTGTCTTTTTTTTGGAAAGTTGAGCTGAATTTCGTGTTATAATGGTTGCAATTGTCACAGTGTCAGTGATGAATATCGGACTGAAGGGGAGACTGTTGGATTATGAGCGCAATGGACAAGATGTGGCTGTCATTGGTGGCCATCCTCATTATGGGACTATCTGTATTCCTGATTACGTTTGCTCGTGCCAAAACAAAAGGTATTGTACGGGGGATTCTTTCTCTGATTGCATTTTTGATTATGCTGATTGGCTTTTTCGGTGGAATCGCTTCTCTGACCTGATTTCCCATGCCTGAAAGATAACATCCGCATAAGCACATCATAAGAACTGACACAATGAACACGGATGAGGGGAGTGTGAGCCTATGGGGCCGCATGATACGGAGGGTCGGACAGAGCGTTATCCGGAATTACACGCGGCTTTGCTGGAAACGGCCAAAGCCTGGAACACACAGCCGCAGACATGGTTACTTGGAGGGAGTTGTGGGTTGCTGCTTCAAGGGGTGGAGTTGCAACAGGCTCCGAGAGATATTGATATCTATGCGGATGTTGCTGCTGCTAAGGAACTTCACCTTAGCGCTCCGGGGGAAATGCTTGACGAGCCTACAGTGGACAAGACAGGACCGTATGCTTCTCTGTTGAGCCACTATCAGGTGGGTGAATGTGCGCTGGAACTGGTTGGTGGTTTCGAAATATGGGCTCGCAAAAGTTGGTACCGTATCGAGATTGAACATGTACTTGCTCCGCATGCACCAGTAGCACAAGTGGGTTCATATAGCCTGCGACTGATGCCGCTTGCGCATGAGCTGTTGTTTAATCTGCTGCGAGGTCGTGAAGATCGTTATGTCCCCATTGCGACACAGATGCGCGAGCAGCCAGATGCACATCAACCTATAATGATGCTTTTAAGTCAACAGAATGTATGGACAAACCGCTTCAGAGCCGAAGTGGAAGAGCTTGTTGGCTTTACATGGCCCCAGTAGGTTGAGGGAGGAAAATGATGGACTATAAAGTTACTTTTTTACCTATGAACAAATCGATAGCGCTCAAACCAGGGGCAACACTTCTGCATGCAGCACGACGTGCTGGAGTCAAGATTACGACCCGATGTGATGGTAAAGCGGCTTGCCTGATGTGCAAAGTCAATGTGGATGAAGAACATCGGGCGGAACTGTATCCACCAACAGATGCAGAAAAGCGCAAGCTGGGTTCACTGTTGGAAGCAGGTATAAGACTGTCCTGTCAGGCCAAGGTGAGTGGATCTCTATCGGTTCATGTTCCAGAGGACCCGCTGAAGGCAGCCATTCGGAAACAACTGGAACGTCAACAACAGGAAGACGACTGGTTCTGAGCGTTATGAAATTGATTCTCTAATGAGTTATTCAAGGAGGACACGAATGATTAGGAACAAGCCAAAATGTGTGGAAGGAAGCGGGCGGCAGCGTCTGAAACATCAGACGGGCGGTCTGCTGTTATTCCTGTTGTTTGCTTTTACAGCAACTGGTTGTATGTATCCATCCCAGAGCAATTCGGACCCTAAGATAGCCTATCGGGAAAGCGTGAGCCGTATCCAGAGTGCGGTCGAGGCATTCCAGCAAGATGAGGGGATTTTGCCAATCATCAATGCAGATATGGAAACGCCAAAATATGAAAAGTTCAGAGTGGATCTGCCCAAGTTGAAACAACTGGGGTATCTGGATGAAATACCAGGGACTGCTTTTGAAAGTGGTGGGAGCGCTTACTTCCTTATTCAGGACGAAGAAGTGAATCCGACCGTTAAAGTGATGGATCTTCTGACCGTACAGAAAGTAAACGATGTGCAACGAATGGTTAATCAATATAAGTCCGTACATAACAATAAGCTGCCAAGCGGGGAAGAAATGTATCCGGGGTTATATGCTGTGGATATGGAGCAGGCTGCTCAGGCAGGTACTCCTTCCCTAACGTTGAATAGTGTATATTCAGGTCAGGCCTTACCTTTTATGATGGATGACGAAGGAAAGGTCTATGTAGATTATGCTTTTGACATTATGCAGGCAGTGGAAAAGTCAGACGTGTCTCCAGCAGAGACTGAGGATGTTCGGGATTTGCTGGTGGAACACTCCTACTTCGTACCTGTAAAATCCGTTTTCTACGCTTGGCAAAATAATGCGCCGGTTGCCCAGCCAATAAAATAAGCATGGTTGCAATTCAAATGCCCACCAAGGCTCTAATGGTTCAAAAAGAGATATTCCAAATAAGGGATATCTCTTTTTTCTTTTGTCCGTATGAGCAATAACCGTCATAAAAGCTTCACGGATCACATAAAGTAGATTGAAATAAAGACGCGCAGTCCGAGATCGGGGGATTCTCCTAATGTCATCGCCATAAGATAAAAAAACAAAAATACGCGTCATATTGCCGCATACGGATACATAAGATGATACTAGTCCAATTGCATGTACGAGTTAACGCCGCTCTCGCCGGTTTCATCAGAATGCAACGTTCGGCGGCGGACGACTTCCGGGCACTCACAAAGGCGGCTCTACCGTTGCAGGGATTTCAGTCTTCTGATTGAAAAAACGAAGCGGATGCTCTTTAGCATTTTTCCTTCGGAGTAATTTAGGGAGGGGATTTCATTGGAGAAAGTGGACATTTTTAAGGACATAGCTGAGCGGACCGGAGGGGATATTTATCTCGGGGTTGTCGGCGCAGTCCGGACGGGAAAATCAACATTTATTAAACGATTCATGGAAACGATCGTATTGCCTAACATCGCAAGCGAGGCTGATCGTGCCCGTGCAGTGGATGAACTTCCACAGAGTGCAGCAGGTAAAACCATCATGACTACCGAACCAAAATTCGTACCAAATAACGCAGTCCAGATCAAGGTGGCAGAAGGACTCGATGTCAATGTGCGTCTTGTGGATTGTGTAGGTTACGCGGTGGAAGGAGCCAAGGGATACGAGGATGAGAATGGTCCACGCATGATCTCCACGCCTTGGTTCGAGGAACCAATTCCATTCCAGGAAGCCGCCGAGATTGGTACTCGCAAAGTCATTCAGGAGCATTCTACACTGGGTGTTGTGGTAACAACAGACGGCACAATCGCCGAAATTGCCCGCAGTTCCTATGTGGAATCTGAAGAACGGGTCATTGCGGAATTAAAAGAAGTGGGTAAACCGTTTGTCCTGGTCATCAACTCCACTCGTCCTCGCAGTGAAGAAGCCCTGCAATTGCGTAGTGAGCTTGCTGCCAAATACGACATTCCGGTGATGACACTCAGTGCAGCGACCATGACGGAAGATGATGTGACGGGTGTACTTCGTGAAGTGCTCTATGAGTTCCCTGTGCATGAAGTGAATGTAAACTTGCCGAGCTGGGTTATGGTACTCAATGAGACTCACTGGCTGCGTAGCAACTACGAAAACTCCGTACGAGATACCGTTAAGGATATTCGCAGACTTCGTGACGTGGATCGGGTTGTCGCTCAGTTCATGGAATATGAATTCATTGATCGCGCAGGCCTGAGTGGCATGAATATGGGGCAGGGTGTAGCCGAAATAGACCTGTACGCACCGGATGAGCTGTATGATCAGATTCTCGTGGAAGTGGTTGGCATCGAGATTCGCGGTAAGGATCATCTGCTGCAATTGATGCAGGAATTCTCGCATGCGAAGAGAGAATATGACCGCTTCGCAGAAGCGCTGGAGATGGTCAAAACGACCGGATACGGCATTGCTGCTCCATCTCTTGCCGAGATGGCTCTGGATGAACCTGAGCTCATTCGTCAGGGCACCAAATTTGGCGTACGTCTGAAAGCAACGGCACCGTCCATTCACATGATCCGGGTTGATGTGGAATCGGAGTTCGCTCCAATCATCGGTACGGAGAAACAAAGTGAGGAACTGGTGAGATACCTGATGCAGGACTTCGAGAACGATCCGATCAAGGTATGGGATTCAGACATGTTTGGTCGTTCACTGCACTCCATCGTGCGAGAAGGTATCCAGGGCAAGATTGCCATGATGCCGGATAATGCAAGATACAAATTGCAAGAGACGCTTGGAAGAATCATTAACGAAGGTTCAGGCGGCTTGATCGCTATCATTCTGTAAGACATCAAAAGACCGTAAGGGGGCATCCCCTCGCGGTCTTTTTTACGTGATTTCTTTATTTTGGATGAAATGGATAGGAAGAATAGTACTTTCGAAAAAACTTAGCGAGTTTTAGCTTTAAATTGCTAAAACCCATTTACATACTAGGGATTAGCCGTTATATTAATATTCAACTATTGTGATCGAGATCACAGAGATTGGACAGGGGGATACAGAGATGAAAAGAAGAGAGACAAAATGGCTATGGTTGAGTGTGTTATTAGTATTTACATTGGCGCTGTCCGCTTGCGGAATCAAAAAAGAACCGGCAGCAACTCCGGCTTCGGGTGCATCAGATGATACACCAAAAACGGAAGCAGTTACAGGCCCTCTAAGCGGCAAACGAATTGCACTTATTATGGAGTTTAATACAGGTACTTTCTCGCAGCAATATGTACAAGGTGTAAAAGAAGAAATCGAAAAATTCGGTGGAGAACTGACAACGTTTGTTGCCGATAACGACAAAGCAAAGATGGTATCCTTGCTTGATAGCGCTATTAACCAGAAATTTGATGCCATTCTCACGGATCATGGGGATTCCCTATTAGAGCCAGGCGTGAAGAAGGCAGTAGAACAGAATATTCCAGTGGTCGTGTTTGACGCAGCTATCAGTGTTCCAGGAGCCACAGTCCTGTCGCAGGATGACCAGAAGATGGCTGAACTGACGCTGGAGCAAATGAAAAAAGATATCAATGGACAAGGTAATATTGTCAAAGTATGGGTAGCTGGTTTCGCACCGATGGAACGCCGTCAGATTGCATACGGTGAATTCATGAAAGCCAATCCGGACATCAAAGAAATAGCTACATTCGGTTCTGCACAGAACCCGGCGCTGGATACTCAAGCCAAAATGGAAGCTATTCTCAAGCAGTATCCAAAAGGTGAGATTACAGCTGTATGGACTGCATGGGATGAGTTCGCCAAAGGTGCGGCACGTGCGATTCAACAAGCTGGACGTGATGAGATCAAAGTGTATGGTATTGATATGAGTGACGAGGACCTGCAAATGATTCAGGACCCGAAAAATCCTTGGGTTGCTTCTGCGGCTGTTGATCCAACAGATATTGGTCGCGTCCAGGTACGTTATGCTTATCAGAAACTGAACGGGGACGAGACAGAAGATGCAGTTGTTCTTAACCCGGTCTATGTTCAACGTGAAGCTCTGCCAGATAAACAAATCTCCACTTCGGAGCTGTCTGAGTTCGTTGAAGGTTGGGGTGGCAGCACACAAGGAATCAAGGACTGGATGAGCGAATACGGAATTACTGCTAAATAAGCAGCGTATGGGAAGCGCGCCGCAAGGCGCGCTTTTTTAACCATAATGAAGATATGTGTAGTCTGGATGAAAAAGGGATACTCCCGTATGGGAACGATTGGAGGTTAACATCATGAGCACTGCACCGATTCTGCTTCAAATGGAACATATCCACAAGCAGTTTTCAGGTATTCCTGCACTGAAGGATGTGGATTTCTCTGTAAAAGGCGGGGAGATTCATGCGCTGCTGGGTGCCAATGGTGCCGGTAAAAGCACGTTAATGAAAATTTTGTCTGGTGCCTATCCATTGGATCAGGGGACGATCCAATTGAGTGGACAAGCTCTTCACCTGAGTTCTCCGGGAGACGCGAAGGCAAATGGGATTCACTGTGTCTATCAGGAAGTGGACGCGGCACTGGTGCCACAGCTGACGGCTGCGGAGAACATTATGTTGGATCAGTTGGCTTCATCTGCTGGAGGTTGGTGGAAAAGTCCACGGAAGCTGCAACAGCACGCGGTTGAGGCGTTGAAGCAATTAGGGGCGGACATATCCGTTCACCAAAAAGTGGCCGATCTGACGCTTGCAGAAAAACAGATGATTTTGCTGGCACGGATTTTGATTCAGGATGCCAAAGTCATCATTTTTGATGAACCGACTGCACCGCTGAGCCAGGAAGAAACGGATGCATTTTTCCGGATTGTTCATCTCCTGAAGGATCGGGGCGTTGCCTGTATTTTCATTACCCATCGTCTTGCTGAAGTGACGGGTCACTGTGATCGCGTTACGGTTATGAGAGATGGGCAACACGTATTTACCGGTGAAGCAAAGGGACTGACGATCAACGATTTGGTTACACAGATGCTGGGCAAACCATTCGAAGAAGAGTTTCCGAAGACGGAAGCACCCGTGGGAGAGCTGTTATTGGAGGCACGTGGGCTTCGTCGTGGAGTGAAGGTTAAAGGTGTTAACCTCTCTGTACGCCGAGGTGAAGTCCTCGCTGTGGTGGGCCTGGTAGGCGCGGGTAAAACGGAAAGCTCTCGTTTGCTAATTGGTGCAGATCGGCTGGAGGGAGGCGAGATCCGGCTTAACAACCGTAATCTCCGCCTGTCTCAGCCTGCGGATGCGGCGGCTCTGGGGATTGTTTCTGTACCGGAGGAGCGACGTAAACAAGGAATCCTGATTCAGGAGAACGTGGAACGGAATTTAAGTCTGCCTTTGCTAAGCCGTCTTAGTACATTAGGTTTCGTAAGCCGCAAGCGGGAACGTCTGAATGCAGAGTCATTGGTGAAACAGCTTGGAATTAAAACATCGTCCGTGAAACAGGAAGTGAAATATCTAAGCGGTGGTAATCAGCAGAAGGTAGCCATTGGTAAATGGCTTAATGCGGATGCGGATGTATTTATATTTGATGAGCCAACCAAAGGCGTAGATATCGGGGCAAAAAGTGACATTTTCCGCATCATCAATGAACTGGCTTTGGCGGGCAAGGGTGTAATCTATTTCACCTGTGAACTGGATGAAGGCATGGGAATTGGTGACCGAATCGCTGTCATGTGTGAGGGTGTTATCGTAAAAGAGTTCAAACGAGGCGAGACTAACCAAGAACAGCTGCTATACTATGCAAGCGGTGGACAAGAGGTGCAATCATGAAGGATAAATCACTGGATTTTGCGTTCCGTTACGGGGCGATTATAGTCATCATAGGTGTTATCGCATTTTTCGGCATTAAATTGCCTTATTTCTTTACGTACAGTAACTTGACCGATATTTTGGGCTCGATCTCTATCGTTACGTTTGTAGCGATCGGTGTTACGTTATCTCTCATTGTTGATGGATTTGATCTCTCGGTTGGGGCGACTGTCTCATTAACTACCGTTGTTACTGCTTCGTTAATGATTTGGTATCAACAACCACTGGCGATCGTCATTATCGTGCCATTGATTATCGGCGCTGTTATTGGTTTACTGAACGCTTTGCTAATTGTAAAATTGCGTATTCCGGATTTGCTGGCAACCCTTGCGACGATGTACATCATCGGAGGTATTCACAAAACGTATGCACAGGGATATACCATTTACAATCACATGCAGTTCCCTGACGGGAGCAAAGCTGCGGGAGAGATGGACCCGACATTCCTGCTTATAGGGCAGGGTAAATGGCTTGGTATGCCGATATCAGTTATCATGCTACTTATTGCAGTAATAGGTGTGCATATCTTTTTGACGTATACGAAATATGGGCGCCAGATGTACATTACAGGTGGGAATGAGGAAGCTGCACGGTTGTCTGGAATCAAGGTGAAAAAGGTGCGTACACTCGCCTATGTAGCGGCTGGAGTGTTTGCAGCAATCGGGGGTATCATCTATGCCTCCAAAGTAGGATCCGGTCAAATTGATGCGGGATCACCGTTGTTAATGGAATCCGTAGCTGCAGTATTTGTCGGTTTCTCTGTGTTTGGTGCGGGTAAACCCAATGTCATCGGAACCTTCATTGGTTCGGTTCTGATTGGTGTACTTGTGAACGGTTTAACGATGATGAACGTACAGTATTTCACACATGATATTGTAAAAGGTGGGGTTCTCGTGCTTGCCCTGGCAGTTACATTTTACGTCTTAAACCGCAACCGGACTTGAAATTGTGGGCTGTCTGTATTAGTATGAAATTTGTTCGGCGTCTGAAATGCCCGTGGTTTCAGACGACATTCTGCCGAAAATGACTGTTGACCGCAGGCGGAGATTTGTGTTCAGCGCTCAAGATGTACGTAGATTTTTTGCGTATGAACGTATATTTCGCTATAAAACGGAAACACAGTATAACATTCAGGACATTGATACAGGAGGTGAAAAACAAATGAACAAATCAGACTTGATTACACATGTATCTGAAGCGACTGAATTGTCCAAGAAAGATGTAACGAAAGCGGTTGATGCCGTATTCGAAGCAATCTCTGAGGCTCTTCAAAGCGGAGATAAAGTACAATTGGTTGGTTTTGGGAACTTCGAAGTTCGCGAGCGCTCTGCACGTAAAGGACGCAACCCGCAAACAGGTGAAGAAATCGAAATTCCTGCGAGCAAAATTCCTGCATTCAAACCAGGTAAAGCGCTCAAAGACGGAATTAAATAAGATTTCTACATATTCCATATGTCGACAAAAAGACCGTGACTTGTTCACGGCCTTTTCTTTTGCCCTTTAACGATGATTCTTGCGGCTATCCGAGTGCTCAGGATCCTCCGGTTGCCCGGTATAAGCAACCAGAATCAGTTCTTCGCCAGCAGCTGCAGACAGATGCTGTTCGATTTCTTTTAACTGATGAATATGCTCGTCTGTAAGTGCGGCAGGGGTGTACTTCATGCAGATTCTCCTTTCTGTGGCTGTACAACTGTAGTATGACCCGAGGGTAGCCGATTCTTACGGTTCATTCGTATAAGGCGCAGGTTGACAAATGAAACAATCTTAATCATCATTAACGCTATCGAACTAAAGAAGGGGACATGCGTGATGGATCATCCAACCGGCAATGATTATATTGTAATTAAGGCAGAGGAAAATGGTGTCCAGGTGATCGGATTAACCCGAGGTCAGGATACACGTTTTCACCACACCGAGAAATTGGACAAAGGTGAAGTGATGTTCGCCCAATTTACCACCCATACTTCAGCTATTAAAATCCGGGGCAAAGCCACGCTGATTACCAAGCATGGACAGATTGAATCGGAGTAATGGACAGATTGAATACATTCAAATGAAGATTGCAGGCATAGCCTGCTTTTTTTCATTGTACAATGAGGTATGAGCCTTTACCGGACAGACTACACTAACAGGTAAAGGCAGGGAGGCGTATATGAAACCGCGGATGATTGTTACTGCTTCAATGCTGGCAACGGTTGCGGCGGTCTTTCTGCTTGTTGCGATACAAACCTTACATATGCGTACTTGGGGCGGGGACAACGTACAGCCTGCCTCTGCATCACATCATCCAGTTCAGCTAACGAATGACAATCTGGTTGATATGCTAAGCTCCATGCAACTATCAACTCCCATTGCAAGAGTGGAATGGAAACAGTCCATTTTGACGTTGGACCTCAAAGTTAAAGGAACGGGTACAAGTTACACTGAAATCTATGAGAACATGGCAGCTGTGGCAGATCTGGGCTTTCGGAGTCTGGATAACGTGGATCAGGTGCTGCTACGTGTGATGGCAGAAGATGAATGGATGCATAAACGACATCTGTTGCTTGCTGCTGATATTCGGCGTGGAGAGTGGCCTCTGTATGCGATTGAAACATTACGGAACTGGAAAAGTGCGGCCTTTTCAGATGAATTGAAGGACTGGTTTCATTTGATGGAGACCGAACTCTGGAAGAAGCAATTCGAAATGACAAGTCAGGGGTAATAGAATAGCAGGATTCAGTGCGTGCCCGTTCAACATATGCTATAATATATAAGATTGTAGTGCAGAAATGGTTTAACAATGTTAAGGCTCGGAGGCTGAGAATGAATTCATATCGCGTACCCCAACTAGCAAAGAAATATACGGATTACGACATGATTCGACAACATACGGAAATCCCATCATTTCCGGATAGCCGGGCACGTCTGTTGCAGGTATTTGTGGGCCGCACAGACGAAAAGGTGCATCAAGAGTTATATGCTCTTGCAACTTCGCTCGTTCAGTTGGCCATGGATACGCATGATCGAATCGATACCATTTCCGGTGAGCGGAAAGAGCAGGAGATGCGTTCACGTCAGTTGAATGTACTCGCCGGGGATTATTTAAGTAGCCGTTTTTATCAATTGCTTGCCCAAGCGGGCAGAATTGAAATGATTGGAAAACTCAGTGGTGCTGTATCCGGAGTGAACGCACGCAAGATGACGCTGTATGAACGGATGAAGAAGCTTCTCGTTTCGGCTGACGAATACTTGCGTGAAACGGTACAGCTGAGGATGCAGCTGTTTCTTTCATTTACAGGCATGATTCAACATAACGAAGAGTCATTATGGAACAGCCTGTTGACCGAATTCAGCTCCTGCGAAACGATCGTGGAAGAACTGAAGCGGATGAATGACGCAAAACAATATCTTCACAGCTATGCATACTGGCACATATACGAGCATGGTAATGACGATGAGCGCAATGTGTTGCGTCAGTCTGAACCGGATGCACGTGCATGGAACGCTATGGTGCTGAAGCATAGGGTTGGCGAGGTTTTGCTGGACAAGCTTCGCGAGTGTACACACCGCATTCAACTGTTGTTGCAAGACGAGGAAGGGCGGATGGGCTTGCATGAGATACACGCAATTCTAGAGCCTTACTTGGCATATTTGCAGCCTTCACATGCGGCAGTAAGGGAAGATTGAGGGGGAGACAGACGAATGGGGAGCGGAGAGACCAAACCGAAAGAAGAATATGTCCATTCGGTTTTTCAGAGTATAGCCGGAAAATATGATGTCATGAACGATATTCTAAGTTTCCGCAGGCATAAGGCTTGGCGTAAATTCACCATGAAAAAGATGAATATGTCCAAAGGCGATACCGGTCTTGATTTGTGCTGCGGCACATGTGACTGGACGCTTGCTATGGCAGAGGCAAGTGAAACGGGGCACATGCACGGACTTGATTTCAGTAGCAACATGCTGGAGGTCGGCCAGACAAAGATCAATGCGGTGCAACGTCAAAAGCAGATTACCCTGACACAGGGAAATGCCATGTCACTTCCTTTTGAAGACAATTCATTTGATTATGTGACGATCGGGTTTGGGTTGCGTAATGTACCTGATCTCAGACAAGTGTTGTCTGAAATGAAACGTGTGGTCAAACCGGGTGGTATGGTTGTGTGCCTGGAATTGTCCAAGCCAACATGGCAGCCGTTCAAAGGCATTTATTATTTTTATTTTGAGAAAGTTTTACCGAATCTTGCCAAAGTGTTTGCTAAAAGTTTTGAGCAGTACAAATGGCTGCCGGACTCACTGGCCATTTTCCCGGGAAGGAAGGAACTGGCAGACATTTTTGCAGAAACTGGATTACAACAAGTGCAGGCCTACCCTCTCACCGGAGGTATAGCGGCACTGCATATTGGAACCAAGGAGAATCAGCATGTTTAGGAAAATTCGCATCTTTTTAGAAATGATCAAGATTGAACACACGCTTTTTGCTTTACCTTTTGCATTTATGGGGGCCATCCTCGGCTCCATGGTAGTGAATGATACCTTCCCAAGCTGGATGCAGATCATGTGGGTATTGCTTGCGATGGTCGGCGCACGTAGTGCGGCTTTTGGTTTGAACCGAATTATTGACCAAGCGATTGATGGCAAAAATCCGCGTACCGCAATGAGAGCCATCCCGGCAGGACTGTTGAAAAATGGGGAAGTTGTTATATTTGTCATTATCTCATTTATATTGTTATTCTGGGCCTCATCCAATCTTAATGTATTATCGATGCAGCTGTTGCCTATTGCTGTGTTTATGTTGGTACTGTATTCGTACACCAAACGATTCACATGGTTATGCCACATTGTTCTCGGAATGACGATTGGTTTGGCACCACTTGGTGGCTGGGTAGCTGTAACAGGAACGATGGATTGGACAGCGATTGTGCTGTACGTTACGATTGTGTTCTGGACAGCGGGCTTTGATATTATCTATGCATGTCAGGATTTGGAATTCGATCAGGGAGAGGGTCTTCACTCCATACCTTCCCGTTTTGGCCTGGTTAAATCCTTGCAGATCGCTAAGTTCTTCCATGTGATTACTGCAATTGGTTTTCTTGCGTTATTGTTGCTGACAGATCTGAGCTGGTGGTATGGCGCAGGCATGTTGGTGACGTATGGAATTCTGTTCTATCAACACTATATTGTATCGCCTAATGATATGAGCCGTGTTCAAACGGCGTTTTTTACCATGAACAGTTTGCTTAGTATAATCGTATTTACGTTCACTCTAATTGATCTGGCGGTGAAATAAATGGTGCAGCAGCCGGACAATAAACGACTGGTTGTCGGAATTACCGGAGCGAGTGGCAGCATATATGGCATTCGATTAATTGAAACGCTGCTTGATTTGGAATATAACGTTCATCTGGTCATATCCAATGCAGGGTGGCGTGTACTGAAAGAAGAATTGGACTGGGATGTGACGAATCGGGACGCGGTGCTGGAAGAAAAATTCGGCAACCGTGCCGGTTCTCTGATCTATCATCCTGTGAGTGATATAGGGGCCTCCATTGCCAGTGGTTCTTATCTGGCCGACGGCATGATTATCATGCCATGTTCGATGGGAACTCTTTCGTCCATCGCGCAGGGATCGTCGGATAATCTGATGTCTCGCGCAGCCGATGTTATGATGAAAGAGGGAAGGACATTGATACTCGTACCACGTGAGACGCCTCTTCATGCAATCCATCTGGAGAACATGCTGAAGCTTTCTCGTCTTGGTGTACGAATGATACCGGCTATGCCTGCTTTTTATTACAAACCTCAGACGATGGATGAGTTGATTCTGTTTTTGGTGGGGAAAGTGCTGGATAGCTTGCGCATCCCACATCAACTGTTTACAAGATGGGGAGAACCGGATGAACGGGGATAACGACTGAGTTCGATACAAGGCTGTTTTTTGCCAAAGTGTTGCTCGGTTTATTTGTCCCCCGAATCCCGGGGTATTGGTGAGCACTGATGGTGAGTCTTCATGAACCACAGTCTTGACCCATGCTCCGGCAACTTCTGTATTTTGTTTCAGAACAAGTCGCAGAGTTTAATTTTCGGGTGTCGGCTATGACATTCGGAGAAGAAAAACACGTTAGATTACCTTATAGAACAACACAAGCAAGAACGGTAAGCCGGGTTTTTCGTAATGCCTGCAGGCCCGACTTGCTGGAGGGGAAGGTAAGCATGAATTTATGGACTGACAATACGCTGATACGGGTGAACGAATGAAACTATTGGATATTTTCGGGTTGTTAAAAAAGGACATGGATTACATTGAGAAAGAGTTGTATCGCAGTGTTCGAGGAGAACAGAAGCTGTTGAGTGAAACGTCACTTCATTTGCTCAAAGCAGGAGGAAAACGGTTGCGGCCCGTTTTTGTGTTACTTGGTGGGAAATTTGGTACATACGACATTGAACGTCTGAAGTTGGTTGCGGTTCCGCTGGAACTCATTCATTCGGCATCCCTCGTTCACGATGATGTCATTGATAATGCGGAGACACGCCGAGGCAAACCCACGGTGAAGTCAAAATGGGATAACCGGATTGCCATGTACACTGGAGACTATATCTATGGTAAGGCACTTGAAATGACTGCCGGATTATCCGATCCAGCTATTCATCGTATCCTTGCCAAAGCTATGGTACAGATGTCCATTGGTGAGATGGAGCAAATTCGCGACTTTTTCAATACGGGACAAAGTGTTCGTAACTATCTGCTGCGGATTCGCCGCAAAACAGCACTTCTAATTGCGGTTAGCTGTCAGTTAGGGGCATTGGCTACACGTGCGCCTGAGCATGTATCTTCCCTGTTGTATACATACGGATACAATGTGGGGATGGCTTTCCAGATTCAAGATGATGTACTTGATCTGGTAGGTACTGAGAAACAACTTGGCAAGCCACCTGGCAGTGACATGAAGCAAGGAAATATCACTCTTCCTGTACTTTATGCCTTAGAAGAATCCGATCTGCGGGAACCTTTACTTAATGAAATTTCCCGTGTCCAGCATGAAGAAGGACGGGCAAGTGCATCGGATGCAATTGGAATGATTCGCCAAAGTCAAGGAATTGCTAAAGCAGAAGCCCTTGCTGACCGATATATGAAGAAAGCGCTCGATGCTCTCGATCAGCTACCTAACATCAAGACGACCAAAAACCTGCGTGATATCGCTCATTTTGTGGTTAAACGTACGCATTAAACAATGTATGACCTTCGACTCTCAGATTACTCATACCCAAAGACGAGCAGAACTGTGAGATTCCTCATTGGGAGGATTTGGACATGTATGTTACAATCAGAGGGATTGCGTTTACATAGTGATTAACTTTGAACCGTGAGTGAGGAGTGAGCTGATGGATCGTACATTTTTGATGGTGAAGCCGGATGGTGTGCAGCGTGGATTGATCGGTCGAATTATTAGCCGTCTGGAAGACAAAGGATTTAAGTTGGTGGCAGGCAAATTGGTGCAGATGTCTGAGGATCAGGCAAAACGCCATTATGCTGAACATGAGGGCAAACCGTTTTTCGATGATCTGGTTCGTTTTATCACATCGGGGCCTGTATTTGCCATGGTGTGGGAAGGCGACGATATTGTGGCGCTTGCGCGCATCGTCATCGGAAAAACCAATGTGAAGGAAGCAGCTCCGGGTACCATTCGGGGAGACTTCGCCAGCCACACACCACATAATCTGATTCATGGGGCAGATTCACCGGAAAGTGCTTCCCGTGAAGCAGCAAATTTCTTTGCTTCAGATGAACTGGTGGTTTACGACAAGAGCATCGCAGCCTGGTTGTAATTATTAGCCAAAAGGGTGATACACGATGCTGGAGCAAGAACAACTACTAGACCCGGATTACACCGGATTCATTCGTAAAATCAAAGAGAGCACAGGCATTGATCTTGCTCAATACAAGGAAGGCCAGATGAAAAGAAGGCTGACCACACTTCGCAACAAAAACGGGTTTCATACATTTTCTAACTTTTTTGAAGCTATGCAGAAAGATAAATCATTGTTCTACGAGTTCCTTGATCGTATGACGATCAACGTGTCGGAATTCTGGCGTAATCCCAATCGTTGGGAAGTGCTGCGGGACGAGATCCTGCCTGAGCTGCTGGGGTCCAAGCGTCGTGCTAAAGTTTGGAGTGCGGCCTGTTCAACAGGTGAAGAACCTTATACACTTGCCATGATTCTGGACACGATGGGCATTTTGAAGGACAGCTCCATTACGGCAAGTGATCTGGATGAAGGTGCATTGGCCAAAGCCAAGGAAGGGCGTTATATGGAACGCTCGCTTAAGGATGTGCCAAAGGAAACGGCGAACCGTTACTTCAAGCAGGATGGCTTGGTATATCGTATTGATGAGCAACTCAAAAATTCAATCAAGTTCATGAAACAGAATTTGCTGGTGGACCGTTTTGACGATGGGTACGATCTGATTGTGTGCCGAAATGTCATGATCTATTTTACCGAGGAAGCCAAAAACCTGTTGTATCACAAATTTGCAGCAAGTTTGCGTCCAGGCGGTATTTTGTTTGTGGGTAGTACGGAGCAGATCTTCTCCCCGGGACAATATGGTCTGGAGACAGCAGAGACATTCTTCTATCGGAAAAAATAATGATAATGTTTGTTGAGCCGTCTGAAGCACATGTACATGTGCTTCAGGCGGTTATTTGTATACCAAGTACAAGAAAGAGCCGACTTTCTTGTCAAAGCCGGTCAGCTATACTATAATAAGCAAAGAAATTATGGGATTTTAGCAATGTGAAGTTTAACAGTTTAAAGGGGGAACGTATTATGAGTTTACGCTATTTAACCGCAGGGGAGACGCACGGACCCCAATTGACCGCTATTATTGAAGGATTGCCAAGTAATTTGACGATTGATTTTGAAGAACTGAATTTCCAGCTTCACCGCCGCCAAAAGGGATATGGCCGTGGACGCCGGATGCAGATCGAGAAGGATCAGGCGAATTTTGTTGGTGGTATCCGTCACGGATATACAACAGGTGCTCCGGTAGCGCTGGTTGTTCAAAATAACGACTGGAAACATTGGCAGAATATTATGAATATTGAGCCGATTGAAGGCAGTGACGAAGAGAAACGTCGCGTTCATCGTCCACGTCCCGGACACGCTGATCTGAACGGTGGACTCAAGTATAATCTTAAAGACTTGCGTAACGTACTGGAGCGCTCCAGTGCACGTGAGACAACGGTACGTGTGGCATGTGGCGCCATTGCACGTCAATTCCTGGCTGAATTCGGAATCAAGGTAGCTGGACGTGTACTTCGTATTGGAGAGATCGAAGCTCCGTATCAGGACCTTCCGATTGATGAACTGATCGCTGTGACAGAAGCTTCCTCTGTACGTGTTACGGATGCTGAGACAGAGAAGAAGATGGAAGCCTACATCGACCAAATTAAACAAGAAGGCGATTCCATCGGAGGAATAGTGGAATGTATCGTTGAAGGTGTACCTATTGGTCTTGGTAGTTATGTTCAATACGATCGCAAGCTGGATGCACGAATCGCTCAAGGCGTAATGTCCATTAATGCATTCAAAGGTGTAGAGATTGGTATCGGATTCGAAGCCGGAGTCATTCGGGGATCACAGGTGCATGATGAAATCATGCATACGGATGAGCGCGGCTATCACCGGGCAACCAACCGTCTGGGTGGATTCGAAGGTGGTATGACGAACGGCATGCCAGTAGTTGTACGTGGTGTAATGAAGCCGATCCCAACGTTGTATAAGCCACTGCAAAGTGTCGATATTGATACAAAAGAAGCATTTACGGCTCAGGTTGAGCGCTCGGACGCTTGTGCTGTACCAGCAGCGAGTGTCGTTATGGAGCATGTTGTAGCGTGGGAAATTGCCAAAGCATTCCTGGAGAAATTCGGTGGGGATTCCATGGAAGAGATCCGTGCCAATGTTGCTAGCTATAACGCTCAACTGGAGAATTACTAATATGCGTCAGCTGACGGTACAGTTGGAGGAACGCTCATATCCGATTCTGATTGGCAGCGGTCTATTGGCACAAGCCCCTCAATATTTTGAGCAATATGGCTTGACCAAAAAAAGTCCGTTACTCATCATTACAGATGAACATGTGGCTCCCAAATACTTGTCAGGTTTGGAGCAAACGCTGCGTACGGCTGGTTATACAGTCGTATCTGCGGTTGTGCCCTCTGGTGAAACATCGAAATCTCTTTCGGTGTACCAGGATATGATGACCGTTGCGATCGAAGGCAAACTGGATCGGAGTTCTGCGATTCTGGCCCTAGGTGGTGGTGTCGTAGGTGATCTGGCTGGCTTTGTTGCTGCTACATATATGCGAGGAATCAAGTTTGTTCAAGTACCTACAACGATTTTGGCGCATGACAGCAGTGTAGGCGGCAAGGTGGCTGTCAATCATCCGCTGGCCAAAAATATGATCGGTGCATTCCACCAGCCCGAGCTTGTACTATATGATGTGGACACACTTCAATCCTTGCCGCCACGAGATGTTTCGGCAGGGTTGTCAGAGATGCTGAAGCACGGGCTGATCCGTGATGAGGCTTTTGCACATTGGTGTGAGGAGCATGCGGAGGAGTTGCTTGCGCTTAATCCGGAAGCATTGGGATACGGCTTGGAGCGCGGTTGTGGTATTAAGGCAGAGATTGTATCCAGAGACGAACGTGAAAATGGAGAACGTGCGTTGTTGAACCTGGGACATACGATTGGTCATGCCATTGAAGCGATTGCCGGTTATGGAGAATTCCTGCACGGAGAAGCGATCTCGATCGGTATGGCTGGATCAGCATTGCTTGGTGAGAAGCTTGGTGCGCCAGCAGGGCTATATGAAGATACGGTCCGCATGCTGCGTTCACTTCGCCTTCCAACAACGATGCCTGCACATCTCGACACGGATGCATTAATGGAAGCGATGATGCATGACAAAAAGTTCCGTGAAGGTCATATGGTGTTTATCATTCCTGATCGGATTGGGGCTGCAAGAATTGTGAAGGACGTACCTGTGTCGGCGGTTCGGGACGTCATTGAAATACTCAGGAAGGGAGAATAACAGCAATGGTCACACGGGGAATTCGCGGGGCTACAACAGTCACGCAGAACAACGAAGAACAGATTTTGAAGGAAACGGCTGTATTGTTGCAGGAGATCGTGGATCGCAATGAGATCCAACCGGAAGATATCTGCAGTGTGTGGATTACGTTAACTGGGGATCTGGATGCTGCTTTCCCGGCAAAAGCTATTCGTCAACTGGATGGCTGGGAACTCGTACCACTAATGTGTGCACTGGAGGTTCCTGTTAAAGGTGCCTTGGCGCAGTGCATTCGTTTCATGGTGCATGTGAATACAAACAAAGCTCAGAATGAAATCAACCATGTGTATCTGAACGGTGCACAGGCATTACGTCCGGATTTGGCAGCACCTTCCGGCTCTTAAGTAGTGGGTTGTCAAACCGATCATAATGATGTATAGTGAGAACCAGTTGAGTAGAGTAGAGATTGAGCTGAGAGCAGCTGAGCTAGTGGAGTATATAGCAGAGTCCAGTGGGTGGTAACCGGGGCAACAGAAACCGGTCAACTGATTCACGGTACGTCGTGCTACGGAATAGGTAACAGGAATAGGGAAAATAAACGTGTCATTGGACATCTTTATTTTGGTATAAACACAATCAATGCACTTTCCTATATTTTACGAAATATTGGAATGAGTAGTTGAAGTGTTATAACTGATATATTTTCCCGAATTGGATGATGTGAGATGCATTAATTCAGCGACCTGTGAATAATCCGACGGCGAAGTATAGGGACTTGTTATTTATGAAGCATCACCCTGTTAAATACAGCTTATAACCAAACCTCTACCTGATGGTAGAGGTTTTTTTGTACATATAACCTTTTCTTCTACCCTTATAGGTTCAACTAAACTTTTTACACAAACGGAGAGGACAGAAATAACCTGTTGAAGCGGAGCGTTCGCCTAAAAGCTTTCTGAAAGAAAGCTACATCGGAAGCATACGCTATCACCGGATTTTCCCTTTAGAAAGGGAGTCAAAAAAATCTGGGGATAACAGCGATCGGAAGGTTGTTCTGTCATCGGAGTGTTCAGTGTAAACCTCTCTAGTTGAACTTATATAAATCTGAAAGGACGTGATTTGATGATAACGCCAAACGTTAATCAAGTACTGAAAATGTCGAATGAGTATAATCTGATTCCGGTAGTCAAACGGATTCTGGCAGATATGGAGACTCCGATTCGTATATTCCGCCGTTATGCTGACAACGACCGGGCATTCCTGCTGGAAAGTGTAGAGGGTGGTATTCAATGGGCGAGATACTCGTTCATCGGTACAGATCCGTTCCTGATGATTTCGGCCAAGAAGGGCCGGATTGTTGTAGAAGAAGCAGGGAAGACTCGTGAATTGCCAGGCAAACCGATCGAAGAACTGAAAGCACTGCTGCGTAAGTACCGCAGTCCAAAAGATGATGAACTGCCACCATTCACAGGTGGGGCAATTGGTTTCTTCGGATATGACCTGCTGTCCTATTATGAGAAACTTCCAGCTCACGCGCTGGATGACCTGAATATGGATGACATTCGCTTTATGTTCTGTGACCAGATTATCGTGTTTGACCATGTGAAGCAGCAGATGTTGCTCGTTGGTAATGTACACGTCAAGGACGGTGCAACGGATGACGAGATACGTCAAGCGTATGCAGTGACTTCGGAGAAGCTGGAGCAGGCCGCAGAACGTTTGCAGCAGCAAGGACCAGGGGAGAACCTGAATCCGCGTTCCATTCCGGGAGACATTGAACTGGGGGACATCCGCTCGAACCTCACGAAAGAGCAGTTTATCGGTAATGTGGAGCAAGCCAAAGATTACATTCGCGCAGGTGATATTTTTCAAGTGGTATTATCCCAGCGTTTCCACATTGATACGGAAGTTTCTCCGCTTCACGTGTATCGTGTGCTTCGAACCCTGAATCCATCACCTTATATGTACTACCTCAAAATGGATGATGAGATTATCGTGGGTACTTCGCCTGAAGCGCTGGTCAAGGTGGACGGGAATCGTGTGGAGACACGACCGATTGCAGGCACACGTCCAAGGGGGGCAACCGAAGCGGAAGATCGTGCACTCGCTGCTGATCTGCTCCAGGATGAGAAGGAACGCGCGGAGCATCTGATGCTGGTTGATCTGGGGCGTAACGATCTGGGCCGGGTATCCAGCTTCGGCAGTGTGAAGTGTGACATGTTCATGGAGATTGAACGGTATTCTCACGTGATGCACATGGTATCCAACGTTACGGGCGAGCTTAGAGAAGATAAGGATTTCTTCGATGCATTCCTCTCTTGCTTGCCAGCGGGTACCGTATCCGGTGCACCGAAACTGCGAGCAATGGAGATTATCGCGGAACTGGAGAAAGAGGCACGGGGTGCTTATGCAGGAGCAATCGGATACCTTGGTTTCTCGGGTAACATGGACTCCTGTATTACGATTCGTACGATTATTTTCAAAAAAGGAAAAGCATATGTACAGGCCGGAGCAGGAATCGTATGGGATTCTGTGCCTGAGAATGAATATGAGGAAACGGTTAACAAAGCTAAAGCATTGCTCAAAGCGATTCGAACAGCAGAAGCAATGTTTCCTGCCAAAGAAAAGGACAGCACGTTGAGACTGGCCAATGCAGACTACTTTGTCACACCAGCGGCCGCTAAGAACTGAGAGAGGAGAGACCGGAGATGAACATAAACCCAATAATGAATGAGAACCCTGTAACCCCCATTGCTGAGATCACTCGTGAGGAAGGCATGAAGAATGGCCTGGCGAAGATTCTAGAGGGCAGCCATCTGGAGCAAGCCGAAGCAAGAGATTTGATGTACTCGATTATGAGAGGTGAAGCAACGCCGGCTCAAATCGGAGGTTTGCTGATGGCACTGCGGATGAAAGGGGAAACGGTGGATGAGATCACCGGTTTTGCTGAAGCCATGCGTGGTCAGGGCGGACGAATTCTAACGGATGGTAGCGGCTTGCTGGATACGTGTGGGACAGGTGGATCGGGTATTCACAAATTCAATATTTCCACAGCATCCGCCATTATTGCTTCGGCCGTCTCGGTTCGGGTCGCCAAACATGGCAACCGTTCAGCTTCAGGCAAAGCGGGTAGTGCAGATGTATTAGAGGCACTCGGTGTAAATATCCATCTGAACGGGGAGCAGGCCAGACAATGTCTGGATGATATCGGAATCTGCTTCTGTTTTGCCCAGGTATATCACCCTTCCATGCGACATGCGGCAGGACCAAGAAAAGAGCTGGGTGTTCGTACCATTTTCAATATGCTCGGACCATTAACCAATCCTGCGGGAGCAGATCGCCAATTGCTTGGCCTGTATGATCGTTCCCGGACGCCGATGATTGCTGAAGTACTGAATCGCCTTGGTCTCAAAAGAGCGTTGGTTGTGGCCAGCCATGATGGTCTGGATGAAATCAGTATCTCGGCACCGACTCAGGTATCTGAACTTCGCAATGGTGAAGTGCATACCTATGATATTGATCCACGTGATATGGGCTTGTCCATGCATCCGCTCGAAGCGGTGCTTGGAGGAGATGCGGCACAGAATGCCGAAATTATTAAGAGGATCTTCCAGGGTGAGCAGAGTGCCTATCGCGATGTTGTTCTGTTGAACGCCGGAGCGTGCATCTATGTATCCGGTCTTGCAGATAGCATTGCTGAAGGAGTCACACTTGCCGCAGAAGCGGTAGATTCGGGCAAAGCTGCCGGGAAGCTTGAACAGTTAATTCATACAACGGAGGCGTACAGTCATGTATCTTGATCGAATCGTTGCAACCAAACATAAAGAAGTTGAAGTATTGGCACAGACATTTCGTATGGATGAGGCTATCCAAAAAATCGAACAACTACCCGCAACCCGGGGGTTTGAACAAGCACTATCAAGTGGACGCAATCGCAAACTCGGCCTTATTGCTGAAGTAAAGAAAGCTTCGCCATCCAAAGGGTTGATTCGCCCGGATTTTCATCCGGTAGAGATTGCTGCTGCTTATGAGCGAGCAGGTGCAGATTGCATCTCCGTATTAACGGATGTGTCGTATTTTCAAGGGAGCAATGAGTACTTGCAGGCGATCCATCAAGCGGTGAATATTCCGCTATTACGCAAGGATTTTATTATAGATGAACGACAGATTGCCGAGGCAAGATTACTGGGTGCGGATGCGATACTGCTGATTGCCAGTATTCTGACACCTGAACAGATTCGTCAATATCTGGAATTTGCCAAAAGTTTGGGGCTGGATGCCTTGATTGAAGTCCACGATCGAACAGAACTGGAGCAGGTATTGGAGATTCCGCAGGCAACACTAGTGGGCATCAACAATCGGAATTTGAAAACATTCGAAACCAGTCTGAACACGACACTGGATTTGATGGAATTGATTCCAAGTGGCGTTACCTTGATTAGCGAAAGTGGTATTGACGGACCAGAATCAACAGTACCTCTGATCCAGGCCGGTGTTCATGGTATTCTCGTAGGTGAGCATCTCATGCGCAAGGATGATGTCGAGGCGGCTGTATATGATCTGATGGGACCTAAATGATGAATACTTCCATACACGATGGCACAGGCGACAGTATGTCAGAACGGAGAAACCCGCTGCCAGCGGCCGTAAAAATATGTGGACTTCAGGACGTTGAAGTGCTAAAATCGATGATAAACTTGCCTGTGGATTACATTGGTGTTGTTTTTGCCAAATCACGCCGCCGAATCGAACCCGAGCAGGCTGCTGCATTAAGAACGGTGTTGTTCGAATGGTCTGCCTATGATCGGCCGAAGCTTGCGGGTGTATTTGTGAATCCTACGCTTGATGAACTGGAACACATTATGGACATTGCTCACCTGGATGTTATTCAGCTGCATGGACAGGAGACTGCGGAATTTTGCCAGCAGGTGAAGCAACGGTGGAATGCCAAAGTGTTCAAAGTTTTTTCTTTTCCCAAAGATGAAACGGGACCGGAAGCTGATGATGCAGCCATAAGGGCTCTTGATACTTATGATAAATTCGTGGATGCGATATTGCTTGATACCCATGATCCTCTATATGGAGGGGGCTCCGGGAAGACGTTTGCCTGGGAGCGAATCCCTGCCTATGCTGAATGGGCAAAAAGTCGCGAAATTGCTCTGTTCGTTGCAGGAGGTTTGCAGCCGGACAATGTACAACAACTAATACAGACATATACACCTTTCGGCGTCGATGTATCCAGCGGCGTGGAGACTGAAGGTGTGAAGGATATTGCCAAAATTACAGCATTCGTAGAAAGGGTGAAGCAGGCATGACACATCAATTGCCGGATCAACACGGGCGTTTCGGTCACTTCGGAGGCCGCTTTGTACCTGAGACACTAATGAACGCACTCATAGAGTTGGAGGAGGCATATAGCCACTTCTCTGAAGATGAGGAATTCAACAAGGAACTGAACTATCTGCTAAGCGAGTATTCTGGACGTGAAACGCCATTGTATCATGCAGAGCAATTGTCACGCCGATTGGGCGGACCGAAAATTTATCTGAAACGTGAAGATCTCAATCATACAGGCGCGCACAAAATTAATAACGCCATTGGACAAGGTTTGTTAGCCAAACGGATGGGCAAAAAGAAAGTTATTGCCGAAACAGGTGCAGGTCAACATGGCGTTGCAACGGCAACCGTAGCCGCATTGCTTGGACTGGAATGCAAAGTATTTATGGGCGAAGAAGATACAGAGCGTCAGCAGTTAAACGTATTTCGGATGAAACTGCTCGGAGCAGAAGTGATTCCGGTGACGTCCGGAACACGGACACTGAAGGATGCTGGTAATGAAGCTCTTCGTTACTGGGTCAGCAATGTGGAGGATACGTTCTATGTGCTCGGATCAGTGGTTGGTCCTCATCCATATCCGATGATGGTGCGGAATTTCCAGCGTGTGATTGGTGATGAGACCCGTCGTCAGATTCAGGAGATCGAAGGACGTTTGCCGGATGTGATTGTAGCCGCTGTCGGTGGCGGAAGTAATGCGATCGGTATGTTCTATCCATTTATCGGCGATGAGGATGTGAAACTTGTTGGTGTTGAAGCCGCAGGCAAAGGGGTCGAAACCGAGTATCATGCGGCGACGATGACCAAAGGTACGCATGGTGTATTCCAGGGATCTATGAGTTACCTGCTGCAGGATGAGTATGGACAGGTTCAGCCAGCGCATTCCATCTCGGCCGGACTTGATTATCCGGGTGTTGGTCCGGAGCATTCCTATCTCAAGGATATTGAACGGGCAAAATATGTACCGATCACGGATCAGGAAGCACTGGATGCCCTGCAACTCCTATGTCGGACGGAGGGAATCATTCCTGCTCTGGAGTCTGCACATGCGGTAGCCCAAGTTGTCAAACTGGCGCCTGAACTTACAGCAGATGATATTGTAGTCATTTGTCTGTCGGGACGTGGAGACAAGGATGTTGAATCCATCATGAAATACACGGGAGGTGACTTGGGATGAATCTGATGGACCAGACCTTCCAGCAATTGAAGGAACAGAAGCGTACGGCACTTATTCCATTCTTAACCGTGGGAGACCCGGATGTGGACACAACGATTGATATCATCAAGGAGCTTGAACAGGCAGGAGCGGATATTTTGGAATTGGGCGTTCCCTATTCCGATCCGCTTGCGGATGGCCCAGTCATTCAGCGTGCTTCCGAACGTGCGCTGAAAAGCCAGATTACCATTCGTACTGTTATGGAAACCGCTGCAAAGGCTCGTAAGGCAGGTGTGAAACTGCCGTTTGTACTGTTCACCTATTATAATCCGGTATTGCAGACAGGACTGGATGTATTCTTTGATGAATTGGTCAAACACGATATTAGTGGCATGATCATTCCGGACCTGCCGATTGAGGAAGCGGAAGAGATGCGAGAACGCGCAAATCGTGCTGGTGTGCATCTGGTGCCGCTTGTTGCACCTACATCTAATGCCCGGATTGAGCGGATTGTAACGGGAGCGAGTGGCTTTATCTATTGTGTATCTTCTCTTGGCGTAACCGGAGAGAGAGCTTCCTTCTTTGATGGCGTTGAAAGCTTCATTGAGACGGTGAAAAGTCTGACAGACCTCCCTGTAGCGGTAGGTTTTGGTATCTCCAGTCATGAGCAGGTGGCACATTTCTCCCGCATCTGCGATGGCGTTGTTGTAGGTAGTGCCATTGTTCGTCAAGTGGAAGATGCGATTCCTCTGCTTGAAAATCCGGATACGCGTGCAACGGGACTGTTGCAAATTCGCAACTTTGTGGCACAATTAAAGGGATAGAGATGTCCTGAAGGACATCTTTTGGACACATGAGGTGCAGGCTGATTCGTGTCTAACATTATTTCAATAACAGGAGGCGGTCGGGTTGAAACCGAAATCCCAGATTGTCAATCTGCCTGTGTACCAGCCGGGCAAACCGATTGAAGAAGTGAAACGTGAACTGGGGCTTGAACAAGTCATCAAGCTGGCCTCCAACGAAAACCCGTACGGCAGTTCTCCTGCCGCCCTGGAAGCCATTACGAAAGAAATGACTAATATAAGCATATACCCAGACGGTAGCTCAGTTGAGCTGACGGGAGTTCTTGCCAAGCATCTTGGCGTTGAACGGAACAACTTAATATTTGGTTGTGGTTCCGATGAGATTATTGCTTTGATCACGAGAGCTTTCTTCTTGCCGGGTGACGAGACCATCATGGCAGATCAGACATTCTCCGTATATAAAAGCAATGCAGATATTGAGGGTGCCGTGTCCATCGAAGTGCCTCTGAAAGATGGCACGCATGATCTGAGCGCGATGCTCGCGCAAATTAACGATAAAACCAAAGCAGTATGGGTGTGTAATCCAAATAATCCAACAGGTACGATTATCTCCGAGCAGGAACTTACAGCCTTTATGGACCGTGTGCCTGCTCATGTGATGGTCATACTGGACGAAGCTTATTATGAATTCGTAACCGATGAAGCATACCCGCAAAGTATACCATTGATCGAACGGTATCCGAACTTGGTCATCCTGCGGACATTCTCCAAAATTTACGGTTTGGCTTCGCTTCGGATCGGATATGGTATTGCACGTCCCGAAATTATTGATTTGATTAACCGTGTACGTGAACCGTTTAACACCTCACGTTTTGGACAGGTTGCTGCAACCGCTGCACTACTGGATCAGGATTTTGTTCAAGAGTGCTCGAAGCGGAATGCAACGGATCGGGATTACCTGCAAAATGAATTTACACGGCTCGGATTGTCGTATTTCCCTTCACAGGGTAATTTCATTATGGTTGATCTGAATATGCCTTCGGCAATTGCGTTCCAATCTTTGCTCAAACAAGGCATTATCGTTCGCTCAGGATTCCACGTATATCCAACTTACATTCGTGTGTCCGTCGGAACATCAGAACAGAACCGTGCATTTGTCACGGCACTGGAGAACACGCTGGCTGAGAAGGCGGTAACACGCCCTTAATACTGGCGATGAAAGAGTGAGGACCCATGAAACTAAAAATTGCAATGATTGGTGTAGGACTCATCGGCGGTTCACTGGCGCTCTGCTTCAAAGGCAAGCCAGGTGTAACCGTGATGGGCTACGCCCACTTGGATGAACTGAAGGACAAGTACATAGCGAGCGGTGTAGTGGATGATGCTACGCTCTCTCTGGAAGAAGCGGTAGAGGATGCCGACTTTATTTTTTTGTGCGTTCCCGTAGGTTTGCTTGAATCCTATTTCGAAAAGCTCTCCAAGCTGCCATTGAAAAAAGGATGTATCATCACGGACGTAGGAAGCACTAAAGCTTCCATTGCCGCTTGTGCCGAGCATGTGAGGTTGACTGACGCTTACTTCATTGGTGGTCACCCTATGGCGGGGTCGGAGCGCGCAGGCGTAGATGCGGCCTCAGCCGTGTTATTTGAGAATGCATACTATGTCTTGACTCCTTCAGAACATGTACCTGAGGAAGCCTATAGCAGGTTGTCTGAGCTGCTTGCGTATACGCGGGCACAGATCGTGCGTGTGGAGCCTCTGCTGCACGATGACATCGTGGGGGCGATTAGTCATCTGCCACATGTTATTGCTGTTGCGCTGGTGAATCAGGTGCGTGAATATAATGAGTCGAATCCACTGTATAAAATGCTGGCTGCAGGTGGTTTCCGGGATATCACCCGGATTGCGTCCAGTGATGCGATTGTGTGGAGAGATATCTTGCTTAGCAACCGTGATGTACTGCTGGGCTTGCTTAAGGACTGGAATAGCCAGATGACGGCCTTTACGGATATGCTGGAGCATAAGAACGGTGAAGGTATAGAGGAGGCATTCCGTCAGGCCCGCGAGTTCCGCAGTATATTACCAGAACGACGCAAAGGCATGATATCGCCGTTATTTGATCTGTATACTGATGTTCAGGATGCACCGGGTATGATCGGTAAGATCGCAACTGAGCTTGGAGCAAATGATATCAACTTGAGCAACTTGGAGATTATCGAAAACCGGGTGGATGTGCCAGGCATTATGCGTCTGTCTTTCCGTCAGGAAGAAGATATGGAACGAGCCAAGACGTTATTGGATTCCTTAGGCTATCAAGTGTGGATATAAGACGAGAAAGAGGGCGAAAGCCCTCTTTTTTGTAAGGTTATATAGGAGTTCTTATTTGATTTTCAGTCACAGAAAAAAAGGATGTATTATCCTGAATTACCGAAAGATATAATTAATTCAAACAATTTTACTGAAAGTGTTGACAAAATGAAAACGTATACATATAATAAGGGTACAGTATGGTTTCTCTCCACTCCTATCCTAATACTACGTTGCTTCGAAGTAAGCGACAGGTCGCCATTTGGCGGCCCTTTTTTTTATTTGTATGCGCTTAAATGATAACATAATAATCAGTATAGGATGAGCTTCTTTTTGAATTTTTCAATACTCCTCGGATGAATCTCCCGTGTTTCACCCCATTTGAAATGAACTACCGCAGGCGCTCCTGGTGTGATCTTTTCGACTAAGAGTTCGATTGATCTTCTTTTATCATCATTGGGTAGCTCGTTAATCAGTTCAGAGAATTCTTGTATTGCATCGTTGTAATCTCCGAATGACTTCGATTGCGGCAAAGGAATCTTATCTAACAATTCCAAAATCTCAGCTTTACGTTTTCCATATCTTCTCATGGACAACTCGTAATGATGCTCTTCAATTTTGTTATGAAGATAATAATCATCGAAAATCTTTTGTTCTGCATTGTTAATGTTGGCAAGTTCATCTTGAAGTTTAGAGAATGAATTATTGTTGTCAGAATCTTCTTTCATTTCAGGTATCAAAGATTCATAACCATATTTTTTCTCTGCCATGTTAGCAATCAGATTTATGACTGCTGCTTCAAAACTTTCTTGATCATGGTTTGGACTGGAGCAAGATATCGCTCCCATGGATGTTTTACGGCTACATACATATTTTCTCTTCTGTTTAGAATGGGACATGTAACGAGAATGCATTTTAGATCCGCACTCTGGACAGATAAGGACAGAAGTGAGTAGTTGCCTTTCTTTTCCTTTCCATGCTTTGTCTTTCCCAAACAGCGTGGATTGGATGTAATTGAAATCATCCCAAGAGACGAGAACAGGGCACACAAGGAGCTTATAGCATTCACCCTTCCAACGTTGCATAGCAGCGTAAGTTGGGTTTGTAAGCATATACCTAACCCTTCTAGCGGTCCATTCTTTACCTGTCAGCGAGTAAACCTTTTGTTCATTTAACCATCTAGCTATCAGATATGGTCCTTTTCCTAGCTTCGCCATTCGAAAAATCTCTCTTACATAATAAGCACGTTCCGGAACTTCCTCGAATCCCATACCATCTGCTGTTTTCACTAAGCCGAATGGGGCAGGACCGCCATTCCAGCGACCTTTCTTAGCGTTTGTTTCTTTGGAATCGTTTACTATCTCGCTGAGGTTGTCTGAATAATATTCATTGAGATCGACAAAGAAGCCAGCAACAAGACGTCCATTTGGTGTACTAAAATCCACAAACTCAGAAGCTGAACAAATATCAACTTGGTGAGAATTCAGGATTCCCTGTAACTCTTGAAAGTCTTTCTTTAGCCTTGTTAGACGAGATAAATTGAAGAAAATCATCTTTCTCACTTTGGGTCTATCCTCAATGCATTTCAAAGCATCCATCAAGCCAGGACGTTTTGTGTACTTAATTCTAAAACCGGAGTAGTCAATATCTTTAAATACTTTGACTAGTTTAAAATTGTTGGACTCACAGAACTGTTCAATCTTTCTTAATTGCGTAAGCTCCGATATATCCTCTTTATCTTGACGCTGATCACTTTGTCGTATATATCCGATCGCTTCTATTTCTTCATTCGTTTCACGGGCTCGTACCACCAATATTTCACCTCCTTTCCAGAGGCCCGTAAATTCTAATATCTCCGTCTAACTTCTACAACTTTACCGATAATTTCAACTTTAGATGCATCAACTATAGTCGGCTGCAACTTAGGGTTTGAAGGCATCAATATGCAAATCTCATTTTGACACTTAATTCTTTTTACTGTTGCTGTTTCTCCATCAATAGCTACAACAACAATATCATTAGCGCTCACTTCTTTTTGCTTAACACAAACCACAATATCACCTTCAACAATATTATCCCCAATCATGCTATCGCCCTTGATCCGAAGACAAAATGCTTGCTTTCCTCTAACGACTGAAGCATTAACATATTCCATATCTTCTATATGTTCAATTCTGTCAATAGGTTGTCCCGCAGCAATAGAACCAAGAACTGGCACCTTTACGAGATTTTCAGCTATGTATTGTGCAGGCGTTTCCTCTACTACTAATGCTTGGGCATATTCTTTTTTGAGATCTTTCAATTTATCCAATTTCATGAACTTCTCTTTTATTTCTTCAGGAGCTTTTTCGATTAGTGCAGCAGTCAATAGTTTTTCAACATCTCCACCTGTTACAGCAGCGAGTGCTCTATTGAGTTCTGAGGTTGCTGGGTTGTCTGTTTTCCCATTTTGCAATTGGCTAATATAGCCTTTGCTCACCTTATATCCGTGACCCTCAAGCCGTTCAGATATCTCGGATAGGGATAACCCGGATTTTTTTATGTAATCTTTCAGCAACTCATAGTAAGTCAATTGAGACACTCCTTTCGTTTGATTACATTGTACTAAACGTTTCAGTAATAAGTCAACATTATTTATGTTTTAACTATTGACTGAAACGATATAAGCGTTTAGTATTTGGTTAACGATATCGTTTACTATTAAATAAACGGTAGGGGGTGATTGAAAATATGAAAACGAAGTATGCGAACCTTTTGAGGGACGCGGTCGTTGAAAGCAACTTGACTTATTCGAAGATCATTGACAAATGCAAAGAAAAAGGCGTTTCTTTCTCTGGTTCTTATCTGAGTAAGCTATGCACTGGTTGGATGCCACCGCCGTCAGATGATATCAATAGAGCATTGGCGGAAGTCTTATCTCCTGTGTCTTCTATAACCTATGAAAAATTAGCTTTGGCGAAGTATAAGGAAATAATACCCGCAGATATATTGGAAGCAATAGCTGCTGGGCAATAAAGGGAGGGCACCATGAAACGCCTTGAAGAAATCCTCGGAGAAATGCAAAGTCTTGATGTAGATCCGTTGCGAATTGACGAAGAAATTAAAAAGCTTGAAAGTGAATTGTCAAATTTCCTAAATCAGGAGGTTCAGCATGGTGAATAAAAAGTTGTTGGAGCCGTATGAGCGTGAATTCATTAAGATTCTAGCAAGACAGGCTCGACGCAACATGGAGAAGAAGTTACAAGGACTTCCTCAGAAAAAAACAGCTAATTGATTTGAATAAGAAATTTAGAAAGGAGCCTTGAATTGAAGATCAAAATTGACCAAATCAAAGTAAGCGATAGAATTCGTAAGGACTTCGGAGGAATCGAAGAACTGGCGAATGACATCGAACAAAACGGTCTCATTAATCCTATAGTAGTAACCCCAGATTATCAGTTAATTGCAGGAGAGCGCCGCTTGCGTGCTCATCAGTACCTGGGACGTAAAGAGGTTGTAGTCCGGGTTATGGAAATCAGCGACTTCGAACATCAACTCCGGCTAGAAATTTCGGAGAACGAGCACCGGAAAGAATTCACCTTCTCGGAGCGAGTTGAATGGGCGAAGCGGTTGGAGGAAGTTGCACGGATTAAAGCCAAGGAACGGATGGCAGGAGGCAAGGAAAATATTCCTGAGCAGCCTGCCGGACAGGTTCGCGACATTGTAGCTGATCAAGCAGGCTTTGGATCAGGCAGAACCTACGACAAGGCCAAGTTCATTATGGAAAATGCCACACCGGAAATCATTCAGCAGCTTGACGCAGGGATCATTTCCACACACAAAGCATATGTGGAGACAAAAGAGCGACTTGAAGCTGCTTTAAGAGAGGCTGAGACTCGTGCTAACCAAGCTGAGCAGGAGAAGGTAGAACTCCAGCGGCGGTATAAGGATACGGTTCCGGCAGATCAGGTGGATGAGGCTGTAGCGGCGGCGGTTGAGCGTCGAGACGAGGAGGCGGAAGTTATCCTGGCGCAGAAAGCTCAGGAAGCTGCTAAGCAGATTAAAGAGCGTGACCAATACTGGAAAGAGAAACTCCAAGAAGATGTAGAAGCTGAGCGCCTGAAGATCGAAGAATTGAAAGCTGGTTATCAACGTACGAAAGAAGAGCTGGAGACTATGCAGCTTCAACAGCCCGATAACTTCGATGAACAACATGCTGCTGCTCAAATGAAGAAACTTCGTTTCGAAGCTGATAGAAATACCATTCAGATCAGCATCCATATAAATCAGTTTCTTCAGAAAGTCGGCATCACATCGTTTATGCTTGGAGCCGTCTCCGGTGCTAGTGCCGGAGAGAAAAAACGGTTTTCAGAAGGTCTTGACATGCTCCAATCTTTCATTGACCAGATGCGTCCGGCAATTAATTCAAGAAAGGTGGTAAATCCAAATGACATTGATGAATCCTAATCAGCCTGACTATCTGACAATCGTTGAAAGACAATTGCAACTTACAGAGGCACAGGGAGTTGCTATCCGAGGATTATGGGATGGCATGAAACAAATGCAAGAGGACGTTGCTGAAAAGGTCGGAGAGGTTCAGATGATGGTGCAGGAGGTTCGAGACAGCGTAACGCTGACGGATGCGGAGTGCTACCAACTCCAGTCTCTTGTCCGCAAGAAGTCAAACTCGTTAACAAAGGACAGGTATAAAGAGTCTGACGAGAAATTCAAGGTCCTGGTTGGTCGTTATCGTAGGATGGTCTGGAGTAAATTGAAAGATCGGTTTGAGGTAGCGAAATACAGCCATGTACGGCGTATCGACTTTGATGATGCGGTAGAGTTTATTAAGGAATTTCGTCCGGAAGACTACATCTGATCTGATAGGAGTTGAAACCGATGGGAAACAAATTTATGACTCTGGATGACTTGGCACGTATCTGGTCACACAAGCCATTGCAGCATGCCATAATCACTCGGAACATTGCTAAGAAGAAATGATGATACGTGCTCACGATTTGTTGCAAACCAGAGTATTGAGAAGACAAATTAGAGATTTATGTGATACTGCGATTGATGCATTAGCAATGGAACGCAGCATCAAACCCATCAAACAACAAATTAAAATGATCCGTAACGATCTTGAGGAATTAGAACGCTCAATCGATAAGAACGCAGAATATGAAGGACTAATCTGGAAAGAACCATCAGGCTATAAGGTTGAAGGGACAGTGATTGGTTTGTGTAAACACTGCGATAGAGAAGTGTTCTCGGGACAAAAATTTCCTGATCCAAAAGAAGAAGGACTCTTTTGTAACTACTATTGCAGAAGAGTCTACCGCAATAACAGTATCAAATGAGTCCTTAAGTTAATCGTGCTACCAACACGATCATTTAAAAAAATATTCAACGGCAGTATAACATGAAAACTTAAAAATGGAAATAGGGGGATGTCCCGTGAAAGAAAATAAGAATTTTGCTGTACGGGAAACGAATATCACTGTTAGGGGAGATAAAGAAATATCCCATCCCATCTTTCTGCGGATGTTGGAAATGATGAGAGGCAGAGGATTTACCGTTGGTTCTGACCCGAGAATAGATCGTGATTATGCGATCCTTTCAAAAGATCACTTCGCTGGAAGCAAGGGAGACCTCCTTTTCATAGCCGACAAATATAACACAGGTGCTCGTATTGAGTTTTACCAAGAAATCAATGTTGAGAACAGGAACGGTGGAAGGTATGACTTCAACAAATTTAAAAAAATGCCTTATTTGATCCAGAAACGATTTTTGGTAGAACGAAAACATATTGAGGATTTTCTGTTGCATGAAGGTTTATCTTGTGACTCTGATCCTGAGTTGAAAACATCATATGACAAGGTGTTTCACAAGCTAAACGAACCGAGTAGACATTGGAGATCCGACAATTTACCTGATTACAATGCTCTTGATAAAGATGGTGTGCGGATCAGCAATGGAGAAGTTAAGTACTTCCGCGACCGCAAAGGGGTACTGATGCGAGGAACTGTCTATCACAATATCAACAATATGTGGTGGGTGATTATCAACAAAGATCATTACACCAACATGGCTGCATTCGAACTGTTTGATCTATTAACAAAACCTGAAAATTGTATGAGGAAGCTTTCGAAAAGATCGGGTCATCACAATCCTGAATCCAGGTTCGTTCCAAGTGAAGAAAATTTAAAAAATTGGAAATCTTCAGCTAAGCAAGCAGGGAGATTCGGCAGGGCGGATTTAGCCAATAGAGTATTAGCCTATCTGTATGAAATAAATTGGATGTCTCGTAAATTCGAGTTTATCAAGAAAGAGAATGGTCGTCTTGGATTAGTAGAAACAGAAGGGAATCCTTATTTCATGGGACAACGTATTGGTGAGAGAAAATATGATCCACCCCAGGCTGTAAAGCTATACTCGCGTAATTTACCGATGTCGAGTACAGAAGCATCGTGGATTAATGGATTGCGCGACTATGTTACTGGTGGCAAACCTACCATTTCAAGGTGGTTCTGTGAGGATAGAAATGGAGAAGGTGGACAGGCTTACCTTTGGCCTGAGGTCAGGGAACGATTGCTCCATATCGGAGCGCATGTATAAGTAAGGAGTGACTGCATTGTCTCTACAAAAACAATATACATTGGGTGAGTTATACAGCCTAGCAGAACAGTGCAGTCACGATTATCCGGCTACACTGGCTCGGAAGATCGAGTTTTTGACCGAGGTACAGGTTATTTTGGGCCGTAGAGCTGCTGAAGCAGTGAGAGACTATAAACGTATCTACGCCCAGAGAAAGCGTGAGTATGCAGAAGCATACCTTGCTGCTGGCAAAGACAAAGCTCAGCGTGCGGAGCTGGCAATCATTGAGATTCGTCTTAAGGAAGCTGATGCTGAGGCAGACAAGGTTGGCTGGCATAACGCAGTTGAAAGTAATGATCAGGTTATCAATTCATTGAAATATAGCTTGAAGGTTCTTCTGGCGGAATTCAACAATCCAGCCAGTGGAAAGAGATAGTAATCAGAATTTTCCGGGGTGAGGAGAGTGGCAAGTCCCCAGTTAAAGAATGGATTCATCGGGATTGCTAATGAAATATGGGATGAGATAATCAGCCGGAAGTTCACAGAAAGGCAACAAAAGATTCTCAAGCTGATTCTAAGGCTGTCGTATGGCTGCCAGAAGAAAGAGGCAGTTATCCCCCTCTTGAAGCATTTCGAACTATGTGGAGTACGCATACAGGACGCTAAAAAAGAGATCACTTACTTGGGACAATGTAAGGTAATTTATTGGGATGGTAAACAGGTCTATTCTCTCAACAAGAACTATGATGAATGGCGAGTCAGTCTTGTGAAAGAGTGGGATCGCGAGAGATTTTCAGAACTTATCTCTTTAAATATAGGCAATAAAAAAGTTACGAAAAGTGTAACTCCAGAAAGTGAAGAGTATGACGAAAGTTACACTTTTCGTAACTCCGAAGTTACGAAAAGTGTAACTGATGAGTTACGAAAAGTGGAAGTCGAAGAGAGCCCAATCCCTTGCGAGAGTAAGGCTGAAGTCACCTCTAAAGACATGTTTAAAGACAGTATTAAAGTTAGTTGTTGTTTAAGTGATCCCGATTCGGTATTTGAACCATACAAGGGAAACCCGGATTCTGTTCCTAAACCCGAAGCAGATACTGACTCTGATCGGGAGGTTTCTCAAACCGAATATCGCAACCAAGTGGCAGCTCGTTATCTCCTAAGAAGAGGTAAGGGACTGGAGATATCATTCAACGATGAAGACACTGTTAACGAGTTCATGGCTGAAAGGATTCCGCTCCAAACAGTCATAGACGGGATTGACCAAGCATTCAACAATTTTAAACCCAAGAACAAATGGGATCAGATACGAAACCTGAGTTACTGTGCAACGGTTGTATATTCGTTGCATGCCAAACGCGAAAAATCAAACACAGCGGAAATGCAAATAGCGACTACCATACCAGATGCGTCGATTGAAACGGTATCAAACGTGACCGCAGATGATTTAAAAGAGTTGCTTGCTAATCTAAGGTCAAAGCAAGGAGTGTGAGTACATGGGCAGCTTTCAGGAGGAACTCAAGGCACTAATTCCCCCAAGGTTTGCAGAAAGACGGCAGGCAGCTATTCAGCAGATTGATAGCCATCCTGAAATCAAACGGCTTAGACAAGCCTATCCTGATCGCTCAGGAGACCTGACAAGCCCAAGAAGATACAGGGATGTGTCAGAGCATCTTGCTCAATGTGATGCATGCGAGGCGTGTCCTGGTTTAAGAGACTGCCAGAACGTCCAGAAGGGTCACAGGAGCGTTGAAGAACCTAACCCTAATAAACAGGACGAGTTGGTGTTTAGGCTCAGGAAATGCAATTTATTAAAGGCCTACGAGAGACAGCAAGGGATTGGTCAGAGAATCAAAAGCCATTTTATACCCGCTCACATTTTGGACGCGACCTTTGATGACATCGAACCCGATCCACAACGCTTACCCGCCATTACGGCGGCGGTTAAATTCTGTAGCACATTTGTTCCAGGGCAAACGACAGAAGGGTTGTACCTTTACGGCCCGATGGGCGTAGGTAAAAGCCTGATCGCTGGAGCGATTGCTCAAGAACTTGCCAAATGTGACATAGATGTACTCATGGTTTATGTCCCGGATTTTCTACTTGAAGTCAAGGATGCTATTGGTTCCAAAACAGAAACAGTTGAGAGCAAACTTGATTCTCTCCGGACAGCATCTGTACTGATACTCGATGATATTGGAGCTGAGACATTAACCATCTGGACAAGGGATGAAGTAATAGGCCCTATACTCCAGCGACGCATGGAGCGGCTTCCGACAATCTACACATCCAATTTGACTATCAAAGAATTGAGACACCACTTGGCTAATGTAAAGGATGCCAAAGAGATGGACAGAAAGCAGCATGAGAAGAAGGCGGAGCGGATTATTGAACGGATTGAACCTTTTGCAAAAACAATATCGGTAGGCGGAAGAAATAGACGGAGGGGATAATCAGATGTGTAAAACTTGTGGTGGAGCAACAGTGAAATATCAGTTTATTGGCGCAATGATGATGCTCGGACCTTGCCCGGAGTGCAATCCCAACGCAAAGAAAAAGCCGTTGGAGGTGAATCGACCTTATGAAAATGGTCGTTGATAGCGAACTGCTGGCAGAAGCCTTGGAAGATGCAAGTAAGGCCATTGCAAGCAAAAATATTATGCCAATCCTGGACTGCTTTTTGATCGAAGCTGGAGCGGATGGGGTAAAGGTCACCGGAACGGATACAAGAACAACGATACAGTCTTATATTTTTAGTGAACATGTTCAAGTTGAATCGCCTGGCCAGATTGCACTCCCTAAGCTATCACTGGAAGTGATCAAGAAATTAAATGGCGATGTGAGCATTGAGAAGCAGGGAAACAACGTGATTATCATTTCTCGGAAGAAAGAAATAGATATGGGTGTCTTCGATACAGAAGAGTTTCCGAGAGTACCTGACATTGATGATAGTGAGTTGTTTGAAACTACTGGCAAAGAACTTAAACGGCTTTTCAGAAAAGCAACCTATGCTGCTGATCCAACCGGCAAGAATGCGGCAATTCTAGCTGGAGCACATGTGTACATCAATGACGGAGTATTTGGCATTGAAGCGACAGACCGGCACAGACTTGCAAAAACGGAGCAGCGCACAGAAGTAGGCAACTTGGGTGGAGCTGTCATCGAGGCTAAGGCATTGGGTGAGTTGCAAAAGATCATCTTGGATAAAGACAATCTTGAATTTGGATTTTCGAAATCATTCACCGGAGAAGTGGTTCACGTATTCGCGAGAACAGACCGGTTCACCTTTTACTCCCGAGTGTTGGAGGGGGCGTTTCCGGATGTGAGCCGGATGTCGATTGTGCCAGATGGTGTTACCGAGGTGATCGTAGATAAAGGAGAAATATTGAGTTGTCTTGACCTCGTATACACACTTGCCAAGGAAGAAAAACATAACCAGATCGTCATCAGCATCACAGAAAATGAAGTGAGCATTCGCGGCAAAGGAAGAGAATCTGGAAAGGCGAATGAGAGTATAGTTCCAGTTTCATTTAAAGGCGAAAATTTTGCCGTTGCACTGAATTCCAAGTACTTCATAGATGCTATCAAAGCATTAGAAGGAGATAAGGTGACACTGGTTTTCCCTGGTAAGTTGAAGCCAATTTATATCCTGGATGAAAGTGACGAGAGATCGGTTCACATAGTACTTCCTTATAGGACGGAAGAAGTCTAATGAGTAAGTATAACGCCAAAAAAGTAATCGTTACTGAAGACGGAACGTTGTTCACAGAGTGGGTTATTGAAAAGTACAACCTTGATGTAAAAGGCATATGGTTTGATAGCATCGCAGAGGGAGAGTATTATCAGTTGCTTCTCCAGCTGCGGAAATACGGAGAAATCAAAGACTTCGAATGTCATCCAAAATTCGTTTTACAAGAGAAGCCAAAGATCACATACATTGCTGATTTTCTGGTAATCAGGTTGGACGGCACCCAGCGTGTGGTAGACATCAAGGGTGTGGAGACATCCACCTTCCGAGTAAAACTGAAACTGTTCCAAGCTAAATATCCTACTTTACCAATAGATATACTTATTAAAAAGCGAGGAGAATTCATTCCTCTTGCACAATACAAGAAGGAAAAATCAGCGCGTAAACGAGCGGCGAATGCACTTAAAAAACGAGCAGATGAAGGGAGAAAGCAAAATGAAAATCAAGCATACCGTAATCAAAAACGAGGACATTAATAAGCATCTTAACCAACAGGAGAAAGAAGACTTGCTACGCTTGTTTCATAAAATTCAGTATGGTCGAGTTTCGGAGGGGAAAGTTGGATTCAACATGTACTTGGTCGTAAATACAGACGAAACTTACGCAGAAGACATTGTACGTATCTTACAAGAAAACGGTCATTGGGGACCAGTGCACGATCCAAATCAAATCGAATTTCGACAAGAGGGAGATATCATGGAGCTTCCAGAAGTTAAGAATCCCGTCTAAATGGAATTTAAAAAGGAGCACAGAGGTTTACTTATCCTCTTGCTCCTGCACTATAAACAAATCTTCTACTCCTATACCCAAAGCTCTTGCAATAGTAAACAAATGTGTAGATTCATGACGAGTATTTCTATCAAATCGACTTAAGGTTCCCTGAGGGATTCCGGTCATGTCTGACAACTGTTGTTGAGTTATCCCTTTTTCTCTTAAGAGAGGCATTAAATTTGGTTTCGCGTTAATCATAGTATTCACCCTTTCAAAGGAATTATACGATAACGAATATTTTTAAGCAAGACGTATTGACTCTATATTCGATATCGTATATTATTAACTTGTCAAATAAATCGATATGCGATAAAGAATAAAAATTGAGAGGGTTGATTATTATGTTCATATTCGAAACTTTACTTTTGTTTTTGGTGGCCCTGGCGTTCATGGCTTTGGTAGCACTGCCTATCATTACCACCGTGTTATACCGGAAGGATTCCCGCGCTGAACAAGAAGCGAATGCAAAGCGGTCTGTTGAAATGGATCGCAAACAAAAAGCATGGGATGCAGTAGAAAAAGGCATTGCGCATCCCTCTACAATCTTGACTCCAGAAGTATTAAAGATGCGTTCGATCGTAATCAGTAACATTCTGAGACGGTTGGGTCATGGTCAAATGCCTGTTGAAGACAGCAGCATTCGGGAACTATTTGGTAACTTGGTTATGGCAGGACATTTCTCCGACATTGATTGCGCCGATGTACAGAACATGCGCACCAGCACCATGTTACTACGTTTGGACAGCTACTCTCGTGAGATTATTCTTAAATAAGAGAGGAGTCAGGAAATTTTTCCTTACCTCATCTATTAAATTTTGTATCCCAACTAATTAAAACGGGAGGTTATTACTTTGACTGAAGCTGAGAAAGATGAATTCTCCACAGCTTTATCTGAAAGGTATGCGCAAATCAAACAATTCAGTTCCTATAACAAAGAACTGATGAATACATGGGATGCAGTGATCAGCGATTTACCACCGGATATAAAATCAAAATTTGAAGAAAAACATAGTCGATTGTCGGCTTTGTAAAGGAGGTTTGGATGTGAGTACTGTAGATTTGAACAATTTCGATGAACAACCTATCGAAGTACAAAAAGCTATTGCTTTTTATGTTGGATACACAGTAAACGGAGTACAGGCCACTTCTCAGGAAAGACAGGCTCATTACGCTGTTTTAGAGCGTGTTGGATTGTTGGAACCTATAAAATCCGTAGTGGGTATGTAGTGAATTAGGTTCAAAATATAAGCATAAGGACAGGGAAAGCGAAGGAAAGGTGGATGAAGAAATGGCCCATCAGACATTCTGGAAACCTGAGAAAAAAGTGAAAGAAAAGAAAATGAGCAGCTTCGGGCGGAGTAAGAAAGACAAAAAGCCTGTACCGGAATGGAAGAAGGACATTTTAGCCCATCACCAATCCAGACCAGGCTCGAAAGAGCGCGGCGATTTTCCAAAAGAAGTCATAGCTGAACTTATCGAAGAATCAAACGGAATTTGTGAATGCTGCAAGATCGCGGAAGGGACGACTACTCACCATGTATATCCGCGAGGAAGGAAAGGGCGCGGAGTTAAAACCAACGGGCTGCGGCTCTGCTGGCCCTGTCACGATCGGATACAAACGAATGAGGAATTACTCCAGTTTTGGATATCTGCCTTCCGCGATAAGTATGGGGATCGATTCTGGTTTGATGAACAGGATTGGGACGAGTACAACCGGAAACAAGAGGCGCAGCAGATAGTGGATCGGGAAAAACAGAACCGTGAGCAATCTTTAAACCCGGTTAAGGAACTTATCTCTTCAGCGGCAGGACGTTCATTGAAAGCAAAAGAGGTCCGACTTATTGAAATGATGGATGATAAACAAATCGCAATTTTCGAGGATTTAATTAACGATATTGTAAGAGTTGAAGAGAAGCATCAAGTCCCGTTTGGATACGGACACTTCGATGATTAATATGCAAATAATTCATATAACAACGAATTTATATCGTTATTTGGAGTTGTGTTTCTCTGCATAACAGAGGAAGGGAATACCCTCCCTTCCCACCACACAAAGGAGCGGAGACATGATTAATCAGATCATCAACGCAGACTGCTTCGATGTCTTCCCGGACGTTCCGGACGGCAGCATAGACATGATCTTCTGTGATCTGCCATACGGGACCACACAAAGCCCGTGGGATTCAGTTCTGCCGTTCGACAAACTATGGCCTGAATACGAACGGATGATCAAAGACAACGGAGCAATCGTCCTATTCGCCAAGGCACCATTTGATAAGGCGTTGGCAGCCAGCAACATGCGGTTGTTCCGGTATGAGTGGATCTGGGAGAAGAACAAAGCAACCGGACATCTAAACAAAGGCTTGATGCCTCTGCAGGCTCATGAGAACATCCTTGTATTTTACAAACGGCCACCTGTCTACTACCCGCAGATGTCACAGGGTCACAAGCCGATGAATGCGGCAACGAACAATCACAAATCATCGGTATACGGCGATGGAACGCCCTGGTCAAACGAAGCAGGATCAACCGAACGTTACCCGCGCAGCGTGCTTTACTACCCGGTGGTTAACAACGATGACCCGGAGCGCATACACCCGAACCAGAAGCCCGTGGAGCTATGCGAATACCTGATTAAGACTTATACCGCTCCCGGCGAAACGGTGCTAGATAACTGTGGTGGGAGCTGTACTACAGCAGTAGCTTCAGCAAGAACGGGCCGGAATTACATCGTGATCGAGAAGGACCCGAAACATGCCGCAGACGGAAAACGCCGGATTGAGAATATGCAACTCACACTATTTTGAGGGTTTAGGCCCACCAAAGGAGAGATAACAAATGGACCAGGCGGATAAAGAGAATGTTGAAGAAATTCAAGAATTACTGGTTGCCTGCCTTGAAGAAGAGGGTTACCAGATACCTTTCTTCAAATTTAGAAGCGAAAATCTTTCAGGCTTTCGTATCGTGTTGCGCTCTGGTAAAGAAATTGAGCTATTAATGCACTTTTGAGGCCACGGCCTCTAACCAAGGAGGGATATACATGGACAACAACTTTCTTTATTCGCACGAATCCAAGTGTATGCAATGCTCACGCACGGTTATTGTCCACGGTAAACAGTCATATGTCGTGTGTGACAAATGTCTAAATAAGCGAGCTCGCAAAAACGGGAGACGATGAGGGAGGAAGAACAATCATGAAGTTTAACCTTGTTCTGATAGATAACAGATTGATCATCGATATGAACGTGAATGATTTATTGGAGTTTAAAGCTGACGGATATACGGGACTACCCGAAAAGTTTGACCTGGATGTAATGGGGGAAGCGGAAGTAATCGGCATTGTGGAGCTTTCGGATGAACAGGTTGCCAAGATCAAGGCAGAATATAAGAACGGCGGAGAATGCGCGTGGTGCGGCGAGATAGCGTTTGAATTGAGCACCCCACACATCTATGACTTTGTTCGTGATAAACGGATATGCAGAAACTGCTGGAATCATGATCGGGAAGTTTACAAGGGTTCGTATGGCGATGATATTGGGGAATTCAAACCGATTGGGGGAAAGCAGTCATGAGTGAACGTGTATACAAACTTTTGAACGGCAGTGAATTGCTGGTGAGCGAGGAAGTAATGGGAGTGCGTCAAACGCCTGATGGAATGCCTATTACGGTTGATGGTGACTACGTCATTGATGATGTTTTGGCATTGGTTGATGTGGGAAATGAGGCTGCTCGGGAACTGGAATATGCCAAGAAACAGGCAAGCATTTGGAATTATGAAGCTGTGCGGCTCCGCAAGGAACTTGAAGGGGCGCGGAAAGCAACACTGATAGAAGTACGGGATAAATTACACGGCAAGATATTGCTCCTAACCGTTGAGATGGATTATGCGGAACCAGATGAATGGAAGCTATTGAACATCAAGTATGAAGCTTGGGCTGAAGAGTGGAAGTATCTCACAGGGTTGATCGGTGATGGTCAGGAAGGAGAGGGGAACAGTGAACAAAATAAAAACGGCCCCTCGAAAGGGACCGTCAGCGATTCCTAAAGGAACCACTGTGCGACCACCACCAAAAGAACGGTAACGTTCTTGATGAAGGCCGAGGAGATTTTAAGGTGGATCTCCATAGCCACCCTCCTTTAGGTTCGGCAGGAGTTCGACAAATCGTCGAGCCGACCAGATACGTATGGCAAGACGAGTATATCACGCAATTAATTGATTTAACAATATAAACCATATCGGGTTGAGGCTAAGGCATCTCCCTACTAAGGAGGATATAACATGATTTGGATAACATTTAGGTGTGATTGCGGATGTCCGTTTGCGATACCGAAAGTGGATGTACCAGACGAACCATCTTGCCCTAATTGCGGGACGGAATATGGCGTTGATGCTACAGGAGAATGCATAAATGACCCGGAAATCGAACCTTTGAGGGGTGATATATAGATGACACAAACATTGACCCGGAAGCAAGTGTTAAAAGCAACTGGCACAGTATTGGATGTGATGATCGCTGTTCACATATTTAAAGAACCTGTGGCCCCTCTTTATCTGCCGATGATCATGAGGGATAAAAGATATTATTTCATACCTGAGTATTCAACAGATATATCAGCAGCATACATGATAGGCGATCGATTCAATCAGTTAGATGACAGCCAATTAAAGCATCGGTTTATGAGAGAACTAATTGACTTGGATCGCAGTGGAGGATTTGGGCGGGTACACGCCAGCCCATCTGACCGTTGCAAAGCCGCGTTATTGGCTTTTCTGGACTTATAACACATTATCCGGCCTTCGCTTACGCTAAGTATATTCAGTCGATCCGATGGCGGCTGTGCCGCAGTAGAAACAAACTGTACAACAAAAAATTCAATTAAAGGGAGCGAAATATATGTCATTGGAAAACGGAATTAAAGACGTAATCAACACGAAATTAAAGGATGGAACAGTTGAAAAGCTAATTGGAGAGCAACTTGAAAAAGGTGTGGTAAACGCCCTCGATAACTTATTCAGATCCTATGGGGATGTCACGAAAATTATTGAGGAAAAAGTTAAATCAGTAATGATCCCCTATTTGGAAGGTTACGATTACAGCAGGTACATCACCAAACTTGATTCCGTTTTAGTGGATGTATTGCAAAGTTCAGCGTTAGAAAATAAAAAACTGTTAGAAAATTTCAAAGAACTAATGATTCCTGAACAAGACAAAACAATCAAAGCAACAGAATTGTTCGAACGTTGGAAGGAATATGTAGAGGGAAATGTTGAAACAGACGGGCTTGAAGTTTGTTACGAAGACGGGCCACCTACTTACGAATATGTAAGTGTAAGTTTTGAAGTTGATTATAACGAAGAACGGTCTTGGAGCGATATGAGAAATGCAGTATTAGTTTTTGAATGTGAACACGATTCAGAAATGAATTATCAAATCAGAATTCACAATTGGAAAAAGTTCGATAAAGAAGAATGGACAATTGACTATAAATCTGTTCACGACATAAATTCCCTAAGACATTTGGACGAGTTCGCAATATTTTTGATGAAGATAAGTCAAAATGGAACGAAACTCATCCTTGATTCTGATGGAGATAGTGATGAAATTGAGCCAGAAGAAAAACCTGAAGCATCGTTCAGTTAATGCGCGTTGCGAACCAATGGTGCATAAGGCCGAAGGGCTCCGAGGCGACCGAAATACTTAACGATAGTGGAGGCCGTATCAGGTGTTGGTCGGTCTCCCCGAATAGGAGGGTATACAAACCATGAGCAAAATAATCGACTTCTACAAAACTAGCAATATGGCAATTGAAATCCTTGAAATGTACTGTGATATCTGTGAGAGCCCATTCCATGAACTGGATGGACGCGAACTTGATTGTTGCCCTAAGTGTGAGCATCCATTTGTTTCATACACTCCAGGACAAAATGATTCAGACCGTGACACTTATCTCCTGATTGTAGACGCGGTAACAGGTGTTCCAGCCGTTGTGAGACGGGACGGGAAGCCTATGTTGGATAAGGGGTACGAGGTTAAACCAGGCGACATTGTGAACGTGGTCGATGAAATACAGTTCCCATTTTTGAAGAAAGTTAAGGTTGATCACATCGAATGGCACCGGGGCGGCTGGTACGCGAAATTACGATTTGCAGACGAATTATACACGATTCCGCTTGAAAGAGTTGTGTTGGCTCCCAAGGAAGGAGCGGAACAATGAAACAGATTAAGGTGAGATGCACAGATCCCTTCCAAGCGTTCAGCGGAACAAACTTGTTGTACGAGGTAAAAGAGGGTGATGAACTGACAGCGGATTTGTATGAGGAAACAGAAGAATACTTTGCGACAGATAGTCAAGGTAGAGAAGTATATGTGGGTTGCTTAGATATGGACGGGAATTTAGTGTTGTCGGAATTTGAGTTGGTTGAGGAAGGAGCGGATAAGCATGACGCTGTATGAATTCGGAGCAAGAGCATGGGATACCGAAACCAAAGAGATGTCATACGAATTCTTAGATCGGAACTGGTTGAAGGTATGCATATGGTCACCGTACATGGTGTTAATGCTCTATTCCGGAATAAAGGACAGCAAAGGTAAGGATTACTACGATGGCGATATCGTTAAAGTAAGCAAGTTGAATTTTGAGAGCAGCGGCCCGTTGCCTGAAAATCTGGTAGTGAGGTTATACGGAGGCATGTTCCAGTTATTCAGAGGCAAAGAACCTTTAATGGGCTTACATTTGGGATATATAGAAGACGGAGAAGTGATCGGAAATATCTACGAAAACCCTGAACTTTTGGGTGGGGAAGGAGCGGATACAGAATGAGACAGTTCGGATTAACCTACGACGATGCCGTTGCAATACAATCCTGCCTGGTGATTGGTCTTGAGGCCCAGAAGATTAGATATGATGAACACTGTCATGAAATGACGTTTCCTGATCGGATGACGGCGCAATTGGACTCTTCACGAACCATGAAAAAGATTGCACACCTCAATAAATTCACCGGGGCTCATAGCAGACGGAGCCTGAAAAAGTTAGGAAAGTTGGTGGTGGAATGAACAATCGTGTAGCTGGTTTGATAAATGAGTGGGAAGGCGTAGCTCCAGAGGATTTGATTGAAGCTATAAACGAACGTGATCAAACAATGAAAGAGCTGACTGAAATTAATGCTAAGATTGCTTCGGACCGGGACCAGGTCAAGAGGGAACTTGAGTGGTTCGAAAATCGGTGCTTGGAATTGATGAGAGAAAAATGTAAACGGGAGATCGGGGAGGGAATGGCATGAGCACAGAAGAGATTATTGTCACACCTAAGCAAGAAGACATTAATGATACCAATAAGATTATCCAGTTAAACTTTTTTTCGGATGTGGATGAAGAAGATATTCGTAAAACCAAATGGCTTCTCGGAAAATATGTGGACATGATCGACATCATTCAAAATTATGAATATGCACTTAAACAGATCGAGAATGGAATGTCGGCGTATGAGTTACTGTCCGCAGAGGGATCGGTTGCGAAACGTGAATCAGGCCATGAACTGACTGCTGACGTCACAGCAAACGCAGTTATCATGAAGGACAAGCGGCACGCCAATTACGAGCTGTACGTATTCATATCTAATAACATCAAATTCGCCATAAATAACATTAAAGATCCCCATGAGGGTGTAGTAGCGAGATTGTTGTTTCTGGAAGGGAAGAAGTACCTGAAAGCTCAAGGATACATGGAAAAAGGATATCGCAAGGATGTTCCCGGCATCGCCGCAACAACATTCGCAGATAAACGGCGTAGGGCAATAGCTGGTATTGCTAACAGCCTGAAATTTAATCGTACGTTGGATTTTGTAACGATCGATTACGGACGAGGACGGAACGAAGAAGGTGAAATAGGTTTAATAAACCCAAATTGAACTGAGAGAAAAGCCCTGCCAGCATTGATGTTGACGGGGCTTTCCCTTGAGTTCAGAACTGAGGTTTATATTGAAAATTGTAGTGTATCATTGTATAATACATATAATACTACATACAACAATACATACTACAAATATTACAAAACATTGATGTTAAGGAGAATTCTTATGGCGATTGATAAAGAACAAATATTCTTGGTTGCAGATGAACTAGATGCAGAGGGAATTAAACCTACACTCGCTAATGTTCGTAAGCGTCTTGGAAGCGGTAGCTACACCACGATTAGCGAGTTAATGAACGAATGGCACAAAGAACGTAGAGATTCAGAATCCCCAGTTAACAAGGAACCAGTTCCTGCAAAAATTAGTGATAAGTTAGAAGAATTCGGAGTAGAGTTGTGGAATATGGCAGTAGAAATTGCCTCTGCTCGCCTTCAGTCAGAGAAAGAAGAAATGTTATCTATTCAAAGTGCTTTGGAGTTTAAACAAAAGGAAACTGCGGATATAGCGGATCAGATGGCTGCTGAAATTGAAATACTGCGTCAAGATAAAGCCGAGTTAGAATCTGTTTTAAAAGTTTCAAAAGAGAATGAGTCAACCCTGCAAATATCGCTACAAGATGAGATTATGAAAACAACAGGATTAGCTAATCGTTTGAACTCTAGTGACGAATTGACGAGTTACTTACAAACAAGTAGTGACAAGCTTCAGTTGGTTTTGAATGAGAGCACAGAAGAAAATAGGAAATTACTCTCCGAATTAACACGGCAGCAAGTCATAAATGAGAAATCAGAGTCAGAATTAAGCCAGCTAAAAAATAATAATGAAGAGTTAACGAAACAATTATTGGTCGCTAATATTGAGAACGGAAAATTGATGGGAACGATGGAAGCATTGCAAGCCCAAGTAGCAGAAAAAAACGAAAAAATACAATCTCTTGAAAAGCCTAAACGTGGCAGAAACTCTAATGCTGAACCAAAAGAATAAGCTAACTTAACTGTCTAAAAACAACAGTAAATTAGCATTAAAAGCATGTTATCTTAAATCCATACAATAACGTAAATAAGAAGGTCGCTCATGTGAGCGGCCTTTTTGTAGGAGGGAAGAGTATGGATAGTCATTTTTACAGCAGAAATGAACCGGCTATCCCGAGGGTTTCGGACAAGCAACCAGAGAAATGTCGGGGCTGTTGTTTGGGAACCTGGACAGGGGTTGTTCAGATGTGTATTATGCCGCGCTGCTGGAAGTCGAATCATGTTCAAGAGAAGGTGACTAAATGAGAAAGGTACAGCCGATCCGTGATGAACGGGTTATAGATGGGATGAAGGAATACTTCTATATACGAAGCATGCGGAATTACTTATTTTTTTGTATGGGCATATACAGCGGACTTCGAGTATCTGACTTGCTCGAACTCAAGGCGTGGCAAACTAAAGGGACCCATATCAGTATGGTTGAGCAAAAAAATAAGCATGCGAAGACTTTTATTATCCATCCGAGTATAAGAGAGGATCTGGACGAATTCACTGCTGACATGCGACCAACTGATTATCTGTTTGCTAGTCGTCAGATTAAAACGATCAGCCGTATGCGAAATAAACCGATCGATCGGACAACAGCCTATCGTTTTTTACACGAAGCAGCTCAGGAATTCAGGTTAAAGGATATCGGAGTCCATTCATTGCGGAAGACATGGGCATATAGGCTCTACATGGACAATCCTGAGAATCTAGCGTTACTAATGGATATGTTTGGACACAGCGATCCAAGGGAGACTTTGGACTATATCGGGCTGACTCAGGACATGATGGACAAGGCAATCTTGAATTTAAGGTGAATTTAGTGCAACACAATACGGTTTATATTGCACTCATTTATCAATTAGCAAGACATTAGATGAAGAAACATGTTTTTTTATGCCTGAAATGAGTGCAACAGAATTACCTTTATGTTTCAGTCAACTTACATTATTTAGTGGATATGAGTAAAGAACACTAGCCTGCGATTCAGACGGAGGCTTATTTTGATTCGTAACGTTTGACTATTACTGACCTTAAATAGGAATTCCAACTCAATTACATGAAAGTGGTGATAATTTTGTGAGCAGGAAACAGAATCCGAATCGGAAGAAAGCGTTCAAAATCTGGAAAGATAGCAGCGGTGTGATGAAGCCAAAAGAGATTGCAGAAAAGCTGGGCATCACGCCTGAATCAGTTCGAAAATGGAAGTCACTTGATCAATGGGAAGGGAAGATGGCTAACGCTAAACCCGGTGCTCCTCGTGGCAATCAGAATGCTAAAGGTAACAGAGGGGGTAAAGGAGGTCCACTCGGCAATCAGAAAGCTGTCACTCATGGTCTATTCCGTAAATTTGAGCCACAAGACGCTGAATACCTTGAACTCATTGATATAGTGCAGCAAATGGAACCGATAGATATGATCTGGCATAACATCACCCAGGGATTCCGTAAAATCATTTGGGCGCAGCGTATCTTCTTCATCAAAGACAAAGAGGACATGACCAAAGAGTTGAAAAGGGAGAAACCAGGTGAGTATGGAGATGAATACGAATGGGAAATTCAATTCGCTTGGGATAAATATGCTAGTTTCATCAAGGCAGAAGCTACGGTCATGCGGGAGATCAGGGGAGCTATCAAACAATTCCTTGATATCGCACCACAGGAAGATGAGCGCAGATTGAAACTGGATCAGATGCAGGCCAAAGTTGATAAAACCCGCCTTGAGATCGAGAAACTGAAGAACGGTGATGGAGATACAGAGGATGATCTGATCGAGGATTGGGTAAAGGCGGTGGAGTCTGGTGAGTAAAGAGTCTCCGCAAACAAAACGCCGCTTTGCTGCATTCAAAAAGAGAATTCCTGAGTACCGGAAGAACCCGGTTCTTTTTTGTGTGGAACTGCTGAAATTCACTCCTGATGAGTGGCAAGCAGAAGTAATGATGGACATAGCTGGAGGTCCACGAGTTTCGGTGCGATCTGGACAGGGTGTGGGGAAGACTGGTCTTGAGGCAGCGGTGGCATTATGGTTCCTATCGTGCTTCCCGTTTCCGAAGGTTATCTGTACAGCACCTACTCGTCAGCAACTGCATGATGTCTTATGGGCTGAGATTAGCAAATGGCAAGAGAAAAGTCCTTTGCTCAAACGGATACTCAAATGGACGAAGACTAAGATTTACATGCGAAATTATGAGGAACGCTGGTTTGCTACAGCCCGTACAGCTACCAAGCCGGAGAACATGCAGGGTTTCCATGAAGACTACATGTTATTCATTGTGGATGAGGCTTCAGGGGTTGAGGATCGGATCATGGAAGCGATCCTAGGTACACTTTCGGGTGAGTTCAATAAGCTGCTCATGTGTGGAAACCCTACTCGGACCAGCGGTGTATTCTATGATTCTCATAACAGGGACCGAGCAGATTACAATACACATAAAGTATCTTGCTTAAACAGTCCTCGGACAAGCAAAGAGAATATAGCCATGCTTGAACGGAAGTATGGAAAAGGTTCGGATGTATGGCGTGTCCGGGTTGAAGGGGAATTCCCTCGTGGAGAATCAGAAACCTTCATTGCTCTTGAAGTGGCCGAATTTGCTGCCAAAGATGTAGCCTTGGAACCATCTGGCGATATCCTAACCATAGGCTGTGACGTTGCTCGCTTTGGAGATGATGAGACATCTATGTATGCTGGTATTGGCCCTGTAACAGTGGGGCAGCATCATCATTTCAAGAAAGATACAATGATTACTGCTGGCTGGGTGCTGAACTTGATAAGAGAATTGCTTCCACAGTTCCCAGAAGTCGTTCATACGAGAATCAGGATAGATGATACTGGTGTAGGTGGTGGTGTGACGGATCGATTGAACGAAGTTATAGCAGAAGAAGGGCTTCCGTATGAAGTCATTCCAATCAACAATGGATCATCGTCTTTGGATGAACATTATGGAAACCTGGGCGCTGAAATGTGGGCGTATATCAAGGGGCTTCTGGAACAAAATATGAGCAATTATATGAACAACGATTCTGCGGTCTTACAATTACCCGATGATGATGTACTCACTTCCCAATTGACTGCCAGAAAATGGTCAATGACCAGTAAGGGGAAGATACTGCTTGAGAGTAAGAAGGACATGAAAAAGCGCGGATTAAAGTCGCCTGACAGAGCAGACGCATATGTACTCACTTTCGGAGAATATTTGCTGGGAACACCTCAGTCTATGATGCTTCCCGCAATAGGAGGTGTGACAATAAAAAGATAACATTAACAGCAATGGAGTGGATTGAGATATACGCTCAAGGATATTCGTGCAAAGAAACGATCAGTGAGAGCAGGGGCGAAACTATTTCGCCCTATTTTATTTAGTGATCAGTCATTTTCATGTAATAGTTAAAAGGGTAGATGGTATAATAACTTGAAGATTACACAATTTTTATTAGAAAGAGGATTAGCGGTGCATAAAATTATTTTATTTTTAATTGTTATAGTGCTTGTTTGTTCAGCTTGTACAATGTTTAATGCATACGAAGGGTACATGAGAAAAGCCAAAGATTCTATGAAGGAAGGTGAATACGAAGAAACACTGGAGTACATACAAAACGCTTTGATAGAAGAGCCTAATAGTAAAGATGCAGCAGCCTTAAAAACAATGGCGAAAGAGGCACTTCTGAGGGAAAATAATAAGGCAGAGACAAAGAGATTTAATGAAGTTACAGTACCAATATACGAGAGACTTGTTACTATAACAGAAGGTATAAATGAGGATGCTTCAAACATATCCGTTTCCGAAGCTAAATCATTACTTCCCGAGCTGGAACAAATAAAAAAAGAGTTATCAGGGATGTCTAAAGAATGGAGTCAATCGGATGTTTACTCAAACACATTTCAATATCTTAATGGTGCATCTGAAGATTTGAAGTTATGTCTCACTGCAATAATTGAGGATATTTCGGAACCAATTGAATTAAACGGAGACCATAGTAGATCAAATATTGTCACTCAAACTTTAAGGAGCAATGATTCGAAAATAAGAGCCCGCTTGTCATTTTATGACTATACCAGCAAAATGGAAAGTTTCAATGCTGGCATACCAACTAAATGAGGTCCTTAATTATTTGACCCAAATATGAACCTTACTTGACCTCATTTTGAGACTATGTTGAACCCCCCCATATGACCATTTTCCGTGATACATTAGGAGCATAGAAAAAGGCGAGAATGAAACGCACGGCTGCACAATGCGGCACATGACCGGGGCGTTCCTCGGATGGATGAAGCACTTGAAATTGTAATGAACAGACTTTCAAGTTCGCAACGTGAAGTTATTCAGTGTAGTTACCTGGATAATGAGGGGAGTTCGATTAAATTAGTTGTGGGGAAGTGGGACTAAATGATAGTACATTCAGAAGGGTAAAGAATGAGGCAATTAGTATCTTTGCAGGTGAAATGAAAGTAGAAGTATCTTTTGAAAATAATCAGGAGTATTTGACTGAGGCCAGGTAACTGGCCTATTTCTTTTGTAATCGCTAAACTAAGGATAGTAAACATATATTTCTTGAGGGGGTTCTTTATGAAAGAATTGATACCGCTTAAAGACGGATGGCGCGAAAAATTAGATGAACTTGGCGAAAATAAGTTTGCTGATATTAGGCAAAGTAAAAATCTTTTATTTGTATTAGCGCTCTATGAACTCCTTATGGAAGAAGTAAATACTAAAAAGAAGTCTAAAAAAGATGAATTACAATTGATAAGTAATATATTCCTCACCCACATAAATCAATTGGGCAATAGTGTGTTTCAATTAATTACTACAGGTAACGGTTCCTCAAGTATAATTCTTTCAAGGGCAGTATTAGAAAGTTTAATAGACTTTTCTTATTTGTGGTTGTGTAAAGATATAACGGGCCAACCTCCTTTGGAAAGAAGAGCATGGGTTGATTACTCTGCCGTTCGTAAATACGGCATACACAATAAGTGGAAGGATTTCATTGCACATCGTCAGAAAAAAGGTGACAGTGCAGAGTTTGAAGTTTTAGAACATTGGGATAGTCAGCAACTAAAGGAAAGAGTAGAGAAGTACGATGAGAACTATCCCAATTTTGTTAGGACCAATAATAATAAAAAGAAACGCTCATGGGCACTCGACGATTCTTTGGATAAGAGGGCAAGGAGAGTAGATGACACCGGGAAGATTAAAGAATTATTGAACATGGATTTTTCATTAGAAGAACAATATATAGTAGCGTATAAGAAGAGCAGTGAGTTTGTACACGGCACAAGTTCAATAATTAGTGGATATTTAGGTGAGTCTAGACAATTAAAGTTTGGCCCAAACGGTCTCAATACAGTTTTCCCATTCCTTATGACTAACAATTATCTTATTGTGTTTGCTACTATATATAATAAAATTAATAGGTTGAAAGTAGATATAGTAGGTCAGCTTAGTTTTTGGGGATACGAAAATAAAACGACTGATTAATGATTGATATTTGGTAGGAAGTTGGAGGTTCGTTGGACTTTAGACGTGATACATTTGTATTGTTTGTGGAAATCGGGCGAGAATGAAACGCACAGCTGCACATGCGGCATATGACTGGGGCGTTCCTCTTCTTGCTTTTTCTATTCATTGCAGGAAATTAGTCCCAAGTGTCGAAATGTGTTTAGGACAATATACATGCTTGGGGGAAGATATAATGGCAAGAAGAAGAAGTAAGTCGAAGCAAGAAGAAGAGTTATTCCAAGGGTTAGCTGGTATGGCAATGCTGGGAGGTATTTTAGGAGCGTATTCTTTAACAAAATCTTGGCAAGTATCACTCGTCGTTGGATTTCTTGGGGTTGTTGGTATTATTGTTTTGATGATTATCATCCAACAGAAGCGTGCCGAAAGACTTAAGAGGTCAGGAATCGCCGAAATCGATAAAATGGATGGAGTACAGTTTGAGCATTATCTTGGACATCTGTTTCGTTTCCAAGGGTTTAAGGCAGAGGTTACGAAAGCTGCAGGTGATTATGGTGCCGACCTGGTTATATCTAAAGATGGAAAACGAATCGTTGTGCAAGCTAAAAGATATAAGAAAAATGTTGGATTGAAAGCTGTACAAGAAGTTCAAGGAGCCAAGGCACACTACCGAGCAAATGGAGCATGGGTTGTTACAAATAGCAATTATACAGAACAGGCATATCAGCTTGCTAAATCAAATGGAGTAAGGTTGATCGCTCGGGATGAATTGGTTGAGATGTTGCTTGCTATGAAAGAGAAATTATCATCTTCAAAGAAAACGGCGAATGTAAAGACGAGTGCCTAAGAAAAATAACGAGGAAATGTGATCGGATCATCTTCAACCGTATCCGAGGGTACTATAAGAACAAAAAACTTTATTATACATATCACAGCCAAAGTCGTTCCTTCGGGATCGGCTTTTTTCATTGGAGGAATTGAAGTGATCAGCAGAAGACGGGAGAAGATACGCATTCGCCCCTACAAGCAGCCTGAGAAATGCAAAGGAAGTGTATGGGGCAGATGGGATGGAGTAAAGCAGTTTTGTAGTAGACCTATCTGTTCGAAAGAGGTAAAATATCCCTGTAGTTAATAGTAAATAAGGGAGGGGAACAGCATGAGTAAAGCATATCATGAAATTGCATCTGATATTGTGCAAGCAGTAGTTAAAGCTAGAGGAGAAGCGCTCAACACAAATCCAGACTCAGGCGCTTACGCAGAGACGTTTTTGAGTGATGAAGCTGTAGTAAATACTTATAAAGCAATCTTCAATGCAGTAACAGGTAAATAACAGATAAGCATCCTTCGGGGTGCTTTTTATTTAGAGGAAAAACCTTCCTGATGTCGAAATATGATGTCGAGGAGGTGATTGTGTGTACGAAGAATTAATGGAAGAAGAAACCAGCAGATTCTATAATGTTAGCAAAGTATATTTAAGCTTTTTAGGCGAAGATGTAACATTAGCTGATTCTATTAAGAATCATAAAGTTGTGTATGCTTCAACTGTATCAGAGACCTTAAACGAAGTAGTTCTTTCTTCCGTAGCCAAACTTGCTAAAGCAGGTCATAGGGATGCTGCAAAGGAATTGGGACAATTACTAGAAAAAGCGAAAGACATGGACATACGCGAAAAATCTACATTTGATATGCTTTTGGTCGGACTTGAGGATTTCCATAAAAACAATATTGTATTGTTTTAAGCACCCATCGGGGTGCTTTTTCTTTTGCTCAAACAAATAATAAAAGTTTGCGACCAAAATATTCCATAGACGTATAGTAAGCTGTAACACTACTATTCTTTGATAGGGGATACGAAGATGAATCGAAAAGAATATTTATTACAGGTTATTCTCCATTTTCTTAAAGAGAATCCACAAACTCAAACAGGTGCTATTCATGAGTATGTTAGAAGTGTTTTACACAGTGAAGCCCCGATTAATCCAGTAGAAGCCCGGTTAAATATTAGGCTGAGTACTCCTATTACGAACGAAGACGCTATGCTTGTTAATGAAATCATTTATGATTTGATACACACTAGGGTCCTTACCCCAGGAGTTGACCGTAGCAACTTGGATCTCCCTTTCATCAGTGTCACTTCCGAAGAAAATTTTAAAACATACTACAGACCATTTAATACTTGAATTTAAAGCAGGACATAAGCACCCATCGTGGTGCTGTTTCTTTTGCTCTCATATGACAGAATGTGAGCCGTGTTGAGCTTCTTAACATGAGAACGTCCGTTTGAAGGGACCAGTCCATTGAAGAGCGGAGAACAGCGTCTGAGTGAGCGTACGAACTAATATGAGGCTCACCCAAATGTTGAAACCAACTCAACACAAAGAGAACATAATATTAAATTGATTTTTGTATATTCTTTGCTAGAATGGAAACACATTGACGATTAGGGGTGAATGAATGGATAGGGAGCAAAGATGGTGGGAGTTCTATCTAGTAAGGTATTTTGTCGGGACAGTAGTCGGAACAATAATAGTTCTATTACTGGTATTTGGGGAAGGTTCTAACGTAAAAGACATCCTTGTAAAAGTTGACGCATTTAAAGTTAGTGTTAACAATTTTCAAATGGTACATTTATGGCTTTATGGTTTTTTGGGTTTGGCTTTTTGTTACATAGCCAGTGGCCCAATACTACTATTTCATGCCATTAGGGGATTTGTTTATAAAGATAATAGAGAGCGTGATATTTATAAATATTATGAACAGTTGGCTGAACATAGAGCAAAGCGAGAAAAAAATGATGCAATAAAAGAGTACGTGGAGTCATATAAGCATTTGAGAGAACATGGAAATGCTTTTTTCATTGTTTTAATGGAAATTATCTTGGGAATCTTATTATTTTGGTTCTCAAAAATAGCAATCATAATTGTTATCGTAATTTGGGTTTTAGCTGGGGCTTACGTATGGACTATCGGTACATATTTAGAGAGAAAATTAAGCGAGTTTACAGAGGGGAAAGAATTGGATGTCGCTTCTGAAAATTCTTCTGGAGATTCTTAAAGCACCTTCGGGTGCTTTTTTCTTCGCTTCTCTGACAGTGCTTGACCGAGTTTACCTTTTATCTGATACTGGTATATGTTCTATCAGGATTATATGGGAGTGGGCTAATGAAGAGGCATATTATCTTTGGATTAGTAGTCGCAACAATCATTTTATTGTGGGGGGCTTCGTGGTACTTCGTACCGAAATTGTATGACGCTCAATCTTTAGAAGCTGGAACATTCGGAGATATGTTTGGGGCGGTTAATGCGTTGTTTTCAGGCCTTGCATTTGCTGGCCTTATTTATACGATAACTGTTCAAAGACAAGAGCTTACGTTACAACGAGAAGCTATAAAAATGCAGACTGAAGAATTGAAGTTACAGCGAGAAGAAACAGCTCGATCAGCTGACCAATTGGAGGGTCAAAAGTATTTACTGAACTTTGAGACAGCTATGAGAATAGTGGATGATTTACTAAAAAAGAGAATTGAACGTCTTGGAGCTATAATAGCACAAACGGATACTGGTCGTGTGATTGGTTTAAGTGCCCTGAAAAGCATGGTCAGAAACAAAAATATACCTGAAAGTAACAGGTACATTCAAGACTATTTAAACATAACCTTTTATATCCTACAGTTAATTAGCATCTATGAGTTAACTGGCTTACAGAGAAAGGTTCTATACGATATGTTAGAAATGGTTATTCAAGATGTGGAGATAGAATTTATTGTTAGGGCAATTGATGATGAAAATTTATTGGGATTACTCAAATCCAGTGGACTATACGAGCGCTACGAGTTGTTTTCTAAATAAATTAAAGCCATCTAGATTATTAAGGATGGCTTTTTTGTAGGTAATTGAGATGAACATCAGGATCGTGCCGATCGATCAGATTAATGCAGCAGCCTACCCCCCGTGTTAACCTTCAACCTGGGGACGTTAAACATGAGAAGCTTCGTTGTAGTATAGAGGAATTGGGTTTTGTTGAGCCGTTTGTCTGGAACGATCGAATAGGACATGTAGTCGGTGGCCATCAGCCGACTTGGGCCCAGTGCCTCCAAGCTGATGACTTGTGATCAGATGGATCGATCTTGCAGGACCATGGAGATTGATCCGAAGTTCTGCGATGTAATCAAGCGACGTTACCAGGAGTCCAACAGCATAAAGCTTTTGTACTTATGTTTCGGGTAAGTACAAATAATTAGTAACTTTTGAATCGCTATTTTGAAAGGAGATTTGTTGCATTATGTCGAACTAGATACCTAAATATAAACGATATGGGGCCAGGTAACTTTATGAGATATTTCTTAGTGTTTCAAAACAAAAGCTACAAAGAAGAAAAAAAAGGGGAATTCTTATGGGCTCCTAAAGCAAATATAGAAGGTCAGACCTTCCATCACTGGAATTCCATGACCTTAGTATCAAAGGGGGACGTAATTTTTAATAGTTTTAATGGTGAATTGTTATCAATTATTGTTGCCAAGAATGGTTTTAAAGAGTCATCTAAGCCTGCCGATCTTGCAGAAGTTGATCTATGGGAGAATGACGGATGGAAAGTTGATGCAAGATACGTTCAAGTGGATAAACCTATTAGGTACAAGGATTACATGGATGACATTTTAGCTTTACAAGGTGAAAAGTACGCCCCTTTTAATTCATTAGGCCGAGGAAATACAGGATACCTATTTCAGGTAACAGATCAACTTGCTGACTACTTATTCTCCTTGCTAGAACTTAAATTAGAGGATGTTGTCGCCGTTGAAAAAAGCGAAGATGAATTAATTGAAGCTGAAATAATTGCAGTTTCAGATGAGCCGCAAGAGACAGTTAGAGAACAAGTTGTTAAAAACAGAATCGGTCAAGGTATTTTCAAACAGAGGTTACGAGCGCTTGAAGAAAAATGTAAGTTGTGTGGGATTGATAACCCGAATCTTTTAAGAGCTAGCCACACAAAGCCTTGGAGTGTGTCTAGTAACAAAGAAAGACTCGATCAATATAACGGTTTTCTACTATGTCCAGCGCATGACATTCTTTTTGATAAGGGTCTGATAAGTTTTCGTGATGACGGCTTCGTTTTGGTATCTCCATTACTTGAAGCCCATAATAAAATATTGATGAACGTACATGAAGAAATGAAAGTAGATCTCTTAGAGGGGCACAAGGTTTACTTGGAGTATCACAGAGAGCGTATATTTAAAACTCAATAAAACACAGGTAACCGTCGGTCTTAGATAAGGCGGTTATTTTTTGCTGGAAAATTAAAAGGAGGACGCGCTAAGGCCCTCCTGATCACCCAGGGTATCACCCGGTTGAGATAGCGGCCCGCTACGCGTGACTTTTTGCAGATATCCGCTTATCTCGCATTCCATAATGCAGGAAAGCCGAGGGTTACACATGAGAACACCAGATAAAATTTTGTTGCAGCGCGAGCTTGAAGTCATGGAGGGCATCCTTGAATCAAAGGAACAGTATCGTAAAATCGTAAAGCAGGCATCGCCCAATGGGTGAATGACCTACAGTCTAGAAAATATAAAGATGCAGACTGTCCAGGATCTTGAACGCCTCATCGAATTGGATATCAATATTCAGCTTGATCAAATATAACATTATGAAATAGAATTCCGATATAATCGATATGAATGTATATTGAGGAGGAGCCGTCATAGCGAAAAAAAATTTGGATCAATATAGAAACATCATGAAACCAGTAGATCAGGCGAAAAATATTGCAGATACTGTATTAGCATTAAAAAAAGCTGAAGCAGAAGTTCAGTGTTTCTCAGATAAGGAATTAAATCTGTTGAGATCAGATATTAATTCAATTTTAGAACAAAATAAACTAAGTTCTGTATTGAGTGTGGGGATCAGTTTACTTTTGTTTTCGTTGCCATTGTACTTTTCAAGTATTAAGGAAATGCTCATGGAAATCACAAGTATTATATTAGAAAACAAGATTCAAAATGGACTCATCATTGATAAGGAAAAAACCACTTATTACATAGGCATTTTCATTAATTTCCTACTTGCCTTAATCGCTTTAATCATAGCCCGCGGAACATTCAAACGCATCATCGAGGTGCTTGAGAACGCAAGATATTTTAGTTCTCTAGATAAAATTATTGAAGGAGTTATAAAAGGACGTGAAATTTTGTCTGCGACTAAAGATAAGACATATGAAAAGTTCATTGAGAAAAACTATCAAAGACGTTTGTAGAGAATCCGTAGTAAAAGTATAGTAAGTTCATGATATTATAAATCCATAGAAGTATGAAGAAATGTAGAAGGTAAGGAAACTTTTCCTGCTTTCTATTTTTATGTCTGGAGGTGAAACATTGAAATGGTATCATAAAGCCATTTTTTCATTTGCGAATTCGGTTCTTCCGCCTGCTGTAAAGCGACAGATGATGGGCTTTGGCAGAATGACCACACCAAGATCGTCAAACGGATGGGATATATTCAATTGGCTCCCGAAAAAGTACCAGAGCGCTCATACTATTGATCTGACTAAACTCCAAAACCATACAGCCGAGGAATTGCTTGAGATTCTTGTGTCTGTTCATCCCGATATTTCGCATGCGCTCTACAACTTTCTACGTATGGGAGACACGCCACTTACATTTACAGCAAAGAAGCAGAGTGGTAGTGACGATAAGAATGGGCAGAGAGCTTTGGATGCAATCAAGAACTTATTGGATTCTCCACTTCCTTCACCTGGTTATCAGCATGGAAGATCGTTGGACAAGCTTGATACGATTCAGCGGATGATGATCATGGTACGTGGAGCTTGTGCTGGCGAAGTGGTTCTGAACGAGCGCTGTAACGATGTGATTGATATCGTACCTGTTGACCCTGCGACAATTTGGTTTAGGAGAGAAGAGGGGACGAATCGACTTGTTCCTTGGCAATACATCAAGAATCCACGTCCTCGTGCTGGCGAGGAATGGTTTGGTCAGTACAAGAAAATTGATACACCGACATTCATTTATGAAGAGTTCGATCCGATGATAGATGATCCGTATGGGCGAACACCGATATTACCAGTTCTTCAAGCGGTATTTTTCCATTTGCAAGTGTTACAGGATTTGAAGGCAGTTGTTCACAATCAAGGGTATCCTAGATTGGATATTTCTGTGGTTGAGGAAGTTCTATTGAAAAATATGCCTCCTCAGCACAAAAACAATCCTACAGGTCAACAAAAGTGGTTAACAGAACGAATGACCGAAATCATGGGGCACTTTAACTCACTTAACCCGGATGATGCAATGATTCATTGGGATAGTGTGAAAGTTGAATATCTCAAGGGCGGCAATTCAGGACCAATGATAGACATCAAAAAATTGATTGATATTATCGATACGCAGATGGCGACGGGATTGAAAACATTGCTCACATTACTTTCCAGGCATCAAGGCTCCACTGAGACATACAGCTCCGTGGATACTCAAATATATATCAAGTCCGTAGAGTCCGCTCGAAACGTAACCAAGCGTTTCTGGAAGCGGGCTTTTTCTATTGCCGCAAGAGTACATGGCGTTCAAACCTTGGTAGAGGCCGACTACGCTCCGATTGATCTACGTACTGAAATGGAGAGAGAGCGTGATCTGAGAGCGAAGCTTAACAACTATGTACTGGCGGAGAAAGAACGCTATATCACTGCCAAAGAAGCGGCGACAGAAGCACGGTGGATTATGGGGCTTGATCCTAATATACCGTCTGAGCTGCTTGCTGGTCTTGAGAAGAAGTATGGGTCTGATGATAACGATCATGATTCAGCAAGTTGAGAAAGAGGAGTCGTTTATTACATGAAGGAGGTGAAAAGAAATAAATGGCAAAGCCAACATCTGAGCAATTGACGAAGATCAATCAGAAAGCTCTTCAACCCCTCACTGATGATCAGGCTCATGTGTTTCAAGCCAGAATCATTGGAACTAAGCGGATTGATAAATACAAAATGAAGATTACCCCGAATTTTCTGCGAAAGATGGCTGACCAGGTCAAGGAAGGCGTTGCTCTGCTCGTGGATCATCCTTGGCAAAAGTGGGATGCCTTATCGTTTCCTTATGGACGGACATTCGACAGCCGGATAGTTGAGGAAGGCGGAGAACTGGAGCTTTACGGTGACCACTACATGGCAAAAGGGCTTGAAGCGAATGGTATTTCTACTGATCAATTGGCTACCGGTATTGACTCTGGCACAATATTTGACACTTCAGCAGGATTCGTTACTACGAAACATAATTGCAGTATCTGTGGGGGTGACTATTTTAGGGGAGCTGAATGCTCTCACATGCGGGGCCAAGAGTACGATGGAAAAGAATGCCTTGTTCTTGCTGATGATGGCTACATTATGGAAAATTCCATTGTGTTTGACGGAGGCTATGAGGGGGCGGGGATAACTCGCGGATCTCTATCTATGAAGCCTCCTGAAGAATCTGAGAGTCAACAAAAAACTGAATATGAACCACTTCCCTTAGATGCGAAGTCGCTGGATGGCGATGGACGCGTCTTTTATTTTTTCAGTAACAAAGGCGGCATGAACGCTTTTGTATCCAAACAGCACCAAATATTAGAACAGGCCAAAACACAGGCCAAAGGAGATGACACTGTGACAGAAGAACAAAAAGCTGCTTTGGCAGCAGCACAAACTCAAACAATCGCACTTACGGCTGCAAATAGTGTACTCGGACAAGTCCGGTCTGCGTTGGGCGTTGAAAAAGATGCGGACATTACCTCAAAGCTGGCTACACTGAGCGCTCAGGCTGCTGATGGTGCAGTCTACAAGACAAAGGTTACGGAGCAAGCTTGCGGAGCTGGTGTCCGTGCGTTGGGAGAAGCGTTTAATACGGAAACTATGAAAGCAATGTTGTCCCACTTGCCAGTATCTGAGATCGAAAAAATCGGCGCGACTTACGAAGCTCAGGCTCAAGCTGCGTTGGGTGGTGGTGGTCGTCATACCGAAGGAGATAAACCAGACCTTCCTGCGGGAGCGGCAAATGGAACAGCACCGACTAATACGCAAGCCGCTGGACAAAAGACACCAGAACAACTCCAAACAGAGGCAAAAGAAGCTGCCAGAGCAGATGCCATTGCCGCACTCAAAAATACGGGCAGAAGTAACCTACTGAAGGGGGATAAGTAATATGATTGGATCTCAATATAACGGCGCACCGGGACCAGGTCAGATTAACACACAGGAATTTGTTGAAGTTCTTGCTTCCACGGACTTGCAAGCGCGGATTCCTGGTGGCGTGTTGCTTGCAAAAGGGAACGGAGTAATTAAGAAAGGTACTGTCCTTGCAAGGGTAACAGCTACTAATAAATTCGTTCCCTATCTCTCTTCAGCATCCGATGGTTCGCAAGACGCTGTTTGCATTTTGGACAATGATCAGGATACTACGCATACCGATATGGGCGCTTCAGCGTGGATTGCTGGTATTTTCACTGAATCTAAAATTACAGGCATTGATTCAGCGGCTAAAACGGCGCTTAAACTTTGCTACTTTGTATAAGGGGGAACAAATTAAATGGCAAACGTACTCGACCCGTACTTCCTTACGGAAGTCGTTCAGAACATTCGGACAGATATTAACAGTTTTCGAGGTGCTCAAATCCTGACAAATGGTGTGGATTTCAAACCAGAACTCGGGCTGACAATTAAATATGATGTTACCTACGACGATACCGGCATGACCCCACCTACTGGACTCAATGATCCCTCACCGATCCATGCCGCTCCTGTTGTGAAACAAATGGAATTCACCAACCAGGAATGGCGCGAGAAGGCAATCATTGATCGAGAAAAGATTGCTACTCTTCGTAAGCCGGGCACGAGCCTTGAGCAAACTTGGGGCGAAGAATACATGATTGAAAAAATGGTGAATCTCAACCAACGTCTTGAAACTCGATTCGAGTGGATGCGTTGGCAATCACTTACAGGCAGCCTTGTTGTTCCAGCAACTGCGAATAAACCTTCTCGGACAATCGACTACGGCGTTCCGGCAAATAACAAGCCTACAGCTGATGTCCTTTGGAACAATATCGCAACTGCTGATCCTTTGAAAAATCTTGATGAATGGCTTCTTAGATTCAGGGGGAGTGGCGCAAGAGGTGTTAAAGTTGTAGCTAATAAAAAAGTGGACAGTTACTTGAAGCAAAACGAAAAAATCCGCGATCTGATCAAATTCACCTACGGCAAAGATATTGTAACGGATGGTTCGCTTTCAGAAATCGTCAGTCAAAACCTGAATGGTCTTCAATACGAAGTGTATGACGGTGGATACATTGACGATAAAGGAACGTTCTACCCGTTTATCCCTGACAACGCTGTAATCATCATTGGTCAAGGCATGACAGGTTCTATCATGGACCTAGTGACGAGCCCGAACAACTACGAAGACATCTTTACTGGTCACACCGGAAAATTCGCACTCGCTAAACTGATTCAAGGCGACCCTGACCAATGGCAAGTAATTAACGGGGCAACTGTGCTGCCACGTTTGAAATACGTCAACTGGCACATTTTTGCTACAGTGGCGTGAGGGAGGGATAACCTATGACTACTGTGAAAATTTTGGTTGATGCTGTTGGTGAATACAACGCAGGGGACATCGTAAAAGATGCCCCTGATGGACTTGTTGAGATTGCTAAAAAGCAAGTTCGCAATGCAGCAACTGGTGAGTTACTGGCAGAGATCGTTGAAGTCGATCCAATTTCTACGCACAACCCATCGGAACGAGAATTAATGCTTCAGGAAGAGTTGGACGAATCAAAGAAGCGCGAGGCTGAACTTTTGGCGCAGATTGATGAACTGCAATCTGACATCCAAAATAGTGATTCGGATGATGAACTGAAAGAATTGAAATCTGTTGCGAAGGAAATGAAAATCCCTGGCTATACAAAAATGGGTATTGATGAGCTGAAAGAGGCGATTGCCGCAACTGGCGGTGACGCTGGTGGCGAATAAAATACTTGCGACAGAAACATATCACGAAGAAATAAGAGGGCGTCTAGGCGTTGGTGAGGATGTAATATCTGACTCCGACATAGACGCTATTTCTGTTTTACCAATCGCTGAAGCGAGGATTGTAAAGCAAGTTCCAGATTACGCTGATTTGATTGGTGATGATCAAGCCTATGTATATGCAGCAGGTATTTGTATGGTTGCTGCTATACTGGCTCCATCTATGGCTGCGAGAATCAAAAAAACGATGAAAGATTTCGATTTCTCTTTCGAAAATCAGGCAGTTAATTGGGATATACGTGCCTCACAACTCGTTGAAGAGGCAAATGAATTCATCGGCTTGATCTCTAGTTTTCAAGAGACCATGGATGCTCCATTATTAATGTTGTCTGGTCCCACTAGGGAGAAGGAAAGGCGGCGTTTCTGATGTTTAAAGATTTCGTTCATAGACATTCTCCCTGCTCTGTAAATGGGGAACAGGATAAAGTCATTCTGTCCAGAGAAACAAAGGCGACTACGGTTCTCGGTAAAGAGTACATGTACAACGGCCTTTTTTCGCCTAAGTCGCCTGTATTGCCTGGGGATGTCGTGCAGAATGATATGACATTCTTGGTTCAAACCCTCCGTTTTACTGCAACCAAAGACAAATATTGTTCCTTAATCAAAACGAACGTTACTGCGGAAGTTCAACGGTACATGCAGGAGTATGATACGAATGACAATCCAAAGGGCAAACCTGAGTTTACACCTGTTGCCGCTGAAGTCATTGGGTTTGCTCAACATGTCTCTGCTCAACTCAAGCAAGAGGAGCCTGGTCTTCTATCAACAACATCGCTGGTTCTCCTTTTACAGGCCAATGTGGATGTCAGGGAACCAAGCGACCCGGCACTGATGAGTCCAGACCGTATAGTGATTTCCGGAAAGAAATATCAAGTGGATGTAGTGGATCGGATCAAGTATCCGAATCTGCTGCACATTCAGTTATGCGAGGACCGGCGATGATTACCGGTTATGATGCTGAACGTGCAGCAAAAGACTTGGAAAACAAGTTGGCGGTTGAAATCACAGGTCTAACGAAAATTGTATTACTCACTGCGAAGACCGGTATTCGGTACTACCCTGATGTCCGAGAGAGTTTGGAAATGCAAATGATTGTGCTGGCGAACCAAATGATTTCAGGTGACATCACCGCTGATTACTGGCAAGCCTGGCTGGAACAGTTCGGTAAAGGCTCACTTATGGCAGGACCGAGCCAAAACTCCGGTTTGATCAGTTATATGAACAGTGAGGCATGGAACAAGCTGAGGTCAAAGGGTAGCCGGGTAGTCGTAGGCCGGGGTAGAGGTACTTACCGAGCTATCGACGGCACAATTAAAAAGTCCAAAGGTGGATACGCAGGTGTAGATTTGGAGGAGTTGGCAGAACGCGGGGACCTTGATCCTTCGTTCAAAGCTACTCCTCCTACTTATTTCATGCGTATCGCTCTTGAATCCAATCGTGATCGGATATTAAACGGGATTAGTCGTGTCATTACGGAATTTCCATACCACCGATACTTCCGGGAGGTGAAGAATTGAGTTTGGAATTGTTAGATGCTGTGCAGCATGCGCTTAAAGGTGACGCTGAACTCATGGAAATGCTTAATCTTAATTCTTCATCTCCTTCAAAGGAGATCGTGAAGAGATTTACAAAAGGAATGGAACCCGAAATCGTCGTAAGTCATGAAACTGTTCCGCATATATGCCAATATGTGATGCCAGGTCGTTTCTCTCCCAACCAATTAGTATTCGAAGGGAAATTCTGTCTTGATTTCTATGCCGGTACTGGCTATGACTCCAAGAGATTATTCGAAAGAGCATTCCGTGTTTTTCATGATAGGCGGATCACTATGCCGGGATGGGCCACATACCTTTGCGTACTGACATATGATGCTGATTTTGCAACTGGAATACAAGGTGTTAAAGGATATAAGGCCATTTTCGACGTGGACTATCTCCGGATGAATTGAGGTGAGGATATGTCTGAAAAACAAACTGAAGTAACAAATACCAAACCGGAACCTAAGGAAGAATTTCCTGAGCTGGAGAAGTTGATCCGAGAAAAGGTTCGTCTCGCACAAAAACTCGGATTGATGGATGGCAAGGAACCGGTTGAAGGGTATGAAGAAACGAAGGAATATAAACGAATTGAAGAGATTGATGCACGGCTCTGGGAGCTTGTTTAATCAACTCTATACCCAAGGAGGATAAATATGAGACCACTCGTTTTTGATGGCGTAGGAACAATCGTAGCCCGTAATTTGGATAACACAATTAAGTACGTTGAGGACAAGGTAACAAAGGTTACGTTACAACTGCAATTTGACTGGCAGGCGGTTATGGGCGGCGACAGTGGTTATGCTTTTCACTACACCGCAGGGGACCTTCAAGACAAAGTAAGTATTGAAGTTCCGCGTTATTCAGCAGCTATTGCCGATATGTCCCAAGGGGGTAAAACAGAGAAAGGGTCTATTACCTTTGATGAAACAGAGACAGCATTCCTGAAATCAGGTGGTTATAAGCTTGCTTTTGGTAATACGCTCGTCGAGGATAGTGACGAAGTATATCTGAAAGACCCTGATACAGATGCGTTGACACCACTTACCCGAGTAGCATCAACACCTACAGATCAACAGTACACCATTACTGCAGAAGGATTAATTGAATCAACGGCTGCAAATAACGGAAAAGAACTGCTTGTGACTTATGTTTGGACTGAACAAGGAACGGAGACTTCTTTCAGCGGAACTCGCCGTCCTACTGCATTCAAATTCACACATCGTTTTAAACTGATTGACGATAAAACAAACAGCGAAATTCAATGCCAACTTACAATCTTCAAGGCTTTGGGCGGGGGTACGCTTGACGTTTCTCAGGAGCGTAAGAAAGCTAATACGTCTACCATGGATTTGCAAGTTATGGAGCCGGATCGTACACCGGAAAATCCGAACGGTTATGCAATGACAATCAAGTTCGGAATTTAAACCATCACACTCAACCCTGCCGGTAATCGGTGGGGTTCTTTTTTGGGTAAAAAATATATTTCAATTCAAAGGAGAATGAACATGAGTGAATTTGAACAAGCAGTTGAAACCCAAGAAGAGAAGACATTGGACCAGACTTTGAATATCGGAAGCACTGTGCGTTTGGCTGAAGGTATCCATAAAACTATCAAGGTCGGGACAATAAAGTTGATCCGGGAAGTGCGACAACATGCCAAGAATCTCAAAGGCATTCGCTTTAGTTACGTCATTGGACGGGATGCTATTGAAGCAACGCAAGTTGGTGAGCAGGATATCCCAGCTATTGACTGTCCGGCTATTGAGCAGGCGTATTTGAAAGCATTTGACATGATCTTTGTAGAGGGACTAACGGATGAAGAGTTTGAACAAGTGGACATGGAGGGCATCCAGGCATTGGATGATGTTTTGGACCGATTTCTATAAGGAGTCTTTTCCTCCAGATCCTGATTCCGATGACGATGATGAGTATTCTGAGGATGGTGAAGTAGATCAACCAGGAACGGACTGGATGGGTCTATGGGCACTCTGTATCAGCAACGGAATATCTGATACAGAGTGGCCTAATATGACCATACCTAAAATACGAGCACTGATGAATGAAAAACAGCGTTCTCGTGAATTTGAAATCACTCTTCATGGCGGTTCGGTTGAAAATAAAAAGCCGAAGAAAGCAAAATACTTATCCGATCTTGGTTTCTTCCAACCAAGGTAGGAAGGAGGCAATATGGCAGAGGGTACGAACAGGGATGTTGTTGCTGCGCGGATAAAATTAGACACCGGTACAGTGCTACAATCATTTAAAAACATTGATACGGGTGCTAAAGGTAATGCTGATGCGTTCAAGGCGCTGAATGCTGAGTTATCATCCGCTGAGAAGTCATACAAGAATATATCATCAGCAATGGATAAGATGGCCTTAACTGCGGATCAACGCCGCCAAAAGATACTCGCTGAAGTTGAAGCTCAACATAAGCAAAAACTTGCTCAAACTGCCTTGCTTGGTGCGAGGGCTCAACAGTTGGAGCAAACCAATCGCTTGATTGATGCTAAAATGCAGGCTCAGCAAGCCTTGATCAAAAGGCGTAATCAACAGATTGAGCAATCCGAACGTGAACATCAACAAAAGATGCAGATTCTTCAGAATCGTTCTGTTAAGACCGGGCAGGAGGCAGCAAAGGCAACGGGGACAGGGACGGATGACCGGACGAGAGAGCGCGTACTACAAGAGGAACAGAAGATTCGCATGGCCTTGACTGAGCGACAACGTAAAGAGGAAGCTCTCAGGGAAAAAGTGTTACAAGAGGAACAACGGATCAGACAAGCCTTGTCACAAACTGAACAGCAAACCAAACGGATGGGGTCCACAATGGATGCTGTCTCTAAAAGTTGGATTGGTAGAATAGGAGACATGGCTTCACATGCCGTTGTCTTCCATACGATGTACAAAGCGATGCACGAAGTCACCCAGGCCATGAAGGAAGGCCTGGTAGACATAGAATCCAACATGGCTGGGTACGTACAGACAAATGAACACTATTTTGTTCATTTTGAAGATGGAACGAACAAAATGGTTATGGATACTCAAAAGCTAAACCGCGAGACAAAAGCCTTTATCCAAACTGCTCACGAACTTGGTTCTAACATTTTGGATGTCACGGAGTCAGCTCGTCTCTGGGGCCGTATGTACAAAGATGTTAACGTTGTACAAGAGCTAGTGCGGCAATCCACAAAGCTGTCTACTGTGGACATGGTAGAGCTTGAGGACGCTACCAAGTCCATGGAGTCTGTGATGTCTCAATATGGGGTCCACATCACAAATGCGAATGAAGCCATGGTTATCGGTAACCGGGTTCTGGATTCCTGGTCTAAGGTAGCACACGATACGATGGCTCCTGCTCGTGACTTAGGAGCTGCTTTTCAGAGAACCGGTAAGATTGCTGCTGAGACTGGCGTATCCTTTGACGTAATGAACGGGCTGATCTCCTCCGGTGTGCGGAATACAGCCTTATCCGGGGAGAACTTGGGTAACATGTGGAAAACGGTTCTCGGTACAATCCGGACGGATAAAGCCGTGGATGAGATTGAGCGTCTTGGTGTCAAAACCAAAGAGGTTGTCGATGGCGTGGAACAATGGCGCAAAGCGGAAGATATTCTACTGGATCTTTCCATCCAGGTGACAGACAAAAACTATGACCTCACACAATCCTATGCGGATATTTCTCGTGGGGTATACCAGTATGCAAAACTTGCCGCATCGCTTAACGTGGGGGATATCTTGCTGGGAACTGCTGCGTCTGTTGGCTCTTCCGGATCTACAATGCAGTATCTGACCGTTCAAATGGATACGATCCAACGCAAGGCAGCCCAAACCAGAACTTCACTGCTTGAAATTTTTAACACTGCTGGCGAAGATGGATTGCGCCAGATGATTAAAGATGTGTTAGACGGAATTGACCAACTTTTAATCGGCCTAACAAAAATCCCTACAGGAGTATACGCAGCCGCCGCAGGGTTGAGCGGTTTGTTGCTGGCATATAAAGCCCTCAGCGGTCCGATTACGTCTGTAATTGCGGCAATTCAAGTACTGAATGCTGCCAAAGCGCAAGAAACTGTTTCAACAGTCGCAAGTACAACTGCAACAGCAGCTAATTCAGCAGCAAATACGGTTAATATCGTTTCCAGCGAAGGTGTAACTATCTCCACAGTTCAACAGACAGCCGCAAGGGAAGCACAAGCTGTAGCGACCACCACGGCAACAGTGGCAACCGGTGCATTGAGCAGGGCACAGGCTGCTGCTACGGTGACCATGGCGGCGGCAACTGCGGGACTATCTCTGCTGGTCGGAGCTATTGCTATTTTTGCGATGAAAAGTGGAGAAGCCGAAAAAGCAGAACGTGATCGGATTCAGATGATGAAGGACAACGATTCAGCGAGTCAACAAATGATTAGTCAGTATCAACGTCAGATTGATTTGTTGCCGAAGATGGTCAACGCTCATAATTCCTTAAAAGCGATGATTGATGGCGGAACGCTATCCACAAGTAAACAGGAACAGGCGAAACGTCAACTGGAAGAGATATCTAAGGCTCTGGCGATGACTATAGGTAAAGAAGGATTGGCACAGCTTGAAGCAGCGGGGTTCACGGATGAGGCGACTCAAACACAAATTGCTGCGCTTAATTCGCTCATTGATAAGCAAAGGGAAGCCAGAAAAGCTGTATTAGAAGATCAGAAAAACGGTTTACTGAACCAAATGAATGAAAACATCACAGCTATTGAAAAAACGAAGGAGAAGATAGAGTCTCTTGAAAATAGTTTGATCGCTGGCGGTGTGGAGTTTATGAAGAATATTTTCAGTTTCAAAAGCGTGGACGAATCATCCAACCAACTGGAGAATTTACAATTGAAACTGGGCTCTTTAGAGACCAAAAATCGCGAACTTGAAGCATCATTAAGTGATGCGAATGTTCAGATGCAACAAATGACAGTTGAATCTGTTGAAGCTCAAAAGGAGTCAGATGCTTTAGCCGGAATAAACGGTAAGGCTTCGGATACGATTGAAGAACTGACCGAAAAACTGGTTGAGCAGACCAAGGCTTTGAGAGAATCCGTTCAAGCGAGTATTTCTTCTGTTTCTGAGCTGAATCAAGTTGCGGACACACTCTCCAAAGGACAGTCTTTAAGTGCATCTGCTGTAGCAGACTTGATTTTGAAATATCCTGAATTAGCTTCTCAGATACGAAAAACAACGGATGGTTGGATATTTGAAGGTCAAATTCTAGAAAAATTGAGGCAAGCAAAAATCAAGAAAGCCATTGATGATCTGAAGGCTGAGAGGGATTCAACACGAAGCGTTGCGATGGAAAGTTTAAAACGAATTCAATTTTATGGACAAGAGTTTGAGTCTATCTCAACCTTTGCTGAAGCGCGCGAGAAAATTAAAGATATTGAAAAAGAAATCACCGAGGAGCAGAAGAAGAATGCTTCTGAATTGAATAGCACGCAGCTTATGAATCAAGGCATAGCTAATTTTCTTCAACAAAAGGCAAATGAGCAACTTGAAGCTAAAAAACAAAAACTTAATGAGTTAAATGATGTCATTAAAAAATATGCTGGTCAACTACAGTTAAGCAATGACCAGATTGAGGCCATGACTAAGCTTCTGGAAGATGACACTTACGGGGTAGAAGACAATAACAAGGCGAAAAAAGAAACCATAGAAATTATGACAGACTTACAGAAGGCGATTGAAGGCTACAACAAGTCCTTGGAAAAATTGGATTCACAACAGAAAAGAGTTGCGAAGTCGTCCAAAGAATACCTTGATATACTCGCTGAAAAGCGTAAGGCATTGCTGGAGGAACAGAAGCTTTACGAGCAAGGATACAACGATCCATCACAACTCGTATCATCACAGGGAGAAATAACAACAAGCGGGTCACCGTCTTCAGATATTACTAGAATGCTATCCACTGCTGTAGATCTGGCAAACTCCGGTGTGATGAGATACAAGAAAATAGGCGGTGAATTTACCGGTTCATTTGATGAATTCAAACAAAGAGCATATTCAGACTGTTCTCAGTTTGTGCAGGAGATGTTTGAAACGATCGGTGTACAGGTACCGCGTACCGCAGCTCAACAAGCCAAAGCAGGAACTGCCGTAACAAAGAAAAACCTACAAGTCGGCGATCTTGTATTTTTCAATACCAATGGCAAGGACAACTCTCACGTTGGGATTTACATGGGGGACAGTAAGTTCATACAAATGGGTGAATCGGGATTAAAGGTCTCCGATTTAAATAATAGCTATTGGGCACCGAAATACAACGGAGCAACTCGTATTCCTGGGCTTTCGACAGATGCTTCCTACCCGACATCCATTAGTTCCCAAACAACCTCTGGTGGAGTGGCATATGCCGGTAAATACGCTTCTGAGATTAATGCTGCTGCCAATCAATTTAATGTTGACCCACATCTTGTTGCGGCTGTGATTCAACGCGAATCCTCGTTCGGAGCCAAAGGAATTACCAATGTCATGCAAGTCAATGGCATGAACAATTCAACTGTTAAACAAAGTATAGATGCAGGTACGAAGATGTTATCAGACCTACTGAAGAAATCCGGTGGGGATGTCGCCATGGCTCTTGGCGGATACAACATGGGCGCTGGTATCATTGACTGGTTTAAAAAATCAGGTGGATACAATTTAGCGGATATGAAAGCTTACTCTGCTAAGTATGACAAAGTTTATGCTGGTGACGGATACGGAGATGTAGGGTATGTAGATAAAGTATTGGCTGACTATTCTCCACAAAAGGCCGGTACAACACAACCTACACAGAAGCAATTAAAGGATGCAAAAAATACCGCTGATAGTGAACTGCTTCGGATTAGTGATGAACTTTATAATATTGATGTTTCTGAACTTGAGAGTAAACTCGGAATCAAAGATATGAAAATCTCTGACAAAGAGTTGTCTTTAAAACAATCCGAAGTACGGCAGAAGAACATGAAGAAAGACTCCCAAGAGTACAAAGCCGAATACGAGCTTCAATTGAAACTTAAAACAGAAATACAGAAACTGATGCAGGAGCAGCGTCAGATGATCGAACAGTCCGGGCTAAAATCGGATGAATTGACTAATAAGCGGCGAAGCCTGACTGAGAAAATCGGGGATGTGCAGTCCGAGAAAGAAGACATGAAGGATCAGTATGCCAGCGACCAATTTGATACCGCACAGGCCAATATGGAAGCTCGTGTTGAACGCATGCGTCAAAAAGGCCGTTCCGAGATGGAAATGACCAAGACGCAGCTTCAGTTTTATCAGGGACAACTCAAAAATACGGCCCTCACTGAGGAACAGCGTGTGGAATCAGCTAAACAAGTGTATGACTTGACGAACAAGGTTACGGATCTGAAATTTAAAAATTCAACCAATTGGATTGATAAACAAACAGATCAGATGGAGCGTCAAGGTAAGTCTGAGGTTGAGATTTACCAAATGCAAGCTGAAGCTTACAATCGTATGCGCAACGATACGACACTAAAGGCAGAACAACGAGCAGAAGCGGAAAAAATGTATCAAGATACGTCCAAGAAACTGATTTCGTCACGGTATGAGTTCTCAGAGAAGTGGATGACTAAAGAAGCTTTGAAGATGGAGATGTCTGGTGCTCAAAAAGTAGCCATCATGAAATGGGAACTGCAAGAGTACCTAAAAATGCAGGCTGATAAAACCTTATCTGCTGAACAGCAATGGGATCTTGAACAGAAAATATATAAGCAGAGAGTGGATTTGGATAAAGAATACTATTCTGCTGCTGAAAAACGGATCAACCACTTGAAGGCCATCGGTGAAATAACTACTCAACAGGAACTTACTGAGTATATGAAGCTTCAGGCAGCTTATCTGGTAGGAAGCGATCAACGAATGGATGCGGATGAGAAGGTCTACGATCTAAAGAAAAAACTTATGGACGAAATGACCAAGGCAGTATCTGAATCGGTGACCAAGCAGAAAAAGCTATTGGACAGCGCGAGAGATGAGGAAATTAAACGTATCCAAGCCGAGAAGGACGCATTTGCCTCAGCACAAGAAGCCAAAATCAAAGCCATCGATGAATTGATTCAGGCTATGGAGCGGAGTAATGATGAGGATGACTACGAAAGACAACGTGCTGAGAAGGTTGCCCGTCTTGAGTTGCTTCAGTCTGCTGTTGGTCCAGAGGGTATTGCTGAGCGGAAACAAGTCCAAAAGGATATTGAGGATTTAGATCGAGAACATGGTCGTAAACTTGCGAAACAGGCGCTCGAAGATCAGAAAACGGCGTTGCAAGAGGAAAAAACAACTCGCGAAAAAGATTTTGACGATAAAATTCAAGATGCTAAATCTCATTATGATAATCTCTCTTCCGCTTTTGATGAATTTTCTTCGAATACTGAGCTGTCTGCCGAGAATTTGAAAAACATTCAGATTTTGAAGGAGAGCGAGAAGAATGAAACGATACTCGGAATGCTTGATGCATTTGTTTTGGAATATCAGAGCCGTCTTGATCAGATTGCTGCGGCAAGTGCTTCACTTGGAGTTACTGATGTCTCTGGGGGAACTTTGGCTCCAGGAACCGCCTCGAAGGACTCTGCATATCAAAAGGAAATTGATCTGTACACCTATAACGCTAACAAAGATGCTTGGGATGCAGCTAAAGCCCGGGGTGATGCTGAAACCATGCGACTCCTTCAAGAACAAAACGATGCCATTCGTAAGAAGTATGGGATTGATAAAGATACAGGTAAACTCCAGCATTTTAGTGAAGGGGGAGTAGTCAAAGGTCCTCGTGGTGCTGCTGTTCCAGTTATCGCTCATGCTGGAGAAGCTATCCTTAATGACCGACAACAGGATTCATTGTTTAATCTCCTAAACCTACGAATGCACAGACTAGACTTTACAATGCCTGAATTCTCAGTTCCTCAAGCTTCAAATGGAGTAAATCCGGAGAGAACCGGTAATCAATTCGTAATTAAATCAGGAGATACTTATATCGCGGATGAATCGGCTGCGAAGGTGTTCTGGAGTGAACGTGATAGTTTGATGCGGAGGATGCAGGCTAGAGGAGGTAAGGGATAATGATCAATGCTACTGCTGACGGAAAGTCTTTTCGAGAGATTGGGCTTGGCCTGAAGAAGCATAACATCCCGGTGTTACCACCGACGAGGGACTACAGCCTTGAAATTGCAGGACGGGATGGAGAAATCGATTTTGGTAGCACCTACGGTCCAAGAGTAATTAATTTGGAGTGTATTATCATGGCTGATGATACTACCCTTGACTATCATAGAAGAGTCGCCCAAGTGGCGGCTCTTTTTAATGTTAAGAAGGGGGATATCGTGCTGACGTTCGAGGATTTACCAGGCAGAAGGTACATCGGAAGATATGCCGGAACTATGGATATCGAGAAGATTATTTTTGATGGTGAACTGACAATCCCAATCAAAATGGGCAAACATCCGTTTCCGGAAAGCGATGAAAACATGCTGGAAGAAACTATTACTCATTCTTCAGAAAAGATCAAAGTAATTTCTTTGGGTGATGAACGCGCTAGTCCAGTGATTGTTTTAACCAACACGGGTTCCACAACAATTCAAAAGTTCAAGATTCAGAATGAATACTTGTTAGAGGGGTGATCTGATGAACATTAGTAAATATTTAGCGAGCAAACAACTGAATGTATCAGCAAGAGGGGAAAAATTCACATTCCCAGATAGGCTATATGTCGCTCTTTATAATTCCGATCCGACCTGGAATGACACGGGACAAGAAGTGTCCGGTGGAGGTTACGTAAGGCAAGTTCTGACCTTTGCCGAACCGGCTCAAATTACAGTTCAAGAGTTTCACCCGATCACAGGTGTATTGATGAATAACATACAAAAGATATCCATCAAATCTGCGGCCGATGTAGCTTTTGATGTGGCGACAGCTAATTGGGGGCCGGTTACACATTTCGGACTGCGCGATGCAGCTACAGGTGGGAACCTTTATTATTTCGGGACGCTCGAGACACCGCGGAGTATTTTGAACAATGACATTTTTAAATTTTTAACTGGGCAAGTGGAGATCCGGTTGAACTAAGGAGGTAAATACGATGATTGAAACAATGTATCCGGCTGCGATCAACAGTAAGCAAACAGAGCTGGCAGAAGCCATTGACGACACCCAAACAAGTTTCATAGTACTTGACGGTTCCGTTTTACCTCCTGCGCCGAACCTCCTGACGCTGGGTACCGATGAATCAGCCGAAACGGTACTTTATACCGGGAAGACCGGAAACGAGATTACAGGAGTAACCAGAGGGTTTGAGAGCGGAGCAGTGTCATGGTCAGCAGGAACAAAGCTAGCAAGATTCTTCACTGCGCACGACCATGATACATTTCGGGAAAACATTGCTGATCTTGACCAACGACTGAAAGATATCGTGATACCTTCTGCATCTTTGACAGAACAGGGAATCGTCATGCTTTCGAAGTCTACAACAGGCAGCAGGGATGATGTAGCTGCAACAGAGTCGGCAGTAGCGGCGGCTTTTCAGTATGGGGTTGAACGTAAAGCGGAAGTGGTTGCCGCGCTTAACTCCATAGGTGTATCGGCATCCACAAGCGAATCGTGGGACACGCTCATTACTAAGATGTCCGGAGTGATTCGGTCAACCGGGACAGCAACTGTGGGGCAAGTTTTGGCTGGGACAACGTTCAGTAACGCTACTGGAAACAACAGGGTTGGTACAATGCCGAATAATGGAGCTGGTGGCACAATTACACCAAGAACAACGAACCAGACAAAAGCAGCAGGGTACTACAACACGGACATTGTTGTTCCTGGGGAACCTAACTTACTACCAGAGAACATTCGGATAGGTAAAACCATGTACAACATACCGGGTTCGTTAGATCCTATGACATACACACGGCTCACATCGACCATTGAACAAGTGGGGCCAACACCTGGAACAGATAACACGTTTAGAGACCTGATTGAAATACCCAAGGACAAAACAACCAGAATTAATGATTATGACGGTATGATTTTAGGGCTGTTAGCTCCAAATAGCGGGTCGGAACAAACCAGCGCAGGACTATTATTCCGTAACGCTGGTGTCACCAACTATAACTACATTCATCAGATCGTTGGGTACTATGTCGACCTCTATATGCGAACAGCTGAATATAAGTACAGTTCTTGGGAAATTGACATGGTGAACAAACGATTCCGTTATGTCGAAAACGGGGGTGCAAGAGCGTGGGCAACCATAGGTAGGGTGGATTGGACAAAACCAATATACCTAACAGCTTCGTTTAGAGTCGGTCAAGGATATGGTGCTAATGCGGGACGTGGGTACGTGACATTCCCTAATACAACGGTCATTTCATACTAAGGAGGATTAACCATGATTTTAGTTAAACATAGTGCAGAAGGTAGTACACCTGTTGTCACAGCACTGATATATAACGCTGATCCTAACCAGGCGAGTCCCCAAGATATTTGGGTAGATAAACCCGTACCCATATCGGAGGACATCCCAGGAATGAATGCCCAACTGCATATTCGACTGGAGGACAATTCATTGTTCTACAACTACACCAAACCTATGAGTTTGCAGGATTACATGGGTGAGCTAAGGCAACAACAACAGATCATGAAAGCCGCAATGGATGACTTGATTATGGGAGGTGCGCTCTAATGGCTAGCTACATGGGGATGAGAATTATTGAAGGAGCTTACACATATGAGTATGTATGTGAGAGAAGACCTGATTTAAGAGATGGGATCGACGCACATCTCATGCAACAAGGAAGAGAAGAATTAATTCAAAAAGATTAACAAGCGTACCCGAGTGTGTGCTATTTTTATGCCCTCAGGAGTGGTCAGGGGGCTTTTCATATCAAAGGAGGCGGGGCAATGTTTAATAGAGGCGCTTTTAACCGCTTGGCCTTTAACCGCCAAATATCCGTATTCGTCTTTGGCCGGGCAGTTGCTGACATATCAGGATCTGCTGTAGCTGCTGCAACGATGGAAATGACGGGTTCGGCGGTTATGGATGTCAATGCGGGAGCGGCAGGGGATTTTGTCCGTGAAATCTCTTTTGCGGCTGTTATGGATGTAGCTGCTGGCACAAAGGCGGATTTCATTCGAGAGATTACCAAACGGGCAGTAATGGATGTTGGTTTTGGGGCAGTTGCTAAAGGGAGTCGTTACCACGTGGAATTCCTTGAGTTCACAGGACCATTTAAACCAGGTGACCAAGTTATCATTGATGCCAATACGTATAAGATCACGCAAAACGGAGTGAATGCTTCACACTTGCTCGAAGGTGATTTTTTCGACTTGAATCTTGGAGAAAACAATCTCACATGGACAGACCCTGAAACAGGTAGAAACGTTCTGATCCGTGTTACACATAGAGACAAATTCCTGTACTAATTGAGGTGTGACATGCCTAACCCAACTATGAAAGTATTCGACAAGAACATCCGGCGTGTAGGTACGTTGGTTGATAGTTCAGATATACAACGAAGAAGACGTATTAACAGTGACTATGAGGTAACATTTATGGTACCAATGACCTCAGATGATTACCTCGAAAAAATAGCAATCAAAGGCCACGTTCAAGATGAGCGTGGCCAATTTTATGTCATTCAGTCCCGAAGCCGGTCCCGTGAAGGTCGTAAACTCATGGCTTCGATCTATTGCAACCACATTATGTTCAAACTGAATGACTTCAAGTTCCCTTATACCTCATATATTGACGAAGCTTATGGAGTACATCTCAATGAACTGACGGAGTTAATTACAAAAGCTACAGGCGGGAGATTTACATTTGTTATTCACGATACGTTTGATCTACATGACGTTAAGGATTTCGGACGTGGAACATGTCTGGAAGCTTTGAATAAGATCGTCGATATGTACGAATGCGAAGTAGAGCCTGATAATTTCGTCATTAATCTCAAAAAGAGAATCGGATCTGACCATGGCTTGCAGTATCGGCTCAAAAAAAACATCGTATCCAGCTCATTCAAAGACAAAGGTGAATCTCTTGTTACCCGGATGTTTGCTCAAATGAAGGATGGCCGGACATTCATCGGCATGGATGCGTCCTTGCTAACGGATCTAGAGCGAAGTTTGCTGTCTAGCATACCAGGAACAATTGTGAATGGTAAAGTTGCAGTTAACTATCTTGTATCACCGTTTGCTCAGTATTGGGCGAGTGATTCGGTCCCGTTTTACGATGGTGAGATCATCGAGCAGGATATTGAAGAAGCAGAGGACTTGCTGAAGGCTACACGTAAGGCGCTGCTTGAACAGGAAGTTGTTTCATTGGAGGCGACCATTTCCACGGCAGACCTGTTCAAAATCGACCACACTGAGCCTAAACCTCATTTAGGTGATGATGTCATGTGTATCGACCCGGACATGGGTATGAACCGATTGAAAGCTCGTATCACTGAACTGACAGAGTATCCATACAGTTTGGACAAGCATGCTGAACCGACGATCTCCAATATCAATTTAAGAGATTACGATGATATTATCAGTGACCTGGAACGAAATAAGAACATCACCAACAATCTGTTTTCAAACGGGAAGATCCGGACGGATGTCTTTGAATCATTTGCCAAGCAAGCGGTCATTGACATCAACAACAGCAAAACTGAACTTATCTATCCACCAGAAGGCGGGATTCTGGCTCAAGAGAAAACAAATCCCTTAGAACAAGTCAGACTGACCTCTAAAGGAATTGGGATATCGACAGATGGCTGGAAATCGATACGTGCTGCCATTACAGCCAGGGGCGTTGTAGCGGAGCAAGTGATAGGCCAACTCGGTAACTTTGTCTCCATGCTGATTGGTAATGGTGAGGACATTGTACAGATCAATACAAAGGGGATTGCTGCTGGAGCATCTGCTTTTAATAGCGCACCTTTCAGACTAAACATGAAAGGTGACTTGATAGCGAATAGCTTAACTGCAAACTATGCCAATATTGAGTACTCCAACTTTAAAAACGGGGCCATCGTTGGTTCCTCAATAAATGTAGGCAATGGGATGTTCACAGTTACTTCAGGTGGGATTATGTCCGCAGTAGGTGCGAACTTCTCTGGATCAATTACAGCCTCCACTATTACAGGTACAAATATTAATGGTGGTACAATTACGGGGGCATTGATCCGCACAGCAGCAAGCGGTAGACGGATAGAGCAAGACAGTGTAGGTTTTCGTTCATATGATGCTGGGAACAGAGTACGTATTCAAATTGCTACAACAGATGATGCTGCTGCTGCCGCGATTATTTGGAGGGACACAAACGGATCTTCTGTAGGGGAGATTAATTCATATCAATCGAGTGGACAACTTTCTATAATTAGTAATAACTTGTTCCTTGGTTCGAACAACTCTGGTAATCCTATTAGACTTCAAGGAACTGTTACGTTTGGCGGGGCAGTTATCGGTTTAGATATTTCTGATGTTAATGGATTGCAAGCGGAGTTATCATCGTTAAGAAATCGAATTCTGTCATTAGAATCGGCATTCTATTCCCACTCACATTCTGTAACTTTACCTACGCATAACCACGGTTTGGCTAATGCTACAAATTGGGGAGGAACCTTCCCAACCTCTACTCCGTGATGGTATTATAGGAAAAAAGAACCATTACGGAGGTTTTAGGGATGAAAAAAATTGCCTACATTGCTGGCGGTATTATAATTGGTATTGTTTTTTCGACAACCGCAGGTGCTTTTGCTGATTCTGTGAAAAGTATGGTCGGGAAAAAGGTAACTGGCGAATATTCGATCGTGGTCAATGGTAAAAATCTTTCTGACAAGGGCGCTGTAATAGACTCACGAGCTAACGTTCCTGCTCGGGCCCTTTCAGAAGCGTTGGGAGCTGATGTAGAAGTGACTGGAAGGACAATAACAATCACATCTGGAGATTCAACATCTAATGAGGGAATTACTTCTTCGATCCCTTCGACAGGTAATAATTCAGTTGGTGGGAAATCAAAAGCCTATCTGGAATCGATGAAAAAAGGGTACGAGTCAGAAATCCTGCCTCCTTTGGTTGAAGGTCTGGAAAAGGTAACGAAGGAGTATGAATCCGTTAAAGCGACAGGCCAAGAGGATGTGGCTGCGCTGGCAAAACAAAAAGTGAATGATTATCAAAAGCTTGTAGACGATGCGAAAGCCGAACTTGCATTAATTGATGAAGCATTACTCACTGCTAAATAGAATAAGTTTCCGAGGGTCCGTTATCGACGGACTCTTTTTTTGTTTGTGCGACTATTAATCCGTAGCCACTCCGTAACGAAGATAAAAGATAATAAATCCATGAAGCCCTATTCCTTAATTTGAAGGGGCTTATTTTCGTATAGAGAGGAGGAAAGGTTTTGGCAAAGATGACACATACACTCCAAGTTGAAATGGATTTGAATAAACCGGTTGAAGAATTGACTCAGGTAATCTCTGCTGTTCTTAGCTCGCATCCACTTAATCAAAAAGAGATTCTGACAGCTTTAGATTTGGAGATTGGGAATGCACTGGCAGCGGTTGAGATTAGAGAACAAAAAAATATACCAGAAGTTATTGATTAGGTCAGGAAACATTTCCTGATCAAAGGGAGGTTTTTTAATGACAGAAGAACAGAAATCAATAAAAAACATGGAGAAAGTCAAAGAGGCGGCAGAAAAAATGTTTGACCACCTCTTCGCTAATTCAGATTATACGTTAAACGTTTCTATTACGAAGAAAGACAGATCATATGACCATGGAGTATATCGATGCGCTATAGGAGAGGTCCCTGAGACAGGGATTACCCACCGTCATGAAATTTCTCTTCACTCACCCACCATTAGTTCTGAGTAGGGAACTCTTTTTACAACTCTGATCGGAGACTTTATTAATAACTCGTATTGAGGATGATCGGAAGATTTTCCAGTCCAATAGTTCTCGGCATAATAAGCAGAAGTTAAAAACGAAGGTTTATCCATATCAGTTCCAAGCCAAGAAGCATCGAGTTTAACGAAATCGGAGTGTTCGAATTCAACTTCCCATACAGCAAATGATTCTTGATTTCCTAGCTTCTTAAACCAAAATCTAAGTTCTTTCATTGTTTCAGAGGCGAAGAATGATTGAAACCTTGAAGGCATGTGAGCATAATTCAACCTTCGTTCATACTCAAAGATGTTTTCTGTAAAGACATCTTGTATTTCTTCTCTTGTTTGAGGTTGTCGGGCGTAGTATGTATTTCCATGAAACGATAAACCATCAGGGTAACGTTCGTCCATTATTTCTTTTAGAACTCTGGGCTCGATATTAATATCACTCATCAAATTGATAACTTCGTTTTCTTTAAGCCTGTTGTAACGATCTATGTGATATGCAAGCAAAGAATGAACCTCCTTAGATTATGTGTGTTACGGAATTCTACACGGAGGGAAGGTTTTCCTTTTTAAATATTTTAATGAGCCTTGAGTTGAGGGGCTATTTGCGTCTAAGCAGTCGAATTTGTAGGGGGAGTAGAAATGGATTGGATAGCAATCCTGGGTATTTTAGGAACGCTCAGCGGACTCATTTTAGGATGGGCGGGCCGATCGAGGTCATATAGACAAGATATTATCCAAGAGGCCGGAGCGGATGCTCTACAACGCGCAGACGTGGATTACATAAAACGTGGCGTGGACGATATTCGATTAGAACAGAGAGTGCAGGCACAGCGTGTAGATGCCCTTTCAGAGCGGGTGACGCGGGTTGAAGAGTCGGCCAAGCAAGCACATAAGCGTATCGACCGAAAAGAAGATATTGGAGGCGTATAGAATATGGACTGGAACACCGTGTTTTCATTAATTGATCCTAAGTTATTTATTGTATTGGCTGCGTGCTGGGTACTTGGTATTGGCATAAAACGTATTCCAAGGATTCCGGACTGGACTATTGTTTTCATCGTTACTGCATTCGCCATTGTTATTACCAGTTGGACGCTTGGCTGGTCTCCTGAATCGCTTATCCAGGGAATATTGGTTGGAGCGTTTGCGGTGTTCGGTAACCAGGTAATCAAACAAGCGAAGAAAGGAACTGAACAGTCATGATCTCAAAGGGGAATTTCTTGCTTCTGGAGCCATCCGAATTTAAAGGGTGGCTCGACAAACAGAAAATAACCAGAAGCATAGACAAGCTCCAGGTCCATCATACTGCTGCACCCAACTACACTACTCGTCAGGTGGTCAATGGAGTAGCGAAACAGGATGTATGGAAATGTCTTGAGGGAATGAGGACTTTCCATTTATCTCAGGGATGGTCCGGTACAGGGCAGAACATAACTGTACTTGAGGATGGACGTATCGCTATCAGTTTAGATCGGGGTCTCAATAAAACGCCTGCGGGAATCAAAGGGGCCAATACAGGTGCTTTGTGCATAGAGATCATAGGCAACTTTGATCAAGGCGGAGATACGATGAGTACTGCACAGAAACAATCTGTAATCCACCTATACGCCTGTCTCGCGCTCAAGCTAAACATAGCTATCGATACATCACATATCGTGTATCACGCCTGGTATACGTCATCTGGAGCATGGTTAGGTGACTATGAACGAGGTGAGTCCAGCAAGACTTGTCCGGGAACTAATTTCTTTGGTGACGGGAATACACGATCTGGTGCTGAGCGTGGGTTTATTCCAGCTATCAAAACAGAACTCAAGCGAATTAAGGAAGGGGATCGAGAGCCGATGACATCAGAAGAAAAGATACAAATGGAGGAACTGAAGACAACTGTTGAATCTCAAGCCAAATGGATTACAGCACAGAAAGCCAAGGAAAACATGGAATGTCCTAAATGGGCAGAAGAAGCCTATGAGTATTACAAGGCCTTTATATCTGACAAAACAGGAAGTTATGACTTTTGGCGCCAACTTGTGATTAACTACCGTAAGGAAAATGGAATCAAGGTCTAAAATCGAGAGGTGTACCTTTTTTACAGAAATCCACAAAATATGGTAGTTACAGAGGTGAGAAGTTTATGGCATCAAAAATCATCCCAAAATCATCCGTTAAAACATCATCATTTCAATAAAGTTAAAGTACAATTGAATAGAGCTGATGAGTAATACACCGTTAAATTTGGTTAAATACCTGTATTCCTGCTTGTGAGTTGGCCTAATTAAGATTAAAATGACTCTATACAGGACATATTGATATTTAAATTGGTGTATTACTCGGAGGTTGTATGAAAAATTTAAAAAATAAGCCGCTTTTAGAAACGGTACTCGAGATTAAGTGGACAACAAAAAAAGATCATCCTAAAAATATTAATTTAGGTGGTGGTAACCTACAATCATTTAAAACGGATGAATTTCACAAAATTTTCTTTGCAAAGATGTATGATCATCTTTTAAACACAGGATATCCGGAATATTTAGAACTGCCTCAAGCAGGAATACCAGAAGAATTCGCAACTCACCAAGTACAGCATAGATTCACACAATCCGGTCACTCTTGGCCCATGGTGCAGATAGGACCCGGGATACTTACTCTGAATGAAGCCCTTAATTATGAATGGGAGAATTTTCACACTCGTTCAATCCAATTAGTAGATAATCTTTATAAACTACATCCCAAAAAAGAAGATCTTATTATAACTCAACTTCAACTTCGGTACATTAATGCTATTGATTTTAATTTTGAGAAAGAAGATATTCATGGATTGCTTCGCAAATTAAAAATTAATATAAATTACGATAAAAGTCTATTTGAAGCTACTGGATTGCTTAACTCCGTTCCAGGTATGAGTTACTTGGTAGCATTTAAGTCTGCAGAGCCTAAAGGAGAACTTTTAATTAGTTTAACCAGCGGAGAAGTTAATGGTGTACCGAAACTAATGTGGGAATTAACATTCAGATCAAATGTAGATGAATTGGATGTTGAGAAAGAATTTGAAGTATGGGTTGATGGGGCACACCGGGTTATTGATCGTTGGTTCTTGACTTCAATAGAAGGTGAAATGCAGGGGAGGTTCGAATAATTGGACTCAACAATTGCAACTAGTAAAGCGAATTTGACAGTTAATACTATAAGTACTACTGTGAATTCACCTAACACTTATACCATAGATAAAACACAAGATAAAAGAAGTTACTGGAACAGGTTGGTTGCAGCTGGGGCAGTTGGCTTATCTTTAGCAATTGGCTCTGTTCCGACTATTTCAGAACAGACGGATCTCGGTGTATTAATAACTAGCCCGAATGAATATGGTTTAGGAGATATAAGAAAATCGAGTACTTTATTCTATTCGGAATCTAAATTGGAGGCGGTTGAAATGTCAACCCCCGAACGCTCGGACAAAAAAAATAATGTAAATGTTTACAATCAAAAGTTGTCTTTCATCGATAATTACGAAGCAGAAAGTGAGATTGAACAGTTAATAAAATTGAATGAACCTATAAAATCGGGTAAATCTAAGATTAGTTTTAAGAACGATATATTTAAGACATAATGTGAGCAGGTGGATGAGTTGGAGAACACATGGTATTTAGAGAAGACCAATGATGATAATATAAGTCAAGGAGATATCTTTTTAAATTGCCCTATAGTAGTTACAACGCTACAAAATGCTGATTTTTCTAATCCTAGATGGTATGAAAGTGAGGATTTAGAGGCCGATCACGATACACACGTACAAAATGTTATCGTTATGACACAAGCTTGTGATTTAGAAAGAACGCCGGTAGAAAATGTTTTAGTTGCTCTCATTCATGATATAAATTCAATAGATTTTCCTGGGCCTAAGAGTAAGGGACAAAAAACATCACGTAAAAGTTATATCAAAGAGATTTACGGTGGTAAAAAACCGAATTTGCATCTTATTGGTAACCATGATGGATCGATTAAACTGCAGTATCAGATAGTTGACTTTACAGCGATTTACACGATTCCTTATAAAGTTTTAGAGGATATTAAGTCAAAAGTTGGCCCGAGGTTGAGATTGAATACGCCTCATCGTGAGTATCTTTCCCAAAGGTTCGGGAGTTTCTATTCTCGGATTGGATTGCCAGATTCTGATCATATCACCCAAGATGAAATTTTTGCGGTTCTACAGAATGACGAAAAGGATTATTCCGAATAAAGTTTTCATAATATAGCGGATGATTAATTTTCTTCTTCTTTTTTACGGAAGCCTAATGAAACATACATACAGAGTACTATCCACAGATATAGGTTTCCTCGCAGCAGCCTTAACCCAGCAGTGTTACCGTCTGGCATGCCATTGATGATTCCGAACAAATCATTAATTATGGCATAACATTAGGCGAATAGTCCATATCTTCTAAAATCACTGGGGCAATTATTTCGGTGCTTTGTTGGCATTTTGAGTGGAATGGTAAACATAAATAAATATAGAAAAAATAAGACTCTACCGAAATAGTTTCGGTAGAGTCTTATTTTGATTTTAGCGTGATAATTCACCCGAACCTATATATTTGTCCTTCTTACTATTCCACTTATAGAAGGCCACAGCAGTATCCCATCCTCCTTCAGGGAAATAGTTCTTCCAGGCTTGCCTAATCTCACCTGTTTTCGAAATATTAATACTTACATCGCCAATAATGGAGAGTTTCTTTTTAAGCGTCCCATCCTGGTATTTAAAAACAAATAATTGTGTATTTGAAGGTAGGTAGTCTAACGTTATAGCAACATGCTTCTCTTTTGAGGAGATATTGAGTAAATGGAATGTCGGCTCTTCTTCGTTGTAATAATTTGTATCTATAAGTACGATAACTCCTTTAGAATTGATGAGATAAAAGTTGCCTGAGTTAGTGATCAATAAGTGTTCTTTCTTTTTGTCTCCGTTTAGGTCTACTGACTTACTGACTGTTACACGCTCTCTAGGAAATTTCTTTTCTAACAATGTCATGGGATTTACGGTTGCAGCATCAACAATGGTTGTTGGTAGTAATCCAAAAACAATTGATAATGAACATATCAATAAAAAAACTTTCTTCATTTCGGTTCTCCTTTTTTCATCGATATCATTTCACTTGTACAAATTCGTCAACAAACTTTTGTCGATCATTTTTATTAAAGTACTTACTACTTAATTCTGATTTCCAAGCTTCAGGATCTGAATTAAGAGTATTGAAATCTACATTGAAATAAGTTTCGGCAACAGATTTCTTCAAATCAATAGAGTGTGTCTTTCCTTCGAACGGAACAGTTATTGCAATGTTATCTGCATCGATGAATTGTTTTAACAGACGTACTGACTCTTCCATAAGAATCTTATTGATTTCGTCACCAGTTGCGAAATATTGGACATAATCTTCTTCTGAAACTCCAGTTTCAGGATTGGCAGACTTGTAGTTTTCGAATTTATCATGGAATACTACATTTATGTTATGATCACCGACTAAAACTTCTTTTACAAAGGTACGTCCTCTAATATTTGCTGTATAAGCTAGTACAGCTTCTTTATCCAAAACTTGAGCCTTTTCAGTTTCTTTTTTTATTTCTTCATCCCCTTTATCGACTTGTTCGTTAGCCGTAACTGCTTCACTATCTTGTGCTGGTTCCTCTGGCTCAGGCTTATTGTTCGTATTACCGAGTGCTATAACAACCAGCACGATGATGAGCCAAAACCACCATTTTTTAAAAATAGGCTTTTTCAATCTTCTTCCTCCTGATATAGTAATAATTAACAACATGAATAGTCTATCAGACCTAGGTATATTTTTCTATAAAATAGTATGGGTGTGGAAAATGAATACATATCGAGTGTTGGAAACAAATGAAGAGTTCTTTGTCGCTGCTTTATCACAGATACATGTCTCTGTATGGCTTGTTCTACAGGATCGAGAGGTGATTATGGATTATGGAGGGTTATTAGAAGCATACAGTGATGTATCAGTAAAGATTGCTGGAAATCGATATTTTAGAGACAAGTTTGAGTTTAGAGCGCACATAGTAATTAACTATAATTGAAAACTGCATAAGGGAGAAAGTTATAAGATGGGCAAAGTGCAAGATTATTTGATGAAAATTATTTATTTGTTCTTAAAGATATCAGAATGGATAAAGAATAGAAATTTGTTGAGATGGTTACTTCAAAACAAAACAAAATTTTTTAATGCATTAGCTGTATTTGTTGCTATTCTTGGTGTAGGCTTAATCCAAATATTTAAACCGTACATAATGGACCTTTCAGTTGTAAGGGAAAAAATATATGAGGATAAATTACAAAAAGTTAAAATCGGGTATTCAAAGAAATATGTTGAAGATTCAATGGGCACTCCAGAAAGAGAACAAAAAATAGCTTGGTCAGATTCATACGGAAATGACCATTTAATAACAAGAACTGATTATATCAAAAAGGACTTTTTGTATACGGTTTTCTATAAAGATGATTTAAATGTTCTAGGGTACGGTCTAATATCAAGAAACAAAAATTTCAATCCAAGGTTACCCTCAAAAGAATCTCCAGGTCTTTTGAAAAAAAGCCAAAATAGTTATTTGAGTGAACATGGAGAGGTAAGATTTACAACATTTCACATAGGGACTAGGGGTGACGTTTCAGATTACGAAATGGATTTTGATTACGGTTCATTAAGTACTCAAGGGATAATAACTGGGTTTGGAGTTTCCGAATTTGGTTATCAACAACATAAGGATTCGCTTCCAATTTATATTATAAATTCCTTGTTCAATGCTCCCTTCACTGAGAACTTTTACGACAATAATGGCTTTTACAACTTGCTAGGCGATACCGCCAGAACATACACACAATTTAGCGAGGTCGAAAAAAGCAGAAGTATCGACCCGTCTGATGAAAATAGAAAGATTTTGATCCCAAATGTAGTTCTTGTTTTTGATGGAACAAGCGGTTACGGCTATACAGAAATCAATAATTTTGACATAGCCTTTGAATTTATAATTGATCAACTCAAGTTTGGTTTTTTGTATGAAAGAGGAGAGTTCAATAACATAACAGAGAGATTTTAATGAAACGGAAGTTTGAATTCAGCGAATTAGTGCAAGGTGATTTGATCAATTAATTAAACATATATAGCCAAACTTAAGAGCAGCAAAGTATCATCGCTGCTCTTTTGAATCTTTAGATTACCTCTTTAACTAGTCCCTCAGTGTTATTCCGTACATTACCAACTTCATTTGGTACCTCGTAAGCTCTCATTTCTGACGCTTGATATGGTTTAAGCAATTCAAGCAGGGACTGAACATCATTATCTCTTCCAAGCCATTCAGCCTCATCTTCAGGACGCAGAATCACCGGCATACGATTATGGATGTCTTCCATCAGACTGTTTGGTTCAGTAGTAATTATGGTACACGTGCTCAACTTGTTTCCGTCTGGATCTGTCCAGGTATCGTACAGACCTGCCAATGAAAATATGCTGTTGTCCTTCATCAGAATTCGCATAGGTGTCTTGGCTGTCCCTTCTTTACGCCACTCGAAAAATCCCGAACATGGGACGATGCAACGTTTGGACCCAACTAACCGTTTAAAGGCTGGCTTCTCTGCCAGCGTCTCGGACCGGGCGTTGATCATCTTGTTCCCGATCTTGTCATCCTTGGCCCAAACGGGTACCAGGCCCCATCGAAGCGAACCTAATCTGTTACCATGCTTGCTGCCGATAATTGTGGGAATGTATTGCATGGGTGCTGCATTGTAATTAGGTTTGTACTCAAAGCCATCAGCTATAGATGCATAGTACCTGTCCATTATGGCGTCTAAGGGATCAGTGATTGTAAATCTTCCGCACATACAAAGCACCTCCTGTATTGTCTTTACAATATATAATCACACAATAAATTGATCAAACACGGGAATACGAAGCAATCCGGATTTGGTCCAGTTGCGCATTTTTACTCTGGCCTGAATTCGGGGTTCAAGGTAAACGTTGTTCTTATCTTCACCCGTTATCAGCTGTTGGCAAACTCCACGAAATGCTTGCTTATGTTTTGGACTCGGGCCATGCTCAATAATCCCTACCGGGCGCATCTTTCCTGACGGATCTGGAACAGCAGCGAGCCATCCAAACTCAGATTTCTTGTATCCTGTGATGAACACATCGGCGTAGGACCAGTTAATAACCTTCAACCACTCTCTGGACCGCCTGCTAACGTACTGGCTGTCTTTGCGCTTGCCAACTACGCCTTCCATACCCATAGTCTCTATCTGAGTGTATAATTCCTCTCCAGCACCTTCAATGTGGGGTACAATCCCAAAGTTTCTGGTGGGAAGTGTGAGGCCTCGGAGAATTGCTTTGCGTTCCATGAGGGGGAGCTTACGCAGGTCCTGACCCTTGTACTGCAAGATATCGAATATGGCGAACGTGGCAGGCAACGTCTTAATGAGCTGCTGAACCTTCGAGTGCTGCCGAGTGCTGAACCGGCTCATGACTGCCTCAAAGTCGTTCAACCCTGTAAGTGGATCGGTGCAAGCGACCTCTCCGTCCAAGATGATGTCAGAGTCAAAGGGCAGCAGTAATTCAGGGTACTGTTGGGTACAATCGTTGTTGTGACGTGTATATAACCGGACTTTGTCGGACCGTTGCGAATATATCAACCGGTGTCCATCTACCTTAGGTTCAAAAATGAAATCCGAATTCGAGAAGGGACCCGGTGCTGTTTCAAGTAACATAGGACTTATGAACATAAAAACACCTCAACCCAATTATAGCTGTTTGCTACATAGGATTGAGGCGGTAAGTTTTGGCTAACAAAAAGATTGGATCTTATTTTATAAAGAGAGTTAATAAATACGATTTGAAAAAAGTGGCTACGTATAATATGATTCCTATGATAAAAACTATATGCAGAAAGTGTGACCCTTCGTTTCCATACGTTAACTTTCTCCAAAAGCCTAATTCATTAAATGACTTTTGTTTAAAAATATCACTATATAATAGTTCAACTATATCTTCACGATGCTTAATTATATCGGTGTGGACTTTTTCCTGCAGTTCATCTAAACTGGATGACCAGTTATCACGATCAAGTCTTATTAATTTCGTTTCAATAGATGATAAAGTAACCCAAATCTTATGAGACAAACGCATACCTTTATTAAGATCTCTCAAATCCTCGCAATATTCTATTACCTCTTTACGTTTGTAAAGTATGGTGTTTATTTTCTTTGAATGTTCGCTAAAAGCCTCCACTAATTCTGTGCGTTTCTCAATGGTGAAATCATTTTTCCTAACTTCTATTTTAATAGAGCGTATAAAATCATCTATCCCTGCAAAACAATCAATTAGGTCATCAGCGACTTTAATCCTTGTGTCTCTTCTAAATTTCTTGATATCGTTCAGAAAGTTTTTTTGTTGGGTCCGATTGACATTGTAGAATACTAATAATACAGAAAATATCGTGATTAAAGAAGGCAAGATGTCTAGGAAAACGTCCTTTTCGATTGGAAACCCTATAAGAGTATAGGCAGATAAAAACAATATAATCAACATAACCGACTTCAGAATAAACTCAAATAACTTGTAGGTTTTCCCTTTTAAACTACCCCATGCTTTTTTCAAAATTATTTACCCTCCGATATACCTTTCTATTCAAACGTAAATTCAACAACTGTCCCATCCGGATATTCCTCCAACTGATTACCTACCCAGCTGCCGGCACCACGATTATCCGATGGACTTATGTATTCGATATCTTCACCTTCACTACCCTCGGCGCACATTTCCATAAGCAACTCGTCACGATCGTATCCTTTCTTAGAGTCAATACCTCTTAAATGGCAGATTGCGGTTTTGATCTGATAATTATAACACGCCTTTATACGAATAATCGGACAGATTCGGGGTTCTGCTTACTTCTAACGACACGTTGTTGGATGAGCTTCAGAAATCCGTGAAAGTTGTTAGGATGAGCGTGTAATATGTGTACCGACTAAGAATAAAATTACATGAAATGGTGTGAGCTATTATTACTCTCTCCCATGAGTGCTACTATAAATGTACCTGGTCCAAATGACTGGGTATTTTTGTTGTTGATAAAAGAACGTATGTTCGCATATAATATTTATGAGGTGATTCACATGTTAACGGATTATCAAAGAAAGGTCCTCCGGATCTTATATAACTACAAAGGTGTACGGCGTGTATTCCCTACCCTGCATGAGCTAACGGTTAAAACAGGTAAGGAAAAGCCTGATGTTATGGCAGCTCTGGATGTGCTCGTATCCGAGGGGTACATACAGTGGGATGATAAGTTGAACACGGCTAATATCGTCATCCTGGAAGGCTGGGAACGTGAAGGTGAAAAGCCACAAATACCTAAAGCGCCAGAACGGTTAAACGGTTTACGTTATTGGACTGATTACTAAGGAGGGTTTACCATGAGCATCAAGTTGGCAGGAAACGGATTGTTTGAGTCGTCGCGGATGATGTTGCCTGAGCACAAGGAGGCCTGGTTGACTCACATCAAAGAACAGAAAAGACGTGTGAAACCGGAATTAGATGAGCAGGAGATACAAAGGGTAAGTGAAGTGTTGGGCGAATCATATAGTAATAGTTGCACCGTTGATTTGGTGTTATTCAATCCATTCTATGATGATCATGTATCCGGTGTGGTTGTGGGGTTAGACGTTTCAACACGTCGAGTTAAGTTGATGTTAGATGAAGAGTATAGATGGATATCATTGGCTGAAATTATATCTGAATCTGTATAGCATTTGTATGAATTTGGCTATGGAATTGCCACATTGTCCTTTATAATAACTTTAAAAGTTATTTCTATTAGGATGGTGCGGATTGAACACAGTTATTTATATTTCTCTCGGATTTTTTGATGCTCTTGCAATGCTCTTAATCATCTTAAAGCTGTATATGTTACCGGTTCGAGAGTATGCAGGCAAGATATTTGTCTTCGTTATTTTTATAGCCTCATTCTCATACATGATGCGAATAACTTTGGGCATGCCCAAGCTAGATTTACCTTTTCAATATATTTTCTTCATACTTTTTTTACGTTTAGGAATGGAATTGAAGCCGCATATTTCTTCATTTATCGCAGGTGCTGGGATATCAGCTTATGCAGCAATACAGATGGGTATTTTTCATATATTTGAATGGTTAGATGTAATGCATATTGGTGTAGTGCAACAAAATGAAGGCAGCCTGGTTTATTTATTGCAATCGTCTTCAATACTAATTGCCTATTTAATTTGTTTTGTTTTTTCAATTTTTGATTTTGGATTCTCATTCATTATAAGACCTCCGCATGACTTCATAAAAAAAGAAAATTATCTTTCTAAAACCAATATTCCATTCTTAATCGGTACAACTATTTCGGCCATTACAATTTGTATGACGTTAGTATTATTGTATAGATCCGATCCGACAGGACTTCTATTCCTTGCAATTTCAACTTTTGGGGTATCCTATTTCTTTTCAGTAAGGAGGGAACGGGGTGATATTAGAACGGCTGTCGAGGCGTATCGCAATAAGCATAAAAACGGCTGATCCGGAAGGTCCTGGAACAGTCGAGGTATTGGAGTACGAGCTAGGATTGCGTCTTAATTGGTATACTGGTTTGTTGCTTACAATCATTCTAGGATTGACGTTCGGTACTTTTATTGGGGCTTTGATTACTTTGTTTTCATTCGTTATATTGAGGAAGTTTTCAGGTGGAGTACACTTGCCGATTACATTATGCTCTATCGCAACTGGTATTGTAGCAGCTCTTGTTCCGTTGATTAATTTGAATTTCGAAGCAATTCTTCTATTAAATACAGTAAGTCTCATTATTGTATTGTTGTATGCACCAAATGAATTTGAGTATGTTAATCCGACATCGTGGGATCAGTGGTTAAAATGGATTTCTGCTGCATTAGTGGCTGCGAATTTCGTAATTAAGTCTCCAGAAATAACATTGGCATTCTTTATTCAAGCAATTCTAATTCTTCCAGTATGGACAAAACCTGAAGGAGGTGGTTAAATTGAATAAAAATATAGCAAGAGCGCTATCTATGGACCTAACAAAAGGGGCAAAGAAGTCTTCCAAGAAACGCAAAAGCATCGTTGGAGCGATGAAAATGCCAGAAGAATTGAAAAAGAAGTGATCCTTGATGAATGATCAATTAATAATAGGTATACAAGTCCAAAGCGATGGCTCTTACGGGCCTCGCTTTTCCTTTTCCGAGAATGATATTATGGGCATTGAAATGTGGAAGCCATCCAAAAATTACAATGTCCCATTTTTTTATACAAGAACGGGGAACTTTACTGTACTTACAACGTTGAGTGCATGCGAACTGGCTTTTCCCAACTATAAATTTCTTGATGGATCAAATCTAGTGAATATAGATAACATCGATCGAGTATTGACTGGTTCATATGGCGGAATCGCATACTTTAAAGACGATATACATACTGGGATTAATCAGAAGAATATCAAGGTTTGGAATGATATCGTAGATGAAGTTAAACGACTGAAGAAGGACAGAAGGCAGATTTTTGGCGTAGCAATAGTGGAGAACGGTCAGTTATCATCAGGTGAATTTTTTCCAGCTAGCGAAATTTACTATATAGATATGTGGGAGCCTAAAGCCAACTACTATGTACCTCGCTTCCACACAAGTAAAGGTCTTTTCACAGTTGGACTGACATACAAAGCTTGTGCTGAGGCTATGCCATACCTCTATCCTGCTCATAATGGAAACCTGGTCAATCCATATTGGATCGAGAGAATTGATGAGCAGATATTTGGATCTACAGCAATTTTTAAAGAATCAGATTATAGAGTTACTGTAGCGAGAAGTAAATTAAAAGCACTAAAAGGAATCATCAATTAGCAAACCCGGGGGAACCGGGTTTTTGTTTATCATAAAATACATTTGTTGTCAAGATCAATCGATACTAGGTAACTAGAGGAAGTTTCGACAACCATCGACAAGTTACACGGCTGCGACATGTTATTATTAAATTGGAAAAAACAAGAATGAGTATTGGAGGGAATAGATATAAGATGACATTCAAAGTTGAATAGATACGTAGCTTATTGATAGGAGTGTGTGGATCACAAATTTCGAGTACTATACTAGTACTCATTCGACCGGGGAGAGCGGAATATTCCGCAACTCACTTCGTTAGTACTTCCCACTCATACAGCTGTTCCATTTGAATATCTAAGATCATCGCGGCTAGGTACAAAGCTTCTACATTCATAGGGCGCTGACTTGTCGCGAAAAACGAGACCATTCTTTTGGACCAACCCGTACGACGAGAGAATTCGGCTTGGGTCATTTGGCGGTGATCAAGCCAGTACTGAAGTAAGCATCTCCCTCGGATTATTTCCACCAAGAGTGCTCCTTCAACCATTTAGAGAGTTTAAATCAAATCGAAGTATAACATGTTCTGCAAAACAAGGTAAACAACAGAAATTCGTAAAATACATCATAGGAGTGCTGCGCAATGTTAAAAGGGTGGTTGGAACCAGCTATCGAAAAACGCCTTTGGGAAGTTGTAACTATATGCGAGGACGAAAATAAAGAGTTGTACGATGATTTTAATGTCACCTTAAATAGATTGAAGAAATACATTCCGTTGGAGTTAATCGACGACCTTAATAAATTGGAAGATATCTTCCTACAAAAAGGTTCCTCAATCAAGACTGCATACAGAACTGGATTTGACGATGGGTTAACGTTGGCACAAGAGTTAAGGAATACAATCTAAAAAAAGGCCCTGTATCCGTAACGGATGACAGGGTCTTTATAATAGAAGATAAAAGGTTTAGTTTCAGGACAATACTCTCCACTCCTATCCAATAACTGTATTGCTCCACGTGAGCAATGGCCGCTTATGTAAGCGGTCTTTTTTTTGTCTTAAAAAGTTATGGGAAAGGTATTGATATGTTAAAAGTTACACTTAAACTTACATCCTCTATTTACATCTCCCTCCTTAATCTGTTAGGATACCTTAGATCAAATAAATATCACATTTTTGTAACCTTTTCGGTATGTTGTCCGTCTATATAAGCAAGGCTTACCAAAAAGGCTCAAAATGAAGTCATGAACGTGAAAATGACCGCATATGAATGACAGGTCGGGTTTTGTGAATACCAATGGATTTGCCAGGATGATGCAGACCGTTGTACAATAAATACTGTTAATGTAGAAACGTTGGGGAAATTGCCATTACATAGGGGAATTTGGCGGGAAGGCCAGTTATGGCGCTGAACGCTTTTTATATGCGGTGAGAACCGCAACTTTTTTGTGCCTGTTCGGTAATACATGGATAGAGTCGAACGGGGAGAAGCACATGGATGGGCGAGGAGGGGTCGCACTCAAATGACGGATTCCCAGTTGATTCGAGAGATCAAGGAAGGTAACCTGGAGTTATATTCCGAGCTGATGAGTCGTTATCAGCGTAAAATACTGGCTTTCGTATATCATATGTTGAAAAGTTCCAATATGGAGCTGCTTGCGGAAGATCTCTGTTCTGAGACTTTCTATAAGGCGTTCCGCAGTCTGCACTCTTTCCGTGAGGTGGATGCCTCATTCTCAACCTGGTTATATACCATTGCGAGAAATACGGTACTGAGTGAGCTTCGCAAACAGCGCAGCGGAAATGTCCCACTTGAAGAGAGCGGGATTGTTCCCGTTGCTCCTTCGGAGAATACACCGGAGTATGCTGTACTACGCAGCGAGCGGGTGATGCTGGTTAGGGATGCGATTAACAATTTACCGGAGAAGCAGCGTTCTGCGATTATACTCCGTGAGTATGATCAACTAGACTACCAAGAGATTGCGAATATTCTTGGGCAGAGCGTCAGTTCTGTGAAATCGCTATTATTCAGAGCAAGATCAAGCGTAAAAACTCAATTGGAACCTTATTTCTTCGAACCGGTGTACGAGCCATATGAAGGGATGAAGAACCGATGAATTGCAATGAAGCCCAGGAACTGTTTGCACTGGTCTGGGACTTGCCGGAAACTCATCCTCAGCGGATTGCATTTCATGCTCATCTCGCTGGTTGTGAAGAGTGCTCCGAGCAGTTTGAGGTCTGGGAAGAAGCTCAGATCTTGCTGCACAGCATTCCGGTTCCAGTGACAGAACAACAAGCAGAGAGAGTGAACCGTAACGTGATGGACCGGATCTACGCGGAGTCTCCATGGTTACTGCCGGAAGAGGTAAAGGTTAATCGTTTCTCTGCTGTGATCCGCAAGCATATGTCTTTGTGGATTGCCGCGTTCCTGGCTATTTTTTTATGCAGCTTTCTGTATATGGCAATGTTTAAGCCAGACGTATCAGAAGCTGAGCAAACCAAAGTTGTTACTACGGGTATCCTGGAGACAGGGGTTGCCGGAAGCGGACCATCGTCCTCTGGAATGTATCAGTACAACATGACTGGAGCGGACAGAGGAAGTATCATAGAACCTTTTGTTGTGAGCATGGGACCCGCTTATCCGCAGTATTGGATGGCACTCTCTTTACTTGCAATAGGAATGGCGTTATTTTCTCTTGGACGTATGCATCGAACAACGAATAAACGCAAACAAGGTGCGAGTGCATAGGTAATAACCTTTCATTCGCCGTGTGGAGAAATGAGGGATGTAAGTGCGAATCGGGCTTATTCGTCACGGTCTTACAGACTGGAATGCGGCGGGCCGTATACAGGGTCAGACGGATATTCCTCTGAATGGAGAAGGTCGTGAACAGGCAGAGCGCCTGGGAAGACGTCTGCTGAAGGAAGAATACCAATGGGACTATATCATCACAAGTGGATTATCGCGGGCACAGGAAACAGGGGAGATTATCTCCAAGCTGTTGAATGTACCTTTGCTTGAGCCGGACGCACGGTTGAAAGAAAGGGCTTTTGGTCAGATTGAAGGTCTGACTTCAGAAGAACGGGTTGCCCGTTGGGGCCAAGCCTGGGAGACATTGGACTTGGGACAGGAGCAGATAGCGGATATCCAGATTCGTGCACTGGCGTTTCTGGAAGATCTATGGTCTGCCTATCCGGACCAAAACGTACTCATTGTCACTCACGGAGCTTTCTTAGCCAACCTGTTAACAGCCTTGTTTAAAGATCGGTATACAGAACGGATTGGAAACCTGTCACTGACGATCCTGGAAAAGGAACGTGATGACTGGAGTCCGCTGTTGTATAATTGCACACGACATCTGTCTTTGGACACAGCGAAACAACCTAAGTAATCCAACTTGGGTTGTTTTTTTGCGTTTTATGGGGAAATAAAGACTTTATATGATTTCAAACCTCTCATTTTTCTTCTGATTGACCAACTCGGGGCATAGTATGGTTTAAAACATAAAAGATTTCCAAAAAGAGGTTTAGATTATGGGAATTCCGTCAACGATGTTTACAAAACCAAACTATTTCAGGCTCCGAATTAACAGTCGAAGTAGTTAACGGGCGAGGCGATGGACCCATGAATCTAGCGGATATGCTTACTTTTGCCGATATTGGCCAGCTTAATCGAATAGCAGATTATTACCAATGTGAATGCAAGCCCAATTCCAAACATGAACTCATCCAGAGTATTCTCACTACATTGGGCAGCAGACCCTTTTTTGAGCAGCAGGTACGTCAACTGAATCAAGCAGATCAGCGCTTTTTGAACAACTTGTTGTTTGATCCTCGCCAGTATTATGGTATGGAAGAACTCATTGCCATAGCCCGTCAATCGATGGACAAAAAGGAGAGTGAGGCTGGCGCGAGTCCACGTGATCTCATCGTTCGCTTTAATAAGAGTGGATGGTTGTTCAATGGGACAACGCAGCAGACCAGGTATTTGTATCAGGTACCCCAGGATCTGAAATTAAGATTCAGGGATGTGTTATCCACACATCTGCGAGCAGGGATTACCAAAACAACGGAACCACCCATGTATCGGGATGAATATCATCTCTTAGCGGATGATCTCAAGTTGTTCCTGCAGTATGTCCAGCAGCACGAAATTGCCCTTAACGCCGAAGGCATGATGTACCGTCGCTCTCAACAGCAGATTATGGAGCATCTTCACATTAGTGAGGAATTGGTGGGCAAAGGTGGATGGAGATTCGGATATGGCCGTTCCTTCAAGGATTACCCGGACCGTTTCGCACTTCTCTACGACTATGCATTTCACCATCGGCTGGTTCGTGAGGAGCAAGGCACGCTGAAGTTATCACCAGCTGGAGAAGACAAGCTGGCAGCTGAGAAAACAGCCGAAATGATACAGCTATTTAGGTTTTGGTTAAGATTGTATAAAGGTGCTATTCCCAATCTGTCCTCTATTGTGTATTGGACAGGCGAATGTGCCCAGGAATGGTCAACCGCCGAGTCACTGTTTCGTCAGATCGGTCCGTTCATTCAGCCGTTTTACTATGATACGGCCGAGGCCATTTATGATAACAGAATTGTTAAAATGATGTTGCATCTTGGCATGGTCCGTATTGGGGAACATGAGGAAGGCCGGACGATACAAATGACAGCCTGGGGCACACGTCTTGCTGCATCCTGTCGCTCCATCTCAGGAGACATTACGCCTATTATGTTTGACAAGTGAAGGACAAGTTGCTAAAATCACTCCCAAATTAAGGAGTGATAATAATGATAATTCCATACAAAGGTCTACAACCTCAGTTACACCCTTCAGTATATATGGCTGAAGGTGCAAAACTGATCGGTGATTTGAGAATGGGAGAAGAGTCTTCCGTCTGGTTCAATGCAGTCCTGCGGGCTGATTTGGCTCCTATTATCATTGGAAAGCGCTGTAATATTCAAGATAACGTTGTCGGGCATGTCAATACTGATCAACCTTTGATTGTGGGAGATGATGTCTCAGTAGGACATACAGCGATCATTCATGGTTGTTCTATTGGAACAGGATCATTAATCGGCATGGGCGCCATTCTGCTGAATGGAGCCGATATTGGCGAATATACGCTGATTGGAGCCGGTTCTGTTGTTACTGAGAATAGTAAAATTCCGCCCTATACTCTTGCTTTGGGGACACCTGCCAAAGTGATACGTGAGCTGACTGATGCCGATCTGGAGCGGATGTCCAGAACTTCACTGGGTTATGTTACCAAAGGAAAAGAATATAGGAGCTCTTAAATCCGTTTTGGAGGTGCATCCTATTGGATAAAATGAAAGTTACGTATGAAGTCATGTTGGGGCTGGCAGCTGAGATGGTTTGGGACGAAGCGCTTCGCAAACAGCGCAGCGAGAAGCTCTATTTGGAAATCGATAAAGCGTTAGCTACCGGAGACGAAGTAGCTTTCCGGAGTCTGACGGATGAACTGAGGACCATAAACTGATAGCCAAAAATAGTTCCTTTCTGAGATAAAAGGGAATGCGCAGAGGCGTATTTCCTTTTTTGATATGTGTAACTCTGAAATGAATGTCTGGATTTATAAGATATGGTCATATATAATATGGGAATAAAATGGATAGAGAGGGGATATAGGGAATTGAAATTCAGTGAGATGACTCAAGACAGCTGGGCTGAACTGCAACTCTATCTGGATACATGCCTTATTCCATACACAGCTATTAGCGGTGAGCAGTCGCCAGTTGAAGCTACCGAGGCATTGGAGCGGCTGAGAGATTTTCTGGATCTGGTCGAAATTCCTTTCAAAGGGAGAATCATGACTTATCCAGCCTTTCATTATGCTAATTCGGAATTGTCAATGACATTAAATTCCTTGTCCGCACAGCTTAAATCTTCAGGATTCAAATATGTGGTTATTATGACATCAGATGGTCATTTGGATGGCGTGGACATTCCAGCTGCTGATCTGGTTTTAAGTCGGTCCGTCTTAACTCATGAGGTTGGAGAAGAAGGGATTGCGAGATTTGTAGGGGAAAAGATACGAGAGTTGTGGAAAAAATAGTTTTTAGCGACAAATGTGACAATTTACCAACAATTTTTTAATAACGCTTACAATTGAACCTTAAAAATGTGTGACAAATTCTTGACGGTGTTCTAGGGCTACTATATGATTATGTATGTTCTAGTAAGTCGTGGAATTTATGAAAATGAAAACGTTTGAGAGAGTTGGCTGAAAAAGGGGGTTGGAGACAGTATGAGCAGTGAGCATGACCACGAAGCTTCATTGAAATTGCCAAGCCGCATGGAGATGTCACGCAGGCAGTTCTTGACGTACACGCTTGGTGGAGCTACAGCCTACATGGCCGCCGGTGCAATCCTTCCTATGGTCCGTTTTGCGGTGGACCCGATTTTGCAACATAAGGGAGAAGGCACCTCTGTCAAAGTAGCTGAAATCAGCAAAATTACGAATGAGCCTCAAGAATTCACCTTTGAACTTAAACAACAGGATGGTTGGTATCTGAGTAATGCATCGTTAGTGGCGTGGATTCGCAAAGACGAGCAGGGTAAAATTTATGCACTCTCACCTATCTGTAAACATCTGGGATGTACAGTAGGCTGGAATAGTGACAAGCAGTACCCTGACGAGTATCATTGCCCCTGCCATGGCGCGCACTATGACAAGGAAGGGAAGAATCTTGCCGTAGCCCCCAAACCTCTGGATGAGTACGTAGTCAAGGAAGAGCAGGGTTGGGTATATCTGGGCGACATTGTTCCGAACACCCGAGTGAATTAGGAGGCGTGAACGCAGATGTTTAAAAATGTCTATGACTGGATTGACGAGCGTCTCGACATCACGCCAATCTGGCGGGACGTTGCGGATCATGAAGTTCCAGAGCATGTAAATCCGGCTCATCACTTTTCCGCATTCGTGTACTGCTTTGGTGGATTGACGTTCTTTATTACTGTTATTCAGATTTTGTCAGGCATGTTCCTGACCATGTATTACGTACCTGATATTATCAATGCCTACGCAAGTGTGGAGTATCTGCAGACCAAAGTAGCCTTCGGCCAAATTGTTCGCGGCATGCACCACTGGGGAGCCAGTCTGGTTATCGTAATGATGTTCTTACATACGATGCGTGTGTTCTTTACAGGCTCTTACAAGGCACCGCGTGAAATGAACTGGGTTGTCGGCATGCTGATCTTTTTCGTCATGTTGGGCCTGGGGCTGACAGGGTACTTGTTGCCATGGGATAACAAAGCCTATTTTGCAACAAAAGTAACACTGGAGATTGCCAATACGGTTCCTTGGCTGGGACCGATTATTAAAGAATTCCTGCAAGGCGGTACGATTGTTGGTGCACAGACACTAACCCGATTCTTTGCCCTGCACGTATTCTTCCTCCCCGCTGTGCTTCTGGTGCTTCTGGTCGGACACTTTATCATGATCCGCAGACAGGGCATTTCGGGACCACTATAAACTGAGAAGGGAGGAATCGCAATGGCTCACGGACATAAGAAGGATGATGAGGAAAAGGTTATCTTTGTCGGTGATTCACGGGTCCGTAAAGGGGCGGGATTTATTACCCCGCCTGATTACACGGCGTATCCCGGCAAATCAGAAGCCTTTATTCCCAACTTCCTGCTGAAAGAATGGATGGTTGGTGTCGTTGTATTGGTGGGGATTCTGGTACTAACGATCTCAGAACCTGCACCTTTGGGGTATCCGGCCAATCCAAGCGCATCCGTTATACCCATGCCGGACTGGTACTTCCTTTTTCTGTATCAGTACTTGAAGTATCCATACGCATCGGGCGATTACGTTCTGCTCGGGGTACTGGGAGTCAGCGGAGTCGCTTTTGGAGCTTTGCTGCTGGCACCATTCCTGGACACAGGTAAGGAGAGGCGTTTCTATAAACGCCCCATTGCTTCATCACTGATGATTTTGTCGGTCATTTCTGTATTCTATCTGACGAATGTAGCGTGGACACATTACGAGCATGAGTTGGAAGCAAGTGGACAGAAGCCTGAGCATATTCAACGTGAAGAAGAAGCACTGGAGAGGCGTGAACAGGGGCTCCCACCAGTTTCCAACGCACCCGGACAGCAAGAGGAAGTTGCGATCGTGGAGCAGGATGATCCTGCAATGGAAACGTACAAGAAGGCCGGTTGTATTGGCTGCCATGCGGCTGATATGAAGGGCGCAAGTGGACCTTCACTTCGGGGTGTGGGTGACAAGCACAGTCAGGAAGAGATTCTGACTATTATCAAAGAAGGTTATAACGAGATGCCTGCGATGTACGATCAAGCGATTGCTCAAGGTGTAACGGATGAAGAGATTACTCATCTGACCGAATGGCTTGCGAAACAGAAAGCAGAACAGTAAAATCGAAATAACCAATGAAACCTGATCGTTTATGCGGTCAGGTTTTTTTGAAGTGTTTTTTTGGACAGCACTGTATCGTGCGCAATATATGATCAAGGAAGGGGCAGGGAATGTGGCTTTATCGTATTTCTGGAGTAGGGAATTTCTGACCAATCGTTATTTCCTGTGGCTATTATTTTGGTGTAATGCGGTAGGAACGGTATACGGATACATCTGGTACGGAGAGCAAATGAAATTGACGCTGGCTGAGCACCCGGTGTGGCAGATCGTATTTGTGCCAGATAGTCCAACAGCGAGTTTGTTTTTTACTTTAGCGTTGCTATGGATATTGTACCCACCACGGTCCATTGTTATCAAACGGATCGGACATGTGATTCAGGCGCTTGCTGTGGTCACATCTGTGAAATATGGCGTGTGGGCCGTATCCATTATTTTCGCTGGCTGGATGCAAGGCGGCACACAGCACTGGCAAGACTGGATGTTGATTGCTTCGCATAGTGCAATGGCGATTGAAGCTCTGATATATGTACGCTTTTTCGGCTTCCGCTGGGCTTCCCTTGTCGTTGCAGGTCTCTGGACGCTGTTGAACGATACGATGGATTATACATATGATATTTACCCTTGGTTACCCGCATCCCTCTATGATCATGTAGATGGTGTGCGTAATTTCACATTCGGACTGACACTGGTAAGCATTCTGTGCGCGTGGCTGGCTTTAAGACAAGCGAAACGAACCTAATATCCGATCTTGAGCTTGTTCTAATGAACTGTCCCCCGCCATACATTGGTGGTGGGAGGGATGTCCATGAAGAGAACGTTTGGGATCAAAACTGGCTTACTGGTGGTATCGTTCATGGCTCTGTTGCTTTGGACGAACTTAGCATATCGTGTATCCGCGCAAAGTGAAGCATTGAATTTGAATTCAGATCAGCAAGTGTCCACAAGCAATTCAATTGCACAACTGAATGAGGAAGCAGCCATATTGTATCGACAGGCGCTCGAGAATAATATTGAAGAAGTGCGAGGCAGCATTCTGCGTATCAGTAAAAGTCTGGAGCATATTTCCTTTGAGGGACAAACGACAGTTGAGGGCATTCACGCCTTGTCCGAAACCATTGTTGAAGTGAAACAAGCCGTTGTGAAGGTGAAAAATGACGATGCTTCTCTTCAGCAGTCCTCTGCCAAACTCAGACTTGCAGCAGATAGTCTCGCGAATCCAACCAAGCCTTTATGGCTTCAGTATTATAAAATTGTGAAAAACGATCTCGACGCTTTATCCGCTGCTACAAATCAAGGGCAAACTGCGGCCGTACTGGCAAACCGTTACACCGTTCTGGAGGAGCATTATGAGACGATTCGTCCTGCCGCACTGATTCGCCGTGAACCGTATGAGATTGCTCAGATGGACGCCTGGTTATCTCATACCAAAGGCCTTACCGCTGCCAAGCAACCTGATCTGGCTCAATTAAAGAGCATGGTGGGCCATGGGGAGGAACTGGTGAACCAGTTATTTGGTCGCGAGAAGGACGAGAGTGCCTTTGTACCGTTTGTACAAGGCCCTGATCGCAGGGCAGCCGGGCTGCTCATTAGTTCGGTCATTGTGGCGACGTTAAGTTACGCCGGATATCGTAAATATCGTGCGCAGCAACAGGGGATTTTTCCTTTTCGGCGCTAATCGGATATGAACTTGATCCTGGTCTATAAGTGGTATATAAAAAAGACCTCTTTCCACATGAACAGCCACGCTAACGGCTCTTCATGTAAAAAGAGGTTTTCTTGTAGTTTCTGTGTTATATCAGCTTTCTTTGAAACCTTCTCCATGTACATCGTGAACATCGCTGATGATGACAAAAGCTCTGGGGTCAATGGAACGTACAATGGTCTGCAGACGCCTGAACTCTTGCCTGGAGATCACACAGTAGGCCATGTGTTTGGCCTGTTTAGAGTACGCGCCAATGGCTGGAATGAGGGTAACGCCACGATCCATATCCCGTGTGATCTGCTCAGCAATCTCGGGCGCATGGTCACTAATGATCATAAATGCCCGGGCAGAATATGCACCTTCCTGAATAAAGTCGATGACTTTAGAGGCGATAAATACAGCTACGAGCGTGTACAGAATTTTTTCTTTGGGGATGTAGATGAGAGAGAGCCCGATAATGACGAAGTCGATGCCCAGTAATACTCGGCCCATACTCCATCCATACTTGCGGTTGAGAATACGAGCGATGATGTCTGAACCGCCCGTCGTTCCACCCCAACGGAATACAATGCCAAGACCGGCTCCAAGGGTGACACCTGCATATAGTGCAGCTAACAGTAAGTCATTCTCGGTATGTAATGGTTCAATCCAGCCCAGATGAATCAACTTCTCAAACAACCATAGAAAAACGGTTAGTGCCCCGATTCCGATACCCGTATAGATCATCTGTCTGCCGCCCAAAATTTTGAGCCCGATCAGAAAGAGGGGAACATTCAGAATCAAGGTTGTAAGTGAAGGTGAGATGCCAAAAGCGTAATTGATCAGCACCGTAACCCCAGTAAGGCCGCCTTCCATAAGCTGATTGGGGATAATAAAATAGAGGAGCCCAAAGGCATATAAGGCTGTACCCAGCACGATGGGAAGAACCAGTTTAACTTGAATCCAGGTTTTGGCAGTGCTCATAAGATCCCTCGCTGTAGATAAATTAGAATGAAGAAGCAATCATTCCCATCTAGTATACCTGTTTATTGATTCTTTAAAAATGATTTGTAGATGATGATGGTGGAAGTGAATCTAAATAACTGATATTATTAGGAACAAATACGACATCATTTCAAAAGGAGAATCCGTTCTCATGGAGAAAAGCATCGCAGAAATGCAGCGTGAGGTTGATCAGTATATCTCCCAGTTCAAGGAGGGGTATTTCAGTCCTCTTGCCATGTTGGCCCGGATGTCTGAAGAGGTTGGGGAGCTCGCCAGAGAAGTGAATCATGAATTCGGCGAGAAGCCGAAGAAATCTTCCGAAGCAGCCAATTCCATTGAACTTGAGCTTGGAGATATTTTATTTATCACGATTTGTTTTGCGAACTCGCTGGGAATTGATCTGGCTGAGGCGCACGATAAAGTCATGCATAAATTTAACACCCGCGATGCCAATCGGTGGACTCCCAAAAACACCGATTAGGCGTAGATTACATATGCTGTACCATCACCCGATCGGGGAGGGTCAGCTTAATGATGAAACCGGAAGAATATATGCAGCAGGCTTACCGCTGTATATTGCAAAATGATTTTGAGCAGGCGATTCGTTGGTTCGAGTCAGCCATTCACGCTCATCCAAAACACGCGGAGTTATATTATCGCTGTTCCATTACACACGCCCGCAGCAAACATCTGGTTCCGGCGCTTGAATATGCACGCAAGTCGGTTGAATTGTCGCCAGGAACAGAAGAGTATATTTTGCATCTGCAGACGTTGGAAGCAAAACAATTGACCTCCAGAGCGAAGTTGCTGTTGGAGCAGGCGGGTACTGCAACACAGGAGCGCTATGTGGAAGCGTCTACGCTTCTGCAAGAAGCGGTCCAACTTGATCCGCTCTCAGTGGAAGCTCATGTTATGCTTGCGCTGGCTTACAGTGATTTGAATGAATTTGAATATGCAATTCAGGCGCTGCGTGAGGCGATTTTGATGGATCCGCAGAATGGGCAACTGCATCAGATGTTACAGGAAATCAAGCAACGTATGAAATCCATTCAATAAGAATTCATTTTGCAAAGATTTCTTTTGAGTAGAAATGGATTCAACGATATGATCCAACATAGCGAGGAGATGCAGTCAATATGAGTGAAGTAATCAGAGTTGCCGTGATCGGAGCGGCTGGCCGTATGGGCCGTGAAGTTGTGAAATTGGTACTTCAGGACCCGGAATTGGAGCTTGCAGCGGCTGTCAACCGCTCCGGAGCAGGCACGGATGCAGCAACCCTTGTTGGTTTGCCAGAGTGTGGGGTGCTGGTGACTGATGATATCGAAATGGCTTTTGCCGAAACAAAACCGCAGGTTATGGTTGATTTTACAGTACCACAATTTGCGTTTGCACATACTGAGATCGCGATCCGTCATGGAGTCAGACCTGTCATGGGTGTTACCGGCTTCACGCCGGAGCAGATCGAACAGTTGGACAAGCAGTGCCAGGACAAAGGAATTGGAGGGCTTATTGCCCCTAACTTCTCGATTGGTGCCATTTTGATGATGCGATTCGCAGCACAGGCTGCCAAACATATGCCAAATGTGGAGATCATCGAATATCACGGGGATCAGAAGCTGGATGCTCCTTCCGGAACTGCGATCAAAACAGCGGAACTGATTGCTGCCAATCGGGAAGAACTTCGTCAAGGTAATCCAAATGAGGAAGAAACGATTGAAGGATCACGGGGCGGGTATTACAATGGCTTCCGAATTCACAGTGTACGATTGCCTGGCGTATTCGCGCAGCAGGAAGTTGTTTTCGGAGACTATGGACAGTCACTCAAAATTCGGCATGACTCCTACGAGCGCGCAGGTTATATGCCTGGTGTTAAGATTGGTGTGCAAAAGGTTATGGAATATACAGGAATGATCTACGGATTTGACCACTTTATCGACTAAAGGAGATTGTCATGTTGAAAATAGCATTTATCGCCCATGATCGTAAAAAAGAAGAGATGGTTAATTTCGTGACGGCATATGAGCCTGTTTTTACGGACCATCAATTATATTCTACAGGAACAACAGGCCTTCGTATTATGGAAGGAACATCTCTGAAGATTCATCGATTCGAATCAGGCCCACTGGGCGGAGATCAGCAGATTGGAGCTTTGGTTGCGCAAAATGAGATGGATCTGATTATTTTCTTGCGCGATCCATTGATGGCACAACCTCACGAGCCGGATATTAATGCGTTGCTACGTCTTTGTGATGTGCAGGGAATTCCCCTTGCCACGAATATCGCAACCGCTGAGATTCTGGTTAAGGCTCTGGATCGTGGTGATTTTGCCTGGAGAGAGCTGGTACATAAGTACAAGCCGGAGGCTGGATTGAATTCAGGTGATTCCGAATGAGTCTGGATATTCTCATCTTTGGAGCACATGCAGACGATGCGGAGATTGGTATGGGTGGAACGATTGCCAAACATACCGCTGCTGGCTTGAAAGTAGGCGTGTGTGATCTGACTCGTGCTGAGATGTCTTCCAACGGAACAGTAGAGCGCAGAACCGAGGAAGCGGAGCAAGCCTCCCGCGTCCTCGGTCTTTCGTGTCGAACGAATCTGGGGCTTCCTGATCGTGGCTTATATCTTACGCCTGAACATGTACAGGCGGTGACGGCTGAGATACGACGTCATGCCCCTCGGATGGTGTTTGCTCCGTATTGGGAAGATCGTCATCCGGATCATGTCAATTGCAGTAAGCTTGTGCAGGAGGCTGTATTTAACGCCAAGCTTCGCAACTACATGCCGGATATGCCTGCCGTGCAGGTGAAGGAACTTTATTTTTACTTTATTAATGACATCGGGCCTACGGATTTGATTGTCGATATTACGGAACACTATGAGCAAAAAGAAGCTTCATTGCTCTCTTATCGTTCCCAATTCGAACTGGGAGACGGAGCGGTCTCGACGCCATTGAATCAAGGGTATATTGAACGTGTAAGAGCCCGTGATTCCTTGCTCGGACAGCGTAGTCTCATCCCGTTTGCAGAAGGTTTTGCTACAATTACACCTTACGTGGTTCATCAATTTGGCTCGGGTGCCCAATAAACGATTTCACATTTTACGTTTAATGAAACGAAGGGTTTCATTATTACATTGCAAGATATCAACCTGCATGAAGCGGGAGATCAAAGGAGCGTCCACAGGATGGATAAAAAGCTAAAAATCGGCATCACCTGTTATCCGTCCCTCGGCGGGTCTGGCGTTGTCGCAACGGAGCTGGGCAAATTACTTGCCGAACAGGGGCATCAGGTTCATTTTATTGCCAACAGTATCCCGTTCAGACTGGGTACGTTCCAGAAAAATATTTTTTATCACGAAGTTGAAGTAAATGATTATTATGTTTTCCGTTACCCTCCGTATGACCTGTCACTGGCAACAAAGATGGCTCAGGTGGCTAAGTCACAGCAGCTGGATCTGCTGCATGTTCATTACGCCGTTCCACACGCAGTATGTGCCTTTCTTGCGAAACAAATGGTAGGGGACGGCCTTAAAGTGGTTACCACGTTACATGGAACGGATATTACGGTTCTGGCTCAGGATGAATCTCTTAAGGATCTGATCCGTCTAGCCATTAATGAAAGTGACGCGGTTACTGCCGTATCACAAGATTTGATTCGGGAAACGGTCGAATTGCTGGATATTCAGCGTCCAATCGATCTAACCTATAATTTTATTGACAAACGAATATATTATCCGCGGGATGCTGCCAGTCTGCGAAGAGACTTTGCTGCGCCCGACGAAAAAATATTAATGCACATCTCCAATTTCCGACCGGTGAAGAGAACTCAGGATGTGGTAGAGGTCTTCCGTCAGGTACAGGAGCAGGTTCCTGCCAAACTGTTATTTGTTGGTGAAGGACCTGATTTGCCGAAGATGCAATGGAAGATTAATGATCTCGGCTTGAATGATAAAGTTCATTTCCTTGGCAAACAGGATGACATTGCTCAGGTCATTTCCATGGCTGACGTGTTGATGCTTCCATCGGAGAAGGAAAGTTTCGGACTTGTGGCGCTTGAAGCAATGGCTTGTGGCGTACCTACGATCGGTTCACAGGCCGGAGGAATTCCGGAACTGGTCTTACATGGTAAGACGGGATTCTTATCCGCGATCGGGGATACACAATCCATGGCCGAGAACACCATCCGTTTATTGACGGATGATCGTTTGGCTGCTGAGTTCAGGGAAGCATGTCTTCAGCGCGCGCATCACGACTTTTGCAATGATGCTATTCGGCATGAATATGAACAGATATATTACCGGGTGTTGGGAAGGGAAGTTCCGAATCTGAAGCCGATTTGCGGTTAATCATTTCTTAGACGAAATCATACTGTGCATACCACAACAGGCAAGAGAAGAGGTGATATGTGGTGGTTCAATGGACACAGGTTGATCGTGAAATGGCAATGCAAAGTGAGAATGTACTCACAACATTAAACAAACATGGCTACAAGGCATATTGGGTAGGTGGTTGCGTTCGTGACGAATTGCTGGAACGAGTTGTAGACGATATGGATATCACGACATCTGCTTCTCCTCAGCAAGTCATGGAACGGTTTGACGATTGTATTCCTACAGGTTTGCAGCATGGTACGGTTACCGTTCGTTCAGGCGGTTATTACTTTGAAGTGACCACATTTCGAACAGAATCCGAATATCAGGATAATCGCAGACCTGCTGCGGTTCAATTTGTTCAGGATATCAAGGAAGATTTACAGCGGCGCGACTTCACGATGAACGCTCTTGCTATGGACGTCACTGGGACAATCGTTGACCCATTCGGTGGACAGGCAGATATCAAGGAAGAGCGAGTCAGATGTGTAGGTTCTGCGATGGAACGATTTGGTGAAGATGCACTGCGGATGCTCCGCTGTGTCCGGTTTGCATCGGTATTCGATTTCAAAATTGCTCATAATACGTGGAAGGGTCTTGTAAGGCAGAAGGACCTGCTTCAACATATAGCGATGGAACGGGTACGGACCGAGATGGTAAAAATGATGTCGGGACCGCATCCATTAAGAGGGTTGGAACTGCTATACAGAAGTAATGCGCTTGCGCATATCAAAGCGCCGATAAGCTCGGCCCGATTCAACAAGATGTTGTTATCCAATCTGGAACAGCTGTCAGGTGAGCATGTGTTGCTCCGTTGGTCACTTATTCTGATTGCTGGCGGTTATAGCAAGGACGAAGCAGACGTATTATTACGTCAGTGGACATTCTCCAATGAACATCGTTCTCGTATAACAGGGGTCCTTCAGGTGGAGCAGTTGATTCATACTTCCGTTCAGGAGCAGAAGGATACGGTCAGTCTCCGTTCCGATTGGATTGTTACTGTTCTGGCTTGTGGTGTTCAGGCGGCAGATGATTGGCTTAGAATACAGTCTACACTGCCAGCAGGATGGCGGAATCAATCCGAACAGGCAGAAATGCAGGTTGTTTTGGTTCAAGAGCTTGCAGCCGAATGGAGTCAATCGATTTCTGTGCATGACTTAAAAGAGCTGGATATCACAGGGGAACAAGTGTTACAAATGGTGCAGCGCAAAGGCGGGCCTTGGCTGGGGCAACTGATGAAACATTTGTTACGAGAAACAGCGATTGGAACGATAGCGAATCAGCATGAAGCACTAAGTGCAGAAGTGAAGCGGGTGGTTCAAGATGACCAAACATGAAGATCTGTTACATATGTTATTAAATGCAGAAGGACGATTCGTATCGGGTGAAGAGATTAGCCGTAATCTGTCCATCAGTCGGACCGCTGTGTGGAAACATGTGAACAAGTTGCGAGACATGGGGTATGAGTTTGAAGCTGTATCCCGCAAAGGATACCGTCTGGTAACGAAGCCGGATAGCATTGATGCTACTGGCCTCCAATTGGCACTGGATACAACCGTATTTGGCCGTAAGGCTGTTTTGTTGGCCTCGACCCTGTCTACGCAAGGGGATGTTCTCAAGCTAGCTGAGCAAGGGCAGGCAGAAGGTGCTGTGGTCATTGCGGAAGAACAAACAGGAGGAAGAGGACGTTTCGGTCGACAGTGGTTCTCTCCTCCGGGTAAAGGAATCTGGATGAGTGTTCTGTTACGCCCTGATCTACCACTTCAGCACACGCCGCAGCTAACTTTATTAACAGGGGTGGCTGTATGTCGTGCCGTTCGAGCTTGTTCAGGAGCTGATGCAGGCATCAAATGGCCAAATGATCTGTTGATTGATGGACGCAAGGTATGTGGCATATTGCTTGAATCCACGGTGGAAGATCATGAAGTCAGATACTGTATTGCAGGTATAGGTGTTGACGTGAATTTTGATCCCGAGGATTATCCGGGAGATCTGACAACTATAGCTACTTCACTCAAGATGGAGACGGGGCAATCCGTAGATCGCACCAAACTAACGGCTGCCATTCTGACGGAGCTTGAACAGTTATATTTTTTGTATCAAAAAGAAGGATTTGGCGTAATCTCAGCCCTATGGGAGGCCCTGTCCGTATCGATGAATCGAGAGATTACAGTGACGAATCCTCATGGTGTCATTGAAGGGAAGGCAATCGGTCTTGACCCTTCTGGAGCACTTATCGTGGAGAAGCACGATGGAGAACATACACTAATCATCTCTGGTGAGATTTCCTGGAAATCATAAACAATTTGTCGAATTTTCACTGGTAAAATGAACATAAGACGTGAAGTTTGAGCAGAACTTTGGTATACTGTGTTCGTGAGGCGATATCGGCTAATGCAGACCGAATTGCACTCCCGTAACAGTAACCTTTGTTCTGCTTTGATGTGTTTTATATAAGCAGACCGTAGTGCAAGAATGAAATACGTTTAAGTGAGTTGTTGGATTCTGCTCTGAGCCGAAGAGGACCGAGACAGAAGGGACGATCGCAAGTGACTCTTTTTTGACTTTTCGGGACTTTTTAGTGGAAAACTAAAAGGTTTTTTTGTTGCGTTTATTTGAAAAGAAGAAAGGAGCCATGAGAGAAAATGGCGAACAAACAAGCATTGAATATTGTGAAAATGAAAAAATATAAGCAGGATGGCGTGCCGCTTACCATGATCACGGCTTACGATTATCCAACAGCACTCCTAGCAGAGGAAGCAGGTATCGATCTGATCCTGGTTGGCGATTCACTTGGCAATGTAGTACTGGGTTATAATTCGACGCTTCCTGTGACCATCGACGACATGGTGTACCACACACGTTCCGTTGTGCGCGGTGCTGAGAAGACATTTATTGTGGCTGATATGCCTTTTATGACGTATCATGGCAGCGTGGATGAGACGCTTAAGGGTGTACGTCGACTGATGCAAGAGGGGCATGCCCATGCGGTTAAAATGGAAGGCGGAGTTGAGATAGCGGACACCGTCAGAGCAGTCGTGCAAGCAGGTGTGCCGGTTCTTGGACATATCGGACTGACACCTCAATCGGTTAATCAGATTGGTGGTTACCGCATTCAGGGCAAGGATGCAGCGGATGCGAAACGTCTGATGGACGAAGCCAAGGCCTTGGAAGCTGCTGGTGCGTTCGGTATTGTGCTTGAACTGGTTACGGAAGAAGTTGCACGGGCGATCTCGGAGGAACTATCCATCCCTACCATCGGAATTGGAGCAGGACGAGGCTGTGATGGTCAGGTACTGGTATTCCATGATGTGGTTCAATACGCTTCTCCGTATACGCCCAAACGTTTTGTCAAAACCTATGGAGATGTGGGTACATTAATCAGAACCAGCATCGAAGCTTACGTGAAAGAAGTGAAAGATCGTTCGTTCCCGGCCGAAGAGCATGTATTCAATGCTGCGGATGGTGTTTTGGATCAACTGTACGGCGGACAACGCAAGGAAAAGGTGGGGAGTAACTCATGAAAGTATTACGGACAATCGCAGAGTTAAGACAGGAACTAAGCTTGAAGCGTCAAGCGATTCGGTCCAATACATCCGTTGTAGGTCTGGTACCAACAATGGGTTATCTTCATCAAGGTCATGCAAGCTTGATGCAGGCAGCCAGACAACAGAGCGATATCGTGGTATTAAGCATATTTGTTAATCCGATTCAATTTGGCCCTAATGAAGATTTTGACAGCTATCCGCGGGATGAAACCAGAGATGTGGAAACAGCACGCTCACAAGGAGTGGATATCGTATTTATTCCCTCTGTGGAAGAGATGTATCCACAGGCAACGCAAACGACGGTATCTGTCTCAAAACTGACGGATCGCTTATGTGGTGCTTCCCGTCCGGGTCATTTTGATGGGGTAACAACTGTAGTCTCCAAGCTCTTCAACATCGTACAGCCACAGCGTGCATTTTTTGGTATGAAAGACGCTCAGCAGGTTGCGGTCATTCAACAGATGGTGAATGATTTGAATATGTCCGTAGAAATTGTACCCTGTCCAATTGTTCGCGAAGAGGATGGGCTTGCCCTCAGCTCACGAAATGTCTATCTTAGCGCTGAACAGCGTACACAGGCGTTGGTTCTGTCGAAGGCACTGCGTGCAGCTCAGGAAGCCGCAGATACAGGTGCAGCTATAAACGCCGCAGATATCCGTCGTATTCTGCACGAGCAGATTGCAACCTCACCACTTGCGGTTATCGACTACGCCGAGATTCAGGCTTTTCCAAGCCTGGAGCCGCTCGCAGATCAGGAAGAAGTTCAAGGACGTGATGATCTGCTCATTGCACTTGCGGTGAAATTCGGAAAAACAAGATTGATTGACAATATAAGGTTGCAAAAATCGGAGGTACTGTCCCATGTTTAGAACACTGATGAAATCCAAAATTCACCGGGCTACGGTAACGGAAGCCAACTTGAACTATGTGGGTAGCATTACCATAGATGAAGATTTGATGGAAACATCCGACTTGATGGAAAACGAAAAAGTGCAAATCGTGAACAACAACAATGGTGCACGTCTGGAAACTTATGTGATTCCAGGACCACGCGGAAGCGGGGTCATATGTCTTAACGGCGCAGCTGCACGTCTGGTGCAGCCTGGAGATAACGTCATTATCATTTCTTACGCCATGATGTCGCAAGAAGAGGCAAATACTCACAAACCAACCGTTGTGTTTGTAGATGGACAGAATAAACCTGTACAAACAATGAAACAGGAAGTCCACGCAACAATTATGTAATCGACTGGTAAGGAGAATGAAATCGGCCCTTGAAGCAAAAAATGAGTACAGGTCACTGCACTAATCCATTTTTTCAAGGGTGGGGATGCATCGATGTTCCAGCATGTTTTCGCAGAAATGAACGACATGTTAGATGAAATTATCAAGAGCTATCCTTCCGCTGAAGGCCTAAACAAACAGGAATTGCTGCAAAAGTGGAATTTGCTTAAGCGGATGAGTGACGGAATGCTGGATGAATGGCTGATGTTTGAAGAAAAGATGAGCCAGGTGAGGGAGCGGGAGATGGATAAGCCTACTTCCCTTGAACCGGAACAGGAAGCTGTTACTGCTCTGCCTGAACTCCATCTGGAATGTTTCAGTCGAGGTCAGGGCTATTTCAAATTACAGATGTATCCGCAGGCGATCATGCAGTTCTCCCGGGTTGTGACCGACCATCCGGAGAGTGCATTGACACGTTTTTACCTGGCGCTCGCGTATCTGAATCTGGAACAAATGGCGGAAGCCGGGACACATTTGCAGCAGATCATGTACCTTAAGGGTTCTCCTCGATTAAAAGGGCTTGTATGTAACGCCCTGGGCTGTATTCAAGCCAAGCTTGCGAATCCCGAAGCTGCATGCTCACTCTTTGCACAGGCCCTTCAGTATGACCCGACATTGACCGAACCACTGTACAACATGGAAGCTTGCAGGTTGAACAGGGGAAAATTGCAATATGCTAATCAGCTGACGACCCTTCATTAAGCGGGAATTCGGCGACAAAAAACGGTGTTCCCTCCTTTGGCATAGCGGCGGGGACACCGCTTTTTTGTCAGTTAATTTTCAAATCCCCTTTTTTTTGCTATGCTGTAACATAGACTGGAATGGAAGGGACCGTACATTGCAATGAAATTTGCCGTATTGGATTTCGAAACAACCGGCACGCAGTCCGACGGTGAGATTATACAGGCCGGACTTGCCATCATAGATCATGACTACAGCATAACTCAAATATATAGTTCTTATGTGAACCCTGGTGTACCGATTCCCCCGTTTATTTCGGGGTTGACGGGTATTACCGATGAAGATGTGGCGGACGCTCCTTCACTTGAAGAGATGATGATGGAGATGGTTCCGCTGCTTAATGATGTGGTGCTTGTTGGACACAACGTCGCTTTTGATTTTCACTTTTTGCAGAATGCTCTTGACCGTTGCGGGTATTTGCCGTTCACTGGCCGCATTCTGGACACGATTGATTTTCTGAAGATTACATTCCCATCACTGGGTTCTTATCAACTTGGTTATGTGTCTTCCGAATTTGGATTTCAACATGATCGCCCTCACCAGGCAGACAGTGATGCACTGGCGACAGCCTATGTGCTGCTCAAATGTCTGGATGAGTTAAAGGAATTACCGCTCATAACGATTCAGCGCCTCAGTGATCTGTTTGCACCAGAAGACAGTGACTTGGGTTGGTTTTTGGACGGAATGCGCAGTGAGAAGGAAGCAGAGCCGATTCAGGATCTGGACGGACATACCTATTATCGTCAGCTTGCTCTTAATGTAAGTGATTGGACTGATATAGGTGCACCACGCGATGAGCGGGAGGCTAACCCCCTCGATAGTGTAAGCTTCGAACAGTTTATGGACCAGGTTCGGGAGAACCTGAAGGATACGCTGGATCATTACGAAGAGCGTGAAGCGCAGACTCAGATGTTCAGCAGTGTAAGGCAAGCCCTGGATGAAGAGAAACATCTCTTGATCGAAGCAGGAACAGGCACTGGTAAATCTCTGGGTTATCTCTTGCCTGCTATTTACGAAAGTGTGAAGCAAGAACAGAAAGTTATGGTCAGCACGCATACAATCAACCTGCAGGAGCAATTGAGAGAGCGGGACATTCCGATGCTGACTCAAGTGGTTCCGTTCCCGTTTAAGGCTGCTGTATTCAAAGGGCGTGGACATTACCTGTGCCTGCGCAAATTTGAACACAAAATCAATAAACGTGAATTCGCCACACCTAAAGAGGATTATTTCACAGCTGCTCAGATGATTGTCTGGCTTACGCAGACCGAAACCGGAGATGATGAGGAACTTAACCTTAGCGGACGCGGAGGGGACTTCTGGGAGACGGTACAGAGCGAATCTGAGTCTTGTCTGGGAAGATCATGTCCATGGTTCCGCAAATGTTTCTACCATCGTGCCAAACATGAGGCCGGGTTGTCTGATATTGTAATCACCAATCACTCCAAATTATTTACGGATGTGAAAGCCGCGCATCAGCTGCTGCCAGCCTATGAGAGTCTTGTGATCGATGAAGCACATCATCTGGAGGATGTCGCTGGTAAACATCTTGGAATGCATATGAAATATTTCACCTTGGTTCATACACTGACCCGCCTGTTTAAAGACAGTCGTAATGGACAGCTGCCTATGCTTCGTTCGCAGTTATCCGGGCATGAAAATTCGGTGCAATGGGGTTCCATGGTGGATCAGATGTTCCCGCTCGCTCTTGAAGTTAAGGAGCTGTGGGATCGTATGAGTGATGCCTTGTTCGGTCTGTTGCCTGAACGAAGTGATGCTTCACCGGGAGAGACGGGGCAATTTTCCCTGCGTCTGAAAGCTTCTCAGAAACCTGCAAAATGGCAGGAGTTGCAGGATCTGGAGAACCAGATCTATGTGACTCTGGGCGATTTGGTTCGCAAAGGGGACAAATTGCTGCTTGAAGTGAAAGAGGATCAGGATGATTATCAATCGGATAGTCTGATTACGGACATTACAGGATTGCTGAAAGATCTGACCACATTGAAGGAGAATCTGCGTTTCTTCATGCGTATGGATGATGCCAAAACGGTGTACTGGATGGAAGCCAGTGGTCAATTCCGCAGCAAATCTCTCCAGCTGTATGCTGTACCTGTAGATGTCAGTGCACAACTTAAGGATTTATTTTTTGATAAAAAGAAAAGTGTTGTGCTTACATCGGCTACGCTTTCGGTAGATAAATCATTCCAGTTCATGATTGAACAGCTTGGCTTGCAGGAAGCTTCCGAGAATAATCGGTTGTTAACGTCGATGCTGCCATCACCTTTCAACTATCGCGATCAGGCACTTCTGGTGATTCCGCGTGATTTCCCGAGTGTGAAGGGTAGTGTGGGTGATGCGCACTTTGTTAATATGCTGGTGCAATCACTTGCAGAGACGGCAATTGCCACGCGTGGACGCATGATGGTTCTGTTTACTTCATACAAGATGTTGCGACAGGTCTATGATCCGCTGAAGGAGGCGCTATCTGGTAACGACATCTCGTTGCTTGGGCAAGGCGTTGACAGTGGAAGCCGCTCTAAGCTGACTCGCAGGTTCCAAGATGCCAAAGCTACGGTACTTCTGGGTACAAGCAGCTTCTGGGAGGGTGTAGATATCCCGGGAGAGGCGCTAACCTGTCTCGCTATTGTGCGACTGCCTTTCCAGCCACCGAATCATCCGTTGGTGGAAGCCAAGAGTGAGTTGCTTCAGGAACAGAAGAAAAATCCATTCATGAAACTGTCCGTGCCGCAAGCGGTCATTCGTTTCAAGCAGGGATTTGGCCGGTTGGTGCGTACAGCGAAGGACAGAGGAATTGTCATTGTTTATGATACACGGGTGATTGAAGCGTACTATGGTAAATTCTTTTTATATTCATTACCTGGTCCCAAAATGGAGCATATGCTCACGGAGCAAATGGTTCCACGAATTACCGAGTGGTTAGAAAAACCTGTTAATGAACAAGAATAATGGTTGTTTTGTTCGTTATATCATTGCATGAGACTATCGTTTGGCGTTAAACTTTATTAGATATTTCCGTATCCGATTAAAGCAGTTGCACGTAAGAACTTATAACCTAAATTACAAGGAGCATTCTGTATAAAATGTCATGTTTATCTTTGAGTTTATACAGAATGCTCATCTTTTCATCTATTATTTTATCGTGGCCTTGGTAAGGGGGAGCAAGAATGAAATCGGATAAAATTTCGGAAGCGGTGGTACGACGTCTGCCTGTATACTTGCGTTATTTGAACGAGTTACATCAGCGTGAGGTGGCTACTGTTTCTTCTCAAGAGCTTGGACAGAGGCTGGATCTGAATCCGGCCCAAATTCGTAAAGACCTGGCTTACTTCGGTGATTTTGGTCGTAAAGGGATCGGGTATGATGTATCCTATTTGATCGAGAAAATTCGTCACATTCTCAAAATCGATCAGCAAATTAATGTAGCTCTGGTAGGAGCGGGTAATCTCGGTCAAGCCTTGTCCAACTACAATGCATATCTGAAAGACAACATGAAGATTGTTGCTGTATTTGATGCATATGGACCGAAGATTGGTAGTCAAATTAACAGTTTGACGGTAAAACCAATGAATGAATTGACGGAAGCGGTTAAAACAGAAAACATCCGCATCGGAATTATCACGGTTCCGGATACGGAAGCCCAAAATGTAGCCGATCAGCTTATTGAATCCGGAATCGAAGCGATTCTTAATTTTGCACCAACCATTCTAAAAACACCGCCGCATATCCGCATTCACCATGCTGACTTTACAACGGATCTGCTTAGTTTGGCCTATTACTTGGAGACTGGAAAGGACGACGAGGAAGATGACAACAAATAGATGGGTAATTCACAACGGCAAATTTGCCGTTAATGAAGGTGGCACAACATGGAACGTGGTTCAAGGATACATGGTTGTCGAGGATGACAAGATTGTGCATATTGGTGAGACATTGCCGGATGGAGACAAAAATTGTACCAAAGTGGATGGAAAAGGACTGTTCTTCCTGCCGGGTCTGATCAATACGCATGGTCATGCAGCAATGTCGTTGCTCAGAGGGCACGGAGATGATCTTGCGTTGCAAGTATGGTTGCAGGAAAAAATGTGGCCGATGGAAGCGAAAATGACTTCACAAGACGTATATTGGGGAACTTCGCTATCGGTGCTTGAAATGTTGAAAGGCGGAACTACAGCTTTCCTGGACATGTACGATCACATGGATCAAGTTGCCAAAGTTGTGGAGCAATCCGGCGTTAGAGCAGCACTGGCACGTGGTGTAATCGGGCTGTGCTCGGAAGAAGAGCAACTGCGGAAACTGGAGGAGTCGGCAGCGTTTGCACGTGAGTGGAATGGACAGGCAGATGGTCGCATTACAACTGTAATCTCGCCACACGCCCCATATACATGCCCTCCTGACTACATAGAGAAGCTTGTGCAGGTCGCGAACGACCTGAACCTTCCTCTCCATACACATATGTCTGAAACGCTTCGTGAAGTGGAGCAGAACGTGGCTGATTATGGACTGCGTCCTGTGGCACATCTGGAGAAACTGGGCTTTTTCTCACGTCCATCCCTGGTTGCACATGCTGTGCATCTGAATGACGAAGAGATTGAGATTCTGGCCCGTCATGATGTGGCTGTATCCCATAACCCGGGAAGTAACCTGAAACTTGCTTCCGGTGTTGCGCGGGTACCAGCGTTACTGAAAGCAGGAGTTACCGTGTCACTCGGAACAGACGGACCGGCAAGCAACAACAACCTGGATATGTTCGAGGAAATGAGACTGGCTGCATTGATCCACAAAGGTGTATCTGGTGACCCGACGGCTGTGCCAGCAGGCGAAGCGTTACTCCTCGGAACGTCATACGGTGCCAAATCCATTTTCTTGAACAATACCGGAGCACTTGAGGTCGGCATGAAGGCTGATTTTATCGCTCTTGACATTGAACAGGCACATTTCTATCCACATACAGACCTGATCTCACATACGATCTACTCGGCTTCTGCCAAAGATGTTGAGCACGTATGGGTGGATGGAAAACAAGTGGTCAAACACGGCGAATGTCTGACGCTGGATGAAGAACGCATTTTGCGTGAGGCTCAATTGGCATTTGATGGTCTGCTTGCTCGTAAATTGCAGGACAGAGCATCATAGGGAAAGGAAGTTCGACTTTTGAAGAAAAAAAAGAAGTGGATATGGATTTCGCTGCTTGCACTGGTTCTGATTCTGTTTGGACTTCAGCGTTATTACGTCTATGTCACGCAGGACCAGCGTAAGGAAGAAGCTCTCGCTATACAGGCAGCACAGAAGCAACTGGGCATTACATCCTATGATGAATTGCGCAAGTACATCTGGGGAGATAAAGAAGGCTCAGACAACATCTACTGGACCCTGATCGGCAAAAATAAGGATAACCAGGATGTTATGGTCTGGGTTAAATTCGATGCAAACAATGAACCGGCTAAGGGTGCAAACGCTGTACACAGTGAGCTGCTGCAGAATGGCATGTCCGAAGCGCAGATCCGCAATCGCTTCAGTTCTGAAGTTCCTGCCGGCGAGATTAAACGAATCATGCCCGGAGTTGTGAATGGAATATATGTGTGGCAAGTGTATTATAAAGACGGTACGCATAACCACTATCGCTTTTATCGTTTTAGCAATGGAGAACAGGTGGACCTGGTCTACACACTCCCGAACAGCTAGTACAAATAGAGTGACATAACTAGAGAATTAGAGAAATGAAAGAACCGGCAGACGGATATCCGACTGAACCGGTTCTTTGTGTTGCCTGTAAACATTTTTGATTTAAATAGTTAAAATTAATAATTTATTCATATTTTCGCCTTCGAAAATGTATATACGATGTGATATACTCAGTTATGTACTCAAAGTTACATTCAAAACAAATAATCCTGTCGAAATTATCGCAGGAGTCAATGTGCACATATTCGTATATACCAATAAGCCAGTAGGTTGGGCCAAAATCTGGGAGGGGTAATTCACTTGAAGCTAAAAGTATTGCCTATTGCTTTAACTGCCGTCATTTCAGCCGTTGTGTTGTTTGGAGGTTGGTTTGTATATCGTCAGGTGGTTGTGCAGAATCCGATTGAAAAAATGGTAACCCAGTACGATGGAGTCAATGACGTTCAATTAACTATTAACCGCAATGACGTACAATTGAAACTGGATCTGCAACCGGATGTTGATTTGGGCAGACTGGTACAATATATTCACAAAGAAGGACAGACGGTGATTGGTTCACGCTCGTTAAAGCTGGATGTTGTGGATCATTCCAACGAGGCGCTTGAGAACTGGTGGGGTGATGCCATGTTTACCGTAGCCCAGGCGATGGAGAACAAGCAGTACACCGAGATTACACCAACGTTGTCGAAGATGGCGACGAACGGGATTAAAGTGAATACAGCTATGGATGACAACAATGTATATGTCAGTCTCAGTGACGGAGATGCCAGCAAGTTTATTATTCTGCCGCGTGTGCCCGGTCAGATAGGAGTGTGGCCTAATGCCTAAATGGACAAAAGAAGTTGCCATCGGATTTTTTCCTGTGTTGATTATTTTCCTTGCGTTTACTGGTGTTAATATTGTTCCGATTCTTATTGCGGCGGCGGTTGTCGGTGGTCTGCTGTTCATGATGCAAATGCGCGGCGGGATTACAGTAGGCGCTGCACAGGAACGTAAACGGAAGAAGAAAGGACCTTCGAAGCTTACTTTTGAAGAAATTGGAGGTCAGGACAGTGCCAAGCAGGAATTGCGTGAAGCACTTGACTTTCTCATCAAACATGAAGAAATTCGGAAGTTCGGAATTCGTCCGTTAAAAGGGATCTTGCTGACGGGCCCTCCAGGGACAGGGAAAACGTTGATGGCCAAGGCTGCTGCCCATTACACAGATTCTGTATTTGTAGCAGCATCGGGTAGTGAGTTCGTGGAAATGTATGTTGGTGTGGGTGCCAGCAGAATTCGGGATTTATTCAAGGATGCGAGAACCCGTGCTACCAAGGAAAATAAGGAAAATGCCATTATATTTATCGATGAGATTGATGTCATCGGGGGTAAACGTGAAGGTGGTCAACAGCGCGAGTATGATCAGACTCTGAATCAGCTCTTGACGGAGATGGATGGAATTTATTCTTCTGAGACACCTCGAATTCTGGTTATAGCTGCAACGAACCGCAAAGAAATGCTGGATAGTGCCCTGACACGTCCGGGACGTTTTGACCGTCACATTCAAGTGGACTTGCCCGACAAAAAGGGCAGAAAGCACATTCTTGAACTGCATGCGGTGAACAAACCTCTGATGGAGGAAGTTAATCTGGAGAAGACAGCCGAGGAATCATATGGGTTTTCCGGTGCGCAGCTTGAAAGTGTTATGAACGAAGCAGCAATATACGCCATGCGGGACGGGCTGTTACACATTGAACAACGGCACTTGTCCCTGGCTATTGATAAAGTCATGATGGGTGAGAAGACGGACCGTGAGTCCAGTGTGGAAGAGAAGAAAAGGGTTGCCATTCATGAATTGGGACATGCCATTATGGCTGAACTCGTTCGTCCAGGCAGTGTTAGTCAGGTGGCACTTAGTCCGCGTGGTCAGGCGCTGGGATATGTACGTCACAACCCGCAACAGGAACAGTTCCTCTATACGAAGCGTTTCCTGGAAGAGCAGATCATGATTGCACTCGGAGGAGCCGCTGCGGAGGAAATGTACTACGGTGGACGCTCCACTGGGTCACGCAATGACTTTGATCAGGCAACGAATGTCGTACAGACCATGATGGCTTCGGGATTGACTTCACTTGGTATTGTGAACATGGATATGGTTACAACCGAAGAACTCATGCGGGAGAATAAATTGATTCTGCAAGATCTGATGGAACAGACAAAGCGGTTGCTTGAAGAACAACGGACAATTTTCGACAATTCACTGGACATCTTGATTCGTGAGGAAGTTTTGTCTGGCGAGCAATTTCGTTGTCAATTTCGTGACAGTGCCCTTCTACCAGCATAATTTATTTATGCTGGTTATTTTTTTTTACATTTCACTCGTGCTAAGATATTATTATATGTTGGGTCGAAATTTGTAATTTTCGGCGAACAGGGTACAATAGAGAAATAGAGAACCGAAAGGATGGAGCAGAACCATGTTTTTCAAAAAAATAGGAGTTGTCGGCGGCGGTACGATGGGACAAGGTATTTCCCAGATGCTCGCAGCCAAAGGACTTGATGTGCTTCTCGTGGAGCACACAACACAAAAGCTGGATCATGCCTATGACATGATCGAAACCAATCTGGATAAACAACTGGAGAAATGGGCGATTACAAAAGCGGAGAAGAAATTGATTCTTTCCCGTATTACCAAGGTAGCTCATTTAGCTGAACTTGGAACTTGCGACATGGTCATTGAGACAATTTCAGAGGATCTGGATGCGAAAAAAGCAGTATTCAGCCAACTGGACCAAGTTTGTCCAAGCAATGTCATTCTGGCAAGTAATACATCCACGCTGAGTTTGACCGAGCTTGCAAGCTCGACCAAATACCCAGAGCGTGTTATTGGTATGCACTTTATTCACCCGGTATCCCGGGTTGATCTTGTAGAGATTATTCGTGGACTGAAAACTTCGGATACAACATTCGAAGAGACCAGACGTTTTGTTGAAGAAGTAGCAGACAAAAAAGGAGTCATGATCTATGAATCCCCTGGCTTCGTAACTTCCCGTCTGATCTGCCTGCTGATTAACGAAGCGTTGCATGTATTGCAAGAAGGTGTTGCATCTGCTGAAGATATCGATGATGCAATGCGTATCGGATACAACTTCCAACATGGACCACTCGAAATGGCTGACCGTTTTGGATTGGATTCTGTTGAAGCTGCACTCGAAAGAATGTTCCGTGAATTCGGAGAATTGAAATATCGTCCTTCTACAGTCCTGAAGAAAATGGTGCGTGCAGGACACCTGGGTGCCAAAACAGGCGAAGGATTCTTCAAGTACGACAAGGATGGTGACCGACTGTGAAAGTACTCGTAATTAATGCGGGGAGTTCCTCGCTCAAATATCAACTGTATAATATGACTGACGAATCTGTACTGGCCAAAGGTTTGGTAGAACGGATCGGAATGGATTCCTCCATTCTGACACACAAACCGACAGGCCGCGAGGATGTTACAGAAGTTAGCGAGATTCTGGAGCATACAACAGCGATCCGTAAAGTCATTGATATTCTGACACACAAAGAAAATGGTGTACTGGATTCTGTAAGTGAAATTCAAGCTGTTGGACACCGTGTTGTTCACGGTGGTGAAGCATTTAAAGAATCTGCATTGGTAGATGATGCTGCCAAAGCTGAAATTCGTCGTTTGTTCGACTTGGCTCCACTTCATAACCCTGCAGCAATGATGGGGATTCGTGCGGCTGAATTAAATATGCCAGGTGTGCCTCAGGTAATGGTCTTCGATACAGCGTTCCATCAAACGATGCCGGAAAAAGCATATCTGTATGCTATTCCACGTGTACTTTACAAAAAATATAAAGTACGTCGCTACGGCGCACATGGTACTTCCCATGATTTCGTAAGCAAGGCAGCTGCTGAATATCTGGATCGTCCAGTGGAAGATCTGAAAATCATCACTTGTCACGTCGGTAACGGTGGTAGTGTAACAGCAGTTAAAGGTGGCGTATCCGTTGATACTTCGATGGGTATGACTCCACTAGAGGGACTGATGATGGGAACGCGTTCGGGTGACCTTGATCCAGCCATCGTACCTTATGTAATGAACAAGGAAGAACTGAGCGTAAGCGAAGTGAACTCCATGTTGAACAAACACAGTGGATTGCTTGCGATCTCCGGAATCAGCAGTGACATGCGTGAGATTACGGAAGGTATGGAGAATGGCGATGCCAACTCCACGCTTGCTTTTGAAATGTACGAATACCGTCTGCGTAAATACATCGGATCATATGCAGCTGCAATGAACGGTGTAGACGTGATCGTCTTCACAGCTGGTGTAGGGGAGAACTCCGTTGTTCTTCGCCAAAAAGTATGTGAGCAGCTTACGTATCTTGGCGTTGAGCTGGACGAAGCCCTGAACGCAGTCCGTTCTGGTGAGCCGCGTCGCATCACAACAGCGAACTCAAAAGTTGATGTTCTCGTTGTTCCAACGAATGAAGAATTGGTAATTGCCCGCGATACGCATCGAATCGTATTGAATTCTCAGTAATCTAACTGTAAAGTAAATATAGAATGGCAAGGAAGTGCAGAGGACAGGCAACAGCCTGTCCGCTGCATTTTCAAATTTCAGGAATCAAGGGGAGATATGGCATGGATACGAATTGTGTAATTCGTAATGTGAACGAGCATGTGGGCGAAACCGTAACGATCGGTGCCTGGATTAACAACAAACGTTCCAGCGGCAAAATTCAGTTTTTGCAGTTGCGTGATGGAACCGGATATATTCAAGGGGTTGTTGTAAAAAGTGAAGTTAGCGAAGAGATCTGGAACAATGCCAAGAGCTTGACACAAGAAAGTTCTCTGTATGTTACAGGGATTATTCGTGAAGAACCTCGCAGTGCGTCTGGTTACGAGATGACTGTTACTGGGGTCGAAATCATTCATCTGACTGAAAACTATCCAATCACGCCTAAAGAGCATGGTGTTGATTTTTTGATGGACCATCGTCACCTGTGGCTTCGTTCTACGAAGCAACGTGCTGTTATGGTGATTCGGGCAGAGATTATTCGCGCTGTTCAGCAGTTCTTTGATGGTAACGGATTCACACAAGTTGATCCTCCGATTTTGACACCATCGTCTGCGGAAGGAACAACGAACCTGTTCCACATCAAATACTTTGATGAAGATGCTTATCTGACACAAAGTGGTCAATTGTATATGGAAGCCGCAGCCATGGCGCTGGGTAAGGTATATTCATTTGGTCCAACATTCCGCGCAGAGAAGTCCAAAACACGTCGCCACTTGATTGAGTTCTGGATGATAGAGCCGGAAATGGCATTTGTAGATCACGAGGAAAGTCTGCGCGTACAAGAGAAATTTATCGCTCATGTCGTTCAATCCGTGGTGAAAAACTGCCGTGCAGAACTGGAATCTATCGGTCGTGACGTATCCAAACTCGAAGGCATCGTAGCTCCATTCCCGCGTATTACGTATGATGAAGCGATTGAATTCCTGCATGGACAAGGTTTTGATATTCCTTGGGGAGAAGACTTTGGTGCACCGCACGAAACAGCTATTGCTGAGAAGTACAATACACCTGTCTTTATCACACATTATCCTGCTGGAATCAAGGCTTTCTACATGAAACCAGATCCAAATCGTCCTGAAGTTGTTCTCTGTGCTGATATGATTGCACCAGAAGGTTACGGAGAGATTATTGGCGGTTCGCAGCGTATCGATGATCCGGAATTGATGCAACAACGTTTTGAGGAGCACAATCTCTCGGATGAAGCTTACCAATGGTATCTGGATTTGCGTAAATACGGATCGGTTCCTCACTCCGGTTTCGGTCTGGGATTGGAGCGGACGGTAGCATGGATCTGTGGATTGGATCATGTGCGTGAAACAATCGCATTCCCACGTATGCTCTATCGTCTGTACCCTTAATGCTTAACCGAGGAGCGTCTATGGAAGACACCACATCGAAAGCTTGGTTGGATGGAGCAGCTTATGGCATGACTTCGGGTACAGCCCATCTGCCGTATGCCTTGTTACGTTTTTATCACCAGCTTGGCCTATCAGATCCAGAAGTGCTTCTTCTGATTCAACTGCTAGGGTTCCGTCAGGCAGAGTTCAATGAGTTTCCCACCCTTGAAGAGCTTGCGGCGCGCATGGGACTTGCACCAGAAGGCATTGCCAGAATGTTGCAACGTCTGATGAGGGATGGGTATATTGCTATTGACGAGCACCGTGACGAAGAACGGGACATTCAATACGAACGATATGATTTACATGGATTATATGCCAAGCTTGCAGCGTGCACTGCTGAAGAAGTAGCTGCATTCCGTGCGGAGCAGCAGAGTAGCAATACAGCACGTCAAGATTCGAACAGTGTTCAAAAAGAAGAGGAAGAACGGAATATGTTCTCCATCTTTGAAAAAGAATTCGGACGTCCGCTCTCTCCAATGGAGTGTGAGACGATATCCGGCTGGTTGGATCAGGACCGTTATCAAGAGGAATTGATCCTAATGGCTCTGAAAGAAGCGGTTTTTGCAGGCAAAGTACATTTCCGGTATATCGATCGAATTTTGCTTGAGTGGAGTCGCAATCGTGTCAAGACCGTTCAAGACGCGAAGGCATACACGCAGCGCTTTCGTAATGGTGGACGTTAATTCCAGCGTAGGCAGGGACAAGAAACAGGCCAGAAGTCATTCTGTGCCTGTTTTTTTTGGATTAAAGATTGGATGAGTGATCAGTAACATCAACCTTTCAGGCAATGATTTCACTTTGTTTTACAAAAATTTGATAGATCACGCAGGGGTTAACACACAAGCTGTCGTCTATTGTATTGGAGAGGAGGGGAGAGTTATTGATGAAGCGCGCGTAATCGAACAAATCCGTCAAGGAGATACATCCCAGATGCGTACTCTGATTGATAAGTATAGCCAGCATGTATACCATGTGGCCTATTCCGTACTCAGGAACGATCAGGAAGCACAGGATGCAGCTCAGGAGGCGTTCATACAGATGTATAAGTCTCTCCCCGACTACCGTTCTGAAGGTTTCAAAACGTGGTTAACCCGAATTGCCTTTCACAAAGCGATTGATGCCAAACGCAAGCTGGGCAGACGAACTGCTGAGGATCTGGGTGGAGAAGAAAAAATAATCAATTTGCCCGGACGGGATGAAGACGTTCTTACCCGTCTCGTTCGTGAAGAACGTCAGGATAAACTTCGCGAACGAATTAATCAGTTGCCTGCTCAGCATCGTGACATTATCACTGCGTATTATCTAAGCGAAAAAAATTATGAGCAGATTGCCAGTGATGCACAGGTGGCTGTGAAGACCGTGGAATCCCGCTTGTATCGTGCACGGCAGTGGATTCGAAAACATTGGAAGGAGGATGAATGGCGTGAGTAAACAGGAGAAGTATACCGCTGCGCAATGGACTGATTATATTGAAGGCCATATGAGTGAAACTCAAGCGAACCAAATGGAACAGCTTCTGATGGAAGATCCGGATGCGATGGACATCTATCTGGAAGCGCTTGGTATCCACGGAGAACTGCCTCCGCTACATGACCCAACAGGGTTTGCGGATTCAGTCATGCATCGGATTGAGGGCATTCAATCACCCAAGGTACAACGCAAATCCCGTGCTGGACGAAACCGGCGCTGGCTTGATCATAAAGTGTTCCATTACGCGGTAGCAGCCTGTTTGACATTGATCTTCCTCTCGTCTGGACTTTTTGACAAAGTAGCACCATATCACAAGTTCCAGGATGGCGACCACAGAGGGTCTTTTTCCGAGAAATGGACGGAGGCAGCCACTACATGGCTGGATAACTTCAAGCCTAAACCATAAATAGTTTTGCATTGCCTGAAAAGAAAGGATGACGACTGTGCACTCAGATCGTAACAAATTACTCGCATTTCTATTAAACTTGATACCCGGTCTTGGTTTTATGTATTGGGGACGGCCTACCAGAGCTGTGGTCTATCCATTACTCTTTTTTGGAACAGGCATTGGCTTCATCATGTTGGCGTTGTTGACTGATGAAAAGGAATTGATGATTGTCGGGTTCCTTGGAGCCATATTCTTCTGGTGTATCAGCATGCTGGATATGATTATCGTTCTACTCCGTGCCCCTTCATTGCACGAAGTTCATTACCAAGGTTATGGGACACATTACGGTGGTCTCCATCAAGGCGCCGCTTACCAGAAAGCATATGCTGGCCAGGAAGAGCCTCTCGGACAGATGGATCAGGAGGAGCCACATCAGGATCATGGTGGAGTGTATGGTGTGCCCGAGGGGCCCTATGGTCAACCCATGTACCGAAAAGGCAGTGAGGGTGAACGGTTCTTCACCATTTTGCTCTCATTTGTTCCTGGATTGGGACATCTTCATCTGGGATTGTTGCATCGCGGGTTGTCGTTTCTGATGGCGTTTTTTGGTTCCTTTGCCATGATGGTTTTTGTAGCTTCAATCACCAATGAATCGGTGTTTCTAATGTTCCTGCTCATTCTGCCTGTAATATGGGTATACTGCATGTTTGATGCGGTGCAGCATGTCCACCGTAAGCAGGCTGGAGAGGTACTGCAGGATCGGACGTTATTCGAGGAATTGGAGATGGGCAGAGTAGCCGGACGACGCAGTAAAGTGCTTGCGACGCTGCTATCTGCTTTTCCAGGTGCGGGTCATCTATATCTGGGTTTGCAAAAAAGAGGCATGCAATTGATGTTCCTGTTCCTGGGCAGCATCTATGTTCTGGACCTGCTTCACTTATCAGTGTTCCTGTTCATGATACCGTTGATCTGGTTCTACAGCTTCTTTGACGGGCTACAGTGCTCCAGTCGCTATGGACGCGAGCCATTGATCGATCAGCCGATCTTTAAGGATTGGGCCCGCCATCAGCGCCTGATTGGATTCGGAATTGCCGCGCTGGGTCTATATTACCTGACGATCCGTCTTGTCATTCCACAGCTGAATGAGCTCTTCCCTGATGCATTCATGACGTATGAGATCCGTTCCTATTTGAACACCGTCATTGTATCCTTGCTGCTCATTTTTGGCGGCTTGAAGCTGCTGTTCGGCAAGCAACGGGGTATAGGCACCAATCATGCGATTCATCGGAATGACGAAGAAGTGGATAGCCTCTTTTTATTCAAGGATCGGGATGATCGACTGTAGAGTGACCTAAAGAATAGTTTACACAGACACTACGATGACAGAGCAACCTTCCAATCGCTGTTATCCCACAACATAAAACACGCCAAGGGCTATGTATACCAGCCTCTGGCGTGTTTTTGATTTTGCAGCTTTGATTTAGAATAAATGATTGCTATTTCGTAGCGCCCTTCAGCAGAAGTTGACGGTACATCACTTCGAACAGGAACTCGAACGCTTCCAGATGACGTTTCGCTTCAAAAGCATCTTTACCCCAGGCATAAATACCGTGGTTCCGAAGCAAGATCCCTGGTACGTTGGTATCAAGTACACCTGGCACCAATTCAGCGATAGATGGAATATCTGCAAAGTTAGGCAGGACGGGTACACGAATCTCCGCATTTTCTTCCCAAATGTTGAAAGCCTTAATCAATTCGATTCCTTGAATCGGTATGTGTCCATCTGCTCCAAAGAATTCACTGATCAGGTTGTTAAACACGGTATGCACGTGAAATACAGCACCGCAGCCGGTCAAACGATAGATTTCACAGTGAATCAACGTTTCGGCACTTGGTTTTAACGTTGTTGTCTCAATCGCTTTGCCGTGCTTGTCCACAAAAAGGAAGTCTTCCGGTGTGCGAAGGGATTTGTCTTTGCCTGAGGCGGTAACCGCAAAATAAAATTGCTCCGGGTCAAAGTCTCCTACACGCATCGACAGATTGCCACTTGTTCCGGGGAACCAGTTACGACTGGCGAACAACGCTTTAATATCAGCCAGTTCTTCAAGGACCTGACGTTTGTGTTCCAATGTAATCTTTTCAAAGCCCATCGTTTACAGCACTCCTTGTGTTTGCTTCTGTTTCATATCTTCGATGATATCGTAAAAGGTAGCGAATGGCACATGGTCTACACCCAGCTCAATACATTTGTCCGTTAAAATTGAGCGAGAGTAGACGAGATCGGCAATCTTTGCACCCTCAAAATCTGTCAGACTGTCTCCAATAAGAATTCGATTATATTGATCTTCCGGGAAGGTACGAATCACGGTCGTTTTGCACATGCCACAGCCGTTCTCACAAGGAAGCTGGCAGGGATGCGGCCATTCAATCCGGATGGTTTCACCAGAGAAGTCAGCGCCGTTGCAATAGACGTGATCCTGCGGGATATGAAATGGTGCGAGTAACGGTTCAATGAAAAAGTCCATGCCGCCGCTGGTCACATTGAATTCGATCCCTTCGCTGCGAACGTAGTCAAGAAACTCGCTGAATCCTTCACGGATCCCCGCTTGTCCAAGCACAAACTCCACAATTTCATCTTTCTGCGATGCAGGCAGAAGAGCAAACATGGCTCCAACACCTTCACGCAGCGAGATTTTTTGCTCGATCGTATCTTTCATGATCGCTTCAATGCCCTCAGGCTTGAAATGTTTCATGATCGCTACGATATTGTCCGAGAGGGTAATCGTACCGTCAAAGTCACAGAAAATGACTGTTTTCTTATCACTTCTCATCGCTCGCCACCCCACAGGTCCAATGCGCTTTTTAGCTCCGGATGCTCGGTTGCATATTGCGCGAGTGGAATGGAACGCTGAGCTGCCTCAATCGCTTGCAGGAATGCACGTCCGCCTGCCTCAGTGCCCATAGGATGTCCATGAATACCGCCACCAGCATTAACGATGACATCTGTACCAAAGTCGCGCAAAATGAGCGGTACAAGGCCTGGATGGATGCCGGCTGAAGGCACTGGCATACTGGTTCGTACTGGCAGATCAGCTGTCAGTAATTGCTCCGTGATCGCCATATTTTCTTCCTTCGGCATCGTTACTGATCCATAAGGAGAAGGGAAGAGCACCAGATCGGCACCTGCAAGACGCATCAACTGACCAAGTACAACCGAAGCCGACATGCCGTAATGTGGTGAAGGATACAGTGCGCCTGCAAGAGCAGGATGAGCCATAATTGGCACATTGATGTCAGGATCACTGCTGAGTTCATGCAGCACATCATATCCGTAAGACAATACGTTGAATAGCAGGGCATTGGCTCCTGCACCTATGGCGCGTTCAGCTTGCTCTTTCAGACGAGATGTAGGCCCAGTGAGATTAGTTGCATATAGAAGTTTCTTGCCAGTCTCCTGGCGTGCCTGTTCGGCAGCTTTCATGCAGACCTCGACTCTTTTTTCGATAGGTGTCAATTTATTCTCGAACAGGATCTCATCGTCTTTGATCAGATCAACGCCCCCAAGTGCCTGACGAATAAATTGTTCACGAAGTTCATCTGCATCCAGCCCAATAACTGATTTGAAGATACTCATTAATAGTGGACGATCATGCACACCAAGCAGATCACGAACGCCATTCAGTCCAAACTTGGGTCCCGGGAATGCACTGAGGAAACCATTCGAGAAACCAAGCTTTGTTAATTTGATCCGGCCATCCATTGAGATTTTGCCAAAGACCGTCACGAGCAGGGCAGGAATATCACGGCTAAAGTTGATATCAGGATATCCGATGGTAATGTCAGCGTAACGCTCACCCGCAGCCATTCCATCAGCTTCATGGACTTCTACGCTTATGACTTCACCCAGATGCTTCTGCATCACTTCACGCTGAGCTTGTGGCAACTCCGTCCAGCTACCCACGGTCATGCCAATCGCGATGGACTGAGCTTTCTTGCGAAAGTCTGCATGATCATCGTGCAGACGATATGTGGCTGTGCACATGTTATTCATTTTAAATCCCCTTCCAAAGCAGCTCCCATCTCCCGTGAGCGCTCTGCACAGCGGTTGACGGCTGCGATTACATTTTCAAAGAAATCTCCTTCGTCCAGCGTCTTCAGTGCTGCTTGCGTTGCCCCTCCTGGGGATGTCACATCACTACGAAGCTTCATCGGTTCCAAACCGGTTTGTTGTACCATTCGTGACGCGCCCAGCACCGTTTGAACAGTGAGATCACGAGATTGCTGGCTGGATAAGCCACCACGAATACCTGCGGCAATCATGGCCTCCATTAAATAGTATACATAAGCAGGGCCGCTTCCGGAAATCCCTGTGAGCACTTCGAGTTTATCTTCAGGCACGATGGTCACGATACCAACCGCTTCAAACATGGTCATTACCGTACTGCGCTGTTCATCCGTAATCTCCGCAGAGAAGGCAAGCCCGGTTGCACCAAGTCCAATGGTACTGGATGTGTTCGGCATGGTTCTGGCGATTGGCTGTTTACGACCAAGCAAGGACTGCATCGTGCGGATCGATAATCCGGCAATGACAGACACGATCAGTTGATCAGGTGATAACAACGGACCAAGCTCGCGCAGCGCTGCGGCAGCATCTTTGGGTTTCATACAGAGTACAATGACCGGAGTGGAGGCAAGGTGATCCAGAGATTGTGAGGCAGTTCCGGTATGTACAGCATAACGGGTGCTGAGCTCCTCCTGACGTTTCTGGTTGCTGCGGTTCAGCATCGTAATATCCTGAGGACGAACGACTAGGCGGGAGATCAGTCCGCGCACGATGGCTTCAGCCATCGCGCCTGCTCCGTGGAAAGTAATCTTCTGTTGTAATAACGTCTGTTGCTCTTGACTCATATTTATCGTTCCTCCTATATAACTGGTGCTGGGATGTTATTGACGAATCTGTCCATTGCCTGTAATCCGATATTTGGTTGACGTCAGTGCTGGTAGTCCCATTGGTCCTCGTGCATGCAGTTTCTGGGTACTGATTCCGATTTCGGCTCCATAGCCAAATTCAAATCCGTCGGTGAAACGCGTGGACGCATTGTGATAGACGGCTGCTGCATCCACATCATGCATAAAGCGCTCTGCATGGTCTGTATCACGGGTTACGATACACTCGGAATGTTTGGTTCCGTAATGTGCGATGTGCTGCATCGCTTCGTCCAGGTTCTCAACCACCCGGATATTTAAAATGTAGTCGTTGTACTCGGTCGCATAGTCTTCCTCGGTTACCTCAAGGGCAGAAGGAACAAGTCGGCGCACGGTATCGCAACCTTTCAAGATTACATTGGCCTCACGGAATTGCTCGGCAAGAGCAGGCAGATGCTTTTCTGCATATGCGGCGTGCAGCAGCAACGTTTCCATGGAGTTACATACGGATGGCCGTTGTGCCTTGGCATTGATGGCAATTTCGGCTGCCATAACTGGATCAGCTGATTCATCCACATAGGTATGGCAGATGCCTGCCCCAGTTTCGATAACAGGTACGGTTGCATTGGCAACCACATTACGAATGAGGGAAGCCCCTCCGCGTGGAATGATAACATCCAGCAGTCCGTTTAACTTGAGCATCTCATCTACGGAAGCACGATCTGCATCTTCAACCAATTGCAAAGCATCAGCAGGCATGTCTGTCGTTGTGAGTGCCTGATGCAGCACCTCCACAATTTTACGATTGGAGGACAGGGCAGAGGAGCCACCGCGCAGAAGCACTGCATTACCTGTTTTGAGACATAATCCAGCTGCGTCTACAGTTACATTCGGACGAGCTTCGTAGATGATGCCAATTAGGCCAATCGGCACTCTTAATTTTTCAACATGCAATCCGTTTGGACGGGTAAATGTCTCTAACACTTCGCCGACTGGATCAGGCAGATCTGCAATCTGACGTAACCCTTCAGCAATGCCAGCAATGCGCTCCTTATTAAGTGCGAGCCGATCCAGCATGGATTCCGGCGTGCCTTGTTCTCTGCCGCGTGCCAGATCTTCGGCGTTTGCCGTAATGATGGAATCCGTTTCCTTAATCAAAGCATCGGCCATGACACGCAGGGCCGCATTTTTCTGTTCTGTATTCAATCGGTTCAGCTGTGGAACCGTAGCTTGAGCTTTGCTGGCTTTTTCTCTCACTTCACTCATCGTAATTCCTCCTCATATATATAAAGTTAAACTTTTAACCATTATATAGCCTCATGTTTTATTTTAACGTAATCCATTCGTCTCTATGAATAACCTCAAGCCTGTGGATGCTAGCGAGTTGTTTCATCACTTCCCCACTGGGAAGTCCGGCAATGAGTCGAAGCTGGTCATCATCATAATTGACAATACCGCGACCGAGCAAGGTTTCATCCATGCCAATGACTTCTACGACATCTCCGGCGTGGAACGTTCCCAGTACCCGCTTGACGCCTACAGGCAGAAGGCTATGCCCCCCATGGACAAGGGCCTCTTCAGCGCCATCGTCCACAACGACGGTTCCCAGCGGAGTAGACATGAAGCCAAGCCACTGCTTTTTACGGGATAACGAAGCGAGTCGTGTCTCAAAGTAAGTTCCTTTGCCCGTGCCATCAACCGCTTTCTGCATATCTCCGGGTTCTTTCACACTTCCCACGAATACAGGTACGCCTCCACGGGTTGCTACCTTGGCTGCATCGACTTTGGATCGCATGCCGCCTGTCCCAACCGCTGATCCTGAACCACCGGCAAAAGCATAGATCTCAGCCGTGATTTCGGGGATACGGTCGTAACGCACGGCAGAAGGATCTTTACGCGGATCTGCGGTGTACAGCCCGTTGGTATCGGTAAGAATGATCAGATGCTGTGCCTTCACCAGGTTTGCAACCAATGCGGACAACAGATCGTTATCACCAAATTTCAATTCGTCAACCGACACCGTATCGTTCTCATTAAAAATCGGAATCACTCGCTGTTTGAGCAGTTCCTCCACAGTCATGCCTGCATTACCCATGCGTTTACGACTGTGAAAGTCTGTGCGAGTTAACAGAATTTGCGCTGTAGTAACGCGGTGCGCTGCAAAAGCCTGTTGATATGCCTGCATCAGTAATGCCTGCCCAACGGCCGCTGCAGCTTGTTTCTCATGCAACTGTTTGGGCCGCTGAGGGTAACCGATCTCCCGGAATCCGGCCGCTACCGCTCCTGAGGTGACCAGAAGTACTTCATGGCCCTGATCAGCCAATGCTGCAATTTCTCCGGCAAAAAAAGTGATCGAACTGCGATCCAGACCGCCTTCTTCCGTTGTAAGCGAGCTGCTTCCAATCTTAACTACAATACGTGAAGTCATGGTTTCACTTCCTTAAACATGATTAATAAGTGTTTCTGGAGCAGGCTTTAGCGGGTACAAAAAAAACTCCCGCCCTTTAGTTAAAAAGGACGAAAGTTCGTTACTTCCGCGGTACCACCTTTATTGATGATTAGATCATCCGGCTTCATGCCCTGTAACAGAAGGCACTGTCCTGCACGTAACAGGCCGCTCAGGGGTAGGTTTCAGAGAAGAGCCGCGGTAAATTCTTTCAGCAGGGTGGAATTTACTCTCTGGGCGCGACTGATATTCTCTTACTGGTCCCGTCATCACGTTTCGTTCAATATTTCTTATAACATACCATGGAAACTTGGCATATGCAAAGGGGTTATGGTCCTGTAAATTACTTGAATAAATTCAGCTTGCCAATCCGCTCGACAGCTTCGCGTAATCGGTTTTCATCACTTAACAGTCCCGCGCGCACATAGCCTTCACCATGCGAACCAAAACCAATACCTGGGGCTACGGCCACCTTGGCATCTCGCAGTAACAAGTCTGCAAATGAAGCTGAGGTATAACCTGCAGGTACAGGCAACCAGCTGAAGAATGAACCTGCCGGTTTCGAAGCTTGCCAGCCAATCGAGGAAAGAGCGTCATAAAACGCATTACGACGGGATTCGTAACGTGAAACCAGCGAAGTAACACATTCCTGGGAGCCAGTAAGTGCTTCCGTTGCCGCAGCTTGAATCCCACCGAAGAGACTGACATAGATATGATCCTGAAGCAGATTGATTTTAGAGACAATCTCTGCATTACCAAGCGCGAATCCAACACGCCATCCAGCCATATTGTACGTTTTGGATAACGTATAGAACTCAATGCCCACTTCTTTGGCACCAGGGGCTTGCAGGAAACTTACGGGACGATGTCCGTCAAATCCAATCGCACCGTAAGCAAAATCGCTGGCAACTACGATTTGATTTTGAATGGCAAATTCAACGGTATCTTCGTAGAACGAAAGGGGAGCCGTTGCTGACGTTGGGTTGTTGGGATAGTTCAGGAACATCAGCTTGGCCTTCTCCCGATCTTCGGCTGTAACAGCTTCGTAATCCGGCAGGAATGCATTGGACTCGAGCAAAGGCATAAATGACATGTTTGCTTTGGCGAGTGCAATACCAGACCAGTAATCGGGGTAGCCGGGATCTGGAACGAGAACGGTGTCGCCGGGGTTAAGCAGGACCTGAGGTAACTGAACCAATCCGGTTTTGCCTCCGAACAGAATGGCTATTTCAGTCTCGGGGTCCAGATCAACGTTGTAATCTTCCTTATAACGTTTGGCGACAGCTTCCTTCAGGAAAGAGTACCCTCTAAAAGGGGAGTATTTATGGTAGAGGGGATTTTCAGCCGACTTTTGCAGTGTTTTCACAATATGAGGTGGTGTAGGTGTATCCGGGTTGCCCTGCCCCAGATTGATCACGTCATGTCCACTTGCGATTTCACGATTTACATTTTGAACAAGGGTAGCAAAAAATTGCGTTGGTAGCTGTGTCATTACATCAGAAGTTGGTATCTTAAAAGCTGAACGAGCAGTTATATGGTCTGGATGGGTCATTATATTCATCACTCCGGTTATTAAAAATGGCAAATAGTTCTCATTAATTTATCACGCCAATCCCGAGCTGTATAGAGGGAAATCGATTTGAATAGACAGTACATAGGAGCAAAGAGCAAAGTATTGTACAAAACTGAAAGTACTCATTTAGTTTTGTCCATTGAGCTAAGAGAAGCCATGTTTTATGATAATATCCGATAATGATAATCAATATCATTAATTCATTCCACAACGCACATGATATAGGGGGAGAAATAGAAATGAAAAAGGGCATTCGAAATACGGCAGTATTATTTACAGTAACGTGGTTATCCATTTTGCTACTAGCTTGTGGAAATCAGGCTGCAACACCTGCTGCCGGCACAGATGAATCCAAAGCAGCCACAGAAACGACAGAGACCACGACTGCAATGGAAGAAACGAATGAAGGCGAGACCCGGATATTCAAAGACTGGACAGGCCATGAAGTAGAGGTTCCTGTAAATCCGAAGCGAGTTATCTATCACGGAGAAGTTACTGGGGATCTGCTCGCGCTTGGTGTTGTCCCTGTCGGCATACTTCGTCAAGAGGGAACCGTATTCGATGATCAGGTTGCTCAGGCAGAAGATGTAGGATTTCCGATCAGTGTGGAAAAGGCGTTAGACCTGAATCCCGATCTGATCATTTTCTCCAACAGTGACGAGGGTCAATATGATCAGATCGCGAAGGTTGCACCCACGGTTACATTTGATTCGTTTGGTTTAATAGAAGATCGCATGCGTATCCTTGGCGATTTGTTGAATAAGAAGCAAGAAGCGGAGGACTGGATTACGGCTCATCAAAAAGCGACTGAAGAGATGTGGACGCAATTTCATGAGAACGGATTGAAAAAAGGGGAGACCGCTTCGGTATTCACCATGTATCCCGGGAACCGTCTGTTTGTCATGGCGGGTGCAGGATTGCCACAGTTGTTATACGGAAAAGACGGGCTGAAGCCAACCGCGGAAATCCAGAAAGTATTGGATGAAGACATGGGATTTGTAGAGATTTCGACTGAAAAATTATCTGAATTTGCCGGTGATCGGATATTTATTCTGGATCCTGTGACCGACGATGCGAAACAATCCACCAAAGAATTGCTGGATAGTACAATCTGGAAGAACCTGCCTGCGGTGAAAGAAGGAAAAGTATATCGTTTTAATATCGTAAAAGCTTCTAGTGATGCTCTTTCGAGGGAGTGGCTGTTACAAGAGCTGCCAAAACAGATGATCCAATAATTAGTTATGAGCTAGTAAGGCACTGGTAACACCTTTGAGTAATGCGGATTTAAAAAGTAAAAGGAGCCTTCAACCTTTCGTTGAAGGCTCTTTTTTGCTGAATAAACTCATATCTGGATTATTGACCATCGCTCGCTTATAATCAGACCATACAGAATGATTGATAATTATTCTCATTTTAGAAAAACGAGGTGAACCGACATGCAGGCTTTGGATGCCGATGGGGGAGCGTTGTTCTTTTCAGCATTCATGTTTCGGCTGGATCATCTGGTACGACGAATTGAACCACCTGAACAGGTGATGCTGGAAGTTGCTTGCGAGAAACATGCCTTCCTGATCTGCGAAGAAGGGGATGGGCGTTTATATATTGGACATGAACAGTTTCCGTTTACTACGGGATGTGTTTATCCGCTTTCTCCGGGAGAGGGGCACCAGATTGAACATCGTAATAACTTGGAATTGAAATATTTCGTAATGGCTTTTGATGTTATTCATGTGTTGACGGGTGATCCCGAGCTCTTTACCCGCCCTGTATTTGAGCACAGAAACCAATTGAATGGTTATCCCTATGCTCCTTTAAGTGGTCTGCTTGAGCAAATGTATGTCATTCGGAACTATAAAACAGATGCCGAATACAGTCATTTGAATGCACAGTTCCAAAAATGGATGGAGATGATCATTACCCGGTACACTTCTCCAAAGACGGAACAGAGTATGGAAGCAAGACTACACAGTACGATTCAGTATGTGGACGACCATTATGCTGAAGAAATCACTGTACAGAAACTGGCACGTCTTGCGGAGATCAGACCTGTACAATTTACGACTCTTTTCAGACAACTCACGGGTCACAAGCCGCTCGATTATGTGAATCATGTACGCATCAAACATGCCAAGGACTGGCTTCGCAAATCAGATGAACCACTTCGGGATATAGCGAGTCGTGTAGGGTTTAAGGATGAGTATTATTTCAGCAGGCGTTTTCGCCAAATGACCGGATTATCTCCTCGTCAATATGACAGATCGATTCAGCAGCAGACGTTGGTACAAGATTGGTTGGGTCATGATGTGAATATTCCAGTAAACCCGGAGCGAATTATGTATTACGGAGATTCGGCTGGGGATCTGCTGATGCTGGGTATTCAGATATTGGGAGATCAGACCTGTGACGCGGTTGCTCCGGTTAATGTGGAAGCAGCTGTTCAAATGAAGCCGAATTTGATTATTTTTGATAGCAGCAATGAACAGCAGTATGAACAACTTTACCGGATTGCTCCGACGCTTGCTTACAATTCACATGCCACGTTGGAAGAACGAATGCGCAGATTGGGCAGCTGGTTTGGCAGACAACCTCAGGCTGAACAATGGCTAACCTCCTATGAGGAGCGTACTGAGCAGATGTGGGCGAAGATCCATACTGTGATTGAAGAGGGGGAAACGGCTTCGGTATTTACATATCATCGGGGTGCACGATTATTTGTTATGGGCAATATCGGTCTGGCGCCATTGTTATATCATCCGATGGGATTCAGGCCAGTTACCAAAGTGAAGGAAGCACTTGCAGCGGGCAGAGCCTATAAGGAAATTTCGGCTGAAGCGGTACGTCAGTATGCGGGAGATCATGTATTTGTTATGCTGCCTGAGGAATTCGTGGCGAGACAGGCTACAGAGATGCTGATGAAAAGTCCCAGCTGGAAGGCCCTTCCGGCTGTGCAGAATGGACGGGTATACCCTGTGGAGGAGTCAACATGGAATGTGGGTGATGCGCTCACGAGTGATCGATTGTTGACCCTGCTGCCTGAGTTGTTATGTGGAAGTTCATAACAAAAACAGGCTTGCAGTCTCCAGGAGGATCAAGCTATGATAGCAGGTATTACGGTTCAGAGGAGTGCTTGTCATGACAGAAAAACAACAGGGAGAAATGCGTGTAGCCCTGATTCAGGGCGATATTCAACTCGGAGACCCTGAGGCCAATCATAAACATATGCAGACGTTGCTTGAGCGTGCGGTAGAACAATATCCGGATCTGGAGCTGGCTGTGTTACCTGAGATGTGGAATACGGGCTACGCTCTGACTCAAATTCATGAACTCGCTGACCCGGAAGGCCAGAAATCTCGGGAATGGCTGTCTGCTTTTGCTCAAAAACATCAAATTTCCATCGTTGGCGGTTCCATTGCGGAGAAACGGGATGGTCAAATATACAATACAATGTACGCGTATGATCGTGAAGGAAAACAGGTAACACGATATGATAAATTACATTTGTTCCGTCTAATGGACGAGGAGAAATATTTACAGCCAGGTGCGGAACCTGAAATTTTTGAATTGCAGAACGGTCTTACAGCGGGTGCTTCGATCTGTTATGACATCCGGTTTCCGGAACTTGCTCGCACCCTTGCTCTCAACGGGGCCAAGGCATTGATTGTTCCTGCTGAATGGCCGAACCCTCGTCTCCACCATTGGCGTACGTTGCTTACAGCACGAGCGATTGAGAATCAGATGTATGTGATCGCCTGTAACCGTGTGGGAAAAGGGGGAGACACCGAGTTTTTCGGACATTCTCTCATCATTGATCCGTGGGGTGAGATTGTGGCTGAAGGTGGCGAAGGGGAAGAGATCGTGACTGGAATCATTCGCCCTTCCCTGGTAGATGAGGTTCGCGGGCGTATTCCCGTGTTTGAAGACCGTCGACCTGGCGTTTATTTTGGCGAAAAATAAAAATTGGAATAAAATTCTTTAGATAAAGTGTTTATTCTTCCAGGGCGCGGGTAATGATAACTATCCCGTTACCAAGGAGATGATCAATCAATGGACAACCATGTGAAAGATACGCTCAGGAGACTGGAACAGGATAACACAAGGGAAGATCACTTAAGGGCATTCTTAGAGAATGGAGCAGGAGTGCTATCACCCCCTGATTCAACTGTTCAGGACGAAGGCCGTGTAATGAATCAGCAAAACAGGCTGACAAGCGATCGTAATTTGCGTAAATAAACCGCCAGACATGAAGTTTTCTTATGTACGTTTCTACGTTAACATTATAAATTAGCATTGTAGCTAAACAACTTAACAAGCAACATTGTACTGTAACCAGTTACTGTGATTGCAATGTAAGAACTCTATCCTGCGGATGCGGGAAACGAGTATATGACAAAGGCTTGGCCCATAAGGGTCAAGCCTTTGTTTTGGTTCAGTATGAATTGTACCTAAAGAAATGTACCTTTAACATAGAGCAATTTCTTAGTTTCCCTTTGACAGTTCCGCCACCGTTTGTTGAAACGTATGGATGAATGCTTCGGCTGCCTTTGACAGTACTCTTCCTTGACGATAAGCCACAACAAGTGTTCTGCTGGGAGTTGGCTCAGCAAGCGGCACGTACACAGGTACGAATTCACTGCGCGGCGCACGGGCAATAAAGCGTGGAACCAGTGTAATACCCATGCCTGTGGCGACCAGCGACTGAACGGTTTCAATATTTGTGCTCTCAAACACAACTTGGGGATCAAAACCAGCCTGCTCACAGAGATCAAATGTAAGTTTGCGGAAACCCTGTCCTTTTTTCAATACAACAAAGGGTTCATCACGAAGCTCTTCAATTCGCACAGGAATCGGATGCTCCGGATCTGCCCTGCGTGCCAAAGGGTGATTCGGGGGAACTGCCAGATCAATCTTTTCCTCTCCAATGGCAACGTAGGCGAGACTTGGCTCTTGTAAAGGAAGAGATAACAGACTGAGATCTGCTTTGCCGCTTGCTGTCAATTTCTCAAGCGTAAGCCCGGAGTCTTCCAATAAGGTAACCTCAATCTCGGGATAAGCTTGTTGGAAAGCTGGAAGCACGTGTGGGAGCAAGTGTGAACCCGTGATCGGCATGCTGCCCACAACGACTTTACCTTTGCGAAGCTGGGAGATATCTGACATTTCCTGACGCAATAGCTCCACGGCATCTACGATCTTCTGGGCTTGCTCGACAAACGTAACACCCGCATGGGTTAACTCCACGGTACTTGTATTACGCTGAAACAGCAGCACACCCAATTCTTTTTCCAATTTGGATAATTGCTGGCTTAATGAAGGTTGAGCAATATGCAGCTTCTCTGCTGCCCGGGAGAAATTGCGTTCAGCCGCAATTTGCAACGTATATTGAAGTTGTCTGAATTCCATCGTCATTGGTCATTCCTTTCGTTATGCCACCATTATATCACTACAGATAAAGAAATCATTAATTTCGCTTAACCGCTTGCACTCCATCAGAAGAGTTGCTATACTAATTTTGAAAACGCTTAATAAGAACCACTTACCCGGGTAAAACAAAATCAACGTTTTCATGTGTACCAGTTTCAAGTGTTAGCACAGAACCATTTCAAATGTTCATATTCTTTTTCGTTCATATAATTGAATAACATTCATCCAACGATGGCGTGTTACTGTTCGGCAGGCAAGACCTAGATTGGGTGGGAAGAGTTTCTCTTTTCCTGCCCCTTTTAGGTCTTTTTTTGTTCCCATCAAGAAACGGAGGTGCACCATGAATCACAAACAATTAGCCCAATCGATTATGGAGCTGGTCGGTGGCAATGATAATATCAACACGTTAATTCATTGCTCTACCAGGCTCAGACTTACCCTGAAGAATCCGGATATGGCGAAGACCCAAGAAATTAAGAGCCTTGATGGTGTTATTGGCGCAGTGAATAGCGGCGGACAATATCAGGTTATTATCGGTAATGACGTCGCGTACGTCTACAATGAACTTGCCAAGATGATGGATACTCGGCAATCAAACGAAATTCAGGAGAAACAAAAAGCGGATTATAGCCCCAAAGGACTGTTTAATACTTTTGCCAGTGTCATTGCAGGCATTTTCCAACCTATTATCCCAGCCATTGCTGCCTCGGGCATGCTTAAAGCACTTTTGCTACTGGCGACCGTGACCGGCCTGATGTCTAAAGAGAGCCAGACATATACCGTTTTGAGTGTCATGTCTGATGCTGCCTTTTACTTTCTTCCGATTCTACTGGCCTATTCCAGTGCAAATAGATTTAAAACGAACCCCTTTGTTGCCGTTCTGTTTGGTGGAATCATGTTACACCCGAATATGATTGGTCTGCTTGGCGGTGAAGATCCGGTGTCCTTTATTGGCATACCTGTTGCATCCGTTCAATATGCGACATCCGTGGTACCGATTATTTTAACGGTCTGGTTCATGTCTTACATTGAAAAGTTCGCGGACAAGATCTCACCAGGACCAGTAAAAATTTTCCTTAAACCTTTGATTGTTATTCTCATTGTTGCTCCAGTTGCCCTGATTGTACTTGGACCTCTGGGGATGTATCTCGGAACGGGAATGTCCAACCTGATCTATTGGATTCAGGATAAGATTGGATGGTTGACCGTTGTCATTATGGCCATACTGATGCCTCTGATTGTCATGTTCGGTATGCATAAAGTATTTTATCCCATTATTTTCGCAGCCTTGGCTTCACCTGGTTATGAAACACTGGTGCTGGTCGCGATGCTGGCATCCAATATGGCGCAGGGAGCAGGCGCACTGGCGGTGTCATTCAAAACCAAAGACATCAAGTTGAAACAAGTCGCTTTGTCTGCAGGAATTTCAGGTGTATTCGGTATCACGGAACCTGCTCTCTACGGTGTACATTTAAGGCTCAAGAAAACGCTGTTTGCCTGCATGATCGGCGCCGGAGTCGCTGGGTTGTTCGCAGGTATTGTGAATCTCAAGGCATATGCTGCCGTGGGTCCGGGGATTGCATCTATGCCTATGTTTATCAGTGAAGATCATATGAATATTATCTATGCGATCATTACCATGCTGATCTCTGCTCTTGTCGCGTTTGTCGCTGTATATGTCATTGGATTTCAGGATGTTGTTCCAACAGCAGTGTCGATAGCAGGCAGTCCTACAAACAAAGCGAGAGGCGAATCTGAAATCCAGCCATCCAAAGGGATCAAATCGAAAAAGATCGTTTTTGCTCCACTGGAAGGTAAAGTTCTGCCATTAAGAGAGGTGAAGGACGAGGCCTTCTCGCAAGAAGCCATGGGACAAGGGATGGCCATTCAGCCAAGTGTTGGCAAGGTGTTTGCCCCGTTTGATGGTACCGTTGAGACGGTGTTCCGCACTAAACATTCCATCGGTCTGAGATCGGTAGAAGGTGTAGAAATTCTGATTCATGTCGGATTGGATACGGTGAAACTGAAAGGCCAGCATTTTGATGTAAAAGTGAACGAAGGAGAACAGATCTCTCATGGTCAGCTCCTGATTGAATTTGATCTTGAAGCTATACAAGCCGCAGGTTATGACACCACGACCCCTGTAATTGTGACCAATTCCTCGGATTATCTGGAGGTGCTGGGCAATGAATCTGCGGCGACAACAGGACCGGGGAAACCATTAATTACGGTGTTATAACTTGCTGAAATATGAATGAAAGGCAGGCAGCCTGATATGGAAGTCATAAAAATATTGAATTCGAGCATTGTTCTTGCCAGACGTGGTGAGGATGACAAGGAAATTATTGTGATGGGAAAGGGCATCGGCTACAGGAGCAAACCGGGAGATGTCGTTGGCGAGGATGAGATCGAGAAGATCTATGTCCTTGAAAATGAAATGATCTCTTCGGATCTCACCGCTCTGATGAAGGAAACGCCAAAAGAATATCTGATTCTGGCTGACGAAATCATCTCCCATGCCAAACATACATTGTCCCGCCATCTGAGTGATCATCTCTATGTCGCATTAACGGATCATCTGTATATGGCCATGAAGCGATTCAAGGACAATATGACGATCCAGAACCGAATGTTGTGGGAAGTTAAAAAGTTCTATCCACAGGAGTTCAGCATCGGGTTGCATGGTCTGTCTCTCATTCAAAAACAGCTTGGACTCTCCCTGCCTGAAGAGGAAGCGGCGAATATTGCCTTTCATCTCGTGAATGCGCAGCAGAATGATGACAATATGAATCAGGTCATGATGATGACCAATACCGTCAAGGATGTACTCAATATTATCAAAATTCACTACCAAGTGGAGCTGGATACACACAGCATCAACTATTCACGCTTTTTGACCCATTTGCAGTTTTTCATTCAACGGCTTTTTGAACATAAAACGTTAAACACGCAGGATCATGAGCTCTTTGAGCAGATCGCGAATAAATATCCGCAGGAGGAAGCCTGCGTATTGCTAATCAAGGATTATATTGAAGCACGGTTTGAACATACGATCTCCAATGAAGAGATGATGTATTTGATTATTCATATCAATCGGGTCATGAGTCGCAATTGAGCAAGAATCAAAGAGTTACAGAGATAATCCAAGGAGGAATACACAATGACCAATACAACAAGAACGTTTCCAGAAGATTTTCTATGGGGAGGAGCGATTGCTGCCAATCAGGCAGAAGGAGCGTGGAATGTGGATGGCAAAGGTCTGTCTACAGCCGACATTGCTATCTATCGAAAAGGTGTAGCCAAGAGTGAGTATAAAAAGCATAATGCGATCAATGAAGAACAGATCAAAACTGCGATGGAGTCTACCTCGGACAGAGAATATCCGAAACGCAGAGGCATTGATTTTTACCACCGTTACGAGGAGGATCTAGCCCTGTTTGGGGAGATGGGTCTCAAAACGTTGCGCTTATCTATTGCTTGGACCCGAATTTTCCCGAATGGCAACGAAACAGAGCCGAATGAAGCCGGTTTGCAGTTCTATGACCGCGTTATTGATGGCATGCTGAAACAAGGGATTGAACCATTAATTACGTTGTCGCATTATGAGATGCCGATGTATCTGGTGAATCACCGTGGTGGATGGACGGATCGGAAAGTCGTCGAGTATTTTGTTCACTTTTGCAAAACCGTGTTCACCCGTTATAAGGACAAAGTGAAGTATTGGATTACATTTAATGAAATTGACAGCATTGTTCGCCATCCGTTTACGAGTGGTGGTATTGTGCCGGAGCGTTTCGAAAATGTGGAGCAGGCTGTATATCAGGGGTTACACCATCAATTTGTAGCGAGTGCACTCGCAGTGAAATACTGTCATGAGATCATTCCCGGTTCCCAGATCGGATGTATGCTTACCAAACTGACAACGTACGCTCATACATGTAATCCCGAAGACGTACTTGTTGCTTCCCGGGATAATCAATTCAATCTTATGTTTACGGACGTACAGGTGCGTGGAGCGTATCCGTACTTTACGAAGAGATTTTTTGCCGAAAAAGGGATTAACCTGGATATGCTTGAGGGGGATGAAGAGATTCTGAAAGTACACACTGTGGACTTTATCTCATTCAGTTATTATATGTCCCTGGTATCAAGTGTGGATGGCGACCGATTGGAGCAGGTGAGTGGCAATACAACTGGAGGGGTGAAGAACCCGTATCTGCAAACGAATGATTGGGGCTGGCAGATTGACCCGGTAGGTCTGCGCATCTCACTGAATGAACTGTATAGTCGTTACGAGGTGCCTTTGTTTATCGTTGAAAATGGAATTGGGGCGGTAGACACGATTGAAGCTGATGGTAGCATTCAGGATGATTATCGTATTGATTACTTCCGCTCTCACATTGAACAGATGCATGAGGCGATTCTGGACGGTGTTGAACTGCTCGGCTATACCAGTTGGGGAGTAATTGATCTGATTAGTTATTCTTCTTCAGAGATGGAGAAACGATATGGCTTTATTTATGTAGATCAGGATAATGACGGCAATGGAACACTGGAGAGAAAACGAAAGAAGAGTTTCTATTGGTACAAAGATGTGATTGCAAAAAACGGTTTGTAATACAGTAGTCGGACAAGCAGTCTCATAGAAGGCGTCTTTTCATTTCATAACAGAAACTAGCAAAGCAGCTCTGGATTCAGGGCTGTTTTTTTATGTTCTAGATAAAAAGGATTGACAGCGAAGCAGCGGAAACGTAGTATAATACTTATCTGATAATGATAATTGTTATCAATTGAAACCTCTGCGATGAGCAGTGGTTTATTTGTCTTTCTCTCATTATAGGTTAAACCTATTACATCTATAGATATTATATCTTGGAACAATGAAGGACAGGGTGATATATTTATGTCATTCAAGAGCTTCACTTTTTAAAGAAAACAGAGGCTCTTCCAAGGACCGAACTTATAATGAGGTGAAAATGATGAGTAAAAAAACGATGTTTGAGAAAATTTGGGAAAATCACGTAATTCATCAAGAAGAAGGCAAACCAAGCATTCTGTATATCGATCTGCATCTGGTGCACGAAGTAACTTCTCCACAGGCATTTGAAGGTCTTCGTCTGAGCGGACGTAAAGTTCGTCGCCCTGAACTGACATTTGCAACAATGGACCACAACGTTCCAACGAAAGACCGTTTCAACATCACAGATCCTATCTCCAAACAACAAATTGATACACTTTCGCAAAACTGTCGTGATTTCGGCGTGAAATTGTATGATCTGGACACGATTGATCAAGGCGTTGTACACGTTATGGGACCTGAACTGGGTCTGACTCACCCGGGTAAAACGATTGTATGTGGTGACAGTCATACGTCCACACACGGTGCGTTTGGCGCACTGGCATTCGGAATCGGAACAAGTGAAGTTGAGCACGTTATGGCAACTCAATGTTTGCAACAAGCAAAAGCCAAAACAATGGAAGTTCGTTTTGTCGGCAAACGTAACCCGGGTGTAACCGCGAAGGATATGATCCTCGCAGTCATTGCCAAATACGGTACAGACTTTGCAACAGGTTATGTTATTGAGTACACAGGTGAGTCCATCCGTGAGTTGAGCATGGAAGAGCGTATGACGGTCTGCAACATGTCCATCGAAGGTGGAGCAAGAGCAGGATTGATCGCTCCGGATGAAACAACATTTGAATATCTGCGTGGACGCGAATACGTACCAGCGGATGCCAAATTCGATGAAGCTGTTGAAGGTTGGAAACAGCTTGTAACCGATGAAGGTGCCGAGTTCGACCATGTGGTTGAAATCGATGTGGAGACATTGATTCCGCAAGTAACTTGGGGAACAAGCCCTGGCATGGGAACCGACATTTCTTCGAAAGTTCCTGTTCCGGCTGAATTGCCTACAGAAAACGAACGCAAAGCGGCTGAAAAAGCGCTTGAATATATGGGACTTGAACCGGGAACACCAATCGCCGAGATTCCAATTGACTATGTATTTATCGGTTCTTGCACCAATGGTCGGATCGAAGATCTGCGTGCAGCAGCACAAGTGGCTAAAGGTCACACGGTATCCAGTCAGGTTACAGCAATTGTTGTACCAGGCTCAGGACGTGTTAAAATTCAGGCTGAACAAGAAGGTTTGGATAAAATCTTTACGGAAGCCGGATTTGAATGGCGTGATGCGGGATGCAGCATGTGTCTGGCGATGAACCCGGATGTATTGAAGCCAGGTCAACGTTGTGCTTCGACGTCCAACCGTAACTTTGAAGGACGCCAAGGACGCGGAGGACGTACGCATCTGGTATCTCCGGCAATGGCAGCAGCAGCAGCGGTTAAGGGTCACTTTGTGGACGTACGGGATTGGAATTTCAAAACAGAAGCAGCGATCTAATCTATAACAGACAGAAGGGAGAACGTTTAATATGGAAGAATTTAAAACATTACAAGGCATCGTTGCACCGGTAGACCGGGTCAATGTAGATACAGACGCAATCATTCCGAAACAGTTCCTGAAACGGATTGAACGTACCGGATTTGGACAATTTTTGTTCTATGAATGGCGTTTTGATGAAGAGGGCAACAATAATGCTTCCTTCGAAATGAATAAACCTCGTTATGAAGGGGCATCGATCCTGATCTCACGTGCCAACTTTGGCTGTGGATCTTCCCGTGAGCATGCGCCATGGGCGATTTTGGACTATGGATTCCGTTGTGTGATCGCTCCATCTTATGCAGACATCTTCTATAATAACTGCTTTAAGAACGGAATCTTGCCAATCAAGCTATCAGAAGAGCAAGTTGAAGACTTGTTCCAACGTACAGCGACACATGAAGGCTATGAGATGAATGTAAATTTGGAAAACAAAACGATTACTGATGCATACGGACTGCATATCGATTTTGATCTGGATGAGCATCGTCGTCAATTCCTGTTGCAAGGATTGGACGATATCGGTTTGACTCTTCAACATGATGATGAGATCGCTGCTTACGAACAACGCCATGCGGCAAAACTGTTCGGTTAATCGTTAAAGTATCGTATAGTAGAAAGCTTCTGCCTCGCCAAAGGGACCTTGTTCCCATCGGTGAGGCAGAAGCTTTTTGTAATTTCAGAAGCTAAATTAGCTTAATAAGTCAGCTATATATAGAACTTCTCATTTTTTTGGTCGAATACTTCAACAGATACAATCAACAGCCGACTAATTAGATGAACCTAAAAATAGATTACTGAGGTAAATCCAAAGGGTCGTTTTTTGTATTCTGAAAATAGACATAGATATAACAAGCCAAATGCACGAAATTCACAAGTGACCATACCATAAGCCATATGATTGGAGTTGATAGGGTAGTCCAGATACCAAACCATGGCAGCACACGTCCTCCGCCGATAAATGTAACCAATGGGAACAGAGACAAGAGAATTAGAACCGGGATCAGTCTACCGACTGTGATCAGAATCAATTTGCTAATCGTTAGGCGTTGGTTGCTCCGAAGTATGCGAAAATAGGCGTAGATGCCCCATGCAAGCGTAGCGATGATCAGCGCAATCATAATCGTTTCCATATTCCGACCGTTTACAAAAGAGGTTTGGGGTTCCTGCCCCCGCATAATATCCGCTATTCCATCAATAAATGCCGAGTAATTCACATAAGCGTTTATACCAGAATTAAACATTACGGCAATGCCCATTTGCTCGTTCAAATAAACCAGTTCTTCTGACTTGTAGGTCCAGAAAATGCCGCTGTGGGAGATCGTTTGGCCGCTAGAAGCATCTTGGTTTGCAAGCCAGCCCATGCCGTATGGACTGATATCTCCTGCGGAATGATATTGTTTCATCAGCACAGGGGAAACGAGGTGGCCGTGATATTGGGAAAGCATCCAAAGTGACATGTCCTCTGCAGTTGAAACGATGCCGGCGGGGCCCTCAATGAACCAAAGCGGTTCGGATTGACTTATAGAGCGTCCCAAACTCAGGTAATGTCCTAGCGGGATAGTATTATTCTCATAGAACTGCTGCGTTGTACTGACACTGAAGGTATGATTCATTCCTAGCGGTTCAAAAATATGTTTTTTCAGGTAATCCGAAAAGCGCTCTCCGCTAACACTTTCCACGAGGTTCCCCAGCAGCACGTAATTAGGATTATGATAGCTGTAGGCCGTTCCGGGGATATGGGCAAGTTGAACCGTGTTTAATAATTGGTTCGCTTCCGCCAGTGATTGGAATTGCGGAGTCTTTGTCATATCGGGATTTATCTTGTCATTGAGACCACTCGTCTGATTCAGTAAATGACGGACCGTGATGTCAAGAACGCGGGGATCCTGTGGAGAAAGCTCTGGAAAATAGGAAGCGTAAGCAGCATCCAAGTTGATCCGACCCTTGTCCACCAGCTGCAGAACGGCCAATGCAGTAAAGGACTTGCTAAGTGAAGCAATGGGAAAAGGGGTATTGCCCGTAACCTTCTGGCCATCTGCAAATGTCCCGTAGCCTTTTGCGTAAAAGACCTCATCGTTATTGGCAATCGCCAGTGAAGCAGCCTTAATGTGATTGGCCTTCATGCTCCGATTCATATATTCATCGATCTCCTGCAGAACTTCTGTCCTGTCTCTGGCTTCATTGGCGGATAAGGGGTTCGCCCACGCGATACATAACAACAAGCAGCTAATTGTGATATACATCATTTTTTTCAGTTTTAGCATGATAACACTCCTCGAATTCAAGATAAGGAGATGTTATCAGATCATTTTCAACTATTTATCAACTTGCGTCCCAATACTTGCCGTCACGCTTCCACCTCCGTCAGGACCGTTTGCAATCTGAAGACTACCTTCCTGTTTTTCGCAAAACACCTTGCAAACGTAAAGGCCCAGCCCGCGATGTTCGCTCGAATCCCATACTTCGCCTCGGTAAAAAGGGAGTATAGCCTTACTCAGGGCCTCGTCAGAGAAACCAGGACCGTCCTCGGAGACGGTAATCTTCATAATGCCCCCCTGCACGTCATAGTGAACGTTTAATTGACTGGCTGCGTATCTTGCCCCATTAGCCACTATATTCTCGAAAATCTGCATGACGAGATAGGGATCTACATGCACTGAGGCATTATCATATTCCACGGAAGAGACGAAACGTATGCCGTACTGTTTCGCGATTTGCTCAGCGCTGCCGTCCAGAAAAGCCGTCAATGAGATCGTATCCATCGATTGGATGTTCAACGGCACATCCTCCAGTCTCTGAATGGAGTTCATGGCCTCTGCATAACTCTCCAGACGCAAGATGTGAAGGTTCATAGTATGGATCAGGTCGAGCACCTTTTCTTCCGACAACTTCTTCTCGGGAAGATAGGTGGCGAGAAGCTCGGCGTTTCCTTTTAACACGGACAGGGGGGTTCTCAGATCATGGGCAAAAATAGCATTGATCTGCTTGCGCTCTTCAACCGAACGCCAAAGTGTCTTAAGGTTTTTTTCCAATTGTGAGCGCATGTTTTCAAATAGCTTGATCAGCTCGCCCATCTCATCCTGGCTGTCATAGGAAATGCGGAAATCTAGATCGTTGGCTGAAATGTTCTCGGATGCTCGTTTTAATAGCTCCAGCGGACGTTTTAGCTTCCATCTGTAAAATAGAACGGCCATGGTGACAATTCCAGTCGCTACGGTGAGCAGAACCGCCGTTACGAGGGAGGGCATGACCCAATCCGTTTCTCCGAAACGTAGCCGCAGCTTCTCCGCCCAAGCAAACTCCATAGTAATAACGGCCAGCACGGCAACGAGTGTGACCACACACAACAGCATAAAAGAGTGCAGTAAGGACAATCGCTTTAAAAACAGGAGTCTAGTCATGAACTTGGCCATTTGTAGCCTACTCCCCAAACGGTCTCGATTTGATTATCACAGCCGTACTCCTTTAATTTGTAGCGAATTCGCCGGATATGCTCTGCAATCACATTACTGTCGCCTTGCTCGTCCATGCCCCAAATCTTTTCGTATATGCGTTCCTTTCCAAACACCATATCAGGATGTGTAGACAGCAATTCGACAATATCAAACTCTTTTTTGGGCAGTGAAATTCGCTTATCCAGGTAGTAGAGCTCCCTGGCCGTATAATCAATGACCAATTCATTGTTAAACCTTACCGAAGATTTAGTTTGGATTCGTTGTTCCCTGCGTATATGTGCTTCGACCCTGGCACCCAACTCGCGAATGCTGAAAGGTTTCAGGATATAGTCATCGCCTCCGGCACGAAAACCTGCTATTTTATCAGCATCTTCGATTCGGGCCGTTAAGAATAAGATCGGGCAAGAGACGAAGTCCCGAATTTTCTCACATAATTGAAGGCCGTTCTGTTCAGGCATGTTGATATCTAACAAAACGATATCGGGTTGTTTTTCCACTTTCCGCAGCGCTTCCCGGCTGTTCTTGGCCGTCATCACGGAATATCCGTTAATTTCAAAATAATCAGTCAGTAGCTTTCGAAGATCTGCTTCATCGTCCACGATCAGTATTTTAGGCATCAAGTCTCAATCTCCTGTAATCAAGTATTTGAACTCAGCATAGCAAAAATGGATGAGGAATGTAATTTTCATATGATTTCGGGAACTAGACGAATGGAGAAAGTAACCTTTTTGCCATTCTGTTTCCGACTAAATATGACAACGTTGTAACCGGATGATCAGACAATATCTGATAAACTGATTAGTAGATTATGGAAGGTTACATATTGTCATTGATGTTACGTTGCAGAGAATCAGGTCGGATGTTCAAAAGACAAAAAGAATGGTGGATGAGGTATGAAAAAATGGTCGGCAGCAGTCGTTTTTCTCCTGTTCCTATGTTTATTCCCAATCATGGCCCATGCAGACACCACTCCCTCGATTGTACTCGACGGTGTAACCATTAACCAGCAGACGGGTGCACCTGCAGAGAATATCGGGAAAACGGTCATGGTTCCAATTCGAATTGTATCCGAGAACCTGGGTTATAAGGTGAAGTGGGAGAAGGAAACTCAGTCAGTCCAGGTTCAAAAAGGAAACAGCATGATCCAAATGACGGCTGGCAAAGATGCAGCTACAGTGAATGGAAACGTGGTGAACTTGGATTCGCCCCCACTGATCAAACAGGGAACTACGCTTGTTCCGTTACGCTTTGTTGGGGAAGGCATGGGTCTACGTGTTGGCTGGGACAATGGAACCAAGACAGTAAGCCTATTTAGTATTCCTCCTGTAGTTGAAACGGAAGGTGACAGTGACCCCGTCGATGCACCTGTCCCGGATGGTTTGACAGAACTTCAAGGCATCAGCTTCAGCGGAAATCGGTTGATTGTAGCAACAAACGGTAATATTAGCCCCAAAGTATCCAGTATTGGTGGGCCAGACCGAATTATTGTTGATCTGCCTTCAGCGACATTTTCTCAGGAATTCATTCAGGGACAAGCCTCTAACCCGGATGGCAGTGGACAGATTCTCGTTACGGATTCATCAATAGTTTCCAAAGTCCGTTATGCCATGTTCAGTAAATCGCCTTCTACCGTGCGTGTCGTTCTGGATCTGAATCAGACGGCTACAGCCAAATGGTCTGTTGGAGATAACAATGTCTTGCTCGTTGACCTGACAGCCACGAATGGAGAACCGACAAGCCAACCGGCAGTACCTAGCAATGATGGTAAAACGATTGTGGTCATTGATCCAGGACATGGTGGTCGTCAATCGGGTGCAGTGAGTTTGTCAGGAGCTTATGAGAAGGATTTCAATCTGGCTGTAGGACTGAAGGTACAGGCAATCCTTCAACAATACCCAAATATTCAAACGGTCATTACACGCCAGGATGATACAGAACTTTCGCTCAAACAGCGTGTGGATATTGCTGAATTGAATCAGGCAGATGTTTTTGTGTCCATTCATGGAAACAAATTTACTACACCGGTACCAAACGGCATTGAAACGCTCTACAGTCGTAAAGAAAGCAAGACTTTGGCTGACACTCTTCACAAATATGTGTTGCCTGTAACAGGACTCAAGGATCGTGGGGTTAAAACGGCTAGTCTGCATGTGACGCGTGAAACAACCATGCCTGCAGTGTTACTTGAACTTGGTTTTTTAAGTAATCCTACAGATGAAGCAGTCATGCTCACAGAAGAATACCAAGACAAATGTGCACAGGCGATTGTGGACGGTATTGTTGAATTTTTGGGACTGTAAAGTGGATTTTGCGCAAATATGAAGGTTAGGGTATTACGTTGTTTGGAGATGTATACTTGATAAATAAGGAAAAAAGAAGACATTAAAATGTAAAAAAAGCTTGATCTGACAACGTTTTTTTTCTGTTATGTTGGAATATATTCGCAACTTTTGAGAGCGAGGGGCGTCTAATAGGTGTCTGGTAATGCCCAAGCGGTCAGTCGGAGTTGGAAAATGACAACATGCGGCAAAAAAATATGAGAATGGTAGGGGTGAAGGATGAAGAAGTTCGGTTTTTTGGTACTGTTATTTGTCTTTGGGCTCGTATTCCCGGGCTATAGTCACGCAGCAACAGACACGAAAATTATCCTAGACGGAAAAGAAATCGTACAGCCATCGGATACAAAAGCGGAAATTATCAACAGCAAGGTGATGGTTCCGATCCGGGTTGTGTCCGAAAATCTTGGATATAGCGTGGAGTGGAAGCAGCAAACGCAAACAGTGACTATTAGCAAAGACAACACTGCCATGCAGATGATTGTTGGACAGAAGACGGCAACGGTGAACGGCAGTAACGTAAACTTGGATGCCCCGCCACTCGTGAAAAATGGTACTACGCTCGTACCTCTCCGATTTATTGGTGAGGAAATGGGTCTTAAGGTGGGTTGGAACAATACCACGAAGACGGTAACATTAGTTACCCAGAATTCAGGTTCCGGAAACGGGACAACCACACCTCCGAACTCTGGCAATGAAGGCGGAGGATCGGATCAAGAAGGTCTTGTACTGGTGAACGGCATCAGCTTCAGCGACAACCGCTTCATGATTGCAACAAGCGGAAGTACGAAGCCGAACGTCTTCACGATGACAGGACCAGATCGAATCGTTATAGACTTGCCGAATACCGCATTTGCTGATTCGTTCAGTGAAGGACAGGCTCTAGACAGCAACCAGAATGGACAACTCGTCGTTAGCGGCTATCCGGATGTGTCGAAGATTCGTTACTCGTTATACAGCAACAGTCCATCTACAATTCGTTTTGTAATCGATCTGTCCAGTTCAAAAGGGTACAGTGTGCAAAATGATTCCGGGCTGGTTATGATTAACCTCGACAATCAAAGTGGTACACCTGCTCCTCCAGTTGGTAATAATGGCAAAAAAGTTGTCGTTATCGATGCAGGTCACGGAGATCAGGATCCTGGGGCAATCGGTGTAACTGGTAAACGTGAAAAAGACTTCAATCTGGCAATGGCTCTGAAAGTGGAAGCCTTGTTGAAAAAAGAATCCAAAATTGACGTTGTGTTAACGCGCAGCGATGATACATTTTTGGCATTAAAAGAACGTGTGAAGATTGCACAAGACATAAAAGCGGATATCTTCATCTCCATTCATGCTAACAGTGGCCCTACTGCTGCGAACGGTGTAGAGACATTCTATACACGCTCCAACAGTAAAGCACTTGCTACAGTGATGCACAAGTATCTTTTGCAGTCATCCGGACTGAAAGATCGTGGAGTGAAAACGGCAAGTCTCCATGTGACCCGTGAAACGACAATGCCAGCAGTTCTGCTGGAAGGGGGATTCCTTAGCAATAAGAGCGACGAAGCAGCCCTGTTCACGGAGAGTTTCCAGAACAGTGTTGCCAAAGGTATTGTTGCAGGAATCAAGGAGTATCTGGGAATTAAATAAGGGACAAGCCCTTATGTTGAGGAGGCGGAGTTAGAATGAACAAGAAAATATGGATTGCAGCCTTGCTGGTAACGGTTATGGCAGTAGCTGCTGGATGTGGAAGCAAGCCAACAGCGGCTCCGAATCAGACGCAAGGCGCAGGAACGGAAAACAATGTGACCGAGGTTGAAGGCGAAACAATTACCGAACCGGTAACTGCTGAACCAGAAGAGAACACAACACCAACAGAATCCACGGAAGGCAGTTCGGAGGAAACGACTACAACTACTCCGCCAAGCGAAACGTCTACGGACACGCCAACAACTTCCGAAAGTAATGAAAAGAAAACGATCACTGTATTCTATACGGATGAAGAAGAACTGGAGTTGCACAAAGCTTCGGCAGAGATTTCATACGCATCGGATGATGCCAAATATAAAGCTGCCTTTGAATCACTGCAACAGAGCAAAGACGCTAAACTTGTTCCGCTGTGGTCTAAAGAAATTGAATTGAAGTCTGTTCAGTTCAAGGATGGAGCTCTTACGCTGGATATTCATATGCCAGATACGGCACGTCTTGGAGCAGGTGGAGAATCTTATGCGCTGGATGCTCTAAAACAAACGTTCTTCCAGTTTGATGAAGTAAAATCACTAGATTTACTGGTGGATGGTCAGCAGACGGAGAGTCTGATGGGCCATGTGGATCTTGAACATCCAATGACAAGATCCGAATAGGCTGTGCAACAGGCTGTTGTACCGTGAATCCACGGAATATGGGTCGTTTTACATGAGAGAGGGGAATCATAGGTGACTTTTAAATATAACCATACATCACACTCTAAAAAAGTAGTATCAGCCGTGCTTGCAGGCATGATGGCCCTTAGCGCCGGCGGAGCTGCCATGGCAGCAGAATCAACAGAAACGGGGCAGGGTCAGACTGCTGCAATAACAAATACGGCTGCACCAACTGGTTTGTTCAGTGACATCAAGGTCGGATACTGGGCTGAAAAACATGTGTACAAACTGGCATATCAAGGCATTCTTCTCGGTAACAACGGCCTGTTCCGTCCAGGAGACGCGGTAACACAGCAAGAAGCTGTAACGATGGCAATCCGTTTTATGAATCAAGAGGGCCAGTTGAATACCGACACGGCTGCGGCATTACCGACAAACATGGAAGTGGGAAATTATTTCAAGCCATATGTCGCGCTGGCACTTCAACTGGGACTGATTGACAAAACGGAAGAATCAACGGTGGATGTATCCAAGACCTCCTGGGGTCAAAAACCTGCTTCACGGGAATGGATTACGAAATTGTTAATCCGTTCATTGGACAAGGATGCTGAAGCGAAGGCACAAAACAATCAATCTACCGGATTTGCTGATAATGCAAGTATTTCCGAAAGTGGTAAAGGTTATGTCAATCTGGCTGTTAGCCTGGATCTGGCCAAAGGTGTGGAAGGCAACAAATTCAATCCAACTGGTTCCGTAACCCGTGCTCAACTGGCTACCTTCTTCAGTCGTGGTGAATCGCTAACAGATACAAAGTATCCGAACACTTCCACGGGTTATGTGACTGGATTGAAAGATGGGCAGATCACGCTGGTTGTGGACGGCAAAGCCGTTAACTTCGCAGTGAACAGCAGTACGCCTTACTTTACGAAAGACAGTGAGACGCGTGCTTCATCCACAGATGTGAAACTATATACAAAAGTTATGGTTGTGGGTTTGGCAGGTGGGGCTTCCTATGTGGAAGTGGTTGATGCTACACCACAGGTGGAAAGCGTTGAAGGTACATTTGCACGTTCATTGTCTGGTAATAAAATTGGTATCTTTGTGGGCGAGAATTACGAAACGTACAGTTATGATGAGGCAACTGCATTCATCGATCAGAATGGTAATGCAATCAAACTGTCCGATATTACGGCAGATAGCATCATCGAAGTACAGCGTGAGACGTTCTCGGCTGACAAAAAAACAGTTGCTATTCGTGTGAAATCCGGCATTGTGAACAAGAGTGACAATGGCGTGGTTGCTGAAGTATCCACTTCTGGCAAAACGATCAAACTTGTCAATGCAGCGGGTGCAACAGAGCAGTTTGCATACAATGACAATCTGCTTATCACATATCAAAACCGTATCATGTCAGTGGCCGATCTCAAAGCCGGCAGTGCCGTGAAATACACCGTAAAGGACAGTGTTTTGCAAACTATTACATTGTCTCAAGGTGTGGAGCAATCTGTGCGGGGAACATTGGTTGAGATCGGTGGCAACCAGTCCACGTTAACGTTCAAACGTGAAGGGGGTTCCCTTGAGGCGAAATTGCTGACTGAAAAGCCGGAAGTTATTATTAATGGTATTCAGGATGCGACGCTAAATGATCTCATCACAGATGCAACGAACGGGGATCAGGTGGAGTTGTCATTGAACGCTGACGATCAGGTAACGCGTATTCAGGTGATTGGACGTCAAATGGAACCTATGAACGGAGTAACGGTTGTATCTTACAACAGCAAAACAAAGGTACTTACCGTACTGGACAACAACAAAAAACCGTTTGTATTTACATTGGACGAAAAAACCAAACTGGACTACAATTCGACCAAACCTACACTGGCTGGTCTGGAGTCGATTTTAAATGATGGTCGCAAATTGGATCTGACCTATGTGGGAACACGTGCGTTGTCCGTTAAAGTGATTTACAAGTACGAAGGTACGATCAACAACATTGACACATCGGGCAGAAAAATCAGTTTGTTGTCTGGTAATCAGACGATTACAGTGCCTTATACTACCTTACCTACGGTTGAGATCTATAACAAATCGGGCGCAAGTCTGGGAGATTTGAAGATTGGTGACAAAGTGACTGTAACGCTTGGAGCAAATCAGGATGTAGTGCAGAAGGTTGCACTGAACACTGTGGCTCAATTCGAAGTGGTTGCCTTGGAAGCAAATAGTCGTATTCGAGTAAAATCCGATCTGTTGACAAGTCAGTTCTACGTGGATCAAGCAATACTGACAGGAGAGAGTGGTCAGACGATCACGCCTTCACAACTGACAGCAGGCAACTTGATTAATGTAACGTTTGAAGGAACTACGCCAAAAGCGGTTCAAGTCGTGAAGCGTACGCTGGCTGAAGTTACAGCGGTGGATGCTTCATCCGTAACGCTCAAGCAGTTTAACGGTCAGACTGAAACCGTGCCTGTTAGCGGTGCTGTTAAAGTCGTTAAATCTGGCTCTACATTAACTTCACTGACGAGTCTTACGGTTGGAGATCGTGTCGAAATGACAAAAGATACGGATAATTCCACACGCTTCAGAGTACTAACTGTGATGAGCAAACAATTCTGGTCTTATGATGGCGTTGGTAACCAGATTTTGGTTAAACGGGAAACGACAGCAGACACAAACTATCGTTTTGCACTCGGATCAAGTGTTTTTGTTCACCAGGGTGACAATACTTTAAGCGTGCAATCTCTCAGAGATAATGATAATATTGTATTGTATCTCCTGAACAATGTTATTCTGGAGATTCAAAAACAGTAATCGTTTCTTTTCGAGGATCAAAAGAATGACCGTCTTGATACGGGATCTTTCCCGCATCAAGACGTTTTTTTTGCAAGCTTTTTGAGGTCCCCGCAAAGTACTCGGATGAAGCTTCGAAGTAAGGCTCCGCAGAGTGGAGTCATTTTGTGGGAGGTAGCTCTTCATGAATGCAGCGACGGTTAGGCATATACTCGAAACTATGGAAGCAATGTTTCCTGATGCACATTGCGAATTAAATCACAGCAATGCATTTGAATTGACGGTAGCTGTCCTTTTGTCTGCCCAGTGCACCGATGAAACGGTGAACAAGGTAACCGCAGATTTGTTCCAGAAGTACAGAAGCCCGGCAGATTATCTGGCGGTTCCTCTCGAAGAGTTGGAACAGGATATTCGGCGAATCGGCTTGTACCGGAACAAGGCCAAGCATATTCAGAACATGTGCCGAATTCTAATAGAGCAGTATGGCGGTGATGTACCGCAGGAACATGATCAGCTTGTGACACTACCAGGTGTCGGGCGGAAAACCGCGAATGTAGTTGTTTCCAATGCGTTTGGTGTACCGGCAATTGCGGTAGATACTCATGTTGAACGTGTATCCAAGCGGCTGGCGCTTGCAGGTTGGGATGACTCCGTACTTGAAGTCGAAAAGAAACTAATGAAGCGCGTACCTCGGGATGAGTGGACTTTAACTCACCACCGATTTATATTTTTTGGACGCTACCATTGCAAGGCACAGAACCCTGCGTGTAATATCTGTCCATTGCTGGACATATGCAGGGAAGGGAAAAAACGTATGAAAACGTCCCAAATCAGGAAAGATAAGGAACGTGTCATCACCCGAAAACGAAAAATAAATTAATGAGCAGAAAAGGATGAATAATCATGAAATGCATTTCCGTGTACACTGACAATTTTGAGGCCTTCTCCGATATTTTTGAACAAATCGTTGAACAGGAAATGGCTGAAAATGAAGAAAAAGAAGTAGAAGGTATCACAGTAAGCCATTCTGGCGACGTGCCTGAACATTATCTGGAGCGTATGTCCGTTAAACCAGAAGTTGTGGTTATGAGAGACAAAGGCAGAGACATTACAATTCTGCAACATGGACAAGTATTTGAAATCTTGCTGCCTTCCATGGAGAATGCAGTTTCATAAGAAGTGATTACACTGTGGGGTCTGTTGTATTAATGTCATGAGGATCGTTGTGGTTAAAGTGATCGCATCGCATTCATGCAACAGACACTTGGCTTAAGCATTTTGCTAAATGCCGAGTATAAAGAGTATTACAGATAAAACCGACTTGTTCGGTTTTATTTTTTTTAGTTTATAGATTTATACGTTCATTTATGTATATTCAATTCCAACCGTTCAAATTCAAACTTGATAATGTTAAAATAAATGTTGTAAAAGAGATAGACGTCGAAACGGATGTCAAATTAGAGGAGCCAGGGGGAAGGCCAGTCATGTCCAGAACAGATTACCCAAAAGAAATGGCCAAACCTCTGCTTCCGCTGCGTGAAGCGATGGAGCAGACAGGGGACCATACAGCTGTACAGGCTATAACGGATTTAATCAGCAAGGCGGAAATGAAACATCTGACGATTGCGTTCTGTGGTCATTTCTCTGCAGGCAAATCGAGTCTCATCAACAGTTTGTGCGGTAAGCGGGTGCTGCCTTCAAGTCCCGTGCCAACAAGTGCGAATGTGGTATCTATACGTAATGGTAAGCCGAGAGCACTTATTTATACTACGCCAAACGTAAGCGCTGACAATGGAGCAGGAACACTTGAAGTTTCTCCAGAGGAATTGGAGGCGTATTGCAAAAATGGTGGAGCTTATAGCTCAATTGAGGTATGGGATGATATTCCCCTGCTGAAGGATGATGCTGTCCTGCTGGATACACCCGGTGTGGATTCTACAGATCGGGGGCACAGTCTTGCGACCCATTCCGCGCTCCATCTGGCGGATGTGGTCTTCTATGTCATGGACTATAATCATGTTCAGTCCGAGACAAACCTTTCATTTGCCAAGAGTCTGTCGGATTGGGGTAAACCGTTGTTTTTGATCGTGAACCAGATCGACAAGCATCGGGAACGTGAGCTCTCTTTTGACCAATATACCGAAGGTGTCGAAGCTATATTTACGGCTTGGGAAGTCAGATATGACGGACTGTTGTTTACTTCCCTCCGCGACAAGGAGCATCGCTACAACCAGTGGGATATGCTACCGGAACTCATTGGACACATGATGCAAGAGAAGGAAGCGTTAATTACGCACAGTTTGGCAAGTTCGGCCAGTCATGTAACGGAGCAACACCTGACGAGAGAAGCGGAGAAACGTGAGGATGAAGAAAATTCTCTGCTGGATGAGATTGGTGGCAAGGAAGGAATTGAACGCTTGGAACGGGAGCTGGAGCTTCTCGATCAACAAGCAGAAGACATTCGTACCGGGCCTTCACGAGTGCGTGAGAAATTCCGGGCAGAGCTTGAGCCTCTTCTGGCGAATGCAAATCTTACTCCTGCGGATATTCGCGCGTCGGCTGCTGCCTATTTGGAGAGCCGTAAACCGGGTTTCAGGGTAGGCTTATTGTTCTCAGGCGGCAAAACCGAGCAGGAGAAACAACGCCGTGCTTCTGAACTGGTGCGGTTATTACAGGATCAGGCTTCCGGGCAAGTGGAAGTACATATTCGTACGATGCTTAGGCAGCTGGGTGAATCCCATCAGGTATGGGGAGCGGAGTGGGAGCAGGCGCTCAATTCGGAGCTGCCTGCTGTAGATGAAGCATTGCTGGAGATGAAACGAAGTGCCAGTGCAGAGGTATCTCCAGAGTATGTGATTCAATTCAGCAAAGATGTGCGGGGCGAGATTGAGGCCCGCTATCGCAGGTCGGCCATGATGCTGGCCGACCGCATGCTGGAAGCGCTGGGCGCGCGAGGCGAAGCCGCGCTCCAGGCGCTGGACGCCAGCCGCGCAGCGCTGCTGGCGCAATCCGCGGCGGCGGCGCGCTACACGGCGCTCCAGCGCAGCGCCGCCGCTGAGGCAGCAGGGCTGCGCAGCCTGCTGCCCGATGCGGGCCCCCTCCCCTCCGGGCTATTGCCGGAGGTGAAGGGCCCGCACGTGCCCGCGGTGCCTGAACCGGGCGAAGCTTCCGGTTCGCATGCGGGCACGTCAACGTCTGTGGCTGCGCAGCCACAGACGTCAGAGGCACCGCCGCAGCAGCGCGCAGTCGCGGCGGCGGCGCCAGGGCCAACGGCGGCGGCTGGCGCTGAACGCCGCCGACGCCTGGACGCAGCAGCGGCACGGCTTGAAGCCGCTGCTGCGCTGGTGGAGCCGTACCCCGCCATGGGGTCGGCGGTACGGGATCTGCGTGCACGCGCGGCTTCGCTTGCGGGCGGCACGTTCACACTGGCGCTGTTCGGAGCATTCAGCGCTGGCAAATCCTCCTTCGCCAACGCGTTGCTGGGCGAAGCTGTACTACCCGTCTCGCCGCATCCAACAACAGCGGCGATTAACCGGATCATGGCTCCTGCCGGGGGCGCGGAGCATGGAACAGCCCGGGTCCGCATGAAGACCCGGGACGCCTTCCAGGAAGACCTCGGCTATTCCTTCCGATTGCTCGGATTGGGTGAGCCTGGAGCGGAGTGGCAGAAGCGAGTACGGTCCCTCTCACCTCAGGATGTGCATCCGGCGGGGCGCCCTCATTACAGCTTTTTGCAGGCAGCGGCAGCCGGTTGGGAAGAAACAGCGGACCAGTTAGGTCAGGATGTACTGGTGGATCTGGAGGGTTACCGTAATTTTGTCGCAAACGAGAAGAAGTCCTGCTTTGTAGACAGTATCGATCTCTACTACAGTTGCGATGTAACGGAACAGGGTATTGTGCTGGTCGACACACCAGGAGCCGACTCCGTCAATGCTCGTCATACGGGTGTAACCTTCAATTATATGAAGAATGCGGATGCACTCATTTTTGTAACGTATTACAACCATGCTTTCTCCCAAGGAGATCGCCAGTTCCTGAATCAGTTGGGTCGTGTTAAGGATAGTTCTGCCATGGATCAGATGTTCTTTGTTGTGAATGCCAGTGACCTGTCTTCCTCTGAGGAAGAACTGGAGCAGGTGCTCGATCATGTGAGCACCCAACTTCGCAGTAATGGAATTCGGGCACCACGACTTTTCCCGGTATCCAGTATACTTGCGATGGAAGGCAAGATGGCAGGTGATTCGAAGCTGCTTGAACAATCCGGTTTTATCCGTTTTGAGGAAGAGTTCAACCAATTTGCAGGCAGAGAATTAGCCGACCTTGCGGTAGGTGGAGCTTCCGAAGAGATGGCACGTGTCATTCAACGGCTGAAGAAACGCGCGGAGGATGCGGCTCAAGGGGAGGAAGCTTTGCAGCAGCGGCGGGATGAACTGGAGACCATCCAGGGACAGTCACGCCAGCGCATACAGCAACTTGCAGCAAGATCCATGAAGGAAGAAATGTCACAGGAAACAGCAGAATTACTCTTCCATGTGCGGCAACGACTTGCCTATCGCCTTGGTCTATTCATGGCAGAAGCATTCCATCCATCCGTACTTCGGGAGGATCGAGGCAATCTGAAGATGGCTTTTGCAGCCTGTGGACGTGAACTGTTACGCATGATCGCCATTGAACTGGAGCAGGAATTGCTCGCCACAACCCTTAGACTTGAACAGGCAGGTCAGACCTGGCTGATGAAGCAAGTTACGGATTGTATAGATGAGGTGAGACAGTTATCAGGGGGCGTGGATGTGTCACTGCCACTGAACGAACGCTGGAGTACACCTGTGCTTGAAGAAGTTCGTCTGGAAGAACCGTCTGGATGGAAAAGCTATTTGAATTATTTCCGCAATCCGAAACAGTTCTTCGAAGGAGATGGACGTCAGCGTTTACAAGAGGCACTTGATCCTGTCCTCAAACAGATGATCATTGAAGTTCTTCCTGCTGCGCAAGACAAACTGATTCAGTTTTATGACAACCAGATTTGTAAATCATTGCAACACCAATCCCGTCAGTTGGAAGAACGTCTGGACGAGGCGGTGAGTGGAATTCAAGATACACTGGAGAGCGGAATTCCGGCGGAGCAATGGACCAGCTTGTCTAACCAACTGGAACAGATTGAACGCAGTTAAAATCGCGGCATAACACGTATTCTCTGGAAGTCTTTGTAAAACAAAATGAATGATACAGCAACACATTGAAAATGTTGCGAAAATCAACCCAAAAAGGCCCCTGCCGAAAAGGCATATAGGGAGCCTTTTTTTGGTACGAACAACCTGAAATAAAGAGAATATTCAAACATTTGATTGAAAGGTGGGTATTTACCTTCGTTAATGCGTCAATAAGCTGAAAGCAGGCAGAATATGGTCTGTTATTCGCTTTGCCGCGAATGGGGTACGGTGATAAACTTCATAAATGTTCATAGTATTTTTGAACGACATAAGAGGAGGAGAAACATGGATGTTCTTAGGCAACTGCAAATCTTTTTTTGGGAAAAGCGAACGTATTTATTTGTATCAATCTTGTTCCTCGCCTTAGCGACCGCACTTGGGTTGGTGTATCCTTACATGCTGAGGATACTGATTGATGACATCATTGTTCCGCGAACTTTTGAAGACGTTCCCATGATTGCCTTGACAGTGTTAGGTGTAGTTATTTTGAAAGCGGGAATGCAGTTTTTACATGGCTTTTTTGGAGGACGCTTGGGTAACTTCCTGGCGTACAGACTTCGTAACGCATGTTATGAAAAGCTTCAATTTTTATCCTTCCGTTATTATGATACGGCCAAGACAGGTGATCTGATGTCCCGCCTCACGGGAGATTTGGAAGCCATCCGTAACTTTATCGGATTTGGTTTCGCCCAGATTCTCAACATGGTTTTGATGGTCGTATTCGGCGCAATCATGATGATGACCATGAGTTGGCAGCTGACGCTGTTCACGCTCATATGCATCCCATTACTTGCCTTCGTTGCGCTGAGATTCGAATCCAAAATTCACCCTGCGTTTCAGGAGATGCGGCTGGCGCTCAGTTCACTGACAACAGCGGTACAGGAGAATATCACTGGCGTACGTACGGTAAAATCCTTTGCACGTGAGCCTTATGAAGTGGAGAAATTCTCTACACGTAATGAACGTTACAAAACAAATCAGATTCATGCGGCAACATTGTGGAGTCGTTATTTTCCGATCATGGAGATTCTTGCTTCGGTGAGTATCGTGCTGTTGCTGGTGATTGGTGGAAGAATGGTTATACAGAAGACGCTGACACTTGGTGAACTCGTTGCCTTTTTCAGTTTGATCTGGTACATAATCGGTCCAATGTGGAACCTTGGGTTCCATATCAACAACTATACGCAATCCAAAGCTTCAGGTGAACGGGTGCTCGAACTGCTCAATACGCCAGTGGACGTGGAAGAAACGCAAGATCCGGTCATTGTGGAGGCAGACCAGGTCAACGGCCATGTAACGTTTGAATCCGTTACCTTTGCCTACGGCAACAAAATGCCAGCGGTAACCGATATTAATTTTGACGCTGCACCCGGTTCTGTAATCGGTTTCCTCGGGGGAACAGGGTCAGGTAAATCGACTATCATTCAGCTTCTGATGCGTGCATATAACGTGAACTCGGGAACGATCAAGCTGGATGGTAAAAACATCAAAGATATAGGTATCCGCAGTTTGCGGAGTCAGATTGCTTCTGTCTTCCAGGAAACATTCCTGTTCTCATCCAGCATTCGCAATAATATTTCCTACGGGCTTAAGAACGTCACCATGGATGAGATCATCCGTGCAGCCAAGCTGGCCAAGGCACATGACTTCATTATGGAGTTCCCGGACGGATATGACACGGTGGTTGGTGAGCGCGGTATGGGTTTATCGGGTGGACAGAAACAGCGGATTGCGATCGCAAGGGCTTTGCTGAAAAATCCGAAAATTCTGGTACTTGATGACGCAACAAGCGCCGTGGACATGGAGACAGAACACGAGATTCAATCCGGTTTCCAGGAAGTTATGCGCGGCAGAACGACATTTATTATTGCACACCGTATTTCTTCACTACGACATGCAGATGAGATTCTGGTGCTCGATGAAGGTCGCGTGGTACAACGTGGCAAACATACCGAACTCATTGAAGTGCCTGGACCATATCAGGATGTTTATAAAATTCAATATGCAGATTATATTGCCCGCGGTAAGCGGGAGGCTGGGGAGCAGGTGAATTCATGAGTGCCGAAACGATAGCAGACAGGCGCGAGGCCAAAGGGGCCTCTGAGAAGAAACTGAATGAACGCTTTGTGTATCAGGACGATGAAATTATTGAAAAACCGTTTAACTGGAAAGAGTTCGGACGTTTGTTTGCATACATGAAACCCTATGCGAAACAACTGTTACCACTTGTTATTCTAATGATGATCTTGGGTACCATTACGAAATTGTCTGTACCGTTTCTGATCAGTCTGGCAATTGACCGGGCCATCGCACCGGCAACGGGGTTGCCAAGCATGACTATGCTTTATCTTATCGCAGGCTCCATATTTGTTTTGTATCTGATTCAATGGGCTGCGAATACGTACCGGATCAAACTGACGAACATTATCGGACAGCGCGTTATTTATGATCTTCGCTCGGATCTGTTCAAGCATATCCAGAAGCTATCCTTTAACTTTTTTGACAAAAGACCGGCAGGTTCCGTACTGGTGCGTGTTACAAATGATATTAACTCACTTCAGGATCTGTTCACCAATGGTGCAGTTAACGTCATGATCGACTGCGTACAGTTGCTCGGGATCATTGTGATCTTGCTGTTGATTAACTGGAAACTGGGTCTTGCCGTTATCATTACGGTGCCAATCATGTTTATCATCTCGACCAAACTGCGGGTGCTGATCCGTCGGGCTTGGCAGGATGTGCGTATGAAGAACTCTCGGATTAACTCCCACTTGAATGAATCCATTCAGGGGATTCGAGTGACTCAGGCTTACACACAGGAAAAAGAGAACATGAAATATTTTGACAACATGAATCTGTCCAGCAAAAAGTCATGGGATAGAGCATCAGCGATGAACCAGGGCTTCGGACCGCTGATTGAGATTACCGGAGGATTCGGTACATTAATCCTTTTCTGGTTTGGTGCGTATCTGATTCAGGAAGGTCAGTTGACCGTGGGATTACTTGTCGCGTTTGCCAACTATGTCGGCAACTTCTGGGACCCGATCAACCGTCTGGGACAGATGTACAATCAGTTGTTGGTTGCGATGGCATCATCGGAGCGTATCTTCGAATTCATGGATGAAAAACCAAGTATTGCGGATAAACCAGGTGCCAAGCCACTTCCTTCTATTAAAGGAGATATCGCATTTGAAAATGTTGTTTTCGAATACGAGAAGGGCAGACAGGCGCTGAAAGGGATCAGCTTCTCGGCGGCTGCGGGCCAATCGATTGCACTTGTTGGTCATACGGGCTCAGGTAAAAGTACGATCATCAATCTGATCAGCCGTTTCTATGATATATCTGGCGGACGTCTCACCATTGACGGACAGGATGTGCGGGATGTAACGGTAGAGAGTTTACGCAGCCAGATCAGCATTGTATTACAGGATACCTTCATCTTCTCGGGGACGATTCGTGACAATATTCGATTTGGACGACTGGATGCAACGAATGAAGAGGTGGAGGACGCAGCCAAAGCAGTCAATGCACATGAGTTCATCATGAAGCTGCCTGGCGGATATGATACCGAAGTAGAGGAACGTGGGAACGTATTATCCATGGGACAGCGACAACTGTTATCCTTTGCCCGTGCGCTGCTTGCTGATCCACGCATACTGATCCTGGATGAAGCTACAGCCAGTATTGATACGGAGACAGAGCTTAAAATCCAGGAAGCGTTGAAGGTGCTGTTGCAGGGAAGAACGTCCTTTATGGTCGCTCACCGTCTCTCAACCATCCGGAATGCAGATAACATTATCGTCCTGGATCATGGTGAAATTAAAGAAGAGGGCAACCATGAGCAGCTGATCCAAAAACAAGGCGTTTATAATGGATTAATAGAAGCTCAATACAGATTTTTGTAATGAAACCTTCGGACGCCTGTGAAGCGTCTGAACACATATGAACTTATAACACTCTGGCGTTCTATAGCCTGATCCTTCAATAATAAGTGCATCTTATTCATTGAAGACAGGTTAGAGGATAGCCGGTGTGTTTTTTTTATTCGTTAGTGTGGTATGTTATATTTTTGAAGAATGAAATCAATACAATCGTTCATGGTATGGAGGGAGATCAATGCAGATGGACAACAACGAAATAAATTCAAAGCATTTGGATCATCTGGATCATATGAATTTTAGGCTCCTTCACGTGAATTATACGAGTGATCCTGCGACGGAGTGGCTTCTGAGGAAACACTTCATTGAAACATACATGTTATTATTTGTAGCCAGTGGACAAGGGTGGTTAAAGATAGATGGCAGTTTCATTGAATTGAAGGCGGGCGGACTTTATGTAGGCTTCCCGGGGCAACTGGTTGAGGCAAATGTGCATTCGTTGGACGAACGAGGTGTGTATCACATGAGTTTTGATGTCATGTACGCACTGGAGCAGGAGGGTGGAACAGCCCTTGAGATGATGAAGCAACTTTTACGTAATGAAGTGAATGGCGAGGTCAGCTCATCTTCACCCGTTGCTGTTGGCGTGATTTGTCAGATGATTTACCATCACACATTGAAGAAGGATGGTTTGCAAAGGTACTATGGTCAGATTCGTTTTCAGGAACTATTGTATACCATGTTTTACGACGTGGCCAGTGCCGAAAAGACGGATCTGGCTTCACCAATTGAACATGTTAAAGGCTACATGGAGCAGAATTATTCAAAGAGATTAACCATTGAGGAATTAGCAAATGTGGCACGAATGAGCCCTCGACATTTCATGCGTTTATTCAAGAAAAGGTATGGTTACAGTCCAGTGGACTATTTAACGCTATATCGAATTAAACAAGCCCAGATCTTAATGAGAAATGATCACAGTTATCGACTCAAGGATGTGGCATCGTACGTGGGCTATCAGGATGAGACGTATTTCCGGCGTAAATTCAAGCAAATCTCTGGCATTCCACCAGCAGCGTTTATACGTAATAGCAAACAAAAAATTGCTGCAGTTCATTCTGTGAGCATTGGTATACTGCTTGCATTGCAGATCATTCCCTGTGCCGCGCCGGCGAGTCATCCGTGGACATACTATTATAGACGTAAATATGAAACGGACAAAGTTATGCCACTCGCACAGAGTGAGACCACCTGGCTGGAACAGCTTCGATTAGTTAAACCTGATTATATTATTACGATTGGGACAGAGTCTGAGACTCCGCAAAGTCAGCTTCAATCCATTGCTCCTGTGTGTGACCTTTCGTGGGGAAAAAGCGATTGGAGAGAACATTTGAGATATGTTGCAAGCTTTTTGGACAGGTCGGATATTGCAGAGGTGTGGCTTCAAAGATATGAAGAGAAGGCAAAGATCATTAAGAATCAACTTACAGATTTCATACGAAAAGACAGGCTGGTTGTACTCAAAGTTCATGGTGAAGCGTTGCAGATGTTAGGCCCAAGGAGCATTGCTTCCGTTTTTTACGTTGATATGCAAATGGAGGGTCCCGAAGGAGTTGAGACTTATTGGGAACGGGGCACAGTGACCATTAAGGAGCTATCTGTTCTCAACGTGGAAAGAATATTACTGATTGTGGGTGATGACGAGACATCCAGGCAGACATGGTCTGCTGTGCGTAAGTCTGAAGAATGGCTTGCGTTGTTAGCGGTACAGAATGGCAGAGTGGATATCCTTTTGTCGAGCGTCCTGCTGGACTACACTGCGTTTACCCATGAGCTTATGTTGGATGAAATATTAAAGTTATGGCAAGATCGTCCATAGCAAAAAGTCTGAATAGTCAATATCATACCTGAACATATTTTAATATACTTACTCCTATATCAAATGATAATGATAATTATTATTAATTAGACGTTGTCATAACTAAATGCCATATAGGGGGTACATAAAGAATGAGATTCAGATGGTTAACGGTCCTATGCACCATGATGTTGGTGCTCATTATTTCGGCTTGCGGTGCAACGGGGCAAGGTGAGGCTACGAGCGAAGGCCAGAAGACTGGTTCTGCCAATACATCCCCAACAGAAACAAGTCAGGTAAAAAAAGTGACTACAAAGATGGGAGAAATTGAAATCCCGGTTGAACCACAAAGAGTAGTGGGTCTGTCCCTTGTATATCCTGAGTTTTTGTATGCACTTGGCATCGTACCTGTTGCTGTGCAGAACTATCACGAGGATCATCCTTCTTATTTGGAAGAGCCATTCGCGAATACCATGAAAATGGGCATCGCACGAACGCCGAATTTTGAAGCGGTTATGGAGACAATGCCTGATTTGATTATAGCTCCTGACTGGTGGTCCGAAAAGGATTATGATCAGCTTTCTCTGATTGCACCGACTGTACTTCTTCCACAACGTGATGATTGGCGGGACGAATTGCGTGATATTGCCAAAATTCTGGACAAAGAAGAACAGGCAGAAAAGGTTATTGAAGATTTGGTAGCGAAGGAAAAAGTTGCAGCCGACAAATTAAACGAGATGATCGGAGAAGAAACAGTTCTCTATATTCGAGTCATGGAAAAAGAAATCGTCCTTCACGGGGAGAACCTTGACCGTGGAAACTTCGTGCACAAGCGTCTGGGTATGAATCCGCTCCCGAATTTCCCGAAAGATCAAGTTGCCATGTCCGTATCCATGGAAGTGTTGCCTGAATACGATGCAGATCACTTGATCGTTCAACTGGATGACGATAAGAATCCTGAAATTAAGAAGAAATTTGAAGAGATGTTGGCAACTTCACTATGGAAAAATCTGAAAGCAGTCAAAAATGATCATGTGTACATGGTTGGTGGTAAAGAATGGCTCAATCTGGGGATGTCTCCACTGGCTGACGAGTATGTTATTGATGACATTGTAGCTGTTTTTGAAGAGAAAAATAAATAAGGCAAACGGTTCATGTTACACATATCTCTAAATTCACTACTAAATAACAGGATGTGTCCAAAATGAATAAGGAAGATATCTATGACTTGACCATCGTCGGAGGCGGACCGGCAGGATTATATGCGGCCTTTTATGCCGGGATGCGTGATATGAGAGTTAAGATCATTGACGGCAAAGACCAACTTGGTGGTTTTCTGCATACCTATTCCGAAAAAACTATTTGGGATGTGGGCGGCCTGCCACCAATGAAGTGTTCAAAGTTGATTGAGTATCTGGTTCAGCAGGCGAATACCTTTAATCCAACGGTTGAATTGAATTGCAAAGTAGATCGGTTCGCCAGGCTGGACAACGAGATTTTGGCTCTGTATACTGCTGAAGGCGACATACACTATACGCGTACAATCATTGTCGCAGTAGGCCGAGGTATCGCAGAAATTCAGAAATTGGAGCTTCAGGAGCCGATTCAATATGAGCATGAGAATCTTCATTACACCGTGCAAAATCCAGAACATTTTTCCGGGAAGCGTGTGCTCATTTCAGGAGGAGGCAATAGTGCAGTAGATTGGGCAATTGAACTTGCTCAACTTGCACGGAGCGTAGTGGTCGTCCACCGAAAAAATGAGTTTCGTGCAATGGAACGCAATGTTAGCGAGATGAACAATGTAACGGATGTCAGAACACCATATAGCATCACACGGCTTCATAATCATGGTGAACGTATCCATCAGGTTGTAATTACGCATATGGAGAGTCAGGAAAATGTATTGTTAGATGTGGATGAAGTCGTAGTTAGTCATGGATATAAAAGCAATTTAAGTGATCTTGCCAGTTGTGGCTTAGAAATGGATGACGGAATGGTTCTAATGAGTCACCATGCACTGACGAACCTCCCGGGTATTTTTGCTGCAGGGGATTGTGCAACTCACGATAGCAAAGTCAGACTTATTGCCGGAGCCTTCAATGATGCGATTTTAGCTGTAAATAGTGCGAAAAAATACTTGATTCCAGATGCTCCCATGATGGCGTACGTCTCCTCCCATAATGAAATTTTCAGAGAAAAAAACAAACAAATCCCAAGGTTCTAAACTTGGGGTTTGTTTGCTTATTCATGTTCACTGGAATATTATAATCTGCTGTTTCAACATATCCTTATTTCTGGGAAGAATGGAAAGGTTGACGAATCTGTAAGCGATAATTGTAAAATTTGATCGAAAAAACACAAAAAATCTTGTAAAATTCACAAGAAAAATAGGGAGCACTCTTGCAATCTTTAACCAAAACCCCGAAAATAGAGAGACAGATATAGAAGATTTCTCTTTGGGAGGATTGGAAAGAACATGTGGGGTGCTCCTTTTACGGCTCAAGCCAAAAAAATGCTGCTACTAGGCAGTGGAGAATTGGGAAAAGAGGTCGTTATTGAGGCCCAACGACTGGGAGTAGAGACGATCGCTGTTGATCGTTATGAGAACGCACCTGCAATGCAGGTCGCGCACCGGTCTTACTGCATCGACATGCTGGATGCCGAAGCTTTGAAACAATTGATCCGTAAAGAAAAACCTCATTACATCGTACCTGAGATTGAAGCTATTGCAACAGAAGCTTTACTGGAGCTTGAGGAAGAGGGATTTTGTGTAGTGCCTACTGCCCGAGCTGCACGTCTAACGATGGATCGCGAAGGCATCCGTCGGCTTGCAGCCGAACAATTGAAACTTCCGACAGCTGATTACCTTTTTGCGGACAACCTGGAACAACTTCAGGAAGCCGTACGTGAGCTTGGCACACCTTGTGTCATTAAACCATTAATGAGTTCTTCCGGCAAAGGGCAGAGTGTATGCCGAACACCGGGCGACGTGGAGGATTGCTGGAACATTGCTCTTTCGGGGGCTCGCGGCAAATCCGTTCGTGTCATTGTGGAGAGCTTTGTGCAATTTGACAGTGAGATTACACTACTCACCGTCAGGTCTGTATCAGGCACCGTATTTTGTCCTCCGATTGGTCATATTCAGAAGGATGGGGATTATGTCGAATCCTGGCAGCCTCATGCAATGACTCCTGAGCAATGGGAGCAGGCCTGTCATATCGCCAAATCCGTCACAGATGAACTTGGCGGTTATGGACTGTTCGGAGTGGAGTTGTTCCTGACCTCGGATGGTGTTGTGTTCAGCGAGGTATCTCCTCGTCCACATGACACAGGTATGGTTACAATGGTGACGCAAGACAGTTCCGAGTTTGCGCTGCATGTACGTGCAATTCTTGGTTTTCCGGTCACAGGTGTACATCTGTTGACACCGGGAGCTTCAGCAACGCTGAAGGCTAATGATGAAACATCTGACTTTACTGTAGGCGGGATTGAAGAAGCACTGGCTCTTCCTCGTACTCAGATTCGTGTATTTGGCAAACCTGAGACCAAAGTAGGACGCCGAATGGCTGTAGCCTTAAGTGCTGGTCAAGATGTGGAAGAAGCTCGTAAAACAGCGGTGCAAGCCGCTAATATGCTGAAAGTGGAGGTAAATCATGTCCAATAATGTTGAGGCCCCTGTACTGATGATCCGAGAGTGTGAACTACGAGATGCTGAAGCGGTAACGGGACTGATGCGAGAGGTCAGCTATCCGACAACAACCAATGTCATGAAAGAACGTATTGAATGTTTGGAAACCAATCCAAACGCATGCATGCTTGTTGCCGAAGTGGATGAACAAATTATTGGTGTGATTGGCTTGCAATGTGTGCAAAGTCATGCCTATCCAGAACCTGCCGCACAAATTACTTCCCTGATTGTAGGTCAAGAACATCGTGGTGGTGGGATTGGCCGTCGTTTGATGGCTCGTGCCGAAGATTGGGGCAGACAGCAAGGTGGTAAACAACTGTTTGTCACGGGTGCAAACCGTGAAGTGACTTCGACAACGTACTCTTTTTATGAGCACATTGGTTTTCAGAAGAGAGGCTATCGGTTCAGTAAAGTTCTTCTATAGTATAAATAAAGTTTCTTCTATTGCATGGAAATTCTCATGATATCCTGATCTGCACATTCTGGTGTGGTGAATGATAAATAGATGGTGAAGCGACATTCGACTAACTTTGTTAGTCAGAATGTCTTTTTTTTATGGCTAAAAAATGACAAAAAAGTTACTTTTCCATATTTTATAGGTTCACAATCTCCTGTCGAATTGGTATACTGCTAGAGTATTAATTACAAAGTTGTAATAACTATTTTTAAGGAGATGAATGAATTTGAAAAAGAAATGGATGAAAACTGTCGTAACGAGTAGTCTGACAGCCGTACTGGCCGTAGGGGTAATGCTTCCTGCTTCCGCGTCTGCTGCAGATTCAACATATAAGACTATCACAACGTACAAAATTACAAGTACAGACAGCTTGAAAGCTTATATTGAGAAATGGCTCAAAGAAAATGGATATAACGTATCCGAGGGGCAAATTGTAGATAAGCCTGCTACGCAGCCTGATCAAACGACGAAACCTGCTGAGCCGACAACAAAACCAACTCAACCAACAACAAAACCTGCTGAGCCTACAACTAAGCCTGAGCAACCGACTAAACCGACACAACCAGTTCAAGAAAAACCGGAAACTACACCGGCTAAAGATCCTTCAAATACGGGAAATACAGGTAACAATACAAGTAATAATGGTAGCGAAAGCACACAATCCGACTTTGCTACGCAAGTTGTAAAACTTGTGAACGCTGAGCGTGCCAAAGCAGGTCTGAACGCTCTGACTTCAGATGCTCTTCTGGACAAAGTAGCTGTAGCCAAAGTAAAAGATATGAGCAACAATAACTATTTTGATCACCAGTCACCTACGTATGGTTCTCCGTTTGATATGATGAAACAGTTCGGAGTAACTTACAGCTATGCAGGTGAGAACATTGCCAAAGGACAAAAAACACCTCAGGAAGTTGTAACAGCCTGGATGAATAGTGCAGGACACCGTGCCAATATCCTGAGCAAAAACTTTACGCATATCGGTGTAGGGTTCTACAACGGATACTGGGCTCAAGAGTTTATCGGTAAATAAGCAATTATAATGAAGAAAGTATGAACTTTCTTTTCCACAAGGTTATGCCAGCACAGTTGAAATCTGTGTATGGCATAACCTTTTTTCCGTTAAATGACATATAGAAAATGAATTCTGCGAATGTAGCGGCAAAATTTGCAAATTAACGACAGAACATTTATGTTATTTAGGAATAGCATCATCAGGGCGTGTCTGAAAACTCCGAAGGAAGCGGATTTTTAGACACGCCTTAATGTAAAGTCATTATAAATTATTAAGCACCCGGATTGGTGTACATGAGCGGAGATGTGATGATGAAAAAGAAAAAAAGCCTTGATTCAGCACCATGGATCTGGAGAACCGTCAGTACAGTATCCATCTTGGCAACCTTGTTGTTGTTATTTGGATTTGGATACGCTATAAAAGACGTGATTTTCCCCGAGGGAGATTCAGCGTTAACTACAGGCCAGGAGGCAACTGCTCCATCCAAGGATAAGGAAGGAGAACCCGCTGTAGTGGAAAATGGCAAGATTCGGATGGCCGTCATTGGCGATTCCCTGGCAAGAGGTACGGGGGATGATGAGGGACTCGGTTTTGTGAGACGTGCAGGGAACCTGCTTAAAGATAAAGGATATGACGTTCAGGTTCTTAACAATCTGGGTGTGAACGGTTTGAGAACGGATGCTTTATTGGAAAAACTCGATGAGCAAGGCGTACGTTATGTCCTACAGCAGTCCAATTTTATTTTGCTCTCGATTGGCGCGAATGATCTGTTCCAGGGGGGGCAAGTTCTACAGGGGGAAGATCCGCCAACAGCAGAGCAGCTGGCAGCGGCTTTGCCGGAAACGTCCAAACGCCTTCAAGAGATATTGAAGAAAGTCAAAGAAATCAATCCCGATGCACAGATTGCGTACATAGGGTTGTACAATCCATTTGGCGATGTGAAGGAACTGGAGAAGCCGGGTAATGCAGTGGTTGCTGCATGGAACGATGCTGCACTGGCTATTTTGAACAACGAGGACAAGATGACACTGGTCCCTACATTCGATTTGTTTGAAAATCATCTGGGGGAGTATCTCTCGTCAGATCATTTCCATCCCAACGGACAAGGTTATGAGCAAATTGCAGTTCGGATTGCACAGGAATTCCAGGCAGATACACCGGCAGAAGGGAGCGGAAATTAAATGGCAGAGCAGCAGTATGATTCCGTCCTATCGGTACAGAATCTGAAAAAGCGGATCGGACGCAAGTGGATCATTAAAGACGTTACATTTGACGTAAAACCTGGTGAAATCTTTGGATTTCTCGGTCCCAACGGTGCCGGAAAAACAACTACGATACGGATGCTGGTCGATCTGATCAAACCGACAGAAGGAAAAATTAAAGTCTGTGGTTATGATGTGAATCGAGACCCTGAGCGTGCTTTGAAGTATGTAGGCTCCATTGTTGAGAATCCGGAGGTATATACATATCTGACAGGGTGGGAGAACCTGGAGCATTTTGCCCGCATGCAACCAGGTGTGGACAATGAACGAATTCAGGAAGTTGTGGATATTGTGCGTCTGGATCAGCGGATTCACGATAAAGTCAGAACTTACTCATTGGGTATGCGTCAACGGCTCGGTATTGCACAAGCACTGCTTGGGCGACCGCGTCTGCTCATTCTGGATGAACCGACAAATGGCCTTGATCCAAAAGGCATTAAGGAACTTCGTGTCTTTATTAAGCAACTTGCCAGCGAAGGTATGGCTGTATTTGTCAGCAGTCACTTGTTAAGTGAGATTCAGCTTCTCTGTGACAGAGTAGCCATTATCAGTGCTGGGCGTGTGCTTGCCGTTGGAGGTGTAAGCGAACTGATTGAAGATCATTCCAAGTTGGCCATATGGCATGTTTCACCACTGGAGAAAGGCAAAAAGATGTTACAGGATGCAGGAATTGCTTTGGTAGGTCGACCTGCGGATGTGATGGATGATACCATTGTTGCGGGCCTTGGTCCGAACGCTGTGGTTGCCGAGATGCATGAAGATCGAATTCCTGATCTGGTGCAGCAGATGGTTCAAGCAGGTATTCAGGTTGAAGGGGTACAGCGGATCCAGCCTACGCTTGAACAACTATTCTTAAAAATGACAGAAGGTGAATCCATTGAGTAATATCATGCCGCTGATCCGCAATGAAACGATTAAGATGGTGAAGAAAAAACGGCTTTATATTATATTTATTGTACTTGCGGTCCTCGTACCGATGTTTACGTATGCCCAGATGAAATCTGCGGAGAATAATCGCGACAAGTTTGGCGGCGATTGGCGTCTTGAACTGCAACAGGCCATCACAGACAACCAAAATTCGCTCGGTAGCGATCGCGTACCTGAAGAGTACAAAAAATATAGAACAGTATATATCCAGCAGATGCAGTATTATCTTGAGAATGACATCAATCCCAAAGAACCGGGTGGTGTTACCTTTACGCGGGAGTTCATGAACAACGCGGTTGGATTGTTTATTCCACTGTTAATCATGGCTATTGCTTCAGATCTTGTTTCTGGTGAACGTACGACAGGGACGATTAAAATGCTTTTAACGCGTCCGGTTAGACGCTGGAAAGTGCTTCTGAGCAAATTAATTACGCTGATTATGTTTGTTTCGATCATCGTGGTATCCGCCTACATTATATGTTATGTCATATCGGGTGCGGTCTTTGGTTATAAAGGCTTCAACATGCCAATCTTCACAGGATTCAAAGTTGTGGGAACAGATGTCGATATGTCGGCAGTGCATGCTGTAGACCAGTGGTTGTATATGCTTATGCAGGCAGGACTGATCTGGTTTGTGAGTGTAATTGTGGCTATGCTTGCATTTATGGTATCCGTGCTTGTGCGCAGTACTGCTGCAAGTATCGTTATCATGATGGCAGCGCTGATTGCAGGAACAATCTTGACCAGTATGGCAGCATCTTGGCAGACAGCGAAGTATCTGTTCATGGTTAACCTCGAACTTCCGAATTATTTGTCTGGCGGGTTACCTCCAATCGAGGGTATGAATTTAGGTTTTTCCCTTATTGTGCTTAGTGTTTGGGGCATTGCTTCACTCATTGTGTCATTCCTTGTCTTTACGAAACGGGATATCTTGAATTAAAATGGACAAGGATAAGAAAACATCTGTTTGCATTTTAGGCATTTTTTTAGTTGCAAGTTAAGAAGGGGGAGCATGAATGGTCGAGCAAATCGATATGTCGGCAGGTTCGACAGGCGGAGGACAGGGGTCTTCAGGCTACGACGCGGACGACATTCAAGTACTTGAAGGGTTGGTGGCGGTACGGAAACGGCCGGGGATGTACATCGGCAGCACCAGCACTTCAGGTTTACATCATTTGGTATGGGAAATTGTCGACAACGCTGTCGACGAACATCTCGCCAAATTCTGCTCCAAAATCGATATCACGCTGCATAAGGACGGTTCTATTACGGTTCAGGATAACGGAAGGGGAATTCCGACAGGTATACATAAAACAGGGATTCCTACTCCCCAGGTCGTGTTTACGATTTTGCACGCAGGCGGAAAGTTCGGTGGATCAGGATACAAAAAATCAGGCGGTTTGCACGGTGTAGGTGCGTCAGTTACAAACGCATTGTCCGAGTGGCTTGAAGTCGAGATTTTCCGTGATGGCAAGATTCATCGTCAGCGATTCGAGTATTGGAAGGACAAAAAAGGGATTGAACATGTCGGTGAACCGGTCTCCGGTCTCGAAGTGTTGGGCAATACCAATCGGACAGGTACAAAAGTTACATTTAAACCGGATATTCGGGTGTTCCAGAGCGGTATTCAATTTAATTATGATACATTGGCAGAACGTCTTCAGGAGATTGCTTTTCTGAATTCAGGTCTGAGAATTGTGCTCAAGGACGAACGTTCGGGCAATCAGGATGAATACATGTATGAAGGCGGAGCAAGCCAGTTTGTTGCTTTTCTTAACGAAAATAAAGATGTGCTGCATGATGTTATTCACTTCTATGCGGAGAAGGATGACATTGAAGTCGAAGTGGCAATCCAGTATAACGCGGGTTATACGGAAACACTGGCTTCATTCGTGAACTCGATCCCTACTCGGGGCGGCGGTACTCATGAGACCGGATTCAGGGCTGCATATACCCGTGTAATGAATGATTACGCACGGCGTACCAGCATGATTAAGGAAAAAGACAAAAACCTCGAAGGTAATGACCTGCGTGAAGGTATGATGGCCGTCATCAGTGTCAAAATGTCAGATGTTGAGTTCGTAGGTCAGACGAAGGATCAGCTCGGCAGCGCTTCCGCTCGAAGTGCTGTGGATTCGGTCGTTTCCGAAAATATTCAAAGGTTTCTGGAAGAAAACCCGCAGGTAGCTCAAACGTTAATTCGCAAAGCGGTTCAAGCCTCCAGAGCTAGAGAAGCAGCACGCAAAGCACGTGATGATATGCGTACAGGCAAGAAACGCAGTGAGAGTTCCAACCTGAACGGCAAACTAACGCCGGCGCAATCAAAGGATTTTACCCGAAATGAGTTGTTTATTGTTGAAGGTGATTCCGCAGGTGGTTCTGCCAAACAGGGACGTGACTCGAAGATTCAGGCTATTCTGCCGCTCAAGGGAAAACCGCTCAATCCGGAAAAATCAAAGCTGGCCGACATTCTCAAAAATGAAGAATACCGTGCCATTACAGCGGCGATCGGGGCGGGCATAGGAACCGAGTTTGCAGTTGAAGACAGCAATTATTCCAAAATTATCATTATGACCGATGCGGATACGGACGGCGCACATATTCAGGTGCTGCTGTTGACCTTCTTTTATCGTTATATGAAGCCTTTAATTGATGCAGGCAAAATATATATTGCTCAGCCGCCATTGTACAAACTTACTCGTAAGTCTGGTAAGCTTGCGAGTGTTCGATATGCATGGACGGATGAAGAACTGGCGAATTATATGAAGGAATTCGGTAATAATGTTGAGCTTCAACGTTATAAAGGTCTTGGTGAGATGAATCCGGATCAACTGTGGGAGACAACAATGAATCCGGAAACTCGTGCGATGCTGAAGGTACAGATTGTTGATGCAGCAAAAGCAGAACGTCGTGTATCTACGCTCATGGGTGATAAGGTTGATCCGCGGAAACGCTGGATTGTAGAGAACGTCGACTTTACAGAGTACGAAGAATAGAAGGTGCTTGGAATGAGTCCATCAGAACAATTTATGCCGGCCTTTCTCGAAGAGGTCGTTGGGGACCGTTTCGGTCGCTACTCCAAATATATTATTCAGGATCGAGCCATTCCGGATGTCCGGGATGGGTTGAAGCCAGTACAACGGCGTATTCTATACGCCATGTACGATTCAGGTAATACGCCTGACAAGACTTACCGCAAGTCTGCCAAAACCGTTGGGGACGTAATGGGTAATTATCATCCACATGGTGACTCATCCATCTATGAGGGCATGGTGCGGATGGCTCAGCCATGGAAAATGGGCCATATGCTCGTGGACGGTCATGGTAACTGGGGATCACAGGATGATGACCCGGCAGCGGCGATGCGGTATACGGAGGCCCGTTTGTCGCCCATCGCGATGGAGATGCTTCGCGATATCGAGAAACGGACGGTTCTGTTTAAGGATAATTTTGATAATACGGCCAAAGAACCGGTTGTATTGCCATCCCGTTATCCGAACTTGCTGGTTAATGGTGTCAGCGGTATTTCCTCCGGATTTGCAACGGAGATTCCTACACACAATTTGCGTGAAGTCATTGATGCCTCGATCGCTGTGATGGAAAAACCGTCAATTGAGCTGGACGAAATCATGATGTTTATGAAAGGTCCTGACTTTCCAACAGGCGGATTGATTATGGGCGGTGACGGCATTCTGGATGCCTATCGCACAGGTAAGGGACGGATCTATATCCGGTCCAAAACCGAGATTGAAAACATGCGCGGTGGCAAACAGCAGATCGTCATTACCGAAATTCCTTATCAGGTCGTGAAATCTCGTCTGGTTACAGCGATGGAGAACATCCGACTTGAGAAGAAGGTTGAAGGTATTGCTGAAGTGCGTGATGAGAGCGGACGTGAAGGTCTGCGAATCGTGGTTGAGTTGAAAAAAGAAGCGGACGCACAAGGTATTTTGGCTTATTTGCTGAAGAAAACCGACCTACAGGTCACCTATAATTTCAATATGGTGGCGATTGTGAATAAAGCACCTCACCAATTAGGATTGAAATCGATCCTCGAGGCTTACATTGCCCATCAGCGGGAGGTTGTAACCTTCCGTACCCGGTTTGAGCTGGAGAAGGCGCAAGACCGTGCGCATGTGCTCGAGGGCTTGGTAAAAGCACTTAACATCCTTGATGAGGTCATTGCGGCCATCAAAGCGTCGAAGAACCGTCAAGATGCCCAAAATAACCTGATGTGGATGTTTGGATTCACGGAACGCCAAGCAGATTCCATCCTTACTTTGCAATTGTACCGTTTGACGAATCTGGAGATTAATTCTCTGGAGAAGGAACTCGGTGAACTGATGAAAAAGATTGCACAATTACAATCCATTCTGGATAGTGACCGCAAGCTCATCGGCGTCATCCGCAAGGAATTGATGGAGATTCGTGAGAAATACGGCATAGACCGTCGTTCTGCGATCCAGGGTGAAGTGGAAGAACTTAAGGTTAATCTTGAAGTACTTGTGAATGCGGAAGATGTATTTGTTACGTTATCCAAAGAGGGATATGTGAAACGTACAGGCATGCAGTCCTTTACACGTTCTGGTGGTGAACGGAGCGGAAGTGGTGTAAAAGACGGCGATTATATTGCTCAGGTTCTGGAAGTAAATACACTTGAGAATCTGCTTATCTTTACGAGGAAAGGTCAGTATTTCCTGTTACCTGTTCATCAGGTACCTGAATTCAAGTGGAAAGATCCAGGCACAGCCATTGTGAATGTCATTCCCCTTGCGAAAGATGACCGTATTGCAAGTGTGCTTGCTGTGAAATCCTTTGAAGAGCCAAACCACAGTCTGGTCTTCGTTACGCGAAGAGGACAGGTGAAACGAACGGAGCTGAAGGATTATGTTACCAAACGGTCCGGTGCAGTTGCGGCTTGTAAAGTGGGCAAGGACGATGAAGTGTTATCTGTACATCTGAGTACAGGTGGTCAAGATATTATGTTGATTACAAAAGAAGCCATGGCCATTCGTTTCCGAGAGGATGAAGTCAATCCAATGGGACGTGTATCCGGTGGTGTTCGTGGTATTCAGTTAAGAGAAACAGATGAAGTTGTATCGGCTCTATGGGTAGAAGGAGATGAAGGCGAAGTTGCCGTGTTGTCCGATCTGGGATATGGTAAACGATCATTACTTCTGGATTACGCTATACAGAGCCGTGGAGGCAAGGGGCTTGCCACATTCGAGTTCAAAGAAGGCAAACGTGTGAAACCGAATGGTAGCCGTATTGTTGGAGCGTTTTATTGCAAAGAGCAACGTAAGATCACTGTAATGACCAAAGAAGGCCAAGTGTTCCCGATCTCTTCGGAAGGTGTTCCGATTACAGAGCGCAAACATATTGGCAAGCTGATCGTTCATGTGGACAAACAGGACGAGATCGTTGAACTTCTAAGGGACTTCAATGAGAATCAACCAGCATCATCTTCATAAAAACAAACAAACGAGACTTTTCGCAGAACAGCTAATCCTGTCATGCGAGGAGTCTTTTTTTGTTGTTCAAAGGCGGATTAGAAGAGGGCATTCGTGCGAAGTTTAACAACCTTCGTCGATTACGGTCGATCGCTAGGAAATTGAAAAAAGGCAGCAGGAATGCGGCTTTGGAGCGCGAAAACTTAAGCAGGTGAAGTGATAACCGGTTGCAGAGAGGAGCGATGGAAGATGTATAATTCCGATTTTGCCAAGTGCTGGTCCAGGTTGACCAAAGATTATAAATTGCATATGGATCAGGAGCTGGCACCCTCATTAACGGAGGCTCAGCTGGCTGTTCTGGAGGTACTCGAAGATCATCAGAAGATGAAACCTTCGGATCTGATTCCTTATCTGTCGACTACACCAGCTGCTGTAACCATGCTGCTCGATCGGATGGAGAAGAATGATCTGATTCGCAGGAATCGGGATAATCAGGATCGACGCATTGTGTGGGTATCTCTGTCAGAGAAAGGAAGAATGGAGACAGAGCGGGGAATCACCATCCGTAATGAATTCATGAACTCTGTTCTCAGTAACATTTCGATGCACAATCAACAATTGCTGGTATATCTGTTAGGCAAAATGACAACACCCAAAACCAAAGAGCCTGCCTTATCTACTTCGGTATAATACCATGCTGATTCTTCTGAATAACCATAGGAGTGCCTGCTCGTTTCATGCAGGAGCCCTATGGTTATTTTATTTACAAATTACATATGCTACACACTGTGTCCAGGTTAGTTGAGTAAAGGCATGAGATGTAACACAGTTAGTATGTCCTAATATTATTTTTGTGAATTCATATGTAAAGAGTTGACTATGTAAATATTTTTGTTATAATAAATAATTGTTCCCCTGATATTTCGTGTACGAAATATTATATTCCAAAAGTAAAAGGGTGAATCAATGACTGATACGTATGAAGTATTCTATATTATTAATTCGTTCCGCCAGGTGAATCAAATGCTCTTTCGAGCATTTTGGAATGAAAACAAGGAGATCGAGCTAACTTCGATTCAGTTTATGGTGTTATCGATCCTGAGGGAGCGCCCTTCCATTGGCATCAACGAAGTGGCTGAGCTATGTCATATGGGCAGCAGTTCCATGAGCGCTGTTGTGGAGCGGCTCGTCAAAGGCGAGTATATCGTTCGGACACGTTCGGATGCTGACCGCCGATCCGTTAAACTTCAGATTACGGATAAAGGGGAACAGGCCCAACAGGAAACGCACCATTTGTGGATGGAAAGAGTGTCACCCATTCTGGACATATCGAAGGAAGACCTAGAGCACCTACTTAGAATTCATAGTCAAATGATTGAAAAGTTAGAAGGAAGAGAGATGAACAACATATGAGTACGACTACTGCTGCAGCTCCATCCTCCGCGATGGACAACATCAAGAAAGGCCCGATTGTAGCGGCATTGTTAATTGGTGCCTTTGTGGCATTCCTGAACCAAACCCTGATGAACGTAGCTCTTCCTAAAATCATGGAAGACCTCGCGATCAATGCAAACAAAGCCCAATGGTTAACCACGGGTTATATGCTGGTCAACGGTGTTCTGATTCCGGTTACGGCATATCTGATTGCCAAGTTTTCAACACGTCAAATTTTCATTACAGCCATGACTCTATTTACCATAGGTACATTAGTCTGTGGTCTTAGTCCAACCTTCACCATTCTGATGGTAGGTCGTGTCATTCAAGCGGCAGGTGCAGGTATCCTGATGCCTCTGATGACCGTTGTATTCCTGACCATCTTCCCGATTGAGAAACGCGGTCAGGCCATGGGAACCATGGGGATCGCGATGATTCTGGCCCCTGCGATTGGGCCTACACTTTCAGGTTATGTGGTTGAGCATTATTCCTGGAGATTGTTGTTCTACATCATCTTGCCATTCTCTATTATTGCAACGGCAATTGGTATTGCTTTTGTTAAAAACGTAACACGTCAATCCAGACCTAAACTGGATTATCCAGGCGTTATTTTATCTACACTAGGTTTTGGTAGTTTGCTCTACGGATTCAGTGATGCGGGTACCGATGGATGGGGCAGTGCAATTGTCATTGGATGTCTCGTCGTAGGTGCGATATCCCTGATTCTGTTCGTTATTCGTCAACTGACAACAGATCATCCGCTCCTTGAGTTCCGTATTTTTAAATACAACATGTATACATTAACAACGATTATCAACATGCTCGTGACAATGGCGATGTTTGCAGGTATGATCCTGCTCCCTATTTTCCTGCAAAACATTCGTGGATTTTCACCGATTGAATCAGGACTTCTGATGATGCCCGGTGCGATATTGATGGGGATTATGTCTCCAATTACAGGTCGCATATTTGATAAAGTGGGCGCACGCTGGCTTTCGGTTGCAGGTCTTGCCATTACGGCGATTACAACGTTTGGACTGAGTCGTCTGGCAATCGATACTACCTACGGCTACATGATGTTTATCTACACGGCTCGTATGTTCGGTATGTCGATGCTGATGATGCCAATCCAGACAGCAGGTCTGAATCAACTGCCTCAACGTCTGAACGCACATGGTACAGCGATGTCCAACACTTTGCGTACTGTTGCCGGAGCGATTGGTACAGCCATTCTCGTTACCATCATGAGCAGCAAGCTCAAAACACATCTGGCGGATGCAGTGGCTGCGGGTCAGGTTGATCCTAATAATAAGACAGCGATGATAGCTGCTACAGCAGATGCAACGATTTATGGTGTTAACTATGCATTCATCGTGGCTACCGGAATGACTTTGGTTGCTTTAATTATGGCGTTCTTTATTCGTAAAACGAAACCGGCTGTTGAACCTGTTACTGTAGAACATGAAAAAGCGACGGCTACAGCATAACGAATATCAGAAAAAAAAAGAGAACTCTAGCAGTTGAAATGGGGTAACCATAACTGCTGGAGTTCTCTTTTTTTGGTGTGCGCGATAGGAAGAGAGTACTCTTATTATTCGGGCTGGATCGTTGGATCGATAAGAAATACAGGATCGGGCTCATGACCGAACTGTTTTAGGTTAATGGTTCCGTTCAGTTGAAACTCCACACCTTCGCTAATCAGTTCTGTTTCCTGCATTATGCGCGAGTGTTCGTCCGGTATGGAGATTTCGCCTTTTGCGTTGACAACACGGTGCCAGGGCAGACGTTCCTTGCGGCTCATCGAGTGCAGAATACGGACGACTTGTCTCGCCGCTCTCGGACTTCCAGCATGGGCTGCAATCTGACCGTACGTCATCACTTTACCTTCGGGAATCGCCGCGATGATCGCAATGACTTGTTTGGTAAACGGGGTCATCAGGATGTCTCCTCTCTGTATCTTAGGTATATAACTGAAAATATGAAAAAACGTGTCGTTCAGATACAGAATCTGAACGACACGTTGTATGGACAGATCTAACCTGATCCTGTGCACTTATAGAGGTTGTTCGATAAAACCGCTTTTGATCCCATCTTCTCGGTACTGAAAACCAGTCTTGCTGAACATGTACTTATTGAGATTGTCCAAAAGCTTTTTGGTACACGGCAGCGGGCCATTCTGCCCAGGGGAATTCTCTTGCAGGTAAAGATTGCAGAATAACTTCTTCCTTGGTAACTGGATGAGGAAAAGCTGCAATCGCAGACCATAGAGCAATCTGTTGCCCGGGTTTATTCACGCTTGCGCCGTACTTCTGATCCCCGTACAGAGGGCAGCCGATTTCTTTCATTTGCACCCGAATCTGATGAGATCTGCCGGTGTGCAGTTCGATATGGACGAGGCTGTAACGGTCTGTCTCGCCGATAACACGGTAATCCAGAACGGCATCCTTACCACCAGTCGTACCTTTAGGTACAACAGTAACGGTATTTGTACGTGCATCTTTCAGGAGCGTGTGTTTTAATGTTCCCTGCTGTGCAGGCAACTTGCCATGTACAACAGCCGCATATATTTTACGGAAATGACGTCCCCGCACAGTCTCGGACAATCTCGAAGCTGCTTTAGAAGTCTTGGCAAAAATCATTGCCCCTCCAACAGGACGATCAAGTCGGTGTACTAACCCGAGATAAACATTACCAGGTTTGTTGTATCGTTCTTTCAGATCCTGCTTCAGTAATGTAAGCAAATCCGGATCACCTGATGAATCTTCCTGTGTAGGTACATTGACCGGCTTCGTAATGCCTAACAGATGGTTGTCCTCAAACAGAATCGGAATTGCATCGTGGTCATGCCGATGTTCTGACATGATTAAGACTCCCAACGGCCCAGAATACCACAAGGCAGATCCAGACCACTGCGTGTGATCGGCAGACCAATTTCACCTGCAGTAATGTCACCACCGTACTGAGCAGACATCGTCATGGTCAACATGTTGCGCAGAACCGTAGAGGAAATGCCCGTAGTGTAGGAGTTAACCAGCATGAATAATGGATTATCCGACAAAATCGTCATACATGACTTCAAGAAAGGATATAGGTTCTCTTCCAGTTTCCATGTCTCTCCATTAGGGCCTCGGCCATATGAAGGAGGGTCCATAATAATGGCGTCGTAACGATTTCCGCGACGTTGTTCCCGTTGTACGAATTTGAATACATCATCTGTAATAAAACGAACAGGGCGATCAGCCAGTCCGGATAATTGAACATTTTCCTTGGCCCATTGAACCATGCCTTTAGCTGCATCCACATGCACAACAGAAGCGCCTGCGTAAGCTGCGGCTACCGTTGCTCCGCCTGTATAGGCAAACAGGTTCAAGACAGAAATAGGACGTCCTGCATTGGAGATTTTATCCATCATCCAGCTCCAGTTAGCAGCTTGTTCAGGGAACAGGCCAGTGTGCTTAAAGCTGGTAGGTTTAATGTGGAATTTCAAGTTTTCGTATCCGATCGTCCATCGCTCGGGAATAGGCTTTTTCATATCCCAGTTACCGCCACCGGAAGAGCTGCGATGATAGTGACCATGCACCTGACGCCATTCATTGGTTTCTTGCTCGAGGGGCCAGATAATCTGTGGATCGGGTCTGCGTAAAATCACATCTCCCCAACGCTCCAGTTTCTCGCCGCCTCCTGTATCGATTACTTCATAGTCCTTCCAATTCTTAGCTACGTACATAATGATTTATCCATCCTTCAAAAGTCATTTGGATACTATTGTACAACAAAAAAGGGCTTGTACGCCAGTTGGGGGACGGGATCATTGGAGGAAGGTATTACAACTGACCTTAAAAGGGTGAAGGTTGTTTTAGCTGTGTTGAAATCCAATGTGCGCCATATACTGAAAAGCGAAGATATCTAAAATTTAATTTGACAATGATAATCATTATCACATATGATTTTGTTAATCCAAAATTCATTCTTTCTTCATAGAGAGAATATTACATGATCAAATTAAAGTGAGGGAAAAATAGATGGCTAAATTGTTAGTGGCTTATGCAAGCATGACAGGAAATACAGAAGAAATTGCAGAACTGATTGTGGAGGGAATTACAAAGGGAGGCCACGAGGCAGATCTGAAATCCGTAACGGATTGTAATGCATCTGATGTATTGGACTATGACGGATTCATGATCGGTGTGTACACCTGGGGAGATGGGGAGTTGCCAGATGAATTCCTTGATTTCTATGAGGAGCTGGATGAGCTTGACCTAAGTGGTAAGAGAGCTGCGGTGTTTGGTAGTGGTGACACCTCATATGAGCAGTTCTGCGGTGCAGTTGATCTCGCGGCTGCCAAGCTGCAAGAGCGTGGGGCGGAGGTATCTCCAGAGATGTTGAAAATTGAATATAGTCCGCTTGAGCAGGAGAAAGAAACATGCCGTGACTTTGGCAAACGCTTCGCTGCTGCCGGATTACAGGTATCCTAAAGATCATGTTAAGACATAATGTTCAGGCAGCGATGCCAGTCGGAAGGAATGACCTTCCTGAACGTCTGCTTGAAGATTACAGATTGGAAGAAATGCTGCGCAGCCCACACCGATTCATCCGCCCTGAACCAGTGTCTGAGCAGCGTCTTCCACTGCAATGGAGGCACCGTGTACAATATGCGGTGAGCCATGCGGTCAATGCCTTCTACAGTCTCGACCCCGATGTTCGCAAAGAAGTACCCGTGCAGTATTTACTTGAGAAGTGGTGGCCCAGAAAGACGGATGGTTTCGAATCTGTTCTCCATTACTGGGATGTGAAGAACAAGATTACGGATGAATTGTCACTCGCTATTGCAATGAATGATGATCTGAAGCATCCAGCCATTCTTTTTGAACAGTGGAGAACGGAGTTACCTTCATTATCCATGCATTTGTCGATGATATTTCAGGCGGCCTGGCAACCAGAAGGCTGGGATTCGCTGCTTATTCAAAAATATATGGTTGTCCATGATCCAAACGTAGTTGAGGCGTTTCAACATATGGTCAGTGCATTCTGCTGGGAAGCCTTCGGAAAATTACCGGGTATGATCGAGATATACTGTTTGTTGGAAGGACGCAAAATTAGGTACATCCCTGGACGCCAGTCTCTGATACGTTCCATGGACTACATTCGCTTGATACGTGACAGCATGCCGCAAGCAGAAGTGGTGGAGTCAGAACAGTTTACGACGCGTGATAAAGCGCGCATCCACGAAGAGGTAGATCGCTGGAAAACGGAAGCCGTTGAACCGAAGAAAACATGGTTGATGTGAAGGCGATTGAAGGATAACGATATATCATGTAGATAGAGGAGGGAAAGTTACCATGTCTACCGGTCTAAGTCAAGATATAAGCAGCGGCAAGAGACGTGCAGGAACATGCGAATTCAGTCCGTTGCCAGTACCCCAGTCGGTTATACGAAAGTTGCTTGATGAAGCAGATCCTTCATTATATGTAATGAGTTCAGAACCTTGGAGGTTTATGTTGTTTGCAGGCGAAGGACGACAGCTTTATCTGGAAGCGGTCAGACAGAGCTATCCACCGCATCTGGCTGATCGCTACGGCGACTGGGCTACATATCAATACACGGAAGTAATCCCTACCCATCTGGTTGTCGTGGCGCCTAAAAATGCCCGTGAGGATCATCTTCTGCCGGCCAAAGCCTGGAGCAAACGCTTTAGTATTCTGGCTGCGGAACAGGGTTTGAATGCGGTCTGGAAGATTAATGATTATCAACAACATCCTGTGTTTATGAATTTGATGGGTTTGACAAGTGAAGAGAAGGTTCTGGGGGTATTCCATATCGGTTACGGAGACCAGCCTGCATTGCGGGATATGGATGCAAGCAGACCAGCCTCTGAACTGATGACGGTCTATGACCATCTGGTATAAAAAAATGTTCATTAGTTCTCTTATTTGCTGGTGTTGAATAGAAAATCACGAACGAGCTGACGATTCGTCTGATCTTTGTTATATACGGAGTATAATCGATTGGATACTGTAAGGACATTGCCAAAAAAGAATCGTTCGAATTGGGTCTGTCTGCCCCCGAATGATCCAGCCCCAAGCTCCCAGATCAGGCGGAACAGAGCATTGCGTTCATAAGAAGCCATATCGTTCCCTTTCAGATATATATTCAGTGAAGGAGCGATATCGGATTGAAACTCTTCTTCCTGAGGGATCATAATTACCCCGCTCGATCCCAAAAGTTGCAGAATTTCAATCATCTCAGGATAAAGTTTCGGAAAAAGCAGATTGGCTGCCATCAATGGTTTGGGTGCAGGTAATACAAATCCTCTTCCGTCTGGTATGGCACCTGCCTCTGCGGCCAAAGCCAATGCTTTTAACGATTCAAGACCTGCGAACAGACGTGCAGTTTTCTCAATAACATGTGCTTCTGTATTCAGATCGAGAGTATCCGTGAGAAGCTGAATTGTACCGAGAACAAATTCCGTCTTGGCAATATAACGGCACAATACCTGATGACCTGCGTGAATATGAAAGTTACTGCCACTGAAGAGACGCGAGGACATTTCCTCACTTCCTGCAAAAAATATTCGTTCATGCGGAACGAGCACCCGGTCAAAGATGACGATATTGTCCATTTCTTCATATCTGGAGCTCAGGGGATAGTTGGTGTGAGATTCAGCTGCGTAGGTATCCCTGCATACCAAACTGATACCCGGAAGATCATTGGGGACAGCAAAGGAGAATGCAAATGGATTTTCGTCATCAAATGGGGCAGGAGAAGGGGACGGATAGACAAAAATCTCATCCGAAGTGGCAGCTTGTGTAGCCATCATGAATGCTCCGCTAATAATGAGACCTTCCTCGGTACGATCTACGACCTTTGCGGCAATAGCATCTTCAGTAGCATCCAATTGCCCTGACATTTTGCTGGCATAAGGCTGAATGAAGGCGTGAGATAGCGTAATATCATGATCACGGCAGTAGGCATAATAATTCTTGAGATTTTCTGCATATTGGGGAGACAATTCGTTCAGAAGATCGGCACCTGTGTAAAAGGACATGATGGCTGTATTCATGTAATCGGGTGAGCGACCAAGAAAGCCATGATGCACATTTGCCCAGATATTCATCCCTTCCCGGCGTTTACGGAGGTCGTCTGCACTGGTTGGAGGCAGGAAGGATATGCCCACAGGTTTGCCGTCTGCCGGGGAGGCATACGTCATCGTTTCTTCAAATTTAGGATCAGATTGCAGATCATACATGTACATCTGAGTCTCCATTAAACCAGCAAATGCTACATGTTCAGAGCGTTTTCCAGTAATAAGGTTACCTTTGTACCAGCAAGGGACGGACTGGGCATCAATTCGTTCGCGATACTGTGTGCCACTTTTAACAGGCATTGTTATTCACCTCTTGGTTCTAATCGTTCATGGGCATACTGACTTCTTACGTAGTGTACGTAGGTCATCTGTCCAATGTGCATTTAAGAGGTGAGAAGGATTTTTACAGATTAGGGCTTGATAATAATTATCATTCTTGTTACAATAGACAAAGAAAAAAGGAACCGGTAAGGGCTCCTTTAAGTGAATCACATGAGATTACTTATTTTACTTCAAAAGTCTTACAGTCTGTTTCAGCAGACTGACTTGCTTCTTTGGAACTGTGACTCACGATGTAGATCGAAGAAGCGTTACATTTGTTCTCTTGAGCCCAGTGACGACAGGAATTAACTTCACACAATACGTCTTTTGCCATGATTGTTAACCTCACTTTAATTGGATTACAGTCGTTGGTATAAAAGATCCGGATATAACAAGTTGCCGCTTGCGAATCTGGAAAATTTTTGCTCTCACGAAATTAGGAGGGCTTTTTTGCGTTATACACAACGATGCACACTTAGAATAGCAAATTTTATTGAAGCTTGCAACCAAATGCCCCCATCTGTGGCAAAATAGTGGACGTGTTGTGGTTATATATGCAAAAAGGCAGTAGTATGTTATTATTTAATAGTAATTATTACGATTAATAGTCTGAATGATTCTATATAACTTGAACTAAGCATTTACATGAAAACGGAGAGGACAGAAAGAACCTGAAGAAGCGGAGCTAAAAGCTTTTTGAAAAAAGCTACATCGGAAGCATATACTTCGCCTTTATCCCCGGATTTCCCCTCTAGGGAAATAATCAAAAAATCTGGGGATAACAGCGATCGGAAGGTTGTTCTGTCATCGAAGTGGTCAGTGTAAATATTTATTAGTTCAACTTATATAACTTGAATCACGGACTGAAACTATAAATGAAGGAGCATGTGTATAGATGAGCAAAATAAACCATATGAACCGGATTCCCCGCGCGAAAGGGATCGATATGGCTGCTTTTTACACGCCGAAAGAGTGTAGACTTAAAGCCCAGCATATTGTATTTTCCGCTGAAAATGAACGCATCATTAATGAATTTGTCACCATTCTGGGCATGAAAGAGAAGTTCAGAGAGCATGATGTATCAATCCCCAACAAAATGGTCATGTTCGGGCCACCCGGTACGGGAAAAACATTAACGGCATCACATCTGGCGGAGCGCCTTGATCTGCCATTGGTTCTTGTGAGATTAGATGCGATCATTCATAGCCATCTTGGGGAGACGGGCAGTAATGTACGCAAGTTATTCGAATATGCACGAATGAATCCCTGTGTGTTATTTCTGGATGAATTTGATGCCATAGGCCGGACACGTGAGAGCAATGATGAAGTGAAAGAGATGGCTCGTGTCGTCAATACGTTATTGCAATGTCTGGACGAATTCGATGGGGACAGCATTCTGGTGGCTGCAACGAACCTGGAAACCCAACTGGATCACGCCATCTGGCGGCGGTTTGATACGAAGATGACCTACGGTATGCCTGATGATTCAAGTCGTAGATTGTATATCAGCAAGTTGGTGGGGGCATTTGAACAGGAGACCCGGCTGGAAGATTACATATGTGAACGCTTGGCAGGGTGCAGTTATGCGGATATAGAGCAGATCGTTCTGAAAGCAAAACGGAAAGCGATCATTGCCAGCAGTACACTTCGTAAGCAACTGATTTCGGATGCTTACGATGAATATAGGCCACGTGTATTAGAGTGTTGAGTGTTGAAATAGCCCAAGCTCCTGAATGGAATCCTGGGCTATTTGTCATGTTAGCATGCTGCGACGTTACACTTTAACGGCTGCACCGTATGCTTTTTCTGTATTCATAGCTTCTTGTGTTGCAGTCCAGCGTGGCAGGCTTAATCTGAACATGCTGCCTTCCGGGCTGCTGGAGACAAGTGTCAGTTCACCGCCCTGTTCCTGAGCGAGTAGCCGGCTATATGTTAATCCTAGACCCAGACCGCGGTTACGACGTTTCTTGATTTCTCCACGATAGAACCGTTCGAAGATTTTGGGTTGTTCTTCGGCTGCGATGCCTGTGCCGTGGTCCTTAACATCAACGTACAGCATCTGTTCTTCTGTACTTAGATAAATATCGAAGACAGCCTTTTGTTCAGGAGCTGTGGCATGAAGTGCGTTATTGAGCAAATTGACAATGATCTGCTGAATGCGGAGAGCATCCCCCATGGTAAAGAAGTTAATCGGAGGGGCGTGCAGCTGAACCTCTGGCATTTTGTCCTCATACGCAATCTTCCACTGATAGATGATCTCACCGACCAACAATTTCAGATCCGTCCGTTCCTTGCGAACGGCAACACTTCCTGCAGCCATGGCGTTATAGTCAAGCAAATCTGCGACCATTCGCTCCATGCGTTCAGATTCTTTCAAAGCGATATCCAAAAATTCTTTACCTTCCTGTGGACTCACGACATCGTCACGTACTGCCATAACGAGCCCCTTGATGGAAGTTACCGGTGTCTTGAGTTCATGACTTACCCCTGCCAGCGAAAGTGTACGCCATTCTTCGAGTTGTTGGAGACGAGTAGCCATATCGCGAAATGAATTTACAAGTTCATTGATCTCACGTTCTCGTGTATCCAAGTCAAGACTCACATCATAATTGCCACCTCGAATCTGTTCAGCGGCATAGGCGACCTGACGAATCGGTCTGGATAACTTTTTGGACAGGAGATAGATTGTAAACCATCCACAGAGGATTAGTCCTCCGAGGATTAGAGCCACGAGCCCTATCGTCTCTGGACCAAATGTAATGGATTGTTTGGACTGCATGACCCACACTTTACCCAAGGTTTGATCGCCCTCGGATATGTTGACCGTTACACCTGCATATTTGTTGTTTCGAGGTTCAAGATAGTCGTCTGACAGTCGATAATGCACATCTTTTTGCTCCATTTTAGGCTGGGAAAAGATCAATTGATTGTTTTTGTCCAAGATCATGACACAAAAATAATGATCTGTATTAAATAGTTTCTCTCGCTTGGTTACCAGTCTGTCCAGATCGGGTGGAACCCGAAGCATATTATTTTCACTGGTCACATGATCGGCAATCTCGAGACCAAGCAGTTCTGCGGTTTTGAGGCTTTTCTCAATGGAAGTTGTTCGAATCCAGTAGAGTGCCCCTGCCGCAATAATCGTGAAACCAATGCACAAAATGAGAAAATATCGCAGTGTCCAGTGTGACAGAATGGATATCGTTCGTTTGGGTTTCTTCTGTTTCAGTTGGCGATCCAAAATTGATACCCCATTCCTCGCAACGTCCGAATTTCTCCCGTATCTGGCGACCAGTGGGAGAGGGCTTGACGTAGTCGTTTAATCGATAGATCTACAGCACGGTCACTGCCATCATAGTCCATCCCCCATACCTGTTCAATAAGATGATCTCTGGTAAATGTCCGATTCGGATAATCGGACAGGAAGAACAGTAACGACAGGTCACGAGGTGTGAGTGCAACCTCTGCTCCGTTCAGCAACACCTGCTTGGCAGCAAGATCAACGACGAGATTTCCAAAGGAACGCTTCTCTTTGCCACCTGAGGTCCAATGTGGATTACGACGCAACACCGCATTAACTCTGGCGACCACTTCTTCCGGTACAAAAGGTTTGCTCATATAATCGTCAGCACCAGCATTCAGTCCGTTGAGACGGTCTGAAATGTCATCCAGTGCGGTTAGCATGATCACGGGACAAGCACTTTTTTCACGAATAATCCGCAGCAGATCCCATCCGTCCATTCCTGGCAGCATCACATCAAGTAATACAAGGGAAGGCGTTACGGTATCAAAAAGGGTAAGTGCAGTCGGTCCATCTGCTGCATGATGAACTTCAAATTCTGCTTTTCTCAGATAAGCAGCCAATACTCGTGCAATAGCTTGCTCATCCTCGACGATAAGTATGGATTTCAAGAAAAGCGTTCTCCTTTCGCTTTGTAAACTTGTACTGATTTTACATGAGCTAGAGCGTAAAGCCAATCCTGTATTACGGATTTCAAAAAAATATGGGACTTGTCTTATCTTGACTTCTTCCTGACACATTCAATTGATATGATTCACTCCAAGAAGCAACCTAAACAATCATGTACTGGAGGAAACATAGAGATGAACAAGAAAGCAAAAGCATGGCTTATTACAGGTGTAGCGGCGGTTGCCGTAATTGGTGGCGGTGGTTACTATATCGCAAATAGCTACTTGGGGAACAACGTGGAGATTGAGCAGGTGCTTCCTGCGAGCACAGCGACATCCACAACAGCTGTAGATAGCACAGGAACGCCTGTAGCCAATGAAACTGCAGGAGCAGAGCAACTGAACGGAGACTGGAGCATCAGCGAAGGTTCCAAAGTATATTTCTCCGTAACCACATCACAGGAGACCGTTAACTTTGTGGACGAGCAGGTAACAGGCAATTGGACAATTAATGTAGACGATGCTGCTCAGATGAAGGCAGAAGGACAGATCAAGATGGATGGAATTGATTCCGGGAATGGACAGCGTGATGGTCACGTGAAGCAAGCCGATTTCTTCGACGTTGCTACATATCCACAAGCTACATTTACAGCGACTTCATTTGAAGGGGTACCTGCGGAATGGCCTGTCGGTCAAACGGTTGATATCAAAATGAATGGTACCATTACGGTTAAAGGTATTGAAAAAGAAGTAACTTTTGACGCAAAAGCTGCTTATGAGAATAATGTAGTATTGTTGTCGGCAACATCCATGGTAACGTTCGAAGATTTCGGAATGGAAAATCCGCATTCGGTGGTGCTCTCGACTGAAAATGATATCCAGGTACAACTTGAATTGAAACTTACTAAATAAGTGTAACAATGATCATATACCTGAAAATCTGTTCTGTTCTGCCTTAGGGTGGACGGACAGATTTTTTGCTTTCTTTTGCAAAATAGTGTGATTGATATTGTTCAATTGTAACTGTCACAGGATCATATTGTTAAAATAACTGCTGTTTCCTTTGGATTATGCCGTGTTACCCATCACTATTAAGCGCTTACAATGAGGAGGGTTCATAACATTCATTGATCCATGCACAATCAAACACAAAAAGGGGGAGATCAAGAGTGACCAAAAGGTACATAAGCGGGTGTCTGGTATTACTGATGCTGTTCTGTGATCTGGGGCTGATGGTTCGTCCAGCGGCTGCAGAAGATGCAAAAGTGAACGTGGCACTTAACAAGGCGGTTACGGTAAGTGAGCAAGATCTATTGTATGAGGGACAAAAAGAAAAGGCGGTGGATGGTGATGTGAATACTCACTGGAGTGCGAGCTCACCTTCTACTGAAAGCAATCCTCATTGGTTGACCATAGACCTAGGTGCGCCATATGAGCTTTCCGGAGCGGAGTTGACTTGGAAGGACAAAGACCAAGTTGTAAAATATTTGATTGAAGTATCTGATGATGGTAACAACTGGTCGACTGTTGTGGACCAAACGACTAACGATATAAAACAGACTGTCGCCAGTGAAGAATTCCAGACCCGTACATCTGTCCAGTATGTGAAGGTTACGATTCCGTACTATGCGGGAGCAACTTGGTGGCCGGGGATATCCGAGCTTAAAGTCTGGGGAAAAGAGGAAAAAATTGATCCAGCAACCATTACCGGATACGATGCTGTTCAGGTCAATACAGTAGCTGGGGTTGCACCTGTTCTGCCAACAAAAGTGACAGCGAAGTATCTGAACGCCAAATCTGGTTCGGTTCCAGTGGAATGGGAAAGTATCGACCCTTCAGAGTACGCACATGCGGGCAGCTTTACCGTGACGGGTGCAGTATATGGAGCCCCTCTTCAACCGGAGGCGACTGTATCAGTTGGAGGATACCGGACGGATTACGTAAGAGGAGTGGATATTTCCACATTAACTGCCATTGAGGCTAATGGAGGGAAGTATCTGGATAGTAATGGCACAGAAAGGGACTTGCTCGATATACTGAAGGATCGCGGTGTCAATTATGTACGTCTTCGTCTATGGAATGATCCACAGAAATCAGGGGGCTACAACGATAAGAAAGATGTAATTGAGTTAGCCGCACGGGTGAAAGCAAAAGGCATGAAAGTGCTGCTTGATTTCCATTATTCTGACGAATGGGCTCATCCAGGACAGCAGCTTCGTCCAAAGGCATGGGAAGGTCTGTCATTTGATGAGTTGAAACAGGCCGTATACGACTATACATTTGAAGTTGTGAGAGACATGAAAGCAGAGGACGCCATGCCTGATATGGTGCAGATCGGTAATGAGATCAACAGTGGTGTTCTGAACGGCTTGAGCAGCGACGTGGATTTTAAGCAAAATGTTGCATTGCTGAAAAGCGGAATTGATGCTGTACGTGCAGTAGAAGGAGAGATCACCAATAACGCTGATAAGGTTCAAATCATGATTCATCTCGCAGAAGGCGGCAAGGCGGATACGTTCGACTGGTATTTCAGTGAGCTGGAGAAAGGCGAACTGAAGTACGATATCATCGGACTTTCCTATTATCCGTTCTGGCATGGAACATTTGCCGATGTGCAGAACACCATGAATAAAGTATCTGACAAATTCAAAAAAGACGTGATTATTGCCGAGACTTCGTATCCATTTTCATATAAAAACGGGGATGCACACAGTAATATCATTGGATCGGATGAAGCGCTTCATGTTGGGGGAGCAACATTCCCTGCAACGGTACAGGGGCAATATGATGCTATTGCTGGCATTATGGATATGATTGCTGACGTGCCGGAAAACCGCGGAGCAGGCTTCTTCTATTGGGAGCCCGCATGGATTGCCGCCAATGTAGGCTGGATTGATTCCGAGGGAGATGCATGGGAAAATCATGCCATGTTCGACTATGATGAATTTCCTGAGAATGGTGGATACTCCTACGAAGGACGTGCCTTGCCATCACTGGATGTGTACAAACGTGGATTGAGTCTTCTGCCCGCAGACCGCCAGCAACTGGATGCGGCACTTACACGAGCCAAATCATTGGTACAGACTGATTTTACTCCGGAAAGCTGGGTGACTCTGGCTCCGGCGATCTCGGCAGCGAATGATGTATACCAACAGGCATACACGCCGGGCGGGGTGACTCAAGCGGATACAGATGCAGCGACAACAGCGCTGGAACGTGTAATGCAGCAGATGCAGGTTATCCCTCCGCAGCTTGACGAGCTTCGAGCCAAATTAATGGATGCGCGTACGTATCAGCAGGCTGACTGGTCTGCGGCCACTTGGGCGGTGTTGACCAAAGCGCTGGAAGGCGCTGAGCAGGTCTTGGATGATCCAAGAGCAACACAGACGGATGCGAATACAGCAGTCAAACGTTTGCATGATGCCATTGAAGGCCTATCCAATGTGGACAAAACACAACTGCACCAGTACATTCAACAAATGCAGCAGCAGAATGAATCTTCCTATACACGCCGGAGCTGGTCTGTATTGCAACAATCTTTGAAGGTAGCGATTCAGGTCCGAGATAACCAAGCTGTTGTCCAGTCTGAAGTGAATTCAGCACTGAGTACGTTGAAACAAGCCTTTACTGATCTGATCTCTCTGGAGGCTTTAACAACGGGCAAAACGGCAAAGGCTTCAAGTAGTGCAGGGACAGGAGGTAATCAAGCCAACTCTCCTGAAGGTGCAATTGACAACAATCCGAACACTTCATGGGGAACAGACCAGAGTAAGGATAGCTGGTGGCAAGTGGATTTGGGGCAAGTCGCGAACCTGCGCAAGATCGAGATGTCCATGTGGAGTGGTGGCATCAAATATACGATCGAAGTGTCCAATGATAACCAAAATTTTGTGAAAGTAGTGGACACCACAAGTGATGTTGTTGTATCGACCGCACCTAGCCATGTACTTCCAGAAGGCACGGAGGGACGTTACATTCGCGTAACGATTAAAACAGGTCCCACATGGGTAGGATTCATGGAATTTGAAGCATACGGTACGTTCCCGGCGGACAAAACTGCACTGCAAACTACTGTAGATACCGCTGAGAAATTAAAACAAACCGAATACACGACATCAACCTGGAATGTATTCAGTAAGGCACTTTCTGAAGCGAAGGCATTCATTCTGGATGTTGAATCTTCAACGCAAGATGTAAGCAATGCAGATCGTGCGTTACAAGATGCTGTGAGTAAGCTTGTACGTCAAGATGGTACACCTAGCCCTGGCCAGCCATCAGAACCAAGTGTACCATCACAGCCTTCAAACCCGGGAACAGCTCCTTCAACGGGGAATCCGGCTGTAACACCACCGGTTGGATCAGGTACTGTACCAGAGAAGGGTTCGATCACGGTAAAAGGAACGACATCCGGGGAGGACAAGTATTCTATTCGTCCGGATGCATCCCAATTAACCCAGGCAATGCAATCCATGGATGCAGGAAATCGTATCTTGAAGCTGATTGCAGATGTGCCTGACACAGCCAAGAAAGTCACATTCCAATTGGCTGCAAGTCAACTGGGGGCATGGATTCGTTCCGAGGAAGTGAAATCCCTGGATGTGGTTGTAGGACAGACTACCGTTCGTGTTCCTCTGAGATCACTCCCGCTAACCATTGCGGAGACTAAGGGAACGTTCGACATCGTAGTGGCAACAGGATCGACAGATGCACTGACCACATCACAAAAAGCAGCGATTGGTGATCATGCAATTGTTGATGTGAATTTGTTAATGAACAATAAGCCATTGCAATGGACAAACAGAGCGGTTGAGATTGCTCTATCCAATGTGGAGCAACCTAAAAAGAATGATGTAGTGATGGTTGTGCATTCCATATCTCCAACTGGGGAAATGAAACCTGTTACGTACTCCAAGTACGATGACAAGACCAAAACGATGGCGTTCAAACCGCTGGAATCCGGCAGTTATGTCATTACAGAAGTTGAGGTGCCATTACATGATCTGCAAAATCACAACTGGGCTCTCCAAGAAGTGCAGAACCTCTACGGTAAGGGAATTATTGCGGGGATGAGCGCAACTCGTTTCGCCCCACAAGGTGAACTGACCAGAGCACAATTTTTGCAAATGATAATTAAAGGTATTGGTGATACACGCCAGCCGGATCCATCTATTTCAACACCAACGGATGTGAAGGAAGGGCAGTGGTATGCCGATTCAGTAAGACTTGGAATTGAGATGAACATTATTCAAGGCCGAGCGGATGGAAGCTTCGGGGCCAACGAACGGATTTCACGAGAAGATATGGCCGTTATGCTGAATAGAGCTCTTCAAGTTGTGCAACGTGAGGATGCAACCCATTCTGTACCAGAAAATATGGTGTTTGTAGACAACGATGAGATCGCGCCATACGCCAAAGAGGCTGTAGCCTCGATGCAACAACTTGGACTGCTGAATGGCATGCCTGATGGTACGTTTGCTCCGAAAGAAACAGCGAACCGTGCACAGGGAGCTGTTGCAGTCGCCAGGCTGATGGAACAACTGTATTAGAAAATAACAATGCAGGGAAGGAGATCGAATCAACTGATTCGATCTCTTTATTTTTTCGAAAAAATGGGGTTCAGAATTCATCCCTTTCTCTACATAGGCATATGAATCATTTGTTAATGTCGTATTGACAATATCGAATTCATTTGTTATCATTTCGATAATATCAAAACGACAATATTAAGAAATGGGGAATGAGCCATGTTTGGATTTCGATTTGCAAAGTTTCAACCCAGTGAATATGTAATGAAAGTGAAAAATGGAGAGGTAAAACGTCAGGGTGTTGGATTGTCCTTCTATTATTATGAGCCCACCACATCGGTAGTGGTGCTACCCGTGTCCTCGGTGGATGTACCTTTTATGTTTGAAGAGATTACGGCGGACTATCAGACCGTTACTGTGCAGGGACAGCTAAGTTATCGCATTGTAGATTATTTGAAAATAACACAGAGCCTGAATTACACATACAATTTGCGCAAGAATCGGTATATTTCAGACGACCCCGGCAAACTGGACCAACGGGTAATCACCACAGCGAAAGTACTAACCAAGAAATATCTGGAGAAAATGCCGTTGAAGGAGGCCATTCAATCCAGTGAACGGCTGGCAAGCAGCATGAAACGCGAAGTTGTGCAAAGTGAAGAGTTGGAGAAACTGGGCGTTGAGCTGATGAGTCTATCCATCCTGGCCATTCTGCCCAATAAAGAGACGATGCGTGCATTGGAAGCACAAGCGAGGGAAGAGATTTTACGTCAAGCAGATGAAGCGCTGTATGTGCGTCGCAATGCATCGATTGAACAGGAGAGACGAGTGAAGGAGAACGAACTGAACACCGAAATTGCCGTGGAGACAAAGAAACAGCAAATTCGTGAGACCCAATTGCAGGCAGAACGCTCGGTGAAACAGAAACAAAACGAGATGGAGCAGGAGCAGCTTCAGTTCAATACAGGGATGGAGGAACGCAAGCAGCAACTGATTGAATTGACCATTGCCAATCACAATGCCGAGGCAGATGCCAAAGCGTACGAGATTGCTGCCGTGATGAACTCATTGCAAAATGTACAACCAAATGTACTGCAAGCAATGGCGAATATGGGCATGAATTCTGATAAGCTGATCGCACTAGCATTCCAGGAACTGGCCGAAAATGCAGGCAAGATCGGACAGCTTAATATCTCGCCGGATCTGTTGCAGGGATTGATGTCTTCCGCGCCGGGCAGAGATCAGGGAGGTAGAGGGCGATGAGATTAGGAAGAAGAGAGGCAGAGCAAGCAGGGAAATCAGTACGTCATCAGGCTACGCCGGACGATCGAATGAGCGAATACAAGCTCATTCTCGTTAAGCGTCGGACCCGACTGGAAGAGTTGGTGGTTCGATATAACACGGTGCAGCAAGCTCAGTTTTATATTGAACGTCTGGGCGCAGACTTCAGTGATTATATGGAGGAAGACCGTCGTTATCGGTTATCTGTGCAGCAGGCACAGCAGCAACTGGGTCAATTGGGCCGTGTACAGACCGTTGATCGGGAACATGTGCCTAATTTTATCTTTGGAGAGCAGGATATCGTGGTCGTGGTTGGACAGGATGGGCTTGTAGCCAATACCCTCAAATACGTAACCGAGCAGCCGCTAATAGGTGTGAACCCGGACCCGATGCGGTGGGATGGCGTGTTATTACCTTTTACCGTGGAAGATCTGAGCTTCATTGTTCCTGATGTCATTCGAAAGCAACGAACATTGAAAGAAGTCACTCTCGCCAAAGTGGAACTGAATGATGGACAGTATTTATATGGTGTGAATGATCTGTTCATTGGTCGGAAGACGCATGTATCGGCACGTTATGAAGTGCGTTTGGGTTCATCCGCAGAACAACAATCTTCCAGTGGCATCATTGTATCCACAGGCATGGGATCGACAGGCTGGTTCAAAAGTGTGCTGGCCGGAGCCACCGGAATTGTAGGGTCCGCTGCTTGGCAGAACATGAATTCTGAAGATGAGGTTGCTGTTGCATCCTCATCCATTCATGGAAGCAGGCAGGAGCTGAATCATTTTAACTGGGATGCGCCTTACTTATATTTTTCAGTACGTGAACCTTTTCCGAGCCGAACGACAGCTGCCAATCTGGTGTTTGGACAGATCCATTCGAAGCAACCACTGCACATTGTATCCCAGATGCCAGAGGATGGTGTTATTTTCAGCGATGGGGTCGAGCAGGACTTTCTTGAGTTTAATTCAGGAGTGGAAGCTATCATTGGTTTGGCAGAGAAGAGAGGGCGTCTCGTGGTCTAAAGCTTTATTTTCAAGCCGTTTCCGACTAGAATGGGTAACTAGATGTGATACACTGACGTCAGGAAACGGAAAGAGGGTTAACGATGCAGTCGATATTGTTGGTTGAAGATGATGCCAAGCTAGCAGGATTGCTCGCGGCTTATCTGACCCGAAATGGATTCCAGGTACAGGTCACAGAAGATTTTCGTCATGTATTGGAAGAATTCGTGAAGATGGAACCGGATCTTGTGCTGATGGATGTGAATTTGCCTCAATATGATGGGTACTACTGGTGCAGGCAGATACGTACACATTCCATATGTCCCATTCTATTCATATCCGCTCGGGATAGTGGCATGGATCAGATTATGGCATTGGAACATGGAGCGGATGATTATATTACAAAACCCTTTCAATATGAAGTCGTTCTTGCCAAAGTCCGCAGTCAGCTACGCAGAGCCTATGGTTCTTACGCTGCTGTTCAGCAGGAAGTAACAGTTACGAATGGTCCCATGATCCTCTATCCTGAGCGATTTGTACTGGAATATGATCAACGTTCAATAGAGCTGACACAGAAGGAAGCGATACTGGTGGAAGCACTAATGGCAAAGGCAGGCCGAGTTGTCAGCCGAGAAAAATTGTTAGAACAAATGTGGGAAGATCAGCATTTTATCGATGATAATACGTTGAATGTCTATATTACCCGTGTTCGCCGGAAGTTGAAGGAGCTGGGTGCAGAAGAGATTTTGGAGACGGTTCGCGGAGCTGGTTATCGTGTGTTGGATCTGCTTTCATCTGCACAGGGAAAAGGGAAATGAGACTTTTCCTGAAAGACCACCAGATGTTAGTTGGATTTTATGTGTTACAGATGCTGCTGGTTCCGTGTGTCTACTGGCTCTCTGGTGAGGGCCGTCCGATGAAGATTGTCCTTTATGGCATGCTGATCAGTACTGTTGTACTGTTGGTCTATCTGATCATACGTTACCTCCAGCTGCGAGCGTATTATCGTCTGCTTGAACAACCACGTAAACTGGTAAACGAGCCTTTCCAAACGCTTGGAAATTCGGTCGTGGCGGAAGCCATCCAGGAATTGTTACATGAACTGGAGCGTAATCGGCAGAACGAGATGGGTCAATTGCGTACTAGCAAAGATCAGCAGGTGGTATTCATGAATCGCTGGGTTCATCAGATGAAGACGCCCTTGTCCATCATCCAACTGACCTTGGAAGATGTGGAAGATGAGACGGCTGGCAGTATTCAGGATGAGCTGGATAAAATGCGCAAAGGACTTGAGATGGTCTTGCATTCATCACGGCTTGAACAGTTCGAAGGGGATTTTCGTGTAGAGCTGCTGTCTCTGCATGAGGTGCTTCGGAGTAGCATTGCAGAGAACCGGCGTTTGTTTATTCGCAGAGGCATTACGCCGGATATCCGGATGGAGGGCGACCTTCAGATATACAGTGATTCCAAGTGGCTACGGTTCATGTTCACCCAGATTTTGACCAATGCCGTGAACTATTCCGATAGCAAATCAGGCAAAAAAGTGATCATTACCGGCTATAAACAGGAAGAGCGTACAATCCTGGACATTCAGGATGAGGGAATCGGGATCTCGTCCGAGGATATTCATCGTGTGTTCAATCCCTATTTTACAGGTGAACGTGGCAGGCAATACCACGAATCCACAGGGATGGGGTTATATCTGGTTCGTGAGATCAGTGCACGTCTGGATAACCGGGTAGAGTTGTTTTCGGAGCTGAATAAGGGAACGTTGGTCAGATTTAGCTGGCTTCATTCGAAATATCCGCAATAAAGAGCGCTTTGCCCACAGCCATGGGTGAGGTGTTTTTTTTATAGATACAACAAGTTATGGAGGCAGGGGAACAGAACCTTAAACGTACTGTAAGGGAAGTTTAAGGTAATTCGATAGCACCGTTAGGGGAGGTCAGTTAGGATAAGAATAGAATTAACGTATAAAGAATGATGGATTAGGAGGGAATTATGTATGGAAATGTTACAAGTATCAGGACTGAACAAAGTATATCAGGGCAAAGTGCAGACTCAAGCCCTTAGTGATATTCATCTGACAATCAAACAAGGTGAGTTTGTGGGTATTATGGGCCCGTCCGGCAGTGGCAAAACCACATTGTTAAACATGGTCTCTACCATTGATGAACCCAGCTCAGGCAAGGTGCTGATTAATGGCATGAACCCGTTTGATATGAAAAAGAAAGAACTTGCCATGTTCCGGCGTCGGGAACTCGGGTTTGTCTTTCAGGATTTCAATCTGTTGGACACGCTGACGGTTGCCGAGAATATTGTACTTCCATTGACACTGGACAAGGTCAAACTGAAGGAGATGGAGAGTAGACTACATCGTATTACAGCCAAGCTTGGGATTGATCATATTCTGGATAAACGAGTGTACGAAATCTCGGGTGGACAGCGACAGCGCACAGCCATTGCGAGATCCATGATCAATATGCCTTCGATTGTATTGGCGGATGAACCCACTGGTGCATTGGATTCCACTTCATCTCAGGCTGTCATGGAGTCGCTTGAACAGATTAATCAGCAGGAGAAAACGACCATTATGCTGGTGACACACGATCCCCTTGCTGCAAGTTATTGCAATCGAATCGTATTCATCAAGGACGGGAAACTGGCAGCGGAGGTACACCGCGGAGATAATCGGCAGACGTTCTTCCAGCGGATCATTGATACTTTATCCTTCTGGGGAGGGAATTCACATGAGCTTTCCTCAGTTCGCGTTTAATAACATTCGCCGCAATGGGCGAGCGTATATTGCTTTTTTTCTTAGCAGTGTGTTTATGGTCATGATATTTTTCGCTTATGCAGTATTTATCTATCATCCATATGTGGCAGAGTTGCCAATGGGTGACACTACCGCTACGGGGATGCAGATCGCTTCGATTATCGTGTATGTGTTTGCATTTTTCTTTGTTATGTATTCCATCAGTGCTTTTCTCAAATCACGGAACAAGGAGTTTGGCATTCTGACCATACTTGGTGCGGAGCCTGGACAGATTCGGAAATTGGTCATATTGGAAAATATGTTGATCGGCTGTCTGTCCATTATTGCCGGTATCGGCGGAGGCATGTTGTTGTCCAAGCTGTTCCTGATGTTAACCACTCGTTTTATCGGGATGGATGATCTGTCCTTTTATTTTCCGGTGAAAGCGATTCTGATTACGATCGGGGCCTTTCTGTTATTATTTTTCTGCATTTCACTTTTCACATTGGTATTTATCGGAAACAAACGGACGTTAGAACTTTTGACGGGGACCAGCAAACCTAAAAAAGAACCCAAAGCTTCGTGGTTCTTCTCACTTCTGGGCCTGACATTACTTACAATCGGATTTGTAGCACTCCGCAGTAAATTGAGTGGCGGTACGATCTTGCTCGCAGCAGTGACAGGCATCGCAGGGACGTATTTTTTCTACTCACAACTTTCCGTGCTCATTATACGGGTATTGAAGCGTAATCGTAAAACGGTATGGCATGGTACTCGTCTGTTATGGATCTCAGAGATGAGTTACAAAATGAAGGATAATGCTCGGATGCTCTTTATGGTGACGGTAGTGATTGCGATTGCTTCGATGAGTGCAGTTGTGATTTTGTCACTGGATCAGGAGAACCGGGAGCAGTTTACAAACAATGATTTTCCAATTCAATACAATGTTTTCAGACCAGCAGAGCAATTGGATATGAGCGCTATTGATTCGATGCTTGAAGCTGCAGGCTTGGATTATCAACAGATATATCTGGAATATTTCTGGTCCGCTGCAGATCAGAGTGCTGTCTCGGTTATGCCGCTTAGTCACTACAACCAATACAATCTGACACAAGGGAAAAAGATGTTCCAATTGGATGCCGGATCTGCCTTATTTGTGGATACCCGCAATGAGAAGGATCAGGGTCAGATCGAGCGCAACAGATTTCGTAATTATGCGAAGGGAGACAAGTTGACGTTGAGTCTGAATGCGAGCCCACTGGAAGCCCGGGTTACGGATACAGATATCGATCCACAGTTTGGAACCCTACTCTATGCTACAGGTGTAGTTGTCCTACCGGATGAGAAGTATGAAGAGATTGCCCAACAGATCAAAGAGAATATGATATCTGCTAAATATCTGTATCAGATTCCTGCATGGGGTCATGCTGTACCTGACCGCCACTCCTCGGAAGCCATGGTTAGCGATCAGCTTCTATTCTCCGCGGATTCCATTCGGAGTAGCAACGCTTCAACGGATAACCACTCTGGATATCTGAGTACGCGGTACGGTGATTTTGAAAGATTCAGACAGGGGACAGCACTATTTACCTTCTTGGGCATATTTATCGGATTAATCTTCTCGATCTCTTCCGCAAGCTTTCTGTATTTCAGACTGCATACCGATCTTGAAGCGGATGGAAAGATGGTGCATTCTCTTTCGAAAATGGGTCTCAGTTTCCAGGAGATGAAACGATCATCCACCGTTCAGATTGCCATTCTGTTCTTTTTACCGATCGGAGTAGCTATCATTGAAACTTTGGTCGTGGTTAAGCCATTTCTTACTGAATTCGGTATTACCAATTATACGATGCCGCTGTTGACTGTATTTGGTGCCTTTGTACTTGCACAGACGTTTTATTTCTTTGTTATTCGTTCCAGATATATATCTTCTCTGCGCAAAATGATGGTGTAACCATCTTAGAAACAAACGGTCATAAGGACCGACCATGATCTGTTCATTGCCTGCATTCCTTGATTCAGATCAAGGAAATGCGGGTTTTCTTGCGATAAGATGAATGTATTCACAGATTATATTATCGAGGAGGAAGATTAATCATGAGTATTACGTCATTGCAAGAAGTCAAAACATTCAGCGAGGACCGTTTCACAAAACGGATTTTATTCCAACAGGGTGATGGAGTGACCTTTGTACTTCATTTTCTGCCAGGTCAGCAGCTTCCCGTTCATAAACATCCGGGCACAGACGTTATTTTGCTGGTTGTCGAAGGCACAGGCACTCTTATTTTGGATGGAAAGGAACAAGAGGTGAAACAAGAGGATGTGATCCATTGTGGCGGTGAGGTGGAGTTCGCATTCCATAATACAGGAGATCAGGAGGTTCGTTTGTTCGTGGTATTAAATAAAGTTCCAGCAGCATCGTATGCAAAGGACATCTAAGATCTAATATCAAGGAATTGATAGAATGATTCACTGATCGGCACTAATATAAGGGAAACTCTATTCTGGAGTTTCCTTATTTATTTTTTATTCAAGAATACATTGACCAAGTGTGGCTTCCTTCGAAAAACAAAAAGCATACCTGGGTCTGAGAACATCAGATTTAAGTACGCTTTTTCGTATTCCGGCAGTAATTTGTTCATGCATCCGGTCTATAGTCATTGTGCCTAGAAGTACCCCAGCATTACTTTGGCTTCATTTGACATCAGCTGTGGAGACCACTGTGGCTCCCACACGACTTGAACATCAATATCAGTCTTATTTGTATTTTCCTGCAAAACCCATTTCACCGCACCAACAATTGTATCGTGCAGCGGGCAACCTGGTGTAGTCAGCGTCATCCGTACATGTACCCGTTCAGGCTCTTCCCTTACTTCATACACCAGACCCAAGTCAACGATATTGACACCTAATTCAGGGTCATATACTTCCTTGAGACATTCCAGCAAATGCGTGGTTTGTTCCATCATGTTCACTCTCCAGTCCATTTTATTAACATTAACGTCTGAATACCAAAGCAATATTTGTTATATAAACGATGGAGACAAGAGACAAAATCGTCCCTCCAACCATCATGACCTCTGCCAGATTAATCAGAATTCCACTGACAAGCAAAAGGCTTCCAGCGACCATGGCGAGCATACCCCAATTGACATACCGTTCACTTAGCATACCTGCCATCAGCGGTGTTCCGGGTCTGCCTGCCTGCTTGCCATATTTGTGGGTCCACCATAGAAAGGGCACGATTTTGGAGGCATAACCAAGTATGGTGAGAGACACCCAGCCCCCGAGATATACCCATCCAGACAGCAGAACAACACGTGGATGGAGCAGCAGTTCAGTCCCTTGCGAGGAATAGATCAGTAGGGCAACAGCATATACAGCCAACGCACGGCTTACATACACAGACCAGCGGATGCCCGGACCTGGGTTACTTTTGTGCCGTTTCTCCTGAATTTGCTCCAAGTGATACACATAGAAGAGAAGGGCTGCGGTTAGAAGTAGGAGCGCGAGCCAGAGCAGACTTCCCTTAATACCTGTCAGAAATGCGACAACACCTGTAACTACAGCTGCATTCCACAGAACCAGGACCACTTTTTGCAGTCGAATGGAAAAATCGTGGGATAAGTAGAACATGGGAAGCATTTTGTAACTGAAGCCGGTAATTAACATGCCAAACCAGCCAAGTGTTCCCATCCAGATATGTGCGCCGAATAAGCGTTCATGCAGACTATTCCAATCACCAAAGGCAAAATTCAGACCCATTAGCATACCGGACAGCCCGGTAAGAACCAGATAAAGACAGGAACAAGCTGCGCTGATCGTTACCGGATTCCACTGTGAGGCCCGGAAGAGAGTAACGGCCATATTCCATCCGAACAACAGAATGCCAGAAAGCGCGAGTGTAGCAGAAACGGCAATCCAGATGACATCTGCATGAATGAAGCCGTATAAGATACCCACGATTCCAATACTGAACAAGAAATAATGACAATAACCGAGAAACAGACTGTAGATATTGGATTGCAAAATAACATGTATCAACTGATAAACGGCACCCATAGCCAGCATGGTTGCCCACCCGAGCACAAACAGATGGGCATGAAACCAGCCTTCGGGTCCTCTGAGTTCATCACCAAGCCAGCCTGTCAGCGAGAGCAGGGAGAATGCGTGATACATTACAAATCCAAAGATGCCCGTGATGATAAAAAGAAACGGCAACCTGGACATGGCTTTCGCCTCCTTACCCTTTTTCAATTCTCACTTTGGCTGTACCATCCGCCTGATCTGCAACTGTGTAGAGACAACCCAGATTGTTAAGTTCCTCAATCAAGAATACAGGCACACGGTCATTATGAATCAACACGACATCCCCGGGCTTGCAACGCTCCAGTGCCGCAAGCGTTCGCATCATCGGCTGAGGTGGTTCTAATCCCCGGTTATCAAGTACGACGGTTGGAGCCTGAGAAGATGGATTGAACTCAGCTTCCACAATAATTTCTTCTGGACGGCCCTCGCAGGAAAATGAGGTATCACCTGAAACCGAATCCAGTTCAGTCTTTGGGGGCGTACCGGATAAAACCGCTGCAGATATGGTATCTGCACTGGTTTTATTTTTTTTGTGCACAAATGTGGTGACCCAGTGATCTGAACTCTTGCGTTCTGATGAATTGGAGTACCCTTTCATTTTGAGAATACCGAGCAGAGGCGTTGGTTTGAATGGAGCGTGTAGTACAAATACATCTTCATGTTGAAGGCCTTTGACCGTGTCCATGATCAACTGAAACGGCTCCAGCTTTTTACTCAGATGAGAACGCACATCCAATTCAACAATATGGACTTCAGATGGAGACATGTGCGTTCACATCCAATCCTGCACCAGCTACATCCGCCTGCTGTACCAACTGTAGAGATGATTCATACAGGGCGACCATACCACCATACAGAGCATAGAAGAATGACTCCGGCGCATCGAGGGAGAAGGACAGATATGCTTTGGGATCCATTCCGAGCACACGCTCAAAAAGTCTCGCACTATCATAGGCGTAAAAACAGAAATGAGTATATTCGAACACAGGCATTTTTTCATAAATGGTAATGATCTCTTGTGCATATTCCACTTGCTCACGCTGTGCCATTTGAATCATGGTTGTGGCATCTTCCAGCCGCAGCGTGATGCGAAGTGTAGTGTCATCAATAATATCAACGTGCGCCATAGCGCTTCAGCTCCAATCTATAATTTGCTGATTTTGACCTGGAACGTTGTAGGCCCCTGTTCAATGTACTCCCAGTTGAAGCCGTCAGGATGTGTGGATTGGAACTGGAATCGTAGCGGTTTTGGATCGTGATCATTAATAAGCAGCATGGATTCCTGCGGTTGCAGCTGATCAAACGTTTCGAAAATAACTTTATGTTTCAAATGCGGTGGATACTCCGTGGCATTAATAGTTGCTGCATATGTGTTCATGTGTCATTCCTCCAAATAGGGATAGTGTGGTGTTGCAATTTGATTATAGAAAATGTGAAGAGGGGTCTTTGTGAGCCTGCTCACACATTTCCTTTTGCCATAATTTTGCCTTATTTGGACCACAATCCTGTTTGGAAAAGGGTTACGGAGCATATATAGATGTGCACTTGTGCGCTATGTTTCACTTCTTGTGATATTTTGCACAGTTGAGCGAACGAGACATCCTTATATTTAGCGTCAAGATGACACTCGATGAGAGGAAGTATGTTCCCTCCTTCGGCTGATGTGAAGACAGCACCCTAGAGAAGGGAGGTACGTGTATGGAATCGAAATTAATGGACCCATTTGGAAGAATACATGATTACTTAAGAATTTCGGTTACGGATCGCTGTAATCTCCGCTGTGTGTATTGTATGCCGGAGGAAGGAATGCAGTTTGAACCGACAGAACGAATCCTGTCCTATGAAGAAATCACGTCCATCGTTAAGGCGCTTGCTCCATTAGGCATTAGGAAATTGCGTTTAACTGGAGGGGAGCCTCTTGTTCGCAAGGGTCTGGATCAACTGATTGCCATGTTGTCCGCCATTCCAGGAATTGAAGATATCGCATTGACAACCAATGGCATCTATTTGGCAGCCTATGCGGATCTGCTGAAGGCTGCGGGGCTAACACGGGTGAACATAAGCCTGGATTCTTTGAAGCCAGAACGATTCGCAAGCATTACCCGGGGCGGCAAGGTGCAGCGTGTGCTGGATGGCATTAAAGCCAGTCAAAAGGCTGGATTTCATCCGATCAAGCTGAACGTGGTGCTGATGAAAGGCGTGAACGACGATGAAGTGGAAGACTTTCTGAGGATGACCCGGGATGAACCCATTCATATTCGTTTTATCGAGTACATGCCTATAGGTGACAGTGGTGATGGCTGGAGATCAGGATATCTACCACTCGAACATGTGCTGGAAACATGCGGAGCATCATGGAACTACGAAAGCTGTGGTGAAGTTTACGGCAATGGTCCCGCAGATAGTTACCGCATAAAGGGAGCTACTGGAACCTTTGGTCTGATCCATCCGGTCAGCAGTCATTTCTGCGGAAATTGCAATCGACTCAGGCTGACGGCAGACGGAAATATCAAACCTTGTCTCTACTGGTCGGATGAGTTCAATGTTCGTCCACTCGTAGGTGATGACAAGGCGGTTCAGGGCTTATTTTACAAGGCACTCGGAGCCAAACCCGAAACCCATGACATGGTAAAAGCCTTAAACGGGCAACAGATCGACGGCACGCCAACGTTGCGACATATGTCGCAAATCGGAGGTTAGCAACCGCAGTTCAAGATTCAGACTTGCATTAACAGGTCACATTTGTGGGAGGACAACAATGAGTAACAAAAGCATGCCCTGGATGGGCAAACTCAAATATTTTGCCAAACGTGAAAAAAGTGCGGAGGGCTGGAGTGAAATGTCCCCGGTTAATCGAGACTGGGAAGATGTCTATCGCCGCCGCTGGCAGCATGACAAAGTGGTACGTTCCACACACGGAGTCAATTGTACTGGATCATGCAGCTGGCAGATCTATGTAAAGGATGGCATTGTGACCTGGGAAACGCAGGCAACCGACTATCCTTCAACTGGACCGGATATGCCGGAATTTGAACCACGGGGATGCCCGCGTGGAGCGAGCTTTTCATGGTATTTGTACAGTCCACTGCGTGTCAAACATCCCTACGTACGTGGTGCGCTGCTGGATATGTGGCGTGATGCACTTCAGACACATGGTGACCCGGTCCAAGCGTGGTCCAGCATTGCGGATGATCCTGCAAAAGTAAAAAGATATAAATCCGTACGTGGTAAAGGTGGATTGGTTCGTGCGTCTTGGGGAGAAGTTACACAGATTATTGCAGCTTCTTTGATTCATACGATCAAAGAATACGGACCCGACCGAATTATTGGTTTCTCACCGATTCCTGCCATGTCGATGGTCAGTTATGCAGCAGGATCACGGTTCTTATCCTTGATGGGATCACCTTTGCTCAGTTTCTATGACTGGTATGCGGATCTGCCACCGGCTTCACCTCAGATCTGGGGTGATCAAACGGACGTACCGGAGAGCAGTGACTGGTACAACTCGGGATACATTCTGGTATGGGGCTCGAATCTGCCAATGACACGGACACCGGATGCCCACTTCCTGGCTGAAGCACGTTATCGGGGAACAAAAGTGGTATCCATCAGCCCGGACTATGCGGAGTATGTGAAATTCGCAGATACGTGGATGTCGGTAAAACAAGGGACGGACGGCGCTCTGGCGATGGCTATGGGCCATGTCATTCTAAAAGAGTTTTACATTGAAAAACCTACGGACTATTTCATGCAATATGCCAAACAGTATACTGATTTTCCAAATCTGCTGATTGTAGAAGAAAAAGATGGCGTACACACAGCAGGCAGATTTCTCGTTGGGGAAGATTTGGGCATCACAGGCAATAATATGGCTTGGAAAACGCTTGTATATGATGAAAACAGTGGAACCTATGCCATGCCAAAAGGAAGTTTGGGCTTCCGTTGGGGCGAAGAAGGCACATGGAATCTCAAAATGGAACACGTAGAGAACGGTGAGCCGATTGATCCAAGATTATCCTTGCTCGGTGTTCACCACGACCTCGTCACCATTCAACTGCCCTACTTTGATGACGAAGGTAAACATATCATGCAACGTCAGATTCCTGTACGTCGAATATGGCTTGAGGATCGATGGATTATGGTCACAGCCGTATATGATCTTGTGCTTGCGAAGTACGGAGTCGAACGAGAAATGACTCGCTCTGCGGATTCAACAGAAGTTGTCACTAATGGAGAACAGTTGAGTGTACGTATTAACCGTGGAGACGACATCTTGCATGAACCGCAGGAAAAACCGTTTACCCCTGCATGGCAAGAGAAAATTACCGGTGTAGATCAAGAAACGGTTACGCAGATTGCCCGTGAGTTTGCACAGAATGCCATCGATACCCAAGGTCGGTCCATGATCATCATGGGAGCCGGTATTAATCACTGGTACAACTCCGACGTTATCTATCGCGCAATAATTAACCTAATTCTGATGACTGGCTGTCAGGGTGTGAATGGTGGAGGCTGGGCCCATTATGTCGGTCAAGAAAAATTGCGTCCGGCTGAAGGCTGGCAAACGATTGCTTTTGCTCGTGACTGGACCGGACCTGCACGACTGCAGAACGGAACATCCTTCTTCTACTTTGCAACAGATCAATGGAGATACGAGGAGACCCAAGTCGAAGAGTTGACTTCGGCGCTTGAAGGTGAACCCCGGTTCCAGCATGTAGCCGATTATAATGTGATGGCTGCTCGTATGGGCTGGCTTCCATCCTATCCACAATTCAATCGCAACTCGATTGATCTGCATCAGGATGCATTGCAGGCCGGAGCAACGACGAAGGAAGAGATTGGTGCTTATGTTGCTTCCGAGTTACAGAACAAAAATCTGAAGTTCTCGATCGAGCAACCGGATGATCCGGCGAACTTCCCACGTGTGCTATTTGTCTGGAGAGCAAATCTGATCTCAAGTTCTGGCAAAGGACATGAGTATTTCCTCAAGCATCTACTCGGTGCTACGAACGGATTGTTGAACGATGACGATCATGGATTGCGCCCAGAACATGTGGAGTGGGTGGATGAGGCACCGGAAGGCAAGCTTGATCTGATGATCAATATGGATTTCCGTATGGCAGGAACAGCGATGTATTCCGATATTGTGCTGCCAGCAGCGACCTGGTATGAGAAAAGCGACCTGAGCAGTACGGATATGCATCCGTTCGTTCATCCATTCAATCCGGCGGTAGCCGCGCAGTGGGAATCCCGTTCCGACTGGGATACCTTCAAGGAAATCGCACGTGTATTCTCCGAGATGGCTGCGCAGCAATTCGATGGGCCGCAGAAGGAGATCATTGCTACACCGCTCTTGCATGATTCACCGGATGAGCTTGCTCAACCGTACGGAGAGATCAAAGACTGGAGTGCGGGAGAATGTGAAGCAATCCCGGGTAAAACGATGCCACATATTCAGGTCGTGGAACGTGACTATGCTGCCGTATATAACAAAATGATCAGTCTAGGACCTGTGGTGAAGGATAAACCAATCGGTACCAAAGGCATATCCTGGTCTGCTAGTGAAGAGTATGAAAAACTCAAGGGTATTCTGGGCGTGCACCGTAAAGATGGCGTTGGACAAGGATGTCCGGATCTGAGCACCGACCGCAATGTTGCGGAGGCCATTCTGACCTTGTCCAGTACAACGAATGGCAAGATGGCCGTACGTGCGTGGGAAGCGCTGGAACAGAAAACGGCATTACATCTGAAAGATTTGGCTGAGGAACGGTCTGAGGAATGTTTTACATTTGACGAGATCACTTCCAAACCGAAAACGGTCATTACCTCGCCTGCATTCAGCGGATCTGAAAAAGGCGGACGCCGATATTCGCCATTCACCACCAATGTGGAGCGCCTGATTCCATGGCGTACATTGACCGGCAGACAGCAGTTCTATATTGATCATGCGATGCTCCGTGAGTTCGGAGAGACATTAGCGACATTTAAACCTGTGTTGAAGCATACGCCGTTCCATCCGAACAGCAAACGTCCGATCGAAGGTGGCAAAGAAATTGTCCTGAATTACCTGACACCGCATAACAAGTGGTCAATCCACAGTATGTACTATGATGCGCTGCCGATGCTGACGTTGTTCCGAGGTGGCCCAACAATCTGGATGAACTACGAAGATGCAGAAGAAGCCGGACTGGTCGACAACGACTGGATCGAATGTTTCAACCGTAACGGGGTAGTCGTTGCCAGAGCCGTAGTAACACACCGTATTCCTCGCGGCATGGCATTCATGTATCATGCTCAGGACCGTCACATTAACGTTCCGGGTACCAAAATATCACAGACACGTGGGGGTACACATAACAGTCCGACACGTATTCATGTGAAGCCAACACATATGATCGGTGGTTATGCCCAGTTAAGTTATGGCTTCAACTACTATGGCCCGACAGGTAACCAGCGTGACCTCAATGTCATCATAAGAAAACTGCAGGAGGTGGATTGGCTTGAAGATTAAAGCACAAGTCAGTATGGTCATGAATCTGGACAAATGCATAGGGTGCCATACATGTAGTGTAACGTGCAAAAACACCTGGACTAATCGTCCAGGTGCAGAATATATGTACTGGAACAATGTGGAGACCAAGCCAGGGGTCGGTTATCCAAAACAATGGGAGGACCAGGAGCGTTATCGCGGTGGCTGGGAGATGAAGAATGGCAAACTGGAATTGAAGTCCGGCACAAGGGCAAGACGCTTGCTTAACATTTTCCATAATCCGGATCAGCCTACCATTGATGATTATTACGAGCCATGGACATACGAGTATGAGAAACTGACGAACAGTCCGGAGAAAAAACATCAGCCTGTAGCAAGACCGAAATCCCAGATTACGGGTGAATATATGAATCTGGAGTGGGGTCCGAACTGGGAAGACGATCTGGCAGGTGCCCATGTAACGGGGATGGAAGATCCCAATATGAAGGGTGTCGAAGCCTCAATCAAAATGGATTTTGAACAGGTATTTATGATGTACCTGCCACGGATCTGTGAACACTGTCTCAACCCGGCCTGTGTATCCTCCTGTCCTTCCGGAGCGATGTACAAACGGGAAGAAGACGGCATTGTACTGGTCGACCAAAATGCATGCCGCGCATGGAGATTCTGTGTGTCGAGCTGTCCTTACAAAAAAGTCTATTTCAACTGGCAGACAAACAAAGCCGAGAAATGTACTCTTTGTTTCCCACGGATTGAAGCGGGTCTACCAACGATCTGTTCCGAAACCTGTGTGGGACGTATCCGTTATATCGGCCTGATGCTGTATGATGCAGACCGTGTTGAAGCCGCTGCTTCGGTTGAAAATGATCAGGATCTCTATGAATCCCAGATGGATATTTTCCTTGATCCGAATGACCCTGAGGTGATTCGCGAAGCGCGCGAGGCCGGAATTCCAGAGGATTGGATTATTGCAGCGCAACAGTCCCCTATTTATAAAATGGTTATTGACTGGAAAATTGCGCTCCCGCTTCACCCAGAATACCGCACCATGCCAATGGTATGGTACATTCCACCGCTTAGCCCGATTACCAATCGGGTAGAGGGACAGGGAAGTTCGCTGGAGGCCAATGATATTTTCCCGGCGATTGATAACATGCGTATTCCAGTGGAATATTTGGCCAATCTGCTTACGGCAGGAGATACGGATCGAATCCGTGAAGTACTGCGAAAAATGGCAGTTATGCGCATTCACATGCGTAACCAGCAGACGGGCAAGACCAGTGAATCGGAATTACTGGAAAGAGTAGGCATGGATGCTCAGGAAGTGGAGGACATGTACCGACTGCTCGCTATTGCGAAATACAATGACCGTTTTGTCATCCCGCCAGCTCACCGTGAGGAAGTGGAAGATCTCTTCAGCGAACAGGGCAGCTGTGGACTTGATTTTGCAGGGGGGCCAGGTTCTTGCGGAGTATTCTGATGGGAGAGGAGACAACGACAACGATGACGATCGAACTCAATGAAGGAACAGGTCAGGCTCTGGTTTACGATACGAATACAAAAAGAATGGTCTGTAAACTGATCTCCTATCTGTTGCAATATCCCGATACAGTGTGGAGAGAAGGGCTGCAGGGAGTGAAGGAAGCTATACAGTCCATTTCCGATGAGACGGTGAACCAGATCTTGCTGACATTTGTAGATGAAGCACAGGCAGTAAGCTCGATTGAGTGGCAGGATGCCTATGTTCGTACATTCGATTTTGATAAAAAGTGTAACCTCTATCTCACGTATGCTCTTCATGGCGATGAGCGGGATCGGGGCCCGGCTCTGATTGAATTGAAACGCAGATATGAAGCTGCAGGATTTTATATGGAAGTAAGTGAGTTGCCGGATTATCTGCCTATGGTGCTTGAATTTGTGGCTGAGGCTCCTGAGGAAGATGCCTTGGGTGTGCTCTCCAGCTGCTATAAAGCTCTGGTCACGATGACCGAGAGCATTACCGGACAGAACAGCCCATATGGACCATTGCTCAGTCTGATGTTACAGGTCATTCCTGAGCCCCCAGCTCCTGATGTACCCAAACAAGAAGAAGCAGTTAACCAACAACCTGAAGATCTTATGCAGATCGCGGCTCAGATGAGGAGGGGGAATCGGTGAGTACACTGGAACTGTTGTTATGGGGCGCTCTTCCCTATATGGTCATTGTTTTCTGTATTACGGCAACGATCTGGAGATATGTGACGAATCCCTTCAGTTGGACGTCCAAGTCCAGTGAGATGTTGGAGAAACGCATGTTAAAATGGGGCAGCTTACTCTTTCACATCGGAATATTCGCCGTAATCTGTGGACATATTGCCGGTTTGCTTGTTCCGGTAGAGTTCTATCGCTGGATCGGCCTCAGTGATGAAGGATATCACTTGATGGCTATCGCAGGAGGACTGCCTGCGGGGATCATTGCATTTGCAGGTGCAGTCATTCTACTGGTTCGCCGTTATGTTGTTCGTCGGGTGCGGGCAACAAGCAGCATCGGGGACTGGCTGGCCCTTGTCATGTTGATCATTGTCATTGTCACCGGAATACTAGCGACCTCGGCCAATGCGGTAAATCACACAGGTTTCGACTATCGAACAACCATTAATCCATGGTTGCGCGGTCTGATCGTATTCCAGCCTGATCCGGTTCTGATGCAGACGGTACCGCTGAATTTCAAAGTACACATTCTGCTTACCTTTGTACTGTACTGCGTGTTTCCATTTACTCGTCTGGTTCACATGTTAAGTATGCCACTGGGTTATCTGAAACGCAGTTATGTGTTGTATCGCAGAAGAGATGGAGCTGTGTATCCGAATCAGGAACAAAAAAAGGAAAGGGCGATGTAAATGCAACATAAAGGAAAGGTTCAACTGCCCTTGCAAACCGCAAGTCTGGTTCTTGGTTTCATGGTATGGGTTATCCTGTCATCTCTGATGCCATTTATTAAAGAGGATATTGCGCTTACATCTTCCCAGCTTGCATGGGCAACAGCAATTCCCGTATTGATCGGATCGATTGCCCGCATTCCAATTGGTTATTGGACGAATCGATATGGAGCACGTAATATTTTCATGATTAGCTTTGTTCTGTTGCTGGCTCCTGTATGGTGGATTAGCCGTGCGACATCGTTCAGTGATCTGGTGATTGGTGGACTGTTCCTCGGTATTGGGGGAGCTGTCTTCTCCGTCGGTGTAACTTCACTGCCCAAATACTATCCGAAAGAGCGACATGGGTTTGTTAACGGGATCTACGGAATTGGTAACCTGGGGACAGCACTGTCTGCATTTGGAGCCCCGCTGATCGCTGATCGTATGGGGTGGTCTACGACGGTTCTGCTCTACAGTATTTTACTACTAGGAATGGCAGCGCTGAATTTTGCTCTGGGAGACAAAAAGGAAACACGTGTTAATGTTCCGCTTATGCAGCAGCTGAAGGCCATATCACGCAACAATAAACTATGGTTGCTCTGTTTGTTCTATTTTCTGACATTTGGTTCGTTCGTGGCATTTACGGTATATTTGCCAAATTTCTTAGTCAGTCATTTCCAGATGGACAAAGTCGATGCAGGTATTCGTACAGCGGGATTTATTCTCGTTGCTACCATCATGCGACCTATTGGAGGCTGGCTTGGAGATCGATTTAATCCGTTCAAAATATTAATGTTTGTGTTCGGCGGATTAACGATTGCAGCGATTGTATTATCCTTCGCGCCATCATTCTATATCTATACGATTGGATGTCTGACTGTGGCATTATGCGCAGGGACAGGTAACGGAACCATTTTCAAATTAGTGCCAATGTATTTCGTCAAACAACCAGGTGTAGCGAATGGAATGATCTCCGCTATGGGGGGACTGGGTGGATTCTTCCCTCCGTTGATGTTGACTTTGTTGTACAGCATGACGGGTCATTATGCCATTGGTTTCATGGCTTTGTCTCAGATTGCGTTGGTCAGTCTTGTACTTGTGATCTGGATGTTCTACCAGGAGAAGCTTCAGTTATCTGCCAGCATTCTGGAGAGTACCATTGAGGCCATTCTGATCACAGATACGAACAGTGTGATTACATCCGTGAACCCGGCCTTTACTGCGGTCACTGGTTATAGTGCTGAAGAGGCGGTTGGACAGAAGCCAAGTCTGCTGAAATCCGGTAAGCAGGATAAACGTTTCTATGACCAATTATGGCTGGAATTACGTGAAAAAGGATATTGGCAAGGCGAGATCTGGAATCGGAAGAAAAACGGAGAGATCTATCAGGAATGGCTAAGTATTACGGCAATCCGTAATGAGGCAGGCGAAGTCAAATATTATGCAGGCATGTTCAGTGACATGGGCAGGCCAGAGCTCACAATCGCCTGATACATGTATCGGTAATTGTGCATACAGCAAGAGACCTTAACATCGATTGCAGGCGTTAAGGTCTCTTTTTGCACACAGAGATTGGTGTAAGGACTTGGAGTAACCCCGGTGGAGCTGGGTGATCATGCATCCTTTTGTTGTTTCAATGCTTGTAAATCAAGAATGATAATTCGGCTGCGATCCACTTCGAGCAAGTGCTCTTTCGTAAGCTGGTTTAGAAGTCGGTTTGCTGTCTCCCTTGTTGTTCCGATGGAGTTGGCGAACTCCTGATGTGTCATGGGCAGGTTGATGATAATCTGGTCTCCGACCGTCTGTCCGTGTTGCTCTGCAAGCATTAAGAGGAAAGAAAGCACACGGTTGCGCACATCCTGACCAGAGAGTACTTGCAATTTATCCTGTAATTCTCGTATTTTGTCTCCGAGTACACGCATAATTTTGATCGCAATCGATGGCGTGCTCAGCATTAATCGTTCGAAAAGTCTGACAGGTATGGCGAGTAGCTCGGTAGGGGTAATCGCTTCGGCGGTAGCCGGGTAGGGATGTGCATTAAAGAAGCCGGTGTGCGGGAACATATCTCCTGTTTTGAGGAAAGAGACAATCTGTTCATGCCCGTTCTCATCCGTTTTGTAAGCTTTTACAATGCCCGTACGGATGAAAAAAACAGCTTCTTTTTCACTACCTTCGCTAAAAATGACCGTTTTCTTGTGAATGCTTCTAGATATGGCGATATTTTCGACCTGCTTTAATTCCTCAGGGCTAAGGTCCTGGAAGATGGGGAACTGTTGTAGAAACTCCGCTGCTGAATCTTTGTTTACCCTGCTCATGAGAATCTTTCCTCTCTGTTTTCATATTTCTGAACTTCGACATCATTCAATCCTAGGAGGTTAACTGTGAAGTGAAAACCAATACAATTGTTATCCCTCATGAACATGGCGGTTGGGCCATGGTTAGTGTGCCTTTTCTGGTAGGTGTGATTGCAAGTGGACCGCATTGGCTGCATGTGCCTTTATTTGTAGCCTGGCTTGGACTATATCTAACCGCGTATCCCTTGTTGCAGTCCCTGAAAAGAAATGCCAATCAACATCGTCTGTACAAATGGGCTGCAATCTACGGTACAGTGGCTCTAATCTGTCTTATTCCACCCATTCTTGGTGAGTCCACGCTGTTATTCTTCGGCCCTGTACTGGGCGGACTGTTGCTTGTGAACATCTGGCATGTGAGAAACAAAGTAGAACGCTCGCTTACCAATGACTTGTGTGCCATGCTAATGTTCTCTCTTGGAGGCGCAGCTGCCTATCTCATTGGAGGCGGGCACTGGGACTATGGCATGGCGATCGTAGTTCTGTTTTCTTTCTTACATTTTACAGGAAGTACGTTCTTTGTGAAATCGGTCTTTCGAGAGCGAACGAATAAGGGTTGGCTGATGCTAACTCGCCTGGTACATATCCTTCTAATCATTATACCGATGGTGATCGGGTATCCATGGATGTCTTTTGCGTATGTCTATTCCGCTGGGCGCACCTTCATATATGCAGGCAAAACACTGCGCCCTATGAAGGTGGGAATTATCGAAATTATTGGAGCCGTGCAGTTCTTGCTCTGGTCCATTCTGTTGTAATCCGCATCATTTCATCATAGCGTGATTATTGAACACAGCAGGTGATATAGGTCACAACGTCGCAGGAATGTTTTTGATTCGTCAGCCAAGGTTAATGGAATGATAGAACATAATTGAACTTGAGAGGGGTCGGCCCAGATGTGGACTGCATTCATGTGGGGCGGCATCTCTGCCTCAGCGGTTGTCATAGGCGCACTCGCAGCATTGTTTCTGAAGATTCCCAAACGAGTCATTGGCTGGATTATGGCTTTTGGGACAGGTACATTAATCGGGGCAGCTACCTTTGAACTACTCGGAGATGCGCTGAATGATGGAGGGATTATCCCTACAGCCATTGGATTTACGGCGGGTGCCGTCGTATATACGCTGTTTGACTTGCTCGTTTCTGCAAAGGGAGGGGCAGGGCGTAAACGCTCGGGAAGGTCAGGAGACTCGAATCAAAGCGGCCTGGGTATCTTTGCAGGCACGGTAATGGACGCTATCCCGGAATCCATCATGCTTGGAGCCAGCTTGCTGGCTGGCAACGGTGTCAGTGTGGTGCTGGTGGTATCGATCTTTGTCAGCAACATTCCTGAAGGTCTTTCCAGTACGGTTGGACTGCAGGGCAAGTACAGTCGTGGCAAAATTATATTAATGTGGCTGAGTGTACTATTGATCTCCGCGCTTGCGGCTTTGGGTGGATATCTGTTTCTGGAACAGCTTCCAGAGGAGATGGGGGCAGCAATTGGTGCATTTGCAGGTGGCGGAATCATTGCTATGATTTGCTCTACCATGATGCCGGAGGCTTTCGAAGAGGGCGGACCTGTTGTGGGTTTGATTGCATCCATGGGATTGCTCGTATCGCTGTTGTTGGATCTATAGAGGACAGAACAAGCTTCCAATCACTTTATATAAAAAGAGTATCTGAACAGAGTGATTTCTGATCGGATACTCTTTTTGATTATTTAACCAAAAGGGTGATATTAATGGTTGCCGGAACAGCTTCCTCCGCACCCGCAAGCTTCCTTACCTAGTTCATTGGCTTCGGGCAGGCGGTTCAATTCCACGGATTTCGTGAAGTAGTGACTGATCTGCTGGTGCAGCTGGCTGAATTCCCGCTGAGCATAGATAAACCGACGAATGAGGGGATGATCATAGAGTGCACGTTCTTCCTCTTCATACACCTGGATTTCAGATGCAAGCAATTCAATGTTCTGTCGTTCTTTCTCCTCCAGTGCCTGGTGTTTTTCCATAAAACGCTCATACTGGGCTGTGGCTTGCTCATCTGCTGCAAACTGATCAATCATGTCCCGCATCTCTTTGTAGCCTTCATCTTGTAATAGCAGTGAACATAGCTCCTGCATTTTGTGCATAATGATCTGTTTGTCCAATTTAACAACCGTATTCATCGTATAAACCTCCTGTAAATCTTTTCTTAACTGTATACTGTAACGCTAGGTGACACTGTGACGATACTCACATCCAATGTGAAATACAATACTTGTCCCAAAGCTATATAAGCTGAGCTAATCATTCACACGTTAACATTGATGGGAAGGTCATTCTGCCCTCGTGGTGTTAGTGCAAATAATCTTTAGTTCAGAACGGAACCATTTCCCTAAGCTGCTCCAGTTGAAGAATAAGGATGCAGTTCCCTGTAACCTGAAGCAGTCCCTGGGTCTGCATCGTGGCGAGTTTACGACTAAGTGTTTCGGGGGTGATGCCAAGCAACAGTGCCATATCTTTTTTGAAAACAGGCAAACGGATCTCATGCCTTGCATGATTTCGGGTATGAAAATACAAAAGCAACTTGGCAATCTTCTGTTCCGTTGTCATCGCACTGAGCGAGCTGTTCCATTCATCGGTTTCACGGAGAAGATTGGAAATGGCAAGCAGGAAATGATAAGCAAGCTTTGGATCATGTTCCATTAACTGGTCAAAGTCATGCTTGCTGATAGAGCAGATGGCCGAAGGCTCCAGAACTTCGGCGTTCGCGGCATGTGGTTTTTGGTGTAACAGGGAATCTTGTCCGAAGAAATCTCCGGGAAACAGAAAGCGGATAATATGTTCCTTGCCATTTTCATTGTATTTGGATAACTTTACACATCCCTGATGAACCACGTAAAGCGTATCTGAGCGTTCGCCCTCCTGAACGACAACTTCGCCTTTGTTATATTTGCGGGTATGCAGAAGGGAGGTCAGCAATGCAGCTTCGGCTGGATCAAGATGCTGGAACAGAGATACTTTGGAGAAACAGGCATCCTTCGCTTCGTGTGTACAGATCATCATTTAATCACCTCGAATTGTTCAGGATAGGTATAGCCATTATCTATTGTCATGTCTCAGTGAGACATCGCGGGTCCACCATGATCAGTACCATCCTTGGTCACACGCAGAACAGCGGCAGCGCCTTTGGCTACATGGTTGAACTGGTGGGTTACAATCGCATAATCGCCTTCTTCGGTTACGGTGAACTCTACGACAGCTCCACCACTTGCGGGAAGCATAACCGTCTGTATTCCATACTGGATGTTGCGTGGATTCCCATCGGTATACACACGGTCCATAATGGTACCGACAATATGGAAGGATGAGACTTCATTGGGTCCGGCATTACTGACATAGATCCGCACCGTATCTCCTACTTTGGCTAACAGGGGATGTTTAACTAATCCATAATCATTGCCGTTAAATACCACATAATCCGGTTCTCCGTTCAAAAAAGCTTCATAATCATGCTCTTTGTACCATTCACTCTGAACAAGGGTATACTCACGATCAATCAAGTGATCAGAAGGGTATCCAGCTTTGGGCTCCACAATAATCATGCCGTACATCCCGTTTGCGATATGGGCAAGAACCGGTTTGGTTCCACAGTGATACATGAATACACCGGGTGAGGAGGTGGGATAGGTGAACGTGCCTTCCTCGCCTGGCATAACATCAATAAATTTGCTGCTGGGAGCAGCATGTACAGCGTGGAAATCCATGGAGTGAGGCAGGCTGGAATCTTTATTTTTCAACGTGAACACCAAGGTGTCTCCCTCGGTCACTCGCAGGACGGGTCCGGGAACGGTACCATTAAATGTCCAAGCGTTATAGATCACACCTTCGGAGATTTCGACATCTGTAACCTGGGACGTCATTTCAATATATACCGTAGTTCCTTCTCTGCGAATGATTGGGTCCACCGGAGGTTGACTGGCCGCAGAGTAGGAGACTTCATCGTTGTGAACAGGTTTAACTGTATCGGCGGAACTACAGTGAGAGAGAGTTGCTGTGAATATGGCGAATACGAGTGACCATTTATATACATTCAGTAAGGAGAACATAGTTGCACAACCTTTACTCAAGTGATGTTTTTCACAATCTAAAAAGCAGGTTTTCTTTCATTTCAGTAGTTATGTAGTTATAGATTACGTTATTGAGGCAGGAGCTGGTGTGACGGGGCACACACTTGGGTATGTCGTATTAGAGGTATTTCCAACAATCTTGCTTCCATTCTTGTGCTGAGGAACGGAGTTACATATAATTTTAGAGAGATGGATTGGTAAATGTTACGTATTTTCAGGCTGTGTATATCTTAGTTACAGAAGGAAGGGTGGATACGGAATGAAACGTTTCGAAGATGAAGGTGCGTATAAGTACAGTTTCTATTCGGTACTTCGTCGGGGCGAGCAGGTTGATGTGAAATGTCCCCAATGCGGTGGGCGCGCATCTATAGAAAAACGGAACAATCAACTGGGATGGAAGTGTTTTGTATGTTACGCTCAAGCTCTTGAAGAATCAGTGTATCAATATAAAGCCAAGGGGAATTGTGCTGTATGTGAACGCTGGTTCAACATGGAAGTCACAGACGAGAAGAAGACGTCTCACCGATCAACGCATGTGGAATGTCCGCATTGTGGTTCTGTAAATCAGGTTGAGCTACATGCCAAGCCGATATACGGAAGGTGTTTTTCCGAGATTCGTGCAGGGAAAGATCCAGTGTTCGGTTTGGAATTATACTTTATGGATGATTTCAGAGGAAAAATAATATGGGCTGTGAATCGGGAGCACCTAAATTATCTCATCGCTTATGTTTCCGCAGATCTGCGTGTAAAACATGCAAATATGCCTATAAGAACGGCTTCACATAGTATCCCGGCTTATATTAAGGATGCGAAGAACAGGGATGTGGTTGTTCGTACACTGTCGAAGCTTCAGCACAAGACTGGATGAGACTGAAAGCGAAGATGAAGCGTTAAAGCTGCAAGGGAGAGTAGAACATGAAACTACGATTTAAATTAACTATTTTTGCAATCATTATGGGTATGTTGATGATTCCTGCTTATTTTATTTTACAGACTTATGGCATATTTCAAAAACAGACAGTCCTATCTGACTATGCTCTCGCTGTTGATGTGAATGGCAAGTCCTATGCAGCCTGGCCGCTGATTAACAGTTTTGCAGCGATGGATAAACAAGAGGATAACCGTCAGTTTTATTACCGGATCGATATGAGTCATATCCAATACCTGTTTAATCTGGCTTATCGGGAGTATGAAGTGAAGCCCGGTGGGGACAATCCATATCTGGCTGGTACTATAAACTATCAACATACGGACGACAACTACGTACAGACCGAGAAACAGTATGAGAACGCCAATGATTTCTCAACGGTCTTGAATCTGTATGATCAGGATGGGCAGGTGATTTACTCCTACGATAACACTGGCAAAGCGGATAACGAATTGGTGAAGTCCATAATTCATCAGGGAATGAGCCGTAACAGTGGCGGTAGTAGTGAAGCTGCCCGTGATCCTTATATCAATATTACGGCGCTATTCCGTGACAAGCTAAACATCGATGTGAAACTGACGGTGGATGAGGAGCACAAAGTAGTTACTATTCGAATGAACAAATCGGAGGCGAGATGATGAATGAGTATGGTGTGCAACACGGACCTGCTTATCTGGAAGGTTTGACAAGAAAGGACAACGACATTAATTCCGAGGAAGTGGAGTGGAAAGGCAAACTTCAAACGAGTGATGGTCATGATAAATTCCATATTTTTTATTATGGTGACTTGATGGAAGATGATCTGATTACCTGGCATGATTCGACACCGCTTCTTGTATATGCGGAGCATACCGTCACAGGTGAACGTTATCTGCTCATTGATGCCGCCAAGCACGGATATGATGCCATGTTGTGTGAGACCTATCCGGAAGAATCACTACGTGACAGACCTCTTCGCCCTTATCTGGATGTTGAAGGAGAGGACATCTTTGAGGTGGAATTGAAGGCCTACTACAATGTGCCATGGGATGAAGAGTTCGGCGAAGATGTAGATGAAAATGGTGCATATGAACTGATTACGGGAGAGCGCATGCATTTTGATCAGGTCAAACGTGATGGATATGATGCCTTTGCCATTCGTATTCTGAATCGTAAAGGGGTACAGACTGACATTGTACAGGAAGAACTGGCTTAGATCTGTAGCGAATGAACCAAATTGAGATGGGAGATGTCGACAAATGTATATTGTATCCCGTGTACTTAAGCCGGTTCCAGCGGAGGAACTGGATCACTTTGAACAACAGCACGCCATCTCGCTACCTTTGTCATACCGCACCTGGATTGAACACTACGGGGAAGGTACATATACGGGATGGATGAATGTGCAGAGGCCAGACCCAGAAGTGTTGAAGCCTTTTGTGGAATATGATTTTTGGATACATACGGATGATTCGCCTATAAGTCAACATCAACTTGAGCAGTGCATCTCCATCGGCAGTTCTGTAGATGGAGATTTCCTTGCTGTTCATCCGGAAGTTGAGGGACTGTTGTGGCTACCGCGTCATGATGAGAATATCACCTTATGGACATGCTCGGAGACTGAATTTGGCGAAACGCTGGATCGGATCTATTGTGGGTATTACCATCAGGATAATCCAATAACGCCACTTTACTTTGAGCCGTGGAATGAGTTGCGGAAACATACATTTTACCATTTTTCAGGCACGGAACAGGGAAGCTCCATGAAGGAACTCGCCGATACATGCAAAACAGAATTTAAGTGGGACGCTGTGTTGGAGAATGAGTACATGTGCAAGATGTTCATGGTGTCGATGGGAGGATATTTACGATTTAACTATGCTGCTGGGAGAGAAGTTGCCCTGTTCTATGAAGAAAAGAATGGTGCGGAGGAGGCAACGGATAACGAAATCAGTTTGTTCTTGCAGGCACATTATTGTACGGCATATGAATAGGGGCAGAGTGGAGGGACACCTATGAGTTGGTTAAAGGAAGACATTGCGGAACAATGGCGCAATGAAGGCAAGCGTTATGCAAAGGATGTCAATTCATTTGTCCAGAGAAGTATGCAGGGAGAGCAACCGGATGAATCCGAGTTGGAGGGAGACTCCAGAAGCGGAATGAGTACTGAAGTATTCCATATGGTGAGACAAGCCAATCTCCACGGTGACTTGGAGGTGCTCCGACGTGAGCTGCCCGCAGCAACGTGGCCGATGAATGAGGCGTTTCAGGCTTCCATGCAGGCGGTCAAAGTTGTAGGTTATCTGAACGAAGAAACGTGTGTATGTAACACGGGTATCTTCACAGAGAATGGTCAGATCTATACGATGGATCAGCACGGATGGCAGTTGATTTCTTCGTATACTTTTGCAGGTTGCTCATCAGACGGATTGGACTATGCGCTTGCAGGACCGGATGGGATTCGTGTCATTCGTCAGCCAGATCGCAAGTTGGAAGGACAAGAGATAGCGACATATCGTTGGGTAGATATTCAATTCCGGATACAGTCGTCCTCACCTCGAATTGAATCACTTGCTGATTGTGAGCATCCCGAACGTACACTAGAGGGACTTATACCTATGGATGAAGGCAGGGCACTACTTATACATTCACGATACGGGATATATCTGGTCACACAAGCTGAGGTGACCTTGCTTCATCCCGATCTGGCAGAGATTGAAGAGTACGAACTAGAGGATACACAGATAGATATGGGACATGCTGCTGTATCTCGGGATGGCCGATGGATTGCCTATGGTAGCCAAGGGAGCAATCATATGGTGATGGACCGTCAGGTGAACAAGACTTACTCCCTCTATCCAGAATCGAGTTACCCTCATTATGCCGCATTCATGAGTGCTAAGCAGAGCGTCTGGTTTAACGCATGTCATTTCTATAATGGGGTCACGATACAGGTTCCGCTGGAAGATATACAAGGTAACGAAACGAAGGAAGACTGGCCAGTCATGGATGAGAATGCACGTGTGTATGCGGCAGTGGAAATAGAGGCAGGCATGGTGCTGGGGGATGCATATGGTTATCTATATTGTGTAAATGGCGAGGGTAAGGAAGTATGGCGTCATTTTGTGGGAAGTACCATCTATTCTCTCGCCGTATCGCCAGGGCAGTCCAAACTTGCAGTTGGCACGTATGGTGGCATGTTGCATGTGCTCGATCTTTGTTCCAAAGAAATGGACGAGTACGGGATCGGTACAGGCAGTTTTCGTGAGTTGGAGAGGTATGTATTGTGGCGTGGAGAAGAACCTCTGCGCTGGTGAGGTAGCATGATGACCTGTTTAGGGGTGAAGGCATGGAACGTGAAGAGGCTGTAATGTTATTAAAATGTCATGCTTTTTACTATGATGATCTGAGTCATCCCAAGATGGAGAACGGTTTTATTGGCAGTCTGCGCCCATTTCGCGGACATTTGATTGAGGAGAATTTTCATGAATTGATGAAGATATTACGTGTTCTGGCACCAGAACTTGCACAGCCTTCACTGGATCGGGGAGTCATGGCATGTCTTTGGGGAATTACTCATATGGCACGTGCCTGGGCCGTTGAACCCGAGGGCATGCTCCGCAGAAACAATCTCATCTCGGACGAGCAGGTAGTGTTGATGGAACAATGGCTTAATTTGTTATCTTACGCAGTCATGATCCTGATCGAAGGTGGCGGAGAGGAAGAAGCGTTTTGGGAATATCATCAATATGTGCAAGAAGAGAATGGCGGAGCTAAGAAAGGGGAGGTCTAGTGAAACTGGAGTCGAATGTAACATTAAACGTACTTATTGACGAGCTGAATCGCTTGTTGGATGAGAAAATACAGGATCAAGAGATTCGCCAATTGTTTGAAGAGTATCAACATCGGGAAGGGGCATCCGAAGAAAGTCTCGATATATTCGAAAAGGAGTATGGAATTAGGCTACCTGGCGATTTTCGTACCTTTTACCAAGGCAAAGATGGTAGTGGCTATGGGTTGCATGTGCTGTACCCGGGTGATGCTGAGGCTGGGCGTTGTACGCCATTTTATCTTATGTCATTGGAAGAGATTCGAGAGACCAAACAATACTTCTGTGAAGTGGATGAGAAGTTGGAGGAGTATTATTCTGCAGAGGAAATGAAGCAGTTGGACCCGGAGATCAAGCCATATCTGTTCCATAAACCATGGATTCCTTTTGCAACGATCGCGGGAGGTTCGCTGTATCTGATGCTCGATTTTGATCCAACAGCGGAAGGGACGTATGGGCAGATTATTATGTACGTGCACGATCCGGACTTTATCTATTATTTAACGCCTACCTTCACGGATCTCCTCAGTATGTCGAACCGAAATCTGAAGATAATGGATGAGATTACGTATTAAGTCCTGAATGATTAGAGAATAGGTTTCGATAATAAAGAAGCTGCCGAAGCAGCTCCTTTATCTGATCTGAACCTGAACTTTGGATAAGTCTCATGATTACCACTGAAAGAAACGATGTCCGTGAAATCCTCCGCCTGGAGGTCCTCCGTGTCCACCTGGACCACCTGGACCGCCGTGAGGTCCGCCGGGATAGCCACCTCCTGGGAAATGACCAGGGTGTCCACCGGGGTAACCACCGCCGGGATAGCCACCGTGCCACCAAGGACCACCGATCGGATATGGTAGTGGAAAAGGAACGATGGGTGGGTATGGATATGGATACGGATAAGGGTAGGGATACGGTGTGGGTGGATAATAAGGGTAAGGATAACCCGCAGGTTGCGGGGATGATACTGAACCAGGGCCGTATGCCATGTAACAAGCCTCCAATAACTGGATTGATGATATCAGCCTATGCCACAATGGTTTCAGGTGATACAGCAGATTGAAGATTAATCAATATAGAGTCATGAGGGGGAACCTATGGTAGCCGTAGCTTTTCACACCGATCCAAGAGGAACTGCCTATGAACTGTTGATTGACGAATTGATCGAGAAGACAGATCGTTTTATGCTGGTTGACCGAAAGTATGTTGAGGGAGATACACCTGAGAGGGTTGCCAAAGTATTACAGAGACTTGAGCCGTATCTAATTGAAAACAGTACGATGGAAGAAATGATGATGCAAAGTGGCGCCATGTATGCAGAAGGCATCTATTACTTATATCGTTGCACGCCTGAATCCGGGCAGGTCCTTAAGGAGGAAGCCAATCGCTTTCATGACTGGTTATATCCGTCATTGCCGGACGATCTTTGTTTTCTGAAAGAGGATGGGAGTGATTACTTCTACACGGTTGCTCATGAGCATATGTATGGCATGCACATTACACAAGAAGAAGCAATTGAGCTAATGGAGCGTATTCCAGGCTTGTTTTTCGATTTAAATCGTCAGAAAGATATTCATCGACTGTTGGATGATGCAATCAGGCATCAAACCGATGTGCTGAATATTAGTTCACATTACTTAAAAGAGATTCCGGAACGGATTCGGGAATTAAAGCACTTGAAACGTTTGACGATTTTTGAGCAGGATATTTATACACTTCCTCCAGCCCTTTTTGAACTGACATCATTGGAAGAATTGGAGATCATGACAGCGGATTTGGAAGGTATTCACCGAGACATTGGAAAATTGAAACAACTTCGAGAGCTTAGAATTTATTGCGGTAGTTCTTATCATGTTCCTACCGGGTGGAAGCCAAAGGAGAAGTCGGATCTTGGTCTGAAACATATTCCAGCCGAGATTGGTGAATTGAGCGAACTTGTGAGTCTGGATATAAGTTACTCTGGCATTCGTGAAATCCCACCCGAACTGGAGCAGTTGAAGAAACTGCGTTATCTGAGTATAACGAATAGTTTAATTGAAGGAATGCCGGACATAGTCAAGCGAATGACCTGGCTTCAGAGTGTAAATTTGAACAGTACTCCACTAGGGATCAGTTGGGAGGACATCTCCGACGAAGCAGAATTATAATAGCCAAATATCCCTCCTCCCGTGTATCTGAGTCAGGGATATTTGTTATGCGATGAAAACTTGGCGGAAATGGGCTCACGTATCTGGGCGCTGGGCATAAGCTGGCATATAGGTTATGACCTAAACCGAGAGCGAAGGGCAGGCGTTTTATTTTGGCAACCTCATACATGGATTATACTTTACCCACCACCCAATTTACTTACGATTTGAGCAAGAATCCGTTATTCAAGAAGGATGAGGATAACTATATAAACTCTCTTTCCATCAACCAGTTAAACACACTGGGCAATACTTCTTTACTGGATATTTTCCTCAACACAGGCAATGTGGTTGAACCACATATTCATCAGAATGCAACCGAACTGGTATATTGCATCAGCGGTTCTGCCGTTGTGTCCCTCATCAATCCGTTCACCAATGAGTTACTTCATTTCCCAATTACTCCGGGGCAAGTGGCGAATGTACCTCAAGGCTGGTGGCATTATGAAGTGGCTACTGCAGATCAAACGCATTTATTGGCGATCTTCGATGCACCCGTGCCTGAAGCGATATTTGGCTCAGACATCTTGCGACTTACACCTACCAAACTTCTGGCTTATACGTACTGTCTAGATGAGAAAAAAGTTCAAGAAGCGCTGGCTCCCATTCAAAAAACAGTGATTATTGGCCCGCCGGCAGATTGTATGACTTCCACTGCCCCCAACTCTAACAGTGCTCCGAATGTGAATCATCAGCCGTACGTAATGCCTAATGTACAACCAAACACACAACCCAGCATGCAACCAAACACACAACCAAACATGCAACCCAATGCACAGCCCAACATGCCACCAAATACTCAGCCCAATATGCAACCTTACGTAAACCGTCTTCCGTACTGGGGGACTTGGGTCGATCCACGTATTATCCACGAACCGGGTTGCCCGTATTATATAGAGCTTCCTGTGAATACGAATATTCAAGAGGAAAGATGACGGTTTATTAGGCAAGGTTTATCTAGTACACATAGGTACTTTAGTTGAATTAGGTAAAGCAAAAGAGGCTTCCGCAAAGGAACGCTTCTTTTTTTGATTAAGGATGTCTTCATACTTGCGGAAAGCCGTGTTTAGAGCTAAGCATGAGGCGCTAACGAATCGTAGTCGTCTTAATCAAGGATTTGAAGCGCGCCCAGAAATCTAAAGAATCTGAGACACCTTATATCAGAATAAACAGCCGTTTGACGTGTTTATATCGGGGATTATGGGAAATAACATGTCTGGAGTTCCTTACAATTTTAAATGAGGCTATATATGTTCAACTAAACATCTACATGATAACGGAAAGTTATTCTTCCATCGGAATGCCAGTGTAAATATATTCATTAGTTGAACTTATATACTATCTACTTACGATGTGTAATTTCGGCCCAAACCAATTTCCGTTAATAATTGACGATAAGCAATTGAAGTACGGTCAGCGGGAATATGGGCCTCGGCATGCAGATCCAGGGGCAGATCCTCCGGTTTCTGTGACTCGACCATCTCGCGGTCCTCTTCGAATACCTGCAAGTTGAACTTGATTGTGTCTTCAATAGGAGCGTCTTTGTCAAAGTTTCGTGTGATTGGACAGAATAGACGCGTATAACGAGCAGAGATCGGCGAAGCACAATTCAGAATATTCAGCTTGTCGTCTCCTGGGAAATATACCGTCAGAGAAGCCGCAAAAGGCGGGAATACCCGAAACTCACGCAACCATTGGAAACCTTCTGGAGCAACAAGACCTTGCCCTTTGCCATAGTTGCTCACCGTACTCCAATACTCGGCCAGTAACTCATTACCTTCACGTTTCACTTTGTATTGAGGGACTTCTGTGTTGTTTTTGTCACCAAACGTTTCCGTATGCACATAGGCAAAATGGGATACATCGAGGAATCCCTCCATTTGACGTCCAGAAGAACCGGCAATATCAAAGTTGGGTGGCAAAATATTGATATAATCCGGATCATCCCATCCAGGGAAGGAGGGGATCTGTTCTTCCGTTCCCGCCAAAGTGGTCCAGATTAAACCATAACGTTCAACTGCCGGATACACGATAAGTTTGAGCTTAGGCGAGATCTTGGAGCTTGGGTGTGCAGGTACTGCGGTACATTTACCTTCACAATTGTAACGGAAGCCGTGATAAGGGCAGACAATCTCACCATTTTCTACCCAGCCTTTGCTAAGTGGGGCCCCGCGGTGAAAACAAAGATCCTTGGCTACGACAACCTGATCATTACTTCGATAGAGAACCAGCTTCACATCGAGTAATTGAGCAGCAAGTGGTTTGTCTGTTACTTCGGTAGCTTGTGCTACCGGATACCAATATTGTGATAATACATGCCAGTCTTCAGCGGTGAATGTACAACCTCTAGGCAATTCGGACGTATTAGGGTTTGCGTTGGAAGTTATCATAGTAAAACACTCCTTGCCAATATGAATAAACATTTCTCTTTCTTATGTCAGAAAAGTTAACTTTATTAGCCGTATGTTACTACTCTTTTGGTCAAAGCATCAATATATCCAACCTACTTTTGGTTAAAATCACAAACGGTACAGCAAAAACCGTACATGGATACGGAAAAAAGCGGATTTTTCTTACGTTAGATGTTAATTGTAGAAAAGAGAACAACCATTCAGTATGTTTTTCCATTACTGATTATTAACTCCATGGAGGTTGTCCTGCCATCAGAATCTCAGTGTGAATATTCGTTAGTTGAGCAACCATTCTTGTGAGAATAAAAAGATTTTCGTAAAGTATGTCACAGATCCCGGCCGTCGTTTGTCTACAGTATGTAAACCAAATGATGGAGGCGAATGAAATGAATTTAAGAACCAACTACAGAGCAGTGAGTCCAGGCGCTTTTAAAGCGATGATGGCGATGGAGCAGTATATATCCGGGCAATTTGAAAATAAAGTATTGTATGAGTTGTTAAAAATCCGTGTGTCTCAGATCAATGGCTGCGCCTTTTGTCTCGATATGCATGCCAAAGATCTGATGAAACTGGGAGATTATGCGGATCATATTCTATTGCTGAGTGTGTGGCGTGAAGTGTCTTTCTTCACGGATCAAGAACGTGTTATGCTGGAGCTGGCTGAGGCGGTGACCCGTATCTCGGAACACGGTGTACCCCTTGCGTTGTACGATAAGGTTCGTGAACATTTCAGTGAATCCGAACTGGTGGATCTGATCCTTGCCATTAACACGATTAATAACTGGAACCGGATTGCGATTACAACAGGAATGTATCCGGGCTGCTTTAACTAAAATACATGCACCATGCCAGAGGAGGCCATTCTTATGAATTCCAATCTCCACGCCAATGAGCCAGAAGTGTCTTCTCTGGATGTTGGTGAGCTGTATATTCGGTATAAAAATTATGCATTTTCAATCGCTTACCGCATGCTCGGCAGTGTGGTAGAAGCTGAAGATATGGTTCAGGATTGCTTTGCGGGGATTCAGAGCAATATTACTCAAGATATTCGTAATCCGAAGTCTTATATCGCCAGACTGGTGGTGAACCGAAGTTTGAATCTGCTCAATTCTGCCCGCAACCAGAGGGAAAATTATGTTGGAGAGTGGCTTCCGGAACCGATAGCAGACAGTAAAGTGGGAAACATACCAGAGGAAACGATGCAGAAGAAAGAGCTGATTTCTTATGCCTATCTGGTCATGTTGGAGCGGCTTTCGCCTGTTGAACGGGCTGTTTTTGTACTTCGTGAAGCTTTCCAGTATGACTATTCTGAAATAGCGGATTGGCTGGGCAAAACGGAGAGTAACTGCCGTCAAATTTTTAGCCGCGCCAGACGGAATTTGCCTGAAAAACTTCCACCGATCGAGCAGAGTGATGCCGATATGATAGCCAAGGGTGAATTGCTTACCCGTTTTACAACGGCTTTCCTTCGTTATGATGTCGCTGCGATGCTCGAGTTACTGGCAGATCAGCCTGTATTTACAGCAGATGGCGGTGGCGTTGTGCATACTGTGATGAGAACGATGCATGTTCACAAAGGTGTGCTTGCACTCCTGACCTCACGGCGAGTCCTTACGCGATTGCGTGAAAGAGAATGGGTACCGATGTGGATCAATGGCGAGCTTCAACTCGCGTTGATGAAAGAAGGACAGTTGTCCGAGGTGCTCTGTTTGGGGTTGGACCCTTCTGGAGAGCGGATTGAGGGCATTTATCTCGTCGTTAATCCGAACAAACTTACATCAATAGACACTTCAACTCTTTGATCCAAACGTAAGGAGTTGCAAGGTAAACTCAAAAGCGGCAACCTCTGTCTCAAGGACTGCCGCTTTTTTGGCGTTCACATTTTGCGATTCAGCTTCGGATTATTCCCAGGCAAATTGTTGTTGAACAGATTCAATGATGGCTCGTACTTCAGGTGTAAGCTCATCATTGTTCTGATTCAGAACCTGCAAAATCTTTTCCATGGTATCGAGAAGAACACTCCCCGTATTAGGCTCCCGCTTAGCCAAAGCTTTCTCGTAAGCCTGTTTCACCTCAGGGTCCATGGTGCGAATTTCTTCATCCGTGTACCAATCATAAGCAGGCGTGTTGTCACTTCCGTAAAAGAGATAATCCACAAATAACCCTTGCTTCACTGCTGATGTACGATTAGAATTCGGGAAGTTGTTCAAAAAGGCTTCTTTCTCCAATGCACGCTGGATTAATTCGTTCCAGGAGATGATAATGCCACCATCCGACGTGGTCATCTGATTGGATTCGGTAGCCATAATGTCGATGTATGCAGCAATATCAGCCTTAACAAAAGGTTTGAACTTTTGGTAGATCTCATAATTGATGATAGGGTAATACAAGCCCTCACTGGTTTCCAGTTTGAACCCGAGATCAGATGCTTCCTGCAGAACCTTCCTCACGGATGGATCTTTAATTTCTTTCAGCAGACGACTGTATGTAAGCTTCTGTTCGTAACCAAGTTGTTCATGGGCCTGAGATAGGGCTTGTTGAAACTGTTCCGTATACATTTGGTTATCCATATCGGCCAGCTTCATATTCTGCATATTCTCCAATTGCAGGGTCATTAATGTTGCCTGCCAAGGACCGACTTTGTCGATATGATTCATCAGGTATTTACGTGCTTTAGCCACACTCGCTGTGGATTTCACTGCTTCCGTTCGATACGTTTGGAATTGATGATACACCGCTTTGGAAGCGGGAACAGGTGCAGCCAGTGTTGTTGAAGTTGTAAGTATTGAGCCGATGGCAGTACAGCCGAGAGCCATAGCCAGTAAACCAAGTTTAGCAGGTTGCTTCCATCTCATTCGTATACCTCCCCATAATGAAGAAAAAGCCATTTGAATTCTCGTATAACGGCATTTCACCGTATTTTATATGTATGATCCGTAAGTGGACTAAGTACGGGTTTGTCATTGATTAAACCAGTTTCTGGTAACCAAATCAAGAGTCTTCAGTAGGAAAATGATTGTAAATAACCAAAAAACAGCCCCTAAAACCCAAATGGGTTGAAGAGACTGTTCTAAGTGTTCAGACTTTATTTTCTAACTTAATGAAGTGGTTTATTGCTGTTAGGCATCTGAGGTGCTCCGGTTGCTGGAATGTATGCCTGAAGCATCTGTTGTGTATCACTTGGGGTGAGTTGAGGTACTTGGTAATAGGCGTTTTTATTCTGGAACATGAAAATTTCATAGGCCATCTCGATAAAATGCTGGATCTGAGAAGCGATGACTCGGCGAACCGTTCCATTTGTGATCTCGCTACAGGACATGCCGAGCAAACTCGCATGTGACTTGATCAGTCCCAGCATATGACCGCTAATTCCGGCATCCTTTACGTCAGCAAGGCTCTGGTTTGGTTTTTTCGGTGCTGATGGCTTAAGGCCATATACCGGTGGTACCATGTTGGGGATCATATAGGTAGCTGTCTCTTGATGAGGCTTCTGTCCGGATGCAAAACACTCTGCTGTCAGATTGTACTGGGATAAAATGAAGTTATACTGCCGGTCCAGAATGCCAATCAGTTCCTGGCTCTGCACGAATGTACGGAAGATCATATATTGATCCAGCACATTAATGGTGGAGGACAGGATCTCATGCACATCGAACATCTCATGACCGCCATGATTCATGTTAGGCGTAACATTGGGATTTGCGTTTAAAGTAGGTTGTACTAAATTCTGTGGGTTCATCGAATTCGGATTCATTGGTAATTTGATTCTCCTTTGGTAAATGGTATGATTCTATATAAGTTGAACGAAAGAATATTTACACTTCTCACTCCGATGACAGAACAACCTTCCGATCGCTTTTATCCCCAGATTTTTAATTCTATTATACAAAGGTGAAAATCCGGTGATAAGCTTATGCTTCCGACGTAGCTTTCTTGTAGAAAGCTTTTAGCGAACACTTCGTTTCTTCGGGTTCATTCTGTCTTCTACGTTTTCGTGCAAATGTATAGTTCAACATCTATAGTATGCTTAGAGAGTGGTAAACTTATGTAATATGTTAGGAATATTCCACAAATAGGAACAGGTATGGTGGTGATTAAGTGGAGGAGACCGATTGGAGTGTAGCCAAGGATGTGTTTGTCAAATATTACGGGAGCGCTGTACAGATGCATCGAGAAGGTGTGTATGCGGACTATAAGCGATGGAACGTACCCCAAGCGTTAGAGGAACAATGGATAGGGGAGCGAATTCAACAATTAAGTTCCGAGCTGTCTATCATGAATTGGGATGCGGTAGATGAGCTTGCGTTGATTGCCAAACATCGGACAGAACCCAGTATTATTACGGCAATTACAGCATTTGCTTCAAGACAAATGAAGAGTGCGGACAGTATGGTTCGTCTCATGTATGCTGAACGTCTGATTGAGCTGATTAAACGGTATGAAACCTCTCTGCCAATGGACAAGATACGGGAAACCTATCAATTGACGATGGACTTGCTTGTCGATGTGGCGACTAAACCGTTGGTGCTTGATCCTGGCCATGAATTACAGCAGTATGGATTAAAGGATAAACGTGGATTGAATTTGCGTGTTGAAAAGAACAAGGAAGAAATCATCCGATATTTTCGAAATTAATTTGAATTTTATCAAGTGAGGTCAGAATCATTGAGAAAACTGAATTATATTCGCATATTTATTTTCCTTTGTGTGGTCACAGCAGTAACGCTTGGCTTGTACTATGTAGCCGCAGATTGGCTGGATCAGCGTTATTTCCGCTTCCTGATCTGGAATCTGTTTTTGGGCTGGATTCCCTTTGTGTTCTCTTATGCAGCCTATCTTCTAAGTGATGCGAAATGGAAAGGTGCCGCATGGCTTGCAATAGCAAGTGGTCTGCTGTGGTTGTTATTTTTCCCGAACTCTTCTTACATTGTTACGGATTTGGTTCATCTGACAGCGAGAAGTTCCCGGTATTATGGTGGAAATGGTGTGGACTACACCTACTGGTACGACTTGAGCGTTGTATTAATGTTTGTCTGGACGGGACTCCTGCTTGGCTTCTTGTCAATGTATCAGCTTCAGGAAGTGATCTATCACCGAATTGGACGCTGGGCATCCTGGATCTTTGTACTCGCAGGTAGTGCTTTGGGAAGTTACGGGGTATTGCTTGGACGTGTATATCGACTGAATAGCTGGGATGCATTGACGAATCGCGAGACGCTGATTGAGCTGATGCACGAAAGTGTAAGCCGCCCGTCTCTTGCGTTTTGCCTGTTCTTTGGCACGTTTATCATGACAATCTACGCCACACTGTATTACCTGGTTAACACGAGGTCTCCTCGTGAAACGCAGAAAAGTGCAGGAAGTCCTGAGGTTGACCTGCAAGCTTTGCGCTAAATTTTGTTGCCTTGAGGCATGCAGCCAAATAGAACTAATCTTAATATATTGCTTAAAGGGCTGTTCCAAGTCATACACATGGCTATTGGAACAGCCCTTTAACATTATAACGAGCCCTGGATCTGCTGAAAAAAAACACCTCTACTTATCAGAGATTAACTCAAGTATTGTTTTCACAACCAGTTCGGGTTCATCGTGGATAACCATATGACCACTGCGGGTGGCCACGATGAGCTGACTATCCTTCGATATATTCAACATGTTATGCTGCCCCGATTGCCATATGGATTCGAGCTTCTGCCCCATTTCAACCGAAATCCCTGCTTGAGCATAGTCTTGAGGACGTCCGCGTGCAATGATACGTACAGGTATTGATCCAAGATTTTGGCCACGAATGGCATCTTCTGTTAAATGGGCGAGTAAGGCTTCTTCTTCTTTGGCATGAAAAAAGGAGGGCGTGGCAATCACATTAACAAAAGTATCTCGATCTTGCTTGGCAACCAGACCATCCAGTAAAAAGTCTGGAAATAATCTGAAAGCGCCGGATAACTTCAGTAAGGATAGGAAGGAGGCAGACGGGTTTCCCTGAAACTGAGCCTGTTCCAACAAAGCCTTTGTATTCTGTTCATCATCTTCAGGTCTCGCGTCAATGAGGACAAGGCTCTGAACCTCACTTGTATAGGTCTGTGCAAAGAGTCTGGCATACATACCACCAAGGGAATGACCTACCATAACGTAAGGTCCCTGAATATTCTCCTTCTCCAGAGCTGCATGTAGTTCTTTGACGATATTCGAACCTGTACGTTCTGTAGGGGCAGATTCACTCCAGGCATATCCTGCACGATCATATGTGACCACCGTTGCATGTTGGGCGAGTGCCGCAGGAATGTCTCTCCACGACAAACTCGTCTCACCACTTCCAGCCTCCATAAGTATCTTCGGCGAGCCATTGCCTTGTTTATGAATGTGCAGTTGGTAACCGCCGATTTGAACTAACGTACCCGGAGGTGGAAAATCCTTTTTGGCCTGCGAAGAAGCAAACCACTCATAGAGGAATGCTGCACCAGTTAGGAGTAGCACTGTGCAGAGCAACTTCACCATGATAGTGAAAATTCTGAATCTCTTTCGTTTTTTGGTTGGAATAGTGTTAAGCATGATCTTATGAGTTCCCCTTCTACAGCTTTTTTATTTAATACAATGTATTAAAAAATATTATAGCACAGTGTATTACTAAAATAGAAGTCTGGTGTATAATGTTGTCATGCCAAAAATCGTAGATCATGAAGCTCAGAGGAAAATCGTTGCTGATGCAGCAATCCGGGTCATTCAAGAGCATGGACTGGAGCATGCTACAGTTCGCAATATAGCAAAGGAAGCGGGACTATCTGTAGGTTCCATGCGTCATTATTTTGCCACACAGGCCGAATTGTTCACCTTTTGCATGAATCTTTTTGCAGAAAGGGTACAGAAAAGGGTGGAGGCATTACAGATGAGTGGATCTGTAATGCAGGATATGAAGAATCTGCTCTTGCAATTTCTCCCGTTGGATGAAGATAGAATGATGGAAATGGAGGTCTGGTTTTCGTTTACAGCCAAATTATTGGTGTACCCCGAATTAAAAAAGTTAAGTGATGAGATGCATCAGGGGATGTATCGATCGGTTCAATGGGTGGTTCAGGAGTTGCAAAAGCAGGGGATGACACATCCTGAACTGGATGCCGAGATGGAGATAGAGAAGTTATATGCTCTTGTGGATGGACTCGCCATTCATATGTTAATGCAGCCAGATAGACTTACAGTAAACCGAGTAGAACAAGTGATTGAACAGCATTTGAGCATACTTTGTTCAACTTAGTCTTACCTTGTATGAAGAAGGGGTATTTCCTTTTATAAGGGAGTAATCCTTCTTTTATGAAAATATGGCAGGTATGCAGGATATGACGAAGAATTAAGAATGAGAATGTAATGAATACATAGACAAGTAGGTGAACAACAAAATGTTGAATGTATTAGAGCTGACAACAAAAATAGAAGAAGTTATGGAAAGCGTTAATTTTTCGGGTGTTGTATTACTCCAGCAAGGCGGGAAAACCCTTTTGAATATGAAACGTGGTTATGCGAATCGCAGTGAAGAGCTTGCCAATCAGGTGGACACACGGTTCGGCATTGCATCAGGATGTAAGATCTTCACGGCAGTGAGTATATGCCAGCTAATTGAAGCGGGTAAGTTATCTACTGATTCCAAGCTTACGGATGTGTTCAATGTGGAATTTCCGCTGTGGGACGAAGGAATTACCATTCATCAATTGTTAACACATACGTCAGGTATTCCAGATTATTTCGATGAAGAAGTGATGGAAGACTTTTCAGAATTGTGGAAAGAGAGACCCGTCTACGCGATGCGGCGATTAAGTGACTTTCTGCCCATGTTTCAGCAGTTACCGATGAAGTCTGCTCCGGGTGAACGTTTTCACTACAACAATGCGGGTTTCATTGTGCTAGGGCTAATCGTGGAACAGCATTCAGGACTGTCGTTTACAGATTATGTGGAAGAATACATTTTCAAAAGGTCTGGCATGAAGGACTCCGGTTATTTCGTAACAGATCAGCTTCCGCGTAATACGGCTTTAGGATATATCTATCATGAAGATGGCTCATGGAACACCAATATGTTCTCCATTCCTGTCAAAGGTGGATCAGATGGTGGGGCCTATGTTACGGCGCCGGATATGATTCGATTTTGGGATGCTTTGCTGGGTCACCAATTGTTGAATGCTGAGACAACACGGCAGTTATTAACTCCACATGCTCATCAAGAAGATGAAGAGTACTATGGGCGGGGTATCTGGATTGACCGCAAGGGGGAAGGGATTTTCAAATTTCATGTCATGGGGTTTGATCCAGGGGTGTCGTTCATGTCTTCCGTTTATCCAGACTATGATCTACAACTGGTTGTGCTCTCAAATCAAGAGTCTGGTCCGTATCCAATCACGGTTGCTATCGAAGAGGCATTCGTATGACGAATAAACCCTCAGCCTATGGATTGGTTATCCTACAACAGGTTGAGGGTTCATTGGTCTAACCATTGGTCAAACAACATAAAAGAGCGGCCTGCATTTATAACATTTTCCACAGCTCAGGAGCGATTAATCGAGGGAAAACATCCAGTGGAGGTTTCTCTTTCTTTCGTTTGTCATTGGTTAACACCGTAACAAGTTCCAGCTCAGGGACAATATATACATACTGACCACCAAACCCTCGCGCGTAATAGTAATGGAGATTGGATTGCGTGTCTTCAGTAGCAATATCTTCCGCGTCAGACCTTTCATTCGGATAGACATCGACCCACCAATGCCAAGCATAACTGCCGTAATTAGGTGGGCTGACTGTAATGAATGGCTGAGTCGAACGGGATACGAGATCACTTGAAATGAGAGACTTACCCTCCCACATCCCTTGCTGTAGAAATAGCTGACCGAATTTTAGCAGATCTACGGGTAACATCTTAAGACCGAATCCGCCGGTGTGTACACCTTGGGGGTCGCTTTCCCATTCATAATCCTTAATTCCTAGCGGGTCAAAGAGATAACGTTCTGCGAACTCGGCTACATTCATACCTGCATTTTGCATCAGAATGGCGGATAGGATCTGTGATACTCCTGAGTTGTACTCCATATGTGTACCCGGTACATGACTTAACCGTTGTTCCAACGCAAAATCCACCCAATGATCGGTGCGGGTCATGCGAGGGAATGAATTTTGCCCACCGAACTCATCCCAGTTGAATCCGGCTGTCATGGTGAGCAGTTGTTCCAGAGTGATTGCTGGCTTACGCGGGTCAGGATCGGATGTCAACTGTGGGAAAAAGGTGGAGATTGGGGCTGATGCCTCTGGCAACAAGCCTTTATCCATCGCTATACAGATGAGTGCAGACAGCACACTCTTGGTACATGAATTGATTTTTGCAATATCGGACGCAGCCTCTTGGTTGCGGTAGTGTTCGTACATAAGCTCACCGCGTACGCTGACGAGGCAGCTTCGCAGATCCAGCTGCGGAATGATAAGTTGTAATTTGGCTGACAGTGATGAAGGATTCATAGTGTCCTTTCTGTACGGTTGATTTGTAATAGGATTTTGTAGAAATAGGTGTCCATTATCTTAGCATACTCCCGAGGCAGGGCTCAACAAGCACTGCATTATTATTTCAAAGCAAGCATGTAAAATACGATTTTCGTTGAAGGAGATAAGAATCACATGCGAATATTGCATAAAGCCCCAGTATTGTCTTTCAATCTTATATAATTGTCATGAGAAGCGCACAAGACATTTATAAGAGAAAGGGGGCTGTGATGTGGGAAATATAATAGAAGAGTTGTATTACGGTAATCTGAGACCAGAAGAGAATATTGTTCCTAAAGATTCGGAGTATCGATCTATTAATAAGGAGATTACAGCTAATATCGAAAAATTCCAGAGAAAGCTTTCGGAGGATGACTTTAAACAGTTGGAGATATTGTTTGATATGATGGATCAAGTTCACTCTATGCATTCAAAAGAAGCATTTGCGAGTGGTTTCAAGATTGGGACGTTAATTATGATTGAGTGTGGATGCTCAAGCTAATATTTTTGATTTTTCACAACATGTGATTATATAGAAGAGGTTAGTAAAAGTGATAGGGGGAATCTTGCTTGTTCAAAATCGGAAATCAAGGATCGTTCGAAACGCTACCTGATCATGCCAGGGCAATATATGAGGGAGACACCGGTGCTGTAGAACAGTTCATTAGGCAGGGCATGGATCTCGAAGAAGAGATCACACTCAGTAAATACATAGCATTAACGCCGCTAGACCTTGCCTTAATCTGCAATCAACTGGAAGTGGTTAAGTTGTTGGTCGAGCATGGAGTTAATCTGAATGTCAAAAATAATTCGGCGATCCTTAAAGCAGTCAGATATTGTGGAGAAGAAATGGTGCGATACCTGTACCAGCAAGGTGCCAAGTTAAATGGACTTAATCGGGTCAAATCCAGTGCATATGATGAAGCCTACTATGGCAACAAAAAGAATATAAGAGTCTTGAATGAACTGGGGTTGGATATTCGTAAATATGGAGGCAAAACGTTGCGCAAAGCGGTAGCTGATCACGATATGAAGACAATTCAGTACTTGCTGGATCAAGGAGTGGACGTCAATTACAATGAACCGGATATGGTATACCCGTATAAGGCGACACCTCTCACGGTAGCTGCAAGACTTAATAACATGAAGATGGTTCGATATCTGGTGGACCAGGGAGCAGATGTGACCATTCAGGAGAAGGATGGAGAGCGAGCGTACACAATTGCAGTGAGTCAGAAAAATGAAGAAATGGCTGAATATCTAAAGGGGCATGAACCTCAAGAATTTCATGATATGAGCAACAAATTGCAAGCATTAAAGTCATTTAAACTTCCGCAGCAACTTATTGATTTTCTAACTAGTGGACCCCGAAGAATAGACTTGCCAGATAGTGAATCAGGCATCCGATATATAGAATTCTTTCATCTGATCGATACCGTGGAGATGAAAATGGGCAGACAGAAACTACTGCGTATTTCCTCGGACATCGATCAATACTCACATATCCTGATTGTCTGGAATCCGAGCAAAAAAATGATGGGATATGCGGATATTGAACATCAAGAACATGGAACGATAGCTACCTTTGAAGAGTTCATGTTAAATCCAGCTACAGCTATAGAGGATATCCTGAATTAGATGGAGTATACACGAGAATTCCAGAACCTCCTTCCTATGATCATATGGAAGAGGTTCTTTACTATTATGAACATGTTAATATAGGAAAATTTTCGTATGAAAAATGAACTATGCTAGTGCGTAATAAGGTTAGAAATGGTAAAATATCAATGCCTAAACATGGAAACAAGTTTATGAAAGATCATTATAGCTTTTTAATATAGGAAATAGTGTAGAATCAGTGTTTTAGCAAGAGTGTTTCTATCAAATTATAGTAATCTAATACTGAATTGAGGAATTGAACATGGCGATTATTGACGTAATTAAGTATGATGGCTCACCTGATGTGTTTGCTTGGAAACATCCCGAGACTGAGTTGGGAACATGGACCCAGTTGATTGTGAATCAATCTCAACAAGCAATTCTCTTTAAGGATGGAAGAGCGCTTGACACGTTTGGACCAGGAAGGCATACGCTGAGTACTGCGAATATCCCGATCTTGAACCGACTCGTTAACCTTCCGTTTGGAGGAAAGTCACCTTTTGCAGCAGAAGTCTGGTATGTCAATCAAGTTAGCGCATTAGACGTTAAATGGGGAACAGCGAATCCAATTCAGATCCAGGATCCCAAGTATAATATTATAGTTCCCGTAAGAACATTTGGACAAATGGGAATTAAAATTTCGGATTCACGAAAGTTTTTGGTCAAGCTTGTGGGCACACTGCCTGAGTTTAACCAAGCTAATATGATTAATTACTTCCGCGGGCTAATTATCATGAATATTAACTCCATGTTGTCATCCTATCTAATACATAGAAAAGTTAGTGTTTTGGAGATCAATGCCTATATCGCCGAGATTTCAAGGCATTTCGCAGACACAATAGCTTCTACTTTTGATGAATTTGGTATTGAGTTGATCAACCTCTATATTCACAACGTCAATCTGCCCGAAGAAGATCCATCCGTCATTCGATTAAGAGAAGCGTTGGCGCGCAAAGCTGAGATGGATATTATTGGGTACACATATCAGCAAGAACGTTCGTTTGATACGCTTGAAGGTGCAGCCAAAAATGAAGGAAGCATGCAGTCAGACATCATGGGCGCAGGACTTGGTATGGGTATGGGGGTTGGTCTGGGTGGTTCTTTCAGTAGCGAGATGTCCCAGATGTCTAAAGTGATGTCGACTAAGGAGACGCCTGCTGTAAGCATATGTAAGCAGTGTAATCATCCGAACCAGGAGAACAACTCTTTTTGCAGCAAATGCGGCAATTCATTAGCCGAAAAATCCGCAGTAACAACAGATTGTAATAATTGTGGACATGCTTTGCCAAAGGGAACCAAATTCTGTCCTAACTGTGGTGACAAATACCATGCGTGTCCATCCTGTGGAGCGGATAATGCTGAGGACGCATTGGAATGTATTCAATGTCATCAACCGATGCCTAGCCCATGCCCGAACTGTAACCACATGAATTCCGGTCATACCAAATTCTGTGGCAACTGTGGCACAAGTTTAAGCTTGAAATGCAGTCGGTGCCAACATGAAGTAAAACCCGGTCAGAAGTTCTGTCTTGATTGCGGAAACAATCTGCAAGAAGGAGGACAGGCATAGTGATGGTAAAACGCAGCAATCTCCTGATTTTGGATGTCGTCTATTTAATATGCATGATAGTATCGTCAATCGTTTCTTTTACGCTGTTTAATCATGCGCTTCTGTCGTTTTCTTTTTGGATGAATCTCGTTGCTTCTTATGTAGCGATTACGGCTATTTGGATCTACGCACGGTTCATCATGCAAAATATGGATCGGTTTAAACGGTTTGTTCCAGGTTACACAGCGTTAGGTGTAGTATTGGTTATTTATTTGATTTGTGTGATGATCTACTCGTTGTTGACAGGTTCAGCAGATCATGCGCTTCGTTGGTTCGTATTGTTACACACGGTAACGATTGCGATCGCAATTATTTTGTGCGGAATCATTATGATCTATATTCAGAGTGTGCGCCGTCATGAAACAGATGAACAGACAAAAATCGCAAACTTACAATTAATCGAAAAAGCTTTACAGCAATTGCTTCATACCATGGTGCAACATCCCGTTCTAACTGTGGAAGAGGAGCGGAAAACCGTTCAATCATTAATTGAACTGGTGAAGTATAGTGACCCAATCACACCGGATTCCCTTGAGAAAAATGACCGCCAGATCTTGATGGACATTGAATTGATGAACAGTGAACTTGCAAATCAGTACGAAGCCGGGGAATTGGTAAATAGTGAACGTATTGCTTCGCAACTATCCCAGTTAAGATACCGTTTGAAAGAGCGCAATCAACAGATCTTGATAAGTAAATCATAAATTGCAGGAGGAAACGCGGTGAAGAAATTTTTTGGCATTTTATTCATTATCCTTTCGTCCGTGACGATCCTGTTATCTTTAATATTAATATCCGAAGGAACAGAAACGGCCATTATCAGTACAATTATTCTTTTTATCCCTGGGGTTATCGTACTTGTTACGGGCATTAAAATGTGTGGTCGACCTAAATCTCAGTCTAAGACTAATCCATACCAGCATTACGATTCTAATAATAGGCAAGATCAGGAAGATCAGCATCATGTGAAATATGACGAGGCCCCTCAAGAAACTGTAGCCGTGAATTGTTCAGGGTGTGGAGCCAAGGTAAGGGTATATCCTACTTCGTCTGCGGATTGTGAGTATTGCGGAACGACAATGAGAATTTCGTAGTTGTAGCTAATACCAATACACTTAACTGCTTTTACAGATACCTGTAGTGTTTACCGCTAGGTATAGAGTGTTGTTTTTGGGAGGAATCAGATTGAGGAAGTTTTTCGGGCTCATTTTTATGGTGTATGCAATTGGCATACCCATTGCTTTTTTCAATGCAGACAATCACAAAAGTGGAGATCTATTTGGCATAATAGGAGTTATTATCGTTGAGTTTTTATTTTTGTTTTTTGGCATTAAATTGCTTAGGAAAAAACGTGTTAAGAAAAAGCGTGGCCCTGAACGAAAGTTTTATGGGGGAGATTATGGAGGTCATCTTGATCGCGAGAATGCGAATTCTCATACGTATTCAAGCTACAATAGCAACACGGTGAGTTACAGCAGTCATAATACAATAAACTATACAGAGATCAATTTTTCAGACAAGGAAAACGCTGAAGAAAAGGTCGAAGAAAAAGTAGAAGAGCCACAAAGGCCTGTTTCAGTAAGTTGCCCGGGATGTGGGGCGAAGGCCAAAGTGCTTCCTAAACAATCAACAGACTGCGAGTATTGTGGAACAACAGTTGTAGCAACTTAAGACGTTTCAGAATGATTACGAGAATGGATTAAGCCTGATTCCTGTGGAGTCAGGCTTTTATCTCCTCAATTTAGAATTTAGAACTCTGTCTTAATATGGTCTCGATAATGAAACGTTTCGAATTAATATTTATAAATTCTCTTTACGATAATCATCATTTGTAAGCGTTCTATTTTTCTTGTTTACGTAAATGGGAAATTTATGATAACATGTACACGAAACGTTTCGAATCCATTTGAAGGGGAGAAAATCATGAAAAAAGTAAAACAATTCAGCTTCATTTTAACTTTTTGTCTGTTAGCTAATCTAGCCCTAACTCCTATGGCTTCAGCAGGTGACTCAAGCAATTTAATTGGATTTCGAGCAGAATTGAAAGCGATTGCATATAAGACCTATACATTTTTTGAGGACTATACGGATCAGAACACTGGCTTGACTTACGATGAAGTTCGGCTCACTGAAAAAGGGACAGAAGAAGCTAAACGTACCTCGCCCACGAACATCGCCATGTATATGATGAGCACCGTTTCAGCGCAACAATTGGGTATCATTTCGAAGAAAGAAGCAGTACATCGACTGCAAACGACTATCAATTCCCTAGAAAAGTTAGAAAAGTGGAACGGCTTATTTTTTAACTGGTATAACACAGATGACGGTACAGTGAAGAAAGATTGGGGACAATTTATATCCCAAGTCGATAATGGCTGGTTATCCGCTGGTTTAATTGTTGTTGGGCAAGCCTATGAAGAGCTTCATGGGGCAACAAGCGAGTTGGTCGAAAATATGAATTATACTCCGTTATATGATCCTGAAGTCGGTCAATTCCGCGGAGGCTATGATGTGGCTAAAGGCGCACTGACGGATCACCATTATGGAATGTTTTACACGGAACCACGTGTAGGCAGCTATATTGCCATTGGGAAAGGTGATGTTCCCCAAGAGCATTGGTGGAAGATGTATCGCACATTACCTCAAGAATGGGATTGGCAAGCTCAGATTCCTCAAGGCAAATCCGTTAAGTACGATGGAGTGGATGTGTTTGAAGGAAGTTATGTATACAAGGATAAAAAGTTCGTGCCAAGTTGGGGAGGCAGTATGTTTGAAGCTCTTATGCCCGGTATGGTTATAAAGGAAAAAGACCTGGGTACTCAAGCTTTGGGATTGAACAACCAGCGTCATGTTGAATTGCAGATCGAATATGCCAAAGAAAAAGGGTATGCAGCATGGGGCTTTTCACCTTCTGCAACTCCGACAGGTTACAGTGAGTTTGCAGCAACGCCGTTAGGGACCTCAGGTTATAAAGATGGAGCAACGGTTACAGCACACGCAACATTCCTTGCCCTGGATTATGCCCCTGAAGCTGTTCAAAAGAATATTAAAGCTTTAAAGAAATTCAAAATGTTTGGCAAGTATGGGTTCTATGACTCAGTCAATGTTGAAACGGGAGAACTCGCAAAAGCTTATCTGGCACTGGATCAAGGAATGATTATGGTGTCGATCGCTAACTATCTTCAAGACGGTGTTATACGCGATTATTTTCACAGTGATGTGATAGGGCAGACGCCAGAAGAATTGTTGAAAAAAGAAGTTTTTTCTATTCAATGAAGGGGAGGAAAACTTGCCATACCGATTGTTTAAACGGAACGAAGCAGAGTCTTTTTCTGCTTCGTTCCATTTGCGTTTGTCGAACCGTCTCTTAGGTTCAAACCTCCTATCCGTAGCGAGAACCGCCAAGAGCCTTCCGGTAAACTTGAGATGTTTAGGCTGGGTGAAAGGAGTGGTTTTTCTCATGAATGATGCAATGACTTAGAGTTGGATTGGTCGTTATCAAGATCCTATAGAGAAGAATTTTTCTTCGTATTTAATACCTCAAATGCCTCTGTCAAAAAATCCATGGTATGCTTAGGGATCAACGACTCATAGGGTTTTACGTTTTTATACAGTTCTTCGTTCTTTTCTTCGTCATGGAGAATCAGATGATTTAATTGGGTATTAGCAATGATGTCTTTCAACTGTTGCTGTATGGAAGGATGGTCTGGTTTAAGATCGTGTAGGGTAGCTCGATGGACAAGCAATACCAAATTGAATAATTGTTCATCCAAGTAAGTTTGCTTAGAGATATCCTCTGGGAACACCTTTTCAATAATATCCGCAGAAACATACTTTTGAAGTAGTTTTTTTTGGTCCTCCTCAACACGTATCGAGTTCATAAGTAACATGAGCAATTCTGAGTTTAATTCATTGAATTGATCTTTTTCCTTTAACCATTTTATTCGTTTAATTAATGCCAAAGAACAATCAATAGCTGTTCTCCTATGTTTAAGCGATTGTTCTTGAACTCTAATGATTTCATCAAAAGAATATTGCGGATTATCCAAACCGGCTTTAATCTCGTTTAATGAAAGTCCTAGACTTTGCAACAATTGAATTTCATGCAGCCTTTTAAAATCCTCATTTATATATACATGATGATCATTTTCGTTCTTTTGTGAGGGAACCAATATGCCAAGTTGTCGATAATGTCTTAACGTACGAACTGTTGTGCCCGCCAGCTTTGCAAATTTACTCACTGTTAATTGCATCTAACGTCCCTCTTTTCAAATAATCAGTTCTTGTATTTTCGTGCCAGAATAATTCCAATAGAAATATTATAAATGACATGCGCAAGGATTGGGGGAATTAACGACCCGGTAAAATAAAAGAGCAGTGCAAAAATCAAACCATTCACAAACACAACGATAAGGACACCTGTAGCTCCTCTATATTGAGGAACATGTATTATCCAAAATAGAAAAGTGCTTATTAGAATGACGAGCCAATCCAGGAACAAAGAATATCCAATAAATAATCCGATCAGGACCCCTCTAAAAAAGAATTCTTCAAATATACCACCTATCGCCGTTAAAGCTATACCACTTGGTTGAATCATTATTTTTTTAATCATATCTGACCCCTCGGTTTTAGGGAGTTCTGTTCTTGTTTTGATAAATGTAATTAGAACAATCGTAGTAATAAATAAACTAAAAATAAGACCGATGATGATTGCGGATAATACACTAATCTCGTTTGGTATGAATAGGGAAGCTATAAATGGTAACGTTCCTCCCCACTTAAAAAAACCAATAAAAATAAATCCAATAAATAGAAAAGCTGATTGCGTTAGTAATGCGATCAGCAGTATTTTGTAATGTTCCTTTGTATGGGTCTCAGACATAATGAAAACTCCTTTATCACATTTTTTTCATTGTAGATTGTGACGTAACGTCCTCCGCAACAGCTTTTTTTATCAAAGTATTGATCAGTTACTCATAACAAACGTTTGAATTCTTGCTCGGTGATCACAATATGTTTCTTTTGCAACGTGGAGGAGGTTCGTAATTCACATATTTACAGCCTTGCTCCATCTGCAACCATCCACATCAGGGCTGAACGAAAAGTACCGCAGTAGCGCGGTTTTACACACCCTATCGTGACAATGCAGAACCTACATATTTACCGTGTCATCTTCGTTTCACTATACTTCGAATTGTAAGCGTTACCAAAATGGAGTCAGCAAGAATGCAAAGCAGTAACATAACCGTAGGTAATGAAAGACATAGAAAGGAGTGAGAAAGTGAAGGAGAGTCACACAGTAGTATCCGTAAATCCTTCATTGAAGAAGAACTCCCTTGGTAAGAGAATTTGGAAAAACTGGGAGCTTTATCTGTTCATGCTTCCCGCGTTGTTGTATTTCCTTATTTTTCATTATGGTCCGATGTACGGCATTCAGATTGCTTTTAAGAATTTCGTACCTTCAAAAGGAATTACAGGCAGCGAATGGGTTGGTTTTGACCATTTTGAACGGTTCTTCAATTCTTATTTTTTCTGGGATCTGCTCTGGAACACATTCAGTATCAGCTTCTATGAACTTGCCATTGGATTTCCGCTGCCTATCATATTGGCACTGGCTTTCAATGAAGTCCGCAACGGCCCGTTCAAGAAATCGGTCCAGACGGTCACCTATGCACCCCATTTCATTTCTGTAGTTGTCATGGCAGGTATGATCATTACCTTTTTATCACCCTCAAGCGGAATGATTGTCCGGTTCATCGAATTCATTGGTCTTGAACCAGCACAGTTTCTGACTGATCCCGCATGGTTTAAGACGGTGTATGTATTTTCCGGCGTCTGGCAGAGCACCGGGTGGGGAACCATTATTTATCTCGCAGCCTTGTCAGGCGTAGATCCCCAGCTCCATGAAGCAGCCATTATGGATGGAGCAAGCCGAATTAAACGGGTGCTGCATATCAATCTGCCGACGATATTACCCACGATTACGATCATGCTGATCTTGAATATGGGTAATATACTGGGTCTTGGTTTCGAGAAGATTCTGCTGCTGCAGAATTCACTCAATATGGAAGCATCCGATGTAATTTCCACCTATGTATACCGCGCCGGTTTGGTGAACGCCCAGTATAGCTTCTCAACAGCTGTCGGATTGTTCAACTCGGTAGTCAACGTTATTTTGCTTGTTACGGTCAACCAGATCGCCAAACGCACCAGTGAGAACAGCCTCTGGTAGAAAGGAGTTGAAGTCTTTGGTTACTGCGATGAAAGAATCTCGGGGGGACAAGCTTTTTCTGATTAGCACTTATATTTATCTGGGTCTGGCAATGCTGGTTGTTCTCTATCCGCTCATCTATATTCTCAGCGCTTCAATCAGTTCGCCGCAGGACGTCAATTCGGGAGCGATGTGGTTGTTCCCGAAAAATGTAACACTGGACGGATACAAGCTTGTGTTTGAGAACCCAAAGATATGGAGTGGTTACTGGAACACCATTATCTACACAGTGGTGGGCACTCTGCTCAATCTCGCCGTCACTCTGCCGGCCTCGTATGCGCTCAGCAGATCTGATTTTGTCGGGCGCCAGTTGTTCATGGGCCTCATTCTGTTCACGATGTTCTTCAGCGGCGGAATCGTGCCGACGTATCTGCTGGTCAAGAATCTTGGACTCATGAACAGCATGTGGGCATTGGTCCTGCCGGTGGCCGCTTCGGTCTGGAATATCGTCGTGGCCCGCACTTTTTTTCAGACGACCATTCCGAAAGAACTTCAGGAAGCAGCGCATATTGACGGCTGTACGAATCTAAAGCTGTTCATTCGCATTGTTCTACCGCTGTCGGCACCGATTGTAGCCGTTATGGCCCTGTTCTATGGGGTCAGCCACTGGAACAGCTACTTCCCGTCTCTGATCTATTTAAATGATGAAGCGAAGTATCCGCTGCAGATGGTTCTGCGTCAGATCCTTGTTCTTCAGGAAATGACAGCGGAAACGACGGGCTCTTCCATCAACGGCGAGGTGGCCACCGCCATGAATAATAAGGCAGAAACGGCATCCCTGATTAAATATGGAGTCATTGTTGTCTCCACACTGCCCATCGTGGCAATTTATCCGTTCCTGCAGCGTTATTTTGTCCAAGGGGTCATGATAGGTTCTGTTAAAGGTTAAACAGCTAAAATGTGATGAAATCAAGGGAGGAATTATAAATGCCAACCACACGTAAGTCATGGAAGCTTCTGTTATCTTCGGCTTTAGTTATTACATTAATGGCAGGCTGCAGCAGTTCAAACGAAGGTGAAGCGAACAACAATCTCGGAAAAGTCGCTGTGAACAATGAAGGTTTCCCGATTGTTAATGAACCCGTTACTTTGTCGCTTATGGCGCCAGATGTAGGGATTCAGAACTGGGAGAACATGGCTGTGCTTCAGCAGATGCAAGAGAAGACCGGTATTAAGCTGGAATACAAGAACGCACCGAAGGATAGCTTCGAAACGAAGAAAAATCTGGTGCTCGCCAGTGGAGATTACCCGGATATCCTCTATGCTGCCGGTTTGACAACTGCAGAACAGATGAATTACGGAGAGCAGGGTATCCTCATTCCACTGGAGGATCTGATTGAAGAGTATGCTCCGAATTTCAAGGCGCTGTTGGAGGAGAATCCGGATGTCCGCAAATCGATAACTGCACCGGACGGACATATCTATTCCTTGCCAGTAGTAGAACTTAGCCAGCACTGGTACCGCAATCCGATGTGGTATAACGGGGACTTCCTCAAGGCGCTGAATATCGATAAACTCCCCGAAACGACAGAGGAGCTGTATACCTATCTGAAGCGTGTGAAAGAGGAAGATCCAAACGGCAATGGCATAGCCGATGAAATTCCGATCTCCTCGGTGACAACACCCGCTGCGAACCTCCGCGATATCCGTACATGGCTGCTGGGTGCCTTCGGCATTTATGAAGAAGAAATTTATGTTGACGATGCGGACAAGGTACATTACACACCGCTTGAAGAAGGCTACAAGGAATATTTGACCTATATGAACCGACTGTGGTCTGAAGACCTGCTGGATCATGAGAGCTTCTCACAAACAGCGGAGCAAAAAAAGGCCAAAGCACAGAACAATCAAATCGCCCTCTTTTCGGACTGGCATGCCTACATGAGCAAAGGTGGAGAACCTTCGACGGCAGATCCCATGTTTGCACCTGTCCACAGTGAATCAGTTGCTGCCCCAGCGATTGCAAAGAACAGGGGGATTACAAGCGGCGCCTTTGCTATTACGCAGAGTAATCCTGCACCGGAAGCCTCTATGCGCTGGGTGGATTATCTCTATTCCTATGAAGGTGCCATGTTCTTTAACAAAGGTCCAGAGGGCACTCTCTGGGAGTACACAGACAAAGAGAATCGGGTCAAACGTTACTTGCCGGTACCGGACGGTAAGGAAATGGAAGATTATCGGGCAACGCTGACACCTAATTACGGCATTCCCGCTCCAACCCTGTCCATGGATGATATTAATAAGGGGCTGAAGACAGACTTTGACCTCTGGGTAGAGCAGGAGACCAAGCAGAAGCTTCTCGATAAAGGCGCACGGATTCCGTTTCCGACCCTGTTCCTTACGGTGGAAGAGCAGACCGAAATCAGCAGCCTGAATTCTGATTTGAAGACATATGTGAATCAGATGGAGGCGAAATTCATCACTGGAGCGGAGCCGCTTACGGGCTGGGACAATTATGTGGCGACAGTCAAGAAAATGGGCGGAGAGCGTATGGTTGAAATCAATCAGGCTGCCTATGATCGTTGGAAATCCAACTAATCAGGTCCATGCGAACAAAGTTGCTGTTAAAAATGAGTTATAAGGATACAACGCGTCCCTGAACATTCATGCAGATGCAGGAGGAATAGACATGCAAATCACGAGACATCCGAATAATCCCATTGTTGTGCCGGGCGACTATGAATGGCGTAAGGTTACGGTTTTCAACCCGGCGGTTATCATCGATAACGGTAAATTTTATATGATTGAGCGTACCGCGGGTTCCCTAACTCCATGCAAAAATTATTTGGGTCTGCTAGAAAGTGAAGACGGGGTGAACTTTACCCACGTGAAGGATGAGCCCATTGTGACGCCAGACATGCTGGGATTCCCTTATGGCAGTGTGCAGGATCCGCGGATTGTCAAAATCGACGGAACCTTCTATCTGAACTACGCCCTTCGTCCCTGTGCCATGAGTTATTACCCTACCGGGGCAGGCGTCCCCCTTCGCTCTATTCCGGAATATCCGGACGGGTGGGGGGACGAGGCGGGACATTGGCTAACCCGGTCCTCCATATTGAAATCAGATAATCTGCTGGATTGGGAGTATGTGGCGGACACGACACCTCTTGATATTAATGACCGGGACAACATTTTGTTCCCTGAGAAAATAGGTGGCAAATTCGTACTGTTGCGCCGCCCTGAGGAATATGTAGGAGAAGCCTACGGTACGGATAAGGCGGCCATGTGGATTACCTACTCCGAGGATCTCGTGAACTGGGAAGAGCCCAAGCTGCTTGCTACTGCCCAGAACCTCTCCTGGGAATCAAGGAAGATTGGCGGCTCAACGCCCCCGATCCGTACGGACAAGGGCTGGCTGGTGCTCTATCATGGTGTCGATGAGGACATTGTCTACCGTGTGGGAGCCATGCTGCTGGATTTGGAGCAACCGGAGAAAATCATTGCCCGGACGCATCATTTTATTATGGAGCCAGAGATGTATTATGAGAAATTTGGGTTCCAGATCCCAAATGTCATCTTTCCGACTGGAAATGTGGTCAAAGATGGACTGCTCTATATCTATTATGGGGTAACAGATACGGCGATTGCCCTTGCAACAGTTCCGCTAGACGAGCTGGTAGAGCACATCCTCCAGGAAGAGCAGTAGCAAATAAACCATAAATGAAGCGGTATCTTTGAATATAAAAATGTAGTGTAGAAAGGGCGGAAGCTCCGGTAGCTTAAACAGGTCCTTTAATAGTGGCTGCTCTCAAGGCATGTTCCTTGCGATACTGCCCTGGTGTTAAACCGATTTCTTTTTTGAATTTGCGGATGAAATTTGGCGCATCCATGTAACCGACCTGTTCGATAATTTCTTTGAGCGGTGCGCTAGTATTCTCCAGCAGCCGCATGACTTCATCTACACGCCGCTGCCAGATATATTGTGAGAAATTGCGGCCGGTCTTCTCTTTGAAGCTCCGGCTTAAATAAGAAGTTGAAATGGCAAACTTAAGTGCCACATGCTCTAGGCTGAGTGTGTAGTCTGCAAACTGTTGATCCACGTAAACCAGAATATCATCCATTAATGTAGACTCGCTTGTCTTCGTATTCAGCTCCACCTGCGCGCAAATGTCAGCAGCAAGACAGAGCAAACGACTCTCCAGATCTTCAAGTGTTTCAAAGGCAGTCAGTTCTGACATATTGGCGAACACCTCGTTCATACCAAGCTCGGAGGCGGTGCGTAGAAAAGCGTTCAGCAGATCGAAACAGATGCAGCGCAGTAGATGAACCTGTAATGGCTCATTTTTGATCGTATGAATGGTTTCGGTAATCAGTTGCACGGTTACCGATTCGTTGCCCTGCTTAAGGCTCTGCTCCAGTTTCAGCATGGATTTGCGTGGAATCCAGAAGCTCTCGGAAGTAGAAGGGTTCAGCTCTGCAAGCTGCTCGAAATAAGTTACCTGACCGCTGTGTTGGATGATCCGATGCTCCAGAGCTGTAGCAGCTTCAATGAAGGATTGGTTAAGACGGGCCAAGTCCCCGTATGCCGTGCCGACACCGATACTCAGAGATAGCTGCGAATGCTCGCGGATTACCAATAGAATGGCTTCAATTACCTCTTCCAATTGGTTTTGAATCGGCTTCTCCACATCACCGGGAAGTGAAATTATCAGAGCAAACTGGTCTTTGACCGAGAATTCTACGCCGAAGATCTGAGCACCGGTACCTGGAAGACATACATTGCTAAGTATATCCTGCAACAGAAGGCGTTCCTGCCAGCACTTGTCGCCAGGCAACGTATCATCCCAAGACAATATAGCCGAGAAATAGAGGCCTTGTCCTTGAGGATGCCGGAATCCGGCGTTCAGAATCATTTGTTCGATCTCCGGATCATCCGGCTTGCCTTGCTTGAGTAACAGCAGCATGCACTGATTACGGACGAAGGGCTCCTGAAAATCAATTTTCGCACTGTAATTGTGTAGGGTCTGTCGTATCCATTCCCATTCATTGTGGAGCTTGGAAGCATCATCGCCGCTGCCTCTCATCTTGTCCATCAAATCTCTGATTGGATGGTACTGCCGTTTGGCTAGCAGCAGCGCAGCAGCTATACCGGTAATGACAGTAATGCAGAAGACAATCAGGATCAGAGTCTGGACATGGGCGACACGGCTGAAGAACTGGAAGCTTGGCATGGTGGTTACATAGGTCCAGCCATTTTCTTCCGATTGAACAGAAACAACGGAGTATTGTTCTCCGTCCATCTTCAAATTATGGATACCAGGCGCAAGTGTAGCTAAGTTCTCAATTTCGTCCTGTGGAAGGCTGATGCCATGGCTGTTCGCGGTCAACACCTCTCCGGAGGGACTGAATATATAGCTACTTCCCGAAAAATCACTCAAAATCGAATCCATAACCCCGGTAAGATTGGATTCTTTCATTAAATATACAACGGTACCATATGGAAACGGGTCGTTAGGTTTGACGGGCACAAGCATGACAAGCATCGGCTCCATTCGGGAATTAACCTTCACGTTCTCAGCGGGACGGACCAGGGGCTGCCTGGTTTCATTCAAATCCTGCCGCAATTCTTCCAGACTCCAATGCTCGAACTGATAGAGGCTAGCAAAGGTGACATCAAGATTAGCCAAACCGCGGTGTGAATAGATGTGGGAATCGTTATGGAAATAGAGAAGCAGATCCTCTGCAATACTGCTGCTGGCTTTGTAATTGGCCAGCGCCTGAATCGCCTCCAAGCTGTAATAGGGATGTTGTACCATATAAGGGGTCAAGTGTTTGTCATAGGCGATTCTCCCCGCTATTTCCTGAAGTTCATTCATCCGGTTATCTATCGTGCTCTTCACCTGGTTAAGCTGATTGACATTTGCTTGTTCAATCTCAATACGTAATCCATTGACAGCGTTTTCATATATAAAAATAGTTACACCTGTCAGAGGGATAAGAAATATGAGAATGTAAGAAAAGGCATATTTCAGCAGAAGCCTTGATTTGAAATGATTCCAGCTGAGCCTGAATCTGTCGAGCAAGGATGGCTTGAGTGCCGAATTTGCCATGAAGCAGTCCCTCCAATGTTAAGATATTCGGATTAAAATCACTGTTCTCTTCTGGATTACACTTGTGCTAGTATAAACATTATAACATTATAATCTTTGAAATGAAGTAGCTCATCAGGCTTATTTTAACGATTTGGAAATACAGATCTCATGTCATGAATCATTTATGAAATTTGCCTGTATATCGGGGTTGAAAAAGGAGATGGGATGAGTGGGCACAGAGAATGTGCTGCGCAATTTGCAGCTTGTTGACGGGCGGATCATGGATATCGCCATTCAGGACGGGATCATCACCGCCATGTCACCGCCAGGCCAGGCTGAAGGAGAAATTGAGTTGGATTGCTCAGGATTATATGCATCCAGTGGATGGATTGATCTGCATGTGCATGCCGTCCAGGACCTTAACCCCTATGGCGATGATATCGACGAAATTGGTGTGAAGCAGGGCGTAACAACGCTTGTAGATGCCGGAAGCTGCGGTGCAGATCGAATTGGAGCTTTCTATACCGCAAGATTACAGGCTGCTACACAAGTATTTGCTCTGTTGAATATTTCAAGGATCGGGCTCGAACGGACGGATGAACTGTCGCAGCTGGAATGGATTGACCGGGCCAAGGTCCTGGAGGCGGTAGCGGCTTATCCTGATTTCATTGTTGGTCTGAAGGCCCGCATCAGCGAAAGTGTTGTCAAGGACAGCGGTATACAACCGCTCAAGTTGGCACGCACGCTCTCGGAAGAAACGAAGCTACCGCTCATGGTTCACATCGGTTCTGCTCCGCCCGCGATCTCGGATGTGCTGGAGTTACTACATTCGGGCGATGTAATCACCCATTACCTTAACGGAAAGTCCAACAATCTGTTTCATCCGGACGGCACACCGCTGCAAGAATTACTGGATGCGGCTGCTCGGGGAGTTCATCTGGATGTGGGGCATGGAACAGCGAGCTTCTCCTTCCGGATTGCAGAACAGGCCAAGGCTGCAGGCATTGCGTTGAATACAATCAGTACGGACATTTACCGAGGCAACCGTATGAATGGTCCGGTATACAGTATGTCGAATGTGCTGACGAAATTTCTGTACCTCGGCTACAGTCTTGAAGAGGTCATTCGCGCGGTTACAAGAAGTCCAGCGGAGTGGCTCGGTAAGCCGGAGCTAGGGAAGATCAGGGTGGGACAGCAAGCAAACCTGACTTTGTTTTCCCTGGAAGCAGGAGAAAAGCAACTTGAGGACTCGGAAGGAGATGTCCGGGTCACGCAACACTATATTGAGGTTAAAGGAGTCTTTGCTAATGGGTCACTCATTACAGGCTAAATATGGATTGAAGCGTGTTATTAATGCCAGTGGAAGAATGAGCATCCTTGGCGTTTCTGCACCAACGGACTCAGTCATGGATGCGATGAAACAGGGCGGACAGCGGTACGTGGAAATTGCGGAGCTTGTGAACAAATCCGGAGAATATATTACACAGTTACTTGGTTCGGAAAGCGCAGTTGTGGTGAACTCTGCATCCAGTGGTATTGCGCTTTCGGTAGCGGCCATTGTGACCGCCGGAAATCCGCGTATCAGCCTTCGTTTGCATCAGGAGCCGATATTGAAAAATGAAATTATTATGCTCAAGGGCCATAATGTGCAGTATGGAGCGCCAGTTGAAACCATGATATTCCTTGGTGGCGGCCGGGTAGTGGAAGTCGGATATGCGAATGAAGGCCGCAAGGAGCATATCGATCAGGCGATCAGTGAACACACTGCAGCCATTCTTTATGTTAAATCGCATCATACTGTGCAGAAAAACATGATTTCTGTGGAACAGGCCTGGGAGGTTGCGCAGCACAGAGGGGTACCGCTGATTGTGGATGCAGCAGCGGAAGAGGATCTGCGCAAATATATCCAATTTTCGGATCTGGTCATTTTCAGCGGGTCAAAAGCTATTGAAGGTCCTACTTCCGGTATTGTCATCGGCAAAAAGAAATATGTGGAGTGGTTACAGGTACAGCTGCACGGGATTGGCCGCAGTATGAAGGTCGGCAAAGAGACCATTTTTGGATTACTGCAAGCTCTGGAGGAATACCAGGACAAAGCGGACAATAGTGAACGAGAGAAGCAAACGCTGGAGGCTCTTCAGCCACTTGGTGGACTTCCTGGTGTTTCAGTCCGCATCGTGCAGGATGAAGCCGGCAGATCGATTTTCCGAGGACGTGTACAGATTGATTCCTCTCTTGCTGGGGTGGATGCGAAGAAAGTGAATGACCAGCTTCGTGAAGGTGTAATTGCGGTATATACCCGAGACTATGGCGTCAATCAGGGATATTTCGATATTGATCCAAGGCCGTTACAAGGGGATGATATGCAGGTCATCGTCAGCAGAATACATGAAATCGTGGGAGGCAAACCAGAATGAGTCATATTCAGCAGTGTCTGTATAAGAATAGGGCGGCAATTAATGTACTGGCAGGAAGTATCGGGAACGCAAGAGATGTATACGAGGCTGCGGAAGGTTATGTACTTGTGGGTGTGCTCTCCAAAAATTATGCTACGTCGGAGGAAGCCGTAGTTGCCATGACTGAATATGGTCAGGCTATTCAAGAAGCCGTATCCATCGGACTTGGGGCTGGAGACAGCCGTCAGGCTGCAGTTGTGGCCGAGATTGCCGCGAGCTACCCGGGAAGCCATATCAATCAGGTATTCCCGGCAGTGGGGGCAACCCGTGCCAATCTGGGACCTACAGATAGTTGGATTAACTGCCTGGTATCTCCGTGCGGGCAGCCAGGCTATGTAAATATATCGACTGGCCCTGTTAGTTCAGTAACCACTCCGCAGGCCATTGTTCCGGTTCATGCCGCCATTGCACTGGTTCGTGACATGGGAGGGAACGCGCTCAAATATTATCCGATGCAGGGATTGAAGCTGGAGGAGGAGTACCGTGCGGTTGCCAAGGCTTGTGGGGAAGCGAATTTTGCTCTGGAGCCCACTGGCGGAATTGATCTGGATAACTTTGGACCCATTCTAGAGATTGCACTACAGGGAGGTGTACCTCAGGTTATACCACATGTCTATTCTTCAATTATTGATTCACAGACCGGGAGTACGAACGTACAGGATGTCCGCAGACTGCTGGAAACAATGAAATCGTTGGTGGATCGGTATGCCTAGGGTTGCTGCTTTTGGCGAAGTGATGATGCGGCTGCAGGTTCCGGGCTACGAAACGCTGGTCCAGAGCAGCAGGCTGGAGTATTCTTTTTCCGGCAGCGGGGTGAATGTAACGGCAGCATTAGCCAGATACGGCCATAATGGCGCTCTTATTACGACCTTGCCGGAAACTCCGGTGGGCGAAGCGGCTATCGCTTATCTGCGCAAGCTTGGGGTGGATACCTCTCTTATTAGACACGGCGGTAGACACCTTGGGATGTATTTTCTGGAGAATGGCTTTGGAGCCCGTCCAGGCAGAGTCACTTACACAGACCGGCTGGGCAGCAGTTTCAATACTGCGGATGCGGCCAATTATGATATGAAAGATCTTGCCTCCCGGATCGACGTTCTTCATTTGTGTGGCATTACGCTGGCTATGAATGATGGCGTGCGCAAGCAGATGAAACGGCTTGCGGAGGAAGTGAAGAATGATGGAGGCAAGGTTGTCTTTGATTGTAATTATCGTCCTGCGTTATGGGGAACGGATGGTTATGTCAAGGCGCGCCCGCATTATGAGGAAATGCTGGGGCTGGCAGATCTGGTGCTAATGAATGAGAAGGATGCGATGGGTATTCTTGGCATCGGAACCGGAGAATATGATAGAATAACACAGATGAAGCAAGCGATTCCTGAAGTTGCACAGCGCTTCGGAATCGGAACGGTAGCAGGAACCCACCGTGAGATTAACGCGGACCATACGCATTCCTTGACAGGATATATCTATCATCAAGGTACGTTCGTATTTTCCCGCAAGCTAACATTCCCGGTGTACGACCGGATTGGTGCCGGCGATGTGTTTGCCAGCGCCATCATCCATGGGGAATTGCAGCAATATCCACAGGAACATACGGTTAATATGGCAGTGGCGGCAGCGATGCTGGCCCATACCACACAAGGTGATACAGCGCTTTTTACCGAGAATGAGGTGCTTCGGGCGCTGTCGGACCATACCTCAGATGTTGAAAGGTAGTGAACAGTGAGTGTCCCTAAAGCGCAAGCAAGGTCCTTTATATCAGCAAATCCAAAAAATTCTCAAAGATCGGATTCTACATGGTGTATATCCTCTCGGAAGCATCATTCCCTCCGAACCACAGCTCGAAAAGGAATTCGGGGTCAGTAAAATGACAGTCCGCGGTGCGGTCCAAGAGCTGTCCCAGGAAGGCTACGTGCAGAAGAAAAGCGGTGTTGGAACGATAGTGATGCGCAATACCTCTCATCAGAAGCTCTCAAAGGGCAAACGGTTTACGGAACTGCTCGTAGAAGAGGGCCATAAGCTTGAAAAGAAAGTTCTGAATTCCCGGTTACTGACCAATGATGCCGGAACGGAGCAATATGGTCTCTACGGGCCGTACTGCCAGCGGATTGAAAGGCTCTATATTCTTAACGGACAACCTTATATTCATCTGATACACTTCTTGGCAGCAGCTGCATTGCCCGGCGGAGGCAAGGAAGCAATGAATGCAGACATCCAATCGCTGTATGATTCACTGGAGGAGAACGACATTTTGCTGGAGAGCTTCAAAGACCGTTTCTTTGTAGAGCCGGCAGCTCCTGAGGTATGCCAACTACTGAAAATCCCCCCGGGAACGCATCTGCTCAAGCGCCTTCGTAACTCCTTCGACGAAGAAGGCAGATTAATTGAGCACAGTATCGGCTGTTATAACACGGAACTTCATCATTATCTGGTTAGTTATGACACTTGAGGCCGGCGGACATATCGTGAAAGAAATCGTATTCATACTAAAAAGGGTCCTGCAATATTCATAACAGGACCCTTTTTGCGTAAACTAGAAATCCCTCAAACGATCAAATACCTCATATAATTCCTCGTGATTGACCTTAATTAAATCATCTTGACGCAGTTCCAAATTCTCCTGTAACTGATTCAGTAACTCCGTTAGAACAACATAAATTTCTTCCCGCTCAACAGTTTCAATAAAGCCGGCCTTGGCATCCATCTTGTTGAAGGTCTGTGTGTAGTTCTCAACCATGGAGACGAGCTGTTTGTGTAGAGACTCCTGATCGATGGAGACTTGACTTAATTGACGGATTTCCTTTAAGCACTGCTTGTACAATTGAGCTGCTTTTTTTGCGTGAGCTGCCTTGATGTGGTCACGCCCATCCCAATCCCGAAACGGATTGTTCAGGTTCTCCGCAAGCCACTCCGGTTTGCGTGCTTTGGTGATCTCGATATCAAGGCCTGAATTAGCGGATTTTTTATATTTTGTTTTGATCGATTTGGCTGCATCGGCAGGCAGGCTGGTTAGCCACAGCGTAGCCAATTTTGGAAGTTGCTCTGGATCAGGGAATTGTTCACCATTGAAGCCGAACAGGTCATATGTAGTAAATGTTTGCAAATTCGCCAAGTGCTGAATCGATTCTATATGGGATACCTTGCCGGGTTTACCCCAAAATCGCAACTCTGAAAGTTCAGGATAATACTGCACAAGTGGCTCCAGATTGAGTTCCGTGATCTCTCTGATATACAGACCTTCAAGTCGTGAGATACCCGTAACCTGTGGCAGGCCTGATGGAACATTGAGAGTGATGCATTTACCGTCTTCATGCGCCACAATATGCATACCAGGAGACAGCTCACCTGTGAAATTCAGACTCTTCATCTTTGAGTTCAAAATTAACTCCTTCAACCCGCTGACATCCACAATAAGGTTGGTCAGGTGACTCCTGCTGATATCCAGTTTTGTTTGACCATGATTAGAGAGATGAAGTTCATTAATGAACGGGTTTTCCTCTATAAATGGAAAGATTGATTCCGAGTACCCATCCATTTCAATATGTGTCAGACAAGGCAGCTTTGCAAGTTCGGCTACCTCTTCGGCAGACTTTGGGCTGAATTCACGGAGTGTACTCGTACTGCTTCGCATTACACGATCGCCAACCATGATTTGTGTGTCATCATCCGCGGCTTGTTTGAACTGTGCTCTTCGGTGCGCATCGATACGTTCCCATTCGCGCTGGAGATAGAGACTTTCTCCGATTGGCCAGCCTCCACCATACGTATTCGTTTCCTCGGTGTAGAGAGGAGGGATGTTGCCTGCAAGCACATACTGTGAAGGAACATTAGCACTCACGAAACTATGGGCAAGTCGATCATGCCAGAAATAGAAATTACAGATCAGTGGTTTCATCTGATGAAGCTGCATTTCATTAGGCAGTTGATCACCTGTCCAATCCAACTGAAGAACAGAGGCAAGCGTGTCGGAAGGTTTACCTTCCATTTCTTTCAGCCTAATTACCTGGCAGGCGGTGTATTGTTGTAATTTTTCGGCGTACACGCAGTACACATCTCCAATATTGGGGATCACGTTATGCTCCTTTCGTTCTGCACCATTCGATGCTAAGCTACTTGTAAACCAAGGATTCTGCAGAACTAATAATAGATGAATTATATCAAAGTCATTCAGAGACTACCATTTTGGGATAGAGTCGAATAGGCTTGAATACTTTTATAAAAAGGAACGATGTCTATGGATACAGGTATGAGCCGTAACAAAAAACTGGGTGAGTTTTTGAAATCACGGAGAAGCCGCATTCAACCGGAACAAGTTGGATTGTCAGGATCATATGGACAGCGAAGAACACCGGGGCTAAGGCGGGAAGAAGTAGCGGTACTGGCTGGTGTCAGCGCAACGTACTACACATGGCTTGAACAAGGTAGGGAGTTAGCAGCTTCACGAGAAGTAATGCAAAGTATAGCGAACGCGCTCCGGTTAACGCCGGAAGAGAAGAGTCATCTGTTTGACTTATGGGACCCGAATACGGAACATGAATTCCTTGCTTCGTATTCACAGCTGGAGCCAGGTTGGCAGAGCATTATTGGCCAGTTAACTCATCCTTCCTTTATAACTAATGAACGGTCTGAGGTACTTGCCTGGAATGAAGCAGCTGATACGAACCTCTTTAACTTCTCGTCGATGAATATGAATGAGCGTTTAATGATGCGGATTTTATTTTTAGATGCAACGCTCAGGGAGCGTATGCACAACTGGGAGGAATTCGCGCGGCACTCGGTAGCTGTTTTCCGTACGTATTATGATAAGTATCCGAGTGACCCCGAATTTGCCAGAATCGTGAAACAATTGAGTGAAGAAAGTGTGGACTTCCGAACGATCTGGAACCTGCACCAAGTCGAATTAAAACAAGTCAATCGTGTGCTGCTTGAAACGACGGATCGGGCAGATGGTGTTGTACATGCGTACGATATCTATTCCATGAATAATCTGAACAGCCAATCAGGCATTCATTGCTGTATTTATGTTCCTGTTGTCATGTAGAAGGTTGAATAGACTAGTAATTTCTTTACTAGCATACACGGAGTGTGGTTGGGGTCTCGGGAGTGAAATAGAATGAACTTAAGCTCAACGTAGCTATTTATCGTTTCTATTTTAATATGAAAAGAGGGAGCCTCATGCTCAAGACAAGAACGTTAGGCAATGACAAATTACGTATATCTGGGCTCGGCCTGGGTGTGATGATGATGCCGGATAATGACGAATCGGTACATACCATTCAGGGTGCATTGGATGCAGGAGTCACTATGTTTGATACGGCGGATCTGTACGGAGAGTATGAAAAACAGCGATTTGGAGGGAATGAAAAACTGCTTGGGCGTGCGCTTCAGGGCCGAAGATCTGACGTTGTTGTTGCCACCAAATTCGGTATTACGCACACACAGGGTCCCAAGGGAGATCCAGCCTACATCAAAAAATCAGTAGATGCGAGTCTCTACAACCTGGGAATGGATTATATCGATCTCTATTATCAACATCGTCCTGATCCGAATACCCCCATTGAAGAGACGGTAGGTACACTTGCCGATCTGGTTCAACAGGGTAAGATTCGATATATTGGTTTGTCCGAGGCGCCGGTAGAGATCATTCGTCGTGCACATGCTGTTCATCCGATTACAGCGTTGCAGACGGAATATTCCTTGTGGAGTCGAGAACTTGAGGATGAGATTATGCCTGTCCTGCATGAATTGAACATTGGCTTGGTTCCATACAGCCCATTGGGACGTGGCTTCCTGACTGGTCAGATCCGATCTATAGATGATTTGCCGGAAGACGATTATCGTCGTCACTATCCGCGTTTTCAAGGTGAGAATTTTCAGAAAAATCTGGAGGTTGTTGGATTGATCCAAGAGATGGCTAAGGAAAAAGGATGCACGGTTTCTCAACTTGCTCTGGCCTGGTTACTTGGAAAGGGAGAACATATCGTTCCGATTCCGGGGACCCGTAATTTGGATAGAGTTTACGAGAACTTAGGCGCGTTAGAAGTTTCGCTTACGGATGAAGAGATGAAGCAGATTGATCGCATATCTCCCCAAGGCATTGCAGCCGGAGGCAGATTCCCTGGCCAAGTCTAGCTCCTTAAGACAAGATACAAGAAACCAACAGTTTCGGATGAAAAAGAATGTATAACAGGTCATCGGTATTATCTTTCTACTCTCCGGCATACAGTACAACAATGAGATGTATGCTCAAGGAGGAGAAATGATCGTATGATGAATCCGATTTTGCAAGCTCCAAATGTTCCGCTAGCTGCCGATTCCAATGCGGTGGTCAATTATCAGAGGGATTCACGCAACTATGTAACCCAGTTGTTTGGAGAACAGCTGCCGACCATTGCGAATGGTTTCTTCAACGTGTACTTAAGCAAAGGAATCATTGTGCAGCCGCACTGGCACACCAATGTCACGGAGATGATCGTGGTTATCAGCGGTGAAGTTACAGCGTCAGTCTTCAATCCGTTTACGCGTGAACGATTGACATATCGTCTGAAACCAGGTCAGGTTGTGGTATTTCCGAAAGGCTGGTTTCACTGGTTTGTTGCTGAGACAGATGATGTATATGTATTAACTATCTTTGATCAACCAACTCCTGATATTGTGTTTGGAGCGGATTTCTTGGCAGCTACACCGCCGGAAGTGGCTCACCGCGCGTACTGTTTGGATGAAGAGGCGTATGCCAAAGCCGTTGCGTCCATTAAAAATGATGCCATTCTGGGCCCTCCAATAGGATGTGATACGCAGGTTTCTGATCAATCGACTTCGCCTTCCAAGACGTCCGTGTCACCATCCGATAAGCTGAAATCATAATTCAAAATTCCTTATTCATTATATAAGTACAGAGCCTGTAACTGGAGAATAACAGTTGCAGGTTTTTTGACGTGTCGATGTGATTATTGTATGAAGTTCATGGAGGGGTTGGCATTATATTAGAAAAAAATTCATAATGCCTGAGTCAGTGTGTTACGTTCTCTGTTAGTATAGTATGAACATCCAACAAAAACGGAGGACTCATGAATGAACATGTCAGAAATGAAAACACTTGAAACTGCAATGAGTTATGCACCTATCTTGATGTTTGATAGAAACGAACCCTTTTATCCGGATTTTGTTGGCATTTCTGTGTTACATCAATCTGGGCCTTCACCATCGTTCAGAAGGGACATTAAGTTTCCGACCGAGGTAGTACAATATGTAATTGAATATGCAATTTGGTGGGATTATGAGATTGGACATCTGTACGAAATGGAGCATGTATGGATATATGTGGGTCATAACGGAGAGGTAGTAGACTGTGAAGCGAGCTTTCATGGGAAGGTTCTGCGTGGATTGTTGAAGGAACGGGTCAATGTGGTTGGACATCATGTATGTCTGTACTCGCAGCCTGGCAAACATGCTTTCTCACCACTTCCGGTTGTATTTGACTTATTGCCAAACCTGTATAGTGCAGCAGGTGCCGAAGCTGGATGTGATGGGCTACTTGTGAATGAGTTATTCCAAGGTTATTTTGAAACGAATGAACAGATTGATGCTCAGGTGGAACGTTATCTAAAGACCAAAGCGTTCGTACCTACCATGGAGTTCGAAGAATATCTATTAAAGCCGGAGATGTTCATGACATGGGATAATCTGTTTGATATTATTCCGCACAGGATTAAGGAACGCTTAATGGAATTGGATCAGTTATATAACACATAAAATTAGTTTTAAATGGGTTTTATGTTATTTGAAGAGTGTGTTTTTCGCTTCAAAACCAAACTTTGTTGATTCAGGTTTGGTTTTTTTAAATGGGAAATTGGACTCAGTATAAGTGTACATTTATTAGACTTAAGTCATGAAATGGGTGTGAAAACATCAAAAAAAAAATATTTTTTTTGATGGAATATGATATGTGTTAGACGTATGAACTATACAGTTTCTTGTGTAAATATAAGAATACCATATTACATGAAGGTTTGGTGGAGATGTATGTGTATGTCAATGAAAATTGTTCATTATACGTATATGTGTAAGTTGTAATAACGATTTGATAGGAAATAAGTATAAAAAATATTAAAAAGTAGATTCTTTATATCCAAAATAAAAATTCACAATAGTGCAAATTTGTATAAATAAAAATCTTCTATTCAGTTTTAATATATTTATGTCGAAATAGATCGTAAGTTGTCTGGAGCGCGACCAAGAGAAGGGTTTACATAGCGTTATATACATAACTGGACACTAAGATGCCTAGGAGGAGATTACATGAAGTGGTTTGGAAACTTGAAAACAGCAACAAAGATTATCTCAGCATTTTTAATTGTGTCGATAATCCTTGCGGCGCTTGGGGTCTACTCCGTAGTAACATTGAGAAGTACGAATGAACGAATGCAAGAAATGTATAACAACAATTTGATTTCGGTCAGAGAACTATCCTCGGCCCAGGTTGATTATCAGAGGATGCGGGTAAACGTGCGTGATTTGAACTACGAAACTGTGGCAGCTGAACAGACCCGAATTACTGAAAATATCGCTACAATTCGTCAATCCATGGAGGAGCGACTTGCTACGTACCGTCCTCTTGCTACTACTCCGGAAGAAATGGAACTGCTTCGTAAATTAGATACCCAGTACGACAGTTATATGAAACTGTATGATCAGGGCGTGACTATGGCGATATCAGAGGATGATGCCGCTTTTATCGCTTTTCTGAAAGCGACATTGAAACCTCCTGGCGATGAGGTGGTACAAACACTCGCAGACCTGGTGAACCTCAATGTAACCCTCGCAGAACAAGCTAACATCAAGTCTGAAGAAGCTTACAACACAGCATTTGCGGTAACGATTGTTATGGTGGTCGCATCTGTACTCTTTAGTATCCTCATTGGATATATCATCTCTCGCTCGATTTCGAAACCACTCATGTCCATGTTGGGACTGGCAACGGAAGTGGCTAATGGTAATCTTACCCTCAAATCAGACATCTCCAGCAAAGATGAAGTGGGTCAACTGGCCGTAGCACTGAATCGTATGGTCGACAACCTGAAAGAGTTAATCAACAATATCGTGATGAACTCCCAAAGTGTTGCTGCTTCTTCGGAACAGATCTCGGCCAGTACACAGGAAATCGCAAGTACCAGCACAAGCCAATCCAGCGAAGCAGGAAACATCTCCGAATTGTTCAAGGAGCTTTCACTTGCCATTAACTCCGTCGCTGCAAGTGCCGAAGAAGCGGCTGAATTGTCCAATGACACTGTGAAGACTGCGCGTGAAGGTGGACTTGTAGTACAGACTTCATTGGAAGGTATGCAAGCTGTTAATACGAAAATGACCAAACTTGAAGATGATTCTCGTAAAATCGGTGACATCATTGAGGTGATTGACGATATCGCTGAGCAGACCAATCTGCTTGCGCTGAATGCAGCAATTGAAGCGGCACGAGCGGGAGAACAAGGGCGAGGATTTGCCGTAGTGGCAGATGAGGTCCGGAAGCTTGCAGAACGAAGCAGCGAGGCGACCAAAGAAATTACAGCCATCATCAAAGCGATGCAGGAAAATACGAGACAAAGTGTGCAAGCCGTAGCAGCCAGTGTTGAGCAGTCTTCTATGACTGGACAGGCGTTTGATCAGATTATTGATATGGTCAATAACTCTTCACAGAAAGTAAACGAAATTGCTGCTGCATGTGAAGAAGAAGCAGCCCAAGCCGCAGAGGTGATGAGCTCTGTTGAATCCATCTCGGCTTCCAGTGAGGAATCCGCAGCGGCGTCTGAAGAGACGGCAGCAACATGCCAGTCTCTGGCAAATCTGGCGGAAGAACTGGCGAATTCGGCAGCTGCCTTCAAAACAAATTAATAAAATTGAATTGAGGGTGAATCGATGTCTTCACTTCAGAAGGAACAATATATTGAGCTGTCGGTAGGTGCAGAGACTTGCGCCATTCGAATCGAAGAAATTCACGAAATTATTAAAATGCTCAGCATTACAGATATCCCATTCAGCCGTCCAGAGATCAAAGGGGTAGTTAATCTGCGTGGCAAGGTTGTATGTGTGATGAGCCTGCGCAACCTGCTGGGTATGCCGGATGAACCGGATACCAGAGCAACTCGAATTATCGTAGTTCGGTATCAGGATGAATATATTGGCTTGATCGTGGATCGCGTGAACAAGGTAACCACATATTCGGAAATACATCCGCCAACCGGAGGTTACGGACGTAACCGTGAAGGTTTATTCCATGGTGTGGGTCAACAGGAAGACAAGCTTGTGGGCATTTTGAAACTGGACGAAATATTGGGCGGTTAGGGAGGTATATACGAATGATGGATTTGTCTGCCTACCGTGACATCTTTATCGAAGAACTGAATGACCAACTGGAACGTATGGATCAGTCTTTATTGGCATTGGAGCTTTCGCCTTCTGTTGAACTGGTTCAGACGCTTTTTCGGGCAGCTCATACCATCAAGGGATCGGCATCCACAATGGATTTCCGAGAATTAAGCGATCTCACGCATGAAGTGGAGTATGCTCTTGAATGGGTCCGGGAGAAAAAACCGGAGATGACTTCGGAGCTAATTGATACATTGTTTCGCTCTTTGGACGCCATGAAGGTACTTCGTGATCAGTACATACGTGGGGAAGCCTATGGAGATTTTCGAGCAGTAGTACGAGAAATAAAGGATTTAATTCAGACCCAGGCAGCAGTCGGGCAACTTAAAGTACCTCAATTGCAATCAGCAGAATCGATTGTGGCACAGGTGGCTATAGTGTCAGGTAAGCAGTTATTGTCCATTCATATCGTGCTGGAGCAGAAGTGCATGATGAAAGCGGCCAGATATCATATTCTGCGCCAACGTATTGAGGACATCTGTGGTACGGTTGTCGCTACTTCGCTCATGGAGAGTCAACCGGGCGCGCAGAATGAAGATGATCATTATGGTCAGTTCATAATCATCGTAGCAACGTCGAAGGATCCCCAGCAGCTTAAGGCAGAGCTGTCTTCAGACTCGGATATTCATATGCTGGAGATTGATCCATATCTGCTGGAATCCAATGAGGTTGCAGCCGGTTCTGCACCACTTGAATTAATCTCAGAAACAGAGCAAACGAAACAGAGCTTGCCTGCCTTGAATACAACTGGGCCAGATGAGAAAGTGAAAGCTGCTCAACCTACAGTTCGTGTGAGTGTTGAACGTCTGGACCATTTGATGAATTTGGTCGGTGAACTGTTAATTGATCAGACATCCCTAGCAGATCTGAGTGGATCGGGCGCGCGTAAGGAGTCTTCCTCACTCATCCAGAGTATTGGTGGAGTATCTGATCATATGGGCAGGGTTATCAAGGAACTGCAAGAAGGTGTAATGAAGACACGGATGTTACCTATTGATCAACTATTCAGTCGCTTCCCGAGATTGGTTCGTGACCTAGCGCAGAAGCTTGGTAAAGATCTGGAACTGGTTATTCAAGGTGGAGAGACTGAACTTGACCGGATGATTATTGAAGAATTGAGTGACCCGCTAATTCATCTCATCCGCAACAGTGCTGATCATGGCATTGAAAGCGCAGTGGTTCGTGGAGAGTTAGGCAAGCCGTCCAAGGGACGTATTACCTTAACTTCGTTCCATGAAGAGAATCATGTCGTTATTCGGTATTCGGATGATGGCAAAGGTATTGATGGGGAGAAGATCAAGGCTTCCGCCTTGGGCAAAGGCATCATTAGTGAGGAACAGGCTGCACGTCTATCAACACAGGAGGCTGTACATCTCATATTTGAGCCCGGCTTCTCCACAGCTTCTTCTGTAAGTGAAGTATCAGGTCGCGGTGTTGGAATGGACATTGTGCGCAGCCAGATCGGGCGGCTTAACGGTATCATTAATATTGATACGGAGGTTGGTGTTGGCACCACGTTTACGATTCGTTTACCGCTCACTTTGGCGATTATTAAAGGTCTGTTAGTCAAAGTATCGGGTCGTGTGCTGATTTTGCCGATGTATAATGTTGCTGAGATTGTTCGAATTTCACCTGAAGATATTCAGATGATTCAGGGGCAACAAGCGATCCTGAATCATGGACGCATAGTACCTTTTCACCGACTGTGCGACAGGCTCAACTATCCACGAACGGACCGCAAATCTAAGACCATTCCACTGGTGATCGTACGTTCCGTTGACAAAATTGCAGCATACGCTGTAGATGAGATTATAGGCAATCAGGAAGTCGTTATTAAGACGCTTGGTACTTATCTGGGAGCGATGAACCATCTATCTGGAGCAACAATCCTCGGTAATGGTAAGGTTGCCCTTATATTGGACGCGTCCTATCTGGTGAGTCTTTAATCGTTAGATAAACACATACATTATGCAAGCCAAAGAGCCTCATCATCCATGACTGGATGGTGGGGCTCTTTGTTGTACCTTTTGACATGGTGACCACTCAGGATTTGAAAATGAGATCCATAAACCTGTTGGCAGCCAGAGAGATCGGCATATTGCGTTTGGTCATAATCCCCACATGGGAAGGGGGCAGCGGGACATCAAGCTGAATCTCGAAGAGAGAACCTTCCTCCAGCTCCTTGGAGATAAACTCACGTGTGACATAGGAAATACCCAGTCCTCGACGCGCAAACTCAATCAACAGATCAACGCTACCAACCTCAATCTCAGGCTTCAACGTGTAATTATAGCTGTTAAACAACTCAGTTATAGCCATCCGAACCCGACTGTTCCGGGAGAAGAGGATCAGTTGATGCTCCAGAAGCATCTCAAGTGTCATGACTTTGCCTTTTAACTGAGCATAACGCTCTCCAGCTACAAAACAGTCTTTTAACTGAATGCTTTCCCTGACTTCGAGCTGTGGATCAACGATGGGCATCCGAACCACACCAAGGTCGATTTTGCCTTCCTTCAGAAACGTAATGACTTCCGGCGTGGTTCCATGACTCAGATGTAGCTTGATATTAGGGTACAAGGTGTGGAATTCCTCCAGATACGCCAGCATGTAATGCTTGAACAGGGAGTCACTGCCACCAATTCTCAATTCACCATTGTCGAGATTCTTCAGTGCGGCCATTTTTTCTTCCGCAAGTGAGATCAGAATCTGGGATTGTTCAATATAGGAGTATAGACTGGCACCTTCCTGTGTCAACGCTACACCCTTGGAATTTCGATAAAACAAGGTGAGACCAAAGCTCTCTTCCAATTGCTTAATGGCATGACTGACGCTGGGTTGAGTGATATACAGTGCTTTCGCAGCCTGTGTCAAACTTCCCGTTTTGGCGGCCCAATAAAAGACTTTATATAGTTCGTAATTTGTAGTCATAGATGTGGTCTATAGCTCCTGTGAAATATATTAATTACTTGTATAGCTATAAAACGTATTATAGTGTAACTACAACAAAGAAACCAGAGTTACTTGGAAGGAGAACGGTGAGATGGAACCAACTACCATTGTTTTATTTGGTGCTACTGGCGATTTAGCCAAAAGAAAAATATATCCTGCCTTATATAACTTATATCTTGAGCAGAAGCTTCCTGAAACCTTCTCATTGATTGGTCTGGGGCGTAGAGAGTGGTCTGATGAATTCTTTCAGGCACAAGTGGAAAAATCATTAAATGAATTTTCCAGACGCCAAGCGGATCCTGAAGTTGTGAAGTCATTTGTGAAAGCTTTCCGCTACAGTGTATTGAATATAAGCCATAAGGAAGATTATATAAAGCTGTTGGGATTAGTTGAACAAAGAGAAGCTGAGCTTGGCATTCCGTCCAATCGCTTGTTTTATCTCTCGGTTGGTCCGGAATTTTTCGAACCGATTGCCGAGAATATTCAAGAAAGTGGACTGGGTTCCACAGAGGGCTGGAAGCGCCTCGTCATCGAGAAGCCATTTGGTCACGATCTGCAGTCCGCCAGAGACCTTAATCGCAAATTAAGCGAATCGTTCACGGAGGAAGAGATTTATCGGATTGACCATTATTTGGGCAAACCGATGGTACAGCGTCTGGAGACGTTGCACCAGAGTAACCCAATCATGAAGGCGTTATGGAATAACCGTTACATCTCCAATGTGCAAATTACAGCGAATGAGACTGTAGGTGTCGAAGAACGTGCATCCTATTATGATCATGTTGGTGCAGTGCGAGACATGTTCCAGAATCATATGTTGCAATTGCTCATGATGATGGCGATTCAGCTTCCATACAACAGTACTTCCGAAAAAGTTGGATTGAAGAAAAAGCACATCATGGAATCGATCCAGCCGTTACAAAAACAAACTGTGGGCGCAAACATCATCCGTGGACAGTATGCAGAAGGCAGCATTCAAGGTAAACCGGTCAATGCTTATGCTGCTGAACCGGGTGTAGCCGAGAATACGATGAATGACACATTCATTGCTGCCAAATTGCAAATTGATGATTTCTTCTGGCGTGGTGTTCCGTTTTACATTCGCACGGGTAAAAGAATGAAGGAGAAATCAACACGTATCGTGATTGAATTCAAAGAACCTTCAGGACAGACAAATGTGCTGAAAAACAAGGGTTCCAAGCCAAACCTGCTCGTCATTGAGATGAGTCCGGATCAGAGCATGACATTGCAACTGAATGCAAGTGATCCTGAGAATAAAGGTGAATTCAAACCGGTTCATATCGATCTTTCTCCGGATAAAGGTGACCTTGCGGAAGCTTACGAGAATCTGATTCGTGATGCTTTGCTGGGTGATCCAACATTCTTTGCCCATTGGGATGAAGTAGAATTGTCATGGGCGTGGGTGCAACCCATTCTGGATGCATTCCAGGAAAATCTGTTGCCACTTCACCTGTATCCTGCAGGTAGCTATGGTCCGGCTGAATCAGATGTTATGCTTGAAGAAGATGGTCACCACTGGTGGTTTGATGAGCCAGCGGATCAGGAGTCTTTAGTTACAAATAGCATACCCTTGGCGGTTAATGCGAATCTCTAAACCATAAAAAAATTATATCTGGAGGTAATTAAATCATGAAATTTTTTATCGATACAGCTAACGTGGAAGATATTCAAAAAGCATACAAAATCGGCGTATTGTCTGGTGTAACAACAAACCCATCTTTGGTAGCCAAAGAAGGCGTGAAATTCGAAGATCGTATTGAAGAAATCTTGCGTTTGGTACCTGAAGTGGAGTCCGTTTCTGCGGAAGTGACACCAGATGCCCTTACTGCTGAAGATATGATTGCACAAGCGAACGAATTGATCAAAATTAACAACAGCGACAAAAACATTACGATCAAATTGCCAATGACACTTGCAGGACTTGAAGCTTGCCGTTACTTGACCAAAAAAGGTGTGAAAACCAACGTAACGTTGATCTTCACTGTGAACCAGGCGCTTCTGGCTGCTCGTGCTGGTGCGACATATGTATCTCCATTCCTGGGACGTCTTGATGATATCTCTGAGGATGGCGTACAATTGGTTACCAAAATTGCTGAATTGTTCCGTACACATAACCTGGATGCACAGATTATTGCGGCTTCCGTAAGACATCCGGATCACGTTACACGTGTAGCGATGGCTGGAGCACATATTGCTACTGTTCCATTCTCCGTTATTGAACAGATCTCCAAACACCCGCTGACAGATCAAGGTATGGACAAATTTGCAGCAGACTGGAAAAAAACAGTACAATAATCTATAACCATTCATTCGTTTCAACTTACTATATAAATAATGGAGTATTGGGAGGACATAATGAGTAAACAACAGATTGGTGTTATTGGATTGGCAGTAATGGGTAAAAACCTGGCTTTGAATATTGAAAGTAAAGGGTTCTCGGTATCGGTATTTAATCGTTCCCCAGAGAAAACCCATGATCTTCTTAAAGAAGCAGAAGGTAAAAACCTGACAGGTGCGTTCACAATTGAAGAATTCGTGGAATCCCTGGAGTCTCCGCGCAAAATTCTGATCATGGTACAAGCAGGTAAAGCAACAGATGCAACGATCGAACAACTGCTTCCTCATCTGGATCAAGGCGATATTATTATCGACGGAGGTAATGCTTACTTCCCTGACACACAACGTCGCAGTAAAGAACTGGAAGAAAAAGGTTTCCGCTTCATCGGAGCAGGTGTATCCGGTGGTGAAGAAGGCGCACTGAAAGGCCCGGCAATCATGCCAGGTGGACAGGAAAGTGCTTATCAGTTGGTAGAACCGATCCTGACAGCGATCTCCGCCAAAGTGGGCGATGACGCTTGCAGCACATACATCGGACCAGACGGTGCTGGACACTATGTGAAAATGGTGCATAACGGTATCGAGTACGGGGACATGCAGTTGATTGGTGAAGCTTATCACTTGCTCAAATCCGTATTGAACGTTTCCGTTGAAGAGTTACATGAGATCTTTACTGAGTGGAATCAAGGGGAGCTGGACAGCTACCTGATCGAAATCACGGCAGATATCTTCTCCAAATACGATCCAGAAACAGGTAAACCAATGGTTGACGTTATTCTGGATGCGGCTGGACAAAAAGGAACAGGTAAATGGACAAGCCAAAGTGCGCTGGATCTCGGCGTTCCATTGTCCATGATTACGGAATCCGTATTCTCCCGTTTCCTGTCTGCCATGAAGGACGAGCGTGTAGCAGCTAGCAAAATCCTGAGTGGACCAGCAACTGAAGCATTCTCTGGCGACAAAAAAGCGTTCATTGAGAACGTGCGTAAAGCATTGTTTGCAAGTAAAATCGTATCCTATGCACAAGGATTTGCACAAATGCGTGCAGCTTCCGATGAATACGGCTGGGATCTGAAATACGGCAACATTGCCATGATCTTCCGTGGCGGCTGCATCATCCGTTCGCAGTTCTTGCAAAACATTAAAGAAGCATATGACAAAGATGCAGAACTCAAAAACCTGCTCTTGGATCCTTACTTCCAAAACATCGTTGAATCTTATCAAGGTGCATGGCGTGAAGTTATAGCGGCTGCTGTAAAACAAGGGATTCCGGTACCTGGCTTCTCCAGCGCTCTTTCTTACTACGACAGCTACCGTACAGAGCGTTTGCCAGCAAACTTGCTGCAAGCTCAACGTGACTACTTCGGTGCTCACACATTCAAACGTGTGGACAAAGAAGGTTCATTCCACTTCCAGTGGATGGACACAAACGAGTAATTTTAATTCCGAAAATATAGCATTCCTGCAGTTGTCCTTGAATTTAGCTATTCAGGGCAGCGGCAGGGATGCTTTTCTCGTTAATGGTTCGAATTTGAATATCATCAAATTGTAATAAAATGTACGAATCTGGGTTTGGCAAACAGATGATCTGACCCTTCAACTACGTTATACTTGTTCAGACGGAATTACATCCGTGATAAAAATTCAGCATACAACTTATTGACGTGGAGGTTAGACCGGGCATGTTTGTATTAGTGGGTATATTGTTTTTAGTGATATACGGTTTATTAGTGTTCTACATAGGCTGGAGCGGTTGGAGTTGGATGAAGCCTATCGTGTCCGCCAGATTTCGATGGTTTTATATTATAGCGCTTGTATTCCTTGCCGTTTCCTTCATTTTGGCACGGGTATTTGGAAGCATTTCGTTCCTCGGAATCATCGGTTCTTACTGGCTGGCGATTTTCTCGTTGTTATTGTTGATCCTGCCCGTCGTCCACCTGACGATGTGGTTGCTGAGATTAACTCGTATTCCTAGACATCACACACAGAAATGGGCGGGTGTCGTTACGCTGGTGCTGTTAGTGTCCACAATGGGGTATGGAATTTTCAATGCTTACAGCCCGGTAGTGAGAACATATAATATCCAGATTGATAAAAAAGTAGAAGGTGTAGACAAGCTTAACATTGTCATGGCTGCCGATATGCACTTCGGACTTCTATCTGGTCCCGCACATGCCAAACGCATGGTGGAGGAGATTAATGCTTTGAAGCCGGATCTGGTACTGTATCCTGGAGATATTATTGATGACAATCTGGATATGTACCTTAATAGCGGAATTGCCGACATTATCAGTGAAATTCAGGCCCCATACGGTGTTTATGCTTCTCTCGGGAATCACGACAAGTTTGATGGTCCGATTGAAGATCTGATCGCTGCGCTGGAGAAGAGCAACATGCAAGTTCTGTACGATGACAAGATTGTCCTGGATGACAAGATCACTCTCATTGGACGGAAAGACCGGACAGAGAAGGATCGTGCAGAAGTGGCTACTTTAATGCAAAATACGGACTTGAGCCAACCGGTACTTATGATGGATCACCAGCCATATGATCTGGATATTGCGGAACAGAACAATGTAGATTTGGTGGTATCCGGTCATACTCACCGCGGTCAGATTGCACCTGCTCAGTTCATCACACAGGCTATTTACGAGAATGATTGGGGCTATCTGCAAAAGGGTTCCATGCATTCCATCGTAACCTCCGGATTTGGATTCTGGGGACCTCCAATTCGTACAAGCAGTCGTTCGGAGATTGTGCAGATTAATGTGACGTTCCAGTAATGATGAAGGCCCTTCGAGAGAAGGGCCTTTTAATAACTATAGTTTAACCATTTTCTTGGATTTGAAGTTCCATTCGTAGACTTCCCCTGTGTACATGTGGATGTAGTAAAGGCCATAAGTCACTTCATACGTTTCTCTGTCTGAGAATGAACGCATTACATAAAAATCTCCGTCTTTGGATTCCTCTCCAACAGTTAGGCTATACATTTCGATTTCTTTCTTAATTTTTTTATATAACAGTTCAAACGCTTCATTCCCTGTTAGTTTAACTAATGGTTGTTTGCCAATGTACAGATTGTTAGACTTTAAAGCTACGTTCTCACCAAGTGCAGTACTTATGCTTCTAACTGGTACATATGTAGTATTGTTATAAGTTATTGCATTAGCTGTCGACTTCTTTGTTCCATCTACATAAATATTTACTTTCTGTAGTAAAGCTTTTATGGGCGTTCCTGATGCTGCATAAGCTGTAACTCCTGTAAGCATTGATCCAATTGTGATACCAATGAGTAATCCTTTTACTTTGTCCCTCACGAATAAATCCCCTTTATCTAAAATTACTTCCTTCAATTAAATCATTTCTCTATTTAAGGTGAAAAATCCTTCAAAACATTTACTTTAGTTATAATCTCATTCAATTCAAGCGATGAGTCGTTGGGAATATTTCGTTTGAATCTGCTCCAAAATGTGAATACTAAAGCATATGCACCCTTAAACGTGGAAGCTTAGGGAGAAGACTCATGTAAGGGAATGAAGTGTAATAGCAATAGTAGTATTTTTGGGTTGACACCGTTTTCAGGTTATGATAAATTATATCCGAGGCTTGTTACCGGTAATGCGGGCAAAACCACTATGGAAATGATTTTATTATTTCTGTTTTGGTTTTGCCCTTTTTTATTCCTCAAAAAAAACCAGGTGGGTCCATAATGATTATTAAACAGATATTTAATAACAATATTGTCAGTACCGTGGATGACAAAAATCAGGAACTGCTGATCCTCGGCCGGGGTATCGGATTTAAGTTCAAAGCAGGCGATGAGATTGATGAAGAGCGGATTGAGAAGGTATTTCGTCTTCAGGATGCATCGATTTATGAGAAATTCAAATCCATCGTAGCTGAAGTGCCGATTGAGATTCTGCAGGCAACAGATGATATTGTGACACTGGCACGAACGCAATTGAACAAAACCATCAGTGACGGGATCTACGTCTCGCTGTCTGATCACATTCACTTTGCTGTTCAGCGCTTGGAAAAAGGAATGATTACTCGTAATCCACTTTCTTGGGAAGTTCAGCACTTCTATAAGGCGGAGTATGATGTGGCCAGAGAAGCACTGACCTTGCTGAAGGAAAGATTGGATATTGAGTTTCCCAAAGATGAAATCTGTAATATTGCCTTACATTTCATCAATGCGGAAGTCAATGATTCCATGAACGATGTCACCCATCTAATGCAGCTGCTGCAGGAGATTATGAATATCATCAAATATCACTTCAATATCGAATTGGATGAAGATAGCGTCAATTATTTCCGCTTCATCACCCATTTGAAGTATTTCTGTCAGCGTGTCATTACGCATTCTTCACATGATGATGCCGAGGAGTATTTGTATGAAGTGGTTCGGAAAAACTATCCGGAGACATTCAAATGTATTGGCAAGATCGAGACTTTTATCCATAAGAATTATCAGTATGACATGACTCACTCGGAGCAGTTATATCTAACGCTCCATCTGGAACGTCTGATGAAAACCAAGCGGGACGTATAATGTTCACGCAACAGTCTGAAATTACAACTGTATACCCTATGGGCTTGTTACTGTTCAATCAGGCAATACCCGAATGAGATGGCGCCACATTTTTGCGCTATATTCATTCGGGTATTTTTTATTGGAAAAATGAGGAGGAAAACATCATGAAACATCAGGAAACGGCGCAGGAAATTATTAAAGCCGTTGGGGGAACAAACAATATTAACTCAGTTTATCACTGCGTCACACGTTTGCGTTTTGATCTGAAAGACAACGATAAAGTCGATAACGGTTCACTTAATAAACTGGACAAAGTCATGGGTACGAACATTTCGGGGGATCAATTCCAGGTCATTATCGGTAATGATGTGGCAAAAGTATTCGATGCCATGGTGAAGGAAAATCCGGCAATCCAGCAAAGTACAGAAAATAAAGAGCCAAAGTCGGATAAAAAACAAAATGTAGTACTGAAAATTTTTGAAACAATCGCAGGTGTCTTTGCTCCGATGCTCCCAGCGATTACCGCGGCAGGTATGCTCAAAGGATTACTTGCCCTGTTCGTGTCATTGGGTTGGATGTCTGCTGGAACGGATACGTATCGTATTCTTTCAGCCATCGGTGACGGCGTATTCCACTACTTGCCTTTACTGATTGCAGTCAGCGCGGCTCGTAAATTCGGTAGTAACCCGTTTGTTGCGATTGCACTAGGTACGGCACTGATGTATCCAGACATGACAGCATTGTTATCTAGCGGTGAATCGGTTGGGTTCCTGGGAATCCCGGTTACGGCTGTAAGTTATGCTTCATCGGTTATCCCGATTCTTCTTGCAGTATGGTTGATGTCCTACGTTGAGAAATGGGTTGATCGCGTTATCCCTGCTGCACTCAAGCTATTGCTTGTGCCACTGATAACCTTGCTTGTTATGGTTCCGGTAACGCTGATTGCGATCGGTCCATTGGGTACATTTGTAGGTAGCGGATTGTCCGGCGGCATCAACTGGCTGCTGAATGAAGGCGGATTGATTGCAGGTATTGTTCTGGGCGGCGCGATGGCGCTCATTATTATGACAGGAATGCACTATGCACTTGTGCCGATCATCCTGAGTAATATCGCAACACTGGGCTTTGATAAATTCTTGCCACTGACCTTTATCTCCAATATGGGTCAGGCTGGTGCGACACTCGGCGTATTCTTCCGGGCAAAAGATAAAAAACTCAAAACCGTGGCATTATCAACGAGCTTCACAGCACTCATGGGTGTAACGGAGCCGGCTATGTACGGCGTAAACATGAAATACAAAAAACCATTTGCTGCAGCGATGATTGGTAGCGCAGTAGGTGGTGGATTCGCTCTAGCTTTTGGAGCGAAAGCGTATGTGCTTGCGGGTAACGGTGGTCTCCCGGGACTTCCTTCCCTGATCGGACAGACGTTCTGGTATTCCTTTGGAGGTATGATTTTGGCCTTTGTCGTCGGTACGATTATGTCTACAATATTTGGTATCAAAGAAGAAGAAGGAGACGCTGAGGCGTTGGCTCAATTCTCACCGGGTGCTTCTACAGCACCAGCGAAAGTAGCTTCTAGCGATGCTGCAAGCGTGAACGTGGACGACATGGGCGCTCCAACACCAACGAGTAATGCGGTAGCCGTTGCACCGATGACAGGTAAAGCGATCCCGCTCCAAGAAGTCAATGATCCAACATTCGGTGATGAATTGATGGGTAAAGGTGTGGCATTTGTTCCAACGTTGGGGGAATTGGTATCTCCAGTGACAGGTACCATCATGAATGTGTTCAAAACAAAACATGCGATCGTTGTCCGTAGTGATAACGGAATGGAATTGTTGATTCATGTTGGAATTAACACGGTGAAGCTGCGTGGACAGTACTTTGATGCACATGTTGCTACAGGAGCACGTGTACAAGCTGGAGACAAGTTACTCACATTTGAACTGGCCGAGATTGCAAAAGAATACGATATTACAACCGCTATGGTTGTTACCAATACGGCAGATTACAAGCAGGTTCTACCTGTGAAATTGGGCGAAATCACGATGGGTGAAGACGTCTTGAAAGCTGAAATCTAAACCATCTTAGGACTAATAGACAAATTCAAAAAAAGAAGGAGAGATACGGATGATGAATCGACAAGGGTTTCCGGAAGGTTTTCTGTGGGGCGGCGCTATTGCCGCCAATCAGGCTGAAGGTGGATTCGATGCTGGCGGCAAAGGATGGTCGACGGCCGACATGGTTCCTTATTTTGAGAAAAAGGACTACACCAACCTTAGAGAACTGATGCATGTTACCAGTGCAACGGTTGAGAAAGCAATGGCACATCATAGCGCGGAAGGTTATCCGAAGCGTTACGGGATTGATTTTTACCACCGTTTCAAAGAGGATATTGCGCTGTTTGCCGAGCTGGGCTTCAAGACATTCCGTCTGTCCATCAACTGGCCGCGTATTTTCCCGAATGGTTATGATGCCGAGCCAAATGAAGAGGGACTGCGCTTCTATGACGAAGTGTTCGATGAACTCCGGAAATACGATATCGAACCACTGATAACACTTTCGCATTATGAGATGCCTATGGCACTTGTACTGAAATATAACGGCTGGGCTGGCCGTGAAGTGATTGGACATTTTGTGAGATATGCGGAAACCGTAATGACCCGGTACAAAGACAAAGTAAAATACTGGTTGACGTTTAATGAGATTAACACGACCATTATTGAACCGTTCACAGGCGGAGGTATTATTGAAGACCGGGTGGAGAATACGATGCAGGCTTCCTATCAGGCACTTCACCATCAATTTGTAGCCAGCAGCCTGGTAACAGAAAAAGCACGTCAGATTAACCCGAACTTCCAGATCGGATGTATGCTTGCACGCATGATTCACTACCCGGCGACATCGAAGCCAGAGGATGTGCTGCAAGCACAGATCGATAACCAGCTGAACCTGCTGCATACGGATGTACAAGTTCGTGGTAGTTATCCAACGTTCATGGCTCGGTATTGGGCAGAGAACGGGATTACGATTGCCATGGAACCAGGGGATGAGCAGATCCTGCGTGAGCACACGGTTGATTTCATCTCGTTCAGTTATTACACATCCTTGGTGTCCGCAGTAAATCCAGAGGAATATGGAGTGACGGGTGGTAACCTGTACAGCACGATTAAGAACCCGAATCTCGAGCGTACGGAGTGGGGCTGGCAGCTTGATCCGATTGGTTTGCGCGTTGCATTGAAAGAACTGTATGATCGTTACCAATTGCCATTGTTTGTGGTAGAGAATGGACTTGGAGCGAAAGATACGGTTGAAGCAGACGGTTCCATCAACGATGATTACCGTATTGATTATCTGAGAAAACATATTACCCAAATGAAAGAAGCCGTTATGGATGGTGTGGACCTGATGGGATATACCAACTGGGGAGCGATTGATATTATCAGTGCATCCACTTCGGAAATGTCCAAGCGTTATGGCGTGATTTACGTGGATCAGGACGACAACGGACAAGGCACATTGAATCGATATAAGAAAAAGAGCTTTGGTTGGTACCAAAAAGTCATCGCCTCTAATGGTGAAAACTTGGAATAAATTAATCAAAAGAGGCACCCCAGGCGTAGCTAGTGTTACGTCATCGGGGTGCCTTTTTATTATCATCTCGCAGGATTCTCATCAGCGCTAATGGCACTTCAAAGTAAAAAGGATGACTTCATAACATACTGGATGGTATACTGTGATCGTATTGGGGGAGGGATAACCATGAAGAAGCCTATTATTGCTGTAGATATGGATGACACGATATGTCATCTGGTCAAGCGGGCCATATATCACAACAACCTCAACTTCCCGACCCATCCGTTGCGGTATGAGGATATGATTCATTGGGATACATCTCATTTGCGTCATCCAGAGAGCACGCACGATGTATTTTATGGTCGGCCGGGTCTGTTCGAGGAATTGGAATTATATGACGAGTATGTTGTAGATGAGATGCGAAAGCTGAACGATGCTTATGATGTCATTGTCGTGACGGCAGCAGAACCAAAAACAGTCGTTGAGAAGTGGAACTGGCTTCAGCAGCACATGCCTTTTATAACCGCTGAACAGTTTATTACATGCAAAAGAAAAAACTTGCTCGGTTTCGATCTGCTCATTGATGATGGAGCACATAACCTGATTCCCGCGCATGAGGACGGCAAAAAGGTTATCTGTATCCCGCATCCGTGGAATATACAGGAGCGTGAGCGATACAACTTTCCGTTGATGTCTTCATGGAAAGAAGCCAAGGCATACATAGATGAAGTGTTACAGGTTGTTAATGTCTGAAAGTTAGTTAACCTTATTGTCCAGAGTGCAATGCTCTGGATTTTTTGCGATAGGCGAGAGGTGTTTCGCCTGTTATTTTTTTGAATGCGGCATAGAATGAATCCATATCCCGATATCCGACCAGCTCTGCAATCAGGCTGACTTTGTGCTGTGAATTCTTTAGAATTTCGCAGCTTTTTTGTATGCGCAGATGTTGCAGGTGGCCGCTAAAGGTCTGTCCGGTATGCCGAAGAAACATTCGTCCAATTTGCTTCTCGCTCCAGCCCGATACACGGACCAGATCAGACATCCGAATACGATTGCTTACGTGTTGTTTGAGATAATGAAGAATGTAATCAAAACCGGTGGAATAATTCTCTACATCATGTTCCTTTTGATAAAGTTGTCTGTAGGTCATCAATACCAGCTGGCTCACCAGGGTGTATAACATGGTAGAGGAACCGATTCCCGGAACGGAGGATTCACGGTACAGCTTCACCATTAGTTCTTCAATCCGGTCGTTGTGATCCACAACGGATATATAAGGAACTTGATTTTGTCCCAGATTCATCAGATGTTGAATGATTTCTTTTTCCTGAATGATGGCTGTCAGCGTGTTGATCAAATCAGCATTAAACAGACAATTATATATAATTAATGGATGCTCGGTTACGTTTGTGCTTACAGGACGAAAGACATGAGGAACACCAACAGGAATGACAAACAGCATGCCTTTTGTCACGGGAATGATATCTTCACCGATATGATGAAAGCCCTTTCCTTCGGCAACATAGCTATACTCAATAAATTCATGTGCGTGAAAAGGAAGCACAAAATCTTCAGAGCAACGATTGACAAAAAGTTGCAGATGATTATGTAGAAAGTATTCGCTTTTCATGAGTTGTACAGATGAATTCACAATGCAACCTCCTCGCACAGATGGCTGAATTACCGGATGAAATAGTCCGGATTACCGGGTATTTACGACAGCAGGATCGATATAATTATATCGTAACCCCGAATGGGAAGCCAAGATGGAAAGGATGATCTACTGATGTTCAACGTTAGTCACCTTCGTTGTGAGTATAGGAACAATCCGATAGGCCTTGATGTCAAATCACCGCGTTTAAGCTGGCAGCTGCAATCCGATCGTCGGAACTGCATGCAATCCGCATACCAGATTCAGCTGTCATTGACGGAAGATTTTGATGGAATTGCATGGGATTCTAGCGAGATAACTACGGATCAATCCATACATGTGGAATTAAACCCGTTTCAGCCTTCTCCGCGAACGCGATACTATTACCGGATTCGGGCATGGGATGATGCAGGAAATGATTCGGGATGGTCCGAAACGGCTTATTTCGAGATGGGACTTATGGATCGTCATAACAAGTGGCAAGCAGAATGGATCACAGCTCAACCATCAGATGATGGAGATACGTCATGCCCGCGTATGCGCAAGCAGTTTAATGTAAAACAACCTGTTACGTCTGCCAGAATATACGTAACAGCACTTGGATTATACGAGTTGCATATGAACAACACAAGAGTAGGAGAAGATTATTTTACACCTGGCTGGACCTCTTATCGTAAGCGATTACAATATCAAACTTATGATGTTACCCACCTGCTTCAGGATGGACAGAATACATTAGGTGCTAATCTGGGTGATGGCTGGTACCGAGGATATCTTGGCTGGAACAAAGAACGGGAGATATTTGGTTCAACGTCCGCATTGCTGCTGGAACTGCATATGAAATACGCAGATGGATCAGAGGAATGTATTCTCTCCAATGGGGAGTGGACGGCTGCTTCAAGTGCCATTCGTATGTCGGACATCTATATGGGAGAGACGTATGATGCACGAATGGAGTCTGATTGGTCGGATTCATCTCAGACGAATTGGGCACCTGTGAACGTACTGGATCATCCCAAAGATATCATCGTTGCGCAGGAGAACGTACCCGTCACCCAAGTAGAACAGCTACAGCCAATCGCTTTGTTAACAACCCCACTGGGAGATCGTGTAATAGACATGGGACAGAATATGGTGGGATGGGTTAGATTTAGCATTCAAGGTGAGGTTGGTCAGACGGTTGAGCTGCATCATGCTGAGATATTGGATCATGAAGGCAACTTCTACACCGAAAATCTTCGCGCCGCCAAGCAGTGTATTCGCTACACTTGCAAGGGGGATGAAGTGGAAACATTTGAGCCGCATTTTACGTTCCAAGGGTTCCGTTATGTTAAACTGGTTGGCTTCCCGGAACACGTTAGTCTGGATGAATTCACCGGAATAGTGCTGCACTCGAATATGGAGCAAACAGGTCAGTTCTCATGCTCCAGTCCACTGGTGAACCAACTGCATCACAATATATTGTGGGGGCAAAAAGGGAACTTCCTTGATGTGCCGACAGACTGTCCACAGAGGGATGAACGACTCGGATGGACTGGCGATGCACAGATGTTTGTCCGCACGTCTTCCTACCTGATGAATACGGCACCCTTCTTCACAAAATGGTTGCGGGATCTGGCAGCGGATCAGGGAGAAGATGGAGGTATTCCATTCTTCGTTCCGGATCTGAGAAGTTCCACTTCAGAAGGATGGGGTGACACCAGTCATTCCTCCGCCGCTTGGGGGGATGCAGCAGTCATCTGTCCATGGACCATCTATGAGATGTATGGAGATGCCAGAATACTGGCTGAGCAATATGAGAGTATGAAGCGGTGGATTGAGTACATTCACGGGCAGGGCGATAACCCATATCTGTGGAACACGGGATTCCACTTTGGCGATTGGCTGGGACTAGATTCCAAGCCCGATAGTTATGTTGGCGCAACGGACAAGGACTATGTGGCAACTGCATTCTATGCCTATTCGGTTTCGTTAACTCAAAAAGCGGCTGAGGTACTTGGAAAGACAGATGATGCTGAATATTACAAAAAGTTGCATACAAACATTGTTCTTGCGTTTAATAACGAATTCGTCACTCCAGCCGGCAAAATTGCTGTTCCCACGCAAACAGCACATGTTCTTGCCCTCCAATTTGATCTGTTGGACGCCACTGCCCGAACTCGTGCTGGCGAACAATTGGCAAAACTCGTGAAAGAGGCGGGCAATCATCTTACCACAGGTTTCGTGGGCACACCTTATCTGAATCCGGTATTGAGTGATGCAGGTCTTCACGACCTGGCTTATACATTACTTTTTCAAGAGGATTATCCGTCCTGGTTATATCAGGTGACTCAGGGCGCAACGACTGTCTGGGAACATTGGGATGGGATCAAAGAGGATGGGAGTCTCTGGAGTGCTGATATGAACTCATTTAACCACTATGCGTACGGTGCGATTGGAGAATGGTTGTATCGTTATGTTGCTGGCATCCGGTCCGATGAACATCAGCCAGGATTCCGAATGGTGCATATCGAGCCGCAACCCGGACCTGGACTGGATTGGGTGGAAGCGAGTCTGGAGACGATGTATGGTCAAGTTGCTTCAAGCTGGCACCGGCTGGCGGAGGGTGAAATGGAGGCTCGGGTGCACATTCCCGCCAATACGAGAGGTACTGTTCGTCTTCCTGGAGCAGGTGCACAGATCGTTTTGGAGCAAGGGAAACCGTTGGATCAGTTGGATCAGATGAGTGGAGTTCAGGATATTCAAAACATTGGAGACGATGTTGAAGTCACCCTTGGATCTGGGAGTTACCGATTCACGTACAAAGTCACGGATGCGAAAAAGTAACGAGATATTCAACAGTCTGCATTGACAGAGTCCGTATAATGATAGAATAAGTGGTAAGCTGTACAGTTGAAGAGGATCTGCACACACGCAGGTCCTTTTTCGAACTTGTCTGAGAGTGAATTTGTAGTTTTTGAACAATGAAAGGAGCATGACCATGGCAAAACCTGCATTCAAAGATGCGCCTTTACGTAGTGAAATAGAGGATTTGGCTAAGAAACAGGATCACCATACATTGGCCTATTGGGCTGCGGAGTGTGCGGCACGTGCTTTGTATATATTTGAGAAAAAGACGGAGGATCTCCGCGCCCGTGATGCCATTGATGCAGGAAGAGGTTGGATCCGTGGAGAAATTGCCATGGTTGATGCTCGAAAGGCGGCTTTTGCAGCTCATGCTGCTGCACGAGAATTGGATAATGTCGCTGCCTCTTCTGCATCTCGTGCGGCGGGGCATGCAGCTGCAACGGCCCATGTGAAAGACCATGCGGTGCATGCCGCAACGTATGCAGTGAAAGCTATCTTTTATGACTGTTTGATGGAAGAGCAAGAACGTCGTGTCCTGGAAGAGAGAACGTGGCAATATCAATATCTGTTAGGAGGATGTAATGATCATGGGGAAAGAACAAGTTAGATTAATTAAACCATCACGAGCATATAAGGAAGCATATTTGGCATTTTATGAAGACTGGGTCAGAAGTGGAGAGTTGATGGTACCGTGGGTCATTTCCAAAGATCCTTCTGCGTTTGATGAGATGTTGGCGTTTTTGCAGCGCAATGAACAAGGGATCGACATCCCGGAAGGCTGGGTCAAAGACAGTACATACTGGCTGGTCACGGAGAGTCAACAAATTGTGGGTGCCGTCAATATAAGGCATGAGCTTAACGACAAATTGTTCAACAGTGGAGGGCATGTTGGATATGGCATTCGTCCAGGAGAGCGGCAAAGTGGCTATGGTTTCGAAATTCTCAGGCTGTCTTTGGAGAAAACGAGAGAGCTAGGAATCTCCAAAGTATTGGTTGTATGCGATGCGGTTAATGAGCCATCCAGAAGGGTTATCCTTCGAAATGGTGGCATCAAGGATGTAGACTATGTAGAATCCAATGGCAACGTTGTTGAACGATTCTGGATAGAAAATGTCGAATAATGCAGAATAATGGTGTAATATAACGAAAATAATATGGATTATGATTGTATTACCCTCGTGTGCTGATTAAAATGAAGCATAGAATCTGGATTGCGGCCGGAAACTATCATCCCATATCAGGCACAAGTGAGGTTATCTTTATGAATCAACCGGTTAATCGGCCCCGGCGAATTGAGTATCTGGATCTCTATCGTGCTTTTGCCATTATGGCAGTGGTAGCGATCCATGCGACTTCAACAGCAGTTGCGCATTACCCCAAGAATACATTAGATCATGATGTGTATTATTTCTGGAACACGTTTTTGCAATTTGCCGTTCCAGCGTTCCTGTTCCTGTCATCCCTGGTTTTGTTCTACAACTACAGCTCCAAGGTGAATGAGAAGGGGTGGATGCTCGCTTTTTATAAAAAGCGTTTATTCAATGTATTTGTACCCTATGTGGTGTGGTCCCTTATCTATTTTGCCATTAAACAGTTGCTTGCGGGCAAAGAACCTTTGACCCATGGTGTTCAATTTGCCAAACAATTAGTGATGGGAACCGCTCATACGCACTTGTACTTTTTTCTGATTATTCTTCAATTCTATATCGTTTTTCCGTGGCTTCTGTCCCTTACACGCCATCGTTTGTTTAATCGTTATTTGCCATTATTCTTTATTGCGGGTCAAGCGATCTTTTATGCACTACATTTGCAGTTTCACTTCGAACGGACAGGAAGTTTGTTACCCAGTTATCTGATCGTGATTGGATTTGGCGCATGGGTTGGGCTGAACTTTGAGTGGGCATTAAAGAAACTGTATACTCACCGTTATGTACTTATAGCTGCGTTATTGAGCGGAGGTGCCATTTTTATATATGGTAATGCTTATATCAAAACCGCTTTTGCTGCATATCCGGTGGTAACCTATACCGTGCTGTTCCTGTTCCGAAATCTGTTTACGTTGTCAGCCTGCTTGCTCCTGCTGATCTTTAGTGAACGATTGGGTGCAGGAAAACATACGGAAGTTCGTAAAGCTACGCATGTTCTGGATTCCTTGGGTACAGTTGCGTTTGGTGTGTTTTTAATGCATCCCCTCGTACTGCTCTTCTGGAGACGTGAATTTACAGATGACCTGGCTCGACACTTCAGCGTGGGTATCATCCTATCTTATGTTGTTACTCTCCTGATCTCATGGATCTGCGCAATGGGATTGCGCCGGATGAAGTGGGGATGGGTCCTGATCGGACGGTAAGTATAAGTAAACATATGTAATTTAAGATAAGAGATTTCAAGCCCTCACGCATTGAGGGATTCACTTGAAACCTCTTTTTTATTTGCACTAAAGGAGGTATCATAGAGTTTAATGTCCATAAAATTGAATTAATGGAATGAACGCTACCTTGTCAGGAGTGATCGAAAATGAAATTAGTGATTATTTTTGGCCCACAGGCTGTGGGCAAGATGACGGTGGGGCAAGAGCTGGAGAAGATAACAAAGCTAAAATTGTTTCATAACCACATGACGATTGAAATGGTGTCTCCTTTCTTCAGCTATGGTACACCACAAGGCAAAAGACTGGTGAGTCTGTTCCGTCAGGAGATTTTCGAGGAAGTGGCGAAGAGTGACCTGCCGGGTTTGATTTTCACATTTGTGTGGGCTTTGGACGCGGAGTCAGATGGTGAATACATCCGTAAGATCAGTGAGTTGTTTACATCCCAAGGGGGTCAGGTCTGTTATGTGGAATTGGAGGCCGATGCATCGGAAAGACTAGAGCGCAATAAAAGTCCGCATCGCCTGCTACACAAGCCAACAAAACGTGACATAGCTTGGTCTGAGCGAGATTTACTTGATACGATGAAGCTATATCGACTGAACTCGGAACCGGGAGAAATCAAGCATGAGCACTACATACGGATTGATAACACACACAAGAGCCCGGATGAGGTGGCAAAGTTAATTCAGGAACGATTTAATTTATAACCTGATGAAACGTTTATCTTAGCAGGGTAGATATGTTATATGAGAGGGGCATTACATCATGTACTTTGTTTTATTTTTGCTCATAGGACTTGTTTTATGTTATCTGATCCCATTCGGTCCGATTTTGGCTGGGGGCATTGTTTTCGCCCTTGTGATAGATCATTACCGCCAAACGATGCATATGCGTGAAGATATCCGAGACATCAAGAATCAACTGGGACTAATGAACAAAGGCGAGGCGCAGGAGTATGAGATGGATAAAGAATACACGCAAGTCGATCGTTTGGATTCAGAACAGATGGACATGATTAATCGAAGAATTGAAGCGGAACTGGAGAAAGAAAGCAAAAACAATAAACCGTGAATCCCTGTAAAATAATTCTTGATTTGCTCACTCCTGTGAGTATATATACCTAGATCGGGAGTCATGCTAATACGATATTAACTTTATGTTGCACTGTGTAGAAATTTGTAATAATATGAGGGAAGCGCGTACAACATATCGGGTTGTAACTGTTGAATCAGGCAAAGCCGTATACCTTGAGAAAAGGGATTGGTTTGTCTTTTTCTGTATATTGGAGTGATAAAGTGAAAATCGAGAAGGTGCTGAACAATAATGCTGTAGTTGCGATGAATGCCGAACAACAGGAAGTTATTATCATTGGCCGGGGGATTGCTTATCAGAAGCGGGCGGGTGATATGGTTTCCGAGCAGCATATCGACAAGATATTTACTTTACAGAATGAAGATATTCAGGAAAACTTCAAGGCATTAATCTCAAGCATTCCTTTGGAATACATGAAAGTATCCGAGGAAATCATCGCTTACGCCAAGCTAAAACTTGGCAAGAAATTAAATGAGAGCATCTACTTACATCTCACAGACCATATTCACTTTGCCATTGAGCGGTATCGTAAGAATCTGCCTATACGCAACGGGTTGATCTGGGAGACAAAGCAGTTATACAAAGAGGAATATGAAGTCGGAATGGAAGCGCTCAATATGATCTGTGATCAGTTTGGTGTGATCTTGCCCGAGGACGAAGCCGGATTTATGGCACTTCACTTTGTCAATGCAGCGTTGAATGAGGAAATGCCCAACATCAAGAGTATGACGCAGGTCATGCAAGAAATTTTGACAATCATCAAGTATCATTTCAAAATTGATTTTGATGAGAACTCACTGACATTTTATCGCTTTGTGACGCATTTGAAGTTTTTCGCTCAACGTTTGGTGAAGGGAAAACATTACAAGAGCAACAACGATGATGAACTGTTCCTGATGATTCAGAAAAAGTATCCGGCAGCGCACAAGTGCTCGGAGAAAATCAAGAAATTCATTGAAAGCAACTACACGTATCAACTAACTGACGAAGAATTGATGTACTTAACGATCCATATTGAGAGAGTTGTGAATGCAACTACTGAATAATCCCATAGATCAGCTTGCAGGGTTGCAACCACTAGGGCAAAACCTGAACGCTTGAATGACAGAACATACCGTTAACCGGATGTTCCATACATTCAGATGTTCAGGTTTTTTTATTCTCTCCAATATGCTTTGAATCCGTGTCTAGCCAGAAAGGAAGAAAAGACTTCATGAAACACGAGCAATTAGCCAAGGACATTCTGTCTGGCGTTGGTGGTAAACAGAACATTAACAGCGTAGTGCACTGTGCGACCAGACTTCGTTTCAAATTAAAAAATGACAATAATGCCAAAACAGACGAACTCAAAAATCTACCTGGAGTCATAACGGTAATGCAAAGCGGGGGGCAATACCAGGTAGTTGTGGGTAACGAAGTGTCTGATGTGTATAAAGCCTTGTTACATGTGGGTAATATGAATGCGGATGAACCGGTCTCAACTGATGAGTCAGAATCTTCCGGTAAAAAAGAGAGTCTCTTGGGTCAGTTTATCGACTTGATCTCGGGTGTATTTACACCAATTCTCGGCTTGCTTGCTGCAACAGGGATGATCAAAGGTTTCCTGTCCATGTTTACTTCTCTCGAATGGCTGGACCCGGCTTCAGGAACATATCAATTGTTGAATGCTGCAGGAGACTGTCTGTTCTACTTCTTCCCAATCTTCCTGGGTTACACAGCTATGAAAAAATTCGGTGGATCTCCATTCCTCGGGATGGCCATCGGAGCATCACTTGTATATCCGACCTTATCCGGTCTTAGCGGTGGAGAGCCGCTATATACGTTATTTACAGGCACATTGTTTGAATCTCCGATTCACATCACGTTCCTGGGTATTCCCGTGATCTTGATGAGTTATTCCTCATCCGTAATCCCGATTATTATTGCTGCTTATTTTGGAGCAAAGGTAGAAGCATTCTTCAAAAAGATCATTCCTTCTGTTGTGAGAACGTTCCTCACGCCATTTTTTACCATTCTGATTGTTGTACCTGTAACATTCCTCTTGATTGGTCCAATCGCAACATGGGCAAGTCAGCTGATTGGTGCCGGGGTATCGGGCATCTATGACTTGAGTCCGTTGGTGACTGGTATTGTTGTTGGTGGATTGTGGCAAGTATTGGTTATCTTCGGGTTACACTGGGGTATCGTACCAATCATGTTGCTCAATCTGTCCACTCTGAAAGCAGATCCGATTCTGGCGATGATGTTTGCTGCTTCTTTTGCTCAGATTGGTGCCGTTCTTGGGGTTATGCTTAAAACGAAAAATACCAAACTCAAATCACTGGGTGTTCCTGCCTTTGTGTCCGGGATTTTCGGTGTAACTGAGCCTGCTATTTATGGTCTTACTTTGCCACTGAAAAAACCATTTATTATGAGTTGTATTGCTTCTGCAACCGCTGGTGGTATTATTGGCTTTGCAGGTTCCAAAATGTTTGTATTTGCTTCAGGAATCTTTGGTGTTCCAGCGCTGATTAGTCCCACAGAGGGGATCAACTATGAATTCTGGATGGCCATGATTGCCACTATCATTGCTTTTGTACTAGGTTTTGTTCTCGTTTATTTTGTAGGATTCAAAGATCCTGCTAATCCAGAGGCTGCCAAACAGGCTCCAGAGCCAGTAAAAGAAGAGAAGGCAGCACTTGAGCCTAATCCGAACAATCGTTACGAAATTGCCAGCCCAATGACGGGTGAGGTAGTTCCTTTGCAAGAAATTAATGATGCTACATTTGCTGGTGAACATATGGGTAAAGGGATTGCTATTCGCCCAACCAGTGGGAGAGTTGTATCCCCGATTAATGGTGTGGTACAGACGATTTACCGTACCAAACATGCGATTGGACTTGTAGATGATCAAGGTGTAGAGATTCTGATCCATATTGGTCAGGATACGGTACAGCTCAAAGGTCAGCATTTCACTGCCCATGTGAAAGATGGAGATCGTGTGAGTGTTGGCGATCTGATCGTTGAATTTGATCTGCAAGCCATTATTGAGGCGGGTTATGAGACCGTAACACCGATTATTGTAACTAATACGGCTGATTATTTGGACGTGGTTGCTACAACAAATCGTGAAGTGCAAGAAAAGGATAAATTGGTTACGGTTATTGGTTAATTCTGCTTTAGTGCGTATTTATAAATGTGAACATCATGAAAAAAAAGGGACCATTTCGATACTTTCGAAGGGGTCTCTTTTTTCATTTTTGGTCACTCCAATGTATTTGTGGAATTAATAAAAATAAGTGTTGCAAACGTAGTTCAGATGTACTATGATGAGTTCAAGAAGTAAGCGCATACATCAATCGGATTGTAACTGTTCAATCAGGCAATGCCGACCATCCTTAGTTCATAGGGTATGGAATGTAACTTACTTTCGTTATCCAAATAATTAAATACCAATGTGTACAGCCTTACAGGGTTGCAACCGTTAAGGGCAAAACCTGAATTGCTGAATAACACGACTGATTTCCGGACGATCCGGTATGTTGTGTATGTTCAGTGGTTCAGGTTTTATTTGTTTCAAAAGTCATGGGGAGTCTACTTAGAGAGGGAGAATTACAATGAGCAACTACGATCAATTAGCTAAGGACATTCTGTCAGGTGTAGGTGGTCGAGACAATGTAAACAGCGTATTCCATTGTGTAACAAGACTGCGGTTTAAACTGAAAAATGAAAGCGTAGCCAAAACGGAAGAACTTAAAAATCTGCCAGGTGTTATTACTGTCATGCAAAGTGGTGGACAATATCAGGTCGTTATCGGCAACGAAGTGCCGGATGTATATAAAGCAGTTGTTAAGGCGGGGAATTTCCCAACCGAAGGTCAGTTTGAAGAGGAAGCAGACAACTCAGGCAAGAAAGTGGGATTGTTCAGTCGATTTATCGACATGATCTCCGGTGTGTTCACACCATTACTCGGTTTGCTGGCTGCAACAGGTATGATTAAAGGTTTTACAGCGATGTTTTTATCATTCGGATGGCTTACGGATACTTCCGGAACGTATCAACTGTTGAATGCAACGGGTGACTGTCTGTTCTACTTCTTCCCGATCTTCCTTGGTTACACGGCAATCAAGAAGTTTGGCGGTTCACCGTTCCTGGGTATGGCGATAGGCGCCTCGTTAGTTTATCCTACGTTGTCTGGGTTGACTGCCGGGGATCCATTGTACACTCTGTTTGCAGGTTCATTGTTTGAATCACCGATTCACATCACGTTCCTGGGGATTCCGGTCATTCTGATGAGCTATTCAACATCGGTTATTCCAATCATTATTGCTACTTTCTTCGCTGTTAAAATTGAAAGATTCTTCAAAAATATCATTCCTAAAGTCGTAAGCACGTTCCTTGTTCCATTCTTTACTTTACTCGTTATCGTTCCAGCAACGTTCATTCTTATTGGTCCAGTATCCACATGGGCGGGTCAGTTGATTGGGGCGGGAGCAACAGGTATCTACGAATTAAGCCCAGTTATTACTGGTTTGGTTATTGGTGGATTGTGGCAAGTGTTTGTATTGTTTGGTCTTCACTGGGGACTTGTTCCTGTCATGCTTCTTAACTTGAGTACATCTGGTGCTGACCCAATAATTGCAATGTCATTCGCAGCTTCCTTTGCACAGATTGGTGCTGTGCTTGCAGTGATGTTCAAAACAAAGAATACGAAATTAAAATCTTTAGGTATTCCTGCATTCATATCGGGTATCTTCGGTGTAACTGAGCCAGCCATCTACGGTCTGACACTTCCACTGAAAAAACCGTTTATCATGAGCTGTATTGCAGGTGGTATCGGTGGCGGTATTTTGGGATTAGCTGGTTCGAAATTATACATCTTTGGTGGACTGGGAGTATTCGGGTTCCCAAGCTTCATTAATAAAGCTACAGGTGTTGATTCCGGATTCTATATGGCTCTGGTGGCATGTGGCATTGCATTCATCCTTGGTTTTATTCTGACGTATGTGGTTGGATTCCAAGACAAAGTAGAAGCTAAACCAGCTCCAGTACCTGTACTTGATCCAAATCCGAACAGCAGATACGAAATTGTAAGCCCAATGGCTGGTGAAGTCGTTGCACTGAAAGATATTAATGACGTAACGTTTGCAGGAGAGCACATGGGTAAAGGGATTGCAATTCGTCCAACCAGCGGTAGAGTGGTATCTCCAATTACGGGTATTGTTCAAACGGTATATCGCACGAAACATGCCATTGGTCTTGTAAGCGATGATGGTGTAGAGATGCTGATCCATATTGGTCAGGATACGGTGAAGCTGAAAGGTGAATATTTTACAACCCATGTGAAGGACGGAGACCGTGTTAACGCAGGTGATTTGATTGTTGAGTTTGACCTGCAAGCGATTAAGGATGCAGGATATGAGACGGTTACACCGATCATTGTCACGAATACTTCCAATTATCTGGACGTTGTAGGAACGAAAGATGCATCTGTTCATGAGAAAGATAAATTGATCACGGTATTAAGCTAATTGAAATTACAGATGGTTTAGGAGGTACTCCTCAATGAATGAAAAATTTACAGCCTTCCCGGAGAATTTTCTCTGGGGAGGAGCAACCGCAGCGAATCAATTGGAAGGTGCCTATCTGGAAGGTGGCAAAGGTTTAACAACGGTAGATCTGATTCCGATTGGTGCGAATCGATGGAATATTGCTCTGGGTAATCTGGATTCATATGAGCCAAAAACAGGGGAATTCTATCCTTCACATGAAGCCATTGACTTCTATCATCGATATAAGGAAGATATTGCGTTATTTGCAGAAATGGGATTCAAGTGCCTCAGGCTTTCAATAGCCTGGGCACGGATTTTCCCTAATGGGGATGAAGCGGAACCAAATGAAGCAGGCTTACAATTTTATGATGATGTCTTTGATGAGTTATTGAAATACAACATTGAACCTGTTGTGACGATCTGTCATTTCGATGTACCTGTGCATCTGGTCGAGACTTACGGCGGTTGGAAGAATCGTAATATGATCGGTTTCTTTGAGAAATATGCGACGACGCTATTCAATCTATACAAGAATAAAGTGAAATACTGGATGACGTTTAATGAGATCAACATGTTGCTGCATCTTCCGTACATTGGAGCGGGTATTGTTCTGCAGGATGGTGAAAACAAAGATCAGGTTCTGTATCAGGCAGCACATCATGAATTGGTAGCCAGTGCACTTGCGGTTAAAGCTTGTCATGAGATTATTCCTGGTGCACAGATCGGCTGTATGCTAGCGGCTGGAATGGTCTATCCATATAGCTCTAACCCGGATGACGTATGGAAGGCTATGGAGAAAGACCGCGAGTCGTTCTTCTTCATCGATGTGCAGTCGAAGGGAGCATATCCGGGTTATACCAAAAGATTTTTCAGAGAAAATGACATTCAGATTGAGATGCAACCAGAAGACCAAGATATCTTGATGCAGAATACAGTCGATTATATTGGTTTTAGCTACTATGCAAGCCGTTGTACCAGTACAGACCCTGAGATTTTGAAAGATTCGACAGAAGGCAATGTATTTGGTTCGGTGAAGAACCCTTATCTGCAAGCTTCCGAGTGGGGATGGACCATTGATCCCAAAGGACTCCGTATTACATGTAATCAGCTTCATGACCGCTATGGCAAACCGTTGTTTATCGTAGAAAATGGACTTGGCGCAACCGATGTGTTGTTAGACAATGACTCCGTTGAAGATGACTATCGCATCGAATATTTGAATAGTCATTTTGCCGAGATGGCTGAAGCGATTCAAGATGGTGTCGAGCTGATAGGTTACACAAGCTGGGGACCGATTGACCTGGTCAGTGCGGGTACCGGAGAGATGAAGAAACGTTATGGCTATATCTATGTAGACCGAAATAATGATGGTACGGGCACACTTCGCAGAGTGAAAAAGAAGAGTTTTCACTGGTACAAAGATGTCATTGCAAGTAATGGCGCACAATATTTCTAATACAAGGTGTTCGATGCTATAGAATAAACAAAGAGCAGTCTCGTTATAACGGGATTGCTCTTTGTTTATGAGGGGATGAATTTGACCCCTGATGTGGCTTTCCGATATAATAAAGAAATGAAGAGAATCTTGTCACTTAAGAAGGGAGGAGCATCCACTCATGAAGAAAAAATCACTTGCGTTTATATCTTCGGGATATGGATACTCCACTGCTGTCTTTTTCTAGAATCTATTCCAAGGGTGAAGTCTGCCCAAAATCGGAAGGAAACTAGGAAATAACGCAGAAAAATCTTAAGAATGATGAGGTAATCCAGATGAATATGGACAAAATTACTAGAACAAATCCAGAAAAAATGCCAGCTCCTGTAGGGCAGTACACGCATATTACAAGAATCCCGAGGAATGCAGAGTTATTTGTGACTTCGGGTCAAATTGGAGCAGATCATAATGGACTTTTTCCAGAGAGTCTGAATGAGCAAGTCACTAATACATTTAATAATATTAAAACAGTGCTCGAATCTGAGCGTTTAGATGCTGAACATATTATCAAAGTGAACGTATGGGCAACCGAGGAAATCGATTGGGATTTCTTATATGCCGAGTGGGGACAATTATTTAGTACGGATTATCCTGCAATGACGATTGGATATATTACGGCGTTAGGTTTACCAGAGATTAAAATTGAAATAGAGCTTTGGGCAGCAAAAGTTTAACCTCGAATACTTTTTAACCAAACGAAGGAGCATCTTACTTACAGATGCCCCTTCGTTTTTTAATTTGTGTAAAAATGGAAAGGATATGCCCTGTGTGCAATCATGAGCGATAGTAGGTGTATTATGGCACCTGTAAGCTCCGATAGGCATTCAATCGTCCATACGTCCAGTAGACTCCGGAGCCGGATACTGGATCAGAAGCAAAGCATAGTGCATCCCGAATCTGGGCATTGGTTTTACCTTGTGCAGCGAGAAGTGCAGCTACTCCAGCCACATGTGGTGCTGCCATGGATGTTCCACTTAGGTAGGCATAGGAACCACCCAGATAGGTGGATAGGATGGTATCTCCTGGTGCAGCCATATCGACCCACGAACCATAGTTGGAGAAATTGGATTTGAGATCGGAAGGATTGGTTGAAGCGACAGCTATGACGTTGGGATACGATGCGGGTACGATCGGGAATGTAGTGTTGTCGTTGCCGGCTGCAGCAATAATTACGGCTCCACGATCCCAGGCATACTGCACAGCAGCTTGGAGGAATGCGTCTCCCATCGGACCACCAAGGCTCAGGTTAACCACCTGTACACCGTTATTGGCAGCATAGACAAGACCGTTACCCACATTACCGACCGTTCCTTGCCCGTTGTTATCCAGGACCCGGAGCGGAACGATGGATGCAAGTGGTGCAGCGCCTGCGATGCCCACCCCATTGTTGGTAACAGAAGCAGCGATCCCTGCTACATGTGTACCATGTCCGTTCCCGTCTTCAGGGATATTATCATAATCAACATAATCGTAACCGGGGATGAGCTTGGAAGCCAATTCTGGGTGGTTTAGCTGTACACCAGTGTCGATAATGGCGATTTTAACAGAGCTGTTACTTTGAGTGATATCCCATGCAGCGGGTGCATTGATTTTGGACAGGTTATACTGGTAAGGGAAGAAAGGGTCGTTAGGGGTGAAGGAAGCCTCAACAAGGTAATTTGGCTCTGCATGTTCAATCAACTCATGATCTTTGTAATGTTTCAGGATCCGGTGCATTTTTTTGCGGGATTCCACACGGTACCAACCCAAATCCTCGTATGTTTCCGCGACTTTACATCTCCCTTTTTTGTGAAGGGTGTGCATCTCATCTGGTGTTGTACCTTCCTTGAATTTGACTAAGAGCTGCTTGGGGGCATGTGGGTGAAACTTGCTCTCGGCACGTTGGTCCAGAAAACGATACACGAACACGATTATTGCTAGCGAAATGAAACCAAAAACACCTAACCATAACCACATTTGCGTTTCTCCCTCCAACATGGATTGTGACACGCCTTATCGTATGCGAACTCTATCAGACTGTGAGGGCATGTTTTTAATTTGGTTAGTAGTGTAGATAGATTGATAGGAAGGGATAAATTCGGTAAGATGATATGAAGTGAGCCGCTTTGGCATGAACAAGATTTAAGGCAGGGCCGAGAGGTAGCTCCTAATACAGAGGATAAGGAATGTGGATTTATTGACACAACTTCAGAGTATACCGACAGTCACACCAGTTCAGGCACACCAGATTCATGATGCCATTGATTTTGCCATGCGTGTACGCAGAGAAGTGTTTCCCATGATGGATCACACGAGGTTACCTGTGGATTTCGAGCAGTTCACAGAACATTATCTGGAATCCAATGAATCGATTTTTCTTGTTGCAATGACAGGGGATGCGGGCATCGTCGGAACGATTGGGATATTACCATATGATGGACGTATTCAGGCCGTGGACGGCCGATATGCAGCCCAGTCCGCAGCCGAAATTGTGAAATGTTATGTAGATCCTGCGTATCGCAGATACGGCATTGGTTCCCTGCTGGTAAAAGAACTGGAGAATGTGGTGAAGGATATGCACTATACGACACTCTACTTGCATACACATCGCTTCTTGCCAGGAGCCGTAGATTTCTGGAAACGTCAAGGGTATACGGTTATTGCTGAGGAAAATGATGACTGGCAAACTGTACATATGGACAAGTTGGGATGAAGGTAATCATAACCAAATGACATTACAATGGTATTGGAGGAGATCTATCCATGTATTCAAGTCTGATTGAGAAACTGGAGCATACCGAGGTTATACGCTGGTTCCCGAATCATCAAGTTCAAGAGAGCTGGATTACCGAAATTGAACAGGAGTTGGGCTTTCCGTTACCTCCGTCCTATCGCTGGTGGCTTCTGAATTATGGCATAGCGATGTTAAGTGGAACCGGAATTCTGACCATATCGCCTCCAGAACACCGAGAGTATGCGGACACTGATATTTTGTATAGATACCGACTTGCCGACGAAGACACGAAGAAGGAAGGGAAGCTGGAACTGTTTGTACCGGACGAAGATGAATATTACTATTTTGATACGCGGACGGCAGATCACCTTGGAGAGTACAAAGTGATGCGTTTGGATTATTTTAATGGGGAACCTGAAGTATACGCGGATTCTTTTGCCGAATTTTTGGAGAAGTTGATCGATCAGCGAACACCACGGAATAGGTAATTTTGTAAAAGGAAAATGCCTGTCGGCACTCGCACGGTTAGACATAAACAACATACATGATGGGGGCTAGGCAGATGAACAAAACGAAGCGAAAAATTGTTTTTATTGATATTGATGGCACATTGGTCGACGATGATGGAAACATTCCGTTGTCAGCACAGAAGGCTTGTAAACAGGCCAGAGAGAACGGATATCTGCTCTATTTATGTACAGGCCGATCCAAAGCAGAAATTTATGATTCCATCTGGGATGTCGGATTCGATGGTCTGATTGGTGCAGGTGGGGGTTATGTTGAGTTTGGCAAGGATGTGTTATATCACAAAAGGGTAACAGCGGAAGATGTTCGACATATGGTCGATTTCTTTAATGAGAATGGCATTGACTTCTACCTTGAATCCAATTCGGCATTGTACGCGAGTAGCAATCTTCAACCTCACCTGGAACGCCGTATCTATGGCGATGTGGAGAATGACCCTGTAGCCAGAGAGAAGAAGGAGCTGAAACCGCACCCGTTTATTGCCGGATTGACGTATGGAGAGGCCGATCTGTACAAGGATGATGTGAACAAAGTATGTTTCTTGGAGAGCTCAGCTATCCCGTTTGAGCGAATCAAGCAAGAGTTTGAAGGGAAATTCGAAGTCATTCAGTGCACTGTGCCGATCTTTGGTGAAGGAAGTGGTGAACTGATGATCCCTGGCATTCACAAAGCCATTGCGATCGCCGATCTGCTGAAGCATCTGGGCATGTCCCAAGAAGATACATTTGCCATCGGTGATGGCATGAATGATGCCGAGATGTTGGAATTTTGTAACATCGGCATTGCCATGGGTAATGCAAAGCCAGGTCTGAAAGCCATTGCAGATGATATTACTGGAACAGTAGAGGAAGATGGATTGTATCATAGTTTTGTGAAGTATGGATTGATCACTTGATAAAGTAATGAGACAATCTGGAAAACGGGTAATACGTACACCCTTTGTCCCAAAACTTATTTTAGATCCTGCATATATTATTGCAGGGTCTTTTTTTCACGTCCGTTGCAGTATAGGATTCCAGGTAAGGAGAATCGTGAGTTTCCGTTCATAGAAATAGATGACCCTCCTTTTGACTTTATTATTGCATAACTCCTAATGAAAGTTTATTATAAATTTTGAAAACAAGGAATTTATTGGTTTTATGTTGTCGAAGTGCATGAAATATAAAGTTGATACATGGAGGATGCTGGATGAGTAATGTAGCTCTGTTGTTTCCTGGACAAGGTTCTCAGATGGTTGGGATGGGTAGAGACTTTTGGAATAACTTCGATGTGGCTAAGAAGTTATTTGAAGAAGCCAGTGATGCCATTTCTTTCGATTTGAGAAAGTTATGTTTTGAAGGTAGCATGGCTGATTTGACAATGACAATGAATGCTCAGCCTGCACTTTTGACTGTTAGTGTCATTGCTTATCAAGTTTATATGCAAGAAATAGGGATGGAACCCGCTTATTTGGCTGGGCATAGTTTGGGAGAATATTCGGCTCTGGTATGCGCAGGTGTTCTCTCATTTCATGACGCCATTAAACTGGTAAGACAACGAGGGAGTATTATGCACAATGCAGACTCGGATCAGAAAGGTACCATGGCCGCCATTTCAGGTATTCATTTAGATACACTTCAAAACATATGCGAACAAGTTTCCACGATCGAGCGTCCTGCTTGTGTGGCTTGTATGAACGCTGGCCAGCAGTTTGTCATTTCGGGACATCGGCACTCTATACAAGAAATTATTAAAAGGACAGAAGTTTTGAGAGCGAAACATTCTTATATCAATGTAAGTGGTCCCTATCATTCTCCCATGATGCAAACCGCAGCAGAACAATTCAAAGTTGAATTGGATCAATATCAATATGCCCATGCAATATACCCGATTATTTCCAATGTTACAGCAGCACCCTATGAGTCTGATCGATCTGTCGTTGATTATTTAAACATGCAGATGACGATGCCTGTAAGATGGTCAGAGTCTATGCTCTATCTGGTTGCAAATGGGGTTACTGAAGTTATAGAGTTGGGTTCTAAACATGTGTTAGTTAGTCTTACGAGCAAAATAACGAAGCGTATTGTACCTTACTCGCTAAGCCAGCCTTCCGATTTACTAATGCTTACCAATACACAAGAAAGGAAAAATAAACGAATATCGATTCGTAAAAAGTTGTTATCAGAACTAACAGTAACCGCACTGATTTCACGGAATTATAACCCAGATTCGATATCATACACCCAAACGGTTGAGCCATTATTTCACCAATTACAACGGGCAAAGGAACAAGTAAACAACAATGAATATGAACTTAGTGAAGAAGAGATAAATGATGCTCTACAGGTATGTCATTCCATTATTATAGCAAAAAAAATTCCATTGGATGGAACCGCGTTGATTGATGCAATCTAGTACTCGTTCTGTTCTTTTGCAAGATCTGTATTACAGCGACAGACTGCCTTTTTATAAGGTAGTCTTTTTGTCTTTTAATGCATCTGAACTTGTTGAAGCTTCAGATATTGGTAATAAATATGTCAATAATCCAAAAATCAATCTCTATTTTTTACCATAAAGTAACAATAAATTGATTGATTTTACATATATTTCTATGGTAAAATTTTGCTTGAAATATGTGTAAATAATTAGATAAGCATGTTAGAGATGATTCATTTGGAGGAGAGATATGTATACTAATCAGTTTCAAACATTAGTGGATATTATCCGCGACAGAGGTAAAATAACGGACCGAGGTATTCGTTTTATCGATGCGGACAAACGTGAAACTTTTATATCTTATCATCAATTATTTACTGAGGCACAAGGGTATTTAGGTTATCTACAAGCCATCGGAATTAAACCTAAACAAGAGATTATTTTTCAGATTCAAGAAAACAAACGATTTTTAGTCGCATTCTGGGCTTGTATACTCGGTGGAATGATCCCTATCCCTGTAAGTATTGGTGAAGATGAAGAACAAAACTTGAAAGTATGCCGTATTTGGAATTTGCTAAATAACCCTTTCCTGATTGCATCTGAGAAGGTGCTGGATAAAATGAAGAGATTTGTTTTGGAACATGACATGTTTGATTTCCATCATCAATTAGAAGTCAGAACGGATCTGATCCAAGACACCATATATCATTATGAATCTATTAATAATATAGTTGAACCTCAGTCTGATGACTTGGCATTTATTCAATTCTCTTCTGGATCAACCGGGGATCCGAAAGGCGTTATGCTCACCCATAGAAACCTGATTTATAATACTTGTGCTGCTATTAATGGCACACAAATTAGTTCAAACGATAGTTTTCTCTCCTGGATGCCCCTTACCCATGATATGGGTTTGATTGGATTTCATCTCGTACCCCTCGTGGCAGGAATTCATCAGTACTTGCTCCCAACGGAATTATTTATTCGCAAACCGATTCTATGGATGAAAAAAGTAAATGAACATAAAGCAACCATACTGTCTTCCCCTAACTTTGGTTATAAATACTTCCTGAATTTCTTTCGCGAAGACAAAGCGGAGGGATGGGATCTGTCATCTGTCAGAGTCATCTATAATGGGGCGGAACCTATATTACCCGAAGTGTGTGATGAATTCCTAAATGTATTGTCAGCATATCACTTAAAGAAAACAGCCATGTTTACCGTATATGGATTAGCAGAGGCCTCTGTTGCCGTCTCCTTTCCCAAGGTAGAAGAAGAATTTACTGCGGTGTACGTTCACCGGGATCATCTGAACTTAGGGGAGCGTGTCATCGAAGTCGAGAAACATGCTCAACATGTGGCATCATTTGTTGCCGTTGGCGAAGCAATTGATTATTGCCATCTTAGAATTTGCGATGAGGAAATGAACAGTGTTCCCGATTTGGTTATTGGAAAAATTCAAATCAAGGGGGATAACGTCACCCAAGGTTATTATAATAATTCACTAGCAACGGAGAAGTTATTAACGCACGACGGATGGGTGAATACAGGAGATCTGGGTTTCATCATGAACGGAAAACTGGTTGTAACAGGGCGGGAAAAAGACATTATCTTTATCAATGGTAAAAATGTATATCCCCATGACATTGAACGTGTCGCCATCCAATTAGATGATATTGAACTCGGAAGAGTTGCTGCTTGTGGTGTGTATGATTCGAATAGTCAAAGTGAAGAAATTGTTTTGTTTGTCGTGTACAAAAAAAAGATCGAACACTTCCTGCCTCATATTAAAGAAATCAAAAGACACCTATACAAACATGGGGGATGGAGTGTCAAAGAGGTACTGCCCATCAAAAAATTACCCAAAACAACAAGTGGGAAAATCCAGCGGTATCAGTTAGCCAAGCAGTATGAAGCAGGCAAATTCTCAACAGAATCTGCTTTCATCCATGACTGGATCAAGAATGACAATGACAAGGCAAAAGGAAAGGTTGCTGTTTCGGTTCGAGTCATAGAACGTGAATTAACTTCACTATTTTCTGAAGTGCTGGTTGGGAAAAAGGTTGACCTTGAGGATAGCTATTTTGATATGGGTGCAACTTCATTACAGCTGGCCCAAATCGCTGAACGTATAGAACAAAAATACGGAGAAGAACTTGCTGTTACGGACCTCTTTACCTATCCCTCGATAACTGAATTGGCAGCATATCTGTCCAGAGGCTACAGCGAGACCGTGAAAGTCAACCAAACTCAAGAGGATCATACGTCATCCAAAGATATTGCTATTATCGGTATGTCTTTGAATCTCCCTGGTGCATCAAATGCAAGCGAGTTTTGGCGTGTTTTGGAAAATGGAACACATAACATTCGGGACTACCCTGAAAGTAGGATAATAGACGCAGCGGATTATATACAATCCATGCGAAGTGAAATGAGCGAAATTCAATGGATCAAGGGTGGTTACTTGGATCAAATTGATCAATTCGACTACTCTTTCTTTGGCATAACCCCAAAAACCGCTCAATTTATGGACCCGAATCAAAGGATGTTCTTGCAAACGGCATGGCATACGATTGAAGACGCCGGGTATGCAGGGGAAGGAATCAATGGAAGAAATGTGGGCGTGTACGTGGGGTATTCCAAAGTTGGATATGATTACGAACGGCTGGTGACGGCGAGTTACCCCGCAGAACTCAAAAATTATATCATTGGAAATTTACCATCTGTACTGGCGAGCAGGATTGCATATTTCTTGAATTTAAAGGGCCCGGCCTTAACGATTGATACCGCTTGCTCCTCCTCACTTGTTGCTGTCCACATGGCATGTAAAGGATTGCTCGCTGGAGATTGTGAAATGGCAATCGCAGGAGGCATTCGAACGGCATTATTACCAATAAGTATCGGACTGGATATGGAATCTCCAGATGCATTGACCAGAACATTTAGCGAAGATGCCAACGGCACGGGATTTGGCGAAGGTGTTGGATCGATCATGTTGAAGCCAATGCAGCAAGCGATTAAGGACGGAGATCATATCTATGGTGTGATTAAGGGAAGTGCGATTAATCAGGATGGCAAGACGGTAGGAATCACAGCACCTAACCCGGAGTCACAGACCCATGTGATCGAAAAGGCATGGAAAGAAGCCGGCATTTCTCCTGATACGCTTAACTTTATTGAAGCACATGGAACAGGGACAAAATTAGGTGATCCGGTTGAGTTCAATGCTTTGCGTAAAGCTTTTGAGAAATATACGGATCGGAAACAATTTTGTGCAATCGGATCTGCCAAAGCTAACATTGGACATGGCTTTGAAGCGGCGGGAATCGCTGGATTAATTAAATCTATTCTTATGTTTCAACAGAGAAAGATTCCACCATTGGTTCACTTTGACAAGCCTAATCCCTTGCTTAAGTTTGAAGCCTCCCCTTTTTATGTGAATCAGGAATTAATGGCTTTTGGTGAAGAAGAGGGTCCATTACGATGCGGGATTAGTTCTTTTGGTTTCAGTGGTACGAATGCACATGTTGTTCTCGAAGAATATGTTCCTTCCAAAACAGTAGATAAAAGCATGTCCCAAGAGCCTCATCTATTTGTTCTGTCTGCTGCCACCGAACGGGCGCTGGATGAACTGGTCAGAACGTATCAAGAATATCTAACCGATCACACGGATGTTTCCATTCAACAAATCTGTTATACAGCCAGTACGGGAAGGGCTAATCTGGATTATCGGCTTGCCATCGTAGTCACGAGTACACAAGAATTACATGAAAAATTGCAACGAATTGCAAACGGAGAGGGTAAACTGCCCAATGTTTATTTTGGTTATGCCAAAAAAGACAAGACGCTTGTTACCGATCATCTGTATGCTCAGGGCAAGGTAGAATCTTTAAATGAACTCGGCAAGTTATTTACACTGGGGGCAGTGATTGATTGGGAAAGGTTTTATAATCATGAAGTCATTCGGAAAATTCCATTACCTTTATACCCATTTGAACAGAAGCGGTGTTGGATTGAAGTCAAACATCAGATACCAGCGGGACATAGGTCAGAGAGGAATGAGGTTCAAATGGAGATGAATGCAAACGATATTGAATTAAAGATTAAAACAAGTATCAGTCGTGCATCTGGTTTGAAGTTGGAAGAGCTGGATCATCAAGCTCATTTTCTCCAAATGGGATTGGATTCCATTATTCTTGTGCAAATTCAGAAGGAGATCTCAGAGCTGTTCCGTTTGGATATCCCGATGGAAATGTTTTTTGAAACCCTTACAAATATTAATTCCTTAGTTAAATATGTGTCAGAGAATATAAAGCATCATGATGTATCTGAAAATATAAACAATCAAACAGTTCAGGAGCATACTGAACAACGAAATCTGGCATCTGTGAACAATATAAACACGGCAAAATCATCAGGGAATGTGTCGGAACAAATTGTGATGTCTGCCATTCAGCTCATGGAGTCCCAATTAAAAAGTTTGAATGTGTTGTTAGGCGAGCAAATGAATGCTGTTCAATCGCCTCTTTTGGAAATGAAACATCATGAGACCAAACCAACCAAAGAAATCCAACCCAATTCGGAATCGAAGGAAGCCAAACCTTTTATACCGTATCAATCGTTGAAGATTCATGAAGAGAGCGGATTATCACCGCTTCAGAACCAGTATGTTGAACAATTTATAGCCAAGTATACCGCAAGAACCAAAGGTTCAAAATTAAAAACAGGCCAAACACGTTTGGTTCATGCGAATAATCGCAATGTGTCTGGATTTCGCTCGTATTGGAAGGAAATGGTGTATCCCATTATTTCAACACGTGCAGAGGGATCTAAGTTATGGGATCTGGATGGGAATGAGTATTTGGATCTGACGATGGGATTTGGTGTAAATCTATTTGGCCATAATCCAGCTTTTATTCAAAATGTAATAGCAGACAGCCTCCAGGAACAATTGCCTCCATTGGGCCCTATGTCAGACTTGGCAGGAGATGTCGCAGCTAAAATTTCCGAGTTGACAGGTGTAGAGCGTGTCGCATTTTATAATTCAGGAACAGAAGCTGTCATGGTTGCACTTCGTTTAGCGCGGGCGGCAACGGGGCGTTCCAAAGTTGTATTATTTTCCGGATCATATCATGGTACACATGATGGGGTGTTGGGTGTAGCGAATCCTGGGGATGCTTTATCGTCTGCGCTGCCTATGGCTCCTGGTATTGTTAATAGCGCTATGGAAGATTTGATTATTCTTAATTATAACCATCCGCAGTCCCTGGATATAATTCAGAACCTGGGTGATGAATTGGCTGCTGTGCTTGTAGAGCCGGTGCAAAGTCGAAGACCTGATATGCAGCCAACACAATTCTTACGGGAACTTAGAGAAATAACAAATCAATTTGGGATTGCACTTATTTTCGATGAGGTCATCACTGGATTTAGAATTGGTCTGGGTGGAGCACAGGATTGGTTTGGTGTTCAAGCAGATCTGGTTACGTATGGGAAAGTGGTCGGTGGCGGGCTGCCTATTGGCATAGTCGCGGGTAAGGCTGAATTTATGAATCCGGTAGATGGTGGAACCTGGAACTTTGGTGATGATTCTTACCCTTCCGATGCAGATAAGAAAACGTTTGTCGGTGGAACCTTCTGTACACACCCTCTTACGATGAGAGTGATGTTAACGGTACTACAGTATCTTCAATCTGAAGCAGAAACCTTATATAAGGAATTAAATGAAAAAACAGATTATCTTGTTAAAGAATTAAATGCGTTTTTCAAAACAGCGAATGTACCGATGCAAATGGTGAACTATGGATCATTATTTCGATTTATATCATTTGGAGATATGGAATTATTCTTCTACCATTTAATGTATAAAGGTTTATATATTTGGGAAGGCCGTAACTGTTTTATATCGACTGCGCATTCAATGGAAGACATGGATACCATCATCAAGATCGTAAAAGAGACGATCCATGAACTCCGTGAGTGGGAATTTATCCCTGGTAGCACGCCTATTTCGGAATACTCTCTCTCTTTAGAGCAAAAACAATTGTTATTAACTTCATTACATGGGGAAGATGCAAATGCTGCATTAAATCAGAGTGTTATTTTAAAAATGACAGGCGAACTGAAACCTTCTGCGTTGGATAAGGCCGTAAATCAGATTACACAGCGTCATGAAGCTCTGAGAACAGTCATTCATGCCGATCGTGAAACACAACAAATTCAGCCTGTAATGGAGTTTCAGTGCACATGGCTGGATTTCTCAGCACACGATGGTGAGAACCAAGAACATGAAATTTCCAATTGGTTATCTGCCGATGCAAATGAAGCCTTCGATTTACAGTCTGGGGAACCGCTTTTTAGAATCACTTTGCTTAAGCTGGCAGCAAATCAACATTTTATGGTACTGACATTTCATCATATTATTGCTGATGGCTGGTCGATTGCTTTATTTATTCAAGAGTTGCAACATACCTATTCTGCTCTGGTCCGAGGGGTTCCCGTTCGATTGCCTGAAACGACTCCATTTCGTGAATACCTAACGTGGCAACGACTTGAGCATGAAAAAGGGGCATTTACCCAAGGAATTCAGTTCTGGAGGGAGCAATTCTCCTTATCCTATCCCAATTTTACACTTCCATCGGCACCGTCTGATGATGTGCCCAAGGGATTTGCTGGTGAACGATATTCCATCAAGTTGGATAATCAATTAACAGAGTCTTTGCGAACGTTAAGTATCAATAATAAGAGCAGTTTGTTTGTAACGATGTTTGCAGCGTTTCATTTATATTTGCATCAACTAACAGGGCAATCACACCTTGTCATCGGGGTGCCTACAGCGGGTCAGTCTCATATGCAAAAAAATGCGCTGATTGGCAACTGTGTCAACATTGTACCTGTTCATCATGCCTTGTTAACGAAGCAGTCCATTGTAGACCATGTTCTTCAGCTCAAGGAAACGCTGGCTCTTGTCATGAAGCATCAGCATGTTCCATTGACCCTCGTATCCGAACAGCTTGCTCCTATGACTGCACCGGATACCCGGATTTTATTCAATATGGACAGAACGATTCATCATCTTCAATTTGAAAATATCAAGACTGAATTCATGTCGTATCCGATCAAACATATTTCTTACGATTTATTTCTTAATATTACGGATGTTAGCCATGAATTGTACCTGGATTTTGATTACAATACCGATCTCATTGGACCTGAGATGATGAAACTGTGGTCTGAAGGATTTAAAGGTTTGCTGCAACATATGGTGAGTCATCCAGAGGCTGAAATTTCGTCTTTGACGTTGTTCTCATCCGAGCAACAGGACCAATTACAGGGAATGTATAATCGGTTTGTTACGGAGCGTCTTCCTCACGTTAATCATGCAGCCATATTCGAGCCTCCAGTCAATGACGTGGAGAAAAAGCTGGCTTTAATCTGGGAGGACGTATTATCGCTTGATCAAGTGGGGAGACATGATCACTTTTTTGTTCTCGGAGGAAACTCGCTCAAGGCGACAGTAATGCTTTCAAAGGTACATGAGCAGCTTAATCATAAAATTTCAATCGTTCAATTTTTCAACAATCAAAGTCTGAAGGAGCTAGCGAGTCTGATTACAGGCGAGAATAAGGAAACATTCATTCCGATTAAGGCATTGGACGTCAAGGAATTCTATGAGACGTCATCTGCACAACAACGGATCTACTTTTTGGATCAATTTGAGCCAAATAGTGTGTTTCAGAACATGTGCGGCCATATCACGGTCACAGGAAATATCGATGAAGCTAAACTAATTTCGTCATTGGAACAAATCGTGCACCGTCACGAAGCTTTTCGCACCAGTTTCCATCTGATGGATGGAGAGCTTTACCAGCGTATTGCTCCAACGATTGATTTTGAAGTACAACGATCTCAGGAAAGCTCTGCTTCATTCGAACAACATGTTATGACGTTTGCCAAACCATTTGATTGCTCCAAAGCGCCGTTAATACGTGCCGAATTCATTCGTATAGACGATGATCATGTAGAGATCCTCATTGAGATGCATCATATTATATCGGACGGATATTCCGTTGGCATTCTTGCGAATGAACTGATTGATGTGTATGACGGAAGAAACATGTCGGACATTGAGGTTGAATACAAAGACTTTGCAGCTTGGCAGAAAGAATTTCTGGCAGGAGAGTCTTATAAGCAGCAAGAAAAATATTGGCTGGATCAATTCAAAGGAGAACTCCCGAACCTTAATCTGCCTACTGATTTTGTTCGGACAGCTCATTTAACTTCGGCAGGTTCAAGATTGTCATTTGTGTTGGACGCACACTTGAAGCAGTCGCTGGAGAAGCTTGCGAAACAAACGGGAACTACGATGTTTATGGTGTTATTGGCAGCGTATAATGTGCTGCTTCATCAATACACAGCACAAGAAGACATGATTGTAGGCACGCCAACATCAGGAAGGAACCATCCGGATGTCGAGAATATGATAGGTGTCTTTATCCAGACGGTAGCGATTCGATCACAGCCGGTGGGGAATAAGTCGTTTCGATCCTATCTCGAGGAAATAAAAAAACAATCCCTGGATGCATTGGATAACCAGGACTATCTTTTTGACAACCTTGTAGAGAATTTAAACACACATCGGGATACAACCGGGACAGCACTTTTCAATACGATGTATATCTTCTTAAATACCGCGTTGAATCAACGGCAAGAACAGGATTGCAGCTTTAAAGTTAGAGAATTAAATGTCGGTGTATCGTTATATGACCTGATGTTCATCGTTGAGGATGATAACGAGTGTCTGGAAATGCACTTTAATTACAAGACGGAGCTGTTTGAACGGGATACCATCGACAGAATGAAAACACATCTGTTCAACATCCTCAGAGACATTGTGATCGAACCGGATATTGTCTTGTCCGATATTCAAATGCTGTCTGAACATGAGCAGAACGTTCTTTTATATGACTTTAATGAACCCAACATAGAATATTCCCGTGATCAGACCATCCAGGAATTATTTGAAGCACAGGTGGAACGGACACCCGATCAATTAGCCGTTGCTTTTGGAGATGAGCAATGGACGTATCGTCAACTGAACGAACGGGCGAATCAATTGGCATATACGCTTAGAGCTGAGGGAGTGCAGCAGGATCAATTTGTAGGTATTCTGACAGATCGTTCGATTGATATGATCGTTGGCATCTTTGGCATTCTAAAAGCAGGCGGGGCGTATGTACCGATTGATCCGGATTCTCCTGACGAGCGTATCCGCTATATCCTGCATGATTCGGGGGCCACGTTGTTAGTCACGCAAAAGCATTTGAAGCAGTTGGTATCGTTTAATGGAAAAATGATTGATTTGGACGATAAAGAAACCTATGCAGCTAATCTGTCGAATCTGGAACCAGCGGGGAATTCCGAGCAGTTGGCTTATGTGATCTATACTTCAGGCACAACAGGCATGCCAAAAGGTGTGATGATCGAACATCGTCAGGTTCATCACTTGGTTAAAGCGTTGTACAGTCAAGTGATAGATGATCAGCATAGTAGTATGCATGTTGCTTTACTTGCGCCTTACTATTTCGATGCATCTGTGAAGCAGATTTTTGGCGCACTGCTGTCAGGACATGCCTTGTTTATTGTAGACAAGGACACAGTACTGGATGGACAAGATTTAATGAATTATTATCAGCACCACCAAATTGATTTGACAGACGGTACGCCTGCGCACCTGAAATTACTTTCGAAGGCAAAAAACGTTCAAGGCATATCGCTAAAATATATGCTCATTGGCGGTGAAGCTCTTTCTCAGCAAAGTGTAAATGAAATCACATCCTTATTTGCTCTCAATCATAAAACGCCTCCAACCATAATTAATGTGTACGGTCCAACAGAATGTTGTGTGGATGTTGCGACATACCGTGTACTTCCAGAACACCTGGATACAGCGAATCAACGAGCTCACCTACCGATTGGTCGAACATTAGGAAATAATCGCCTGTATGTATTGAACAAACATGGCAAAGTTCAGCCTGTAGGCGTCATAGGGGAATTATGTATCTCTGGCGATGGGGTGGGGAGAGGATACTTGAATTTACCTGAGCTGACAGCAGAAAAATTTGTACGTGATCCGTTTGTCCAGGGAGCGACAATGTACAAAACGGGAGATTTGGTGAGATGGCTTCCCGGTGGCCATATCGAGTATTTGGGAAGAATGGATCACCAAATTAAGATTCGCGGATACCGGATCGAAGTAGGAGAAGTCGAAGCGGCGCTGTTAGATCTAGAGTGTGTGAAAGAAGTTATCGTCATTGCACATGAGGATGATCACGGGGACAAATCGTTATGTGCATACTTTACAGCGGATTCCACGCTGACGGTGGGAGAGCTAAAACAAAGCCTCTCTAAGGTGTTGCCGAATTACATGGTTCCAGCCTACTTTATACACTTGGATCACATGCCTCTGACATCGAACGGGAAAATCGATCGCAAATCGCTTCCGAGTCCAGAAGAAAACATACAAACGGGAAGTGAATATATAGAACCCCAAACTGGGGTGGAAAAACAGTTGCTGCCTATTTGGCAGGCTGTGCTTGCCGTGAAAAAAATCAGTGTAAAAGACAGTTTTTTTGATGTAGGAGGCAACTCTTTACGTGCGACCAAGCTGGCCGCCAAAATCAATCAAAAGCTGAATATCCGTATATCGGTTAGAAACGTCTTTGAATGGCAGACCATTGAACAGATGGCTCAATCTATTGAACAAATGGAACAGGATGTAGTAGTGTCCATTCCTCAAGTAGAGGAAAAAGAGTATTATCCTATTTCTTCGGCCCAAATGAGAATGTACATTATGAGCATCAAAGCTGGCAAGGAACTCATGTACAACATGTCAGGTATGTTTATGCTGGAAGGATCGCTTGATCGGATCCGATTGGAAAAAGCATTCCAACAATTGATTCATCGTCATGAATCGCTTCGGACCGCATTCAAAGTCATACACGGAGAACCGAAACAGATCGTATACCCTAAAGTGAACTTTGGAATTGAATTGATCGAGTCAACGGAAGAAGAGATCGAAGATCGCATTGAACAGTTTGTTCGCACATTTGATCTCGGGCAAGCACCTCTTATGAGGGTGGGACTTATTGAACTTCAGCAGGAGCGTCATGTATTGCTGGTAGATCTCCACCATATCATTGCAGACGGACTATCCGTGCATCTTCTGATGACTGAACTTAGCCAGTTCTATAAGGGAGAGGAGCTATCTCCTCTTCGAATTCAATATAAGGACTATGCTGAATGGCAGCAAATACAGCTTCATAGTGAGCGGATGAAAAAGCAGGAGAAGTATTGGCTTACTGTGTTTGATGAGAGTATCCCGCTATTGGATCTGCCAACAGACTATGAAAGACCTGAAACCCTAAGTTATGCGGGAGATGTATTGGACATTGTTTTGCAAGAAGACATCCTTCCAGGCTTAAGGAACGTGGAAGCACGGACAGGAACAACGTTATATATGACTCTATTAGCCGCCTATACCATTCTATTATCTAAATACAGCGGGCAAGAAGATATCATCGTGGGTACGCCGATTGCAGGCAGGACACATGCTGAGCTGGAGCCGGTCATGGGCATGTTTGTGAATACACTGGCTATTCGAAATTATCCTGCCGCGGATAAAACTTTTACGGAGTATCTGCTGGAAGTCAAAGAAAATATGTTGAACGCATATGAGAATCAGGATTATCCGTTTGAAGAATTGATTGAGAAAGTGAATGTAACCAAAGATGCTCGGCGGAATCCGTTGTTTGACACCATGTTTGTATTGCAGAATACAGATGCTTCAGAGATTCAGATGGATGGGGTAACCTGTAAGCCTTATGCTCCAAATACGAGAGTATCCAAATTCGATTTAACGTTGTATGTTACCGAATTGCAACACAAGTTAGAAGTGGCCTTTGAATACAGTACGATTTTATTTGAGAAAACAACGATTGAAGCGATGTCACAAAATCTGTTGGTCATATTAACAACGATTGTCAACGACCCTCATATTGAAATCAAGAAGATTCAATTGGTTGAAGAATTAATAGATGAGGATACGCTGGCTGATCTAATTGAAGTAGATTTCTTCTAAGCTAACCTAAAAATATAAAGTGATCGGGGTGCCGTATGTCTATTTTTAAGAAACAGGAATCGTATTGGGCAAGCCGATTTGAAGATGAGGATCATCTTGTTCATTTGCCTTATTGCAAGACAACCTCCAAACACCCAGACGATACGCAGCACCAGAATGATATATATAAGTCTTTGTCAGCCGATGTTTCACATAAAATCAAGTCCATGTCGCGAAATGCTCCTATGGCCATTTACACGATATTATTAACCGGAGTTCAGTGCCTGTTATATAAATACACGAATGAAACCAAGATGATTATTGGCATACCAACGATGGAAGAAAAGAACAATGATCTATCGCTCTCGAATAAGGTTCTTGTCTTAAAAAATAATATCAATCATGTAATGTCATTCAAATCCTTATTTAATCAAGTGAAGATCAGTTTAACGGAAGCCATTCAGCATCAACGAATCCCTTTCAGAAAAATGGTTGAACGTTTAAATGTTCAGTATGATTCGAACCATGTACCTCTAATTCACACCTTGGTTTCGTTGAATGAAATTCATCCTGCCCTTGATGAAAATCACGTAAAAGCGACGACAATGTTCCACTTTGATCTGGAGAACGACTCCATTCAGTTAAGATTAGTTTATGATGATGATCGTTATGATCGGGATTATATGGTACAAATTGTTGAACATCTTGACCAATTATTTTCCGTAGTTCTAAACCAACCTGATCTGGAGCTATGTCAAGTTGATATGTTATCAGAGTTTCATCGAAACAAGCTGTTATATGACTTTAACGATACAAGGGTTGAGTATCCACAGAACAAGACGATTCATCAATTATTTGAAGAACAGGTGGAACGAACACCGGACCATCCGGCAGTCGTATTTGAGAATAGACAGTTAACGTACAGAGAGTTAAATCAAAAATCCAACCAATTGGCCCGATTGCTTCAAGCTAAGGGGGTGCAGGCGGGTCAGTTCGTTGGCATTATGGCAGAGCGCTCACTTGAGATGATCATAGGTTTATTCGGTATTTTAAAAGCTGGCGGGGCATATGTCCCAATCGATCCGGAATATCCGGCAGACCGTATTCACTATATCCTTGAGGATTCAAAAGTGGCTTGGTTGCTGCATCAAAGTCATATACAGAAACCTGAACATTTTGCAGGGACATGTGTCATTCTGGATTTTGAAATAAATCACCATGATCATCATTTAAATTTGGTAGATGGAGCGATCTCCAGTGATTTGGCATACATGATCTACACGTCTGGAACAACAGGTCATCCCAAAGGCGTGATGATTGAACATGCCAGCATTGTGAACTCCCTGCAATGGAAATCGGATTTTTATCATTTTACCGGAGATGATCGGGTATTAATGCTGAATCCTTTCGTTTTTGATTCATTTATTACTCATTTCTTTGGTCCGATGATATCTGGCTCGACCGTGTATTTGTTAAACCAGCAACAGTGCAAAGATGCTATAGCCATCAATACGATGGTCAAAAAACAGCAAATCACGCACATCCAAAGTCCACCCAGTTTCTTGATGACCCTTTTGGAACAAGTAAGCTCGGAAGATTGGGTATCCATGAAAAATGTGGTGGCTGCGGGTGAGAAGATTGTTCCTGCCTTAATACACAAATTGCAGCGCATCAATCCACGTATCGAAGTGTGTAATGAGTACGGGCCCACCGAAAACAGTGTTGTATCCACAGTTCTGTCGATCAAGTCGGCAGATCAAAATATCTCAATCGGGAAGCCTATTGCGAACAATAGAGTCTACATTTTAGGAGAACGGAATGAATTGCAGCCTATTGGAGTTCAGGGAGAGTTATGTGTAGCCGGAGCAGGGCTATCCAGAGGTTACTTGAACCGTCCAGAACTGACGGCGGAGAAATTCGTGGATGATCCATTTGTTTCGGGAACAAAAATGTACAAGACAGGTGACTTCGCAAGATGGCTGCCCGATGGGAACATAGAGTATATAGGAAGGGTAGATCATCAAGAGAAAATTCGTGGACACCGGATTGAACTTGGTGAAGTGGAGACGGCTCTTCTAAATAGTACCCAGATAAAAGAGGCCATCGTCATAGCCAGAGAAGATGAAACGGGAACCAAACAATTATGTGCATACCTGGTAGGAGAGGATGCAATCACGATCGGGGAACTGCGGGAGGCGCTGTCCCAGCAGCTGCCAAACTACATGATTCCGTCCTATTTTATACAGCTGGATCAGATGCCGCTCACGTCTAACGGGAAAATAGATCGCAAAGCGCTGCCTGCTCCCAAAGAACATATGTTAAAGGGAAAGGAGTACGAAGCACCCCGAACGATGGTGGAACAACAACTTGTATCGATCTGGGAAGAGGTACTTGGGGTAGAGAACATTGGGATTTTGGATAATTTCTTCGAGCTTGGAGGAGATTCGATTAAATCCATTCAGGTTTCTTCAAGATTATATCAAGCAGGTTACCAGGTGCAGATGGATCATCTGTTTAAAAATCCAACCATAGCAAGCTTGATTCCCTATGTTCAACCCATAAGTACCCTGTCAGAACAGGGAATCATCACTGGTAAAGTAATGCTGACTCCAATCCAGCATTGGTTTTTTGAGCAATACAAGGTGGACGCCCATCATTATAATCAGTCCGTGATGCTGTATCGGAAAGAAGGTTTTCACGAAGCCACACTTCGCCGTGTATTCGATAAACTGAGTGAGCATCATGATGCACTTCGTACGGCATATCGCCTTACAGAACAGGGTTATGAGGCGTGGAATGAAGGGCAGGAAAAGGACCCCTTATATACACTTGAAGTGATGGACTTCCAGTCATTGGAAGATCCGTCTCAAGAAATCGAGAAGAAGGCAAATGAAATGCAAAGCATGTTCACTTTGGAACGTGGACCTTTGATGAAGCTGGGCGTATTTCAATGTGCAGACGGAGACCATTTACTCATCGTTATTCACCATCTAGTCATCGACGGGGTTTCATGGCGAATTTTGATCGAAGACCTATCGAGGGGCTATGAACAATTAAGTGATGGACAACCCATTCAACTACCGCAAAAAACGGCTTCATTCCAATTATGGGCAGAACAGCTCCAGTTGTATGCGAACAGTGATGCGATAACGCAAGAAATTGCATATTGGAACGAAATTGAAAAAGTAACCTATAAGCCGTTACCTACAGATTTTGAAGCGGATCATGCACTGGAAAAAGACAGTGAAGAGATCACGATGGAATGGTCAGCGGCAGAAACGGAACAATTATTAAAACAAGCGAATCGTGCTTATAAAACGGAGATTAGCGATTTGCTGCTCCATGCATTAGGCATGTCTATTCACCAATGGACGGGCATGGATAAAGTGCTGGTCAATCTGGAGGGACATGGAAGAGAACAAATTTTACCGGATCTCGATATTACACGAACGATTGGATGGTTTACGAGCCAGTATCCGGTTGTACTTGATATGGAAGCAAGTTCTAATATGTCTTTTCTCATCAAAACAAACAAAGAAATGATTCGTCAAATCCCTAAAAAAGGGATTGGTTATGGTATTTTAAGATATTTAAGTGCACATCAGCAAGAAACTCCATATACCTTGAATCCTGAAATTAGTTTTAACTATCTGGGACAATTTGATCAGGATCTTCAGAATAGTGGGATGCAGATCTCTCCCTATCCAGGCGGAATAACAGCAAGCGACAATCACAGAAGAAATGTTCTTATCGATATGAATGCTTTAATTGTGGAAGGCAAATTGACGTTGTCCCTTCGGTATAGTCGCACACAATATCAAAAAGAAACGATGGAGCGAGTGGCAACATATTTTAGAGATCATCTGCAAGAAATCGTGAAACATTGTGTGACAAAAGAGAGGCCGGAATGTACACCAAGTGATCTAACGTTAAAAGGAATTACGATTGAAGAATTAGAAGGATTTGTTCAAGAATCTGAGCATATTGGTGAAATCGAAGATATATATGCTTTGTCACCGATGCAAAATGGCATGTTCTTTCATCATTTGCTTCATTCAAAATCGGAAGCGTATTTCCTTCAAACGACGCTCGATCTTCATGGCTCGTTAGACGTGGAAGCTTTTACGAAGAGTCTGGATCAGTTGATGCAGCGTAATTCCATTCTCAGAACAAATTTTCATAGCAAATGGAAGAATGGCCCCCTGCAAGTGGTATACCGTCATAAACGGAATGGGCTAGTATACGAAGATTTGCGTGAGATGAATGAAAAAGATCGTGAAGCATACGTGGCAGAATATACAAGAGCAGATAAAATAAAAGGTTTCGACCTGTCTCAGGATGTGTTAATGCGTATTTCGATCTTGCAAACGCATGACCAAACCTATCGTTTCATTTGGAATTATCATCATATTTTGATGGATGGCTGGTGCCTATCTCTTGTAATCCAAGAGTTGTTTGATGGATACTTTGCTATTCAGGAACAACGAAAACTGGAGGCAAAGAGTACAATTCCATACAAACACTATATTGAATGGCTGGACAACCAAGATCATGAAGAGTCCCTGAAATACTGGCGTGACTATTTGCAAGGTTATGATGAGCAGACTACTTTGCCAAAAGAACATTCCATTACGAAGAGTAATGAATATCATTCAGAGCATATGATTTGTACACTTAGTCAGGAATTAACCGGACAGATCGCACAAGTGGCCAGTCAGAATCAGGTGACGCTGAATACGTTCATGCAGACAGCCTGGGGAATGTTACTACAGATCTATAACGGCAGTGAGGATGTTGTATTCGGAAGCGTGGTGTCGGGCAGACCTGCGGCGATTGTTGGAGTGGAGCGAATCATTGGTTTATTCATCAATACCATTCCTGTACGTATTCAGACTCAAGGTAACGAGACATTTGCAGCGATTATGAAGCGGAATCAGGAATATGCTGTCGCTTCGCATCCACATGACACGTATCCGCTATACGAGATTCAAGCGGAAACATCGCAAAAGCAAAATTTGATTGATCACATCCTGATATTTGAGAATTATCCTGTACAGGGCATTATGGAACAGTTTGGGGATCAGGAAGAGACAGCCCTTCGGATTACGAATGTAGAAGCAGATGAACAAACGAACTATGATTTTAACCTGATTATTAAACCAGGCCAATCCATGAAATTCATGTTCTATTACAATGCTAACGTCTATGATCGGGCAAGCGTAGAACGCATTCAAGGTCACTTGATTCAGATGTTGGAGCAAGTGGTCAACAATCCGCTTATCCCTATCCATGACATTGACTTGACTACAACACAGGAGAAAAAACAAATTTTGGAGCAGTTTAATGATTCTATGGCTGAATACCCAATGGACAAGACAATTCATGGACTGTTTGAGGATCAAGCGGCAAGAACTCCTGAACACGTTGCGGTTGTATTCGAGGATCAACATTTGACCTATCAAGCGCTGAACGAGAAAGCCAACCAATTGGCAAGAATGCTGAAGGCTAAAGGCATTCAAAATGATCAGTTAACCGGGATCATCGCTGATCGTTCGCTAGACATGGTTGTAGGAATCCTTGCGATTTTGAAAGCGGGGGGCGCATACGTGCCGATTGATCCTGAATATCCAGAGGATCGTATAAACTACATGCTACAGGATTCGGGTGTACATGTATTATTAATGCAAAGTCATTTGCAAGAACGCATCTCTTTTGCAGGAGAGGTCGTTTGCATGGATCTACCTGAGTCCTATCATGAAGATCATTCCAACTTGGGAATGACTGCTGTACCAACAGGCCTGGCATATGTAATTTATACCTCAGGAACGACAGGTAAACCAAAAGGGACATGTATTGAACATAAAAATGTGGTGCGATTGTTGTTCAATAGTAAGAATTTGTTTGATTTTAACGCATCAGATACATGGACATTATTCCATTCTTTTTGTTTTGATTTTTCGGTATGGGAAATGTACGGGGCATTACTCTATGGAGGAAAACTGGTTATCGTACCTCAAATGACGGCCAAAAGTCCGGAACAATTTCTACAATTGTTAAAAGACAAGCAAGTGACGATTTTGAATCAAACGCCAACGTATTTCTATCATCTTCTTCAGGAAGAACTGTCAGATCATGAAGCAGATTTGGAATTAAGAAAAGTGATTTTTGGAGGAGAAGCCCTCAATCCCTTGTTATTGAAGGACTGGAAGCTGAAATATCCATTTATCCAGTTAATTAATATGTATGGGATAACCGAAACAACGGTTCATGTAACGTATAAGGAAATAACCGACATTGAAATACATGCTGGAAAGAGCAATATTGGCAAACCAATCCCGACGTTGCAGACCTATATTTTGGATCAACATCAACGCCTTCAACCAATCGGTGTTCAGGGAGAATTAGTTGTAGCTGGTGAGGGCCTTGCCAGAGGTTATCTGAACCGACCTGATTTAACCGCAGAGAAATTTGTTGATCATCCCTGGATTACAGATGGGAAAATGTATCGCACTGGAGATGCCGCAAGATGGCTGCCGGATGGAAATATTGAATATCTGGGACGAATCGATCATCAAGTGAAAATTCGCGGTTACCGAATTGAGCTTGGCGAAGTGGAGACTGCGCTTTTGCAAATAGATTCCATTCAGGAAGCGGTCGTTATTGCCCGTGAGCATGAGGATGGTTCGAAGCAGTTGTGTGCGTACTGGAAAGGCGACAGCTCACTGACAGCGAAGAAAATCAGAATGGTGTTAGCAGATGAAATTCCGGATTATATGATCCCGTCTTATTTTGTTCACTTAGAGCATATACCGTTAACTTCCAATGGGAAGGTTGACCGAAAGGCATTGCCATCTCCACAAGAACGTATGCAAAAAGGTACCGAGTATATGGCGCCACAAAACGCTGTAGAACAAGCGATCGTCGCTGCCTGGGAAGCTGTGCTTGGTGTTCAAAAGGTTAGCACATCTGATCATTTCTTTGAACTCGGGGGCGATTCGATTAAATGTATTCAAGTTTCCTCACGACTGCTCCAAGCAGGGTATAAAGTGGAAATGAAGCATTTCTTCACCTATCCAACAGTAGCAGAGTTGAGTGAACACGTTACATCTGTGAGCACTATTTCTGACCAAGGGGAAGTTACGGGACAAGTGAAGCTGACACCTGTTCAGCGCTGGTTTTTTGATCAAAATATGGTGGACGCACATCATTACAATCAGGAAATGATGTTCTTTCGTGAAAAAGGGTTTGATGTTCGCTTTATTCACAGCATCATGAATAAGATCGTTAAACAGCATGATGCTCTCCGTATCCTTTATCGACAAGCGCCTGAAGGCGGATATGAAGCGTGGAATCGAGGGGCAGACGAAGAAGGATTATACAGTCTGGAGATCATTGACCTGAAGAATGAGGTTGATCCTGCATCATTCATTGAAAATAAAGCAAAAGAAATTCAGAGTGGTATGGATCTGTCTCACGGACCTTTGATCAAACTTGGGTTGTTCCAATGTACTGAAGGGGATCACCTGCTTATTGCCATCCATCATTTATTGGTAGACGGGGTATCATGGCGTATTTTATATGAAGATATTCAGACAGGGCAAGATCAGTTCTTGAGAGGTCAAGAAATCCGGCTTCCTCAAAAAACGATCTCGTTTAAACAATGGGCAGAACAATTGTCTGCGTTTGCAGATAGCGCAGTGATGAAGCAAGAGAATCAGTATTGGAGAAATGTGGAGCATGCCCAGCTAAGCCCGTTGCCTAAAGATATGGCTCGTACTGAGACGATTGGCAAAGATAGTGAAACGATCACTATTCATTGGACAGCAGCGGAAACCGAGCAATTATTAAAGCAAACACATCATGCGTATCATACGGAAATTAATGATCTATTGCTGACGGCATTGGGAATGGCTGTTCATGATTGGACAGGCGTGGGAGAAATCCTCGTAAATCTGGAAGGGCATGGTAGAGAAGACATCCTGCCAGAGCTGGACATTACGCGTACAGTAGGATGGTTTACGAGCATGTACCCCGTTATGATTACGATGGAGTCCGGGGCTGACTTATCAAGGAAGATTAAGACCGTCAAGGAAGGACTGCGCCAGATTCCAACCAAGGGCATTGGTTACGGGATTTCGAGGTATTTGTCACATGGAAATGAAGGATTCAAGTTAGAGAAAAATCCCGAAATTAGTTTCAACTATATGGGACAGGTGAATCAGGATTCGGGCCAAGATGGCATTAAATTCTCGCCTTATTCCAGCGGACCATCCGTAAGTGAAAACAACAAGAGACCTTTTGTGCTGAATATCAATGGCATTGTTACAGAGGGTCGGTTGTCGCTGTCCATTAACTATAGTTCAAAACAATATCGCCGGGAAACGATGGAGCAATTGGCCTATCTCTATAAAGAAGGTCTTAATAGAGTCGTTGAACATTGTGTAACGAAGGAACAAACCGCGCTTACGCCAAGTGATATTTCATGCAAGTCATTAACCATTGATCAATTGGATCAAATCGTGGAACAAACCGGGCACATCGGTCGAATCGAAAATGTGTATCCACTTACACCATTACAGAAGGAAATGTTGTACGAAAGTGAACGGAATCCAATTTCCGGCGCTTACTTTGTACAAATCATGTTTGACATGCGTGGAGATTTGGATGTGACTTCTTTTGCGCGAAGCTTGGATCAATTAATGCAAAGGCATGCGATATTAAGAACTAATTTTTACAGTGATTTCGCGGACCTCCCTCTTCAAATCGTGTATCAAGAGAAGAAATTTGAATTTCACTATGAAGATGTAGCTGGCACAAGTGAGCTGCAACGTAAAACGTATGTTGACGAGTATATCGAGCAAGACAAGGCCAGAGGATTTGACTTACAACGAGATTCGCTAATACGTATGTCTGTTTTACGAACAAAGCATGAGGAATACCGCGTCATATGGAGTTTTCATCATATTTTGATGGACGGCTGGTGTATGTCTCTGGTAAGCAAAGAAATATTTGAGAATTACTTTGCGATTCGGGAGAATAGAAAGCCTCAAGTGACGCTATTGACACCTTATAGTCAATTCATTGAATGGTTGGAACAGCAAAATCATCAAGGAGCAATAACCTATTGGAGTCATTACTTGGATGGTTATGAGGGGCAAACGAAACTGCCTGGAGAAAAAATCAAACCAAAACATGAAAGACAGGATTCCAGAACACTGAACTGTTATTTGGATGATGTACTAATCGAACAAATGAAACAGATTGCGGAACAGCAGCATGTAACGCTCCATACATTAGTGCAGACTGCCTGGGGTGTATTGTTGCAGCAATACAATGAAAGCAACGATGTTGTATTCGGAAGTGTTGTGTCAGGCAGACCTCCTGTTATTCCTGGGATCGAGAGCATGATTGGATTATTTATTAATGCGATTCCTGTTCGTATCCAGGCTCAGGGCGATGAATCATTCACATCCCTAATGAAGAGGACCCAAGGACAGGCTGTGGATTCACATGCATATGATACGTTTTCGTTGTATGATATTCAAAATCTGACCGAGCAGAAACAATCTCTGATTAACCATGTTGTGGTGTATCAGAATTTCCCGGTGAATGATCAGATGGAGGATTTGGGCAAAAAAGGTGAAGTACCACTGGAGATTACGAATGTTGGGGGGACAGAACACAATAGTTTTGATTTTACTTTGATCATCAAGCCCCATGAGAACATGAAGGTCATATTGATGTACAATGCCAAAGTGTATGACCTATCAACCGTTGAACAGATTCAAAAACACTATATTTCCATGATTCAACAAGTGACAAGTAACCCCGAAGTTAAAATAAACGAACTTGGATTGATTACATCGTCCAGTTATTAGAGCATTCGTAAACCCCAATGTCTTCGTTTCCAACGAATCGAAGACATTGGGGTTATTTTTTAACAAATACTCCATGCTAACCGATATATAATAAGTACACCTAAGTGACCCGAATTGAAAGGAGTGAAGATCATGGATATTGCAGCATTATCAATGGCAATGAGCCAAGCTTCAGTCGTACAGTCGGCAAGCTTGCAAGTGATGTCAATTACAAAAGACATGGCACAGCAGCAAGGCCAGCAGATGACGGAAATGTTGAAGTCTGTGCCTGCTCCTCATCCCAATCTGGGTGGAAGTCTCGATCTTTCGGTTTAGTTGATATTACAGCATGTGTTTTAATGTAACACCCATTGCAGCAAGCAAAACCCGACCCGCTCCAATTCGAAAGAATGGAAGCGGGTCGGGTTGTTTTTTCCATAGATATGTTTAGGCGTTTACTTCCAGACTTACTTCGGCTAGCGTAGCTTCGCCAGGCTTGGCAATCTGCCTTCAAAGGACAACGTATCCTTCAAGGTCCATAACTCATCGTAACTGGAAATCTGAAGATCGGCTTTGGATAAGTCTTGGTTGCCTGATCCCGGATTGTGATAACCGATGCAGCGCATGCCTGCACTTTTGGCCGCCTGAACACCATTACGAGAGTCCTCAATCACCAGACAATTGGACGGGGATGCGCCAATCATTTCAGCTGTGGTCAGGAAAATATCCGGTGCCGGCTTGCCGTTCTCGACTTCCTCTCCGGTCATTCGTACCTCAAAGTATCGCCCAAGTCCAGTCTTGTTCATGATCAAATCAATCAGTGCACGTGGAGAGGAAGAAGCAACGGCTATGGGAATGTGTTGTTCGTGCAGCCAGCTTAACCAGCGTTCCACGGAAGGCATTGCCGTCAAGTTGGAATGAGCCAGCATGGTTTGCATCACATTATGCTGATGATAAGCCAATACTTCATCTAACGTACCTGTCAGTTGATGTTTGTCCAATACTTGCTGCCACATGGACTCCAGCGTAACTCCAACATAAGTATGGTGTTCTTCTTCGGTCATCACTGCGCCAAAATGGGCAAAAGAGCTGCGCTCAATCTCGAAATATATCGGTTCGCTGTCAATCAGTACACCATCCATATCAAAAATGACTGCTTGAATGATGTCATCATCGGCCGCTCCCAGTCCGCCAAACTCTTGGTTTGCTACCATGTTGTATTCCTCCTCAAGGATTGTGTATACCTATGTCTCTAATCTAATCCATTCATGGTGAGCTTTCGACTTTAGAAACTGGAACCGCTGGATTGCAGCACAACTTTAATGGCATGTGAAGAGGCTTGAAGTGTACGTCCCTGAATATCGCAGCCAAGTGTGCGGAATGCCTCTTCGTAATCCTCTAACGGAAAGGAGTGGGTGATGATTTTTTTCGCCGGAATGATCTCTTGCTCAATCATATAATGTGCTGTTGCGAATGTGCCCAGAGAATCGATGGAGCCAATAATTTTCAGACTGCGGTCCACGACTTCTTTTGGATTAAAGGACGTATTTCCATCTCTCAGACCTACCAGCATCAGATAACCGCCACTGGCGAGCTGGGAGAGTACTTGTGTACCTACAACACCTGTTGTATCCACAATCATATCGACCTGATGGGTTGCGGGTGAAAGCGATTCTATTGCATTTTCGAAGGAAGAATGAACCTGCCAACGATCTGGTGCAATGGAGCCGGCAATCGCTAAGCGTTCCTCCGAGATGTCGACCAGACAGCCAGTAACACCTTTGGAAGCGAGCGCGTAGCTGTACAGAATGCCAATCGGGCCTGCGCCGAGGATGATCGTTCTGAAATTCGGCAGTAGATGGATCTGATTGATCCCCGTCAGCATACAACTGAGCGGTTCAGTCAATGTCGCTTCCTCATAGCTCACATGATCCTTTAATTTGTACAAAAAGCGATCTTCGGTCACATAATAATCTGTAAATGTCCCGTCAGCACTTACACCTGTCTCCGTTACAGACTTATGTGTACAATGATTTTGTCTGCCTGTTCTGCACATGTCACATTGTCCGCAATAGTAGGTTGGGTCGATCACAACCCGGTCGCCCGGTTGCAATGTCGTTACCGCAGAGCCAACATCAATGACTTCGCCAGCAGACTCATGGCCGAGAATGACCGAAGGGACCGCGTGATATTTGCCGCTAACAATACCGAGATCGGTACCACATACACCTGTCGCACGAATACGAACCAACACCTGATTATCTCTTGTAATTTCCGGGACAGGTCGTTCCTCAAGTGCAACATCCCATGCCGATTTGTATACCAATGCAAGCATGATATAACCTCCTTGTAATTATATAAAATATAAATATAGCGATTCATCTTAAAGCAGTTTCTGACAAGCTACAAAAGTAGTGAAGGGGACGAAATCGATTCTGGAGAAGCAGAGCGTTCGCCTCAAAGCTTTCTGAAAGAAAGCTGCTTCGGAAGCATACGCTATCAACGGATTTTCCCCTTGGGAAAAGGGGAATCAAAAAAATCCGGGGATAACAGCGATCATAAGAACGATTCGTAACCGAAACGACCACTTCGAACAGTTGCATTGAAATGTTTTAATGAACGCTGGCAAGCACAGAATCCAGCCGCTCCACAATCTCAACCAGTTCGTCTTCGGTTGTGGTAAGGGAAGGCCGGACCTTAACAACGTTGCCAAATCCATATCTTGAACTTCTCAAGATTAGATGCTCATCTGTAAAAGCGCGGTCAACAATGGCATTGGTTTTTAGCATATCCGGCTCATTACCGTCACCTACAATCTCCAACCCCCACATTAACCCGACACCACGAGCTTCCCCGATACTTGGGTATTTCATAGCCAATTCATGCAGCAATTCACCCAGAATTTCACCTTTGCGTTTCACGGCATCGAGAAATCCAGGTTCAGATACCACCTCCAGGGTAGATTTGGCAGCGGTTACGGAGATCAGATTGCTTCCTGAGGTGAAGGAGTGTTCATGCTTTTCGAGCACATTCAATCGGGATTGCATTAATACAGCAGCAACAGGTACGCCAATTCCGCCAAGACCTTTGGCAAGGGTAATCATATCAGGCTGGATATCAAACAGTTCGCTGGCAAACATGGTTCCGGTACGACCGATTCCTGTCTGTACTTCGTCAGCAATGAGAATAATATTGTACTCATCACACAGTTTACGCAGTCGTTTGAAATATCCGGCGGGAGGGATGATATTGCCGCCATTCCCGAGAATGGGTTCAATAATCATACAGGCGACTGAGCCGGAACTTGCATATTCTATCGCATCAGATATAGCTTCAACACATTGATAGCCGCAGTCTCCATTTGAGGATTTGAATGGGCAACGATAACAGTATGGGGCAGGTACATGGACAGCGTTAGCCACAGCCGAATTGGGGAAGCGTTTCCGCCGGAAGGCATTCCCCGAAATCCCGGTGGCAAATTGGGTCTGCCCATGATGGGACAGATACAGGCTGATGATGTCTGTCGATTCGGTATACTTCTGTGCAATTTTGGTTGCACATTCGTTGGCAGTTGAACCAGTGATATCCCGCATCCATCCGGCATTAATGTCGTTTGGAGCATATTCGATTAAGTGATCAAGTACTTCATTTACGTACGGTTCGGTGAAGGAGGAAGACATATGCGTCAGATTGCCGACTTGTTCCTGAATTTTGCTGACAACATGTGGGTGATTATAGCCCAGTGACAGATTGAACGTGCCCGACACGCCATCCAGGTATTCAACACCTGAATCGTCAATCAACTTAATCCCTTTTCCGGCTATGAAGCGGTTGTTGGTTAAAGTTTGCATACGATTTCCTCCAATATAATGGTGTACTAGCTCGAACGAAGCTCAACAATCCCGGATGATGCGGGCATCACCTCCCTTAAGAAAGGATGTTTACATTTCCTTGCTATGTTGTGCGAGAGCAGCACGTACTGCATTATTTTTTACAGTCCATAGATGAGAGACCATCAATGTGAGCAGCAGGATCAGACAGAATCCAGCCAAAATCCAGATTGTATTCACGACAGGTCCTGTACTCATACTCCATCCAGTCACATACTGCAAGATGGCACCTCCAATACCACCCGATGCGATCAGGATACTGGTTGTCCGCTCGGTCATACCGGGAATCAGAACATTTGCGTAGACCAGTGCGATACAGAACAGCCCTGACATGAACAGACCGGTTCCGAAGATGAGCACATACGTTGCCCACTGTCCAGTTACAAATACCATAGCGACCGTAAACAAAAGCGTGCCAACCGTACTCCAGATCAGGAAAGGCATATAGTTGACCGATTCGGCTATTTTTCCGGAGAAAAGACGACCGATGATCATCGCAATCCACAGGATGGAGACACTTAGCGATGCGACAGATTCCTGAAGTTGCAGTCGTTCTACGAGTATGGAGGGCAGGAAGTTCATCAATCCCAATTCCAATCCCATGTAGATGAAAAAGAAGATGACAAAGATCGTCAGCAGACCCAGATGTTTTCTCGAATATTGGGCTTTACCTGCTGCATGTGTCACTGTATTCTCGCCAGCCTGTTCCAGATAAAGTGCGGCTGGCCGGGGCATAGTGATCCACAGCAGCATGAGAACCAGTGACAACACGGCCACCGTATAAAAAGTAAGATGCCACAGATCCATCCAGATGAATAAAGCAGCAACAGCCGGGATGAGAAGTGCTCCAAGAGCAAAGAAGACATCCAGCTTGGACATGGCGACCGCCTTTTGATTCTCAGTGAATTCGATTGTGAATGCACCTACAGAGGGTTCGATGATACCTGAACCGAAACCTACGATAATCGTGAGAAGAAGAACTACAGACCAGGATGGTAAAAAACCGAGTAATGTATAAGCGGCTACAATACAGATCAGGGCAAGGGTCAGCATAGCTTTTCTTCCGATACGGGCTGTCAGGGCAGGAGCTACAATTACACCGACAAGAAATCCAAGAAACTGCAGAAACAACAAAAATCCGCCATCACTGTAACCGCGTTCATAATGTGACAATAAAACAGGGAGAAGTGCACCGAGCACAACGCTGGTTATGCCGATTAACAGATAAAAACCACAGCTTAGAGCGAATATTCTTTTCAAAAGCCCACCTCCTAGTTGGATAAAAATTTTATATTATGTAATTAATGTTTATTTCATATATAACTTATACCATAAATGCCCAAATGTACATGCTTTTTATTGTAAAATAATGTTAAGTTTTGAAGGTTGGAAATATTTTTTGTGTTATATTTTTTTCTAAAACGATTTCGTGTCGAAAGGATACATATGATCCAATCCATATGACCTTTTAACAGGGTTTGGCATCTGTATTGATCGAGAATAGTAAAACGTGCATATATAAAAAAACGTTCCCTGTCTGAGTAGACGGGAAACGTTCTGATTAGCCGTTTTATATGATGATACCTGACTTCCACGTATCGCTATTAAGCAGTCTGTACAAAGAAAATTCCATCGAATGGTGCGTGAACAGACGCCGGACCACTTCGCAAAAATAAATAACCGTTTGCATCGGGAAGACCCAATATATCCCGATAAGGCTCAGGAAAATCTCCGGAATATATTTGACACACCAGTTGATGTTCCTCTAGCAGATGGTCAATTCCTTTCACACCGTTTGGTAAATTGGGAGAGAAAAATGAGAATGCAGGGAATTCCTGATCGTCTAACTCCATTTCAATCAAACGTACGCGGCTTAACGGAATGGGTGGAACGGGACATACGGAAGTGAGTGGATGCGAAGTTACCGAGACATAAGTGCATCCGGCGAGAATATTCTCGTTCCATTCCAGCTCATCTCCCGTATAGGTTACCTGATCCAGAAAGTATTCGGAGGCGGAGTAGGTTGAGAAGACCGAGATATATTTATCTTGTGGTAAAGAAGGGATATGGACCTGCTGTGAAAGTGTATTGCAATTGATGGAGAACAGATGTAATAAAGGCTGCCCCTCAGGGTTGAGAGGCCAGTCTGCAACGTATGCCATTTCTCCACCAATCCACATGCCAGAGTTTTGGATTGGATCATCGGGGTCAACTATAAATCGAGTAACTTTGTACATGAGAAACTCCTTCCAGTGTGTATTTTGGCTTTCCTAGGTAACGTTGTATGTGTTTTTATATAACCATTCATTGCTTCGTTTCAGTATAAATGAGATGATGTGGAATGAAAATCAGTACAAGGTACTAACTCATTGCACGAAGCGAATGAACGTACCAGCACTCTAAGCACCAGTGGCAATACTATAGATGAGAAGTGGTGACACATGTTAATTAACAAATACATAAGTGAAACGGGATTCTGCTCCCGCAGGGAAACGAACCGTTTAATTGCAGCCGGACGCATAACGATCAATGGCAGGATATGTGAAAAAGGGGCGGAAGTTGAACCTAACGATGTGGTACTCATTGATGGCAAGCAGATTCCTCGTAATGACAGCGAACCTGTCTACATTGCTCTGAATAAACCCATCGGTATTGTCTGCACAGCAGCAGAACATGTGAAGGGGAACATCATTCAATATATGAATTATCCTTCTCGCATATTTGCGATAGGCAGGCTGGATAAGGCATCTGAGGGGTTGATTTTGCTTACGAATGACGGAGGCATTGTGAACAAGATGATGCGTTCGGAGCATAATCATGATAAAGAATATGTAGTGACTTTAGACAAACCCGTAACTGACGAATTTGTAAAGTCCATGTCTGAAGGCGTTGAAATTCTGGACGTGGTGACCAAGCCCTGCGAAGTGTATAGGCAAAGTGACAATGTATTTCGTATTATTCTGACACAGGGTCTCAATCTGCAGATCCGCAGAATGTGCAAAGCCTTGGGGTACCGAGTCCTGAAGCTGGAGCGCGTGCGAATTATGAATATTACGCTGGATCAACTGGAGCGGGGACAATGGCGTCATCTGGAGCAAGAGGAACTGGAGATTCTGATGTCTCAATTAAATGAGATAAAATGAATGAATTCTGCGCATGTCAACGGTGGCCAACCACGATATATCAGTGAAAAATGAAGCAAACACTAACCCCTATGCGGATTAGTGTTTTTGTTGTTAAGCTTGTGTCCTTTGCGCTCTGAAATGTAAGAGCCAAATAGGGTTAAGAACGCCCCAATTACAATCACCCAAGTGATCTGTTCCCGAAGAATGAGTGCAGATGACACGACAGTAATGACAGGTACCAGATAGATATATACACTCGTTTTGATAGCTCCGAGAAGATTCACAGCCTGGTTCCAGGTCACGAAACACAGCGCGGAGGCACCCAGACCGAGGTAGAGAATATTGGAGAGATTGGTCATGTTCGTGAAGCGTCCGAGTTCCCAATGGAATTCAAACAGGAATAGAGCTGGCAGCATGAAGATCAGGCCATAGAAGAATACCTTGCGGGTCGCACCAATGGTGTGATAACAAAGTTCGCCAATTTTCCGCATTAACACAGAGTAGATCGCCCATACCGCAGGTGCTATGAAAGCAAGTAGATCACCTATCGGATTCAGTTGCAGAATGAAACTGCCGTTCAGTGCGATAAGTAGGATGCCGCTCAAGGCAATCCCGAATCCGATAATGAAGCGGCGAGTTAACTTCTCACCATCTAAGAAGAAATGTGCGAGCACGGCAGTGAAGAACGGGGCAATGGAGACAATAACACCCACGTTGGAAGCAGTCGTATACACCAGTGCAATATTTTCAATGAGAAAATATAGAGTTACTCCACATATTCCTGCTCCGATAAATAACCATTCTTCTCTGAATGAGGCGGTCCGCAGTGAACGCGGATAGATTAGTACGAGTACCAAATAGCCGATCAGAAAGCGAAAAAATAAAATTTCTACAGGAGTGAAATCAATCAACAGGACCTTCGTCGAGACAAAGGTAGTTCCCCAGATCAATATGGTAAATAAGGCGAGCAAATGTCCGGTAGCGGCATTGGTGTTATGATGACTCGTCATACGAGGTTATCTATAGTTCGTTTCAATTCCGCATCATGGTTGAAGATACGTCTATATTGCTTCGGCGTCAGGCCGATCAGTTTTTTGAAAAAATTCGTGAAATGGCTCTGGTCACTGAATCCGGTCTGTGCGGCTACTTCAATCGGAAGCAGGCCTTGTCCCAGCAGACGTTTAGCTTGATTAATGCGAATGGTTTCCAGGTAGCGGTAAGGGGTTATCCCTTTCTGGCGAGTGAATAAACGCAGCAGGTGATACTTACTCATCTCCGTCAAATCGGCTAACTCGTTCAGCGAAATGCTCTCCATGTAATGCGCTTCTATGTAATCACATATGTGCCTGACCTCTGTGGTTACATCCTGCGTGGATACAGGCGGTTCAGCATCCGAATAATCTCGCAGCAATTGATCCAGTAGTAAGAGTAATAATTCTTCTTTGCAGAAATCCGATTGCTCTTCCAGAATCATCTGATGCAGCTCGTGCAAGGAACCCACAAGTTCACTTTGGTAGAGAACGGGGGATGTAAACCGTGGCAAGTAAGCTTGTCCAGTAATCTCTCTCGCATACTCTCGCATAACCTCAGGCTGGACGTTGATACAGCGATAATCGAGGGTTCTGCCATCGACCTGTTCGCAGGCATGTGGATCATGTGGATTAAAAACAATCATATCACCACTATTCAAAATGTATTCTTCGTTGTTGCAGACGAGGTGTCGCTTGCCTTGTTCAATAAATCCAATGACGTAATAGTCATGAAAATGATTGGGAAACTTCTGCATAATGCCTTCAAATTGATAAGCTTCTAGATGTAAGTCGGTATCAAAAACGACAGTCCGGACTTCCCGAGTCATGATGCACCTTCTTTCTGGTATGTTAAGGTCATTATAGGTTGCAAAGAAGGAATTTTCTTGAACGATATTGCTATTGCTCGAAGTGTTTAAACGGACAGATATCTCTAAAAACAAAATACCCGCAATCCCGGAGGAAAGCGAGCCCTTTGCTTAGTATAGTTTATTTATGAGTTCAAACCTATATATAGGGGAGAAAAAATCTCTTGAACAATAAGAAATTGTTCTTAGTGTAACGTAGCGAGTGCTTCAGGTGTAAAAGCCTGTATCTCGGATACGCGTCCTTCACGTATTTTGGCAGCCCATGCCGGATCGCCAAGGAGTGCACGTCCCACAGCTACCAGATCAAATTCCTGCTGCTCATATCGCTTCATGAGTTCGCCCATACCTGGATGTGTTGTTTCATCTGCTCCTGCTTCAGGCTCATCTGGCATACCCACAGAACCAACGGTAATTGTGGTTCGGCCACTCAGTTTTCTTACCCAACCTGCAAATCCAAGATCAGATCCTTCGAACTCGGGCTCCCAGAAGCGTCGTGTCGAGCAGTGAAAGATATCTACACCTGCGTCAACTAACAAACGAAGGAATTGTTCCAATTGTTCGGGGGTTTCGAACAGTCTGGCTTGATAATCATTCATCTTCCATTGGGAAATCCGCATCGCAATAGGGAAATCAGGACCTACCGCAGCACGAACTGCCATGACAAGTTCAACCGCGAATTGAGTTCGTTTTTGAAGGTCACCGCCATAGCGATCCGTTCTCCTATTCGTTGTTTTCCAGAAAAACTGATCGATCAGAAACCCGTGTGCACCGTGAAGCTCAATTCCGTCAAAACCGATGCGTTGCGCATTAACTGCTGCATCAGCATAAGCTTGAATCACCGTTGCGATCTCTGTCTCCGTCATAGGCGCACCTACTTGCGTACCTTCCATATCAACTCCCGATGGACTCAGTGATGCAGCTTCCGGGTGTGGGTTAGATCCTGAAGGACGAACGATTCCCATGTGTAAAATCTGCGGAAAAATCTTGCCGCCGGCTTCATGGACTTGTTCGACCACTTCAGCCCAGCCTTGAAGAGCTGCTTCTCCATACATATGAGGGATTCTAGGCTCACTTGATGCTGATGGATGCTCAATGGTCGCACCTTCGGTAATAATGAGTCCAACACCATGCTTGGCACGCCGACGATAATATGCGGCTACATCGGGGCCAGGGACACCATCCGGGGAGAAGGCACGAGCCATGGGGGACATGACGATGCGTGAGGACAGGGTTAATTTTTGAACAGTGTATGGTTGGAACAGAAACTCCGTAGAAATAACGTTATGTTGTTGATTACTCAAACTAAGCACCTCCATTATTATGCACCTTCAAGCGGGTACGAGTGCAATCTTAACAAGGTGTATAGGCGTGCTCAACCAACAATCGGAGCATTTTGTTGCTTAAGCGAAAGACACTGATTATTGTATGATGTCTGTGCACCCACTTTCACTTGTTGAACAAATAACACTTATCTATAATGAAGGAGTCTAACCAAATATTTTGTGTACAAAGGAGGATTGGGACATGTCTGGTGTATTGTCTCCAAACTCGAATGATCCGCGTGTAATTCGCACGCGTCAATTAATTCTGGATGCGTTTTTAAACCAATTGAATCTTAAAAATTTCAACAGCATTACGATTCAAAACATTACAGAACAAGCCACAATTAACAGGGCTACATTTTACGCCCATTTTCAGGATAAATATGCACTGCTTGAAGCCTTGTTATCGGATGCTTTTATGGAATATGTAACCAAAAGGGTGGACCCGGATGCCCGGTTATCAGCCGAAACCATAGAGCAGCTTATATTTTCATTATGTGATTATCACGTCTCAAGTAATGGATGCATCAAAAAATATGAGACAGTTGCACCAATTATTGAAGAAAACATCAAGACACAGCTGGAGCAATTCCTTCTTGAATTAATGAGTAAAGTAGCGGGGGATGTAGATCACAAAACGCTGAAAATTACTGCAACGATGCTAAGCTGGTCGATCTATGGAATGACGTATCGATGGAATATTGAAGGCGGGCAGGAATCTCCGGTTGAATTAGCCAACAGAGTGGTCCCCTATATGATGGGCGGATTGGAATTGTTGAATTGACTTCATTTAACGAAATTACATTTACTATTCGAATGGACATAGGAGGAATAACAAGATGTTTGAACATTTGGTTGTTTTTAAATTTAACGATAAAACCACATTAACCAAACAGCAGGAATTGGTGGACCAATTACTCGCGTTACAGGATCAAATCCCGGGGATTGTCGGGCTGACCGCAGGGATCAATGTCACGGAAGAAACGGACCGTATTCAAGGTTACACAATTGGCTTGCGAGTGACGTTTGAAGATCAGGAGGCATTGCGCGCTTATGGCCCGCATCCTGCTCATCAGGCATTTGTGGCTTCCCTGGATGGTTGGGTGGAAGATGTAATTGTCGTTGATTATGCGATATAAAGTGGAAATTATAGAGGTTTAACCAATATAGGAGTTGAAGATTTCTATGTGTTTAATTTTATTAGCTTACAACATGCATCCAACGTATCCGCTTATACTGGGATCAAATAGGGATGAATTCTATAACAGACCTACGGCTCAAGCACACTATTGGGAAGACCATCCTCATATATTGGCTGGCCGGGATTTGTCGAAAATGGGAACCTGGATGGGCGTAACCAAAGGTGGGCGTCTGGCTGCTGTTACGAATTATCGTGATCCGAATGAAGAGGTACATGCCAAGGGCTCAAGAGGAGATCTGGTTGCTGATTTTTTGAAGGGAACGTCCACACCTGAGCAATATATGCACCGTGCGGAGCAAAGTCGCAATGATTTTCCTGGCTACAATTTGTTAGTGGGTGATCCTGACGACCTCTATTATTATTCTAATGTGGGCAATGTTGTGATGAAGTTGAAACCGGGAATATACGGGATTAGTAATCACTTGATCAATACAGATTGGCCCAAGGTAAAACGTGGAAAAGAAGGGCTGGAGAAAATCATCCAAGGGGAGGACGAAGCTACCCTGACAGAACAAATATTAGTTTTGCTGCAAATGGCTGACCCTTCAGTGGATGAGCTTCTCCCCCATACAGGTGTTCCAATGGAATGGGAGCGTTTGCTTTCTCCCATCTTCGTTAAAAGTGAAAAATTCGACTATGGGACCAGAGCTTCATCCGTTGTTCTGATGAATAGAGAAGAAGTGTTTTTTACGGAGATGGTTCACCAGAACGGAGAAGTAATGGAGCAACGATTTAACATCAATCTTCTCAACTGACAAGCTGAGAAGATGAAACAAGTGATGTTCAGAAATATGTATTAAACATTGAAGTACTGAAGTTAAATCTCACGTTCATGTTTCTTTTCTTCGGAGAGTCAAAGAGGGCTATCCAACCTTATGTGTCAACTAATATAACCTGAATAATCGGTATGAGAGTACCTTTTGTATAACACGCCCAATTTTAGTTGGGCTCTTTATCTCTGATCACAATTCTATGTTATGAATCATGGAACTTCCCTGAATAATTTATATAATGTGAATCAACATAACATGATTTTGCAGTGGTTCTGTTGATTCTAATTTCAGGGGGGCAACGTGGGATGAAAGAAACCAAAAAGATGAGAGTTTTTTCACTGGGGATTCAGCACGTACTCGCGATGTATGCGGGAGCGATTCTGGTGCCTTTGCTTGTGGGCAGAGCACTAAATCTGACTGCAGAGCAGTTGGCGTATCTGGTATCCATTGACCTGTTAACGTGTGGGATTGCCACATGGCTTCAGGCACGAAAAGGGAAGTACTTGGGGATTGGTTTGCCAGCGGTGCTCGGAAGTTCTTTTGTAGCGGTGACACCGATGATTGCGATTGGATCGCAATACGGAATTCCTGCCATATATGGGTCGATCATCGCAGCGGGGTTATTTATCGTCATCTTTGCCGTATTTTTTAGCAAAATCGTCAAATTGTTTCCGCCAGTCGTGATCGGTACAGTGGTAACCATTATCGGTCTTGCGCTAATCCCAACCGGCATTAAAAACATGGCGGGTGGAGCAAACAGTGAGAATTTCGGAAGTTTGGATAATTTGGCGCTTTCATTTGGTGTATTACTTTTTATTCTAATCCTGAATCGATATGCTCGCGGGTTTGTTAAATCCCTGGCTGTTCTCCTTGGAATTATCGTGGGAACCCTCATCGCAGCCATCATGGGAAAAGTGAATTTTGCCTCTGTACAGGAAGCCTCCTGGTTCCATTTACCTCAACCCTTTTACTTTGGATGGCCTACCTTCGAAATCGGCCCAATCATTACAATGATTATTGTAGGTACGGTGGTTATCATCGAATCAACAGGTGTATTTATGGCTTTGAGCAAAATCTGTGATCAACCGATCAACGAAAACGATCTGGCACGGGGATATCGTGCAGAAGGTCTCGCGTTTGTCCTTGGCGGCATATTCAATGCTTTTCCATACAATACATTTGCACAGAATGTTGGTTTGGTTCAGCTCTCCAAAGTGAAAACGACCAATGTTGTTGTTGCAGCTGGAGGTATTCTGGTCTTTCTGGGGCTCATTCCGAAGGTAGCTGCTTTTGCAACCATTATTCCAAGTGCTGTCCTCGGGGGAGCGACTGTTATCCTGTTCGGAATGGTTGTTTCATCCGGGATCAAAATGCTGCAAAACGTCGACTTTGGCAAACAATCCAATCTGTTGATCGTGGCTTGCTCCGTTTCACTTGGGCTCGGTGTTACTGCTGTACCCGACCTGTTTGCCCAGCTTCCTCAAAGTATTCGGATTATTGTTAGTGATGGTATTATTACGGGAAGCCTGTCAGCGATCCTGCTCAATGTCTTCTTTAACCTCGGTTTCAAAAAAGAAAGCTTGCCTGTACAACCCGTACAGGTTCAGGAAGCACATACGTAATTCTTGTAATAACATACATGTCATCGGGTAAACGGAACAGATCCAAGAAGGTTTCTCTGGGAAGTGGAATGAAAGGAAATGACTCCACTTGGCCAAAAAACTTCTTGGATTTTTTTGCGCGAAACCAACAATGTGGTGGTTCCCTTATCAAAGTGACTATTCATGAGGAATGCAAAAGGAATGCAAATATGCTAAAGTTTCATCAAGAACATTTTAGATGTTCGTTTAAGTCAACATCCTCTTGAATTGAATTTCCATGCGACTACATAAATGAGCATTGGTTCACAAGGCTACAATATAACCAAGGGATATCTCTGGTACAGAAAAGGAGTTGTGATCACATGCAACAAGAAACGTTGAACAAAGGGTGGAACTTGGAGAATAGTTATGCGCAGTTACCGCAACCCTTTTTTACAAGTCAGGGTGCGGTGCCTGTTGAATCACCAAAGCTGATCATTTTCAATAGACTGCTTGCATCCGGCTTGGGACTGGATGTGGAGTCTCTTGACAGTGATGAAGGGGCGCAAATTTTTGCAGGTAATTCGATTCCGGAAGGAGCCGAGCCTTTGGCTCAGGCCTATGCAGGACATCAATTTGGCAATTTTAACATGCTTGGTGATGGTCGTGCTTTGCTGCTGGGAGAACAGATTACGCCACAGGGCGAGCGAGTGGATATCCAGCTGAAAGGTTCAGGAAGAACACCCTACTCCCGTGGAGGAGATGGACGTGCTGCTGTAGGGCCAATGTTGCGAGAGTATATTATTAGTGAAGCAATGTATGCACTGGGGATCCCAACGACACGCAGTCTGGCTGTGGTATCAACAGGTGAAAACATTATCCGCGAAACAGAGCGGCCAGGGGCTATCTTGACCCGTGTTGCTTCTAGTCACATCAGGGTGGCAACCTTTCAGTACGCAGCAAGATGGGGGTCTATTGAAGATCTTCGGGCGTTGGCTGAGTACACGTTGCATCGACATTTCCCCGAGGTTGCTCAAGCCGAAAATCGTTATCTTTTGCTCCTTCAGGAAGTGATTAAACGGCAGGCGGCTCTCATTGCCCAATGGCAGCGTATTGGTTTCATTCATGGTGTGATGAACACGGATAACATGGCCATTAGTGGTGAGACCATTGATTACGGTCCATGTGCCTTTATGGATGCTTACAATCCTGGGACCGTATTTAGCTCCATTGACAGACAAGGTCGCTATGCATATGGCAATCAACCTTATATTGCCGGGTGGAATTTGGCTCGATTTGCCGAGACACTTCTGCCGTTGTTGCATGAAGATGAAGAGCAGGCAGTGCAACTTGCGCAGGATGCTATCGCACAATTTTCTGAATTGTACCATCAGCACTGGCTTAAGGGGATGCGTGCCAAACTGGGCTTGTTGGATGAAGAAGCCGAAGATGAAGCGCTGATCAAGGATCTCCTCGAACTCATGGAGAAGCATAGTGCGGATTACACCAATACGTTCCTGGCGTTGACCATTGACACATTGGAAGGGATAACAATGTATGCCTCGACAGAATTTTCGGAATGGCATGAACGTTGGCAAGCAAGATTGGAAAGACAGCATGAGGGGAAGGAAGTCTCTCGGCAGTTGATGAGAACAAGCAATCCAGCCGTCATTCCCCGCAATCATCGGGTCGAGGAAGCCCTTGAGCGAGCGGAGAACCACGGAGATCTTAGCGTGATGCAGAAGCTTTTGAAGGTTCTTTCAGACCCGTTCGCATACTCACCTGAGCAGGCTGAATATGCCGAACTACCTGCACAATGCAATACTTCGTATCAGACTTTTTGTGGGACCTGATTGAACAGTATGGAATGAGGAGGCTGCCTTGGGCAGTCTTTTCATTTTTTCATTCTGTCATCGATGTTAAAATCCATCATGGGAATTGAATTCGGAGATTATCATGCAATAATTAGAGAAATAGAGATTTACTTTTATAGAGGCAGGTGCATTCATGTCCAACATGTTAAGCAAACAACAATTGGCAGACATCCTTATACAGCTTTTAAAGCTTACATTCTTCCCTAGAGAACAGATGCAGAACTATGTTAACCGCTTGTTTGAGACCTTTAAATGGGATGGTGTACCCTATGTAGAGTGTGGAAAAGATACGTATATTGTTCGAATATACGAACGTGGTCTCGTCTCGTTAGAGAAACGAGTAAAACAGCCAGAGGAAGTCATCTATTGGCTGCTGGAAGATATTATTTTCACCGCGACGCATGTAGGATTGTTGGAACGACATGGCGTGGATAATAAACAGACGCATTTGAACTATACAGATGAAGTCATGAAGGAACTGAACAGGGGTGTTCAGGAAGCTTTCCAGCAGATCGGTGATCCGTATTTACATTGGCATCAGACGGGTAAACGTCAGGAGTTAGAGAGCATGGCATAAAGAAAAGTGAGGTGTGTAACGTGAGTGAGCAAGATATTAATGATGTATGGCATGACTATGCTGTGTTATTTGTCGAAAAAAAGAATGAATCTGAACAGGGCTGGGCATCGTTAACTTCGAACGAGCAGGACGTTGCTGCTTTATGGCTGTTAGAGGCGGATGTCTTTAATGGTGGTTTTATACAGTTTTTCTGCAACTGGGGGGAAGAAGTATACCGTTACGCGTTGCGGGCATTACATATCATTGGTGCGACTCAAGTTGTGGAGATTATAACGTCACCATACGGCTGCATTGAGCATCTGAAAGAGGATGAAAGGCTTACTGAACTATGGGACATTCCTAAATTACTGACAAAGGAACAAGAGCACCAGTTAGATGAACTGGATCAGCAATTTTGGAACAATGAGGATCAGATCGCGGAGAAAGCCTATGGTTATTATCACGGAAAATTGAACATGATGATTATATAATCTGGTTTCAACTACGCATCCGTTGTTCTGTTCGAAGATTAATACTTGGTCTTGCAATGACTGAAACGTTCGGCTATACTTGCTATAAATTGAATACATGAATCACGTTGATAGAGCGCAGTAGCGGCTTTGTCCCTGTTACAGAAAGTCAGGGGTTGATGGAACCTGATACATACAAGGGCTGCGAATTACACTCTGGAGTACTTGGGTAATGCCAAGCGGATGGGCAAACGATATATTGCCAAAAGTGGTATGGATAGCGTGTTAAGGTTATGTGTTATCCATGCAATTTGGGTGGTACCACGGTTATGATAATCGTCCCTGTGTCTAATGAAGACAAGGAGGCGATTTTTTTGTGTCCAAAAAAGCCGTTCCAGTGTGTTTTTTGTAAATTAACGTAGATCATGACTGAATTTTGAGGATAGAAAAGGGGTTATACGAATGAATATTATTGATGAACTACAGTGGCGTGACGCCATTAACCAGCAAACGGATGCAGAGGGATTACGTGAATTGACTGAAACGAAGTCCGTTTCTTTGTACTGCGGTGTTGACCCTACGGGGGATAGCATGCATATCGGACATTTAATTCCCTTCATGATGCTGAAACGTTTTCAACTGGCAGGACACCGTCCGGTTATTTTGATTGGTGGAGCTACAGGCACGATTGGTGATCCAAGTGGTCGTCAGGCAGAGCGTTCTTTGCAAACGATGGAGCAAGTGCAGGAGAACGTGGATGCACTGACCGCGCAGATGAAGAAGTTGTTCGTAACAGACGGGGATAATCAGGTACGCATGGTGAACAACTACGATTGGACACACAAAATCAATGTCATTGAATTCTTGCGTGACTACGGCAAAAACTTTAACCTCAACACAATGCTTGCTAAGGATGTAGTTGCGAGCAGACTGGAAGGCGGAATCTCGTTCACTGAGTTCTCCTACCAGATTCTTCAATCACTCGACTACCTGCACCTGTTCCAGAACGAAGATGTACAGCTTCAAATTGGCGGTTCCGATCAATGGGGGAATATCACGAGTGGTCTTGATCTGATTCGTAAAAAAGAAGGATCTGAAGCGAAGGCGTACGGTCTGACCATTCCACTTATGCTTAAATCCGATGGAACCAAATTCGGTAAAACAGCTGGCGGCGCAATCTGGCTTGATCCGAACAAAACGACACCATTTGAATTCTACCAGTTCTGGGCGAACACAGATGACCGTGATGTGATCAAATACTTGAAATACTTTACCTTCCTGAGCAAAGAAGAAATTGAAGCTTTGGCTGAAAAGGTAGAGACAGAGCCGCACAGACGTGAAGCACAGAAAGCACTTGCGGAAGAAATGACAAAATTCGTACACGGCGAAGAAATGCTTGAACAGGCTAAACGTATTACAGCGGCGCTGTTCAGTGGTGATATCCGTTCCCTGACCGCAGACGAAATCGAGCAGGGCTTCAAGGAAATGCCTACCTTTGAAACGGACGGCGAAGCCAAAAATATTGTGGATTGGCTCGTAGATCTGGGTCTGGAGCCATCCAAGCGCCAAGCGCGGGAGGATGTCACCAAAGGTGCAATTTCCATGAATGGTGAGAAAATCACGGAGCTTGAATTCACGGTGTCGGCAGAACACGCCATTGGCGGTAAATTCATCATTATCCGTAAAGGTAAGAAGAACTACAGCCTGGTTAAACTTCAATCGTAGTTTCCAAGAAGTAGAATGTAACACAGACACATATAGAGACTGCATTAGAGTACAAATAAAGCTACAAATAAAGAAACAAAAAGACCGCCTTCCATCTCTGTCAGGCGACAGAGGGGAGGCGGTCTTTCGTATATCAGGCCAGTGACTGACCTATCTTATTGATTAACGATCGCTGTGATCTCTTCATCCAGATCAAGTCGTACGTTCTCACGGTACGCCCGGATGTTGTATTCACTGTGCAGGTAACGAAGAATCGCTTCAATCATATTGGACTCCACCAGATATTGACTACGGCCTTGGATCCAAACTTCAGCGGAATAACCTGTATCTTCTTCCCAGCTCAGTTCTACATTCACATCGGTTGGACGTACACCCTTACGTTCTGCCATATGAATACAGATTGCATTCACAATTTCATCCATGCTCAGAACCATAGAGATTAGTACCGTCCGTTTCTGTTACGGTCGTCATCACGATCATTGCGACGGTCATAACGACCATCCGCTGCAGGTTTGCGACGATTGGAGATGGCTCTGAAGAGTGCCATAGCCAGCATAACAATCAACATAATTGCTGCAACGTTCACGAGCAATCCAAGGATGTTACCCAGAGCGCCCATGCCACCGAACAATCCGCCGAACATCATACCAGCAAGACCACCAAGCATCATGCCTTTCATGAATCCTCCGCCACCGCCGAAGAATCCACCACGAGTTGCAGCTGCACCAGTACCGGAATTATTACCGGAATTGGATTTATTCACGTTACTGTTGGAGTCGGATTTCTTAGGTGTATTGCTATAACTTTTTGTACCGGATTTGAATCCGCCACCACGTCTTGCATCCGCAGAATCCGGATTCGTTACTCCCACTGTTGCGAACAATAATGTAAAGGCCATAAATACCATCATTAGATGTTTAAATCCAAATTTTTTCTTCATTGTAAAGATCGTAACCCCCCGATTAATTTGTTTGAATCGCCCAAAAATGGGCCTTACTCATGTAATACGGTCAACTTGCAGGAACGTTTCAAATTTTATTAAACTTCCGAAACGCTTGGACTTGGGTCTTGAATTGCAGCTTGGCCATCAAGCAATTGGGTAACCCAATGACACCATTCCAGGCCTGTTTGTGCGTGCATTAACCCTTTTTGTACCAGGATGTAGCTTCCAAAATCTCGGTTGCCTACACGAAGATTATCCTGAGGTATACGTGACTTCAGATCCTCGAAATAACGTATGCGTTCCATGAACCAGCTTTTACGCTCATTCAGAATGCGTCTCATGCTTCCGTCTTCCGCTATGCCAACACACAAAATACGCAAATTAAATTCATCGCGTGTAACCGGTGCGGTAACAGGAGTAATCATCCATTCCAAGAGCTTTTCAATGCCTTTTTCCGTAACTGCGTACATTTTCTTGTCCGGTTTGTCAGACTGTTGTACCCAGCGGGAGGCCAATAACTCATCGTTTTCCATCTTGGACAGGAGGGGATAGATCTGGCTGTGTTTCGCCTGCCAATGAGGCTGGATTTTCAGCATCAGATCATAGCCCGATGACTCCTCGCGGGTAAGCAGCCCGAGTAATCCGTAGGAAAGTATGTTCATGCACATGTCTCCTTAATATTAGGGCTAGGTCAGAGAGAACAATCGTTTTTACTTTCTTTGACCGCTTTCATAAAAAGTGTACACTGAAACTGTATGGTTTGACAACCTGACAGAACAACTGCCTTAATTTAGACAAAAAAAGTGCGAACCATAAGGTCCGCACTCCAAACCATTTAGAGAGATGCCTGTTGTCTATACCCCTCAGCGACAAGATCAAGCTCACCTGTGGCAGAATCGATAACCATGCCGTGGACGGGTACATTGGGAGGAAGTAAAGGATGCTTCTTGATCACTTCCACAGTATGCTTTACCCCTTCTTCGACGCTGTCAAACCCGCGCAACCATTTTTGCAAACGGATCCCCGAATTCTCCAGAGTAGTCATGACTTCTTCCGATACACCACGCTCTACCATATGTCCAATCATGGTTTCTGCGTGAAGGGAAGCCATACCACATTCCGTATGCCCCACTACCAGGACTTCATCTGCACCCAGTTCATAGATGGCGACAAGTACACTACGCATTACACTCCCGAAAGGCTGAGAGATAATTGCGCCTGCGTTTTTGATGATTTTCACATCACCGTTTTTCAGGTTCATAGCCTTGGGCAGCAATTCCACCAGACGTGTATCCATACAAGTGATGATAACCATCTTTTTGGTTGGAAACTTGCCAGCCGTATACTTTTCGTATTCTTTGGTCTCGACAAATGATTTGTTGTAAGCCAAAATCTCTTGAATGTTGTTCATGTCCATTGCCTCCTGTTATCCAATACGACGAGCACGGCCACTTGCATATGATGCAGCTTGTCCTACGCGCCTTTGCTTTAATAGTATTTCACGGTCAGCAGATGGCATTACTCGAACCCTTTAGAGGTTGTTCAAAAAGTCCACTTTTGATTACAAATCATGCCTAAGGGCATCATCAGCATCGAAGTTAAATTCAATTACTATCTTCTCGGTAATGAAAACCAGACTTTTGGAACACGTATCTTTAGGAGAACAATGCAATTTTCATCTGTTAAAAGTTGATTATACGCAATGCAAAAAGTATCATCAATAGGGTATAACATTTTTTTTGAAGAGGTGAACGATAACAATGGATAAACAAACACAGGAACATTTGGAATCCTTCCGTAATCTGGCTCGTAAAATTAAGAGCTATCATGAAGCCATTGGTTTGCTTCACTGGGATCTGCGCACAGGTGCGCCGAAAAAAGGCGTTCCGACACGTTCGGAGACGCTGGGTATGTTGTCCACCGAAGCATTCAAGCTGCAAACCTCGGCTGACATGAAGACTTACCTGGATGCATTAACGACTCCAGCGGTATTGGAACAGCTCGAAGATATAGATCGTCGTCAGGTTGAAGATTGCAAGAAAGAATATGATCGCAGTCAGTCTGTACCGCCTGAGAAAGTGCAAGCATATACCGTGCTCACGGCCAAGTCAGAAACGGCATGGGAAGATGCCAAGCATAACAGTGATTTTGCCGGGTTCTCCCCATATCTGACAGATATCGTTAAGCTCAAACAGGAGTTTATTGATTATTGGGGTGTGAAGGATACACGTTATGATACGTTGCTTGATATGTATGAACCAGATCTGACGGTTGAGAAAGTGGACGCTGTGTTCGCTCGCCTCAAAGCACGTTTGGTACCTTTGCAAGAGAAGATCAATGCTTCAGAAAACAAGCCAAATACAGAGTTCCTGAATCAGTTGTTTGACACCGAACAGCAGGAAAAATTCAGTCTGTTCATCTTGGAACAAATGGGCTATGACTTTGAAGCTGGACGATTGGACGAGAGTGTTCATCCTTTTGCAACGGGTCTTAACCCGGGTGATGTGCGGATCACAACACATTATCTGCAAGATGATGTAGCAAGCGCAGTCTTCAGTTCACTGCATGAGGGCGGACATGCCCTGTACGAGCAAAATATTGATGACAGTCTGGCGGGTACCCTTCTTGCCGAAGGAACGTCCATGGGGATTCATGAGTCACAGTCCCGTCTTTGGGAAAACATGATTGGTCGCAGCCTGCCATTCTGGACACGTTATTATAAAGATTTGCAGCAGCATTTCCCGCAACTGAGCGAGGTTGAACTGGAAGATTTCTATCGTGCAATCAATCGGGTGGAGAGTTCACTCATTCGGATTGAAGCGGATGAACTGACCTATAACCTGCATATTATTATCCGGTATGAGATCGAGAAAATGTTATTCAACGATGGTCTGGAAGTGAAAGACCTCCCGGAGACCTGGAATGCAAAATACAAGGAATACCTCGGTATTATGCCAACGAATGATGGAGACGGCGTTCTTCAGGATGTTCACTGGTCTGGTGGTGACTTTGGTTACTTTGCTTCGTATTCTCTGGGTAATATGTATGCAGCTCAAATTCTACATACATTGCGCAAGGAAATGCCGGAGTTTGATACTCTTATTGCCGAAGGTAATCTGATTCCAATTAAGGAATGGCTTACAGACAAGATCTATCGGTATGGCAAAAGTCGCACACCTTCCGAATTGATTGTTGCCGTAACGGGTGAAGAGTTGAACCCGGATTATCTGGCCGATTATCTGGAAGCCAAATACGCCGAGATTTACAAGCTGTAGGTAACCCATATATAACATATTGAATAACATTTCGAAGAGCTGAAGAGTCGGGCATCATTGCCCGGCTCTTTTTTGCATTTAAGTTCTTAACCTTTTGTTGGGCATCGGCATATCCATAATAGAGAGAAACTGCTGAAACCAGTGAAGGAGGGAAACAACATGAAATACACGCCATGGTTCGTCCGGGGCATCGTTATTCTGCTGATTATCATTGTGGCGCTCACCAGCTGTAATAAGGAAGAGAATGAAGCCAAGATTACGATTGGCGAAGTGACTCGTTCGGTATTTTACGCACCGGAATATGTGGCTGTGGCTCAAGGTTTTTTTGAAGAGCAGGGACTTGAGGTGGATATTCAGACGACTGCTGGCGGTGACAAAACGATGGCGGCATTACTCGCAGGTTCAGTGGATATCGCACTGGTAGGAGCGGAGACGTCCATATATGTCTATCAGCAGGGAGCGGAAGATCCGGTCATTAACTTTGCCCAGCTCACCCAGACGGATGGTACATTTCTGTTCGCTCGTAACACAGAAGGTAGCTTCGATTGGGAGCAACTGAGGGATTCGACATTTCTCGGTCAGCGCAAAGGCGGTATGCCGCAAATGGCAGGGGAGTTCGCACTGAACAAACATGGCATTGATCCGCAAAGTGATCTAGAGCTGATTCAAAATGTGGACTTTGCCAACATTGCGTCTGCTTTCGCCTCAGGTACGGGAGATTATGTTCAACTGTTTGAGCCCCAGGCATCCATCTTTGAACAAGAAGATCGGGGCAAGGTTGTTGCATCGTTTGGAACAGAAAGTGGTCGTCTGCCTTATACCGTCTTCATGACGAAACAGAGTTATCTGAATGACAATAAGGATATCGTACAGAAATTTACGAATGGTCTGCACAAAGCGCAGGCATGGGTAGATTCCCACAGTGCTGAAGAGATTGCGGAGGTCATTTCTCCTTTTTTCAAAGACATCGATTCAGCCATTTTGATCAGTAGTGTAAACCGTTATAAGGAACAGGGCAGCTATGCAACGGACCCGATCATTGATGAGGAAGAGTGGAACAATCTGCTGGATGTCATGAGTGCTGCGGGAGAGTTGAAAGAACGCGTGGATTTGAATGCCATTGTGGATAATGCCTATGCGGAAGAAGCCACGAAATCAAAGTAATGGGTATTCAGGAAAGGAAGTGAGCAGAATGCCTGAATCCGAAAGTGTGATCCGACTGGAGGGGATCTCTCAAGTATACGTCAGTGAGCGGGAAGCTTCCTTGGTGATTGAGGACTTGAGTCTGGAGATCCAAAAAGGAGAGTTCGTCAGTCTGGTTGGACCGAGTGGATGCGGTAAAACGACATTGTTGTCGATCATCGCCGGGCTGCTCACACCCACCCGAGGAGAGGTTAAGGTTAAAGGGAAACTCGTTGGCGGTCCCTCATCACAGATTGGTTATATGCTTCAACAGGACTATCTGTTTCCATGGCGGACCATTCTCGATAACGCATTGATCGGTCTTGAACTGACAGGCAGATTGGATGAACGGAGTCGTGAACGTGTACGGGAACTGCTGATAAGTATGGGCTTGGCCGGAACAGAGAATCAGTACCCTTCAGAGCTTTCAGGAGGCATGAGACAGCGAGTGGCTCTGGTGCGCACGCTGGCAACCGATCCGGGAATTTTATTGTTGGATGAACCATTCTCGGCACTTGATTATCAAACCAAGCTGCAATTGGAGGATCTGGTCTCGGACACGTTAAAACAGTTTGGCAAAACTTCTGTTCTCGTCACCCATGATTTGTCTGAAGCCATTGCGGTCAGTGACCGCGTCATTGTACTGGATCGCAATCCGGGCCGCATCCGTCGTGAATTTATCATTCCCGATGGAATTCGTAAATCTCAGCCGTTTCATGCCAGGGAGCAAGAAGGATTCAATGCGTTGTTTCAGGCATTGTGGAGTGAACTGGATCAGTCCGGGGGAGGTGAAGAAGACGCGTGAATCCAATGAATCCGAAGCAGGAAAAGCGTGACGAATGGATGGGACAGCTGCATCGGAATCATATTCAGCAGGTGGCCAGATGGCGACATCAAGTGCTTGCCGTACAGTTATCTATGCTAGTATGTATGTTTTTGCTATGGGAAGTGGCAGGCAGACTTCGCTGGATTGATGTGTTGTTGTTCAGTTATCCGAGTAAAGTTTTTGTCCAGATTGGCAAGGACATCGCTAGTGGCGAGTTGTGGGCACATGTTGGGGTAACCGTAGGGGAAACGGCAGTTGGTTTTTTATTGGGAACACTCGTTGGAACCTTGCTTGCGGTTTTAATTTGGTGGTCTCCTTTTTTGTCCAAAGTGTTGGACCCCTATATGGTTGTGTTCAACAGTATGCCAAAGGTAGCACTTGGCCCGATCTTTATTGTGATGTTCGGCGCGGGTTTTACAGCGATTGTCATGACCACATTGTCCATCACGGTCATTATCACGACACTGGTGGTGTATAACAGCTTCAATGAAGTCGATCCCAATTATATTAAAGTCATTCGTACGTTTGGTGGGGACCGTTCCGAGATTTTTACAAAAGTTGTATTACCTGCTTCTTTTCCGGCGATTGTATCCACCTTGAAAGTGAATGTTGGCATGGCTTGGGTGGGTGTAATTGTGGGTGAGTTTCTGGTCGCCAAACAAGGGCTCGGTTATCTCATTATCTACGGATTTCAGGTATTCAACTTCACACTTGTATTATCGAGTCTGTTAATTATTGCTGCAGTTGCAACAGCCATGTACCAACTTGTTGTCTATGCAGAACGCAAAATGCTGGCTGGCCGCAGGTGATTCGGAAGTGTTTTACTCGTAATGTGACCGGGTATGGTATGTATACAATTTCACAAGGGGTGTCACGTTGCCCGATACTGTAAAATCAAGTACCATATTTAGTATGATTATTCCGCGCAGATCCGGAATGAATGCGATGATTGGAGAAGAGGGCCTTGAGGTTCTGTCGCAACGATCTAACTTGCCAGCGTCCCTCATTCGGGGCGTGTTGCTGTGACCGGCATGCATGCGCATGTCGGTTGATGTCGTCTAGTTTACATTTGGATGAGACATACTAGTCATCATAAATGAATGAGGCGACGAGCTGGCTAAGAATTTTTTTGCAGCTTAGAGGAGATGGAATGTTAAATGGGTTTTAGGGTAATTAAAACTGCAATCGCCGCATTAATGGCTGTATTGATTGCAGACTGGTGTCGCTTGCCGGGACCAACATCAGCGGGATTGCTTGCCATTCTTGGCGTGGATGTAACGAGAAAACGAAGTATTCGCACCATATCGGCGCGGTTCTTTGCTTCCGTAGTTGGACTTTTATTTGCAAGTGTACTTTTTCACTTTCTAGGCTTCCATTATTGGGTGCTGGCGGTATACATATTGATCGCATTCCCGGCTATTGTCCGGGTAGGCTTCAAAGAAGGTATTGTTACAGGTTCTGTTGTTGTGTTTCGGGTGTTCGGCGGCGGGGAGATGGACGTGCATGTCGTCCTCGTACAAATTGCTTTGTTGTTAATTGGTCTTGGTTCCGCAATGGTGGTTAACCTGGCCTATATGCCGGCAGCGGATCCACAGATGCTACGCATTCGCAAACGAATCGATGAACTCTTCTCGAAGATTTTCAAGGAATTTGCGGCCACGCTGCGTAATCCCAATGAAGCATGGGCGGGGAGAGAGCTGATTGAAGCAGATCAAGCGATCCTTGGCGGTATTGATGCTGCCAAGCGTTCTCTGGAGAATCAGGTGATTCATCCGAATGAGGAATGGAGTGTCTACTTCTATATGCGCAAAACGCAGCTGGACTCCATCCAGCACATGATGCATCTGGTGTCCCAGATCTATCAGAAGATGCCACATGCGGAAATGGTATCGGAACTGTTCGATCAGCTTAGTCAGGATGTACTTACTGAATCCTACACCGGACGAACTGAAAAACTTCTTGCGAATGTGCAAGAAGAATTCAAACGTATGGAGCTGCCGGATACAAGGGAAGAATTCGAGATTCGTTCCGCAATTCTCCAGTTGTGCCGTGAACTCGCGCTGTATCTGAAAGTCGCGAAGAAGGACAAAGCACCGTCCCCAATCTCGGACCGGTCCCAATCTACAAACGAATAATAGAAAATAGTTGTCACCCTAGACGAATGCCCTGCATACACTTGTAGTGAATGATTGTATGGAGGAGGTTTAAAGATGTCATTGAGTCATAAACATCAATGTAGAGAGATTATCACGAAGGCGATCTGCGGCAAAGGTCGTAAGTTCTCTACCGTAACACATACCGTGACTCCGCCAAATGGTCCGACAAGTATTTTGGGGGCTTGGATTATCAACCACCAATATGAAGCCGTATCAGCGGGTGACGGAATTGAAGTTATTGGTACTTACGATATCAACATTTGGTATTCCTACGACAAGAATTCGCAGACGGATGTAGCCAAAGAAACGGTCTCGTATGTAGAACATGTGCCTTTGTCCTATCTGGACCCGAAACACCGGACTTCCACAGTGGAGGTATCTGCGGATGCAACGCAGGAACCCAGCTGTGTGGAAGCCACAGTATCAGCAGGTGGAAGCAGTGTAATTATCCGGGTTGAACGGGAATTCGCTGTGGAACTCGTTGCCGAAACCAAAGTTTGTGTGAAGGTCTGCACAGATGGTTGCGGTGATTACGAAGACAAGGACTATGACTTTGGCAGTGGCGATGGAGATTATGACGATCTCGATCCCGATCTGCTCGACGATGAACTGTGAGTTTGACGCCTGTAATGGATAACCTAAGGTATCATATGCGCCAGAAGGCGCGGTGAAGAGGGCGTAAGCCCTCTTTCTTCTTAAATATTGAAAAATGGGTGGTAACGAGCCTCGCAATGTGCCTGGAATACCTTTCACGGGAAGGCTCCGCATTGCGGGGTTATTTTTATTTTTGGTTGCATGATCCGGGAGGGGGGACGTAATGAATGTGATGGAACAAGCGGAGGAAGCGCTGCGACGATATGAAAGGATGACATCTGGAGAACGTGCAGAACGGTTGAAACAGGCAGGCATTGAAGTATTGTCACTGCACGATCGGCGCAAACGTGAACCAGGCTTGCGTGTACGCTATGACGTAGAGATAAGTTGTCTGCAGGCGATCCGGATCAAACGCAAGGATACGAGTGGCATGGGAGGGGCACAGGAAACTCTGTTGGAGCGTGAAGCGAGTTCAACCTTGTTCAAGCGCGTAGAACGACTTGCGATCAAAACGTTGTATACGTTAGGACTGGATCATGGAGCTGTTCGAATGGAATCCTCAGGGAATGGCGGCTGTGCAGTGATTTCGATTGACCCGTGTCCCTGGAAAGGGGTGACCAACCTTGCTGCTACCTATAGGGAAAGCTGGAAGCAGCATCAGGAACTGCTGGATGAGGAGCAGAGTCACAGACCCACTCCGATACTCGGCATGGACCCAGAGTTTCTTCTGGTGCAGATGCCGGAATCCAAAATCGTCCCCGCCTCCAGATTTCTTGAACGTACAGGAATGGCAGGCTGTGATTCCGTGACGATTGGTGGACGGCGCATATATCCGGTTGCCGAATTGCGGCCTGCTCCCAGCTCCGAACCACGAGAACTGCTGGCTCATCTGATGAGGGCATTCGCAGCCGCTTCCCGCAGCATCAGTGATCACTCGCTCATCTGGCAGGCAGGAGGGATGCCACAACGGGGGTTACCTCTGGGTGGTCATATTCATTTTAGCGGGGTGAATCTTACCGGGGAACTGCTTCGTGCACTGGACAATTATCTGGCATTGCCACTGGCATTTCTGCAAGATCCACGTGGATCGGGAAGACGACCCCGTTATGGAGCGCTTGGTGATTTTCGCCTGAAATCCTATGGTGGGTTTGAGTACCGTACGTTACCCAGCTTTCTTGTGTCGCCCCTTGTTGCGAAAGGTGTTGTGGCCTTGGCAGGTCTGATCGCGAGCGGGTATACTCAATTACGGCAGCGTCCGTTGGCGAAAGCTGAGGTTCATGCCGCTTTTTATGAGGGAAAGCGCGAAGTGATTCAGGAACACATTCCAACTCTGGTAGATGATCTGAAGAGATTGGATGGATATGCACGTTATGAACGGTATGCGTCTCCGTTACTCCTTCAATTAAAACTGGGAAGAACTTGGGATGAGAGCCGCGATATTCGCAAACTCTGGAATATTCGGGCAGGTTCATGAAGTATGGACGTTTTTTTGATATAATAAGAAACAAGTCTTTTATAAGTGCGAGTTCAAAAAGAACGGTTTTTAGTACCGAGAAGATGGGATGAAGCTAGAGATGGAGTAGCGGAGCGTAGGAAAACTACGTGAGCAACGGACATTTGGGCTGAATGCCATATTCGACGCTGATGATGCCACTAGGGATCCTTCGTAATCAAAAGCGGACTTTTTGAACAACCTTTATAAGTGAGAGCTACGGAAGATATGGAGCAGCAACCTTTGAAGGAAGTGGCGATTAGCCAACACATAAGGCGGAGGCGCAAACACAGTGCCTGACCGTCTTATTGTCCTTCCAGGACGCGTTTCTTCCTGACATTATAGGAACGGGATGGAGGATATTCATCATGGCTCAGTATACGCCAATGATTCAACAATATTTGCAAGTGAAGGCCGAAGCACAAGATGCTTTTTTATTTTTTAGACTGGGTGACTTCTATGAAATGTTCTTCGAGGATGCGATTAATGCTGCTCGTGAACTTGAGATCACGCTGACTGCACGTAACGGGGGCACGGATGACAAAATCCCGATGTGCGGTGTACCTTATCATTCGGCTGACAATTACATACAGCGTCTGATTGAAAAAGGATATAAAGTTGCGATATGTGAACAGATGGAAGATGCCAGTGTAACCAAAGGCATGGTACGACGTGAAATTGTTCGTGTGGTTACACCCGGAACGGTAATGGAAGGCAAAACACTAGGGGACAAGTCCAATAACTACATGGTGTGTCTTACAGGTAATCAAAATACGCTGGCGCTCGCGGCCTGTGATCTGTCAACGGGTGAGTTGTATGTGACTTCGGTACCCTATTCCAAGGAATGGCTTAAGGATGAAATCGGCATCTATGAACCATCGGAGCTGGTGGGGGATGCAGCGCTGCTCGAAACGGTAGAAGCCGAGGCATCTCCAATCGGTCGCCCTGTGGTCTACACGGCGTGGACAAAGAACAAGGAAGAACTGGTCCGTCAGCAGTTTGGTGAGGCTGTATGGGCAAGATTAGAGCCTGAACGTCAAGCGTGCATTGCACGTCTTTTCTCCTATCTGAGTGAGACACAGAAACGTTCTCTGGGACAATTAACCCAAATCTCAACGTATGAGCCGGATCATTATATGATCTTGGACCCGTTTACCCGCCGGAACCTGGAATTGGTTGAAACCGTGCGTGAACGCTCCAAAAAAGGTTCATTGCTCTGGTTGCTTGATCGGACCGAGACGTCCATGGGTGCAAGAATGCTGCGTCGCTGGGTCGATAAGCCATTATTGCAAAAAGGGAAGATTAATGAGCGTCTTGAAGCAGTGGATACGTTGTACAACCAGTTTATATTGCGTGAGGACCTGCGTGCAGAACTCAAAGACATCTATGATTTGGAGCGCTTGGTAGGCCGAATTGCGTTTGGTAATGCCAATGGTCGTGACCTGAATGCGCTCAAATCATCGCTGGAGAAAATTCCAGGACTCCGTCAGCATTGCGCAGGATCATCTTCCGCAACACTGCAGCATATTGCCGAAACGATGGATGATTGCAATGATCTGCGTGAAGCGATCGGGCAAGCCATTGTGGACGAGCCGCCTGTATCGGTAAGGGACGGAGGCCTGATTCGTGAAGGGTATCATGAACGTCTGGATGAATTGCGTGAGGCTTCGGTCAACGGGAAACAGTGGATTGCAGAGCTGGAAGCGCGAGAGCGTGAGGCGACGGGCATTCGATCGCTGAAGATTGGATATAACAAAGTGTTTGGTTATTATATCGAGATCACCAAGTCCAATCTGTCCGCGCTGCCAGAGGGACGTTATGAACGTAAACAGACACTTGCCAATGCAGAACGATATATTACGCCGGAGTTGAAGGAAAAAGAGACGCTGATTCTCGAAGCTCAGGACAAAATGGTTGATATTGAGTATGGACTATTCGCAGAGCTGCGCGAGCGGCTGAACAAAGAGATTGCAAGATTGCAGAAGCTGGCTGAACAGGTAGCGGAAATTGATGTGTATCAATCTTTTGCGGTGATCAGTGCTGAGCGCAACTTTGTACGGCCCACGTTGACCGACGGTTATGATCTGGTTGTGGAAGAAGGACGCCATCCGGTCGTTGAGGCGGTCATGCGAGATGGTGCATTTATTGCCAATCACACGGCAATGACCAAGGAAGAGGCACGTATTCTGCTGATTACTGGACCAAATATGGCTGGTAAGAGTACGTATATGCGACAGGTCGCTTTAATCTCCATTTTGGCACAAGTGGGTTGTTTTGTACCTGCAGCTCAGGCGGAAGTGCCGATCATGGATCGTATTTTCACACGGATCGGTGCCGCGGATGATCTCATTGGTGGACAAAGCACATTCATGGTGGAGATGGCCGACATTCAGGTCATGACGGACAAAGCCACACCACGCAGTCTGATTATAATCGATGAATTGGGACGGGGAACGTCAACCAGCGAAGGCATGGCTATTGCTCAGTCTGTTATTGAATATGTACATGATATCATCGGCTGTAAAGCCCTTGTATCAACTCATTTCCATGAACTTGCTCATCTGGAGGAGAGTCTGGACAAGCTGGCCAACTACTCCATGGCGGTACAGGAGAGTGGTGACAAAGTTAATTTCCTACGCAAATTGATTGCCGGGGCAGCCAGCAGCAGTTATGGTATCTATTGTGCGCGCCTTGCAGGTCTGCCTGATAGTATTATTGAGCGGGCGAATGGACTTTTGCATGGGTTTGAACATGCGGCAGCTCAGGTTGCGGTGAGCAGTGAATATATCGGAAACGAGAAGCAGGAAGAAGGCTTGAAATTAAAAGATGGAGAGCTCCAACACACGGATTCAGCGTCTATGCTCCGGGAGCATGATACTGCGGAAAGTGCAGATTACACATCTCCTATTGAAGATTCGACCGGGGCTGGGAAGCAGCATGCCAAGAAATCAAACAGCAAAGCACAGTCCAGCGCAAACCATTCGGATGTGGTTCAACTGTCCATCTTTGGGGATGATGAGCCGAATGTGGCAACGAAACCGGATGTAGTTGCGGTGGATAAACCAGCGCGAGAATTCATCCGTACGATGAAAGATATCGATGTCATGAATATGACGCCTCTTCAGGCGATGCAGATATTGAATGAACTCAAATTGAAGGCACAGCAATTATCCTGAGTATAAGGGAGGGGAAAACCTGTGGCGAAAATACATGTGCTTGATGAACATATTGCCAACCAGATCGCGGCGGGTGAAGTGGTCGAACGGCCTGCTTCAGTTGTCAAAGAGTTGCTCGAAAACTCGGTGGATGCAGGCGCCACCAAGATTGAAGTGACGGTGGAAGAGGGCGGACTCCTCAGTATTCGTGTCAAAGACAATGGTTCAGGTATCGAGCCAGAGGATATGGAAACCGCCTTTTATCGTCACGCGACCAGCAAAATAGCTCATGGCCGAGATCTGTTCCAGATCACAAGTCTTGGATTCCGTGGAGAAGCCTTGGCGAGTATCGCGGCAGTATCCAAGGTAGAGGTATTGTCGGCAAGTGACAATGACGGGCGAGGACGCCGCATCGTGATTGAAGGCGGGAACCTTGTCTCTCATGAAGATGCAACCTCACCCCAAGGTACAGATTTTGCAGTGAGAGAACTATTTTACAATACACCTGCCAGACTCAAATATATGAAAACGATCCAGACGGAACTGGGACATATATCAGATGTCCTTTACCGAATGGCGATGTCTCACCCAAACATTTCGTTCCGACTGCGCCATAATGAGAATGTGTTGCTTCAGACATTGGGTAATGGCGATCTGCTGCAAGTGGTTGCAGCGATCTATGGGACAAGTGCTGCCAAAGCGATGCTTCCCATCCGGGGTGAAAGTCTGGATTACCGGGTGAGCGGGCTGATCAGCCTGCCAGAATGGACACGAGCGAATCGTAATGGTATGTCAACGATTGTTAATGGGCGATTTGTTCGCAATTACGGTCTCAATCAGGCGATTCTCAAAGCCTACCATACCTTGCTGCCCATTAATCGCTTTCCACTTGTCGTGGTGCAGTTGGAGATGCACCCCTCTCTTGTGGATGTGAACGTGCATCCAGCCAAGTTGGAGGTTCGCTTCAGCAAGGAACCAGAACTGTATGAATTTATAGAGACGACGTTGCGGGGTATACTCCGGCAGGAGGTATTAATTCCACAGGTCAAAAAACAGCAGATTCGACGTGGAGACGATAGTTCCTTTATTCAGGAACAATTTCTCTTTCCACGTGGTCCGCTGAAAGACCAGTCTGATGCAGAAGGGTATGGGCAAGAAGGTCCACTCGGGAAACCTTCTAATGCATTGTTAAAGTTGACTACGGAAGATGATGATCTGGATTTGGATGCTCCGGCGGATGTGTCCGCAGTACAGCCGGTATCTGAACAGAAACAAACCGTGCCTTTGCCCGAAGCTCCACCTGAGGTTACACACCCCCCTGAGCAGTTAGAAAGTTGGAACGAGGATATTTTGCAGAAGGGGGCGAGTAATGATGGGGGGCAGACAATCTCTAAAGTGCAGGAAGGTACTAAGGATGTAAGTACAAGTTCAAGTACAAGTTCTACCGAAACTGTTCCCAAATCTGACCTCTCTTCTCAAGATGGTGGGGATCGTGGAGCAACAGAAAAACCGTTGGCTGAAGGTAAACCAGCTACGTATCGCTCCGAATCTGTAAATTCACCGGTTAGGGAAGCTCGGTCAACCTACAACCCGTCTTCGATTGCAAGAGGCGAACGGACGTGGAAAACCTCAGGTCTACCTGATGCCACTAAACTTGCTGCAGCCATTAAATCGGATGCATCCATGCCCGAATTTCCTGAGCTGAGTCTGATTGGACAGCATCATGGTACGTATTTGATCGCGCAAAATGATCAAGGTTTATATTTGATTGATCAGCATGCCGCTCATGAACGTGTGAATTATGAATACTATTACGAGAAATTCGGTAACCCTGCCCAGGCCTCACAAGAGTTACTGCTGCCTATTACGCTGGAGTTTACACCTTCGGAGACGGAAAAGCTGAAAACAAGACTGGCCTGGTTCGAACAGGCGGGTGTATATTTGGAGCATTTTGGTGGACAGACGTTCCGTGTGCGCTCCCATCCGTTTTGGTTCCCCAAAGGGGATGAGAAAGACATTATCGAAGAGATGTCCGAGTGGGTTCTAAGCGAACGCAGCATAGATGTAGCCAAAATGCGAGAAGCTGCATCCATCATGTGTTCCTGCAAGGCGTCTATCAAAGCCAACCAGAAGCTGACGGATCAGGAAGCAGAAGTGCTGATTCAGCGTCTGGGTTCTTGTCGGCAGCCGTACACTTGTCCGCATGGGCGGCCGATTGTGGTTTCATTTTCAACGTATGATCTGGAAAAATTATTTAAACGAGTGATGTAGCTATTTAGGGGGACATTATGTACATTACAACCGGTGACAAGGAGATAGCCTCTCAGGTGGAGCGTGCACGTAAGCTCGCCGAAACGACAGGAGGTATCTACGTACCGCGCAATAGAACGTCTTTACCCAGACTGATTGAACATTACGGTATCAACGAAATCCTGGTCGTGCTCAATGGCAGAGCCCGCTTGTTTCGCAAAGATGCAACGGAGCTTGAATTTCACCCCAGTATGGGATTTGTTCGCGCTAAACGTGTTCTGAGAGGGGAAGCTGATCCCATGCTGGAAGCAGGTGCGGTACTTGAAGGGGACACGATTGTTGATTGTACCGCTGGACTTGGTTCAGATGCGCTGGTATTTTCGGTTGCTGCTGGGAAGAGTGGACAAGTCATCGCCTGTGAAAGTTCTCAACCGCTCTATACCCTGTTGCTGGAGGGCATGTCTCATTATAAGAGCAATCAGCCCTTGGTGGATGAGGCTTTCCGGCGCATAGATCTGCGGCATGTGGATCATCTTGAGTTACTCCGGTCCATGCCGGATCGAAGCTGTGACACCGTATATTTTGACCCCATGTTCCGTGAACCGATGATGGATTCAAGTGCTATACAGCCCTTGCGAGATTATGCAAATGCTCACGCGCTGGATGAACAGAGCATTATGGAAGCGAAACGGGTTGCCCGTAAACGGGTAGTGATGAAAGAAAAGCGCGGCAGCGCGGAGTTTGACAGGCTCGGATTTGAAATACTTGATCGGGCAAATGCAAAAACCCTGTACGGAGTGATTAATGTTGAACGTGGAAGTTAAACCAAAACCCAAACTGCTTGTGCTGGTTGGACCAACAGCAGTAGGCAAAACAAGAATGAGCATCGAGCTTGCCCAAGCTTTCAATTGTGAAATTATCTCAGGGGATTCAATGCAGGTATATCGTGAAATGGATATCGGAACAGCCAAGATTACCTCTGAAGAAATGAAGGGTGTACCTCATCATCTCATTGATATTCATGAACCGGAGTACCCGTATTCTGTAGCCGAGTTTCAGGAGAGTTGCACACGATTAATTAGTGAAATCCATGAACGTGGTAAAATGCCTTTTATTGTAGGTGGCACCGGTCTGTATGTGGAATCGGTATGTTACGGCTTCCAATTTTCCGATAGTGGTTCGGATGAAGCGTTCAGGGAGGAACAATTCAGCTACGCTGAGCTAAATGGAGCTCAGGCCCTTCATGATCGATTGAGGGAAGTTGATCCGGTCAGTGCAGATCGTCTGCATCCGAATGACCAAAGGCGAATTGTACGTGCGCTTGAGATCCATCACCTCACAGGCGAGAAGTGGTCTGATCAGCTGGCAGTACAGAAGAAAGAGTCACCTTATGACCTTCTTATTGTTGGTTTGACAATGGATCGCCAGAAGTTGTATGCCCGGGTAGAAGAACGGATTGATCTGATGATCGAACAAGGTCTGGTAGATGAGGTAAAATCCTTGTTGGAACGAGGAGTGGCCAGAGGTCATATTTCCATGCAAGGACTGGGATATAAGGAGATTGCAGCGTTCCTGCAAGGGGAAGTGAGTTGGGAAGCTGCGGTGGAGTGGTTGAAGAGGGATACGCGCCGGTTTGCCAAACGGCAGCTTTCCTGGTTCCGCCATATGAAGGATATTGAATGGGTGGACATGACGGATACCCAGGATTTTGAAGGAAAATACAAGCAGATAAGTGAATTGATTACACGGAAATTTGATTGATTTGAGCGATGATTAGTATTCTTCTGACTGGCATCGAATAGATCAAGATATGTAAACCTCTACCTTTTGGTTTTCAAAAGGATAGAGGTTTTTATTTATCACTAGAATAGGTTGGTGAGATTAAGGATTCGCTAAACAATGAATAAATGAGCTTTAAAATGAAGAGTTTGTCCCTCTTTTGCAAAACTGGCAAGCGGTGTATAATGGATAAGTCTTCTATTTGTTCGCCTCGCCAAGAATGGGTGTAAAATAGCAGACAAGGGGTTTTTGTGGATTATATGAAACTGTTCATGATATAATAGCACGAAAGCTACTCAGCGATATTGAATATTACTTGAACACGAATTCAAATGAACCAATGGGGGTACGGCTAATGAACAAGTCCATCAACATCCAAGATACGTTCTTGAACCAACTGCGGAAAGAAAATATTCCTGCTACGGTCTATCTGACCAACGGCTTCCAAATCCGCGGGACGATCAAGGCATTTGACAATTTTACGATCGTCATTGACAGCGACGGACGCCAGCAAATGGTCTACAAGCATGCCATCTCCACGTTCACGCCGCAACGCAGCGTATCGCTGATGCAGCAAGATAACAGTGGCGAAGCTTAAAAAAATTACGAAACCTTTTCACCAACCATTTCGTCTACAAGTATAGGTATTGAAACAGAGCAACCTGAATAAAGGGTTGTTCTTTTCATTCCGGGCAAAATATGTTTAATATATGCCTGAGCCTACAGACGATTAGAAATTATGCAACCGAAAGGGAGTCAGGAGGTAACATGCCAAACGATCCGTTGTCGAGGTCTAACAATCGCAACAACAATAACAAGTCACCCAAAAAAGCGAAGCCAAAGACCTCTAAAAAGAAAAAAATTACGGGTAAACGCGTTGGATGGACACTGTTTTTCACAATGGCAATCGCCATATTCTGTGCACTAGGCGGATATTTATTTATTATGGTGAGTGGTGAAAATCTGCTCAAAGCCAACAAGGACAAAACTACAATTAATGAAACTTCAAAAGTATATGATCGCAATGGCCAATTAATGGGGGAGCTATCCATTCAGAAGCTTGACCCCGTCAAAGAAGATGATATTCCAGAGCTGGTGAAGCAAGCCTTTGTTGCAACAGAGGATAAGCGATTCTACGATCATCAGGGCGTGGATATCTGGTCCATTGGGCGTGCGGCGGTTAAGGACGTCATGGCTCGTTCCATGGTGGAAGGTGGTAGTACATTAACCCAACAGCTTGCCAAGAACATGTTCTTGTCCCGTGACAAGACGTTCTTCCGTAAAGCAACGGAAGTATCGATTGCCATGGCATTAGAGCGCAAGTACACAAAAGACGAAATCCTGACGATGTATCTGAATCGGATTTTCTTCGGTCATCAGCGTTACGGGATTAAAGCGGCATCTGAATTTTATTTTGGACAAAAAGATTTGAGTCGGTTGAAGTTATGGCAAATCGCTACCTTAGCAGCTATGCCTAAAGGCCCTTCTGCCTACAATCCGGTGAGCAACCCAAACGATTCTAAAGCACGCCGTGGTGTGGTATTGCAGCTGATGTATGAACAAGGCTATATTACCAAGGCGGAGATGGACGAAGCAAAAGAGATTAACTATAACTACAAGCGACCAGAAAAAGATCAGAAATATCAAGCCTTTATCGATTATGTGCTCCGTGAAGCAGAACGTGTAACAGGCAAAACGGAAGATGATTTGAATATCGGCGGATACAAAATCTATACAACTATGGATGCTCAGGCTCAAACAGCCATGGAAACTGCTTTTACAGATGATAATCTGTTCGAGGCAAGTAAAGACGATCAACAGGTCCAAGGCTCCATGGTTATCATGAACCATGAGAATGGTAGCCTCGTTGCCCTCTTGGGTGGACGGGATTATCAGACTAAAGGTTATAGCCGTGTAACGCAGAGTCGAAGACAACCAGGTTCAGCTTTTAAACCGATTGTGTCTTATGCACCGGCGCTTGAATCAGGCAATTACAGTGCCAACTCCTCGCTGAGTAATGCGAAGCAATGTTTTGGTAACTACTGTCCTGGTAACTTGCATGGATATTCTTCAACGATCAGTATGACGGAAGCCATTACGAAGTCGGAAAATATTCCTGCGGTTTGGCTGCTTGATAAAATAGGCGTTAACACAGGCATTAATTTTGCCAAGAGTGTAGGTATACAGCTGACAGATGAAGACAAAAACTTGGCGATTGCCCTCGGTGGTCTAAGTAAAGGTACAAATACACTGGAAATGGCGCAAGCCTATAGTGCATTTGCCAACCTCGGAGAATACCGTCAAGCCTATTCGATTAAGGAAATTAAGGATAGCGCAGGCAAAACCACGTACAAACACGATAATTCGGACACAACGCGTGTCATGAGTGAGCAAAATGCGTATCAGCTTACACAGATGCTGCAGAACGTTGTTAATGACGGTACAGGGCGTTCTGCACGTCTGGATCGTCCGGTAGCGGGTAAAACAGGAACTGTTCAAAGTGGTATCTCTGGCAACAGTGCCAACCGTGATGTATGGTTTGTTGGATACACGCCGGAATGGACTGCCGCAGTCTGGATGGGCTACGACAATCCGGATGCTAATCATATGCTTAAGAACAGCAGTAAGCTGTCGGCAGCTTTCTTTGCCAAAGTCATGGGAGATGCTTTAAAAGGCGTTCCAGTGAAGCAATTCAAAGCACCAGCTGGAGGGCAGGCACCTCCGCCAGTAGAAGAACCAGAAAAGCCGGCTCTGTCCGTTAGTGGGCTGAGTGGATCATACGATCCAAATGCACAAACCGTCTCTCTGAGTTGGACTGGAACGGGTGACGCGAGTACGCAATATCGGATTTATCGGAAAGAAACATCGGAAGCCCAGTTCACTCATCTCATTGATGCAATAGGAGCGACCAATGCACAAGATTTAAGTGCGTTGCCTGGTCTAACCTATGAGTACTATGTGACAGCTTACGACCTGGCATCAGGACTTGAGACGGATCCTTCCAACACCATTTCCTTGATGATTGAAGCACAGGAAATGCCGCCGGAGGAACCTGATCCTGGTATAGACCCTGGAACAGAGATAGATCCTGAGCAGCCAGGTACGGAGAATCCGGACAATGGTTCACCGGATAATGGCAACTCGAACGGTAATAACGGTAATGGAAATGAAAATGGCAACAACGGAAATGGTAATGGTAATAACGGAAACAATGGCAACGGTGGCAATAACGGTGGACCCGGCCAAGGAAACGGTCAACCTGGGGGAGGAAACACGACCCCACCTGGTCAGGGCACAACAGAGCCAGGCGGTACCGATGAAGGCTCCGATGATGGGGGCGTAACAACGCCGGGCGAGGTTGTAACTCCGGACAGCGGAACAAGTGGGGATACTGGAGGAACAGATGCACCTGTAGATTCTCAAGCTGGTACCGGCGGCTAAGCCATTAAATCACTAAATAACTACATTGAAAAAACTGCTTCCCGGAAAACCGGTGAAGCAGTTTTTTTGTTATACGGAACCAACTCTCAATGGAAGCTGATTTGATGAATAGGTGGGACAAAGCTTGATTTTGAGTGTAAACCTTAAATATGGTAAGCTGTAACTATTAGTAATACGTTGTGCAAGGGCGGGCCCAGAGCGCTGGAATCCATCAGGCGGACGTTATTACATTGTTCACCAATAACATCAGAGCAGGTCACGGACCTGTAGTCGGCAAAGAGGGGTTCGTATGAAACGGAAATTCGGGGACCGCGCGAACTGGCGCCGGATTACGAACCGACAATTCACATGCCGGTTCGTTCAATCCAAAATTTTCACAGGTTATATTACGTTGTACACCATACAGGATTTAAAAGAACCTTTGTGGAAAACTTATGGAGGCAGTACCTTCTGTATCGCAGATAAAGGTTATTCCTGGCTGCAATACTATCCGAAGGGAGAGCACTTTGTTGTTACGGCGATGTTTGACGATCAGGAACGGATTGTAGAGTGGTACATTGATACATGTCGTAGTCAGGGGATAACCGATCAGGGCGTTCCTTGGTTTGATGACCTGTATCTGGATGTCGTTGTACTGAAAGATGGAGAAGTATTTTTGCTGGATGAAGATGAGCTTGAAGATGCACTGTCACGGAAACATATTACTACGGGTGATTATGACCTGGCGAACAAGACGGCTAAGGAACTGCTGCATGCCATTGATGCACATGTATTCCCATACTTTCAGTTATCACTGAAGCATAGGCCGAGTTTGTTTGAGAACGGAGAGTTTCGAAAAAACATTCAGATTTGAGACATCTACTTATCCGTAGAATTCTTCATGATCCTTCTAATATTGGAGCACCTGATAGAATACATTAATAATCAGGAGAGTTCAGCCCGATAAAATAGAGGTGATGGCGAATGAACGGACGGGTCATGGCTGCAGGAGAGCAACCAGGAGGCAGACCATCCAGACAAATTAATATTGTGTTGCGTAACCAGGAACCTCAGATGTTGGTCAAAGATGAAGCAGCGGCAGTACAGGCAGCCAAGAGTATAACCAAACATGCGCACTTCCAGGAGATACAGGGTGAATTGGAGCAATTGGTTGGACTTGAAAATATCAAAGACTTGGTATTTGAGATCTATGCTTTTCTACAGATTGCTCAGATGCGTACTGAAGCAGGTTTACTTAGTGGTGCGCACGTGTATCATATGATCTTCAAAGGCAATCCGGGGACCGGTAAGACCACCGTGGCGAGGATCGTTGCCAAACTCTTTCAGAAGATGGGTGTGTTGAGTAAAGGGCATCTTATTGAAGTAGAGCGTGCGGATCTGGTTGGGGAATATATCGGTCACACGGCGCAGAAAACAAGAGATTTGGTCAAGAAGGCACTCGGTGGGATATTGTTCATTGATGAAGCTTACAGTTTGGCCCGCGGGGGAGAGAAGGATTTTGGCAAGGAAGCTATTGATACGCTTGTAAAGTCCATGGAAGATAACAAAAATCAGTTTATACTGATTCTTGCCGGGTATTCGGAAGAAATTGATTTTTTTCTCCAGACGAACCCTGGATTACCTTCCCGTTTCCCCATTCAAGTGGAGTTTCCAGACTATAGCATTGATCAGTTGATTCAAATCTCTGAGATTATGGCCAAAGAGCGTGATTATATTCTAATGCCTCAGACCATACTCAAGCTAAAGCAACATTTGCTTCAGGAAAAAAATGATTCGCTGCATGCGTTCAGTAACGCCAGATACGTTCGTAATGCCATTGAGCGTTCGATCAGGCATCAGGCGGTTCGTTTGTTGGAACAATACACGGAAGGCAGTCCAGGAAAACTGGAGCTGATGACAATCCGTACAGAGGATTTGAACTTTGAGCGAAAGTAAGCGATAATATAGTTTTTACACCAGCCGGCCGGGCCAACCGGTTCGGCTTAAGGCATGCCATGGCATATTCGTGGAAATGAATATCAACGGAATAGTAATTAGAGGGAGTGAACATATACATGACAAATGGCACACATGATACTGATATGGTCAAAAAAGATCGCGCCGTCTTGGTGAGTCTTGTTACGGATGATGTAAAACGTACAGGTATCAACCCTGAGTACTCTTTAGAGGAACTGGTGAAACTTGCCGAGACAGCTGGAGTGGAAGTGCTAAGTGTACTTTCTCAGAACAGGGAAAAACGTGATACCAAATGGTTCATTGGTAAAGGTAAGGTGGAAGAGCTCCGTGCAATCGCGGAGGAACTCGGAGCAACTACGGCTATTTTTGATCAGGAATTGTCAGGTGCGCAGGTTCGTAATCTGGAAGAAACCCTTGATCTCAAAATTATTGACCGTACCCAACTGATTTTGGATATCTTTGCACAACGGGCCAACACTAGAGAAGGTATTATTCAAGTGGAATTGGCTCAACATAGTTACTTGCTGCCACGGTTGTCTGGTCATGGCAAGAACCTGTCCAGACTCGGGGGCGGAATTGGAACAAGAGGCCCGGGTGAAAGCAAGCTGGAGACAGACCGCCGTCACATTCGTGGTCGTATCGATGATCTGAAGCGTCATTTGGAAGAATTGACTCGTCATCGTAAATTGCATCGTGAACGCCGCAAAAAAACAGGTATTGTACAGGTGGCACTTGTTGGTTATACCAATGCTGGCAAATCGACCTTGCTCAAGCAGTTGACGGCTGCAGATGTGTATATTCAAGATCAGCTATTCGCTACTCTAGATCCAACATCACGTACCATGGAACTTCCAAGTGGTAAAGAAATCGTCCTTACCGATACGGTTGGTTTTATTCAAAATCTGCCACATGATCTGATTGCAGCTTTCCGGGCAACGCTGGAGGAAGTGAATGAAGCAGATCTCATCCTGCATGTTGTGGACGCCTCATCAGCTATGCGCGAAGATCAAATGCGGACGGTTAACACAATTTTGCAAGAACTTGGTTCAGGGGACAAGCCGCAGTTAGTACTGTATAACAAAAAAGATGCATGTACACCAGAGCAGCTTGAGATGCTTCCATTGGATAAAGGCCATATTAAAGTAAGCGCATTAGACTCTGAGGATCTGCTTAAAATCCGTGAATTAATTCAGACAGAGCTGACAGGTGATACGAAACGCTTCCGTATTCCAGCAGAACGTGGTGATCTAACGTCCATACTCTACAAAATTGGTGATGTGGTGGATACCAGCTTTGAAGAGAATGATGTCATTTATGAAGTTGAATTGCAAAAAGGTGAATATGAGAAATTTGGTTATATGCTTGAAGAATTCATTGAATTGTAATATTCATGACATATTGGTGTGATAAGTTGACACGATAATAGATAATTCAACGTCAGATTCGTGCTATGAAGGGGAATGAAGTAAGATGGTAAGCTTTGATTCAGAAATATCTGAACTTCAACGTCAAGTGGAGCGTCAGATTGAAGGACAACTGCAACAGATTGATCGGATCACAGATCACAATCAATGGAAGGTGATTAATGCTTTTCAACAGCGAAAAGTAAGTGATTTTCACTTTGCAGGTTCAACAGGTTATGCCTATAACGATCGTGGGCGTGAAGTGCTTGATGAAGTATATGCTGATGTTTTTGGCGCGGAGGCCGCGTTGGTGCGTCCTCATTTTGCTTCAGGTACTCATACGATTAGTACAGCTCTCTTTGGCGTTTTGCGTCCAGGTGACGAATTATTGTACATCACGGGTAAGCCTTATGACACATTGCATAAAGTTATTGGCAAACCCGGTGATGGCACAGGTTCATTACGCGATTTTGGCATCGGTTACCATGAGACGGCCTTAACTGATGAAGGTGGAGTGGACTGGGCAGCAGTTGAAAAAAGCATTACACCAGCTACAAAAGTCATTGGGATTCAACGTTCACGGGGTTATGACTGGCGCTCCTCTTTCTGCGTTGCTGAGATCGCTGAGATGGTTACGCGTGTTAAAGCGATGAAGGAAGATGTTATCGTATTCGTAGATAATTGTTACGGTGAATTCACGGAGGAACGTGAACCGACAGAAGTCGGAGTTGATCTGATGGCCGGGTCACTGATTAAGAACCCTGGTGGAGGCATTGCGGAAACTGGTGGATACATATGTGGGAAGGAACAATACGTACAGTTGGCAGCTTATCGTCTGACAGCCCCTGGAATTGGGGGAGAAGTGGGAGCAATGCTGGGGACAACACGTGGCATCTACCAAGGACTTTACATGGCACCGACAATTGTAGGACAAGCTATCAAAGGAAGTACGTTTGCTGCTGCGATGTTTGCTGAATCCGGATTTGTAACCAAACCCGCCTGGAATGAAGCTCGCACAGATCTGATCCAGGCTGTTAAGTTTAGTTCTGCTGAGCATCTGATCGCCTTCGTGCAGGGGATTCAGCGTGCAGCAGCTGTGGATAGTCATGTGGTTCCTGAACCGTGGGATATGCCGGGTTATGAGCACCCTGTCATTATGGCGGCAGGTACGTTCATTCAGGGTGGAAGTCTGGAATTATCAGCCGATGCGCCTATTCGGGAGCCGTATATCGGGTATATGCAAGGCGGATTAACGTACTCTCATGTCAAATATGGCGTTTTAATGGCGTTACAGACGATGAAAGATCGTAAATTATTGTGAGTTTATCTAACACGTCATTGACACTTGGTAATAACTAAATGTACAATAGGGTGAAGAATAGATGACTGGAAGGTTGATGAACATGGGTGATGAAATCCGCAGAAATATGGCCTTATTCCCAATTGGTATTGTAATGAAACTTACGGATCTGTCTGCACGTCAGATTCGTTACTATGAGCAGCACAGCTTGATCGTTCCTGCGAGAACGTCAGGTAATCAACGGTTATTCTCTTTTAATGACGTAGAGAGATTGCTAGAGATTAAGGCTTTGATTGAAAAAGGAGTTAACATCGCGGGCATCAAACAAGTGATGAATCCTGTTTCGAAAGAATCCGAGGAAGCTACAGTTATCACGCCAGATACTGAAGTTAAACGCAGAGAGCTGTCCGATACGCAGTTGCACCGCTTGCTGAAGCAGCAGCTTGTATCAGGTAAGAGACCAGGACAAGTATCTCTCATTCAGGGAGAGCTTTCCCGATTCTTTAATAAAAACTAAATTCGCATAACTTGGCGAGTGAGGGGAAAACATGCACTTTTGGTGTGAGACTCCTTGACCCGTGGAACTTTCTAATGTACAAATATAACAGGCAAGCCAAATACGCAGATAAGAAAGGGAGAGGTTATAGTGAGTTATACAAAAGAAGACATTCTCCGCATTTCGAAAGAAGAAAACGTACGATTCATTCGATTGCAATTTACTGATTTGCTTGGAGCTATCAAAAACGTTGAGATTCCTGTGAGTCAGTTGACTAAGGCTCTGGATAACAAAATGATGTTCGATGGATCTTCCATTGAAGGTTATGTACGTATTGAAGAGTCCGACATGTACCTCTATCCAGATCTAGATTCTTGGCTTATTTTCCCATGGGTTGCAGAGAACCGTGTTGCACGTCTGATTTGCGACGTATATCTTCCGGATGGTAATCCGTTCCCAGGAGATCCACGTGGCATCTTGAAACGAAACCTGAAGGAAGCCCAAGATATGGGATTCACTTCCTTTAACGTTGGTCCTGAACCCGAGTTCTTCTTGTTCAAAACAGACGAAAAAGGAAATCCAACTAACGAACTGAATGACCAAGGTGGTTATTTCGACCTTGCGCCTACGGATCTTGGTGAAAACTGTCGTCGTGACATCGTTATCACACTTGAAGAAATGGGCTTTGAGATCGAAGCTTCCCACCATGAGGTAGCTCCAGGTCAGCATGAGATCGACTTCAAATATGCTGATGCTCTGAAAGCAGCTGACCAGATCCAAACGTTCAAACTCGTTGTTAAAACGATTGCACGTCAGCATGGTTTACATGCTACATTCATGCCGAAACCACTGTTTGGTATGAACGGATCCGGTATGCACTGTAACCAATCCTTGTTCAAAGGCAATGAGAACGCATTCGTTGATGAGTCGGACGAGTTGGGTCTGAGCAAAACTGCTCGTCACTTCATGGCTGGAACTCTGAAGCACGCACGTGCGTTTGCAGCAATTACTAACCCAACTGTGAACTCATACAAACGTCTTGTACCAGGTTATGAAGCACCTTGTTATGTAGCATGGTCTGCTAGTAACCGTAGCCCAATGATTCGTATTCCAGCTTCCCGTGGTCTGAGCACACGTGTTGAGGTTCGTAACCCGGATCCGGCTGCTAACCCTTACCTGGCTTTGTCTGTTCTGTTGAAAGCAGGTCTGGACGGAATCAAACGTGAGCTTTCCTTACCAACTCCGATTGACCGTAACATCTACATCATGTCAGAAGAAGAGCGTGTGGAAGAAGGCATTCCAAGCTTGCCAGCTGACCTGAAAGAAGCATTGAATGAATTGATCCGCAGCGAAGTAATCTGTGATGCTCTCGGCGACCACGCCTTGGCTCACTTCTATGAGCTGAAAGAAATTGAGTGGGATATGTATAGAACACAAGTCCACCAATGGGAACGCGATCAATATATTACTTTGTACTAATCGAAAAAGCCTTGTAACTACGGGGTTTTGAAGAGATGAACCGGGGGACGTTTTGAGGGAATTGCACTTCTATTGAGGTTGCGTCCCCCAAACGTCCCCCGGTTTTTTGATTTTCTGATCCAAAAATAAGGGAAGTGTACTCTTCATACTTATCCATGTTCCGCTTTTCTAGCTTTTTAGAAATATGAGCATATACATCGGATGTAATTTGCACACTGCCATGCCCAAGCTGCTCTTGTACAAATTTGATGTCAGCCCCAGCTTCAAGCATGATCACGGCATAGGTATGTCTCAAGGAATAGATCGTTAAATCCTCACTCAAATCAGCCTTTCTCAAAATTCTCTTTGAAGCATTAAAGAGACAAGATTTTGGCATCGGACTACCATCATTTCTGCCAATGCATGCTCTATGGCTGAGTATACTGTTGAGTTAATGATCTCGACCGTTCGTTTACTGAGTCCCTTTTTAAATAGAGAGTCCAAAAAGACTTGATACATATCTGGTTTTAAATTTTGGAGCATCAGACGGTTAAAATAGGGTTTGATATGGGTGTTCAAGTTATTTTCATGTTGTTTGATGGTGTTCTTTCTTACAACATCTTTTTTGTAATTATCAATCCAATTACGAATGTAATCTACCAAAGGAATGTCTGTCTGTTCAAACCCTTGCTTTAGCTGCCTTAAAAATTCAGCAGCAGCTAGTTCAGCCTCTGGTTTAGTTCGAAAACCAGCCTTGGATTTCTCTTTTTGTTGTTGAGTGAACGGATCGGTGTACTTTAACCGATACCTCCAGCCACTTTTCAATTCCTTGAAACTTGCCAATTTCATTCCTCCTACTAGGGCGTTAGTTTTTTTGTATGTAAAACCGCCTCACAGCGGTGTAAGCGTAATTAATCAATTTTGAGCAGAGTAGTGAAATGTTCTGGGTTAAAGATGAAATAGGAGAAAGAGCTTGGAATTAGAGTCGGAAAAGATATTTTAAATAAATCATCAAAAAACGAGCCTTCGGTAACTAAGGCTCGTTTGTGCAGGAGTCATATTTGGCTCCAATAACTATTTTTGGATTAGTGCAGAGGTTTCTTGCGGAAAAGTTCGAGACCAGAACTTGTACCGATTGCCGAAAAGGACAAGGAAATGATCTGATTACCGATTAGATAAGTATTTAACTACTTGTCACTGCTCTAATTCATTAAGCTGGTGGGCAGTTTAGTTTAAGATTAACTGCGGTGAACCATATCATCGCTAGTGATAAAGCAGAGAATTGAACTGGATATTGCATCGGCAACGCTGAGTTTGCAGGAAGGAGCTTAAAGTATTCACGTAATCGATACATGTGGAGTGTCTTATATTGATAGTCCGTAAGGAATAGATGAGATGTGACAGTTTCGCTCAAACGACTTAATTGTATAGTGTTGACACTTCGCCCACTTGGAGTAATATGTAACTATTGAGATATCATTCTATTTCCGATGAAGACATATCTTAGTTTGAATGTTATTTAGGAAGGAGAGACACTATGAAAAGGTTCGAGATATGTTCTATGCAAAGTCTATTTTATGAACAACGGCGGCTGTTTGTATAGAGCTAATATTATAAGTAACCGCTTAAATCCGGATAGTGATAATTGTTATAGTGTAGACTTTGCTACCTTAAAATTCAACTATTTTAAGGAGCGGCTATCATGAGATATGTAAATGTCAACATCATCTTTCCAGAAGAATTTCTAAATGAAATACAAAAGTATATGAACGTTGGATTGGTTTACGTTTCTCGATGGTGACACTATCGAGAAACTTTCAGATCGATTTTGCCTTATCAAACGATACTATTAAAGAGATCGTTTATATAAAATAATAGTTTAACAAAAGTCGCATTGGAAGAAATTCTAATGTGACTTTTTTGTGTATAGTATAGTTTAAATTGTTTACTACATATTTTCAAGCTTTTACTATCGTTATAATAACATACAAGAGAAGTAGTTACGTACTTCATAAAAACTGTAGGGGGATAACAAATGAATGATTTTTTAAGATTTGATACTGATGAAGAACGGCGGGCGTTATTAATCAGAGCAAGGAAAGTCGCTCTATCTGCTATTCAAAAGTATGATTTAGAATGGGATAACATCCAGTTTATTCAACTATCCGATACGATCACGTATAAAATTGAAACCAGTACAGATAACAATTATTTACTTCGCATTCATTCGGACCGATTAAGCAGAGAGGAAATTCGTTCGGAACTCCTACTGTTACAAGCACTGAACAAATCGAAAGATCTAAATGTACCAGAAGGGATGGCAAATTGTGATGGTATTTATGTATTGGACATCGAAACAGAGACAGGATATAGGCGCCCTTATATAACGATGATGCGATGGATAGAGGGTGAAAAAGCAGTAGGTGAATTTACAGATAGTCAAGCATATAATATGGGTGTATTGATGAGCAGGCTCCATGCAGCAGCAAAGGATTTCAATCCACCTTCTGATTTTGTAAGACCTACTTGGGGAGTAGAAAGTTTTAAACGTGAAATGGATAAGTTGGAACGTTACTATGAGCGTTTTTTATCCGAAGAGGGATGGAAGCTGTATCAAGATGCAGCTGAGAAGGTTGTATCCCAACTTACCACGATGCATCCAAGTGAACATAATTATGGGCTCATTCATGCTGATTTACATACCGGTAATATGGTTTTTGAGGATAATCAACCCTATCCGATTGATTTTGGAAGATGTGGGTACGGATATTATCTCTACGATATGGCAGGCACCATATTGGAGCTTTGGCCAAAGCATCGATGGATGCTTATCCAAGGTTATGAGAGTATTAGGAAGTTGGAAACGGACTATATTCGGGATCTGGAATGTTTTTTTGTCATGTTCATGATCGAGAACTACTGTCATCACGCCTCTGATCCAAGAGAAACAACCAGTTTAATCGAAGAACAAAAGTATGCCCAAGCATACATAAGAGAATATTTAAATGGTAATCCATTTTTATTCGAAGTGGTCGAGCCTGTAAATTTGGATTAATACTAACCGATACCGGGCTAAAATAATGATATCTTATGGTGATGATTTACAATAAGTCGCTGTTTAGAGTGTTTGTTCATATCATCGAGTTTTAAAAACGTGAGCTATGACTTCGAGTTTATATAAGATCTACTTGTGTACTTAGCGCTGAAACTTTTCTGTTTATTATGAAGATTTCTGCTTATTCATGAAGTTTGTCCGATCCAGTTGTTCTTCAGCTTCTCTAGTTCCCCTTCATTTTGGGGTATATTTTGACAGAGCTGTTTGGGTCGTTTCGTGATTTTTTAAACTGGCATTGAATTGGAATGAAGGCGACTCGACTTGGTGGGTCGTCTTTTTTCTTTTCTAGGGGCTTGATGGTTTGCGCCGGATGTTCAGGACAGCGAGATGCCAAATACGGTTGAGGCATTATGGAAGATCGAGCTTTTATATGGAAAGCATCCGTCCTATACGGAGAGTAGTATGCGGTAAAGTTAACAACGAAGCTGGAGGGGGAGCTTCGAAGTGTTCCTTGGTCATCGATTTGAGGGATAAGTTCGATGAGTTCCTTAGAGATTTTAATGTTTTTGGAAGATGGAGAAGGCAGAGATGCATCAAACCATTGATTATGTGAAGCTTTAAACTTCATATTCTGCAGAATTAGCTTAATGTAATTATTAAGAACCCCTTTTATATCTTTAAAGCCTCCTAATCCAATTGGTCACTCGAAGCCACCTCAGATACACTAAATGAAATGAGGAGAGCGTCCATGAAAATATGGAAACGGGGAGGTTACAGTTACTGGAAATAAATAAAAAAGGCCCATGGCTGGATTCATGTAGAATGAAGGTTCCTACACCACATTCACACAAGGAGAATCCAGCCATGAGCTACAGACATTTTAGCATAATTGAACGGAGCAAGCTAGAAATCCTACACCAGCAAGGCAAAAGCTGACGAGCAATCGCAAAGGAACTGGGCAGACATCCTTCGACCATTTGCCGTGAATTAGAGCGTGCAGCTTCATTTGGATCCTATCAGGCGGAGCATGGATGTTTCATTTGTATGTTGAAAGTTTCATATAGAAGAGGTATACTTTAATTAAATTTTGAACAATTTAATTTTAAATAATTAATTGGAGATGTTATTATGGATCAGGCAAAACAACTAGTGACAGAACAACGTACATTTTTTTATACAGGACAAACTAAAAATATCGAGTATCGGATTAATGCACTTCAACAGCTTAGAAAAGGAATTGAAAAGTATCAGCAACGGATTCAAGATGCACTTCGGGCTGATCTGAACAAATCTGAGGCGGAAGCTTACAGTTCCGAGATTCGAATAGTTCTGGGTGAACTGGATTTTGCATTAGAACATCTGCAGGAATGGGCTGCACCCAAACAAGTCCCAACCAATGCGGCTATGCCGGATGGGGTGAGCACCATTTACCCTGAACCATACGGAGTGGCGCTTATTATTGCACCTTGGAACTATCCTTTCCAACTGGCGTTTGGTCCACTGATTGGAGCAATTGCAGCCGGTAACTGTGCAGTTATCAAGCCTTCTGAATTAACACCAGCCGTATCTCGTTTGACGTATGATCTGATTCATGAGATCTTCCCTCAGGAGTATATAGCCGTTATGGAAGGGGAAGTCGAAGCCAGCACAGCATTGTTGAAAGAGAAGTTTGATTATATTTTCTTCACAGGCAGCACGGGTGTTGGTCGCATTGTGATGAAGGCAGCTGCAGAGCACCTGACTCCTGTAACTCTTGAATTAGGTGGTAAGAGTCCTGCTATTGTCCATAGTGACGCAGATCTGAAGCTGGTAGCTCAGCGTATTGTTCGTGGTAAGTTCCTGAATGCAGGCCAAACTTGCGTTGCTCCGGATTATTTGCTTGTACATGAACAAGTTCATGACGAATTGATCAATCTGATTGGCGCAGAGATCAAAGATAAATTTGGGGATGATGTGTTACAAAACGCTGATTTCCCGCATATTGTCAACGAACGTAACTTTAATCGGTTGTCGAAATTCCTCACAGATGGCAAAACGCTAATTGGTGGGCGTTCTGTACGTGAGCAGTTGCTCATTGAGCCGACTGTACTTGGAGATGTGAAATGGGAATCAGCTGTGATGCAAGAAGAGATCTTCGGTCCGATTCTTCCTGTGTTTACGTACAGTGACCTGAATCCTATGCTGGATGAGATTGTTCGCCGGCCAAAACCATTGGCGCTATATCTCTTCACACAGGATGAGCAACTGCAGGATCAGGTTCTGAATCAAGTATCCTTCGGTGGGGGATGTATTAATGACACACTTTCTCATATGACTTCACACTATCTCCCGTTTGGTGGTGTCGGAGAGAGTGGTATGGGCTCATATCACGGACAACAGAGCTTTGATGTGTTCTCGCATCACAAGAGTGTTCTGAAACGCAGTGAATAATTAGCCGCATAAATAACATAAACATGAAAAAAAGAGGTTGCCCTGTTCATCAGGGCAACCTCTTTCGTATTTCATTACATCTAGTTTTGTTACTCAAGTTAAATATTAATGAATATCTCGGAAAAGGCCAATGACTTTACCCAGAATACTAACATGTTTCAAACGTAAAGGTTCGAAGGTCGCATTCTCCGGTTGAAGGCGAATATGATCTTTCTCTTTATAGAACGTTTTCACTGTAGCTTCATCGTCTTCAGTCATTGCAACGACGATATCACCGTTATCAGCAGTTTGCTGTTGACGGACAATAACGTAATCTCCGTTAACGATTCCAGCTTCCACCATACTATCTCCGACTACCGAAAGCATAAACACTTTCTGTTCGCCTACATAATGTGTAGGGAGAGGGAAGTAGTCTTCAATGTTCTCGGTTGCAGTGATTGGAACCCCGGCTGTAACCTTACCAACAACAGGAATACGTGCAACGCTATGAGCAAATTGATGAGAATGCTCAGACTCTTCCTGGCTCAGAAGCTCAATGGCTCTTGGCTTGGTAGGGTCGCGTCGGATCAAACCTTTTTTCTCCAAACGATCCAAATGTCCATGTACTGTTGAGCTGGAAGCCAGTCCAACCGCTTCACCAATTTCCCGTACGGAAGGAGGATACCCCTTCAACCGGACTTCATTTCGTATAAACTCCAGAATAGCCTGCTGCCTGCTGGATATCTTCGACATACCGTATCAACCCCATTTTAGTAACGTTTGGGAAAATTATAACATAGAACCTCCGTTCGTACAAACATAAGTTCTAAATAAAATAGCATTAAATCAGTGTTTTTTAACTTATAGAACAGTAATTGTCCAAAAGTCAGAGCATAATACTGCAAATGCTTTGCAAAAGGAAGTGAAATAAGAAATTTCTCCTTCTAAAAAAGAAGCGAACAATTGTTCTGAAAATCTATTGAACAAAACAAGTGTTCGTGTTATATTGATTTCAACAGATAGGAACAAACGTTTGGAGGCGGGTATTTAATGAGATATTCTACTTATCAAAGCATTTATGAACCAATGAATTCGGAACTGGTGAAGTCTAACATAGGGAACTACAAGAAGGTTTTAGCGCGTTTCAAGATTTCTTCATGGATGTTAAAGGTAGCCATTACCTCTATGATTATATTTATTGGATGCAGCACCGTTTTAACTGTATTTGCTGGCAATGAGAATGATGTTCTGCCTGGAGGGAAGATTGCCGTTTCACAAGGGGAAACCTTATGGAGTATTTCTTTGGAACATAAACCGACGAATATGGATACACGTATTTATATAGAAGCAATTAAGAAAGTGAATCAACTTCATACGACTTCCATCCAAGTGGGTCAAGTACTAGCTCTACCGCAATTTGCAGAATAAAATGCACGTCAATGAGTGTTAGCGCGTGTCAGCTTGACAAGCAGCCTTTATAATGGCAAAGTTAATATGACTTTGTATTTTTGGAGGGGACAAGCTTGGATATAGATAGTCTGGTAGCACGCATTAACGAATTGGCTCGTAAGCAAAAGTCCACTGGATTGTCAGAGGAAGAACTTGCTGAACGTGCCGAGCTAAGAGAGATTTATTTGAGCAATATTCGCAGCAATTTCAGACAACAACTGGATACCATTGAGATTGTTGATGATGAGAATGACAAAGGCCACCAAGGCAAACTCAAACACTAACGAAACCTAATGATATCATTATGATATTTAGGTTTCTTCCTGTTATTTTGAGTGTGCAATTTATAGGGGGAAATGTTGGTTTGCAATTATGTAAGCCGATACAAAGACACATAAGGGGGATTCACATGTCGCGTTCGTTCGAGAGAACGGTTAAGAAAAATTCCAAGCAGTTAAATCAGCAACGCAAAAAAAGTGGTCAACCAATCACTGGTACACCAGGTGAAGAAGTCTTTAAGGGACGCAGCTTGTTGTTCCCAATATTTTTGATCGGTCTCGCCTTTTTGTATCTGTTTATGAGCACATTCCTTGTGCAAGCTCCAATGACAACTTGGGACTGGGTGACCATGCTGCTTTATGTATTTTTGGCAGTCATCTTCATGCTTCGCCGTCCATACATCAAGATTAGCAGTAATCGGATTATAACGACGAAGGGTAATCGTGAACGTTCAATCGGGGTTGAAGATATCGTCAAATTCAGAATTGAACCGGGTACAGTTGTTATCGAACATAACAGTCGCGGGAAAAGATGGGTGTTCACCAAGTTATTGAACCGTTACGATACAGATGCGATTGCAGAACGTTTGCTGAAATTTGCGAAAGCACACCAGATCACCGTGGAAACCGTCGAAAAGTAATTATTGCATAAAGGGGTAGATGATCGGAATGGCGTTAAAAGCGATTTTGTTCGACCTGGATGATACTTTATTATGGGATGAGCGTAGTGTTCGAGAAGCTTTTCATGAGACTTGTCTAATCGCAGCGCAAGAGACTGGGGTCAAACCAGAAGAACTTGAAGAAGCTGTTCGTAACGAGGCACGTGCACTGTATGAATCTTATGAGACCTTTCCTTTTACCAAAATGATTGGAATCAATCCGTTTGAAGGCCTTTGGGCCAACTTTACAGGTGGGGATCAAGCTGAGTTCCGTCAGTTGGAACAACTTGCTCCAGTTTACCGTAAAGAATCCTGGCGTCGTGGCTTGTTGAAGTTGGGTATAGATCGGGAAGATCTTGCTGAACAACTGGCCGCACAGTTTGGAGTAGAACGTAGATCCAGACCTCATGTGTACGAAGAAACGATGGATACTTTGCGTCAATTACAAGGGAAATACAAACTGTTGCTGTTAACGAACGGTTGTCCTGCTTTGCAACAAGAGAAGTTGGATGGTGTACCTGAATTGACTCCTTTCTTTGATGAGATTATTATCTCGGGTAACTTTGGAAAAGGAAAACCAGATCCGTCCATATTTGAGCATGCTTTGAGTAAACTGGGTGTTAAACCCGAAGAGAGCATGATGGTTGGGGACAAGTTGACGACGGATATTCGTGGTGCTCTATCAGCAGGCATCCAAGCCGTATGGATTAACCGTGAGCATAAGACCAACAATGAAACGTATGCGCCCGACCATGAAATCACGCATTTATCCGAATTAAATCAACTTATTGCTAAGTTCTGAGCAGATCAGCTATAACATCTTACCTCAGCACCCTGAAACATTGGAAGCTTCAATGAACGATGATATCGTTCTTGAAGTTACCAATGTTTTTTTATTTGATTTTATCGACTAAGTTACCTTGTTAAATGAGATTTTCATTTATTTTGCTAAAAGTTATTGAAATTAGGGGGGAGCTGGATTAAAATATAACTAACATACTAGTATGACTAGTATTTAGATTGTCCTAAGCAATTTCTTTTTGACTTACTTCATTAAAGGGAAGCAGGGAGTTATTGCTTATTATTTTCGATTAATTGTAAGCGCTTAATATTTTAGAATAGCTTCTTTCGATTTGGAGATCACACCACTTATTAAGTGCTAATGAATGATGTGAAGCACCTTGGATTGTGTGATTCTACATAATACATCAAATTGATATCGCTTACATTTGGCAAACATCTATTTCGTAGTGGGGGTGAAGTTAAAGGAGCTGTTGTCTTCTACAAGAGGAGAAACGATGGGAAATGTACATGAATTACTCTTACTTATCAAGTCCTGGATCGGAGTGAAAACACATGGAGTCGGAAACCGCTAAAACAACGTTAACCATGACATCTTTACGTAAAGAGAGCAGATTACGAACGGCAGCAACTTTGTTCCGCAAAGACTGGCAGCTGTATTCACTATTAATCCTTCCCATCATTTATCTCCTTATTTTCAAATATGGACCGATGATTGGTAATGTGATTGCGTTCAGACGTTTTGTTCCCGGGGGAAGTATATTTGGAGAAAAGTGGGTTGGATTAAGGTACTTCAGAATGTTCATTGAGGACCCTACCTTCTGGAGAGTATTCGGTAATACGCTGATGTTAGGCGGACTTGCGTTACTCTTTACATTCCCGGTTCCAATCATTTTTGCCTTGATGCTTAACGAAGTGAAAAGTAAACGATTCAAGAAGTTTGTACAGACCGCGTCTTATCTGCCTCATTTTCTGTCTATCGTTATCGTTGCAGGTATGATCCTGCAGCTGACAGCAGTGAATGGTTCCATTAATGGACTGGTGGCTTTCTTCACCGGAGACAATATTCCTTTTATGCAGCGGGCTGAGTGGTTCAGAACAATCTATATCACTTCTGAGGTATGGCAGGGTATGGGTTGGGGAGCGATTTTGTATCTGGCTGCACTGACAACCATTGATGATTCTTTGTATGAAGCTGCACGTATCGATGGTGCCAACCGGTGGAAGCAGACGATTCATGTAACGTTACCAGGGATCTTGCCAACGATTGTGACGTTATTGATTTTGAACATGGGTAATTTCCTGGCTGTTGGATTTGAAAAAATCTTGCTCTTGTACAACCCACTGATCTACGAGACATCTGATGTGATCTCCACTTACCTGTATCGGGTCGGACTGGAATCCAGTAACTTCAGTTATGCTACCGCAATTGGCTTGTTCGAATCGCTGATCGGTCTGATTCTGGTGTTCTCCGTAAATGCCATCTCACGCAGACTGACACAAAGAAGCTTATGGTAAAGGAGGAGCATCATGCAGGAATCCAGATCTTATAAGGTATTTAAAGTATTCAATGTCATCTTTCTGCTGTTCGTGGTATTTATAACGCTCTATCCATTCTTAAATGTCGTGGCACAATCCTTCAGTAGTGAGTCCTATATTAATTCGGGTAAGGTTAGTTTGTTCCCAAGAGGATTCAATGTGGAGACGTATAAGACCATCTCGCGTGACAGCATGTTCTGGACTAATTATAAAAATACAATTATTTACACTGTAGTAGGTACGTTAATCTCCATGTTCATGACGACTATTTTCGCCTATGCCCTGTCCAAAAAGAGGTTGATGGGTCGCAAGTTTTTGACGATGTTCGCCGTGTTCACGATGTTCTTCAGTGGTGGATTGATTCCAAACTATGTGTTGATTAATTCCCTTGGGTTCAACAACACCATGTGGGCACTTGTTGTTCCTGGCGCAATTAGCATATACAACATGCTGATCATGAAGTCATTTTTTGAAAATATGCCTGAAGAATTGGAGGAAGCTGCCTCCATTGACGGTTTGAACACCTACGGGATCTTGCTACGCATTATATTGCCGCTAAGTAAAGCCGTTATGGCAACCATGGTGCTGTTCTACGCAGTAGGTCATTGGAATTCATGGTTCCCAGCCTTTCTGTATTTGGACAAAAAAGAACTGTTCCCGGTCACCATTTATTTGCGCAATATGATTGCAGGAGCGACTAGCGGAGCGACTGCCGGTGCAACCTCAGCCGATAACCTGACACAGATTGCTGCCAATATTAAGTCAGTAACGATGGTACTCACCATCTTGCCGATACTCACCATCTATCCATTTGTCCAAAGATACTTTGTAACCGGTATCATGTTAGGGTCTGTTAAGCAGTAAGGTCAAACTAAACCAAATTCAGGGGGATAACCTAAATGAATCAAAAACCACGTAAGTTTGTTGGTAAAATGGTGTTGGCATCAATGATGACCGTTGTTCTGGCAGCATGTAGTAGCGGTACTGGAGCTGGAGGTGACGTCACAGAAGTTCAAACCAAGGCAGCGATGGAGACGTACAATGTAGGGGATACATTCAAGGCGACTGAGCCGTTTAATCTATCGATACTGTATAGTGATCAACCTACCTATCCGTACAAAAAAGACTGGTTGCTTTTCAAAAAGTTGACTGAAATGACTGGTGTTACACTTGAGCCAACGATTGTTCCTATGAGTGACTATTCTCAGAAGAGATCTCTTCTAATCAGTTCTGGTGATGCACCGCTGGTTATTCCAAAGACCTATCCTGGTGAAGAATCTGCTTTTGTATCCTCCGGTGCGATTCTGCCCGTTAGTGATTATATTGATTTGATGCCCAACTTCAAGGATAAAGTGGAAAAATGGGGATTGGAAGAAGAAATCGAAGGACTTCGACAGGAAGATGGCAAGTATTATGTACTCCCGGGTCTGCATGAAGAAGTATGGCCAGATTATACATTAATCGTAAGAACAGATGTTTTTGAAGAAAATAACATTGCTATCCCAACCACATGGGATGAACTGTATGACGCAGCAAAGAAACTCAAAGAGCTGTACCCGGATTCCGTTCCGTTCTCGGACCGTTTCAAATTTAATAGCACATTAGGTATTGCAGCTACCGGCTTTGGTACCAAGGCTGGATGGGGTTTTGGTAACGGATTGACGTATAAGGAAGATCAGGATCAATTTGTGTACACGGCTACAACACCAGAATACAAAGAGATGCTAACGTACTTTAACAAGTTGGTATCCGAAGGATTGCTGGACAAAGAAAGTTTCACACAGGATGATGATCAGGCTGTACAGAAATTTGTATCCGGCAAATCATTCATGATTAATGGTAATTCCCAAACGGTGGTGCTGCACCGAAATGATATGAACAAAACGCTGGGAGAAGGTAAATACTCAGTTGCAAAGATTACAGTACCTGGTGGACCAAAAGGGCAATTAATGTCTGGCTCCAGACTTGAAAACGGTGTTATGATATCCGGAAAAATTCAAAAAAGCGAAAACTTCAAAGCTATTATGCAATTTATTGATTGGTTATACTACAGCGATGAGGGTCAAGAGTTCGCCAAATGGGGCGTTGAAGGCGAAACATTTACCAAAGAGGGCGGAACACGTAAATTGGTAGAAGACGTGAACTACAATGGCTTGAATCCGAAAGGAACGAAAGATCTGCGTATTGACTTTGGTTTCTCTGGTGGAGTATTTGCCTATGGTGGTACCACAGATCTGCTGCAATCGATGTTTAGTGAAGAAGAGTTGAAATTCCAACAAGACATGAAGGATACCAAGGAAGTGATCCCGGCAGAACCACCGATTCCTTACTCTTCTGAGGACCGTGAACGGGTGACGCTTCTGAGTACACCACTGAAAGATTATTCGGATCAAAATACACTTAAATTTATCTTGGGTGAGCGGGACTTGTCTGAATTCGATATGTTTGCCAAAGAGCTGGATAGTCAAGGGTTATCTAATTATCTGAAACTGGCAAATGATACGTACAAAGCCTACAAAGAAAACAAGCAATAATATAGTTGATGCTGGCCAGATTACCGTTTCACACCGATATATAAGTGGAACGGTAATTTGTGCTAAGATGAATGAATACGGCTGATAGAAAGAGGTCTAGGCATGTCACTTAATCAAAAAATTAGAGGCTCGACCCGGGCATATTCATATAACCTGTTAAAAGAACGGATTCTTCATCTGGAACTTAAGCCGGGTACGAAGATTTCGGAGAAAGAGATTGCAGATGAACTGCAGGTGAGCAGAACACCCGTGAGAGAAGCATTTATGAAGCTTGCTGAAGAAGAACTGCTGGACATTATTCCCCAGAGTGGGACGATCGTCTCTCATATTAATCTGGAGCATGTGGAAGAAGGCAGGTTTATGCGGGAGAAGATGGAGAAGGAAATCGTGACTTTGGCTTGTGTTTCTTTTCCTGAAGAGTTCAGATTTCGACTTGAAACCAACATTGCAATGCAGGAAGTCTGTATAGGGAAAAACAATTTCTATCGGCTTTTTGAACTGGATGAAGAGTTTCATCAGATTTTGTTCCAGGGCACGGGTAAGCTGAGAACATGGAAAATGTTGCAACAACTGAATATTCCGTTTAATCGGTTGCGTTTATTACGTCTAGCGGAAGACTCCAACCTGGAGGTCATTATCTCCCAGCACAAAGAGATTTATCGTCTTATCACAGAACGTCAGACCGAGCAAGCTGTTCAGGTGATGGAAGCTCACCTTAGACTAGTTGTTATTGAACAGGAATCGATTAAGGCGAAATACCCGCATTATTTTATATAATGCACCGATGTTGTATACTACTCTCCATATGAATAAGCGAAAACCCCTGTTCAATTGAACAGGGGTTTTGGTTAAGCAAGTTGTAACACGAGAGTGTTAGGCTTGTTTGATAAAAGTAGGATCAGGGTATGGATCTGCAATCCAGCCATCTTTTTCGATGAACAGACGTACAGCAATTATTTGTTTGTTCTCCATTAAAGTGAAGAAGTGCGGTGTATTCTCAGGTACAGAGATAACGTCTCCAGGAGACAGTTCTACATTAAAGTAGCCCACATCATCTGTAGCTTTGATAACAAAGATTCCTTTACCAGCGACAATTGCACGGATCTCATCTTCAGCGTGGGTGTGGATCTCTTCGAACTTGGCCAGCTTTTCTTCGATATCTGGTGTTTGTTCGGACAGCGTGATGACATCCCATATCTGGTATCCGCGACGTGCAGCCAAATCTCTGATTTCATAATCGTAAGTTTCCAAAACCTCGGTTTTCTGTTCATCAGTTAATCCAAAGTTATTTTGCAGATCAGTGTTCAGTTTGGATGCGTCCCACTTCTCATATAATACTTCGTATTTGTTCAAGAAATTTCGAACATTTTCGTCACCAGTGATGCGTTCGTTCGTATTTCGGATAACAATTTCAGCCATGTTCTTTCCCTCTTTTCCACTTGGTTTAATTGAATTATATCGGATTGCTTTGTTTTTGTCGATTCTCAAATTCCGTTCATATTCGTGCAAACCCGCCATCTTTCGGGACCAAACCCGATCTTTCACATTAAGTTAGTTTCTGTTAAACTAAGATTTAACGTTTTGCGGGGGTGAAGATATTGGATAAGATTAGTCTACACGATGCATTAAAACAACGAATATTAATCCTCGACGGTGCAATGGGGACCATGATTCAACAAGTTGATCTGACTGGCGAAGATTTTGGCGGCGATGATTTGGATGGATGTAATGAAATGTTGGTGCTTACTCGTCCAGAGCTCATCCAGCGCGTTCATGAAGAATATCTGGAGGCTGGCGCCGACTTAATTGAAACCAATACATTTGGTGCCACATCCGTTGTGCTTGCTGAATACGATATTCAGGATCGGGCACGTGAGATCAACCTGGAAGCAGCCAGAATTGCGAAAGCTGCGGTTGATCGTTTCTCTACACCGGAATCTCCACGTTATGTGGTAGGTGCGATGGGACCAACAACCAAAACACTGTCTGTAACTGGGGGAGTAACCTTCCAGGAACTTATCGACAGTTATTTGGAGCAAGCGCTTGCTTTAATAGAGGGAGGCGTTGATGCGCTACTACTCGAAACCTCACAGGATACCCTCAATGTAAAAGCAGGCAGCATTGGAATTCAGCAGGCCTTCAAACAGAGTGGTGTTACACTGCCCCTGATGATATCAGGAACGATAGAACCGATGGGAACGACTCTTGCGGGTCAGAACATCGAATCCTTTTATATATCCTTAGAACACCTTAACCCAATTTCGGTAGGACTAAACTGTGCTACGGGTCCTGAGTTCATGCGTGATCACATTCGCTCGCTTTCCGGAATGGCATCGGTTGCCGTTAGTTGTTACCCGAACGCGGGTCTTCCGGATGAGAACGGTAATTACCATGAGTCACCAGACTCGCTTGCACAGAAGATTGGTGCTTTTGCCGAACAGGGCTGGTTGAATATTGCTGGTGGATGTTGCGGGACAACCCCTGCACATATTCGGGCGATGCGCGATACACTTGCCCAGTACCCCCCAAGAGAAATGAACGGAACACATCCACCGGCATTGTCTGGTATAGAACCAATCTACATTGAACAGGACAATCGTCCATACATGGTTGGTGAGCGTACGAACGTGCTGGGATCACGGAAATTCAAACGACTCATTGTAGAAGGTAAATATGAAGAAGCTTCGGAAATTGCACGTGCTCAAGTGAAAAATGGAGCGCACATTGTTGACGTGTGTGTACAAGATCCGGACCGCGAAGAGTCTGAAGACATGGTGAAGTTCCTTGAATTGGTTGTAAAAAAAGTGAAGGTTCCTCTCATGATTGATACGACAGATGCTTCAGTAATTGATCTGGCCCTTCAGTACTCACAAGGTAAAGCGATAATTAACTCCATTAACCTTGAGGATGGCGAAGAGAAATTTGAGCTGATTACGCCGTTGCTTCATAAATATGGTGGTGCGGTAGTTGTCGGAACGATTGACGAACGGGGTCAGGCGATTAGTCGAGAAGACAAGCTTGACGTAGCCAAGCGCTCTTACGATTTGCTGGTGAATAAATATGGTCTCAAACCAGAAGACCTCATTTTTGATACGTTGGTGTTCCCGGTAGGTACGGGAGATGAACAGTACATCGGCTCAGCCAAAGAAACTATTGAAGGTATAAGAGTGATTAAGGAAGCGATGCCTGAATGTCATACGATACTCGGGATCAGTAACATTTCATTCGGACTGCCTGAAGCAGGTCGTGAAGTGCTGAACTCTGTATTCTTGTATGAATGTACCAAAGCAGGTCTCGACTATGCCATCGTGAACACAGAGAAACTGGAGCGTTATGCGTCCATTCCAGAAGAAGAACGCAGGCTCTCGGAAGAGCTTTTATATAACACAAATGATGAAACTTTGGCGGCGTTCGTAGCGGCGTTCCGTAACAAGAAGGTTGAGAAGAAGGAAAAAATCTCGAACCTTTCATTAGAAGAGCGTCTCGCTTCATATGTAGTAGAAGGAAGTAAAGAAGGATTGTTGCCAGATCTCGAACAAGCACTTGCCAAATACACAGCACTTCAAGTGATTAACGGTCCACTGATGCGGGGGATGGAGGAAGTAGGTCGTCTCTTTAACAACAATGAGTTAATTGTAGCTGAGGTGTTGCAGAGTGCGGAGGTTATGAAGGCTTCTGTAGCATATCTGGAGCAATTCATGGAGAAGAACGAGACTTCGGTTAAAGGCAAGATCATTCTGGCCACTGTCAAGGGCGATGTGCATGACATCGGTAAAAACCTGGTTGAGATCATCCTGTCCAATAACGGTTACCAGATCATTAATTTGGGTATAAAAGTACCACCAGAACGTATCATTGAGGCGTACCGAGAAGAAAAAGTCGATGCTATCGGCCTCTCGGGGCTATTGGTAAAATCAGCGCAACAGATGATTCTTACCGCTCAGGATTTGCGAACAGCAGGTATTGATGTGCCTATTATGGTTGGTGGAGCGGCGCTAACACGTAAATTCACCAAAAATCGCATTCGTCCTGAATATAACGGAATGGTTGTATACGCTAAAGACGCGATGGACGGTCTGGATCTGGCGAACAAATTGATGAACCCCGTTTCACGTGAAGCGATGCAACTGGAGATGGAAGCAGAAAAAGAAGCTGATGCTTCAAGTGCTGTAGCTGTTCAGACTCTTCCAGCCCTTACGCGAGTGGAACGTTCGGATATCGCTGTAGATAACCCGGTTCTTGTCCCGCCTGATCTGGAGCGGCATACGATGCGTAACTACCCATTATCACATATCTTGCCATATGTGAACATGCAGATGTTGCTTGGACATCATCTGGGGTTGCGCGGTTCAGTAGAACAACTGCTTGCTTCAGGTGATAAGAAGGCTACTAACCTGAAAGCAGTCGTGGATGATATCATGCAAGAGGCTGTTCGTGACGGGATTATTCAGGCGCATGCCATGTATCGTTTCTTCCCGGCTCAGTCCAGTGGTAATAGCGTCATCATCTATGATCCAAAGGACACCAGCAATATTTTGCATACTTTTACGTTCCCACGTCAAAAAGTCGAGCCGTTCCTGTGCCTGTCCGACTTCCTGAAACCTGTTGAATCTGGTCAGATGGATTACGTTGGTTTCATGGTTGTTACGGCCGGACACGGTGTACGTGAACTATCCACGGCGTGGAAAGATCAAGGGGATTATCTTCGCTCGCATGCTCTGCAATCCGTAGCGCTTGAAGTAGCAGAGGGATTAGCTGAACGTGTGCATCATATGATGAGAGATATCTGGGGATTCCCGGATTCTGCCCAGATGACCATGAAGCAACGTCACGGTGCACGTTATCAAGGGATCAGGGTATCTTTTGGATATCCAGCTTGTCCGGATCTGGAAGACCAAGGACCGCTGTTCAAGTTGCTGCAGCCTGAGGATATCGGTGTGGAATTGACGGAAGGTTTCATGATGGAACCTGAAGCTTCCGTATCAGCGATGGTATTCAGCCATCCGCAAGCTAAGTATTTTAATGTAGAGAAGGCATAAATTCAGTAGAGTGTCAGGCAAAGCCCTCCGCATTGTCGGAGGTTTTTTGCTGGCAACAGAAAGAGGTGCGATCCAGAATGGAACTATATTTCCTGGGAACTAATGCTGGTGTACCTACGCTTCAACGGAATGTAACTTCCATTGGGCTACGCATGTTGGATGAGCGCAGAGCTTTGTGGTTGTTTGACTGCGGGGAAGGAACGCAGCACCAGATATTAAGTTCTCCGCTTAAACTAAGTAAATTGGAGAAAATATTCATTACTCACCTGCATGGTGATCATGTATTTGGACTTCCAGGACTGCTTTCAAGCAGAGCCTATCAAGGTGGCACCACACCATTAACCGTATATGGTCCGCCAGGTACGGAACGAATGATCAGTACAACAATGGAGCTTAGCCAATCCCGGGTTAACTATGATTTGAATATCGTGGAACATACGGGCGGCGTCCTGTTCGAGGATGACAGTTTTATCGTGGAAGCTGCTTTGCTTGAGCATCGGATTGACAGCTATGGATACCGGATTACGGAAAAAGATCGTCCAGGAAGCCTGGACCCAGCCAAACTGGCGGAATACGGTTTGAAACCAGGCCCATTGTTCGGCCGGCTGAAACGTGGAGAAACCATTACGCTGGATAACGGTGATACGCTTCGTCCAGAAGATGTATTGGGAGCGCCAAAACGAGGCATGGTTATCACCATATTGGGTGATACACGTCCATGTGACAACGTACAGCCACTTTCCATCAATGCAGATGTACTTGTGCATGAAGCTACATTCATGCATGACTTGGCTGATACAGCGCATGAGTACTATCATAGTACATCTAAACAAGCGGCAGAAGCGGCTAGAGCAGCAAATGTAGGGCAACTAATCATGACTCACTTCAGTTCACGCTATAAGGATGAGGATCAACTTCAGCCACTTTTGGAAGAGGCGCAGTCCGTATTCCCGAATACCAGACTTGCAAACGAACACCAGCTTATTCCTGTCGTGCATCGCAAGCAAGAATCTTAACCCTGATTGCGAACCAGTTCACGGTTAAACATGTCATATAAAGATCCGGGTAATTGCACGGGACTGAGGGAGAGGAACTCCCGCGGTCCCTTTTGCAATCTGGCCAGAAAGCGTGTAGGATGGGCAATATGAAGAGGGAAATGATTCAAATTATTTTCCGGGAAAGCGCAGGAAATGACAAGCTTGTACAGAAGACGCGCGAGTTAAACCGTCGGTGTTCGATCCGGTTCGACTTGTTGCGTGCATATGCCAGCAAGCCATTATTTTTTGCCTGAATACATAGGTTCGCGTTCAAGTTCGAGGTAAATGATTAAGGACATGAAACGTTAATGGAATGAAGAAAGGAAGTGCTGTGTGTGATTAAGGCCTATCTGATTGACTTGGATGGTACGCTCTATCATGGCAGACATCGTATCGAAGGAGCCGATCAGCTTATTCGAACACTGCAAGAGCTAGGAAAGCCGTATTTATTCGTAACAAATAATTCTTCCCGTACACCACAAGGTGTGGCAGATCATTTGAACGGGATGGGCATACCTGCCGACGCGTCTCAAGTATGTACTTCTGCTGTGGCGGCGGCTGAATATGTTGCTGAAGAGTCCCCGGGTGCAAAAGTGGCATGTATTGGAGAAGCAGGACTGCTGGAAGCCATAGAAGAAGCAGGACTTCAGCTGACGGAAGATGCACCAGATTACGTGATACAGGGGATTGATCGTGAATTTTCCTATCATAAACTGACCAAGGCGCTAAGGTGGATTAATGCGGGATCAAAATTCATCATGACCAACCCGGATCTGCAGCTTCCTTCCGATGATGGACTGACACCTGGAGCGGGGACTATTGGAGCAGCAATTGAAGCTGCGACCGGAGTTCATCCTACAGTCATAGGCAAGCCATCGAGTGTTATAATGAAGTCGGCCATTAGCCGGCTAAACCTGGCGTCTCATGAAGTGGCAGTGATCGGAGATAATATGCGAACCGATATTGCAGCTGGAGTGGCAGCAGGGTGTGAGACGCTGTTGGTACTTACCGGTGTGACAACCCGGGATAATATGGATGGACACATTCAAGCAGCGAAGGCTCGACCTGATCATGTGTTTGAAGATTTGCATAAATTGATGGAGTGGCTGTCGCAAGAGGCAGACCAAGCTTCCAAAAAGGGGTAATGTACGATGCCGGAACTGCCGGAAATGGAAAATTACCGGACCTTGCTGTCCGAGGAAATACTTGATCTACTGATTACAGGTGTTGTAATTAACCGCGATAAAACGATAAATACGGAGCCTGATCTGTTCATCAATGAACTTACAGGTAATCGCATCATATTTGTTGAGCGCCGCGCGAAGCATCTGATTTTCCACTTGGCTAATGGCAAACGTCTGGTGCTGCACCTCATGTTGGGCGGTATGATTTTCTGGGGCACGGAAGAGGAACGCCCTGATCGTTCCACACAAGTGGAAATCCAGTTTGGCGATCACATTTTGTTCTTCATTGGTCTGCGCTTGGGTTATTTACATCTGCTTACTTCGAAAGAAACCGAAGAGGCGATGTCTGATCTTGGACCTGAACCTTTGGATCGACGGATGAACGTGGAACGTTTTGCTTCTTTATTGAAAGGTCGTCGGGGTACACTTAAGACAACATTGGTAAACCAGCATATCATTGCAGGAATTGGCAACTGTTATTCGGATGAGATTGCTTTTGCTGCCGGCCTGAGACCAAGCTCTAAAACGCAGAACATCGCGACTTCACCAGAGTTGACGGAGCGCTTGTTCCATTCGATGCAGTCCGTGTTGCGTGAAGCAGCTTCTGAGGGTGGCTATATGGAAATGCCACTGATGCAAGGGGATACGAAGACAGGAAGTTTTGACGAGCAATGTCGCGTATACGATCGGGAAGGCGAGACTTGTCCGCGCTGCGGGGGAACAATTGAACGAGTGGAAATTACGGGCAAGAAGGCATTCTTCTGTCCGAAATGCCAGCATGAAGCCTAAAACCGGAATTGGGGCACATGTCAGCACCAGAGGTGGATTTCTTCAGGCAGCCAAAAGAGCACATGCGATGGGGGCTACGGCGTTTCAGTATTTTCCGAAGAACCCGCGTAGTCTCAGCCTGAAAAGTCTGGACCTCAAGGATGCTGAGCAGTGCAGGGATTGGTGTGAACAGCATGGACTTGCTTCGATTGCCCATTCACCCTATCCCACGAATCCGGCGTTGGGCATGACCCGTGGAGAGGCGGGGTTTCATGCCACAATAGCTTCTATTCGCAATGATCTTGAAATTTCGAATGCTTGCGGTTCCGTTGGGACGGTGGTCCATTTTGGACATATCAAAACAAACGATCCGTTGGAGGGTTATCAGAACCTCATTCATTGTCTGGATACCGCCTTGGAGAATTGGAATGGTCATTCGAAGGTGCTGCTTGAGAATCAGGCAGGTGATCATGGCCCCATGGGCACGACAATGGAAGAAATGATACAGATTCGCAAATTAAGCCGATATCCGGAGCATATTGCTTTTTGTTTTGACACATGCCATGCTTTTGCTTCAGGTTTGTGGTCGTCAGGAAACGAAGCGGCGATGCTCGATAAGGGCAGGATGCTCGGATATTGGGATAATGTTGCTGCTATACATTTTAATGATTCCAAATATGCATCTGGTTTGTCTAAGGATAGACATGCAAGGATCGGACAGGGATATATAGGAAATGAATCAATGAAAGCATTGTTAAAGGCGCCTGAGTTCCAAAATGCGGTTGTTGTGCTCGAGACAGAAACGGGCGAAGATGGAACGCACCGTGATGATATAGCGCTCATGCGTTCCTGGCTATAATGGGGAGAGGAGCGATTGTATGCATGTTTTTTTGGATGACTATCGGGCATGTCCGAAAGGTTTTGTTCTGGCAACGAATGCAGAAGAGTGCCTGATGCTACTAAGAGAAGGTGACGTGGACATTTTGTCTCTGGATTATGAGCTTGGTCCAGATTCGCCCAATGGCGGTGAGGTCGCGGCATCTATTGTACGAGAAGGTTTATTTCCGCGCGAGATCTATTTGCATACGTCCAGTATGTTTGGGAAACGCCAGATGTACGAGGTGTTATACAGCAATAAACCGGATTCGGTAACCATTCATAATGGACCAATGACGGGTGAGGTCATGCTGCGTGTTGCTGCGGGAGAAGAAAGTTAATGAAGCCAATTACATCCAAAATGTTAATGCGTAGTGTATGGGAAGGCATGCCACAGGCTGTATTTATATATACCCCTTTATGTGGGACATGTGCGGCAGCACGGCGTATGTTAGAGGTCGTTGAGCACATGCTGCCAGAAGGTATTTTATCTGAAATGAACATTCATGATATTCCTGAACTTGTACAACAATTTCAAATTTCAAGCGTTCCAGCAGTGATGCTTTTTGATGGCCAACAAGATGTTCCAAAAATGGTTTATCGGATGAGCTCTGTGGAGCATTTGCTCTCGGAGATCCGGAAGGTGGTGCTGAAATGAGTATAATCTCGATGGAACATGTCTCACTTAGACGAGAAAAGAACCAGATTTTGGATAACGTACATTTGCACATTGAACAAGGCGAACATTGGGTTATTCTGGGTCGGAATGGTTCTGGCAAAACAACGTTGTTGGAAATGATGAACGGATATATGTTTCCAAGCCAGGGACGTATTGAAGTACTCGGTAATCTGTATGGGCAATGTGACGTCAGGGAAGTACGTAAGGAAATCGGTTATATCAGCCAAACGTTAATTGAGAAACTCACACCCAGAGATCCGGTATGGGAAGTCGTCGCTACAGGAGCTTATGCTTTTTTGCGTTTTTATCAGACCATTCCTGATGAAGTAAAAGCAAAGGCAATGAGTTTGTTAGATGACATGGGCTTTGCCAACTTGGCCAACAACCCGCTTGGAACGTTATCCCAAGGGGAGCGCAAAAAAGTCATGCTTGCTCGTTCATTAATGGCTGAGCCCAAATTGCTGATTATGGACGAGCCTTGTGCCGGACTAGACTTATATGAACGTGAGAAAATGCTGGCTGAGATTGATCGTCTGCGCCAGCGTAACACTACAGTTGTGTATGTAACACATCATGTTGAAGAGATCGTACCTTTATTTACGCATGTGGCCTTGATCCGCGATGGACGTATCGCGGCAGCTGGCCCCAAGTATGAAGTTTTGACACAAGATACAATTAAGCATACGTACGATGTTCCGGTCGATATCCAGTGGGATAATGGTCGTCCGTGGATACGCGTACGTTCTGGAGGGTAACACAATTTGAGTACACAATCGTCTTGGGAAGAAGGCAACTTCTCCCGTTTTATCTGCACGGCCAATCATGGCTTTGCCCCTTATGCTCAGGAAGAGTTGCGCCGTACGTTTGGAGCGGTGAAGAGCACGGTACTCGTACCAGGAGAAATACTGCTTGCGGGTCTGCCTGTATCGGAGGAAGAAGTTGCAGATAAGCTGTGGGCAGAGTATCCAACGTTTTTACGTCATATTCAACCTGTTCAGTTTCAGGAGAATACAGAAGATTTGGAGAAGTCTGTTGAGAAATTGATTGCATTTGTGTTGAATCATAAGGAACTGACCGGTACCCCTGTCGTGCTGCAGGTGCGGAAGACAGAAGGGTCCTTTTGGCAAGAAAATGCAGCCTCATTGAAGCAACTGCTAACTGAAAAGCTGGATGAGCTAGGCTGTGAGTGGGTTGTACGTGATGCTGAATATGTCATTTCCGTATTTGCTGCGAATGATATGTTGTATGCTGGCATATCCAGACCTGAACAGAACCTGTCAGACTGGAGCGGGGGAGCCGTCCGTTTTCAAAAAGAAGATGGGCAGATCTCGCGTGCTAAGTTCAAATTGCTTGAAGCCGAGCAAACGTTTGGCATTGACTTTACTTCATTTCATAAGGCACTTGATATCGGTGCAGCACCAGGTGGATGGACCTCCTTCCTGCTTGAACGTGGGCTTGAAGTAACGGCGGTAGATCCGGCGAAGATGGACGCAACGCTGCTGGCATCACCAAAACTAACTTTTTTGAAGAAAAATGCAGGGGATGTGCGCTTCCGCGAAGGAGAGTTCGATCTGCTCGTTTGTGATATGAGTTGGAGTCCGAAGCTGATGAGCCGACTTGTGTCGGATCTTCTATATAGCCTTCAGCCTGGGGGAACAGCGATTGTTACCGTGAAGTTATTGCATAAAAAACCGCTCGCACTTATTAAGGATGTTATCGATACGTTTGAGCGTTCGCGGATGCAGATTCAACGTTCCAAGCAGTTGTTCCATAACCGGGAAGAGATTACACTTTATATGGTCAAATATTAAGAGATCTAGCCTTGATTAAAGCAGTTAGGGTATTATGAAATTGATTCGATAAAGCACATTAAATTTTGTGCTTTACAATCTATTCGTGCCTGTACTATAATGATACCAATATTAACCATAACAAACCTGAGGGAAAGCATCCCGAAGTGAACGAAACCGGATATCCGGTCTGTTCTTCTTCGGTGAAGCTTTCCCTTTTTTGTTGTGTATTGAAGGAGGAATTGGTATGAGACATCCGGCCAGGCTGGAACGCGGAAGCCTGCTGGGAGGTAGATATCGTATCGTATCCATTCTGGGAACAGGCGGAATGAGCCATGTATACGAGGCGGAGGATCTGAAGTTACCGGGCAAGATATGGGCAATTAAAGAAAGCGTAACGATTATGCCATATGAAGGCAGTATGGAGACGGAAGCCGCTCTTCTGACATCACTTCGCCATCCAAGATTGCCGCAAATTGTTGATTTTTTTGTCCCGGATGAAGACGGGTACACATACTTGGTGATGGAATACATCGACGGGTTAACGCTCAGTGAGTATTTCAAGCAGTGTCGTGGGAAGATCCCGATGGAGCAATTGACGGAGCTTGTACTTCAATTGCTGGATGTGTTGAGTTATTTGCATAATCTGAATCCACCTGTGATCTATAGGGATCTGAAACCATCAAATATCATGATCACCCCGGAACATGAAGTAAGATTAATTGATTTTGGCATCGCCAGAAGTTACAAACCGCAAAATGCTGAAGATACCGTTAAGTTGGGAACCGCTGGTTTTGCCGCTCCAGAACAATATGGCTCGGGTCAGACCGATGCGCGTTCAGATCTGTATGGACTCGGAGCATTGCTGCTGTATCTTATTACAAGTGGGGCGTATACGGAATGGATTCAGGGTGTAGAAAGCTCTATCCGGAGTGATGTTCCGAGGACATACATCCCTGTGGCGAGAAGACTGTTAAGGTATAATGCCGAGGAGCGATTCCAATCTGCCGATGAGGTAAGGAAGGAACTGCTCCGAATACCCGGCGGAACAATGCCCGGTGGAGATGCAACGATGACATTGAATGGGGGAACAAGAGTTATTGCCCTGACTGGTGCTTCATCTGGTGTAGGGGTTACCCACACGGCTATAGCTATCAGTCATTATCTCGAAAGGCAAAACTTCAAAGTAGCTGTGATAGAAATGTCACCTCGCTCTCAATCCTTTGCAAGGATTCAACAAATCGCTCAAGCGGGTAAACCGGTGCCAGCAGGCAGACAGTTTGCAGTGGATGGTGTGCATTATTGGAAACAATCCGGGCGAGCGGATATTTTGTCTTTGCTTGGGGGGAGTTATCAATTCATCGTGATGGATCTTGGTAGTGGTCAGGACCAGAACCGGCTGGAAGAATTCCTGCGTGCAGATCTGCCTATTGTTATAGGCTCAGGTGCCGAATGGAGACAGGCGGAGATTGGTGCTTTTGTTCGAACACATCATCGGTATCCACGAGAGAAATGGATATATTGTCTGCCCCTGGCAGCAAATGAAGCTGTCCAGCGCATTCGGAAAGCGCTGAATACAGCGAGTGTATATGGTCTGCCGTTACAGATTGACCCTTTTGACAAGGACACACAGATGGATAAAGTGTTTTCTCATATTTTAACGCATATGATGGCACGGCAGCCCAAGAAACGTTCGTTCTTTTCACGAAGGAAAGTACATGATTAGAAGAGATTACGAAAGGAGAGCCTCTTTTGTCTAAATTAAGAAAACAAAGCCGTCAACTGATCTATGCCGGACTTATCGGAGCAGGAGCTGTAGGGTTGGTGTTCGGAGGATATGTTATCTACAATGTCAAAACGATGAGTGATGTCAAGTCAGCCGTAGAAGCCCGTTATTTATCGGCATATGAGGAAAAGGAAGCTGAATTAAAGCAACAATGGGACTCGGGAGCACAAGGATGGATTACGATTCGGGATATTGAAGCAGGTGAACCGATATTACCGGAGGATCTGAAGCTCATTGCTGTTCCGGATGCACAAGCACCCCGAAATCTCTGGTCCAGTACTAAGCAGATGGAAGGCCAAGTGGCCAAAATAGAGTTGAAAAAAGGAACAGCCATTACCACTGAGATGGTGTATGAGGGTACACCGGCTCCGCCCGATTTAAGAAATCGAGAGCTGCAAGTTGTATTACTGCCGTCCTCACTTGTTAAGGGAGATATTATTGATGTTCGTATCCAATTCCCTACCGGACAGGACTATGTTCTCTTATCGAAGAAAAAAGTGGAACGACTTAATGCAGCTACCTTATGGATTACGATGACGGAGGAAGAGATTCTGTCACTCTCAAGTGCAATTGTAGATGCCTATTTACATAAAGCTTCAATCTATGCCTTAACCTATGTAGAACCACAGTTTCAGACACCTGCAATCGCGACGTATCCTGCCAATTCAGAAGTGTTAAAACTGCTGGAGAGTGATCCGAATATTGTTCGACGAGCCGAGCAGGAGTTATCCAGACAGGTGCGAAGTTCGCTTGAAAGTTCACTGGCCGCTTCCATGACAGCACCATCAAAAGGGGTTGAACAGGATGTGGCACAATCCTCAGTTACATATAACAGTCGTCCATCATCAAATAATCCGGCAACGTCGGATGGAGTGATGTGGAATGATGGTTCAGGAAACGGAGCAGGAGCTAATTCTGGAAGCGTAAATGATCCTGCTGAAGCTTTACAAACAGAACAGCAGCGCTTGCTAACGGGTGGAGAATAGAGCGAAATCCGAGGTTTACTTTAGAATAATTCAGATAACAAAGAGTTTTGGAATAAGAAAGGAGTTGTAACATCTATGCATACATGGATCTTTGCGGGTTTATGTGAGAAAAATGATCTGATGTTATATCTATGCAAGATATTGGCTTCGACAGGCAACAAGGTCTTGCTCGTAGATGGAACCTTACAACAGAAGTATGGGTACGGTGTAGGTGACAGTAAGCAGTCTTTGCGAATTACGGAATTTGAAGGATTTGATATCGCTTGTCATTTTGTCACTTCAGCAGCTGTAGAGAATCATCTTGAAGTAAATGGAGAGCGATTGGACAGTTATGACTATGTGTTATATGACATGGAGACCTCACACTTTGCTTCCCGTAATCTCTGGCTGAATGCTGATGTAAGAGTCTGGGTGAGTGATTATGAGCGTTACAATCTGGAACGTGGCAAGGGCTGGTTGAAGCGGTTGCTTGAAGAACAATCATTACCTGGTGAGCTGTCATTTCAGCGGATCTTAATTAACGGGGTTGACTGCAAGCTTGAAGCTCGTTATCTGTGGGCGTATCTGGAGGGCAGTCCGTTTGTATGGACAGGAGAATCCTTAGTGCTTCCGTGGGATGAGTTAACAGCTGCGGTTAAGCTTGAGAATGAGCATCATCGCCGAGTTCATCTTGGACCTTTGTCACGAAATTACAAAAAATCGTTGTGTCGCGTGGTCGAGCAGTTAACAGGTTGGGAAAGTGTTCGCAGTCGCCGTGCGATGAAAGAAGCAGAGAGGATGAGAGCATGAGCACCATTACCTTTTGGAGCCCTTTTGCAGGAACAGGTTGCACTTCGAGCACATTAATTAGTGCTTATGCGATGGCGCTTCACTACAGGACAAGAGTGTTACTTGTTAATGCAGGCCTCGCCGGAACTGGCACAGAAGCTGCTCTACCGTCCAAAGATACGGATTCAGCGGATTTTATGTTCTCCTTCGAAGAGGGTGGCTGGGATGCGATTGAACGGCTGCATTCGAGCGGAAGTCTGAATAAGCACAATCTCAGGGATTATACCAAGCCACTTCTGAAGGAAAGACTTGATTTCCTAACCGGAAGAACTGATGAGATGGAACGTTCCCGGCAGGAACATGGTGAGACTGTGAAAAAGCTGCTAAATGTAGCTAACGAGTATTATGATCTGGTTCTTCTGGATGCGGATCATGCTGGTGTTGACTCACAGCTCAAGCTGCAACAGGCGGACTATGTTGTCATTAATCTCGATCAAAATATGCGAAATCTGGAGTTGTTCTTTGAAGAGATCCTGCCAGAACGAATGAACAATAAGAATATACATGTTGTAATTAACAAATACGATTTGCATTCCCGTGCAACGCTTTCCAATATTCGGCGCCAGTTCAGATACAAAGGCACGATATCTGCGATACCGTACACAACCGGATACCTGGATGCAATGAATCGGCGAGATGTTGCTAGATATTTGCAGTTGGAAAGTTTGACTGAGGATAAGGATATTCGTAAAGGGAGTTTTGCTGCAAGCATGAGCGAACTCGCTCGCCTGATTATGGACGGTGCAGGTATGCGCACAGTTCTGAAGAGGCTGGAAAGGGGAGCCTGAACCTCCGATGCTCTGGAATACCATATGGATAAGTTTGATTTTGATTCTGTGCCTGACTTATATCTGGTTCAAGTATAGAACGTTTCTTCGTGAAAAGAATGCTCGTGTTCCTGAACAGGAATCTTTCACGATTGACATGTTGATTGAGAAGGTGAAGAACTCACTTCATGAGCTTAGTCATAGTCAGCTCGCGGATGCGGGTCTGCATGAAGAAGAATATCGTCGAAGAATTAATCAACGTGCCGAGATGAGAAAAGCACTGAAGGGCTGTGTCTCAGGCAGTATCAGCGACAAAACGTATGTCAAAAATCTGATAGGGGATCTCCTGACCCGAAGCATAGGGTTGAACAAATCCAATGTAGATGAAGTTATTTTGTTTGCAGAACCAGATTTGTTGACGATTCAGGACCGATTCGAAATTGTGTTTTATCTGTACCGACAGCAATTCGGTGTGGATGCACTCTCCCGAATGATTGATACCTACGATCTTGGCAGACTGAGAATGGAGGAAGGTACAGACGATGGAGGAAGTTATTATATCTCTGAGGAGGATATTCAGTATGTGTTCGAGTGCGAATATCGAGAGCTTGGATTCAGAGAAAAGACGGATATCATCGTGCAACGTATCTACCAACATTACAAAGGATTTTCGGTTGTTGATGAGATAAGAGACCAACGTATTGACGGCGTTAGTGGTGGTGTCAGCGGTATGCTGGACGCTGTTCATAATATGGGACTTCGAAAACCGGCATCATGGAATGATTTGCTGGATCAGGGACTGGAGGATGCTACACATGTAGAACCGCTTAGCGGCATGGAAAGTGTCTGGATTTTCTATAAAGGTAAGTCCATTCATCTATCCTTTCTGTCCTTCGGCAGTATTCGTGAACTGAAAAGGGTATGCCAGAATATATACAAATACAATTATCCCGGACAGTTGTCGGAAGCAAGTGGCTACAAGGTGAACGAGATGAAAGACGGCTCCCGTGTCGTAGTTGTTAGACCTCCTTTCGCAGAATCGTGGGCGTTCTTCGTTAGGAAGTTCGATATCCCGAATGCTTCACTTGAACAGTTGATTACGGGTAACAACGCAGATCTGCCAATTATATTGCTTCAATATTTGATGAAAGGAAGTCGGATCACAGCTGTAACCGGAGCACAGGGTTCTGGCAAAACGACGCTGCTTATGGCTATGGTCAAACACATCTATGCATCGTACACCCTTCGGGTGCAGGAGATGGCGTTTGAACTTCAATTAAGACGGATCTATAGCCGACGTAATATTTTGAGTTTCCGAGAGACTGAACACATTTCAGGTCAACAAGGGCTTGATTTGCAGAAAAAAACGGATGGTACCGTCAATATTCTCGGTGAAGTTGCGAGTGATGAGGTGGCCGCATGGATGATTCAAATGTCTCAGGTTGCCAGTCTGTTCACCCTGTTTACCCACCATGCCAAAACGTTTCGTGATCTGGTCTTCTCCCTCCGTAATTCCTTGCTCAAGACAGGTATGTTCCAGCATGAGCATATTGCTGAGGAGCAGGTTGTGAGTGTAATTAACTTTGATGTTCATATGAAGAAAGATGCTGAGGGACGAAGATATATCGAACGAATTACGGAGTGTCTTCCTCGTGCGAATCAAGGTGATAGCGTGGAAGAGAGGGCAGGTTTTACATTTCATAATGTTGTGGAGTACAGAGATGGAGAGTATGTTGCAACAGCTCCAATCTCCTCTGGAAGCATGGTGGATATGCGAGAACAGATGACATTACAGGATGCCGAGAAGTTTGAACAGTTTATGAAGCAACACTGGGGTGATCAGCATGACAATTAAATGGATTTTGCTCCTCGTATTAAGTATTTGTGCAGGAGGTTTGCTGATCACACTTCTGGTTTTAAGTATGTTACGTCATAGAGGAGGTGGTTCAACAAGTCAATCCGGCGTGATTTTTGCTCCTAGCGGGAAGGGATTTAAGGGACTGGGATCAATCTTGTTGCAGTCCTACCGTCTTGGAATGAAAGTGCCACTGCTATCAGCTTATATTCTACAGGTGCAGAAACGTATTTCATTCCGCCATGTTGGGGATGAGCCTTCACTTCGCAGGCTGACGATGACAGTGGTTCTGATTATTCTTGGAGGTTATGGAGGCATAAGTGTCATTCTGTTTCTTCTGCAGCCGGGTATCGCTTTTGTAATACTTTCCGTACTCTGTGCTGTGGTACTAAACAGCCTGGTATTGGATATGTGCCTCAGTCGTATGGAAAAAAGGTTGCTGGTGCAGATGTTGGATCTCTTTGCAGATGTAAGGCATCGGTATCACCAGCATGGCATGGTTGAGGAAGCGCTCTATGAAGCCGCTGAAGCAGGTACGGGAGAAGCAGCAGAACAAGTAAGACTGATCTACGAAGCTCTAACTTCTCCAGATCCGAATGAAGCACTTGAGCGTTATTATGAAGTGGCTCCCAACCGTTTTCTCAAAGGATTCGCCGGCGTTTCCTATATGGTCATGGAGTTTGGGGATAAGGACAGAGCACAAGGCTCTATTTATCTTAAAGGACTGGGTAACCTGACTCAGGAGATTCATCTGGAGATTTTGCGGCGTGATAAATTGGATTACCTGCTCAAAGGACTTAATATCATCGCGCTCGCTCCGGTATTATTCACCGCTCCGATCGAACGCTGGGCCAGAGTCAGTTTTCCAACGATGGATGAATTTTATCGCAGCAAAATTGGTTTTATTACCAAAATATCAATCTATGTCATCATCATCCTTGCTTATTTGCTTCTGCAAAGGCTCCAGCAATACGATGAGACACCTTACCGGTCAGGGCATAAGCATTCATGGTTGGATCAGTTTCTGTACAGGCAGACCTTCATACGGAAATTGGCGATGTTGTTTGCAGCGAAACCTGGCAGTGCACAGTACAGTCAAACGATACGGCTCATGAGGGAGAGCAGCTCAGAGTTGAAATACGAATGGCTTGCCATTCGACGAGTGATGTTATTCGCAGGTTGTTTGGTCCTTACAATGGGTGGCATCTTGCTGTTACACCAGGTTGAACGTAACCACATCTTGTATGATCCAATCCGCGATGATCGAATGTTTGGTGCAATGGCTGAAGCAGATCTCAGGAAAGCTGAGGAAAAAACAGCGTTGGATCAATCCGTGTTGGCAAGTGTAGAAATGAACCGAGGAGCTACATACGAAGAAGTCTCCAACGCGTTACAGCAGTTATCTCCCATTCAGTTGGATCATGACACCCAGGCTGAGACGATCGCGCGCATTATGCAGAAACTTGAGGTGTATAACAAACAATATGTACGCTGGTGGGAAATGGTTATAGCCATTCTTATGGGTGTAGCAGGGTACTACATGCCTGTATGGCTCATGTTATTTCAGCGGAAAATGCGAAGGTTGGATATGCGACATGAAATCTATCAATTCCAGACAGTGATATCCATTTTGCGTGAGATGGACCGAATGTCAGTCGAGGAGATATTGGAATGGCTTAATCGATTTTCCGTCATTTTCAAGCGTCCGCTGCAAAAATGTTTGTTGCATTTTGAACATGGTCCAGAGGTTGCACTTGAACAATTAAAGGAAGAGGCGGGCTTGCCCGAGTTCCAGCGACTGGTTGATAAATTGCAGCTTGCCCTTGGCAAAATCTCAATACGTGAAGCCTTCGATGATCTTGAGAGCATGATGGCATTCTATTTTGAACAACGAAAGCAAGAGTACAGCAAGATGATTGATGTCAAAGCATCATGGGGGAGAACCATCGGATTTACTCCTATGTATGCCCTAATCTTTTTGTATCTGGTCATTCCATTGGTCGGTATGAGCTTCTTGCAAATGAACATTTATTATGAACAAATTCAGAAACTGTAGCACAATTCATCTGTGTGACAGTCTGAAATAATTTAATAACTTATAACTTGGGAGGATTTATCATGAACAATGCATCAAGCGCTTTAAAGGTGGCGGCAGGAATATTCTTGACGATCGCTCTGATCACAATTGTAGTTCTGTTGTTTATTTCGGCTCAGGAAGCAACCAAGACGGCCCAAAACAATTTTGCTGATATCCAAACCGAGTTGTCTCAGGCTGCATTTACCGTGTATGACGGAACAACCATCAGTGGATCACAGGTAACGAATGCGCTGCGTAAATATGCGGACAAGGATCAGTTCGGTATTCAAGTCATTACAGGTAAAAATAAAGCGGGTCAATGGTACGGTAATCAATTAAACATTTCACAGGATCTCAATAATGCGGACTACGGCTCGGTTATTGCACCTGACGATAAAGTGGGGATTATTAACCAGACCATGAGTGAAAAAGACAATCAATACGTCAATCCAAGTGGTAAATTCAAAGCCATTATCGTAAAAGACCGATCCAATGTGGTAAGAGGGCTGATCTTCCAGCAATCCTGACAGGAGTTGGTTTAACATGTCCCGGAATACACAGCATCTCATGTTGTTTTGTACGGCGGTTGTCCTATTTGTGACAGCCTGCCTGTACGGGCAACAGAATGTTAAGATTTTATCAGCGGCCTTGAACGACAGAGTACAGACAACCGCAGGCATGGAAGGTCGGCTGGCAACAACACTGCATACCACCAATCCGTATCAGTATAGTGGTGTGGAAGTGTTGCATACTGTGAGACAGATGACAGGCACTAGCATTCCTGTGGAGGTAGATGGGACATCGTATGTGATCGATCCACTTGTCAGCAAAACAGCGACTATTCCTGTCCAACTCGATCCTACCTACAGACCAGAGTTTATACGAAATGAAACTGGAGAACTGCTCAAGATTGTTTTTTTGAAGGAGGCCAGTATGAATTGATTAATGCCGCATCCAAGCTGCTTGCCGTATTGCTCGCAGTCCTTCTGCTCTATGTGTATCCAGCTGCTGAAACAGCTGATCGGCAGGATGATATAACACGTATGACGGCTGTTCAGAATGTAACACGTTTTGTTGATGCTGTCCGAACGAAAGGATATATTTCACCTCGAATGTTGGCTGAGTTTGAGGAGCAACTGGCACAGACGGGCAATCTGTATGAGGTGTCGATGGAACATTTACATAAAAAATATGTACCTCATTATACGGACCCGATGGACAATAACAGTTTTAACGGGACCTATGAGGTAGTGCAGGATGGATATTATGCAGCTCAGATTCGAGAAAGACTATTCCCATCCTCAGGGGTGATACCGGTTGATGATCCTGGCCGAAGATATACGATGACGACAGGGGATTTTTTCACCGTGACGCTCCAGAATACAAATCGTACACCTTCCATGCTCATTCGTGAATGGTTGAGTGGCACGGCTCAGGCTTCAGCAGTATTTGTAACATACGGAGGTATGGTCCTCAATGAAGATTACTGAGCTATCCATTGTATTTGTGCTGATCTTCTTCCCGCTCTTCTGGATCATCTCACTCCATACCCAAGATGCCGAAGAGGCTCAATATCTTGGCCAACGATACAGATCTGCACTTCAAACTGCAGTCATGGATGCAGGTGCAGTCATGCATCAGAATGAGAAACAAAATGATGAAGCAGGTTATGATTCAACCAAGTTTGTTAAAGCGGACAAGGAGCTTGCCTTGTTGACATTTACGCAGACGATGGCTTTGAATATGGGGATTCGGGATGATCCCGCAGCTATTCGAAACATGTTTAATTACATTCCTGCCGTGGTTATTCTGGATTATGATGGATATTATATGTTGTCCACAGAAACAGAGATGACGGGTCACCGTGAAGATTCTTTCAGGCAAGTGTGGAGTCCCAAGAAACCTTATACATATTCAGATTCTGATGGTAACAGTATTAACTTTACACTGGACGACTACGTATATGCCTATGACGCAAGCGCAGGGAAATGGATTGAGGGATTCCAAAAAGAACTGGCTTCAACCACACAGATTCCTTTACTTCAGAATACCAGCGTATTTGAGCAAGTTAGACAAAGCCGGATTGTGACTACTGTTCAGGATGATCTGGCTGATGTGATTAACCGCCATAATGAGTTTGCCAGAAAGAACGGTATTTCCTATACGTTTACGATGCCCCTGATTGCGCAGGAGGATTGGTACAACTCCATTAACGATACAGGCATTATGGCCTTTGTCCAAGGTATAGGTGTGGGTGACCAGAAGATCAACAATTACGCAATTGGTGGAGGCAGACTTGTGAAGAAAACGGCCATCGTAGGTGGGGTAGATCCTTTAACAGGTATCAAGTACTACTATCCCTCCACATGTGGTAATGGTTACCGTGCTGAAGAAGTGTTTACAGACGCAAGACAAGCAGCTGCACAAGGCTATTTCGAATATAAATGCTCTAATCGTTAGGGTAGCCTGCATGACAAAATCATGTAAGAGGTTCCTGAACTGTTTACATTACTTTCAGAAAAGACGGGACCTGTGCTAGAATAGGGTTTCGGAACAATAACAAAAGTAATGTCTAATAGATAGGAGCAACCTCATCTTATGAGTTTATTGTCAGTAGAGAACGTAAGTCACAATTTTGGAGATCGCACGTTATTTAAAAATGTATCGTTTCGTTTACTTGCCGGAGAGCGCGTAGGACTTGTTGGTGCCAATGGTGTGGGTAAATCAACATTAATGAACATCCTTACCGGTAAATTGCTTAAAGATAGTGGAAAAGTGGAATGGACACCTAAGGTCCGTTATGGATATCTGGATCAGCACACGAAGCTTACGCCAGGCAAAACCATTCGTGACGTCCTTAAGGATGCATTCCTTCCGTTGCTTGAATTGGAAAAAGAAATGATGAATATTACGGACCAGATGGCAGATGCAGATCCAGATAAGCTGGAGCAGTTGCTGGAAGAGATGGGCGATATTCAGGAACAACTGGAACAGGGCGACTTTTATCTGATTGACGTAAAAGTGGAAGAGATGGCCAATGGTCTTGGTTTGTCCGCAATTGGTCTTGATCGAGATGTCGCAGCTCTAAGTGGTGGACAACGTACCAAGGTGCTTCTTGCCAAGCTTTTGCTCGAGAAACCTACAGCGCTTTTGCTGGATGAGCCGACCAACTATCTGGATGTAGAACACATTGAATGGTTGTCACGTTACCTGAAGGACTACCCGCACGCGTTCCTCTTAATCTCCCATGACACGGAATTCATGAATGAAGTCGTAAATGTCATTTATCATTTGGAATTTGCCAAATTAACGAGATATGCAGCGAACTATAACAAGTTCCTCGAGATGGCTGATATGAATAAAGCCCAGCATATTGATGCATACGAGAAGCAGCAAGAGTACATCAAGAAACAGGAAGATTTCATTCAGCGGAACAAGGCACGTGCTTCAACTTCAGGTCGAGCGAAGAGCCGGGAGAAACAGCTGGACAGAATTGAACGTATTGATCGTCCGGATGAAGCAGCTAAACCAACGTTCAAATTCAAGGATGCCCGCGCGAGCAGCAAAACGGTCTTTGAGGGCATTGATTTTGAAATTGGATATACGTATCCTTTGCTGCCCAAAATGACGATGACAATTGAACGTGGTGAGAAAATTGCCATCGTAGGTTGTAATGGTGTGGGTAAATCGACACTGCTGAAAACAATTCTGGGTAAAATATCTCCACTCAGTGGAAAGACCTTTTTGGGAGATTATCTCGAAACGGCCTATTTTGAGCAGGAAGTTCGTGCTGGAAATATCACGCCTATCGAGGACGTCTGGAATGAGTTTTCACATTTGACCCAGAATGAGGTCCGGGGTCATCTCGCTCGCTGTGGGTTGAAAAATGAGCACATTACCCGTCCGCTTAACATGCTGAGTGGTGGAGAACAAGCCAAGGTTCGTTTATGCAAACTTTTGATGCGTGAAAGCAACTGGATTTTATTCGATGAGCCGACAAACCATCTCGATGTCACAGCCAAAGCGGAGTTGCAGCGTGCTTTGCAAGAATTCAAGGGAACGGTGTTACTTGTATCTCATGAACCTGATTTCTACGAGGGTTGGGTTACCAAAACATGGAATGTCGAAGAATGGTCTGAGAAAAACTAGAAGATTCAAGACCATGTTTAACAGAAATGACGGTGACAAAAAAATCCGTCTATGGTAACATAGGCTACAACTTCATATGAACACTAGGGGGGCCGCACGATGCGGCTGAGATGGAAGAATGCGATTCCGGACCCTTTGCACCTGATCTGGATCATACCAGCGTAGGGAAGTGGCGAGCGCGTTTCAGTGAATGACGTGAGCAACGGCAATTCGAAAGGATTTCAACCGTCTGCTTAACGAATTGAAACATGCAGTTGCGTGTATAACGTTAAGGCTATAAGGTCTATAGCTTTATTACACGAAATGAACTGTATGCTTCAGTCAGTCATCTGGTCCTATAATTAACACGCAGCCACTCCCCTACGGGAGTGGCTTTTTTGTGTTTTCATAGCATTCACGCCTGGAAGGAGATGAACAGTACGGTAATTTCTCATGAACGTGTACACGGATCATTTGAACTGCATGTTGTATCTACGGGTGTAGGGAATCAAGCATCTTTTGTAAAAGCTGCAAAGGACGTTTGGCCATGGGTGGACTACATCCATATACGAGAGAAACAACTCTCATGGCAACAAAAGATCGGTTGGGCTGAAAGTCTGCGTGGTGTTGGCGTTCCATCTTGTCGCATCGTTATCAATGGTTCAGAACTGCCACCACAGAATGACATCTATGGCGGTGTACATTGGGGGCAAGAGGCTATACGTAACTACAACCCTGCTGTTATAAGCAATGTCCAGCGAATTCGTCTGGGTGTATCTGTTCATTCAATCGATGAGGCAAAAATCGCTGAAGAACGGGGAGCCGATTACCTTTTCTTCGGGCATGTCTACTCAACCAACAGTAAGCCTGATCTTGAACCAAGAGGATTATATGCTCTGGCTGAAGTGTGCTCTGGTGTCTCCATTCCTGTCATGGGGATTGGGGGCATCAAACCGGGAAACATTCACGCTATTCGCTCTGCAGGCGCACAGGGAGTTGCTGTGATCTCGAATGTATGGGCGAGCGTTTCCCCGGATCGGGCGGCTGCATTATTAAGGCAGGGTATCGTTGCTACAGAAGGTCTGAGCCGCTGAATCAAGGAGATGAGAGGATGAAAAAGATCATTACTGATAGACCGGATAAGATTCATGCAGAAACGATTATTGTAGGCGGAGGCGTTGTTGGATGTGCCATCGCATATGAGCTTGCTTCCCGTGGACAGGATGTGCTGTTGCTGGAGCGTTCGGCGATTGCAGGAGGCACTTCTTGCGCGGCGGCTGGAATGCTGGCGGCAGATAGTGAGGATTTTGCTCATCCTTTGATGGCTAAGCTCGCCAGGCAGAGTAGACAGTTACTTATCGAACAACAGGTGCTAATGGCTACACTCAGTGAGGTAGAGACTGGCCTGCAACGCCAGGGATTCCTAACTCCTTTTCGTTCATACAGTGAATTAAGTAGGTATAAGGACAATCGGAAGTCTGCGTTGTCTGCTTCTACTGATGAGGTATGGTGGGATCGTTCCGTTGTGCAACAGGAGGCATCATGGCTCAACAGAGATACGTATGGAGCCTATTACAGACCTTACGAGAGTGAAATTCTCCCAATCCATCTAACGAAGGCATACGCCGAATCCGCTCAAGCATTGGGAGCACGGGTTATGGAGGACATACAGGATATACGTGTGCAAGCAAACGAACACGGCGTGCAGGGGATCACCACATCGATCGGTGAGATGAAATGCAAACATGTCATTATAGCGGCTGGATTACAGAGTGAAGAGTTGATGAGACATGTAAATCTGAGCTTGCCTGTGTGGTCGGTGAAAGGTGAAATAGCCGCCGTTCAGTTCTCAGATGAACATGCAGGGTACAGACCTGACAGAACGGTGTATGCAGAGGATATCTATATTGTTCCCAAAGCCAATGGCGAAGTTTGGCTTGGGGCAACCAGTCTGCCAGGCAGAACGGATTTGAACGTTTCTGTACAGGGTGTTCAAAAGCTGCTAACAGCGGCTACCCACTGGGTGCCTGGGATGAAGGAAGCACAATTTATACGAGCGTGGGCAGGCGTAAGACCGGCAACTCCAGATGGATTGCCTTATATAGGTTCTTGCAAGAGTATACCCGGGCTGTTCGCCGCCTTTGGGCATTACCGCAACGGTATCTTGCTTAGTGCGATAACAGGCAGGCTTATCGCTGAGTTGCTCGCTGGCAAAAGCTCAGAAGAACTCGGAATTGAGGCGCTGAGTCCGGAGCGTTTGAACAGAAAGGGAGTGGTGCAGTGAATATCATCGTTAATGGTCAACGGATGGAGATTGAAGACAGATTGAATCGTGTGGATAAACTGCTTAAATCTTTTGATCTGCAAGTCAAGACTGTAGTTGTAGAGCTGAACAAGCATATTTTAACCCGTGAGTATCATGAAACGACGGCATTAAGAGAAGGCGATCGAATTGAGATTGTACATTTTGTAGGAGGCGGTTGATGATGTTGAACATTGGTAAATATACGTTTGAGTCCAGATTGTTGCTCGGAACAGGCAAGTTTTCGGATCTGGAAGTGCAAAGTCAGGCTGTGGAAGCATCTGAAACGGAAGTTTTGACTTTTGCTGTTCGTCGTCTGAATTTGGAGGAACGTAATCAGAAGCATTTCCTGGATACGTTGGATCTGGACAAATACACACTTCTTCCGAATACGGCAGGGGCTTCCACTGCGGAAGAGGCGGTGCGGATTGCCGAGCTTGCGCGGGCTTCAGGACTTTGTGATATGATAAAAGTTGAAGTCATCGGAGATGGAATGACGTTACTCCCAGATCCAATTGAAACGTACAAGGCTTGCGAAATTTTGCTTGAAAATGGCTTCACGGTATTGCCTTATATTTCAGATGATGTCATTCTGGCCAAAAGGCTACAATTGCTTGGCGTACATGCTGTAATGCCTGGCGCTTCTCCCATCGGAGCGGGCAGAGGCATTATCAATCCCTATAACCTTGAGATCATCATTGAGCAAGCCGTTGTACCTGTAATTGTGGATGCAGGATTGCGCTCCCCAAAAGATGCTGCTTATGCGATGGAACTTGGTGCCGATGGCGTATTGTTAAATACAGCCGTATCCGGATCAGGGGATCCAGTGAGCATGGCTAAAGCGATGCGATTGGGGGTAGAAGCGGGTAGATTGGCATATGAGGCAGGCATGATTCCCGTAAAGCGTTATGCAGCAGCCAGTAGTCCGGTGGAAGGAATGGTTCATACATGACAGATCAAATAACATCTTCCGAGCAGGCCGATCGTTATTCCAGACAGGAACGGTACGCGCCACTTGGCAAGGAAGGCCAGGCCAGATTAAAGGGCAGCAGAGTTTTAATTGTAGGTGCTGGCGCACTCGGAACAGGAATTGCAGAAACGTTAGTTCGTTCAGGAGTCGGACACTTAACGATTGTGGATCGTGATTATGTGGAGTGGAGTAACCTGCAGCGGCAGCAATTATATGTAGAACAGGACGCGCTTGAGCGGATACCGAAGGCAATGGCGGCGGAAAAACGTTTATCTGCCATTAATTCCACGGTTCATGTGGAAGGGAAAGTTTTGGACGTCAGAGTAGATGAATTGGAAGAACTCGTTCAGCATACCGACTTGATCATGGATGCAACGGATAACTTTGATACCCGACTACTCATTAACGACATGGCACAGAAGCACCGTATTCCCTGGATTTATGGTGGATGCGTAGGTAGTTACGGTATTACCTATACATTTATGCCTGGAGATACGCCATGTTTAAATTGTTTGCTGGGTGAAGTCCCTCTGGGTGGAGATACCTGTGATACGTCTGGCATCATACCTCAAGCCGTACAGATGGTAACGGCGAATCAGACCGCAGAGGCGATGAAGTTACTTAGCGGCAATGCAAATGCATTGAGACGTAAGTTATTGTCATTTGACGTGTGGAGGAACGAATACATATCCATTAATGTGGATGGTGCGAAAAAGCAAGACTGTCCTTCCTGCGGCACTTCAGCAACGTATCCATATCTTTCTGCGTCCAATCTGGAGAAAACCGATGTGTTGTGTGGCAGGGACACCGTTCAGATCCGACCTGCACGGCGTATGAATCTGGATCTTCAACATACAGCGGATCGTCTGAACAGGCTTCAAGAAGGAAAAGTGGAATCCAATCCGTTTCTGGTTTCTTTTACAACAGGAGTCCATAGAATGGTCATTTTCCAAGATGGACGTGTCCTCGTACACGGAACAAAAGACACAGCTGAAGCACGTACGCTCGTCCATCGTTACTTTGGTTAAAGCAAGAAAGAAGCAAAGTCTGTTCCCTTGAGGGAATGGACTTTTTCATTTTACGGCATGCTATCTGTACCAACCATTGCTGCGAGCAGTGGGGATAGAGACAGGCCGGGTGAAAAAGAGTGAAAACAGCCATTTTGCTGATTGGGGCAGGAGAGCGGGTCAGCCTTATTCAGGATGTTTTATGTAGCGAAGGGTATGAAGTGCAACGAATGGAGTGGTCTGAACTAAACCAATCCGTCGAGCCTTCGTTGCTGCATATTAACCTGATCATCCTGGTAGACCGGGAAGAGGGGAAGGAACATTGTGGCCATGATCAGAAATTAGAGTTAAAACGATGGATTGATAAAGGTAAAGTTATACCTCTACTGGTTATTACTTCAAATGCATCTCCTCAGTTCATCGTGGAATGGCTGGATTATGGAGCTAATGACGTGATGGAGGAACCTATCCACATGACCGTAATGCTTGCCAGAATACGAAATTTATTGCGTGTTTTTGCGAATGCAACACCAGAGGACGAAGAAGTAATTGTAGTTCATGATCTTAGAGTGAATTTGCGTTCAAGAAGGGTAAGTCGTGCGGGGGAATACCTGACATTAACGCCAAAAGAGTACGAATTGCTGGAATTTCTGGCCCTGCATGTGAATGAAGCATGTACCCGGAGTGATATTTTGCGGGAAGTATGGGGATATGAGTATGCGATGGATACCAACGTTGTGGATGTGTATATCAAACATCTGAGGGTTAAGGTGGATAAGGGAAGAAGTGTGAAACTGATTCATACTGTGCGTGGGATCGGTTATATGTTGCATGATAAAAATTAGATTACGCAATTAGTTCCATGAATCACCAGTTTAAAGTGTGGCAAAAAGAGGGTAAAAATAAAAGACCGGATAATAAACCCCGGTCCTTACTCATTAGTTATGATGTGAATCTAAAGTACACGACGAGCTTTAACATACGTTCTCTTCCAAGTACCAGAGTCCAGATCAGAGAGGGTTACGCCTGGAGATCCGTACGTATGCAGAATCTTGCCATTTCCCGCATAAACGCCTACATGAGTAACATTGGAACCGGTAGAACGGCTACCACTGGAGAAGAATACCAGATCTCCGACACGCAGATTAGCTTTAGACACAGCTTTACCTTCTTTGGATTGTTTCACGGAAGTGCGCGGCAAATCTACACCATACTTTTTGAAAATATATTTCATAAAAGAAGAGCAGTCAAAAACTTTGGTTGTTGATGTTGAAGCACCAAATTTATATGGAGTTCCAGTGAATTTTTTGCCATAGTTAACAATTTGTTGACCTGTGGATACAGAAGCAGTTGCTGCCTGTGCAACAGGTGCGTTAGTCATTAATACAGCTCCAAAACCTAGTGTAGCGCACAACCCGACGGTTACGGCCTTTTGGACAAAGATGTTTGTTTTCATGTTAGTTAGTACCTCCAAAATTCGTTTTCGTTAAGTTGCTAGAGCGAGTATAACAGCTTTGTAACAGCCTAGAAATTGGATAGGGAAGTGTAATCCCTTGCGCCACAATGGTTTGGGTATGTTTATTAAAATATGATTAAAAATGTCAAAAAATTAATCATTGACGGATGAAGAATAATGATGAAACAACAAAGACCCTTGAAGATCAAGGGTCTTTATTATGTGTGAACCTATTTTTTTCATTGAATCACTGGTTACAAAAACGTAATAAATAACTATGAAGCATACGAATAGATTCAATCTTTGCTCTGAATAATCAGTAATAAGCCACTATCAATAGTGACTGTACCGGAGGAACCTAAGAGCTTGTTGCTTACACCCAGGGATTGTCCCATGCGAATGGTGGCTTGATCTAGCGGATACATAAAACCATCTAGAGTTATTCCTGTAACTTCATGAGTCAAGGGCAGCAGAGAAACATATTTATAGTCTCGGTGCTCAACCACAGCGTTGGATGTTGTCAGTGTCATGTAGTTGTGCTTGTCCTGAATGGCACAGGAGATATGATGTTGCATCGCGCGAACCATGATATGTACATTAGCGAGAGTGTGATCCATACGTGTACCTGTAGCACCTAACATTAAGATGTGAGAAGGTTCGTAATCTAGCGCTGTCTCAAAAGCCATTTCTGTATCAGTAAGATCCTTATGAACAGGGTCACATGTAATGAACCGAATACTATTGTTGCTTACAATGATACGTTCCTCTTCAGTAATGGAGTCGAAGTCTCCAACTGCAATGTGAGGCTGAATGCCGTGTTCAATTAAAAATAATGCACCGCGATCGGCCGCGATGATCATATCATCTTCTCGTATTTCCTGAAGTAATTCTACAGATAAGTTTCCGCCTGTAAAAATAACTATCCGTTTCACCGTCATTTTATTTCATCCTTCCTAATTCAGAGAAAAATAGTTCATTGTTCAAATATAATGTTGGAACCTGTACAAATATATTCACCAAACCAGTATAATCCACAAAATGTGGTTGCACAATTTAAGTGCTCGCGGATACAATGGGTAGAGCGACATGGAGATGACTTGAAAAGTGAGGTTTGAACAGGTTGGACTTACACATTTTTGAAGTATTCAGCATTATAGGCACTATCGCATTTGCAATGTCCGGCGCTTTCGTGGCAATGGAAGAGGAGTATGACATTCTGGGTGTACTAGTGCTTGGACTTGTCACGGCATTCGGAGGCGGGATTATCCGGAATGTACTTATAGGTATACCTGTAACGACACTGTGGAGCCAGGGATCACTTATTATGTTAGCCTTAGTATCTGTAGCGATTGCGTTTATATTACCTCTCAAGTGGATTAGTCACTGGAAGCGAACAGAGGCGTTGTTTGATGCAATCGGACTCGCAGCATTTGCAATTCAAGGGGCGCTGTACGCTGCGAACATGGGACATCCCATTAGCGCAGTTATCGTTGCAGCAGTAATGACCGGTATTGGTGGGGGCGTTATTCGTGATGTGCTTGCTGGACGTAAACCGCTTGTATTGCGTGACGAAATTTATGCTGTATGGGCAATGACAGCTGGTTTTGTCATAGGTATGGGCTGGTTAACAACGAATGCTGGATTATTATTTTGTTTTGCGGCAGTTGTGTTCTTCCGGATGTGTTCTGTACATTATAAATGGAAACTGCCACGTCGTTCGCTCGTACCATCTGAGACCGGGAACGTCAGTCATCAGCCGGAGAGCATCGTGACACAGCCAACATCGTCGGTACTTCAAGGTACGTTAAGCAAGGGGGATTAATATGATTAATGTTTTGTTTGTATGTCTGGGCAATATATGTAGATCACCAATGGCTGAGGCCGTTTTGCGTCACAAAGTCCTGGAGAAGGGGCTAGAACACCAGATTCGCGTGGACTCAGCGGGTACAGGCGACTGGCACGTTGGTAAACCTCCACATGAAGGGACTCGGAAATTGCTGGATTCGTACCAGATTTCTTATGCCAACATGGCAGCGAGACAATTCGCCAGCGAAGACTTTACTCAGTTTGATTACATTGTGGTTATGGATAATTCTAATGCAGATAATGTACGCAATGTTCCAGGCGGAGCTGATGCAGACATCATCAAGTTCATGGACATGCTTCCTGATGAAAAACTCAGAGAAGTACCTGACCCATATTACACAGGCAATTTTGAAGAGGTGTACGAGCTGGTTAACGCAGGCTGCGATGTTCTGTTGAAAAAGATTGAAGCCGAACATTCCTTAGCCTAAAAAGTAAACGAAATTCATGCTTAATTTGTAATTCGACAAAGAAGCAGGATTAGAGCACTTAAAGCAAGCAGGATATCCTGCTTCTTTTTCAGATTACAATTGTAAGCGGTATCATTGCGGTGGAAAACAATAGCGGCATTTCAGCCGCCTGTTAGTGTGGTCCTGTTATCTTTCCTGGAGAAAATAAAGTAATGCTTCGGGCAATTCCTTCTGCCAAAAACCCCATTGGTGTTTTCCGTCTTTCTCCTGGTAGGAGACGAGGGCACCACGTTTTTCCAGCAATTCTCGAGTATCCCGGTTTAATTGAACAAAATCATACGTACCCGTGTCTGCCTCAAAATCAGTCTCCTGCAAACCAACAATCATCCAGATCGAGAGCCAAGACAGATCTTCAGCTGCGGCATAGATTTCCTGAGAAGCAGAGTAGAAGGCGCCAGACATGCTGATCACACGTGTGAACAGATCCGGATATAACAGAGCAAGATGAAGCGAAACACTGCCACCGAGCGAGTCTCCGGCAAGAATGCGTTCCTGCGGAGAACGGCGCACAGGATATTTCTCTTCTATATAGGGAATAATCTCTTCAGCGAAGCAAGCGGTATATGCCTTGAACCGATCACCAAATGGAGCATATTCCTGCGTTCTCACAGACACATCGACCTGAACCCCTACAATAATGAAAGGTTCGGCTCCTTCGTCCAGAATAATTTGGTTAGCTGTTGTAGCAATTCGTCCGAAATTAAAAAATTCTTCGCCATCCTGACAATATACGACAGGGTAGCTAAGCAATTCGTTATAGCCCGGAGGGAGGTAAATACGGAGCGTTCGCTTCTCTCCGAGATAGCGACTTTCAATCTCTTCCTTCACAATCGTGCGTTTCAAATAGCGGGAATCCGTCATAAAACGTCACCTTTCTCGGTTAATTTTTTGCATTCGACCGCGCAATACGGTAAGATTACCCTTGTGCGGGGTTAGGTCAAACACGCAATCATGTATTATGCTGTTATACCAATATTAAGCCCCTGTTATACATACAATCCGGCAGGAAACATAAAAAAATTACGGATTTCTTTGACGTATGGAGTGAAACAGGTGTATAATAATATTATAACAGCGGAACTTGATATTCAAATTTTTTGTTGAGGTGAAGAAAAAAATGAGCAAGGTTCCTTATGAAGTGTATACAGAGGATGTAGAAGCTCTGTCCGTGCTGTCTCCTGACGGCGAAATTGTTAACAAAGACATGATGCCTACACTTTCCGATGATCAATTAAAAGAAATTATGTACCGCATGGTATTTACCCGTACTTGGGATGACCGTGCAGTAAACCTGGGCCGTCAAGGTCGTCTTGGTTTCTATGCTCCAGTATCTGGTCAAGAAGCTACAATGGTTGGTAGTGAATTTGCAATTGAAAAAGAAGACTTTGTATGTCCTGGCTATCGTGACATTCCGCAACTCGTATGGCATGGACTTCCTCTTTATCAAGCATTCTTGTACTCCCGTGGACACCAACATGGTGGACAAATTCCAGATGGCGTTAATGTATTGATGCCACAAATCATCATTGGTGCACAAATTCTGCATGCAATGGGTATCGCTATGGGTTACAAATTGAAGAAACAAAAACAAGTTGTTATCACGTACACAGGTGATGGCGGTTCTTCTGAAGGTGACTTCTATGAAGGTCTGAACTACGCTGGTGTATACAAGCTGCCTGTTATCTTCTTTGTACAAAACAATGGTTATGCCATCACAACTCCTTTTGCTAAACAAACAGCAGCTCTGTCCATCGCTCACAAAGCGGTAGCAGCAGGTATCAAAGGTGTTAAAGTTGACGGTATGGACATCTTCGCTGTTATCAAAGCTGTTCAGGAAGCTGCTGAACGTGGACGTAACGGAGAAGGCGCAACATTGATCGAAGCAGTAACTTACCGTTTCCGTCCTCACTCCCTTTCGGATGATGCTTCCAAGTATCGTACAAAAGAAGAAGAGGCAGAATGGTCTGCTAAAGATCCTATCGCACGTTTCGCTAAATATCTGGAGAAAAAAGGTCTTTGGACTGAAGAAGATACAGCACGTGTGAAAGAAGAAGCAAAAGCTAAAGTGAACGAAGAGATCAAAAAAGCGGAAAAAACCGAGAAAATGACGATTTCAGGCTTGATCGACAGCATGTTCGAACAAACGCCTAAGCACTTGGAAGAGCAAAAAGCTGATTTCCAATAAGTTTTTTCCGATAAAGCATAAACATCCGCGACTTTAATGTCCCGGTATACATGTACGAATTCAAATGTGAACTGTCAATGTTTAAGGAGGAAATGAAGCAAATGGCACAAATGAACATGAAAGAAGCAATCCGTGATGCGCTTCGCGTGGAGTTGAAACGTGATCCTAACGTTCTGCTTTTCGGTGAAGACGTAGGTAATGTAGGCGGCGTTTTCCGTGTAACGGAAGGTCTGCAAAAAGAGTTTGGCGAAGAGCGTGTATTTGATACACCACTGGCTGAGTCCGCTATTGGTGGTCTGGCTGTAGGTCTGGGTGTTCAAGGCTTCCGTCCGGTTGCTGAGATCCAATTCGTTGGTTTTATCTTCGAAGCGCTTGACCAAATGGTAGTGCAAGCTGCTCGTATGCGTTTCCGCTCCGGTGGAAAATACAATTCTCCAATCGTATTCCGTACACCATTCGGTGGCGGTGTAAAAGCGGCAGAATTGCATACAGATTCCCTGGAAGGTCTGCTCACGCAAACACCAGGTATCAAAGTCGTTGTTCCTTCTAACCCATACGATGCAAAAGGTCTGATGATCGCTTCTATTCGCGATAACGACCCTGTATTCTTCATGGAGCACTTGAACCTGTACCATGCTTTCCGTGCAGAAGTGCCTGAAGAAGATTACGTTGTTGAGTTGGGTAAAGCGAACGTTGTTCGTGAAGGTTCTGATGTAACAATCATTACTTACGGTATGATGGTTCACACTTCTGTGAAAGCAGCAGATGAACTCGAAAAACAAGGAATCAAAGTTGAAGTTATCGACCTTCGTACGGTTAGCCCGATCGACATCGATACTATCGTTGCTTCTGTTAAGAAAACAAACCGTGCAATTGTTGTACAGGAAGCTCAAAAGAGCGCAGGTGTTGCAGCTGAAGTCATTGCCCAAATCAATGAAAAAGCAATCCTGCACTTGGAAGCACCGGTTCTGCGTGTAGCTGGTCCGGACACTGTATATCCATTTGCACAAATCGAAGATACATGGCTGCCTAACCCGGCGCGTATCGTTGCTGCGGTTAACAAAGTCGTAAATTTCTAATTTAATCATCTGACATGCCGCAAGGCGCAGTATGGTGATTCACACCGCAGCGCAAGCTGCACTGTAAACAGCCATTAGCCCCTTGAGTAACAGTTATTTGCATTAGCAGTAACAGTTGTTTCTTGGAGTTAAGGGTTGTTTTCAGGATTGAGCACATAATCAAGGAGGTTTTTCAGTTGGCTAAATTTGAATATAAATTCCCTGAATTGGGCGAAGGCCTGCACGAAGGCGAAATCATCAAGATGCACATCAAAGTCGGTGACAAAGTAACTGACGACGACATCATCATGGAAGTACAGAACGACAAAGTGGTTGTAGAAGTACCTTGTCCGGTTAACGGAACAGTTACAGAAGTATTCGCTAAAGACGGTCAAGTCTGCCACGTTGGTGAAGTTGTAGCGATCATCGATGCAGAAGGCGAACTTCCTGAGCAAGACGACGCTCCTGCTGGCGATCAAGGCGAGCAAGAGAAAGATGCAGCTCAAGGCGGAGCTGACACAAGCGGTTCTTCTGCAGCAGCTTCCAGCTCGGATGCAGCTAAAGAAGGCGGCAACAACAGCGTTCCGGCAGTACCTGCCAAAGACGTTCTGGCAACACCAAGCGTGCGTAAATTTGCTCGCGAACAAGGTGTAGACATCGCTCAGGTTAACGGCACTGGCAACAACGGTAAAGTAACCAAAGAAGATGTTGAATCCTTCAAAAACGGTGGCGGTTCTTCCGCAGCGGCATCTTCCGAAGCTCCGGCTCAAGAAGAGAAAAAATCCGCAGCACCAGCAGCGGCTGCAGCTGATCAACACCTTGAAGAAGAGCGCGTACCATTCAAAGGTATCCGTAAAGCGATCTCTAATGCAATGGTTAAATCGGCTTACACAGCACCTCACGTTACAATCATGGACGAAGTGGACGTAACTGAATTGGTTGCTTTCCGTACTCGCATGAAACCAATTGCAGAGAAAAAAGGAACAAAAGTTACTTATCTGCCATTCATCGTTAAAGCACTGGTTGCGGCTTCCCGCCAATTCCCGGCTCTGAACGCTATGATTGATGAAGAAGCTAACGAAATTGTTTACAAAAAATACTACAACATCGGTATCGCTACAGATACAGACAACGGCTTGATCGTTCCTGTTATCAAAGATGCTGATCGTAAATCCATCTGGATGATTGCTGATTCTATCCGTGATTTGGCTGCTCGTGGTCGTGAGGGCAAATTGAGCGCGAATGAAATGAGAGGAAGCACAATCTCCATCAGTAACATTGGTTCTGCTGGCGGTATGTTCTTCACTCCAATCATCAACTTCCCTGAAGTTGCTATTCTCGGAACAGGACGCATCAGCGAAAAAGCAGTGATCAAAAACGGCGAAGTAGTTGCAGCACCTGTAATGGCTCTTTCCCTGAGCTTTGACCACCGTATCATCGATGGCGCAACAGCACAAAACTTTATGAATTATATTAAACAGCTGCTCGCTAACCCTGAGCTGCTTGTTATGGAGGTGTAAGATATGGTAGTAGGCGACGCTTCTCTCAATATCGACACATTAGTAATTGGTGCGGGTCCTGGCGGCTATGTAGCTGCCATCCGCGCTGCTCAACTGGGCCAAAGCGTATTGATCGTAGACAAATCCGAACTGGGCGGTGTTTGTTTGAACCGTGGATGTATTCCATCCAAAGCCCTGATCTCTGCTGCACACCAATATGAGTCTGCACTTCACGGTGAAGCTTTTGGTATCTCTGCTGAGAACGTAAAAGTGGACTTCAGCAAAACTCAAGAGTTCAAAAACGGTGTTGTTAAGAAAATGACTGGCGGCGTAGCTGGTTTACTCAAAGGCAACAAAGTTGAAGTTTTCAACGGTGAGTGCATGTTCATCAACGAAAACGAAGCTCGTGTATTCAATGACCACGAGTCTCCGCGTTACAAATTTAAAAATGCAATTATTGCAACAGGTTCCCGTCCAATCGAACTGAAACCTTTCCCATTTGGCGGACGTATTCTGTCTTCGACAGAAGCTCTGAACTTGCCTGAAGTACCAAAAAGCATGATCGTTATCGGTGGCGGATATATCGGTGCTGAGCTTGGTCAAATGTACTCCAAATTCGGTGCGAAAGTAACAATCATCGAGGGTTTGGATACAGTACTGCCAGGTTTCGATAAAGACATGACTAGCCTTGTGGCTAAAAACATGAAGAAAACAGGCATCGAAATCGTAACGGGTGCAAAAGCTGAAAGTGCTGAGCAAACGGATAAAGATGTAACTGTTAAGTACTCTGTAAATGGTGAGTCCAAAGAAGTAACTGCAGATTACCTGCTGGTAACTGTTGGACGTCGTCCAAACACAGATGGAGAACTTGGTCTCGACATGATTGGTGTTGACGTTGACGAGCGTGGATTTGTCAAAGTTGACCACCAAGGTCGTACTAGCATTCCTCACATCTTCGCTATCGGTGACATCGTATCTGGTCTGGCTCTGGCACACAAAGCTTCTTATGAAGGTAAAGTGGCTGCTGAAGCAATCGCAGGACAACCATCTGTAGTTGACTACAAATGTATGCCAGCTGTTGTGTTCACAGATCCAGAGTGTTCCAGCGTAGGTTACACTGAGAAAGAAGCTAAAGAAAAAGGTTACAAAGTAAAAGCTGGCAAGTTCCCTTATGCGGGTAACGGCCGTGCTGTATCTTTGAACCACGCTGAAGGCTTCGTGAAAATCGTAGCTGACGAAGAAAGCGGCCTTGTATTGGGTTGCCAAATCGTAGGTCTGGAAGCTTCCAACCTGATTGCTGAGCTTGGTTTGGCAATTGAGATGGGCGCTACTTTGGAAGATCTGGCTCTCACAATTCACGCTCACCCAACTTTGGGCGAAATCGTGATGGAAGCTGCGGAATTGGTTATGGGTCACCCGATCCACATCATCTCCCGTTAAGATCATCTAAGCTTCGGATCCGTCCGGCATTATACGTATATCAGAAGAGACGAATGACGTTAACGCGTTATTCGTCTCTTTTTTCTGAGCAAGAGCCGAGAAATTTAAGATACTCATGTATGTAATATGATGAAAATTTACACGCTCACAAGTTTTAGTGAATTGATTTTATCCAACAACTTAATTGTGGTACACTGTAGTAATGATCAGTTATGATGTGGCTCCAAGCCAATCACGGTCTATGTATTTAGTATTTAAGTTAAATTAATCTTTTACACGAGAACGTAGAGGACAGAAAGAACCTGAAGAAGCGGAGCTAAAAGCTTTCTGAAAGAAAGCTGCATCGGAAGCATACGCTTCGCCTTTATCACCGGATTTTACCTTTGGAAAAGGAAATCAAAAAAAATCTGGGGATAACAGCGATCGGAAGGTTGTTCTGTCATCGGAGTGGTAAGTGTAAATAATCTTTAGTTTAGTACGAATAAAAGTGTGAGGAGATATCAACATGAAAAACTATCTCGATTTATTGCAGGATATTCTGAACAACGGCGTGCATAAAGGAGACCGTACAGGAACAGGAACACAATCTGTATTTGGCAGACAGCTCCGTTATGATCTCTCCGAAGGATTTCCGCTGGTAACAACCAAGCGAATTCATCTCAAATCGGTTATTCATGAACTGTTGTGGTTTTTGAGTGGCGATACCAATATATCTTATTTGAAAGAAAACGGTGTGAAGATCTGGGACGACTGGGCGGACGAAAATGGCGACCTCGGTCCGGTATATGGTTCACAATGGCGTACTTGGGAAGCACCTAATGGGGAGAAGATCGATCAGATCTCTGCAGTCATTGATTCGATCAAAAATAATCCGGATTCGCGTCGTCACCTTGTCAGCGCATGGAATGTGGCTGAGATCAACCATATGAAGCTTCCACCTTGTCATTTTGCGTTTCAGTTTTACGTTGCAGAGGGTAAATTATCATGTATGCTTACGATGCGTTCCGTAGATACGTTCCTCGGATTGCCGTTTAACATCGCGAGTTATGCGCTCTTGACTCATATGATCGCGCAGCAATGTGACCTTGAGGTGGGTGATTTCATCTGGTCTGGTGGGGATGTTCACATCTATTCCAACCATGTTGATCAGGTCAAAACTCAGCTGGAGCGTGAACCTTATGCTTTACCTAAGCTGGTAATCAAACGTAAGCCGGATTCTATTTTTGATTATAAGTTTGAAGATTTCGAGTTTGAGAACTATCAGCATCATCCGGGCATTAAAGCTCCAATTGCAGTCTAATTATGTGTTCAATCTCGACAAGAGACTTGGATTGAAGGAGTGTATTACCCATGAGTATTGAATTGGTATGGGCAATGGGGGAGAACGGCGTGATCGGATTAAATAATTCGATTCCATGGCGTTTACCCAAGGATATGGCCTTTTTCAAACAACGTACATTAAACAAAACGATTATCATGGGACGTAATACGTGGGAATCTTTTGGCGGTAAGCCGCTTCCTCAGCGTCGTAATATCGTAGTGACAAGAGATCTGAACTACAAGGTGGAACAGGCTGAAATCGTACATACGATTGAAGAGGGTCTGAGTGTAACCAAAGGTGAGGAACTGTGCGTAATTGGGGGTTCCCAAGTGTATCGTGAGTTCCTGCCACTTGCAGATCGTCTTGTGGTGACCAAAATTCATGAGAATTTTGAGGGAGATACGTTTTTCCCTGAAGTGGACTGGTCCGAATGGGAACTGATTGAACAGATTGAAGGCGAACAGGATGAAAAAAATGTTCATGCGTATACATTTGAATTTTACGAACGTAAACGGTAAATGTGGCATAAGAAATTCCTGACTTCGGTCGTATTTGTATGATGAGAGGCGCTGATTGCGAAATATTCGTGAACAGCGTCTTTTCTTTTATAAAAAAAAGAGTCACTTGTTTAAATTGGAATACATATAACATTAATATAACATGATTAATTGGTATTTATGTATAATATACATACGACCAAGCATTAAACAGTAAAAAAGTGTAAAAGTTTTGAGGATTTAACGTTGTGAAGCCCTAAAACGAGTCTGATATTCGGAATTGAGAACGATTTATAGCAAAATATGTTGGATTTGATGATAAATTATCTAACATTCACTTAACGTTTCGACCTTTTGTTTCTTTAACACACACCAGATTCCGCAGTTCAGAACCGCATTTAACACCAAAATAAGGGTATTGACCATGGGTAGACTTGAAAGATATGATGTATAAAATACAAATAATTATGCGGATAATCCATTTAATATTCAGTACAGTAAATGCTACTATAATTGAAATATCTTCGAGAAGATTTTGTGATACAATAGACAAAAACTCAAGTAATGAGTAATCCATTTCATATAGAACCATGCACATGAAGGGATTAAGACAAGAACGGATGGGGGAAAACGTAAGATGTCTACACCTACTGGATTTATGGAATACAAACGTCAACTGCCAACAGATCGTGAGCCAGCGGAGCGGATTAAGGATTGGGAAGAGTTTCATAAACACATGGCTGAAGAAGAGCTCAGAACACAAGGTGCACGATGCATGGATTGTGGTACCCCGTATTGCCATACAGGTATAGATATGATTGGTGGCACGTCAGGTTGCCCCGTGCATAACCTGATTCCAGAATGGAATAATCTTGTATATCGCGGACTGTGGAGAGAAGCACTTGAACGCCTTCACAAAACGAATAATTTCCCAGAGTTTACAGGTCGCATCTGTCCAGCTCCTTGCGAAGGATCATGTACAGTTGGCTTAATTGGTCAGCCTGTAACCATCAAAACGATTGAAGAAGCAATTATTGAAAAAGGTTTCGAAGAAGGATGGGTGGTTCCGGAGCCTCCTGAAAAACGTACGGGTAAACGTGTAGCTGTGGTAGGTTCAGGTCCAGCGGGACTAGCTACTGCGGCTCAGTTGAATAAGGCAGGACATTCGGTAACCGTATATGAGCGTTCGGACCGTGTCGGCGGATTGCTGATGTACGGTATCCCAACAATGAAATTGGATAAAAAGGTAGTTCAACGTCGTGTTGATCTGCTCGAAGCAGAAGGCATTCAATTCATTACGAACACCGAGATTGGTAAAGATATTGCAGCACAACAACTGGTGGATGAATATGACGCTGTTGTATTGTGCGGTGGTGCAACGAAGCCGCGTGAATTCAATATTGAAGGCAGCGACTTGAAAGGCGTTCATTACGCCATGGATTTCCTGAATGGCAGCATTAAGAGTTATCTGGACTCCAATCTGGAAGATGGTCAATATCTGTCCGCTAAAGATAAAGATATTATCGTCATTGGTGGCGGTGATACAGGATCTGACTGTGTGGCTACATCGCTGCGCCATGGTTGTCGTACGATCACTCAATTCGGTACGCATACACAAGCGCCTATGGAACGTGATCGCATTAACAACCCTTGGCCGCAATTCCCGAACGTATACACACTTGATTATGCGCAAGAGGAAGCCAAAGCGTTGTTTGGTCAAGATCCGCGTGAGTTCTCCATCATGACAACGAAATTTGTCGGAGACGATGAGGGGAACCTCAAAGAATTGCATACAGTACAGATCGAGCGGATTGTGGATGAGACTGGTCGCAAGATTTATCAGCCGATTCCGGGTACAGAGCGTGTATTCCCGGCTCAGATGGCCATGATTGCCATTGGTTTTGATGGACCGGAACAAACGTTGGTAGAGCAACTGGGACTTGCAACAGATCGTCGCACAAACGTTAAGGCACGTTACGGCAAATACAACACCAATGTGGATAAAGTATTTGCAGCAGGTGACATGCGTCGTGGTCAAAGCTTGGTTGTATGGGCAATTAATGAAGGCCGTGAGGCTGCTCGTGAAGTGGACAAATACTTGATGGGTGCTTCGGTTCTGGTGTAAAAGTATAGAACAAGATATCATTGACAACCTTCGCGATCAGCGAGGGTTGTTTGCTGTTATTTTAACCAATTTGACTACATATTTCATGTAAGTGTGAGCAATATCATTGCTTTTTAAGTGATAAAGATTTATTATTATATTATAATGATTATAAATAAGGATTAACTGAAACCATGAATTCGTACGATAAACGTAAATTTCAATGAATATAAATCGGAGGTGCGACCTGCTATGGCAAGTAACCGGGACAAGTCCATTTCAGAACAAATCTTTCACATTAAAAATCAATTGGTTGAAAAAGGATATAAGTTAACACAACAACGGGAAGTTACTGTACGTGTATTGCTTGAACATGAAAAGGATCATTTTAGCGCAGAGGAAGTATTTCTCCTGGTTAAGGAGCAGTTCCCTGAGATTGGATTGGCTACCGTATACCGCACTCTCGAACTGCTGAGTGACCTTCAGGTCGTTGAAAAGATTAACTTTGGTGACGGCGCTGCGCGCTTTGATCTGCGAAGTACAGACGGTTCCCATCACCACCATCATTTGATCTGTACAGAATGTGGTAAAGTGGAAGAGATTATGGAAGATGGTCTGCTTCGTTTGGAACAACAAATCGAGCGTCAGTATGGCTTTGCTGTTACGGATCATCGTCTGGATTTCCAGGGTGTATGCAAAGAGTGCAGACAAAAACATGTATTAAAAGAACAAGCAGCAGGATAATTCATTTCGGGAAGGTGCTCCCGAATCCAAAATCTGATATAATGAGTTTCAGAAGCAAGGGGCTTCCGTCGGCGGAATGCCCCTTTTTGCCGTCATGCGGACGGTGAAGGAGGAGAGATGGACGGATGAAGACACTGGTTATAGCGGAAAAACCCGACATGGGTCGAACCATTGCCGCCGTCATAGAACCAAAGGCCAAGAACAATCGCACGTATCTGGAGGGTGAGCATTACATCATCACTTGGGCGATAGGGCATTTGCTTGGACTGGCTGAACCGGATGCCTATGATACAAAGTACAAACGCTGGAATATAGCGGACCTGCCAATCATACCCGATCAGTTCAAGATTGTACCCAATCCGAGGACAAAAGATCAGCTTAAAATGATTGGAGAACTGGCAAAACGGGCTTCAGCGATCGTTAATGCTTGCGATGCAGGGAGAGAAGGTCAGTACATCTTCGCCCTCATACAACAGCAATTGAAGCTGCGTCAGCCTGTAAAGCGTTTATGGATATCGGATTTGACAGCAGAGAGCATTAGACGTGGTTTTGATGGTCTGAAGGATGCCTCTGAATTTGAAAATCTGACCCATGCTGCTCGCGCCAGAAGTGAAGCCGATTGGCTGATCGGCATGAATGCCTCACGGGCGTTTACAACCCGCCATAATGCATTGTTGTCCGTAGGCCGTGTTCAGACGCCCGTACTCGCGCTAATCTACGATCGGGAGATAGAGATTGAAGCGTTCCAGTCACAGACCTTTTATGAAGTAGCCGCCTGGTTTCGGCAGGAAGGTGTCGAGTACCGGGGACTGCGTCAGGGAGATAAGTTGACCGATGCCGAGGCAGCAGAGGGCATTGCAGCTAGTGTGAAGGGCAAGACAGGGCAAATTACCAAATACGAAGCAAAGCAGACGAAGGAGTATCCGTTTCGTTTGTATGACCTGACCCTTTTACAGCGTGAAGCCAATGCCAAGTTCGGATATGGAGCCAAAAAAACACTGGATATTGCACAGGCCTTGTATGAAAAACACAAGGTGATTTCGTATCCGCGTACAAACTCCAACTATGTTACAGAACAGAATATTGAAGGTATGCACAAAACACTAAACCTGCTTAAAAATGGTACCTATAGTGAGCTTGCGCAAGGGGCCAAGCCAGAGCTTGTTCATAAGAATAATAAAGGGGTATGTAATCCGAGCAGGGTTGAGGATCACCATGCGATCCTACCTACTTTGAAGCGACCAGGTACCTTATCCAAGGATGAGCAGAACATCTATGATTTGATTGTCAGACGTTTCTTGTCTCACTTTTATCCTCCGGCGGAGTATAAGCAACATACCGTGCTCACCGAAGTGGAGAAACATCAGTTTAAGACATCTGTCAAAGAGCTGCTGTCCCTCGGATGGAAAGTGGTTCTTGGTTCTGGAGATCAGGAACAGAGCGGTGCAGGCAAGAAAAAGACCAAGAAAAACGGCAATGAGGATGAGGAAGCTGAAGAGTGGACGGACAAGGCTTTTGCTGTACAACCTGAATTGCCTGTTCAATGTACGAAGAGTGAGTTCAAGGAGAAGGCGACCCAGCCTCCCAAAAGTTATACCGAGGGAACATTGCTCAAAGCGATGGAGAGTGCAGGCAAGCAGATCGAGAATGAAGAGCTGCGAGATGCGATGAAAGATAGTGGTCTGGGTACTCCGGCTACACGTGCGGCTACAATTGAACGCCTCAAAAACGTAGGTTACATTACGCTGCAAGGGAAGAAAATGCAGTTAACGCTCAAAGGCAGAACAGCTATTGAGTTGATTCGCCGTGCGGGTGTAGATCTGTTAACTTCGCCTGAGATGACCGGGCAATGGGAAAGAAGATTATATCAGATTTCCAAAGGTGAGGCGGGTCAGGACAAGTTCATGGAGAACGTCAAGAAATTCACCTTGTCCATCATTGAGAAAGTGCGTGTACAAGCTCCTGCTCCAGCAGATGCTTTTGGAGAAGATTCACGGGCAGGCAGGGGGAAAGGCAAGGGAGCCAGAACCCAAGCTGGCAATACAAGGACATCTGCCAAGACGGCTAGTGGCAGTTCAACTGTAAAAACGTCCCTTCAGACTTCGGCATCTTCGTCCAGAGCTGGCAGTGGGAAAAGCACGACCACCAAGGCACCTTCCTCAACTGCGAGCCCAACCGGAGTGAGAGAGTTACTGGCACCTTGTCCTTCTCCCGGCTGTACGGGTCAGATTATAGAGGGCAAGAAGGGTTATGGATGCTCACGTTTCAAGGAAGGATGTTCATTTGTGGTCTGGAAAGAGTATGCAGGCAAGAAAATCACCAGTACGATGTTAAAATCGCTGATTGAGAAGGGCAGTACCCAAGTACTGTCGTTCAAACGAAAAGACGGGAGTACGGTGAAGGCACGGATTATTTTGCAGGACGTAGTAACAGGCAAGTTATCTGGTGAGAAACAGGATGCTTGATGTTAGTTAACAGTTAACATACAGTAAAAGGACCCTTATCCAAGGGTCCTTTTTTGTTGCTGCTGTTGTATATTTTCGTGTATGACTTTTGGTACCTCTTCCAGTGCAGTGATGGTATACATCGATGTTTCCGGATTAGGTTGAAGTTCTACGATGTTGTATTGCCATTCATTTGGTTGTTTGATATAAATGCTGTGAATTCCGGCTTTTACCGCAGGCATAATATCTGTACGTAGTGAGTTGCCAATCATCCAAGTTGCACGACGATCAAACGGACCGTTAGACAGAATGCCTTCCAGTGCCTCGACGTTTTTGTGTTGTCGGATATAGATCCGATCATCAAAATAAGCCGAGAGTTTCATCTGATCAATCTTCCGCTGTTGGATCACGGTTTCGCCGCCGGTATATAAGTAGAGGGAATGTCCAGCACCTTTGAGGTTCTCAAGCGTTTCAACCATATGAGGGTAGGGTTCAACCTCCTGGTCGTACACACTCATACCCAATTTACTCAGATAAGACTCTTCTCTCGGAGAGGTTAATCTGGCGAACTTGCTGGAGAAATAACGATAGGTATCAATCAGGGATTGCGGGAAATGATGACTCGCAAAACCAAGCTTGTTCACTCCGGTTACATCGATCTCCAGCTGTTTTTCCCGAATCTCTTGTGTTGTCAGAGAATGTCCATCAAACCACTCTTGCATATTCTCAAAGAATTCTCCCAAAATCAGGTTGAAGTACTTGTTGCAATATACGAGTGTATCATCAAGGTCAAACAAAATATGTTGTTTCATTATTTTCATGATCTAACTCACTCCTTGTAGCCAGTAAATCCACAATGGTTCAACTAAATTAAATGCGAATATAGGATTCCAGGAACATATTCAACTCAGATACGCCATCCGGCCGAATACTGTATTTCTCTTTACGGTTACTTCCGAGCAGATGGGTCCGTAGCAGACCTGCGATGCGTAGCGCCATCACCTGGTCTTTGACCGTGTCTTCGTCTTTACCCAATTCTTCACACATCTCAGCGAGGGATTTGGGTTCATCCGATACGTAACGAAGCAGGCGAAGTCTTTCGGGATCAGCTAGTGCATGGGTAAAACGTAAAAGACATGTTGGTGGCTGGTCTTCATTCTCTTCTGGTGCATCTACGGGATACTGCATGATCATCATACCCTCATAGAAACAGTACATATTAATAGGGCGATTGTGCACCGTTGGAAACAGGATGACTTCGTTCAGTCCAGGCATCGGTTCAACAAGAACGCCCGCTGTAGCATATTCAATAAGAAGTTCAGGACCCATTTTATCAAGCAAAATGCGTTTTTCTTCGGCATCTTCTTCAAGCCACACACGCTGATCTTCGCTCATATTCTGACAGTAGTTTTCATCCCATAGTCGCAATAATGGGACATAACTGTTCCGAATGCGCGTAGATTCTTCTATTGTAAGAGCCGGCAGAAGAGGAGACACACGATCAAACAGGTCTTCCGCTGTCATTCCGGAAAGCATGTCCAGGAAATCACGATTCTCCGATGTATCATTTTGATAGGCTGCCCATGCAAACAAAACATCAAAATCATCAAAAGGCCAAGTGGCAGCAGGTGCGAGAGCAGCTCGTACATTGGAACTTAGTTTGCCTTCCACCTCCAGAATCCATTCAGGACCAATATCCAGATGCTGAATCCATTTTTTCGTGACATAAACCAGAAAGCTGTTGAGCATTTCATATATCGGTGAAACATCAATTTTCACATGATAAGCCATATGTTGCAGAATCCTCCCGTCACATCTAAATGTACGCAGCGACTTAACCTCTATTATGGCTTGTTTTGCAGGCCGTTGTCCACTATAATGTTCAAGTCCGGGGCAAAGCCCTGATCTTTGAATAGCAGTTTAAAACCATATGTATACCATACAAAAGTCGTCAGCGATGGCGATTTTTCTTTGTGTGCTCGCAGGAGGAATGAATTCGTGTCATCGATTACTCGTCCCAAACTATCACACTCGACAGCCAACTATCTCATTTTGATTACGGTTATTGTGGTGGCGGGAATAAGTCAGGGGCTTTTGCTGCCTGTGCTTTCGATTTTTTTGGAGCAAAAAGGGGTTTCGCCAGGTTTAAACGGATTAAACGCCGCCGCGTTGTACATTGGGTCTTTTGCCATGACTCTCGTTGCGGAACGGTTATTGGGAGCATTAGGGTTCAAAAAGCTGATTGTAGGTGGCCTGATATTAGTCATGGTCCCATTAATACTATTTCCGTATTTTCCAGATATTAAAATATGGTTCATATTGCGTCTGATCGTTGGAATAGGAGACAGCGCACTTCATTATGCGGCTCAGCTCTGGGTGCTACTTGTTACTGCTCCTGAAAAGCGTGGACGCTACATATCACTATATGGCATGTCCTACGGTCTCGGATTCAGTATTGGTCCACTGGGAATTAAGCTGCTTGGCTTTGGTGATGCTGTCCCTTTCTGGGTCTTGTTCATATGTATCGCAGCAGTACTTATACTGGTATTAATGAAGCTTCCGAATACGAAACCGGAAAAAGCAGAGCATGGCCAACTGCCGGAACGTCGCTTCCGTCGAAGTCTGGCATGGGCCTGGTATGCACTTTTACCAGCACTCTTATACGGATATATGGAGGCTGGCATGAATAGTAACTTCCCCGTGTATGGCCTGCGTATTGGGTTCGACACCGATCAGATTTCGTCGTTGCTTCCCTTTATCGGGATTGGAGGTTTGTTCCTTCAATTGCCTTTGGGTATGTTGAGTGACCGATATGGGCGAAAGAAGGTATTAATGTTTGCGGGCATCAGCGGAGGAATCATCTTCATGCTGGTTCCAGTCGCAGGTACGCATTTCTGGTGGACGCTTGTATTGTTAACAATCGCAGGCGGCCTGGTCGGCTCCTTTTTCTCACTGGGCCTGGCCTATGCCGCAGACATTTTGCCTAAAGTGTTGCTGCCTGCAGCCAACGTTGTGGCTTCCTTTCATTTCACGATTGGAAGTATTATTGGACCGAATCTGGGCGGTCAGATGATCAACTGGATTTCACCAGGAAGCATGTTCACATTGCTGGGAATCATGTACCTTCTTTTCGGCGTGGCAGGTATATTATTTCGTCGTAAACCTGAGTTCGAATCTGTGTTAAAATAGAAGCTGGTGTTCGCATGGAAATTGATGTCCATTTCCGAGTACACTAGTGGTAGGGAAAAACATGGACAAGAGGAGACATCGCGATGATCAGAGTAGAGAACTTGAGTAAATCCGTTGGCGTGGACCGCGTTCCCGTTCTACGGGATATTCGATTTGATATGCAACAGGGTGAGATGATAGCTGTAGTTGGCTCAAGCGGTAGTGGTAAAAGCATGTTACTTAAATGTTTGGCCATGATGGAAAAATGGGATTCCGGCCGGTTTACGGTGGATGGTGCTGAGATTTTGAAAGAAGGCTGGTCTGGAAAACGAAAAATCAAACGGGAATGGGCATACTTGGAACAGAATCCAGAATTATTTCCGAGACGTACGGCTCTTAAAAATGTATTAATCGGACGATCGGGTCAGACTCCCGTATGGAGAATGGTAACCGGTATGGTACGTTCCGATGATTATATGGGTGCTATGGATTATCTCGAAGGATTGGGATTACTCGATAAAGCACATCAAATCGCAGAGAAGCTCAGTGGTGGCGAGAAGCAGCGTGTTGCCATTGCAAGAGCACTTGCTCATGGTGCCAAAGTGGTTTTGGCCGACGAACCTGTAATTGGTCTTGACCCTCATACAGCAGATTCGGTGCTGGAAACGCTGCGCAAATTATGTGAAGAAGAACGTGCAACGGTCATTGCAGTATTGCCAATTGAACTTGCTGAGAAACATGCCACACGGATCTGGGGATTGGCAGACGGGAAGATTGCTTTTGATATTCGTGGACGAAGACTGACACAGCAAGAAAAAAACCAGATTTAAACTATTGAAAAGAGTGATGAGATTGTTTAATTCACGGTGGGGACGCTTCATTGCAGCAGGAACTATGGCAATTATGCTTGGTTCTGTTCTGAGCGGATGCACAGTCATAAGTGACCCCAAGGGTTTGATGAGAAAACCAATGATGTCCACCGATAAGGAGAAACTGTACAACGTGGTTCAGGTTAAACTGCCGCCAGAGAGCACGTTGATTCGTCCTAAGGATATGAATAATACCAGCATGATTCGGGTGGAAGACCTGAACGGGGATGGAACTCGGGAAGCGATTGTTTTTTATGAGACACCAAATGAGAATGTGCGAATCCATGGCATGATTTTGGAAGAGCAGGGAGGCACATGGGTTAAAAAACTTACATTTGATGTACCGGGAAATGAGTTGCAATCCTTTAAAGTTTTGGATGTTACGAATGACGGAAATCCAGATATTATTCTTGGTGTAAGTCTGCAGGAGCAGAAAGCCCTGACTGCATATTCCTACAAGGGCGGGGCACTGGAGCAGGTCTTGGGTGGAGTTCCGTATAATCAATATATCATTGATGATGCGCAGGGGAACACGCTGGATTTGAGCGGAGATGGTAAGAGTGATTTTGTTATCATTTCGCTGAACAACAGCGGTTTTGCAACGATTGCGTTATACCAGTACGAAGATGGCAGCTTCAAGGAAGTTGATCGGGTGCAGACCGATTATACCGTTAAAGAAGTTTATAATGCTCTGGGCGGGGAGATCGCCAAAGGACAGATGGGCATTGTACTGGATGCCGAGCTGGATGATCGGAGTTCCTTCTCGCAAATTATGTATGTTAAAGATAACAAGTTAGTCAATGCTTTCAAATCACCGGATCAAACGTATAGAGATGACAAAATTTTAAGCGGTGATGTTGATAATGATGGTATTATTGAGTTTGGACTTAAAGAGACTCCGAAAGGCTGGGAGCATTACGTATTTGACTCTCGGTTGTGGTTTTACACCTATTATCAATGGGATGGCAAAGACAGCAAGAAATTTGTCTCATTCCAATTCCGGGATGATGCTGATTTATTTCATCTAAATCTCAAACCAGAGTGGTACGGTAAGATCACTATTGATACCAAATCGGAAAAGGAAAAATATATTCGATTTAAAATGATTGATACGGACGAAACCGTAGCAGAGATCAAATATTTCACCCTTTCCAAGTGGGAACAGGAGAAGGGTAAAAGCTGGAAGGAAATTATGCGTACCAAAGATCGGGTTATTGCTTCACGGGTAGCACAATCAGAGGCGGGTAAAGATGCACTGAGCAATACTTCTCAGCTGAATAGAAAGGGAGAACTTAATGAGTAAAGTACTTATTCTTGAGGATGAAGAATCCATCCGCAGTTTTATAGTGATTAATTTAAAGAGAAACGGATTCGAAGTGCTTGAAGCGGGTGACGGTCATGAAGCGCTTCGCATACTGCAGACAGTACCGGATATTGATCTGGCTCTGCTGGATGTCATGGTACCAGGTATTGATGGATTCGAGGTGTGTCGACGGATCCGTGAAACCAATGAACGTTTGGGCATCATCTTTTTGACCGCGAAAGTTCAGGAACAGGATAAAGTGTACGCACTCTCCGTTGGTGCAGATGATCACGTTAGCAAGCCTTTCAGCCCAACAGAGTTGATTGCACGTATTCAGTCATTGTTGCGTCGTGTGAACGTGCATCGGGAAACTGCGGCGAAGGTTACGTTCCAGTCTGGGCCATTTTCACTGGACCTTATCTCGAAGCAATTCAAGAAACAGAATGAAGCCATTGAGCTGACTCCAACGGAGTTTTCCCTGATTCAGTTTTTCCTGGAAAAAGAGAATACACCGCTCAGCCGCGATGTATTGTTAGATCATGTATGGGGAAAAGAGTACATGGGTGATCCCAAAATTGTGGATGTCAACATTCGTCGTCTGCGTCAAAAAATTGAGAACAATCCTTCCGAGCCCGAATACCTGCAGACTGTATGGGGTCACGGGTACAAATGGAAGGGCCGGGAGCAATGATTAAAAAAGGCATTACTCGGCAGATCGTACTACATTATTTCTTTGTAGTTTTTCTCGCTCTGCTGTTGGTCGAATTCGTATTTATGTTGGCAGTTCAAAGGTATTATTATGAGAGTATCTACAATACGATTAGTACCCACATTTCTAATTCAAAGGACTTTTTCGAGCCGATCGCTCGTGAGAATACTACGGAGGATGGCAATAATCTGTCCAGACTCCTTGTGAATTTGGCATTGTCCAATACTGAATTGGAAATTTTGGATCTGAACGGGCGCGTATTGGCGAGTTCGACTGCTTTTGAATCTGACCGTGCTGTGTTGCAGACCAGTGATATTATGCAGGCTCTGAATGGGGATATGGGACGCTGGATTGGAAGACAACCAGGTACTGGAGAATCCGTCATGGCCGTTTCACACAAGTTTGATCTGGGCGGCGAAAATACTTATGTTATTCGATATCTGACATCACTCGAAGATGTGAATTCAAAGCTGTTGAATATGGGGCTACTTGCCGCTGCGGTCGGTGTTGGCGTGCTTGCTATAGTGTTGATCATCAGTATTGGTATGGCAAATTCCATTGTACGTCCAATCAACAACATCACCGCAGTATCTGCCCAAATGGCCAGAGGACGGCTGGATGTCAGGGTTAAAGGGAATTATAAGCACGAACTGGGCGAATTGGCATCAACACTTAACTTCATGGCACATGAGATTGTGCGGAGTAATCAGATCAAGGATGATTTTATCTCCTCCATCTCACATGAATTAAGAACACCTTTGACCAGTATCAAAGGCTGGAGCGAGACACTGGATTCAGGCGGTTATGATCCGGAAGAAACCCGTATCGGTATGGGTATTATCTCCAAGGAAACCGAACGACTGATTGGACTTGTTGAAGAGATGCTGGATTTCTCCAAATTGCAGCAGAATCAGATGAAGCTGGTCAAAGGAACCGTCAACATTCGTGAAATTGTACAGGAAACGATGTTGAATGTCTGGGCCAAAGCGGAACAAAAACAGGTCCATCTCAAGTTGGAAACGGACGAGGCTCGTGCTTATAATGTCCATGGAGACGGCAACAGACTGAAACAAGTCTTTTTAAACGTTGTGGATAATGCGATCAAATTTTCACATGAGAATTCCTGGATCTTCTTGTCGGTCAAAGAGGAGAATGGTCAGATCATTGCAGCTGTTCAGGACACCGGTATCGGCATCAGTGAGGAACACCTAATTAAAGTGCGGGACCGCTTCTTCCAGGTGAATCATCAGAATGGGGGAACGGGACTGGGGCTTGCGATTACGCAGGAACTGGTAGAACTACATGAGGGAACCATCACGATGCAGAGTGAACTTGGATCTGGTACAACCGTGACGGTTACATTACCGGCTGTGGCTGAGGAGATGGGTCCAGAAGAACCTGTAACCGCGTCTGGTGATGCTGAAGTCACAGATGAGCGAACAGCAAGCGATACAAAATCGGATCTAGAAAAGTCTTAAGGTTTTAAAAGATAAGCGATTTTTCTACCTGATGATCGAACATGTACACTTTATAACATTCATAACACAAAAAAAGGCGAGCCATCTGAGGCTCGCCTTTTACATATTATGTTTACTTCATTATGAAGAAAGTTCACCAGTGCGCAGGCGTCCACTTTTTTCATATACTTCTTTCAACATACGAACAGGTTGTGTACGGACTGCAGGTTTGGCAGAGACGATCTCGTTAGGTCCAACGACTACAATTTCATCCGCCGTACCTTTAACGATTGCACCGTCCTTGATTATTGCCCCTTCACCGATGATGGCACGTTCGATGTGAACCCCACGGCCTATGCGTGCGTTAGGCATAACAACACTGTCTTTAACCTCAGAGCCTTTACCCACTTCTGCGCCGCAGAAGATAACGGAACGTTCTGAACGACCTTCGATTGCACAAGAGTCGTGAATCATGGAAGCAACATGTTCGATCTTTGTATGTCTTGCTTTGTAAGCACTTGGTTTGGAGCGCCAGTCGCGAGTAAACATCGGCCAGTTTTCTTTTTGCAGACTCCAGTCTTCCTCGTTGTGTAACAGATCCATATGTGCATCCCATAGGCTCTTAACCGTACCTACGTCTTTCCAATAACCATTAAAGTTATAGACAAAGAGGGGATTATTTTCGTTCAACATTTGAGGAATGACATCTTTACCGAAGTCATGGCTGGATTCAGGGTTAGCGGCATCTTCCATGAGATGGCGTTTCAGATAATCCCATTTGAACATGTAAATGCCCATTGAAGCCAGATTACTTTTTGGTTCAGCCGGTTTCTCGGCAAACTCGGTTACACGCAAATCAGCATCGGCAGCCATGATCCCAAAGCGATGTGCTTCATCCCATGGAACTTCCATAACTGAAATCGTTGCTGCGGCATTATTGGCTTGATGAGCCTCCAACATATCACGATAATTCATATGATAAATATGGTCACCCGACAAAATTAGAACATTTTCGGGGTTTTGTTGATCAATATAGTCGATATTTTTATAAATAGCATCCGCCGTTCCCAAGTATTCGTCATTTCCTGTATGATAAGATGGAAGCAAGGAGATTCCTGCCTCACTTGAGTTACCATGTCCCCATGGTTCTCCTCCACCGATATGATCGTGTAAAGATTCCGCCTGGTACTGCGTCAATACTCCTACAGTATCGATCCCTGAGTTTACGCAGTTACTGAGAGGAAAATCGATGATCCGGTAGTGCCCGCCAAACGGTACAGCGGGTTTTGCGATACTTGAGGTTAAAGGGGCTAATCGCTTCCCTTCTCCTCCCGCCAACAGCATAGCGATGCAATCTTTATTAAACATAATCGTTTCCCTCCCAAAATATTGTGCATTGTAGTACATCATTAACGCAAAGTAGAGCAGATGAAACGATTGTTACTGTAAAAATTCTGAAAATGTACAACATTTTCTAATTCACCGCATTTTTCTTTTCAACTTGGCTAGACTGGGGTAATGGTTACTGTTATATCTATTTTCTTGAGAAGAAGGTGATCTCTTGGCCATTCAACCGTTAGCACACCCGGACATATTGCCGGAGCATATTTATTTATTTCATGAAGGTAACCTTCATCACAGTTATCGAATGTTGGGCGCGCAGCCTGAGACTTGCGATGGCCTTCAGGGGTATCGCTTTACCGTGTGGGCACCAAATGCCGTAGAAGTAGGACTGGCTCTGGACCGCAATGAATGGAAAGGCGAAAAGGAACCTTTATATAAGATACCCGAATCAGGATTTTGGAGTCGTTTTTTTCCGGAAATCAGCGAAGGAACTTTATACAAGTTCCGTATATTAACGGAAGATGGAACAGAATTGCTCAAAGCGGACCCATATGCGTTTCAAGCAGAGGTTCGACCTCAGACAGCCTCTGTCACCAGTTCGATCGAAGGGTACAAATGGAATGATGGAGCCTGGAGACGCAAACAACGTGCCATGTATAACAAACCTCTACATATTTACGAAATGCACATGGGAACCTGGAAGCGCAAAGAAGACGGAAGCCTCTATAGTTATCGAGAGATGGCTGATTTGCTTGTTCCTTACTTATTAGAAATGAAATATACACATGTTGAAATGATGCCCCTCAGTGAGCATCCATATGACCTTTCGTGGGGCTACCAAAACACAGGGTTTTATGCGCCGACTAGTCGTTATGGGCATCCAAAAGATCTGATGTATCTGGTGGATACACTACATCAGGCTGGGATTGGCGTATTGCTGGATTGGGTACCTGCACATTTTGCCAAAGACGCTCATGGGTTGCGTATGTTTGATGGTACGCCTTTGTATGAGTATGCAGATCCGATGTTAGCAGAGAAGCCAGGCTGGGGTACACTTAGCTTTGACTATTCGAAACCTGAGATTCGTTCATTTCTGATCTCCAATGCATTATATTGGATGGAGATGTATCATTTTGACGGACTCCGTGTTGATGCGGTTACGAGTATGCTTCGGCTTGATTTTGAGAAGCAGCCAGGACAATATCGTACCAATGATGAAGGTGGTCTTGAGAACAAGGAAGCTGTAGCCTTTTTGCAGCAGCTGAATGAGACAGTGTTCAAGTATTTCCCTTATGCATTGATGATGGCTGAAGAATCCAGTGCATGGCCAATGGTGACTTTACCTGTAGATGAAGGTGGTCTGGGCTTTAACTACAAATGGAACATGGGCTGGATGAACGATACGCTTGATTACATGGAATCTGATTTTCATGAGCGTCCTTCCAAACATCATTTGCTGACTTTCCCGGTCGTATACTCCTTTGCTGAAAATTATGTGCTACCTCTGTCACATGACGAGGTTGTTCATGGCAAAAAGTCGCTCCTCGACAAGATGCCAGGAACTTATGAGCAGAAATTTGCCGGCATGCGTGCTTTTCTGGGCTATTTTATGACTTTCCCAGGGAAAAAGCTGTTGTTTATGGGTGGAGAATTTGGCCAGTTCATCGAATGGAAAGATGAGGATCAACTGGATTGGTTCTTGCTGGATTATGACAGTCACCGCAATTTGCATAAGTTTGAGCGTGAGCTGTCTAACCTGTACTTGAGTGAAAAAGCTTTGTGGGAGCTTGATCATTCCTTGGACGGTTATGAATGGATCACTCCGGATGATCAGGACCAGAGTGTCATTTCATACGTACGCAAAGGAAAAAAACCTGCGGATACACTCCTTGTGCTCATTAACTTTCAGCCGGTCAAGCGGGAGCGTTACCGGATTGGTGTCATGCGTCCCGGTATGTATACCGAAGTACTGAACAGTGACCATTCCGTTTACGGCGGTTCAGGCATTACTAATGATATGCAACTGCCTACCGAAAAGATTCCTTTTCATGGGCATCCGCATAGTCTCGAATTGGTATTGCCTCCGCTTAGCATCGTGATTCTAAAAAAGAACACACGTCGGAAAACGGATGAATCACCTGCGAGCATAACTTCCGTCAGTTCAAAAACGAAGAATAAAAATGAAAGCAACACGCTCAAACCGAAGAGGAGGACAAAGGCATGAATATTCTATTTGCTGCTGCTGAAGTACATCCATTTATCAAAACAGGAGGCCTTGCTGACGTAATCGGTGCTCTCCCGTTTGCATTGAAGAAGAACGGGGCAGATGTGCGGGTGATTATGCCTAAGTACAAGGGTATTCCCGATGAATATAAAGACGCATTACAGCCCGTAATTACAACGGATGTGCCTCTTGGCTGGCGCAGACCCTATTGTGGAATAGAAATGCTGGTTCATGATGGGATTCCAGTATATTTTGTGGATAATGAGTATTATTTTGGGCGTGATGGAGTGTACGGTTATATGGATGATGGCGAGCGTTTCGCCTTCTTCAACCGTGCAGTTCTCGAAGTGTTGCCACAGATTGAGTTCAAGCCTGACGTGTTGCACAGTCATGACTGGCATGCAGGAATGATTCCTTTAGTGCTTGAAGCCCATTACAGACATGATTCATTCTACAGTGATATTCGTACGGTATTCACCATACATAACTTGTTGTACCAAGGGGTATTCCCGCATGAGTTATTCAGTGATATCCTTGAACTGGACGATCGATATTTCACCGTGGATGGAGCCGAATATTACGGTAACGTCAATTTCTTGAAAGCAGGAATTGTGTATGCTGACCATGTGACAACCGTAAGCCCAACATACGCACAGGAAGTGCAAACGTCTTATTATGGTTACGGACTGGACGGACTGCTCAGTTCGCTTGGAGATCGTTTCAGCGGAATCGTGAACGGGATTGATACCAAGAGTTACAACCCGGCAACGGACAACAAAATTCCAGTGAAGTACAGAACAAGTCTGTCCAAGAAAACGGAGAACAAAATTGAGCTGCAAAAGGAACTTGGACTTCCTGTTCGTCCTGATGTACCACTTATGGTGATGGTGACAAGGCTCGTGGACTCTAAAGGACTTGACCTGGTCTGCCGTATCCTGGATGAATTGCTGTACTATGATGACATTCAATTTGCGGTACTGGGAACAGGAGAGCCGATGTATGAACACTGGTTCCGTGAAGCCGCTAATCGTTATCCACTCAAAATGTCTGCCCAGATCACGTTTAACGATGGGTTATCCCGCCGTTTCTATGCAGGCAGTGATATCTTCCTGATGCCATCGAGGTTCGAACCATGTGGTATTAGTCAGCTACTGGCTCTGCGATATGGTAGTGTGCCTCTCGTAAGGGAAACAGGCGGTCTGAACGATACTGTGCAGGCATACAATGAGTTTACTGGAGAAGGGAATGGTTTCTCATTCACAAGCTTTAACGCACATGACATGATGAGTACCATTCGGCGTGCTGAGGAGATCTACAAACAGCCAGAACACTGGAAGAAAATCGTGAAAAATGCAATGGGCGGAGAATACAGCTGGAACGTCTCAGCTGAAGAATATATGGACATTTATCGTCGGATCACACTTGACCCTGTAAATTGATGTAGTTTTGAATGAGTCACAGCATTCTTGCTGTGGCTTTTTTTAATTAAAAAACAAAACACTTCCAAAGTTCAGAATGAAGTATCATCTGAGACGGTGGAAGTGTTTTTCTTTTTTTAAGATGACTGTCTGAATTCAAACCTCAGTTGTGTAGGATGGTCGCCGGGTCAAGCTGTCTATACAAAATGCGGTACCCATAGGGGTCAAGCTTAATATTCATCATTCCATCGGTTGGAAACACAGGCTCTTCAGTTAATGCATCCTTCCAGTCTTTTGTTTCCATGGGATGAGAAAGCGTTCGATCTTGAGGTGTATTGTTCATCCAAACGGTAAAGTGAAGGTTGTCATCCACACGCTCGTACACGATACAGGGATCATTGTGATCAGCCTTGAGGAATCGGAAGCGTCCTTTGCGCAGGGCTTCATTGCTTTTGCGTAAATCGATCATCAGACGATAGAAATCATACAATTCTCTGTCTTGCTTGGCGGGGTCCCATTCCATACATTTTCGACAATCCGGGTCAGCATCACCACTAATCCCAACTTCGTCGCCGTAGAAGATACAAGGTGTACCGATATAGGTGAAAAGAAATACAACAGACAACTTTAATCGGCGTTTGTCTTCTCCTAACCGGGTGAGCAGTCGTGGGGTATCATGGCTGCACAGCATATTAAAGATCACTTCGTTGGTTTGTTGCGGATAGCGCATAATCAGTGAACCCATCTCGTTGGCAAAATGATAACCATCCATTGAACCACAGAAGAACTGAAGTACTTTGTCGGCAAATGGATAATTCATGACGGAATCGAATTGATCTCCCATAAGCCAGGTCAAGGAGTCGCTCCATACTTCACCAACAATATAGGCTTCAGGATTCGCTGCTTTAACAACCTTGCGAAAATCACGCCAGAAATGGTTGTCCACTTCATTCGCTACATCCAGACGCCACCCATCCAGCTTAATTTCCTTGATCCAGTACTCAGCTACATCCAGTAGATATGCCTTAACCTCAGGGTTGGCTGTATTGAACTTGGGCATGTTGCCATAGAACCCAAATGTATCGTAGGTTGGTATACCGTCCTTGATCTGAACCGGATATTCATTGATGTGGAACCAATCGGCATACTTAGAGTTTTTTCCATTCTGGAGTACGTCTTGAAAAGGAGGGAAGTCTTCGCTGCAATGGTTAAACACCGCATCAAGCATGACACGTATACCCAGGCGATGACATTCTTCTGTCAATTGTTTGAGCAGGGCATTATCGCCGAAATGAGGGTCGACTTTTTTATAATCAATCGTGTCGTATTTGTGGTAAGAATTGGCCTGGAATAACGGGGTAAAGTAAATGGCGTTCACGCCAAGTTCAGTTAAGTCATACAGATGATCCAGCACACCTTGCAGATCTCCACCAAAATAATTGTCCAACTCAGGTTTGCCACCCCAGTCATGAGTTTCTTTTGGATTCAGCTTTGGATCTCCATTAGCAAACCGTTCCGTCATGATCTGATAAAAGACAGCTTCTTTGGCCCACTCGGGCACCTTAAACACATCAATTTCATGTATATACGAGAATTCATAATATCCTCCAGTTGGATAGGGGGTTTCATAATGAATTCCATTATCCGCAAGAAAAACATCTTCTGAACCGGCAGTTATCCGAAATATATAGGTGAGACGTTTGAATTGTGGCTTGACGGCAGCCTCCCAATAATCAAACATGTTATCCGAAGCAGCCTTCTCCAATTGAATTTCCTTGTATGTTCCGTTCCAATCGTACTTATCTCCGGTCAGTGCAGTCACGTATTGCACATCATTACGTTTGGTTCGTACGCGCAGATGTATGGTAGACGAATTATAAGCATAAGCCCATTTGTCACGAGGAACATGATACATGGCTTCGAGCAGCATGACAGCACCTCCTGAATATAGGATAAGTTATAAAAACAGGTCTTTAGAACACGCAGTTATAGTTATAATTAACCAAGTTAGCCAGCAAATGAATCACATTTACTGTAATAAAATGTATTGTTTTCATCGTTTTCAAAGGTTTCTTTCACAGCATTTCCAGCTTTGTGCTGAATATACTTACAGCCAATTTAGAAAAAAGGGTGCCCTGAACAGCTTGGAATTCAAGATTGTTCAGGGCACCCCTATATAACATGTTGAAAGTGAATTTTAGCGAATAGCTTGCTCAAACTCCGTGCGGATGGTTTGAAGCAGCTCTGGCTGACTCAGTACGTCATAGGCTGTTGTAGCAAGTGCCTTTGCTCCCAGAATCATGCCATCCAGCGCGCGCTCCTGAAGTGCAAGGTCACGGAAGGCTATGGAGTGCAGGGTATGAACCTCATCCACAACACGAATGTAGGGATGGATTGCAGGACATTTCAGGGAAACGTTACCGATGTCCATAGAGCCGTGATCATTACCACTCACAATCTCTTCTTGGGGGATACCAAGTTCCATCAGATTTTGACTAAACGCAGCTGAGAATGCTTCATTGGTAACCATCTCGTCATAGGACGTTTCATAGTTGGATGTCACCAGCTTGCATCCTGTCTGGAGAGCAGAACCTTCAGCGATCTGAATCACACGTTCTGTGAGGATATTCAGTTCTTTGCGAGTTGCTGCCCGTACATAAAATTGTGCTGAAGCATAGTCGGGAATGATATTAGCTGCCTGACCTCCGTTGTTGATCACTCCATGAATGCGAACGGTACTTTTCACTTGTTGCCTGAATGCATTGATTCCGTTGAACGTTTGAATGACGGCATCAAGAGCATTAATACCTTCGTGCGGACTTGCAGCAGCATGTGAAGATCGGCCATGGAATTCAAATTGCACTGCATCAATAGCCAGCGAGCTGCCTGACTTTTCGTAGGCATAATATGGATGCGCCATGAGAGCGACATCACAGTCATCGAACAAACCTGCTTCAGCCATCGGTACTTTGGCACCACGTGTCTCTTCAGCGGGGGTGCCAAACACTTTAATCGTTCCACCTACTTCATCCAGAATGGATTTCAGCCCAACAGCAGCTCCAAGACTCATCATGCAGATCAGATGGTGACCACAAGCATGACCAATCTCCGGCAAGGCGTCATATTCACACAATAATGCAATGGTAGGGCCGGGTTTGGCCGCTGAATAGGTTCCGATAAAGGCTGTCTCCAGTCCAAGGATTGGAGCCTCTACAGTGAAACCGTGGAAGACCAGTTCTTCTTTCAAACGGGCAGAAGCGAGATACTCTTCATTTCCCAGTTCGGGGTTGGCACCGATATATGATGAAATGGCTTTAAAACGGGAAGCATATTGATCAATAACCGTCAGAATTTGTGATTTGTTAGCTGTCATTAGTAAACTCCTTATGCAAAAATGAAAATAATTCATTGATTATATCATGTTTGCTTCAATTTTTCAGAAACAAGTCAAGATTTGTAATGCCAAAATGCATTGCATAATCATGCATTGTACTTTATAATGACTCAGTCATCAACATGAGAAGCATACAAAGTATTGTAAGGGGAGAGAACAAGGTTGAAATTAATAAGTCGTTACACCATAATGCTGCTGACCTTTGTCGTTCTGCTGACAACTGCCGTTCCTGTGGCACTTGCAAGTGGGACTACAGACAATTCAAGCAGTAAAAAGCTGGTGCTCGGTACAAGTGCCGATTTTGCACCCTATGAATTCCATAAAGTGATTAATGGCAAAGATGAAATCGTCGGTTTTGATATTGAGATCGCCAAAGAGATTGCCAAAGATCTTGGCGCAGAACTTGTGATTGAGGATATGGGCTTCGACGGTCTTCTGCCTTCATTGCAGAGCGGGCGTGTTGATCTGGTAATTTCAGGTATGACGCCGACGGATGAGCGGAAGAAAAGTATCGATTTTTCCGACACCTATTATAAATCAAAACAAGTGATCATGGTTCGCAATGTGGATAAAGACAAATATCCAACCATGGCAGAACTTGAAAATGCGAAAATTGGCGTTCAGAAAGGCTCCATTCAGGAAACGATCGGACAGAGTATTCCAGGAGCGAAGCTTACTGCGCTTGATAAAATCTCGGATATTGTGCTTCAACTGCAAACAAAACGCATTGACGCGGCAATCGTTGAAGATACCGTTGCTGCAGGTTATCTGGACGATATTATTGGACTTGCTGCTGCTGTTCCGGACGAAGAGCAAGCAGAAGCGGCAATCGGGATTCGCAAAGGTAATACCGAGCTGCTAGCTGCAGTAAATGGAACACTGGAGCGATTGAAAAGTGAAGATAAAATCAATCAGATGGTGACGGACGCCAGCCTCTTGATGGCGGATAAAGCGAACAAATCACAAAATATTTTCCAAGTGTTCTGGGAGTACAAAAGTTTCTATGCTACAGGTGTAGGATACACACTTCTGTTGTCTGCACTCGGGGTTATCTTCGGGGTAATTATCGGATTGATCATCTGTTTGTTCCGTTTGCATGACGCTGCAATCTTGCGCTGGATCGGTACAGCTTACGTTGAAGTGATCCGTGGCACACCGATGCTGGTACAATTGATGATTATTTACTATGGTTTTTCCCTGAGCTTTGGCATTAACTTCACTGCACTTCAGGCAGGTATCATTACACTTTCAATCAACAGTGGTGCCTATCTGGCGGAGATTTTCCGTGCGGGTATCCAAGGTGTGGATCGTGGTCAGTTGGAGGCAGCGCGTTCATTAGGTATGGGAAGAGGCGCCGCGATGCGTTATATCATATTGCCACAAGCCTTCAAAGCTGTATTACCAGCGATTGGTAATGAATTCATAACTATCATTAAAGAATCCTCCATTATCTCCGTTATCGGTATGGTGGATATTATGTATCAGGCAAGTGTTGTCAAAAACATTACGTACCAAGGATTGAGTCCATTTTTGATTGCAGCAGCCATCTACTTTGTAATGACGTTCATTTTGTCCAAGCTGCTGGGACGACTGGAAAGGAAGTTGAGTGCAAGTGATAGACGTTAGACAATTACACAAATCTTATGGTAATAACGATGTGCTTAAGGGCATAAACGTGACGATTGGCAAAGGTGAGGTTGTCGTGGTCATCGGTCCTTCCGGTTCAGGTAAAAGTACATTCTTGCGTTGTTTGAACCTACTGGAACAGCCTACCTCAGGAGAGATTGATTTTGAAGGCGTGTCAATCACGGACCCCAAGCATAACATCAACGCAACTCGTGAGAAAATGGGCATGGTGTTCCAGCACTTCAACCTGTTCCCACACAAAACGGTAGAGCAAAATATCACGATCGCTCCGATTAAAGTGAAGAAACAATCTACTCTGGAAGCGGAGAAGATTGCTGCTGATTTGCTTAATACCGTGGGCTTGTATGATAAAAAAGATACATTCCCGAATCAGCTGTCCGGTGGACAGAAGCAGCGGATCGCCATTGCTAGAGCATTGGCCATGCAGCCTCATGTCATGCTGTTTGACGAGCCTACGTCGGCATTGGACCCCGAGATGGTCGGTGAGGTACTGGATGTCATGAAACGTCTTGCAGAAGGCGGGATGACGATGGTCATCGTAACCCATGAGATGGGTTTTGCACGTGAAGTGGGAGACCGGATCCTGTTCATGGATGGCGGGGTTATTGTGGAAGAGGGAACACCTGATGAGGTGTTTGGAGCACCGAAAAATTCACGTACACGTGATTTTCTTGCGAAAGTACTCTAAATGAAGTGATTAAATAGCGTTACTGACCTCGAGTCGGTGACGCTATTTTTTGTTTGAAAATAATCAAATATAGGATTCGGAAAAGTAACTATTCTGTTACCAAATATATAGGGGACATCTCGCCCAACAGTTTTAGAGTATTCAGTATTCTTACACGTGCTTACACATGTTAAAACCATTTGGTAAGAATTACTACAAGTTCAGGTTACAAAATTGTGATATATTGAACTCTGCCGAAACTTCCGGACAGGGAGTGCGGGGGATGTAACGATGCAGATTGTGCAGGGGGAAGATCTACAGCACACTGCTTGGGGTGAATTAGGGGTACATATCGTTTCAAATGTAATGATGAACCTATAGGATGGGCTCCTCATCCGAATCCGACAACTAACTTCGCAGGCACAATGAGGGAGGAAGACCATGATTAACAAGAAACGTATAGCCAAAACAGCAGTAGCATTAATGACAACAGCAATGCTCATTCAAGCCGTTCCGGCTCACGCCGATTCAGTTCATGTGGCCAAAGAGGGGGATACCTTCTACACCTTATCGAAACAATACGGAGTAGCAATTAACACGTTAGTTAAAGCAAACAACGACATTTCGCCTTACAACATTTATGGTGGTTTGAAAATTACGATTCCCGGTAAGTCAAACAATGTAGCAGCCGCTGCGGCAGCGGAGAGCAAGACCCAAGCGAAGACTGTTACTACAGCGAGCTTGGACGTTAACGCAGATAACAAAGTTGTTCAAGCCTGGGGTAAAACATTCGATTACAGCAAAGCTGTGAACGTAAAAGCAACGGCATACTCTGCAGATCCGTCTGAAAATGGAGGCTGGGGTGCAGTCGATTATTTCGGAAATGATCTTGAACTGGGCACGATTGCAGTTGATCCAAGTGTAATTCCACTCGGAACCAAAGTACTGGTAACTGGTCATAGCCATCCAGGATTGCCAAAACAGGCTTTTGTAGCCACAGCGCGAGATGTGGGCGGTGCAATCAAAGGTCACCGGATTGATATCTTTATCCCGGGTAGCAAACAGTCTGTAAGCTCATTTGGTTTTCAGGATATTGAGCTGTACATTCTGAAGTAGAGAGAAAATAACATTTAAAATGAATTCAAACAGGGTGTCTGCCAGTCGCTAATTCGCGATTGAACAGCACCCTTTTAATATTCTCATTATTTGGTATCACGGTCATCCTAATCTTTGGCCTTTGGCAATCCCAACATTTCGTCCAAGGTGACCAGTTCATATCCCCGATTACGCAATTCTTCAATGATTTCAGGCAAAGCCTCAACCGTGCCGTTCAGGTTTGATCCTACACCGCCTCCAGCATGTTGCAAAACGATGGAGCCGGGTTTTACAGCAGAAAGAATATTATCTTTCACCTGTTCCTTTGAAAGGCCTTTCCAGTCCAGGGAGTCTACGTTCCAGTTCACAATGCTATAGTGTTGTTTGGCAGCCCATCTCAGCTGTTCTTCATTAATGTCTCCATAAGGCGGCCGAATCATCTTGGGCGTATATCCCGCCAAACGTCGAATAATATCCCCGGTATGTAAAATTTGTTTGCGAAAGGCATTCATCGACAGCTTACTGAATTCAGGATGATTGTAGCTGTGATTACCAACCATATGCCCTTCCTTGATGATGCGTTTCACAAGATCCGGATGTTTCTCAGCACGACTACCCACGATGAAGAATGTAGCTCTGACATTGTATTTCTTCAATACATCCAGTACTTGTGGAGTAAACCGTGGATCAGGTACATCATCGAAAGTCAGTGCAACCTTCTTGGTTGAAGGACCATTGGTTTTGAACGTGTCGGCATATTTTTGACGTAACTGTCCCAATGTCAGTTGTTCTTCTTCCGCAGAATCCGAACCTGATACTGATTCACTTGGCGGGCTTGAAACATCCCGCGCTGAAACTGGAGCATGATATCCTCCGAGAAAAATAACGATAACCATCAGCATAATGAGGCGTACGCGCATAATATCGGCCTCCTTTTCCAAAATGACGTTCTCCTTGGTATACCCGGGGGTTCCATAAAATATGCGCAGTGTGAGAAGTTTCATTGCCGATTTAGCTCATGACAGCCATAATTCCTCCATATATAACATATAGAAAAGGATAGGTGGATGGGTATGAGTACATATGATTTGAAATCCATACGTTTACAGGTGATTGAAGCAGGAGAAGATAAGGTTTTTTTCGTTACCGGAGGAAAGGCGCATATTGGCGCCGTAGCCACGTTCTACGTGGATCATGAGCGCGTAAGCGGGACGACGGTCCGTATTCCTGGGCATAAAGAACAAGAGCTGTGTGAGCGGCTCGCCCGAAAGGCTGCCTTGCAGCTGAAAGTAACTGTTACGGTAATCATGGGTATTCATTTTGATTCCATCACGCGGATGCAAATCGACGAAATCGTGCAGACTGCAGAGAGGTTGATGGAGGATCATCTGAACAAAGATAAACGATCTTCCTGACATAAGTGCCATCGAATGTTTTGATTTTATTTGCTAAAATTGAAACGAGTTGTAGATTGTTACGTATGTATGTTTATATACGATGTAATATCGACTAGGAGGAATAACATAATGTCCATTTTCAAACGTTTGCGTGATCTAACCATGTCTAACATCAACGCCATTATTGACAAAGCGGAAGATCCAATCAAGATGACGGACCAATATATCCGTGACATGCAAGAGGATTTGGAAGATGCAGAGAAGGCAGTAGCTCAACAGATCGCCATTGAGAAGAAATTCAAGCAGTTATTCGAAGAGCAGGAAGCTCTTGTGAAGAAACGTGAAGAGCAGGCGCATACGGCGGCACGTGCTCAGAATCTGGATTTGGCTCGACGTGCCCTGGAAGAGAAAAAGGCTGCTGAGGAGAAGATGGTTGAGTACAAAACCAGCTATGACCAAAACAAGGCTTCGGCAGATAACCTGCGTGGCAAGCTCGACGAGATGCGTAAGCAACTGACTCAAATGAAGAACAAACGCGAAACACTGGTAGCACGTTACAATGCAGCAAAAGCCCAAACTGAAATCAACAAAGCGTTGAATGGGTTTGGTTCTGATACTGCAAGTGCTGGTATGAAGCGTATGGAAGAGAAAATGATGCAGATGGAAGCACAGGCGGAAGCAAGTAACGAAATGTCTTCCAAAGGCAAGTCTTTGGATGAAGAGTTCGAGAAGTTGGGTAAAGATCAGGCTGTTGAAGACGAACTCGCAGCATTGATGAAACAGTACGATAATAAGAACTAATACCTTGGTTGTCAGCAGGGTTAACCAGCGGAGGAGAAGAGTATTTCTCCTTCGCTTTTAAATGCGGTTCATGTTGATATGTGGGGGCTGTGTAAATGGATTTGAATATTTTGGCGATGCTGGTCTGGACCGGATCTGGTTCGGTTTTGCTGTTTGTCTTGATGTATGTAGATTCACTGTTCACGAAATATAAGGATTTTGCTGAAGTTAAGGCTGGCAATATGGCCGTTACTACACGGATGGTTATGAAATTATTTGCACAAGGGTATGTACTCGCTACGTCCATTTCTACGGCTGGTCATCTTGGAGAAGCATTGTTGGTCTCCGTTGTATCCTTTATCATTTTGTTGATTTTGGAGAGTGTTGTACACTTTATGATTCGCAAATGGGCCAATCTGGATCTGGATACAGGAATTCAACAAGGGAAGACAGGATACGGATTGTTCTCTGGCGCTTTACATATCGTGGGCGCACTGATTATTGCAGCTTGTTTATAAGATAAGGAACAGGAGTAATTCTCATGAGTGTATGGAAACGAATTAAAGGAATACTAACAAAACCTGAACCACCGCAGGCAGAGAAAACGATGCTTCAGCTTGCACCTGGTGATATCTGTGAGGTTTCTCTGGTTACTTATGAAGTCGTTGGTCGGGTACAAAATCGCGCTCGAAATGCAGTTGTGCTCACGCTGCAGGATGGTACCGCATTTCGATATTTGCATATCGAAGAACGGGAACTCACACGTTACGCTCTATATACACCAATTGATGGCAGGCTTGATGCACCTGATGAGGTGCCCACATTGCTGGACCTGGATGGACGCGCATTTCATCTGGAGGAAGAGTATGGAGGTATGGTATCAACGGCAGGTAGAACTCCATATGGCCAGGCTGGAGAACAATTGGTATGGCAGTATCAGTCGGATGATAATATGCTTCTTCGGGTGGAGTGGCAAGACAGAAGATTTACACTGTATGAGGGTGAGTCCATTCTTCCTGCGGATATCAAAGTAATTCGTTCGAGCTAGGAGAGGTTCCCAATGAAAAAACGCTTGGCGCATGGATTAAAATTAATGCTGGTCCTCAGCCTTGTGATGTCTCTGTTGTCCGCGTGCGGAGCACCTTCTGTTCAGGACACATATCCGCTTGAATCGGTTAACGGCAGTGGTAACTCAACGTCTTATGTGTACCGGGCTTCAGACCGTACCGTTCCGGAAGTGGCTCAGGAATTGTCTGACCAAAGGCAACCGGATCAGATCTCGGCAGAGAACACAGAGCGTATGTTCCTCGTGTATCAGGACGAGTATTATCATCTGCAACAAGACCCGAACAAGCCGGAGGATACCTTGGTTGAGGTGGACTCCAAGGAATATGTTCGGCAGAACTACGATTCATCTTTTCTACAAGGGTACCTCACCGCTACATTAATTGGTAATCTGTTCGATTCTTTTGGCGGGCGAGGTTATGGCAACTATCGAGGATATACCAATAAAGATACGTATAAACCGAGTGCAGGATCTTATCGTGCACCAACAAGTAATGACAAGAAGCTTGCTCCACCTATTACTGTTGATCGGAAAGGTACGATTACAAGGCGCGGAAGCGATAAAGATTCAAGCGTGGGATCTGGCGGAGGATTATTCAACCGCAACAAAGATCAGAGCAAGGGAACCATTGATCGCAACAAGAGCAGTGGTGGGTTGTTTGATTCACCTAAGAAATCCTACAAAAAACCAAAAACCAGAGTGGGCGGCGGCCGAATTAAGAGGCGAAGATAATAAACATCTAATCATAAGGATGGCTGCCAATCGCATAATTCATTTAAGAACAGTGAAAAGGGAAGGCGGATTCACCTCGCCGGCACATGACCTTGGAGCTGTTCTTTTTGGTTTACGATTTGCGAACATGATTGGATTTGCGTACACGGGGAATCGTTGTAGCAGGCTGTTTGCGAATCCAGCGGATAAATGGAATCATTCGTTCATCCTGTCTCAGGGATTGCAGGTCCGTGAGACCAAGGGTTACAATGTCGCGATTCGTGTATAGCGAATGAATCTGTTTGTGACAGGGGATACACAGGTTGGCTGTTGGCAGAAATGTTCCTCCCATTTCTTTCGGTGTCAGATGATGAATGGTCGTGTTTACAGGTTCTCTTCCGCATAATTCACATCGATTACTTATGATCATCGCCTCCCTTAGTTAATTATATTATGGGCAGACAAAATGCCTTTCATGTTGAATATAGGTCAAGGAATGTTACACCTGTAAGAAATATGATTTGTCACAGGATTCAATAAGTAATGTACTTGTTATCTTAGAGCATTCGGGCTACACTTTTTTAAAAGATGATATGTCTCTAGGAGGTAAGAATACTTTTGAAAATGAACTCACATTCACATGATATGACAACTGCCAAATTCAATCGAACAGCTGTACAGGTACCGGATGCCCAAGCCAAAATAGCTGCAAGAGTTACTGTAGGCTCCATAGAGAAAGTTCACCTTGAATCTGCTCATGGCCGCACACTTGCAGAGACGATTCAGGCACCCCATCCTTATCCATTTTTCCGGAGATCGGGTATGGATGGATTCGCGATTATAAGTACAGATACCATAGATGCATCGAGTAATCATCAAGTTTGGTTTCGAGTAATTGATGAAATTCCTTGCGGCTACACCTCGGACCACACCATTGTTTCAGGTACGACGGCTCGCATCATGACCGGTGCACAGGTTCCGGAAGGTGCGGATGCGGTAGTTATGATGGAGATGACCGAGAGCAAGGTAGAGGACGGAGCACAGTGGATTGCATTGAAACGGCACATATTATCGGGTGCTAACATCACCCCAATCGGACTGGAAGTCCAAGAGGGACAGCAACTGCTCGAAGCAGGAACGATCATCAGGGCAGGAGAGCAGTCCGTGTTAGCTACTTTTGGCATAGCAGAGGTTCCCGTATTTCAACGTCCAAAGGTGGCGATATTCGCAACTGGCACGGAATTGCTTGATGTAGATGAACCCCTGCAACCGGGCCGGATTCGAAACAGCAACAGCTACATGCTGCGTTCTCTGGTCGTTGAAGCGGGAGGAGAGCCGGTGATGTACGGTTCTATTGCAGACGATGTGAATACGGCAAGGGCCAAACTGGAAGAAGCCATTCAAGATAATGATATCGTGGTGACTACAGGCGGTGTATCCGTCGGGGATTATGATATTATGGGCGAACTTGTGCTGGAAGAACATGTGGAGATGTTATTTAACAAAGTGACAATGCGACCAGGGAGTGTGACCACAGCTGCTGTGTATAAAGACAAATTGCTTTTTGCGCTTTCGGGTAATCCGGGTGCTTGTTTTGTGGGTTTTGGTCTATTTGTTCATCCTACCATTCGTTCCATGCAAGCCGATGCTCATCCTTATCTGGAAGAATGGACTGCCATCTTGGAAGATGGGTACACCAAAGTAAACAATTTTACACGGTTCGTACGTGGACGCACAGAGATCCGCAACGGCATGGTGTACGCGATACCAGCCGCAGCCCGTGTAGATGAATCCAGTGTGATGATCACCATTAAGGATAGTGATTGTCTGATAGTTGTCCCACCTGAGAAAAAAGGTATTCCTGCGGGTGAGCAGGTACGTATTCTTAAACTGCCCTCAGGTCATGTGAGGTAGTGGTAGATGACTACTATGAGTGATACAAAGCCACATATCATACAGATTGTTGGATACAAAAACACGGGCAAGACAACCCTGACAGCCGCGCTGATCAGGCACTTTTCTTCCATGGGACTTAAAGTAGCAGCGATTAAGCATGATGGACATGATCATTTTGAGATGGATCAAGATGGAACGGATTCGTATCAATTTGGGGAGTCGGGGGCCTCGGCGGTGGTTGTCATGTCCGAGAAACGTACTGCGATTATGGAGCGACAGGCAACCAAGCTGGAGGATATGCTGAGCTATCTGTCCGGTTATGATTGGATTGTCATTGAAGGATTCAAGGATACATCTTATCCCAAATTCGTGATGGTTCGAGAAGAGAAAGATCTGACCTTGGTTGATCAACTTGAAGGGGTACTGGGGATGATCTCATGGCTACCTTCAGAGCAGTTTATAGAGCGGAGCACTTTTAGCAGAAATATAACATGTTACTCGGTTCATGAAACGGAGGATATAGCCAAAGCGTTGTTAGCGATGGTTGAGAGCGAGTGTAGGCAGAATGGTGAAGTCGAATCGTAGAAACGTCAAGAAGTGGGAAATTATAATCGCTGGATATGATTGAATGTACAGAGAGCGTGATTAATCGCCTTTGGGTATAACGTAAGATTTATTATGTAAACTAAATTGTTTCTACATGTGCTTTTCTCCTTGAATGATGCAAAAAAATAAAAAAAGCAGCAGACCTTTCTCGGATCAGAATCCTTGATGCGGTTTGCTGCTTTTATTATGTTTGGGATGTTACATCCCGTCGTCAGTACGGCGTTCGATGGCTTCGGACATCGTTTTGTCGGTAAGGTGAGCATAGATCTCGGTCGTTTCCGTAGAAGCGTGTCCGAGCTGCTCCTTCGTTTTGTAAATATCATTTTGCAAATAATAGTCCGTTGCGAATGAATGGCGTAATTTGTGCACAGTCAAGTATGGTTTGCCAAAGCGCTTGGCGTATTTCATAATCATGGCCTGGATCGCTCTTTTGGTCATTCGACTTCCTTCTGAATCTCCGTTACGCAAAGCAATGAACAGACCTTTCTCCCGCTTGGGCGTACGGTAACGTGATTGCCGCAGGTTCATATAAGTCGCGAGTTCATCCTTGGCCTGTTCCCTGAAATAAACGGGTGTTTTGTACGTCTCATCATTGTTACCTTTGCGATAAACATACAGGAGTTTGTTGTTCAGATCGAGATCATCGACGTTCAGGTTCACGACCTCCGACACCCGTAAACCTGAATTGAGGATCAGGCTGGCAATGCAGGCGTCTCGTTCTTTGTTGAGCTCATGGGAATACAGTGCCTGTTTGTTCTTTTCCATATCTACAGCGTAACCTTCAAGGATATAGCCGATAAATTCCAGCAGTTCCTCTTCCTCCAGAATTTTACCTTTGAGTTTGGCAGCGGTATCCTTGGGTTTATGGGTACGCTTGATCTCGATTTTGGCCATAATGTTCCGCTTCAGTAAAGGATAAAAGTCTTCATCTTCCGCAATCTGGCTCAGGTAATGGAAAAGGGATCGAAGGGAAGAGAGTTTGCGAGAGACGGTAATTCTGGAATTGGTTCCTTCCCGTTTGGTTGTGAGAAATAACCGATAGGCGGTAACCGAATCCATGCGAAGGACTTCCAGTTCAGTCAACGTTACTTCTTTATTAGAGCTTGCCTCGGACAGCCCTTCTGCTCGCAACCATCCGAAGAAAGCTTCGTAATCTCTCAGATATTCGAGCAGGGTAGAGGGGGACAGGTCAGGCAGCTTGTAGTCCATGAATTGCTGAACGAACCAAGGCATGGAAGGTAGTTTGTCATCCAGCTTGCGTCGATCAATCTCTTTTTGCACGTTGGTCAAGTTCGACACCTCCATGTGAAAAACATATAAAATGAATATTCAATTTAATCGTATTCTATGCTCTAGTGTACCATAATTTACATGCTCACAGCTTGTTCACTAAAGCAGGCAGTAAGTAGGGGATGCTTCCTTGCCCTTCGGCGCGTAAACCTTTAAAGTAATTAGTATACGTAAAGCAGAGGAGGTGAACCGGATGAATATGAAAATAGAACTGGTTCCCCGGGAACGCAGTCAGGTGATTCGGCATTTAATGCAATTTTATCTATATGATTTTACCAAATATCTGAATATTGATGTGGACAGTAACGGCATTTTTCCGGAATATCCGGGTCTGGAGGCATTCTGGGCAGAAGAAGACCGCAAGTTTCCTTTTTTGATTACAAGTGACGGGGCACCTGCAGGGTTTGCTCTGGTGGAGAAATTGGAGCCTGGTAGTAAGGATAATGACTACTATTTGACTGAGTTTTTTGTGATGCAAAAATATCGGCGCAGTGGATTGGGTACTCGGGCAGCCTATGAGCTGTTTAGACGTTTTCCAGGAAGATGGAAAGTAACCCAGGTTCGTAACAATGTCATTGCGCAGGCGTTCTGGCGAAAAATTATAGGGGATTATACCGGAGGCCGCTTTCGAGAGAAGTTCCATCCGGAACTGGGTAATCCAAGCCAGTATTTTGTAACCTGATTCCCATCGGGGTTTACCTACATATAGAAGCATTCTGCTTGAATGCTGAAATAAAGAATCTGATGAAGGAGTGAGTCACATGAACGTACCCACATTCCATCTCGATGGACAGACAGCACTGGTGACAGGCGCTGGGAGAGGGATCGGAAAAGCAGTTGCGATAGGACTTGCCCAGTCAGGCAGTGACGTTGTACTTGTATCCCGAACAATGAAAGAAATTGAGGAGACAGCTGCCTACATCTATGAACAGACGGGGCGTAAAGCGCTAGCTCTGACTGCGGATGTGACATCAAAAGAACAACTGGAAGAGACGTTTCAAGAGGCGATCTCGGAGATGGGTAGTCTGGACATTCTGGTGAATAACGCAGGTATGAACATACGGACACCAGCACTTGAAGTTACGGACGAGCAGTGGGAGACCATCATGCAGACAAACTTAAAATCGGCTTTTTTTGCTTCGCAATTAGCGGGTCAGCATATGAAAGAACGTGGGACTGGGAAGATCATTAACATCTCTTCGGTAGGTGGGCATACGGCTTTGCGGACAGGGGTTGTATATGGTGCGACCAAAGCTGCGTTAATTCATATGACCAAAGTGCTCGCACTGGAATGGGGAAAGTATGGAATCCGTGTCAATTCAGTAGGGCCATGGTATTTCCGAACACCTTTGACAGAAAAGCTGCTGGATGATCCCCAGTATTTGCAGGAAATTGTAAGTCGTACACCGCTACAGCGAGTGGGAGAACTGGAAGAAGTGGTAGGGCCGGTTGTATTCCTGGCATCAGATGCAGCGGGATATATAACGGGTCAAACGTTGTTGGTTGACGGTGGAATGTCCATTTATGGTTTCTAAATAAATTAAGTTGGGTGCAGTCTGGAAAAGTGGGTGGCATAACCAACTCATGGGTAATAACATAAGGGAAGTTGAAGTTAATCTGTATTTCTATTTATCTGTACCCAATTCACTGAACTTGGAGGAAGATAACCATGGAAACGCGCAAGTACGGTAATACTGGCATGAACGTAAGTACACTTGGATTTGGCGGAGCGGAAATAGGCAAAAATGTATCCAAAACGGATGTAGCGACATTGCTGAATAGTGCCCTGGATGCTGGATTAAACGTGATAGACACGGCTGAATGTTACGGTGACAGCGAGGAATTAATCGGTGAGGTGCTGTCACATCGGCGTGATGACTACTATTTGTTCACCAAATGTGGACATGCTGCCGGGATTGAAGGTCTGGATTGGGATGCCAAAGTACTGGAGCAAACGATTGAACGCAGTCTGAAACGGCTGAAAACGGACTATGTGGATGTTATCCATTTGCATAGCTGCTCTGAAGAAGTACTCCGACAAGGAGCAGTAATCGAAGTACTGCAACGTGCCAAGGAAACGGGAAAAACTAGATTTATCGGATATAGTGGGGATACAACAGATGCGCTATATGCGATTCAGACCGGAGTATTTGACAGCCTGGAGACTTCATTAAATATCGCAGATCAGGAAGCAATTGATCTTACGTTGCCTGAGGCAAGAAAAAGAAACATGGGAGTAATCGCCAAAAGACCTATTGCCAATGCGGCCTGGACGTATGATACACTCTCGGAAGAGGCTTATCCATTTATATATTGGAAGCGCTTAAGCGAACTTAACTATGGTTTTTTGAGTGAAGATGCCCAGACAGCGGTAGAAACAGCACTGCGTTTTACGCTAAGTACCGAAGGCGTAGATACGGCTATTGTAGGAACAGCCAAGCCCAATCGCTGGCAGCAAAATGCCGACCTTGTGGCTAAAGGCACATTACCACAGGAAATATATGATGAGATTAGAACACGATGGAAAGAAATCGCCGGAACAGATTGGACTGGCCGGACTTAAATTGGAAATATTAGCGAAGTCGCCTTTATGGCGGCTTTTTTTATGACCAACATAAAATATTTTCAATATATGAAAAATTCACAACAGTATTCGGAACAGAGGCTGCGAAAAATTTTAGGGGATTATGCCTATACGTCAGCCTATTCCGAAAACTGGTGAAAAAGGATAAAAAGGAAAAATCCCAGGAGGTAGCCCTTCTTATAAACGACTAAATTTATAAAAAACGACGAAGCTATTGAGAAAATACGAAAAAGAAACAGTCTACGTTCAATTTAAAAGAAATAACGACTTATTTTATAAAATTTCAACATATGAAAAATTCACAATAGAAAGATCATTTTCTCACCTTAGTTACCATCTCTCACATAGCCACATTGACGCACCACTAAGTTTAAAAGGAAAACCATTCTAAGCGATTGAAGTCAACCACTTTTTTTGCGGATTTAAATAGAATTGAAAATATATCTTTATTCTGATCTTAAAAAGCATACAGCTTAAAAGCATCATCAGAATAAATGAAACATATTATATATTATGTAAACTAATAATAATTCTTTTTTGGCAATACAGACATAAAACCTCCATGACCTGTAAATCGTAAGGGGATAAGGTAGAAGGAGGAGCTTCATGAAAAGTCAGCAACACCGTAAAAACGACGACGAAAAACTAAGTTGGGTCAGCTTATCCCTGTTTGGCGCGGGTTGCACACTGGGAACGGGATTTTTTCTAGGGACCAGTCTGGCGATTCATTGGGCTGGGATATCCGTACTTATATTGTTGGTGCTGGCGGCAGCAGGTACTTACTTTGTATTTGGTGCGCTGGCACAGATGACCGCAGAAGATCCAAAGGAAGGCGCTTTTCGAACGTATGCAGGCGAAGCATTCGGACCTTGGGCTGGTTTTGGTAGTGGATGGATGTACTGGTTCTCTGAAATGCTCATCATGGGCAGCTCATTAACGGCACTTGGGCTGTTCTCTCAATTCTGGTTTCCCAAGTTTCCGCTTTGGACATTTGTTGCGATCTATGCCGCTATAGGTCTCTTCATTGCTGCACTGGGAGCAAAGGGATTAACCAAAACGGAGAATATTCTTGCTGTAATCAAACTTGCTGCAACGGTTGCATTTATAGCTATAGCAGGAGCGGCTTGTCTAGGTTGGCTACCGGTAAAAGTGACACCAGAGCAATTGAAGAATGAGTGGTTCCCGCATGGGGGTAAAGGCGTATGGACCGGTTTCATCTATGCATTCTTTGCTTTTGCCGGGATCGAGGTTATGGGGTTGATGGCAGCTAACCTGAAAGAACCAAAAGATGCAGTGAAATCAGGTCGAGTAATGTTATTATCGGTGAGTACACTCTATGTGATTTCAATTGCGTTGATCCTGTTGCTTGTGCCTTCAACTCAGTTAACTCCAGATGAAAGCCCGCTTGTCAAAGCCATGTCAACCATTGGATTAACCGTTGTGGTCCACATTCTCAACGGAATTCTGATTATAGCCGGATTCTCGACGATGGTGGCTTCGTTATATGCCATTACGTCCATGTTGGTGAAACTCGCAGAAGATGGAGATGCACCAAAGCTGTTCACGAAGACCTGGGGAAAAAAGGACATGCCACTTCAGGCATTGTGCTGTACAGCGGCTGGATTAGTCCTGTCTACCTTGATGGCATTATGGATGCCCAAGAGTTTGTTTGAATATGTGACGACAGCAGGTAGTCTGGTATTAATGTATACATGGCTGCTCATCTGCATCACGTACATTAAAAAAATGAAGCCTGTGAAGTGGAATCGCATCAAAGTGTGGATTGCCATGGTATTAATTGTGGCCGCTGTGGCCGGAACAGCGATGGAAAAAGCCAGCAGAACGGGTCTGCTGGCAAGTGTGGGACTTGTCGTATTTCTTGGGATCATCACGTATGTTGTTCATAAGGTTCGTGGCTCGAAACCACCGCAGTCAGCACCATCCAAACCATAAGTACCTTTCAGCAACTTTCGTGGATGTCGCACAACGGATTAATGAGTGCTTTAAGATTATTTCGTCAACTTGCCTAGGGCTTGCTTCATCCGCATGAATGGACATTTGGAGGGTGTCTGCTCATCATCAGGCAAGAAATACTGTTTCCATTCCAGATTATCTTGCTGACCATACCACATCAGCGAAGGGTGAGCAGGTACAGCATCATACGCAGCGAGACGTTTGCGAATCAAGGTTTTCATTTTACGGCCAAGAGGGGTATTGTCATTAATGGATTCGAATACCCACCGTGGTTGAAAAGCAAACATGAGATAAGGAAAATGCCGGCTGGCTCGGAGTTCATGTGCAGGAGTTGCACAGAAACAAAAGTAAGGCTCTCCGCCAAAGCAAAATTCCCATGATGAATCATGAGGATCGGTTGAAATATGTTCTGGCCACGGCTCGGTATCGTGTGAACTTACCCGATTAAGCATTTGCCAGAATAACGTCTGATATTGCTCTACCGTTGTATGATCTTTCAGATCAGTTGGCGTATCACAGATCACAACCATGGAAGCGTAATGACCGGTGTCTCTGGATACAGGACCATATTGTCTAAGCAGATCCGCCATATCTTCGGCAGCTTGTTCAGATCGGGGGTCACACGTAAAGCCATACCTCAAATGTCCGGACAGAAATCCCATTCGTCCAGGTACACATGGATACGTATTATTTTCATCGGCGATCATATCTGCAAATTGCGAATAAGCGTCCTGCTGCCAAGATGGTAGACGCTCATATAAACTATTTATTTCGTCGGCACTATACAGCTCCGCCATTGATTCCCAACTCCATTCCACATGATACCGTTACAGTATTAATGTGGGGGAAGTTGGGTGACTGTCCAGCCTGATTTTATTGTCAGAAAAATATGGAACGCACAGCTTCGTAACCGAAATACAAACCAAATCCGATCAGGCAGATTCCCGAAATGATGGAGATCCAGCGCAATACATTTTCACTGCTATGTTTGTGGAATCGACTGGCCATTCCAGCCATAATGACATCCCACACCAGAATGCCAATAAATATGCCTGAACTGTAAAGCAGTAAATGAGCGGTGTCCGTATGCTTTACAGTTGTCGCGAGAATGGAGCCATAGATCCCAAGCCAAAACAAAATATTCAGTGGATTGGACAGAGCCATCAAAAAGCCAGAAATAAACGATTTTCGAACAGTCGCCTCCGCAGTAGATGTACCTTGAATCCCCTGTTTCAGCTTCGAGAGCGTTTCCACTCCCGTGTAAATCAGAATAAAACTGCCAAATGACCAGAGAAAAGAGCGCATAAACGGCGTGTCCAGAAAATGGGCAACTCCAAAATAAATCAGCAGCATATACACCAAGTCTGCAAACATAGCTCCGAGTCCTAGAATCCAGGCATGCATGAATCCATGTCGAGCTCCACGGTCCAGTTGAGCAGCATTAATCGGACCGATTGGAGCGGACAATGATATTCCCAGAATAATATAACTGAACAGTACAGACATAAATACGTTCACTCCTTAACGGGTTCGACGAATTGTACCAGTAGTCACATAAAATGGGTACAAGTCATCGTATTCCCGCAAGGAGTGAATTAGAACAAACTGTGAGGATATAGCACTTTAACCAGCAGGCGACTCCACATCGAGTTGAACAGGTGTACAATGATAGCCATTGCAAGAACTTTCCTCGCACGGACAAGCCGATAAACCGATGATCAGATCCATCAAAGCTTCCATTTCAACATAATCCCCTGCACATGATTCGGGAGCGATAACATCAATTTTGCCTTCACCATCTACTACGGAATTCATAAACAGATTGAAAGGATAATGTTGATCCGGGGGAGAGATACCGAAAGGTTCAAGAGCAGTATTCAGATTATTATAACAACTGGGATGGTCCTTTTTATCATATAAGACCTCATACATTTCCGGACGACAGGCCGAATTGAAAAAATCATGAATGCCTACAGTTTCACTGACAATGGAAATGAGAGGTTTATAACGGTTGGAATACAGGCATTGCCCCGGTTTAATTCTGTAATTGCGCAGGACATCGAGGGTTACCCCGGGATCAAGCCGATTATTAATATTCTGTGCATCATAAGCGACAAAGTCAACCACTTGCTGCCCTTCCAAATCAGTTATACGGATCAGTGAGCCTTTTTTCACTCTAAGAGCGTAGCCTGTCTTGGCAGGAATGTGAATAGATTGTTTATGAGATTCCGTTGAATTCATCACTGTCTCCTCCGATGTCTTTTTACTTCAGTATGCGGAGACGACATTGCTTTCATGCACTATAGCAAGTAATGTAGGCATGCGAATATGAAAAATAAGAATAGAGTGGATGAAAGATTACTCATCAGAAACGTGTAAAATATTGCGTTTATGCTGGGAACAGAGGATTACCTTTCATCCCAATCCAAAGTTCGGATGTTTCCAACTGACCAGCGAGATGCAGCAACCAGTCTTCACGGCCTTTGGTTGCCATAACCTGTACACCCATTGGCAAACCTTCTGGTGTCATATGAAGAGGTACACTTATCGCAGGCTGGCCGGTCAGATTTGCAAGCTGGGTGAAAGGTGTATACGTAAGACTGGGCTCAAACATTTCATAAATGAGTTGCTGCTGCTGGGTCTTGTCCAACTCACTAATTCGCATCAGATTACGGATCTGTTCGTCTTGAGGTGTTAATTCTCCAATCTTAGGCGCAGAAAAAGCATTAACGGGTGTGACATAGAAGTCATAACGCTCAAACAAGGTGGACATCTGAGCTGCAGCTACATCCCATTCAGCTAAGTTATGTACAAATTCCGCGGCGGACACCTTTTTTCCAGCTTCAGCCAGAACCCAGGATTCAATCTCCATATCATCGGAGGTCAGAGCCCGACCCATGGATCGTTCCATGGAAGAGATCATCGCGGCCATCTCACCACTGTTCATCATGTAATAATTTTCCATCAACCTAACTCCATTGACTGGACTGAGTTTTTCTTCAACATGATGACCTTGATCTTCCAACCAGCGAACGAGCTTGAGTACAGACTCTTTGGCTTCTACGCTGACGGGTGTACCTACGGGCGAATCGGTTGTGTATGCAATTTTCAGTTTGCGTTGATGTGGATAGCTCATATCTGCCAAGTAACTGCCTGGAAAGAGTGGCGCATGAAATGCAGCTTCAGGCTGTATGACTTGTAAGGTATCAAGCAATGCAGCACTGTCCCGAACCGAGCGAGAGAGGGCAAAATCAATCGATGCGCCTTGCCATTGACGACCAACTCCCGGTCCTACAGGAGTGCGCCCGCGAGTTGGCTTCAATCCAAACAATCCGCTAAAGGAAGCCGGGATACGAATCGAACCGCCTCCGTCACTGGCTCCGGCCAGAGGAACAATACCCGAAGCTACAGCGGCAGCGGCTCCACCGCTTGATCCACCGGGAGAGTGATTGATATTCCAGGGATTGCGACTTGGACCATGGAGGCGGGGCTCCGTAATATTTTTCAAGCCAAATTCGGGCGTATTCGTATGTCCTATGATGATAAAACCCGCATCACGGAGTCGAGTGACAAAATTGGAATTGCGTAATGCCCGATGCTCGCTGAACAGACGGGAGCCTGAAGTCAGAAATTCACCTTCCAAGGATTGCGAGATATCTTTCAGGAGTAGGGGCACACCGGCAAAAGGTTGTTCTCCAGGGCGAACCAAACTGGCTTCCTCCCGTGCGCGATTTTCATATGTACGAATAACTGCATTAAGTTGCGGATTCACTTCTTCAAGGCGTGCAAACGCCGCTTCCAGCAATTCAACCGGGGATACTTCCCGGGATCGGATCAGTTCAGCCAAACCTACGGCGTCGTAGGAGGTATATGAGAATGAAGACATTATGATCGTTCCTCTCTGAATATAATTCATCTGTTTATTCCATATGTCATCGTACCATCGGATTGGACAAAAGACAAAACATAGAAGAGACGTAGTGCGATGATTAGCATATTCGGTATGGGTCGAATGGAAAAGAGGAAGGAGTTGCGATATCAAAATAAAATAAAGCACAGGGTTAATAGCTCATATTGCTAATTGAGAAAATGATTGAGTAACATCGAGAAATGGAAATAAAAAACCACTGCTCATCTAATTTGATGTGCAATGGTTTTATTTTTATATTTGACTATTTGTTTATATGAGAACCTCGGATATATCCACTTACTCTGTACGCAGCTTCGGTGCCGCATCAGTCGCAGTGGATGATCTTTCCTGCTGTCTGGAAATGGCGAAGAGGGCCACCCAGATTAAAATAAAACCAAGCAACTGCTCCCATGTAATCAGCGTACGGAAAGCGATCCAGTTCACCAACACACCCGCCATCGGGAAGCTAAGTTCTGCGAGTGTTGCAACAGAAGCTTTGGTTGACGACAGACCTTTGTAATACAACAGAAGACTGAGCAAACCTGGTAACAATGCCTGACCGAGAATGTTGAGGATGACAGCGGTCTGTTCACCCGTTCCGGACGGAAACGTCCATGCCGCACCTTCGTTCCACGTCATAAAAATCAGGAGCGGGAGAGCAACGACAAAACGAAGAGAGGTGACGGTTTCGTAACGCGCCTGACCCAGCATCAATCGTCCCATAACGGTTGAACCTCCCCATAAGGCAGCGGCCCCAAGGGATAACAAGCTTCCAGCATGAATCCAGTTGTCCCAGTTACCTAATGGCAATGTGAAGCCAAATGTAAGCAGGTAGGTTCCTGCTAATGCGATGAAGAACAATCCACCGAAGCGACGAGGCAACGTTTCTTTCAATAACAGTTTAGCCAGCACGATAGCGAAGAGTGGTTGCATTTTTTGCAATAATAGAACTGTGTTCGGATCGTTATGTGTTAGTGCCATGGTGAACAACACCGTTGCAAGTGCTGAACCTCCCCATGAGATAAAAATCACGGCAATCCAGTGGCGAGCGCGCAGGTTTTTCAGGTCAGACCGGAATTTCCATAGCACGGGAATGGCAATAAGACTGACGATGATATGTTCCACCAGTACAATCTGCGTGGATGTCATCGTATTTAGCAAAATAATGCGGAAGAGTGGGTCGACCCCCCATAAGGCGGCGCCGAGAACTACAAGCCAGAATCCGGTATTACTTCGTTCCTTGCGGTAAACAGGTGATGCTGCTGATGTCTTTTCCATATTCAGGACTCCTTCGTCAGAACACGGAATCTTCAGTTGGCAAAATCGACAGAAGCCCCCGTTTTGGTATATACCAAATAAACGGGGGCTCATCCAAGGACATGCGTCAGGAAAGAGGCCTTCCCGTGAACGGCATGTCAATGTGTTGATCTTCTCTCATCCGGACTGTACCGTCGGCCTTGGATTCACACCAAGTCAGTCGCTAAATGTCCTTCGTTAAGAACAAATAGCGAGTCGCGGGCTGGTTCCTAAGAACATCACCGCCGGTTGGGAATTGCACCCTACCCCGAAGATCCTATTCAATTATATAGTGTGTTAAACAAGCTGTAACATTAATAAGTTCATCTTATTCCTGTAAGCGCTAGCAGTTCAAGCATTTTTTTTAGAAAACGATTTTCCAGCTTCCTTGTTGTCTGCGAAGAAGCACGATCTGACCTGCGTGATACGCATCATGGAGTACCCATCGAGCCAGTTCGTGTGCCCATTTCTCTTCGGAGTCCATATATGCGGCTTCAAGATCTGACTCTTCGAGTGCAGCCAATTGATCTCGCAACTGCTGGGCTAATCGAGTTGTACCCTGTAGCAGTGTATTCCAACCAGCTGCATCCGTTGCATCTCCCGGATTCCCAAATGTGTATTCATTGGAGTCTACAGCAGGAAGGGTAGGCTCCTTACTTTGCATGCGACACAATAAGCGATGGTTGTAATAATACATATGGTTAACCAACTGCCAGATGCTTAATCCCCCTGAGGGTGGAATCCAGGCTGCTTGTTCTGCTGTAAGACCCTCCAAGGATTTCGACAAAGGTACAATCCAATTGCATTGATCCCATGTATTATCCTTTTGAATCAGTAACACATCTAATGCTGTTGTTTTCGTCATTGCCGTTTCCTCCTTGAGAATTATTGTGATGTATGATGTAACTAGCTAAAACTGATTAATGAGGTTACACTTAATATAACACATCAAAGACAGGGTGTAACCACCTTTATTGATTTAAGGTAGTTACATTAAACGGAGGTAGACATGGACAGACTTTGGACCGATTTTGTAAACAGCGATTATCACGACTGGCGTGGGGGAGATCGATCGGAGGACAGACTCGGGAAGGCGAGCTGGCAGCAAGACTTTCTGGATCGATGGCAACTTAACGCTTCTGTCCCTGCATCTCCAGAAGATGAGTTGTCGATGAGAAACTTCAGGAACGAATTGATGGCTCTTGGAGCTCGCTTATCTTCTGGAGCATCATTAACGGATGAAGAGCAACAGTGGCTGAATGGTGTTATGGAAGCAGGGCATGTAAAAAGAACATTGACTACAATTGATCAGGGACTGAAACTCCAACTAATAGCTGTAGAAGCTCATTGGCAACAGGTTATGGCTGAGGTAGCTGCTGACTTTGCAATAACTTTGGTGGAGGGAGAAGGGGGCAGGATTCGGATCTGTGATAATTCGGATTGTCGCTGGATGTTCTATGATGATACCCGAAGCAGAACACAGAAGTACTGTGATGATAAGATGTGCGGCAACCTGATGAAGGTCAGAAGATTTCGGGCGAAACACAAATCCCAAAATTGATAAATACTAACAATAACTATATAATGTATATATACTAGCGAAAAAATAGTCAGAAGCAGTACGGATTCGTAAGCAGGATGTGATCGTCTTTCAAACCAAATTAGATGGGAGATGTGTCTTGTGCGGACAAGTTATCTGTTGAAAAATGGCTGTGTGTTGTCGATGGATGCTCGAATTGGACAGTATAAGAGGGCGGACGTTCTGATTCAGGATTCACTGATCATGGCGATCCAGCCCGACCTGGATATTCCGGGTGCGGAGGTCATTGATGCTTCATCGATGATTATTATGCCTGGGCTGGTGGACACGCATCGGCATATGTGGGAATCCCTTGTCAAAACAGCGGGAACCAACTGGTCGTTACCCGTTTATTTGCAGAATCTCTATTATGGTGCGATGGGGAGCAAGCTCCGTCCAGAAGATAGTTATATTGCCAACCTGCTTGGTTCCTTGGAAGCGCTTAATGCAGGAGTTACGACAGTAATGGATTGGAGCATGCCGTATTCCCCTGACCATACGGATGAATTGATTCGTGGACTTCAGGATGCTGGCATTCGGGCGGTATTTGCTCACGGAGTCCCTGGTGAGACCGACTACTGGAATCGGGATAGTCAACTCACGTATTCGAATAATGATGTGAGAAGAGTCAAAGAACGTTATTTTTCATCACGGGATCAATTGCTTACTTATGGGCTTGCCATTCGTGGTCCGGAGTTCAGTCATTGGGATACAACGGTAAAAGAGATCGAGCTAGCACAAGAGTTGGATGCCATCTGTTCCATGCATGCAGGATTTGGCAGTTGGGGATCTGTGGATCGCTCGATTAGTCAATTGTACGAAGCGGGACTGTTAAGTCCACGGGTGAATATCGTTCATGGTAACACCATGGGCATGGATGAATACAAAATGCTGGCAGATAGCGGCGCTTCCTTGTCGGTCACACCTGAGGTTGAAATGATGATGGGTCATGGATATCCGGCCACCGGCTATTTTCTCGAACATGGGGGAACCCCTACACTTGGTGTAGATGTGGTAACGTCCACAGGCGGAGATATGTTCTCGCAGATGAAGTTTGCACTTCAAGCTGAACGATCCAGAGCCAATGAACAACTTTTGCAGCAGGGTGAGATGCCTGGTGAGTTGAACTTGCAGTCCAGCCAAGTACTGAGATTTGCAACTTCGGCTGGTGCCCAAGCATTAGGATTGGAGCAGAAGGTCGGAACGCTGACCCCAGGAAAGGAAGCGGATCTGATCATGATTCGTACCACCGATCTGAATATGTTCCCCGTTCATGATCCAATCGGCGCTGTCGTTCAGTTCGCTAATCCATCCAATGTGGATACCGTGTTTGTGGCAGGTCGCCTTGTGAAGCGAGAGGGTAAGCTGTTGAATGTTGATTTAGATGCGATTCGTCATGCGGCAATGCAGAGCAAAGATTATTTATTATCCCAATACCGGATGTCGGACGCGGAGAGAATTGCTTTTTCATAATTCGCTTTTTCATAAAAGCCAAGAAATATTTACTTCGTATTTTCATATACACCTTTAGCTGTATAAAGAGGAAAGGAAGAGCCATATCATGCGATGTGGCTCTTTTACATGCTTGCATATCGTCGAAATAGACAGGATAACGGAAGAAGAGACAGCGGAAAAAGACGAAAAAAGCTCTCATTCTCGTAACTTCAGATAACAAGGCATTAAGGATATTTTTTATATAAAATAAGGCTTATAAAAACTGCGCATAATATAAATTATACGCAGTTTTGTTTTAAATCGATTTTCATATTCAACCCCGTGCAACAGTTCATGATAATTTTCGCGAAAAAAGAACAAAATAAGAGATCCTTAAAAATAAATTTAACCAAGCAACGCGATAACGTGTAGAATTCGATAGGTTTTTATAGGTGATCGATAAGATAGAACAAATGACTTTTTCATAGAACAGATGGGAAACCATTTAATCTCTGCTACATCCATAGCACATTCAAGATTCATGACGAGAGGAACATGACTATGCGTGAGAACGAACATCGATCTTCATTATTTCGTAAAAAACCAATTGCCTCGGAGGGCGATAACAGCAGTGCATTAAAACGGGCGCTCGGTCCCTTGGACTTAACCACACTCGGGGTAGGTGCCATTATTGGAACAGGCATTTTCGTACTGACCGGTGTAGCTGCCGCAACGTATGCCGGACCCGGACTTGTATTATCATTTTTACTGGCAGGTATCATATGTGCATTCGCGGCATTATGTTACTCGGAATTTGCATCAAGCATACCGGCATCGGGTAGTGCGTACACGTATAGCTATACGGCTTTTGGCGAAGTGATTGCCTGGATTCTGGGATGGGATCTAATATTGGAGTATGGATTCGCGAGTGCGGCAGTAGCCAGCGGGTGGTCTGGATATTTCCAGACGTTATTGTCCGGATTCGGATTGGAGTTACCACATGCACTGACGAGTGCGTTCAGCCCGGAAAAGGGAACCTATTTTGATATCACGGCTGCGGTCATTACGTTAATTATCACCTTCCTGCTAACCCGAGGGGTAAAAGAGGCGGCTCGTGCGAACGGCATCATGGTAGCCATTAAAATTATCGTGGTGTTAATCTTTATTGGTGTGGGTGTCTTCTATGTAGAGCCAACCAACTGGCAGCCATTTTTGCCTTTTGGTATCTCAGGTGTAACTGCGGGAGCAGCAACCGTATTCTTTGCTTATATCGGTTTTGATGCGGTCTCCACAGCGGCAGAAGAAGTTAAGCAGCCACAACGGGATTTGCCGATTGGAATTATTGCTTCACTGGCAATCTGTACCGTTCTCTACATTGTTGTATCGTTGATCCTCACAGGGATTGTACCTTATAACATGTTGAATGTAAGTGATCCGGTTGCGTTTGCATTTGAGTTTGTTCAACTGAAGGGATTGTCCTGGATTGTATCTCTTGGAGCGATTGCCGGCATTACGACCGTATTACTGGTCATGATGTATGGCCAGACACGACTGCTCTATTCCATGTCTCGTGACGGACTGCTGTCTCCGGTCTTTTCCAAGGTTAGTGGCAAGAGTCAGACACCAGCGGTAGGAACATGGGTTGCAGGCATTATCGTGGCTTTGTTCTCCGGGTTCATCTCGTTGGGACATTTAGCGGAGCTTACGAACATCGGAACGTTGTTTGCTTTTGCAGTTGTAAGTCTGGGCATTATCGTGTTGCGTAAAAATAACCCTGATCTCAAACGCGGATTCCGCGTTCCACTTGTGCCACTGATTCCGATTCTGAGTGCTTTGGGTTGTGTATACCTGATGACACGCCTTGCGGCTCTGACATGGATAACGTTTTTTGCTTGGTTGATCATCGGATTGATTATCTACTTTGCGTATGGACGGCATTACAGTCATCTGAATCCGGCACGCCGGATCTCCAGTGCGTTCAGAGCGAAGGACAAATAGATTAGTTGAGAAGGTCTTTAACCGAGAACATCTTCATTTTTCCTCATTTCGTATCGCTTAGGCGAAGCGGGATGGGGATTTTTTATATAGAAAGATAAAGGATGATAACAGCAGGGGAAGGTTGGAATTTTCTTCATATATGGGTAAGTAATAAGGGACGTAACCAACTTAATCACAGGGGAGGGGTTGCGGCTTAGCCAAATATGAAATATATTTGGGGATGTGACATGCCATCAGACATAAGAGAGGGGATGTATCATGAACACACCATTACATACGAATTCAGATCATCAAAATGCAGCTTTTGGATTTGCACTAGCTGACTCATCCGTACTTGCAGAGGCGCAGTTAATTGTTTCACAATTAGGACGTGAAGACGGATTGCAGTTGGATATTGATCCGCAGCGTCTTCTGAAGGATGGACGTAAGGTATCTGTCATTGCACAACAGTTGGATTCGCCCGTCAATCGTCAGGATGCCAATATCATCTACGGTCAGGAGTTAGCATACGTGCAGTATGCTGTTAACCTGAAACCGGATAGCTCGATCTCCATTGCTTCTATTAAAGGAGTTGAACATTCTGTTGATTTTGGTTGGTCAGAATTTATAGAAGGGGAATACGAACTACGAATCTCCCTGCATATGAAAACACCACGTATTGCTGAAGGTGCACTCGAACCTGAGCAGATTGCAATGGTTAAGTACGCGCAGGTGATTACCACATTTATATCGCTTTTTCCGGCAGAAGCAGCGTCGTTGAGTTCGCCATCTCAAGCTGTGTGGAGCAGAAACCATCATGTATTTGACTCCTACGGCAGAGGAGGATTCATCCTCGCTGACCTGCCTCGACTCGCTAAGCGTGTGGAGGAACTGATTGGACCAGGTAACCACAATCTGATCGAACAATTTACGGAAGGTGAACTGTCGGATACTTTGCTGGAAGAGGGGCTGATGGCGATTGCCTGGGGCGTGACTCCGTGGTGTTATTCACTCTATTCTGCACCAGATGAGCAGTCGGCTGGAATACTTGCCATGGACAAACTGGGTGATGAACCTGAACGGCAAGGGATCTACCGTATTGATCCGTCCATTCAACAATTAAGTATCGTACCTGCGAATGAACTAGCTTACTGGCCTGCCTGCGTTCAGAACGATTGGCCTGTCATTGATGTGGCGGGTGAAGGCGAGACGTTGCACATGAATTTATATACTCAGATCTGTGAATCCGTGAATGGCCTGCACGAGAATCCATTGCCATCGTTTGTACTTACCCGCAGTCAAGGCAAACCCGAAGCGATCATTCCGCTGATTGACATTGTCATTGTGGATGAAGCGTAGAGCACTGTTCAACTTAGGAAGGTTGTTCTGTCATCGTAGTATCGGTGTAAATAATCTTATTCAATTTTAACTGAATCGAGGTGACGTAGACAGATGATGACCGAGGAGATTCAGGAGCAATATGCGGACGAGCTAGAAGCTTTTCACATATGGATGAAGGACGCCGGATATACAGGCCATACGGTAAAATCATACACGGGTGACGTGGTGGAATTCCTGATCTCCATTCAAGGAAAGTCACTGGAACAGGTCAAAAAGCTGCATGTATTGTCTTTTCTGTCCCGTGCGCGGGAGCGTGGGGTTAGTGATGCCACGAGAAATCGCAAACATGCGGCGGTGAACTGTTTTTACAAGTCCCTCATTGAACTCGAATTGTTAACGAATAATCCGGCTTTTGGGATTAAGAAATCCAAAACCGAGAAAAACCGCGCGCCCGTTTTCCTTGATGAAAGTGGTTTGACACGTTTTCTGGAGTCGGTAGATGGGAAGTATCGCACACGTAATCTGGCTGTTTTTCTACTGATGGGATATATGGGATTACGGGTCGGAGAAGTGCATGCGTTGGATTGCAAAGACTATAATGCGGAGCGGCGTACATTGGATGTATTTGGTAAAGGTCGTAAATGGCGCTCGCTCCCTGTACCGGAGACCGTGGCAAAAGTATTGTCTCAAGCGATGGCTGAGCGTCTCGATCCTTGGAGGCCAAAAGAGGAAGCGTTATTTGTCTCTCAGAAAGGGAAGAGACTGTCGATTCGCAGCATCCAGCTCATATCTACGGAAACCTTTGAACGATTCCAGCAGGAATCACCAGCCAATCAACGTCAAAACTACTCCAGCCATAAGCTGCGTCACTCCTTCGCGACCATGATGTTACGGCGTGGAGCCGACTTGCGTACGGTGCAGGAACTGCTTGGTCACGCGTCGATTCAAACAACAACCGTGTACACACACGTCACCAGCAGGGAGAAAGAAGAGGCTATGGCTCTGCTGGACGTTAAACTTCCGTCATATTAGAAGTGAATAGCTAATATTTAACACAAAAAGGAGTCTGTCCAAGTGACAGGCTTTTTTTGTTATTGATTTGATGGTGGAGATTTTAACATAATTAATATTATGTAAACTTATTATCTGATAACTAAATAGGCATATAAATAGAAGCCAAACCAAAGAACCATTTGTTCTTCTCTCTGGAAGAACAAATGGTCCTTTTGGCTAGCGCGGATATCTTAATTCACAACGTTTAACATGCTAAATCGTTCACACCATGAATGGTTGCGTGTTTTGTGGCAGGATTATTCCAATCCAGCGATCTGTTCTTTTAATTTGTTAGCAGATGCCTGGAAAGCCACTTTCTCGGATTCATTCAGCGGAAGAGGCAGAATCTCGCGCACACCGTTGCGATCGACAACACATGGAACACCCAGATAAACATCCGATACACCATTGTAGTCTTCAAGGTAAGTGGATACGTTCAGAACGGAGCCTTCGTTGCCGAGAATTGCAGCTACAATGCGGTCCAGAGCAAGGGCGATTGCATAGGAAGTCGCTCCTTTGGCATTAATAATCTCATACGCTGCATTTTTGGTGCGGTCGAAGATATCCTGTTGTGTTTCTTCATCCAGTTCCAGATCTGTTCCTGCAACGTTAGCCAGGCTCCATACCGGTACTTCGGAATCTCCATGCTCTCCAATAATGTGTGCGTGAATACTACGGGGGTCGATCCCTTTATTTTTACCAATGAGGTAACGGAAACGTGCGCTATCGAGCAATGTACCTGAACCGATAACACGGGAAGCAGGCCACCCGCTTTGTTTCCATGAAGTATAGGACAAAATATCTACAGGATTGGTTGCAATCAGCAAAATACCATGAGAATTCACTTCAGTAATACGCTCTATAATATCTTTGAAAATGCTTGCATTTTTCTTCAGCAGATCAATCCGGGTTTCACCTGGCTTCTGGGAAGCACCAGCTGTAATAATAATGATATCTGCATCTTTGCAGTCGGAATAATCGCCCGCCCATACTTTCACGCCACCCGTAAACGGAAGACCGTGGTTCATATCCAGCATTTCGCCGGTTGCTTTATCATGATTCACATCCACAAATACCAACTCGGACGAACGCTGTCTCAACATTAGCGTGTATCCCGTTGTTGTTCCCACCGCACCCATGCCTACAATCACGACACGACTTGGTTTCAATGCTGCACTATTTGTCATGTTCATATCCACTCCTTTTGGGTTATACTCCCATCCATATTAAGGGATCAGAGGATATAAAGCGAGTGTTGTCTATAAAATAGTTCACATTTCATGTCTTTTTACTAATTATTCCGTCGAAAAACAGTTTAGGATGAAATTAATGGTAATAAATGTACGACCTATAGCCCAGAGTATGAGTTGGAAAAAGGGAACGGGCCAACCAAGAGTAGGCAATGAGCCTTTTACATAAGGTTTGTGTTAGAATAGGAGCAGTGGATTCTGATGAATCGTAAATATAACGCCATAGGACAGGCATGCGCGCCTGTATATTGGATGAGAGAGGTGGAACCCACTTGCGTTCGCAATGGATCAAAATCGCGCAGACAGCATTGCTGTCTATAGGTATAGCAGCCTTACTCGCTGCATGCACCGACTCAGATCAACCTCCGGTAGCAGAACCTCCGCAGCAGCAAGAGGACGCCGGGAATACAGGGCAGACATTAACTGTTGTTCCCCCTATAAACAGTACAGAATCTGCAGATATGGCCAAGTACCAGATACAGACCCGATTAACCGATTTTCAGTTGCTCAATGACAACGGGGGATTGGCGTGGGGTGTGACGCGGAATGCGCTGCGCCTGTACTACACTCAGGATCAGGGAAAGACCTGGACCAATATTTCACCTTCGGAAAATGTACAGTTTCCGGCTAACCCTAAATATGGACAAAGCATTTATTTTGTAGATCGTGCACATGGTTGGATTGTTCGTGAAGGTATGGGTGGAACAGATACCATGGTGCTTCGCACCAACAATGGGGGCGTAACTTGGAGCCTGTCCTCTCTGTCCAAGACGGATAAAGTGACTGCGATCTCATTTGTATCTCCTGAAAAAGGATGGATTCTCACCACGGTCGATACCGCTATTGGTAAACAGGATAAGAAACTTTACTTTACCGAGGACGGTGGAATTACCTGGAATCGGATGTCATCCAGTGATGAAGATGGCAAACAGGAAGCAGAAGAGATTTCCAAACGTGGATACACCACGGGGATGACTTTCTCGGATCCAAAACATGGTTTCTTAACAGCGCTGGAGTTCGGCACACCGAAGTTGTATGTAACATCAGACGGCGGAGAGAACTGGAATACTGGACCATCCTTCTTTGATCGAAACAAATTTAACGGGTGTGGTAATTTCAGTGTTAGTTCACCACAATTTTTTGGACGTGAAGTGCAATCAGCCTGGATGTCAATGTCCTGTTCTCAAGGGGAGAGCACGACATTTAATGGATTCTTTACCACCGATGGTGGAAAGAGCTGGAAGCTGTCCAATTTCACTTTAAACAAACAAACGGGTCCGAATCGTAACCTTTCACCAGTATTTCTGAACGCATCGGAAGGTTGGGCGATGCAAAAGGGCATAACCTACCACACCAAGGATGCGGGCAAAACGTGGAGTGCACTTCCTGCAAGCAGTGTACTGGAGAAAATTCTCGAAGATTATCCGGAAATTGTGAAGATTCAGATGGTTAACCCCAAGCTTGGCTGGATATTGGTTGAAAATACAGATGCCAAAAGATCGTTGTTGTTGCAAACGGTAGATGGCGGTGTACATTGGAAAGTACTATAAACGTAGAGTGTTATCGATGTGAATAGATAGGAGAAAGGAGAGGAGTCTAAGGGTTCCTTTTCTTTTTTTGTTTAGTTTGTGAAATAAATCACAAATAAATCCACTAGAAGGTGATATATTTAACTCAACAAGAGAAGGAGTGATGAAGATGAGAACCAACGGTCAAACTCAATTCACGCAGGCGGATGAATTAACCAGATACATGCTTCAATTATGCTACACATGTGACGATGCCAATCGTTGTACAACAGAGGATGCAGTGAAGGCTTGCATGGCAGAACACGCACAGGCAGACCAACCCGAACCAGCTGAAGGTGGAGATGTAACTCGCGGGTATATGGACTTGATGTACGCATAGTAATCAAAACTGATCACAAAAAGCTGATATATCAACGTTTTGCCCCCAACAGGGGGCTTTCTTTTTTTTTGAAAACAACTGAAAAAAATCACATTTCCACAGCGCACTCATATTTAACACTTCACAGTACAATGCTCAAAGAGAAAAATTAGTTTACATACTTTCCATAATCCGGCACGGCAATGCGGTCAAATTCATTAACCAGTTTTCTCAGGCTTGTTGTTAGTAATTCACCAGACATCGGTAGTCCATGACCAGTTACAGCAATCAATGGCTTTAAACTCTCAAGTTTAACAACAGATTGCTTTGCAGCTTCCCAATCTGTTGTTAAATAGCGAGGGGGTCCACTTATCTCCAATTCCTGATTTAATACTTTATACATATACTCTTGTTTTACAGTAGCAAAGGCGTCACCTGCGATTAACGCTCCGTCACTTTCCCTAAACAACGAAACATGACCTGGAGAATGTCCTGGGGTATGAATCCATCTAAATCCTGGCATATGGGGTACACTTCCGTTCGCGGGTAACGTTTGTACATGACTTCCAAGGTTTATTGGTTCATTGGGAAAGGATGGCGACATCTTCGCTACCAAACCACCTTCAACCGTAGGGTCTGGTTCCGGGTATTTTTTTACCCCTGTGAGGAAGGGGAGCTCTAGCGGATGTGCATAAACCGGAACTCCCCAGTGTTCTACGAGTTCGATCACCCCTCCGACATGATCAAAATGTCCATGGGTCAAAATTACTGCTTTGGGCCGGCTGTTTGCACCGAAACGTTCCTCAATGACAGAAATTATTTCATTTGCTGACTTTGGCATTCCGGCATCTACTAAAACGAACTCGTCAGATTTCGGGTTACCCACTAAACAGATATTTACAATTTGGATAGTGTAGCAAAATAAATCAGGAAATATTTCAGTCCCTACACCACTTCCCACTGAAGTTACCGGGACAAACTTATAATCTGTACCGTAATTCAATTCTTCTTTCATTAGCTCCTCCTCCTTAACGTTGTTGAATTGACTTGCTGTAGTATACCCAGAAGTTTAAAATTATCCGACTTTCCGTAGCCTCCGCAGATGGATATATACAGTAAAAAACTGTAAATGGACAAGAGTACCGCCTTACATTCATGTCGCTTTACAAGCAGATCTCTGGAGGAAACAATGGGAAACTGCAAATGATATAGTACCAACCATTGGTTAATCATACATCTACATAAAATCAGTGATGATCTAGATGCTACAGCTAGTAATTAAATTGAAAAGAAACGATTGCTGATAGTTAAATCAAATAGAGGGATGAACTTTTCCCTCTATTGATACTTAGTTTGTCTAGAGACAAAAATATATCGCTTCCCAAAACCATTCCTTATAAAATAGGTATTTTATTACTTATGAATATGTATCTCCGGAACATGGAACTATAGTTCTGGTGGGAAATAAAATATGAAGGAGCTGTTATGATGGGAATATTAAGTGGTAATCCAAAAAATGAACCTATGCATTATGGTGAAATTTTCAGCGTATGGCAATGTTCAATGGTCGCGAAGGGTGCTCTTTCCTTTTACCAAGCATTTTCTAATCATGCAGGAGATAAAGATTTGAAAAAAACTTTGGAAGCACTGATTGATCAAGCTAAACTTGAGATTAAAGAGTGTGACACCCTCCTCACTGATAACGGAATTGCTCCAACGCCAGTTTTACCAGAAAGACCTCCAGTAAAACTGGAAGACATTCCTGTTGGTGCAAGGTTTACAGATCCGGAGATAGCTGCAAAAATTGCGTCTGATACTTCGATGGGATTAGTTGCTTGTAGTCAAGTTATGGGCCAATCCATTAGAGAAGATATTGGAGCCTTATTTGCGAAATATCACGTTACTAAAACCGCTTTAGGCCTTCGTATTCTCCAAATGAGTAAAGAAAAAGGCTGGCTTATTCCTCCGCCTCTTCAAGTGAAAAGACCGGAAGCTGTGGAAGCTTAAAAATAGATAAGAATCCCTGCTGACGATAAAAGTTAGCAGGGATTTTTATATTTTAAAATAAATTATGGTGCTGGATTAATAAGTAACCACTTATTGTTGAGGATTAGAAACTGAGATAGGAAGCAATAAATCAGCTTGTACAACTACAAACGTATGTCAGCGAAAAGATAGTAAGATGGATCTGATATACGCTTAGCCTATATTCACGGAGAACGCTCTTACGGGAGGGTTCTTTTTGATTCGGAGTGAAATGTATGCGCTTTTAAATGTACTTCGCAAATATTGCAGCACGGGTTATTATATAAATAATTAAGGTGATTTTCTCAAAATGTGGAATTGATTTAAGCCACCACTATCGGACCGTAAACTATCAACCTATGTGAATGCGTTGGCGAAAGCTGGATTTGCCATTGAGCAATTGATTGAGGAATCTGATGATGAATTAATGCAACGGCAAAATGATGATTTTGCCACTAAAGCAAAGATGCTCCCTGCAACTTATGTGATAAAGGAACGAAAACTATAGTAGATAATAAGGGGGTAGCCAATGAAGATTAATCAAAAATATTACTATGTTAATAAAGCAGTTACTTGTTTTCTGTCACTCGCTTTAATCATTATGACATGTGCGGTACCTGCGCACGCTGAGGTAGAGAAGGTGGAGACTACGCCCTCCAGGATTGCGTTGTCTTCGCTAGAGGAAACGATTGATTCATATATGGCTACGAATCAGAAGAACACCGCTGCCGTTTCGGTTGTAGCTATCAAGAACGGTGAGACTATTGTGAATAAGGCCTATGGATACGCAGATCTTGAGCAACAGAGAAAGGCAGACACCTCTACTGTATTTGAATGGGGTTCAACTTCTAAACTATTGGTCTGGACGAGTGTTATGCAGCTTGTAGAACAGGGAAAGCTTGATTTGGATACCGATATTCAGGAATATTTACCGGAAGGGTTTCTTAAGAAGCTTGAATACGATGCTCCCATCACCCTAATGAACCTAATGCATCATAACGCAGGGTGGGAGGATAGATTGATCGATTTATGGTATTCATCCGATAATGATATTGTGGAGTTAGGTGAAGCTTTACAAAAATTTGAGCCAAGGCAGATTGATAAACCTGGGAGTGTCGTTGCTTATTCGAACTATGGTACGGCTATGGCTGCTTACATCGTTGAAGTGCAAAGCGGACAACCCTTTTATAAATATGTAAATGAACATATATTTAAACCGCTGAATATGAAAGAAACTTCGATTCACCCGTCACAGCATGATAATCTAAACGTCTTGAAAAAGAGAAATGAGATTCAAGGATACACCACGAGTCTGAAACTCATCCCTAAGAACAGAGCATACATAAGCTTATACCCTGCGGGGGCCGCCATTGGCACAGCAGAGGATGCAGCTAAATTTCTCGCAGCCTTAATGCCGGTGGATCATAGCAATTTAATATTTACGAACAAGGAAACGTTAGACGAGATGCTGTCACCAAGTCTATATTATGATGGAACTTCTAATCCTCGAATTGCACATGGCTTCTTTGAAGTGGAGTACTGGGTGCCTACACTTGAACACGCTGGAAGTACGGCGGGATTTACAAGTAAATTTGTTATTGACCCGAAGTCAAATTTGGGTTAGTGGTCATGACAAACCAGTCAAATGAAATGGCTTATAGCGTTGGTCTTGTCCAGAAGGTGTTTGGAAGTAGCTTCAGTACAAATTCGGTTACATCTGAGAGTGGAGGATATTATCTGCCTGCGCGACGGGTCGTTTCCGGTTTTACGAAGGCATATTCGATGTTAAGTCTGCAGAAGTATACCACATTTGACCTTAGTAATTTTGCAAATGCTGTTGAGCGTAATGGCACTGTTGAGAAGGTTTCTATGTCTTATAATGACTTTTTGCCCATATCCAATTTAACGATATACTTGATCAAAGCATCTTTCATTGCTCTTGCAGTAGCCATCCTGCTCAGTTTGAGAGCTATAATTGGCTATTTTATTCGGTTATCCAAATACAAATTAAAAAACTGGGAAAGACCCGGCACAGGATTTGATAAATATCATATTGCCATTAATATTGCCAGTCTGGCATTCATTCTGAATACGATCCTATTATTCATGCGCGCCTTAGGCTTTGCCCCTTATTCTTCGTTACGCATACATCTCATTTTAAACCTGCTTTATGTAATTCTAGCTGTGGCGTACCTTGTCTTGATGTTCTACAAACTGCTGAAGAGAAGTTACAGTAACAAGCAAAAGGCGGTATACATCATGTCTGGCATGTCGGCTTTCCTATTTGCTGCTTTTATTATGGGATGGGATTTGTACTTTTAGAGCGGAATTATCGACGAGAACATGATCAGAAAGAGCATGAGATAGTAGAAAGGATAAAACTATGAACATTCAAGATCTCCCAATTGAAATAAAAGAACATATAGGAGAAGTCCAGAAAATCACTTTTCCTAAGCAGGGTCATACTTCTACTGTAGCTATACTGGATACGTTTGACCAAAAGTACATCATCAAGAAGACAGAAAACGATCTATATAATGAATGGTTATCCGATGAATATAAGGTGCTTCAATACCTTCATCATTCGGGACTCCCTGTTCCAAAGGTATATTCATTTCATACGGAGGACACAACGAGATGGCTTCTGATGGATTATATTAACGGAATAAGTTTAAGAGAATTTCTCGCTAAGATGCCTGACCTCCAAAGTAAAGAAAAAGCGATTTTTAACTTTGGGCTTTGTTTAAAGAAAATACATGAATGCTCTTGTCCCATTGAATTATTGAACAATGACAGTCCCTGGTTAGATACAATGCTTAACAAAGCAGAATATAATCTAAATCATTTTGCTGTAGACGGATCAGCAGAACTACTTCAACAGTTGAAAGAAGCAAGACCAAAACCAATAGAGAACACTTTCATTCATGGAGATTTTACTATAGATAATGTGCTAGTTAATGATTGCAATATTGTTGGAGTTATTGACTGGGCAGGTGCCGCTTATGGCGATCCAAGATATGATGTAGCATTAGCCATTAGACCAAAACCTAATGCGTTTGATAATGAAAGAGATAAAGAAATATTTTATAAGGGGTATGGAAAGTTAAGAGTCACGGATGAAGAGTACAATTATTTTGAAGACGGGATATATAACTTCTTTTAGTGTGTTTTTGTTTTTATATTACGTTCTTCAAATGCATATCCAATCTCTTTAGAAGGAGTCGAAAAAATGAGCCCTCCAAAACACATCTTATCTGCCGCTGCAATCGTGATAAACGACAAAAATGAATTATTACTTATTAGAGGGCCGCGAAGAGGATGGGAAATGCCAGGTGGTCAAGTAGAAGAAGGAGAATCTCTTAGTCAAGCTGCAATTAGAGAGACGAAAGAAGAATCTGGCATCGACATTGAAATCATCAAGTTTTGTGGAATATTTCAAAATATCGAAAATTCAATATGTAACACATTATTTCTAGCAAGACCGATAGGCGGGGAATTAACGACATCATCTGAGAGTTTAGACTCTGGTTTCTTTCCAATTGAAGAAGCGATTTTAAAAGTCGAATGGAAAAACTTCAGAGAAAGAATAGAGTATTGCTTGAACCCTGAGATGCAACCTTTTTGCATCGAGTTCAGTGATAAGAATAATATTTAATGTTTCCGGAAATGAGATTACATATTTCAACGAGGGTAACAAGTGATGTTCTGGATGTAGTGTATAAAGGGAGGTTAACAGATGGACAAGAACAGTGTTTATGAAACAAACAGCTTCTATTGGGATACAAGAGGGAATGACTATTTGAGAGCAATCGTGCTTCCACATTATGGAGCATTCATATCAGAAGAAAAGCACCAACTATTTGGGGATGTCTCAGGATTAAAGATGTTAGAGGTAGGCTGTGGAGATGGCCAATCCTTGCAGTATCATGGGGATCACAACGCTGGTGAGCTGTGGGGTATGGATATATCCCAGAAACAGATAGAAAAGACACAACAACACTTGAGTACACACGGTATTTCGGCAACATTGATATGTTCACCTATGGAAGAGGAATGTGGTATTCCTACGAATTATTTTGACGCTGTGTATTCGATTTACGCCATAGGTTGGACCACTGATCTTCAAGGTACTTTCAGCCGAATCGCTTCTTATTTAAAGAAAGATGGCATTTTTATTTTCAGTTGGTCTCATCCAATTCATAGATGTGTCGTTGAAGAAAATGATAGATTTATCTTTAATAAGCCATATTCTGATGAATCGTGGTATGCGGTATCTCCTGATTTTGTTCAGGGTGAACTAACTTTAGCGGATCGTCAAATATCAACCTATATCAATGCATTGGCGAAAGCGGGATTTGTCATTGAACAAATGATCGAGGAATCCGATGAGGATCTCATGCAATTACTTGATAATAGCGATAATCTCCTTAAAAGAGCGAAGATGTTACCTGTAACTTTTGTTATTAAAGCAAGAAAACGATGATTAAATGAAGTGAATCGGAGAGCGGACTATCAAATTTTATTTTAACTAAAGGAGCTAGTTATGAGAAAATTACCGCTATTTATAGTGACAGGCGCAAGTGGAACAGGAAAAACAACGATCTCTTCGTTTGTTCGCAAGCAGCTTCCCGAATTTGACGTCTTTGATATGGATATCATCGATAATGTGGATTGGCAGATTGCCAAAGAGAATTGGTTGAGGATTGCGTATAGCATATCCCTAAGTGGACGAGGGACTGTTTTATGTGGAACGATGGTGCCGGAAAACATTGCATCGTCAGATTACATAGATCGATTTGATCGAATTCTATATATGAATTTGCATTGTGACGACGTTACTCGCGAGACGCGTTTAAGAGCTCGTGGGTGGGATGAAAACTCGATCGAAGATCACAAGAATTTTGCAAATTGGCTACTCCAAAATTCGAAAACTGCATTTGACCCGCCAATGCAAAAAATCGAAACGGCAGAACTTACAGCAGAGGAAACAGCTGAACAGATTAAAGAATGGGTTCTAAAAAACTGGTGCGAGGAATGAAACCTAAAATAACTCATAGTTAGATTGAGTGGGAGGAACAGGATGCTACCTTTTCAAGTAAATGAATCTATTGTATTAAAGCTGATCAAATCTCAAGATCGAGATGAGTTGTATGCATTAATTGATGAAAATAGAAAGTACTTGAGAACGTGGTTACTCTGGGTTGATAAACGGCAATCGCCCAAAGATTTAGATTCTGTAATAGAGTTATGGACACGTAATTATGAAGAGCGAAACGGTTTTGATTCCGGAATATGCTTCAATGGACAATTGGTCGGGATGTTAGGGTTGCACTATATTGATTGGAACAATAGAGCAACGAGCCTTGGATATTTTTTAGCTGAGTCAGCACAGGGCAAAGGAATCATTACCAAATCAATAGAGCGATTGCTTAAATATCTCTTTAACGAGTTGAAGTTAAATCGTGTGATCATTCAATGTGCAGAAAATAATTTAAAAAGCAGAGCTATACCTGAGAAAATCGGATTTTCAAATGAGGGAACATCCAGAGAAGCTCAATGGGTCTACGATCATTATGAGAATATTGTGACGTATAGTCTGCTGTCTAGTGAATGGCGTACTTAAACGTTAGAGTACATCGTCTGATGAGACGAAGGAGGTCACGAATTGTTTCTCAATGTATTACTTTGGTTGATTATTCTCTGGGTGATCTCCCTTTATTTCAGTTTTCCTAAGAAAGATCGCATGTACACAGTCAATGTGCCAAGCACATATTACATTCAATCTTCAAATCGGTTGGATATTCAGAAAAACTACGAATGTGCTGCATTTTCCAGTGCGTTCGTCTTGAGACATTTCGGTTTGGAGTCCAACGGAACTAAGCTTTATGAAGCCTATCCTCGCAAATTACTAGATGGAACCGTATACCCCAAAGCAGTTGTTGTTTTTTTCAGGAAACTAGGATATCAGGCAATGTACTTACGTGGAAATGTGAATACGTTGAAGAAACAGATCAGCCAAGGGGTGCCTGTTATTTTATTTATTAGAGTACATGCCAAACAACGTTATTTGCATTTTGTTCCCGTCGTTGGTTATGATGAAACGCATTTTTACTTGGCAGAATCGTTAGATCACAAGATTAATTGTGATGAAGAGTATTACAACCGAAAAATCAGCATAAGTGAACTCAACACGGTATGGGGGTCATGGTTACCCTTTTGTCAAAACTCATATATCGTCGTACATCCGAAGCAGACTTAAGAAGTCCCGCTCAAGGGAAAGGTATTTACTTTGAACGAACGAATGGGCATTATTCGAAAAATCTGCATGGTTAAAACATGAAACTCATGCCCAATTGGCATGAGTTTTTCTGTGAACAAATCTCCTCACGTAAACAAGCTCGCTTTAATCGATGGTTATGAAGTATAGATAAAACGTATGGGCAGTTGCTACCGAATTTATAGTTTTTCTTATAAATCAGATAAGCTTTTTAATTAAATTGGTTGTTCGTCCACGCATCTATTCATCTACATACGTACGTTAAACTATGTCCATAGGGAGGTGTCCACACGGTGAGTCATTCAGAAGTGAAAAAACGTATGAAGAGAAAAAAGGCAACATTACATCCATGTAAAGTTAAAAGAAAAGACCGCCGATTGAAAGTCGTTAAAAAGTTCGTTCAAGTAAAATGTCCGTCTCCAGAGGTGAACATATCTACCCCTACTGTCGTTGGCCCAACAGGACCACAAGGTATACAAGGCGTACAGGGCGTACAGGGTATTCCAGGTAAACAAGGGGCAGAAGGGCCGCCTGGAGCCCAAGGACCAGCGGGGGGACCACCTGGACCACCTGGACCACAAGGACCTCAGGGACAGCCTGGTCCTGCTGGAGCGGTAGGCTCTCAAGGTCCGGTCGGACCTGCTGGACCCATGGGAGCACAGGGGATTCCGGGAGAAGCAGGGGCTGTAGGGCCACAAGGTCCGCAAGGTAATCCAGGCCCTGCCGGAGCGATTGGACCTCAAGGTTTTCCTGGCCCCGCTGGAGCAGTTGGGCCGACGGGTGCGACAGGAGCAGCAGGTCCGGCAGGCGCAGCCGGTGCAGCAGGAGCGGTAGGTCCCGCTGGAACAGTAGGTCCGGCAGGCCCAGCCGGTGCAACAGGAGCGGTAGGTCCTGCTGGAGCAGTAGGCCCGGCAGGCCCAGCCGGTGCAACAGGAGCGGTGGGTCCTGCTGGAGCAGTAGGTCCGACAGGTGCAACGGGAGTAGCGGGTCCCGCTGGGGCAACAGGATCTACAGGTGCAACAGGAGCAGCCGGAAGCGTGCTGGGATTCGCTGACTTTTTCGCACTGATGCCACCTGATAATGCAGCAACGGTTGCTCCCGGTACGGATGTAAGCTTTCCTCAGGATGGGCCAACAAGTGGAACAACTATCGCCCGCACGGGGCCTAGTTCATTCAATCTAGCAGCCATTGGTACGTATCAGATTTTATTCCAGGTGAGTATCAATGAAGCAGGTCAATTAATCTTAACTCTCAATGGGGCAGACTTGGCTCCTACTGTAGTTGGGCGAGCAACGGGAACGTCTCAGATTGTTGGTATGGCTTTGGTGCAAACAACCGTGATTAATTCTATTCTGACCGTACGGAACCCGGCTGGTAATGCTACAGCATTAACAATCACGCCACTTGCGGGCGGAACTAGACCTGTATCCGCACATCTTGTGATCACACAATTAGCATGAGTCCGTTAACAGGTTAGCAAACTTTTCTCAACTTTATTAAATATGCATCCACAACGGTAACATGGGTTTGCTTGAACTGAGATAGCAGTGTTTTACCTGAGGCTGTTATCTCAGTTGGAGCGGATAATGGTACAGGAGTAACTACATATCGGATACTCTTTTTGTTTTGTGAGGAATGGTGAAAACGTCACTGTATGGCAAGCAACATGTTTTAGTCGAATCTGAACGTAATATCGATTATGCCTATCATATTCAGAAGGAAACATTCCTGGATGAGAAAGGGCTGCAAGCTGAAAAAGATGATCTGGCTATCTATCGTGCATCGTTTATGCTGACAAAAGAGGGACAGGTCAATCAGGTTATATTGTTGGATCATCGATTTGCAACAACCTTTAAGTAAAACAGGGCTGCTAGTTAAGCAATGTATTAGATAATGAAATGGTACTTATTTTCGTATGAAACAACCCTTTGGTATTCTGCCGGAGAGTTTTCCCTTCGAACCCGTTCGATTTCAATCCCGATAACAAGTTCCTTGTTTACGTGCATATACATTACAGGAGACGGGTCAAGACTCCGGCTGTCCTAAGTTGTATGAACGGAGGGAGAGACATGGGCATTGAATCATCCTGGATGTTTGATTTGTTTGGAACCGTCTTTCCGGTTGTATTTGTTCTGATTATAGGTATAGTCCTTCTGTCGATGGGAAAAGAGGTATGGAGGTGGGGACGCAACAACTCGGAGCCGCTATTGACCGTGCCTTCACGAATCACCAGCAGACGGATGAAGATGAGTCAGTCGCAATCTGAACCGGGCAGTACAGCACGAACGTTATACTACGTCACCTTTGAAGTAGAAAGTGGAGATCGGCTTGAATTCAAAGTCGATGGCGAAGAGTATGGTTTGTGCGCTGAGGGGGATGAAGGACGGCTCTCGTTCAAAGGAACGCGTTATGTAGGTTTCGAGCGATATAATCGCGTATATTCTGAACGCCTACGGGGTTAAACTGAGCAGCTTGCGCCAGGATGGCGTGAGCTTTTTTTGATTAATTGCTGGACAAGCGTTTCTTAATGGGCCTAACGTGTTTTTATATAAGAAGAGGCTTAATAAGATTATGATCGAAGGATCATTACCATAGAGGAGGCAAACAATATGTCATTTACAGATCAGGTCGTTGTTGTAACCGGTGCTGCTCAAGGGATAGGACGAAGTGTGGCTGAGGCTTATGCGGTCGCTGGAGCCAAAGTTGTACTTGCCGATCACAAGGAAGCCGAGGGTGCGGCAGCCGCAGCTTCCATTCGTAATGAAGGCGGAGAAGCCATCTTTGTTCAATGTGATGTTCGGAGCGAGCAGGATATTACGAATCTTTTTCGTGCAACCGTGGAAGAATTCAAGCAAATTGATGTTTTGGTGAATAATGCGGGACTCGCCAAGTGGAAGTCACCCTATGAGCTGACGCTGGAAGAATGGGACGATGTACTCAATACCAATGTGAGAAGTTGCTTTTTGGCGAGTCGGGAAGCAGCCAAACATATGAAAAGCAATGAACACGGGGGTGCCATTATCAACATGGCTTCTACCCGTGCGCTGATGTCTGAGCCGGATACCGAAGCTTATGCCGCATCCAAAGGGGCGATTGTAGCTCTGACACATGCGCTGGCGGTCTCACTGGGCAAGGACCAAATTCGGGTCAATTGTATCAGTCCGGGATGGATTGAGACAGGTGACGTGGAGAAATTGAAAAAGGAGGATCATGAACAGCATCCCTCCGGTCGTGTGGGTGTTCCTTCGGATATCTCCCGTGCTTGTCTATATTTGTCTGATCCAAGCAATACCTTTGTCACAGGGACCAACCTCGTTATTGATGGAGGCATGACCCGAAAAATGATATATGAGGACTAGAACCGGGATTAAGCCGGGCGAGCCCTAAGCTGTCCCAACTTAAGAGTAATAAGCCCAAGTTAAGCACTTGGGCTTATTTGTTTTTAATAACTCGGTTGCTATAATAAATGTGATTTTACAACAGTAGAAGAATGGAGGGAGTATATGTTCGGGAAACAATCCCGGAAGGTATTTTGGCTGTTATTGCTGATCGGAGGGATGATAATGATAGGGAATGAGTCACCTGCTGAAGCTGACGGCGCAGATATACGGGCGGCCTGGGTATGGCAGGCACAGTCTGTTAGCAACGGAGATGAGCTGTTGGCCAATGCAGCTAAACATAAGATAAACAGGCTGTACGTGAATGTAGACATGTCGCTGCCCAAGGAGGTATACCAGACGTTTATAGCCAAAGCAAGCCGTGCGGGTATTGCGGTTGAAGCGCTGGGAGGCGATCCATCTTGGGCGCTCAGTGGCCGTGAAGGCCCCATGCTAAGATTAGCGTCGTGGGTAAGTGATTACAATCAAGCTGCTGAGACCAACGAGCAATTTGATGCCATACATCTGGATATCAAGCCCTATGTGTTACCAGCCTGGAAAGAAGATGCCAAGCCACTGGTACAATCCTGGGTAGCCAATATGAATCTGTTATTTGAGCAAGTGAGACAGGATGGCGCAATTACAGTGAATATTGACCTGCCATTTTGGCTGGATTCCTATACCGTCACAGGAAATAGAATCTCTGAGGATGCAGATAACGAACCGTTGTCACGTTGGTTCATTGAACGAGTGGAGCATGTCACTTTACTCGCTTACCGTGATAACGCGCAAGGGAACAATGGTATTATACGTTTAATTGAACAGGAAATGAACTGGGCCGATGCCAGCAATGTGAGCGTCACCGTTGGGTTGAACACCAAGCCAATGCCTGGCGAGGAATTCACGACTTTTGCCGGTAAAGGTGCAGCGCAGCTGGAAAGCGTTATTGAAGAAGTTGCCTCCGCATTCAGTGAACATACATCTTACGTCGGTTCTGCTGTACATGACATCGTATACTGGGGACAACTGGAGCCGTCAGAACTGCCATCACCGGAGATTCCATCCAATCAGCCAGAGATTCGGGGAACGTATATCTGGGAGGCCTCTCAGGTGACGAATGACGGGGGAGATCACATACTAGCGTTTGCTAGAGAGCAGAATATTAACTGGTTGTATGTGCGGTTAGATCTGGATCAACCCTATTCCAGTTACCGCAGTTTTGTGAAACGGGCAAAAGCAGAGGGCATCGAGATCCATGCGATGGGTGGACACCCCATCTGGGGCAAGAAGGAGAACCGTCCACGCATTAAGCGCTTGATTGATTATGTGAAAAACTATAATGCGGAATCCGAGCCGGATGAACGATTTGAAGGCATCCATCTGGATATTGAGCCTTACACCTTGCCGGAGTGGGAGAATAGTCGGGACACCCTTCTGACCGAATGGGCTGCCAACATTACATTTTTCCAGGAAGAAACGAAGAAGGACAGTGATCTCGAAACAAGTGCAGACCTTGCTGTATGGCTGGATACCTTCCCGTTGCCGGGAAAAGACATGTCTGTGACAGAGTTCATGATTGATACACTTGATCATGTGTCGATGATGGCATTCCGTAATCAGGCCGAAGGGTCCAATGGCATTGCTGCTGTTGTTAGTCAGGAGATGGAGATTGCAGATCGTCTGGGAAAAAGGTTGATGATTTCGGTAGAAATGAAGCAGAACCACGAAGGTCCTCATATTTCTTTTTATGAGAAAGGGGCAGCGGAGATGGAACTTCAGCTTGCCAAGCTTCCGGATCTGCTGGCCGAACATCAGGCTTACCAGGGCAATATTGTACATGCCTATGATTATTGGATTGAAGCCAAGCCTTAAACAGGCGAGTATTATAAGAAATAACTTGCTTCGGAACTTCACCTTGGGTGAGGTTCCGGGCTTTTTTTTATGGAAAAAAGATGGAATCGTGTCACCGAATGGGCTCCTGCACAATACGATGTACGGTGATGAACAGCTGAAACAAGGGAGGAAACAGACTATGGCTGTTATTAAAGCCAACTCAGAGGACGTCAAGCTGCTGGCTAGGCTCATGAGGGCAGAGGCTGAAGGTGACGGCGAACAGGGTATGTTGCTTGTGGGCAATGTAGGTGTGAACCGGGTGTTGGCGGATTGTCTGGACTTTAAGGATATTCGCGATATCAATCGTATGGTATTCCAGAATCCAGGAGGCTACGAGTCAACACAGAAGGGGTACTTTTACCAACGGGCAAGACAGTCCGAGATTCGTCTCGCACAACGGGTGATCAATGGAGAGCGCATCTGGCCAGCGAGCAATTCATTGTGGTTTTTCCGACCTGTGGGCGACTGCCCACCAACGTGGTATGACCAGCAAAATACAGGACGTTTCAAAGCACATTGTTTCTTCAGTCCGACAGGCGACGATTGTCCGGAAGTATATTAAATTTTGGGAGGAATCACTATGATTAATCAGCCTTATCAACCAATGACTCAAACACTGGGTCAGCAAGCGAATTCTGTGTTGGGTCAACAAGCCAATTCTCAGGTTCAAGGTACGTCATACAAAATCGGTAACGGAATGCCTTCCATGTCGCCAACACCAGGGATGGTATCCCCTAGCTCGACTAGTGTACCGCCACTCGTATCCAGCGGAAGTCCAATGACACCTACGGGTGCTGTAGTTACGACAACGGCTCCACAGTTTGAGCAATCGTACATTGAGAATATTCTACGTTTGAACCTTGGTAAATTCGGTACATTCTACATGACATACGAAGGTAACAAAGAATGGAATGCTCGCATATTCCAAGGTATTATTGAAGCAGCGGGCCGTGACCATATTATTATCAGCGATCCGAAGACTGGAAGACGGATCATGCTGTTGATGGTCAACTTTGACTATGCTACATTTGATGAGCCGTTGTTGTATCAATATCCAGGAGTGGTAGGCAATTACCCGCAAGCTCCAAGCAGATAATCATTGGCCCGCATCATTTTGAATGATAATTGACATGTTTAACACATAATGATTTACTTCGCTGTCCTGAATGTGGAGGTAATCCGCAGACAGGACAGCTTTTTACATAAACATATATACGAAGGTTACTATAGTTTAGAGTCATACGTAACCTTTTGGCGATAACATGGCACTTATACATGAATAGAACAAGCAGCATGCTTATATGAAGGGAGTCCATAGCATTGAATTCATGGATTGAAGGAGCGATGAAGGGCGAAACCGAAGCTTACGCACAACTGATGTCTCAATATCGCGGGATGGCTCTTGCTGTTGCCTACAATCGTTTAGGAGATACATTTTGGGCTGAAGATGTCGTACAGGAGGCGTTTACTGAAGCCTTTGGCAATCTGTCCAAGCTGGAAGCTCCTGAGGCTTTTCCCGGGTGGTTCAAGGTGATCGTGGAGAGGCAGTGTTATCGCTGGCTAAGACGCAAGCAGCATACGATGATTCCAGTTCAGGAGCTGGAGCATGTATTCCATGAAGAGGATCAGGCGCATGATCCGGAAAAACAAGCGGTGCAAAATGAAATGCATCGTACGCTTCGTAATTCCATTGCAATACTGCCATCATCGATGCGGATTGCTGTTGAACTGTTTTATTTGGAAGGATACTCGCTCAAGGAAATATCGGATTTCCTCGGGGTCAAGGTACCTGCATTAAAGAAAAGATTGTTCGATGCCCGATCCAAACTCAAGCGTTCTATGCCTGTAAGGGATCTGGTCTCTGTATTCAGTGACTTGTATGAAGGGGGAAAAGGATTGTTACACATTATGAATGGGGATCACGCGGCCAATCGTTTAAGAGAGAGTGGGATTCAGGGAGACATCCTGGTATGGAGAGAGTTGTATACGTTCGGCCCGGTAGCCAAAGAGATGGGAGGTACGAAGGAGCGGCAGAATCGGGCATCCGTGTTAGAGGAGCAGTTGGGCATTCCACAGACGGAATACTTGAAGATTGAGGAGCTTGAACGCAAGTTGCATTCGTTTCAACAATACAAGGAAATTGTCTTATGGTTCGAATACGATCTCTATGATCAGACGATGTTATCTTACCTATTGCATTATTTCAGAGGACAAGCACTCCAGAATACGAATTTGAATCTGCTCTGCATTGACTCGTATCCAGAGATTGAGCACTTTAGAGGACTGGGACAGCTTACTTCCACACAGATTGAACGTCTGTCCGGCAGTTGGCATGTGATTGAGAAAAACGAGTTACAAGCCGGTGCACAGTTCTGGGAAACCTATACGTCGACTGATTTCCGGCATCATCTGGATTACTTGCAGGCAGACACTTCTGCGCTACCCTTTGCGAAAGCTGCCTTTAAGGCCCATTTGTCCCGTCTGCCATCTGTATCGAACGGTCTGGGGCTCATTGAGCAGACAACACTAGAGACCATTAGAGCAGGTGTGGAGCATCCGTATCCATTATTTCGCGAGGTAGGGGACAAGCTGCATATTCTCGGGATGGGTGATCTTGAATACTGGGCATATCTGAGGCGGATGACAGAAGGACCTCATGCCCTTCTTCAGATGAGCGGTGCAACCACTTTCCCTAATTTCAAGCAGCATGATGAAAAATTCCGTGACGGAGTCCTGTCACTAACGGAACTCGGAATTCAGGTGTTGAATGGAGAAGTCGATTGGGCACTGCTGAAGCAGGATGAATTCTGGATCGGTGGATTGCATAACCCAAGCGGGAAACAAACCAAGTGGCGCTGGAACCCCGCTTCGGAAACCGTAGTGGACATTGAGTCGACATCGTAATTAGCGGATAGAATCTGGAGAAAATAACAGTATTGCAAAAAGAGAGTGTCCAGCCATGCGGAAGCATGAGCGAGGATGCTCTCTTTGGTTTCCTTAAACCAATGTTTGTGAAATGTAAATAAAACAGCGTAATCGAGACTTTTGTTAAAGAAAAAAGGCGTTTGTGCCATTTCGTTGTCATAGGACACGGATTGACTGTGTAGTGTAGAATTATATAATAAAAGAAGCATATCTTTGTTATTCGACAGAACAAGGTGGAGGTGGAAGCATTGGGAAGTTGAAATTGCATATGAACGGCAGAATGGCTAATATCCTACATTTTCGAAGGAGGTGGACCTATTTGCCGAAGAATGACGGCAAATAGGATGAAAATTTGAGTGACCCCTTACCGAGTATTTTAAATTTAGTAATAATTGGTTTACTTGTATTAATGAATGGTTTCTTTGTGTCGGCGGAATTTGCGATGGTGAAAGTTCGTGGAAGCCGGATTGAGGCTTTGGTGGAAACAGGCAACAAAAATGCCATCTATGCTTCCAATATCGTACGTAATCTGGATGCATATCTGTCAGCTTGCCAACTAGGTATAACTTTGGCTTCACTGGGACTCGGGTGGCTGGGAGAACCGGCAATTGCACATCTGTTAGAGCCCATGTTTACCGCATTTGGACTGGGACCAGTCTACGTTCATGGAATCTCTATTGCCATTGCATTTGTGATTATTACGATCTTGCACATTGTACTGGGAGAACTTGCTCCCAAAACGATGGCGATTCGAAAGTCTGAGACGATCACGTTGTGGTCTGCGGCTTTGCTAACGTTCTTCTACAAGTTAATGTACCCATTCATATGGGCACTGAACGGTATGGCTAACGGCTTGTTGAGACTGTTCCGAATGGCACCAGCTTCGGAGATGGACTCTGCACATAGCGAAGATGAAATACGCATTCTGATGAAAGAAAGCAATAAGAGCGGTTTAATTGATAACACTGAATTAGCACTTGTTGATAATATATTTGATTTTACGGATACAACTGCCCGTGAAATTATGATTCCACGGACGGAAATGATCTGTCTGAATGCCAATGAGTCCATGCTGGAGAATCTGGAGATTGCCAGTGAGAGTATGCGAACAAGGTATCCGGTATATAACGGAGACAAGGATCATATTATCGGCTTTATTCACATTAAGGATCTGATGCGATCCCAACTTACGGATACCATCTCCGTGATCCGGCCCATCCTGGCTGTGCCAGATACCACGCTCATCAGTGATCTGCTCAAACGTATGCAGCGTAGCAAGACACAGATTGCGATTCTGATTGATGAATACGGCGGAACCTCCGGGCTTGTCACACTTGAAGATATCATGGAAGAGATCGTAGGCGAGATTCAGGATGAATTCGACCATGAGCGTCCTGCCATTGAGCAAGTGGATGAGATGGAATACTCTATTGATGGATTGATGCTGATTGAAGAAGTCAGCGAACGATTCGGACTGGAGATGGATCGTGCCGATTACGACACCATCGGGGGCTGGTTATACTCCAGAGTAGATGCCATTCCACCTGAGGTCGGTCAATCGGTTGAGTATGGGGGTTATGTATTTGTCATTCAAGAGACAGAGCATAAGCGGATTTCCCGAGTGAATGTGATTAAGCTGGAACTGTTGGTTGAAGAAGAAGGCGCATAGCCAGATCGAAATCGGTACAAATGAAGCTGTATGGTGACGTAATGGTCATCGTACAGCTTCTTTGCATGCTCATGATTCTTGGGGTGCGTGAATGACAATATCGGCGTAACGGTTCTCTGTGACCAAGCTATTTTTGATATAAATTCGCTTATAAGTAACATAAACATTCTCTCCAGGAGCGAGATCATGCTGGATATTCAGCTTTTTTCGAGTGGATTTGGTTGTCGTCGGTGTCTTTATCGTGATGATATCGTACATGTCAACGAAAGTAACCTCGTAGGAATTGTAGTCCCCCACCTTAGTGGTGGATAACACCGAATTTTGTTTAAACTGGGTCAGGTGATCATTCACCATGCCAATTGTTACGGGGAGCACATAAAACAGAAGTACCAGAGGCAGAAGGCAGAAAGCAATCCCGAAAACACGTAAAAATTTGACATGGGAAAGGGTTCGTCCGCTCTGCTTGAGGAAAAGAAAAGCAAGGATGGGGGACAGTACAAGTCCCCAGATCATAAAGGGCAATACATAGCGGTCAATCCCCATGCTTATCCAGCTTTCCCGAGCTGTAGCCAAGAAATATATTAAGGTCCCTGCGGTAAGCGCACTCACCAAGATAATAAGCCAACGTTTGAACGAGCTGGAAACTTCGATATGTAGTTCATTCGGATTGGAGATTTGACGATGCCTTTTGGATTTGGATTGAAGCTTACTCAAGTTATACACCTCATTTGCAAATCTTGTTGGTTAATATGGTTTCGTGAATCCATTACCCAATACATACGGGCTGGAATAATTTAGGTTTCAACCGTGCTGGAGATGCTTGCAAAGATAAAAGACGCTGCCGACAGAAACATCGGAGCGTCTAATTTTTTTTTGAAACCTGTCACCCGATCCGTCCGTTTATACCCTTACACAAAATCAAATATGGAACCGGAGGATGGATCAATATGCGGAAAATGAATAATAAGAGTGCAGCATCTATACTAAAAATAACCCTTGTTGCCTTGTTAATGGTGCCAACAATTCTGGCTATACCTACGTCCGAACCAGCCGTTGCAAGCCCGATGAGCAACGTGTCCTCTGGTGCCCTTACACCCCCACCTCCGCCGGAACCATCCAACCATTCGCTTGCTAACACTCGAGAACTTGGACATATCTATCAAGCGGTCGGTGCAGTCATTCCTGGGGGTGGACTATCGGCTATCGTCAATACCAAGACCATGACATATACAGCAATGAAGACACTTTCCGTAGATTATCGACTTGAGCGCTGGACAGGAACAGCATGGGTAACTTTTAAAATGAATTCCAAGAATGCAACGAATACAAACTTACTGAATGCCGCATCGGATTGGACCGTTATGCCAGGATATTATTATCGCGTTACCAGTATTCATACAGCGTATGATGGAAGTACCACGGAAACAAGCAAACATGTCTCTGGCACCGTGTTATTCTGATCTTATCGACGGGTGCTGCCGGGAAACTTCTGCTCTTGAAAATCGTTGGCAATCGCAGTCATTTCTTCTTCCGAAAGGGTTCCAAACAGACTCATATTGTTGGAACCCATCATCCACTGAAAAGAGTTATAGGGTGGGCCGATATACATCAGTGCTTCCGAGCCATCCGCCAGCTTTACGGTGCTCATATCACGAAGCATGGCCCCTTCAATTTTCTCCCCAGGCATGACATAGACATAATCAAACTGGATGATCTCATCCTCTATGCTCTTGCCTTCACTGGTATATTGAACTCTCATTTGTGTGGACTCATAATAATCGTCTGGATTCACAGGGTTTTCAGTATCAAGCACGAGTTCGAATTTGACCTTGTTGAATCGCTCGGGAATGGCCTTGGATAACAGAAAGTCACCCATGAACCCTTCGCGTGCGATCTCTTCCGTAACAAGTACTGGACGAAGCAGATGGCTCGATAACTCATACGAAGGTGTATTAAGAGCTTCTTCTTCTTGTAATTGAAGAATGTCGTCTAAGCTGGTTTCCGGTGGTGGAGGCGTTTTGGCTGTTGATGGATCAGCCCCCAGATGGGTCGTGCGATCCTCGATGATAATGGATTTCATGCCATTACCCCAATCTTTGATGGATTGCACAAAAGGGGATACCGCTTGCGTACCAGATGGCAGGCTGAAAATAACGGCTCCGATGGTCACGGACGCAGCTACGACAACTGAAAGTCGCAAGGTACGTATTCTTTTTTTACGTAAACCAATTCTGTTAATTTCCCGTTGTACCTTCTGCCAGGATTGCTGCATAGATTCGGTATGGGAGGCGGAAGGGGCAGAGACGGCCTGATGGAAAGCTTCATCAAAAGCCAGATCAAACGCAGCGTCGAAATATTCGTCTTCCAGCTCTGAATCGTATTGCTCCACGTTTTTATCGGACTTGCCTTTGCTCAATGCTTCCACCCCATTCCTTATGTAATTTCTTCTTGATACTGCCACGGGCTCTGAACAAGCGTTGCTTCACAATGTCTTCGGAGGTATCCAGCAGTTCGGCCATCTCTCGGTAGGAGAGACCTTTTTTCCACCGTAACTCCACCAGTACACGATATTCCGGTTTGAGCTGTCCGAGATAATATTCAATGGACTCTTCCATCATCTGCGTTTCTACCATGCTTTCCACGGAAGCTGCCGTCTGATTCATCGTCTCCATATCTATAAAAACACTATCCGTATCCAATTGGTTACGGTTATTTTTATTTTTTCTCAGATAATTAATAGCTGTGTTCCGTGTGACAACCTTGAGCCAGGCTTTCAGTTTGACCTCGTCTTCAAAGATGGGTTTGTTTTTAATAATTTTGATAAAAGCTTCCTGAATAATATCTTCTGCTGCAGCACGCTCCTTGATGATATAAACGATAAGACCATGTACCATATTATAATATTCATAATACACTTCTTCTTGAAGTGCAGAGCCTAAATTATGGAAATCTGAGGCTAGTAATAACTGGAGCCGATTGGCCATGATGTTCTCCTTTCTGGTGAACAATCCACAAACATTGGTATCATTACATTTTACAACATAATATGGAAACGATACAATGGGAGGTTGGTCCGAGAAAAACCAGATGGAGTGAGCGTGTGCAGCCTCCAGGACAGTTTGCTGAAAATTAATAAAAAGGCTGTCTTGCAACCATGAACACATGGTTGCAAGACAGCCTGGATGACAGTTTCAGTGAAAATATATAACGGGGGAGAAATCAACCGTTATCTGTTAGAATGCCCAGTCTCCATTGAGGAAGATGGCTTCACGTTCGCCGTTTGCCGTAATACCGTAGATGTCCGTTTCGGGAGAGCCCATCATGAAATCCACATGAGTAATGCTGGAGTTCATGCCGCGAGCGGCAAGTTCTTCGGGAGACATCGTCTTGCCCCCTTCGATATTAAATGCATAGGAACTGCCAATCGCAAGATGGCACGATGCATTCTCATCATACAATGTAGTGTAATACAGGATACCACTCTCAGAGATCGGTGAATGGAAGGGAACCAAAGCGACTTCGCCGAGGTAATGAGATCCTTCATCCATGGAAATGAGTCTTTCCAGCGTATCCTGACCTTCTTCGGCATGAAAATCAATGATACGTCCGTTCTCAAATGTGAGTGAAAAACGATCAATGATACTGCCGCCATAGCTGAGTGGTTTGGTGCTGGACACTTTGCCATTAACGCCATGTTTGGCTGGAGCAGTGAATACTTCCTCTGTTGGAATATTGGCGACAAAAGGGGTGCCTTGCTCATTCACGCTACCTGCCTGCGCCCAGATATGACCTTCTGGAAGCTCGACAGTAAGATCCGTCCCCGGTGAGAGGAAATGCAATGCTTGATACTTCTTGTTGTTCAGGGCAACAGCTTTGGTCTCCAGTCGTTCGATATGCTGTTCCCAAGCCGCTACAGGGTCCTCCAGATCGGCTCTCACTGCAGCAAAAATGGCTTCCCACAGCTGGCTAACCTGCTCGGCTGCCGGGAGATCCGGGAATACTTTGGCTGCCCAATCGGGGGAAGGACAAGCCACACCCGTCCAGCTCATTTTATCCGCCTGTTGATACTGACGGTACTTGGCCATCGCCTGACCAAATGTACGCTGATGGGTGGAAATCCGCTCCGGGTCAATACCTTTCATCAGGTCTGGACTGGATGACAATACGGTTAGAAAGGCTGCATTATTGGCCGCCAGTTCTTCAAGCTCCGCTGCATGCCATTTCGGCGGCTCCTGGAAGGATTCCTCAGGGGCCATCTCAAACCGCAATCGATTGACGGTTTCATCTCCGTATTTTACAATCACCTGCTTGGCGCCAGCTTCATACCCCTTGCGTACCAGCAAACGTACGAATTCAGCGGTATCAATCATCGCAGAGATGACAAATACTTGTCCTGGTTGCACGTTAGCACCTACTCTTACAGCCAGTTCAGCGTAACGATCCATTTTTTGTTCAAAACTTAACATGTGAGTTCCCTCCAATTGTTGAATTTTTGACCTGTTGACGCAGGAAAAGAGAGGAGTAATCTCCTCTCTCCTAAATCACATCAAACGGGATTAAAATGCCCAGTTTCCTTGCAGGAAGATCGGCTCTTCCGCACCTTCGGAGGTCACACCGTGGATGTTCATTTCTCCGGATCCAATCATGAAGTCAACATGAGTGAGACTGGAGTTCATGCCACGTTCAATCAATTCTTCTTTGGACATCGTTTTACCACCTTCCAGACAGAAGGCATAGGCATTACCAATCGCCAAATGGTTGGAGGCATTTTCATCAAACAAAGTATTGTAGAACAAAATATTCGTATCGGAAATTGGTGACTGATGTGGAACGAGGGCTACCTCACCCAGATAGTGTGCACCTTCATCCATCTCGATCAGGTTTTTGAGTGCATCCAGTCCTTGTTCAGCGGTGTAATCTACGATTCGACCGTTCTCAAATGTAAGGGAGAATCCGTCAATCAGGTTGCCGCCGTAGCTCAGTGGTTTCGTGCTGCGAACGGTACCGTTAACACCCGTTTTCAGCGGAGCTGTGAATACTTCTTCGGTAGGCATATTGGCAATAAAGACATGTCCTTGCTCATTGACACTTCCACCGGATACCCAGATATGGCCTTCTGGAAGTTCAATGGTCAAGTCTGTGCCTGGAGCTGTATAGTGAAGCTTCTTGTATTTCTTGTTGTTCAGCAGATCAGCGCGGGAATCTAGGTTTTGCAAATGGGTTTTCCATTCGGCAACAGCATCCTGCTCACCGATCCGTACGGTTTTGAAAATGACGTCCCACAGGCGATCGACTTGTTGTGCTTCTGGAAGATCCGGGAACACTTTAGCTGCCCATTCCGGAGAAGGAACGGCTACGATAGACCAGCTGAATTTGTCAGCCATCTGATAAGAACGATATTTTTCGAGCGCTTTGCCGCGCACTTTTTGGCTGGTAACAATCCGTTCCTGAGCTACACCGTTCAGAAGATCCGGATTTTCAGCGATGACGTGCAGAATAGCGGCACCTTCTTCAACGAGTTCAGTCATTTCAGCTGCAAACCATTTCGGTTCAATGGAGAAGGCTTCATCAGGTGCAAGATCGTAATGAAGACGTGTGACGGTTTCATCGCTCCAGTTTACTTTGACCAATTTCGCACCTTTACCGTAAGCTGCTTTGACAATCAGTCGTACAAAATGTGCTGCCGAGATTGGAGCGTTTACCACGAGTGTCTGTCCTGGATGGACATTGACACCGACTTGTACAGCCAGTTCAGCATATTGCTGAAGATTCGTTTCAAAAGTATTCATGCTATTTTTTCCTCCAATGTGATAATAATATCGTAGCTTGTTGGCTATTATAGATGTTGGTCAAACACGTATTTATAATCCTCATTACAACTATGTAAGGACTCAGAATGGATCCTTCATTGAATAAGGTATACGTTGCTACGTTATATATTGTACAATTAACCAATAATAATTACCAAACTAGGTTTACCAGAAATGTTGGAGACCGCCTGTAGATGAAAGATTAAAGGAGAGAATGATTGTGAATATTGAAATTATAAGTGCTGAAATGCGCCGTGAAGGTGAAAAAGGATACGTGGGAAATACCGTTTACCGCACAGAAGGCGAAAAGTCAGTATATGAGATTACCTTCATGAGCAAGAACGGAAAAGATTGGGACTATAGTTTGCATTTCACGGAGCAATCCGGTGATGAAGAAGAGTTACTGCGTATGGACGAGTTGCTTGAAAATGATGACGATCTGTACAATCAATTGCTCGATGCTGCTTTGGAGGCATTTCCGGCTTAACTAGCCGAGATGTTCTTGTTCTATTGTGTTGTGTCGATGACTATACTAGACGGTGTATGCCCGAAACAGGGTGTATACCGTCTATTTTATTGGAAATGTTGAATAGATGATCCAGAAAAGGGAAGTCTACGAGATGAATGGAACCAGAGAGACAATCCGCCTAATGGGAGGTAACCGTGAATGGCATCTGACAATCTGATTACAGAAGGGTTGACGGGACTTGAAGAAGTCGCGCCCGATATTCTCAGTCTACGTACACTATTCGTTAATGTCGTGTTCATCGGAGAGCCAGGAAGCAGGAACTGGGTCCTCGTGGACACCGGAATGGCGAGGTTCACAGATCATATTGTTCAGGTTGCAACAGAACGATTTCAAGGTCCGCCGTCTGCGATCATATTGACGCATGGCCACTTCGACCATGTAGGGACCGTTATTGAACTGGAACAATTCTGGGGTGTGCCAGTGTATGCTCATCCGCTTGAAATTCCGTATTTAACGGGATTAAAAGATTACCCGCCAGCGGATCCTTCTGTAGGTGGAGGTTTGATGTCCAGGTTGTCATTCGCTTATCCCAATGAGGCAATCAATCTGGATGATCGGATATTCAGTTTACCCAAAGATCATTCCGTTCCAGGCGTCTCAGGATGGGAATGGGTGCACACGCCAGGTCATACGCCTGGACATGTGTCGCTGTTTCGGGAAGCAGACCGTTTGTTAATTGCGGGAGACGCAATCATCACAGTGAAGCAGGAGTCGCTGTGGAGTGTGTTGCTTCAGGACAAACAGTTGCATGGCCCACCATCTTATTTCACAACCGATTGGCAGGCTGCTCATCAATCTGTCCAGCATATAAGGCATCTGGAACCGAAACTTGCGATTACCGGGCATGGGCATGCCTTGAGCGGAGATATGCTGAGTGCATCCTTGAAGCGACTTGATCTGGACTTTGAAGAGAGCACTGTGCCGGATCAAGGAAAATATGTGGATTAATTGAACCATCATATGAAAGACAGCAGAGACAGCCGTAACGTATTGCAGCTGTCTTTTTCCTGTCTTTTTTGTTTTTCTATTATGAATTTGTTCTCTATCATAGATTGGTATTTTGCGCTCGGGCATGATATAGTCGAGCCGTATAATATAACCTTAGTATGCAGGAGGTACATATAACGATGACACAGCAAAATGCAGCATTTGAAGAACAATTTGGAGGGATTCCGGCCGTTTGGCTTCGTTTTAATCAGTTTGAAGCGGCAGTTATTCCTAGCGTGGGTGCCAACCTCGTTGCTTTTCGTGATACAGAAAAGGGTTTCCGTTACTTGAGAGAGCCGAATCAGGATCAGATGGATGAATTTATGGCTGCACCTGCGGTCTATGGAATTCCGATTCTTTCTCCACCAAACCGTTATGAGGATGGACGTTTCCCCTGGAATGGTAAAGTTTATCAGTTGCCTGTGAACGAACCGGCTACAGGTAACCATTTGCATGGATTTTTGCATGATGCCGAGTGGAAGGTTGAGGGATACGGTTCGGATCAGCTGGAGAGTTATGTGTTGCTTAGCCAGGACGTGAAAGAAGGGCATACATTCCATCAGTACCTGCCGTTTACGTTCACAGTGACGCTCCGTTATTCTTTGAGTAGCCAAGGACTTCAGCAACAATTGATCGTCCGCAACAACGGGACTGAATATATGCCGAATTTGTTTGCATTCCACACGGCGATTGCTGTACCTTTTGCACCGGACAGTCAGGCCTCGGATTACACGGCCAAAGTTACGATTGGACAACGTCGTGAATTGAATGAGCGTTCTCTGCCAACAGGACAATTTCAACCGCTTACACCTGAGGAAGAACAATTGAAAAAAGACGGTGTTAGTCCGTTCTTTGCTGCCATGGATAATCATTACACTGCGGAGCCGCAGAATGGACGTAACTATATGGAACTTACGGATCACCGTACTGGAGACAAACTGGTATACGATGTGGGTACCTCCTACAAGCACTGGATGATCTGGAACAATAACATGGGTGGCGAATTCTTCTGTCCTGAACCACAGATGAACCTGGTTAACGCTCCTAATGTTGAAGGCATACCTGCAGAAGAAATCGGATTGATCGGTTTGGAACCAGGTGAACTATTCGAACAGAGCAGCCGATTGTATCCAATTGCGTCACAAAAATAATTCACGCTCATTTTGCGCTGCGCTTACAATTTTGTCGAAAAGGTGAAAACCTGCTCGTAAATCATGTATAATATGACGAGATACACAAGCTTTGTAGAGACCCAAACCATCTTTTTGGAGGAGGACAAGCAAGTGGAATACCGCATTGAGAGAGATACGTTAGGCGAAATGAAAGTACCAGCCGACAGGCTGTGGGGAGCTCAGACGCAGCGCAGCAAGGAGAATTTCCCGATTGGCAGTGAACATATGCCGATGGAAGTTATCCGTGCCCTTGCCATTTTGAAAAAAAGTGCTGCGGCCAGTAACCATAAATTAGGTAAATTATCTGCGGCTAAGTCCGATGCTATTGCTTATGCAGCAGACGAGATTATTGCAGGCCGAATTGATGACCATTTCCCACTGGTAGTATGGCAGACGGGAAGTGGAACACAATCCAATATGAACGTGAACGAAGTGATTGCCAATCTGGGGAACCAACTGCTGGAGCAAAAGGGTAAGGAAGAGCGTCTGCATCCAAATGATGACGTGAACATGTCCCAGAGCTCCAACGATACATTCCCAACGGCTCTGCATGTCGCAGGTGTTCTGGCTGTTGAGGATCAACTCTTGCCTGCCATTGCGGTATTAAAAGCCACTTTTGCAGACAAGTCGGAGGCATTCAAGGATATTATCAAGATTGGACGTACTCACCTCCAGGATGCAACACCAATTACGCTTGGCCAGGAGATCAGTGGTTGGGAAGCCATGCTGGGCAAGAGTGAGCGTATGATCCGTGAAAGTGTGCAGTACCTGAAGGAGCTTGCGATCGGCGGTACAGCTGTCGGAACGGGCATTAATGCGCATCCGGATTTTGGGGATTTCACTGCCAAGGAGATTGGCAAACATACGGGGAAAGATTTTGTATCTGCACCAAACAAATTCCATGCCCTTACAAGTCATGATGAAGTTGTATATGCGCACGGTGCCGTTAAAGCGCTTGCAGCTGATTTGATGAAAATTGCCAATGATGTCCGCTGGTTGGCCAGTGGCCCTCGCAGTGGATTGGGCGAGATCCGTATTCCTGAGAATGAGCCAGGCAGTTCCATTATGCCGGGTAAAGTCAACCCAACTCAGAGCGAGGCCATTACTATGGTGGTTACGCAGGTCATGGGTAATGACGCAGCGATTGGTTTCGCGGCAAGTCAGGGTAATTTTGAACTGAATGTATTCAAACCGGTTATCATCTATAACTTCTTGCAATCCGTACAACTGCTGGCGGACTCCATTATTGCGTTTAATGACAAGTGTGCCGTAGGCATTGAGCCTAACCTGGATCAGATTAAACATAATCTGAACAATTCGCTGATGCTGGTTACCGCGCTTAATCCGCATATTGGTTATGAGAATGCAGCCAAAATTGCGAAGCTTGCACATAAAGAAGGCTTGTCTTTGAAACAGGCGACGTTACAAACGGGCCTGCTTACCGAAGAGCAATTTGATCAATATGTCGATCCGGCCAAAATGATCGCTCCAAAGGCCTAAAATCAGCCCAAATGAGCAATATAGATCACTGAAGAGGACGACCTGCACAAGCAGGTCGTTTTTCTTATGCTTACCGATGAACTTAAAGCTTGTCAGACTATACGTATCCATATAAACTACATATGCACCAGTTTTAATATAATTGAATGGGATTCGTATATATTTGGAGGTTTCCGCGTTGTCTAAAACGAGAAGATTTACGATACGCTCCAAAATTCTATTGGGCTATCTTGTGGTTGTGCTTTTATTTGGAGTTGTTCTGCTAGTGCTTACGGCCCAAATTAATGTGTTACAGAAGGAAAATGATTTTATCTCTCATCATGATCTGGAAGTACATAATCTGACCAACGCGATTGAAAAAAATGTCTTGAACATGGAGACAGGACAGCGTGGATTCATGATTACAGGCAATGAAAGTTACTTGGAGCCTTATTCCCAAGGCCTATCCCAGTGGAGTTCCAACTATGATCAGTTGAATGCTCTCATTAGTGACAATCCTTCGCAGCAGCAGAGTCTGCAAAGCATCAAAGCTCATATTACGAGATGGATCGAGATTGCTGGGGAGCCGTTGGTGGAGTTGAAAAAGCAAGGGGACCAAGCCAAAGTTGTTGCATTCTTTCAATCTGATCCGGGTAAAACAGAAATTGATCTACTGCGCTCTCAACTTACAACCTTCCGTAACACAGAGATCGCGCTGACCGAGGCGAGGGTTAGTGAACTTGCCAGACGCAGCTCCACGCTGTTGACGATTATGTATACGCTGTGGGGGATTATTGCAACGTTATCCATTGCAGCTGCGATTGTGATATCAGGAAATATCGTCAAAACGTTGCGAGATGTTATGCAAACCATCAGTGATATCTCCAAAGGTGGAAACCTGAAGCAGCGAATTCAGGTGCGGACACATGATGAAGTGGGGGACCTGGGTCACGAAACCAACAAATTACTGGATGAAGTACAGGAACAGAATCGGGTCAAGGACCAGATCACAGGCATTGCGACACTCTTACAGAACCCGACCAATCTGGAGGGATTGTCACGCTTGTTCCTGAGCGAGCTTGCCATGTTGTTTGAAGTTCCCTATAGCGTCTTATATTACTGGAAAGACAATCGACTGCTGCGCGTGGCTGCATATGCTGCGGATGGAGAGAAAGAACGTTCGCTCGGTAAAGTGTCGCTTGCCCCGGGTGAGGGGCTGGTAGGTCAAAGTGCTGTGGAGAAGCGAGTTTTACGTATGAATGATTTGCCACAGAACTATATTCGAATCTCTTCGGGTCTCGGATATACATCTGCCACATCACTTACCGTAGTACCGGTCCTCTTCGAAGGCAGAACGATTGCGGTCATTGAGCTTGCTTCAATGAAGCCATTGCAAGAGAATGATATGAGGCTGATGCAAGAACTGACGGACATTTTTGGTGTTTCTTTACACTCGACTGTCACTCGCATGGAATTACAGCAGTTATATGATGAGTCACAAGTTCTGAATGAAGAATTACAGGCACAATCGGAGAAACTTCAGTCTCAGACCGAAGAAATGCTGTCTCAAACTGAGGAACTACAAATGCAGACCGAAGAACTTCATATGCTTAATGAACGCTTGGAAATACAGAAGAGCGCTGCTGAGACATCAGCCGATGAACTTGCAGTTGTGGCAGATCAGTTACGAACAAGCTCGGGGTACAAATCCGAATTCTTGGCGAACATGTCCCATGAATTGCGGACACCGCTTAACAGCATGTTGATTTTGTCGGAAATATTGTCTGAAAATAAAAACCAACACTTGAATAGTGAAGAGCAGAACTATGCTTCGGTCATACACAAGTCTGGTAAGGACTTGCTGAATCTGATCAATGATATTCTGGATTTATCCAAGGTGGAAGCCGGACAGATGGAAGTGGATTTTGATGATGTCTATCTGGGTAGTCTACCTGAAGTCATGAACCAGTATTTCCTGAAAACAGCGGAACAGAAAAAAATAGATTTCCGGATTCAGCTCCAAAGTCCTTTACCGGAAACCATCGTGACGGATGAGATGAGATTGCACCAGATTCTCCGAAATCTGCTTTCGAACGCATTCAAGTTCACGAGTGAGGGTGAAGTTGCCTTAACCATCTCCAAAATGAGTCTGGCTCATCCTGAATTGAAAGACCAAGAGACCGACGTGATTGCTTTCTCCGTCAGTGATACAGGGATTGGCATTGCGGAAAACAAACTTCTGCAGATCTTTGATGCATTCAAACAGGCGGATGGGGCTACGGCACGTAAATATGGCGGAACGGGACTTGGGCTGTCGATCTCTCAATCGCTTGCGACTTTGCTGGGTGGTTCAATCTCGGCAACAAGTCGTGAAGGACATGGCAGTGTGTTCACGCTGTTCCTGCCACTGCGAAGAGATGAACCTGAGACTATGAATGCATCGCGGTTGTTCCTGAATGAGGTGGCTACCACTACACCTGAGGTCAATAAGCTTCCTACAATAACTTCCGAACAATCGGATGTTTTATTGACACCTCTGGAAGAAGCGTTGCTCAGCGGACGCCAAGTACTTGTCGTTGATGATGATATACGAAATGTATATGCGCTGGCTAACGCTCTTGAGCAATACGGTATGAATGTCATTTCAGCCCAGAACGGGTACGAGTGTCTGGAATTGTTGGAGCGTGGAGGCGTCAAGCCTGATATCATCATGATGGATATTATGATGCCGGAACTGGATGGTTATGAGACAACTCGCCAGATCCGTGAACGACTTGGTCTGACTCAGCTTCCGATTATTGCGCTGACAGCCAAGGCCATGAAAGAGGATCGGGAGAAATGTATTGCAGCAGGTGCTTCGGACTATCTCAGCAAACCACTGAATATCAAAGATGTATTATCCCGTATGAAATTATGGATGAATCACGAAACCATGGAAATCTGATCGTAGTTGAACTAAAAGTTATTTACACTGACACTACGATGATTGTCGAGGGACAAGAACATATTCCTAGTGAAGTCGCTAATTTAGCGGCTTTTTTTGTTTTATCGGTACAAGTTCTTGTCCCGATTGCCGAAAAGGACAAGAACATGAGCAGGATTACTGATTAGATAAACACCTAACTAAATTTCATGCAATTTCATTTAACAAATGTGTAGGAAAAATAAACTAATTGTCCAGTGAAAATATAGTATTTTCTTAGTGTTTAGGTTAAAGATAAGTCCCTGTTTAAGCACTACATGCTACACGCGTAGGTTCTTTAATAAATGATTGGAAATGGAATATAAAAAGGAGGACGTATCCCGCGAAGGCGCGGAGGGCAGTGCTTAGACTTTCATGAATAAAAGAGGTATCTGTAGTATTATATGTAATTATGGGTTATGAAATAAATGGATTATTTGAAAAGAAAATGGGGGAATCAAAATATGGAACGTAAAATTCAACTAATGGAAACCTACGTAAATATCGACTTTGGAAACTCACCCTTTTTAAAATTAGATAAAGGGTTGCAAATTCCATACTCTTCAATCGAGGGAATAACAACAGGTAGACCAATACCCAAAGCTTTTAAACTATATGGTGCTTTATTAGGAGAAAAGAGAAATGGGTTATTTAGATCAAATGGTGGTTTCAACTCCACTTTTTTGAAAATGAGCTTGAAACTCTTCATTTAGATTTGAATAGCTTGAAAGTTGGTATGTTCAAAATATCAAAGTTGATCATTGGTGTTGAAAATCCTGAAGAAATAAGTAAAAGCATTTCCGAAAGAGTGAAGTGATAATTTGTTGACGTGTCGAGGGACAAGAACATGATCAAGAGATAGTAATATCAACATTAAACGCCGTACACGATTACGAAAATCCGTAAGTAAGTTTAACAAGACAGCACTAGCCATTCATCAGATTCATGTCCTTTTGGCTAAACTCTACGGAGTTGAAGCGACAGTAAAGGTGTATGCCAATGTAAAAACTCCTAGCGCTGTTTTACTAGCAAAATTCAATCCATAAAGACAAAAGTTTATATATTACTCGAGATGAAGCCGAAAAAATCATCTTATCGATTCAGTCCGGAACGAGATGAACTTCGGCTATAACCGAGGAGTGGGCTACAGCTTCAATAGGCAGTGTTTGTTATAAACTCAGCAGTTCAAATTCCAACTTCCAGATTATTATAGATACAATATAATGTTCTTAGTTAGGTGAAAAAAGACTACTCTACAATATCAAAAAAACAAAAACGGAGGTCCTCATGTTTCTCTTATCTGCCATCCAAGGATGTACCTTAACAAGATGAGCGCGGTGGGTTTGAGAAGAAAATTATGCTTTTAACTGTCCAGTTGGTGAAATACCCCGACTTAACTATTGTTAGAAGTCGGAGCTTTTTGGAAGAAACCTTACTTGACCCGCATGGCATAGATTCAAGCAGCGGTTAGGTTTTTCGGCCAAGCGATCCCTGCCGTTCCTGCGGTTCGGTGTTCGTTAAACGGAGGGAGTCAGACGTATCAGGCGCAGGCTCTCATCTCGAATGTTCAAACTCGCGTTGACGGTCGCGGTCATGATGAACGCCGCAGCTGGTGCAGCCTTACTCTCGGATATGTAGTTCTCTCTTTCCAACCCGATGTCCGCAAACGGAGCAGATCTGGATGGGAAGGGGACCATCGTCCGACAGAGTTGTCTTTATTTGTTTAGTTGCCAAAATGCATTCTACTGTGCATTAAAGAGTCCTTCTAATAGAATATCTTGTAGTTCTAAAGTATTATCTAAAATAAAACCATTTACCTACATCTACAGATAGGATAAAATATACTAAATACCTATATTTGGAGGATCAGATGAAAAAGTTACTAGTCTCATTGCTTATTATGTCAACACTATTTTCTGGATCGGCCATGGCAGCTAGTAATACAACCACAAGTAACATTGAAATTACGAGCACAACAGAACAGAAAGCAAGCAATAAAGTCAAATCTAGTATTTTTAATTTATCAGATCAGCAACTTAAAAATGCAATTGCAATAGGCAAAAAAGGATATGATGCCGTAATTGATTTCAATAATAAGCAAAAATTAAAGATTTCAATTGATAAACTTGAAATATGGCAACCAGATGTCTGGGTATCTTCCCCATATTATAATATAGTTAGAGCCTCTTTTCTAAAGTTTAACGATTATGATACATATACATTAAAAGATGCAAAAGAGTTCTTAGCACTCTACAAAGGTTTGAATAGATTAGATTTCGAGCTACGTACGTATGGCAATAGTATTACTTTTACAAAGAATCTTAAGGTGGTATTGAAACAAGGGAGTAAAGTTTATCAACCAAAAGATATAAGAGGTAAGGACGATGTCTCAATGAGCGGATCATGGCCAGAAGCTCCAGCATATGTGTCAGTCTTACATGCAAGTTTTGATAATTCTAAAATCGATTTTAGCAAGCCAGCTGAGCTAGTTTATATGTATGCAGGTAAAGAAATGTCTGTAACCTATAAAGTAGATTTCACAAAGGTTAAATAAGTCCCCCTTCTGGGGGATTTTTTAATGAAAGTTCAAAAAAGACTACGATCTATGCAAATTACATACATAAGTAGATCAAGTTATCTTCTTAATCAATAGTAAATAAGAAGGGGGATATCTAATGGAACTGCTTGGGTTGTCACTATTAAAGTAAACAACCCGTCGTACGCATTAACCTTATCGATTTGTGGTTAGCGATATACATTATTATCCCTGGAGTTGGTATTGGATTGTAATTAAGGGGGGGAGAACGCAAAATAGTTCCATTAATAGGTATCTTTACCGCATCCAAAGGAGCATTTTACTTTTTCGGAGAAACATTTTTCTGAACTAGAGCTAGACAACAGGACGATCCATAACAGTCACCTTTTTGTTGATTAGTGTGAAATTCGGTACTATCTTAGTAGCACATGAGGGTGATGGTGTTTGCGGTCCAAGAGAGAATTTCAAGCGACCGGCGACACGATAAAGTTAAATGACATCGCCGCCGTGCGTACTTTTCCCGAGATAGGGGTTTGCACGTGGATTTGTTCGTATTTAGGTTTTATATAACTATGCATAGTAAAATACTGAACAATAAGTACATACGACATTTGAGGTAGTCAAGAAACTAGTTTTAACCGCAATAGCAGAAAGGATGTAAGGTTGATGGTTTCATGAACAGAAATGCACTAGAGTAATCGAATAGGAAGACTCTTTAACAAAGAGGACGATAATAGAATCTATATTTATCTTGGTTGCTAATTAGAAACCTAGATGATGAGTAAAGGAATGAAAGAGATGAACAAATGGACAATGAAGGAAACTTTGAAGGGAAAGACTTTACCCGTAATTATCCTAACGGTTATTTTGACCATTGCAATCAATAAATTGATCAATCGAGTAATGACTCAAGAGGTGATTTTTGAAGGAGGTTTATACACTTCTCATACAAATCATTTCTCACTTGGTATTTATGGTGTGATATTTGTAATCCCCGCTGGCTTTATCAGTATTTTAGTTGTAAAGCTACTTACGAATAAGTTTAAAAGGCAACCCATCTCCTTTGATGATGAAAAAAAATTCAAATGGCATAGTATGTATGGAACTGTATGTGGGTTTATTATTCTGTCTCTTCTACTTAACTTAACTAATACGTATGCATCTCAAGTGCTAGTATCTGATGTATGGGATGCTTTCATACATCTAGCTATTACATTCATTATTCCAATAGTCTTTGCTGTAATATCAGCAAAGTTGATCAATAAAGTTATGGTTCGTGTAACAAATACAAACGGAAGATTGATTGAAGAGATAGAGGCAGGAAAATATGATGGAGGAATTCTAAGACAGAAAGATAAAGCTAGAATGTTGAAGTTATTAAGAAAGGGAAGTGTATCTTCCTTGAAGGGAGGAATGTTGCGTCTTAAGGTCATTGATTTCTTATTTATGGTCGGTGGTACTATTGTATTCGCTCTGCTGTTTTTACTGGATAAGACTGTCTCAATGTTTGGGAATCCAAACCATAGTACCGGATGGAATATTGGGGAAAGTAATTTACACAAAGAGAAAGAACGATTAAAAAGTGAGGCATATGATACAGCTGAGGAAAAACGGAAACAGGCCAATTTTTCAAAAGAAAAGTTTGTAAAACAAGCTAATTATAATGTTAAGTATTCGCAATCAGAATGGAATCGAGCAGTTCGAGATGAAAGAGAATATCAAAGGGCCAAACGTGATGCAGATTCGTTATAGTTATGAGCACGTAATATTTCAAGCCTATATATGGTTAAACAGCATACATCCTGCCAGAACAACACTGATAGTTAATATATAATCTTGCGAGGTACATTATGAAAAATCATCATTTTGCAATATTTTCAAATACGTTTGAGGAATATGTGGCATTTATTAATGCAGGTGTATTTTAATAGTGTGAAACTTTTACGTACAATTATTTAAGGAGGGTATCTTCACATGAAACGTATGTCAATTTCTGAATTGAATGAAATTTTAGTAAAAGCAACACTCTCGGCCAGACAAGAGGCCAAAAGCAATGGTGTGCCCATTGTATATGAAGAAAATGAAAAAATGATCAAGGAATACCCGGATGGCAGAAAAACAGAGATTATATATGAAAAAAATGGTAACAAAAAGGAAATTGATTACCCCATGAGCTGAAATAAATGAGCTGATCATTGTTCAACTGTCGCGGAACAAGAACATTGTTCCATTAAAAGTCGCTATTGAGAAGGAACACCTGAAGATTATGAACTCAATTGGAGAAAAAATAGTACAATTCCGAGATGAAATACGCTGCCTTGCTTCTCTATACGAACGTTATTTGGGAAAATATAAAACGAATTGTGTATCTGAAGTTACTGATCCTAGAGTAGTTACCTATGGAGGAGTTTGCGTGGCTAAATAGAAAAACCTTCCAACCGTTGTGTGTGAATCATAGTAACTTATAAAACCTATGCCGATTACAGGAAAGTGCGCTGTAATTAGGTCATAGGTTTTATTTTTTTGCCATGTAAGCTTTATCAAGAAAAATGATGTTATAATACTTAACAACAAACGAGATTAAATGGATGAATATAGATTTAATTAGAAATGTAATCCAGAAATAATTCTGCTAAAACGAAAATAACATGATTATGTGTTATATATATGGGAGGTAGTGTCCATGCAACTTACGGTTAAAGAGGCTTTACAGGTATACCCGTTGTCCGAGGCCAAACTGGTTGCGGGTGGAGAAGGGACTTCACGGATGATGAAATCCGTTAACGTCATGGACGCTCCTGATATCGCGGATTGGATCAAATCCGGAGAAATGTTGTTCACCACTGCTTTTATTATGAAAGACAGTGAGACAGATGCACTACGTTTGATGCGGCGCTTGAACGAACGTGGCTGTGCAGGACTCGGCATCAAGCTGGGACGTTTCTGGCAGTCCATTCCCCAAGGCATTGTCGAGGAAGCGGATCGACTTCGTTTACCATTGCTTGAGCTTCCTTTTCAATTCACCTTCTCGGACCAGATGAATGCCTTGTTCAAGGCTGAACATGAACGCAGCAACCGATTGCTGCATGAAGTTGTGCAGAAGCAAAAGAAATTAATGCAGTTTGCACTGCAACAGCAGCCACACCGGAATGTCTTTGCCGAACTTGCCACGGTGTTGAACTATCCGCTTGCCGTCATTGGTTCACGTGGGCATGTGCTCTATGGCAGTGAGGGCATTGCAGGGGATGCTGTAACCCAGGGCTGGCCATGGAAATCCGTCATGCACCGAGTGAAATGGAATCAGGGAAGTTGTCATCGCGTACCGATCAAACAGAATGATGAAGAATACGGATCATTGCTGGTGTTTACCGATTCAGCCTTATCGCTTCGGGCAGAGGAGGAGCTGTTCCAACAGGCTGCCGATGTATTGGCATTTTATATGGATATGACTTATCGCGAGCATATTAATCCGACCGTTCAAGATGAGATGCGTACGCTGCTTTCACAGTATTTGGATAACAAAATGACTATTCAGGAATTGACCACCTTGAGTGAAAACAAAGGTGTACATCTGTTCCAGGGAACGTATCAGTGCGTACTGATCACGCTTGAGCCGACTCTCTTTGCCGAGGGAAAGCTGCTTAAACAGATTCATCGTGAATTACAATACAATCCGCTGATGCAATTCACGGCCTCACAGCATTTTCAGATTGAAGATGGCATTCTGTCCATCTATACCTGTCCAACAGGGAGAGACTATGGAGAGGAACTGTCAGGTTTTCTGTTGAACCGGTTCGGTGATGTGCTGGCAGCACAAGAAGCAAAAGGCGCACCGGCTCCGCGTTTCTGGATCAGCAAAATGAAACACGAACCCAAATCGCTCCGTGAAGCGTATCAGGAATGTCTGGATACCCGACAACTGGCTCGTCGATTCGGCATGAAAGACCGTGCGTTGCAATTTGAAATGCTCGAATTTGCCTATGTGTTCCAACATGTACCGGATAACATCATGGAGAATTACTGCAATAAAGTACTTGAACCGTTACTTGCCAGGGATGGTGATCCCAATCAGGTATTGATGAATACATTGGAGTCCTTTATCGAGAATGATGGACTGATCAATGAAGCTGCCAAGCAGCTGTTTGTGCATCGTAACACAGTCACTTATCGTATGGAGAAAGTCGGCAGCTTGCTGCAAATGGACTTTAAGAAAACAAATGATCTGCTGAAATTAAAGCTGGTATTCACCTTCCGCAAGTTTGTGCGGGACAAAGCAGCTGCAAGACCGCACAATGTGCAACTCTAAACCGCGCATTGTGCAAGATGACAATGCTACTGGGTCTCAGACCCATGAACCGCATTCCCTTGATGGAATGCGGTTTTTTCATGTTTAAGGACAATAAAAGCTGAACTTCCCGTGCATAGCAAACAAATCACAACTCTGATGTTATGTTATATTACAAAATTGCGTAAATATTGTTGTCGCGACATTGAACGACACTTAGAATGAAGAACAATAATCCATAACAGACCGGAGGTTCTAACATGAGTGACTTAATTAAACTTGTTAACAACTGGTCTATCACGCAGTTTGTGCATACGTTTGGCGGCTTATTTGAGGAGTCACCATGGGTGGCTGAACGTTCCGGGCTTTTACGACCTTTTGATTCATTTGAACAGATGATGAACGTGATGAAGAACATGGTTCAGGCATCGGATGACCAGGTGAAGTTGCAACTGCTTCGAAATCACCCGGATCTTGGAGCGCGAATCAGCATGAGCAGCAATTCCGTTCAGGAACAAGCTGGAGCAGGGCTTGATTCACTTTCACAAGAGCAGTACAACGAACTTCAACAATTAAACAAAGCATATACAAGCCAATTCGGCTTTCCATTCATACTGGCTGTAAAAGGCCATACCGCAAGCTCCATCCTCGAATCCATGAGGCAACGTCATCGCCGAGGAAGGGAAGAGGAATTCGAGACTGCATTGAAGGAAGTATTCAAGATTGCAGGCATACGTTTGGAGCAATGGCTTGTACAGATCGGTCATGAACATGAGTTCGTCAGCAAGCCAGCCGCAGTGCAGCAGCGGACCATGTATTACGGCAAAGGGGATGTGTGGATGTACCGTTCCTACGCCAAACCGTTGACGGGCATACAGTCCATTCCGGAATCGCCGTTCATGGGACGCAGCAATATTCTGTTTGGATTAAACATTAAGGTCGCTGTGCAGGGTGATGAATTCTTGCCTTCTTTTGCAGAAGGGGATAATTCGCTGGTGGTCGCAACCGATTCAATGAAAAATTTCATTCTCAAACATGCAGCGGATTATACAAGGGCAACGGTGGAAGGATTTCTTGCGCTGGTAAGCCGTCGTTTCCTGGAGACGTATCCGCAGATGAGCAAGGTTCAGATGACAGCGGACCAGATACCTTTTGAAGATATACCGATTGGGTTGGAAGGGAGTTATCGACCGAGTGCGCTTGTATTTCGTTATTCGCAGAATGATCGTGCGACAGCTGCCGTGGAAGCAGAACGAACAGGAGACTCGATTGAACTCAGCAACCATTTCAGTGGTGTAGCCGATCTGAGACTGATCAAGGTCAAAGGCAGTGAATTTGCCGGATTTATGCAGGATGAATATACCACTCTTCCAGAGACATGGGATCGACCGTTATTTATTTTCCTGAACATCAATTGGCGTTATGAAGATCCGAGAGATGGCATAGATGATCAGCGTGGACGGTATGTAGCGGCGGAACAGGTCAGAGACTTGGCTGCGGCGGTATTTCATGAGTGTCGATCCGCTTCCATTCAACATCTGATCTACCAGATTGGACGCAGGTTGTTAAGTCGATTTGAGCAACTGAGTGAGGTTTCATTTGAGTCCAACAATCGGACTTGGGAAACAGTGCTGGAGGAAGTGAAAGAGGGGGAAGGCAAAGTATTTACCGAACCGAGACCACCTTACGGATTCCAGGGTTTCTCGATGACAAGGGATGATCTGGGAACAGACGGCCGTGACGCCGGGAAAGCAGGTGACGTCTAATGTCGATGTCTGATGGCCGAATTACAACACATGTGCTGGATACCTCCAAAGGTGTGCCTGCTGCGGGTGTTCGGATCGAACTGTATACCCTGAAGAGGGATGGAGAACAGGAAAACAAGACAAAAGTAGCTGAGTCGGTGACCAATGCGGATGGGCGTTTGGATGCACCGCTGCTGGATGGAGGCAAGTTGGAGCCAGCGATATATGAGCTTCAATTCCATGTCGAGAGTTATTACGCACATCGTTCATTGGAGGAGCTGGGGCAGGCATTATGGACAATTGTTCCGATTCGTTTTGCCGTATCTGATGCCTCAAGCCATTACCATATTCCATTATTGATTGCTCCAGGAGGTTACAGTACATACCGGGGAAGCTGAGAATTCACGCATCCGGTTCGGATTCAGGGGGAGGGTCATCCACATGACAACATTTGATACTATCATCCGGGGGGCCCGGGTGGTGCTGAGAGATCGGGTAGAGCAACTGGATATTGGCATTACGGGTGAGAAAATAACGGAACTGTCCAAGCGGCTGACTGCTGGTGAAGCGACTTGGATCATAGAAGCTGAGGGGCTTACAGTGATGCCTGGTGTTGTGGACATTCATGTGCACTTCAATGAACCTGGACTCGCCAGTTGGGAGGGATTCCGATCGGGTTCGGCAGCACTTGCCGCAGGGGGAATCACAACCTATGTCGATATGCCGCTTAACGGCGTACCGCCAACCACAAGGCCGGAAGTATGGGAGATGAAAAAGAAAGCAGCTGCCGACCAATCCTATGTTGATTATGCCTTCTGGGGAGGTTTGGTTCCCGGCAACCGGGATGAACTTGCTCCACTGGCACGGCTGGGGGCTGCGGGATTCAAGGCATTTATGTCCGAGCCGGGTGGAGATGGGGAAGACATCTTTGCCAGAGCTGATGACCATACCCTGCTGGACGGGATGAAAGAACTTGCAACATTAAACCGTGTGCTGGCACTTCATGCAGAGGACGAAGGCATCGTTGCCGAACTTGCTACGAGAAGCATCGCAGAGGGAAAGACGGAACCGATGGATTATATCCGGTCTCGTCCTGTGGAAGCTGAAGTCGTCGCTGTTGCCCGAGCGTTGAAATACGGCGAACAGACCGGGTGTGCGCTGCATTTTGTGCATATCAGCACCCGGGAAGCGCTGGATCTGATTGCAGCAGCCAAACGGCGTGGGCAAAACGTAACTTCAGAGACATGTCCTCATTATCTGACGCTGACCGAGAAGGATGTGGTCCGATTGGGTGCTGTAGCAAAATGCGCTCCACCTCTGCGCAGCTCTTCCGAACAGGAGCAGTTATGGGATGCACTGACTTCAGGATTGATTGATGTTATCGCCTCAGACCATTCTCCTTGCCCACCATCCATGAAACAATCGGATAACTTCTTTGAAATCTGGGGCGGCATATCCGGGGCACAAAGCACACTGCTAATCATGCTGGAGGAAGGACATCTTCAGCGAAATATCGACCTTCCGTTGCTCGGAAGAGTGCTCTCTCTGCAGCCTGCCAGAAGGCTTGGTCTGGAGAATAAAGGGGAGATTGCAATTGGCATGGATGCAGATCTGGTTCTGATTGACTGGGGTAAGAGCGCGACCCTGAACACGGAAGATCTGCTCTACACGCATAAACAGAGCCCTTATGTGGGACGTACCTTTAAGTGTCAGATTGCAGATGTATTTTGCCGTGGTCAGCGCGTCTACAACTCGGAATCCGGGTTATCTCCTGTGCCTGTCGGGCAACACATTGCGGCTTATTCTTCTATTCCCATCGAAGCGGGAACGGAGGAGACGCCATGACGGAGTCTGGAGTATACCGGTCATCCGGTACCAATAACGCACAGCTTCCTTTGCTAAATGTGGAACAGGTGGAGCTGCAAGCCATGCTTGACTGGCTGTCGACATATGGTGCGGATGCACAGGGCGGCGTCACACGACTGTTGTATGACTCGTCTTGGTGTGAAGCACAGCATGCCCTCGCAGCCAAGATGCAGGAGAAAGGACTTTCTCCCGAGTTCGACCAGTCCGGTAATCTGTATGGCACACTGAAGGGCGAGGGTGAGGGATCAGCGAATGGTGCTGAAGAATTACCGATCGTGACCGGATCACATATGGATACTGTGGTGTATGGTGGCAAATATGATGGTGCTTACGGTGTGGTGGGGGGTGTCCTTGCTTTGGAGTATTTGCAGAAGCATTTTGGAGCACCGAAGCGCACACTTCAAGTGGTATCGTTATGCGAAGAAGAGGGAAGTCGATTCCCTTTTGCATATTGGGGTTCACGCAGTATAACAGGAATAACGTCTCTGCAAGATGTAGAGCATCTGAAGGATCAAGACGGCGTTACCTTTGCACAAGCGATCCGCGATGCGGGCTTTGGACCCGATAGTGCATATAGACCGGCCGCGAAAAATTACGGTGCCTTTATTGAGCTTCATATTGAGCAAGGTCAGGTTCTGGAACGTCTTGGACATTCGATTGGAGTCGTATCCGATATTGTAGGTCAGAAGCGGTTCAGTATTACGGTAAGCGGGGAAGCGAATCATGCGGGAACAACGCCGATGTCCTGGCGCAAAGATGCACTTGCTGGAGCAGCTGAGATGATTGCTGCAGTAAGGGATATCGCATTGAAAGCGGGAGAACCGCTGGTAGCCACGGTTGGGCGAATCACAGCCGATCCGGGTGTGGGGAATGTGGTTGCAGCACGGGCGGTGTTTACACTGGATATCCGGCATATTCGGCAGGAAAGTATTGATCGCTGCTGGCAGGATATGCTCCAGGCTTTTAGTCGGATTGCAGCCGAGCATCAGCTTGGACTTGACTGGGAAGAACATCTCTCGGTGACGCCCATTCCTATGAATGTAGAGATGATCTCAGACATCCAAGATACCTGTGAGCAGGAGCAGTTGTCCTATTGGCTAATGCCAAGCGGAGCGGGACATGATTCGCAGATTTTTCAGCCGGTTTGTCCGACAGCCATGATTTTTGTGCCGAGTCAGGACGGTATCAGTCATAATCCACTTGAATATACAGCTGAAGCAGACCTGATGCACGGTTTTCGGGTTCTGGTCCGGCTACTCTATAAATACGGTTACGGGAGTTGAATGCAGATGTCCAGCTATAAAGAGTTATCTCCGTCCTTGCGGACCATTATGACCCCGGGACCGGTTGAGGTTGATCCACGCGTACTCAGAGCGTTATCCTTTCCGATCCTCGGGCAGTTTGACCCGGAGTTCACGTCCTTGATGAACGAGACGATGGCGATGCTGCGTGAGTTATATATGACAGATAACGAGTGGTGTTATCCAGTCGATGGCACATCGCGTTCAGGCATTGAAGCTGTGTTGGTCAGTCTGATCCAGCCCAGTGACAAAGTTCTCGTCCCGATCTACGGACGATTCGGACATCTGCTGGTTGAAATCTCGGAACGCTGTGGTGCAGAGGTTGTTTTTTTTGAAACGGAATGGGGAACGGTATTTGATCCGGAAGAAGTGATCAAGGCGATTCATACCCATAAACCGAGTCTGGTTGCGATGGTTCACGGTGAGACTTCCACCGGTCAGATGCAGCCCCTTGCCGAGATTGGCAAAGCCTGTCGCGACCTTGATATTTTACTCGTTGTGGATGCTGTAGCAACCATTGGCGGGACGCCGGTGGAGACGGATGCCTGGTATCTGGATGCGGTGATGGGCGGAACGCAAAAATGCCTGTCCGTTCCTTCAGGAATGGCACCTCTCACGTACAACAGTCGTGTGGAACAGAAACTGATGAGCCGCAAAACCGTTGAACGCGGACTCCGAGACGCAACCAGTGCGCGGGCAGAAGGCCGCACCATTGCCAGCAATTATTTTGACCTGAGCCAATTGCAGGATTACTGGAGTTCGGCCCGGCTGAACCACCATACAGAAGCCACCTCCATGCTCTACGGTCTTCACGAAGGTTTGCGTATTCTGCTGCAAGAAGGATTGGAGGCCAGGTTCCAGAGACATCTGGTGAATGAACGTGCGTTGGTCGCTGGAATACAGGGAATGGGACTGCAACTGTACGGGGATATGTCCAGTAAACTTCCGGTGGTCACCTGTATTACTATTCCGGAAGGGATTGATGGTGAGTCGGTGCGCAGCATGTTGCTAAACGATTTCAGCATTGAGATTGCCAGTTCATTTGGCCCGTTGAAAGGGCAAATCTGGCGGATCGGTACAATGGGATTCAGCTGCCAACGCAAGAATGTACTTCATGTGCTGGGAGCGCTGGAAGCTGTTCTTCTCCGTCATCGTTACGTATTACCAGCCGGTGAAGCAGTGCAGGCGGCATTGGATGTGTATGCAGGGAAGGAGGGCGCTTTATGTTAAATCAGATGCCAATCTCCAGAGAGGTCATGGTTACTACTCCTCATTATCTGGCGAGTGCAGTGGGAAGCTCCATCCTCCAGCAGGGCGGGAATGCTTATGACGCTGCTGTTGCGGTCAGTGCAGCGCTGGGTGTGGTATATCCGCATATGACCGGACTTGGCGGGGATGCCTTCTTCCTGATTCATGATGGAGCCAGCGGTGAGATTACCGCCTATAACGGAAGTGGCCGCTCAGCCGCGGGCATTCATGCGGAAACGTTCAAAGCGATGGGTATGAGTGCTATTCCTCAGCGCGGTGTACTTAGTGCCATCACGGTTCCGGGAATGGTCGATGCCTGGTGGGAAGTTTGGTCCCGGTACGGTAAGTTACCGTGGGAGCAACTGCTTGAACCTGCTGCGCAGTATGCAGAAAAAGGATGCCCTGTATCCCGGAATCTCCGACTGTGGATGGAAAGGGATGAAGATTTCATCATGGGGCATACACCGCTGCGAGCGGTATTTGCGCCTTTGGGTACACTTTTGCAGGAAGGTGAGCTGCTGATCCAGCCTGATCTTGCTGCCTCCATTCGTCTGATTCAGACGGAAGGGCGAGATACTTTTTATACAGGAGAACTTGCGGATCGTCTGACTTCGGCTATTCGTGAGGATGGGGGCATGCTTGCACCAGCGGACTTTGCAGGGCATCGTGGAGAGTGGGTGAAACCGGTCAGTACGGGGTATCGTGGCTATGAAGTTTATCAGATGCCGCCAAACTCGCAGGGATTCTCGATGCTGATGATGTTAAATATGCTGGAGCATACGGATCTGTCCTCTGTAGCACGTACCTCACCGGAATTTTATCATCTGATGGCGGAAGTGGTAAAAAAGGCGTTTCGTGATCGTGACCAATATCTGACGGACCCGGATTTCAGAGACATTCCGCTGGAACATCTGTTATCCAAGGATTACGGAGACCAATTGTGGAATGAGATTCAGTCTGCTCCACCTGTGGCACAGCCGTTTTTGTCCAAAACGATAGGTCAGGACACGGCGTATGCAGCGGTTGTTGATAGCGAAGGCAATGCCGTTTCCTTCATTCAAAGCCTGTATTTTGACTTCGGTGCAGCCTATGTCCCAGGGGATACGGGGGTTATCATGCAGAACCGGGGGTCGTTTTTCTCCTTAGACCCGAGGGATGCCAACGTTCTGGAACCCAACAAACGCTCATTCCACACGCTCATGCCGGGCCTTGTTACACGAGATGGCAAACCATATATGCTCGTGGGTACACAGGGGGGAGAAGGCCAGCCGCAGACACAATTATCGGTACTTACCGGAGTGCTTGATTACGGGCTGAACATTCAGGAAGCAATCAGCTTGCCGCGTTGGGTGTACGGACGTACCTGGGGCGAAGAAGGCGATACGATGCGTGTGGAGAACCGATATCATGATGATGTATGTGCAACCCTTGCCCAGTGGGGACATAACGTTGAAGCGAGAGCACCTTGGGACGGTATTATGGGACAGTCGCAAGGCATTGTCATTCGTGAGGACGGCATGATTAGTGGCGCGGCAGACCCCAGAGGCGATGGTATAGCTATTGGATGGTAACAGCTACATGAACAGTTGTAATTTCAACTGGATAACTACACGATAACAGCGAGTTGAACGATATAGACAGACACAGATAGGGGAGATTGGCATGGGAACGATCCTGCTGAAAGGCGCACAGCTTGTGACGATGAATGCAGAGGAAGAAGTGTTCATTGGAGATCTATTGATCGAGGATAACAAAATCAAGGAGATTGCAACGCATATCGATGTTCAGGCTGACCAGGTCATTGATGTTCGCGGCAAAGTGCTGCTACCGGGCTTCATCCAGACGCATATTCATCTGTGTCAAACCTTGTTCCGTGGACGTGCGGACGATCTGGAACTGATGGATTGGCTCCGTCAACGGATCTGGCCGCTGGAAGCAGCGCATGATGAGGAGTCCGTGTATTATTCAGCAATGCTCGGACTTGGCGAATTGATCTCCAGCGGAACCACGACGATTCTGGATATGGAGACGGTACATCACACGGACTCGGCGTTTCAGGCGATGGCACAGAGCGGCATCCGGGTCATCTCCGGCAAGGTGATGATGGATCATGGAGACGAGGTTCCGGAACCTCTGCGTGAGAATACAGCAACTTCGCTGCAACAGAGTGTGGATCTGCTGGAGAAATGGAACGGGTTTGGCGGAGGTCGCATTCAATATGCGTTCTGTCCACGCTTTGTTGTATCGTGTACCGAAGAATTGCTGATAGAGGTCCGCGACCTGTCCAATAAATATCATGTCAAAGTCCACACCCATGCCTCCGAGAATCGCGGAGAGATCGAACTGGTAGAACACGAACGCGGAATGCGTAACATCGTATACCTCGATCATATTGGTCTGGCTACCCCAAGATTGGTGCTGGCCCACTGTGTATGGCTGAGTGAGGAAGAGAAAGAGATCATCCGCAAGCGCGGAGTCAAAGTCACTCACTGTCCTGGATCGAATATGAAGCTTTCCTCCGGAGTAGCGGATATTCCGGATCTGCTGAATCGTCAGATCGCGGTTGGGATCGGGGCTGATGGTGCGGCGTGTAACAACAATCTGGATATGTTTCAGGAGATGCGCCTCACAGCGCTGATGCAGAAGATTCCTCATGGTCCAACGGTGATGGATGCCCGGACCGTATTGCGCATGGCTACCATGGGTGGTGCGGAGGTGCTCGGCTTGTCGAAGGAAATTGGCAGTCTCGAAGTGGGCAAAAAGGCAGATATGTTACTGCTGGATCTGGATGATTTTCACACGTACCCTTCTTATGAGACGGATGTCTATTCACGCGTGGTCTATTCCGCAACACGTAGTTGTGTGGACACCGTAATTATCGATGGCAGCATTGTACTAAAGAATCGCAAGATTCAGACAATTGATCGTGGTATTGTGCTGCGTGAGTCGGATAAAAGCATTGCGAGATTGATGAAGCGCATCTGATCGAAGGAAACGTATGCAATTCAGAAAGGATGGAGACCGATATGGAAATGCATGATCTGTGTGCAATCTCAGCCCGTGAAATGCGCTGTGTACTCGCAACAGCGATCAAGGTAGAGGGTCATGCTTACCGTAAGCAGGGAGTCTCTATGCTGTTGACCGAGGAAGGCCAAATGGTTGGCAGTATCAGTCCGGGATGCCTGGAGAGTGATCTTCAGGCCCGGGTGAGCCATGTGCTGGATACAAACCAGATGGAGTTCGTGGAATACGACATGCGTCCCGAGGATGATCTGTCCTGGGGGGAGACAATTGGCTGCGGCGGGCTCGTTGTTGTGCTGCTTGAACCTGTGTGTGGTGAACTCCGATCTACGTTGCAGAAGATGCATGAGTGTTTGCAATCCGGCGCTGCAACAACGTTAATCCGAACATTCCATGATGATTACACAAGGGTTCAATATGGCTGGAAACGAGTTGAGCCTACGGAAAAGGGGCATCCGGTCTTGCGTCCTTCGCTCGTCCCTCCTCATGATCGCGTAGCGAATCATAATCGATCGCCATTGCAGGTTGATATGCAGCACAGCAGTGGAAATACCAAGTATGAACATACAACATCAACACAACATTCTCCCGACATACCTCGCCTTACGCTTGTGCCTGAAGTGATACCTGCTACGTCAAACGGATCTCACTCTTCCCATCTATCCGTTAATTCACAACATATCTCTGAGGCGGACGCTGAAATAGCGACCAACAACACGGTTTCAACGAATCCCTGGGACCTCCCGCTGCAACTCACTTCACTGTACACACCTACACCTCGGTTGATAATCATCGGAGCCGGGAATGATGTTATTCCTGTTGCCAGACTCGCCCGATCCGCAGGATTCCGTGTTGTCGTAGCCGATTGGCGAGAGTCCTTATGCACCTCGGAACGATTCCCTGAAGCTGAACTCGTATTGGGTTTCCCGCGTGAGATCATGCCTCTGTTAAAGGTAACCAAAGGGGATTATTTGATATTGATGAGTCACAATTTCCCCCGCGAACGTGAACTGTTGGAGATGTTAGTGGACTGTGAGTATGCGTATCTTGGGATCATGGGTTCCAAAACACGAACAGCCCGTCTGCTGGATGGTTTACCACCGTTGAAATATGTACATTCTCCCGTTGGTTTGAGCATCGGGGCGGACGGTCCCGAACAGATCGCCATCAGCATTGCAGCGGAATTGATCGCATGTAAACATAAGGTTTCTTCCTTGAGTTCCGAGGTGGGGCAGAAGGGAAGCGTTGCACATGCGAATGACGGGCATAGTTCTGGCAGCAGGTAAGAGTTGTCGCCTTGGTCGGGATAAACTCTCGGTTGTCATGCCAGACGGGAGGTCACTGGCTGCATGGTCACTGGAAGCTGCGCTGAATTCGGAGCTGGATCAAGTGGTCTGTGTGGTCAAACCGGAAGATTCGTTGGCATGGCTGCCTGTAAAATGGATTGATTCTGCCACTTATGCCTATCATCCCACAGCGAGACTTCGAATTGTTGTCTGTGCAGACTATGCCTGCGGCATGGCGAATTCTCTTCATTCTGGCGTGTTGTCGGCCATGGAGTACAAACCGGAGGGCATTCTCATGTTGCTGGGTGATCAGCCTCTATTAAAAGCGAAGGATATTAATCGGGTGACTACAGCACTGGCGACTCACAAATTGTGTGACTATGTGGCAGCTACCGACGGTGAGGGTGGCAAGCCGCCCGTTGCTTTTCGCTCCCATATGTTCGGTCCTCTGTTGTCTCTGCATGGAGATGAGGGGGCACGCAAGATTATGCGCAGCGCTAATTATTCAGGAGTACATGTACCACTGTCTGAGACGAGTTTCTGGGACGCGGATACAGAACCGGAATTGGAACGCATTTTGAATCATGTATATGAATCGGGGCAGGCAGACTATATAACAGGAGAAGATTAATGACTATGTATAATTTAATTACATGATGAGGTCAGCCAGGCAGTCTGGTTGGCCTGTTTGTCTTTTTTTCACGTGTGGTGAAAGAAACTTCATGTTAGCTTTTGATAGATCATAATGCATCAAGCACAAATAGAACACAGGTTTTATACATTTATCCAAAACGATGTGAAGGTAATTGACGTTGCTGCTTAACTCTCATATGATTTGAAGAATTATCTGGATCAGACGGTTGAATGTCCTGCCCATGGAAGAGAGAGAAAGGGGATGCGGCGATGGTAACACCGGCATACGGTTCTGGAGCATTGCCATCGGTATGGCAGCCTGAGAACCTGCAAGAACTCCAAACGTTAAGAAGTAGACTCAAGGGGATATGTTGTTTCACGGCAGGCGGAACATTGCTGCGAACCCAGTGGGAAGGAGGCTTGATTCCTGCACCTGAACACATGATAAGCCTGGCTCGTGTTCCTGAAATGAGAGGGATATCTAATCGTGGAGATGAGATCGTCATTGGCGCAATGACCCGATTAAAGGAATGTGCTTCACAAGGGTTGCTGTATCAACTGCCGATCCTGCAAGAAGCGGTGAATGGAATTGCTGCCCCTTCCATTCGTAATGTGGCAACCATTGGCGGGAATATTGTGTCCGGAGTAGGGGATACACTGACTGCTTTGCTTGTATATGATGCGGAGCTGCACTGGTTGACGGATAGCGGAATTGAAATCCGCAGTGTGTCTTCCTGGCTTCAGGGTGGACCGGATGGCAGGCGTAACCCAGGGGACGTATTAATCTCGATTCATATCCCGATGAGACCGTCCTCTCTGCTTGATGTGGACAGTGGGCACAAGCCTGCTGCACGAGAAGTTTCCTTTTACCGCAAGTTGGGTCGACGGGAGACGTTCAGTGCATCGCTGGTGACGGTTGCGTTATACGGTGAAATTGATTCGGATCATCGCTGGACTAAGATTGCGATTGCTGCAGGCGGGGGCTCAGGCATGGCAATGAGACTTCTGGAGTCAGAACAACAGCTTCTTAACAGCGAAGCTTCTGTCATGCAAGCGGCGACTCTTACAACAGCTGTGACTGACGAATTTACGACTTATGGCGATGCATTTGCAACGGAACATTATCGTAAACAGACCGCAGGCAACCTGCTGGGCGCCGGGCTATGGGAGGCACTTCACGTATAGATAAAAGGGATCAAGCAAAGGGGGAGAGGATTATGCTGCTGAATCGGAAACAGAGCGGGAAACGCTGGCACCTGCGGCCAGATGGGGCACCCAAAGTAACAGGTCAGCTTCAATATCTGACGGATATGACGCTACCTGACATGATTCATGGCAGAGTATTGCGAAGCGAATATCCGTATGCTCGCATATTGTCTATAGATACTTCGGAAGCTGAGGCGTTGGAAGGTGTCTATGCGGTTCTGACCTCCAAAGATGTACCTGGTCTGAATCGTTTTGGCATAGCAACCCCGGATCAGCCCGTGTTCTGCGAGGATATTGTCCGTTATGTTGGGGATGCCATTGTAGCGGTTGCTGCGGATTCCCCGGAACGTGCGGCACTTGCGCTGGATGCGATTCGCGTAGAGTATGAGGAATTCACTCCGCTGAATAGCACAGACGCTGCATTGGCTCCCGGCGCACCAGAGCTGCATGAGCATGGTCCAGGTAATGTGCTGCATCGGACGGAGATCAAACGTGGAGACGCCGAGCAAGCTTTTGCCACGTGTGATCATATCGTGACAGAGACGTATTATACGCCTCGCCAGATGCATGCGTACATGGAGACAGAAGGTGGCCTGTTTGTCCCGGATGAAGAGGGTAGGCTGAATGTATTTGCGGCAACGCAACACGGTTATAAGGATCGGATGCAGCTTGCGCGCATTATTGGCTGTCCTGAAGAAGATATTCGCGTGGTGTCTTCACCGATTGGTGGTTCATTTGGCGGAAAAGATGAACTCAACGTACAGCCTTATGGTGCACTGCTGGCCTTGAGATGCGGACGTCCTGTGAAAATGCATAATTCACGTAAAGAATCCGTGCGTGCAGGGCTGAAACGGCACCCAATGAAGATTGAAATGCAGACCGGTATGAGTCGAGAAGGTATCATACAAGCGCATCGTGTCCGTATTACAGCAGATACGGGAGCGTATGCCACCCTGGGTGCACCCGTGCTGAACTTCTGTACCGAACATTGCCTTGGACCATACGCCATTCCGAATGTGGATGTGGAAGGTGTGTCTGTGTATACGAATAATGGATTGTCGGGTGAGTTTCGCGGATTTGGTGGGAACCAGGCGATTTTTGCCATGGAAGGCCAGATGGATCGGCTTGCAGCAATCATGAACATGGACCCTTGGGAGTTCCGCAGGCGTAATATGAGGGAAAAAAATGATCCTGGACCGCTGAATCAACGCATTCTGGTCACGGATGGACTGTCCCAAGTATGGGAGGCATTGGATCGCTCCGAACTGTGGCAAAAACATCAGAGTTCCCCCGCAGATCCTACTCTGCCGCCGTGGATCAAACGAGGTGTCGGAGCGGCCATCGCCATGCACGGTGCAGGGCTGGGTTATGGCATTCCAGATCCTGCAGGAGGCCGTCTGTCCCTGAATAACGAAGGCAAGATTGAGGTGGCGTTCAGCTACGAGGAATTTGGTCAGGGGCTCGTTGCAACGCTGGAAATTATGTTATGTGATCTATTCCAATGCAGTACATCGGATCTCAGTATCATCATTGGAGATACGGATCGTGTGCCACACAGCGGATCAAGCACAGCTTCACGTTCAACAACGATGGCATGGATGGCTCTTCAACGCTTGCAGATTCCATTTCGTTCCCGTGTTCTCGATGTCGCGTCTGAAATGTCCGGCGTTCCGGCAGATGAACTGGTGACAGGGCCTGGGGGAATATGGCGCAAAGGCCAGCTTCCTGCCGAAACTTCAGAAGTAGAAACAGATGTGCAAGGGACAGGAAAGAGTGAGAAGGAAGTAACATTGGCCCTGGAAGGCGTAAAACAAACGTCTGCTATAGGGAATGAAAGTGATCAAACTGCTGAAAGTTATTTAGGTTTATCTCAACACCTGGTGAAAGAGAGTGTCTCATCAGGCTTTGTGGTTTCGTATGCTGAACTCGCAACGCAGGGCGAAGCCGATGAATGGATTTTCGATACAAAGTTTGATTACCCAACTACGCCAGACAACGTGGTAGGCGGGCATTATTTGTATACGTATGCAGCGGTTGCGGCAGAGGTGGAAGTAAATACATTGACCGGAGAAACCAAGCTGCTGGATACGCGCCATGTTGTTGCGGCAGGTCCAGTTATCAACCCTATGGGCTATATCGGACAGATTGAAGGCGGCAGTGTCATGGCGCTGGGATTCACGTTGACCGAGGATGCGGTCATGCAGGACAGCCGTTATGTAACCACTAATCTTGACACGTATATGATCCCAACCATTCAGGATATTCATACCAATCTGGAGGTTGAAGCTATTGAAGACTTACCCGAAGGTGATGCGTTTGGACCGAGGGGGATCGGTGAGATTGGTTCCGTAGCGCTTGCGCCAGCCATTACTGCCGCAATACATCAGGCGACAGGCGTATGGGTTAACCGTCTTCCTGTACCGAGGGAACAACTGGTCAGACCTTTAAATGTACCTTTGCAGGAAGGAGTGAGCCCGTCATGAGTAAACCACTTGAGAGTCACTGGACAGCCGTTGTGAACGGCGAACAGAAACATCTGGAGATCGCGCAAACGACCCGGCTTGTCGATGTGCTACGGACTCATTTGCAACTAACGGGTACCAAAGTATCCTGCGAAGTCGGTCGATGCGGCGCATGTATGGTTCTGATGGATGGAGAGCCTGTGAACTCCTGTCTTATCATGGCTTATCAATGTGAGGGAAGTGACATTATGACGATTGAAGGTCTGCAAGGGGATGAGAAAGGCACTCTGCATCCGATTCAACAGGCTTTTGTGGAGGAAGGTGGCTTCCAGTGCGGCTACTGCACTCCGGGCATGGTGATCTCAACCAAGGCATTACTGGATGCACATCCTGAGCCTTCTCAAGAACAGATTGAAACGGGATTGTGCGGGAATCTGTGTCGTTGTACCGGCTATGGTGGCATTATTCGGGCGGTACGCAAGGCAGGGGAACGCTGTGCGACAAAGGAGACGTCTGCCCAGGAAACCGTTAGTTGAGTTGGTGCGCAGGACGTAGGACGTAGGACGTAGGCATAAAAACAAGAACAAGGAGAATTGAAGAATCATTCTTTGAAAAAGCATTCGATCCAGGAATGCTTTTTTTGTTTTTTAGGTTTTCCCAAGTGAAATCATATAACGGGAGATGAGGTTTAGGCCCGATTCTGGTTAGATAATGAATCGTTTTCGATTTTTATCAATTTGGGTTGAATGAAGAAAAAATATCACTCAAAGTACTGGTACAAAAGAATTACCAACATTCGTATTCACCATATATTTACAAATATTGATGTGCATGCTATGTTTACAATGAAAGCGCCATCATGAATGGGTTCATTGACATTTCATTATCATATTTCACTTGGGAAGGAAGATGGAATTGATGAAAAATTTGCTCAAAAAGGCAACCGCAATGATGCTGGCATTGGTCCTACTGCTTGGATTAATGACAGCGCCCGTTCATGCAGACACACCATTGTTCACCATCGAAAGCGAAAATGCGCAGCTCACCCCGGATCTTCAAGTGGTTACTTCAATCTATGGACAACCCAAGCCCGGATTCTCAGGGGCCGGATTTGTCTGGATGCAGAACTCTGGCACATTAACCTTCACAGTTACTGTCCCGGAAACCGGCATGTACGCAATCTCCACACGATATATGCAGGAGCTCAGTGCAGATGGCAGGTCACAAAATTTAATTGTGAATGGTGTTACGAAAGGTGCGTACATGCTGCCTTACACGACAACATGGTCAGACTTCGATTTTGGCTTTCACAAGCTGAATCAGGGTGTCAATACGATTGAGCTGAAGGCTGGCTGGGGCTTCGCGTATTTTGATACTTTTACAGTGGATCATGCTGATCTGGATCCCCTGAATGTGCAGCCAGTTCTCACTGATCCTGAAGCTACACCGGAAACTCAAATTTTGATGAATTATTTAACGGAGGTATACGGAAACAACATTATTTCTGGTCAGCAAGAGATCTACGGAGGAGGGAATGACGGAGATACAGGGCTTGAATTCGAGTGGATTCATGATTTGACCGGAAAGTATCCGGCTATCCGTGGCTTTGATCTGATGAACTATAATCCGTTGTATGGTTGGGAGGACGGCACAACCGATCGCATGATTGATTGGGTGAATAACCGTGAAGGTATTGCAACAGCTTCCTGGCATATCAATGTGCCTCGTAATTTCAATACGTATGAGCTTGGGGACTTTGTGGATTGGAAAGAAGCTACGTACAAGCCAACCGAAACGAATTTTAATACAGCAAATGCGGTAATTCCCGGTACGAAAGAGTATCAGTACGTGATGATGACCATCGAGGATCTGGCCGAACAATTGCTGATTTTGCAAGATAACGATGTGCCAGTGCTTTTCCGTCCGTATCATGAAGCAGAAGGCAACGGCGGGCTGAACGGGGAAGGCGCATGGTTCTGGTGGGCTTCGGCAGGCGCAGACGTATACAAACAGCTATGGAATCTGCTCTATACCGAACTGACCGAGACGTATGGCTTGCACAATCTGATCTGGACCTACAACAGCTATGTATATAGTACTTCTCCGGCTTGGTATCCGGGTGATGACCAGGTAGATCTTGTCGGATACGACAAATACAATACGATCTACAACCGTTATGACGGTTTGTCGGGCGTGCCCAATGAGGATGCGATTACCTCGATTTTCTATAAGCTTGTTGAGTTGACGGGCGGTACAAAAATGGTAGCGATGACGGAGAACGACACGATTCCAAGCGTGAAAAATCTGACAGAGGAGAAGTCAGGATGGCTGTACTTCTGTCCTTGGTATGGCGAGCATCTGATGAGTTCTGCATTTAATTACCCGGCAACACTGAAAACGCTTTATCAAAGTGATTATGTCATTACGTTGGATGAGCTGCCAAATCTAAAGGTTAACAATCCCAACCCCAGTGCATCCATCACACCTGGAAACGTTGAATTTGACAAATACACACCCAATCAAAGCGATAAAACCGTAACCGTGAATGCAAACGGCAATACGCTAACTGCTCTCCGGGCAGGCAACAATGCGTTGACCGCAACGACAGACTATACCTTGAACGGAAGCACATTGCTGCTGAAAAAAGCTTATCTGGCAACCCTGCCAGTTGGTGAGCATTCGATTGTTCTGGATTTTATTCAAGGTCAGGACCCTGTGTTAAAAGTCAAAATTGTGGATTCAACACCGGGTACAAATGCTGTGATTTCTCCTGTGAATGCAACATTTGATAAAGCGACGAATCCCGCACAGGATATTTCCGTATCTCTCACCTTAAACGGCCGTCAGCTCACAAGCATCACGAAGGGGAATGCTACGCTTGTAGCGGGTCAGAATTATACAGCATCCAGCTCTGCTGTTGTTCTGAACAAATCCTATCTTGCCACGCTTCCGCTGGGCCAGAACGTATTGACCCTTCACTTCAATGGAGGAAATGACGCTGTGCTAACGGTGAACGTCATAGATAGCACCGTTACTGTCCCAGCAGGGGATTTGACGATTCAAGCTTTTAACGGCAATACAATTGCATCCACCAACGGAATTTCACCCAAATTCAAATTGGTCAACTCAGGCAATTCGGCTATTCCGTTAAGTGATGTAAAACTCCGGTATTACTATACAATTGACGGGGAGGAAGCTCAGAGTTTCTGGTCCGACTGGGCCAGTATGGGCAGCACAAATGTAACGAGCCAATTCGTTAAACTGGCGACTCCAGTTGCCGGAGCGGATCATTATCTTGAAGTGGGCTTTACAAGTGCAGCGGGATCACTGAATGCGGGCCAGAGCGCAGAGGTTCAAACTCGCTTTTCCAAAAACAATTGGACGAATTACACACAGACTAATGATTACTCGTTTAAGGCATCTGGTAGTCAGTTCGCAAACCATGATAAGGTCACCGGGTATGTGAACGGTCAGCTGGTATGGGGAATTGAGCCGTAAAGGTAGGTAGCACGTTTAATGGGCTGGATCAGGGGTTGAACCTCTGATTCAGCCTTTTTATGGTGTAGAAGGTGTACACCGATTAGACGGAATGTTCTTTATCACTTCTAGAACGTGACGATGTATCCATGTCTGTTCATATGCGATCTATTATCTTTTTCGTATGGCCCATGATGAACTGAAGAAGCAGACCTGCGCAACACACAGTTAATAATGTACCAAGCCCGATCGGTCCACCAAAAAGGAATGCCAGCATCAAAAATACAAAGTAAATCAATGTTCTCGATACAAATAAGGGGGTTCGCGTGATTTCGCGCAAAATTAATGTTAAGCGGTCAATCGGAATGGGTGCAAAATTGGTCTGTAAATAAATTGCCGTGCCGATACTTATGATCACTAAACCAATGACAAAAGTCATTAATTTGCTGTACCAAACTTCGGGTGTGATCAAGGAATCAGATACATAAAGCCAGATATCAATCCCGACACCAGTAATGAATGCGGTGACGAGTCCCAAAAACTCGGGTTTTTGCTGCTGCAAAAGCGAATTACATCCAATTAATAGGAAAGCAATGATGACCTCCCAGCTACCTACACTTAGCCCTATATGATGTGACAGCCCTACCAGAAGTGCATCAAACGGTGAGGTACCCAATTCAGATTGGATGGTAAGGGAAATGCCAAGTGTTAAGATGAGAATACCTGCGACAAAAAGTACATATTTCAAATTCATTCAACCTCTTTTTTAATATTATGTTGCAAATACAACAAAATTGAGCTAAATTCAATGTAACCCTTTTTTATTGCATTTGCAACAAACGATTAACTTGTTAAAGGAATGTGAATATAGATGACGATTCGTATAGAGAGATGTACCATTGAACATGTATGTGAACTGCAGGAGATTAGTTATGAGACGTTTAATGAAACGTTTAAAGCGCAAAATTCACCCGAAAATATGAAAGCTTATCTGGAAAAGGCGTTTAATCGGGAGCAATTGGAAACGGAACTGTCCATGGCGGATTCGCAATTTCTTTTTATTTATGTCAACAATCAAGTTGCTGGGTACATGAAGGTGAATATCAATGATGCGCAGTCTGAGAAGATGAGCGTGGAATCCCTTGAGATCGAGCGGGTGTACATCAAAAAAGAGTTCCAAAAACATGGCCTTGGTAAAGTGCTGCTCCATAAAGCCATAGCGATGGCAAAAGAACATCACAAAACAAATATTTGGTTAGGTGTGTGGGAGAAAAATGAAAATGCTATCGCCTTTTATGAAAAGATGGGGTTTGTACAGACAGGAGCCCATGCTTTTTACATGGGAGATGAGGAACAGATTGATTTGATAATGACCAAAACGCTACTGTAACTGGATCATCGAGGGAAAAGCTTGGGAGAAAAATGCTATTGAGCAGAATTCTTTCGGGCTTTTTTATGTTTTGCCAGAACCGTTGAATCATAAAATGAAGAAATTGACGAATATTAATACATAATAAATATTATGTAAACTTATTATTTTCGATGACCTTCATAAGCTGCATCTATGGCTTTAGTAAAAGTTAAAGGCCTGATTAATACATAACTGGCAGTATAATTTTGCTCAATAATCGTGAAGGTAATAGGCTGATCTCAAGGATCGTCAATATAATTTATTAGTTTAATTCTACGTTTGGACAGTCAGCCGAAAATCGTTTTCGTTTGTAGTCTGTTAGATAAGGTTAAGTCTTAATAATCAGAATATAAGTTGTATATACCTCATGTTAAAAGAACTTTTTGCACGTGAAACGGACGTGTTAATCCACCATGTTGAATTATTTAGTTTTCGAGCGGAAAATGGAAAATAAAATTAATATTTCAAGTAAGAAATCAGGAGGATTGGACTCTTAAAACCAGCCGAAAAAAGGAGCAGAATCAATCAAAATATTAATTGGATAAATAAGGTATGAATCGTTCGAAAGGCGCTACTACGCCTTTTATAGATCAATTTCATATGGATTTGCGATGGATTTAGTACCGCTTTCACGTTATGCTTTTGGAAATTGGAAAGGAAGTGGGAAAAATGGAACGCGAACTGGCGTTGGAAATTGTCAGAGTAACAGAATTGGCTGCGTTAGCTTCAGCACCCTGGATGGGACGAGGCGACAAGAACAGTGCAGATGAAGCGGCTACTTTGGCCATGCGCGCCATGTTCGATTCCGTGTCCATTCGCGGCACGGTGGTAATCGGTGAAGGAGAAATGGATGAAGCCCCCATGTTGTACATCGGCGAGGAAGTGGGCAACGCTGAGGGGCCTGAGGTTGACGTGGCTGTAGACCCGCTCGAAGGTACAGAAATCGTGGCCAAAGGACTAAACAACGCTCTATCGGTTATTGCAGTGGCGGGAAAAGGTAACCTGCTCCACGCACCGGACATGTATATGGAGAAACTTGCGGTAGGGCCTGCGCTTGTAGGCAAGGTAAGCATTGAAGACCCGGTTGAAGTCACACTGGAGAAAGCCGCTGCCGCATTGAACAAAAACATCTCGGATCTGACAGTGATGATTCTGGATCGTGTGCGCCATGAGAGCACAATTAAGACTCTACGCAAGGTCGGTGTACGGATCAAGTTCCTCAGTGACGGTGATGTTGCTGGGGCGATGGCACCGGCCTTCCCGGAGGCGGGTATCGATCTCTATGTCGGATCTGGAGGAGCGCCAGAAGGTGTGCTGGCTGCTGCAGCGCTATCTTGCCTTGGGGGTGAGATTCAAGGTCGTCTGATGCCTGCCAACGCAGACGAATTCCAACGTTGCTTGCAGATGGGAATTGATAATCCTTACAAAGTGTTAACGATGCAGGATATGATCGGCACAGAGGATGTCATTTTTGCTGCAACAGGTGTGACGCCAGGTGAGATTCTGGGAGGGGTACGGTATCTTGCGGATGATCGGGCTGAGACGGATTCGATTGTCATGCGTGCCAAAACGAAGACCATTCGATTCATTCGTTCCCAACACTTCCTGCCTAACAAAGAAGTGCTGCACAAAGTAAGACAGCTTCAATCCACGCCTGAACCATCGGACCGCATTCCGAATCTTGTGAAAACGATGGAGCAGGCTGAGTTTAGTCAATCCTCCGTTGATCTTGGCGTTACAACGACATTGTGAGCTGCACTCCCCATTAATTGTACAAATAGCAGCAACCGTAATCGTTGTAGTGTGTTTGATAAGTAACTTGGACCCCCTAAGGTTACAGGGTGCTCGGATTCAATGAAAGTACCATCTCTGGCAAGATAATAATGAGGGCTTGGATTTACCCGAGCTCTCGTTATTTTTTGTTTAAAGCATTGACAACGGTTACATGGCATGAGAAAATGTACGCGCGTACATAAATATCGATTTTTAGTTATTACATCATTTATAGGTGAGCTAGAAGGGGGTGAAATCATGGCATCTCGTAAAGAAGTGGCTGATCTTGCGGGTGTTTCCGAGGCAACGGTCTCCCGGGTGCTTAATGGGGTAGGTCCTATTAAAGAAGAGACACGCCGCAAGGTTCTTGAAGCTTCTGAACAGTTAGGCTATGTGCCCAGCGCTCTTGCTCGCAGTTTTGCCAGAAGTAAAAGCGGGAACCTTGGCGTGGTATTACCTTATGTTCCGAAGGCGCATCTGTTCTCGGCGTATTTTTTCTCGGAAATGCTGAGTGGGATTGGAAGCAAAGCCAGAGACAATGGCATGGACCTGTTGGTTATGTTCCGGACACCCGGTGAAGTAATGAATTATACGGATCTGTTCCGGCGTCAGAAAGTGGACGCTTGCATTATCCTAGGTGCCAGAGACGATCATGAAGAACTGGCGGCCATGCAGCAGCTTCACAAGGAAGGACACCCGTTCTGTGTCATGAATCAGCATTTTGAGGGCCAATCATTCACGGAAGTGGATGCGGATCATGTGGAAGGAAGCAGGCTTGCCATACGTCATCTTACGGATCAGGGATATCGCAAAGTCGCTTTTCTCAATGGTCCGGACAGCTACTCCAACAGCCAGGAGCGAATGGAAGGTGTCCGTCTTGGCCTGCAAGAAGCAGGTATGGAGCTGGACCCGAGTCTATTGCTTGAGGGGAATTATAGTAGACGAAGTGGCATTGAGGCGGCAGCGATTGTAGCAGATCGCCTACATGAGATTGATGCTGTATTTGCGGCCAATGACCGGATGGCCATTGGTGTCATGCATGGTTTGCGTGAGCGGGGAATAGGGCCTGCGGATTTTCCGGCATTTGTGGGTTATGACGACTCCGATGCCGCCGAGATGGCGGTTCCGCCGCTGAGTAGCGTCAGGGTTCCATTTTTTGAGATGGGTGAATTTGCAGTATCGAAGCTTATGCATGGGTCTGTGGGTGATACACATAAAGCGAATAACTCTGTTGTAGCGGTAACCGAATCAGCGAGAGCGTTGTTGCCTACCGAACTGATCATCCGTGCTTCTTCTATCCGTCAATAGTTTATTGGTACACAAATTGAAAGACTTTTTATTATTCCAAAGGAGGAAATGACCATGTCAAATCGTCTTCGTGTCGGAATGGTTGGATACAAGTTTATGGGGAAGGCCCACAGTAATGCCTATCGCAGTCTGCCGATGTTTTTCCCGTCTGCTCCGCTGCAGCCCGAGATGTCTGTGATCTGTGGACGTAACGAGCAGGGAGTGCAGGAGGCAGCGAATCAGTTCGGCTGGTCCGAAAGTGTAACAGATTGGCGTGAACTGGTGAAGCGAGATGATATCGATCTGATTGATATTAACGCGCCAAGTGATGCCCATAAGGAAATTGCGTTGGAAGCAGCTCGTCAGGGCAAACATCTGTTTTGTGAGAAACCACTTGCTCTGTCCCTCGCGGATTCGCGTGAGATGCTTCAGGCAGCAGAGGAGGCCGGAGTCGCACATATGGTCGGGTTCAACTACCGTTTCTCACCAGCGGTGCAATTGGCGAAGGATCTGGTGGAGAGCGGACGACTGGGTAAGATCTATCATTTCCGTGCTTTTTTCTTGCAGGACTGGATCATGGACCCTTCGTTCCCGCTGGTATGGCGTTTGCAAAAAGAAGTGGCTGGCTCTGGTTCCCATGGGGATCTGGGCGCGCACTTAATCGATCTGGCTCGTTTCCTTGTTGGTGAATTCCAGGAAGTCATCGGCATGAGCGAAACATTTATCAAAGAACGACCACTTGCAGCAGAGATGACCGGGCTGAGTGCAAAGGGCAGTTCGAATGCGGATGCACCGAAAGGAGAAGTGACCGTCGACGATGCTACGTTGTTCCTGGCACGATTCGCAGGAGGGGCGCTGGGCAGCTTCGAAGCTACACGTTTTGCAGCGGGGCATCGCAGTACGAACTCGTTTGAGATTAATGGCAGTCTCGGCAGTGTACGGTTTGATTTTGAGCGGATGAACGAACTGGAAGTATATTTTACAAAGGATGAAGAGGACGTACAGGGATTCCGCCGTGTACTGGCAACCGATCCGGCACACAAGTACTCCGAAGCCTGGTGGCCTGCCGGACATACGATTGGATTCGAGCACACGTTCACGCATGAAATGCTGGAGTTGGTAACTGCGATCTCTGAAGGACGACAACCATCACCGAGTTTCCACGATGGGGTCGCCTGTCAGGCTGTACTGGAAGCGGTAGAACGTTCGGTGACGGAGCGACGCTGGGTGACACTTGAAGAGATGTAAGTAAGCAAGGCGGAGTAAGTCAGGATTAGCGTTGAGCACAACTAAACTAGTTGAAAGCGAGTGAATAAACGATGAGTAAAGCACTGATTGTATGGGGCGGCTGGGATGGACATGAACCGGAGCAGGTAGCAGCGATTTTTGAGCGTATTTTGAAGGAAGAGCAGTTTGAGGTTGAAGTCTCGAATACGTTGGAGTCTTATGCGGATGCAGAGAAGCTGATGGGTCTGGATCTGATCGTGCCATTGTGGACGATGGGACAGATTGAGCAGGAATTGGTCAATAACGTATCAGCGGCTGTTCAGAGCGGTGTGGGCTTGGCTGGTCTTCATGGCGGGATGTGTGATGCCTTCCGAAATAACGTAGACTGGCAGTTTATGACGGGTGGACAATGGGTTGCTCATCCAGGTAACGATGGTGTGGAGTACATGGTGAACATGAAACGTGGCTCTAGCCCGTTACTGGATCATATTGAAGATTTTCAGGTAAAAAGTGAACAGTACTACCTGCACGTAGACCCGGCAGTGGAAGTGCTGGCAACAACTCGTTTCCCCGTGGTGACTGGTCCGCATGCAGCGAATGGACCCGTAGATATGCCTGTTGTATGGACGAAACGCTGGGGCGCAGGGCGAGTATTCTACAACTCACTGGGACACCATGCAGACATTGTAGACATGAAACCCGTGACTGAAATGATGCGCAGTGGATTCAAATGGACAGCAGCAGGCAAAGAGCTTGCCAAGAGTCGAGTAAGTTCAGCAACCGAAGTGTATACAGGTATGGCGGACAATCAGAACTAATGAGATTGTAGTTTGATCGTAAACGTAACTTCAGTGTCAACCATTCATCCTCAATGGATAAACCATTTCTGATCCACGGCGAAGGGAGCCCCAAGCATGAAAAAAATGAAAGTAGGCATTATTGGCTGCGGTAAAATCAGCGGTATTTATATGGAAAATTGTCACCGGTTCGAGGTGCTGGAACTTGTTGCTGTTGCGGATCTTGATCGGAAACGTGCAGAGGAGCAGGCTGCAGCCTATAACGTGCCAAACGTATACAGCGTGGATGAAATCTTGGCTGATCCTGAGATTGAGCTGATCATCAACCTGACGATTCCTTCCGTTCATGCGGATGTATGCTTGCGGGCGCTTGAATCAGGCAAACATGTCTATGTGGAAAAACCACTCGCTGTTACCCGTGAAGAAGGGCAGGCTGTGCTCGAAACAGCGAAGCGTAAAGGATTGCTCGTGGGCTGCGCGCCAGAGACTTTCTTTGGTTCAGGTATCCAGACTTCACTTCAATTGGTAGAAGAAGGGGTAATCGGCAAGCCGGTTGCGGCAACCGCATTTATGATGAGCCGTGGTCATGAACACTGGCACCCAGATCCGGAGTTTTATTACGCATCAGGCGGTGGGCCAATGTTTGACATGGGTCCGTACTACCTCACGGCATTGGTTCAACTGATGGGACCGATCAAGTCCATTGCGGGCATGACAGGTAAAGCCATGGAAGAACGGACGATTACGAGTGAGAAAAAGAGAGGCCAAGTGGTTCCCGTCGAAATTCCAACTCACGTTACGGGTCTGTTGCAGTTTGAGCAGGGTGCCATTGGCACGCTAATTACGAGCTTTGACGTATTTGGCGGAAGTGCACTGCCACCGATTGAGATATACGGCACGCATGGCACATTGCAGGTACCTGATCCCAACACCTTCGGCGGTCCGGTTCGTTACCGCTTGCTGGGTGAACATGAATGGACGGAAGTTCCGCTTCTCCCAGGATATCAGGAAAATACACGCGGCATCGGTGTGGCAGATATGGCCTATGCAGCCCAAAGTGGACGTGCACACCGTGCGAGCGGGGAACTGGCATACCACGTACTTGAGGCCATGTGGGCATTCCATGATTCATCAGATGAGCAGACTTTTTACCAGATGAAAAGCTCGTGTCAGCGCCCGGCTGCATTGCCGGTGGATCTGCCATTGTATACATTGGATAAATAAGATAGCCATCATGGCTTATATCATGACCAACAGCCCCTTTCCTTCGAACACGGAAAGGGGCTGTTTTTATTGAATTTAAGAAAAATTGGAGATAACAGCGATCGGAAGGTTGTTCGGTCATTGGAGTGTCCAGTGTAAATATTCTTTAATTCAACTTATATAGTCATTTATGGCTCAAATCCCGCCTGACTGATCCAGATTTCATCCTCGGGAAAATAGTCTTTCATCCGTTGAACAACAGTCTGATACGCCTCTGGATGATACCAGTGCTCCATCCCCACTTCTTGATAGAGCGACTCCATGCCGAGTCGACGGGTGCGCTTACCCTCGCTACCATCGCCCATGAAATAATCGTCAATACATACGCGCCGAACCAGCGGTCGTAAGACGGCAGCAAACTGTTCACTGCTGGGTAATACGGGAGCAATCGCAACCTGTGTCGGTATTCCGGCATCCCGCAACTGTTCCAATGCACGTAATCGGCCTGCAATTGGGGGAGCGGAAGGACTGAAATGCTTGCGCATATCGTCCAGATCCGTCTCCACAGTCATGCTGACCCGAACCCGGTCTCCTAACTGTAGTAAGAGATCTATATCCCGGGTAACGAGGGGACTGCGGGTTTGGACCAATACAAAATCGGGCGGATACTGTACCATCGTTTCAAGCAATGAACGCGTGATACACTCCTTGTACTCAGCGGGTTGATACGGGTCTGTACTGGATGACATGAACAGAGTGACTTTGCCTTTCGCCAGGGCACGCTTCAATTCTTTGGCGAACACTCGGGAGGCCTCCTGTTTCACATCCACCCAACTCCCCCAATCCTCTTTGCGAAATAAGGAGACAGGCATCTGTCTGACATAACAATAGGAACAACCGAAGGCGCAGCCTGTGTAAGGATTCAACGTATGTGTATATCCATTAAGGAAGCCTGTTCCTTTGTTCAGTAACGTTTTGGGTATTTTGTAAGAAAGGTTGGTTTTCATAAGTTCTCATGCCTTTCGCGGTAGTGTGCAGGTGTGAGACCTGTGTGTTTGCGAAATACAGTAATGAAATAAGCTGAGTTAGGTATACCGACATGGCGGCCAATATCGGTGACGGTAAGTCCGGTATGTTCAAGCAACTTCCGGGCTTCGGTCATTCGTTTATCCTGAATATATTGAACCGGTGTGCGACCTGTAATCCGCTTGAACACACGATGCAGATGATAAGGACTGCCATGACTTACAGTGGCAAGGATATCCAAGGTTAGAGGTTCGGCGTAATGATGTTCGATGTAATCCGTGATCCCGTATATCCACTCCTGATCAGGTACCCGCTCGCCTGTTGGTTTACAACGTTTGCAGGGTCTGAACTTTCGTGCCAACGCTTCTTCAACATGTTGAAATATCAGCACATTTTCAGCTTTGGGTGCTCTGGACTTACAGGAAGGTCGGCAGAAAATACCCGTTGTTTGCACACCGTAAAAGAACGTTCCATCATAAGAATTATCGTTGTTGATGATGGCATGCCAGTATTTTTCATCTATCGATTCGGGCAGTATGCGATCTTGATCTGGACTTTTCACGGTGATCACCTCATCTCTAATTATACCCCTAGTTCCAAGGGATTGACGAAGTTTCAACTTAAAAAGCAAGATATCAATATCTGGGATAAAGTACCTTCCTTCAATCTGAACGAAATATGAGCTACAATATACAAGATGGAAGTGGTTTATATCTCAAATGAAATTTATAGATGAAAGAGGTAGGTAAGCATGGTTCGTTTTGGAGTAGTGGGTACCAACTGGATTACAGAAAGGCTTCTCGAAGCCGCAGCACAGGTTGATGGATTCAAGTTAACCGCCGTGTATTCAAGAACTGAAGATAAGGCTAATGCATTTGCAGATAAATATGATGTTGAACACCGCTTCACCGATCTGGAAGAGTTGGCAGCAAGTGATGTGATTGATGCAGTCTACATTGCCACACCAAATACGGTTCATGCAGAGCAGGCTGAGCTTTTTCTGAGAAACGGTAAACATGTATTGTGCGAGAAACCTCTGGCTGCAAACAGTGCCGAAGTTCGGAGCATAATCGATACAGCACGAGAACACGAGGTTCTGCTCATGGAAGCGATGAAATCGACCCTTGTCCCCCAGTTCAAAATGGTGCAGAAGAGCCTGTATAAAATCGGTCCTGTCCGCAAATATGTAGCAGGATACTCTCAGTATTCTTCGCGTTACGACAAGTACAAAGAGGGGATTGTCCTGAACGCGTTCAAGCCTGAACTCGCTAATGGGGCGTTAATGGATCTCGGTGTGTATTGTCTCTATCCATTGATTACGTTGTTCGGTGCACCTAATCGGGTTCAATCCCAAGCGATGATGCTGGAATCTGGTGTGGATGGACAAGGCAGTGTGCTACTGGATTATAATGGGATGGATGCGGTTGTTACATACTCCAAAATCTCCAATTCTCATGTACCAAGCGAAATTATGGGGGAACTGGGCAGCATCATCATTGACAAGATTGGCTCACCGGAACATGCAGAGATACGTTACAATGACGGTACGGTGGAGCAGCTCACAGTCGAACAAAACCATCCGGCGATGTATTATGAAGTGGAGGAGTTCGTGAATCTGGTTCAGGAAGGCAAAAAGGAGTCTGACATGAACACGTATGAACGCTCCTATGTTACGATGCAGGTCATGGATCAGATTCGGAAGCAGATTGGGCTTGTGTTCCCTAACGATTGATTCAAAAACAGGAAAGGTAGCTGAGACGAGATGAGCAGAGATGAGCAGAGCAACAAACCCTCCAATGATTCTGTTGGTTTGGAACTGACACAGATCGTTTTCATAGGAAGAACCTTCGAGGAATATATGAAGATGTTCAACCTGAATGTGGAGGAGATTAATGGCAAGTCCATTCTGGATTGTCCAGGTGGAGCGTGTTCATTCAGTAGCCATGCGCGCAAGTTGGGTGCAGACCCCATGGCCGTGGATATTGCCTACGAATATGAGATCGACGAGCTTGAAGTAAAGGGATTTCAGGACATTGAGCATACGATGAAACAGATGGAATCGGTGCAAAGCATATATGTGTGGGATCAATTTGGATCAATCCAGGGGTTAAAGGAAGAACGAACTCGTGCCATCACAGATTGCATCGCAGATATGAGAATGTTTCCTGACCATTATGTGGCGTCTGTGCTCCCGGATCTACCCTTTGCGGATGAACAATTCGATCTGACGTTATCCGCCCATTTCCTGTTTACGTATGCGGATCGATTGGATGTTGATTTTCATGTTGCAACCGTGATGGAACTACTGCGTGTGACCAAACGAGAGGTTCGCATTTTTCCAACAGTGGATCTGTCTGGCCAACGTTACAAACACATGGATGAGTTAAAATTAATACTCGAAGAGCGAGGGTACACGGTATCCGAAGAACCAACTTCATATGAGTTTCAACGGAACGCTCACACCATGCTTCACATTGTTAAACATAAACGAACAAGATAGGAGGTTTTTTGGATGAATAAAGTCCTTATACTTGGGGGTACACGTTTTTTCGGTAAACGTCTGGTGGATCACTTGCTGTGGGAAGGGAAGTCTCAGATCACAGTCGCCACTCGTGGTAAAACGGATGTTGACTTCGGACCCGAAGTAAATCGAATCAAGATGGATCGTGAAGACACGGAATCTCTGGCAGAGGTTGCGCAGACAGACATGTGGGATGTCGTGTACGACAATATCTGTTATTCCCCAGATGCGGCGAAAGCGGCATGTGAAGCTTTTGCAGGACGCACCAAAAGATACGTTCTGACATCCACACTCTCGGTGTACGGTGATCCCAAACCTGGATTTAAGGAAACGGATTTTGACCCGTATACATATCCATTACAGTATGGGAGTGCGGAGGATTTTTCGTATGGAGAAGGCAAACGGCTTGCAGAGGCTGTATTTTTCCAAGTAGCGGATTTCCCGGTTGTAGCGATGCGCATTCCCATTGTACTCGGGATTGATGATTATACGAGAAGACTCCATTTTCATATTGAACATGTGCAAAAAGGAAAACCGATCGGCATGCCAAATCCGGATGCGGAGATTGGATTTATCAATTCCACTGAAGCGGCAAGATTTCTCGCTTGGCTTGGACATTCGTCCATTACCGGTCCAGTGAATGCAGCTTCCAAGGGTGCAATTACGCTGTCAGCCATGATACATCTGATCGAGACGGTCACGGGCATGCAGTCCCAGATCCTCATGGAAACGGTGAAAGAAGATATGTCACCCTTCGGCGTTGAGGAATCATGGACGATGGTGACGACCAAGGCAGAACAAGCGGGATATACGTTCGAACCTCTGATGGACTGGTTCCCGGGACTCGTTCGTGAGGTTGCTCTCGCATTACAGTCGGAGCGGTAGAATATCGGCTCGGATGGAACCAAAATGAAACTGAATGAATCTGACGAACCAACCGGTTCGGACGAATTGGGTCATTCCAACGTATGAACATCAAACAGGGTGCAACCAGAGTGAAGTCTCCGGTGCACCCTGTTCATGTTGTACATTTTTTCGAATTGGAACGGGAGCTAATCTAGATAGGTGGGACTAATCATTTACACGATAATATTTAGTCAACTCTGGTGCTTAACTCTATTTTTGCTCACGTGGAGCAGTAGCTGAAGCCCGTATGCGCAGTTCTGATGGTAGAATGACGGTTTGGGCTTCGGAAGGGGCCTTGCCCTCAATCCGGTCAATCAGCATCTGTACACCCTGAAACCCAAAGTCATATGCTGGCTGTGCTGCTACAGTCAGGAAAGGATCAAAAGCAGAAGCCAGATCCAGATCGTCGAAGCATACGACAGAGATGTCTTCTGGCACACGTAGTCCTCGTTTGCGCAAAAGCCGGATGACCCCAATCGCCAGCATGTTGTTGGCGGCAAAAATGGCTGTTGGTTTCTCCGGTTGTGAGAGTAGTTGATCCAGTCCCTCTTCATCGCTGAAATCCCGGTACCCGGTTCGAAGCACAAGTTCGGGATCGATATCAACTCCGACCTCACGCATACCCTCTATATAACCTTCCTCCCGCAGTCTGGCGGTAGAAACCTCTGAAGAACCATTGACCAGTGCAATGCGCCGGTGCCCCAATTGCACCAGATATCGGATCAGTTCAATCGCACCTTCCCGGCTATCTCCGGCAATGACATCTGACGTAATGCCAGGGACGGTTCGGTCTAGAAAGACAAACGGAATGTGACGTTCCTGCAACTGTTTCAGATGAGTGAGAGAACGATCTCCTGCAGGGGCAAAGAGTACACCATCGACGCGAGTTGACAGAATTGCATCCACGTAGTCCTTTTCCTTATGGTAATCCTCGTCACTATTGCCGAATAAAAGACGGTACCCACGAAGATGGGCTGCATCTTCAGCACCGCGGGCGAGTGTTGTATAAAAAGGGTTGGTAATATCCGTAATAAGCAGCGAGAGCATCTGGGTTCGCTGAAGCACAAGACTGCGTGCATTGGAGTTCGGGATGTAACCCAGTTCGTCGATCACCTGTTGCACACGTTCGCGTGTCGCGGAACTTATGCGGCCTGTATGATTAATGACTTTGGAGACCGTCATGGCGGAGACGTTGGCTTTTTTGGCAATATCGTAAATGGTAATCATTAGAATCTAACCTTTCCGCAACATAGTCTTACCATTCTATAGGATAATGCCAATTGACAGCAAGATAGGCTCATGCTATGTTAGGGTTACCGATAACCCTAAAGGGTTCTGAACGTCTTTACTACATAAACCATTTCGTTGAATTCGCTCATGCACGTTCCATTTTCTTGAAAAGAGGAACTACATACAAGGCTGATTAATGAAATGGTTTATTGGTATTTTTTTTAAATATGTAAACGCATTCAATTTCAAGTAATGCTCTTGATAATCTGTGTATGCAGCTCTTGCGTGCCACCCGGGTATCGGTTGTATTTCCGTCATTATCTCATTCCAATCACTACATATGGATCAGACAGAAGGTTTCTCAATTCAACCCAAATAATTCTATGAAACGAATTGAAGGAGGACATTCCAGTATGACACATCAGGATTATCGTTATAAACAGGCTTTCCCCAAGATTGGTATTCGTCCCACGATTGATGGAAGACGCAAGGGTGTTCGGGAGTCACTGGAAGAGCAGACGATGCGGATGGCGACATCCGTTGCCGAGCTGCTTGCAGCCGAACTGCGTTATCCTGACGGGTCCGCGGTGGAATGTGTTGTGGCCGAGACTTGTATTGGCGGAGTGGCCGAAGCGGCCGCAGCATCAGAACTATTCAGCCGTTCCAACGTGGGCGTAACGATCACCGTGACACCGTGCTGGTGTTATGGTACGGAAACGATGGATATGTCACCATCCACTCCAACAGCTATCTGGGGTTTTAACGGGACTGAACGTCCGGGTGCAGTCTATCTGGCAGCGGTACTCTCTGCCCATGCACAGAAGGGGATTCCGGCCTTTGGGATCTATGGAGAGGATGTGCAGGACGGCGGGGATACAACCATTCCCGATGACGTGCGTGAGAAATTACTCCGGTTCAGCCGTGCGGGTCTGGCAGCCGCTACCTTGAAAGGGCAAGCGTATCTATCCATTGGATCGGTATCCATGGGGATTGCAGGTTCGATTGTGAACGATTCATTTTTCCAAGAGTATCTGGGCATGCGCAACGAATATGTGGATATGAGCGAGCTCACTCGTCGTATTGAAGAAGAAATCTACGATCCTGAGGAGTATAAGCTCGCACTGGCCTGGGTGAAGGAGAATTGTAGCGAAGGTCCGGACAACAACGCTGCCCATCTGCAAACGGATCGCAAACGCAAAGAGTACGAATGGGAGACCGTTGTGAAAATGACCCAAATTGTGCGTGACTTGATGGCGGGCAATCCAAGATTGGCAGAGCTTGGTTTTACAGAGGAATCGATGGGTCACCACGCGATTGTATCCGGCTTTCAGGGACAACGGCAGTGGACGGATCATTCTCCGAACGGAGATTTTCTGGAGTCGATATTAAATTCTTCCTTTGACTGGAATGGCAAACGTGCGCCTTATCTGGTTGCAACGGAGAATGACAGCCTAAATGGGGTATCGATGTTATTCGGTTCGCTGCTGACACATACGGCACAGATCTTTGCTGATGTGCGCACGTATTGGAGTCCGGATTCGGTACAGCGTGTGACGGGGCACCAGTTGGAAGGAAACGCGAAGGATGGCATTTTGCATCTGATTAACTCCGGTTCCGCAGCCTTGGATGGCACCGGACAACAGTCCAGAGATGGGAAGCCTGTGCTCAAGCCATTCTGGGAAATTACAGATGAGGAAGTACAGGACTGCCTAAAAGCAACATCCTGGAGACCGGCATCCGTAGAATATTTCCGCGGGGGCGGCTATTCAGCGGATTTCCTGACCAAAGGTGGCATGCCTGTAACGATGACACGTCTGAATCTGGTCAAAGGACTGGGACCAGTGCTGCAAATCGCTCAGGGTTACACGGTCGATCTGCCTGAAGATGTGCATGATACGCTGGATCAGCGGACAGACCCTACCTGGCCATCCACCTGGTTTGCACCTGTTCTAACCGGATCGGGAGCGTTTACTTCCGTATACGAGGTCATGAATCAATGGGGCGCTAACCATGGCTCCATCTCGTATGGACACATCGGTGCTGATCTGATTACGCTGGCTTCCATGCTGCGCATTCCGGTAAATATGCATAATGTACCTGAATCGGAGATTTTCCGTCCGCGTGCATGGGGCTTATTCGGCACAAGTGAACCGGAGAGCGCAGACTACCGTGCTTGCAGTGTATTTGGCCCGTTATATCGCTAAAATAAAGTTACATTCCTGTCAAACGCCATGTTCCTTATGAAATGAAGGTAACATGGCGTTCTCTTGAAAGCTGTGTTCAGAACTCGAATATGGCTTATCGCATAGCGTTAAGGAGGCTTGGGAGATTGGGCGATCAAGCAACACATGTGCTTGCTGCCGATTACGGCGCTGGGAGTGGACGTGTAGTCCGGGGTTCTTTTGATGGAAGCAGACTCTCGTTACAAGAAGTGCATCGATTCAACAACGAACCCGTGCAGCTGGGCGATGGATTGTATTGGGATTTCTTGCGACTTTTTCATGAATTAAAACAAGGCATTGTGAAAGGGACGCAAGGCATCTCTCCAACGGTCCGTTCTATAGCTGTGGATACGTGGGGAGTGGACTATGGACTGGTAGATGGGGCGGGAAGATTATGCTCGAATCCACGTCACTATCGGGAGGCACGCAATGCGCAGTGGATGGAAGAAGTTCTGCACCTTGTGAAAGAAGAAGAACTGTACGCCATGTCCGGCGTTCTGCCGCAGCAAATCAATACGGTATTCCAATTGCTAGGCAGTGTGCGAGAGCATGTCGAAGGTTTGCGTCCGGATGTACTCATGTTATTTATGCCGGATTTGTTTCACTATTATCTATCCGGTCAGCAGGCTTGTGAGTATACGATTGCAAGTACCAGTGGGCTGTTGCATGCAGGTGAGGCGCGTTGGAATGAACATCTGATCGGGCGTCTCGGTATACCGGAAACATTATTTCCAAAACTCGTTCAACCGGGTACCGTGCTGGGCGATTTAACAAATGAGTTGTGCGCCGAGTTACGGACTGGACCGATGCAGGTAGTCTCTGTAGGCTCACATGATACGGCATCTGCCCTGGCAGCAATCCCTGCGAATGATTCGGATTTCGCTTTTATCAGCTGTGGCACCTGGTCTCTGATGGGGGTGGAGCGTGATACACCTGTATTGGATGATCGAAGTCGTGCACGGGGATTCACGAATGAAGGGACGGTAAGTGGAAAAGTACGCACCCTGAAAAATCGTTCAGGCTTGTGGCTGCTACAGGAATGCAAACGGCAATGGGAGCGGGAGAATCAACTTTTTACACATGAAGAACTGATTCAATTGGCTGCCTTGGCAACGCCGCATCAAAGTTATGTATCGCCGGGAGATGGCGTGTATTTGGCGCCAGGGAATATGGCTGAACGAATACGGCAACAATGCAGTCTCACCGGACAGACAGTGCCCGAAACGACTGGAGCGATTGTACGCTGCATTCTGGAAAGTCTTGCACTGGAATTCAGACAGACGCTGGATGAACTGCAGTTGATTACAGGTACAAGACCTCGTGTCATTCATATGGTTGGTGGTGGTGTACACAATCGACTATTATGCCAGTTTACAGCCAATGCAGCCGGTGTCCCGGTGGTGGCAGGCCCGGCAGAAGCGACTTCAGCCGGGAATTGCATGCTGCAATTCCTTGCGCATGGAGAAGTGAGTAGCTTGGCCGAGGTACGGGAGGTCATGGCTGCTTCCTTTTCCCCCGAGACCTATGAGCCTGAGGATACAGAGCTGTGGCAGGAAGCTTATGAAAACTACCAAAGTCTGAATCAAATCAAAAGGTAATGAACAGATTTAATACAATGAGCATAGACGTAAAATGCTAAAAAAGAAAAGTTCGAGGAGTGGTGAGGAACATGTCTGAACAGCAAATAAGGGAAGAGTTGACGAAATATGCCCGCAGAGCAGTTGCCCAAGGGTTGGTGGTAGGACCCGGTGGGAATCTGAGCGCTCGCTCTGGGGGAACGATGTTGTTGTCTCCGAGTGGTTATGCACTTGAGGATCTGGAGCCTGACGAATGGATCGCCATTGATATCGAGACAGGAGAGACTCGTGCGGGAACAACACGCCCTTCTTCCGAAGTTTTGATGCATCTGTACAGTTATCATGTGAATCCTGATATCCAAGCCATTGTGCATACGCATCCGGCCTATACGATTGCACTTAGTCTTGTTTTCGATGAATTGCCACACTTGTTCCCTGATCAGTCGGCTTTGGTGGGCGATATCGGGTTCGTTCCATATGTTCTGCCAACGACGAAACTACTTGCCGATGCAGTCTCAGCAAAGGTAGAAGAACATACGGCACTCATTCTCGTCAATCACGGATTGGTCACAACGGGTAAAAACCTCCGCGAAGCCTATTATCGCACCCAGGTAGTGGAAGAAAGCGCGAAGGTATATATGATCGCAAAAGCAGCCGGGGAACCCAAAGTGCTTACTGCCGAAGAATATAAGGAAATTCAATCGCTTGAAAGTGAAGCCTACCGTGTGCAGTTATTGCAACAACTCAAGTCCTGAGACCTTATTTGTTCATTTGTGAGTGTGTTCATGGTTCAAAATATTACTACCTTAAGGGCAGTTTGCATCCTCCGGCTAAACGTTGGAATAAAGGATGTGAAATGCTCTTTTTTAATGTCGAATTAGAAAACGTAATATTAAAGCGGAAGTGAATAATTCGTACTAATTTGATGAGATTTGTTGAAACTGAGATGGCTTGAAGTTATACTATCGTTAATCATCAATGAGTAACAACTAAAAGCACAATAAATAACAATTAAGTATTTAAGAGGGGGGTGAATGCAGTGGGTCCTGAGCTAAACGAAATGGAGCTGGAATACGAACTGCTGAAGCAGCTTCGAGACGCCAGCGCTCCCATCGGGGCCAGTACGTTGGTTCATACTTTGGGCAAAACGTATGGTCTGAGTCAGGCAACCATCGGAAGAAGACTTATGGAGATGGATGTTGAAGGTTTTACAGTTCTGGAAGGCCGCAAGGGAAGGACTTTGACCGAACAGGGTCTGGATCGAATAAAGATATTAGAAAGAGAGTTGCAGCAAAAAAGCGTGAATTCACAGTTAATTCAGATGCTGAATCATTCCGGGGAAAAGGCCCTAGTGGATGTTCTCGTTGCCAGAAGGGCACTTGAGCGGGAGATTGCTTCTCTGGCAGCACAGCGTGCATCGAAAGAATACATATTACTGTTGCAAGCATCGATTGTGAACCAGCATGAATTGCTTTCCAAGAATATTATACCATACGAACAGGACCGGGAGTTTCACAGATTGCTGGCTTATGCTGCGCAAAACCAAATTCTTCTGCACGCGGTTGAACTGGTATGGGAGACAAGCCGTGATTTTCTGGAGACAGCATATATTCGCAGGAGAGTAGGAAGTGAATTAGTTGTGGACCATCAGCAGATTCTGGATGCTATTGTAGCCGGCTCTCCAGAGCAGGCTGAAGCGGCGATGGTGAACCATATTAACCAAATGATTAATGATGTCAAACGTTATTTCGCCATGCAAAACCAATAAAACACCTTTGAACGAAAACCGGTGTTAAAGGAGTTGAGGTTGTGGACACACTCTATCGTTTAGGTATAGATATCGGAGGTACTTTCACGGATGCACTGGTGATGGACCATCAGAACAGGGTGATTGCGGCGCTGAAGACGCCATCGATTGCAGCAGCTCCAGAACAGGCGATTTTCAACGTACTTGATCAACTCAAGGCGAATGGCGTGAACATTCGTGAGATTGATCTATTTGTGCATGGAACAACACTTGGCGTCAACACGTTAATCGAACGAAATGGTGCCGTTACAGGCCTGTTGGTCACTAAAGGATTCCGCGATATTCTTGAAATCCGGCGGTTGCGACTTGAGGATACAACCAATCTGTACGGTGACAAGACAGATCCTTTAGTACCGAGACATCGCGTTAAGGAAGTTGATGAACGTGTGATTGCGAGTGGGAGGATACTCCAGCCACTGAATCAAGAACAGCTGTTGCAAGCGGTGCATGAGCTGGTGGAGGATGGCGTTACAGCTTTGGCCATCAGTTTTTTACATGCTTATGTGAATCCTGCTCATGAGCAGCTTGCGGAAGATCTGATCAGGGAACGTTATCCGCAACTGTTTCTCAGCCGAAGCAGCGCCATCTGGCCACAACAGCGTGAGTTCGAACGAACACTCGCAACGGCGATGAACGCTTATGTAGGTGAACGGATGGGGTCTTACTTCCTGCGTCTGCAAAAAGGGATTCAGGCATATGGCCTCAAAGCCAACTTGCTGTCCACCATGTCCAACGGTGGAATCATGACAGCTGCCAGAGCGGCTAATGAGCCGGTACGCACGCTTCTATCCGGGCCAGCTTCCGGCGTAATCGCCGCGACCCATATCGCTGAACGAGCTGGGATTCATCAGGTCATCACATTTGACATGGGCGGGACAAGCGTTGACGTTGCTCTCATTGACAAAGAACCAACCTATTCATCCGAGAACAAGGTTGGTGATTTTCCTGTCATTATTCCTGCTGTTGATGTAACGGCTATAGGAGCAGGTGGTGGTTCAATTGCCTGGCTTGATTCCGTAGGCGTACTCAAGGTTGGACCACGTAGCGCAGGAGCCAACCCGGGTCCGGCCTGCTATCAGCGCGGGGGAGAAGAGCCGACAACCACAGATGCCTATCTACAGCTCGGTATCTTGCATGCTGATCGTTTCCTTGGTGGACAAATGCGTCTGTATCCCGAACTTGCAGAGCGTGCTCTATCCAATCTGGGAGAGAAGCTTGGACTGAATGCTGAACATACCGCACAAGCCATTCTCGATGTGGCAACCGCCAATATGTATGCCCAGTTTTCTCCCCTAATGGCTCGCAAGGGTGTTGATCCCCGCGATTTTACGTTGCTCGCATATGGTGGAGCTGGCCCGATGCATGCTTTTCTGATGGCACGTGAGGTAGGCATTGGCAGAGTGCTGATCCCGCCATCTCCGGGAACGCTGTGTGCCATGGGCTGCACGGTTGCCAATCTTCGCAATGATTTCGTTTATACGTTACATAAAAGCACCCAGACTTTGGTGTCTGGCGAATTAGGTTCTCTTTTCGCTGAACTGGAAAACCAGGGACGTAGCTGGGTCGATGAGGAAGCGCGAGGGGGTGTCAAGCTGGACAATATCTATTGCCTATACAGTGCGGATATGCGCTATGAAGGACAAGCATTTGATCTTGAGGTCACGCTGACATTGGAAGAAATTGAAGACCCTAAAAAGGCAGGAATGAAATTCCATTCATCTTACCAAAACGTGTTTGGCATTAGTCAGCCAGAGGAAGAGGTTATGTTTGTAAGTCTCCGAGCGACCATTGTTGGTGTTTTGCCTACTCATAACACGGTAGTTCCAGTAAATTTGCCATTCGATGAGAGTGAGGCGGAAGAACGGATCATTACCTTTGACCATGTACAGCAGACAGCTAAGGTACTTAAAAGGAGACAGATTCCAATGGTGGATGCTCCCATTCCCGGGCCTATTATTGTGGAGGAATATGATACAACGATCTTTATCCCGCCTGGATTTAAGGTATACCAGGATGCCCACGGGAACGTGATTGGGGAGGTGGAAGCATGATCGGTGACAAGGTCTTTCTTGAGATTTTTAACAACCGGATTCAAGCCGCCGTGGAAGAAATGGCGAATGTCGTTCTGCGCACAGGATTCACCGCTTTTGTCAAAGAAACGGGCGATTTTGGAACCTACCTCTTATCTCCATCCGGAGAAACGTTCGGCTCGCCGCTGGAGACAGGCTACAATCTGTCCCTGGGCATTCCTGCTGCTGCGACCATTAACAGTATAGAAGACTGGAAGGAAGGGGATCTCGTCATATGTAATGATCCTTATTCCACCAAAGGCATGGTCACACACCTTCCAGACATTCATCTCATCAAGCCTTATTTTCACGAAGGGCGAATTATTGCATATGGCATGTGCTTTGTTCATTCTTCTGACGTGGGTGGCAAGGTACCGGGGAGTGTATCTCCCAGCGCCTACGATATTCATATGGAAGGCATTCGGATTGCACCAGTCAAGCTATATGAAGCTGGTGTTCTGAACGAGCAGATCCTGCGCATGTTTCTGGACAACAGCCGAATTCCGGAACAAAATCTTGGTGATCTCAAAGCGCTTATGGCTGCCTTAAATCGGGGAGAGCAGCGGCTTCAGGAACTTATTGCACGTTATGGCGTGGAAAAAATTCAGCAGGGTATCGAACATTTGTTGAAGTACGCCGAGCTGAAGGCCCGTGCCATCGTGCAGGATATTCCGGATGGTTCCTATGACTTCTGGGACTACCTGGAGAAGGGGCCCGGAGGATATCCCATCCGGTTGCGATGCAAAATGACGATCGCGGGCAGTGACATTCATCTGGACTTTAGCGGCACCGATCCTCAGGTCAGGGCTTCATTCAATATTCCTACCCACAATCAACAGGGACATTACATGCTGGTACCCGCACTCATTCGTTATTTCCGTACACTCGATCCGAACATTCCGTGGAATTCGGGCATGATTCGCATGGTGCGAAATAACGCACCGCCTGCTTCTGTACTCAACCCTGAGCCGATGGCAGCTGTTGGGGCACGTGCCGCGACCTTTATTCGGCTGATGGACGTAATCACGGGAGCCCTGGGCAAAGCTCAGGGCAATATGGTCCCCGCGGCAGGAGCTGGACAAGCCTGCATTGTCATGATGGCGATGACAGATGCATCCGATGGCAAGAAAAAGGTGGGCGTAATTCAGCCGATCTGCGGAGGTTCGGGAGCTAGGCCGATGAAAGACGGGATTGACGGCATGGATTTTGCGGTCGGTCATCTACGGAATATTCCTGCGGAAACGGTTGAATCCGAGATGCCTGTGTTAATCGAGCATTATGGTCTTCGTGCCGACTCGGCAGGTGCAGGAACCTTCCGGGGTGGAAGCGGGATTGACCTGTGTGTCAGAATTCTAACACCGGATACTGTGATGACGGCCAGAAACATGGAGCGTATGGAGTTTCAGCCGTGGGGCAGGCTCGGTGGCGGCGTAGGTTCACATGGAGAAGCGATTTTAAATGCTGGGCGTGCAAGTGAGCATCATCTGGGAAGAATTGATGAGCTGTTACTTCAGCCTGGAGAAACGGTTACGTTCCTTTCACAAGGCGGAGGCGGATATGGCGATCCGTATGAACGTGATTCTCGTCTGGTTCTGGAAGATGTAAGAAGAGGGCTGGTATCCACGGATAAAGCTCTTGAGTTATACGGTGTTGTGATTGACGGCCTGGAGCTAAACGAGAGCGATACCGAACAAATGCGAGCCAAGCGAGCACGTCAGCAAGAGGAGTTCGCCTATGGCAAGGCGCGGGAACAATTTGAAGACATATGGAGCGATGAGATGCAGGTAACGCTGAATCAGGCATTGCTGAATGCTCCGCTTGCACTGAGAGACTACCTGAAACGTCAGACCATGGGCATTGTAGAGGAGAAACGTAAGGAATCCCTAACTGTAGATCCACGGGAGATCTCAGACATTATGGAAGGGATACGCCAGCAAATAGGGTTGAATTGATCAAGTGTATGGAGGATATCTAGTTCCGTCTTATCGATAAAACCGTAAAACCAACTACATGGATGGGGGAAATTGCATGTTTAAATCAAACAAAAAACGCTTTCTCAGCCTCGCCTCACTGACACTGGCCGGTACATTGGTGCTTTCCGCTTGTGGTGGAGCCGGTAACTCAAGTAATACTGCCGGAGAGAGTGATTCTTCAGGAGTAGTCGCAGACAAAGTTAAGCTGACGATGTTTATCTGGGCCGGTTCCAATCAGGATGTTGTTCCTAAAGAAGTGGTTGCCGAGTATGTGAAAGAACATCCCAACGTTGAAGTCACTTTTGAGGAGTCCTCCAATTCGGTAATGTATCCAAAGATGGTGGCAGGCAAGCAGGCTAATGCCAACAATCCGGTCGTCAACTTCGGTTATTTCAATGCAGATGCGACGGCTAAAGGTTTGAACGATGACATGTGGGAGCCATTAGATACAAGCATCGTAACCAATATCAAGGATATCCCGGAGTCCTTCCACAAGCCAGACAATAAAGGTGTGGTCTGGGGCGTTTCGAGCTTCGCCCTGGTATATAACAAAGACCTGGTAAAAACGCCGCCTACCAGCTGGAACGATCTATGGGATAACGAGGAGTTCAAAGGAAAAACTGCGCTCTGGGACTACATGTTCTATTCCTATATCTCCCCGCTTATTGCTACCAAAGGTCAAGAAATTGGCGCATCCTATGAAAATCCCGAGCCAGCCTTCCAGTTCTGGGCAGATCGCAGTGACCAGATTGGCACATTGGTTTCATCCAATGATCAGCTGAAGGCACTGCTGGAGTCAGGTGATGCGCTCATTGCCCCATTCAGTGCACAGGTTGCACAGACATGGATTGATGGCGGTTCTCCACTGGCCGTAGCATATCCGAGCGAAGGTGCCATCTCCTTCCCGTACACATTTCAGGTAGTGAAAGGCTCAACACCTGAGCAGGCACGTGTTGCAAACGAAATCATTAACGAATTGTTGAGCGCAGAGGCGCTGTCACAATACGCGGAAGCAACGGGTACGCCGGTAACCAGTACGACAGCTGCAGTTCCGGACAAGTACAAGGATGATCCTTCCTTCTCCGTCGAAACGCAAAGTAACGGCATTAATCCAGACTGGGATGTGCTTGCACAGAACAGCTCTTCCTGGAAGGAACTATGGGACCGACTCGTGAAAACAAAGCTTCAATAAAAGGATTGTTGCCAGGCACAAAACGATTCCGGGTTCTGTTCTGAACCCGGAATCGATGGGAGGGAATCAGAGATGAGCAGCGGACAAGAGACCATATCCATTGAAACAAGGGAAGTCACGAAGAGTTATGGTGAGCGAGCGGCCGTTGATCAAGTAACATTCCAAGTGAAAAAGGGAGAATTCGTTTCCTTGCTTGGTCCGAGTGGCTGTGGCAAAACCACATTGCTTCGAATGCTTGGCGGACTTGAGCAACCGGATCAGGGCAACATTATGCTGGGAGGTCGGGATGTTACCGGCATTCCGGCTTATGGACGTAATAGCAATATGATTTTTCAGCAGCTTGCGTTGTTCCCTCATATGGATGTATTCAACAACATTGCCTATGGACTAAAGGTGAAGAAGCTACCAAAAGCCGATATCCAACGGCAGGTAGGTGAAATACTTGATCTGGTCCAACTCGGAGACTATGGCAGGCGTGCTGTATCCGAGCTGTCCGGGGGGCAGGCCCAACGCGTCGCCATTGCTCGCGCACTGATCAACAGGCCCGAAGTGCTGCTACTTGATGAACCTCTCTCGGCATTGGACATGCAGCTGCGTCTAGATATGCAGCGTGAACTGAAACGCATCCAGCGTGAGTTCGGCGGAACGTTTATCTTTGTAACGCATGATCAGAGCGAAGCCATGAACATGTCTGACCGAATTGGCGTCATGCGCGCCGGAAAGCTGCTGCAATACGCAACCCCTGATGAAATCTATGAAAGACCGGCCGATAGTTTCGTAGCCAAGTTCATTGGAGACACCAACCTCTTTGAGACGAAAGTGTTAGGAGATGATATCAATGGAATTCGGGTAGAATGTTTTGGCAATTCATTGCTGGTGAAAGTCAGTGATGGCAATGCCGTACCGAAAGTGGGAGCACGACATTCCTTATCGATCCGCAATGAGTATATTCGACTTGGAGAAGATGCAACTCATTGCCTAAACAAGCTGGATGGACACGTGATTGAAGCGGTCTATGGCGGAGCAAATATTCGATACAGTGTGCAGATTGCTGAAGGTTTTCTAGTTCAGGCCAGTGTGCTGCATCAGCGGGGAGCTTCACGTTATAGTCCAGGTGAGCCAATACTAATTGGCTTTTACCCAGAGGACGCACTCTTGTTGTCCGAACCCATTGATGACCGTGTACAGGGGGCAAGAATATGAACCGGATCGCGGAACAGATCGTGAATCTGTATTCCTTTGGAAACCGCACATGGGTAACCCGGTTGCTGCTTCTGTTGCCTGCGCTTGCTCTGATGGGCATCGTTTATCTGGGCGGATTGCTGATCTTTGGCAGATATAGCTTTGATATGTATGAGAATGGAAAGCTTATTCGGGGCTGGGATTTAGGCGCTTATCGTGCTTTTCTGTCCGACCCTTATTACTGGAAGCTGATTGGGACAACGTTTCGCATTGCCTTCAAGGTTACGCTATGGAGTCTTCTGCTTGCATATCCGCTGGCCTATTGCATAGCCGGTCTAAAGAAGCCTGGCATGAAGCAAATGTTGCTGCTGCTCACGTTCCTACCGCTACTGGTCAGTGCGGTTGTACGTTCTTATGGATGGCAGCTGTTGCTGTCCAAACAGGGTTTCATGAACTGGCTGTTCATCCGTCTAGGGCTAACCGAGGAAGGATTCAGCATGATATATAACGAGACAGGTGTTGTCGTGGCCCTTGTCCATATTTTCCTGCCATTTATGGTCTTCCCGATTCTGAATGTGTTGTCCCAAAGTGACGCTTCTCTAAAGGCAGCTGCTCAGGATCTGGGGGCGGGCAGCTGGAGAACATTCCTGACCATTACCCTGCCTTTATCGGCAAGAGGTATAGCAAGCGGGGTACAGATTGTGTTCACGTTATGCCTCACCGCGTTCACCACACCTCAACTGATCGGTGGGGGAAGAGTCATGACACTTCCGGTGTTTATATACCAGCGAACCTTGGACACGAACTGGCCGATGGCTGCGGTTGCTAGCCTGTTCTTACTTGTGTCTTCCATTGTTGTCTCGTTACTTGTGAATAAAGGAGCAGAAATGTTGATGTTCCGTCGTTCCCGTAAGGGAGGTCAGGCATATGGTTAAGTCGAACAGGGGCACCAAGCTGATGCTCTATATCTTTGTGGGTGCCGTAGCGATTTATTTGCTGTTGCCACTGCTGATGATTATGTTGACATCTGTAGGCTCAGGTTCAGCCAGCAAATTTCCGCCAGAAGGTCTCACCTTGAAATGGTACGCCAATCTAAGTGAGCAGACCCAGTTTCTCGATGCATTCAAGAACAGTCTCATTGCTTCGACAGGGGCGGTTCTGCTGGCTTTGATTACAGGTACACTTTCAGCGCTAGCAATCGTGCAATACCCTTTCCCGGGCTCGGGTATCTTAAGGGCATTTTTTGTGTCTCCGATGGTTATGCCAAAGATTACACTGGGTATCGCCTACCTGATTTTATTCTCAAAAATGCATATTGCCGGCGGACTGTTTGCGCTTATTTTGGGTGAAGCGGTCATTGTGCTTCCATTTGTGCTCACTATTGTGGGCAGTGCGTTAGCTAATCTGCACCCGGCTCATCGTGAAGCTGCCGCGGACCTTGGCGCAGGGCCGATGCGCATTTTTTTCACAATTACGCTGCCACAGCTCCGACTATCCCTGCTTCTGTCAGGGTCAATCGCTTTTGTCTTCACTTTCGATCAGGTTGAGGCTGCACTGCTGTTGCTCCGTCAGGATAGCTACACGTTGCCAATACAGCTATTCCTGTATATGGAGAAATGGCAGGACCCAACAATTGCTGTTGTGTCTGTCGTTCTGATCGGGTTTGCGCTGGCTCTGTTTATGACGATTAAACTAGTGCTGCGCTCTGTACCAGGACTTGAAAGTTTGTTTGGTCGCAGGAAAACAAAAGGAGGTCTGGATCAAAATGAATAATTCACAGCATCTATCCCATAGCTCAGGTCTGAATCGGGATCGGGCGGAAGAAGTGATGAAAGCGCAGGGACTAAGTGCCCTGATCGCAACTACTCCGGAGAACATACACTATGTCATCGGGTCCCAACTGCGTGCAAGCAACTGGACCATGCAGATTTATGCGGTTCTGCCTGCCGACAGATCTGCTAAGCCGTGTATCATCATTCCAACGAATCGGTTGGGCGTTGTAGCCCAGTTTGGTATCACGGGGGTGGATATATTTGCCTATAGTGATTTCTTCGTAGAAGGTTCGATCGAAGGCAAACCTTCCACTGACGACATTGATCTCTTTCATTCTCTCCTGCAGACGACGGTTATTCATCCAGGTCCTGTTGAAGCACTCAAATCTGCATTAAATCAGCTTGAGATCGAAGATCAGCCGATTGGAATCGATGAGATGCGGATTGCTCCCGATATTCTGACGAGAATCAAGGAGGAGGCTCCTGACAGACCGGTAATTCCCGCATATAAGTTGTTCCGAGAAATCCGTCTGGTCAAGACACCTTTTGAAATCGAGCAACTGCGTCAGGCTGCCCAATTAAATGAACGGATTGAGCAGGAACTCATTGACCTGATTGCCGCAGGTGTTCATGAGAAGCAACTTGCTGATCATTATCGTCTGGCTGTGATGCGAGCAGGTGGAACTCCGGCAATGACAGCGGTAGGGGCAGGGCCACGCAGTGCGTTGCCACTCATCGAAAATTATTTTCATACGATTGAGGTTGGAGATCAGGTCCGTTTCGACCTCTGCCTACAGCTGGAAGGATACTGGGGAGATACGGGCCGCACGGTTGTTGCAGGGGAGCCTACCGCCTGGATGAAAAAGCATTTTGATGCAGTCAAAAGTGGATGGGAGACGGCACTTGAAACCGTGCGCCCTGGCGTCAAGGCGTCGGAAGTATTCCATGCGGCAGTATCTCGCGTACAGCGTGAAGGGATTCCACATTACCGACGTCAGCATGTCGGACATGCTATCGGGTTGGAACTGTACGACGATATAACCCTCTCCCCGGTTGACCAGCGGATACTGGAGCCCGGTATGGTGTTATGTGTTGAGGTACCATATTACGAGCTAGGTGCTGGTGGATTCCAAATCGAGGATACAATAGTCGTAACGCCAGATGGTTATGAGTTTCTGACCCATATGGAGCGGAAACTGTTCACCAAATAACGATAAATGGGAGGCTTCACTGACCGGCGATCAGGCCACAGTCGATCCAAGAAGCTTTCTTACTGAGAAAGTTGGAACATCCATGATTCAGCAGGGAACGAAGACGTTTCGTAACATTAGCCTTGCACTGTTCGCTGGAGGTTTTGTCACTTTTGCTTTGCTCTACAGCCTCCAGCCCCTGATGCCTGAGATTAGCGACGCATTCTCCATTACGCCGGCACACGCCAGTCTTACGTTATCGGTTACAACGATCGCCATGGCACTGACGATGCTGTTCATCGGGTCCTTGTCTGATTCTGTGGGCCGACGCTTTATTATGACAACGGCACTGGTGATATCTTCTGTTATTGCTTTGCTGAGCGCATTCAGCCCGGGTTATACGGAGCTTCTTCTGCTTCGTATTCTCCAGGGTGTGGCACTCGCGGGGTTGCCAGCGATAGCCATGACATATCTGTCAGAAGAAATTGAGCCTAGAAGTCTTGGTTATGCTATGGGCCTATATATCAGCGGCAATTCAATAGGTGGCATGGCCGGCCGTTTCATCAGCGGTGTGGTGACAGATTGGTTCAGTTGGCGCGCTGCTGTGGGTTTCATTGGTATTCTTGGACTGTGTGCAGCCGTTATTTTTTGGTTTGTCATTCCGCCATCCCGTCATTTTGTCAAAGCTGCACCTGGATTCAAAAATCCAATACCTCTTTTGTGGTCACAATGTGGCAATCCAAGGCTGTTATGCCTGTATGGACTCGGTTTTCTCCTGATGGGGGGATTCGTGACCCTGTTCAACTATATCGGTTTTGAATTAACGGGTGAACCCTATCATCTTAGCCAGTCTATCGTTGGAAGTCTTTTTGTGGTATATCTGATGGGCACGGTAAGCAGCACCTGGATGGGCCGACTGGCAGATCGTTACGGCAGATCACATGTGCTTGGAATTGCGCTGGGCATTATTCTGGCGGGTGCAGTCTGTACCGTTCATCCAGCGCTTTGGGTCAAGATTATCGGACTCGCTCTGTTTGCCTTTGGTTTCTTTGGCGGCCATTCGATCGCAAGCAGTTGGGTTGGACTCGTGGCCAATCAGCACAAATCCCAGGCTAATGCGTTGTATTTGTTTTTCTACTACCTTGGTTCCAGCGTAAGTGGAACAGGAGGCGGACTGCTTTACAGTCATCTTGGATGGATAGGCATTGTGGGTTTGATTGGTGTGTATGTTTTGATCGGTTTTGTCTTGTGTAATTTGCTTGTTCACAGGTTAAAGGGACAGGTTACATAAAGCAACTTTTTACGACAGCTATTGCATATCCTGAAATACCGAGTATAATACTTGGTAAATGGACGAAAAGGGGATGCAATAAACGATGAAAACACATGCTGAATTGAACTCACTTCTTGTTGACGATTATCTGGATCTCCTGAACATTGCGAAACAGCTGGGTGATGACGAATGGAAAGATGCTATTCTGCAAGCATTGAAGGAAGAAGTCGATGCCAATCATCATCTGGATTCCAAAGAGGTAAGACAGGATTTATGGATTCAATTTGAAGGCATTAATGAACAAATGCATGATCTGTTAATGCAACTGAAGCATGCCGACAGTCCTGAGGAGAAAGAGCAGATTATTGAAATGATCTGGGGATTGAAAGTAGACCGTCATGCGATCACACGTAAACTTGAAACCATGAGCCGTGCCAGCGCTGGACATCAATAAGCTCTAGGTTGATTATACATTGAAAACCCGCGTGTTTTCCTGGGAATATCTCCGGGACGCACGCGGGTTTTGTTTATGTTTTGATTGTTTTACTACACTTTAAGTGAGTGTTCAAAAAGGTCGGTTTTCAGTACCGAGAAGATGGGATGAAGCTAGAAATGGAGTAGCGGAGCGTAGGGTGCTACGTGAGCAACGGATATTTCGGGTGAATCCCATATTCGATGCTGATGATGCCCTAGGCATAATTCGTAATCAAAAGCGGACTTTTTGAACTACCTTTTTAAAACTGTTTTGCGACAGTGCGTGCTTGCTCTATAGCTTGTTGCTTAATCTCATCTGCACGATCTTTATACTGATTATGCCCCTCTACAAAAATGCCATCAAGCTTCGGCACACCGAGGAATGACATGATAATGCTTAAGTAACGATGACCGGATTCCATCTGAGCCGCTGGGCCTTCGGAATAAATACCACCGCGAGCCTGAATATGCAACGCTTTTTTGTCAGACAACAGTCCAACAGGACCTTGTTCGGTATAACGAAATGTTTTGCCAGCTACGCAGATCGAGTCCACATAAGCCTTCAGAATAGGAGGGAACGAGAAGTTCCACATCGGTGTTACAAAAACATATTTATCTGCTGCGGCAAATTGATCCGACAGTTCATTCAAACGACTTACTTTGGTCTGCTCTTCAGCAGTCAGATCACTGCCCGATTGCAGTTTGCCCCAACCACTAAAGACATCCGCATCGATATGCGGAATATCCGAACGATACAGATCGAGGTGAACAACCTCATCAGAAGGGTGACTTTCACGATACGCATCAATAAACGCTTTGCCTGTAGCCATGCTGAAGGAGGTTTCGTGATCATGAGGATGGGCAGTAATATACAATAAGGTAGACATGTTGTTCTTCCTCTCTGTGCGATTAATGGGGTGAAGCGATCTTGGCAATGATGAAGCGACCGCAGTAGTATGCATCGTTTCCCCTGTTTTATACGTCAGAAAGGGATATGAATGGATTGATCATGATACTGAATTGGATGCTATGTAGTGACCAGATACTCAATCCATGTATAATATACAGGACGAGTATTTATTTTCCAAAGACAATAGGATGAGTGAGATGAGCGCACATGGGAATGGACCTGGAGAAGCAACGATTAAGCATTGAAGCAGCGAAATTGTATTATCAGTCCGATTATAGCCAGCAGGATATTGCCGCAAGGTTGGGTGTGTCGCGTCCAACCGTATCAAGGTTACTTCAGTACGCCAAAGATCGTGGATATGTCCGGATTGAAATTATGGACCCGCTGGAGGATATCGACATCATTGCCGGAGAACTTAAGTCAAAATATGATCTGGATACGGCACTTGTGTGTTTTGCCCCGTTGAAGAGTGATGAGGAAATACAGAAGCATATCAGCAAACGAGCAGCGGATTATCTTCAAGAGACGGTTCAGGATGCAGATATTATCGGGGTGACTTGGGGAACAACCATGCATGCTGTAGCACGCCAACTTCGTCCCAAGCAGGTCAAGGGTGTCGAAGTCGTGCAATTGAAGGGGGGCGTAAGCCACTCCCATGTCAATACGTATGCCGCTGAGATTGTTCATTTGTTCGCTGAGGCATTCCATACGGTACCAAGGTATCTGCCGCTGCCTGTTATTTTCGACAACATTGAAGTGAAAAACATGGTGGAAGCGGATCGGCATATAGGTAGAATCGTGGAACTTGGCAGACAGGCCAACATTGCTTTGTTTACTGTGGGTACTGTGAAAGAAGATGCATTATTGTTCAGGCTCGGTTACTTCAATGAAGAAGAGCAACAATTGCTGATGAACTCCGGTGCAGGTGACATTTGTTCACGCTTTTTCGACGCGGAAGGTCAGTTGATTAGTGAAGAGATTAACAGCAGAACCGTTGGAATTGATCTAGCCGAGTTGAGAAATAAGGAAAAATCAATTCTTGTTGCCGGGGGACAACGCAAAATTGAAGCCATTCACGCCGCGCTCAAAGGTCATTACGCAAATATTCTGGTCACGGACCAGTACACAGCGCAGGCATTACTTCGATTTTAATTTCAAATTTAATTTCAATTGGATATGGTTGACAACATCTGCCACACAAAAGGGGCGGATGTTTTGCTTTTTTAGGAAGAAAATATAACGAAGAAAGAAATACAAGTGTAACTGTGAACAAAAGTTCAAGTTGATTTTTACATATGTTCATGTTAGTGTAAGGGTATAGAAAATAACTAGTTCAGATAAGGGAGAGATTCAATTGACTACACCACAATTAGCTAAAATGATCGACCATACGTTGCTTCGTGCGGACGCAACGCAAAGTGAAATGGCCAAGTTAACCGAAGAAGCAAAGCAATATCAGTTTGCTTCCGTATGTGTTAACCCAGGCTGGGTTGCTTATGCTGCTGAGCAGTTGCAGGGTTCTGGCGTAGATATCTGCACCGTTATTGGTTTCCCTCTGGGAGCATCTACATCGGAGACAAAAGCTTTCGAAACGAAAGATGCGATTGCTAAAGGTGCAACTGAAGTCGATATGGTCATCAACATCAGTGCTTTGAAAGATGGCAAAGATGATTTCGTTGAACAAGATATCCGTGCTGTTGTTGAAGCGGCTGCGGGTAAAGCTTTGGTGAAAGTTATTATTGAAACTTGTCTGTTGACGGATGAAGAGAAAGTACGTGCTTGTCAGGCAGCTGTGCGAGCTGGAGCTGATTTTGTTAAAACTTCTACAGGTTTCTCCACAGGTGGAGCAACGCCAGAAGATATCGCTTTGATGCGTCGTACTGTAGGTCCTGATATTGGCGTTAAAGCTTCCGGTGGCGTACGTAGTCTGGAAGATATGCAAAAAATGATCGAAGCGGGTGCGACTCGGATCGGTGCAAGCTCTGGCGTGAAGATTATGCAGGGCGAACAGTCTTCATCGTCTTATTAAGCAAAAGATCTTATCAAGAAAAGGCTTAATAACTAAAAGTAATATTATATTCTCTGTACTTGGACGTTTGACTCAGGTACAGGGAATACAAATTACACTTATATTTTAATTAACGGAACTTATTGTAAGCGCTTCATAAGTTTTCTGAAAGATTACTGATAAGAATGCTTAAGAGCCCTTTGAGCTGAATTTCCACATCCGGCTTAACTACCTTCAAAGGAGAGATCAAATGAAATTTCTAATTGCCATTATCGGCTTACTCGTTGTTTTTGGACTGGCTTATATCGCAAGCAACGGCAAAAAACAGATACGTTACCGGCCACTGGCTATCATGATTGTTTTGCAAGTTATACTAGCTTATGCTCTGTTGAATACAGGAGTGGGTACTTTTTTAATTGGCGGTTTCGCGACTGTATTTAAAAGTTTACTCGACTATGCGAATGAAGGTATCGCATTTGTATTTGGGGGTTTAACTACCGTAGGTGCAGAGAGCGGGGGGGCGCCATTTTTCCTCAGCGTATTGATGCCGATTGTTGTCATCTCGGCACTCATTGGGATATTGCAGTATATCCGAATCTTGCCTTTTGTTATAAAATATATTGGTCTGGTATTAAGCAAAATCAACGGAATGGGCAAACTGGAATCATATAACGCGGTTGCTTCGGCTGTATTGGGGCAATCTGAAGTGTTCATTTCTGTGAAAAAACAAATTGGGTTGTTGCCAAAACATCGGCTGTACACCTTGTGTGCCTCGGCGATGTCCACGGTCTCGATGTCCATTGTTGGTGCTTATATGACCATGATCGAGCCCAAATATGTGGTTACAGCTCTTGTACTGAACCTGTTTGGCGGTTTTATCATTGCTTCGATCGTTAACCCTTATCGGGTGACGGAAGAAGAAGATATATTGGAAGTGCAGGATGAAGAGAAACAATCGTTCTTCGAAATGCTCGGCGAGTACATCCTGGATGGATTCAAAGTTGCTATCATCGTAGCTGCGATGTTAATCGGTTTTGTTGCCTTGATTGCACTTGTTAACGGAGTTTTCAGCTCGGTGCTTGGCATTTCGTTCCAAGAGCTACTCGGTTATGTGTTTGCACCATTTGCCTTCATCATGGGTGTTCCATGGAAAGAAGCGATTCAGGCAGGAAGTATTATGGCAACCAAAATGGTATCCAACGAATTCGTCGCTATGCTTAATCTGAAGGAGACTGCAATGTCTGCCAGAACAACGGGTATCGTATCCGTCTTCCTCGTGTCGTTCGCCAACTTCTCCTCCATCGGTATCATTGCAGGTGCGGTGAAGGGACTCCATGAGAAGCAAGGTAATGTGGTCGCCCGCTTCGGTCTGAAGCTGCTTTACGGTGCATCGCTCGTCAGCGTGCTGTCAGCGATTATTACTGGACTGTTCTTGTAAGCTGGATTATTTGGAAGGAGTGCTTAAAGTTATGTCAACTTTTAAAAGAGTACATCTGATTGTTATGGATTCTGTAGGGATCGGCGAAGCGCCGGATGCAGCAGAATTTGATGATTTTGATGTAGATACCTTCGGTCACATTGCACGTGAACGCGGAGGTCTGAAAATGCCTCACATGGCCAGTCTCGGACTGTCCAACATCAAAGAAATTGAGGGTGTCCCTGTAGCGGATACACCTAAAGCGTATTACACCAAGATGCAGGAAGCATCTAGAGGCAAAGACACCATGACAGGTCACTGGGAGCTGATGGGTCTTTACATTGATACACCTTTCCGTGTGTTCGAGAATGGTTTTCCCGATGAGTTGATTCAGCGTATTGAAGAGAAAACGGGCCGCAAAGTAATTGGTAACAAACCGGCCAGCGGCACGGAAATTCTGGATGAGCTGGGTGCGGAGCATGTTGAAACTGGCGCGCTCATCGTATATACATCCGCGGATTCGGTTCTGCAAATTGCAGCACATGAGGATGTTGTACCATTGAAAGAGCTGTATGAGATCTGTGAGTTCTGCCGTGAAATTACACTTGAAGATCCGTACATGCTCGGCCGCATTATTGCACGTCCATTCGTAGGTGAGAACGGTGACTGGAAACGTACTGCGAATCGTCATGACTATGCACTTAAACCTTTTGGTCGTACGGTGATGAATGAACTGCAAGATGGCGGATTTGATGTGATTGCCCTGGGTAAAATCGCGGACATCTACGATGGTGAAGGTGTGACCAAAGCTGTTCGTACCGTCTCTAACATGGACGGCATGGACAAGTTGTCCCAAACGATGGATGAAGAGTTCACTGGACTCAGCTTCCTGAACCTGGTTGATTTTGATGCCTTGTACGGTCACCGTCGTGATCCGCAAGGTTATGCTCAGGCGCTTGAAGACTATGATGCAAGGCTGCCAGAGATTTTTGCCAAAATGACCAACGATGACCTGCTGCTGATTACAGCTGACCATGGTAACGATCCAACTTACCGTGGTACAGACCATACACGTGAATATGTACCGCTGCTTGCCTACTCTCCGCGCTTCAGCGAGGGCAAACAGCTTGCTCTGCGCAGCACATTTGCTGACCTTGGCGCAACTGTAGCCGAGAACTTTGGAGTGAAAATGCCGGAATACGGCACCAGCTTCCTTAAAGATTTGAAATAGGTTTTAAAACTGGATAGGGGATGTCGGAGTAGTTGAGGCTGCTCCGGTTCCTGCCATCATAATAGACTAAATATATAACTGGAGGAGATTCATTCATGAGTACACATATTGGAGCAAAACCCGGAGATATCGCAGAAACAATCCTATTGCCAGGAGATCCTCTGCGTGCGAAATATATTGCAGATACGTACCTTGAAGATGTTGTATGTTACAACGAAGTTCGTGGAATGCTCGGTTACACAGGTACATATCAAGGCCACCGGATTTCGGTGCAAGGTTCAGGGATGGGCATTCCGTCCTTTGCAATCTATGCTAACGAATTGATCAGCGAATATGGCGTAAAAAACCTGATTCGTGTAGGAACTTGTGGCGGTATGCAGGAGCATGTACGTGTACGTGACGTCATCCTTGCACAAGCAGCATGTACCGATTCCAGCATGAACAAACATGTATTTGGTGGATATGACTTCTCCCCAATCGCTACGTTTTCTCTGCTGAAAGAAGCATATGACCGTGCAACAGCTAAAGGCATGAAGATTCATGTCGGTAACGTGTTCAGTTCCGATTCTTTCTACCGCGATGATCGTTCCATCACTGAGAAATTGATGAAGCACGGCGTACTCGGCGTAGAGATGGAAACAACAGCACTGTACACCATCGCTGCCAAGTTCGGTGTTAACGCACTGACCATCCTGACGGTAAGCGACCACTTGCTGACAGGCGAAGAAACATCTGCCGAAGAGCGCCAAAAAACGTTCAACGACATGATGATCGTTGCTTTGGACACAGCAATCACACTGTAATTGTTATTCATAATCAATTGATGTGGATCGAAACTTTTGTTTTAAGCACGTAGTGAAGGACCCGGAATCGATTCTGAAGAAGCAAAGCGTTCGCCTTTGTCTCCGAGTTTTCTCCATTGCAAATGGAATCAAAAAAACTTGGAGACAACAGCGATCGAAGGAACGATCCGGAGCCGGAACGGACAAACAACAAAGTGTTCTATACAATCAATACACACACAAGGAGAGATCATCATGAGAATGGTAGATATTATTGCCAAGAAACGCGACGGAAAAGAACTGACAACAGCTGAGATTGATTTTGTTGTTCAAGGATACACACAAGGAGAAATCCCCGACTATCAAGTCAGCGCATGGGCGATGGCGGTATTCTTTAAAGATATGACAGACAAGGAACGTGCCGATCTTACTATGTCGATGGTGAATTCCGGTGAAACGATTGACCTGTCCGCTATCGAAGGTATCAAAGTAGACAAGCACTCCACAGGCGGTGTGGGCGATACAACAACACTGGTACTCGCTCCGCTTGTTGCTGCGCTGGATGTTCCTGTTGCCAAAATGTCCGGACGTGGACTTGGTCACACGGGTGGTACAACAGACAAACTGGAATCCGTTGCTGGCTTCCACGTAGAGCTTGAAAAAGAAGAGTTCATTCGACTCGTCAACGAACATAAGGTTGCGGTTATCGGACAAAGTGGTAACCTTACGCCTGCAGACAAAAAGCTCTATGCACTGCGTGACGTAACAGCTACCGTTAACTCCATTCCACTGATCGCCAGCTCCATCATGAGTAAGAAAATTGCAGCAGGTGCTGATGCAATCGTATTGGATGTTAAAACGGGTGCTGGTGCATTCATGAAAACAACGGAAGATGCTAAAGAATTGGCACATGCCATGGTAAGCATCGGTAACAATGTTGGCCGTAAAACGATGGCTGTTATCTCCGATATGTCCCAACCACTGGGTCTGGCGATTGGTAACGCGCTTGAAGTGAAAGAAGCCATCCTCACACTGCAAGGTAAAGGTCCAAAAGATTTGGAAGAACTGTGTCTGGCACTTGGACGTCAGATGGTATTCCTTGCTGGCAAGGCAGATTCCTTGGAGCATGCTGAGGAGAAATTGAAAGAAGTGATCCAGAACGGTAAAGCACTGGAGAAATTCAAAGATTTCTTGGCAAACCAAGGCGGAGACGCTTCGGTTGTGGATCATCCAGATCGTTTGCCACAAGCACAATATCTGGTTGAAGTCCCAGCAGACAAAGACGGCTATGTTGCCGGAATCGTAGCTGACGAGATCGGAACTGCAGCAATGCTGCTCGGCGCAGGCCGTGCAACAAAAGAGTCTGAGATCGATCTCGCGGTTGGTCTGATGCTGAACAAAAAAGTCGGAGACCCAGTCAAAGCGGGCGAGTCCCTCGTAACGATCCATGCCAATCGTGAAGACGTAGCAGATGTCATCGCGAAGATCAAAGAAAACATTACAATTGCAGATCATGCCGATGCTCCTGTATTGGTTCATGATATCGTAACGGAATAATCAGAGCAGACGAGATTTAATCTCATGTCTGACTGAACATGAAAGCCCCAAAGCGATGTAATCCATAGCTTTGGGGCTTTTTGTCGTTGAAAAGTATGCTGTTAGTTATTGCGGCAACTACTGGCTCTTTATTTTCTCATACGCCATCACCGAGTCCGCGTTGGTATAAATATAAGGCGTGGATGGCTCAGCCACAGGTGTCACCTTTGTTGCCCGAATCTCAATTGTATCCTTACCGTTCACCTGGGCAGAGCTGATGCTACCATCGATTTGCACCCAGCTATCTGTAGGGAAGCTATTCGCTTCTGGGATGTGAATCATCACGCCGAAGGGAGCTGCATCCGCGGGGCAGCACATGACGAGAAATCGTCCCAGTGCAAAATGTGATTCATGATCCATGCTTTTATCTCGATAAACGAACCCGGTTAACGAGATATCTTTGCCTGCAAATTGTCGCTGGAACATGTCGATCGTACCGAGTGTTTCAGAGAAAATTTCAGGATAGACTCGAATGACCTGTTCTGCATACAACTTCTCAGCCAGTTCTGCGAATTCGCGGCTATACTCATCCGGCGGTACAAATTGCACATTGGTGGCCGATGTAGATGTAACAGCGGTTTGTTGCTGTTTTTGCTGTGCAAGATCTTGTACATTTAATTTTGCTGTTTCAGGTATAGGCTCTTTTCGACGAATCTCGGGAGGTGCATAGGTGAGAGACATCCCTTTCTGACTGGCCATAGAGCTGCCGAGAGCCCGATCAGGTAACAGAAACCCCAGCAACAAGGGTATGGCTATCAGACCATATACCATTGAGCTGCGTAGGAATCCGGAAGGTGGTGGATGTTCGCAGTCGCAATGAACTTCGTTACTACTGAACAGTCCATGCCATGCCATGATAACGGCAATAAACATTAAGGGAACAGGGCAGCATAATAGCAGTTTTTGCATGGTAGGAGCCAAATAATAATGAAGCGAGTCACTTGAATTCAAATGAATAATGTATACCGCAAGACCGCCGATCCAGACCGCACGGATCAGGTTATGCCATTGGATGACGTGTGACCTTGGAACAGGAGGTTTGGTCACCGTATAGATCGTGTGGTTCATAACATCACCTCATTTCTATTAATCGTCAGGATGAAAGTTCATGAGATTAATTATTTAGGTCATGAAGTATGTTGCTCAACCTTTAGACCAGCAGATTAATCAACCACGAGCCGGCGAAGACGAGCGTGATAATGGCTAGACTTAGACCAATAACAAACCGGGTACGGAAGGTCGAGAGCAGCATCAGGGTGCTTTTGAAATCCAGCATTGGACCAAGCACAAGGAAGGATACCAGCGGCCCAAGTGCAAACGTATGTGAGAACGCAGAAGCCACAAACGCATCAGACGTGGAGCAGAGAGACAATACATATGCAAATCCCATCATGAACACATAGGAGGCAATAGGGCCATTGCCAAGTGAGATGAGATCGCTGCGGCTAATGAATGTCTGGATGCAGGCTGTAATCAGGGCACCGATCACCAGATATTTGCTCATATCGACGAATTCATCTCCGGCATGAATGAAGAAGCTGCGCCAGTTTTTCACATGGTTGTGGTCATGAGCATTTGCGTGTGCATGAGCATGAGGTTGAGCCATTTTAAATCCAGGATGTGTCTTGACCTCTGTCACTGCGACTTTTGGCAACCGAAGGGGATTTCGACGAACAAACACATACACAAGCATGCCTATGGAAGCTGCTACGGCAAAGGCCAGTCCCATGCGGGCAATGGTAATCTCAGGATGGGAGGGAAAGGCGAGCAAGGTTGCGGTAAATACGATGGGATTGACTACGGGACCACTCAGAATGAACGTCACTGCAATATAGGCTGGCATGCCTTTGTGCATCAACCTTCTCACTACCGGGATCATGCCACATTCACAAATGGGAAAAATAATACCAAGCAACCCTGCGACCAGCACACCGCCGATCGGATTCTTGGGCGTGAGTTTGCGGACCATTTCTTCGGATACAAACCATTGCATGAGCGAGGACAATAACACACCCATGAGCAGAAATGGTGCGGCTTCAAGAAAGATACCTATGAATACGGTTTTCATATTTTGCAAAGCTTCACTGTTCCATGCTTCCTTCAAGTCTGGAGCCATTGTGATCAACACGGGAACAAGAAATGCACAAGGGACCAGGAAGGACAGGAGCTTCAGATTGGCTGCCATTTTCATGAAACAGACCTCCACAACTAGGACTTTGCTAAAATATATGCTTGTACGTGCGGCAACATACATCATTCCTAGGTTCTAATCAACATTTTTACGATTAATCAAGATTCTTCATCATATTAGAGTTGACAACCTAAAGAAAATTGCGGTATAGTTCGGATTGATCATCATTAATAGTAATAATTACGATTAAAGTTACAACTTAAACAGAGTGGAGGAAGCAGAAATGTCAGATCAGCAGGTTCAAGAGCGGGTTCCAGTAACCGTACTTAGTGGATATTTGGGTGCAGGCAAAACTACACTTCTCAATCATGTGCTTCATAACCGCGAGGGGATGCGGGTTGCTGTTATCGTTAATGATCTCAGTGAGGTTAACATCGATGCAGGTTTAATACGAGATGGTGGAGGATTATCACGTATTGATGAGAAACTGGTAGAGATGTCCAATGGTTGCATTTGCTGCACCTTACGGGAGGATCTGCTGAAAGAAGTTGAGCGGCTGGCGCTTGATGGTTCTTTTGACTACATATTGATCGAATCGACGGGTATTGGTGAGCCGGTACCTGTTGCGCAGACGTTTACGTATATCGACGAGGAACTTGGCATTGATTTGACGAAATTCACCCGACTCGACACGATGGTTACGGTAGTCGATGCTGCTCAGTTCTGGCGTGACTTTTATTCCAAAGAGACATTGAAGGATCGTGCACAGCAAGCGGGGGAGGACGATGTTCGCGGAATCGTTCATCTGCTGACGGATCAGGTGGAATTCTGTGATGTGCTGATTCTGAACAAATGTGATTTGGTTTCGGAGAAAGAACTTTCGAAGCTTGTGAAGGCACTACATGCCATGCAACCGGAAGCCAAGCTCATTCGAACAACACATGGGCAGATTGATCCGAGAGAGATAATGAATACGGGACGTTTTGATTTTGAAAAAGCAAGCCAGTCCGCGGGTTGGATCCGCGAATTAATGAAAGAGGAACATACCCCGGAGACTGAAGAATATGGAATTCATTCATTTGTCTATCATCGTAAACGTCCATTCCACCCGGAACGATTGCTGCGTTGGATTGCGAAATGGCCAGATAATATCGTGCGATCCAAAGGCCTGATGTGGCTGGCAACAAGGAACCATATGGCGATCTCTTTCAGTCATGCAGGCACATCAAAGCAGCTTGCGCCCGCAGGAATATGGGTAGGTGCGATGAGTGAGGAGGAAAGGCAACTTCATTTTGGCGACACGCTGCCAAGCATACCAGACTGGGATGATGAGTGGAGTGACCGTGTAACCAAATTAGTATTTATCGGCATTGATATGGATCGGGTAGAGATTGAACGTACATTGGATGAGACTCTTCTTACGGAGGAGGAAATGGGGATGAACTGGCGTGAACTGAAAGATCCTTTTCCAGCGTGGAGTTGAAGTGAAAAGAAAAGATCTTCAAGTGCAATAATGCCCCTGAAGATCAATGATTATAATGTATTAAGGACTTTAGCTAAAGTACAAATCGCCAAGATAAAAATCACCGTTGCCACTTTTTTGCGGACTAAACACAAAGGTAAGGTACACTCCATAGGAACCTGTCCATCCTTGTGGATAATAAATGGCTTTGTAACTGTGTCTTGTTTTGGTTTTGTCATTCATTGCAATCACTTTAAAATCAGCTGATTTCACATTAATCAACTGATCAGCATATTTAGTCAGCGTTTTTTTATCATTTGCTGCAATGATACCTTTGACTGTAGTCTTAAATTTATCTTTCTGGGATTGCTTACCCAGATCAAAAATGTCGATCTCGGGATTTTCAATAACTTTAGCATCTATGTATTTATCAAATTCACTAGTGCTTCCTGTTTTAAGTGCTTTACCATACATTTTGATCAATGTTAAAGATTCTTTTTGCAATTTGACTATCATCTGAGCGTCAGTTCCAGTCATCTTGATTGAGCCAGAAGTGCTTGAGTTACTTGAACTACTTGGTTTACTTGAATCTTCAGAACCTTTGGTACCTGTACTGCTGTTATTACTACTCGAACTGCTTGACTTACCGCTACCTGAATTAGTGATACTTACAACTTTGTTGCTAACATTCAGAGATACGTTGGCTCCCAGCGCTTCTGCTGTGGTACTTACAGGCAGGTAAACATCACCGTCATATACCAGTGCATTCAGTTTGTCTCCGGCTTCATTCTTGGGTGTCCAAGACAAACCGTTTACTTTAAAGCTAATGTTGCTGTCGAGTGCTGCTTCAATATCTTGAATTCCGTTTGAAGCTGCTACACCGAGGGCACCGAAAGCCAAACTGCATGCTACCAATGACCCAATAAAAGTTGATTTTTTGATCTTCATCTAGTTCCTCCGTAGGTAAAGTATAATGATACCAAAGCAGTATATCATATGTAATTATAATGTGCATACAAAATTTTACTTTCGCAGATATGGAGTTGACAAAAGAAAAGGCATAGGCTACTATCATTAAATAGTAATAATTACGATTAAATAAGAGGAGGCAACAACCATGAGAGTCATTGTAACCTTAGCTTGCACCGAGTGCGGGGACCGCAACTACACAACAACCAAGAACAAACGGAACCATCCGGAGAGACTTGAGATGAAGAAATACTCCCCACGTTTGAAGAAAATGACGATCCACCGGGAAACCAGATAAAATTTTTTTGTTGTTTTTAAATCGTAATATTTACGAAAAGAGGGATTGGCATGATTCTATCATCCATGCGTGATGTTGTATTTGGATATGGCAAAGAGCCGGTCATTGATCAACTGTCGCTGGATATCCATGTGGGAGAGTTCATAGGCATCACAGGTCCCAATGGTTCTGCCAAAACGACCCTGTTAAAGCTGCTGCTAGGGCTATTGAAGCCCTGGAGCGGCACGATACATATGAATCCGCAGTTGAAACGTGGGAACAAGTTCAATATCGGTTACGTGCCCCAGCAGGTTGCATCGTTCAATAGTGGATTTCCCAGTACGGTGATTGAACTTGTTCGGTCAGGATGTTACACCAGGCTGGGACTATTCCGCAGCTTCACAGCAGAGCAGGATGCCATCGTTGAACGCAGTCTGCGGGAAGTTGGCATGTGGGAATATCGGAATACACGTGTCGGTGAGCTGTCCGGTGGACAAAAGCAACGGATCTGTATTGCAAGAGCTATGGCTGGGCAACCGCAGGTTCTGGTACTGGATGAGCCAACAACGGGAATGGACCGCCACAGCCGTGAAGGGTTTTACAATCTGATGCGCCACTATGCTGATGTTCATGGGTTAACGATTATTATGGTTACTCACGGACTGGAAGAGATGGGAGATCGATTGGATCGAACGATTACTTTGGAGCGGCAAGAAAGTGAGGAATGGCAGTGTTTGAATACGAATTCATGCAACGTGCCTTCTGGGCAGGTGGACTGATTGGAGTCATCGCTCCAATTCTCGGGGTATATCTGATGCTCAGGCGGCAGGTCCTTATGGCAGACACGTTATCCCATGTCTCACTCGCAGGGGTTGCGCTCGGTTCGGTCATGAATCTTAACCCGGTGATCTGCGGATTCGCGATTGCAATTATTGGTGCATTACTGGTTGAACAACTTCGGCGAAGTTACCGAACCTACAGCGAGGTACCTGTGGCGATCATCATGACTTCAGGGCTGGCTCTTGCTGTGGTACTAATGAGTCTCAAAACCAATTTGTCCAAGACCTTCAGCTCATACTTATTTGGATCTATTGTCGCGGTTAGCGATATACAATTGTGGATGATGGCAGGAGTATGTGTCATAGGTTTACTTTTTTTCATCCTGCTCCGGAGACCGTTGTATAGCTTTACGTTTGATGAAGAGACAGCTTCCATTGGAGGCGTTCAGGTGAGAGGTTTATCGTTTGCATTTGCCATTCTGACAGGAATGACTGTAGCTTCAGCGATGCCGATTGTCGGTGTGTTGCTGGTGTCTGCTCTCATTGTATTACCTGCTGCCTTGGCACTGAGAGTGTCTCGCAGTTTTACAGCAGCGATTATTGTCGCGGTAATTACAGGATTAATCGGTATTTTTAGCGGGCTCACAACATCTTACCATCTAAATACACCACCGGGAGGAACAATTGCACTCATCCTGTTGGTCATCCTATTGACTGGAATATCAGCGCAAAAGCTGATTGCACGATATAACCGCAAGCGTCACCGTAAACAAACGAAATCACAGCACGTCATTCTGGTCAACCATTCTAGGAGGAATACATCACATGAAATTCAGTAAAAAAGCTACGCTCGGATTGTTGTTTAGTCTTACACTTATCGTCGCAGGCTGCGGACAAAAATCCGCTTCTGATGCAAATACAGCTTCGACAGGCACTTCCGTTCCAGTCGAGACGGAAACCGCAAAATTAAACGTGCAGGTCAGCTTCTACCCGATGTACGAGTTCACCAAAAATGTGGCAGGTGATCTGGCAGAGGTGCATACCCTCGTTCCAGCAGGAATGGAGCCTCATGATTGGGAGCCCACACCACAAGATATTGCCAGCATTGAAAAAGCGGATGTGCTTGTATACAACGGTGCGGGTATGGAATCATGGATGGATCAGGTCACCGGAAGTCTAAGCAACGCTTCGCTCATTCAGGTGGAAGCAAGCAAGGGCATCAACCTGCTTGAAGGTGGAGAGCATGATCACCATCATGAAGATTCAGAGGCAACAGAACATGACCACGATCATGACGCCGAGGCAGAAGAAGGACATGGGCACGATCACGGTGGATTTGATCCTCACGTATGGCTGTCACCTGCATTGGCTGTAAAAGAAGTGCGCAATATTGAAGCAGGACTGGCGCAGGCTGCCCCGGAACACGCTGAACAGTTCAAGCAGAATGCAGATGCTTACATTGCTCAACTGGAGTCACTGGATCAGGACTTCAAGGCGGCTGTGACGGATAACAAACGCAAGGATTTCATCACACAACACGCTGCATTTGGCTACCTTGCCAAGGAATATGGATTGCAACAGGTGCCCATCGCAGGGTTGTCTCCTGAGCAAGAACCTTCAGCAGCGCAGATGGCATCTGTCATTGATTTTGCAAAAGAGCATCAGGTGAAGACCATTTTCTTCGAAACACTAGTTTCATCCAAAGTGTCTGAGACGATCGCGAGTGAAGTGGGAGCCAAAACGGCTGTATTGAACCCGATTGAGGGACTTACCGAGGAGGAGATAGCGGCGGGAATGGACTACATCAGCGTGATGAGACAAAATTTGGAGGCTCTAAAACTGGCGCTGAACGAATAATAAAAGATCGATTTGATGCCTCTCACCGAAAAAGGTACAATAATACAACATGCTGAGGAATGGATCGCCATTCCTTTGCCTTTTTGCAAAGCAGAGAGCACAGGGATGTGCTCTCTCTTTGTTGAATAAGGTGACCGGATCGAGGAGAACAGGAGGACGCATTGCATGAATTTAAATGAGGAACATGAAGTGCTGTTAAGTGAACAGCCTGCCCATCTGTGGAGACGGCGGAAGCTGGAGCTGATGCACTGGACGGAACGTGACAAACATACAGTATCCGCGAAGAAAATAGAGATTTGGAACGGTGTTGAAGTTGATGCCGAACTCGTGAAGGCATTGTCCATACTTCAGAGTGCGGGCGTGAGGACGGAATTTTCATGTGCAGGGGTGAGTCCGCTTGATGAACCTGTCGATCATTCCCTTTATGCTTATGTTACCCTGATACAAAGTGAGGTTGCAGATCAATTCGTACACTATGCTCTACGTCGGATGCGGAATCGACTGCTCGTTACGCTAGAGGCCGAAAAGGGCCGCTATGATCTGTCTTCTTTTTTCATTGGACACAATAGGAGCTTCTGCTGGTGGATGGAGCACTGTGCCCTACAGTTTGGAAGCCGAAACGAATCGAGTGAAAAAGCGTAGTATAAGGGATAGGCTTGTTTATTTGAAGGTAAAGGAGGTATGGCACGATTGAATAAGTGGGTCAAAACGATACTTTTTCTACTAGGCTCCGTCTTTCTTACACGATTCATCCCATTTTCGTCCTTGTTCCGTAACCTGGATACGATGATTCACGAATTCGGTCATGCACTAATGACACTAGTATTGTCCGGTAAAGTGCTGCGCATTGAATTATACGCTGATCATAGTGGTGTAACTTACTCTTCCATGCTGACGCCAGGCAGATCGATCCTGGTTTCTCTGGCGGGATATATCAGTGCATCACTGTTCGCCTTGCTGTTGTTTTACTTATACCGCAAAGGCTTGCACATGTGGGGACTCGGTATTATGACGGCTGTCGCTCTGGTGTCACTCTTGTTATATGTAAGAGGGGAGTTCGGCATGTTATGGCTGACCGGGTTCATCGTACTGAACGTTGTCATGATGATTTTTGGCGCCAAGATCGTCAAATTCTATTATCTGATACTGGCGTTTCTTACGCTGGAAGAGTCGGTCGTGAGTGCTGTATACGTTGGATTCATGTCATGGACTCAGCCTTCACGGGCAGGGGATGCAGCGAACCTCGCTCAGCAGACATTCCTTCCGGCGTTATTCTGGGGAACGTTGTTTGCTTTGTTTGCACTATGGTGTGCCAAGGGAGCACTCGGTCTCTTTTTCCGCAAAGAAGGTACTTCGCGACCGTCACGGTCTCGGGGATTACGAAGAGCGTAACGGATATAAGTTATATAAAAGCAAAGAAGGCACTTCCTTTCTTCATAAAAGGATAGTGCCTTTTGTTTATGGACTTACATCTGATATTAAAGTCTGATATTAAAAATATCGAACCTAATCTCCGAGATTATCCCATAACACATAAAAGTAATAAATCTCTTCCATAATCGCCTTATCATCCTCTGCCGCAACGCCGCCCTTGATCCGAGCAAGGGTGCCCAGAATATCATATATTGTTTCACGCTCCACACTGAACTGAATGCGGTCGACGATTTTTTCCCAGGCCTGCATTGCGTAATCGACTTGAGACTTGGCTTCAGTCCATTTTTTACCCTCAACCTGTTTCTCTAATGTTTGTATAGATTCAAGCAAGCGATCATCGTTGCCAAAGGGCTTTTTGAGAAAGGCTCCGCTAGCCATAATTGCAACGAACACAAGAATGAGGAAGATCGGAAGCACATATAACAGCCAGAAACGCGTTTTCATTCAACCGCCTCCTTGATGTAAAAAGTTTAGAAAGGTCCCTCATAATCGCCCATATCGATTTTTTCGGTGATTTTATCCTTGAACAGGTCAACATACAATTTGTCATTGGGTAATATGGCTGCAAAAGCGATATCCTGTATCGTGATGTTTTGCTTTTTCAGCTGCTCACTGAGCCAGTTAGTATCTTTGTTTCTTTCCTCCAGATTTTGCTTAATCAGCAGGCCATCAATAATAATCTCGGTCATCAGCTTGCTTTTGGGCGGGTGCATATGCATGTCTTTTGCGGTTACCGGTTGATTCTCAGGTTTCAATACAACCGAAAGGCTGCCATCCGGTTCCAGAATCGCATAATCCAGCGTTGTAATATCAAATACATCCTTTTGCCGCAGCATCATGGTCAATTCGTCAAATTTGACTCGCATTTTACTCAGGTTCTGTTCGAGAATTTTACCGTTCTGGATGATCAATGTAGGATCAGAGTCCATTAGTTTGGAGATGGTGCGATTCTTCAGTGTAATGTACTGAAAGATGATCGTAATGATTGTGAAAATGGTCAAGGCCACAAAATGAATCCACGCCTTGGAGGAAAGATCGGTTGCAAAAGTCCCCGCAATGGAACCGATTGTGATGCCGTTAATGTAATCAAAATACGTCAAGTTACCCATCTGCTGCTTGCCTAGCACCCTTGTATAGATGATCAGAGTCAGAAAGGCAATAATAGACCGTACGGCAACAACCCAAGTTTCTTCCATCATATATGTATCACCTTCCTTTCTTTCACCGTAGCTGTATTAAGAAGTTGTTTAAAATGTTTGCTTTTGAACACGTATTATAACAAGCTTTTCCTATGCTGGAGGATCTTATGCTTGAACGCAAAAAACCGAAACCTGGGTAAGTATCCCAGGCTTCGGTTTCAATTACTACCTATATTAGTTGAACTGATTCATTTACACGTAACGGAGAGGAAAGAAGAAACCTGAAAAAGCGAAGCGCTCGCCTTTATCCCCGGATTTCTACTTCTGAAAAGTGAATCGATAAAATCTGGGGATAACAGCGATGGGAAGGTTGTTCTTTCATCGGAGTGTCAGTGTAATAAATCGTTATACACCAGAATACGCCATAAATCCGCCATCTACCGGGATGACTGTACCAGTGACAAAGCCGGACTGTCTTTCATCCGCAAGCCACATCAATGTGCCAAGCAGGTCTTCCGGTTTGCCAAAGCGGCGCATGGGTGTATGAGCAATAATTTTACTGGAACGTTCTGTTGGTGAGCCGTCTGGTTGTAGTAATAGATTACGGTTTTGCTCAGTCAGGAAAAACCCGGGTGCAATAGCATTGACACGAATTCCGGATTCGGCGAGATGAACGGCGAGCCACTGCGTGAAGTTGTTAATGGCTGCCTTCGCAGCGCTATATGCAGGAACTTTCGTCATGGGCGATGGGGCACTCATGGAAGAAATGTTAATGACAGTGGCAGGAACATCGCGCTCTATCATATGTCTTGCAAAGATCTGAGTAGGGATGAGGGAACCGACAAAATTCAGATCCATCACCTGACGAAACCCCTCTACACTTACATCGAAAAATGTAGTGACATCGCTCTTTTCCAGATCTTCCAATCTGAAAATTTCATTTGTAGTGTTGGCACTGGCGTTATTGCCACCCGCGCCATTGATCAGAATGTCGCATGGCCCAAGCTGTTCCAACACAGTATCTGCCGCCGCTTGCACACTATCGGCCTGGGTTACGTCACAGGCAATAGCAATCGCTCTGCCACCGGCAGCTTCAATTGCAGCTACTACTTCCTGCCCCTTGGACACAGTACGGTTCAAGATGGCTACACTTGCACCGTGCCGAGCGAGTTCTTCCGCCATGGAGCGGCATAGCACTCCGGCACCTCCAGTGATTACAGCCGTTCTGCCATTGAGACGAGATGAGCGTTCATATTGGTGTTCACTCATGCTTTTGCCCTCCTTTGCAGGGAATCCCAGACGCCCCAGAGATACATGATCCCCAAAGCCCGGTCATACAGTCCATAACCAGGTCGGCACTGTTCTCCCCAGAGATGACGACCGTGGTCGGGTCTTGCATAACCTTCATAACCGATATCGTGATAAGCCTCAACAACCCCCGCAATATCAACACTGCCATCCTGACTGCGATGTGAGGTTTCGATAAAGTCGCCGTTTTCGTAGATTTTGACATTACGAATGTGGGCAAATGGAATCCGATCCTTGAACTCGTGTATCATCCCGATAATGTCATTATCAGCATTCGCTCCCAAAGAGCCACTGCATAGTGTCACGCTGTTGTAAGGGCTATCATAAAGATTCAAATATTTCCGAACATTCTCCTGACTTGTAATAATCTTTGGTAATCCAAAAATTGGCCATGGCGGGTCATCCGGGTGGATGGCCATTCGAATCCCCAGCCGTTCGGCTGTAGGCATAATCTCTTGCAGGAAATAACGTGCGTGCTCCCACATATGATCCTCAGTTACATCCTTGTAGGCTTCGAACAGACCTGTTAAATACTGCAATCGTTCCGGTTCCCAGCCTGGCATGGTGAGTGCGGAGTTTTCCGTAATGCGTCGAACGAGTTCTAGAGGTTCTATATCTGCGAGTTTACTGTGCTCATAGAAGAGGGCAGTTGAGCCATCCTCCATTTCCTTGTGCATATCCGTGCGAAGCCAGTCGAAGATCGGCATAAAGTTGTAACAGATGACCTTCACACCAACTTGAGCCAGTTTCTCCATTGTTTTAATATAGTTGGCAATGTATTTATCCCTTGATGGCAGGCCCAACTTGATATCCTCATGGATGTTCACACTCTCAACGACATCCAGATGTAACCCGGCCTTGTCCGCTGCTGTTTTGACAGCGAGTATTTTGTCCATTGGCCATTCCTCGCCAGCAGGAACATCGTGCAGTGCCCACACAATACCTTCAACACCCGGAATCTGCCGGATATGATCCAGCGTTACCGTATCATTGCCTTCGCCGAACCAGCGAAAAACCATTCTCATCACGTTCACCTCATCATGAATAGTAGGAAGAAAAAATTCAGTCATTGAAAATAGGACGGATATGTATCCTGCAGGACAGCCAAATCGGTGACAGTTAAATGCAAGTGTTCCTGCATCAGTCGCTCTGCTGTGTCGGCATCATGCTGCTGAATGGCCTTGACCATAGACCGGTGCTGTTCAATCAGGTGATCCCACTGGTGGTCCGAGGACAGGCGTAACATGCGACTTCGATTCAAATGTACATTCATCTGCTGGATAACAGTCCAGGTGTTGCTTTTATTGCAGCCTGCAAAAAGAGTGCTATGGAATTCCTCATCCAATTGGAACATTCGTTCATCATCCGGTTTGACCCTGCATTCCTGTTGCCACGCAAGGTTCTGTTCAAGTGCCATCATCTGTTCGTTCGGAAAGTTCTCGCAGGCGAGCCTGATTACGGCTCGTTCGAGCTGTTCACGCATGAATCGTGCTTCCTCAACGAGATCGACCTGAATCAGAGAGACGTATGTGCCACGCTGTGGATACACTTCCAGCAGACCTTCCTGTGCAAGTCTTACAAAACTTTCTCGAACAGGTGTCCGGCTGACTTGGAACTCCAGCGAAATTTCCTTCTCAGAAATAGCTGTTCCCGGAGGCATTTTCAGACTCAAAATGAGTTGTTTCAGCGTGAAGTATACGACATCTCGCGTTGAGTAAGATTGCTTATTCATGGAAGACATACTACTCGCAACAGGCAACAAACCGGCTTTGGATGATAACTTTGGGGTATATTCCACAACTTCAACTCCTTCATTGACATACTACCATACTTGTATGGTAGTATGGAAGCGCTTTATCGGCATTATATTAAATTTAGTTGATGATTCACTTGCAGTTCAAGGTAATGGAGAGTAGAATTCAGTTTATAAGGTTCGAATGTTTAAACGAACAGACATCAAACAGAGAAAATATACGTAGAAATAATGAAGAAGAAATAGTATAGAGGTGAAACCATGGGACAAAAAGCAATTAGTGTTTTTCAAACCTGTATTCCGTTATTTCAGGTGTTAAGTGACAACCATCGTCAAGCCATTTTGCTGACACTCACCGAGAAGGGCAGAATGACCGTGAATGAAATTACCGAACAATCCAGCCTATCCCGGCCAGCTATATCTCATCATCTCAAGCTGTTGTTAGAGAAGGGGCTTATATCTGTGGAACAGAAGGGCACACAGCGTTATTATTCGGCTTCATTGAATGCATCGGTGGAACTGTTGAAGGAACTGGTAGCTGCTTTGGAAGAAGAGTGTCTGTAGATTAATCGTGACAAAACATGCTTTTGCATGTGCTTTATAGGTTCGTATGTTTAAACATTTAATCCATAATAAACAGAGGAGTATGTATATATTATGACAACGACGATACAGGAAGTAACCAGTCATGAAGTTGAACAGATTTTGGAGCAGCAACGACAGTTCTTTCGTTCCGGGGCCACAAGATCGGCAGAAGCTCGAATTGCCCGTCTGACCCAACTGAAGCAGGCCATTCAAAAGTACGAATCCAGACTGACAGAAGCTCTCTATCAGGATTTGGGCAAAAGTGAGTTCGAATCCTACACAACCGAGATCGGATTTATGATGGATAGCATCACACACACCATTCGTAAAGTGAATAAATGGGTGAAACCCGTTAAAGTGAAAACGCAAATGGCACTCCTGGGTTCGAAAAGTTATATCATACCCGAACCCTACGGGGCGGTTCTGATCATCGGACCGTTTAATTATCCATTTCAACTCTTAATCGAACCATTGGTAGGTGCTATTGCGGCAGGCAACACAGCCGTACTCAAAGCGTCAGAGAATACACCTGCGGTGTCCGCTGTTGTACGTGAGATGATTGCGAGCGTGTTCGAACCCTCATACGTACAAGTGCTTGATGGTGCAAAAGATACAACGACAGCGCTGATTAACGCGCCATTCGACTATATCTTTTTTACAGGCAGTGTACCGGTAGGCAAGATTGTGATGGAGGCAGCTGCCAAAAATCTCGTTCCTGTTACGTTAGAACTGGGAGGCAAAAGTCCGGTCATCGTTGATGAACAGGCGGATATCAAAGTAGCGGCCGAGCGCATTATATGGGGCAAACTGCTCAATACAGGACAGACCTGTATCGCACCCGATTATTTACTTGTGCATGAGCGCGTGAAGGAACCGTTAATTACGGAGATGAAGGCAGCAATCGTGTCTTTCTTTGGTTCGGATATCCAGCACAACAAGGACTATGGGCGAATCGTGAACAAGGGACATTTTAAACGTCTGACGAATTTGATTGAGCGGGATCAGGCCAAAGTGATATATGGGGGAGCTTCGGATGAGGAAGATCGTTTTATTGAACCTACACTGATTGATGCGGAGTCTTGGGATGCAGCGACGATGGAAGATGAGATTTTTGGACCGATTCTGCCGATCATTAGCTACCGTAACCTCGATGAAGCGATTGTAGAAATCGTAAAGCGGCCGAAACCACTCGCTTTGTATCTGTTTACTTCCGACACCCGGGTTCAGGACAAAGTGCTGCGCGAAGTTTCTTTTGGAGGCGGCTGCATTAACGATACCATCACACATGTAGCGAATCCACGTCTGCCGTTTGGCGGTGTTGGTCATTCTGGTGTTGGCTCGTATCATGGGCAGTACAGCTTCGAAACCTTCTCCCATCTGAAAAGTGTACTGAAAAAAAGCACCAAATTGAATCTGCCAATTCTATATCCACCGTATGATAACAAGCTGAAGTTGATTAAGCGTTTGTTGAAATAAAAAATAAGAAAGACAAACAGCCTGCTACTGGACTTCATTCCAGAGCAGGCTGTTCCTGTCGGTAACGGGATGGTGACATGCCGGACCAGCGCTTGAATTGACGACTGAAATGGGCAATATCCTTATAACCAAGCATGACGGCAATATTCTGAACGGACAGCTGCGGATTGCCCAGAAGAAGCTTCGCTTCATGCAAAACCAATTGGGACAATACAGCACGTGGAGACTGACCGAACACCTGCTTGAACACGCGATTACAGTGAGAAGAACTGATGCCCAGCTCTGCTGCAATATCATCAATGCCATAGTGACCATTCGATTCATGTCCCTGTTTGAATTGCTGACTCATCAGGCCTTGCAATCGATTACGAATCTGGTGGGCGAGTTCGATCTTTTCATGTCCGTCGGTAAACCATTGCGCTGCCTCTTGCGAGACCGCCTCCCACAGATGGCCAAATAGTTCGAATACTGCGGATTGCAGCTGCATACGCTGCACCATCGTATTTGTTGTTTCATCATCCGCAGATGACATCAATTTGCGTAAAACTGGCTCAATCTGCTGTGTAACCGGACTATCCGCGCTGAATCGTACTTGTTTGATGCGTGCCAACAACGATAGGAACAACTGATCATCAATATCAAAGTGCATACAAAAATACGTGAATCCCTTGCCGTTATGGCTCTGACTGGAATGAATGCTTCCCGGTGGAATCAGGAGCAGTTCGCCAGCCTTTTGAATATAAAGGGTACCGTTCACCATCATGCGTTGCTCGCCTTCGGTAACATAATTCAGTTCATATTGAGGGTGCTCATGCGCCGGATAATCCCAGTCCGTACCAACACTCCGTAAATGAATGGCGAACAGATTGACGGTTGTTTGCACATCTGGATAAAAAACTTCATGGACACTTTCTCCCAAAGCAGGAGGTAAATACGTTGAAGACATGGAAGATCCCCCTTTATAGAGGTTGTTCAAAAATGTGCGATTTTGATTACGCACTTATCTCAAATGGAATGATTTTTTTGTAACCGCTTTAATCCATTATAGTCTATCAGCTTGATTTGGGTAAATATCCGATTGATTTGATCATGGTCTGAGGTGGAACCACGTGTTAGGATGGGGCTAATGAAAACGTATGCAAACGATTTTGAGAGGGGTTATGATTCGTGAGCACATCGAAATCCATCTTTTATAATGCACATCACGCACCGATTGGTGCTTTTGCGAGTTTTACACTGGGTTATAAAGGAGCCAAAGGCGGGCTGGGTCTTGAACTCGGCAAGCCGGCTGACCAGAATGTATATATTGGATTACAATCTCGCGATGGCGACAATTATCAGGCGCTTCCTTTTTATGAAGCTTCCGAGGATGAGAGCAGCCGCTATGATGTAGAAAAGTTGGAGAATGGGGACCCGGCGTCGACAAACGGGACCAAAGTTCCACAACCTCTTGTTACGGCTTTTCGCGATGAAGATATTACACGTGAATTTACCTCAGGTACGGATACGTGGACTGCTGGAGATCTGACGTTCCGTATCTACTCGCCTGTACGTCCAGTACCTGATCCAACGAATGGGGATCGTGAAGAATTAATGGATGCACTCGTACCTGCCGTATTGGTTGAGATGACGATTGACAATACGGAAGGTCAACAAGCACGCAAAGCCTACTTTGGCTATCAGGGCAATGATCCGTACTCTGCGATGCGTCTGATTGGGGGACCGGAAGGTGGCTCCATCACAGGTGTGGGACAAGGTCGACTTACAGCGATTATGTCAGCAGATGACGGACTGTGGCCAGCACGCGGATTCACGCTGGAGAAGCTCTTGCAGGAGAAACATCGGGATAATCTGGCATTTGGACTTGGCTCAACCGCTGCACTACTGATGGAGGTACCGGCTGGAGAGAAACGTACGTATCAATTCGCCGTATGTTTCTATCGCGGGGGCATTGTGACGACCGGAATGGACACAACGTATTGGTATACGCGGTACTTTTCCGATATTCAGGCAGCAGGAGAGTATGCACTCCAACGCTTCAGTGAGTTGACCGCATCCTGTGGAGAGGTTGAACAGCGCCTCGGATCGGCTGCTTTGACCGAAGATCAATCATTCATGCTTGCTCATTCCATTCACAGCTATTATGCCAGTACCCAACTGCTGGATGCCGATGGTGAGCCACTATGGGTGGTGAACGAAGGGGAGTATCGGATGATGAACACACTTGATCTAACGGCTGATCAGTTGTACTTCGAGCTTGCCTTAAATCCATGGACGGTGCGTAATGAGCTGGAGTGGTTTGTGAAACGATACAGTTATACGGATCAGGTTCGTTTCCCGGGGGAAGAGAAGTTATATCCGGGCGGAATTACCTTTACCCATGATATTGGTGTTGCCAATGTGTTCTCACGCCCGGGACACTCGGCATATGAACTGGTTGGCATTGACGACTGCTTTTCACAGATGAGCCACGAGGAACTGGTGAACTGGCTCTGCTGCGCGACCGTATACATTGAACAGACACAGGATCAAGCATTTGTGAAAAACATGCTTCCTGTTATCCAGGATTGCTTCGAAAGTATGCTTAATCGTGACCATCCTAACGCGGAGCAGCGTAACGGTCTGATGGGTCTCGATAGCAGCCGTACCCAAGGTGGAGCAGAAATTACAACTTACGACAGCCTGGATGTGTCACTGGGTCAGTCTCGCAATAATATCTATCTGGCGGGTAAATGTTGGGCGGTCTATGTTGCATTGGAGAAGCTGTTCGCAACGGAGAAGTTGGCGGGTCTGTCACATCAAGCAGGGCTTCAGGCGGATCGCTGCGCAGCCAGTATTGCTGTACAGTTGACGGATGGCGGCTACATTCCGGCTGTTATTGCAGAAAATAATGATTCCAGAATCATTCCGGCGATTGAAGGTCTTGTATTCCCTTACTTTACAGGCTGTGAAGCAGCATTGGATGTCAATGGTCGTTTTGGACCTTATCTGAAAGCACTCCAAACTCATCTGAAGACGGTTCTTGTACCGGGAACATGTCTGTTCGAAGATGGTGGCTGGAAACTGTCCTCAACAAGCAATAACTCGTGGCTGAGCAAAATCTATCTGTCCCAGTTTATCGCTAGAGAGCTGCTGGGTGTGGAATGGAATGAGACAGGCAAGGCAGCAGACGCCGCTCATGTCAACTGGCTGCTGCATCCGGAGGAATCCTACTGGTGCTGGAGTGACCAGATCCTGTCTGGTGTAGCAGTTGGCAGCAAGTACTATCCGCGTGGTGTAACGTCGATTCTATGGCTACTCGAAGGAAAAGGGAATCGCCTTGCACAGATCTATGCTATCAAGGAGGCGGTACAATGAACCAATCTATCGTTCAATCTGCTTTGTCAGGTCCACAGTATGATGCATGGCTGGGGTATCACTCCGAATTGCCAAAAGCGAATGGAATTGCCCGTAAGAATGCTCCTCCGTGGAGCAAGCGGATACTGGCGGAAGAGAAGCATGGAGTAATCACAACAGCGCTGACCGAACTTACACGGGGACTGGAGAAGCTGTATGGCGTGAAACCGACAGTCAGTCAGCTGTCTGATGCTCAGCAAAGTGAGCGGCACAATCACGATTCCGATCCCGCCATACGAATCGGTACTTGGACAGGGAGCGATTCGGTGGCTGCGTCGTTCAGTGAGACAGAGCGTTCTGCTGTTCAAGGAGAAGGGTACATCATTCGTGAGAGCGAGGGTGTGCTGGTCATTGGTTCAGAGACTCCCCAAGGTGTATTGTATGGTGCATTCCATCTGCTTCGGGAACTGACAATGGATCAAGGAAGTGCAAGTGAGGCGGATGTCGCTGTGAGTAAATGGAGTTTCATTACAGAGCAGCCTACCAATGCGCTACGGATGATCAATCAGTGGGATAACGTGGACGGCAGCATTGAACGTGGTTACGCAGGAGACTCCATTTTCTATGATAACGGGGAATTCACACTGGACTTGGACCGCATCAGGGACTACGCACGTTTGCTCGCTTCGACAGGCATTAATGCCATATCGATCAATAATGTCAATGTACACCGCCGTGAGAGCTTGTTTTTGACGGAACGTTATCTTAGTGATGTGGCGAAGGTTGCCGCTGAATTCAGAGCGTATGGTATTCGATTGTTCCTGAGCGCCAACTACGCGAGTCCAATTGAGATTGGTGGATTACGTACGGCTGATCCGCTGGATGCGCAGGTACGGGAATGGTGGAACATGCAAACGGCCAAGGTGTACGCAGCGATTCCGGATTTTGGCGGTTACCTGATCAAGGCAGACTCCGAGAATCGTCCGGGACCGTTCACGTATAACCGTGATCATGCCGATGGTGCGAACATGCTGGCTGAAGCCCTTCGGCCTTTCGGTGGATTGGTCATCTGGCGTTGCTTCGTCTATAACTGCAAGCAGGACTGGCGGGACCGTTCCACTGACCGTGCACGTGCAGCCTATGACCACTTTACGCCGCTGGATGGGCGTTTTGCCGAAAATGTCATTTTGCAGATCAAAAACGGGCCGATGGACTTTCAGGTGAGGGAGGCGGTATCCCCGCTGTTCGGAGCCATGGAAAATACGAATCAGGTGATTGAATTTCAGATCACACAGGAGTATACCGGGCAACAACGTCATCTCTGTTATCTGGTTCCCCAGTGGAAAGAAGTATTGGACTTTGACACATACGCCAAAGGCGAAGGTTCAGAGATCAAACGCATTGCGGATGGTTCTCTGTATAAACGACCTCACAGCGGCTTCGCCGCAGTATCCAATATTGGTGCAGATGCCTGTTGGACAGGACATCCCCTCGCGCAGGCGAATCTGTATGGATACGGAAGACTTGCGTGGAATCCGGAGCTGTCCGCGGAAGAAATTGCCGATGAGTGGGTGAGACTCACATTTGGACATGAAGACGAAGTTGTGCGGCAAGTTACGGGCATGCTTTTGACTTCACTAGATATCTATGAAAATTACACTGCGCCTCTCGGTGTGGGTTGGATGGTTAATCCGGAACATCATTACGGGCCGAATGTAGATGGGTATGAGTATTCCAAATGGGGAACGTATCACTTTGCCGATTGTCATGGCATTGGTGTAGATCGAACCGTGAACAGCGGTACAGGATATACCTCACAGTATCACCCTGAGAATGCTGATCGTTATGAGTCCGTAGACACCTGTCCGGATGAGTTGATCTTATTTTTCCATCACGTGCCGTACACCCATGTTCTGCATTCGGGTAAAACGGTCATTCAGCATATTTATGATACACACTTTGAAGGTGTTGCGCAGGCGGAGGCGTTAGCCGAGACATGGAGAGGGCTGGAGGGCAAAATCGACCCGGTCATTTTCAGTAAAGTTGCTTCATTACAGGACAACCAGGCCGAACATGCGAAGGAATGGCGGGACATGATCAATACGTACTTTTATCGCAAGAGCGGCATTGCGGATGAACAAGGCAGAACAATCTATTGATTGGTGATGTGAAGAAAGAAGATACCTTGTTATCTTTGATGTACAATAGACAGCATGGACATACATGAGGAGGAGAACCGTATGGGACAACATCAACTGCCCGAGACGATGAAGGCCGCTGTCATGACAGAGCCAGGGCACATTATTATTGAGGAACAACCCGTCCCGCAACCGGCAGCGGATGAGGTGTTAATCCAGGTGATGGCTGTCGGGGTGTGTGGCTCGGATGTGCATTATTTTGAACATGGACGCATTGGCAGATTTGTGGTGGAGAAACCGATCATTTTGGGACATGAGTGTGCGGGGATCATTGCTGCAGTTGGCTCGAACGTATCACGTCTGAAATCAGGGGATCGGGTTGCTATTGAGCCTGGAGTGACTTGCGGACGTTGCATGGCATGCAAGGAAGGTCGCTACAACCTGTGTCCGGATGTACAATTTCTGGCGACCCCTCCGGTGGATGGGGCATTTGTACAATACATGGTGATGCGTGAAGATATGGTATTCCCGATCCCGGATCATCTGTCTTATGAGGAAGCAGCTATGAACGAGCCATTCTCCGTTGGTATTCACGCTGCACGCCGCAGCAAACTGGCTCCGGGTACAACCCTGGCGATTATGGGCATGGGTCCCGTTGGACTCATGGCCGTGGCTGCTGCCAAATCTTACGGTGTAGAGAAGATCATAGTAACGGATCTGGAGGATGTTAGGCTGGAAGCAGCTCGCCGCATGGGTGCCATGCATACCATTAATGTGCGGAATGAAGATGCGCTGGTTGTGATTCGCGAGTTAACAGGTGGTGTGGGTGTGGATACCGCATGGGAAACAGCGGGGAATCCAAAGGCGCTACAATCTGCTCTGTATTCACTTCGACGTGGAGGGAAACTTGCGATTGTGGGCCTGCCTGCACAGGACGAGATCGCACTCAATGTTCCATTTATTGCGGACAATGAAGTTGATATCTATGGCATATTCCGTTATGCCAATACGTATCCGGCAGGAATTGAGTTCCTGAGCTCCGGCCAGCATGACGTGATGTCCCTGATTACAGTTCGTTATCCACTTGAAGAGACACAGCAAGCGATGGAGCGCGCATTACACAATAAAAGCGGCAGTCTGAAGGTCATGGTATATCCGAACGGTATGTAAGAACAACCTGGAAGAGTCCTGCGGTATAGGACTCTTTTTTTTTTGTTTTTTTTTGCAAAAAAGTATGGGTCAAGCTCCCATAACATGGTATAATTCATGAAGATTTTAATATATAAATGGATACACACCATATTGGTGAATAAGTACTTAGCGAAAGGAACTGAAGGTTGTGAGAGTACATGAATTTATGATACACGCTGATTTTCATCGGGATGATCTGATGTCGGTATCTTCTCAAGCGTCGCGTTTTTCCTCGGATATTATTTTGTCGTATATGGAGTCTGAGCATGAGCATCGTGTAGATGTCAAAAGCCTGCTTGGAATGGCGTTACTACCCATTCGATATGGTAGTGTTGTCAGATTACAGACAAGAGGCAGGGATGAACTGGAGGCTTTGGAGTACATGTTGAATGTACTGGAGAAAGGGACGGCGTGACACCTGATTAGGTGTAAAATCACAGATATCATAATTTTTTTAGCTATTCCTCAAATCCTGCTGGTACTTTGTCCGAAAAAAGAGTATAATAAAATGTAGTTTGATTCTAAAGAAGTACCCATATTAAAGGAGTGTAAATAGATTATGCCAAAAGTTGACATCCATCCAAAGACACAACTCGTAATTTTTTACGATGCAAGTGCTGATTTCAAATTCCTGAGTTCTTCCACGAAGTTCTCTAACGAAACTATGGAATGGGAAGACGGTAACTCTTACCCAGTAATCCGTGTGGACACTAGTTCCGCATCCCACCCGTTCTTCACTGGTAAACAAAGAAACGTGGATATCGGTGGCCGTGTTGATAAATTTAACCGTAAATACAACATCAACAAATAAGTTTGTCCATACATTACAAAAAAACCTCGGGATTTGTCCTGAGGTTTTTTTGTGTACATATTCAGGGTAAAACCTTGTGATTTTTAATTAATATTTGTAACTATATAAATTGAACTAAACATTTACACAAAACGGAGAGGACAGAAAGAACCTGAAGAAGCGTAGCGTTCGCCTACAAGCTTTCTGCAAGAAAGCTACATCGGAAGCATAAGCTATCCCCGGATTTACCCCTTTTATAGAAGGAATCAAAAAAATCTGGGGATAACAGCGATCGGAAGGTTGTTCTGTCATCGAAGTGACCAGTGTAAATATTCTTTAGTTCAATTTATATAGAGATAACCATCTGATTAAAAATTAATTCAACCAATTATTGCGCTTACAACACATTCGGATGTACACTAGGAAACGAGTACGAACATATTGGAGGAGGAAATAGAGATGAGCAGCATCACACATATGGTAACGTTTACACTTTACGCGGGTAAAGATACACCAGAGGCCGAAGCCTTTTTGAAGGAAAGTTCGGATGCACTGGCTGTCATTCCTGGCGTAGAGCAATTTCAGGTTCTGAAACAGGTAAGTGAGAAGAATGAGTTTGACTACAGCTTCTCGATGGTCTTTGCGGATCAGGCTGCGTATGATGCATACAACAATCACCCGGTTCACCGTCAATATGTAGAAGAGCGTTGGGAAAAGGAAGTCAGTCGCTTCCAGGAAATTGATCTTATTCAACATCATAATTAATAGTCTCCACATAGAGGAAAAAAGTTGAATTACCATATACAGCATTGAACAATGCTGTATATATCTCTGAATAATGCGTAATTAATGAACAAAAATACCTTATTTTCGAAATCGTTTTCGAATCGAATGAAATTTAAGGAGGTTTTCGCTGTTATGCAATTGGATCTCTCAGGAAAAACGGCTCTGGTTACAGGCGCAACCGGACAACTGGGGAGAGTCATCGCCCGCACGTTGGCAGCCTGTGGCGCCAATCTGGCTCTACATTACATAAATAATGATACCAAGGCTCGGGAGCTTCAAGGTGAGATTGAAGCACTCGGTCGTAAGGCTGTAATTGTACAGGGGGATATTACCAAGCAGGATACGGCATTTCGGATGCGTGATGAAATTCAGCCTGTCCTCGGCGGTGTGGATATCGTTGTTGCCAATGCGGTCATTCAATATGAATGGACAACGGTGTTGGAACAGTCTCCTGAAGATTACTTGAGCCAGTTTGAATCCTGTGTCATGCAGAGTGTGTATCTTGCCAAAGCTTTCATACCACATATGCAAAACGTCAAAGCCGGGCGGTTCATTGGCATTAATACCGAATGTGCGATGCAAAACTTCGCTCACCAATCGGCCTACACCGCTGGTAAACGTGGAATGGATGGCGTATATCGCGTGCTGGCCAAGGAGGTTGGCGAGTATCAGATTACCGTGAACCAGGTAGCACCTGGATGGACAATTAGCGAACGTGACCGCTCCAGTGAGCCTGGACATGATGAGTCTTATACTCGAACCGTGCCACTGAAGCGCAGGGGTGAAGATCAGGAAATCGCCAATGCGGTAGCTTTTCTCGCTTCGGATCTGTCCTCATTTATCACGGGTGCCTATATCCCGGTAAGTGGTGGCAATGTGATGCCTGCTATCTAGTGTCTGATTTGGATTTGGGAATTCACTTGAAATAACAATAAACCTAGTTTAACCGTAATCCGTTTGTCATTCGACAAGCGGATTTTTTTGCATTTTGCTAACAATGAAATAACGGTTCAAGGGGCGGTTTTTTGTTTCATATATCCAGACATACATATTGGGTTGGTTCGGTTTTCAGAAGATTGGGGTATAAGAATAGGTATATTAACCGAGTGGAAACATAATCAAAATGAGCAATTAAAGGAGACCCACCTATTATGAAAAAAACAGTCGCGGACGTTCTGGTTGAATCCTTATTGAACGCTGGCATCAAACGCATATATGGCATTGTTGGAGACTCCTTGAATGCGGTACTCGACTCCATTCGTCGTTCGGGGAAGATCGAGTGGATTCATGTACGGCATGAAGAAGTAGCTGCATTTGCTGCCGGGGCGGACGCTCAGGTCAGTGGAAGTATCGCTGTCTGCGCAGGTAGCAGTGGTCCTGGTAATATGCATCTGATCAATGGTCTGTACGATTGCCACCGCAATCGTGTTCCTGTACTCGCCATCGCTGCACATATCCCAAGTGACGAGATTGGCAGTGAATATTTTCAGGCGACCCATCCGGAGTATCTGTTCCAGGAATGTAGCGATTATTGTGAAGTCATTACAACAGCAAAACAGATGCCGCGTTCTCTGACGATGGCCATTCAGACAGCAGTGGCACGTTCAGGTGTGTCTGTCGTTGTATTGCCGGGAGATGTAGCAGGACTTGAAGCAGCGGATCTGCCTGTACCTGAGCACGTGTATCATGCGACTAATCCAGTGGTACATCCTTCTGAGCCTGAACTTGTGAAACTGGCGGAATATCTGAATCAAGGCAAAAAAATTACCTTATTGTGCGGTGCAGGCTGCGCGGGCGCTCGGGAGCCCCTTATGCAACTCTGTGATCGTTTGAAATCCCCGATGGTTATTGCGCTACGAGGCAAGGAATATTTGGAGTATGAGAACCCTTATTCCGTGGGTCTTACGGGTCTAATTGGGTATTCATCCGGTTATCATGCCATGATGGACTGTGATGTACTATTAATGCTGGGGACGGATTTCCCATATCGTCAATTCTATCCCGAAGATGCGAAAGTCCTTCAGGTCGACATTCAATCTTCCCATCTGGGTCGGCGCACGAAGCTGGATTACGGCGTATGTGGGGATGTAAAAGCGACCATTGAAACCTTGCTTCCTTATCTGACAGAGGAACACAGTGACAAACATCTGCGTAAAAGTGTGGATCGTTATGTGAAAGTACGTAAAGATCTGGACGAGCTGGCCGTTGGAAAACCGGGTAAAAAGCCCATCCATCCGCAGTACCTGACCAAAGTCATTAGTGATGCCGCAGCTGAAAATGCCATCTTCACCTGTGATGTCGGTACGCCGACAGTATGGGCGGCCCGTTATATCGAGATGAGCCGCAACCGCAGGCTGCTCGGTTCATTCAGTCATGGTACGATGGCAAACGCTTTGCCACAGGCAATTGGCGCTCAGGTCGCTGATCCGGGCAGACAAGTCATCTCGTTGTCGGGTGATGGTGGTATTACGATGCTGATGGGTGATCTGTTGACACTGAAACAGCATAATCTGCCGATCAAAGTTGTGGTGTTTAATAATGGGGCACTCGGTTTTGTTGAGCTGGAGATGAAAGCTGCCGGATTCCTGGAATCGGGAACAGAGCTTGTCAATCCCAACTTTGCGATGGTTGCTCAAGCCATGGGCATGGAAGGTATTCGGGTTGAGGATCCGGATGAACTGGAAGGAGCTGTGCAGCGTGCGCTTCAGCATGACGGTCCTGTGTTGATTGATGTGGTGGTGAATCGTCAGGAATTGTCCTTACCTCCGAAGATTGATATCAAACAGGCGGAAGGATTCACCTTATGGATGATGAAAGCTGTGCTCAACGGACGCGGTGACGAAATTATTGAATTGGCAAAAACGAATTTGCTGCGTTAAAGTGTTTTGATAAGCGGATATGCACCATTTGAAGTTGTAGAGATACTGACTTAAAAGATATTGTATATGTAAAAGAGGAGCATGCAACAAGGCGTAATAGTTGTGTGCTCCTTCAATAAAAATGCTGAAAATGTGACGCGTGATATAGTATGAATGTATATTATATGATTTGTTTTTATGTCGAAAGTCTATTAGAATAGGTAAAGTCAATAAGGTTTTATGCCATTTTTGACCTACATATTGCATCATTACATGTAAGTACGTTTCATATCGTATTCATCGATCCAATCACAAGATGACACACACACATGGAGGAGATCAACATGAGTCACGCAGGAAAAGTAGCGATTATTACTGGAGCAGGAAGTGGATTGGGCCAAGCAGCAGCACTGAAGCTGGCTGAGAAGGGTGCATCCATTGTTGTTGTGGATCTTGTCGAAGAGACAGGTCTTGAAACGGTTAAGCAGATTGAGAAGCTGGGAAGTAAAGCTATTTTTGTAAAGGCAGATGTGAGTAAAGCACCTGAAGTTGAGAATTATGTGAAAAGAGCAGTCGAAGAGTTCGGACGAATCGACATGTTCTTTAATAATGCAGGTATTGCCGGTCCTGGGATCAAGTTGATTGAACATACGATCGAGCAGTTTGACCAGATTATTGATATTAACCTGAGAAGTGTATTCTACGGGTTGAAGTATGTGATTACGGAAATGCTCAAAACAGGGGGGGGTTCCATTGTGAACACGGCCTCCACAGCTGGTATTGTTGGGGTACCCGCAGTTGCACCTTACGCAGCAACCAAACATGGTGTGGTTGGCTTGACGCGTACTGCTGCAATTGAATATGGCAAGGACAACATTCGTGTAAATGCGATTGCTCCAGGTACAATTGAGACGCCGATGGTCATTCAGTTCGGTAAAGACAACCCTGAAGTGTTCAAGGCAACCGTTGATAGCATTCCATCCGGACGTCTGGGAAGACCTGAAGAGATTGCTAACCTGGTTTCCTTCCTGCTTGGAGATGAAGCGCCGTATATCAATGGTGCAGTATATCCGATCGATGGTGCAGTTACGGCCCAATAAGAGTTCTGCTTATCCTTAATAGAATAGTCGTTAAAATGTTTAAAGAGAGGCCTCTGTATGCATACAGTGACCTCTCTTTTTGGTTTGTCTGTTGTACTACGAATTCATATCATGCACTGTTGTGCGATGTATTGGTTTGTGTACTTTTGAAAGGCGCTGAACGATACGAGCTTATAACGATGATGATGGCAACAGCAACCCCGACAGCGCCAATCCAGGTGATGGATGACAATGAAACGCTGCTGACAGCAATTCCACCAATACCTGCGCCGGAAGCCATCGCCAGTTGCATCACCGAACTGTTCAGGCTTAGCATAATGCCAGAGGATTCCGGAGCCATGGTGACAAGGTTATATTGCTGAGTTGGACCCGAAGACCAGGCGGAAAAAGACCACAAAATCAGAACAAGGAAGACAGCGAGATGAGAACTTGCCGTTATATTCAACAGGACCAGACTCACGATATGCAATGTCATGCCTGTGATCAGCGTTCGTTTGACACCCAATCGGTCAGCACTGAATCCTCCAACTTTTGAACCCATCAGACTAGCTATGCCAAATGCGAGTAAAGCTGAACTGAGTAGTGCTTCGCTCATTCCTGAAACGGATACAAGATAAGGTGAAATGTACGTGTAGGCAATGGAATAACCACCTAACCAGAAAAAGGTCACCAGCAGTGCCAGTACAATTCGTGGCTGTTTGAGCAAAGACAGTTGTTTCTTCAGTGGAACAGGGGCTTCTGCTTTGGAAGGCGGAATGGCGGCCGCAATTACCAGCATGGCGAGGACTCCAAGAACGGCTATGCCGGCAAAAACGAGTTTCCAATCCCAAGATGCAGCAACGAGCCTTCCGAGCGGAACACCAACAATCAGAGAAGCCGTAAATCCAGTGATTACTGTGGCGATTGCACTAGCTTGTTTGCCCTCAGCCGCTATTTGGGAAGCGACCGTTAATGCCGTGACAACAACAACGCCCGCGCCCAAAGCCATCAACACGCGTGCTGTGACGAACAGTCCATAACCCGGCAACAGATAGGCAAGAACATTAGCCGCAACGAATAGACCGAGGAAGTATAGCAACAGCTTGCGACGGTCCCAGCGCGAAGTCAGTGCAATAATGACAGGTGTACCTAGCGCATATACGAGTGAAAAAATCGTAATGAGCTGTCCGGCAGCGATTAAAGAGATATTCATGGTATCTGCAATGCGATCCAAAATGCCGGCAATGACATATTCGGACGTTCCTACAAGGAAACTGACCAAGGCAAGAACATAGATTTTGAGCGTAGAAGACATGGAAACATAACCTCTTTCTGATTATAATTATTATATTTTTAGAAATATAGAAATAAAGACGATAGAACAAGACATGAATGCTCTGAATGCAACCGATCTACGAACGGTGATGTTACTACCTAGATAATGAATAATGGTATAAGCGTAAACTTAAGTGACCTAGTTCTACTAATAAATATCGTGCGTTGTTTCAATATTTCTAATTATATAGAAATATAACTCAATTTTTTTTTATTTATTTAGCAGATAGGGAACAAACTTTTGTGCGGTCTCCGTGTTCAGGCTGTAGTAGATATAAGTACCTTTCTTCTGCGATGTAAGCAGGCCGCAATCGGACAGCTGTTTCAGATGATGAGACAGAGTCGATAGGGCAACCGTAACAAGGCGGCTCTCCAGATCGGCAGGACACAGGTTGCTTTCGCCCGATAAGATCTGAATGATTTTGTACCGTGTTTGCTCGCCCAGTGCTTTATGAATTTTGACGACTTGTTCAATCTCATTCGAGTTTGATTGCATAATGATCCGTCCTTTCGTCTTTATTTCTTATTTCTAGTAATATAGAAATACAGTAGCATATGTCATTTGAAAAGTAAACTCTCGGACGAAGATTCCATAATTTCTACTGCGTCTGTGTTAACAGCCGAAAGTCTGGAGTAACTTCCCCCGAGAGTTATGTGAGTTGTATATTAAAGATCCAGTGCATCGACATAGTCTTTGGCTTCCTTCAACGAAAGACCTCTGGCCTCGCGTAGTCGTTTGATCGCCATAATTTTTTTCCCTTGTTGTATAAGTGTAAGCAGCTCCAAATCCAGATCAGTTTGACCCGGTGGGTTTGATTGGGAAGGAGATGCTTCCTTGGGCGACAAGGTGTAATTGAAATCGGAGCGGGCGCTGACGGTTGAACCGTTCTCCAGGCGCTCCACATCTCTTTTCAATTCATTCAATTGGCGTTGCAGGCTGGTGACTCGAACCAACAATACAAGGATCAGAAGCGACAGAACGATCCATACCAAGGTGTTCATTTCCATGATGTCATGTGCCTCGCTCTCATTTGTTCATATTTGGCCATTATTTAAGTTGAACCGGGATTTCCTTGACACCACGAACAATCATGCCAGGTCTCCATTCCAGTTCATTCACATCTGCCTGAAGCTGTATATTTGGAAAACGATTCAGAAGTGTGCTGACTGCAATCTCACCTTCCAGACGAGCAAGCGGCGCTCCCAGGCAGAGATGAATGCCTTTGCCAAAAGCCAGATGCGAACTCTTCTCGCGTGTGATATCGAAAATATCAGCATCCTTAAACTGCTGTTCGTCCCGGTTGGCGGAATCAAGCGCAACGATGACAAGTTCACCTTGAGCAATATGCTGTCCACGGAATTCAATATCTTCAAGAGCCCACCGGGATGTGCTGAACTCCACCGGTCCGTTATAACGCAGCATCTCTTCAATCGCATTGTGTATAAGCTCGGGTTGCTTGATCAGTAGTTCGCGTTGCTCAGGGTGCTCCAGCAGGGCGAGAATCCCATTGCCGATGAGATTAACGGTTGTTTCATGACCAGCAATGATTAATAAAGAGACAACGCCAAGCAGTTCTTGTTCAGTTAACTGCTGCCCGGATTCTTCTGCAATGACGAGCTGGCTGATCAGATCTGTGCCCGGGTCTTGACGTACTTTGGCGAACCAAGCCGTAAGGTAATCCGTAAACTCCTTGGAATGCTGCTCAAACAGCTCAGCGCTCTCGGCTGTGGAAGCATCAATTACCGTATTGGACCATATGCGGAATTGATCACGATCCTGGGCAGGGACCCCCAGAATTTCACTAATAACAATGATGGGCAGCGGGAAGGCAAAGTCATCGATCAGATTCATTTTTTCCTGTGACGGGAGGTTGTCCAGTAGATCATCAGCAATGTGCTGAATATGGCTTCGCATGTTTGCAATCAGTTTGGGCGTGAACGCTTTCTGCACCAGTCCGCGAAGACGTTTATGATCTGGCGGATCGGAGAACAACATATTATTCGAGAAAATGCTTTGATTGTCAGCGCCGTAACGTCGGACCATGTCTTTGCTGAAGCGAGGATCTTTCAGAATCTGGACTGCATCCTCGTATCGGGTAATCATCCAGCCGAATTCTCCTTGAGGAAACATGACTCGGAAAACGGGCTCATCTTTTCTTAACTTTTCATACACCGGGTAAGGGTTATGCGTGAATTCTTTCGTGAAAATTCCTGACTTTGAGGATTCGTTGGGTTCATTCGGGTTCAAATGCATAATCTCCTCTCATATTCCTAGATAATACCTGCACCCTCTATATATTCAATACATAAGCTTTTGAAACCTTGTTTTTGGTCCAAGTGGATGATTGAGCAGGAAAATAGAGGAAGATGGAAGAAGACATGGTAGATAGAATTGGTTATTATGCTTGGTAAAAATGAAAACGAGGTGAACGCTGACATGTCTTACACACAACTTCCTTTGCATCAACACCGGATTCCGGCAAGTCGAATGGTTCTTGGCTGTATGCGTTTTGGGGGCGAATGGGACGGGCTCCCCATTACTTCAGATCTTGTCGTGGAGGGTCATCGAGCGGTCGAAGCGGCTATCGAAATAGGTATTAATCACTTTGATCTGGCGGATATATACACACGTGGTAAGGCAGAGCATGTATTGGGGCGAGTTTTATCCGAAACTCCTGGCTTACGTGAACAGATCATTATACAGTCGAAGTGTGGCATACGTCTTGTGGGTGATGATGAAGGACCGCAGCGTTATGACACTTCAGGTGCACATATCCTGGCGAGTGTGGACGGTATCCTGGAACGGCTCGGGATCGATTATCTGGATATTTTGCTGTTACACCGTCCTGATCCGCTCGCCCATCCGCAAGAAATTGGAGACGCACTGGCTGAGCTGCATCATTCCGGTAAAGTGCGCCATTTTGGTGTGTCCAATATGGGTTCTGAACAGATTCGCCTTCTTCAGCTTCATAGTAAAGTACCCCTGATTGTGAACCAGATGGAGATGAGTCTGGATAAAATCGGATTCGTAGAAGCCGGTGTGACAGTTAATCGGCCCCAAGCCAGAGACAACGTGTTTCCCTATGGCACGATGGAATATTGTCAGGCAGAGCATATTCAACTGCAAGCTTGGGGTCCCCTTGCTCAGGGGCGATTTACTGGCAGGGTAGTTGAGGGACAGCGCGCGGAAATTGAGCATACGGCTCAACTGGTTGATCGAATGGCCAAGGAGCGTGGGGTGACACCGGAGTCTATTGTACTGGCTTGGTTAATGAAGCATCCAGCAGGGATACAACCTGTCATTGGTTCGATTCGACCAGAACGTATTCTGGCCTGTCGTGATGCAACGAATATTGAGCTTACCCGATATGAGTGGTACGAGCTGTATTCCGCTTCATGCGGGCGTAGAATGTAAGTAGGGAATTCTGAGAGATTGATTAGTTTCGATTAAAATTTATAGATGTTGGGTGAAATTTGAACATATAGAAGACACAGGCTGCTAATGGCCTGTGTTTTCTATATGTTCAGCTTCATTTGGTTGAAACGCATGATCGAAAGTGTAATGAATCCTGAGGTCATATGGCCTACAATGCGTTTACATGGGTAATAAGCATGCTGATTCGGATCCGAAACCAGTGTGTTGGCACGGTTGTAAGGATATTTCACCTGCATATTTGCGCTAGAGGCTATGTCCATGGACATAGGGAGAGTGCTGATAAGAAGGACGTTTCAACCATTTTTATCGTTTTACGGGGTAGTTGTTCGAGGGCTGTGATAAAATAATAGGAATAAGAACATACGATCTGTTTAAGTGAGAGGAGACACCTTGACGATGGAGATGCTTAAGCCACCCGCCGAGACATTATACGAGGTTGAATTACGCGCGCTGCGAGAGGAAGATCAGGGGAAACGCCCCCCGAACTGGCTGTTATCTCCCGCCTATGTGCGCGATTTTATTATAGGCAGGGATAAGCCTGCATTATTGAATGGAGAAGAGATCCCGATTATCCGCAAATTCTATGGCAATGACGTGTTAATTGAACGTGCAGTGGTTACTCTGGCAGGCAATCGAGGATTAATGCTCGTGGGAGAACCCGGGACAGCCAAGACCATGCTTAGCGAACTGCTGACCGCAGCAATCTCCGGAACCAGCCTGAATACGATTCAGGGTACGGCAGGCACGACGGAAGATATGATCAAGTATTCCTGGAATTACGCCATGTTGCTTGATAAAGGCCCTTCGGAAGCGGCACTTGTGCCATCACCGTTATATAACGGAATGAAGAAAGGCATTCTTACCCGTTTTGAAGAGATTACACGTTGTCCCGCCGAAGCGCAGGATAGTCTGATTAGTATTCTCAGTGACAAGGTCATGAGCATTCCTGAACTGGATGGCGGTGTACTGTTTGCCCAGCCGGGATTTAACGTTATTGCTACAGCCAATATTCGGGATAAAGGTGTAAACGAGATGAGTGGTGCCTTGAAACGGCGGTTCAATTTCGAAACGATCAAGCCCATTCATAACGTGAAAATGGAAGCCAAAATCATTGAATCCCAGGCACGGAGCCTGTTGTTACATAGTGGAATTGATATTGAAATTAACCCAGACGTGGTTGAATTGCTGGCTACAACATTTATGGAACTGCGCACCGGCATGACACGGGAAGGCTACAAGCTCGATACACCTCAAGCCTCCATGAGTACGGCAGAAGCAGTGTCTGTCTATGTCCAGAGTGCGATGACTTCCTATTACTACGAAGATAAGGCTATTGCGCTGGATCGGTTAGTGCAAAATATGCTGGGGACCATTGCGAAGGAAAACGACAAGGATCTGTCCATTCTCAAAACCTACTTCTCCAAGGTTGTTAAAGAGCGCTCCAGGGAAGAAGGAATGTGGAAGGACTATTATGAGGAGAGAAAATGGATCGGTTAACAGCAGTTCTGGACCCTGATGTTGATCAGTTACAATCCTTGTTCGAGTCCCATGTGTATAACCTGAGTAATCATACGGTCTATTATCCAATACGACACCATAGCCCTGCATGTTCATATCACTTATTACGATTAATCGAAGAGTACAAGCCGGATATCATTCTAATCGAAGGACCGGAGAGCGGTAATCCATTAATTTCGGTTCTGAGTGATGAGGCAACCTTGCCTCCTGTCAGTCTGTACTACACCTATGAGAGTGAGTTGCAGAGAGAAGCCTGCTATTATCCGATGCTTCGTTATTCGCCTGAATATGTAGCTTTGAAAGAAGCAAAACGGCTGGACATTCCGGTGAAGTTTATTGATCTCGACTATCAACACTTCTCCACTCGTGCATCCAAATCCGGCCAGACAGAACAAAAGGAGATCTCCATCCAGGACGAAACCTTGCTTGCGGGGTCTGATTTCATTAACCGGTTGTGTCAAAAAACAAACTGTCGCAGTTTTGATGAATTGTGGGAAAAGGTGTTTGAGATTGGTGGACTGGAGAAATCTACTGAGGCATTCGTGCGGGATGTATTCACGTATTGTACTTTATCCCGAATGTGTTATTCCACGGAACGATTACAGTCTTCAGGTGATCTGATAAGAGAAGCACATATGAAACAACGTATTAAACAAGCGGTGCAGGAGCATGACCGTGTGCTTGTCATTACCGGTGGATTTCATACGTATGGATTGTTGATGTCAGAGGAACATGAAACAGAATTGGAACAGCCAGAGATGGATAAACAGCATGCAGACCAACGTTCGGATGGACAAGGTAAACCAGGTACGTCTCAACAAAGTGCGGTTCACCAACAGATGTATCCGATGGTCTATACTTTTGCTGAAGCGGATCGGCTTAATGGATATGCAAGCGGCATGCCTTATGTGAATTATTACGATCAGATCTGGAACCAGCTGCTTCGCAAGAAGAGTACACCGTACAATCTAACGGCTCTGGACTTGTTATCTCGGCTGATGCGCAAATTACGGGACGGTCACGAACATGTATCAACCAGTGATGCAATTGAGGCATACAGCATGATTCAGGGTCTTGCCGGGCTTCGAGGAAAAAGGGAAGGCGGCGTCTATGAGTTGATGGATGCAGCACTCTCTTCCTTTGTGAAGGGGGAACTTACCCTAGCGACCGATAAACCGTTGCAAGAGCTTCAGCAGTTATTGACAGGAGACGTCATTGGAAGCGTAGCTCCCAATTCATTCAGTATTCCCATCGTGGAGGACTTCAAGGTCCGTTGTACAGGACACAAACTGCAGATCCGCACAACAGGACAACACAAGAAAGTGCTGGATCTATATGCGAAACCGGAGCACCGTCAGATCAGCCAATTGATTCAGTGCATCACCTATCTGGTTCCGGAATTTGCGAAACGGCAATCGGGGCCGGACTGGATCGCAGAACGGGACATGAATCTCGTGCGCGAAACCTGGGTTTATATGTACTCATCCCGTATTGAAGCCAGATTGATAGAAAACTCTCTTTATGGCGGAACACTTGCTGGAGCAGCCACACGCAAAATGGAAGAACAGATGCAAGACATACCGGATCATCATAGCGGCGAACTTGCCCGGCTCATGCTTCAAGCACTGCTCATGGGGCTTCAGGACACAGCGATGAAGCTCTATGAACAGGTCCGCTTAGCGCTGAGAACGGACGGGAATTTTCTATCCTTATGTAACAGTCTGCATGTCTTGAACCGAATTCATCAACACCGCAGGTTGCTGGGATTATCTGACGAGCAACATCTCCCTGACCTGGTATCCGAAGCTTATAGGAACGCCGTGGACAAGTTGTTACAGCTCTCCAGTGCCAATCCGGATGAACATGAAGCCATTATTCAGGGATTGAAGCTGCTAGCCATGCTCGCTGATTCAGCAGAGGAGCATTTTCAGGATGAGACATTCCGAATTCATCTGAATGAGCTTCTGTCGGATCACCAGCTTCCGGCTCAGCTGGAGGGTGTGTGTGTGGCTATTTCCTCAGGGCTCGGCGACAGGCCCAGAGATGAGATTGTTGATCGTGCACGTGGATATATCCATGGTACACCGGATCAGACCCGTCAAACGGCACTTTTTTTACAGGGAGTATTCACTGTAGCACGTGATGCTTTTTTATATGAGGATCAGCTCTTGTCTGAGTTGAATTATCTGATTGAACATCTGTCATACGACGACTTCATCAGTATGGTACCGGAATTGCGGTTGGCATTCACCTACTTTACACCAATGGAGACGGGCTTGATTGCCGAGCGGGTGGCGAGTCTGCATCAGGTTGAGCCAGAGGAAATGTTGAGGGCAGCAGTCGATGAACAGATGCTGATTCAGTCCAAGACGTGGGATGAAGCGCTTCGAAAGGAGTTTACCGCATGGAAGCTAATATGAATGAAGCGAATCGGAGCACGGACGAAACCAGAGAAATCAATGAAAGTTCCAATCCGGATGGAAGCAACCGAGGGGATCAACATTCTGCTGAAACCTTAAATCGATGGCGTCTGATTCTCGGTGAATCCGCTGAAGAAGGGTTGTGTAATACAGACCAATATACTTCGGCTGAATTTCAATATACGGAAATCGATGAGATTCTGGGGTATCTCTATAACCGTGAATACGGTGAAGAACAAGGTTATCGAAAAGAGGGAGGACGCGGTGCGTCTAACCTGACTGTACCGAAATGGCTGCACAAGGTCAGGGATCTATTCCCCAAACCAACGGTCGAAATATTGGAGAAACAGGCGCTTGATCGTTATGGGCTGACAGAATTGTTAACGGACAAAAAGTTGCTTGAATCCCTTGAACCCAACATGAATCTGCTCAAGAACATTATGCAGTTCAAAGGACGGATGAAAGGTGAGGTGTTAAAGAGCGCCAAGGATATCGTTCGAACCGTGGTTGAAGAACTCCGCAGCAAGCTGGAATCTCAGACTCGAGCCAGTATCATGGGCAAGCGCAGTCGTTATACCTCCAGTTCGGTACGTTCCTTGCGCAATCTGAATTTCAAACGAACCATCACCAAAAATTTGAAAAATTATGATAAAAATAAGCGCAGATTTGTGATTGATCGTCTCTATTTCGACGGGAATATACAGCCGCATAACAAGTGGAACATTATTATTGGTGTGGACGAAAGCGGCAGTATGCTCGATTCAGTCATCTACAGTTCGGTGATGGCCAGCATCTTCTATCGCTTGAATGCGCTGCGCACGAAATTATTCATTTTTGATACACAGGTGGTTGACCTGAGCGACAGGCTGGAGGACCCGGTAGACGTGCTCATGAATGTACAGCTCGGCGGGGGGACACATATTACCAAAGCGTTGCGTTACGGCGAGACGTTAATCGATAATCCAGGCAAAACGATCTTTATTCTTGTCAGCGATCTGGAGGAAGGCTATCCAATCGCGCAGATGTACAAAGCGTGTAAAGATATCATCGATGCAGGATGCAAATTGCTGGTTCTCACCGCACTCGATTTTAACGGGGATTCAGTCTATAACAAACATGCAGCACAGACGTTGACCAATATGGGCGCACATGTAGCCGCAATTACCCCAAACGAGCTTGCGGATTGGATTGGCGAGATCATCACTTAAATTTGAGGAGGAATGTGTAATGCTTACCACAGACCGTGCAGTAGAAACATTGGTGGAGAAATTCGCAGTAACGTGTTCAAACGAGTATTCATTAAAAACAGATCGAAGCTCCGAAATTATTGATTATGTCTTGGGAACATCAGACAAGTTCCCGGATATGTTGGGAAATTCGAGTCATTATGTGTATCAGACGATTGATCTGCTCATGAAGCTCGCCAAAAAAGAGGACGGCGACATCTTTTACCGTGCCGGGGCTATTGTGATATATCTGGAATCGACTTATTCCAAAAGAAATACATGGAGAACGGATGCCTTTACCATCTGTATGGGAAATGATTCAGAAGCCTACGGCTTAAGCGGGAAGAGCAAAAGTTCTGATCGCATGGGCGGGTTGTTGGCCCGGTTGGAGAAGATCAAACAGTTTGCGGGCGAGAACGAAATTCTGGCTGAATTGAAGAGTAAATTAAAACGTGCCCAGTGGCTTTTTGATTCCAAAAAAGCGGACAGTCAGGGGAATTATCGGGATGTCATTAATGCATTAATGCTCCTGCAACTATATTCGAAACTAAGTAATACCCCTTCTCATGCAGAAGTTGAATCTTCTGCTCAATCGTTGCCAGCGTTGTTTCAACATGTGATGGCTAATGATCCAGATCAGTTGCGGGAAGAGCTACATACGTTGATTGAACCTGTAGTGGTCAGTAATATTCAAGGGAAGCATAACGGATCTTCCCAAGAATTGAAGGATGAATTCCTCAAGCAAAAGCGTAATCAGCTCATAGCGGAGCTATATCCCAATACGTCTTTCTCTCCAAAAGAGCAATGTTCACATGCTGTATTCCATCAAACGATGGTACTGGTGAGCAGTGCCTTGTTGTACCTGATTAACATTAGTGGAGGTAAACAACGTTTTCTTGATGCGAATAGTGAGATTGGGCATGTTTTGCTTCACACCCTGCATCAGTTACATGAGATTTATCCACTTGAAGTTCGCAGTTACCTGCTAAGTATGGACCCGAGAGCAAAGAGTCCAAATGATCTGCTTGCTGGACTTGTGCCTCTGGATGAGCCTTATCAGTTAGTTGAAATGTTGCGGGACGAGCTTAATTCGTACACGGTATCCTGGAACATGCTACAATCCGCGATCGCAAATCGTCCTGAACAAGCGATTCGAGCATACGAGATGATCAAACCGCCATTCCTCAAACTTTGCATTCAGAAATTCATGGAGGATCAAGGATTGGCATTGCCTAATGCGGAGGAGTCAGTGGAGCAAGCGGTATTCAACGCTCTGCGGCATCCTTTGGACGGGGGACGTCAAGGAATTGCGATTGCAAGATATTTAAGTGGGGAAAACACCCTTGAAGAATATTGGGAGGACCCGAATAGTCGCGGGTTGTTTAATCAACTGAATCGGGATAAGAAGCGTGTTCACAACCTCATTAGTATTAGTTTTCTGCCCTTGGACTCAGAGGCGATGCGCAGGTTCGCAATCCTGACCACTCATCCTGATTGGACGCTGGATATTGTCTCAGACATGTACAATTCTTACGCGTTTAGTGGAGAGCAGCTTCTTCAACGTTATGGGCAAGATCCTGAGGTGAAACGTGAGAAATTGCTAACGAGCCTGATCTCACTCAATGGCATGACCGACTATAGATACAAATCCATGCCACATGACGAATACCGCCGAATCATTCAGCAGAATCTGGACTATGCACTGACACAGTACAAGAAACTGCCAACGGATACGCGCATTCTAATTCTGGAGATTACCTTTGAACAGCGTGATGAGTTATCGAAGAAAATATTGGCCGAAGCGATTCGTGCTGGACTACAGGATTCGTCCAAGAAGGCGAGCGGCGTGGCTTTAGCCGAATTCAACCGGATTCCTGATCAGGACTTGTATACGCTCGTATACCTCTCGGAGAAAAAAGCGGGAATCAAAGAGATGGCTCTGACCGCAATCCGCAGTCTGGAAAATAGCAAGGAGCTGTACGGTGAGCTTTTGAAGAAAGAGAAGGCAGCGGACTGGAAGAACCTGATTCAAATTCTGCTCAATACCGCAGATCTGAGCCCGGAGTATGCTCATGCTGCGCTTGCCGATCAGGCAGATAGCAAAAAGCTGTCCAGACTAAGTTGGTTGTCCCTGAAAGATCTCCCTTCCCTGATGCGAACAGAGGACAATCAGCCGTTAGATGACCGAATTAAGCTATATGTTATGGTGCAATCGCTGGATCACACGTCAGGACCCAATGAAAGATTAAATGAATTACGGGACTACGTAAGTGAGGCATCACTCGTTCGTTTTGCAAGTGAATTGCTTCAGGTCTGGATTCAGGAAGGTGCCCCCGCGAAAGAAAAGTGGGTGATGTATGTTTCAGCACTTTTTGGCGATATTCAGATTGTAAATATTCTGACTCCGCAAATTAAGGAATGGACAGAAAACAGTCGTGGGGCGATTGCAGCAGATGCTGTGAAAGTGCTTGCTTATCTGAAAGATCCATCCGCTCTTATGGCGATTGACAAAATCAAACGTAGCGTGAAGAACCGTCAGGTGAAAGGTGCAGCAGAAGAAGCATTGCAGCTTGCAGCCGACAATATGGGACTTACTGCGGAGCAACTTGAAGATCGACTTGTCACTACACTTGGTTTTGATGAAAAAGGAACCATGCAGCTGAGTTACGGAGAGCGCTCCTTCCTGGTTAAGGTCAATGGAGACTTGCAAGTGGTTGTTCTTAATGAAGAAACGGGCAAATCCGTGAAGAGTCTGCCTGCTCCTGCACAGAAAGATGATGCTGATCTGGCAGCACAGTCCAAGGCACGTTTCACACAGCTGAAAAAAGATCTCAAATCCATGGTTAACATTCAGGCGCAGCGTCTGGAAGAATCATTATCCAAACAACGTCTGTGGTCTGCCGATGAGTGGAAAGCCTTGTTTGTACAAAATGTCATTATGCAAAAATTTGCTGTTGGTCTGATCTGGGGAACGTATGAGGATGGCGCACTGATCAGCACCTTCCGTTATATGGAGGACGGCACATTCAATTCCGTGGATGAAGACGAGGTTGATCTGCCTTCGGGTGCGCAGGTGGGACTTATACATCCGTTGGAACTGGATCAGGTAACGCTTGAAGGTTGGACAACGCAGTTGGAGGATTATGAGATCAAGCAGCCATTTGAGCAACTGAATCGTGAGATTCACCAGCCGGAAGATGAGGATAAAACGAAGAATGAATACGATCATCTGCCTGAGTCTGATTTCTCACCAACGGCTTTCCCCAAAGCACTGGAGAAATATGGCTGGATCAAAGGGCCGGCACAGGACGGCGGCTGGTATCATGAATTTTATAAAGAGTACGGAGATCTTGTTGCAGAATTACAATTCAGCGGTACGAGCATCACGTATTACGAGGGATTGGATGACATTACCCTGGAATCCCTTCATTTCTTCAAACCGAATAACAAGCAATATTATTACTATGGGGACAACAAACCGATTGCTCTGGGCAACGTTCCAGGTCGAGTATTCAGTGAAACGATCTACGATATATTGAGAGCAACGGGGCGTTGATGACGTGAGTGGATTCAAAGAGAAATTCCGAAGTTTTTCGAAGCTGTGTACAGAGGATTATCTGATTCGGTATGCCAACAAAGGGTTGTACAAAAGGTCTTTGAAAGAGTTGGACAATGGTGTAAGTGTAACGTACACATGGAGTGAATCATCTGTGAGTTGTCAGCTCAGTGACGGGACACAATGTACGCTTGAAAATACGCTGGATCATTGGAATTGTTCCTGTCCGTCAGAGCATATCTGCAAGCATGTGCTGATCGCAATTCTATATGATCAACGGGAACATTTGTTAGAGGATTCGATGAGTGCAGATGAAAACCATGTGCTGGATAAAGACTCAGGGATATCGGATAATGATCCGTTGGACGTACCAAAAGACGTATCAGTAACAAGCTTGGTATCAAATGTGGACGATCCAAGCGGAATTCCGCATACGGTATCACGTGAGATCGAGTCACGCTTCCGCTGGATGACGGAGTCTGACCTTACCGTGTTAATTAAATCGTATAGTTCTTCCATGATTGAGGAAGTTGTTTTCCGACTGAGATACCCAGAGGAAATTAAGATCATTGAAGATTCACTTCTTACGGTTCATCTGACCACCCAGAATATCGAGGTGTCTTTTACCGAGGAACCGAGCCTTGCCAAAGCACTATGTAAGGTGCAGCAGACAGCCGGGAAAATGGCCAAGCTTGAAGCTTTGTTACGGTACCGGAACTTTAAAGGTCTGGATGATACGGATGCATTAAGTGGACGGGCGTACGAAGCCAAGTTCTCTCTGCAGACGGTGCAGGAATGTCGCATGATGCTCGCAGGATTGTTGAAGACGGGACTGGCCCGCCTTCCTCAGTCCTACATGGCACAACTGGAGACTTTGGCAATTGCAGCTCATAGTGGCAACCTGCCTGACATAGAACGCAATTTACGAGGGATTCAAGGGGAACTACAGTTGTTTTTTAACAGACATATACGTTTCTCCATGCAATCCATGTTGGATCGGATAAGTAAGCTGTATCTTGCACTCCGGGTTCTTGAAGAAGAAAAGGTGTCTGTCATTCAGCAGAGTCAGCTCATTGGCAGTTTTCGAAGTAAATACTTTACGGTTCCTTCACTTCACCTGTATGGACTGGGAGCTGATGCGTGGGAGACACGATCCGGTTTCCGTGGAATCACCTATTACTTCTATTGCTTCGATGATGAGGAAATCTACACCTATAGCGATGTACGTGCTGTATATTATGATGATCAGCAGTTCTCATATACAGAGCATTATGGTGCATTCACACCATGGCTGCCTAATCTGACCTTTCGCCAGTTCGTGGGCGAAGAAGTTCAATTCCATTCCGTTAAAGTGAATGAAGAACGCCGGATCTCTTCCGGGGAAGGTGCCAAACTTGCGATTTTGCCACGAACGGGTGTGGAAACGTTGAATCTGGGCAAAACCATGCAAGATGTAAACTCTGTACTTCAAGAGGAATCGCGATCGTTCGACTTGTTTGCTGCTCCCAAAGAACGATTGGCTGTGATCAAAGTTGCTCGAATTGTGGACCATAGCTTTGCCAAACAAACGCAGGAGCTTGTCCTGACGGTTGAGAATACCGAAGGGGAAAGACTAGCGCTCACTCTCCCGTATTCATCGGACTGGCAGGCGATGATCCAAAGACTGGAGTCAGGATATGGTTCCCAAACGCTTGAACACTTCTACGCCTTTGTGCGTGTGGAACCCAAACGGATTAGCCCGATCAGTTTCCTGAAGGGTCAAACGGTGCTCAGTCTGAAACTGGATATCGGTAATGGGAGGATGGGCAGACTTGGAAGAATATAATCAGTTCATGCAGAGAATTAACGGCTGGTCAGAAGAGTTGCTGCTGCGCGGGTTATCCCAGTTTACGATCCGGGATATTGAGGTGCTTGAGCAGCTCGCAGCGGAATCCTCGCGGTTGCAGATGAGTTTCCTGTATGAGTTGTTGAATCACCTCATCAAGGAAGGGCGTAGCGTGGCTCTTGGACAAGGTAATGAAGAGTTGCTGCTATTTCAGTATTGTCGTCTCACCCAATATGTACAGCTCAGTGTGCAAGAAGAGGCGTAATATTGGTTAGTATTCCAAGCGAAGGCACATGAAGCGATATGATGTAATAAATAAGATATAGTATAGAATATAGAAGATTTGCAGAAGGCCTCTAGGTCACTGCAAATCTTTTTTTATCGTGGAGTAAGTAAAAGTCATTTGCCAAACGAATATAGGTAGGAAGCACGGATCAACACGAGCATTCGTGATATGAGCATGGAAGGGAGGGATACATAATCGTGGAAGAAGAACAGATACGGAAGGCAGTAGTGAATCGTGATCCTGAAGCCATGGAATGGGTGATGAACCACTACGCAGGTTTGTTATGGAAGATTGCTTATTCCATCCTACATCATGCATCGGCAGAAGAGATTGAAGAATGCGTAGCAGATACATTTTTTGCTTTTTGGCAGAATCCGGATGCATTCCAATCTGGGCGAAGTAGCTTGAAAAATTACCTTGCAACAATCACAAAACATAAAGCGATTGATCGCTACCGGAAACTTAATCGAAGATTTGAACTTACATATGAAGAGGAGATTCATTCGGTGCAAACGGATGATTTGTTGGTTCAGATGATTAGTAAAGAGACGTATACGGAACTTAATCAAATGATTGAATCTTTTCCAGAACCGGAACGGGAGATTATGAAACGTCGGTTTTACGAAGGACAGAGACCCCATGAGATATCGGAAGCGTTGTCCCTACACGTTAGGCAAGTCCATAACAAGCTTTATCGCTCCAGGCAACGATTGAGGACATGGTGGATGAACAGGAAATAAAGGAGGCGATCAAATGCGAAAATCCGACAAAGAATTCACTGAGCAGAACCTCTTTAATATTAAAAAGTTGTTCTATGATAAATTGGCGCTGAATGAACCATCAACCGTTACGAGATCAGATTCATCATTTTATCCACCTGTATTATATCCATCCGCACAGACCAAGAAGTCCATGAATAAAAGAAAAAGGTATCGCAAAGCCATCTATATTCCTGTAACCGCTGCGTTATCGTTATGTCTTGTTACAGGGGCAGCTGCATCCATGGGCATCATTGACCTGCCTTCTATTCTTCATTTTCTAGGTGCAGATCGGATTGGCATTCTTCAGCCTGTTCATCAGGTGAGTGAAGATCAAGGGATTCGAATGGAGGTTATAGGTGCTGTCAGGGACGGAGATACAACGGAAATCTATGTTTCTTTGTCAGATCTGACGGGTCAACGTATTGACGAGACGCTGGATGTATATGATTACAGGGTCACCGGAGGTAATGCAAACAACGCTCAGATTATTCATTATGATGAAGCTAACAAAACGGCTATTGTTCGATTCCTCATTCAAGGAAAAGTCAGCAAAAATCGGATTACCGTTCAGATTAATACGCTGATGTCAGGTACATCTCTTCAAGATGGTTACAACGTACAAGTGGACTGGGAGAAGTTGCTCCAAGAAAAGCAAAACAATAGTTATGAAATCCTGGAGCGAGATCGTATAAGTGGCTGGGGAGGTAAAACTGATATTCAAATGGAAACCGATCCAATTCCGGTATTGCATCAAGATGTAACGAATGTCCCTGTTTCCGGTATTGATTGGATGCATATTTCCAATATGGGTTTTGTGGAGGGCAAGTTACACATTCAGATTAATCCGGATAATGAGATTGGCGAGTATAATCATGGATATTTCTACTTCACGGATGAGCAAGGTCAAAAGCTCGATATTCCCCAATATTCCATTAGCTACGGGAGATACATGAAAAATGGAGTAGACATTGGTGGGGATTACATTGAGTTTGTGTATGATCTGTCTGCTGTTGACGATTTAGATAAGTTGAGACTTCAAGGCAGTTTTACGAGTATTAGTGAAGTTGTACAAGGGAATTGGAAAACGACCTTTAACTTGAGTCAAAATGGTTTGAGTAAAACAGGAAACGTTCAGCTTGATGCAAATGGAGCCTCACAGGCAAATGTAACCCTTTCCGCAGTTGGCGTCACACTTACAGGTGAGGCTCTGAGCAAGATTCGCATGGAGAATCTGAGTATTGAAGTTCACCTGAAGGATGGTACCAAGTTGACTGGCAAATCAGGTTTCCTCCAGCTGGATCAGGATCTCATTAAGTGGATATCCCCTAAGACCATTCCGGTGAATGATGTGAGCTATCTGCTACTCAATGGGGAGAAAGTAACTTTGCAAGATAGATAATATGAAAAGTGAATCAAAGAATCGGGGGATAAATGCGATCGGAAGTTTGTTCTGTCATCAGAAATGAATTACATGTCATATCCCGATTTATGAAGCATACCATTAGGCGAATGCGGTCATAAGGGAGGAAACTGAGATGTCCATGAGCGAACCGCTGTTAACGCAGATTGTGAATCAACATATCCCGGCTGGTGCAACGGTCGTCACTATTGATAAACCTGTTCAACATCCAGCGATCTACGCGGCAGATCTTACCGGTGATGGTATGCCGGAGATTGCTGCAGTCTACCAGTTGAATGGTGAGCTGTACCTGCTCATTCTGAAATTTGTTCAAGGACACTGGATCAAGATGGCACTAATCAAGGGATTGGGGTACGGGGTGACTTTAATGACTGCAGCCCCTGTAACTTCAACGGCAAGGAATAATCTCATTATCGGTTGGCGGATTGGTTCTATTTGGTCTAAGCTTGCCGTATATGACTGGACGGAATCCGGGCTCAAAGATCTGGCGCCTGACGATCTATACTATAGCTATGCAGAGATTATAGATATGCCTGGTCCACATGGTCGAGATGGCAAGGTGGAGATTGCACTCTGGATTCATGATACAGGGGAAGCCTATCGTGTGGAGATTATCCGATGGCAGAATGGGAAATGGGTTCCTGCACCGGATGTATATGCAACCTATTATCCCAAAGTGGTGCAATATTACGAGCAACTAACCCAGCAATACCCTGATTATATCTTTTACTGGTATTACCTTGCGGATGCTCAGTACCATGCCGGCCAGTATCCGGCAGCACTCGCTTCCGTTCAGAAGGCACTCAGTTTCCCGGAAGCGTATCCTTCCAGAGAGGTACTACAAGAGCTCGAAAAGAAAATTAAGCAGGCGATGGTACCTATAAGCCATGCCCGGGTAACAACGTGGTTATATCCAATCTCCGTTCGAACTACGAGTGGGACGCGTTGGGGGTATATGGATGCACAAGGCCACATTCGGCTTGAGCCGGTATTGAATGACGCGCAAGCGTTTCAGCCCAATGGATTGGCTGTGGTTGTGAAGGATGGTCGAGCCGGTGTGATTAACCTTCAGGGGCAGTATGTCGTTCAACCTGTATACGATTCCATCAATTCCTTTTCCGAAGAACGGGCGATAACCATTGATTCTCAAGGATTTAAGATGATTAATGAACAAGGTATAGTCCTGACCAAACGGGCGTACCCGTATATCTCGAATATGAACGACGGTCGAGCTTTATTTTACGATTCAAACCCTGGTCAGGCAGATGGTTCGGTGAGTCGGTATGGTTATCTGGATGCGTCGGGCAATGAGGTGATACCTGCACAGTTCGCTTCGGCGAATGATTTTCAAGATGGTAAAGCGGTTGTGCAGATTAAGGACAATGAATATGCGCTCATTAATCGCAATGGACATCGGCTCGCAACGTATCCATATGCCTATGTGGGACCACTGGGGGATGGACTGCTTGCTTTTCAAAAAGAAACCTCGGGCAAATATGGATACATCGACGAACGGGGTAATATTCGCATTCAGCCCAAGTTTTCATCGGCATTTCCTTTTAGCGGCGGGCAAGCGATTGTTAATACAGCAGAGGATTACAAATCGAACTATGGTGTCATTAATACGGAGGGATCGTTTATCATTCAACCCGCCTATAATGACATCCGCGAACTAGGCGAGCATCGTTATGCGCTGGGGCAAGCAATTAATCCGGAGCAGCCTTACATTGGCTCTGTATACGCGATTGCAGATACCAATGGCAGAAGACTTACGGAGTTCCTATATCGCGAAGTAGGTAATTACAAAAACGGCCTTGCTTCCGCATCGGATGGAAGACAAACCTATCTGCTGGATCTGAGTGGAAGACCTGCCGCTGGGTATCCGCATGTAGAAGGTTCGGGTACGCTGGAGGTCGTGGCACCAGATCTGATTAAGGCCTATGTAGACCAGCGCTTATCGTATGTGAATCGGGCCGGACAGATCATCTGGCGGCAAAATACAATCGTTCCGCTTCATCCGCCGTACCGTGTACGCGAAGAGAAGTACAAACCAAATAGGGACTACCTCGTATATTATCCGCAGGTGGAGGGATTAACGAACCAAGCGGAGCAGCTTGCGCTGAATGCCAGGTTGAAGCAACTCTCCCAGGTTAAACCGATCCCTGCGGATCAGCAGCTGGATTATACGTATACAGGGGATTTTGATATTACGTTTTATCAGCAGCAATTATTGCAATTGCAACTCACAGGTTACAACTACCCGGCTGGTGCAGCGCATGGTATGCCTACGATGATCTATGCGATTATTAATCTGACGAATGGTCAGTTGTATGAGCTGAAGGATTTATTTAAGCCGAATAGTGACTACGTAAAAGTGTTAAGCCAGATTGTGGGGGATCAGATCAAAAATGATCCTCAATACTCTTATGTGTTTCCAGACACTTATACGGGCATTAGTGCGGATCAGCCGTTTTTTGTTACAGCGGATGCTCTGCATCTCTACTTCAACCCATATGATATCGCACCCTATGCAGCAGGGTTTCCAACGTTTACAATTCCGTTTGTTCAGATCAAGGATATCATTAATACAGAAGGTTCGTTCTGGAGAGCTTTTCATAGTTGATTGAGTACAGCCAACATTTTAACGTAAATATACGCTAAGGACGTTAAGGCACAAAGACAGCGGATTTTTCCTGCTTTAAGCAACTGTCCGCTAATATTTAGCGTATAAAACAGTCAAAATGTTGGCGCTACCCATATAGAACTACTATAAATCAATCATTCCATCCTTTACATACATCAATCCACTCTGAATAACCAGAGAATTTTTCTAATTGTTTTATTGTAAGTTCAATAGCACTATTGCTACTCCCGCAAGCTGGATAGATTGTATCGAAACGTTTTAGAGATATGTCTAGATAAACAGAAACATCATTTTTGATAGCAAATGGACAAACACCTCCAATGGCATGACCAACCATATCAATGGCTTCATCAGGAGAAAGCATTTTTGCTTTTGTTTTGAAATACTCTTTGAATTTTTTGTTATCCACTTTTGCATCCCCGGCAGCAACTACTAAAACAGCTTGTCCATTCACTATAAAAGAAAGTGTTTTTGCGATTTTCTCTGGCTTACAACCTAATGCAGTTGCAGCCAAATCCACGGTTGCACTAGATACTTCAAATTCGATAATTTGAGAATCCATACCATATTGTTTAAAAAAATCTTTTACTTTTTCAATTGCCATAATCAGCACACCTCATTTTAAAATATTTTCTAGAAGATCATAGATGAAACTTGCCTATGTTCTTGGGTAAAAAATCATGTTGTAAATGATACATGGTTCTTGATAAAGATTATTATAGGAATGAAAAACATTAGCACGAAAGCGGAGTGCCTGATTTTCTTTTAAAACAATTTTCTTTTTGTTGACTACCATTTCTAACATACCTTGTACCACAAAAACATATTCTTCCACACCATCAAGGTGCCTTTCAGATGGATGGTGACATCCAGGATCAAATTCGATATAAAATATTTCAACGTTACGGGTAGGGTCAAAAGGAAAAACAGGAAATGCTCTCATTTTTCCATCATTTTCAATGATAGCGTCTTTGGACCGTGTATCAACCACACTGCACTCATCTTCTAGCTCTTCCAATAATAAAGATAAAGGGACTTTTAAGCCGACTGCGATTTTCCAAAGAGTTGTAATCGTTGGTGAAGACTGTCCTCTTTCAATTTGTCCAAGCATAGGCTTACTTACATCAGTAAGTTTAGAAATATCTTCAAGTGTAAGATTTCTAGTTGCTCGTATTTCTTTTAACCGTTCTCCAATGGTTAATACTGGCGATTGCATTGCATCACTCCTTTTTGTATGTTATAGCATTTTAAAATATAATATAACATACTAGCAGTTGGATTCAATAGGCGACAGTTTAATGATGTAAGTAACTCCTTCACATATTTATCCATACTAAATGGAAAATATTACGGGAGTGACAGATCAAATAAGTCATATTTGTCTATACAAGAAAAAACGAAAACTTTCTCTAACAACACTTCTTTTGCTTGGCGAGAATGTAAATACTTCACCATTCATTCTCAAGTTAAGCGACGAGGTCATATGTCCAATAGGGCTTATAATCTTGTTTGTGTGGCTTCTGGTGGAGTATGCGGCTTATGCCTCACTCTATGACAAGACCTATCGGGCACCATACAGCCTCGCGGCCTCAGGAAGGTTGAAGTTGGCCGAACATATTCGTCATCTGTCGTTAAGATTTTTCGGAAAACATGATCCTGGGGATCTGACGAATCTGATCTTGAGTGATTATGGTCAGGTCGAGCATACGCTCTCTCACAATCTGTCGCAGCTAATCAGTGCAATTGTGCTTCCTGTGCTTGCTTTTGGCGGGCTTCTGTTGGTGGATTGGAGAATGGCCGTAGCTATGAATTGCGGTTCCCTTAGGTGTGGCTCTGTTATGGCTCACGGATTCAATTCAGGCACGACTGAGTGAGAACCATGTTCGAGCCAAAAACGAAGCCGCCAGCCGGCTGCAGGAATACCTGAGCGGTATTCGTGAGATTAAGGCTCACAATATGGGGGGCCAACGTTTTGAACGGCTGCGTCGTTCTTTTGATAAATTGAAGTCAGCTTCCATTGGGTTGGAAGGCATCATGGGACCTACAATTGTATTGCCTTACTCTTACTATGATTGGAGAGATCACCTGACATTCTTGGCAGATACGTTTGGAGAAGAAAGCAAGAAAGATGAATATCTGGCCAAGTATGATGCGAAATCTGCAGAGTGGAAACAAAAGCTGGAGGCGGCTGTATATGGTGAATCCTTTGCCGTAATTGAGACATATCCAAACAACCTGGTCATCTATTCCAATAAAGGTGCAGCTGAGATGTTATACGGTGAATGGGGCCTGAAATCTCTAATGTCGATAATTAAAATTCTTCGTACACAGCGATGGGGAGAATGGAGCTTATAACAGAACCTAATAACGCCTATGTTTAATTGTGTAATTTGTTCGAAATCATGTAACTTGAGCAGTTCTGGCAGCGTTTAGACAATGGGGTGATCTGATGTTGGTGAACGCGGTTCAACGTTACATGGTATTAGGACTGATATTTATCGGGATCTTCTTTACAGCACTCATCGTTCTTGAGAGGATTGAAGGGTACCATATTACAACGACAGAGTATTACGGCTTACGTAATCTAGGGGGCTTGATATATATTTTGTCGCTTATCCTGGGATTCGGTCACTATTTAGTCGCTTTTTATATTGTTATTCTTATCCCGATCTCATGGCTGCTGCGGAAATATGTATGCTTTCCTATGATGAGAACTTTCATCTATATGATTGGGTTTGGATGGGGCGGGCTGGGGGTTTTTGATCTCATGTACAATCCATATTTCGTGAATGGATACCATCTGAACCGAATGACATCGATATGGATATTTACCATCGCCGGTTTAGTCTATGGCCTTGTGGAGAATAAGATTTGGCGAAGAGGGCAGATGCAGAACGAACAGAAGGCTACTTAACAAATGTTGAGTAGCCTTCTTGGTTTACATAATTATTATGGTGTTTTCATGAAGACTCAGAAGCTAAATACAATATTAGAAAGGATTATGTAGAGTAAGTAGTGAATATGAACAGCAGTCAAGTTAATTCGATAGTTTGTTATAAAATTCACAAAGGATGCAAGTAAAATGAAATAGGAGTTTTATCGTAAAAAGGTGAAATTTTCTGTTATACTATTTGAGTTGTGTACATAAAGTTAGGTATTTTAATGAAGGGAGTTCACGAAGTAAATTAGCTTTTTAGTTTAAAATTGTAGTTTGGAGGAAAGCATTTTGTATAAAGCAGGTTTTTGGATTAGATTAGGAGCAAGTGTGTTGGATAGTCTGATTATTTCAATTCCGTTAGTGATTATTGCAGGTGTGCTTACAGGTAACTTTGATGCGGATGAGCCGATTGCCAAACTACTTAGTGCGTTATATTCAATTTTAGTACCAGTATACTGGTATGGTCGAACCATAGGCAAACGTATATGTGGAATTCGAATCCGCCAATACGATACACACGAACCGCCAATACGATACACACGAACCGCCAAAAATTGGTACGATGCTGATGCGAGTTGTCGTGGCTGGACTTGTGTATATAATAACTTTGGGTATCGGAGTTATTGTGAGTGCTTTTATGGTTGGTTTGCGTGAGGATCGACGTGCGATTCACGATTTTATAGCAGGAACAGAAGTAGTTTGGGATTAACTCGAAGAATGAACTGGCTGTGCAGGGGTAAAAATCACTGTGCAGCTTTTAAATCATTAGTACTGTTTCACAAAACTCGTATTTTGTACATATGTTTACGTCCAAGACTGTGGTGACTTCATTCTACACGAATCATCATTAGATTCGTATTGAAACCAGTTATAGCTAAATGAACAAAAGGCAACCTGTCACGTTAATCATCTGCCCTATTATTTTTATTGGTCTAACGTTTCCCGTTAGTTGAATCACTTAACTTTTGAGTTCCCAATTGGATATCTACAAATGGTACGTATTTGTTTGGTTCAACTTCTTTATATACACGTACAAAATTGACATTAAAGGTTGGATAAGGAGCTAATTCGTTCATTGCTAATAGCTTCATTTCGTCAATTTCAGTCTCGTTCAAACCCCAATAGGTTTGCCCCAAGGTTAAATGAGGATGATACTTATCCATTTCAAAGTATTGATCTAAAAGTTCTTGTGATAGAGAAAACACATTTACCAATCTTCTATGTAAATCGATTACATTGCTCGTGCTAACACTAAGAAATGTAACAGCACTTCCAAACGACCCAGGTTCTGATAATGATAATTGAAAGCTCTGTATTAAAGAGCATGCTTGTCTTACATTTTCTAACCATTGAAGATCTACTGTAAGACCACTCTGCGCTTTTACAGTGATGTGAGGCTCAACTACATCGTTAAGACGATTTCTGGACCAACGATCACGGAATGTCACAACTTTTTCTTTATAATCATCTGGAACTCTTATTCCAATGAAATATTTCATTTTTCAGTCACATCCTTTAGCAAAATAAATGGATGACAGTCCATCTGCTCTTATCTTCTTATTTCTTCGGCTATTTAAATTATCCTGCCCGTTAGCTTAATGAAACAGATAAAGATTCTTCTCGAAATTTTTTTCAAGTTCTTCCCCCTTTTCAAACTTCAACAAATTCATTGCCTTTAATCGGAAAAACCTAGTTCCTGGTACCAAAAAATCGTTACACATGCGAAGTCTTATATTCATATGCTTTTATCTAGCCACAAGATCTCTATGATGATACTATTTAGATAATCACCTAATCCGAAATGACACAATGTTCTTGTCCTTTTCGGCAAAGGAACCAAGTTCTTGTCCTCAGCATGGGACAAGAACTTGGTTCCATAAAACAAAAAAGCCGCTATAATAGCGACTTTGAATGGAACAATGTTCTTGTCCCGCGACAATAATTGATACAACTCGTTGAACAGCAAAATTAAAATTCAGTCATTATTATTGTATTTAATGCATTTTTTAGTGCTAATTTATCATTATCAGTCATGTTTAGAAGCACCTTTTGATTCAACTTAATAGTTGCTGCTTCAACACCATTTCTGATTTCTAAAGATTTTTGAGTGGCTATCACGAAGACATTTCTACGATTTTTTGGATCTGCAGAACGTTCGATTAATTCTGCCTTGTGCATTTTATCCAATACCCCCGAGACAGTTGAAGCTTCTAAAAATAACATTTCTCCAATTTGTTTTGGGGTTAATTGCCCTTCTCTCCATAAAACATTTAACACGCCATATTGAGACGGTGTTATTCCATATTCTTCTATAAGCTTGCTGAAATATTTAAAAACTTTGTTCTGACTAACACTTAATAGAAAGTTCATGCAATCATTTAGTTCCATAGTCTCTGTCCCACTCTCCCCCATCTTGACAATACCTATTATACCATGTTAGATTTTGTTATAAAACATTTCTGTTACAGAAATATTCTATTACAGAACTAAGGGGGATTTTATGGATAACTTCAAGGCAATCGTCGTAAATGAAGATAACGGTCAAGTAAGTTACAGTTTGGAAATTGTTAATTTGGATAGTCTCTCCTATGGGGAGATTTTAATTAAGGTATCTTACTCTTCAATAAACTTTAAGGATATGTTGGCTGTCCAAAAAAAATGGTGGTGTTATAAGAGATTACCCTATGATTCCAGGAATTGATTTGAGTGGAACGATTGTTCACACAGCAGATAGTCGTTACCATGTGGGACAGGAAGTCATTGTTACAGGGTTTGCTGTTGGTATGAGTCATACAGGAGGATTTGCGGAATATGCAAGGGTCCCTGCAGCTTGGATTGTTCCTATGCCAGAGAACTTCTCCCCCAAAGAGGCTATGATTTTTGGAACCGCAGGGTTTACGGCTGCTCTTTCTATAATGGCTTTAGAGAAAAACGGTATGGACATAAATAAAAATCCTAAAATCCTAGTCACCGGTGCAACTGGTGGAGTAGGTAGTATTGCTTTACAAATTTTATCTAAAATCGGTTACAAAAATATTTCTGCCTTAATTAGAAAAGAACATCAATTAGAGGTGGCAAGATCTTTAGGTGCTACAGATGTCGTTTACGCAGAAACATTAGGTGAGCAAATTAAGCCACTAAATAAGCAAAAGTTTGACTTTGTTTTAGATACTGTAGGTGGAGATATTGCTTCCATATTAATTCCCCAAATTTTTTATGGTGGTAGTATGAGTATGTGTGGGAATGCAGGCGGCATAAAACTAACCTCGACCGTACTGCCGTTTATACTTAGAGGAATCAGCCTCTTGGGCATTGATTCTGTAAATGTACCTATTGAAAACCGCGGATATATATGGGGTAAATTAGCAAATGAATGGAATATCTGTCAAAGTACTCTCGTGAGAGAAATTACACTTGAAGAACTATCTCAAACGATTGAAGCTATAAAACACGGAAACCATTTAGGGAGAACAATTATAAAATACGCATAGCTAGAGGTATTTATCAGATGAAAGTATTTTTTATTCTTATAAATTACCCCTCCATCACATTCAAGTAGTTGACTAAAAAGCAGCCGATCATAGGGATCAACTGCTTTCTTTGTATATTTGAGCTATCGTTTCCTGTTGGCGTAATTGATATCTATTAATGTAATGTATTCATATGCTCTTATCTTCTTAGATAACACTCACTCTTTACATCAGCTTAAGCCGCAGATTCGGACGAAGGTCAAAACCGGAACTTGACTAAGAAAGGCATACTGCGTTCGCCAATGTCCGTTGGGTTTGTTGTTTGAGTGAAGTTAAGTAGTAAAGACCGCCTGGTATTCTCCAAGGCGGTCTTTACTACATTTATTATAATTTTTTGTCTCTAATCCAAGTATAGTAACGGTATATTGAGATTATAATAAGCACAGTCAATAAACAAAACACGAACAGTATCATACCAAAGATTCCGCTTTCGGATAATCCATTACCATTTCTAAGGATAAATATGAGTAACCCGATGTCTGCTATAATAATAATTAATAGGGGGACAGCGTATCCTATTCTTTGAAAAATGATCTCACCCCCTTTTTTTTAAAATTAGAAGCCCGGTTTGTAGTTTATACCGTAATTAGCATCGTTGAACATAAACCTGATCAATAGCATATTGTTGGTATTGAGCTGTATTTTTAGTTATTGTAAGTCTAGAAGCGGTTTCATAAGCTGATGAGGTAATTCCAATTAGTATAGTTAATGCATTAGAAGAGTTTAAAACCATGGTTACCCATCCAGCAGGGCCGGAATATGTGAGGTAAAATAATACCATAGATGCAATTGCTCCGCCCCAGCTTTGTGCTTCCATTTTATTATTATATTCCAAGCCATCAACTACATATCTTTCGTAGGTATTAATATAAGATTTAAATGTTGAGAGTCTTGATGCTTTCCCAGAGTCATTACCGATATTACCATGCAGGCTGGTGTACATATTAGGCTCGCCAGATAGACCTAAGACTTGAGCAGCTTTTTTTGTTAACGTGTTAAGCCACTGCAGCGCATTTGCCGATTTCCCAAAAATTAATCCGGGTACCGGGTGATCCTTGGTTCATAATATAGATTATCTTTCGCGACAAAGGGAAAGCCTACTCGGCCGTAGGGACGGATACGCTGCTGTTCAATATGGGGGCAACCATGAATTTCGGCTGGTTTGACCAGGATACCGAGGAATCGGAGTTCGAAAGAACCGTCATGCATGAATTCGGCCATGCCCTGGGGTGTATTCATGAGCACCAGACTTGTCCCTCCACACTTGGTTGGCCTGCGCATTTTGGAGAATCTTATAATCATCACATGGATTACTAATGTTCAGCATGGCAACTTTTTGTGGTATATACGATATCATTGATTGAATATCTTGTTTAGCGGTTTCATGTTGATTCGGGCAATTGCATTTGTTAGTCAACAACGGTTCTCTGTTTTGTAAATGATAATATTCAATGCTGCTCGATGAGCTTCTCTCATCAAAATTATTTTTGAAAGCAACAACTGGAAACGAGTGATCCCTCATATTCTCAATTTCCTTCCAAGAAGGTACGCTAATTTCTTTGCTTTTCTTCCCTGCGGTCTTCATCCATACACAGAAGAAATTCTCACAAAACTGCAAGATCAGTTTTTCAAGAATCCAGGAAAGCCCCCATATCAATACTTCTACTGACTTTCATTTGATATTTAACGACCTGATCCAGAAGCTCCCTGATTAGAAGTGGTGCTAAATGAGCTTGTTCTTAACGAATTAAAGCCGTAGAAATGCTTCTCCTTTAACAGAGGTTTTTTCCAAAAAACAAAAGCATATGCATAGGGACAAATTTCAGGGAATTCAATCGTTTCATTCAATTTTCTAAGCTCCAGGCATATCCACACTTGCACTGAAATGCATGTTCTAACTGTTTATTCGACAACAAGAAAGGTATTGTTGATCTACAGTTAGGGCAAGTATTATTCAATTTAGATCATGAAATGCGCATTCATCCAGAAGTTTAAACTGATGCAGTCAAGAATGTTCCCCCCTCCATACACTTCGAACACCAATGCAATTCAGGATGAAACCAATGGTCCCATGAACTATATTTAGCTTCAATGACCATATTCTCTCGAAGCTGATCCCAAGTCAGTCCTTGAAGATGGTTAATAGCTTGTTTGCTTGATGCACCAAAAATTGCTGAGTTACGGTCAAGTTGAAGAACTTTATAACAGATTGTCGTACCGACAGCATCTCTCAATCGTGCCCCGTTTTCAAACTCAGTTTCGTCGATAGGGATAATTCCTTTGATATGACCTACGAATACAATACCGCACACCTTGCCGGCGTGAGTTTCAACACTCATACTGATTAGAAGCTGCCGGGCTTTTTGGTGAGAAGCGGGGAAATCCTACAATTCTTCAGAATAAAAAGCTTTAGATACGGATTCCGTAGCTTTATCAATAAAAGCTGCAATTTTACTGGGGCTTTCCTTCAGACCACTACTCACCCACTTTTTAATAATAGCTATACTGCCATGAGCGGTGAACGTATACCAGGACTCAAATAATTGTGGATCAAAATATTTTAATTCCGTCTTCCATCGTTCAATAGTTAAATCGTGACTGATATAAAGGATTCGTTCTAATAATTCTTTATCGCCATGCTCTGAGAACAGAACCTCACATATCGTTTTATTCGCTTTTATATACTTACATAATTCATAAGATAGCGTTTGAGGATTTGAAGAACTCATCCCAACTTGCTTAATGTCTTCGTAAAGATCATTTTCAATCGTTGAAAGAAGCTCAAACTGATTAGCATAGTGTGTATAAAAGGTGTTGCGATTAATCCCTGCTTCTCTGCAAATTTCGGTCACTGTAACTTTATTGATAGACCGTTCTGTCAAAAGCTTCAACAGGCTTTCTTTGATAACCATTTTTGTATATCTCACTCTGTGATCTGTTTTTTTGGCTGCCATAATATCCTCCCAATTTAAAATAATGAACAAATCTAAGGTGGTTTGTATGATAACTAACATATCTCAATCGAACAGCCTGTTGTTTAAGTAACACAGTGAAATTATAATTTATTTGAACGTTCAATTCTATTTTTAAACTTAAATGGAGGTAAAATATGGGTGATATAACTGTAGTACCTGTATGGATAATTCAAGATATTATAGTCTTAATTGCTGCTGTTCTAATGGTTTTCTATATCCTTGATAAGGAAACACATCCCAAAACGGTTCTACTGCAGTTTATAGGTTTTGTGTTTTTTTACGCAGCCGTTTTTGAAATTACTGCTTCATCGCTTGGGGAAGGTTTTTACGCCTATGGGCGGAGTATTTTAATGTTATTTAATATACCGATTACTGTCCCTATTATTGAGTTTCTGATCATTTATTCAACTTTGCGTGTTCTAAAGTCTGTAAATATACCGTCCTGGACTAAACCATTTATTACGGGATTGAGCGCTATGGTTTTTGACTTTTCATTGGACCCGGTGGCTGTTAAACAGATATTTCAGACTACAGATGGACTTATGGCAAGATGGACTTATTATCCGCTAGCCGGTGAGCCTCAAATCTATGGGGAACCTGTGATGAATTTTACAGGATGGATTTATATAGCGGGATATTGGACCATCTTTATTCTAATTGGTGAATGGTGGCATAAAAAGAAAGGCTACAGTAAATCAATTGGTTATATCTATCCGTTTCTGGCGGCCATTCTGTCATTAGCTTGTATGTTCTCACCTTTATCTAACTTCCTTAATTATATGGGGCCGTTCTTCGAAAGAACCTCTAATATGCAATGGGTGATGTTGATTACACTTTCTGTAATTACAATCGGAATTTTAGCATTAGCTTTTATAAAGTTTTGGGACCGGAAGGTTAATTATTCAATCACTCCCAAAAAAGATTTTCCTATCATGTTTACTTTCGTGGGGTTCCCCCTAGTCAATACTATATTTTGCATTATAGGTGGTTACACGGAAGTGTTGTGGCTGGTCGTTCTGGCTCAGATCTTATTATTGCTAGGCTGGATTGGAATTTACATTATGGGTAAAAAAGCAAGTCCAATCAAGAAATAACCATAAACCCAAGCATTGAGGCAAAGACACACTTTCATTAATATTCCTTTTCGGCATTTTTATTTTGGTGCTTCTTGCTTACATGAAAAGAAATAGACCGCCCACCCTAAGGTAACAGTCTATTCCGACCACCACCTAGCGGCCGACTGCTCTTTATGTAGTTTCAATTGTATAATTACCTTTTTCTACCATAATAAACGTATTAACAAGCTAAAGACCCGCCTGATCCGCAAGGATCCGGCAGGTCTTTTATTGGCCGAATGATATTTAAATATCTATAAATCGCTTTGCGAGATTCGAGCTTCCGATTGCTTTGAAGACGGCCCAAAGGTCCTTAAGCTCACTTTGACATCTTACTTGGACAAGCCGTACGCTTTTCGGATCAGCGAGAAATATTCGTCTGCCTTAACCACCTGAAACTCGGCACCAAGAGATTCCGTAATCTCCAGCACATCTGATGGGGTCATGCTCCATGCATTAATCCCAACCGAAATAAACGTTGGAGATTTGCCATCCCATTCGGTCTTGGTACGATTCAAAATATCTTTACCATCCTGCACCGTTGAGATGCCTCGCAGAATGGAAACCGGAAAGCTGTCATTCATGATTTGAACATTGGCTTTGTCCTCGCCTGCGAGGAACAGGCCTGGAAGTTTATAGTTCTTCTCATACGCAGCTGCAATCGAATCACTCAGCGGAACGTCTTTTCCAAGTTCACGATTGAGTACAAAAGGGTACGACATGTTTGTTTTCTTCAGATAAGAGAAGGTTTGTTTCAGATACTCCGGGAATGTGTCTGTTGGCCAGACATTTGGATTGAAGTAACCCACTCCGGATGGGCCTGCAACTAGCTGATCATTTGGCGTCGCCGTTGAACGGTAATAGTTTAGAATGGCAGGCGCTGCATCGTAGAGTAACGGACTGGAAGTCCAGTTGATAGGCACTTTACCCCGAGCGGGATCAGCCCACAGGTTGCGCATATGATTCTGATCGTATTGCAGGTTGTCACCTTCGCCAAAGGTATAGGTTACATAGATTTTGTTCTCCAGCTTGGGTTTTACCGGTTTGGGAGCAGGCTGTTGTTTTACGTTTGTTCCTGAAAATACGGTCATGTTATGGAACCAGTCGGAAGGAACAACATAGACACCATGACGAGATGTGAGTTCTATGCCAGCAACTTCGCCTTCAAAATCATTGTCGAACCAACCCAGATAAGGTGTCCCTGGTTTTACATCGGACAGAATCTTCTCAAATAGCGCCTTTTCCTCTGGCACACTGGTAGACAACCAGAACACCATGGCTTTGTTCGCTACAGCATAATCGCGGAGATAGCCATAAGGTTCCTTTTCTTCTGACGAGAGTGGTTGAACATTGCTCGCAGATACCTTGTATTGGTTCCACATCTCGATCGTCACGGTTAGTTGCTTTGTGTCCGCTGCAGGCTTAAATTCGTATACAAAGTAGTTTCCGTTATCTGCGAAGCGGTGATCGCTTCCAGGCAAAAATTTGGAGTTATGTCGGTCATAGAGAAATGCTTCTTCCTCAGAAGAACCCGTTTTGAAATCCGCAATAATCTGTCCATCTGCTTTCACCGTCACTTGATGAACGGCAGGCCCCCAGCCATCCTGAGGAAAGGCATCATTAAAGCGTAGGTAGACCGCTTCTTTTCCCAAATAGGATGACAAGTCATAGTCATAGGTCTTCCTGTTGCTTGCATCACGAATCTGTTCCTTCTCGACTCCAACCGTTTGGAATGAATCAAAATTTCCGGACGGAATCGGGATGGAGGTGTCTGGACTCAATCCGACCAACATTCGTTGAGTGGTCTGGCTCCAGAGATGCTCATACTGCCAGTTGTATGCATCCATACGATTCTTGAACTTGTCCTGCAAGTCTTCGATTACCGACAGATGATACGGTGCAGCAGTCAATTGTTGAGCCAGTTCAGGACTGGCAACAAGAGCATTTTTGAGTCCGGCAAGTGTCGTTGCCACATTAATGGAGTCCGGCAGCTGCGGATCATATACGATAATGCCTTTGATCTCTTTCGCATATTTCTTGAGAACATCCATTACGTTGTCATGCTGCTTATAAGGGACGTTCAAGTCCTGCAGCCAAGGGTCTGCTTTATTCTGTTGAATGTAGATTCGCGGCTTTTCTCGATTGATTACCCCTTCAAGCGTCGTCAAAAGCAATTTGATATCGCCAGATTCCTCATATACATTCGCCACATCCAAACGTTCTACTTTATTGAAAGTTGGAAGCGCTTGATTTTGCGGCCACTTCAAAGAGTTGGTATGCTTCAACTCATCTGTGGCAGCAAATGCACTAGCCGATAACACGGTTGTACAGACCAGGGCAACACACAAAAAGGTTAATTTACGAATCATAAAGTTCATATCTCCTTTTAGAGGTAATTCAAAAAGTCAAATTTTGATCACGAGGTAACTCGAGAAGCGGATTCGACATCGAATCTTGAATTCAGCCGGGCCTTCCGTTGCTCACGTAGGTTCTCAAGCACATGCTTCCGAAGCCGTTTTCTCCAAAAACGTGTAGCTCCGCTACTCTGTCCCTAGCTTCATCCAACCTTCTCGGTGCTGAAAAACTGACTTTTTGAACACGCATTTTTAATGTTTTTTATGATTTGTTGTGATGTTGCGTCTGTGATGTTCTTCGCGTTCGTCGGATCAACCTCATCTGTCCATTAATTCCTGATGTCAGCGCTGATTTTCCATACAAATTCTCCAGTGTATTTGCGGCATGTAAGTTCATTTCATTCAATCCTTCTTGAATATATGGCGTTATGTTCCATTGGTAAGGCGGCCATAAACGAATACCTGCTTCAATATCATTCACATATAGGCTTGCTGTCTCCCTTATATCTTCGGCTACCAGCCATAGCTCCTCATCTGCAGCTAAGTTTATGTTAGACAGATCCACCTGCTGCGAGTAGACACCCGTACCTGAATAATAAGGATAGCCAGCAGTATTCCAACATCCACCCCATTGTTCCACATCGGTATTTAACGTCGTATCGTTTTCTATCGCGAACGGACCAATCAGAAATGCTGGGAATGAAATAGCAGGCATCGGCTCCAATAACGAAACCGTCAGAATTTCCAGCTCATTCTCGCCGACCAACAAATGTGGAGTGATATCTACACTGTCATAATCACCATCCTGCCACGAAGAGCGTCTTAACGCTTCCTGACGTACCCCATTGACGAATATTTCCAGATTACGCCTACGCTGCAAAAATCCGATATGGGATGGAATGTTCTGATCTACATCATCCAGAAGCAATTCCATCCTGCCCCATGATTCTTCTCCCGCCTTACCGGAACGATCCGAACCACACCGGGATTGAAGCCGTTCAATCAATTTTGGCGTCATGCCAAACGTCGTGCGAAACGTATTTACTTGCCCGGGCATGGTCGCGTTCATCCTGGAATGTCGGTCATTCAACGTGACATGCCATCGATCTAGCAGAAGAACGTTGGGGCCTGCGGTCCTGAACCCCCACTGCTCATCCAGAATGATTTCTACCACATTCGTGGAAAAAGATTTATCTCCCAGGCACGCTTGCTCTGTATACTCCGCATGATCCGTACGTTCTTGCGGAAAAGAGGAGCTCTCTTGAGGGCTTACCGACAGCACACACAGCTCTCCGGGTACGAACGAAAGGAACGATTCAGCGTCAATGCTGCATACTCTTCCATTCTCCAACTCCCACTCTTCCAAGTGACCTTTCTTTTCATCGCAAATGAGCTTAATGGTCACGGAGTGCTCTGACCAATTCATCAACCATACATACACCAGATTTCCAATTCTACGTTCGACGCTAATCAAATCGTCAGACTGACCTTCAATCCAATCCCATCGTATTACCGGTGGTTCTCTAATCAACTCCCCTAATTGAATACAAAACGCTTCGAGTTGATCCAGACGCTGACTCTGACCGCCTTGATGAACAGCCTCATCCATGGAGTAAAACAGACTGTGCCCCTTGCCAACAGCAACTAATTTTCCGTGCTGAGGGTCGGAACCAAACACCTCCTGGATATCCTTCAGCAGCGCTGGGTCTTGCCGCAAGGATTCACTATGCTGCGGAATTGTACCTATCGCAATTAACGTTCCGCCCTGCTTAACAAAGGATACAAGCCTGGTTGCGATGTCCCTTGACATCACCTCGATCTCCGGCATAATGACCATCGAATAGCCATGACCATCTCCATCAAATTGCAAACCCTCTCCTTCAACAAGGAGCGCTTCGCGAAGCTGGCATTCATCCACATAGTCGTAGTCGATAGATGATCGCAGCAAGCGATCTGACAAAAGCGAGAACAGCACATCTGATGAAGGATGCATATCCGCTTCGCCTGATGTGAACATGTTTTCATATACCGTATGGATAGGCGATAACAGCAGAACTTCCGGCGTTCGTTTTCCTTTTGCTCCAAGCAGACTCAATCGCCCTATATAATCGGCAAAAGCACGATAATGCAGCCAATGGGGTGCATGTTTGAATTCAGTCGGTGGAAAGTCGGTCTTCCGATACCCGGCAAACGAATAATAGAATGCATGCGGAATAAACAGATTAACTCCCAAGAAAGCCATAAAATTGGCATCAAGTCGCCGCTGGCGCATGGAATAACCATGACCACTTGCACCAAAGGCTTCACAGATCACCCGTTCCTTCCTGTTCAGCTGCGCGACAGAAGCCGCCGTCTTGACGGAAACAATGCGATGCGGATTCGCCTTTGACCCGATGCCGGGAGTGAGATAATCCACGCCTGCATAGTGGAATTGCTGCAATACCCGGGTCTGATTGCCTTGAGATCGAGCCTGCCCCCAGACAGGCTCCTCCAGCGTATGACCGATATAGAGCAGACCGGATTGTTCACACCATGAACGAATCGCGGCATGATATCCCTCCACATACCAACGGGTGATCGTATCATAATATTGCTGCCTTGTGGATCGGCTGCCGTCTGCCACTCGATACAACAATGCGCCTAACCGCGGGATTAGATCATACCCATTCTCTTGCTGATATCGTTCGGCCATCCCCTCAGTCCAAGCGAAGACGAGCCCAGGCAAAGTAGACTCTACATCATGAACAGCGGTTCGGATTGCCTCCACGCCGAAGAAACCATCATGAATCATAAGCCCCGGCTCGTCTGTAAACACCCCTTGGATGGTTGAGCCATAATATGGCTTTAATGCAAGAAACGGTTCATAAGACATCTGAATGAAAGACTGAACCGCTTTCGGGTTCAATGTATCCAGATAATACCCTTGAGCAAAGGTGATTCCTTCGGCAATTTCACAAGACCAGCAGGCCAGCACGATATAAGAATCATCGACATGATTCGGCGTCCACTCCCGCCCCCAATAATGTGTGATATGTTCCGATTCATCATGAAGTAGCCACTCTCCGTCGCAATGAATCGCGCGATATGCCAGAATGGCGATCAGCTCATTGTGATCGCAGGAGGCAAAGTCAAGCTTCATGCCTTCCTGCGATGTACCTGGCAAATACCGTTTTTCCTCTATTCTCAAATAACGCATGCGATATTCCGGGTGCTCCCGTGTCAGTTTTCCACCCAATGTTCCGCTCGGCCAATTCTCCTCATCGTACAGCCAAACAACCATATTTCGTTTCGCGCATTCTGCTGTGCAGAACTCCAGCACTTCCATGAATTCCGGCGAAAGATATGGCATTTGCATCCCATGCCGAGCATGCAGAACCACGCCACCAACTCCCGCTTCAAACATGGATTGAATCTGGCTCTCCAGTTCCGTCTTCTCTAGCTCATGATTCAGAAACCAAAAAGGCTGTGGACGATATGTTTCATCCGGATTCGCAAATTGCTGTTTGAGTTGTATGGAAGGGTTACAGATTTCTTCTGCGTCTGCCTTCATACTCACCACCTGCCTTCACACCCATTAGTCTATAGACTGTTGCATGAGTAATTGGATAAAGAAGCCGCCAACCACAGAACGATTCTGAAAATTCATCTGCTTAGCGGTGATCGTGTCATACCAATCCGTTACGGGAACACGAGACGAAGTTTCATTCATGAAATCCCACAGCGGTGAAATGAAAGACTCAAACTGCGCTTTCGTTGAACTCATGGAGGCACACCATACCAGCCAATCGGATTTGGTATACGTTTCACGGCTATCCAGCGGCAGGCCATAGCGGTTTTGTTTGTGCATGTAATATTCAAGTTCTTTGGCGGCGATCTCTTTCGGGAACAGGTGCAGGTCGAGCAGATGATCCCACACCAGATTGTACTTCATGCTCCATGACTCGGTTGGACTGTCAAACGTCAGCTTATAATGGTCCCCGGCATCTGCCATGGACACCCACTCCTGTGCCATTTTTCGAGCTCCCTCAAGGTATGTCGCCCCTTCCTTCAGTCCGAGCCTGTCACACATATAGGAATACGCAGCAATACCCAATATGGCCTTGATCGATAAATTGGTATTGTGCGCCAGATGCCCGGCGAAGTCATCCGTGCACAGCTGGTTTACAGGATCGAGTCCATTGTGCAGCAAATAATCTGCCCATCGCGTAAGAGGTTCCCAATGCTGCCGAGCAAATTCGATATCTCCCTCATATTTGCTGACCGCCGCAGCCATCAGCAGCATATTGCCGCATTCCTCAATCGGCATCTGGTATTCCAGCTTATTCTCTCCATACACCTGACCGTTGGCCCTAGGGTAGGTTCCTACATCATGAGGAGCAAAATCAAACGTCCAATCCGGGCTCATCGCATACTTGTAAATTGGACGCATCATGCCCTTGATCAGTTCAGGGTTGTACCTGAGAAAAAGTGGGATCGAAGGATAGCTGACATCCACCGTAGCGATACATCCATTGCTGAAATTCTCTTTGGAGAAAAATAGAGCATCCCCCTCCTCATCCGCAACCAGCTTATGCGCTGCAATCGCCTGTCTGTAGGTTAGCGCCACAATATCCCGGTATTTCTCACCGCCTGCGGCCTGACTCTCTGCCATGAGTTCAAGATTAAAGCTGTCACAGCGCCGCTGAATCTCTTCGTATTGTTGAGCTGCCAGTAACAGCATCTCCTGAAACGTTAATCCATTTCTTTTCCAATACGCAGTCAGCGGTTGATGAAAATATTCAATCGCATGAATATCGTCATATGCAAGCATGAGAAATTCGGATATCGGTTCGTCCCGGACAGCCCCCAGATCGATCTCGGCTGCCATAACCGGCATGTTGTCCGATACAGCTCGCGGCTGGTGCTGATCATCTTCTGTCGGCAATTGACGGGAGCGTACATACTGTTCGCGGCCTGTAACTGAGTGAATGGCCGTCTGGATATGAGAGGATTGAGGAACAGCGAGAACCATATATCCCCAATCGATTCTTGTATCATCACCGGCAAGTTTCAATACGGGCTGATCCACAGTACCCATGGACATGGCATTCCATTGTTCCTCAATGACATGGCGTTCCCAGGTTACGTGCTGATCGGTTGTGTTTACACACCATTCGCCTGTTACATCGACGTAAATTTTGACTTGGTGGGAGGCCCCATCGATCGATTTGACCTGAAAATTCAAATAGGTCACCGGCCTGGATAACAGGTCCAAATCATCCAGCAATAAAGGTGTGGTGAACTGAACATGAAGCTCTATTCCTTCGCCTTGAAAGGTATATCGAGTCGTTACGGGCTGGACAGTCAGGTTGGTCTGCACCAGCACTTCAGGTTCCTGGACAGCTGTACGCTCCTCCGATCCCACTTTCCCCATAAATCGTCGAAGCTTTCCATCGATCACCGCCAAGCCCACCATGCCATTCGTTTTGTTCGTCCAATGCCGGGTATGATCTTCATACAGATGGTCCGCGGCTGACCATACGCTAAAATAAGGGTCCACAGTAACCAGAGGTACGGAAGGCGGTCTAAACCCAGTCGTCATATGAATGCAACTCCTTCAAATTAAAAGTAAGAATATGGAGGTGATCAGTTCGGCATTTGAATGGTAACTACGTCTTTCCCTTTCAAGTTTTCGTTCGTAAACTGCATGGCTTGATCATATCCGGTCTTTCGAAGCTGCTCGCGAAGCTCGTTGATAATGCCCAACGCCGCTTCATCCGATTTCGCAAAGATTGCTTCCTTCCAGGCATCACCCATCCGGTCCATGGAAGGCTTCAGCATCTCCCATTCCGGTGCTTTGGTAATCACATCGCCCGGGTTATAGGCTGTAATGACATGAATGCCATTAGGACGCAGAATTTTTCTGGCTTGTTCCATGGCATCAAGCCGTTTCTGATCGGCCCAGATATCTCCGCCTGCGACCGAATTGATTCGATCAGGCCCCGTGATGGATTCCAAACCAATGGAAATGCCTTCGTTCTTGCGAACTTTACCCGATTGATCTGCCGTAAATTTATCGAACCACTCCTTATTGGCAACAGGTTTACCCTCCTTCAAATCCCAATGAACGCCCTGCACTCCGTATCTTGCCAGCATAAATCCTTCATCGGAAGCCATGTAATCGAGGAACTTAAGCGCCGCATCTACACATGCGCCCTTGCAGTTTTTGGTGATCGCTGTTACGTTGTTGCCCTGAATGCCCAGATCCGCAGGGCGATTCGGTTCAACATCTGCACGCTCCAAAGGGCCGACCGGGATGTAATCGCTTCCAGGGTGTGAAGTAACATATTCTTTGGAGGCATCCAGAATGGCTGGATAGTGTGCGGCCAGAATGGCGATGCGGCCCTGATTGATTTTCTCCTTGGCGATCGGGTCAGTCTGGGTAAATGCTTCCGGGTCCATTAACCCTTCCTGAACCAACTTCCGATAGAATAACGTGTACTCTTCATAGCCTTTCGTGAAAAAGTTATGCTCTACCGTTCCGTCACCTTTGTCAACATAACTGCCACCCGAATTGAACATGGTATTGCCGATGCCGACGGACCAGCCGTTGCTGAAGCCACCCAGTGGAAAGACCGGCTGCCCGTTCTCTTGCAGATTGGCATCCTTGATTGCTTTGAGGAAGTTATAGAATTCCTCCTTTGTCACGACCGATTGAGGGTCTATACCCACCTTATCCGCGATATCTTTACGAACGTAAAAGCCGTACAGCCAATCCATGCCATCTTCATTCTGGGAAGGCTGGTTTTGCAGAAGCAAATATTTTTTGCCGTCATATGCATTTATTGCTTTCTCGTAAAGCGCTGGGGGTACATCTTCTTCAGCAATGGATTTCGCGAGGTTAGGATAGTCCCCCAATTTGTCGGAAATATCGACGAGCTGCCCTTCTTTGGCCGCCTTGATAATGCCATCCAACTCGCCCCCCCATGCGGGTCCGGTATAGATATCCGGCAGATCCTGCGTAGCAAATATCTGGTTTACCTTCTCGGTCTCACTGCCTTTGGTATACTCCCAATCCAGCGTGACGCCAGTCTTCTCCTTGATGACTTCTTCCACAGGCGTTATTCCGTTATCCGAACCACCCGAACCGTTCCAGTTGTGCAATATTTTGAGTTTGTATGAACCATCAGCTGCTTCTCCGCTATTCCCGTTTCCTGATGAATCCGTGCATCCGCTCAACGATCCTCCAACCAAGATGGACACGAGTAATACGGAAACGCCTTTCGACCAAATTCGGTTCAAACCAATCGCCTCCTGAAATATGATGATGAATGATCTGGGTCAAGCCTGGTAAAAACTCAGCAAATTCCGGGTCAGGATCACCTAACCTTTCACCGAACCGATCATCACTCCTTTTACGAAATATCGTTGCAGGAACGGGTAGATACACAGGATTGGGAAGACCGTAATGACGAGCAAAGCCATACGCAGGGATTCGGGTGTCGCACCCGCTCCGCCTGAACTGCCAATCGTCTGCCCGCCCTGTTGTGCTGCGCGCTGCATCGAATTGGACAGCGACTCCGCTTCGGTCAGCATCTCCTGCAAGAGGGTTTGCACCGGAATCAGATCCTTGTTGGACACATAGTAGGCACCTGAGAACCAGTCATTCCAGTGGGCGACCCCAATGAAGAGGGAGATGGTTGCCAGTACGGGTCCCGAGAGAGGCAGAATGATGCGAATGAAGATTTGAAAATCCCCATACCCGTCAATGTGGGCTGATTCCTCCAGCTCTTCCGGAATTCCTTGCAGAAAGGTCCGGATAATGATGATATGCATGAAGTTGAATAACAGCGGTAAGACGTACACCCAGAAGGTATTGATCAGATGCAGCTTCTGAAGCGTAATGAAGAACGGGATGAATCCGGCACTGAAAATCGTAGGCAAGAAGATGTAAAAGGTGAAAAATGAACGGCCCGGCAATGATTTCTTCGAGAGCGCGTAAGCCATCAATGTACACAGAATCACATGAAGGAACGTACCCAGCACGGTTCGCATGATGGTGATCTGATACGCCTTCCAGATGCGTGCGTTATCAAATACCTGGGCATAGTTCTCCAGTGTAAATTGTCGTGGAAGGAAATAGATCGCGCCCTGCATGGAATCCTTGCCGTCATTCAGCGAGTACGCCAGGATGTAAATAAACGGGTAGATCATGGAGAATCCAACCAAAGCGAGAATGGTATAGTTTATAACTGAAAATAAGGACCATTTGCGTGTCATCACATCACCTCCTTAGAACAGGGATACATCACTGACTTTGCGGGCAATCCGGTTGACCGTTAGTACCAAAATCAGCCCAATCACACTCTGGAACAGCCCCACAGCTGCTGCGTAACTCAGACGCCCTTCCCGGATACCCGAGTTAATGGCGTGCACGTCGAGTACACTGCCCATGCCAGCGGTCGCAGGTCCATTCAGGAGAAGCAGCTGCTCATAACCCGCGCTCATCAAGTTACCCACGGCGAGAATAAATAATATAATGGCGACATTACGGATACCCGGCAGGGTCACATGCCACATCTGTTGGAAACGCCCTGCACCATCGATCTTGGCAGCTTCATATTGCTGCTGGTCAATTCCGGCAATGGCAGCCATGAATATGATGGAGTTCCAGCCGATGTTCTTCCAAATATCCGATCCAACAATCATCTGATAGAACCAGGTGGGATTATTCAGGAATTGGATTGGATCAGTTCCGAACGACCCCAGCAAATCATTCACTGGCCCGCCGTATGGCGTGAGCAATCTCTGCATCAGGGTGACAACCACAATCCAGGATACAAAGTAGGGTAAATAGGAAAGTGTCTGAACGGTTTTCTTGAACCTGATCATGCGTATTTCGTTTAAAAGAATGGCGAGAATGATTGGCATCGGAAAGCCGATTAACAGCTTCATGAGACTGATGATCACCGTGTTGCGGATGATATCACCAGATTGATAGTAGTTAAAGAACTGTTGAAAGTACTTGAAACCTGCCCAAGGGCTTCCGGTAAAACCGCCAACGAAGGTATAGTCCCTGAAGGCAACCTGAATTCCATATAAGGGAACATAGGAGAATAAGAAAAACCAGATGATGCCAGGTAACATGAACAAGTAAAAGAGCTTATGCTTCCAGATTCGCTTCATTAACACATTGTTCTTAATCACATTCCCAACGCTCCTTTCCCTTAAACTAACCTTTCAATCGCAGCGAGATGATCTCGAATGGTGTGAAGGACAAAACTACGTCGGCTTGATCCTGAAGCTCCAGCGATGAAATGTTATTCTCCATGAGATCCACTTCCCAGACTTCTTCAGCATTCCAACCGATTGACAGTTTCGTTTTGACCCGGGTTCCCGAGGTCTCATACAGACGGACGATAATGTCATTGCTGTCCTCGGCTTTTTTGATGGACTCCACCATGATGTGCGGATGATCCGGCTGCAGGAATGCTTTCGTGTAAGGCAGCTTTTCCTCTTCTACATCCATTGAAGGTGCAGACAAGGAACTCAGGCGCAGCGGAATATTGAGCTCATTGCCTCTTCGATAAATTTCAGCCTGAACATGGTTCCCCTGATGCGGATATAACGAATAGGTGAATTGGTGCTCTGCACGATCCGCCACCGGATCCGGGTAGGAACTGCTGCGCAGCAAATGAAGGTCAAGTACATTGTTAATGGCTCGATGTCCGTATTTGCAATCGTTGAGTAAGGCGACTCCGTAATCCGGTTCTGATATATCCACCCATTGGTGAGCGCAAATCTCATCCTTGGCAAAGTCCCACATCGTATTGCGGTGAGTCGGCCTGCTCAGGCTGCCAAACTGGATTTCACAGTGAACCTGATCGGTACGAATCTGCACCGGGAACGAAGTGCGTAACATTTTACCGTATTCCTGCCAATCCACGACCGTCTCAAAATCAATACGCCGACTGCCCTCCGTTAAAATAACGGTTTGGGTTAGAGACGACTCGCCGTAGCTGTAATCAAAAACCAACCCAACTCTTGGACCATCCCGAAACTCATGGATATCATTCAGAATTAATGGCATCCCCACTTGCGCTGAATAATCATGGCGGAAATCCCAGGCATCGCCTTCGTCATGATATACACGAAGATCGTTCCCCCGCTGTCCTTGCAGGATGATTTCACGGGACTCCAGTTTATCCAGGATCGAGGTAATGCTGCCATTAGGGTCAAATCTCACGATGAGAATGTCATTCTCCATACTGTACTCCTTGGCTGTGTCACGGAAATCTGTTTCCAGCGCAGCAACATCCGTTTCAATACCAGTTGCGATCTCCCCCATGACCTCCTGATCTTCATGATCAGATACCACGGTGTAGCCCATGGATGGAACCTGCACCTTATGCCATCGTCCATGGAGGTGCAGCCACTCCTGACGTTTCCACGGTAGTGAGTTGAATACCACAGTTGAATTGGAGCTTTCCTCTTGGGAAGAGATATAATCTGTAATATAGCTGTAGGTTTCGGTGATCATGCCTTCCGTCTGCTGGAGCAATGCTTCATACCGTATTAACGACTCATCATATACTCGCTTAATCGAAGATCCGGGGAGAATATCATGGAACTGGTACAGAAGCACTTCCTTCCAGATCGTCTCCAATACTTCGGCCGGATAAGACTTGCCCATGCGGGCAGCCAGTACAGCAGCAAACTCCAGCTCGCGCAGAGCTTTCTCCATCTTGCGGTTATACCGCTTGCTCCGTGCCTGACTGGTCAGGGTTCCTTGGTGCTTTTCGAGATACAACTCCCCACGCCAGGTCTGGAATCGCTCTCTTTCTTCATTCAATCGTTCAAAAAATTTCCAGGAAGGTTCCTGCACAACAGGCGCCAGACCGAGCAGGTTCTTCTCCCGCTCCAACCGTTCCAAATGCTCTTCTCCCGGCCCGCCGCCGCCGTCTCCAATGCCAAAGAGCATCAATGCGTGGCTGGAAACATTTTTGTCCAGATACTCCCGCTCTGCTTTGGCAATGGAACGTGGGGCGGCCGGACTGTTGTACGTATCCTCAGGTGGCATATGTGTTAACACCGAGGAACCGTCGATCCCTTCCCACAGAAAGGAATGGTGAGGATGGCGGTTGTACTCACTCCAGGAGAGCTTCTGGGTCATCATGTAATCTACACCGGATTTCTTCAACAACTGCGGCAAGCTTGCGGAGTATCCAAATACATCTGGCATCCACAGCGACTTCATCTCCATTCCAAATTCCTGTTGGAAATAACGTTTGCCGTACAGAATCTGGCGTACAAGAGATTCGCCACCCGGCACATTGGTATCCGATTCCACCCACATGGCCCCTTGCGGTTCCCATCTGCCTTCCTGCACCCGTTCCTTGATCTGGTCATACAGCTTGGGATAGTGCTGCTTCATCCAATCGTATAGCTGAGGCTGACTCGCTCCGAATACATAATCGGGATAACGCTCCATCATGCGAAGCACCGTGGAGAATGTTCTTGCGCCCTTTCGGATCGTCTCACGGATCGGCCATAACCAGGCCAAATCAATATGAGCATGCCCAACCGCACTTATGTTCAGCACAGGATCGCCGCCACGACGTGATAATTGTTCGTTCAATAATAGCTTGGCGCGATGTATGCGGTCAGGCGTTAATTCCGTCAATACTATGGAAGCATCATATAGGGATTGAAGAATCCTTTCTCTGCGCGCCATGTTGACAGGAAGGTGTTCTGCCGTCTCCAGAAGCACTTCGGTGTCGTAATAGAGACTTCTTATATCTTCACGACAATGTGCCAAAATCGCTTCTTTTACCGTACCGCCCTGGTATTTGCCAAATAAGTCGTTATTGCCGGCGTCAGCCCACAGTTCGAATGCTCCGCCCGTCACCGTTATCGACGAATGGTCCAGTTCAACAACTCTTTTCCCGGGCAGACCCAATGTGAATTCAAACTCCGAGTTGATGGTTGTCAAACCCTGTACAGGTGTTCCTTCCTGATCTACCAGACAGAGTTCGCCGTTCACGTCCAGCAGAAGAACAGCCTTGGCGTCACTACCGGACGGTGGAATGCTCCCTGTAAAACAAAACCAGGCACAATCCCATAACTTCCCCCAACGCTCGCCCTGTGAAAGAGTGATTTGCTGACCTGACATTCTTTCCTCGAATGGAACAGGCTCCGGGGTAACCCATGCCGTCACATTCAACTGGGCAATGGGCTCATATATGGCTTCACGGAGTTTGGACAGCATTTGATTCAAATGTCCGAGTCTAATCGGTTCATATGGCATAATTGTTGTGTTCTCTCCTCTCGTTCATCAAGCTTTTGCTTCTGCATTCTCACGATCCCACCTTACTTGAATCTCCACCTTGTTCTTGCTGCCATGCTCATAGTTCAGCAGTACGGTTTTCGATTTTGAATCCCATTTCCATTCGACAGGTACAGTCTGGTGTTGATAGATACTGCAAACGGATATGGGTTCAAATGGGCAATAGAATCTGGCGGTGGCCTGCATGTTGGTCGGACCCTTGGCTACACATTGAAAACCTGTATTCGTTATCGTCAGATCTTCAATTCTGGAAGAGGCAGAGATCAGGCTCACCTTGTCTTGCTGTGGCCTTCCTGCCGTAATGTCGTATAACAGTGCTTGCTCACCAGGAGCCAACCTTACTTCTTGCCGAACAAGCAGGTATGGATCGAACAAGTCCACCAGCGGACCTGGGATAATCAGTGGTTCTTCGGATATGGACTCTTCCAGGACAGAGGCTATGATGTAGGGCCCACGTTTAATTTTAAAATAATGCTTGGCTTCCCAACGGAAGTTGGAATCCTGTAGTCTCTCCCATGTTTCTTTCACAGTCTGGCGAAGTTGATCTGCACTCACTTTACTTGACGTACATGCAGCCGGATGTACAGGAAGCCAATGCACCGCCCCTTTGCCCACATGATGAATCCCTTCCTGTTCTACCTTAAGCCCTAGCTGTTCAAACAAGTGCTCGCGTGGTGAGGTATATGTGGTATTCGTGCTTTCCCTGCGCTGGTCATCATTCCACCATGCCCGGATGTTGTGATAGGGGTCGCTGTCGTCTCCCACATAGATCAACGCACCACCGTCCTGTACCCATTGGGCCAGTGCATAATGGATATCGGAGTGCTCCGGTTTCATGTATTCATAACTCAACAGCAGGACACGATATGGAGCCAGGTAATGTGGATAGCGCCTCACATTATCAAGCTGGACGGGTCTCACAGGTATTCCGTGTTTAAGCAATGGCAGAGCAAGACCATAGAATGGAGAGAAATCCAGCAGCTCAGTGTCGCCATCCTCTTGAAAACCTTTTGGATCTGTGCCGTCATACTTTCCTGCATTCGGTGCCTCCGGCTCAGGCTTCATGCGCTGAAACATGGCCGAGTCGGCGATCAATGCACCAATGCGGGGAGATTCACCATCCATTTCAATCCGGTCCTGATCCATGTTGCCAAGCGTGTGCATGACATGCAGCAATGTCGTTGCATAATCAGGTGGGATCTGTACTTTATGTGCACCGTCATCAGACGGATAAGTTCCTTTGAAAATTCTTCGCGGCCAAGGTGCGACCTCGTAATGGGAAACCCCGGGATGAAGCAGGGAAGCAGCAACGGTCTTCAGGTAGTTCTGTTTATAGTCGGCCCATGTATAATTCGGATTGTCCTCGATAGGGTCATGCAGAAACCACATTCGTCTGTCTGTACCCCGCACAAGCTCTTGCATGATACCATATTCCAAGTAAGCGGTTTCAAAAGTGCGTTCTTTACGCACCCCTTCATACACGTTCGGTGTTCGTGATGTCCCGGTCCAGATTTGAGCAATATATCCATCTACGGAGGGGAGCTCTATCAATCGAGACTGCGGGCTAACAATTCGCCACTGCGTATAATTGATCAGGCTGTGGGTCGGAACGTAGAATCGCAAGATGCGATTGTAACGTTTCAGAGCGTAATCTTTCATCTCGGTACACAATCGGTCTAACACACGTGTGTATAAATACGCTTTCAATTTGGAAGCCCGAAACTGTGCATCGGGTGAGGAGTGAGGCGGACTCCAGGGTTCTTTGTAATACAACTGCCATTCTCTCTTAAACGATTCCGAGTACCCCCCGTTTACCCAGAATTCAGGTTCCTCCAGATGGATCGCCTCCACGCCAGAATCAACAGCTGCACGTATGCGTTCAGCGATATATTTACCAAAGGAAACCGTTGGAACCATGTAAGGAATAATAGGTTCCTTCCCATGGACAATCATCTCGCCATCGCGATCCATCTGGGCTTCATCCCAGTGCGTTTCCCCGTCTACTTCCCCGTCCAGATAGTCGTTATAGGTTCCCCATGCTACTCCTGTCATTAAATGAACCACGTACCCTTTATCCTTCCATTCCTGAATACGTTGCGGCATCGTATCGTCCATTCCATAGACCATGACAAAATCCGTTTGCAGATCATAATCAGGATGATAGGGTGCTGATTCCTGGAATCCGGTTCGATCTTCTTTCCGATCTCTAACCACAGCTATGACCTCCCTGCCCCTGTTGGATTGGTCTTTCGTTGTAAATATTCACCATTTTACAAAATATAATATACATTAAGAATATATTCAATATGTTTTTTTTGAAAAAAATAAAAAAAAGCCCTTTCCGTACATCTACGGAAAAGACTTGAATTTAAGCATTGAAATGATGATTAGGGACAGCTTCCAGTCGTTTGACGAACGACAAGTTCAGGTTCAATCAGAATTTTGCTGAAGCCCGTAATCTCGCGGCTATTCCGAATGACTTCGAGAAGCTGGTTGCCTGCTCGGATTCCCATCTCTCTCTCGAATTGTTTTACATGCGTAAAAATACTGAATTCCTCCACGATGGAAGTGGGGTCATCAAAGCTTACAATCGATACATCTTCGGGAATGCGAAGACCGGCTTGCTTGGCCATTTGATAGATCTGAACCCCCAGCCTGCCATTCAGCGATATATAAGCAGTCACCATCTTGTTGCTGATATATCGGTACAATGGATGGGCTTCTGCATCCTTCAGAACAGACAGTGGTTTGAAATCTGTAATCATATGTGCAGGGTTAATCAATGCTTCTTTATCCTTCAGTGCTTCAATATAACCATCAATTCGCTCCTGGACCGTGACGGTTTGCAATGGAGAATCCGAGCAGATCGCTATATCACGATGTCCAAGCTCCCATAGATGTTCAACGGCCAGCCTCACGCCCAACCTTCCATCAGCCGCAATGTAATGGGTTTCGACGCCAGGCAAATATCGGTCAATCAGCAAAAAAGGGAAGCCGGATAACTTCATGCCGAGAATCTCCTCGTTATAGTTACCTTCATCCACAGGAAAGATTAACAACCCCTCAGTTCCAAGTGCCTTTAACTCCCTGATCGCATCCTTTTCTTTCTCAATGTTGCCATGTGTCAGCATGATCATGCTGCGATAGCCTTCCTGATTGAGTGACTGTTCGATCCCTTCGATGAGTCGAATCGCAAAGTAGTCGTGAATCGTAGGCATGATCACCCCAATCATTCTTGTACTCGATCTGCCTCCTTTTACTGCCGGAAATTCAGAAAATGAGGTGTCTGCTGCATCTGTGCCTTCCGCGACAAAGCTTCCTTTCCCCGGGACGCGTGCAATCAATTTCTCGTTAGCCAAGCCTGTCAGGGCATTCACAACTGTAATTTTGCTAACGTTAAATCGATCCATGAGTTCCTTCTCTGTCGGTATTCGATCACCCGGCTTCATATTTTCGGAAGCAATGAATTTGCGGATGTAGTCTTGAATTTGTTGGTACAACGGTATTCTATCATTCGTACTCATGATAATCACATCACCAATTCATTCATTATATTTTTATATATAAAATATATTTTTACACATATAAGTACAATAAACAACCGTATAATGCCTGTCAATCCTTCATTCCTTGACTCACCTTCTTTATTACAGTGATTCCCTATTGCTCTGCTCCGGGATGCCGAAGGCAAAATTTTGCCTTTGCAACACTAGCACCAGGTTATGACCACAACAGATTGATCTCTATTGATTTAAGGAGACATTTAAACGAAACTCCTAATGGTAGGATGGATGTCTTATTTGTAAATCTAATGGAGTGGGCAAAAGAACAAGGATACTCCTATTTCAATCTGGGAATGTCTCCATTATCCCGGGTAGGTGAAAATTCAAATGCTCATCGCGAAGAGAAATTCGTCCGTCTTGTATTTCAATATGTATCCTTTCATCACGGGGGTATTGATTGCTCTTGCATTCCGGAACAGAATGGTCCATTTTCAAACATTAATTGCATTATGTAACTGTTTTCCAAGCATTCACGTTTTAACAAGCTACCTAATGTTAAGAGGTGGTCATGTCTTTAACCGTACTATACATTTAATTATTGCAATCATTTCTATACTCATTATTATTTCAACAATACTAGTCAAGCAGCACGTGGTTGCAGATATATGATGTGTTTACTTGATTTGAGTTCTTGCTTGAGAGTGTAAAAAAACTAGGTTGCGAACTGGCACCGGTACTCTAGCCATTGGAAAAGAGTCTACAACCTGGAAATTCGGCAGCGCCTTTGGCGTCGCGATCGTCGGAACCGTGAAAACCCCAAGCTTCACTGGGCATTTGCCAACAGGTCTTCAGCACGCAAGTGCTCGCCGAGGGGTTGCTGCGGCTACCACCTGCCGACACATGATCTCTTAAAGGACCTATAGGTGTAGGGACTGTGCTGGCTAGCTGCTTCAGCGGTGCATTTCTTAGTTGTATCTACTCATTATTCAGGTTTTTGTCTAATCGGAAATGGGAACAAGTTCGTGTCCATTTCGGCAAAGGAACCAAGTTCTTGTCCCGCGACATCCTCGAATCTTCTTTCGATGAAATGTTGAATAACCGCCCCGTAAAGGGGCGGTTTTCTTAGGCTTGCATAAATGCTTCTAACGGTTCCAGAATCGCGAACGTCTTCTTTGCATCCTTCTTCCGTTGCTCATCATAGAGTTTAGTCAACTCTTCGAATGATTTAGCTTTAATTTTCGTATAACTCGATTTGGTGTATCTGATAATGTACGTCTTTACCCCTTCCTCTTCACTCCACTCGTAAACGACATCATATTTGTCCCTCAAATTCTTTAAATGAAGTGACCGGCGCAACACTGCAAAGTGTTCTTCAATGGCTTCATCGCATTCCTCCATAATCTTCTCGTATGTGCAGCCAACTCGCATCAGAATCTCTGATGCCCGTTCATCGCCGTATCTCGCGAGAAATTCCTTCAACGAAACCAGCGCATATAGCAATATTTGTTCCTTGTCATTCGGATTCCTGTATTCATAACAGCCTACAACCAAATTGCGGTCGGTCATCTCCTCCTTACTGAATTGCATGTTAAACAAATACTCGAGTGTCTTTTGCTTCATAACGGTTTCCAACATCTGTTCTTTATCAATCCTGATGCCCGTTGTCACCCACGGAAATGATAGTTGGCCGTTACCTTCACGCGGTATGCTACCCCTAAGATTCAAAATCGGCATACCCGTAGCAATTGCGTACGACCTGTTATATCCTTCGCCCGCGAATATTTCCTGTTCTTCTAGCATGTGTTCTGCCTCCTTATAGTACCAAGTTCCATTCGGCGACTATTGTATATCCATAAAACTACCACTTTATTGTGCTGGTCCTTATTAGTTCATCAGACCTTTTCATTAACCCACGAAGATATTTCATTGGTCAGCTGCTTCCTTGTTTTTTTATTGAACTATCGTTCCCCGTTTGCTTAATACACTTTACCCTAGTACAACTAAACACTCCTTTGAAGCTTGACATCAAATTCTATCGTTGACGCAGTTACATACTCCATATAATTCACAGATCCGTTAAAGTTCAAATAAGCTTCATAACGCATGCGGATTCCAGGTAAAGTAATCAAATCCAGAACATTTTCCTTCGGTACCCACCTACATTCGCTCGTTTCATTAGAAGTCGCTAACTCTCCACCCACAGCTTTACACACGAAATCAAACATGACCTTCGTAGGCACATCAGTCACACCGTCATACCACTTATGGATTGCTGTATTCGAAACAACACTAATCAAATGGCTAACCGTGGCATCTATTCCACTTTCCTCTTTGATTTCACGAATGACGCCATCAATTAGGTTTTCTCCTACTTCAGTTATCCCACCAGGATACACCCAACCATCGTCATGAGCTTTTACTAAAAGGATATTTCCAGTTCCATCTTCTACAATTCCGCCTGCAGATACAATATGTGTCGGGAACGCCATTTTACAACCTCCAAATAAGATAAAGTTGAATATTTATTCCGCACAATTCCTACATTTTCCTGCCTTTGTGAATTTCTAAAAGATACTGCCGGCATGATTGAACCAACCTGCCCGTTGGCTTAATGAGGCATCATCACTCTAATATAATTTCTTCGTTCTCTACCGTCCCTAAAGGTATATAAAAAGGATCGTCAGCATTTCTGCAACGATCCCTATTATCATCCACTAGTTGTAAACCGCAGTTGATCTATTTGGTAATGGCGGAGATATTACATAATTAGTAAACGCATGACCTGAATATCCACCCCATTTCAATCATATTCTTCTCCATTTTGAATTGAGGGTACCTCAGCCTCATCCCAATCAATATTAAAAGGAATTTGTGATGCATGAAAGTACAATAATTCAACGGTTAATGCATTCAACGTCGATACCAATAAATATATACTAATCCCACCACGTTAAGATAATGAATCACAACGGAATCGGAGGTGTAAATGACATGAATCAAAATGTTACTTTAATAGGCAAGACAATAAAACTCTTACCCCTAGAATCTAAACATAAAGAAAATCTACTTGAAACACTAATGAATCCAAACATATGGGAATTTACTTGGAGAAAAAATGCAACATATGATGATATTAAGCATTTAATCGAACAAGCCATAGAAAACCAGCTTCATGGCACCCAACTCCCTTTCGTCATCGTCGAACTCATGTCGGAAAAAATTATTGGAACCACAAGAATCGGAGATATTGATATGATCAATCAAAATGCGGAAATCGGCTGGACATGGCTAACACCGACTTACTGGCGTACAGGTGTAAATACGGAATGTAAGTTTTTACTGTTAAATTATTGCTTCGAACAATTAGCGCTAGTTCGCGTGCAATTTTCCATCAGCGGCAATAACATAAGGTCACAGCGAGCGATAGAACGGATTGGGGCAACTAAAGAAGGCATATTTAGGAAGCATAGACGGGATACTCAAGGTAGATTTCATGACAATGTTTTTTATAGCATTACGGATAACGACTGGCCGGAGGTAAAAAGCACTCTTGAACATATGATCCATATAAAATACTCCCCAAAAAACACAAGATAGATGTTTGTACAAAAGAAAGTAAAAGAAGCACCCTGATATTTTCCTAGCCAAATGCCATTGGATAGCTCAATAAAAGCCCATCGTAACAAGGGCCTTTATTGAGCTATCCTGCCCGTTACTTGAACAAAAGCAGCCGATGACATTGATCAGCTGCTTTGTTGGTTTTATGAGCTATCGTTTCCCGTTAATTTAGTGAATTATTACATAAGCCTGCCTCCACAAGCTTCTCGTCCAGTCTTGCCTTTTGGCGCAAATGATGCCTGCTGTGCATGCCAATCATCTCAAACCAATCACGCGCGTTAAGCCAGCCAAACCAGCCATGACGCACCTTGCAAGCCTGATTCGTTCCGCGAACGTGTTCCTCCCAGTATCTCATTTTTTTTAACACCTGCTCTAGACCGGCTATGATCTCTTCCTTACTATTGGGGTTACGGGTCCTGTTGACTGGTTCCTCAAGTTTAACACGGACATCGGGCCACACTTTTTCGATAAACGCCTTCGTTCCTACTTCAGTCTTGCCTCCATGTTTTTCTTGAGTCTCCATCGTACAAGTTTGAATATGATCGATATACTCTTCTGCCACATCGATCACGTGAATATACATTTGTCCAATCGACCAAACGTCTTCCTGAAATTTATATCGCAACTGGTCTATCGTATATCCAGCCAGGTTTCGCTTATATTGCTCGATAATAGCCACGGAATCATTTTTTAACATAAGGTTTTCACCCCATCACATAATAGTCGTTAAAGCACCTGCGCTATCTCCCAAATATGCCCGTCAGGGTCGGCAAAACAAGCCGTTCGCCGCCCCCAAGGACGCGTTATTGGCCCATTTAACAATGTAACGCCCCGTATTTCCAACTCGTTGCATACCCGATCAACGTCGGGCACTTGGATTGTAAACAGGAACCTTGCACCATCCTCGACACGACCAAACTGAGCCGGATCAATCAATTCTCGTGCATTTGATTGATTTAAGAGGTTTATGCATGTATTACCGTAATCAAATACTGCACAGTTTTCGTCTTCGTATTGGATTAATAGTTGAAATGACTCTTGGTAAAACGTCTTCGACCGCTGCAGATCTTCCACAAATAATGTGATTTCGGTAATTTTATTCCCCCAGCCAGTTATCCCCATCTACATCCGCTCCTATCATTTATTAGAAAACTCTCGAATCATTCCGGTCGTTTGCTTGTTCGTTCCTTCTACTCTACATCCAGTAACTCAATTTCGCTTGGTTGGAACTTTCTGTATGCAATATGTGTTTCGACGTTCTTATTCAACTAACCTGCCCGTTAGTATAATGAATCGAGGAGCAAGATACCGATTAGATATACGCCTAATCGGCAATGGGACTATGTTCTTGTCCCTCGACACGTTCCGTCGCAAGATATAAGCACCGTTCACAGGTAGTTTTAAGCCATTGGTATAAGCAGGAGCTTATAGCTTGCGAAATCATCGTTTGATCCTATGATGTCGACCGGCAGCCCCATCTCCCTTCATTTGGTGCTCATTCCTCTATCTTGTAAGGGATTTTTGGTGGCTTCAAGCATAGTTTACAGCAGAATGAGGCCTTGGATCATGCTCCACATGTACTGTCTTAAAAATGTCTATGTATTTCCTTAAAAACTACCTGTTGATAGTGGAACCTCCTTTTTCCGGGAAACTGCCTTTACTTTACTGTACATACACTTACACGAGTCTATGATAGGTTTAGGCAAGCATTTGGCACGAATGTTATATTGTTTGTGTTGTCATTTAGTACATAATAAAGATGCACGATTGATTCTATTCAGCCATGAATGTGAGCGTTTATTAGCTTCCCAAAGTAGTGTGAAGCATTCACCAGTAAGATACAATTAGACGAGATAAAGCAAGGTCATGTATGGTAATTACACAACACAAATTCTGAGGAGTAATTTTACACTATGATCAATCGATTCATCAGCTTATTTTCCATTCCTTCGTATGCGCTACTCTTTATGTGTATGGCATTACAGGGAATGGGCATTTCACTCAGTACCCCCTTTTTATCTATTTATTTCACGGAACAGCTTGGCGTATCTATTGGAATGTTTGGTCTTTATCTAGCCGTTACACTAATTGCAGGAATATGGATTAGTACGCTAATCGGGAGACGTTCTGATCTCGGCTTGAATCGGAAGAGCGTTTATCTTTTCTCTACTCTCTCTAATGTTCTGGCCTTTAGTGGATACTTGTTTATTCAAGATTTTCCGATTTTGTTCATTTACATGACTGTGTTTACTGCCCTTGGTGCACCAGGAATGCCCCAGTTGTTCGCTATTTCTAGAGAAGCAGTGATAAAGAGTCATTTTACGGAGCGTGCGTTTGCTAATTCTACCTTGCGTTCTGCTTTCTCTCTCGGCTTTATTACAGGTCCTTTAATCGGCACTTTATTACTCGCTGCAATTGGATTTAAGGGGATTTTTTTGGGAACGATCGGAGCTTTCCTACTCGTTGCTCTGCTTGTTTTCCTGTTTCTCCAATCAAACACAGAAATGAAGAACAATAATGCTGAAGCGAATATAAAAAGTTTCCGACTGACTCAAAACCGGAATATTTTAATTCCTTTTCTCATTCTGACACTCATGTATACGGCTCATTGGATGAGCAGCATAAACACGGCTCTCTTTATTACAAACAATCTTGGGGGTACGACAAGTCATGTCGGTTTAATCAGCAGTATATGTGCTGCGTTGGAAATTCCCTTTATGATTATACTCGGTCTACTTAGTGCAAAGTATAGTAACCGAATCTTGGTGTTTTGCGGGGCTATTTTTGGAGGAGCTTATTATTTCGTTATACTTATCTCGAACGAGATGTGGCAAATGCTTGCAGCACAAATTTTGCTCGCTGTTTTTGTCGCCGTCATTTCTGCGATTGGAATTAGCTACATTCAGGACCTGCTGCCTAGTATGCCGGGATATGCTTCCACACTCTATTCGAATTCATCCACAATCGGTAGACTGCTTGGTAGTCTTGTTGGTGGTGGAGTAGCCAGCATTGTAGGTTACCGATATTCATTTATCTTCTGCTTTATACTTATCATCATTGCTGTAATTATGCTTGTGGTAAGTGGACGACAGCCTTCAGATGAACCGCAAATTTCAACCTAACTACGTCGATTCAACGGGGTAGTTTAGATTTTTAAGCTTTTTCTACGTATAGGTAATTAACATTGGGCACGGCATTATGCTTGAAGCACTCCCTAAAAAAGAAACCGACCTTGGACCTGCAGAAAACAGGATCAAGGTCGGTTTCTACAATTATAGTTGCAAGAAAATTTTATATAGAACCTGAGCAGCTTCTGCTCTGATTGTCGTTCCGTCAGGACTCAAGGTTACATTGCTTCGCCCGTTTATGAAACCCATTTTAACCATTGCAGCCATATCATCAACTGCGTACTTTGCTACGTTTGCTGCATCTGTAAATCTCTTGAGATCCTCAGCTGTATGGGTCTGCTCAGTTTTCCCCACTGCCCGCAAAGCCCGCATGGTCAGCACAGCCAAATCTTGTCTAGCAATTTCCGTTTCCGGATAGAAGCTGCCGTTCGTGCCCAGGGCGATCCCGAGTGCTTTGGCGATTCCGATTTCCTCATAATAGAGGTCTGTTTGCTTCATATCACCGAAGGTGGTGTTGAACTCTGCTTTGAGATCCAGTGTCCTTACCAACCAAGCTAGATACTCACCTCTTGTGACCTTTTGGCCAGGACTAAAGCTTGTTGCTGATGTCCCGTCGATGAATCCTTTGGACGCCATTGTTTCAATCGCTGGTGCGTACCACGAATCCTTGATGACATCATTGAAGTACTTCTTCGTATAAACAATTGCATATTCACCTGTGTTGGCGGCTGTAAAAACCATGGCTTGCAGAGCACTATCGTATTGGCCATTCAGTAGCTGAACAAACGTACTGTTTGCAGCCATATACGAAACTGTAAGATATTTGGAATTGACCAATTCTTCAACATCAGGAGTATAAGGCAGTCTGATTTCAGCCGGTGCATTCAAGACTACCATTTCTTCTCCATCTAATTGGACAGCGAATGCAATAACAGGTCTGCTGGCTGTTGCGGATTTTACTTCTGAATGTAGCTTTGCCGTATCTAGCCAGCTCAGTGTCAGTTCCACACTTTTGGCACCTGATACATATTTCAGCAAATTAGAAGGTACTGTAGCGGTTCCAAATTCCGTATTAATCTCGATTTTGATGTTGGCATGCGCTGCGGTAAGTGCAGCTGCTGGAAGCTCAACCGCATAGGAATTGGCTCCCTCTGCTTTCGGAATGTCCACCATGATTGTTTTAATATTACTGCTATTCGCCTTTACATGCTCAAGAGCCTTATTAAGGTCTTCCTGCCGGATGGGTGCTCCTTTAGCTTTACCGGTTTTGGTATCCGTCTTTGGTGCCACAATCTTAATCCAATTCCCTTCGACTTTGATGTTTTCAGGAGCCGGTGAAGGCGTGGTCACTGAGACAGGTGCATCCGTTGACGGCGGTGTTTCCGTAGGCTTCGGATTGATGACTGGATTGCTGATAACGACAGTAAGGGATTGGCTCGCATAATGAGTTGCCGTTTCTTTATATCTTACTTCGTAGATTCCGTTACCAAGACCTGTAATCTCTGTGCCTGTGATCGCATTCCAGCTGCCAGCGTCCACTCCTACTTGCCGATATTCCATTACAGGACTTACACCAGTGATGTTACCATCCTTGGCCCCAGCTGCACTGACATTTACAGCCTTGACTTCTGCACTGGACGGCGGACTTTGCTCCTGCTTGGTTCCGTCAGGCACAACGATCAGGATAGCAAGACTTGGATTGCTCATATCCGTTCCGGCGTACCGGAGCTCGTAGCTACCGGCCTCAAGGCCTTCAATGCTGGTTCCACTAACCGGCATGTAACCACCTTGATCCGCCTTTCGGTACTCCATATCGGCAGTCACATTTTCAATTCTGCCATCATTCCCGCCTGCCGCTGTAGGCGGTGTAATGACGAGTCCTTCCGCTGTTGGTGCCTCTCTGTCTGCCTTGGCTTCATTGCGAATGTCCACGGTTACCGGCGGACTTGCCTTTAGGCTGTCTGTGGCTGCATACCGAATCTGATAACCGCCAGGCTCCAGATTGTTGATACTTGAACCTGTAACAGGCGTGTAGTCCTCTTCGCCCAGCTTCCGGTATTCCATCGTATCATTCAAGCCCTCAATTATACCTTTTATGTCGGTATCCGAATTGGCGTGTGAGATCACCCACCCACTCGCATCGGGTGCAGCCTGCTCCTGTGTCTGCCCTTCCGGAATAACGACTTCCTTATCCAGGCTGGCGCTCAGCGAACCAGTCTTCATATACCGGACATAATATTTACCGGCGGTGAGACCTGTGACCTCAATATCTGCAATTGCAATATATTCTTCTTCGCCTTCCTTCTTATACTCCATTTCTGTTGTCACACCGATCAATTTGCCGTCATCTCCTTCAGGAATGGACGGTGCCACACCGGCCGGTGTTACTGGAGCCTCACGATCAGGACTGGATATGGCCTGGTGAACTTCCCATTCCCATAGGCCTACACCGTTATCGCCTGCCCGCGATTGTTTGGTCAGGGTAACCCGTAGTGCCTTTACCTCCAGCATTGGATCAAACGTGTACGGATTTGAAGATTCTGCTGGAGAATGTTCAACCACTTTGATTCCCTCCGTAACCGTTCCCGCTGTTACCCATTCATCAATTGCGCTATCCGCCGGGATGTAGGAATATACAATCTGGGTAGGCGGTTTGATTCCGCCGCCATCTGACCACAGCACCAGATTCGAACTTTGGATAGATGCACCCTGCGGCCATTCATATTGCACCCACTCCTCTGCGCCTTCATGGCCCCAGGTCCCCCAATGCGCAATGTTGTTGCCATCTTTCTTTCCGTCGTTTACTGCAGCCAGACTCTCCCAAGGAGAGGTATAGCTGGAAGAAGCATTTGCGAGGAAGGCCATATTGCCGTCTCTCGGACTGAGCAGACGCAAATCCATCAGCAGCTTCTGAAGCGCCAGAGTAACTTCTTCGTCTGTAGCATTCGTATTCTTGATCACAGCAGATGATTCTGTCTTCGCCGCTTCTATTGGCGCAAGACCTGGATCTGCAAGGTTCGAAGCATTTAATGTATTTACATAGTTATAGACCTTGATCAGTTCTGTCTTATCTACCGCTCCGGTATAGCCGTATACCTTCCATTCCAGAATACCGCTGCCATTAACGGAAGGCTTCATGTCCATACGGACACCTGTAATATAGGCGGGCTCAAAGGTCGTTGTATTGTATTTATTAAGTTCATTGCCCAATCCCTTTATGTCCCGCGGGGTGTACCATTTCCCATTTTCGTCGCGAAGCATAAGCTGCATATCTTTCGGACGGAAGTTCCCGCCGTTGTCTTGAAATACATATACATCTGTGGAAGAGGCCAGGAATGGCTGCTCCCATTCATACGTCACCCATGCCGGATCTCCTTCTCTCCCCCAGTTATGCCATGCACTGTTGGGGGCACCGCGGTTCGGCGAGAAATCTGCCGAGCTTTTAGGGTCAATACCATTATTCATCGCTTCGGGATATCCGTCGCCACCAGAGAAGCTAGCGGAGGCCTTTGCTGTCAGCGCTGCATTTTGCAGCTCAGAATTCACGACATGTACGGTAGCCCAAACCTCCAAAGCACTGCCATCGACGTTTCCTCTGGCTTCGAATTGGCCTGCACTAGCATAGCTGCTTGGATCAATGACATCCCAAGTGATTTCCTGCTCTAAATACCCGTCCTCTGTTAAAATATAAATTTGTCTAGGAAGTTCTGGTACTATATCCTTCTTGGTCACTACGCTGAGTGCCCGATAAACGTCAACGGTATCTTCCTTGATCTCTACCGTTACATCCTTACTGGCCTTCTTGTCTCCGTCTGTAGCACTGAAGGTAAACACGTAGGTGCCTGCCGTGCTTATACGCGCATAGGCTGCTGTTTTGTCTCCATCTACAAATGAAATGTCTGCTGAACCTTCGGGCTTTTGCTTAATGGCCCATGAGTACTTCAACTGGGGTTCTTCTGCCTCACTATGCACAGGGTCAGGAATGGCTTCCCCGGACAATACCACGATACTGTTATTGGCAACATCCTGAACAGCAGTCACTTGGCCGATTGCTGGAGGTTGTTTATCCGGCGGTGAAGCCAGTTCGAAGATTATCTGGCTGGAGCCAGTCAGTTGTCCATCACTTGCGCTAAGCTTAACTGTATATGAGCCTGCTTTGGTACCTGTAGCCTGTGTAATGCTTGCTTTCGGATGAGTAAAGGTTAGCTTGGAGCCTTGTGGGGCGCTGACCACTTCCCATTGATAAGACAGAGTCCCTTCCGGCGCGCCATCATCGGTTACAATCCCATTCAGCATCAATGGAATCAACGCCTGTGGATGCTGTGTCGCCAGCTCTACAGTAATTTGCGGAGCTTCATTTTCACCGCCGGCTAACTTTTCAATGATCAATTCACCACGCTGCATGCTTCCCATCTGAAACATGGCAACGCCTTCATTGTTCTGAACATAGAACTGTCCGGCAGCTGCACCATTCAGCTTCATGGTATAGTAGCCATTCTCCATCCCCACTCCATCGAACAAAATCCGTGAAGTATGCTCTTTCCCTGAGGGATTCAGGAGATGGAGAGTATAACCCTTACCATCTTTTTGAATTTGCGCGCTTTCCACTTTATCGCTTTCTAGCTCTAAATAGATTTTCTCGTTGATCAGATTGATCCGTTTGCCGAAACCGTCTTTCGGCGTAATGTTGTAGCTGTTTCCTTCGTCAGTGACCAGCGCTCCATAACCGAACAGCCCGAATATCGGATCTGTAACAATATCAGAGCTGATGCTGAGAAGGGAACCATAGAGGCCTTCTTCCGATTCGCCCGAAAAATCATTCCAGCCGTTACTCATGACGCGTGATCCGCCATCGTATACGTCCTTCGTACCCGTTCCTCCCTTATACATCGAATATCTCCACGAGGTGCTGCCAACTGAATTAGCCGAAATCTGTCCCATATTGACGGCATTGAAGTTCGAAATCTTCGCGGCATAATTGCGCTGCTGTGCAATTGCCTTCTGCTCCACCGATCTGCCATCATTCTCATACCTTAGCCAGTCATCCATAATGTAACCTGCTAAAGACGCAGTATATTGGAAATTCCACCAGCCTTCACCGCCGCGGAAAACAGGCACGGAATAATGGAACCAGGTAGGTTGAATCCCCCGCATGGCACGTGTTTTCCAATCGGCCATCTCCATACTTTTCTCAGCTGCATCTGTAAGCGCATCTGCTGGATAGTACGTACGCAGCGCCTTCGCTGCTGCATAAGCCCCTTCTTCGCCAGTATTATCATATTCAAATTCCGAACCGTAAGGATAAGTGGCCCTAGTCATATTCCGTCCCTTGTCGAGGGCGAACTTCTTCTGCAGATTGGTAGACTCGGTCTGCATCCCCTCTTCCTTCAGTGCTTCAATCAGATCCGGGATTTGCTGCTCGCCATAGAATCCGATGGCCCCGGTGGAAACGCGCTTATAGTAGATGTTATAAGCTTTCTCCAGATAAAACTGAGGCGATTCCCGGTACTCGATCAGATTAGGATAAGCCTTTTGAATCCGGTACATGTTGAAAAATCCGGTAGCTTCCATGATTTCGGAGAATGTACGTGTATAAGGTTTATCTTTGTCGGTGTATGCTCCAGAGTCTTTCAGCCAGTTCGCAACGATGTAGCTATCCTGCGTATTCTTCATGTATCGTTCCCACATGAAGTCGATCAGGTATGTCTCGATAGAGCGAATTTCATCGGGGTTGGGGGCCAGATAGTTTTTCATGGTCATGAAGTTGATGTTGTCATGGCTCCAGTCATCCCCCCAATGGCTTGTATTTAGATCGATGCCGCTTGTAAGATACCAGTCGAAATAGTTACCGTAAGTCGGACTTTCCGGATTTTTATCCTGTGTTTGCTGGACCATGAATTCGGAATGGGCATCCGAGATTGCATCCAGTTCGGCTAGAACATTGAATTCAAATTGAGTGAATTGATCCACCCATTCGTTGCCGTTCTTTAGCTTATATTCGATACGCACGCTGTTATTGCCGATCGAATCAAACTGAAGTGAATAGATATGATGCTGTTCGCCATTTACGATCTTGGTCTCCACAAACTCAACCGACTCGTTGTAGCCAGGGTTCCCGTCAGGCAGTCCACGTCCGGCCCGCGAGTTGTCAACCATTTCCTTTCTGCTCTTCCCTGGCTTGATATCCGGAATATGTGCTTCGTCAAACGGATCATTCTCTGCCACATTTTGAATATCGATGGACTGTACATCAACGATACTGTCGTCGTAGTGCAAGTCTAGCTTGACAGGCATATTGATCGCTGTCTGGAAGCCCGGCACCGCTAAGGCATCAATCATGCCTGATTTATATAGGATGGATCGGAGATTGGCTTCACGGTCTTCCATCGAAGTCGAACTGTTATTTGGGCTTTGGGCGCTTTCCTGCGGCGTATTGTCACCTCCACGGACTGCTGAGAATTTGAACTTATATGTCTTGGACTCATCCGGTCCTAGGACGAGGCTGGAAGCATCAGTAAAGTATCCGCGTCCCGTTTTTTGGATTTCTTTGGAGTGAATATAAAGCACGTTTAGCCCCGGATACCAGCCACCACTGTCCCCTGTCCAGTTTTTAAAGGTGTCTGCAGCACGTCGCTCTCCTGCTTCATGCATCCAATAATCCACATACTCGATTCGAGCGCCGCTCTCCGGAACAGGAGTAAAGAGCATGAAATTCCCCTCACCACTGGTGCGAATGGCATAAGAATACCCGCTGTCAGCACCTGCGAAATTATGCACCGTCACACGGTCATCATAGGTATCGGATAAGGTCTGATATTTGTTATTCCAAGGCATCGGCAAGCCGATATCCCCAAATTCGATATACTGATTGCTCTTGTTCTTCAGCGTAATTTCCCAAAGCAGTGAACCGTCATCGGTCTCCATATCAAAAACGGATTTCACATCAAAGCCCTTCATTACCCGCTGGTCTGTAGAATTCAGCTTCTGTCCAATAAAGTTGACTTCTACCTTCTTGCCGTCTGCTGATGCGGTCTTGTTCATATAGGGGTTATCCGGATTAATGGTCGAAACTTGTGTAGATCCCCCCGCAGCCAATGTTTTATTGGTATCAACTTCTACAAAGCCGTCCCTGTTATCAGGGAATTGTCCATTGGCACCCGTACGGTAAGAGAAGATCATTTCACCCATCCACTGGTGCTGTGTACCATTCTGCGGTGATGTAGTGTTAGGCAGGACGAAATTGATTGGCTTCCCCTGTTTATTGGTAGGATTGTTGTTGATATAGAGCTCCTCAATCTGACCTAAGTCGCCGACTTTGGCCGACAAGCTGGCATTGGAGATTCCGGTCTTTACTGCAGCCGTCGCGGCCCCAGGCAAAGCGCTAACCTGCAGCGGCAGACTTGAAAATGCCAGGAGCAGCGCGATCATAAGCGGCTTCCACTTCTTCGAAATCATTGTCATTATAACCTCCTGTATATATGTGATCATATCCATTAGGGGTTTAATTCTCTTAAACCGGTAAATATAGGTTCTTCTATGAAATACCTTTGACCGATCCATCGAAAATGACGTTCATTCTTTGTCTAAAGTAGACTTCCTTGTTCGAAGCAGAGGCATTAAAAACAGGAATGTGAACCTTGGGACATCCATTTTATTTCGTCATAGCGCCACTACAAAAGGTAGAATAGAATTTCGTAAGCGCTTTATTTTCTATCTTACTTGCTGTATCATAAAAATAAATGCTCGATGACAACATGAATTTTAAATATTTCAACCTGTTCGGAGGTGCCGGATTGGACTCGCCCATCCTTCATTTCATCACCCCGCCCATTCCCTATTTTATTGATTGCGGACGTGCTCGTTACGAAGCCGGTGAATATCACATTAGCCGCAGTGACATCGGTGTCTTTGATCTAATTGTTGTTACACGCGGTTCGCTCGCCATTAGCGAGAACGGAAATGAGTGGCTTCTGAACCAAGGAGAGGCCCTGATCCTTAAGCCGGATGGACATCATTACGGCAGCGCAGCCTGTAAAACGGAAACGGAAATGACCTGGATTCATTTTCAAACCTTTGGCAGCTGGAGAGAGTCTGCCAACATGGACGAATGCCTCGCCAATCAAGCTGATCTAATCGAAACACATAAGGTGAGCGCATATCTGAACCACTGTGATGTCTGTTCCATCTTCATTCCCAAACATTTGCACATTGCAATCAAAGATATGGAACTGCTGGAGCATTTCTCTCAGCTTGATCAGGAGCCTCAGTCCATGCGCAATTGGAAACGACAGGCGACCTTCCAGCAATTTATGCAGCATCTGGATCTTGGGCTGTCTTCAATGTCCGACGTTGCCGCAATCCGGATTGCCGAGAAAGTTGAACTCTACATCCGCCACAATTACCCGCTACCGATCTCCAATCCGATGCTGCAAAAGGAACTCAACTACCATCCAAACTATCTCGCACGCAGCATGCTGAAAGTGTATGGCATGACACCTATGGAATATCTGCTGCATTACAGAATCGAACAGGCCAAAAAGCTGCTGCTGCAAACCGCCTGGTCCGTTGCTCGCATCGCCGAAGAGATTGGCTTCAATCATGTATCCTACTTCTCTTCCTGTTTCTCGAAAAAAGAGGGCATCTCTCCTTCCAACTTCCGCAGCAAGTTTACCAACTCAGATAAATAAACTGCAGCAGCACTAGTAGACTTCTTCTTATTCGCTTTCGCGAATCCAAACGCTCATTTCTCCTTCATCCCGATTGGCCCAAGTGAAGTAAGGAATGAACCGAAGCTCGACAGGCTGTGTATCCCAGTGGACATTACTGCGATACAGATGTATTCCCCAGTCTTCTTGGGATACGATTCGCTGCCCGATGGTTGTAAGTGCCGGAACCCCCAGAGGCATCCGTTCCCCGCTACCGATATGAAACTCGGCATCCCGGGGCAGCTGAATGCGATGCAATCCGTGGCCATTGTCGACTTCTTCGAGACAGTACATAAATGGTCCTCGCTGGATGGCTACTTTTCCGAAAGTGGCTTTGATGTGATCATGCCCTTTCATCCGAAGCAACTCCGTAGGGAAGTGAAGTTTAATCTCATCACCGGCTTCCCACGAACGGGTCACCTTAATGTAACCGTATTCATAAGTAAACCCATCCTGTTTGCTCTTCTCCCCATTAATCCACAGCTCGGGAATCTTGCACCAATCCGGCTTTCTCAAAGCTATCGTAAACTTCATTCCCTCTGGGGAATCGGGCCGAACGATCAGCTTCACATCTCCAGTGGAAGTATAGTCAGAGTCCATGGTTAGGGCTGCTCTCCTGCCCTGAAGTGTGAATTCCCCTTCCCCTCCGATGTACAATTGCACATACAACGTAGCCTGTTCCACAGCCGGGGTATATACATATTGATCCAATGAAGCAATTAATCGCGCAATGTTCGGCGGACAGCAGGCACAACCAAACCACCCTTGCCGGCGTGTTCGTACGTGGGCATAATTAGGATTCACACGTTGAATCTTCGGATCGACTTCAAGCGGATTCACATAGAAGAAACGTTGACCATCCAGAGACATTCCACTAATCACCGTGTTGTACAGGGCTCGCTCCATAACGTCTGCGTACCGGCTATCCTGCTCCATCTGCAGCATGCGCTTCGCCCAAAAGATCAGGCCAATCGAGGCACAGGTCTCTGCGTAGGCGGTATCTCCCGGCAGATCATAATCGCCTGTAAATGCTTCTTCTTTGGCTGATGAACCAATGCTTCCCGTAATGTACATTCGCTTGCTTACGATGTTGCTCCACAACCGTTCACAGGCTTCTTTCAGCGGTGTATCCTCCGTCTTCGCAGCTACATCTGCCATAGCCGCGCACATGTAAACCAGTCGAACCGCATGGCCTTCTGCTGTCGACTGCTCCCTAATGGGCAGATGGGACTGGGAGTACGTATGACGGTGAACCATGTCCAACTCGCCAAAATGTATGGTGCGGCCCCTTTGCTCCCATTCTTCTTCAAAAAAATGCGGACTCGCTCCCCGCTGATCCAGAAAATAACGGCTCAGTTCCAGATATTTCTCTTCCTTTGTCGTCTCATACAATTTGAAGAGTGCAAGTTCAATCTCCTGATGCCCATCATAACCTGGCAATTGTCCCGGCTCTGTACCAAACACGGTGCCTATATGATCCGCCAGGCGAATAACCACATCCAGCAGCTTGCGTTTGCCCGAGGCATGATAGTACGCCACACCAGCCTCAATCATATGTCCTGCACAATAAAGTTCATGACACTCGGCGAGGTTCGTCCAGCGCGCCCCAGGTTCACGCAGGGTGAAGTACGTGTTTAAATAACCATCGGCTTGCTGTGCCCGAGCTATGGTCTCAATAACAGAATCCACGAGGACTTCCAGTTCCGGGTCGGGCTTCGCGGAGAGCAGGTACGAAGCTGCTTCAATCCATTTCGCAACATCGCTATCCTGAAAAACCATGCCATAATGAACGCCCTCTTCATCCCCTGCAGCAATGCGAAAATTCCGAATGGCCCGGCTTGGTTCAGCTCCTTCGATACGGTCATTGAGCGCCTCCCATTGATAAGGGACAACTACGTTGCGGACCAGTTCAATATAATGTGACCAAAATGGGTCATTGATTTTATGGCTATAACCTGATGTCTGCGTATGGTAAGGGACCTCTGGCTTTGTCATGGGAACCTCTCCTTGTTCTTTTTTGATAACCTTATTTTACAAATCATTACATCAGGCTGAAATCATCATTTCCAACTGAAATTTACATAATTACAACCTTGTAAATATGCTAACCTTATAACAAATCAAAAACTTACCCCTTACAGTTCCTCTCGCTGTAAGTGATTCAAAGCCCGTTCTTTAGATGCACATCTAAAGAATAATCGGACAATGTTCTTGTCCATTCTGGCAATCGATAGAAGTTCTTCACCTTGGCATGGACTAAAACTCGTACCGATCACATAAAAAAAACGCCGATCCTATTGATCAGCGCCTTTTTTTATTGATATGATTTTCCGGGATAACTGAATCCATCAACCAACCTTGTTGGACACTCGTTCACTTTACAGAACGTGCAAGTGCTGCAACAGAGCCGCGGAAATCAGGTCTGCCGTCTGCCGTCCACAAAAGCTCCGTCACAAATGTATGGCGATTCGGATCGTACAGCGGATCTCCTATAATATTCTTGTACGTTCTTGCGTGGAACACAAATAGCGTCTTTTCGTCGGCCTCTGACACCGTGAAGGAATTATGACCGGGACCATACATCGAGATGCTCTCATCTGTCGAGAGAACCGCTGTTTGTGACTTGCGCCATGAGGCGGCATCGAGCAAATCCGCATCCGCATCGGCTTCAAGCAGGCCCATGCAATAATTGAAATCGGTGGCGCTAGCCGAGTAAGAGAGGAATACCAGATTACCCTTGCGAAGAAAAGCCGCGCCTTCGTTCACTTTATAACCAATGATCTCCCAGTCATACTCCGGCATCGAGATCATCGTTTGCGGCCCAGTCAACGTCCACGGATTGCTCATTTTAGATATATACAGATTAGAGTTACCTTCAATATTCGGATCCTTTTGTGCCCATACGTAATAACGGATTCCATTATGCTCAAAGGTAGTGGCATCGAGGGCGAAGCTTTCCCACGCGGTACGAACCTGTCCTCTTTCCACCCAACTGCCTTCGAGCGGATTGACATTTTCATTCTCTAGTACGTACATCCGATGGTCGAACAAGCCTTCATTCGTTTCCGTCGTGTGTGCGGCAGCGAAATACACGTACCATTTGTCATCAATAAAATGCAGTTCAGGTGCCCAAATATTGGCACTAAGGATACCCGTCTCACGTTTTCTCCAGATCACAACAGGAGTTGATGTAACAAGCCCCTCAAGGTTCCGGGCTCTACGGATTTCAATCCGGTCATACTCCGGAACGGATGCTACGAAGTAATAATAACCATCCGAATGTCGGTAAATAAAAGGATCAGCTCTCTGCTCAATCAATGGTTGTACGTCGTGTAACACTCTTTTTTGGACTGCCATCTTATCACCTGTTTCATCATAATATTACTACCCTTTAACAGCACCTGCAGTCATACCGTCTATGAAGTATTTCTGGAAAGCAATGAACAGTATAAAAATTGGAATGATGGAAAAGAAGGAGCCCACGATCAATAGATCATAGTTATTGCCATAAGGAGTTAATAACGTTTTCAAACCGATTGGAAGTGTATATTTACTCTGATCTCCCAACACCATGAATGGCCACAACAGATTATTCCAGCTATTCATACCATTCAGAATGGCCATTGCTGCAAAGGATGGCTTCATAATCGGCATAATTAGTCTGAAATATATCGCATACTCGTTTGCCCCATCAACCCGCCCAGATTGAATAATTTCTTTGGGTATGCTTCTTAGATATTGCCTGAAGAAAAATATTGTCGCGGCATTGGCTATACCCGGCAAAATGATTGCCGAATAGCTATTCACCATTCCCAAATCATTAATTAGGCTATACAAAGGAACCAGCAGTATTTCGAAAGGCACCATCATAATGAGCAAAACACATATAAAGAGGAAGTTCTTACCTTTAAAATCATATGCTGCAAAACCATAAGCAACAAATGCGCTTACAAAAAGTGTTAAAACCACTTGAACGATTGTTAAAATCATACTGTTCCAAAACCACACAAAATAATCATGTTGTCCAGTAAACAGATAGATGAAATTATCAAAACTCATGATTTCAAAATCCAAACTTAGGTTAAGACCATATCTAACTAATGATTCACCTGGTTTAAAGGAAGAGAGGGCCACTGCATAGAATGGAATCATAATTAAAACGAATAGTATAATGAATAAACAAATAATTACTATTCTAGAGATGAAATCACTCCTCGTCTGACTTTTGCCCACTTTAATCCTCCTCCTTTTTGAACATTCCACTAAATTTCAGCTGCGTTAAATTGATAACCATAGCAATGACTAACAGAATGATACCAACTGCAGCTGCGTAACCCAGCTTATTCTGCTCAATCCCTTGTCTATACAGGTATCCAACAATGGTTAAGCCAATATTTTTGGGTGAATTGTTACCGTTAAACATCATCAGACTCTCGGTAAACATGGCTAAACCTGCATAAACACTAATTGTTGTAACATATACCGTGGTCGGCTTCAATAATGGCATTGTAATCGTTCTAAACTTCTGCCAAGCAGATGCCCCGTCAATTGAAGCAGCCTCATAATATTCATTGTCAATGCTTTTCAAACCGGATAGATAGTAAAGCATATTAACACCTGTCCATCTCCAACATGCGAGGATTAACAGTGCTGCCATACTCCAATTTCCATCTTTCAAAAATTTAATAGGCTCTATACCAAATAGACCCAGCAAACTATTCATTAATGAACCTTCCATTTCACCGAATGTAAGGCGGAAAATGGTACCCGCAACTGCGACAGATGTCAACGCAGGTAGAAAGAACGAAGATTTAAAAAACTCTCTTCCCTTCATTAACTTACTGTTGATCATAACGGCGAATAACATTGGAAAAGGAATTAACAGCACTAAGGTTCCCAACATGTACACAACGCTATTTTTAATAGATGTCAAAAACACTTTATCGGTAAGTAATTTCGAATAATTTGCTTCACCAATCCATTTAGGATCCTGTCCCAACATCCGATCTTGAAAGCTCATTACGAATGAATTTACAAGTGGAAAAAACCAGAATATCAAAAATATGAGTATAAATGGCAGTACAAAAACATAAGGTGCAACTTTTTGAGAGTATACAAATTTCTTTATCATATTCTCAATCTCCCTTGATTAAGGTTAAACCTGCCGACTACTATACCTGCCGACAGGTTTAACCAAATCATTTACTTATTATATTTATTTCAATTCTTGTTCAATTGCTGCTTGTGCTTCATCCAACGCTTCCTTCACGTCTTGACCATCTTCAAAGATGGCGTTCAAAGTAACCGTATTGAAGATATTGCCGATGGTCGGTGAAGCTTTAACGGATTTGATCGCTTGAATTTCGTCCTTGATTTCATTCAAAGTATCAAATGCATTTGTTTTAAAGTATTGGACGTATTCATTATCAGGGTTTTTCGTTACTGCATCATCTTTCCATACTTCCATGTTGATTGGGTCAAATCCAAGTGTATTCCAGATTTCAGTCGTAGCTTCTTTCGAAAGCTTAGCAAAGGCTACAAATTCTTTGGCCAATTGAACGTCTTTACCACTCTTAGTAACAACTGTGCCAGTACCGCCTAAGCCAACGGAACGAGGATTACCTTCTTCAAATACAGGCAATGGAGCAATTGCATACTTACCTTTAAGGTCCTTCATTTCGTTTACAAAGCGGGACATGTACCACTCAGGCATCAATGCACTTGCGTAGTTGCCTTTGTTGTATTCGCCTTTTGCTTCTTCTGTGTCGGGTTGTCCGCCTGGGATCGTATGAATAACATTGTTCTTCTGCAGATCAACTAACATTTCATACGCTTTAATCATTTCAGGCGAGTTAACTTTTGGATTACCATTTTCATCTGTAAAATCAGTGTTTTGCTGAGCTAACAGCAACGATGCTTGCCACGTAGCAGATGTATCAGCAGTACCTAAGTACTTGCCAGTCTTTTCATAAACCTTGATACCTGCTTGTTTGTAATCTTCCCACGTTATGATTTTCTTGTAGTCAACACCTGCTTGTTCGAGAATTTCAGTGTTGTAGAAAGCAAGTGTTGCACCTACGTGATAATCAAAGCCATAAACCTGATCGGCTTTGGAGTAAATCTGAACACGCGAAGGAACAACAACGTCTTTGTATGGTGCAAATACATCATTCAAAGATTCCAGTGGAACGTTGTCACCTTCCAGGAATTTAGGGAATTGACCAAGCTCGATATCCGCGATATCAGGAGCACCTTTTCCGCTTGTAACTGCCAATAAAAGCTTGTTGTGCATATCATCGTAAGGCATAACCGTTACATTCAACTTAATCTGTTTGTCTGGGTTCTCTTGGTTCCATAAACCCAGCATTTTATCCAAATGCTTGCCGTGCAAATCTACGAATGTCCAAAATGACAATTCTGTTGCATTCTCACCGGCATTAGCGCCTAATTGCTGTGTTTCCGTTTTTGAATCAGAAGGATTACCACATGCTGTGAAAAAAAGAGACATAATAAGGACTGTAACGATGGAGATTAACGTACTGCGTTTCTTCATTTCTTCGTCATCCTCTCTTTTTGTGTTATGCATTTGAAAAGTCGGCTGACTAGTTAGTTCTGTTAATTTAAGCGGTTTCAATCTACCTTGGCACCACCATCCTTAACATAATTCTAACCGTTCAAAGAAAAGACCCCTTCGCAAAAATTTCTTAGATTCCATATTGTAAGCGCTTTACATGCCGTATTATAATATATATGAAATAAGCTTTATATAACCAATTGATTATAAAATCATAAAGTTTATGGGGAGATGCTACTCTTTGAAAAAGCTGGCGCTCTACAAACAAATTCAAGAAAATATTATACAGAAAATTAAATCAGGGCAGCTTCGGCCCACAGACCGCATTCCTTCTGAGCAAGAACTAATGGACGAATTCAGAGTAAGTAAAATAACCGTCAAGAACGCCCTAACCTCACTAGCTGACGAAGGATTAATTATACGCGTACAAGGCAAAGGCTCATTTGTCTCTTCAAGTCTTGTTGTTTCTAGCATCCATTCTCCACCATCCCAAGGCAGCGCGTCCTCCATACCACTCATCGGCTTCATCATTCCGACGATGAGAACCCGTGTCATTCAAAAGCTCGTTGACTACACAGAACAATTCCTGCAAGAAGCCGGCCTCAACATGGTACTTAGCATCACGCGAGAGTCCTCCTCTATCGAAACAAACGTCATCCGTACACTAACGGAACTCGGTGTGAAGGGGCTGATCGTTTTTCCGACGGAAGATGAGAAGTACAACGAATCATTACTGCGTCTGTCGCTCGACAAATTTCCGTGTGTGTTCATCGACCGCTATCTGCGCAACATTGAGACGTACACCATTACATCCGATAATTACGGCGGTGCGTATAAGGCTGTATCCCATTTGTTATCCAAGAGTCATCAGCAGATTGCGCTCATCTCACCTGAAAATGCCAATACAACCGTCGAGGATCGCACGCTTGGCTTCGAGCAGGCATATACAGATCAAGGTATCTCAATTGACAAGAGCTTGTGGTGTCACATCCCTCTCAACATTCTACGCAGCGAGCATGCATTGGACTATGTAAGCGAATTCTTGCAGAACCACAGTGAAATTTCGGCAGCTTTCTCCTTGACTGAAGAAACAGCACGCCTTACATCATCCGCTATCCGTCGTCTGAACGATCACTCCAATATCGATTTGCTATCTTTTGATAATCCACATCTTTCAGGCGTAGCTTATGTGCAGCAGAATGAACAGGAAATGGCACGAACAGCCGTAAGGCTGTTACGTGAACAGATGGAAGATACTTATTCTCCTAAGAACGCCATTATTCCCGTGCAACTCATCTTCCCTTGACACGACAATCGTTGCAAGTTCTTGTCCTTGGCTCGGGACAAGAACTTGTGCCGATAAAATAAAAAAAGCCGCTTCAATAGCGACTTCAATGGGAATATGTTCTTGTCCCTCGACATCGGTCGAAATTCTGGGAACGGCAACATCAATCCTGTTAGTATTTTTCAAGTTCTATCTTTAAATCCTCAATTAATATATCGACTTCTAATACAGCAGAATCAGCATTATTTAAGAATATTGAAGGTTTAAAACCCTCTTTTTTCAAATTGGGAAGAAACTCGTCTATGAACTCATATAAATCCATATTTTTACTTGAGTAAAATTCCCAATCATCAGTTGCACAGTATTCCGCGAATTCTTTATTAGGCCAAAATGGAAGTAATTTATTACCTTCATCATCTTCAGTAACTGACCAACCATTCTCATAAAGGCCCCAAACTTCTTCTGAATCTACTACTTTTTTGATGAAGTATTCATAACGAATATTTGCAGGGAGATTGATGACAGATTCAAATTCTTTCTGATTCATATTTCCTCCTAATGATGTTTTATCTTATTTTTCCGTTATTATCGTATCTATGTTGTGTCTTATGGTTTTTTGTAATATTTAAAACACTGTGTTCGTAACCGTAACCCTTTCTTGCCTCGAAACCACGTTTGTGCTGCATCTGGTATCCCTGAGGAACTCTTACATTTTTGCGTTTTTTTCTTTTAATTTCATTTAGATCACGTTTTATTTCTCCTCTTAATGAAGTTGAAACCTTATCTTCATTTGCTATTTCTTTCAGTTTAGTTTGTTTTCCTGCTCAGAGAAAAAAGTCTTATCGTTTATTTATTTCATGATTTTTTGTTTTAAAGTAATGCGCAATGTGAGCAAGCATATTCTTCTTGGTAATCAGGAAACGATTTTGTTCCAAAATCATAATTATTTTTATAGCAAAAGAGGTTGGAAAAGAGTCTGAAGTAAAGTTAACCCTCATACATCCTGAAAGGGAGCATGAGGGTTAACCTAGTTTTATGACTTTTAAATTAAGCGCTGCTTGGGCAAATGCAGAATAACGTTGAATTGATCGCCATGAATCTCGATTTTGATCTCCCCGCCGTGCAGCTCAACGATGCTTTTCACAATGGACAGACCTAGTCCGGAGCCTTCTGTCTGGCGGGATTCATCTGCTCTTTTGAAACGCTCGAACAACTCTTCCGCAGCAAAATCAATCTCATAAGCAGCAGTATTTTGAATTTTGAATTGTACCTGATTATCAGACTGGTCCAAATAAATATAGATTCTGGTTCCTTGAAGTGAATATTTCTGCGCGTTGCCAATTAAATTTTCGAATACACGCCAAATTTTATTGCCGTCCAAATGTGCATGGATGGGGAATTTTGCAATCCTCTCCCGAATCACAGGCGACGTTTGTCCCATACTGGTATTGGACTCGGCGATCGCCTGTGTCAACAATGTCGCTACATCCACGTACTCAATATCCAGCTCTACTGTACCGCTGGCCATCTTTGAGATTTCGAACAGGTCTTCAATCAACAGCTTCATCCGTAGCGCCTTCCGGTCCAGGGTTTCAATATAGGCTCGGGTAGTCTCCGTAGACAGATCTTCTTTTTTTAATAAATCGACATAATTGATAATAGAAGTAAGCGGAGTCTTCAAATCATGCGATACGTTGGTAATCAGCTCTGTTTTTAACCGTTCGCTCTTCATTTGATTCTCCAGCGCGCTTTGATACCCGGCTTTCATATTGTTAATATAGCCAGCAAGCTTGGATAGGGCATCCTTGCCGGTATCTTGAATCGTATTCTGAATATTTCCTTCAGCAATTTCTTTGCTCCCGTTGATGATAGCGATGAAACGTCCAAGCTTGGAAAGGATATACGGAACCAGGAACAGCACATACAGCAATACATAAAGTATGTATATGTCGTAATATGTGGCTGCCAGCCAAATAGAAATGCCGGCTATCGCGGTTAGCAAAAGCATCATGATGAGGCCAAACATTAGTCTCCAGTTTTGCAAACTGGCTCTAAGACCGATTCTCCAAATGTGAAAGTAATCCATCAGCAGACTGCCATGCCAGAAGGAACGCCTACTGTGGGGTGCCTTAAAATAAAGAAACAATCTGCTTGCCAGTAAGCAAAGAATAATAAAGGCAAGCAGCGACTGGATATAACTTGAAGATGAATAGCTTAGACTCAACCCCGTGTATGAATACTCGTTTATGAGTAAGAGGATCCATAAGATCGCGGCGACAATGATGACAATAAGGTCGATTGGAACCTTCCAATCGGCTTTATTTTTTCTCAATTTTGTATCCAATTCCCCATACCACCTTTAAATATTTTGGGTCTTTGGGATTGATTTCAATTTTTTCACGAATGTTTCTCACATGTACGGCAACCGTATTCTCTGAAGTGAAGATCAGTTCATTCCACACGCGCTCATAAATCTCTTCGATCGAGAAAACTCTACCCTTGTTCTCCATCAGCAGCTCCAAAATTTTGTATTCTTTCGGGGTCAATCTGACGTCCTCTCCATCTATCTCAACAGTCTTCGAGCTTTTGTTCAGCACGAGTCCTCTTACTTGAATGAGCTCATCCCCGTTTGACTGGAAGGAACCTAAATTCGTAAACCGGCGCAGCTGAGATCGGACTCTGGCAATCAGCTCTAGAGGATTGAACGGCTTCGTTATATAGTCATCAGCGCCCACGTTGAGTCCCAAAATCTTGTCGCTATCTTCTGACTTGGCAGAAAGCATAATGATCGGTATATTTTTGTTTTCACGAATTTTAAATGTCGTTTTAATTCCATCGAGCTGCGGCATCATGTTGTCCATAATAATAAGATGAATGGTTTCTTGTTCAAGAATTTCCAGCGCCTCCAATCCGTTAGAGGCAGTTAATACATCCACATCTTCGCTTTTCAAATAAATAACGAGCGCTTCTCGAATTTCCGGTTCATCGTCTACAACAAGAATGTTATTGATAGCCATTATTTCTCACCTTCATCACGATATTTCTTATACTTGCTAATCCGGAACTCATGTATCCCGAAAATTCAACATGGCCGGGGGGAGCGTCTGCAAGCATCAGCTCCTCTGGTGATTCTTCCTGATCCGTGTAAAACCCATGTACCCCAAACCTGGACAGAATCTGCATTACCGGTCTGCTGTTGACAGTATGAACATAACTTTTTACCCCAAACTTATTCAGTGCTGGAACTAAATTGGGGTTTAGATACACGCGGTATGCAGGCATGGCAACGGCTGTCAGTTGTTTGTCCCTTACGAATTCTACAATACTTTCGGCGGAGGCGCCAGTTTTGTAAAGTGAATATATTTTGTTTGGAAAGGGGTGGATTCCCATAACCGTGTCATACATTTCCGGGCTGAAGATTTCAGGTATAACCCGGTTGAGCAGTGCAGGATCCGTACGTCGAACCTCATTGACTAGATGCGCAAACTGCTGCTGAATTTGCTCTTTGCTGCCTGCTTTCGTGTCCACAATTAAGTCGAAATCAGGATATTGTTTCATCAGGTGCAATATGTCCGGCAGGGTAAGAGGGTGGAATCTTCCCATAATAAGCGAGTTTGCAAACTGAAGCTTTGTTACGTTTCGTCCGCGATGAGCGGCCAAGTCCGGCTGTAGCTTCTGCGACCAATCATGTCTGGCTACAAGCTTCCCATCCGTCGTCTGCACAAGATCAACCTCGAACAAACGGTACCCTCTATTGTAATTGGTTATAAATGCCTCATAAGAATTGGTATAGTTAGCACCGTCAACTCCACCAAATGCATGTGCAATAAGCCTATTTTCCTGCCAGCCGCTGGTGCCAGCTGCAGAGTCCGGGTGATTCTGATCTGTCCTAACAAGCCCCCAGCTGCACCAGATCATTCCTGCCGTTATGATTATGAGTAAAGTTAACAACATCGTTTTCTTCATTCTTTTGCTCCTTCGTTATCCCGATGTAAGTCATACTACAGGACTCAAATGAAGAAGGAGTGGTATAAAAACGAATGAATTTATGAAGTTTGTATACATTGCTGAACGAGAGATTCAGATCTCGTGATAACGTTGTAGCTCCCTGGAGCACAAGCACAACTTATACTAAATGGTTGTTTCTCAGATACTTCGATGGGACTCGTAGCTTGTAGTCAAGTTATGGGACAATCAATTAGGGAGGATATCGGAGCCTTATTTGCGAGCTATCACCTTACTAAAACCGCTTTAGGTCTTCGCATTCTTAATATGATTTTGCCAAAGTCTTGTCTGGTCATTATTTTTTCTCTTCTTCTCAATACATCTTATAAATGTGTTCCAGACTTGCCGACTGGCTTTAATTGGTTAATCGGACCTTGTTTTGTCCTTATCGGTAATTGGTACAAGTTCTATACGCTTGTATATAAGTGGATTTTAAAATGAAGATTGGTTTTATTAGCTATCGTTTACCGTTAGTTTAACGAGTTTTAATAATTTCTTGCCAGTTAGGAGGCAAGTCATAATCCTTAATGTGCTTATACTAAAGAACTACTACTGATCCGGAGTTATCTATACTAAACCTCAGCGAGTCGGTCCTGCGATTTTTTGTTCCTATTTTTTACATACCATCATAAAGGGGCAGCCCAATGGTCGTTTTACTGACTTTTTGGACAGCCCCTTCTGAAAAATCCCGATCTCAAAAGCAAAAAAACGCTTGAAAACCCAAGCGCGAGGTGTAATTCATGATAAAATGGGGCTAAGTCCCTTTAAGCACTCAGTTCCAGAAATACTGCATCCGCGTATACCCGACATCCCATGCTTTCATGTCGCCCTTAATCGTGATCTTCAGCTCATCGCCCGGCTCAAGCGGGATTTTGAATAGCGACGGAAATAGATCGGGATTACTCTGCTGATCTTCTCCAGAGCCGGTCAATATTTCATTGCCATCCCGAGTAACACTGATACTACCAGAATAATCCGTTGGTTCGGGGCATCCGTAATCGAAGGAGAAAATCGTCTGTCCCTCAGACTTGTACGTGAACGTTCTTGAATCTCCGTCTTCAGCGCCATATAGGTTATAGCGAAGCGGTACCTTCTGTCCGTTGATTAGGATGCTGTCCGGCTTGTCTCCAGCGGATGAATGGCCCGAAGTATCCGTCCAGTCATTGATCGCCACAAACGGGCCCTCTACTTTTGTTGTTATTTTGTCTACCGCCGCCCCTAATCCCCATAAAGCTATAAAAAGAATCATACCCGATATAGCCGTTGCCACCAGATTGCGCCCGAGGCTCCGGTAACGGAAACCAAGCTTGTACGCCCCAAAACCGAGGGCTGCTCCAATCGAATTCTGAAGAGCGTCGTTGATATCGAAGCTGCCCAGGAATGTAAGGGCCTGGATCGTTTCCAGCACAAGAATCGCGATGAAGAATAAGGTGATGAACCGGACGAAGCTGACCCGGTACAGCCATGGAATCAATATACCGAAAGGAATAAACGCAATAGTGTTCCCGAAACCCACCATACTCATGAGGCTGGGATGCAGAAGATCAAATGGAGACGGCAACTTAAGGAAGTTCTCGGGCATGAAAATAAAGGTATATTGGGTAATGTTCTCCAAATCCTCTCCTCTGCCGAAAGCGAAGAACATAAAATAAAGAACAAGCAATGTGTACAATACGGTTACAGTTAGTAAAATCTTGCGTTGTTTGACCATGGTTAACTCCTCCACTCCATTTTTCCATCCATCACTATACCTTATTTACCCGTTTCATGCACCCCTTAGCTTGATTCGAATCGCCAACAGGGGTGAGATGACGCCGCCTTGTAGTGTCCCTACATCGGAGCGCCTAACGTTTCCTTCTTCCATGACTCCGTGATCTCTTATGATTAATGGTAATGGTCCTCAATAGAAAGAATCATTTTCTACTGTTCTACACATAGTGTCATAGTAAAAATATTCTTTGTTCAACAGAAATTTTCACAAGTTTGAGTGACACAACTGATCCTCCTATCAAAAAAGCAGCCCCGCCAGGAGCTGCCTCATGTTATGCCTTATCTTGTAATCTTATCTGTTTCCGCTAACCTTCCAGCTTACTCGGCATCCGGATAAGGATTGATCTTCTGGATCGTTCCGTCTTCGTTGTATTTCAGCTCGGAATATTTAACGCAGCGCTTGTGGTTGACACCTTCCGATAGGGAACTGTCGTGATAGAACAGATACCACTTGTCTTCAACTTGCACTATGGAGTGGTGGGTTGTCCAGCCGATAACCGGAGAGAGAATCTCGCCCTTGAACGTGAATGGTCCCATCGGGTTCTTGCCGATCGCATATACGAGCTTATGCGTGGTTCCTGTAGAGTAGGACAGGTAGTAATAGCCGTTATATTTATGCACCCATGGGCCTTCAAAATATCTTCGTTCCTCATCCCCGGCCAGAATCGGATTTCCGTCTTCATCGACAATCGATATCTCGGCAGGCTTGCCCTGGAAGGACAGCATGTCGTCGCTAAGCAGTGCAACTTGCGGTCCAAGCGCCGGCTGGTCAGGAGCAGGTCCTTCTGCATCTGGCACGAAGCTGCCGGTCTGCCATTTCTCCAGCTGGCCGCCCCAGAGTCCGCCGAAATAGATGTATGACTGATTGTCTTCATCCACCAGTACGGCCGGATCGATACTGAAGCTGCCTTCCATATAATTCGGCTGCGGCGTGAACGGGCCTGCCGGAGACTCTGATGTTGCCACACCCAGACGGAAGATGCCGTCATGATCCCGTGCCGGGAAGAACAAGTAATAGGTATTGTTCTTATAAGCGGCATCCGGTGCCCAGAGTTGCTTGGAGGCCCACGGAATATCTCTCAGATGCAACGCTTCGCCGTGATCAACCACCGGAGAATCGAAGTTGTTCATCGAGAGGACATGATAGTCTTCCATTTTATACTGGTCGCCGTTATCGTTGCTCGGCTCGTCATGATCGAGGTCATGGGAAGGATAGATGTAGATTTTGCCTTCGTAGACATGGACGGACGGGTCCGCAGTGAAGATGTGGGTTACGAGCGGCTGGTGTGGCTTAGGTAGTTGTTGTTGATTCATAAGGCATCTCCTTTAGTATTGGAATAATAGAATCCTTCATAATAAGCAGAGCTGGCGTTCTCTGTACCGTTGCTCGAGGCACGCAGTCCCGAGCAGACGCCGGGTGAAGCCGCTTGCTGAGGCACGCGAACACGGGAGGCACCTCATCGTCCAGCATGTAGGCATTCCCGCGCTTGGCCCAGGAATAGCGCTCAAATATCCGGCGATTACGGGATTACGGTAATTCAGTGATTGGATCCTCAGAATTCAAAGCAAGCGTTTACAATCTCTATTGTATAAGTCCCTATTGTTTTTTCCTATACACATACTAAAGATCTTCCCCCGAAAAAATGTACAATTTCCGCCCATTTCATTATACTGGAAATATAAACCAAATGCTCGCATTTTGTTTACCCTGCTTCCTTGGTTTTATTGAACTAACGTTCCCCGTTAGTTCAATGACCTCTTCAAATCAACCCTTGTATAAGTTTTCTCATACGTTGTCCCGTCTTCATTGTGGAAAGAGCTGTTCTTGAGTATGGTTCAGTAATTCTTTTATATCCAAGCTTAGTTATAAGCTTTATCATTTTTGGATTCCCAATTGGGTCAACACCAATGAATATTTCAGAATAGCCGAGTCAATTTGGGAGATACGTAACTACTAAGTTTTAGAAGACCGAACCCCAAAATTGTTGATCTATCCATTTCAGCAACTAGGAGATACACTTCCTTTTTCTCTTGTTGATTCAAATACGTGGTAAATAAATCCTTGTTATTTCTTACATCAAGCAGAACTCTGATATCTTCTTTCTCTGCCAACTTTGTGTGAATGATTAAACCAAGCAATTTTAAAATTATCAAAGTACATTTAAATTTAAAAAGAGCTTTTTCTAACAAAAGCTCCTTTACTTTAGGTTGAATAACTACATATTTGCCAGCATTAATAAATCCTCAAGGTTCAGCCTTCCAATAACCTTCTCAACATTGTCTCCTATCCATAATGAACTCTGTTTTCAATCGCAATATCTATATCGTTCATGTGATAGATAGCAACAAAAAGACGCCCCGCATAGCGGAGCGACTTGAAGAAGTACTCATTAAAATTTATCGATTGTATTTGGTTTATTCCATCAAATCGGTTACTGCCCCTTTGGAAGCGGAGGAAACTAATTTAGCATATTTGGCAAGTACACCGGATTTCACTTTCAGTGGCGGTTGTACCCAGGCTTGTGCTCTAGCAGCTAACTCTTCTTCTGATAACTCAACCTTCATCTCCTGAATGTCGCTATCAATGGTAATAATATCGCCATTTCTAAGCAACGAGATCGGTCCACCTACTTGTGCTTCAGGTGATACATGGCCGACTACAAATCCATGCGATCCCCCAGAGAATCTACCATCTGTGATGAGAGCTACTTTCCCGCCGAGCCCCTTTCCTACGATGAGTGCTGTAACGGAAAGCATCTCAGGCATACCCGGTCCACCCTTCGGACCACAATAGCGTATGACCACGACGTCTCCTTCTTTAATTTCATCATTCATAATCGCTACTGTCGCCTCATCTTCACTATCATACACCTTAGTCGGGCCAGAGAACTGTTGGATCTTCATGCCTGACATTTTCGCAACAGCGCCTTCAGGGGCGAGATTTCCTCGAAGTACAACCAGTGGTCCATTTGGTTTAAGTGGATTATTGAGCGGTCGTATAATCTCTTGATCATTTTCAAGTGGAGCAGATTCCGCTAAATTCTCCGCTAACGTTTTACCTGTTACGGTGAGGCAATCCCCATGAAGTAAACCCTCAGCAAGCAATAGCTTCATTACCCCGGAAACACCACCAATATCATTCAAGTCCTGCATGACATATTGACCACTTGGCTTCAGATCCGCCAAATGAGGAACACGCAAACGAATACGCTCAAAATCATCCAGGGTTAGATCTACTTCAACCGAGTGCGCAATCGCTAGCAGATGGAGAAACGCATTGGTTGACCCGCCTAGAGCCATAACAACCGTGATCGCATTCTCAAATGCTTTCTTCGTCATAATGTCTCTTGGGTAGATTTCCTGTTCAAGAAGTGAGATGACCTGCTTACCGGCTGCTTCGCATTCCAATGCTTTATCGGCTGAAATGGCTGATGTTGAAGAAGAACCAGGTAAACACATACCCATTGCTTCTGCAGCTGCCGCCATCGTATTAGCGGTATACATGCCGCCACAAGCCCCTGGACCTGGACAAACGCTACATTCGACCTTATGCAGCTGTTCATCTGTTATTTTCCCATCTTGATATTGACCCACGGCTTCAAAAGCCGAAACGATATCTACATTTTTACCATCGAGATTACCCGGTTGAATGGTTCCTCCATATACATAAACGGAAGGAATGTTCATCCGTCCAATAGCCATCAGACATGCAGGCGTATTCTTGTCACACCCACCGATCGCAACCACGCCGTCAAAACGCTCTGCTCCGGTTACAATTTCAATCGAATCAGCTATAGCTTCTCGACTTGGTAGTGAGAACAACATCCCGCCGTGCCCCATGGAGATCCCATCTGACACGGTAATTGTATTAAAAATTAGTGGAGCACCGCCGTTATTACGTGCACCCTGCTTAGCTTGCACCGCTAAATCATTGATGTGCATATTACACGGTGTTACTTCACTCCACGTACTCGCTATTCCGATCATTGGCTTTTTAAAATCCTCATCTTGAAAACCAACTGCACGCAGCATCGCTCTGTTCGGAACCCGGTTAGCACCTTCACTGATCACTTTACTTCGAATACGAAGATCTTTTTTGTTTTCCATGTCCCTTACCCCTCATTTCAAAGTATTTCGTTCAGTTCCTGCATTGGTCGAATAAAATTTTGTTTCATTATTACGTGAGCATCCTCACTATTTTTGCCTTCAAAAGCTTTAATAATCAAATCATGCTCTTCGACTGAAGCAAGTGTAGCTGTAATAGGTTGTTTTAAAAACACATATTTAAATCGCCTAATGTGAATCTGGAGAGAGGTATTAAATGTGGCCACATAAGGATTATCTGAGAGCTCCACAATATAATTATGAAATTGCTCATCCACCTCCATAGCCTGATAAACTTGCCCATTTTTAATGGAACTTGCGAATTCCAAATTTAGTGATCTTAGTTTCTCAATCTGTTCTGGAACAATAATTTGGGCGGTGATTTCAGCAGCTAAAGCTTGAAGAGCGGCCATTGTTGAATACATCTTAAAAATATCGTTTTTCTCAATATTCGTTACTTTTGTTTCTTTTCCTGGATGCATAGACACGAGGCCTTGAACTTCGAGTAACTGAAATGCCTCCCGAATCGGTGTCCGGCTAACTCCAAGCGATTCAGCCATTTCCGCATCAATAAGCTTTTCACCTGGTTGCAGTGTTCCATCAATGATCCATCGCTGAATCTGAGAAAACGCTCTTTCTTTTGCGGACATACGGACGGGCAAGGAAAAATCTTTAGGAATTGGCATGGTTTTCATCCTCATTACAATTATTCTTATATGCAATATATCGCATACACGATTGAGAAGCAATTATTATTTCATTTTATTACTCACTCCATTAATTTGTCCGGATATTCGAAGCCGAGCTTAGGTTGAAATCCTCAATGAGGATATGCACTATTTTTGGTTACGATATCCTTCTCTTTCTCTGATAAATGAAGCGCCTCATTAGCTGCATAAGAAAAGAAAGAATACTCATCCATTTTACTTCCTAAAGCACTTTTTCTAATCAAATCCGGATGGAAACATAGCATCCAGCCTTTCTCATATTTGTCTCCTGTCCTTCTCTTCATTCAATTACTTCAACTCACATTGACTCAATTATAGTAGGATACTATTGATCAACAGCTTGGTGCATATACGCATCCACTTTGGATTTATCCGAATCTCTCATCAAAGGGCTTATACAATAAAAAAAGGTCCCGACAAAAAGCAGTCGACACCTTTTTTTACAATGCTTATTGGTTTTATTTATTGAGATGCTTGGTTAAGAGCTTTTAAAAATACCTCTGTTGGTTGTGCGCCGGATATCGCGTATTTTCTATCAATGACAAAGAAAGGTGCTCCTGTTATCCCTAATTGTTTTGCTGTGGCTTCATCTGAACGCACTTCGCTAGCATATTTGGATGAATCATGGAGAACTGCGATTGACTCGTCCCTATTCATTCCAACTGATTCTGCAATATCTGCTAAAGTAACATGATCACTAATTAGCTTGGCGTCCGTGTAATAAGAGTAGAACAGCTTCTCTGCTAATTCCTGATCTTTACCCACAGATTTGGCATACTGGGTTAAACGATGTGCATCAAACGTATTGGTGGGCTTTATTTGGTCGATATTATACACGAGACCCATCATTGCTGCTTGTTGTTCAAGTTCTGCATGTGCCTTTTTCGCTTGCTCGATACTCATACCATACCAACCTTAATCGGTGAATACTACATTTTTATTGAGCTTATTTGTTATAAATAATAGGCATTTTTCTAATCAATTGGTTGTCACGAGCAGCAGAGTACATGAATTTGGCAACATTTTCTCTGGAAACAGACATCTTAGCCGATTGATCTCCGAATGAATAGTCATAAGACTGCCCTGTGTATTTAACATTGGGGTTAATAATTCGAACGACTGTCCAATCCAGATTCGATTCCTTAATCATTCCTTCTATTTTCTTCATTTCTGCATAACCGTTTGGAAGGAGAACTTTGGCTAATACACCTGGAAGTATCGTGGACATGTTTTTCTTATCGTCATCTGATTGCAAAGCTGGCGTTGCAAGTGTAATGAACCTTTTTTTGTTAAGTTTGTTCATAGCCCTAATCATCAGTTCGTGCCCGTCAGCAATCGGCGTGCCTTTAAGCTTTCGTGACATATCGGATGCTGGGCCCAATGTGCTGATTACGACATCGGATTCGGCAATGGCTTTCTCGATGGTTGAAGTATTTGAAATTTCCCCTTGTACAAGGCTCAAATTTGGATGTTTGAGACTGATTTTTTTGGGGTTTCTAACGTATGCCGTAACGAAATCTCCGTGATCTAATGCAAGTTGGGTTACAAGCTGTCCAATTGCACCACTTGCACCAAAAACAGTGATATTCATATTCTTTTCTTGTATCTCCTTCAAAATAAATTATTCAACTTACACTTTATCTTCAGTTATAAACTCTTCTACTCTGTCTCTTTTGGTGTACATGTCGTACCAAATATCAGCGATTTTATCTTGAACTCCTGAGTTCGGTTGCATCCAAATTCCAATTGAAAGATGACCCGCATAAACCCCTTTATCCGATAATTCGCTGTTCAAATTAAAGATATAATTACGAAGTCCTGAGATTGCAATTCCGACATTGCCCATCATCGGTACCGGGTGAATTGCTGAGCCTCCAGTCGTAAATAACAGGGCACCACTTTGCTTATCCAACATATCCGGAAGCACTTGTTTAACGCTCGATAAAGCACCTAAAACATTATATTGAAATTGGTATAACGCATTTTCTTCAGTTACATCTAGTGTTGGCGCTACTGTGTCAAAGCTCGGCGTTGGACTGTATTCAAGAACATCAATATATCCGTATTTCTCTTTAATAGCGGCAAATGCCATCTCAATTTGTTCTTTGTTTAATATGTCCGCTTGAAAAGAAGCAGCTTCGATTCCCAATTGTTCTAATTCAATAACCAGTTGGTTCAACTTTTCTTCATTTCGCGCAATAAGCGCTACGCGGAAGCCATTTTGCCCGAATTTTTTCGCGATGGACATTCCTAAACCTGCTCCTGCTCCAACAATCGCTATCGTTTTCATCTAAAATCTCCCCTTTAATTAGAGTTAATTATCAGTAAGATAAATAATGGTCAACGTGTTGTATATTTATCTTTTGTTTATTATGATGAATATAAGGTCAGCCTTCAATGTTTAATAATTTTGATTTTGAGAGATAAAATACAGTTTCAACTTAAATGTCGTATATCTAACAAAAAAAGTTAAGGGAATGAGCCATAATGAAAAAAAAAATCGATTTGCGTATCCTTCGCTCCAAACATTCGATAAAAAAGGCGTTTATAGAACTTCTTAATGAAAAGGGGTACGAAGGAATTACGATCCAGGATATAGCCGATAAGGCGATGATTAACCGAAATACCTTTTACCTTCATTATCAGAACAAACCCGATTTGTTGAACGTGTCTATGGACGAATTATTAGAAGAATTAAATAGTACACTCAAGCTTTGTTCGAGCAGCAAATCTCCTATAAGCGGCTCTATGCTTGAACAACTAATGCAAACCATACTGGAGAAAATTAAGGACAATATTCCCTTTTACAGAGCATTGTTACTTGATGAGAATAGAATCTATGGTTTTCAATCAAAGATGGAGGAAATTATAAAAAATACAGTGGAAGATGGCTTGGATGATATTTCCCTGAAGATTTCAAAGGAATTATTACTCCAATATATTGCATCTACTTTTATGGGCATTGTAATATGGTGGGTTAAAAATGATTTTTCTTATACTCCAAATGAACTCGCTTCTCAATTCGGAAAAATTTTAACTCATGGACACTTAAAAGCCGCAGGTATTTCAATCGATGATTAAAGTGATAAATGCTTGCGAACAGTAGCTGGCTAGATAGGAAAGAAAAGGAGCCCCTCGAATGAGGGCTCCTTTTCTGTTATTACACTTTCAAAAAATATTATTGTACGCTTGAAGATAAACTAATACCTCCGCTCTTCGCTTTACTGCCCGTTAGCTTAATGTAAATGATACATTTCGTAATCAACATGTCCTGTTCTTTCAACCCAGCCTTGTTTCTTCTCGCAAGATGGAGGATGAAAAAAAAGAAGCTGCAACAAAAGGTCCGGGTAACGTCAAACCTCCACTTGATGCAGATTCTTTTGTATTTCTACTCGCTTGGCACAGTGAATTTATAATAGATTTAAGCTTTGCGAAGCATTTGTCTCTCGCTTAGCTGTGATAGCATATCCTTCGTCATGGCCTTCAAGTCGTAGCGTGCATGAAATCCCCATTCTGTTTTTGCTGCTGTCGCATCAATGGAATGCGGCCAGCTATTGGCTATCGCCTGTCTCTTCGGATCAACGTCATAATCTAGGATAAAACCGGGAAATTCCTCCCGAATCGCTGCAGCAATCGCCTCCGGATCCACGCTCATTGCAGTGACATTAAATGAGTTTCGGTGTATCAATTGGGATGAATCCGCTTCCATTAAATTGATAATAGCGTTCAGGGCATCCGGCATATACATCATGTCCATGTCTGTGCCCTTGGCGATATAAGATGTATACCGTCCAGTCGTCACGGCTGCATAATAAATTTCCACCGCGTAATCCGTCGTTCCTCCACCGGGAGGCGTCATATAAGATATCAATCCTGGGAATCGCAGCCCCCTAGTATCCAGGCCGTACTTGTGAAAATAATAATCACAAAGCAGTTCGCCGGACACTTTGTTCACGCCGTACATCGTATTGGGCCGCTGGATTGTATCCTGCGGGGTATTGTATTTCGGAGTCGTAGGGCCAAAAGATCCAATGGAGCTTGGAGTGAACAATTGGCAGCCGAGCTCTCTGGATACTTCAAGTGCATTCATCAATCCGCCCATATTCAAATTCCAGGCAAGCAGGGGTTTCTCCTCTGCGGTAGCCGACAGCAGCGCAGCCAAATGCATGATGGTATCAACTTCGTACCGCTTGGCGATTTCGAACATCGCTTTATCATTCGTCACGTCCAGCAGCTCGAATGGTCCGGATCGGGTAATTTCGTGGGCTGATGACCTGAGATCCGTAGCAACGACATAATCCGCACCATAAATCTCACGTAATTTAACAACTAACTCAGAACCGATTTGGCCGAGTGCCCCGGTCACCAAAATCTTGTTCATAAGACATTCCTCCCGAAATATACTCCCGCGAATGCACTAAATCAGCTTCATTTCCTTGCCAACTTTCTCATAAACAGAGATCACTTGGTCGAGCATCTCCTTGGTATGGGCAGCTGTCGGCATGTTGCGTATTCTTCCAGTTCCTTTCGGAACCGTAGGAAACAGGATTGCCTTGGCGTAAACGCCTTCTTCATAGAGCCGTTTGCTGAACTGTTGGGTGGTTACTTCATCGCCAATGATACAAGGTGTGATCGGAGTTTCGCTTTGGCCTACATCATATCCAAGCCGGCTCAAGCCATTTTTCAAATGATTGCCGTTCGCCCATAGCTTCTCGATCAGTTCTTTGTCATTCATCAAAATGTCGATAGAAGCGCTACAGGAAGCGATTGCAGCCGGAGGTAGCGATGTCGAGAACAGAAACGGACGGCTTCTCAGCTTCAACCATTCGATCAACTGTTTTTTACCCGCCACATAACCGCCGACAACGCCGATCGCCTTGGAAAGAGTACCGATTTGAAAGTCGATGCGGTCGGACAATTCAAAATGCTTCACGGTTCCTGCACCTGCTCCGAGAACGCCCGAACCGTGTGCATCATCGACATAAGTAATCAGATCGAATTCTTCTGCTATTTCCACGATTTCGGGAAGTTTTGCTATATCACCATCCATGGAGAAAACCCCGTCGGTGATGACCATAATTTTATGGTACTGACCGGATTCCTTGGCCTCTTTTGCCTGCTGTCTTAAATCATTCATATCCGAATGCTTAAAGCGAATCACCTTGGCTCTCGACAGGCGGCAGCCATCAATAATGGAAGCGTGGTTCAGCTCATCGGATAAAATCGCATCATGCTGGTCCATTACAGCGGATATAGCAGCCATATTACAGTTAAATCCCGATTGATACACGATAACGGCTTCCGTTTTTTTGAAACGAGCCAGTTTTTCTTCAAGCTCAATATGAAGATCCATCGTACCATTAATTGTTCTCACAGCCCCTGCTCCTGCCCCGTATGTCTGCGCCGCCTTAACTGAAGCGTCAATCAGGCGGTAATCTGTTGCCAAGCCCAGATAGTTATTAGAAGACAAATTGATTAGGGACTTTCCGTCAATACGAATAACAGGACCATTTGCCCCCTGCAGTGTATCGATGAAGTTATATAGACCTTTATTCTTTAGATCTTCGATGTTCGAACTTAAAAATTGGTCCAATGCTTGACTTGACATTCGATTCCCTCCTTGATATACGTTTGTCCTTGTACGGGAGACATGTCATTATGCGAAAAAACCTTGTTATAAAGGGGTTTTGACTAATTTTAATGTAGCATCTTTTTTATTCTTTGTACACATGTGGAGGACAAAAAAGTGAAAAATACGCAAATAAACATAGTGATTATTCCCCCTTCCCCGGAAGTAGCGGAAGCGTTTGCCGAAGTTATGCACTCTTAATTAATTAGATATATATCTAATCTTAAAAAGGAATATGTTCTTGTTCATTCGGCAATCGGTAGAAGTTCTTTTCCTTGATTCGGGACACGAACTTCTACCGATCACATAAAAAAGTCGCTAAAATAGCGACTTCAATTCAATGGGACCATGTTCTTGTCCCGCGACATCTTTAATCAATCTTACATGGTCTAAAAGTTTCATGTTTAGCTTCATACTCTTCTATTAATCGGATTTTATTTCCATCAAATCTAATCATTGATATACCATCAAATGAATAAAGTTGTTTTTCTTTTGCTTCAAAATACCATTCTACAAAAAATAAGGTTTCATTTACTTGATGAATATTTTTTATCTTCCATTCTAAGACAACTTGCTTCAGTAACATTTTTTTGATCCACAAATGGACTTCCTCTATACCCACATACATTGCTCCATAACATTCGCGGTAGATAATATCATCCGAAAAATACGTATCTAATGACGTAAAATCTCTACTTACCCACATAAAGAAATATTTTTTTATAATTTCTTCTTTCATAAGTACTCCTCTATTTTTTAATTAAGCGTATTTCTTAACTAGTGTTTTGAATCAATTATATCAAATGAACGGAAAAGAAGAATGTACATGATAACTCTGCTCATTCAGTTTAATCCTTCTTTTAATAGGGAAAACGTTCAAATCCTGCTACAACAGTTCAAAATGAAGTTGAGTCTCTGGTAACTCAGTATTCCCTATTGACTCATTGCACCGTATCCCAATTCTAGAACCGCAGCAATGCGCTCGTTACTTATTTGGAGCCAATACGGCATGATTGAGCAATTCAAGGATTAGATCCTGCGATACCGTTCGATCCAAAAACTCACTGGGACCGTCCATGACCTTCCAGATCGACAATTTAATTTTCACATCCTCCTCTCCTATGTATTCTGCCCACGCAATATGGTCCACTTCTGCTGGGCTGGCGTTCTTTTCCTACTTCTTGGCGCTTTTTCGAAATATCCTATATGTAGAAGAATACCAACAAATCTTTCATGCTCACGTAAGCCAATTCCAATGAAGAACCCTTCATGCTGAATCATGGACTCTGTATCCCACAACACGCCTAACCCTCGTTCTTAGACCAACAACTGGAAGCTCTGCATCACCCCGCAGGCAGCCGCATAATTGCGGTCATTGGTCAGTCGATCAGTACCGACATTGGATATAACAATGACATGCGCGGGAATATCGGTAAATCTCTTTTTAAAAACCTCCATTAGTTTTCCAGGGATCAGATTCCCCAGCTTGCTCTGTGATATCTGTTGCATCATAAAGTCCACCAGCCGTTTAGATGATTCAGGAGTTCCGGTATATACCACACGCCACGAGCCAGCCTCAACAAATGGTTGAAGCTGAATAGCCTTACGAAGTAATTCAACAACTAACTCCCGGTCCACTGGCGTAGAGTTACATTTACGAATACTCCTTCGCTCCCTGATCAATTGCGCCAGATTAATGACATTGTCGGCAGAACTCAGAATTCCTTTCGCATGCTTCTCCAAATCAGCATCGTAGGAAACCAGCCAAACTCCCATTTCACCTTTCGGCCCTCCTGCAAAACCGTCAAGCGATGCGTGCAAAAATTAAACAAGTTTTCTCATTTTAAATTCTCTTTTGTTCATCTTGTGAAGTAGGCTGACAATGCTGATAATCTTGGGTGGGATTCGTCATCGACCTTTCGCGCTTCTCAAAGGAATATGTTGATGATTAACTGAGTACCCACGCTAAGATATAAACTTGCAAGTATAAACCAATCGGTTTATACTAATACAAACAGTATAGAGAGTGAGGCGATCCATGAACAAGCCCCCATTCATGTTTCTGAGCTTATAGCTTCTGTATGAACAAAAATATAATAACTCATGGAGGTATTTTCTATGTCTAAAGTAAATGTAGGCGCTGAGAATGAACAACCAATTGAACTGTATTATGAAGATCATGGTGAGGGAAAACCAATTATTCTGATTCATGGCTGGCCTTTGAGTGGGCGCTCCTGGGAGAAGCAAGTTCCTGCCCTAATTGAAGCAGGCCACCGTGTTATCACATATGACCGTCGTGGATTTGGTCAGTCTTCCCAACCTTGGGATGGTTATGACTATGATACTTTCGCTTCGGATTTGCATAAATTGATACTGCACCTTGATCTGCACGATGCCACATTAGTCGGATTCTCCATGGGTGGCGGCGAAGTTGCACGTTATGTGGGAACCTACGGAACAGAGCGTGTTTCCAAAGCCGTATTCGCGGGAGCGGTTCCTCCATATCTCTATATAACCGAAAACAATCCTCAAGGTGGGTTGGATGATGCAACGATTGCCGAATTCCAAAACGGGGTTAAAGCGGATCGGCTAGCATTTTTGGATGGTTTTACAAGCAACTTTTTCGCTGCTGGAGATCGTACAGACCTTGTGAGCGAACCATTCCGTATTTATAACCGTGATATTGCAGCTCTGGCTTCACCTAAAGGCACATTGGATTGTATTGCTGCCTTTGCCCTTACGGATTTCCGTCAGGATCTGGAGAAGTTCAACATTCCAACACTGGTTATCCATGGTGATTCAGATGCCATTGTGCCTTTGGAGGTGAGTGGACAACGTACTCATGAATCCATCCCTGGCAGTCGTCTGGTCGTTGTCGAAGGTGGACCACACGGATTTAATGCAACCCATTCTGAACAATTTAATGCAGCATTGATCGAATTTTTACAGGGTTAAATTAAGTTCGACTGATGATTTTAACCAAAAGAACAAAATGAGAGAAAAGTAGAACGTCTCCTATAGAGGGGACGTCCTGCTTCTTCATTATTGTATAGGATATGCATATGATTGATGGCTACTTGGTACATTATGAATCTGAACCGTTTCGAAATTTGTATTGAATTTCGGATGTAAACTTGCATTTATAAACCGATCGGTTTATATTGATACAAACAGTTTAGAAAGCGAGGAAATCTAATGAATAATTTAACTCCCCCATTTACTCTTGAGACAGCAATCCAAAAAACGCGTATGGCTGAAGACAGCTGGAATAGCCGAGACCCTCAGCGCGTCTCACTTGTGTATACTGAGGATTGTTATTGGAGAAATCGGAGCGAATTTATAACAGGCCGCCAAGAAATTGTATCTTTACTAACTCGGAAATGGGCCAAAGAACTGGAATACCGCCTGATCAAGGAGCTTTGGTCATTTACGGATAACCGTATTGCCGTTAGATTTGCATATGAATGGCGTGATGATAGTGGCAATTGGTTCAGATCGTATGGAAACGAGAATTGGGAATTTGCTGAGGACGGCTTGATGCAGCGCAGATTTGCTTCGATTAATGACATGCCGATTAAGGAAGAGGAACGTAAATTTCATTGGCCTCTCGGCACGCGCCCCGCTGATCATCCAAGCCTAAGTGAGTTAAACCTATGACTCGTACTGTTTTTGAAAAAGCTGATGTCATCCCTCTCGTTGCTGAGGTATTTCGTGAATTAGGTTATGAGGGCGCATCTTTGAGTAAAATTACAGCCCGTACGCGTCTATCTAAAGGAAGCTTGTATTATTTCTTTCCGGGTGGAAAAGATGAGATGGCTGCTGAAATTCTTGCACATATTGATCAATGGTTTATCAAGAACATTTTTGAACCGCTCGAAAAGAATGAACCCCGGTCAGCCATTGATCATATGTGGCAAGAGGTCGATACTTATTTTCAATCCGGTCAGCGTATATGCCTTATTGGTGCATTCGCTTTGGACGAAACCAGAGATCGATTCGCTGCTGTTATTCGGCAATATTTTGTGAGATGGATTGAAGCCCTAAGCGCGGCACTAGTTCAAACAGGGATCTCTAAAGAGACTGCTGACCAAATTTCAGAGGAAACAATTGCTAGTATTCAAGGGGGATTAATTCTGAGTAGAGCTCTTCATGATGAATCCTATTTTGAACGTACGTTGGCAAATCTGTCACAACGAGTCTCAACTTATGTTTCTAAAAGCAAGTCTGGTCATTGACACAAAAGTGTATTTTAGTAAAACTGGCGGAATTTCTTCACCCCAAAAAAACAAGTGATTTTTTCTTAACGATTTCATTAGCGACTTTATCGGAGGTCAATATTATGAACAATTTTGTCGCAAAACAATTGGGATTTGTTCGCCGTCAGGCAATTGATTATGTGAGGAATATAAATGACTCTGCCTCGGAAATAATTCCAACAGGTTTGAAAAACAATATAAAATGGAATCTAGGCCACATGTATGTTATACATGAGAAGTTCGCTTTTCAACTTACTGGGCAAGAAACCAATTATCCTGCTAATTTTAATAAGTTGTTTGATTCAGGAACTAAACCATCTGACTGGAATATAGAGCCTCCAACGTTGTCTCAAATAATCGACTTGTTAATTGAACAAATTGAAAGGGTTGAATCGCTACTTTTAAGCAAATTGAAAGAAGAAATCAATCCTCATTACAAGTCTTCTACAGGACTTATCTTTACAAATGTAGAACAACTACTGGGTTTTCTGATTTACCATGAAGCAATGCACTTTGCAACAATTAAAAATATAAAAAGCATAATTGACAATTAGGATTAGTAAGGATTTGTTAAAACCAATGTCTGGCCACGAAATATTGAGTTTTCTTATTACATTATTAGTAGTGTCCCTTCACTTAAACGAACAAACCGACCTTAAATCCTACTTAAGTTGGAATAAGGTCGGTTTCTATGCTTTTGGAATTGCCCCTATTTGTTGAAGCAAGCCAGGCATATCGGGTTGACCATACTCTTCACTAATCTGGCCATTAGAGATCCGATAAAAATTCATTGCATTTACTTCGATTTTTTTTCGTGTTGGTGGAAAACCGAGAAGTGGAAGTTATTGGTTATGAGGGATCTCTTGAAGGGAACTCAACGATTCGGAGAACTTCGTAAAAGTATCCCGGAAATCAGTCAAAAGGTACTCACTGAAAATTTACGTTCAATGGAAGATGGAATTGTCATTCGTACTGTTTTTGCGGAAGTTCCTCCGAGAGTTGAATACAGCTTAAGTGAATTAGGAAATTCGCTTAAGCCAATTATATTCTCTATGGAAACATGGGGACTTGGGTACCAGAAACTCAATGAGGAACTTCCAAACGATACTCAGTAGAGTGAATGAGGTCAAAGGGTACTTACGGTCATTTCAAAATAGGATAAACTCTTCTATTACTCCCAAGGAATCACAAATCATGTATTTTCATCTCCAAGTAAAATCAATGGAGGACTCATGTGCCCTCCATTGATTTGTAAGAGAAAGTTGATCTTTGAACACCAGTTTCTGCAATATTACTATTGCATGAAGATAAACCGAAAAGAGAGATTTCCCTTAGATAATTCTCTGATGTATTTTTAAAATATCTGCCGCCCCCCATCATTTTTATCCCAACAAAAACCCGTTAATCTCATACAGATTAACGGGTTTTTAAAAAAATAGGTTTTTGACATAAGTATTTATTTATAAGTTGATATCCAATTATTTGGAAGACCAAAGTTCCATACGCTGAGCATATTTTTCGTTGATGATATCTTCCACTTTCTCATCGCCAGCCTTTTTCATATCCTCCAGCATCTTGTTGAATACCGAATTGGCTTCGGCCTCACTTGGGGCAATAATGGCTCTCGTAATACTCTGATCCATAATATCCTTCACTTTCTGTGCCGTCAGAGCTTGGGGTGTTCCCCCATCCGGATTCAGGTTGTCATACTGCGCAGTATCCCATACGGAATCGCCCAGACTCTTAATGGCCAGTTCATCCACTTCACTGCGCTGGAATTTAACTGCCATGTCATACGGCTGTCCGTTCGGGTCCAGACCATTTTTGATAAACCATAACCATTTGCGAACGCCGCTTTTCTTCACCGTATCATCCCAATTATCCTTGAAGCTTTGCAGGAATTCAGGTTTTGGTTGTCGCTTGCCATCCACCATGGTGTACTGTTCGCCTTCCCTGCCCCACAGCAGCAAATGCTGTCCTTCATCACTCGCCAGATAATTAAACAGCTTTATCGTTTCTTCCGGGTGTTTGTTGTTTTTGGTAATGGCGATTGCATCCCATCCAAGCGAACTTCTTGGGCCAAACGTCGTTTGAGTCGGATCTACACCTGGAGCAACAACTTTGTAAGCAAAGAGTTGATTCTTTTCCCCGCCATCCTTCTTCAAGGCCGCATTGCCGTTCCCCGGGTCCCAATATGCACCTGGGGTAGCAAATACCGCACCAGTCGTCAGCTTTTGAATCCAGGTCTGTGTTTTGCTAATCGCAAATTCCTTTTCGATCAGACCTTCTCTATATAAGCGATTCATGTATAACAGCATCTCGCGATATTTGGGGTCCTTGACATCATATTGCAGACGTCCGTTGTTGTCATAATACGTTTTTAAGCCCCACATGCCTTTGAATGTGCCCAGATTCGCACCCATGTTCTCCCCGTTCATCGTCATCGGAATGGACTCTTTGCCATCAATCGTATTGTATTTCTCTTTAAAATTTTTCAGGAGTGCTTCGAATTCGTCTGTTGTGAGGGGCTGTGAACCATCTGCTTTGTCCGGAAGAAACTCTTCCAACAGGCTCTGTCTCATCAGCATACCAAAAACCGGATCACTGTCGAGTCCATACCAGTTTGCCAGATAGTAGTTCTTGCCGTCTGTATTACGTGTTTTGGTCAAGGTATCTCCGTACATTTCTTTCAGATCAGAACCATATTTCTCAATTAACTCATCCAGTGGAATGAATGCCCCACTTGAAATGTATTTGTCGAGGGAAGCATCTCCTCGGCTCATGACTACCACATCCGGATAGTCACCACTGGCGAGCATCAGGCTCAGTTTTTCCGTTGGGTTACCTGTTGGCTGCTGGATGGAGATCTCTATGCCAGTCTTTTTGGTGATTTCCTGGGCAACTGCATCGGTAAATGGTTCTCCTTTGGTATTGCCATCAAACCAAGTCAGCGTAATCGGCCCTTGTTCCCCGTCTTTACCTGCTGTATTGTTCTCCCCATCATTGGAGGAGCAACCCGCCAGCAAACCAACCGCTAATGCAGCTGTAATTCCCATGGTCATCCATTTTTTAGTCTTTGTCATTGACACCCTAATTCCTCCCAATGAATAAATTCCTGTTGTGCTAGATTGAGCATTTCCAAAACGATCTTTGCCCACCCCCTTTCAGGGAGAGACCACCGGACAAGCCTTCCCTGTAACCGGATTATGGAACAGATTAACTTTTCACCGCTCCCAAAGTCATGCCTTTAACAAAGTATTTTTGCAGGAACGGGTACACCATAACGATTGGTAAGGTGGCTACCATCGTAGCAGCCATTCGAATGGTATCGCTGGAAACGGCGTTTCGTTTGGCGGAATTAGCCAACATTTGCGTTTGGGAAATCATGCCACCGGTCTGAAATTGATTCAATATTTTGACAAGCACGGCCTGCAGAGTCTTCAGGTCTGAGCTGTAGGTAAACGCATAGGAGTCAAACCAGGAATTCCAATGTCCAATGGCTTGGAAAAGGCCCACCGTTGCAAGTACAGGTGTTGTCAGCGGCATCACAATTCGGAAGAAAATTGTCAGATCGTTAGCCCCGTCTACCCTCGCCGATTCTTCAATCTCATGGGGTAGCTGTTCCATGAAAGTACGGACAATGATCATATAGAAGACATTCATCAAACTTGGCAAAATGAACACCGAAAAGGTATCGATCATATTCAGCGCTTTAAGCACCATGTAGAACGGAATCAGTCCGCCACTGAAATACATGGTAAAGATAAAGTACAGGTTCCAGCCTTTGCGACCAATCAGATTCCGCCGACTTAGCGGATACGCAAGCATCGTAATGACCAGAACCGACAGCGGTGCACCAATCAGCGTTCGTTTGACGGTTACCCACAGCCCGTTCAATATTTCGCTATCTTTCAGAATCTGCTGATAGCTGTCCAAGGTCAGATCTCTGGGCCAAAGATAAACGCCGCCTCGCACCGTATCCTCCGCGCTGTTCAATGAAAGAACGAGTATATTCCAAAACGGAAGAAATGTAACCAGTAATACGAGAATAAGAATGAAATATACAATTATTTTGAAAATACGATCCCCGAATCGGTTCAGAATCATTACAAGCGCTCCCCTCTGTCTTCTGTAGTTAGAACAACGCCTGGTCGTTCACTTTTCTGGAAATCCGGTTCACGATAAGGACAAGAATGAAGGCGACAACGGATTTGAACATCCCCACAGCAGCACCATAAGAGAACATGCTGTTTTGTAGTCCGTATTTGTAAGCATAAATATCAATAACTTCGGAGTATTCAAGCACGGTATTATTTTGTAGCAGGTATTGCTGTTCAAATCCCGCATTCAAAATGCCTCCGACCGCGAGAATAGCCAATATGACAATGGTAGGGCGCATGGATGGCAGCGTTATATGCCACATTTGCTTAAACCGGCTGGCTCCGTCCACTCTGGCCGCTTCGTAGAGCTCCGGATTAATGGAAGCGATTGCAGCCAGATACATAATGGCACTGAACCCCATCTCTTTCCACATGTTCGACAATGCGATAATCCACCAGAACAGAGGACCGTTTTGCAAAAATGCAACGGGTTCTTTGACAATGCCCAGCAGAACCAGAATGTTGTTAAGCATTCCATCCGAAGCCAGCAGCGTAATCACAATGTTGGCTGCAATAACCCATGAGATAAAATGCGGCAGATAAGAAACCGTCTGCACAAAACGTTTGAAAAATCCCTGTCTCGCTTCATTCAGCACAAGCGCGAGGATGATTGGCGCAGGAAATCCGAAGAACAGTGTCAGCAAGCTTGTCGCAAGCGTATTACGCATAACCCGGTAGAAATCCCCCGTAGTAAAGAAATACTCAAACCATTGGAAACCTACAAATTCGGCATGGAAGAACTGATGTAAGAACGATCCCCCACCCGGCTGATAATTTGTAAACGCCATATATAGTCCAAACATCGGACCATAGGAAAATAACAATGTCGCAATGAAGGCAGGAAGCATAAGCACGAATAACCATTTTTGCTCTTTTAGTCTGCTTATCAGATTATTGCTCCTGACTGTTTTGATAGCGCTTACCTTATGCATTAAGTACCCTCCCTTTTTCTATACAGCAGCATGGTCGGCCATATCTTGATTCAACTTCTCTCCTATTAATCATAAATTTGACACGGATTACTCGCCATAGTTGAATTCTCCGAAAGATACCGCTTTTTAAAGATGTTTTTGTGCAAAGTGAGGATTGGATTTCCATATTCACTCTGCTATGATGAACTGTGCAACGAATATTCAGTCAAGAGAGGGCTTCCGGATGCGCCAATTCTATCGAAAATACATATACATGCCTTTTGTTAACCTGAGCTTTCGTTCCAAATTGTTCATGGTATTTGTTCTGGTCACCATCATTCCAATGATGCTATTGGTTTATTTTTCCTATGAACTTACCAAAAACAAACTTACTGAGCAGATCTACATCAATATGACGAACTCAACAGCTCAGATCACTAAAAATCTGGAGAACAAACTGGATAGCTACGAACACATTTCCGCCTCCATTTATTTGGATAACCGCCTTGCCAATTACCTGACGAACGAGTATCAGGATGACCCATCCTATCTGGACGTCTATAATTACATTGGCAATCGAATTGACACCGTGATGGCTGCCTACCCTGATTTTGATAGCGCATTCATTTATTCGGATAATCCGTCGCTGCCCAAAGACAATTTTTATATCCGGCCGATCACATCCGAAGTCCAGACCACGGAACTGTTTCACAAGCTGCAGCAATCCTATGGGAACATTATTCATCTCTCCACGCCGCAGACAGAGAACGGTCCTGCCATGTTTACACTCGCCCGGCTGCTGAACAACAATAGTAATCAGTATCCTTACGGGATGCTGGTCTTTCAAATCTCCGAGTCGGTCATCTATTCCTTAATGGAAAAGGAAGCAGGCGGCAAAGATATTTTCATCATAAATGACAAAGGTATGATTCTGTCCTCCGCCGACAAACAGTTAATTAATACAAGCCTGCCCGAACTGCTTCATCAACATTTTGACGATGCGGCTTCAGGGAGATTTGATACAACGTATCAAGGCGTAAAGGCCCTAGCGGTCTATAACACGCTCAAAAACGGCTGGAAAACGGTATCCATTTTCCCTTATGACAGTATTATCAAGGATGCCAAAGCTCTCTCTCAGCTTATTATCAAAATTTCACTAGGCTTCATCGGCGTGGCGCTGCTGCTCATTTATATTACCGCATCGCTATTCAGCAAACGCATCAGGACGTTAATACGGATGATTCGGCGCATTGAACGGGGAGATTTCAACCCTACCCATGAGGAACAAATGGGCAGTGATGAGATCGGCCAGCTTCACTTTGCATTCGAACAGATGACAACCCGGTTGAAAAGCCTGGTGACGGAGGTCTACCAAAAGGAGCTGCAGAGCAAGGAAGCCGAGCTTGACCTGCTTCAAGCTCAGATCAATCCTCATTTTCTGTATAATACACTGGGCTCGATCTCCTCTCTGGCCGTAAAGCATCAGGATCCACAGATTCAGGATATGGTCCTTCATCTGGCCAAGTTTTATCGGATATCCCTGAATAAAGGAAAGAGTATCCTGACCATCAATGAGGAGCTGAAACTGACCCAGAGTTATAATGCCATTCAACTGATCCGGTTTAAGGGCAAGCTGAACATCATCTACACGATAGATCAATCGATCCTGCCCTACTCGACCGTGAAGCTTGCCTTACAGCCTTTTGTGGAGAATGCAGTCATTCACGCTCTTTGGAATCAGGATCGGCCTCTAAATATCCATATCAAGGGTGTCATCGAGAACAATAGTATCATCTTATCGGTTATAGACGACGGAATGGGCATGCGGCGAGAGAAGCTTGAGGCTTTGTTTGAAGAGAAAGAAGGACGGGGTTATGGGATTTCAAATGTGGATCGGCGGATTAAGCTGAAATTTGGTGAATACTACGGTGTTAAAGTGTATAGCAAAATTGGTATGGGAACTACCGTACAGATCCGTCTGCCGCAAAAAGAGATCCAATAAAAAAGGAGTGCAATGCAGCCACTAGTGGCTTGCAAAGCACTCCTTTTAAACAGTTCTTCCAGAACGTTATACTTGCTCACGGATGCGATACACCAGGCTGTCGAAATCACCGCGTAGAGGCAATTCCACCCCAATGTTCATCAGTGCACGTCCACTAACCGATAACCCCAGCTCTTCAATGAGATAGGTCTTGTCAGCCTGAAGACCTGCCAAACGGAGTCTTGGCAACGGTTCACCCAGCTTCTGCGAGTGAAGAAAGGCGAACAGCACATGGTCACTTCCGGCTGCATCGCTGTACTGGACAGCGGTAACTCCCTTATGACGAAGCGCAGCCAGGCGGAATTGTCTGCCGAATTGCACTAGGTGGCGAATGGCTTTGTACTGATCGATGAATTCCCCGGACTGCCCAATCCACTCATCACTCCACTCGTTCAGATTGGAACCAATACCAAGTGTGCCCATCATTGCACTGTGGAAGCGATACTTCAGAGAGACGTTTCGGCCGTTCATTCCTGTAGGTGACTCGGTTACCCAACAGGTCATCATACGTGGTGCGTACGTATACGAGAAGCCTTCCTGAATGCTCAGGCGGTCGAACGCATCCGTATTGTCACTCGGCCAGGACTGATCGGCATAACGGAAGATGCCCAGATCAATCCGCGAGCCACCTCCTGCGCAAGTCTCAAACTCGACATCCGGGAACTTGGCTCGCAGCTGTGCCCATATATCATAGAGACTCTGGACATGCCTTACCCATACTTCTTTCTGGCGGTTAATGGGGTGACCCTTCATGCCCGGCTCCGTGATCGTCCGGTTCATGTCCCATTTAATGAACTTAATCTTATGATTGCCAAGCAGTTCGGTCATAAAATTGATAATGTATTGCTTGACCTCCGGCTTGGAAATGTTCAGCAGCAGCTGATTGCGAAGCTCCGTACGTCCCCGCGTCTCAAAATGATATACCCAGTCCGGATGTGCTCTATAGAGATCACTATCCGGGTTAACCGACTCCGGCTCCACCCATATGCCGAATGCCATCCCTAGTTCGTGAACCCGGTCAATCAGCTCAACAAGTCCGTTCGGGAACTTCTCTTTGTTCACGTTCCAGTCGCCCACCCCCGCATGGTCGGAATGCCGCTGCCCAAACCAGCCGTCATCCACAACGAATAGTTCCACACCCATTTTGGCTGCCCTTTCGGCAAGTGCCATTTGGTCCTGGGCATTAACATCGAAATAGGTAGCTTCCCAGGAGTTGTACAGCACTTTACCGATTTCACTGCGCGGCAGTATGTAATTGTATTGGTACTTATGCAAGCGATGGCTCATGCCGCCAAAGCCTTCTGGGCTGAATCCGCCGACAAAGACAGGCGTCTCAAACGTTTCGCCCGCACCCAGCAACCATTCATTGTCAAAATCATGGATGCCACCTGTGACCCGCACATGCATGAATGGCGTCTTCTCAGCGACAATCTTCCAGTTGCCGCTCCAGGCGAGAGCACCAAACCATACCCCGCCTCCTGTTTCAGTCGAAAGGCCGTCATCTATGGCAAACCATGGGTTGGCATGGCCGTCTGTGAAACCTCTCCGCGATTCAAGTACCTTTTTTCCCTCTGTCAAAATGGTATTGCGCAGTTGGAACTCACCCGACCATTTCCCCGTAACATGCGTCAGACGGTAATCCTGGAAATATGGCAAAGTCCAGGCTGCGGATTGCATGCTTTCCAGCACAATATCCCCCTGTCCCCTATTGACGATATTGGCGTAACGCTCCACCAGGTCGAACTCCGGGATAACCCGATATACCAGCTGTGTTTCAAGTGCATATGCCTGATCCTTCAACGTAATAATCAGCGTCTGTCTGCCATCCTGTTCTATGATCTCGTGACGGTCATACCTAACCTGAAGATCGCGGACACCATCAGGCATCCGCAGTTTCAGAGATGGCTCTGTATAAGATGCACCTCCCCAGAAGCTGTACTCCTCCACCTCTCTCTCCACTTCCGCGTCAAAAGAGCTATGGGATTGTAGTGGGAGCAACGGAGCGCTGTCCTCGATACTCACTGGATCTCCCCAATACAGATGCTGTAGGTGTTCTCTCTCATTAATTCCGAAAATATAGGATGAATGTTGTGTCTGTATTGCAAATATACGCAATTGTTCATGATATTGAATCGTCATGTTTACCCCTTTCAGGTCCCGTGTTTTGGTACCTATATGCTGTGTGTTGTGAACATACATATTATTGTAGGAAGCAGCAGGCGGATTAGCCATATCGCATTCTTACAATCCATAGGGGAAATCGTCTGTCATCTCAAAATTATGAAAATAAGGCTGCGATATAATTCGCAGCCTTAAAGCTTACTTCAAAATCAGGTTATAGATGACCTGAGCCGCTTCTGCCCGGGAAGCAATCCCTTTAGGCACAAACTGTCCCTGTCTTTGGCCTTGGACCAGTCCTAGTCGGGCTGCATCCTTTACCGAATCAGCTGCCCATGAAGAAACCTGATCCATATCGGTAAACAAGATATCGGTAGAACCAACAGGCACGTTTCCAACATTCAGTTCATATGCCTTCATCAGCATCACCGTGATTTCCTCCCGGGTAATCTTTGAATCCGGCTGGAAGCTGACTGCGCTTCGTCCCTTCACAATACCGGCTTGGGTCGCAATCGAGATGGGTTCCGCGTACCAGTCATCTGTCGCTACATCTGTAAAGTGTACTTCCCCTGCTACGGTCAGCCCCAGAGAATGAACGAGCATGGTGGTGAATTCCGCGCGGGTGATTGCACGTCCTGGCTCAAATTGTTCCTCGTTTGTGCCATCAACAAACAGCTTAGCCGCTAACTCCTTGATGACAGAGCTAGCCCAATGATTGGCCGGAACATCAGCGAACGTCCGATTCAGTTCCAGAACAGCATACTTGCTAAAGTGGCTCACTTTAGTCGTTAATACACCATTCGCATAATCCGATTTTAAAAATTCCAGTTCTCCATTTTCGTTAATATAATACATTCCTCCCTGTGAAGGGTCGAAACCTTCTTCCGCTGCCAGACTCAGCGTAACCGGGTGATCAAACACAGATAGTGTTTCGGTTGTACCTGATTTGGTTGTTGCCGAAAGACTGAATTCATAGATTTCTCCCTTAAGAGCAACAGTTGCCCGAGATGATGATTCAACTGCTGCAACGACCTCCTTGGCCTTGCTGCCAAGCGGAACCATTTTCAAGGAAATCGCACTTTCTTCCTGTTGCCCTGCTGGTAGCTTGCTCAATAGCTGCTGGAACAAACTCGCAGGGATTTGCAGGGTTAGCTTGCCAGATTTCACTTCCAGTGTATGGTTGCCGAGCTGGCGTAAGACAGGAGATGACAGTTGCAGCTCCTGAGTACCAGCCTTGATGTCTATGACGACTTTCCCTGCCTCACTGTCCACTTTCAGCATATCGGCTTTGATGACCAGTGTTGCTGTATCTTTCCCTTCAGCAGCGGTGCTGCCGGAGTTTCCGCTAATATTATTGTTGTTATTGCCATTGTTGCCAGGAGTGTCTGAATTTCCTGGATTCCCTGGGTTATTTGGGTTGCCTGGATTTTCCGGGGTGACTGCTTTTTCGGTCAATTTAACCAACTTTGATTCAGCCGGCCCCAGCGAGATGGACCATGAACCTGTGGCTGACGAAGATTCACCTGTCCACAAGTCTTTTAAAGTATAGGTTTTGGAATCATTCAGTCCGGCGCGGCCCAGATCGATCGTTTTGTTTGCTGAACTGTTGCCGTTGTAATTAAATACAGCAAGGTAATAATCATTGCCTTCCTTCAGAACAAACGAATCTGCGGCATTTGCATTCGTATTTCCTTCAAGCGGCTTGAATACTTTGCCTTTCAGCGCCACCTGAAGAACATCCGTGTTATTGTACAATGATGTCATGTATTCCTGTGCCTTGGGATCGTTCACATCATCGGAATCCATCATCACAGTGCCGGCAATTACACCGGAATTTACCCGGCTGCGGGCTTCCTCCAAGCTTGATGCTCTGCTTAATGCCAGATGATCAGGGTCTGTATAGGAATAAATCGTCCCATTTTGCCAGAATCCATATGTCAATGAATTGAGCATGTACTCCGTCTCATTGATTTTGCCATAGGTGTCACAAGAGATCCGTCTGCTATGCGCATATTGACTTGGAAAGATCGGTGCAATGGACGCACTAATAAACATTTTCCCATCCAATCGCTCTTCGACATAATGCATCCCTTCATTGTAAGCCTGGATCCCTGTCGTCACATTAGTGTCAAAGTGTTGGCCTTCCAGCGAGCCATGGGTTAGGAAATCCAGTTTGATGAATGTGAATCCAAGTGATTTGAACTTATCCAGAAAATAATTCATGCGCATTTGACTCCCCGGATGTGTCACATCCAGTGCATATGCTCCGTCCAGTGTCGGCAGAGGTTCCCCCTTAGCATCCTTGAGCACAATATCACCATACGTATATTGCCCGTTGGTACCATCTACTTTTTGGCTCATATCGTTGCCCCAATACACAAATGGTCCCCAATAGATGCCTGCATGCTGACCATTGTCCTTAATGACAGATACAGCTTGGGCAAGCTCAGCATCACTCAGATTATCCCAGTAGGAATCCATATTAATGAATACATTGCCGCTATTATTGAACTTCTTCAGGCTGTTCTTGAAATAATTGGACACATCCACTACGTTCTGATAAGACAGCCCGCTGTCATAGGCTCCCCAACTATTCCATCCAACTGGAACACCTTGTGGCAGCTCTGGATTCAACGCCAGCGGAGGTGTGATAATCGCATTGGCTTTACCGTATTCTTCAAGCCCTGTGCGGTAGTCACTGAAACCACCTACCATAATCAGCGGTGAGGACAGTTCAGTACCGGACAGGCTGCCATGTGGCTGGGAATCGCGGGTAACGTCACTCGCTGCCCCGCCATACACAGTAAATTCATTCAGACGATTAGCTGAGCCTTTCCAGTCAATACCGGTCTTCCAGGTGTCATGGGTTACTGAACCGATCACCAGACCGTTACGTGTCGAGTTATTGAATACCGTTGTCATCTCATAGCTGGTATCCGCCCGGTTCATCGTTTGAGATTTATAGCGAATCCATGCATCGTTGTCAAAAGGCACCGTAAGCACGCGGTTATCCGAGCTGACGCCAATATCCACAGCACCCGTATTTTTCACAGTAATTGGTGACATGTAATTACTCTGGATTTCTGTATCACTGATGGCGTCCAGACGGTTGAGGAAATACGATTGATCTTCATAAAACCGATAAATCTGCTTCATGGTTGGTTTACCAGTTGACGTATGAACAAAGCTCAACTCGATGCCTTTGCCGAATCCATCCTGAATCTCCAGCGGTGCTCCACTGCTCGTATGACTCTCATACCCTTTGGTTTCCACAAGACTCTCACCAATTTTAATGCTACTGAAGATACCCCGCATCTTCTGTCCGTCTGCCCAGCTATAACCGACGAATCCAGTCTGGGTATTATAAGACACTTCGTATTGTCCGTTCGATACCAGAAGGCCATACGTGTAATCAGTCACCGTAATATCCCCGTATCGTTGCGAGTCACCCGGTGTTCCCAGATCGTCATCTCCTTCACCGGGATTCTCGGGTTCTGTCTCTATCGCAGGCTCTACGATAATCCGGTCCAGATCGGGAGAATAGCCATTGTTGTCTGAAAAGGTAATCGTATTCTCGCCTTCAGTTAATGGGAGTGTAAGATCATACGTACCTACCGTATCCCAATCCGATGTTTTGGGCAGGTCATGGAACTGCTCTTCCCCGTTATTTGCACGGACATAGAAACTGCGCGGATCACCGGAAAAATAAGCGACCGTAACGCGGTAATTACCTGTCATCGGGGCTATAATCTTATTGAACGTTAAGGAGCTCCTGCCATTCAGATATCCAACCTTTTTGCCACCTGATGCTGAGGGGCTGTCCGTTACACGCGCTTCACCAGTCAGCGTATTGTCCGAATCTTCGGCTTCATAACTAATTGTATACGGAATCACTTCAATTCGGTCCAAATCAGGGGAGTACCAGTCATGATCCGAGAACGTGATGGTATTGACACCCTTATGAAGAGATACCTCCACATCATACATGCCAATCGTGTCCCAGCTTGCCGTTTTGGGCAGATCAATCATCTCGTCCGTGTCATTGTTCACCTGCATATAAACAGGTCGCTGATCACCGGAAATATAAGATATTCGGATCAAATATGTACCATCTGCCGGTACGTTGATATTCGTAAATTGCAGTGAACTGTTTTTGTTCAGATCGGTTACTTTCTTCCCACCCGAACTAATGCTGCTGTCTACCACCTTGGCATTGCCTTTCAAAATGTTGTCGGCCGCTTCTGCCTCGATAATTGCACCATGCAAATTTTTCTTCCAGTCGTCTCCGTCCCCTTCTCCCGGGTGGCCACTGTCCAAACCGCGGATCACGATCTTGTCGATGTCGGGAGAATACCAGTTGTTGTCATCAATCAGGATGGTGTTGGTCCCAGCGTTCAACGGAAGGGTCACATCATATGTTCCCACCGTATCCCAGTCGAATGTCTTGGACGGTTCTTCATATTGCTTCTCCCCGCCATTCGCACTAATATTGAATGGCCGCGAATCACCTGAAATGTAGTAAACGGAAATCTTATAATTTCCTGTCTCACTTACAGCAATATTATTAAATTGCAGGGAACTGCCCTGATACATGCCTCCGACCTTCTTGCCGCCTGAAGCCGTCGGGCTATCAGAGATCATCGCGTTACCTAGCAAAGTATTCCCTTCCGCTTCGGCTTCATAGGTATTCATATCATCGGCGTGAACTGTTCGGGCGAACTGGCCCCCGCCAACTACCAAGCAAAAAATGATAAAGAACACAAATCCTTTTTTCATCATCCGTCCCAACATAACATGCCTCCATTATCTAATGATTGAGTTAGGTCTCCCTATGCCTATTCCTGCAGTGGTTCACAGCCATTTTTGTAATCGCTTTCATAAAGAGCTGTCAAATCAAATCCCCTCTCTCCTCCTTCCTTTCCTATATGCCTAATTGTAAAAAGGAGGAGGGGGATGTTCCATACCACAATGTTACTATTCATACAGGAAAGCCTCTTTCATTTGCCATATCAATACCATCATTACCAGACAGCCTCTATCGTCATATACTTTTCCTGTATTCGTTGGGTGTTACGCCCTGTGTCTTCAGGAATAGAGAAATAAAATAGGATGTACTCTCATAGCCTACGGTCTGCGCGATATCGTGAATCTTGAGCGAGCCGTCTGCCAGCAGTTCCCTGGCTTTATCCAGTCTGATGCGTGTCAGATAATCGTGAATTGTCATCCCTGTTTTGTCCTTGAAAATGGATCTCAAATAGTTCGGTGACAAATAGACCTGATCAGACAGGCTGTTGATGGTAATCGGCTGATTGTAATTCTGATCGATGAAGGTACGTACCTTGTGAATCAATTTTGCATTTTTGTCCATAAACCGCTCGCCCAGCATGCTCACCGCATCTTCCGCAGTACCGAGAATCAGATCCTCGATCTCATGCAGAGTCAGTGCATTATAGATGGAGTGATATAGCTCAGCCCGCTTCGGAACAGGTTTATGAAGCTGCTCCAACAGTTCATTCACGAGATCTATCGACCAGTCACAGATGATTTTTTTCTTGACTCTCAGTGTTGCCAATCCCTCAATATACCCGTGCAGCTTCTGTGCCGCCCATTCAAAATCCAGTCGGTTAATGGCCTCAAACCATTCCTTTTGTTCAAAAGGGGGCATATGTTCTGTATAAAACTGGTTCGAAAGCTTCCCCCCATGAATAATTGTGCCTGAACCTTCATAGAAACGCTCATTCAAGATGGTTCGCGTCTGTTCGTACAGACAGTGAATATGGGATAACGCGGTCTCTTGTCTGCCTACAGCAGCCGTCACCGTGAAATCCAGTGCACTACGAATAGCCTCAGCCAAGTCTTCCCACGCATAATGTCCCGGCTGCTGTGCCGCTTCCATAAATACACCTGTCTCTCCTTCCTTGTAATCCACAAAGATCGCTTTCATGTTTTTTGCCTTGAAGAAATGGTCGAGAAAAGCCACCAGCCGACCTGTACATTCCTCCAGACTTTGCTGTTCCTCTTCAGCCTCCTTGGGATCGATACTGAACAAGGCCATTGCATATTGGGCGGTCTCCGGTTGTCGGGTTAGACGGCTGTAACTACAAGCAAGATCATTAGCACGAGCCTCATTTTTTTCGTAAGATAACTCTTTCAGGATATTGGCTTTGGCCGCCTCCATGGAACGGTTCTTCATTGCAACCTCTTCACAACGCTGTTTAACTTTACTGATAACGCTTTCAATTTCGTTCATATCCAAAGGTTTTAGCATATATCCCACGGCCCCTACGTTGATAGCCGATTTTACATATTGAAATTCATCGTGTCCGGTCAGAAACATCACCTGGATCGAGTCGTAGCTCTCATGTATCTTTCTCGCCAGATCAATACCGTTCATGATCGGCATCTGAACATCGGTAAGAACGATATCAGGCTGGGTGGCCTCAATCTTCTCCAAGGCCTCCCTGCCGTTACTCGCCGTTCCCATGATATAGATACCCATCTCTTCCCAACGGATATAATCCCTCATCATCTCAAGTCCCAGTTCTTCATCGTCTACCAAAAAAATACTGTACATCCATGTCCCCTCCCTTTGTATCTTTCTGTCTCTATTATATGTTTTTCCCTCCGTGGGACCATGGTTCATATCAATGAAAGTCATTTTCAAGTATAGATCGTTATTTTACCAACTCCAGCTCACTATTGAAATAGTACCTTTCGCCTGCTTCGGCATGCAGGATCGTTCTTTGTTTTCCCCAACAAATGGTGAACGTTCCTGACGAGCAAGTGTGAATGTTCGCAGAGGTCAGCTTTCCATTCTCCCAGACGATGTCAACCTCAGCATTCCCTTTTGCCCGCAGACCGGAGATAGATCCTGTGCTCCATGCCTGTGGCAGCGCTGGGAGAAGGTGAATCTCGCCCGCATAACTTTGCAGCAGCATCTCCGCTAAGACAGCTGTACCGCCGAAATTTCCATCAATGACAAAAATATTACTCTCTGCTCCAGCAATTCCGGATTTGGAATAGGTGAACAGATTATCGAAGCACAGGCCGCCAATCAAATGTGAGAGGTGTTTATATGCCGTCTCCCCATCATGCAATCTCGCAAAACCCAGTCCAAACAAAGCAGCTGTAAATTCAACATCCTCCAACTCTTCCTGGACCATGCGGTTCTCCAACGTTATCCTTACTGCCGCACTGAGTTCCGGTGTATGGTCAGGTGTAATCCGACTGTCCGGATACAGCGCATACATATGAGACAAATGCCGATGCTCCGGCTGCGCCTCCTCATAATCCTCCAGCCACTCTTGTAACTGGCCTTTCTTGCCGATCTGTAGAGGTGGAAGCTTGCCAATTGCTTCATACAGCTTGCGTCCAATTTCCTCGTCTTTGTTCAGAAGTTTAACTGAACGAAGACAAAACTCAAAGAGCCTGCGCACCAGCATCTGGTCCATTGTCGTTCCCATGGACAGCTGTTGTGCCCCCTCTCTCGAATTACCAGGATAGAAATGATTTTCCGGCGAATTCGAAGGACCCGTCACCAGCCAACCGTTCCGAGGATGCTCACACATATAGTCCAGATAGAAAGCCACCGATTCTTTAAGTACGGGATAGGCCACATTCTCAAGGAAAACACGATCCTGACTGTACTCATAATGCTCAATCAGGTGTGTAGCCAGCCATAATCCGCCTGTAACATTCAATCCCCACGAGGTCTCCCATCCAGGCAGCGTAAAACCCCATACATTGGAGAACACATGAGCGACCCATCCGTCGCATCCATATACGTTACGTGCCGTTTCTCTGCCTGCCAGTGCCAGATCTTCAACGTAGCGCAACAGCGGAAGATGGCTCTCTCCCAGATTCACAATCTCTGTGGGGTAATAATTCATCTGGGTATTCACGTCCAGGTGATAGTCACAGCTCCAGCCCATCCGGCACGCTTCACCATCATTCCAGATTCCCTGGAGATGGAGTGGCAGCGGAGAGTTCTTGCGAGAACCCGCAATGGTCAGATACCGTCCATATTGAAAAAACAAGGCGAACAACTGCGGATCTTCATCCCCACCACGCTGTTCCAACAAACGAATACGCTGATCTGTAGTGAGATCGGATAACCCCTTGACCCCGAGCTGAATAGCTACCTTGTCAAATTGCTCACAGTAATCGCGGATATGATCCTCCCTCAGTGAGGTATAACCTTTATTTAAAGCCTTCAACAGCGTAGACTCGCTCTCTGTTTCCCAATCCTGATCAGTATGGCGATAATCCGTACTGACAACAAAATAAATCCATGCCTCATCCGCTCCGGTCACGATCAATTGACCATCTCTACTTGTGATGGTTCCCCCGGAAATAACCAACTTGACCAAACCCTTGGACCATACGCCACAAGTCCCATCGCTATGTACATTTTCCGTTGCCTGTCCTTGGAATGCAAGCGTATTGTCATCTAAGGCTACAACCTTGAATGATTCCGTGCCTGCCTGTAAGCCGAGTGTAAAGGCTACCCCACCCGGAGCTTCGCTCCAGACTCTGGAGACCACTAGATCATCGACATTGGAAGCGAAAACTTCACGTCGAATCATGCTGTCGTCATCCTTCCAGAACGCTCCGACAAGCGCTTGAGTCAGATCCAGCTCACGTTGGAAATTTCCCCCTTCATCCGAATTCGAATTCTTCTTCTCCATATCAATAACAACTTCACATAATCCAAGATGGGTACCAAAATTACCTTTCTTTGGCTGCAAATGTTGTTTGGCAAGACGATCTCCTTCATCATAATCGCCGGAGAAGAAATAGCTACGCATCTCTTCCAGTGCGGCCTTGCCTCCTTCGGAAGGCTGTTCTTGTTCAATCCGACCCGACCAGAAGGTAACCTCGCTCATACTCCATACCTCTCGATGCGAAGACGCCATAACTACTGCTCCTATCCTACCATTGCCCAGCGGCAGGCCTTGAGACCAATCCGTAGCAGGAGTTGAATACCATAAAGTAAAATCGTTCATATCATGTCCTCCAGTCCAATAATGATTATCTTTAGAAATAGACTCGTTCCCAAAATAGACAAACGCGCGATCTGTGAGATACATAAGCGCGCGTTTGACTTTGTTTTTATTTTAAAATGGAATCACGGCTTTGAATGGTCACCTCGCCCAGTCAGTTTCCCTTCACAGTCAATCTAAAGATTTTGGATTCCGCCGGTTCCAGTGAGACCGTGAGCTCTCCAGACGTTTCCCCTTGTGAGCCTTCCCACAGATCTTGCACATTGTATAGGGCATTGGCGTTTAGCCCTGCCCGTTTCAGCGAGATGGATTTCTCCGCAGCCTGTGCAGCATCAAAATTGAAGACGGCAAGAAAGAAACACTTCTCTTCCGGCGATTCCAGGACAAACACGTCAGAAGACAGCTTCCCATAATCACCTTCAACTGGACGGAAGGTTTTGCCCATACGAGCAACGTTCAAAATATCCTTGTTGCCAAGCCATTCTTTTGCTCGTTCGGCTGCTTCCTCTTTGCGGAAGTCATCCCCAAGCAAGAGCACCGTACCGGCAATAACTGAAGCGGTCAGACGACTGCGTCCTTCATGCCAGCCGGTAGCTTCCTGGTTGAAGCTTCTGTACAACACCGAATGATCAGGATCATTGTAGCGATAGAGCGTATTGCTCATCCACCAGCCATGTGTCAATGAGTTCAGCAGGTATTCCGTATCTGCAAGTGTACCGAAGACATCACAGGAGATACGGCGGCTGTGGGCAAAAGCATAAGGAAATAATGGAGCGATGGACAAGTTAATGAAAAACGGTCGTCCGATTACGTCTGGTGAGAGCTTATGCTGCAAATAAGACATGCCATAATGATAAGCCGCGATTCCTGTTGTAATATCCGGGTTGTGGTGCTGCCCTTCCAGTGCGCCATGCGCCAAGAAATCCAATTTGATATATTCGAAACCTTCCGAGATGAATTTGTCCGTGAACCAGTCAATCCTTTGCAGGTTTCCAGGATGTGTCGGGTCAATAGCCAGACCACCGTCTACATCCGGCAGGATCTCGCCCTCACCGTCACGCAGCAGGATATCAGCATAGGTGTATTTTCCGTTCGTTCCTTCGACTGTCTGACCGAACTGATCAGGCCCTCCCCAGAAGGCAAATGGGGTCCAGTAGGTGCCTGCTCTATGTCCGTTTTGCCGTACCCGGTCCAACGCACTCTTCATTTCTTCCGGCGTAAAATTGTCCCAGAACGCATCAAAGTTGATGTATAACGTATTCTCATTCTCGAATCCAAGCGGCTGTACTTCATTTTTTAGAAAATCGCTGGTCGCTGTATACAGATCATAGTCCAGATCACTCATGGCCGCAGACCAGCTGTTCCATCCGATCGGAACACCGCCCTCCCAAGGCAATTGAGCCTCAATCCAGGTATTCGCCTGACCGTAAGCTTCAAGACCTTCACGGTAGTCTTCATAGAACCCGACGAATACCAGGGGAGATTCCACTCTTTTTCCCTTCACATAACCATGAGGCTGGGAATCGCGAGTCAGTTCACTCACGGCACCACCGTACAGATCAAGTCCCTCAAGCTGTCCACTTTTTTCGCTTTGCATACGAATCCCTGTTTTCCATACTTTATGCGTAAGTGAACCCATCACAATTCCCCGGCGGCTCTGGGGCGCGAACAAGGCTGTCGCTTCGTAGCTTTCCACATCAAGCGGCGGCTTGACCACCGTATATCTGACCCATTTATCATTATCAAACGGAACGCATAGAATGCTTGGTTCATCTTGGCCGGATTCTCCGCCAAGGGATATGGTTTTGGATTGGATGACAGCCATGCGATTCGCCTTAAGCTCTTCATCACCTGCTACAGCGGTCTGCACCAGTACATACGGTGAGGATTCATACATATAGAAATGCTGCTCCAGTTGCGGCAGCAACGAGGCTGTATGCAGAACAATCAAACGGATGCCTTTTCCAAAACCTTCTCGAACAATATCTCCCTGTGTCGTTAGCTCATGGTTCTGATAATGATCCGTGCTATATTCCCGGCCCTGCCAGCGAAAAGCACTACGAATGCCCTTCACATGGGAAGAATGATTGCCGATGCATGACACTTCACCATTTTCAAGATTAATCTCCAGGCTCACGTGCCCATTTGTAACGCTTACAAGATTATTATCCTGTTGCTGCACTTGTACGGCTGTATCGCTAGTTAGCATTATGTGCCTCCTTATTGTTGCATGCTGTGCCCTGAGCGGAGCCGGTTATGTCTCTCCTGCCCAAGTCTGCCCTCATTATAAAGACCGAATAGAGTAGTTTCCATGCAACAATCTTCCGATACATGACGCGATTTAACTCAACTCAAGCGTTATCACAATTGATCTTCACCTCTTTGCACACAGCCCCTGGAAGAGGCAACGAAGTTGCGGTCGATCTGAAATGAAGGATGTGCGCCAAGAAGATTCGGATCTAGAACAGGCTCGAGCCCGTGCTCTCGTCTTCCCGTCGCTCAAGGTAGGTTCTGGCGACGACAAATCAGCTTTTTAGTATTTCAGTTATAAAAAAAGACCCATCGCCCTTACTTAGTTAATCAACTAATCGGCAATGGGAACATATTCTTGTTTTCGAGACTTCTTCTAGGAGCTCATCTTTAACGATGCATTGCTTGGCCTATGCTGTTTTCAATAACAGCTAAAGATTTATAAATGTTTAGTGCAATTATACAGCGAACAGTTCCATCGCGATTGCCCTGTATTAAGCAGGGTAATCGATGTATTCAAGAGACTTTCTGTCATGTCGACATGGGGTACGAGTCTCTTCAGAGTCATTCCAAGGAATGCACCGTGACTCACAATTAATATTTTCTGGTCTGGGTGTCTTAATGATATGTCGGTAAGGCACTGCTTTCCTCTTTTTACAATCTCATCGTTTGATTCGATACCAAGATCTAGTCTGAACCATCCATATCCCCACCGTTTGACGCGTTCCTGTTCTGTCGTTCCTTCTATAAGTCCACAGTTCATTTCTCTTAAGCGCGGGTCTGTTCTCACTTCAATATTCTTGATCTTACCGATGATTTCCGCTGTTTCAAGTGCTCTGGACAAATCACTAGAATAAATATAGTCCCAATGTTCCATGCCAATTCTTTTGGACAATAGTTCAGCTTGGTTTCGACCTCTCTCATTAAGCGGAATATCGGAATGGCCTTGTGTTCGATATTCATCGTTCCAATCCGTGACTCCATGTCGGATCAATCCTAGCGTAGTCATTTATATCCCTCTTTTCCTACGTATTTATGTAAGTCGCTTTAATCTTGTCCATCCACACTCGCTGCCAAGTATCATGATTCTGTGTATTTATTTCAATACTTTAATTGGAGCTGAGATCACTTGGGAATTATTAATCTCTCTAAGATGCAGTATTCACTCTATTAAGCGTCAACTATTTTCAGCCTATCATATTCCTTACATATTCAGAGCACTTCTGGACGAATTCATGTAACTTATTCAAGTCTACACATCGTTTTTCCATCAGTGGGTTATCCCAATCATAATCTTTAATTACCATCACAGCAAACTCCTTCCCATACCACCCAACATCAATAATAATATTTGTTCCACAATTATACCTGACTTGAAAAATATCTTCTTGATCCAAGAACAGGAATCAGTTTGCCGAGCTTGCTCTGCGACATCTGTTCGAGCATGCAGTCCACCAAACCGTATGCGTGCTTCTGAAGTTCCGACATATACCACACCCCACGAGCGAGCCTCACCAAATGGTTGAAGCCGATTAGCCTTACGTAGTAATCAACAACTAACTTCTGGTCCACCGGCGTAGAGTTACATTTACGAATGCTTCTGCGCTCCCTGATCAATTCCGCCAGACTCAAATGCTGAGGGATTTTCTCGATGCTTTCTCGCTGGGCGATACTTAGGAAATGCTCAATTTCTGTATTCTTGTGGTTCTCATATACATGTAAAAGACGAATAAATTGGTCATGAAGCAACTGTTTTGTTCGATCTTTTGAAGTCATCTTGTGATCGCTCCTTAATTTACTGGTGAACAAAATAGCATGAATGATAATTATTATCAACTTCATTCTTTGACATTACAACATCACTTTACAATTCAGGACAGAGAACTGTACTCTGTCCTCATTCTGACCATATTAATCCATATGCTCAAGCTCGCGCAGACTAATGAACAATAAAAAACCGTTGATCATCTGAATCAGATCAACGGTTTTTTTAATTATGGAAACAGCTGTTTTATTACTGTTCTTTATACACGCGTACATAATCCACTTGCATAGTCGCCGGGATATCGGAGGCGTTCGGGATACGGCCGCCGTCAAAGTTTCCGCCGACTGCCAGGTTCATAATGAGGTAGAACGGCTCATCGAAAGGTGCATTCGGATTATTCGGTGCAGCTGCGGAATACCACTGCTCGTTAGTGACTTTATAGAAAAACTTGCCGTCTACATACCATTTAATGTTGTCCTCTTCCCAGACTACCGAGTATACATGATAATCGTTGGCAATAGTTTGCCCTGCCGGGAAGTGATAATCGCCGCCCGAATACTGGTTCCCGGGCCATTGTCCACCAAAGTGTATGGTACCGCTTACTGATCCAGGCAGACGGCCTCTCGCTTCCATAACATCAATTTCACCTGATGCAGCCCAAGTGCCGTATACCGAGTCTTGTGGAAGCATCCACAGTGCTGGCCATACACCGTCACCTGTAGGAAGCTTGGCACGAAAATCGACTCTGCCGTACTTCAAGGACAGTTTATCCTTGGTGTTAATCTTTCCAGAAGAATACTGTGCATATCGATTAGGGTCTTGCAGGAAAGATTTGCTGTCGTTCATGGCTTTGATATTCAGCTTTCCGTCCTGTACATATACATTTTGGGTGCTGTTCGTGTAGTGCTGTAGCTCTGCATTACCCCACCCCCATGTACCGGGATCGTTGTTGAGATAATATCCTGTTTCATAGTTCCATTTACTTGTATCCAGCGTAGTTCCGTTAAACTCATCCTGCCAGATGAGGTTCATGCCCGCGATAGCCGGGTTGGTTGGCGTTCCGATGGAGATATCCTCTTGATCGGATACATCCGGACGCGGAGCATTGGGATTGCCGATAAAGGTATAGTTGACGAAGTTGTTGCCAATATTTCCGCCCGCCTGACCGTTCAGTGGATAGCCGATACGAATCTGCATATTTTCCTGGATTGGCTGGAACCAAAGGCCATAGACGTAATCGGCCCAGTATCCCCACTGGTTGGCATCGGACATATTGTTGTACCCATTACCGGAGTATGCAAATTTGCTCTGGCTGGAGTTACTCATATCAAGCCATTGTCCATTGATGTTAATTTGGTATACAAAATTGCCCAGTTCCTTGGCGATTGGTGCCCCCCCATCAATTTTCGGAAGCGGAACCCCAATGGAACCATTCGCATCTGCTGTGAAGGTTGTTCCTTCGTATGGCGTAATGACATATGAATTTCTTGTAGGTTCATTAAACGTAATGGTATAAACAAGGTTAACCGAAGAAGTCTTTGATTCCAATTTGACATTGATCGACTCCGTTACGTTAAACCAGTACCCACCGCCGCCATCCGTGAATTGGCCAAAATTTTGATCGTAGATCCAGCCGCTGGCTGCGTTATTTTCAATATCAATCCAGGTGCTGCTGTTTACAGGTTTGACATACACCTTCAAATCATCCGCAACAGCTTCATAAGTGACCGCAGGATTGTTGTTGAACGTTGGATATGTAAAGCCTGCACCGCCTGTGAAACTTGCTGTGATCTGTGGACCTTGTGTTGCATTCATCGCTGTAATGGTTGTTTTGTTGATGTTTTGGAATACAAGTTGATACTCCAGCTTAACACCATTCGCTTTGGAGTACAGTTGAATCTCGGTTGTTGCGGAGAGGGTGAACCAATAGCCAGTGAAGCCGCCATCGTTCCAGTGCCCCCAGTTTTGGTTATAGATATAACCGCCTGCCTGGTCGATATCAACCCAGTTGTTGCCCACTTTTACATTAACGCCTACATCACTGTAAACATCATTCCATGTCGCGGAGCCCCCATTGAACTTAGGCATAACAAATCCGTAGCTGGCCTTGCCAACCCCTGATTTTGAAATAACAGGCCCGTCTGCGGGTGAGAAGTACTCCATTGAGGTTACGGTAGTTCCCGCTGCCTGAACCTTTGAAGCTGGCAGTATGCCAACACTAGTCAGCATCACAACCACAAGCAACATACCGAGTACCTTTTTCATAAACCGTTTCTCCCTAAAGTGAGATGGATTCATAATTGCCCTCCTTTAATAGAATAATAACTTCTCCCAATCCATGCGCATTAAGGAAATCGCTTACATGAAGGGATATCTTTATTCTATCGAATAGGTTAATTCGCTGAAAAGGTACAATTGTTTTTGTGGTATCCCATTTTTTTGGCTTTTGATTCAATCTGCCTTCTGCCGCATCATCTGTCGGTACTCTGTGGGTTGGATCTGCATCACATGTCGGAACGCCCGTGTAAAGCTTTTGTAGCTTTCATATCCAACCATAGCAGCCACCTCAACAATTTTATGATCAGTTTCGGCGAGAAGCCGCCGTGCTTTATCCAGACGCACATCTCGTAGGTATTCAGCAAAACCTTTACCCATATTCTTCTTAAACAGATTTGAAAAATAAGCATAATTAAGCGATACATGATTGGATACCATCGCAAGGTCCAGCGGTTTATGGTAACTCTCGTGTATATAACGAATGGCTTCATTTAGATCCTGCGAATGGCGATAGCTGCACTTATAGTCATAATAGAATTGATTCAGCCGGAGCAGCTGCTGTTGCAATGCTTGTATATAATCACGGATCCCTTGATAATCAAAGAGATTACGCAATGATTCAAGGTCCAGCTCGTCTTCCCCCATATAAGGACGGATAACTCGTTCGTATTCCTCCATCATCTGAACGGTGGCGGCGCAGAGCTGTTGGGTATAGCGAATAGGATAGCGTTGCAGCACCTTTTTGTGAAATAGTGCAGAAATACCCTGAGTAATTATTCCACTGTTATCTGTTCCAACTGATTGGAAGAGTCCATACAAGTCTTCATAGGGAAGTTGCCACTGCTGCTCCATGTGCTCAATATGTGCTGGGAAGATACTGCACTGATCAGGAAACAAGTAACTGTGGCGATAGAGTTCAAGTACTTGGTTATAGCTGTCTGGTAGTTCTTTTAATCCCTGAATCGGATTAGTCATGGCCGTTATGGCATTGATATTTCCTTCCTTTAGCGCTGTAGGATAAACACTTGGATCTATGGACGCATCCACCGCAAGGATCAGGTATGGGCGATGTTGCAGGCAAATACAACCTTGTCTGCCAAACACACGATAAGCAATGGATTCCATACTATGGGTGCTGCTGGCTCCGGGCTGGTTAATGCCAACTTCTTCCCTCAGCAGGGCTAGGCGATAATTACACCATAATGCATCATTTTGTTCCTCAATCTGAAGAATCCATGCGTCATCACTTAACGCACCTTGCATAAACATTCTTAATTCTTTACTCTCGGTCTCTTGGGCGAGACGGGATACATGCTGCATATTATGCGTAAGTGCCTGCCGTGTCTGAATCTCTTGCCATACATGCTCCAGGGAATTTTGCAGATCCTCTCGCTTCAAAGGTTTTAGCAAGTAGCCCTTTGCCCCAAGCCCGATCGCTTTTTGGGCATATGTAAAATCACTATAACCGCTGATAATGAGGTATTCCACATCCATGTATTCCTCTTTGCTTTGAGCCATGAGTGCCAACCCATCCATATCCGGCATCCTGATATCGGTAATAACGATGTGAATGCAATGCTGCCGCAATAGGCACAGCGCCTCAATCCCGCTCGCGGCACAATATATGTTGTTCAGTTCCAGAGGAAATTGATGCAGCATGGCCTGCAGGCCGTCACGAATGTGTTTTTGATCGTCCACAATGAGGATATTAATCATGCTCTACCACCCTCCAAGATTTACATTTTCCCAAGGCAAGCGTATCGTTACAGAGGTGTATGCACCTTGCACACTATCAATCCAAAGACCGCAATTCTTGCCATAATGAAGCTGCAACCGCTTATTCACGTTTTCCAAACCAAGTCCACTTCTGCTAGTAACCATCGGCGTATCCGATTCGCTTCGCAGTACTGCCTGAAGACGGTGTAACATCTCAGGCTCTAACCCCTCTCCGTCGTCTCTTATGTTAATGAATAGCAGACTGTCATTCTCCACAGAAAAGGTAATATCTATAGATACGCTACCGCCTGAAGGTGCCCCGTGATGAACAACATTTTCAACGATGGGTTGCATACACATCTTGGGAATGGCGTAGCGAAGTATCTCCTGCGGAAGATCTGCCGTCATAACGATATTGCCGCCTTCCATGAAGTTGATAAATTCAATATAACTTTGGATATTGGCAAGCTCCTCACGAACAGCAACGGTATCACTACGCCACTGCATGCTGTAGCGCAGCTGCGAGCCCAACGACACCAATGAATTGGCTATAGCAGGCTGCCTCTGTACCTCTGCCACCATCCGGATCGATTCCAGGGCGTTATATAAAAAATGGGAGTTAATCTGCGAATGCAGGGAGTGTAACTGTGCGTTTTTGGCAATTAACTGCTTATCCACGACCTGTGTCATTAAACGTTTGACCTCATGTAACATTTTATTGTAATTCACCGCCACCTCATCGATTTCATCTCCTCTTTCGTTCTCATCAAGGCCTGTATCAATTATTGCATCCAACTCGCCTTTCCGTACCTGACGCATTGAAACGAGTACGCTGTCCAATCGCCGGAAAATACGCCGCGTCGTTTGGGATACGAGTAGCATAAATAGCAGCAATACACATAATGTAATCGTTACCACAAATGCATACCAACTGCGCGGTCCCTTCATCAATGCCTGATGGGAAGCAATATCGACTGCATAAGTGTTCAACGGAGCGATGTATCGATACAATACATAGTAACTCTGATCTCCCACCCTGACCTGAAGTGGGCTTTCCTGCGGCGATATATCCAGCTGGCGATGAATACTGCCAAGGATCTCCTCCATCCCCAGCCCGTACTTCTCAGAAAACTCATGCTGGGGATTGTAAACATACTGGGGAGGATTACTTTCGTTCATCAACACCGAAAAGAAGTCCCCCTTGTTCTCCTGTAGCAGGTCGCTGAAAAACATGCTGTGGGGAACGCGCACTTCCATAATGCTAGGGCGTTTTTGTTCCTGCCCTTGAAGGCGAACCAGACGATAGTAGGATAAGGTGTGTTCGCCATCTCTAAAAGAAAATAAGCGGTAAGCCGCGCCACCTTCATCCCGAAGCTTTACCCAATAATCCTGCGGCGAAAATTTCTTGTAATGATAGATTTCAGGCCAGATTTCATACAAGTTTGGGTTATCAACGTAAAAGCTAAGCTCACTGATCATCGCATTGCTTTGAATGATATTGAGCATTTGCTCATACTGGTTTTGCTTGAACTTTACCAGACGCAGTCCATCCACAATCATATTGGAATGAATAAAATCCACAAATGACTTTTGAGTGAGGGCTGTATTGGAAACGTTCTCAATCATGTCCATTCTTCTGCGTAATTGTTCATTCAGCCATGAAACGTGGCTGTTGCCCGTTGCCATAGCGTCCTTATATAACTGGTTTTCTTGCATACGGATATACACAAAGGATATCAAAATAACAGGTATCGCAATCATCAGGCTAAATGCCAGAAACAGCTTTTGGGATATACGGGCATTGCGATAATGCTTCCTCAATCTCGTCAGCAGGTATTTCATTATGATGTATTCACCACCTTTGTCATACCCTATATTACTAGTTATCTCGTAGATAACGATGTATTAGGGAATGGTTATCTGGCTATCTTGGATTTTCGCAGCTCCAGTTCAGCCTGGCGATATTCCATCACCTGGTTAAAGCCGTAGTTCACACGACGTATCAGAAAATTTTCGAAAATTTTGTCAAAGGCAGCTTCATCCTTCGCTGTAATCAGTTCTGGCAGCACTTCTTCCCAATTCTGAGAAATACGTGACCAGGCTAACGCTATATCGGAATCTCCTACAGGATCGAGTCCCTTATAGATGCCGCTGTCCAGATCGGCGTGTTGGTTAGCGAACGCCTCCATTTGCTTAATGGACGGAGTATGCTCTGGTCTCCACGGGTTAACGAAAGCAGGGTTTCGCAGCATCCAGTAGGTATCCATAATGCCATATTCCTTTTCCAGCCGCTCCCGATCCGTGTCATGCAACTGGACCATTGCCGCCGTCAACCGGGGTTTGCCGTTCTCCATCGTCCAGGTTTCACCTTCTTTGCCCAAAAATAAATCCCTTTGGCCTTCTTCGCTGGCCAGATAGGTCAAAAAACGGATGGCACGTTCAGGGTTTTTCGTGGACCTGCTAATCATCGTAACCATCCAGCCATCCATGCTGCCGGGGAACAGTTTGGCGGATTCTCCCCTGCTGCTCCGGGGTCCATCTACAGCAATATAGGTTGAACTCTGATTCGTAAGGACTTCCAATTTCGAATTGAGGTCCGATATGTCTGTCCATTCCCGAATCATCATAAAATATTGGGCATGGTTGGTTTTATCCTGCACCTGTGCACTGGAGTCGACCAGAAAATCAACATTAATCAGGCCCTGCTCGTAAGCGGTACGAAATGTTTTCAGCCACTCGATATAATCGGGATCTGTCATTCGATCATATACTTTACCGTTCTGCTCATGGGGGATTACAAGCAGATTTTGCAAATATTCGGTCATCCCATAGGATGCATTCCCCTGTGCCCAAAATGGACTGATCAGCTGTCCTTTATAAACTGAATATTGAGTCTTTAGCAACTGTAGTGCATTTAGAAAACCTTTCGGCGTGCTAAGGTCCGGTTTGCCCATCGATTCATACAGATCTTTACGTACGAGAAAGGTTTGGTTCGCTCCCGTCAAGCCGGTTGAACGCATCTGTTCGGGACTGTATGCATCATTAGGAATGACATAGGTATGCCCGTCTTCCTGCCGATACCACTGTAGAGCACCATCACCTGCTACCTTGTAAAAGTAAGGATCATACTGGTTGGCGAGCTCATCCAGGGCATAGATGAGATTACTCTCTCGAAGTTTGTTAACCGCACTCTCCCAAGAGCCGATGGTTATCAAATCCGGCAGACTACCGGTCGTCAACATCCGTGATAACATCTCGCTTGGTTCACCAGTAGGTACTTCAAATTCGATATTGACCCCTGTTTTTTGGGTGACATATTTGGAAGCCAGGCTTTCACCCCAAGTGTGCCCGTACCATTCGGCCCCAACGAACCACGTTAGATTGACGGGTGTGGTATCCAGCTTCCATGACGGTTCTTCCAGATTCAGATTGAGGCTCTGCATTTCTTCTGTGAAGTCAGCCTTTGTCGAAGCACCCTTATCTTCCGATTGCTCTGACTCAGAACAAGCAGCCAAGCCTGACATCAGACACATCATCAACAAGGCTAAAATAAAAGGACTTCGAAACATGAACACCTAAGCGCCTCCTTTCTATACTCGCCATCTCCAATCCCCATCTGAACCAGCATTCATACGAGTGGTGGTACAACCGATTTTACTACCCTTGGATTAAAATGGAAATGGTTTCGTGGTCAATTCTCAGATCATCCGCAACATTCCCCCTAACGAAACATAACTTGTAATAAATCAATGGAAGGGAGGCCAATTCGTGTATCTAATCTGGATACTTATTGTCGGTGGGCTGATTGGCTGGTTAAGTGGAAATCTGATTGGACGGGACGTGCCGGGAGGCGTACTCGGAAATATCATTGCTGGTTTTATTGGATCATGGTTAGGATATGAACTGTTGGGTCCGAGGGGGCCGGTAGTGGGTGGATTTCATATCATACCCGCGATCGTGGGGTCAATCATTGCTCTCTTGATTTTCTATGCGCTGGCACGCGGTGGAGCGTTCCGAAGACGTTAACAGGCGGAGTACCAGATCATCTTGAAAATTTCTGACAGGGGCAGGTACGACGAGATTTGTATCTTTAACCAAAGCTTCAAGCCAGATAAGCTCTGATGCGACATTCCCTTTTGAGTGAATGGAAATCGTTGAGATATGGAATTTGATAAGATACTTTTGATTATCATCGTTGGTCTGAACTTGAAATGTAACATTATCACTCATTCCGAGATACACAAGTTTTTCCCAAATGATTGGGTATTGATGTAAAGCTTCTTTCGCTACCTTCGCATAATCTTCCTCAGAAAGCATAGTATCCACTCCAGTTAGTGTGATTTTTACTTCACAATTCTACCAAGCAGACTTTATTTTCTGGTGATAAAAGTTGATTATAACTAAACTTTACTGCTCAGTAATTGAATAAAGCCGCCGATCCTGTTGATCGGCGGCTTTATTTGGTTTTATGGAACTATTGTATCCCGTGCGTTAATGAACTGTTTTCCTAATTAAAACCCACCTCTAGAATGGATGATTTGTCCGGTGATCCATTGGGAATCGTCGCTTGCCAGAAAAGCAATCAGACGGGATACATCTTCAGGAAGACCGATCCTGCCCATCGGAAATCCCGGTAGCAAGGCTTTTTTCACTTCTTCTGACATCCAACCCGTATCGGTAGGACCGGGATCAACAGCATTCACAGTAATGTGAAAAGGAGCTAGTTCAGCAGACAGACATTCGGTAAAGGTGGAGACGGCGCCTTTTGTTGCGGCATAAGCGAGATTGCCAGGCATCGGCCCCTTACCCTGACCGGACGTAAGGTTGATGATCCGGCCGCTGTTAAGGGCCTGATGGCCGGCCAGTTCAACCTCCAGCATACGCGCAAATTCGGCCGATAGCATGAACGTACCTCGAATGTTCATGGCACAGTGCGCATCGATCAGTGATGCAGTCAATTGACGGAAATCAGCTGATACGCTGTACGTAGCGTTGTTGACGAGAATGGTCGGCAGCCCGACAGCCGACCGGCACGCATCAAGCACTCGCGCTGGAGAAGTGGGATCGGTAAGATCGACCTCCATATGCGCTGCCTTAATGCCATAAGAGCGAAGTTCTTCAGCGAAGAGATCCGGCCAGTTCTTGTCGGCATCTCCCGGATTCTCTGTCTTATCGTAATCGTACAGATGGGTATAGAACACATTAGCGCCTTCGTGTGCCAACGTGCGGCAGACGGCAGTTCCGATCCCTCCAGGGCGGCTTGTGCCTGTCACGATAGCGGTTTTTCCATGTAGTTTGGTCATTTTATTTCCTCCGTTTAATAAGGGAGGGAGAAATCCATTTTTCATTGGAGATGGAATTATCCTAGGTATAACAAAAACGGATACATCAAGTATCCGCGCCCGGGTTTGATCAAACGGTTCCTCGCGTCCCTTGAATGATTGCAGATCGGCATCACAAACGAGGCGTGTGGTAATAACCAAAACACCAAGTCGAGCGATCCAGTTTAGATAATCATTACAAGGAATTCCACATTGTCCAGCGAGTCCCCTTTCCTACATCTCCACTTCAAATATTACGAGTCAGACTCAATTACTGTCAAGATAATAAATACATGGGATTACAGTTCCAGTGAATATGGTTGGGTGGTCAAGCATCCAGCTAACCTGCAGACTGTTCACTTTTTTGAATGTAACTTTATATTCGATTTTTACAACTTCAATTCATATCGTATATCAGGTAAATTCTCTTCATTTTCTTGTCCTCTACCAGTGATTTCAAAACCATTATTCTCATAAAATCTTTGGGCATTTTTATTAACTTCAAATGTATATAAAGTTAATTTTCCATTTGCTTGTGCTTTTGCTTTATTAAGCAAGGTTCGCCCTATTCCATTCCCTTGATAATCAATATGAATATAAAGTTGGCTTATCTCAGTTTCACTATAGGCAATCATTCCAACTACTTTTTCATCAATTAAGGCTAAATCTATTTGATACTGTTTAGATAGTATATGATTTAAAAAATATAGATGGTTTTCGAAGCTATGGTTTTCAGCCTGACGAATTGCCCGTTCCTTACTATCTCTCCACATTTTCACTGTATGTTCAGCATACTTGGGATCATAGTTAGATACTTTAATTTCAAGTTTTTTCATTAATATACCTCCTTAAATAGAAAGATTTTCAAACGATGAAGTATTTACTCTATTAAGTGTCAACTATCTTCATCCTATTATTTCCCTTACATATTTAGAGCACTCTTGGACCAAGTTATGTAAATTATTCGAGGTGTAAGCAATAATTCTTGGTGAGAAATCAATGTCATCAAACATTAATGATGCTCCTCTCACTTTTATTTTTAAATATTGCAGTTTTTGTATGTCTCATAATCCAAACGACCATCCCCCGGTGGAATACCGAGAAACGGTCGTAGCGTAAATTTCGTCTTTTTGTCTACTTGACAGGATTATGACCATAAATAGTGACTTTCACTGAACTAATGTTCTTGTCCTTATACAATTTTTTCTAGACAATATTAAATCAGTGTTCTGGCCACCAGTTACCTCTGCCTGCCCTTCTGTTATATGCGTTCATTAATTCTGATCAATAATTTCTTTAAGATTTGCTTCTCCTCGTCATTAAGGGCTTGAACGATTTCATCCTCCACTTTTTGAAATGAGTTATTGAAGTCTTCAATCAAGTCAACCGCTTTTGGTAATACATAAATATTTTTTTGCCGTTCATTATTGGTCGGGATTTTACGTTCGATGAAACCTTTTTGCTCTAGACCTTGAAGCATGCTTGTAACGCTTGCCCCACGCAGATGGAACCGATCTGCAAGATCCTTTTGAATAATATGATTATCTTGATTCTCATAAATATAATCAATTACTTTTCCTTGTTGAGAACTTAATCCTAACTCTTTTATACTCTCATCCGCTCTTTTCTTTAACTTAAGACCGATAATTTGAAACAATTCCATAAAAGGCGTATCTTCTCGGGAATGCATGACCGTCCATCGTCCCCTCCGTAATTGTTAGGAATCTAATTGTAAGTAGCTAAAATATACAGTGATCCCAATAGGCTTGTCAAATAAACATTAGACTATTGACTGTTAGATACCTAACAGTTATACTCCGAAGTGTTGAATCACAAACACATTAGGAGGATTTTTTATGATGGAGAAATTAAATCAAAATGCTGGGTTAGAAGAAATTACGGCGATTACAAATGTACGGATCTTTGATGGATATCAAATTATTGCTCCCAGACATATTGTCATAAAAGGGGTGTCCATTATCTCAGTGGGCGGAGACATCCCGAGCGATGCAACAATTATCGATGGAGAAAATGCGACATTAATACCTGGTCTCATTGATGCACATGTTCATACCTCAATTGGCGGATTACGAGATGCCTTAAAATTCGGTGTTACAACAGAACTTGAAATGAACGGCGATTTTACTAAAAGAGGGCGCGAAATTCAGCTTAAAAATGTGGATGACATCGCAGACGTCCGATCTGCTGGTACAGCGATTACCGCTCCTGGTGGGCACCCAGATGAATTACTGCCTGATGGAGATGAAATACCTGAATTCGTATTAAAGGAACTAGAGAAGTTATCGGAGGAAGACCGGGAAGCAATGTTGGCCGCCTACGCTCACGATCACGACGAAATACCTCAAGTGACGACGGTTGAAGAAGCGATCAAACATGTGCATACCCAAGTGGAGAATGGATCTGACTATATTAAGATCATGATTGAAGAGGGAACGGTCATGGGTGCACCTGGCCTGCCTGTTCTAAGTGACGAGATTCTAAAAACAGCTGTTACTGAAGCCCACAAATTTGATAAGTTGGTTATTGCCCACGTCTTGACGGCTCTTTCATCGAAAGCAGCCATCGATTTTGGAGTCGACGGTTTGGGCCACTTGTTTATCGACAGACCCGAGAACACGTCCGAATTGGTCAAATCCATAGCTGATTCTGGAGCTTTTGTTACACCGTGCTTGGTGTTGAATTCATCGATTATAGGTAATCCGGCATCAGAATTGGCTAATGATCCACGAGTTCATTCCAAATTAAGTCCAGATTGGATCGATATCTTGAACTCAAGCTTCAATACGTTCCCACAAGGCAATATGGAGAACAGCTTTAAAAATGTGATGGATCTTCACCGTGCCGGAGTTGATATTCTTGTAGGGACGGATGTCGCACCGGTTCCCGTTCCGAACCTTGGGGGCCTTGCTCATGGGGCCAGTGTTCACCACGAAATGCAGCTGCTGGTGAAGGCTGGGTTAACTCCGATCGAAGCTCTTCAGTCAGCTACTTCCAAACCGGCCAGTTGCTTTGGTCTACATGATCGTGGCCGGATTACCGAAGGTGCACGTGCTGATCTTATTCTCATTAACGGTGATCCGATCACTAATATTTCAGATACCTTGTCAATCAAATCTGTGTGGTTCAATGGTTCGCAAAAACTAGGCTAAAACTAGTAGTTTATATTTCCTAATTGTAAAATCACTAAGAAGAGGGAGTGCAAAATGCAGTCCCTCTTCGACTTTAATCTATTTATCCATCTACTAATTTTTTTGAACGATGCCCAGCGAAAATGAGTTGCAATTAGATCCCCTTCTGCTACCAGCTCCTTAGTGGAAGGCGTTAATTTTGTTAATATAGTCATTTAGAGTACTTTCTATAACTGTTCTTACATAGTATCTATAGATTTCTTTCCGTCTATACTTCGGGGTGAATACAATGTGGGATTTACACATCCACTTTTGTGTGAGCTAGGCTGCAGCTCTTGTTTGCCACCCTAGACCATTCCTTCACCCAGCCTGAACATCTAATTTTATCGGAACGGTCTTGGTGATCAAACCTCAGGTTCCTCCACCCGCATAGCGGGTGGTTTTTTGTTTCGCGCGTTATACGCACTCAATGGGCTAAAGCCATAAAACAAAAAAGCCGCTATAATAGCGACTCAACGGGAGCATATTCTTGTTCCTGACATTCTTTTTGCCTGAATACAACAAGAGGTACCTGTAATATTCTAGCTTATTTAATTAACTTATTTACAGTGATCATCAGTTCATCCAAAACTTTGTGATCGCCCTCTGAAATCCGTTCAATGACACAGCTTTTCATATGATGTTCCAAAAGCTGCTTTCCTACTCCATTCAACGCGGATTGAATGGAGGCAATTTGGTGCAATACGTCATCACAATACGTGTCCTTCTCAATCATTCCTTTTACTCCACGCACTTGCCCTTCAATCCGATTCAACCGGCTAATTAACTTTCGCTTTGTACTCTCCGAATGATGGCTTTTCCGCTCGTTTGAAGATGTATGGTCACATGAGGCGGCCTCAAGTATCGTATCATCCAAGTAGATCAACTCCTTTATTAACACATTACCATCCCCCCCCTACCCTATATGGACTATCTTTCTCGTTAGATCAATGAATTTATGGAGAGAAGAACCGATTATTTATACGCTGATTGGTAATCGGACCATGTTCTTGTCCTTGATTTGGGAATAAAACTTGTACCGATAAAACAAAAAAGCCGCTAAAATAGCGACTTCAATGGGACCATGATCTAGTCCCTCGATATGAAATTCCTTTATTTATTGTTGAATGATACTCCATCCGCTTACATCACATTGTCCATAATCATTATCACCCACAGCAACCATCGTACCATCCGATTTTAGTCCAATCGTATGGGCACAGCCCGCCGAAACAGCTCTAATGTCATGCCAGCCACTTACATCACATTGGTGATGTTTATTCGAACCCACAGCAACCATCGTACCATCAGACTTAAGACCAACGGTATGATAACTCCCCGCTGCTACTGCTACAATATCGCGCCAACCGCTTACGCCGCATTCACCTTCATTATTTCTTCCCACAGCCACTACCGTGCCATCCGATTTGAGCCCAACCGTATGAAGATACCCCGCCGAAACAGCTAATATGTCGCCCCAGTCGTGTACGTTACATTGGTTATACTTATTGTTACCAACCGCTGTTAGCGTTCCGTCTATTTTTAGACCGACTGTATGCCAGTCACCCGTCGTGACCGATACAATATCATGCCAGCTGCTCACGTTGCATTCCCCTTCATTATTTCGCCCCATCGCAACCACGGTGCCATCTGATTTAACCCCAACCGTACGGCACCAACCTGCCGAAACGGTTACGATATCGCGCCATTCGCTTACATTGCATTGGTCATGCTTATTCCAACCTATAGCTGTTACCGTACCATCAGATTTAAGACCAACGGTATGTGCATTACCGGTGTTCGTAGCCATATGAACATTACCAGCCGCAACTGCGACAATATGGCACCAATCGCTTACCTTACATTGACCATATTTATTATCACCCGCAGCTGTTACTGTTCCGTCAGATTTAAGAGCAACGGTATGACGACGACCCGCCGCTATGGTACAGTTACGGAGCCGTTTCGTCTCAAACACTGCTTCCTTCCTTGAATTGTAGTCCATATCATTCTCCCCTTTAAAAATTAAACTCCTCCATTGTTCAACGGTAAGTCATAACGTTTTGCGTTCATATCTTTCACAGAAAACATGCTCAAGAGGACATCAACATATTACTCTTATTCAACGTTGTATGTAATAATCTTGGCTGTCAAGATAACGGAACCTCGCCGTACTAATCCAGGTATGTTGGTATCACCCTTCTGAAGGATTCATCCTTGTTTTATATGGATAAATGTATCTGCCGCGTGATTTCTCTCATTTTATATGTTTAATATGCCAATGCAAAATTTTGAGACAAAAATACCGACCCTTCAATTTCAAAGGTCGGTTTACCCAAATCGGGAGAAGAAAACAATGGTTATAGCTGTATTATATCCGCCCCATGACGTTATATACTGTATTCTGCTCAAACTCTATGTTTATGTTGGCATATCAGTAATATCAACGCTCATATGTTCCGTAAGCATTAAGGTCACATCCACTTTCACTTTGCTCCACAATAATGTCATTTTGTGAAGGTAACCTCTTACCGAATAATTTACTGTTAAACTCAGCTCGGATCTCTCCTCTTCAATGATTTTTATATGATGTTCCTTTAAACTTTGTTTTGATTTGTACATCTCTAAAGCAATTTTCTTTTGGGTACCGTCCAGGTAATCAATATACACCGATTTCATTTTAAAGTTTGAAGCGTATATTTTATGCTTATCTACCTCCAGAGCACCTAAAAGATACGGAAGCTCTACCAGCCTCTTTACGAGTGCAAGTTCCTCAGAAGTTTGTCTCACCGTACACACCTCCTCCTTCTTCAAACTTTACAGTGACCAATTGATCAAAATCGACCCATTCAAATCCATTATCCATTTCAATTTTTATTTTTTTTCCAAAGGCGCTGACTGAAGTGACGATTCCGTGTATATACCGATTGCCTGACTCATTAAACACTTCAAAGGTGGCTTGCAACGTATAGTTGAGGGACATATCTATATGTTGAGCAATAATCTCCCACTCATCTTCATGAATCAGTGGTTTCGCTTGATGATGAATTTGAGTACGATGCTGTATAATTCGTTCTTTATGTTGTGGAAGCATCATGCGGCTCGATTCCCATAATCCATTGGCCTCCAGTTTTTTGCTCATTTGTAATGCCCCCCAATTTTAGATGCTCTATCAATCGCTTGACCCGCAGCCGTAATGGAGCTCGCTCGAAGAATGGCAATGTCGCCATATCGATCCTTAATGTTGTCCATCACCTGATCAATGGCTCGTTTCTGCTCTTGATCATCAAAGAAAGATAGTTGATATGTATCCGCGTTGGATAATTGAGACAGGGATACGCCTACACGGCGCACAGGTTGCCCATCCCAATGTTGATGGAATATGCGTTTGGCGATCTTGCACAAATCAACGGTTATGTTTGTAGGATCAGACAGTTTAACTTGCCTGTGAAAACCAGTGGGGTGATCAAAATCTGCTCCCGATACACTCACAGATATGACACTACCCATCAGCCCTTTTTTACGGGCTCTTCTGCACACTTCTGTACAGATATCGAGAATAACCACTTCGATCTCCCATGCTTCTGTGAAATCCCTAGGCAGGGTCATTCCGTTTCCGATATCCTTTTGTGTGCTGTGTGTGTTGACGGTTACCGGCGAATTGTCGAGTCCATTGGCGACTCTCCAGATGACTTCTCCATTAACACCCCACTTGCTTCTTAATTTGGAAAGAGGCGTATTCGCCAGGTCTTTAATGGTTCGGATACCCATCTTCCACAGATGTTTTTCCATTCTTGAGCCAATCCCCCACATATCGCGGATGGGCTTATCTCCAATGTGAAGATGCAACTCCTCTTTCTTTAAGTGAAAAATGCCACCCTCCGCTTTTTTAGCAATCATATCGCAGCACAATTTACTGATAATTTTGTTTTCACCAATTCCTGCTCTTGCATAAACCCCTGTTTCATTATAGATTTTGTCTTGAATTTGTTTGGCCAGATCGACTGGATCATTACCAAATAGATGCATAGACCCTGTAACATCAGCAAATAATTCGTCTATACTGTATGGCTCGACCAGATCGGTGAATTCCTCAATAATGGACATGATCTGAGTGGAAACTTCGATATATTCTTGCATGTGAGGTTTTACAATGATCAGTTCAGGGCATTTCTGAAGAGACTGCCAGAGTGGTTCCGCGGTAGATACACCTTTAGCTTTGGCCAACGGACAAGCGGCAAGGATAATGCCAGAACGTCTTGCTGGATCGCCTGCAACGGCGAGTGGTTTATTTTTGTATTGGGGCATTTTTGCCTTTTCGACTGAAGCATAAAAACTCTGCATATCAATGAGCATAATGGTTCGCTGCTTAGTCCACACTGAAATCACTCCTGTACATTTAAGAACGTATGTTTCTATATATTATAAACCGAACATGTGTTCTTTATGCAAGAGGTAAATATTTATATTTGGCATAGGACCATCGAATTCGGAGCGTCCGATTTATACAAACCCCATTTACTATAGAATTACGCAGCTCCAGGGTTCAGATCGTTGACATCCACCTTTAAGTGGTGTCTTCTGTAAGCCCCTTGTCCTCATGTTCCCTCCCCTTATAAAGCTAGATATTGTAGAATAAAGCTAGAGATGATCGTTCTTATTCTACAGGAGGAAATGACATGTTGAAGGAAAAGTGTCCCACAGAGAACGGCTCTATTTTTTCAAAGCTGGCACTCGGTCTAGTTTTGATGTTTATGCTGATTGTACTGATCTTCTGGTGGATCTATCGATTAAATGTGGGAGATATTCAACGAGAGTTAGAAAAGAATAAATTGGGCGAAGTGCGATTCATGTCCTCCCAGCTATCGAATCAATTTGAGCAGGTATTAATGAATGCGCTAACATTATCAGAGGATCAATCCGTCAGAGGTTATACATATGTTCTTCATTACGGAAATGATTTTGCTAAATACAAGGCCAAGCTGGAGCTCATTGAGAAGCTGGCATTAAACAGTGCTTCCACCTCATGGAACAATACCATTATTTTGTATTATCCGGATCAAAAGGACACGGTATCTTCTGATCCCCAGTTTTCATTTCGATCATTCTCCATGTCCAAAGATCCGCTCGATCAATGGATATTACATATGAACAAGGATGGTACAGGTTATTATTCACATCTCACCAAGGGACATCGAGGGCCGATGTATATCGAGATCAGGATCTCATTAGATGTTTTGCAGAAAATGATGTCTGATTATACATCCGGAACACCGATGCTGTATGATTCCCATTTTAAAACAGCCATTCGAGGTTCAGGCTCCCTTGAACTTGCCCAGGCTGATGCTCAGGTTGTTCCACAGCTCAGAAATGACAGAGGTTTCTTTGAAATCTCCTTTCAGGACAGGAATTACTTCATCACTTATATGAAAGCAAGTATTCTGGATTTGTACTTTATCGACTATCATCCAACCAATCAGCTTCAGCAATCAATTTCACGTAACAATACGCTGTTTGTGCTGGCACTTGTAGCCCTGCTGCTTCTTTCGCTTTTGTACATCTTGGCTCTGCGTAATCAGATTCAACAACCCATTATTCGGTTGCGTAAAGCGATCGACCGGTTTGACCGGGGAGATTTCTCCAGCCGTGTCGACGAAACTCAAATTATGGAATTTAAAATCCTGGGTCGATCGTTCAACCGAATGGCTGAGAATACGCAGACATTAATTGAGCAGGTCCTTATTGGAGAACTTTCCGTCAAAGAGGCCAGACTCAAGCAGTATCAGGCTCAGATCAATCCCCATTTCCTATACAACTGTCTCAACTATATCCAGAGCAAATCGAGTGTAAAGGATTATGAATCGGTCACAGCCATGACCTTGGAGCTGGCTTCCTACTGCCGTTATATTCATCGTATTGAAGATATGGATTCGACGCTGGGTGAAGAGCTTCGTTTTGTGAATCATTACATGTCCATTATTCATATGCGAAAAAAAACGATCACTTTTGATATCGATGTACCCAAAGAGCTTCTCTCGGTCCGTATCCCTCGTATGATTTTGCAGCCACTCGTTGAAAATGGGGTCAAACATGGGATTGAACCCTCCATGGGTTCAGGGAAAATTACGATTCGCGCGGAGCAGGACCATGAGGTCATCCGTATCATCGTTGCAGATAATGGTGTGGGCATGCCGGAAGAGCGACTGTCACTGAGCTGCAAACACATGAATGAACTAACCCGCCCAGAGGAACAGATCGGAACAGGAGTTCGAAATGTCAATCAGCGAATCAGACTCACATATGGTAAACGATCGGGCTTGTCCGTTCAATCCAGCTTATATGAAGGTACCCTGTGCATCATTACTATACATAAGGAGGATATTGCAGATGCATCAGATTCTGTTAGTTGACGATGAATCCTATGTGATTGACGATCTTGAGATCTCATTTCCATGGGATGAATATCGGATCGAGCGTATTCACAAAGCATATTCCGGAATGCAGGCTTTATCCATTCTGGATGAACAGACCGTAGATATCGTGATTACCGATATTTCAATGCCGGTGATGAACGGACTTGAGCTGATTCGGCAGATCAAGGCGGCTAAACCCAACCTGCCCTGTATTTTGCTCACCGGTTATGCCGAGTTCGAGTATGCGAAAGAAGCGACCAGACACGGGGTTGTTGAATATTTGCTAAAACCGCTTGATGTCGAAAAACTGGCGGCATGTCTGGAAAAGACGGTGCTGTCCATTGAGCAGCAAATCCGTAGAGCCTTGTCCTATGAACAGGCGATGAACTCGTTTCGCGAGCACCTGCCTTCGTTGAAGGACAGGCTGCTGAATCAGTTGATTGAAGGTAATCGTTATGCAGAAGATGCTTTGAACGACAAGTTGGCACACTATCATCTGCCCTTCCATGCCGAAGATGAAGTTCAACTCGTTCTGGTACGCCTGGAAGAACATTTTACCAGGCATACAACGAGCAGCTTGCAGTTGTTTGAGTATGCCGTGACCAACATCGCATGTGAGTTATACAACACAGCTTTTCATACCTGGCATTGTCGTGATCATTACGATTATCTGGTTTTCTTGTTAAAGTTAAGTCACAGTAAGCAATTGCCGGAGCAGGATCAGCTGGAGGATCAGAATCAGGGTCTCACGCATATCTCCTCCCTACAGCTGCATCATAATGTCAATGAATATCTGAAAGGTGGCATTTCCGTCATCCTGAGCCAGAAGGGTAAACTCCAGCATGATATCCGGGACATGTATGAGCAAGCCCAGTCCGCTCTGAAAAAGCAGGTAGGTAACGGTACAGGGTACTTCCTTTCCCTTCAGGAAAGCTATCGTCCTGTGTCCATTCGTTCCTTGCATATATTATATGAACCACCAACCTTCAATTATTTGCTTGAAACGGGACAATGGGAAGTATTCAAAGAACGTCTCCACCGAATTGAGACTGGGTATAGCACGCTGCCTGAACAAACTGAAGAACATCTGGATGAGATTCAGATTATATTGTTATCGGCTTTTCATTACATTGCCCACAAAAATCATGCGCTGTTATCCGATTTGGTCGGAAACGAATGGGTTCCGCGTATGCCTTTTCGGTCTGTATCCCAACTTACAGATTGGGCTGAAAACATGCTTGATCGGCTGCGAACGAAGCTGGAGGAACAGTCTTTAGATGAGCAACATGATGTCATACATCAGATCAAGACGTTTGTTTCTGCCAATCTGCACTCCCTCAGTCTCCAATCGATCGCGGATCATGTATCCTTGCATCCGGTTTATGTCTCCAAGCTGTTCAAACAAATTCAAGGCATCAGCTTGAGTGAGTACATTCTAAGTGTCAAGATGGATCTTGCCCTCTACCTGCTTAATCATTCGCAGGATAAGGTATATGAGATTTCCGATAAACTGGGCTACGCCAACTCCCAATACTTCATCAAGGTGTTTCGCGATAAATTCGGTATGACGCCCCAGGATTACCGTGAGCAATAAAGTTAAAAAACCGCACTTCACGTACACAGGTAAATGAAACTCCTTGTACATGAAGTGCGGTTCGTTTTTTATTTTATCGTGTCATACCATGCGTTTACTTCTTCCGTGATCTGTTTACCGCCAGAAGACATGTACTGTTGCACAAATGCATCAAAATCATCAATGGGTGCTTGGCCATAAATGATTTTATTCAACACTTCTTTTTCCAGCTTGCTCAGCATATCGCCTCGGGAAACTTGTGTTTTCGTGGGTACACTCGTGAACATCTCAGGCATGATAATATCTTTTTGGTCAATGACAATCTTGACGGCCTTAATCTGTTCAGGGATACGGTCTGCCAGGTTTTTCTCATACTGAGTGGTTGGTTCTTTGCCCCCTGCAAGTTCTGCCAGGGTATTCATCATCAGGTTAGGGATAATCGCGCCGTCAAACGTCAACGTATAACGGATCGCATCAATCCAGCCGCCAGGAATTTTGTCGCTTTGCAGTTCTTTATAGACGGTTCCGTCTGGAGCGATGTCATAATCATAACCTTTAGCAAATCCGTGCACGAACGTTGTGCTGTCCGGATTAGCCCAGTGATCAAACAAATAGTTCTGATATACAAAGAATGCATCTTTATGTTCCATATCCTTATTAATGAGAACGGCTCCTGTACTTATTGGCGTTCCATGTCGTCCCATCTTCCCGTCAGGGCCGGCCGGAAGTGGATATGCTTTATACTCAGCATCAGGCACGTTTTTTTGCAGATCCGGGAGCGGCCAGCCTGTCATCCAGTAAGGGCCAACGATTATACCGGACTTGCCTGCAGTAAACGCCTCCGTTGCTTTGGGCTCATCATAAAGTCCCGCTTCCTTATCAATGTATCCTTTTTCCATCCATTCTTTCATTTTCGTCAGTGCGGGTTTCATCTCTGGCTGGATGGAGCCGTAGGCAAGTGAACCGTCTGCGGCTTTGTTCCACTGATTAGGCATCGCTCCAAACATGCCAAAAATCCAGCCGGATTCCGACATCCAGGTGTTCAGATCATTCTTGAAACCTACAGACAGAGCCATCGTATCCTTCTTGCCGTTGCCATCCGGATCTTGATTGACGAAGGCATCCATTACCGTTTCCAACTCGGCTAAATTGGTTGGTGCTTTCAAGTTTAACTTCTTGAGCCAATCTTCCCGAATGTACATGACGGGATCATTATTGTAAGCGTTCTCCAGAATAGGAATAGCCATACGTTTGCCATCACGCATATACGGGTTCCATACGTTTGGATCTTCCGCCATCGCTTTTTTGTATACATCGGAGGCATATTTATCAAATAATTCCCCCGCATCCGTGAATTGACCCGATTCGATCAAATCACTGATTAGCGTAGAGTCACCACGGAAAGAGATAATATCCGGCATTTTCTGACCCGAGGTTAACATGAGACGAAGTTTGGTCTGGTACGCATTATTTTGTTCACTCACCGTCCATAAGTATTTAATATCGATCCCCAGTGTATCGTGAGCCCACTTCGTATGAACGTTATTTTCAATGTTTTCCCCATTTTTGAACTTCAAGCTGCTGGTGATCGGAAATACAGTCGAAATGGTAACCGGTTCAACATATTTACCATTTTCAAACGGAGCGGAATAAAATTCATTACTGTCGCTAGGCTTGTTCTCTGATGTCGATTCATTGCTGCACGCTGCGAGCACACCAGATAACATTGTGGCAGCCATCAATATGCGAAGCGGTTTTTGCCATGTTTTAAACATGTTGTCTCCCCCATATCATTCTAAATTGGTTAGATCTCAATCCGTCTTACTCTTTAACAGCACCAAGTACAATCCCTTTAACAAAAAAGCGTTGCAGTAAGGGGTATACAACCAAAATCGGTGCCATGCCAATGAATATCTGAGCTGCCTTGATCGTCCGTTGTGAGATGTTCTCCAGGTCTTCGGGCCGCACGGAAACTTTACTGAAGTCCTGCTGTACGATGATCGTCTGGAGGAAGGTGGCTAATGGATACTTTTCGTGATCCGTCAGGAAAATCAACCCATCGAACCAGGCGTTCCAGTGCCCTACCATGGAGAACAGGGAGAGTGTAGCGATGGCTGGCATCGACACGGGCAAAAAGACAGAGATCAATGTTCGAAAGTAACCCGCACCATCGATGAAGGCAGCCTCCTCCAGCTCTTTGGGAACGTTGCGGAAGAAATTCAATAAAAGAATCATGTTCCAGACAGATACCGCTCCAGGAAGGATAAGCACCCACATCGTGTTGAGTAAATTGAGTTTCTGGATAAGAATGTAGAATGGAATTAATCCTCCGCTGAACAGCATCGTAAATACAAAATACCAGGTGTAGATGTTACGTCGTTTGAAGCTGCGATTCTCCCGGGATAAAGGGTAGGCCGCCAGCGTGACAATAACCATACTCAGGATTGTACCCAGCACGGTTCGCTGTATTGCAATCCATAGGGAACGAAGGAAGTTCTCATTGGCCAATGTTTTCTCATAAGCATCAAGTGTAAATTCCACCGGAAAGAGTCCAACCAGATTCGCATTGGCAGCTGCTTTACCGCTGAAGGAGACTGCGAGAATGTGAATCAACGGGATTATACAGATTGAAAATCTGATCGAATCCTCCGTTCAGGATATTACCGAGGGACAACGTTCCTACAACAATCATGATGGGAATGAGAGCCGGAATCGTAATGGACCAGGTCTGCTGCCAGCGACTTGCTCCGTCCACCTCAGCTGCCTCGTACAGTGCTGGATTAATGCCTGCCAGCGAGGCAAGAAAGATAATGGCACCAAAGCCGAATTCCTTCCAAATATCACTTGTAACAACGACAATTCTAAACCAAGTGCCATCCCCAAGGAAAAAGATCGGTTCAAGACCAAACAACGCCCCAAGAAACTGATTGATCATACCTTTCGTTGCAAGCATGTCCAGCAAAATTCCGCCTAGTATGACCCATGACAGAAAGTGCGGCAGATAAACGAACGTTTGTATACTCTTCTTGAAGGTTTCCTTTCGTACTTCGTTAAGGAGTAAGGCAAAGATCAGCGGTGCAATCAGACCTCCAATCAGTTTCAAACCTGCAATAATCAGGGTGTTCCAGATCACCTGCACATTCTCCGGCATACTGAACAGGAATTGGAAATGCTCCAGTCCGATCCAGGAAGACTTTGCAAACCCGAGCCAGGGCTTATAATCCTGAAAAGCAATGACCAATCCGCCCATCGGTATGTACGCAAATATGAACGTCAAAATAACTGCTGGCAATAACATCAGATCCAGTGCCAGCGTTCGCCTGGAGCCTTTATTGCGTTTGGTACGCCGGGGACTCGGACGAATCACATCGACTTGGGTGGGTGTGGTGGCTTTGGCATTACTCATTCGTGTGCTCCCCCTCTTTCTCTATTGGTTTCAGAGACGTCAGCCAAGGTTCTGTTTAATCTCCGTAGGTTTAAGTATAGATTGGCTCCCTCCAAGTCAACATGATAAAACCATAGCTTCGATAACAAATTGTTAATATGACTTGTTGTTTGCACGAAAAGAACCCCCGTACATATGGATCGTTCTCTCCACAAGTACGAGGGTTCTGACTTTACAGTGATAACTAACGAAGATTTAATGTTTGTCTTTTCCTACAAAAGAGAGAATGCCATACGCTATCCTCAGAGATGTAAGGCGTTTCAATGAATAGTTTCAGCTCAGCAGGGTCATCGCTGTACTGGAATGTTCCAGTGACCTTATGCCAAGTATTCCATTGCGCTTTAGGGATCTGCAAGCTGCCGATCGAATTCCAGCTTTCGGCAGCTGAAGCAGCTCTTTCATCGAGAACATGGGTCCATGATAGGAGCGTTCACGGTTGGTAACCAACATGCTTGACTTCCCTTCATGTGCTTCCTTTTCTGTTACTGTGAGGTTTTCCGCACCAACCCGTGCAGTCCATCCCTGAAGTGTACCATCTTCAAAAAAACAAAATGTTATCATCTGCTATGTAGAGCGTCATAAACTATGCTGCATCAGAATGTCTACTACCGTTATTACTTAGAAATCGCATCGGGGATATCTCCTCCAGCTTCAAGAACTACGGGTGATCCAACGAAGAGCCTTTTGGGTTTTGCACGAGGTTAGCCAGCTTGGTTGTAAATTCTTCGACCATGTTAGAAAGTGGTTCATCTGTTCGTGTGATTCTCCCCAAGATGGCTTTCTCAGAGCTGAATTGTTGTAAAGGAACTGTTACGAATTGTTCACGATAGGTGGAAGACAACGCATTTAATATAAAATCTGGAGCAATCGTTATAGCATTGCCGTAAACAATCATTTGGCACAATGCATCGATGTTATTCGTGATCAAGGCGATACGGTTGGTAAGATTAGTGGAAATTAACGTATGAGCGATATTTTCAATATGTTCATCTTTGTATAAAACAAATACTTCATTGTGCAAGTCTTCAGGTGATATTGTTTTAAAAAAGCGTAATGACGACCGGTTGTTCATGATCAACACTGCGTTGCCTTCAACGATAGGAACCCATTTGAACAAATCGTCCTGTTGGCTTTTATTATATGAGAGTAATCCCATGTGCGCATAACCCTCTTGAACATGTTTCATCACCGTTAGTGTATCTCCTTCGATCATCTGAACTTTGAGTGTCGGATATGTATTCATCAGTTCCAACATGGTCTGCACCACTTGAGGAACAAATCCAGGAATGGTGGAAATCGTGATGCACACTGAGGATTCTTCCTTGAAACTGAGCAATGCACTCTGCATGTGTTCAATATTTTTGAGGACGGCTGCCGCATGCTGCAGAATAAGTTCTCCTTCTGCTGTTGGTACGACTCCTTTTTTAGTACGGTAAAAAATAACGGTATCCATCTCTTCTTCCAATTGTTTGACGGACTGACTAATCGTTGGCACGGTGAGATGATGCACGCTCGCGGCCTTCGTGAATGAACCCCACTGTGCAGCAGATAATAAATATTGCAACTGTGAAATATTCATTTCATCCCTCTTATCCTTAAAATAATATTTATGATACTAAATTATATTTAAATATATTTTATGATTGTATTCAAGTATTCTTTATATAGGAGGTCGATATGATGCGGAGTATACGAAGTTTCTTAGTCGAATTGTTGCTGAGAATGACCAAAAAGAAGCTTGATGTGAATGAGTTTATGGAGGAACGCGAAAAGAGTAACAGCATGCCCTATGAATTACCTGCCAAACTTAAGCAGAAGTATAATATTACCCAAGCACACAGTCTCCCGGTAGACACGTATATGTTGAAATCCAAATCTCGTTCGGACGAACGAGTTGTTCTGTATTTGCCTGGTGGAGGATATGTTGAGCAACCACTGACATGGCACTGGCATTTTTTACACAACTTAACGGAGCAACTACATTGCACGGTATATGCGCCAATTTACCCGAAAGCACCGAATTACCAGTACATGGATGCAATTGAGAGTGTTCTTAGGGTATATAAGCATGTATTAAAAATAACTGAACCGGAAAACATCGTCATAATGGGCGATTCTGCTGGTGGTGGTCTTTCCTTGGCTTTTGCACAATATTTATTAGAACAAGGATTGCCACAGCCCAAGGACATTATTCTGCTGTCTCCATGGCTTGATATTACATTAAGCAACCCTGAAGTAATCGCCATGATGGATAAAGAGCCGATGTTGAACTGGGACATGCTGGTTGAGTCTGGGAGAAGGTATGCAGGTGAAACTCCTCGCTCACACTACTTGCTCAGTCCGATTCATGGGGAAATTAAAAATTTGGGTAAAATTTCACTGTTTATAGGAACACATGAATTATTCCTTCCGGATGCCCGAAAATTCAAAGAAAAAGCTATCCGGCAATCGGTTGATATCAACTATTTCGAGTATCCCAAAATGAATCATGTCTTCCCCGTTTTTCCTATACCCGAAGCCAAAAAGGCGCTTAAACAGATGGTGGAGATTATCCAGAGTCGAGGTAAGTAGGAGCGATCGCGTTAGAAGTGAAGTGTAGATATCAAAAAATCAGCGCAAGAAAAGAGCAAGCCATCTTCTGGATGACCTGCTCTTTTTCTTCATTGTAGGTATCCTCATCAGGACATTGCCTAAGATAACAGGAAGGCAACAAGACAGCCTACTTCTTCAGGTTTACCAAAACGTCTTTTGAACCGTATCATCTACATATTTTTGAACAGCTTGCTTATCTGATACATCAGCAGTACGTAGAAGAACTTCAGTCTCAGGTGTAACTTCTAGAATCAAGTCTATTCGTAAATTTAATCCATTAATATTTTCTTGGCTTTAGCTCCACTATTAGAGTAATCAAACATTGACATACTCCCCCACTCACTGAAATCAGGAGCTATATTGTTATTCTAGAATCTTTTCCATACGATTAGCATGGGATAGATTATGAAAGGTGGTATAGATATGAAAATTCTCATCGTTGGTTATTTTAACGAAACTGCAAAATCAAATATTACAGCGTATTTTCCGCAAGACTGGAACGTTGGCATTGATTGATGGATGAGAATCAATTGGACTATACAGGGAGTGAGTTAAAGGGGAAAACGATTGGGATTATCGGTTTGGGCGCTATTGGGCAAGAAGTGGCTTCGTTTTGCAGGGTTTTTGATATGAATGTGCAGGCTTATGCAAGAAAAGCTGTTGTACAATCTGAGGACGTGGTGAAAATGACGGATTTCGATACACTTATAAGCACATCGGACATCGTCAGTGTACATATTCCCTTGAATCAGCAAATCAAGCAGCTCATCAACAAAAATGCATTCCCATACAGCCGGAATGCCTGATGGTCGGAAATTTCATAAAATAAGATATGATTTCTTTATAAATAATATAAAACGTGTAGAAAATGGTGAAGAGCCTGAAAGTAAATTCAATTAGATATTCACCTAACATTCGCCTGTTCATTTTCTTCAAGTTCCCAGGACTGCACCTACTTTGCAAATTGCAAGAAGAAAGCAGAGTCGCTTAAAGCCCCCCAAATATATGCTACAGCATGTATTTGGGGGGCTTTAATACCTAGCGTGTCAATTCGGTTAATCCTCTTGCACATTCATGTACAGTTTTTCTAATATTACTTTTAACTGTTTTAGTTCCTCCGGCTCTAACCCTCGTGTGACGTAATTATGAGCGTCTTTGACCGTTAACAACAACTGTTGCTTTACTTCTTCTCCTTTAGGAGACAAATATAAATGATGTGAACGCTTATCTTGATCATTAATCATACGTCGAACCATTTCTTTACGTTCTAACGAATGTATCATCCTCACGACAGTTGTTTGATCCCGATCGATTGCCTCTGCCAGCTCTTTTTGAGTCGTAGCTTTATCAATATCCATATAAAAAATAATACTCCATTGTTCAGGCGTGACCTTATAAGGTTTCAATTGTTTGATAAAATAATTTGTAAGCTTAAGATCAGTACGGTGAATTAAAAAACCAGTCACATCGTATAAGTCCATTGTTGTACCCTCATTCATCATGTTCTTACACCAATTATAGGTGATCTGAACGATTGTTACAAACTACTTTATATCGCCATCATGCTTAAATAAGTCGTTTAAAAGAAATGATACATCGACACCATCAAGCTAAGAACAAACAAAATGAGTGCAGGAATGGCCTTTTGTATGGGGTCTTTGGCTAAAACAATCAAGGTAAACGCCCCAGCAAGCATCGTTCCACCTAGAAGCACACCCGCCAAAAGTGCAAAAATAGGTATCCATATGCCAATGATCATACCAATGGCTCCCACAATCTCAAACGAACCGGTCAGAACATTAAAGTAAGAGGGCAATCCAAATCGTTTGAATTCGTCGGCCATTTTACCCGAAATAATTTTGCTTCCTGTGAATAGGAAAAAGAGACCTAAAAGAATCTGTAAAACGGTAATAAAAATGAACATAGCTATCCTTCTTTCATTAAGTTGTACATATAGGATTAATATATGCTATAGCATGTATTTTGTGTGATATGATTCAATTTGTCAACCTTTAAGAGATATTTAAAGTACACTAACTTCCTTTCAAAGGATACCACCAATCCAAAATTTACTCGTATTGAATTGATTGTTCATACAATGAAATTAATAATATCTGATGTCGATTAGAAAATTAATCACTTTCAAGTACATGCTATAACATATGCTTGAAAGTGATTTTAACGATCTAACCGCAATTCCTATTGAACAGGGTTACGATACTCCAGAAGGTCCTTCAAATTCGAGATTTTCTGCAGCAGCTTCTCCCCAACATTGGTTTCCTTCACCAGTTTCCGTTCCAGTTCTTTGTCCACCAGTCTTTTCACAGACAATACGTCCGTTCCGTTGCATAACACATCTTCTTTTGATTTAAATTTCTGGTGGGCGACGAGCTGCATGCCAAAAGAATTGTACAGCAAGGTATATCCGGCAATGCCTGTGGTGGATTGATAGGCTTTGGAAAAACCGCCGTCAATCACGATCATTTTTCCGTTTGCTTTAACAGGGCTCTCTCCACTTATTTCTTTGACTGGCGTGTGCCCGTTAATGACATGTCCATGATCCGGATTCAAATCAAACTCCTGCAAGATTCTTCGACAGATCTCTTCATTTTCACGTAAATGGTAGTAAGGATTTTTTTTCTCCTTATGTGCTTCTTTTTCTTGAATAAAATAACGTTCAAAAGTGGTCATTTCTCTCTTGCCAAAGAGTGAGGAACATTCCCCTGTCCAGATGTACCATACCATATCCGTCGCCAGATCTTCTGTTTCTTCCGGATGTGCAAAGGCGTAACGTAAATAATCCTCAAAAACATCAAGCAATTGACGGCCCGCATATGTCTTGTCTTCAATCTGCAATTCTTCCATATTTCCTTCTTCATCCAAAGGAATACAGCCGTGGATTAACAAATTCCCATTGTATTTTAAATAAAGACTACCCTTTTTCATGAGGAAATTCATATGTCTGGCCATCTTTTCGGAATGCTGAACGGAGAACAGCAGTTTTTCCATCACCTGGCGTTCTTCCTCCAGCAATTCTTCAGGCTTCTGCGGATTAACAGTGGTAAAACAGGTGTTTTCCAGCAGGTACGTTTTTCCGCAGATGTTGATTTCATTGTTGTCGTAATCAATCTGCTCCAGCAAAAGTCTTTCAGACATATTAAAGTATGGGCGTCTCTTGATAATCGGAATTTCAAGTTTAAACTGAATCATGGCAATGGCTTGGTGAATTTTGGTGATCTGCAGAATTTCCTGCTCCGATACATTATGGCCAGCCTGTAACTTAGGTCTGAAGGACGGATTGTCTTCATAATATTTCTCCGCCAGATTTAGCAGTGGGCGCAGATTGATTCCGTATACATCTTCAATGATGTCCAGATTGTCATATCTGGCGCAGATCCGAATAATATTCGCAAGGCAGACCAGAGAACCTGCGTAGGCTCCGATCCAGAGGACATCATGGTTCCCCCACTGTATGTCTACAGAATGATAGTTGATCAACGTATCCATAATTTTATCGGGGTACGGCCCCCGGTCATAGATATCTCCAACCACATGAAGATGGTCAACCACCAGGCGTTGTGTCGTATAAGCAAGGCCGATAATGAGATTGTCCGCCTGGCCCAAGGATATAATTTGCCGATATATTTCCTCGTAATAAGGATCCTTATTGTTGGTCGAATCCGTCTTGTATAAAAGCTCTTCTACAATATATACATATTGCTCCGGCAGAGCTTTACGCAATTTTGAGCGTGTATACTTGGAAGAGGCATAAGAAATAAGCTTAAGCATGTGTTCAATTGTTAGTCTATACCACTGGTTCAAAGCCTGTTTATTGCTCAGTTCCCCTATAACCAGCTGTATTTTTTCTTCCGGGTAATAAACCAATGCCGCAAAATCATGGATTTCTTGATCCGTCCAAGCTTCCCGGAATAATTCTTTGATCTTCTCTTTGACGGTACCCGAACCGTTTCGTAGTACATGCTGAAAAGCCTGAAACTCCCCATGCAAATCACTGACAAAATGCTCGGTTCCCTTCGGGAGATTGGAGATCGCTTCAAGGTTGATGATCTCTGTTATGATTTTTTCTTCCGTATCATATTTCTCGGCCAATAAATCTAGAAACTGCTCATCCAAAACAGATGTCCCCCTTCAAGGAAGTATGGTGTTGTGTAGCCGGGTCCAAAAGCTTTAGACCTATATAAAATTACACGCTATACTTGGTATTGATTATATGATAATTATCAGCATCGCCTTCCCCCATCATACTCCAGTTCATCATATATGAACAAATTCCATTGAATGGATTTGAATGAAATTTGTCTGTAGTTATTTTAGGAATAAGAATTGTGTTCAATGGGTACTTGTCCCTCAATATTTTCTTCACTAACTGCTATTTTACACAATGAAAAATAAACGATCTATTCTCAGAATTTGCTTGTTTAAATTCCCAATCACCATATGTTTTGATTTTTGAAAAACCGATTTGTTTCAGCGACTCATTGAATTCTTCTTGATTTCGAAACCTCAGCTGCATTTTTTCATGAACTAACACTTTGTCTGTTTTAGTATTTTTTACAATTTCATAAAAAGTGTAAATATCTCCCTCAAACCCTTCATATTCTGTATGAATTTCTAAAGGATCTCCGCTTAGTCTATCTTTAGCGAAGTCAGGAGTTTTGTCCTTCTCCCATTCTTCCCATACTTTTACCAAAGGGTTTCTTGTATCAAAAATAAAGTGCCCCCCCATTTTTAGGGATCGGAATATGTCTGAGATCACTCGCTTCCAACTATCATCTGTAAGAAATACCTGTGCAACATTGGCTGTCATAATCACCGCATCATAGGTATTGGTTTGTAAATCCGCACTATCGCCTATAATCCAATTCACATTTCCAGAATTATCTTTACTTCGCGCCATTTCAATCGCTTCTTCATTGGGATCTATAGCGGTAATTTTATAACCGCACTGAACAAGATGAGTAGTCCATCTTCCTGTTCCACAGCCCAGGTCAGCTATAAATTCTACTTTTTGTCTCTTTAACAATGCAAGGAAAAATTCATCGTCTTTTCCCCAATGGTTAATCTGGTCATATACTAATGGAATCATAAATAATATTTCCCCACTTTCAACAGCGTTTTACTGTGCTCAACAGTTTGATGTCTGGTACATAAGCTATACGGTTTTATTCTCACTCTGTGAACCAAAAACTTCCCTGGTTGCTTTTATAAAAGATAACATCATTGGTGAAATCCATTTGTCTTTATGCCACAACATCTGTGTATATACCTGCAAGTCCGGAATTTGCCAGGGGAGGACAACAAGTTCTCCACGTTCAACTTCAGATTCCGCGACGATCTCAGGAAGAAAGGCAATACCGATTCCTGAAATTGCACATTGTTTAATGGCTTCAGCACTTTGAAACTCTAAGTATGTAATGCTATCAATCCCCTCTTTCTCAAATGACCGATCAAACATCGTTCGATAGGGACAACCCCTCTCATTTGTCAGGAACACTTCTTCATGGAAATCTTCCAATTGCAGCACAGTTCGTTTGGCGAGTGGATGATCAGGAGCAGCTAACAATCGGAAATGTTCTTCCAGCAAAGGTTCCACGGAAAGTCCACTCGAGCGAATGGGTTCATCCAACATATAGACAATATCCGTGGTTCCCTCAAAGAGCGTTTGCTTGAGCTCTTGATTCGGAACTGAGCGGAAGATTAGACGAACTCCCGGATGCTGGGAACGAAACCGTTGGAAGACAGGTGGAAGCCGATAGGAGCAAATAACCTCATTTGCACTTATCGTTAAGATACCACTTAGGTTTTCATTATCATGGACAGCACTACGAGCTTCGTCCATTTTTTCAAGCACGCCTTGGGCGTGTGTTAAAAACCGTTTACCCGCAGTTGTGAGCGCGAGTTGCTTGCCCAACCGATCAAAGAGGCGAACACCTAGCTCATCTTCCAATGCTTTAATTTGCATCGTGACGTTGGAAGGAACGTAGCTCAGCGCTTCTGCTGCTCGTGTGAAATTCAACGTTGTTGCAACCGTACAAAACGTATTCAGTTGACGCAATTCCATCCGATGATCCCCCTTCATCTTTCAATTTTATTGAATACTATCTTGAATTATATTCACTTTTATTGAGGGTAACACAGCTCTATACTCAGTACAAGAGATCACAGTGAACATGTGGTTTTTCATTTTGAAGGGAGCTATTATACGATGGATTATGAAATTTTTAATTTGGGTGATGTACTCTTACAATCAGGAGTGACGTTACCAAACGCTTTTCTTGCTTACAAAACTTACGGAAAATTAAATGAACAGAAGGATAATGTTATTGTCTATCCAACAGCTTTTGGGGATCAGCATGTTCAGAATGAATGGCTTATTGGCAGTGGGATGGCACTGGATTCAGAGAAATATTTTATTATCGTTCCCAATTTGCTGGGGAATGGACTCTCTTCCTCTCCCAGTAACACGCCTCTTCCATTCGATCGGGCTAACTTTCCACAGGTAACCATCTATGACAACGTTCGATTCCAGCACCAACTGCTGACCGAAAAATTCGGTATTCAAAAGATTGCTCTCGTCGTCGGGTGGTCGATGGGAGGCATTCAGGCATTTCAATGGGGGGCAAGTTACCCGGAGATGGTCGAACGAATCGCACCTTTCGGAGGCATCGCCAAACCTTGGCCACACACATTTGTGGTCCTAGAAGGCGTGAAAGCTTCCCTGCTATCTGCAGTTGGCTTCGACTCAAGTAAATTAAACCAACTAAGTTCGACAGACATGCGTGCCGTTGGTCGGGTCTATGCAGGATGGGGACTATCACATGCGTTTTATAGAGAAGAGCTTTACCGTGAGATGGGATTTGACACATTGGAGGATTTTGTAGCTGGTGTCTGGGAAAATAGCTTTATGAATATGGATCCGCATAATGTTCTGGCCATGTTATGGACAGGTCAACATGCAGATATCAGTGCAAACCCCTCCTATAACGGAGACTTTGATAAAGCACTTCATAGCATAAAAGCTTTTGCCTGTATCATGCCCGGAAGCACGGATCTCTTCTGCACTGCGGCCGATAATGAATACGAAGCTAAGCGTATACCTAATGCTGTCTTGAAACCAATCCAATCGATCTGGGGCCATTTTGCTGGTCGTGGAATCAACAGTGCCGATAATCAATTTATTGATGACAATCTAAAACACTTGTTGTCACTTAACACTAATGAATAGATCGTCACTTGCATGGGATGTCTGTCAGGCCTAGCAAGATTCCCTGTTCTGCTCTAAACAGTGCAATTTTCCATTTAGATACCTGTACCTCTGCCAGTCTCATTTCTATGGCTTTCATCTTTAGTTCCACCGGATAACTCACTCTGGTTGCTATTACAAATACACCTCCAAGATGATCTCCCTATCTTACGACAAGGTTTCATTCTCTTGAAGGTGTGTTTGATTAATATATATTCCTAATGATTATAACTACAATTAAGTAAGTACAGTCATCGCCTCTCTTGTAAATGGAACCAGATCACCAGTACGTCCTTCTTGAATTTTCTTAGCCCATTCAGGGTCGACCAGAATAGCACGTCCAACAGCAACCAGATCAAACTCATCATTCTGAAGTCGTTGTACCAATCCCTCGATACCGACGTTACTTGCGCCTTTACCTTCTGTGAACAGACTTGTAAAGTCACCATCAAGACCAATCGATCCAACAGTAATTGTTGGTTTGCCAGTCAGTTTTTTGGTCCATCCAGCAAAATTCAGATCAGACCCTTCGAATTCCGGTTCCCAGAAACGGCGTGTGGAACAGTGGAAGATATCAACTCCAGCTTGAACCAACGGTGCGAGAAGCTGCTCCAGTAATTCCGGTGTTTCAGCCAATTTAGCCTGATAATCATCTGTCTTCCACTGAGATAAACGCAGTACAATAGGGAATTCCGATCCCACTACTTTACGGCAAGCCTCAATCACTTCAACTGCAAAACGTGTGCGAGCCATCATATCTCCACCATAACGATCCGTACGAGAGTTGGTTTTCTCATACAGGAATTGGTCGATCAGATAGCCGTGTGCTCCATGAATTTCAACACCATCGAACCCAACGCGTTTCGCTTCTGAGGCTGCTTGTGCGAATTCCTGAACGATTGTTGCAATCTCAGCTTCCGAATAATCATTAACATGACCCTTGGCTCCCATATGCCAGATCTGTGGAATAATTCGACCGCCAGCTTCATGTACTTCAGATACAACATGTGCCCAACCATTCATTGCAGCTTCGCCATAAAAGTGCGGCACATTGGCTTGATTGGATGCATCCGGATGATTAATTATTGTCCCTTCTGTCACAATAAGCCCCACTGCGTTCTCTGCTCTGCGGCGGTAATAGCCCGCAACATTCGAACCCGGGATACCGTCCGGAGAAAATTGACGCGTCATCGGGGCCATCACGATCCGATTGGATAACTTCAAGTGACCTAACTCTATAGGTTGGAACAATGCTTCTACGGATTGAGAATAATTCATAATAACCTCCACAAATTTTGTTTTATATAAATTGACCTAGGAGATGTTAAACAGCAACCAGCCTGGTTAACAGCTAGACGTTACTTCCAAATGAATCAATACACGCTTTTTATCGAAAAGCCCCACCTCCTTCAAGGTTTCGTGGTGGTTTAATCCGCCTTCAATTATTTTTGACTTTGTAGTCAAGAATTTCACAAAAAAAAGATCAAGACATGATCATGCCAAATGAAATACGCAGAACCGTCTCGATCTGTTCACGGGATGAACCTGATTTCTCCATAACTCTCACACCAAGAATGGTGTTATTTAGGTAAGATGCAAGCTCTATACTCGTATACCGGGTGGAAATTAATTGTTGTTTCTGGCCACTACTTATGATCTTCTCTAATACCAGTTGAACCTCTTCTACCATGAGCTCAGCTTCGCGTGTGACCTGCTCGTCATCTGTTCCGAATTCGAGTGATGCATTCACAATTAGACACCCTTGGCAGCCAGTTTCATCGTCTAAAAGGGAATATCGTAAGGCATCCAGTTTATCAACGGGAGACGAATCCAGGGCTTCAATCTCTTTCAGTTTCGCTATAACCTGTTCACGGTAAAGTGCCAGTGCCTTCAGGAACAACGATCGCTTGTCTTTAAAAACACAGTACAAACTTTGCTTTTTGACTCCTGTAGTACGCGTAAGGTCCTCATAAGAAGTCGCTTTGAAGCCTTGATTCCAGAACACTTCCATAGACTGGTGTAATACACGATCGACATCAAATTCTCTTGGTCTGCTCATGGGATTAATGTATCAGTTATTGACCGTGCAGTCAAGAACTGATCGTTTTACATCCTGTTTGAAAGAGGATAGTCACAATGGATAAACATAAAATTTTATATTTTATATAAATGAACAAAAGCACCGATCCTCCCCAAAGTTTGAAGACTGGTTCTTCATATGTCCGTTTTTAATGGTCCTTACATTAAACTAAACACAAAAGAGAATGGTGCTATATTTAACTTGACTCTATTCATTTCCACAACTCCATTGAATGCGGTCTAACTCTTCCGGTAAGCAACCTTGTGAAAAGCATTGATATAACGAAACAGTGCTTCACCATCGTCAGGCACATGCGTATTTGTATCCAGTGGCAGCATCATTGCCTGATACGGCTCTGGCACCATTCTATATTGATGGACATAGGAGGTTAGGATGAACCCGTTGCGTTGCCAGAACTGAATGCGTTCCTGATGAGCCTCCGTTGTCCCGAACTCCGCCTCGATAATCATACCTTTGATCCGGTGTTCCCTTAACGCCCAGGCTCTGAGTTGCTCTAGCATCCAGGTCCCTATGCCCCACCCACGCAACTTCTGTTCAACCGCAAGGTAATCGATGATCAGGATGCGCTCCGCAACCTTCCCCTCCAGTCCAGTAACAGCCATCGCAACCACTTCTCCATGATGCACGCCCGTGTGTAAATAACCAATCTTCCGGTCCAGCATACTGCGCAGAATCGCTTTTGTCTTAGCGCCGCTTTGAAAAGCCTCATGATAGATTTGCTCCATCCGCGCCCACAATGCTTCATCCCACTCCTCTATAGTCGTAAACTCTAATTCCAGCATCTTATTCGCCTCCAGCGTTAATTCAGATTTTCGTGATCACCCTTCTCTTGCCTGACGATAGGCTAATACAGTCATTATACTTTTTATGAATTTTATTACAAACCTTCAACATCAGATAACAATGAATAAAACAAAAAATGCTGTAATAGTGACTTCAATGGCAGTATGTTATCGTCCCGCGACATTTGTGGTGGTGTAACTATTGATTGTCTCGGGTTGGATACTGACCAAGTCATCAACTAGAAAATGTAGGATATTTCAGACTTTATTACTCTTTAAGGTTAATGAGTTATGAATTATAACAATAAGAAAGATAATACAAGTGTTTATTTATTGCAAAGATTGTTTCGTTTGTTTTCTTTTAGATAGAGAGTTATCAAGCAGCGTTGTTACGATGCCAATCACAAGGGCAAGCGCACCGATCCATGGAATATAGTTCAACAAGTTGTGGTTGACAGCAATACCCCCGACACCAGCTCCGGCAGCCATTCCAACTTGTCCAATCGCGCTATGCAGACTCAGTACAATGCCAGAAGCGGCAGGAGCGAGACTTATAAGCTGAAATTGGATCGGCGTACCTGAGGACCAGGCTACTAGTGCCCAGAAAATAAGTAATATATATAGAAGAAATATGGATTGGCCTATAAACGGGAACAACAGTAATACAATGGCATGGAGTATCATTCCACCAGCTAGGGTACGGAATGTACCCCATTTATCTGTACTGAGTCCTCCTATTTTGGAACCAATAGCACTGGCAATACCAAATATAAACAGGGCTACCGTTACACCTTGATCACTCATGTTAAATATATTTAGGAGATACGGCGAAATGTACGTAAATAAAATGGAATATGAACCTAACCACACGAACGTAATCAGTAACGCTGCTGCAATACGGGGTTGCATAATGAATGTAAACTGATCACGCAAAGGAACCGCTTTTTCAGCAACGACTTTAGGTATGATCAGCAGCGCTAGGCATAAGAGAATAAGTCCGGCTACTCCAAGACCAATAAAGATAATGTTCCAATCATAATGGGAAGCTACAACCCTGCCTATAGGTACACCGATAACTAATGCCGTACTATTTCCCATGATAACAGTAGCAATTGAACTGCCTTGTTTGCCTGGAGCAGCCAAAGCTGCAGCAAGAGTAAGGAGCGTAACCTGAATAACACCGGCACTAAGTGCTGAAATAATTCTAGCTACGATAAGCATCTCATATCCTGTGATCGTTGCAATTAAAATGTTAACAACAGAGAATACCGTTAATGCATAAACTAAGAGCTTTTTTCGGTCTAATTTAGATGTAAAAGCAATTAAGAAAGGAGTCCCTGCACCAAAAGCTATAGAGAACACAGCAATGAGCTGTCCAGCAGAAGAAACTGAAATGTTGCTAGATTCAGCTACTTTGTCCAGGATTCCGGCAATAACATATTCTGATGATCCATTAAGAAAACTAATTACAGCTAATAAATATATTTTCCACATATTTTTCAACAATTGCACCTTCTTATTTCTGTATTTCTAGAAAAATAGATATATTAAATATTCTCAACCAGATACTATTGAATTAGTAGCTAGAGACTTTCCCACAGAAAAACAGCCCCTAAGCGAATGGTTAGATTCATTTGTGTTCCACCTTTCAGTGTTAAATCCATAAGAGATTCTCATTTGCATAACTTATGTTACTTTTATTGTTCAAATAAATATATACCTTTCAGCCTTTTAGTTTGAATTAACATGAGATCACATTTGTTACTCAAATGTTACGCAGTGTTTTGTATCAGCTTAATATTATGTAGAAGGAGTTTTTTGGGTTTTGCTATGCAACATCAAGACAAAAACGACAGTATTCCAAAGATGCTTTGGAACACTGTCGCTATGGATATAACCAGATTAAACTTTGACTGTATACATCCATTCTTTTTCAAGAATATTGGTACGACCAGCTGATTCCACATCGGTATATTGATGCATATTCGTAATAATGACCGGCGTAATCATGTTGTAACCCGCTTTTTCAATCTCTTCACGGTCAAATTCCATCAATAGGTCGCCTACGGATACTTTTGCTCCAGCCTGTACCTTTGGCGAGAAAAATTGGCCTTTCAACTTTACCGTATCAATCCCAATGTGAATGAGCATCTCTGCGCCAAGATCACTTACGAGACCAATAGCGTGACCACTCTTAGAAACAGAGAATACTGTGCCGTTAACTGGGGAAACTGCACGTCCTTCTGCAGGTTGAATGGCAAATCCTTTACCCATCATTTCTTCTGAAAAAGCAGGGTCTGGAACCAGGCTAAGTGGCTTAACTTCCCCACTGATAGGGCTGAATATTTGTTCATCCTGTAATTTAGTGTCTTCAGTTACTACAGATATAGTTGCAGACGTTGCTGATGGTGCAGGTACCTCTTCCTGGAAGCCCAGAATATAAGTAATGACGCTAGCGACAACGTATGCAATCAAAGCAGCAATTAGTGCATAGAGCAGGTTGCTAATGTCTGGACCGACATATGAGGCAGCTCCCGGAAGACCTACAGTGCTAATGAAATAGGCTTTAACCGAAAAGGCTCCCAGAAACGCTCCAGCGACTGCGCCCCCAATGAGCGCTGCAATAAATGGTTTTTTGAATTTCATGTTAATTCCGTACATGGCTGGCTCCGTAATTCCCATAAGAGCGGTCAGTCCTGTAGAATATGAAAGTGATTTGGTTTGGGTATTTTTAGACTTGAAGCCCACACCAAATGCGGCACCACCCTGGGCCATATTAGCTGCGAACATTAATGGAACGATAAAATCGTAACCAAGTGTTGCAATCGAACCAACTGCAAGCGGCAACAGTGCGTAATGCATGCCAGTAATAATCAGTACAGACATCGTGCCACCAATTAAAATACTTGCAAAAATGGATGCGTTATCAAATAACCATCTGATACCCCCAGATAAACCGTTTCCAATAATGCCACCCAGTGGCCCGATCGCGATCAAGGTTAGTGGTACCATAATAAGTAACGTTACAGTGGGTACAACAATCATTTTGAGTGAAGCATGCGTAATATGGTCTATAGCTCTCTCCACGTAAGCAGAGATCCAGATTGCAATGACGATGGGAATAACCGATGATGCATAGGATGTAGCAATAACTGTAATGCCTGCAAACGATGTATTACCCTCTTGAAACAAGGCTGTAATGGTTGGGTGCATAAGACCAGCCGCTAATGCAGCTCCCACATAAACATTGCTACCCATTTTCTTCGCAGCACTAACGGCCAGAAGAATAGGCAGGAAGTAGAATGCACCATCGCCAACGGCGGATAAAATGATATAGGTTGAGCTTGTATTCGTCATCCAACCAAGAGCCACCAGAATGGACACGATCCCTTTGATCATACCTGCGCCAGCAATTGCTGGCAGGATTGGCGTGAACATGCCCGAGATGAAGTCAAATAATGCGCTGATCGGATTCCTTTGTTTCTTTCCACCTTTTGGAGCACTCTCTGCGTTAGGCTTCATGCTCATATTGGTCACTAGTGCTCTGTACACTTCGGAAACTTCATTGCCAATAATCACCTGAAACTGTCCACCGTTTTCCATTACACCCATAACGCCAGGTGTGTTTTTTAACGTTGTTCTGTCTGCTTGATTGTTATCGTTTAGATTGAATCTGAGTCGAGTCATGCAGTGTGTAACTTGATCGATATTCTCTTCCCCACCAACCAGTTTGAGAATATCTTTAGACAATTGTTGTTTATCCATGTTGTAAGGCTCCTTCGACGTATAATAAGGTATTCTCTGACCATGGACGCGTCTAGCCAGTTATAATGGAAGTGCGAAACATATGTTATAACGTCATGTTACTCAGAACAGAAAAGAAAATATATATGATTTAAGTGTTTAGTTTCCTTTGACACGAGATGATTTTTGTTACAAAAATGTAACACGTTGTTTTTTAAACATAGGTAATGTATACTGCCTAAGCAGGTCACCTATTATTTTTATTATGGTCTAAGGGAGTGCATATCCATGTTCACCAGTGAGCAAATCTCATCCTATAACGAATTGGAACTATCTTTATATAACTATATTTCTCAGAACATGGAAAAAGTGGCGTACATGCGTATCAGAGAACTGGCCGATGAAACTCATGTATCTACAGCCAGCATTCTGCGATTTTGCAGAAAGAATCAATGTGAGGGATTTTCCGAATTTAAAGTAAAACTTAAGATGCTCGTTTCCCAACAAGATAAACTAACGAAGCAGGAGTTGAAAAGTCCACATCATGCAGTGTATGAGTTTTTTGAACGTTCTCAAGCTCCTGAATTGGAGGAGAAAATTCGGACGGCAGCAAAGTTAATTGCTAATGCCAGTAGCGTTATTTTTATTGGTATCGGGAGCTCCGGAATAATAGGAGAGTATGGAGCCCGATTTTTCTCAAATCTAGGGATCTGTTCCGTGTACATAAAAGATCCTCATTACCCCATCCATACCAGAATTCAAAAAGACAGTGTTACGATTGCATTATCTACGCGAGGTGAAAACCCGTTTGTGCTACCTTATCTCCAACGGATCAAGCAGGAGAAAAATAAAATTGTGGCGATAACGAACGATCGCCAATCCACCATGGCTAAAATATCAGATGTAAGTATCCCTTATTATGTAAAAGAAGAGTATTACGAATCCACGAACATCACCACTCAGGTTCCTGTTACTTTCCTGTTGGAATGGCTGGGACGAGAGGTTTTCAAAGAAATGGTAAATACAGAATTGGAGCTATGAGAAAGAACTCGATCTCTCTATAAATAAAGACCAGAAAGAGAGCCTTTTGGGCTCTCTTTTAAGTCACTATGGCTCTCGATCGGATGAGTACGTTAGACGCTTTCCATTACTTTTTTCCTTCGTGTTGCTGCAATTTGCGTCATAATCATTAGAATGATGATTACAATCATTCCAATCATAGCAGGTGTGAAACTATTGGAAGCATCATGAATCCAGCCTAGCAATATTGGACCCAGCGCTCCAATAACATACCCGGCAGATTGCTGCATCGCTGACCAGGAAGTTGCATCGTTCACATTGGTTGTAGAATCAATCGGTAACATCAGGTTTAAGGTGAACAAGCCCCCTGCTCCGACTCCAAAGAGTACAACGGAAACCATCGGTATGAAATTCATCATCAATAAAATCAACCCAACAATCATGAACAGAGATTCACCAACCATCCATACTCTTCTTGAAGGAAAGTTCTTCAATAATACTGGAAGGACAAAGCTAATCGGGATTTGGATGACAACAAATATGGTCAGACAAAGCGTTGCATAGGATTTGCTATACCCCATTTCCTGAATCATTAACGGGAGCCACGCTGTAAAAGAATAAAACAACATAGCCATTAATCCAAATGAAAGCGTAAGCGTCCATGCGCTTCTATTTCCCCAAGGAAGTTTAATTATCGGACGTTCTTTTATTTCACTCACATTAGCATTAGCAGATTCAGATCGAGGCTTCACCATGATCCACCAAATGATCGCTGCTACAAAGGCAATGACTGCCCACCCTCCTACTGCTATCTGCCAAGAGTTGAAGTATGTCTTTAAGGGAATCGATACCATTGAACTGACCGCAGCCCCTAAAGTGATTGCAATACTATAGAGTGCAATCATAGATGGAACATGATCGGGAAAATACTTTTTAATAAAACCTGAAGTTAACGGGCCGATCGAAGCGATCCCGATACCTACGATCAATGCTGATAAAAGTAAAACGGACGTAGACTGTGTAAATAGCCGAGTAGCTATTCCGATTCCGACCACGATCAGGGAATATCCTATGATTCGTTCTATTCCCCATCTCCCACTTGCTTTGACGGCAAAAGGTGAAAATACGCCCATACATAGTACAGGTATTGAAGTTAGCAAACTGGCTAGTGCAGCGCTCATCCCCAGATCCTCCCGAATCGTATCTAGCAGCGGAGATATGGAATTAATAGCCGGGCGCAAATTCAATGTAGCAACAAATAAAGCAATAATTAAAAACATTTTTCTTCTCATCTTCTACTCCCTAATCGTTCAAATATCAATTATTAGACTAAGAAAGAGCCGCTGACTGGCGGCCCTTTCTTAGTTTTATTCTGTAGGCCTTTAAGCTGATCTGTATTCAACAATGTTCCAACATTAGCACCTGCTACTCACGAAACAAGCTGCTCCCGTTGCTCTGAATGACATCTTTATACCAGTGGAAGGACTTCTTACGATAGCGTTCCAATGTTCCTGAACCATCATCATGACGATCCACATAGATAAAGCCGTACCGTTTTTTCATTTCTGCAGTTGTTGCACTAACCAAATCAATACAACCCCATGATGCATATCCGATTAATTCAACACCATCTTGAATGGCTTCAGCGACTTGAAGCAAGTGCTCCTTCAAATATTTAATGCGATAATCATCAATAACGGTTTTATTACCATTTTCGTCCGTGATCAGTTCATCTACGGCTCCTAATCCATTTTCAACGATGAACAATGGCTTCTGATAACGATCATACATTGCATTCATGATGTACCTTAAGCCTTTGGGGTCGATCTGCCAACCCCAATCACTCGCAGTCAAGAGCGGATTAGGAACACCACCAATCAGGTTTCCTTCTCCTTTAATTTGCTTGGCAGGATCAGCCGTTTCGCAACTACTTTGATAATAGCTAAAGGAAATAAAGTCAACGGTGTTTTTCAAAATTTCTTCGTCGCCAGGCTCGAAATGAATGGTAACTCCGTTATCTTTCAAATAACGTTTCATGTAACCTGGGTAATAACCACGCACGTGAACATCCGTAAAACCTGTGTTCTTATGATCCGCTTCCATCACTTTGATCATATCATTAGGGTCAGGAGTCAATGGGTAAATCGGCATAGCAATGACCATACAACCAATTTTGAAATCCGGGTTAATTTCATGCCCAATTTTAACCGCCATTGCACTTGCAACAAACTCGTGGTGAACCGCTTGGTACAGGGCCTGTTTGCTAATTTGATCCTTATGCGTGTTAATCCCGCCACTTGCAAACGGGTGTTCAAGAATCGAATTAATCTCGTTAAATGTGAGCCAATACTTCACTTTGCTTTTGTATCTCTCAAAAATGGTTCGCACATATCGTTCATAGAAATCGACCATTTTTCGATTCGCCCAGCCATCGTATTCCCTAACGAGATGTAGAGGAGTCTCATAATGAGAGATCGTAACTAGAGGTTCAATCCCGTATTTCCGGCACTCGTCAAAGAGGTTGTCGTAAAATTGTAGACCTTTTTCGTTTGGCTCAAGTTCATCCCCTTTCGGGAAGATTCTGGACCAAGCTATAGACGTACGAAAAACTTTGAAACCCATTTCTGCAAGGAGTTTAATATCTTCTTTATATCGGTGATAGAAGTCAATCGCAAATAACTTCATATTATCCTCTGTTGGTTCAATCGTCGGAGGTGTCTGAATGCCGTTTGGCATGATATCCTGAATGGAAAGTCCTTTTCCGTCTTCTTGATATGCACCTTCAATTTGGTTTGCAGAGACGGAACCTCCCCACAAAAAACCATTCGGAAATTGAAATGTTTGACTCATTTGGTAAGCCACCTTTCTTTTAAACCTTGAGCGGATCTGGATATAAATGAATCTCGCTTTATCGGTTTTTTATCATGTATTTGTTTTCACAACTTATGTTACATAGATTAATGCATAAAATACATGTTATTTCGTATTTAGTACAAGGTATCAGAGATTCACATTTGTAACATAAAAGTAACGTAGTGTTTCATTTTTTTAAAGGATTGTTGCATGTTAGCTCAAGGGTAACTGTACTTCTAACACGCCATCATAATAGACACAAAATAAAAAAGCCGTCAAAATGACGACTTCATCATGATAAGTTATCCATTAAAAGAGGCAGGCTCAAGTGTTTCCAGCAGTTTCTTAATCTCTTCATCATATTCCGGTTGGAATAATGGAATGATCTCATCTAATTTTTGCTGGAACAAATCCGAATCCTGGACACGAAGCGCTGCTCTTAATTCAATTTCTTCTTCTGAACCATTGTCGTTTAGAATCATGTCCAGGACATCCGCTTTGAAATATTCACTTGGAGGAAGGATCAAAGCATTCATTAGGAATTGCATAAAAAAGAGATGGTTATCTTTTTCCTGATCTGCTTTTTTCATCGCTTGCTTCGTAAATAAGTTGATATATTTCTGAGCAAAATCCACTCCTTTCAGTTCATAAGGCCCACCATGTTCTACCCCTCTCCAACGCAGGTCAGCCACGGAACTAAGCCACCAAGCCGGATCGATGGCCTGCTGCATACGAAGCAATATGTTCCGTTCAAACTGCGGATCGGGATGCAATCGCTGTGCTTCCAAAGACTTTCCTATAGTCTCAGCTTCGATAGCAGCAACGGTGATACCTTGTCCATGAATAGGATCAAAGCTACAAAATGCATCACCAAGGACGAGTAAACCAGAGGGCCAATCTTCCATGAGTTCAAAATGCTGACGAACAGACTCGGAAATACGGTACCCCCTAGGCCCTTGCAATGGCTCCAACTGCTCCATTAACTTCACAATTTTATCTGAAGCAAATAGATGCTTGATTTGATCTTGAAACTCTTCGGGCTGAGTGGACGGATACTCATCTCCTCCAGCATTGAAAAGAATGAGTCCAGCGATATCATCCTCAATGCGCGTAAATATGCCTGCACGAATACCTTGCTCAGGATCTGAATCAGACATCACCCATTCGTTCGGAATGGAGGATTTAATGTTGTAATAACGGGTGCTATAACCAAGAGATACCTTTAGCACTTCTGGTTCTGGCACATTCAACCCTAATTTATCAAGCCACCTAATCAATTTGGAAGAACGTCCTGAAGCATCAATAACCATATCCGCTGGAAGTTGGTCTTTCCTTTTTTCACCGCTTCTTTCTTTGGTATAAATGCCTGTAACAGCATGCTGGTCTTCAGATACGATGAGTCCAGTAACTTCCATACTTGTTAAGAAGCTTATATGAGGGATATTTTGGATTCGTTTGCGCAGCACCCATTCCAGCAAAGCTCTGCTGCACGATGCAATTTTAAATGAAGAAGGATCCTCATTGTTAACTAATGTACCGTATCGATTAGTAACTATAAGCTTCTCATCGTGTGAAGAGATCGCTCCCAATGCTATCAATTCGTCATTGTATCCTGGGAAGTAATGTTCCATAATCAGCGCGCCGCGTGGTTGTACGCGGTGTGGATGAAAAGATTGAGGTACACCCTGTCGGTTATTTGGCTCCGAAGGGAATTCATCCCTTTCAATCACACATACTTCCTCATAATAATCAGCTAACATTCTTGCAGTAATTAATCCAGCAATCCCTGCTCCGATCACCACAGCTTTTTTCATGTCGGACACCGAAGATTCATCCTTTCTAGAAATTAGATTTTAATCTACACTTGTTGAGAAATCAAAATATTACTTATAATACCAATATATAATCAAAATTTCTTTTATAGTAAGAATCAATATAGGGATGGTATATAGTTAAACTACGATATGGAAGTGGTGTAGATGAAAATCAATGAAAAAAAGCTTGATTTAAGAGTTGCCCGGACTCATAAATTGTTAATTACGGCCTTTAGAGATCTGTTATCTGAGCAAGGCAAGCTATTCAGCAATATCACGATTAATGAGATATGTGACAAAGCGATGGTTCATCGTACAACGTTTTACAAACATTTTGAGGATAAATTTGCGCTGTTATCCGCTACCCTCACGTGGGTTCTTCAGGATTATTTACAAATGAGTATAGAAGATCGGCTTCGGCAGCCCTTGCAAAGCCTATCTAGATTCATGTTGGAGAATTTACTGGAGCCAATTGTTCAAAACCAGAAGAATGACAAGGGATTTACTGACTTTTTCAAAAACTATATCGGAGATATATCCAGAAGAGATTTTCTGGAACTAAAAAGAAGAGGAAAACCATTTTCACCTCCCATAGAACTCTTAGCCGAATATCATTCAGGGGTCATTAGTTTACTTGTGACGTGGTGGATATATCATCTTGAAGAAGATGTTACGGCAGAACAGATGGATGAGTATTACTATCAAATGGTTAACGAGAAAATCATGTTAGACTAACATGAAGCTCACTCTACGCTACGCACACAGAAAAATTATCCTTTATGACATATTTTCACCAGAATAAGAAGGTATCTTATAGTTGAGATAAAATAAAAACCGATGGGCATTTTACTTATGTAAAGTCCCATCGGTTTCTTTAGTTTTAGGATAGTTCGGTTGAAGGCCACAGATGCTGTGAATCTAAAGTATAAGTCGATAAAATTATGCCTACTGATCAAAAAAATGGGTTACTATGTAGCAAATCAGCAATGGTCCTTACCAGAGGCCTATGAAGTAACAACCACCTATATTCATCTTACGAGTTATATTCATTGTAAGCATCTTCAGTCGTCTGCACGTTCTTCAGATACACAATCTGCCCTGACTCGTTCACACGCATAATATCTATACCCGCCTTCGCATACACCGTGCCATCTACTGCTTGCCCGCATACTGCCCAGTTAGTTCGATAACTGCCGTCGGGCTGAAGAACCCATGCATCCCACATATGTTTAATGTCTTTATTGTATTCATAAAAAGTCTTAATAACCACCTCGAATCCTGTACGACTGCTACCGTTTGAAACAATTTCAGCATTCTGCGTGAACAGGGATAACAAATCCTTCATAGCCCGGTCGTCAGTGCGAGATGCATCAAACAAGCGAAAATAATTATTTAACATCGTGATGTTTGCATCGGTGTTCAGTGAATTGTTAGTATTGCCAGCGGTTGCTGTATTGGGCATGTTATTACCTCCTGTATTGTCTATACTGTCTTACGCAGTACAGTTTCAGTTCGAATATTTTCGAACTGTTCGGCCTGAAAAGAAATATATCACACTTCCCACATAGCTGCAATACATAATTCGAAAATTTTCGAACAATAAAAAGAGGTTGAAAATGCTAGTATCTATCTTATGAGAACTCTAAGAATTCCCTACAGGTTCGGAGAGAGGTCAATCGAGGGTACCGTTTGTTCGAGGTTGATCTTGTGCAGAAAACGGACGGGAAGCTTGTAGCCAGACATGATTGGTCGCAGAAGCTACAGCCGGATTTAGCCGCTCATCGCGGACGAAACGTAACAAAGTTTCAGTTTGCAAACTCGCTAATCATGGGTTGCATTTGCCCAAGCAGCGCTTCATTTAAAAGTCCTAAAATGAAGTTAACCCTCAATACTCCTTTTCAGGATGTAAGAGGGTTAACTTTCATTTTATACATGTGTTAAAGGTGAATCGAATGAATGGCTTGCCAACATCGATCACTAAATATTAGTCCAGAAGGCTGAAGATCTGAATGCTCTCTACCTTGGCATCCTTGATATGAAACGACATCACATCCACATAATTGGATGGCTCGTAACGGAAGTCATCCTCCTCATCAGGGGCTCCATCACCAAGCAGTTTCCCCTCAGGGTATGCGTTTTTGAGTGTATCCAGGCTATCTCCTGCTTTAATGTTTCGCACTGTCGCGTACTTAGGATCTGTGATTTCGATATGAAAGATGGAGTCTTGTTTCCCCTTCGGTATACTGATTGTTTTAATCTCCAGACCAGGATACGTGTACACTTTTTCCGTAAAACCGATTAAGTTATCCATATTTGTTCCATCGTCGGCACTGTACGTATGAGATTTCAGGTTATCCGGTTTGCCCAGCATCTGTTCCATCTGATCTTCATTCGCTGTATCCGAAATCGCAATGGTGTGCTCATTATAGACAAAAGCAAGTTCCTTCAGCACCACATTGCCTTCCTTCTCCATCGAACCTTCTTTAATAGCTTCAGTACCCTTTTCTTCAGAACTTCCGGAAGCAGGCGCAGTAGCATTTGTTGCACCTTCGCCTGTGTTCTGTTCATTTGCAGTGTTCTGTCCGGTTGCTGGCGATGTAGCTTCACTGGATTGACAGCCCGTTAATGCCACCGTTAGTAAAGCACCTAGTACGATAAAACTTGCAGCTTTGTTTATCAATTTCATCATGATCCCTCCATAAATGTGTGATTTGTTCTTATGAAGTGATTATAAATAAAACATTTGTTAGTCTCATAACAGAAATGTACCAATCTTGTAACGTTACCTATTTAGGCTTGGGTTTAGATGCAGGTCTACGCACGAGGCAAAACAATTGTAACGGTTGTCCCTTTTCCCACTTGACTTTCGATGTCGATATATCCATTAAACCGCTCTACAATCTCTTTGCAAATGGAAAGTCCAAGACCTGAACCGTTTGCTGTACTTGCATTTTTCGCCCGGTAAAAGCGTTCCTGCACTCGCTCCAGCTCGTCGCCCGCGATGCCTATGCCTTGATCACGTATCCGTATAACTACCTCACTTGGCGTATGTTCCAACTTCAATTCGATCAGCGATGGACTGCCTGAATATTTGATGGCATTGTCTACAAGGTTGGCGATCGCATGGGACATCAGCATTGGATTCACGTTGGCGTGCACTCTTGTCGTACCCTCATCATCCGGTTCTTCCTCCGCCTGACTAACTCTGATCTCGATCCCTTTATCCTTAGCCTTCGCTCCCATATTCATTACAACTTGCTGAATTAGTTCGTTCATTTCGGTCTTCTCGACTTCCAAATCGTTAGAACCAGCCTTATCGAATCGGGATAGCAACAACAGTTCATTAATCAAGCGGGTGAGCCGATCCGATTCCTGCAACAGATGAGCATAGATTTTTTGCAGCTCCTTGTTCTTGGTCTCCCCTTCAACCAAGTATTGAGAGAAACCACGAATGGCTGCCAAGGGTGTTTTTAACTCGTGAGATACGTTGGAGACAAATTGTTTCTGGTACTGAATGTAATCATGAAGCTGCCGCCCCATGGAATCCAGCCCATCTGCCAGCATGCCCAGCTCATCCTTCCGTTTTAGATGAACTCTCCGAAACTCCTGTCTGGAGAAACTTTGCGCAGCGCCAAGCAGTATCTTAATCGGCTTGGTTGTGTTGCGCGCAATCCACAGGCTGGATAACGTAATCAGCACAATAAATCCGCCTGCACCGACAAACAGGATATAACGAATTTGATCCATGATCGCATAAAAGTAGGAAATGTCATCCACGAATTCATACACATAAGCGTTTTCGTAGAACTGATCCTGAATGGGCGTCGCAAAATAAAGCAGATGATCTTCCGTGACGGTGTAGGCATAACTGCCGCTTAGTGCTTTCTCAATATTTTTGTCAAAAATAAGCGGTTTGCCATCATTAATGATGATGCCATCCACAGCTAGGCCCAGCAACTGCTTGGAGCTGTCATAGATACGTACTTCCTTGCCTGAAGCTTTCAGCTTCTCCAGAGCAAGTCTGACAATTTCCTTCGTCTGGGGCTCTCCTGACGAGGACCTATGCTGTGCCAACACCTCACGGAAGGACAACTCCGACAGATCTGCCTTCTCCATCATCTGTTTCTCAATGGTAACGAAGCTATAGTAATCGATAGCTTTATTTACCGCAAAAATGATGATGCCAAAAGACAGCACGGAGAAAAATAAATAATTCAGCAGTAACCGGGTTGCATACTTCAGGCCTCGCCACCTCCAAGTTGATAGCCAAATCCATAGATCGTTTTGACGTACTTCGGTTCGTCAGCGTTATCCTCGAGCTTCTTCCGTAATCGCATGATGGTCATATCCACACTGCGACTGTCTCCCATAAAGTCATATCCCCATCCAATCTGCAGCAGCTCATCCCGGGTATAGATTTTGTCTGGCCTTTTGAGTAACGTTTCCAGTATTTTGAACTCTTTGGCCGTTAAAGACACGGGTACACCGTTTTTAAGTACCCTGCGGCTTTCCAGATCAAATGTCAGCTCTTCATGAATGATGCGTGTAGATTTCACTTCTGTCCCTTCACTCGATTCCTCCTTACTCTCGTTTCTTCTCAGAATCACCTTGATCCGAGCGAGCAATTCACGATTGTCAAAGGGTTTGGTCATGTAATCTTCCGCCCCTAGCTCTAGTCCGAGCACCTTGTCAATTACCTCATTTTTGGCAGAGAGCATGATCACAGGAATGGCACGTTTTCCGGTAATTACCTTACACAAGTCATAACCGGAGCAGTCTGGCAGCATCAGGTCTAGTACCACTAAATCGGGTTGAAAAGAGTCGAGCAGCTGCAGGCCCGTTTTGCCGTCCTCTGCGGTCTGCACATCATAGTTTTCTCGCCTTAGCACCAGCTCAATTAAATCTCGAATTGCGATTTCATCATCAATGACTAGGATTTTCTTCAAATGTACAAGCACCCCTATCTAGCTTGTTCTCCAGCTTCAATCATATATTAACCCATATTAGCACAGACGCTTTAGATTCCTCCACCAACAGGAACATGAGGTATATTCCAACGAACCCAACATAACTTGTATTAAACCCGAAGAAAGGAGAACAATCCATGGATCTGCTCTGGGTACTCATTGTTGGTGGACTTATTGGTTGGTTAAGCGGCAACTTGATTGGGCGAGACGTACCGGGCGGTGTACTTGGGAACGTTATTGCGGGTTTTATCGGTTCCTGGTTAGGAACGGAATTGCTGGGACCAAGGGGACCGGTGATTGGCGGATTTCATATTATTCCAGCCATTGTTGGCTCGGTTATTGCCCTGCTCATCTTCTTCGCTCTGGCACGCGGCGGAGCCTTCCGAAGACGTTAACAAAGAGAGGCGGAAACCGATCCCGTGGTTTATTAGTACGGTATAAACATAAAAGGACCGAAAGTATTCATCGATAGAAGATGAATGTTTACAGTCTTTTTTTTATTTTTGAACAAAATCGCATTCAGTATGATGGTTGATCTTCCTTTTGAACGCTACGAGGCGCATAAGCGCAAAGAAAGACACGCACCCCTTCAGTGATGATACGTTTGGTTTGTTCCTCTTCCAATGCCTCTGTTTTTCTGGGTTGATTAAATACCAATAAAAACGTTAATGCAGCGAAGTGCTTTGTAGCCATTTCAGGATCGGGCACATGGAGCAATCCGGTTTGTCCAAACTCTGTAAACCTCTTGATAATCCCCTCTTCAGTGGCATTATCCAGCCTATCAAAAAACGAGTCTGGCAGGTTGGCGGTTTCCACCATAACCAGACGGATCAAAGCCATGTAATCGGACGAACCGTTCGCAGAAGCTACGATTTGTTCGCAAAATAAGATGAGCGCCTGCTGCAGATCCTCGAATTCCAAGAGGTGATCTGAAATCCCTTGCTCAATCATGTCAAGAACCGCCAAACTGGATTCTTCAACAACGGCAAGCAGTAGATTCTGTTTGTCGCCATAATAATCATAAACTGTCCGTTTGGAAACTCCCGCTTTAGCTGCGACCGCATCGACGCTGGATCGATCAAACCCATCGGAAAGAAACAGGTCTCGTGCTGCCGCAATAATTTTAGCTCTTTTGTCTGAAGAGCCTTTGCGGATTTTCTTGTTTTCCGTATAATCCATTCTTACGTTGCCCCCTTATAGGTATACCACCAGAAATTGATTAGAGTTCTGTTCTGTTTACAAACTACACTGCACGGTGTAGTATAACAAATGTAGCATATCAAATCAATGATCAAGGAGGATTCTATTCATGAATACCAAGCCGTCTTTTGTTGATGTTCTTATTGTCGGGGCCGGTCCTACAGGGCTTACCCTTGCCTGTGATCTGGCCCGTCGAAACATCGACCATCGTATTATTGAACGAAGCTCCTTATTTAACGTTGCTTCTCGCGCCAAAGGAATACAGCCTCGCTCGCTTGAAGTTGTGGATGATTTGGAGGCCGTCCACTACATTATTGACACAGGTGTTGTGGATTTGCCTGTTCGTTATTATACCGCAGATGGCAGGAGTGTGGACAAGCCGTCTATTACCGTTGCAGCCAGCCCCGAACTTGAAACACCCTATCGCGATCCGGTCTGGATTGCTCAATATGATGTAGAAAAAGCATTGCGCGACCGATATGCAATGCTTGACGGTCAAGTTGAGTTGGGCATGGAAGCCATAAGTCTTGTTCAGGATGAGGATGGTGTAACGATAAACGTGAATTCACCACAAGGAGAAGAGCAAATTCGCGCTCGTTATGTAGTTGGCGCTGACGGGGGCAAAAGCAATATCCGCAAGTTTATTCACTTACCGCTGGTTGGGGAAACACACGATCAAGAGCGATGGTATCTTGGCGATGTACGATTGGAAGGGTTAGATCGTGACCATATCCATATCTGGACTTCTTCGGAGGGGATGATCGGGGTGACGCCGCTGCCAAAATCCGATATTTGGCAACTGCAGGCTACAATTCCGGAAGACATCGAAGAACCAGAGCAGCCTTCGCTAGAGGCGTATCAAGCCATGTTTGATCGTCGCGCAGGGGCCGGACGTGTTCGGCTTACGGCTGCTTCCTGGCTGTCCATCTACCGGGTGAACGTTCGTATGGTTGAATGTTACCGCAACGGCCGGGTCTTCCTTGCCGGCGATGCTGCTCATGTTCATTCGCCGGCCGGTGGTCAAGGCATGAATACGGGGATGCAGGACGCGTACAATCTCGGCTGGAAGCTGGCGGATGTGATACGAGGAGCGGACACCGCCTTACTCGACACGTACGATGAGGAGCGCCGCCCAGTGGCTCAAGCTGTTCTTGAGGACAGCACGAAGAAGATGGGAGTGGTCATAGGAACGGCGACTGAAGGCGGAGGGTTGTCCCAGACTTTGAGCACCATATCCGACGATCTGACGAGTGGACTACTCATTTCCTATCGCTCAAGTTCGCTTACCCGTCGTTCTGCTCGAACAAATGCTACCCGTTCATTTCCTGGGGATCGTGCTCCTAATGCTACGGGCCTGCAAGGTACCGGATTTGCAGGAAGTCTCTTTGACCTACTGCGAGGCCAACACTGGACGCTTTTGGCTTTTGCAAACAGCGTCGATCCTTCGCTGAAGAACTTCACCAACAACGAACTCCACATACATTATATTCTGCCATCCAACGTGGAGAGGGCAGCGGAAGGTTTAATAGACACAGCAGGTAATGCCTATCGAATTTACGATGTAACAAGTAAAGAACTTGTATTGATTCGTCCTGACGGATATATTGCAATGCGTACCTCCATTGATGATGCTTCATCAATTTCGAATTACTTGAATTCCATATATCGGGCAAACTGATTTGGACAAGACCAGCGGGAAATAAGATAAATACAAGAGGAAATCAAAGAAGGGCAACTTTTGTCACCAAAAGCGGCCCCTCTCTTTTTACTTCAATCCATTTTTTTAAATTTTCCTTTTGAAATACAATCTTTGATCTAATTTGACACTCCGGCTAGCTGTAAAACATCTTCTAATGTCAATTTCCCAATAACCTCATACCCTTTTTGATCTCCCAGTGGTTTTAGAATAACGGTCTCCATGCTCGCAAGTTCTCCTACTCCTATCCCGGGAGGAAAAGAGTGGGCTATAATTACTCTGTTAACATGAGTCGGAGGTATTTGTTCAATTTCATTTGTAAATGCTTGCAATGTACTATTTATTTTTTCAGTGCTCGGATTTTGACTGAGATTATATATGTTTAACCAGAAATCATTTACTTTTACCTGTTGTGTATCAAAAGCAATCTGAGCCGTTTGGAGGGTTCTACATAAAGGACTTGCTTCTACAGGTATTTGGAGGGGAATGTTTAATTTACGGATAGCCTCGCCATATTTTTCAGCTTGTTCCTTTCCCAATACACTTAAATTCCGCTGCGTAGTGCAATCTGTTAGACTAAAGTTTTGTTGATCTGCCCCTACAGTTGCATCTCCATGTCGGATATAAAGGATGTATCCGCCTTTTTGAAGATCTTTTATGAGAGAAGATCCGGTAATCTCTGCTCCCCAGGCACTATAAGTTGTTCCAAGCAACAGAAAAAAACAGGGTATCAAAATGAATAATCGGAACATTTCTCTTCCACCTTTTTTCTTCTACACTCCCCATTATTGCGATAACTTATACAGCGCGCTTCATCATTCTACGGAATCGTTCGAGAAAATCTACGCCATGTTACAATCCAGACTACTGAAAAATCGTTCAACCAAAACATCACCATATATTTTCTTCATATGGGCTGTGTTAAAAATATATTGTTCCATAGGCTCAAGCCTGCGAAGACAGCGTACCAGTACCTTCCGATCATCTTCAGATAGATTAGGGTCATCGTCTATCTTCATCAAAGCATTTTTCACACGTGCGGATATCTGTTCAACATACAGATGATTTTTGGATTTTGACGGAATACATTGTGTCAGGTCACTTGCTGGTAAAGGAACAATTGACGATATTCGCCGCTTGTAAAATCCGGTCATTGAATCTACATTTATAAAAAGTACAGTCGATAAACGTAGCATTCTCCAATGTCATCCCTCTCATATCGCAGGAGGAAAATTCGCAATTGGTGAAAACAGCTTCGTCTTTGGCGATGCCAACAGAGCGCAAGTCGGAACGAATAAATGTACAATGATCAATCGTACTACCGGCAAAAAATCTCGCATTTGTAAGATCGCAGGTATCAAATATAAGATGTTGCAGGTTACAGCTCCAAAATATGGGTGAACCAACATTTGAGTTGATTATGGTCGTACCGCCTATCGTTTCGTGTTCGTACCTGACAATATCAGAAAATAATTCGCTGTTTACTGACATATTAGACTCAAGTCTTCTCACCCCTATCACCCTATCAGTCCCTCGACATGAATTGTTATTACTAATATATGTTCCCTAATTTGAGCTAGGAATGGAACGCCCCTCCATGCTTGGTCTCAGTCCTACCATGGGTGTGCAGACAAGCGTGGGTGCTTCTTTTTTTGATTTCTTCAGGGAGCAAAAACCTCCGGGTAATCCTTTCGCCAAGCGCCGATACATCCAACTAAACAGGCAGTATAACATGTCATTGCACTGTCGTCCTCGTTCTTTTCATACTCAATGGCGACATTTATGCCGGATTCACGCCAAGCCAGAAACGGACCGCTGCCCCCGAGCCATTCCCCTTCTTCATACAATGCAGGTTGACCGTATTCACGAATCAACATATCTGGCGTTGAGTTCATTGTCATTCCGGCAGGAAGCTGTCCTGGAAACGGGGTATGGATTCGGTCATCCGATCCAGGAGCAAGAAAATGGACGGCGCCGATTATCCATTCATCCGTGTTCAGATCGTCACGTCCAGTCAGTTCATGAATTTTCGGTGAGCGATAAACGTCTAGGCGGATAGATGACTTTACAGACCAAATAATGTCGTCACTAAAATAATCACTCGCCTTCGGCATACGTTTGACACCGAAGGATTGCAATACTTGTTGAACACGCCTGGACTCATAAGGCTGACCTAGCATGGCAATGAGGTGTTCAGATGGTTCTTTCATGGATAGTGACACACCTTTCTCTTTGCTCAAGCACATCCAGCTTTGGATACATCATTGTGCACAAAGCAACTTTTTTAGCATAATTATCAACATATTTCGTGCTCTGATTCCCATTTTCCTGCAATAAAAAAGGGAAAACATTTATCGCAAAATAACGATTAGATTAAAACAGAAGCAATGTTGCTAATAAACTTGCTGAACATTCAGCCCTTCTCCAACATCCTTTTCTGTTATTTATAATACCTCCTCATAATCAAAAAAAGCATTGAATCTCATCCCTCCTACATTACATAGGCCCTAGTGGGGATTAAGACTCAATGCTTTGGAAACTCCTTCTCATTTCACTCTAAAATTGTTTTGAGCATATTTGGTTACGAGAAGGACAGCAATGGATAGATAGGCTATAGTCAACACGATGATAATAGCGGTTAGTCCCCATAGTGGAGGACCTAGATACATCGCCACAACAAAACTCAATGAAATAAGGCCGTTTACGAATGAGAAAAGAGGACTATTGGTTTCCAACTCAGTGGTATAAGGTTGAATCACATAGTATAACAACAGATGATGTACTGAGAAAAATACAGCCAGTGCAATGGTTGTAACCCAGATAGGAAGTAGTGTACTTATATCTTGTCCTCCAGTTAATACAAGTATAGATACACTTACTACAGCTGCTAAACAAGAACCTAACTTAAGATTTATGCTTAATATACTTCTAAATCGTAACAGAAAATGCTGCTTCGCATGCTGGCGGTAAAATGGATAGCGCATCATCGGCTTATCAACATGGTAGAATAGAGCCTTACAAATCTGGCTACCTACGGTCAGATTTAGCATGAACATAATGATTAAAGGTGAGAATCTTTCAATTGAATCTAGTGAAAGATGATTTTTGAAAATGAGTACCAACAAAGGTAGGAGTATGCCTATGATCATAATAGCCAATAAACGTCTGTGGAACGGTGCACGGAGGAGAGCGGTGTGCCTGGTAACCAAAATTTCGTGTAATTGCTCGTATCCCTTTTTTTCTAATGTGCGCTGCTCGTTGACATGAAGGTTAGACGACGTAGGCCTGCTAAGATCATGTTCTTTTGACTGAACCATTCTCTGTTGAAGATCAGCCATCCGTATTTCTGGATTTAACAATGGATCAGCATGGTTTATTACTGCGCGCACTGCAGATGTGAAATCCGTATGTTTTAGTAAAACATACCCACAGATAGCCCCGAACAACGATATCAGTATCAAAAGCCCCGGTTGATCCAATATCACAGATCCAAATAGAGGAAGGTTTAGTTTTGTGAAGGGAAGGTAAGCAAAAGTCAGTGCCAGCAACATGCTCAAACTCGTAGCCCATATTTTCTGTACAAGAATAATGCCTTTCCATTTAAATAATGCCAAATGTAAAGATTCACATATCACTCGCCAAAAAGTCATCATTCCCACAATCAGCAATGCATGAGGAATTGAAAATTTAAAAAGTACCGCAACCAGAGTCATAGCAATCCCTTGATAGATGAAAAATGTCGTATACCGATAAAATAGCGTAGCTCGCATAAATTTGGTTGGGTTTATCCGCATAAGTCGGATAGATGTATACTTCATTTTGTTTGATTCCAACACTTTTGCACTCGTTACCCCAGCCATTACGCCACTTATGCAAAAATACATGTGAAGAAGAAGGTTAAAATGCTCCGTACGATTAATATTTTCCGTCCATAAGAGCATGGGCAATGCAAACATTCCCACGAAATATAATAAGCTTTCCAATAAACCAACGACAAATAATAAAATAATCGCAATTGCACCAATTGCACGTTTCGTCCGAAAAGCAGCATAAGTTTGTTCACTGATTAAATGAGCAACAAACGGTAAATTATGCGTGAAATAGATCAAACGGTTGACCAGCGTAATCATCTGTAACTGCCATATGCGAGAAATTGTACTAATCATTCCCGTCATCGGCGTTCTCCTTCGTACTTCCGCTTTGGCTTTCATTCCGTAATAATTCAATTACCTGTTCTTCAAAGTCGGGCTGAGTAAGGATTTCGGGTGAAATCTGTGTTAAACTCCCATGATTTAAAATAATTAACTCATCACACAGATCCGTTGCCAATTGCAATATATGGGTCGAGAAAATTAGGATATGATCTTTTTTTAAATCACTTTTTTCATCCCATGCGAGTAATGTTTAATGAGCTTATGTCGGTCATCCTGAGCAATGTGCATCATATCAAACAGGGCATCAATATTGTTTCCTCGTCCTTCAATCACATCTACGTTAACATCGATGAAAAAACGTACAAATTCATATCCTGTCAGAAATTCTGGTAACAGTGGCAAAGAGTAAACGTATCCTACATCATCCATTTCCAAGTCACGCGTTTTAGATCCGTTGACAAGTTTCATTTTGCCGCCATCCACTTGGATCTCGCCACCTAAACAATTGAATAACGTTGTTTTTCCGACGCCATTGCGCCCAAGAAGGCCATAGATCTTTCCCTTTTCAAATTGAAAACTTAAATTGGCTAATACTTTTTTTTCACCAAAACTCTTCTCTACATTTTGTAAGACCAATTTCATTTATTTGTTCCTCGCTTTCAAACCAATTCATTTTTTGTTTACCTGGAATTTCAATAAAACCGTACATGCCGTTGTTCACGTTATTATTCATATCTAATAATTGTTTAGTTTTCATCCGTATCAATCCCTTCAATTTTTTCATAAAAGGATAAGAAGTAATATCCCTTTAATAGGTGAATCGTGTCACTTGACCAATATAACTAATATTGGAAGTAGACAATCACTCTAAACTAGAATTCTATTTTGAACGTTATAACTCCTTGTATTTACAGATAAAAGTCTATGTGATACAACAAAAAGCCGCAAAAATAGCGACCATAATGGGTATTCGTTCTTATGCATAAAATAATTATGCTCGGATTCTGAATTAATACAAATATCCTAATTAAATCCTGAATCTTTGTCACTAATTCCTCACTAAAAAGGGAACGAATAAACCGACGGGTGTTTCATTACACTGCAGTTTGTTTTAAGTTATCAAAAGCTAGCTTTCCGAAATATTACAAGTCGGACTAGCACATACTAAGGAACAGTTGGCTGAAGCTTACATAACGGAGGTCTCATCATGGTATTTACAATCACAATTATCATCGTTGCACTATTTGCAATATGGGGAGCCGTCGCTCCTGATCAGCTGGCGGATGTGGCTAATGTTGCCTACAACTTCTCTATTCAGAATTTTGGCTGGTTTTATTTGCTAGCGACACTGTTCTTCCTGGTCTTTGCTTTTTATCTGGCGTTCAGCCGATTTGGCGGTATTAGGCTTGGGGATGACGATGATGAGCCGGAGTATTCTACGCTTTCCTGGCTGTCCATGCTGTTTAGCGCTGGTATGGGCATTGGGCTGGTTTTTTGGGGAGTAGCTGAACCGCTATCCCACTATTTATCTGCCCCTGAGGGGGCGGTACCCGAAACAACGCAAGCAGCCATACTTTCAATGCGTTATTCCTTTTTCCACTGGGGGCTGCATCCTTGGGCTATCTATACCGTCATCGGCCTAGCGCTTGCTTACTTCCAGTTCCGGAAAGGATACAAAGGGCTGATCAGTTCCACCTTTATTCCTCTGATAGGTGAGCGTCTTGCTGCAGGCTGGCTTGGAAAGGTCATTGATATTCTGGCGGTCATTTCCACCATCTTTGGTGTTGCGACCTCGCTTGGGCTGGGTGCACTTCAGATCGGCGGGGGTCTGAATCACTTATTCGGTATTCCTAACTCGACTCTGTCTCAGGTTGTCATTATCATAGTTGTAACCGTACTGTTTTTGATCTCGGCAACCACCGGTCTGGATAAAGGGATTAAGATTCTGAGCAACACCAACCTCGTTATAGCTGTGCTATTGATGATGTTTGTATTAGTGACTGGTCCGACTTCTTTCATATTTGACACATTCACGACGACCTTGGGCAGTTACATGCAGAACATTATTAACATGAGTTTGAGACTGACCCCGTTCTCAAGAGAAACCTGGATTGGAGCATGGACGTTATTTTACTGGGCATGGTGGATCTCGTGGGCTCCTTTTGTCGGCACTTTTATCGCAAGGGTATCCAGAGGAAGAACCATAAAGGAATTTGTAATTTACGTCATGGTTATTCCAAGTCTTTTCGGATTTATCTGGTTCTCCGTCTTTGGCGGAACAGGACTTCACATGGAATTGTTCAATGCCGCTCATCTGGCGGAGGCTGTCAAGGAAGATACAACAACCGCTTTATTCCTTATGCTGGAGCAGCTGCCTTTGGGCACGATCGTGGCATTCATCGCCACAATGCTGATCATGATCTTCTTTATTACGTCGGCTGATTCAGCTACCTTTGTACTGGGCATGCTTACTTCAGATGGCAAGCTGGACCCAAGTGCAAGAGTGAAATTAACCTGGGGAATCATGCAGTCCTCTATCGCGGTAGTACTGCTAATCAGCGGGGGGTTAACTGGCCTCCAGACGGCATCCATTGTAACCGCATTGCCGTTCGCTATTGTCCTTATTGGTATGTGTTTCTCCCTGCTCAAGGCTCTAAAGGCTGAGGACAAAGAGCGCCGTCAGAAGGAAAAACGGCAGCGCCAAAAGCTGAAACGACTGCTGGAGGAACAAGAAATCTCGCTGAATGAAATTTCCGGCAGGTAATGTATACTTGATGTTAAAACGAACAAAAGCCCGCGTTTTTGCGGGCTTTTTATTATTTCATGGTATTGAGTTTTTGAGATCTGTCATGAATTCTGTTTGAACCCCAAGCGGAATGATTTCTAACACTTATTTATACTATTAACGTTCTCCAGTTCCTAGAGGGTTAATGTACAATGAGGACCGGGCAACTTGATAGCTGTGAAACCTTGTGGCTGACACTTCCAAGCATCATTTCTTTTATGCCCCTTAGCCCACGGCTTCCGATAATAACAAGTTGCTGCTCGGTATCCCTTGCATAATTCAATATTTCATGCCCGGGATCTCCCTTAAGATGAACAGTTTCCGGGTTAATTCCCGCAGACTTTAATTTAGATTTGGCTTGATACAACTGTTCCAAACTCGCTTTCTCCATTTCGTTCATTATGTCTTCCAGAAAATTCTCTGGTAAAAACGTCATGCCGATCGGCACATAACTCTGGCTAACATGAACCAAGGTAACTTGAACTTGTTTATTTTGGGCTATTTCAACGGTTGCATCAAGGAGTTTGTTCGTTATTTCACCTTTATCAATGGCGACCAGAATTTTGTCAAACATAGTTATCATCCTTTCCGTGAGATTTCGTATCTATTTTGACTACCTACAACACGATTACTCGCTGCTCCGATACCAACTAAAAAGAGTAAGACCGAAGCCCCAAGAAGAATGAAAAGTGGCAGGTTCCAACTATTTGTTGCATCGTGCAGATATCCTATAAGGGCTGGACCGATTGCGGCAAGAAGATATCCGATCGATTGGGCCATGCCAGATAGTTCCGCTGCTTGATGCGCATTTTCAGTGCGCAATCCGAAAAACATCATGGCCAAACTAAAGGCGAAACCTCCACCAATTCCGAGTATGACGATCCACAACAGAATGACATTGGAACTTCCGTAAAGAAGTCCGAGTGTCCCCGTCAAAAGCAAAATGGTTGTGATGATTACTAACAAACGTTGGTTAGACATACGCCCAGCAATAACAGGGACAATAAAGGTAAATGGAAGCATCGCTAACTGCATGATCGAGAGGTACCAGCCTGATTGGTTGGATTCAATTCCTTGCTGCTTTAAAATTTCGGGCAACCATGCGATCAACACATAGAAAACCATGGACTGTATCCCCATAAAGATTGTTACTTGCCAGGCAAGCGGAGATCGCCAGACATTCACATCGTTGCTGGCCATCTGTTGACTCGTCTTGGCTGTTTGGTTCGTTTGATTTCTTAATTGGGGTAACCAACACAGGATCGATACAAAGCTTAGTATCCCCCATACCGCAAGTGCTCCTTGCCATTTTAGCCCTCCGTTTATGGCTAGCGGTACACTGACTCCCGAAGCGATTGCCCCAGATAAATTCATTGAAATGGAGTAAACGCCTGTCATGGATCCAATTTTATTTGGGAAATCCCGTTTAATTATACTGGGCAATAATACATTACAAACGGCAATGGCGAATCCAAGAACTGCTGTTCCAATAAAGAGATTAGCTGCGCCAGATAAAGATCGTATTACAATACCAACAGTCAGAAAGATTAGGGCAATCAAAATGATACGCTCAACCCCATACCTCCGTCCTAATTTTGGTACAAGAGGTGATAATAAAGCAAAAGCAAGCAAGGGTACCGTTGTGATCAGACCTGCTAATGTATTTGAAATATGAACGTCATCCCTTATAAAACCCACTAAAGGACCAACTGAGGTTAAGGGAGTACGTAAATTAGCTGCAATAACAATAATGCCGAGAATGATCAGCGCTGCAGAGGCTGGCACGAATTTATTATTTTGTTTATTCGGCATTCTTCATTTCTCCTTCCTGAATTATTACGTCTTATTTTTGCTATTTGTTGGCTGAAAACTTTGCTATAACATCCGCGCGAATAATAAAAGTATAGTATAATATACTTTAATAAACAATAATTATTTTATGATATACTAAAATTGAATAAAAAATACAACTCTGAATTCCCGTCATGGAATTCGGAGTTGCATTTAATAAGTGAATTTTCGACGACTAGAAACCATATTTTAAGGAAATATGGAGCACTGTTTCGTTATTCGTATGATTGGTATAAGCGTGCGGATAATCTGCACGAAAACTGATCGTATCATATTGATTCAATGTGTAAATCTCTCCATTGACTTGTAACTCGATGGAACCCGTCATTACTGTCGCAATTTCAGTGGTATTCACATGGTGACCTTCAGGGTAATACGAGCTATTTGGCTGTAAGTAAGCCCGACACATTTCAATATCGTTGCTTTTAAAGACGGGTTCAATGATCCAATTTTTCTCATCATTAGAAAACCGCAGTCCCTCCCCTGCTCGATACAAACTAACAGGTTTCTCTGATGTGAACAAAGCCAATAGCGGTAAAGATATACCTTTTGAAATTTTCCATATGATGGCCAAAGTTGGATTTGTCTCACCACGTTCGATATTCCCCAGAGTAAGTTTGCTTACGCCCGTTAATTCTGATAAGTCGTCTAAGGTCATGTTTTTTTCTTTTCTATACTTTTTTAATGCACCGCCGATTTGTAGTACAATTTGTTTTGACTCATCGATTTCATCCATTTGATATTCACCTCAATAAAAAACTATATAGCTAGTATATTGTTTATCTAGATTCTTTTCCATTCCAATTCAATAGAACTTGGCGAGATTTTCTTGATAAAATTGTATTAAAAGGATAAAATGACGTGCATCAACCGGGTTTTATTCGAAGAACGGTATAGCTTATGAAAGGTGGCTTAGCAATGAAAATTCTCATCGTTGGCTATTTTAGCGAGACCTCAAAATCAAATATTGCAAGGTGTTTTCCGCAAGATTGGAACGTTGTAATTGTTCCGCCCGGAAAAGAAATGTTGGATCATATTGAAGATAGCCAGGTAATCATCCCTGAACATATTAAAGTGGATCACAGTCTGCTTTCTAACGCAAAAAAATTAAAATTGGTACAGACGGGTGCAGGATTTGATAATGTGGATGTCCCTGCCTGTACACAGCGCGGCATTTGGGTGGCCAATGCTGGAGGAGTGAATGCACAGGCAGTGGCCGAGCATGTAATGGCACTGATATTGTCTTATTATAAAAACATACCGTTTCTTGATACTTTCATGAAAAACAAGATGGATGAAAATCAATTGGACTATGCAGGGAGTGAGTTAAAAGGAAAAACGATTGGAATTATCGGTTTGGGTGCTATTGGAAAAAAAGTAGCTTCGTTTTGCAGGGTTTTTGATATGAATGTGCTGGCGAATGCGAAAAATGCCACTGTACAATCGGACGCTTTTGTGAAAATGACGGACTTCGATACTCTTGTAAGCACATCGGACATCGTCAGTGTACATGTACCCTTGAATCAGCAAACCAAACAGCTGATCAACAAAGCGGCATTCAAAAAAATGAAAAATACCACTCTTTTTATCAATACAGCCCGCGGCGGCATTGTCAACGAAAGAGACTTGATTGATGCATTAAAAAACGGGGATATTTCAGGCGCATGCCTGGATGTGTTTGAATCTGAACCGCTTCCGATTGACAGTGAGCTCCGGAATCTGGGTAATGTGATACTTACTCCCCATACAGCAGGAATGCCTGATGGTCGGAAATTTCATAAAACAAGATATGATTTCTTTATAAAGAATATAAGACGTGTAGAAAATGGTGAAGAGCCTGAAAGCAAGCTCAATCAGTTATGATGTTTTGGTGCAGCGGCCCCTTTCCTTTCACTTCAATCCATTTTTAAAATTTTGTCTCTTGTTTACGCAAGGTTACAATCCAGACAACTGAAAAATTGTTCAACAAAAAAATCACCATATATTTTCTTCATCTGCGCTGTGTTAAATATATATTGTTCCATTTGCTCAAGCTTGCGCAGACTGCGTATCAGTACTTTCCGATCATCGTCAGATAGATTAGGGTCATCGTCTATCTTCGTCAGAGCATTTTTCACACGTGCGGATACCTGTTCAACATACAAATGGTTTTTGGATTTTGGCGGAATACATTTCGTCAGATCACAGCTTACAAAACGAACAGCGTCTAGGATGCAGTTTTCAAAATTGGCGATTAGCTTTTGTTGGCCATTTCCCTCAAACGTAATATCCACTAGCTTGCCGGTAAAGGAACAATTGACGATATTCGCCGCTTGTAAAATCCGGTCATTGAATCTACATTTATAAAAAGTACAGTCGATACATTTGAGTTTATTATGGTCATACCGCTTATCGTTTCGTGTTCGTACCTGACAATATCAGAAAATAATTCGTTGTTTACTGACATATCCGACTCAAGTCTTCTCATCCCTATCACCCTATCAGTCCCTCGACATGAATTGTTATTACTAATATAAGTTCCCTACTTTGAGTCAGGCATGGAACGCAACTCCATGATTAGTCTCTGTCATACCTGTGATTGTACTGCCATTCTCCTTCTTCATACAATGCAGGTTGACCGTATCTGGGATACGAACTTGTACCGATAAAATAAAAAGTCGCCTAAAATAGTGACCTTGATGGGAGTATGTTCTTGTCCGTCGACAAAAAACATCTCCGAAAATATAGTATCATATCTTCAGAGATGTTGTCCTTCAATAGCATGTGTATTATTATTTTTATTCGCTATCTGGTTTATTCTCCTGCTCTTCATATATGAATGGATAGACTTGACTTCCGAGCAACATTCTTCGCCCTTGGAACTCATCATACAGATTGATTCGAACTGTCCCACTTGTTACGATTTTGCTTAAGTTGGTATTCAAGTTCATGAAGTATGATTTATTGTTGCCAACGGTTAAATCGGTACCGAGTGTTAATATCTTCTCTATGGATTTCGCGCTCGGATCAATGACTTCCATAATGAGCTTATGGTCAGTAGAACCTGTCTCATAATCTCCATTTCTTAAGAGATCATAATAAATAACGATATTAAGCATATCTTTCCCTGCGCTAAGCGTCCCCTCACCTCTCGTAATGTTGAGCTGATACGGAAACAATTCCACATGTTGCAGGTTCGTTGCTGGTTGTACAACTCTAGGGCTAAGTGCTAAACGAACAGTATTAATAGAGCCCGTGAGTTCATCCCCGACATCTGCCATCTTTCCATTCGCAACCCCTTCTCCGACATACAGTTCAAGCTGCGAAGTATTCACATTTAGTGGAAGCTTGCTCCAGACCGTCACCAGGTTTTTCCCTTTCGGACTGGTCTTGGCGGACGATTGGCTGACCTCTGCCTCAAAATACTCGTTATCTGGTGTTTTGTAGTAAGCAACTAACTGTGACTGCTTGGATTGCCGTTTTTCCTGGTTGGTCATTTCCAGTTCCGTGTACATTAGATTGGACTTAGCATCATGGTAAATGGTGGTCAAGCGTTCACGGACTTCTGTTTTCTTGCCTGGAGTATGGATGGGATAAGCGTCGCCTGCAGGAACCAGGCTCATAGCGTTGTTGAACGGGTTGAAGTTCAACGACAGAAATTTAGTAACGTCTTCGCCTGCTGTTTCCTGGAGCTCAATTCGTAATTGATTGAAATTATACGAATACGGCATGTTAGCAAGGACATAGAGTTCCGCGGTTTCATTGGGCGCCAAGGTCGTTTGGTTATCCTGTACCACGATTTGGCCTGTACTACTGAGATCCCGCATTCCAGCATTTATTGCTGCTTTCAGCACAGGCAGCTGCACGGTCGTCGTTTTGGTATTACGAATGCTGATTCGGGCTACGATCTGATCTTTATCTCCCCATGGCAGCCGCTGATATGAGCTAAGCTTCACGCCAAATGTCCCGTGACTATTCTCAATGATATCTTCTAAGCCCGGATGGCTTTTGCCTTCTTGAGCATATGGAACTTTATAAAGTGCCGTCGGGAAGCTAATCTTCCCTTCCGTAGCAGGCTCCGTCAATTGCAGCTGCAGCGTATTCTGTTTCATATGCAATGGCACATCTACATCCAGATCAATAAGCTTCTCCTCCATCGGCTTCAGGGTAACATGGTCAATTGCCTTGGCGTTCACCGGAATGCTGTAGCCTTCATCCGTATTAATAGAAAGCTCATAAGCTGGCAGCTTCACGGATTTTTCACCGAGATTTTTAATGCGGAATTGAATATTCCATTTGCCAGTATTGTTCTCAGTATATACAGAAGCATATTTCAGCTGCGTTTCAATCGTTTGATGGCTCATCGAAATTTTTCTGATGCCATAATCCGGCACAGGCTTATCAGCGGTAACAGCTGGCAGCTTGAAGGTTTTTACGGGTAGCATCATGTTCAACGTTTCGTCTTCTTGCGTAAATTGCATCGTCATAAGTTCTGCTTTAAGGTTGGATGGAACCTCTGCTAAATAATATATCGTTCGTTTCTGCCCTGGCTGGATCTTGAAGCTGCTCCCTGTATCATCCTCAGTCACAAGATCGAATACTGAGCCCCCGGCCGATTTCAGTTGTGCTTTATATCCGGGATCGCTTAGTACCTTCTTGCCCCCGTTTGCATATTGAACGGCCACTCTCATGTATACTTTTCCATTATGATTCATTCGCTGCATCCGTTCCGCCTTGACCGTGACTGGCTGCTGTTTCATCATGATCTTGGTGCTTTTACCCTGCACTACAGCAACATCCGGGGCTGCATCGGGAAGGTTGAACGATTGCACTGGGATCTGGATCTTCAATACTTCATCTTCCTGCGCAAGCTGCAGAGTCATGCCATGTGTCTTCATCGTGGAGGGTATCTCAGCCCAATAACTGATGACTCTGCTCTCCTGAGACTGAAGCTTGTAGCCTGAGCTGGCTGAATCGGGTACAAGCTGAAATGTTGAACCGCCCGCTGACCTTAGATATGCTTTATATCCAGGGTCACTCAGCATTTTGGTTCCTCCGTTTGAGAGCCTGAGTCCCAATTGAACATACACTTTTCCATTAATTTTATACCTCTGCAAGGTATCCACCTTGGCTGTAACAGGAAGATTATTTATTGTGATCTTTTTGCTCTTACCCATCGGAATTACAGATGAGTACTGGGCAGGAACCGTGAATTGTCCCAGCTTTTTCTGATAATTTGTACTGTTAAAATCCCATCCGAACATGGAAATTTTGATCCCATTGACCTTTGTCGAGTTTCCAATGTTTGCATAGTACGTCACAGACAGGCTGCTTTTCGCAGGCACCGTTCGTTTATCAGCATCACGGGTCACTGCTTTTCCTTTTATAGTCGTACCACTCGGCGTAGAAACCTTGGAAAAATAATCGATAAGATCCATTCTATTGCCGCTGCTGTTACTGTAACGAAGCGTATATATGAGAATACTTCCACCTGGCTGAGTAAAAACATCCATCTCCGTCAGCTTTACATGGACGCTCTGCTTCAACGAAACTGAGCCCAGTTGATCTAATGTCAGACCTGACGTGGCTACAGTAGATTTGGAAACGAGGTGATCAGTCGTGGATGCCCCGTATACGTCAAGGGCCATGAAATGACCCAACACGGCGGCAGTGAGTAGTATTGTCACATATGTTTTTTTCGGCCTATACATGAATCTACCTCCCTGTATAAAAAGACATTTGCCCGCTTTTCATTCTGTGAAGCAGGAAGCATCGCACGAATGCAGGCTGCTTCCCGCCATTTACCTATTCGTTTAGATAAGTTGTGACCCGGTTTTGGATCAGTTTGGCTACTTCCTCGGCAGTTTTCTGTCCGCTGAAGAATGCAACGGACTCTTCTCCGGCAATACTTAACACTTTAACATCCAGATCTACATATTGATCGGCGGTTTGAACAACTTGTTTAAACACGGCGAACTGTTCATCCGATACTTTTGCCATCTCCCCATTTGGAAGCTTGTATTCGCCATTTTTAACTTTTTCTCGAAGATTATCAATCTTATTTTCATTCACGGATTTAAGCATCGAGAATCCTTCTCGATCTTGTAACATTTGCACTTCTTCCGACAATAAGAAGCTGATGAAATTCCAGGCCTCATCCTTTACGGGCGATTTGGCATGGATTGCGAACTGTTTTATAGTAGATACTCGCGAGCCTTTTCGATCTCCGGTTTCTCCCGCCTGCGGTGATTGCAGCAGCTTGGGGTGATCAAAAAGCATGTAGGGACCTTCGATAAAATCAATTGGCGACGTAATTGATGTGGAATTGAACATTTGATTGCCCGGCTTTGCTTCTTCCGATGTCACAATCTTTTCGTCGTACATTTGTTTAACCTGCTCGAACAGATTCACAAATTCGGGAGAATCGAATGTTGCCTTTTTGGCCGAAGGATCGACAAATGCAGCGTAGTTCTCAACAAGCATCTCCTGAAAGAGGAGTTCCGGCGGGTAGGACGCTAAGGCATAAAGCTTATCGGTACCACTTTTCTTTTGAATTACTTCCTTTGAAACCTTCTCAAACTCCTTCCAGTTCCAGGTCTTATCATCAAACTTAACATTAGCGTTGCTCAGCATTTCCCCATCTCCTACAAATGCTCGTAACCTGTACCCCAAAGGTACGGTATACATTCCATCATTCACCTTCAAACCGTCCAAAATATTCATTTGCAAATCGTCTTTATCCAATGTCTGATCTTTATTGAGCAAGTCGTTCATGTCGAGAAGAAAACCTTTGCTTACATATTCTTTCAACGGTAGGTCATCAACTTCAATGATATCCATGCTTTTTCCCGATAACATGGCTGTATTCATAGAATTCCGATACTTCTCGTATTCCCCTGATCCCCATTGTTCTCCCGTCTTATATGCATTGATCTGAAGATCGATGTCCGGGTATTTCTCTTCGAATTTTTTCTCCACTGTTTGATAGAATGGGGTCGACTCTGTCACAGACAGGGTAAGCACTGTTTTTCCATCTTTCGATGTCACTTTATCTGCTGTACTACTTCCCCCTGAACTGCATGCGGTTAAACTCGTGATAATAGCCCCCATAGAAAGGAGCAAAAGCCATTTTTTCATTGTAAAATTCCTCCTGAACTCTTCTTATTGTTACGTCTCACTATTCCAAGCGGATACGGTCACCATCTTGCAGAGGCTCGCTACTGTTCAGAATGATCTTATCCTCTGCGTAGATGATGTCGGTTTGGATCATCGTTTCTTTGTCATTCTTCTCGCTGGACTCAATCTTGACTTTGCGAACAACAAATACATTACCAAGTGCCCCCGGCTTCTCCTCGACTACAAAAACATAAGTGCCTTCCCGGTCCTGATGAATAGCTTCATTGGAAACAAGCAGCCCTTGATCGAGAGAACTTTTCTCGATTTTAATCCGAGCCTGCTCACCTCCCTTCAGTTCGGCATTGAGGAGCTTAATACGAAGGATCTTTTGCGGGATGGTTACCATCCCCGCTCCTTTATCAGAGGCTCCCTCTATAAGTGGCTCCCTATTAATGATTTCTTCAATGATGCCATCCATGCTGTTGGCTTGCCGCTTTTGATCTGTATCTACCTCTACCTTGACCTGTTCTCCGATGGATACCCCTAACCTGGATAAACGCTTTGCATCCGCATTAACCTCGAACTTGTAACCTTCCCCGCTGTTCGAGACAATGATATCCGGTTCGCCTGCGGAAGCCAGTCCTTCTACCGCGTTCAACTTCGTTATAATACCGTCGAACGGAGCGGTCAGTACCTGATCTTTGGACAGTTTTTCTCTCATTTCGTTGATCTTGCGCTCCTGCGCAGCAATATCAAGTTTGCCTTTTTCAATTTCACGTTGTGCGCTGCGCAGCTTAAGTTCATCTTCTTCGAGGGACGATTGGATGAATTGGTCCTGAAGATTCTGCTGCTCGATCTTCTGCTTATCCAGATTTGTTACTTCAAGTTCAATTTCTTGTTTTGTCGATTGACTATCATAGGTGATAAGCTTCTGTCCTTTCTTTACACGTTCGCCTTCTTTCACAAGAATCTGCTGAGTCTTCCGTTCTGTTGAACCGGATAACTTGGCTTCAGCAATCGGCTGAAGGATTCCGCTACCTTCAATAACTAACTGAATGTCTCCCATTTTGGGCTGCTCCGTAGTCACTTTCGGTAAGGTCAGCGATTGCAGCGTATTGCTAAACAATGTGAAGAGCAGCAGCAATCCCATAAAGCTTATGAACACGACTACAATAATTCGCTTTCGTCTTTGCTCAGCAGCCCCTGTATTTAACTCCATATCCTTTCTTCTCCTCCCAAAACCAGCACTGAAAAGTTAACCTTTAACTCCGGATAATTGAATACCCTCAATGAAATACGACTCCGCATACAGAAATACCATCACCATCGGGGCCATATAGAGCATGGATGCAGCAAAAGCGATACCCTTGTCACTTTGATTAATCGTAGATAAAAAGACGGACAGCGGCTGCTTGAACGGGTCGTCTAAAAAAATAAGAGGCTGTTCCACCATGTTCCAATAATCAACGAAGAGCAAAATCACAAGTGCGGCTAATCCTGGCTTGATCATCGGAACAATCATCGTAACAAATATCCTTAAATGTCCTGCTCCGTCCATTTTGGCAGCTTCAATATAGGCGTAGGGAATGTCCAGCATGAATTGTCTGAGCATAAACACGCCAAAAGCTGCGAAGATGCCAGGAAGAATGATAGCACTTGTAGTATTCAGCATCCCAAGCATATCGACCATAATGTAATTGGGTACCAGCGTGACTTGGAATGGCATGAGCATCGTCATGACATATACCAAAAACATAGAGTCCCGGCCGCGAAATTTTAGCTTGGAGAATGCATAGGCAGCCAGAGCCGCAACAAGAGTCTGACCTACAATAATCGGTACGACCATGAACACCGAATTCCAGAACATCATCAGATATTTCGGGTTGTCGAGAAATACCTTGCCGTACTGTGCAAAGGACACCTTATCCGGTATCAGTTTCAAGTTTGCAAATACACCATCTCTACCGACGGCTGATTCATTCATTTGCCCGATGAGACCATAATTGATCCCAATTTCCAGTACTGTCATCATAGAATTTGTGAATATAATCACAATAGGTGATATTAAGATCAAGGCAATAACACTCAGGATGAATGTTAACACACCATTTTTCAATATGTAGACTATTCGCACAGACTTTGCTTCACCTCCTATTCCATGTACTGCCGATGCCGACGCTCCATCGCAAACAGAGCTAGAACAACCAGCAGTATACTGACAAACATCAAGGATGCCGCTGCGGTTAGTTTCTGAATGTCGAGTGATATGAACATATTGTTCATATAGTGCTGCATCATGTAAATACTGTCATGGGGATAGTCGCCTGCAATCAGATACGTTTCCCGAAACACTTTAAATGAGTTAATAATGGACATAATCACTACAAAAAACATCGTTGAAGTCAGATAAACCAGTGTAACACTCCGAAATTGCCGTAAACGACCTGCACCTTCAATACGAGCCGTTTCATAGTAATCCTTCGGTATTTGCTGAAGCCCGGCAAGGAATAAGATAACGTTGTAACCTATGTTCTTCCATATATAGACCATAATCACGACTATACGTGCCGATTCGGATTTCATCCAATCCACCCGTCCGTATCCGAAACTATCCAGCCAGGCGTTAAGGGACCCATTCCAATCAAAAAGGATCTGCCAAATCATGATGATCGAGGCGGTGGGCACAACAAGCGGCATCACATAAGCTGTTCGAAGCCATTTTTGGATATAGACATTTTTATGCAGAAGCATCGCGAGCCCCAATGACAGCAGGATCATAAGTGGAACACTGATCGTAGTGAAGTATAACGTGTTGGAAGCTGCTTTGAGGAAAGAAGCACTTCCGAGCAGCTCACGATAATTATCGAGTCCCACAAAATGACCGTCTACCGAATGGCTCATAAACGAATAATACACGCCCATGGCAAACGGGATAAGGTAAAATAGTGCAAATCCGATGCCGCTTGGCACAAGGAAGAACATGGCCGCCGAAGCATCCTTACGGAGCCATTTATTCATGGTTTTCTAAATTCCTCCTTTCACTGTTAACTTTAGTCTTTCATTCTGTTTCCTGTTTTGCCTCCTTTCCACTCATTTTAGAAAAGAGTGTTTAAGAAAATAGTGGTAAGATATTAAAAAATTCTAAAGTTTCTTACTGATTTTTCGGTTTCGTGAACAGCTTAACGAATTAAAGGGAAAATAAAGATTAGATACGCCTAATAGGCACTTGGTAGAAGTTCTTGCACCGCGGCATCACTTTACTTTTTTTCTATTCTTATTTCATCTAGGCATGCATTTTTTCAATGCATAATGATACAGAAAAAAACCTCAGCCGGGTTAACCGAGCTGAGGTTTTTTTAACTTTCTAGCAGGTCTCGCGTATGTTTTATTTAATAACTTCAACCTTTTTATCCCCTGCTGACTTCGCTACTTCTAACGTTGTTGTACCTTGAATAGCGACTATTACGCCAGTAGCCAGCATAGAAACGATTAAAGCTGCACTGAGTGCTGTGGACATTTTCTTCTTGCCCCTAATCATACCTCCTATATTTATTATGTAATAAGCGGCTCAAGACGATGACGAACCGAGGTTTTCCATTTGGAGTCTCATCCCATCATCTCCACCTCTACAGCAGTTCAAAATGAAGTTGAGTCTCAGGTAACTCCGTATTCCCTTTCCACTGATTTGCACCGTATCCCAATTCCAGAACCGCAGCAATGCGCTCGTTACTCAGTACACCAAACATTTCAGTACGGCTCGGGTCGTACATCCAGTCATGCAAGGTACAACGCACGCCCAGACTTTGCTCATGAGCCAGCAAGCGGAAATTCTGAATTAGGCAGCAGACAGCCGCAAAGTCTTCTTCTCGCTTATGTTGATCCGCCTCTTCCTTCACCAAGACCAGAAGATATGCAGGGGCAGGCTCCTGTAATCCCTGCATGATGTCCCCATACCGGTTATCAGCAAAGATGAATCGCCATGGCTCTCGGAGGCCATCATTTGGCGCCCATACGGCATGATTGAGCATTTCAAGGATTAGATCCTGCGATACCGGTTGTTCCAAAAACTCACTCGGACCGTCCATGTCTCCTTCGAGATCTGACAATTTCATTTTCATATCCTCCTCTTCTATGTAGACTGTCCTCGCAATACGGTCCACTTTTGCTCGGCTGGTGTCCTTTTCCGACTTCTTGGCGCTTTGTCGTAATATCCTATATGAAGAATCCCAACAAATCTTTCATCCTCACGTAAGCCAATACCATTGAAGAACCCTTCATGCTGAATCATGGACTCTGTATCCCACAACATGCCTAACCCTCGTTCCCAGCCCAGCAGTTGGAAGCTCTGCATCACCCCGCAGGCAGCCGCATAATTACGGTCATTGGTCAGACGATTCGGTCCTACAGTCGACATAACAATGACGTGGGCAGGAATATCGGTAAATCTCTTTTTAAAAACATCCAGAAGTTTCCCGGGAATCAGCTTGCCGAACTTGCTCTGTGACATCTGTTCCAGCATGCAGTCCACCAACCGTTTGCGCGCTTCCGGCGTTCCGGCATATACTACACGCCACGAGCCAGACTCAACAAATGGTTGAAGCCGTATAGCCTTACGCAGTAATTCTACAATTAACTCCTGGTCCACCGGCGTAGAGTTACATTTACGAATACTCCTGCGCTCCCTGATCAATTCCGCCAGACTCAAATGTTTCACTCTCCTTTGTTCTATCTGGATTCAATATTTATACTGCTGTCTTGAAGAAATTGATGGATTACTTTTAGCTCCGTTTCCGAATATTTGTCGAGAGTACGATAGAAGCGTTCTGCCTCATGTATATGCAGACGTTCATGCAGTTCAAAGATTTTTTTGCCTTGCGGTGACAACCGGAAATAGCTCTCCTTTTTGTTGTCATTCATTTTCGTGCGTTTGACGAATCCTTCCTCCAGCAGTTTGTTGCCAATTTTGGTGATACTTGCTTTGGACAAATTCATCGCCTCGGCAATACCCGTGTTGTTAATGGGCTCATGCTTGCCTATGCAATCTATCATATGAACCGCGGTCAAATGCTGAGGGATTTTCTCGATGCTTTCTCGCTGGGCGATACTTAGGAAATGCTCGATTTCTGTATCCTTGTGGTTCTCATACACATGTAAAAAACGGATAAATTGGTCATAAAGCAACTGTTTTGTTCGATCTTTTGAGATCATTCTTTGATCGCTCCTTATTTACTTGTAAACAAAAAAATCATTTTAAAAAATGGGGTTTTTCTAAATAAATTCTTATATTTAGTTTACTTGTTAACAATATATCATGAATGATAATGCTTATCAACTAGATATTCTATTCTGGCATTACAACACTACTCTATAATCAGAGACCTGCCTTGAACGAATTATCTTTTAAGCTGCTCGTTAGTTAAAAAAAAAACAGCCGATCATGCTGATCGGCTGCCTTCTTAAACTTGGGTTATTGGACTCAGTATCATTCTCTCTACTTAAATTATACCGTTATTTTTTATTTTTTTATAGACTGTTTTTTTTGAAATTCCTACACTATACTGCTAAATACAATACTAAAAAAGAGGTGGATCAGTATGGATGACAAAAAAGTGATCATAGATCAAGGTCCTTTTTTTCATGGTACAAAAGCAGAACTGCAAATTGGTGATTTATTAGAACCACAGTTCTTATCAAATTACCAAGATAAAAATTCTAACCATATATACTTTACTGCAACATTAAATGCTGCCAAATGGGGTGCTGAATTGGCAAGATCTAATGCAAAAGAAAGAATCTACATTGTAGAACCATTAGGAGATTTTGAAAGTGATCCGAATGTAACTGATAAAAGGTTTCCTGGAAACCCAACACGTTCATATCGATCTAAATCGCCACTTAAAATAGTAGCTGAATTAGCTTCATGGGAAAGACACACTGAAGAAGAGATTAATCACATGATTACATCTTTGAGAAAACTAAGTGAAGAAGGAAAAAATATAATATATGATTGATTCCTCTCGTTAAAAGAAAAAAGCCGCTATAATAGCGACTTGAATAGAACAATGTTCCTGTCCCGCGGTACTTCTTTATTGGAATATCTATGAGATATGCCATTATGCAATAAATTTTAATTACTTCGTTAATATCCATTTTTGTCGATCAAGTGATGGATTCAGTTCATTTAGGAAGAGTTCGGTCCCATCTTCCGATACTTCTAATGCTTTTTGATGATGAACAGAAGTAATATGAACTGATCCGTCTTTGTTCTGGTGAAGGACCCAACGCTGGTTGTTGTACCCTAAGTAATGATATAGCTGAAGTTTGTTTTGCCCTATATCCAGATCAAGTGTCTGACCGGCCGTAGTACGAATTGAATACGAACCTGCTTCGTCGCCTGTCGGAACAAATACCCACTTCTGGACGGAAGCCGCACTTGCATCTTGCAAGGCAACCGGTTCCCCGTTGACAAGGTTCACTGTATAAATGGATTTCTGTGTTGCGGCATTTACAAGGCTGGACTTGGTGATGTTTGCAGGTTCAACGTTGCTAACATTGACGTTCTGATAAGATGCGGAGCCGCCAAATACATGGAGTCCAAAGTGGCCCTCTGCAAAAGTACCATCCATGATATCTATGACTTTTTGACTGTCCACGTGAACGACAATATGCGGACCATTCGCTTCTATTTTCACCTTATACGTTTGACCTGGCTGAATGAAGGTTGGTACTTTTGCAAGAACCTGCCGTTCTTCAAATCCTCCATTGATTTTATAGAACAGACGGATTGCCTTCATGTTAGGGTCTAGATTCAGATAATAACCACTGCGACCATCTTCGCTAGCCCTGAACAAAATAGAACCTGCCCCTCCTGTTTCACTGAGCATCATGTCTGCTTCATACGTAAAATTCCCAGCCTTCTCTTTGGCAATATAATTCGCATCGCTAAAATATTTACCACGAATCCCATGTTCACTAACCAACCATGAAGCAGCAGATAGATCTTTTGTCCATCCACTGAGGTTTGTCCGGAACTCGCCACCTATGACTTTAACGAGCACACTAGTGGAAGTTTTACCATTCGGAGTAGATACAGTGACTGTGGACTCCCCTTCTTTTTTTGCCTTAATAACTGCGTGTGATTTGTCTGTCAAGTCTATGGTTATTACTTCGTTATTACTGGAATTCCACTTAAGCGGTTGAACGCCTAAACCTGGTCCGTACTCAACCATCGCCTGCAGTGTATCCGACTCGCCTACCCCCAGTTCCCGAACGCTCGTATCCATCTTTATTTGAGCTTTTGAAGGAATGTCCTCATTCCAGACAGATTCAAGTTGATGCACTTTCAAGGAAACAACGTTCACATTCCCACCTTTTACGTAAAAACTCATTGCTCTACTAGCAGGATCCGGAAATATAACATCTGAAAAGACGACTTTGCCGTCGTTACCAAAGGCTTCAAGGGAAGACTCATCCACAAGAATACGCATCTTGATCCGATTATTCTCCATTTGCGTAGGTGCTTCATGTTTCTTACTGAAAAGGTTAGAAAAATCCGTTTCGCCCGATGCAGTTCGGTCCACAAACATACGACTATCGCTTGTCTTATAACCCACGACCGTCTTCTGATCTGCACCCTCACGAATGTTAAAGCCAAACTCGGTCACTGTGCTGGTTTCAGGGATTTCAATTTCAGCTTCAATTTCGTAAGCACCTGAAATAATACCTTTTAGCAGATTCCCGGAAGAAGGGCTCACCGACTTGTTAGAAGCAGAATACAAAGGTTTACGCAGTGATTCCAATTCTTTGATTGGACTTTGCACCATACGAATTCCATCTTCGGTCGTTACCAATGATACTTCTCTCGGGATGGTTAGTTCACCTTTCCAATTGGACGTTGGGAAAGCAAACGGATAGTCCCAATTCGTCATCCACGCCATCATCACTGTGCGATGATCAGGCATGTTAGCGAAAGACATCGAAGCGTAAAATTCTTTACCAAAATCTGTTCTTAGCACCTTACCCGCCGGATTATCGTTCACGAATTTACCATCAGCTGTTAAATGACCGATAAAATACTCGGCATCTGATCCGCCTGTTTTGGGATTCGCTCCTGTACTGATCATCATAACCCACTTCTTCTGTGACGTTCCGTCTACCGGAAGCTGGAACAAATCAGGGCATTCCCATACGCCTCCGCGGACGTAATCCCCATATCCCCAATTATCTGTCAATGTCCAGTCAAGTAAATTCGTTGAGGTGTAGAAACGAATATGATCTCCTCCGGACACAACCATAACCCAGCGGTTATTCTCGTCATCACGGATCACTTTCGGATCGCGAAAATCCCAATTCCCAACTTCATTTCCGCTCTTACCTGGGTTTTCGATCACAATCGGGCGTTCCTTCGAATACTCCCAAGTACGGCCTAGGTCTTTACTGTAGGCCAAACCTATACGCTGGTTCCCATTTGGGCTATCCGGATTAAAGGAAGTGTAGTATGCAATAAGGCCCTTGCCTCCTGAATCTCCGAATAAACCAGATGCATTTGTCATATCCGCAACAGCCGACCCAGACCAGACATGTCCGTGATCATTCCAGGGAAGTGCAATCGGAAGCCGTTTCCAGTTCAGCATATCTTTACTTACCGCATGCGCCCATGTTCCCCCATCCTGATGGAAGAGATGATATTCTCCTTCGAAGTAGACAAGTCCATTCGGATCACTCGCTGAACCACGTATTGGTGTGTAGTGATATTGTGGACGATATATCTCATTGTAATATTGGCTCTGTTCTGTCACATAAGTATCCTGAAAGTAAGCCGTTCCCTTTTTTACGACGATTCCAGTACTTCCACTTCTGTAGGTTGAATCTTTCACGTCAATCGCGGCCGTAGTGTACCCGTCCAGGAAGACCTGAATTCGATCTCCCTTTGCCTTGATTTCCACATGATGTTTGGCTCCCATCTGACTCGGATAAGTACGTTGCGAACTTGCAATCACTGTTCCTTTTGTATTCGTCAAACTTACACGGACCTGATCTCCTTCCTTCGTAAGAGTAGCTTCATATCCTTCAGCTCCATCGCTTGAAGATCGAAATGCGAGAGCTGCAATAGAATCAGGACGAAGGGTAATATTCCCTTCATAGACCATATCAGTTGCCTCTTTATTATAGATTTGCTGTGCTTTGCTCTCCTGTTCTACCGTCCCTCTTTTTCCGTTGATATCAGGCTGCCATTTTCCCTTGTTAGAAAGCACCGTACCCAAATTACCTTTCAGATCGCTCACCACGATGTTCGAAAACAAGGCGGATCCATCCCATACATGGAGTCCAAGCTTACCGCTTTGATACGAAATGTCTTGAACATCAATTAATGGTTTATATTGATTGCCCCAATATACTTTTAGCGAGGAACCCACTGCCTTCACTTTGAGATGATAGATTTGCCCCATTTCAACAGAAACTTTACTCTCCTCCTTTAATCTCCCATCTCCATTTCTTGCATCTCTTAACCGAATCAGACCTGCGTCCGGAACGATTTGCAGCATGTATGAGCTAAAGCCATCCTCATTAGATCGAAACAACAATGTTGCATCTGCCTTCGTATCCCTGATCATGACATCAGCTTCATAGATAAAATCATCGGACACGGTCTCTGAGATGGCCATTACATTTTCTTTAGGCTGTGAAGTTAGCAAGATTCCTTCTGAAGTATTCTCTAATCCTCCTTTTCCTTTCAAATGCCAGCCTATCAGATTGGTATTTGATTTGGATGCGCTTTCAAAAATATCAAGCTCCTCCTTTGTCTGTTTATTTGTTTCCTGATCAGCGAGTACAGCACTAGACGCAATTGATTTAGATGTAAAAATACCGTTTGAAGTCAGAGTTAATCCCGTTGCCATCAGAAGACATATTGCGAATTTAGATTTATCGTTCATTCCATACCCTCTTTTCTAATAGAATCGTAAAAGGTGTCTAAAAAATACATTCCTTCTTAACAAAATAATCCACTCATCTTCATTTGTCAAAGTTTTTTTGGACGAATGAACATTTAATTATATATTAATATCTATTTAAGTTTACATTTGCACAATTTATGACTGATTATTTGAAAATAACAACTTTTATTTAAGTTGATCTAATCATTTCTTTATTTTTTAAAAACAAAATGATTACAAATGTAAATTAAAGATGGCTATTGAAAAGCGCTTATTCGGCAGTCAGTGCATCTCCTTAATTTTGAATTCGAATGTTGCATCCTGCGTTACATTCTCGATTTCATGCTCATCGAATGAATTATTGGATTATGGTCTTGTCCTTGGCTCGGGACAAGAACTTGTACCGATAAAATAAAAAAGCCGCTATATTAGCGACTTCAATGGGACCATGCTCTTGCCCCACGACATTACTTGGATTTGCACTATTCTTAGACAGCTTGCAAAATTTGTTTCGATATATTCCATGGCACTATTCATAATGATAAGGGTTCCTCGCGATAGCTGAAGCGGTAAGTTTTGGTACAGTTCACTGTGTCATCGTAGGAAAACTTCTTTTCGAAAGCTGAAGAACCATTTTAAAAGAATTGAGGGCGCTTACCATCAGCGCCCTCGCCGGGCTGTCCGTACGATTCCATCTACAACAGTTTCAAACAATGGTGCCGGCAGATCATGTCCCATGCCATTAAGTAACATAAATTCTGCACCAGAGATGGATTGAGCCGTATCTTGTCCGCATGCTGGCACAAACATAGGGTCTTCCACCCCGTGGATTACTAAAGATGGAACCTTCACTTTTGCAAGTTGTGGACGACGGTCTCCAGAAACTGCAATAGCTGCAATTTGCCGCCCAATACTCCCCGGATCATAAGCTCGCCGAACCTCTTCTCGAATCATTAAACGATATTCGTTCTCTTCAAATGGATAACCCGTACCCGCAATACGTGTGGCAAAAGCTACACTATGAGCTAAGTACATAGCTTCATCCTTCATCGGGTTTGGTGCTGGCCGAGTCATTAACGCCATTACATCAGGCGATGTTGGTGGAAGTTCGGGATTTCCTGTTGTTGACATGATGGAAGTAAGCGAGAGAACCCGCTCCGGATATCGGCTGGCAACAAGCTGGGCAATTATGCCGCCCATCGAACGTCCAACGACATGTGCATTTTTTATCCCCAGGGCATCTAACAATCCAATTGTATCATCAGACATGTCATCAAGTGTGTATGGAATAACCGGGAGTTGTCCCGACATGAGTGTTTTAGCAAGTGCTTCAAAATCCAATGTGTCGTGATGGCTAAAGTGTGTGGATAAACCCGTGTCCCGATTGTCAAAACGAATTACTCTATATCCCCGGGTCGCCAGCATTTCACAAAATGGAACGGTCCAACGGATCATCTGGGTACCGAGCCCCGCAATCAACAGAATGGTTTCATCCGTTTCGCTGCCATAACTGTCATAGGCGAGTTCTATGCCGTTGGCTCTTAACATATTCATTGTTATGTTCTCCTTACACTTAATTTTATGGTAACTCTGTTATGGGCAATGGTCGAGAATCTTCAATGGCGGCAGTTCGCCGTCCAGTCCCTTCCAAGTAGGATACATGATTTGAAAAGGCCAGGAACGACGCTGTGTTGCTCTGACGAACATGACAAAATCCCAATGTTCAGTTTCGGGACCAGTTTTAGTCGGTTCAATGTAACGAGATGATTCAGTCACGTTACATACCCCACTTTCCTTCTTTATCTGCTGTTGTGAACGTCGTTTAAGTGGTTATTAACTCTCTTCCTGTATGAATGCACCCTTGGCTAAAGTCTTAATATAGTCTCTGATATCGGGTGTCCAATCATCAATTAATCCGTAAAAGTGATCTTTATTCCCGGCATACAGTGCTCTCAAAGCCTCCTCATATTGAGGGAAATCGCCCGCCATTGCAGTCATAAAATGATAACTTGCTTCTTGTGCGGCGCGAACTTTACTTTCGTTCTCTCCCAAGCGGCGAGCTTCATCAACCAGTTTTCGCAGCGTTACGGAGGCTCCTCCGGGTTGAGCTTTAAGCCAGTCCCAATGTCGAGGAAGCAAAGTAACTTCACCGGACACCACTCCCAGCTTAGGACGGCCAACCCTGCGAGAGGGTTGTTCATTTTCTTTCGTATCCGATATATGTCCAGCCTGGCTGTTTAACCGCTCAAGCACCTCAGCTGTTTTTCCACGAAAATCAATATCTAGTGGTTTACCCGTCAAATCGTCAAAAATAAGCAGTTGTACGAACTTACTGTCCTCCAAGGTATCTTTTACGATTCCGACAACGTAATCTAAAGTGCCTTTGGCAAAACAATCTTTCTCTAAAAAAGCAGTACAGCTTATTTGAGCAGGTGAAGCCTCCATGTTATACCTCCTTTTTCTTCCTTGCCCAATAATTATACCCGGGTAAAAAGATAGAATCAATATTACCCGGGTATAATTATTTTGTGTTAAGTTTTAATATTACAAATAGTCTGTGCTGTAAAATCCTAGTCTCGTTCAGCTCATTACAAAAGGCAGCCTGCTGGAGGCGGTATCAAGCCATACAGAAAGCTATTATCTGACGAAGTATGACACCTATGAAGATCTTCACAGCGCGGTTAAGCGGTACGTGCGCTACTATAACAACTACCGTTACACAGAGCGTTTGGGCGGTATGTCACCGAACGAATACCGAAGAGCAGCATAATAAAATGCCTTAGCACGTCATCCGAGCCAAGGCATCTCAATGAAACCATTATTTTGTTTTTTTAACTGTCAACTTGACAGGGAGTAGTTCATAATCGACTGTTTTCTTGGTTTTATTGGACTAACGTTTCCCGTTAGCTCGGTTTTGATATTTTAAAGAAACGTAAATAATTCAATTTCTAAGGTTCGCCCTTTCTCTTCTATCACCAGTAGAAGGATTTTTCTGTACCCAGAGAGTATCATATACGCTGCTTATAGTCAGATTTTTTAGAAAAGATCCAGGTGGCAATCAACATCACACAAGCCACCAATATACCCGACTCACCCGTCCATAGGAAGACATTTTCTCCTTTTGTTGACTCGTCAAATGCATCTTGAATGATGGCATTCCAGGAAGCGTGAAGCAGAATTGCGGGCCAAATGCTGCCTGTGCTCAATCGCAGGTGACTAATTATGAAGTTAAAAGAACTGATGGTAATCAGGAACAGTACAATGGACAAGGCGAGTGACGGTCCCGAATAATAGTTCCCTAGCAGAATGGCCGGAATATGCCACGCTCCCCAGATCAAACCGCTTGTTAAAATGGGTTTAGGCACTCTCGCTTTGATGAGTCTGGTGAGCATGTATCCCCTCCATCCCAACTCTTCTCCCGCGCTGCTGATCACACCGATGGCCGTGCCTACGAACATTTGGTAGATAATAGATAGTACAAGGCTGACAATAAAGACATCTCCTGACTTCACATAGTCCACTAACCCCGTAACCCAGGCGAATCCGTAAGCACATAAACCAATGATAACCGGTAATAGCAACACAAATGGGATGGCCTTTAAGGTTCGTTTTCCTCCGATCCGCAGTGAAATATCCGAAAATCCTTCATGCAGTACTAAACGGGCAAATATGGAGGATAGGCCAGGTGCCCACATGAGCAGCAGACCAAACACGGGTGATACGTTTAAGGCCAGAACATAGCTGATAATCGTTAATGGAATCAGCATAGCGAAAAAAACGAATAACCCTTTCCTTGATGATTGAATCGTGCTTCCGTCCTCGGAGTTCTTTTTTCTGTCTTTTATCATATATGTACTCAATTCATACCACTCCTTTAAGTATATGTATTCCGATTAGGAGTTTAACACTGTGTTAGAATTCGCGAAACAAACCTGAGCCTGGCACCCAATCGAGACTTTAGTCTAGTTAGAATAAGACTGGAGACGGATATAGGGTCACTGATAATAAGGATGGTAAGAACTGAACTAAACGTATACATATCTAAGCGTCAAATGGTATTGGACGAAAACGTATGTTAAGCTGCCCCCTCTTTCTCTCACGCCAAAAACGCTAGTAAATAGCTTGGGTGAGGCATTCCGCAATTGGCTGAATGAGATTCATTGGAAGGCGTTTGGAATACGAAAAAAACGCTGTTTAAGGGGCTTGTTTCAGTACAAGTACGACTGGATTTTCAAAATAGAAAATTTGCACATCAACATCTATCCGCAATCGGTACAAGTTCTTGTCCTTAGCCCAGGACCCGAACATGTACCGATAAAACAAAAAAAGTCGCTAAAATAGCGACTTTAATTGGAATATGTTCTTGTCTCGCTACAGGTTAATTAATGTCTTGCTTTCATTTAATAACTTCAACCTTTTTATCCCCTGCTGACTTCGCTACCTCTAACGTTGTTTTACCTTCAATAGCGACGATCACGCCAGTAGCCAGCATAGAAACGATTAAAGCTGCACTGATGGCTGTCGAAATTTTCTTCTTGACCATAACCATACCTCCGATATCTATTATGTTGTAATAAGCGGCTCAAGAATATGACGAGCCGAGTGTGGCTAGATATTACAATATTTCACTTTTTTTGTCGGGTAATCTACGTGGTGATTGTATTATAAACGTACTGACAATCATTGTAAAAGGATTTTTTCCTTGTGTTCAATTCCCGGACTTATTACTAGCTGGAACGTAAGGTCATTGATTCATATAATGGGCATATAGTTGCTCAAAGGTTGTAAAACGTTCGACTTCTCTGCCGACCTTATCATACTCTTCTAGATATTCATCCATCACTTCAAGGAGCTTCTCTTTCATAATTGGTAAATTGCTTGCATCAAAGTATTGCATAAGTTCATATTTCTTGGTGCCTTTCTCCGTGGCCATTTCATCAAGATACTCATGTGCTCCAAAGGCCGAAAGAAAGACGTAGGAAGCATCGTTCGTTGTAACACTGTTCAAAATTTTATTGCGGTAGTTGCACCACAGTTCTTCGTATGTTCCTCCAAGATTATCAAAGGTCGGAACCGGTTTAACAATGAAGTTATCACACATCGTGCTATGTAACCTCGTAACGCTATTCAACATATTAAAAGATGTTTTTCGAATATCTTCAATGGTATGAGCTTCGATGATTGACATGCATAAGGATTCGAGATCATCCGGAACATAACGAAACGAACGTATCTCTTCCAAATATCGCTTGATCCCTCGTTTAATGCACGTGTTATTCATACTCACCAAGGCATTGACTAGATTGTACAGAACCCCAGCAGATGCATATCGCACTGAACCGATATCTTCACCAAGCATCGTATTGCTGTATGCTTGCTTAGCCAGATCGATCCATTTATTTGCCCGATTAAGACACGCTTCTCCTATCGGATTCGCAAGTGCATCAAGAGCTTTTTGCCGGAAGTCGTTCAATTTTTCCAAATCCTCAGGCGTTGCATAGTAGAGTATTTTTAGGTCGGTTAGGCTGGATACGTTGGAACTCTCCAAGGTGGATTGCTCTTGTATTCTTGAATCCCATGGCGTGCAATAGATATCATATCCAACGTCATCCAAGATGAAGCAATCGGATATTTCCCATCCCTTTTCTGTATTATTTATGATAACTAAATCAAGATCGCTCTTCTCGTGAAAGTCACCGGTGCTAAATGAACCAGTAAGCCCAATAATGGCGATATCCTCTAGAAAATCTCTTTTTACGCGTTCAATCACCATGTTAATGAGCAGTTCATTTTTGTCCAGCAGCTTCTTCTTTATGATTTCGTTCATTCGTTACACCTCTTTGTATGATCCGGCCGTCCTTCATCACAACAACCTTAACTTGAGTCTATCGATTTAGAGGTGCGGTTACTATGTATAAGTTGATTTAAGTCATCTTTGCACAAAATCCGCTAAACCGTCGAAATGACGAGTTAGCGGATTTCATTAGTTCTTTGTATAGACTATTTTCTTTATGCTTTCGCAGGACAAGAAATACCGACCCGCCAACTCCTCTATCCTGACTCCATTGCAGAATAAGGATTTAATCTCAGCGTTTCGAGCAGAGACCCTACTCTTGCTCTCTGTTTTCTCGCCCCATTTTAGGTGCGCCTCTTTGGGTTTTGGGATATAAACCAATTCCCCTTGAACGTATTCTTGAATGATCCGTAACAATTCTTCCGGAAAAATAGACTCGGCTTTTGAATATTTCATGGGCCTCACTCCTTATTTAATAGATCAATAAGGTGCAAAGCCAGTTAGTAGAATATTACGATTCGTCGTTGGCAATGTGATTATTCCCGGGCTCTATGCAAAGCATTGCCATATCCTTCACTGGCTTTGCATAGAGCCGTGCATGTAAGAACCCTACCCCGATTGTTTTCAATAGCCTCACCTCCATAGAAAATAGATAGTTGCTATTTGCTTATTATATCAGGGCTTGTTGTTGAAATGTTTAATCATCTCTTTTTGGGCTGACACGTTCTGATTATTCGCTGTACTCATCTTGATTAGCTGCTCTCTAATTGAATTAACTAACATTGAACTCAAGGCTCCAGCCCCCATGACATCTCCCAAAAATCAAGCTCAAAACGACTGCACATCACGAAAATATCCTCCATCCGTTGGTACGTTCCCTCGCTACAGCCTTCTAATAGTTTATCCGTTAACGTCACAAGGGATTGATTGCTGTTGTTGTATTCAGAGGAAGCATATCCTGTGATCCACTCTCCGTAAAAAGGATGCTCAGCTGCACCTGGTTTTTGAGCAAGGACTTGACCAATCTCTGCATAACTCCATGAGCAGGCCAGAATGGATACAAGTACTTCTGCTATGCCACCCGCATGGGAAACAGAGAGCATATAGTTAGTGTAAGCTGCATTTTTCAGTGCAGGTTTTACCTGAAAAACATGATCCTCTGTAATTCCTAATCGCTCCATATAAGAACGATGAATTTTCATTTCGCCATTCAAGATGTTATCTACGTTTTTACTAAAAAACTGCATCAATTTGGGATCGTGCGACTTGACGATACCTAGTGCAAATACACGGGCATAATCATACAGGTACAAGTAGTCTTGCAGCAAATAATAACGAAATTGTTCGACCGGTAAGGAACCATCTCCGATTCCTTTAACAAAGGGATGCTCGAGACATTCCTTCCACACGGGCTGTGCTGCCTGATACAGTCTCTCTGAAATAGTCAACATATGTTCCTCCAATTCATAATGTACGTATTTAAAAACAAAAAAACGAAACATCCTATGGATGTTTCGCAGACAAATACACTAAAACAAGGGGGTTCGCATGAGCTACCCAAGTCAGCGTTTCATCGTTGCATCCCTACGTTGGCATTATCCAAATCAGGTAAGGTCGGTTTAACACCCTCTCAGCCGGTTAAGGCTCCCTCGCAAACGGTTGTATGTAGTTGATAACTTTCTTATCCCCATAAAAGAGAAAATAACATCCATTTAGTATATCAAGGGCTGTTAAATATAGTCAAGGCAGATTGTATCGCCCCTTATCACCCTTCGGTGACTTATGTAAACGATGAAAACCATCACAACAATGGTTGAGTTTTAGCCACTGTTATGATGGTTTCTATTCTTGCGATTACTGCCGATGGTTTAATGCCCGAGTTTGTTCTTTCCAACAAAAGTGATTATTCCGTACTGGGAAGTGTTTCTCCAGCTCTCATTGGTCATATCATTCCACTTGGCTACGTTCTGCTTACCTCCGCCCTGGTTGTCATTAATTTGAAGCTCGAAACCGAGAACATTTCCTGCTTTGGGTGTCAGTGAATGTAATTGGATTCTGGCTTCTACGAGATATCCTTGATTTGTTTTCTTCACAGCACTTACAAGGCGTCCGGGTGAGGCCCCCCCTGCAAAGGTTCCCACATTGTCTGCACTGATTCTGAACTGGGCATCATCATATTGAAAATACGGTGTGCGCTGGTGATTCTCGTCCAGGAAAATCTCAACCGAATCCTGATCCCATGGGTTAATGCTGTCTGTAATGATGTTTGGATCAGTGACGTCGATCAGCAGGTATAGATACTCACCTGACCACATTGCGCGAGCCACTGCCTCTGCACCTTCGCTCTGGTTCAACCGTTTTACTTCAAATGGTACAGCCTTATTCCATAGGGCGTCTTTCTTCCCATCAATCTGAACAATCCCTTGCACAGCTTGTGCTGATTTGGGCATAGGAGCAAGTTGAATCACGCCGTATTTGCTTGTATCTTGCTCCTGTGATTGTGTTCGATCATTCCAGTACAGTGGATTATAAGGTTGTGTCCCACTTGCACCGCCATCAGTCACACGGATATCCAAGCCGGCTTCATATTCTGATCCGACTTGGATACCACCCCATGGAATGGACAATTCAACCTGATATCCGGCTTTTGTCTCACGTACACGATATGAACGTTGCTCCGTGCCCTCAGCTTTACCCGACCGCTTAATGATTACGTGTCGGTCATCTGCTTCATATGAGGTGGTCTTGCCATTATTGAGATCAACAAAGAGTTCTACTCTGTCATTCACGTCTGCCTTCGCATCCTGAACATCCACAAGGATATATAGGTTACTTTGATCCCATAAGGTGCGGAAACTAGCTGATACTGAAGAATCACCCTTCAGTGGAGTAGACACCGCTTTGTTCCAGAGCGGATCTTGTGACTGTTTTTTGATATCCGGTTTACCCGAAAGAGAGACGGCTCTCTGTGTCAACACAGGCAAGCTGGATTCATCCACGAGTCCCCAGTATGCTTTTTTGGCCTTCAGGGCTGAATCAAACAGCATAGCCTGGTTGTTGTAAGATTTCTCATCTTGGAGTCCCCATAAGGTAACTGAAGAAATGTGATCTTTGTGTTTTTTGTACAAATCCAACAGTTCCTTATATCGATACGCCTGCTTTACCGCAACTTCATCAGACATCTCTTCACCAAATGGAATTCCGCTATCCACATCCAGTTCTGTGATCTGAATATCCAATCCAAGTCCGGCAAACATATTGATCGTTTTTTCAATTTCGTCGATGGGCGGGGATTCCAGGTTATAGTGGGATTGCAAACCCACACCATCGATGAGCCCTTTCTCTTTCAGTCGTTTGACCAACTTATACATATGCTCTCTTTTCTCAGGGATTTCCGTGAAGTATTCGTTGTAGTATAATTTGGCATCCGGATCGGCTGCACGAGCGAATTCATAGGTTTTCTCAATGTAATCCGGACCGATTAGTTCATAAAAGGGACTTTTACGTAAACCGTTGGCATCACCATTGCTATCCGCAATCGCCTCGTTTACCACATCCCAGGCATAGATTTTACCTTTGTATCGGGTCATGACGGTTTCAACGTAATCCTGAATCCGGGCAAGTAGTAATTCTCGACTCGCAGGGTTACCCTGAGGATCCTTGAACATCCACTCTGCTGCATCAATATGCCACAACAACGCATGTGCGCGTACGCCCATACCATGCTCCTCGGCGAACTGAACATATTGATCGGCTGCCTCGAACTCATAAACACCTTCGGAAGGAGACATGTACTTCGGTTTCATCTCATAGGTCGCGGTCAAGCTGTTAAAGTGCTTTGTGAGCAGTTGTCCGTATGCGCCTTCCAACTGCCAGCGATACACCGCTGCACCAATGGGGAAATCATCTTGATACAGGTCCTCCAGAGACAAAATCCCTTCTTCAATCTCCAGTTGCTCGGCCAGAGTAAATGATACATCATCCACATAGAACGATAACGTATCTACGCTATCTTCTGAGATGTAGGGTGTTTCGATGAACAAATTCAATTCAGTGGGATCATCGCTATATTGAAATTTTCCGGTGATCTTGTGCCATGTATTCCATTCTGCTTTGGCAATTTTCACGCTACCGATCGGGTTCCAGCTTTCGGCAGTTGTTTTTTTATATGTGGTGAGCTGTAGTGTTTGATCCGTGGTGGGCTGCTGGGTAAGCCTTACATATGCCGTAATTTCGTACTCTTGGTTACGCTTAAGCAGATCCTTCATGGATAACATCGGTCCATGATAGGAACGCTCACGGTTGGCGACCAGCATACTGGACTGACCTTCGTGTGCTTCCTGCTGTGTCACTGTCAGAATTTCACTACCGACACGTGGATTCCATCCTTGAAGTGTACCGTCTTCAAAGTTTGTGCTCATATGACCTCCCTCCATTTCCGTAACTGCCTTGGCTGCATGTGAGACATTCGAAAATGGAAGCATGGCGAGTACCAGCACAAGAACCAAGGCTGTTATATTCCATCGACCTAACCGTTTCATACAATTCCTCCTCTTGATTTGGTCTAAGTATTTCTGAACGGATTAACATCCAGATAAATAGATTATAGTTCTTTGGATAGCGCTTACATATAACAAATTTCCAATAGTTATAATAAAAAGTTATCATTTGGTAATCTTGTGTGAGTTAGGAAGCTGGAAATCCAACTCTGTTTTTGCTTTGGTCCGTTATTTTTGCCGGAATTCGATTTGGATATAAAAAAGACCAAAACGATATGCCTTCCCCTACTTACATAAGGAAAATGCAAAATCATTTTGGTCATGCCTGCTTTACTAGTAACAGCCAAACACTGCTAATATTCAATTCGTTATAATAAATTAGTTAGCAATCACTTTATTCGACATTTTTCTGCAATTTAATTTGCTTGATTCGACTTGATTATTAGCAGCCTTCTATAGGCTTCCACCCATTCCCCTCCTCCAATTGCCTACATACAATACATTAGACTAATGAACAGGAGTGATGTGATATGACATTTTTACCTCCTTTTGGACCTGGTGGAGGCTTTGGCGGACCTGGGGGGCCCGGAGGACCGGGAGGACCCGGTGGAATTCCTGGTCCTCCATCGTTCCCCGGGGGTGGAGGCGGCGGACCACAAGGCGTGCAGGCACCTACCGGACCGCCACCATCATTCATTCCACAGCAACCCGCTTCGTTATATGCGGTAGATCCAAGAGCCATATCCGGTTGCCTGTTTCGTTACACATATATTTGGCCGGATCGTGGTCCCGGCTTCTGGATGTACCCGGTATTTGTAGGTAGAAATTCGGTGGCTGGCTTTCGTTGGAATGGCTTCTTCTGGCTATACACCGGCATTGATCTGCAGCGAATCAGCTCGTTTAGCTGTTTCTAGAAGTAAATCCCCCTGTATGCGGATTAATCCACATACAGGGGGATTTAGATTTATGGAATATTCACCTTGTCTAAAGCAACTTAATCAGCTTTTCTAGCTCATCAACCAAACTCTTTGCAAGTTCAAAATTAGTATCTTTTAAAGCCAATTCAATTTTCATTTCAACAGACTTTTTCTTTTGTTCATTTTCTAGATAGTTTTCATCAAAATGACTCGCATAAATCATCTGTCTGAATTCTTCTATACTCATTTTACTAATCGTTTTGTCCTCGATAATTAAAACATAATCCATACCATTTACAACCGAATAGAAATCATGAGAAATCATGATAATCGCACCTTTGTAGTCCTCAATTGCTTTCTCCAATGCGATTTGGCTATAGATGTCTAAATGGCTTGTCGGTTCATCCAGAAGCAATACGTTGGCTTGACTGGCAGAAACTTTAGCCAATTGAAGCAAGTTTTTTTCTCCGCCAGATAACGATTCAATCTTTTGATCAAGGATTTCTCCTTCAAAGCCATAGTTTGGAAGATACGATCTAATTTCATCATACGTTTGAAACCCGGAATCAATGAATTCATTTAGTATGGTATTCGAATCTTTTAGCATTTCGCCTTGAACCTGAGATAAATAGGCCACTTTAACGTCGGTATTTATTTCAATGGAATCCTGATTATTTTTAAAGATTTCTCGGAGTAAAGTCGTTTTCCCGGTACCGTTAGGACCGATCAGGGCTACTTTATCTGTCGATTTGATCTCAAAGTTCACATTTTCCAAAAGCAACTCGTCAAAGGAAACGCTATAGTTATTGACGTTAACCACAACGGTGTCTTCCATTTCCTTATCGATCCCAAAACGGATATTCGGCTGTTTGATATCGACAAATGGCTCTTTTATTCGACGTGCTTCCAATCTCTCTTGAAACTTGACTCTGGCTTTTAACGCTCTTCCTCTGGAGGCTTCCGAATTATACGTGGCGATCTCTCTAAGATTGTCGATGATGTGATCATATCTCTCAATTTCTTCAGCTTCAGCAACTGCGATTTCTTGCAGTTCGATCTTAGACTGAAGCAGTGAGAAGTTATAATCGATATATCGCCCGTCAAACTCTTGGAGCTCTGTGTTTTCAAGGTGTATGATTTTGTTGAAACAATGGTTCAACAGATATCGGTTGTGCGTAACAACGAGCAGCATTCCCTTGTGGGTGTTAATCAATTTTTTAAGCGCGTTCAAGTTTTCAAAGTCTAGAAATACATCGGGTTCGTCCATAATCATGAAGTCTGGACGATTCAGCATTTCCTTCATCACTTGAATAAGTTTGAATTCCCCGCCGCTTACGGCGGATATACTAAGATCTTTGAGCTTCATGAGGTTGGCAAGGTTTAACTGTTTATTGATGTTTTTTTCGAAATTGTCCCCATCCATCGCTTCGAAGGCATCCAAAGCCAATTGAAGCTTTTCCATCAGGGAATCCATATCCGATGTGGTGGCCATCTCCGCATAAATTGCTGTAATTTCATCTTGTATCTTGATGAATTCTTCTGCGATATATTCAAAAACGGTCATTTCTTTTGTTTTGTCTACTTGCAAAAACTGACTCACATACCCAATTCTGCAATCGGGGTCTATCTCTAACTTGCCCTCGAACAAATATCGTTCCGGATCCATCAGGATATCGATCAATGTACTTTTTCCACTGCCGCTTGTTCCGATAAAAGCACAATGTTGTGCCTCTTCAAACGTGAATGAAATGTTTTTATATAGTTCCTTTTGTGGAAATGAGAAGGATAAGTTTTCAACTTTTATCATAGAGTTACCTTTCTTACAACTAAATTGGTGGCTATTATCGAATATATTGTCGAACACAGACTTTTAGAGTAACACTGTTTACTACCAAGTACAATCGATTTTTAGCTCTTACCCTCACTTTGAATCTCTAATACTTTCTAAAGAATGATGGCTAGTGGACGGTGGTTTCTTCATAAAACACTACTGACATACTGTTGTCAGTAGTGTTTTTGTATAGTTGGAGTAAGCAATTGTAAAGGAGTAGAAGTAAATACGAAGTGTTTTTGATCCAAAATGTATTACTTATTATAGGAAGGATGATATCTCGTGAATTTTGCTTCTGTGCGCATCATTACTGATGACGTGGATCGTCTCGTCGAGTTCTATGAGAAAATTATGGGTGTTTCAGCAGAACGCCCTGCACCTGTCTTTGCCGAACTCGTTATGCCATCGTGCACTCTAGCGATCGGCCACTCCCAGACGGTGCAACTATTTGGCGCTGGTTCCGCTGTGGCGGCCAACAATCGTACTGTCATTATTGAGTTCCACGTCCACGATGTTGATGCCGAATACGAGCGTTTGAAGCCGTTTGTCGATGAGTGGGTAAAGGAACCTACCACAATGCCGTGGGGGAATCGTGCTGTGCTGTTTCGCGATCCTGACGGTAATCTGGTTAATCTCTTCACGCCGATGACCGAGGAAGCAATCCAACGGTTCAATGGTAGAGTATAAAGGACAGTTGAAATGAGCAGGCACTTTTTTGTTAATCTTTATGACCAGCAGAAAGAGACCATAGTGATGAGCTATAGTCTCTTCATTTTTGTCTAAAGCGGAAGAAGTATTTTAACGGGAAATTAACAGAAGACACTCTTCTCATTTCTTACCATAGGGAGGCATGATTTCTAACGATCTCGATAAAAGCTTCCACTTGGGGAGAGATCCACTTGTTTTTGGGATATAACAACTGCGTAACTAGATTCTGTTTGTACTGCTGACCTGAAAGTTGTTCTTCCTTCAGTTCCCTCTCTACCGTAATTCGAGGTAACAAGGATATGCCCATACCGCTCAATATCGACTGTTTCACAGCTTCAATACTCCAGAATTCAATATTGGAAGTAATCCCGATCTGATACTCTTCAATGCATTTTGAACTCTTCAATAGTAGGTGGAAAACGATAGATCAACAACGTTTCCCCAATACTGATCACGATATTACCTGTTAATTCCCATTGTGCAGCAGTCACTTCCTTAATCATATGATACAGCTCAAGCATTTTTTGGGCATGTAGCAACAATTTTTTCCCAGTCTCCGTTAAAATAACCCGCTTATCAATTCGATCAAATAAAGGGTAAGTAGCTCACTATAATCCAAAATATACTGAATCCAATAGAACAGATTTACCCGAGCTGAAGGTTCCTGTTCAAGTTCTATGGGGAGAGGAAGATGATGGCAGCCCCTCGCTTATGCAAAGAGGTTTGTCCAGGATATCCCTCATGCTTGTCTACATGTCATTCCCAAAGCTGGTGGAGCTTTTTTGGTAATGACAACGTTTCTTGATGCAAGACGTAACTTCTACATTCGGGTTGAGTGCACTGGTAGCACAAATGATCATATTCTCCTACGTATATGTATATACAAATTTAGTGTTAGTCTTCATTTCCCCCTTCAATATTACGATAAATAGTATGGGGTTATACGAATAACCATATTTACTTTATTACATCCAAGGGGGAACCGTACGTGAGACAGACTCGCAAAAAAAAGATGGATTTAAGGTTCAAACTGTATTTGATTATTCTGGTTCCGCTACTGGCTATGGGCGGTCTAATCATATGGGCCACCATCGACTCCAGTGAAAATGCATCATTAATGACCATGCAGCATAACAATCAGCAGCTGGCTGTGAATACCGCCTCTCAACTAGGTCAGGAGTCGGAATTAATTAAGACATTATCTTCTACTGCTTCAGAGGAGAGCAACGAATATAAAAGTCTTAGGGACGAACTCGTTAAAGTTAGGCTTCAATCGGGAGCCTTGTATGTTTATATGTATAACAAAACTTCGGACGGGTGGTTCTACACCGTAGATGGAGCTGATTGGGACGATACGGAATATAGCCCTTACGCGACTCCAATGGAATTTAATCCCCAGATTCAGGAACGCTTGTTACGCGGTGAAGTCGTCACAACAGGCATTGTAGATGATCCAACTTGGGGACAGCTATTGTCCTCCTTTACACCAATCAAGGATTCGCAAGGTATTGTCATTGGCTATCTGGGCATTGATATTTCTGCTGGAGCAGTGAATCAAGTCTCCGCGACATCTCTGAATAATGCATATTCGACCATAATCCCGATTTTTGTGATTGTACTGATTCTTTCTTTGATCATGATGTTATTCGTAGTACGAGGTATTCTTAGACAAGTACGCGATATTAAGTCAAGCCTCGAACAGGTTGCTGATGGGAATCTCAAAGTCGTATCCACACATATGACCAATGATCAACTCGGTGACATCAGTGATTTGATTAACATCATGGTTGCCCAATTGACGAACATTCTGATGGGAATACAGCAAGGTTCAGATACATTACAACAGTCATCAAAAGATATTTCGGAAACCGCTCAGACAAACCAGCGTCAAAGCGAAGAACTTTCCAGAGCGATTGAGGAAATTGCCATAGGTTCAATGAAACAGGCTGAAGAGACAGAACACTCCGTCCAGCATTCAGAGAATCTGAGCAAAATAATGGATGAAGTAGGTTCATATGTGAAACAGTTTACTTATACTTCAGAGCAGCTATCTTCTGTTCAAGTACAAGTTACACGTGAACATGAGGTTCTGCTTAAGAAGGGCCGAGAGAATGCCAAGCGTGTTGAGCATCAACAGGATATTTCCAGATCTCTGACGACTCAATCCGAACTCGCTTCCTCTATTAGCGGTCAAATTCACAACATTTTAAAACAAACTCAAATACTATCCCTGAATGCTTCAATTGAAGCAGCCCGAGCTGGAGAAGCGGGTAAAGGCTTTGCAGTCGTTGCAGGTGAAATGGGACAGCTCGCTCAACAATCCGAACGTTCGATCCAGGAGATTGATGAGATCCTGGGTTCATTTGTTCAAGAGATACATCGGATGGGCAGTCATTTTGATGCGAATATGGTAGCTGTTAAGGAACAAGAGAAACAGATCGCTGATTGCCTCCAGGCATTTGGACAGGTTAGCCGCTTATCGACCGAAGTGCATGAGTTGGCTCAGAGTTTAGACAGCCGGACGATCGATATGCACTCTATTCGTCAGGAGCTGGAACAAAACCTCAGTTATATTGCTTCCGCAACCGAGGAAACTTCAGCCATGGCCGAAGAAGTCACGGCTAGTGCTGTGGAGCAGCAGCGATCGGCAAGTGAACTGTCGAACATCTCCGGGGAACTCGCCGGTCTTGCAGGCAATCTCAAATCATATTCCGATCAATTTCAGATCGAAGTGACTAAATCACAATCTCATTAAAGGTGTTGTTAGATGATGTGTGCGAGGCGGATGAGAAATACCTCTGGAAGAGAATGATCAGTATAGGACAGCATCCACCAACGTATTAGGAGATTTGTCACGTTGACTAATTAACGATTCCTCATTTATAATTCGGACATTGAGAGCCAAGCAGATACTGCTTGCCATGTAAGCCTGAACTTATAGATCTGTAAATAAACTCAACAGTGAAAGATGTGAGGAATTATGAGTAAACAAAAGTTATACTACGGCAAAGATATCGAGGTCATGTTTAATTCAGATGTCTGCATTCATTCCGGGATTTGCGTAAAGGGCCTCCCTGCTGTTTTTGATTTAAGCAAGCGTCCTTGGGTTGATCCTGATGGTGACACTTCGGAGGCCATTGCCCGGCATATTGACACATGTCCAAGCGGAGCTTTGACGTATAAGCTTCTGGACGGTGAATATTCAACAAAGAAAGAGGATGAACATGCATAACGTAGAACATGAACCTGCCAATAAAAGATTCCTTATTCAAGATAACGGTGACATTGCTGCGGTGATGACCTATGTAATCTCGAGTCCAGAGCTATACATAATTGATCACACTTTGGTGGAAAATGCTTACCGAGGACAAGGGCTTGGCGATGAACTTATCAAAGCTATGGTGGAATACGCGCGAGAAAACGGTATTAAGATTTTACCTTTATGCCCGTTTGCCAAGGGACGTTTCGAACGTATCTCTGAATACGCGGATGTTCTCCATCAATAAAACGAATATTCGCAGCTGATTTCATGTGGTTAACAAATGTAACGGTTTATTGGTGAATTTTGATACTCCTGCCAAACAACAATAAAAAGCGTCTATATCATTCAGACCATGATATAGACGCTTTATTACGTTTCCTGCTTATACATTATCACTTAATCCAACAATGGTTTCAAACGGTCGCAACACCAGTGGCAGCATGCCATTCTCATAGTTGGTAAGCCAGATCTCTGAAAAGTTGAGGCCAAGCTCAGCTTCCTCAAGCTCCACGATGTGTTCAGTAAGATTGATGACGACCAGCACCTGTTGGTCTGCCAGTGTACGCGTATATGCATATACACTTAGATGATCCGGCATAAGAAGCTCATAGATACCATAAGTCAACGTATCGTGTTTTTTTCGCAGCTGAATCATTTGTTTATAAAAGTGAAGGATGGAACGTGGTTCCTGAAGTTGTTTCTCTACATTAATATTGACGTAGTTTTTATTTACCTTCAGCCATGGCGTTCCGGTGGTAAACCCGGCCTGTTTGGACGAAGACCACTGCATCGGCGTTCTGGAATTATCGCGACTTGAAGCCCAGATGATGTTCATGATCTCCTCATGCGACATCCCCTCTTCGCGTTTGATCTGATACATATTCCGATCAGCGATGTCGTTATAATCTTCTATAGATGGGTAAGCCACGTTGGTCATGCCTATTTCTTGCCCTTGATATATGAAAGGCGTACCTTGCATGAAAAAGTACATGGCACCAAGCGCAGTGGCACTTTCATACCAATAAGCACTGTCATTTCCCCAAGATGAAACTTTGCGGGGCTGATCATGATTTTCAATAAACAAAGCATTCCAGCCGACGTTTTCCAGGGATTTCTGCCACTTGGTCAAGACGTTTTTCAATTTGGGGATATCCAGTTCTCTGTCCGTGCTGTTTTTCCAAAGGTCAAGATGTTCGAATTGGAAAACCATATTAAATTTACCTCTGACTTCACAGATCCAATCCAGCAGATCTTCCTGGTCTTCTACCTTTACCCCGTTCGCTTCTCCAACAGTCACGACGTCATATCTGGATAAAGTGTTCTCTTTCATTTCTTGCAGATAACTCTGGATTCCCTTGACATTCATGTGCTTTTCAAAAGAGGAGATGTACTTGACGCCTTCTCGGATTGGCATATCCAAGAGGCCCTCTTCTTTGTGAATATGGCTGATTGCATCAACACGGAAACCATCAATCCCTTTATCCAGCCACCAATTCATCATTTCATATATTGATTTACGAACATCTTTGTTTGCCCAATTCAAATCCGGTTGTTTTTTGGAGAACAGATGGAGATAGTACTGTCCGGAGACTTTATCATATTCCCAAGCAGAACCGCCAAAGATGCTCTCCCAGTTGTTCGGTTCGTCCCCATTCTTCCCATCTCTCCAGATGTACCAATCTCGTTTGGGATTATCCAGTGAAGCTCTGGATTCAATAAACCACGGGTGTTCGTCACTTGTATGATTGATTACCAAGTCCATAATGAGTTTCATGCCACGGTGATGCACTTCATGCAGTAATTGATCAAAGTCCGCCATCGTGCCGAATTCATCCATAATGGAACAGTAATCACTGATGTCATAACCATTATCATCGTTAGGTGACTTATACATCGGACAGATCCATATCAGATCAATACCGAGATCTTGAATGTAATCCAGTTTGGATATGATCCCCTTGATGTCACCAACCCCATCTCCGTTGGAATCCATAAAACTTCTCGGATAGATTTGATAAGCTACTGCTTCTTTCCACCATACTCTTTTCATTGAATACAATCCTTCTTTCTTGAGAACTGAACATTATATAACGTATTATGCTTTAATCATGGATAAGGTACATTCTGGCTTCGTATGGACGTAATTCGCTCTCCGATAGTTCACCTGTATAGTTAGCTATCAAAAGCTGATAGGACCCTGTTAATTGCTCCTGAAGCGGAAGTTCGGTCGTATATCCCTGGAAATTGCATACCACAAGAATTGTCGTACCATTCAGCGTTCGGGTATATGCAAACACGTCTGGGTTCTCTGGAAAGATCAGCTGATAATCACCATATACGATGACTTCATGATCTTTTCGTAATTGGATTAACTTCCGGTAATAATGAAATATGGATTCAGGGTTATTCAAACTTTCCTCGGCATGGATCTGCTTATAATTTGGATTCACCTTAATCCAAGGTTCCCTTTGTGTAAAACCCGCGTTATCGGAAGTATCCCATTGCATAGGTGTGCGTGCATTATCACGTCCCTTGGCGTAGATCGACTCCATCACGTTGCTTTCAGGATAACCTTTCCCCATTCTTTCCTTATAAAAGTTGAGCAATTCAATATCCCGATAATCCTCGATCGAATATTGAACATTCGTCATACCCAACTCTTCACCTTGATATATGTAAGGCGTACCTTGCATGCCATGAAGAAGGGTAGCCAACATTTTAGCCGATTCAACTCTGAATTCTCCATCATTTCCCCAACGTGATACGATACGTGGCAAATCGTGGTTGTTCCAGAACAGACTGTTCCAGGCATCACCCTTGAGCTCCGTCTGCCACTTGGACAGCACTTTTTTTAATGCCATCACATCCAAAGGTTTAAGATCCCACTTTCCTTTGCCTTCTTGTTCATCCAAACTGATGTGTTCAAATTGGAAGACCATTGAAAACTCACTACCGTCTGGATTGCTGTACAGCTTGGCGATTTCCGGAGTGGCGCCCCATGTTTCTCCAACCGTTAGCAGGTCTTCCGCTTTTTGAAACGTCTCCTTGCTCAGTTCCCTGATATATTGATGCAGATTAGGTCCATTTCCCGTAATCTTTGCATCTGGCTCTTTACCGATTAAGTCGATCACGTCAAGTCGAAAACCACCCACACCCTTGTCGATCCACCAATTGATCATGTTGTATATTTCCTGTCGGACTTTCGGGTTTTCCCAGTTGAGATCTGGCTGTTTTACGGAAAATAGATGCAAATAATATTGCCCGATTTCAGGCACCCATTCCCAAGCTGAACCACCAAAGGTGGACCCCAAGTCGCTCGGAGGTGTTCCTTCAACACCATCTCTCCAGACGTAGTAGTCATGGTACGGATTGTCTTTGCCTTTTTTGGCTTCTTGAAACCAGGGATGTTCATCCGATGTATGGTTCAACACCAGATCCATGATGATCCGAATATTTCGTTTCTTGGCTTCAAGAATTAACGTTTCCATATCTTCTAAAGACCCAAACATCGGATCAATGTCCTGATAATCTGAAATATCATATCCGTAATCATCTTGAGGAGACTTGCAAACGGGTGATAACCAGATCGCACCAATGCCGAGTTGCTGCAAATAATCCAATCGGGACACAATGCCCTTCAAGTCGCCGATGCCATCTCCGTTGCTATCTTGAAAGCTCCGTGGATATATTTGATACACAACGGTTTCTTTCCACCATTTTTTATTTTCCATGTTCATTAAACCTCCTTAACGTTATTCTTTGACCGATCCGACGACAATGCCAGTCACAAAGTATTTTTGCAGTAACGGATAAATCAGCAAAAGCGGGATAACAGCGACCACGATTTTGGCTGCGTTCAGGTTTTTGTTCGAAATTTCAGTCAGGTTGCTGAGTTCACTGGAATTGGTGCCTGCTTGAAGCAAATCGGCAATATTCACGTTAAGGGACTGAATATAGGTCATTAGCGGGTAATTGCTAACTTTGGTCATATAGATCAAACCACTGAAGAAGTCATTCCATGTACCCACGATACTGAATAAGGCGACTGTCGCCAGCGCAGGAATGGACACAGGGACATACACTTTGAACAAGACCTGAATGGGATTTGCTCCATCGATGAACGCTGCTTCTTCAAGCGCCTTAGGTACAGCGGAGAAGAAATTCATCACGAGGATGACACTGAATATGGGGACAGCACCTGGCAGAACGAGTGCCCATATCGTATTCAGCATGTCCAGGTTTTTGATCAGCAGGTAACTCGGAATCATGCCTCCGCTAAACAACATGGCAAAAATCATGATATTCATATAAATGTTTCTGCCTTTGAAATCCCTCTTCGATTTGGATAGCGGATAAGCCATTAAAATAATCAAAACCATGTTAAGCACAAGGGTAAGCGCGACACGTAGAACAGATATGCCAAAGGAACGCCAGAACTGTGCATCATCAATAATTTTGGTGTACGCTGCTGTTGTAAAATTGACTGGAACGAGACCTACTGCATTTGCGGATACCGCCTCGCTACTACTGAATGAAATGGCAACGATATTCCATAACGGAAGAAGGCAGACCAATGCCAGCATGATGACGATGGCATAGATGACAAACCGGCCAATTCGATCTTTGAAGTTTGCAGAATAGGACACAGGTTTGGCCTCCTTAGAATATTTTTCGATCCGTATATTTTTTGGCCAACTGGTTGGCAGACAAGAGCAAAACAATGCCGATTACGGACTTGAACAAACCAACAGCTGTACCGAAGCTATACTGTCGTCCAACGAGACCGATCCGATAGACATAGGTATCCAGAATGTCGCCTGACTCATAGACAACCGGGTTATACAGATTATAGACTTGGTCGAAACCGGCGCTCAAAATGTTGGTCAGACTCATTACGCCCATGAGCAGAATAATAGGCAGCATGCCTGGCAATGTAATATGCCATACTTTTCTCCACCAACTGGCTCCATCCATTCCTGCCGCTTCATACAGACCGGGATCAATGGACGTAATGGCAGCCAGATAGACGATGGAACTGTAACCAAATTCTTTCCATACATCAGTTCCTATAATCAGTGGCTGGAACCAGGTGTTACTGCCAAGGAAATTAATATTTTCGAGGCCAAAAAACGCCAACATTTGATTCACAATGCCATCCAGACTGAACATGTTGACAACGACCGATGCCAGTACAACCCAGGATAGAAAGTGCGGCAGATAAACGATCGTCTGCACGGATTTTTTAACGTATTTGACACGAATTTCATTTAACAAAACGGAAAAAATGATGGCCATCATCGTTCCAAGCAAAATCTTGCCAATCGCTATCACCAACGTATTGCTGACGACCTGCGCGATATCCGGCAGCTTGAACATATAAGTGAAATGTTTCAGCCCTACAAATTCAGAGCCAAACATGCCTTTGGCCGGTATATAGTCCTGAAAAGCCGTAATGATACCGACCATTGGAACATAGCTGAATACCAGCAAAAACAAAATGCCTGGTAGCATCATCATATGGTACATGGCACCTGGGCCAAGCCGGCCTCTCGCTTTCAATTTCCCCTGTTTCATGGATGAACCCCTTTCCTTGAAGAAAGGCTGCTTATCGCAGCCCTGCTACTGTGCATGGATATTATTGTTTGGATGCGATCTCATCTTCAATTTCCTGAATGACTTGATCACCGCCTTGTTTTTTCCAGTTATTCACGAATGTATCGAAGTAATCCAAAGGTTCTGAACCCGTTATAATTTTGATAAACGATTCCTGCTCCAACTTCGTCAGATTGGCCCACGTCTGTTTCATGCTTGGTGTAGTGCCGGAGAAAGCAGGTGTCATCCATACGAATTTGTTTTCCTGTGTCAGTTTGTCGATCAGCCCCACTCCGTTGATCCGTGAATGATATTTGGACCAAGCAGTCACATCATCCGTATCCATGTCGCTCAAATAAGTTTTGATGCTGCCGATATTGTTTTTCGATTCGGTTGTTCGAACCTCATCCAGGCCAATCTCACCTTTGATCCCACGAACAACGTCAGAGTAATCATCCAGCAGCGATGTAGCCGAATTGACTTCGATATTAAAAGGTCTCGTAGATCCGTCTACCCCGGTCTCCTGATATTTGGCAGCTTCTGGCATGGTTGTTGCGGCATCTTTATCATTGGCCAATTTATCGTAGAACAGGTTAAGAATCTTAACGGCCAGTTCAGGGTGTTCGTATCCCTTTCTCACCACGATAAACTGATTGGATGGATTGGCATGCGCTACGTTTACTTTGCCGTTTGCATCCTCCAGCGTATAAGCCGAGAATTTCGCATTTTTATCCATCTGTTTTGCACTGATCAGTCCCCAGTCAGGGATATGCCACGGTCCAAAAGCAATACCGCTTTGGCCATTGGCGTAGAGTGCCGTAATATCGTCAAACGTGCGGGTTCCAAATTGCGGGTCGATGATACCATTCTTGAACCAATCCGCCATGATACCCAGCATCTTCTTCGTTGCTTCTGTCGTGGAACCATACACGATTTTGCCGTCTTCACCATTCATCCAATATTGCGGGAAGGCTCCCTCGGTTGAGGCCACACCCAGCATCGTATATGCAGAACCATTATAATCTGTTGTATTCATCGTATTCACAAATGGAATACCTACCGGGTTCCCCGATTGGCCAGGGTCTCTTTCCAGGAATTCCTGTGCCGTTTTCTCTACTTCATCGAGCGAGATGGCACCGTCTCCGTCTGCATCAAGTTGTATCCCCAACAGATCCAACCAGTCCTGACGAACCCAAACCATCGTGGGTGCGGAATCCAGAGAAGTCGCCGGAAGTCCCATCAGACGTCCATCAATCGTTGCATTTTCTAATGCACGGCCATCATAGGAATCGTATATCTGCTTGATATTATCCGTAGCATATTGATCATATATGGTTGTCAGATCCTCAATCAGATCGTTATCCACCAGCTCTTTCAATTCATCTTTGGAATCAACACGCATCATGTCTGGCAATTCCCCGGACGCGATGGCGAGCGAAACCTGACGGCTATAATCTTCGCCATTGGCTTCAAATTGATCTGAAATCTGTGCGTTAAACGTGTCTTTGACCAGCCTTGTATACGCGTTGTTCTCATAGGTATCACCACTCGGCAGTTTCGGGTTGGCTGTGGTTACCCGTCCCATGGTAACGGTAATTTCGTCTTTATAGGCACTGAACGGATCTCCCGGCGTTACCTCATATTTGCCTGCTTCTTCTGCAGTAGGAGGAGTGGAAGAATCTCCACATGCCGCTAGGGCAGCAACCATTAAGGCAGACATGGACAGCACGGCCAGACGTTTCGTCAACCGTTTGCTTTTCATGGACCATTTTGTTCTCATCTAGTTCGATTCCCCTTTTTCTGATGTTTAATATTTGTTTGCGCTTTCATTATAAAATGGAGTGAAGCCCCATCGTGATAGGGATTACACGTCCGTTTGGATAGAGAAATGATTACAGTTTTTCAGTCCGCATTATGAAGTATGGTTAACTTGTGAGCATTTACCCTACCTACGGATCTACATTCGTCTAACCACCCTTACTCTTAATCAAAAACAAAAGCCGGCAGCTCCTAAAACAGGAGCTGTCGGCTATTTATTTCCCCTACCCAGCTGCCGATATTCGCTTGGCAGAAGACCGGTCAGTTCGCGGAAAATGCGGCTGAAATACTTTTCATCCGTATACCCCACTCGCTCCGCAATCCAGAAAATCGTATTATTCGTATTGAGCAAATATTCTTTGGACTTCTCTACCCGGATAAATCGGGAGTACTCATTAAAGGTTTTGCCCATCAGATCTTTGAAACATTGACTGAAATAACTTCGGCTGATGTTAAGTTGTTGCGACAGACCTGAAGCTGTATAGGGATGCTCCAAATCATTTTGCACGATCATCACCGCTTTCTTAACGGCATCGATGATTTCCTGCGAATACGAAGTCTGTTCATCTGCTTTTTGAATGCTTGCAGCTGTCTGCTTGATCCATGCTTCAACCTCGTACCAGGACTCGAAAGAATGTATCATGGCGATTCTTCCAAGCGTAGTTTGGGCAAAAAGGTGGTTCCATTCCATAACGATCGAGTACAGCAATCCCATCAACTGACCTTTATGTAATCGTAATGATATAAACTGGTCAATGAGTTGATTGTAGTAACTGTCGTGGTGGGTCCATGGTGTCTGGAACCAACTTTGCTTAATCCGATCCATCTCTTCATCCTGCGGTTCTTTTAAACATGTGTTGTCCTCATTCATCGAAACGGTAATGACTTGGTTATTGGGGTTGTACGCATAGAATAAAGACGTATCTGTATAATTCATAATCCAGTTTTTGATCTGTGACCATGTGCGCTCTTGTACATCAGACAAAACCAACAACGTACCATGGGGAACTTGATGCAGCGATTCCTTCAATTGATGAAATAGTTGATCCTCTTTCGACGGGTGAACAGCCCACATGCAGCTATTCCGCTCAACCTCCCACCTTACCTCATCTTCATGCGCAGTTATCTCCATTGGCCACTTATGCTCTGATTTTCGATCCTGTGAAACAAGTGCATACACATGTTGATAATGGACATTGATTTCATTCTGCGAAGGCATCTTTCTGATCGTGTTTGTCAACCCGTTGATTCGGGTATGTATCCGTTGCAGAACATGTTCAAATTGCTCTTTCTCCAGCTGGACTTTGGCTATATAGTCAATGGCTCCGAGTCTGAGTGCTTCCTGGATATAATCGAAATCCTGATGCAGTGTTAACACAACGATGTGAAGTTCCGGATAGAGCTGCCTCGCAGCTCGCATCAGTTCAATCCCTGACATAACGGGCATCGCAAGATCCGTCAGCATCAGATCGACCGGTTGGGTTTTCAGGAAATCCAGTGCTTTCGCCCCGTTACTCGCCTCTCCTACAACCTCCATGCTGAACTCTTTCCATGGCATCGCAGAGCTAATGCCTTTGCGCACCAACTTATCATCATCTACAATTAATACCTTAATCATGCCGAGATATCTTCTCCTTTAATAGGCAAAACGAGCAGGATGCTTGTCCCTGTTCCCAATTCACTCTCAATCACCAGTTGTGCTTGATCCCCGTACTGTGCTTTCAACATGCGGTGAACGTAATTGAGTCCGATGCCCATTCCTACTTTTTGTTGTTCAGCTTCACGATTGTTCAGCAGATTATGAATGGTTTCCTCAGTCATACCTGCACCATTATCTTGTATCATAATGTTCAACGTTGAAGTGCATGTTACTTCAATCTGAATAAAACCTTCGTCACTCAATCCATGATATAACGAATTTTCAACCAGCGGTTGCAGAATGAAGCGGGGCACAGGAATTTGAAGCACTTGTTCATCTGCAGTAATACGGACGTCAAATTCAAAATCATAGCGAATTTGCTGCAAAATCAGATACTGTCTTAACGCATCAATCTCCTCTTCCATCGTGGAGACTTGCCCTAATTTGCCCAAATTGTAATACAGTAACTTGTTTAATGACTGCACCAGCTTGTCGATCTCTCCTTGTCCGTTCATGACGGCCAACCAGTGCACCGTATCGAGCGTATTCATCAGAAAGTGCGGGTTGATCTGATAGAGCAGTTTTTCCACTTCCAGGTCTGCACGTATCTTCTCTTTCTGCTGAACTTCCTTGAAGAGGTCACCAATCTGATGCTGCATATTCGAAAATTCACCGAGCAGAAAATCAAATTCAGGAATCTGAGTGCGAGCTCGGTTCCCTTTCGTTTGTGGATTTTTGGACATCCCATTGATCTCCGAATGGAACAGACCGAGTGGTTTGTAGACCATCTTCCACAGGAGCCAAGCGAGAAACACGGTAAATCCGAGGAAAAATAAAGCGACCAGCAAAATTTGAAGCAACCACTGGTTTTTCTCCTGTTGATATTGAGACTGCGAAATGACCGATACGACACTCCATTTCTGTGAGGAATCCTCCTTGAACCAGTGATACCCCCGGGATATCCCGTCCTTGGCAGGATCTACTGTCAAGCTGGAGAAATTCTCCCCTACCTTCATGGCTTCCGGTATTTCGCTGTACACAATGTTGCCTTCACCATCCAGGATGAGATGAGATAATGCGCCATTGTATTGATTGTAGCCCAAGATATCCTGTGTGAGGCGAAAGCCTGATTCTACGTAAATGAACACGTCGTTCCTCTCGGAAAGTTGTACTTTACGCATAGCAGACAGAACAAGTTGATCATCAAATCGGTTCATACTCATATGGGGGCCATAGTACTTAATGCCATAGGTTTGGAAGAGCACAGGCAGAGACTCAGGAGAGAAACGATCCTTAATTGGAAAGTTTCCGAACTGAGTAGTACCTTCTTTTTCAAAGTAATATAACGTCAGTCCGATGTTGGGATTGGTAAATGTGACCACACTTAACTCGCTCTTTAATTCGTCCCTGGCCTCAATTAATTCGAAGATATCAGAGGACGGATTCAAGAATTCATCCATGCTTTTGCCCAAAGTTCCTCTGTAGGACAATTGCTGGGTAACGTGATTCATATTGGTGATTGAATTCTCCAATGAGGACGTGACCTGCTGTAAATTGCTACGGATGCCATCATCAATTTTGTTGGCGAAGATGGAGTCAATAGTATAATAAGAGATTACAAATATGCTGATAAAAGGGATAAACGCACTGAGAAAGAACAATAAAAAGATTCTTTTTTTAAGTGTCATTCTGACTTATTCTCCTTCTGAAAATGAAACAGCAAGCCTCCTGATATGGAAGCTTGCTGTGGATATACATAGAGCTATGCCGATTATCGATTTTTCCATAGCCCTCGTCCAAGTCCAATTTCCTTTCATCATTATAGATTGATATTCAAATAAGTCAAACGCTTTCATAGAGGAGGGTAACATCTAAGAGATTAATAGATGAAGTTCTCTAAAAGGATCGAAATTTGCTCAATAAAGTGTTATTGAATTCGACATAATGAGTTCCATAAACTCATTCAGATGATTAGCCACTTTTTTAATTTCTTCAAATTCTGGTTCTTCTCCATATACAATCGCTCCTATTTCATTGGATAAGTCAATAGCATAGAAGGAATAGACACTGTTAACAGAAATCATGATTGGTAGATAATGATTCCACCATGTCGTTATTTCTGATCTCCATTGATCGTCTCCGTTTGCTGCTTCCAAGCTGAGCAGTTCAAATTCATTCCATTGAAAATCAGCATCTGAGCTATTCTTGTATTCACTCTCACAAAGGAACCATGTCTTTTCATCAGGGGTAATGCATTGTTCCATCACACGTAAAAAATCTAAATATTCTTCCGGAATAACTTTGTATCTAGTTATGAAACTGACATCTAAATCTAAATGACAATTCGATTTCTGAGTTATTATCCAACCGTTTGACTCAGCCCAAATCATAAATTCATGGATTTTGCTGCTCAAAGTACACCTTCTTCCCTCAAAATGGACTCTCTTTACAATTTTATCGCAAAATAAGTAAAAAGTGCTACTCCTCAATGAAAGAGGAATAGCACTTTTTTATGAACCTAATCTACTTTAATTCATTGTGGATAATGGAATGCCTCAAACATTTCAGTCTACTCTCGTACCGTCACATTTAATTTGTGTGATCTGGTTTCCCCTGAAGAATTACGAAGTACAGCTTCATACTCGTAGATTCCAAGTGCTCTTCCAGAGATTGAGGTAACCGCAGACTGTGCACCAGGCGAATGAGATTGCAGCGGTTGTGTGTCAATCAATACACCATTTTCGTAAAGTTCGTATTCGGTTGCGTTTGTTCCCCACCACAGATTCATGGTGACATTATAGTTGCCGTCACCGTCCCAGTTGTCGTTCGACAGAACGGCTTGCCCCGGGGAAGCATCCGTGACGATGACTGTCAGTGGAACACTCATGGTTGAACCCAGTGCATTGATCAATTCTCCAGTATAGATATAGGTGCCATTTTTATTTCCAGTAATATCAACTTGAACAGATTGGGCGGATGGAGATTGATCGACCAGAGAAATTTCTTTAATCAATTCACCATTCTCATACAGCTTGAACTGATTGCCGTTATTCCCCCACCACAGATTCATCGTGATTGTATAGTCTCCGTCTTTGAGCCCCGTGTCGTAACCATTATTATCAGATAACACCGGAGTGCCAGGGGCACCATTTGCTAGTGGTGTTGTCTGATAGAGCCATTCCTCCCACTTAATCAGCACACTTGCCTGCTCATCCGTAAATACGGTTCCTCTAGCTAATTGAACGTCATTACCGTAGGATGCAAGCAATTGACGCGCTTTTGCTCCTTCACGATCGTTTGCTGCCTGTTTGGCCTGCTGTAACGTGTTTGTGAGCTGATCAGCAAGAACACCAGCATTAGGATCGATCGATTCATCAGCAAAGGCGTTGGTCAGATTAATCAGGCTGTCGAATGTAGCAATAACGCCAAAACGATATTCTACCGTCTGTTCCCAGCCAGCCAAATCGGAGACCGTTGCCGTAACCTGGTTCAGGCCGGGTTCCAGTGTATACGCAGGAGTGTCGAGAAGCACACCCTCCGGTTCTTTCACACCGGATACCGAATCGGAAGCTGTATAACCAATTTCCACATGCTGATCAATGGTGTATTCAGCTTGACCATGAATTTCAATGGTTGGAGGTACGAGATCAATGGATATGGATAAAGACTGTTCGCTCTCTTTATTACCGTCAACATCGACACTCCAGTAGATAATGGTATGTGTACCTTCTTCAGTTAGAGTCAACTGTGTGCCACTAACCGTTTCGCCCCCGTTGATTTGATAATAGGTCCCTTCGAGATCGGAATCTTCATCGCTTGCTGTGAAGGTTACTTGTGCCGGAGAAGTATACCAGTCGTTCTGCGATTCTCCTTCCACAGTTGCCGTAGTATGCGGGGCCTTCTGCTCCGGAGATTCCCCTTCCAACGCAACAAAATCAGATAAAGGTATATTCAATTCCTTCACAAGACGTGCCACGAGTTCAGAAACCTTGATTGCACCGTTCATTTGCAAATGTGTATTGTCCTCGGTTGTACCTACCCACATGAATATCGATTTGGTTCCTTCTGTGCCAAGCTCCTGGAAATGCTCCCAACTGGCTTGGTTCAGATCAATGATGAGTGTTTCCGTCTCCTGCGCTGTTTCTTTCATCGCCTGTACGTATTCCGGGAAGCTCTTGTTCAGCACTTCGCCGGTAAAATCACGACGATTCACTGGCGTGACCAGAACTGGAATCGCACCTCTCTGCAGAGCACCGTTAATGTATTCTTTTAGATATACCTTAAACTGCTCAGGCGTAAGATAACGCTCTGGACGTGAAGGTGTGGAATCGTTATGAGACCACTGCATGAACAGATAATCGCCTTCTTGAATGTCGAGCAGAATATCATTGAGATATCCACCGACCAGGAAGGTCTTGCTGCTCAATCCTCCAACTGCCCGGTTATCAATACTGACTTCATTTGGATCAAAAAATCCACCCAACGTTTCGCCCCAACCTGCTTGCGGACGGTAGTTCTCCGCGTAATTGGCCACAGTGGAATCGCTGGCCAAATAAATAACAGGTTTATCGCTTGCGCTGTGATCTGGCAGACGCTCCAGCTTCAGCGCATTGATCTTTGGTGCATTTCCGGTGAAGTTGAAGTTAAATACCCCATCAATCAGAGCAATGTCGTACGTAATTTCTTTGAATTCGCCCTTGGCAACGGTTGTGAGCGGCAACTTGGTCATTTGCTCCACAACAACATTTGCACTAGTTGATTCCTCAGCATCCCCGATGGTCATCGTTACCCGGTAATTCGCCGGCTCCATTTCTGCCAGGAAAGAGGTACCGTTTACTCGTGTGAAATCTTCCTTGAGCAAATCTCCGGTTTCCCGGTTCTCATCTTTGGTCAGCGCAGTATCAGCAAAGCCGTACCCATTGCCTTCAATGTACGCTCTTTTGGCATCTACCTTGATGTATCCGTCGGCTGCGTCGCCAGAACCAAAGTCAAATTTGTATTCACTTATCTCTTCGCTCGGTGCACTTGTCAATGAATCCTTGGCAACAGTTAACATGTTAAACGTATGGTCAACTTGAGACTGCGTGGCTTCCGTATTAAATATCGCTTCGGCAGCGACCAAAGCCCGGTTCACCACTGCTTTGGATGATTCTGTATAATTCGACAGATCAAGTGCTTTGATCTCATCGTACAGAGCGATTAAGGCCGTCTGATCACCACTCTCTGAAGAGAGCTGAGTGCCTTCAATTCGCACGTTATCGATCTCTGTAGTCCAGTTCAACGTGCCTCCACCGCCTTTTCTAGTGCCCAGGAACCGCATGGATCTGACGTTGTCCGCATATGCGGCTGAACTCAGCGAGATATCTGCAATCGTTTGTTTAACTGTCGGATCGGCTAGGTTCGTTAATGTCAGATCCAATGTTTTCTCGGAAAAATTAACGGTTGCATCCACATTGACCCACTGGTTCTTGGAAATATCTGTAGCCGTTCCCCCTTCGGGTATGGCTGTATCCCCTGTGCCGTAGTCTGGGTTATATGCACCGACAAAATAATGAATTTTGGTGCTTCCGGTTTTGGTATACAGCGTGAACAGGGCATTTTCGTTAGAATCCTGTATTGTGAGGTGACCTTCTGAAGGATAGGCACTCACATTACCGGATTGCCAGTCAAAGTTCACGTTCACCTGATTGCCGTTTACGGCATCGAACAAACGGAATACTTTGGCCCGATTGCCCGATCCGGAACCCGCGACGGACAGTACTTTATTTCCAGACTGTTCAACAACGGTTCCCGTCATGGTCCCTGCAATACCCGTGGCATTGACCATCGCATATTGGTAGCCCGCAGCATCGCCTTCAAAATTCTCCTCATATAGTTGGGCTTCCGGCTCTGGCTCTGGCTCGGAAATATCCGGGTCAATGACCAGTGATGAAATGCTCAGCTCCATGTCTTTGACTGCACCAGCAACGAGTCCGGCAATTTTCTGTGCACCATAGCTGCTGAAATGCGTATTATCGTTGATACCATTTGGGTATTTTGGATATTCACCCGGATTAGCATATAAGAACACTTTTTCCGTAGCTGTGTTACCAATTTTGTCGTAGTAAGCAATACTCAACTTGCTCAGATCAATCAGTGGCACGTCCTGCTCTTCAGCTACTTCTTTGGCAGCCTGAACATATGCCGGGAAGCTAACGTTGAATTCTTGAGTCACTGTATTAAAATCTCTGCGTCCAACCGGAGTCAGCAATACCGGTGTAGCGCCCCGCTGTTTGGCACCGTTTACATAACGAGCCAAATAAATTTTATAGTCCTCCGGTGATGCGTATCGGTCCGGTATCCCTGCACTGGCGTCGTTATGACCAAAGGAAATGAAGAAGAAGTCCCCCGGCTTAATTCGCTGCAGGATCGTATCGAGACGACCGTCTACCATAAAGGATTTACTGCTTCGACCACCGATCGCATCGTTCACGACGACTGCCCCATTGGAGAAATAACGTCCGAACTGCTGGCCCCATCCTTCTTGAGGAGCCTGCGCTTCACTGTAAGATTGCATGGTTGAATCACCAGCCATATAGATCGTTGTTGCCGCACCAGCCGCTTTCTCAGGATATTTTTCGATGATGACATCCTGGATGTCTATAGCTGTACCGGTGAAGAGCAGATCAAGCTGTCCATCCACCAATGCAACATCATAGGAATACTCCAGTGGTGCTCCTGCTGTCACATTGGTTACGGCGAGCTTCTGGACGAATTCGGATTTGACCCCCACGTTCGAATCATTGGTATCATTGCCCAATCGTAGTGTCACTTTGTAGTTGGCATTTGGCAGGTCAACAGCAAATGTTGTGCCTGTCGCGACCGAAACCTCATTTTTACCTACGGTAACCCCACTTGTATCCTTGAATCCATATCCCGTTTCTTGTGAGTATAACGTGTCTTGTATAGCCGTATTTCCTGACGCTGTCTCTGTGCCAAAATCAAAACGGTAAACCTGCTCCGGCATCTCTGCTTCGCGAGTCAGCGCCAGATCGGCTTTCGGGAATGCTGTAGCTTCCGCTCCAAGATAAAATCCGGTATGAGGCGGCTGGTTGTAGGCTACATTTTGCCAGGCTATGCCAAGTCGATACACAGGGTCCTGCATCAGCGTAGGGATGCGATAGTCTGAAGGAATGGTCGTTGTGTAGAGACGATACTCCGAACTATCTTCGCTCCGCAGCAGAAGCTCCTCACGCCAGTCGCCCAGAATGTCCGCCTGAAGTGCCGGATTGCCTTTGGTATGGTTGTTCGTTAATGTACCGGTTGCCCGGAAGATTTCATTCAGCTTTTTGTTTTGGTAATCCCACTTATAGATGAGCGGAATTCCTTTGGCTGTGCCATTATCCCACTCATGGTCCAACAGCTCCCGCTGAAGATCTCCATCCCACCAGATGGCAAAGTTGGCGGTTTTGGGCCCTTCGTCCACAGTGTAGATAGCCTCTCCTGCTGCTGAATAGGTATTGGTTACAGGTACACTTTGCCCGTTGGTAACGGTCGTGGCCCATGATTCGTAACCTGGATAGTTCGGATCAATGTCCGCCGACATCCCGCGACCGGTGTCAAAACCTGTTTTCTCACCCCAGAGGATTTCACCTGTTGCCGCATTGCGCATCTCCAGTCCGTATGCTGCATCCGAATGCTCGTGCACGCTTACGACCTGATAGCCCTCCCGGTTCGGATTGAGCTGGCCAGCGTGCATGGCGTCACCGTGACCGAGTCCAGTGCTGTACAGCAAGCTGCCGTTATCATCAATGGCCAAGGCGCCAAACATAATTTCGTCCTTGCCGTCCTTATCAACATCCAGCACACTTAGATTATGGTTGCCCTGTGATTGATATTGTGAACCTGCTTCGTTTGTGTCGAACGTCCAGCGTTTGACGAGTTTCCCGCCAACATAATCATAAGCAACAAGCACTGTACGGGTATAATAACCCCGGCTCATCACGACACTTGGCTTCGTACCGTCCAGATAAGCAATCGCGCCAAGGAACCGATCTACACGGTTGCCATAGCCGTCACCCCAATCGTTGACGTTGCCTCTTGGCGGATCATAATTCACAGTGGATACAGCCGCGCCAGTCTCACCGTTAAACAGCGTGAGATATTCCGGTCCTGACAGTATGTATCCGCCATCGTTGCGATAATCCTTCGTGCCGTCACCGATGACCGTGCCTTGGCCATCCTTTGTGCCGTCCGCCGTCTTGACAACAACCTCGGCCTTTCCGTTGCCATCGAGGTCATACACCATTAACTGCGTATAATGCGCTCCGGCCCGGATGTTGACTCCCAGGTCAATTCTCCACAGCTTGGTGCCGTCCAGTTTGATGGCATCGATATAGACATTGCCCGTATAACCGGCCTGCGAATTGTCCTTGGAATTGCTCGGACTCCACAGGAAAACAATTTCATATTCGCCATCCCCGTCCAAGTCAGCTACGGAAGCATCTCCTGCATAATAGGAGTAGGTTCCACCATCCTTGGTCCGGCCATCGGCCGGTTTATCGAGCGGAATAGGCAGATAATCGTTATGCCAGACCGATACAACCTCCGGTTGCATTTGCTCTTTGCCTGCAATAACGGTCGAGATCTGATATTGCGAGCTATCGAAACCAGTGGTGTCCACATAGTTCGTCACGTCGCTTATGGGCGATGCGTTCACTTTGGTTCCATTTTTATATATATTAAAAGCGATATCATCTGGATCGTTGTTTAAATACCTCCAGCTCAGAAAAACGCCGTTGTCTACAAGAACCGCAACCAATCCCCGGTTAAGATACTCTGCTTGGCGACCCGGCAGGCTGCTTGATGACTCTGCACGTATCGGCGCCGGAGGGACAGCCAGTGAAATAACCATAAGGAGTGCTAAAAAAGATACAAACATCGATTTCTGGATGGAAACAGTTCTTCGGATCATTTGATTAACTCCTCCTTATCTAAAAATTCATTTGTAGAATCATCAGTTCGATCCTGCCTAGCTTGTTGCCATATGAAAACAATTTACAGCCACCTCCTTTTTATGTTACCGCTTACATTTATCTTACAGGTCTAAAAAAAGACAGACAATCTAAAAAATGTGACGTATTATATAAGATAATTGACTTTTTTAGGAAGGAGACGAAACGATGGTTCATACGGTTTCTTATGCTTTTCGTAATGACGATACATCAATCATGACACTGGACTCTATTGGATGGCAGATCGTTTCTAGCGAAGAGTATCGTTGTCCAAGTGATGATAGACCGGACCCGGGGCACGTCGTTTTTCAATACACACTTAATGGTCAGGGTTATCTGGATATTGAAAATCAAACGATTCCTTTACCAAAGGGACATGCCCTACTTGTTAAAATCTCCGGAGAACATTGCTATTACTACAAACAAGAGAACAATGAACCATGGGAATTTATATGGATCAACATTCGCGGGGATGAAGCCAACCGAATTTGGGATATGATTCATGATAATGAGGGACATGTCATTCGACGAAACGCGGACTCTCCCTTGATTCAAGAGTTATGGCAAATTATCCATTTGATTCATCAAGAGAAAGTCACCGACAAATATCGGTTGTCTATGCAAATCTATCGTTGGTTACTCATCTTGGTGCAGACGAGTCGGGATGCAGAGAGGGATATCGGTGCCCTTTCCATAACAACGATTGAGAAATGTAAAAAGTTCATCCGAGAGAATTATGCATCTCCATTGACGTTGGATCTTCTAGCCAGCCATTGCGATATCAATAAACACTACTTGTGCAGGTTATTTCAGAAATCCGAGAAAACATCACCGCTAGCCTATCTCAAAGACAGACGCATTGAGGTGGCAGTTCGACTTCTCCGCACAACGGAACTCCCGATTTCCCAAATCGGTCAACAATGCGGCTTTGAGAGCCCCAGCTATTTCGGCAAAGTTTTTCGGCAATATATGTCCATGTCACCCAAAGAATATCGCATGAATAAGTTGGAGTTTCCTTACGAGGCTATCTATTATGAATAGCTGTTTGCTAGTTGTCCTTGGATTGGGAACTGCTCTTATACCAATACAATAAAAAAAGCCGCTAGAATAGCGACTTTTAATGGAACTATGTTCTTTGTGTGCTTCGGAATTGCTGAACTTATTGAGCGGTGTATCCTCCGTCTATGATCAGGCTATTTCCTGTCATATATGAAGAATCGTCACTAGCTAGGAACAGAACGGCTTTCGCCATCTCTTCTGCTTGACCCAGACGTTTCATTGGCGTTGCCGCAGAAAGTGCTTGCTTGCTCTCTTCCGGAATAATCGGTGTATCGATGAAACCTGGGCAAAGGGAGTTCACTCGAATATTCTGCTCAGCATACTCCAGCGCGAGGGAACGAGTCAGATTCACAACGCCACCTTTAGCTGCATTGTAAGCTGCTGAACCAGGCGAACCAACCCATCCGTACATGGATGCCGTGTTGACGATTGTGCCTCCGCCGATTTTCAGCATTTCGCGGATCGATTCACGAGCGACCAAGAATACGCCGTCCAGATCAACATTGACTGTATTGCGCCATTCGGCATAATCAAGCTCATGCGTCGGATGAACACGTCCGATTCCCGCATTGTTGAATACGATATCCACTTGACCAAATGCTTCTACGGTTTGTTTGAAAATCTCAGAAACCTCTTCTTCACTTGTTATGTTTGCTTTAATAAAGAGAGCCTCTGCTTTAAGCGCTTTTAGTTCCTGCTCAAACGCCTTACCTTTTTCTTCATTCAGATCCACCAAGACCACTTTAGCTCCTTCGGAAACGAATAAGCGAGCTGTCGCTGCACCAATTCCGGATGCTCCTCCTGTGATGACTGCAACTTTATCTTGAAGTTTGCCCATGAATAAATCCCCCAGTATAATATTTTGAATAGCACCTATATAAATAGTGCTATATGATGTTTACAAAACTAATTCTATGCTTAAAATTGTAACATTCCAATCATTAAGATATGACCAAGTGTCTACCTCGTAGACACTTCATAAAAATATGTCTATATTTATAGGAGTTTTTTTGAATGAATAATGAACTTACTGTGACAGCTCAACATCGTAATCGAACCAAGGAGCACCTAAAAACCGCTCTGATTCAGCTTATTAAGAAAAAAGGATTCCATGGTGTTTCTGTCAAAGACATCGTTGATCAGGCGGGTTATAATCGCAGCACGTTTTATTTACACTACCAGGATAAATATATACTCGCCGAAGAGTTGTTGACTATGACACTCGAAGGATTGAGGGGCGCAGTAGGTAAACCCTATTGGCACGGCCAAAAGGTTTCAACAAACAAGCTGGATGCCGAATCTTTTCAAATCGTGGATTATATCTACGAACACCGTGACTTCTTCGAACTGATTCAATACGATGATACGTTACCTGGTTTACATACAGGCTTTCCACAAACCATACTCAAAATCTATCAGGAGCAATTTGTCTTTGAGACGATCAACAACTCCCCAGTGAACATGGACTATTTCAAGTACTACACCGCTTACGGTTTTTTTGGACTGTTGAACAATTGGATATTAAGCGGATATCGTGAATCACGTGAGGCATTTATCAAAAACGTGATTGAACTCACCAAAACGCATATTCACTCTTTTCATTATGTGGGTAAGACGTTTGATTCTTGATCTCGTGAATAAGCTAGTCATCTGGGCATCGAAAGATATGTCTGCCGAAGATAACAGGCCAGTTGCAGATGGAGCAGATGCTCCTGATTACTCAGGGCTTCGCCCAGACACCAATGGGACGCAAAATCACAAGGGGATTTACAGCATAAATAAAAACGGGCATGTCATTTATACGAGAGAAATGTAATCCTCAAGATAAATACATGCCTAATAATAAAAGAGACCATGACACCAGCTGGACAATGTTTTCTAGCAGCCAAATAATTAATGTTCTAGGGTTACAGAAAATTTTTCAGTGCCTGTTTTATTAATTAAAGCAACTTCGAAATCAGATACCCATGTAAGCTCCCCTAGATGTTCAGCATAGGCAAATTCATCTGGTTGTTCTGATATGACCTTCTCTAAAAGTACTTGCGTGCCATCAGGTTGTAAAATAGATAGGAATATATTCATACTTTCTACGTTATGATGACATATGACTTTAGCAATGTACTTCTTATTAGGGCTCTCTACGTCTTTTTTCCAAGTCCATTCATTTACATACTCTAACTCCTCGATTTGCAAAGCTATCTCCCTAAACGGATCAATATCCCAATTATTACAAAGAACCAGTTTCTCTATGCCTTCCATTAGCAGTCGAAGCGTAGTCTTTTTTTTCTCCAACTCATTTTTTTCACTAAAGTCATTCAAACTAAATTGGATTGGTACCGAACACACACCAGAATGGTTAACAATACGTTCATCCGTAATGTTTTCTACACATTCTATTAGGACTTTCCAACAATCTTTCGTTTTGTATTTCCCCAACAGCCGTTCATACATCGCTGTAATACAGCGGGTTTCCAAACTAAAAGAGCGTCTTTTCCATTTCCAATTTAATGCATAATCTAATTTTGTTGCTTCGTTGTACTCACATTTTTGTTTTGTCATTATAGATTCAATATTTTCATCATCTACAATATACGGTAAGTCTATATAGAATTCTTTTAGATACATATGGTTCTCTCCTTAAATTACTCCCGATGGTTAGTGCATTATTAACTTCTATCCAAACTTGAAGCCCAATTTTTAAAGCAATTAAGCATCTCTTCCAAATTTTTTGCTCCCCCTGCACTATGAAACACGCCATCTCTTACGATACAGTAGAACCAATCTTCTTCATTTCTCTCTTCTTCAATCGAATCAAATGGCACATCTTCTAAATATGTATCCGTCAAGTCGATTTCGACAGACCAACCAGGATTATCCACCGTATCAATTCGCATACCGTATGAATGTTCCCAATCACCGTCACAGTTTTCATAATACCAGCTTTGAATCCAGTTGAGAGTATCCATCGTCATGACCTCTTTCTTTATTTTAATCCGATGGAGTCAATACCTTATTTGGTACCCAGCCCTTTTCACCCTCTGCGGTATGAACAAAACTCCAATCATTTAGTTCAAATTCTTTTGTAACGATGATACCGGGTTTTACGGTTAATTCGTGTGCAGAATAATTTGATAATGCAGTCGCGATCTGTTCTTCATTGGGAGTGCTTAATATTTGCTTCGGTACCCAGCCACATTTTTTAGAATCGATGGATTCACAGAAAATCCAGTTGGGGAATTCAGTATCTTCTCTCCCATATAGGATCGTATCTCCTTTAGCTAAAACGATGGGATCAGGATAGTTTGAATTATGGGGTTGAACAACTTTATATAATTTCATAATACGCCTCCAACTAATATATTCGACCTGTTACCGACAAACATAATATCATATTATTATGTAGTTATTCATCCCTATTCGGATAAAGAAGCGCCCCCTTCACAAGGGAGCGCTTCTTTATCCGAATAGAAATATTTTAACATGAGTCCACGTTATAACATTTGGGTAATATTACACAATATTCTAATTTCTAGATAACTCTCCAGACACACCATCCGCAGAATCTATATGGCCTAATGCATTCACTTCATGCTTTGTTTCTCTATACACAAAGTAATCAAAATCGGCATGTTTTCGGGTTCCGCCGAGGTCCTGCACACAAAGTCCAATGTAGGCTCCCGTAAACCGAATATACTCTGGAGATTCATCGGACAGATGTGTGATATCAACCCACTCGCCTGCATGATTCCAGGATGAATCATTATTTAACGCATAGTAAAAGCGGGCGCGATCATGATCAACCACTACTTTTAAGCGGAGCGTATTCACAGACTCTAGCGGAATATCCTCCAACAGTTCGTCGTAAACCCCGTACTTGGACTGAATAATTCCCAAGCACAGCCCCTTCTCTTCATGATAAGTTACACGTAAATAGAGATAGTCCTGGGTATCGTAGTACAAAATCAATCCTGCCATTTGCTGTGGGTGGTCCGGCGCAAATTCCAGGGCTGTTTCGGCTTCACACTCAAACGTTTGTAATCTTCGCGCGATCATGCTTTGCCTATGCGTTGAACTCATCGACTCCATACCGTGCAAGCGCAAGTAACCGGGACGTTCCGTCAAGCTGAGCCAAGTCGGGTTGGGTGGAATGCGAAGAGTATTCCAGTCATTCCGAAGCTCGAATTGATCAAAGTGATCCATTTCCGCTATCGGTTCAAACGGATGTGCCGTAATCTTTGGTGCAATGACCTGGACCTCGGGATACCGGTTACCGCTCGCAAGCTTCAGCCAGCCGTCCTCGCTCCACGTACACTTCTGAAGTGCGGTCTCACGTCCAAGAATGCAATACTTTTGATGAACGGGTCGTCCGACGAGATGTGCCATGTACCATTCGCCGGTATGTGTTTCAACAAGACTGCCGTGGCCTGCCTTCTGCAGAGCCAAATCCGTTCTGCCATATGAAGTAAGGATCGGATTGGCAGGATCAACCTCGTAAGGGCCTTGTAGTGTACGGGAACGTGCTACTGTAACCGCATGCTCATAGCCCGTTCCCCCTTCAGCTGTAATGAGATAATAATAGTCCTTGTGTTTATACAGATGTGGCGCTTCGGTCAGTCCCAATTCTGTTCCCTTGAATATGTTAGAGGCAGGCCCGATCAGCTTATGTTCCCGAACCGAATACTCCTGCAGAACGATGCCTGCAAACCGGTTTTTGCCCTTGCGGTGATCCCATATCATATTGACCAGCCATTTACGCCCGTCTTCATCATGAAACAGGGAAGGATCAAAACCGCTGCTGTTCAGATACACCGGCTCGGACCAAGGGCCCTCAATATCCGTTGCTGTCACAAGGTAATTGTGGGTATCTTTAAAAGCGCCTACCCGGCTTTTGACATCGGTGTAGATCAGGTAAAACACACCGTTGTCGTAACTAAGACATGGTGCCCATACACCTCCGGAGTTAATGTTGCCCTCCATGTTCAACTGCGTTGCACGAGTCAGCGGTGAAGTGATTGGTCGCCAATGAACCAGATCTCGCGAATGGTGTATGCGTACACCGGGGAACCATTCGAAGGTGGATGTGGCAATATAATAATCTTCTCCCGCCCGGCATATGGACGGATCTGGATGAAATCCGGGGAGGATGGGATTGGTGATCATTTTCTTGGTCATGTTCATGGAAGAAACCTCCGGTATGAAAGTGATGATCTGTACAACAGCAGATACACAAAAGGTAGAAATCAGTACCAGCCCAGCGCTTTTTTGCCGGCTTCCAGAGCAGTTATAATTCGCTCTACATCATATACATTACCTCTCCAAGTCCCACCACTGACCGATTGCAATGCAGCCCAGAGCTTTGTATCGTCCGGCAAAGCTTCATCAGGTCTCATATCCGGATGGAAGGTCCTTTGTGCCAGAATGACAGCACCTTCTTCTGGAGAAACCTCGATCTCTCCTTCTCCGATAAAGTTAATGCTGCCCTCCAGCGTGTTACGATCCACCGCGATGTCAATCAGGTCTCCGTTCCTCAGCTTGCCAATCGGTCCGCCTGCCAGTGCTTCGGGGCCAACATGACCAATACACGCACCGGTGGAAACACCGGAGAACCGGGCATCCGTAATCAGTGACACGTATTTGCCAAAAGGCAAATGTTTAAGCGCAGATGTAAGCTGGTACGTCTCCTCCATTCCGGTTCCCGATGGACCTCGCCCAAGAAGCACAACAACATCTCCAGCCAGAATCCCCCCAGTTTTAATCGCATGGATCGCCTCACGTTCAGTGGTAAATACCTTGGCTCTGCCACGATGACGGTACACACCATTCTCATCCAGCACAGCAGGATCAATAGAGGTGGATTTGATGACAGAACCTTCCGGAGCGATATTCCCGGTTGGAAATGTTACGGTCGAAGAGATGCCGAGTCGCTGGGCGTGATCTACACTCATGATGACACTGTCCGGATCAATGCCGTCCTGCTCTTTCAACTGCTTCCGCATGAGATGACGGCGTTCCGACGATTCCCACCAATCCAGCACCTGCCCCAATGACGTACCTGTAACCGTTGGTACAGACTCATCCAACAGACCAAGTTGTCTGAGGTGAAGCATGACCTCTGGTACACCTCCGGCCTGAAAGACGCGAATAGTCGGATAAAAGATCGGTCCGTTTGGCAGGGCACTAACCAGTCTTGGAACATTCTTGTTGACCTGTATCCAGTCCTGTACCGTAGGTACGGTTAAACCGGCGGCATGGGCAATGGCCGGTATGTGAAGAAGCAGATTGGTCGATCCGCCAAACGCAGCATGCACGGTCATCGCATTGCGAATGGATGCATCCGTGACAATGTCTGCCATCCTCATCCCCTGAGACTCCATATGGATGAGTGCACGTGACGATTGGCGCGCCATTTCAAACCAGATGGGCTGCCCGGAAGGTGCAAGCGCGGCATGTGGCACTGTCATACCCAATGCCTCTGCTACAACCTGGGCTGTAGCCGCGGTACCCAGAAACTGACAGCCTCCTCCCGGTGTAGCACAAGCTCGGCATCCTAAATCGGACGCCATTTCCAGAGAAAGTTCCCCGTTGACATACCGTGCACCGATGGTCTGAATTTTACCGGCGTCCTCTCCATCGGTAGGCGGAAGTGTGACGCCACCGGGAACGATTACACCAGGCAATTGAGGCATGCCGGCAAGCGCGAGCATCATCGCTGGAAGACCTTTGTCACAAGTGGCGACACCAAGCACGCCTTTACGCGTTGGCAGCGAGCGAATCAGTCTGCGAAATACCATAGCGGCATCATTCCGGTACGGAAGCGAGTCAAACATGCCGGTTGTCCCCTGTGATCTGCCGTCACACGGATCGCTGACATATCCGGCAAACGGGATTCCTCCACGGCTTGACAGTTCTTCTGCGGCAGCCTTCATCAGCAGGCCGACCTCCCAGTGGCCCGTATGGTAACCGAGTGCTGCCGGGCTGCCGTCTTCATTGCGTATGCCACCTTGTGTACTCAAGATCAGAAATTGTTTTCCGTTCAATTCCCCAGGCTTCCAGCCCATTCCAACATTCTGGGACATGCCAAACAAGTCGCCGCTTGGAGCATTCCGCAGCAAATCATCCGTTAAAGGAAGACGTCCGGCAGCCCCTGGAGCATGGGCTATGATATCAAAGCAGTTGGATGCGGTCTCTCCCATAATCGACGTAATCTGTTCGTACATGGTAGCCTCCCACAGTTTATGACTTCACGAAGACCGTTTTGATGGCCGTGAAAAATTCGATAGCCGCTTGCCCCTGTTCTCTTGAATGTGAACTTGACATCTTCATTCCGCCGAACGGAGCCTGTAGCTCTACGCCGGCCGTTTCTGCATTAATTCTGACCAGTCCTGCATCCATATCCCGGATGAAAGACAACATGGCTCCGACGTTCTGTGTATAGATGGAAGCACTCAAGCCATAATCGCTATCATTAGCCGCTTCGATGGCTTCCTCCAGGGAATCTACCGCAATCAAGGCCAGAACCGGGCCAAAGATTTCTTCCCGAGCGATGGACATATGGGATTCGACCCCTTCAAATACGGTCGGCTGCACATAGAATCCCTCTTCCAGTCCAGGACCGTCCCCTCTTTTTCCGCCAGCGAGCAGAACGGCACCTTCATCCTGGCCTTTTTGAATATAACTCAACACGGTATTGAGCTGTCCTTCACTTGCACATGGACCCATCCAGCTTCCAGAAGACATGCCGTCACCTAGCCGGATTTCCTGGATTTGCGAGAGCAGTTTTTCTTTAAAGGCATCGTATACTTTTCGTTCAATAATGACCTTGCTGGTGGCCGTACATTTTTGCCCGGTCGATTTCAACCCACCGCTGATGGTGGCTTCCACAGCCAAATCCAGGTCAGCGTCAGCCGCAATGATGATCGGGTTTTTGCCACCCATCTCAAGTTGATACTTGGCCCCACGTGCCAGCGCTGCAGCGCCGACCCGTTTCCCCACTTCATTGGAACCCGTGAACGTTATTCCCCCCACATCCGGATGCTCGGCAAGTGCAGATCCGATCACTGAGCCTCTGCCGCAAATCAGATTAAGAACGCCTGCCGGGATGCCCGCTTCTTCAAAACATTCCATGACTTTAGCCGCTGTGACCGCAGTTTCCTGAGCAGGCTTCAACACAACTGTATTGCCGTAAATCAAGGCCGGAGCCGTTTTCCAAATTGGAATGGCTACTGGGAAATTCCAAGGAGCAATAACCCCTACAACGCCAAGGGGTACGCGGGTCGTAAACATCAGCGCTTCGCTATCCGTTGATGGAATGACATCACCGGTTTTTCGCATGCCTTCTCCAGCGTAATACCTTAATATCGCGACACCGCGCAGTGTCTCTCCTTTGGCTTCGGGGAGTGTTTTGCCCATTTCCCTGGTCATCGCCTCTGCAACTTCATCGGCCCGGCGTTCCAGCACATTGGCTGCTTGAAATAGATAGTTTCCGCGTTCCGCGCCTGATAACCTCCGCCAATCTTTAGCTGCTTCCTTCGCGGCTGCAACAGCCCGATTCAGATCCTCTATGCCTGAGGTGGGTACATAACCAACTACTTCCTTCCGATTCGCAGGGTTGATGCTCGGTTCGGTTTCACCGGATGTAGCCTTCACCCATTCTCCGTTAATATAATTGCTGTATGTCTGCTCTACCTGAAATGTGGTCATCGCATTCATCCTCCTTGTACATTAGTTTGAAATGACTGGATTAATAAGTGTCCCGATATTGCTAATGGATATTTCAATGCGGTCCCCTGGTGCAAGTGTAAAATCATTAGGGGGCACAATGCTTGTACCTGTTAATAACACCGTGCCGTCAAACAGATCGTTATCTCTGGCCAGAAAAGAGACCAGCTCATCGAGTTTTCGGTTTAACTCACTTGTGCTTGCCTCGCTTTTGACAACTACTTCACCTTCGCGATATATTTCGCAGACGATGTTGAACGCATATGGATTCTGCACCGTTTCCGCCAGACGAATGGCTGGCCCTATGGAGCAAGAATTGCGCCACATTTTTGCTTGTGGCAGATACAGCGGGTTTTCCCCTTCAATATCGCGGCAGCTCATGTCATTGCCAACGATGTATCCCACAATGCTGCCATCCGCGGCAAGCACCAACCCCAGCTCAGGCTCCGGGATCTGCCAATTGGAATCGCTACGAAGTGTGACAGCCTCATTGGGTCCGACGGTGCGGGCTGCTGTGGATTTAAAAAAGATCTCCGGTCTTTCGGCATCGTAAACTTTATCGTAAAAGGTCTTTGCATCCAGCTTGCCTTCCGTTGCTTCGTAATTTCGCGCTTCCCGGCTGCGCTGATAAGTCACACCCGCCGCCCATACTTCCGGAGCTTCCAATGGAGTGATTAGATGCAAGGAAGTCCAATCGTCAGTTAACTTGTTTAATGGTTTAAAAGCGCTTTCAACAAGTTGAACTGGGGAAACCCCCTGCTTTCTTGCTTGATAGATCAAAGTCATAAAATCTGCTTGCGGCAAACGATACGCTTGTTCATCATCCGTAACGGCTGCCAGCCACTTCTGTTGTCCGTCCAGAAATCGAATAATTCTCATTCAAGCTTGCCTCCATTTTTCCCCATCGGGTTGATAATACTACCATAGCACCCGCTATGGTTCATGACGATGTTCTAATCACTCCGACGATTTACCCTTTTCACGCATTTTTTTTCTGTTAAGATGAGGTTAGATCCGTTGAACTAAAGATGATTTACGAGGATACTCTGATGACAGGATTTTGGAATATAGAATAGTACAAGGGGGTTGGTCTGTTGTGACCAAGCTTTCGGATGCTGTGTATTTAGGTCGTCTGCCCGATGTTCGCATGTCTTTTCAATTATTGGGGCTGCATGCAAGAAAAGTAGATTCCAGCTGGACTTATCCGTCTCACGAACATTCAATGTATGAAGTCCACTGGATGATGGACGGGCAGATGAACATGGTTGTCAACGGGCAGTCTTACCGTCAGTCGGTTGGCGACCTTCTGTTCATCCGGCCTGGTATGACCCACTCTTGCACGGGAGCCGGACCGGAGGGATTCACTTATTTTTCCGTCCATTTCAGCATACACGATACATCCTTTTGCAGAGAACTTAACCGTTGCAAAGACATCTATTATCCGGCAAATTCGAATTTGGCTCTGGGGCTCTCTTCTTCCCTGTCTACCTTGTATGGTCTGGCCACAGAGCATTTGTCTAGCTCGCTATCTTCCTCCAAACAAATGAAGGTACATGCCGCTGTGTTTGAACTGCTCGGTTCCCTGGTTGGACAATTATCTCAGCAAGCATCCGTTACGTTGTCGAGAAAAGAAACCATTGCCCATCAGATTGCTGAGCACATTGAGGATTCGGTGAGATATATCCATCTTCATGGGGAGATTCAGGAGAGCGAGCGAACCTGGATTCAGGACATTGCCAAATCGCTGAGCATTAGCCCGTCACAGGTTAATCGTATTTTTCGGCAGGTGTACGGTATCGCTCCGCGTAAGTTTCTATCCGAAACCCTTCTGAACGAAGCGCAGCGTTTGTTAAAGCAAACCGACCTGAACATAGACCATATTGCGATGATGCTGGGGTATAAGACTAATGCGCATTTCAGTCGCCAGTTTAAGCGGTGGACAGGTATCGCGCCAAGTGAATTTCGCAGTCATTCGCAGCAGGCCGGAGAAGCCAGCAATGCGGATGACTAAAAGTATAATCATAAAAACTTCAATTGTCTGAGCCGCAGAGCCTGATCGGTCAACAAAGCAGCCACTGAATGACCAGCAGCTGCTTTGTTTTGCCTGGATTGCTCAGATCATGTTTGGAGGATTACGCTAAAATAAATGATGCAAGGCTGGCACTTCCTGAACCTCTGTACGTAAAATACAAAGCCTGTATACCATCCGGTATCGTTATCTCGGCTGAATAGGGTTTCCAATGATTTGTGAAATGTACCGGGATTGTACCCAGGACAGGACCGTCCCATGCGGTTTTGACCTCAAATGCCCCGTGACAATATCCCCGTACCTTGATCGAGACCTGACGAATTCCTTTGCAATCAAAGAATTTGAAACCTGCCGTCGCGGATTCAACCATATTGGCGATATATCCGACTTCTTCATCACCGTCTCTACCATCCTGTGTGATCTTCGGAAAGCGGCTGTCCAGCCAGGCGCCTGCCCCGAAACCTCCGGTGTACTTCTGATCATCTCTGGTCAAAAGATTACATGCGAGATATGCGGGGTACTCGCCTTTACCTTCAAGCGGTCTCCCGCTCGGACCACAGGAGGTCATCTCCACCTGAGGAATGCTGCCGTCCTCTTCAAATGATATCTTCTCAATACATCCCTGGCGGTTGAATGCATCCCCATTGGTATGACGGTGATAGAAGACATACCAGTCTCCGCTGATCTCCACAATGCTGCCATGGTTATTGCCTCCATAATACATGGGTTTGTCAGCAGGTTTGTAGGAGTCGATATGGAGATCGCAGTTGCTTACGATGACGCCCTGATATGTAAATCCTCTATTTGGGAATAGGCTGGTGGCATAACATAATTCATGCATAACGATGGAGGAATACACCAGGTAGTAGGTATCCCCTCTCTTTCGGATGGAGGGCGCTTCAAAAAATTCATGGCCCTCATAACCACTGCCCTTACTATAAGGTTCGCTCGGTGCTACGAATACCGGCTCTTCCACAATCGTCAGCATATCCGGACCTAACATCGTGGCCATCGCGCCATGTCTTGATTGGTCTCCGGCCGCACAGAAGCCGGTATACAGATAAGTGTGCTGTCCTTCAGTCATCACACCTGGATCGAACTGGGGCTCATCCCCTTCTCTTTCACCTAGACGAGTGCCGTCACCATATTGTACATAACCATAGAATTCATATTTGCCGGCAGGTGTATCACATACTGCCACCGAAACAACGGGTACCTTATCCAACACATAATACAGATAATACCGCCCATCGGGCCCCACTGTTACATCTGGCGCATACAGGCACATATGGCCATTCGGATTCAGCGGATCATCTGTTTTCCGGTAGATCACGCCTTCATTTCTCCAATCCCCAAGGTCATTTACGGGTGCAGACCAGCATACATAATCGTTCAGACAGAAGGCATGTCCGTTAAAACGGTCATGTGAACCATACACATACACTCTTTCATTGAATACATAAGGCTCACCATCAGGGACGTACTCCCAGGATGGAAGATATGGGTTGAAACCCTGCTTGTTCATTCCAGCTACACTCCTCATATAATCGTAATAGTACATTTGTTCTATGAAATGAAGATAACTCTCGTATAATAGAAAATAGCTTAAGTAGTGTATTAACTATTCTTATCTACAACTTAAAGAGAAAGGGGGAAGAACCATGACCTCTATTTTTTATGTGGAATGTGACGCGGTACATCAGAACCATTTTGTTTTTGATATCCCTGAAGGGCATGATGCCTGGCTATTGGTTATTACACAGACCCCTGCACAGTTCTGGGTTGATGGACAACTCAAGGAATACCCGGCTCATTGTGCTGTGCTTTTCAAACCTTATCAGAAAATATATTATCAGGCTTGTTCAGAGCGTTATATTAATGATTGGATTCGTTTTGAAAGTGATGAACCGTTTGTAACCGATACCTCCCTTCCGTCAGGCACACCTTTCCCGCTGGATGATCCGGAATACTGTCATAAGCTGTTCCAACTGCTTGTTGCAGAGCATTCTTTTCAGAACGATTACCGGGAATCGTCCATCAATTGCCTGCTGCGAACCTTGTTCAATAAATTGCTTGAGTCTTGTGTCCAAGAGGATATTAGTCCTCAGCACTATCCTCTGTTGAAGCTTCGAACGGCAATTCATAACCATCCCAGTCATCCGTGGACAATATCAGAAATGGCGAAGATCATAAACGTCAGTCCGGGGTACCTGCAGTTGATGTACAAGAAATCGTTTGGCCTCTCGTGTATGGAGGATGTTATTCATAGCCGAATACGTTTGGCCAAAGAATATCTCACACATCATATGTATACGGTTGCAGAGATTGCTGATCGATGCGGTTACCGTAATGTCGAGCATTTTTGCAGGCAGTTCAAACAAATGACCGGTTCCTCACCTAAACAGTTTCATAAACGACGTGAAGGTGTCGCGGCTGACATAACAGAGTTGGGATATAAATAAATCTCACTTTTAAGCGGGATGTACGTAGATCAATGGAAAAATCCCCACGCTGTCCAATGGGTGTTTATACATAACTTAGCCATCCAACCGGTAGAACGTCATCGAGGTTGTTAGCGTTCTCTGCTGTCATTTTAAGTTAAGGTTTTAGACTGTATGATGCAATGACATATTCTCAAGCATAATTGATCTATTATCATATTGTGATACCTTATAATGACATCTTGTTTTTGGCATATGCAGCCGCGCCGATCATTCCTGCTTGTCCACCTAACTTTGCTTGTACGATATGACAAACACCTGATGAGAGATGCAATGCATGATTTTTAACCGTGTCACGTACTGTATTCAGCAAGCGATCACCCGCTGCCGACATTCCTCCACCAACGATAATCACTTCCGGATTGAATAGATTAATTACATTGGAAAGACCAAATCCAAGAATCTCTCCGGTCTCATGCATTACCTCAACAGCAAGTGAATCTCCAAGATCGTAAGCTTCCGAGATCATACGGGCAGTAATTGCCGTCCAATCTCCTTTCACCCACTTCATAATCATACTCGAGCGCCCTTCCTCAAGCTTGTCTGTAAGGGTTTTGACCATTCCTATTGCGGACACATATCTTCCCAGACAGCCTGAGCTTCCACAACGACACGGGCGCCCCTCCCGATACATATTCATATGACCGATTTCACCTGCACTCGATGTAGTACCGTAAAGAACCTTTCCATCATTGACAATACCAGATCCCAGACCGGTGCCTAAGGTTATCAATATCAGGTTTTTATACCCGCTGCCTGCACCGAACAGCCATTCACCATACAGATTAACCCGAACATCGTTGTCGATATAAGCAGGAAATTCAAAATGATTTATCATATGATTCACGACATGAATGTTTTCCCAGTCTGGAAAATTAGGTGAAAATAGAGAGAGCCCCTGCTCAGGATCTAATAATCCAGGAATGCCCATACCCATGCATAGAATAGATTCTGGCTGGATTCCCTCATACGTCAGCATCTCTTGAATAATGCCTACCATTCGGTTTAATACATGAGATGGTCCCTTTGCCGCTTCTGTAGGGTCGGATCTTTCGTGAATTTTTTGAAACTCCAGGTTGAAAATGGCGGACTTAATATTGGTTCCACCCAGGTCAATTCCGATGATGTATTTTCGCATAATAATCTCCGCTCTCATTTAATTTGATATCAAGGAACTTAACCTACTTGATTCACTGATCATCCAACTCTGTATATGCTCAACCTGCTCCATAACTCAATCGTCTTGTCAGAGTAACTTTCTATAGTATAGGTTCCGAGCTCGAAATTGAACAAGCGTCTCTATTCAAAAAGAAGTCACTACATTAGTGACTTCTTAGGAGATAAAGTTTACTATTATCAATTTTCTTTAAGTACAAAGGTTCTGGGCATTAATCCTTATTCAAGGGCGCTACTGGGATGAAGTGCACGAGCCATTGCATCCATATAACCCTTAACAGCACGCTGACTCACTTCTGTTTCCGGAGCAAAAATTTCGAAAAGATGGAAGCAACCTGGATAGAGGTGGAATTCAACATCCACACCTGCTTGTGCTAATCGTGCGACATAGTCCATCGTCTCGTCCCGAAATAGATCGAGCTGACCTACACAAGTATAGGCTGGCGGCAATCCGGCCAAGTTCTCTGTTCTCGAAGGTACTGCGTAAGAAGAACTCCCACTGCCATCGTTCCCCTCACCAAGGTACATATACCAAGCAGCCACGTTGTCCGTTCGGTTCCAGATTGAACCCTCTTCTATAATCTCATGACTAGATGGCGTGATGTTACGATTATCTAACATCGGGTACAATGGCATTTGAAAGATAATCGACGGACCTCCTTTATCACGTGCCATCAGCGCTAGTGCTGCTGTCAGCCCGCCACCACCGCTAGCACCGGCAATGGCAACCCGATTCACATCAATGCCAAGCGTTGCTGCCTCCACCGTCATCCATACCAATCCAGCATAACAATCTTCAATCGCTGCAGGATAAGGATGCTCGGGAGCGAGCCTATAATCGACTGATACGACAATACATCCTGCTGTCTGAACAAAACGTTCGCACAATTTGTCGTCCATATCTGGATGTCCTAATACGTATCCGCCCCCGTGAATCCATAACATGGCTGGTAGTAAATCATTTGTTCGGTCGGCCGGCTCATATATTTTGACCAACATCTCGCCTCCTTCCCTCGGAATTTGCCGACTTGTTGTGGTAACATGCTCTGAACTCTTCACAGAGGTAGCCGCTACTAAACTTCTGCTCCACTCTAAATTTTTCTCCAATTCAAACCCTGGAAATTGTGAATATACCTCTCTTAATTCTGGTAATATACGTGTCTCATTACTCATGATAATTCCTCCAAATATAATAATGATAATGAATTTGATCGTGTACGTTATTTCAGTTCATTCTTATCTCATTTCAGCTTCCCATTTGGAAATTTCCTCTCGTACTCGCGGTGCAACCTCTGTACCGAGCAATTCAATAGCCCGCATTACCAACTCATGTGGCATCGTGCTTAGAGGGACATACATCATGAAACGTGTAATTCCTACATGTTTGCGCAGATGAATAATTTTTTGAGCAACTGTCTCCGGATCACCTACATACAACGCACCATCAGAGCGGCGGGCAGCATCATAGCTGGAACGATCATAATATGCCCACCCTCGCTCTTTGCCGAGTTTATTCATGCCGTACTGAGTGGACGGGAAAAAGAGTTCTGCGGCCTTTTCGGTATCTTCAGCAACAAATCCGATAGAATGTGAACCTACTCGAAGCTGTGATACATCATGACCAGCATGAGCTGCCGCCTTTTTATACAGTTCTACAAGCGGCGCAAATTTCGTTGGATTTCCACCGATAATTGCAAGAACTAGGGGCAGACCTAAAATTCCAGCACGTATGGCAGACTCCTGGGTACCTCCGCTACCGATCCATACAGGCATAGAATCCTGAACAGGACGCGGGTACACCCCCAAATTATGTATCGCTGATCGATGACCTCCACTCCATGTTACTTTCTCCGATTCCCGTAATTTCAGAAGCAGTTCAATGTTTTCATTGAATAGTTCTTCGTAGTCATGCAGGTTATAACCAAACAGCGGAAAGGATTCAATGAAGGAACCCCGGCCCGCTATAATCTCGGCACGTCCATTGGAGAGACCGTCAAGTGTGGCAAAATCCTGAAACACACGGACAGGATCTGATGAAGAAAGGACCGTCACAGCACTTGTCAATCGAATTCGTTTTGTGAGGGGCGCCGCAGCGGACAACACCATTGCTGGTGAAGATGCTGCATAATCATCACGATGATGCTCACCTATGCCAAACACATCAAGTCCTACCTGATCTGCTAGGACGATTTCTTCGACGACTTCTCGCAATCGCTGAGCGTGACTCATGACAACTCCGGTCTCAGTATCAGGCTTTGTTTCTACGAATGAAGTAACTCCTATTTCCATAATTAATCTCTCCTTATATTTTTCTTTCCTTAAGAGGAATGCTCAAGACAACGGATTAAAGCCGTCCAATCCAAATCACCATAACCATGGACAATTCCTTCAGAGAGGTGTTGATGGATAAGTTGGCCTAAAGGTAAAGGAGCTTGAACGGACTTTGCTGCTTCGATAGCCAATGCAACATCCTTTAACCCGAGCTTCATTTTAAAACCGGCTGGTTCAAAGCGCTGTTCGGTCATGATCGATCCATAGTTCTGATATACCGGAGATTGAAAAAGAGCATTCACAACATCCATATATCGTGATGGTTTAATGCCGTACTTTTCAACCATGAGCTGCGCTTCCGACAAAGCTTCCAGCATGGAAGCAATTAGAAAGTTGACGCCTATTTTGACAATGTTACCTTCTTCGCCATGATCCCCAATCTCAAATATCTCTTGACCTAGTGCTGTTAAAATGGGAAGTACTCGTTGCCTTGCATGTTCCGGACCAGCTAAAATAATACGCAATGTAGCTGCTTTAGCGGCATCCGGGCGCCCCATCACAGTGGCGGACACAAAGTGTTGCTGTCTCTCCGCATGCATAGCGGATAATCTCCGAGCCAGATCCACGCTGATCGTACTGGCAGATACGTGAATTCCATTTTCAGATAATCCGTTCAGCACGCCATTGGGTCCTTCAACAATCTCCTTCAAAGCAGCATCATCAGATAACATAGTAATTACAAGATTGCTTTCTTTCGCTGCTTCTAGTGGTGTTTTGGCATACCGTGCTCCTTGTTTTAGTAAGGGTTCAACTTTTTCAGCGGTCCGATTAAAGATGACTAATTCATGCCCAGCGTTCAACAGGTTTTGTGCCATTGGAAGTCCCATATTTCCAAGTCCAATAAACGATACCTTCATTGGTTGCATCTCCTTATTCATGATGGATTCTTTCAATAACGGAATGAATGTTCCGGAATGATTAAAAAAATTTTGGTCTTACGTATACTCTTCAAATGGCATCTTTAAAATAAAAGGAACAGAATAACGGAACAATCATTCCGAAATTGTCAAAAAAAATTATATACTTGCAATTACTAAGCTAATCATCTTTCTGGCACGTTCCGGATTCTGACCCGTTTTGGCCATAATATTTATGCTTTGATGTAAATTCAGCAATAAATAAGACAATGTTTGGATATCGGTTGTTTTATCTATCTCTCCCGATTGTTGACCCTTCTCCAGAAGCTCACAAAAAGCTTGTTCCAAATCCGAAAAACTAGTCTGGATCAAGACATTTATCTGTTCATCTGGTGACTCCAATGTTGTAGCTGTATTCGTTACAAAACATCCGCCCGGCAGGCTGGTATCGTATGCAGAATTAATATGATACTCAAAAAATTGAAGAATTCCATCTCTAACGTTTGATGCTTGTTCAAGAATGGTCTGCTTATTGGAACTTCCATTTTTATAATGCTCCAGGGCATCTCTGTACAAGGTTTGCTTGTCGGAAAACGTATCATAAAGGCTGGATCGACTAATGCCCATCACATCCAGTAAATCCGGTATGCTGGCCGCCTCGTATCCTTTTTTCCAAAACAACAGCATTGCTTTGTGTAACGCTTGATTTTTGTCAAATTCTTTTGTCCTGGCGATAAGTAACACCTCCCGTTTCAGAAATATAACATATCTGAACTGATCAGTCCAGAAAAGAATATTGCAGATTGTAGATCTGTATTGAAAATTTATCCATTAAAGAAATAAGACACAAGAATACATAAACTGCAGATTAATTATTTCAGCGGGAAGTTGGTCATATCAGACCCTCAAAACACACCTTATTGGACATCGGATAACCTGGCGTGGGCTAAGGAATGGTACGGAGCAGACAATGTGCCAGCCAATTCTAGAGGCAATGTGCTCATCATGCAAACTGACGGCAACCTGGTGCTCTACAACAATGAAAATCCGGCCTTGGGCTGGTATCCTGTTTGGGCTTCGAATACAGGTGGACATTAGACAATTAACGGTAATCTGTTAATGGATTCATGCTCTATTGCCATGATGATGTAATGCGGTTCTCATTATAACTTTGTTATACACCAAAAGATCTCTTTTGCAGTGAATGCTGAAGAGATCTTTTTTTATTTACATATAACGGATGATTGCATCTCAACAAAGCCAATTACTTTAGAAGCAAGAATTACCCATCACTGAAATTACACTGGATCTGTCGTTCCAATCCTGCTTCTCGATTTCTTAAATAGCAGTATGGCAAGAAGTAAAGCAATTCCTACAGCTCCAAAACCCAACCAATTCAAATATAGGACAGATGTACGACTGATCACAATCCCACCTAATCCAGATCCCAATGCAAAACCAAATTGGATAAACGACGTATTTACGCTAAGGGCAATGTCAGGATTACGAGGTGCCAGTGTAACCAGATATAGTTGCTGGGCCGGAGATATGCTCCACGTTGCCAACATAAAGATCATTAAAACCAAGATTAACATCATAAGATTAACTCCAGCTAGAGCAAACAAAAGAAGAGTTATGCCTTGTAACAGAAGGCCTAGACAGATTGTAAACTTTGATCCCTTTGCATCTGCCAATTGTCCACCAACTTTTGATCCGACAAAGCTGCAAATTCCCGCGAGAAACAGAACACCGCTTATCTCGGTCATGGTAAGAGTCGATGTAGCTTGCAAGAAAGGCGTAATATACGTGAACAGTGTCGAATAGCCGCCGATATACAATAACGTAATAAGCAAGGCAGTCAGAATGAGAGGATTTTTTAAAATGGAGAGCTGCATTCTGAGGGTGATTTTTTCTTCCTCTTTGATTGCCGGAACCTTTTTGTAGATAATAAGTAATGGAAGAAAACTTAACAAACCGATTAAAACAAATAGAACTCTCCATCCAAACATTTCACTAAAAAATGTGCCTAGAGGGACACCGAGTACCAGCGAACTGCTTAGCCCCATCAAAATGATGCCGATGGCATTGCCCCTTTTTTCTTTTTCAACCAGTCGTGTCGACACGGCCATTGCTACTACGGTAGCCACTCCTCCGCTAGCCCCTTGAATAATTCGCACCCATAGTAAAGTTTCGTAAGAAAGGTCAACAAGCATAAGTCCGTTGCTGGCAATAAACACACTGAGGGCAGACAACAGTAACTTCTTGCGATCCATATTTATTGTAATTGCAATGAGAATCGGAGCGATAATGGCCGCTGCCAGAGCGAATACAGTCACCAGTAAACCCACTTCGGAAGTAGATACGCTCAAGTCTGAGGCGATCATTTCTATGACTCCTGTAATAATGTACTCAAGGGTTCCGATCAGAAAAACAGCCAATGCCAAAATATATATAATCCATTTATTTTTCACTTTAATCCACTCCGTCTTCTTCAGTTATCTATTTAGTATTGGAATTTGTATTTCTATAAACTGTACATCTTGTTCTTGAGATAAGGGTAAGTATAACTCCCTACCAGCTCCGTTCTCCTTGATCTGATAGTTATTCTTCTCAATCCATGTAGCTAGATGGACACAGGCTTTACAGGCAAAGGTGGCATTGGAACGATAAGCTATGGTGGCCATCATGGGCTCGGCAGGAAGAGTCCGCAGTTGAAATGGGTCGGGAGGTGATCGCAGCTCACAGCTTAAGAAGTAACCTATTTCAAACTCGAATTCTTCCTCTTGTCCTGCGATTTCTTTCCACAAAACAACCTGAGGTCCGTCGATCAGTTGGCGCATTTCTTTTGTTAATGACTGATCAAACTGATGAAATAAACTCGGGATCTCCTCTTCCCTCCCGCACCCTGTCTGAAAAAGAAACGGTCGAACACCTTCCTCTTTGATTCGGATTTCTTGCCCAGTTTCGACATGCCCCTCTTCCTCTATAAGCTGCATGCGTTCCTCAATTCGGACGAGTTTAGCTTGTTCCGTATCGATAATCTGCTGAATTTCGCTTCTTTTTAGCTTAAACATGCCTTGCATATTCTCCAATGTAATATGTTCCTGTAACAGCTGTGTGATTTGTGGCAACGTAAACCCCAATTCTTTATAAATGATGATTCGGTTGAGCTCAAGAAGCTGATCTGCGGAATAGTAACGGTAACCCGTATCGTGATCTACTTTTCTCGGTTTAAGTATGCCAATCTGGTCATAATAACGCAGTGTTTTTAATGAGACCCTGCTCAGCCTGGAAAATGCACTGATTTTGAACAACATATCAACTCCAATCTATTAACTTAATGCGAGTATATAGTTTCCCGTACAGGGGAAAGTCAAGGGGATGTGCTTCTCATTTGCTAGCTAAAATCAACCACCTTCCTTGTCATCACTCTATGTTGGGGTTATGGGTAAGTCAAAGAACCGTTTCTGAATGAAACGTTCATTTTTTTTGAACAAAAAAAATGCCACTTATCATGGCATTCTCTCGGTACTCATTCAATTATCCTGCTCAGTCAGGTTTGTATTATTTTCCGGTTTCAGCAAATGTTTTAATACGCTCCCCAATCTGGTCACGAACCCTTTGGAATACGGCCCATTTCTCTTCATCTGTACCTTGCGCTTTGGCAGGATCATCAAATCCCCAGTGCTCTCGCTTCACATGTGGAGGCGTCATTGGACATTTATCTGCGGCATCCCCACACAACGTGACTACGAAATCAGCGTTGTTCAACAACTCTGAATCAATGATGTCCGAGGTTTGAGTTGAAATATCCAGATCAACTTCGTTCATGGCTTCAACCGCTTTTGGATTCAGACCGTGGGCCTCAATTCCTGCGCTATAGATATTCCAGTCCTCACTCAGATATTTCTTGGCCCAGCCTTCGGCCATTTGACTCCGGCAAGAGTTGCCTGTGCACAGGAAGTACAGTGTTTTTTTACTCATGTTCATCGTCTCCTCGTTACTTGAATTATAGATTGCTTTTATAGAATGCTTAACCACAGATACAGACCCACTAGCGTAATAAACAGAGTCGGAATGGTGATTATGATACCCGTCTTGAAGTAAGTACCCCATGAGATTTTGACACCTTTGGTGCTGAGAACATGAAGCCAAAGCAGGGTCGCGAGTGAACCAATCGGGGTAATCTTGGGACCCAGGTCTGATCCAATAATATTGGCATAGATGAGCGCCTCCCGAATAGTCCCTGTAGCTGTGGTTGCATCAATGGCAAGTGCATCAATCAACACGGTAGGCATATTGTTCATCAGGGATGAGATGATTGCTGCGATAAAGCCCATACCCATTGTTGCAGCAAACAATCCTTGATCAGCCACAGCCTGTATGACTACGGCCAACAGATCGGTCAAACCTACGTTACGTAGACCATAAACCACAACATACATGCCGATGGAGAAAAATACGATGGCCCACGGCGCCTCTTTGACAACCAATGTTGCTGGTACAGCTGAACTGCGGGAAGCCATGATCAGGAAGAATATCGCGACAATACCTGCCACAAGAGATACGGGAATTCCGATAAATTCACTGGTAAAGTATCCAATGAGAAGAACCGCTAACACCACCCACGACAACCGAAACATCTTCATATCCTTAATGGCAGTTACCGGAGGTTTCAATTCACTAGCATCAAATCGTTTGGGAATACTCTTGCGGAAAAAGAGATACAGTACACCTATACTCGCCGCCAGTGAGAACAGATTTGGAACAAACATCCTTCCTGCGTACTCCATAAACGTAATACCAAAGAAATCGGCAGACACTATGTTGACCAGGTTACTTACAACCAATGGCAAGGAAGTTGTATCCGCAATAAATCCACTGGCGATAATAAATGGAAATACTCTCTTCTCATCGAAATTCAGTGCACGTACCATGGCTAAAACAATCGGTGTCAGAATCAGTGCACCTCCATCATTGGCAAAGAAAGCAGAAACCACTGCACCAAGGATGGAGACATAAATAAACATACGTACACCATTGCCATGAGCGGCTTTGGCCATATGTAAGGCAGCCCATTCAAAAAAGCCGATACGATCCAGAATTAATGAGATCAGAATGATTGCCACAAAAGCAAGCGTGGCGTTCCATACGATTTGTGTCACATCCCATACATCTTCCAAATTGACCACACCCACAAGTAAAGCAAGGATTGCTCCGCCGCAAGCAGACCAACCAATGGACAGGTTTTTAGGCTGCCAAATAACGAGTACAAGTGTAATCAAAAAGATGATGCAGGCTAACAGCGTAGAAAACAAAACGATACACCCCCTTTCAGTTCATCTTAATTTACATTGGTATATAATGATATGCTTATATATTGATCAAAAATTAATTACATACTGATGTAAAGTTTTCTTTATTTAACGATTTAAGAATAGTTGCTGTATCCGGCATCAATTCCAGGACAGATGAAATATAGGGTGTATTCTCTACATTTAAAGAGTAGTATACCCACTGACCACGTTTACTTTCTTTAACCAAGCCTTGATCCTTCAGTTTGCGCAAATGTTGACTAATTCCAGGTTGTGACATGTCTAAAATCTCTACAAATTCACACACGCACCATTCACGTTCCTTGAGGAGTGTAAGGATCGTAAGGCGTGTTTTATCACCGAGCAATTTAAGCTTATCCGCTATCTCTTGCATAGAATCCATAGCACGTCCTCCTTCAATTAAATATAAGTGTATGCTTATATTATAATACCAAAAAAATGAAGTCAAATTTTTACTTGATGACTAAGTCCAAAAAGCGTTGGTTCGAATTCGAACCAACGCTTTTTGGAGTTTGTGATAAATTTTTAAATAAACAGATTATGATTTGCTTGTGAGGCTTGACCAAGATAGTAACCGACACCACCGATTTTGACTTGGTCTATTAATTCTTCACGCTGGATTCCCATTAAATCCATAGACATTTGGCAGGCAACGATCTCTGCTCCTTGTGCAATTACACTCTCTATCAATTCTTCCAACGAAGGCACATGATGTTTTTTCATCAGACCACGGATCATTTTCGGGCCTGCTCCGAGCATATTCATTTGGGACATGCCAAGCTTCTGGCTGCCGCGAGGCAGCATCATATCAAACATACGGCCGATCATGGTTTTGGATAACTTTTGCGGTTGCGGCTTACGAATAATACTCAATCCCCAAAATGTGAAAAATAGAGTTACTTTTCGTCCACTGGCTGCGGCCCCATTTGCAATAATGAGTGAGGCAATCGCTTTATCCAGATCGCCACTGAAGACTACCATTGTGCTGGCAGGATCGCTGACGGGAGAATCCGATACCGGTTGTGCTGTATTTTTAACAAGGACAGACTCAATTGTACCGCCTTTCAGTCTTTCCAACTGCAAGATGGTGGAACCTGACATCGTGGCCCATGCTTTGACATCTTCATAGAAGCCTGGATCGGAAGCTTTCACACGCAGGGTTTCTCCGTTCGAGAGTTGATCCATTTTCTGCTTCACTTGGATTAGCGGACCAGGACAACTCAATCCGCATACATTCAAGTCATGATCAATACGTTGTGGCTGTGTCGAGTCAGCTGGAATAGACTTCTTTCCCTTAGCTTCCAGCGCAGGATTATGATAATCTTGTTTTCCAGCAGGAATTGGAGCAGGCTTAAACTGGGCTTGACGGTATGTTTTATAACCACCACTCAAGTTTTTCACGCTAAAACCATGCTGACGCAGAATTTGCGAAGCTGTGTAACCACGTAAGCCGACTTGACAGTATAGCCAGATTTCTTTGGATGGGTCTAATTCATCTAATCGCTCACGAAGCTCATCAACTGGAATAGAGAGTGAACCCGGAATATGACCATTTTGATGCTCCATTTCACTGCGAACATCCAGAAGTATTGATTGCTCCGGCTGACGATCAGCCAGTTGATTATAGGTGAACGTCTGAACACGTCCAGTAATCATATTTTCTGCTGCATATCCAGCCATATTCACGGGATCTTTGGCAGAAGAATAAGGTGGTGCGTAACTCAGTTCAAGCTCTGTCAAATCCCGGACATGTCCTCCAAAATGAATGGCAACAGCAATGTCATCAATTCGTTTATCCACTCCATCATACCCGACTGCTTGTGCGCCTAAAATCTTACCTTCCGGAGTAAACAGCAGTTTAAGAGTAATTGCGCTAGAACCCGGATAATACGATGCATGAGAAGCAGGGTGTACGATAACGGTTTGATATTCCACGCCGAGACGCTGGAGTGTTTTCTCATTACTGCCTGTTGTGGCTGCGGTCATTCCAAATACTTTGATAATGGACGTACCTTGTGTTCCTTTATAGGTAGAATGAAGCCCTGCGATACGGTCAGCAACAATACGGCCTTGTTTGTTGGCAGGTCCGGCAAGTGGTATCGTTGCCTTCGTACCATGAATGGTTTCCGTTACTTCGATGGCATCCCCAACAGCATAGATATGTGGCACATTGCTTTCTAAGGCTTCATTTACGATAATATGTCCACGTGCACCCAGAGAAACACCGCTATCTTTCAAGAAATAGGTGTCCGGCGTTACGCCTATCGCAAGAATAACCATGTCAGCTGTTAGCGTATGACCATCCGCAAGTTCAACCCCAATGCCCTGCTCCAGGGAAAGGAATCCCTGAACACGCTTGGAAAACAGCAGGTTCACACCATGATTCTCCATTTCCTGTGACAATGCGGCTGCTAATTCGGGATCATATGGTGTGAGTACTTGTGCGTTCCCCTCAACCAGCGTTACATTCAGACCAGCTTCCTTTAAATTCTCAGCCATTTCCACACCTATAAATCCACCACCTATGACGATCGCAGACTTGTTGTTAGAAGAACTTACCTGGTCTTTGATCCGATCAATATCTGGAATACTTCGTACGGTATAAATTAGTGGATTGTCCTTACCCGGCAGATCGGGAATGATCGGTTTTGCACCTGGTGACAATATCAACTCGTCATAGCTTTCTTCATATGCACCGCGTTCCTGCGACTGTATCTTAACCACTCGCTTCTGCGAATCGATAGCTACAACCTCACTTCTTGTGCGAACATCGATACGAAAACGATCAGCCATCCCTTTTGGCGTTTGCACCAGCAGACGCTCTCGGTCATCGATTGATCCCCCTACATAATAAGGTAAGCCACAATTGGCAAATGAGATATAAGGCCCTTTCTCAAAGATAATAATCTCGGCATGTTCATCCAGACGGCGAAGACGTGCAGCTGAAGATGCACCTCCAGCTACCCCGCCAACAATCAGTACTTTTTTACTCATGATTCACAATCATCCTTTTCAAATAAAGTATTTATAATCTGTTCAACCCGTGGATCAGCAAGCACATAGTTCACTTCAAGACCATTGCGCTCTGTAGCAACAATACCTGCACTACGAAGCTTCTGGAGGTGTTGTGACACTGTAGATTGGGGAAGATCCAGACATTCCTGCATATAAGAAACATTACATTTTTTTTTCATCATCAGTCCCCTCACAATGCATAAACGAATGGGGTGAGATAAAGCTTTCAGCAGATTAGCAGGTTCATCGAACTGTTTAATATTATTGCTGTCAAAAGCGGGAATGTTCAAAAGTATTCCTCCTAAATCGTTATATCGTAATAATACGATTTATTGATATGGATGTCAAATACATTCTCAAATGAAGGAGTTCAATAAGTTACATCCCCTCCTCAACCCTACGGTATGGGCTTGTTTTAGGTGGATGACAAAAATGCCTGCCAAAACCGCTAAAAGCGAATTCTGACAGGCGTTTCAAAGTGTATCCGTTCTTCATAAAATAGCGATTCAATTGAAAGTCTTATGTTAGGTTAGAGTATAACAGGCTGAATCAGTCCGTCCTTACCAAAAAGAAGCGGGTCCATACATATTTCGCGGTGATAGCCCTTTCCAGAGGAGAATCTGGATAGTGGCGTGACAAAACGGTGATAGGCTATCCGGTACTGATCAGTTTCGGAATCATTAAAGATACAGTGATGACCTGTGCCCAGCATGCCCTTCTCGACATTTTTGCTCAAAATCGGGTATTGATAGGTAATTGGACCGTATAATTGCTCTGACGTACCGTAATTCACATGATAGTTTTCGCTGCCTGTATCATCACAGGACCACGTAAAGTGGTAACGTCCTCCCCGCTTCAACACCGTTACCGCCTCACGAAAATCATGGAGCCCTGAGAGATTACTCATGGTGTCCTCCAAGACACTTGTCATGTTTTCATTAAGCTCCACAATGGCAGCATGTCCATTGCCAAATAGCAGATACGGTCTTCCATCTTCCTCAACATAGATGGAGGGATCAATAGCCTGGCCCATGGTAATGCCCAGACGTTTCAACTGCTCCATTGTGATCAAAGGTTGCGACTCGGCCAGGAATGGACCAATCGGTGTATCCGCTACAGCAACGCCGATGGCACTCACGCCGTTCAGCATTTTGCCACAGAAATAAAAATAGAACTTCCCGTTTCGGCTGGAAATTGCCGGTGCCCAGGCATTACCGGTTGCCCAAGGGACATCCTCTGTTCCCAGATCAAGGATCACACCTTCGTCTTGCCAATGCTGGAGGTCTGAAGAAGAAAACACCTTGAACTGTGTTCCCGACCACCCCTCGAAGCCATCTGTTGTCGGATACATATAGTAACGATCCTCAAACTTGGCGACATCAGGATCGGCATATTGTCCCGGAAGCACCTGATGACCATCCCCGAAAGCCGCGAGAAGCCGGCTGCACTCATCAGTTGTGATGGGCAGGACACTTCCATGCCGTTTTTGAGTCGTTCCCATATCAAAATCACTATCAGGGACAATTCGGAATTCTCCGCTTCCCAGATCTGTAGTCAACAGAGGAAGATACCCTTTGCCTTCTGCAAATCGATCGACAATCAGGCACCATTCCTCCCTGTTATTGAATTTAAAGATCTGAGGTCCCTCCACACCTGCCACAGCCTCCAGGATAGGGGCTTGCAGCGTAACGAAAGCTCCTTTGTCGAGAGAGTCTCCTTTTTCTACCCGTATGTTTTTGGTTGTTTCATCCTTGGAGTATCGATAGTAACAACCAGCCGAAGGAAGGATCGTTGTATCAATAATATGATTATCCCGCTCAATGTATTTTTCCGATGTGGAGAACGTACGGAAGTCTTTTGTACGAGCGCTGTATATTTTTTGCTTTCGTTCTTTCTCCTGAGGTTCTTGCGTTGCAGAAGCCCAAAATACGAGAAACTCATCTGTTTTTTCATCATACACAGCTTCGGGTGCCCAGACACATCCAGCCCCTCAACACCCAGTGTAACGTTCCATGGGGATGACCAATTCACGAGATTGCTGGATTCCCATATAATTACGTCCCGGCTCCCTGCATTAACGGCATGAGTCCATCCTTTGCCGCTTGCGATGCGGAGATCCGTAGCAATCAGATAGAATTTATTTTCCTTGACTGAACGAATCAGAAACGGGTCCCGTACCCCCTTTTCTCCAAGATCGGAAAACAGCACAGGCATTCCACCATTAAGATCCTTCCAGTGAAGACCATCCTCGCTATAGGAGAAATAAACCTGCTCTCCGTCTGGTTGTTCGCCAATAAAATGTACAAAGAGATACCCATTATAATTTGGAGTTGGTGTGGTCAATGGCAAGAGCCTCCTGAAATGAAATTGGATTTAAACTAACCTAAATAAAAAAATGAAAGCGTTCTACTTATGATTTATCATACTTCAAAAATAGTGGCATGAGTATATTTTTATAATCTCGTCTGTTGCAGATCATGTGAATCTTTCGTTGGAACCCTATTGTCCTGATTGGGATGTTTGACTTACTGCTCATGCAAAGAATTAACACATCGCCTTATTTTACCTTAGGTATACAAAATTCTTGGTTTTCATTTACAAATGAATGATAACCTTTTTAATGATGAACAAATGAATATAGATTCATGCATTCATTTTTGTTTTCGAGATATGATGAGGAGGAATCATTGTGAAATTATCCAAAAGAGTATTACCAGCGGTAGCGCTGACTCTGGCTGTATCGGCTTCTAGTCTCTTGTCTGCCGGACAAGCAAGTGCCGTTCAAGCTGTAAGTGTAGAGAAAAAACAAATCAAGAACATCATCTTCCTCATTGGGGATGGCATGGGGACCTCTTATACTTCTGCCTACCGTTATATGAAGGATGATCCTTCAACGAAGGGCATGGACAGAACCGTATTTGACCCTTATCTTGTCGGGGCACAGATGACTTATCCGGATGATGATAAACAAAATGTGACGGATTCCGCTTCCGCAGCAACAGCCATGTCCGCAGGCGTTAAAACCTACAATGCTGCTATTGCGGTCGACCCCGCACAGAAGGAAGTCAAAACCGTACTGGAGCAGGCCAAAGAAAACGGGAAAGCCACCGGGCTCGTGGCTACATCGGAGATCACTCATGCCACACCGGCTGCATTCGGTGCCCATGATATCAGTCGAAAAAACATGGATGCCATTGCGGACGATTATTATGATGAATTGATTAATGGCAAGCATAAGGTTGATGTCCTACTGGGTGGAGGGAAATCCAATTTTGTGCGCGAGGGTCGTGACCTGACGAAGGAGTTCCAAAAGGCCGGATTCAGCTATGTGACGGATCGTTCCGCTCTCCTTGCTGATAAGAATCAACAAGTGCTTGGACTGTTTGCCGATGGAGGATTGGACAAGATGATCGATCGTACTGCTACAACGCCATCATTGGCTGAGATGACCAATACAGCGATTGATCGCCTCAGTTCGAACGACAAAGGGTTCTTTCTAATGGTCGAAGGAAGCCAAATTGACTGGGCAGGACATGATAATGATATCGTTGGCGCAATGAGTGAAATGGAAGATTTCGCGGCAGCATTTCAGGCAGCTATTGATTTTGCCAAAAAAGATGGTGAAACACTTGTCGTAGCTACTGCCGACCACTCCACGGGCGGACTTACGCTTGGAAAAGACGGCGAATACAACTTCTTCGTAGACCCGATTAAAGCTGCACTGCGGACACCAGACTTCATGGCCGCACAAATTGCGAAGGGTGCTTCGGTTGAAGAAACACTGAAAAGTTATCTGAAACTCGAGTTGAAGGCGGAAGAGATTGAATCGGTGAAAGAAGCAGCCAAAAGTGCAGATGTAACGAAGATTGATAATGCCATTGAAGCAATTATTAATAGTCGTTCGTTTACGGGTTGGACCACAGGTGGACATACAGGTGAAGATGTTCCTGTCTATGCCTACGGCCCGGCAAGTCATCGCTTCGCCGGTTTGATCGACAACACAGATAATGCCAAGATCATATTTGATATCCTCAGCAAGCACCAATAATTTCACCATAATTCGGTAGTTTACGATCATCCCTTCTCTTCTTTCATCTGAAGAGAAGGGAATTTTTTTCATTTCTGATGGTGTCACTCGACATCAATGGGATGCTTGATTTGATCCTCATAATAATCAATATAGATCCTGCCATCACTTCCTTTTACAGCATAGAATACATCGTTTATGTTCTTGCTTTTCGATTCAAGCTGTTGCATTAATTCCTTATCAGATATGCCATTCAGTTCAAGATTCTTACTTAACATCTCCCCGTCCATAATTAACTCCACAGGCATGCGTTCTGGATTGGATTCTACCTTCTTATGAATATCCGCAAGCGTAGCTGTTCTATAGTTGGCTTTTTTCATGACTGAGACTTGTCCATTCACTTCGAGCAAAGCATACTCCACTTCTTCTATGTTGAAAATATCTTTCTGTCTTAGCACTTGGTTTAAGGAATCCAATGTCAGTTTATTCTTGGCGAGGTTATTTTCAAGAATTTTGCCGCCTTCAATTAATACGGTAGGTGAACCTTCTGCCAGTAGGCGGATTTTTCTGCTTTTCAGATTTAATTTAGATAACAGATAAGAGGTTCCGGTAAAAACAATTAGAGAAATAATCAGATGTGTGACTTCTATTTTCTCGTTAAAAGCTAGATTGGCAGCTATGGCTCCCATAATGACTGCGGTGACAAATTCATGGAAGTTCATATCAGACAACGTTTGTTTTCCCAATATACGAGCAATACCCAATAAAAGCAAAAAGGCAAAGATACTTCGGGTGAAGATGATAACATGTTCGTACAATACAAGCACCCTTTCACTCGTTAGATAATTATGGAACTCTTTTGAGTATTCACAGAATTATTCTTAAATATGTCGCCTTATTTAATGCTATAAACGGAAAGCAGGCTACCTGATCCCCTGCCAAAGTTAATACTTCGATTCGGCCGGGCTGGTTCTCCGCGCTGCTGAGGATGACCAGGTCAGAATTCTTTAGAAGCTTCAGGATATTAATTACAAGTCACACATGCCTTTTCCGAATTTGCCAGTATGCATTATATCCCATGGAGTTGGTTACCATATACAACACCACTTGCTTTGAAGGGAGAGAAATCCGATAAATGCAGTTAACGATTGGTTAAGGCAGGTCGCCCACAATTATCTACTCATTGTCATTGCTGCGGTGCTCTTTTTTGCTGTCAAAGCAGTCATTGGATTCTACACGTACAAGCATTATGACAAAAAACTGGATGCACTTACAGATAAGGTGGATCGTCTTCTCGAAGAGAAAACAACGGAGTGATGCAGCTTATTTTGAACTATAGAAGCAACAAGTTTTGGAGGAAAAATGCATGATAGGAAACATTCTGTTGGGTATGGTCATTCCCATTATAATGGGCGTATGGATTCTGCGTCGGAACTTTACAATCCTTATTCAATATTATCCACTCGGCGTGGCTATATCGTCCTGCATTAACAATGTAGGATTCAATTATTTCTGGAACATTCTCCCGAATACACGTAACCAATCCTATGCTGCTCTACCAATGGATCTTGGAATCTATCCGATTGTCGGTTGCCTGATGATGTATGCGATTTTAGTGAAAGGGGCCAATCCATGGTTAGCGATCCTTGTTGCATCATTGTCGCTGACCTTAATTGAGTGGGTTGCGAAAATGATGGGACATGTCATTTATTTTAATGGATGGAACATTTTTTGGACCTTTTTGTCATACCTCCTGCCATTTGTTATTGCTTATGGTTACAGTAAAATATTGACGTATACCAAGTGAATTTTCACTGAAGCTTTCGAATAATAAGCCGGGACAGATTGATATGGGTTAACGCTGATAGGCTTACGTGCATACCCTAACTCATATTGGTCTTGGAGGGATTCGTTAATGTATGTGACATATCCGTATGGTTACAGGTACACTTTTACTCCGGTATGGGCAACATCATCAGCCGAAGCACTTGAATTAATCAAATCCGCTGTGCAGGGAGAACGAAACGACGAGATTTTCTATGATTCACTGATTCAGTTGTCACCTGATGCCAATCAGGCTGCCATCATCACGAGCATCCGTAATGATGAACGTGGACATAATCAAATGTTTCGGCAAATGTACAAAGATCTAACGGGTCAGGAGATTTCCGGCGTAAGTAGTGAGCCGGTTGAGACGGTCACCTCTTATCTTGCTGGGCTGCAACAGGCGTTTCAAGGTGAATTGGCGGCCGTGGAAAAGTATAGAAAAATATGGTTTGGTCTCCCTTATGGCATATATAAAGACACGGTGTGGGGGATCATTCTGGATGAACAGAAACATGCGGATAAATATAACAATCTGATTACCTACAATTTGCCGAGATAGTGATGTAGGGGATAAATAACGCGTGTATTCGTTCAAAAATAACAATTGGAATCAGCAAAAAACCAGTGAATGAGTTATATTCACTGGTTTTGCTTTGCCTGGTCACTCTTTTAAAATCTAAATCTCATATGCATTCTTTCAACATATCAGGTTCCACATGAACGTGAACGGTGTATACGTCATGCTCCTCCATTAACTCGTTCTCCACGTCTGTACAGATATCGTGTGCTTGTTGAAGATCCAGCTCAGCATGTACGGTGATGACAACATCCACGACAGCATTATTGCCATAATTGCGGGCTCTTACGTCTTTGACCTTCTCTACACCGTCTATTCCGGCAATCGTCTTTTTGTACTCCTGAATCAGTTCAACATCAAAACCATCGGTCAGATGATGTGTGGCTTCTTTGAAAATGTCCCAAGCGGTCTTGCAGATCAGGAAACCTACGATAACAGCCGTTACCGGGTCCAGCCATGGAAGTCCGAACTGAGAACCTACGATTCCAATGACCGCACCGGTACTCACCCAGGCATCGGAGATATTATCTCGAGCTGCAGCCATGACCGCCTGACTTTTAATACGTGTAGCAAGTCTCTTGTTATATCGATAGACCAGATACATGATAAACGCGCAGAAAATACCTGTGTACGCGGCGATGATATCCGGAGATTCATGTGTACCCTGGAACACAGAACCGATGGCTTCAAACAGTACCTGTAAACCTACTGCCATCATAATGAAAGAAGCAACTAATGACGCAACGGTCTCTGCTCTCCAGTGACCATATGTATGATCTTTGTCGGCTGGGCGTTGGGCAAGTTTCAAACCGATCAGTACAGCTATGGAGGCCACAATATCGGTGGCATTGTTTAATCCATCCGCCTTGAGCGCTTCTGATCCGGCCATATTGCCAACGATCAGTTTTAATAAGGTCAAACATATGTAGGCGATAATGCTGATGATCGCTCCGCGCTCCCCCAGCTTTAGATTATCGTATTTTAGTTGATCCAAAATGATATCCTCCTGCAATCTTCATTTCTAGCACGTGTATGATGGTATCATTGAAGATTTATGTGGGTCTAGAGAAACGTTTTGAGTGTGACGAAACATAATCTGAAAGCGGCAATTTTTTTAAGAGAATCCAAAAAAGTTGGATTTGGCAAACTTAAGTGTTTAATGGGTACGAGGAAGGTGGCCTAATGGCTTCCTTTCCTGTGACCACACCTTCTTGCTCCTAAACAAAAAGAGCCAAATGGATCGTTTTGATCCACTCGGCTCTTTGCTCTTAGCGTTATTTTACAATAATTGTATACCATCACTTGCCGTTGTTTCATTTCCATTCATAATTCACTGCTCTTGTTCAGAGAGTGTCGGTTCATCTGGTGCCTCATTTGCAAGCAACTGCGGATCATCGGAATGCCGTTCGAACATAACTGCGTCAACCCTCGTATAGATCATATCCGCAGGAAGCGTTGGCGGGTCTACCGTTGTAGGAGTAACCCTGGTTAAACGAACATACTCGCTGCCGTCTCCCGCGAAGTCGAACGTGCCCAGATTAACCCAACCCGATGATCCGACGGTTGCATCAATATAGGTGACCTCGGTACCCGTCTTATGCTTCACTTCCACTTTGACATGGTTATCGTTTGCCGTTGTATGGACGAGCTTGTAGATGGAAACGGTATATTTCCCTTCTGGAAACTGGCCTTTCCACGTTGCGGATGATCCTTGAACGGTTGAATAGCGGGATTTAACCCCAATTTTGTATCCAGCTAAATTGCTTTGGCTCCAAGACCCTTCTGTTGTGTATAACCCTGTTGTATCTGTACTATCGACGATAATCGTTAGGTCCTTAATCGTGATGTTCAAATGCGGTGTGGTTAAGGTCACTCCGTCAATCGTTACCGTGGCCCATACCTCAAGGTGATCCGTGCCCCCATCGAGATTGAGAAGAGTCAACACCCCACTGCTGTCCACTTCAGCCAGATCCGTACGATCAACGAAATACTGCACATCGGCCTGTGTAAGATCACCGATCAAACCGTTATCCAAATAGCCGGTTACGCTTAGTTGTGCGGTTTGAGTCATCTGCAGCTCGTTCCGATCGGACTGAACTACGGCAGACTCCAATTGCGGTATCCTGTTCGGGTCCACCCACATGATTGCATCGGCTACGACTCTGGATTTGTTGGCCTTGTTCGTTAGTTCCACGTACCCGCTATCACCTGCAGCAAAAGGATAATCCCCCAGGTGCACCCAAGTACCGTTCGTCATTGTCTCATCAACAGTAACCGTATCGGAGCCGCCGCTATGATAAACGGTAAACGAGGCATTTGTTGCCCAATTCTCACTCGTTGCAGTGTTTTGCGGAATCTTGTAATACACACTATAAGTGACACTTTCCGGCAGCTCAGGCCGCCATCTCATTTTGCTTGTTGCTGTGCTGGTCGTAGATTTGGCATACACATAGTTATCATAGTAATAATCGTTAGCCGTCGTATCCCTTATCCAGACGCCTTCTGTCTCCGCCTCCGTATTATCCACAATGATAGATGAATGATCCTGCCCATCATCGGGCTGGACTGGCGTTTCCGTTACCTGATCCGGCAGATAGAGTGTGCGCTTGCGGGTCTGTTTCCCTTCCGATTCCACGTAATACGTGAAGGTTTGGGATAAATCATTCACCCGTATCGACCATTCCATCGGGTAGATCGTATCCGGGACGGTTGTATAAGTAGCGCCACCATCCAACGAATAATGGATTGTCGCTGGTTTCGTTGTTTTGGCCTGCACATAAGCATCATAAACCGTTTCGTCAGGCTTAACGATCAGCATGCCTTTAACCGCGTCAATTGGACTGTGGGTATCAAAGAAATAACTTGCATCCGATGTATCTGCCGTTCTGACCTGATGCAGCGGTACAGCAATATCGAGTCCCTCTACAATGATCGCGGTGATGCCCTTGCCTGAAACCGTGGCTTGAATGATTCCACCACTCATAACCGTTTGTTCTGGTGTACCATTGTCGCGGATGATCGTTACAGTATAGTCTTGTGCCGGGTTGAACCCAATGATCTGTTCATTCAATTCGATCGGAGTCTGAATTTCTTCTGACGATGCGTTGCTTAGCCCAATGTAGAATTTATCTCCACTCTCACCTGTGATCCAGTTCAATTGAGGATGATTGGTCTTAATGATCCCCTTCGGCATCCATAGCCAAACGTCGGAATTGCCATAAAATTGACCTGGTTTATTCCCATAGAGGTGATATTTGAACCATAAAAAATTCGTTTCAAATACGGAAGGGAATGTAATGCTCCCGTTCGATTTCAAGGATTGTTCACTGATCAAATAATCCATCGTTTGCCCGAGCTGCCCGGGTATGTGGTGATAATAGATGGATGTAGCTCCGCTTGGGCCTTCCAGTGGAAAATCGGGTTCAAGCTGGCTAACGGCGAAGCCCTTATAGTAATAACCTGGATAACTGGAATACCGACCAATAACCGCATTATGAGCAATATCCTGCAGCAGTTTATCCCCTGTATAGAGCGACAATCTTAGCATGAATGGAGCTTCCTGAGCATTCATCCGATAATAGCCGGTTGTACTTCCTGCTTCAAACGTCAATCCGCTTGGTGAAACAAGCCAACGCTCCGCTTGAACGCCTCCGGCAATATCTTCGGGAAGCTTGAGCCGAGGATATTGAAATTTACCACCCTCCGGCCAATGGAACGACTCCGCGTAATTATATGTTTCCGGCTGAGGAATCGTAACGTTCCCTTCAGGAACTGGACGAGCAACAAACATGGTTGCATACCGTTTGGCTTCCTTATAAGCGGCATCCAAGTATTTGGGATCCTGAGTCTCCTCATATAGCTCCAAAATCTCCATCCACAGCTTGCTATAATAATAAATGAACTCATTTTTACTCACATCGACAGATGCAGGCGTATCGATATGTTGCGTGATATAACTGTCGGCTGCATCCTTTGCAGCTTGCAAATACTGCGCATTTCCCGTCATCCGATACATCATCAGGGGCTGAATGACAGGACCCCTGTCTTTCTGATCCGGGTCACGCACAAGGTACTCTTCCTGTGCCAGTGCCCCAATCCCTGCCGAAGTGCCCATCATCTGATTGACAGCGGCTACACTTGAAACATCGAACGGCAGAGTAGCCATTTTCCATAACGAAGGCACACCGTATACTTTCTTCTGCGTTGGCGACCAACCGATACCGTTTCGCGATACGCCATACTGGACGGACGGCAGTGCTCTCGTATCGTATAGCTGGTCATCCCCAGTTAAATAGTAAGCTCCCAAAAGAACCGCATTTGAGCTTGTTCGGACGCTATCCTCGTTTTCAATATCGATAAAACCCTTGGCACGGCTCCACCACCCGCTGGGTGATGGGACATAATTCACAGAGTCGTCCCCTTGCGGCTCAACCTTAAGCAAATCGATCATATTAAACATCGCATCAGTAAGCGACTGATCTGACACATTTTCCCGATAAGCTGAATAACCATAATCATTGCGAAGAATATCCGCGTAGGACTCATACAGTTTGCTTTTTTGAGCGATTAGCCCAATATGAAATTGATACGTGCTTTCTGCGGTCATTTGGGAATAAGTCCCTAATTGAGGCGCATACAGGATTGGCTGCACGCTGCCTTCGTTGTTGACCAGGCTCATGCCCAGCCGTTGTTTCGTAACGCCTCCCGTCGGTTCAAATTCAACCGGAAGCTCTGCCGAAGGTACAAATACGCCATACGTCAATGGATTTCCCGCACCATCATTTTTCTCAACCAGGCTCATCGGAGCGCTCAGCTCTCTTAAACTTGTTGATTCCACCGTACCTACCATTTTGGCATGTGACCTAAATCCATTTAACACTTCATTAATGCCCGAGACTGCCTCTGTTGTGAAGGACTGATATCCAATCACATAATTGCCGTCGCGGCGAGGCGTAAAGGCAAAAGAGACATCTAATTTATCCCCTGCCATGGACCAGTTCACTTCAAAATCGTAATCACTGCCATGCGTAGAGTCGGTTAGTACCGCCGTCTGGCTGTCGGGAAAATGGACCCCGTCGAATGTAATCCAGCGTTTGTTCATCGTATCATAGTAATTGGTTCGGCTGCCCGCATTCCCGTCCAATAAAACCCATTGTTCCTCCAATCTTTCCGATTCATTATTAATTGGCGTCCAATTCCCAGTGACCGTGTTTTTATAGAACATGTCACGAACGATGGATTTGCCCCCATCCCATGTCGCCTCGTAGAAGGTCGCTTTATAGTTATCATTTTCGATGCTGCCTTTTTCCGTGTAACTGAGATTCGCTAAGGTACGGCTTCTTAGCGGGGGGAGCGGCGGTGCTTGTTGACGGATATTCCCCTCGAACTTGACTGCATCGGCCCGCGTAATAATTGTACCCGTAGAAGGCTGCGTTCGAGTCAGCCTGACAAATTCGCTATCATCACCACTAAACTCATATTCCCCCAAATCAACCCACCCGGTTGATGGACCTGACGAGGGTCTTAGATCCAGAAACTTCACATCCGTAATCCCGTTATGAACAATCTCAATTTTCACATTACTATCTGCTTTGTCCGCCCAATCCAGCTTATAGAACGATATTCTCGCCGTCCCCGCTTCCAAGCGCGGATTCCATGTTATCGTTCTGCCTACAGCATCCGTATATTTGGAACTGGAATTATTGTATCCTTTCACTCCCGCGCTTGTGGTCCAATACGGAGCGGAGAATCCGTTATTGGTATTGCCTGTATCAACAGTGACGACATGATCAATTGTGAGGCTTCCATCATCAATGATGATCGTCTTATGTGGCTCCTTTTGCTCAATGTTCCCTTCGAACTTGACCGCATCCGCACGTGTAAGGATCGTGTTCGTGGTGCCGGTAGACCGGGTCAATTGAACAAACTCTTCACCAACCCCGGAAAAATAATACTCTCCCAAATCAACCCAACCCGCTGGCTCGCCAGATGAGGGTCTTAGATCCATAAAGACTACATCCGTTGTCCCATTATGAACAATCTCAATTTTCACATTGCTATCTGCTTTATCTGCCCAATCCAGCTTATAGAACGATATTTTCGCTGTTCCTGCTTCCAAGCGTGGATTCCATGTGATCGTTCTGCCTGCTGTACTCGTATATTTGGAGCTGGAAAGATCATACCCCTTTACCCCTGTGCTTGTTGTCCAATTTGGAGCCGAATATCCATTGTTCTCGTTACCCGCATCAGGTGTTAGAACATCATTGATCTTGATACTCCCGTCATCGATGATAATGGTCTGATAAGGTAAGGTCTCCGCATAAGCGGCCCTTATTCCAATCAGGCTGAAAGGAACTACGATCGTCAACATGAAAACGATGAAGAAAAACAGCTTCCTTTTGACCATACAATTCACAGCCTCTCCTCAATAATGGTAACGCTTTCAAAAATAGATTGCCTTTTGCTCAAATGATTGTAAAAAAACAATTAACCTTCGCCTTCTGCCTAATCCCGCTCTGTCGTTTTTATCTTAGCATGTTAAATTACGGTGAAATTTCTTTCATTTTAAGAATTTTTTATACGATTTTAAGTAAAAAAAGAAACCTACATCCTAATTGATTGCTCAGTAGCAGTCAGATAGAATATAGGTCTTCCAAGTGTTCCAAGTGAACCATCCATTATAATGGCGGCTGCACCAATAACAACTTTCCAAGCTGAATGACCGTTTGATCATACCAATCCGGATGCTGCTGAACATGTGCCATACTTCTTTCATTGCCACTTGCCTCAAACACGGCCGATTTGTCAGTTTTCTCGTGATCGATCTCGAAGCGAACGGTATGTTTTCCATTTGGTAGCTCCGGCAAGAAAACATATTGATTTCGATTATGATCGTTATAGAGTGTGAATCGATCAATAAGGAATGGTTCCCCTCCATCCACCGACACCTTCAATCTGCCAGAATCCGGCCCCCCGATATCAAATAAGCCGATGTGGGTTCCCTCAAACTCCACTGTGATCGCCTCTCCGGGATCAACTGCTCGCCATAGACCGGGGAACAACCAATCATACTCGCGCACTAAGGCAAAATCATCGGAAGTCATGTAAGACCATCCTGCGGAAAAATGAGTGAGTTGATCCAGTGGCAGCATGGTTGCATACTCCCAAGGATTGGCCGGGACCAGAGTGTCTTGCGGCAAATGATGTTCCACTTTTCCCACGTGATCTCGAAGTTCGCTCATTTTCTCAAATGACCGGGTGATGGTGTCTGTGTAAATCTGGTGTCCTTCGGGAATCGTTGGATGGATCGAATCATGCGTAAAAATAACGGCACCGGGAATGGATACATCTGCACTTGAGGTGAAAATGAGCTTTTCATCTGAAACCAATTGACTGACCGTCACGCCTAGATGAATCGAAGGAATGCCGTAATAGTCGGCAACTTCCTCTTGCATAAGTGCACCCTTCTGGTACTCGCCGGATTGAAATAAGTTCAAATCCCGCTCCTTAATCGTATATACGAACAGGATATCGGTAAACGGGCTGTGCTTGCGCATCTGGCGGACAATTCCTTCAATCCGCGCCTTGGATTCGGGGACTCCCCCATCATTTCCGACAAATTCAACAAACACGAGATCAGGCTGATGACGCAGTACATCGGTCTCCAAACGGGCGCAGCCGAGGTCCGATCCTGTCCCATCAATGCCTGCGTTCACTGCGCGGATATCGGCTTGGGGATATTGCTCTCGCAGCCAATCCGCGGTCATGACCCTGTATCCTTCCGAACGTGTATTACTGCCGCCAAAATAAACGATGGTCACAGGTTCCCCATTTTCCAACTTCTGAATGACATTAGGTAGCCCTCTCCGAGGAAAAAATTCTTTCATCGCAACTTCACCCGACCTCACTTCGCATTTTTAGGAGCAAAAAATTTCACTGCAAACACTTCATAATAAGGTGAGCCATACGTTGCACAGAAATTAAACCGGATCTGGGTTACACCTTGTGCATGCACCTGATGTTTATTCAACGAAAGGTAATTCCCGCGGATATTAATTTCACTCTTGGTTCCATCTTCTAAAGTTAAAGTCACATCATAATCCTGGATCAGTGGTTCGATCGGATCGTCGAAATGCTCCAAATTCAGTTCTGAATTGAAAATAAGATGGATTTCATCCAGATTCTTGGGGCTTGCAAAACCAAATTCCAACCATTCCTGTCCTTCCGTACGTTCCGATATCCAGCCGTTAGGCAGACCATAAGGTCTGGAGAAACCGTTGACAACATTCGTGGGATTATACATATCCTGGGATGGGTTCAGGTCTTTGAAGCAAATGCTCTTATTAAGTTTTTTCAGCCTGGATGGCTCTTCCGGTCTATAAAGGAAGCTAACCGCTCCAGTCATTTTCTCTTCATTGCTGTGTACAGTAAGGCCCGCCGTACCTTCCAATACAATGTAGATTTTGTCGTCTTCTGGCTTCTTGCAGCTGAGGTCCAGTGTAATCCAGTCATCGTGACCCGCTGAAATAAGCAAGTGATAGTCTTTCAGCTCGCTGGTGGGAATATAGTTTTCCTTCCGCTCCCCGCCGTACAGCTTCACTTGCAACGTTTCCGATTGCTCGGATCTATTTTTAATTTTGATCTGCACACTTTCAGCCACGGATGTCTGAATCGGCAAGACCAAACATAACGCTCTTTCCAAGGAGATCTCTTCGGTTGGATGAAGCTGTTCATAGCTTCGCTGAGAAGAGGCACGAATCGTTAATCCATCTGCGAAATAAGGATCCAACGGCTCTTGAAGCCCTACAATCGTTTGCCCGTCTCGAAGTAGCTGCGCCTGAAGCTCACCCATATGGGCTTTGACGATGGCCGCGGGGTCTGTATCATATTTTACACATAACGCAGCAGCCGTTCCTACCGCCTGCCCCATACAACCACAGGTTGCCATCACTCTTGTAGATCCAAAAGCCACGTGGGTAGCGCTTATATTGCGGCCAGCGAACATGAGATTAGGGATATTGCGTGAAAATAAGCTGCGAAACGGGATATTATACAATCCAGGCACAAAATTCCACGCGGTAGCCGGCCCCTCATCGTAGATGCCTTTATTTGCATGCAGATCCATATACCACCCTCCGACGGATACCGCATCCTCGAAATGAGGTTTTGCTGTAAGATCGTTCTGAGACAACATGTGTTCACCTATAAATCGTCTCGACTCTCGCTTTCCCGGAATCGGGCATACATAATCCAGGATAAGATTGTCTACATCATCAAATTCACCGCTATTTTTGATATAATCCCAGATTCCGTACACCAATTTTCGCAATTCTAATGCGATGTCTTCATTATTCTTGATAATATCCATATGTCCGCCGTATTCCAGCCACCACAATCCGCCAAGCCCGTTGATTTTTCTTGGAAAAGACCGATGGTTTAATCCTTTTCGGATACTATCAAAAAACTCCAGCTTCGTAATATCATACGCAAAGCCTGGCTTTGTGTAAGGAACGGGATAGTCTACGTCACGGGCTTGAAACAGAATCGTATCGCCCATCGTGTAATGATCCGCCACTTCTGGAGCGAGCTCCTCCTTGTATTCATGCGTCGCCTCTCTTCCCCATCGGAAGTGAGCTCCTGCCTGGTATCCAACAATTCCATCCCCGGAGCAATCGATGTAGGTGGGGCTTTCAAAACGAAATTTTCTCTCGGAAGCCAATTGAAGGCCCTCCACCCATTGGATTCTGCCGTTCTCCATACCCGTTTCATGAACGCATGTGTTCAGGAATAGAGAGATGTTGGGCTCATCATAAACCATGTCGAGTAAGACTGTATCCGAAAGCGAAAGCATCAACTTCTTGTTGTATAACGGATTGTAATGAAATATCTTCAGCTTCAGTTCTTCTATCAACCCGCCCTCTCGAGCATAGTAGGATGGACTGTTTCCGAGATAAGCCGACCCGTTGATATGCACTCTGACCTCGCTGCTCGCATTTCCCCCTAGAACCGGCCGATCATTAATAAGTGAAACCAGCAGCCCTTGGCGTGCTGCTGCAATGGCAGCACATATCCCTGCAATACCTCCACCTACGACGGTTACATCAGCTTTTATAGACTCCATTTTGATAACCTCCATGATTAGATGCTCCTATCATGGTAATGGTTTTGGTACCTATTTTTTTACAGGATTTCACGAAAAAATCATACATTTTTTGCATCTTTATTGGAATTCCTACCGTGTCATTTTGATCCGGTATTGCTTAGGTGTATCACCGGTATATTCTTTAAACAGTTTGCAAAAGTAACCTTCATTGACAATGCCTACTTCCTCGCACAATTCCAATAAAGAATAATCCCGGACATTTAACAACTCGAGAGCGAGGTTGATTTTTTTACGGTTGATGTAGCTAATCACACCTTCGTTCATTGTTTTTTTGAATAAGCTGCTAAAATACGATGGCGCTAAATTCACTTCCTCCGCAATGGCCTCCAGCGTTAAACGCTGTTTCAGGTTTGTCTCTATATAATGCATAGCACTCATAATTTCTGCACGATGTAATAGTTGGCCCGCACGCACGTATTCGAATGTGAAGTCGCCAATATAGGCGAGCTGCTCTTGAAATGTCATATATTCCATGGGGAAGTCTGGAACTTCCGTGGCCATCTTATTTCCCGATTTAAATTTCACGGTAATGTCTCTGTACAAGTCTCTAATCATGGGCACCAAGATGGACTTGTGGATTTTATAGTCCGTAACAAATTGCGACAGATCGTCAAGTGCATTATCCAGCTCTTCCTTGGAAATCTTCCTCTTCAGGCGTATAAGAAAATCAGCAAGCTTCTGCTGAAAGTCTGCTTTTTTGTCATTATGGTATTGGAACCGATGCATCGGTGTTTTTACGACTTTTTCGGTATGATAATAGAAATCCTCACTCACATTTTTAGCTTCCGTATACGCCTGTTTGATCGATTCCCAGCCTCGGTGTGGACTTCCAAAAGCGACAGATACTCTTTTATTCAAATATTGATGCAAATGAGAGATGATCTGCCCTCCCAAGGATAGGCAAGCATATTCCGTTTCCATATCACTGCGGTTATTTTCCCAGGATAAAAAACCAATAAAACGATTATCGGACAGATCCGCAGCTACCCCACTGCTACCATTCATAACTGTTTCTTCGATGATATTTGTTATCGCATACTTCAAGATGTTTTGATCTGCGGCCGCGTATTCGTTTCGGAAACTTTCATACGTATTCATCTCAACGATGAAACAGCAATAGTTGGCTTGAAAGAAATGAAACTGCATGCGATTGGCAAAATCCGATGCCCGATGAGAAGGAATTTCACCTCGGATCAATTCGTTAAAAAATTGCTTGCGGACTCTGTATTTATTTTCAAGCACGGATACGTTTAACGAGTGAAATTCCGCTTCTTTTTTCTCAAACTCATTTAGAATTCCAGCTGCCTTATCCAATGCTCGATTTAGATCGGCTTCCCTTAGCGGAACCTTTACAATGTACTCCAATACGTTGGCTTGAATAGCTCGCTGGGCGTATTCAAAGGATGAATAGGCGGTTAGAAGTATGTATTGGGTATGGGGGAGCTCCACTTTTAACTGCTCAATCATGGAGATTCCGTCCATTCGCGGCATGACAATATCGGATATGACGATATCCGGCTTAAGTTTGATGATCTCCTCGATCCCATTCAGCCCATTATTCGCTTTTCCCACCAGAACAAATCGTCTATCCCTAAGAGAGAGCTCGCTAAAAAACAATTCCAATCGTTGAATGATCAGGTCTTCATCGTCAACAATGAAGCAGGTATAGTCTCTCCCCATTATGCATCTCCTTTTGGCAATTCTGCCGGGAATACAGCGCGTATACGGGTTATTTCCTTAGGTATGCTAATGATATCCAGTCCGAATTGATCTCCGTAGTGAAGTCTTATTCGACCATGAATATTATTCAGCCCGATTCGTTTTCTTTTTACTTCCTCTTCACTTGGTTCCGAGATTAAAATATGCTTTAATTTGTCGGCCGGAATTCCCTCACCTTGATCAACAACTTCGATGATGACGATGCCGTCCTCCCTGTACGCATGAATCGTAATTGGCCCTTCAATTCCTCCTCCGTTGTAACCATGGAAGATACTATTCTCCACAAGGGGCTGCAGCAGCATTCGGAAAACCGGAAAATCCATTAACCCTGCTTCGATATCTTCAATCAAGTTGAAGTTTCGGTTATACCGAATGTTCTGGATCTCGATATAGTCCGCTACATTGCGTAATTCCTGGCGTAGGGAAACCTTCTCAGAAGCATCGTCTATCCCGTATTCCAATAATGAAATGAGCGATCCGATTACCACATCGACTTTCTCTATTTGTCCAAGACGTATAACATTGCTGATTGAACCAAGCGTGTTATACAGAAAATGTGGGTTTATTTGAGACTGTAACACCTGGATCTCCAACTTCCGCTCAAGTTCATTATGAAGCTCGGCTCGACGAATCAGTTCAACAATTTGCTGTAACATACGATCGAATGCTCGTGAAAGATCGCCAAACTCATCGTTTCGATTAATCGTTATTGTCGTTGTGAGGATACCTTGTTCCACCTGCTTCATTTTTGTTTTGAGCGTATAGAGTGGTTTTCTTATAAATTTGGCAACCATGAAAGAAATGAACAAACTTAAAAGAAGACCTGCAGCCAGAAGCTCAATATAATAGGTTTCCAATCTGGACAAAGCTGCTTTCAAGCGTGATTCATCATTAACGGAGACAATGGTCCAGTTGAATTTCTCCGTTGGTTTCTTCAAAAGGGAGACGGGAATGCCATCCTTCGTATGCACTTGAAGGGTGGTTTCTGACGTATCCAAAATTTCTTCCGCTGACGTCTCTCCGATTGAAAATGTATGATCTTGAATACTAAGGGGTCCTTTATTTTCAGAAAATCCGGCAATGATCTTACCTGACGCAGTGATCAGAGCCAGATTCATTTGTTCCTGTTTATTAATCTTGAACAAGGTTTCTTCAATGGCATTTAGATCCAGATCAACCGCAATGGCCATAGGAAACGGAGCACCGTTCAGATAACGAACCATCGTAACAGTCCAGCCGGAGTACTTCGATTTGTAAGGTTCACTAACAAAGGTAGTCCTTCTATTCTTGTCAGCCGCATCAAATAAAGGGGCTCTTTCCGACAAAGGTTCATCGAATATTCGAGTAGGTGTACTTCCGCCCAGAATGGATAAATCGCTTTTGATCAAATAAATATTACTGACATAAATACTGTTGAGTTCATACAGCTCCCTTAATTGCTTTTTAATCACTTCGGTATTGTTAATGTTGGCTTTCACCGAAGTTTCAACTGAGAAGAGAATCGTCTGGAAGGAGGAAAAATTAACGGTGAAATACTGGTCTACCTTGTCTAGTATTTGATTGGTGTAATAAATATCATTGGTTCGTATTTCTTTTTGGACATAGCGATAAGATAATTGGCTTATCAAGATGATGCAGCCCAATACAAATGCAAATACGATAAAAAATAATTTTAAAGGCAAGCTGATTCTTCTTCGCATCGATCATCTTCCTTTTAGTTCCGTTTTAAACTAAGAATAGCACATGCTAATAAAGAGAGGGGCTACGAATAGCCACTCTCTCTTTGTTTATTTTTACTTGATAAGGCCCGCTTCTTTAAATTGCTGGATTGCTGTTTCCTTATATTTCTGCATGTCAAACTTGGTATCCAACGTTTGGAGGAAATTGTCCCAGTTGGAAAGAGGTTCTTTGCCCGTCATAAATTTAACCAAGCTTTCATTAATGAAACGTTGGCGGTCAGCATCCAAAGTGTCGCTCGGGTCTGGGGTCAATAAATTACCTGGCAACGTTGGCCCTACATATTGCTGATTGTTCTTGAAGGCTTCCGCCGTCTTCGGATTCTGGAAGCTGAAGTACTCCGCATCATCACCACGCCGCGGCATTCTATAATGATCGACCCACAGGTACTTCTCTTTCATTTCTTTCGATAACTCGGAGGTTTTATTTTTGATTTTGCCGTCTACGACATCCCAATGAATCCCTTTGATTCCGTATGCAAAATTCGGATAGGCTTCTTCATCCGTAAAGAGATAATTCAGCATGGACAAGATCCGAATGATTTTGTCCTCGTCCGCTTTTGCGGAAATGGCCCATGAATTGCCTTGGAACGATTTTCTCTCAACAATCTGATCGCCGTAAGGACCTTTCATCGGAGGAATAACGATCCATTCCGGCACCTCTCCACTAATTTCTTTCATTTTCTGTTGATAATCCGGTTCCAGCCTGCGGGCATCTCTGATCATGAAGCCAACTTTACCCTTAAACATCTTTTGGTCCAACAGATCAGGTGAATTCATTGTCACCCAGTCCGGGTCTACGACTTTGGCTGCCATCATTTTGTTAATGTAGGCAAGTGCCTCTTTCATTTTGGGTTCGATAAACAGAAATACCGGTTCATTATCTTTAATCTCAACGGCCGAAGGAGGATTAACGCCAAACATCCACATCAAGCTATCAAAGCCGTAGGTTTGCAGATTGCCTTCTTTATTCATACCGCCGATGAATCCGTACGTATCGTTTTTACCATTCCCGTCCGGATCTTTCTCTGTAAAGGCTTTCATAACTTCGAACAACTCATCAGGTGTCGTGGGCACTTCCATATTCAACTTTTTCAGCCAATCGTTGCGTATGAAGAAGCTTCGACTGATACCGTTTACATTATCATAGCCTGGAACTCCAATGGTTTTTCCTTGATAGGACATCGCCTCCCAGGAGTCAGTGCCAAACCGTTTCTGTAGTTCAGGGAATTGGTCCATATACGGTGTCAAATCCGCAAGAACACCTTGGTCGTAATATTGCGCGAGATCAGCACGGCTCTTCAAGAAGATCAAGTCTGGAATATCCCCGCCTGCAATGAGTGTATTCAGTTTGGTTGTTGCTTGACCCGCTTGAGGAATCATCATCTCCAAGTCGATGTTCATCTCTTCTTCCAACATTTGGCGTTGAATATCTTCATCACGTGGAGGTACGGGAGCAGCAGCATTGAACGTACCTTGGTTAAACATGGAGATTTTCATTTTGGTTGCAAACTGGCCAGACTGACCTTGCGAATTACTCGAGGTTGTCGATGTAACTTCTTCATTTCCCCCACATCCTGACAAAAGCGTTCCAAATCCTAAGATTGCCGACAGAATAGCAAATGAAATCTTTTTACGTTGCATATTGACCTCTCCTTTGCTTGTATATTATCACGGTTTCCCCGTAATAAGTTAGGTTGGAACACCTTTTATCCTTTAACGGAACCCAGGAGTACACCTTTGGTAAAATGCTTTTGCAAAAATGGATAAACGATCAATATCGGGACTGTAGTTACAACAACTGTAGCCATCTGCACAGCGAACGTACTGACAGCTCCGGAATTGGCGAGTGAATCAGCGCTTTGCGTTGCCACGTTAAGTAGGATATTGCGCAAAATCACTTGAAGTGGCATGTAGTTGGAATCATTGATATAAACAATAGCATCGAAATAACTGTTCCAATGCCCGACTGCGTAAAACAAGGAAATGGTTGAAAGCACGGGTAACGACAGAGGTAAAATGATCTGCCATAACGTCTGAAGCTCACTGGCACCGTCTACCCTTGCTGATTCCTCGATTTCACCAGGCAATTGCTCAAAAAAGCCTTTAATGATCACCAGATTAAATGCACTAATGAGATTTGGAATGATCAATACCCACGGACTATTTAACAATCCCAGAGAGCGGATTAGTAAATATGTCGGAATTAACCCCCCGCTGAACATCATGGTAAACACAATGAAGAGTAAAAACGGACTTCTTCCGGGTAAATATTTTTTGGATAACGGGTAGGCCGCGATCACCGTAAAAAACACATTTAACGCAGTCCCTACAATCGTTCGAAACAACGTAATTTTATACGCCTGCCAGATCCCGTGAGAAACGAATACTTCTTTATAGGCCAAAAAGGTAAAGGATTCGGGTATAATCACAATTCCTCTTCTTAATACTTCCGACTCTGGCGTTACGGAGACAGCAACCACATATAGGAAGGGCAGCACGCAAAGTAGGGATAACAAAATAAGCATCACATAAACGACGGTTTGCCAGACTTTTTCACCAATTGTCATATGGATCATTCTAAAGACCACCTCACCAAATTTGCCCATCGAATTTTTTGGCGAGCTTGTTCGCTGCCAACACCAAAGCAAATCCGATGACAGCTTTAAACAATCCTACAGCAGTAGCCAAGCCAATCTTGAGACGCTCCAACCCTTCACGGTATACCCATGTGTCAATAATGTCGATCTTCTCCTGATTAAAGGTGTTGGCAAACATGAATATTTGGTCAAAACCCGCATCCAGGATATGGCTTAATTTTAGAATCAGCATCAGAATAATGACTCCTCGAATACCAGGTAACGTGATATGCCATAGTTGTCTCCATTTGGAAGCACCATCCATTCGAGCCGCTTCATATAAGCTTGGATCGATTCCTGCCAAGGCGGCAAGGTACAATATTGCCCCCCATCCAATATCCTTCCATACTTCAGATAAGATGATCAGCAACCTGCCCCAGGCAGGTTCCGTTAGAAACGAGATGGGTTCAACACCAAAATCCTTCAAGATCATGTTAAAGAGACCATCGCCTGGGGCTAGTAATGCCACCATAATTCCATACACAATGACCCATGACAGAAAATGAGGTAAATAAGTGATGGTCTGTACGATTTTCTTAAACCATTGGCTATACACTTCATTGAGGAGTAAAGCAAGTACGATGGGCGCGGAGAATCCGAACAATAGCTTATACAGCGATATGATGATCGTATTTTTCATGATGTCCCAGAAATAAACGCCGTTCATAAAATCCGTAAAATTTTTGAATCCCACCCAGGGGCTATCCCATAGTCCCAAAGCCAGGTTGTAGTTTTTAAAAGCAATCATGATTCCCGCCATGGGAATGTATTTGAATAGGGCAAAATAAATTAAGGCTGGTAATAAGAGAGCATACATCACTTTGTGCTTTTGTATTGTCCTGATCCATGACTTTCGCTTTGTGGAGATGGGAACGGCGTCCGCTGCCAGTTTCGCTTGCATTTCATCACCTCGTCTTTGTTTGTATTTGTATAATAGCACCCGCCTATCGGATAAATTTCTGAAATTTCAAGAATTTCTTATAAGATTTTAAGGAAGTGTACCAGGGTTCCTTTCAACACTTAAATCCAGGCAAGCTGGGCAATAATTTGTTCTAATAAAATATAAAAAAAGCCGCTAAAATAGCGACTTTCAAATGGCGTTATATTCTTATCCCTTATTGATATAACGGGGTATCATTTTGGTGATCTATACTTCTCCCCAAAAAATTTCAGTTTCATAGTCGAATGCAACAATACCATCTTGATTATTTTTATCAAATAAATTCCGCAGTTCTGACATCATAGGATCGTAATTTGCATGCCCGGGTGCAGGGCTGTAGGAAGATGATAGCAACCGGCCTTTCAATCCCTCGAAATCGAACTCCTGACTCATTCCGAATCGCATTTCATGCATCGAACCTTCCTTGAAAAAAGAGAGCAGTATCGTTTGAGAGATATTTTTATGATTAACTTTATTGTAGTCGGTTCCATATGTATGGAGCAATTGATTGTACTCTTCACGAAACGGAGTACCGTGTGTAAGACGTGAATTCCAGATGAGTATTACTCTCCCGCCTGGCCGTAGAATTCTGCGAAACTCGATTTGAGCTGCGGAGCGATCGAACCAGTGAAATGCCTGAGCGCAGACAATAAAATCAACCGACTGATCAGGTAATCCCGTAGATTCTGCAGAACCTGCTATACTCTGGAATTGCGGACTGCTTTTTAACGTTTGCTCGGCGGCTTCCCGCATGGCCTGATTTGGCTCGACCGCTATTACATAGCTTCCGCGTTCCAGAAGTAGCTTTGAGATGATCCCAGTACCTGAACCGATGTCTGCTATATTACTGTTCGCATCTAAACCGACTACGTCGTACAAATGGTCAATAGCCTCTTTTGGATAGCTCGGGCGGTATTTCAAATACGATTCGACCCGGCTCGTAAACCGTTCTTCACTGTTCATCGATCGTCACGCTCCCATCAATATTTTGACAACCTATATACCGGCCACAGTAACAGCTTCAAAATTTTACTGCCCCAAAAAGCAAATACCGTCGTTCCGGTCCATGAGCTGCGCTTATCTTGACTGTATTGATCGTTGATCATATAAGTCCGAGTCGAAATAGGACTCTTTAGACCGAACTGTTCCCATTTGGCCGGATCATTTGAACCTCCAAGTTTTCCAAGCATATTCGCCGACTCATGATCTATTTTAGCCGGAATTTTCTCAAATGCTTGGGTAATTTGCGTATGAAACTCATCGATCGGGTTGCGACTGGTAATACTCTCGAGATGGATGCTTTCGCGAATGTAAGATACGTATGCCAGATGGTCAGCCCAGAACTCATCCATATAAAAAAGCCGTACCCGCTGCTCCGATGGGCTCATTGGTCTCTCGCCTTTCAATATTCCGAGCCTTTCTTCGTATAGGATTCGCCTCTGATCCTCCACCATATCCGAATAACCGTTCAATTCCCGCTGAATATCGAAGTTTTGGCCTATGATCACGCGCTGAATATGCTCGATTTTGCTGCGTAGCGCCGGATCATCAAGAGCCTCGTCCTGTCTGGTAGCGCGAAACAGTCTATGAATGCCGAAGCGAAGCATCAACTCGTCTTCCAGGCTTATATAAAATACGGAAGCTCCCGGGTCACCTTGGCGGCCAGAACGCCCGCGCAGCTGGTTATCTATTCGCATGCTTTCATTCACATGTGTACCTATCACATATAATCCGCCTAGCTTGGCAACCACTTCTGCCTGAGCAGAATTACCACCGCCAAGACGAATGTCGACGCCGCGCCCTGCCATATTCGTAGATACCGTTACCGCGCCTATTTCTCCCGCTTTAGCGATGATTTCGGCTTCTCTCGCATCGTTTTTTGCATTCAGAACCTGGCAAGGTACGTCAGCAGCGGCAAGCGCCTCCGCCAGCATATCAGACTCCTCAACGCTTGACGTACCAATAAGAATGGGACGTCCCACCCTATGAACGGAAGAGATTTCTTGTACAAGTGCCTTATATTTGGCTTCCTTATGGGAGTATATTCGGTGCTTGTGGTCGATCCGTATGTTTGGCTGGTTCGGTGGAATTTGAACGACCTGCAACGCATAGATATCCTCGAATTCCAGTGCTGAAGCGTGCGCCGTAGCCGTCATTCCGCAGATTCCCGAATACAGGCTAATGAAATGTTGAATCGTGATCGTGCCGAGAATTCTCCCGCCGGCCTTCCACTGCAATCCTTCTTTCGCCACCAGCGCAGCTTGCAGCCCGTCCGGCAAATACCTGTTCTCGGCCACACGGCCAGTATGTTCTTCGATTAGTTCAATTCCACCATCCCGAACGATGTAATCGACGTCTTTTTTTAATAATGATTCCACATGCAGCGCACAATTCAATGACGTTAACCAATGACTGTTATGGCTATCGTACAAATTGCCGCATCCCAGCAGCATCTCCGCTTTCGCAGCACCCTCTTCATTCAAGTAAACGTTCCGCTGGAACTCGTCAAAATCGTAATGCTCTCCTGGCTGCAGCTGTCGGGCCACTTCTGCAAAAAGAACGCCATCACTCTTGGTTGTGCTCGAATCGCCACTAATGACTAGCGGCACCCGCGCTTCATCAAGAAGCAGCGAATCCGCTTCGTCTACGACGACGTAGTGGAAAGGACGGTGTACGGTATCCGCTTCATTGAATGCTATTGTGTCACGCAAATAATCAAACCCTGCTTCTTTAGCCGTAACATAGGTTATATCCTTGGCGTAAGCTTCCCTTTTCTCGAACAGGCTCATGCCCGCTTGAACCGAGCTTACGGTTAACCCGAGGAAGCGATAGATCGGGCCCATCCACGCTGCATCTCGATTTGCCAAGTAGTCGTTAAATGTGAGTATATGAACGCCTTCACCGGTCAACGCGTTGAGATAAGCAGGCATAACAGCAGAGAGTGTTTTTCCTTCACCGGTATGCTGCTCGATCAAAAATCTTTCGTGTAAAGCAATAGCAGCCATAATCTGCACATCGTAAGGCTGTAATCGGAGTGTTCTCTTCGCAACTTCGCAGACTAAAGCATAAGCATCAACAAGTAGTTCATCCAAAGATGTGCCTGATCTTGCTTCTTCTTGCAGCCGAAGGGATTCCGCTTGCAGGCGCTGATCGTCCCAAGTTTCCAAATTCCGTTTCCTTATAAGCTCCACTCTGTCTCGGTAATCTTTCAACAAACGCCGGGTGTCGCGCTCTTTGAATTCACGTATCAACTTGACGACTACATTCATCGGAATTTGATTCCTCCTTAGTAGAAATAAGTTGTGAAAAGAAAAGACCCCATATGGAGTCTTTTCTTTCGCTGGTTAACGCGCCACTCAAACCATTCGTTATAAGAGACAACTACCTTACTTCTCCGATGGGAGCGGTGTGAAGAGCAGATTGACCGGCAGGTTGCTTCCTGGCGCGGCTGAGAACAGAATCGTTACGCTCTCTCCAATTGATCCGGTGCGGTAAAGAACGCTTTGTTCACTTGAATTGGCAACGGCAACGTTGCCTTCGGCAATCGATACCAACTGGTTGTTCACCAGCGCTACTCCGGAGTACTTCCCTCCACGAGGGTTAAAGGAGATAAGCGTACGCGGTGCAACATTGGTCAGTGTGATTTTGTACAATACGCCGAAATTACCCGCATTGGATGCGTCTGTGTAAGCCATCGGATCTGTTCCTACCAGATTGGGATCGCTTGAATTGTCACCAAGTGGCAGACGGGCCGGTTTGAGTCCCACGTGCTCATCGTACTTTATGATGCGAGTCGCGTTCGGGTACGTACCCCGGTTGTGCACGCCGTCACGATCAAGCACGGGAAGCAATGGCAACGCTTCGAACGGATCTTTATTTTCTTCCACCAGGATAACGTTATAGTCCAAGGAATAATCACTATATGCATCCGAATAGAGAGAGATGACTTGTCCTTCTTTCATCGGCGTTTTATTAAGTTCTGTCAAAATCAATTTGCTTTCCCCAGGTTGAAGGTACTCTTTCTTTTGATCCGCTCCAGTCTGAATTGACTTGAACCATTTATCAATAGACAATTTCCCGGCTACAGTAGCATACGGTGTAGGTCCCGCAAATCCCATATTTTGTTGTTCGAAAACTGCCGGATTCGGGTTGTTATTGGTTGCAATCACATACATTTTTACTCTTTTGCCTGTATTGTTGACGTGGTGAATCATGAACCGGGTCTGCCCCGAAGATGATTCTTTATATACGATGCCTTCCGTATTTACGGTTTCCGGACTGTTACTGCGGATTAGCAAACTGGGCTCATCCATGTACGTATAAGGCACTTTCTCCATCGTAGTCACTTCGCCGCCGTTAAAGGTAAACTTCTGTCCTACCGGCGTGAAGAGTAAATTGAAGTCGGTAAATGAATATAAGGTCTCATTGGTTATGGTAATGACTTTGGAGTACGTGTTCGTAGCGCCGTGATTGTCAGTAACCGTAAGTGTCACCGTTTTGGGACCCGGTTCAAAGAAAGCAAGTGAATTGTTCTCCCATACGGCTTTGACAATATTATTTTCATCATCTGTGCTTTGGTCCGTGTATGTTATTTTTTCGCCCATTTTATATTCTTCTTTATCCGTGGCGAACATGGCTACAGGAGGAAGATTAGGACTCAATACTTCAATGGTAATTGAATACGGATCGCTCCATTGACCATTGGAATCCTGTACTTCATATGAAATCGTATATGTACCTGCTTGATCAAATGAATCCTGGCGACCAGTCCAGCGTTCGTCAACGATATCCATTCCATTAGGTGAACTGGAAGAAGTCACGTAGTCCACTTGATCTCCTGCAAAGATTTCCTTTTGGGAAATGGTAAAGCTTGCAACAGGTTTTGTATTAAGATTCAACACAACCGTTTTAGCCGTCTGATTCACTTTATAGGTGATGTTCAAAGCTTGAGTAATGGAAGTTAACGGCACCATGAATGTACTTTTTTGCTGATATGCAGGGCCTTTCATCGTTCTTGTCTCTCCATTGACGGTATAGTCCTTGCTGTTCGTCTTGAATCGGAGTTCATCCTCACCACTAATAATGATGGTTTCCTTGGTTTTGTTATCATATTTGACGCCGTATCCCACACGGTCAACCAGCGCACGGATGGCAACATAGGATACACCGTTTTTTACAGCCATTGGCTGGCCAGCAAGATATGTTTTTCCATCCTGCTCCATTTTGTTGCTATTCATGTACAACGTCAGATTCCCACCTGCTGCTACAGGAGACGTTCCATCAATGGATGGTTGCTCTATTTGAGCAGGTGTAGCTGGCGTTTCCCCCTCAGGGGCTTCCTCTTGAACTACAGGTTTCGTACCCGTTTCGTTTGTAGTGGTCTCTTCCCCATCCAATGCAGGTTTCTCGCTATCTGTTTTAGGTGTTGCCTCAGTACCGGTCGAGGTTTGAGTGTCCTTGGCTTCAGTGGGCGAAGTATTGATCGATTTGTTATTGCTCTCCGTCTTCACTTCACGCTCTGCAATTGGCTGCTCTTGCTTTAACACCTCAACTGATTCTACATTGGCCGTGTTTACTGACGCGGTGTCACCTTGTGGTGCTGATTGCGCATTCACAGAACCAACTGCAAATGCTTGAAAAACGGCTAAAGCGGTAAAAATGGATAATTTCTTCTTCATATTCATGTGTTGTCTTTGGCTCCTTCTACTCTCTAGTAATTTATAACCCCTCAAAAAGTCATAATATTAGACGCTAGATTTAGGAAAAAGTTTCTAATTGAATTGTAAATTATGGATTTTAGTACAACTATTTTTTCAATGTTTGGTTATAAGTTCTTTGAATAAAAAGCAACTATTGAATAATAGTCTTGATTTTGCACAAGATAATCCATGTCGCATTTTATAAAGAGGTGGATCAATGACCCCAACCAATCAGGCATTCTCTGAATTAAAAATGAATATTTCTTATGTGGAACAGTCCCTCTACTGTACAGACGATTTGAAACAACAACAGCTTCTACTTAATGGTGTACAGAGTGTGCTTCTCTATATCGATTCACTTGTAGATCAGGAGATCATTCAAACACATGTCTTAACAGCACTGAATGGCCAAGCTCACTCTGAAATCTACCCATCGTTCACCACGTTAGAAAGTCGAAAAGATACGGATCTGCAACGTGGAATAGACTCACTTATTCAAGGGAAATGTCTTTACATAATCGATGGGCACCCGGAGTTTTACATTCTTTCTACCGAGAAAATGTATGTCCGAAGCACAACCGAACCGGAAAACGAAGGCGTTATTCGAGGGCCACACAATGGATTCGTTGAACAGCTTTCGGTTAATTTGAATCTGATCCGCAGACAAATTATCAGTCCATCCCTAATCGTTCGATATTTTAACGTTGGCGAGAAGACACATACCAAAATTGCAGTTGTATACCTTCAGGACTTAGCCAATCCGGAGTTGGTGAACGAAGTTAAAGAGCGAATCACATCCATATCTTCAGATATGGTGCTCGCACCAGGCTTTATTGAAGAGTTTGTGGAGGATAACCCTTTCTCTCTGTTTCCTCAGCAGCTCATTACAGAAAGACCTGACCGGGTTATTGCCAACTTGATGGAAGGACGCGTCGCCATACTTGCCGAAGGAAGTCCGTCAGCTCTTATTGCTCCAGTTACGTTTTTTGCTTTTTATCAAAGTCCGGATGATTATCATGGTCGCTGGATTGTCAGTTCCTTTTTACGGTTAATTCGCATGATGAGTTTTGTCATTGCTTTTACATTACCTGCTGTTTATATTGCAACCATCTCTTTTCACTCCGCCATTTTACCAATCGAGCTGGCACACACAATCAAGAAATCATTGCAGAACATCCCCTTTCCTGCACTTGTAGAGGCAATGTTGCTTGAACTGATCTTTGAAGTGTTAAGAGAAGCCGGGGTCCGACTTCCCAGCCGAGTGGGCCAGACCATCGGCATCGTTGGCGGTTTGGTTATCGGAGATGCTATCGTTCGTGCGGGGCTTGTATCCTATACAATGATTATTGTGGTTTCCCTAACCGCTATCTCGTCGTTTTTGGTGCCTTCGCATGAGATGAGTTCGGCAGTACGTATTCTCCGCTTTCCAATGATGATTGGAGCGGCGCTTTTTGGATATATCGGCATCGCATTTGGTCTGGTGATTCTAACCATTCACCTCTGTAAGATGGAAAACTTCGGATCGCCTTATTTTGCTCCAGTGGCCCCATTCCGATTAGCTGACATGAAGGATGTATGGATTCGATTTCCCATCTGGGCGCTTCGCGAGCGTCCTCATGATGCCCGCCCGCAGCGGCTGAATCAGCAGAAGTTCTATAGGAGTGGGAAAAAACGTGAATAAGGAAACAACAATCACTCGGGGACAATTATTCTTGCTCATTTTGAAATTTGAAATTGGTGTAGATATTCTGTCCCTCCCTTACCGTATGCACCTTATCTCTAAAGGAGGTGGGTGGATCTCTGTTTTCCTTGGAGGGTTCCTGATCCAACTTGTCATACTGTTGTGCTGGCTTTTGATGCGAAGATTCCCGAGTTCGTCCATTTATCATATTGTAACGCTGATTACGGGTAAATGGATTGGCAAGTTGCTGATCATTGCCTACGTTGGATATTTCCTATTAATGGGCACTTCTGTTCTGGTGAACGCTTACGGTGTGATTAACCGTTGGATGCTGCAGGATACGCCTCGATGGGCTATATTAGCTCTCTTCTTGTTCAGCAGTATCTATTTGGTTCGGCAAAAATTACGAATCATTGCCCGAGTACTGGTACTCATCTCCTTTTTGGTCTTGCCCATGATGGTATTGATCAGTTATGGACTCAAGGAAATCAATCTGTTATATCTTTTGCCTTTAACCGAAGCGGGATGGCCCAATATTATTAGTGGATCAACCGAAACATTAATGGCTATGTTCGGATTCGAGTTTTTTCTCGTTGTGTTTCCTATGGTTGAAGGTAGCAGCGGGGGCAAACTCAAGTCTGTTGCTTCAGCAAGTGCTGTAGTCGTAGTGTTGTATGCATTCACCGTGTTCATTTGTTCAACGGCGTTCAGCCCCCAGCAACTTGACTTAATGCCTGAACCGGTCATATATCTGCTCCGCTCTATCCCACTCGGAACAATGGATCGGGCCGATTTCCTGTTCCTCCCTATCTGGTTAATTTCCATTTTCGGGGCCATATGTGGCTATTACTATACGGCATCCTATGGTATAAGTTATCTCTTCAAACTAAAACACCATAAAAAAGCGGTGCCTTATGTCGTTCTTGCTTCTTGCATAATTGCCTATCTGCCACAACAGAAGGAAAAACTGGAGTTAATTAGTACGATTGCCAACAGATCGGCATATTTTTTTCTCATGATCCTGCCTCTGCTCCTGTTGGTCCTATCTTATATAATGAAACGAAAAGAGAAGATGATATGAGTAAACGAGGAAAAATCCTTGTCCTCCTGTTCCTGCTCATGGTGATGACGGGATGCTGGGATCAGGATAGTTTAAAAGATGCAAGATTGGCTAATGCTTCGGCGTTTGACATCACCTCAGAGGGTGAAATTAAACAGACGCTTGAAATTGTCGATGATTCTGAGAGTCAACAAGGGAGCAGCGGTAATGAAGTCCACTCAGGCACCGGGAGATCCGTCCGTCAAAGTACAGATAGAATTCGGGCCAAAGTGACTGGTGATATCCGGTTTTTCAAATATGGGATGATCTTATACGGCAACAAACTCGCACAAAATGATATCTACCCCTACCTGGACGTCTTATATCGGGAACCCGATTACCCAACCTCACATGTGAAGATTGCGATTGTGGATGGCGATGCCGGAGATCTGTTACACCAAAAAAAAGTTGGCAGCATATTGATTGGTGATTTTATTACGAAAAAAATTAAGAGTCTGGAGGAATTATGTATTTTTCCGGAAATGACGTTAGAGACCCTTCTCCCTCCCATGCTGGATCCGGGACAGGATTTTACACTGCCTTATCTATATAAGGATGGAGAGGAAATTGATGCTCGGGGAATTGCCTTGTTTCATGGGCAAAGGTTCAGTGGCAGTCTTACTACCGAACAGGCTCCTCTATACATTATTATGAGTGGGAAATGGAATAAAGCAGCGCGTTTTGTCAAAAAGGTCCACCCAGGGCCTTCCAACAACCCGAGGAACTATGTCACTTATGAAGCAAATATCGCACAAATTAAGCGCAAACTTGCGGTAAAGGTGGCAAGTGATAGCCAAATTGATGTAAACCTCCGTATCGAACTTCCAGTAACGATCGTTGAGTATGCAATGAATCATCTTCAGGAAAAAGACACAATTGAACGTCTGAACCGCAAGTTATCCGATGACATGACTCAGGACGCAGAACAAATTATCAAGACACTTCAGCAAAGCGGCTGTGATTCCTTCGGTATAGGCAGACATTTAATTGCCCATTACCCGGAATTGTGGAAAAGCCTGGACTGGAATAAACAATATGCCCAAGTCCGTTTTCACCCGGAAGTAAAGGTTACAATAGTCGGAAGTGGCGTTTTAAATTAATAACATGCTGTCATGCAAGCTGTCGTGCAATTGGGAAAGCTCTCTTCCATTTGGAAGAGAGCTTTATCCTTCATATTCAACTCAAAAGTCTTCAGATCTCCACGTCTTATCCATTCCTTACAACAGGAATCCACATTTCACCATATACCAAACCGTTTTTCTCTCCCATTTCTACTGTTGTATTCGGACCGCCAACATAGGCATAATCCTTTTCTACGGGGAGGGCTTGACCAAAGGCAATTCCAGTAAGCATATTACTGAGCGCATCAGCCGTCTCTGCTTCACCCTTTACAACAAGGTATTCTCCCTTAGGAAATTGGATTACTCTCGTTGCTTCTGGCAGAGATTCTTCTGTCATGACCCCAGCATAATGCATCATCTTGTTATTGACTGCTTCGTTTACAGCGAAAATATAGTCATTAGTAGCTAGGGACTTTAATGTGTCTAGGCTTCCATCCTCTTTCACAGTGGACCAAAAATCCGCCTTCTCCTTGCTGATACCAGCATAGTCTGTGTAGTCGCTTTTAAGTTCTGTTCCAATACCTAAAACGATAAAGCTGTCTTTTTCTTCGAAATGATAATTACTCATGGTTTACACCGTCCTCTTTAAATTTTCAATTGATTTGTGTTTTCACTTGATAGGTTTATAATAACCTTAAATCATGTCAGAATATGATACTGTTTAGGGGGGCCAATGAAGAAAGTTGAACGCATAAATATCATCACGCGGTATATCAATAACCGTGCACACTTTACCATCTCTGAAATCATGCGAGAATTTAATATTTCTCGTTCAACAGCCATTCGAGATATCAGAGAAATTGAAGCCATGGGAATGCCACTTGTCGCTGAAGTTGGGCGGGACGGAGGTTATTTTGTCATGAACAACTCGCTCCTGCCCACGGTTCGGTTTACCGATAATGAAATCAAAGCGTTATTCATTGCCTTTATGGCGACAAGAAATCAACAGCTTCCTTATCTGAAGAGTCGTCAATCTTTGGCTGAAAAATTATTAGGCCTTATCTCAGAAAATCAGCAAGATGACCTTGTGCATTTGAATCAAATATTGCTTTTTGAAGGGACCAATCCCCATAATCCAGACTTGCTTGATCTGTCAGACCTGCCTCACCCTACCTTGGAAAAACTCATCCAAATTCTTCTTATAGAACGTTATTTGTTAGTTACTGTCCAAGAAGAGAAGAAAACAAAGTCCTATCCCATCGTTCTCTTGCACCTTCATCATCAAAAAGGCCATTGGATCATTGAAGGTTTTGACTTGGAGGAGGAAAAAAGACGAATCGTATCCGTTGACAACCTCATCCATGTCGAAGCATACCCGGCGAAAAAAAGACGGAGTACAAAAAAGATTGTAGAGCAACTAAAACGAAATACGCAGGAAGAAGTTTTCAACCTTGTCCTGGAACTTGGTCCAAAGGCAATTGCGCAATTCAAAAAATACCATCCTTTAAAATTTTCAATTGCCTATACAAATCCATACCAGACTACGGCCCAACTAAAGTCATTTATGAATGTTCATAACTCAGAAGAATTAACCGAAGTCACCAATTGGTTTCTTTTTCTAGGAGAAGATATCAAGGTGAAGGAGATTCCGAAAGAAGTCCTGAATGCTGTACAAGAGAGATTAAGCTTATATCAAATGAAGCAGTGAGCAGCCCCTCCTCCCCAGTCTCTCCATTTTCTTACAATGTCTTACCTGAATTCAGGCTGGCGTTCAGTAAGAAAAACCAAAAAAGCCGCTATTACAGCGACTTGTAATGGATTCATAGTCATTCATGTCTCACGCCAATGCTTCGCGAGCTGTTCCTTCTATACTAAAAGTCAGCATTAGACTGGACATGATTAGGTGTATGCTGCGGGACGTTTTTAACGAGTAGGAAATAAGTAACAATCGCAATGATACTGGTCATTAATAAAGTGAGTCCTAACGGGACGGCAGTGTCCTCACCCGCGATACCGACCAGAGGAGCAACCAGTGCACCCAGAAGAAAAGGCACAACGCCGAGCAGTGCTGCTGCACTTCCGGCCATCTTGGCTTGACTCTCCATGGCAAGCGGGAATGCCGCTGTAGACGTAATGCCGATCGAGCATACGAAGAAGAACAATGGAATCACCAACGCGAAAAGTGGACCATGAGCCAGGGTTACGACCAACGCAGCCACACTTGCTATTATAGCAAGCCATAGTCCCGATAATAGCAGCGTCTGCTCAGGGATACGTTTGGCCAATCGACCCACGATTTGAGATCCGATGATCAAGCTGATGCCGTTCGAAGCAAATAGTATAGCAAATACTGTGGGTGTAACTCCATATATATTTTGGTAAATAAATGGTGTTCCCGCCACATAAGCAAAGACCCCTGCCGTCATGATTCCCTGTGCCAGCATGTAACCAACAAACTTGCGGTCACGCAGAAGCATTCTGTAATTACCCAATTGCTGTTTGAAGTCAGGAACCATACGTCTTTCGACAGGGTGTGTTTCTTTTAAGCTCCACTTTGTCATGATTAATAAGAAAATTCCCAAGAATGAAAGGCAGATAAATACGCCAATCCATGTTGTGAAGGAAAGAACCCCACTTCCCGCAATCGGTGCTGCCAGAGGTCCCAAATTCCCTACAAGCAACAGCAAAGAGAAAAATTTAGTGAGTTCATGTCCACTATACAGATCTCTAGCTATCGCACGGGAAATGACAATTCCAGCTGATGCGGCAAATCCTTGCGTGAAACGAAACAAAATCAATAGTCCGATATTCGGAGCAAAAGCACATGCCAAGGAACAAATAATATAAGCTGCCATGCAGATCAATAATGGTCTACGTCTACCGTACGCGTCACTCAAAGGACCCATAACGAGTTGTCCTACACCCAGTCCTAATAAACAAGCAGTAAGGCTAAATTGTACAAGTGATGCCGTTGTATTCATATTTTGTGCAATCTCCGGAAAAGCCGGTAAATACATATCAATCGTAAATGGACCTAATGTAGAAAATAAACCTAGTAGTACTGCCAGTCCAAAAACATTCCAATTCGTGCTCTTTGCCATAATAAATAAAATCTCCAATTCCTCATATAATTTGCAAGCCTAATCGAGTATAAGTCATAGAGTTAACTGTAGGTCAAGTCTTTAGGTTATTAAAACCAAAAAAAGCCGCTTATTAAGCGACTTTGAATGGAAAACCATTAAATTGTGTAACTTCCCCGGCTTGAACCCATATGACTCATGATCATTTCGGCAGCTCGCTTGTAACCGCCAGCCTGCCTTAAAGATTCACCAATGAGGTAAGCCTGCCGTCTATAAAGTGAATTGTGTAGCACTTCTGTTAATGCCTCTCTCAAATTAGTTGCACTGAGGTTATGTTTATTTAAAGTAATACCCGCGCCCAACTCCTGTACCCGATTGGCGACAAGAGGCTGATCCGATGTTAATGGAATCATCACCATCGGAACGTTGTAATATAACGCCTCACTTGTGCTGTTCATTCCAGCATGTGTAATAAAAACATCGGTATGCTGCAACATGTCCAACTGGGCAATGTATGGCTTGACGATAAAATTAGGAGGAACTTGATCCGCCAGCGGCGTCATGTCCGTGTATTTTCCTGAAGATAAAACAACATTCACGGGTAGATCCCCTAACGCTTCAAAGCAAAGCTGATAGAAATCCAAGTTTTTATTCAAGATCGTACCCATAGCAATGTACACGGTTTGCGGGTACCGTTCACGAAGCAACTCAAACGAGAAGGTTGGAGCATCTTGACGTGTTATGATCGAAGGACCCGTGAAAATAAAACGATCATCCAGCTTTTCTGCCTGCGGCTGAAAATAACGGCTGGTGTACACGAGCTTTAACTGACCTGCATGTGCCGGAATCTCTTTCATGGCTGGAATACTCACTTGAAACTCTTCGGCTAACTCCGTTGTGATCTTCATCGTAGCCTCATAAAGCTCCTTCGTCTCCGTCTCATTAAGAACTGAGTTAGATCCTAGAGGCTCCACAAAGGCAAAGGACGCAATCGAGCATACCGCAGGAATTCCCAGTTTTTCTGCAAGAATAGTCCCTCCCCATCCCATCAGGGAATCAAAGATCATATAATCGAACTTTTGACCCTCGATCACCTGTAGCACATTGGGGATGATCCTCCGGATAATACCGCTTACCATCATATAAATGAACTGATAAGAATGCTTGTATTCTTGGGGTTTCAACACCGGATCATGAGAGAAGGCATCTTGTGGAAACGGATAGGTAATGATCTGGGCACCGGTTTGTTCAATTCGGGAACGGTACTCCTCCGTACACACATAGATGACTTCCTCACCATTGTCTATCAACTGAGTAACTAATCCTAACGACGGATTCACATGTCCTTCAGCTGGAGTAATGACTACTAATACACGTGCCATCTTATCCACCTCCCAATGCAATTAGTCCCCCCGTTCTTCATGATGTATTTAACGACGCGGTCGTCATCCGTTACATGGAGATGTTATCCTTCACTTGGTTGATTGGATGATGTTCTTGATGAACGAGTTTGGTGATTCGTAGTGATGCTAAGAAACTTAACAAGACCCATAGTAATTGTAGTGTTAACACGATCAAAACACCTGTCGATATGCCCCACTGTAACGTTTCGGACAAGGCAATCAGAGCTCCACCAACTCCAATGCTTACTCCCATATAGAAGGAATCCACAAATTGCAGATTGGCGGACATTTCTCCCTCTTTCCTGGGCAAGGCATGTTGTAAAGCAATGGCTGCCGTTGTAGGGTTGGCCAATCCAACACCGAACCCTGTAATCATTTGTGAGAGAAGGATGAGTATAATCCCGCCGTCCGTCAAAATAAGAGCCAGGATCACAAGTGCAGTTCCAACAATCATAATCCCAATGCCCGTCATGACCCTGCCCTTTCGGGCACGACCTTGATCTCGTGCATCAAGCTTGGCTTGCAACCACGCTGCGGCGGACCAGCTCAGAGAACCTGCTGCTACAATGAGGCCAGCAAGGTCGGCTGATAACCCCTTCACTTCGGTTAGTGCCAAGATCACAAAACTTTCCGTTGTAAAATAACAAGCAACATATAGCCCTCTCGAAACCAGAGTAGCAGGCAATCCTTTTTTTACCGAAAAAGTGCCCACAGGCAGCAATTTACGCATTGGTGTGATCATGATGACTAATCCAGCCAAAGTGAGTACTATACCTTTCCAATCAGTTATCATACCAAGTCCTGTGAGTAACAGTCCCGTTCCAACGGCAAGCAGAATCGCATACATAATCTTTGAGTCGGTTGCTCGGGGCGGACCTGACAGATCTTGCTGAAGCTGCAAATTACGGAAAGAACGGAATGTGAGACTGAGCGCTATTCCAATCAAGGGTAAAACGATCCAGAAAACATATCGCCACGAGATGTGAGAAGCTATAAGGCCTGCTGCATAAGGTCCGATTAAGGTAGGCAGGACAAATGCCATGGAGAATGCGGCCAGGATTTGAGTACGAAGTGTATCTGGATAATGTAACGTCACACAGGTATAAACGCATGTGATCAGGGCTCCCGCTCCAAAACCTTGAAGGGCTCTTCCGGCAATAAGCATGTGCATATCGAAAGAAATAGCGGAGACCACAGTTCCTAACACAAAAACACTAAAAGATATCAGCATGGATGTAAAAACACCGCGCTTGTCAATCTGCTGACCCATAACCAAAGTTCCAATAAGCTGAGATAACAAAAATGCGCTGAAGATCCAACCATATAAATGAATGCCCTCTAAACTTTGTGCCATCTTCGCAGCAATCGTTGTGATAGCCAGTCCTTCAAAAGCTACGGTTGCCAGAACCAGCATAATCCCAATTGTAGGCGCCCTGTACTGAGCATCAAAAATCCCAATCTGATTGTTATTTGTCTTCTACACCTCCATAATTCGATGGATATTATGGTAAAATAAACCTTTTCACTTCCTGAATATACATGAAGTGTTATACTTTGTAAAGTTAAATGTTTAAAAAGTAAGATTATGGTCTAGAATAGGGTTCCCATGTTCAATAGGAGATTTTGCTTGAAAATATGCCATTTTCATTACAGTCAATTTGGAGAAGTTCATCCTCCAGGATCCAGGCATCTGTTTTTTCAACAAAGAAATGAAATCCTCCGATGGATTGAACCAATGCGGGATCGACCGGTGTAGCACTCGCATTTATGCCAATGGTAAAAGCATCGGAACCTCCTCCAACATATTTTGCATAAATCCTTACATATTGGTCTTCTTCCAATTCCCATTCATTCTTAAATGAATCGATTGCTTGTTCAGATATTACAAATGAGATCATTGCTTTGCACTCCTTCTTTCATTAATCACATTTTTTCACTTCGCCACGATAATTGGCCATTCTGAAACTGGCCCCGCATCCACACGAAACTTTGGCATTTGGATTATTCATGGTGAATCCGCCTAACATTCCGCTCTCTTCATAGTCAATCTCAAGACCATCAATATATGGAATACTTTTCGCGTGCACCAATATCCTAAATTGTTTTTTATTTAACACAATGTCTTCTTCTGCCTGCTGTTCATCCACGATAAGGGTATAAGATAAACCACTGCATCCCCCTTCATCAACGCCTACTCTAAGGAAGGCATTTTGTATATCCGCACTTGATAAGATCTCAACGATTTTGTCCGATGCTGAATCACTGACCTCAATAATCATCTTTATTCCTCCCGGTGGTATCATTTTGAAATTTGGTATCCCAGTCCATTAGACAGGGTATGAATGTCGCAAGAGCAGCTCCTTTTGGCGTAAGTTCATAAATAATTTGTGTAGGACGTTTCCGTATTGTTCTTTTGACCAAATGATCATGTTGAAGACCCTTTAAACGTCTGGAGAGGATCATTTCGGAAATGGAAGGAATGCTATCAAATATTTCACCAAATCTCTTCGGGCCTTGAGACAGAGCACATAAAATATGGATCGTCCATTTCGTTCCGATGATGCGATAAGCTGTAAATATTTTATTCGGATCTTCAGTGAACAATGGTTCGCACACCCACTTTCTTATTCATCCGCGTAGTGAGATCCGAGTGCTGGCAATGATACTCGTGACGATCAACAAGAGATGGAAACCCATGGCTACAATTAAGCCGGATTGAAGTGACATACCGCCAGCCTGACACACGACAAGAATGGAACCACCAATGCCGATCACTACACCAGGTGTAAAAGAATCTGCAAATTGCAGATTTGCTGAGGTTTGGCCCACACCTTCCTCCCCCGTTTGGGAAAATGCGACAACACCGCTAATCGGGTGCGCCAATCCAATACCAACGCCTGCAATGATCTGACCAAGAACTGCGATGGTAACGGTCACAACAGGTACCCAAAATACGATGGCAATCCCTATCGCAAGCAGCAATACCCCAAGAATGATTCTCATATGACGTCCACTGCCCTGATCTGCCGCATCCCATCGTCCTTGCAGATACGCAATGATACACCAACTTAATGCAGCACTCGCGACAATTAATCCGGCCTGTGAAGGTGTAATTCCTTTCACGTCGATTAGAGCTAATACCAGGAAATTCTGTGTGCTGGTATAGGCAGCGAAGAACAACCCACGTGTTGCCAGAATTGCTGGCATACCTCTTCGCAACGTAAGAGTTCCCTTCGGTAGCAATTTACGGAGCGGAAATAACATCAATACCAGGCCAATCACGACTAAAACAAATCCCATAAAGCTCGGAAGCATACTTAGACCAATCAGGAAAATCCCTGTACCTAACGTTAAGAGTAACGCCATCCAAGTGGATGAAGATCCGCTATCCTCTCCCGTCTTCTGCACTTTCAATTTCCTAAAGGCAGGTAAACTAAGCAATGCTGAAACCACCAGCACAGGTAAGATCCCCCAGAAAACAAAGCGCCAGGACCACTGATCTGCGATAACTCCTGCTACATATGGACCGAGCATGGACGGAAGAACATAGGCAGTACCAAATGCTCCAAGAATTTTGGCACGCAACTCATCCGGGTAACTTAAGGATATAGCTGTATACACACAAGTCATCATAGCTCCGGCACCCAAACCCTGCAGGGCCCGTGATCCTATCATGGTATACATGTCGCCTGCGGTTGCGGCAGCGATCAGCCCTACGATAAACAACAGAAGTGCAAAAGTGAACGGTGCTGCAGGTCCTCTTTTATCAATGATCCGACCGACGACCAGCGTCCCGATAATCTGCGCAAGCAGATATGTACTGAATATCCACCCGAACAGGCTAAGACCGTTCAAGTCTCCAGCAATCGAAGGAGCAATGGTGGTTACGGATAGACCTTCGAATCCAACGGCCATCACTGACAAAATAATTCCTATGGATAATGCAAAATAACGCGGGCTGAAAATACTTTGATGATTAGACGACATGAAATGTGACCTCCAAGAAAATTGGTATGTATACATCGTATCCGGATACTTAGTAAACATTTTTGTTTATAATGTCTAAGCTACAGTTCGGCTTTGACTTTGTCAACATTTTTGTTTAAAATGTAGTTAGTCATGTAGATTCAGTTGCTTCACAAGGGGGTGCACGATGAGCGGAAATCAAACTAAAAAGGATGTCTCGACCAGTACCCGGAGAGCAATTATTAATCTGTTAAAAGAGCGCGGGGGAATGGATGTAGTCACTCTCTCCTCTCAGTTTTCGTTATCCGGAATGGCTATTCGTCAACATCTGAATGCGCTAAAAGGAGAAGGATTGGTTACCACTGTGGAAGAGGCCCGTCCCATGGGTCGCCCCACCAAGTTATGGATATTAACTCCCGCGGCTAATCGTTTTTTCCCAAGTGGATATTCGGATTTATCTGTCAGCCTCATCAATTCGATGAAAGAAGCTTTTGGTACTGAAGGGCTGGACAAGCTGCTGGATGTTCGAAATAAAAATATGCAAGAACAATATCTTCAGCATCTTGGCGATTCATCAGGAGTTAAAGAGAGATTGGAGAAATTGGCCGAAATTCGTACCAATGAAGGTTATATGGCCGAGGTTAAGGAGCAGGATGATGGCAGTCTCCTATTCATTGAGAAGCATTGTCCGATCTGTGAAGCGGCCGCGGTATGTACCGGGTTATGCAAGAATGAGCTACATTTATTCAAAACAGTTCTAGGCGATAATGTTCATATTGAACGGGGAGAATACATTTTAGCCGGAGGAAGAAACTGCGTATATACCGTTAGGCATAATAAGCCATGACCAAAAGAGCAACCTCATCGGAGATTGCTCTTTTGGTTTGGATTTCGAACTGATTAGAACGATTCGGATTTCTCTAAATCATCCTTCATTATACCGGTTATTTCTAACTCTTTCATAATCGTATGTATCCGATTATGTAATTTTGAATTGAGGTAGAGTATAGTAAGAGTGTCGAAAACATACTCTAGGAGGCTACTGCCATGTCACAAAAAATCTGGATGAACCTGCCGGTGAAAGATGTTGTGAAATCCACTACCTTTTTTAATGAGATTGGATTCCATGGGGAGAATGTTGGCAACGAGAGAGCCCAGCTTGTCATAGGCTCAACAACAATCCTCCTGTTTCCGGATGCAACGTTCGAGAAATTTACAGGTGCCAAAATCGCAGATACTTCCCATAGCGCAGAAGTGATATTTTCCATTGGTGCTGACAGCAGAGAAGAAGTTGATGCTTTTATTAAAAAAGTCGAGTTAGCTGGAGGAACCATCTTTGGCAAGCCGGGTGAAACAGACGGCTGGATGTACGGCGCGGGATTTGCCGACCTGGACGGTCACCGCTGGAACCTGTTGTATATGGATGAGAGCAAAATGCCGAAACGGTAATATATAACGTCTATCACTACGTCCGCCTCTTATCCTTCAACTTGGGAACCCTCGAATCGGCCAGTCATGGAGATTCTGAAGTAATTCGTTACGATACTAAAGATAAGGAATACGATTCCTCCAACTACAATATATTGTGTACTTATTCCAGTTACGATTAGTCCACATACACTAGCACCAAGTGTTGTTCCCAGGTTGGAAGAGGTTAGAAAGATCCCATTCGACAATTCGGGTGCCTCTGGTGCTGCCGATACCACCCAATATTGAGTGATATTGCCCCCTATGCCTCCTATGATCCCCCAAATGAAAATAAGGAAGGCTGTTGGCACACTGAATTGTCCGAAGGTGAACAACAAGATGTATATCGTTATTAATGCAATGGGATACATCTTGATCGTTCTTAAAGGGAAATTAGCGAGCAGTTTCCCTGCTATCATGTTCCCAACCATATTGGCCAAGCCATATAGAAATAACAACACACTGACGGTGTTCCAGTCATATCTTGTCACGGTTTTCAGAAACTCAGCAAGGTAACTATAGACCCCAAATACAGCTCCGTTCATGAAAATCACGCCAGCAATGGATAGCCACATCACGGATCTTCTCAATACATACAGATTAGTACCCATGGAGATTCTTTTCGTAACTGGCATTGAGGGCACAAAAAGAAGTGTTGCTACAAATGCGACGATCGTTACGGCGGCAAAGAACAACATCGCATAGAACAACGATGTGCTGGTGGCAATCAAGCTCGAAAGGGGTACTCCAAGTACCATGCCTGCCGACACGCCTACAAATACTTTAGCCACTGCCTTCGGCGCTTCTTCCTTGGGGACTGACGCCGCTGCGACCGTAAATGCCAATGAGCAATAGACAGGATGGAAAAAAGCCGGAACGACACGTGCAATGACCAATACCGTAAAGTTCGATGTGATGGCGGAGACCAGGCTGCCCACAATAAAAATCCCAAGTACAAACAACATAACATACTTGCGGTTCATTCCCGAAAATAATAAGGGTAAAGTGGGACCAGATACAGCAACCGCAAGCGCAAAAAGACTCACAATCAAACCAGCGGTTGAGATACTGACCTCGTAATGTTCTGCAATCAAAGGCAAGATTCCGATTACGCCCATCTCCGTATTTAAAATACTGAATACACCAAAGGTCAGAATGAATACAAGCAGGTGATTTCGTTTAGTTGTCATATGCCATGGATTTAGAGAGATCCCGGTAAGCATTGATCTCTGTCTGAAGGTTGGCAATTTTCTGCTCTGCAATGTCTATCGCGTCGGCTCCTGCAATGAAGCGTTGCGGCGGTTGGGCCTCGTTTGCAATTTGAAGGAGAGCATTGGCAAGTTTTTTTGGGTCTCCAGGTTGTTGCCCGTTCTGATTATTAAAAAATTCCAGATGACCAGCTCTCCGATCATCATAGTCCTCAATCGAAGGCTTAGCGAAAGTTGAGGATGCATCGGTAAGAAATTCCGTTCGGAAAAATCCGGGATTGACTATAGTCGTATGAATACCGAAAGGAGCTACCTCAGGAGCCAATGCCTCCATCCATCCCTCAAGCGCAAATTTTGCAGCACTATATGCCGAATTAAATTCAAATCCTGAAATGCCAGCGCCCGAGGAGATCGAGATAACATGTCCTGAACGTTGGGTGCGCATCACAGGTAATATGGCCCGGGTAACGTGCATGGAACCAACCAACGCCACCTGTAGCTGATGTTCAATCTGGTCAGGGGTCAGTTCCTCAAAATACCCTCCACAGAAATGTGCCGCATTATTTACGAGTACATCGATCGCCCCGAACCGTTCAATTGCCGCCTTAACTGCGGCATGTGCATCAGCAGGCTCGCAAACATCTAATGGGACAACCATTACATTCTCGGAATCACCGATCGCACGAACCACTGCATCGGGATTTCGGCCGGTAGCAACAACCTTGTGTCCAGCATTTAAAGCAGCCTTAGCAATAGTTGTGCCCATACCTCGACCAGCGCCAGTGATAAACCATACTTTTGTCTTATCCATATCATTCATTCCTTTCAATTTCTTCTCCAGTTGCCTTGCTTTTTAGTTTAGCGTTTATACACCACATAGCAAATACTCATATCTTATAACAAGTTATGCTTAAAAGGCATTTCTGTAAGGTTTATTGTAGAATATAAAGGATAAAGGAGGAGTTAAAATGGAGATTAGAGTATTGCGTTATTTTCTTACGGTCGCCAGAGAAGGAAGTATTACACGCGCTGCTGATTTCTTACATGTTACGCAGCCCACCTTGTCCAGACAATTGAAAGACCTTGAACAAGAGTTGGGAAAGAAATTATTTATTCGCAGTAGTTACAGTATTATTCTCACAGATGAAGGTATGCTTTTAAGAAATAGGGCTGAAGAAATTGTGGGTATGGTCGATAAATTAGAGGCAGAATTTGAATCCATGGAAGAAACCATAAGTGGAGATATTTATATTGGCGGTGGAGAAACGGAAGCCATGAAACAGATTGCAAGAGTGGCAAAAGACGTACAGAATAAATATCCCAATATACGCTATCACCTATACAGCGGCAATGAAGATGATGTAACTGAGCGGCTCGACAAGGGGCTCCTTGACTTCGGTATTCTAATCCAGCCAGCGGATGTTTCCAAATATAACTATATCAATTTCTCCGACAAAGATGTTTGGGGAGTGGTTATGAGAAAAGAAAGTCCACTCGCCTCCAAAGATACGATTCGATCCACAGACTTATTTCATGTTCCATTGATCTGTTCACGACAGTCAATGAAGCAGACATTTTCAAAAAATGAGTTTGCGGATTGGTTTGGCGAAGATTTTGACAAATTAAACGTGGTTACTACATACAATCTTGCATATAATGCTGCCATTATGGTTGAAGAAGGTATTGGTTATGCATTAACACTTGATAAAATAGTGAATACGTCTAGTGAAAGCGACCTTTGTTTCAGACCTCTAGAGCCAAGACTTGAATCTGGCTTAAATATCGTTTGGAAAAAACATCAGGTCTTTTCGACTGCTGCGGATTTGTTTTTAAAAGAAATTCAGGCTAAATTTTAGACTGATAAAGGGATTAACGTGAGTACAAGAAGAAACCCACCGGAGTTTAATTCTCGGTGGGTTTCTTTACCACTTGTTCGATCCCGAGCAAAATAAGCTTCAAGCCAAACTCAAAAGCTCCGTCGGTTCCCATCACCTCAAACAGACCATTCTTATACATCCTACTGAAGAGTCCAGCTTCCTTTTCACTCATAGAGTCCAGAAGATGGATCATCTCTTCACCCTCAAGTGCTTCCTTGTCCTTAAGGACAGCAGATATATTGCGCTGATGCTGATAATCGTCCAGTACGAAATAGAATACATAGTTGACTAGTGTAAGAACTGCCTGTAATTTCTGCTCTTGCTCTAGTGGTGTTGATTCCATGCAGAGCAACATGCGGTTGGTGAAGCGGATCATGTCCGGTTCATGAGGAAGCGTCATCATCATGAGCTGTGTGGAGCACGGGTATCTGCTGATCACACTCCGTACCGTCACGGCAAGCCCCTCCATCTGCTCCTTCCAGTCTCCTTCAGTGTGAAACTCGTCCAGAATAATTTTTGATATCTGGTTGGCGAGACGCTGGTAGAGCGTCTGCTTGCTCTTGAAGTACCAGTATAGAGATGGAGCCTGAATCCCCAGCTTGTCTGCCAATCGTCTCATGCTGAATTTCTCGATGCCCTCTTCTCCGAGAAGCTCCCACGAAATTTCCAAAATCTTATCTTCCGAAATCTGAGGCTGTTGTTTTTTCATCGGTATCCACCCTTTTATCTAACAGTGTAAGTTTATGCTTTACAGGTTCATAAGTTCATGATAACATCTAACACTGTAAGGTTCAATCTAACGGTGTTAGATTAGATCAATATTAACGAAGAAAGTAGTGACCCACATGGATACAGAAAACCTCCATTACTTTGAAAAAGCACCAATCGCCAAAGCCGTAGCTCACTTTGCTGTCCCAATGATGCTAGGCACGTCAATGAGTGTTATCTACTCCATCTTGAATGCCTATTTCCTTGGCACACTGGGTAATACGGCAATGTTAACTGCACTTGCACTAACTTTACCTTTATTCGCGGTCATCATGGCCCTTGGTAATTTAATTGGTATAGGCAGCGGTACATTCATCTCTCGTTTGCTGGGAGAGAAAAAAGTCGATGATCTGAAGCATGTATCTTCATTCGCCTTTTACAGTAGTTTAGTTCTCGGAATTATTGTGATGGCCGTTGGCCTCCCGCTGATCGAACCAATCGTTCATGGGCTGGGGGCAACCCCAGAGTCCTTCGGATTTACGAAAGAGTATGTCACGATTATGCTTATGGGTTCACCCTTCGTCATCTTATTCTTCACGCTGGAGAATATCGTGCGCTCAGAAGGTTCAGCAATCACCTCAATGACCGGTATGATTCTCAGTGTTGTTATAAATATTGTTCTTGATGCATTATTCATTTTTGTCTTCCATTGGGGCGTGATTGGAGTTGCATCTGCTACCGTCATCTCCAACTTGGTTGCGAGTGCATTTTACGCTTATCATATGAGTTATAAAAGTCAATTCTTAACCGTCTCCCTGAAATGGTTCAAGGTGACGAAGGACATCCTGAGCAATGTGTTCAAAATCGGTGTTCCCGTCTTTGTTATGAGTGTCTTCTTGGGTGCAATGTCGCTTATTCTTAACCTTTTTCTTGTTGAATATGGAGATCAGGCCGTTGCGGGGTATGGAATCTCATCACGTTTATTGCAATTTCCTGAGTTTATTCTGATGGGCTTGTGCGAGGGAGTTGTGCCGTTGATTGCCTTCTCATTCACAGCGAACAAATTACGCATGAAACAAACGATTGGATTCACGATCAAATCTATCTTGGCGTTAGCCGTCCTGTTTGGGGTTGTCGTCTATCTGATCTCTGACCACTTGATTGGTTTATTTACGACTGACCCGCAATTAATTGAAATGGGCAGCTACATTCTGCATGTAACCTTCTTATCCTTGTTCATTACAGGAATGACTTCTTTGTTTATGGGTATCTTCCAAGCAACAGCCCAAGGAACCGCAGCGTTTGTTATGTCCATCATTCAAGGGATTACGTTAATTCCTGTATTGTATATCGCTAATCAAATGAACGGCTTTCATGGGGTAGTCTGGTCGCTCGTTATTGCGGATGCCGTGGCGTTCCTAGTTGGAGCCATCATGATATATGTTTTGCGGACCAAATTGCAGCCAGATCTGGAACATTTGGCACAGTAGTTACAGTATAACACGCAAAAAGGCAGGATAAGGGCGCTCCCTGACCCTGCTCTTTCATTTCGAAATGACAATTATGTATCTGATGCTACGAAGAGATCGTAAACCGTCTTTTATAAGGGAGAAATGGTCAACATATGTTCTATTTCATCCATATACCCATCCACTGTAATGCTTCTCGGAGCAAACAGAAATCGTAGTGCTTGTTTCCATTCCGAGCCTGCAATAGAGGTTGGTAACATCGAATGTTCTGTATTAGAGAAGATTTTCACATGAAGCAAGGAAGATGGCTGAATTCCTTTACGGTATGCTTGCTCTGTATTAACAATGTCCACATTCACATCATCTTCTCCAAGCAGAAGTAGTACAGGGGTTTTGAAATGATGCAAATCCGCCGTGGCATCTGAAGCAAAATTTTTCCTTATGAAGTTCCAGCGTTCTTTGGAAATCAGATCATCCTTTCGAGCAATCTTGGTGTACTCTTCATATGTGCCATGTTGCTTTAAAATCTCTTTAATCTGGTTTTCATAATCGACCTGATTTTGAATCTCCTCGGTGGAATGACCATCTTTCGCCATTTGGCTGCGTGTGTTGTATTCTCCCTGTTCCAACCAGTTTATCGCTGGTGATACCAAGATACTGAAGGCAAGATGTTCTTTCCCAGCAAGCTTAGGAATCACCCAACCTGCTTGGCTGGCACCCCATACGCCTATTTTGGAATCATCAATGATGGATTGTTCTTTCGCCCATGCAATAGCTTGCTGTGCCTCCATAACACGATCATCCATGCTTTGATCTAGCCAGTTTCCCTCTGAACCTCCGATTCCCCGTTTATCTAGCGACAAGGACGCATACCCGATCGATGCCAGTCGCTCCCATAACGGTTTGTATCCCTCACCATGAGTAGAGTCTATCGGACCGTCACCGTGAATAAACAGCACTAGACCTAGCTTGCCCTTATGGTTTCTGGGTAACGTGAGCGTACCTGTTAACTTACCCTGTGGAGATTGAATTTCAACGGTTTGTTCCTCCATGTCAAAATCACTTTGATCGACTATGTACAGTCCTGCACCAACCATCAGTAAGATTGCCACAATAACTGAGATGTATCGTTTTTTCCATTTAAACATAAGTATCTCCTTTGTAAATCATGTAATGCCATTGATTTTCGCCTAAGAGCAGGCCGGTCAGAAAACTGTTTGTGCTATACTGCTTGCAAAATTGATAGCGTTCATATAACTGTATCGCTTGATCATTCTGACTTGCCACATGCAAGCTAAGAAATGACATTGATTTGGATTGCAACATATATTTCTGTGCCCATTGAAGCAACTGCGTACCAATTCCCTTGCCTTGGTGCTGTGGATGTACAACCAGATCTTCCACATAACATTCGCCTAATGTAGGAGTATGCTTCAGCAGATGTAAACCAGTTATTAATCGAAGCATTTTCCACATGCCAACCCTATTACACTGGCCCCACCAATGAAGATTGGCACGAACGCTGGTTATTGCTGCTCTGTTATCTGCTTCCTTCCATTTCAAACACATGGTGCCAACAATCTCCTCATGTTCACGAGCAATGACTCGAAGAGTACTTTGTTCCATGGGCGGGTGATTGAGCAACTGTTCAAATACGTAAGCCAGATCAGTTATGGACAATGAAGTGATCTTTTGAAATTTGTGTCCAAAACCATAAGCCATGAGTTCAGCAACAGCTTGATGAAACAGGGGACAAACGGGTTCTATCTGAATGGAAGTTGTCACTATGTGCCTCCCCTACTCGATCATTTGTAACAATAACTCATAATGAAGTTTTTCTGGTGTGAATAAAGATAAATAAGATTTCTCTACCATAATAAGTGGACCGTGATACGGATAGCCTTGGTGTTCTGCATAAGCATAAAATTCGTTGATATGTTCTTTGAGTTCAGCTTCAATTTGTACATATACATGACGAGAAAGATATTTTCCTCTAGGCAAAACTAAATCGTTCGCTCCTTCCTTTTGTATATAAATTCCTACGGTGTCCGTCTCATCGTACGCATAATGGATGTCGGCTTCAAATAAATTGGGAATGTTTTCTTTATGTTGGATCAGTTGCCTTGCTTGCAAGTACTCTTGCGCTTCCATATGGAACCACAGGGATAAGTGAATCTCCTCACGAGTATCAATATAATAAGTCACTTGATCCTCAATTGGGATATGCTTTTTCTCATGCAACAGCTTGCCGATAAGGTGCTTTGTTTGCTGAAGCTGAGTGATGGCTGCTTCCGTGTCTGCCAATGCTTGTTGAAATAATGATGTGATTTGATCGGATGTCGAGTTACTCAAACATTCCTTGATCATTGAAACAGATAGACCCATTTTGCGAAGTAACAAAATATGAGATAGACGGTAAATTTCATCAACCCCATACATCCTATACTGGTTTTCTGCTATATAAGCAGGGTTCAACACCCCTTTTTCTTCAAAGTAACGAATTTGATGGACAGAGACTTTCATCAGCTTTGCCAGCTCACTAATCGTAATTTCATCACTCAACCAATTCACCACCTTTGCTGTTTTTCATATTACAAGCATAAACCTTAGGTCTGACCTAAGGTCAAGTCTTTATTTTAGCCTCTCCTGATAACAAAAAACCACGCCACCAGATTCGGTACCGCAGTTCAATGATCAATTATGCTATTGGATTTGTTTCATGTAAGATTTGAATTCCTCGGCAATTTCTTTGTATTTCGTATGATGCAGGTAATGTGAACCTTCCATTGGGATCATTTTGCCCTGCGCGGATTGTTTGGCTTGTGCTTCATGTAGCGGAATCCACTGCGGGTTTTTCTCGTTATTGGATTGAACAAAGAGAAGCACTGGCAGATCACTAGGATACGTGAGTTTTTCTCCATTTTTGAAATTGGAACCCAGGTGTTTAAGCTCATCTACTAATGTCGGGTTTGTCGATACTTGATTCGAAATCAACTTCATCTGTTCTTTGGTATGTTCATCGTATGCAAGTGATGCATATGAATCACCACTCACTTTATTGAGTACTCTCATTAAGCCTGATTTTTGAAGGAATTTCATTAAGTTCAAAGGTAATTTTACATCCATGCCAGGTTGATTCGGGACACTGCTATCGATCCCGACAAAAGCAGAGACTTCATCTGGATACGTGTTCACATAAGTCGCCGCGTACAGTCCCGTGATGGAATGCCCCATCAGAATATAACGATTTATACCGAGCTGCTGTACAGCTTCATGAATTTCACTAACAATATTCTCGGTGGTTCTCTCCGTTTCGGTTTGGTCACTTAACCCATAACCGAAAGGCTCAATCGCCACAACTTTGTAATCAGAAGTTAATTCATCGATTAACAATTTAAAATCAAGTACTGGTGATGGTGTTCCTTGTCCGGGAAGTAGCACGATGGTTTGTTCGCCGCTACCTTGAATGGATACATTCATATTCTTCCCATCAACATTGACATATTGGCCGTACGATTCGATTTTCTTTTTCTCTGCCCCATTACTTATCGTATGAACGACAAACGTGATGCCCATGAACAGCACCAGCGCGCCGACAATACCACCTATTATTTTCAACCATAAGTACCGTTTTTTACGGCCCTTAGTCCCCGTTGTTGTTACATCCACTGCTTCTGCCATATCCATCTTCTCCTGTCCTTTATATCTGTAGAGCCGCTCTTGCGACATAGGTATAGTGTAACCATGGAAGATGTCCCCTTCGTGACGGGAATATGAACGGAGTATGAACTACAAAAAAAAAAGAGAGCTGCTTGTTGAGAGCAGTTCTCCATAGGATAAGACAGTTTTAGTGGTCCAGGAACACAAGCTGAATGAAGAACAATACCGCAAAAATGTAGAAGATTGGATGAACATCTTTACCTTTTCCGCGAAGCAGCTTAAGTACCGGATAAAAGATGAAGCCTACGCCGATGCCTGTCGCAATACTATGCGTCAATGGAGTAAGGATGATAATCAGGAAGGCAGGAAATGCTTCTTCGAGATCATCCCATTTGATTTTGCTGATAACGTTTATCATAAAGTATCCAACAATGATCAGTGCCGGAGAAGTGATCGCCGGAATGCTTGATATTACACTTACGATCGGTGTGAAGAACAAAGTCAGCGCAAGCAGCACACTTACCGTTACCGCTGTCAGTCCCGTTCTTCCTCCTGCGGCTACCCCTGTGCTGGACTCGATATAAGCTGATGTTGGGCTTGTTCCGAGCAAAGCGCCACTGGTTGTTCCTACGGCATCTGCCAATAATGCGCCACGCGAGCGTGGGAATTTACCATCCTTAAGCAATCCTGCTTGTTCAGCAACGCCGAGCATCGTGCCTGTCGTATCAAACAGCGTGATCAGCAGGAACGTAAATATGATTGTATACAAACCATTCGAGAATACCCCTGCCAGATCCAGTTGCAAAGCCGTTGAAGCGAGCCCATGCGGCATGGATACAATCGATTCCGGCATTTGGAATAGTCCCATGATCCAGGCAAGTATCGCTGTTACCACCATTCCGATGAACAGGTAACCTTTCACATTGTAAGCCATCAGCACAACGGTAATAATCAATCCGATAATGGTCAGATAAGCCATTGGCTCAGCCAAGTTTCCGATCGTAATCAAATTCGATTCTGAATCGGCAATAATCCCGGCATTTTGCAAACCTACCGTTGTAATAAACAATCCAATCCCTGCGGTAATGGCATGTTTTAAGCTAGCAGGAATTGCATCAAGCAACATGTAACGGAATGAAGTCAGTGATAAAATGATAAACAAAATCCCTGCTATAAATACGGCTCCCAGTGCAACCTGCCAAGATACGCCATATCCGGCAACTACGCTATAGGCAAAGAATGCATTCAGGCCCATACCCGGCGCGATGACGATTGGATAATTGGACCATATTCCCATAATCAGAGTTCCCACAATACTTGCCAGTACCGTTGCTATGAACACCCCGTTAAAGTCCATGCCTGTGCTGCTGAGTATTCCTGGGTTTACGATAACTATGTATACCATTGTGAAGAATGTTGTAACCCCTGCGATAATTTCTGTGGGGATGCTCGAGCCTCGTTCTTTAAGTTTGAACCATTTATCCATGGTAAAGCCAGCCTCCAACTTTCAAATTATACTCCAAAGCTAAAAACAAAAAATCCTAATCTTCATATAGGATTGTAATATTCTCGCTCCTATATTCGTTGTTAGGATTTAAAGATTCAACAGCTAAGCTCTAAACTAAACATAAAGATACTCATATCTGTTTTCAGCCTGAAGTCCATTTCGTATTCTAATTAAAATGACATGCAATGTCAATGAATTAACGATTTGTTCACAGTTATTTACGAACTATCCAGACGTTATATCTTGTGTTCATTCGTTTTTAGAATAGAGTATGTACGTATTGCTTAATGTCTGCAATATATGAAGAAAGACTGCCAGCAATGTATACTGACAGTCTCTTGCTTAATTCGTAGTAGGTTTCTCTTCATATTCGCTGGATAATTCTTTAAGCGATTTGATTTTGCCATGGGGATGCTGTTCTTGCTTTCGTGACTTCCAGGCAGCTTCTTTTCTTTTCTTTTCTTCTGGTCAGCCATACAAGATATCCTCCTCTGGAAACTGAGATGTATACTACTTCTTTATGATGTCATTCCTGGACAACTTTATTCTGCATGTATAGGTAATAAGAGAATTAGGCAAGCATATAAGACAATATATAGAGAATTCAGAAGCTAATTGGCAGGACCCAGATTAATCAAGCTGACATCGGACAAAGAGACAGTTGTGTTACCATCTTCTGCGCCATCGATGTTACCCAGATCAAATGAGATGCGAGTATTCGCATAGCTGGCTTCTGTTGCATCAAATGTAAACGTGAATTCCTGTTCTTCTGGAGTCAAATCAACTCGTGCCCCAAAGAAACCATGCCATTCATAGTTGGCAGCGGCATCGACCCATCCAACCCCCAAACCCAATTTCCTGGACTTCTCCGCTTTGGCTTTAAACGTTAATTTATATTTAAAACCTTGCTGTATGCCAAATCCTTCATTGATGACTTGACGATCCCATGGGTTCTGTCCAGCATTACCAATCTTGGCATGAAGCTGTTGATTGCTAACTTCCATCTCCAGATCAGCTGCATTACCATCCGCGTAGGTAAACCAGCTGTCTTTACCTTTGGAGAAGTCTCCATTGGGAATAAGGTTAACATGAGCTGGCTGACCTCCTTGATCTGCATTTGGATTAACTTCATATAACTGGACGTTATTGATGTGAATCGAGTGTTCACCTGTAGAGAGCGGATATCCTAATCCAAACGCAAGCATAGCTGCCGAATCGGAGGTATCCCCCATAGTGAAGGTGTAAGTATACGACTTTTGATCCGCAGTTAATTCCACTTCTTCTTCAAAATACTTCACAAAATCGCCTGCATTCTGAGAAAGAACCGCTTGCATGGATTTAGGACCTGAAGCAGATGCCTCGAAGGTAAGTCGGTACGTTTTGTTTGCATCCAGTTTGATCTGACCTTGTTGCAACAATGCATCCCACCAATGTTCACTTGTACCAGGCAAGTTAATCGTTAATCCTTCGCCCTCTTCATGTGAAGCTGTCAGATCATTAGGAATTAGCTCCCAATGATTCAGATCTGTTGCAAGCTGGCTGTTTTGAACTTTGTTTAGTGAGATATCCACCCAACGTGTATTATAATTTGCTCCTTCAAAATTCACATAATAGGATTTTCCTGCTGTCAAGTTGACCCCTAGGAAATACACCGTTTCGTATGTTTGCCATCCCCCCGTGTCTCCGAGATTCAGTTCGGATTGAGCAACGATTGTACCTTGTTCATCCTGAATGCTGAACCGTACTTCAGAATCACTTTTCCCACTGGCCATTCGGGCAGACAGTACATATTCCCCCTCTTGGGCCACATCAATTTTATATTGCAACAGATCTCCCTGATCCATGTAACTGACATGTTTTCCTCCTTCGACGGAATCCTCCAGTTGCAAACCTTGCATCATCCAGGCTTCGGTTGCAGGTACATGTGCGTAGCCATTCACGGACAGAGGTTTTCCGCGTTTCGTCAGACGAACATTGTCTACATATACCTTGCCTTTAGAACTGCCAAATAACAGTCTTAGTTCGGATTGTGCGATTGATGCTCCATCTCCAATGTTGATTTCTCCAGTGAATGTTTTCATGTCTTGGTTTAAGGAGAGGTTTTGTCCTTGATGAACCTGTACCGTATGACCATTACTGCTGACAACATCAATGTCGAGGCTTCGCGGTGTGTCTGCCTTGGCATCTAAGGAGAAACCATACGTTGTATTCGCTTCCAGCTTCAAATCCGGTTGGTTCACCGAAACTTGCTGTGGGTCACCATTCGTTTGAGTAACATCAACAACTAGCTGACGCTCCATAATCGGGAATTTCGAAAAGTTATTTACACTTATATTGGCTGCGGCCCTGTCCTGAATGCTGCTTGACCAGAATCCCAGACGCTCCTTGCCCTGATCGAATGTGCCATTGTAAATAAAGTTGCCATCAGGTAGTGCGTTTCGTTCGACAGTTAACGGATCAGCCTCACCCACCTCGATCAGTCTGACATTGGCAAACCAAACGGTTGTATCATCCAGCCCCAGATTAAATTCGAATCTGGCATTGTTATCCGTGCCATCCCGCATATTGAAGGTATAGTCATAGGATTGCCAATCTGTCGTGAGTGCAAAGGTGTTATCACCCGAATAATTGGTCCAACTTTTTTCAAATTGGTTCAGTTTGGACATGATTGTACGGTTAGCAGATGCTTTCGCATCAAATTGTATCTTGTACTTTTTGTTTTTCTTGATGTACATCGGCATCTGAGTCAGTTGAACCGAGTAGTTTTCAGTTCCTGATGCATCAATGGTAACTTCTGCTGCTTTACCTTTCTGCTCATCCGTTACAACTTTGACACTGCCAGCTCCATCAGCATTTGTGATGAATTTCCACTGAAGAGGCACTCCATTGTCTGCAGACCCTTCCGAAAAACGATCATTGTAGATTTGATTGCCATCGGCTTGTGGTTCACGTTGTTGTGAAGGCTCGATGGGATTTGTTGTTACATCAGGCCATGTGTCTAGATTTTTGTAAGAATATACTCGCACAAAATCAACATTCATCTTTTCGGAAGTGAAGTTGCTTTCAGGTGAGCCCGGCCAGTCTCCTCCAACTGCCAGATTCAGAATCAGATAGAACGGACGATCAAATGGTGCAGGGAACGTATAGTACTCGGGTTGGCCCGCAGCCTTCGTTTGCCAGTTGGTCACTTCATGATGCAGCTTTCCATCCACATAGAAACGAATCATACCCGGCAACCATTCCACCTGGAAATCATGATAATCGTCAGCGAAAGTTTCTCCCTTCGGAAGAGTAAGGCTTCCCTGATCGTGTCCATGGGAACCGTCAGGCTTCACACTGTCATAATGCAATGTGCTATATACCTTGTTATTACTCTCTTTGCCACCAATTAGCTCCATAATATCGATTTCTCCAGAGGCAGGCCATCCACCATAATGTGCTTCATCCGTTGGCATCATCCATATGGCAGGCCACATGCCCTTTTCAATAGGAAGCTTTGCACGTACAACTACTTTACCGTAGGTCCAGTCTCCTTTTCCCATAGAGATCAGTTTGCCAGAGCTGTAATCCTTACCATTTTTCGGACCCTTTTTTGCTTCAATTTGCAACACGCTTCGATTCTGATCTTTCGTAATGCGAGTGTTATCCGGGCTGTAATATTGCATTTCATTGTTATAAACGAGTCCTGTATCCTGCACGGTCCATTTGGAAGAATCAATCGCGGACCCGTTGAACTCATCATTCCAGACCAGCTCCCATTGATCATGCGGAATCGTTGTTGCAGGAACCGGTTTTTCGCCCGCCGGATTGCTTGGTGTTGATGGTGTAGACGGTGATTGTCCGTCTGGAGAAGATGGTGTGGGTGTGCTTGTCACATTTGTTGAACCACCAGGCTGCGATGAAGCAGGTTGTTGGCCTTCACCCAACATGGATCTGCGCAATCCTTGTTTTACTTTCTCTCCGTTGATAACAACGTCACTCGCGTCTACACTCAATTTGTTGATCGTACCTTTGGTATCCATTCGAGTCTGACTCGCTTCTGCATGGATATTCATGGAATCAATCAGGCTGTTTGAAGAGATCTCCAGAATGGATCTCTGCATTACATGCATCTCCTGAATGTTGCTTTCTTCCGTAATGGCAACTCTGACGGGCTCCCCACGTTTGTCAACGACTACTCGATTCAGCTTGGAGTTGTTAATGTTGATGGAATGACTTCCTCCGCCTTTAATGATGACACTTCCTGTGACAGTTACGCCCTGAAGAACAACAGATCCCTCGTCAATGCCTTCTGCCAGCAGCAGATTTCCATTAACAATCATATTTTTTAACGTGACATCCGTTGAATTAATAATCAAGTTGCCATCCACCCGGGACTCATAAATACCAGGAGCACTTTTCACATCTGCAATCATCTCCGACAACATTGCTGCCGTCTCTGCTCGGGTAATCGGGGATTTGGGATTTAATTTACCTTGGAAACCTTTAAGAATATTTTCGTTCACCATATAGGTAAGCGCTTTCTTTGCATAACTGGAAATATCATCTTCATCCTGAAATTTCAATTGTTCACTATCTTCATTTGTAGCCGCTGAAAGTTGAAAAGCTCGATCTACCATAACCGCTGCATCTTGGCGTGTAATCGGTTGTTGTGGTGACAGATGATCACGATCTGTTCCTTCGATGATGCCAGAACCATTCGCTCGTACCATCACGTCATAGTACCAATCGTCTGAAGTCACATCCACATATGAACGAGTCGCCGCATTACCAGTGAAACCAAAGGCTCGATCCAGAATCATCACGAATTCAGCTCGGCTAATGACCTGACTGGGCTTGAATGTACCGTCAGTATAACCTTTCAATAGATTCAAATCTTGCAACCGTGTAACTGCAGATTGTGACCAATGCCCGGTCAGGTCTCTATAGGGAACAGAGAAGTGCAGGCTTTTCGCCTGCACATTTCCCACCTCCGCTTGACCCTGTACACTTTCTGCTCCAACAGTTGCTGGATAAACGAGAGAAGCCATTAAACTCCATGCCACCATACATGCCAGTCCTTTTCTCATCCTTCTTCCTCCCTCAGCTCAGTTATCCTTGCATTTGCATAGCCTATTCCTTGACTGCTCCAATAACGATCCCCTTAACGAAGAAACGTTGTAAAAACGGGTATACCATCAGGATCGGAAGCGCGCCGATAAAGATCTGTGCTGCGCGTACGGTTCGCTGCGAGATATTTTCCAACATGGAAGGATCAACGTTGATTTTGCTGAGATCTTGCTGAACGATAATCGTCTGTAATAGAGATGCAAGCGGATAATTTTTAATATCAGACATATAGATCATACCGTCGAACCAGGAGTTCCACTGATACACCATCGTAAATAAGGACAAGGTTGCGATAGCTGGAAGCGACAGTGGTACGTAGACCAGAATCAACGTTTTGATATGACCTGCTCCATCCAAGTAAGCTGCTTCTTCAAGTTCTTTGGGCAGTCCGCGGAAGAAGTTCATCATAAGAATAACGTTCCACACGGACAGTGCTCCAGGCAGAATAAGTGCCCAGATTGTATTCATCAAGCCAAGCTTCTGGATCAGAATGTAACTTGGAATCAAACCGCCGCTGAACAAAATGGTAAATACGAAAAACCACGTATATAAGGAGCGACCTTTAAAACTGATATCTTCCTTCGACAACGGAAATGCGGTTAAGAGCATGATGACCATACCAATGATCGTCGCAATTACAGTCCGTTTAAGTGATACGATCAAGGAGTTAATGAAGTTTGAATTCCCGAATGTTTTCACGTATGCGTCGGTAGTGAACCCGATGGGCCAGAAGGTAACCAGGTTTGATGATGCTGGCGCCATACTGCTGAATGAAACAGCCAATATATGAATAATTGGTAAAATGCAGAGTATCGATAATATCCCAAGAAAAGTATAGTTAGCGATGCTGAATATGCGGTATCCTTTTGTTTTATAATACAAGCCCTTTTCTCCTCTCTAGAAAACTCGATAATTAGCTAGTTTGTAAGCCATTCTGTAAGATATAACAATCAAAATGGTAGCAACCACAGATTTGAACAACCCTACTGCTGTGGCAAAACTCATCTTCCCGTTCAGAATCCCAAGTCGATATACAAAGGTGTCAATGATGTCGCCTTTGTCATACACAAGCGGATTGTACAAGTTGAACACCTGATCAAAACCGGCGTTCAAGATGTTGCCGATAGAGAGCGTCATCAATACAATTGTGATCGGCATCAATGCCGGAATCGTAATGTGCAGCGTCTGTTTAAATCGGTTGGCCCCATCCACCTCGGCAGCCTCGTAGAGTGCAGGATTAATTCCTGAGAGAGAAGCCAGAAATACAATCGTACCAAAACCAAATTCTTTCCACACATCACTGAGGATCAGCGTTATTCGGAACCATGTACCGTCCCCCAGGAAGAAGATCGGTTCTCCTCCAAAGGCTACGACAAGCTGGTTGACCATGCCGCCCTGAGGAGACAGGATATCGAGCAGAATACCACCGAGAATAACCCAAGATAGGAAATGCGGTAGATACACAAGCGTTTGACTTACTCTCTTGAATGCCGTCAAGCGCACTTCATTGAGCAAAATGGCAAACAGGAATGGAGCGAACAGTCCTGCGATGATTTTGAAAAATGCAATGACCAGTGTATTCCAGATCACCTGACCTACGTCTGGATATAAAAATAAATATCGGAAATTGTCCCAACCCACCCATTTGGATTCAGAAAATCCCAAGTATGGCTTGAAATCCTGAAAAGCAATTACAATGCCGCCCATCGGTATGTACTGAAACACCAGTGCCAGCAATACAGCTGGAATGAGCATCATATGCAAGGTCCAATTCCGTTGCATATTCCAGCGCTGTTTAACCCTGGTGGAGCGCCGTTTATGCGGCGTTTCTAACGTATGTTCCTTCACTCCTGCATCCCCCATGTTCTAAATTTTGTATTTTACAAGTCATCGTGAACTTGTATATTAAAATTATAGCAATGGAAATTTGTGATCTATATCCTAATATTGCAACAACGATATCAATATTTTAATAAGATTAAGGAGGTTGGACTTTGTTCACACGTTTGAATGTCTTTACCAAAATTACACTGTTGTTTGTGATGCTGCTTATTCTGGTGCTGTTTCTCTATACATACTCGAACCGGGAAAGCGTGCGTGTTATCGAACACGAGATTCAGAACAATACGATGAATCATCTATCGACATTTGCTGATTCAGTAGAATCCAACATTTACCAATTGTCATTGTATGGGATGTCTATTGGGCAAGATTCGAGTATTCAGGAATATCAACGCCCCGACTATAAGGACGTTCCCTATGAACGTGTGAAAGTTGGAAGTGCTATTCTGGAAAAGATGAATCTGTACAACGCAGCAAGCAAATGGCATTCGACCATCACACTCTACTTCCCAAGGATGCAAAAAGTGATATCAACGGATTATTATGCTTACATTCCTTACAGGGATGATGAATTTAAGGAGCCTCTCTCGCAATCCTGGACCTATGCCGACAATCAGTTTATCTGGTACACTACCGATCCAACGACAGCGATGGCGAGACCTGGCAAAGCCAGATTGATTACCAAAATCAGTTTTCCAGTTCATCACTTAACTGCACTTCTTAATCAAAACAAGTTAAATAATAAAGGTGATCCATTCATGTTCCATCCCGATTATGGTTTAATCAGTAATAGCTCTGGAAAGGAAACGCTGAATGCCATACTGCCCTCTTTGAAAGGAGCAAAACTGCAAGCCAGTGGTGGATTCACCACAACGTTAAACAAAACGGAATATTACGTCTCCTATATTCAATCCAAGAGCCTCGGCTGGTATTATGTTGACTACGTGCCTATGCAGCAAATTTTGAAACCGATTACGAGCAGCCGGAATCTCTTTTACGCTTCAATTGCCGTTCTGATCGTGATGAGCGTTGTTGTATTATATACACTCTACCGAAGTGTGCAGCTTCCACTCTTACAGTTGGTGAAAGGGACGAATCGCTTGTCCACCGGGGATTTTTCCGTTCGGCTTCATCATTCTGCACGCAATGAGTTCAGCTTGTTATTTGCACGTTTCAACATCATGGCTCAACGAATTCAAGAATTAATCGAGAATGTATATGAGGAGAAATTACGAAGTCGGGAAGCCACGCTCAAACAGTTACAGTCGCAGATTAATCCGCATTTTCTATATAACTGCCTGTTCTATATCAAGAACATGGCCCGAATGAAAAATGAAAAGGCCGTGGTAGCCATGGCACTGAATCTGGGGGAGTATTACCGATACATAACCAGGTCCGAAAAGGATCAAGCCACGCTTCGTGAAGAGCTGACGATGGTCAAAAATTATTTGGAAATCCAGTCACTTCGTCTGGAACGAATGCATTTTACAATCGACGTGCCCCATGATATTTTAGATAAAACAGTTCCCAGACTAACCCTCCAGCCTATTATTGAGAACGCTATTATTCATGGTCTGGAGCCCAAATCGGTAGATGGTGAGATTAAAATCTATGCGGACTGCGAGGATGATGTGTACACAATTATCGTGGAGGACAGCGGGCTTGGCATGTCTGAGAAACAACTTGATCATCTGAGAGATAATCTTCTTAAACCGCTGGATGAGAATATGGGATGTGGTACATGGAATGTCCATCAACGTTTGTCTTTTCTATATGGTGAAGGATCTGGACTATCTTATGATCATTCTTCAATGGGTGGGATTAAAGTTAACATCACATGGCACGACAATACAGACAAGTAGGTGAACGACCCATGCTGCAAATATTACTAGTTGACGATGAACGTTCCGTCGTGGAAACGCTGGCAGAGACCATTCCGTGGGAAAGCTGCGGTATCGGTACAGTTCATGAAGCCTTATCCGGTGCAGTAGCGCTGGAAATTATGGACAACCACGACATTGACATTGTAATTACGGATATACGTATGCCCGAAATGTCAGGCATTGCACTGATTACAGCGATTCATGAAAAGTGGCCGCATGTGCAGACGATTCTGTTATCAGGTCACGCCGACTTTGAATATGCGAAACAGGCTATTGCTCAGGAAAGCTTTGATTACTTGCTGAAACCTGTTAGCGATGAAGATCTGATCGAATCCGTGCAACGTCTTGTTCATCGAATTAAAGAAAAGTGGGAAACGGCAGCATCTCATCAAAGAGCCTTACACGCCTTTCAGGATCATCTGCCATTGCTTCAATCCACGATGCTGCATGAGTTGCTGACTGGAAAAGTCTATGATCAGAAGACGCTGGCAGACAAGCTTGATCTGCTGGAGCTTCCCTACTCCGTAGGAGAAGATCTCGGCATGCTGATTATCCGTATGGAGAAACATCTATCCGATATGGCACACGGCGACCTGGCCCTAATGGAATATGCGATATGTAATATCATAAGTGAAGTGATGCATAATCATTTTCATATCTGGCATACACGTGACGTGCACGATTACATTGTTGTTCTAGTTAGCATGAAGCATTCAACAACGATGAGTTACAGCAGGAGCGAGACGCCTCAGACATTGCTTGAGCAGTATGCTGCCCAGATTCAAACCAATGTTCAGTTATACCTGAAAGGTGCTATCTCCATTTCCGTCTCCAGTTGGGGCAAGTTCCCCCACGAAATTGGAGAACTCTATGAGCGAACGGTTATGTCCATGCGTAAACGGATGGGTCAGGTGCAAGGTTTGTTTGTCACCGCTTCCGATGAAACGGATGCCAACCCTCTACATACGATCAGGTCGCTGTATCAGCCACCAACGTTGATTAGCCTGCTCGAAGCTGGTCGCTTTGAGGATGTGGAACAGAAAATCGGGCACATATTTGAGGAACTATTGCATTCCAATGAACATCATGATATTGCGGAGTCAACCTTCGAGGTGTATTTTGCTATTGCGGGTGCGTTTGCGTACATCATTCATAAAAATGGCAAACAAATCTCTTCTTTGATTCCAGCAGAGTCCTATCGTTACTTTCAAGCTCCCAGCTATTCCACTGCGCAGCAGCTACAGGACTGGTCCGTACGTACACTTCATTACATACGAGATGATGCCGAACAAGAGCTCAGAGACAATCACAGCACCATTGTACGTAGCGTCAAGAGTTTCGTAGACCTTCATCTGGCGGGAGATGTATCGCTGCCTGCCATTGCCGACCATGTGCATCTGCATCCAGTATACTTGTCCAAGGTATATAAGGCGGAGACCGGTGAAGCACTTACTGCCTATGTATACCGATTAAGGATGGAGAAAGCAGCCTATCATTTGCGAACGTCAACTGCCAAGGTATTTGAAATTGCTGAACTTGTCGGTTACAACAATACCGCATATTTTATTCGAGTTTTCAAGAAATTTTATGATCTTACACCGCAGGAATATCGGGAAAATCTGCCGGTTTAAGATACTCAGGCCAGACTTGAGTTTCTAGTAATCTCTCCGGTTTCCCCTTCTCCATATCAAATACAAAAAGGCATTGCCGGAGATCTACTCCTGCAATGCCTTTTTGGTGCTTATGTGGCCGCGATGAATCAATTCAGCCAGCCCTGCGTCATCCTATTCTCCGCTTTTCACGGAATCATACCACTCGTTAACTTCTTTCGTGATCTGATCTCCACCTGAAGACTTCCACTTCTCAACAAATGAGTCGAACGCATCAACAGAGGTTTTGCCATATACAATTTGAGAGAAGGTATCCTTCTCCATCTTGGTCAAAATGTCATTGTTCATCTGCATCGTCATTGAAGGTGCACCAGTAAACATTTGATTGAACACGATATCCTTTTGATCCAAAACAATCTTGGCTGCATCAAGCATAGGTGTCGGTACACCTGATTTGATTTTTTTCTCAAATGGCGTTGTTGGTTCTTCACCACTTGCCAGCTTCGCGAGTGTTGTCATACTCAGATTCGGAATTCGCGCTCCATCAAAAGTCAAAGTGTACTTCTCGGGAGCATAACCACCTGTAAGACTTGCATCGGTTGATGGTTTCCCATCTACCATAACCCAATCGTATCCTTCCGCAAATCCATGCTCAAACTCATCGCCCTCTTTAGGATTCGCATAATGATCAAAGAGATAGTTCTGATAGGTGAAAAAGGCTTCCGGATTTTTCATATCTTTGTTAATTAGAACTACGCCGTTTCCGTTCGACGTACCGTGTCTTCCTGCTTGACCGTTTGGACCGGAAGGAATGGGATACGCCTTGTATTCAGCCTCAGGATTGTTTTTCTTCACATCCTCCAGCGGCCAGGATGGCATCCAGTGAGGACCTACCACAATACCTGCTTTTCCGGCAGTAAATTCTTCAGCAGCTTTTGTCTCGTCATACACACCGGCTTCTTCCGGGATATAACCTTTGCTCATCCAGCTCTGTAATTTGGCCAAAGCCTGTTTTGCACCAGGTGTAACGGAACCGTATTCAAGTTTTCCGTCTGCCGTCAGATTCCATTGGTTTGGCATTGTACCATAAGCGCCAAATACCCACCCAGCTTCAGACATCCATGTGTTCAGCCAGTTCTTAAAGCCAATGGTGAGTCCGTAAGTGTCCTGCTTCCCATTGCCATCCGGATCTTGATTCGTAAACGTTTCCATAATGACTTCAAGATCATCTATCGTTTTAGGTGCTTCCAGATTAAATTTCTTCATCCAGTCTTCGCGGATCCACATGACAGGATCACCATTATAGGAATAGTCCAGGATCGGAATACCGATCTTTTTGCCATCTTGCATGTATGGATACCATACGGAAGGATCTTCGTTTACGGCTGCTTTCCATGTGTCGCTGGCATATTTGTCAAACAACTCGCCAGCATCGACAAATTTTCCGGACTCAATCAATTCACGCACCAGATTGAATTCGCCGCGATACGAAATAATGTCTGGCATGTCCGCATTGGAAGCAAGCGATAGACGTAGTTTCGTCTCAAATGCATTATTGGTAGAAGGAGATATCCACTGGTTTTTCAACTCAATCCCGAGTTTCTCCTTGGCCCATTTTGTATGGACGTTGTTATCCTGATCCTCGCCTGACTTAAACTTCACGTCTGGACCCCATGGTCGTAAATACGTAATGGATACTGGTGGATCATACTTCCCATTTTTGAGTTCCAACGTTGTCGCTGGTGTACTCGATTCTGTTTTCTTGTCGCTCCCGTTACTACACCCGCTCAAGGCTGCAGATAGGGCCAATACACCGATCATGACCAAACTGCCTACTCGTCTCTTTTTACTTGTGTCCAACTTCGTTCCCCCAGTCTATGTAATGTTGCTTACAGGTTAATCATAATGAATGTTTGATATTTATGCCCATACTAATATTGCAACATTTATTGCATTAATTTAGGATATTGGATATTGAATACATATATTGAATAAATACAATGCCTGAATATAGAAAAAAGCAGCCGCTAACGGCTGCTTCAGTCTGCTTAATTGCTCGTATATTTAACCCAATCGTACTCAGCATAGAGCGGATTGGCCCCGTTATAAGGACCAAGCCAGCTATCTACTCCTGTTCCATTCCAGAGGTTCATCATGATTTTTCCAGGTGTTTTAGGAATATTGCTGGTTGCCGTATGCTTCAATACACCATCAACATACCATTTGATATGTCCCGGCTGCCAGTCAAATGCATACGTATGGAAGCCCTGGGATGCATCAAAACCTAGATTGATAACCTTCTCATGATTACCAACGCCATTGGTATAATAATTAAACTGCACTTTGGTTGTGTCTTTTCCTAAAAATTCGATATCAATCTCATCCCATTGGGTGCCATGTGCAGGGCCTGTGTATGTGAAAAAAGACGATACTACACCTGTGTTCTTGGCAGGTTTCATACTGACTTCATACAAGCCGTATCCATACGTATTTGTGGTACGATACTCTCCGCAATCAAACTTGTTCTGTGCAGAGCTGGTCAAACCAAGCTTAAGCTTGCCGTCACTTGTAAAATTAACATTGTTAGCCCTCCACGTACAGTTAAACATGCTCCCATTGGAATACCCATCCGCTTTTTGCCACGTACTTGCGTTAAAATAGGTTAGAGGTTCCCAGAAAACATAACCCGCGAAAGCGCTTACCGAAAAAAACAAAGAGATGACACCAGTTACCGCCAAAGTATACCAAGACTTCCTTTTCATCATACACCTCCATGAATGATTCCAACATGTACAAGCAGTATAACAATAGATAACGCTTACATGGTTGGTATTTCCATTTTATCTGGAAGTATAGTGGTACACTATAGCAAACTTCAAAGCAGAGATATTCAATTTTTAAGATCCTCGTTCTTGTATCCAATCATGTCATGTTAAGACTATGCCGGTTTCATAAACGTAAGATGGATTGAATGAAGCGCCTGCCCTTCAGCGTAGAAGGAGTCAGGCGCTCCATGAAAACCATTTTTACATATATCTCAACATGTTTGTTAATTTATTCATCCTAAAAGGGTCTATTTCGCACCAGCTCGTACCAAAATTTCTTCAATTTCCTTAAAGCCTTTATTCTTTGCATGACTGAGTGGTGATACCCCATCACGATCCGGTATGTTCACGTCTGCTCCATGATCAATGAGTAATTGTATCGTCTCCTGCTGCTGAGCATTGCCATCGTTAAGAATGATCGCTTCGAGTAATGCTGTCCATCCCAATTGATTCACATGGTCCACATCCACCGAAGTTTGAGTCAGTAATTCTTGTACTACATCCACATATCCATGCTCCGAAGCTGGAATAAGTGCTGTCCCTCCATATCGATTCGTTATCGTTGGGTCCGCTCCGGCCTCGATTGTCAGCTTCAAAATATCCAAGTATCCTTCAGCGCCAGCATACAGAAACGGGGTGTTTTTCATATCGTCCTGTATATTCACGTCTGCCCCCGCTTCAATTAACACTTTAGCCGATGTTGGGTCATTATTGTAAGTTGCAATCATTGTAGCGGTTCGGCCAGTCTGATCTTGAGCATTGATATTGGCGCCTGCTTGAACCATTTGTTCGATGCGTTCAGTATCGCTGTCCTCTACTGCCTTGAACAGCTGTTCATCTGCTGAAGTCATGGCCTTTACCTCTACGTTAGAGTCGTTTCTCATTTCAGGCACGCAGCCCTGGACGATCAACATACTGCTTATCAGGACAACGATGATCAGCGATTTACTCATACTGCCTCCTTTACTCCAGTGTCAAGGTGACCGAAGAAGCGATACTCCAATCCCCAACTGGGTTTATTGTATACGTAGTACCCGGAGTCAACTTCCCATCATTCGTTAGGTCGAATACACCCGTCGCACCTTTTCGACTTGAATATTTATAAGTGGCTGTCAGAACATCCCCGCTAGGTGAAGTTAACGTTACACTTCGACCAGAGAACAGTTCATCCCCAGGGTCCTGGTCAAGCGTAACTTCAATGGAGGTTTCGCTCACTGCTTGAGCACTTGCAACCACTAGTGCATCAAACGATTTCGCCGTAAAAGAAGCTTTTTCGATGTTGGCCCAATCCGAAGAAACCGTATATGTGACACCTGTTTTCAGCGTTTGTCCTTCAGGCAAACGGAACTTCGGTTCTTGTTTGCCATCTGTGGATTGCGTGAACGGAACATATCTGGCAACGATAGGCTCGCCACCTTCTGGCGTAATTACAACTTGTCTTGCCTGCATGGAAGAGATAATTTGAACCGTTTTGCCTCCTGCTTTCTCTTGATCATTCAGCACAAATGCATTAGCTCCTCGACCTCCGCTGTAAGCCGAAATGATGTAACCATAATCCACTACACCGTTCACTTGCAGTGCTTCGATCTCGAATGTATCATTCGTTACTTGACTAGCCGTTGTCATGTTTATTTTCGTGGCACTGCCTTCAAAGGAACCAGCGTCTTGGCCTTTGTAAGTCAGGTTGTACACTTCATCAGCATCTTGTACGGACGTTGGAACGATGTAAGTCGCAATCGACCCTGTTTTCAAACGGGGCATATTGGTTAACGTCAGCCCACCACTAAATGCAAAGTCCGTTTGCGCCTTGGCAAAAGCTTCATTCGTTGCTGTCAGCGGCTTGTCGAATGTGACAATTAACGTAATGGCGTTCAGCGATCTAACGCTCTTGATTTGAGCTTGCTCCGAAGGAATAGCTTGGTGTGCGGTTTGCAACAACACTGCTGTTTCGCCACGCGTTGCCGAACCGTTCTCGGAGTAAAACTCGCTCATCCAATGGTGAACGGACTTTACATCACGTTGCATCGCTTTGGATACGACCTGTTCGAGTTCAGCATCCGACACTTGAGTCTGCGGATTGAATTGTCCATCGTTAGCTTGCATGATGCCGAGTTCAATAAGCTTTGACGCATATGGCGCATACCATGCATTGGGATTGACATCCATTAATTCTACGGTTTCTCCCGTCTTGCTCTCCAAATGAAATGTTTTGAAAACCAATGAAGCTAACTCCGCACGGGTAATCGCTCGATGTTCACCCATAGATTGATCTGCATATCCGTTCATGATCCCCAAGCTATTCAGATCCTTGATAGCAGCTTCGATCTGTTGTCGGGTAAGCTGTGCGGTTGTTGCCGCAATGTTAGTGACGTATGTAGCTGCATGTACTTGATTCGCAGTTAACGGGAACACTGCTGTACCTAATGCAGTTATGGTTAGAAATGTAGCGATTTTGCGGGTTGTAGAATTCATAGTTGAATTCCTCCTCTATAGGTTGTAGTTGCCTGTATCTATAGAATAGAGGACAAAAAGAAACTCCCAAGGATAAAGTTATTAACAAAATATAAACTGGCTCTAAATTTTCAGGAAACTTATGCAGTAAATCGGTAGCCTGCGCCCCAGACGGTCTCAATATACTCCGGATTTTTGGGGTCTGTCTCCAGCTTCCCACGCAGTTTGCGAATATGGACGGTTACCGTTGCAATATCTCCGGTGGAATCCATGCCCCAGATCCGCTCGAACAGATCAGATTTGCTGAATACACGATTGGGATGACTCGCAAGAAATACAAGTAACTCGAACTCCTTGGTTGTAATCGCCACCTCTTCTCCATTAACAAAAACGCGGCGTGATCCTTTGTCAATGTGAAGCCCTCGAATGTGGATTTCATCCTGCTCAGCTGGTTTGTTTTTGCCAAGAAGTCTCTCGTATCGGGTCAAATGAGCCTTTGCTCGTGCAACCAACTCACTTGGGCTGAACGGTTTTGTAATAAAATCATCCACTCCCAGATTGAACGTCCGGATCTTATCGATTTCTTCCTTTTTTGCGGAAACGACAAGGATGGGCACTTCCTTTACCTCTCGAATGCGCCTGCAACATTCGAAGCCGTCCAGTCCCGGAAGCATCAGATCAACAATGATCAGATTATAGTCTCCCTCCAGTGCCTGCTTCAGGCCAGCATCTCCAGTATGGCAGAGATCCACGGAAAATCCGTTGAGCTCAAAATAATCCCGTTCCAGTTCCGCAATCGTTGTTTCGTCTTCAATGATCAGAATGTTTGCCATTACTTATTAGTCCCTCTCTTCATTCAGCCGTTTCAGTTTGATATATATGCTCGTGCCATCATTGGGCTGGCTTTTAGCCCAGATGAAGCCCCCATGTCCATCAATGATTTGGCGGGCAATTGCCAGCCCGAGCCCACTTCCGCCCGTTGAGGAGTTCCGGGATTGTTCTGCACGATAGAAGCGTTCAAATATATAAGGCAATGCCTCTTCAGGTATTCCCCTCCCATTATCTTTAAACGCCATCGTAATCCATTTCTCATCGGCTTGAAGTGTAATCTCGAATCGTTTATGTTCATTCTCCATGTATTTGAGTGCATTATCCACCACATTAACAACGGTACGTTTTAACTTCTCCGGATCCACAGCAGCCATAGCGGGACCAGACACCTGGTTATTCCAATCCAGGGCAACACCTTTATCCTCCAAATCGTATCTCAGCTCTTCAATGCTATCTTCAAGGAAATCAGCGAGATCAACTGTTTTAAACAGGAAAGGTTCTTGGTTCAAATCGAGCTTTGAATACAAAAACAGTTCATCCACCAGCTTATCCATGCTAACTGCTTTGGAGTGAATGATATTAACATAACTCTCCATTTTCTCCGGAGTATTAGCCACTCCGTCACGAATGCCCTCAATATAACCTTTGATATTGGTAATCGGCGTACGGAGATCATGCGAAATGTTGGAGATAAGCTCTTTGCGGTTCACTTCGTCCTGCTGACGTAACGCATAAGAGCGCTGCAATTGATTCCGCATGCTCTCAAACGCTTCGCTGAGTTGACCAACCTCGTCATTGGAGTTTAGCTGAAGTTTAAAGGATAGATTGCCATCCTTAATATGTTCGGCTGAACTTCGTAGTTGATTCAATGGCTTAATGAAGCTGCGCGTGATCCAGCGGAACAAGAGCAAATTTGCAATGATGAGGACGCCAATAAGCAGGAATGACATCACAGGCAGCAGCTTGCGAGTAAGCTCCGCAAAGGGGCTTCTCTCGCGAATGACAAAGATACTCCCCCGTTCCCCATCTGAATATTGAAAATCAAATTTTGCATACGCGTAGAATCGCTCACCAATATTAAAGGTGCTTCGAATCTGATAATTGTTAAGATCGTAGGCAGGCAGAGCTTGTTTCAGTTCCGGCTGGTTGAAGGTCAGCGATTCAAAGATCTGACTATTCTCCCGTCTGATGTAGAGCCCTGACTTCTCAGCTCGAAGCTTCATATCGTATTCACGTAGCAAAACCTTGTTTTGCAGGTCGTCCGGGTCATTTTTGGCCAGAAACTTCATCTCTTGAAAGATCGATTCTCCCTGTTCAGTCAGGGGGTTGATCTGATAATGTACCTTGTAAATATCGCGGAAACTCTGTAGATCCCCTGTAGCCGCAATCGTATACAGACTTGCCGTAAGCAGGATGAACAGCAGACTTATAACAAGCATGCCCGTGAAGGACAGCAGCAATTTTATTCGAATTGACATGGGTTCCCCTTCTCAAACAAGCCATTGGATTAGTTAGTGCACATGTTAACACAAGATGGATTCTATTGCCCATATGTAAAAAGAGCTTTCTTTTTCATTATATATGTTGACAGTGATAATCGTTATCAATAATGTTGGAATAAGGTACACAACGATTTATCTTAGAATGACCAGCAAACACTTTTGAAATGAGGTACGTAATGTGAATGTAGACGTTAATCAGTTAGCAGCGCATTTTGCACACATTCCTTTTCAAGTCGAAGGAGTATATCGATATGCTAGAAATCCAGGGGTTCCCCAGGCTGACTATACCGATTCTTTTCCTGGATTTGTATTTCCTCTTACAGGAAAGATTCAATTCCAATTTGATGGTACGCCCTATATCTTTTCACCAGGAAAAGTTGTACACGGGGGCGCGAAAATGAAACTGGATCAAACCGTTTTTCATAGAACGGACTGGGAATACATCCTCGTTTTATACCGGATATGTAGTTCGGACCTCAAGGAGACAAGCTTTTCCCATCAGCATTTTGAATTATCAACGGGTCAATCCCCACGTCTGATCGAATTAATCACGCGTCTTTGGCATGTGTATAATCAGCACGGAGGTATTTCAAAGTTTCAGACCGAGATGCTGTTTCGCGATGTACTGAATGAGACCTTAATATGTGTTGATCATAGGCAAAATAGTTGTGAATCAGATGTTTTATTCGAACGGGTCTCTACCTATATCCAAGAATACTATGATCAAAGTCTGACTGTCGCATCGTTGGCAGAACAAAATAACGTTAATCGAAATCGACTTTCCTACGTGTTTAGAAGACATGCAGGTATGGGTCCAGCAGAATATGTATTGAAATATCGTATAAACATGGCACAGCAAATGTTATTGGCAAGTGATGCGTCTGTACAACAGATTGCTGAGACCGTTGGCATTGCTGACCCCTTTTATTTTAGCAGAGTGTTTAAGAAACAATATGGTATTTCTCCTAGTGAATATCGTCTGAAGTTCATCAATAATCCATCCTGATTTCAATAGGTATCCATGTTATACAAAAGCCTAGATCAGTATACTGAACATAGAGGATTAATACACAGGAGGAATGACAATGCACTATCAAGCGATTCAATTAAATGAGGAATTTTCGAAATTAAACGATCTTTGGTCTCCGAAACTCATTGGTGAAATGAATGACTATCAATTTAAGATCGTTAAGATTGCTGGAGATTTTGAGTGGCATGTTCATGAGGAGACAGATAAGTTATTTTTTGTGCTCGAAGGGGAAATGATAATTGATTTTCGTGATGGGCAAGTGAAGATTTCCAAGGGCGAGATGTATATTGTCCCTAAGGGAGTCGAGATCAAGCCTTCCTCCGAAAAGGAATGTCATATCATGTTGATGGAGCCTGGAAGCGAAGTAAACACTGGCGGGACTAAGGCCGAATAAGCGTCAGTTATTGGGACCAGGATGTCAATTTGCAGACGGAGAGCCGATAACCGCGTAATAGGGGTTATCGGCTCTCCGTCTGTACGGCTAGCTTTTTGACATGCATTAATTGACATGCATTAATCAGCAATCTCTCGGTTATGTCACTTGTTGCTGGTCTTCTTGATCAATTCCACACCATTGTATGCCAGGCTTTCCACACTTGCTGCCTTCTGCAGTATGTAATGATCAAAAAAGTTCTTCGCATAGTCTGTAACAAGATTTCGCATCTCCATAGCATCCCGTTCACCTCTGAGTTCCTCATTAACACTGGTAAACACGATGTCACAGTAATCCAAATGTGCAACACGATCAACTGAGATATAATAGGTTTCCATGCTATTGTTAGCGCCAATAACCGCATTCATATTATAGTTAGGTTCACAAAACAGTAACAAAAAGGGTTTCTTAAGATCGCTATCAAGAAGTCCAAACGCACCGCTATCCAAGCCAATCCCGCAGGCGAACCTGTCGTCATCCCGGCAAACCATTGCCGTGGTGGGCCCTCCATAAGAATGTCCGACTATACCCATGCCGATGTCAAGCAGCAATCTGCCTTTAAAGATGGAATTCAGCTCTCCAGAGTCCAGTTTGTAAAGATAATCGGCTACATACCTTACATCTTTTGCCTGTGATTCACTATACTCTGTTATCTTGGAAAGTATCGGTAGTGCAAGCACGTTACGGCACATCTCAAAGGCAGTTTCATCGTCAGGACGCATCTCCATCTTGCCAGCCAACGCCAGCATCTCCGGATCTTCACCAAACGCTGTAATAACATCCGAAAAATCCTTGGATACATTGAACAAGCGCCCATCTTTACGTTTATACATCGTGCTATTCTGATGGCCGATGCTTACCACAACATACCCCATGCTTGCCAAGTCTGTACAGAGCACTGTACCCCATTCTGGAGAACCGCCTCCACCACAAACATAGAATAACACTGGATAGCGCTTTTCCTTCCCGGAGACAGCAAGGTCATCGTAACACTGGGTCTTGATATCTATAGAGAAAACATCCTTCAACGCAGTGACAAGTGGCTGTTCATTAAACATCTCGTAGACTTCAGGAAACATGTACGTTGATGTAGTCTTACCTTCGCTACTGTCGGACGGATAATACACAAAAGCGGTCAGTTCTCTTTTGGAGTAATCTGATGCAGTGTACTCAAAATCCATCTGGGTTCGACCGACAGTATAGCCGCCAATTGGTTCTGGAAATGCGTCATAGTTTTTCATTTTCTTTCCCCCTTGAGATCACTAACCATTTCAGAATATTTATGATCCTCAAGCAGCCCATGACCCATAAATTCAGCAAAGTACTTGCTGATCTTATGTTGCAGCTCAGAGTCCTTAATATCGAATTCTCTAAAAAACAAGATTAAATTAAGCTGCATTGACTCAAACATAAAAGAAATCAGGTCGTCGTCAACATCTGGTCGGAGATATCCATCAACCCTCATTCGGCGTAAAATGTCCTTGATCATGGGGAATGACTCGCCCTTTAACACATTCACATATACTTTCAGCAAAATGTCCTCAGGAATATATGAAAATGTTTTAGTGAGTTTGATTTCCAACTCATTCAATGGCTCGGTCACCATACCATTAACGTTACCAAATAAGCCAGTAAGGAAATAGCTGTAAAGGGAATCTTCATTACTGTTATTAAAATATGCAGCTCTTTTCTGGGTTACATTACGTATTAAGTGACAATAAAGGTCATCTTTGTCTTCAAAATACCGATAAAATGTTCCGGGGTGCATGGACAAACTATCCAAAACCATCTTCATAGTTATATCCTCGTAAAGATTATCAACAAAAAGAAGCATAGCGCTACTCGATATTTCCTCGCGCCTTGTTTCATCTAAACGAAAGAACGAATTTTTTGGCATAGGCTACTCCTTAATGTATAGTGTGAACTGATTCACACTATACTGATAATACATTCACAAGTCAACTAGTCTTGAAAGATTAATATCATTATAAAAATTTAAAACCACTGTATTTAGATTTACAAAAAGATATTTTAACTACTTTTGATTGTGAAAAGATTCGTAAGAAATATGCAAGAGCAGCTGATCACTCGGATCAGATGTCTATTCAACGAGAAAGGATTTCAAGCACTTTACCACTTCCATCTTCAATAATACGTATACTGTTGTCATCGATGAGTTGAATGGTACTATCTGAATTCAAAATTTCCTGCTGGCCCGTTACCCCGTGAGCAATGGATTTGCGAATCAGACCTTTATTTTTGAATACCAACGTGTAAAGGTCGTAATCTTCCGTTTTTCGATTAGTGTGTTCAATGATGACAATAAGTAGATTTTGGGGACTCCTCTTAAAATTTATCTTAAGATCATGAGTGTTCACATTCATGTCCTTGATCCCTAAGGGAATCGAACTCTTTTGTCCAGTAGAAGCATTCGTAATCTCAAGATCTCCTTTTGCAGTGCGAATGACATAGGTGTAACCCATGTTGCTGCCATAAAAAGTATCGGTATAATTGCTCAATCCAGTCACGGTTACCTTTTTCGTTTTCATATCTTGATGAGTCACTTCCCCGTCCAAAGCAGATGCAAGAAATCCTATGGGTACATAAAGGTGACTAATATACCACACCGGTTCTCTGCCCATATCTACTTTTTGACCATCCACTTCGGCAATGCTGCTTCCCAAGTGCACAACAATTTGCTTCTGACTGTTCTTCAGTACGGCCGTATTATCATCTTCCATCCCCCACTCTAGGCCTGCCTTAATACCCAGTGAGAAAAAACTTCCGTAAGTGACTCCATCCTTGATTAACGTCTGAACATGGTTAATACGACCGTCTGCCCACTGAATTTCCAAATCAACATATTTGGATGCTGCTTCAGATTTTTGAGGCCCCAATGGTAATAACACCGACATCACTAATGCAACGACAACTACTTTTTTCAATTGCTTCATTCTCACAGCGACTCACCCACTTCATGTAATTTTTAATCTTACAATAATAACGTTAGATTCCAATAAAAGTTTGATCAGCTTGAAACAGGAATTGGGTCCCTGATAACAAAAAAAAAAGCCGCTAAAATAGCGACTTTTAATGGTACTATGTTTTTGTTCTTGGCTTCATTACAACCCGAGATCATCAGCGAGTCCCTCAACTCCTGTGAAGATGGAATCCCCGTAACCCCAGAAGTTGTTGAAATCAATAATGTAGATTTTTTTGTTTTTAACTGCGTTAATGTTTTGTACCTGTTTGTTGGCAAGCAGCTTTTCAATCGTCTGCTCAGGATCAATACCACCTGCATACCTCGAAATAATCATTGCATCCGGATTAATCTCGATTAACTTCTCCAGGCTGAGTGTGCCGGTTTCATTAATCAGCATATTATGCATATTGATTAATGACATTGCACTTTCAATAAACGTATCACTGTTTCCGTTGTAGATTCCAATGGTTCCATCACCATTATCCGAAAATGATGCATAGTTGATCGTTTCAGTGCTAGCTCGAGCCGACAAGGCATTCTCGCGTGCTTTTAGCGTCTCAATATATGCCGCTGCATTCGCTTGTACGTTGAATATCTCTCCTAATTCAGTAATATCCTGATAAAGACTATCTAATGATGCATCAGGAACACTGGTGCTTTGTACGTACGTTTTAATCCCCATATCATTCAAGCTGCTTACTGTACCAACACCCCAGTCCGCATCCTCAAACAGTCCACCACGCCCTACAACCAGGTCAGGCGTAGCCCCTATTGTCACTTCCTTACCGACATAGCCTTCAGCTAGCACAGGAATTTGTTTAAACTCGTCAGCAATATCTTCAGGTACACTACCAAACAACGCAGCTACACCTACAAGTTTGTCTGTCAAACCAAGGCGAATCATCAGCTCGGCTGCACCTTGTGTATTGGCAACTACTCGTTCAGGTGCCTTGTCAAACGTTTGATCCTTCTTCACCCATGTGCCGTTCTCTGTTGTATAATTTGAAACGGTTACCGGGTAAGTTGTTTCAGCAGGTGCTGAAGCGTCTGCGTCGGCTTGTTCCCCATTTGTTGCTGCATTCGTGGCGCTGCTCTCCGCAGCTTGCTGTGAGCTGCCATTTGCATCTTTGCTGCCACCATTGTTGCTTGAACACGCTGCGAGCACCAGAATCATTGCAGTAATAAAACAAAGAAACATCCCTTTTTTAACGGATACCAACATGTAAATAATCTCTCCCTTTTGAATTCCCTCTTGTCTTTAAACCAATATGTAAAATAACTATTGTCAGTATACAGTAAATGTCGAAGCGTGTAAATGAGAACAATAATCAATATCATTTATCTGATAAATAAAAAGCCCCCCCCCCCCCCCCCCCCCCCCCCCCCCGTATGGGTGCCTCATTTCGTCGCATTATCGTAAACTTAATCTGTGACAGGTTCAATGCCCTTCTCCTCTGGTGACTAACATGAGCTGAAATCCGTCACGGTGAATATGACAGTTGTTGCCGCATCCTGGTTCGAAGGTTACGTTCCATAACGATATATCCCGAAACGTTAGAAAAACCAAGTTCATGTCCTTTGTTTAGGATTGAACTTGGTTTCTCTTTTACTTAACTATTCATTACGTGCCTGATTAACCTTGGCGATAAGTTCATTAATAAATTCATCAGGTGAACGCTCATTCATCCATTGTTGACCGAACATTTGGAATACTTTGATCATCGGGAAATCTGCCCAGAATCCCACAAACTCCTCGTTAAGGTATACCTTGTCCGTAACATGCTCGTTCATTTCATTCAGGCGATGCTCCAATTCCTTTTTCGCTACAGGATCACTCATCCACTCACTGAGCAGACTGAATTTGTGGAACGTGATTTCTTCCTTACCAAAGTCACAATGCAGACGTTCCGTAATTCGGAGATCTTTGGACGAGCTGCCAAGTGAAATTTGGAAAAACCCGGTCTCAGCCACCCAACGGTTATACTTGGTGTTGTAATATGAGAAATCTCTCTCTTCCAGTTCAAAGGTAATCTTGCGTTTTTCACCCGGCTCCAATTCAACTTTGGCAAAAGCTTTCAATTCTTTCTCTGGACGGGTCCATGTGCACTCTTCATCGTGAACATACAATTGAACAACTTCTTTCCCCTTGCGCTTTCCGGTATTTTTCAATTGGAAAGACACAGTAACACCGGTATGGGTCTGAGACACTTCCAGATCCGTATAGGAAAACGATGTGTAAGACAATCCGTGTCCAAACGGGAATTGAGGTGCCAGTTCTTTCCGGTCATAATATCGATAACCCACGAACAGGCCTTCGCGATAATACAGCTTGCCGTTCTCTCCGCGAATTCGCATATGTGAAGGGTTGTCCGACAGTTTGACAGGGAATGTCTCAGACAGTTTGCCCGAAGGATTCGTCTGTCCGAATAATACATCTGCAATCACTTTACCCATGCCTTGACCCGACAACCAAGAATGAATCACACCAGGTACATGCTGCACCCATGGGCGCATCGCCAGTGCAGAACCGCTGCTCGTTACGACAATACACTTGGGTTGAACTTCGGCTACCGCGAGAATCAATTTCACTTGATGCTCGGGAAGATCAATGCCTTGCAAATCATGCATCTCGGATTCCGCATATTCCGGTTGGCCAACAAACAATACAGCAACATCAGAATTCATCGCCAATGAGACGCTTTCCTTAATTAGCTCATCATTGATGGAGTCATCCTCCGGGTACCCTTCTGCATAATTTATGGTCGTGGCATCGCCAGCCAGATTTTTTATCTCGTCCCATGGAATATCGACATTTGTAGGCGTTACCTTTGCACTGCCCGCTCCCTGAATTCTCGGTTTTTTGGCAAAGCGTCCGATCACGGCAATCGACGAAATGGACTCCTGCCCTAGCGGGAGAATCGCGTTCTCATTTTTCAGAAGCACAATACTTTCGGCCGCCGCTTTACGTGCGAGTGCATGATAGTCCGAATCTGGAGAAGAATCCATATCTTTCTTGCCCGTTACCCGCTCAACCAGTTTCAGAATCCGGCCCACGCTTCGATCCAACTGTTCTTCGGACAGGCTTCCGTTCTGAACCGCTTCAATGATCGCTTTGGCATTGTAATTTGCGGGACCCGGCATCTCCAGATCAAGCCCAGCCTTCAGACCGCGTATGCGATCATTAACAGCTGTCCAGTCGGATAGAACAACACCTTCATAACCCCACTCTTCTCTCAAAATGTCATGCAGCAAATGTTCGTTCTCACTTGTATACGTTCCATTCAATAAATTATAAGAACACATAACCGTCCAAGGATCGGATTTCTTAATAATACGTTCAAAGGCGCTCAGGTAAATCTCGCGGAGCGTTCGCTCATCGATTTCCGAACTGGTTACCATCTTCTCGAACTCCTGGTTGTTACCCGCAAAGTGTTTGACAGAAGCGCCCACTCCTTCGCTTTGGATCCCGTTTATAAACGCCGCTCCAAGTTCCCCCGTCAAGTATGGGTCTTCCGAGTAGTATTCGAAGTTTCTTCCGCCAAGTGGCGTTCTTTTCATATTGACACCAGGTCCAAGCAGCAGCTCAACGTCCATGGTTTTTGATTCACGTCCCAGTGCCACGCCAACTTCATACAACAATTCCGTATTCCACGAAGAGCCGATGGCTGAACCCGTAGGGTAACAGGTTGCGGGTACATTTTCCGTTGTAATCCCCATTTCTTCATCGCTGTTCGTTTTACGGATACCGTTTGTCCCATCGTACATATGAACCGGCGGAATGTTTAACCGCTCAATTCCTTTTGTCATCCACATATTCAATCCTGCGCAGAGCGAAGCTTTCTCGGCCAGCGTCAATGCCGACAACAATTCATTGATTGATTTATCCATAGTACTCACCCTTCTGATATCAATTTTGTTCTTGTTCTTTCTTCAGTTCCTGTGCATCATACAGTTTGAAAAACGGAAACCAGACAATAAATACAATGACCAGGACGACCGCCAGCAAGATAAGCCCATTGAGTCCGGACATAATATATGTGGAGAGGCCGATCGGTGTGTACCATAGCTGGAAGATCTGGCTCGGAATCCGCACCCAACCCCAGTCGAGAGCCAAGTACACAATCACCGGCGTGATAAGTGAGTTAATCCACATCGGCACCATGAGTAATGGATTAAAGGCAATAGGTGCTCCGTATACGACGGGTTCATTGATGTTGAACAAGGATGGGATAATAGTCGCCTTGCCGACAGATTTCAGTTTTTTCGAACGTGCCATCAGGAACCAAACAACTAACGGCAAGGTCGCTCCCATTCCTCCAATACCCAGCCATCCGGAGAAAAAGGTTTCAAACGTGTTGATATTGACGGGATCTTGTCCCGCTGCCACAAGAGCTGCATTTTCTTCGATTGCAGGTATCCAGATCGCGTACCAGATCGGTGTCATGACCCACGGGCTTACGCCGAAAGAATACAGTACAACACCAATGAAATTGAACAATAAAAATCCGGTTAAACTTTGCCCTACGGCATTGATCGGCTCAAATACGTTCACGATCAGTCCAAAAATATCAAAATGAAGCTGATATACAAGCAACCATCCTGTTGTTAATACCAGGGCGATCGGGACGAGAAAATCGAACCAGTCCATAATGAATTCGGGAAGTGAAGATCCCTTTTTGAAGAACGAAAATTTGTTGCACATGATCATTACAAGAGCGACAAATACACCTACCAGGAGTGCTGTAATCATCCCCGAGGGTCCAAATCGTTCAAGGATGAACTGAATGGTACCGGCTTCGTTTACTGTCGGGTTAAGTAGCATAACGAACAGAGATATCCCCGTCATTCCCGCCAGCAACTTGATTTTATGTCGTTCTCTTTTTTCCATCACGACATAAGGCGTCAAAAAAGCAATAAACAACCCCAGCAAACCGAAACTGAATGTCGTGATAGGTGTCAGGTCCGGCATTCCCGGAATGAAATCCTGCAAAATCGAAATCAATGTAATAATCGAACCGATGAAAATCATCGGAATGGCGACCATGATGGCTTCTTGAATCGAAGAAACCCAAATATTGTTCGTAAACGCCTCCAATCTCGGCGCAAACGAATCTGTCATCCATTTCATGAAACGCTTCATCCAAAACTCCCCCTGTCTTCCTCTAAGCTGCCACAACCATAGTATATCGATTTGTGTTAACGCTTTCTTGTTGGAACTTGCCGCATCATGGTTCGTTTTTTGCCCAATCCATCGCTATAGTTCTAGCTTGCCAGCCCGAACAAGAAATAAACAACAAAAAACATCCCTTCAAACTGAAAGGATGTCTTAAGAGCACTTTTTTAATATTGTCTATCCAAAATGAGCAGCATTACCCCATGCGGTGGAAGAAAAATCTCTCTGCGCCAACTTTCATCTCTTACCATCTCTGTCCCCATCACGGGTCCACTCCTGCCGTTTAGATAGGCGATTTCTTCTTCCGTCAATGAATAGGGCGATCCCATGCGGGTCCACTCATCAAATACCGATCCATGCTCCCGATCCAGTTGATAACTGGTGCATTTATAAGGTCCCTCGAGATTGCTCAGGGTAAGTTCATAAGCTTTGCTGCCTTTTTCCTCAAAGACGTCATAGCGGGTTGAGCTGGATAATTCCGACCAATCTCCACTTGCAAACAGCCGGTCTACGTGAACATAGTGATAGAACAAAAATTGCATGCTTCCATCCCTTTTTCGGGTTCCAACATAACCGTCTCCCTTGACCATCAGCTCATCCCCAAGCTTTTGCATAAGCTCAAATGCATAATAGCTGGGTTTCTTCAGCCCATCGCGGTTAATCAGGCCAAAACCTCCGTAGAAAGGAGAAGCGGGAACGATACTTTCTTCGAATACATCGGTAAAGGACCAGAAAGCCATCGCTTTCACGTCACCAAGTGTGTTCATGGTGTGGTAAATGACAAACGGAGCCATGAACATGGTATCGTGCAGCAAATTCCGGTCATACAGCGAAAAGTTCCACTCAGTGACATGAAGTTCAACATGACCGTACGATGACGCATTCATTTTTTGCCGCATAAGTTCAATACTCTCTTTATAAAAAGCAGGCGGCATGATCTGGGTTAAACGATCGTCTTCAACTTTTAGCTTGGGATACTCCGAATAGATGTGAAACGAGAAAAAGTCGATAGCCACTTCCCGCTTGCGGCAATAGGACAAAAATTCCTCAGCCCAGGTATCGTTCCAGAGAGAACCGTAACCCATAGCTGGCCCCCCCACCTTCAGTTCTGGCAAGATCGATTTGATGGCATGAACGGTCGATTCGTAAAACGCAAAGTATTCTTCTTTACTTCCTGCCCAACAAACACCCGCCAGGTCAGGCTCGTTCCATACTTCGAAATACCACCGTCTCACCTCTTCTACTCCATAACGATTTAAACAATGGCGAACGAATTCGCCAACAAGCGCCTGCCACTTGGCAGGGTCGGATGGCGGGCTAATATTCCCCCTCCACCAAAACAGCGTCTCTTTGGATCTCGCCAGCTGGCTCGGCATAAAGCTTAATTCCACAAATGGCCGAACACCCTGATCCAGCAGGAAATCATACAACTTGTCCACATAAGACCAGTTATAGAGGGGGACGCCCTGCTCGTTCTCGCTGTACACCATCATCTCGTCATTAAAGATGCCGTGAAATCGAATATATTCAAAAGGTACTTTTCCTTTCAGCGCGGAGAGCTGCTTTCGCCAATCTTCACGCAAACCTTCAATGGCTCTCCCTGCCGTCATGGTCATATTCCAGTGCTTTTCGTAGACAGACGACGTCTGATCCGCACGAATTTCAATATAAGTTTGGTCTAACAGATGTACAGACGGTATAGGAAGCGTGTCCAGATCAGCGTCAACCTTAACATCCAGATATCGATACAGTAAGCCAATTGCATTCAACGTTTCCATCTCGTAATAATCTCCGCTTGAAGACTCCTCATATGTTTTGGGTTTGCGGTTTACATTCAACTGATGGAGTTCCGGTGTACGAGAAGCTTCCCGATAGGAACCGGGCGTACAGCCGTACTTTTCCTTGAAGTATTTGTTAAACAGCTTCACATTGGCAAATCCGCAATCCAGCGCAATCTCCGAAATATTTTTATCGTTTGCTGCCAGCTGAGCTTGAGCCTTCTCCAAGCGAATGAGCGTCAAATACTTTTGGAAAGGTATCCCGATTTTGTCGGTGAAGAAGTGGGAGAAATAATGTAAACTTAAATGTTCGGAATGTGCCATATCATGCAGTGTAATCTTCTCATTGTAGTGTAAATCAATATATGTGAGGACCCTGTTCAGTCTTTTATAGTCATAATCCCTGCTACCGTCTTCCAATGCGGAATTCGTTCCACTGGAAAAATACCTCTGCAGGCATCCGCATAACAACTGTAATCTGCCCAATGTAAAATTTTGATAACCCGGCGTTTTTTTGTTGATCTCCCATACCATTTGCGCAAGATATTGTTTAATACTTTGCAGGCGAGGAGCGTTTTGTTCCACGTTCATAGCAGAGTTACAGGAGATAAACACATTATTGTTCATCAACTCGGGACCAAACTGCAATGTTAATAATACATTGTCCTGATTGGTTCGTTCGATCTTGTGGACGGACATACTGTTAACCACGATCACATCATCTTCATGCAGTGTATATTGCTGCTGGTCCAGATACATGATGATTGAACCGTGGAGAACATATACAACTTCCACTTCCTTGTGCCAATGGAAATCAATATGTTTTACCGAGTTCACGAAGAGTTTCATAGGCAGATCGTCCTGATGTTGAATAAACTCATATAGATAGCGAATTGTCTGCACCTTCCTTCATACCGATTATTATAGGCACAGCATTTTGAAGATATCAACAAGCTAAACAGTAATAACAAAAAAGCCGATCAATTAAGGTTCAATTGATCGGCTTTTCTATATAAATGTTCAAACTACCTATTCAACTAGATGCCCTGTTATCTTACCAACCGCGGTTGGACATGCGCTCTTCTGGAGCCAATTTAGAAATTTCGATCCCTTTCATCGGGGCACCCAAGTTTTTGGATACTTCGGCAATCAGTTTGTAATCTGTGTAATGTGTAGTAGCTTCAACGATTGCACGAGCGAATTTCTCAGGGCTATCGGATTTGAAAATACCTGATCCTACAAACACACCATCTGCTCCCAGGTGCATCATTAATGCTGCGTCCGCCGGAGTAGCTACACCGCCTGCTGCAAAGTTAACGACAGGAAGTTTTCCATTTTCATGAACTTCGCGCAGCAACTCATAAGCTACACCCAGATTTTTGGCTTCAGCGTACAGCTCGTCCTTGGACATGTTTTGCACTTTGCGGAGCTGGCTGTTAATTAGACGCATATGACGAACTGCCTCAACAATGTTACCCGTTCCAGGCTCACCTTTTGTACGAATCATCGATGCACCCTCACCAATACGGCGAAGAGCTTCTCCCAAATCTTTGGCTCCACATACAAATGGTACAGTAAACTCATGTTTATCAATATGGAACACTTCGTCTGCAGGTGTAAGAACTTCACTTTCATCGAGATAGTCCACACCCAGGGATTCAAGCACTTTGGCTTCTATGTAATGACCGATACGTGCTTTGGCCATAACTGGAATAGATACAACCTTCATAACCTCTTCAACGATGGTTGGATCTGCCATACGAGCTACACCGCCGGCTGCGCGAATATCGGAAGGTACCCGTTCAAGAGCCATAACAGCTGTTGCCCCTGCCGCCTCAGCAATTTTAGCTTGCTCTGCATTCATAACGTCCATGATGACGCCACCTTTTTGCATCTCAGCCATTCCTCTTTTTACACGATCTGTACCTGTTTGCATGATTGTAGTCCTCCTAAGTAACTTTTGGGTGATTTTCAATAAAGGCATCGCTCTAATCTATGATTTAGTATAGAATGAGAATGGTCATATAAAAAGATCCAATATTTTCGGTTTTTATTGTACCACTTCAATGATAACTCTGGAGGTCCTATGCAATTTCATGTAGCTTACAGTTCATATTTGAACCGAAAATATACGAAGATGAAGGCTCTCTATCATGCCATCCGTGATGCAATTCATGAAGGTAATCTTATACATGGCGAGAAGTTACCCTCTACTCGAGAGTTAGCTACGACGTATCACATTTCCAGAGGAACTGTGAATCAGGTCTATGATACGTTGACTGCTCAAGGTTACATTCATTCAGAGCATGGAAGAGGAACTTTTGTTGCTTACCAGTTGGATTTGAACAATAATGCGTCCACCGTGAAAGCTTGCACGCATCACTTATCCGCCTGGGGAAATCGTATTCAGCAGTTTGAACATCAGACGACTCAAAGAAATGCACCTGCCAATGCCCATACACAAGATTCCAGAATGAATAGCGACGAAGTGATCGACTTTAGCAAATATCAACCTGACTTCTCCAAGTTTCCTTACGATGAATGGAATAATCGATTGTATGCAGAGATAAGGCAGCGTGAGCATCACCTGAAAACAACCTCTGCTATGGTTAGTTCAACCGGGGATCCAAAATTGAGAGAAGCCATTGCTGCCTATCTTCGGAGGATGCGGGGCATTCAAGTCGATCCGGATCATATTGCAGTAACTGCAGGCTCCATGCAAGCTATAGCTCTACTCACTCAATTACTTGCTGATCCTGGGGATTATGTAGTGACAGAAAGTCCTTGTTATGTCGGGATTTCTAAAGCCATATTGGCTGCGGGTGCAAAGTTGATTGAAGCCAATCTCGATGGTCAGGGCGTTGTGCCCCAAGACTGGGAAGCACGAATGTTGTTTGTCACGCCGTCACGACAATTTCCTACTGGTGAAATGCTCAGTCTGGAACGCAGACAAACCTTGCTGGACTGGGCACAGCGAAATGATGCCATGATTGTTGAGGATGATTATGATAGTGAATTCCGATATCGCGGCATGCATGTTGAACCACTGAAAACACTTGATAAAGCAGGACGCGTAATCTATCTAGGCAGCTTTACAAAAACCTTGCCTTTAGAAGTACGACTTGGTTATGTGGTTCTTCCCCCTACCTTGGCTGACACCTTTAGAAAGGCACAGGCTTTATACGAGCCAAGACCCGTCAACCTGATCGAACAACGGGCATTAGCTGCATTCATGACAAGTGGTCAATATGAGCGTCATCTGCGCAGAATGAATCGATTATACAGTCGCAAATTCCATCTGTTACTCAAACTTTTGAACAAGCAACTCTCTACATGGTTTGATTGGGTGGAGAACGAAGCGGGTCTACACGTGTTTGGCTGGTGGCGAGGTAATGTGTCCACTTATGAGGCCTTTCGGGAATCGGCTAGGTCACAAGGTGTGGTATACTCAGAAGTCAGCAGTTCAACGTCTGTTGGTACGAAGTATGGTATCTATTTGTCTTTTGCACATTTGTCAGATGAACAATTACATGAAGGCGTATCCAGATTAAAAAATGCCGTTACAACTGCATTGTGAGGTAAATCGTCTCCAAAGTGAGTACAAGAAGATCATCATTCGGAAGAGGGGCGATCGTTATGAATTGGTTAAATGAACTCTACAAAATGAATAAACAGGAACCGGACAAGGAAATCGAACGTTCTTTGGTTAACGCCATCTTCCGAATATATGACCGGTTCCCCCGAATTGGCCTTAGAGAGCGGATCGGACAGCAAGAAATGTCTCTTGATATCGCCGATGCTTATATCCATGGGCATAACGCCATGATTGAAGCTGGGGTTGGAATCGGTAAGTCTTTTGCGTACCTGATCCCAAGTCTGCTCACGAATCAAATGTCTCAGAAACCAGTCATTATAGCTACATCCTCCATTCAGCTCTCGGAACAGATACATAAAGATTTAAGGATTATTGGTAGCCGGTTGGGATTCTCAACGGTTCGCTCCGTGGTGGGGAAAGGCATGGGTCAGTATGCCTGCAGAAGTAGAGCAGCGGAATGGATCAATCTTAATGATGCAAACGCCTCCGTATCTACCCTTGCACAGCGCATATTAGATTATGAAATTGATGAAAGAGCCGATATTAAAGCTGGAATTAGTGATGCCGAATGGTCCCACGTTTCCGTGAATGATTGCAAATTTGAACGTTGTCATCACAAAAATGCATGTTTGTTTTACGATATGAGAGCGAAATTAAATGCAAAAGCTCACGAGATTGATTTTATTATCGTTAACCAGGACTTGCTGATACGGGATTTGATGAAGAAAAAAGAAGGAACCAAAAGCATCATCTCGGAACAGCCTGCTCTGATCGTCATTGATGAAGCGCATAATCTGGAAGCAAAAGTTCGAGATGCCAGAACACTTGAGTTCACTTATCGCGGAATCTGCCGCATTCTGGATACCACGGTGCAGCTTCTAACGAAGCAGTCCGGAGATAAAAGTCTCTTCTCACAATCCAAGTTCATCAAAAACTGCGCTGAGCGCATCTTCAAACAGGTAAACGCAGATTTGCTCGACCATGCCAAGCAGGATAACGACCGAATCAAAGTGTCGAAGATCAAAGGAGTACCGTTGAACAAAGTCGCGAATGATTTAAAAGATCTCAGTCTGCGCCTTTCCATTTTGACTTCCCGTCACGAGCGGGAAATAGATGACGCTTTTGAAGCCACCAACGGGCTTATTACCCTCATTCATGTCTTATCTGAGATTGAGAACAACTATCTTTTATGGGCAAGCAGTCCCCTGGGAGTAGCCACGATCAGTATCTGTCCCAAAGATATAAGCCAATTTCTGAAATACGCTTTATTTAATGGCAAGGTACCTGTAATCCTAACATCAGCAACGCTGTGCCAAGGCGGGGATACGCTGGAGGAACAATATTCTTATATGACGCACTCCCTTGGTTATAAGGGAGATTTCTTAGAGCGCCAACCCTCCCCTTTTGACTACACCAACCATGCCATGATGTATATTTCGAACAAAGTACCCTATTACCACCACGATCAGCGCGAAAACTATCTTGAAGCAGCGTACAACGAAATGGTTCAACTCTGTAATCTAACTCAGGGAAGAACAATCGTCCTTTTTTCAGCAAAAGAGGACATGAAGTACATTCACAAAAAGTTGATCTCAAAGGCTAATGAATACACATGGGCAGTCCATATTCAAAAAGAAGGATCTTCCCAGGACAGTGTCATCGCCGAATTCAGGAAAAGCAAAGGTGTACTCCTGGGTACCGGTGTATTCTGGGAAGGCGTGAATATCGAGGGGTCTGACCTGTCACAGGTCATTATTTTCCGTCTGCCCTTCCCTGTTCCATCGGATCCTGTTTATGAATATAAGGCATCTGTAACGGAGAATCCGTTCATGGAGGTGTTTGTACCGGACATGCTCCTTCGGTTACGGCAAGGAACGGGACGCTTGATTCGTAGTGAAACGGACCTTGGCATACTCAGCATACTTGACTCCCGTCTCAGCACAGCAGCAAAAAAGAGTTATCGGGAACAGGTGCTGGAAACATTGCCGTTCCAAAAAGTGACGGAGGATTTTGCGGTTTTGGAGAAGTTTGTTCAAAATAAGAGGATACGACGTACGGATTAGAAGTGGAATAACACGTAACCTTGAAAATCTGCCTAAATTACATGAAACGGCCCTTCCGCTCATAATGTGGAGGGGCTAATTTCATGCTGTAGGATATATGCTACAATATATTCCAGATCTACGAATCCCAAAGGAGGCATTACCATGGTTGAAAGACCAACTACAGAGGAATATGCAGCTTATTATGCAGGGTACATCCAGCTTGTTCCTGAAGGGAACATCATCGAACGCTTAGAGCTGCAATCCAATATCGTACCAGCTTTGCTCTCTTCATTGACAGAGGAGCAAGCAAATTATCGTTACGCCGAAGGCAAATGGAGCGTGAAGGAGGTCATCGGTCACCTTTTGGATAACGAACGCATCATGAGCAGCCGATTGCTTCGCATCGCCAGAGGTGACCAAGCGAATCATCCCGGCTACGATCAGGACGTGCTTATGCAGAGCCATCCCTTCAATGCGTATACCGTAGCTGATTTGAATGAAGAATATGCTGTCACACGTCGCTCAACCATTCTTATGCTCCGTCGCCTCACCCCGGAAGCATGGCTCTGTAGAGGGATCGTCAGTGATAATCCTGCTTCAGCTCGATCGATTGCATTTGTTATTGCTGGGCATGAGCTCCACCATTTATCAGTACTTCGCGATCGCTATTCGTTAGATTTGAAATTATAAAATTCATCCAAAAAGACTTTGAACCTGCATTCTCTGTAGGATCAAAGTCTTTTCTCATCAGTCGGTTTATCTTTCAAATTATCGTTCAAAATGAATCAGATGTGCATCCTCTCGCAAAGATAACGTGGAATACTCATCTAGAATCGGAATGTCCCCATTGAATTCAATGGGCAGGACCACATAGCTGGACTGAAAATAATCCGATCCGTTCCAGCGATCTGAAAAGTATAGGTAGTCCTCTTCTGATCGCTTCAGCACAAATGCTGGTTGCGTTCGAAACGTCGTTTCATCGCCAAAATCACTGAGTATTCCCCATGGACCATCCATCGTATTAGCCATCGCGTATTTCCCTTGATTGGGAGCCCAACCCGTGCAAAATGAGGTCACCATATAATACTTCCCTTTCCGTTTGAAGACAGTTGGCGCCTCCCTATATTCCCCCTGCCACAGCTTTCCGACAAGACTTTCCACATTAAGGTAATCTTCCTGCAGACGATAGATGTGCAGGTCCGCATTGTCTCTGGCAGCCGAAATAAAATATGCCGTCCCGTCATCATCCTGAAAGAGTGTGCAGTCACGCGACATATACCCGTACGGATTGAAGCTACCATGATAAACAAAATGGCTGTCTGGATAATCCGAGGTAGCGATGGCGCATGCAGCATCGTTATAATTCTCACCATTCTCATAGTGAACCCAGAGTACGAACTTCTTGGTCACCGCGTTGAACAGCACTTTAGGCCGTTCGAGATTCACCTTTCCACCTTTATCGTTCACTAATGCCAGATTTGTCCGAACTCGAATGGGTGCAGCTGGCGTAGAGGTGGTCAAGATATGGTTCCGAAACTCCCAGTTGAATAGATCTTTGGAACGGTAACAACTCACATATATATCGTCTCTCCGATCTTCGCCATACCAGTAATAATAGTCGTCATGGAATAACATATGTCCACCATGGGCATGGATCAGATTACCACTTGAATCATTCCAGATGCCACCATTAGTTAGTTGATTATTCACACCGTTACCTCTCTTCTTTTAAGAACATCGTTAATTGGTGTCCGATCCAAATACCTTCACTTCCCAAAGTCTTGGCGTGTACCAATTGTTTGGATTGTTATGAAGTGCCGCATTTTGCATATTAATTCGTACATATCTGGCAGCAGTGCTCGATAGATTGTCTGAGGTAAAACCGTAAGATCTATTGTTGGTTCGATCCAATGCCACGGTCCAGTTTACATTATCCGTACTGGTCTCAATTTTATATTTGTAATAACCTTCGGAGCCTTTTTGCATCCACCAGGAGATTTGCACATTATTCAACTGTTGAACAGAGCCGAGATCGACCTTCCACCAATGTGGCCAAGAACTGCCTGTGCCGACCCATTCAGTTTGATAGCTACCATCATTAGCATAACTTGCCGGGTTTGTTCCAGTAGCCGTTTGGGCTGTTGCAGGTTTGCCTTGCGACAGAAGTTTTCCGTTCTGAACGGGAACGACAACATCATCGCTTGTGTTGTACAGAACTTGATCAAAATAATCATAAAATGCGTAACCATCGGAGAACCACACGGGAAGCAGTCTTTCCTCCGTTGTTCCATTTTGCGTACCTGCCCAACCGAACATCCAGCGATATGCAACCATAACCACGTTATTACCCGTATCTGGCTTCACCCTCATGACGGAACCCGACTGCGCCGAGAAGGTTGACGTGTTGCCAATCGTCCGTAATTCGGACCAATCTCCGTCTATGCTATTTGCTGAAGAATACAAAGGTATACTCGGATACCAGCCAGCCGCTTGGGAAGAGAACAAATAATAAATGCCATCCTTTTTGATCATTTTGGGCAGTTCCCTATGTTGATTTTGATAAATAACTGAAACTTGATGATCTACATCCAACCAATCGGAGGTTAACTTATATAAGATGGTGTCCGAATTATTATTGGCCGTAGAGATCAGATACGCCGAATCATCATCATCTTTGAAAATGGAGATATCCCGGGATTGGTTCCCTTCCGGCCGAAAGCTTTTGTGAAATGTAAAGTCTTCTCCAGGCGTGGCCGAAGCCACCGATACTCTCGCAAGCGTGTAGTCTGTACTGTTTTCATAGTGAGCCCAAAAAACAAATTTGTTCGTAGGCGCATGGTACAGGATGTTAATCCCTTCAAATTTGGAATTCGCCAGATCGGGATGATCTGTGTAGGAAAGGACCACTTTGTCGTCACCATAGGTGATATCATCTGTTGATGTCTGTTGAATCATTCCGCCAAAACCACCAGTTGGTTTTTGTACAAAATTAAATCTGTAATAGGTATCCCCCACTTTAAGTTCATTCGGGAGCATGAGAGTGGATTGTGTTGTGTTATCAAAAGTTGTGAGGTTTTCTGGAAGACTGTAAGGGGTGTATTCTGGCGAGATAGCAGAGGTTAACAAGGAAGTTCCATCGTACGCCTTCACTTGATACTTGTAGGTGTTACCTATGTTGAGGTCATAATCATCCGTCGTTGTACCAGTCAGGGTTTGTAATAACGTATAAGACGCATTGTTCTCGGATCTATACAACTCGTATACAGTCGCTCCCTGGACAGGCGCCCAATGGATTTTGGCATTGGATACTTCAGATTCATTCTTCAGGACAAACAGTGTTGCGGCGATCTTGGTCTCTTCACCACCAGCAGCATGAACGGTTTGAGCTGAGGACGTTAAATGAACTGTTAACAACATCAATGCAATGACGATAGCCATCCACGATTTACCTTTGATCATGTCTCATCATCTCCTTTTTTAGAAGACCAACCTTCCTGTTGCCGGAAGGCTGATCCAGGGTAAACTTGACTTTATTTCAAATTCATCAGTGTCATTACATCCGTCTCGCTGGCTTGGTTGTACCATTCGTTAACTTCTTCGATCACGGTGTCTCCGCCTTTTTCGTGCCACTGTTTCACAAAGGTATCAAATGCTTCAAGCGGCTCATTGCCATATATGATTTTGGTGAACGTCTCTTGTTCCATGGTGGTCAACTGTTCCCACACATTTTGCATCGTTGGCGTTGGTGGACCGTTAAACTCATTTGGCAGTAAAACATCTCTGTTTTCATACGAAATCCGATATCCATCCTGTGTCGTTTGATCTTTTGAAGCGCTTTGAATGAGGACGCCCGTGTCGGCTTTAACTCCATTCGCCAGATCGTAGTACGATTGGCCGGGACCATCAACACTCGGTGTATTTTTGGTAAATGCCATTTTCCCAACGCCTTGCACGGCTTCTAATGGCTTATTGAATTTCGTTGGATCAAAAGTGACTTCGTCGTTGACGATATCGTAATCGTATCCCTGAGCGTAGCCGTATTTGAAATCTCCCGTGCTGAACGCTGCGTCGTACATTTTATCGTAGTATAGGAAGAAGGCTTCCATGTTCTGAAAGTCCTTGTTAAACATGAACACACCATCGTTCAATTGGGCGGACTGATAGGTCTTATCACCGTTCACACCTTGAATGGTCGGATAAGCACTTATTTTTGCGCCATCCACATTTTTCTCTACGTCCTTCACACTGTCGTAAAGCCAAGGACGACCAATGATGATGCCAGCTTTCCCCTCCGTAAAATCGGACAATGCGTCCCAAGCCCCTTGGGTGGCCAATTCTTTGTTCAAGTACCCTTTTGCATACCAGTCGCGTAACTTGGCAAGAGCCTCTTTGTTGCCGGCAGCCACAGATCCATAGGTGAGTTTGCCGTTATCGTTATGCCATTGCCTTGGAAGATGTTTGCCTGTGTATGCGCTGAATATCATGACCGGATCGCTGACCCAGCCCGTATTGTAGGAATCTTTACCTGAAAAAGTAAAGCCGTATGTGTCTTTCTTGCCGTTCCCATCTGGATCCTCATTAGTGAACGCCGCGATGACTTGCTCAAACTCATCAATCGTTGTTGGCGCTCCCAAATTTAATCTGTCCAACCAGTCCTGGCGGATTAACATAACTTCGCCTTCCGTCAGATTCGGCGCAATCGCCATCCCGTAGACCTTGCCCTCCCTAACCACTGGATTGAAAGTGGTCGGGTATTGTTTGTATATTTCTTTTATCCGGTCAGGCATGTAGGTTGAGATGTCTTCTGTAATCTCCTTGACTTGCCCCGACTCAATCAGATCATTGACCAGCATGGTGTCATAGACAGGCAGAACGTCTGGCAGCTTCTCGGAACCCGTCAACGCCAGCCTCAGCTTGGTATTATATTGTGAAGCATCACCTCCCAGCAGGGTGGTTTGGATTTTGATACCCAGGTTTTGTTCGCCCCAACGGGTCAACACATTGTCATTCAACGTCTCACCATTGATATACTTTCCAGCATTTTCATCCTGTTGTTTGGCGATGGTGATCGTAAATGGCGGATCATATTTACCGTCCTTAAGCACCGATGCTGGTGCGGTTTCGGAAGCAGGCTCCCCTTTGCTACAGCCAGCTACAAGAATAGCCGACAGCATAACCATACTTACCATTTTCCATAAATCAGTTCTTTTCTTCATGGAAACATGCCCCCTTCACTCATACTCAATTTGTTTTCTATATAAGTTCAACTAATTGCATATTTACACTGGCACTCCGATGACAGAACAACCTTCCGAACGCTGTTATCGTGTAAATGTTTAGATGAACTTATAGTAATCCAATTTATCGTCATCCTAACTATTCTTTGACGGCTCCCAGTACGATTCCCTTCACGAAATAACGCTGCAAAAAAGGATAAACCAAAATAATCGGGAGCGTGCTGACAAAAATTTGTGCTGCCTTAATGCTCTGTTCGGACATGGCTGCCACCTCAGACTGGCTCATCGCCATATTCTGCATATTGCTCTGCACAACGACCGTCTGTAAAAACGAAGCCAACGGATACTTACTTGCATCCGACATATACAAAATCCCGTCAAACCAGGAGTTCCAGTGCCCTACCATAATGAACAAGGATACGGTCGCGATGCCAGGCAGAGATAATGGTAAATATATTTTGCTGAGAATTACGAAAAAGGACGCTCCATCAATGAAAGCTGCTTCTTCCAGGGCTTTGGGAATCGTTTTGAAAAAATTGACGAGAAGAATCAAATTATAAGCACCGAAAGCGCCCGGTAGAACAAGAGCCCATATGGTATCCTTTAATCCAAGGGCTGTGATCAATATGTAAGAAGGTATCAAGCCCCCCGAGAAGAGCATGGTAAAGATAAAAAACCACATGAGCACGTTGCGTCCCCGAAATTCCTTGGACAAAGCATATCCTGCACAGGTAAGGATAAACATGCTGATGGTTGTACCCAATACGGTTCGAGTGATGGATGTCAGCATGGCACCGTTAAAATTAGAATTGTTGAACGTTTTTACATAGGCGTCCACGTTGAACCCCACCGGCCAAAATGAAACCATATTACCGCTAATGGCCGCTTTGCTGCTGAGCGATTGCGCCAATAGATGAAGCAGTGGCAGGAAACACGCCAGACCCGCCAGTATCATGAACGCGTAATTAAAATAAGAGAATACTCTATAACCTGTCGTCTTATGGTACATGATCCCTCCCCCTCCTTGTTAGAATATTTTGTAATTGGCGTATTTATAGGCCAGCCTGTAAGAGACAACGATCAAGATCAAGCTAATCCCCGATTTGAACAGTCCGACAGCGGTTCCGAAGCCGTATTGCCCGTTTAACAAGGATGAACGGTAGACATAGGTGTCAATGATATCTCCCGTACTGTAGACAAGCGGATTGTACAGATTGAAAACTTGATCAAAGCCCGCGTCCAGAATATTGCCCAGACTCAGCGTAGAAATGACGATAATCATGGGCAACATGCTAGGCAAAGTGACGTATCGAATTTGCTGCCGGCGTGTAGCGCCATCGATCTCGGCCGCTTCGTAATAAGATGGATTAATACCTGCAATGGTCGCCAAGTAGACAATCATGCCAAAACCAAAGCTCTTCCACACATCACTGATCACAACCGTGAATCGAAACAGATCAGGATCACCCAAGAAGTAAATGGGATCGTTCCCGAAAATACGTGTCAAGATGTGATTGATTCCTCCGTCTAATCCCAGAATGTCGATCATCAACCCTGCCACAGTAACCCAGGACAAGAAATGCGGCAAATACACCAGTGTCTGTACACTTTTCTTAATGCCCATATTTCGAATCTCGCTCAGCAGGATAGCCATGACGATTGGAACGATAATACCAACGATAATTTTAGAAACGGCGATAATTAACGTATTAACGATCGCTTGTGTGGCTTCTTTGTACTGGAAAATTCGTTCGAAATTATCTAACCCGATCCACCGTGAACCTGTAATGCCCAGCCATGGTTTGTAGTCCTGAAATGCCATGAGCAAACCTACCATCGGGCCATAAGAAAAGATACAGACAAACACAAATGCGGGAATACACAGTACGTACAAAGGCCAGCTTTTCTTGATTTCCTTTTTGAATGAAGTCCGCTGGGAAAGCTTTGTTTTTGTTTTTTTTGCGGATCTGGCGGGCACAATCTCGTTAATGTTGCATACCTCCTCTATGATGGCTTTTCGAAAGCGATCCTTGAAGATAAGCTTAACAAAAGCGCTTTCACTCCAAAATGCCAAAATTTCAAGATCATCACCCCATCCTGAATCATTTTAAACCGCTTTCATTTATCGTCGTTGCTGCCCTTCCGCTTTTCGAAGGTTTGGCTTATATTTAGGTTAATCCGATCTGGAGTTTGAACTTCTACGTTTGGCGATATGAAAGGAACCACATATGATCAGAAAAATGTATATGAAACGATTCATCTATTTCTTTGTTTTTTTTCTGTTGCTGACGTTAAGTTTGTTTTTCGTGATGAACCGATTGAGCTCCAAGACACTTGAAGAAAATCTGATTGGCGCTTCCAAAAACCAGCTTGATTATGTGAAAGGCATTCTGGACGGGATTATATACGAGGCTAACATGTACGGAGTTCAATATGCAGCTGACAGTGATGTCCGATTTTATCAGAGGCATGTTATCGAGCTGAGCAATTACGATTCCCAAATGAAGAAAAACGATATCGTTGAGCGCTTGCGGCAAACGCTCCTCTCCAGTCGATCGATTGAATCGATCGGCATTTACTGGAAGTCTGAAGAAACGTTTCTGTCCACTAACAGTGCGCCGGAGGAGAGACTTCCGTTCAAGGATGTTCATGGGCGGGGATGGCAAATCGTCGGCAATAGCTTGTATTACTTTGCCCTCTACCCTTACATCCAAAAATCCGGACAAAATGAACCGACTCAGTACGTCGTTGGTGTAAAGCTGAATACCGATTATTTGAAAAATCTGCTGAAAAAGGCTGTGAACAACGACAGCTCAAACGCTTTTTTTTGGTTTAATTCCCATCAGCTATGGAGTGAGAAAGAAGTCGACAACGATCTATTGAAAGCGGTTACTAATATGATTTCTCCACAGCCGGAGATCACTTTGAAATATGATTATCACACCAAGTCGGACGATTACTATGTTCTTTCCCGATACATTGAATCAATCGACGCCTACCTGATTACATATACACAGACGAATGATTTTCTGCAACCGATTGACCGCAACCGTAAAGTTTTTTTTGCCAGCATCTTAGCCGTTTTCACGCTTGGTCTGGTTGTGATCTTTACGTTTTACCGGAACTATTACCGTAATATTCGTTTGTTGGAGCGGAAGTTTTCACAGGTCGAACAAGGCAATCATAATACACGTATTACCGAAAATACGGATAGAGAGTTTTACAGCCTGTTCAGAAGTTTTAATCATATGGTTACCGAGATCCAGGATCTGTTCGTATCCTTGAAGACTGAAACGGAACTCAGACGAAGTGCGGAACTTCAACAACTCCAGGCTCAGATCAATCCTCATTTTTTGTACAATAGTTTGTTTTTCATCATGTCGGTGGCTCAATTTTCACCTGATTCTGTCATGCGCATGAGCAAACATCTAGCTGAATATTATCGTTATTTAACGAAGTTGGACCGGCATGAAGTCACGCTGGAAAGCGAGCTTCAGTTTGCGGAACATTTCCTGATTATTATGGCTCTTAGCAAAAAAATGGAGTACAGCATTGATCTGCCGCCAGAACTGTCCTGCCTTCCCCTCATGCCGCTGATCATCCAGCCAGTGGTTGAAAATGCGATTCAACATGGAATTGAAGGACAACAAGGTGCCCATCGGGTGAAAATTGATGTAAAACAGACGGAGGCTGGAATAGCGATCAAGGTCTCCGATGACGGCAAAGGTCTTTCACTCGATGATATCCGTAGCCTGGAGGGTCGGCTTGAGAGTGATACCCCGCCTGAAGGAATTAAAGGCGTAGGGCTCTGGAATGTAAATCAACGTCTGAAAAATACGTACGGTGAACTTAGCGGGTTACATTTTACTACTAATGATTGGGGCGGCTTGTCCGTCCTGCTGCTCATTAGCATTCCCGTGGTGAAAGGAGATAACTAATGCGATTATTAATTGTGGATGACGGACATTATGTCGTGGAGTATATGAAGCACTTGCTCGATTGGAACACCTTTGGCATTGATCAGATCGAGACGATGACCAATTCGATTGAAGCCCGAGACATGTTGACTCAAAACCACATCGATATTCTGATCACTGACATCCGAATGCCTGAGGTGTCTGGTATTGATTTGCTTCAACATATCCACCAACATAACTTGCCAACCAAAGTGATCATCCTTTCCGGCTACTCCGAGTTCGAATATGCACAACAAGGAATCCGTTTAGGTGCGCTCGACTACTTGCTCAAACCTGTCGACAAAGATGATGTGGAGAAAGCCATGTCCAAAGCCATCAATAATATTGCAAAGATACGGCCCACTCAATCTGTCGCATGGGAGAACTTCAATGGATTGGGGTATTTGCTTTCGCTTCTTGGTCATAACGAGACATTAAGGAAGCAATATGATGCTTATACTGAATTTTTAGGGCGTCGTCGTATGTGCTGCTTCAAGCTCGAGGGTTTTACACAGGAACATGAGGATGTTATAAAACATGCTGTCGGAGACAAATTGGATCGTCTCGTTTGGAATGCGGGAACACGACTGTTTGCTTTTATTCCGGAAGAAGCTGCTGGAGAACTGACTATCAAACTGGAGCAATCGGTCGTGTCTCCTCCATTTTTGTTGGCTGATCGAAATGTGACCCGACAGATGTTCTACAGGTTCTTCCATAATGAGGAAGTATGCCCGGAAGACTTCATTGGCATATTCAACCATTCTCCATCATGCGGTGATTGGGAGTCGGCGGGAAATATCATTAAAAAATATGATCAAATCCGTCTCCAAAAGCAAAAAGTAATCTTTCTTATGGAGACCATTCTATATGTATATCTGACGGATAAGGATCGCGATCCCTCTGAAACCGTGGAGTGGATATTCAACCAGTTACGCTATCCTGATGAACTATCCTCAACTCTCATGGGTCGAGTCAGTCGGATCAGAAACAACAAACAGATGTCCATTCAAACCATCGTTGACAAAGTACAAACGTATATCGAAGACCATCTGTCACATGGCCTTAGCCTGGACGAACTGGGGAAAGTTGCACACCTCCATCCCGTCTACTTTTCCAAACTGTTTAAACAGGAGACAGGAGAAAATGTGTCAAACTACATTTCCAGGAAGAGGTTGGAGAAGGCTTCTCAATTGCTTCAAGATTCGGAACTCCGTGTAGCCGATATAGCCCAGATGGTTGGTTACCGAAAAAATCAATATTTTATCCAGTTGTTCAAAGTGGAATACGGAGTTACGCCCTATCAGTATCGGAGAAATATGATCCACAAATGAAATTCTATAGATGCTGATGTGATTTAGCTATACTGTCGGCTATTATGTTCTTTGTGAGCAGTTGTAGTCTTCCACCAGCGCGAAACAAGTTCTTGTCTTCAGCAGAGGACAAGAATTAGTACTCCTTAATCGATTCTGAATATCCTCTAATCTTGCTAGTCAACCAAAGCACAGCAGGAAACATAATGCCGAAAATCATGGCATAATAAGGCCACACTTGATTTAACTCGATTATGAATGACATGTTAGGCCATATGAAATTGGCCATGGCTAATATGATCAATATCAGAGGAATCAACAGAACGTTAGCATTACGTAGGCGAAAAGCATCCGCAAGCCCTTGGGCGGAAATATACAGAAGCAGTGCAAGGCGGAAAAAAATAGTAATGAACCAGACGATTGCCAGGATGATTTCGAATCGCTGAAGAAACTCGCCTATATTTATGGTTCGGTCAATAAAAAATGTAGGAAACGTCAAATCCGCTATTACACCAGCGCTGATGACTGTGATGATCTGCAACATCATAAAAAAATACATAGTGCCGCTAATTAAAGCACTCACAATGACTGACTTTCTCCATTGTTTCGGATCCGAGAAGTGATGTGCAAAAAAAAGATAGAGGATCGCTTCTGCATAAGGAAAAGCGAATAAATTGATCGATGCGAGAACGACAGGTTTCAAACCGTTTTCCAAAATAGGAAAAAGATTATTTATCTCGACCTCAGGAAGAAGAGTGATTCTGACCAATAGATATAGGACTAAAAAGAAAAAGAACAAAACTTCTGCAGACCGGCCAATAACGACTGGACCCGACCGGACAGCGAGATATACGGCTATAAGCATAATGAAATATATGGCATCATAAGGTGTTTCGGGCATTATAGATGTCGTCACAAAGTCGCCTAGATTTCGAAGTGTCATGATACACTCAAGAAAGGGAAAGGAAAAAATGAAAACTGTGGCAATCGTACCGCCCAGAGGGCCGAAGAGACAACGTAGATACTCCACAAAAGTTCTCCCTTTCATGTGCCTGGCGATAGAGGTATACAACGGTATCAACATCAGATGAACGGCCAAGGAAATGGGAATAGAAAGCCAAGCATCCTGTTTAGCAACAGAGGTAATAGCCGCTGGCAGCACTAAGTATGCACTTCCTATTTGATATAGAGCAAACCATGTAATGGCCTGGCGAACAGTCAGCTTGGTATTCACTCCAAAGTCCCCTTCTATGATAATATTGTTGCAATGAACTCGCTTAATGGTTGGAATAGAATCCGAATTCCTACCAGTGGACTCGGCAGTTCAATATGCGCTATTCTCAGAACGTTAAGTGTAACTCCAACAGCAAAGAATACCATGCCACATACGATTTCACGTATGTAGTGCTTCTCCTTCAATGCTCGAAATTCAATAATCATTGCGACAAATGATCCCACAAGTATTACATATAACATATACATCCACTCCTAATTGTTCTGATAGGAATCGACGGAATTGGTGATTTTTCCGACACGGTTCAAACGATAACGGAGATTAATATCTACCTGGAGATTTTGAAATTTTCTTGTCCAGTCCGCTTTCCATTTATGCCACTCATATGGGTACTTTCGATGAAAAGCCTCTCCGAACCCGAATATATCGGAACCGATCTGCTGCGCATTTTGAATGCCTTCTTTCAAAATTTTCTCCTGTTCTTCTCTGCCTGCATCTTGAAACGCATTAAACGTCTTTTCATCCTTCAGGTCAGCATTACACGTGACCTCTCCGATGTTGGCTTCTGTATCCACTTCAAGAGTAATGTGTGGCTCATTGTCTTTTATTTTTGGAATGATTTTTACGTTGTTATGAATGACTTCAAAAGCAAACTTCCCTTCGGAATTCGGACAGCTAACGGAAGCAACTGTACTGGAAACGCGGTTGGATATGTAGGTAAAAGCCTTGCTCTTGGATTCTTCTATCCAGCCAGTCAAACGGTCACCCTGAAAAACACCAATTCCGGTAAATAAATAATTCACATGTTGAGGTGATTTTTTCACGTTATCGATGGTAAGACCTTTATTCAGATTGTTCAATCGAATGCCTGTAAGAACAGGCTCGATGCCGTCTTTTGTTAAACGTTGAAGAAGATCTTTGACATCGACCGCGGAGGTGGGTGCCCATGTTTTCTCAGATACTTTCAAAGCTTTATACATATCCATTGCAGGTAAAACCTCGGTTGGAGCTACAAAAGAAACGGCATCCTTCGCCGAACTTCCCCTGACAATAGCCAAATGGAAATCAGGCCGAACTTCATGATCCCGGAACAGAAAATCCAATGGCTTCTTAATGCCTTTTCTTGCCGTGTTCTCGTCAAAGATTACAAACTTTAAGTGTGACATGTACATTTTCCGAGATGATTCGGTTGTCAGTTTGCGAATGGCTTCAAATAGGGTATCAGCGCGGCTGGAAAAAACGATTGTTGGCGACCGTTCCATAGCCCGATTACGAGACATTTGAGAAGGGTCAACAACTTGCAGACTGATCTCATATTGATCATCCACTGTATCAATACCCAGAGCTATCACGACGGAAATTTCGTTCAGCTCCTTACTGTTCCAACAACCCGTAACAACGACCATTAGCAAGATGTAAACAAGCGGTTTTAAAATTCTGGATCGGTACGAGTTCATGGGGCCTACTCCTTTTGTTTTGTGTGCTGCTTTGTTTTATTCCTGAATGGAAAACGCAGTACGGCATCACTTTGCTTTGACGAATTGTAATTCGCAAAAGGACTCATATACGGCACACCAAATGAATGAAGGCTATTCAGATGTACAAAAAGTATGAGCATGCCAACAGTCAAACCATATACTCCATAGATAGCGGCTAACCCGATAAACACAAATCGCAATATCCGGATTGGAATGGCCATGGTATAAGAGGGTATAACAAAGCTTGAAATAGCTGTAATGGCAACGACAATGACCATAACAGGTGAAACAATGTTTGCTTCTACGGCAGCTTGGCCAATAACGATGGAACCGACAATAGACACTGCCTGACCGACCGTTCTTGGCATTCGAAGGCCTGCCTCTCTCAGAATTTCAAAAATCACTTCCATGATGATTGCCTCTACAAATGCCGGAAAAGGTACTCCTTCACGCTGCGCGGATAAACTTAATAACAGTACCGTGGGAATCATATCCTGATGGAACGTTGTTAACGCAACATATATGGCTGGAGCCAACATACATATTGCCAGGGAGATGTATCTTAATATTCGAATAATACTGCTGTAAATATAAGATTGATAATAATCCTCGGCAGATTGAATGAAATCAACAAACACCGCAGGGGCAAGAATAACGAAGGGGGTTCCATCTACGAATATTGCAATTTTGCCCTCCATGACTCCTGCTGCAATAGAATCTGGACGATCCGAATTATAGAAAATCGGAAAAATAGTAAACTGTTTCTTCTCTGTGAGGGATTCTTCGAGATATTCGCCTTCAAGCACACGATCTACGCTCATGCTTTTTAATCTGGATATCAAGTTCAGAACCATGTCCTGATCAGCGATCCCATCCATATACATGACCGATATGTCCGTCTTGGTTTTTTCACCAACTTTGACGTTTGTTAGTCGCACTCTTGTATCTTTGACCCTGCGGCGAACCATTGTTGTATTTGTGCGTAACGTTTCCGTAAACGATTCTTGCGGACCTCTGATAACAGGCTGCACCTTCGATTCGGTAATGCTGCGTTCTTCCCATCCTGGCAAGGAAATAACTAATCCTTCATCCATACCGTCCAGTAACAGTAGAGCTCCGCCTGAAAGGATTTGATCCAACGCATCTTCAAAGCTCTGAACCAAACTTGCTTCGCCGACATCCAGAATGCTATTTTTTAAAAATGGTAAAGACATCTCATCCCTATCTGAAAAGGCGAATTCATGCAATGGACGAATCACATTGTCTTGTACCTTCTGCATATCAACCATGCCGTCCAAATAAAACAGAGCGGCGTGATTCCTTCCAATTGTGATCTCACGAACCACAAAATCAGAACTGTTTCCCATGAAGTCACAAATTAGATCAATATTGCGAACGATTTGTTTGGAAAATTTGGGTTGCAACTTCATTTTCACAATCCCCCTTGATTATGTAGTATTGGTACTAATACGAAATATAATCAATGAGTTGTATGAGTACTCCGTCCCATCCTCCTTGCGAACAGGAGGTCCAGCCCCCCCACTCAAAACAGAAAAGCAAAAAAGCCGCTATTTTAGATTAGCGACTTTGAATGATCCTATATAACTTACGATTTAAGCTCTTTAATTATTTTGGCGGTACACCCGTTTAATACAATTATATATGGCAATGAAAAAAACCAACTTCCACTCTTAAGTTCACAGAGTGTGTTGGTCTTTTTAGAGCAATTAATGGGTTAAGTCGATCACCTTATCAAAGCAATATGAATCTCTGTCATAGCCGTTATGTTCATAAAAAGCATGGGCGTTGGTTCGTTTCATTCCACTACATAAAATAATACTTGATATTCCCCGTTCTTTAGCATAATTTTCAGTCTGTCTTAGTAGTTTTGTACCTATTCCTCTGTTTTGCAGCTCCCTTTTAACAGCAAGAGCTTGAATATGTAGATACCCCATTGGAACGCCTACAGATAATGACTGTACAATTGTTACAAAACCGACGACTTCATTATCTATTAGTGCGACAAATGTTTTGTAATTCCCGGCCTTATTCATCTCTTCCATAGTCACTCGGAAGTTTGCATCATTAACATTACGAATTTCAAGTACATCATTCCATAAAAAAACAACTTCAGCATAATCATCGGATATAATTTCTCGTATTTTAATATTCATGCTAAACCCCCTCAAGATAAATTAATCGGACAATCTCCCCTATAACTATTGGTGATAAGGTTCTAGTCGCGGTCTGTAACGGCAAGTTATAAGGCCATCCTTTGTGGGGATGACCTATATTATAATCTTAATTTTTCAGTTGTCTTCTTCGTTAACGCCTGCATTTCGCTCATATAAAAACGTTATTTTTTCTTCACAGGTATCCAGATCTCACCTGAAACATTCCCATGTCGTGCCATTCCATAATACATTTCGAAAGTAGGGCCCTCAACCTGTTCGTATTCAGATGTAGGAAACCACTCAGAATAGATTCGTTGCCATAATTTTTGCATATCACACTGCGGCTCTGGGAAAACCGCCCACGTTAATGGTGGGACAGCAAGTTTTGTGAATCTCTCCGGAATTTCAAGCCCCTTAGATACATGATAACAGATCATGTATTTGAAAGATTCTTTCGTGTGATCATAAAGGGCGGCATGTAGCATGGTATCACCAAAACGTCCCAGTAAGTCATTCATATGATCAACGCTGCCATCCTCATCACATTTTATACGGAATTGAGGTACTTCAGCGAACGCTGTTTTCTGGTCTGCATTTATAATTCCATATACTCCAAACATCTCAAAAGAATCTCTTTGCTCAATACGGTAATTCATTTCGACATCCCCTTTTATTGAAATATGAAAGGACATTCGAGGATAGGCTTTTAGCGAAACGCCTGTATCGCGAGCAGATGTAGGCATAATACCATGAAGATTCTTAAAGGCCCGTGCAAACGCCTCTGGCGATTCATATCCAAATTTCATAGCTACATCAATAACCTTTGTGCTTGTTGTCTGCAATTCAAATGCCGCCAATGTCAACCGTCGACGTCGAATGTACTCCGATAACGATACGCCAGTAATAAATGGAAACATTCTTTGAAAATGATAGGTAGAGCAAAAGGCTCGCTGTGCTATCTCATCAAATGAAATAGTGTCCGCTAGATTTGTTTCGATATATTCCATGGCGCCATTCATCCTATCCAACCAATCCATCGTACTCCCTCCCTTCAAGGTGATTTTATGGGAAATAATTAATGAATACCTTGCAATTTCTGCACGAAAAAGTCAGGTGAAAGCTTGCTCTTATATATGATACGGTTCACCGGCTCATCACTGGAGTGATCAAGAACAAACTAGACATAAGCGTATTATCTGGAAGTACAACGATAGGACTGGTTTTCCCTGCGAATCTTATTCGTACACTCGCGCAATCCATGTTTCGAAGTATATCGAAAAAGAACTTCCCATTAAGTGATATCATAAATTCTTCCCCACGCATCTCTAATATTGGAATTTCATTCTGAATATCTCCAACATCGGCTGTTTTGGACAATAGTTTTAATGTGTCTGCATTAGCTACTAGTTTGATCACATGTGCACTAGCCATTACAGTTACACATTCAACCGCTTTCAACAAACATGCTTTATCAACTGAGATTTCACACACATACGATTGAGGAATTACATTCATCATGGATGGGAATGTTCCTTCAATAAGAGCCGACTCCACTTTCAGTCCATTTGTCGTGAAATTAACTCGATGGTTAATCACTTCAATTTCAGTCGTTTCATCTGTTTTGTTTAACATTTTCGACAATTCATAGAGATTTTTCGCTGGAATAATAACGTTCACACTGTTGTTGGCAGCATTTTCTAAATTTAAGGTTCGGTATGCAAGCCGCACTCCGTCTGTAGCAATTACGTTTAGACAATCATTACGGAATTCCAACGAAACTCCTGTTAGTATGGGGCTGGTATCGGACGTTGAAGCTACGATCGCTAGCTGTTTAATAGTCGAACGAAGTAAGGAAGTATTAATGCGTAGTTTAGTAGAAGGGAACGCCTCTCCATCATCAATGGAAGGGAATTCTGTAGGGTCCATGCCGCATAAACGTAATTGAGAATGACCGGATACAATCGAAAGAATCATTGGCTCTTTAATTTCAAGTATAATTTGGTCATCATTAAATTTACGAATAATATCGTGAAAATAACGCGATGGTATAACGATAGCCCCTGCTCTTTTTACAGTCAGAGAAACATCATCATGAGCAATCATAGACTGTATCGTCAAACTTGTATTACTTGCCGTAAAAGTAACGCCATCTGCACCTGCTTGAATATGTATTCCTTGAAGAATTGGTATCGAACTATTTGCTGCTACTGCCTTTATCACATATTGTATGGCATTCATAAGAGAATCTTTTGTTATCTCTACCAGCAAAGACCTCACCTACCTCGAATAAAGAAATTATTATGAATAGAAGGACTCAATGATGTTACGTATAGCCTCCGAACGAGAAAGTTTATGCTCTGTGCAATGGTTTTCGATTTCTCCCCACATGTCCTCTGTTAGAGTTAAAGATATTTTTTTAGTCACACCTATACTCTTTCTCCCAGAACCTTCTCGCAGACCACCTCTCGAAAAGACAAAACCTAACTGGCCTTCTTTATTAGAGACACCAACTTTAATGTTATTGTTGTTCAATATAATAACACTCCCGAATTTTGATTTAGGTAACCTCATTCAAACAGATCCCTTCTCATCTTATCATGTCTCTACATGGATTTACAATATTTTAAAAGCAATTGCTGAAGAACAACTCATCGAATGTAAAGATGGGAGTATCTCAGAAGGAATTCCTTCTCTTCAAGCACCAACTCGATGAAATAACGTCTCTATGATTCGTTAGAATCAATCCTATGCAAATGGGAGCAAATAGCGTCTGCTAGGTCCGTTAGAACTGCATAATCCTGACAAAAGGCTGTACCCGGTCATGCTCATGACTCACAGGACAGCCCCAATAAAACAATTACGTATAGACACCTTTTTTATATATTCTATGATCCATCAATGAGAGCGAATAAATAACTTCATCAAATTGATATAAAACGGGTTGACCATGTAGCCATTCGGACTTACGGAATATCTCTTACCCGTGTCCAACCGTCGTATTTGTTCCATCTCCTTCTCATTCAACTCAAAGTCGAATATTTCGCTGTTCTCTTTTATCCTTTGAGGATTCGATGATTTGGGGATGACAATAATTCCACGTTGCAGATGCCAGCGCAAAATGACTTGCGCAACCGACTTCTGATGACGAAGGGAAATTGCCGCCAGCTCCGGATGCTCCAGCAGCGCTTTGCTACCCTGCCCCAACGGTCCCCAAGCCTCATGCAGAATCCGATGCCGAACCATATAATCATGCAATTCATGTTGCGGAAATTCCGGATGGGTCTCGATCTGATTTACCATCGGCGAAATCCGGGAATGTTTCTTCAGATGCTCTAGATGCCGGATCTCGAAATTGGCTACACCTATAACTTTGATTTTACCTGCGTCGTATAACTCTTCCATCGCCTTCCAAGCATTCACGTATTGAGGACCAGCAAAATGAATCAAATACATATCGAGATATGTTACGTTCAGCTTCTGGCAAGTCTGCTCGAACGCCCTTTTCGTCGCACGGTAGCCCAGGTCTGTCGTCCATACCTTGGAGGTAATGAAGAACTCCTCCCTGGGAATGCCGCTGTTTTGGATGACCCGACCTAACACCGCTTCATTACCATAAATTTTGGCCGTATCGAAATGGCGATAACCCATTCGAATAGCCTCCTCGGCAGTCCTCTCGAAGGTCCCCCCGTCTTTGATCTTATATAGGCCGAACCCTAGTTGAGGAATGCCCACTCCGTTTGCGGCTGCGACTGTCTGATTCATTCGCAACTCCCCCTGTTTCCTATTTGTTGTTCCGATGCTTGTTCTTCGCATTGCGCTAGCAACTTTTCTATTTGGTTCACCAGGTTTTTTAACAATTTCAACTTGCTACCGGAGTCAAGGCTGTAATAGTTGAGAGTTCCTTCTTTACGAACACTTATTATCTCTGATTCTTTCAATATTTTCAGATGATGTGATACGGTTGGTCGGGAAAGGTGAGTCTTCATCCTGATCTCTCCTACGCGCATGCCGGGTTTTTGCGGCCCTTGAATCAAGGCTATGAGGATGGCTTGCCGGGTTTCGTCTCCGATCGCATTCAACACCTTCTGATTGTTCTTAAATTCGATAGCAATCGTGGTCGCAAGTTCCTGATCCAAGTAAATTATCCCCTTCCATTTAGAACGTGCAATACTTTTGTAGATACAGCCTATCACAATCTCGGATTCGGCTGTACATCGGGTAAGAAATTCAAGAACCTATTTTTCCCATGTCTTAAGACAAAGGATATATGTCCAGATTGAAACTGATCCAATCTAATGTGTTAGTTGCCTCCCAGTTCTTCGAAAAATGTAGTAAACTCCTTCATTGCTTCCGCCGCGCTGATTGATGCGATTGAAGACGTATCCCAAGCAAAAGTTATCCATAATTATCTAATCGATCATTGAAATAAGTCCTTTCCCCTTCAACCCCTAAGATAGGAAATTACATGGATAAAACAAAAAAGCCGCTGCTTTAGCGACCTTGAATGATATTATAAACCAACGATTCAAACGCATTGAATACCTAATCTGCAGCAGATTATTCTATGAAAAATATTTCCCTGAGTGCAAATCTTCTATTTCTTGAGAAAGTCTTTTAGTATGTGGTTTCATATAAAATTGAGCTTTTTGCAAAATATCTGTTTGCCCACCTAGATCATACAAGATTGTAGTAGATAACACTTGTACAATATAAAGGCTCGTTTGAGTTGCCATCCATTCGAAAAAATCAAAAAACTTCTCAAGTTGTTCTGTGTCATCATTTTCACGAAGCAATCCTTCAACATAATTAGCCACTTCATCACCAAAAAACACATGTCCTAGAAACTCTTGATTTAATTCCAAGTGCTCTATGTAACAATCGAAAAATTCAGGAAAAAGTTTTAAGAATTGATTGATTAAAATGTCTCCGTCCATTCTTAAACCTCCATACGTACCCATAATCACTGTTCTTTTCGTTTAAAAAACATCTTGCCAACCATAAGTCCCATAGCCGATGAACAGATCAGATATCCAAAGAACAAGAATAGTAAATAAACACCATGAAGATCTGCAGGAATCTGTTTTACACCTTCAAACCAAACAAAACGAAAAGGATAAAAGATGACTACCCAAATGATCAGCAAAAAAAGAAGAAAATTAATAATTTTTAGCACAATAACGATCCTTTCAAGTCTGAGTGGAAAAAGTTGAATGTATATGCTTCATCTATCATTTCGCATTACCTTACCACTGCCCGCACTATAATAGTTAGCTTATGTATCAGAATTGATATGTTGAATCTTTAAAACTACAAACTGTAACAGGAAACATTGGGAATATTTCTTATTATTCGGTGAGTATAACAAAAAAAGGTAATATAAGCGCACAAAATTAATTATGGTCATTCTTCGAGCTAGAACAAACTACCTACTCTTAGGGGCAATACCAGCGTAACTGAAACCACCCGCAAACATATGGATAAAAATGCAAGAACCCACCTATTCTGGAGAGTTCTTTTACGAGTGATAAATGTACCAATTGTGGCCTGTTTATTAAACTAACGTTATCCGTTAGCGGAATGACCTATTTTAATTTATGGTTGGTTTTATAGACTCTGCCGAAATCGTCTCACACCCGTTGAATATCGCAAACTTTTGGACACAACTGTTCAAGGCTGTTCGCAATTGCGTTGTTTGCTTCAGACCGTTCTCGTACCAGATGTTTTTAAGAACGAGCGTTCCAGTTTTTCGCTCCACGATTATCTCGGCCCGTCCAATGAAGCTTTCTCCATATAATAGAGGCAGCACATAATAGCCGAATTTTCGTTTGATTGCAGGCGTGTAAATCTCCCATGTGTAATCGAAGCCAAACAATTTGTTGATAAGTTTTCTGTCCCATATGAAATTATCTAGAGGGGCAATAAGTTCACAACGCAATTTCTGCTCCTGATTTCTCAGAACAACTTCAATAAGCGGTAAATCCTCCGCGAGGCAGTAAAGCATATCCTTCATTTGTTCCACAGCAACAGCAACAATACGATTTTCGTGTAATAGCTGGCGAAAAACCTCGGTGCGCTGTGCTGCTTTCAGCCCCCATATATTCAGCCATGCATCTGACGCACGATTCCATAAGAGACCAACAGAGCCGATTCGACGCAGTACCCGCCACTTATGATGCTCAAGCTCATCCTCCAGCGGCTCTGATGCATTCAGCAGATTTGGTTGTATGTACTTCTTAGCTATATCGTAATATTTACGCGTTCCTTTTTTATGATGGATAATCAACTCACCCGTCGAATACATCTGTTCCAGCACCGATCGAGATGAATTGTTTCCACCGCTCCAGTGGATGGCCGATTGCCAAGAGAAATCCCCATCCAATTTTAAATCATCCGAACTTAGTGCACCGTGATTTTGAATATGAGCCCGTACTTGCGTAGTCAACGCTTCCATTTCGGGATAGCGTTTGGCATGTTGCCTTGCGGCTTGCCTGTATCGCTCAAAATACGGCCAGTCCTCGACAGAGATAATGGCTAGGTTCTTGTCTGGATAATCGACAAGGCTTCTATCCTCATATAGCAACTCGGCGAGCATTCCCTTGGTAAATCCCTTTATTCGCGACTGTAGCACCAATTCGGCGTTTTTTCCGCAAACATCGATGGGGTCGTATTGAATGCAGCTGACCTGCCGAGCAAAGTCCAATACACCCTGCTTTTCACTAAATTTATATTCGCCCAAAAGTCCATGCTTCAGCAATAGAAATTGCCGTGCCTGGCGGTTTGTTAATTGGATCATGTTTACACCTACCTCTAATTTAAATGCAATACCGAACTCAAACCAATCTTCAGCCGCCTATTAAAGACTCTAACTTTGAGGAGCCACTACCAAGAAAGACATCTATTCGTTATTGCATTTCTTTTGTTGGACCCATCACGGGCGGTACTGGTAAGCCTGCTTGACGTAATAGCACCGTCATTTGGCCGCGGTGATGTGTTTGGTGGTCAATTAAGAAACGTAATAATGAACCTTTTGTTGCAAGACTTTCTAAGCCTGTTTCTGTTAGCAAGTCCTCATTTGATAGCTTGGCTACCTCTTCTTTGACCGCCTCTGCTGCTTTTTCGTAAGCTGCTACAATTTCTCTTGCTGTCGCTGGAACTGGCTCATCTTGACCAATCATTGGTACAGTTAAACCTGCTAAATGACTAAAATAACCTGTTGTTTCTGCTAAATGCCAGCCTAACCAACCTAGTGTACTATGCCCTTCTAAAATACTTTGTCCTAATTTATCATCTGTTACGGCTTGTAATACTTGCAATGTTCCTTTCACAGCCACTGCCCATTCCTTTAAAAAATCATCCACTTGTCGATACATCCAAACTCCTCCTCCATCATTCACGTCTCTTGTATCATACAAAATATTTACTCAAAAGAAAAGGAAAAAACAAACATATGTTCCCGTTAAAAAAAGCATACAAAAAAACATCTGTATCGGCTAAACTTAACTGTCCGTCCCCATTAATAAAATAAGTACCGAATTTATTTTTGTATACAGAACTTCGAGCTATTTGAGATTCTTATTATCTAAAATATACATTTTGATATACTTATTACAATTGAAAGTTCCTATATTGGCAGTATTTTAATTTCGGACTTGAAGCCCTTACCTAATTAGTTACCTGAACCGCAACTTGTCACCTATTCCAGTAAAGAAGAAATTACAGCTGCCCTTAAGGAAGCGGGAATTAACAAGTTTCACTACATCGATGATCCGTGGTTTAACTTGCTTCCAGATGGTGTTATTGAGGTTTTTGTGAAGCAACAAAATGTATATTTCAGTGATTCCCCTTATTAGCAGACGAAACAGATAAGCTGTACTTTATGAAAAAGGAAGGATCCGACTGGCGTATCTTATCTGTTACAAATTAGTATCTTACAAAAAAAGAAGCCCTTTCTTTAACAGAACGAGCTTCTTTTTGCGTTTCACGATAACACATTATGCTTACTGAACACCAGGCGCGTTTTCATTCGTAGTTAAGTTCGATCTTTTCTTCTTTCTTGGCTGCCCTTTCCAGGACAGATATGTCCAAATCCGTAGCAGGTACTCGACAGGACCATTGCTAAATTTCTTGAGATAGAGCGGACTGAGCCACAATTGAATACCGTACACAGCAAGTGCAATAATTGCTCCGATAAACACGCCAGCACTTCCAAACAGTCCCAGGCCATATCCATAGAAAATTGTCGTACAGATTACGCTCTGCATCAGGTAATTCGTCAACGAGAGACGGCCAACCGCCTCGAACCTGCCCAACAGGCTGGAATGGCGACTTCCCGCATACAACAGTGCAAATGCATAAATGTATCCGAGTGCAAGCAACGTTCCTCCAAGCGTCCCCCCGATTCCAATTCCGAGCCAACCTTCCGCACCCAATTGTGGCGCCAATACGCCGTATGCTTTGAGTATCAAACCAACTGGAATCAATAATGATGCCCGGCGAAGATACATAGTCCGCATCGCTTGCGGATCGCTAAACGTGCCGATTCTGGCAGCGCGCATGCCGAACAGGAACATCGGCACCGTCATGAGTGGTGCTAACATCAGGGCTATCAAGGCATATGACAGCTCCAAATCCCCGCCGAATGGATCGCCGTTATTACTGAAATTCCTGATTTCCGCGTATGTGCCGTTGCCGTAAACATCCTGACTTTGAATGATGTAGTTCTCCATATGAATGGACTCAATCGCCAGCGGGTTCATCGGATTAGATGCCGGGAGACCAAGTATGCCCGCTCCCACGAGTAGCAGTACCGCCCAAATAAGCAGCGTTATAGGCTTCCGATTAAGGAACATGAGCAGGAAGAAACCGAGTACGCCATAAAACGTCAGGATATCCCCTTCCCACAGATAGATGATGTGCAGTAATCCGATTCCAAACAGTAGTAGAAAACGGCGTGCCAGATGACATTTTGGTCGTAAATCTCGTGATTTTAGGCTTTCCGAGAGCTTAACCATTCCAAAGCCAAACATAAATGCAAAAATCGGCATAAAACTGCCCACCACAGTGATCAGCAGGAACGAGAGGAAAGCCTGATCTGCTCCGCCAATCCCGAACAGTTGGGGTTTGCTCTGGCCATACATTCCATATTGGAAAGCCAGCATATTCGCCAGCACAATGCCGGCCAGACTGAATCCACGCAGTCCATCAATGACTTGAACGCGCTTTGTTGATGTGCTCAATCAATCACCTCTGTCTATAACATAAAGATCAGATCTAAATATACGTTAAATCCTTCCATAATTTCAACATAAATTAATAAGTGAACATTTAAATTGTGATTTACTTTAACGTACCAATACAACAAAAACAAAAAAAGTCGCTAAATTTAGCGACTTTCAGTTTGAACACCTTAAATAGTGACAATAATCGGACCATTTTTAGTAAGAATAATGGTATGTTCTATTTGAGCTACATAGCTGTTTTTAGTAACAAAGGTCCAGCCATCTCCTGTTTGTTCTACTTCTTCTTCTGAAGTTGAGATAAATGGCTCGAATGCGATAACCATACCTTCTTTTAACAATTCATCATCCGATGGATCATTATAATTGTAGATGTGGTCAGGTGCTTCGTGTATTCCACGTCCAACACCATGTCCTGTAAGGTTTTTGATAACCGTTAATTCATGCTGTCTGGCAGTTTGGAATACGGCTTTTCCGATTCCGCTTTTTTTGGAGCCCGGTTTTGCTTTTTTAAGACCTGCTTCAAATGCCAGTTTAACAACGTCGCATATTTTCGTTAATACTTCTGCACCTTCGCCTACGACAAACGAGATTCCCGTATCTGCAAAATAACTGTTCTTGGAACCAGACACATCAATATTGACGATGTCCCCTTCTTGAATAACCCGATCTCCAGGAATACCATGTGCCACTTCTTCATTAACACTAATACAAGTAAATCCCGGGAAATTATATTCACTTTTTGGAGCAGAAACTGCGCCAGCTTTCTCAAAAAGCTCTCCTGCCAAATCATCAAGTTCTTTAGTGGTTATGCCTGGGATAGTTCTTTGAACCAATTCATCTCTAATAGCAGCAACAATTTTGCCAATTTCCTTCAAGCCATTAAAATCTTCTTCTGTTCTTGCGATCATTTTTTCTACCTCACTATCTTTTATCACTAATTGATTACATAAGTATTTTTTTGATTGAACATTAGATAATCATATCCAAAGCAGCAAAGCTTCGCAACTTTTTTATCAAGTTCACAGATCAAAATCCGATGAGTTCAAATACTGTCAGTGAAGTTGTTAGAGTTGATAGTATTCCATTAACTCGGATACAACAGCAACAAGTCTGTCCTTCACACGCTGTGGTTCGATGACTTGAATGGATTTCCCATAGGAGAGGAGAAAATAGGGGACGTATGTATCAATCGATTTTTCATCAAATAAAAAGATGGCTTGATTAGAAGTCCGCTCTTTCAGATAATGTCCCATAAACCAATGCAGCCCCAAGTCATCCAATGCCTCTGATCGGCCTTCGATAACCAAGGAAATTAACCCCTCTTTGCCCACTACATCAGGTAACAAATTTTGCATAAATAATTCACGGGCTGAAAAAACTTCCGAACGCTTAAAGCGCAGCGAAGTAGGCTTCATTCGTAGAATACGATCTGCCCGAAAGCTGCGGAATTCATTTCTCAGGTGGCAAAACGCAATGGTATACCATTTATTATTCCAGTAAACCATTCCATACGGGTCTATTACTCTATTCTTGGGTTGTTCATCACGGCTTCTGCGATAATCAATTTCGACAGAGCAGTCATTAGCCACGGCTTGCTCCAATTCCGCCAAGATCGGCTGAACGGATGGATCTCCCATACGATTGATAACGTTAAATCCAGCTAAATGACGACGAAGTGTGTTTTCCTGATCCTGATTTGAATACATTTTCAATTTGGATGTTGCATTGTCCAATGCCTCACTCAAAGGATATCCAGCTTCTTTTGCAAACACAGCAGCTTGGAGAAGTGCCTTTTTTTCATCAATATCAAATAACAGAGGTGCTTTGATATGCTGATTCAGCAAGCTATACCCGCCGTTGTGACCTGTATCGGAAATAATCGGTACTCCACTGGCACATAATGCATCAATATATCGATATACGGTTCTTATATTGATTTCTAACTTTTCGGACATCTGTTTTGCAGTTACTTTGGTGCCTGAATTCAGCATCCATAAAATGGCTAACATATTATCGTTCTTTGGCATAACCTGCACCCTCATCTTCAATTCATTATTGGATATCTCTACATTATATGAGTACAGCATATTTTACATAAAACAACTGCGTTGGGCGATACTACCTAGAAATATATTCTCCAGTTTGGAGCGAAGGCCAATGAAGCAATCCACATCTAATATTAATACCTCCGAGGTTATTATTGTAGTTATCAATTCCATACTCGGAGCTGGAATTTTAACACTCCCTCGCACAATTAGTAAAGCAGTAGGGACACCTGATGTATGGATTTCTGTCATTTTATCAGGATTAATTGTAACCACAATCAGCATCCTCCTTGTAACCTTGTGTCGTAGATTCCCCGGTAAAACGGTATTCGAATTTATACCCGAAATTACAGGTCAGTGGATTGCTTATCTATTGGGACTTTTAATTATCGTGTATTTTGTTGTTCTTTGTTCATTCGAAGTTAGAGTCATGGCCGAAATTACAAGTATGTACATCCTTGAGCGCACGCCTACTTGGGTCACCATTATGGTCAGTTTGTGGATTGGGATTTATATGTTAACGGGTGGTCTTAAGGTCATCATCCGGGTCTTTTCAATCGTGTTGCCCGTTACGCTTGTACTGCTAGCGCTGGTTTTCCTTTTAAGCACCAAGATGTTTGAACTTAATAACCTCAGACCACTCCTGGGCGATGGATTCATGCCTGTGTTGAAGGGTCTTAAACCTTCGTGTCTCTCCTATTCCGGATATGAAGTGTTACTCATCATCACAGCTTACATGGTGGACGTGAAAGCGAGCAATAAAGCTGCTATATACAGCATACTTAGTTGTACGATCATATATTTGGTCACGATTGTCACCGTGGTGGGGAATTTATCCTTGCCAGGAATTCAAACACGAATGTGGCCAACGTTCGACATGGTTCGGAGTTTTGAAATTGAGGGGTTTCTATTCGAACGTTATGAATCACTGTTCATTGTGTTTTGGCTGATGCAAATCTTTGCAACCTATGCGTTCAAACACTATTTTGCGGCAATCGGGATCCGAGATTTGTTTCGTCTCAAAAATATTACGATCATACAATTCGCAATGCTGCCGGTCTTGTATGTAATTGCTTACTTGCCTAAAAACCTGGAGGAAACGTTAGCTTTGGGTGATTTTCTTGGCAATATATCCATTTTTTTATTTGGCTTGTTACCACTGCTACTGCTGATCATTAGTTTTGTTCGTAAAAAAGGCGGGAAGCAGGCTTCTAGTGAAGCCCTTAAGGCAGGCTGAATGTTTGGTTCTTATTGTATGTAGACAGTACCAAAAAGCAAAAAAAGCCGCTAAAATAGCGACTTTTAATGGGAGTATATTTTCTTATTATTTATTAAAAGTAACCTTTTCTGTACCGCCTTCAAAAATGATGGATGTGTCCCGCGGCTTCGATTCCGCGATTTTAAGGCCGCCTCTGTAGGAATAAAGTACGCCGGCTTGTTTGCGAACAGCCTCATATTCGTTCTCTGCTTCAAGTACGATGAAGTTAGCAGGTTTACCTTCTTCAATACCGTATACATCCTCAATGTTCAACGTTCTTGCGCTGTTTTTCGTAATGAGGTCGATCGAATTCACGATCTGGTCGTAACCAAGCAACTGCGAAGCATGAATCCCCATGTGCAGTACTTGCAGCATGTTGCCTGTACCGAGCGGATACCATGGATCGAAGATGTCATCGTGACCAAAGCACACATTCAGACCTGCTTCCTGCAACTCTTTGACACGCGTCAGCCCTCTTCTCTTCGGATACGTGTCGAAGCGTCCTTGCAGGTGAATGTTAACCAGCGGATTGGAGACAAAGTTCAAATCGGCCATCTTCAGCAAACGGAACAATTTGTACGTATAAGCATCATTGTATGAGCCCATTGCTGTCGTGTGGCTTGCCGTTGTTCGTGAACCCAGTCCACGTTCGTAAGCTTCCTTGGCAACAACTTCAACAAAACGGGATTGCTCGTCATCAATTTCATCACAATGGATGTCGATCAGACGGTCATATTTTTCGGCCAGATCAAACGCAACTTTCATTGAATCAACGCCGTATTCCCGTGTGAATTCGAAGTGTGGAATGCCGCCGACCACGTCAACACCCATTTTCAGTGACTCTTCCAGCAATTCTGCCCCGTTTGGATAAGAGTGAATGCCTTCCTGTGGGAAAGCAACAAGCTGGATGTCCATATATGGAGCCATTTCTTCTTTTACTTCAAGCATCGCTTTAACGGCGATCAAGCTTGGATCGGTAACGTCCACATGAGTCCGTACATGCTGGATACCTTGTGCCAACTGCCATTTCAGTGCCGTTTTAGACCGTGTTTTGACATCTTCATGTGTCAAGAAAGCCTTGCGCTCTGACCAGCGTTGGATGCCTTCGAACAGCGTTCCGCTTAGATTCCATTCCGGCTCACCTGCTGTGAGCGTTGTATCGAGATGAATATGCGGCTCAATGAAAGGTGGCAGCACAAGCGATCCGTTGACATCCAGGATCTCTTCATTCTCGGTCACTTCCAGCGATTGTGCAATTTGTTCAAACTTTCCTTCTTTTACAACGATATTCCATAGTCCTTCTTTACCCCGCAATTTTGCGTTCTGTATAATCATTTATTTTCCCCATTTCTTTGGTTTCTTTGGCAGGAATAATCAGCATCAAAACGATATAGGCCACTGCTGTACCAAGCAGCGCGTTCAATGGTGTTACGCCAGGAGCCAGTTGGGCGAATGCAACACCGATGGCCCAAGCCACCATTGCTACCCAGTTTACATTTTTGAATGACATGTCGGCAAATGGCTTATAGTTTCTACGTTTCACAATGAAGTAATCTGCGATAATAATAGCCCCGATGGATGGTACCGCCGCACCCAGTACGTTCAGGAAACTGACGAAGTTGTTGTACATCCACATGGCGAATACGGTACCCACGATGCCGTTTACGATGACGAAGAATTTCTTTGAGATTTTGGTGATGTTCGCAAAACCAAGACCCGAAGCGTACAGTGCATTATCGTTGGTCGTCCAGATATTCAGGCCCAGAACAATAATTGCCGGGATGATCAATCCTTGCAGGAACATGACCTCCGAGATATCAGCCAGGTTATAAGCCATCGCACCAACCGCACCGAACAGAAACATGAGTGAGTTACCCAGGAAAAATGCAATTACTGTTGCGGTAACTGCCTGTTTCGATGTTCGGGAAAAGCGGGCAAAATCGGGTGTCAGCGTTCCGCCGCTGATGAATGATCCGATACAGATCGTTAATGCTGCCGCCGCGGTAAGCGACTGAGTCGGCGTGTAATCTAGCAACCCTTGCAGACCACCCAGCGAACCTGCACCTTCGAACATGGAATAACCACCGAGAATGGCAATCGCAGGAACCGCGATATATCCGAGAATGACGAGTGACTTCATGCCAAAGATGGCTGATGCTGTCATGGCAAGTCCGAACACGATGATTAGCAGGTACACGTTCCAGTCCATGGCTTTGGCGACCGGAATCGCGAACATCGCTACCCCCACTCCGAACCATCCGACCTGTGTGAAGCCTAGCAGGAACGAAGGCAGATACGACCCTTTCGCACCGAACGCATATTTAGCGAGCAAATGTGTGGACAGACCCGTTTTGGCGGCGATATGTGCCAGTGCCCCTGTGTAGATACCGAGCACCAGATTGCCTGCAAGTACGATGCCAATGAACTCCATGAACGTCAAGCTGACGCCCAAGGTGCCTCCTGCCAGCATGCTTGCAGAGAAGAAAGTGAAACCCAGCATGACGGATAATGTTTTCCAAAATTGGTTTCTTTGCGATTTCGGCACGGCTTGCCATGAAAACTCTTGATCTTGTTTGCTCATCAGAATACCCCCAACATAAAGTGTATCTGATACCAAAAAAAGCAGAAAAAAGAGGCTACTCGTCAAGTTATACACTGACAAGTAGCCTCTTTTTGCATCATAATCCGCGCGAAGACACAGCGCATCGCATCCTATTACGGAATATGCCCTGATTCTCGCGTGATTATGAAATCCGCTGCCCTTGCCAGCCTCTCTGGACTGAATTAAAGGTACCAGTATTCAATTACATACTATTATTTTGGAAAACCCCGCAGTTGTCAATGTCATTATTATCCAAAGGTTATTAATTCCTTATACAGCAAGCTGTTTTTTTGATCATTCCTCCTTAACTCGAGTTTACGATATGTGGCCAACAACCTCTGGTAATACTCTTTCGTATTCCTTATACAAGACATAACGATCAACACCTCTGGAAGAGTTAAGTGCTTCATGCGCGTGCTGTATAGCGGTATCGCGGTTTTCTGCTTTGAGTTCAAGACCCGCGAGCAATGTTGATCTCATCCACTGTTTTTTAATGGATTGAAGTCTTTCACGCGCCTCTTCACTTCTCCCGTCTTCCAAGAGTAGAATGGTTTCGTAATATGTACGGTAGTCCGATAAGCCGATATGAGGTACAGCTTGCCGAATGGCAAACATATCCTTGCGATATAATCCGTAAGCTGCCTTGAACTGTGCTTGTGTTGTTCTTCGCTTATATTTCTGCATAATCTGCTCCATAACTAGTTCTACCTCATCATCAAGTCTGTTCGCAAGAACATAAATAATGTATGTCCCAGGTGTATTTTGCTGCTTGGATAAAAAGGACTCTAAACGATCTATACGCTTATCAAATACTAAAGGATAAAAAACATGCTTAATAAACGCGATAAGAATGGTAACGACTACACCCCCTATTGTCCAAAATAGTGAATAGTCATTCCAGGTCATAAACAAAACAAAGACAAACACCGCCAAATAAAAAACGAATTCCCCCCAAGATTTCCTCATATGTATCTCCTTCGAATAGAAAAATAACCAGCAAGTCTATATTATATCAAATTCAATCCCCCTTTTTGTATAATTTTAGGAAACAAAATCACGAAGAATATTCTATCTGTCGCAAAATCACGCCTGACTAGATTTACTGTTAAAACAAAAAAGCCGCTATATTAGCGACTTTCAGTTGAAATAATTGAATTATTATTGTGCACTTAATAGTTCTTCAAAAGCTTTTATATTCGTGTCAAAATCAGGAACGGTATGAGTTTCTTCAGCAGATTTGACCAGTTGTACAACCAAATCATTATAAGGTGTCGCAATTCCGGTACCTTCTGCCTTGCTTGAAACCACCCCGTTAATATAATCAATTTCCGTTTTGCGGTTCTTCTCCAGATCTTGAAGCATGCTTGCTTTGAGCAGTCTGGAGGGTTCCATCACGTAACGTAATGTTTTCACCCGTTCAGGGATATCTTCTTCGCTATTCAGTTCGAGTGAGGCGATATCAAATCCATTCATTTTAACCAATGTGACCCCATTGGCGCGAGCAACTTTAATCGTCTCGTCCGCAATATGAGCTGCACTCACAATGCCAGCTTCATGATCGATGATGTCCCCATATTCCCCATTCAATGCAGCGGACAAACCACTGAATGCATTGTTGATAAGCAATTTGGACCATTTGGTTCCAACCAAATTATCGGAAATATGAGTTCCACCCACAAGGTCCAACACCGATTTCACGCGTTGAATTCGTTCGGTAATCTCACCATTCAATTCACCAATCTGAAAAGCATACTGCTTAAATTGAGTGTACTCCGTTGTGAGACTTGATACACCTGGTTTAATAAACGTAGCGCCAAACTCAACGGAGCCTGCAATGACGCGTTCTTCACCAACAATAGACGCGACTTTTTCTTCCGGAATCCCGTTCTGCAAGGAACACACCATACTGTCTTCTTTCAAGAATGGAAGTAATTCCTGAAGAATCGAATCGTTATAAAGTTGTTTGGTCAAAAGTAAAACGAGGTCATATTGGCCTGATTTCTGATCAGGCGTAATTGCTTTTACTTTTGCCTGAAACTCCGTAGTACCCGTCACTTTAGCACCCGTCTGATTTAAAGCATCTACATGTTCTTGATATGCATCAATTAACTCAACGTCCAGTCCGCCATCCGCAAGATATGCGCCTACAATGGTTCCCAAAGATCCCGCGCCTACAATCGCAATTCTCATTTTATTTTTCCTCCTTATTTCTCTTCCAGGTAGTTATATACAGGTTGTGCAGCGTTTAAGGTTAGGTTGGTAAGGATATGAGAAGCGGACACCACTTCCAACACAGGCAGATCTGCAAGAGGTGCCAACGCATGTTCGAACAATTGAAGCCGGGCAGGTCCTGTCCAAGCTTCCTTCACTTCGATGTCCGTAATTTGAGTACGGATCAGATCACATATTCTTAAATTCCCGGTATAGCCCGTAGCAATCTTAATCATAAAATTAGGTCGGCATATTTCACGTTTGGCGAGCTCCTTATCCATCTCCACGTGTTTATACCCCATCGTTGCCGTGGCTACACGCAGCGTTCCATAATCAAGTGTGCCAACTAGTGTATCTGAATCGGTATACAACTTAGGCGCTCCCAGCTTTTTCGGATAGGCGGTGAGCTCTCGACCACTTGCAATCGCGGGGAAATTGTCTACGTACATCGAATGCACATAATCGCCCTTCTCCCCATTGAATTGCACAGGGATAACTTGTCCAGCTTCTGTATAAGCCCCCAGTCCAGAAACATCCGGCATCCACATCACTTCGAATTTAACCAAAGGTTCAGTGATTTCGAGAGGTTCTGGTACGGCTGCCCGTAAAGCTTTTTCATCGGTTCGGTAAATAATATTCAAGTACTCACGATTCACGAATTTGTACGGTGGCATTGGGTATGCCGGAGCCGTTAGGGGTGTATTCAGATTTTTAGCTATGTTATTCACATCGATTTTCATCAAAGACACCTACCTTATGTTTTGGTTCTATATAAGTTGAACTAAAGATTATTTACACTGACACTACGATGACAGAACAACCTTCCAATCGCTGTTATCCCCAGATTTTTCGATTCCCCTTCTAAAGGGGAAAATCCGGTGATAAAGGCGCACGCTTCGCTTTTTCAGATTTTTTCTGTCCTCTCCGTTATTGTGTAAATGATTAGTTCAACTTATATAGTCAGGTTTTTGGTATTCGAAATTTGAACTGTATCTCATAAAAAAATTCTACATCAATATTTAAATTTAATATAATACATAATAAGTACTATATATATTTATCAGAATAAATAAGGAGTGTCCTTGTATGGAATTGCTTCAACTCAAATACTTTCAGACCGTTGCCTATACTGAACACATCTCCAAGGCAGCTGCACAATTGAATATCGCTCAACCTTCCCTAAGTTTAACGATCAAAAGACTTGAGGATGAACTGGGTACCCCCCTATTTCATAGGAGAGGACGAAACATTCAATTGAACTCCTCAGGTGAAATTTTATTGAAACATGTGAACAGAATTTTTATTGAAATTGAAAATGCAGAGATGGAGATTAAAGCGGAGGAACAGCAAATATCCAATACAATCCGGATCTCAATTACGAATACTCGGTTCCTCACAGGTCTCATTAGTGACTATATCAACGCTTCCCCCGAAACTAAGCTTCATCAGGGTATTGGAACCCGCAGTGAAATTATTACAGGTTTGAAGAAAGGCGACATGCATCTGGGGATTACGGGGCATCCGATTCAGGATGAGGAGATTGAGAGTTTTGTCCTGGTTGAGGAGGATATTGTTCTTGTTGTGCCCACGGATCATATATACGGCGGAGAAACAAGTATTTCATTAAGTGTTGTTGCAAATGAGCCCTTTATTTCCCTTGCCGATAATAAGGAGTACAGCCGGTTTACCACCATGCTCTGTGAAAAAGCAGGTTTCCTGCCCAATCATGCATTTGAGGTCGATTCTCATACCCTGCTCGAAATTATTAGACTTAACCAGGGTGTTGCGTTGCTTCCGATCTCCGTATGTAGAACACTAGGGTTACGTTATGTAAAAATTGCTGATGATTCAGCGATATATCCTATTAGCCTATCCTGGGTCAAACAAAAATGGTTATCTCCTGCTGTAAGCGAATTTCGTGATTTTATTACTTCGTATTATGAAGACCATGCTGGCTTGTTTAAAGTGGAGTAGGATTTTTTGAAAATAGTAAAGAGCAAAGACCACATTAGCCCTTTGAAGGAGCTGACGTGGTCTATTATCGTTCTCTGTTCTAGCTATACTGCAGTCTATCCTTATACCAAACGTCCGGAATCATCTTACGCTCCAGTTCCAACAATTCATGGATGATCTTGTCCGCGTCACTGATGGAACTTACGAGCGGGTCGGTGAGCATCGCCCTTCTCAGCTTCTCGTAGCTTTGTTCCAAAACAGCTTCAACCGTAAGCTCATGCGTATCAAGTACAAGTTCTTGCATCCCTCTAATTCCACGCGGCATCTCGCCTACATGGAGTGGTTTCGCGCCATCCATATCTACATCACATAGTAGTTCCAGGAAGGAATCTGCATTCATATTGGTTACAGCGTCTTGATTGAGCGTATTGATGAAGAATTTTTTGCCCAAGTTCCCCACCATGTTCTCAATGATGTCGGTCGCATGATCCGGCCCAAAAGTACTCATGTAATCGGCGATGGGGATGTTCCCTGCAAGAAAGTCATCTACCTGACGCCACATTTCGTCATGACGCTCATACCTGTCCTCTGTCTCCCAGATCGATAATGGAGGAATCGTGTCCTCAGTTTTGCCAAGCCCCTGCCAATACCGAACGTATTCCTTCGTATGCGCCGTACAAGTGGGAATGATTCCGAAAATATCATATAGTTCATAGGTAATTGCATCGTTAAAAAGAGCTTTTGCGCCGCGATCGCCACCGTTATTCTCATCACCTGCCAGCTTGCGCATGGCTTCTGCAATTGTGGGCATCACATTTTTTCCTTCATAATCGGCTTTGAGCAGCCAAGTGAAATGATTAACACCAGCGATGCGAAAATCGAATTTCTGGTCTATTTCTGCAGTGAACTGGCTTGTATTTCCGATGATTCCGGCTCGTACGGCATAATAGGCTTTCTTATGGGGCATATGATGACTATCGCACAGCGCAAACGATTTAAGCTTCGGAGCATATCGATGTAATGCGATGCCATGTACGGTAGACGGGTTAATATAATTGATCACCCAAGCATCCGGACACAACTCCTCAATGTCTTTAGCGCATTCCATAATAACCGGCAGTTCACGCATCGCACGAAAGATCCCGCCCGGGCCAATCGTATCGCCAGAACACATGCGAATCCCATACTTTAGAGAAATCTGGCAGTCGATGCCCCGATATTTCACCGATTGCTCCGCAAAGCTGAGCACAACGAAGTCGGCTCCCGGTAGTACCTGTCTTCGGTCCACTGAACCCTCAATCTTTAGGGATACGTTGTTCTCCTTGGCGACCATTTCCGCTAGTTTTACCATTTTCGAGAGCCGTTCCTCATCCGTATCCACCAAAGCCAGCGTTCCCTGGTTCAAATATGGGGAGTGTACCATCTGCCAGATGGACTGCCGACCAAAAAACAGGCTGCCCGCCCCAATAACAACTACCTTTGGGTGCTGTGTGCTTGTAGCATTCATCAATAACCCCTCCTCGTAACGATATAAATTCATTATAGGTGAGTGGGCTGGAATCGGAATGTGTGATAGTTTTCAATACATGTCATATCGTACGATAATTAACAAGAGATAATTCCTTTGATATGATAGGGAAAAATGAAGGATGTCATAAAGTAGAGAGGATAGGCTGAATTCGATGCATGCAGGAACTGTAAATATGAGTATAATCGACGAGCTTTCGGAGTATATCACGCTTCGCATGAGCTCTTATCTGGAACAGACGCATGACAGTCATTGGATTGAGCACAAGTCACATTCCGATTATGATCTGTGGTTCATTACAGCAGGCTACGTCCAGATCACCATCGATGGAATCGAGCATATGGCAGGCCCTGGTGACGTCGTGTTTTTTTATCCGGATATGCCCTACACTGCTTCCACGACCGGAGATCTGTGCCGATTTATATACATGCACTTTGATTTCAGCATCGCTGAGCAAAAGCGAATTCTCGGTGAGTTTCAACTTCCGGGCATTGTACCTGGCAATCTTATTCAAGAGGAATCAACGCTGTTCACCTCATCCTATCGAAGGTTCAAGCAGAGTAATAGTGCTTCCGGAAGTCCACTTTACATGAAAGCTGCTCTACTTCTCGTCATCGCCAAAATTTTCGAATTACATGGTCAAGGCTCATATCAAGGTGAATTCTTGAAAGACCGGAAACCGAGGAAAATTGAAGCAAGCCTGGAGGTTCTGCAGAACGTATTCCCATACGTGGATGCGAATCTGCATCGTGCCATCCGAGTGAATGAACTTGCTGTTATTGCTGGCGTCTCTGAGAAATATTTTATTTCTTTGTTCAAAAAAATTCTCGGTATCACACCTGGGCAGTACATTAATCAAATCAAAATGAACCGGGCCAGAGATTATCTGTACGAGAAAAAATATACGATCCAGCAAATTGCCGGATTTCTGGGATATCCTGATCCCTTTACGTTCTCCAAAGCATTCAAAAAATTCTACAACGTGCCTCCTTCCAAATTTGAATAACATACCGCAAACAAACAAAGAGGCAACCGGTCGATCCGGCTGCCTCCCCACCTTGGTGAATCATTAGAATCATTGGTTATTGGTTTAATTAGGGTCTAGACCCTTCAGCGCTCCTCATATTCAAAGGGTGCTTCACTCGAATAGATATCATGGAAAAATCCCTTAAATGGTATATCCTCTTCCAGACATTTAATGAGATATAACAGAACCTCGTCATCTTCTTCTGGTTCTTTCCCTTCGCGCTGCGCCACCTCAAAATGATCCACAATATTCTCCAGAAGGCTGACTTGAATAAATAAAGGCAGCTTCTCCAGCATCGCATCAGAAACCTGGGTTTCTGATCTGTATCCGGCGAGCACGGTTTGGAAATACTCATCCATGAACTGTTTACGTTTGTCCGCTTCAGGTTCAAATTGAACCCAACCGACTCCGTTGATCCACATACCTGCGAGGTCAAACATGTACCAGCCATAACAGGAATTGTCGAAATCATATACCGTGATTTGTCCCGTATCAAAATCGATCGAATAATTCCCGTCATTATAATCGAAATGGATCATGCCCAATGTCTCCTTGCTCGACTCCAATTCTTTTACTGCTTGCAGTAGTTCCACCATTTTGCTTCTGAGCAAAGAGAATGATTCAGGGACCAACCTCTCGATATGCTCCGTATTATATTTGTCCAAAAAATGATGCCTGCCATGAACAGGTTCATAGCTTTTGGATAGCTGATGCATTTCCCCCAAAACTTTACCGCTATTATAATAATATTCGGTAAGTGGGACCCCTTCACGGTACTGATAATGGTTTTCTACCAGCAACTTCCCCTTGGCCTTCACAAACATACAGATAAAGAATGTATGCTCATCATATGTGACCTCTTCTAGCAGATGGCCCTTTTTCGAGTTGACCACATTCGAGACACTTGCACCGTGCTCAAATAAATACCGAACATACTCCAGTTCGGCAATATAATCTTCCCGCCTTCTGTCAGGCAAAAAAGACACTCTGAGAATTAGCGATTCATGCCCCTCTTGCTCACAAGTGTAAACAACATTACGCCCACCCTCATGAGGCGGAATAAGTTGAATGTTGTAACCCTCCAGGTCAAACAACTCGGATACCAATGCCAATACATGCGTATTGCTGATGTTAACAGCTTCGTTAAAATTAATAATAATCTCCTCCAGTAAACATTGTTTGGACGGTTTCCCGCACTGCAATGTCCACAAAAGGAATCCCTGTAACGCAAATATCCTTCTGTGAACCTAAAGCACAATCACCTTGTTAGACATTGAATTCACTCATCTTGTTTTAATATCACAAGTTTACATAATTATCCCTTATTTTACTAGTGTAAAATAAAGAACCGCCCATACGGGCGGCGTGTAAGAATTTTGTATAATTACAGGATTTCTCCGTTCGTTTCAACAACTTGTTTGTACCAGTAGAAGGAATCCTTGCGAGTTCTTTCCAATGAACCGTGTCCTGCATTGTCTTGATCCACGTAAATGAAACCATAACGTTTGCCCATTTCAGAAGTTGAGCAACTAATGATATCGATAGGTCCCCAGCTAGTGAAACCCATCAATTCAACGCCGTCAGCGACAGCTTCTTTCATCTGTTCAATGTGGCTGCGCAAGTAATTGATGCGATAAGGGTCATGCACTGTCCCGTCCTCTTCCGGTGTGTCGATAGCACCCAGCCCGTTCTCAACGATGAAGAGCGGCATCCGGTAACGATCATACAATCGGTTCAGCGCGACGCGAAGACCAATTGGATCGATAGGCCATCCCCATTCGGTAGCTTTCAGATGCGGGTTTTTGATCTGACTTACCAGCATACCAGAGTTGCTGTTGTCATTGGGATCATATTTTCCGATATACGTCATGTAATAACTGAAAGCAATAAAGTCCACGGTATTGTCCCGGATAATGGCATCGTCGTCAGTAGCTTTAACGAGTTCGATGCCATTTTCCTCAAAGTATCTTTGCATATAGGATGGGTATTCGCCTCGTGCCTGCACCTCTGGGTAGAACAGGTTCATCTGATCTTCCTTCAGCGTCTGCAGAACGTCCTCCGGTTTACTAGAAGCAGCATACGTTTCCAGACGGCAGATCATACAGCCGATTTGTGCATTCGGCATTTTCTCTTTTCCGCTTTTGACAGCCAGCGCACTAGCTACAAACTGATGATGCGTTGCCTGATAAGCCACTTGCTCCGGGTTTCCCTTGATTTTATCTTCCAGAATGCCGCCGCCAGTATACAGACTTGTCAGCATCATATTCATTTCATTGAAGGTAATCCAGTATTTCACTTTGTCTTTGTAACGGTCAAACAGCGTATTGGCAAATTTCAGATACAGATCGATCATCTCGCGGCTTTCCCAGCCGTTGTATTTGCGGGTTAACTCAACGGGCATCTCGTAGTGAGAGATCGTTACGAGCGGCTCAATGCCGTATTTCAAGAGTTCGTCGAGCACGTTATCATAGAAGGCAAGACCAGCTTCATTGGGAACGGCTTCTTCTCCTGTTGGGAAGATCCGTGTCCACGCGATCGAAAGACGAAACACTTTGAAACCCATCTCTGCAAACAAGGCAATGTCTTCTTTGTAGCGATGATAGAAATCCACGCCGTTGCGTTTCGGGAAATATACGTTGGTGTTACCGCTCAGATATTCTTCTAATTGAATAGAATCCACGTCGAAGGTGAAATCCTTGCCATTGCGCTCCTCATGTGGAACGAATGGAGCCATGTCTGAGGTAGATAGTCCTTTGCCGTCTGCATCATATGCACCTTCGAGCTGATTGGCAGCGGTAGCTCCGCCCCATAAAAATCCTTCAGGAAATGAGTGTTTAATTGTTTTTGTCATGTTGTTTCTCTCCTTTTTTTGTATGTGGTATTCATGAAGCTGTCAACGAACGGTGAGGAGAAGCAATTCATTCATTGGAATCACCCCCTTCACCTGAACAGGTACTACATCGAGGTAATCAGGCGTATTGGTTACGATGACTGGTGTCACAAGATCAATACCCGCACCCTGAATGCCATCCATATCAAATTCCAGAAGCAACTCACCCTTCTTCACTTCTTGTCCGGCAACTACCTTCACGTCAAAATATTTCCCTTTGAGCGACACACTGTTTAGTCCAACATGAATGAGAATGTCGATTCCACTGGAGGAGGTCAGCATAATCGCATGTTTACTTTTGGCAACCAACGTGACGGTTCCGTCAAAAGGAGCTGTAACACGTCCATCCTGCGGACGAATGGCAATACCTTTCCCGGTCAATTCCTCGGCAAACGTTTGATCCGGAAGCTCTGAGAGCGGCACCAATTCACCAATGAGCGGGCTGAACACCTCCCCTTTCTTTTCCTCAATGGAATGTACTGTGACAGGTGTTACCATTTCTTGAGAAAAGGAAATGATTGTATCCTGTTCCTGTTCGGTTAATGTCTGTGTTGAGTCGAGCATGGCGGAATTGCGTGTATTTGGCTCATCCCATTTGAGCAGCAAAGTCACCACGAAGGAAACGCTAAAGCTGATGCCGATTCCGATTAATGCATACCAGAAATTGGACATCCCACCATTCGGGCCAATGTATAACGGAAGTGAAAGCAATCCTGGCACAGCAAAACCGAAGCATTTCAGACCCACTGCGGTTATAAATCCACCCCCTGCTGCTCCACCGATGAGTGAAGCGTAAAATGGTTTTTTCAGCTTCAAGGTGACACCGTACAGTGCAGGTTCAGTAATGCCAAGCAAGGCGGATATTCCACTGGATAACGCAATAGATTTCATTCTTTTATCTTTGGTCTTGAGGAAAACAGCCGTGACTGCACCAGCCTGGCTCATATTAGTTATCAGGTTGATTGGAAGCAAAAGTACGTCATATCCGAGTTTGCTCAGATTCTGCAATGTGCCCGGGAAGAACGCATAATGCATTCCCGTCATAACAATCAGCGGCATGAAGCCGCCAAGAATAATACCGGTTAACGGACCCGAATGGGCAAAGAGCCAAGAAGTACCCATTTCCAGATAGATGCCCATGTAATTCCCTAGGGGGCCAATCGCAATTAATAGAATCGGCACCGTGATGACTAGCACAATCATCGAGGTAAAGATGACTTTGACCGGACCGGGAATAAAACGATCCACCCAGCGATGTACATAACTCAGAAGCCATACACCCAGAATAATGGGAATAACAGACTGGGTGTAATTCACAATGGACACGGGCAGCGAGAGAAAACGAATCGGTTCAAGCTGGTTTGCCAGATACGCGTTCAGAATCGTAGGATACAATAAAGTACCTGCAAGCGTAAGAGCAATATATTCATTCACTTTGAACTTTCTGGCTGATGATAGGGCCAGAAGAAAAGGCAAGAAATAAAAGGCCGCATTTGCTATTGAAGACAGAACTTGATACTCACCGCTTTTCTCCTGTATCGCTCCAAGTGTAACCAGCAGTGCCAGAATCCCCTTTAACATCCCTGTACCTACGATGGCGGGCAGAATCGGAGTGAAAATGCCGGAGATCGTATCCAACACAGCATTAAACCCTTTAGAGCGTGGCGCGTCTGTTTCGGGCTTCGATAAGCTACTCTGCTTCATCTGATCCTCGATCTGCTCATATACGGCTGCAACCTGGTTGCCAATGACCACCTGAAACTGATCGTTCTGAAACTGTGCACCGAGCACACCATCAAGTGCTTTGATCTGTTCCAATTGAACTTTGTTTTGCTCTCGAACGTTGAACCGAAGCCGTGTGATGCAATGCCAGGCTTGGATAATATTCTCTTGCCCTCCTGTTAACTGGATAATTTCTTTGGACAACTCCCGATGATTCATGTTGCTTCCTCCTTTTTTGGCGAAAAAAAAAAACCAAATGTAATACCGGCCCGCCGCAGATGCGGAGTCGGAAACATTTGGTGGTGCCTGATCGAATCAGTAACACTCCATATTCAATTCATTTTGATGATGGTATAACTTCAAACAGGTTGTATGGAGATCAATCCGTATCGGTACGGGATGTCACTCTCTCGATGTGGATCATGAGATATACCATCTCATCGGGAGTAATCACAAATCCGCGTTGCTGCTCCATCGCCTCCTTTATTTTGAGTGCGCATTGGAAACTGACAGGATACCGCTCCGACAATACATCATATAGAAATTGTTGATCTTTGAACGAGAGCACTTCACGGTTCAACTGACGAACAATGAAGTATCTCAGATGGGTGATGAACCTGGAAAAATCAGCAGATTCCTGATTCAGTGCCATTCCAAAATGTTCAGTCATGATACCTAAAATGTCGTTAATCATCTGTGTAATTTTAATCGTTTGGTTCATACTGCCCGAGTCGAATTGTGAGTTCACGAAATGAAGGGCAATAGAGCTTGATTCACCAGATGGCAGTGAGACTAGAAAAGCATCATTGATTTTTTGAACTGCCCATTCTCCGGCACGGTATTCAGCAGGATATAGATGGCGAATGTCCCAATGAAGCGGATTTTGCACATCCACGCCTTTTTTGAAACGATCCAGCGCAAAATGAATATGGTCCGCAAGTGTTAACAGGATCGAGTCATTCAGCTTTTTTCCAATCATTGTCTTGCCTTCTTCAATAATCTGATCCGTAATGTCGATGACTTGCAGAGGGATATCACTGAGAAATTGCTCAACTCGCTGATATTTATCATTCGAGCCAATTCGGAACATTTTCTGGATCTGGCTCTGCTCAATTGGCTGTCCTTTTACTTTTTTGAAGCCAACACCCGTTCCGATGACAATGACTTCACAGCCTTCGGCGTCTTCCGCCAGTGCGATGTTGTTATTTAACGATTTTTTAAACCTCATGATGCAATCACCCCCAGTATGCAAAAAGCACCACCAATGTCCAATTCACAAGTAATAAACAAACTTGTGGAATCCAGACTTTGGTGGTGCCTGATCGAATCAGTGACACTCCTTATATAGCTGTATCTTATATCAGCTATGTAATCGTTATCAATACCATTACTCTGGAATTGTTCTGCATGTGGTTCATCGTGGAACTTTCTCTCTATAAATTGTTATCAAAACGCATAAGCTATTCATCTGTAGTCTTATTTTCCTGAGCATCATAATAGTATCGAATCAGAATATCCTGATCATAGTTGCCAAAACCTTTGCCAAACAGGGTGAGTCCGCCTCGGCCAGCTGCGCCCTCTTCCGGCTTCAATCCAAAGGTCCAATAGGTGGATACACCCAGATCCAGGTCTTGAACCCGCACGTCCGAGATGCGCTGACCATCAATAAACGTGCCTTCCCCGTTAATACGCAGCATTTTCAATACACCATACTGGTTGACATCCAGCTTCCACCATAGTGGCGTATGTTTACCTTTCCGATCCCCGAAATCACCAGGGCTTGTCCAAGTACCGAGGTCATTGCCATTAAGGGTAAAGCGAATATCTGACGGCCAGTTTTCGTTCACCTTTGGCGCTTCCGAGCTTAGTTCAAGGGAAATTTCAATCTCTCGAAGATGCTGATCATTGTACAGATAATTGGGAATCTTATATTCAAGAAAACCTGCTGCCATCCAAAGGATTCCAGCGTTCACCCGATCCGGGTCCATAAAGCAGGCTGGTGTGTCGTACTGTCCAATCATCTGCGTAGTTGTCGCAATCCCGCAGGTTGGCCATGCTTCATAATCTGTATATTGACCTACCGGTATGGATATTTCATGGTAAGGAGCGTCAACAGGCTCTGGTGACAGGTTAATAGTCATGAACTCTCGTACGATAAAACAGTACTTATAGGTTCCGCCGTTCTCCCGTTTCATTCGGCTACCGACAATTCCGGCTTTTTGCAGCTTGCTTACATGTGTACTTACAATAGCTTTGCTCAGAAAAAGCTCTTGGGCAAGCGCATTGATATGCATTTCCCTGTTTTGTAGCAGCAGGCGCACAATGTTTAAACGGGCTTCACTTGCCAGTGCCTCGTAAATTAGTAATGAAGCTGCATCTGTCCCAAGCATCATGATGTTCACTTCCTTTTTGAGTAAAATCGATCTATTTCAATTTCAGGATTCGCTATTTTACGAACTCATTAAAATGAACTTGCTCAATATATAAGCATTATGATACATATTAGATAACAAATCAATGATTTGATTTTGCTTTTAAGCGAATTCAATATCACGTTAATTCTTTCAAAAATATGAATTCATTCAATGGAGGTACTTACCATGCTTACATCCAAAATGCTTATCGATAAAGACTTTCAGATTGCCGAAGTTGATCCGCGTGTCTATGGTTCATTTATAGAGCATCTGGGACGGGCCGTATACGGCGGTATTTATGATCCAGGTCATCCTACGGCAGATGCTCAAGGTTTCCGTCAGGATGCCATTGAAGCGATTAAAGCTTTGAATGTGCCAATTGTTCGTTATCCGGGCGGCAATTTCGTATCCGGTTACAATTGGGAGGACGGTGTTGGTCCGGTAGCGGAGCGTAAACGCAGACTTGAACTCGCTTGGTGGACGATTGAAACGAATGCGGTAGGAACAAACGAATTTGCAGATTGGGCCAAACTGGTTGGAACCGAAGTGATGATGGCTGTAAATCTGGGTACTCGCGGCATTGATGCGGCTAGAAACCTGATTGAATACTGCAACCACCCATCTGGCACATACTGGAGTGATCTGCGTATCTCTCACGGTTACAAGGACCCGCATAAATTCAAAACCTGGTGTTTAGGCAACGAAATGGACGGCCCTTGGCAGATTGGTGCAATGACTGCATATGAATATGGCCGTATTGCCAATGAGACCGCTAAAGCGATGAAATGGGTTGATCCGGAAATTGAGCTTGTGGCTTGCGGCAGTTCCAGCCGTGACATGAGTACATTTGCAGATTGGGAAGCAACCGTGCTGGATCTCACCTACGAAAATGTGGACTACTTGTCCCTGCATCAGTATTACAACAATAACAAAGACAACACATATGACTTCCTGGCGACATCGCTGGATCTGGATCAATTTATTGATAGTGTGGCTTCAATCTGTGATTTTGTACAAGCCAAGAAACGCAGCAAAAAGAAATTAATGCTGTCTCTGGATGAATGGAATGTCTGGAAATCCATCGGCACGAGCCGTATGGAAGAACGGTGGCAGATTGCGCCTCCAGAGTTTGAAGATGTGTATACACATGAAGATGCACTTGCTGTGGGCTGTTACCTGATTACCATACTCAAGCACGCCGATCGTGTAAAAATGGCTTGCCTTGCTCAGTTGATTAACACCATTGCACCAATCATGACCGAGAATAACGGAGCGATCTGGTTCCAGACGACCTATTTCCCGTTCATGCATGCATCCAACTTCGGACGCGGTACGGTGTTACGGTCCATCACAACTTCACCTAAATATGATTCCAAAGACTTTACAGATGTACCTTATCTCGAAGCGATCAGTGTGCATGATGAAGAAAACGGCACGATCACGATCTTCGCGGTGAACAGACATCTGGATGAGAAGTTGGAACTGAATGTGGATCTTCGTTCTTTTGGAGAAACCACATTTGTGGAGCACATCGTACTGGAAAACGATGACCTGAAGGCTACCAATACCAAAGAAAATCCACGCAACGTCCTTCCACACAATGGTGGACATACAACCGTGGATCAAGGTAAAGTTCAAGCTGTGTTGAACAAAGCGTCATGGAACGTGATTCGCCTGAAAACCAAACAGGCATAATAAATAATAAGAGTGGGATAGAATTTTCTCCTACTCTTCAACATCAGCATTGTTTTTCGCACCGCGTGCAGCTCCCTGCGCGCGGTGTTTTTTGCTGTATGAGGGTAGTCGGCCGAACTACATGGTATCAAAGTTAGATGTTAGACGCGTATTGGAAATCTCAGTTTTTATTCCTCGCAACGAAGGAATTTAACGAACACAGGGAGTCTTATTTAACCCGATTCGGGCGGATTTTAATGGCTTGATATTGACCCGAATAAGGTTTCTGAGGTTCGTTAGCGCTGAGCAAGCATGCTATATTGAGCTGGTTTGAACCTCATATACAGCATAAGAAAATAAGCCACCCTCCGTTTTTCGTCCGGAGAGCAGCTTGCAGTTAAGCATCTAGCTGAGAAGAACGATTTTCATTTCAAGTATTATCCTTGTTGTGCTTCCTCTTCACCTTCAGTTTCAGCCTGAGCTGCTTGGCTTGCTGGAGTCATCAGCCCTTGAACTGCCCCCATAAATGGCTGAATCTGCTTAATCATGCCATACCCCATTTTGACCACAGGTGTAAACCGCTGGATCATGCCAAACAACCGCATACCCCCGCCTAACATACCTCCAATCGAGCCTGCACCGCCAAAGCCACCTAACAATGAGCCTAACATAGGCATGAAAGATGATACCTGGGCTTGCCTAGACGTTGAGCGAGACATCGACCGGGATCGTACTTGAGACTTACGTGTGCTGTTCACCCGTTTACGGTTTCGAGAGGATGCTGTTTTTCTCGTAGCCCCTGCTTTAGGTTTGGTTTTGCGAGCACTGCCTTCAGATGAGGGTGCTGTGATTGCGGCCTGAGTAAGCTTTCCGCCCCCGGTAAGCACTACGCCTTCGCTGTTAACGCCAGAGATGTACCCGACGTACGTCTCGCCATTATGAAGAGTCACGCAGACTGGGCGATCCTTGAGCCGTTTCACCCGGACGTGTATTTCACTGGTTTTAGCCATGGAATTCACCTCACTTGACTTGATCTACTTCAGTCTACGCAATGGGTGGACGACTTGCCTGTGCGAATAACACATCCGTGTGCCGAAAGCAGGAAGGTTCCGCCGTGCAATTACAGATTTCTTGTTTTCCCTCAGATATGCTCAATATACATCTCATTCAAAATATGTCCCTTACGATATGTGTGCTCTGCCAATTCAGATTCCACATAAGATTCAACATCACTCTTTTCGATATTGTACATGACCTCCAGTTCTCTAGAGAAAAGAAGGTGTCCCTCATTGATTTTCTGCTCCAACGAGGTTATCTGTTTTGGTTTCAGATCACCACCAAGTACCTGCTGAAGTGCTTGCACATATGTTTCAAGAGAACGTGCTCCGACAATTTTCATCCCTTGGTTCTCTTCATTTACAATGATAATGGATGGGAAACCTCTAACTCCCAAACTAGCAACACGCTCAAAGTCTTCCTCTAATAAATCTTGTGCCGATTGCTGTGCAGCCGCCTCAACCACTTCTTTTCCATTCAGGCCCAGTTGATTGACGATATCCGTCAGCACATCATCTTCTCCAATATTTCGATTGAATGCAAACACGGCTTCACGTGCACGTCTTAAAAACTCATGTTCTTTACCAGGATGTGTACTCTGAATGACTTTAAATATGCGAGATGGCGGATAAGAAGAAAGTATTGGATTATCATGCCATAAGGAACCGTCGATGGGCATGCGTGAATGTTCACCCACTTCCTTCCAATGCGCTGCAACGTCCGAAGGTTTCTGAATCCCGTTAGCGCCATCCGAGAAACCATTCCAGTTAGCCAGTAGCCCACCCATTTTAATTTGCAGCGTAAAATAATGACCGTATTCCTCAATAAACCGATGAAGCACAGGCTCAAGCGCCCAGCAGTGAGAGCAGATCGGATCTGTTGCGTAATAAAGAGTTATCCGTTTCTCAACGTGATTCAGATTGATTTCTTGCATCGCCTCTTCCTCATTCACACCACATACGCCTGTTTCCAGATCACACATCATTGATTCGTTACTCACGTTAATCCCGCCTTTATATTGTCTTATGAATTGATTTTCTCGTATTAGTTTGATTATAATGTTTACAATCTTTTGAACAAGTACGATTCTTTTTCTGACTTAGTATCAAAAAGTATACTATTGGAGGGTATCAAGTGAAATACGAGTTTAATTTCGATCAGTTATGTCCAGCGACTTATGCATTTCAGGTCATTGGAGGCAAGTGGAATCTTCCGATCCTGGCAATCCTTAGTGAAAATGACTGTATACGTTACAATGAATTAAAAAGAAGACTGCCCGGCATTACCGGAACGATGCTAACGAACTGTTTGAAGGATTTGATTCATTCCGGCATCGTGCATCGGGAGCAATATAACGAGGTGCCACCGAGAGTGGAGTATTCGCTCACAGAATCAGGCAAGGAATTGGTTCCATTAATTGAATCCATGGTAATCTGGGGTCAGAAAAATATGACAGCAGGCGTGAAGGAACAAGAAAAATAACATTTGGCCTACTGTAACACCTCAGCATAGATGTTCATTTTCTAATCGCCCTGTACACCTTTGTTCAACGGCAAAAAGGCTATTTCACTGGACCATCACGTCCTTTGAAATAGCCTTTCCTTATATAAATAAAAGACTTCCGCTTGTTTTTATGCATCACTTCATATTCATTCTCGGCTTCGATGTGTTAGACACATCTAACTATTCAGGTCGTCATCTTCCTCATTTCCTAAATACATAACCGTTTTTTCTCCCTCAACCAATCTAATGATCTGCTTTCGTAATTTTGAAGGAAATAAAGGTAGTTCGTTTATATTTTTAATTTCGAGCCACACATATTCCACCTGGTTTTCGTCACTTGGCAGAATAGAACTATCTTGGTCCACCAAACCTATGTACTCGCATAAAAAAACAAAATCTACACGATGAAGAGCTTCACCGTATACACCCTCAATGACAAATTCCAGTGATAACGGTTCTACATCTATTCCGATTTCTTCCGCAACTTCACGCTTCACAGCATCGGTCAGCGTTTCACCTGCATTCTGGCTCCCACCAGGCAGGATATAGATCACTTCATCATGATCATCCTGCTTCATTGCAAGCATTCTCCCGTCTTTAATGATCAATGCTTTTGCAGAATTTCTAATCTTTCTCTCCATTGCTAATCCCCCATATATGTCTGTGAAGAATATTTTAACACATACATCTAAACAAATTCTGAACAATCAAATCAACTCACTCTTGGCGACCTCCATGAAAGCAGCCATGGACGGAGAGATCCATTTTTCCCGATGCCAGAGCATTTGCGCAGAAAAGGATACATCTGATAAATCCCACGGCAGAGCAACCACTTCCCCTTCGCTCAACTCTTTCTTCAACGCCATCTCAGGTAATAAAGCGATCCCCAGACCAGCCACAACACATTGTTTAATGGCTTCTACACTATGAAACTCCAGCTCTGTCAGAGCATCTGCACCTTTCTTCGTTATGGATTGGTCAAAATGAGTGCGATACGAACAGTTCTTTTCGGTCAGCAAAAAATGCTGCTTGTGGAAGTCATCGATAACTAACGCGGAACGCGATGCTAACATATGATCGGGAGAAACCACCATTTGAAAGGTCTCATCCTTTAAAAACTCTGAATGAAGATCTTTGGCACCAACGGGCTCATCCAATACAAAAACGACATCGGTATGCCCTTCTCTCAGACTCGATTTAAGCTCTTGCCCAGACAAGGGGCGGAACAATAACCGCACACCAGGATAGTCCGCTCGGAAGCGTTTGAACAAGGCTGGAAGAAGATATGCACACAGCACTTCGTCTGCTCCGATCACAACCGTCCCCGCCAATTCTCCGTGCTGACTGGATATGCACTTTGCTTCCTCTACATCGTTTAATATCTTAGTGGCGTACGGCAGAAACTGTTGACCAGCATCCGTTAACACGACCTTTTTTCCTAGTCGATCCAGCAATTTCACACCGAGCTCTTCTTCCAGCGATTTGATTTGCATGGTTATGGTAGACGGTACATAGCTCAATAATTCAGCAGTTTGACTAAAGCTGCAGGTCGATGCAAGTGTCCAAAAGGTTTTTAGCTGGCGTATTTCCATGAGTCAGGCACCTCCTAGTTCAAAATAAATGAATGATATTTTCGATAACGTTTCGTTGAATTGATAATAGACGTATTGTAGAGTGAAATCAAGTTATTACTATTGTATAAGGAGAATCAATCTATGAACGATTATGAAACATATAACCTTGGAGATACATTACTTCAATCGGGACAACAGCTCCCTCAAGCCTTTATCGCTTACAAGACCTATGGAAACTTAAATGCGGCAAAGGACAATGTTATTGTTGTCCCAACATGGTTTGCTGGAATTCACACAGATAATGAATGGTTAATTGGAACGGACAAAGCACTGGACCCCAGTCGTTATTTTATCGTGGTGCCCAATATGTTGGGTAACGGGTTATCGTCTTCTCCAAGTAATACCCCTGCCCCATATGATAAGAACAACTTTCCTCTCATCTCCATGTATGACAATGTGCATGCCCAGCATCAACTCATCACTCAAAAATTCGGGATCTCCAAAATCAAACTTGTTGTGGGCTGGTCTCTGGGAGCCGTGCAGGTTTATCAATGGGGAACCAGTTATCCTGAGATGGTCGAGCGTATTGCCCCCTTTGGCGGAACGGCAAAGAGCAGACCCCATACACAGTTGGTATTCGAAGCAATGATCGCGGCGTTACAGGCAGATTCGAATTATAAAAATGGTAGATATGAACGCCCTCCGGTTGCCGGTCTCGCAGCGATGGGAAGAGCGTATGCTCCATGGGGGTTTTCGCAGGCGTACTATTTGGAGAAATTGTATCAATCTGAGGGTTACGACTCCTTGCAATCTTATGTAGAAGATTACTGGGATCAAGTATTTCTTCCCTTCGATGCTAACGATTTGATTACCATGCTACGTACAGGAATATATGGAGACATTAGCGATAATCCCATAGATGACGGCAACTTCGAACAGGCGTTAAGCAAGATCACCTCTCCTGCACTCGTTATGCCAGGATCAAGTGACTTGTTTTTCACGCCAGAAGACAGTGCGTATGATGTTCAACATATGCCAAACGCTGTGTATCAACCTATACAGTCCAAGTGGGGACACTGCTTTGGAATCGGAGCAAACGAAGAGGATTCACTCGTTATCGATCGTCATCTAAAGCAATTTTTGGAGGCATGAGTAAAAAAAGAAGGAGCACAAAGTAAAAAAAGTGCACAAAGCTCATTTATCTTTTCTCCGCTACAACTCAAAAGTAAAAAAAGATATCGGTTCTCGTCAATAACCTTTATATCACATTCCCCCTTTCTCGTTTAGAATATTTTCAAGAAAGCGCTATTGAAATACGACTGATAAGGGGGAAAAGAAATGAACAAGAAAACGAAAGCTCTAGTCTTGTCTGTGTGCATGTCAACCTTATTACTCGCAGCCTGTAGCAATGGAAGCGGTGCTGATAAAGGTTCAACGACGGACACGGATTCCAACGAGGCTGGAACGACAACCATTCATACCGTAACATCAGAATACTCTTCTGCAAAATATCCAAAGGGCGATGATATCACCAACAATGTATGGATTAAGCGATACAAAGAGAAGTTTAATATTGATGTCAAAACAGACTGGGTCAGCGATGAGTACGATACAAAACTCAATTTGGCTATCGCATCGAACGATCTTCCTGACGTATTCAGAGTTAATCCATCACAACTGAGACAGTTAGTCGAAGCAGATATGGTCATGGACCTTTCAGAGGTCTTTGATCAACACGCTTCAGATCGCCTCAAAGGTTACATGGAAGCAGATGCGGACAGTTACGAGTCTGGAAAGAAGGACGGTAAGCTGTACGGAATACCACAGATGCACTGGGGATTAATTGAACAACCAGACTTCATCTGGATCCGGAACGACTGGAAAGAAGAATTGGGTGTCCAAGATCCGAAATCTGTGGAAGACATCAAGAATATTGCACTAAAATTCATGGAAAAGCACGGTGGTTATGGTATAGCGGTAGACCAATCGTTGGATTACCTCAACCTTCTGGCCATTGCATGGAATGCGCATCCGGATATGTGGATGGAGGATAGCACTGGAAAACTCGTGTACGGCTCCGTGCAGCCTGAGATGAAAGATGCGCTGGCTGAGTGGTCAGAATGGTACAAGCGAGGCATCATTGATCCAGAATTTGCAATCAAAGACTTTAATGCGATGAACGCGGACATTGTCGCCGGCAAAGTGGGCATGCAGCCTTATTACCAATGGTGGGGTTATAATCCAGGTGTCGATACGGTATCCAACTTGGGTAAAGACGCTATCTTCTATCCTTATATCATTCCTACCGTCGATGGGAAGGAAGCCAAACAATCCATCTTTTTCGCCAACAACAATTATATTGTCATGAAGAAGGGATTCAAGAACCCCGAGAAAGTGATCCAGATTTTGAACGACTATGCTTATATCGTGGATGAGGGCAATGGCAAGGAATCGACAGAAACGCTATCTGCTTTGCTGGATAACGATATTGCCCATGTTGTTGGAGCGTTCCGTGTACTTAATCCGAATTCCGATTACGAGCAATTTGAGGCGGTCTCCGCTGCCCTTCAATCCAAGGATACCAGTGGACTTACGACTTCGGGTATGTGGCAAAAATATAATAACAGTGTTGAATTCATGGAGAACGCCACCCCAGGAGCAGTTGGTGATTATTTGCAACAAGGGGCTCCCAAAAATGCGTATGGACTTGCCAAAAAAGTACTCGACAGCGAAAACTATACGAAGACAGCCTTATGGGGTGTTACACCAGAGATCCTGTCAAGCTATGGAACAACCTTGGATGATATCCTGACGGAGGGCTTCACCAAGATCATTATGGGTAGCGAAAGTATCGATTATTTCGATGTAATTGTCCAGAACTGGCGAGCAGCCGGAGGTGATGACGCAACCCAGGCCGTCAATGAGGCATACGGAAAATAAAAAGTCTGTTACCAAGAAGGGATGGGAATGTTCTCGTCTCTTCTTGGCAGCGGTTACAATTTTATCGCGCCAAGAACGGAGGAATACGAATGCTGAGAAAATGGAAGCAACAGCGAGCTTACCATCTCATGTTGATACCAAGCCTGGTCTTGGTCTTCATCTTTAGTTACATCCCATTCTACGGACTTATTATTGCGTTTCAGAAGTACAATCCGGGCCTCGGCTTCAACTCGCCATGGGTAGGATGGGATAACTTTACCCACATATTTAATCAGCCGAACTTTGTAAGAACGATCTGGAATACATTATACATGTCTGTCTTTAAAATTATCGGTGGTATAATCGTGCCCGTAATTTTCGCATTACTGCTCAACGAGGTACTACACAGTGGAATCAAACGTACATTTCAAACACTAGTCTACATTCCGAACTTCCTCTCTTGGGTCATTATGGCCGGCATCATGCTGGATATCCTTAGCTCCGACGGCATTATCAATACATTTCTAAGTGTATTTGGGATTGCACCAATCTCCTTTCTTGGCACACCTTCTATTTTTCCTTGGACGATGATTGTGAGTGACATATGGAAAGGTTTCGGGTTTGGCACGGTTGTTTATTTGGCAGCCCTGACCAGTATTGATCCGGGACTTTACGAAGCCGCGGTGATCGACGGAGCGAAACGGTGGAAACAAACCATCTACATTACGTTACCTCTTCTCATGCCAACCATTGTTTTAATGACCGTATTATCGCTTGGTAACGTACTCAATGCTGGCTTTGACCAGATCTATAATCTCTACTCCCCTGTTGTCTATCAGACCGGTGATATTATTGATACCTATGTCTACCGTTTAGGAATCCAACAGGCACAGTATTCGATTGGTACCGCTGTCGGGTTATTCAAATCCATCATTTCCAGTGTTCTCGTTGCTGTATCATACATCCTGGCTTACAGGGTGGCTGGCTATCGTATCTTCTAAGAAGGAGGAACTTACATTATGATCTATGATAAAAGTATGAGCAGGCGTGTATTTCTTATTATAAACTACACCATATTGCTCCTAATCTCTCTCCTATGTATCCTGCCGTTTATCAACCTGCTGGCTGTTTCATTCAGCAGCAGCGCGGCTGTATCTGCAGGCAGTGTTACGTTCTGGCCTGTTGAATTTACGACAAAAGCCTATGAGTTTGCATTAACTGGAGGATCATTTTTCTCCTCTCTCTGGGTAGCCATTCAACGAACCGTTATCGGAACGTTAGTGAATCTGGTTCTGATCGTACTCACGGCTTATCCCCTCTCCAAATCCAAACAAAAATTGATGGGGCGTAACATCTATATGGGATTTTTCATCGTAACCATGTTATTTAGTGGAGGACTAATTCCAACCTATCTCGTGGTCGTCAAAATGGGACTGATCGATTCCATCTGGTCTCTGATCCTGCCTGGCGCCCTCCCCGTATTCAGTATGATTATCCTCATGAATTTCATTCGGGGGCTGCCCGAGGAGATTGAAGAATCAGCCATTATCGATGGTGCTGGGCCTGTACAGGTATTGCTACGTATTCTACTCCCACTTCTCAAGCCCGCTCTCGCTACGGTTGGTTTGTTCAGTATCGTTGCCCACTGGAATTCGTGGTTCGATGGCATTATCTATATGAACAATCCAGCCAATTATCCATTACAAAGTTACCTCCAGACCCTCCTGCAAAGTTTTGAGCAAATCATGCTGAAATCTGGTTCAGATTATACGCAGCTGTTGTCCATGATGAACGCCAGAACGGGGCGCGCCGCTCAGATGTTCTTGGGTGCCATTCCGATTTTACTCGTGTATCCGTTTTTACAGAAATATTTCACCAAAGGTTTGGTGTTAGGTAGCGTCAAAGGGTGAACAAAAGGGCTTGCAGTTCATACTGCGAGCCCTTTGTTTATATCTAAACTTATGTTTATGAACGCTGTATCGCATTATGAGATGCATAAATGAAAGCATCAATGACTATTTGGCTTCTATGATGGCAGGCAGCAGAATGGAGAAAATGGTACCTTCACCTATTTTACTCTCCACCTGTATACCATAAGGTTTCCCAAAATGAAGTTGAATTCGCCGCTGCACATTATGCAATCCAATCCCATTGGTTCCCGTACTTGCACTGGACTTTTCTTCCAATAGATTCTGCATCGTATGATGATCCATACCGACACCATTATCGCAGATTTCAATGACAACTTCATCCACCCGCAGTTGAATCCGAATGGTGATGATTCCGTCTTCCTCTAACTCGGCCAGGCCATGAAAAATTGCATTCTCCACAATGGGCTGCAGGATCATTTTGGGCATCCGATAATCCAACACTCTATCCTCAATTTCATATCTCATCTGAATACAATCATAGTACCTGACATTCTGGATCGTTACATAATTCGTTATATTATCGAGTTCCTCACGAATGGTTACGAGAGTTCCATCGGATTTTGTTGCATAGCGGAGCATCGAGATTAAGGCATCGGTCATTTCCACAATTTTATCAGCCTGCTGCATCGAGGCAATCCATTTCACCGACCCAAGGGTGTTATACAGAAAATGAGGCTTGATTTGGTCATGGAGCGCACGCATCTCGGCCTTGGCTTTCTCTATTTCTTCCTGCTGCATCCGTTCGACCAACCGCTTCAATTCATGCGACATTCTGTTAAATCGAATGGATAAATGTCCAATCTCATCTCTGGAGCCAATAGGTTCAACTTGTTCAAACTGACCTTTCTCGACTAGAGCGATATTCCGTAGCAGTTTTTTAATGGGAGTTGTGATCACATGAGATAAAAAGATGGATATGACGGCAGCAAAAAGAACAATGACTATGGCAAGCGTCACCAGATTACGTCCCAATATTTTGCCATCAGCAGTCAGCTCATCCAAAGGCATATATAAATAAGTTGTCCATTTTTGCTGACTAAGGGGACTGGTCACCACGACATTTAGTGATTCAGGCGGACGAACGTTGTCCCGGAACAGTGTCCCGATTAATCGTTCGTTCACGTTATATACGATCTTGTCATCCTCATCAACGATCATGAATCTGGAGCGCAGCCCTTCCTGCAAGTTGCGGTTGACGATTTCAATGAATTTGATATCAATGCTGACAACAATCACGCCAAGCAGTTTTCCACTAGTCACATCATGAATTTTGCGAGCGTGTGACACTGCCAGTATTTTATTCTCCAATTGCTCGTCGATTCGTGTTGTGAGAGTAATGGTTCGATCATCATCATGCATGAACTTTTTAAACCATAATTCGTTCGATACTTTGAAGTTTGGATCAATGGGTTGATGTGGACTGACAAAAAGGTCTTGACCCCCGTTCATATTGTAGAGGTAGATGGAGAATACGCGATCTTTCATCATGATATAATTCATCAGAATGTTGTATGCGGCGATCTCATGTTGTTCATCACCCTCTCGCAGGAAATCCTGGATCGGAAAACTCCCTTCATGAGTCGCAGACAGATTGTCACTAAGCCCATTGCTGGCTAGCAGCGAAATTTTCTCAATCTCCTTGAGGAACTCGTCAATGCGAATATTCGTTTGTTTGGCCAGATCGTTTAGCAGCGTTGTATAGTTCTGTGCCAATAAACGCTCTGAGGAGTAATACGAATTGATTGTCATCACCAACACTGGAAGGATAATGACCGTCATACAGATCACCATAATTTTGTACTTGATCCGGAAGGGTCGAACATGCTTCATATGCTGCACCTCTATTCACCGATTACATTCATCCCTGCTGTAATTCTCGATATTCCTCAGGAGTGACACCTACCGATTTTTTGAAAATCTTACTGAAGTACGTGTAATTATGGTAGCCCACCTTTTCTGCGATTTCATACACTCTCATTCCTCTGCTCAATAGATACGCCTTCGCATGTTCAATTCGAACTCGGGTCAAGTACGTAATAAAGTTCTCTCCTCGTTCCTGTTTGAACACACGGCTGAGATACGACGGATTCACACTGATTTGGCTAGCGATACTTTGCAGTGAGATATCTTCCGCATAATACTTGTCGATCAATTCAGTGGCGAGATCGGTGTAAGTGCTCTCCTGTTTGATTTGGGAATCGGTTTGGAAGTAATATGAAATATGAGCAAGCATATCCTGGTGGATATCCTCCCAATACTCCCCCTTTAGAACGATTTCATAGGGTGATTTCTCTGTTAAAGAAGGTGCACCTCTTTCCGTAGCTCGGGATAGATGGGAATGTATCGTTTCCATTACCATGATATATTGCTTGCGAATGCTATTCTCATCTGCTCGCAGCTGTTCGAGATTGGATCGGATTCCTTCAAGGAACTCTTCCGCCTTTTTGTTGTCTTTGCTTACCCACAACTTCAACAAATCTCGTTCTTGTTGCGGACTTAAAGCTCCCTTAACTTCATGTCGATCTGGGGATTGAACCATATCATCGTAATACAACACCTGGTTGCTTCCTGTGAAGAAACCCTGTTGTAGAGCCATTTCTGCCTCTTGGCAGGCCTTCCTGATGTGAAGGAAACCGGAAGTCATTCTACTTACCCCAGCCGTGAGCGATAGATTCATAAAATCCTTGATCGAAGACAGCAATTTATTACATAGTTTATTCAAGTCGGCGTGTACAGATTGGCTCTCAGGAAGTACATTAACGATCACCCAATATTCTGAGGAACTTTCAACAAAAATCTCTTTCTCCCATTTCGAAGGAATAATCTCTTCCATAATATTAAGAATCGAAAATCGTAGCAGCTTCTCCCCCTTCTCTACATATTTCCGCTTTGCATCCTCGTAATAATTCACGATGAACTTCATGACAACCAACTGGTCCGAACGTATACGAAAATGCAGTTCTTCCGCTTTGGTGACAATATCTTCCTCACTAGTGAATCCGCTTACAATATCTTGGAAGAAACTATCCTTTAGATATCTTAGGCTCTTGGAATAGTCCTGTGTTATAGAGGGTGTGTTGGTTGGGTGAACATGTTCACTTTGCAGTTTCTGTCCAACAGTGCTCAGGAGGTCAATAAGGGCAGTTTCTGTAATCTCACTTTTAATCAAGTAATCTGAAGCGCCAAGTTTTAGTGCCTCTTTTACATAATGAAATTCGTCAAAATTACTCAGGATGACATACTTACAGGTTTTCAGTACGCAGGAGGCCTCTTGTATAAGCTGTAGCCCATCCATAATAGGCATCTTAATATCTGTAATAATCAGATCAGGCATCACTTCAAGCGCAAGGCTTAATGCCTCTTTTCCATTTCCCGCCTCACCAACAACATAGAAATTATACTCTTCCCAATTCAGCATGGAACGAATTCCAACCCGCATGAGCAATTCATCATCTACGATCATCAGTTTATACATGATATCCCCCAACATGAACCATTTTTAGATATTTTACCATTAAATGAACTGTCGCAAAGATGTCTAGCGAACCTTATTGCATTGCGGGTATCATAAATAACACTTTTACAGAACATACGTTCCTGTTATAATCAGATTATCGTATTTGGTGTAACATAACATACCCGCCTGGAAAGGATACATATCATGAATTTATACAAGTTTGAATTAACGGTGAACGGATATCTATTACGCGTTCATTTCAGTGCATCTGAAGAAAGTGGATTGAAATGGTGCAAACGAGTTGCTTCTGAATTCCAGAATAACGTTGCCAATCTGGAGATCAAGGTTGATATACATAAAAAGCAGAAACAAAAGCATGCACGTGAATATCACGGAAAGCCATATCTGTATGATAGGACACTGAGGAAAAAGCCGCTTGCGAAGAAAAATAAAACGGCTGAATCATCTGCTGTGATGTAAAGGTAAATTAACATCGCTGCTTAACGAGTCTTCTCAATAGATAGACAAAAAGACTAAAGAACGACTAATTGATGATAACATCAGTAACGTTCTGTAGTCTTTTATGAAAGTACTATCGACACCTTGAGTAGACTGAAATTCCTTTCACGTCCCGACGTCTCCGATCATTTGTCGTTCAATTTGTTTCATTTCATAAAAATAACCTTTTTGCTCCATCAGCTCGGAGAAAGAACCCGATTCCACAATCTTGCCTTGCTCCATGACCACAATCCGATCCATCTCTTCCAATCCCGTAAGCCGATGGCAGATCAGGAGAAGTGTATCTTCAGCAGCTTGTGCAAGAAGATGCTGGAGCACATGTTTCTCTGTGACGTAATCCAGTGAGGACGTTGGCTCGTCCAAAAGCCATAACCGTCCTTTGCGCAGCATGGCTCGTGCCAAAGCCAGCCTCTGCTTCTCGCCATCCGACAGGTTCTCTCCCTTTTCATATACCATGTCGGTCAATGATTTATTGGGCAGTTGCACTTTATCCAGCATAACCGACAGTTGTTCATCCGAATGTTCTTCTCCATTCAGCAACAGGTTGTCCCGGATGGTTCCCCGGAAGAAATGACTTTGCTGCAACACAACATTTGCCCTTTTCCATATGCTCTCTTCATTCAGTTCCTGCACCGGAACATCGTTTAATCGTATATCGCCAGATGTTGGTGCACGCAGCTTGAGTAACAAATCGATAATCGTTGACTTACCTGACCCGCTCGGCCCGACAATCGCTGTTTTGGAGCCTGCTGCAAGTTGCAGGGAAAGTTCCTTCAGCGCCGGTCTCCATTCCCCATCGTATTGAAAGCTAACACCGGATAGTTCAATCGAAACCGCCTGATCGGCTGACACTTCACCGCTTGGCTGTACAGGTTGCACATCGGAGGTTGGCACCGTTTCCGCCAATCGCTGAGCGGCGTGTTCACTGTCCTGCTTGTATAGAGGTAATATAGCCATTGCCGCAGCTTCTTCGAACACGGTCTGCGTGGCCAGGATCAGCATGGCGAGAAACACACCGGCAAACGCTCCATTCACAATTAAGAAGGCGCTGAGTGCTAGCACTCCCCATGTAACGAGATATGTCACAAAAACGTGCATGGATTGCCCGCGCAACAGGTGCGAAGCGGCTTGCTTCTGTTCCGTTGCCAAAGCAGCGGAAGCCTGCTGAAGCTGTTGCTCACGCTGTTCCAATTGGCCGTATACTTTCAAATCCCGGAAACCATACAACACTTCGGTTACTTCCGTGGACAGCAAGGCCCGTTGCTGGCGGACACGGCCGTGTATTTTTCGCTGACCTATCAAGACAACACCTGGTACGACAAAAGCCGTTATCAGCATACCTAGGACTAACAAACACGCAATCCAGATCGAAAAGGCCGAAGTGAACAGCATGGTAGCCAAAAACACCATAACGACCATGATGGGTGGATACGCGACCCGCAAAAAGTAATTTTGCAAGCTTTCCACATCACCCACGATCCTAGCAAGCAGATCTCCGCTTCGGTTTTTATTCAATATACCTGGCGTTACCGGGATCAGTTTGGCAAAAAAGGACGTCCTCAAGCGGCTCAGCATGGAGAATGTCGCCCTGTGGGAATACAAACGTTCTCCGTAGCGGCTTGCCGCTCGAAGGAAACCGAGCAGTTTGACCATGGAAGTGAGTACAATTAAGGTGTACAGCGGTGGCGCAAATACCGTTTGCGATATCATATACCCACTCGCGGAAAAGAGAGCTACCCCTGCTATGCCGGCGATAAATCCGCCCAATATCGAAAGCAAGATATCCTTGCGCTCCTGAATCATCGCTTTTGACAGAATCGTCAGCTCATTCATGCTAACCCTCCTTTCCGTTGTACATCCACCATCTCCGCATATTGAGGCAGGCGCGCCAGAAGTGCTTCATGATGTCCTGAATCCACCAATACCCCATTGTCCATAAACAAAATGTTGTCCGCATGTTGAATCGTATATAAACGGTGTGCCACCGTAATCATCGTTGCCGTTTTGGCTAATGCCGCAATGGATTGTTGCAGTACCCGCTCGGTGTGCAAATCCAGTCCTACGGTGGGTTCATCGAACAAAATAACAGCTGGTCGCTTCAGAAAAGCACGTGCCAAAGCAAGTCTTTGCTTTTCCCCGCCAGACAGCCCCCGGCCACCTTCACCAACAAACGTGTTCAATCCCTGCTCCAATTGTGCAACAACGCCAGCAAGTCCTGCTTCCTCTGCCGCTCGTTCAATTTCGGCTCTGGAGACGTTACGACCCGCCCCAATCGCGATGTTTTCGGCAAATGTACCTGCAAAAATATACGGGTGCTGTGTAATATAACTAACTCGTTTGAACCATGCAGCCTCATCATGGTGTGAAAGCTCACTTCCGTTAACCAGAATCGCTCCCGAATCTGGTTTCAGTAAACCGGCCATGAGATGAAGCAGCGTGGTTTTACCTGAGCCACTTTTGCCTACAATAGCAATCTGTTCTCCCGGTCCAATCAAGATCTGTCCTGTCTCAAGTCCAAAGGAATTCGGTGCGTACTGGAATCGGACATCGTTCAGTTCAATGGTTGGTGGCATTGGAATCAATTCGGCACGAGCTGTACGGATCTCTTCCGTCCTTGCAATTGTATCGACATCGGTTAATTCGCTTTGATCCGATCCTTCTTCAGGCTCCGTTTGTGTGCTCTTGATACTTGTTTCCTCAAGCATCTGTTCGACCTTGCGAATCGCCCCCATACTGGTTCGCCCGCTGTGAAAAGCCGTTCCCGTATTCTTCAACAGACTGTAAAACTCAGGGACGAGTAACAACACGAGAAAGGCCGTGTGGAAGCTCATCGATTTGAAAACCAGTAACTGAATAGCCAGTTCAAGCGCAACAATACCAATGCTTAACATCACGATCGATTCCAGCATAAACGTATTTGTAAATGCAATCTTCAAAATGCCCATGGTGGCATCACGATACCCCAGACTGCTGCGTTCAATTTCCTGCTGCTGACGTTTAGCCCGCCCGAATATTTTCAACGTAACCAGCCCTTGAAGAGAATCCAGAAACGTACCGGAAAACTCAGCCAGTTGCGCGTACTTCTCCTCGGATTTGTTCTTTGTCTTGAGCCCGACCAAGATCATGAACAGCGGGATAAACGGTGCCGTAAATAGCATAATCCAGCCTGTATTGGCGTGCTGCGTAAACGTAACGACGAGAATCAGAATCGGGATCATCGCAGCTTCCATCATACGCGGCATGTACTGACTGAAATAACTGTCGGCCTCATCCACAGCATCCAAAGCAACACTGACCTTTCCTCCCGTCTGTCCACTCAGGGTTGAAGGCATGGAAGCGCGGGTCAGGTTCTGCAACACAGATGCTCGCATATTTGTCTTGGCGCGTGCTGCCATATGCAAGCCCACTTTCCCATTACCATACGACAACAGTGAGCGTACAGCCATAACAACCAGTAATAGGACAAGCAACAGCATCACTGATGAAAAGGAAACTTTCTCTACAAAGATTCGCTGGACTGCTTCAGCCACCAAGGTGGCCTGGCTTATAATAGCTACACCAAGGGCCAGCGAAATGATCGCAAGGAGAAGTCTGTTTTTTCGTTGTAAAGACATTTGCTGCGAGATCAGATTGGATTTGCCTCTCCTTTTCATTGAACGCTCCTCCTTTATTTTTTCCCTTTGACATAATCTGCATCAAACAGGAACAGTTTGAAGACCAGGATCAGAGAAGGAATTAACAGGCACAGCCCACCGATAAACACAACCACTAGCGCAAAACCCATTGCTGGCGGTGTGGCACTGCTCTGAATCGTGATGAATGGATCAAGAATATAAGGATACTGCCCAATGCCGTAAGCGAAAAAGGCTGTGAAAAATTGCAGCATGATACATATAAAAGCTAATCCGTAACGACGACCGTTATATAACAGCCACATGGCAATCATGAAAAATGCAACGGATAGCGCCAGCAGCCACCATAAATCCATCATGTTTTGAAAATGACGCTCATTGTGTTGACCCAAATATATAAATGCAGTCAGCGCGAGAATAATGGTCGGTGTACTCCAGAACAAAGCATAGTTCCGCATGAGCTTCAATGCCGAATGATCCTCTGCCCGAGATGCATAAAATGTCAGAAATGACCCGCTAATGAACAATACCGACACGATGGCTAGACCAACGATGCTCCACGATAATGGATTCGTAAATAGTGCCCAGTAATCCAGGGAAACGGTATCTCCCTGTTTCAAAATAAAGCCACCTTCAGACAGGGTCAGTGCCACTGACAATGACGCTGGAATAAGCAACCCGGTAGCTCCGTATAAAAACAGATATACGATGTTATTTTTGGAACCATAATTCTCAAAGGCGTAGAATGACCCACGAATGGCAAGCAAAATGACGGCTATACTTCCCGGTACAAGCAGCGCGGAGCCATAATAGTAAGCAGTATCCGGAAAGAATCCAACGATGCCAATATAGAAAAAGACAAAAAATACATTGGTGATCTCCCAGACCGGTGATAGATAACGGGAGATCAGACGATTAATCAGGTGATCCTGCTTTGTCAGGCGTGCATAAAAGGCGAAGAAACCTGCTCCAAAATCAATGGAAGCTACAATAAGATAGCCGTACAAGAACAGCCAGAGTACGGATATACCAATCAATTCATAACTCATCAGGCCTGATCCCCTTTCTTGGCTGATTGATCATGCTTCTCTTTCAACCATTTCTCCATCTCAAGCTCAGCGGGATTATTATTGAACAGACGTCTCAATACGAGAACACAGATGACGCCAAGCACGATGTATAGAAGCAAGAAGACGAAAAACAAAATTCTTACACTCGGTGAAGAAGTAGCGGCCTCTTCCACTCGCATATAACCTCGAATGATCCATGGCTGCCGACCGATCTCTGCATAGAACCAACCCATCTCAACGGCCAGAAAAGCGAGCGGTGCACTGAGCGCAACCATACGAAGCATCCACTTGTTAAACTGATTTCGTTTCTTCCAGAACACAAACAGGAAGTACAGACTGGATATAGCGAGTAGAGCGAAACCTATTCCAGCCATTAGATCAAACAAATAATGCACAAGTAAGGGTGGATGCTCATCAGATGGAAATTCATTCAGCCCGGTTACCTCGGCATTAAAGTCTCCAAAGGCAAGAAAGCTAAGCACTTTCGGCAAATGAAGTGCGCCTATGATTTCATGTTCAGCATTCAGCCATCCTAATAAAATAAGATCTGCGCCGCTTTCCGTCTCGAAATGCCACTCGGCAGCTGCGAGCTTCTCCGGCTGATGTTCAGCCAAAAACTTGGCAGATACATCCCCAGCTAAGGAATTTAATAAACTGAATACCAGAACAACGGCCATCATGAGGTTCAGGCCTTTTTTGTGGTAGGCAGACACCCCTTTTCTCAACATCGCAAAAGCTGCAATTCCCGCTAACAGAGCAGCTCCTGTCAGATAAGCCGAGCTTAATACATGAAATAGTTTGGAGAACGTCGCCGTATTCAGCATCGCTTGTACAGGATTCACTGCCAAGAATTGACCTGCTTCCATGACAAAGCCTTCAGGCTGGTTCATGAATCCGTTCACTGTTGTAATAAAAACAGCAGACATGCCTGCCCCGACGACAACTGGGATGGTCAGCAACCAGTGGATATACGGATTTTTGAAACGATCCCACGTATACAAGTAAATTCCCAGGAAGATGGCTTCAAAAAAGAACGCGAATACTTCCATAAATAGTGGCAGTGCAATGACATTTCCGGCCAGTTTCATAAAATTCGGCCATACCAAGGCCAACTGCAGTGATATCGCGGTACCTGTCACGACACCCACCGCCACAGAAATGACAAAGCCTCTGGACCACCTTTTTGCCATAAGTATGTAATGGTGATCCTTCTTCCGAATGCCGATGAACTCTGCAATAGCAATCATCAAAGGTACACCGACACCAAGCGTTGCAAAAATCACGTGGAACCCGAGCGTCAAACCTGTCACCAGCCTGCTCCATAACACCGTATCAATAGCCATTCTTTGTGTTGCCTCCTTTCAAACTCTGTTCAATTTAGAAACATTCAATATCAGCTTGGGCCAAGCTCAATGCAGAGTTGCGAAAAATTTCACAAAGTTAGGTATGACGATATCTTGCCACACCTATAATGCGTTTACTCCTGTTTGCCCCCGATAATAACAAGCATTGGATGCCTATTAAAATCTGATATGGATGCACTTAAAGTACTAACCAAGCCTATTAATCAAAATTATTATATCTTTATTTTTACCTAATTCAATCAAAGACACGTGTTCTACCCTAAACGTTCAAGAAAGGATCAACTCTTTCTGACAACTTGGTGAAAAATAAAAAATACACCCAATGGAGCTATTGATTCATTGGGTGTAAACGTGCTATTGCACGGCAGATTCTCTATTTTACTTGCTTACTTGCTCCGGACTCACCGCACCTGCCTCGCGACGTACGCTCATGATGATCAGTGATGCAGCTAATACCGTAAGGATGATTCCAAGCATCTGAAATCCTGTCACATTAAATGTATCTCCCATGACGATACCAATCAATAACGATGATATGATGGTCCCCAGGTAGCGTGATGTATTAAAAATACCTGATGCGACTCCGATCATTTCTTTGGGTGTGCTTTTGAACAGAGCAGCTTGCATGCCGACCGCGTTTAAGCCGTTACTAATGCCAAATAAAGCCAAGGCAACAATGACAACAAAAATTGGAGAAGTTTCATTCATGAATGTAATGAATACAGAGCCAATGGTCATTAACAATGCTGATACGATTAAAGCTGGCCGTGATCCCGATCTGTCAATCCAGCGCCCTGCGATCGGAGCAATAATGACTGAACATAACCCCAAAGCCAGCATGCTCATTCCTGTATGAACTTCGTTGAGATGACGTACCTGCTTCAAATACGTAGGAACTCCAAAAAAAAGAGCGTAAAACAGGATGTTCACCAGCATGTATTGCACATTCACCCAAGTCATCCCGGGATAGGAGGCAAACGTTCGCAGAGGGATAAAAGGCGTGGCTGCATTTAATTCATGTCGGATAAACATGACGAGTGCGATTAACCCGATCCCCCCTGTCAGCAGATGCCATGTTGAAATATTTCCTGTGGAATTTACTGATAGTAAACCGATGAGCAGAGTCACCAAAGCTACCGTAAACATCAGGATACCTGGTGCGTCAATTAACGCGAGCCATTGCCGAATGGACATGTGACCAGAGATAGACGGAGATTGCTCGTCCTTCGGGATTGTTTTCCAGGCGAACCAAAAACTCGCCAAGACAAACGGAATATTAACGAAGAATATGCTGTGCCAGTCCCACCAATGAATCAAAACACCACCAATAAAAGGTCCAATTGCAGCCGCTCCAGAAAGGAATATCGCCAAGGTGGACAAGGCGGAGGCTTGCTTGTCAGTCACGTTCATTCTGACAATCGCCATTCCGACGGCTACCATCATGCTTGTGCCAATCGATTGAACGATCCGGAATACGATGAGCCACGAAAAACTGGGAGACCACGGAGCTAGCATGGACGATACAAAAACAATAACAAGACCCATGAGGAAGATCTTCCTGCGGCCAAACAAATCACTACACTTGCCCATGACGGGTTGAGCAACAGCACTGGCAATGTAAAATGATAAAATGATCCACGAAACGGCTGTAAAACCAAGTTGGTACACTTGTTGTAGCCTGGAGATTGCCACCGAAATCATGGAGGAATTCAACGGATTCAACATAATTCCGAGTCCAACAGCTAACATCAATCCTTTATTTCGAACGTTCATCGGTGCATCACTCCTTCTTCTGCTGTCATCTTACTTGAAAACATTCATTTATTCCAACGCATTATATGTTATGATTTGATGAACTAGAAGGAATGAAGGAATGGTGCAAATGGAACTTCTCCAACTAAAATATTTCCTGACGGTGGCCCGATGCGAACATGTTACGGAAGCTGCGGGAAAGCTGCATGTTACGCAATCCTCTCTGAGCAAAACGATACAACGATTAGAGGATGACCTGGGAGTCCCCTTATTTGATCGAATCGGGAGAAAGCTGCGACTAAACGATTTTGGAAGAACATTTCTTCGCCGAACTGAAAAAGCCTTATTTGAATTGGAACAGGGACAACGGGAAATAGGCGACCTCTCCAACAAAGATCAGGGGATACTGCAATTGGCGGTGACTACGGCAAGTACTTTGCCAGGTATACTACGAGAATTTCGCAAAAATCAACCGGACATTCAGTTTCATGTACAAATGGTTTCGTTAGAGAACATGTCCAGACTTCTACATCGGGGCGAGGTTGATTTTTGTCTCTCCTCCCCTCCGATTCAAGGTGACGACATCGAATGTCAGATACTATATGAAGATCCGATCGTAGTCGCTGTTCCTATGGGGCATCGATATGCAGACCGAAGCAGCATTCAGTTAACTGAACTTAAGGACGAGTGGTTTGTTGGGGTGAAACAAGGGTATGGGGTTCGTGATATGGTAGATTCCGTATGTCAATCCGCTGGTTTCTTACCGAAATATGTATATGAAGGTGATGAGCCTGCAAGATTAACAGCCCTTGTTGAAGCGGAGATCGGTCTCGCGTTTATACCTAGCACAGCCAGAAACCCGCATGAGCGCATTAGATATCTTCAGGTAGAGGAACACCAACTCGTTCGTGAGATCGCTCTGCTTTCGCACAAAAACAGGTATATTTCCAAAGCCGCTTTAGAGTTTCGCAGCGTGGTTATGGACTATTTCAGTGCTATGCCATGAGCACAAATTCAATCCAGAGGAGTTGTCATTTTGATATTAAAAGCAGAAAAATTTGATCATATTTCAGAGACAGAACGGCTAGTCATCCGACCATTACAGAAAGACGACTATGAAAATTGGTTATATGAATTTGAAAACCGTCATCCCTCCCAATACCGCCATGATAAAGGGAAAATGGATATGAGTGAATGTACGCTGGATTGGTTTCATGATCTGGTAGATCGACACCAGGAGTTAGCGCGTACAGATGCGGTTTATGTATTTGGTGTGTTTAGAAAGCATGATGGTACACATTTGGGTATGATTGATATTGCAACCTTGGCGAGAGATGACTTTCAATGGGGAAGCTTCGGATATACGATCCATAATCAGTATTGGCGAAAAGGTTATGGCAAAGAAGCTGTGAATGAGGCTCTTCATATTGCATTTGAACATTTGAAATTCCACCGTATAGAAGCACATATCAATTTAGATAATACCCCTTCTGTAAAGTTAGCTGAAAGCGTTGGTATGGAATTTGAATGTGTACGTAAAGGTTTCATACACGAAAATGATGAGTGGACCGACCATTTGGTGTATTACAAAAATTCTAATTAAACGACTCCACCGATAATCAAAAGAGCGGACAAAGCACACTTATGTGCCCTGTTCGCTCTTCTTCATGCATCCTTATCGCTTCCTTCGCCTTACTCCCGCAAGCTGTTCCAGAAAGATTGAAACGCGCCTTTTTCAACTTCGAGAAATGCAGGAACATTACCGTAACGCACCAGACCTTCACCGAACAGAACCAGTGGAACCTGCGTTTTGTCTTCCAGCGTGAGATAGATGATTTTGCGATCTTCTTTGCCGTAGAGATTCTCTTCCAATTCCGGACTCGTTGCAATTGGTTTGGCAGCAGATAACGCAGAGATGAAGCTTTCCAGTGATTCATCCGCTGCTAACGGCTGAAACTGCTGCTTTCCATTGTTCCAGCTATCAAACGTCTCCCATTGTGCCGAAGTAATGTTGCCTTCGAGATGAAACTTGCCGATCAGGTCGGCACCCGTACCAATGGTGATCCCGTTGTTCTTGTCGAATAGTTGAGCATACACCTGACCATCGATTTCGGTGTAAGACATGATGCGGAAGTCCTTATCGTAGCCATTCACCGCATAGATGTCTGCTTCGCCAATGTTGGAAGCAAGCTCTGTGTATTTATCCTGACCACTCAGCTCATGGATGCCGCCAGTTGTTGTGCCAAGCTTCTCGCCACGCAGGTTGAGTGCATTTGCACCTTCAAGCAATGTTGCAGACTGTGTATAGATGTTCCCTCCATATACAACCAGTTGCATCATATCCGCCATCGCGCCTTTCCCCTGTGAATCAGGCAGCTCCATCTTCGGAATCACGACCGGATCAAATGACGCGCCCGGAGTCACCTCTGCCACCTGAGGAGTTGGTGCGCCTGGTCCATTGAATTGTTGCCACACACTCGGTGCAGCCAAGCCAATGCTGGCAGCGATAACAACACTTGCTGCGATGTATAATGGTTTACGTTGACGTTTTGGTCCCTGATGTTGCCTGTTCAAAGCTTGCTCTACCCGTTTTTTCATTTGCTCGTTTGTTCTCATATGATCCACCGCTTTCTTGTAGTTTTGTTTGAATTGTTCTTCGTTCATTGCAGTTCCTCTCCTTCCAGCTCCAGCTTTAACAGCTCTCTTCCTCGTTTTAATCTCATCTTCACCGCTGACTCGCTAATCTCCAGAATCTCGCTGATTTCCCGAATTGCATAATCTTCGTAATAATACAGATGGACCACCGATCTATACTTGAGGGGCAGTGACAGCACGAGTTCGATCAGCGCGTGATCTTCCGGGTTGTCCGTTGTAAGGGCATCGACACCCTCCAGCTTGACCTCCCGTTTGCGCCAGCCTCTGCCTAATAAGGATTTGCAATGATTGGTGATGACCCGGATCAACCATGCTTTTTGATGCTCTGCATCGTTGAATGTAGGGGCTTTTTCTATTAGTTTGATGAAGGTATCCTGAGTGGCTTCCTCCGCATCTTCCCGTCTGCCGAGGTGCACCATGGCAATCCGGAACAGCGTATCCGCGTATGTCTCGTAGACTTTCATCACATGATCGCCCAGCTGGGGCACTGATCGCTGCATGGTTGTTATGCCCTCCTTTATACCTCTAACACTCCTAAGGACGGCATTTGGTCACATTTTGTTTTGGATTTTTTTATTGTTCCATTTTTAGTTAACATGCAAAAAAAGAAAGCAGCTCCATGGAGGGAGTCGCTTTCTTCATCTTTTTCGTCTTCGTCTTTATCTTGTTATAGTCGTATATCGTTTCCCCGACTAGAACTTCTTCTGTAAAAGCTCAATATTATCTTCCAAGCTGCTGTCCAGTTCCACGCCTACCTTCTGCAGTTTGTTTTGGTAATATGTCTTCACATCATCCCATTTATAGTACGGATAGGTCTTTGTTTCAATAGGAAACGCGATTTCTTCCTCATTTCTAAGCATCTTTACGAGAACATCCTTGCCATTGGAGTACAAGATCCATTGGATGTTTGCCCCCATCGGTGAGATGACTGAGCCATTCCAGTTTTGGGTCACGTCCTGCGGTTGGTCGATACTCACATTAGCTCCAGCGATATCCAGGAATGAAGATAGTGGAATGATGGTTTCTGCGTGAGCAAAACGAAATATACTAGCCGTGTCTTTCTGCTGAATGGACTGGTCGGTAGACACGATCAACTCTTTGACCAGAGGTGCAATGATATTCTGCGGCAGATCCGTTGACGTTAAAGATGGACCTTTTTCATAGAAATCATTGATATTGTCAATACTCTCGTACCATTTCAACTGATTAGCCGTGAAATACCGCCCGAATTCGAAGTCACCTTCTCCTTTTATATTCGAAGAAATGATGTACAGTTCGTATAAATTAGAAGCAGCCTCGGTTGGGTTGCTGAGCTTCACTTTTCCTTTCTCATCCTTCAATTCAAACTCTCCAGAATTCAATCTCTGATAAAAGTCTTTAGAGAAAAATTGCAAAAGGACCTCTTTTGCATAACGCGTTCCAGTGCTCTGAGTGACATAATCCTCGTATAACTTAACCCATTCTCCATCTTCAACGTACTCATTATACTTTGTCGCTAGGTCGTAGGGCCGTAGATAGGGATCTTTCCCTTCTTCAAAGGCTGAAGCCAGAATTTCCACCTTGTTATCTCCCAAGCTTTCCTCTAATCCGTCAATAAACTGATCTCTGCTCTGCGGCGTTCGATCTTTGAAGGTTGCTTGTGCTATCACTTTTTTATCCGATGTAAAAAGTTCTTTGAAATTCTGCCCAACTCTGGCCCCTATTCCTTTCAGTTCTTCTCCACCCGTAGTGGATAACAAGCCATAATGATCTTTTTCAACCTTCATCAGATTGCCAATTTCCTTCTTCAGCTCTTTGCCCAGATTAGTGATCTGCCCGTCCTTTTCAGCGATGTCTAGCAGTTCAAATAACGTCTTGTCGTACTTGGAACTGGATAGATGCCTGGAACCATGTCTCCCTATGTAGTTGATAAATATGGGTTCATATCCAATAGGAGCTTTTGTATAACTTGTTTCCTTAAAAGGATATGGTGTTTTGGTACCCCGGTATCCCTGCTGATCGTTCATTTTTTGTCCAACAAACACCGATTGGGTGTTGTTATCCCAGTCTACCTCTTGCCCCAAGGCTTCACCAATCGCTCTTGCAGGTACATAAGTGACCCCATTGTAGAGAAATGATTCCCCTTCCACCCTTTGTCCGTTCACAACCACATTAGCTGATTGTTCGGACACTTCGATCATGCGTTTGGAGCCTGCGCCATATACGTCAAACACACTTACAGACGTTAAGATGGCGAGTGATGCTACTGAAATCCCGATTTTTTTGATCATCATAATGAATAGTTTTCTCCTTATTCCGCCTGATATTGGTTTATTTTCGCTCATCATACTATAGGTGAGAAGTGTCTGCGCAGTATCCATCCTATGTTAATTAATTGTAAAAGAATACATATAAATATTGACGTAAAATCTCATACGACAAAAAGAGCCGCTTATTTAGCGACTCTCAATCAGCATAACAGGCTATCTTGCTCCAAGAAACATGAATAAAATAGTTATCACATGTCTCGCATTATCATGGCGCCCTGTATATTTTTATATCTATCCCTGACTCCGTCGGATGACCTTCTCCAATCAACGTTTCACTGTTCAAAAAAGATAAAGCCTTGCTATCCGTAATCATTTTGGGAGAAGTGCGAAATAAAGCAGTTTTCAGCGTTTTATCAATATTTCCGTTATTTTCGATATAAATTTTGCAGGAATGACCTGTGTTGTCGGTCCCTTGGAGCATGTATCTTGCCGATAGCGTATGCGGGTCACCATTCTTCCCGATGATCTGGGTATCCACTCCTCCACCTAGCACCATTCCCTCAAAGTACTTTCCGGTTACGCTGCCTGTAAAAGTAATCATAACAACCGAATCATCTTCGCTATTCTGCAAATCAAATGATTCTTCGATGTTCACATGCACCGTAAACAATTCCTCTAATTTCACGTGTTCCCACCTCCAGTTATTTACGTGTATGACATCAGCGAATCGCTACTCACCGAAAATCCGGTGGGTCTGATGATATCTAAAACAAGTTTGTTCCATCGATTCTCAGGAATGTCGGTAAAGTAAAATACATGCTTCTCCCCAGGTGATAAATCCGGGATGTGTTCAGTAATACAATCACCGAGTTGATCAACCAGTTTAAGTATATACCCAGATATCCGATAACATGGAATGTCATTCCGGTTCTCCACGATAACTACGACTTGGGCCTTCTCCTTTTCCAACTCCACATTAAGGTTAATTGGTGAAGCTAATTGGCGTAAAGCTTCGTAAGAAGGCTTTGGCGTGCCATCTAAACTCATGGAACCATGAACCCGTTGGCGGAGCCTTCCCTCGCCTTCTTCCCCCATTTGCGTTCGATAATCGTTTAGGCTGAAGTATATGAGCGCTGCAATGGCAGGATGCTTCCGGTATTCCCTTGTGTTTTCCACCAAGATTTGTGTACGACGTTCATCCCCGCCCTCAAAAGCAGGCTCACATAGTCCATATTCAGCTACCACGAGAGGTTTATTTGGTAAACCCCTAGTCATATTTTGGATAACCTCCGGCCTGTCCAACTCCCCGTGCCATGTCCCGATATAATCGTTCCACATGACCATGTCACCTACACCCGTGGCATCTTGGGCGGGATTCTCATGCACTGTGTTAGACACATAGTTAATGAATCTCGTGTCATCCAGTCCGTGCACCAGAGATTGGAGTTCCTCAAAATACCGAACCGTAACAGTGGATTGTCCGTTCACCTCGTTGCCGATCCCCCATGCATAGATACAAGGATGATTATAGTGACGATGAACCATTTCTTGGGCATGCTTCATTGAAATATTCAACCACTCATTATTCGGATCTTGTGGTGTCTGCCAATGTGGAATCTCCTCTTGCACCAGTAAGCCGTTACGGTCACACCATTCAAGCAACTTGCTGTCCTGCTGCCAGTGAAAACGGGTAATTACACAATTCGCGTGTTTTATATGATGAAGCATCTCTTCCAACTGCGCTACCGATTCCGCCATGCCACTCATAGGGTTCGATCCTGGCATCCATTCTACCCCCATGAGACGAACCGGCTCACGGTTAAGTAACAATGTATTACCTTCTGTGCGAATCTCTCTAAATCCTACTGCTGTGCATACCTCATCTGTAAGGACACCATCCGAGTATAAAGCAATGGTTACATTGTATAGATGGGGATGATCAAAATGCCACAACTTAAGGTGCTCCACCTTGATGTCCCTAAAGCTTAGGACCTTTTTATCGCCGGACAGTTCCCATTCATTCGAAGTCAACAAGTCTCCTTCAGACGCAATCATCACCTTCAATTGGACAGATCTACACTCAGACTCTTGTACGCGCTCCCACAAACGAATCTCACCAGATAACATGCCGTATGGAGCGCGAGTTCCATCCGTAACGTCCGTGAAGTAAGGGACAGCTTGAAGTTTGGAATAGTCTATTGCGGTTCGACCGCTAACCACTAACGATACACCACGAATGATTCCTCCGTCGTCTGCCCAATCAAAGCTATTGCCCATGGGAAGAGCCGTCTGGCTATTTTCATTATTCACGGATACCACAATTCGGTTGATTGCATCAAAGGTGACTGTGTCGGAGATCTCTATAATAAATGGAGTGTAACCTGATTGAGTATGTTCTCCTGCACGTTTTCCGTTTACCCAAACCACTGCATCTCGATAAACTGCATCAAACTGTAAACGCAGTAATTTCCCTTTCCATTCCAAAGGAGCGTAAAAATCATGACTGTACCATCCCGTTCCACGGAACTCCTCCAACCCGTTTTGCACGTTCCACGTGTGGGGAATCTTAACCATTTCGCCCGAGGGTGGACCTTGTTCATACCATTGTAGTTCCATGCCCTGATTCTCGGTATCTGCCTGAAACAACCATGATTCTTCCAATGAAACTACTGTTCTAGCACTCATTCTGATTCCTCTCTTTCTCATGCTGTTTTTTTAATATGATATAGAAGACTTCTCTGTACGGCCATTCAACATCCGCTGAATGTCATGGACAATCTGGTGACAAAAAAAGATTTACATATTTCCTTCAAATCATTTAAAATGGTTTACACAATGTAAAGGTTAACAAGTTGTAAATGAAGGGGTTAATGACGTACATGAGTACATTACCAAAATCAGTTCGCTTTCCACTGTTCATTCTGATGTTAAATCTGTTTATCGCTTTATTGGGGCAAGGGATGCTCATCCCCATATTGCCGGAGTATTTGAAGCTTTTTCATGCGGGAGGCACAGTAGCAGGATTTTTAGTTGCAGCCTTCGGTGCTGCTCAATTCTTCTTTTCACCTCTCGGGGGACAACTGTCTGATCGATTTGGACGCAAAAGGTTGATCATGGCTGGTATGTTTCTGTCTGTTGTTTCAGATATCATATTTGCGCTGTCAACGTCATTGCCGTTCCTCTATGTCGCACGGTTTATCGGTGGAATCAGTCTTGGTTTAATGGTTCCTGCCAACCTCGCATATGTCGCTGATATTACAACACCAGAGACACGTGCAAAAGGCATGGGCTATTTCGGCGCAGCTATGAACTTGGGGATGGTTCTGGGACCTGGTCTGGGCGGTATCATCGCCGAGATGGACATTCGCATGCCCTATTTCTTCGCAGCGGGTCTGGGAATGATTGCTGCCCTAATGACGCTGCTATTGCCTGAGACACTTCCCCCCGAGAAAAGAACGGTCTCCATCCGTCTTCAAAACGGAGATCACTTGGGCAAGAAAATCTGGAGTTCATTTAAAGTACCCTATTTCAAATACTTGATTGTACTGCTCGTTATGACCTTTGGCCTCATGAGTTATGAGACCGTATTCGCGCTTTTTGCAGAACAAAAATACGGATTCAACGCTGCAACGATCTCCATCATTATTACTCTGGGTGCGATTATCGGTATTATTGTACAAATCTGGCTTTTGGATTGGTTCGTACAGCGAATCGGTGAAGTTAAGTTGATCCGTCTCTCCTTAATAATCACACCCATAGCTTTGTTGTTAATGTTAATTAAGGTCAACCTTGTCTTTCTGTTGTTCGCTTCTGCGTTATTCTTTGCCTTTAATTCATTTTTGCGACCTTCGGTCAGCACGTTAATATCCAAAAATGCTGGAGATCGACAAGGTTATGCATCGGGTCTGAATACGACATTTTCCAGTCTCGGAACGGTGATTGGCCCGTTGATCGCAGGACTATTGTTTGACAAAAACATAAACTTCCCGTATATTTTTGGTGCAATTATGCTACTCGCTTCTCTCGGACTTACCTTGAACGCATTTCGTTCGAAGAAAGGACAACGGTATATAAGTGAATGAAAACTGGCATCAACAATTGGGAAATAAACATCGTGATGATTTGATTGCAGCAGGTAAGGAGCTTTTTTTGAAATATGGATTGCTCCAAGTAAAGATTAAGGATGTATGCACGAAAGCTAAACTTAGTAGAGTGACATTTTATAAACATTTTCAGTCTATGGATGAGCTTCTTCTGGCCATTCAGATGCAACTGATTGAACATTTAACGGATGAGGTTAGCCGTGCATCGATGAAGGACATGAACGGGCGAGAACAACTCACGGTGATGTTGAATGCATGGGTTGTTTATGCCCAGGATCATCCAGACTACATCCGGTTTATTCAATTATTTGATATCAACTATGAGATGTATGATTTTAGTCCTGAATTAAGAGAAACATACGATCTATTCAACCAGAATGGGAAAGAAAATCATTTCCTGATGGGCGCTTTATCCCAAGGCGTTGTTGACGGCAGTATTAAGAATCCATCCCCTCCGCTTGATCTGGCTCAGTTTATCTTCACAACGATGATGGCCATGCTCCAGCGCATGGTAACTATTCGTGCTTCTCATGATCATTCATTGGATATGCGAATGACGGAGCAATTTGTGAAGATGCTGCTCCATTTTGTTTGTAGCGAAGAACTCCCCGAGTGAGGGATGGTAGATGGATCGGTGAAACCAATGGTTAGTTAAAAATAAAAAGACGGATTCCGTATGTTGGAATCCGTCTTTTTTGTCTTCATTTAAGAATGACTTAATCCGTTTGTACGGGCAACTGTCCTCCAGCTTTCAGTTGACCAAGCAAAACTTTGATCCCGGCAGACGTGTTTGGCTCCTGCTTTCCATACACTGCAAGCCCTGAACGCACGTTCTGAAGATAGATCATCTCGTAAGGGTTACCCAATGACAACAGCGTATATCGCTGATTACTCTGGTTCATCGCATTGATCAAGGATTGATACTCGCTCCATCCGAACTGGCTGGCTACATTCCGGAATTGGTAAGAAGCAAGAATGACATAATTGGCTTTGCCAATTGCCTGGAGCGTTTCATTCATTTTGTCTTGTCCAACAAGTGCAATTTCAGTCTTTAACGACAGGTTATTAGCGGCTTGCAACAGTTGTTTTTCAAGCTGTTTCGCCTGATCCTGCTCGGCTGCGACAATAACAACCCGATCGCCTTGCTGAATCTGATCCGGAAGCACACCTTCGCGGCTACTGAGTACGGTGACCGCTCGCTCTGCGATTTTCTGTTCCACCGCTCGATGCTCCTTCGATCCAATAATACCGTTAAGCTGAGTAAGCTTTTGCGCAAGAGTCTGGCTGCGTTCAAACAAACCATATTTCGCTTTCATCTCCAAGATTCGTTTCACAGATGCGTGTATGGTTTCATCCTTGATCGTTCCATTGTTCACCGCATTCACCAGCGTTTGATGGGCCGCTGCTGAATCTTTTGGCATTAGGATGATATCAACACCTGCGGAAACGGCGCGTTCTACCGATTGATTTTCCCCAAAATGCTCCGCAATTGCATTCATGGTGAAAGCATCGGAAATAATGAGACCTTCATATCCCAGCTCTCCGCGAAGAAGTCCTGTCAGTACCTTTTTCGATAAGGTGGCAGGAATCGGCACACGTTCACCGTCTTTGAGCGAAGTCACATGTTCGTTATCTATGGCAGGAAAAGCAATATGAGCGGTCATAATCATCTCTACACCATTTTTGATTGCAGCCTGAAATGGCTTTAATTCTACAGCATCCAGCCGCTCGCGATTATGAGTTAGTACCGGCATACCCAGATGGGAATCTACCTTGGTATCTCCGTGCCCAGGAAAATGCTTCACTGCCGCCATGACCCCGGATTGCTGCAAGCCCTGTATCGTTGCCAAACCAAGCCGTGTCACCAAATCCGTATCCGAGCCAAACGACCTTATACCGATGATGGGGTTATCTGGATTGCTGTTGATGTCCAGCACTGGCGCAAAATTGATCTGCAATCCCAGTGCCTTCAGCTCCTCCCCTGTCAGCTGACCAGCCGCTTCGGCAAGCGCTGCATCTCCAGTTGCACCCAGTGCCATCTGACCTGGCAGGTTCGTACCGCCTGGTATTCGCTTAATCACACCACCTTCTTGGTCAATGCTAAGAAATAGCGGTATGTCACCTGCTTCTCTTTGTATATCATGTGTGAACGTTGTAAGCTGCCTCACGTCTGCAATATTTTTGTCAAATAGAATGAGTCCACCCAAGTCCTGATCATGGATAGTGCGTTTCAGCCCCTCATTAACGGTCGTTGTCGCTTTACCATTCCATTGCCTAATGTCGGGCATAAGCATCTGACCAACTTGCTCACTTACCGTCATATAGGATATCAGTTTGTCCCAATCTTGTGTCCGAATGGCCGCTTCACGTTCGAAGCGAATCACTCTCGCCATAAATACGGCATATTCAGCGCGCGTGACAGCTTGATTTGGACGGAAAGTGGCATCCGAATAACCACCGACCAAGCCGTTTGAACTCATAATAAGAATGGGTGCTGCCGCCCAATGTTTGTCTGTATCGGTCCATTTTGCGGGATTCTTACCTTGTTCGAGTGAATATGCCCTTGTAAGGAAGGCCGCAGTCTCTGCGCGGCTAAGCGGTGCGTCCGGACGGAAGGTTCCGTTAGGGAAACCACTCGCAAGTCCATTTTTAGCAGCTATCATGATTTCTCGATGGAAAGGGTGTGTAGTTGGAACATCCGAATAGGTTGTGCCTCCCACTGCGCTCTGAAGCTGATCTGGATAAAGCTCCCGCACCATAAAAGTGACGGCTTGTGCCCGTGTCACAAGTGCCTCAGGCTTGAAAATCCCATGGCCGTATCCAGCCACTGTTCCCCGTTTCGCCATATACGTGATGCCATCCTCTGCCCACTTTGAATGCTTTAAATCAACAAACGTTTCTTCCGCAGCTGCCGATCCCACCCCTATAAGTATAGAGCCGAGAACAGCACCAATCATCGTCATCCATTTTACATGCATTTGTTTCACTCCTGTTGTTATCCTATGGATGAATAGACGCTAATACGGTATCGTTTGTTGCGTTGACATAATTCAATGAAATGATAAGCTGGCCATGACTACCCCTTCACTCCACCAATTGTCATGCCCTGTACAAAGTATTTCTGTAAGAACGGATACACCATCAGAATAGGAACACTTGCAATAATGGTCATGGTCGCTCGAATCGAGGTTGGTGTGACCGCCGTTGCATTGCTCTCGGCAGACTGATAAGCATCACTTGCTGATGAAGTCGCTGAGGTCGTCGAAGTTTGCAGAATCTTCATCAACTCATATTGCAACGTGCTTAATTCTTTATTGGAAGAGTTGTACAGGAATACATCGAACCAGGAATTCCATTGTCCCACAGCTACAAAGAGTGATACGGTTGCCATTGCGGGAATCGTTAGTGGCAGGACAACGCGGATAAATGTCGTGAACTCCCCTGCCCCGTCAATACGGGCTGACTCCAGAATACCTTCAGGAAGACCTTCAATAAATGAACGGATGACAATCATATTGAAGACACCGATTACACCCGGAATGATATATACCCAGAAGGAACCGATCAATCCAAGGTCTCGAATCAGCAGATAACCGGGGATCAACCCCCCGCTGAAGTACATGGTGAATACAAAAAACATCGTAACAAACTTGCGAAGCACAAATTCCTGACGACTAACCGTATATGCTAGCATGGCTGTACAGAAAACGGACACCACGGTTCCAATGACCGTACGCAGTGCCGAGATCAGAGTTGCGTGATATATATCGGATTCGCCAAAAATGTATTTGTAGTTGTCCAGTGTCCATACACGAGGCCATAGATATATTCCACCCCGAATGGCATCATTTGCATTGTTGAAGGATACGGCAATCATATTAGCAAAGGGATAAATCGTCACAATCATCAGACATACCATGAAGATGATGTTAATGGTGTCAAACGCTCGATCCCCGGTGCTGCTATTCCGCAAGCGGGATGTGTTTCCTTTTTGCATGGCATAGGCCTCCTTTTAGAATAGTCTGCTCTCTCCCATTTTTTTCGCTATATAGTTCGCTGAGAAAAGGAAGATGAAGCTGACCACAGTTTTGAATATGCCGGCTGCTGTACCCAAGGAAAAGTTCCCCATCCCTAATCCATATTTCAGTACAAAGATGTCCAGATTCTCCGAATAATCCATATTCATCCCGTTACCCAACAGATATTGTGGCTCGAATCCGGATTCCAGAATACTTCCCATGTTCATGATCAACAAGATCACAATAACCGGTTTCAAGCCAGGCAGCGTGATATATAACATCCGTTTGAAGCGACTGGCTCCATCAATCTCTGCAGCCTCATATTGTGCCGGATCAATTGCCGTAATCGCTGCCAGATAGATAATGGTGTTCCAGCCGACATCCTTCCAGACCTCAGTTGCCCCCAGAATACCCCAGAAGTATTCACCTTTCCCCATCCATAGTACGGGACTGTCAATTAGATGAAGCTTCATTAACAGCAGATTGATAATTCCGTCTGGTGACAGTACGGTTAACACAATGCTGGAGGCAACAACCCATGAAATAAAGTGAGGCAGATAACTGACGGTTTGCACAAAGCGTTTAAATATGACATTTTTCAGTTCATTCAACAAGAGGGCCAGTGTAATTGCTGTCACAAATCCCAACACCAGTTTAATGGAACTCATGACAAGCGTATTGCGCAGCACCCGGTAGAAGGTATTGTCTTCAAACAACGTACTAAAATGCTGCCAGCCTACCCACTGCTGATCCGAGAAGGACCTCGCCGGTTTGAAATTCTGAAAAGCCATGGTCCATCCCCATAACGGCAGGTACTTGAAGATAAAAGCCCAGATGACAAAAGGTATACACATCCAGGCAAGTGTTCGTTGTTGCACAAGACGTTTGAAGAACGAATGTGCTCTGGTTCCCTTCGGATTCGAGGCTGGCGGCATCGAGTTAAGGGAGACATTAGGTTTCTCCACGGTGAACCTGCTCCTTTCCTTTGCTGTTATTCATGCGAGGAGAAACCGGAGTTTATGCTCTTTCGTCTTCTCCTCTGCATGTACAGTTTGTTTTAAAGTGTTCGTATTACCATTTTCCTGCGACACGATCCTTCACAACTTTGGTAATCGTCGCTTCATAACCAGCTTTGTCCAATTTGTTCAATTCAGCCATGTAAGCATCCCACAGCTTATCAAAATTCGAGGGTGCTCCCAAGATCATTTCCGGTAAGTATTTACGTTGCAGATCATCCGATTTGGTGGTGAAGATCTGTTCAGGTGATCCTTGCTCAAGGGCGATGGACCATGCGGGGAACCATGGCCGCTCCTCCGGTTTGTTAAATAATTCACTAAAGGTTTGGATACCGTAGGCATCAAGGAACTTCTTGTCTCCCTCGGTGTAAGATGCAGCGGCTACTTCTGGCTGGTTGCCAGGGCTATAAGCGTTACCATCGGTTAGTGTAGATTCACCGCCATATTTCGGCCAGTCTGTGCCAAAGTAGGTGAACCCGAATTTACGGCTGAGCTCCAGATCATCATGAGCCTTGCGTTGATCTTCATTTGCATAATAAAATCGGCCCTTTTCATCCACACTGTACGTCTCGTCCTTGATGCCCCATTGCACCAGAACCTGATTCTCTTCCTTCAGCAAATTATCAAAGTATTTGATGATACGAACAGGGTCTTTGGCATTCACCGAGATACCTGTTGCATAGTTGTTGACGAAGCCGGGAGGATCAACATATTGATCCTTAATTCCTTCATCAAACACAATCGGAAGTGGTGCATAACGTTTCTCATCAATGCCTGCCGAGAGCAGGTTTTTCGAAGCGTCACCAATCTGCCAGCCATAATTGAAGTATCCTAACACACGACCCGAAGTCAGTTTGGCCAAATACTGGTCTTTGTTCATCGTAAAGGATTCGGGATCCAGCATCCCTTGAGCATTGATTTCATTTAACTTCTGAATCCATTTTTTCTGAGCATCTGTTCCCGCGACGACTTTTGCCTCATGGGTAGTCATGTCTACCATGACACTGCCATCGTTCGGATAACCGGCAAGATGCATGGCTGGATTTTGCAGTGTGAAGAAGTTATTAGCCACACCCGCAAGTGACACAAATCCGATTGTCTCTGCACCGTCGACAGTTGGATGTTTTTCCTTGTAATCCTGAATCAGATCAAAATATTCATCCAGTGTAGTGATCTTGGGATAATCAAACTCTTTGAGCACAGATCGTTGAATCCAGAAAGCTCCTCCGCCCACATTTGGACTACCTGAATACTCACCCTGATTAGCCGTATAAGGCAGTGCATAGATTTTTCCGTCTTCGGCATTTTTCATTTTATCGAAATATGGTCCATACACCCTTTTGATATTAGGTCCGTATTCCTCAATCAGATCATCCAGCGGAATATAGGCACCGGCATCCAGTAACTTGGACATCTCACCACTGGAGCTAATGACATCAGGATAGTCTCCACTCGCAATCATGACACCGGCTTTTGTAGCACTATCACCTACCAGATATTCCATCTTCCAGTCCACACCTGTCTGCTCTTGCAACGCTTTACCGATTGTTGTTTCGCTTGCCAGAGCATCCTTCTTGCCTGGAGAGAACATGTAATACGAGAACGTGACTGGACTGTTCTCATCATCACCTGTGGCTGAAGGTGATGATGACGAGTTGTTTTGACTGCACCCAGCCAGCAAAACTGTCAGTAATACAGCTAAACCTGCTGTTCTAAATTTTGGTTTTAACATGTGAATATTCCCCCGTTCCGTGTTTTCTCTTATCGATTACACTCACCATTTTCCAGCTACACGATCCTTCACTGCCTGTGTTATCGTAGCTTCGTATGTTTTCTTGTCGAGTTGATTCAATTGACTCATATATTCATTCCATGTGTTCTCGAAAGTGGAAGGTGAATCCATAATCATTTTGGGTAAATATTTCTTCTGGAGATCTTCTGCCTTGGTGATGAAAATCTGTTCAGGAGAGCCCTGCTCCAATGCAATGGACCAAGCAGGAGACCAAGGACGCTCATCCGGTGTGCTGAATAGTTCTGTGAATGTCTCCACAGCATATTTCTCTAACAACAGCTTGTCACCGTCCGTGTAACTATAGGTAGCCACTTCTGGTTGATTGCCTGGTCCATAGGCGTTGCCATCCTCCAGTACGGAGTTATTGCCGTAACGAGGCCAGCTGTAATTAAAATAGTCAAAGCCGAACTTACGACTTAATTCCGGATCTTCATGTGCCTTGCGTTGGTCATCATTTTCAAAGTAAAAGCGACCCTCATCATTCACACTATACGTCTCGTCCTCGATACCCCATTGAACCAGAATCTGGTTTTCTTCCCTGAGCAAATTATCAAAATATTTAATAATTCGCACAGGATCTTTGGCATTTACGGTAATTCCGACACCGTAGTTGTTCACAAAACCTGGCGGGTCCACATACTGGTCTTTGACACTGTCATCAAATACGATCGGTAGTGATACGTAACGTTTGTCGTCAATACCAGCCTTCTTGAGGTTGTTCGTTGCGTCTCCAACCTGCCAGGAGTAACTGAAATATCCCAGCACCCGACCGGATGTCAACTTGGCGAGATACTGATCCTGGTTCATTGTGAAGGATTCGGGATCAAACATCCCCTGTGCGTTAACCTCGCTCAGCTTCTGAATCCATTGTTTCTGATAATCAGATCCGGCTACCAGTTTGGCTTCATGGCTCTGCATATCCACCATCACACTGCCATCGTTTGGATAACCTGCCAGATGCATGGCCGGATTTAGCAGGGTGAAGAAGCTGCCCGACTCACCCGCAAGTGTGGCGAAGCCGATGGTTTCTTTTCCATCGATCTGCGGATGCTTTTGCTTGTATTGCTCAATCAAGTCAAAATATTCGTCCAGCGTTTTGATCTTGGGATAGTTGAACTCTTTTAACACAGCACGCTGAATATAAAAGCCGGTCTGAAAATTAGGCTCTGACACATAACCGATGTTGGCAGTGTATGGCAAGAAATATATCTTTCCATCCTCCTGTCTGAATTTGTCCATATAAGGCCCGTATACTCGCTTGATGTTAGGCCCGTATTGATCGATCAGTTCATCCAGCGGGATAAAAGATCCTGCATCCATCAATTTGGCCATTTCACCACTGGAGTCGATGATGTCGGGGTAATCCCCACTCGCAATCAATACACCTGCCTTGGTTGCACCGTCGCCGACCAGATATTCCATTTTCCAGTCAACGCCTGTTTGTTCCTGTAACTTCTTGCCAATGGTCGTGCTGCTTGCCAGAATGTCCTTCTTGCCACCGCCAAACGTGAAATATTTAAAGGTGACCGGGGTGTTGTCATTACTGTCAGGATAAGAGGCTTCCGGGCTGGCTTTATTACAACCTGCCAGGGTTACAGCCAGTAAAATGGCCAGACCTGTTATAATGTTTCTTTTTCTAAACATGTAGCAAATGCCCCCTTAAAGTATTGTTTGTGTCTTTAAGCCTTCTCAATATATCAAGATAGCGCTTTCAAAGTTACCCATGAAAGTGTACCTCCTACTTTGAAAAGTATATCCCTCATATTTAGTCGCCTGGCATGGCTGATGGATCAAGTGGAAGCTTAATTTGGATATGGGTTCCTTCTCCTTCCCATGTCTGGATGTCGAATGTAAAGTGATTTTTATAACAAAGTTTTAAGCGACTATACGCATTTTTCATGCCAACATGCTCTCCCATATCGGTGTTTTGATCCAGGTAACTTAACAACTCTTCCAATTTTGCATGTGACATCCCTATACCGTTATCCGTTAGTCTGATATGGAGCTGGTCATTTTCCATTGAAACGAAGAGTTGAATGATACCTACACCCGGAGATGACTCAATTCCATGAATACTTGCATTTTCAACAAAGGGAAGGATAACCATCTTGGGGATTCGGTACATCAGTACCGCAGGATCTGCCTCAATGGTATATTGAAGTTTTTCTCCAAAGCGGTATTTCTGAATTTGCAAAAAACTCTCGATGAGTTCCAATTCTTCCTTCACTGTCACATCATTCTGATTCCAACTAATTGACTTGCGAAACATCTTGGCCATGTTATGCACAATTTTGGCAGTCTCTCTCTCGCCTTTGATGAGGCTCCGCATACGTACCGACTCCAGCGTATTAAACAAAAAATGCGGGTTGATCTGACTATGGAGCGCATGAAGCTGTGCTTGTTGCTGCTTTAACTCCAGGTCTTTCTTTTGGATGTCAGCGAGATATACCTCATGAATCAGGTTATGGATCGTCTCGGTCATTCGATTAAATTCCATCGTGAGTTGACCTATTTCATCTCTTGCATCTTCAGGCGGAATCGTCTGGAAATTCTGTGTTTTTACTTTTTTCATATGTTTCAGAATGCGCACCAGCCTGACATGGATGGTTCTGGACATAGCCGCGATGATAATAGAAGGCAGGACAAAATTAATGCAAGCCAGCCATACGACGAAGGAACGGGACTTCCGCACCTCCTTCAACACAATTTCTTCATCCATCACCCCTTGCAGGGACCACCCTTCCAGATAGTTAATGCCTGTATACGTAAGTTCAAAGGGAATCATTTTGTTCGGAAACTGGATCTCGCTGTAACGTTTCCCTATCTGAGCTTCTTCTGCTGTAGGATCATTTGAAAATTGGATGTGTCCCCCCGGATCAAGAAGATACACTTTTCCATCAAATCCGCTGTTGTGGAAATACTGCTTGATCATATCCATATTCAGGTCAATTTTAAGTAACTGCTCTCTCCCCCCAGTGTCCAGATTGTCGAGCCTTTGAACCAGGCTTAACATCTGATCCGATGAGATCAGTGCCGGATAAGGGGCGGAGTATGCCTGAAATTGAACGTACCAGTCCGAGTTGCGGACATCGTCAGTTAAACGATCAATATAACCGGAAGATAAAATGGTAGAATTATCGGTATACACTTGATACCAGCGAATTCCCTGATTCATTTGACCGGAGAATTGCCCTTTTAAATAGGAATTATAAGCGTCAATGTACTCAAAATGACTTTGAAATGAACGGGAGATGGTGTCGTTGAATACAGGGTCAGTATATAACGAATAAGAGAGACCGACGCCCTGATCAATGGTTACCCGCAGGTCGTTCTTCAGATTGTTCAAGGCCATGCCGGCATCACGAGTTTTCTGACTACGAATATTGGCGGATGTGACATTGTAGAACACCACATTGGTAACAACGATGGGAATAAACACAGATAAGACATACATGAGCAGTAGCTTATCTCGAAGCTTCATGTAATTCAGGTTCCATCTTGGCATTGTGCACCTCGCTGCTCATTTCCCATAAGGAGATTGCGATACTCTGTAGGCGATAACTTAACAAGTTTCTCAAACTGGGTTACAAAATAGTCCGCATTCTGAAATCCTACGCGTGCAGCAACCTCGTACATTCTCAGATCCGTCTGGCGCAGTAACTTCTTCGCCTCATGAATCCGCAGGTTCAGCAGATAGTCATTAAAGTATTGATTGTAGCTTTTGCGGAATAATCGCCCAAGATAGACGGGATTCATATAGAAGAGCGCAGCAATGCTTTTGAGATTGATGTTCTCGGTATAATTTGCATCAATATACCGTTTGATCTTGCTGATATCCCCTTTGGATCGCTCCATCCGCAGTTGAGAGACATAATCCTCGGCTTCCTCCAGCGCGGTGAGAAAAGCATTCTTCAATAGTCGTAAATTCCAACCTTCATGACTTTGTTGTGCCAGCTCCTTCAGCTGCTGCAACCCTTCATCATTACCACCCATTTCGTGGACCACAGCGAGAATACCCGTTATACAACGCAAAAGAGAACCCGATACAGCCTGAGGAGAAAACCGATTCATATGAAACAATTTGAATTTCTCTTCTACAATCTTGTGGTAAGCAGGCCTATTCCCCTCTTCCAGGCTTAAAATTAAGTGATCCACCTCGTCCTGGTATACATTGAAAACAAACAGCGATTTGTCCTTGATCTCCGTATAACGTACGACACCACCAGTTTCAGCATATTTATGCTTGGCTGCTTCTTCAGCCGCCATAAGGGATTGTGGGACATCACCAATTTCTTTGACGAGTGTTCCTGCATAAAGACCGATATCCAGGTTAAACCTTTTGCTCAGTGTTATATGAATATTATGCAGTTTATCCTGTAACGCCAAGCCCCCTTGATGATGATCAGGCCACAACAGTAATAAAGCAAACGTCCCGCGTTGTTGCTCACTGATGAACATTTTGCATAAATTACTCTCCAGAGAATGTACTGCTTCACGCAGCTGTTCAATGGTAATTTTAATTTCATCTAATCCGGTCTGAAGTTCAATCAAAGTCATGAGCAGACTGGAGTTACGATTGATCCCAAGCATCTCGGCATATCGATGTTCATCTTCCTTCTGTACATGGCCTTTGATCACATCCTCCAGCATGATGTTACTCGCCTGCCCCTCAGCCAAAAGAATATGTTTTCTTTTATTGCAAATCAGATTAGCGGACTTCTGCAACGTCGCTGTCAGTTCTTCATCATCAATAGGCTTGAGGATATAGTCATGAACGCCGTACCTGATTGCCTGCTGTGCATATTTGAAGTCATGATAACCACTGATGATAATGAACACAGGTTCCAGATGTGGCATTTTCTCAACGGCACGTATCAGTTCCAGTCCATCCAGGATTGGCATACGGATATCTGTTATAATCACGTCTGGTTGCAGGTATTCAATCAGATTTAATGCCTCTGCACCGTTCTCTGCCTCTCCGATAATCTCCATGTTAAGATCCATCCAATTTATGAGTTCATACAGCCCCTTTCGTACATACATCTCGTCATCTACCAGTAATACTTTTAACATACCGTGTGTCCCCTTTCCTCCAACGAAAATAAACCGCCGGTAGCATGTCTCCCTATCGGCGGTATCTAATATGGTGACTGTTGTAGTTATTGCAAAATAAATTCATACAGGTCGCGCATAATCCCAATAGTCGCCAACAAGGCCTTCGATGATCGATCCACTGGCCCATGGCATCAGGCAAAACCAGGTGCTGGCTGGTGTACCATCCGCATATTTTTCAGTGACCAGTCCTTCCGAATGACAGAAGCGTTCAGACATCCATCCTTTTTTGCCATAGCCGAATTCTTGATCATAACGATTATAGGTCTGACACCCCCACCCGATGGTATCCATCTTACGTTGGCGAACATAATTGTCTTCCCGTTGTCCAACATAATACAACAGCTCATCCACTAGATTGCTTGACATGGGGTGAATATGCGGATTAGCTACTGAAGTAACACTTCCCCCGGAACTGGACCAGCCTAATGTACTGAGTGGCGGAATTTTAATAGGTGAGTTGTAACAAAATTTGAAGCTGAATTCATAACTGATCGCATCTCTCATGTGATCCAGATACAGCTCGTCACCGGTCAACGCGTGCAGAAACCGAACAGCTTTGATGTACGCCAGAATGCCTTCCGAATCAACAGCTTTGTCCGCATCGAGCGGAGCGCCGTAACATTCCATGTGTTGCACATAGGTGTTGTAATAGTGGGCTTCACTGCGTCTGAGCTCTTCCAGAGAAGATTCATCATGGGTTAACCAACAGTAATATGCCCTGGCAGCAAGACACCAGACTCCACTAAAAGCATCATATTCAAGACCTGCTCCGGTCCGCTCTGACAAAATGGTGGGATATTCTCCATCCGTATTCTTCGTGCACTCCAGACGATCAAGTATTGGTTTGACGTAAGCAAGCCAATCATCGTGTCTCACATTTCGAATGCGCTTCTCATAATCGTAGCTTTTCAGAATGTAGAACATCGCTTGAGCTACAAGGTAAGAGGAATGTCCTGGGGTACGCATGCCGTCGAACCACCAGCCTTTAACACTCCATATCCCATCCTGATAGGCGTCATATGGAAGTCCGGATTCGGGATTCATGGCATTCTCGATAATATTGGTAATGCAGGATAATGCCTGCTGTCGCATGGGCTCATTATCCAGTCGCAATGCAGCCATAAGCATTGGTGCAGCGATGGTCATACCATTTGTCCAACTGATTGAAATAATTTTGTTGTATCGGTAGCCACTGGTTTCAGCAGCATCTTCATATACAAATGTAGAATAATGATGATCCTCCGGAAGCCAGGCATACTCATAGATGGCATTGGACAAATCTGTTACCGTTGTCTGAATGTCACTTCCTTCTCTTGGTTTTTCGTGATACCTCTTATAGATTGTTTCCAGTGCTGGATTGATGCCCAGTTCTGATTCAGACTCGTAGTTATATAGTTCAAGTGTGAGCCCAACCGATTCACCTGCCGCAAGTTCAAAGCAATTTTCTCCAAGGGCAGCTCGTTCATGGACAAGTCTGGATTTGATAAATAACAACGGAGCATTCTCATATCCCAACGTATATCCGACCGTACCCTTTTCAATAGAACATGTGAATCCCCCATATTGCACAAAGTTTCCTTCCATTTCTGGATACCATTGCTGCTTCTGGTTTCCTGTATTGATCCAGTAGGGACTTGCGCTTAGACCAACAATCCGACCTTCATCATAGATAAGTGCAGCTGGATGAGACAGACGATCACTTCGGACCATCCACCAAGGTGATGAAGGACGAGAGCGCTTGCCCTCCCTTAGTCTGGGGAACTCATTTGGGACATTCTGGGGTGCTTCGCCCCGGTTGCGGCCATACATAAATGCAGGCAAAAAAAACCTCGGATTCTGTTTGTCCAACGGCATTTCCACATGAATAACCCCTGCCCAAGCATTCTGGCCCTCGTTGTAAATCTGAATGTCGGCTTGCCATGGGTCTTCTGCACTGCCGTGCCCGCTTGTTACTTTTACGTCAGCCTTGAGAGCATGCTTATTCAATGCCGTGTACTCTACGTTGTCCTGCACTCTACTTCTAGCCGTGAAAATCAGATCCATCTTTTCCTCCAATCGCGTTGTACACACTCGTGTGGAAACGCTTGCAATTATGTATCCTTCATGCTAGGATGGTTACATTTTATAGGTTCACGTCTGCAATTTCATTGCACAAGCGGCTATATTTATTGCGCGAAACGACAAGGAGGTCATATATCTGATATGAATGAGACTTCAGAATACCTGTTTGATCCAATCCAGAATGAGCTGTTGTACCTTCATCGCACCACCACGTATAATATGGGAACGTTTTATCATCGACATAATGCATATGAACTCTACTTATTTCTACGTGGCAATGTAAACTTCTATATTGAGAACCGTTGTTACCATTTGCAACGTGGCGATCTGCTCGTTCTTAGCCCGGAGGAGATGCACCGTTCCTTTGCCTTGGACAAAAACGAATATGAGAGAATTACCATAAATCTGAAAAAGTCATATCTGAACCGCTTGTCTACTTCTAGCACCAACTTATCCGCATGTTTCGACTACCGTCCCAAGGGTAAGGGTAATATCGTACATCTTGAAGAGGAGGAGCTTCAACAAGTGCTGCAATTAGCTGGCGAGCTTGAACAGTGTCTCTCATCAAGTGATTATGGAGCAGATATTCTGGGGAATATTTTGATTACACAGCTACTTCTTCTAACGAATCTAACTTTTCAAAATACGGATTTTGTTGCAACGGATATTATGCCTGAACTAGTTCGAAATACGATGGGTTACATTGAATGTAATCTGACGAGGCAACTGACGCTGGAAGAATTGGCAGAGGCGATGTTCACGAATAGCAGCTATATTAGTCGACAATTCAAAAAGCATACCGGACTCACGATTCGAGCATACATTCTTAGTCGCCGTATAGAGCTGTCGAAATCTTATTTAATCGAAGGTTTAAGTATTACAGAGGCCTGTTATCAATCCGGTTTTGGAGATTACGCCAATTTTATTCGCACCTTCACCAAGCAGGTCGGCACTTCACCTGGTAAATTTGTTAAATATGGAAGTCTTCTTTAAACATTGCATTGAGCAAGAACACGCCACCTCTTGCCTATATCTTATCTCAGCAAATAAAAAGAGCAAATACCGGCTATTTTGTCAGCCGGTATTCGCTCAGGTAATCGGTAATTTCTTATTTATTATTCCATTTATTCCCTTTTAATTCAATTATAGCATTGGGGCCAGGAAAGGTTAATTCTATCTTTTGGTCCAGATAGGATAAGGTAACTCTTGATTTTGCAATAGAGCGAATTCTGGTATTTAACAGACGACCATTTTCCCATTCCAGATCTAATTCAAATCCGCCACGAGCCCGAATACCACGAATATATCCTTTTGGCCAAGCTGCTGGCAAAGCAGGTAACAATCTGATTACTTCGTTATGGCTCTGGAGAAGCATCTCTGCTATCCCTGCAGTACCTCCAAAGTTCCCATCAATTTGAAATGGAGGATGGTCACAAAACAGATTGGGTAACGTGGAGGAACGTAAAAGTTCCACGATGTTATCGTGTGCAAGTTCCGACTCCTCTAATCGTGCCCACATATTGAGAATCCACGCCCTGCTCCATCCTGTGTGTCCACCACCGTGTTCCAATCTTCGATCGAGTGTTACGCGCGCTGCCTTAGCCAGATCAGGTGTGGATTGCACCGTAATTTGCGTTCCGGGATGCAAAGCGAATAAATGGGAAATATGTCTGTGGCCAGGTTCCAATTCATCATAGTCCTTACTCCACTCTTGGATCTGGCCATGTTTGCCAATGGAGGTCTCCGGTATTTTGGTTAAAGCACTACGGAGTTCTTCTCCGAATTCCTGATCTTCTTGCAATATCTGGGTACTTTCAATGCAACGCGTAAAGAGTTCTCTAATAATCTGATTGTCCATTGAAGCACCAAAACATAAAGCCCCCGACTCTCCATTATCTAATATATAGCGATTTTCCGGTGAGGACGAAGGACATATCACCCAATTACCGGAAGGATCCTCTATTAGATAATCCAGAATAAACATAGCCGCATCTTTCATCGTGGAGTAAACCTTTTTGAGAAATTGAACATCCTTATTGTATTCGTAGTGGTCCCATAGATGTAATGAAAGCCATGCTCCTCCCATGGTCCAAAACGTCGATGTCATGCATACATCCTGCGGTGCAGCGTCTGCCCAGATATCCGAATTGTGATGAGCAACGAATCCCTTGCATCCGTACATGGTTCTAGCGGTTTCCTTTCCCCGGACTTGCAGTCGATCTATAAAATCAAACAATGGAATGTGACATTCAGACAGATTGCAGCTTTCTGCAGGCCAGTAGTTCATCTGTGTATTAATATTAATCGTATATTTGCTATCCCATACAGGAAGCATGTCTTTATTCCATATCCCTTGAAGGTTTGCAGGTAAAGAACCTGGACGACTGCTTGAGATAAGCAGATAACGACCAAATTGAAAGTATAGACTCATGAGTTCCGGATCATGCTTACCAGCTCTAAGCCGCTCAAGGCGCTGATCGATTGGAAGTTCGGAATAACCAACATCTTTATTTTCATCTTCGAGATGTATATCCATCTTTTCGAATAAGGATTGATAGTCCGATACATGATCGGCGAGCAGTTCGCTATATGGTTTTGCGGAAGCAGCATCAATTCTGCGGAGGCACTCCACTTCGAGTTGTGCCTTGGGTACTCGAAAATCCGTGCAAGCCGTGATTAGAATAGTCGCTGAATTACCATCCTTCAGAGAAAGCTGGCCGCTTGAATAATGAACCTGCCCTCCTTCAGATATAAGGCGAATCGCACAACAAAATCGGATTCCTTCTTCTCCCCCACTTCTTCCCCGGATGATCAAGTTATTCGTTCCACGCTTCTCGATCCGGTCCAGATAGGATTGGAAGCCAACAGGATGCTTAAGAATATCTGAATAGGATGTTGATTCCAGAACGGTTCCCCTGCCAAAAACAGTGGAGAAAGATAACTTTCCAGGCAAGCTAGATTTGAGATGAACAACGAGCACTTGATCCGGGTAGCTAGCAAAATATTCTCGGCTGTAAATGGACTGATCTGCGGCATAATTCACGTTTACCTTGCCTTGTTCCAGATCGAGATGTCTTTGATATCCATTTGGTTCATGTTCACTGTGATCATAAGCGATATAGAAGTCCCCTAATGGCTCATAATGTCTTTGACCGTCAGGAACACCTACCAGAGTATCTGCCGCGAGTTCTTCTGCTTCCCTAATCTTACCGTCAAAAATCAGGCTTCTGATCTGAGATAAAGATTCAAGTGCTTGAGGATTATTCCGCTGCATCGGACCACCATACCACAGACTATCTTCATTAAGCTGAATTCTTTCGATCTGTGTTTTCCCAAATATCATGCCTCCAAGAGTTCCATTTCCGATAGGTAATGCCTCTTCCCATCTTTCAGCAGGTTGATTAAACCAGATATTTTTGGTCTTCACGTTAAAACCTCCAACGAATTATAATTCCTCACATTTTTTATGTTTAGTGTGTTCCATTTGTATGTTCTTCCAGTGTACTGTAATCTCTTAAGCATCTAAATGAACAAAATTAACTTGAATTATCACAATCTTATCCCACATTAGAGTTGTAATCGTAAATTCCGAAACTGAAAGTACAAATTCTTGTTCTGGGCAAGGAAGTATAACTATTGGAAATAAAAAAAGCCGCTATAATAGCGGCTCTGTTTCGTTCATTTCATTTAGCTTACGTAAAGCTTGGCATAAGTTATAAGATATTTCGCTCCATTTGTTGCATGAATTGCCTCAATATCAGCCGATCTTCCGAAGAAATGGATTGAAGTAGTTTCTCTTGCTGCTCTCTCCATTTATACTCAACCGGTTTTTCTAATTCTTTGCCCTTATCGGTTAGAAAGATACGCATGATCCTTGCATCCTGTACATCACGTTTGCGATATATAAATCCGTTCTGTTCCAGTGATTTGACCATGTTCGTAACGGTTGGTGGTTCGCATTTCATATGTTCACTTAGTTGCATCTGTGTTACCCCATCACCCAACCACAGCCGATACAACAGATTATCTTGTCCTACATAGAGATTAAGTTCCCGAAGAGATTCACTATAGTTTCGACGCATTTGGGAGGAAATTCGATCTAAAGACTGTCGAATATCACAATCTACTGCATCTGTCGTCATGAACGGTCCCTCCCTAACATTCGAATTATATTTAGCAGACTAAATGTATCATGGGGATATATAGGTGTCAATTCACCTTTGGTAACAATGAAACCAAAGTCTTGGAAAAATGAAATTAATGGCCTTTTGCAGCTTGGCTCGCCATATCGTTAAGTTGGGTTACAAAAGCTCCTTCATTCGGGCCTTGGTTATCACGAATCATTTTAGCTTGTTCCACGAGAACTTCTTCAGCATCCGTACCGAGTAATCTTATTGTTTCTTTAATGAATGCTTCAAGTGGCATCGCATGTGGATCGTCACTAAGATCTGCCATGAGTTCTGTTTGAACCCCAGGTGGTATAATTTCTAATACTTTTACTGTTGTATTTTTAAGCAAATAACGTTGTGATAAGGTATAAGAATGGAGCGCTGCTTTGGTAGCGGAATACACTGCAGTCGCTGCGTACGGAATAAACCCGATTGAAGAAGTCGTATTAATGATCACAGCTTCTTCTTTAGACTTCAGATGTTCGATTAATGAAGACGTCATCCGAATTGGTCCAAGCAAGTTTGTTGAGACCGTTGAAACCAGAACCTCTTCGTTAATCACACCCGCAGCCTCATCGAAAAGCATGATGCCGGCGTTATTAACTAACACATTCAAATCAGGGAAGTCCTTAATAAGTTGCTCAGCGGTTACCTCAATACTGGAAAGATCCTGTATGTCCAGTTCAACTGCAGACATTCCAGGATTAGCACTAAGTACTTCCTCCAGACGCTCTTTTCGTCTACCCGAGATGATTACTTTGTTTCCAAGGTTGTGTAAAGCTTCTGCCAATGCACGTCCAATTCCTGAACCGCCACCTGTAATGAAAATCGTGTTTCCTGTGAGTTTCATCTAAAATCCCCCAATATTTGTATTTAATTCGAAAATTTATTACTGTTTTAGTTACTTACTATAGAGCTTGCACTTTAAAGTTCTAATAGACTAACCACCTTCTTAGTTTTATACTAATACAACAATAGTTGCTTTAGTAGTTCAATTGTATCCGGAACATCATTGATGAACAACCAACAATGCGAGCCTTTTGTTGGTTTAAAAAAGGGAGATAGATTCATGGGACTTAAAGTAAGAAATATTCGTACAACTCGAACAAGAGAATCCATTTTCGAGTCACTTTTTGAACTAATGGAAGAAAAAGATTTTGATAAAATAACAATACAAAATTTAACGGAGCGAGCCCAAATCAATAGGGCAACATTCTATGCTCATTTCCAAGATAAATATGAATTATTGGATGAGATTATAAAAAAATCAGCAGAAGAACTTATTCAACAACATACTAATGGTGTGTGTGCATTTACCAAAGACAATATGATGCACTTGGTATTCGCAGCATTTGAGTATCATCAACAAGTCAAAAAGAAATGTCGACGGAACTATAATAAAATTATTCCTCTTCTCTCTTCAAAATTAGTCATTGCACTTAAGCATTATTTGGATCTTTGTATGCAGGACATAAACTCTGATGAACGTACTTTGTACGCACAAATCTATGCTAACATGATTAATGAAGCAGTTACTCTGCATACTGCTGAACAAACTAAACTAACAGAACGAAGTATAGCAGAGCATATTGTGCGAATGATGCCTTCTTCATCAGAGTGATTTATCATACTTAATAAGTTACAGTCGTCAGTTTACCTATTATGGACAACTCTAAAGTTCAGGAAGATTGGATTTATCGTAAAGCTTATTTTTTGGCAAAACCTTGCTTGTTCAAGTAGGCCATCATTTGCGGATTAATACTTCTCTCGAGGTGATCCTGGATATGGTCACTCCATCCTTTTACTTTTTTTACGGTGAAAGGAGCTCTCGTCGGACGATTTTCATAATACTTCAGCATGGTCTCATCATAGATTGCCAATTTCTCTTGATCCATCGGTTGGTATTGATTATCAAGCAATACCATGGATTGAGGGAGGCGAGGTTTCAGTTCCGGCTTATCTCCAGCTGGATTACCGATACATAATCCCACCAGAGGGATAACATATTTAGGTAAATTCAATACGTCAGATAGTTCGCTAATATTGGCTCTGACCGCACCAATGAACACTCCGCCAAGTCCCATCGATTCAGCCGCGGTTAACGCATTTTGTGCCATCAGGCCGGCATCGAATGAACCAATCAACAGAAATTCAATATATTCAATATCCACATCCGGAGCGATTTCATGATTTCGGTTGAAATCAGCACAGAAGACCCAGAATTCTGCCGCTTCTTCAATATAGGGTTGATCGACACAGAGATGTCTGAGTTTTTTTCGAAGTACTGGATCTGTGATGCGAATAATGGATACCGCCTGAAGAAGACTGAACGATGAAGTTTGATTCGCTGCCTGAAATATTGCATCTATTTGTTCCTCAGTTAGGGGTTGAGATGTGTAAGAACGAAACGATGTATGGTTATGAAGCAATTCGAGTGTGTTATTCATTAAAAAACTCTCCTTTATTCGTTGATTCCATGTTCCTGCAATCCGTATTCGTAAGGAACGCCCATATTCTCGCGTAGTGTTTTTCCTTCATATTCCTTATGGAACAAACCGCGCTCCTGCAAGATAGGAACTACCTGATTCACAAAATCTGCAACGCCATCAAAAGATACATCGGGCACGACTGAGAATCCGTCACATGCTTCAGCCAGAAACCATTCTTCCAAGAAGTCAGCAACCTGTGTCGGAGTGCCTGCAACGACCGGATGATAGTTGATGACCCCGTGAGCGAGAACATCCCTTACAGAGAGTCCTTCTTTTAATAACTTTAAGGCTCTTGGAGAACGTGGGTCCATGGGGTTGGCATATGCATTTTTCAACAAGCCTGCCGCTAAAGGTTGATCTATATCTACTGAGTTTACCGATAAGGGTAAACCAACCATGGATCCGAGGTAACTTACCCTGCTGGGAATTTCCTGAGGATTAAAGCTCATAAGCTGTTTCCGACGATCCAGAGCTTCTTCCTCCGTTGAAGCCAGAGAAAACATAAAACCTGCAAACATTTTGATATCATCGGGGTTTCGACCGAAACGGGCAGCACTTTGCCTTATCGCTTGTCTGTGTTCACGGGCAGACGTAATATCATAAGGATTGGCGTACACTCCCGAAGCATATTTCCCAGCTAATTCTACTCCTTCACCTCCTCCCCCTGCCTGGAAAATCACTGGCTGGCCTTGCTCAGAGGGCGGAATGGGCAAAGGACCACGAGATGCGTAATATTGACCCTGAAGGTTTATAGGCTGGATTTTGTCCATATCCGCAAATTCCCCTCCTTCTACATCTAACGTCCAAGCGTCTGGTTCCCAACTCCCCCACAAGGCCTGAACAATTTGTATGCTTTCATGTGCCTTGTCATAGCGTTCTTGGCGATTTTCAACCCTGGCACCGAAATTAGCCCCCGCTAGGGGGTCGGATGTGGTAACCGCATTCCATCCCACACGTCCATGACTGATAACATCCAGTGCTTTGAACTGACGTGCAATGTTGTAGGGATAATTAAATGTTGTAGAGAGGGTAGCAACAAGCCCGATGTGTTGTGTCTCTCTTGCTACTGCCATCAGTGCCAACATGGGGTCCATAGGGAACATAGGCGTCTGTGGGCCTAAATTGTTGGATAATCCTGGAGTGTCAGCGATGAAAATCATTTGAAATTTTCCTTGTTCAGCTAATTTAGCCCGTTCTACATAACTATCCATATTGGTGTAAGCTGCAGGATCCGTGCCAGGCATTCTCCATGCGCTAAATTCGGCTCCATAACCCGAAACCATCTGTAAAGCCAGTTGCATTTCACTTCTTTTTTTCATAACGATTTTCTCCTTCGTTCTGGAAAGGCACAAATATGTGTAACCTTTCTATCGTGCGAATATATTTAGCATGCTAAATATAGGGATGGATCAGCTTTTGTTCTCTTGAGTGAGGTTATAGATATTGACGTTCACCGGTCTGGGCTGATTTCTCGACGGCATCCAGTAACTGATGAAGTTTCACCGCATCCGCGAAAGTAGGTGCTAAGGTAGTACCTTCTTGAATATCCTTGGCAAACTTACGATAAGCCTGAGCCATGTTCAGAACAAATCCGGAGTCGTTATATAGAGAATGTGGAGCCGAGTAATAGGCATCGGGAATGGTTAGTTCACGAAGCTCGTTGTCCGTAGATCCTGCACCGCGTAATTGATGTGATCCGAATTGAATGGATGCAGGAGCGCTCAGAACAATCGTGCCATTGTCTCCGAAAATTTCAAGTGTGAGTCCTGTCTGATGTTTGACTCCTCCTTGAATATGAACGCTGGCTGCTGCACCATTAGTCAATTTTCCTGTAATCATGATCTGATCATCTGTTGTTTTCTTGATGACTTTCTGAATATCTACCAATTCAACTTCTGAAAACTGTTGAGCTGTGGTGGCAGACAATTCTGTAAAGTCCCCAAGCATGTAAGTGAAGGCATCCAGATTATGGCCCCCTACAATGGTCAGCAAGTTCCCTCCAACTTTCCGGTCATACAAGTACGCAGTCGACTTGTCACCAACGCCACCCATGCTATCTATAGAGATCTTCAGGATGGCAGACAACACTTTACCGACATAACCTTCTGCCAATAAATCTTTAACATATTGAACGGCCGGGGCTTGTCTAGCCTGTAATCCAATCGCATTTGGCAGTTGTGCGGATGCTACCCATTCCTGTATTTCAAGCGCTTCCTCTGTATTCGACCCCAGTGGCCATTCACAATAGATTGGTTTGCCAGCAGGCACGACGGCTTTCACGGCGTTATAATGTTCCTTGACATTAATACTGACAACGACCATATCCACATCAGGATGCTGAGCCAACTCCTTCATATTATCAAAGCCGTGATCTGCATAGAAAGCTTCTGCGCTTTTCTTTGCACTCACCATATTACTTGTCCCAACCGCTGTAAGCTCGAACTCATCCAAATGCTGAATAGCTGGAATATGTGTTCCACTCGCCCACCAGTTATTAATGGATGCCCCTATGATACCTGTACGAATTTTTTTACTCATTGTTAAACATCTCCCTTGTTAAAATTTACAGTATGATCGAATATCGGTTTGTCTCCAGCCCTTATCAGTCACTCATTTCTATGATATATTTATTTAGCTTGCTAACTATTCAATCGAGATAAGACTAATTATTCTTTCACATATTAGTAAACTAAAATTGTTTTGGTGTTGACACCATCATAGATGTATTTGTTTTGTTAGCAAAGAGGGCAATTTAAATGAACATAGTACATCTTTTTGTACCTTTGGATCAGGAGTGATATGAATGAGAGTTTGCAATGAAGGATTTGAACAAGAGTTTATAGATGGAAAAAGTGACATGTACGCCATAGCTTTTACTCAGAATGTCCTTTCTGGGCGTTGGAAATATTTTATCTTATGGTACCTAAAAGACGAAACACGGCGATATACGGATATCAAAAAATTCCTTGGAGATCTGTCTCAAGGCTCCCTTACAAAGCAGCTTAAAGAGTTGGAGAATGATGGTGTTATTCAACGCGATGTATATCCGGAAGTTCCTCCGCGAGTTGAGTATTCGTTAACAGACAAGGGAATGAAGTTACTACCAATTCTTGAAAAGATGGAGGACTTTGGCAAAGAATACGGCTAAACAACTTAATTGAAATGGATAGCTTAACCCAAAAAAGCCGCAAATTTAGCGGCTCTTTTACTCTGAAAAATTTCTATTCTGCTTTATAATCAGTAACTACATCAAATTCTCCAATGATATTGTCTCCTTCTACATCATACAAATGAATCGTTCGAACAGTACCATTCACTTGTGTTTGTGCTAAGGCTTCTTCGATGGTAGTGATTTTAGGTGTAAGATCTTCAGCTTTTAGATAACCCTCGATTCCATTGGTGCCAATTGCAGCAATCAAATCGGGTTCAACCCCAATGATTGGTTCAGATAATGCTGAGCCATAGGTATCGCCCTGTGAATTGACATCATATTTAGTTTGAAGCAATAATTCGTGAATCGTTTCCGATGTTTCAGTGTTGTTTTCAAATAAAGCATTTGATGAATTTACGTTCGATAACTTTAAGTTTGGCGATTTGTATCCAGTATAACGAGTGTATCCATTCCCATTATAGAATTCACCTACGTTCTGAGCATAATACGTCGTTTTAGTCGTTATTCTTGGAGAGTAGACAAAAAAACTAGAGGTTTTCGACGTATTATATGTCATGGAACTTGAAGCTGTTAAGCTTCCGCCAGATGTGTACAATCTAGCCATAGTTCCCATATATCCATTTGGAACACTTGCTGAAGCCTTCACTGATGCAACGGCTTCAGCAGTCGTACCTGTAGTGAAATTTCGAGTCCATACTTCAGATGTGAAAGTGTACGTGTGTCCCTTAATTTTGGGTGTACTATACGGTGAAGATGCAGTATTAGCCAGGACTGTTGAAGATGCCAAAAATAACGATAGAATACAAATCATTACCGTACTAACTTTCTTCGTTTTTCTCTTATTCATAGTTTATCCTCCTCATAATAAAAAATATTTGGATTATAGTTTCAATCTTTAATCCCTCTCTGTAAATATATTAAATTTATTGTAATAATTAGATTTATTTCCCTTTTATATCATAACATTGTTCCAATTTTTTTGAAATAGATTCGCTAATCTTAACCTTTTGACACCTTGCTCCGGAATTCACGAATCGCTCCTTTTCAGCTCTGCCATTCGATGTGAGTCTCTTCCTTATGACTGGATGTCTTATGATATACTTTATTAACAGCATTTTAATGGATGGAACCATCTGGTCTTACGCTTCGTATTTTAATCCATATGGTGATGGCGTATGTATACAGTTTGATCTTCTACAAAATGTTCAAACCACGTAACCCTTCATAAAGTATGTATTCTCAGCCAGCATAGGCAAATCAATATGATCAATAGGCTTCCATATTACTTACCTTTGTTAAAGGGGGGATGATATGTTTTTCTTCTTTTTCTTTCTGTTGCTTGGAATGCTTGGTTTATTCTTTGGGGTTAGAGCACTGAGACGACCTAATTCATGGCCTTTTAATCGTACGAAGGATGAACTTCATGAATACGATATGATGGGTATCAAGTTTAGAGGTGTTTTTCTCCTTGCTTTTGGTACTGTTCTGACTATCGCCTCTTTCAGACTTCTCCTTATTTAAAATCCAAAAAAGCCGCTCGTCGGCGGCTCTCAATGGGGCCATACTTTGGTCCCTCTCAATATTGTGGTAGCAACATTAATCCTATGGTTTAATATTAGCTTGCTGACCATCAGGAGCCACCGACTTATCTTTCGTCTTCACACCTCTGCGCTTCTTGTACCCTTTAAATATGTACACTCCTTTATAAGTATTACTGGCTGAATGATTACTTCATTACTCAATAACTACTCTCTCATCTTCATATGTAAAAAAATATTATTCATAGAAAAAACGTATTTTTTCTTATGTTAATTGTATAGACAAATAAAGTTGCTATTATAGCAACTTTATTAAAAGACATTTTAGATTTCTTAAGCATCTTCAGGCTCATAAAATCCATAACCATTCTTGCCATTCTTTTTAATCTTGTACATGGCTCCATCCGCATGTCTCAGAAGTTCGGAAGGCTCCTGTCCATGCTTGGGAAATAGGCTGATACCAATACTCATCGAAAGGTTGATATAGTTTCCGGCAATTTTGAAATGGGTACTGAATGCAGCTTCCAATCTTTTGGCGATAATTTCAGCATCATGATCATCTTTCAGATGGCTTAAAATGATGAATTCGTCCCCGCCAAGCCGAGCTACAGTGTCCGCACTTGGAATTGTTTCGCTTAATCGCTTTGCCATTTCCAGCAACACTTGATCGCCAACATGGTGTCCATATGTATCATTAACTTGTTTAAACCCATCAGCATCCACAAACATGACGGCTAGTTTGCTATGGTTTCTTTGGGCATTACTGATGGCCCAGGCAAGACGGTCATTATAAGCAAGACGATTAGGCAGACCTGTAAGTGGATCATGCAAAGACAAATGCTTGCTGATTTTCTCGGAGATTTTGATTTTGGCGTACTCCGTCTCCAGCTCTTTGATCAGATTTTTAAGTTTATAGACCCTTGTATTCACGTTTGTCATATCACTGATTTGAATGAGGGCATAACTGCGATCTTCCAAATAGAGCGGGTCCACATTCATGTTTTGTCTTAATAAATGCTCATCTTCGCCTTCCTTCGGAAGAATAAAAGCCTTATGTAGAGCACTTGAGCAAAATCTGCTTTGTCCATGATACAGCGCATTTTGCAAAATATTCAAATACACATTCGACTTAAACCTTGGGCATACTTCAAGCAGATTCAAGCCAACTACTTCTTCTTTATTTTTGCCTGTAAGGCGTTCCAACCAGCCATTCCACACAACAACTTTCAATTGTCTGTCCACGATCATTATTCCCATATGGGCTTTGTTCAAAGCTTGTGAAATAAGATTATCCATTGTCCGCCTCCAACAAAGCGTCCATTTTGGCCAGCAGGCTCGATATGGAGTTCATACTTAATGCTATGACAATGATACCTGTCACATCCGTATCGGCAAGTAAAAACGAGGTATGTAAAACCAGGACATAGACTTCATTCTGAAGCAATATTTGTTGATCGGAATTGGTGACATAGATCAGTTCAATATCAGGCAGGACGTATTCCAGTTTGATCTCCAGGAAATTACCAAATTCTCCAATAATGGCGTTAAGCAGGACATTGCTAACTTCCTTCAAAACGTCCAAATCCGTGTCCATCAGGTTCGGATCGTTCGGTATAACGCTCTCACCCAGTTCTCCAAGACAGATGTTTGCCAATACTTTAGCCTGCTCAACAGGAAACATCAGAAATGCTTTCCCCTGAAATTCGTAGCCAAACTGTAAAGATGACCTAAACAGGTGACCTTCACTAAAGAAAATGTTGTATCTTCGATCTCCAGGATCAACATCGGATATGGAGATTAGTTCCACTTCCGGAATATTCAAAACGATGCGCTTGTCCACAATCTCCGACAACATGTTAGCCGCTTGTCCCACGTAAACGTTTACTAGTTCAGTAAGTAAATCCTTCTGTAAATCATTCAGCATGATAGGCCGCCTGAATCAGTTGAATCATGGTCGTTGCCTTCTCTGCGGTTAACGGTTTATTCAAAAAACCAGAAATGCCTAACATTTCAACTTCATCCCTAGTTGTCTTCTGAATATCTGCAGATAAGATAATAATTTTGACATTGCTATCCGTTTCTCGAATCATTCGAAGCATTTCTTGTCCGTTCAAACCAGGCATCAGCAGGTCGGTGGTTATAAAATCAGGTTGAAATTCCTTAAATAGGTTGTATCCTTGCTCTCCATTGTTAGCAATCTGAATCTCGCATGCTGGAATATGATCAACAATCAGCTTTGTAAGCAATTTCTGTACGAAAATGGAGTCTTCTACGATTAATACTTTCATTTTCTCTTCAGTCTCCTTGATAAAATGGTAAGAGCTCGGGATGGTCAGGCGCTGTGGACAGTTCTTGATATAGGGCTTTCGCGCGCAGTGGCACCCTGAAAAGAGACTGACTGGTGAATCAAGTAAATATAAATTATAGTAACTTTAATTTAATTGTCAACAACATTATTGAATAAGGTAGATTCGTGTGCAATTGACTTACTACCGCCCGCCGTTTAAAAAACATAAAAAAACGGTCACCTAGTGACCGTTTTTGATCGGTTATCTGGAACTGCATTAAGTTTACTCTTTTACCCCTCCAAGCTGCAAGCCATGAACGAAATACTTCTGCAAAAATGGATATACAACCAAGATGGGTAATGCGGCAACAATCGTAATCGCTGCCCGAATAGATACAGGTGTGACCATGTTACGCGCAGCGCCAAGATCTGCACCATTGGCAACGGCTGCACTGCTGTTGGAATTCATAGAAGATGATAATAGTTTCATCAACTCATATTGCAGCGTGCTCAGGTTTTGTTTGGAAGATGCATACAGAAACGTATCAAACCAAGAATTCCATTGACCGACTGCAATGAACAGTGCAACAGTAGCGAGAACCGGTTGGCACAGCGGTAGAATAATGGAAATGAATGTTCTGAAATCTCCAGCACCATCAATTTTGGCTGATTCGATCAATCCCTCGGGTAGTGTCTGGATATAAGTTCGAATAACAATCATATTAAAGGCACTGATCAGCCCAGGAATAATGTACACCAGGAAGTTGTTTAACAAATGCAAATCTTTCATTAGGAAGTAAGTTGGAATAAGACCTGCACTAAAATACATCGTAAGAACAACTGTAATGGTAATAGGCTTTCGTAATATATAATCTTTTCGGCTTAGTGTGTAAGCCAGCATGGAGGTTAAGAATAGACTTAAAACTGTCCCCAAAACCGTTCTCGCCACAGATATACCAAAGGCGCTGAAGATGGTCCCTCCTGCAAATACTGCTCTGTAGTTTTGATCTGTCCATACCCGAGGCCACAGATAAATCCCACCCCGGATGGTGTCATTACCGGCATTGAATGATACGGCGAGTGTATTCACAAACGGATACAGGGTAACAATCGCGATTGCGATCATCAGTATACCATTTAACGTATGGAAGACAATCGGTTCAAGCCGAGATTTATTGATTCCCATCTCTAGTCCCCCTTATATTAATCGGTCTTCCCCGAGCCGTTTGGAAATTGAATTCGCCGCAAAGATCAGCGTGATACTAACTACTGTTTTGAAGATACCTGCCGCAGTAGCCAAAGAATAATTCCCGATCTGTAGTCCGTATTTCAGGACAAATATATCTATCGTCTGTGACCAGTCGACAACCACACCATTACCTAACAGATACTGAACCTCGAATCCAGCTTCCAAAATCCAGCCCATATTCATGATCAGCAAAATGATAACAATGGATTTGATTCCGGGTAAGGTCACATACAGCATTTTCTTATATCGGTTCGCACCATCAATCTCTGCCGCTTCATAGAGGGAAGGATCGATAGACGTGATGGCCGCCAAATAAATAATGGCATTCCATCCAACTTCTTTCCATACATGGGATGCGCCTACAATGCCCCAGAAGTATTCTGGAACGCTAAGCCACATGATAGGTTCTTGAATGATATGCAGCTTCATGAGTACCACATTTACAATCCCACCATCTACAGATAGTGAACTTGCTACGATACCTGTCACAATAATCCATGAGAGAAAGTGAGGTAAATACGATATTGTTTGAATAGTTCGTTTATATAACTTATGTTTGATCTCATTAAGTAAAATGGCAAATATAATTGCTGTCGCAAATCCGAGCACCATATTGATGACACTCATCGCAATGGTATTACGAAGCACGTTAAGAAATGCATCGTCTGTTAACAAAAACTTAAAGTGTTTGAGCCCGACCCATTCCTGCTGGGTGAAACTCTTCGCAGGACTGTAATTCTGAAAGGCCATAACCCAGCCCCAAATGGGATAATACGAGAATACGAGAATGTACGCAACGATGGGCAATGACATGAACATGAGTTGTCTTTGTCCGCGCAATCGTTTTAACAGTGGTGCTTTGGGTACGACTGTACGGGTAGTTTGCTCTGGTATGGCTCCAGGCGTGTTCGCCATCTTTCACTCCTCCTATTGGCTTGCAGCGACTTTAAGCATGATGTCCCCGGAAGGCACTCGCCTGAGTAATCCTTTGGTTGATACCTTCCGAGAGAATCATTGCCGCATTTTTTTATTTAACAGACCAGTTCTCGATTCTCCATTTCAGTTGGTCATTAATTCGATCTTCATAGGATTTAACATCGATCTTCTTGTAAGCGTCTACATATTCAGTCCAAATGTTATCGAACTCATTCGGTTTTGACATGATTGCTTTAGGCAAGAATTTCAATGAAGTGTCTGTCATTTGTTTGTTCGCTACCGCAGCATCAGAGCCTTCTTTCAGATCGACCTGCCATGCTGGATAGTACACTGGATTTTCTGGTGCAGGAGAGAAGAAGTCACTCCACGTTTTGAAGCCGTATGCATCCAGAAGTTCTTTATCTTCCGGTTTGAGGTTGTCATAGAATTCCTCAGGTTGGTTGATCGCTCCAATTGCATTACCATCTTCAAATGTTCCTTCGAGCTTCGGTGCAGCAGCGTAGAAACCTTCAGCTTTGTTAACCAATCTCCATGCTGGATCATCCTGCTCTGTCCGTTGCTCTGGTGTACGATAGAATCTTCCCTCTTCATTCACTTGATAGTCTACACCCTCTTCACCCCATGACAAGAGCTTCTGGTACTTCTCGTCCATAAGCTTATCGAGGAATTTGATGAGTGCGACAGGGTCTTCGGCATCTTTACTGATACCAAAACCATTGTTCAAGTTAATGACCGGACGATCCAGATAATGATCTGTGATACTTGTATCATAAACAAGCGGGAAGCCTACGTATGTCTGGCCAATTTTCCCTTGTGCTACGAGTGGGTCTTCGCCAGCTTGGAAATTCCAGTGCTGGTCGAACATACTAAGCACACGTCCCGAAGAAATTTTGGCCAGATATTGATCATAGTTCTGAACAAAGGCTTCTTTATCCAGCAATCCCTCGTTATACAGATTGTTTAGTTCTTTATAATACCGTTTGGAAATATCTTTGTCGGCAAACACGGTTGCGACTCCACCGTCATCTACAACTACGCCCCCGTCATTGGGATGACCCGTGAGATGTTCAGGTGGGTTAAGCAAAGGGAACGTCCGCCAGTCTGAAGCCAATGTAGTGAAACCAATCGTCGGTTGACCATCAATAGTTGGATTCTTGGCTGCATAATCACGGATCAACTTTGTGAAATCATCCAACGTTTTAGGAGTCGGGTACCCGGCATCCTTCAGTATGGACTTTTGGATCCAGAATGCAGGACCAGAATAATAGTTACTAATGAACTCCCCTGTATACACTCCATAGTTAGGCAACCAGTAAATATGTCCGTCACTGGAATCTTTCATCCGGTTCCAGTCTTTACCGAAATGTTTCTTCAGATTAGGTGCATGCTCTTCAATGAGATCTTCGAGCGGAATAACCGCACCCGCTGAGACCAACTTGGTGTCTGCTGTGATCAGATCCGGGAAATCGCCCCCGGCAATCATAACGCCCAACTTCTGTTGAAGATCACCTACTAGAAACTCCATCTCAAGATTAACGCCGAGTTCATCCTGGATCTTCTTGTAGATTCGGTTATCTTTAGCTGGCGCCTGATTTGGCGTTCCGATAAAGGCCGTGATGTTCAGTACCTCTTTCCCATCCTTTGTAGTCGCTTTCTCATTGTCACCGCTGCATCCTGCCAGTGCCAAACTCAAAGCCAGAACGAGTGATACGGAACCCCAAAGCTTCTTTTTCTTAAGTCCCCCCATGTACTTGCCCTCCTTGGAAGTGGTATGTCTTACTGTTTTTAGTATGAAGAAATGTATGCGGTTACAAAATATATACATTTAAGGTCTACCCCCCTGTAATTGTAGGTCTTAATCAGGAGGGGTTCTTCTTTTTCATGGATCAATTCGTATACTTTTGCCTGTATTCTACTGGTTTCATGGCTGTTCGTTTTTCGAAGTGTCTGAGAAAATGCTGGTAACTGCGGTACCCTACCTGCTCTGCAATCGCACTTGATGTTTGATTTGTCTGCTTGAGCAGACACTTTGCTTCTTCCATTCTTAGATCATGTACTACCTCGATTACACCCTTACCATACTTTCGCAAAAAGGATTGCCCTAAATGGACAGGATTCACGTAGAATCGTTCTGCGAGCTCCTGGATCGTAAATGTCTCTCTGTAATGCATCTGCACATATTCAGCAACCGTCGCCTGGATGCCACCCATTTGTCTCTCCCGGAAAATTGCCAGTTCTGACTTGCATTGCAAACAGAAATGTTCCAGATTGTTAGCAACCTCTTCTATATTTCGATGGCCCTTTTCCAGAAATCCGCTCGCAAATTCATTCATTAGAGCATTAGGTTCTCCTCCTAATTCTCTACACAGGGACAGTCCGCGGAATATAATATGGGTAGAGAAAATATGTACAATCTCTGGCGCAGCCTTCATCTGTACAAACAGTTCAAAAGCACTCCAAATCGCAGACGAGAGTTCCTCCACAGAACCGTTTTCAAGCAAATCGCAAATATGGTCCACCTCTGACAGCGTTTCCGGATCAAACTGCCAATTCTCCAGCTGAATATCTTCGGCAAACAAAAGACGCTCTTGGTTAAAAAACAAATAACGCCCAACTTCCTGAGCGGAGCGGAAGGATTCAGATAAATGCTCCAATTTGTTGACCGTTAATCCAACCGCGATATGAATTTCTTCGCAGCCGTTATGTTGCATATTGTTCATCAAACGCTGTGTAAAAGCTTTAATTGCTTCAAATGTCTCATTTCTATCATTCGTTTCCTCCCCCCATACAAGTCCCAACGAGTCTCTTGTTCTGTCTATTACATAACAGCAGGTTGTTTCTTCAGCCGTTTGTTCGGCTACTGAACAGGCTTCCTGAATATCTCCCTGAAAGGCTATCCGCAGGTAAGCCCAATGTGACTTGGTTAAACGAGGAAGGATATCTGACATCTCCTCCTCCGATATATTTTGCTTATCCTTTATCAGTGCAGACAAAAACGCTTTGATCCTTTGCTCGTTTGCATGTTCCCTTATACGCTCCTGGTTTTCACGCTCCTGCAATTGCATACGGAGACGGACCAACATATCCTCTGCTTCTGTACTGTCAACCGGTTTGGTTAAATAGTTGGAGACACCTAATCGAATAGCTTGTCTGGCATAATTAAAGTCACTGTATCCACTCGTGATGACAAACAGCACAGACTCATGTTCCAATCGTCGTGCTTCTTCTACAAGTTCCAGCCCATTCATCACAGGCATACGAATGTCTGTCACCACGAGATCAGGCTGATCTTGTTCCATCATCCGAATGGCTTCCTCACCGTTGGCGCACACACCTCTGATTTCAAAACCATGCTTTTCCCAATTGATCAGAAGCTGTAACCCTTCAATGGCATACGGTTCATCATCAACTAACAGTACTTTATACATGAGAGTTTACCTCCTATTTCCTCTGTTCCAGTTTGGAGATCGGTATACGGTACCCTGCAATGGTTTCCTTTCCAGGTACACTGCTTAGATCAAATATCGCATTTCCTTCATAAAAGAGTTCCAACCTTCGATAGACGTTGCGGAGTCCAACATGCTCGCCGTTCCTGGCTCTTTCAGAACGAATATCTCTCAAAAGCTCCGTTAGTCTCCCTGCATCCATACCGATTCCATTATCGATCACCTGAATAACCAGTTCAGAAGCGTTGCGTATCGCCGTTATCTTAATCTGTCTTCCATTTTTTCGCGCCTGCAAGCCATGTTTGCATGCATTTTCAACGAGCGGTTGAATACTCATGCGGGGAATGAGCAACGAAGCAGCATCAGGATCAACCTCGAAGGTATAATTAAAAAGCTCCCCGAAGCGAAACTTCTCAATCTGGAGATAAAGATTCGTAAATTCCAGCTCTTCTTGCAAAGGAATCAGATTGTCAGAATGACTGAGCAACTGTCTCATCAGCTTGGACAGACTTTTAATAATCTCAATGACTTCCGTATATCCATTCTTTGTACTAACGACCAGCAAGGCATTCAATGTGTTAAATAAAAAATGGGGATTCATCTGACTCTGGAGCATGGACAATTCAGTCCTCACTTGATCCAGCTCCAGATCTTTTTGACGGATTTCCAGTTTATATACGTCATTAATCAGCGTATGAATTTTACCAATCATGATGTTAAATGTACGAATAAGCCCACCAATTTCGTCGCGCCCTTCGTGAATTTCAATCAGATCGAATCGTTCGTTACGAACCTTCTCCATATGTCTGGATAGCTTGCGAATCCGATAGTGATAGGAACGCAAAATAATGTAGATCAATACAGAAGGGACCACGATACTTAATGCGAGCAACCCCAGAATTGATTTAAAGGCTTCTTGTAAAAGGTGGTCAAGGTGACGCGTATCGGCAACTCCAATCAATTTCCAACCCTTTAGGTAGGCTAGATTCCCCAACGATTTTTCGAGCGTGTAAGCAGAACTGCCAGATTCCTTGAGTATTGATTCATTATCAAGGGGGGATAAGTCGGTTTCGCTGAATTCTCCACTTGAAACGACAGTTCGATTGTTGCTGTCCACCAGACGCAGCTGAAGACTGTCTGATTCACGATTTAAAATGCTATACACCCGGCTAAGTTCCAGATCAATCTTGGAATACTTGTTGTAATTGGCATAGGAAGTATAGGTATCCATTTTGCCAATTACACTGATTCTTCTTCCCGCGTTAAATCCGGATGGCTCAATATAATCAACGACAAGAATGCCTCCACTGGTGGATTTCAGCTGTTTCAATCCAGGGAGTACATTCTTGTCTTTCATTACAATATAATGACTGCCCGTCTGAATGGTATCGTTATCCGTATAGATACGCACCTCCAGAATATTCGCTGACATGTACCGTGTTAATTTATCTCGCAGGAATGCATGGTAGACGTTGTAATAATCCACGGGGGAGTGATAGGTCCGATCCAGTGCCTCATAGAGCGAATCGTCTGCTGCAATAATTCGGCTCAGGGCAACGCTCTCATCAATCATGCCTAGCAGTTCCCCCGCAGCCCTGTCGATGGATTTGCGCAGATTTTCCTGTTCTCTAATCTTGATATCCGCAGAGGTTCGTTGATAAAAGAAGATATTAATCGTTATTACAGGAAGGAGAATACTAAGTACATAAATAAGCAGAAATTTGGATCGGAGAGGAATATCATTAACCTTACGGAACATCCAGAATTTATGACGCATATGATCACCCTTGGTTTTTGTTTTTATAGACTGACGGAAGTTCCCCTGTATGCGCTCTGAACTTTTGGGTGAAATATTCAGCATCATGATATCCTAGCCTGAATGCAATGTCAGTGATCTTCATATTGGTACGTCGCAGGAGTTTACGGGCCTCCTCAACACGAAGCTGGTGCACATAGTCACTGAAACTGACCCCCATCTCCCGCTTGAACTGTTGACCCAGGTAGGCAGAATTCACGTGAATACGATTAGCTACATCTTGTAATTTAATTTTACTTCGATAGTGTTGCTTCAATTCATTCACTGCTTCTGCAACCAGTCCTCCCGTACCCGTCTTTTGCTTCGATTCAGATTGGGAAAGTTGCTTGGACAGTCGAACACACAGGTCTTGCAATGTGCCGGAAGACCAACTCGCAGCCTCATGCCATTCTTTTTCACATAGTATTTCTCTGCAACCCTCTCTTTTCCCATATTTTCGTAGCAACTCCCCATGGATATATCGAATGACATGATGTATCCATTCCAACGAAACCTCTGCTTTCTCACTCTTCTCTAACAGTCCACTCACTGCAATATCGATGGAATACGTGTTCTCTGCTTCAATCAACCCCAAGATCTCTTTGGAGATGTTCATCATTTGCTCTAAATCATATTCTTCGCTTATTCGATATTCATTAAGATGATTTTCATAGGCTTCATCTGTAACCATGACTCCATTTTGCTGTTTTTGCTCATTTCTGCGTTTGTCCAGAGGTTCAATCATTTCCATAAGGATTTGATGAATTTCCTCGGGAACAAGAGGTTTAAGCACATACTGATCGACCTGATACCGTATGGCTTGCTTCGCGTAATTAAAATCGGAGTATCCTGTAACGATAACAATTTTAGAGGTATAAGCGAGATCTTCTCGCAAGGTGTGAATCAAACCGAGACCATCCATAACAGGCATTTGAATATCAGTGACGACAAGATCCGGTTCAACCGAGTTGAACAAAGCAAGTGCTTCCTCCCCATCCGTGGCCGTCCCGCAGAGTTCATATCCACAAGCTCCCCAGTCAATCATCGTTCTCCATCCTTCTAGCATAAACGGCTCATCATCCGCGACAATGACCTTGTACATTAGCTCACCTCTCTTTTATCCTTGATCAGCTGCATGTATTTTATCTATAGGTAGATTCCAGTTGTTCTGAAAACGCTAAACAGCAGAACAACAGCAGGATTGTTGTCTGCTCGCACAACTTGTAGAATGAAATTTCTACCAGTCTCCTCGTCATTAATCAATAACATAAAAATGGTTCTATCAGACCGAACTAACTATAAGAACGCTCCGATTATAACGAAGCGCCGGGATGACAATACAAGTGTAACGCTTACATTTTGGTACAACAACCTGATAAACTATAGGTTTTCACCCGACAAATTATAGGTCGAGTTCAGAAGTAATCCACTAACAAGCAGGGCATTTTATTCTCCACGTACAATACGGAATCCTTGATCGGGACCAAAACCATTTGCATCAAATTTGCCTCGGAATGATATCTCATTGTTATTGACACCGCCAATCCAGCCTCCACCTTTCACAACTCGCCAGGATTGATCGGGACTCTCCGAATCACTGTACCAGTCCCAGCACCATTCTCTCACATTCCCAGACATATCATAGATTCCTAACTCATTCGCCTTCTGAGTTCCGACTTTTTTGGTTTGATTACGGTTGCTCTCAATAGCGGGCCAGCTCCAGTCACCCGTCAGAATGTTGTCGCCGGCATTTACCCAGTACCAAGCAACTTCATCAGGATTATTACTTCCGCTGTATGTGTAATTTAAGCTCTTTTGACCTCCGCTTGCAGCGTATTCCCATTCTGCCTCTGTGGGTAAGCGGTAACCGTTGGCGTCCTCGTTGATCGTTACAGTCCATTTTATATTGTCGTTTTCATTGTGATTATTCGTGTCCTGGTTGTCTTTATCTATATTGTAATAAGGTTTCAGGTTTTCTTTTATACTTTTTTGATTACAGTATTCCACTGCGTCATACCAGCTGACCATTTCAACAGGCAGGTCATCTCCCTTGAAGCCAGAAGGGTTTTCCCCCATAACCTCCATCCATTCTTTTTGAGTTACTTCGTATTTGCCAATATAGAAGGAATCCAGCGTTTCATTCCTATCAATCTGACTCGGCTTATTGCTCTTGAAGGCTCCCCCTTCGACGAATACCAAGTCATCGTTTAATTTGGTATTACTTACTGAACAAGCACTTAGACTAACAACTATAGCGATTAAAGTTAACCATACCAGCTTCCTCATTCAGTTATTCTCCTTTACTAAGCTTAAATCCGGCAACGTCAAGGTCCGTTAGTCTGGAGAAAAACGTTACTCAACGCTACCGGAAAATTGAATTCAAATGCAGTTGCAGAAGTTGAACTGCATCACATCATTTTTACCAAACCGTCACGTTTGCGCTTCCGCTGCTTTGATAACCTTCCGTTGCCATCACCTGATAGGACCAGCTGTTGCCTAAGTACATCCCTTTGCTCGCCCATGCATTCACATGATTACTGAACGTGATGGTAGAATTGACTCCGGTTGGTCTCTTGGACTGTCTAACACTCCAATACTGAGGGAAGGTTTGCGTACCATCAATGGAAGGTGCATTGTATCTCATCGTTGTATAGATGTCATATGTGCCACCATCACTAGTCATTGAGCCCTTGTACGTGCCAGTCGGACGATATGTTCCCCAGCTATCCACCACGTAGTATTCAATGAGTGCGCCTCTTGTCCAGCCATAGAAGGTCAGATATCCGTTACCTGATGGAGAAAATACACCAGCATTGTAATTGACTACTCGATTAGGTGTACCGTATGTCCACCCTTTCCCGACAACAAAGTTCCCGGTATTTTGCCAATTCACGCTGTAATTCCCGCCCGATCCATTCACGGCGTTGACCGTTCCTCCGCCATCTGTCCAATTTTGCCAATAATCTGTTGCTGCGCTCGATGTTGCTGCGAAGACACCAAAACTCATGGAAGCTGCAAGAACAACGGTTAACAATTTTTTGCTAAATTTGAACATAGATAATACCTCCTGATATTTTAATAGATTTGGTTGATGCTACAATCCGATATGAATGTTCGTCAGCAAATTCACTTGAAAAGACGTTGCGAAAACAGATACAGATCGTTCTTCCATACGGGCCAATCATGTCCTCCACTTTCTTCATGCCAAATGTGAGGTACTCCGTGTTGCGCCAAATATTGGTGAACCCCAAGACTAATCTCTATAAGATTGTCCTGTTCACCGCAAGAGATCCATAACAGCGAGAGTAATGAAGGCGCTTTCGAAAGATCAGGGACAAGTAGCTCCGGACTTCTGGTGTTTGGGGCTGCGGAGAAAGCACCGATCCATGAAAAATGGTCTAGATTACTTAATCCGATATTTAAGGATTGACCTCCACCCATGGATAAACCAGCAATCGCCCTTTTATCCCGGCTTTTATGCAAAGGGTAGTTCAATTCCATGTAAGGTATCAAATCGTTGAGCAGATCGGATTCAAACCGTTTAAATGCTTTGATTTTCTCAGGTTCAAACAGGTCTCCTTCAGCTCGGTCATTCGACATTGCGCGACCGTTGGGGAAAACAATAACCATCGGCTCAAGCAAGTTATCGTTGTACAGATTATCGAGAATAATTTGGGGAGAACCATGAGTATGCCATTCGGTTTCATCTCCACCAATACCATGCAAAAGAAAAAGTACAGGATACATCGTTGTCGAAGAAAATTCTGGTGGGGTGTACACCATCGCTTTACGGGAATTGCCAACCGTGGTGGAAGGATACTCTACCATCTCCATGACTCCACGTGGTATATTCTCCCGATACTGGTCATATCCCGTTACTGCTGGTGAGATCAATTCCATTCTCTTTTCCTCCGAACATATGAGTGACTATCAATCTTCAGTTAATCCACATAGCCAAAACCCAGAATAGTGAAGCATTTATGTTCATGACCTTCCGCCATTTCGATCTCTATGGAGTGCTCCCCCACATGCTCTTCGTTAAGCAGAAGTGTGGCATGGCAATGGGTCCAGTTCACTTGACGCGGATCGACTTTTTGGACGAATACCCCATCTACCTTGATATGTGCAGTTCCGAATTCATCGTTACCCGAATCCTTGAAGATCAGAATGAGGCGTTTGCACTGCAAACTTATACGAAAGCTGCTCTGATCCTCTTTTCCCTCTCCTGTACGCATCCAGTTGTTGGGGAACTGAGGTGTACCATAGTCATGAGCATCCATCTCAGCCATCTGCAGATCCGTGTCCGTTTTACAAAAAGAGCCTGCATTGATTCGGGCAATACTATTGCCGTTTTTCCGATCCAATAGCTTCACATGAACAAATTCATTTCCAATTAGCGGAGTTTTTTCAATATCATGATCTTTCTCATCCCACTCAGAACGATTCGTCACGTCGAACAAATATTCCAAACAATCGGCCATAATTCGATGCCCTATGTTAGTTGGATGATATATATCATGGAAAAATTGCTTTTTGGAAATAACGTTGCCTTCACCTTTTGTCTTGTTGAACTGATCTACGACAGCATCTTTCACACTTACCATTGGCAGATCATAATGCCAGCCTACCGGAGCGAGGCGATCCTGTAGATTCCAGTCATTTTCGAATACACTGAATAACAAGATGACCGCTGGCTTGTTATCGGCAGTAAGTGCTTTGAGTACCAGACTCTCGTAACATTTACCTTGGGTTTCATCATCTGCGTCATTGACTGCGAATTCGATTATGACAATATCCGGCTGAACGGCACCTCCCCTCAGCACATCACGATCATAACGTACAATCCCCAGTTCTGAAGGAGTTCCACCCACACCTGCTTTAATCAGATGAATCGGACTATCTTTTGAAAGCGCAAACATAAACTTGAACGACTCATACGACCGATAAGCGTAACTTTGGAGATGAATAGGTACTGCACCAGCACCATGGGTAATGGAGCCTCCAATATAAGCGATAACGACAGGTTCACCGTTTTTTGCCTTCTCAATGGCTCGTTTTAATCTGACATTATTCCCTTTGTTCAGAAGAGATCGGCCAATCATGTCGCGATATCCATGTGATTCAAAATCAATTGCGGGTTTGACTGCTGACGCTGTCACTCCGACTGGATCGCGCGGTGCAGTGAATTCCGTGTTTTCACCTGCATCTTCTGAATCCTGGAGCATAAATCACCATCACATCCTTTCGGCTAGATTCTGATCATCCTCAAACAGCATTTAAAGGATCACAGCTTGACTATGATTGGATCAAGTGTGATCCTTCCCCCAAAGTGTATCCCTTACATAATTTTACAACAACCTGACAAATTATAGGATTTCCACCACTATATCATTTTAATTCGACTACAATCACATGCAAATTAGAACACCTATAATTTTTCATGTAAACGCTTTAATTTGTATACTGTTTCCATGTTATAATTTTGAAAAACCGCATTGATGAAGGAGGAGACACATGAATATCACGGGTCAAGGCGCGTGGGATACGGGTACATATACAAATCTGTTTTCGAAGCTAGGTTACGATGAGAATGAGATCACGAACAGATTGGAAGAAACATGGAACGAGCTGTTTTATGGCGATGAAAATACTCGAATATATTACCCCATGGGTGAGGACAAGGGTTATTTGCTGGACACCGGTAATCTCGATGTTCGCTCCGAAGGCATGTCTTATGGCATGATGATGGCTGTTCAGATGGACAAAAAGGAAGAATTTAATCGAATCTGGAATTTCTCCCACACGTTTATGCAGCATACCGAGGGTCGATACAAAGATTACTTCGCTTGGCATTGCAAGCCTGACGGAACCAGACTCTCACAAGGTCCTGCTCCTGATGGTGAGGAGTTTTTTGCCATGGCGCTTTTTTTCGCCTCTAACCGCTGGGGCGATGGCGCTGAACCTTATGATTACAAGGCACAAGCCCGCAAAATCCTTCGTGCATGTATACATCAGGGCGAAGACGGCGAAGGTGACCCCATGTGGGACCCGGAAACAAAACTGATCAAATTCATTCCAGAAACACCGTTTAGCGATCCGTCCTACCATCTGCCTCATTTTTATGAACTATTCGCGAAATATGCGGATGAAGAAGATCAGGCTTTTTGGAATGAAGCGGCGGCCGCTAGTCGGGCTTACCTGCATACAGCTTGCCATCCCGTAACAGGACTTTCACCTGAATATGCGAATTATGACGGCTCTCCGGCTCCAATACAGCCACATGGGGATTTCAGGCATTTTTACAGTGATGCATATCGTACTGCTGCAAATATTGCGCTGGACTGGGAATGGTTCCGCAAGGATCACTGGCAGATCGAGCAATCCAACCGGATTCAATCCTTCTTCAGTGAGATTGAAATGTCCGATTATCGTCGTTATACAATAGAAGGTGAACCTTTCGACGAACCTTCACTGCATCCTGTAGGTTTGCTGGCTACCAATGCCATGGCTTCACTTGCTGCGGACGGTCCACATGCTGACACATTCGTTCGTAAGTTCTGGAACACACCTCTGCGTCAGGGTGAGCGACGTTATTACGACAATTGCCTGTATTTTTTCAGCATGCTGGCTCTAAGCGGAAGATATCGCATGTACTAAGGGAATGTGTACGAGCCGTTGAACCTGTCCTGTGAACGTTTGGCTTGCAGGACAGGTTCAATCACAGAATTCTAAGAAGAATGCAATGATATAACGATAATCTATATCAATTAAAAAACGTTCCCGGCTCGCATATGTTGACTGCGAACCGGGAACGTTTGGTTGTGCAAATACAGGCAGTACCTTTTCCCGCTCTGACTGGATATAATTCAGATACTTTAATTATTTGGAAACAGAAGAAGTATCATAGGAAGACTGCATGATCTCCAGATATCGATTAATGTTCAGTCCCTCCAGACCTTTCACATATTCATCCCAATCCTTATCCAGACTTTTGGCGCCTGTAATAAATTGCAGGGCGTTCTGATCGATGTAATCCTTGAGATTGGTCTGCATCATGCTGGCTTCATCAGCTTGGGACGGATCTACCCACAATGCCCAATGAGGGAAAATCTCTTTTGGTTCCTTGCCCTCCATTAACAATGTCGCCTCATAGAGACGTCGCTCACCACCATCATTGGCATAGATGTCTGTCCCCTGTACTTCGGAGTCCCGATATGCCTGATAATGATTGTACTGACTCAATGCAGCCCAACTGTCATTACGAGGTTCTTCTCCAGAAGGAAGCGGAATGGCTTTATATAACGGCTCAATCTGATCATTGAGCGCCACTTCTCCTTCTTGTGGTTTGCGCCAGCTTACGCCCTCTTCTCCCAGATATGATGCCATGGTTCCTTCCTGGGTATAGATATAATCCAGCAGCTTTATGGCCGCGATCTGCGTTGCCTCACTGGCTTTGTTTGTCAGTACAAAGGACGCTCCGGGATCAATTGGATAGTTGTACGTAGCATAAGCAGCATGGGGTCCCTTCAATGGAGGGATGGGATTGTAATCATTTCCGTAAGGTGAACCTTCCGCAGTCGTTACGAATAACGATGGATGCATCGCTGCTCCCGCACCAAGAAGCTGTGCATCAGCGTTATCGCCAATTTTTTTGAAGGCCCCCACGTTTTGGGTAAATGCCCCTGGATCAATCAACCCTTCATCGTACAGGGATTTAATATAGGCAAGCCCTTCTTTCCACTCCGGTTTGTTCACTACGGTCTCCACTTTCCCCTGATTGACAATGAGATAATTCCGATCGTCGTCATAGATAAAACCGTTCATCAAGTACGGAATAATGTGCACACCAAAATTTTCAGTCGAACCGCTTAGCGGTACTTCGTCGGCTTTACCGTTCCCGTTCGGGTCTTTCGTTTTAAATGCCCGAAGCATTTCCTTAAATTCTTCTGTCGTCGTGGGTTCGGTCAGGCCCAGTTGTTCCATCCATTTGGTGTTGACCCACATCTTGTTCGGGTATGAACAGTGAAAACATTCATTCAGACCCGTCAGACCATAGATATTTCCGTCGGGAGCAGTGTTCATGGCCCGATAATAGTCATTGCTTTCAAGCACTTTTTTAATATTGGGAGCATGCTCCTCAATCAGATCATTCAGCGGCAAAATAACCCCCTGCTGACCAAACTTCAACAAGTCTGTCTGGGAGAAACGATCTACCCAAGGGATGAGCAGATACAAGTCCGGATAATCACCGGAAGCCAGGGAAATCTGTCTTTTCTCCGCTGCACCGTCGAATGGAACCGTGGTCCAGTTAAACTGAATATCAAACTTCTCTTCCATTTTCTTCGTGAATTTGTTAGTGGACAGGTTGGTATCCGAGCCCTGGTGAGCAAACACATTAATAACTGTCTTGCCTGACGGGGCGCTGCCTTCCCCGTTCCCCTTATCAGAACTTGAACATCCGGCAAGTACCAACGAGGTAAACAGCATACAGGCAAGAATGATGAATCCCGCTTTTTTCAATATAATCCTCTCCCTCATGAATAATAGAAAAAATGAACTTATCCTTTGACTGAGCCAATCAACATGCCTTGCACGAAATACCGTTGAACAAAAGGATAGATAATTAGCACAGGCAAACTGGCCATCACAATTAACGAGTACTTCATGAGTTCAGCCATCTGCTGCTGTTTGATCATTTCCGATGCATCCATGTTCCCCGTACTGCTGTTCAGAATAAGAATACTGCGCAATATCAGCTGTAGCGGATAGAGCGACTGTGATTTCAGATAGATGAGGGCGTCAAAGTATGCATTCCACTGACCGACTGCGTACATAAGTGACAATACGGCGATAATCGGTTTGGCGAGTGGCAGGATAATACTGAAGATAAACCGGATGTCACTGCAGCCATCGATGTCTGCTGCTTCGGACAATTCTTCCGGTATCGAATTCTGAAAAAAGGTACGGGCAATGATGACTTGCCATACCCAGACGGCATTGGGAATCAGCAACGCCCAGCGGGTATCAATCAGTCCCATGGTTTTGACCACCAGATAGGTAGGAATCAAACCGCCCGAGAACAGCATGGTGAAGGTAATAAACATCATTAACGAACTGCGACCAACAAACGTTTTTTTGGATAATGGATAAGCAATCATGATGGTCAGTGCCACGCTGATGAAGGTGCCGCAGGCTGTATAGAAAAGGGAATTAGCATAGCCGGTAAGGACTTGATCATTCCGCAATACAGACTTGTAACCGTCAAACGTCAGGTCAATGGGCCACAACCAGACTTTTCCCGAGGAGACGGCAGCAGGGCTGCTGAGCGAAGAACTCACAATATATATCAAGGGATACAGCACGGCAATCAGCACAACTGTCAGCATGAAATAAACAACCGTTATAAATACGCGGTCCCCCCAGGATTCACGAATCGTACTGCTGCTCTTGATCCGCGAACGTCCTGCATTTGTCTGTGTGTTAGGCATGGGTTGCTTCTCCTCCTTTCGCTCCCGTTACCATAAGCTTGTATTGGACAGTCGCTTGGCGACCGCGTTTACGATTAATAGCAAAATCAGGTTAATCACCGAGTTGAACAGGCCAACCGCAGTAGCGAAGCTGTAATTGGCATTCAGCAATCCTATTTTATAGACATACGTGGAGATGATCTCCGAAGCAGACAGGTTGAGCGGATTTTGCAGCAAATATATTTTTTCAAACCCAACAGCCATGATATTCCCTACACTCAGGATCAGAATGATGACGGCTGCCGGAAGTAGTCCAGGCAGATCAACATTAATGATTTTCTGTATTCGGTTGGCTCCATCCACTTTGGCGGCTTCATACAGGGACGGATCAACACCTGCCAGAGCGGCCAGATATATCACAGCGGAGTACCCCATTCCCTGCCACACATCGGAGAAAACGTAGATGGATCGAAACAGCCCGGGCTCACCGAGAAAATTCACTGCTTCGAAACCAAGGGCACCTGCAATCGTGTTGACAATACCCAGCCTAGGAGACAGAAAGAGCATAATGATGGAGACCATAACAACGGTAGAAATGAAATATGGAGCATACGTCACCATTTGCACCGTTTTTTTGAATCGTATGTTTTTGATTTCGTTCAGCGCGAGTGCGAGTAATATAGGAATCGGGAAACCAACGATCAGGCTGTAAAACGAAATGTAGAGCGTGTTCTTGATTAGCATGACAAACGCCGGATTTTTAAAAAGTAATTCGAAATACTTGGTTCCGGCCCACGGACTGCCCCAGATCCCCTTGATGACGTTGTAATCTTTAAATGCCAGGACCGCATTCACCATGGGTACATACTTGAAAATAATAAAGTAAGCAATCGGTGGCAGGATCAGCAGATACAGCTGCCAATGTCGCCTCCAGCTTCTGGATAATGCTTGCTTCAAGGCAAACGGTTTACTTGGTTTCTCCACGGACTTTGATTCACTGGTCATTGTGGTTCTCAGAATCATCCCCCCATTCTTGGCTCCAAATCGTGCTGAACTGCAACTCGACTTGGTAGCGCTTACTTTTTGAGTAATCATAAGATTACGCTGGGGATGCGTAAAGGTACAGTTATGCTGAGAAAGTACAAAAAGCGAATATAGTTCCCGAGAAACAGCCTACATTAACCGCTATGAACGTCCATTTTCCGAAATACACTCGGAGAAATGCCGCGTACCCGCTTGAAAGCTCGGCGGAATGAATGTGCACTATTATACCCGGTGGCTTCCGCTATCTCGTCAATAGTCTGACCAGTAGAGTGCAACAAGTTCGAGGCAGCATCAATGCGTACCCGTTCTACATAATCGGAAAGATTCTCTCCTGTATGTTCTTTGAACAGTTGGGATATAAACTTCTCGGACTTGCTCATGTGCTCGGCAATCCGATAGATCGTCAAGTTTGCATCCCCATAATTATGTTGGATAAAACAAATCATTTCGCTTACAGTATCCGCATGTGCTCCTGCTCTTCTTCTCTGGAAGTCACCGCAGATGTCTTCTGTTAACTGTTTGAATTTTGCCCGCAGCGAGGTAATCGTTTCTGTCATCTGAATGGATGTCACCCGAGATTTATATTCCTCCAGCAGGGAGGCATCCAGCTTGAATTTTGGTTCGTCCAGCTTCAGAAAAGTCCCCTTCAGCTCCATGATGAACTGCTGCGTCATCTCGTAGGACAGTTCCCGCTCCTCTAAATTACGAAGAAACAATTGCTCCAGAATGCGTATCGCCTCTTCAGGCTCACCGACTTTGATCGTGTTCAGCAGGCGCTGTTCAGACTCAATCGGATAATAGTACATTTCATTTTCCTTCATCGTATCTTCAAATCTCACCAGATGATCTGTTCCCATATGAATGGCATAATCCAGAGCTTGTTTGGCTTCGTCAAAAGAGCGACCCGCATCATTCCAGACCTCGTAAGCTGCACCTGTGCCAATTGTTGTGGATATCCGATGCTCCCGGTAGATCACTTCCATCAAGGTGTTCAGCTCTTTTTCACATATCCCTATAGCTTCATTCAGTGAGTTCTCATCCAATGGACAGGCAAAAGCGATCTGGTCTGTTCCCCAATCCGTGATCAGCAGCTGCGCATTCCATTCTGTAAGTACTTGTTTGATAAGCAGCCTTGCAACACCCAGTTCATGGATAGTTTCTTCACTGTCCGGATTGGCATATCCGTTTACCTTCACTAAGCCTGCCAAGCCCTTGCTGCTATGAAGAGAAATGTGCGCCTGGGATGAGATAACCTCCAACTCAAGTGAGGTATAGACTTCTCCGGTTAACAAACGTTTGATAAAACCGTCTCTCAACAACGGAATCTGCTCATTCATGGCGTTTTTAAGTGAGTCATTATTAGCAATCAGATTGTTAATATGGCTTGCCAAAAAATCATATTCATTGCCCCGTCTGCCTGGAGAATCGGTGATTTGTTCCCGAAAAGAGGCCAACAATCTGTAAACGGGTGCACTATTCCGATAGGCCAGAAACAGCCCGAATAACAGTCCCAAGGCAATGGTTGCCAAAGTAAAGACCAGCGTGACTTGTTTGATTTGGTCCGCTTTTGTCATGAGTGCTTTCTCCGGAATCCCTGCCATGTAATTCCATCCATTTTGACTGGACTGTATCGATATCAGCAGCCGACCATCACTTCCAGGCTGTACATTCTGCACGTTCAGCTCCGTTTCCCCAGTGTTACCTTCTCTCCGATGATTCTGTGCCATTTGCTCAGCCTCGGCCTGTTCAATGCCAAGGGAGAAAATGATCTGCCCTTCCGCATCGGTGACGAGAGTCCAGCCGCCATATTGATCCACAATATTTTGAGTAAGGCTTGCCATCTGATCCTGATCAATCATGACACCAATCGTCGCTTGCGGTTTGTTGAAGCTGTTCAAAGGCAGAGATTGCAGAAACGTAATGGCGGGAACGTCTGCAAGCACAGTGCCCAGTATTTCACGTTTATAGTTTCGAAGCGGTATGATTTCATTAAAGTGTGGTTGTTTGAGAATTTGGTCATGCCATTGTTCAAACGACATACCGTCCAGCTGATTGGCAGCATAATAATGCTCTGGACGATAATACACAGTTCTTGGTGTGATGATGGCATTGTAGTTCGGAATGTGAATGAAGAAATGAGACAAGTAATCATTGGTACTGCTGTACATGGAGAGGCTCCGCTGCATGCGGTTCATACCGTAGACATTGTAGAGATCATGCGGCTTTGGGCCAGCAATTAAATTTTGCAAATCGGGATTGACGGCAAGCTGTCTGGTAAAAGCTTCGACTTGAAGAAGATTTCGCTCAATGATCTCTTTGCCAAGACTCAGCGACTTCAAACTGTTCTCAATGGAGCTGGAACGGGCTGCTTCAATGGAAGCTCGGTAAGAGGCATATCCCGCAATTTGAGGAATCATTAGAATGACAAGATACGAAATGAGGAATCGGCGGAACACGGGTGAAAATTTGGACCATAGGAGCTGCATATGTACCCTCCCTTTTTTATCAAGCGCTTACATTTCTCTGTGATAAGGTAGCTGTTCAATGATACACCGGGCATTTCTTCCTGGTGAAGGTACAACTTCTTCCTTATGGTACATTTACATACTGCAGTGTACAATGCTTGCATGAAAATAATTGTCACTCTGCGGGTTGACGCACAAATATAGTTGTATTTTACCTTCGCATGGTCTCATTCCCAAAGTATTAAAAATAAACGCAAAAAACCTTCCCAAGACATGGAATGACTTGGGAAGGTTTTTGTTTAACATTAACCTTATTAATTGCTAACGGCAACAAATTTCCATTGTTGGTTTGTAGCACCTGTGTAGGTGTTCTGCTGCAGCTTGGCTCCATCCGAAGTGGAAGCGTTTGCCACTTCAATCGCTTTATTGCTGTTCACGTTGATGATACTCCAGTACCCGTTACCAAGATCGTTGACCTTAAAATGCTGAGCGGTTGTGTTCAGATTGCTCATGAGTTGAACCGCTTCCCCATTGGTGAGGGTACCGTTGCGAATGTCGATGACTTTGTCCGGCGAGTTCACACTTGTCAGTGTATAGTTGCCGTTACCGATCGAAGTCAGAACCCACTTCTGAGGGTTACCGCCCAGATCGCTCCACTGTTGGAGCTGAAGATTATTTTCATTTTGACCACCAGGAACATCAACAACTTTGTTGGAATGCCGGGCTACGATTTTATAAGTTGCACCGGATACAAGACCCGTTGTCGGTCCGCCACCTTGTCCACTGCCCGGATAAGTCTGGGCACGTTCATGGTACCAGTTGAACAGGAATCGTCCCATGGCACTCCGTGAAGCATCCCCATCCCATTTCAGTCCAGCCGTTGGGTCGGCAAAGGAGCTTCGTGGTCCTTCACTTAGAATGAATCCGTTCATATGAGCTGCAATGCTGACATTGCCTGCTGCGTTGAAAATCGTTTTGGTATTGGTGCCAAACCCTTCATTGCTGCCATTAAACAAGTTCCAATAGGCCGAATCGCCAGGTTTGTTTTTGAACCAGGTTACCTCGGTAATATTAATCGGATATTTGTCAGCGGCTGCCTTCACGTTGGTATTCCACTGGTCTTGCAGGATAGAGAAGTTGTCATATGCGCCATAACCAGGGTACCAGTGAACCGCATATCCATAGTTATTGAGCGGATCAGTCAATGGATGGCTTGCCGTCAAGCTGTAAAATTGGTTGTATCCCAGACCTGCCGCCCAGATGACATTGTCCGCACCTTTGCTGCGAATTGTTGAAATCATGGAATTTTGGAAATTACGCAAGTCATTCCAGTGATCCACAAAGTCATTTTCCCCGTTGTATCCACCCCAATGTCCATTGGCATAGGATTTCACCGGTTCGTTGATCAGTTCGAAGTGAACGTTGTCTGCACTTTTGATCTCCGGACGTGAAGCGAGATAACCCCAGATTTCGTTGAATTTTTGCAGGTTGGCAGGGGTTGTTGCCTGATCATCCTTCAATGTGAAGTCCAGTCCCAGGACAACATAGACACCTTTTGTTTTAGCATATTGAATGTACGGAATAATTACATTTTGCGTAACGGTCTGCACACCGGCAAAGTTATATGTACCAGCAGCCACATCTCCCATGTCCTGACGATCGATGAACAGACGTACCTGATTCATATTCCAGCCATGATTGCTTCCGTACTTCGCGCTGGTGTCCGCAAAAGTATCGGTAATGTCTTTCAGATAAGCCAGTGTAGCTGCATGACGGTTATTACCGTGCAGATTGAGATAATAATTGCTGTCCTGATATGTCCAGTAGGCACCTGAAGGTTGATGCCAACCGTTCAGTAGCACAGGCTGGTTGTTGCTGTTCACCAGGTTTTTGCCGTTTACGTGCAGCTTGCCCATCGGCATGCCTACCCATGCTTCGGCGCGGCTGCCTCCCCATGGAGCAATTGTGATCAATAAAGCGAGAATGAGTACAAGTTTACAAGATATCATGAACTTCTTCACTATAATTCCTCCTGATCTGATATATTGCCTTGCAATAACGCGAGGTAAGCTCCGTCAGAGTGTCTCTGATTAAACAGATCGCTCAGGTCGGCGCCCGCTCCCGCAGCCCGTTCCACACCAGCAGGGGGATCCTGCGCAGGGAAGGATCGCGGTTCTGCTGTGAGCAGACGTTCATGAGATCGTTACATGCCCCCTTTTCACAGATGGAATGTTGCATGATGTTCCTCCTCCCTCTTCCAGTCTGATCCCACTCCAAACGTACATAAGAACTTAACTTAACCGACGATTCCCGTACGCTCCACACTCTCTACGAAATATCGTTGAACAAACAAATAGATGACGATCAAAGGCAGAATGGCAAGAAGAATTCCTGTATCCTGGATCATGCTCAGATAGAACGGATCGGCCTGGGAAGCTGCACCGTCAGTAACCTGCTGGGCCAGATTATACGGAAGGGACGATAACTGAGTCGACATGACTTTACTTGAAGTCAGATAAGTCGTCGTATAGAAGCTGTCGTTCCACTGCCATACGAAGGAAAACAGCATGACTGTTACCATGGACGGAATGGCATTGGGCAGCATGATTCTTGAAAATGTTCGCCCGATGCCCGCGCCGTCCACATAGGCCGCCTCCTCCACTTCCTTCGGAATACCTCTGAAGAATTGCCGGAAGATAAAGATATACAAACCGGCTTTAAGTGAATTGGCCGTAATCGCCGTCAGAATAAACGGCCAATAGGTATTAAGCAAATTAACAGGTTTTCCGGCTATAAGCGTCATAAGCCCCATCAGGTCAAAGCTTTTCAGATTCAGGTATACCGGAATGAGAATGGTCGTTGGCGGCACAAGAATCGTCAGAATTACACCAGCAAACAGCCAGTTGCTTCCCCTGAATTTCAGTCTGGCGAATCCGTATCCTGCAAGTGCACAGGATGCTGTAGTCAGCAGTGTAGTCGTTGCAGACAGGGCAAACGTATTGAACAGCGTTGCCCAGTAATCCATTACGCGTATCGCCTCTTTGAAATTGTCGATGGAGAAGTTCTGTGGAATCCATACCACCACTGCCGAATACAGATCACCTTTAGCTTTGATGGATGTGGAAACCTTCTGAAATATGGGAAACAGGATAACGAAGGAAAGCCCGGTAATCAGAACGAATCGGATCATGGCCCACAGCCAGCCTTTCCAATGCTCCAGCGATAATAATCGTGATGTTGTCACGTGGGACACCCTCCTTTCTAATCTTGATAGAAGACTCGCTTCGAGAAAATGATGTTTACGATAACCAGAATGATGGCAATGGCCAGAAAGTAGACCCATGCCATGGCAGAACTTAATCCAAAGTCAAATTTGACGAAGCCGGTATCCCGGATCAGTTCCGTCATGGCGTTATTGGCAAATGAATCAATGATGGTATAGATCGCATTGACAAAAATAAGCGGGCTGACCATCGGGAACGTAATTTTCCAAAAGGCTTCATAACCCGTCGCCCCTTCCATCTTCGAAGCCTCATACAGTTGAGGGGAAATCGTCTGGATCCCTGCCAAAAAGATCAAAATTTGTACACCGGATTGACTGACGATCTGATAGATCCGATCTACGGCGCTGCTCAGATATGTGACGATCCAATCGCTCACTCCGGCGTTAACCATCAGATTTTCGAGTTCAAATGTCCCAAGTGAGCTTCCACCTGTGCTGCTCTGATTAACCGCGTCAATCAGGCTGGTGCTCTCCAGTGTCATAATCACTCCCGATGCCAGAATAACGGGCAGGAAAAAGATCGACCGCGCTACAGCCCGGCCCCTGAACTTCTGATTCAGGATGACGGCAAGGAACAGACTGAATATAACGATAAGCGGTACGTTGATGAGTACGTCTGTGATCGCCTCAATTAACGCACGGTTAAAGCTTGTATTGACGGTCAGCGCCTGAATGTAATTGGCAACACCGTTGAACTGAATCGCTATGCCTTCAGCATTAGCTTGAATTGTACTCATGCTGTATCGCAGAGAGGCTAACAGCGGAATGAAGAAAAACAACACAAAACCAATGAGCCAAGGAAGCACGTAGATTACGCCCCACATGGCTTTCTGCTGAGCATACGTACGACTTCCCCATTTCCATTTCAGGAGCGTCTTCAGAGCTGCTCACCACCAGTCACATAGCTTTGGGCTTCCACTGTATCGTTGTCAACTTCTACAGGGAAGTCGTTATAATTGACGATTACGAACCCGCCACCTTCATATGTTGTCCGGAAGACGCCCTCCTCCAGGGATTCATGAGATATCATGGAACGTCCGGCAAACGGTTGGTTCACCTGGTTCACCTCGTTGTAGATCTCGGCAGCCAGATCGATCCATTGTTCATAATTCGCCGCGTAGAGATCATCATAATCCGTTTCTTTCACAACATGGTTTGGCGCATTGAACCATGCAAAGTAAGGACTGGCTCCATATTCAATCAGCTTCAGCACATATTGCCTTGCATTGGTGTATGTGGAGAGATTGTATGGCGTCCCCGTATAACCGATGCTGCCGTGTACAACGAGCTGATAGAACGGAATCTCTTCATCCTCCAGCTTGAAACGACTGCTGGTCATCGGCGCATCTGTCAGACCAGTTACATACGGCAGGGCATAAGCGTTCCCACCTTCAGCAACAAGCGAGCCAGCCTGCTGCCCGATCTGTTCAAGTGCCTTCTTTACGGAGCCAAGCGCTTGTGTTCGGTCCACCAGCTTTTTCGGATTCATATCGCTGTTTAACTGAGCTGCCAGATCATTCAGGCTTAGCGACAGTCCATCCTTTTGAAGGGACCTCAGCTCATCTAACATGTCTGCCGTCACGTCCTCCAGCTTGTTGGGCGAAAGCACATAGGATGGTGAACGATCCCGGTCCCGCCTCTGGATGGCCTGGTTCATCGGATACAAGACCGCCGGTTCCTGAGTTAATGTGCGCGAAGCTTCTTTGGACGGTTTAAACCCTTTTTTGGATTGCACATTCAGCAGAGCGATATCGGGATAGAAACCGATGCCCGCTTCTTGTGTGTATGCGCTGAATTCCCGCAATCCCTTTTTCCCGCCTATGGCGCCGTCTACTTGGATGGAATCCGGCAGTCGATGATGAAGTCCGCCGTTAAGCCATCCCGCATAGCGCACCTGAATATTGGATACCTTCTTCTCCGTCAAGGAGGAGAGAATGTTTTTGGCTTCATCAAACGTGGTCAAAGCCTCCGTTGAATCATACGGTATGCCCAGCATATGCTGCCTTGTTGTCATGCCGCCGAACAGTTGCAGATAAAAGGGAACGTTACTCTGCTCCTTGCTGGCGTTCAACTCGGGAAGTCCGCCGTTTTGCATCAGATAATCCCGATAGAGAGATGCAAGCCCTGAGTACGAGGCCTTATCCGCCCCCACAAAAGCATATCGAACGACAAAGTCGGACACCGTCGGTTTCTTCTGGAATTTCGGAAGTGTACGGACCATATCACTTGCCTGAAGCGTCACATCGCTCTTGTTCACTACATAGAAGCTGGGATATACGTTGTTGTAGCTGTTCAGCTTACCGCTGATATCGGCATTCACAACTGCGACGGCATCCCCTTGTTCAATAATGCCCAGGAAAGCCCCCTCTTTCCGAATCAGTCCAAATACCGGCAACCTGGCTCTGGCTTCATTTGAACTTGCTTCCCGCAGTTTCATGGTCATATCCGGTCCGTATATGTCTTGTTGATAGGCAGGATACTGCAGCTTGCCATTGTTAAAATGGATCAGCGCTCCCGAACCGTCCGGCACCAGTATGGATCCCTCTTCTTCTGTACCCCCGGCCCCGAAATAATCCATTACAGATATGCTGTTGATCGGATATTCCTCCGGAAAATGAATGCCTGAGGACGGAACACGCACGAGCAGATCCTCTCCATCCAGCTCATATTCCATCGTAAGCATAAACAGCCGTGGTCCACTTCGTTCCTCTTCAATGCCAAACTCGGCGTGATCCTGAGCCAGATCCTCCGATGTGTAACCGGCTGTGTCAAAAGCTTTCAAGGCTCGGGACAATTGCAATCCTTGCATCGCCTTATCAATCCGGACGTAAGCGCCTTCATCCTTGTCTTCCGCATAACCGACCTTCAAGGCCCGTTGCCCGGCCTTGTCTAGCTGTGCAAGCAGCTTTTGTTCAAATCGCTCCTTGCTGATCTTCATCGGCAAGTCTTCTATGGATCGCTCAGTGCTTCCAAACTGGTAGTGGACCCGCACGCCGCTTGGCAGCACCTCGTAGCTTATCTGCTTGTGTGCAACACTATCCGTGAAAGAATTCACGGTGCTGCTCTGTCCGAGGCTGTTGAAGAAGCTGAGCTTCGTTTGTGATGACAAAAGGTCTTTGTTTATCCCGGCTGCAACCCCATCCTGCTCACGATTTGCAGGATTGCTGCGCCAGATCTGGCCGCTCTGCGTGTGAATCACTGCAATCTCGGCAGTCTCTTCGTTAATGAACAACTGCAGCGCAGCATTCTGCGCAATGCCTACCATGCCGGGAAGGCGGACATCGCTGAAAGATGATTTCAGTTTCTCTCCGGGAGGCAGGGAGGGAAAGTCCGTCGGATCTGCGGCAGTCACTGTCTCGTGAGCGGGCGGTGTTGGCGAGAATTGACAACCGCCAAGAAGCAGACTTCCCGCGAGCAGCATTCCTGTTATTTTTTTGGCTACGGTATAATTCATAACAATTTCCTCCTCCCTTAGCCCCGAAGCACTAATTCCTGATAGATGGTTACGACAAACGATACAATCTGCTGTACAAGACTAAAGAATAACAGGCACAGAAATGCCATAAACGCCATCGCTACAAGTGTCAGCAGCATGGTGAGCACCGTTTTGGCTGGTGTGTACTGATGAACCGTCATATTCCCCACAAATAACAGATATACCGTCCATGCAACGGCGAGTGCATTGGAGAAATAATAAAAGGCAGTTTCCTGCGCAGAGATCACAAGACTCAGCCAGATCCATGGGAAATGAATGAGGAACAACGGTACCAGTGCAAAACACGTTGACATGAAAATTTCGGAGAACTTGCCTTCCCCGTCCATCAATGTGGTTAACGACCAGTTAGCCACACACCAAAACAGTACCGGTATAATGACATATAACATTTCGAGCAGACTGTTCAGGTACTTTGGATTACTGAGATTAATGAGAAAACCGCTGTACTGGGCATGCAAAATTTTGGTGATGACCAGAAGCACCAGGATCATGAAAGCAATCAGCAGTGAGTTTCTCTGGTTCCGTTCATATTTCAATTCCCAGTATCCGTCAAACGGATGAAAAATCAGATGCAGCGGGTACTGGTATAGTTGCTTACTTGATGCCTGCATTCGTAGTCCTCCTTTTCTGCCTGCGAACGATGATGACGGTGACAATCGCAGCGACAGCCAGGAATATACCGGACATCATCCATGAAAAATGTTCACGCATCAGCTCTTTGCGGTACAAAAGAAAAGCTTTGGAATACCCTTTGGGCTCCATGCTGCGCTTGAAATATTTCGCAGACTCGGCGTATTCCTTCTGACGAAGCAATGCTTTGCCAATTCCCGCGTACGCATATTCCAAGTTAGCGTTCATCTCGGCAGCTTGGGCAAACAGCACCGAAGATTGATCTTCATCACCGTTATAGTAGCTACGCACCGCTTCGTGGAGTGTACGTCCGTATTCAGTTGTTTGAAAGACGGTGATTTCACCAAGCGCTTTATCCAGAACTAACATCCGGTCTCCCGCACGTTCCAGGGCAACAGGTGTATTAAACTGGCCCAGCCGGTTCCCGATACCGCCATAAATATGGAGTAGATATCCGTCTCCATTGTAGGTGAAGATTCGACCCTTGCTGGAATCAAGTACGGAATACATGTCACTGTCACCCACATCCACATCAATCAGGCGGGATGGCCCTGCTTCCTGGGTATACAGCAAATCCCCCTGCGGAGTCTGATAGCCTTCTCTGCGCAAAATGTCTGTACCCTGGGCATTCAGCTTCTTGACCGGATCTTTGCCGCGATCCCCGCTAGTGGCGTAGATAAAGCCCTCTTCATCCATGTCCAGATTGGTAAATTCCGTTGGAGTGAACATCACCATCTGACTGCGCTGCTCCCGTGTTGCAAACCGTTTCCAAAGATATTCCACCGGGTCCACCTGAACTCTGTTCGCTCCAATGAAGGAAGAGAACGTACCATCGGCGCTGAACTCCATGAATCCATCAAATACGCCTTCGGCCATGACGTAGATACGCTCCCCTTTGTCCATAACAATTCGCATCGGTTTAAACTGGAAGTCTGCTTTTAGCAGATCCGATTGTGGTTCAGACACAATCTTGACCAGCTTCCCCTGTTCATCCAGATGCACCACCCGGTGATTATCCGAATCAGCGACCAGCAGATGACCTTTTTCCGTGACGTACAATCCCTGTGGATTTTTAAAATGATCTTCCTTGCCTTCCTGCTCAAATGAATCAATCGTCCGTACCAGCTTGAAGTTGCGATCCATCTCAATGATGCGGCCATTGCCCGAATCGAGCACAAAGACGTGCTGATTGGCGGTAACATGCATGTCACTTGGCTCTTTCATAGGAGTTGTGTTCAGCTTCTTGCCGGTGATAATGGTTGTTGCCTCATATGCCGCCGGTGAAGGAACTGCGTCACCCCAGAAGGAATAATGATACGCATCCGTTTTACCATCTGCATTCACGTAGGGTGCCTCTTGAACGAACAACAGGAGGCAGATCATGCCCATGATGATCGATTTACGTTTTTTCCATGTGCTTCTCCGCACCTCGCTGCCTCCTTTCTACTCTTTCATGCCCGAAGTGGCCATCGTCTGCATAACACTGCTCTGAGAGATAATAAACAGAGTGATCGGTACAATCATCAGCAGCAAGGCAACAGCCGCACCTACACCGGCTCTTGCGATCCCTCCCTGCACAATCTGACTGAGCGCATAATGCAGCGTTTTGAGATTTTCACTGTAAATGAAGCTTCCGCCATCCGTTCCCCATAACGCTGGAAACTGCAGGATCATGAGCGTGAGCCATGCCGGCTTCACATTGGGCATCACGATGCTCCAGAATATCCGGTATTCATTGGCTCCGTCGATTTTGGCTGCCTCCAGCAAAGCATCGGGAATCTGCTCCATGAACTGTTTCATCAGGAAAAGTCCTAGCGAGAACGCAAGTGATGGCACAATAATGGACGCATGAGTGTTAATCCAGCCAAGCCAGGACATCACCATGTAGTTCGGAATCGCCGTAACATGCGGCGAGAACATCAGGGACAGAATGACAATGGTGAACAACACTTTGGAACCCGGAAAACGATACTTCGCCAGCGGATAAGCTGCTGCAGATGCAAGAAGGATATGCCCCGCTGTGCCAAGTATCGTAATGAGCAATGTGTTGGCAATATAGCGGGATAACGGCACCCACGAATTGCCCATGAGGTTGATCAAATCGGCAAAATTCTCCGTTGTCGGATTGTTCACCCAGAAACGCGGCGGGAAAATAAACAGCTCATCCAGCGGCTTGAATGCATTGTTGACTGCATAGATGAGCGGAAGCACCATAAAGGAGCCGAACACGCCCAGCAATGCAAATAACATCAGGCTGACGGTAAATGACCGATTGAGCCTTTTTGGCATGCCAAACACGGCACGTACTTTGCTGGTCATCGTCATTCACCTATCTTTCTAAGCATTTTTTGCGTGAAAACGTTTGTACCCAGCATCAGGGCAAACAGAACCGTTGCGATGGCCGAGGCATACCCCATCTCGAAACGAATGGTTCCAAAGTCCATCAGATGTGTGACAACTGTGTGTGCCGCATAGTTTACGCTCGGGAAACCTGCCAGTGCGATGGAGATCTCAGCTACGGCGAAGGAAGCAGTAATCTGCATTACCGCACCAAACATCAGCTGCGGTCTCATCGAAGGCAAGGTGATGTACCAAAGCTCCTGCCAGCGGTTTTTGATCCCGTCTACGGTTCCTGCTTCAACCAGAGAACGATCAATGGTTTGCAGTCCTGCAATAAAGGCCAGGAAGCTGGTTCCCAGGCTCAGCCACAGCTGTACAATAATGACGATTGCCAGTACATACTTCTCGTCTGCGAGCCATTGGATCGGTTCCAGTACGACGCCAAGGCGCATCAGAAATCCGTTCATATACCCGTAGCTGTCACCCGAGAAGATGATCAGCCAGATGAAAAAGACGTTGCCCGATATGGATGGGGCATAGAAAACCAGCGTCATGACCGCTCGAATTTTAGGAGACAGCTCATTGATGATCCACGCAAACAAAAAGCAGGCAATATAACTGAGAGGGCCTGTAATTACGGCAAAAAGCAGCGTGTTTTTGAGCGCGATCAGAAATACGTCATCGTTCAGGAAAAGCCGGGAATAGTTCTGCCAGCCGACAAATCGCGGCAGCTCCAGCATATTGAAATGAAAAAAGCTGAGCCCGAGTGAAATGCCGACCGGAATGACAGTAAACATGAAAAAAATCAGCATAAACGGTGCCATCAATACATAATAATGCCTGCTAAGATACAGATCCCGCTTCAATAGGGACCACCAGCCGACCTGGCGGGTATGGACGGCAGGAGCGGCGGCTGTCTTGGTAGTTTTAGCTTGCAACCGTTACCCTCCCTTTCCTCTATTTCAGATTAAATTCCTTGCGTTTCAACTCTATTTCATCATCAATGTACAATACATAGTCTGATAAGGCTTCACGCGGATTTTCATTTGCATTGACCACTTTGCGGAAGGCGTTGTCCAGATGTCGTCCCGTGAAATAACCTCCAGGAAGCTGCGGGATTCCCTGTACCCATTCCCATTGTTTCTCGAGATTTTGATAATCCTTCACAGGCCAAGGCAATTGCTTCAAGGCTTCGATATTGGCCGTCGGGTAACGGGCAGCCGCTCCCATAAGACCTTCCATTTCTCTCCCGTATTCAATCTGGGTCTGCTCAGCAGTCCACCATTTCATGAACTTCCACGCCGCTTCCTTGTTGTCGGCATTTTCGAGCATCATCACCGCGCTCGTAGCGCTGGCCACTTCATGCCGTATGGACCCATCCGGAAGCTGTGTACCTGGAACAATCGTAAAGTCCCAGAGATTGCGGATTTCCGGAGCCATAACCGTCAGCATGTTATACGTGGTGTAATCAGCAATTCCGATCGGCATTTCCCCGGTACGGAAGCGGTTCGGAAAATCGGCTTTGAGCGGAAACTTGTAATTGGTATAAAATTGCGTCCAGCGTTTGAACGCGTCCATTGAAATCTCCGAATCCAGTGCACTTTTCTTCTGGTCTTCGGTGTAGAACGTTCCGTCATTCTGATATAACAACATCGCAAAGGTTGAATTGGGAACCAGGTTGGCATTGTTCAGCGTATCCTCAATCGGCAGATAAAACTCCATGTTATGCTTCTGCAGCACGGCGATGGCGTTATATACGTCCTGCCACGTTTTCGGTGGTTCGAGGCCCAGTTCATTCAGAATATCTTTGCGGTAAAAGAGCATTGGAAAATGCTGCTGCTCCGGAAGGGCATATACCCCGTCGTTGTAGCGGTAAGGCGTCAATCCGCTTTCACGGAACCTGTCCGAAATTTCCTCGAAATCGGGGAACTGGCTTAGATCCGCCGTTGCATTCCTCATCGCATAGTTCACCGGAATGTCTTCGCCCATCTGCATGGCAACATCCGGTCCTTCCCCCGAGAGTGTTGCGGGCAGCAAAATATTAGGCGGAACGAGACGTAACTGCACGGACACATCCGTATCCGGGGTAAACGAATCGTCGATCATGCCTTTCAGTACTTGGGCCTGATCTCGTCCGGTCGTGATCCATACGGTGATGGCATCCTTCTTTTGTTCCACGTTACCAATGCTGTCGTAATCTTCGGTATACGAGGCAACATATGCGCCCAGTTCGTGCTTCACCTGCTGGACGGTGCTCGCTTCCGCTTTTGGCAGCGATTCACCCGGCGGAGATACGACAAGGTAATCCAACGTAATCGGCTGTTCACGTACCGATAGAATCCATGTGCCGAGACCACCTACGTTAATTTTGAACGTATCCAGCCGTTTGGGAACCGTCTCTGGTCTGGAGGCCATATCTTCAAGCTGCAATACCATGGCGTGCAGTACGGCCACTTTGTCACTTTGCTCACCCGTGGCCTTTTCCAGGTAATCTGCAACGGAGCGCAAGGTGTCAGCTTGTTGTTCAAACACCTCCGTCATCTCCGGAATACGCCGTTCCAGTTGGTAATCCCGCAATGGGTCCGGACTGTTGGAGGTGATCATTAATATTTTGCGATACATCTCATTCAGTTCCAGCACGCTGGATTCCACGGTCCGCAGCAGCGGAGCGATGTCGCCAAGTGTAACCGTCATTCGGATTCGGTGTTTCCCTTTTTCAAGATGAAACTGATATGGCTTATCCTCTCCCGAACCCAACACCTGATTTTGCCAAGCCGGGCTGTAATTAAATCGAATGCGTTTCATTTCCTTAAACGGCACTTCACCGTTAATCGTCAGACTGCGGGTGGCATAGATGCCACGCAATTGATCCTGCTTCACCTTAAGCGCCAGTTGATATAGTCCGTCTTCCGGCACGTCAATTTCCCATTCAATCCATTCGCCCGGCAGTTTCCAATTAATGCCCCCGATGGCGTTCATCCGAATTTTCGATACATTATAAGGCTCGAGTGAAGGACTTGATCGGTCCGAGATTGGTGCAAGTGTAGGAGATGATTTGCTAACAGCTTCCTCCCCCTGAACTTTCAACATGACAGGAGCCGATTGTTTCAAGCCGAGTGAGGCATAGGTCTGCTCCAGCTCTGCATAGGAAGGAACTTCGCTTTCTTGGTACAGCTCGATATAATCGATCGCCATGCTTTCTCTTAATGAAGTGAGCGATAACTTCTGACTGCCTTTTTCAAAATAAAACTGAAACGGTTCCTCGAAGTACCCTGCACTGTCCTTGAAGGAAGTCAGTTGCCATTCGGGCTGCTCCACTTGTCTTGGTCTAAGCTCATTGCCACGATCGTCCTGCCGGACGTTATCCTCGCGATTCCCCCATACCCTGTCAAACAAAAGAATATCGGCCCCTCTGAAGGGAACCTTACCATTAAGCTCAAGCTTGCGTTCGATCCCGGAGCTTTTGCCTTCTACGGGATAATAGTGAATGCGAATGTTGTACAAACCGCTCACTTGAACGGGAACATCCCAGCGAATGGTTCCAGTTTCCGGCGTAATTACGGCATTTCCGTCTAATCCGGCGTACCCTTGCACAACCTCAAATTCCCCATCCTCTGCCTGAACATAAGATTCGCCTTCGATGCGTACGATTTCATCCGGTTTGGCCGTATTGTCATGAGCAGTCAGATAATGCTCATAACTGAATGAATCCTCGGTTCCCGATACCGCCTCAAAGTCCTCAAGCGCATGTACCGTTCCCGGATTACGATCCCGCGATGGATATAGTGTCCATATGGAGAGCACCAAGGCCAGGACAAGCACCAGGATTAGTCCCTTTTTCTTACGTGACCGCATGTTTGATTGTATCCCCTTTCCTGTAAGCGTTGAGAGAACTGAACGATTGACTAACCCGGACAGACCGCACCTTCACTGGTGCGTTCTGCCCGTGTAACGTGATACTTATTTGTAAACCTCATCAATCGCAGCCTGGAAAGGAGCCTTGTATTTCTCGATCAGCGTAGATACGGATACCCCTTCTTTGAGTTCCCCATCAAAATCCCAGAACGGCAAGGACGGGAATGTGTTATGGTCGAGAACCAACATACCTTCCGCTACCTCTCTGGCATTGTTGATATCTGCTTCATCGGTCAGATGTGTCTCCAGTGTGGATTGTCCCGGGTATTCATAGATCGATTCGATCTCATTAATTTTCTCCCAGATGTACATCAGTTGTTCCGGATTCTCTACCGCTTTTGGAATCGTTATAGCTTGGTAACGTGACTCACCGGAGTGATACGCTGTTGCACTTGGACCTTTTGGAAACGGTACAAAACCAATATCGTAGTCCTGCATATCCGTCATAATACCTTCGACTTCGTACATGGCACCTGAATACATCAAGGTGTTGCCTTGACGGAAGAACGTGGATGGCTCTGTCCAATCGCCGCCCTCAGAAGCTCTGCCGACCTTCTCGGTAGCCAGTTTGGACAGGAAGTTCAACGCTTCTTTCGTTTTTGGATCTTCCAGGTTCTGCTTATCCTCTTTGGTCAGAGAAGCCTCGTTGGAATACAGAATCGGTTCCAGCAAGCCTGTTTGCGCGAGTCCCCAAGTGTCCAGCTTGCCATCATTGTTTCGATCCTTGTTCGCTTGCTTGGCAACGCTGATGAACGTATCCCAGTTCCATTCATCGGCATCCACATACTCCTGAAGTGGCTTCAAGCCGAGCTCTTGCATGAGTGTGCGATTATAGAAAATTCCGTTGATAAACGAGGACTGGTCCTCGGTAAAGCCGTAACCTTTGCCTTCATACTGCATGTATTCCTTGGTTGTTTTCTGGTTGAATACCTTGTCGTTTTTAATATAATCATCCACCGGCCATAACAGATCCTGTTTGGTCAATGCCGGAATGGCATAGTTTTTGCCCAGTCTCACCAGATCGCCAAGCGGTTCACCAGCCATCAGGGAAGCAACTACTTTTTCCTGATATTCACCGAAATCGATGGAAACATATTCAATATTAAAGTTGTGTTTTTTCTTCAGCGCTTCGAGATTCTCAAGGCGTTGAATGTTGTCCGGGTTGTTCCCCTGTATTTCCATGTCCCACCAAGCAACAACCTTGATGGTTCTGCCACCCATGTCAAAGTCCATTTCTGGCGTGGAGTTTTCATTCTTTGGCTCGGTTTCCGCGGGTTTTTGTTCCTCCTGTGTTGTCTTTTCCGGCTCAGGTTGAGCGGTAGGTGCAGAACTGCATGCAGCAATCACCAACAAGACCGCAAATACCAGGCTCAGTAGCATGAACTTGTTTTTTCTCATCGTCTTCCCCCCTGATTGTCGTTTGCTATCACAGTGTATCGTTCAAATGAAAGCGCAAACAACCTGCCGAAATACAGATGTTTACCCGGGCTGAATATAGATTCGCGTAATTTTGCACGAGCAAAGTGCATTATAGGTTTTAATTGGTAAAGAAATGCACTGTCTACAAAAATATGCACATTGTATGCGCTTTCTTTTATTACCATAATGAAATTAAGTCAAATTTCAGTTAATCTAGCGCATTACAATTCAGCAGAAGGTGAGGTATTGCTTCATGTATGATATTTTACTTGTGGATTTCAGCCGTCGTTTGTGCGGGGAGTTGCAACAGATGTTGCTACGGAGCAAAGCTCAATATACTATCGCAAATTGTGTGTTCTCATCGGCCGAGGCTTTGACCGCATTGTCAGAACGAGACTTTTCCCTTGTTATGGTACATACAGAGAGGTTTGATACCGCGGGGCTCTGGTTATGCAACGACATTCGAAAAAAAAGTCAGATACCTATCCTCCTGATGGGTGGAAGAGATCACTTCAGGTTCGTACGCAAAGCCCTGACGTATCAGGTAAATGATTATCTCCCGTATCCAGTTAGTCCTTCTTCTTTACTTAACAGTCTGCATGGACTTAGATCCCATCTTGAAACCGACCCGGCACACAAAACGTCGTCGTTCTTCAAAACACCTGTTCAAATGAACGGTAAACCCATGCACTCCAGTCATGTTATTCGTATCGTCAAGGCCTATGTACGGGATCATCTGAGTGATGAAATCACGCTGAAGAAGATCTCTGACATGCTTCATTTTAACTGTGCGTACCTCGGACAGAAGTTCAAGCTGGAAGAGAAAATGTCTTTCAATGATTATATGCTCCAGCAACGTATGGAAAAGGCACAGCAGTTGTTGTCTTCCACGAATCTGCGAATATATGAGATTGCTATTGAGGTAGGCTATAAGGATATTGATTGGTTCTATAAAAAGTTCAAAGCGTATGCCGGATCAAGTCCCAATGCTTATAGAAGACAAAAAATCCACACGGCCTAAAGGTGGATTGCCGAATCGGTTTGTGTATCGATTAGATAACAACTACAAAAAAACGCAGGATGTATTCTTCTTCCTGCGTTTTTTTGTAGTTGTTTGGGTTTGGTCAATTCCAGAGTATTCACCATTAACGTACCAAAAGGGATTCCCGGTATTCTTGGGGAGTCATTCCCGTTATTTTCTTAAAAAGTCGGGTAAATGAATGGGCAGCCTCGTACCCCACTTGAAGTGCGACCTCACGCACCATAAGATTTGTGTTCTGAAGCAATTCTTTGGCTTTCCGTATTCGGCAGTCGTCAATAAACTCTGACACGTTTATTCCCATTTCCTGCTTAAAGAATCGGGACAGATAGGATGGATTAAAATGATGAAGTTCTGCCAGTCTCACCAGAGAAAGATCTTTCTCAAGGTTCTCCTTGACGTAACTGCATAAGGAATGAATGACAACGTTAGCGCGTTCCTGTTCATTTGATCTTTTGTAGCGTACTAGTTCATCGGCAGCACGATATAGAAATTGTACTGCATCCTTCATGCATGTATACTCCCCTAAGTGCAGCAAGCTTCGTTGATCCGGGATTTTCTGTTGAAGACCCCAACGATTGATCGTTGAATGCAATAATAAGGCCAGATTGTAGTATGTCTCCATGGCACGTTCCATCGTAATTTCCTGTTGCAGCAGTTCTCCTGCAAGCTCCTCAAATATATCGTAAAATGGCTGAATTCTTCCCGTTTCCAAATATCCTGACATAATCTCGATCCGGTTTGAGATCCGCATGGATTCTTTGGGTACATCAGATGAGAGATCATTACGATGATCCGTGAGTACCATGGATACACCATCCCCAATTTTCATCCACTGGAGTAATCTCAGACGTTCATATTGTTTGGTTAATTCGGACCAATTACAGCTTCGACTACTTAATGAAAAAGCAATGGATACGCCGAGTGAGACCATGCATGCTTCCTGTACCAGTTCCAGCGTACCTTCTAGAAATCGCACAAGTTTATCATTAGTCATCTCTTCCTCCTGCTTCGGCTGAAGCAGCCAGATCGTATCCCCATAATGGTCCGTTACACTTGCACACACTGTACGCTCATTCATCAGAGAAGAGCCGATAATGCGAACAGATTCCTGGACTTGTGTGAGGTCCGAACCTTTTTCTGGCAGATTATTGAACCGACCCAGTATGAGATAAACAGGCGAGTTGATCTGTAATCTTATATCTCGTTTGGATAATTCGTCCTGCATATCCATGGTAGAATCTATAACCGCTGTACAGTCTTGAAGTAACTTCCGTAAATACTCTTTTTGCTGAATCAGTGCAAGCTGCGAATTGACTTTATGAGAATGTTCCAACAACTCAATCATGCTGTAACTTCGACGGATCTCTTCCATCACATCTTCTACAACTGACATCACCTTGTCATAACCTTCCGTTTTGAGCAAGTAACGCACATTAGCCATCTGAAAAGCTTGATATGCATAATCAAAATCGCTATGTCCTGTCAGAAAAATGACGCGACAATTCGGCCAACTGGCTTGAATCCGCTCTGTCAGTTCCAACCCACTCATGCCCGGCATACGGATGTCCGTTAGAACAATGTCAATTCTCGACCGTTGCATCCAGGACAATGCTTCTGTTGCAGAGTAGGCTTTACATACATCAAGCTGGTCGGGTATATGTCTGGCGAACGTTTCATAGAGACTATCCGTAATAATCTCCTCGTCATCTACAATCAAAAGTCGATACATTCGTTTTCCCCCTCTTTCCACTGGATTCGAATTGTGACTTTTAACCCTTGCAGTTCACTTCTGGTTAGGAAAAGGCCACTTCCTTCTCCATACGTCAGGACCAGACGTCGATGAATATTTATTAACGCGGTCATTTCGTCTGTACCTCCGTCCTTATGCAAGCGTTGTTGAAGAGATTGAATGTGTTGCTCTTCCAACTCATTACCATTATCCTCTACGGTGATCTCGGCATATGACTCTTCCATATTAAACCCAATAATTAGAAGACCGGAGTCCGAATTCTTTTCAAGGCTGTGTTCGTAGGCATTCTCAATAATGGGTTGAATAATGAGTCTGGGAACTTTGATGTGTTCCATCTCAGCAGGTAGTGACCCAAAATCAACCTTGATTCGTCTGGAGAATCGTAATTGTTGAATCTCTGTATAGATTCGTGAATGCTCAACTTCCACTTTCAACTTCACATGATCTGTTTCATTCCGGGTAATGAACCTGAAATACTCTCCAAGCATGTTCGTGAACTGCTCAATACGTTCGGTTTCTCCTGTCCTTGCCAGTGAATTCAGAATAAAGAAGCTATTATACAGAAAATGAGGATTAATCTGCGATTGGAGCTGTTTCAACTCGGCCCGTTGCATCATCAGTGTTTTCTTAAAATCTCGATCGATAAGGGATTGAAGATTTTCAATCATTAGATTAAAACGGGTGTAGAGGAAGCCAAATTCATCCTTTCGGTTATGCGCAATGGGGACATCAAGCATGCCTCCCTCCATTTTTTTGAATCTTTTCACCAACAATAGTAACGGGATATGAATCAACTTGTAACTTGAATAGAGATACGCCGTGATGGCAACAAATGATGTAATTGCAAACAGCCAAGCCCAATGATAGAACTTGCTAAGCGGTTTGGTAACAATGGCCTCGGGTAGATATGTAGCTACGGATAAGCCCAGAGAATCCATATGCAACTGACTAACATGATACATGGTGTCCCCCACCTTCATCCGAAAGCCATCAAGTGTACCTTTCACACTGTTCTCACGATAATTTGCGAGAATAACACTTGCTTGATGGTTATCTGTGATGGCATGCCCCGTGACGTCCTCAATCAGGAAAGTTGAACTCTCCGGGTACAAATTAAGTCGTGTAAGTTCATTTTGAAAATGATCAGTATTCAGCTCCACTTGAATGACAAAAAGCGGGGGCTCTCCTCTCGTACCCGTCAGTCTGACGGCACTGTGGTTCAGGGTGTCCTCTTTCACCGTGAAACGTGTACCTTTTCCTTGCATGCCTGAACTGAAGTATACATATGAACTTTTATCAAAATCATCGATACCTTGGATCGCGGATATACTTTTGCCAACTGAAGGGATATGTACATATACGTTTTTGATATAAGCCGTGCTATTCTTGAATGAAGCGAGTCGTTCTGTCAGATAATTTAATGTATCCCGTCGCTCAACCTGATCCATCATATCCCAGAGAATAGCCAGACGATTCAATTTGCGATCCTCAACGATATCAAACTGCTGTAATTCCATCCATTCCATCTCTCTGTTCAATTCCAGGACATATTGGTTCAACCGTCTCTCTGTTGACAATGATATTTCCTGGCTTGCATTGTCATAACTCCAATGATACAGATACACTCCAAGGAGAATCAGGGGGAGCACAAATACCAGATAGGTGATTATTAATCGTGCAAATATACTGTTAAACCATGATTTAGCAGGGATCTTGATCAATGCATTCACCTCCAATGCCAAAGGCTGAGTGGGTTCCTTGTATGAATAAAGTGAACATTAGTGCTCCTTTGGCTTGCTGGTGCGAAACCACGCGTTAACTTCCGATGTGATCTGATCTCCCCCCAGCTTGCGCCAATTCTCTACGAATTGATCAAACTCTTCTATCGGCCTGCCTAGAATAATGTTCATATAGGCTTCAAGCTGAAGATCTCGAAGAATAATTTGTCGATCAACCATGGTGTCTGTAATGCCGCCAGTGAACTCATCATAGAGAAGTTGACCGTTCTTCTCGTACGCATCTGCAATGCTAAAAGCACCCGAAGGACCATAGGTTTGTTTCCAGCCCCAGCCGCTCTCTACATCTTCCAATTCATAGGCCACAATGCGTTTGTGAATGGCGAGAGCTTCATTCTCCAGAGCCGAGAAGTCTCCTGTGCTTCTGGCATCACGAATTTGTTTGTACGCATCTATGTTTTTATTACCGGGAAATGGAGTCACCGGTGAAAGCATCCATACAGCTCTTGAGTCGTCATTATAGTATGTTTCGTACTGTGCCTGATCGCCCCAGTTGATGTCCAGATGCAGATTCATAAGCTTTACAACCACCTCCGGATGAGCGAATCCCTTTTTTACAGCAAAGTATTGCCCGGTATTGGAACGTAGCGGTACGAACAGACTCCGATCTGACTTGGCAACAATGGGGTATGCCTGCCATTCTACATCTGTATCTGTGTCACGGGTGGTCTGGAGCATAAAGGGTGTCCACTGTTCTCCGTAGAGCATCCCTATTTTTCCGTCCTGAACCAGACGAAACGCCTTGCTTCCACTTTTATAGCCGAAATCCGGGTCAAGTTGGCCTTCACGATACAATGTTTGCAGTGCTTTCAGAGCCTCGCGAACTTCAGGCTGTATACCTCCATAAGTGAGATTTCCTTCTGCATCTTTAACCCATATATTAGGGTAGGCACCGTAGCCAGAAATCAATCCCGCAGCTCCCATAACTGGATCCCATAAATGGTTGGTTAGCGCAAGTCCGTACGTATCCTGCTCTCCATTCCCGTCGGGGTCTCCCTCTGTAAACGCTTTCGAAACTTGAAGAAGCTCTTCCATCGTTTCAGGCGGCTGTAGTCCCAGATTCTCCAACCAATCGGTTCTAATCCACAGGTACTGCGCAGTCTCAATGGAGGAAGAGGATTCAGGAATAGCCATGAGTTGGCCGTCTATGGTTGCCGCATCAAACGCTCCTCTGCCCTCTGCCTCTAATATGCTCTTCGTAAGTGGTGAAGCATGCTCTTGGTACACATGGGTTAAATCTTCGATCATTCCAGCGTTACTCAGTTGTCTAAGTTGATATGGATTTACTTTTACCACATCCGGGAAACGTCCAGCAGCAAGAGATACACCCAGCTTCTGATTGTATACATCTCCATTAGCAATCCAGTCATAGTGAATTTGAATACCTAACTCTTTCTCGTACAAACGAGTCCAGCGATTATCCAGCATCGTCTCACCAGGCAACTGGCTAATCATGCGCTCGAGGTCATCTCCGGTTTCCCTGACAAAAGAGACCACAATAGGAGGAGAATACCTCTCAAACGTAGCGGGAAGTTGCATCTGTTGCCCATCTGGCTGCGGATGAGGTTGTTTGGAATTTCCTTCGGTATGACCTGCTGGTATCGACACAGCTAGGAACAGAATAAAAGTCCATTTTGTTATGTCCAGACATCTCTTATACATGACGACATGCCCCCAGTTCGGTTTAAACAACTGTCTTCTCTCTGTCCATTATGAATCCATATCATTGTACAACAACTTGTAATCATTGAATACGAAAAGCCGCCGTTGGGCGGCTTTTACATATTTCATTGTTTCTCATCAGGATTAATCACACGATATTCAAAATTCGAAAAGTCAGCTGTTCCGCCAACCATTTGAGTTGAATATGCAAACAACCCCGTTCGGCAACCCATAAAATGATCGAGTTTATATACCATTTTATGGACAATCCCGATATCTCTCCATTCCACCCCATCGAAATAGGCAAAAGAGCATTCATCCAGATTATTCTCAAAATTTCCGAATGCTTTCAGTTTAACGACTGGATCTGATACCGGGATACGTTCATGTTCAGTGGCTGGCTCCTGGTCAATAAGATTACCAAATATGGTTGGGTCCTCACTATTTCTAGCATGCATGACCAAGTAAAACTTGCTATCCTGCTTCGTAAGAGCGATCATACCATATGAACCAATCAGAAAGCACAACCCGGCATAGTCGCCATTATTCAGACGGCTGCCATCAAGTGTAACGATTGCTTCGCAAGCGGGCCCCATTGAACGCTGGGTTAGTGTGTTGACGGCGAATGTCAGATTCGGGCTGATCTGTCCAGTTCGAACACGATAAACTCCTGGTTTCTCTGTGACGGACCAAAGTTCATGATTAGGTGTATGATTCCACTGCCAAAAATCGCGGAGGCGTATTCTTCCATCTTCTTCAGCTGCATAATTGAAACTGTCGCTACCTACTAACGGGTTATAACGGTGCTCTGGTCTCGTGCTCGGAATATTAATCTGCATCGGCGCTTTGCTTGCAAATACCGGAATACCTTGATCAAAATGGAGCGGAACCAAAACAGGAATCCGGCCTACAGCCCCATGATCCTGAAACAGCATTGCATACCAGTCCCCATTCGGTGTATCCACGATGCCACCCTGAGCAACACCAGAATTGAAATAATCCATATCGTCATTGAATACTTCCCCGCCAGTGAAGACATCTTCCAGAGAGTCTGCCGTATAACACGCCTGCGTTCTCCGTCCGGTAGCTTTCGTTATATGAATCAGGAATACAACATATTTCCCATTAATCTTGTAGAAATGTGCTCCTTCATAACCAAGGTGATGAGGCTGCTCGTCTTTTACAATCAAGCGATGCACTCCGCCAGGTTTCGGCCCGGACAGATCAGAGCTTAATTCGGTCAGATAGATCTCGGTATTCCCGTAGACAAGATATGCTCGTTCATCATCGTCGAAAAATAAGGAGCAATCATGGTAAAACCCTTCGACTACTTGTTTCTTCCACACTCCCGAGATGGTGGGTGACGTGTACAAGTATGTTTTTCGGGTATCATTCGCCACAAAGATCACATAGAACATCCCTTGATGATAGCGGAGCGATGCAGCCCACATGCCTTTGCTATAAATGTGCTGACCATCCACCAGCCGCTGTGCAGGTGTATCGTCCAATGTGTCGTATACATATGTCGCTACTTCCCAATGGATCAGGTCATATGAACGCAGGATGACACATCCCGGCATCATATGCATGGTCGTACTAACCATATAATATGTGTCCTCTACACGAATAACGTCAAGATCCGGGTAATCAGCCCAAATAATCGGATTTGGATACATGTTTCAATTACACCTCATTTTTTCTGTTAAACTTCCATTCTCTTAAAAGGATGATGGAGCTGTCGGTTGAATTCTTAAGCTTAATATACAAATCTTGCACACCTTTTGCACCCGTAACTTTCGTTGTTAGTTCCATCCATTGAAGAGATCCGGTCGCAGGCGGAACAATGATTTCGGCAATTAACGGTCCGTCTGCACGATCAAGCCGAAGTTCCAACGTGCCTTCGCTTCCTTGATTCGCAATAATGGCTGTAAAGGTTGTGGGCCCTTCACTTTCAAAGTCGACCTTGGATATAGCTATCCAACTGTCGTTTTGCAGCTTAGCGGACATGATATTCGAATCGGATGCAGATATCTCAGCAGCGTCAAGATATTGCTCTGTTGTTACTCTGCTGCTCCATCCAATCGTCGAACCGCTTACCCATTCATAAGGATTGAAGCACTTGATTTGATCTACGCCCTGATAATCTGCATGTACCTTCTGGATCTTACCCGTGGACTCATCATGCTCGACTCGATTCAGATGTGTTGAACGGTAACCATCGGGAATATTCATAGCCTGGCTTAATGTCTGAGCATGATAGGCAATGTACCACTGATCGGCCAGTTGGAATATAGCATGATGGTTATTGCCGCCAACATTAAAAAAGTGGCCCGGATTCTGGAGCAACGTTCCCTGATATGTCCATGGCCCCATCGGCTGAACACTGGTCATATATGCAATTTCACCAGGTGGTGGACTGTCCTCTGGCCGATTACCCTCAACAAAATTGGAACAATACGTAAAGTAGTAACTATTATTATATTTATGTATCCCTGCATCTTCAAACATATAAGGCGCCTGAATCACCTTTGCTATACCAACAACGCTGGTCATATCGTCTCCCAATCGCATCACTCTTGCCGTATCAGGTCTTTCTGGTTTCCCCTGCGGAATACCACCACCGAAGTATATATAGGCCTGATGATCATCATCTACGATTACAGCCGGATCGAACAACCAGGTTACTTCCTCCACTCCCGGAGTTTCTCTTGTAATAAGTGCTTTGCCTATCGGATCTATCCATGGACCAATGGGTGTTGGTGCAGACAATACACCAATTCCACTGGCATTGTTGGCGAAATAAAGAAAGAAACAGTCCTTGCCATCCAAGGTTCGATGAGCAGCTGCCGGCGCCCAGGATTGCGAAGCCCATGTTGCAGCGCCTTGAGGTCCAGCAACTCTGATCTCCCCATGATCGGTCCAGTTGATTAAGTCATCCGAAGAAATGACCGTAATCTTGTTGATTGAACTGTAACTGTTTTTCTGAGGAAGACCGTCCTTATCATATTCCAGCTTATCACTAGTCATATATAAGTAGACTCGATTGTTAAATACCAAAGCATAGGGATCGGCTCCGAATTTGTGGGCCACCAGAGGGTTACCGTTGGGATGAAGCTTTCCAATCTCCCCTGGGATACTCTCCAGATTGGCAGCTTGGGTTTGCTTTTGCTCACCAGCATGTGGTGTAGAATGATGATTCATCGAAAAAATCCCCCTATAATCGTTTTTAGTTGTACTTTATAAAGAGAAAGCGTTTGCAATACAAAAGGTATCATGATAGGATGATTACATTTTAAGGTAAGCTGAGTACAATTTCATTGCGTTAACCGCTCTATTTATTGCGTGAAATGACGGGAGGTACTTCATGAGTGGATCCTCTGAATGTTTTTATGATCCCATCCAGCCTGAGCTCTTATATCTGCACCGCGTAACAACGTATAAGCTGGAAACGATCTATCATCGCCATAATGCATACGAGATCTACCTGTTTCTTCGTGGCAACGTTCACTTTTATGTAGAAAATCGATGTTATCATCTGCAGCGGGGGGATTTGCTAGTGATGTCACCCGAGGAGATGCACCGAGCCTTTATTCTGGATGAATCTGAGTATGAGCGAATTACAATCAATCTCAAAAAAACATATCTATTTCAGCTTTCCACACCATCAACCAATCTATCATCATGTTTTGATCATCGCCCCAAAGGAACAGGCAACATCGTGCATCTAGACGAGTATAACTTGAAGCAGATGCTGCAATGTACGAACGAACTGGAAAGATTGCTTGCTTCCGATGCTTATGGCACCGATATCAAAATAAATGCAGCCGTAGCCCAATTGTTGGTCATGATTAACGTCTGGTTTCATAACAATTCCTTTGTTCCCAATGATATTATGCCTGAACTGGTTCGTGAAACCATGGATTATATTGAAACACATCTAAATCAAGACATTACACTTCGCAAACTTGCCGAAGTGTTCTATATGAACAGCACATACATCAGCAGACAATTCAAAAAGCATACCGGATTGACGATTCGTTCCTACATTTTGGGTCGTCGGATTGAACGGGCCAAATTCCACCTGTCTGAAGGAATGAGTATTACGGATGCTTGCTTTCAATCTGGCTTTAGTGACTATGCTAACTTCATTCGCAGTTTTACCAAAATGGTCGGCACTTCTCCAGGCAAATATAGCAAACAACGACGTGATGCAATCGAAATATTATGATGATAACGACAAGATAATGCACCAAAGCAAAAAACATCAAGCCATGCAGGATGGCTCGATGTTTTCTTTTTCTTCATTTGCCTGGTATACATATTTAATCTGTATTAAACTGTTAACGAGATCATGTCCAACCGTTAATTGATCTCTTTGCCAGACCACAGACTAACACGTTCTTTAATCCACTTTGTATACTGCTCTTCCATGGCTACAGCGCCCGCAGCATCAAGTTCTGCAATCATATTATCATATATGTCTTCAAAGGCAGCTGGAGAGGATGTAATTGCTTCCGCGATCCGTTTCTGGATAATATCCTGTGTCTTCTGATACACCACATTATAGTCTCCGCTATCCGTAGGAATCGGCATATTATAAGCTGCGCCCCACTCTTTCACCGGGAACTCATCTCCGTTAGGGAATAACTCCTTCCAGGTTGTAATACCGTACCCTTTCAGAGTTTCTTTTTCTATATCAGAATAACCTTCCTGGATCTGCTCAGGATAGTTGGTTGTATAATAGTTGTCCGTTGAATCTTTGACACCATCTCCATAATGAGCGCCAAAAATAGTGTATAAGTTGATACCGGTTTCTTTGCTGAATGTACTATTGTCTTTGTTTTTACGTTCCTGAATATCTGCCGGTATTTTGCGAACTCCGTCTTCCACAACGTAATGTTCTCCTTCGATACCCCAATTTCTCAACACTTGACCTTCCTCAGAAGAAAGCCAATCCAGGAATTTGATGGCCCGAACCGGGTCTTCAGCATCAACAGTTATGCCGATACCATATCCATCAAAGCCGATATCCTGAAAATCTTTGCGCTGGAAGTTGTCGTTCAGCGTTACCGGATAGAAGCCATAAGTCATATCGTCCTTGCCTGCACTTTTCAAAGCATTTTCCGCATCGCTAAATCCCCAAAGTGGATCAAGCACGGATAGAACACGTCCGCTGGCGATCTTGGACTTATATTGATCATCTTTTTGAACAAAACTGTCTTTATCCACTAGACCTTCATTATACATTTTGTTTAACCAACGGAAATATTCCCTCTCTTCAGGACGCTTATAATGAAGAACAGCTTCATATGTGTCAGGGTTAATGAAATATTCACCATCCCCAGGTCCTCCCGTAGCCATGACTGCCGGATCAGTTACGGTAATCATACGGCGCCATCCATCTGCACTGAGTGTCAGCGGGATTGTCGGTTGGCCATCATCTGTCGTTGGATTATTCTTGTAATACTCTCGGAGGACATTTTCATAATCTTCCAAGGTTTTGATCTCAGGGTACCCAAGCTCTTTGACGACACGATGCTGAATAGCAGCACCATTTGTCGCATCGAAGCTTTCTTGATCGATCGCACCATTCGTTGGAATCCAGTATATGGATGGGTCTTCATTGCTATATTTCAAGCGATTAAAATGCTCACCGTATATCTTTTTCAAATTGGGTGCATGTTCTTCGATCAGATCCGTCAGATCAATCATTGCACCAGCATCAACAAGTCTGCTTAAGTTGCCTTTAGGAAAGATCAGATCCGGGTAATCACCGCTTGCGGCCATAAGGGATATACGGTCGTTTCCTCCCCCGCTTGAGATATCGAATTCTGCATTGATGGTTACACCCGTTTCTTCCGTAATTTTCTTCCCTACAGCATCCTGCATATTGTTCCAGTTGGGACTTGCATCCGCACCGAAGAAGGTAAACGTGATCGGGCTGTTAGGGTCACTGGTATTCGATTCTGAATTCTCTGTAGCGTTTCCGCAACCGACGGAAACCAGTACAACACTTGTTACGAGACATGCTCCTAGCATTTTTGAAACGGCTCTCATTATTTTTCTGCCCCCTAAATGGTGTTAGTCGTAATAACCAATCCAGACATTAAAGATGGTTCGTTCAGAAGTGGTATACGCTTACATATTCAATCGGTAATGTACGACTACACTCCTGCCTAACCTATTCCATGCTTAAAGTATAAGGAAGTCTAATAACCCCAACCTTGATTATTAAGCCATAAAAATAGCATGATCTAGACATGAATCTCAGTAAAATGTGAAGACCAAAAAAGCGATGGTTGCCCATCGCCTCATAACATCTAACTTCCTTTTCAGTAATATAATTCCAACGTAAAACCTTGGATTTCCGCTTCCACATCTCGCAACAATTCCATGACTTGATCTGCGTAATCACCAAGAGTTTCTTTACTTTTCTCGAAACCAAGCCATTGAACAGTAAGCGGCATGCTTACAGCCCCAGTCAAGACATCCCACAGCGCGTCCAAATTGCCTCCGTAGTTCTCGTCTAACTCAAGCTGGTTCTGAAGCACTTGATGCAACTCTTCCTTGCTGTGAATGTGGTATCCGTCAATTTGAATATTGCTCATATCATGACCTCCGTTTATTTTAACTGTTCAAATGACTTGTAATGATCTGTCGTCTGGTAGATTAAACCGTCATTCGAGTATAGAATTCGGTCGCTTCCGCGCCGTCCTCCTGAGTAATTGATATCAGCTTCATACCATATCCGGCCTTTTTTGCTGGGGAGTAGCCCTTCCCGGTTACCAAACACATCGCCGCCGATGCTTTTGCCTGGAGCGACTTCATGTAGATTCCCTTCACTTGGCTCCCAGCCCAATTCCCTGGCCTCTTTCTTGGTAATGTAATTCGGTGGGAGTTCATGATGCTCCGAGATATAATTGGCAACTTCATCAAATCCCATATCCTCTGATACTTGAGGTGATCCGATATCCAGCACAGACTCTGGTGTACAACCCGAGAACATTAATGCAGCGAGGACAATCACTAACGTGTAAACAAATTTTCTGAAAAACATAATCTTTTCTCCTTTGAATGTTCTTGCTCTTGCTGTGTCTTCGTTTTTAAGCCTATCATTGAACCGAAATTCAATCAATATAAGAAGTTAGCCCTTCTCCATTGAGGCACAACCATATCCTTCAACTAAAAAAAGCCGCTAAAATAGCGACTTTAATCTTACCACGGATCATTACCATTCAACACATTCATTTATGATCTTATTTGAATCGATCCATCCAGTTCTCCAACGCTACAACAACCTCTTCCAACTGCTTCTCTTCTGTAACTTTAGGCTGATTATCTCCTTTTTGCATACCGTATGAGCCAAATTGACCATGATTTCCACCTTCAATACTTACATAAGTCGTGTCTTCTGGAAGGTTTGCTTTGGCGCTCTCCCAGGATTCCCTGTTAAGCACCCCATCATTCGAGCCTGTAATCTGTAAAATAGACAAGTTCGTATTCTTTAAGCTCCCCCCATCATCTGCATAGGAAGCCAGGAAAAAGACGCCTGCCAGCTTTTCATTGTGCTCCGCAGCATACCGTGCTGCGAATGACCCTCCCAATGAATGTCCGCCAATTACAAAAGCTTCGTTAGGATGTTCCTCGATAAACGAATCTGCCTTGTTCTGACCGAAAATCGCCAAGTTCATTGGCATGATAGCGATATCAACGCGGTGTCCCTGTTCTGCCATTTCTCTAGCAAGTGGAGAATAACTTTCAGGTTTGACTAGACCTCCTGGATAAAAAATAATATTCGGTTCGGTTAACTTTGTATTCACGGGTTCAAACCGGTAACCGTCCTTCAACTTGGTGACAGTAACCTGAGCGTCACTTGTTATTGCCGCTTCAGCTCGTTCAGAAGGACTATACGTAACCGAATTGAGATATACGAACACTCCAGCCACAATGATCACGATGGACAAGATCGTCCACATGATTATCTTTTTCCATTTGTTTGTACGTTGTGCTGTTTTCAACCTTAAAACCACCTTAGTATGAGGATAATGATATGTCTTTTTTAACTCTTCATAATTATACTTACCGGTAAGTATAATTACAAGATGATTTTGCTAACCATCGTTATTTGTCATAAACTATTCATGGAGGGAAGTCCAATGACAGAAAAATCACACAAACGTTTGCCTGGAAGACCCAAACATGGCGATGACGATATCTCAGTTCAGCAAACGATTATTCATACAGCTTCAAAGCTATTCATGGAGTACGGCTACGAAACAGTCACACTTCAGCAAATTGGTAAAACATGTAACGTGTCAAAACCAACCATTTATTATCATTTCACCAGCAAACCAGAGCTTTTTAAGGTTGCCTTTACAACGATGTTACAAAATGTGAGCCGGTTAACCTCGCATATCCTTGATCAAGCCGAGAATCTGGAGTCGGGACTTGTGCGTTTGGCAGAGGCCAGACTGGCTAATCCACATGCGGAGATTGAAACCATGCTGAGAGAAGCTGAACCTTTTCTTGAACCAGCTCAAATTCAGGATATACGCAACGCGGAGCATCTGATTCACGAAGTGTTAGCCTCCCATTTCCAACGGGCAATGGATGAAAACAGACTGCGAACGGACGATCCAATTTTCCTTGCAGAGACCTTCTCGACATTGATGTTAATGGGTAATCGGGAAGATAACCTGCATAAATATGGTTCCAATCTTTCATTGGGCCAAAAGCTAGTAGAAATTTTCATTCGCGGAGCGCAATAAAATTCAGGGCAACAAGGAGAGCTGACATGAATATCCCTAGAGGAACGTATGGGTTTCGATTCGCCGAAGACAAGGAGCTCCAACTGTGCGTACTCTATGCGGCTGGAAGTGATTCAGTAACCGATCCGGCTTATCATTGGGATGGACTCGAACGTTCAGACGGGCCTCTCCTGTTATTCCAATATACCATTTCGGGTGAAGGTGTATTTGAGTCGAATAATCGCATTCATCATATTACCGCAGGACAAGCTTTTTTGGCAGAAATTCCGGGAGAACATCGCTATTACTACCATTCAACATCAAAAGAGCCTTGGGAGTTTCTATTCTTGCTGTTCAGGCCAACTCTTATTCTGCCCCATTGGCGAAAATTCCTTCGGGAAGCTGGAGAAGTTCCCTATTTACCCGCTGATTGCACACCGATCCGACTGTTGCGGATGATCGTGACTGATGCAGCGGCAGGCAGGATCACTGATCCTCTGATCGCATCATCCAGCGTATATCAGTTCATGACAGAATTGACCCGCTTACAGAAAACAACATTACGCAACAGGGAGAATTGGTCTGAAAACATTCAAATAGCCGTTGAATACATAGAAAACAACTACGCCAAGATGATCAGTATAGATCACCTTGCCGAGTATGTTTCCCTTTCCAAATATCATTTTATACGTCGTTTTTCCTCCAGTACGGGCTTGACCCCAGGTGTTTATCTGACCCGTGTACGCACAGAGAAAGCAATGGAATTGTTGCGCGGAACTACTCATAGTGTTGAAGTCATCGCCGAATACGTTGGCTATTCCAGTGGAAGTTATTTTATCAAAGCTTTTCGCAGTATAACAGGGGTTACACCAGGCGAATTTCGTAGTGGGGGTGAAAGCCTTGTATACCGTAAATTGTTCTTTGACTAACCGCAATATTATGCTATTCCACACTCAACATTACTGTAGATATTAATAAAATCCTTTATTATGATGAATTTAGCGAGAGCAATAATTAATCAGTAAAGGAGTATTCCCATGAATCATACGCTTGCAGCATCAACTCCACCGCTTGGCTGGAACAGCTGGGATTGTTACGGCGCTGCCGTTACGGAAGACGAAATTCGTGGCAACGCCGAGTACATGGCAGAACATCTTAAAGCATTTGGCTGGAGCTATATTACAGTTGACATTCAGTGGTACGAACCTTTGGCCAATTCTTCGCAATATCGTCCGTTCGTTCCACTAATCATGGATGAATATTCACGACTTATGCCTGCTGAGAATCGGTTTCCCTCCGCTGCAGGTGGACAAGGATTTAAGCCGTTAGCCGACTACGTTCATAGTCTTGGACTGCAATTCGGGATTCACATCATGCGTGGTATTCCACGTCAAGCTGCACATGCGGCTACTCCGATCCTGGGTTCAACCTCCACTGCGCGCGACATTGCTCATCCAAACTCCATCTGTCCATGGAACACAGATATGTACGGTGTCGATAGCTCAAAAGAAGGCGCGCAGGCCTATTACGATTCGCTGTTTGAACTGTATGCACAATGGGGCGTTGACTTGGTGAAAGTAGACGATATTGCTGCTTCCAGGCTCTACGATACCCATCAGCCTGAGATCGAAATGATATCCAAAGCGATTGAGCGCTCCGGTCGGCCCATGGTACTAAGTCTCTCTCCTGGCCCTGCTCCAGTAGAATACTCAGAATTCTTGGCTGATCATGCCAACATGTGGCGTGTCACGGACGATTTCTGGGACCTTTGGCCGCTGTTATTGGATATGTTCGACCGCTGCCGGACGTGGCAGGGCGTTCCCCAAGCAGGCTGCTGGCCAGACTGTGATATGTTGCCTTTGGGTCATATCGGTATCCGTTCTGTAGACGGTGGTGGAGCAGATCGCTGGACTCGGTTCACACCTGACGAGCAGTTGACGATGATGTCACTGTGGAGCATCTTCCGTTCCCCGCTCATTTTTGGTGGTGAACTGCGAGATAACGATGACTGGACACTATCCCTGTTAACCAATCGTGAGGTTCTGCGAATGCATCGCGAGAGTTATGGAGCCAAAGAAGCCTTACGCAAAGACGATCTTATTGTTTGGACTGCCCAGCATGCGGATGGTTCCTCTTACGTCGCTGTATTTAACACAGGAGAGAAATCTCTTCCCGTGGATCTGTCTTTTGATAAGGTCGGACTGTCCGGCATTACCGAAGGTACGGAGTTGTGGAGCGGAGAAGCAGCTGAATTTACAGAGAATTCCTTAGTTACGACTGTGCCATCACATGGTGTGCGTCTTTATCGCTTTTCCTAAGCTTGCAAAAGAAAAAGAGAGGTCCGTCGTTCATTAGACAGACCTCTCTCTCATTTCATGTTCATCGCTAGAATGGATTACATTCAGTTTCCATTCGATAGTCTATATGTATCCATGGCTTGAACGGCCAGATGAAATGCTTTAATCCTTCTTTCAAGAAGAGTCTTATGAGGGCTACCTTCTTTGGCCTTGGCATACATGCTCTCAAGGGATGGAAACAATCCAATTAAGACAAGTCGGGCTTCTGCTATATCTTCCTTGGTGTATGAATGAGCTTTTTGATTCCACTGTTTATCCAACAGTGCTAGACCAATGTAAAAAGCTTGGAGACGTTTCTGTAGCAATGTTGTGTTAGTACTTTTCTGAGTCATATTCACTAAAGCATTCTCCGATTTGCGGATGGTTGATTGAAAGGCTTTGATGGATTCCAGTTTGTCTTCCTGTGACACATTTTCCATGGAGTATAGACCTCACTTTCTTGGCTTAGTTATAATCGGTGGTTCTATTAAATCACCTCATAAATATAACAAAAAAAGCCGCTTAAATAGCGACTTTCAATGTGTTCACTCTCGATTCAGTGCTAGAGTACCTTCTCCAAAAAGCTGATCGTCCGTTCATTCTTCGGATTTCCAAATATCTCTTCAGGAGTGCCCTGCTCGACGATATAACCACCGTCCATGAAGATCACACGATCAGCTACTTCACGGGCAAAACCCATCTCATGGGTAACGATCATCATCGTCATGCCTTCGCTCGCGAGGTCCTTCATAACACCAAGGACTTCTCCTACCATCTCAGGGTCGAGCGCCGAAGTTGGTTCATCAAATAACATAACGTCCGGATTCATAGCAAGCGCACGAGCGATAGCTACACGTTGTTTTTGTCCGCCCGAGAGTTGACTGGGGAAACTATCCGCTTTATCAGACAACCCGACACGATCGAGTAGGCTAAGACCTGTTTTTCGAGCCTCTTCTGCGTTTAAAACCCCTAATTCTCTTGGCGCAAACGTTATATTTTTCAAGACGTTAAAATGAGGGAATAAGTTAAAATGTTGAAACACCATGCCGATATTTTCACGTGCTTTATTAATGTTGGTTTTAGGATCATTGAGATCCTGATCATCCACGATAACTCGACCAGCTGTGATATCTTCCAATTGGTTGATGCAGCGCAAGAAAGTACTTTTTCCTGAACCGGAAGGCCCGATGACACAGACCACTTCACCTTCGCTGACAGCCACATCAATTCCCTTAAGAACCTGATTTGTGCCAAAACTTTTTTTCAAACCTTCAACTTTAATTTTAGCCACGACGAACCTTCACCTCCAGATAATCAGCAATTTTGGTCAGTGTGATGATAACAATCAGATACATAACAGCAACCGTTAACCAAATGTCAAAAGAGGAGAACGTTCTTGCAATTACAATTTTACCCGATTGTGTCAGCTCTACGAGACCAATAACGGATAAGATGGACGTATCCTTCAGCGTGATAACCATCTGGTTAATGAAGGACGGAATCATAACACGCACTGCTTGCGGAATGACAATCTTAATCATTGCTTTGCGATAAGGAAGTCCCAATGAACGGGCAGCTTCCATCTGACCACGATCAATCGATTGAATCCCGCCTCGGATAATTTCGGTTACGTACGCCCCTGCATTCAGACTAAGTGTCAGAATAGCCGCCAAGAACAATGGCATTGTGAAACCCATCGCCTGTGGAATCCCGAAATAGATAAAGAATGCCAGGACAATCAACGGAATACCGCGGAAGATATCCACAAATACGGTGGCAACACCACGAAGGAATTTATTCTGTCCCACTTTCATAAATCCGAAAATCAGACCGATGATAAACGCGAAGAACAGGGACACAATCGTGTATAAAAGTGTTTTTCCCAGACCTTTAAAAAGTGCAGGAAGAGATTTCTGGATTAACTCCCAACGCCCCAGATTTGCGACTTGGGCATTCTCTCCAACATATTCTTCGATAATGCGCTTGTACTCACCGTTAGCTTTAATATTCACAAGACCAGCATTGAACATCTCCAGAAGTTCCTGATTTTTACCCTTACTTACCGCAAATCCGTAGGAAGCCCCGTCTTCTTTGGCGGTAACGATTTTTAAACCATTATTCTGCTTTACCCCATACCTTAGAACGGGTTCATCTTCAAAACAGGCCACCGAATTACCGGTCTTTACATCATCATACATTTGATATGATTCATCGAATGGGACAACGGTAAAGCCATATTTTGAGGCGATGGACTCAGCAAAGCTGTACCCTTCTGTTCCCGTTTTTACAGCGACCTTTTGTCCACGAAGATCTTCGTAACTTTTAATGGTATCATTATTGGAACTAATCCCCATAACAACGCCTGAATCATAATATGGCTCTGAAAAATCAAATTTTGCTTTTCTTTCATCCGTAATACTCATCCCTGCAATGACACCATCAACCTGATTGGCTTCAAGTGCCTGTACAGCTGCATTGAAACCCAGAGCTTTGATTTGATACTTAAAATTTTGATCTTTAGCGATGGCATCCAGTAAGTCCATATCGATACCAACAAAATCACCATTCTCATCTTCATATTCGAATGGAGCAAATGTGACATCAGTTCCAATAACATAGGTCTTACTGGAATTGGATGTTGCAGCGGCTTCCCCCGCCCACCCTGATAGACCGCTCACCAGGAGCAGCATCAGTGAAAGTATAAAAAATGAAATCTTCGTTGTTTTCATGTGTCCTCCCCGTCTCGGTGTTGTCCGAATAATCATTATTTTCTTTGGAATCGGTATTGCTATTAAACTTTTTGTCGATCTTCTACATATTTGATTGTTATTATTTACTGTATATTAACAATCAATGCTTTGCCTTTCCACTTGCAACATTTTCCTCCATCATTTTTTCCAACCAGTAAAAGCCCTCTTCATACTTACCCTTTAGGTAAGCTTTACGAAACCCAATATTACATCGCGAATCTGAAAAAAGTGCATTTACTTTAAAACGTATTATTTAAAATTTAAAACTCAAAAAAGCCGCGATTTCCGCGACTTTTTGTTGTACAGTTTTTTTATCATCTATTAATTTGCTCTGGTTGTCAATACAATCTCGAACTTCGAACCAGCTTCACCCGCGAACACAATGGTTCCGTTCTCAGGCAATACAATTTCGTTTTGTCCACTGACCACTGTATGATTAATGCCTACGCCCGCTTGGTTGTATACAGCAAATGCGCTGTTTGCAGACATCTTGACCGCCATTTCTTTACCGGCGACAGATGCCGGAATCGCAAACCATGTAGCATGACCATTTGCTTGAATTGTTGTCTTCGATTGTCTTCCCGCATAGATCGGTTTTATGATTTCTTGAGCAGCGTAGACATTGCCTCCAGCTGTAACGTATTCCACGCCATTTTCCTCATAGAAATTGAACTCCATCGTGTCACGTCCGGCTAATCCAGGAATTTGCAATTGGTTTACGGCTTGGTTAGCCCCAGTGATTTTATTGGTGTAGATATAACCAGGCAGCTCATTAAAAGTATGAATGGGAATGATCGGCATGGCTACATTGTACAAAGTTGATGTGTATTTTTCATTGACCAACACGTACGCTTTGCCTTCCCGTTTCTGCCATGCGGCCTTTACTTCTGCAGACAATTCATTAGTTTCAAGCTTTTCTGCCTTATATTCCGAAGAAGCAACTTGTCCAAGTCCGGGAACAGACTGATACGAGCGAGACCACAAGTATGTGTTTCCGTTGACTTCCTGAACGAATTTGAGCTTTTCCGTACCCTCATCATTAATGAATGAGCCATCAGCACTGTAAGTATATGTCTGATTAGTTCTGTTAGGAGACGACAGATAAGATATCGTCATTTGTCCGCCATCCTTCACGGTCAAGTTCATTAACATGTTTGCACCACTGCCATACGTACCCGTATGCTGTGTCAGTTCCTTCGGCATGGTTGTTTTCACCGGTGCATCATGTGTCTTCTCCGGCTTACGCTCTGGAATAATATTCTTTTCCTCAAGCGCACCAAGCAACAGTTCAGTTGCCAGCAATTGATCCGTTGAGCTGTGACCACCCGAAGAGGTTACGGCAGCAGCCATATTATACTCCGGAAGTACAATCAATGAGGAATGATAGGTGATTGTATTGCCACCTTTGCTTACTGCCTGGATGCCGTAATCATTAAAAGGAAACAGGTTCACACTGTCCCAGCCCAGGCCATAACCAATGGATGAATCCCCTTCTTCCGGCCACATGCCTCTCTTGTATTCTTCCTGTTCCATGGCCTCTACGGATTCCTTCGAAAGAACACCTTCAACCTCACCTGTAAAGATTTTCGAGAACTGAACCAGATCTTCAGCGGTGGAATAGATGCCTCCTGAGGCAATCATATTTGTAGTCTCTAATGGAAGTTTCTCCTCTTGTGACGGGGAATATGTTGCTGCCATCTGGCTAAGGTCCACAATATCCTGCGGTGTTTTAGTATGATCCATCCCAAGTGGTTCCGTTATGTAACGGTGCATGAAAGTGGTGAAACTCATGCCGCTGACGCGCTCAACCAGAATTTCAGCTAATGTAAAACCATCATTACTATACACCGAGTATGCGCCAGGATCGGCCTTCAGATGTTGCGTTCCCAATTGTTCCAGTAACGTATCATGTGCATAGGTATCATTATCTCCAAACAATATTGCACTGTTACTTGATGTTCCGAGAAGTCCGGATGAATGATTCAGTAACATGCGTGGTGTAATTTGTTGGTAACGCTTGTCTTTCATTGTAAAGTCCGGAATATACTTCACGACAGGCTCATCGAGATCAATCTTGCCTTGGTCAACAAGCTTCATAACGGCGGTTGTGAGCATCATTTTGCTGGTTGAACCAATGCCATACATGGTATCTGAAGAAAGCGGGATGTTGTTTTTCAGGTCATTTTTGCCTGCCTGACCGGTGATCACAATCTCACCATTCTCCATCAGTGCGTACTGCACACTTGTCGTAGCGTATGATTCAGTGAGTACCTTGACCTTTGCACTTACTGCCTTTTTAGTTAGATCATACGTAGGGCTACTACCTTTACTGATAGCGGGTGTGGCCATGGCCGACATTGGGGACATCATCGCAAACACCAAGGTTATGGCGGCAATCGTTGTTCGTTTCTTTCGTGTCAATCTCATCTTCTCCTGTCTAGTCTATGGATTAGGAATCTCTGTGTTAGTACTCCCGTAGTGTAACCGAAGAAGATGAACTGTCTGTGGCTTGAATATGAATCGAGTATGAACCAAGCAGGATCAACCCAAATAGGTTGGACACACGGTATAAATCGCTTTAGTCCAGCTTTTGTTTTGTTTACAAATTAAACTTTTGCTATAATGGTATATCAATCAATGGAGTGCCAATAACATGGCTAAGTACATAAATAAATGCAATCCATAATTCAGCATGAGTAATGGAGTTGAAGCAATGCTAAAAGTTAATCGGAATGACCAACGCCCGATCTGGCAGCAACTTCTGGATCAAGCGATTCATAATATTACAACCGGGAAATGGCAACCAGGCGAATTGCTACTCCCCTCACGCGAACTTGCTCAATTAATTGGTGTTTCACGCTCAACCATACAGATTGTGTACGAGGAATTATTCAGCCGAGGGTATACGGTAACCTCCCGACGAGCCGGGACTAGGGTTAGTGATTGGACTTATGCACCTCGTTCATCAGAAGACGTCACGATGCAAGGACCTATTCCGCCCGAACTGCCTACACTAAACAAATCGATTGGTCATCTGCATAGTTGGTTTGGCAATAGAGACAATCGCAAAATAGAAATCGATTTTAATCCCCACGAGCCTTATCTGGATGAAAGTTTCACAAAAGCCTGGAGGCAATCCTTTTTACAAGCTTCCACTGAACCTAATCTGGATATATGGGCTTATGGCGATGCCAGAGGATTACTGGCGTTAAGAGAACAGATTCAGCGTTATTTGTCACTTGAACGAGGCATTCATATCGATGTTGATCAAATCTTGTTAACCTCAGGTGCTCAACATAGCATTGATTTAATTGCCCAGGCACTCTTAAGTGAGGGAGACAGAGTTTCCGTAGAAGATCCCGGCTTCCCTGCCGCTTGGATGGCGATGAAATACCGCCGGATGCAAGTCGATCCCATTCCAGTCGATGAGTATGGATTAAGTGTAGATCATATTCACCCACAGACGAAACTTGTATTTGTCACACCTTCTCATCAATGCGCCGTTGGCGTTATTATGTCGGAGCCACGCAGGCAACAATTGATGCACTTGGCAGCTCATCATCGATATTGGATTGTTGAGGATGACTACGATAGCGAATTTAGGTACCGTGGAGATCCACTTCCAACTATATTTAGTCAACAACCTCAGAATACGCTTTATATGATGAGTTTTTCCAAAATGGTTGCACCAGGCATTCGACTATCCGCTATCATCGGTCCCAAAATAGCCATCAATCGCCTTACCCAAGTTCATGAATTAACCTATCGTCATCTGCCGATTATGGAACAATTAACGCTAACTCATTTTATTGAGCGTGGTCATTTTATGCGCCATATGAGAAGAGTTCGGAACATATATCGACGTAGACACGAAGTCATGACCAAAGCCATTGTTGCTTCAGGGCTAGGCTCACGATTTACATTAAGTGGTGTGGAGACGGGATTACATATGCTTCTAGAATCTGAAACGTCATTTGACGAAGAAGCGCTGACGAATGCCGCCCTTGATCAAGGTGTACGCGTGTATCCACTTAGTAGGTATTGCTTGGAGAGTCATCAAAAAGGATGGATATTAGGTTTTGCGAAAGTGGATGAGGAGCAGATTGAGGACGGCATACGCCGGCTTGCAAAGATTGTATTATGATGGAGAACATGCTCTCCAATCGGATTCGAAAGGATGTTTTTTGTAATGAAAATTTTAGTGTTAGGAGCCACCGGACGGGTTGGAAATCATTTCTTCTCTAATGCCCTACGTTCCAATCATCATGTAACTGCACTGGTTAGAAGCCCGGAAAAGCTACAAATCAGCGATGACAATTTCGTTCTGCATCAAGGAAACGCTTTAGTCAAAGAGGATATTCATCACGCCATACAGGGTGTTGATCTCGTTGTTAGTTCCTTAAGTACCGATGGAACGACTACATTATCGCAATCCATGAGACATATTGTTGAGGCTATGGCTCAGGAGCGTATCAAAAGAATCATTACCATTGGTACAGCAGGAATATTGGAAAGTCGAACGGATCCTGGCTTGTTTCGTTTTCAATCCCCTGAGTCCAAACGTAAGTCCACGCGAGCAGCTGAAGAGCATCTGGAGATGTACAACATTCTCAAAGCTTCAAATTAGAATGGACCATCGTGTGTCCTACCTACTTATTTGATGGAGAATCCCCCGGTAAGTACCGGGTTGAGCGCGACTACTTGCCTGACGGTGGAACTTCAATATCTGTAATCGATACGGCAGAGTTTGCTTATCAACAATTAATGTCTGATGAGTATGTACAGTCACGTGTAGGCATAGCCTACTAGGGTGTCTCCTAAATCTCAATTAAGGTATATCTCTTCGTTCAAAAAAGTAAGTTTCAATATAAACAGGCAATTTACGAGCCTGCAACTGTTATCCATTAGGAACAATTGCAGGCTCTATTTGTGTCTGCTGTTGAGCTATTTAAGTCCTTCATATAGAGGGAATTGCGAAGTGATTTCGCGGACACTGCCTAATATCTGATTTTTCACCTTCGAACTCTTTGGATTTTTGAAAGCAAGCCCTATCAGCTGAGCAATTTCTTTCATTTCCCTGGCTCCAAGCCCTCTTGAAGTCATAGCCGGAGTTCCAAAACGAATACCGCTTGTAATCAAAGGACTTGCCGTATCGTGAGGGATTGCATTTTTATTCGCCGTAATCCCTACTCCATCCAGTAAAACTTCGGCTTCTTTGCCTGTAAGGCCCATAGTTCGTAAGTCAACCAACACAATATGATTATCTGTTCCACCCGATACAAGGGTGAGCCCTTCATTCATCAAAGTTTCTGCCAATACGTTGGCGTTATTCAGAACACCTTCAATATATGTTGTGAAATCGGATTGCAATGCCTCACCTAATGCCACCGCTTTCCCCGCGATAACGTGCATGAATGGCCCGCCCTGAGTCCCCGGGAATACAGCTTTGTCAATCGTCTTTGCCCACGACTCCCGGCACAAAATGGCTCCCCCTCGTGGTCCTCGTAAGGTCTTGTGTGTGGTAGTTGAAACAAAATGGGCATGCGGTACCGGGTTAGGATGCAAACCTGCCGCAATAATTCCTGCTATATGCGCCATATCTACAAAGAAAAGAGCTCCCACTTCGGCGGCAATCTGGGCAAATAATTCAAACTCAATGGTCCGCGGGTATGCACTTCCACCTGCAACAATCATGCGTGGACGATACTTATAAGCAAGTTTACGTACTTCGTCAAAGTCTATGCGGCCCGTCAGTGCATCGACACCATATGGAACAAAATTGTAAAACCTACCTGAAAAATTAACAGTACTTCCGTGTGTTAGATGACCACCTTGGGATAGATTCATGCCAAGTATTGTGTCCCCAATCTCAACCGAGGCAAAATATACTGCCATGTTAGCCTGAGAACCGGAGTGAGGCTGCACATTCGCATGTTCAGCGCCAAAAAGTGCTTTAAGGCGGCTATTTGCTATCTCTTCGACTGTATCGACATGCTCACATCCGCCATAATACCTTCTGCCCGGATACCCCTCCGCATATTTATTGGTCAATACCGAACCTGTTGCTTCCATCACAGCTTGACTTACAAAATTCTCTGATGCAATCAGTTCTATCGTATCCTGCTGCCTTCCAAGCTCTTGCTGGACAGCCATTCCTATTACTTTGTCTTGCTTCTCCAAATGTTTCATGAACATCTTCCTCTCAATATTACGGTTATTTATTCGTTCCAAATTGTTTTTTGGGAAATTTACTATTCATCAGTAGATGTGCCATCATTCCTGCAAACAGTCCCCAAAATGCACCACCCACACCAAGCAAAGTCACATTCGCTGCTGTGGCCAAAAACGTAATCAAAGCAGTTTCACGTCCCTTAGGGTCCGTTAATGCATTGGCAAGACTGCCACCGATGGTTCCAAGTAAGGCCAATCCCGCTAATGTTGCAATAAAAGTAGAAGGAAGAATCAAAAACAGAGCAGCCAATGTTACGCCAAAAATGCCGACAAAAATATAAAAAACACCACAAGCAATACCTGCAATATACCGCTTCGTTGAATCCTCATGTGCATCTTTCCCTGTACAAATCGCTGCTGTAATAGCTGCCACATTAAAAGCATGTGATCCGAATGGGGCTGCAAGAAGCGAACCCAAACCTGTTACAGCTAAAATAGGATTGGCACTTGTCTTGAATCCATCATTACGCAGAACAAGCATTCCGGGCATATACTGCCCTGTCAAGGTAATAATGAACAGCGGTAACGCAACGCCAAGTAAAGCATTTAACGAAAATGCTGGAACAACAAATACAGGCGATGCTACAGCCAATTGGATCGTACTGAAGTCTGTTTTCCCCATACATATCAAATAAATCAAACCTATTGCCAATATGCCAACAATGGCGTAACGGGAAGTAAATCTTCTTAGTACGATATAGCCTGCAAACAGTACAATCACAAGCAAAGGATCTACCTTCGCCCCTCCAAAGGCCGAAATACCAAACTGTAGTAAAATGCCAGCTAACAATCCGGAAGCGATGCCTGGGGGAATAAGTCGAACGAAACGTTCAAACATGCCTGACAAACCTAAAATAATAAATCCGACTGCTGAAATCATGTAAGCGCCAATAGCTTCTGGATAAGGGGTTACCGCTAATGCTGAAACGAGAAACGCCACACCCGGTGTAGACCAGGCTGTAATAATCGGTTCCTTGTACCGATAACTGAGCCAAATTCCTGTCACTCCTACCCCAATCGAGATGGACCAAATCCAGGAAGCGGTCATTTCCGGGCTTAAACCAGCCACTTTTGCAGCTTGAAAAACAAGAATAAACGTACCCCCGTAATTCACAATTACGGATATTAAAGCGGCGATCATAGGCGATATCAAATCACGGCCACGTAACGAAGGGGATGCTGTCTTCATATTTAACACTACCTCTCACTTAATCATCGATGCGTGTGTTTTCATTCCAGTAATACTCGTCCGGTAAGTAGCGTTGACCAAATACACTTGTCCCTACCCGGATCATTGTAGCTCCTTCTTCTATGGCGACTTGGAAGTCACCAGACATACCCATCGATAAAATATCCATTTCTACGCGTGGAATATTTTTCTCTTTAATCTGTGTACGGATCTGGTTTAACAATCGAAAACAATGTCGTGTTTCTTCGTTCGTCGCATTCAGTTTTCCAATGGTCATTAAACCTTTCACATTTAATGTCTCGAATTGAGACAACTGTTCTACAAGCTCAACGGCTGTTTCTGGAGATGCGCCAAATTTACTTTCTTCGTAGGACGTATTAATTTGCACAAGAATGTCTAAGGTCTTATTCTCTTTGACAAGCTGGTTATGTAACGCCTGACCCAGTTTCAGACGATCTACGGAATGGATGAGCGTAACATATTTAATAACGTCTTTTACTTTATTCGTTTGCAGATGTCCGATAAAATGCCATTCCACCTGTTCGTGTTGCTGCATAAGTGGAAATTTGTCCCGAAGTTCCTGAGCTTTGTTTTCTCCGAACAGAACCTCACCTGCTTGAATCGCTACCTCTAGTTTCTCAAGCGATACCGTTTTGGTCGCGAGCAACAACTGAATTTCCTCTAAGTTGCGACCGGAAGCCTGGCAGGCCAGTGCCATTTGCTGTCTTACAGTTTGGAGATTTTCTCCTACTAGATGTTTCATGTCAGCTACCTTCTTTCTATTCCAAACAGGAATGAATAATTGAGATTAGCTCCTCCTATGTATTGTGAAGATTGTGTAGAACGTCATGCTAGTATAGCAACCCATGGATTGGATATACATATCCAAAAAAGCTCTTTTTGAGCAATCCAAAGTTATAAAAGTGGATATTAATTCAATTGGGGCACCTTTAATATGCTTTTAAAAGTTAATAATCTGATTGATGTGATGCCCACACGCTTCTTCTAAAATGAAAAAAGCCGCTAATTTAGCGGCTTGGTTTAGTTTTAGTCCTATGTTCATGTCCAAAAAGATACATGTTACATGATGATTTACTCGTTCACATTTTCCTTGGTTACCAGCTTCAATTCAGCCGGAATCGATGGCTCCACCTGCTTGCCACTGAGCACATCCAGAGCTGCTTGCAGCGCCAGTTGACCAATCAGTATAGGCTGCTGAGCGACTGTTGCTGTCAATTTCCCATCCTGAATGGATTTGATTGCATCATCATTGCCATCGAATCCGATGACCGGAATGTCTTTACCTGAGCTTTGAATCGCTTCAATCGCACCCAGTGCCATCTCGTCATTATGGGCAAATACGGCCTGCACGTCAGGATTACCCTGAAGCAGATTCTCCATGACATTTAATCCTTTGGACCGATCAAAATCAGCAGATTGTTTGGAAACCACATCGAGTTGCTTGTCAGCCACTTCATGGAAACCTTTACCCCGTTCTCTTGTTGCGGAAGCGCCAGGTACACCCTCAAGTTCAATGACTTTTGCTCCCTCACCCAGTTGTTCCACAAAATATTCAGCTGCCATGCGTCCACCTTTAACGTTATCAGATGCCACTAGTGCCGCCACTTCGCCTTTATCTGCGGAGCGATCCAGCGTGATCACGGGAATGCCAACACTATTCGCGGATTGAACCGCTGTGGAGATCGCTGCAGAGTCCGCGGGGTTAATCAAAAGTGCACTAACGCCTTGCTGAATGAGATCATCCACATCATTGGTTTGTTTGGCCGAATCGTTCTGCGCATCCACCACGATGACCTGTATTCCCTGTTTTTTGGCTTCAGCCATTACCCCGTCCTTCAGTGATACAAAGAATGGATTGTTTAGTGTAGATATCGACAAACCTATTTTCTTCTGTCCGTTACTTTTGTTTGGGTCAGGTTTCGCCCATTCCGGTGGCTCCAGAGAGCACCCGGCCAGAACGATGATCATCAGCATACTTATGAGTGTTACAGTCCACTTTTTCATATTCGCTTCTCTCCTTATGCTGTTTTCTTGCGGTCCAGCAGGACGGCAATGGCAATGACGATACCTTTTACAACCATTTGATAAAATGAGTTTACTTCAAGCAAGTTCAATCCATTATTCAATACGCCGATAATCAGAACACCGATCAATGTACCAACGATGCGTCCACGTCCTCCAGCCAGACTTGTACCACCCAATACAACTGCTGCAATTGCATCCAGCTCGTAGGATGTACCTGCCGTTGGTTGCGCTGAATTCAAACGCGATGTCAGAATTGCACCTGCCAGAGCAGCGAGCATACCTGTCAGGGAGTAGATCATAATTTTCACGCGATTAACTTTGATACCCGAGATAATGGAAGCTTTCTCATTACCACCGATGGCGTACGTTTTACGGCCAAAAGCTGTTTTATGCAAAACAATCCATAGAATCATGAAGGTAATCAGCATCGTGATTGCAGGTACCGGAATACCCAGCAGGTAACCGCGGCCGAACAATTGGAACAGCAGGTTATCCCCGAGGCCTGTAATTGGGTTACCATTTGTGTACACCAATGTCAGTCCTCTGAATATCGTCATGGTAGCGAGTGTGGCGATAAACGGAGCCATTTTACCTTTGGTAATCATCAGTCCGTTCACCATACCCATGACACCACCGAGTGCTACACCGATAATGATGGACAAGATCGGATCGAGGCCAGACAACATCATATTTGCTACAAAAGCACTGGATAAAGCCAGGATTGAGCCGACCGACAGATCAATTCCACCCGTTAGGATCACAAACGTCATACCGAAGGCAATCAGCGCATTAATCGAGACTTGACGCAATAAATTCAAGATATTAAGCGGTTCCAAGAAACTTGGATTCAACACCGATACGATGAGAATAAGAATGATTAAGCCAAGCAGCGGTCCCAATTTTTGTATCACGTTTGAGAAACGGAAGCCGCTTTTAGCCGTTTTGTTTTCCTGCATTGTTGTCATATCACTGTCCCCCTGTGGCCAATGTCATAATGTGTTCTTGTGTTGCTACTTCCCTTGCAACCTCGCCACTGATGTGTCCCTCATGCACAACCGCGATCCGGTCACTCATGCCAAGCACTTCAGGTAGCTCCGACGATACCATGATGATTGCAACGCCGCGGTCAGTCAGTTCATTCATCAATTCATAGATTTCGCGCTTCGCCCCGACATCCACTCCGCGGGTAGGTTCATCCAGGATAAGCACGCTTGGTCCGATCCCAACCCATTTCGCGATAACCACCTTCTGCTGGTTACCCCCCGATAGATTCCTTGCCGCCGTCTCGGAGGATTGTGTTTTGATCTGTAGACGTTTGATCAATGTATCTACGAAGTCTTGTTCTTTCGAAGTTGAGATGAAACCTTTGTTTGAGAAACTGAACAGATTCGTCAACGCCATATTCTCGCGAATAGAGAAGTCTAATACCAGCCCTTCATCCTTGCGGTCTTCTGTAATAAACCCGATTCCATGTTTCACTGCATCTGCCGGTTTACGAATGTTCGCTTTTTTGCCGCGGATGAAGATTTCACCGCTATCCAACGTATCCAAACCGAAGATTGTTCGCATAATCTCGGTTCGTCCAGAACCCATAAGTCCTGAGAAACCAAGTATTTCTCCCGCTCTCACAGTGAAGTTAATATTCTCGAACAACCCTTTACTGCTTGCATTCCTTACTTCCAGAACAACTTCACCATAAGAAGGATTCCGGACAGGATAACGCTCTGTAAGTTCACGACCTACCATTTTCCGCACCACTTCATCAAAGCTTGTCTGTGGAATTGGCTGAGTGTCTACCGTTCTGCCGTCACGCATAATGGTAATCCGGTCACAGATCGTGAATATCTCCTCCATGCGGTGAGAAATATACACGATGGATACTCCGTCCTTCTTCAGTGAGCTGATTACACCAAACAGTTTCTGTATCTCGCGCTCCGTGAGTGCCGCTGTTGGCTCGTCCATAATGATAACCTTGGCATCTGTCATAAGTGCTTTGGCGATTTCAATCATCTGCTGCTGCCCGACAGAGCATTCTCCCGCAGGACGTTCCAGTGGTATGTCTACGGAAAGCTTGGCAAACTGTTCTTTGGCAAGCGCTCTCATTTGTCTTGTATTAAGCAACCCGATGGATGATGTCATTTCCTTACCAATAAATAGATTATCCAGCACCGTCATTTCAGGCCATACATTCAGCTCCTGATGGATAAAGGTGATACCTAGTTTCTCGGCTTCCTTCGGACTTGCAAAATAGTTTTCTTCTCCGTCTATCGTGATGGTTCCCTGATCTCGCTCATGGAGACCAATCAGAATGTTCATCAGTGTGGATTTACCGGCTCCATTCTCCCCCATTAAGGCATGAACTTCACCATCTTTTAATTCAAAATCCACTCCGCTCAGCACCTGGTTGGTGCCAAACGCTTTGTGAATGTCTTGCATCTGAATGTGCATTACGCAACCTCCTTTTAACCGAAATGGACTCCCGATTGTAAAATGCAATTGCCATAGGGTGTGGCTTCACCTGTGCGGATAACAGCTTTCACTTGCCGTGTTAATGCTTTGAATTGTTCGTGGCTGACGGAAGCATCGATTGCTTCTTCCCCGAATTTCTCCTTGATGAATTGCATGGCTACGGGATTGCCTTCGCGAATCTCTTCAGCCACAATGACTTTCTCAATGACCATATCTTCTGCAATCGCTTCTACCACTTCGCGAAAACTTGGTGTTCCCAGTTTGAGGGCCAGATCTATTTTGAGCACCCCGTCCGGTACTGGCAGACCTGCATCCGCAATCACAATCAAGTCCGTATGGCCCAGATCAGACAGAATCTTGGAGATGTGACTATTTAACATGCCATTTCTTTTCATTACAAGCTCTCCTCTACTTCATCACGCGTCGGCATGCCGCCCTGCGCTCCGAACTTGGTGACGGACAACGATGCAGCCCGATTGGCGAAGCGTATACTCTCTTGCAACGCTTTTCCTTCAGCCAAAGCAACTGCAAATGCGGCGTTGAACGTATCCCCTGCCCCAGTAGTATCAACAGCCTCAACTTTATAAGTTGGGACTAGAATTTCCTCAGTGCCATCAAAGTAACGTACACCTTTACTGCCCTCCGTGATGAACAACTTGTTTGGATACTGACGTAATGCCTGTGCCGGACTCATGCCCTGAAACAAAATCTCAGCTTCATGCTCGTTCGGCGTGATATATGCGGCATTGTCGATCACTTGTTGCGGTAATGTTCTCGCCGGAGCGGGATTAAGCAGCAGGGGTGTTCCAAATTCTGCACACAATGCACTCACATGCACAACCGTTTCCTCCGGAATTTCCTGCTGAATTAATACGATATCTGCACCGCGGATCACTTCAGCTGCTTCATCGACATATGCAGGAGTGACTTCACGATTCGCCGCTTCAACCACTACGATACTATTATCACCTTCCGCCAGAATGATATGAGCCGTTCCACTTTCTAAATGTGTAACCGGTTTCACATTTTGCGTATTTACAGCATTTGCTCTAAAGTTCTCTACAATATCTTTGCCAAAAGCATCGTCGCCTACCCGGCCGATCATCGCAACCTCGGCACCCAGTCGTGCAGCGGCAACAGCCTGATTGGCTCCTTTGCCACCTGGAACCGTTTTGAAGCTGTCGCCAAGAACGGTTTCACCCGCCCCCGGCCGTCTTGACGAAGTAACAACCAGATCCATTGAACTGCTTCCTATTACACATATTTTAGCCATCTGATTTCACCCTTCTCGTAGTGCCCCGTTCGATGAAACTTACGGGTAACTGTATGTTTTTGTTCTCTACTGCAGCTTGTTCCACAAGCTGGATAAGTAATCCCGCCGCTTCTCTTCCCATCTGGTATGCTGGCTGATGGATAGTCGACAGCGCCGGCGACAACAGGCTGCTCATTGGAATATCATCGAAACCGATCACTTGTACGTCATCGGGAACTTTTCTTCCAACTCGTGCTGCCTCATGCAGTACTGCCATGGCTGCAATGTCATTGCTGGCAATGACCCCGTCTGTGTCCGCATACTTCCTGAATAATTCTTCAGCCCATACACCTGCCTCGTTAATTGAAAATGAGGTCGTCTGGATCACCCGGTAGTCTAACCCAGCATCACGGATGATTTCAATCGCTCCTTCAAAGCGATCTTGAGCGGGTCTGATCTGTGACGGTCCCTGCATAACTGTGATCCGGCGACTGCCGCGTTTGATTATCTCCCTTGCAGCTAGTCTTCCACCTTCCCTGCCGTCCGCATACACGGATGGACGATCGAGTGATGTTCTGTCCAGAAACACAACGGGAATCTTCAGGTTTTCATATATTGAAGAATGAGGGTAGTTCGTTGAAGAGATCACACCGACCACGTTGTTCTGGATAAACGTCTGGATGTAATCCTGCTCCTTCCGTTCATCCTCATCACTATTTCCAAATATCAGTCTATAATCCTGCTCTTGCATCCGGTCCTCTACGCCGCGGGCCAACTGCGGGAAGTAAGGGTTGGCAATATCCGGCAACAACAGGCCAATCAGTTTGGACTTGCGTTTATATAATGAGCGGGCCACTTCATTTGGCGAAAAATTAAGCGCCTTCACAGCATCTTCCACTTTCTTGCGTGTGTCGGCATGAACATAACCTCTATCATTAATGACTCTGGACACGGTGGCAACAGATACGCCAGCCAGTTGAGCTACGTCTTTAATTGTTTTCATAAGTTGCTCTCCTCTATGTGTAACCGGTTACAGACATTAAATTATCATATTATTTTCGATTTGACAAGCGTTTTCATTCTGGAAATTTCTCCAAGTAAACATGAAAGTACATTGAAATTCATCTGTAACCTGGCTTCTTCCCGTCTTATTCAGTCTTCTCAGCTATATTAAGGAGTTAATTATCATTACAAATATTAGCGATATGTGATATGGTCAGTGAGGATAGTAGATTCGTACATACATATGTGCATGAAATGCGAGGAGAAGATTGAGAGTGATAGAGAGAAATACCCTTGAAAATCAAAAACCGAGTAAATTTAGTGATCCCATTTTTGTCATGCTCGTCGCAAGCCTGTGTTGCTTGTTATGGGGAAGTGCGTACCCGTCCATCAAACTTGGATATATCGCATTTAACATTCTGCCGGAAGACATTGCTTCCAAATATGTATTTGCCGGATATCGATTCACACTGGCGGGCTTGCTGCTATTGCTCCTGTCTCGTATCGTTAGAAAAGAGAAGCTTCAATTGTCCCGGCCTCAGTGGACAAGCCTTATCATGTTAGGTATATTGCAAACCGGTTTGCAATATATGTTTTTCTACGTTGGCGTAGCCAATACAACGGGTGTCAAAGGCTCCATTATGAATGCAACGACAACCTTTTTCAGTGTTGTTCTGGCCCATTTCATCTATAAGAACGACAAATTAAGCAGAAATAAAATCGTTGGCTGCTTGCTCGGATTCGTTGGCGTCATTATCGTAAACTTCCATACGGATCTGCTTGCTTTTTCCTTTTCATTCACAGGCGAAGGCTTCGTTATTATAGCGGCACTTGTTTTTTCCGTTACAGCCCTTTACGCAAAACGTCTCACCGCCACCATCGATGTTCTGATCATAACAGGTGTCAGCTTATTCGTCGGGGGACTGGTGCTTACGCTGTTAGGTCTATCACTCGGCGGTCGAGTCACCCATTTCACCCTGGAATCCACCAGTAACTTGATCTACCTGGCTTTGCTGTCCTCCGTCGCATTTTGTCTATGGAATATGCTTCTCAAGTATAACAAGGTCGGAAGAGTGTCTGTATACAACTTCCTAATTCCTGTGTTTGGCGCATTGTTATCAGCGTTATTCCTCGGGGAAACGATCTTGGAACTGAAAAATCTGGCCGCATTGCTGTTTGTATCCGTTGGCATTTATTTAGTCAATCGTGTACGTTCTGTGCAAACCTCTAATAACACTCCAATAAAATAGACTACGCGTCCCAATTTCATAGATAACAAAAAAAGCCGCTAATTAGCGGCTTTTTTTGTACATACCAATACGATATACTTTTTGTTTTTACGATGTTATACCTTAATATATACTCGTAAAATCAATCAAGTCCTCTTCTTCCTCATAAGTGAATACAATGGCGTGATTACCCAATTGGTATACCATCTCATAACCAACCACGACTTCATTGTAATATTCTGAGGAAGGTTTTCCCATCCATATTTTCACATTCCGTGGTGAAAGATTCTGCTTTTCATTGTACAAATCAAAAACGGCAATACGTGATTTATTGGTAAGCTCGTGCATGTATGAATCAAATCCGACGCCGAATTTAGAATAAAAATAGTACGCTCCCCATTCCCCGTTTGAACGAGAATTTGGTTTCCCCAACTTTTTTTGCGCATTTTGAAGCGTCATGCCAATCTTGATGTCCGTCCGACCTGGCAATACACCCTTTAAAGCGGCTTCCTTTAGGCTTTTCAGGTAAGCGCGATCGCCAACACCCGAGTTCGGCCAAGCATCTGAACGGAGGTTACGTGTATCTTCCAACTGCAATACCAATTTGTTCACATTCAGCTTAAACGTATCAACTCCATAGACAAATTGAAGGTTGTTGTAATTTTTGAACTGCACTCGGGCACCTGAAAGAGTACGGATTCCATCATCTCTGCTTGCAGAGTAGGAATCGTCTATTTTTTTTCCCTTATTATCGACATATGTTACACGGCGCAATTCCCCGGAACGAACAATATACGTTTTCACCTCATTGAAATTAGAAGTTCCCCAATCGGTGATCATCAGCATGTCTGGTGTACTAGCCTCTTTGCTTTTCACAACAAAGTTCCAGGTTTGAGGCAAAATAATCGTATTCAGATCCAGTTTTGCTGCCTGAACAGTTCCGTATGCTGCACCTTTTTTCAGCAAGGCCGCACGATACGTACCTGAATAGCTCTTATCGCCTTTTTTATTGTTGGTCCAACCATTTTCTTCGGTCAGTGTTCTCTTCTGTTCATCATAAGCGAAAATATAAACGGTGTAAGCCGTTTGTTTGGCATCACGAAGCGTAAATGAAAGCCGGCTCATACTTTCGAGCTGTTTGGCGGAGATTTGCTCTCCTTTGGCAGCAGCATTGGGTGGTAACAGAAGCAATGCGCTCAGAACATAGCCGATTAAGGTTAGTAGGGCCAGAGAAGCCCATTTTGATTGGTGCTTAGGGTGTATCATTGATGACTCTCCTTTGAATAAAAAAATAAACATCTAAAAGCTCATTTCTAATTTTGAATCGTGCATAATCTCAACATTTTAATAGATCTTGCTAGAGTGTACTTTTGATCAAACTATGTAATTAATATAGGTTTATATTCAATAAGCATATCCTCCTGCTAGTACTATTTTCCTAAGAATGATAACATACCCTTTCCAATAAAGAAATAACAATCTAATTAATAGATTTCGAATCATATAACATAAAAAGCCGCTATTTAGCGGCTCTTCAAGTAACTTCGAATACGATATGATTTATAGACAGGAGTAAACCACATTACGTAAGCGTCGTTGAACGTATGGTTCCTGACTATTCAGCAGGTGCTGTGCATACATGACTGTAAGCTCTGAATCCGGATCAATAATAGCCATACAGCCAGCAGCGCCGCTCCATCCAAATTCGCCAATTGGACTCAGTGAGCCGCTTCCTGCTTTGGAGATATGTGTGCGAACACCCAATCCATAGCCGTATCCATACATATGATCCCACGAATAATCAGCACGAGTCATCTCGTTCAGGTGGTCCGTTCGCATCAGTTCCACTGAAGCTTGTGACAGAATGCGCACGCCTTCGGGACTCGTACCATGCCCAGTAAGCGCGTTCAGAAAACGTGCATAATCGCTAACGGTTGACAATAATCCTGCACCACCGCTTTCCAGCTCCGTACCTACTCGGAATCCATTACCATCCATACGTACAGCCTTTTCAAGCTCATCGTTGTAAGCATACTGTGGAATCAGGCGCTTCTGCTGCTCATCGTTCAGATTGAATGCTGTATCGTTCATGCCAAGGGGTCCGGTGATTTCGTCCCGCAGATAGGTACCAAAGCGTTTGCCACTTACCACTTCCACCAAGGCTCCCAGCACATCATGGCACATGCTGTAATTCCAGTGTGTCCCTGGTTCAAATAACAACGGTTCTTTCGCAAGCGCTCTCGCGAAGTCGCGTGTTGGCAATGTTCCATCGGTGCTTTTTACAGCTTCTTGGATGCTTGGACAATCAACGTTATACGAGAACCCGGCAGTCATGGTGAACAAATCACGTACTGTAATGGCTCTTGTCGCCTTTTCCAGTCGGATCTCCCCGTTCGCCATCGTTTTTTTCACCGTCATCTCAGCGTACTCTGGCAGATAATCAGACAAGGGATCGCTTAACAGCATTTCCCCTTTCTCCACCAGTTGCAGCCCTGCCACGCAAGTCATGATTTTGGTCATGGAGTATAGATTGAAGATCGCTCCATCACCGATAGGTGTTTTCTCTTCCAGATTGGCGTATCCATTACGATAATGGAAAACGGTATCATTTCGATGCATCACCAGCACCTCTGCCCACGGTATACGCCAGGATGTAATGCGGTCGATAAATGAAGCAAGCGGTTTAAAGTCCATTTTTTCCCGTCCTTCTATGTAAAATCGTTTATCATATTGCGATGTGGTCCATATTCAATCCCACAATCGACATAGTAATAATATACGACCTTTTACAACGATTGACCACCACCTAAATGGCCTCAACCATCCATTTATTGACCGCCGAATTTGTATTTCACTTCGTTCATGATTTGGCAGGCAGTGTGAGATAACATTAATCAGAAACAGTTTGAACTCCTCAATGTCTTACTACTGTACTTCTGCTATTGCCGTGGAGACAAAGGTCATCAATTCTTCTACGGGTGTGCGAGGACGAGGTTTTGGAACCTTGTTTGTATCAAAATACCCCAGATGAAGTGTGCCAATGATTCTCTCCCCTGCTTTTACACCTGTCTTGGCGTAGAAATCAGGGTCAAAATTATATTCATTCGTCTTCCACACTACGCCGATCTCCTGCTCCCATGCCAGGAGTTGAATATTTTGAATAAGGGCAGCACTAGCACCCACAGCATCTTCCCATACCCGTTGTCTCGGATCAGCCTCAATTACAACCAGCAGATGGGCTTGGATAGACTCACAGTAGTCTTTTTGCAGCTTCTCTGTCCAACGCTCCCGCTCATCTTTGGAAAACGTATGTAGCACTGCATCAGCAAATTGCTTCCGACCTTCCTCTACAAATAATATGAAGCGCCATGGCTCTTTGCGGGAATGAACAGGTGCCCACACGGCCGCTTCCAGCAAGTGCATGATCGTTTCTTTCGCCAGCGGTTTGCCGTTGAACTGACGAATGGTTCTTCGTTCACGAATAATCTTTTCCATTACAGACGTTTCCAAAAGGGGATCCTCCTGTCTTGTTTTCTTATTGGGTAAGGAAACTCACCGCTTCTTCTATAATCTTGCTCTGTCCAATGGGTCCTCCCGGACCTTGGAACCACAAACCGTAGTCAACGATGTAGACATTGTTGTTTTTAACAGCATTCAGGCTTTTCCACACTGCTGTTTTTTGCAATTCTGTCGTTTCATTCTCGTCTGATGACAACAGGAAAATATGATCCGGATTAATCGATGGTAACGACTCCATGGAGATTACTTTCATTGAATCTGTCGGGTCAGGTATGGATATAGGAGGTGTCAGGCCTAGATCGTCGTACAGAACCTCATAGTTTCTTTTACTGTAATAACGCACTTCTTTGTCGGATAAACGCAGGAACATCACGGTCTCGTCTCCGATGGATTGCTTGATTTTCTCACGGGCTTCTGCAGCCTTCTTTTCGTATTCTTCAATGACCTGTTTGGCCTGATCCGTCTTCCCTAACATATCTCCCATATGTAACAGGCTTGTCTTCATACGAATAATACCTTGCTCGTCCTGCAGCTTCTCTGCCAGCAAGGTAGGCGAAATTTTGCTGAGGCTGTCATAGGCATCACTCATGAAATCCTGACCGATAATCAGGTCTGGCTCTGCCGCCAATATGCTTTCGTAGTTGGGATCAACCTGCCAGCCCAGATTTTCTTTTCCTTGTAGTTGATCGGACAGGTAGGTAGGAAACTGATCACTCCCCTCCTCATTACTGGATGCTGCCTGGGGTACAATACCGAGTGCTAACAAATAGTCAGTTGCAGCCGGGAACAACGAAATAATATGCTCAGGATCACCTTTGATGACCGTTTCTCCCCAGGGATGTTTAACAACACGCTCCTGTACTGCTGATTCAGTGGATTGCGCGACTTCGGTAGTTGGAGCATTGTTACCGCTTGTTCCATTACTGCTTGTTGCTGAACTGCCCTGAGAAGGGGAACAGGCTGATATTAATAATGTAAGACTGAGCATCAAAAGCAATGCAACGGGTTTTCTCGATCTCATAGATGTAAGTGATTCTCCTTTGGGTTTGTATTGATAATAATTATCATCAATAGGATCATAACCGCGATGCATAGGACTGACAATGGACAATTCTGATTCTTTGATAGCATTATTCTGACCGGTTGGCAGGGCGATACATTTTTGTTTGAACCGACCTGGTGAAAGGCCAACATGCTTTTTAAATAAACGATTAAAATAGATCACATCCGGAATGCCGATTGCCTCGGCAATCTTCTGAAGAGATGCATCTGTGTGCAACAGCAGCTCCTTGGCTTTGTACATCCGTATCCGAGTTAAATAGGTAATCAGACTGCTGCCTGTCTCTTTCTTGAACGTTCTCGACAGATGCCCTGCACTGCAATCCAGAAGTTCTGCGAGCGGATCGACCATAACGGGCAACATGTAGTTCTCTTGAAGATAACGAACGGCTTGAGCTACCAGATCGGGCTTGGCAGTCTCAATCCCTTGTGCACTTAACTGCCTCATTAATTCATTAATAAATTGATAAAATAACGTCTTTACCTGAAATTTCGAGAACACATCCGTCCGTTCCCAATGTTGCTCTATTCTTTGGACTTTATCATATAAGTCCATGGGATAGCCTGGGGCGAAAGCATATTGCAGATGAAACGGGACATGTTGCCTGAGCAGAGCTTGATTCTCACGAGTATTGGATAACGACAAATTAGCCCGATAAAATATCAAATAAAATTCAAATGAATCCTCGTTCAGGGAGATATTCATCCATACCCCTTTGCCTCCATGCAAGACTTGCATCTGATCAATCACGTACATCGTGTCATCCAGCTTAATCGTTGCATTGCCTCTTACGGTGTATATAAAACCGCTAACCGGAAATCGGTAGGCATAGATTGATTCGTCAGCGCCCACTACGACGTGACGCACATCCCATATTTTAATGGTGGCTAGATTCCATAACTTCACATGCTCTTCTACGTGCATCTCTTCCTTCACCTTCCACAACCCATTAAGTTAGCAAAACATCCGCAAAATCAGCAGATATTTTCACTTTTCTACATTCTATCGATAATCATTCTCAACCACAACATATATCTTTCTCTTCAATAAAATGCTTCGCACGAATAAGCCGATCCAATAAAGGATCAGCTTATGTTGTAACGTTTTAGACTTCGCCGCGTCTGTTCTCAACCGATTTCATACGATTTTGGTCATCTGGCACTCGGTCAACACTGAACTCTTGACCAGCTTCAACCTCACCATGACCTGAAATATTTCGGGAAAAATTAGTGAACTGTCTTTTTTGTTCATCCAGTTCATGTTTTTGCTTCAAAAGCTCTTGCGGGTCCTGTTTTGTCACTATGCTAACCTCCCATAGAATCATGCTTTTTAATCACACTACAGAAGTTTTCCATAATAGAGCTGTGCTTATGCATGAAATACCGATTCCTTTCATAATATGAGTCCATACATTCACCAATCATGATATAGAACCTGTGTGACATAAAGGAGAGAACAACAGATGAAGCGGATCCTCTTGTCCTACCCTCTTAGTGTAAATACTCCCGTTTATAAAGATAATCCTCCTGTTGAGATTCAGCAGCAGTCCAGCATAGATCAAGGAGATCTGTATAACCAATTTATTATCACATCTCTCAACCATAATGGAACTCATATTGACGGGCCTTGGCATTTCAATCCGCAAGGTCTAAAAATAAGCGAGATTCCCATAGACTACTTTATCTTTACTCATCCAACAATCCTCGATATTCCCAAAGGTGACGATGAACTTATTACAAAAGCTGACCTGGAGCCGTATGAACACCAGATCGCTGGCTCTGATCTTCTGCTCATACGTACAGGTTTTGGAAAGTTTCGGTCATCTGACCCTGTTCGTTATAGTGATCATAACCCAGGGTTTGCAGCAGATGCTGCAAGTTACTTGATGGTTTTTGATTCATTGAGAGCAGTTGGAATGGATATGATCTCTTCTGGCTCTGTGATTCATGTGGATGAGGCTATCACTTTTCATCAGATTATGCTTGGGAAAGGTCGGGTTGATGGCAAGTTCATTCTACTTATAGAGGATATGAATTTAAACCATGACTTATCTGGAATTGAAAAGGTATATGCTGTTCCATTATATATTGAAGGTGTTGACAGTAGCTTCAGTACAGTTTTTACTGAAGCTTGATTTTTTTTATACACATATGGTAAAACAAAAACGCGCTGGCAAGAGTATTTCTCCTGTCAGCGCGTTTTTGTATGTTAGTGTATATCTTTCTTTTTGAAATTGCCGCCTCTGACTTCTGCTACATCATATACGACTACAAAAGCAGTTGGGTCAATTTCGTGAATGATATCTTTAATTTTACTCTCTTCCATCCGGTTAATGACACAAGTAATTTCTTTGAATTGCTCATTAGAATAGCCACCGTAAGCCTCGGTATATGTTGCTCCACGGCCTAAGCGGTCCCGAATGGTTTCAACCATAATCTCAGGTTGATTCGTAATAATTTTAAACGTTTTGGAGCCGCTCAAGCCCTCTTCAACAATATGTATTACTTTAGAAGCAATGAAATACGCAAGTCCTGACAAGATCGCACCTTGCAGACCAAACACGGTAGAAACGACAATAAATACAAACATGTTGAGGAACAGAATGAGATCACTGGTTCCAAAAGGGACTTTTCGCGAAAGGAGTACAGCCAGCATATCTATGCCATCCAATGCGCCACCATTACGTAATGCAAGTCCCATACCAAAACCGATAATAATCCCGCCGACAACCGTAACAAGCAAGGTATCACCTTCAATGATGGTTGGTACATGGTGCATCAGACTGGTGCTGATTGCGAGTGAAGCAATACCGATGATCGAATATAACGCAAAGCTTTTTCCGATTTGCTTGTACCCTAGCCACACAAATGGAATGTTAATAATCCCGATGAGTATCCCCAGTGGTAATCCGAACAGTTGTGATCCTACGATACTCAGACCTGTGACACCACCATCTGAGACATTATTCGGGATCAATATGGCTTCGAGACCATATGCCGTTATAAATCCCCCAATGATAATCAATAATACTTTGGAGAGAATCTTTAACTTATTTGACTTTTGTTTCCTGATTTGATGCATTGCATTTCCCCCTTGATGAACAACCGATAAAAAACAGTCTATAATAAAAATCACTGTTTTGGCAATAGATCGTCATTTGTGTGTGTTAGTTCATTGTCCGATGAGCGTTCGATACGTCGAAATTTTATGCTCAAGCATCTCATCTGCTGTGTTAAGGATGTGCATCTGTTTTTGAATCGACTCTTTATGCTCCTCCAGTAGCTTCAAACGATCCGCCGCCGTATGCTCCCCTTCCTGAAACAAGGACGCATACTTCTTAATGGTAGCAATGGGCATCTGAGTCTCTTTTAATTTAATTACAAATTGTAGCCATTTCAGGTGTGACTCGTTGTACCGCCTGTCTCCACTCGCATCTCGGAGAGGAGTTACAATCTGTTCCTTCTCATAATAACGCAACGTATGTGCACTGATATGGAGTAATTCTGCCACTTCACCAATGGTATGCATGGTTAACCTCCCCTCCATTTTCCCGCTTGACTTAGAGTAAGCTCTAATCAGTATAATCAACTCGTGGTCACATCACAATAAATAATGAAATCAGATCCAGGAGGAATTCCCATGAAATACACAGTGATTACCGGTGCCAGTTCAGGCATTGGATATGAAGCGGCTTTAGCTTTTGCAGCTCGTGGCAAAAATATAATCCTGGCAGCACGCAGAACCGATGAATTGGACAAATTAAAAGCAAAAGTAGCTGAAATCAATCCTGATCTGGATATTGTCATTCGTACAGTGGATCTGTCCATTGCCGCTAATGTGCATGAATTCTATGAGAGTCTTCAGGCTTACTCCATTGAGACGTGGATTAACAATGCAGGATTCGGGAATTTTGCTTCCGTTGGCGAACAACACCTGCCCAAGATTGAGCAGATGCTTCATCTTAATATAGAAGCTCTTACGATTCTTTCTTCCCTGTATGTACGTGATTATGCAAACGTTGATGGCACACAGATCATTAATATTTCCTCTGGTGGAGGATATACGATTGTAGCCGATGCAGTAACCTACTGCGCAACTAAGTTCTATGTAAGTGCCTTTACGGAAGGGCTTGCGCAAGAGTTAAAGGGCAAGAACGCAGCAATGCAAGCCAAAGTTCTCGCTCCGGCTGCAACCGAGACCGAGTTTGCGAAACATTCCTTTAATGTAGACGAGTTTGAGTATGAAGGCAGAGTTCCCAAGTTCCATACGGCGGAACAAATGGCTGGATTTTTGCTGGAGTTGTATGACAGTGAAAGTGTAGTCGGCATTGTGGACGGGTTGACGTATGACTTTGAACTAAGAGAACCGATCTTTTCATACGCTTCAAGACGTTAAACATTAGTTAACGTTAAAAAGGGAACCTGTCTCCAGGTTCCCTTCTTTGTATTTATATTCAATGCTTACTATATAATGAAGTAATTATGCCAGCCTCATTTTGAAATCCTGATATCCGAATTCGCGGACAACTTCGCAATCGCCGTCTTTTCTTTTAACAGCAATCGCTGGAAGCGGCATGCCGTTGAACGTGTTGGTTTTCACCATGGAGTAAATCGCCATGTCTTCGAATACCAGACGGTCGCCTTCTTGCAAAGGCTGATCGAATGAATAATCCCCAATCACGTCACCAGACAGACAGGTTTGTCCACCTAGGCGATACAGATGAGCCTTCTCACCCACTTCTCCCGAACCGATCAGCGGCGGGCGATATGGCATTTCCAGCACATCCGGCATATGACACGTAGCTGAAGTATCCAGAATAGCGATGTCCATACCGTTTTTATGGAAGTCCAGCACAGAGGTCACCAGATAACCCGCGTTCAGCGCAACAGCTTCTCCCGGCTCCAGATATACTTCCAGGCCATAATCGTTCTGCATACGCTTGATGCATGCTTCCAGTCTTGGAATATCATAATCTTCACGTGTGATATGGTGTCCACCACCGAAGTTGATCCATTCCATTTGTGGCAGCCATTGTCCGAACTTCTCAACAACTGCGTTCAGCGTAGTCTCCAGATCATCTGAATTTTGCTGACACAGTGTGTGGAAGTGTAGTCCGGAGACACCTTCCAACAGATCTGCTTGGAAATCTTCTTGTTTCGCGCCAAAACGCGAACCCGGAGAACACGGATCGTAGATCTCGTGTCCTTCTTGGGTAGAGCATTCTGGATTGACGCGCAAGCCGACCTTACGGCCAGCCTGAAGCGCCTTATCCTTAAATTTTGCAAGCTGTGAAAAAGAATTGAAAATAATGTGGTCGCAGATGGAGAGAATCTCGTCGATCTCTTCTGCGCGGTATGCCGGAGCAAAGACATGATTCTCTTTGCCCATTTCCTCGTGGCCCAGGCGTGCTTCATACAAACCACTCGCCGTAGCTCCGCTCAGGTATTCTCCAATCAGCGGGTACATCGCAGTCATGGAAAATGCTTTTTGAGCGAGCACGATTTTGGCACCTGTACGTTGCATAACACCGTTCAGGATTTTCAGGTTTCTCTCGATAAGCGCCTCGTCAACAACAAAACATGGTGTCGGTAATTGCTCGAACCGCATTTTAACGAACTAGCTCCGATTCTTTAACTTCTTCTGGCAGCTCATCAACGAGTACCGGGTTGAAGTCTTCTACCCATGGGAGGCCCCATTTGTTCAACTCTTCCATGAATGGATCCGGGTTGAACTCTTCTACATTGTATACGCCTGGTTTGTTCCATTTGCCTGTCATGACCATTGCTGCACCAATCATAGCTGGAACGCCTGTTGTGTAAGAGATCGCTTGGGAACCCACTTCTTTGTAACACTCTTGGTGATCACAGATATTGTAAACATAATATGTTTTGTCTTGACCATCTTTTTTACCTTTGAAAATACAACCGATATTTGTTTTACCTACAGTACGTGGTCCAAGGGATGCTGGATCAGGCAGTACTGCTTTCAGGAACTGCAGTGGAATAATTTGTTTACCTTCATATTCAATAGGCTCGATTGAAGTCATACCTACATTTTCAAGAGCTTTCAAGTGAGTCAGGTAGCTTTGACCAAATGTCATGAAGAAACGGATACGTTTCAGACCTGGCATGTTTTTTGCCAAAGATTCCAATTCCTCATGGTACAACAGGTACATGTCTTTCTCGCCAACTTCTTTGAAGTCGTAGACACGTTTGATTTCCATCGGCTTCGTTTCGATCCATTCACCATTTTCCCAGTATCTACCGTTGGCAGATACTTCGCGAATGTTGATCTCAGGGTTGAAGTTGGTTGCGAACGGATAGCCGTGGTCGCCGCCATTGCAGTCCAGAATGTCGATGTACTCAATTTCGTCGAAGTAGTGCTTCAGGGCATAAGCGGAGAATACGCCTGTCACGCCTGGATCAAATCCACTACCGAGCAATGCAGTGATGCCTGCTTGTTCAAAACGCTCTTTGTAATCCCATTGCCAGCTGTATTCGAACTTCGCTGTATCATGTGGCTCATAGTTCGCTGTGTCCATGTAATTTGTTTTAGTTGCAAGGCAAGCATCCATGATTGTCAGATCTTGATACGGCAAAGCAAGGTTCATAACGATATCCGGTTTAACTTCGTTGATCAGAGCGATCAGTTCGTCAACATTGTCAGCATCTACTTGTGCTGTTGTAATTTTTGTTTTTCCGCCGTCCAGCTTGGCTTTGAGTTCATCACATTTGGATTTTGTACGACTCGCGATGCAGATTTCCTCAAAAACTTCACTGTTTTGAACGCATTTGTGTACTGCCACGGAAGCAACGCCGCCGGCGCCGATGATTAGTGCTTTTCCCATTTTACATTCTCCTATCCCAATATGTATTTTTTTTAATTGGTTTAATTTGTTTGATACAGTAACGACAACAAGACAACAAAAAAAGCAAGGTGAAAAATGCCCGCAATCGCGCACCATCACACTTGCTTATCGATATACATCATAAAAAAGACGTGAAGTCTCCATGACCAAAAAAGTTCACAAGAACTCCTTTGGCGGAAAGCTCCTTCATGTATATCAATATTGGATCAGAGTCTATATAGCAAATAATTCGCCTTTACCACTCTTATTGACCGTTTCACAAGTTGATGTGCAATTGCACTGGTTGTAAAGTAACCAACTTATAAAATTTGAGCTTTGAACTCAATCAATAAAGCAACGTAAGTTGCCAATCGGCGTTTGACCCGGCTGTCCGTATGGCCTTAACTTCCTGGTGAAGTGGTCAAAATTATCTGCTGGAAAGCTCTAATTCATATTGATAAATTAACTTCCCAAAATCACAGGTCTTACACTATCAGACGTTGAAAAAAAAATCAAGCAATAATTAAAAATTATTTTTTTGTCCGAACGAGGACTAAGAAAGAAATTGATATCCTTCGAATACTTTCAAGCCTTCTGCGCTCAGTAATTCCCCCACTACTTCAGGCTTTTGAGGACTTTTCTCAAACACTTCTTCACACGCGATCATGATGTTGCTGCCAGCAATTTCCGCTAACTGATCATGGGCCGAATGGTTCGTTTCCTTCTTTGCGAGCTTGCAAAGCAATCTCAATGGCTTTATGCATGAATAGTTCATCTTTATTCATAAAGTTTACCTCCACAACAAAATTTATGTACTCAATTTTATGTTTTTGCATTAGCATGTTCACTCCATTGGAATGCTTCTTGTTCATACCGTTCTATCATCATTATAAATAAAGAGTATGACGACAATTCGTCATACTCCAGTGAGACACACTAAATTTATCTATTAAAATTTTACTGGTAATGATGCCAATCCCTCAGATAATAGTGAGTAGTGCCAATGAATCTCTTCCGGAGGAACACGAAGCTGAAGACCAGGAAGTCGACTTAATAGCGTAGTAAACGCTACGTCTCCCTCCACACGGGCAAGTGGAGCACCAAGACACATATGAATACCATGGCCAAAGGCCAAATGCCGTTTTATTTTGCGCTCAAGATCCAGTTCTTCAGGTTGGTTAAACTGTAACTCGTCCCGATTCGCTGATTTCAAAAGAGGAATCACAACATCTCCTTTTTTAATCCGTTGTCCATCCAGCTCCGTGTCCTGCGTTGCATATCGAGGACCTGACGAAGTCGCGGGGCCGTTATATCGTAACAACTCCTCCACCGCAGAAGGAACCAGATTCAAATCTTGTTTAAGTTGTTCCAGTTGTTCGGGATGTGTCAGAAGTAGATAAGAGCCGGTCGCAATCAGATTCGACGTTGTCTCATGTCCAGCAAATATTAATAACGTGATCATGGATATTAATTCATCTTCATTCAGTCGATCCCCCTCCTCCTCGATCACAATTAATTGACTGATGAGGTCATCGGAAGGTTCCACTCGTTTGTTCGCCACAAGCTGAGCCGTGTATTCTGCGAATGATCGCAAATGCTGCGCTACTTCAGGATCTTGTTTACCGAAACCGAGACCTTTCGCAATGGCTTCAGACCATACATGGATCTGAGGTCGGTCTTCCTGAGGTACACCGAGCATTTCGGATATGACGTTAATTGGGAAAGGGTAGGCATAGTCTTTTACAAGATCCATCTCTCCTTTTCCTTCAAATTGATCAATTAATTCATCGGCAATTTCCTGGACACGCGGACGCAGGCTTTCCATATATCTTGGAGTGAATGCTTTGGACACCAGGCTACGCAGTCTTCGGTGATCCGGTTCATCAACAAAGAGCATCGACTTTCCGGTAAAAAAAGTCTGGGGTTCCGATGAACCAAGATCGTCTGAGAGATTCTTTCGAATATCATTGCCATTATCGATAGAGTTCATATCTACCGTAAATCGAGAGTGGTCTTTCAACACTTCCATGGCAACGTCCATCCGAGTTATAATCCAGGTTTGCTCTGCTCCACCCATTGGATTGGGAACAGGAACAACGGAGCCTCTGGATCGCATCTGTTTAAACATGGCAAATTGATCTTTAACATTTTCTTCACTAAACAAATTGAATTCTGATTTTTCCGATGTTTGGTTATTATTCATTGAAATCTTCCTTTCTTAGTGAAGTTATTGAAATCTATGGAAATATATGTTCATTTCGATTATATACTACTCGTATATTTAATTTCAAATTCCGTAGTTTAAACTGCAACATTCAACTGTTATAACAACAATTAATTAATGTACTAATAGTATATTAATAATAACTTCAAGCATAAAAAAAACAAAAAAAGAGGTTGGCTTTGGGGCCAACCTCCAAATTAATTATGGTGCTTCACAAGTTCCAAATACCACCAGCAGGCTTCGGTTAGTCTATTGGCTTCGGAGTGAAATGCACTTGATTTGTACTCTTTGTGAAATGCTTGAAGGACAACTTCGATTACAGGAATATTTAAATCCTCTTTATCCTGTAATAACGCCAAAAGTCCCTTGGAAAGTTGCTTTAATGATGTAGATTCCTTGGATTTTTGAACAATCTTGTTGAACTCATCCAATTCCTCCAACAGCTTGTCGATATCGAGACCATGATCATGGTTACGCTCATCGGCATTCAGAAAATAAAGAGACTGAACGTCAAAAATATGTTCATTTCTTTGGTGCATTGTTCTTAATATCACTTCGATGTACGTTAATACTTTTGGAACAACTTCGCTCCAAACCGGTTTTTGAGTATTTAGACTTCTTGAGGTGTTGGCAATCTGATGTAGTATGCCATAGCACAATATTGCACCTTCGTTGGCGTATAAGCTGATGTCTTTTCCATACACCTGAATCAAGCGTGTAGACAGCCAGTTTAGATGCACTTTAGCCAGTTTAGCTGAGTTGATCTCTCCGGCGTAAAAACCAGTCCAATACAATTCCCACACTCGCTCTTTGTCAGGTCCAGACATGGGAATGGCAATCTGATCAACAAGCAGAGCATAATCCGAAGTATAATGATTTTGTTCAAGTTCCTTGCGAATGAAAACATCCTCCTGCATACGCTGATCAATAATCGAATATAAACAGTCTTCTTTCGAACTGAAGAATTTGTAGAATGTACCTTTGGATACACCTGATTGATCCAGGATCATCTGGATTGTTGTATTTGCATAGCTATGCTCTAAAAATAGTGCAAGTGCTGTTTCCAATAAACTTTGTTTACGACTACTCATTTTCCATCATCGCCCCAGGTTTTTATCTGATTTTAACATTCATTCCTCAGGAGTTGAAGCATTGGTTCATAGTATAGCCGTCATATAAAATATTTGCACAATGGGTAAATTTGCACAATGAGCAACTTGTTGTTATGATAAACCTCACAAAGTGCATATTCAGTAAGTGTGCTCTTCTTAAAAAAAACAAACCATAGTCATTGGTATTGGAGGTGAACGCATAAGCGGAGAATAATGATCAAACGAAACTTGCGACATTTGAAGAAAGAAGCAACTGAAAAAGCACTTGCTAGTGCTGCATTTGAACTTACCCTTGAACATGGGCTTGATGGCTTTACGGTCGAAGATATTGTGCATCAGGTGGGTTGTTCACGTAGAACATTTGCTAACTACTTCACATGTAAAGAAGAAGCTGTAGCAAGAGGCGCAATATCCGTTCAGAATACAACGGAACTCGAAGAGTTACTTACCAAAATGCCCGACAACGTCTCCTTGCTTGACGTACTGTATAACCTGATCAAGATGCAGCTTACAACAGAACTAATTGGAAGACTTCATCAGTTGCTCTCACTATCCCAGACTTATCCCGTACTTGAACCGCATTACCTTGGAGCCATGCACCGGATGCAGACGCAGGCACAAGATACCTTATTAGACTTATCTAACGGGAAGTATGACGAGATCTATACTTATCTTTTGATCAACGCACTATATGGAACAATACTGCCATTAATTGATGGAAGACTTAATGTGTTACTACCCGGACAAGTCATTACTGAGGATACCAAGCCCGGTGCTTTAACATTCGATCAATTTTTGGAAACGACGTTTAGTCATTTGCGGGCGGGATTCGAACATGCCAACCATCCACATTCATCATAGAGGGAGTGTAAAATAGAGAAATGTCTACATTATTATACAGAGTGGGGAAAACCGCTTTTAGCAAACCTGCAACCTTCATCATTGGCTGGGTTTTAATTCTGGGAATTGTCATCTCCATGATCAGCATCAATGGTATTCACATCAGTTCTGAAATGAAGATTGAAGGCACAGAGTCGCAGAAGGTTCTGGATCAATTAGCAAAAGAATTGCCAGCCGCCTCCGGCGGTCAAGGAAGTGTTGTATTCAAGGCACCGGACAACGAGCGTTTGGATACGCCTGAACGTTTGGCTGCCATGATGAAAGGTGTTAATGAAGTTTACGCATTAGACAAAGTCCTTAACCCTGCCGATTATGCAGCTGAAGCGAGTAATTCAGGGGCTTCTGCAGAGATTGCTCAGAATGCTCAGTCTGCGGGTGCAGCTCAATCCGCAACAACCACGCCTCCTCCCTATGGACCTTTGATGGTGGATGGTGTTCCTGTACCTGGTATGCTGATCTCTTCAGACGGTAGTATTGCACTGTTCCAGTTCCAATTTACAATCGAGCAGTCTGCCATCACGCAGGATATATTTGATTCCGTTATTCAATCCGTTATGACGGTAGAGAAAGGAACCAACATTACGGTCTTGCCAGGCGAAACGCTCAAAGCGGTATCGATTGGGGTCGGCTCCGCAGAGATTGTTGGACTGGTCATTGCTGTAATCGTATTGTTGATCACCCTCGGCTCCGTCGTTGCAGCAGGTCTGCCTCTGATCACTGCATTACTGGGTGTTGCGATCGGAGTAGGTGGAGCATTCTCAATCTCCAAATTCATCGAAATGCCAAGTGTCACTTCCGTCCTGGCTCTCATGGTTGGATTGGCTGTTGGAATCGATTACGCTCTCTTCATTGTTAATCGTCAACGTCGAATGATCATTGATCAAGGCTTGAGCGCAAAAGAAGCAACAGCCAGAGCCATTGGTACATCGGGCAGCGCAGTATTTTTTGCCGGGTTAACCGTCATTATTGCACTGTGCGGTATGCTTGTCATCGGTCTCACATTCTTGTCTACGATGGCTTTGGTCGCAGCTGCCACCGTGCTCATCAACGTATTCGTTGCTTTAACCCTGTTGCCGGCTTTGCTGGGATTGGTAGGAGAACGCATCTGTTCCGCCAAAGCTCGTGAGAAAAGCAAGAAACATCCTAAAGCCGCTAGTCACGGAGTTGCGGATAGATGGGTGAAATTCATTATCAAGAATCGTTGGGCTATCATTATCGCGATTATCGTTATTCTTGGTTTTGCCGCGACACCTATCACCAAAATGGAAATGGGTATCCCTGGCGCTTCCTCAGCGAATCTCGATACGGACGCAAGACAGAGCTATGATGCTATCTCGGAAGGCTTCGGAGAAGGATTCAACGGACCACTTATTCTGGTCGCAGAGCCTAATCAATCTTCTGCAAAAGTCACGCCGGAACTCTTGGGTGGTCTGATGATGGAGCTGCAAGATCAGAATAACGTAGCACAGGTTACACCGCTTGGTATGACAGAAGATTTGGCTATCTTTAGTCTCATTCCAAAAACAGGTCCTAACGATACGCTCACTAAAACAATGGTCAGTGATCTGCGCTCGGCTGATTCGAGTATCGCACAGACCTATGATGTGAAGCTTGGGGTTACTGGTCTTACGGCTGTTAACATTGATATGTCTGCCAAATTGGCGCAGGTATTCCCTATTTATGTAGGCATTATAATCCTGCTATCGCTGATCATCCTGTTACTTGTATTCCGTTCGATCATCGTTCCTATCAAAGCTACAATTGGCTTCCTGCTTAGTATCCTGGCCACATTCGGGATTACGACTGCTGTATTCCAATGGGGTTGGCTGCATTCGCTCTTTGGTTTCGATACTGGCGGCCCGTTGCTGAGCTTTATGCCGATCATCGTGACAGGTATTTTGTATGGCCTCGCGATGGACTATCAAGTCTTCCTTGTTAGCTCTATGCGGGAATCATATGTCCACGGTCATCGCGGGACCGAATCCGTCGTTCATGGGTACAATCAGGTCAGTCGTGTGGTTGTTGCCGCAGCAGTGATCATGGTCTCTGTATTTGCAGGATTTATATTCACTGATGATGTCATGATCAAGCAGATTGGTTTCACCTTGGCGGTAGGCATTCTGATTGATGCTTTCATCATCCGTATGGGCTTGGTTCCAGCCATCATGGCTATTTTCGGAGATAAAGCTTGGGCACTTCCGAAATGGCTGGATCGCATTCTGCCAAATCTGGATGTTGAAGGCGAGAAGCTGATTGCTTCCCTGAATGCTGAAGAGCATGCGAACACGAAGTCTGGATTAAAATAATCCTGCCAATAGAAGGGTAATACCAGGATTACTATTACGACTATATTCACCAATACTAAGACCTCCTCTGTTTTTATAAACAGGAGGTCTTTTTTCTTTTTCACATTTTATGCGATGATGTCTTCAATATGGATAGTATAGCGTGGGGATTTAGCAGCATGAACAAACGCCGCAAATAACTTCTGACTGTAGTCATCTACTTTATAGCTGTACTCTGGATGCCACTGCACAGCCAAAACAAATGAACGGTTTGGCATGACCACGGATTCAACGAGTCCATCTTCAGCGACTGCCACGGCAGTTAACTTATCCGATAACATCTTGAGTCCCTGATGGTGGTAGCTGTTCACTTTTATCGTATCGGTTTGCAAAATATCGTATAGGATATTATTTTCCTCGATATGTACATCATGTACAAGATCTGTATACGGCGGACTTTGCTTATGATTAACGATCTTGTTCCCATGAAGTTGAAGGTTAGTCGGAATGTCTTGATATAACGTTCCACCCAACATAACGTTAAATAGCTGTAGTCCACGGCATATGCCAAACGCAGGCTTATCTAGCTCAATTACCTTTTGTAATAATATCGACTCCATCATATCGCGTTCAATACACAACTCTCCACAGGTAACCTCAGCATGCTCATGATACAGCTCAGGATTGAGATCATGTCCCCCGGTGAACAGGAACCCATCGAACTGATTAGCCAACGTTGCTATGATCTCGGTATCCGTTGTCAAAGGCAGCATAATTGGAATCCCACCTGCTCCTTCTATGGCGTTCATATAATCTGGAAGCATCCAGTAACTTTTTTTGTCCGTATCATACAAAGGCAGTACACCGATCATGGGCTTTTTCATGGCTTTACCTCCCAGCTTTTCATTCATTTTATCAGATCTCTTCATATATAAATTCACTGAATTATTGCATTATCCTACCTCCATCATCTACGAACCCGTTTCATAAGGAATGTTGGAAAGGATATGAGGAGGAGGAGTGCTCAAGTGATCACATTCTTACTAATCTCTCTAAATGCAAAAAGGCGCTCCATTTGGGGAGCGCCTGGTGCTTTACATATCTCTTTACATATTTCCTTACACATTTACTTACTTCTACTCTAGAGCTTAAACCGGCGAACCAATTCTTGCATGTTCTCAGCTGTTTTGGATAGCTGTGCAGATGATGCGGATATCTCCTGCATTGCCGCCATTTGCTCTTGGGCTGCTGCTGAAGTTGTCTGAGCACTGTCAGCCGACACTTTAGAGATGTGACTCATCGTGGCAACTGTAGCCGAGACTTCTTCCGTACTGGCTGACAACTGTTCGGAGACAGCGGAAATATCCTGAATTTGATCCACGATATGTGTTGTATACTGTTCAATATTCGATATGGTTGCTGAAGCTTCTTGGCTGATCCGGATTCCTTCACCAACTTGATTACGAACTTTATCATTCATAAGAGACGTGGATTTGGCAATCAGATCAAGCATTTTACCAATGGTAGCGCCAATCTCGTCCGCACTTTGTTTGGATTGCATCGATAACGTTCGTACCTCGCCTGCAACGACAGCAAAACCTTTTCCATGCTCTCCTGCTCTTGATGCTTCAATAGAGGCATTCAGTGATAGAAGATTGGTTTGCCGAGAGATATCCGCGATCGCTTCATTCATTCGATTGGCTTCGGCAGACAGACTGGACAGCTCATTAATCAATGCCGAGGTTTCTTCAACAGCTCCGAGAATATGTTCCATTTGTTCTCCGACCTGGTTAATGGTTTTGCCACCATTAGCAACAGCGCGCTCCGTCTCTTCAGCCGAATCTACAATCGCACTCGCAGATTCTGCAATTGTACTGATGCCTCTCGCCATCTCTTCGACTGCATTTGCTGTCTGTTCCGAATTTTCCGCTCCAACGATAGCTGACTCCGCAGTCTGTTGCATGGTTACAGCCACATGTTGTACCGATTGGGTCGTTTGTTCTGTACTCTCCTGAATCATCTGAGAAGAGTGACTTAACAACGATGACGTCTGATGAAGTTCGGCAACCACCGATTGAAGTGAAATGGTCATCTGGTCAAAATCATTGGCCAATATGCCAAATTCATTTTCAGTTTTAAGATTAACCCGTTCGGACAGATTCCCTTCGCTTACGCTGCGAGTGGCCTTTCGCAGTTTTTGCATAGGTACGATAAAAGATCTCAGGATGAAGAAAATAATTACACCAGCAATCAATACAGATATCGCAATGACGGTTAAACTCGATACCATGATGGGCTTCGCTGCGGCGATAAAGTCTTCATGGCCCATTAAAGCAATGACATTCCAACCCGTCAAAGCATTAACACCGTTATATACCTCCAGATCATACGCCAGATCCGTTCTGACAAATTGGGAAAATGCCATCGGTTCATCGGAACTTGAAGCCGTATTTGGATGGACTGGAATTCCCTCGATGAGTGCTCCGCCAAGCTCTCCTCCCCCACCGTTTACAATGGCACCGGACCAAGCCACGATGGTTCGATTGGAGTCCACCACAATCAGACTCCCATTACCTCCGACATCCACAATCGATATTTCATTTGCTAATCGCTCCAGATCAAGTTTAATACTTGCTACACCTTGTTCATTTGACAGAGCTTTTGAAATCTCTACATAAATCTTCCCGGATACCGAATCTTTCATAATACTCGAAAAATAGAGTGATCCATTGTTACTTATACCATTGGTGTACCATTCTGTGCTGCGTGGATCATATGTTGCATCCTCAATTGCTGGAGAAGATATAACACTGCCTTGGTCGTTGCCTACGGTTATGGCAATAATATCAGGGTATGTATCAGCTAACTGGTCGATTCCTACTTGTATTACTTCATTGTTCGCCTGACTGGGATCGGAGCCATACATGCTGTCTATGTAACTCAACATTTCTGCTTTTTCCCCTACCAGATTGTTAATATGCTGTCCTGTCATCGTTAAAATTGTATTAATGGGATCTGTCATTTTTTGTTGCACCTGATCTTTGGCACTATGATACGAGAAATAACCGATAAGTGCAGTTGGGACAATAAGCACCGCAAGGAAAGCTGCAATGAGTCTAGTACTCATTAATCGTAAACCAGCTCCTCCTTTCTTATAAAATGACCTTTTTTTCTTTTTCTTTTCCAAAGTGAATCTTCCTCTCTTTATCCATTTTTGGTAGAATCAATCGGCAAGTAAACGCAAAAAAACCCATGTATATGCACACCCAAAGAAACTTTGAGCATGTATATACATAGGTATTGCCTGAATAAATTCAGTAACAAGCCGTATTTGTTTCGTATTATAACATAAATAAAAAGGGTTTGTTAGCTATGATTGGTTCTTTATACCAGACATCTGTTGTTTATAATCCGTAGGACTTAGCCCCGTATACTCTTTGAACACCTTCGAGAAATAGTGCTGATCGCTAAATGACAACAAATCGGATACTTCCTTAAACTTCATGTCGGGTTGACTTTCCATCAGTCTGACTGCCTCCTGAATGCGAAGCCGGGTGTAATACTGAACAAACGTAATTTGTGTTGCATTTTTGATCACTCTGCTGACGTACGACGGGCTAATATGAAACTTCATGGCAATGTCGTTGATAGATAATTGAGAGTATTTATTTAGTTTTACGTAATCGTCAATCTGTTCGAACAGGATCGCCTTGCTTTTTCGAACGTGGGATTGCAGCATATCGAAGCACTGTCCCGTCCATTCCGCCAGTTCCCTGCAAAAATCGGCATAGGACTGTGCCTGGGCGAATTGTCTTGACCGAAGCTCCAGACCCAATCTCATGCCCGACCCCTGTTCCTCGTACAGATGAGCAAACGTGTCTACGACCAAACCAATAAACCGATCCACCTCGGTCATATGTACATTATCCTCTGCCCATCGATTCAGCAATTCGGATAACTTAAGAGCAAACCGTTCTTTCTGCCGAGCCTGTATCATCTGTACAAAAGCAGATTCCTGCACCGGATCCAGACAGCCTGTCTCAGATCTGGCCATCGACACCGGATTACCGGTATCCAGCACTATTCCTTGTTTCAACCGTTGCTGCTCAGACAAAATGGACGACATGCGGTGATAGAGCTCCGGCAGATTACCAGACTCAGCGAATAGAAGTTGTCCTCCAATGATCGCATCGATGTCATGCGCAACCAAATGCCGTCGCATCGATTCAAGGCACTCATGTACGGAAGAGTACACCTCAAGTGCACTCTTATTGACAAAAGCGATAAATTGATATGGGGTTTGACTAGTGTAAACACGACAAGGATGGAATGCAAAAAAATCCTGCACTATGCGCTCAAGTTCCACCTGCACCCATCGTTCATGCCCTGCGGTAAAAGGCTGTTTGCTCATAATAATCATCATCTGGCTGAATAAAGGCGGAAACTCCTCCCCTTGTTTGGGCGTAGTCTCACCTTGGGGATGAATGATTTCCTGCAAATCCAGCAGTTCCTTGGACATCTGTTGATCAAGTTGATCAATTACCCGACCCATGACTTCTTCAAGCGCCTCTCGCTCGACAGGTTTTAACAAATAGTCAAACACTTGCAGGTTCAATGCTTTTCTTGTGTATTCAAAATCGCTATAACCGCTAATCAAGATAACCTTCAGATCCGGGTTGGCAAGCTTGGCTTGCTCAATCAGGGACAGCCCATCCATTTTCGGCATTCGTATATCTGTCAACAGCAGATCAATCGGTGACTGCTTTATCGCTGCCAAGGCTTCCTCTCCATTCGTTGCCGTAGCCGTTACACGAATTGGGAAGCTCAGCGTCTCCAAGAGCATTTTAATATTACGTAATATCGGTTTGCTATCCTCAACGATCATCGCGTTATACATCGCCTATACCTCCTTGCTAGTAAAAATCCTTCATCAGTGAGCCGATGATTTGAATCGTTGCTCCATGTTGCTCTTCCGCATGATTGTTAAATATATTAATAAAGAGCCGGTTGTTATACATTAGTTTGAGTCGATTGACACTGTTGATAATCCCCATGTTACCAAGGGCTGTTCCACGATTGGCAGTCTGGTTCATTCCAGAACCCGATGCCTGAATATTGGCTAAAATCTCCTGGATCTTATCCGGTGGAAAGCCCTCTCCGTTATCTTTGATCTCCAAAGCCCATAATCCGTTATATTGCTTCACGGTAATCTGGATACGCCAAGGCGGCGTAGTGTTGGCAAAGGCATGTTCAATGCAGTTTTCCACAAACGGCTGAATGACCAACCGCGGCAACCTGATATCGTTCGCCAGCTCGTCAGCACTGATGTCCCACTCCAGATCCTCTTCGTACTTTTGTTGTACAAGGGACAGATAATGTCTCGTATGTTGAAGCTCCTCAGCCAAAGTTACATGCGCGTATGGTGAAGAGACAATATAACGCAGACTGTCCGAAAGATGTTTGCACATATCCGATACAACTTTGGTCTTTCCCTCTTGGGCGGCTATACTGATCAGGTATAAGACATTATGAATAAAATGAGGTGCAATCTGGGCTTGCAGCGCCGAATTACGTGCCTTTACTTCTTCATGAAGCGCCGACTTTTCCCGGTCAATCGATTGCTGCAGCCTCTCCATCAGATCCTGAAAGGCTTCATTCAACAATGAGAGATCGTTATTCTTCGGCGTTTCATCCACTTTCAGATTCATATTGCTATAGTTCATGCGCCAGATCTGACCACGTAGCTTGCGGATAGGCAGCAGCAGGTTACGTGTCGACAGGAAGATATACACAAACGAAACCAGCATCAGTGCTGTAATCAGCAGAATGGACATCGTCTGAACCGAATGGATCGAACCCAGAACAGATTTTTTGGGCGTTATGATATACGTGATCCAGCCTGTACTGGGTGATGTGGAATGCGTGATATAATTGTCGTTTTTGTCCACATCCAGTCCCTCGTCTGATGAAGGCTTTGTCCAATTGGCAAATGTCACACCCGTTTCCGAGCCGGTCATCTGCTCCCCTTGTTCATTCAGAATATAGACATCGCCAGCGGTAATGCCCTCCGTCAGATTCTGTATATAGGCCTGTTCCATCTGGATGCTAAGATAACCGTACACCTTGCCGTTCTGATCATTGATCGTGCGCACAAAGGAGATCGTATCGTCTTGACGCAGCAGAACAAAACCACTTTCCGTCCAATCTCGTCCGACCTGACTACTCTCCATCATGGTGTTCAATATTGCGGGAGGATTGCCCGAACCCAGATATGTTGTCAGGAGAACACCATGATTGTCGTAGATGGACATGTCTTTGATATTCATACTCGGCCCGATGGCCTGAAACATAATGTCTTTGAGGATCCGAATCTGTTTCAGCCTTTCATAATTACTATGCGCAGAGGAGCTCTTGTCCATGGCTGCAAATATATTTTTGCTGGATAATATTCGCTGCGACATCTGGTTCTGTTGTTCTACGTAGAGATCCACTTGCTCTCTTACCTTCGTAGCTGTAACGAGCGTATCCTGCTCTGTTTTCAGTTTGAGCGGGCGGACAACAATCACATTCACATAAACGATAAAACAGCCCAGCACGAACAAAAGCAGAGCCAGAAATGTCAAAAACACCTTTGTCTGCAAACTGAATTGAGTTGCTTTATGTATGAGCTTTGCCATTCTCAGAGATGCCCTCCTGTTCTGACATGATGTGAAATCCCTTATATTCATGTCTACTCTATCACGGTATTTCATGAAATGATAGCGATTTCAAGTTCAGGATTTTACACATCAACGTTCAAGCACAGACATGTACCGGGGCGAGAAAAGAATCTATAATCGGACTTGTAAACGGATTCACTACACGTTTTAGAGGGGGATTTGCATTGAAAACAATAAAAAGAAAAAAGGCGTTTTCCATTATTCTGGCCAGTTTATTATCGGTCTCGTTAACGGCTTGTGGATCAGGAGGTACGGATTCCGGGACTGCTGCTGGCGGGGACAGCAAGAGTGGCAAAGTCACATTGGAGCTGGCAATCTCTAAAAGTTCTCAGGACTCTGCCTTCATCCAGCAGGACATTCTCGATGCATTCGAAAAACAAACGAACATTCGCGTCAATTTGCAGCTGATTCCAGCGGAACAAACAACAACTGTATTGCAAACCAAACTGGCTGTAGATGAGACGCCTGACATTATTCAGTACAATCTGGCGAGCGCAGTCACGGACCTGAACCTTGAACGTAACTTCGAAATTCTGGACAACGAGCCTTGGGCGAGCAGAATTGTGAACAAAGACGTCCTCTCTTCAGGTGGCCATCTCTACAGCTTCCATGTCAGCCAAGATACAGGGATGCAAGGGGTCGTTTATAACAAACAAATCTTTGAAGAACTCGGGTTGTCCATTCCAACGAACTACGAAGAATTCCTGGCGATCTGTGAAAAAATCAAAGCAAGTGGCATTACACCTGTATTCATGCCTTACAAAGATGCCTGGGCTGCCAACATCTGGCCTGCAGCAGCTTTTGCCGATTTTGTAGCCAAAAATGAACCGACTTTTTTTGATGAGTTGAACAGCAATAAGAAAAAATGGTCTGATATCCCGGAATTCAAAACTTTCCTGGAACAACAATATGAAATTTACACCAAAGGTTACACCAACACGGATGTGCTTAGCGACAGCTATGACATGGCCGTAGGTAAATTCCTGAACAAGGAAGTAGCCATGATGTTTATGGGCGATTGGTTAATTGAAGGCGTGGCCGAGCAAGATCCAAATATGGAACTGGGCGTATTCCCGATTCCATCGTCGGATAATGCCAGTCTCGGTGCAAGTCCACTCGGAGGACAACTGTTCATTCCGAAGAAATCCAAACATTTGGATGAGGCGAAGCAGTTCCTGGACTATATCGCTTCCAAAGATGTCGCACAACAGATCGTGGATTCCAAAGGATACGTATCCAATTTCAGTGACGTTACTACACCGGAACTGCCAGCTTACAAACAGGATATTGTAGACAATTATATTACGCCGAAGAAAACCGTGCTGACAACGGACGCATACATGCTGGTTGATCGCAGCGAACTGTACCGATTATTGCAGGATCAGTTTGCAGGCGGATTGTCACCGGAAGAAGTACTGAAATCATGGGATGAGAAGTTCAGTCAGCTGATGCAGGATAAAGGTGTAGAAGGTTTCTAAAGAGTGAAATATAAGGCAGCATAACAGGATCGACCGTTATGCTGCCTAGCTATAACGGAGTGTGAGACATGAAAAGGACTAAAAATTTGTATTCGTATTACATGATATTTCCCGCACTGATCATCTACTCCATCTTTTTCGTTGTGCCTGCTCTCGCCGCTTTCTATTACTCATTCACGGATTGGCGGCTGGATCGGCTGGAGCTGAAGTTCATCGGGTGGGATAATTTCCAGAAAATTTTCTCGGACAAAACGCTTATTCTGGCGCTGAAAAACACGGCGATATTTGCAATCGTCACTGTCGTGGGCAAAAACGTTATCGGTCTATTGCTGGCTGTAGGACTTAACATGCGATTAAGAACGAAGAACCTGCTACGTGCCATCTTCTACTCTCCTTCCATACTCAGCATTCTTGTGATCAGCATTCTGTTCACTCCCATGTTGCGTACCGAAGGTACGATTAACAATCTATTGGAATCTGTAGGGTTACATTCGTTAAGCCAAGCTTGGCTGACCAACCCATCAATTGTGATCTGGACGATTGCCATCGTCTCGATCTGGCAGAGTGCAGGGTTCCAGATGGCCATCTATCTGGCGGGCCTGCAGTCCATTTCTCAAGAGTATTACGAGGCCGCCAAGATTGATGGCGCAAGCTCGTGGAGAAGTTTTTTCAAAATCACACTACCACTCTTGCTGCCCGCGATTAACATTAACTTGATGTTGACCTTGATCGGTGGACTCAAAGTATTCTCCGAAGTATATGTCATGACCGGTGGTGGCCCGGGTAACGCTTCACAGGTCGTAGGTACGATCATTCTGCGATCTTTCGGCGAAGGCAACTGGGGACTTGGTACCGCGGTCAACACTCTACTGTTCGTGGTCGTTACCATTATTGCTATACCGCTATTGATCTTCATGCGGCGTAAGGAGGTTACGGAATAACATGGGCTATACACGCAAACTCGCCATCCGCAACTATATCGTGGAAGGTTTCCTGATTCTGGCCTCTCTTATCGTTCTGTTGCCGCTTGTCATTCTGATCTTTGGTTCATTCAAAACCAGCGCCGAAGTGCTTAGCTTCTCCCTGAGTTTTCCGGAAACATGGCAGTTCTCGAACTATGTTCGTGTCTTCCAGGAAGGCGGTCTGTCGCGAGCGTTCTTCAACAGCATTTTGATTACTGGCGTATCTTCCATTATTAATATCGTTGCCTCTTCGGCAGCGGCATTCATTCTGGCACGTCGGGAAACCAAACTATCCGGCACGATCTACATGTATTTCTTCATGGGACTGATTGCACCAATGTCGATTATTACGACCATTCGTGTTGTACAGGGATTGGGATTCTACGGCAGCATCACAAGTGTTATCCTGATCTACGCCGCGTTAAATACAGCCTTCAGTGTCTTCTTGTATAGTGGATTTATCAAAACCATTCCACGAGCGCTGGACGAAGTGGCATTTCTGGAAGGAGCAAGTGTGTTCGGGGTGTTCTTCCGCATCGTCACACCGCTCATCCTGCCCGTTAACGCAACGGTAGCCATCATGGTGTTCATGTCCGTCTGGAATGACATCACGATTCCGGTGTACTTCCTGACAGACAGTTCCACCTGGACGATGCCACTATCGATCTACAATTTCTACGGCAAATATAGCCGGGACTGGAACCTGATCTTCGCTAATCTCGTGCTTACTTCCCTGCCTGTATTCATCCTGTATCTATTCGGGCAAAAATATATCGTCAGCGGCCTTACTGCCGGTGCAGTTAAAGGTTAAACCTCATATTCTCACCGTTCTTGAAGGAATGGAATTGGAGAATTCATGACGTACTCAACCCCCACCTATCTGGTGGGGGTTGCTTTATTTATAGCGTGAAAATGCATCTACACCTCTTTATTTTTGAAACAATTGCGGGTAAAGGGCAGCAACACCACCAGCAAGACCCTGTTGTACATTCCGGCTGGTATCATCAGCAATAATCTCGTAGAGATCCGCTTCGATGGAATCTATTGCAATTTTGGCAATATCCGTTGGGCTCGTTTTTGGTGCGTCGATACCTGCCGTCATATCCGTATCCATGAACGCCACGTGCAATCCGGCAACGCTAACGTTCTTAGGGGCTAATTCCAGACGTAATGCATTCGTAATTCCCCACTGAGCGGATTTTGCAGCTGAATATGCTCCTGAGTTACCAAGGCTGAGCCAAGATAGAGCAGACAGGATATTCAGTATCGAACCGCCTCCATTCTTCTCTATCACCGGTGCAAACGCACGAATCATTGAAAGCGTACCGAATACATGTGTATTGAACTCCAAGTGAATATCGTTCAGCTCACCTGTGAGCAGAGAAGCACCTGTAGCGGAACCAGCATTATTGATTAGAAGGGTTACATCACTAGCTACCTCAGCTGCAGCCATGACAGATTGTGGATCAGTAATATCGAGTTGCAGTGGAATAGCCCCCGGCAGATCAATGGATTCAGGATTTCTTGCGCCAGCGTAAACTTTTGTTCCCCGCGCCAGCAATTCAAGAGCAAGTTCCTTGCCCAACCCTCGATTAGCCCCACTTACAATAGCAACTTGTTTGGAAATATTCATTTAATATTACTCCCTCTCATTGAGAATTTATTTATTTTCGAGCTGTTATGGGAATGATCATTCTCATAACTCCCAATAACAACTTATCACATCGGGAACGATCAGTAAAGAATAACTTTTATGATTCATATCTTCATAAAAAAAGGATGCCCGATAACCTTTGAAAAAAGGCTCCGAGCATCTTTCTTTGGTCCTTCATTGAGAATGGATTTACATATGGATTATGATTTTATGTCATACAGATTCGCAGGTAACGCCTGCACAAATGGTGACCAGTCACTCACTGTATATAGATGAAGTCGGTGCATGGCCCGTGTACATGCCGTATACAGAAGCTTGCGATCATATTCCTGGCTGTAATCAACGGGTGAAGCATCATAGACCAGGACAGCATCGAACTCAACGCCTTTCGCGAGGTACACAGGAATAACCATGATTCCTTTTTCGAAAATCTGTGTGTCCTTTGTTATGAGCTGCAACCCTTCGCCGCCTTGACTTTGCAACCTTTCATAGGCGTCACGGCTTTCAGCCGCGGTCTTCGTAATCACAGCGATGGAATCAAACCCCTCTGCCTTAAGCGCGGCAATGTCTGCGATAATCTGCGCACCACGCTGCTTTTCGTCCTTCAATCCTGTTAAAAGAGGCTTCTGATCTCCCCTTTCAAAGGGTCTGATCTCTTCTCCACCTGGTAACATCATCTGTCTCGTGAATTCAACAATCTCTTTGGTTGAGCGATAACTGCGTACGAGCCGTATCAATGTAGTATCGGCTTCTCCGTAAAGGTGAACTAGTGGCGAGTTGGATGCTGCCAAATCCGTAGCCTGCATAAAAATCGCTTGCCCGAAATCCCCCAGCACTGTCATGCGAGCACGAGGAAACAGTTTCTTCAGATATTCGTATTGAAACGCCGAATAATCCTGGCCTTCATCGACAAAGACATAACGAATCTCTGTGTTCGTCCGGACGCCTTCGATCATCTCTTTTACATATAAATACGGAGTAGCATCCTCATGGAACAGCTTGTTCTGAAGGATCATGGCCTTGGTCTGTTTACAAATCTCAGGCCAGTGCTGTGGGGGGATTGCCCCATTCGTTTGTTCCCGATAAGCGGCTTCATCTACAAATAGTTGTTCGTATATCCCTTTCACATCCACGAACTGGAATTTCCGCACACTCTTTCTTAAAGGTTTAAACATATCTTTCACCAGTTTCTGACGAAGCAACTCCTCTTCCCGCACTCCAAAGTTAAAGGCACCCTCATCTTGCTCTGCGCTGTTATTACCGTTATCTCGTGCTGCGTATTTTTCCGCTACATCGAACACAGGCTTTTCTTTGTGCAACATGCGGAAAGCTTCCACATACTCATCCGTGTCCAGATAATTCAATTCCTCCTGAACCCAGTCTGCTTCCCGTTCCAGACGTTCCAGCGAGACAAGTTCTCTCAACAACCATTCCTGCAAAAGAAGAATACGGTTGGACAAGGTAAGATTTTGATCCAAACTGTAAAATTGAGTCTTAATTCGGTCCGCAGTGATGAATTCACGTCCCCGAAATTGAATCCCGTTAAACCGCATCCCCTCTCTTCCTAACCACTTACCGTAGTTTTGGAGCACTTGCAGGAATGTCTCGGAAGCTTTGTACTTAATCGCCTCCAGACGAGCTTCATATCCCGGATCATTCTGAGCTGTCAGCACATATTCAATCTGATCAAAGGCATCCTCTGGTCGTAAGGAGGAATCCAACCAATAATTCAGATATTCCTGGAAAGTTGTCTGCTGCATGTTCTCTTCGCCAAGTTCCGGAAGCACGGTGGAAATATAACTGGTAAACATCGGATTCGGCGAGAAAAGCACAATCTGATCTGCTTTGACGGTCTGGCGGTGTTTGTATAGTAAGTAGGCCACTCGCTGTAACGCAGCTGACGTCTTGCCACTGCCAGCTGCCCCTTGAACGATAAGCATTCGGCTTCGGTCATCACGGATAATGGCGTTTTGTTCCTTCTGGATTGTTGCTACAATGCTCTTCATTTGTGAGTCTGCACCCTTGGCGAGCACTTGCTGCAACAATTCGTCACCAATCGTCTCAGTTGAATCAAACATGCTATGAAGCTGCCCATGTTGAATCTGGAATTGACGCTTGAGCTCCATCTTTCCGTCGATTCGTCCTGAAGGTGTGTCATAACTAGCTGGTCCGGGAGAGTGATCATAGTACAGACTCGCAATTGGCGTACGCCAGTCATAGATTAGAAAGTTCAATCCATCTTCATCCATGAAGGATGATACGCCGATGTAGATCTGTTCCGTCAATGTCATGCCTTTTTCCTTATAGTCGAAACGGCCAAAATACGGCGTTGGAAGCAGTCTCTTTGTATTTTTCCATTGTTGTGTTAACAGCTTGTGCCCGCGCTCCCTCTCGGCCAACACTCTGGACTGCTGATTAATGGTATAAAATGCATCTTCAAAATCCGTGTACGAACCCGTATTAATCGTCACTTCTTCCCAAAAGCGTTTACGAATTTCGGCAGCCTGTTCATGCAGTCCTGCAACCTTCGGTTCTAATTCGTCGAGTCGTGCCTGAAGTTTGTTCCTCACCTGCACTAGTCGTTCCTCTTCCAACTTCCATTCCACTGTTTTATCCATGAATGAGTCCACTCCCTTTTCCATTTATTAGGACCAAAAAAAGAGCATTGACAAATCGGAATGTCGGATGTAAAATTAAATTAGGAGAAATAATGATTCATCCTTTACAATCAATAGAAATGTCAATTGCGCTATAGATTATATCATGGCTTTTTTTCACGTTCAATGCTTTTTTTCTGTTCTGTCTGAGTTGAACAATAATTTATATTAAATAAGATGTCCCTTGAGCTACACTGAGGGCATCTTTTTTTATGTCTCGGGCATGGTTCATACCCTGAATGTGGTAAGCTATACACCCCTTTATAAATTCGATAAAATGAACGAAACATGAAACATGAGTTGATGTTTTAGGAGGGATACATAAACATGAATATAGAACCTGTGGAGGACCGTTGTCCTGTTGAGTTTGCAGTCAATATGATTGGTGGGAAATGGAAGCTATTAATTATAAATCGGCTCATCCTCCATTCAACAATTCGATTCAATGAATTGCAAAAAATGCTTAACCCCATTACGCATCGCACGTTAACCAGGCAATTACGAGAACTTGAAGAAGCTGGTTTGATAAACCGTGTTACCCACCCTGTAGTTCCACCTAAAGTCGAATATTCCCTTACAGAAAAAGGACAAAGCCTGACTTCGATCTTGTTTCAGCTAGGTGATTGGGGATCAAAACATATGTAAAACGCCTTCCCATAGTATCTCAAGGGATACTTTATATCATTAATGTGCGTACTTACGCTCCTATTCTAAATCCGTTATGCTGAGGTCAATGCTGAGTGTTAACTCATCCATTCCAATGACATATTGAAAGGAAGTTATTGACCACTATGACACAGAATGATCGATTTTTAGTATATGGAGCATCGGGATCCCAAGGCGGCGCTGTCGCTCAATTACTCGTTCAACACGGTTTTGAGGTTCGCACGATTACTCGAAATGAGGAAACAGCCAAAACATTAAAGGAACAAAACATTGAAGCTTTCATCGGGGATCTATCAGATGTAGAACAGCTCCATGCGGCGCATGAAGGTGTAAGTAAAGTATTCCTAAACCTGCCGGTGGAGTTCAATCCGGATAAGATCAGACAATATACCAAAAATGCAATTGATGCTGCTATACAGGCAAACGTTAAATTGATTGTAGTTAACACGGGTACCTATGTTCCTGACCCTATCACCCATTCCAAAGGAATTGAATTGAAACGTGAAGTTATCCATGAATTGCAGCAAAGTGGTCTTCCATATATCATTGTGGAACCCATTGTATACTTGGAAAACTTCCTGATTCCCGGAATACTGAACAATGGCGTTTTGGCCTACCCGGTACCAGCAGACAAGCCGATCTCCTGGATTAGCTTAAACGATGCAGCTCAATTCCACTATTATGCCTTGACTCATTCGGAATTGGCAGGAAGCATTATCCCAGCACCCGGATTAGAAGCCCTGACAGGTGCACAATTAGCGGAACAATTCAGTGCTGTATTAGGTGAAAAGATCAGCTTCATGTCTCTACCTTTTGATCATTTTGAAGCAGCGATTCAGCCTTTGTTGGGAAGTGAGACAGCTGCAGGTCTTAAAGGATTGTACCAATGGATTGATGGGCATACAGATCTTCTTCCACGGTATCAAGAGTTGGATGATAACATCAAAGCCAATCTTAAATTAACCAAAATAAGCGATTGGATTCACCAAACAATGATTAAATAATATTTTATGAACAAGCCATTTGAATCTCCAACGGAGAAACGCATGGCTTGTTCTTTTTATAGGAGAACTTTAATGGCTCAACTGATTCAGATTCAGAGAATCTGATAGGATTAGGCAAAACTTTGATAGAAATGTGGTACAGATTGGTTCATTCGTTATGACATAATAATGTGTATATAGATCACCATACTGGTGGAAATAATAAACACTAGAAAGGATTTGAACATGATATGGAATATACAAAACTTGGTAACACAGGCGTGGACGTATCTCGATTTTGCTTGGGATGTATGGGATTTGGGGATGCCAGTAAATGGGTTCATGAATGGGTACTGAATGAAGAAAATTCTCGCCCTGTGATCAAAAAAGCGTTGGATTTAGGCATTAATTTCTTCGATACAGCTAATGTATACTCTCTGGGTACAAGCGAGGAATACCTTGGTCGGGCGTTAAAAGATTATGCAAATCGGGATGAGGTTGTCATTGCAACCAAAGTACACGGACAAATGCATAAAGGACCCAACGGTTCAGGGCTTTCCAGAAAAGCCATCCTGAGTGAGATTGATAAAAGCCTGAAACGATTGGAAACCGATTATGTGGATCTCTATATCATTCATCGTTGGGACTACAATACGCCTATTGAAGAAACCATGGAAGCCTTACATGATGTGGTGAAGTCCGGTAAAGTTAGATATATTGGGGCTTCAGCCATGTTCGCTTGGCAGTTCCAAAAAGCATTACATGTAGCAGAGAAAAATGGTTGGACCAAGTTTGTCTCCATGCAAAACCACTTGAATCTCATCTACCGTGAAGAGGAACGAGAAATGTTGCCTTTATGCAAGGAAGAGAAGATTGGTGTAACTCCCTACAGTCCCCTAGCTTCAGGCAGGTTAACCCGTGACTGGTCCGTATCAACACTTCGATCCGAGACAGACAAAGTTCAGAAATCCAAGTACAATGCGACTAGCGATGCGGATCGGCTTGTTGTTGAACGAGTTGCATCCATTGCAGAAAAATACGGTGTCCCTCGCACTCACATTGCACTTGCGTGGTTGCTGCAAAAAGACACTGTAGTAGCACCAATTATCGGTGCCACCAAAATATCGCATCTGGAAGATGCGGTAGGTGCTCTTTCTGTTAAGTTGACCTCAGAAGACGTCTCATTCCTTGAAGAGCCCTATATACCTCACCATGTTGTAGGTGCTCAATAATCGTTTTTGCTTAAAATATAGAAGACCTCCTCTTTCCACATCCGGAAGTTGGGGTCTTCTTTTTATATCGCGATTTATTTGCGCCAGAATGTTGAACATTCTGCCTTATCCTTTATATTGAACTCAATCATTCTCTCAAGTAACGAAAAATCAATCTCCTGTTTCCACTTCATCCGCACCAACTCTTTGGTGTGATCATAACCCGCCTGTGTGATCTCTTCCGAAAAACGATTAATTCCTGCCTTTTCGGGAGCAACAGCCAAGTGTTGCTTGGATACACTAAAGCCAATGATAAAGGTATCATGGTCAGTAAACATCGGTTGGTTCCAGGCTATTTTTTGCTTTAAATTCGGGAATTTTTCAGTAATCCAGTTCAAGACTTCTTCCGTTCGTGCCTGGTGTTCCGGGTTATCGATGCGTGCTATAAATTCTGCAAAGGTCTCCATTGGTTTCCCCCATATCATAAAATATACTATTTAATTTGCCCCATTCAAACTCATTCTATCATGAATATCAAATTCAAAACCCCTTATCTGCCCGATAACTCAACAAAAAATGAGCAGCCTGCTAGACTTTAAATGTTTTCCTTTATCCAAGAACGCAACTGATCAGCATAGAAAGCACGTTCATCAGGATCGGATTGAGAACCATTATACAGATAAAGTTGATCATTCACGTATCTAGGGTAAACATGCAGATGATAATGCCACACGTCTTGATTGCCAGCAGGTTCATTATGTTGCCGTGTCGAAATCCCATCACATCCATATGTACTTTTCATTGCAAATGCTGTAAGCTGAGCCGCGTGGTGAATTTCAACAGCGTAATCCGCAGGGAGTTCAAAGATGTTCTCGAAATGTTGATTCGGAACAATAAGAACATGTCCTTTATTGTTTGGCCACCATTTGCCTGCTATAAATGCCGTTACCTTTTCATTCTGATAGATGATATCCCTTTGTTTTGTTCCCTGATCAGGTCGCTCAATACCCCAAATACGACAAAATGGACATTCGTACCCTTCAGGCTGATGTGAAAATGATACTGTCATCTTTCTCATCCCACTCCTTTCATATTTTTCCAACTAGTTATTGGACGCAGGTATCTTCTGTTCGTTGCGATAAGAGTGCTGATTGTAGAACGATCAGCAATTAACAAACTGAAAAGCAAAAAGCAGCTGACCTTGGCGGCAGCTGCTTTCTTCTATCTTTAACTATCACTATTGCACAGTTCACACTTACATGGTGCCGATATCAATAACAAAGCGATATTTCACGTCGGAAGCCAATACACGTTTGTAGGCTTCGTCAATCTGATCGGCGGAAATGACCTCAATGTTAGGCGCAATATCATGTTCTGCACAGAAATCAAGCATCTCTTGCGTCTCACGAATACCACCAATCATGGAACCTGCGAATGAACGGCGATGACCGATAAGAGAAAATACGTTAACAGCTAAAGGCTCTGGAGGAGCACCCACGTTCACGAGTGTACCATCCAGCGTGAGCAGTGAGAAATAAGCGTTAATGTCAATATTCGCACTTACCGTGTTAATCATCAGATCAAAGGTGCCTGCAAGTTTCTCGAATGTTTCCGGTTCACTTGTGGCAAAGTAGTGATCTGCGCCAAATTGCAGTCCATCTTCTTTTTTGCTCAAGGATTGGGAAAGAACGGTTACTTCGGCACCCATCGCATGTGCAATTTTGACAGCCATATGACCAAGACCGCCCATACCTACAACGGCAACTTTCTTACCCGGGCCAGCTCCCCAATGATGAAGTGGTGAATATGTCGTAATACCGGCACACAGCAAAGGTGCAGCTGCATCAAGTGCAATGTTATCAGGGATGCGAACGACGAAATCTTCTACGACAACAATATGAGTTGAATACCCACCTTGCGTAGGCTCACCGTATTTGTCTACTCCAGCGTAAGTTTGAATATTTCCTTTGAGACAGTACTGCTCTTCACCTTTGCGGCAGTTAACACATTCACCACAAGAGTCGACCATACATCCGACTCCTACTCGGTCACCAACTTTATATTTTGAGGCTCCGCTACCTACATCGGTTACAATCCCGGCAATTTCGTGGCCAGGAACGAGTGGATAATTCACTGGACCCCATTCACCATGGGCAGTATGGATGTCAGAATGGCAAATACCGGCATATTTAATCTCGATTAATACATCATTAGTATCCAGATTACGTCGTTTAATTTCAGCACTTCTGAATTGTTGGTCTGGTCCGTCAACGGCTCTGGCTTTAGCTATAATCAATGGGATAACCTCCTAGTAATTTAAAGTTCAAAATAATCTTACCCCCTCTAGTTAACTCTAGGTCAAATGTTTATCTTATTTTTTATCTCCAACGTACTTTGACATCCAGTAATCCAACATGTTAGAATTCACTCGGATCAATCCTAGAGTTAACTCGAAGTCTACCCCTAGTAGAAAGGAATTCATTCTAAATGACCTATTCAATCGGTGAAGTTGCCAAAAAATTAGACCTTACAGTATATACATTGCGTTACTACGACAAGGAAGGACTCATGCCTTTTGTGGAACGTACCACGAGTGGAACACGTTTGTTCAAAGACTCCGACATTGACTTTCTAAAGATCATCCAATGTCTGAAGCTGACCGACATGCCTATTAAAGACATTAAGGACTTTATTGAATGGTGCTCTGAAGGGGACTCCTCGCTGAAGCAAAGATATGACATGTTTACGGAGCGAAAAGCTATTGTGGAAGCACAAATGGAGGAACTAAGAAGAACCATGGAAGTCATCGAGCACAAACGCTCCTATTACGAAACAGCTTTGGAGGCTGGAACCGAAGAGATTCATAAAATTAAACCGATGGAAAATGCTATCACCAATTGATGGTTCATGCTTTCTATTTTCTAAAATTAGCGCACAAAAAAAGTAGCTTGAAGTCCTCTAACGGATTTCAAGCTACTTTTTTGGGTACGTCTCTACTCATTTTTTCTCCAAAATTTTCATCGATACATTGATAATGCGATTTAATTTTTCCTTATCCGTCGAGGTTCTTGCCATGGCTCTAATGCCGACAGAAATATTGTGCAGGTACTCTGCCATTTCCTTCGCATCATGGTCTGAGGCGAATTCTCCGTCCCGTTGTCCCCATTGAATAATCTGCTCGAACATCAGCTCTGTGTCGTTAAATGATTCAAGGGATCGGTTGTCCACTTCTTCATCACGCGCGCCTAGCTCCACAGCCGAGTTCACGATCAAACAACCCGATGGTGTCTCCTCTGCTTCACGGATCATAACATCGAAAATTTTATGCAGTGCTTCCACTGCCGTCTTGGATGCCTTGATTTCTGCAAGTAATGTGGCGCTGACCTTACCTCTGTAACGATCGATTGCCTGCAAGAACAGCGAATGTTTGTCGTCAAATGTATCATATATACTCCTGCGATGAATTCCCATATGCTCAACCAGGTCACTCATCGACGTTTTCTCGTAACCTTGTTCCCAGAAGATCTTCATTGCTTTATCCAATACTTCGTTCACTTCAAACTCTTTACTTCTAGCCATTCAACTTCCCTCCCAAAATCAATCTAACACATCGGGAACGATCAGTAAATAAAAGATGCAGATACCCTTTTCATTCTCATCTGATCATGTATTAGCTGAACCATAAGTGTATATCTTCTGTACTTGTTGTATATCATGACCTGTGTAATTGTGAATATGCAACCAGCACTCAGCATGTCTTATCCATTCACATCAAATGTTTGCCTATTTCTATCCGTTTTCTACCGCCTTCGGTCAATATACGTTAGAATGTGATTATTATGTTGTGAGGAAAAAAGGAGAACTTTGCATGTCTGATCAAATACACGAACAACAGAACGAATTAGCCACACTCATTGACCGTTATTCTGACAAGGACGGGGTGCATTCTACTGCCATTCCCTCATTATTTTTAATCCGGGAATCCGTTGTCACTGAACCTATATTTAGAGTGAATGAACCATCCTTCTGCATTATCGTTCAGGGTGAGAAAGAAGTCCTACTGGGACAAGATCGTTTCCGGTATGGTCCAGGAAGTTATATCGTGGCAACCGTTGACTTGCCGGTTAGTGGACAAGTGATTCAAGCCTCGTCTGAGGCTCCCTATCTGGCCATGAAACTTGAATTCACATCCAGTGAGATTCTGGAGGTATTGAACCATTCCGATTTCCCAGCAAGACCGCGAAAAACGACGAGACGTGCGATGTTTGTCAGCCAAGCTGAGCCGTCTCTGCTGGATGCGGTCGTCAGGTTAGCCCGTTTGTTGGAAGATCATTCGGAAGATATCCCACTGCTCTCTCCTTTGTTCAAAAAGGAAATTCTCTATAAAGTTCTGAAGGGCCCACATGGGATTGCCTTGGAACAAGCTACCATGGAGGGCAGCCACACCTATCGAATCAGAGACGTTATTGAATATATTATGAATCATTCTGAGCAAAATTTTCGGGTTGAGGAATTGGCGGATTTGGCAAATATGAGTACTGCCTCGCTGCACAGACACTTTAAAGAAGTGACTGCCATGAGTCCGATTCAGTTTCAAAAACAACTTAGGCTGCAAGAAGCCCGCCGCTTGTTATTATCCAAGTCCACCGATGCAGCAGATGTAGCATTTCAGGTAGGTTACGAGAGCCCTTCCCAATTCAGTCGTGAATATTCTCGCATGTTTGGATTCCCACCCAGAGAAGACATTAAACGCCTGCGAGGTAAAACCGATGAGACGACTACCATCTCTTGACTGGTTACTGGCTAGTATCGTTCCTTTACCTCGCCTAGTTTAACCTCAAAAAGGACTCCTTCTGTTTTGTCAGTCGGAGTCCTTCCCTATGCAAGGATTAATGAAGATCATTAAATCGTTAAATTATTAATACATTAAAAACCAGTCGTATATTGTTTTGGAACGTCTGTTGTCTTGCGCAAAGCAGACGCAGCTTCCAAAGCCCAGTAAGGATTTCTTAACAGACCTCTTCCAACCGCAACGAGATCAGCTTCTTCATTTCCGATGACTGCATTCGCCAACGTAGGATCATCGAGTCTTCCAACAGCAATCACGGGTACATCAAGAGCTTCTTTGATTGCTTTAGCCAGAGGTACTTGATACGCCGCGTGAGTCCCTGGTCTGCCCCATGCAGCAATAGGTCCCTCGCCACCAGATGAGATGTCAAATACGTCAACACCTGCCTCTTTATAAGCCTTGGCAAACTCGGAACTTTCGTTAATGCCATAGCCACCTTCTACATATTCTTTAGCTGAAATACGCATCATCAAAGGCATATCTTTCGGCATCTCTGCCTTTGCAGCCTGAATGATCTTCCGGCCGAATAACGTTAAATCTTGGCCATATTCGTCTTCTCGCTTGTTTGTAAGTGGAGAATGGAACTGATGAATCAGATATCCATGTGCACCATGAAGCTCAATCGCATCAAAACCAGCTTTCACAGCACGCGCTACTGCACTACGGAATTTCTCAACCATTCCTTTTACTTCGTCCGTTGTGAGCGCTCTTGGTTGCTTGGAATTCTCATCAAAGGCGATCGCGGAAGGTGCTACTGGAACCTCAGCATCTTCTGCTTTGCGGCCCGCATGCGCAATCTGTATAGCGACCTTGGCACCATAACTGTGACACGCATCTACGATCCGCTTCAGAGCTGGGATCTGTTCATCTGACCATAACCCAAGATCAAAGTCCGAAATGCGGCCATCCGGCTCCACATCTGTCATTTCAATGATAATGAGACCTGTTCCTCCCACAGCACGACTAACGTAGTGCATGTAATGCCAATCGGTTGCTATACCATCTTTTTGCTCAACTGAATATTGGCACATTGGAGCCATTACGACACGGTTTTTAAGCTCTAGGCTTTTAAAAGAATATGGACTAAACAAATCTGTCATCAAAATAAAACTCCCCTTTTCCTGAATCACGTATAATAAAAATGCATGCGCAAGCATTAAAATAACACCTACAATTAATAACTCCGTATAATTTAGAACTCACATATATCTTTTACTTCATCACATAAAGACATTCAAATCCATGCTTTCGCAAAATACGGACAGCCTTTTTGGATTGAAGCATACCAGGTGACATTATAATTACGTTATCTTCTCGAAGAAGGTATTTTTCCCATGTGAAAGCAAGGCGTCCCAGTGAGATGTTAATCGTATCCGGAGTAGGATCAGCCATATAATCCGTCGCATCTCGAATATCAATCACTTTATACTGCCGAAAATCACGCTCATGTCTGAGAAATACTTCATAATCTATATATTCAAGATTGCGCAGTGGCCAAAATTGACGTACAACGATGAAGATACCTAATATGAAGGTCAAAAGCATCAACATAATCATTGTATAGCCCTCTCTTAATTCATCAGATATCGTCGAAAATTTTGTTTTGGATCAAAGTCTACTCAGTGCCTCCTTTATACATGAATCACCGCATCCACATTAAATTCATGCGCATGCATTTAATTTAGCGGATATATTAATGAGTGTCAAGTCTTCTTATAGGGTAAATGACTACATTACCCTATATTTACCCTAGTCTTAGAACAATTCTTTAGTGAGGTTCTCTAATCGAGTCTCAAATCCATCCTGTTCCAATTCAGTTTGCAAGACCTGATTAAACGTTTGGAGTGCTTTCTTGTATTTATTCTCTCCAAGCTCCGTAATACGAGTATAAATGCCACGACGGTCATCTTCACATGCATGTCTTTCCAGAGCCCCACAGTCTTTGGCTTCCATCCTGACGACGAGCCTGGAAGTAGCACTTTGGCTCAACCCCACCAGATCTTGAAGTTGCTGTAGGCGTAATTCCTTACCCTCCGCATTATATATGAAGTTTAACACATAAAATTCCTTCAAAGATAAGTCATATTGTTGAAGCAGAGCTTGTTCCAGCTTCTCGTTCAGATGGGTATGAATGTTAGAGAAAGCCAACCAAACATTCAAACGTTCACTCTTTTGCTGCAATCTGGATCACCCCACTTGATATTTAATGTTCATCAGCTGTTATCCTATTGTATCAAGCTTAATTACATTGGTCAAAATCCATCCAAGATCGACGTATATAACATTCTAATCTCATAAGAAGAGCATTTCCCCGTCCTGTAACGACGTTTGGAAATGCTCCAGTATTACCATTTATGCAGTAATCTTACTTCGCGGTAAGCAGGCTATCGGAAATAAATTGCAGCTGACCTTCCAACGTTAACGGATCGTTGTACGAGTCTGAAGTCGGATCAAGCTGGAACACATGATTTGCCTTTACCGCAGGCAAGTTCTTCCATAATGTATTGTCATATACGATCTTGGGATCGGTTTTATCTCCCGACCACGGGCTGGTAAAGATGATATCACCTGCATACTCCGGTAATAGTTCCATGGAGATTGAAGCCCATCCAGTTCCGCTGTCAATCGCTTCAGCTTGGGCCTTGGCTGGTGCCTTGAGGTCAAACTCCCCGTAAATAATTTCACCGCCTCGACCATAGTTATGACCAAATACAAATAATCCTTTGGCATATGGATTCAGTATGGAAACGGTACGATCTCCTACAGCTTCCTGAACCTTGGGCTTCAGTTCGTTGATCTTCGCTTCCCATTTAGCAATCCAAGTTTTAGCAGCGTCTTCTCTATTGGTGAGCTTACCCATTTCAATCATTAGATCCTTGAAATTGCGCTTACCATAAGCAATCTGTACAACAGGCGCAATCTGCTCCAGCTTGTCGATACCCTCTGTTCCAGTGTACACGATAAATAAGTCAGGTTTTAAACTGATTAGCTTCTCTGGTGTAGGCTCTTCACCCAGATCACTGGTGCCCGCAGCTGCAAGTTGGTCCTTGATATATTTGTTATTCATCGCTCCTGATAAAGCGCCGACCACCGGTGCATCCAGGGCAACAAAGTAGCCTGTCGAAAATGATGTCAAATCAATAATGCGCTTAGGATTCTTCGGTACCTGTACTTCACCTGCATCCGATTGATATGTAACAAGTTCCTCTTCGGCACTTGCCGTTGATTCAGCGGAAGAAGCTAAATCCGAGTTCGTCTTGGTTTCTGTCTCCGCAGCTGCATTCGTGCTGTCCCCGGTTGTACTATTGGTCGTGGCAGACTGACCACATGCACTAAGTACAATCAGCAAGATAAGCGCCATCATGATCCATATAGATTTTATCTGTTTACGCAAAATAAACCCACCTTTTCATTGATATTGATAATCGTTATCAACGATATCATGCTATGCAGGATTTGACAAGCTATGTTTATTTCCCTCTCTCTATGAACTCTAACTTGCAAGTCACCAACTTAAACAGCTATCATCAATAGAGTAGACAAGTCACTTTTATTAAAAAGAGAGTTTTGAAAAGCCAATGAAATGTATTCAAGGAGGAAAACATGGAAGAGATCATATTGTGGTTAAAGTATTTGTTTTTAGGTATTGTTCAAGGTGCAACGGAGCCGATTCCCGTCTCCTCAAGCGGTCATCTGATCATCGCCCAGAGGCTCATGGGCATCAAGCAGAATGGATTGTCATTTGAGATTTTAACTAACACGGCATCACTTATCGCTATTATTTTTATTTTCCGGCAAGATATCAAAAAGTTGATTATTGGTGCACTCGGTTACCTGCGTACTCGTAAAGAAGAATATCGAGCAGACTTCATGTTTTGCTTATACATAATTATTGGTACGATCCCTGCTGCTGTCGTTGCAGTCCTGTTCAAGGACCGGATTGAAGAAATTTTCTCATCCGTATATACCGTTTCCATCGCGCTATTGATCACTGGAGTTGCCTTATGGTTGATTCGTAATCTTCGTGGTCGCAAGCAAGACGGTGATCTGTCTACAAAAGATGCATTGTTGGTAGGTCTGGCTCAGGCGGTCGCTCTTATTCCGGGGATTAGCCGCTCAGGGGCAACTGTAATTGCGTCCATCGCTGTCGGCATGAAACAGGAAACAGCTTTGAAGTTCTCCTTTATGCTGTACATTCCCATAAGTATTGGTGGACTCATCATGGGGGTATCCGACATTGCCAATGATCCGAATCGATCACAGCTGGCTATCCCTTATCTGATCGCATTCATCACGACGCTCTTCGTCACCTATTTCTCCATGAGATGGTTTATGGGCATTATGGCCAAAGGCAACCTGAAATACTTTTCGTATTACTGTTTTGCCGCAGGTACATTGTTGCTGATTTTCTTATAAAAAATTAAACACACCAAAAGGAACAACCAGCGATGGTTGTTCCTTTGTTGTATAGTGGCAGAGCCTTAATGACCTATAGCAAGAGCTATACGGTCAGGCGCATAGCCTTGTTGCTTCTGTTAACCAGCTCTGTAGCCGCGAACATGACACTGAACAGAATCAGCAGGATCAGGGGTACCATTGACATTCCCCATTGGCTGGCTATGAGTCCCATACCTAACGGGATGAGTGTTGAACCCGTATAGGCACTGGCCATTTCAAGTCCAATTACACTTGGGGATGCCTTCTCACCGAAGCGTTCCGGTGTCGCATGAACAATGCTCGGATAGATCGGTGCTCCGCCCAATCCCACGATAAATAAAGCCCCTGCAGCAATCCAGTAAGGAATCGGCATAACCAGGATAACTAATCCGAAGCATCCAACGATTCCACCATATCTGATGAGATTTTTGCTGGATACATGAGTCGAAAGAAAACCTGAAATTACGCGTCCCAAGATAATGCCAATGAAAAAAAGGGAGGATAGTACTGCGGCAGTACCTGGAGAAACTCCTTTGCTAACAATGAAGAAAGAAGCCATCCACAGACCGGCAGCAGTTTCGGAACCGTTGTAACAGAGCATCGCAAGCATCGACATTTTCACGCCGGGGATACGTATGGCCTCACGGTTACTTACGCGTTTCTTCTCATCACCTGAACCCTCTACTCTGCCCTTCTCAAAAATCTTCCATAGAGACAAAGTTGATAATAAAATCACCGCGATCCCAAGCAAAATCAACCCCACAGTAACGTATCCTGCACGCCAGTTGTTTGCTTGATTCAGCCAATATGCCATAACGAGTGGGCCTGTCACTGCCCCAATTCCCCAGAAACAATGCAACCAGTTCATATGCTTGGCCTTGAAATGTAATGCTACATAATTACTTAGTGCCGCATCCACTGAACCTGCACCTAAGCCGAGAGGGATCGCCAGAATCAGTAAAAACACAAAATTCTCAGAGAATGAGAATCCCAACAGCGCAATCGTTGTTGAGAGGATACTGAATAATGTGACTTTACCCGTTCCGAATCGGTGTAACAATCGGCTGGCGGACAGACTGGACACTACTGTACTAAATGAAATGATTAGCGATATGTAACCAGCCATTTCTGTTGTCGCATGTATATCGTTTTTCATAACGGACCAGGCACTGCCAAGTAAAGCATCCGGTAATCCCAGCCCTATAAATGCGAGATAAATAATGATTAACAATAACGTGACCATCTGGGTGTCTCTCCTCAGTTTGTTTAATTTCTGATTCTCGTCGAACCACCCATATAATAATATTGATATTTCTATCTGTAATCTTCCTATATTTTGACTCCTTATATCAGTATTCTGATATATTCTAGCGACTTATAACCTATATCACTGGTTCAGGATAGGTATTTCTCCAAGCAAATTCTTCAAGTTAATGGCATCCCACGGCATATGCTCAGTTATTCCTAATCCAACTACATCTGTTTCTTCAGTCAGTTCTTTGATCAGATGAAGCAAGTGAGGTATTTGCATGGTTCCCGCTGGTGAAAACACATAAGGTTCCCCTGGTTTGGCGAATAACAATGAACGGAACATATTGGGATCAAGCACATCCAGATCAAGGTGAATTGCCAGGTGTTTGATGCCGTTTTCTGTAATCCACTTCTTAATCGAATCCATGCCATCGGTTAATTCTGCAGTTCCAGCCGTTCGGATACCCAATCTTTGAATTACTTCGGTTTCCTGTTCCGTGGGGGTTGTCAACCCGGCCATGAAGACATGTTCGGGCTTCAAGGGGACACTCACATGTTTGGCAAACTCCGGATCGCCTTCCCCAAGAAGGTTCTCAAGCGCGGTAAAGTATGACCTTTGTCATAGCCCTCGTATCTAACCAAATCACCATGGGCATCAATCCATATCAAACCAAGTTCTCCGCCATATCGTTCATTTAAATAAGCAAACGGGGCTTGTTCAACCAAACAGTCACCGCCAAACATGACAACGTATTGTTTGTTGAGGCATCATAAATCTCCTTTACTTCAAAGTAAGGTTAGTATAAACTGAGCCCAAACAAATAAATAGTACGGTCTTTTATGATAGGTACTACCCGGAAGGATAGTGTAAATGATGAGTATGACTGAATACCACGGTAAAGTTAAAAACATTCAAGATACCCCTTTTGGATATACGTTGTCTGTCATTGGTGGCAAATGGAAAATGGTGATTATGTATCTACTGGCTGAGAACCAGCCTGTCCGCTTCAATGAACTTAAAAGACAGATCGGCGCCATCACGTATAAAACACTGAGTTCACAACTCAAAGAATTAGAAGCAGATGGTATGGTCGAACGGAAAGAATATCCCCAAGTCCCTCCTAAAGTCGAGTACCGTCTGACAGCCAAAGCTGAAACGTTATTGCCCGTTTTGGAAGGACTATGCGAATGGGGTGTCCAACATCAAGAACCTTCATTGATCAATAATAACGCAACGGATTGAACGCTTTTGTCTATATTTTCAGATGAGATAATTGGAGTAAATGGAGTATGTTAAATGCAAAAAGTCGCCAATCGGCGACTTTTTTACTTTTATCTTGTGTTTCGTAGAATTATACTTTTTCGTGTACCAGATCTTTCTGGTAGGCCAACACTCTGTCCCAATTGCCACTGAAAACAGGAATTCGATAATACCCTACACGCTCATACAGCGCTGCAGCTTCTGGTTGCAAGGGACCTGTTTGCAGTTTCAGATTGGTATAACCAAGTTCGTTCGCAAGACGCTCTGCCTCGGCCAATATAGCCTGGGCAATCCCTTTACGGCGGTAACCACTGCGTGTATACATGCGTTTAACTTCTACAGATGTTTCATCAAGGGGTCTAAGTGCTCCGCAACCAACCGGATACCCGTCGATCCTGGCAACGATAAAGGCTGCACGTGGCACCTCAACGTCTGAGAGTTGAAATCCCGCAGTTCCATCACCGCCATATAACAAACCGAGTTCTTCACTCAGTTCCTTGATCAATAACAGCGAATCCTCGCTCCGAATATCTTCAGCTGCTGCATGCACGATATGTGTCATCCCACATACCCCCTTTATCTTATTGGACTTATTGGTTTAAATGATATATCTAAATTATCATTCCCAACTGCAAGCGTCAATTCCCCCATTCATTGAATATTTCTATAAGTGCACCCTATAAATATCCGAACGTATCTTATTGCCGTCTTTATTCGTTTACATAAGAAATATAACAAGCAATGATGTATATGAATTTCAACTCTCGGAGGTCTGATATTATGGAAATTTCAAAGGGAATAACGATGCTTCAGCTTGATTTTGAGAGGAATATAATTCACCCTGTTCTGATATGGGATGAAGAAATGGTTGTGTTAATTGATACCGGCTTCCCTGGACAATATGACGATTTGTGTATCGCACTCGAAAAGATTGGTGTGCCGATCAACCAACTTAAAGCAGTGATTTTGACGCATCAGGATGTGGACCATATAGGCTGTCTTCCCGAGATTTTGAAAGAGTGTGGCTCACAAGTCAAGATATATGCGCATGAGCTGGATAAGCCATATATTGAGGGACAGCTCCCTCTTCTCAAAGACAGTCACCTTGAGCATCCTCCAATGGGCAAAGTAGATGAAACGGTGACTGATGGTCAGGAACTGCCGTTTTGCGGTGGAATTCGCGTTATTCATACACCTGGTCATACGCCAGGTCATATCAGTCTATATTTGATAGGCAGCAAGACGCTCATCGCCGGAGACTCAATGTACAGTGTAGAAGGCATGCTTGGAGGCATTCATGAACCTACTACACTGGATATCGAAACGGCTCGTTGCTCCTTAAAGAAGTATATGGAACTCGACATTTCATCTGTGGTTTGTTATCACGGTGGACTAACTCATAGGAATGTAAAGGAACAGATCTCAGAACTTTCTCAAGGTTTATAAATATTGAAATTGCTGATCCGCAAATGGTTACTATCTAAACCCAGTAACCATTCTTAGTCTTAACATAGTCTTCCTATGGTTTGGCATACTGCAAAATGGCTGTAGCCGCACGAATTCGCACCTCTTCTTCTTCACTGTGTAACGCTTCTCTCAGCACCTGGAGAGCTGTCTGAATCGTCGCTTCATCTACCCCTGTTGAGAGAGAGTTCGTTGCTTCGGCTGTTATACTGACTGCAAGACCTCGATCCAGCTGTGCTTGTGATATGGGATACTCAAACTTCGCAAGGATGGCTGAATCATTTTGCAGTGCTTGCACTTTGTCATTCAGCTCAGCACGAGGAATACGACACAACCATGTCACTCCGCGACGATGACAGATCAAGTCGTTTTCTGAGCCAGCGGAATCGTCGTAATAATAATCCCCGATATCTCCAACATACGTCCATTCATCATCGCTAATTAATACATAATCTCCATCCTGCATGAGGTTAGCAAACATATGTAGTGTCGCGAGTGTGGTCGCCAATTCTGCTTCATCCAAGCTATAGTGTTGAACCAACTGTTCCTTCCATAGCTCCGGGGGCGTTTCCTCCAGATCCCCTGTACCTGACCAAGCGATTCCAATATAATTGTCTTTCAAAAAGGATGTTACTCTGTTGATTCCATGCACGGTCGACTGGATATGATACAGATTCATGCGTACCGCCTTCCTTTCAATCATTCGTATGAACTTAGTTAACCATTGTAACATTAGTGATATCTATTTCAAACGTAATGACTTCTTCAAGTTCATACTTCATGCTGAACATACTTTCTGATATAGCCCCAGGCTATAACTAGGTATAATTTAATGGAATTACATTATAACTCCGGATCTGTGATAAATTTTGTGTAACATAAAAGCAGAGGGGTTTTAAACGATGACAAAGAGTAGTGTATTGGGATATCCGCGTATTGGTGCTGATCGGGAATGGAAGAAAGCGTTGGAAGCGTTCTGGGCAGGCAAGCTGGAAGAATCAGAATTTCACGCACGTTTGCAAGAGATCCGTATCGATCATTTGCGCAAGCAACAAGCGAAAGGCATCGACATCATTCCGGTGAATGACTTTAGCTATTATGATCATATCCTGGATACGGCTGTGATGTTTGGCATTATTCCTAAACGTTTTGCTTATGATGGTGGTTCCGTTCCGTTGTCCGTATATTATGGCATTGCCCGAGGAACAAAAGATGCCGCAGCAAGCGAAATGACAAAATGGTTCAACACCAACTATCACTACATAGTACCTGAACTGGACGGGGCTTCCCCAACTCTGACGGAGAACAAACCACTTCTCGCTTATCGTGAAGCAAAAGAAAAACTCGGCATTGAAGGCAAACCGGTAATCGTTGGACCGTTAACCTTCCTGAAGCTCTCCAAAGGCTATGATAAATCCGAGACAGACGCTTGGCTGGACCGCTTGCTGCCACTTTACACTCAATTGCTTCAAGAACTTGCAAGCGAAGGCGTTCAGTGGGTGCAGGTCGACGAGCCTATTCTGGTAACCAAATTAAACGATGAAGACGTACAGCGTCTGAATAAAATATATAAAGCATTTGCCGCAGCCGTTCCAGGCCTGAATATCATGCTGCAAACGTACTTTGAATCTGTCGAAAACTACAACGATATTGTTGCACTGCCAGTTCAAGGTGTAGGACTTGATTTTGTACACGGACTCTCTGGTAACACACAATCTATTCGGACTTCCGGTTTCCCAGCAGACAAAGTGCTCGGTGCAGGTATTATTGATGGACGTGGGATCTGGAAAGCTTCCCTTCAAGGAAAACTAAAATTGCTGAATGAACTGACTGAGTTCGTGACGCCTGAACGTATCATCGTGCAATCATCCTGCAGCCTGCTGCATGTGCCAGTAACGACAGAACGGGAGGCAAAACTTACAACCGAACTGAAGAATGCTCTGGCATTTGCAGATGAAAAGCTGGATGAGGTTGTTCTTTTGACTACAGCCTTATCTTCACCAAGTGCAGAGATTACCGCTAAAATTAACGAAGCAGAGCTTCCTCTTCTGGCGCTTCAGCAATCCGAAGATCGGAACCGTACCGCTGTACAGAAAGCCGTTTCTTCCATCAGTGTTCAACAGCCAGAGCGCTCCCGTCCTTTTGCAGAGCGTCATGAAGCCCAACAGGCCAAATGGCAATTACCACTCTTCCCGACAACAACGATTGGTAGTTTCCCGCAATCTGCTGAAGTCAGAAAAGCACGTCAATTATGGCGTAAGGGCGAGTTGAACAACGAACAGTATGCTGCCTTCATCCGGGAGCAGATTGATATCTGGATTAAGATTCAGGAAGAGATCGGAATTGACGTACTGGTGCATGGTGAGTTTGAGCGTACCGACATGGTTGAATTCTTTGGCGAGAAACTTGCCGGTTTTGCCTTTACACAGTTCGGCTGGGTACAATCGTATGGTTCACGTTGTGTGAAGCCACCTATTATCTTCGGCGATGTTGCATTTACGGGTGCAATGACGGTGGAAGAAACGAAATATGCCCAATCGCAGACTGAGCGTCCTGTCAAAGGCATGTTGACTGGCCCGATTACCATCATGAACTGGTCATTCGTACGCGAAGACATTGCTCGTGAGCAGATTGCCTATCAATTGGCGTATGCGTTGAGACAGGAAGTCGAGGCACTTGAACAGGCAGGTATTGGCATGATCCAGGTTGACGAGCCGGCTGTTCGTGAAGGGCTTCCGCTGAAAGAAAATGAACAAGCCGATTACCTGGCTTGGGCAGTCAAAGCGTTCCGTATCTCCACGTGCACGGTGCATGAAACGACTCAAATCCATACGCATATGTGCTATTGCGAATTCCATGACATGATTGATTCCATTGAAGCTATGGATGCGGATGTTATCTCCATTGAGACATCCCGTAGTCACGGTGAACTGATTCATAGCTTTGAAGAAAATACGTATGAGCTCGGTATCGGTCTTGGCGTATATGACATCCACAGCCCACGAGTTCCGAGTGTAGATGAAATGAGCAGCATGATTGAACGTGCCCTGCGTGTTCTTGATCCGAAGCTGTTCTGGATTAACCCGGACTGCGGATTGAAAACCCGTGGACAGGAAGAAACGGTTGCTTCCCTGCGTAACATGGTTGACGCAACCAGAATCGCTCGTAACAATCACGCTTCAGCTGCTGTATTGTAATCGGCTGCGAAGCAGCATAACTTCAAAATTAAAGCCGGACACCCCCTTGTTAAATGGGTGTTCGGCTTTTTATTGGTTACTTTTTGTAGGTGATTTTAACGTAAATTCATTTCACTTGTAACATGGTAATCTCTGGCGTCCCTTCCCCTTTTCTCACCATCCAACGCTTACACCTAAATACTCTCTTCCAACCATTGTTGCAATGGTATATCTTCTGTCAGTTCACCGAGCAGTATGTGACGGAACTCCCCATCCCTATCAATGACCATTGTTGCGGGCAAACCTGTAATACGATACATGCCTGATATGTTGCCTGTCACATCAATGATCACCGGAAAATCAAACGCCTGCTTATCCATAAACTCACGGATCGTTCCCTTCGATTCCCCCACGTTAACAAACAGGGTTTCCACGTCGTTCTGATAGTCTTGAGCGATCTGCTGAACGAGCGGCATCTCCCTTACACAGGGGGTGCACCATGAAGCCCAAAAGTTAATCATGACGGCTTTGCCCCGATAATCGGATAGCTTGATTTGTTCGCCTGCTGAATTAACCGCTGTGAACTCAGGGGCTTTTGCACCTGCTTGAATAGAGATGCCACGCCCAGATTCGGGTGTCGACACATTTTCGAAAATGGCCCATGTACCTGCTAACAATGCGATCACACCAATCATAATTGTAAATGTACGTCTGCTTTTAAAACTGTTCTTCTGCAATAAACTCACCTTCACTTTAAACCAAGACTTTGATGAAATGCTGCATGGAGCGAACCAAATTGATCACGAAAGTCGTGAGTGGAGCCCTCTCCAACATTACGTCCATGGTTCATGAATATCACCTGATCCGCAATGTCGTCCGCGATCTCCAACTGATGGGTTGAGAACACGACCATGTGACCATCCTGTTTGATTCCCTTGAGCAGCTGAGTTAATTCCTGCATCCAAAATGGGTCCAATCCATTTGTTGGCTCATCCATGATGAGCAGTGGAGGTTTCGACAGCACAGCCTGGGCGAATAACACACGTTGGCGCATGCCTTTGGAGAAGGTCGTAACCCGGTTTTTCTTTTGATCTTCCAAACCTACCATGGTCAGTACTTCCTGTACTCTCTCCTTGGGAACTTTCCTCAGAGAAGCCCAGAACAGAAGCATTTCCTCCGCACTCAGTCCTTGATTAAATTGATAATCGTCCGGCATATATCCAATCTGCTCTGAATAACGCTTGCGTTCCTTCAACCATCGCACATTGTTCACCGCAACCTCACCGGAGGTAGGCCGAAGAATTCCAGCGATCATACGCAGTACCGTGCTCTTTCCTGCGCCATTCCCTCCACAGAGGGCAAGGACTTGTCCAGAAGTCAAATGAAAGGAAATATCCTCAACAATGGGTTGCTTTTTAATGGATTTGCACAATCCTATCACTTCGAGCCCTACTTTATCCATGAGAACGCCCCCTCTCCCAGATCGCATATACCGCCAAGATAGAGAAGGTTATCCAGAACAGGCATATCCCGATGAAGATCCAACTGCCACTTGGTTGCTGCACCCACTCCACCCATCGATAATATTCTGGTCCAAGAATGGAGCCGCCTCCCAGTTTGATGACTACAAACAATCGCACCAGCTCTGCCGGATTGATGAGCGTTAGTATAATCAGTAGCGGTTTCACCCACAGATAAGGCATCAGTCCCAGCACAGAGAGCAATAAGGTCGGCCACCCAATAACAGCGAAAAACCATACGGTCACCGAGATCGTTAACGCCTGCCACCGATTGCGCGACAACGAACCGATAAATAGCGCCAGAGTTAGGAATAACAACACCAGTCCACAGGAAAATGCCAGAAAAAGAAGATATGTCATGGTATCCAATGGATTCCCGATTACTCCGCTAATGACCCCCATCAGGCCGTATCCAAACGCAACAATGGTGATTAAAACAATCGACAGCCCAAGATACTTGCCCACAATAAAAGACATCGTGCCGATGGGATACGTGGATAGGAGTTGCCAACTGCCGTCTTCCTTTTCGGATGTTAGTGAGAAGGAACCGAGGAATAGCGTCATTAATGGCAAAAGGTAGAGAATGAGATTCAACATGGAACCTGTGGTGCCCGAATATCCTTCAACCAGATTCTGCGAATTCAGCAGTAACAAGCTTAAGCTAAAGGTGCAAAAAAGGATCAGAAACGAATACGCCCAAGGATTGCGAAATCCCATTTTCACTTCTCGTCTTGCAATCTGTATCATATCTGACATCATTGATCACCATTTTCTATTGTCATACTTAGTGGCCTGACTCTTCTTCTATCTCACCTTCCTGATGCATCTCATTACCATCTCCTTCTTCACCATGTCCGTGCTCATCATGCCCATGTTCACCCATCATGTCCATATTCTCTGTGTTCTGTTTCCAGTCATGGGAGGCAAGATCCTCAGCGGTCATAATGGTTCCAACACCTTGCTCTGCAATGAAAGCTTCAGCCGAAGGTTTGTCCTTAAAGTTAAGAATTCCATATGCCATGGGCGTACGCAATGAAGCATCGTATACATACGTGGCTTTGCTGTATTCAATCCATTCCTTGTCATTGTAATCACGTACATAGTCCATGCCGATGTTATCTGTGCCATTTTCTGTTTTCCACTGGTTCATACACCCGATATCATCGAACTTGTAATTTTGGCCGTCTTTCGTAGTGAGCTGTGTTGCATATGCATCGTCCTTCACTTGCATTTTACAGATCGCACAGATATCCACGTCTTCATTAATCGGCAATGCCGCGTATTTAGTTCCGCAAGCGGTTAACAATACCATGCCAAACATAAGTACCATAACCATGGACCATCTTCTGTTCGAACTTTTGTTCATTTTCGTAATACCCCCATATAGATGATTATAAAAGTTGCCATACCCAACAGAACTAACCCGAACATCCACACCAACTTGGAACCTGCTGCCCTTTCCACTGACATGTGCAGATCAGATTCCGTATCCATGCTCATTCGTGGCGATTTGTCGGTAGTCCATTGTTCTCTGCCTTCTGTAAACAAGTCACTCAGAAAGACCATACCCGGTGATTGAAAAAAGAGCTGATACGCAGAATTTCGACTGACCAGTTGCTCATAAAAAGGATTGATGGCATAGGAAATTTCACTGATTCCATCCTGATTCAGATCGAGCCCCTGAAAGGAGTCCCAGTAATTCTCCATCAGGACATTATTCGGGCTATCCAGTGCCGAAGCTTCAATGACATTAGACACCATTCGGTTACGTGTAAACTCATTAGCTTCTGCCAGAACAAGCTGGATGCCAACAAAATTCCGAAGCAACGCATTGTCATGTATCTCATTTCCTGACGATTCTGCAATATTCATGCCGACACGATTACCTTCCACTACATTGTTGTGAACAGAGGATTGATGTACGTCATACAACAGAATCCCTTGGGAATGTACATTGGTACTTTGTTTGCGAAAAGAATTGCCCGATATAACCGTATTCTTGACGCCCATGATCATGGCACCTGTCATGTTCTCCTCTCCGGTATTGTCCATGACAGAAGAGCCGTCAATGTACATACAGTGGATGCCGTACCTTGTATGTAACAGCCTGTTATTTCGAACGGTAGACTTGCGACTGTTCTCCAGATAGATTCCATCCCTCATGCCGGTGATCTCATTGGCTTCAATGAAGCTATCATGGGAGTTGTACAGATCAATGCCATTGCCCTTCTGGCCACTGGAAGCCGAATCAGACCCGGCCCACGTAATGCTGTTCCGCTGAATCGTTGCCTGACTCGAATTCCGGATAATCATCCCATACCCCTGGGTCTGAATATGCAGATCCGTGATCTCACTGTTTTCTCCTTCAACCTGAATCGCTGCAGTCTGTTCATTCGTATCATGTTCAATTGTAAAACCGCTCAATTTCACCCCATCCGAGCGAATCATTATCGTAGAGGTGGCTTCCGCATTAACAACTATGACCGCAGGATCACCCTGAATGGTGATGTTTTTGTCAATCGTCACGGGTCCAGAATAACGACCTGATGTAAGCTCAATGACTTCTCCAGGTGCAGAACGGTCAATCATAGGCTGAAGGGGAATAAGCTCACGTTGTCCGGAGGAGGCCATGACTGAACCGTGCGGAAGGGATAGTAGGAGCATCATCATTCCGATTAGAACAATGAAACCCATAACCCGACTCTTTTTACAGCTGTCGAATGCACCCAATCCTGCCCAAGGATTACTCATGATTCAAACCGCGCAATTCCGGCTTCTTGTTACAGTTGCTTATTGCTGTGGCAATGTATTCAACGGGTCTTACATTAATCCAAAATATACGTTGGTTGTACACACCATCCCTCCATTCCACTTAAAATCAACTCTCCATGTTCCTCATCCATTGAAGCAATGTAATAAATGAAGCGTTATCACAATCCTGATCACAGTGTACTTAAAATGATATTTATTCCATATAGCTCAATTAGGCTATAGACACTATATTTTTGTGTCGATATTGTGATGTAAACAAAAAAAAGCCGCCAAATTGGCGACTTCTGCGTAATGGTGTTAGGCAAATGGGTAGGTCCAGAATGTTTCTCTGCCAAAACGGGCTTGGATCTCTTCTGAATTCAACTCTCGATCCCCGACAAGCTCGGCTGCCTGAAACTGTGAACGGTGGGCGCGGATCGACGCCATTTTTTGTTTCAAAAATCCGGATACATCAACGATTACATCCGCTTTACCAATGAATTGTTCCTGGTTGTGGGCAAATGCAACGCAATGAACCAATGGACGCTCTCCTACAGGAAGACGACTAATCGTCCGAATGACGGCTTCTCCCGTCGCATCATGATCGGGATGTACACTGAACCCCGGATAGAAGGTAATCACAAGGGATGGATTCAGTTCCTTGATCAGTGCCATGATGCTATCGTCGAGCAGTTGCGGGTCTTCGAATTCGATCATTTTATCGTGGAAACCAAGCATTCTTAAATCCTGAATTCCAATGGCTGCTGAAGCTTCAATCAGTTCTTGTTTGCGGATTTGAGGCAATGTGACGCGGTTAGCAAAAGGAGGAATCCCCATGTTGCGTCCCATCTCGCCCAGTGTTAGACAAGCATAGGTAACGTGAGAGCCACCTTCTATGTACTTGGCTAATGTTCCGGACACTGAGAAAGCTTCATCATCCGGATGTGGATACACCACCAAGATTCGTTCATGCTCATTGTGTATAGTATTCATGGTTATTCAATCCTCCGCTTTCATCAGAACATCTCTCGGCTTAATTGTAACGCCACAACTAGTTTACCTTGGGTATCGTGACCAGCCAAAATCAGTCTTTCTTGGTCCTGTTCGTCAATATGTGTAAGGCCCTCGGCGTAAATCCATCCCTGAGTGGTTTTCAGACCAACCCGGTATGGACCCGTACCTGAAATGGACCCCTGCGTATATCGTATGGCCGCATTAGTAATGAATGCCGATGCTGGGTGCTTCGAACTGTCATAGTGATGCGCATACGCTCCAGACGTGAGTTCGAGGTGTACGTATAAGTCCTGATCCACAAGTTCGTTGATCCGGAGCTGAATATCTTGAGGTTTAATCGGTTGCATAGCGGCCTCCTTGTCTAATGTAATTGTACGAATTTCATTTTAACATAACCAGAAGAGAATATACATGGAGTGACCCTATCGCCTCTTATAGAGCGTTCTCATGATGATTCCAGTTTGAAAACAAGAACAGATTTGCGCGTTTTTTTCTCTTTTTATTCATGGACCACATCTATATTATAAAGTGTAGGCAAAAACGCCCGTGATGAAGAACCTTAAATCTTAAGTGAATCTTGCTCCAACATGTTTGGAAAGGAGTTTAACTCAACTTGAAATCTCTAATACAACTACTTCATTTTGGCTATCATCAGGCCATGAGCTGCATATTTCCCGTAGCGATCTTTGGTACACTGGCCCTGTCCAGCGTAATTCCTATTCCTTTCCTTCATCGGTATGATGCCATTCTGCTTGTCTTACTTGCTGTGCAGTACCTGATGTATCGAAGCGGCTTGGAAACCCGGGATGAAATCAAGGTCATCTGTGTATTTCACATTATAGGCCTGGTGCTGGAGATTTATAAAGTATGGATGGGATCTTGGTCTTACCCTGAGCCAGCTTACACCAAAATCCTGGGTGTCCCTCTGTATAGCGGATTCATGTATGCAAGTGTAGCCAGTTTTATGTGTCAGGTGTGGCGAAGACTGCGAATGGACATGACCGGATGGCCTGGTTTTGCACCTTCCATGCTGCTGGGAGCAGCCATCTATATTAACTTTTTCACTCATCATTTTATGCCCGATTTTCGCTGGTGGCTGACGGCCCTTGTATTCGTTGTCTTCTGGAAAACCTGGATTATTTACCGGGTACGAGCAACGACCTATCGAATGCCCTTATCGCTTGCTTTTATCATTGTTGGTTTCTTCATTTGGACTGCTGAGAATATCGCTACCTTCTTCAATGGCTGGAAATATCCTGATCAGCATGATGCCTGGCAACTGGTTAGCTTCAGCAAAATTAGTTCGTGGTTCCTGCTGGTAATCATCAGCGTCATCATCGTTGCGCAACTTAAATATGTGAAGGCCAATCGAACCGCAGATGAATCATAACCTGACGAGCCATTACATCCCCTTATCACAAAAACAGCAGCACTTCTAGACTGGAAAATAAGTCTTTGAGTGCCGCTGTTTTGCTCTTCAGTCTGTTCAGTACTTTGAAAGTATTCGCAGCAACTGATAATTGCTACGTGAAAAGGCGCCTAATGTGGACTTTTTATTGCATATGTCCAGATGCTAACTGCTCCAGTACTAGTTCCCCACCAACTTCAATTTCAAGCTCATAGATGCCATTATCATCAAGTTCACATAAGCAGGCACTTTTGCTGTGCATCACGCATCCGTTCACCCATTCAGGAATATGAAGCTTCGTATTGATCCGCCGGTCCGCGACAAGTTCTGCCCGGAAGAAGCCCGAGTTCCGGTTCCATGTACAAGACACTCTACCTCCTGGTATGCACCAGTCACGAATGGAACCTTGTGTCCACCGTTTTGGCAATGCTGGCAGTAACTTGATCCATTGTTCTGACACATAGAGCAGCATTTCCTGTACTGCATTAACCCAGCCCATATTGGCATCCAGCTGAATCGGAGCAGCGGGCATCGACATACATACCCCCATATTACGCCAGTCATTATGCAAGGTATACCCATTACTCAGAACACAGGAGCGCGCAAGAATATCGAGACTTTCCAGCGCCCGCTCACCATTGCCAAGTCGAGCATATATGGACGACATATGTGTAAGGGACCAACCACTCTGAGCACCAAGCCTTCGCTGATCAACTGCTGTCTCGAACGCTTGGAACAGTTCTGGCTGTTCTTCACGGGTGATCTCCTGTCCTGGAAAAACAGGATACAGGTGTGAAAGATGACGATGATCACGTCGATCTTCAAACGCAGGATGCAGCCATTCTTTCACAGCTCCCTCCGCTTCAATTAGATAGTCGGGCATATGCTCCAGCATGGCTTCCCAGCACGGAATCTTAGTCGTATGCACTCCAGTTAGTCGACTGGCTGCAATGACATGCTGTAGCAGTTCTTTAATAATAGCAATGTCCATGGTGGCATTAATGGCTGTAGGCATAGGATGCGCCAGTGGCTGTCCATGCTTAGGCATAAAATTCTCAGGTGTATTCTCTGGCGAAACAGACGGATATATCTTGTATTTTCCGTCTTCACCCAGCACCAGAAAATCTTCATAGAACTGAAGGGCCTCCTTCATGAAGGGCAGGGCTTCCTCGAGCAGAAACTGCTTATCTCCAGTGAACTGATAATGTGCATAATAATGTCTGGCGATCCATCCTGCTGCTCCGGTCCAGTTCATAATTACCGGAACAATCTGGTTAGGCACACCGATACCCGGTGTTGTTCCAGCGGGAATGTAAATTCCTCGGCAGCCATATAACTTGCGAGCATTGTCGCGAAAGTCATCCATTAATCCGTTGTAATAGCGGAACAACGAACGATTCAGATGGGATAAACCACCTACGTCAGTGTGCCAATACATCATTTGCACATTCTCATTCGCCATATTGTGACCCCAGATCAAGCGATAATCACCACCCCACAAGCCGTATAATCCAAATGGCAATCCGCTATATTCAGAGGTTCCGCTGATAAATAGATATCGACCATAGGCCCACATCATGCGCACAAACCCTGTAGGTGCTTCACCTTCATAGGCTTCCAGAAGTAAGTCTTCATTACAGCGCCCGTCATCCGTTTTATCACCCAGATCAAGCTCAGCGGACCGAAACAACGGTTGATGCAGTGAGATATGCCGATCCAGCAACGTATTGTAGTCGCTCTCAAGCGATGCGAGTTCCTGCTTTAACCGTGTCCATTCCTGCGCTCGTCTGCCCGTAGCAAACATTTTAACAAGCACAAGCACTTTTCCAGAGATATGGAAATGAAGTTGCCTGCTAAGCATATCTTCGTTAGGTTCGCTTTCCTTTTGTTGATCATGACTCGCACCAGGTATTTCGTTCAATTGGATCAGTCGCAGCACCGCTCCGTAGTCCTGTCCATCGTCATTTTTCCCGCCATAGCACAGATAGTCTCCACTATCATCCCGATCAATTCTTATCGTTATAGACGACTTTAGTGCGTTGAACTCCTCATCTTCTCTCACCCTGTCGCCCTGCGGGAATTGCAGGCCTATCGTCCCCGACAGCGATGAATGCTCAGCCGCACCTGTTCCCTGCGCACTTGTTCCATCTTGCACTCTATGAGTCTCGATCTCATAGACAACACAATCGTCTGCACGTGAGACGAACAGACTTCTTGTATAGTTGTCACTTCCGTCCTGCCAGCGGACCTGAACTTCCCCTGTGTCCATATCCAGTTCCCGCCGATATTTGCGAAAAGCGTTATTACACTTCATTTCCACCGTCATTGTAGCCAGTGGGTATCGTGAAGACAACTCGGACGCGTAACCTTCTGCTTGCAGTGTACGGGTCAGATGCCAGCTTGCCTCCAAATATCGTTCCTCATCCATTAACTTACGGGTTTCTGATAAGATATGACTGACATCGGGCAGTTCATCTTTGCGCCCCCAATGCCATAATTCACTGTGCTGCAAGAGCACAGTTTCCGTCTGAATTCCGCCTTGCACTGAAGCACCAAGCTTACCGTTTCCGGAAGGAAGCGCTTCTCGCCACAACCCTTGCCACCAGGAAGAAGGATATTTTAGCAACAACTTGTTCCTGTCCGGCCGTATGCCTGTAGTGTCTGTGTGATCAGTGTGTTGGTTCACGCTTTTTCCGCCCTAAGTCTCTCCATCTCAATACTGGCTAGCAAGAATGGGGCTACGCCCATCTGCACATCGCTAACGACCTGTTCACTGATGTAATATTCATAAGAACCGTCCCGATACTTCTTCCCACCGAGTCCGGCACCATGACAGATGTGGTGCAGATGCACCCCTTTTTCATCTTCAGTGACTAACTGCTTCAATATTCCAGCATAGGCATGATCAACGACTTCACGGTCCAGTTCAGCCAGATAATGTAACCGAAGGCCTTTCGCGAGTGCATAGGTCAGCATACAGGAAGCAGAGGCTTCCAGATAATTGCCGGCTCTCCCGTTCTGATCCATCACTTGGTACCAGAGTCCACTATCATGATCCTGAGCATGAGCAATCGCGTATGCCATTCGTTCAAATATGCCCATAATCTGTCCGCGCTGTGGGTGATCCACGGGAAAGTGCTCCAGTGCATCTACTACGGCCATTGTATACCATCCCATGGCCCGGCCCCAAACATGAACGGATCGACCAGTATCTTGAGCGCACCAGCGTTGTTCCCTGCTCTCATCCCAGGCATGGTGGAGTAGGCCATTACGCGGATTACGGGTCTTTCGCTCGATCAACAAAATCTGACGTGCCACTTCATCGAAGCTCTCGGGATGATCGAAGGTGCTCGCATATTCCGCCAGAAAGGGGGAAGACATATAAATGCCATCCAGCCACATCTGAAACGGATATATTTTCTTATGCCAGAATCCACCTTCACTTGTCCGTGGCTGTCCTTTAAGCTGGTCAACCAGGTGCAAAATTGCCTTAGCATATTTGTCATTTCCGGAATTCTTCCACTGGTTGAACAGATTTTTGCCTTCATTTATCATATCCAGGTTGTAATCATTCAACTGGTAGGTCCGAATAGTGCCGTCATTCTCGATGAGGTCATCCATGTGACGCTGGACAAGTTCCGCGTAGCGGGATTCTTGATTCCATTCGGCGGCGCGTCCCAGTGCCATCAGCGTCATCCCGCCCACATAGCCCCATTTGCCTGCAATCTTGGGATGATTGCCATTCTGGCATTCGGAAAGCAAGGTATCTGCTATTTTGACAGACATTCTCCGTTCTTGTGTCACTGACTTTGTCGAAGTTCCAACCATATCGAAGTCCTCCTTCTGATGGATTATGCCATCTGTACCGTTCATTCGGGATTTAACGTTTTGATGATTACATCAAAGGATGAAGACCTTCCCACTTCACAGTCCAGCTACCATCCCGTGGAAATCCCGGATTCGCTTGTTCTCCTGCCCCTGTCCAGCCGGCGGCCATCATGGCGACAGCGGTTAGGAGACCACCGTTCCCGGGAAGATATGCCCACAACCCTGCTCTCTGATAGTTGTGTCCATTAGGCAAATACGTGTTCTTCGTGGCATCCATCATCAGAAAATCCACTGCAAGCTCTGGTTCATTCAATCTGGCCGCTGTCATCGCGCACATCGGAAAATCCCAACCCCAGGCGGATTCCCAGTCCCAGCATTCTTTGACCTTGAGCAACGTATTTCTCATGATCTCCGGATCGATTAATGAACCTGGCAATAGTCCAAGTGCTCCAACCATCGAGGGATGATCATGGTTTTTAACGGTGTAAGTGTCCGGACAATTCTCGTGTGCGAGATAAACTCCGTTCTCATGTCGAGGTTTAGCCATGTGCAAAGCCACTCTTCGCCAGTCTGGATTGGCTGGATGATTCAAACGCTCTGCCCAAAGGATGGCTATCTCCAAACCGAATTTCCAGTACTCCAGTTCATAGGGTGGATTCAAACTATCGGTCATGGCGTGATTCTCCTGCGCAGGAATAAGCGGCGGACCTAACACATACGCTTGCCTTTTCCCATCCCAGTGGGCATAGGACACCATAAAGTCAGCTGCTTCAAATACGATATCCCTATACCTTGTTAATATAGCTGGGTCAGGCCGGGACAGATAACACATCTCAGCTAGTGCCATGGGATGTGGTTGCTGCCAGATCAATCCCGGAGCTACTGGCGACGGAGTCTGATGCCCGTTATAACCCACCATTTTGGGCCATCGCGCACCGACATAACCTTGAGAGCGGGCCAGTTCGCGGGCTTCTGGCAGGATGGTCAGGTACCAGTCCAGACTCTTGCACAACAGATCTGTACGATTCCAGAGCGGAAAATGCGCTGCATGCCACCAATGCATCTCCAGATGCATTTTGCCGAACCAGCTGTTATACATATATCCGGTCTCCTGCGGCGGCAACGAACCACCGCTGTGCACCGCGCTCAGGAACTGGGATAGGACTACTCTGCGCTCCAGTTCGGCAGCACGCGGATCTGAACTGCCTTCAAAATCAATCACTCCGCCATCGTTCCAGAACTGATTCCAGTGGACCGAGCTTGATCGCAACACTGTATCTGCTGGCAAGGTTTCCGGCTTATGTGCAGCAAAAGATACACTGCACGACCAAATGTCCGAGTCTGGTACGGCCTTGGGAGATAGTGTGAATTCATGAGTTCCCGTCTGTTCCAGTTGGCCTGCATCCCAGATCCATTCCAATGCATACTCATCTTCATCCAGCACACGTTTCAACGATGCGGAAGTCGAAGTGACCGATGTCAGCACAGTAGAATGTCTGTCATTTTGCTTCCAGTCGGGGAATACTGATTTTGACCAGCTCCGGTGTGTCATATCGGGCGCTGGAAATAGAACAAAAAGTTGCAGACGCTGCTTACGGATTAATTCGGATTGTACACAAATGGCGATACAATCGAGCCGTGGGTCACAGGCTGTCTCTACACGCACTTCTTCCCCCTGCACGGTAAATTCACTGTGCAGAATTCCGGTCCATAGATTCAATTCCTGACGTACCGGAACGACATGGGTGACGTCCGTCTCCTGACCATCTTCTCCTAGCAAACGAAATGAAATGCGTCCAAGCTGAACTCGATGCGGGTTCTGCCTAAGCCAATGATAGGCTTCTTCCTTGTCTTCGGGCTTCATGGGGTATGGCACTTTGCGGCCATATGTCTCAAATGCCTGATAGACAATATCCTCATCTCCGAATACATGATGACCGCCCGTATAATGCCAACCCCAGTTGGATTGTGTACCAAGAGGTAGTTCATACAGTTCTGGATACGTCTGAAGTCCCGTAAAATCAGCACTGAATGCAAATTCTCCATTACCTACAGATAAAGGTGATCTGGGCTCAAGCTGCGTTAATACGGGATGATTCCTGGTGACGACCGATTGTCGATCCATCAATGGCTCTGCCTCCTTGTCATTCTTTGGGTCCAAGTATGGGTCATGATTCCCGTAGTACACCCCTGCGGCTTCGCATTACCTCCCTATACTTGCCCGGCGTAATGTCTTTGTATTTTCGATACACACGAATAAAGCTGTTCTCATGCTGATAACCCACCATCGTTGCGATCTCGGAAATTCTATAATCCGTATCCAGCAATAGTTCACAGGCACGTTCCATGCGAAGCTTGGTGAAATATCCGTGGATGGTATCACCCATTTCCTGCTTGAACAACTGACTTGCCAAACTGCTTCCGATCCCGGCATGCTCGGCAATCTCCTGAATGCTTACCGGGTCTTCCAGGTGGTTGTTCATAAATGCAATCATCTGTTGACACAGTATGAAATCCTTGCTGAGCATAAGACTACCGAACCATTCTGCCAAACCTTCGATCTGGCTTCGCAGCACTTCACAGACAGACTCTAGATGCATGGTCTGCATATCCACCATTTCGAGTCCGAAACCTTCTGTCTCGCGCTTCAGGCGAATTCGTTCAAGTGTAGCTGCAACAGCTTCAAGAAAGGCCAGCGCTGATGAAGGATGCCATTGCTCGTGGGTCATTCGACCAACTATCTTGTCAAAAGTCCTCAGGGCTTCTTCACCCCTGCCTGCTTCGACGGTCTCCGTCAGTTGAGTCATGAATTCAAGTTCTTCCAATGTGTTCTCGGTTGGTTGCAGACCCGAGATCTCTTCAAACGAAATAACTCGTTCATACCCCAGGTAGAATCTGTAATCCAGCGCACTTTCCGCCTCATGCATGGCTCGCTGAAGTCGCATGAATCCGTCGTGCCCCCCGCTTACACCGCTCGACACCTGAAACTTGAGCAAGCGAGGAATCATGCCAATCGTCTCTCGTATTGCTGTCGCTACGCTCTTGCTACCGTCAGAATGAATCGGTTGCAGCATCACGAGCATCCGGTCTCTGCCCAGATCGGCTGATAACACCCGCCATTGTCCAGACAACAGTTCAGCTATGATATTACCAATGGCAAATTTCAGCAGGGAGTGATCTGACTTCGTAAAACGCTCACACCAGGCCTTATAATTATCAATCGACAACATGGCAATAGAGAGTGGCTCATCGCTCCAATCCTTGAAATAACGGCACCATTTCTCGCTAATTTCCCGACTTCCTGTCATATGTCCGTTATAGATATCCGTCAGAAATTTGGATGAAGCTTCCGGAAGGGTCTGCCTGAGATTGATGGCCTGCTGAGCATGATCCGTTAGCAATTGCCCCGTTATTTTCTCCAGATCAATCTGCTCCGGATGGATTCTCTCCTGGTCGTAACCGCTGAGCAATTGTCTCATGCGTCTTACCGGTCTAAAAGCAGCTGCATTGTAAACTGTGATCGTAACCGCTCCTGCTACAAGAGCCAACAAAGATACGATAAAAACAATATTGCGGATCTTTTGTGCATTAGCCAGGAGACTGTCTTGTGATATCACGGACAGATAACGCCATCCGGTGTACGGTGAAATGGTCTGTGAAGCCAGTAAAAGCTTACCTTCATGTTTAAACTCACCAAGCTTTTCACCATCCAATTGAGTGAGTACATGACTGACCGCTTCCTCTCCGACGGCATAATTGCCGAGATCATATAAAGGCTGGTTGTTGGTGTCGAGGATGAACCGATGGCTGTCAAGGTCGGAGACGGATGAGAGCAGCATGTGCTCGAACATCTTCTCTGTCTTGAAATTAACTGCGATAATCCCTTTCAACTCGCCAGCGATCATTATTTTTCGGTAAAGTGTAATTTGCGGCATGGACACACCAGAAGATGTGGAAATCTCACGTTGCTTGACCAGCATGGGACGATCTTCAAGTTCATCGGCAACGCTAACCCAATCCGAATCCGGGAAATTAACTTTGCTGGAGCTGTAGCCTTGTGGGAAGGCAACAATGCTCTCCCGATTCATATCAAAAATGTAAGCGCTCTTAATAAAAGACGTACTACTGATTAAGGTTTCCAGAAATTGTACCAGTTCCGTAATATTGCGGTATGATCCCTGTACTTCATTGGTGAGAAATCGGTATACATTACTGTTCAGTGCAATTTTCACCGCAATCTGATCACTTTCCCGGATCACTTCATCAATATCATTCATGCTGATACGCAACATCTGGTGTTGCGGCTCACTTAATTCCTGCTGTAACACCGATTTGGAAGAATAATACGTCGTCATCCCCACCGCAATAATAATCATGAAGACAACAACAGTCAGAATCAGCAGCAGCCGGGTCTGGGTATTGGTGAAATTGAATTTTAGCCACTTTAAGAAGGAAAGGGTCACAATTATCCCACCTCATATGCAATATACCGATATTATACCGTTCCCATATGCCCAATACGACCCGGCCCAACAGCCTATTTTCTCCCTCTAAAAAGATGATTTCTCCAATTTCTCCGGTGTTCCGACCCTTTCCGCAGCGAAAACCCGCATGTTTGTCTGCCATTCTTGCATGGCAATAGTTTCAAGTCCAGCAAGAAGTACAATGCCGATCCCATGGGTATCATTCAGATTCCAACCCAGTTCATGCTTGTAATAGTGATTCGTGAAGGAGTAGCTGGAGCCACGACATACGCCGTATACATTGCCCCTTTTATCAATTGTGCGCTCCGATAGCCCCTTCCACCCTTGATACGCCGCTTGTGCATAGGGTTTTGGATCTAAAAGCCAACCCTTTCGCACCCCTCGGGCATACGCATAGATGAACATGGAGGTACAGGAGGTTTCCTCATACGACTCCGGGTCCGTTAATACCTGATGCCACAGTCCGTTTCTGCCCTGCAATGCCAAGTACCCTTCACACAATTCCCTGTAGAACTGAATGAGAACTGTATAGGATGGATGGTCATGAGGAAGGGCCGTCAGCAACTCCGACAAAGAGAACAGTACCCAGCCGTTGCCTCGGCCCCAAGGGGTCCCTGTTGGCTCACCTCGCTTCACATCGAATACATGGGACATGATTTGACGCTCTGGAATATACAGATACTTTTTATACAAAAGAACCTGTCTTGCCGCTTCATCCAGCAGCTTATCGTCACCCGACCATTCGGCGTATCTACACAGGAACGGGATGCTCATATACAGATCATCACACCACATCGTGTTATCCATTGATCTGGAGACACCAATCTTGCGGTATAAAGTGCCATCTTCCAGACGGGGCTGTTGATGCAAAATATAGTCAGCGATATGAGCTGCCGCCTCTGAAACGCCGTCCAACTTGCGTTCCCGATCGGCAAGCAACATGGTGGCGCCGAAAGATCCACAGTCGTCCAGGCTGTCGATATGGGAGAGCTGATTATTCAGCCCAGCTGCACCATAACGTTCTCTGTCCCATAAGGAGTAGCTGAAACGTGAAGAGGCAAATTCAATGTGACTCAGCACGTAATCTCGAATATCCGATCGTTGACCCGCTTTGCCAAGCTGAAGCAATCCGTATAACGTGACGCCCAGGGGATAGTTCCATCGGCCGAACCATTCATTTTCCAGAAATGGACGTACCTCTCCGTCTGGCAGCTCTGTTCGCCAGTATACCTCTTCACCTGTTCCGCTACGAGCAGTCCGCTTCATCTTCTGGCAGGAAGCCAGATCAATCTCCTGTTCCGCTTGAAAAGGACCCAGGTACAGCCACTTGCCTCTGTGCCCCTTCACATCCAGTGCGGGTGTCAACATCTCATCTGTAGTTGCATCCATACGGAATCCCCAATCCCGGTCTCCACCTACACAGTTCGCTGTCAGATCTTGCACGCCAGCTGACAATGGCAGTTCGAAGCGAAAGCGTCCGGCATGCTCTTGATGGAATACCACCTTGCCCTCCACCGAGAATTCAATCGGGCTGTAGGCCTCACCAGAGATTAGCACAGTCTCCTTGCCACATTTCGTACCACCTATCTTCGTCCATGCATACGCAGACATGCCGCTGGTCAGTCCATACATCCGTGCCAACTGTCCATAAGGCGATGCCTTCTCGGGGTCTTCCTCCCGAGGCAACCAGTTAACGCCAGTGGCCTTCTCTCGCATGGGGCCAGAAGGAATTTCCGACAACGGAAAATCCAAAGGCTCGCTGTAGAGCCAGCCTTCTTCCCCATCTCGTTCGAGCGAAGGCACAATGAAGTGAAGTGGTTTGTTCTTCCGGGAGCCAGTGCCAAATTGGCCACCTCCCCCCTTTTCCCCTGATTTGAATTCAAGAACGAAATGATTCCAGCCTCTGACCAGTTCACATTTCAGTTTCAGAACAGGAATCGCTGGATATTCCTCTTCAGGTGCAGAACCATAGATCAACACGCCATTATGATATAGCCTAACAGGTCCGAAGCAGGTGATATGAAAAATAAATTCCTGATCACTGTCACTCCACAGTTTGGCCCATGCATAGACCTGTTGTCCTCTCTGCATGTCGGGGAATAGATCCTCCAATGGAAAATCATAGCGGTGATCATCGGACTTGCGCACAAGTCCTGATCTACTTACCCTGTAGACCGGGGGATGCGGAGGATTGGCTCCAATATACCTTCCCGCAATGCTCATCAGGGCGTGTATAACGTCTTCACCACTGTGATAAGCCATGCTCTCCTCCGGTTCAAAATACACAGGTCTGCTCATGTCACTTCTCCCTCCCTTTGTGTGTGGGCACTCTGCTGTTCCAACCACCCAGCACTTCGTCTATGGAAATCGGCCGATGCTCTTCCACAGATCGCCACACTGCTTCTCCAGCGGCAACGGAATAAGCGCCGTCTTCAGCGCCAGACAAAATTCGGTAAGGGCGTCTCTTATCTTCGCCGAGGAAAATATCCTCCAGCAGCAGTGGATCTCCTCCTCCATGTCCGCCTTCACGATGAACAACATGGATCGTTTCTTTTGAACCAAAGAGCGGAAAGTAATCGATCGTCTGGACGGGTGTGGGAAAAGGCGTCCGTGCCGGCATATGATACTCCAATGTTTCTAGCCTGCCCTTCGTGCCATTTATCGCCAAACGGTACCCTTCGTAAGGAAGTGAGAAATTGACCGAATAACTCATCAGCGCGCCGCCACTATATTTCACTGTTGCGGCATACGTGTCTTCAATCTCAATGGTGGAATCGAAGATACACTGGTCGGGGCGGTATGAAGTGTATGGAAACTCCTGCTGGCTTGAGTTACCGAGCTGGTTCAGATGGTCATCCGGTACCCGGATCTGACGACTGCGGGACGTCCAGCGGGAATAATAGGCGCAATCTTCTGAGACATGGCATGTACGGCAATGTCTTCCGTCCTCCTGTGCCGGATTCCATTCACCTTCAGCCCCGTAATAGTTCAGTGCTCCATAGGCAAAAACTTCAACTGGCTTTTGATTGATCCACCACTGGACCAGATCAAAGTGGTGGGTACTTTTATGGACAGACAGACCGCCCGAGAATGCCCGTTCACGGTTCCACCGTTTAAAATAACTGGAGCCGTGATGGGTATCGATATACCAGTTAAGGTCGATGGAAGTGACGCGACCGAGTTTCCCCTCCTGAATCAATTCCTTGATGCGCATGTGGATCGGCATATACCGATAATTGAACGTTACGATGACGTTGCCATTACTTCTTGCTTCTGCTTCCAGAATGCGTCTGGCATCAGCTCCAGTAGTCGTCATCGGCTTTTCGGTGATAACATCGAGATCCCGCTCCAACGCGGCAACAATATAGTGGGCATGAGTATCGTCCCTGCCAGCCACGATGATACAGTCAGGCCGCGTCTCATCGACCATAACCTCGAAATTCGAAGCTCCATATACTGCTACTTCTGTGTGCTCAGGAAAATGGGCGCGATAGACTTCAAATCGTGCAGGATCGGTATCCAGCAAAGCGACAACCTCTGAATTATGAGAGAACAGCTCATGAATTGGTTTTGCAAATTGTCCCAATGCTCTGCCGCTGACCCCGCATAGGGCATATCTCTTTTTCATTTTCTCACCTTCTCATACCATTCCTGTACACGCTGGGTGACCACTTCGCCCCCGGAAGCATTCCATTTCTTCACATATTCATCATAAGCCTCGATCGGCAGCTCGCCGATGACAATCTTGGTCAATACCTCTTGAAACAACTTGTGAGACTGGATATCAGGAAAACCTTCATACACAGAGGCTGGCAGACCGTCACCGGCAATTTGCCGCGCATCGGCAGTGCTGACTTTGAACATGTCTTTGACCATTTGCTGCTGATCTTCCGGATATGTCTCTTCAATCCGCTTGTTCATGTCTTCTGCTGTGGTCAGATTCTTCATACCCAAGGCAAGCGGTTTGTTGTCAGCAGGTGGAAGAATGATTTTGCGTCCATCCTTGACTTCATGCTGCTCACCCTCAAGACCGAAGCGACCAAACTCATCATTTTCAGGATTATAGAAGAAGTCCAGCAGCTTCAGCGCATTTGGCGCATTATCCTGTTTGGTGGCTGGGATCATCCATTCCGGTTCACCCATGCTTTTCTGGGTGACAAAAGCTTCAAACCCTTCGGCTTTGGGCAACGGCATTGCTGCAATGTAGGCATCTGGAGCCTGGGTCAGCATCGCATTGTACCGATCTCGCACATTTGCAGGCAAATGGTACCAGCTGCCTACGAGGTTATTATTGATTTTGGCCTGCCACACTTCCCCTTTGTTCAGGAAGGTTTCATTGTCCAGCAGTTTTTCCACATATAACATGCGAATGAACTTGATTGCTTCCCGCATATTGTCGGTAGTCCCTGCGTACTGGATTTTTCCATCGTATTCATCCCATTCGGGATACCCTTCCCACATCGCTACCCCGTACATCGCAAACAAATGGTCCATCCATCTGCCGAATTCCCTTCCGCTTGTTGGCAGTTCATCCGGTTTGCCGTTGCCATTCGGGTCCTTGTCACGGAAAGCTGTGAGCAGCTCGACATAATCATCAGTGGTCTTTGGCATCTCCATGTCCACCTTATCCACCCAATCCTGACGAATTAACGGTGCACGTTCAGGCACAAGGAATACCTTGGGCACATAATAGATTTTGCCATCAGGGGAAGCAGAGCGAACGATATCCCAAGCTTCCTGAGGAATACTCTCCCACACATGGGGTGCATATTCAGGCAGGAGTTCATCCAGTGGTAACGCGCCTCCCTGCTGAATCAGTGTCTGCTCAATGCCTCCAATCGGACGCAGGATATCTGGCAGTTCATCGGAGGCAATCATCAGGTTCAAGTATTCGGATGGCTCCGAACCGGGAGGCGTTGTAATGAGCTCATACTGGACTCCCGTCTGTTCAGCAATGTATTTCACATGTGGATTATCCGCAGTTGGCAAGCTGCCAACGCCCATATGGCTTTTGAATACTTTGACTTTTACAGCCCCACCACTGCCTTCGCCGTTACCAACGTCATTTCCGGAATTTGTAGTCGCTGATCCACAACCAGCGACCAACAGCATGGCTATACTGAGCATTAGCGGCATCATCTTGCGGGTCAGTTGTTTTCTCATGAAATCATCCCCCTGAACATGGTTTATTCTTTCAGTGATCCGAGCAATGAACCTTTCACAAAATACTTCTGTAGATAAGGATACACCAAAATAATGGGAACGCTTGCAAAAAGTATCGTCGCTGCCTTTAACGTGGTTGTATTGAAGTTGTAATCCCCAAGAAACATATTTACCTGGGCCAGTTCCTCCGGGCTGGTTAAATACGCTCGCAGCTTCATCTGCAGAGGCCATAGCCCTGGATCACGTAGAAACAGTACCGCCCGCTGGAACGTGTTCCAGTATCCCACCGCATAGAACAGACTGACCGTAGCCAGAACCGGCTTGGATAGCGGCAAATAAATCTGAAACAGAATCCGGAAGTCATGGCAACCGTCGATTCGGGCCGTGTCATCAAGTTCTTTGGGCAAGCTCATGAAAAAGGTACGCAGAATGACCATATTAAATGTGCCAATTACACCAGAAATAATCAGGGACCAGATGGAATTCATCATGCCCAGCTCCCTTACCGTCAGAAAAAATGGAATCATCGGGGCATTAAAAATCATCGTAATTACAATGCCCAGCATCACTTGTTTGCGAATCATGAATTCTCTGCGCGATAACGGAAAAGCGGTCAACACTGAAAATAACATACTAAGCGCAGTACCCACTACCGTAATGAATACGGTTACACCGAACGATTGCCATAAGCCCGAGCTTTGTAGAATGTGTTTCCATGACGCGAAAGTAAAGCCAACGGGCCACAGAAATACTTCTTTGGAGTCTGCCGCAACCGGCGAACTCAGGGAAACCGCAAGCAGATGTAGCAACGGAAGGAGCATCGTAAAGGCCGCAAGTGTCAGGAAAATGTAGTTGGCGGTTTGGAACAGCTTTTCTCCAATCGTCTGCTTGATCATTACCACAACCCCTCTCCTGATTTTCTCGCTAGCCGATTGAAGACCCAGAGCAGAATGAAGCCAATCACCGACTGAAATAGACCAATCGCTGTTGTTACGCTATATTGCCCTTGCAGGACACCAGAGCGGTATACGTACGTTTCAATGATATCCCCTACCGAGTAGGTCATCGGTGTCAGCAGGTTATAGATCTGATCAAAGCCAAGTTCCAGGAAATTGCCGATATTCAGCAGGAACAGGGTTAAGATCGTCGGGAACAACGCAGGCAATGTAATGTAGATCGTTTGCTTCCAGCGGTTCGCTCCGTCCATCACTGCCGCTTCATATTGGGTGGGGTCAATACCACTTACCGCAGCGAGGTATATAATCGTTCCCCAACCTACCTCTTTCCAGATAGAGGACAGCACAACAATAGGTCGGAAATATTGCTCCTGCTGCATATACAGGATCGGCTCGAACCCGAACCATCCACGGACAGCGTTTACAAAACCACCCGAGGCTAGCACCTCAAACACGATCCCCCCGACAACAACCCAGGAGAGAAAATGAGGCAGATAAAACAAACTCTGCAAAAAGCGTTTGGCAAGCATTTTTCTCACTTCGTTGAACAATAGCGCTAGCAGGATCGGAGCAGGAAATCCGATCACCAGTTTGTATAAGGCAATCAGAGCTGTGTTCCGAAGCACATGATAGAAGTCCTGATACGTAAAAATAAACTTGAAGTTATCCAGGCCAACCCATGGACTGCTCCATATGCCTTTCATAATCTGAAAGTTCTGAAATGCAATCACGCTTCCGCCAAGTGGAATGTACTTGAAAATAATATAGAACAAAATGCCGGGCAGGATCATGACATACAACATCCAGTGTTTTCGAATGTTACGCAGATAACTTGGTTTGACGGGTTTGTTGACTGTAACCCCGGGTTGCAACGTTGATGTTTCCGACAGCTCAGCCATACGATCGCAGGCCCCCTTTGACAGAATGATGGTGAATGACGAGCAGGCTCCTCTGTTCACATGTTAAGCGAGAGCGGGGTCAGCAACAATCGTTCAATCAGCCATAGCATGAGCCAATCGCTTGCGTGACGCGGGTTTGCAGGATCGGTTCATTCACTGGCGGAATGGTTGGTACTACATTGGCAATAAAAAAAGCCGCCATAAGGCGACCTCTTAAGAATCAATGTTTGTTGTCCTTTACCATATGTATCTAGATAGTCCACGAGATCATTTTCGGAGAGTTAACGACCCGCTGTCATTGGCATCTTTAATTTGTTCATGGGTAATGAGTTTCCCTTCTTCGTTAAATCCCTTCATTACATATGGGATAGCGGCTGACGGAGGAAGGAAAACATACCAGATTAGACGTCCCGAACTCACCTCAACCAGTTTCGCTTCGGTCTCAATCACTTTTCCATCGTCCTTGGTCTCTACATATAAACGTTTAATGGATGAATCTTTAATATTACCAAACAACATGGGAAACGGTGCCGAAACTTTATCCAACTTCGGTATACTCATATAATCCAAAGCAAACTTGGTGTGTTGACCCTCACTTATGGAATAACCTCCACCCCATACCCATTTCCATCCAAACATGTTCTTGCGGGTATACTCCATTTGAAGATTACTGTTGTTTTCCCGCCCCTTTTTTTGTGTGAACAAAATCATGCCTCCGTCTACAGCCTCCTGATGAATAAATTGGGAGGTATAAAACTCACCTCTAAATTCCTGAACTGCCCTCTCAGGACTGTTCGCTATAGGAATCTGTATAGGTTCACTTAATCCCCAAACTTTAGATATCCGTTGATCCGCTAGGCCGCCTGCACGTTCATTCATATACATATATGTCAGGACTGACAAGGGCGACAGTAAAACTACCATAGCCGCGATTAGCAGAATTCTCCTGTTACGTTTGAACATCTCCAATTGCACTCCTTATAATCACGATGAAATATTAAATACAATCACTCTGATATTACCATAATTAGCATGTGGATACTTGTTTCAGTACCATTCCCACAAGCAAAAAAGGCCGCCAAGGGCGACCTCCTAATGATTCCAATGAAGTTACTCTCCCAGAAAGATGACTTCGGTTTCCAATTCAACTTGGAACGTATCATATACTTTCTTCTGAATAAATTGGATCAGATCCATATAATCCTGGGCAGTAGCGTGATCCACATTTACGATAAAACCTGCATGCTTCATGGAGATTTCTGCACCTCCGATGCGAGTGCCCTGCAAGTTACAATCCTGAATCAGTTTACCGGCAAAATGTCCTTCGGGTCGTTTAAATACACTTCCACAAGAGGGGAATTCCAGCGGCTGCTTGGATTCTCTCAGGAACGTTAATTCCTTCATTTTGCTTGCAATATCTTCCTTGTTTCCTTTTTTGAGCCCGAATTCGGCCTCCAGTATGATATAGTGATCCATCTTGAAGAGACTATTTCGATATCCAAACTTCATCTCTTCTCGCGGGATCTCCAACACTGCACCGTCTTTGGTGATCACAGTTGCACGTTCAACAACATCGGCGATCTGACCGCCATAAGCACCCGCATTCATGTAAAGTGCGCCCCCCGTGCTGCCGGGAATACCGCAAGCAAACTCCAAACCAGTTAAGCTATGCTCCAAAGCAAGTCTGGATACATCAATGATATCAACACCGCTTTGGGCAATCATGCTGTCCTCACTCACTTTAATTTGATCGAAATGACTAAGGGAAATGGTTACACCACGGATGCCTCCATCTTTAATGATGACGTTGGAGCCTTTGCCAATAACCGTCAGCGGTAATTGATGTATGTTGGCAATCTCTACGATTTTAGTGATTTCGTCTATCGTTGTTGGATGGATGAGGATATCTGCTTTACCACCAATTTTAATAAACGTGTGATTTTTTAGCGGTTCATTAAATTTCACTTTTTCCAAAGGTATGTGTTGCTCAAAAATATTCATGATTTTCTCTCCCTGCGTTCTCAAAAAGAACATGATTCCTCTATTTTAAATGGAAAAGCACTCACATTACAATCCATCACAGTTATTTCACTTCACTGAACCGTATAATGTATCCTTTCTTCCCTCTATTCTGATATATGATATTCACCTAACCATGAGGGATGTTACTTTCTCAATTCGTATGAGCAAAAATAAAAAAACGCTACGGACAACTTCAGTAGCGTTTAGTGTGTATCTCAATTTAATTGTTGTGTAAATCAAGGTTTTACGTGGTTGGGATATCCGTATCCGTCAGCTCCACGGACAGTTTCCATAGTCGAAGAGCTTGATCAGGATCAATCGCATATTCCTTCACCCCGTAGAAACCGCCATCTTCAGGAGCCATTTCACTGATGTCACAATCCTCGCAGTAGACACCGCCTTTGCCTTCAAGCTGAGGAGAGGTTGCTGCCCAGACTTGCGTTGCCGCCCCCTGCTCAGGTGTTTTGAACGCCGGATTGGCGACTTGTCCAGATTCATCAATCCATCCCAGAGCAATCATCTCATCTTTCGGCATATGACGCTGCAACGGCGTCATTATTCCACCTGGATGAACCGAAAACGCACGCACTCCCTGTTCAGCTCCACGTCTGTCCAGCTCAACGCTGAATAAAATGGTTGCTGTCTTGGACTGTCCATAAGCAGGGAATTTCTCATAACCATGCTCAAACTGGATATCATCCCAACGAATCGGTGAGAAATGATGTCCCGCTGATGCCAAGGAAACAACACGTGCGCCACCCCGACTTGCAAGTGCTGGCCATAACAGATTAGTCAGTGCAAAGTGGCCTAGGTGATTGGTTGCAAATTGAGCTTCCCAGCCCGGACCTACCCTTGTCTCCGGACAAGCCATGATGCCCGCATTAAGAATCAGCATGTCGATGTTGCGATCACTCGCGAGGAATCGCTCGGCAAAAGCACGAACGCTGGATAAATCAGCGAGGTCCAATGCATCTATTTCAACACCTTCCAGACCCGAAAGTGCTTCCTTCGCAACCGCTGGACGACGTGCAGTCACCACTACACGGGCTCCCGCATTAACAAGCGCATGTGTCGTCTCCAACCCGAGGCCGGAATATCCACCCGTTACAATAGCAAGCTGTCCTGACAAGTCCAGATCTTTCAATACCTCCTCCGCTGTACTGTTATGGTTGAAGCCAGAGCCTATTTTATGTTGTAAAGTTCTAAAATTATTTTCCTCTGTCATTCTGTTCATCTCCTTGGCAATATTTCTTCTTCTTCAAAGTCTACACCCTAGAGCGTACTCTAAGTCAAATGAAAGTGAATACATCACCTCGCAACTTCTCCGTGCAATCTGCAAAAGTAAAAAAGCCGCCAGTTGGCGACTTTCGTTGAAAACATTATAGTCATCTAAGTTACGAATCACCCTGAACGGTGGATAACGAAACAAGGACCGGGCTGGCGAAATCAGAGGCCTCTTCTCCTTTTGGATTATGAAGACGGAATAAAAATGCGTCCCCTTCTTCTGATTTCCAGACCATATAATCGCTAATTCCTTCTTCACCAGAGGCCTGAAGATAGAGCTCGGCATAACCAAGCGGGTGTTCTACCAGTTCTCCACTATAATCGGATACCTTACCGGCTTTTTCTAATTCTTCTTTACCCGCTGTCTCCAGTTCTGCCAGATTATAATCCGAAGGCAGTGGTTCAATATCCACATAATAGTCAGCATTACTAGACAGTGACAGACGGCCTTGAGCAGCATCAAATGTGAATTTCTCGAATAGGTACAAGGAAAATCCTTCTCCTTGTTGCAAGGTCGCTTCTAGTGATTGATTGCCATCTGCCGTCAACATTTCAAAACTTTCGGTCTGTTGACGCTTCCTTTCATTTCCTGTTGAAGGTGCTGGAGCAGATTCACCTACTGGCATTGATGGTTCAGGGATAGCCGAAGGTTCATTACTACCAGAGCAAGCTGTAAGTGTTAGAACTATAACGATTAACGAGATACTCATCATAATAGAACGTGGTTGAAACATCAGGTTCATTCCTCCCTGTCTATATTCTGCGCTTACATGTTATTACCCATGGCAGAGACTCGGAACCCATAGGTCCAACCTATGAGTTTATCCATAATCAGTATTTCCCTTAATCCCTTCCAGTTTGTAAAATATGGAGAAAACCTCAAGGAGTGATGAGCACATGGAATTCTCAGTAAAGCAGCTGTTTGATAAGGTAGCCCAAGATTATGATGTGCAGCGAAAGCAGCTTATCCCTTGTTTTGATGATTTTTATGGAATGGCTCTGGACCTAATGGAAAGCCCGATCGATTCTCCACGTATTCTTGATCTGGGTGCAGGAACGGGACTGCTCTCCGGATTGGTCCTGCAAAAGTATCCCAACGCGCGATTAACCCTGATCGATATTAGTGATCATATGCTCGAAGGAGCACGTCGAAGATTTGCTGATGCGAACCAAGTGCAGTATGTGGTCGGGGATTACTCCAAGTACGATTTCACCAGTTCCTACGACATGATTATTTCCTCCCTGTCTATTCACCATCTGACCCACGCTGACAAGAAAAAGGTGTTTGACTCTGTACATAAGCTGTTAGAACCAGGCGGATGCTTCATCAACGCAGATCAGGTTCAGGGAAGAACCCTCGATACGGACACCTATTACCGCCAGCGCTGGTTGGAAGCGATTCAACAAAGTGGTTTGTCTGAGGAAGCCATCTCGGCTTCGATCGAAAGACGCAAGGTGGATATCAATGCCACGCTGGAGGATCAATTGAAGTGGTTGGAGGAAGCGGGGTTTCGTGTGGCAGATTGCATGTACAAGTACTTGGACTTTGCAGTGTTTTATGCGCAAAAATAAAAAAAGACCGGATTATGAGCAAGCTATGCCGTAATCCGGTCTTTTCACATATTTTTCATTCTAGATCACTTATTTCAGCGATGCTGGCAGCTTAACGCCGAGAAGTTTGCCTTCGGCTTGGATGATGATCATTCCGTTTGTCTTCAATGTCGTGTTGTGCAGATCTCCCCCGGTAGCGACTCGAAAAGCTGGCTGACCCGTCATCATGTTGAGGGCAAGCAGGGTGCCGTTACGTTGCGCTCGATACATTCCTTTACCGTAAACATCAATCTGAGAAACCGGGGCATCACCATGCCACTGAACCTCCTGACCATTAGCCAGCTTAATGCCTTTAAGTTCACCTGTCTCGAGGTTTTTGTACACCATCCGTTCCTGTACAATGCCAAGTAACTCCATTTTGTCCCCGTAAGGTTGGTGAAACGTTCGAATTGGCGTAGTTTCCGACTTGGTTGTATTCAACGAATACTCCGCTATGTTGTCCCCCTGCGCAATGTACAGTTTGTCTTTATTGACAAGTATATCTCCTCTACCATTCATATACGGTGGGTCACCCGGCATGGTCCACCTGTACTCCTGACTTCCTTTCAACACACCGGTCTTCAGGTTGTACGCATTAACTTTCCATTTGCGTTCAGGTGAAGACTCATCATCTTCCAACATTGGAGAATAAAAATCCACCGAATACACAAGACCGTCTTTGATCTGAATACCTTCCCCCTGACCAAAATGACCCCATAACTTCTTGCCCGTTTTCTTGTCAAACGCATTAAGTTGAACGGATGTAAGTGCCCCTTGGACAAAAAAGGTTCTCAGTACAACACCATTAGACTCTTCAAGATATTCAGTACCGTGACCTTCGCCTAATGGCTCATCTGCCTTCCAGCGCAGTTTGCCTGACTGGATATCCAGTGCAAACATTGTACTCCCCTTAATCACGTAGAGGGTATCCACCGTTGGAATCAGCGCTTCCGTACGTTGAACCGTATCAATCCAGGTGGATGTTCCTGACTGCCATTTGGCTTTGCCTGTCTTCGCATTCAAGGCATATGGCTTGTGATCACTGGTAAGTCCGTAGAGGACGCCCCCTTGATAGGTAATATAAGGTGTCAGTTCTTTGCCGTAAGTCCACAACCGTTTACCTGTTGTCGCATCAAGTGCAATCAACTTCGATCCAGCAAACGTGAATACTTTGCCTTCTTCTGCAATGGCATTAGCTCCGATGTACGTCTCGTTCATATTCAAATGGTTATCTACTTTCGCTGTCCAAGTAGGTTTCAGCTCAGGCACTGTGATACGCTGATACGAGTACCAGTTACGGATGGATACATCCGATGCTTCAGCATGTACCTGAGATGGTAACACGCCGATGACTCCATGAACCATCAGCATTCCCGCAGTAAGACCAGCAATGATGGGTCTGCCTGCTCTTCTTTTGTAATGCTTCATTGTGTGACGTTTATGTCGATTGATCATAGAAAGTGATTCCTCCTGTGAAAAATGAGCCTAATATATAACTATATAAAATATAACGAGCAGTGAGGTCGAAAAGTTACCAGACTGTTAAATTATTCTAATAAAAAAATCAAAAAAGCCGCCATAAGGCGACTTCCTGAATATGACATTATTTATGTGACAAATTGCGATTGTGATTTTGTAACGCAATCCCTGCTTTACTTTAATTTAATCTGGAATACATCACCGGCGTCCCCACCAAAAACGATAAAACCACTTTTCGGGAGCTTCGTCGATTCCGGATTGGTTGCTACAGAGAAGTCAACCATTTCCCCTTTATCATTATACACTGCATAACCTCCGGTCTTCGGAGAATCCACCGTGATGGATTTGTTACCCGATCGGGCGTCGATCGCATACCACCGGGCTTGACCGTTTGCCGGAATAGTCGTAATTCCTTTTTTTCCACCAAAGATTGGAGTAATCGCATCCTCTGCAATGTATTCCTGTCCATCCTGAATCAAAATCTCAGCGCCATGCTTCGTGTAAAATTGCAGATCAAATGCGTCTCTTCCGTTCATCACAGGAATCTGGGCGATATTCTCTGCGTTGTTCGCATCCATGATTTGCGTGCCATTAGCATAGCCATTTTTGGCATCAACGGAAAGGTTCTTGATCAGCATCGATGGAAGCAGATAAAAGATCGATGTTATTTTTTCATCCAACGCGTAATATTTCGAGCCGTCACGAGCTGTCCACTTCTCTTTGGTTGCTGCGTCAAGCGCATTATGATCCAATTTTTGATAATCATACGTGTTCATTACCGTTTGGCCTATGCCGGGTAACGTTATCATGCCTTGAACTTTAACATACACCTTGTCATTACGTTCCTTCACAAAACTAGCTTTCACACTGCCGTCCGTGCTCGTAAAATGTTCATCGCCTGTGTACACATAGTTCTGCTCCGGGATAATGCCTCCTAGCAAGGCAGGGAGTTTGAATTCACCATCCTTGATTGCTATATCAAGTGTTTCACCTACAGTACCATACAGACCTGAGTACGTATTCAACTCCGTTGGCATTTTCACTTTCACAGGTGGTAGGAATGTCTGATCAGGCTGAACATCGTCGATGATGCCCTGATCCTCGAGAACGTCCAGCAGCACTTTGCTGGCAAACATCTGATTGTAGACGGAAGATCCACCAGATGATAGAACCGCCATTGAAATATCATGTTCGGGTATAGTGATTAACACGGCATGGTACAACATGGTATCCCCACCTTTGGCAAGCGCGGTAATCCCATAATCGCTGAAAGGTGCAAGGTCAACCGCGTCCCACCCCAAGCCATAATTGATCGTATTTTGCTCATCAGATACCCATATGCCCTTACGATACTCATGAGATTGCATGGCCTTCACAGCAGATTCGGACAGAATATCCGGTCTGTTCCCCATTAAAACCTCTCCGAATTTACTCAATTCTTCTGCGGTAGAGTACACTCCGCCTGTGCCGATAATGTTTGCATTTTCGGTAGGCATCTTCATCTCAAGTGTAGGCCAATAGGTTTCGGATAATTGCGCTCTGTCAAAGGAATCTAGTGGTGTCTTCGTTGATTCCAACTTCAACGGCTCGCTGATGAACTTGGCGATATATTCGCTGTAGCTTAACCCACTCACCCGTTCAACCAGGATTTCAAGCAATTGAAAACCGTCATTGGCGTAGACGGAGTATGCGCCAGGTTTGGATTTCAGTTTTTCGGACTGAAGTTTAAGCAATAACTCATCATGATTGCGGGTGTCATTATCGTCAAACAACATGCTGTTTCCATAATGTGTACCGTAAAGACCGGATGAATGATTCATCAACATGCGCGGTGTGATTTGAGTATAGCGCGCATCTGCCATTTTAAAGTCCTTGATATACGAAGTAAGCGGCTCATCCAGATCTACTTTACCTGAATCGACAAGCTTCATGGCGGCTGCCGTAACAACCATTTTGCTAACCGAGCCTATGCCATACATGCTATCCTTGTCTATTGGCTTCTGTGATGCCTTATCGTGCAGTCCGACACTATCTGATAAAATATATTCCCCTTCATCCATGATCGCATATTGCACACTGGTGACACCGTAGTTTTGCACCATCTCCTTGGCGATCTGCTCCGCCCGTGCCTCAATCGTACCGTTGTTATTCGCCTCTGCTCTGACATCTGCCAGCGGTGTAATTACAAGTACCGCTGTACATAAAAAACTAATTAGTTTCTTCATCATATGTCCTCCCTCAAATGTTCTTATGAATGAATTCATCATATCCGGGAAGAGACTGACCAAACGCAAACGGACCCTGAATGGAAAAAAACAACCCCTGAACGGCAGGTTCAGGGATTGTCGGTGTGGAACGGAAGCACAACCATGTTGTTAAATTTCCGATGCTGATGCTCAATACTCATATGTCCACCATATTTCTCGCACATTCGCGATATATTGGTTAGACCGATCCCATGGTACTCCGGATTGGGCTTGTCACTTTTCAAGTCAACGATCGGTTGCTCCACATGATTCATGATCTGGATGACCAGTGCAGTTGATGTGGAGTGCATGGCAATCAGGATGTATCGATCCTCGGCCTGTCTAACCTTCTTGGAGGCCTCAATTGCGTTATCGAGCATGTTACCAAGCACTACGCACAGATCGTATCGATCGATCTGGATATGTTGCGAGTGAAGCTGGATTTTGGTGTCGATTTTGATTCCGTTTGCCTGCCCCATAGCCAGGGTATTCGTAACGAGAGCATCAATGACCAGATTGCCGGAGTTCACCCTCTGGTATGCACCTTCAATCGTATTTAACGTAGACTTGATATGGTCACCTGCTGCCGCCAGTTCGTTACGTTGGATACATTCATCAATATACAGAAATTGCTGATTGATATCATGGATGATGGATTTAATGTTTTTGAAACTGTGAACGGTCTTCTCATAGTTGGCATCCTGGTAGTCCATCTGACGCTGTAACTGGCTATTTTCATGCGTGAGCTGTACCTTTTCCACCATATTATCGAATACATAAACAATAAACACATTGAGAAAAAGAGAGCCCAGCACAGAAATCACGTAGAATATGTTTTTTTCACTATAGATCGAGGCCACATTGATCTGATAGATCGTAATGATCGGCACAATGAGAAACAACAAATAATAACGATAATGAACGGCAAAACCTCTGCGCTTGGCAACTAGACGCACAATTTGAATAACAATAAACATGATACTGCATCCAACCAGCATCACTTTGGAGAGAATCCAGTAGTTTTCACCATTGAATTGTTCCCATGAGATGAAGTCTCCTGTGGATTCCAAAACTCCGAGAATATATACTGCTATCGTATTCGCCATAGTAATCAGGACTGCATATAGAATGGTAAAAACAAGCTTGATTTTGAACTCCACTTTATAGGACTGTGCCAGACTGAAGATTAATAGCAGAGCAACAGCAGTCGAAACAAGATCGGAGAAGGAAGATGCCAAATAAAAATAACCCAGCATAACAAATACTACGAAATAGAGTGCTCTCTGTGTCTTCCGCTTGGACTTGCCCAGCACAGAATCAAAATAAAAATTCGCCTGAAACGCCATGAGTAAGGTCACAAAGATGATGGAAAAAATCATATAGGTATCCATATCATTGAATCCTCATGATCATGTATTTGGTATACGCATCCTTGACTTCTTTGACCTTGGATCGGCCTATGGGCAGTTCCGTTCCATTCAACATAACGACTTGGGTACCGGAAAACTTCTGAACATGCATCAGGTTGATGATAATCGAGCGATGAATCTGCAAGAAACCATGGTCTTTCAAACCAATAGCATAGCTGGATAAAATGCCTTTGGTCTCATGTACATTTTCCTGTGTCACAAAATTCAACTTGTTCTTGATTGTTAAACTTTTGACGACCTCAATCCAGAGAATATCATCATATTTCAGCAACAGTTCATCATAGTCTGATTTGATTAATACATACTTTTTGTCCAATGCCTGAAAATATTGACACAGCTTAATCATCTTTTCATCGAAAACTTGCGGCTGGATTGGCTTGATCAGATATTGAAAGGTGATGACATCAAAGCTCTCCACCATATATTCCGGATAACTGGTCAGAAACATAATCTGTACATCCAGAAACTTCATGTTCCTGATCTCTTTAGCGGTCTGAATCCCGTTCATTCCGCCCATCTCCACATCCAAGATGAGAATATTGAATGTGTCCCCAACCTCTCTGTAGTGTGAGAGCAGTTGTTCACCAGATGTGAATAGGCTAATTTGAAAATCAAAATTGGTTTTTAGAGATAAGGAGACCAGCATCGTTTTCACACGTTCTCGTTGCTGCTCCTCATCATCACAGATTGCAATATTGAACATGGGGACATCCGCCTTTCATCGACATCGACTCTGAATTTCACTCTCGAATATACTATTTTAGCATAGGTTTCGGAGTCGAATTGGGATGAAATGCATTATTCCGACCCTAAAACGCAGATCAACAAAAAAAGTCGCCACATTGGCGACTCTTGAGCTTGAAACCTTCTCCAGCCATTCCTATGAAAAGTCCGGTCTGTTATTTTGTTTTTTTGGGCACAGCATGGCGGTAATATCGTATGACCTTGCGATACATCGTCTTGTCCTTTAATTGATTGAATATATATGGGTCAGGTTTGACATTCACTTCAATAATCCAGGGTTTCAGACTGTGGTCAAGGCCGATATCCACGCCGATTTGCTTTAGATACGGGTACTTTTTTTTCATATGACGAGCTATGCGCAGGCTAAGCTCATTCATCTCCTGAACCAGTTCATTCCTGCGTTTTGTGGATGCATGTGATTGTAGCAGCTTGTGAATATCCATCGGTGTACCACCACTATGATAATTGGTTACGATTTTCTTTGGATGACCCAGTCGGCCGATGATTCCGGTAGCTTCCCAATGTTTGGTCGGGCTTAGCTGTATCATGACTCGGATGTCAAAACGTCTGTTATTGTGCTTAAGAAGATGGATTCCTCTCTGAATCAGATAACTTCTTTTATTCACCAAGCGAGTCAGACTGTTATAAAAGGATTCAAAGCTGTCAAACGTCAGACGTTTTTGCTCTATCTGATAGACAAAATGTTGATGACTTTCCATCTCGGCCTTAATAACACCCATCCCGAAAGTGCCTCTCTCGGGTTTGACATAGACCATTCCATATTTGCTGATCATGGATTTCAGATTCGTTTTGTTATATTTCTGTGTGTCGGGGATAAACGGTTTAATTAATTCATTATTAATGATTAATTTTGTTTTTAACCACTTACTTCTTAACGGCTGCAATTTATCAACTCCCATGTCGTAAACTCTCCCTTCAGCAACCGCATCATAGCCCGCTGTTTGATCAAGATCCTGCAAGCATTATATGTAATACCGATAAAGGAACCCTCAACAAAAGCCCCTATTCGTAAAAATGTATATTTGCACATGCCCTGACCAAAACACTTTTGCACACATACCATATAATGAGTCATCACGATTTGTGCAAGGAGTTGAGAAGATGTCCGTCCAGCCTGGAATCCGGTTGAATAATGCACCTAAGATTGATGTTCTTATACCAGCGATCGAGAAAGATTTGGCTACCCTTCCCCTCGTCATCGATAACATCCGTCGTTATGTAAAACATCCCATCGGAAGCATATATATTGTTTCTCCGGTCAGCACCAAAATCAGAAAACTTTGTTCCCTTAAAAACTGCATTTTTGTTAATGAGCGATCCGTCCTGCCTATAACCAAAAACGAGATACACTACCAGTCCTCCCGATGGAATCGGTCAGGCTGGTTATATCAGCAGCTGCTCAAAATGAACGGAGATTCCATTGTGAAGGCAAAGTACTTTCTAGTCATGGATGCAGATACCGTACTGATTAAACCTCATTCATTTCTTGTAGAAGGAAAAACAGTCTTTTACTGCCGTGACTGGAGCCAACCGGAATATTTCAATACCTACCGCAAGTTGTTAGGCATGAAAGCTCCGCGTCCCCGCTCTTTTGTCACCCATTATATGCTGTTCGACAAATCGAAACTCGCTGCCTTAAAACAAAAAATTGAAGCTGTTCATAAGCAGCCATGGTATAAAGCGATCATCTCCAATATCAATAAGAAGAAACAGTTTGGTTTCTCCGAGTATGAAACGTATGCCAATTTTATGTATACGAAGAACCCAGGCGGCATGATCCTTAGAAGTTCCAAGAATAAAAGTCTGAATGTGAACGCTTCTTCGTTAAAAGAGCAACAAATCCGCAATCTCGCTCTTAAATATCGTTCTCTTTCCTTTCATAAACGGAAAATCTATAGTAAAGCTCCCTGAGCTTAAGGAGGAAGCCCATGCATATCGTACTGCTGTGCGGCGGCTCTGGCAAAAGGCTCTGGCCTTTATCCAATGAGCTTCGCTCCAAGCTGTTCATAGATATACTTCCATCACCCGCTGGAGGTAGGGAATCCATGATCAGCAGAGTATGCCGCCAGCTTGACAGTTCATCCCTAACGGATTCAACACTCATTATTTCACATCAGGATCAGGCTAATATTACGGCACGACATACTCAAGGCAAAATACCAGTCATTGGGGAACCTTATAAACGAGGCACTTTTACTGCGGCGGCTTTAGCGACGTTATATCTGCAATCCTTCCGAATGGCCAAGGATGACGATGTGATCTGTATCGCGCCAGCTGATGTGTTCGCAGGTGAAGATTTTTTCAGCAACTTCCAATTACTGCCGGACATATTGAAACATTCTCAAGCCGATATCGCTTTAATTGGGACAAGGCCTACACATGCTTCAGAACAGTATGGATACATCCTGCCAGGTGGAGAAGAACGTAATGCTTATGCGCCCATAACACAATTTATAGAAAAACCCGAAGCCACCATTGCTGAAACTCTGTTACAACGTGGGGCACTGTGGAACTGTGGTGTGTACGCATTCACCGTCGCGTTTATGATATCCCATATTAAAAAAATGGGGCTTCCGGTTCATTATGATCAATTGTCGTCCCTGTATGAAGCGTTGCCTGAACGCAGTTTTGACAAGCATGTTGCAGAAAAGGCGCAGCGGGCCGTAGTCCTGCCTTATAAGGGAGTATGGCAGGATATCGGAAGCTGGGATACGCTGTGCGAACAGTTAGATACCCATGTAATCGGACACGGTGGAATCTCGGGTTCTTCCTCCGATTCCTATATTATTAACGAGCTTCCCTACCCCATCCAAGTCATTGGCGTGCCAGGTATTATCGCTGCCGCAAGTCCGGATGGCATTCTCATTGCCAACAAAAATAATTCAAATGAAATTAAAGCGCAATTGGGTAACTTGCCATTAAAACCGATGTATGGTGAAGCAACCTGGGGCAGTTATCGTGTCATTGAGAGTTCGTTAGACGATGAGAATACAACTGTAACCACATTAAACATAACGGTTCTACCAGGCAAACATATCGGGTTGAACTGGCATAGAACTGGGTGTAGAGCATGGACCGTGCTTGCAGGCAGTGGGCAAGTGCTTGTTAACGGAAAGGTCATGCAAGTGAATATGGGCACTCAGTTCGCGATTACCAAGGAGAGTCTCTTTTCTATTCTGGCTGATACCAGGATGGTGATCCTTGAGGTCCGGATCGGAGTAACAGAGGATAAAGACAACATACTTTTTGAAGAAAAAGATTGGAATGTAATCCTAAAAAGTGCAGGTTCATCTAGCGCTTAACGGAGAATGAATCGATTCAATCTGCATGTCTTATAGCCCCTTCCATTCGCGGAAGGGGCTCATTGGCATAATTAAGGGAAACCTGACACCTCTTCTCCCTATATCTTAGTTAAACAACTTGCGAAGTTCCTCTACTTCCAGACGTGCAACGGGCTGGTAAGCGGAACTTTGTACATAACGCTGGAAGCTGTATAACAACTGTCTGCCCTCCAATGTAGTCATCAGACGCTCCAGATTCAGCGCTCCCATCAGCACTCTCCCCTTCCGGACCCGACACTCCATCAACAGGCCAAGCTTGTGGTTTCGCTCAAAATTATCAATGGTCTGCACGATCGGATTCAAGTCTTTATCCAACTCATCCAAGATGATCGATGAGGACTCGGACACGATGCTCCACCACGGATAAGTTGAGTGCTCCTCTGTGACAAAATGGTCGAAGGCCGGATGATCCTGTTGAATTAACAAGCCCATTGTGCCCACAGGAACTTCTCTTTTCATATTCTCCGAAATTGATCGGAACATAGGGTAAGACCAGAAATCGGTGCTATAGAAACCTTGAATCGCGTGTTGAAGCTGATTGGGATTCGGGAAAAGTAAAATATCCTCGCCCTGCTCAAGCAGCGCCAACGCCTGTTCCGAGAGTTCGGTAAATAGATTCAAACCGCTCAGGTCCACTTCCTCCTGACTCGGGTAGATCCACAGGTCGTAAGACTTACGGATATCCGTGCCCGGAATGGACAGTCTAAGCTCCACTTTGGTCATATTGGAGACTTCAGGAATGCGAATGCTGAGATCCGCGACATTCACATAATGTTCTCCATGGGTCGCTGGCAGGTCTGTTTTCCCTTCCAATAGGACGCTTCCTTCGATCTGCTCGCTTTGAATTTCCCACTTCAATTGAAGTCCATCCAATGCTTGTCTCCGGAAGTAACTTAGTTCAATGCGTGCTTCGAACAATTCACCCGCTAGATAATTATATTTGGGGAATCTCGCGAGCAGCACAGCGTCGGAACAAAACGTTCTCCACTCCTCAGGTGTAATCATGCCTTTGGAATCCATGAATGCGTCCAGTACACCCACCAGCGCTGTTCCCTGACCACTGAAATCCTGAAGATCCAGCAGCTGGAACCCAGCTAGTTGCTGCGAACGAAAAGCAGCTTCCAGTTCTTCCTTGTAACATGCGACCGCGAGTTTACCAGAGGCTCTGAAGTAGGCTTCCGCCAGATGTCCCAGCCCTTTGGCATTCAGACGCTCTCGAAACACTTCGAAATTCTTGGCTTTGAGAGAACCCGTATACTTGTTGATCTCCTCGAAATTAGGAAACGTGGCGTACTGTCCTATTTCATGCGAGATGATTGGTACGTGTGAGACAAGTTGGTCACTTCCAGCTTCGGCCTGCACTGTTTTGGAACCTGTCCCATACTGAATCTGAATCTCTTTGTCCCCAGTCTGACCAGAAGGGTCAGCATCGCTGCCTTGCTCAGGTACAATGTTTGAATCGTAATCTTTCAATGTATTTGGCAGGTCGGTCTGCACGTGACCGAGCGGAGCATCACACATCGCATATGAACCTCTGAACAGGCGCTCTTTGGAGAAACGAACCCCGCAGAAGAATTCACTTTCCTCCAGAATGTCCGGCACAAACTGAAAGTTATTCGAACCTTCGGTGTATAGATGACGATGATCATATGCTTTGTATGCCTTCAGGATCGAATTCAATCTGTCCTTGCTTCCCCATAGTTCATTCCCCATGGACATCATGACAAACGAAGGATGATTACCAAAAGCACGCAGCATCGCAAATCCTTCGCTAATCAAGTAATCCTGCTCGGCTTGATTATGCCCATCTGAAGATTCATCCGTAATGGTTCCCCAGAACGGAAGCTCAGGCTCCATGTAGATGCCGAGCAGATCCGCTGCAATAAAAGCAGCCTCCGGAGGACAACAGGTATGGAAACGGTAGTGATTGATACCGTAGGACTTGGAGATAGCGAGAATACGAACCCATTCATCCACATCTGTTGGCGCGTATCCCGTGAGCGGAAAGATCAGCCCGTCATGTTTGCCTCGAAGAAACGTTTTGCGACCATTAATGGTGAATTTGTCTCCAGCAGCCCGGAATTCCCGTAATCCCGTCCATACTTCGGTGGAATCCAGCACTTCGCCGTCCTGATCTTGCAGATGAATATGAAGTTGGTACAGGTTAGGTTCATCATCACTCCATAACATCGCATCTTCGCCAATCTTGTACGTCAGCTGGATTTCCTGCGAATCCGGGGCGAAAATCTGTTCCTCGGTCGTATACACCGGATCTGCACTGACTGCAACAGCCGAAACCACGATTCGTACTTCTTGCAGGTCACCAACAAGTGCTGCCTTGATCTCGAAAGATCGAGTCGCAAGATCGGGATAGACCTGAACATTATCCAGGAAAACACGCTCAAAAAATTGAAGTTCCAATTTCCCGGTGATGCCGTTCCAATTCGTCTGCGTGTCTTCGGATGTAAGGTGACCACCTTTGGTTGGATAATTGGTATTGTCCACTCGAATGGTAATTGTATGAGTCCCCGCGGTTAGCCCTGCCTCAATCTCGTAACGGTGAGGTGTGTTCAGACTGTTTTGTGTTCCGCATTCCACCCCATCGATCCAAACTGTGGTTACTCGTGTTCGTTCCAGATGCAAGAAGCAACATTTGCCAGCCAAGTGTTCGGGAATTTCAATCTCGCGTGAAAACCAGGCATAACCCTCAAATAAGTACTCATCCGTCAGCGCACCGATTAACACATTCTCGTTTTTCTTGCCCTTGGCCGCATGAGATGTAGTATTTGGCAATGTAATAATGTCTGAGAAATTCAGACCACGTTCCACCTTATGTTCATCGAGTTGGAGTTTCCAAACGCCTTCCAGATTTATTGCAGCTATCATGATAGTGTCCCCTTTTAGATTCATATAATCAATAAAAGTAATCGCTTCCAATGAACAGAAATCGTTTTCGATAAATCATACCTGTATTATAAACTCGATTGACGCCCCTCGCATAGATCATTTACAAATAAAAAAGTCGCCAATGCTGGCGACATCTTATGGATACATATCCTGTATCCTGAACAATTTTAAAATATGGTGGGAACGATGCCCCCGTCCATCCGGATGGGAGAACCTCTGAAGGCTGAAGCATATGGGCTGCATACAAATGCAGCGAGTCTGCCTATTTCACTTGGCTTGATGAATCGCTGTAATTCGGACTGTGGCAGATTACTCTTCATAAAGTCTTTCTCTTTTTCTTCAAAAGTCAGTGCCTCATTAGGGTATATGCCCTCAATGATTTCTTGTACGTTTTCGGAAAGTGTCGGACCTGGCAGGATCGTATTGATCGTAACTTCAGTCCCTGCTGTCAGTTTGGACAAACTTTTGGATAATGACAGCAACATCGACTTGGTCATGCAATACTGAGGCATCTGGCCTGAGGGCATGAGGGCTTCTTCACTTGCGATGAAAATAATACGCCCGTCATTGTTCTTCATCATTTTAGGTAAATAAAATTGGGACAAGCCATTAGCAGCCAACACATTAATACGGAAATATTTTTCCCACACTTCATCATTTATGTCTTCATAACTCATGATTTCATATATACCCATGCTATTAATTAATATATCGACCTCAGGAAATTTCTCGAATAAAGCTTGGCGTTGCGCCAGATCCACAAGATCAGCGGTAGCCTTTTGCGGAGAGGTCTCCGGAAAAGTGGACTTCATTTCGCGAACTGTTCGTTCTACCTCTTCATCATTACGTCCATTAATCAGAACATGAACACCTTCTCGAGCGAGTTCTATAGCAATCGCTTTGCCGATCCCTTTTGTTGATCCTGTAACTAAGGCTGTTTTCTCTTTTAGTCCCATATCCATCCTGCATTTCTCCTTCTTGATTACAACTATCCGACAGCTGTTTCTTGAACATTGCGAACAGCTTCATTCACTGGACAGATATAATATTACGCAGTCTGAAGGGCTCAGTAACTAGCATCTTGCGACAAAGTTAATGCCTGACACGCCAATTCGAAGGAGTATCTCCTTCCCAGGTCCGGAACGCACGATAGAACGAATTCTGGTCTTCATATCCAACCAGGAATGCTACCTCTTTGATATCGAGCGAAGGATCTGCCAGGTACTCCCGGGCCTGCTCACGTCTGGCTTCGGTTAATAATTGCTTGAAGTTTGTGTTCTCTTCCGTCAGTCGCCGTTGCAAGGTACGATCACTCATACAAAGCTCTTTGGCGACCGTCTGGATGTCAGGGCGCTTTCCTGTGAGGTTACGTTTCAAGATCCATTTGACCACTTCAGTAACGGAACGACTGTTCTTCTGTTCGTCCAGCGACCGATCCAGAGCCGGGGTCAGGATCTCCAGTAACTCCTCGTTATACGAGAGAAATGGAAGATTCAGATCTTTTCGCTCTAGCGTCAGCCGATTATGGTTAGAATTTGTATCGACTCGACAGCCGAAGTAAGCTTCAAGGGTATATACGTTGCCCATCGGTTGGGTGAACTCGACCCTTTTGGCCATCAAAGGCTGGCCTGTACCCCTCCGTCCAAGTTCAAGCAAAAATGCCAGTGTAATACCGACCAATAATGGCGGACCTGTTAGCTCCTTATGTAACCATTCGAGTTCAATGATACATTCCTCCCCTGCTTCGGTAATCTGCAGACTCTCGGGAGGACACATTTGCTTGTAACGGACCATTCGATTCAACGCATCACGATAATCACGAGCATGGTACATCGCCAGCACAGGCGGAGGATACTTCGATATCTCATATCCGGTTGCAAGTTTGATGATGCCTTCGGCAGTTTCTCCAATGAGATCTGAATAAGCCTGCCAGATTGCATAGTACTGAGATTGAGTCACTACAGGTTTATTTATTGTCTCAAGAGATAGTTGTGCTGTGCGAGCGATGTCTTCTGAACCAATCCCTATTTGATGTAATCCGGCCCAAAAGCCTGGGTGAACCTTAATTCGATCATTCGGTTGAGGTTGCATGTGTACAGACTCCTTTAACTTTGTTCCATTTTTCATTCTGATTTCTAATTATAGAACGAATGTTGCTATTCTTAAATCTTACCTCAGTGAGCCATTTCCGGGTAATACGAAAACACGACTAACCATGAATGGTCCGTCGTGTTCAAGTCAATCATTCAATATATTATGAAAAAATGTACATTTGTTTGCCATTTTCACAATGTTAGCTACTCATTCAACGCAGTTTTGATCAGGGCATTCACCCGTGAGTTAAACAGCAGACCGATATGGGATACGAGGGAAACCGAAACATTGTTTGCCCCGTTCAACCGGGAAAGTACTGGGGACACAATCGTGTCACTGGTGGAATAGATCGAAGTCACCTTTATTCCACTCGGAGCTGTCGTTGTGGTCAATCGATTAGCCCCGCCAAGGGTAATCAACTTATCCACTTTGGAAGCGCCTCCACGGTTAAGTATGTAATAGAGACTATTAGCTCCACCCATGCTATGAGCTATAATATTGACTTTTGTATGACCCGTTTCGCGCAGAACATCATCTACGAATCGACTAATTGCTGCGGAGTTCAACAGCTGGTTTCCTTGTTTGCTAGGAAGGTCAATCGCGAATAATTCGTCTCTTGTCCACCCTTGGCTACGCAAATAACTCTCAATTGCTGTAAAATTGCTATCTGAACCAGTCAATCCATGCACCAATACAATGGGTGTACGTGCCGTAGCTGCAGATGCCTTTGAACTCGATCCTATTCCAGTTATTGATAAGGCAAGGATCATACTCATGAATGCAACAAGTATTAATTTGGTCTTTTTCACTTCATTCACTCTCCTGTAAAATGTTTTATATTCCATATATTACAATCTAACATATGGAATATAAATGAACCTTTAGTCTCATTTTTACAGGAATGTCCAAAGTATACTACAACTAACATGATTACATTTTTATCAAACCTAGTTCTCTACTTCTTATCCTTCAACGATGTCTGCACGTAGATCCGTTGCAATCTCAATCATTTTGGGTACAATAGCTTCGTTAGAAATAGCTACATACAGATCTCCCATGTACAAACGAAAAGCAATCTGTGTTCCCTCAAGGTCCCACATAAAAAAATCCCCATCGATGGACATGGTGCTCTCTGCTCCAACAATGTGAAGAACCGGTGAATAGGTGAATTCGGGCTTGGACTCGAAGTAGAGTTTGCATTCTTCCAGGGAGATGGATTGTTCCGCATTGCTTTCTTGTACGGACCGGGTAATTCGAAAACGCTGATTCATTGAAATGCCTCCACCACTTAATATATTTTTCATGTTCTACAGCATTATATTTTCTCATTTCCATCTTCCACTGTCAAAACCATACATGCTCTATTCTTCGAATTCATATATACTTAATACAGTGCACAACGAATTTCTACAATCAGGAGGAGTCAAATCAATATGTTGAAAACAGAATTCATTGATGTGCTATCTATAGTCTCACATAAATTATATGATTCGGCTGCTAATGTTATGGACACAGCAAGCAGGTTAATTCCTGCAAATACGTTTTGTATCGCTCAGTTGGATCATCTATCCACCAAAGTTCTGAACGTATATAATCGTGACAAACTAATTTTAGGTGAGGGACTTGTCGTTGAAAACGCCGAGTCATATTGTGCACTTGTGACTGAACATACCCAAGGTCCATTGGTAATTAATAACAATCTGACTCATCCGTTAACCAAACATATGGACGCTACAGAATTCGTAGGTGGTTGTTCATTTGTAGGCGTACCTATACATAATGAGAACGGAGAAATTTATGGCTCCCTCTGTTCGTTTGATCAGGATTACTATTCCTATCAACAAAAGGACGTGGATCTGCTTCTCTCCTTGTCTTCATTCTTCACAGGTCTTCTTGAGATGGAAACGACACTGCAACAGTTAAAACATGCGGAAGAAACCGCTGCAAAAGTACTGGAAGAGAAGAAAAATCTCTTAGCCGTCCTTAGCCACGAAATTCGTACCCCGATGAATGGTGTTCTTGCAATGGCAAATCTATTGCAATCTACCAAGCTGAATGAGGATCAATCGTTATATGTTAATGTCATAGAGTCTAGTGGAACCAGTCTGTTATCCATGATGGATCAAATTCTCGACTATTCCAAAGCAGAAGCGGGTGCGATCTCTCTGGAGATTAACCCCTACAGTGTCATTAAAACCGTCGACCATGTACTCCAGTTGTTCTCATCTGAAGCACAGAAAAAAGGTGTCCGATTATACGCAGAATACGATATAAATGATCATTTGATGCTTATAGGCGATCAGCAAAAAGTCCGTCAGATCCTAATCAATCTTGTTGGCAATGCGTTGAAATTCACGGAGCAAGGTGAAGTATGCATCTCTACGCAAGTATCTGCTGATCCAGAAGGTACACTCCATGCATCTTACGAGATAATAGATACGGGCATCGGCATCCCCCAGGATCGCCAAGATCTATTGTTCAAATCCTATTCGCAGATTCACGGCAACTCCGGAAAGTATGGTGGAGCGGGGCTAGGCCTATCCATCTGTAAACAACTTGCTGAATTGATGGGTGGGATTGTATGGCTTAAAGAAACAAGTCACTTGGGCAGTCGGTTTGCCTTTAATATTTCCAGCGCGTCACCAACGTCCATGCCAATTTCTGAATAAGGAATATATTATTCTATCTGAAATAGATAGGAGGTATATACGTTGACACAATTTCTGGATGCAAGATCATCGCAAAATGCTGCGTTGTTTAATTCCATTTCTATACCGATTCCAGTAATTAATACGCCTCAACTATTTGCACAGATTGGTCTGCAAACGGCTGGAGCCAGAGCCAATCCACGAGTTTCATTAAAAGGAACCATTACGGTGCGACTACCGCTTGCACTCTTTCAAGTTAGAATTACTATTGTTAGAGGCACCGTTGCTACGGATCCGATTGTGTACTCTGCTAACTTCACGTATGGGCTAAGCGGTCTCCTTAACCCCGAAGTTATTGTTTTCTCTGCCAACGACTACAATCCACCGATTCAGCCACAAATAACGTACACTGCTTTTATCAGTACTAACCTGCTCGGAACGGTGAGGGTGGGCCCAGAAAGTTTCGACGGATTTATCGTTTCGGATTAGAATGCATGTGTCCACCTGTTCCCCCATACTCTTAGCCTGTATCAACATGGACTAATTGGTATGGGGGTGTTTTATTTCTGTCGAATTAGTTCCCAAAATAAATATCTAGTTTGCCGGTAGGCGGTGTTGTAGCCATCCAGACGGCTGCCAGATTATCCGGACTAACCGTAGCTGCCGTTATGTAATCTCCGATCAGAATCGTAGGCATCGGTGAGTTACCATTGGGATTGAACGATGTGGTTGTAATTCGACGGTTGGTGAAACTCGCCCCGCCATCGAACGATTCTGCCACAAAAACATCCAGAAGGAACCCGTCAATTCGGTTGCTGTAATAAATAACCCTGATCGTCCCGGCAAACGGAGATACGGTTATGGAAGGAAAGAAGTTCTGCGTGCCTGGAGGGGCGCCTGTAATACTGATCGGGTCTGACCATAGGAGTCCATCCGGAGATTCGCAGAGTAACACATCGGTATAGCCAGCTCGTGCATCATTCCATACGGTATATACGGTTCCACTGTTAGGTCCAACGGAAATATCTGCTCCCAGACTTAGATTGGTCTGTACCCGAAAAGCGTAATTCGGTACAGGTAACGGTGAAGGTGCTGGCACAACGGATGATATAAACGTTGCCTGTCGCTCGATTGGGGGCTGATAAGTAATTCCTCCATCGTATGAAATACGCAAAAGCGCAGAGGGACTGGCAGGCCCCGTTATGATATACCCTGCATAAACTTCACCCGAGAATCCAACAGCCAGCGCTGCCCGGTCATGAATTCCTCGCGGATTCGACTGTCGGTCAGGTGGCTCCCAGGTTAGGCCCTGCGAGACCGACCGTTGTGTAAATATGGCGGAAGAAGTCGTGGCAAGTGGTGTATACCCGACATATGCATTGCCTCGATATGGGCTACCCGGAGAACGGTCTACAGCAATGTAAGGCTCATCATTATGAACAATGGTACCGAAACCCGCCTGCACGATAACCGGTGGCTGCCACGTTAACCCATCGTCAAATGAGGTGTAACTTGCAATCGTCCCATCATTAATCCCGTTAAACAAGTGCACGGTAACGATAAAGGTATTGGGAAACGTATAAACTATTGTGGGTGCCTCTGCTCCTGCATATCCTGCTGGTTGAGGAAGTATCGTTGTAGACCAGGTACTCCCTCCATCAATGGAACGATAGAATCCAGTCAATGTTGGTCCGGTACTGGTATCTACGGCAACCACGCACATGATATTGGGGGTCAGCGTGTTAACTGCGATTGAAGGTTCGAATTGGCTGCCTGCTAATGCTCCAGTAATATTCACAACTGCCATCTGCTCACCTCTCTTCCTTTAAGGGATATTTGTGAATCGGTCAATTAATGTCATCTCGGATTGGAGCACACGCTGGATGATCTGACCTGTAGAATCAACACCATATACATGAATGATAGTGCTTGTGGCGCTAAAATAATCACTTTGCACCTCGAAAAAAGCGGCGTTGATAAGTGGATAGATTACGGTTCTAGTCGCTTGAGGCAATAATTCAAACAGATCATGACCAATCGCAATACGTGCAGTTTGAGTAGTATCCCACCTGAAAACCTCAAGCTCAATATTAACGGGAGCATTAAGAGAATCGTTAATGCAAGTCACGATAAGCTGCGTGGACTGAGTTGCACCGGTGGTCGGATTGTATATAAAACCCGTAGAGTTTGGCAAAAAGCACACTCCTTCCGCAATATATAGTAAAGTATATTACGATTCTTGCCGCCAATATGACTAAACTTCGACTCTTATATTGGAACGATATGAAAATTTTGTTATGATACATATGCTAGATTACTAGATTACTTTTAAAGCAAGAATCTACTATTATGTACCAAGTTGGAGGAAACAGACGATGTTCATTAAGCGTGTAGGAAAAATTGCTGCGGTTACAGTGATTACTCTCTCTGTCCTTGGAAACACCCCAAATATCGGTGGAGCCTATGCTGCTCCGGCCATTACCGTTCAACTGGACGATGTCCCCTTAACGTTTGATGCAGCACCACGCATGGATAAGGGTGTCACTTATGTTCCGTTTCGGACGGTTGGAGAGGCTCTGGGTATCGATATAACGTGGAACAGCAAAACGCAGACTGTAAAAGCAACGAATGCTGTAAAAGGTCAAACCACCGAGGTAGTATTAACGGTAGGCAGCACTACAGCAACCGTAAACGGAAAGAACGTAAAACTTCCTGCACCACCAGTTCAGCGGGAAGGACGAGTACTTATTCCATTAAGTTCATTCAGTAACCAATTCGGTGTACAAGTAAGCTGGAATCAGGCAACCAAGACGGTCTCCCTCGTCTCCCCACAACGCGAGATGCACCTGAGAGCCTTCTATGCATTGCAATCCTTTCAAGAAAAGGATCTCATTACTTCCATGAATTCTGTAGCATTTGGCTGGAGCCGCATTGATCGCGAAGGTCAGTTTACACTCCAGGGGGAAGAGTACCGTCTTCCTGCTGCTGCGGGTGATATTACGCCGCAGTCTATTGTTGCTGACGCAGCAGATCAGCGTATCCAACCGCAACTAATGGTATATGCATTGGACGGAAACGGCGAACTGACCAAAGTGTTGAGTGACACCAACCTGCGTCAGAAATCGATTGAAGGTATAACCTCTGCTGTTTCTGAACATGGTTTTGGCGGAGTTGTTCTGGATTTTGAAGGACTGGGCTTTAAACTGGATGCAGTAGAACAACAGAAGCTGCTCAATGCTTACGTGAAACAACTAAAGAGTTCCTTGCCCCAGGACACAGCTTTATCTCTGGCGGTACCCCCGCTAAATAGTGCTTATAAAGGTTATGATTACAAAACTCTTGCCTCTATTGCAGATGATCTTATTATTATGGCCTATCAGTATAATCCGGTTGGCACCAAATCTCAGGTACCTGAGCCAAATAGTCTTGTAGATCAGGCGATTCAATTAGCCATACAGGCCGGTGTCCCGAAGAGCAAGCTTCTGCTCGGGATCAGTCTAAGCAGTGAAACGCCCTCCTCTGTAGATGATAAGCTCGGTCTTGCCAAACGTTATGACCTCAAAGGAGCCGCGTTCTGGCGTTTGGGTCTGTTCCGTTCCTACAATACAAAGATGGAAGATGCCGTGAACGCTTCTGTGATCAAAGAATAGACATCTTTAAGTGGATGCAGCTCACTTAAAATAAAAGAAGGACCTCATCTTTGTTACGTAAAGACGTGGTCCTTCTGTTCCATATTCTCACTTCATTAATTTATCCACGCTTCCAAATACAAGCTTCATAACCTGGGTAGGACCAGGAAATCGGGGCTGAAAGAGAAGGATAATCCCAATGACTGTCGCCACTGCAGTAATCCCCGCACTCACTATTCTGGATCGCTTCTCTTTGCTACTCTTCCACTCTCCATACATTATCGCAGCCGACAGCATCAAAATTCCAAGGATTGAGCCTATTTTCATACAATCACCTCATTTCTCAGGCTTATAACAGGAGCGATCTCTGTTCAATTTTCGTCCTCATCAGGTATCCCCTGAGGTCCTGTTGATTTTCCGGTACGTACTACATGTGCTTCCACTTTGACTTCCACGTCCATTTCAGGATAGATGGTTTCCCAGTTCTTCTCCTGCTTCTTCCATTGATTTGGATAATATCTACGAAATTCAACAGCAAATTTGAAAAAATCTGTGCGCAGCTCCTTCTGGGCCATCTCTAAAGCATCATGAGCCAGTGTTGTAAGCTTAGCTGACCATTCCTGTTCCAATTTAGATAACACAGCGGGATCAGTCAGATCGGCCTCCGTCGTATTTAACACCACTTCTCCCCGGGTTTGGATGTCGACCTTCATACTCCACTGTTGGTTTACAATCCGAGGTTTCAAGACTGTTTGGATTTCAATGGGCTGGATCGAAAAAGAACCTTTTAACGGCTTAAATTCAACAGGCATGATAATGTTGTTCAGTTCTTTTGCAAGTAATAATACACCTACACTTAATGGTTCTTTGACCGTCTTGACGTAGCGATCCTCCTTATACAAGCTCAAACCTTTTACATATGGCGTAGTTGTCAGTTTATCCTGATCGGGCTCCGGGGGTAAGATTAACATGCGAGACAAGATGACGGAGCTACCTGGACCTTCGATCGATTTACCTAGTTCAAGAGCAGTCATCCGTGTACCCAGCTTCATATTGGCCATTTCTCGCAACGATTCTGCAGAACTTCGCTCCAGAGGATCAAGCAAGGCAAGGATATCTTTCGCCGCCCTTTCGCTGGAAAAGACATATGCATGTTCCCTGAATTGAGGGTAGCGCAGGAAGAAATCGATGTACTCGCGGATACCGCGTTTACCGGCTTGCTCACTAATGATGATGACTTCGCAGTGGCCCCAGAACATATTCCGGGGAACCTTACGTTGTAACCGATTCAATGCCTCGGCAATTGTAAGTCCTTCCGCCGTTCGAATCATCGTAACCCCGCTTGGACTGCCTCCGCTCCCACTGCTATCTCCTGCACTGGCCTTTCGCGGAATGAAAATCTGTGAAGTCAGTTGTACTTTGCCGTCTTCGTAATCTATACCCGTAGCCAGCACAATAGCCAAATCGTTAATCTCAATGCGATCCCAGCATCCACTTAAAAGTACACAACACAATATTGGCATTAGTAGTACTCTATATATTCGCAAGTGCTCCTCCCCCATCAATCAGGTGTTCGCTTGATTCTTTCGAAAATGTGCCCACCCTTTCTTCAGCCATGCGACACCGTAGATCATAGCCGGAAGGATCAATAAAATGCTGATCGTATACAAGTTAGCTGAAGGCCCAATCAGACTGGAAGCACCCGATCCCCCGGACACAACCCAGTAGGCATATACCATGCATAGAAACGAAAGCGGCACAACGACGGGTTTGTAATCCTTCAAACCAAACCATTCTGCTGTGGATGTCGCAAAAATATAAAGAAAAACAGAAATCTTGACGAAGATTCCAAAAATCCAAACCGCAATAATCAGGGATTCAATATGTTGCAGAAAGTCTGCAATGGTTATGTATCTTGCAGCAATCATAACCGGATATACAAAGCTATCCGTCAGATCTCCAATTAAAAACAGGCAAAACAGATTGATTACCGTCATTGCGGTTGTCGTTAGTATAAGGGAACCCAACATAACTCGTGTTGTGCGTTTTCTACGATTGACATAAGGAAGCAAGAAGGCAATTACGATGTATTCACTAAACCATGCAGCAGGTCCAAGGGCTCCTTTAATACTAGGTAGTGGTCCGTTCTCCATGAAAGGGAATAATTCCGCTGGATTCAGTTCCCCGATCAATAGAATGAAGATTAGACTAAGCAACACGATAAGGAGGGTCACAAAGATTTGAGACGTGCGTCCAACTACTTCGATTCCTAGTCTGACATTAAGCGCACACACCGCAACCATCGTCCCCATTACAACGAATAGCGGAGTCCGCGGAAGTGCATTGTTAACAATGAATTCACCGTACGTCCGTATAATCAAGCCCGTCAAATGGGGCAAAAAAATGATATATACCAATCCTATTAATTTTCCAGAGATACGCCCCGCAATCGATACACTCGATTGAATGAGCGTTTTTCCGGGGTACAGGCGATCCAGTCCTATAGAGATCGCTACCGCTGCAATACCAATAATGGAGCCTATAATCGGAGAGAGCCACATGTCATGACCTGCATAGTGCATTGTAATTCCAGGAACAGACAAGATGGCTGTTGCGAGAATGGCAGGAAAGATCATGAATGCCAATTGAGTCTCTGATATTTTTCCTTTGTCAGTTAACATGTGTAATCCCGCTCCCTTGATTGCTTAAGTATGAATTGTTCTAGTCCGGTTTGTTCCTTGGTGCTGGACGCCACCATACATCCTTGAGTTCCTTGCTCATCGTAGGGGCTACTGGTGACAGATAAGGTGTTCCGAATGAACGAAGACTGCTCAGATGAATGACAACCAGGATGACTCCCAACATGACACCTGTGAGTCCCAGCGTTCCAGCCAGAAACATCATAGGAAAACGCAGTAATCGGGTCGCGATGCTGGCAGCGTAGCGAGGAATCATGAAAGAAGCGATACCGGTTATCGCAACAATGATAATCATGGGGGCTGACACAATTCCGGCACTCGTCGCCGCTTGCCCAATAATTAAGGCTCCCACAATACTGACCGCTGATCCGACCTGCTTTGGCAAACGGACGCCAGCCTCCCGCAGTGCTTCAAAGGCGATTTCCATAATGAGCGCTTCCACCAATGCAGGAAAAGGGATCTCTTCTCTCGCCCGTGCAATACTGAGAAGTAATACGGTAGGAATCATCTCCTGATGAAACGTCGTAATCGCAACATAAGCCGATGGAAGCAGCATGGATAACACAAAAAAAATGTATCGCAGCCAGCGTACAAAAACACTCATAAACACATTTTGATAATAATCTTCGGGGGATTGTAACATGGAAAAGATGGTCACTGGCGCGATAAGGGTGAAAGGCGTTCCGTCCACAAGAATAGCAAACCGACCTTCCAGCAAGTTGGAAGCGACAACATCCGGACGCTCCGTCGCAATCATCTGTGGAAATGGGGAGTATCGCTGATCAACAATGCCTTCTTCAATGTACTGACTCTCCAGTACGTCTCGAAGCTTTAAATCTGAAAGTCGTTTTTTCACTTCCTTTACCAGTTTGGGGTCAATAATCCCCTCCATGTATACAAGTGAAATACTGGTGTTTGTACGATCTCCCATGTTACGTGTATGAATCTTCAATGCAGGTGTCTTGAGACGTTTGCGCAGAAGAGACATATTCATGGTCAACGATTCTGTGAATCCATCTCGTGCACCGCGCACTGTGGATTCAGCTAATGGTTCCTCGGTTGAACGATTTTCAGCTTTGTATAGAGGGTATGTAGTTCCAGTCATTGAACCTTCCAGCAGTAACAAAGCTTCCCCCTCTAATATCGCCTGCACCGCCTGAGTGGTTGTATCAACACTTTTAACAGAAGCCAGAGGAACCTGCGCAGCTTCAATCCCCATCTCCTGAAGAGGCGTTAGTACCTGTCTCTCCAGCCGTTCTGTATCGCATAAACCAACACAATATACGCATAGCGCTGAAGTATGGCATGCGGTTTGAAATGTATGAAACACAACATCCGAGCAACCTGCAAAAACAGAGCTTAACATTTCTTGATCAACAGCAAGATGTCCGGTTAACGGCAGGTTCTGTTGTGTTATCAGTGATGTGTCCATACCGCCCTCCCCTTTCTGTGCATGCTGCGTCCAGATATTCTCAGTTAAAGGTATCCTTTACTTATAAGTTGGGATATATACGCAAAATAGTGAATAGCAAAAAGAGCCGCCCTCTTGAGCGACCCTGATGATATAGAATGCTGTTCATGCCTATGAATACGGATATCTTGCTCTTTGCTATACCCTATTTTCTAGTTATCACTATCCTTTTACAGCACCCAAAGCAACACTTCCGATAATCTGTTTGGAAAACACAGAGAATACAACAATAATAGGCAGGATTGAAATTGCTACGCCCAAATACAAGAGCCCATAATCCATCCCATAGTAACCCTGCACTAACGCAACCAGTACTGGAAGCGGATATTTATCCAGGGAGAAAAACAGAACAAGCGGTGTTAAAAAATTATTCCATGACCCAATAAACGTGAATATGCCAAGGGCTGAGATTGCCGGCCCCAGAATAGGCAATACAATCTGATTGAACGTCCGGAACTCACCGGCACTGTCCACCCGTGCAGATTCAATAATCTCATCCGGGATACTGCTCTCCATGAACTGTTTGATAAAGAATACATTAAACGCGTTAGCCGCCGCAGGCAAAATAATCGCGGCATAACTGTCCAGAAGCCCCAACATACTGAATAGGCGATATACCCCAATCAGGGCCAGTTGACCCGGCACCATCATGGTCGCTAACAGAAACAGAAACAACCAGTTCCGCCCTTTGAATTTGAATTTGGCAAAACCGTATGCGGTCAAAGCACCAATATAGAGAGATAACACGGTTGATGATCCAGCAATGAAAATACTGTTGGCAAACCCACGCCAAATGTTAATTTTGGATACCATGTTCATATAATTATCCACTAAAAACGATCCGGGAAGAAAGGTGAATGTTGAAGCAATCGTTGCATTGTTATGTGTTGAATAGATGAGCATCAGATAAAATGGAATAATGCACAGCACGGCAAGACCTATCAATAACAGATAGATGATAATCTTGCCTGCCGTCAGTCGCCTTGTGGTGGCATATTGCTGAATCGCTGCATTTGGTTGTTCAACTGATTTTGCAGTTTGCATAAGAACTCCCCTCCCTATGAACGGCTCTTCCGCTTGGTCATGATGAAGGATGCAACGGACAACAGTATGATAATAATAAACAGACAAAATGCGATTGCAGCGCCGTAACCAAAACGAGTGCTCTGAAATGCGACATTATAGAGATACATAATGCTTGTCATGGCTGCCCTGTCAGGACCACCATTGCCATTGGTTAATGTAAATGGCTGATCAAAAATCTGAATGCCACCAATTATGGATGTGATCATCTGAAACAGAATAATGGGACGGAGCATTGGCACGATGATATGAATGAAAATATGTTTCTTTTTCGCTCCATCCATCTGGGCTGCCTCCAGTAGCGACGGATCTATCCCCTGAAGACCTGCGAGGTAGATGACCATGGAATAGCCAAAGTATTGGAAAAAGAGAATCGAAGACACAATCAGCCGCATAAACCACGGATCATTTTTCCAGTTAATTGGATCTTGTATGATTCCGGTTTGCACCAAAAAATGATTCAGTCCCCCGGATTGCCAGTCAAAAATCAGGCTGACAAGCAACCCAAGGGATGCAGCCGTTACGATATTCGGAAAAAAGTATACGGCCCTGAAAAAGTCCCGTCCTTTGAGCAGCTTATCATTCAAAATAAAGGCCAACACCAGGGAGATCGTCAGCTGCGGAACGACAGATACGCCCCAGATGAATAACGTATTAAACAAGGTTTTGTAGAACAACGGGTCTTGTAGTACGGCCACGTAGTTACCGATCCCTACAAAGTCAGGCGTCGTGATGCCATCAAAGTTGGTGAAACTGATATAGAGCGAATATAAAATGGGATAAAGCCCAAAAATGGTGAAAATAATAAAGAACGGAGCAATGAAGTAGTAGCCGTAATGGTCCTTGCGAATCGTTTTGGCAAACATGTTCTATCCCCCCAGTTATCATCGGATGTGTGATGTGTATAACCATCGCTTACTTCGAGGGCGTGTCTGAAAACTCCGAAGGAAGGTTTTCAGACACGTCCTAAGCTAATCCACTTCCAGCTCCGGAAATCTCAAGGTGACATCACGTTTGATTCGCTTTACGACTTCTTCCTTGGTCTGAATGTCCTTATTGAGATATAACTGGAGTACAATCTTGTAGATATCGTTGTTAATTGTGGCATCATATTTGGTTCGTTCGTATACAGGTACCCGTTTTGCAGCCTCCGAGAAAAACTCGAAATGCTTCTGTCCTCCCAAATAGGACGATGAGAGAGACGGTGCAAGTTCATCATTCACAACCATGTTGCTCGTGAAATAATCCTGTTCTTTCGCGAGCTCCGACAGAAAGTCGTGGTTAAAGTTATAGAACTCGATAAACTTCCAGGCGAGATCTTTTTTGTCACTTTTACTATACATCGCTATATAAGTTCCGCCTGCACTAAACGCTGAAGGACCCTGTGCCAAGCCCCATAAGCCTTCGGTATCCGGGGCATTTGCCTTGAACGTAAATTGCAGGGCCCAGGTTGCCCCGGGATAGAACATGACCTCTCCTTTTTGCATGGATGCAGCGTAACCGGCACTTCCATCATCATACTCGGCAAGCACTTTCCGCTCACGTGCTTCACGTACAAGATCGAGCACTTCCAAGTAGGTTGGATCGATGACGAGTTTGCCGTCCTTCACCCAAGGTATACCATCATATGAATTCGATATAGCATTCCAATTTGCCAATGCATGTACTTTATTCCCGCTTAGTTGCTGCACCTTCTCTCCAATCTCGAAGATTTTCTCCCATGTATCGATCTGTGAACCCACCTTCTCAGGATCATCGGTGCCCAGATATTTCTTCGCCAAATCCCGACGATAATAGATGCCCCCTGGTGTTCCCTGGTAACCTATCGCTCTGACATTTCCTTCACTGTCCTTTTCATTGGCCTGCACAAAAGCATATTGTTCCTGGATAAGTTCATTGGCGTTATACGGCGAAGCTGATAGATTCTCCAGATATGGAACGTCAATCAGTTCTCGAATATTCGCATTTTCAATCATAAATACATCTGGAGCCTTCGAGGTCGTCTGTAGCGCAGATTTCAGCTTGGTGATATAGAAATTACCGGGGATGTTGACAAAGTTCACTTTGATGTCAGGATATTGCTGTTCGAATTTCTCGATGGCATATCCTGCTTCATCCGTAAAACTCCACACGGTAATCTCCTGTTGCTTGCTTTGATTGGATGGACTGAACTGACAACCAGCTAACAACAGTGCTGCACATACAAATACAATAGTTGGCTTAAACCACTTCTTCATAGGCCCCCTCCTTCAAAAAGGAAACGCTTACAATTTATTAGAGTATATTGATTTTGGAGAGGGCTTTCTCCACAAATATTGTGCATTACCCTCCATATTTTGTGATATTCGTACGGTGTTTTTTACGAAATTCGGAGGGTGTGCAGTCATTATATTTTTTGAAAAGACGGTTATAGGAGTTTACATTGTTGAAACCATGGCCGATCGCAATCTCCAGAATGGTATCCTGACGGAACAATAAGGCCCACTCTGATTTGATGATTCGAAAGTGATTCAAGTATTCCATCAGTGTTACGCCCTTAATCTCTTTGAACAGCTTGCAGACATGGAACTTGCTGAACTTAATATGTTCCGCCACCTGCTCCAGCTTGATCGGTTCAGCATAGTGCTCCTCCAGGTATTCACAGACCGATTCAAGAAATTCAAATTTTTTGGAGGAAGTACAGGGCCATCCTGAAGATGTTGATTCATCGATGGTAACAGGCACGATGGTACGTAGTAAAAGTATGATGAGATCATATAATCTGGATACCATTAACCACCGATATCCCGGCTTCTGATTTTTCTTCTCGGTAATGATGACATCTATATAATGAGCCAGTTTGCTCTGACTCTCCGTATTTGAGGGAATAACTGTTGTTTTGTTAAAAAGTTGTCCGAGATCCTGAATTTCGGCTTCGGTCGTGAAACTTCCCGTTAACAATTCAAGGCGGAACAAGATAATGGTTAACTGTTCAGTCCCCGGCAAAAAGCAGTGCACATCCCCTGGTTTGATCAGCAGCACATCCCCTTTTTCCAACTCACACACGTGGTCGTTCACGCCAATTCTGGCGCTCTTACCATTGACAAGAATCAGTTCAACTTCATCATGCCAGTGTGCAGCATAATTGAACTGATTTCCTGTGTGAATTACCCGAATGGGAAAACCTTCTTGCATATGACCTGTCTCCAAAAAAGTGGGTACGCCCATCGTATCACCCTCCATTTATTTCCAACGAAAAATACTCCTCGTCTTTATATTATGCATTAATGGCTACTCTCCTTTCTTTTTAAGTATTTAAAATTCTATAGAATGGAAAAAACCCCTCAACTCAGATTGAGGAGCCTAACAGAATCGCGTTCCACGCATTGGATGTCCAGTGTATATAACGTCTCTACGATCTCTCCATTCAGCAGTTGGAAGAGAACATGACCTGCAAGCTGGCCTGCATCCCTCTTCGGCTGACGAAATGTGGTTAGTGGTGGATTCATATACTGAGATGCAGGTATATTGTCAAAACCAATTACGGATAACTGCTCAGGAATTGAAATATCATGCTCCCTGAAGGCTTCCAAGCCGCCGATTGCCATTTCATCATTAGCAAAAAAAACAGCGGAGGGCAACTCTCCTTCAAGCAGTTTCTTGGCTGCAATGTAGCCATCTTGCTTCATGTATTGTCCGCCAATTTTCCATTCGGGGTTCTCTTCGATGCCTGCCTCCTTCAAGGCTTTCAAATAACCTTGATAACGATGGAGATTACATTCCGATTGTGACGGACCACTAATATAAGCTATTGTCCGGTGACCTTTATCGATCAGATAACGGGTAGCCAAGTAACCGCCTTGCGTATCACTCATCAAAACCTTTACAATATGTTGAGCATCCAGATCCCGATCCATGACGACAATCGAAAATCCTGCTTCAGATGCTTCAATAAGCAATTGATCTTGAATATTCTGAGCGATAACAATAGCTCCATCAATTCTTCTTTCTCGGATGTATCGATGGGCTGTTGATTTCTCTCCACCCAACGAACTACATACAATCATATCGTATCCATGACTCATGACGACCGTTTCTATTCCGTTCACCAAATCCGAGAAATATGGACTGGACATGTCATGGACAATAACACCAATGGTTTGTGTACTATTTCGTTTTAATTCAGATGCAGGACCATGCCTAACGTAATTAAGTTGGCTCGCTGCCTCAAGTACTCGGAGTCTTGTCGGCTCACTTACATTGCCTTTATCGTTGAGTACACAAGATACAGTCGAACTGGCTACACCCGCCATCTTGGCTACATCTTTAATCGTTATCATCATATATACTCCTCAAACAAAGTTTCATCTGTTTAGTCCATTATGGCAGTAATACAGCAATACACACCGGACTGTTCACTAGCATTTTAACACGTCAGTCCAGTCATGTCTCTTTCCAAGGCATCGACTACGAAAAAACATATCAAAGAAACCGAGGTGCCTTCATGAGATTCAGTGAATATGTAATAGGTCAGCGCTACGAAACCACATCCTTGGCATTGTCCAAGAGTGATATTATCGAGTTTGCCACAATCTATGATCCACAGTACATGCACTTGGATGAGGAAAAGGCCAAGCAAGGCCGCTTTGGCAGTTTAATTGCTTCTGGCATGCAAACGATGAATATCTCCTTCAAATTATGGATTGAGGTCGGGGTATATGGAGAGCATGTCGTGGCGGGCACCGGAATGAATAACATTCAATTTCTGAAACCTGTCTTTCCGGATGATGAACTTCATGTCATTGCAGAAGTTATTGGACTGTCTCCCAGACGAAAAGGAAATGGGATTGTTACCGTGCTGCTGAGTACTTTCAATCAGAAGAATCAAAAGGTATTTCAGGCAGAATTAAGTGCATTAATCGATAATTAAGGGCTGCGAAAGGCCAAAAAAGAAGCCGCCAATGGGCGACTTCTCATGGATATATTGCGTTTTATAATATTAAGCGTTATACCCTTTCAATACCTTCCCCAAAATCTCTACACCCTTGACAATCTGTTCGTCTGACGGAGTTGAGAAATTAAGTCTGATGGCATTACAAGGGTCTTGCTCGTTCACCAGGAATGCATTTCCAGGTACAACTGCAACCCCTTGAGCTGCCGCTGTCTTGGCATAATCAAGCATGGGCACATGTGCTGGCAGATCACACCAGAGGAACAGTCCACCATCCGGTTGAGTATAGGTAATGGACTCACCCATATACTCTTGCAGCTTGTCCATCATCAATGTAGCTTTTCTCCGATATACCTCACGAATGCTGTTAATGTGCCCCGCGTAGTCATAATCTGTCATGAACTTGTATGCCAGAATCTGTGGAAGCATGGCTGTATGTACGTCTTCTCCCTGTTTGGCAACAACCATCTTCTCTACCACTTCATGTGGCGCTTGTACAAAACCAACACGTAGTCCCGCCGACAAAATTTTGGAGAATGATCCAACATAGATGACCAGACCCTCATCATCCATAGACTTGATGGTTGGCACATCGTCTCCATTGAATCGAAGTTCTCCGTACGGGTTATCTTCCAAAATCATAACGCCATACTTCTTAGCCAGCTCGTATATGGCCTTACGTTTCGCAAGACTCGTTGTTACACCCGTCGGATTCTGAAAACTTGGGATCACGTAGATCAGTTTCACATTAGGCTCCGTTTGCAGCGCCTGTTCCAGCTTCTCGATATCCATACCGTCCATCTCCATCGGAACACCGGCAAGTTTTGCACCGGATGCCCGGAAGGAGTTCAGGGAACCAATAAAACTTGGACTCTCACAGATAATCGTATCCCCTTCATTACAAAACACTTTACAGGCCAGTTCAATCCCTTGCTGCGCTCCAGATACAATGAACAATTGATCGGATGGTTTACCGGTATCAAAACCTGTCTTCAAATGTTGAGTCAATGCTTCCCTGAGGGGAACATATCCTTCCGTAATCCCATACTGCAGAGCTGTGACCGGGTCATGCTCCAGAATGGATTGAGTGAATGTGCGAATCGCCTCAATAGGAAAGGTCTCCGGTGCGGGGTTTCCCGCAGAGAATGGAATCACATTTTGTCCCGAAGAAGCCTTCAGAATCTCACGAATAATGGATGGTTGCAGTGCTGCGATACGATTGGAAAATGAATAGTTCATCTTAAATAGTGCCTCCCGACATTTCATCTGACTTAGTTCTCTATCGTTACATTAGATTCTATTATACGAGCATTTCCCGAATTTCCAAACTGTCTCCACAAAATTAATGTTTATACACCAAAAAAGAGGCCGCCGTCAGCAACCTCTTTCGCATAAGTATTAAGCAAATTTCAGCCTTTTAGCGCACTGCGTTCATCTCGGATAACCGTGTGGCCTTCACAACATAAGCGGCTAGACCGGGGATCATCCGGGCCAGACCAGGATAGAATTTATTGGTTTTGGCAAAAGCCAGCTTTTGAATTCTTCTTGCGCGTCTGAGCAATTGAGTGAATTCACGGCTTGCTTCCAGTGTGTAATTACTCTGCCAATCGGCATGTTCAATATCGCCTTGCAGGTACTTGTCAGTCCACCTTGCACACAGAAGTGAAGAGCGAAGGGCAATGGACATTCCGTCTCCACATAAGGGCGGTATCATCAGCATGGCATCCCCAATATGCGGATATTGGGACCACGGTTCTGGAACATTGGACAGATGCAGCGGTGCAATCGACACTTGCGTTCCATCTACAGGTTTTCCTTCGGCTAAACGGGCTGCCAAACTCACGTTTGTCAGGGATGCCGCCTGTAAAATATCGTTTATAGACTTGCCACTTTCCTGAACGGTATCCAATGTCAACAATGCGGCGACATTCACAATGCCATCCTCAATCGGGGAAATGCCCACGTAACCACCCTCGCAAAAATATAACTCTACCCGTGCGGGAATCTCTATCCCGCTGAAGTGGGACTTAACGCCAACGTATACGGTTTGGTCCCGCAGATCAGGTGCGGAAGCCATCCCACGCGGCTTTTTGGTCCCATGTGCCCCGATAACGGCTTTGGCTCTGTAACTGATCTGCTCATCTCCCTGTTTCACCTGAACCTCATAACTGGCATTCTCAAGCTGCTCGATGCTCGTTATGGTCGCTTTGGTCACAATCTGGGCTCCGGCCTCCAGAGCCTTCTGATGCAAAATCTGGTCCAGCTCATATCGACTTATGCCATATGCGAATCCCGGCAGCGGTGCTTCAATCACTCCGCCTTGTGGCATAACGATTTTGGCATGATCCATGGTACTGGGTTTCTTCGACTGGTCCAGAAGGTGAATGTCCAGAACCTCCAGCATCTCCTTGGTTTCGGGTGACATGAACTCACCGCAGGTTTTGTGCCGAGGGAACTCTTGGCGATCCAGCAAAAGGGTCCGATGACCTTTTCCTGCCAGTTGCATTGCACACGTACTACCGGCAATTCCGGCTCCGATGACAATCACATCTATGGATTTCGACACGTCAGATCACCTGCCTTTCGTGGGAATAACAACAGAGTAACGGAATAAAGGCTTCCATTCATAAGTCATCGTATCATGATTGAGACGTTGTTTAAGTTCCTTCCAATCCCTCCCTGTAAAACCTTTGGCTACGGAAAGAGGCCCATCATGACGAATGTACCGATTGCGCGAGATCATTCGTGTTGTAATCCAGACCGCTTTATAGGATACCGGATGGCGGTGAATATCATTAATGACGACACCATGCCTGGATGCTCGCAGCATATGAGAAACCATATCAACCAGCATATCTCCGTCAAAATGATGTACAAACTGGGAACCTGTCACGATATCTGCTGAAGCATCCGGCAGTTGTGTAAGATCGGCACGTTGTACCCGGACTCGGGGTTCGTCACGGAATAGTTGTCTTGCTTCCTCACACGCCTCTTCCGTCAGATCAACCAATGTAATTTTCAACTGAATGCCTTGGCGATCCGCCCATTGCAGCAGTTTCTGGTTCACATCCCCTGAACCTGCCCCCACATCTAGAAGAGACAGTTCATCTGGCCTGCCGACAGAGTTCCATAACTTCTCTACACCAGCCAGAGTTGGGCCAGGTGCTGCAAATATTTTGTTAAGACGTCTCAGATGTCTTAACGCTTCACGCAGCTCCTCCCCTCCCAGAGAAAAGTCATCCATCAGTTCATCTTCCTTGGCCCGAATGGACAATGTTCTAAAAAAGGACATGATCGTGCTCCTCCATCACTGAAGTTAATGATGGTACATAAGTGAATTTCATCAACTCTGCGGTGAGTCCCGGTCCAAATGCCATGGCTACACCATCTGTAGAGGATTGACCCTGTACCTTCATGTCCTCACGCATCGCATTCAGCACAAACAGAATGGTATTGGAAGATAAGTTACCATACGTTCTGAGGACATCCCTGCTATACTTTGTTTGCTCGTCTCGCAGTTTCATTACATTCTGCACAGAGTCCACAATCCCACGTCCTCCCGGATGAATGGCCCATAGTTCAGGAAGCTGTTCACTTTGCAATAAGAGACGCAGTTCCTCTTCCAGGTGAACACCTAACAGCTTTGGAATACGAGGGGATAGATACAGGTCATACCCCAGATTCCCCACCTCCCAGGTCATATCTTCAGTCGAATCCGGAAGAAGCACAGAATAACCCATGCCCAGACTCAGAACATTCTTGTGCTGAGGTTCTGGTGTACCCACTACACAGGAAGAAGCAGCGTCTCCGAAGAATGAAGCTGCAAACAGCGCTTCCCGATCTTGTACGGGCTGAAAATGAATGGTGCACAACTCTACACAGACCACAAGGACCTGTGATCCGGGAGCTCCCTGCACGACATCTCGTGCCATCTGAATGGCTTTCAACCCTGCGGCACACCCCTGAAAGATCAGCGGCAGTCGATTAACTCGGGCAGACAAACCCAAATGACGGATGAGCATAACATCAAGACCCGGCAGATATTGACCGGTGCAGCTGACCGTGATGATATGCGTGATACTCTTTGGAGATACGCCTGAATCCTCTAGGGCTTTTTCTGCCGCTTCAATCCCGAGCGGAAGCGCCTCCCGCTTGTATGTATTCATTCGTTCTTCCGTTGTCGGGATGTCTGATCGCTCGCCAGAGGGCAGATATCGGCATTCTTCCAGTGAACCGAGATAGCTCGGTTCCACGGTATATCGTGTTTCAACACCACAGGACCTGAATATTCGCCTGGCAAAACGGGCCAAATCCGGCCGATCCTGAAGAGAAGAAGCGATTAGTTCTGCAATATCTGACTGTGCTACGGGGTGAGCAGGGAGAGCCGTTCCCATGCCAAGAATCGCGATATCGGATGGACTGTTATATTGGTTCATAATAAACCTCCTGGTATTGGTTATTATTTCCTCTAATTAACACTCTTACCCTTAACGATATCGTTATAATCTCAAGAAGGCTCCTAATCCAGTTTATTAACACATCCAGAAACTCAGAAGCTTGGTTTCACCAAGCCATTGAAGCAATCACACCAGTGAACGAAAAAAGCCGCCATTAGGCGACTTCAAGGTAACTTTTTAAACAACTTGCTCAAATGATATCTAACCACTTCTCAGTTCTTTCTACACGTCATTCTGATGTACTTTATTTGGAAAATGCTTCTCTGATCTTGTCACTCATCCGGTACCAGGCATCCTCAGCCATCTGGAGATCCCCAGAATGCGTAAATCCATGAGCGGCTCCCTCGTACTCCTTAAGCGTCACCTTCACACCGCTTGCTTCCAGCCTTGCTGCATATGTTCTTGCTTCTTGGGCCAGTGAATCTTTCTCCGCGGTAATAATCAATGCTTCTGGAAGTCCCTCTAATGAAGTTGCAAGCACAGGTGAAGCCAACGGGTCTTGCGCATCTTCTGGCGTTTCAAGGTACATGGCATTGAACGTTCTCGCGATATCGGCTGGAATGGCTTCTTCAAAACTAGGTTTCTCGGCCGGATCTGTAGCCACATCCAATACGGCATAATCGATAACCTGAAGTACAATCGGCAGCTCGCTTCCACGTTGCTGATTCAATAAACACACTGCTGCAGCAAGATTCCCCCCAGCACTATGCCCACCAATGGCGAATAGAGACGGGTTCACCGAGAAGGATTCCGGATTGCCGTGGACCCACTTTACAACGTCGTAACATTCATGGACCGCCGTTGGGAACTTGTGCTCTGGTGCAAGACGGTAATCGATATTAACAACCACACAATCAGATCGATCAGCGATCAAGCGACACCATGGATCATCCATCTCTGCTTGTCCGAGGATGAAACCACCCCCATGCATATTGAAGAAGACCGGCAGAGGAGCGGAATGGTCCCTATCCGGTGTATACACAAGTACACGTGTATCACCTTTAGTTGTAGGAATCATGACTTCTTTTACTGTGACAGCATACGTGGAACTGGGTTGAAGAGCTGCACCTGTACCGACGACATTTTGACGCATTTGTTGTACCATTGCCAGTTGTTGTTGTTGATCCATATTTATCACTCCTTATTTGCATTAAGAATGAATCCGACAATCGGAAATTTGAATCATTCATTCTCCAATGAATTCAAGACAGTGATGTAATTTTCCTCCCCCACTGTCGTTGCCAGTCCACCTTCCGTTGTGACAGCATGTTCATGCGAAATATCAAGCTCCCCAGTTGTCTCACTGTTCGTTGGATGCGCTCCCCTGCTCCATACTTGAGTCCTTTTTCTTGTGGGACATCATTCTGACCCCCATCAGACAAAAGAAAACGCTGCACCCCATGCCAAACAAACTACTGGTTTTTAAAGCGAGAGGTGAGGCTTGCATGGTAAGTAGTGTCGCTTGTGTCACGACGATGGATACCATGGCATCGGTGAAGTTAATCATTTTCAATGTAGATATAATTGGGTTATGTAGATGACGATTAGCCCAGGTACCGTACACGGCAAAAGCAAGTTTGGTAAAAGCGACTATAGCTACGATATATACAATAAGTCCGCTATATATGAAGGCATCACCGATCAGATACATTCGCAGACAGACGATCGAATAGGACACGCCCAGAAAACATAGAAAAAGACCTCCGCGTTTATACACCGCAAGCTCCAAAGAATATCTTTCTTGGGGAGACGCCATCCCTTTGGCAACTTTATATTGATGAAGCACCTGGCCTTTGGCTATACACAGAATCAAATAATACACTGCATTTGTGATGAACCATCCGGAAAGGAGATATATCCCCAAAACTAGCTTGCCTATCCCAATCCAGGCATTGATAACAAGGGATGCAACGTTGAACAAGGCCGTTCGATCTTGCTTATTTCCAAGATAACGGTCCCATATGGGCTTCAAGTATGTCTTCATTTTCATAAGATATTCATTCTACTTGGCGAGCAGACCATTGGCCTTGATAAGAGCGAAATACCTCACGATTCGACCATAGATTCCCGAACCCTTTTCGGAAGGGATTGGATAACCATATCATACGAGTGATCGATCATGACGTAGACATCCTCATTGGACAAGGAACCATCCAGCGTAATGGTATTCCAGTGTTTTTTGTTCATATGATATCCCGGTTGAACTGCTTCATGCTGCTCTCTCAGGTTCTCTGCAATTATAGGATCACATTTTAAGTTTAAGCGACAGTGCTTTTCCTTGTTTTCAAAAATAAGGGCGAACATCTTACCCGCAACCTTGATTGCGACTGGATCAGGCCCAAATGGATAATCCTTGATCGCACCTTTCTTGTTCAAACTGTATTCAATCATCGTATCTTTCAAATCAGTACCTCCCTTTCACCAGTGGACAATATAATGATACCGAATGTAAGTTCGTATGTAAATAAGCTCTCTACACATACAATAAAACCTCCTCCATAAGATGGAGAAGGTTTTATCTGCGTTTATTTAGGTCTTAATTGGCTCTATCATTCCTTGTTTTGCTACTGCGGCTGAATGAACCATTATTTGATTTACTGCTACTGCTGTTCGATCTGCTGCTACTGCTGTTTGATCGATTGCTATTGGATCTACCTTCGCTTGAACGACTGCTATTGGCTTTGCCACTCTTGGCAAACCACTCGGATTTCGGCTTGCGTGCCGGGTTCGCCTTGGACTTCGCCGGTTTGCCTGCAGCCGATTTGTTGAACGCAGGTTTACTGCCCGATGGTTTGCTGGTTTTCTCAAACACAGGTACACCTGTCATCGGATACGGATGACCTTTCACTTCAGGAATCGTCTTCTTGATTACTTTCTCGATATCCTTCAGGAACGGAAGTTCATCTTTTTCACAGAATGAGATCGCCATCCCGCTTTTCCCTGCTCGACCTGTACGTCCAATACGGTGAACATACGTTTCCGGAATGTTAGGCAGGTTAAAGTTAATGACATGTGACAGTTCCTCCACATCAATTCCTCTTGCTGCAATATCCGTCGCCACCAGTACTCGCGTAGCCCCACTCTTAAAGTTGTTCAGTGCACGTTGGCGGTCGTTCTGCGACTTGTTGCCATGAATGGCCTGTGCCGTAACATTCACTTTGGCCAAATCACGTGTAACCCGGTCAGCGCCGCGCTTCGTGCGTGTGAACACCAATGCCGTGACGATGGATTTATCCTCCAAAATTTGGTTCAACATAAGCTGCTTCTTGCCATTCTCCAACAAATATATAGACTGCTCAATGCGGTCTACGGTTGAAGATACCGGTGTAATTTCTACTTTGACTGGATCAACAAGCAAAGTCTTAACCATTTTGGTGATCTCAGGAGGCATGGTCGCTGAGAAGAACAGCGTCTGCTTTTTGTTCGGCATCTTGGCAATGATTCGTTTCACATCATGAATGAAACCCATGTCCAACATCCGGTCTGCTTCATCCAGAACGAGAATCTCAACCATTTTCAGATCAATACGTTTCTGGTTAATCAGATCGTTCAATCTGCCAGGTGTTGCAATAATAATATCTGCACCTTGATTCAACGCACGCTCTTGTACTTTTTGCGAAACACCGCCAACGATTGCCGTACAACGAATGTCCGTATACCGGCTATATACCTTGATGTTATCCGCGATCTGAATAGCCAGTTCTCGTGTTGGTGTCAAAATTAATGAGCGAATATGTCTTGCCGACTTTGATCCTTGTCCTTTGGATCTTTCGCTTAATAATTGAATGATCGGCACCGAGAATGCTGCTGTCTTGCCTGTTCCTGTCTGTGCACATCCCAGCAGATCTCTGCCAGCTAATACAGCTGGTATGGCCTGTTCCTGTATAGGGGTAGGATTAGTATAGTTTGCTTTGCTTAACCCTTCCATAATAGAGGGGATAATATTTAAGTCCTTAAATGTCATGTTTTCTCCTTCATTTACGCACATCTATGAATAAGACGCATCTTTTATTTCACACGTAACGTATAAGGATACCATTAAAAACGTAATCTGTACATTATCTTTTTCATATCACTTTGTTTAACTGACCAATTTAAGACCGACTGCCGATCCGAGCACCATAGCGATAAACAGAATTCTTAGGGCATTTCGAGGTTCTCCATAAAACACCATGCCCAGAATCGCACCACCGGAGGCCCCGATTCCCGTCCATACGGCATATGCTGTCCCCATCGGAAGAGTTTCCATTGCAATGGACAGGAATAGGAAGCTTAAACCAAACCCGGCTACCAATAGAACCAGTGAAATGAGATTACGGTCTTTGTGCAACTTGTTTATCATAAGCACTCCGACCATCTCAAATACCCCTGCCAAGATAAGAAATACCCAGTTCATTATAGCTGCACCCCCTTACTCTTCTCTTTACTCAGCATTTTAAGACCAATTACGCCGAGTAAAAGTATACCAATGAGTATCATTTTTCCGGCTTGAACAGTTGCATCGAACAAAATAATCTCTGCTAATACAGTACCAGCGGTACCGAGGCCAACGAATACTGCATAGACCGTTCCCACAGGCAGTGTACGCGAAGCTGCAATCATCAAGGAGAAACTGATCAGAATGGCAACCAGTGTAAAGCTCCACTCCAGCAAACCGCTGGCATGTTTCAATCCAATGACCCACCCCACTTCAAACAACGCAGCAACCACAACCGACATCCACGTTTTATTCATACCTGTAACACTCCTTCTCTACTACATTTTTTGTACAACCTGTAAGGGTTCATTAGCGAAAAACAAAAAAAGCCCGGGAAACAAACTGCACGTCGCAGTTCATCTCCCAGGCTTTTATCCCTCCGTGGCACAACCAACAGGTTGCGGGTTTTCTCTCGGACCAGACCGACACATCCATCGCGGAACCCTAGAAAACCTGTTTTTATTCTAATGTGACTCCAATTATACACACTTCCACTATCTTGGCAACCCCGTAAATGTGATCATGCCCTTTATTTGATAATCAAACCCATTAATCCAACAAATGTGGCGGCTTGATGTGGTGAAATCACACAACCGTTGAGATCTTCCATGGTCAGTACCAAGGAGTCAAATTCGCAATCGCTAAGATCCAGATCCTTCATTTTGGTCCCCGTTAAGGAAACTTGGTCGATGTTACATTGACTAAACTCCATTTTTTGCAGTGCCAGATAGGCAAAGTCCGCACCAATCAAGGTACATTCCGAGAAGGAGACCTGTTTCAAATGAGCAAAACGGAAATTGCTGTAGTCACCTAGACCATGAAGGAAACTGACATTTTGCAATCGACTATTGGAAAGATCAGTTCCGACAAACTTGCAGTGATGCCATTCGATCCGGTGCATGAAGGCACCAGAGAGATTGACATTGGAGAAGTCACAGTGTTCGAACCGGACATCGGTGAATTCAAATTGTTCCAAGGCAGACTCCGAGATTGTCACATGTCTAAATACAACATTTTCAAAGGAAACTTTACTCGCTTCCTGTTGATCCAGCATGATATTCTCGATCAGTTTGTGTTTGTACTCAACTTTGGATTCCAGGAATGCAATCGTTTCCGGTTCGAGTAACTGCTCCTGAATCTTGGGTTTGTCCATTTTCATATCGTATTCCCCGATTCCTTAATAGCTACGACTCGCAGTCGGCTTCTGTCCAGATACCATTGTCCATCCCGCATCAGTTGTGGCTGTACCCTTTTCTCGACAGCTTCCATAATAACATCCCGTTCCGCAGGTGTGATACCACTGAATAAATACTCCGCGAAGCTGGTCAACCACTTTCTGGCACCTGGCTTGAACGGGGTAAATTGATCAACGTGCTGGGCCAGACTAACTCGAAATCCGTGTTGCTCCAGAAGATTAGCATATTCGCCAATGGTCGGGTGATACCATGGATTCCGACCTTCCCATTTGTATCCACGAGCATGCAGTTCTTCCCTTACCGCTGTTATTAATATAGCCGTGTTGCCATTTGCAGCAAACTCAGCCACGAATCGCCCGCCCGTCTTGAGCGCTGACTGTATTGATTGTACTACTGCCGGGGCATCCTTTATCCAATGCAGAACGGCATGAGAGAAGACAGCATCAAAAGGTTCTTCTGTCCGATAATGACAAGCATTTGCTACATGAATATTCATATCAGGGTATCTCTGTTTAGCTTGCCTAATCGTCTCTTCTGAAAAATCTATACCTGTTGGCAGCGCTCCTGCGACTGCAATTTTGGCTGTCAGATCCCCATTGCCACAACCCACATCAAGGATTCGTTCTCCATGGGACGGCTGGAGCAAGGATAAGATAGGTGTTTCCTGTAACGCTGTAAAAGGAGCAGAATGACCACTCCACGATTCGTTCGTTTGACCGGATGAATGTCCGTTGTTCATAGAATATAATCTCCTTCTCAATTAAGGATCTAATGTATCTATAATAACTTTAATATAAGAGAAGTGTCAATTCACTCAACAGATAACTATAAAAAAAGCCGCCGAATGGCGACTTTAACATTTAAGAATTGGGATCAACTGAGATTGCCAGTTACCGGATGCGACGCTCAGCTGTATATTGGACTTTCATGAACTGCCAGGCGTACATCGAAGAGCTCCAATGTATCTGACCTTTCCGGATGAACGGTCGACTCTGCTCTTCATTCAGGAACCATGGAGCCATTACGCGTTCCGGTACACCGTAACTCATACAACCTAGACATAATCTGGAGACATCCAGACCGGTACGTCCTAATTTCACATATTCCATATTTCACACTCTCCTTGAATTTGTTCTGTGAATGGATGTTGTCTCGACCTCTTCGGTAACTAGCTCTAACCAGCATGTGAAGTATATCTCTCGATGTACGGAATTTTCTTCGAACTTGATCTGTGATTCGAGCCTGTCAATCAAAATTTGCCTCACATGGTTTGATAACCACTTCATCACCTTACTCACCCAACTTTTCGAATAAACTTTAATCGCTTGGCTCTGTTAATATACTCTTAGTATGCCGAGTCATGGGCTGCAAGCGGTATATCAATCGTCTTAATTGATTGCCTGATCCTCTCAGGCCCCCTTTTGGTTCTGTACGGTAAGCTTTATAATGTAAGCAGGTTAAATCCGTGAGGAGGATACGTATGACCGAAGAATCATTTCAACCAAAACAGGAATTGAGTGACCTGATTAAACGCCATTCCCACCATAACGGTGCAATGGAAACGGCGATTCCTTCCCTGTTTGTCTATCACCATTCCAAGATTAGCGAACCCGCATACAGAGTATATAAACCTTCATTTTGTGTGATTGTTCAAGGGTTGAAAGAAGTATTGCTCGCACAGGAGCGTTATGAATACGGACCTTCCAATTACCTGATTGCTTCCATGAATCTTCCGGTCATCGGGCAGATTATCAAGGCATCCGCTGAAGCACCCTACTTAAGTCTTAAGCTCGAATTCACACCGAACCAAATTCTCGAAGTACTTAACGAATGCAATATCAAGGTAACATTCAACGAAAACGCCAGACGAGCCATGTTTGTAGGTCAGATGGAATCGTCCATTCAGGATGCTGTACTCCGACTTGTTCGTTTACTGGATACGCCGGGAGAGATTCCATTTCTGGCTCCGTTGTACGTTAAAGAAATCCTGTTCCGCCTCCTTCAAGGACCTTACGGAGGAGAACTCGCGCAGATTGCGGTTGAAGGTAGCAGCACTTATCGGATCAGAGAAGCGATTGAGTACATCGTTCATCATTGGGAACAGCCATTTCGCATTGAAGATCTGGCTGAGACCGCCAGCATGAGCGTCTCTTCATTCCATCGTCACTTCAAAGAGATTACAGCCATGAGTCCATTACAATTCCAGAAACAAATAAGATTACAGGAAGCCCGGCGACTTCTGATGGCCGAATCTGCTGACGCGGCAGATGTAGCGTTCCGGGTTGGTTACGAGAGTGCTTCTCAATTTAGCCGCGAATATGCACGCATGTTCGGTGCGCCGCCTAGAGCCGATATCCGACGGCTGAAAGAGAAATATGACATGGCCTTGAGTGAGTAACCGAATATGCACTCTCTATCTCACAACTATCTCACAAAAGGTAAACCAAAAAAGGACAACCACAATGAGTTGTCCTTTTTTCAGTATCAGAATTCTGCGTAATTGCTTTTGGATTTATTCAAGCTACTCGTATTTATGAGAAGGAACTCGGAACTGTTCTCCTTAATTTTTGAACAAGATTAGACCAATACTTCGACCCGTTCTGGCACGTGGATCTCTTCGTGCAATAATTGAGTAATTTCACGAGTCAGTGCATCCACATTCTCTTGACGAGTTGCCCAGCTGGTACAGAACCGCACCGCACTGTGTGTATCGTCAACCTTTTCCCAGAAGGTGAACGTATAACCGCTGCGTAATTTCTCAAGCAAACAATCAGGTAGAATCGGAAACTGCTGGTTAGTTGGTGAATCGTACAGGAAACGTACTCCCTGCTGTTCGAGTGAATCATGAATTCTCAAGGCCATATCTACGGCATGGCGAGAAATATCGAGGTACAGACCATCTTCGAACAACGTTTCAAATTGGATACCCAGCAATCTGCCTTTGGCAAGCAGGCCACCTTTTTGTTTGATCATATAACGAAAATCCGGTTTCAGTGCATCATTCAGGATGACAACCGCCTCTCCCATCAATGCGCCAATCTTGGTTCCCCCGATGTAAAATACATCGCACAAGCGCGCAAGATCAGCAAGTGTCATATCGCAATCTCGGGAGGCAAGTGCATATCCAAGGCGTGCTCCATCCACGAAAAATGGAAGACCACATGCTCTGCTCACTGTATGCAATGCTTGCAGTTCTGCCTTGCTGTACATCGTTCCGTTCTCCGTTGGCTGAGATATGTAGACCATACCTGGCTGCACACAGTGTTCCGGCGACGACTCATTCATGTGCGCATCGTAGACTGCTCTAACCTGCTCAGGCGTGATCTTTCCGTCCTCGCTTGGAACTGTGAGTACCTTATGACCCGTTGCTTCAATAGCCCCCGTCTCATGAACCGCAATATGTCCTGAGCTAGCTGCAATCACACCTTGATAAGGACGCAAAATAGAGGCAATCACCGTTGTATTTGTCTGTGTACCGCCAACCAAAAAATGAACATCAGCCTGCTCGTTGTCACAAGCCTGACGAATAAGCATTCTCGCCCGTTCGCAATGCTCATCCGTACCATACCCGCTTGTCTGTTCCATGTTAGTTTCCATCAGTTTTTTTAAAATGCGATCATGCGCACCTTCGTTATAGTCACATTCAAATCGTATCATCGTGTTGTCTCTCCTGCCTTCTTGTTCAACTTCTCTTGTATGTTCATCATGGAGGTGTATACCTCTTGAATCTCTTCTTCATTGAGGTCTTGCATTAATTTCAGAATCTGTTGATCGGATCGATCATTCAATTGGGCATACAGTTCCTCACCCTTGGCTGTCAGACGAATCAGACTGACCCGGCTGTCGGCCGCAGAATTCACTTTCACCAGCAGACCTTCCTTGGACAGCTTGTTCACAATTCGGCTCATGTAACTGCGATCAATGGTCAGTGTATCCACCAGATTGTTCGCAATGCTCTCTCCCCGAATTCCAATCTCAATAATGACCCGTACTTCAGCAAAGGAATACCCTGTTCCGAGAATATGCTTGTCGAGTACACCAAGTATGTTGGTATAAAAACGGTTAAAACGTCGCATGTCAGCCAGAATATCTGGATTTATGTACTGAGAGTCGATGTCAAACCCTCCTTTTTAGTGGACATTGTCAACATTATAATAATCAGGTTAGTGGACGTTGTCAACATTATATTTTGTATAGCATTTATAACTTCATTAGTTACCCAAAAGAAAAAGCCGCGCATATGCGCGGCAAGGTTTAATTGATTTAGTTACTTTATCCAGATACTTAGTCACCTACTTAAGTTTCTATATAAATTGAACTGAACATTTACACAAAACGGAGAGGACAGAAAGAACCTGAAGAAGCGGAGCTAAAAGCTTTCTGTGGAAAGCTACTTCGTAAGCATAAACTCGCCTTTATCCCCGGATTTCCCCTTTATATAAGGAATAAAAAAATCTGGGGATAACAGCGATCGGAAGGTTGTTCTGTCATCGGAGTACCCAGTGTAAATATTTTTTTGTTCATTTTATATGGATTAAGAGTGGCTGTATTGCACCTGATGAAGACGGCTATATATGCCTCCAGCGGCGACCAATTCCTCATGGTTACCCTGTTCAGCGATACCATCTGTGTTCACCACGATAATTCGATCCGCATTCTTGATCGTTGTCAATCGGTGTGCAATCACAAGTGTTGTTCTACCCACCGACAATTCAGCGAGTGATTGCTGAATAAGTGCTTCCGTTTCCGTATCCAGCGCGGAGGTTGCCTCATCCAGAATAAGAATGGGTGGATTTTTCAAGAACATACGCGCAATGGATAACCGTTGCTTCTGTCCTCCGGATAGCTTGACTCCACGCTCACCAATGACCGTATCCATACCGTCCGGCAACGTAAGAATCAATTCCTCCAATGAGGCACGGCGAGCGGCATCCCAGATCTGTTCGTCCGTTGCACTCAGGTCACCATAAGCAATATTCTCCTTAATGGTACCCGAGAACAAAAATACATCCTGTTGAACGATCCCGATATGCTTACGCAACGATTGAAGCTTAACATCCCGAATGTCCACACCATCTACAGTGATCCGTCCCTCTTCTACCTCATAGAATCGCGGAAGCAAGCTACAAATGGTTGTCTTACCTGCACCTGACGGACCCACAAAAGCAACGGTTTCCCCTGGTCGAACAGTCAGACTGATATCATTTAAAATACGCCGACTGGATTCATATCCAAACGAGACGTTCTCAAAACGAATATCACCCTTCACACTTTCGAATTCCACGGCGTTTTTGTTATCCGCAATTTCAGGTTCTGTATCAATGATCTCCAGATAACGCTTGAAACCAGCGATGCCCTTCGGATAACTTTCGATGACTGCGTTAATCTTCTCGATAGGTCGGAAGAAGATATTCGACAGCAGCAGGAAGGCCATAAAATCACCCATATTAATTCTGCCATCAATATAAAACCAAGCCCCGCTGATCATGACAAATACCGTAACCAGTCGCATCATCATATAACTGACCGAGATACTTTTTGCCATCGTTTTGTAGGCAAGCAGCTTGGTTTTACGGAAATTCTGATTATCTACAGCAAAAAGCTCTTTCTCGTGTTCTTCGTTGGCGAACGATTGCACAACACGCATGCCACCGACATTGTCCTCAATGCGCGCATTGAAATTGCCGACGTCTCCGAAGAGTCTTCGATACGTCTTCGTCATACGGCCTCCAAATACGATAATGACCCAGGCCATAATAGGGATAATGATAAAGGTAAGCAGCGCAAGCTCCAGATTAATGTTAGCCATCAGCCAGAATGATCCGATTAATGTCATCACTGCAATAAACACATCTTCAGGTCCATGGTGAGCAACCTCGCCGATATCGTTCAGATCATTCGTGAGATGACCAATTAAATGACCCGTTTTGCGATTATCGAAGAACCGGAAAGACAGCTTCTGCAAGTGAGCGAACATCTTCTCACGCATGTTGGTCTCAATGTTAATGCCCAGCATATGTCCCCAGTATGTAACGACATAGTTCAATACCGTATTAAGTGCATAGATGGATAACAGCACAATACAGGCAAGCAAAATAAGAGGCCAATCCTGACCAGGCAACAACTCATTAATGAATTTGCTGACGGCAAGGGGGAAAGCCAACTCCAGAAGACCTGCGAGTACAGCACATCCAAAATCAATCAAAAACAGTTTTTTATAAGGACGATAATACGAGAAAAAACGACGAATCATACTTATTCACTCTCACTCTCCAGGTTCTTATTGGGAATTACATCTTCATTTTGCAGTTCGAATAGATGGATATACTCATCGATGACCTGATCAATGGCTTTCAACTCCCCACTGATTATCGGGCGAATATGTTCGTACTCCTCCTGACCAAGTTGTCTGGCGAGCGTTGTTCTTCGATTCTGCATCTGTTCCAGAAATACAAGAATCCGGCCGCGACGGAATGTTTGCGCACCATGGCCCCGTTTTCCCTGTTGTTCACCATGTCCTCTGCCACGTCTGGAGCGCTCTCCACGTTGCTCACTGTCACTCACATCACGTTTCGGACGTTCGCCTTGACGTACACTTCCATCCGATTCTTCAATCTGTCGATCTCTCATCCTGCCACCTCCATTGCGTGTATACATATGTATACGATGCATTCATGTATACGATTGTATACGCGGTGACAAGGGGTGTCAACCTAAATTTTCCAATAAAGTAATTACGCATGTATGCTCATCACCTCTTTCAATAGAAAAAAGCCGCGATTTCGCGGCTTCTTTTGTTGATACACTCTACTCTATTTCACTCATAAATTTCCTATATTCTTGGACCATTTCTTTGGATCGGGTGTGATGCAAATAATGATCTCCCTCGAAAGTCATCACTTTTCCATGCACTGAATCTTTGACTTGCTCTTCATGCAAGGGTATCCATCCTTCCGTTTCAGTATCATTCGCTTGTAAGAAGAAAATCAACGGAAGATCTTTGGGGAAAGACAGGTTCTCAGTTGCTTTGAAGTTAGGACCAAAGTTTTCGCCTTCATTCAGGTTATTCGGATTAAACGTATTTTTGAGTGAAAGTATTCGAATTTGCTCTCTGGTTTCATCATCAACATCAGGTGCAATCAGTTGATCAGGGGCCAGTTTCATTAACAATCGGTAGAATCCTGATTTTTTAAGCAGTTTGTACGTTTCAGTTGGGAATGGATCATCGTTACCTCCCTGCGTTGGGACACTGCTCTCGATGCCGACAAAGGAAGTTACTTCGTTTGCATATTTGTTCACATAATCCAGACCGTATATCCCTGAAATGGAGTGTGCCATGAGCGTGTAACGTTGAATACCAAGTTGCTGTAATGCTTCATGAATTTCACTAACCATATTTTCCGTAGTACGCTCTTTTTCAGTAATGTCACTTAATCCATAACCGAAAGGCTCAATGACAACAACTTTGTAAAATGGAGATAGCTCATCGATGAGCGGTTTGAAATCAAGGGCTGGGGCGGGTGTTCCATACCCAGGAAGCAATACCACCGTTTCTTTGCCTTTTCCTTGAATCAACACATTCATGTTTTTGCCATCAACCGCTACAAACTGGCCATAAGGTTTTATCTTTCCTTCCTCCGATTTGTTGCTAACTGCATTAACAATAAAGACAGTCGCAATAAATAATGCAAAAGCGATAACGATCGCACCAAATATTTTGAGCAAAATGATTAATATTTTTTTCATCATGATGGTTCTCTCCTGTTGAGTTCATTTACTTTTTTAATGAAATTTGAAATTGGGAACCAGCCTCACCAGCAAATACAATACGGCCGTTTTCGGGTAAAACAACAACATTCTTACCGCTAACCACGCTGTGATTAATACAAATTCCGTTCTGATCATAGATAGCAAAGGCTCCTTTTGCAGGTAACTTCACTGTCATGACTTTTCCTTTCGCAGTAGCGGGTACCGAAAACCATTTGGCATATCCATCTGTTTGAATGGTTGTTGCGGATTGTTTACCGGAATAGATTGGTTTTACCAATCCCTCACTGGCGAATACATAACCTGAAAATGTAAGATACTCTCCTCCGTTCTTTTTGGAGAAATGAATGTCCATCGGTTCTCGTCCGGCACTACCCGGAATCTGCAATTGATTGGCTGCTTCGCCTGCTCCAATAATTTTATTATTGGACATATACCCTGGATTCTCTTTATTCAATTGAATAGGCAGGATCGATGTAGCATTAAGATAGAGCATGGATGTGTATTTCGCATTCACCAGATAATATTTTTTACCATCACGCTTTGCCCATGCAGCGTTAATCTCCTTGGGTAATGTATTGGCTTTGAGCTTCTCCGCATTATATTCTGAGAGAGCCACCTGTCCGAGTCCTGGAACGGAGATATAAGATCGAGACCACAGGTAGGTGTTCCCATTTTTCTCCACAACGAATTTCAACTTTTCTGTACCATCATCACTCACAAAAGTACCATCTGATGTATAGGTGTATTCTTGAACCGGATTACTTGGAGCCGAGAGAGAGGAGAGCGTCATTTGTCCTGCCTTATTTATTTTGATCTTCGTAACTGAATTATTGCCACCATAATTCCCTGCAAACTTGGAGATTTCTTTAGGCATATCAGCCTTCACAGGTACACCAAATGATTTTTCCGGTTTCCGTTCTTTAATAATGCCCTTTTCTTCAAGTGCGCTAAGTAATAACTCACTCGCAATGAATTGATTGGTTATGCTTGCTCCGCCTGAAGAGATCACGGCTGCAGCCATGTTGTATTCCGGAAGTACGACGAGTGAAGAATGATAAGATAACGTATCTCCACCTTTCGTAACAGCCTTGATGCCGTAGTCACTGAATGGGAACAAGTCCACACTATCCCACCCTAATCCGTAAGACATAGAAGAATCACTATCCTCTGGCCACATGCCTCTTCTGTATTCTCTTTGCTCCATGGCTTCTACCGACTTGTTGGAAAGAATCCCTTTGACCTCTCCTGTGAAGATTTGCGAAAATTTCACCAGATCCTTAGCGGTGGAATATAAGCCTCCTGAAGCTATGATATTATAATTCTCACGTGGAAGCTGCCCCTTATACACAGGAGAGTAGATTCCCGCCATTTCTCCCGTATTAACTATATCCTGTGGTGTTTTGGTATGATTCATTTTCAGAGGCTCTGTAAAATTTTTGTGTATAAATGCCGTAAAGCTCATACCAGTGACTCTCTCAACCAGAATTTCAGCTAATGTAAATCCATCGTTAGAGTACACCGAATACGCACCTGGCTTTGCCATCAGATTCTGGGTCGCCAATTGATCCAAAAAGGTATCATGTGCATAGGTATCATTGTCCCCATACAGTATAGCACTACCGACAGAGGTTCCGAAAAGCCCGGCCGAATGATTCAGCAACATACGAGGTGTAATCTGTTTGTATCGTTTGTCTTTCATTGTAAAATCAAGCATATAGTTCACAACAGGCACATCCAAATCGATCTTGCCTTCATCAACCAGCTTCATTACAGCGGCTGTAAGCATCATTTTACTGGTTGAACCAATGCCATAGATTGTGTTCGAAGTAAGTGGTACCTTGTCGTTTAGATCGTTCTTGCCCGTTTGACCGGACACCGTAATCTCTCCACCATCAATGAGCGCATATTGCAGACTCGTCGTACCGTACGTTTCAGTCAGCAACTTAGCTTTTTCGATTACGGTTTTCTTTGTTGTCTCATACGTAAGGTTAATGCTGTTATTGATGGCAGCCGGTGCGGCCATTGCAGACATTGGGGCAAGTATCGTCAGCATGAGAGTCACAGCAGCTATAGTATTTCTCTTTCTTGCTCTCCTCACACTCATCTTCAGTTTTGTTACCTCTCTTGGTTTCATTCTTGCATCTACTCCTGTCTTCATCATTGTGTTAAGCCACCATAACGTGGGCGCTAAAGACAATATAACAAACCAAGATGTCCCCCTAATGACTGCAACATGAACGGAGGATGAACAGGCAAAAAAAGTTTGCATCATCATACGCAAGGAGGTTTATACAGGGTGTCATAGCCTAGTGAAGGCATGAAATCCAATCACTCTGTGGGTGTTGTGATTGGCAAGATGACGATGAAGGTCGTTCCTCGTCCATATTCGCTCTCCACCCGGATGTCCCCTTGATGAAGCGAGACGATCTGCTTTACAATAGCTAGTCCCATACCGCTTCCTTCATATTTCTGACTGTGGGAACGATCAGCTTTAAAGAATCGGTCAAATATACGCTTTTGGTCTTCCGGGAGAATACCAATACCCGAATCCGATATGCGGATCGCCACGTTCTTGATATTCTGTTTGATCGTGACGTTAATTCGGGCACCATCTTCGGAAAATTTGATGGCATTGCCGAAGATATTGATCCACACCTGATTTAACTGGTCATAATCGGCCGTGATTTTGGTGGGCTGCAAATCAAGATTGATCTGAATGTTACGGGCCGACCATTGGGGTTGAATAGCAACAATTACTCGTCTGATCTGTTCATCCAGACTGAGCGTGGCGAGCCGCATTTGCAATGATTGAGATTCAAGCAAACTCAGCTTTAGCAGACTATCACTTATTTTGGACATTCGTGCAGTTTCAGTGATTATAATGTCGAGATATTCGCTTCTTTCGTCATCCGGGAGGTCTACCTGCTTGAGCGCTATAGCAAAACCGGAAATGGAAGTAAGCGGAGACTGAACTTCATGGGACACGTTTGCTACGAATTCCCTGCGCATCTGCTCAAGCTGCTGTAAATCGTGCATCATCTCTTCAAAGCTGCGAGCCAAAGTACCTATCTCACCCTTTTGTTTAATATTAAGCTTGACGTTGAAATCTCCAGCAGCTATAAGCCGGGTCGCTTCTGTCAATTTTTTGATCGGTCTTACCAGAAAAATAGCCGCAATTAGTATCAATAGGCTTCCTGCTAACAAGGAACAAATCAAAAAGGTTACAACAAACTTGATAAGAAATGAGGTGGAAGAGGAAGTGAGGGGCTCTACAAACATGGCTATGCTTCCCATTTCAGTTTTTATCGGCAATCCCAAGAAGATCGTATCGATTCCATTAACTTGGAGCCTTTCCCCATCCAGCACTTTCTTTACTTGTTCCGTCGTCACCGGGAAAGGTTGTTGTTCTTTAAGTTCTCCGTAGGATTGAAACTGACCCGTAGCTTTATAGATTCGAATGTGGTAAGAGTTAAGTTGTTTCATTTCACTTATAAACATTTCTGCTTCGCGTAGAGGCAATGTCTCGTAGATGCGGACGATATCCTGGCCAAAGTCAAGCAAGGAGCCTTGTAAGTTTTCGTTTAATTTATCTTGAAATATCCAGGTTGTAGCAAGAAAAGAAAGGATTGTGCCCCCGATCACGGAGACCAGAAAGGTCAGGACTACACGTGTATAGAGGGAACCTCTCACTCCTGCACCTCTAGCCGATAACCAAGTCCCCGCACCGTTTCGATACGAAAATCGGAGATATCGGCAAAACGTTCGCGTAGACGTTTAATATGCACGTCTATCGTTCGATCATCGCCAGTATAATTAATTCCCCAAACTTGATCAATTAATTGCTCCCGCGTATAGACTTGTCCCGGCAACCCAGCAAGTTTATACAATAATTCGAACTCTTTAAGCGGCAAGGTGAACGACTCTGCACCCCTCAGGACCTTATAAGTCTGCCGGTTCAGAATAACGTTTCCTAATTGGATGGTTTGCGTTAAACCTATACGATATCGTTTCAACAGTGCCTTGACACGAGCCATCAACTCAAGCGGATCGAAAGGCTTCGTCATATAGTCATCTGTCCCGAGCTGAAATGCTTGTACTTTCTCCCAGGTCTCGTTTCTTGCCGTCAACATTAGTAACGGAAGATCCGGATTGGCTCTTCGAAGTTCCTCACATAATGCCCATCCGTCCATGACCGGCATCATAATATCAAGAATAACCAAATCGACTGGCGTGGAGGTATAGATAGCCAGGGCCTCCTTTCCGTCTACGGCGTTGATGGTTGTAAATCCGTCGTTGCGCAAAAATAAACAGACGAGTTTGCGAATGTTCGCATCGTCGTCAGCAACTAATATCGTAGGCATCGTTTCCACTCTCCTAAAAAAGAATATAAATATATCTTCTTCTTTGCATAATTCCATAAACAAGTCCCGCTGCTCCCACATATATCCTGAGTCGGCGTTGCAAGCTGCATCTTTCTAACTGAAGTGACAAACTAATTATAGTTAAATTGAACAAAAGCAGCCGATTACTTTGATCGGCTGCCTTCTTAGTTTCGGTAAACATGCTACCTTACCAGAATTCATCTATTTCAATGAAATTTCAAATGTGGAACCAACATCACCTGCAAATACAATGCGGCCGTTCTCTGGTAAAACAACCTCATTCTTACCGCTGACCACGGTGTGATTAATACAAATGCCCTTTTGATCATATACGGCAAAGGCACCATTTGAAGGCAGTTTAACGTTCATGACTTTTCCATTCACCGTTGATGGTATAGAAAACCATTTGGCGTAACCGTCTGCTTGAATCGTTGTTACAGATTGTTTGCCCGAATAGAGTGGTTGTACAAGTTCCTCACTGGCGTATATGCTACCTACAGCTGTGATGTACTCCACTCCGTTCTTTTCGGCGAAATAAATCTCCTTGGTATCACGTCCAGCCATACCAGGGATCTGAAGCTCAGTGACTGCTTCGTTTGCTCCAATAATCTTGTTATTGGACACATACCCCGGAGTCTCCTTACTCGTATAAATAGGAAGAATTGATGACGAATGGAGATAAACTGTTGATGTATACTTCTGATTCACCACGTAATATCTTTTACCTTCACGCTGTTCCCACGAGGCGATAACATCCTGGGATAATTCATTGGCTTCCAGCTTCTCCGCTGTATATTCGGAGAAAGCCAACTGCCCAAGTCCTGGCAAGGATATATAAGATCGAGACAACAGATAAGTACGTCCATTCTTCTCCGTAACAAATTTCAACTTTTCTGTACCTTCATCGTTAACAAAAGTACCATCTGTTGTATATGTGTATTCTTGAGCCGGATTACTCGGAGCTGTGAGTGTGGACACAGTCATTTGTCCAGCATGATTCATTTCAATCTTTTTAACCGAATTATTGCCGCCATATATACCTGCATACGTGGAGATTTCTTTAGGTATATCTGACTTCACTGGCACGCCAAACGATTTTTCCGGCTTTCGTTCTGTAATAATACCCTTTTCTTCAAGTGCGCTGAGTAATAATTCACTAGCAATGAACTGATCTTTGGCACTTGTCCCACCTGAGGAGGTAACGGCTGCAGCCAGATTGTATTCCGGAAGTACGATTAATGAGGAGTGATACGATATGGTATCCCCACCTTTGGTAACAGCCTTGATGCCATATTCACTGAATGGGTACAAGTTCACACTATCCCACCCTAACCCGTAAGATATAGACGTATCGCTATCCTCCGGCCACATGCCTCTTTTGTATTCTTCTTGCGCCATGGCCTCTACCGACTTACTGGAAAGAATGCCTTCGACCTCTCCCGTGAAAATTTGTGAGAATTTCACAAGATCTTCAGCGGTGGAATAAATGCCTCCCGTAGCGATGATATTATAATTCTCTTGAGGAAGCTGCCCTTCAACCAAAGGAGAATAGATTCCCGCCATTGCTGCCGGATCAACCACGTCCTGCGGTGTTTTGGTATGTTTCATGTCCAGGGGCTCTGTAATATATTTGTGTATAAATGCAGTAAAGCCCATGCCACTAACTCTTTCGACCAGAATCTCCGCTAATGTAAAACCATCATTACAATATACGGAGTATTCTCCTGGATCTGCTTTTAGATTCTGTAGCGCCAATTGATCCAGAAAAGTGTCATGTGAATACGTGTCATTATCCCCGTACAATGTAGCATTGCTGCCGGAGCTGCCCAGCAGACCGGAGGAATGATTCAACAACATGCGTGTTGTAATTTGTTTGTATCGGTTATCTTTCATTTTAAAGTCAGGGATATAGTTCACAACAGGCTTATCCAAATCAATCTTGCCTTCGTCAACTAGCTTCATTACAGCAGTGGTAAGTACCATTTTACTGGTTGAACCAATGCCATAGATCGTATCCGACGTAAGAGGTACCTTGTTGTTTTTATCGTTTTTACCCGTCTGACCGGACACCACAATCTCGCCACCATCGATAAGGGCATATTGCAGGCTTGTAATTCCATGTTTCTCGGTGAGTAACTCGGCTTTCTCCATCACCGTTTTCTTGGTTGGTTCATACGTAAAATCACTGCTACTTGTAGCAGGCGCGGCCATTGCAGACATTGGAGCTAACATCATTAATGCCATAGTGAACACGGCGATTGAAGTGCGTTTTCTCTTTTGTCGTCCCATTCACATCATCTCCTGAATTTTAAGTGTTTTGGTCGTTTAAAGTTCCTTAGGATCTATAAATTTCACTTCTGGATACATGTCGCTCGGTTCCTGAATCAGATCTCCACCCGTTCCTTTCAGCTGCTTGTTAAAGAAATCGAGTACATACTGATTTACGATGTTTGATCCTCTTTTACCCTTGATGTCTCCTGTGATCCCGGACAGTTTAACCAGTTCCGAATAGAACTGAAGGTCCGTGAAATTGAAGTGCTGGGTTCCTTCTATATAAATCACATTTCCCCCATGATTAATAACATTTTTCATAATGTGCAGCTCATCTGAAAGAAATTTAGTTACTTCATCATCGGAATTTCTATCCGCTTCAAAATTGGCTAACCAGTCTTCAAAATTTCCCGATCGGATGAACATAAACGGCTTGTTTATATCATCTCTATTTTCCACTTCATATAGTGACCCATCCATATTAACCCCGGCCTTGATTCTCTGATCTAAATACGTTGCATTAAACGCAGTTGCACCCCCAAAAGAATGCCCCATCGCGCCGATGTGATCTAGATCGATCTTCCCTTTAAATTGACTTTCGATTGCACCTGAATTCAGCTTTTCGATTTGATCGATTACAAATTCCACGTCTTTCGTCCATATATCCCCTGTTTTTGTACGTTCATCTAGTGTAGTCGTACTTTTTTTATAGTCCGTTACACGGCCATCTGGAAAAAGGGTAGCAAAGGTGCTATACGTATGATCGATGGTGACCACGATAAACCCATGACTGGCCAGATTCTCCGCCTGTGATGCTTGTAGAACTCTACTGGTTCCCATGCCATGAGATAGCAGTACCAAGGGATAAGGACTTGTAGAAGGTAATATTTCTACATTTTCATAAGAGTTGGTTTGACTATACTTCCAGTAGTCGAGCACAAATTCGGGCAGTTTTAAAGAAGCAGAGAAGCTCTGAATATACTTTTTGAACCTCTCTTTATCTTTTGGAAATAGCGTGTCACGCTTGATATTATTCCTATTTTCAGTAGGGTACCAAACTTGAACCATGAGTTCCCTCTTATCACTTTGATCTTCAGTGAAGACTTCATCTCTGTTCTGATCTGTAAAATGAAAGGTTTGAGTACCCACTTTCTCTGGACCATCCGGCTTCGGCAAATTAAAGACAGGTAAGTATGCAGACAAGGCAGTAGAACCAACCAGCAGAATAACGATTAAGGAAGATAAACTATATTTCAAGAACTTCCCTATTTTAAGATTCATCATCTTTTCGGAATGTCTGAATAAAACGATGATTATGAATAGAGCCGTCATGATATATACCAAAAGCAACTGCCATCTGTATCCCTCAACAAACAATTGAACTAATAATATAACGCTACTTCCTATACCCAAACCCAAGCCTACTTTCTTTGCACTTCTTTTCATAAATAGTAGGTCTGCGAGTAAAGCGAAACAGGATAGAACTAACAGTATCTCAAATAATCTCATTTGAATTCCTCTCTCTTTCATCACGGACATCGTCCGAATTAGATATATTATGGAAAAGCCGCCCCGCAGGACGGTTTCTCACATTCGTTCATGCACCTTGTTAGTTAAAGAGTGTACGTCTACACCATAATTACTTCGCTTCGTTCATAAAAGCTCTAAAGTCTTCAGCAATTTTTTTGAATTGAGTGTGATGTAAATAATGTGAACCATCCATTGTAATCACTTTCCCATGTACCGAATCTTTGATCTGCCCTTCATGCAGCGGTATCCATCCTTCTACACCTTTATTATTGGCTTGTACAAAGAGAAGAAGTGGAAGGTCTTTAGGGAAGGTTAAACCTTGTGCACCTTTAAAATTGGAATAAATATGTTCCATCTCGTTTAATGACGTGGGATTATACATGTTTTTATTCGAGATCATTCTCATTTGCTCAACTGTCTGTTCATCGAAAGCAAGTCCCTCATAGGGGTCTGCACCCACTTTCATCATTAATCTTAAGAGACCTGTATTTCTGAGGAAAGCGAATGTTTTTAATGGGAACTTTGCATCTGTAATACTTGGTTGGGTGGATACACTGCTATCAATACCGACAAAAGCAGTTACCTCATCCGGATATTTGTTTACATAATCAATGCCGTAAATGCCCGCAATGGAGTGACCCATGAGCATGTAATGCTGAATATCCAGTTGTTGCAGAGCTTCATGAATTTCACTTACGATATTCTCTGTGGTTCTTTCTTTTTCAGTTTCATCACTTAATCCATAACCGAATGGCTCAACAGCAACCACTTTGTAATATGGAGATAATTCATCAATAAGCAATTTGAAATCAAGCACTGGTGTTGCTGTTCCATAACCGGGCAGAAGCACAATCGTTTCCTTGCCTTCACCCTGAATGAGCACATTCATATTTTTCCCGTCTACAGATACATGCTGACCGTAAGACTCGATCTTTTTCGCCTCAGAATTACTGCTGATTACATTTGTGATATAAACAATACCCAGAAATAGAACAATGGCAATTAAGATTGCTCCTAGTATTTTAAGTATAATATTTCGTACCTTCTTGGCCCTGGTACTATTCTTGGCTTTCTTTCCTTCTGGTTGTGTCACGCTGATCTTCTCCTGTCTTGAACCGCTTATTGGACTTGCTTCATTGCCGTTAATGAAATCTTATCCAAGGAAGATGTACTCCCCGTGACGTCAATATGAACTGAATATGAACAAGCTAATTAATATTTACCGTTGCGTCATAAACCCCCTGAATTTTTCAGCGATTTCTTTGGCATGGGAACGGTATAGATAATGATTTGCTTCCAGTAGCACCACTTCACCACGCGCAGAGTTCTCTATTAACTTCTCATGTTCGGGAACCCAATTGTCCACTGCAGGATGATTCTTTTGAAGAAAGAAAAGAATCGGGAGATCGACTGGGAACGTTAACTGTTCAGCTGCTTTAAAATTGGAATACATGCTTACAATCTCGTTTAATTGAGTTGAATTAAACATGTTCTTTTGTATCAAAATGTTCAATTGTTCTTTGGTTTGTTCATCATACGGTAGCCCAGCATATGGATCATCACTCATTTTCAATTGCAAACGCGGGAAACCCAAGTTACGGTACCATTGAATCGGTACGATTTCTGATGCTTCAACCTTCTGTTCACTAATCGCTGGAACACTGGTATCCAACCCAACATATGCACTTATTTCATCTGCATATTTGTTCACATAATCCAGACTATAGATCCCCGATATGGAATGCCCCATCAAGATATAACGATCAATATGTAGACTCTGTAACGCTTCGTGGATTTCACTGACGATATTTGCCGTACTGCGTTCCCTTTCGGTCTGATCACTTAATCCATAACCAAAAGGTTCAACCACGACGACTTTATAATATGGGGCTAGCTCCGAGATAAGGGGCTTAAAATCAAGTGCAGGTGACGCTGTTCCAAAACCAGGCAGAAGCACAATCGTTTCCTCGCCTTCGCCTTGAATGAACACATTCATATTTTTCCCATCCACGGATACATGTTGACCATAAGGCTCCATTCTTTTTTGCTCCGAATAACTGCTGATTTTGTTGACGGTATATACGGTAGCTACAAAAAGTAAAATTGCTAAAATGATTGCGCATAGTACTTTAAACAAAATGCTTAACACTTTTTTGGTTTTGCTTTTACTCTGAACTTCTATGTCTGTTTGTTGATTCACATTCATCTGCTCCTATCCTCATCTGTATATTAGCCCGGCAGGCTGCTTAAGAAATCCTAATCAAGAAAGATGTACTCCCCATGACCGGAATATGAACGGAGTATGAACAAGCAAAAAAAATGTCCTATGTAACATACAAGGAAGCTTGCATGTTACATAGGACATGGACATTCGGTTTAGATAATCCGATGGATATTCTATTCATTGACCCTATCCTGTGAGCCTAACTATCCGTTGGTGGATGGATGGGCAACGTGACAATAAAGGTCGTGCCTTGACCAGGTTCGCTTTCCACTCGGATGTCACCCTGATGAAGGGACACGATTTGTTTAACGATAGCAAGTCCCATACCACTCCCGTCATATTTGCGGCTGTGGGAACGATCTGCCTTGAAAAAACGGTCGAATATACGCTTCTGATCTTCCAAGGGAATTCCAATGCCCGTGTCGGATATTCGAACAGTCACATTTTTGAAGTCCTCTTCGATACTGACTTTAATCATACCGCCATCCTCGGAAAACTTGATGCTATTTCCGATGATGTTTGTCCATACCTGATTTAACTGATCGTGATCAGCCGTTACCTTCACATTCTCCAAATCAAGCTCGAAATGAATGTTGCGCCCAGACCATTGCGGCTGAAGCGCCACAATGACCCGCCTGATCTGTTCATCAAGGCTTAAGGTGGTGAGCCGTAGTTGCTGTGACTGCGATTCAAGTAAACTCAGCTTGAGCAGGCTATCGCTCATTTTGGACATTCGTTTTGCTTCAGAGATGATAATATCCAAGTAACGGTTTCGTTCTTGCTCTGAGAGATTTACTTGCTTCAGTGCCGAAGCGTAACCCGATATCGAGGTGAGCGGAGATTGAACCTCGTGCGAAACATTGGTAACGAATTCCCTGCGCATCTGCTCCAACTGCTGAAGATCATGCATCATTTCTTCAAAGCTGCGGGCCAACGTACCAATCTCCGTCGTTTGTTTAATGTTCAGCTTGACGTTGAAATCTCCAGCTGCAATCCGTTTGGTCGCTTTGGTCAATTTTTTGATCGGTCTAACCAGATATACAGAAGCAACCACAATCAACAAACTTCCTACAATCAAGGAACAGCTTGCAAAAATCAAGCCAAACTGGACCACAAAAGAGGCTGAGGGCGGTGAGAGTGTTTCTAGAAACATCGCTCTTGTACCCGTTTCCGTCTTGATCGGTAGCCCCAAAAGAACGGTAGCAATACCTTTAGGTGTGTCCTGTACAACCCCTCCGTTTAACACCTTCTTGAGTTGATCCGTCGATACGGGGGATGATTTATGTTCGTTAAGCTTCCCATAAGACTGGAAATTGCCCGTTGCATCATAAATTCGAATATGATACGAATCAAGTTGTTTCATTCGACTAACAAATGATTCTGCTTCATCAGCAGGCAGCGTCTTATAAATCTGCACAACGTCCTGGCCAAAGTTGCGTATGTTAATTCGGGCATTTTCGTTCAATTTATCTTCGAATATCCAGGTTGACATAAAAAAAGAAATAACTGTACCAGCGATGACAGAGATCAGAAAGGTGAGCACCACACGAATGTATAATGATCTGATCATTCATAGACCTCAAGTCTGTACCCTAGCCCACGCACCGTTTCAATCCGAAAATCAGGTGTCGTCGCGAATCGTTCGCGCAGGCGCTTAATATGTACGTCTATTGTTCGATCATCTCCCGCGTAATCAATACCCCATATCTGATCGATTAATTGCTCACGTGTATAGACTTGTCCTGGTGTTCCAGCAAGCTTATACAGCAATTCGAACTCCTTAAGTGGTAACGTAAGCGACTCCGTGCCTCTCATCACCTTATACGTCTGACGGTCCAGAATGACGTTGCCAAACTGGATTGTGTGTGTGGAGCCGATTTTGTATCGTTTCAGTAATGCTCGGACACGAGCGGTCAGCTCTAATGGATCAAACGGTTTGGTCAAATAATCATCCGTACCCAGTTCGAATCCTTTCACCTTCTCCCAAGTCTCTCCTCTCGCCGTCAGCATGAGTAACGGGAGGTCGGGATTGGCTCTTCGAAGTTCTTTGCACAGTGCCCAACCATCCATGACAGGCATCATAATATCAAGGACGACCAGATCCACTGGAGTTTCGCCATATATAGTGAGAGCTTCCTTACCATCCGCAGCTTCCACTGTGGTGAATCCATCGTTTTTGAGAAATAGACAGACGAGTTCACGAATGTTTGCATCGTCGTCTGCAACGAGTATAGTAGCCATATGTTTTTTCTGTCCTCTCCGTTACGTTTAAATATATAGTCCAACTTGTATAGTAAATAGTAAAACATCTTGCTTATAGTATATCCACAGCAAACATCGTATGTTCTTTCAGCGTTCCCTGGATTGGCACAGGCTGTGACCCATTCTCCTTGAATCCTGCTTTTTGAAGGACACGGATGGAACCTGTATTATCGGGCACAGCTCCAGCTTCGATTCGAGTAATTTCAGTTTCGTGTTTGGCAAATTCCATTACACATTGCAGGGCTTCGCTCATATACCCTTTTCCTTGATGCAGAGTATCCGTCACATAACCAACGATCCATTTAGAAGTAGAATCCAGTATGATCTCGAACAAAGAAATTTCACCGACGAGTTCATCCGTTGTATGTAGAAAAATACCAAAAGAATAACGATTTCCTTCTTCTCTCTTCTTGTTCCAGCTCTCAATGAGTGCCCTTTGCTTTTCCAAGCTGTAGTAAGAGTCATCCCGATTACTTGCAGAGGTTCTCTCAATTGCATCACGATTTCGAACCTGTAGATCCAGAAGCAATGAGGCATCTTCCACCTTCCAAAATCGTACATAGATACGTTCTGCACTATATTTCATTACATTATCCCTCCTCTATTAACGTTAGGTGCAATTGTAGCATGATTATATCAGGTCATTATAAGAGTACGAGCGAATCAACGAGAATTGTTTAGCCAGGAAATGAGGGGAATATGGCATATCATTACGCAACCAAGCCACAATGGTACCGATTAGAGCAGACGAACCATACCAGATGGCAATTTCCTTGTGAATGCCGGAATCCTCCAGAACATCTTCCATTTCGGCTCGATCTATCTTGGCTTTGACCAAGGTACTTAACAGTTTCAGGAGTCGTTCTGTGAAAATGGGTGTGCGCTTTGTGGCAAGTACCACCTGATAGAACGAGGCGTTCTCTGCAAAATGCTCCAGTAACTTGACCAGAACAGGCCAAGCCTCTTCCGTCCTTTGCTTCTCAAAGTGAGGAGCATATTCAACCACGATCCGTTCAATCTGCTCGATCATCTCATCGGCCATCTTCTCCATCATATCCGTAATATCACGATAGTGCAGGTAGAAGGTTACCCGATTGATCGTCGCTCGTTCGGCAATTTTGTTCACTGACAACTTCTCAATATCCATTTCCTGCAGCAATTCAACAAATGCACCTCGAATTAACTGACGCGTTCGCAATATTCTTGGGTCCACGGCTGATTTCTTCTCATTTTTCACGTGTATCCCTCCCATCAAATTTTAAACATTACAATTTAAAACAATCAGTCGTTTATTTTTGATTTACACAACAAATTCATTTTATTTGTAAAATAAACGACGAAAACACGTCATAACGTAAATTGTAATCTGTCCGAATATGTATATAATTCAATAAATACAATGTAAACTATACAACACGTTGTAAATTTAGTCACGCGTGGATTGAAAGGATGAAAAGGATTGAGTCAGGCTAGAATACAAGATGAATTATCCGTAAAGAAAGGTCCCATCCTGTTTATCATGATTTTGGGAGCCTTCCTTGCAACGTTGAATCAAACGATCATGAGTGTCGCTACACCCGAACTGATGGGTGATTTTAACATCTCCGCCGCAACAGCACAATGGTTAACGACAGGTTACATGCTGGTGAACGGGGTGCTTATCCCCATTACGGCCTACTTCATGCAACGCTTTTCAACCAAGCAACTATTCCAAGCTTCCATGTTTATTTTCCTGATTGGTACCATCGTATCCGCTCTTGCAACCAACTTTGGTACATTGCTGACAGGACGTATGATTCAGGCAGCGGGTGCCGGCATTATCATGCCGCTCTTGATGCACGTTATTTTGACCTTGTTTGCCCCTGAAAAACGAGGATCTGCGATGGGTATGGTTGGTTTTGCCATCATTTTTGCCCCTGCAATCGGGCCTACCCTTGCCGGTTATATCCTAGAGAACTACTCTTGGCAAACGATGTTCTACGGCATGATTCCATTAACTCTTATTGTTATTGCTTTTGCGTTTGTATACCTGAAGAATGTATCCGAACGGGTCAACACAAAGTTCGACACAATCAGTGTGGTGCTCTCCACGATCGGATTTGGCGCATTGCTCTATGGTTTCAGCAGAGCAGGAAGTCTGGGATGGTCAAGTGCAGAAGTTCTTATCTGTATTGCGGCTGGAATTGTTTCTCTTGCCCTGTTTACATGGCGTCAGCTCGTTTCCGAAACTCCGCTGCTTGATCTGCGGGCTTTCAAATACAACATGTTCTCCCTGACAACGGTCATCAGTATCGCGATTACAATGATCATGTATGCTGACATGATGTTGCTTCCCTTGTATCTCCAGAACGCACGTGGTTACACTGCACTGGAGTCCGGATTATTACTTCTGCCGGGTGCGCTTGTCATGGGCTTCCTGATGCCAGTAGCCGGAAAATTGTTTGACCGATTTGGTGCGAAATGGCTGGCTGTTATCGGGATGGTGATCACCATCGTAACGACAATTGGTTTCATCGACTTAACAGATTCAACCAGTTATGGTTACCTAGTATTAATGTCTACCGGCCGCCGGATTGGTATGGCTTTGCTCATGATGCCGATTCAGACTGCGGGGCTTAACCAACTGCCACCAAGACTTGGTGCACACGGTACAGCTATCTCCAACACCGTCAGACAAGTGGCTGGCGCTGTAGGTACTTCATTGCTCGTAAGTGTCATGACCTCCCGTACTACGGCACACGTACAGGATATGATGGCAACTGGTGCAGCCAATGGTCTCAGTCAAAAACAGCTTGCTACAGAATCCATGATCCAGGGTATAAATGATGCTTATGTCGTTATCATCGGTATCGCTGTCGTGGGATTGATTCTTTCCTTCTTTATTAAACGTACCAAACAAGCCAAAGAGGAAGAAATCAAACAGGTTGTAAGACAAAAAGTTTCCATGAATTCAAATTAAGTTATCCAGCCTCATACTTGCACAACAAAGCGGCAGATCAAGACGTTCACGTCTGATCTGCCGCTTTTTAGGTTGTCCAATGATGAAGCTCATTACCTTAGCCGACAATCTTCACTGGCAGATGGGTCAATGACTGTCCCGGAGCTGAAGTGGCCAGATTATTCTCCAGATCAAAGGACTCCACCGGTTCAATTCGAGCAATCTTCTCAACAAATGCAGTCAAGGCAATGCTGAGTTCCATTCTTGCCAGCGGGGCACCCAGACAAAAGTGTGGGCCATTGCCAAAGGTAAGATGTCTTTTATTATTATGACGATGAATATTTAACTCAAACGGGTTTTCAAACATCTGTTCATCCATATTGGCTGCACTCATCCAAGAGATGACGACATCTCCTTTTTTTAAATCCACTCCGAGCAGTTGGTTATCCTGCTTCACTGTCCGATGTCGCTTGGCATTGTGGAACCGATAACGAAGCATTTCTTCCACTGCTAGCGGTACCAACTCCGGATTCTGTCTAAGTTCTTCATACAGACTCGGGTCATCGTACAGGAAGGAATAAAATGTATTGGATACCATATGGCTCGTTGTCTCTATACCGGCTCCAAGCAGAAGCATGGTCGTGCGAACAACCTCATCCTCCGTGAACTTCTCCCCCTCAACATCAACGTTCAACAGATCGGTAATGATATCCTCACCAGGATGAGTCCGTTTATGAACTACAATAGGATACAGGAATTGATAGTACTCTTGCGCTGCAATTTGTTTTTTCAGTTCACTCTCTTCAGCAGTCTTCGGATTGGTAGGTTGAAACAGAATATCTACCCAGTTCTTGAAGCGATGACTGTCTGTGAGAGGGATGCCGAGCAGATCAGCCATAACCATCGAAGGCAGCGGAGCAGCCAACGCTTGAACAATATCAATGGTCGTATTTGGCTCAATATCTGCTACCAGCTGCTCTGCAATGTTGCGAATTCGTGGCTCCCAGTTTTTCAGACTACGTGGTGTAAAAGCAGCGGATAACAACGAACGACTTTTTTGATGACGGGGCGGATCGATACTTGAAATGTTTAATTTGTCCGGAGGTGTGCCTTCGTTATTCTTCGCTCCCACCGCAATGGTCGTTCGAGTTCCTTCGGCTGAAAAATACTCATGATTGCTGAGGACCTGCTTCACATCATTGTATCTGAACACATTCCAGGTATCTGTATCTTCGTGATAGTAGACAGGATGCTCGGACAGCATTTTTCGAAACCAGTGCAGTGGGAAAAACTCTTCAGACCTGGACTGAAACCCCGTGATGTCCTCAACACGTATCACTTCTTTATACATTTGGAATCCACCTCTCAGCATAGTTTCGTGATTGGTTACATGGGTACCTGAATTGACAGTTCAGCACCCACATCCATTTTATACCATACGTTCATTTAATGGTATAAACCATTTGAACTAAATCACAAAAACCCCTTAAATAAGGGGTTTTTGTGTATACACAGCGTATATTTAAGTGTCAGGGTTTCAGAAAAAACGAGATATGAGCCGATTAATCGCCTAGTTTCGTCAATGTTTCCTGTAGTTGCTCCAGTTGTTCAGACAGGGTTTCAATCAAGTTCCTCGTTTGGCTTGCCTTCTCCATTAAGACTTGCTCGTCCGAACCGTCTATCGATGCATTACCGATTGTTGATGACTTCAATTCTGACAATTCGCGTTCGTATGTTTCTTGTTTCTCCAAAGCGATTCGCAATTCTTCTTTTGTCGTACCGATCTGATGCTCCAGATATATGATGTCGGACAAGTTCGCTCCATCGGATAAACGTTGTGAATATGTCATGACTCACCTCTTTTAATATCATCCATTGCTTTGCCAACAGTATAGGGCTCAATATCGATATCCAGCTCCATGCCGAGAGCTAGTTTCGCCAGTTGACTCCCGATAAAAGGACCCATGGTCAATCCAGAGGCACCAAGTCCATTCGCGGTAATCAGACCTTGCCACCCTGGGACAGCCCCCATTACTGGCAGAAAGCCAGGTGTAAACGGACGGAACCCAACTCTTACTTCCTGGAATGTGCTATTGGCTAGCCCCGGCGCCAGTTCCAGACCTTTGTTCAAAACTTCCTGCATGCCCCCTGCAGTGACTCTTGTATCATAACCCTCCACATCATTTTCATGAGTGGCTCCAATGACAATCTTCTGTTGATCAAAGGCCAGGAGATATTGGTCAGACGGGGGCATAATTACAGGCCAACGGCCTGTATTCTCCTCATCCGTCACATGTAAATGCATAATCTGCGCCTTTTGATAATGCACTTTAAAGTGTATGCCTAGTGGCTTCAGCAGTTCGTTGGCCCATGCACCTGCACAGACAACGACTTCATCTGCCAGGAAACTCTGATCATTAACACTCACACCAATGACCCGATCCGCTTCGAATTGAAGCGTGGCGTCTCCATGGATCACTTCCGCTCCATTTCGCTGTGCAGACCGGATCAAGGCATCGCGCAGCGCTCTTCCATCTATACGTGCAGCACCACTGATATGTACCGATTGATAACGTTCATCCAGCAATGGAAAACGTTCACGGGTTTCTTTGTCATCAAGAGGTGTAATGTCGCCAATCTCCGGCGCATCTGCTTTTCGAAGGTGTGCCCGTTCTTCCATCTTGTTGATTTTATCCTCATCCGTATGAAGGCTGAGCGCGCCCACTTGAGCATAACCGGTTTCCATTTCTCCTTCGGCTTTAAGCTCCGCTATGATGCCCGGATAGAACCGCGCACCAGCCTTGGCGAGCTGATACCAGTCCTGATTACGTCGCTGTGACAGCCATGGACAGATGATACCGGCAGCTGCATCCGTCGCCTGTCCTATATCTTTTCGATCTACGATAATTACCTCTGCGCTCCGCTTGGCTAATTGATAGGCTGTTGATGCCCCCAGAATACCCGATCCAACTACGATGACTTTCTTCATGTTTGCATCCCTTTCTTTAATCACTCATTCCTTATAGCGTATACCGTTTCGCATTCTGTTGGCAAGGCAGGCATACTTTTGGATCCATAAATAGATGCTGATCAGACCACAGTTCATACTCATTCACCCAATAAATAATTGCTGAAGCATTTATATGAAAACGTTTTATATATTGTTCGTCATTCAATTAAAATTATTCCATTTATGTAATATAATTCTTTCTAGGTTTCTTTTAACGCTGTAACCACGCCACTTACGCACATGATCCTTTAACGAAAAGAGGAATAACACGACGATGCCGAAACCTAGTATGGGGAATCCGCTGGATACCGATATGCCGCTCATGATTACAGGGCAAAACCAGTTGACCGTTGATGAATTGATGAATTGGAGCGACCATTCACGGGATTACAGCATTGTACAGTGCATCGGAGGAACCGGGCGAATCGCAGCAAAGAATCATGAATTTTCGATCAAAAAAGGGACCGCTCTCATTCTGTTCCCGGAGGTAACCTACCGTTACCACAATCTGAGTGATTCATTACGATTTGATTGTCTGTCTTTCAATGGCTATTTGTTGCCACGGTTCTTGCATACCTTGCAGATCGGGGAGCTGCGCGCCTTCAAGCCGGACGGAATGCTTCATATCCTGTTGCGTGAAATTACGTTGGCGCTGCAGTCCCGGCACAAGGATCAGATCTGGCACGTATCTGCATTACTGTACATGCTTTTGGTCAGATTAACCATTGAAGGTGAACGCTATAGTGCTTACGAACGTTCTGATGCCCGATTAAGATTGGATGAACTCATTACTTTTATCAAACAAAATTATCATCAGGATATTTCTCTCCCCATGTTGGCTGAGCAGATGGATGTTACCGAGCAGCACCTCAATCGGATATTCAAAAAAGAATTTCAAATGACTCCACTGGAGTATCTGATGCGATATCGGCTGTTGAAAGCCAAGGAAATGCTCATCGAAAATAACGCTACTACCGCTCATGAAATAGCCGAAGCTGTTGGTTTCAACAGTGCCAGTTACTTTGGATCAGTGTTCAAAAAATACGAAGGGATCTCCCCTATCGAGCTACGCAAGCAGTATCTGGATTAAAGCGCCTCCATATCGATCTCGGCCAGCGAGGATAACCGCAGTTCATGCATGGCGAATTCCAGACCACGTGTTACCTCGTTAGGCACGATGATGCAACGAATACCTGCTGCATTGGCTGCCTTCAAGCCATTAGGTGAGTCTTCGAACACAATTGCTTCGGAAGCCTCGATCCCAAGACTCTGGAGAGCAAGAAGGTACAGTTCAGGGTCCGGTTTCACTCGCTTCACATCCTCGGATGTATGAACGACTGTGAAATAATCGAAAATGCCTAATTTCTGCAAGTAACCATGCACCCAGTCCCGTGTGGAGCTGGAAGCAACCGCAAGTTGAATCCCCTTCTCCCTCGCAGACTGAAGCAATTCATGCACCCCTGGAAGAATGGCGGCCTGTCCCAAATAGGCTTCGTACTTCTGTTCTGATAGCAGCTTGATATGATCATGATCTATCTTTTTTTGGAGCGCCTGCTCCAGATACAGAAATGGATGAAACTCCTCAAAGGATGTCCCCACATTTTTCGACCAAAGCTCCAGACCAAGTTCTACTCCGTGCTCTTCATAAATATCGCGAAATGCATAGTACCAGGGTGTCTCTGTATCCACAATGAGTCCATCAAAATCAAATATAAATGCTTTTACCATGAACCTGTTCTCCTTCCAATGATCGGCCGGGGGAGCGGATTAGAACCGTGCGGTCAAGTCCGGATGAGTAACGTTCACGGATAAAAAGTGACACGTACAGCCCGTTCCAGTCGGCGATTGTACAACTAATCCAGCTCGAAGTTCCCCTTGAACCGGCATGCCGAAATATCGAATTAGTTTCCACTCTTCACCATCGGGTGAATAAAAGAATGATATGCATCCCTCTACTTTGCGTATACGCAGATAGGGATTAGGTACGGAGACTTCAACCGAATTGCAATCATCGGATGAACCATCACGTGTCACCACCGACACGATGGTAGGCACTTTTCCATCATATTCAAAACAAATTTTGCACCAGTTACGATCATCCGCCATCACCATCAGGCATCCGGAATCATATTGATTTTTCATATCAACGGTTAATTGGGTTGTAATTTCGAAATCGCCAGGCACAGGCATGGACAAGAAAGGAGCAGTTGCACGAATGTGTTTCCCCGCTGGATCTTGGAAAAAGTCGGTGTCCGCCTTCGCTTCCACCAGCACGCCTCCCTGATCCGTATAGGACCAGGTTTCGGGCTCGTTCATCCAGCTCCATTGCTTCCGTGCTTCTGTTGTCATTACGTTAGTCATTTGTTAGTAGCCTCCCAAGTTAAAATATGTTCTAGAGGTTGTTCTAGTTTTTTTCTGTACTACATATTCGCTCCAGATACAGTAAACCCCTTTTTCTACATATTTTTGTAAGGTTCCAGCACTTGGGAGTGCTTTTGCGGATCTGGCAAGAAGAACATAATAACCATGAGTACGACATATAGACCAAGAATTACACTGAACAATAGTGTTGGATTGTGATGGTAGAGCAGGCCCGTCAGGTAACCGGATGGAATGGCTGTAAGCGTCATGACGGTCTGCACGGCCGAGAACATATCGGCTTTCTCATGCGTACCCAATCGGTTCATCAGCAGGGAATCCCGGTACGTCTGCAAAATGAAGTTACCCGCAGCGAGCACGATTAGCGTGAGAAACAACATTCCTATATTCCCCACAGGGATCAATAGAAACAGAATGGCTCCGGCCGTGCTAAGCACAATGGAAAAACCAACATACTTTTCCTCCGAACGCCGTTTCAGTCGCGGAATGATGACCAGATAGAGCAGCATGACGGTTACCGCAGTCACTACTGGGATAAACGAAATGACACGGTCATCAAATTTCAACTGTTCCTTGAAGAAAATGACCTGGAAGAAATTCAGCTGCAGAATCAGATTGGATAACACCGTAATCAGAATAATCGGAAAAAGTCTCCGTTTGTAGAACGATTTGCCGAACAGGCGCAGACTGGAACCCAAACTCTGAAGTACACGGGTTTTACTATGCAATCCCATAAGTTCCTTGCCGACCTCGGTCTCATCCGTGTATCGGTTACGTATGAAGAACATGGCGGTCATGAGGATGCCTCCGACAAAGTAAATGCTGGCGAGTGTAGGTACAATACCATAATCAGCAATGACCACCCCGGCAATCGGCGTGAGTACACCAGCCCCTGTAATAATCATGTTGAGAATAGCAAATACCTTGGATCGTTTGTGTTCCTCGACATCCTCTATGATCAGACAGTTAAAGGCAACCGTTACAAACTTGGATGTTGCATTAAGTAAATAAGCGATCAGGAACAGCCAGAAGTTCTGAGAGAAGGCCCAGATGAACATAGGAACACTCCAGGCAAGCAGATCAAAGATCAGCGTTGTTCGTTTTCGGCCCAGCTTATTCGTAATGGAACCTGCAAACAATTGAAAGATAAAGGCAAAATAAAGATTCACCGAATTGATTAAACCGATTTCTATGTCCGAAAGTCCGGCTTCCTTCATATATAAAGGAGCGTAGAATAGAACGATCGTGCCCGGAATGGCCCATACCGGTTCGAGTAAAATGGAGTAGCGTGGATTCTTCGGCAAATCTTGAAGCAATTTCAATCGATATCCCTTCCTTCTGCGGTTTTCACCGCTGCGAATTCCAACTTCTCGCAGCGGCAAACCCGCTAATGTCTATATGCTTATAGGATAAGAGCTGTTTTGACCGAATTCATCGGCAACTTCTCTCCAGTATGCATGTCATAACCAATCGTTCCATTAAAGGCCTGTTCATAATCACTCAGCAGTTCCTTGGCTGTCACCATCTGTTCCAGTTCCGGGATGCTTTGGGCAAATTTCAGTGCCGTACTGATCATCGAGTGATTAGCAACCGCACCGATGATACTAATGCCATCATTAATCACGGCTGTTGATTTGAACGTCACCTCATAGCTGTCGTCATATCCCATAGGAATAATCTTGCCGCCTTTGGCAATCAGCTCAAACCCTACATGAAGCTGGTTACCAACCGCGTCCACTACAATATCAAACTTTTTGTTATTATTGATCTCGTATACTTTATCGAGAGTCAGATCCTGAGGATAGAACACGTGATCCGCGATCCCTGAAGCGAACTCTTTGCGGTATGGATCAACTTCCGTGCCTACAGTAAGCCTTGCCAATCGTTTGCTAACAAGCTGACACAGGGAACCGATTGCTCCAGAACCGAGGACCAGTACAGAGTCACTTGGCTTAGTCCCTGCTTTCATGAACGTCTGAAGTACACATCCCAGTGGTTCGATCATCATGGCCGTTTCCCAACTCATGGAATCCGGGATAGCATAGATATACTTTTCGTCCCCAACAAAATATTCAGCAAAGGTTCCGTGTGTCGTCATCCCTACTTGGTAGTCATCAAAATTCTCGCAGTAGATGAACAGACCCTCACGGCAGTATGAGCAGGTACCGCAAGATTGTGTGGGATCAACCAATACCCGATCACCGATCTTGAAACCACGAACTTCTTCGCCCACCTCAACCACTGTGCCTACGCCTTCATGACCAATGATCGTTCCTTTATTCGCCGGCACTTTGCCTTTGACAATATTCAGATCTGTACCGCAGATGCCTGAACCATAGATTTTAATTTTTACCTGGTTTGGCTTTTGAATGGTTGGCTCCTCAATCTCCTGGTAAGTCACCTGTTTGAGATCCTGATATACGAGTGCTTTCATTGAATAATTCCTCCTAGTCGATTGTCGATTATGATCTATGGATTAAGCTTCAAACGTTTTCGAAAGTTGCATCGCATGAAGATGTTCCTGCTTCTGAATCTCTTTCCAGTCTGACAGGATCTGCAACAGCGCTTCCTCGACCCACAGCAATTCTTCCCGTGTATGGGCATCTGAGAAAATCAAGTAACCTTTGGTGAAGATGCCGAAGTGAGCCATTCTCTTTACCATGAACTCGCGGAAAGGGTCCGTTTGAAAGTTATCCTCGGCCAGAGATTGAATGCAGAAGCTTGCATACGTCCCCTTCACTTCCAATTGATCTGTTAATCCGAGTAATACAAGTTCAGATTCCAGACGATCCATGATCCGGGTTGCCGGATCACGCCAAGTCGGCCACACTTTCGCATTTTTCATTAATCGTTCACAGGCAATGGCTGCCGCGAGCGCTGTTGTTTCGCTGGAATGGGCATTGCTGAATCGGACCTGTCCCGACAGAGACATCAAGTGCTCTGGCCCCAAAACCGCTGCGAGCGGTAACCCGTTTGCCATACCTTTGGAGATACAGAGCAGATCAGGCCAGATGTCATATTCTCCTGCTGTAGCCTGTTTGCCCATTCGAATACCGGAAGTGACTTCATCGAATATGATAATGATGTCCAGAGAGCGGCATAGGTTGACGACTTCCTCCAGTGCCTCCCTTTTCCACTCGTTGGGACATAAAACAATACATGCGATATCCTCGGGAGATGAGGTAATCTGGGCCTCAATTCGCTCCGCAGTAGGTTTGTTGACCCAGATCGTTGAACGCTCGATATCCACTGGAATGCCCCGTTCTTTCGTTTGGCCACCATAATAGCCGTATGCGGACCAATCATGCCACCCATGATAAGCCGTCGCAATAACCTTGCTTTTGCCACTTGCGGCACGAGCAAGTCGTACGGCCCCACTCACTGCATCGGCACCACTCTTGGTGAAGCGCAGCGACGGATAACGACCCTCGAACCGCTCCAGAATTAACTCGGCGCATTCAAGCTCGATGTCGGCCGGAACCGAGAAGCTAGTCCCTTTTTTCAGCTGGTGAATGACGGTTAATTGGACTTCATGCCTCGCATGGCCCCAAGACGCCGTACCCATGGCCATTTCGCAATCCAGCCATTCATTACCGTCGATATCTGTAAATCGGGATTTGTAAGCCTCTGCACAACATACGGGTGTATGCCCCGGAAATAAACGTTCAGGTGCTTTGGCTAAAGTGCTGCATCCGCTCGGAATTACCTTTTCGACTTGCTCCAACCACTCCAGATTACGGGTAAATCTTACGGCACGATCGAGCGTGCTCTCTTTTTCTTTCACCTTAAGTACCTCCCTGTTTATTTTCGTTGTGAGTGAATTACCGAACTTTGGTTCCAGGCCAGCATCCATCGTATATGCGATCCATCGTGATCACATTGCCATACAGATCAATGATCAGATCCTTGGCTCGATGGGCATGTCTCATCTCAATCCAGTAGCGGTTCTCTAATAAACGGGCGAAATTGTCTACCAAAAACAGTAACCGGTTCTCACTATGAATCAGTTCTTTACCCAGTACCTGTGGCAGCCAGATGGCCCCGTTGGAATTGAAGCGATTGGAATAGTCACGTACCTCGGCTACATTGGCAAAGTCAGCTTCCTCCAACTTGGTCCAGAATGTATCCGCATCACTGCGAACCTCGGCAAGGTCAATGCCAACAATCGGCAGATGCTGGTATTCAACTTGACTCTCTAGCTGTGCTTTCAGATGACTGAAAACGAAAGGCCACACATCAGCCTCGATTTGACCGCCCCACTTTTTCCAGAAGCGTGCCAGATTATTCTTGCGGTTGAAGTTCCGGTGAATGCCGCTACTGCGTTCCCAGTGATATGCTTGAATATTCGGATTAATGACCGTATCGTATCCGGCAGCTCGTGCCCGCATCTGATAATCAAAGTCCTCGTACCCGTTAAAGAATTTCTCATCGAGGTTACCGATGGTCTCGTACACCTCCCGCTTCATGCCAAACATGGCGAACACCACCAGTTGAACAGAGAAGGTTTCTTTTGGGATATCATCAGGAGATGCGTTCAGGAACAGGTGTCGGCCGATGGTGTCCGCAAAAGCAATGCCGCAATGCTGCACGCCTCCTGTTTGCGGATACAACAGAACCCCTCCAATCATGCCAATCGTAATATCGCTATCCAGTGTCTCTTTCATCATCGGTTGCCAGTTCGGTTGAAGAATGGTGTCAGAATCCAGGAAGAAAATGTACTCTCCCTTGGCTAGACTCAGTGCGCTATTAATCGACACGGCGCAACCGAGTGGAAAATCATGCTGAAGAATCTCGATGGTCACACCTTCTCTTACTTCTTGCTTCAGTTTATCCAGATGTTGAAAGACTGCTGAGCCGGAACCATCGTTGATGAAAATAATCTGGGTGGATGGACTTACCGTCCGGAGCAGCGAATCTGTGAACAAGTTCAAAATGTTATAGTCCTGGTTGACTGGCACAATAATGGTGTAAAGCATGGAATCCCTCCTGATTTGGGTTGATGGAATGAGTACATAAGCTGATTTTGAACTGCACAATTGCTGGTGTTTCTGTCCGGCCCCCCTTGTTTGAATATTTTGTCTTTATTTGGTAATGATTTGAATCTACTAGAAATTTATATCATTTTTTGTAAACTGGAAATCTTAAATTCTGAACTCTGTTAATATTTGAATATGTGAGAAAATCAAGTCTTTGCAGCTTGCGCACTGAGAAACGCTGTTGTGAACGCAAAAAAACACCCTCAAAGAGTCTGTGTATCCAACGATACGATTGACTTTTTTGGGGTGTTTTCGCTATTAAAATCTAATGTTTTTGCTTCTATTGGCGCTGACCTAGTGCTGCTTAAACCCATGATAAAACGTGTCTACTACAAGCGCGGGAGCTGCTTTTCTCGCGATGTGACCACTTACAACCTGCTGCCACGTCAGGAACATGATGGAATACAGCACATCAACAATCCAGGTTTTATCAAGATCGGAGCGAAAATAACCTTTCTGTTGTAACAGACCGACCGCATGCAGTACCGGTTGTCTCAGTTTCAGATCTGCTCCCTCAATCTCTGGATTATAGTTAATGGTGGTGTCATGAGCCAGAAAATATATTTTGTCGCCTAATGGAATCAGCGCCTCAATCAGCTCAGGTATGTACTTTTCACAGTGCTCTTCATCCAGTTGAACTTGTTGCATGGTCTCACTGACCACCTCGATTGCGCGTAATCCCAGATGAACCATGAGCTGTTCGCGGCTTTCCACATATCGATGTAAAGTCGCAATACCGATTTTTGCAGATTCTGCAATTTCATTCATGGAAGCATTCGGTTTTTCAATCAGCAACTTGGTGGCCTCGTCCAAAATGGAATTGAGCCTGGTTTGTTTGATTGTAGTCATTTCTTTTTTCATTGGTATTACACCTCTTAGCGAGTATAGTTCAACAATTGATCTGTTCATCCATCATATGATTGGATTAGACCATAAAATTATAGCATACTTCCTGACCATACCAATGTGTGCGTGTAACAAACAACTTTTATATGGTTGATCGAGATATGAGAATATGTAAAGTTTAAGAGCCGCCATATGGCGGCTCCTAACAAGGAATTGTTCTTCATTAATACTCATAGTTCAATGATTCTTGTTGCAATATTGGTACAAAATTCACGATCATGTTCTACAAAAAGCAGGGTTGGCGAGTATTCCAGCAATAAGTCTTCGATCTGCATACGTGAAATGACATCTACAAAGTTGAGTGGTTCATCCCAAATATGCAGATGAGCTTTCTCACTAAGACTTTTGGCAATGAGCACTTTCTTTTTTTGACCTGCGCTAAACGTTGAGATATCTTTCTCCAATTGCAGTCTGGAAAAATCCAACTTTCGAAGTATTGATTTAAACAGGCTTTCATCAATCTCGTGTGTGGCCGCATACTCAGATAAATGCCCTCCAAGATCGGACGTGTCCTGCGATACATACGAGATTTTAAGCTGATGATCCTTTCGGAAAAGACCTGTATAAGCAATATCTTCACCACAGATCAGTTTAAGAATGCTGGATTTGCCAGATCCATTTTTACCGTAAAGGGCAATACGATCTCCTTTTTCAACCGTGATACTGACATCCTTGCACACCGTATTGGCCCCGTACGATATCGACACATGTTCCAATTCGACAAGTTCATGCTTGTGAAAATCCAGCTGATGGATCTGCAGTCGTTCTGCACTCTCGATATTTTTGAGAAGTTTAGACTTATCTTGAATCGCAGATTGCTGCCTTTGTTCAATATTTTTGGAACGTTTCATCATTTTGGCAGCCTTATGCCCAATATATCCTTTATCCACCTTGGAACCGGAGTTTCTTGTACCATTTTTGGTCTTTTCGACTTCATGCGACCATCCGCCGGTCCGTTTGGCAGAATCGGATAAACGCTTGATATCTTTTATTAATTTCTCATTACTCGCAAGTTCAAACTGATCTTGCCTTCTTTTATTTTCCCACCAAGCGGAGAAATTGCCTTTCTGAATCTCGATGTTGCTCTTATTGATGGAAAGGATGTGGTCTACACTTTGATCCAGGAAGGATCGATCATGAGACACCAAAATAAATCCACTCTTGCTGCGGAGATAATCACCTACGATTTCTCTCGCATGAATATCAAGATGATTGGTTGGTTCATCAATGAGCAGAAACCGATTGTCCTTCAGGAACAAGGCAGCCAGCATCACCTTTGTTTGTTCTCCGTTGGATAACGTGTCGAAAGGCCGATACAATACATCTTCCGACACCTTCAACAGGTTAAACTCGCGTACAACTTGCCAGTGCAGATATTCAGGATGAATCTCGCCGATGACATCGACCGTCATGGCTCCCTTATTCTCTACCTGGAAAGGAAAGTATTCAAAGCTAACATTCGCAGAGATATGTCCGCTGTATTCATATTTACCGAGCAACAGATTGAGGAAGGTTGTTTTGCCTCTGCCGTTCCTGCCGGTAAAACCCAATTTCCAATCGGAGTCTAACTGAAAACTAACATTTTCAAATATATTATCGTAACTGCCATCATAGGCAAAGGTCAGGTTGGTAACGTTAATTAAAGACATGCAGATCATCCTTTTTATGTGAAATATAAAAGTAAACTGACGGGATTTCACCATCGAACATGGCATGGATTCCCTCACTTTAATATTTGAACATAATCAGAATGTAGATTCGCTTATACAATAAAGAAACCTGGCGATAAACTACTCAACGCCAAGTAGATCTATGCATAGGAGGACAAAGTGTCGGATTCTGATTAGTCATATTGTGAACCATGCCACTGTTCATGTTCGTTGACAGGTCCACATAAACATCCACAACCTCTAATTCAGTCATGACTCTATCCCCCCTTTGAAAGTTCAAAATTTAATACAGAAAACGTAACATGGAATACGATATGGGTCAAGGCGCCCTTCTTCAATCTTGGCGAGTAAAGATTAATATAAATATCCTAAAAAATCGAGTTCTCCTTCACTCCATGGCATGCTTCCAACTTCTTTAATCATTAACCCCTCCACCTCTTGATGCCCAACTCCAACTGTGGTTAAGGTTTCATGATCAATTTTCAACCACTTACATGTGTTGCTTACCGTTTTGAATCCATTTTTGCTATACAATTCCTCATGATCCGCAAATAAAAGGACAAAATCAACACGCCCTTTGGCCATCCTTTCCACTTCGGATATTAACAAAGAAGCGATTCCCTGAGAGCGAACAGCAGAAGAAACACACAAATCAATTATCCCTAACACTCTTATGGGTTTTCCATTTAAATTCATTATCCTGTAATCTATTCCTACATGCCCAACTAATTGGTTATCTGGGGCAAATGCCAGTACTCTGCCCTGTGGTATTTGCTTAAAAAACAATCTGTCTTTCGGATAAACTTCCGGAAAACTGGCAACAAGTAATTCTTGAAGAAGAGTTGACCATTCTTCACTTAGATCCACATCATATGTTTTAATTAATTTCAAAAAAATATCCTCCTAAATCAAGCCATTGATACACGTTACGGAGCATAAGCATCCTCTACCTCAACTTTTCGTTCATTCCCCATCGCAATGTATCTTACGTTAATGACATTCCCTTTCTGAAAGTGGGGAATATGTGTGATTGGAATATACGTCTCTACAATTGTTGGGAAGGTGCGGCCGTCAACTTGGGTTACAGTCAAATCCAGTCGTACCCCTGGCCTTCCATCCATACTGGATGAAGTCTGTACAATATCATGAATAATCGCTTCTGCTGGAATTCCGTCCATCAGAATGCTCTTTCGAAGATGCTGATTCTCTTTATTGTTACGTAGCAGTTTAAATGCCATAATTGTAGTGATTGTGCCTGTTATAAGCCCAAAGACAATAATAGCAACAATAGTAATTAATGTGACGGTCATGATAACCTCCTTTTAGTTGAAACTTATGTTAACTACTTCTTGTTTAGATCTCTTATTCCTGCCAATTTACTTGAATGGGAAAGCTTTAACGTCAAAAAAGCCGCCTTAAGGGCGGCTTGCTGCTGTGTATGTTCAACTCAATCTACTTTCGCACCATACGAGCGTACAAACAGAACGGCTTGTTCGCGATCCAAACGTACGCCTTTGATATCCAGTGATTTCAGATCGATTCCTTCCAGGTTAGCCCCTCTTAGATCGGCCCCTTGCAGCTTGGCTCTGCTTAATACAACTCGGGTAAGATCACAGTCTCTCAAATCCGCTTTGGTGAAATCCGTGTCCGTAAAGTCAGCCTCAAAGAAACGAATTCCTCGCAGATCCTGTTTCCCCAAACGTGTATGTCTCAGATTTGTATAGGACCAATCGCCGTGACTTAGTGTGATGCCATCCATTTGCGCACCTGAAAAGTCTGAGCCTGTCATCTTGCAGGAGCTGAATTTGGAAGCAAAGAGATTTGCACCACCAAAGGTGCAGTTTTCAAAAGCCGATTCCGTATGAATCGAACCATTCATGGAAGCCCCTTTGAAGTCACACTCGATAAAACGACAGTTACTCGTTTCGATTTCTTCCATAGAAGCGTTCATAAATGTACACTGCTTGAAAACACAGCTTATGAGTTCTCCATAGCGCAGATCACGTCCCTCAAAATGTACTGTTTCATATTCCTGATCCTTATATTGATACACTGGTTACACCCCACATTGTATATTTCTCCGTCTTACTTCATTAAAGAACTTTTATACTATACCACACCCCTGTCAAGTACCTGCTTAATCACCCACAAAAGTCAAGTTACTTTTTTTATGAGAAAAATCTGAAAACTAAAAAAGGGACGCATAAAGTGCCCCTCCAGCTCACACTTTTAACTGTTCAAATGTAGGCTTATATATGTGAAACTCTCCAGTTTGCTGCTTTTTTCTATTCGTATCAGAAAACATTACACCAGTTTTTTGGACAACCTGTACAGGGATAACGACGGTTTATTGATTTCCCCTACTCTCTGGTATCCCAAACGCTCGTAGAGTTTAATAGATAGTAGATTTTCCTTTTTAACCGTAAGTGAAGATTTGGACAGACCTTGTGTTATAGCTTGCTCCTCAGCAAAATGAATGAGGTGTGTCCCTACACCAAGTCCTCTGCTTTCAGGCAAGGTAGCCAATGTTCCGATGTGGTACTCGTCGTCCTCCGCTTCTTTTAATGTCACCATGGAGTAAAACTCTTTCCAGTGTTGGAGATTATACTTAATCAGGCTCCATTTACGAAGTTCAAACAGTTTGGAGAACGTTGGCAAAGCAAGTTTGTTCATTATAGTGGTCGGATAACACATGATCATGCCCAGCGTTTGGTTACCCATTTTAGCTTCATAAGCATATTGGTGACTGAATCGGTTCTGATTCGAACGCCATAACTTGTTGAATGTTTTCTCAATAATGCCTTTATCCTTGGTACCTGCAAGCGAATAGGCCATATATTCAAGTGCCATCTGATTTAGTTGCCCGCCGACTAATGATTGTGGACTGGCTTTTATTATGGAAATCTTATTCATCGCTGTCACTCCTCTATGTAGCTGAAATTGGACTAAAACCTCGCATCAGGTTGGTTGAATGATAACCCCTCAACGATCACATTCACCGTATCAATGGTTAATCCGGTCAGCTGTTCCACATGTAATCTCACATTGTGTTGCAATTCCCTGCAGACTTCATGCACTTTTGTTCCATAACAAACGACAACCTTTAAGTTTATCTCCAGTCTTGATTCTACCTTGCGGATGGCTATGCCATTTTGCAGACTTTTCCCACTCCACTTTTTGGTGATACCTTCTACAAGTCCTGTCGACATGGATGAAATCTCACTGGTAGTATTCGCGATCTTGCCGACAATTTTGGAGATCACATCATCCGATATTTGAATTTTCCCAAAAACATTTTGAATGGACATCTTAGGTCCCCCTCTTTATGCCTGCATTTTTTGATAGATAATAATATCATTTAATATAAATATAAATCATGAAGAGTCCGATTTCAACTTTTTGAATTCTGTCGTCCACATTTCTAACTGTACATACCAAAAAAAGCCGCGATCACCGCAGCTTCTGATGGTCATACTATGGGAATTTCAATTGAATAAGGACAGGAATGTGGGAGGATGACCCGGTCTCTGTTCTCCCTTCCTCTGCTGCCTCGGTTTCTTCAACTTGCACGATCCATTGCCTGCCAATTAACGATTGCAGCAATTCAATCTCATGTTCAGTCAGATGAATATGCTTCAATGACAGATCATCTTGAACATAATCCCGATCCATCTTACGGTCAAACCGGAAATCGAGCAATCTCTTCAATGCGTTAATATGCAAAAACTTAAACTCATAACCTTGACGTATCGCCATTTCCCAATCGTCTCCGATATCAGCTGCTGTCTGCAGTCTTTCATCAAAATCCATCGCGGGCTCTTTAACCAGAGGCAGCAACCGGGAAAAGTCACGACGTTGCAACCATTCAATAATGTTCTCCTTGGTTGCACCACTTGTCAGTACATTCTCTACGAGAAGCCCTACAGGAATGGACAACTGAGTTCGACTCATTGCTCGCCCTCCTCATTCCCGAGGTACTGATTGAACCAGGCATTCACCTGTTCGAAGCTATCGATACGTAATGAAGGTTTACCGCTTTTCAGCAAACTGTGGTTGGAACCCGGGTAACGAATCAGTTTGGTTTTTTTGCCGTATCGTTTTAGCGTAGTATATAATTCCTCCGCTTGTGCAATCGGTGTCCGATAATCCTGCTCTCCATGCATGATCAGAAGTGGCGTCTCAATGTGATGTGCATGGGCAAGAGGTGAGCGAGACCACAGGAATTCAGCGTTTTTCGCCGGATTACCACCAATGACTCCCTCAACATAGGAAATTCCAATATCGCTCGTTCCATACATGGACAACCAGTTGGAGATGCAACGCTGGGTTACAGCCGCCTTGAAACGGTGGGTATGCGCTACAATCCAGTTTGTCATCACTCCGCCATAACTGCCACCCGCTACACCCAGACGTGATGCATCAAGGAAATCGTATGTAGCCAGGGCATAATCAACAGCTTCCATAAGATCCCGGTAATCCCCTCCGGCAAAGTCGCCACGGCAAGCTCTGGCAAACTCCTGACCGTATCCCATACTTCCGCGAGGATTGATCCATAGCACAGCGTAACCTTGCGCAACGAGTGTCTGCATCTCATGACTATATATGCCCGTATACATTGCGTGGGGTCCACCATGAATCTGCAAAATCAGTGGCAGTCTCCCATTGGTGTCACGTATTGTCGGTGTGGCTAACCAACCTTGAAGCGGCCATCCATCGGAGGACGTAAACTCTACACGGACTGGCACATTTACAGCCAATTCAGCCATGAATTCATCATTTCGCCGGGTGAGCCTGAACATCTCACCACTGTTGATATCCACGCGATATAACTCTCCGGGTTGTTCAGCAGTTAACGCAGCGATAACCAGCGACGTACCATCTGGCGTTAAGGTATACTGATACACATCCTTTTCACCAGCACCCGTAACGGATTGACACTCTCCATTATCTTGAATACGGTACACATCCACACTCCCGTTCTGCGTCCCAAGTACATATACACCGCGTTCGGGATGATTGGCATCCGAGACAGGAGAAGGTGACGCACCTGCCGACTTCATATCTCCAAGCGCCGCGTTACCAATCTGCATATCTAATTGAGGTGCGATTGGCCTGGGTATACCTCGATGAACGGGGACAGCGTATAAGCTGTTGTGGCTCCCGCTTCCATACTCACGATCACTGGCGATCAGGATCAGCTGCTGCCCGTCGGACGAATAAGAGAATTGGCTTATCGCCAGACTGGAATCCGTCACTTTGAACAGATCACTCTCTCCCAATCGAACGCTGTATATATCCGTAAAGTACAGCAGATCCGCATCAAGCTCCTCATCCTCTACTTGCTTCGAAATGAAAGAAAGCTGCTGGCTATCTGGCGACCATACCGGGGCACTGATATTCCATAGCCCGGAAGTCACCTGTGTGATTTCCCCGCTTTTAATCTCATATACAAACAACTGGCTGTATTGACCGTCCCACCAGCCAGACCCTTCCGCCTTCGGCGTTGTGCGCTCGAAGACTTTACCTCGCAGCACAGATGCAGGCTCCTGTTGTGCGTCTGCTTTCTTCTGTTGGTCCTCCGGTTGTACTTTGCTGGTAAACGCAATGTACTGCCCGTTCGGCGACCAGATATAACTCAATATTTTACGTGCGGGAGATATCAGCATGACAGTCTCTTTTTGATCTGACTGGAGCGACCATAGTCCTTTACCCCCATCCACTGAGCGAATGAATGTGAGCTGTGTGCCATCCGGCGACCAAGCAGGTGAGGAATCTTTTGTTCCATCCGAAAGTGCAATATCTTCATCACCATCGAGCGAAATTCCTCGAATTTGTGTATTATATTCGTTTTCATCCTGATCTATGGTCTGTTCCACATAAGCCACTTGTCCGTTAGGACTGATCACCGGCTGGCTTATCCAACGGTAGTGACTCAGATCCTCCGGCATAATTGGTCTTTGATTCATATTGATGGCTCCCTTCTCCGTTTATTTATGGGTTGTCTCCGTACGTGGATCAAGCACATCACGCAGCCAATCTCCAAGGAAAATAACACCGAGTACGGTAAATGTGATGGCTAGTCCCGGGAATGTAGCGACCCACCAGCTTGTTGCAACGTATTGTCTGCCATCACTGAGCATCCCTCCCCAGGATACATCAGGTGGTTTGATACCTAGACCCAGGAAACTGAGTGAAGCTTCCATAATAATTGTCGTGCCGACATTCATACCGCAGATTACGATAAAGGATGAAAGGATATTCGGCAGAATGTGTTTCAGAATCAATCTTCCATTCTTCGCGCCAATTGATCTGGCCGCATGAACAAAATCCCGCTCTTTGATACTTAGTACTTCACTTCTTACCACACGGGTGAATGGAACCCAGTTCGTCACCCCGATGACAAAGATCAACGTTGTAATACCCGGGCCAACAATCGCCATCACAACAAGCATGAACAGAATGGTTGGAATCGCCATGAATGCATCACCTACACGCATGATGACTGCATCCAGCCATTTCCCGTAGAATCCGGATACCAGCCCCAGAATCGCGCCAATGATTCCTGATACAATCACGGCACCCATTCCTACAATCAAGGAAACTCTTGCACCATATACAATTCGGCTCCACATGTCTCTGCCCAGATTATCGGTCCCCAGCCAGTATTCGGCCGTTCCACCCTCAAGCCATGCAGGCGGTTTAAGGCGATTGAGCGGATTCACTGCCGCTGGATCATGACTCGTTAATAGAGGTGCACCTATGGCAATTAACACAACCAACAATACAAGCACAGCACCAAACATTCCGGTCTTGCTGATGATCAGTTGCTGCCAGATATAACGAAATCCCGTTGGTGCACGTCCATTGTCCTGTTCCTGTTCTGTACCCGGAATTGGCATTTCATTGCTGCCTGTCATATGATTGCACCTCCTTCTAGTCGTATTTGATGCGCGGATCGAGTAGCCTGTAAGCTACATCCGTCAAGATGTTGATGACCACAACGATAAAGGCAATGACAAACACCGCGGCTTGCACAATCGCCATATCATGTGTGTTGACTGCAACGACCAGCAACTGACCCAGTCCAGGCCAAGAGAACACCGTTTCCGTAATCAAGGTTCCCCCGATCAGACTTGTAAACTGCAAACTCATAATCGTTACCACCGGAATCAGTCCATTCCGAAAAGCATGTTTCACAATGACAACCATCCGGCCAAGCCCCTTGCTGCGGGCTGTTCGAATATAGTCCTGATTCAGAATCTCCAGCATGCTGGAGCGAATCAGCCGGGTCATCTGCGCGGCAAGTCCAACGCCAAGCGTGAATGCCGGCAAGATCAGATGTGACAACCCTCCGCGACCAGATACCGGCAATACGCCCAGCATGACGGAGAACAAGAGGATAAGCATAATCCCCATCCAGAAGTTTGGCATCGCCTTACCAATAACGGATATTCCTGAAATGATGAGATCGGTAAACGTATTGCGTTTCACAGCTGAAATGACTCCAAGTGGCACAGCCATAAGTACGGCAAAAAACATGGCGGCTACAGCCAGTTCAAAGCTGGCAGGTAATCTCTCCAGCACCAGCTCTAACGCAGGCTGATTGTAGCGAAAAGACTGACCAAAATCTCCCTGTATCGCACTGCCCAGAAACTTCGCGTATTGCGTATATAAAGGCTGGTCCAAACCAAGTGCCTGCGTCAAGACAGTACGATCTTCAGCGGTAGCCGTTTCAGGCAACATTAGCGCAACCGGATCACCGGTAACTCGAACCAAAATGAACACAATTAATGAAACAATGAACAGCACCGGAATGATCTGTAGTAATGACTTAAGAACGTATTTGCCCATTCCTTGTTCACCTCCCTTTTAAAAAAGAACGGCAGGAACATGGTTATCCAGTCCCTGCCGTTCAGGCCTATCTTTTCAATGACCGGTGTTATACCCGATGTTACTGTGCCACAGGTGTAATCTCGTCAGCATAGAACATCTCGTCACTGCGCGGCGCGAAGTTCACTTTAGCATTTGTTCCGTAGACACCTTCCATTTGGTACAGATATACGGCTGGGCGTTCTTCAGAGAAGATCTGTTGTACTTGTTGATACTCTTTCTCACGAGACGCAGGGTCCATGTTCACCAGTGCCGATTGAAGCAGTTTTTCTACTTCAGGATTGTTGTAATCCGACTCGCCTTTTGCTTCTTCCAACATATAACGATTGTAGTTATTCGAAGCATCGAACAAGGAGTTACCGATACCAATCATGAAGATTTCTTTGAATGATTTGGAGCTGTAACGTTCACTGAATGCACTTGCTTCCAGGACATCCAGGTTGATTTTGAATCCGGCTTGTTCCAGCATGGCTGCAACAACTTCAGCTTGTTCTTTGTACTGTGCAGAAACGGAGATGGTCATCTCAGCTTCACCTTCTGCATAGCCAGCTTCTTGCAGGAGCTGTTTGGCTTTTTCCTGGTCATAGAGTGACGTTTTGTACAATGAAGGATCAGCACCGAAGTTGCCTGGAGTTACAGACGTGCGGGTTACGATACCTGCTCCGCCGGCAATGCTGTCCACGATTCCTTGTTTGTCGATAGCCAGGTCAATCGCTTCACGTACTTTCGGATCAGCCGTGATGCTGCCTTCTGTCTGACGGAAGATCAACTGAAGCACACGTTGGATTGGCGCTTTGACAATCTTTTTATCTGCTTCGCCTTCGATCCGGGCAATGTCGGTGGACGGAATGGAAGACGCCACATCTACACCACCAGCAAGCAATTCGGATACGCGTGTGGAGGCTTCAGGAATAACGCGGAATACCACTTCATTCCATTTTGGTTCACCGTCGAAGTAGTTCTCGTTTTTCACTAATTCCACACGATCATCTTTGGTCCATTTACTGAACTTGTAAGGGCCTGTGCCTACCGGTTGTTTCAGGAAAGCATCGAATCCTTTATCCGCAATATATTTTGCTGGCAGAATGCCTGCTCCCATTTTGGACAGACGATTCAGGAGCAATGGATCTGGACCATCTGTGATAATGTCTACGGTATAGTCATCCACCGCTTTAACTTCTACGATATTTTTGAAATAACTGTTTTGTTTCAGTGTCTCGTCCTTGGCTACGCGCTCCAGCGTGTATTTTACATCTGCTGAAGTGAATGGATCGCCATTGTGGAAGGTAACACCTTCACGCAGCTTGAATCTCCATGTTGTATCATCAACCTGATCCCATGATGTCGCAAGTCCCGCAACTTTTTTCTGTTCACTGTCATTTTTGATCAGATAATCGAAAACGTTGACCAGAACCGCTTCACTGGAGGTGTTGTTATTGTTGTGCGGATCGAAACTCTCAATGTCTGTTGCTGCAGCAACGGTCAGTGTTGTACTTGCGCTTCCACTGCCCGTTCCTTCTGTTGCGGAACTATCATTCGTGCTTGTCGATTTTCCTCCGCAAGCGCTGAGTACCATTACGACTGCCAGTAACGTGATCCACAAGCCTGTCCATTGTCTTTTTTTCATTGTGATTGCTCCCCCTCAGAAGTTGTATTCCTTGCCAAAAATTCAAGTGCTACTGCAGACAACATGCTTACACCATAAGGCATCGCTGTCTCATCAAGATCAAACATGGGATGGTGGAGTGGATAGCGAGTACGTTCCTCATCATTCCCAGATCCTAGTCTGAAAAACACACCCGGAATCTGTTCACAATAAAAGGCAAAGTCCTCGCCCCCTGTGGAGGGTTTGATATAAGTCCATCCCTTCTCCGCATTAACCTGATCACAAGTCTCTGTTAGCAGGTCAACCATGCCGAGATCATTCACGACAACAGGGTATCCATCGCCGTAGACAACTTCGCATCCTGCTCCAAAAGAATCACAGACACCTTTAACAACCTGCTCGATCAAAGCTGGCATCCGCTCACGAATGGCAGGTGAGAGTGTACGAACCGTACCGATCATCTCCACTTCCGGGGCGATGGCTGTTCCCATATAACCTCCGGTGATTTTGCCAATCGTGACTACTGCCGGTTCAAGTGGATCAACCATCCGACTGACGATATTTTGCAATGCGGTGATGACCTGAGCGGATACCGCGATCGCGTCAATGCCCTCATGCGGACGAGCTGCGTGGCCACCCTTACCAAACACCTTGATGATCAAGGGATCAGCTGACGCAAACGCAACGCCCTGACTTACACCCAAGGTTCCCGTGTTCTGTCCAGGTGTCATGTGTAATCCTGCGATGGCATCAACCTTCGGATTCTCCAGAACACCGTCCTGGATCATGGCTCTTGCACCTGCAAGTCCCTCTTCTGCTGGCTGGAAAATAAATTTGATATTGCCTGATTTCGGTCTTCCAAGACCAGTAAGCAGCTGGGCTGCACCCATCAGGATGGAGGTATGAGCGTCATGTCCACACAGATGCGCTTTGCCTTCCACTTGCGAGCGGTATTCCACCGCTTTCTGATCCTGGATTGGTAGGGCATCCATGTCCGCGCGCAAAGCAAAGGTTGGTCCATCGGTCTCTCCGCGAAGCAGGCCTGTAACCCCGGTCTGTCCGACATTACGTGTAACTTCCAGCCCCAGGCTTTCCAGATGCTCAGCTACGATAGCGGATGTGCGATGCTCCTCGTAACCGATTTCCGGATGGCGATGTAAATCTCTGCGCCAAGCACTTAACTGGGCTTGTAGTGGCTGAGCCAGCTGTATTAGTTCTGAACGATTCATTCGCTGTCATTCCCTTCATTTTTGTCCGATTCAGAAACCAAACGGGCATAGATTGCATCCGCCGAGAATTCGATATGCCTTTTCATCGTCTCCTTAGACTTGATGCTATCATGGGCTTTCAATGCTTCAAGAATCTCCATATGTACACCGTGATTGACGGTACGTATCCGGTCATCATAAGGCATCAAGTCGAGCGCCGGATTAATTTTCGTCCGGATCTGTCTGACAGCTCTCTCGCAGTATGGATTCCCAGACGCTTTGGCGATGGCCAGATGAAATTTCACATCCAGCGCTCTGAACCATTCCCTTGTGCAGTCTGGCTCTATACTTTGTTCCATGTAGCCCTCAAGCAGCTCCAGTTCGCCTGCGGTGATCCGCTCAGCAGCGAGGAAAGCTCCCTCCGGCTCGATGATGGTTCGATATTCAAACACCTTCAGCATCTGTGACCAATCCCGTTTAATTTCTTCTCTGGTCCGTTTATGCGAATTGGCTGTCAGAGGCAATACAAATGTTCCGCCTTTGGCACCCACCCTTTTCTCAATCAAGCCTTTCTCTTCCAGTGAAGAGAGTGCCTCACGAACGGTAATGCGGCTTACGTTAAAAATTTCTGCCAGATCTCGCTCGGCTGGAAGCTGTTCTTCACTCATCAATTCTTTCAAAATAATGGCTTCTTCCAGTTGTTCCCTAATGAATTCACTAACCTTTTTGGTGGATACTTTCTCAAAACGAAATGAAAACGTACTGGACATCTAAACACTCCGATCTGTATATGGTCTAGACCTTATACCATTAATATAATTCCGACTAAACTTATATGCAATACTTTTTTTCAAGTAAATTCATATTTTTTTCTCACCACCTCCAAATTGAAGCATTTTGGCACAAAAAAGACGCATCTACACGCAGCAGATGCATCTTTGCTTTCGTTATTTACACAAGCTACTACGATGACAGAACAACCTTCCGATCGCTGTTATCCCCGGATTTCTTTGAATCCCTTTTTGAAAGGGGAAAATCCGGAGATAGCGTATGCTTCCGATGTAGCTTTCTTTCAGAAAGCTTGTAGGCGAACGCTCCGCTTCTTCAGGCTCTTTCTGTCCTCTATAGTTTCTTATTAGCATAGGGTCTGAAATCCTCTGTAACCGCAAGTTTTTTGCTTCCCTCCAGGTAAAAGTTATCATCCGCTCTCCAAGTATGACTCTTTTTGTTCTGTCTGCGGTGATAAACATAATTATAAGGAGAGGTCGCGTACGCTTTGAATCCTCTTTTCCTGCATTGTCTCAGGAAGGTCACATCTTCCCCTATGGAACGGTCCGTGAAGCGGACCTTTTTCAAGATCTCCCTTTTGAATAAAATAGTACCCCCTTGTACAAATTCAACCGGTTTATTTTTTTCAGCGGGGGATCTGACCAACAGTGTCTTGGACGCGCCCAAATAGACGAGACACGAATGTTTGCCCACAATATCACTTTTGGTCCGTCTAAGTTCTCTCACCTGTTCAGTCAAATAATATGGCGAATAGTAGTCATCATCATCAAATTTGGCAATCAACGAAAAGCGAGTCCTTGTTATTCCGGCGTTTAAACTTTGTCCTAGCGAAATACTCTCCGGAACTTGATATACATGAACATTGGCAAGATTTCGAACCCGGTTTTGGTATAATGCCAGATTCATACTGTCATGATTCAGGACAATGATTAATTCTTTGCTTTTATAACGCTGCCGACTGTAATTTTGCAGGATGTTTTCAAAAAATTGCGGCCGATTTGTACATACAACAATGGAAACACCATGACCCGTTTTGTGTTTAGTCAAGACATACCCTCTTTTCAGATCAGTTTTCTCTCATCATATGTGCTGAAATAGAGTCTGGTATGGACCAATAGCTAGTAACCAAAATACCCAAAAACCCTTTGTCGCCAATAACGGGACAAAGGGTTCTCTAATCTATTGTTTTATGTCTGTTCTATGCTTCGCTACCCTTATTCAAGTACACAGCCTTGCCTGTGCGAGAAGATTCATAGAGTGCTTCCAGGATCTGAGATACAACGAGCGCTTGTTTTGGTGTGACGACTGGCTCCTGATCGTTCTCAATCGCTTCGATCCACTTTCTCATCTCCACATCCGGTGCGCTCTCGCTCTTGCCATCATAGAATGCTACCCCGCCTGCACTCAGTTCAATCTCGTTCGTGTATAGACGGCTGAATTTCTCACCATTGATGCGCAGTCCATTCTTCATATCCGCACCCGCTTCGCTGCCACTCAAGCTGCATTTGGCTTCATCCACGTCCAGTGAGTTAAGCGCCCAGCTGGATTCCAGCATGATTGTTGCCCCATTCTCCATCACAATCATGCCGAAGGCCGAGTCTTCTACGGAAAATTGTTTAGGGTCCCAAGGGCCCCAGGCATTGGCCGCATTTTCACGTTGCGAAAGCTCATGATAGGTCGTACCCAGCACAACTTTTGGTTGATAGTTATCCATCATCCAGAGCGTCAGATCAAGTGCGTGCGTACCAATGTCAATCAATGGACCTCCACCTTGTTTCTCCTCATCCAGGAAAACACCCCAGGTCGGTACTGCTCTACGTCTAATTGCATGTGCCTTTGCAAAATAAATATTCCCCAGGTCACCCGCTTCGCACACCTTCTTCAAATATTGACTGTCTTCTCTGAAACGGTTGTTGTATCCGATGGTCAGTTTCTTGCCGGTACGCTCTGCCGCTTCCAGCATGAGCTGGGCTTCAGCAGAGGTCTTCGCCATTGGCTTCTCACACATGACATGTTTGCCGGCCTCCAGAGCAGCAATGGAAATCTCGGCATGAGAAATATTCGGCGTAAGCACATGCACAATATCCAGAGACTCATCCTTAAGCAATTCCTGATAATCCGTGTAGACTTCAGCATCGGTAGAGCCATATTTCTGCTTGGCTTCATCTGCACGTTCCTGAACAATATCGCAGAAAGCCACCAGTTCAACATTATCCAGTTTACTCAGACTCGGAAGATGTTTACCATTCGCGATTCCACCACAGCCAATAATTCCGATACGATATACTTTACTCATATATATTCACCCTCACTTAAGTATTGGTTGTTTCATTTTACGAAAAGCCGATGGGGTCATCCCCAGACGTTTACGAAATACAGCATGCAAATAGTTGGCATTATTAAAGCCTGAAGCAAGAGCAATCTGTTCAATGGATACGTTACTTTCCTCCAGATTGCGGCACACGGCGCGCAGACGAATATCCTCCAGTACGCGGCTGAACGGCATCTCCGGCTGTACTTGGTAGAAGATTCGCTGCAATTGTCTGCTGCTAATATGAAGTTTCTCAGCTACATGCTCCAGCGTGACCACTGTAGGATGATTCGCTTCCATATACTGCACTGCATACTCATAGCGATATACCGACATATCCCGGACAGGGGCTTCCGGTCGATTCCCCCCGGTGTCGTATGCGCGCACGGTTTTGAGTAATATGCTGATAACCAGCTGTTTGATCGACGTATAATAACCTAACAATTTCTGATCACATGCCTCATAGGCTTCCAAAAAACAATGCATCGCCCGATGATAATCATTCACTGGAGTAAGCGGAAGCGTTCTCAGCTTTTCAATCGTTTCCTCCGATTCAGCTGCTTCCCAGGGATCGACATGCTCTCTTGGCCTGTGAATGATATCCACATGAAGACATAGTTCATCCATGTCCTCTTTAGCATCAGCCTCCTGATAATGAACGACACCCGGTCCAGTCAAATACAGCATACCTTCCGACAGTGCATGTGTCTGATCATCCAGAATAACTTTACCTTTACCTCTCGGGATAAAATGAAACTCAAACTCCGCATGATTATGGAAATCCACAACTCGGCCCGCTGGAAAAGAAGTCAGATGAAATCGCATCACACGAATCTCATAATGCCCCCAAACCATTAGAATATCCAGTCTCTCCAGGAGATCCTGCCGTTCAAGCATTTTCTCATAAGGATACAGGCTCAAGATTGCACACCTCCTTAATAAAACCTAACCCTTCAATTCATTCAGAGTGATTCTGCGCCCTTCTTTGGCAGAGAGATTCGCTGCTTCCATCAAACGGGTCAGCTCCATAGCGATTTGCACGTTTTCAGTTGCATCCGTATCATTTTGTATATGTGCGACCCATTGATTGAATGCGCTTTCCCTTTTGTCTGCCAAAGGAAGTTCAGTCCAGTCATCATATTGTTCCTGTGCTGCTTTTGTACGAATCAACAGCTTATCATCAGGTGTCCCGTACAGAAGCGTACCTTCCGTACCATGAACCTCAATCGTAAATGGAGAATGGCTGTTCACAAAACCAGCTTCAACAACGCCAACTGCTCCGGAATCCGTAAACAAGGTTGCAACGGCATTATCTTCAACTTCTTTGCCTGTAATGTATCCGAAGTTTGCATTAACCGCTGTTACTTCCTGACCCAGAAACAGTTTGGCCAGATACATTGGATGGCAGCCCAGATCAATCAGTGCACCGCCCTGACAATCCTTCAGATCATAGAAGTGTTCAGGTAACCAGTTCGAAATCGCTCCATCATGCGATAAACGCGCTCTAACATAAGTCACTTTGCCAAGCAATCCCTGGTTAAGGACCTCCTGAATTGTTAGCGTGTATCCTGCATTCAGACGTGGTAAGGAGACTGTCATCTTGACTTTGTTTGCCTTTACCTCATGAAGGATTCTGTTGGATTCCGCTTGTGTCGCTGCAATAACTTTCTCCGTGAAGATGTGTTTCCCTGCTTTTGCAGCAGCGGTGATCACTTCTTCATGAATGCGGGTTGGCGCATCTACAATAACGGCATCGATGTCATCCTTGGCCAGCATATCTTCGAGTGAAGCATAGAAGGGTACGTTTAAACGTTCAGCCGCTTCCTGTCCCCGCTTGGCATCTTCATCCCACACCGCTGCGATGACTGTATCTTCATGTTCCTGTGCCTGCTTGATGTAATCCCATGCGTGAACATGCCACAAGCTAATTTTCCCAATTCGAATGGTCAATGTATCTTACCTCCATACTATATAATATTCTGACATTTATCTATAAGTTATCACAGACTTAATCTATTTTTAATAGAAACTCACGACAATAAATGTATAAAATCACGACATGAATTGTTATTATATATTTATACAGCATAACGCTTTAGTTTGGGTGCACATAACAGAGCACATGACAAAAACCTCCTGTCCACACTACCGTGAACAGGAGGTTCCTAAGATTAAAATTTCAAACGTCAACTTAACCTAACGTATACCCTTGCGTAACGATCTTGTATCCGGATACCGTCTGGCTGTCTCCATCCAACGTGTGCTTGACCCGTTCCAGCACATCGCTCTCATAGACATAGGCGCATTCGAATCCAGGCTGAACGTTCAACTCAGCGGCTTCGGAATTCAGATTATACCAGCGAGCAATCACATCTCCGGTTTCCTCTGCGATCTTCAATGTGGAGAAGGCCAGTGACGAACTTTGTGCATTCCACGCCAACCATTGCTTCGACAGAGGCAACTCCACCTTCTGCCCATCAGCTCCGGCATGTCCTTCCCGCTCAAAAGTGCGTGCTAATGACCCTAGCTGCGCAGTTGTCCACGGAATCGGATACACGTATGCGGATGCACAAGCACCTGACTGTGCCGCATCACCTGCAAACGGAATAATCGCATATTCCACACTCTGAGGTCCCAGACATTGGGCTTCCGGTGTTTCAAACACACCCCAATCTCCCAGCTCCGAAGAGGCACGAAGCAGCGTAACCGCAATCGTACTGCCCTCTTCATGCTGTAAAATCTCGTATTCATTCAGCCCTTTGTTTGCAATCATCAAGCCATGATCACCATCGGTCACATGTACAAATGCTTGCTGATGCTGCGCATTACTCGGATTCCCCCATTCTTTGGCCGGTGTATTGGAACGTTTGGCAATTTCAAAGATGGAATCTGCATAATGATCCTCTGTCACCAGTCGGGATGGAAAGAGTGCGCGCAACCGATGATCCTTGGCCTGATTGTTAAAGTCAGACTTTACCTTGACCATATTACTTCCTGCTTCCAGTGTATACGTTGTCGTAATCACCAACGGAACCGTGTTCTTCACCCGTTGTGCCTTCCGTTCTGTAAAAGGAACCATTTGGCGCTTCTCCCGTTCGAACAGTTCATCTGCTCCAACAGGAATTTCCCAACGTAATACACTTTCCATGACTACACGATATGGAGATTGCTCCACGATCCGCACGTCTGCCTTCAGATGCTCAGAGGTCAGCGTTGTCTCTCCCTCTGGTTGTCGGTAAACATATTCATTGCCGATATCCCCGGTATTCTCATATGAATTCAATCCCCTGTATACAGCACCGGATACCTTATCTTCAATTGTAGCCGTACCATTCTCTTCAATCGTCACCCGCAAATGACCGTTTTCCATCATCATTCCCTGAACCTGAACGAGTTCGCTCGTAGCGGACACTTCAGCAATCTCAGCACTCTCTGTTTGCTTCTGAACTGGAATGAGAGCATACGTCTTATAACCCAGCGAAGGTACATCCACTGCCTGGAAGGTCACTCTTACTTTACGAGCCATATAAGGCTGGCGGAAGCGATCCTTCGGAAGTTCATAGCCAAAATGCGCACCCAGATCCTTGATTTCTGCCGAATACGTGCGTCCATCCGAATCGACCAGTTGATACACTGGCAGTGCATCTTTTTCCACTTTCTGCGCAAGTGCCTGGGGATTAGGACCTTCCGGGAAAAATGCTTTGTCCACAATCAGATCCATTTCAATGACTCCATTTCGACTCCAACCACTCGTGTTGAACACGGTGAACAGCACCGCTTCCTCACCCCAAGCCTCAGCAGGTTGCACATGAATGGACTCAGCAATCGCCTGCGCACTCTGGGAAACAAGTTTCTCTGCAAGCTGTCTGCTCTTGGCAAAGCGGGTCACCATCTCACGGTGAACCTCATCCACACTGCATCCGCAGATGCTATCATGCGGGTGGTTCTGCATCAGCATCTTCCATGCATGCGTCAACAGATGGTGCGGATAATCTTTTACCCCGGCTATATGGGCCATGGCGGCCAGTGGTTCGGCTACTTTTTCGAGCAACGTCTGCCCCTGCTGATTCAACTGTTTCAGATAAACCCTGGCAGATGCCGTATTCACCAGTGTTCCCCAACCATCCGTGTGCTGACTGCGAAGCTCGCCCTCAATGGTCGCCAGATGCTCAGGCACATCCTTCGTAACCGCCTCAATGTAATCGTCAAAATTGGAGTTGATAAATTCTACATCAGGATACAACGCAGCCGCCGTACGTAAAGCCTCTGGCAGATCCGTCTGGATCGGCTGATGATCACAACCATTCATGAACAACAGATGTGAAGTCGATGCAAACTTCTCGGCATCTTCCAGATTTTTATCCCAATATACTCGGGCTTTCTCCGGATCAACCGGAACTTCCATCCCATTGCAGTACCAATTCGCGAACAAAATGCCGAGCACTTCCGAACCATCCGGCGAACGCCAGATCATCTCGGAATAGGGAGATTCGTAACTGTCTGCATCAACCACCGCATTATTGAATCCCGTAGGCTTTACCCCACGCCCAAAGATCGCGTTATGAATATCCGCCTGTTGCAGAATCTGCGGTGCCTGTCCCATATTTCCGAACGAGTCTGGGAAGTACCCCGTCTTGGATATCACACCCAAAGGTCGAGCATCACGATGACCGATGAGCAGATTACGCAAGTTGGCCTCGCTGCTGGTCAGAAACTCATCCTGTAACACATACCATGGACCCAAATGGATGCGTCCTTCACGAATATAACGATCGAGCCTCTCCTGTTGTTCGGGCCGAACCTGCAAATAATCTTCACGAATAATCGTCTGCCCATCCAGATGGAAATAGCGATATTCCGGGTCCTGATCAAGCGTGTCCAGCAGTTTATCCATCAGCTCAATGAGCAGTACATGATGGTGTTCATAAGGCATATACCATTCGCGGTCCCAATGGGTATGCGAGATGAGATGTGCCGTCTTTTTGGTTGTCATGTTGCGTACCTCCTGTCATTAACCTTTGGTTGCCCCGCCCATGCTGAAACCTTTGGACATGTAACGCTGGGAGAAGATGTATAACACAACCGAAGGCATCGTATAAAGTAGTGAAAATGCAGCCAATCTGCCGTATTCAACCATACCGTGGCTGCCGAAAAATTGATAAATCGTGACCGATGCCGGAAGTTTCTCCGGTGTCTGGAGCAGGATGTATGGCACGAAGAAGTTGCCCCAACTTCCCGAAAAGGTAAATATCGCTATCGTGGCAATACCCGGCAACATCAATGGCGCTACAATTCGTCTCAATCCGTTCCACACGGATGCACCGTCAATCCATGCCGATTCTTCCAGATCAATGGGCACCGAATCCATGAAGTTTTTCATCATCCAGATGCCGTAAGGAAGTGAGGATGCGGTCAGGAACAGCATCGTGGCAATGATGCTATTTTGCATTTTGAAGAACAGAAACATTTGAAATACCGGAACCATCACGGCAGTAATCGGAAGTGCTGTCATGAACAGAATAGATAACAAGAAGCTTTTTTTGAATCTCATTTCATAACGGGATAATGGATACGCAGCAAGAACAGATACCAGAACAACCAATATCGCTTGCCCTCCCGACAGAATCAGGCCCACACCGAATGAACGAAGATTGCTCGAATCCCCGAGTACATCCTTGAAATTTTGAATGGTCCAGGTACTGGGCATTTTGATACCCTGTTGCGCGTTCGGGTCAAATGAAGCCAGAATGATCCAGAGCAGCGGTAATAAAAAACAGAGCCCCAGAAAAACTAGAATCCCGTACTGGATTTTGCGTTGAAGCCCATGTTTGACCATAGGGATCGAACCTCCTTCATGGTTACACTTTCACTTTCATGGATCGCATGTAGAACAGGCTGGCGATAATACCAATGAACAGCAGGACCAGCGATATGGCTGTGCCATATCCAAATTGATAGTTCACAAAGGCCTGATTGTACATGAAGATCGGCAAGGTTTGTGTTGAAGTACCCGGGCCACCACCGGTCATCGTATAGATCAGCGTGAACACACCCAGTGTCTGTAGAGTAACCAACATCATGTTGGTCACGATGGACCCTTTTACCATTGGGATCGTAATGTGTCTAACAATCTGGAACCCGGTGGCACTGTCAATAATCGCAGCTTCTTCAACTTCCTTCGGGATATCATCCAGTGCCGACTGATAGACCATCATCGAAAAGGCTGTGCCGTGCCAGATATTCGCGATAATGACACTCACCATAGGGAAACTGAACAACCAGGAGACTGGATTCGCCCCAAACCAGCCGAGGATCTGATTCAATGAACCATTGTCACTGAAAAAGGCGACCATACAGAATGCCACAACAATCTCGGGTGTCACCCAACCGGCAATGACGATGATGCCAATGACCCGGCGGAAGGTCACATTTTTTTCCTTCATTAGTAGAGCCAGAATGAATCCAAGCAATACCTGACCAATGACTGCGGAGAAGATGAGAAAGACCAGTGTGCGCCAGACACTAATGCGGAAGTCCGGATCATGGAACATATTAATGAAATTCTGGAACCCGACAAACTCCAGACTCTTGGCTGCCGCCCCGGTCAGAGCCATATTCGTAAAGGCAAAACAGATCGTCAGAATGATGGGAACAATGAAAAACACAAGTAATAACAGTACGGAAGGCATGAGAAACAGAAATGAACCTGGTGCTTTCCTTTTCATAAGTCACTCTCCATTCGAACCGGAAAAAGGGGAGTATTATGCCTCCCCCTCCGAATATATCGATATCCTTATTTCTCTTCGATGCTGTCCGCGCCAAGGGAACGGGATACGTTATCCTTCAATTGCGTAACTCCCTCTTCCGGCGTCAGCTTGCCAGAGGCAATACTCTCAACGATGCTTTGCAATTGTGCGGATACCGCTGCATATTGATCGTTCGCTGGACGGAAATGGGCTACATTCAAGAGTTCCTGTGCTTCTTTGGTATATGGACGATCGGTATAACCTTCAACTTCTGTGGAATCATTACGTGGACTGAGGCTGCCTTCCGCTACGACGCGCGCAGTCGCATTCTCCTTATTCATCAGGAACTCGATAAATTTCCAAGCTGCTTCCTTATTCTTCGCTTGTGCAGGAACGGACCAAGCCCATCCTCCAGACATCGTCGTTGCTCCAGGTTCTTCCCCATTTTGTGTCGGGAATGGCGCAAATCCTATTTTCTCTTCGACGTTGGCAATTGGAGCCGCACCATTCTCGGCCCATGTCGAACCTGCCCAGCTACCATCTACAGCCATCGCCAGTTTGTCTTGCGGGAACTGTTGCTGGAATGCAATACTTCCAGCTTGTCCATTCAGGGCAACCTGCATGGTCGGACCTGTTTTATCCGTGTTAAACACTTGATCTATGAATTTGAATGAATCCAAAAGACCCGGGCTGTTAACGACCCATTTCTTGCTGGTGTCGTTATACAGCGTATCCGCCGTACCATAGAGCAGCATTTCCAGCGTTTGCATGGTGACACCTTCACCGTTTGCTTTGCCCACGATCATATTAAGCGGTGTCACACCCGGCAGTTTTTGCTTGATGGTACGTGCTGCTTCGAGTACCTCTGCCCAGCTTGCAGGTTTAAATGGAACTTCCAGACCTGCTTTTTGAAACAGTTCCTTGTTGTACCAGATTCCACGTGTATCCGAGGTAGCCGGAACGCCATATACCTTGCCGTCTTCACCCGTAACCCCTGCCTTCAGGTTGCCAATGATGTGTTCTTTCCAATCGGGCCAGCCCTGAACCTGTGTATCCAGCGGCTCCAGATATCCCGCAGCAGCATCGGATTTGATGATGGATGTATCTTCTGCAATAACATCAGGCGCCGTATCAGGCGATTTCATCTGCAAAACCATTTTGGACGTGTAATCACCCTCACTTGCCAATACAGGCGCAATGTTGATTTTGATATCCGGGTTTTCTTTCTCGAATTGATCCACCAAACCTGATTGGAAAAACTTCGTAAGTGTATCTTCAGATCCTGAAGAACGGAACGATACAGTTACTTCCTTCTTACCGTCACTGGTTGTGCCTGTGCTTGAGCTTCCGCCCGAACAGGCTGTAGTAAGAATGAGCAAGGATGTCATAACTGCTGCTACCGGCATTTTCAATGATATTTTTCTCATGATTCGCTCTCCTCTTGTCGGAATTCAACGAACTCCGAACGTTATGATGTACTCGCAGGTTATCTCTTGCTTCACTATCTATTTCTGTACGCGGAATCCGCAATAATCCATAATCAGTTCACTAAAGAGCATGTTGGACCATGAAAACCATGGACGTGTATATTCATGTGGATTGTTGGCCGAAAAACCTTCATGGGTCAGTCCGGTATCCGCATCCGTCTTATGGATAAGCTGAAGCAATCGTAGTTTTTCATTGCGATCCTCTGTAGTCAGCCCCTGCATCGATAAAGCGATATGCCAGATGTACCCTTCTGGTGTATGCGGACTACCGATTCCCGCTGCTGCTGTTCCCTCATAAAAATACGGGTTGTTCGTGGATAAAATGAAACGGCGTGTATTCTGATACACCTCGTCGTTCTCCTCGACATATCCGAGATAAGGTAAAGACAGCAGGCTCGGCACATTGGCATCATCCATCAGATTGTGATTGCCTTTCCCATCCGTTTCGTATGCATATATGGTTCCATATTCCGGATGTTCAACGGTGCCATAATCCTGAATTCCTTTGTTGATTTGTTCCTCCAACTGCTGTGCAGTCGCTGCCAGCATTTCATCCTCGAACACAGCTTCAGCAATTTCCTGCAGATATCGAAGCGCCACAACGGCGAACATATTGGATGGAATCAGATAACCATATTCACATCGATCATCGCTAGGACGGAATCCCGACCAAGTCATGCCGGTATAGACTGTTTCAGTACCTCGTCCCTCTCGGGTGAGCGTATCGGTTTCGGGAGCATCCAGACGTTGGAACGTGTAGGGTGATTTCGTCTCATGATGCTGTTCCACTTGCCATAACTGCATGATGATCTGGGCTGCTTTACGGAACGTATTATTGAATTGAGTTGTTCTTCCCGTGTTCTTCCACAAGAGATAACTGAGCTGAATCGGATAAGCCAGTGAGTCGATCTCATACTTCCGTTCCCAGATCCAATCATTCATCTGCGTCAGGTCTTCCTGATGTCCTTTCCCACTCTCCGTCTCATTAAAAGCGTTTGCATAAGGGTCCAGGAGAATATAATTCAGTTGACGTTCAACCAGCCCAGCGATCATGTCGGCGATATCTTCATCCTCTGAAGCGAGAACCAGATAAGGTCTGACCTGAGCGGCAGAATCACGTAACCACATGGCAGGGATATCTCCCGTAATCACAAAAGTTGTTCCATCTTCTTTGCGCTGAATTGTGGTCGCCATCGTATTGGTAAAACAATTTTTGAACATTTGATTAAGTTCCGGATGGTCTGGCATACGTTTGTTAACCTGATCAATCATGTCGTATATCGAGGGGGAAATTTCTTGATCATCTCTGGGTGTCAGCATGTTGTCCTCCTTATGTAATCCAATTTGTTAACCGCTTTCATCATCCTAAAACGAATATAATGTTATGTCAATATATTTATTTGTATATTAGCATGCTATTTTAAATTAAGGACAATAAATAGTATACCATTTAAAGTAATTCTCCCCATTTTATCCACATAAAAAAGAGACCTCGTTTACACGAAGTCCCTGATTGAACACAATGAATATTAAGTTGCTAAAATTACCCCTTTTGTTTCACCATACTTGTTGACTTACCCTTCACCAAACGGGCAGGCAAAATAACCCTATTCACTGCCATCTCGTTGTTCTGCATACTCTGAAGCACCATCTCGAACGCCTGTTTTCCCATATCAAACTGGCTTTGTCTCATATGTGTTACACGGCTTCTTTCGGCAGCGTTCGGACTGTCAAAACAAATGATGGACATATCTTCAGGTATCCTAAGACCAAGCCGATCCGCTGCCTGTTCTGCAAGTAAAGCAATATGATACTCCGCAGCAAAGAGTGCAGTAATCTGGGGGTATTTCTGTAAATGTTCCACCAGTGTCTCCACATCACGGACCTCGACTTGAGGATCAAACACACTTGGCAGTGTCGAAAGAAAAGATTCTAACCACAGTTCCCTGTTCACCAGCACTCCTTGATCATTATGAGCCTCAATGATTCCTTCAATTCGTTCTTCAATCGGTGTAGTGTTCGCCGGAGGCTGCGTCAGAAAAGCGATGTGTCGGTGACCGAGATCGAACAAATAATTCATCCCTTCTCGCGCCGCGCCTACATTATCCGTACTCACAGATGAAGCCGGAATGCCTTTCAAGTACCGGTCAATCAGGACAAACGGGAATTTGTTAACGACCAATTTAAGAATCTCATCGCTGAAATATTCACCTTGTGCCGGGAAAATAATCAATCCATCCACACCCAGTTCCAGCAGTTCCTGAATGCTCTGTTCCTCCTGCTCGGGAATCCCGAAGGAGCGTCTAAGTACGAGAAAACAATCATGCTCTCGCGAAGCTTCCTCCATACCATATAACAGTTCTGTACCATACATATCGCTGAAGTTAGTGATGACCAGACCAATGAGCAGCTTCTTCTCTGGATCTTTGATCGCAGCACGCGGAGCAGGTCTGTTAGGTCTTTCTTGTGTCATATCTGCTGTATCAGCTACAAAAGAACCCCGTCCCGGCTGACGAACAATCAATTGTTCACTCGCCAACATTTCAAGCGCTTTTTTCGTTGTAATCCGGCTCACTCCGAATTCATCACATAATTCCTTCTCCGAAGGAACACGCTCACCCACTTGATATTGATGAAGCTGTATCCGTTCGCGCAAGGATTCAAAGATCTGTTCATACATCGGCTTGGATGCCGAGTCTTTCCCCAATACAAGCACCTCCATAAATACCCATGCTTCTCATGTTCTACATCCTAATATATCATGTTATATCATTAATGTGAAGAACGGAGACAACTCACCTGCTGTCATATGAGAGCAAAAGAAAAAGCTTCCCAATGGATGCTTCATTAATCTTAGGCGTCAGATGTGAATCGAGATACAACAAAAAGCCGACAAGCCCTAATACCGCGGCTTATCGGCTCCTTGCTTAGATGGTCAAAACGTAGTTTTCATCCATGTCATACTTTGCATAATTAAGGTTGTAGACCCTCAGCGGACGGTGGACCCACTTCCGTTTCAGTCTCTTCAGGGCTCGAATCTGGTTCTGGAACGGATTGTTCTTGTGCTGCGCTGACGAACAATCGTCCAGCTGCTTCCGCCTCTACTTTGTTGCCTGCTGCATCCTGAGCTCGAATCACAATGACTCCACCATCCAGAACAAGGGATGAAGGTGTTGTGTACGTACCCGTGTAACGACCAGGTTCGGTCTCCACTAATGGAATCTCTCCTGCCCCTTGGGCATTCAGATTCAGCGGTAACTGAATCCGGAAAGATGCTTGCAAACCAGGTTTACTGTCAAATGAAACAGTAACACTCTCTCCTGATGTGATTCGAACATCCTCAGCCGGAGTAATATTCGTAAGTTCTGGCAACGCCGTTTCCACGTAGACTGTGCGGGTTACGGTAGTTTTATTGCCAGCGAGATCGGTTGCTGTAATGGTAATCGTGTTCTCGCCTTCGTTAACCAATACGCGATGACTGAAGCTTCTGTCTTTGCCCACTTGTACGGTTTGTCCGTTAACAGTCAACTTATCGAGGAATTGTTCCACGACATTACCCGTTACGTGAACAACTTCCGCATTGATGCGATCTCCTTGAGTTGGCGTAACAATGGTCAACTGCGGTTTGGTCTGATCCAGAATAATGACGACGGGGAGTGAGCGGTCGGTCGTTTTCCCGTCCACCACTGCCTCGGCAGTAATCGCATTAATCCCAGAACGGAGTTTCACACCGTAAGTGAACTTCCCATTTACCACAGTTGTCGTACCAGCCAGATCTTTGCCGTTGTAGATCTTGATCTGAGCGCCGGATGCCGGAGACGTTCCCGACACGGTGAAGGTTGATTGATTCGTATACGTGTTCGCAGGTGCTGTGAGCACAGGTGCATTTACCGGATATCTCACAACTGCACGAATCATGTAGTTACCTTCTTCATCAGGTGAAGTGCTCCACGCTCCACCTACTCGCTGCCAGCTTCGACCTGCATTTGGACCATCCTCATCGGTAGCGAGTCCCGGAGCGCTAGTTCCAGCTAAACTCTGTACGTACACGATATAGAAATCACCCGTTACAATGACCGGTTCCGGGAATTCAACAGTTGTCCATTGATCGTTACGAAGTGCAGTACCGTCAAATGGTCCAGCCAGTTGTCGTCCCGGAGCTCCGCCCGCACCCGATGCATCATATACGGCATATTGGAACGCTGTGCCTCCAGGTACAGGCCATTCGGTGTTCCAGAATCGGAACGATGCACCTGTCAGTTGAGCGGTCTCCAGCTCTGGTGTCATTCGAACTGCCCAGGCGTTATCCGCAGCGTTAAAAGCTCGTGCGTTCTCTGCTGTTCCATCATCATAAGCAATTTCCCCTGGAAAACCGATGAACGGTTTCAAGGCAACATTCGCCTCTGCCGTACCATTACCAGGTACAGTTACAGTAACGGTTTTACTGTAGTAATCAGCAGCACGGATGGACAGAGTATAACTTCCTTCCAGTACCTGAATAACGAAGCTACCATCTGAACCTGTGTGGACTTCGCCTACATTGGCATCTTCCACCACGAGAACGGAAGCATCAGCCAGAGGTTGTCCTGTCCGCTCATCCGTTACAACACCTTCAATCTGCCCATGCGGGATTGCCTCCAGATTAAAGTTGGCTTTGGCCCCACTGCCATCGGTGATCGTTACCTGCTGAGTTCGAGGATAATATCCATATGCTTCAGCTTTTAACGTGTAATCACCTGCTACGTGTGTGAAGTTATACTTGCCTGTAGCTGGATCTGTCTTCACCGAACGTCCGGTTTCCAGTACAGTAACCGTTGCACTTGCAGGCAGGCTTTGTGGATTAACCGAACCTGTTTCCGGTTTTTCAACTTCCGGTTGTTGTTGTTTCGTTTTGTTAAATTCCGCTTTGTCAGTCCGCGAAATTTTGTACCATGGATTATCATAGGACGGTTTAGGTTTGTCATTGTTAAGCACAACCGCACTGTCCTCCGTTACCGTCTCAGCAGCAACTCCCAGTACACGGAAATCATCAATGAACCAGCCTGTCTTCACAACACTGTTATCTGAGGTCAGGCGGAACCGGAATTGAACTTCATTACCGGTAAGTGCATCCAGATCATAAAATACGGGTGTCCATTGTTTACCGTTTGTACTATGTGAGAATTTGCCCAGTTCTGACCATGTGGTTCCACCATCCTTGGTGACTTCCACATACCCGTAGTCGTATCCACTCTCAATCTCGTACCAATGATTAAACGTGAGTGTTCCTTCGGACACATCCGTCAAATCAATGACCGGAGATACGAGTGAATAGTTGGAGCCACTCTCATACGTATTGTCGAGATCAGTCGCCCAGACATTCGGTGGAGAAACCGCGCTGGCAGGTCCCGTTACCGGAATGCCGCGTTCCCACTCATCTTTGGTTCCTGAATGAGTCCAGCCATTATCATCACTGCCATCGAAATGATCGATGTAGATATCCTGAGGCACCTCTACTGTAATGGAGACCTCATTCGATTTATCGCTTTCATTGCCACTATAATCAAGTGCGGCAACGGTATAGTAATACGTCGAATCTGTCACCGTAGCCGTATCTGTAAACGTTGTTCCGGTTGCAGTTCCAATGGATTCATAACCTGCACCTGCGGTTGTGGAGCGATATACGATATAGGATTCAAGATCCTCATCGTTCGGACCAGTCCAACTCAAGGCTACATTACCAAGAATATCGGCAGTCGCAGACAATCCGGCAGGTGTGCCCGGAGCAATTTCATCCAGCTCTTCTACAGCGAAATCATCAATGTACCAGCCAGCCTTTTGCAATGAATTATCACTCGTCAGATTGAACTTGATGAACACCTGCTGTCCCGCGTATTCGCGAAGATCCACATATTGTGTCTTCCAATTGCCACCTGTACCCGTGAAGGTTAACAGTTCTTGGAACACAAAATCGCTATCCTCGGAAGCGATGTATACCTTGCCAAAGTCGATGTTATTCTCCAAGTCATACCAGTGCTTGAAGGATAATAACGCACCTTCTGGACTCTCGGTGAGATCAATTGGCGGCGCAAGCAGATATGCATTGCTATTCGCTACATAAGTCCCTTGCAGATTGGTTGCAATTACCTTGTCACCGGAGTATGCACTTCCAGGACCACTGCTTGGTGTTCCCCATACCCAGGTACTTCCGGTACCACCAGTCGTGAAGCCCAGCTGATCTTCTTCAAAATCCTGAAGGTATCCTGGCTGCACACCATTGGACACAGCCACTTTATATACCTGACTTTCGAATCCGTTGTTGCCGTAATCATTCACTCGGATATAATACTCCACACCTTGCGGTTCAATAAGAAAAGCAGGGATTGTCGCTGTATACGTCCCATCTTTGTTATCTCCAGCAATTCGATTCATCGGCAGATAGACGTACTGGTTGGTACCTGTCGTTTTGGCAAAAGCCTCAACGGAGACTACCGCGACGTTATCTGTCACATGAGCGGTTAATGGTATATCAATGCCTGTAAAGGCTGAATTGACAGGGGTATGTGCCAGTACTGGCTCTTCCAGATCATCTCCGGCTGTAACCACTCTGCCGGATACTGTTCCAATCCCTTCGAGTACAGAACCCACAGCATCAAGGGCATTAATAATGCCGTGACCGTAGCCGTTATTAGGAGAGGTCGGATACTGACTATCCGTTCTCGGCGTGGCTGTATCTGTAATGATCTGCTCCAGCTGATCCACGGTAAGGGAATGATTGGCCTGAAGCAGCAGTGCAGCAAGGGCGGTTGTATGCGGACCTGCCATGGATGTTCCGTTCCAGCCTCCTTCATATACACCGCCCGGAACTGATGAACGGATATTCACACCAGGGGCAGATACTTCCGGTTTGATCTCATCATAAGGGGATGGGCCCAGTAGGGAGAACGAAGCCAGATTTCCGTTGATATCGGTTGCTCCTGTAGCAAAACTTTCAGGATAGTTAGCCGGGTTAGCAACAGAACCAGGTCCGCCCGGGTTACCCAGTCTCACATTTCCTGCTGAGAATTCCGGAAAAATCTGAGCATCACGCCAGGCTTGCACCATAGGACGGAACCATTCATCTAGTCCGGCACCTCCACCCCACGAGTTGTTTACCACATCCGGTGCAAGTTCAGGATGCAGATTGCCTTCCGCATCCACTGGAGCGATCAACCACTGTCCGCCATCCAGAATAATGGCATCCGTTGTTTCCGGATTGAATATCCGTACACCAATCCATTTCGCACCGGGAGCAACCCCGATCTGGTTGGTGCCATTCGCTTCAGAGCCAACCATCGTACCCATCGTGTGAGTACCATGTCCGTCTTCGTCCGCAGGGAGGGAAGCATTACTGTGCGGATCATACCAGCTTAGTTCGGGATCAACGATATTGCCCGAAGCATCCAGTCCCCGCCATTTGCTGCGAAGCGCCGGGTGGGTATAATCCACACCACTGTCCAGATTAGCAACAACAATCCCTGTTCCATCGATGCCCCGATCCCACACGGCTGGCGCATTGATGTAATCCAGGTTCCATTCCACGTTTTCAGTCGCAAGCTTGTCCTTGGCAGCAGGCTCCTTGTCTTTAACTCCGACTGAAGAGTCTTTAGCTGGCGTTTGTACAGCATCTTTGCCTGATGCCGCATTCGCCGGTTCTTTACTCACTTCGGCTTTCTGTAAGTATCGTGTCTCATTCGGTAGAATCTTCTCCACCTCAGGCAGCAGCGCAATCTGTTCCATGACTTCTTTGGTACTCGTCACTGCCAATGAATTGACAATAAAATAGCTTTTATATTCTTTAACCTTACCCAGGTCAACTTCCTTTTCCAGATAAGTTTCCAATGGATATTGTGTACGCGAGGCCGTTTCTCGCAGAGAGCTGACGACCGAATTACGAACGGACAGCTTTGTGGCTGAAGCCGTTTGTTTGGCTATGGTCGCCTTTTCAAGGGCCTGTTTGGAGACTGCTGCTGTATCCACCTGTTCCTTCATTTTAACCAGATAGGTAACATACTCACTACCATCAAATTCTTTGGTCAATTTGGCGTTTACTTTGGACTCCGTAACTTTGGCAAGTCCAGATTTCATATCCAATTTGGATGATGTGGAGTTTTCAGCTGAAACCGGATGAATGATCGAAAATGCAAGGAGAAGCGAGAGCCCCATGGAGATGGGCTTGCGTAACCGATTAATCTTTATCAAACTTTTCCACTCCTTTTACCCGGTTTTTTAATTTAGTCTGGTACATATGCCCTTCTCTGCAGAATAAAACGGTAAATAACCTTTATTGCGGACGAGATAGATACTCTGGATTTCACATAAAGCCTCACCTCCTTTACAGGTCTGGTTAGGGATCAATATGAGTCAGAAGAGATAACAGATTAGTCTATGTTTTTTACTTGGAAGTTTAGGAGATTGATTGAGTCGGATTAAACCATGTGAGTGAATAGTTTGGGTGTTTGAATAATGTAATGAGAGTGAATGTCTATAAGCATTCATGTGGAAGGGTAATCTGGAGCGTTAGCAGAACGCTTGCTAAGGAGTGGTGGATATGACTTTCGATCGCGATTCGAGTGAGTAGTTAAAATTTTAATTACATATAATAGTCGATTAGGGATTTAATTGGATTTTATTGGTATAGTATAAAATCATTATTCGATATATACAAGCACTTTATTGAAAAATATAGAAAATAAGTCTATTTAATGCTTTTATGTGTCTCATGTCGCTTACGTATTCATACTCTCATTTCGCATTTATGTATTTCATTTCGCTTAATGAACAAATGTAGTAGTTCTATGAAACTACGACTTGATGTTCAAGATTACTATTCAAACAATGTGGCAAAGCAGAGGCTCATCCTGCTGTGTCAATTTTCGTTTATGGCGTGTTCGAATCGTGTATAACCTCTCCGTAATCGTCTGAGCTTATAAATGTTAATTTGTGAACTATATATGAATAAAGTATATATTTAACAAAAATAGTATAGAAAATCCTGAGAATGGTATTGTATATATTTGGAATTAAATGTACGATTATCTTGTAACATACATTTGGCGCCAGATCAACCTTACTCTCATCCTAGGAAATGACTGTGAGGAAAGCTACTGCTCTATTGATCTTTTGTCTTTTTGTGAACAGTACGAACTCTAATCTAATTTAAATTTTATATACCATAAGGAGATGTTTGATTGTGAAAAAATATCAAAAAACAGCAATTGCAGCTCTTTCTTCCATGGCGATGCTTTTAGCATCTGTTCCAGCGGTATTCGCTGATGAAGCTCTTACGCTAACTAACCCTTCCTCCCAGGAAGTTCAGACACAACAACAGTCCCAAGCACAAGAAATTAATATTTTTGCCCAAAATCCCTTAAGAGAATATTTCAATGGTGGATATAGTACCGATATATACTTGAGTGGAAATGTCACCTTTATGTTTACTCCTCTTATAACAGGAGAATATGTGTTTAATGTTGAAGATATGAGTGGAAACCTGAAGAGCAGTGGAAGAGTAATTGTGTCTGATTTTGGAACGAAAAGCATCACACTTGGTAACTTGTATGGTTATCATAAAATCGTAGCTTACTCACCAAATAGTTATGGTGGAAGCTATGACATTTACTACTAATGCTTGATAGTAATAGATATCACAGCTATTTATAAAAGTTCTAACCCCATGGCTCATATGAGTCATGGGGTTTCTTTATGATTTTTAAAGAAACGATTGAGTCGACCCCAGATCAAAATTTATATCTCATCATGTAATGTTCACGCCGCCACTTGCATAGCCAACAACGGTATTCACAAGACTAAGTCCAGTTGCCGTTGCGGAGAATACAAGCAGAAGACGTGTCTGTGCAGTCACAGGTATAGCCAATCCGGTTGTTATGCCGTTGGAAATACTACCCAATGCAATAATACCGGTGAGTGGAGGTGCCAGTGTAACGACCGCCCCCGGAACTGCAGTAAATGCATTATCAGGAGTAGGTGAACTGAATAATTGCGCAGTGATGGTCACCGTTGAACCAACCAAGGCCAAGGCTGCTGTGGTACTGAAATAGGCAGCAATCGAAGTTATAACGCCATCCCGTGGAACAGAGAACGCAAAGTTTATAAGTGGTCCGACAATCGTTCCCGTTAAATCAATCGTGCCACCAAGAATACTGACTCCTGTTGCCGAGCTGCCGAAACCGATAAGGCTTGTCGTTCCAACCAGTCCACCAGCAATGGTTGTCAATATGGCAGGTCCGCCAGAAGCAAACGGTATAATAGCTCCCGAACCCGTAGCCCCAGTAACACCAGTGCTGCCAGTTGCTCCGGTAGCCCCGGTTACTCCTGCAATTCCGGCTGCACCTGTATTTCCTGTCACACCCGTCGCTCCCGCCAAACCTGGGTCACCCGTTGCCCCGGTAGCCCCGGTTACTCCGGTGGCGCCTGCTACGCCAGGATCACCTGTCGCTCCTGTTGCGCCACCTGCTGGGCCTGCCGCACCCGTTGCTCCAGTAACACCTGTCGCACCTGCTGGTCCCTGGGCACCAGCAGCTCCCGGTGTACCAGCTGGACCTACACCACCCTGAGAACCAGCAACGCCTGCCGGGCCTTGTGGACCAGGTACGCCCTGAGGACCCGCTGGTCCTGCAGGTCCTGCCGGACCTTGACTCCCTATGTTTCTAAGCCCTGTTGTGATAGCCAATTCGGTCGCCCGGATCAAAATGACCAGTTGATCTTTCTCAGCCGAATCGATATTCCCCTGTAAAATGACAGATAGGAGCACATCCAGCAATTGCTGCAAATTGGTTCCTACACTGATCGGAGAAAATGGAACGGCCTCTGCAGATACAATGGTAAGCTCCAAGACCGCTTCGAGATCTGCCTTGGTTCCCTTTTTCAAATCCGAATGATGAACCAGAGCCAGTAATTTACGCAGTACCTCAATCAGAAGTGAAACATTATGAGGCGTGGGATTGGCAAAAACCTGTACAATTGCTCCCTTCAACTCACCAATTAATTTGAGAAGCAATTCGGCTTCTTTGTCAAAACACTTATGATGGTGGTTATTGTGGTGATGATTGTGGTGGTTATGATGATGCTCGTGGTGATGTTCTTTGTGCTGCTCTTGGGGATGGTCACAGTCCTCAGCTTTTTTTTTCTTAAATCCGCTCCAACTGATGCGTTTCTTTGGTTTCATCTTTTTTGCAGATCCTCCTTAGTGAGTCTCAATCATTCCATAGGCGAACATCACTGGTTTGATGATATCAGTATATTTAACAAGCAAGAATTTCGTGATTATTATATAAGTAAATTTCCGAATTACAGTTTTCAGCTTGGAGGAACCTCCATTATCATGGAGAGGATTTTGCACGGAAGTCAGCCCTATGTATAGCCCAACCAAAAGAGCGCTATCCAATGAGAACAATACTCCTGGATGCGCCCTTTTTATAAAAACAGTATTGAAAATGATCTTTGAGATTAATCCAATTCAATTTTGAAAACAATCGGTGCATTACTCTTCACAGTTGTCGTTGTGATCGTCAGTGCGTCCGCTGTTCTCTCCCATTGCGGCTGTTCTTCATAGCCAAGTACTTGAATATCTTGAATGACCCCTTGAAAATGGTGAGAACCTTCCTTCAGCGATTTAATGTGAATCACTCCGTTATCCGGGTAGGCAAGAACCGTGGCATACAGACTGCTTTCTTTTATCGTAAACCGTATATCTTCACTCGTAAACGCCTTGGTATCCCCATCCGTAAATTGCCCTTCCTTCACCTCGGTTGGACCCTCTCCAAACGTACGCCAGAATGTCGTGTCATAGATCGCTTCTCCATTCACTTCAAGCCACTTGCCGATGCTCAGCAAAATGTCGCGATCTTCATCCGGTATACTGCCGTCTGCTTTGGGGCCAATGTTCAGCAGAAGATTTCCGTTTTTGCTTACAATATCGACGAGATCCCGAATAATCTCCTCGGCCGTTTTATAGTTATTATTTTCCGTATAACACCATGAGTTTTTAGCGACAGCCGTATCGGTTTGCCAAAAATAGGGCTTAAGCTCAGCGAATTGTCCCCGCTCCACATCCGGAACGGCACTGCCAAACATATAGGCCTCATGTTTATAATTGATCGCAACAGGCTCGCCCCATTCTTCGCCTTTGTTATAATAATAGGCCGCAAATTTCTTCAAATAGGGTTTGAATGCAACCGTTTGAATCCACCAATCGAAATAGAATACCTTAGGCTGATATTGATCTACCAGTTCACAGCAGCGAATCAACCAGTCTTCCAGATACTCCTCGGTCGGAGGCGAACCATACAGATCATGATGATCCGGTTCTGGCATGGCAGGCCAATAGAAATCACCACGTTTCAGGGGCTCTTGAATATCTGACTCGAATTCCTTCCCGTGAGACATGAAGAACCAATGCTCCGCACGGTGGGACGATACACATAAGGTTAATCCCTGCTTCTCATATGCAACCTTCATCTCGCCCAGAATATCTCGTTTGGGGCCCATTTCATATGTGTTATAGTGAGAGATAGAGCTCTTGTACATCTGAAAACCATCATGGTGCTCAGCTACAGGCATAACATATTTGGCTCCGGCCTGTTTAAATAAAGTTGCCCATTCATCGGCATCAAACTTCTCTGCACGAAACATCGGGATGAAGTCTTTATAGCCAAAGTCCTTATGAGGTCCATACACCGCAAGGTGATGTTCATAAGCCTTGGAGCCTTGAATATACATATTTCGCGAATACCATTCGCTATCATAAGCCGGGACGGAATACAGCCCCCAGTGGATGAATATACCGAATTTCGCTTTTGGGTACCATTCTGGAACTTGGAAAGCGCTGAGCGAACTCCAGTTGTCCTTAAATTTACCGTTCGCAATTGTTGCTTCGATCTGTTGCAAATATTCCTTTTTGTCCATGAACTGTTCTCATTCCCTCCGTTATCGTCTGCACTTGTATTGTAGTGTTACGGCCAAAGGTTAAACATGCAGAACACTAACTTTTAGATGGACAATACTAACCTTGTATGGAGATGAATAACATGAACCACCAAACGTTGCTTACAAACTACCTGTCCAATCTGCAAGTTGAATTATTCATGGTCAACTATAATCGTTGCGACATCGATTGGAGAGATCTGGATTATACACCTGATTACAGCAAGTTTTATTTCATATGTGAAGGTGAAGGCTGGCTCAAGATTGGGAACGAAGAGTTTTACCCTGCGCCTAATCAGCTTATTTTAATGCCGGAAGGAATCAAACAATCCTACTCTGCCATTAATGACCGTCCTTTTCTCAAATATTGGTGTCACTTTAGTGCAAAGGTTGGGGGAATCAATTTGTTCCAAATTCTGAAATTCCCGAATAGCTGCACGTTGGATCAACCTGAGTTGATTCAGGGGATTTTCAGCAGTATCCTTGCATATGCAAAATCCGACTCAGTCTATGCCCATATGATGGCCAAGAGCAAACTGACTGAGTTACTGTCCCACTATATAATGAATCTCGATCTGGATCAGATCTCTTTTATTAACGTGCCGGTTATGGAGAAGCTATCTACCATTCTGGCTTACATTGATTCCAACATTGAAGAGAATATTTCAGTTCAGGATCTGGCCCAGATTGCCTACATGCATCCGAATTATTTCATTCGATTCTTCAAGCAGCAGATTGGCCTTCCTCCGATCCTCTACATTACTGGCAAAAAAATCGATAAAGCCAAGGAATTACTGACCTGCACCCCGAACACAATCACTGCCATCGCCGAGCATCTCGGTTTCAGTGATTTGTACTATTTCTCCAGACAGTTCAAAAAGCATACAGGGCTCACACCTACGGAGTACCGTAGACAAACAACAGTACTGACTACGAAACATGGTTTATGAACAAGCACAATTAAGAGAGAGTTCCCTCATTCGGAACTCCCTCTTAATTGTGCTTGTTTCTGTTCAACAACTCTTGCTGGATTACTTTTTTGAGTTCTCTCAAATAAGTGTAACCATATTTTTGATCCGGCTCAAGATATGCCCCTTCCGCCCATTCATTCCAGGCGTTAACAAAGAGATATTCACTATTGTACACTGTCCTCGCTCTCTCCATCTGCCTCGCCAGATATATCCCAAACTTCTCTGGGGTTGACCCTAGCGTACTCTGGCCGTCAACGCCTCTTCGCGGTGTATTATCCCAATTGACAAAAGCACCTGGATAGATCATTTCTCCGTTACGATGTGGTGTTCGTTCGAGAATGGAGGACCATACCTTGTCGTAATTCACAGCAATATGCTGCCGACCCTCGATGTTCATTTCGATCCAGATTCCATTCATATGTCCATGTGCAAACGTGTAATGTGGTTCAAATTCCATACTTGCATCAAAGATCTGATGATTAAATGTAGGGAACCCGCCAATGGTCTGCACAAAATGGATCCCTTTCAGGCCATGCTCCAGAGCCAATTCACGCCAAAACTGTATCATTTCCTCACATCGAGGAATGCTGGCTGGCCGATAGATCAGAAATAGCGGCTTATCTTCGACTCGAATATATCGTTTATCCTTAAATACGTTTACCAGATAATTAAAATGCTCTTCCCAATCATCTTGATCCCCATAGTTCTGGGCCATGAGAATGTCCGATTCCTGGCCATCCCATTTTCTTGTCCATGTTTCATTGGCCCAAGACAAACAAAATGGAAAATCGGGCTCTCCACTGCTCAGTATTTCATTCACCGGTTTTTCCAGCAATCGCTTGCCTTTGAACCAGTAGTGATAATAACAAAATCCATAAATGCCATGCTGGTTGGCTGTTTCTGCTTGCCACTTTCGCACATCCGGATCGGAAAGATCATAATATTTTCCCTGAAATGGCTGGTTCGGCTGATGATGACCCGAATATAGGGGAGTGGCTTTTTTTACATTAGTCCATTCAGTAAAACCTTCCCCCCACCAACGGTCATTCTCCTCAATCCGGTGAAACTGGGGTAGATGCAGCGCAATTACCTTCACTCAGAACGCCTCCAATGGAGCAACATGATGCAGCATACACCCTGTGATTCTTGATGGTTATATAAAAATGATATCCAACAGTCGAAGTGTTTTTTGCAGATGGGATTGATTGTATTTCATGTATGCCAGAGCATGGCTAGCGGCCAGTCTTCTTGCATCAATATTCTGCCAGTAATATTCAAACTTCTGAATGAGTTCTTCACCGGAAGTGTATTGCTGAAAGATACCAAGGTCTACCATGTTACTCTGATTCAGCGATGGCCCTATGAGCTGAAACGTCCCGCATGTGGCAATTTCCATCAAATGTTTGATTGATTCTCCACTATGAATGACCAGTTTGCTTCCGTTATACAACATCTGACGAGCTTCATGTCTTTGAACGGGATAGAAATCCCCAAGCTGAGTCCACCCCTTCCCGTCCACCCGAACGTTTTTGTTATCCAGAAGACCCGATTTGGCAAAAGTTGTGATGCTGCCATCCGGTTCTGCATCCCCGATGATATAAACATCCGATTCATACTCCGGGGGAACAGCTTGCGGACAGAAAATATGGGGATCAGGGGGCATTAATAGTTCATTAAGAGCAGAGCCTGCCAGATGCTGCTGGTCGCTCATTGACCATGAATGCTGCACAAACACGTGATCAAACCATGGCAATATGGCATCGCTCTGACTTCCATTTTGATTCGGAGACAACCAAATTGCTTTTTTGGTGGTTGATTCTTTTAAAGCTGTGATATTCTCATTCGGCAATTGTTCATCACTTCCAACAATCAGAATCAGGTCAACCTCCATAGCAGACAGACTGGCTGAAACGGATTCTATATATTTAATCTCATTTACATGCCTCACGAGATGTTTAAGGCTTTGTTCAATCAGTACACAATGTGATGACATTTCCCGGTCATTACACGGTGTAATCAGAAGCACATTTAACTCCTTATAGATCACTTTGGACTTTACTCGATTAGATGCATGTTCCTCCTGCATCATTTTCAACCATTGTTGCTTGAGATCCAACTGCTGTACTGCCATATGTTTGCGCATGGATTTGAGTTTTCTGTTCAGTACTGCATGCATCTGTCTCAGAAATAACTGGTTTGCATCGTGAACTGAACGATTCTTCTTTATGGACCTAACCTGCATTTTGGACTTCTTCCGGATAGCAAACCCTCCCGTTCCGTACGAAAACATTCTCTGGCTACAATATGCACGAAATAGTGGCATGGTTTCTTCTATTAATGGCTTCACTGGCTCATCATGTAAAACGGGCTTTATCTCGTACATATAATGTGTAGTCACCCGGGTCGGTTCAAATCTTGTCCTCATAGAATATAAGAATACTATATAGGAGATGATCTCATTGCCAACATTTGATAGTATCCTTGTCACCGGTAATCAGACCATTAATCAGGATCTGCAAGTCAATGGTAATGAAACCATTGGCGTTGATCTACAAGTCAATGGTAGCCAGACCGTAGCAGGCAGCCTCCAAATCAATGCCAGCTCCTCTATCGTTAATAATCTGGGTGTAGGCGGTGTTATTGAAGCTGGAGACAGCGTCAAGGCTACTACACAATTAATGGCACTTAATCAACCAGTGCTTCCAGTAGCTCTGCCGATTGTACAGCAGCTCAGGTATTACAATCCTGGTGTTGCAGGTCAACCCGGTCTGGTCTTAACGGGGACCGCTGGCAATCAATATATTCTGTTCGTTGATGAGAGTAGTGGAACGCCCAATCTTGCCATTCAACCTTTATAAGGTGATCCATCCACAGGTAATGTCAGCAAAAGAAGCGATGTCCGTGTATTCTCCGGACGTCGCTTCTTTTGCTTTCGTTTCTGATGAAACCTATTTATAACTTCATTCATTTATCAACCTTTGATTAATACGGACAAGGCGCTCTTGCTTTCCAGCTGAAACTTCATCAATGTATCGTCCCGCAGCTTAACCTGTACGTTACCCGTCCCATCTCCATCATTGAAGAGGACTAGTGCGACGGAACCGTCTACATTTTTGAAAGCCACAGAACAAATTCCATCATCACTGGATGTTGATTCGATCCGAACAGCCTTCGGGCGGATCACAGCACTGAAATGTGCCAAGGCATAATAATCGAGTGTATACGTAAGCTCCTTGGTTTGCTGATTCACTTGCACGATGCCACGGCACGTACTGCGGCCAAATCCCGGCACGGTTGGCCCGTTGTTCTCATCAAGTGCCATATTCCAAAGTACAAAGGATTTGCTGTAATTACGAAGAATGTGGATCCCTGTTCGCATCACATTCGAGAAGGCTTGCTCAAATGGCGGAATCCACTCTCCACCCGAGCCTTCGGTGAAATGTACTTCTTTGCCTGCAAAGGCTTCATAAACCTTCGTTTGAGCAGAAGCATCGCCCCCGTACCAATGCCAAGCTACACCATCCACTTCCTCTCCCGCTTGTTCAAGTACGGTCAGGGGATAGTCCGGTTGGTCCCAGTTGTGATCGTAACAGAGAATTTTGGTTTGAATATCGTTACGAACAAAGGCTGGTTTGAGATGGTTTTTGATAAAATCCGCTTGTGCTTCCGCTGGCATCAACATACCGGGATAATGCCCTGGTTCATAAAGCGCCTCATTCTGTGGTGTGATGGCATGGATCGGTAATCCATGCTCTCTATACCCTTGAATGTATTTCACGAAATATTCGGCATAAACAGGATACCATTCCGTTTTCAATTGTCCGGTAATCATCGATCCACTCGTTTTCATCCAGCCGGGTGCACTCCATGGTGAAGCAAACAGTTTCAATTCAGGATTCAATGCCAACGCCTTTTGCGTTAACGGAATAACGTCCTCTTCATCATGCATAATACTGAACTGGGTTAATTCTGGATCTGTCTGCTGTTCTGGCATATCGTTGTAACTGTATACCGTTCTCGCATAGTCCGAAGCGCCCATCGGGTTACGAATGACCGAGAGTCCAATACCTTTCTGCGGATGGAACAAGCGGGACATGACCTCTTCCCGTTGCTCCTCATTCAAGATTTGATTGATCAGATAGGCAGAAGAGTCGGTAAAAGAAGCACCAAATCCATCCATCTCCTGATACGTTAGCTGATCATCCAGAAGAATAGTCGCGGTCTCCAGATCAGGTGCTGGAGGTTGCAATTGATCCAAGGATATGGGTACAAAACATTCATTTTCTCCTGTTGATTTGTACATTTTGAATGTAGTCATAAGATTCTCCTTCATATTTCATTTTTCTATTATTGAATGCCTAGTTTGTCTTTGTTCAATTTCATCTTTTCACTGCGTACCTTCACAATCTCTTCCCAACGGTTCTCACCTAAAAATGACTTGTAAGAAGCCAATGCATTGTCATAAGAGGCAGCATCCTTGGACCGCACCATGCTGACCAATGTCGTATTCCATTTCGTATTGATAGCTGACAACGCACGAGCTTCAGGTGTACCTTGATCTGGGCTAATATTCTCCAGAATGAAGTGTGGTTTCAGCTTGCCTTTGCCCCACTCCTGCATCTGTTTAATCGCTTCCGGAAAAGCATCTGCACTGAGTGCTTTGTGACGATCATGGCCGAAGAACATAAACTCACCCATCCGATAATCCTTTTTGAATTGATCTGCGTTATTCAGTTGCATGTCTTTCACTGCTGGCAGTAATTCTACACTACCGTCGGCTTTGGTTTGGAAGGTCTCCCCTTCGATCCCGTAATTCATAAGTGTCTGTCCTTCTTCACTTAATAAGTATGTGAATATCTGAATGGCCTTGGCCGGATCTTTACAATCCTTGGAGATGTAATTGATCATCCACCCGGTTATCCCGGATTGATTCAATGTCGGGGCATTGCCTTTGGTGCTCTGCGGACCATCAATTGCAATATATTCTTTGCCCGGGTTGGCACTCATGTAAATTTGCAGGTTTCCTCCTTGTTGAGGTGTACCGTCAAGCAGCATGGTCGCGTATTTACCAGACTTTACTTTTTCCTCAAAAGCCGTTCCATCATCAGCAAAACTGTCATCACTGATATTGCCGTCTCTATACACGGTGTTCAATGTTTTCAACCACGTGAGGTAATCTTCATCCAGATTGCGATCATAGAATTCTCCTGATTCGGTCTCCAACGGAACACCGATGAAATCTTGCAACGTATCCCCGAGTGAACCTGTTCCTTCACCAATGGAGTTGAATCCAAACGGAATTAGCGCAGGGAACTCTTGCTTAATTCGTTTCATCACACTCTGGAATTCTTCTGGCGTTCCAATGACAGGACTACCCAAAGCTTCGTACACATCTTTACGAATGATAAATGCCGTCTTGGCAGGAATTTTACCGCTATCATAATCCTCTTGCGTATTGGAATAGTTCGGGTAACCATAGGTTTTACCATCCGCCAATTGGAACCAGTTCAATGTATCGGCAGCCGCAACTTTATTGAAGTAAGGATCGTATTTCTCCGCCAGATCATTCAGCGGCATAGCCCAGGTTGCAGCCTTTTGCACCACAGGAGAATTGGAGTCAAATACGGTCAGCAAGTCAGGCATATCTCCACCTGCGAAAAAGGTGTTTAACTTGGTATCATCACCAGTGATGAATTTAATATTGATGTTCAGATCCTCTTTGATTTTCTTGGTAACAATGTCCTTGCCAAAATCAGTGTTCCACCAGTCAGCATTGACGTACCACGTCAGGTCGGTAGCTTCTTCCTTTTTATCCAACTGCCAAGCTGGCTTTTCCGGGTCAACCGTATAACGATCTTCAATGGAAACCCAGTTTCCTTCACTGGAGCCCCCCGATCCACCACTGCAACCTGTAATCATAAGTACGGTTGTGAGTAGTGTTGCGAGCAATTTAACCCCTTTTTTTCCTGATGCCTTGTTCAACTTCAACATGTTTTTGTTCCTCCTCAAAATGGGATAGTTGTTGCTCCTATTCCTTGACTGCTCCGAGCATCATTCCCGAGATAAAGTATCTCTGAACGATGGGATAGATCAGCACGATAGGGAGTGTTGTAATGACAATGGTGGCCAACTGCACGCCTTTGGTCGTTGTTTCAATGACAGCTGAACCTCCGACATTTTGCATGGATTGTGTCTGTGACTGAACGATAATCTCGTACAACATCATCTGAAGTGGATACAGTGACTGATCGGTAATGTATAACTTGGTTGTCATGAAGTCGTTCCATTGCCCCACCCCATTAAATAGCGCAATTGTAGCCATGGCAGGCATGGAGAGTGGAATGAATATTTTCAGGAAAATATGCCAATCCCCTGCACCGTCAATCTCGGCCGATTCTTCCAGCGAATCCGGAACATTCCGGAAGAAATTCATCAGAATCACGACATCATAGAAGCTGAACAACGCCGGAATAATGTACACCCAGAAGCTGTTTAACAATCCAAGTGATTTGATTAACAGGTATGTCGGGATCATGCCGCCCGAGAAGAACATTGTAATAACACCCATGGCAACGTATAATTTACGGCCTCTTATGTACTTTTTGCTCAGACCGTAACCAACCATGGCACAGAAGAACACATGTGTAACAACGCCAATCGTTGTTTTGGACACCGATATGAAGAAGGCCTGCCAGATGCCCTGATCATTGAATACAGCTCTGTAATTCTCCAGCGAGAATTCCGGTGACCAGAAGATGAATCCACCTTCCGCCAGTGCCTTGCCTGAACTAAAGGAAGAGATGATGACATTCCAGAGCGGAACCAGAATAACGATCGTACAGATGATTAGCAAAATCATATTTAACGTATCAAAGATCCGACTATCGAGATCTTCTTTTGCCACCTTTCCATTCACGCGGGATGCCTCCTTCTACAACACAGATTGATTATCGTTTAATTTGCTTGTGATTTTGTTTGCCGTGACGAGTAGAATGACAGAGATGATTGAGACACCCAAGCCAACGGCCGTTGCATATGAAAAGTCACCCTGAGACATCCCCATACGGTACACGTACGAATTAATGACTTCCGCTTTGTCACGGTTCTGGGAGTTCATGAGAACCAGCGTTTGATCCAGATTCGATCCCAATAAACCGCTTACAGTTAGAATCAGATTTAAGCTGATAATTGATTTCATGTTAGGCAATGTGATATTCCAGATCTGTCTGAGACGGCTTGCCCCATCGATTTTGGCAGCTTCATAATACGTAGGATCAATCTTTGCCATGATCGCCAGATACAGAATCGTTCCCCAACCTGCTTCTTTCCAAATATCCGATAACGTAGCAATCCACCAATACTTGCCTGCATCCAGTAAGATGTTCTGCGGTTGCGAGATCACTCCCAGGCTAAGTAACAACTGATTAAATAACCCCGTTGTCGAAAACCAGGTAATCAGCATTCCCCCAAGTACAATCCAGGACAAAAAGTGAGGTAAATATGAAACCGTTTGCACAAACTTCTTGAATCGTCCGCTGTTTAACTCGTAGATCATGATCGCGAGAATGATCGGAATGACGAACCCGATACCTAATTTCAAAAAACTGATCCCTAGCGTATTCACGACTGCATCCCAGAAGTATTTATCTGACAAAATGATTCTGAAATTATCCAGCCCTACCCAAGGAGCGGTGGCCAGCGTATCAATGACCGTGTAATTTTTGAAGGCAATCGTCAAACCGTAAATCGGGATATAACAGAAAATAATCATAAAAATAATGCCAGGGATAATCATCGATTGAATCTCCCACTGTCTCCGATAATCTACTATGAATTCTTTAATCCGTTGTCCGATGGGTTTCTTTCCATTGGGACTGATCGCATTTTTACCGGTTGATGTCTCTACGGCTAATTTATCCACGTTTTTTTACTCCCCTCCACCTTGCATGCATGTTTATAAAAACGTTTTTATTTTTCGACATAAAAACCCCCTTTGTTTATATTTATGTAAAAAAAGACCGGAGAAGAAGCTGAATCAACTTATGTACGATAGTCTTTCCGGTCGATCTTCACATGACTTGAACCTCTCACCACCAGTTCACCCGCCAATTTCTGTGCAGCCCCTTGTTCTTTCTCCTTGATCATACCCACCAGTTGATTGATTGCCAGGATACCCTGTCTTGCAATTTGATTTCTTACCGTTGTGAGCGGTGGAGAAAAATACTGTGCGATATCAATATCGTCGAAACCCACGACACTAACATCTTGAGGCACTTCAAAACCCTCAGATTTCAACGCATGCATACAACCAATAGCACTCAAGTCATTCCCTGCAAGAAATGCATCAGGCCGCTTGCCGGGGTGTAAATGAAGAAAAGATTTTATCGCACTATACGTGCTCTCCTCCTCAAAGTACCCTTGTATAATGTAATCTTCATCAATTGGAAGCAGGTATTCACGCAAGGCAGCCAAATAGCCATCTCTACGCTGCACACTGTCAAACATTGTGTCCACGCCAGAAATATAAGCAATTTTCTTGTGCCCCAGCCCAATTAAATACTTGGTAGCTTCATAAGCCGCCACATACGAGTCAAAAATGACACTTCCCATCGTATCACTCTGATAGACCCGATCCAGAAAAACCGCCTTGATCTTGTCTTTCTCCATGGCGATAATATCTTGCTCATCGATCCGAAGCTCTTCGTAGATAATGACACCATCCACCCGCCGACCCAGAATATTACTCATAATAACGTGTTTATCCTTGGTCACAAATACATTCAGCCCGTACCCAAGACGATCACATTCACGAGACATTGACTCAACCAGCTTATAGAAATACGGACCCGATACACTTGTAGTGAAAAAACCGAGCATTTTGGTTTGACCGGACTTCAACAGCTTGCCATTCAGATTGGGCACATAATTTAAACGCTCTGCCACCTTAAGAACATGTGATTTTGTCTCCGGGTTCAAGACATCCACACCATTTAAAGCGTTGGAGACTGTAGAGATGGATACGCCTGCTTCCCTTGCTACATCTTTAATCGTTATCTTTGCCATAAGTTTTGTTCCTTTACTATAAAAACGTTTTTATAATGTTTAAATTATCATAAAACCGTTTTCATGGCAACACTTTAATTTGCGAGCTCAGGCATCATGCACTTTATTTATAGCTATACGCCATTGCGGGCGCAAAAAAACGGCTCATGTATGAGCCGCCGTTCCTGTAGTTTTATCTTTCTATTCCTCATCCTGAACATACATGGAGTGAATCTGTTGCAGCTGCTCTTCCAGACGTTCCAAGCGAACAAAACGATCCGCTCGAATATATTCCTTCTGCTCCACAAGCATGATCATTGTTGGAACGGTAAAAATAAGAAACTTGGACGCAACCTCTTCCACTTCATTAGCATTAATGTGACCCAGGTATATCGATGGATAAGGTTCAAGCAACGTCCTGATCTTAGGAAGTAAAGCGTGGCACACGCTGCACTCTGGCCGAGATACATACAAAAAAACCAATTCATGTTGTTGAATATTTTCTTCAACCATTTCTATGGATGTTAACTCATGAATATCTTTCATAGAAGCTCAACCCTTTCAGTTAATCAATAGCTTGCTCATTTAAACTTTTACTTTTCAAGTATAGTCTATGTGCGTTAAAATCAAATGGGATATATCCCCATATGAAAGAGGTTATGGTATGAAAAAATCATTCTTATTTCTGTTCACTGCCCTGGTTGTTGTTACTTCCTTCTCGGCGTATGCACCTGTATCGGATGCTTCTGGCGATATTGGAGTAAGCCTGTTATCCGATCGTCAACAGGGTACAGTAAAGTAGCACTTGTACAGAAACCAGCAGGCGACAATTCGGATAACATCTGAATTAGTCGCCTGCTTTCATTTAGTCATATTGATTTTTATTTCCAATCTCTCTTCCGAAGATAAGATTCAAATACAAAAGTTCCAAACGGCAATAGACCGGCGAGACCACCCATTAACCAGCGCGTGATCTTCCACTTTTTGACCACAGCCAAATGCACTAGCGCAATAAGGTACAAAGGAAACAAAATACCATGAATCATGCCCATTATGGCTACAGCAGAAGAAATATCTGCAAAGTATTTCAGAGGCATAGCAATAAAAATCAACAGAAGTAAGGATACCCCCTCCCATATGCCCGCAATTCTAAATCGGCCTGTCACTGTCTTCATAAAGTCCATTCTCACCTTTCCCGCTGATCGTTTGTGAAATATGTAACTTGTAACATGCTACGAGAACTTCAATCACATCTCCGTACAGATATGTCGTTCTGAAGCTTATCCTCAGTATAACGTATGAGGTTAATTCGAAGATGCTTCAAATTTGAATAATTATTGAATCCATAAAACCCGATTCCCACAACAGGTCTTACGGATTCAAGTCGTCTCACGCTCAATCAGCTGGTATGTTAGCTGTTCGGTCTTCAACTCTGTTTTACCCAATACGACCCACAATTGATGGAAAGCTTGGGTGGCTTGCTCCGCAATCGGATTGTGTATGGTCGTGATTCCAAGAACACGGGAAAGCTCGATATCATCAAAACCCACAATGGCAAGTTGTTCCGGTACCTGAATATTCCGTCTGCGTGCTTCACTCAGAATGCCGATGGCTGCATAATCATTCGAACATAATACGGCCTGTGGAAGCTCTCGCTCCTCTGCCATTCTTCGCATCGCTTCTTCACCATCAGAGGAGCTAAATACGGAATACTGATATGCTTCATTCCATACAGGTAACCCTCTACTCTTCATGAAAGTTTCATAGGCTTTACGGCGGCTCTGGGTATTCAGACTCTCAGCCCTGCCAAATGCATTTGCAATTCGAGTGTATCCTCTTGATACCAGATGCTCCAGAGCTAACTTATACCCTTTTGCCTGATCCATCGCAACAGACGGAATCTCGTCGTTCCCCATTCGCTGCCAGGAAACAATCGGGCCGTATTCCATATACGCTTTTAATTTCCGAGGATCGTTAACACAGGTAACAATTAGGAGTCCATCCACCCGCTTGCTACGCAGGTCTTCAAATCCTTGTAACTCAATTTCCTTATTTCCACGGGAAGTATACACGATCGTCTGAAACCCGAAATCCATCGCTGTTTCCATAAACTGATTCATGAAGGTGAGACTGAGATCGTCAATGGTTGACGTTATGATGCCAATTTGTTTGGTCTTGCCTGTAGATAATGATACTGCATTCCGGTTCGGAATATAATTTAACTCCTTCATAATATTCGTTATGATATGTCTTGCTTCGTCACTAACATGTGGGGAATGATTGATTACTCGCGACACTGTCGCTCTTGAGTAACCAGATCGTTTCATAATTTCATCGAACTTTGACATCGGAGACTCCTTTCTTGCTAACGAACTACATAAGTTCATCCAGTACTATTTTGAATAATAGTATGCCTCATATCTGGGTCAAAAGTAAAACTTGACGTGTAACCCGTTACAACGTTTAAGCTTTTTTTATGTCATACATGAATCATCTTAAATATAAATTTGATGAATGGAGCGATACACATGAATAACTCTCAAAATCATATCTATCAATTCCCGGAAAATTTCCTGTGGGGTGGCGCAATTGCAGCCAACCAGGCTGAAGGTGCATACAATCAAGGCGGCAAAGGTCTTTCTACTCAGGATGTAGCTCCCCAAGGCATCAAGGGTCCCATCACGGAAGAGCCGACTGAAGATAATATGAAACTGATTGGTATCGATTTGTACAACCGTTACAAGGAAGATGTGAAACTGTTTGCCGAGATGGGCTTCAAAGTTTTCCGTACGTCCATTGCATGGTCCCGAATCTTCCCGAAAGGTGATGAGCTCGAACCGAATGAAGAAGGCTTGCAATTCTACGACAACCTCTTTGACGAATGCCATAAATATGGAATTGAGCCATTGGTTACATTGTCCCATTACGAGACCCCTCTTCATCTATCCAAAGAATACGACGGCTGGGTGAACCGCAAGATGATTGGATTCTATGAGCGCTACGTAACTACTGTCTTTAACCGGTATAAAAACAAGGTGAAATACTGGCTGACTTTCAATGAAATCAATTCCATTCTTGAAGAACCATTCATGAGCGGAGGTATATACACACCCAAAGAGAAACTGAGCAAGCAGGATCTGTATCAAGCTATTCACCATGAATTTGTAGCCAGTGCTTCTGCCGTTAAACTCTGTCATGAGATTATTCCCGGTGCTCAGATTGGTTGTATGATGCTCAGCATGCCAACGTATCCGCTGACGCCACATCCAGACGACATGATCCAGGTAATGGAATTCGAACATAGCAATTATTTCTTTGGTGATGTGCATGTTAGAGGCCGCTACCCAGGATACATGAAACGTTACTTCCGTGAGAACGGAATTCAGATTCATATGGAAGATGGCGACGAAGATATGCTGCTTCATACGGTAGACTTTATCTCCTTCAGCTACTATATGAGCCTGTGTCAGACTGCTGATCCAGCGAAACAGATTGCCGGTGAAGGGAACTTGCTTGGTGGTTACCCTAATCCATATCTGGATGCAAGTGAGTGGGGTTGGCAGATTGATCCGCAAGGATTGCGTTATGTACTCAATATGTTCTATGACCGTTACCAGAAGCCGCTGTTCATTGTGGAAAATGGCCTTGGAGCAGTGGATGAATTGATCACCGGTGCGGATGGCGAGAAAACGGTTGAGGATGACTACCGGATCAAGTATTTGAACGATCATTTGGTTCAGGTTGGGGAAGCCATTGAAGATGGTGTGGAGATCATGGGTTATACTTCATGGGGTTGTATTGATGTAGTCAGTGCGTCTACTGCCCAGTTGAAAAAACGTTATGGCTACATTTATGTTGATCGTCATGACGATGGTTCAGGAACACTCGAACGTTACCGCAAAAAATCCTTCCATTGGTACAAAGAAGTGATCAGCAGTAACGGAAAAAGTTTGAAACGTTAAGTTCAAGCAAAAGTTTAAGAAAATGTAACAGATATATCCTTCTATCCCCCAGCAAATCACATGAAAAAGTGTCGATTATTCGATACCTTGGCAAGTGTTCTGTGTGGGGGATTTTATTAAAAACACCCGATGATAAACATCGGGCTTTGTCATGGGCTAAAATGCTAATCCTCACTTTATGTTCTTCACCTTACTACATCCCTGCTGTACTTTGTTTTGTCTTCTTCCGTTATCTTGCGAAGGACCCTGCAAGGATTACCCGCAGCAATCACACCAGACGGTATACTCTTGGTCACTACGCTCCCTGCGCCGATGATCGTATTATCTCCAATCGTCACACCGGCAAGAACTGTCACACCGCCACCGATCCATACATTATTGCCCACCGTGATGGGTCCAACGATCTCCAGACCTTCATTGCGCTGCTCCACATCATAAGGGTGGCCTGCAGTATAGAATCCACAATTCGGAGCAACAAAAACGTTATCCCCAAAACTGATTTTTCCTCCATCCAGCATGACAATATTATGATTGCTATAGAAGTTCTCACCAATTTCAATATTATAGCCGTAATCACATACAAAGGGCTGTTCAATCAGGAAACGATCCGTCGTTTTCCCGAGCAGTTTCTTGATTAACGCTTCTCTTTCATTGATCTTCCCTGGATGGAGCTTGTTATAATCGTAACAAAGCCCTTTGGAATGTAAACGCTCTTCAATTAACTCTTGATCATAATTGGCGTTATACAAGAGCCCTAATTGGGATTTTTCTTTTTCAGTCATCATTTCGTAAGCACTTCCCATCTTCTATCTATACATATGTTAAAGCTCTATCTCTCTAATGATTCTGGCAGGATTGCCGCCAACGATCATATTATCGGGAACATCCTTTGTAACCACAGACCCGGAAGCAATGACCACGTTGTCTCCAATGGTAACCCCCGGATTAATAACGGCTCTACCACCAATCCATACATTATTGCCAATCGTGACTGGCTTGCCGTATTCTGCACCCGTATTGCGTTCATGCGGATGGAGTGGATGAGTAGCTGTATAGATATGTACATCTGGTCCCATTAAGCAATGGTCTCCAATACGAACTTCACACACATCTAATATTGTACAATTAAAGTTGGTATAAAAATGATTGCCTACATGAATGTTATATCCATAATCCACATGAATATTAGGTTCCATGCCTAGGTGTTCACCTGTAGATCCAAACAGTTCCTTCAATAACTTGGTGCGAAGCTCACCGTCCGTTTCCGTCGTTTGATTAAACGTCCGAGTCATTTTCCTTGCATACTCTCTGTCCTCAGACAATTGAAGATCCGAAGCCATGTACAGCTCGCCATCCAGCATTTTTTGTTTTTCCGTCTTCGTAGTCATGATCACCGCTCCCTCAATACACATCATGTAATTCACATTAAATAATACTTTTAAAAACTATTTTAATTATATAGATTAGTATGAATAAAGCAAGTTTTGCTTGATATGAAAATGGTTTAATCTACTGACGCGTACTCTAGTGAAACAGCAAAAAAACCTCTACACCCATTAGACTATGGGAATGCAGAGGTTCAAGCTGTTGTCTAATTTCTTTATTCTAAGCAACCGCCTGAACGGTTTTTTCCTTCACGCTAATGGCATAGATGGCAGACAGCAAACCAAGCAGAACCAGAACAGAACCAACCCATCCGGTGTTCAGAATCGATGAGTGATCAATCACCATGCCACCGATATAAGTACCCAGTGCAATACCTGCATGTGCAATACCTGAGTTGGTGCTGATTAGCGTTTCGGCTGTTTCCGGTGACGTTTTGATAATCAGACTATTTTGTACAGGCGTAACGGTCCAGCTCAGTGCACTCCAGATGCTTAACAATAACAAGAAGGCGATCAAAGGTAATCCCACACTGAACGGAATGACAGCCATACTTATGATAAAAGGAATCAGCACAATGACAATGGCTTTAGCAGGATGCAGACGATCGGATAACATGCCACCTATGCCTCCACCTGCAACAGCAGCGATCCCAAACATCATATAGATAAAGGTAACCATCGTGGCGCTGGCTCCCAGCGTTTCTTGCAGAAACGGTGTAAAATACGCATATAAAGTCAAATGACCCGCAAGCACAAGTAAAGTTGTCGCATGGATTGCCAACATTTTAGGATTCCACAGAGCCGTAAGCTGTTTCTTCAAGGATACCGCAGGAATCGGCTGCACACGATCCATCGCAATCCAGATGGCCACCATAACCACTGCGGTCAGAACAGCGATCAACATAAACACCTCACGCCAGCCTGCCAAGTTACCTACAAAGATTCCAAGAGGTACACCCAGGATAAGTGATGCACTACCTCCCATGGTAATGATCCCCACGGCGCGTCCTTTATATTGTGGTTCCACAATGCGAGCTGCAAGGGTCAGGGAGAGTACAAAAATAAGTGAGCCCGTGGCGGCTCCGAGCGCTCTGCCCGCCATCAGCATATAAAAGCTGGTACTGAATGCAGAGATCAGATTACTGATTAGAAATACAAACAGCGTACACATATATACTTTTTTACGCTCGAATCTGGCCGTCATATTTAATAAAATCGGCGCAGACAACGCATAGACAAGTGAGAAAATAGAAATTAAATACCCGGCTTTAGCCAGGGAAAGACGAAGATCCGTAGCAATCAGGTCCAGAATTCCGCCCAAGATCAGTTCAACGGTTCCGACCACAAATGCTGCGATAGCAAGCACATATACTTTCTTATTCATTTTTGAATCCTCCTCAAAAAGTTACAACTACGATAGTAACCCATAAGATTGAAAGTTTCAATAGTTATTTTCATGAATATTTTCAAACAAAGATATAACAAAAAAACTATTCTCCAAGAGAATAGTTTTAATAGATCAATCTGGTGAGCAGTTTCTCGATTTCAGCATCCTGTAACAGTTGGTCACCGTATTTTTTGGTAATTTGAGTAAGCGCAACATCATGGTAGAAATAATCAGTCATCGCTTTGACAATCGGTTTGGACATCGTCTTGATCGCTCGCCATGAATCGTGCTCCACACCCGCAAACAGCAGATATGCATGATCCACAATAAGCAGTTGTGAAGGTTCCGGCGCATCAAGCAATGGAATCAACGAGTATATCCGGTTTAAGGATGTCTCCATTCCCCCAACGGCAAGCACTTCAACGTACACGCCCTGCTTTTCCTTCTGCTCCAGCAGTGTACGATATTTCTCCATTCGCTCATTCCAGGCCAGAAAAAGAATGGATGAATCTGCTTCCTCGATAAGCTGTTCGATATTCGATGCGATGGACGACTCATCTTTTAACGTCCAAATATGCTCATCCGTAAATGTACGTTTGATTTTGTAACTTTTCAATTCCTCAATATCTTTCTCAAAATCAGCCTTGATCTTATGAATAATGGATTGAAGATCCACAGCCATATATAGTTTTTTCTTCCCATCCATCGTTGTCAGCACCGTTCCCTTGTCGATCAGGCGATTAAGCACTTCATAGATTTTGGCTTTGGGAACGTTGGAGTAATTTACGATCGATGTAGCATCAAGAGGTTCATCCTGTGCAAATATAGCCTCGTATACCTGACTTTCATATTGTGTAAACCCGAATTTCTGCAACATGGTTTAAATCTGCGCATCCCTTCTTAGTATGTCTGGTCTATCTAGTTTAGTCGGCTATACTTCCCATGTCCAGTATGTCCCAATTGACCTAGGAATGTGGAATCACAATTAAATTTAACGATGTCACCAAAATAAAATCACTTTCCAGTGGTTATATTAACAATCGGGAATACACATTTTGCTTATGGAAGGAGTTGTAATTTATAATGGAAAGCACTCAAGATTTTGTGAAAAAAGTTAACGAAAATGCCGAAAAAGCGCGTCACAATAAAAACAACGGCAAGGGAACACCAGGGGACAAGTTGCCATCCAAACAGCATTCTACGAATAAGTAGAGTCTATTTATTGAACAGCATGACTTCCGTCTAACACCCTTTCCTCTACTTTTCATCTACTATTAAGAACCTTTAATAGAAAAGAGATGATTAGTATGGCTCGTGTCAATGCTGTTCCACAACCGGATCTGGTATTAATCTATTGGTCCAGAAATCCGCTCATTCCCGGTTCTGCGCGCAGAATCCAAAGTGTACGAGTGATTGGCAACACGTCTCCGTGTACATTCACATTAGTTCCCGGCGCATTATTGATTAATGCATTAAACTGTTTGCTGGACAACGATATTGGATTCAAAGTGGTATACCGCCAAAAAACGTCAACCATCAGTGGAGTTCTGTTATTGAAACGCAAATAATTAAAAGCAAAAAAATGGTGCCTCCCTTTAAGGGGCGCACCATTTTTCATGTTCCATTCTTGGATACTATGAATCAATCATGCTATTGGTTAGCTGCGATGGTATCGTTTACTTCTTGTGTGATTTGATCCCCGCCAAGTTTCTTCCAATTGGCTACGAAATTATCAAACTCGTCAATCGACAAGTTACCATAGATGATTTTCAGAAACGTCTCGGCTCTCAGTTTATCCAGTGTAGCTTGCTTCGTATTCATTGTTCTCGTCGGTGCATAGATGAATTCATTCATGACAATGAGGTCATTATCCCGATAATATTTAATCACACCTTGTGAACTCTCTGGGCCAAAGATACGCTCCATATGCCACTTGTCGAGATTCCCATTCCGATAATCCATAATATCGTCATAGAACAGCTTCGCTTCGAGTTCCAATCCGGACGTATCTCCTGTTTCAAGCGCCTGCTCTACTTCATCCTGCGCCTTCACATTTTTGTTGGCTGGCAGGTTGGAGACCGTTGCATTATGAAAACCAAGACCGGTCAGTCCATTCAAATAAGCAGCCCGTTCTTCCTTGGCAGACTCACCGAACATTTTTTCAGCCTGGAAATTAAGCAGTTTAATCAACGCTTCTGGATGCTCGTAGCCTTTACGAACGGCAAATATACCGCCAAGACTAAGATGATTCTGTGTTTTGGCTGGCTGATCATCAATCGATTGAACCGGGTAAGCCATCCAGTCGATGTTCTTGTCTTTTTTAATCATGCTGCTAACCTGAAATGGTGCCCATTGTGGCAGGAAGAACATGCCTGACTTGCCTGCATTCACATCCTCCATCATTTTAGCAAAATCCTTCACGCCAAATTCAGGATCAAGCACACCCTTCTGATACAGAGTCTGAAGCTCACGCAATCCTTCTTTCACTTCCGGTTGGATCGTTCCATTCACGACTTGACCTGAAGCATCCTTAATCCAGGTTTCGAGATAACCATGATAACCGAGCAAGAACGCATTAATAGGCAAATCTTTGTTTAAGGCAATACCATACGTATCATCTTTGCCATTTCCATCTGGATCTTCGAAGGTAAAGGCTTCCGCAATCTGGATGACATCCTGCATGGACTTGGGCGCTTCAAGACCAACCTTTTTCAGCCAGTCCTGACGAATCCAGATCATATCCGAGGAATCCAGCGAGCCTGGGAAACTCACCATGGCGTATATTTTTCCATCCTTCGTTACTGGCTTCAGACCTGCTCCATCTTCAGCAGACATGAACTCCTTCACCAGTTCGGATGCATACTTGTCATATACTTGGGTCAGATCCTCCAGCATTCCTGCTTCATGCAGTTGTTCGAATTGAACAGCACTCACTTTCAGGACATCCGGCAGATCACCACTCGCCAATGTGACATTCATCTTATCGTTATAATTGGCATCCGGAACAATCCATTCGTACGTTACATCAATACCAAGTTCATCCTTGTACCCTCTGGTCCAGATGTTATTGGCGTGTGTATCTCCTTGGGCAAGCGATTCTTTCCCTGTTTCATTCATGGTGGAAGTCAGTTTAATGGGTGGGTCATATTTCGTAAGTGGTCCTCCCGCATCCTGCTGTGTGTTCGGTTCAGCTTCATTCTCGGCACTTCCCGCACCAGATGAACAGGCAGCAAACGTGGTGGCCAGTACCATGGTTAATGTTAATAATGAGAACTTCTTAAATGATATATTCATGCGAATCCCCCTTTTTTCTCCTCCCGTGAGGTATAATTTTATATTACAAAGAAAGCGCTATCACTTCGAGTGTATCCCGTTGACATCTGGTATCTTTGATTTACCATTTGAGATATCATTTAACTTTTCTGATCCCGAAACTCTTGAGGGGTGCAGCCTGTTGCTTTTTTGAAGAAACGATAAAAATAATGCTGATCGCTAAACCCAACTTTCGCGGATATTTCATGCATTTTGCAGGAAGAACCCAGAAGCAGCTCTTTGCTTCGCTCCACTCTGCGGTCATGGATGTAGTCGGATATGCCTTTGCCTGTAATCCGTTTGTACCAACGCGACAGATAAGAAGGATTAAGAGAGACTTCCTGTGCGATCCGTGTGAGTGAGAGGTCGTCCTCCAGATGGTGCTTGATGTAATGATGGATCGTAATTAGAATCTGTGATTGATCATTCAGGCGAGCATCGCTTCGTTTGGAGATCATCCATTCGTATGCCGATTGATAAAAGATGACCAGATCAGACCATGCGGTATGGATGTCAAAATGCAGCATTCGGGAAAGCGATATTTCTTCCATTGCCGATTCATACAACCCCAGTTCGTGCAGGACTTCAATGAGTACACTCGCTGCACCCGTATACGTTTTCATGCGGAAGAACGGATCTTGAAGCCCTTCCTTCGCAGCCTCGGTCCATTTATGGAAAGACTCCATCCATTCCCGATCCCCGGCGGTTATTCGCTGTTTGATCTGATCCAGATGCAGCGTTACAACACCCTGTTGATTCATGATGCTAGGGGTGTAAGGCAATTCATCCTGGATATTTACACGCAGCAGCTTCTCCATCCCAAGCCCGGGACTCTCATGAATCGACAGGCGTAACTGCCCGATTGCCTGATTAACCCCGCTCCATTCTACCGCCTGCTCACTGACCATGATAGATACAGACAGGTTCAGACAGTCCGCACAGGATTGCTGCACAGACTCCAGTGTTCCATAGACAAAACGAAGAGTTTGTTGCCAGTTATCCAGCTGACTCCCTCGTTCCCCTTCATTATTAGATATGTGGGACGGATGCGCCCCTTGCGATTGAATAAAGCAAGCGATGACCTGAGTGTCCAGATCAATTGCCTTCACCTTGGCCTTGTCCTGCAGCAACTCCTCCGCAACATTGGCAACGGCATACCGGATGAGACTGCGGTCCGCCTGAGACTGGTAGTTGTTCCACTCCTCCACTCTTATAATCACAGGAATAACAAGTTGATCAGATTGGAAGGGGAGCTGCACGGCATCCAGCTCTTCCTGAAGTGAAGCGATATCAGGTCTATCCGTTCGCTTCAGCACATCCAGCAGCAATTGACGCTGTAACTGGGGCAGCGCTCGTGGCAATTTACTGCGAAACCATGCAGCTTGGTAGCGAAAATCATTCTCTTCCGAGATCTGTGTTAATGCCCGTTCTACCGCAGCCCGAATGTGATTCATGCCCTCTGTCTTTAACAGGTAATCAACAACGCAAGGATTCCGAATAGCTTGGTGTGCATAATCAAATTCGTTATGACCTGTCAGCAATAGGACTTTGCATCGTGGCCACCGATCCATAATCTGCTCAATTAACTGCATGCCATCCATGCCAGGCATACAGATATCGCTGAGTACAATATCAACCTTGACCGAGTTCAGCCAATCGATAGCTTCATAGGCAGAGTATGCCTTGATTATCTCCATGTCCTGAAGATTTGCTTTTTGAAAGAACGCATACAGTCCATCTAAAATAACGGGTTCATCATCTACAATAAGCATCCTCTGCATGACATTACTCCCCCTCCCATGGAATCTTCACTATAATGCACAACCCACCAAGCTCACTTCGCTGCGCTGTAAGACCATAACCAGCCCCGAATTTGATTCTTAATCGCTGACTCACATTGATGAGCCCGGTTATCTCTTCGTTTCCATGTTTCCGCTCTGTTTCCTCAAATGCAGATTGCAGATAAATCAATGTTTCATCGCTTAACTGATCCCCATCATCCTCAATGCGAATGGATAGATTGTCCAGGCCCTTTTGGTACGAGATCTGTAGAATACCTCCTTGGCTGCGTTTGGCTAGTGCATGCTCAAACACATTCTCTACGATCGGCTGAATCATAACTCTGGGAACGGAAATGTCTCTGTATCTTGCGTCCAGATCCTCCAATTCCAATTGAATCCTCGAACCAAACCGAATTTTTTGAATCGATGCATAGACCAGCGCATGGTCAATCTCAGCCCCCAACGATACCTCCGTATGAGAATCCCGAGACATATACCTGAAATATTGACCCAGGTAGTCGGTGAATTCCTGAATGAGCTCCACATTCTCCACCTCAGCCATTTGCTTGATGCTGAACAGACTGTTGTATAAAAAGTGAGGTTGAATCTGGGATTGCAGATGTTTGAGTTCCGCCTCACTTGTTCGAATGCGTGCAACATAATTCTCATCGATCAAAATATGTAGGCGTTCTATCATATGGTTGAATCGGGAGTACAAATAGCCGAATTCATCCCTTCTGGATGAAGGAATATGTACACTTGTCTGGCCCTGTTCAGCCATTCTGAATCCTCGGATGAGCAACGCTAACGGTTGGTGAATCGATCTGTAGATCGAAAACGAGAAGACAATAATAATTACAACTGACATGAAGGTCACCATCCATAACCATACGTTGTATTGTTTCAGCGGCGCACTCAGCACATCCTGCGGTATAGTAGCTGTCAGGGTGAACGAGTGATCCTTATCATGCAACGAATAATAGAGATATGGATCAGATTGGAACTTTGTAACTTGCATGGACTCAGACGGTTCCGGCGAAACTGTTCGGATCGGTTTTACAGGTGCTGGCTGCTCGGAAGAAGAAATCACTACATGTTGCTGTTCACCAAAACTCAGTGTAATCTCACTTTCGCCCGTTTCCGATAGCTGCTGCAAACGATGTTTCAGTTCTTCAGCAGACAAGCGTATCCCTAATATGAAATTGGGTGGTTCCTCATGGTTCATGTTATATGGATTACTTTTCAGGAAATAGAGATCGTTATTGGAATGTGATAATTCGCCATTCAGATTCCCCATCGTCGCGAGCAGATTCTTCCACTCGGTATCCTCTACATCCCGAATTCCGTCCGCCGCACTGACCCGTTTATGCAGAGCGGGAACGTAATACACAACATCACTAATATAGGGACTCGTCACCATGATCTGACCCAACTTATTGTGAATGTTGTTCAGACTGGACGTGACTTCATACCTGCTCATAATTGCGGCTCGTGTACTTAGTGTGGACATGGTTTCATCAAATGAAAATTCGGTCACCAGTGCACTCATTCGCTCCAATTCGAATTGCAGATGATTATGGTAGAAGTACAATTTGGACTCATGTGCCTTCTCCACCTCCGTTTGCATTTGTTTGGAGCTGACTTGCGTAATCATAATGCTTATCCCATACAAGGGCAGAATGACCAGTACAAAAGCAATCATCAGTTTGACGACAATGGATGACTCTCTCCATCTCCCCCGGATGAATCGCAAAGTTTCCCTCCTCCTTTCCTCACGCTCTCTCATCAATAGCAAAAAAGGAGCCAGAAATCGGCTCCTTCCATCGATCGGTTTTCCTCCTATCGATCTTATCCCTTTACACTTCCGACGACAAGACCATGAACGAAATACCGTTGCAGGAACGGATACACAAGCAGGATCGGAATAACGGACAAAAAGATCTGGGAAGCTTGGGTGGTTCTATCCGATACCTGACTTAAGAGCGTTGCATCTTCCAGCGTCATCATCTCGCTCTGAATCATCGTCACCTGCTGCAACATGGACTGAAGATAGGTAGCAAGCGGATAACCTTCCGGACTCTTCATGTAGATCATGCCATCAAACCAGGCGTTCCAGTGTCCTACCATGGCGAACAGCGTAATGGTCGCAATACTGGGAAGTGAAATAGGAAGATAGATGCTGCATAGCGTGCGGAAATGTCCTGCCCCATCCATCCAGGAGGCCTCTTCAAGTTCCTTCGGCAATCCCCGGAAGAAATTAAGCATTAGAAGTACATTAAAGATCGGAACAGCACCTGGCAGAATCAGGGCCCAGATGGAATCCAACAAGCCCGCTTCCTTAACCACCAGGTAACCCGGGATCAATCCCCCACTGAATAACATGGTGAATACGAAGATCCAGGCATAGAACGTTCTTGAACGGAATTTCGTAGCCTCTTTAGAGAGTGGATAAGCCACCAGAATGGTGAATACCAAGTTGGTCGTAACCCCCAGGACTACACGGAGAAGGCTCGTGCCAAATGAGTTCAGGAACTGCTGATTTTCCAGAATGTATTGATAGGAGGACAATGTAAAATCCACAGGCCAGAATGTGACACTTCCCGCTTTGACCGCATCACTTGAACTAAATGAAATCGCTAATATATTCACAATCGGGAACAAGCATAACAAGGCAAGAATCGTCAGGATGACGTAGTTAAACCCTAGGAACCACCGATAGGCTCTTGAAGCGTGGTGCATGACTCTGCCTCCTTTCTAGAATATCCGATAATTCGCGAACCGATAGGCCAAGAAATAACCAAGTCCAATAAAAATGAACGAAACGACAGATTTGATCAGCCCCAACGCTGTGGATACAGAATACTGTGCATCCTGCAATCCAATCCGATAGATCATCGTATCGAGAATATCTCCTGATTCATACACCAAAGGATTATACAAATTGAACACTTGATCAAAACCGCCGTTGAGTACATTCCCCAGACTAAGCGTTACCATCAAAATTACGATCGGGCGAATGCCTGGCAGTGTGATATGCCATGTCTGCTTCCATCTTCCCGCTCCATCCATAACAGAGGCTTCGTAGAGTGACTTATCAATATTCGTGAGGGCAGCCAGATAGATAATCGTACCAAATCCGAATTCTTTCCATTGGTCTGTGATGACAAGTATGTATGGAAACCACTCGTTACTGGCCAGGAATTGAATTGGGTCAATTCCGAGGGCTTTGAGCAACATATTAACGATCCCCGTGCTGGGAGATAACACATCCACGATGATTCCCGCCAGAATAACCCAAGAGAAAAAGTGAGGCATATAAATTACAGTCTGAATCGTTCTTTTGAAACCTGTCTTGCGAACCTCGTTGAGTAATAAGGCTACAAGTACCGGAATGACCAAGCCGGACACAATTTTCATCGTTGATATAAACACCGTATTCCATACAACTTGCGAGAAACCGGGCAGATCGAACAGATACCTGAAATTGTCTAGGCCCACCCAGTTCATGTTTTTGAATCCGGCAATGGGAGAGAAATTCTGAAAGGCAATAGAGAGCCCCGCCATCGGAATGTAACCGAATACAATAATAATCAGCAGTCCGGGTAGAATCATAAGATGAAGCGGAACGTTTCGGATAAATTGTTTGTAGTTGGAACGCATAGCTGACTCCTCCTTCAACGTTTATTATAGGAGCAGCCAGATCACCGCAATAGTGTAGGCTATTTACTTTGGGTATCTTTTGTTGACCCTTTGCACAGTTCAACCGCCATACCAAAAAAGAATCGAATCAGTTGCAATTCTATTCTTAAGCCATTAGAATGAACTCTTTTGAGATATGCTTAGACATAGACATGACGGACAGGATTTGCTAACTACGATATGAAACCTTACATTCCAGTGTACGTAATGTAATATTTACCATTAGGGTGTAGAGGAAACTGTTATTTATTTTGATTACAATGAGGGATATTATGAAAAAACAATTTATGGTACTTGGTCTTGGACGATTCGGTTCAAGCTTGACACACACACTCATTAAAAATGGGCATGAAGTGCTCGCTGTAGACAAAAGCGAAACTCTTGTTCAGGAGATTTCAACGGTGGCAACCCATGCGGTACAAGCAGATTGCACTGACAAATCAGTCCTTATGGAGCTTGGGGCAAGCAACTTTTCACACGCTATTGTCGCGATCGGCGAAGATCTGCAAGCAAGTATACTAACCACTTTGTTATTGAAAGAACTTAATGTGCCCAAAGTAACAGCCAAAGCAAAAAATGATAACCATGGCAGTGTGCTTAGCAAGATTGGTGCGGACCAGATCGTTTATCCTGAACGTGACATGGCCACAAGGCTGGGAAATCAGCTTAGCTCAGACAACATTATTGATTCCATTGAATTGTCTTCAGATTATAATCTGGTCGAGATCAAAGCTCCCTTAAGTATGAATCAGAAGACTTTGCTAGAACTCAATATTCGGGCTGAATATGGATGTACGGTTATCGCCATCAAAACAGGGAATAACCTGAATATCTCACCCATGGCGGAAGACACAGTCCGTGCGGGAGATATGCTCTTGTTAATAGGTAGTAACGATGACATTCGAAATCTGGAGAGCGATTATGAGCCAAAGAGATAAACGCGTGATGGGAACTCCGACTCTGACAAACATTGAATCGATTGTAAACAAGTTGAAAAATAATATGAGCCCTCCACAACTCATCATGATGATCTTCTTCACTCTCATCTGGATCGGAGCCATATTGCTTGCACTGCCGATATCTTCAAGTACCGGGAATTCCATCGGTTTACTTGATGCCTTGTTCACAGCAACCTCCGCTATATGTGTAAATGGGCTGATTGTCTTGGATACAGGGAGTGTCTTTTCAACATTCGGACAGGTCATCATCATGATTTTAATTCAGGTTGGTGGACTGGGTTTCATGACACTAGGTGTAATGGTTGCCATTATTCTGGGGAAACGGATTGGTTTGAAACAGAGGCTTCTTATTCAACAAGCCACCAATACCTCCTCTGCTCAAGGTCTGGTTAAGTTATCCATGTATATTGTACTTATAGCCTTTGCTTTTGAAGCTCTGGCTACCGTGGTTCTTACATTGCGCTGGCAGAGCGATTTGGGATGGGGACAAGCTTTCTATTACGCCATATTCCATTCCATCTCTGCCTTCAATAATGCGGGTTTCTCTCTTTGGAGTGATAGCCTTACTCCATTTGTTGGTGACCCGATTGTTAATCTTACAGTAATTACGCTCTTTATCATTGGCGGCTTAGGTTATATTGTGGTTGTGGATGTATTCCGCAAACGTTCATGGAGAAAGCTCTCCCTTCATTCAAAAATTGTGTTAATCGGTAGTTTTACTCTGTACTTGTTTGGATTTATCACCATTTTTTTACTCGAGAGTTGGAATCCTTCTACGTTTGCTGATTTATCTTACAGTGAACGTATATGGGCTTCTCTATTTCAGGGTACTGCTCCTCGAAGCTCTGGATTCAATACCATTGACATTGGAAGTATGTTGGCCACATCCCAATTTTTCATTATTATCCTAATGTTCATTGGGGCTTCTTCCGGCGGAACAGGTGGAGGAATTAAAATCAATACTTTTGTGGTCCTTGTTCTTGCGACCATACAAACATTTCGGGGCGGCGGACAGATTCATGCTTTTGAGCGTAAAATTGCAGAAGAAACAGTAATGCGTGCACTCGCTGTTGTCTTAAGTTCTCTCGCCTTTGTGCTTGGGATCTCCATTCTGCTATCCATATCCGAAGGCATTCTTGAAAATCATTTTCTGGATGTTCTGTTTGAAGCCACTTCAGCATTTAGCACCACTGGACTCTCGATGGGTCTGACAAGTGAGTTGAGTGTTACCGGTAAAATTATAGTCTCTATTACGATGTTTGCAGGACGATTGGGACCCTTAACTCTGGCTTTTGCACTGGCTCAGAAGAAACGCACATCCAAAATCGGTTATGCAGAGGACCATGTCCTTATTGGTTAACATCCCGGACTACTGACATGTTAATTTTATTGCGGAAAAGTAATTCCTTTTATTTCAAAACAAGTTCAATAGCAAAACGCCCCCTTATCGCAAACAACAGATGTCTGCTTAAGGGGGCCTTTATTTTTATATTTTCTTACAGAAGATCCATAATAAGAACATTTACCGAATGAGCTGACAAACCAACGATCACTGATTCACCATTCAATTTTATCTCCTGTTCTTGGGGAATCACTTTCTCATCATTCTTCTGATTCACATTTGGAATATGCACCAAATGATCTTCTCCCGTAAGCGTGATCAGTCTGGCTGAAGCTTCCACCTTCAGATCCTGAAGGCAAATCTGGGTTGATTTATTCACATCATCTGCATTTACCAGTTTCACATACACATGACGATCATCTTTCGTAACAGAGTGGAATACTTCCCGGTTGTAGGCTTCCAGCTTGAAATCCAGAACTTTGCTGGGATGGAGCCCATCCGTATACGAGCAGATCAGATTCTTTCCTGTATCCCCACCATAGTTAACCGTGATTGTATAATCGGTCCCATTCTCGAGTGGTTCATAATTGGCCGCTCTCAGGTTACCTGCTGCCGAGCTGGATGAATAGTCTCCCAGTGTATAACCTTCAATCCCTTGTTTGTACACCTTCACGCCTGTTGCATTCCCGCCGTAACTGATTGCGTACTCAATGACTTCCTTGTTCTCAGGTGAGATATCCGTCAGACCCACGCCAATGTAAAAACCATCCTCACCCGAGATTCTCTCAGCCTCAACGTGAACTTTGTAGTTGGTCCATTCGTCATTCAGCAGATACAATCCATTCAATCCACTTGATTGTGCTTTCAAAATGAGTCCTTTCCCTTCGGTTAACGTGTATCCTTCCGATCCGGGAATCTGGTTCCATGCCTCACTAGGCTCTGTACGTTCCCTGAAATCTTCATCAAACATCAAACTGCCATCCACATTGGACGTGACTGTGACTCGTTTCACCACAATCTCTGCATTCCCTGTTGCAATTTCGATGCCGCCACGCGGAATAAGACTCAGCGGTTTACCTTTGCTATAGGTGGAGAATGAAGTTTCAAGCACCTGATCCCCTACATATTTTGCAAAAAGCTGCTGTACATAATAATTCGGTGTATACCATACTGTTTCATCATCAAACCAGATGCAGTCTGGCGTCCAGCGATAGGTACCGTCCGTTAGTACTTTGTTGAACAATGGCGCATAGGCAGCCAAACGAACAACGTCTGCATTATTTTCAAATCCGGTCATGATCGCAGCTTCTGCGACCGCTCCTGCCAGCGTGTTTTTGTCCGTGGAAGCATATTCTCCAACAAACACTTTGGATGTTTCTTTCCAATCGATACTTCCATCTTCATGATAAGCCCGGTCATAATAGTTGTATCGATCTACGTTATTCAGCAAATATTCATTGGAGCGGTAGTAGTGCTCATCTGCGATGGTGTCCATATAATTGTCCTGATTTTCATACCAGGTTACCGTCTCCTCAATCACCTCAGTACCATCGGCAAAAGCCACTTGAGCTGACCCGGTGAGGTTCCCGCTGAGGAATTTCCATCCTTCCTGGTACGCATTATCATCCGCCTGAGCACCAACTGTCGAGATAATGTGCAGTTCATGATCAGGGTAGTTCTGTTTCATGTAGTCATCTATCGAACGTTTGAATACTTCGAAGTTGGCAAAAAACTCAGTGCCCCAGTTCTCATTACCTACGCCGAGATAACGAAGATCAAACGGTTCAGGATGTCCCATCTGGCTTCGTACCCCCGCCCATTCGTTGTGTTCAAAATCTGTACTGAGCGCAAAGTCGATCAGGTCTGTGAAGTTGCGGATATAATAATCCCTTAATGCGCCACCCGCAGGATGAGCATAATCCGAACGTGCCTGACATAACACACCGCAAGCCATCACTGGAACCGGAGCAGCATTCAGATCCTCCGCCAACTGGAAGTACTCCATATAACCAAGCCCCATCGTCATCATGTAACCCCAGACATTATAATTCTCTTTGCGCAGCTCAACGGGTCCTACAGAATCCTTCCAATCATATACGTTGTCCCATATGAAGGACCCTTCCGAGATACAGCCTCCCGGAAAACGCAGGAACTTTGGATGCAGATCTGCGAGTGCCTGAATTAGATCTTTTCTCAATCGATAGTTCGGATTACCTGTGTAGTTGGCATGTGCTGTAGCAGATATCCCTTCTTCTGTCGGATCAGATCCCCATACATTCTGAGGCACTAAGGACACCATATCGACGGAGATATCACCTGCAAACGTAAGTGCCAATTGACCAAGTACAGTTTCCGTTCCGGTAAGTGACAAGCCGTATTTCTTCCATGTGTTTCCGCCTTCAACATGTAACGTTACCGAATCACTGATGGAAGTGTCTTCTCTATCCTGCAATTGAACAGTGATCGTTCCTGCCAATTCTGCTTTTGCCCATACGGTAAAGTCATATGTTTCACCCTGCTTGATGGACATGGCACAATACTGGTTAGAGTCTGAGAATCCACGATTCCGAATCGTTGCCCCATCCTGAACCGTGACATAATAAGCATTTACTTCAGGATCTTCCACGTTAAAGTGAACGTTTAGTCCATCCGTATGCTGCACGAGCATTTTATCCGTATCGCCTGACCAGGCAAACAAAGGCTCACGATTTCGACCTGTCGAACAACCACACTCTCCAGAGTCATGCGAGTATGTATCAAATGCAAAAGATTCAAATGATCGATTCTGAACAAGTTCCGCATAGATACCGCCATCTGCGGCGTTATTAATATCCTCATAGAACAAACCATACATCACTTCACTGATGTCAGCCACCTTCTGATCTCCATGGATGGTGACCGTATAAGGCGGAAGATGCGCCGGCACAACAGACACGTCAAAGCTTTGGCTCAGCTTACGATCACCTCTGTTCAGAAGCGCACGGAGCGTAACCTCTTGTGCGGATGTAATTGCCTGAACCTCTCCATTCTCAGACAGGACTTCCGGATTACTGGAACTCCACTGAACCGTCACTTTATCACCCAGCAAATGTGGGGGCAGTGACACATCTTTGGTGATAATTCGGTTGGGGAAGGACAAATACTTGTCTGCCGCAAGCTTCACAATCGCTTCATCTGTCAGTGATTCACACATCACTTCAATAACTTCATCCATGGTGAGCGCTGCCCCATAGATCCGAAAGTCGGATAACGAACCTGCAAAATCCACATCCGCTGCATACTGGGATCGTCCAATATAATTCTGGCTATAATTCTCAGGATCAGTGAACGAATCAAACCATTCGCGCAGTTTGGCATAATTGCCACTGGATGTCTGACTGATCGAGCCGTCTGCGGCCTTCTCCCCATTCACATATACAATCGGACCCGCACTGCTGAGCGTCCCCCCTTGACTGCCTGCCACGGAGAGTGCAATATGCATCCATTCACCGCTTGCAACTCCCCCACTTGGATGAACAACCAGATTATCTCCGGCATATAACGTACCCAGAAGCTGACGTGTCAAAAATAAATACGGTCCCTTCTCCCCTTTACCAAAGTCAAAAATGCGTTCCCACACATTGGACCCCTTGCCCAGAAACACCCAAGTGGCAATCGTAACTCCTGTGTTATCGCTTACATCCCGAAGCAGATTCGAGGGTAGTTGCAGATAAGAAGTTCCATTCGCTCCCCCGTTGAAAGTCACCGCGGATCTTCCTTTCAACTCGGATACCACAGGTAGGATCTCACCTTTGGCTATACCATCATGTCCCTTACCGGAGCTGTCCTTCCCGATCTGACCGGCATCTTCGAACGTGTATTGTGCGATTAATTGATTTTGATATGTGCTCATGTTCTTACCTCCTATGTAGTTGGGAATTGTCGGTTCTCGCTTTTGATTCGTATTAATATAAAATGATTGATAAATAGTTAAACACATTTCTTAAACGTAATAATATCGCATCATCGATCCCCATTTCAATCCTAAATTTGAGAAAGACAACTGGTTTATTTGAATGTAATGACCTTTATCGCCTCTTCCCGTCTCTTATTTATTTTTCATTTTACTCTTATAAACATTACATTTATGGTTTACAAACATATAAATCAATTGATAATATAACAAATGAAAGCGCTTGATATAATGAGCTACTCAAAGGAGGTCTGCCGAACCTTTTATCGTGTGCTGCCAAGTATCGGTTGATTTTTCATTCCAGGGAATAGGAAAGGGGAAACGTATGAAACGTTATTGGGTTCGCGTACTTAACATCTCTGTTCTAAGCACCACTCTACTTACTGCAACAACTTTGGCACCGGTCTCGGTGTTCGCAAATGGTTCAGGGGCAACCGTGGGTAACTCGCAGACTTCCACCACACCTCTCGCAAATCCTGCTACATCATTCAAAAATGTTTCCGTTCATGACCCATCTGTCATTAAGGTGGATGATACGTTTTATATTTTTGGTTCACACTTGCAAGTGGCCAAGTCTAAAGACTTTCTGAACTGGGATCTCGTCGCATCGGGTGTTACGGATAACAATCCGGTTGTCCCCAATGTAACCAAGGAATTCGCTGAAGCGCTGGAATGGGCGCAGACAGATACGTTATGGGCAGCAGATGTCATTCAATTGGCGGACGGCAAATTTTATATGTACTACAATGCTTGTAAAGGGGACTCTCCGCGATCAGCACTTGGCATTGCTGTCGCAGACAATATCGAAGGCCCTTATAAGGATCAAGGCATTCTGTTGAAATCCGGCATGTGGGATCAGATCAGTGAGGATGGTACCATTTACGATGCCACGATCCATCCCAATGTGGTCGATCCTGATGTCTTTTATGATAAAAACGGCAAGTTATGGATGGTGTATGGCTCGTATTCCGGAGGGATTTTCATTCTGGAGATGGATGCAACGACAGGTAAACCACTGCCAAATCAAGGTTATGGCAAAAAGCTGACCGGAGGCAATCATAGTCGTATTGAAGCCCCTTATATGCTCTACAGTCCCGAAACCGATTATTATTATCTGTACCTGTCTTACGGTGGATTAGGTGCTGATGGAGGATACAACATTCGTGTTGCTCGCTCCCAATCACCGGATGGGCCTTTCCTTGATGCGGAAGGAAACGATATGATCAACGTTAAAGCGGACAAGGATAAACCGTTGTTTGATGATCGTTCTATTGAGCCTTTTGGAGTCAAATTGATGGGGAACTTCCTGTTCGAGAGACAGATCGGTGATCCGGGCACAGGCCTGGGTAGCGGCTATGTATCGCCAGGGCATAACTCTGCTTATGTTGATCCGGAGACTGGCAAACAGTTTCTCATCTTCCATACCCGCTTTCCAGGGCGTGGCGAAGAGCATGAAGTTCGCGTACATGAGATGCATATGAATGCAGACGGTTGGCCCGTCGTTTCTCCATATCGCTATGCGGCTTTGGGAGAAGATACCACCCAGCTGACAACCCAGGAGATCGCTGGTCAGTACCAATGGGTGAATCATGGTAAGGACATCACAGCGGACATCAAGCCATCCCAGACCGTTCAGTTCACGGCAGATGGGCAGATTCAGGGTGCCGTGACAGGAACATGGAGTCTTGGTGCAGACAACAAGGTTCAGATCACTTCGAATAACGTTGTGTACAAAGGCGTCTTCACACATGAATGGAACTCGGAATCTCAAAGTACGGTTCTGACCTTTAGCGCCCTCTCCTCCTCCGGGATTGCCATCTGGGGAAGTCAAGGTGTTGAACGGAGTGATCAAGACAGTGTAGATGCAGTGAAAAAGGATCTGAACATTAGCAATACGGATCACGTGTTCTTCAATCTGTCTCTGCCTACCAAAGGAACAAGTGATGCAGACATTACGTGGAAAAGCTCCAATGCTTCGGCTCTATCCACTACAGGTGTAGTGCAGCGACCACGCGCTGGTAAGGGCGATGCCAAAGTGAAATTAACCGCCACGATTCGTAAAGGAACTGCGGTAAGCTCCAAAACGTTTAACGTTATCATTCCACAGCAAGCGGTAAGCCCATTGCTCGGGGAGTATACTTTTGAACACAAGAAACTTGGCAAAGTCGCACAGGATTATAGCAAAAACGAATATCACGGACAAGCCTTTAACGTGGTCAGTTCTGCTGCAAGTGGCAAAAATCAGGCTGCCACATTTAACGGAATCGACAGTTACATTCAGTTACCTGGACTCGTTACAGATACAACGGATTTCACGTTTAGCGCCTGGGTCAATTGGGACGGTGGCGGGTCCTGGCAGCGTATTTTCGACTTTGGAAATGGCTTGATGAGGCATATGTTCCTCACTCCATCCCAGCATAATGGAGCATTACAATTCACCATTCATAATGAGGGAAGGGATCAGAGCATCATTGCCGCAGATCCACTGCCTTCTAAAGAGTGGGTTCATGTCGCTGTAACCCTTCAGGGTGATGTGGGCACTCTGTATGTGAATGGTACATCGGTTGCAAGCAGCACTGAGATCACCTTTAACCCGAAAGATCTGCAGGTAACCGAAGCTTATCTGGGCAAGAGTCGTTATACGGCTGATCCGTTCTACAAAGGCAGCTTGGATAATGTAAAAGTATATGATAAGGCTTTAACAGCCAAGGAAATCCAGCGTCAGGCCAAAGAAAAGCCATAAGTTAGAGTCCTATCATAGACGTTGGACTCCATAGCGAACAAACCTATAAAGCAGCCAATGTATTGAACTGCATCCATTTGTTAGAGGCGACTAACAGCGGTGTTGCAGTTCATTACATCAGGCTGCTTTATTGTCACTTCGAATAATGAATGACCATGTTTAATTTGTTTGTCTTAGCACCGGAGTTAACATAGGCGTGAGGCTTGTCCGCTCCAAAACGGATCGACTCCCCTGAACTCACCGTATAATCTTCCGCCCCTACTCGAATCGTAACTTCACCTTCAAAGACCGTAATAAATTCTTCCGCACCTTCGATATGCGGTTCAGCATTCAACTCAGACTTAAGATCCATCTCCATCATATATATTTCAAAACGACGCCCCTCTTCAAAAGGAAAATGCGGATAAATCCGAACCTTTCCCTCATCCTCCATCAATACTTGAATATCATCCCCCGTAACAACGGTAGTATCTGACTTCGGCTCGTGGATCAAAGCAGTGAAGGAGGTTTTCAGGCCATTAGCAATCTTCCATACAGTTGCAATGGATGGATTGGATTCACCACGTTCAATCTGACCAAGCATGGTCTTGCTAATACCAGTCATTTCGGCGACCTTGTCCAGACTAAGTTTTCTTTGTTCCCTAAGCTGTTTCAGGTTCTGAGCAAGAATACTATTAATGTTTTTCAAAATCCATCCTCCCATTTTATAATTATGTTGTGCTACATAACGCACATGTTGTACAATGATAAAGACCGTACGCTGTAACGTACATTTCAGTTCATTATATCACACAACCAAGAAAACGTGGAGGAACCATGAACATTATACCTTTAGTGACATATGCAATCATTGCTTCATTTACACCCGGACCCAACAATATCATTTCCATGACGCATGCCAAAAATCAGGGGTTCCGCAAGACCCTTCCGTTTATTAGTGGAGTTGCAGCCGGCTGCCTGCTAATTATGTTTCTGTCCAGTTATTTCAACCTTATTCTTCATCAATATATTCCTAGGATCACACCCGTCTTAAACGTGTTAGGATGTGTGTACATGCTCTATCTGGCGCTCAAAATCATGCGAAGTAAACCTGCAGATTCGCAGGAAAACAAGGTCAATCATTATTCATTTCTATTTGGGTTCACCCTGCAATTCATCAATCCCAAAGTCATTCTGTATGGGCTTACTGCCATATCCGTTTTTGTTCTGCCTCTTGGGCAGTCCCATGTACAATTAATCGTATTTTCCTTACTTCTCACCTTCATCGGTATTAGTGCCAATATGACCTGGGCGTTTGGTGGCATGTTATTCCAGAGCTTTTTATTAAGATACGAGCGTCCTGTTAATATCGTCATGGGTATGTTGTTAATTTACAGTGCATTATCAATACTGATGTAAAATGCAATAGAAAAAGCGTCCACTCATTTGATGAGCTGAACGCTTTTATTTTTTTATCCTAATTCCGGTCTCCACCATGGATGTGTAGGGTATTCCTCCGTATGAAGCACAACCTTCTCGCCGATTTTAGGTGTTGCAATCTTAACTTGCAAGGCATGTGCAGCCTTCGTAATCCGTTCAACCGGTTCATTCCAGGCATGATAGGCCAGCGTAAATGCGGCCCAATGAATCGGGATGAGCAACTTACCTCCTACATCCAAATGTGCTTGTACCGTTTCTTCCGGCATCATGTGAATGTTGGACCAACGCTCGTCATATTGCCCACATTCCATCAAGGTCAGGTCAAATGGACCGTATTTACTGCCAATTTCCTTGAAATGAGGACCGTATCCGCTGTCCCCACTAAAGAACACCTTGGTATGTTGTCCAGCGATAACCCACGAACACCATAAGGTAGAATTACGGTCGAATAATCCTCTGCCCGAGAAATGTCTTGCTGGCGTGCAAGCCAATGTTAGACCTTTGAACGATAACTCATCCCACCAGTTGTGCTCGGTAATCTGTTCCGAAGGCACACCCAGTTGAATCAGCCGACGACGGACGCCAAGCGGCACGATAAATCGCTTTGTTTTATCCTTTAATCTGCGAATGGAGTCATAATCCAGATGATCATAATGGTCATGCGATATAATAATTGCATCCAGCGTTGGGAAATCCTCCGGTTGAATTGGTAGATTGGTGCTGTAACGTTTGGTACCCACCCAAGACACGGGGGATGGACGATTGCCCAGCATCGGATCAAAGAGCAACCTGTGCCCTTCAATTTCGAGTAAAAAAGCCGAATGTCCGAACCATGTAACCTGTGGATTATCGGATGCACTAAAGATTTCAGCGGGTTCACATATCTCCATAGGCATCGTGCCAGATGGCCTCCGCTCTACATTGCCACGCATGGAATCTCTCAATATACTGATCAGGGACTTGAAGTTCATGCCGGCTGATGTCGGGAGCTGATTTTCGTATTTTGTCATTATACATACCTTCTGTTCTATATAATCAATCTAGGTTCAATATTTGGATGAGAACTATTCATATCGTAGCTATATATTAATTCATTGGCCGGTGATATTCAATTTTCGGCTAATTAAGATAGAATTAAGACTCTGTTTTCTCTCCTATAAGATTGGGCATATATGATAGAGAAAATACATGGAGAGTATGTGAGAGAACATGAAGAAATGGCGTAAAAGATTAGTTAAGTTTTTGATATTTGACCTCGCGGTAATTCTGTTGCTTCTGGGTACAGGCGTGATATACCAACAAGTGGGTTTAAGGCAAGATGCCAAAATACTCGTACCCCCTGGAAAACTCTACAAAGTACATGGAGACAATATGCATCTATATACTGGTGGAGAAGGCGATGTAACTGTCGTACTCGCCTCTGGCTGGGGTACCGCTAATCCCTATGTAGATTATTATCCATTATATGAAAAGCTTGCTCCCAACACAAAATTCGCTGTATATGACCGATTTGGCTATGGATATAGTGATCAGACCGATAAGAAACGTGATGTCGATACCATAGCTGAAGAATTACACGAGTTGTTGCAGGTATCTGGACAGAAGCCACCTTATGTATTAGTTGGGCATTCGCTCGGCTCGCTGGAAACCATCCGTTTCGCACAAAAATACCCGGATCTCGTCAAGGGTATCGTCATGATTGATGGCGGAAGCCCCGAATATTATTCGAATGACGATGACTCTTTGGCAGACACAATTGGTGGTTTTGCGAATAAATTCCGTATCCAAACCGGACTATTCCGCCTCTCCATGCAATCTGACTTGGTTGTGGAAACATCCAATGCCAATCGTAATGAACTGAAACTTGTACCCGACGATCTGAAAAAATTGGATACAACTGCGCTGTTGCACAACTATGGCAATGCAAACACGTTGGATGAATTACGTGAAATAGCTGAAAATGGCAAAGTGGTTGTAGATCACAAGCAAACCTTACCGTTTCCACTCACCATAATGACGGCTGATTACTTTGGTGCAAGTGAGCCCGAATGGGATAAAACACAAGTAGAATTCAAATCTTGGTCAGATGATTCGAAACAGGTAACCATCAAAGATACCGACCATTACATCCATCAATATCATCCTGACCTCGTTGCCGATGAAATATTGGCCCTGGTGAAGAAGTAACGTACACTCTACTAAAGTAGGACTATGTTATATCATGAAAGAAACCCCAAAGATTCTCTAATATCTTTGGGGTTTTAAGTATGAGATTTATTGTGCTTTCGCCAGTCTTGGCCGTTGAGACCGGAAATCGCTGAAGGCTTGTTCAATTTCAGATGAGGTGAGCCGGTGACGGTAAAAGTACTGCTGCATCGCCTCCATTTCGGTTCGATCGCCATTGTAGATGTTATCAATTCTTCGTATGACTTGGTTATATAAGCTCTCACGTCTGGAGTTTACAGGCTCACACAACCAAAAGTTCGTTCTCTTCACATCACCTGTCTTGGTCCAGAGCAAATTCTCATATCGGATGACATCCCAGTCCCAATATCCAGCATGAATCTGCTGAAGTTCCGTCGTAAACATATCGTATATCAAGTTGGGAGGAATGTGTCCATATGTCACACGGTACTCTTTCAGTTTGTATGCTTCAATCCACTCTGTCAGGGTGTACTCACCTGGTGAATACGCATACAATGTAGGTGCATAAGAATTACTCTGCAATGCCCTAAGTGCTTCACTTTCCATCTCCCCATCCAATCTTGCACGTGAAGCATATACCTTGAGACAATAGTCTTGCAATCTATATACAACCGAGCTATTACTAATAAGCGAAGCCTGTAGAGTGAGATGGCCATTTTTTTCGTAGTGCAACAGCATCTTTTCAATGTTATTGCCAATGGGATTGATGATGATCATAACGATGTCTCCTTGAGTAAAAATAAAATATAAACCGTTTTCGAATTGGTTAAAAATTGTACTAATACATTCTATATTACCCTTTTATATTAGTATGAACATATACAATTTTGCCGGAACATGAAGTATTTGCTCTGAAATTCATTCTTTGAACCGCCGTATTCCGGCTACATTTTTACTCTAAAGCCTGTAACCCGTTTCACGTCAACACCAAAAAAGATAGAATAAATATGCAAAAAAGCGATGCGTCCTTAGAGTTAAGGGACACATCGCTCTTATATAATATTTAATTATTATTTTTAGTGAATGGATTAATGCATAGGACCTTGTTGTCCTGGCGTTGATCCTACTTTGACCCGTTTCACGAAGAGTGAAGTAATCAGACCGATAATCGACAGAACCAATGCGAATACAAACGCATTCTGTACACCTGACGTGAAACCTGCCAGTTGATTTTCTGGACTTTCCGGATTCGCCACTCCGCTCAAAAAGCGGGATTGTCCTGCGCTCAGTATACTTACCGCAACAGCCGTACCGATTGCTCCGGATACCTGTTGCAACGTATTCATGATGGCAGTACCGTGAGGATAATACTCACGTGGCAATTGGTTCAGACCATTCGTCTGTGCAGGCATCATAATCATCGAGATTCCGACCATCATGAACACATGCAGCGTAATAATTTTGGCCAGTGTCGTTGTTGGTGTAATCCCAGTGTACATGAAGAGTACAACCGTCACGACAGCCAGACCAATAATCACAAGCCACTTCGGACCGAATTTGTCAAACAGTCGGCCCATGACCGGAGACAGTAAACCATTTAGCAAACTACCCGGCAATAGAACCAGTCCGGCAGTTAACGCTGTAACGGCCATACCTTGTTGCAGATACATTGGCAGGATCAGCATGGATGACAGCATCATCATCATACAGATGAAAATCAGGATCAAGCCAATCGTAAACATCGGATATTTGAACGCTCGCAAATCCATCATTGGCTGTTTCATTCTCAACTGACGGATACTGAATAACAGTAAGGACAACACACCAATAACGAGAGTGGCAACAACGACCGGACTCGTCCAGCCTCCGCCAGTTTCCCCGTGTCCTCCTGCACTACTGAAGCCGTATACGATACCACCAAAACCAAGGGTAGAAAGGATAATGGACAGTACGTCAATTTTGGGCTTGGTCAATTTCGAAATATTCGGCAAGAACAACAAGCCGCATACCAGTGAGATCAGGAAGAACGGCAAGGAGATCCAGAAGATCCAGTGCCAGCTCAGATTAGCCAGAATCAGACCGGAGATACTCGGACCGCTTGCTGGTGCAAACATGATAACCAAACCAATCAATCCCATGGCCGCTCCACGTTTTTCAATCGGGAAAATAACCAATATGGTGTTAAACATCAGTGGCAACAATAGCGCTGTACCTATCGCCTGTAGTACCCGTGCCACCAACAGAATTTCGAAACTAGGTGCAAGTGCAGCAACAAATGTTCCTGCAATGGAGAAAATCAGGGACGTTGTGAACAGCTGTCTGGTTGTAAACCATTGCAACAGCATACCGGATACCGGCACCAGGATTCCCAACACAAGCAAGTAACCTGTGGTTAACCATTGAATCGTTGTAGGTCCAACTTCAAGCAGACCCATAAGTGGTGTCAAAGCCACGTTTAATGCCGTTTCACCAAACAGACCTATAAAGCCGCTCAGCAGCATTGCGAACAAAATCGGAAATACCTTGTATTGCTTCGTTTCTTGTTGATTCTGTGCAGAATCAGCCTTCATGGAAACCTCCACGATCCCATCCTCCTCAAACGTATCAAACTTTCTTTTTCTCTGTCTCTTGCTATAACTTATTGAATCTGTTTGGCGTTCTTCGTCACAACCGACAAATACTCAGCAGCCGTCAGCAGAGGCTGTTTATCTTGATTTGTCAGGCTGATAATCAGTGCTCCCTCCATCAAAGAAATGATCAGAAGTGCCGTCTCCCGCGCCTTCTCTTCACCAACGCCATCCAGAATCAGATGTTTCTTAATGACATCCTGCCAATCTGCAAATACACCCTGACATGCAATACGCAACTGCTGGCTAATACACGAAGTCTCCACAGCTGCCCAGAAGCTGAATGGCAGAAATCCGGTAAACCCTGCCGCTTCTGTTTCATGAGCCAAATCATGAATAAATCTCTGAATGGCATCCCCCGTATTGTCGTGGGCTGCAAATGTTTTCTCAAATGTCTGCAAGATTTGTTCATTGGCTTTTTGAATACACTCGTGCGCGAGCTCTTCCTTGCCTTGCGGGAAATAATGATACAACGACCCTTTCGGCGTACTACTCTCTTTGATGATCTGATTCAGACCGGTCGCATGATATCCTTGTGAAAAAAACAGTCTCGCTGCTGTGCTGACAATGGACTCTCTAGCATTAGACTTTTCACTCAACGAAAGCCACTTCCTTCAAATAATTATAACAATCGGTCTATATAATTAAACCCGCTCAGATCGGTGCTGTCAATCATAATATTTCACTTTTAATTTGAAAGCATTTTCATATGAGAGGCATCATAACATCCTCTTTTTTTAATTATTACCTTTTATACATTTCATTCTGAGAAAGTAGGGAACTTTTCCCTGTCTTCGAATACACATACATCAATGCTGAATCACACTTAGTTTCGATTTTTGAGAAAAGGAGTGAGAAACTTGGCAATCCTGCTAACTGGCCCTATTGATAATAGCCCCGTGAATGGGGTAAGGCCAACTCAGATTGTTTCCATTAAAGTTGAAAATCAGAGTGTCGTAAACGCCGCAACTATACTTGTCCAAGGATATTCATTAATTACAAACAGAGCTCTATATGTAAGTGAGCAATTCACAATCTTACCCGGTGCAGTAGCTACACGAACTTATTTTGCTGATCTTAACAGTTTCGAATACGTTATTACCGTTACAGGAGCAACCCCTGAGGACATTTTGGTTTCTTTTTGGGGGAAAAACACTGCCGGCTCTTTGGTTGCTGCTCACCGACTCGTTTATTCCGAATTATTTGGCAGTGAGAATTTTAATGGAGCTACCGGGGCTACAGGAGCTACAGGCGTTACAGGAGTCACTGGCTCCACCGGAGCTACCGGGACAACAGGCGCTACCGGACTTACAGGGGTGACGGGTGCCACGGGTCTTACAGGCGCGATAGGTGCCAGTGGCAATACGGGCACGACGGGTGCCACGGGCGTGACAGGTCCTACCGGGAGTACAGGTCCTACCGGAGCTACAGGTATTACCGGCTCTACAGGCGATACAGGAGTCACGGGCATTACAGGATTTACAGGAGCTACGGGCATCACTGGAGTAACTGGGACTACAGGTGCCACGGGTGACACTGGCGTGACAGGTCCTACCGGGGCTACAGGCATTACCGGATCCACTGGACTTACCGGAATCACAGGCGCGACAGGAACTACAGGTCCCACGGGTGACACTGGTGCGACAGGTCCTACCGGGGCAACGGGCATTACCGGATCCACTGGACTCACCGGAGTCACAGGCGCGACAGGAACCACAGGTCCTACGGGTGACACTGGCGCGACAGGTCCTACCGGGGCTACAGGTATCACCGGATCCACAGGACTTACTGGAGTCACAGGCGCGACAGGAACCACAGGTCCTACGGGTGACACTGGACCCTCTGGCGGTCCGGAGGGCCCTACCGGAGCGACAGGTGCAACGGGGGCTACAGGCAATACAGGTGCCACTGGAGCAACTGGCCTCGCTGGAGCGACAGGTGTTACTGGCACCACGGGTGCAACGGGGGCGACGGGTACAGTACAGCCCAGTCCCTTTGATGTATATGTTTTGCAAGGTGCAGTGGGCGGAAATGGAACACAGGCCAGTCCTTTTGGAACGATTCAACAAGGTGTAACCGCGGTATCTCCAACAGGAACCGTTCATATTCTTGGTGGCACATACCCAATAATTGCGAACATTACCATTAATAAAGCAGGAATAACTTTAAAAGGCTATCCTAGTACAATCATCCTGTTACAAGCTGCCGTTATCCCTTTCACTATCATTGGAAGCGGAGTAACTGTAGACGGATTAACGATCACTAGTGATAACCCTTATGCTGTTGAATTTATTCAATTAGGCGGAACCAATCATACCGTAATAAATAATACGATATTCGGTCCTCCTCAAGCTGGCCCTTCTTCAGGTTGGGTTGTCAATCGTGGTCTCGTGACCCAGACTGGAAATATGACTGGCTTGCTTGTACAAAATAATATTTTTTATTCCTTACGTCAGCCAGCCTACTTTAACCCTAATACGACTGGAGAAGTTATTAGCAATGTTGTTTATAATACCCGAGGATTTGTTAATGACCGGGCCGTCATGGTCTTCTCTGGGAATTCATGGGGCAGTCCGGTCAATGCGGTGGATATTGCACTGCTCGTAGGTACAATAACAGGTCCCCCTTTCGATCCGATTTCCGCCCTGAGCGCCAACAACAGTACGGCAACGATTCAGGATTCCAGATAAAAATCATTACTCGTTCTTACAAAGCTCCTAATCAAAACAGCCGCCGATTTGGATGTGGAACTCCAGATCGAACGGCTGTTTTTGGATGAGTAGAGCATTATTCCATTATTAATTAATAGGTTACATAACCTCCGTAGGTCACGGTCCATGTATAACCTGTCTGACCATCAACGGATTGTAGTCTAAGTTGTCCCCGATATGGATCAACATTATAACTTGCTGTCATCGGAATATCACCAAGCGTTGGAAATTGAGACTTAGGTAGAATGGTCTGCCAAGTTATATACTTTTGTGCGTAAGGTACTACTTGTGTACTTTCTGGTAAAGAAGTTGAGAGGGTTCAACCGTTCGTTTACCTGCCCACACGTCTTGCACGTAGCGTCCTTCCGCCTGAAGCTGAATGAGCCAGTTTTTCGCTTGCTGCATCGTTGCTCCCTGCACCTCCTGATATGATTGCTGTAAAGCCTCTTCTACCGCAGGAGCCATCTGGCTTCCATCCCCGCATACGTAGAGTTTTCCTTTGTTCATCAGCATGTGAATCAACTGTTCGGAATCCTCCTTCATCAGATGCTGTACATACGTTTTGGGCTTGCCATCCGCACGAGAAAAAGCAGTGTGTAACTTAACAATGCCTTCTCGTTCGTATTGTTCTAGCTCCTGACGATAGATGAAGTCTGAATCATTCCTGCACCCAAAGAACAAATGCGCCTCACTCAGTGGCATACCTCTCTGTTTCATGACCGCTCTCGACTGGAGGAAACCTCTGAATGGTGCAACCCCCGTCCCCGGTCCCACCATGATCATGGGAACATCAGCCTCTTCCGATAGAACAAATTCGGATTCCGGCGTCCGTACAAACATCAGTATACGTTCTCCGTATTGGCAATTGGCGAGGTATGATGAAGCAACGCCAAGGTATATGCCCTTTCCACTCCATGCAGGCTCTTTTACTACCGATACGGTTATGCTCGCTTGCTCGGTATTCAGGCTTGGCGAGCTGGATATTGAATAATATCTGGGCTTAAGCGGAGGCAATAGTTCAATGAATTTTTCAAAAGGTAACTCACACGCTTCATATTTTTCTAACAGGTCCAACATGGTGATTCGATGGGCAAGAATATAATCCCTATAGCTGTTTTCGTCCAACATGCCTTCCAGTTCACGCTTATGAGGGGGGCATACCGTATGATTAGCCAACTCCTGCAACTGTGTTCTGGTAACAGGTGTTTGCAGTTCCACACATTGAGTGAGCAACTCTTGTACCTTGACGGGACGGTTCAGGGGAAGATGTGTAAGGTGTGTCGTGTCCGAAGTTAATTGAACGTGGACATCTCCACTTAATCCGAACCGACTCAGAACCCGGTCCACATTCTGCGGCTGATTGCTAGGCAACACGCCGAGATGATCGCCTTCTCTATAAGTCATACCTTTAGGAAGCAACACCTCAATGTGACGTGTGCTTCTCCCACTTCCCATCTCCTGAAGCTCTTTATTAACTAATACCGTGGCATAGCTGGCATCATATGTTTGTGTAAGTGGCATATCCGTTTTCTCACGGACAATCTCCATTTGAAGTCTGCTTGTGCTTGATATGGAGGGCTTCACGACTTCCGCGTTGATCCCCAAAGCATTCAACACCTGAGGCCACAACATATGCTGCCACGCCTCGAGTTGTTTCTCCATATCACCTCCGGCATCGGCTTCACCGCGGGATAACAGTCTTTTACCCCCCAATTCTTCAAGCTTCTCATCTATCAATCGAGGAATGCTCTGGTACGTTCCAGACCAACTCCGATCTCCACAGCCCAGAACTGCATAGTTTACATCCCTTGTTTCCTCTGACTCTGCTCCCTTCAACCAGTCTACAAATGCCGTAGCATTTTGCGGAGGTTTACCGTTATACGAAGCAGTGACGATGAGAACGACACCTTGGCGAGGTATGCGGCCAACCCACTCATTCAGAGTGGCTGCTTCAATTGGGATTCCATAAGAACGGCCTTTCTCCACAAGCTCTCGGGCAATGCCTTCTGCCGTTCCCAGATTGGAACCATATAACACCAGGAGCGAAGGGTTACCATCCGTTTCAACGGCCAGGATTTCTCCCCTCTGGCTGTCACTTGTTATATTTTTATGAACAACAGGAGCAGATTTTTCTTCCACGGATACGGTAGACTTATTCATCTTTTGTGACACCTTGCGCTCTTTCACCTGGATCTGGAAGTCTCCCGGCTTCAACGTTAGTGTCTGTTTGACATCCAACTCATAGTTGCTATAATCGATCAAGTCAAAATGTTTGAGGACCATGCCAAGCACAAGTGTTGCTTCATATAAAGCAAACTGCATGCCGATACACGCTCTCTCCCCATTACCAAAAGGTCTATACGCATGATGAGGAACTTTCGCCGTATCTTCAAATCGCTCCGGACGGAAAAGCTCCGCATCCTCTCCCCATGCCTCTCTATCACGGTGTAGCTGAGGCATGAGAATACTGCAGCTTTCCCCTTTCTTCAAGGGATATTTGCCACCTATGACGGTGTCTTCTTTGGCATATACGTCAAATCCCGGGGCTGTTGGCCATAGACGCAGCGATTCACTGAGAATCATGCGAATATAGGAAAGCTGAAGAATTTCCTCGTACTGTGGTGATTCACTGACCAATATCTGATCCACCTCGTCATACGCCTTTTGAAGCGATTCCGGATTTTTCAGTAGAAAGTAAAGAGCAAAAGATAATAGACCACTCGTGGTTTCATGTCCGGCAATAAGAAAAGTAATAATCTGATAACGGATGTTCTCATCATCCAGCATATCTCCAGTCTCTGGATCTTTGCCATTCAGCATACGAGCGAGCAAGTCAACCTCTTCGGGTGCTGAACTCGCTTTACGTTCCTCTATAATTTGATCTACCAGAGAGAACATCGTCTGAATATCGTCCTGGAACTGTCGTTTGGTTTTCACCATAAGCAGATTCTGAATTTTCAAACGTGAGCTCTTCTGCATCGCTTCATTTAATGCCCTAACCATACTTTCAATAAAAGGACTGTGGTCCTGTCTGTAAAAACTGTTAAACCGATAATTGAATCCACATAATCCAATGGTATCCAACGTAAGGCGTGTCATATCATCCGCAACATCAATCGTATCGTTGGAATTGAGACGTGCCCATTTGTTGATCAACTGTTCGGCAATATCAACCATCATGGGATGATAACCTTTCATGGCCTGTTTGCTGAAGGTGGGAAGCAGAATGTTATGGGCCTTTTTCCAATTGGGCTCCGATGTTCTGCTTGTAAATAAACCATCGCCTCCAAAGGCACGTACATTTTCGAGTTCATTGTATACATATTTGTCAAAACGGGACACATCACATAACTCAGCAACAAGATCTGGTCCAGATACGATTAAACCGGAATAACCGGGAACGGTAAGTCGATATATTGGTCCATGCTGTTCAGCCAGGACACCTAGCGACAGCGTTGGTTTATCTTTATCTATCAAAGGCAAATTGCCAAGTGGTCCATACATTTTGGGCTGTGGAATGTAAGTTGCATCACTCATGATGATCACCTCTTAACTGTACGCCGTGGAGCAAGGTATTCGTTAGCCATATGATAGCTGTTCTGCTTTCATTCATAAGTGATCTCTCCTTTAATGATTTTATAAATGATAGATAATTGTATCATTTGATAATACAATAAACCAATTTTAAATTAATATCAAATTTTCTTCTAGCTGTATTACTTTCATTTGAATTATTCAACATTTAGGTTGAATAACAACAAATAGAGGATTGCATATGCAATCCCCTACTGTATGAACCAATGACGCTATGATTCTATGACGCTTATTAATTTAATCTAACGATGAGTTGGCTCATCCCACTTCTCGAAATTCAATTCATTATTAATGCTTACCGCAGACAATGCCCCCAGAGACGCAGCCGTGATTGCCTGATACATCTCGGATGCTGCATCACCAGCACTGTAAACACCCGCTACGGATGTTTTGCCGGAAGCATCAACGATAACCGTCCCCGACTCTGTAATTTCACAACCGATGGCCTTTGGCAGTTCTGATCCGGTAAACAGTTTTGGTTGGAAGAAGACTCCTGTGCATGGAATCGCTATACCGTCATTTAGTACAACTTGCTGTACCATCCCTTCTTCAGAGTTAATGGATTGAATCGGTGCATCGAATACAGTAACATTATGCCGCTTCAGCTCTTCACGCTGCTCATCGGTTAAGGAATCTGATCCATTCGTACAGATCGTATATTGTGTTGTCCAGCCGGATATGACTTTTGCCATATGTAATGCCTTATCTCCACTAACGATGATGACCAGCGATTGGTCTCTTAACTCCCATCCATCACAATATGGACACACAAACGCACTTTTACCGTAAACCTCTGTTAATCCGTTAATATCCAAAGGAAGGTCTTTCTTACCTACCGCAAACAAAATCTTTCTCGTGCGATAACTTGCCCCCTGAGTAGTCTTGATTACAAAATCACCATCGTTACCTGTTATCGCTGTTGCCGTATCGGATGCAAATTGAACTGAGGGATACGCTGCAATCTGTTCTTTGGCTGCTTTGCGGAATTCACGTGGACTAGCCCCATCTCTTGTCACAAACCCATGCGTCTCCCTTGTTACCCAGTTTCGCGGTGTCTCATCATCGATGACCACAACGTTCTTACGGGCCCTGCCGAGTACTAGGGCTGCATTAAGCCCCGCTGGTCCTCCACCAATAATAAGTACATCCAAGAGTTGATTCATATTAATCACCCTTTCCAGACATTTAATATCTCTAATTAAGTTTTAAAAATAACCTCCGCTCTCTCTTAAGAAAGTAATATCGGAGATTTACAAGAACACATCAAAACAAGACTATTAAAGATATCTTATATCCACAATAAACAAAACCTAACTATTTTGCAACATATATCTTTAACTACCTTCTTCAATCCAGCCTGTGTGAGTTGAATAAAAGATTATTTACACTTACACTACAATGACAGAACAAACTTTAAATCACTTTTATACCTGGATTTTTGGATTCTCTCCTGTAACACAGAAATAATTATTTAACAATTAAAAACAACCTTGTTTTTAAATTGTTCACAATCAAATGACATTATTTTAAATACTAAAACGTTAATTAAATCACATAGTGTATTGAATGGTATAATAGCGACATAATATACAAGTATAGATATAGGAAGTGAGTTCTTGAAAACATTGAATAATGGTTCACAGACCAATATCAGCCTGGAGTATAGCTCGATTCCGAAAGTATTCTTCGATACGATTAAAATCGGAATCATCAAGTCCAACCTGATCGCCATGTTTGCGGGTTTAAGTTTGGCTTTATATGTATTTGATGCTTCAATCTTAGCTAATATTGTACCAATCATCCTTTCCTTTATTGGATCTTCTCTCATTATTGGAGCTGCAGGGGTGTTTAACAACTTGTATGATCGTGATATTGATGCGATCATGGAACGTACGAAGAAACGCCCTACCGTTACGGGTCGCGTAGATACCAAGTCGGGTCTGATTCTCGGTATTGCCATCACCATCATCGGGGGCATCATGTTGTACATCGCTTCCCCATCCGCTGCTGTATTTGGTATTTTGGGTCTGTTGCTTTACGTGTTCCCTTACACGATGTGGACCAAACGTACAACGATCTACAACACGGAAGTGGGAAGTCTTTCGGGTGCTGTGCCTCCACTCATCGGTTGGGCAGCCATTTCACCGGAACTGGGTCATTTCGAGATCTGGGCATTGGTTGTTACGATGCTCTTATGGCAAATGCCTCACTTCTACGGGATTGCGATTCGTCGTTTTGACGAATACAAAGCTGCTGGTGTTCCCATGCTACCCGTTGTTAAAGGCATCAGACGGACATACATTCAGACAAATGTGTATCTGGTACTGTTACTGATCTCCAGCTTTTTATTCTGGCCGATGAGTCCATTTGTCGCTATTGTGGCATTTCTGGTTAGCTTGGCCTGGCTCATTCTCAGTGTGGCTACCTTTGATAAGAAAGAAACAGAGAAATGGTCCAAACGGATGTTTATCTTCTCCATTAACCATATCACTATTATCTTCCTGGTCATCATTGCGTATTCCTTGATTGCTCAAATGATGAGATAAAAATATTCCATCTTACCACTCGTTATAACGATAAAAGCCTTACAGACTGTACTCTACCAAGGAGTCGTCTGTAAGGCTTTTTTGCTTTGTTATTATCTTTTCTAAATTTTTAAAGCTATCCGACTTTGGCTGGGGTTTGCTCCCCTTGCCACAGTAACTGCATCTCTTCATTGGTGGCAAGCAATTCGGCCAAACTTCCCTCGGCTTCAATGCGTCCATCTTTCATCACGATAATGTGATCTGCTTTGGAAAGTGCTGCCCTGCGGTGAGAAACTGCGATGCAGGTGACATCCGGCTCTTGGAACAGCCCTTCCCATACTTGTTGTTCTGTCTCCACATCCAGTGCACTGGACAGGTCATCAAAGATAAACAGGTCCGCCTCCGTCATTAACATGCGTCCTGTGGCCGCGCGCTGAATCTGCCCGCCTGACAGCATCACCCCTCTGGGACCAACCGGGGTCTCAAGCCCCTGATCCAGATGTTTGATATCCTTCTCCATCACAGCCAGACGAATGGCTTTTTCAAGGGCTTGCTCGGAGTTACCCTGTTTGCCCTGGACGATATTTTCTTTCAACGTATCACTAAACAGTCTTGGCACTTGCGGGGTATACGCTGCTCTAGGCGGCATCAGGAACGTTGCTGGATCAACAGCTGCTCCATTCCAGTGAATGTCCCCTTTTTGCTTGGGTAACAGTCCAAGAAGTGTGCGTACAAGCGTTGATTTACCTGACCCGATCCGTCCCGTAATAACAAGAAATTGTCCACGTTTCAGACGGAAACTGATTTCTTCTATGCCATTTACAGAATTCGGATATTGATAAGTCAGCTTATTCACCTCAAGAGATTGCAACTTCTCCTTAGGGTCCCTCTGTTCACTTACAAGCTCCGGCGGATCTTCATACAGATAGATTTCCCTCGAATCCATGATCTGATCTTCTTCCCCTGGACGGAATAGCTTACGCATACGATCATAGGATACCTTGAGCCTTTTGTGCTGAAACACCATATAACCAAACAGTGAAATGCTAAATCCGATATTGGCCAGATAGCTGGTGAATAAGGCAAAATCACCTACGGTAAAGTTCCCTGCTTTCATCTCAGCTGCACACATCAGTAGAATCAATCCGGTACAGATACTTAGAACATGCTGATTCATCGATCTCATCCACTGCTTAAACAGATTGTCCCGGAGTGCAGCCTGACGACGATCCTCATTCAACTGGTTAAAACGTGAAGAGACATTCTCTTCGGCCTGACCCAGTTTCAGGGCTTGCACTGCTCCAAACGTTTCCGCAATAAAACTGGTAATTCGCCCAGTCGCTTCACGATTAACCTGTGCATACTTTCGAGCCCGATTTCCGGACAGGTTGTTGAGTAAGGTCACGACCACCAATGGCAGCACGGCAACCATTGTGATCTGCCAATTAATGTTCGCCATAATGACGATGGACACAATAGCGAATACAAGTCGTCCCCAGAAGTCCACCCATGATTCTACATACTCGACGACTTCATCGACATCATCCCGAAAGCGACTCATCGCCTCCCCTGGTGAAGCCGGAAGATTACGTCCAGGCCAGCGCATGATCGCTGCGAGCATGTTGGTTCGTAAAATCGCCTGAACATGATACAGATACGTAACCCATGCATAGAAGGCTACAAAAAATGTACCCACCCGTGCCATTCGGACCAAAGCAATAAAGATAAGCGGCACAGCAAGCCACATGTAGTCATTTGACCCCACTGTTGTGCGATCAAAAAACCATTGCATTCCAATACCAATGGCTAGCGGCAAGGAGTGAAATATACACCATAACAATCCGTTGATTACAAATAACAAAGGCCTGAATCGAAACAAACGGCCTATAAATCCTGCTACAGTCATGCCAATTCCTCCTCTCGGCCTGTAATGAGCAGTCTGGCATAATGAGATGCCGGGTTACTAGCAAGTTCTTCTCTCGCTCCAAATTCTAGTATCTTGCCATCTCCGAGCACCATAATCCGGTCCACTTTCTCGAGTGTAGCTAATCGGTGAGCAATAATAACTCCGGTGGATTGTTTCATTAACTGGTCAATTGCAGATTGCAGCATGCTTTCAGTCGCAGCATCCAGACGTGACGAAGGCTCATCTAGAATAACCAGACTTGGTTCGGTCAGGAATACGCGGGTTAAGGCAAATAACTGTGCTTCCCCTGCCGACAATGAAGCTCCACCTGCTGCCAGATACGTATCGAGTCCTTCTGGTTGTGAATTAATCCACTGGCTAAGCCCAAGGCGATCCGTCGTTTCCTTGATCATATGATCTGATACATCCCCATTGAAGAGGGTAAGATTGTCACGCAGCGTGCCATCAAACAACTGCACATCCTGTGTTACCATACCCACTCGGCGATAGAGCGCTTGTAATGTAAGCTTCGTGATATCCGTTCCACCTACACGGATCGTCCCCCGATCCAGATTGTACAGGCGGAGTAGAACACGACTAAGACTCGATTTGCCGCTACCTGTGCGACCGATGATTCCCAGACGTTCTCCAGGTTTAATGGCAAAATTAATGTCCTGCAATACCGGTTTATCCTGGTTATAGCTGAAATGTACCTGATTGAATTCCAATCCAAGCGGTCCTTCAGGCAATTGCTCCTCTATCCCCTCTTCAATCACACTCTGCATGGACAACAGCTCTCTGGAGCGCAGCATGCCTGATTTTGCTTTTTGGAACTCCTGCACCTGATCTCCAAGCATCTCAATCGGATCATTCAGCATCTGCGTATATTGGTAGATCAGAAATAACGTTCCGATACTAATTAGACCTTCCATATAATAATGCACACCCAGCAAAAGCACCGCAGTGACCGCCAGAGCGAACAGAACCACTGTGGTATTCCACGGAATAACCCGTAGCAGCCAGGCTTTTCTCCCCTTACGGAATACCGTGCGCATCGTGCGGTAAAAGCGGTTCATCACATACGGCACATGACCATTCGCTTGCACATCTTCAATCCCGGCGATGCGTTCTTCAATTAATCCGAACAGAGAGGCACTTGCCGCCCGTTCATTTTTGGAAGAGTCCACGCCCAGATTTCGGATGAAGACCATGAACAGGATCGATAATAATGTGAACACGGTCATCACCAAAGCAATGGGCACATTGACACTGAACATGAATCCGAGAATTCCGGCCAGCAGCACAAAACTCCCGATCACTTGCACGATGAACATCGCGAAAAAATTGGAGATGCTCGTTACGTCACCATCCACACGTTCAATCATCTCTCCAGGTGTTTTCACATTATGAAAACGCATATCAAGACGCAGGCAGTGCTTCAGCAAATCTCCGCGCAGTTGATTCGTGGCCCGCCAGGCCACGTCGTTCCCCAGATAACTGACCGCTACCGTGATGAGTTGATTAAACACGGCAACAACCAGAAATATTCCTGCGAGCTGAACAAGATTGGTGAGGACTCCCCCACTTGCTGCTGTATCGATAAATCGTTTGATAATCTGTGGATTCAAAAGCTGAAGCCCCGTTGATGTGAGCAACATGATTAAAAGCAAGGCCAGCCGTCCTTTAACGGGTTTCAGATAACGCAGCAGCCATGACATGGAGCCTTTCTCTGTTTTGGGCACAGGTCCCACCTCTTTATCGGTTTATTTAATTGTTCTTGCCTATTCATATTTATTGATGATCTTAACGATAGCAAATTTGCGATCACTAGGATGAGTCATACATAAAAACATTAAAATCGGTATTTCCCGCCCATAATTGATATGTAGAACGTAAGTTGATCATTGTACATTCTCCTTTTTAACATGTTAGTTTTTTATAAAATAACGCTCCTAACCCTCCTCTCTATGTGAACAAATTGGGTGGAATGCATGCAAAAAAGCCATAGATGAACTAATGTTCATCTACAGCTTGTAGCCAAAAGAGATCGAATGAAATGCAAAGCATTTCCCGTATCTCCTCTGCATCGCAATAATGATGAGCGTCCACGACAGAGGTGCACAAACATGACTGTCCCAACGCGATCATTGCAAAAAATTGGATTAATGTCACTATGCTCATGCGTATTCAGTTATCGATTTGAAGTCTGTATAGGCATAAACATAATCATCATCCCACCCGTTTCACATATTTGTTGTTTATTGTATTCGCTGGTTTAACATTCGTCAAGATAATTTTAACTGAATTGTTATTTAATTCATGTCATTAATCTTTCAATTCTCGCTACATACTTAATGATGTAGGCTCTGTTTGCTTCTCTCTAACAACAAGACGTCTATGTGCGATCAGAAGAAAAGGTACTCCCAGAGCAGTCGTCAGCGCAATCGGTACAAAGACAGCGAGTCCATTCTCCGCTCCAAATTGACTTAACAACACCCCTCCCATGACAGGAGCAATGACACTACCAATATTATTGAAGCCGATGGTACCGAAATACGTTCCTTTCCATTCCGGCTTCGCAATTCGGTCGATGAGCATATCCATCATCGTGAACAACAATACTTCCCCAATGGTAAATAGTATGACACTCATCATCATCATGAGTACACCTTCAGCGATTCCGACCATCATCAGACTGGTTGCGACCAGCAGATTACCCACAATCAGAGGAACAAGCGGTGGAAAGTTTCGGAATGTTCGCACAAGAGGATACTGAATAATCAGTACCGTCACGGCATTCAGGGACAGCATGTACGAGAACATCTGGCTTCCATTTTCAAAGATCGGGCTCCTCGCCAAGTACTGTGCCAACGTAGAACTAAAGTGTCCGTAACCCAGAACACAGAATGTGGTACCGATCAATACCGGCAGAAATACCCGGTCGCGACCGGTGGTCATAAGTGCTTCACGCAAACGTGGTGCAGTTGCCTGATGACGCTCTGGCAGATTGGCATGCTGTAACTTGAATTGCAGAAATAATACAAGTCCATAGGCTATGTATACCAATCCGGAAATCACAAACGGAAACGTTGATTCAGATGATCCCAGCTGAAATCCGATAATTGGCCCAAAGACTACACCGAGATTAATTGCAGCATATCTGAGGTTAAACACCAGCAATTTGTTCTCCGGAGAAGTAATATCCGATAACAGCGCTCTGGAGGTGGGCTCAAATACTGCGCGGCATAATCCGTTTAACGTATTGGCAACAAAGAACACCCATAGATGCTCTGCTGCTGAAAAAATGAAAAAAACACCTGCCCAGCTAAATACCGAGATTAACATCACGATTTTGCGACCGATCCGGTCCGAAATATAACCGCCATAAAAGCTGACCATTACACCTGCCAGCGAGCTAACGGCCACAGTAATACCGGTCTGGGTCGGTGTAGCCTCTAGTACACGTGTCAGATAGATGGAAAGAAACGGGATACTCATTGACGTGACAAGACGTCCAAACATGGTTCCGATAATGATGGTCCATGCCAAGGGGTGAATTTGCCTCAAATATTGCTTCATGCGAACTTCTCCTATTCATTCTAGATGCTTCCTAAGCGGACTTTTTGAACAACTTCTACTAATGTATAATTGTAAGGATAAAAGGGGGAAGTAAAAGTGTAAACATATGATCACACTTTTCACCTTTAATAGAGGAGTTATGCACATGGATACCCTACATACACACTTTATAAGGCTCGCCGGGGCCGAACAACTTTCGTTCAAGCTCCATGAACCTGTAGCGGTAACAATTGATAGCCTGTCCGCTGCCTTGTGCTGCACCCCTCGTAATGTGAAGTTCATCATTAGAAAATTGGAGGAGCAAGGCTTCATCCACTGGCAACCCGGGCGTGGTCGTGGGCACCATTCGGAGTTAACGTTACTGCGTAGCATGAATGATGCGCTGGAAGCCAGTTTTACCGAACTTCTCGCTAAAGGCAAAATGAAAGATGCCATTGAACTCATCGGAACCATTCAGATGCATGATTCACTGCGAGAACAGCTCATGCTCTCCCTCCATCAACAGATGGGATTTCACAGCCACGAGGAAACTTCCTCAGGTCAGGATATCCTGCGCATTATGAGGTCTCGCCAGTTAGGTGATCTGGACCCAGCCTTTGTTTATACTGCATTTGAAACCTATCTGCTGAGCCAGGTCTGTAATACGTTGATCACTTATAATGCCAAGATGGAATCATTCCGGCCAGCATTGGCTCATATGTGGGAGTGTAGTGAGGACCATCGATTGTGGACCTTCTATCTCAGGAAAGGTGTACGTTTTCACAACGGTCGTGTCATGACGTCCCGGGATGTCCAAGCGACGTTGCAACGATTGATAGATGTGAATAGTCCGTCCATCTGGTTGTACCGGGATATCGAACGTGCGGAAGTAGCTGGCGATTACTGTATCAAGTTTGTTCTTCGTCGTCCTAATCGGTTCTTCTTGCATCTGTTCAGTTGTATTCGAATGACAATCCTGCCCTACGATTACAATGTAGCCAATACCTTAATAGGTACCGGTCCTTTTCAGATCTCTGAGCTGAATGAAGATGTGTTGGAACTTACCGCATTTGATGCCTATTACGGCATCCGGCCACATCTGGATCAAGTTCATTTCTGGTTTGTGACTGACCTGAGTCCGAATGATCGCTATTATGAGCTACCAGGTACTGATCGATTGAGTCTCACAACAGGCTGTGAACAGACCAACAGCATCAATTATCCGGCGCTGGGTTGTCAGTATATGCTGTTTAATTTTCACAAGGAAGGCATCCATCATCATCCCCTATTTCGACAAGCCCTGCGTATCGTCTATGATCCGGTCGCGCTTGTCAGAGATCTCGGTGGCAATCGGATCACACCAGCCAGCAGCTTCCTTCCCTGGAGAAGTGCAGCCCAAGACTGGACAGCCGTTTCTCTTGACCATGCTCGTGAATTGCTGCATAGCTGTGGGTACCGGGGTGAGACGATAACTTTATCGTATAAGCATAATAAGGACGCAGACGTTGCGGAGTGGTTCCAATGTCGTGCGCAGTCCATCGGAATGAACATCAGCATGCACGCCGTTGTGGATTATTTCAACTCAGAGGAAACCACGAACGCCCAATTGATCTTGGCTGAAGAGATACTGGAGGAAGATTGGCAGTACGGCATGATTCATTTTTTCAAAAACCTGTCCAATCATTTTCATATGTGTATGTCCCCTGTATTCCAGTCTCAACTGGATGACAAACTGGATCATTTCGCAACGCTTCATCGGGCAGACCGCACAGCGCTCCTGGATGAAGCTGAAGGCTTGCTACGTGAACACTGCTGGATCTTGCATGGCTGTCACATGAACAAGCAGGCTGAACTGGATCAGAGCATCTTCGGCATGCAGATAGCAGAATTCGGATATATGGACATCTCCCAATTGTGGATCAAAAATCCTTAGGGATATATGTGCACAGACGCATCTGTGGGATACAGGGCTGAACAAAATCATGGATCGGCAAAAAAGCCGCTAGCCTATTTACGATAAGCTAACGGCTCTATTGCCGATCCATTTTGAGTGCACTTAGAGATTATATTTGGTGTAATAGGTCTCCAATACCTGCATAATGGACTCGATTTTAATCGGTTTGCTGACATACGCATCCATGCCTGCCTTCAAACAGTTCTCCATGTCTCCTCTTACGGCATTTGCAGTTACCGCAATAATGTATGGACAACTCTCGGGGGGCAAAGAATTTTTAATCAATTTTGTCGCTTCAAATCCATTAAGCCTTGGCATATGCACATCCATGAAGACAATATCATATGAATTGTGTTTGACCGCCTCGACTGCCTCAACACCATCCACCACATGATCCACGAAGTGCCCTTTTTTCTCAACAATTCTGCTAAGGACGAGCTTATTCACCTCATTGTCTTCTGCGATTAATATTCGCAAGGCTGAAGTTCTGCTCTTCTTCTGCTGTTGATCTAACCTGTTGCTCTCTTCACCGTTATTTAATTTGAATTGGGCAGTAAATATAAATATTGTACCCGGTTCATCCGACTCCTCAATCCAGATATTTCCATGCATAAGCTCTACCAGTTTCTTGCTAATGGCAAGGCCAAGACCCGTACCTTGGGGTTTGCGGGTCATAAAATTCTCCAGTTGGTAGAAAGGTTCAAATAATTGTTGTTTCCTCTCAGCGGGAATCCCAATGCCCGAATCCTTTACCTGAAAATAAAGCTGCACGGTATTGCCCTGCTGCTCCTTAACACCCACTTTAACTTCCACGCCGCCTTCTGAAGTGAATTTGACCGCGTTGCCAATGATATTGGTAAGTACCTGTTTAAGACGATAAGCATCACCATACACTGGAGTTGGAATAGCGTCTTCTACGCACATACGAACATCCAGCTTCTTTTCACGAGCCAGTGGTTTTACGATTTGCACCGTCTCGGTCACGATTTCTACGGAATCAAAAGGATCTTCGACCAGATCGGTTTTGCCTGACTCGATTTTGGAAAAATCAAGAATATCATTAATGATGGCCAGCAAGGAATCTCCACTCTTCTGAATGATTTCAATATATTCCTTTTGTTCCCCGCTAAGTCCAGGAGTATCCAAGAGCAAATCCGTCATCCCAATTACACCGTTCATAGGTGTACGGATTTCATGACTCATCATCGCCAAAAATTCACTTTTGGCCTTATTCATTCTCTCCGCTGTCTCTTTGGCTACAAGCAGTTTTTTCTGCTCTGTAATATCCTTCGCAATCAGGTAAAACCCGACATTGGATTTATTAACAATGATTGGAGCAAGTGTAGCCAAGACTTCTGTCTCAAAGCCATCCGTGTGCCGAACAACGTTGATCTCCTTCTCAGCCATCTCATAATTACTGCCCAGAATCAGACCCAGATTAACAGCTCCGATAAATCTGCTTATGCTTGTGCCGATCATTTCAGCCACGGGACAGCCCGTCATTTTCACCGCTACTGGATTCGCATTCATAATATTACCATCCATGTTAAACGAGATAATGGCGTCATGATTGTATTTCTTAAGCGAAGTGTATCGCTCCACAGATTCCTGCAATTTAAATTCGATACGTTTGCGTTCAGTAATATCCTGTAGTGTTCCGTTTAGCTGGACTGGCTGACCATTCTCATCGAGCGTAACTAACCCGCGTAAGTGAAGATACTTCTCACTTCCATTCGTGCTAATGTGCTTGTACTCGAAATCTAGCGCTTTCCCTTGTTTTACCCATTCCATTTGTTCGTATAAGGAGGCTTTATCCGCGGGATTAATCACATTAGCTATATCACTTGCACGATATGATTTTCGTGTACGTTCGAATTCAAGAATCTCAAAAATCTGATCTGAAAGAGCGATCTGGTCATTGACCATATCCCATTCCCAACTGCCAATTAAGGCGATGCGTTCAGCCTCTGCACTGATGTCTTTATGTTTTTTTCGTTCGGATACATCTCGTCCAATTGAAAAAATCTGCATTCCATGCTCAGCATCACCAAAGACCTTGTATGTGGTTTCAAACCACAGATAATGCCCATCTTTATGACGGACCCTAGTATTCAACAGATTACCCTTGGTCAAGTCCATCTGTGAAATCCGTTCCAGATCTTGTGGATGAAAATATGCATCATTATTTTGGCCAATTACTTGTTCTGGCGAATAACCCAGTAAACCTTGAACGGAGGGTGAGCAGAATCGACAAACACCCTCCTGATCGGCAATATAGATGATCTCCTGAGCATGATCTGTAATAAGTTTGAACATCTCTTCACTATGCAGAAGCTTTTGTTCAGACATTTTGCGGTCAGTAATATCAACAATATGGCAAATAAAGTAAATAGGTTCATCCGTAATTTCGCTACGAACTAATGTAACATGCAATGACGTCCATAAGATGTCACCATTTTTATTGATGTAACGCTTTTCGTATTGATTTTCTTTTATTTTACCTTCAAATAACTCGTAACTACAGATCATATCTTGCGGTGAATCATCCGGATGTGTAATATCCTGATACGTGAGATCCATTAATTCATCACTTGTATAACCTAGCAAACAGCAAAAAGCAGGATTCACTTTCATCCATTGTCCTGTTGGAGCAACGAGTGCAATTCCAATAGGTGCTTGGTTGTAGATCTGCTCGAACAATTCATGATGATCGACCTTTTGAACCTGCATTGTAAGTTCTCCTTTTGGCATAGACTCCATGTAAAGTTTGTCGAAAACTAAATTTTTACTGATATCAGATGTTCTATAAAATATAGTCAGTTTTAAAACAACAGTATCTGCTTAATACCCAAAATTTCAGGAGTTGAAACAAATATTTTCAAGAATTTTGTGTCTACAAATTCAAACAAGGCCTGGAATCCATTCATATGGAATCCTGACCTTTGTCAGTATATATCATTATAAGTCATATGCAATAATGAATCGCTAGAAAAATGGATTAGCGCTCACGACCAACAAGATAATCCAATAAATGTCTCAAAAATGAAATCGGTTTTCGCATCTCGTTCAATGCATCTGTAGCAAGACAATAATGCTCCCACATCGCTTTCTTCGCGCCTTCATCACCCAGAATAGACACAAAGGTTGAATTGTTGTTCCGCTCATCCTGACCTGCAGGTTTCCCAAGAATGAGGTAATTTCCCTCGAAATCCAGCAAGTCGTCCTTGATCTGGAAGGCGATCCCCGCATGATAAGCGAACTTTTTCAGCGTAGCCATCTCCGGTTCCTTCACTTGGGCAAGTATCGCTGGCATGACCAGGGCAGCTTCAAAGGCAATGCCTGTTTTGTAAAAACAGATCATGTTCAACTGCTCCAACGTTAATGCCTTGCCTTTGGAGTTCAGATCCATCGCCTGCCCCATACACATATCCTCTGCTTTTTCAGCCGAATACTGAATGAGTCTGAGCACGGTCGCCGCATCGAAACGATCCAATGAGGATTGCTCTCCTATCGCCTTCTGAATGAGAAACAGACCCGTAAGCTCTGCTGTGGCGCTATTGTGTACCTGATGCAGTGTGGAACGTCCACGCCTTGTCGAAGCATTATCCTGCGTAGGCAGATCATCAAAGATCAGGGAAGCGGTATGCATGTACTCCAGCGATCGTAGCAGCGGAACAATAGACGATTCGGGTAGGCCATACTCGCGCACGCCCATAACCCAGGTTAATATAGGGCGTAACCTCTTTCCGTCTCCCTGCAAGCTATAATTGGCTGCATCGATCAGCGTTTCTTTCATCTCATGAAGTCCACCGGGCTTCGCAATCTGCAACTCCACATTAATCTGTTCGCGAACTGTTCGAATGGTCTGCTTGAACTCCTCTTTCTCCTGCTTGTCATTTTTCAATTGAAGCACGACCTGATCCCGTAACAATTTATCAAGGAAATCAACGTCATCTGCTTTTCGCACCATCTGTTGAACCAGTTGATTGAATTCAGGCTGCCCAGAGGTAAAGATCGACATCACTTCATCATATTTCTGCTGCCCCAACCGTTCTTTACAACGCTTCAGACCGTTAATGGCACGATCCAGTATGACCTCGCGGGTCTTGGCGTCCGAGTTATATACATCATGGATTAGATGAGAGATGACTGCCCAATACAATTCATATGGATTAATCAAGTCGGGACGCAAATCTCGATACTTCAAATAGTACGTATACGGAGTTACTGCCCCTTCTTCCATATCGTCAAACATATCGGCAAAATCATCGGACAACTGATTATATATCCCGTAATAGAACGTCCGCAGATCAAATCCTTCATCCACTGGTGCACTGAGAACAGACCGGACGATTAATCGGGAAGACGAAGATTTGATAATAATCGGAATGTACAATTCTTCATTGGTATAATTCGCATTGGCTAATTTCTTATTGCGATCGATCTCCTGGGACTGAAAGAACACATAGGATTGCTCTAAAAACGTGCGCTGTTTCTCTGGATGCTGATAGTTCTTGATGTACTCAAATGCTTCCCGAAGCTCGGAATGCACATATTCAATCACTTCAAGGTTACTGCCTTTCCACTCTCCCAGATCAGGTACAACCCCGGTAAGAAGTGCTTCGCGTATCATCAGTGAATATTGTTCTTTTTCCTGAACAGTCAAGGCTTGAGAATCCAGCAGGTCATCCACAAATGGATACGTCAAACCGTATGAATAACCGAGTCTGATCGCCGCATCAAATCTTCGGGCCCGTTCCTCAGGTGGGGTCTGCTCGTTCATCTCATCGTCCACATGAAGAACCACGCCGAGAATAATTTTGATAAGCTTCCGCTGCGCCTGCTCTGCATCCAGCTCCTTCGGAATGTTGGATGCTACATTCTTTAATTTGTTCATCACCCAGATGACAGCCGTTTCAATGTGCTCCTTCTGTCCCCACCGGTACAACGCAGCCAGACTGATATAATCGGGCTGTCCTCTGCGCCCAGTGGCAGAGCCCATAAAGTATTTTTTGGTATTCTGGACAACGTGCTGAATTCGGGCTTGCGTATCCGGAGAATCAAGGGCTTGCCCCAGATCTCGCATATAAATATATGAGATACTCCGATCCAGGTAATCATCAAGCTTTCCAGTCGTATTCAGCCAGTGGATATATCTATGAACATCCCGGGGATCCGGTTTTCTTTTGCTAGGTGATAACAGAGAAAGCCAGGAAAAACGATGAATATGTTTTTTTTGCCATACATGAATATCTTGGGTAAGTGCTGTCGTATACGTATGATCCATAAGTTGCTGCCTAAGAGAAGTAAAATACTGAGATGCTTTCTGCTCAGCTAGCCGATATCCTGCATCAGCCTGTTCTGTAAGTACGTTATTCATAGGGTGGATACCTCAAATTCTATTAATGTTAAACATGTATCCATGAAAGGAGATGAGGTGCTCCATGGACGAAAACTGAACTCATTTGATCGTGTATCCAACGCTTCAGCTCATGTTCATAACCTTTATACGGCGATCCAACCGTTTGGTTACGAAATCGTCATTGTTCATTCCCATATATGTGATTTTACAGAATGGATGACCAGACTTTGACCGCTGTGATGGCGATAAGTACGATTAATGCATATCGAAGTACCCTCACATTGATCATCGAACTAACCCGTGAACCAAGGGATGCCCCGAGCAAACTGCCGATCACCGTATAGATGATGGGTTCCATCGGAATGTCTCCACCCGTAATTTTCCCTATAACGCCGCCAATAGCGGAGATAAATACAATCGCCAGTGAAGAAGCAATCGTCGTTCGTACGGGGATGTTGAGAATCGTCAGCATGATGGGAATAAGGATAAAGGCACCACCCGCACCAACAATTCCTGATACAATGCCTACTGCAAAAGCAGTGCCTGCTGCAATCCATCGATTAAACACCAGTGGTGCTGAGGTATCAAGCTTTCCTTTTCCGGGAATCAGCATAAGCACAATCGCCATGATCGCCAGAATGCCATAGATCAGATTAATAACCCTTCCGTCCAGATGACCGGATATGAACCCGCCGATCAGACTGCCAGCAAGAATGCTGGAGCCCATGTACAGCACCAAACCGCGGTGAACGATCGCCCCACCACTTCTACCCGTCTTTACTTTTCTGCGGAATGCAACCACACCGGCAAGTGAAGCGAAAAACACTTGAAACATACTGATCGAAGATACCTGATGTGCTGAGAATGGCTCCAGTCCCATCCAGGATGGAACATATAACAGCAGCGGATAATTGATAATGGCCCCACCAATACCCAACAAACCGGAGAAGAATGAACCGACCAGACCCAGTATAAACATGATGACAAAAAGCAGAAGATCCATCGGTTATGCGCTTCCTTTCGTGCAATATAAATCTCATTTCGATACCACTCAAAAGTGCTATACAAGGCGAATATTATCCGTTATAATGAAAACCAAGTAAATTAATCCGAAATGAGTGATTAAGCATGTTTAACGTGTTGAAGACTCTTTTTGAAAATAAATGTCCACAGTGCAACGAAAAATTACAAGTTCATAACGATGCGTTATGTTCGACCAAAACCTGTTCTCAATGTCATTACAAAGAAGAGAGTTATGGGTCTCTCGGAGTTCGAATTGTATATGACACCACAAAATGATAAAAAGCTATAGCCTTGTTAATTGTATCACGATCTCTGAAATTTCGGGATGATTCGACAAACTTATTTCCATCTCACATGCTACGATTACTTTATAATGAAAATACAAAAACGGTGCAAAACGAATAAATCGTTCTGCACCGTTTTTTTCTGTTTTTTGAGATGAGTTGCCTTGATTATAAAAGGGTACTTATTTGGTTTTGAAGCTGAGGAAACCATCATCTACGGCTACGGTTGTACCGTTCACTGCGCTTGCTGCATCACTGAACAGGAATGTAACCACACTGGCTACTTTCTCCGGTTGAATAAGCTCTCCACGCATATGTTGAGTAGCAAGCGCATCCTTCATGGCTTGGTCATCACCCAGAATCGGTGTTTCGATAAAGCCAGGTGCTACACCAACGACACGAATTCCATGCTCAGCAAGTTCCAATGCACCGGATTTGGACATCATAACAACAGCAGCCTTGGCTGCGTTGTAGTTGAAGCTGCCTACTGCAGCAACACTTCCATAGATCGAAGCTGTATTTACAATAGTACCTTGTACATTTAATTCAACCATTTTTTTCGCGCCATAATACATACCGTAGTATACACTGTGCTGATCTACATCAATGACTCTGTGATAGGATTCCGGGTCCATCTCCAGAAATGGCTTCACAAGTCCAATGCCTGCGTTATTGAAAATACCGCTTAACGTACCATATTGCTCTACGGTCCAGTCGATCAGGGCTTTGATCTCGTCCCCTTTGGATACATCCACTTTGTACGCGCCCGCTGTTCCGCCTGCTGCTTCAATCTCTGCCGCAAGCTTCTTCGCTCCGTCTTCATTATAGTCAGCGACCACAATAGTCGCACCTTGATCCGAAAGTTGAAGTGCTGTCTCTTTACCAATACCACTTGCTCCACCTGTAATAATGATTACTTTTCCATTGTGCTCCGTCATGATTTAGTTCTCCTTTGGTAAAATATTTTTATAACTTATAGTAAGTAACTATACTTTATTAACTTATATGCTTATCATACGCCTCTGTCCCAACCTTGTCAAACCATAGATCATCTTCACATAAATATGAGATAAATGTCATATACATCTCCTATTTACATGATATAGTCTAGCTCCTGTGATATTAAATATGCATCCGTTTTCGGAAAATAAAAAAGCGAGCATAACGGTAATTCAATCATTCCGATATCTCGCCCTTATAAAATATGAGAATTTCAAACTGTGTTGTCTTCCATATTGAAAATTAATTCAATTTATTCACCCTGAAGTCCGCTAAGCGGATCTTTTAAATTATTAATGTTGGTGATCAGTTCAGGAATGCCTGTCTTCTCCCAATTTTCTGCCGTAAAACCTTGCTCAGCAATTGTATTCTCGAAATTGTCCACAACTTCTGTTAATTGCGTATTGTAGCTGACCAGATTTTCATGAATGCTCTCTCCTATTGCAGGAGCAGCCAGCTGAGAAAATTCGCTTGCTTCTGCTTGGATCAGATCAATTTTCTCCTGAATCTGCGTTGTTATCTCCGGATTATTCACCGCGCCCGATGCAAGCTCTTGCAGATCAGCCCCGGCGTTTGATACCTGTTCTATATAATCAGTAGCCCCACTCACATAATTTATACTTTGATTGGCTTGTTCCACGACAGAACAGGCTGAAATCAGCAGAATACTTGATGCAATAAGGCCTGTCATCATTAATGTGTGCTTTCTTTTTCTTATAAACATGATCATCTCCCCTTCTCCTAATCGGAATCCTTGTTCCAAGTCCATGATACCTGTTCAGACTGCTGCATTGCAAATGGGTCTGCAGCCAGCGTTATTAACATGTATAATAGTAAAATCACACGGTAAAGGGATGTCATGATTATGCTTCAAGCCTTGAACCAACGCTTGAACCGCATCATGCCACTGATTACCCCAATCAGTATTATTATTGGCGTGTTATGCGGGAGTTTTCTTTCTTCTTATACCTTTTTATCCCCTTGGCTTTTTGCGTTCATGACGTTCGCTGGAAGTATCAGTCTTGGGATACGGGATTTTGTGAACGTGCTTAAGAAGCCGTTCCCCTTGTTTGTATGTCTGTTTATTTTGCATTTGGCGATGCCTCTAATTGCTCTCGGTATGGGTCATCTGGTTTTCCCTACAGATGCGTACACCATAACAGGACTTGTTCTGGCAGCCGTGATTCCGACAGGAATAAGCAGCTTCATCTGGGTCAGCATCTATCGGGGCAATATCGCACTTACGCTTTCCATCATCCTGATTGATACAATGCTTGCTCCTTTCGTAGTGCCCGGGGTGTTATCCCTGTTAATCGGAACCAGTGTCACACTGGACACAGCAGCCATGATGAGCAGTCTATTCTGGATGATTGTAGTGCCATCCCTGCTCGGTATGTTGCTGAATGAGTGGACCAAAGGCGCCATTGTCCCGGTCTGGGGACCAAGGTTGAATCCATTATCCAAATTGTTCATGGCGTCTGTCGTTGCAATTAACGGATCTGTTGTTGCACCTTATTTGGCCGATTTCAACTGGAAGTTGGCTGGTCTTGCGGTCATCATTATTTTCCTGGCATCATTCGGTTATGCACTAAGTTACTTTATTGCTCGATTGTTGGGCTGGAATGAGGCAGACCAGGTCGCTCTTGTGTTCAATGGAGGCATGCGTAATATCAGCGCAGGTGCAGTACTCGCTGTATCGTATTTTCCACCACCTGTTGCCGTCCCTGTCGTGCTCGGCATGGTATTCCAACAGATGCTCGCTTCCCTGACAGGTTACCTGCTCGGTCGTCGCTCGCAGCTTCTGCAAAAGTCAGATAAGACATCTGCAGCTTAACAACATATTGGAATGTAAAAAACGCCGACATGATTGTCGGCGTTTTGCATTGGATTGCTTTTATTACTAATATCGCTACGATACTGCTCCGCTTCGTAAATCTAGTCATTCGTTTCTGTTTTTACAAATCCACTTTCATCTTACCTAGCATCTGGGCAACTTTAGGGTCGTCAATCTTCATGAATAGACTTTCCTTGGTATCCAGCGTGGCAATGGTTGCGATCTCTTCCGGACTCAGTACAAAATTGAAAATATCAAAGTTCTCAATAAGCCGCTCTTTGCGTACCGATTTGGGAATAATCACGATGTCTTGTTGCACAAGCCAGCGGAGTACAACCTGGGCGATGGATTTGTTATGTCTCTCGGCAATGGAAGCCAGCACTTCGTTGCTAAATAAATTGTTGCGACCTTCCGCAAACGGTGACCATGACTGGTGTTGTATGCCCTGTTCTTTCATAAAAGCAGCACTGTCGACCTGCTGTTGAAACGGATGTGTTTCGATCTGATTGATGGCAGGCACAATTTCATTATGAACAATAAGGTCCATCAGACGGTCTGGCAGGAAGTTGCTGACGCCAATTGCCTTGATCTTGCCCTCGCGGTACAGTTCTTCCATCGCACGCCAAGCGCCGTAGTAGTCACCAAAAGGCATATGAATGAGGTACATATCCAGATAATCGAGCTGCAGCTTACTTAGCGATTTGGCAAACGCCAGCTTGGTACTTTCATATCCGGCATCCTGAATCCATAGCTTGGTCGTGATAAACAGTTCTTCCCGCGGTATGCCACTGCGCTTGATCGCGCGTCCAACTGCTTCTTCGTTCAGGTATCCGGCGGCCGTATCAATTAAGCGGTAACCTGCCTTCAATGCTTCATATACCGTGTTCTCGCATTCATCGACATCAGGAACCTGGTAGACACCAACGCCGATGATCGGCATTTTCACTCCATTATTTAAAGTTACAGTTTGCATATTAACGCCTCCTAAGGTCATATTGTGAATCGCAAGTCTTCACGTATTGCTGAAATTCAGCAAAAAAAGCAGTTGTTCCACTTCCGTCCGACTTGCGTTACAATAACCCTAGCTCCTTCGTGTTACACGAAGTCAAGCGGTCTCCAATATATTTTTTACGAGGAGGATTACATATGTATACGGTTCAGGATGCTGCCCAGCTTACGGGACTCACAGAGCACGCGGTACGCTTTTACACGGATAAAGGTTTGGTTCCAAGCATTCAACGCAATAAAAATAACATTCGGGTGTTTGATGAGGAATCCATCAACTGGCTGCACGGCGTCAAATGCCTTAAACAGACAGGCTTACCGATTGAAAACATTAAAACATACGTCGATCTCTGTCTTGAAGGAGATTCAACCGTTGCACAACGATTCGCACTTATGATGGAGTACAAGGAAGCAGCGCTGATTCAGCTTGAAGAAGCCAAGAGCCGTGTTGCTCATTTGGAAGAGAAAGCACGTCAATATCAGGCCATTTTGGAGCAACACATCCCGGATATGACCAATCCTATTAATTGGGAAACCAAACGCGACGAAGAAGGTAGCTGTCCCGCTTCTCGGCTAAAGAGTCGTATTCTTCCTGAAACCGAAGCTTCGAGTCAGTGCCCAGCAGCTGCGCAGTAAATAACGCTGACAATCCTGTCGGCGTTTCTCACTTTACATATTTCATACCACTCCATGACTCCACTCCGTTTTCCGGATATAGTCCACAAAAAAAACCATCAACAAGTGATGGTTTTTCATTCTTTGCAGAAATCTGTTGCTGTTCATGATTCTTTGATGCTTATTTCGGTTGAATGTATCCTTCGGCTTTGAGCAATTCAGCGATCAGAACCGCACCACCTGCCGCTCCGCGGAGCGTGTTGTGGGACAATCCAACGAATTTGTAATCATAGAGTGAATCTTCGCGCAGTCGGCCAGTCGATACACCCATTCCGCGTTCGATGTCACGATCCAGTTTTGTCTGTGGTCTGTTCTCTTCTTCAAAATACGTAATGAACTGTTTTGGTGCACTTGGCAGAGCCAGTTCCTGCGGACGACCTTTGAACTGCAACCAACGCTCCAGAATTTCGTCTTTGCTTGGTTTTTTCTCAAAGTTTACAAACACGGTAGCCAGATGCCCATCCGTTACCGGCACACGAATACATTGTGTTGTAATTAATGGAGCAGAAGCTTTGACGATCTGATTGTTCTCGATGCTACCCCAGATCCGGAGTGGTTCCTGCTCACTCTTCTCTTCCTCGCCACCGATGTATGGAATGACATTATCGAGCATATCCGGCCAGTCCGTAAAGTTTTTACCTGCTCCCGAGATGGCTTGATACGTGGAAGCTACGACCTGAGTCGGATTGAACTCACGCAAGGCGTGCAGCGCTGGCACATAGCTCTGAATGGAGCAGTTTGGTTTTACGGCAATGAATCCGGTTTTCGTACCAAGACGTTTGCGTTGAGCTTCGATTACGTCCAGATGTCCCGGGTTAATCTCAGGGATTACCATGGGTACATCTGCTGTCCAGCGGTGAGCCGAGTTGTTGGATACGACAGGTGTTCCTGTTTTGGCATAAGCCTCTTCGAGCGCTTGAATCTCATTCTTTTTCATATCAACCGCGCAGAAAATAAAATCAACCTGGCTGGCAAAAGCTTCGACCTGGGAAGCATCCTGAACCACGATTTTCTTCACAGCTTCCGGAATAGGAACTGCGAGTTTCCATCTGCCTTGTACGGATTCTTCATATGTTTTACCTGCCGAATTGGCGCTTGCAGAAATAGCTGTTACTTCAAACCATGGATGTTGATCGAGCAGGTCCACAAAACGCTGCCCTACCATTCCCGTTCCTCCGACGATACCAACTTTCAATTTTGCTGACATTCAATCATCATTTCCTTTCGGTTTAAGTGATTCTTCTCATTGATCCATTTCATAACTCACAAAAAACGTATTATGAAATGGACTTCCTAATTAACACTATTCAGGCAATTCCAAAGCGTGTAGTCACAGCCCCGAAAAAACCAAAAAATCCCATCCCCAAGACAATAGTCTCAGGGACGAGATTGAATTCTCGTGGTACCACCCAGATTCGCCAATATGTCACCATATCCGCCTCTTCAAGTAAAGGTATACAACCATATTGCAAGCTGTAGACCATCCATACTCTAGCTCTGTAACAGGAGCGCCTGTCACACCATCCCTTAATGCTAAGTTCCGATGTGCTGCTCTGAGTCTTTATTCAATAAAAAGTTCTTTACTCCTTTTCAGCTACCGGAGCTCTCTTTGAAAGAATGATTTTTATCTACTCGTCTCTTCGTCGCATTTGATATTGCGATTATAATATCAAAATTACCGTGATGAAGTAAACACATTTTTTTGGATATTGAAATTTACACGTTAATTTCTTACTGTTTTTTTGGCAACAATTGCATACGTACCCAGTGGGCTCCCAGGCCCCGAGGCTCGATGTGTTCTGAGTAATTTCAGTTCGGAAAGAAGAAGTGTTTTTACTTTGTCAGGAATCGGAAGCAGTTTCAGTTCCACAGGTGCTTCTGCCAGTGTCATTTCAGTTTCCCACCGACCGTCTTGCAGCTCAGGAGAATGGATTGAAGCCTCTTCCTTGATCGTCCAGCCTGCCGAAGTGACAAGTTCTTGTATATCCTCCGGTGTAAAAAGCGTACGCACATTGGAGAAGCTGTTCTCCTTGTAACATTCGACCTGGGACTGAATGAGAACAGATAACCAGTGAGAGAGCTGGCTCACATCTGTAACGCGTGCATCCCATTCGGCAAAACATAACTGATGTCCCCATATCCTGACCTTGCTAAGAATCCGGGCGAGTTCGTCAAACGATTTCAAGTACCAGGAACAATGGGAAAGTACAATCACATCATACTCATTCTCGGCAAATTGGGCTTGATCACTTAAAATGTCAAAATCATAATCCATTCGAATTCGATCACCCAGCGGAGAACTCCGCAACTTGGCTGCCGCTTCGCCTACGGTCAGCGGTGAACCATAATCCTCTGGAGCAATATCTACACCATGAACGTACCCATGCTCCCCCACCAGATGTGCAAGCACGGCCGTTGTATCTCCCTGACCACACCCGATTTCCAGAACACGGCTTCCTTCCTTGATTCCCCAAAAGAGTCCCAGTTTCATCCGATGCTCAGTCTGAATGTACTGAATGGCGGCGTTGTCCTCCACGTCCATATACTTAATAAGGTCCCTGATGATAGATTCATTCATGATTCCTCACTCCTCAAAGAGCAACTTGAACTACTTGCTCATTGTAGCGTTACTGGAAAAATTGTACAATGCTGGATTCTATGAAAGAACCATGTACGAAGGAGAGGCTCTCTTGTACCAGCAGATGTGGACCTCTGCTACAAATTAATTCCTATGCCCACTGGGTTGCAAGCTTTTGAAGATAGGGTGTCAGCATGGGCTGTAATTCCTTGCGCATCAATCCGATCTCCAAGATCGCCTGAATATATCCGAATTGATCGCCAATATCGTAGCGACGTCCCTCCAGTTCAAGGGCCAACAGTTCCTCCACTTGACTCACTACTTTCAGGGCATCCGTTAACTGATATTCCCCTCCAGCCCCTCTCTTGATCTGATCCAAAATGGGAAAGATGGAGGGTTTCAGAATGTATCGTCCCATTACAGCTGTTCGGGATGGGGCTTCTGCAAGGGAAGGTTTTTCAACCAAATTAGTGACTCGATGAACCCGGTCCTCTGCACCGTTGGAATCAATGATGCCATATTTGCTCACATTTGCCGTGTCTACCTGACGGACACCTATAATCTGATTACCTGTCTTTTCATAGAGATGAACCATCTGGGCAAGTGCAGGCGGATCAGACACCATAATGTCATCACCGAGCAGTACTGCGAAGGCATCATCTCCTACAAACTGCCGTGCACACCCAATGGCATGCCCCAGACCCAGTGGTTCTTTTTGACGAATAAAATGAATATTGGCCATCTCGCTGATCGCTTGCACCTCTTCCAACAAAGACTGTTTGCCCTTGGCGTATAACGAATGTTCAAGTTCAACTGATTTATCAAAATGATCCTCTATGGATTTTTTGTTGCGTCCGGTCACAATGAGGATATTCTCAATGCCTGATTGCACTGCTTCTTCAACAATGTATTGGATAGCTGGTTTGTCTACAATCGGTAACATCTCTTTGGGCTGTGCTTTGGTCGCTGGCAGGAACCGAGTTCCGAGACCCGCTGCCGGAATAACTGCTTTTTTAATTCGCATTTCATCACACACTCCTTTCATATGCTTCGTATAACTAATATTTCATACTGCGCGCAGCTAAGTTGCTATACGAAACACCCAATATCTACTAGCAATATAGTTCAGGACCATTCCCATCAATGTCGCCAGGATCTTGCTCATCACGAGACTCCAACCCAACATATCGTGCAAAGTCATCAGAATGAGGGCAGATAACGCGAGAACGACGAGATTGGTGATTAGAAAACGAATAAGTTTGGCTCTATCCCCGTCCCCTCGCGCCGCATCTCGAAAAGTCCACCTGCCATTCAGCCAATAACTGTTCGCAACACCGCAGCTGTACGAGATTACCTGGGCAATCAGAACCGGCACACCGACCACTGCGAGTAAAGCAAACACCAACGCATCCACTACCGTATTCGCAACACCTACAATACCAAACTTGAAGATTGTTACCAGACGCTTAGTCATGATGAGCAACTCGGGCTGTCAATCGGGATTGCGCTTGCTGACTCTCGGCCTGAACCACATCTCTTACAATGTATAGTGGACGTGCCTTGGTCTCATCATAGATTCGGCCAACGTACTCGCCCAGAATACCCAGCATGATCAGGATGAATCCGTTAAACATCAGCATGATACTCACAATGGATGGCCATCCCTTAATCGTTGAATCCGTAAATATGGCCGAAAGAATAACCGTTAACATATAGATGAATCCGCCAACCGACAGGATCGCACCTACATAACCTGCAAGTTTGAGCGGTTTATACGAAAATGAAGTAATGCCGTCCAGGCTCAGCTTCAGCATGCGTTTCAGCGGATATTTTGTTTCGCCTGCCAGACGTTCATCACGTTCATATTCAATAGCCGTCTGACGAAATCCGACCCAACTGACCAACCCGCGCACAAATCGGTTTTTCTCCGGAAGACGTTTCATCTCATCACATACTTTGCGGTCAATCAGGCGAAAATCTCCGGTGTCCACTGGGATATCCGTATCCGTTGAGGCACGAAGTACACGATAGAACAGACTTGCCGACCATTTCTTGAAGCGAGTTTCTCCACTTCGTCTGGTGCGACGGGCATATACGACTTCATAACCCTCTTTCCATTTGGCGATCATATCCAGTATCAGTTCGGGAGGGTCCTGCAGATCCGCATCAATAATAACCACCGCATCCCCCACTGCGTAATCCATACCCGCTGTTATCGCAATCTGATGTCCGAAGTTACGAGTAAAATCAATCAGCTTCACACTCTCGTCCCAACGGGCGTAATCACGGATCATCTGTGCACTTCGATCCACGCTGCCATCATTGACAAACAACAGTTCATAGCTCTCTCCTGTGCTGCCCATAACCTTCTTCAGACGCCGATAAGTCTCCTCGATCACCGCTTCCTCGTTATACATGGGAATAATAATGCTGTATCGGTACGCTTGAGCCATGTTCGTCCCCTCCCTTTTCCAATGGACTTCGTTCGAGATTTTCACTCTATATAAATTGAACTAGAGAATATTTACACTGCACACTTCGATGACAGAACAACCTTCCAATCGCTGTTATCCCCAGATTTTTTGATTCCCTTTCTAAAGGGAAAATCCGGTGATAGCGTATGCTTCCGATGTAGCTTTCTTGCAGAAAGCTTGTAGGCGAACGCTTCGCTTTTTCAGTTTTTTTCTGTCCTCTCCGTTATTGTGTAAATGACAAGTTCAATTTATATAGCTACAATTTCACTTCGTACAAGGTGGTCTGTCCGCTAAATCCAAAGCCAGCTCTGTTTCCGGTGTCTCCGTTATCCATAGATCCGCTGTCGGTGCCTGTCTTCCATTCTGAAGTTGGAATCTCGGTTCCATGCTCTTTGATCCAATCGGTAATTTCTGAGTTTCCTCCGCGACCACCCATGCCACCAACCATGAAGTATTTCACTTGCCCGCTCTTGACGAGTTGCTCAAGTTCCTCTGTTGTGTACACCGGGTCTGATCCGGAAAAACCGCCAAGCGTGATCACTGCTTCTTTCTCATCGATGATATAAGGTGCTGCCTGATTATAGTCCGTAGTGGCGAAGAGATACGTTTCGCCTGTATTGTGCTCTTTCAGATAATTCAGTGTGGCTGTATCCAATCCTTCGTTACGGTTGCCCATTCCGCCACGGCCGCCCATTGAAGGCATTTCTGTATCTCCTGCACCGTTACCCATCGGCATGCCCATTCCGGCTCCACCAAACATGCTATTGGAACCCGTGGGTCCTGCTGCCGGAATCATACTGTTACCACCATAAGTAATTGGGGTGAATGCCCAATAGATCGGACCGATCAGCATGACCATGAATCCCGCGATAATGAAGCCCTGTTTCCATCGTTGTGTACGATGTAGCATAACGACCAGGATGACCGTAACCAGAATGCCTGCGATTAATTCACTAATCGACCAGCCTGCACCAATCGTATCGTTATACACCTGCATGATATACCAGCCGAACAGCGTCGTAAGCAGTACGGACACCGGAAGCAACCAAGCTTGCCATCCGGTGCGATCACGATATAATTTCCACATCGCTACAAACCCTGCGCCAGTCAGTGCAGCAAGTGGAGGTGCAAGCATAATCAGATAATATTGATGGAAAAAACCTGCCACACTGAAAAAGGCAGCAACGGGAAGCAGCCAAGCCAGCCAGAACAAGGCCTCCTTGTGCTTGCTGGTTATATTTCTCCGTCTTAATCCTGCAAATATGGCAATGCACCCAAGCAATACAACTGGCATAAGCCAGCTGGCTTGACCTGACAGTTCAGTCTGGAACAGACGCAGAGGACCTTTCTCCCCCGTACCAAACATGCCTCCGCCACCATTACCGCCAAAATTTCTTCCATTTGGCATTTCCATATCATTTGGCATCTGCCCATTCGGGAAATTGCCATTCGGCCTATTCATGCCGCCCATGGCGTTCAAGCCGTTCGAACCATTCATATTATCGTTATCCGGTGCATCGACATCTTGCCCAGCCTCAGTAACACCACTGCCTGTCTGATTAGGAGATGAGGTCGAATCCCCTCGATTGCCACGATTATTTCCCTGTCCGATCCCATTTGGCTTACCGGCGTTACCTGCGGTATTCTGCTGACCCGTTAGGCGAGCCAGACCATTGTATCCAAAGGCGAGTTCCATGACCGAGTTCGTTTCACTACTGCCGATATAAGGTCTTTGGTCTTCAGGGATAGAATCCACTGTGACTGCCCAGGATAAGGAAACGACCGCCAGAACTGCTGTGCTGCCGATCATCAGGATGATCTTCCTTCTCCATTTCGCCTGAAATGCAAGCAGATAGAACAAATAAAAAGCCGGGAGAATCATGTAGGCTTGAAGCATTTTCATATTAAAGGCTATGCCTATTAACCCAAAGGCAACCAGAATGCGCCAAGCACTGCCTTGTTTGCTGCCTTTGAACAAAAACCATGAACCCAGCAGTAGTGTAAACACCAGCATGCTGTCAATATTATTGGTCCGGCTGACTGCCGCCACGACAGGCACAGTCGCCATTGCAAGCGCCGAGATCCGTGCTGCTGCAAGACCGTATGTAGGTTTCACCATGAAATAGATCAGGAGCACCGAACCGATTCCCGCTAATACCTGTGGCAAAATAACACTCCATCCGTGCAATCCGAAGACATAGGCAAAAGCCGTCTGAATCCAGAAGACCACAGGTGGTTTATCTACAGTGACGGAGCCTGCCGAGTCTAGTGAAGCATAGAAAAAGTTGTGGAAGTTGCTGAGCATACTACCAACGGCAGTCGTATAGTAGGAATTGGCATATTGATCGTTCCAGATACCGTATCCATTCAGAAACGCCGCCAGTAATACAATTGGCAGAAGGACAAAATCCATCCTTCTTTTGGTGTTATTCAATGTTAATCACTCCTTCAAAGTTCTTCATGTCTACTATTCTGACATGCCAAAATAAAACTGGGATGAGTGTCCGCTGAATGTTGTCTGAGGATAATTCATAATCCTTTCAGCTAAATTTCAGTTTGGCAAGCGATAATACAACATATAGTCCCTCTCACTTGAGGGAGAACTAAGATGGAAGCAAGCAAGGAGGAACCCTGCATTATGAAGCTTAGCAGCGGAATTAAAATACTATTGGCTGATGATGAACCACATATTTTGCAATTTCTGGAGCTTGGATTAAGCAATGAAGGCTTCGATGTGCGTACGGCACCGGATGGAGCGGCTGCGCTTGAGTTGGCTCTTGAATTCAGGCCACATATGGCTATTCTGGATGTCATGATGCCAGAGATGGATGGATTCGAAGTGGTCGAGCGACTTCGTAAGACTGGAACTCAGGTTGGCGTTATTATGCTGACAGCGAAGGACGAAGTCGAAAATCGGGTTAAGGGCCTTTGGCTAGGTGCTGATGATTACATGATCAAACCCTTTGCCTTCGACGAGCTGCTCGCTCGGATTCAGGCCAGACTGCGCAATCAATTTCCTTTATTAATAGGAGCCGTCACCCATGGTCCCTTCCGAATTGATGATCAGCGCAAAGAAATCACTTATCAGAATCAGGTCCTGGAGCTTTCTCCTACCGAATACGAACTGTTAAAATTTATTGTGCTTAATCATGGGATCGTACTTAGCAAAGCAACCATTTTGAGCCGGGTATGGGGGTATGATTTTGGCGGAGAAGAAAATATTGTGGAGGTATATGTTCGCTCCTTGCGCGACAAACTCGGGGACAAAGAGCATAAACTCATACGCACGCTTCGGGGTGTTGGGTACAGGGTGGACCTCTGATGAACTCACTGCCTAAGAAAAATAAACTTCATTTAAGACGTCTTCACCAATGGATCTGGCCCCGTTCACTGCGTTCTCAATTGCTCTCACGTTCTCTGTTCGTGCTTGCTGGGCTACTATTGTTAATCGGTATCCTGCAATTCTGGATCATGGAAAGCTTTCTGTATCGAAATCAGGCAAAAACCATGCAAGAACAGCTCATGTCCATGCCCCCGGTTTGGCTTGGAATCCAGTCACGTAGTGGCTCTTCCAACAATCCTTTTGGAGGACAGGCAGGTAACGGATCTGGCAATCGGGTGCTATTTATTCCGGACCGTTCACTGGCCCTGTTTGATAATCAAGGTACGTTCGAGGATGTTTTTGGGGAAGACGGTCTGAAAGCTCCTCATCTATCAAGCGTTGAATATCAAGACATTACAGCGGAGTTGAAAGAACAAAAACATATTCCCTACCGGATCGTAACGGATAGCCAAGGGAATGAGCAATTGATTGTATTCGCCTCACCAGGTCCACGCAATCGGGGCTTACCCATGGTCCAGATGGGCACAGCTACGAAGCCACTAAAAGACTTGATTATTAAACAGCTTCTGATCTTTCTGATGTTATCACTGTTGGCCATGGTAGCCGGTCTTATTTTATACACCAAGGTACTGCGCCGGACGCTGGTTCCACTATCCAACATGGTGAATAAAGTTCAGCAGATCGATGCAGGCAGCCTCGCAGAACGCCTTCCCGTCGTTCAGGGACAAGAGGAAGTGGATCAGCTCGCCGTTTCATTTAATGGGATGCTTGAAAGGTTGGAGAACTCGTTTGAAGCGGAGCGGGAATCGAAAGAGCAGATGCAGCGTTTCTTGTCCGATGCTTCCCATGAGCTTCGTACCCCGCTTACCTCCATTCACGGCTTCATTGAAGTTCTACAGCGGGGTGCAGCGACCAATCAGGATCAATTGTATAAAGCATTGGACAGCATGCACGGCGAATCGGTACGTATTAACAAGCTGGTTGAAGATTTACTGCTCCTGACCAAGCTGGATCAGGCTCCAAAGCAGGAACTGGAGGTCATTCAGCTGGACAGTCTGCTGCTCGAAATGCAACCACAACTTGCCATGATGGCACAGTTGAGGTCCATTCATCTGGACTTGACGGCTGCGGTCCATATACTGGCTGACCCTTATAAGCTGAAGCAGGTTGTGCTGAATCTGTTCCATAATGCGGTGCAGCACACCGATCCAGAGCATGGAGCCATCTCCATTACGTTTTATGCCACGCACCATAAGGCTGAATTGTCAGTAAAGGATAACGGCACAGGCATTGAACCTGCACATCTGCCCCATATCTTTGAGCGATTTTACCGCACAAGCAGTTCTCGTTCTCGCAAACAAGGTGGTGCAGGTCTCGGTCTAGCCATTACCCGCTCAATTGTGGAGTCGTATGGTGGGAAAATTACAGTACGAAGTCAGGTAGGCTCGGGAACTGAATTTATGATCTTGATGCCTCTGTATAAGGCTGATGTCTACTGAGCGTAGATTCTACGTAAGCTATAAGTTGGCTATAAACAGCTCTACGTAAGATCTACTTGAACATTACGCATGCTCCTGGTCCAGCTCACCAAACGCTGCTTTTCTTCCAGTTTAATTCAGGCTCTTCATTGCATGAAGAATCCCCCTTTCATTTCGTTTGAGAACTGAAGGGGGGATTCTTTTTTGTATCTGATTAGTATAGTGGTAGCCTAATTTTTACAGGCTGACGAATCTGAGGCGTCTTATTCAAGCATTTGAAGCTTATAAGTGCTTTTCATAAAATACCATTGTCATTTTGTCGTTAATTGCTTTTGTTGCACCCGTTTTTTTGTAGCCTATCTTTTCATACAAATAACAGTTCCCTTTCTCTTGTAAGATGGTACCCAAATTCCATGACTTTGCATCATCATATATCTGCTCAACCATTGTTAAGACTTTTTGAGCAATTCCTTTTCCTTGATGTTCTGGCAGTATAAAAATTGGGCTAACACTGTAGATTTGATTTTCTTTTTTCACGACTCTTATTCCACCAACAGCAATTTCAAAATGATGAATTATGAAATAATCTGTAAAAGATTGATTGATTTGAGTGATTATTCTTTCTACGGTTTCATTAGCGGGGCTTGTTTCAGAATCCTGATATTTTTCCAACAAAGGCATAAATGCTTTGACTTTCATCTCATGAATATTCACTGCATCTTTTAAATCTGCTTTATATAATGAAACCCCCATTAAATATATACCTCCGATTGATACGCTGGTTAGAAATATGATTTTATAGTACGTGCTCTGTTACCTTGGTACAAGAAAGATGTTCGTCTACGTTTGGTGTTTGTTTCATTTACAACAAATAAACAAGTTACAACTAACATATTTTTCTTATTCGACGTTATATTCTCATATTCCTTGCTACCTAAATAACGAAACCACGCCAATAGCTTCATCTAATTTTCCGCATCATCCAAGGGACGAGATCAGTCAGAATGGACCTCAAACTTTTAGACCCTCATCCCCATCATCTTATGGATTACCAAGGGTATACGCCATTCTCATCAAGGAACTCCCCATTATGGCGTTTACCATCTGTCGCATAACGCACGATAATCGCAGCGCCGGCTTCTTTTGATTTACCGCCTTCGGCATTGCCGTTAAGATCTGTTGAAGTGAATCCGGGCGTGACCGCAAAGACTTGAGCTCTGCTGTTTTTGACTTCATAGGCCATGGAAAGTGTCATGGCACTGTTTGCCGTTTTGGATGAGTTATAGTCGAAGGCATTTAAAGTAAATTCCGCATTTTGCATATGGTCCAGAGAAGCCATGTCGGTCGATACATTAATAATTGTACCTTCATTATCTTTGATTAACGGGAACAAGCGCTGATTCAAACGGAACGTGCCGAAAAAGTTCACTTCGAAGGCGTTCCGCAGGTCTTCCTCTTTTGTATCCGTGAAGGAATGAGAGAACGCACCAGGCATACCCGCGTTATTGATCAGAAGGTTTATTGAGGGATAAGTCTTATGAATCGTATCGGCTGCCTGCTCAATGCTCTTCAAGTCGATCATATCAATCTGTACAAATTCTACATCTAATCCCCTGGAAGTTAACTCCGAAACAGCTGCTTCCCCTCGTTCGACACTGCGTGCGCCGAGGATAACTTTCCAACCTGCTTCACCCAACTGCTTTACGATCTCATATCCAATCCCTTTATTTGCTCCAGTTACAAAAACAGTCTTTTTCATGCGAATCCTTCTTTCCCTAATATGATTTTTATTTAACAATGTATAAGTTACTATGCTACACTTAGTGTAGGTCAAATTATTTTTATAAAAAGAGGGATTAACATGTTAACGATTGGAGAAGTAGCGAAAAAAGTTGAGATTTCAATTGGAGCGATCCGCTTTTATGAAAGAAAGGGATTGCTGAAACCTGCTGCACGAAATGAGCAGAATAACCGCCTTTATTTGGAGGATGATCTGAACTGGCTGGTTTTTATCAAATGCCTTCGTGAAACCGGGATGAGTGTGGAAGACATCAAAAAGTATTATGATCAGGTCAATGAAGGAACCTCCACGCTGAAGGAGAGAACCAAGCTGATTGAGGATCAAAAGCAAAAGTTGCTGAATGATATCGAGGAGAAAAAAGCGCAGCTTGTTCATTTGGATAACAAACTGGAGCGCTATTATCGAGGAGAAAATTTTTAAAATAATCTTGTCCTATAAATTAAATGAAAGAAAAAGATCAGGCAGCCAGCAATAACTGTCTAACCTGATCTGAAGTGTTTAACCTATAGCGATTTTAAAGAGGATAAAAAAGTTCAATCAAAAAAGACCTTCGCGCTTACACAGTTGATAATGGATATAGGGTTCATCCTCGATCTCGATCAAATTTAACCGTTCAAAATCACATTTCTGTATGACCTTGTTGGATGCTTGATTGGTAGTCAAAGCGATGGCATTTAATATTTCAACGTTTGTATGTTCAAATAAATAATCCGTCATTCCTTTTACTGCCTGCGTTGTATAGCCACGATTCCTGAAGTGTTTCGAAATACCGTACATAATCTCCCGATTGGGTGCTGGCAGTTCCTCCTTGATCCCTGAGCAGCACCATCCTATGAACTCATCATTTTCTTTAAGTACGATAGCCATACGTAAATATAGCTCTCCGATATCCCCTCCCGCCATAACAGCTTGTTTAAAATGCTGATTCTCAGGGATTTCATATTCGGTGAGCCACAGGGTCCTGTCTTCAATCGTAGCGTTCCATCCCGGTAGGAATTCATACACCTCAGGTTGCCACGTAATTTCTTGCAGTTTCTCTAAGTCCTCAAGTCGATACTCACGCAAATAAATATCCTTGCAGTCGATGATTAACTCATCGGTTAGTATGGGTTGGTTCATAGTTCCTCCTACTACACATTTAATTACCCCTTATTAGCCTTTACTTCAAACAAGCCCCTCTTTTTCCATAAACTCGTCTTTGGTTAATCCAAAGAGGATCATATCCTGGTATTTTCCATCCATATAGATCACCTGACGACGGACACCTTCCTGAACACATCCAAGTTTTCTCATCATGGCTGCAGAAGGTTCATTTCCTTCGAGTACAGAATCATTAAATTTGTTGAGCCTGCGCTCGAAGAAGGCATACTTCAACAAGATTCGAACGGCTCTGGTTCCGTATCCTTTTCCTCGATGATCCCTATCAATTTGAATACCAATGCTAAAGGTACCGTTCCTTTCATCAATGCTATTCAGATTCACACCTCCGACATTTTCACCATCCATATTTACAATTGTAAACATGATCCGTCCTTTGGCTAAAGAAAAATCAGAGAAGTTATCCGTGAAATTCTTCGCTTCAACATGGGTTGGCGGTAACTCTACTGCACACTCCAATAACCGACGGGCAGGTGTATCAAAGCGGTTATAATAATGATCCTCCCAATCTTCCTCACGCAAAGCACGTAGTCTGACCTTATCATCCTGCCAGAAATATTGACTATAATCGATCTCTCTCATCCCAAGTCCCCCCGCATATTTAACCAGATTTTTACTTCGAGCTACAAACATAATAACCCATAATGTGGAATTGGAGGAGATTTGTTTTCATTAAATACAACGAAAAATAACCCCCGAACAGGACAAAACCTGTCGGAGGCTATACTCTAATTTATCTCAAATTGTCATTACGATTCTTCCGGGTATTGAGGTTTGGACACGTTATCCGGAACCGTTTCGTCAAAAATATCCTGACCTGGATAATCCCTTACTTCTCCCTCGTGAAGTTCATGATTTTCATAATCAAAACGATGTGCAGACCTTTGATCCACCCGCCACGGAGAACTTTTCCCGAGAGACTCGGATAACAGAGATGAACCGTAAGGACCCTCCGGGAATTCTTCAAGAGTGATATCGTTTCGCTGCGACTCCACCGTAGACACATCGGTATATTCTTGCCGTTCTTCACGCAAAAACTTATCTTTCATCGTTTATCCCTCCTGATCCACTTCAGATGATCAACGTCCACTTATTGTGAGCGAGGACAAACGCATTTATGCATGATCTTTGGAAAACACTGCGTTTAGGTTTCGATCCATTACCGGATCCATCACGATCATTATCGCCATCACAATTGGCGAATCCATATTAATAGTACAAAAACAATGAGGCCAGCGAGGCTAATCCAGGTATCACGTTTGGACCATACTAATAACGATGAACGTCCTCCGAGCATAGAGTGCTCTCTAACTTTACGCATTTCCATCGCAATGGTCATATCCTCTGCACGTTGGAACAGTGCCATTAACAAGGGAATCACCATCGGACCCAGGTCACGAATTCGAACGGTATTTGGTCTTAAAGCTGCCTTTCCACGTGCCCGTACGATCAGTGAGAATCGCTGCCACTCACTCCAGATCATCGGGATAAACCGAAAGATTAACGAAACAGCTAGAGCGAACGAAGCTACGGGCAACCTGATCTTTTTACCGATACCGAGTACCCAGTTAAGCCCTTCTACCATTCGCCCATAAGGCGTCGTCAGTGAAAACCATAGACTTGCCAACGTGACGATAAACAAACGATACACATTCAGCAAAGTGCCCTCCGCCTGCATCAGGGAAAAGCCAAAGTGCAGACCTCCTCCCTCTGTTGAAAGGGTTGTCCCAGATAACGCCGTTGATATGATGAAAAAGAATAACAGTGGCTTCATTAATTTCATACATCCAGCCAAAGTCTGACGCGGGAGCACGGCAAGTGCTGCTATTACCGGCACCAGTGTTAACGTCAATCCCAACCAGCGCTGTTGAAGCATCGCAGCAGTGACCAGCAAGATATACAGAATCCATTTCAGACGCGGGTCCATGACGCCATATAATCCGCCTGAATGAGTCCATGTGTTCGGAAGAAGCTTTGGATCATCTTCCGTTTTAATGGACGACAGCATCAGTGCTTCTTTTTCATACTTCATTGAATCGTTCTTGACTTCCTTCGCTACCGTCCATGATGCTTCTATCGATTCGTTTTGAATCTGTACTTCAACTAGCTTGGACTGAACAATACATTCAGCCATCTCTTCTGGCGTCATCGCGGTCAAAGGCAGCTCAAGACCCGCTGCTCTAAACTGCTGTGCCAGTCTCATCGATGGCGGCAGTCCGATCCCTGTCTGCTCCAGCAGTTCAGGCCTTTTGTGAAGTTCTCTCGGCGTAAGATCGGCGATTAAACGGCCTTCCTGCAACAGCAATACTCGATCCGCACAAGGCAAAAATGTATCCAGATCATGGGTTGCTACCACGCCCCCACCACCTGCCAGACGATGTTGCTCCAATACATCCAGCAAAAGCCCGACACTTTGCGCTTCCAACCCTGCGCTTGGCTCATCCAGCAGAAGCCAGTGTGGATTGGTCACACTTCCGAGAGCAAGACCTAACCTGCGCTTCTCTCCCCCACTTAGAGCAAATGGTGACCTGTCCAGATGAAAACGTCGGTCCAACTCTGAGGACACTGGCGGGTCCCATTGCTTCAGTGCTTTTATGATCTGCTCTTGTTGATGTTTCTCTGAAAGTCGATAGGGACGCAGAGAATATGTGAATTCACGCTGAATACTTCGGGCAAACAGTTGTTGTTCCGGAAATTGAAACAGTAGTCCCATTTGCAATAAAATCGACTGCGGCACTTTTCCTTCTTTCCAGAAAGGTGTGCCATCCAATGTGATACTTCCTGCATCGGGCGGTCTCAGACCAGCCAACGTCTGTAGTAAAGTTGTTTTTCCTGAACCCGTACAGCCCAGCAGCAAGGTGATTTCCCCACTGTTCAACTGGACACTCACATCTTCAAGCAGTGCACGTTTGCTCGATTCCGATGCTTCTATACGTATACTGGTTAGCTCGATCTCCAACGTGCGACCTCCTTAGCCAGTTGCTCAGGTCGCAGTGGCATGGCTTCTGGCATCATACCTTTTTGCTTGAGCAATAACGCAGTTTTTACAGTAAAAGGAGGATCCAACCCTAACCGTTCACAGGGGGATAGCTGTACATTTTCCCGTGTAGCCTTCTCATTCAGCTCTGTTTCATAGAAAAAGGACTCCGGCTCCCCGTTGTACACACAACGTCCCCTCTCCATAGCAATGATTCGATGACACAGGGTTGCTTCCTCCAGATGGTGTGTAATCCAGATCACCGTTGTCCCTCGCTGGGTAATTTTCTGAACGATGGACTCGATACGGTCTCTTGCTCCGGGATCAAGCATGGCTGTTGGCTCATCCAGAATCAATATATCCGGTTTGGCTGCGAGCGCTACAGCAATATTAAGCAGTTGTTTCTGTCCACCGGATAATTGTGAGACAGCCTTCTCCGGGGGATATTGAAGTCCTACAGTATGTAATGCATCCTGCCTGCGCTCCAATTGCTCTTCTACAGAATCCATCAATGGTGACAGTGCAAAATGAAACTCCTCTTCAATCGTATCGCCTAGTACCTGTGCATCCGGTTGCTGCAATACACCCCGAACGGTAAGTTCATCCGAGATATCCCGTACCCCTCCAGATAGTGGAATGAATCCAATCAGTAGTCCAGCGAGTGTGCTTTTTCCACTGCCATTCGCCCCTACAATACTAATCCATTCTCCTTGGTGCAGCATAAGTGAGACCCCATCCAGCGCTTTCCTCACCTGACCACCTTCGGAAGCATAATGCACCCGAACATCTTCTAATGTAATTATAGGCAGGTTGCCTTGCATCGTAAATTAGTCCTTTCCCTTTCTATTTTTATGTGGTACGATCCTAATCGTCAACCACATTTATATTATTGGTTAACAATCATATTACCAAAATGGAGAGGATTGTTCAAACATGAAATTATCTTTGCGAGGTATTGTATTCAGCGCACTTATGGCCGCATTTTTAGTACTTTTTGGTTACATAAGCATTCCCATTGGCTTCTCCCCTGTACCGATAACATTACAAACCTTGGCTGTCATGCTGGCCGGAGGATTACTTGGTCCACTATATGGTTTCCTAAGCGTTACCATGGTTGTTCTGCTCACCGCTCTTGGTTTCCCCTTGCTGCACGGGACCGGAGGACTTGCGGTACTTCTTGGACCTACCGGAGGATATGTGATGATGTGGCCGATCTCCGCTTTATTAATTGGACTGTTGCTTGCACGAATCAATATCAAAGGTGTCACAGGATTCATTCTCGCTTTTGTTGTATTTGAACTATTTGGTTCACTGCTCGTGTATGTATCGGGTGTCCCTTGGCTTGCTTATGCTTACAAAATGGACCTACCTGAGGCCATGATTCAAGGGTTTTATCCTTACATTATTGGGGATCTGATTAAAGCTGTATTTGCTGCCATCATCATTGCGCCCGTGCGCATGGTTTTCCCACCTCAACGTCTCACAGGTAACATGCATTCAGCGGTTGTAAAAGCGGAGTCTTAATAGAAGCTACATAAGGCATCCGATCTGCCTATCTTGAAAACGACAAAACCGCCAAAATCACTTTGGCGGTTTCGTTACTTCTCATCCCCTATAAATTTATATTCTATATAAATTGAAATAAACATTTACACGAAACGGAGAGGACAGAAAGAGCCTGAAGAAGCGAAGCGTTCGCCTTTATCCCCGGATTTACTCCTTTATAAAAGGAATCAAAATAATCTGGGGATAACAGCGATCGGAAGGTTGTTCTGTCATCGTAGTGTCCAGTGTAAATATTCTTTAGTTCAGCTTATATATTCACCTGAATTAATTGACGCTCTATAATCTGAAATTGTTGATCCGCTGTATTTTCAATAAACCTCTGATCATGAGATACATACAGAATCGTTCCTTCATAGGCCTTGATAAAATGCTCCAACGCCTCCAATGCATGCATATCAAGAAAATTCGTCGGCTCATCCAACAATAGAATGTTATATTGGCCCAGAAACAAGTGACATAATTGAAGACGAATCGCTTCTCCTCCACTTAATGTCCCAACATTCTTCAGCAAGTCATTACCTGTAAACTGCATCGCATGCAACGCACTTCTGAGCTCTGATTCCTCATATTGCGAACGATTTTTCAGGAATTGTAAGACGGTCTCTTTTGTCGTGAAACGATAGCTCATTTGCTGAAAATAACCGAGCTTTGCTTTTGGAGACATCGTGATGTGATCTCCAGCATGGAAAACATGGTTAAGCAATGTGCTTTTCCCGCTGCCATTGGCTCCGGTTATCGCTATTTTTTGTTTTAATGGAATTTGAAAACTTACATCCTCCAACAATATGTGACCTTCCACCTCAAGTGTAAGGCGATCAGCCATAATTGGAAATCGGTTGTGCAGCTCCAATGTCTTCGGCTGACGGAAGATCATTGGCCGAACCTGCTGTACCGCATTCACCTCTTGAAGTTGTTGCATCCGCTGTTCAATCGCTTTGGCTGCGCGGTGCACCGCTTTTTGACTGGTGCCTTTGGATTTGGTTTCAAACATACGGTTTGTTTTTGCCTTGGATTCTTTTTTGGACATGCTTCCGGCCTGCGTTATTTTCTCGGCTTTCTTCATCTTTTCCCGAGCGGCCAGCTCCAATCGTCTTTTCTCCTTGGAAAACTGTTCATGGGCCTGGTTTTGCTGTTCAAGCTCCAGCCTCTTCTGAGCCTGATAATCGCTATAGTTGCCGGAATATACGCGAACCTCACCTTGATGGATTTCCCAGATCGTGGTCACCAGTTCATCCAGAACCGCACGATCATGACTGATCAGCACAAGCGCCCCATAGTAATAACGCAATTCATCCAGTAAAAATGTAATGCCCTCTTGATCCAGATGTGTTGTTGGTTCATCCAGTAACAGTACTTCATGATAATGAGTGAACATTTGAGCCAGTTTTAGACGGGTCTGTTCTCCGCCGCTCCATGGTTGATCGTGTTGAGGTATGGCTAATTTACTGAGTAAAGCCCCATCAACTTCAATACTTTCGTTAGACTGGGGTGGTTCCACTTGTTCCAAATAACCAAACTCTGCAAAACGTTTTACCTTTCCGGCTGTTGGCTGGATCTGCCCCGTAATGAGTTTCAATAGTGTACTTTTACCCTGACCATTACCACCTACTACACCAATGCGATCCAGTTGATGCACAGCCAGTCGCTCAATGTTCAGTATTACTTTATCCATATAGGTCATCTCAACCTGTTCTAATTCAAAACATATCTTTTCCATATTCGCTACCTCCGAAATAAGATTTATTTCGTATCGATAGCGAAGAACACTTCTATCGATACGAGCTTATCGTGCCAGCTCGTATCAATAGAATAGCAACGTCATCATAGCGGTGTACCTCCTGTAGTCTCTATTGAGCGCCTTTACCTAAATTATTTACATGATTAAGTTAATTAGAAGAAAAAACAAAGAATCACAGGCCACAGCCTGTGATTCAACGTAAACGGGAACGCGAGTAAAACACTTATTTTAAGGTCAGGATGATTGAAAATGACAGACTGATCCCGTTTACTCTGAACCAATGGTCAGAGCCTTTGAACGTATTCAATTAACGATTCAAAGGGAGGAAACGCAGTCTCATCGCATGTGTCATGTTCAATAATCCACCTTTCATTATCATGTATAGATGTACAATCCTAATTATAATTTTCCAATTCCACCATGTCAACGGAACGATGAAAACACTTCACCATCAGATTAATACATCAATCTACTTTTATTCCTGTCCCTTTCCGCTATTCAACTTCAATAGAAGCTCCTGGCTATGAACCTGACCTGTAGCCTGTGGAATTACATCCTCGTAGTTGGCTGAGTTGGTTACAATAATAGGTGTCACCGTATGAAAACCAGCAGCCTTAATCTGTGCAATATCGAACTCAAGCAACAGATCTCCCGCTTGGACCCGATCGCCTTCCTTGATATGGGAAACAAAATGCTGCCCATCCAATTTAACGGTATCAACTCCCACATGAACCAATATTTCAGCACCAGTGTCTGACACTACAGCCAAAGCATGTTTTTTCTTGAATGCAACGGTAACTGTACCGTCAAAAGGCGCTACAACTCTGCCCACAGCTGGCTCAATCGCAATACCTTTACCCATGGCTCCCGATGCAAAGGCCGGATCCGGAACTTCCGATAATTCAACAATTGTTCCTTCGATTGGGCTAAATACAATTTCGTCCGAAGCATTCGCTGCACGAACAGGTTGCTCGGCAGATGCAGCAGGTTCGGTTTTTGTTTCTTCTTCTACCGGATCTTTAAAGCCCATAATGTACGTGAGTACAGCCGAAACAACAAAGGATACTACGATACCCAGAATCAATCCTGGGAAACCTTGTCCACCTGGTCCGTAGAAGATTGGCAAGGTCAGCAACCCTGGTGCACCGGATGCAAATGCCAATGTACCCGCTTGACCAATGATAGCTCCACCAACTGCACCACCGATAACTCCTGCAATGAATGGACGTTTCAGTGGTAATGTTACCCCATAGATGGCCGGTTCCGTAATACCGAACAAAGCCGTCAACGTGGATGATCCCGCCAGCGTTTTCAGTTTTTTGTTCTTGGTTTTCAACATAACCCCAAAAGCAGCACCCGTTTGGGCAAAGATTGAAGCTGTCGCAGCGGGTTTTACGCCATCCTGTCCATACACTGCAACGTTATTGATAAATACCGGAATAAGACCCCAGTGTATTCCGAAGATCACGAGCAGCTGCCAGCTTGCACCCATAACGGCTCCAGCGAGCAATGGACTGAATCCAAATGCGGCAACGAGCCCGGCTGCAATTGCATTACCAACGTACACACCAAATGGTCCGAATACCAACAGTGTCAGCGGTACCATAATCACTAACAAAAACAATGGTGTAACAAAGTTTTTCACACTATCGTGAAGTGTCTTATTAAAGAACTTCTCCAACTTGCTCATGACAATGACAGCTAAAATGATAGGAATAACCGTTGATGAATAGTTCATCAGAATGACAGGGATACCGAAGAAATCCGTTGGTGTTCCCTCTGCTTTCAACGTGACGATGGATGGATAGATAAGTGCCCCTGCAATCGTCATCGCGACAAACATATTTCCCTGGAATTTACGTGCTGTTGTAACCGCTAACAACAGAGGCAGGAAGTAGAAGAGACTATCTGCTGCTGCATACAGGATCGTATAAGTTGTTTCTGTCGTTTCCAGCCATCCGATATTACTTGCAATCAACAATAACCCTTTTAGAATACCGGCTCCCGCCATAACTCCCAGAAGTGGAGCAAAGATGCTGGAAATGATATCAATGATACCGCCAATCCCCTTGGCTTTTTTGCCCGGTTTTTCTTTGTTTGACGAATCATCCAGAATGTTGCTGATCTGTCCAATGGCACTATAGACTTCAGGCACCTTGTTACCAACAACTACCTGGAACTGTCCTCCATTTTCTTTGACTGCGATGATGCCTTCTGTTTTCTCCAGTTTGGCTTTGTCTGCCTTGGCATCGTCCTTCAATACAAACCGTAATCGTGTTGCACAATGAACCAGCGATTCCACATTTTTCTCACCGCCGACCAGTTCTACAATCTCTTTGGCCAGTTTCTCTTGACTCATGATCTGCACCCCCACTTTTTCTCAAACAGGCCCTTTACCGATTTTTTTGCACGCAAAAAACCTAAGCCTTGAGCAAGGGGACACAATGGTCCTGACCTTCTCATGACTTAGGTTTTGCCTGCATAACCAGTAACAATCCCAGTTAAATCGTATTCAATTCCTGTTAATCACATATTATTATAATTAAACCATTTTTGTCAACATTTAAATATTATCGATTAACCACTCGTTCGATATGAACCGTCAGATACAATTTTTCTTCATTGGTCAGCTCATGATTGTATTCCTTTTTGACAAACAACTCAATTTTCTCCGTACACGCTGCGGCTTCCGGATGTTTCTCCTTAATCATGTCATAGAAATGATCATAGTTGTTGTCGTAATGCGTACCACTGAGCACACGCTGGGAGAAGAACTTCAGATGTGTGATAAAGCGAAAATAACTAAGAGAGTCCTCATCAAATTCCATTTTGAAATGATACTTCGCTATATTAATAATCTGCTGGATAAACTTCGTAATATTCATCGTTGTAATAACTTCTTCGTTCATCTCTGCGTTGACAATATGAAGGGCAATAAAAGCCGCTTCATCTGGTGGAAGCTCAATATTCATTCGGGTGTTGATCTGTTCCAACGTCCTCAGGCCGAGTTCGAATTCGGGCTTGTACAACTGTTTGATCTCCCACATTAATGCATTCTTGATCTCCACGCCTTCCCGATAACGTTCGATGGCGAAGTTAATATGATCTGTAAGAGATACATAGATGTTCTCATTGAGCTTTCGGCCCAGGTTCTCACGCGCATACGTGATGATCTCTTCCACTATTTCAATCAGTTCCATCGGAACTTCGCGCAGCAGCATTTTGAAATTATCGGAAGTTTGTTTGTTTTTCAATGCAAATACTTTCTGGATGCGGGTTTCGTCTACTGTATCCCCCGGCTTTTTCTTAAAGGCAATCCCACGTCCCATCACCACAAGCTCTGCTCCATCCGCCTGATAGATGCTAATGACGTTATTGTTGATAACCTTTGCTATTTTCACTTCAATCCCCCCGTCACGTTCCACTCTCTTGGCAGTTATACATCGTCTTTTGGGCATACAAAAAAAACCTGAAGCATCACAAAATAAACAAGACATGGTGGTCTGCTTTTTTTGGTGCTTAGGTTTTGCCTACTTCGAGTAGTAACAATCCCAGAAACGATATAATTGCGTCAAGTATAGCGCGAACCTGACTATATGTCAACGCTTTCAATGCGGGAATAAGCGGAAGTTCCATGGTTATATAAATTGAACTAGAGAATATTTACACTAGCTACTTCGATGACAGAACAACCTTCCGATCGCTGTTATCCCCAGATTTTTCGATTCCCTTTTTAAAAGGGAAAATCCGGTGATAAAGGCGAACGCTTCGCTTCTCCAGCTTTTTTCTGTCCTCTACGTTTTGTGTAAATGTTTAGTTCAATTTACATAGATGAAACTTCCGATGTTTTATTGCTGTACAAGGCCATTTTAATTCAGAAAAATATAAACTACTCGTCACCCAGGTTTGATCCGTTGGATTCGATCACATTTTTGTACCAATTAAAACTCTTCTTCTTCAGTCGTGTCAGCTCACCTTGACCTTCATTATTACGATCCACGTAAATGTAGCCATAACGTTTTCTCATCTCACCTGAGGATGCACTTACAATATCAATAGGTCCCCAGCTGGTGTAACCGATAATGTTCACCCCATCCTGAATGGCCTCACCCATTTCAGCTACATGCCGTTTCAAGTAGTCAATCCGGTACGCATCATCCACTTCACCTTCCGGGGTAACCACATCATTGGCACCAAATCCATTCTCAACAACAAACAGAGGCTTCTGATAACGATCATGTAGTTGATTGGCGGTAATACGGAATCCTTTGGGATCAATCGTCCATCCCCATTCGGACTTCGCCAGATATGGATTGGCTACCGAGCCAAATACATTACCACTGGTCATATTTTTGATAACTTCCGGATCGGTACTAGTTGTACGACTTGAATAGTAGCTGAACCCGATATAATCTACCGTATGATTCTTCAAGATTTCCGCATCACCCGGCTGCATAACAATGTTCAATTCGTGATCTTTGAAGAAACGTTTGGCGTAACCCGGATATTCCCCACGTGACTGCACATCGATGAAGAAATAGGACTCTCTATCTTTTTCCATCCCCTGGAACACATCTTCCGGATTACAAGTATACGGATAGAAGCTTCCTGCGGCGAGCATACACCCAATCATGGCACCAGGAATAATCTGATGACATGCCTTGACTGCCAGTGCACTTGCAACCAGTTGGTGGTGAGCAGCCTGATATTGAATTTCCTTAATGTTATCCCCTTCATTAAACGCCAACCCCGCCCCAAGGAACGGAAGATGTAAAAGCATGTTGATCTCATTAAATGTCATCCAGTATTTCACCTTGTCTTTGTAGCGAGTGAATACCGTTGTAGCGTACGTTTCAAATAGCGTTACCAGTTCACGACTTCTCCAGCTGCCATACTTCTCGATCAGATGCACAGGCACATCAAAGTGAGCCAATGTAACCACAGGTTCAATGCCGTTTTTCAACAATTCATCAAACAGGTTATCATAAAATTGTAATCCGGCTTCATTTGGCTGTGCATCTTCTCCTGTCGGGAAAATCCGTGCCCAGGCAATGGAGACACGCAGTGCCTTGAATCCCATTTCGGCAAACAGAGCAATGTCTTCAGGGTAACGGTGATAGAAGTCGATCGCTTCATGTGAAGGATAGAACTCGGTAGCAAGCGGCGTGAAAGCTGGAACATGACCTTTCATAATACTTCTGCGGTTCTCTCCTGTTGGCAGCAAGTCAACGATACTCAGCCCTTTGCCATCTTCCAGATACGCGCCCTCCGCCTGATTGGCAGCAATGGCTCCACCCCACAAAAAGTCTTTAGGAAATTTAAAATTCGTCATCATCATTCTCCTTCCAAATATGTAATTCAGCTAACCGCTCCAATCGTAAGAAACATTAATAAGACAAAATATTTAAGTTGAACTACACAATTACACATAAACGGAGAGGACAGAAAAAATCTGGAGAAGCGAAGCGTTCGCCTACAAGCTTTCTGCAAGAAAGCTACATCGGAAGCATACGCTATCACCGGATTTCCCCTTTAAAAAAGGGATTAAAAAATCTGGGGATAACAGCGATTGGAAGATTGTTCTGTCCGCGCAGTCGTCACGTGTAAAACGGTTGTTCAACTTAAATAGAAAAAACCCGAACCAGCCTGGGTACACGATTACGTGTAAACAAGCCAGCTCAGGTTATGCCCATATCGGTAACATTCCCAGATCATGATTATACGGATTGGATAAAACTTTAGCAAGAATCAGAACAGTTGTCAACTTCTTGAAACCGGTTTAGCTTCGGATTGCCCACTACGATATTTGATAGAACGCAGCACATGTGCCGCCAAGAATCATCTGTTGATCTAGTATAGGTAAGACATTAATGTGAGAGTTAATGAGACCGTATACTTCAGAATACGTAGCTGAAACGTTGCTCACCGGCCAGTCGGACCCAAACATCAACCGTTCCGCACCAAAGGCTTCTATGGCGATATTCAGATAGGCTGTAAAGTCGCTCGGAGTCCAATTCGCCCAGTCTGCTTCCGTCACCATTCCTGAAAGTTTACAGTACGCATTAGGTTGTGCGGCCAATGACTCAAGTGCTTCTTTCCATGGTGAGATTATACCTGATTTTATGTCGGGTTTGGCAAGATGATCAAGTACAAATCGCTGCTCAGGAAACGCCTTAACCAATTCAACGGCATAAGGCAGTTGCTCCTTGGATACCAACAGATCATAGGCCAAATCATACTCTTTTAGCAATGAAATTCCGCGCTGAAAGTCTTCTCTCAATACATAATCCAGATCAGGTTCATCCTGTATGACATGACGTACGCCCTTCAAATACGGATTGGATGCGAATAGTTCAAGCTGATTCCGAACTTCATTTGAACAAAGATCTACCCATCCGACAACACCTTTGATACATTCATGCCGATCTGCCAGCTGCAGAAGCCACTCGGTTTCTGTCAGTGATTGTCTGGCTTGTACCGCAATACATCCAACCAGTCCTGATTGGACCAATAAAGGTTCAAGATCTTGCGGAAGAAAAGATTGACGAATGGTTTTCATCTCTTCGCCAATCCATCCGTACTCGGCGACATTGTATTCCCAGAAATGTTGATGTGCATCCAGCTTCATATTAGATCTCTCCCAGGGTATTTAAATTTATTATCATTAAAAAGAAATCACTGATTTTCACATGATTTTTATTCCAATTGTGCAGGTATTGTCCAATATTAAATCATGATATAGTAAATTACGAAAACGCTTTCAGGACATAAATCGGTGGTGATTCCAGTATTAAACAAGTGAATTTTTGTTTGCGTTGAGCTCTATTTTCACCCTGCTTAACCGCTATTCACGTTCAACCATTCTCTATTCGAAGGAGACTATATTAATGAAAAAAAACCGCAAATCAGTCCTATCTCTTACACTTGTGACTGCCCTGATTCTATCTCTATTCTCCTCCGCTATGGCTTCAGCTGCAACTGACAACAGCGAACAGGCCAGTGCCTCACCCCCTCCAAGTAAAATGCAGACCTATGTGAACGCCATGGAGCCTGGCTGGAATCTGGGTAACTCTCTGGACGCCGTTGGTGAGGATGAGACAGCCTGGGGCAACCCACGCATTACGAAGGAACTAATTCAGTCGATTGCAGCTGAGGGCTACAACAGTATCCGTATTCCTGTGACCTGGGAAGCCCACATCGGTGACGCACCCGACTACATAATTGATTCCGCTTACATGAATCGGGTTCAAGAAGTGGTAAACTGGGCCCTCGATGCGGATCTCTACGTCATGATCAATCTTCACCATGATTCCTGGCGCTGGATCAGTTACATGGAGAAAGACCATGACAACGTGCTTGCACGTTACAACGCCGCTTGGACTCAGATTGCGGACAAATTCAAAGATGCATCCGATAAACTTATGTTCGAAAGTGTTAACGAACCACGTTTCTCCGAAGGCGGCACAACAGATGCAGCGATTGGATATCGCATGCTGGACGAGTTGAATACTTCTTTTCACAAGATCGTAAGAACTTCGGGTGGAAACAACGAGACACGTCCACTTGTGCTTCCAACGATGCATACCTCTTCCGCTCAACCTGATCTGGATGAACTGAATAAGACCATTCAAAAATTGAATGACACGAATATTATTGCAACCGTTCACTACTACGGGTTCTGGCCATTCAGTGTGAACATCGCGGGTTACACCAAGTATAACGAGGAAGTACAGAAGGACGTTACCGATACATTTGATCGGGTATACAATGCTTTTACAGCGAAAGGCATTCCAGTTATCGTTGGTGAGTATGGCTTGCTTGGTTTTGACCAGCACACAGGTGTCATCGAGCAAGGCGAAAAACTGAAATTCTTCGAATTTGTTGGACAATATCTGCGCCAAAAACAGATGACAACGATGTTGTGGGACAACGGACAACACTTCGGGCGCACAAGTTTTACTTGGTCTGATCAGGAACTATTCAATACCATGAAAGCCAGCTGGACAGGTCGCTCATCCACAGCCGAAACGGACCTCGTATATCTTAAACAAAATGAAGCCATTCAAGACAAGAAGGTAAAACTCAATCTGAATGGGAACAAATTCAATTCGTTGAAGAATGGCACTACCCCTCTTGTCAGAGGTAAAGACTATACGATCAAAAAAGATGTACTTACGTTAAAATCCAATCTGTTAACCAAATTGACAGCCTCTGGTGATTTGGGCGTAAATGCCACACTCACAGCTGGATTCAACCAAGGTGCTGACTGGAACTTCAATATCATTAAATATGACACACCTAAGTTGAACGATGCAACTGGTACAACCAGTGCATTTGCCATTCCGACTACGTTTAACGGCAATCAGCTGGCCACGATGGAAGCAACATATGCAAACGGAGAGAACGCCGGTCCACAGAACTGGACTTCGTTCAAAGAATTCTCCTACACATTTAGCCCAGATTACGAACGTAATGTGATTGAGCTGAAACCTAACTTCTTCAATGAAACCAATGATGGCGAAGTCACACTTAAGTTCCATTTCTGGAACGGAGATGTGCTGACGTACAAAATCACGAAAAATGGAACCAGCGTTGTTGGCGTAGCTTCATAATAGTTATAAGGATTCCCCACTTGATCTATACCTGTGGGGAACCACAAACGTTCTGTCCAGAGCCAGCGGTTCGAACAGAACGTTTTTCCTTTTAATCAGATAATCCGTATCCATTATGAATGACCGTTCACAATAAAAACGAAACATCTCCACTCTGGCTATGAATGACATACGTTGCACCAAGCCCTTTATATACAAGACCAACTGGAGCCTTGTTACTGGAAACGACATAGAGATGCTGCGGATACCAGCTGTGACACAACTGGATATCCTGGCAACACTGAGGCAGATTATTCTCGAACACAAATGCATTGGTGACCATATATTCGGGACGAGTCTGTTGCATCCCTTCCGTTTCTTGAATATAACGCACAGGAAATGCTCCAAGGGTTTGAAGTTGTTCCCGTTCCTCTTCACTGTGTACAAGCACAACGAAGGCTAATCCCTTTTTCAGTAATAAATCTACAAAATTCATCCCCGCTGCACTGTGCCCTGCTGATACAACAATCATTGCTTCATCCATTGCTGTCTACCTCGCCTTCACATCAGATCCTGCATATTTCATTTCAAGTACGTTATGTGCGAATCATAGTCCTCTATCTTCCTTTCCGCAATTGAGCCGTATCCGATTCTGCACCTTCCTGGTTGATTCCAGACCGTAATCCTGTTCATATCCTGTCTAATATGCCCTTTACGCTCTGGATCTCCTTATATCTCGGTCAATCATAAGTGATTCAAGAAACCTGATTAACCGAGCCATAATCGAAGATATATCTCTTTTTAATCGCTTACATGTACAGATTCAAAGCAAAATGTCTTAATACCTTGGCTGAAAGTAATGCAAAAAGGCAAAGGAAACCTGATGTTACACACAGGTTCCCTTTGCCTTTTGCGATTTGTATTTTTCTACCTCCATGTTCCAGTACATTTCTATTTCAAACGATCACTTATTGTGGCTCAGTAAATTTCACTACCAGTACTGCTTCCCCATTGGCTTGAACATGGCCAGTTGACGTTGCTGTTACAGTTTCTATCGCTTCGTTTCCACTTGAGATCAAGACAGGTGTAATCAAAGGCAGACCCGCGGCCTGAATGACATTCATGTCAAATTCAATCAACAATCGACCTGCAGTTACACGATCTCCGCTATTCACATGCGCGGTAAAACCGTTCCCTTTCAGTCCAACCGTATTAATTCCGATATGAACCAACAGCTGTACACCTGTTTCATGCTCCAGAATCACCGCATGTTTACTCTTGTTCATCACATGTGCGATGACACCATCAAACGGTGCGTACACTTTTCCTTCTGATGGCTCAATGGCAATGCCCTCACCCATGTGTTTTTCCGAGAACGCCGGGTCAGGAACCTGCTCCAGAGCAACGACGGTACCGTTCATTGGCGAAGCTATTTCGAGAAAATCTACCTTAGGACGATTGCTTGTAACGGCATCGGTAACTGAATTAATACGCGGATTAGATTCCTCTGCTTTAACTTCAGTTGATGTTACTCCACTGTTTTCATGGCTCACCACTTCTTCTGCAACCGGTTGGTCCTTATATCCGAAGAACCAGGTAAGTGCAAAAGCAATGGCCATGGCAACCACGTTGGACAAGATATACAACGGCAGTTGGCTGTTCAAATAGAGCAATGTTCCCGGAATAACCGTTACTGCCATGCCTGTACCTTGCAGATGGAACAGGGAAGCGATGAAACCACCTACACCACCACCAACCAGTCCCATAATAAATGGTTTCATGTAACGCAAGTTAACTCCGAAGATGGCTGGCTCAGTAATGCCTAGAAATGCGGACAAGGAAGAAGGTAATGCGAGTGCTTTGAGTTTCATATTTTTGGTCTTCAGACCGACTGCGAGACAAGCCGCTCCTTGTGCTGCCATGGCGCAGGTAATAATGGCGTTGAACGGATTGAATCCCGTTTTCTCCAGTAGTTGAATCTCCAGGAAATTAAAGATGTGATGTACACCGGTAACGACAATAATCTGATGGAAGAATCCAATGATTATACCTGCGATGCCAAACGGAAGATCCAATACGGCAGTTGTTCCATGCAGTACCCACTCTTCCAGGGAATGGAAAACGGGACCAATCGCGAATAGTCCAAGCGTAATCATAACCGTTAACGTAATAAAAGGAGTCAGAATCAAGTCCAATGCCTCAGGCACCCGTCTTCTTAGTACCTTCTCGAACTTGGCTCCAATCAAACCTACAAAGAACGCAGGCAGAACCGATCCCTGATAACCCACGACAGGGATAAAACCGAACATATGCAGCGGCTGGGCTGATCCATCCGCCACCGCGTAAGCATTGGGTAATGCCGGATTGACCAGCATTAGCCCGAGTACGATACCAAGTACCGGACTTCCACCAAATACGCGGAATGCGGACCACGCTACAAGTGCAGGCAGAAATGCAAATGCCGTATCCGTCAGAATCTGAGTGAACAACAGGAAATTGGAAGAGATATCATCAGGTGTTGCCCCAAACAACGCCAAAATTTCATTCTGGGTAAGTAATCCGCGCAAGCCCATGAACAACCCTGTAGCTACCAGTACGGGAATGATGGGTACAAATACGTCACCAAACGTGCGGATAGCCCGTTGAAAAGCATTTCCTTCCTTTTTCCCCTGACTCTTCACATCATCCTTGGACGATCCTTCGATGCCCAGCTTCTCAACCTCTTCAAAGATTCGATTCACTGTTCCCGTACCAAAGATAATCTGATATTGACCCGAGTTGAAAAAGGCGCCTTTCACCTTCTCGATGTTCTCGACCGTTTTCTGATCAATCTTTTCTTTATCTTTCACCATGATGCGAAGGCGTGTTGCACAGTGTGCAAATGATGCGATATTCTCTTTGCCCCCGATGGCATGAATGACTTCCTGGGCAATGCGTTGATTCTCCGACATGTTATCTCATTCCTCTCACGTAATACTTAATAATGCCATTGTGTTGCTTCAAAATCAGCTTTGCCTCCGCGTGCAAAGAAACGAATATCCACGCTGTCCCGGCTTGGGAAAATCCGGCTGGTAAAGACCTCTTCCCCATCGTTCACAAAAACCTCGACTGAAGATGCATCTACGAACAGATGGAACTTAATCACTTCCGCAGTAAGTGTGCACTGTCGTACAACGCCATTCTGCTCTGCCAGCTCGGCACCAGACATCGTCCGATCCAGAATAACTTTCTGCTGAATCCGATCATACAGAAGAATCGTTTTCTCAGTTCGACTTGCACGGAATTCGATGCCCACCATCTCTGCATCTACTTGGCTTATCTCACAGATCAGCTCAAAGGAAATTCCATTCAAACCAGTGAAAGATCGACTCTCATGGTCAATCGTTGCGCGAATATGCGTGCCTTCCTCCTGCTGACGCAATTGGATCATTTCAGCAACCGGTTGTTGAATTAACTTCCCCTCTCGTAGTGTCAACTGCCGAGGAATGGTCAGGCAATGTGCCCAACCGTTATCATCTGTCGGATACGCCAGATCGGGAAGCCCCATCCAACCAACAAGAATACGTCTTCCGTCCGGGCCCTGCATGGTTTGCGGAGCATAGAAGTCAAATCCACGATCCAACTCCTGAAATTCACCATGATTGAACTCTCTCGTCTGGAGATCGAGCGACTCACCGATCAGATAACCGGACTGAAAAATATTCTGATAATGATCTTCCGCAGCATCTAAGCCTTGTGGGGAAAAAACAAGTACACCTTTCCCGTCCATCTCCATATAATCCGGGCACTCCCACATGTAACCAAAGGAGGTTAATTGCGTGCGAATTTCACCAAGAAACTCCCAGTTGTTTAGATCAATTGAGCGATACAGTACCGCACATCCCGTCTCGTCTGTTCTCTGCGCACCAATTACACAATAATACGTGTCTCCTTGTTGCCACACCTTGGGATCTCTGAAGTGTTCCGTGTATCCGGCTGGAACAGACGAGATTACGGGATAATTCAGTTTGGTTACTGAACCGCTTTCATCCATGACTGCCAAGCATTGATACGGATGTCTGACCCAAGCCTCATCCCTCGTATTGCCTGTGTACAGCAAGTGCAGGTTGCCGTCTTTTTCAATCGCACTGCCGGAGTAAGCTCCGTGTGAGTCATACCAGCTATCCGGTTCGATTCCAATCCCGACATTTTCCCAGTTCACCAGATTCTTCGAGCGGGTATGATACCAGTATTTCATGCCGTGTTCTGTTCCAAGTGGAAACCACTGATAGAACAGATGATAATAGCCTTTATAATATACAAAGCCGTTAGGATCATTAAGCAGACCTGTTACAGGCTGAATATGGTAACTCTGTCTCCATGGACACTCGGATATCTGTGCTTCAAGCTTCGCAATCTCACCAGGCTCAGCTTGCTCAATTCGTCTGTAGCGCTGCTCTCTAGTCATTTTCATAGCTGTTCTCCATTCTTGCTTATATAAGTTAGACCAAGAAATTTCACACTGGGACTACGATAGCAGAACAATCCTCCGATCGCTGTTATCCCCAGATTTCCTGATCCCTTATCTAAAGGTTGAAATCCGGTGATAAAGGCGAACACTCCGTTTCTTCAGATTTTTTCTGCCCTCTCCGTCATGTTTATTTCTTATTTAACTTATACGAAAATCAAATTATAGGAACCGGTTCCAGCGGGTACAAAAAAATAATTCCACCTGGCATTAATGCCTGCCCGTGTTCGCATATCCGTATTGGATATCCACTATGGAACCGGTTCGATGGAATTATCATAAATGATGTTTTTATAATTTGTCAACGCTTTCTCGAGGAATTAGTTCTACGTCCAGTGTTGTTCGTTCCTCCACCGACTCGCCTTTCACCAGACGAATAATGTGATTCGCCGCTACTTTGCCCGCCTGCAAATAATGATATTTCACAGTCGTCAGCGTGGGGTGAATCATCTCCGTAATATCATATCCGCCAAATCCGGTAACGGACAAATCTTGCGGTATGCGGATTTTATTGGAGAACGCAATCTTCATCACACCCAGTGCGATATTATCCGTAGCCCCTACAATGATCGTTGGTGTGATCTCTTTCAGAATGGCTTCAGCGGTAACGATGGCCTCAGACATCTTAAAGCTTGTCTCATAATACTTCACTTCACATCCACCACACTCAGCGATTGCTCGCTGGAACCCTTGTTTACGATAGATTCCTACAGCCCGATCCTTCTCGCTAACTCCCATATACACGATCTTGCGGTGACCTTGTTCGACGACATATCTGCCCATCTCATAACCTGCCTGATCATCATTGTGAACCAGACTATGTAGTTGTTCATGCTGCTGTCCCACCAGTAGCACCGGAATACCGATGTCCTCCACTGCTTTCAGATGTGCTTCTGTCACTTCAGCAGCCAGCAGAATAATACCCGATACCTTCTGTCTAGCAAAATCATATATGGCGTCAATCTCGCGCTGCATATCCTGACTCGTATTCGCGATCAGCATCTGATACTGATTACTTCGCAGTTCTTCATCAATCCCGATCAATGTCTGGGATGTCGCAAAAGAATCGAGTCGTGGCACAACCGTGCCGATAATACTGGTTTTCTTGGCCTTTAAACTCTGTGCAAATGTGTTGGGAACATAATTGTATTGTTTGATAATACGCTCAATCTTCTGGCGGGTATCTTCACTAACCGATCCGCCATTCAGGTAGCGAGAGACCGTGCTTTTCGCCACACCTGCCATCTGAGCGATATCAGAAATCGTTTTATTCATAAAAACTCCTCTTGTTTCTTTAACTAGTTTACCTTTTATTATACTTCGAATCGCAAAGCCATGGCGAATTAGATTCACCTCCGTTTATGGTATATCTATCGTACATTCTCGATGTAATAGCAAAAGCCCGATGACAATGTGACGTTCATACCGAAGTATGATCCCACATTCATCAGGCTGCTAAGCTTCCATATCCCGTTTGCACAGACCATTAGGGCAAGGATAATCCCTATCCCTGCTGACTCAGACCTCAATAATAATTGGCAAGATCATAGGTCTTCTCTTGGTTTGAGCGTAAATATAGTGACCGATCTCGTCTTTCAGCTTTCTTTTGATCACATTCCACTGATTGACCCCAGCCCCGGTCAACTCATCCATCCGGTTTAGAACAAGCTCATGAATCTCATGCATGAATTCTTCCGAATCCTTAACAAATACAAACCCTCTGGAGATAATTTCGGGTGACGTGACCATCTGTTTTTCCGTTTTGCTCAGTGTAGTCACAATCACCAGCATGCCATCGGAGGACAGTTGCCTGCGGTCGCGAAGTACAATATTGCCGACATCACCCATGATCAGACCGTCTACGAGACTATTTCCTGATGCAATTTTTGGACCTAGCGAAGCAATGCCGTCTTTGTATTGGACCATATCCCCATTATTCACGATAAACACATGATCACGCTCTATACCTACGGATTCAGCAAGCAGTCTGTGTTGATACAACATGCGAAACTCACCGTGGATCGGAATCAGATAATCCGGTTTCATCAGAGTTAACATCAATTTGAGTTCTTCCTGACTACCGTGTCCCGATACATGCATTCCTGCTGCACCACTTGAACCATATATCACACGTGCTCCGAGAACATACAGGTTGTCAATGACATGTGCAAGATTCCGTTCATTGCCCGGGATGGCTCCGGCAGCAATAATGACCGTGTCCCCGGCGTTAATTCTTACGTGAGGATGTTTACCGGATGCCAAACGCGATAATGCTGCCATCGCTTCTCCCTGGCTACCAGTACATAAGACAACAACCTGTTCGGGCGGAAACTGATCCGAATCGATAGCTTCAATCAATAATCCATCAGGAACTTGCAAATACCCCAATTCACTGGCCACCGATACTACATTCACCATACTTCTTCCCAACAGTGCCAGTTTGCGACCCGTCTCGAATGCTGCATTCACAATCTGCTGTACCCTGCTGACATTTGACGCAAAAGTAGAGATAAATACTTTTTGTTTTGCACGGATAAAGGCATCCAGAATGTGATCTCCCACAACACGCTCGGAAGGTGTAAATCCCGGTCTTTCTGCATTCGTGCTCTCGGATAGCAAAATATGGACGCCCTGTTTGCCAATCTCGGCCATGCGGTGCAGATCTGGGAAAGGTCCATGTACAGGAGACATATCAAATTTGAAATCTCCAGTATGCACGACATTGCCCGCCGGGGTCTTAAAGAAGATACCAAGACAATCGGGTATACTATGACTGGTTGCAAAAAAGGAAACCTCTATCCCTCCCAGCGTAATGCTGGAATGAGCATCGATTGTATGCAGGTCCGCCTTGCGCAGCAGGCCATGCTCTTTCAGTTTAAGCTCGATCAGTCCGCGAGTGAGCCTGGATGCATACACCGGGATGTTCATTTGTTTTAACAAATAGGGAATGCCACCAATGTGATCTTCATGTCCATGGGTAACCACAAGACCTCTTACTTTATCCAGATTCTCCAGCAGATACGTTACATCCGGAATGATCAGATCAATACCAGGCAATGTCTCATCGGGAAACTTCGAACCACAGTCAATCACGATGATGTCCTGATTGTACTGGATGAAATACATATTTTTCCCTATTTCATTCACGCCGCCAAGTGCAGCGATATACAGTTTGTTGTGGGCTAGATTCAACGCTATTATTCCTCCTCTGCGTGGCAACCTTATGCGATACGGATCTATATTCCTAGTATGGAAGCAATCGCCTCACTTATGCATTAAGTGTGATTATGCCAAAAAAACCACCACGGAATTTTCATTCCATAGTGGTTTATACGAAAAATAATACGGTTACACCAACGATTTATCACGCTGTAGCAATACGTCTTGTTCATAGGTTTTGATATCGGTAATCCACTTTTCACGGACTGGAACGCCTTGCTGAGCACAATAGTAGTCCCAGATCGCGCCAAATGGATAGGATTTGAACTCTTCCGTTAAGGCAAGGCGCAACGTGTAATCCCCTTCCAACTCGGCTTGTTTCAAGGCATTCACCGGTTCGAGCATCGCTCGGAGAAGGGCTTTGATTGTGTTGCGAGTACCCACAACCCATGCAGCTACACGATTAATGCTTGCATCAAAGAAATCCAGTCCAATATGTGTGGTCGCAAGCAGATCATGTCGAACCAGTTCACGGGCAATTTCCAGCAACTCATCGTCCATAATTACCACATGGTCACTATCCCAACGCATCGGGCGACTTACGTGAAGCAGGATGCCACTTGTAAACAATGACAAGGACGACAGTTTATTGGAAATAACCTCTGTTGGATGGAAATGACCCGCATCAAGACAGATCAACGTATCATTTTGCAAACCGTAACCCATATAAAATTCATGAGAACCCACCACATATGCTTCCGAACCCAGACCAAACAGCTTACTCTCTACCGCGTCCAGGTTGTGCTCCGGGTTAAGTGATTCAGCGAATACTTCGTCCAGCGATTCTTTGAGACGTTTGCGTGGTGTCAACCGATCAACGGGATTATCCTTGAATCCATCCGGTACCCATACATTGGTTACACAAGTCTGACCAAGCTGTTCCCCGAAGTAAGCACCAATCCGGCGGGATGCCTTACAGTGATCAATCCAGAACTTGCGAATTTCAGGGTCTGGATGACTGAGCGTGAACCCGTCACTTGATTTTTCATGGGAAAAACATGTTGGGTTGAAGTCCAGACCGAGTCCTTGTTCTTTGGCCCACTTCACCCAGTTCTCATAATGCTTTGGCTCAATCTGATCCAGTTCAACCTGCTCGTCTGTATCCGTGTAAATCGCGTGCAGATTGACCTTGTGTTTGCCGGGAATCAGAGCAAAAGCTTGCTCCAGATCGTTACGAAGTTCTGCTGGTGTGGTCGCAGCCCCCGGATATTGACCTGTGACGGAAATACCCCCTGTTAACTCCCCATCTTTATTCAGAAAACCTTTGACATCATCGCCTTGCCAGCAGTGTACGGATACTTTGATCTCCGCGAGTTTATTCAGCACCTCGTCAGTATCAATTCCGTGCTGGGCATACAATGCCTTGGCTGCTTCATACGCTTGCTTAACTTGGTTATCCATCCGCAAGAACCCTCCTATTTTAACGTGTAAATGCTGCCGGTACACCGCCATCAATGGTCATCATGCAACCGGTTGTTTTTTCGGATTTCGAAGAAGCAAAGAATGCGATTCCTTCCGCAATATCTCTTGGATAGATATTCACGAGCAATGTCGTCCGTTTGCGATAATACTCTTCCAATTGATCCGGTTCAATTCCATATGCAGCTGCTCGTTCATTTCTCCAGGAACCGTTCCAGATTGCTGAACCCTGTAGAATGGCATCTGGAAGAATCGTGTTGACACGAATGCCATACTCTCCACCTTCTGCTGCAATACAACGTGCCAGATGTGCTTCCAGCGCTTTCGCTGAGCTGTAAGCAGAAGCACTTTTACCTGCATACACCGAGTTCTTGGAACCGATAAATACCATGCTTCCCCCAATACCCTGCTGTTTCATCAGCTTGAACGCTTCACGAGCCACAAGGAAATACCCTGTACCCAGTACATTCATGTTCAGGTTCCATTCCTTCAGGGACGTTTCGTCAAATGGGCTGGATGTCGCTAGTCCCGCATTGTTCACGATGATATCCACTCCGCCATATTGCACCGCAACATCTGCATACGCAGATTGAACGGCTTCCTCATCGGTTACGTCCATTTTTAGCGCATAAGCACGATTCGCACCGTACTGATCATTGATTTCCTGTGCTACCTTCTGTGCGCCCTCCAGGTTGAGATCAGCAAGCACCACATGTGCGCCTTCAGATACCAATCTCCGCGCTGTTTCACTTCCGATACCACCTGCGCCACCTGTGATAAACGCCACTTTGCGGGAGAATTCGGTTTCGGCCGGAGCCAGAGACAATTTATACAATTCCAGCGGCCAGTACTCCACATTGTAAGACTCGTTTGCGCTGAGTGATACAAATTGACCCAAGCTAGTAGCTCCACGCATAACAGCAATCGCTCTGTGATACAACGCTCCGCTTACTTGGGAAAGCGCCCAGCTCTTGCCTGTGTTAATCATGCCCACACCAGGAATGAGAATAACGCGTGGTGCCGCTTCGAACATGACATCACCTTCGTTTTTGTTGCTCTCAAAATACTGCTGATATTGCTCTTTGTAGGCAGCTACACCTTCTACCAGCTTGGCTTTTAAACCTTCAATATCTTCCGCATCCGGCGTCCAATCGATGAACAGAGGTACCACTTTGGTATGTACCAGATGATCCGGGCAAGCTGCACCCACCTGAGACAATTCCGGGGAATCTGCTCCTCCCACAAAAGCAAGTACGTCCTCTTGATCATCAAAGGATAAAATCATTTTTTTACTATCCGATACCGCTCCACGAATCGTTGGCATCACACGTGATACGATCTGACGACGAACATCAGCGGCAAGCGCCGGGTGCTTCACACCACCAAACAAACTTTCTTCGTTCACCCGTGCTTCGATGAAAGCTTCTGCTTCATTGATAATCTTGATCGTTTGAGCGTAACATTCCTCGGATGTTTCACCCCAAGTGACAAGTCCGTGTTTTTCCATCAGTACGAGTTCGGCATTGGGATTCGAGAATACGCTTTCAGCAATCATTTTAGATAACGTAAACCCTGGACGTACGTAAGGCACCCATACAAATCGATCACCGTAGATCTCTTTCGCCAATTCCTTGCCGTTATGCGCACAACACAGGCTGATAATCGCATCCGGGTGCGTATGATCCACATGTTTATATGGAAGGAACGCATGCAGCAGAGTCTCGATGGAGGCACGCGGGTGCTTGGCATCAATCATGCAATGTCCCAGATATTCAACCATCTCTTCATCCGACATGGATTCACGTTCAATTAATGGTCGAATGTCTTCAAGCCCAAGTCCGGTAAAATGTTTCGCTTCCATGGAACCCAGATCAGAGCCGCTTCCCTTTACATACATTACTTCTACATCACGACCACGAAAATCCTTCACTGTCGTTTTGGTAGACGTATTACCACCGTAGATGTTACATACACTGCGATCAGATCCAATCAGATTGGATCGGTAAACCAACTGCTCAAGTCCTGTTGTTTTCTCAGATGCCTGCGATGCATTCCATAAACTCTGTACCATTTGTTTCCCTCCGATAATGTTTGTTTTATTCCTAATCCGAGTTTAACATCTTTGTTTTATTTTGAAAACAAAATATTTTAAAACAAAACGGAAATATTCAAAACTATCAACGATTGAGCTATTTTATTAAAAAAACACCCTGACGTAACCGTCAGAGTGTTCCTGTTTCATCGGTGGATTAGAAAATCCCCGCTTTTTGGGAAGTGTTTTTAATACCATAGGTATCATTAACTACGGTGTTGCCAAAGCTTGTTAAGCTTCCGTTCGGACCTGTGGCGATGTCCAGATAGTTCAGACCAGAGCTGTTTCCGTACCAAGACCAAGCAAGCCAGCCTACCCCTTTTTCCTGACCATATCTCATGATGGCATACTCGTCCACATCACCGTTTGTGTGATATCCCCCGAATTCACCAATGATCAGAGCCAATCCTTTGTTCAGCACATTCTCCATATTGGCTTTGACCGTTGCAGCATCTTTGCCAGCATACTCATACATATGAATGGAGAAGACGGTATTCTTTTGAGAATCGGCTGCAAATACACTTTGTCCATAATCCACGATGGATTGAGGGAACTGTCCCCATCCAGCTGCATCCACAATTAGCGTATTTTTGATTCCGGCATTACGGAGTTTCGGAATGGCTTTTTTGTAACCATCAGCCCACGCACTTCCATTCCACGTTCCATACCATTCATTGGCGATGTTGACGATTACCCGATCTTCTTTGCCTATCAAAGCTTCCTTAATACTAATCCAGTAGTTCACTGCCGCATCCAACGAATTATAATCATCTTTCCCTGTGGCGTCATGCACTTCAAGTACAGCTATCATTTTATTTTGGTTAACCACATTAATAATATTTTTAACAGCGTTCAGATCATCTTTGGTGTACAGGCTGCCATTCGAAAGAACAATGCGTACCGTATTGGCACCTGTTTTGGCGATTGCAGGAATAGCGGTATTCAGATCATTTTTGAACCAGGAATGTCCGTGATTAACACCTCTCATGACAAAAGCCTTGCCTGTGGAATCATACAACTTGTTACCGCTTACATAAAATCCTGTAGCAGCAGATGCTTTGGGTGCTGCACTCCCTAATACCATGAACATAAGAGCAGCAATAACCGTGAAGATGGTACACTTTTTCAGATTAACCATTCGTTTGGAACCTCCTGTATTTGTTTTTTTATTTCAATTAACCCTGCTCTAGGCAATAAGTTAACTAAAATCGTTGGTAATAGAGGTTTTTTGTTAGTAAATAAACAAATAATAACTTTATTATAGTTACGTTTTTTTAGTTTAATAAACTTTATCGTTAAGGTTATGGAGTTATAATAAATTGAAAACGCTTACCAGTCAAGATCTTTTTACCATGGATAGTAATCATTTGTTTTACATAACAAAGCAATAAAAAGGTTCTCTCCCCTCACAATCGTTCGGAGAAAGAACCCTCTGCATTATAAACGTCAGTTAACTCTTGCTTAAGTCTTGTTTATCTGTTGTTTAATCCCTGATTTAGACTAAGTGTCTTCCCTAACTCCCGCCAATACCAACCCAACCCGGTAATGTGGTCTTACCCGAATCTCATTAAACTTCCCAATCTCCACGCCCTCAAACCGCTCCACATAAGCCTGATTCACATAACTCTTGATCGTTCCTCTTCGAATTGGAGTTATGGAAAGACGAAGCTCGTGATCGGCCAACAAATGACGGGATTGCTTCAAACCAAGCATCCAGCTATGCCCATAGTGAATATGATCTGTTAACATCTGATGATGAATATGCGCTGCTGCAACGTCTCCTTCATAATCAATCTCAACCCATACGTCATCTACTTGTTCCGGCCACGCTGTATCCAATCTCAATGTTGCTGCATACTCTTTCGGATAATCAACCTCTACAGCCGGCTCGTAAGGGGAAATCTGGAATGTGTACGTACCGAATATTCCCCGCTTTGACTGGGATGACACAGCATATTTAGAAGGTGAAACATGCTCTGGAGCCGGATAGAAGGATACCTCAAACTCTGTTTGCTCCAGGGAGTTGCATATGAGCATCTCATTCTGCACATACAGATGACTGCTGCTAATCACAAGTCTCTCTTCTCCGCCCACACGGAAACGGTAGGCATGCAATGCCTCTTCACGGGTCAATGTAATGATACGTATGACCGTACCGTCCGATGTTGTGATACGCAGATGATGGTCCATGCCAGCCATCGGGTGAATAATAACTTCATTACCCTGCTCGGAAACGGCACCTTCGGGCATATCCACATTTGTAACAGATGTTGCATCAATAACATACTCAGGCGCCATACCTTCATGGGCATAAAACACAGCCGTGAGCTCCTGATTTACCATAAATCGGGTCAGTGGCTGAACGGTAGCACTAATGATCTTCATTCCATTCAGATTCATATGGAAAGGCAGAATGGCTGCCATGCCGGATTTCAGCTGCATCGTGCCTTCTCTTGGATAAAAAGCAGTCCCTTTGCCGGTATGCAGCTCCAATTGTATATCTCGATCAGGCAACGCCACATGATCCTGATAATTATTCATGAACAGGAATCCTGAGCCTTCTTGTTGACGAACAGACCAGCGCAGATCCATCATGTTCTCCGGTGTTATCGAATGTTGCTCTTCCGGTATAACACTGCCCATTGGCGCAAGCAGCTCACCGTATGCTTCCAGAAACATGGACAAGGTTCGAATGCGGTTATACGATTCACCAATACGTCCAAACTCCCCGAGCGGGGCTTGGTAATCATACGTCATTTTAGGCAATGCCTGTTCATTCATATACGTTTTTTGCCCTACCGGATTGGTTCCGCCGTGATACATATAATATCCAACCAGATTACTGCCATTTGCCAGCTTCACAATGGTCATCGCCTCAACACTGTCCGCATCTACAACCGGCCGAGCATGATAACTGACCTGCATGCCACCTGCTAGTTCGCAATACGCCGCAGGATACTCCAGACTGTCATAATCCACTTCTTCAACAGGATTCATATGCAGATCCTGGAATAAATACTCTCGGCTTGGAGGCTGATTGGGAATCCATGGTGTGTACGCATACCCCGCAAGCATAGGCAGCGTTCCTTCTTTAGGCACCGCAGCATTACCCCAGGCTGTGGCAGTATAGAACATGGGGTGCATACCGACTTCTTCGACAATACCGCGAAGCACCTTCAGATGTTCACGACCGTCCCGGCCAGAGGAAATGTATTTTTCGCGGGTATACCCCCAGGCATCCATGGGTGCGCCAGCGTGCATATACTCATTTTCCAACTGTACGGCTATTACGGGGCCACCCTCCTGATAAAAACAACCGTTGAGTTGACGGGCAATCTCACGATATAATCGCTTGGCATAATATAGATACCCTTCATCATTCGATCTCACTTCAAATGGATAACTGAATAACCAATCAGGCATCCCTCCATTACGAACTTCCCCATGACAGAATGGACCAATCCGCACGATCAGTGGCAGCTCATGTTTGCCACACAGATCCACGAAGTGCCGCAAGTTCAGGTTTCCTGACCAATTAAACTCGCCTTCCTGCTCCTCGTGAAAATTCCAGAAAACATACGAAGCGACGATGTTCACCCCGCCTGCCTTCATCTTCAGTAATTCTTCTTCCCACTGTAAGTAAGCGAATCTGGAGAAATGAAATTCACCTACCACGGGAATATGAGGTTTATCATTACGAAGCATATAATAGTTGGTAAAGTCATAAGACTCCCCTCGTGGATTCTTGCCGCCACTACCCGTCATGCGACCCGCACGAATCTCTTTATCTTTTGCATCCAGTATAAAACGAATCTGGCTTCCTGCTATACTATCGTTCATGGATTATATAACTCCTTCGGTATATATGGGATAGGGTTGAGTCGATTAGCAATTATCTATGGATGACTGCCCCTTGATGATTGGGGTTCTTCTCCAGAACCCGCTCCAACTCAAGTTCGGCTTCATTTGTCCGACCTAGGCCAAGAAGACCTAATGCTCGCATGTATCGGCAATGTTCTTCATTACGCTGGTTGAGATCATCGTCAAACACCAGGAAATCGGGCAGAGATACTGCAAAATAATCCATTCGGATGTGATCATGCATATGTCTTTCCGCATAGTCAATGAGTTTGTTAAAGCGTCGGTTGGCTTCCTTCACATTGCCAAGCTTCTGCCAGGCCAGACCCTGATAATAGATGGATTCCGGCGGTTGATCATTATAAAACATCGCGCTTGCCGGTTCATTCAAACCGATGGATGCTCTGTGGAAATTCTCCTCTGCCGCCTGATTATTCTTCAGTTGCTGGTAGGCACAGCCAAGATAAAAGTAAACTGGGTTGTCTCCGGCTCCCTCCAATTTACCTTCACCTAAGTTCTCCGGGTAAACCAAAGCCTTCTTCAACAGCTCCAATGCCAGTTCAGGTTGTTGTTTCTCCAGATTTCGCTTCGCCAGTTCCGTCAGTGCCGTAACATATTGTCCTGTTACCTTGCCTTCTCCACCCTCCCATGGATGAAACCGCCGGGTCTGAAGGGCATTCCATGCTTCTTGATGGCTACCTTGCATATTCAATAAAGTTACCCACTCAATGTACAGATCGTCACGATGATGAACCAGCTCCATGTGATCTTCCAGCTGTTTGATTCGATGCTCGCAGGAATACCCCATCTTCTTGCGCAGCTGATCCAACTCGTAGAAGATCCGTGCATCTTGCGAGTCCAACCGGAAAGCTTCCTCTAATGATGCCAGTGCAAGATCGGGCCGATTCGACTTGTTATAATAAGCCAGTCCCAGATTCCGATGTACAGTCGAATATGCAGCATCCACCTCGCGTGAAGTTTCCCAATGGGTGATTGCTTCCTCGTATCGTTTATGATCATATAACCAATTTCCCAGGTAATAGTGAGCACGCGCATCATTCGAATCCACTGCCAATGCATCCTGAAGCACCATGAATTCAAATAACGTATTAGGAAAACAATAATCCGTTGGAGCAGCTTTCCCTTGTCTTAGACATTCCCGGGCCTGCTCAACATCCCCCAGCTGACGATACAAGTAGGCCTGAGCATAACCAACCAAAGGATACGGCCGTGAATTTTCGGATTCAACATAGGAGAGTACCGTAAGTGCTTCTTCACACAACCCACTTTCCGCATAATCCGCGGCTACATTCAGATAATTATAAACCTCTCCTCGCATCAGACGATGGAAATGCTCACGTGCTTGCTCCGCTTGTTCTCTCTCTGAAGGTGCAGTTACTCCGCTGTAGATCAGGACTAATTCATGTGCGGCTCCAAATTCAACCGGGTCCAGTTCCAATGTCTCACGCGCATATTGGATCGCCTGTTTATCTTGACCCATTCTGCGTAACAGAGCCACCTTCAGATGCCGAGCCTTATAATTTCTGGTGTTGCGAATCAGCGAACGTTCGATGTGATCCAACGCTTCGATGTCCCGATGTAACGCCGTATCGATCTGAGCAAGCATGTAATAACCTGTATCCTGATACTGTGCAGACCATACGGCTTTATACAGTGCTGCGTAGGCTTCTTCCTGTTTCCCCTGTAGTTTCAAACTCAGACCGAGTTGGTAAAATGCTTCACTATCATATGGATTCGTATTTTTCCATGTCAGCGATTGTACAGCCTGTCTGAAATGCTTCTCTGCATCTTGAAACAATCCTCTGCGCAGCAGCAATGTGCCATACGCAATGTTTAGACGAATATCTGTTGCATCACGCTTCAAACCTTCCAGATAATAAGGTTCTGGTTCATACGTGGCATGCCGATATTGCTCCAAATGAAGACCTGCCAGATATAGTTGTTCATTCGTACGAATCTCGGATGGTAGCGGGAGTGGTGTGGCCGGGTCTGGGACTTCCTGAATCTCAGAACGTTCAGGCTGATAGGCCACAAGTACTTTTCCTTCCCCAGTTCGAACACTTAACTTCAACTGATGCCATTCATCTTGTCCGCTCCACGGGAATGAAGACTTATATAGTTCCGTAGGTGAGATATTACATCTCTCATGGAGATATACCGCGGTTGGTCCTATCACTTCAACGGTCACTTGTTCAAAAAACGACGTCGCATATACCATCACGGTTACCGCTCCGTTCGTTTCGTCCATTTCCAGATTAACTGCGGCATCAATCGTTACATTTTTGACCATGCCAATTCCTTTATATGGCATAAAATACTGCGAGAATGATTTCGCTTCATAGGGCTGTAACCACGTAAAATCAGGCTGATTATCGGTATAGATCCCGGTCATTAATTCAATATAAGGTCCATCCTCGTCCGTTAACTGACGATCCCAGGCTTGCCCGAATTCCCCATTCCCCCAAGTCCATTGCTTCTTGCCCGGAGAAATATGATGATTGGCTACATGCAGCAGGCCTGCCTGGATCCCATGGTCATAACCCCCTACAAAATTATAATCCGACTTATACGCCATATAGGATGTTGGAACCGGTATGTTTTTGTAGCGCGAGATATCCACACCTTCGGAATAGTCCATCTTGTAATAGGTGCCGGTTGCGATTGGAAAGCGGGATACGTCCCGTTTTCCGTGGTCCAGCACAGCCGTTACATCAGGTGGAAAGACGGATTGCGTATGATCGTTGACAGCTACAGCCGGATTCGCCCACCATAGAAAAGTTTGAGGTGCGCTGGTGCGATTGTATACCTCGGCATGGATTTCCAGATAGGCTTTGCCGGGATGTAATGTGAAGCCAGCGGTCATTTTGGTACCATACATGCGATCAATCTCACCAACCCACACAGTAGCGCTTCCATCTTCATTACTGCCAAATGTATAATCGACTGGACCAAACGTGTTGGGCCGATGATGCTGTGGCCAGTTGAATTCGATTCCCCCGGAAATCCATGGCCCTGCCAGACCCACAAGTGCAGGTTTAATTACCCGGTTATAATATACAAAATCGTAGTTGTTGGTCCGATCCAGCGCGCGATAGATCCGTCCACCCAGTTCGGGCATCATCTCGATACGTACATATTCATTTTCGAGAATAATTAATCGATACGACTTCATTTTTGCTTCATCTTCAATGCTGTCGATCACGGGATGTGGGTACACCTTACCCGAACTTCCCTGATAGATTCGCTTTTCAAGAAACATCGGATTTTTGTCCGGTTTACCTGTACCATAGGTTGGAATATCTCTGGTTTCTTCCCATATGCGAACATTTGATTTTGCTGTCACGTGATTCAATTCGCTCACTCCTCGGCCTCGTATATATTGTGATCATACGCTCCGACATGCAGGAAGAACATTGACATTAAGCGGTTCTTGATGGACGATCTTCGGATTCCCACATAACCAAAGAGAGTACCTATCCACTGAATAATGCAGTGAAAGGTACTCTCTGATCGATCTTGATTAACTTATCTGCGACGTGCAAAATCCACAAATCTGAACTTGTCCGGTCGATGCCTCGACTCCGTATACTGAAATTGACTGGCATCCTCCAGGTAGACTTGGCTCCTCACCACAACTACATTGTGGAAACCTTCAAGGTCAAGTAATTCCCTGTCCTCAGCGGTGGGTTCTTCCACCAAAATCTCTTTTTTGGCAAACGAAATGGAAAGCCCCAGCTCTTGCTCAATGTACTGATAGATGGAATCATTACAGATCTCTTTGCTGAGCCCAGGAACAAGCCGCTGGCTAATGTAATCTTTGTCCAGTATGACATGCTCTCCATCCACTTTGCGCACACGTCTGATCTCCCAGACCTGTTCGTTCAGACCAAAGTTAATTTTCTTGTGCAACGCCTGATCCACTTGTTGCTCCTCGAAAACCTTCACATACGTTTGAGCGCGATGTCCCATTTTTTTGGCTAATTCCTTGAAGCTAACCAGACCTGAGATGGGAAAATCGATCTTGCGTATGTCCAGTACAATTGAGCCCTTGCCTTGAATCTTCTGAATATAACCTTCTTCGTACAACATTTTCAATGCTTTGCGAATAGTCTCTCGAGACGTTTGATAACTTTCCGATAGATCCAGTTCCGATTGAAGCAGCGTGCCTGCCTCAATCTCTCCAGTCCGAATACGATCTGCAATATCTTCATATATCCGGATAAATTTATTATTCATTATTCATCACCATTGTTCATTACCCTTTTTTATCATATTGGCAACCTATTATAACATTAAAAACCAATCAAGCGGTAATGTCGTTACTGCCGATGATTAAAGTATCACTTGTAAGAATCAATTCAATCTAGATATGATGATCGAACGCTGACGCTTTCTCCACTTGATCTGTATGCTTCTCATTCATAACTTGAATCAGCTTATTTAAACGGAAGATCAGCGCTGCAGCTTCGGATCTGCTTAAGTGCTGCATGGGACGGAAGCTGCCGTCTTCATATCCGGTAATCATGTACAAACCTGCAAGCTCCTGCACTTCTTCTTTGGCCCAATCAGATACATCAGTCTGGTCGGTAAACGCTCTTGGGGAAGTCAGCGGTTCCGGTCTGATCTTACGAACCACATTGGCTATGATCTTGGATGCCTGTTCACGTGTTACCAGCGCATACGGAGCGAACTTACCGTTTCCCATACCTTGAACCATCTCATGGTGAACGGCTGCCCCAATCTCAGGAGCGAACCAATCCTTAGCACTCACATCCTGAAATCCATGTTGTTGTTCATTAACCGTTGTATCCACACCCATCAGACGTACGATTAATGCGGTAAATTCTGCACGCGTAATCGGACGGCGTGGCTCGAAGCGAGTTTCACTTACACCTTGAATGATATTTTGTTCCGCCAGCCAGGTAATCTGATCCTTATTAAAGGTTTGGCTGATATCAATAAATTTGATATTTTTTTTCGCAGGTAACTCAGGTTGCTCATCAGAAGGTTCAGGTTGTGAACTCACCTCATCGGCTTTTACCGAAGTATCTGCTGGATTTGAAGCTGTACCACTACCGCTCCAGGCGGATGGTGGATACGGAAAAGTCATGGCTGCGGCCCGTTTGCTTTCACTTTTCTCACCTGCCGAATTCTCCGTCCATACAACCACCTCATAATGCTGCTCGGCATTCAGTCCTGTCCATACATAACTGCGCTGTGTACCACGGTAGATCTCACGATCTTTATGGGTGATTACAATCACCTCATTCATTGAATCCAGTTCCCAAGTTAGCTTAATCGTATTAGTGCCTTGCGCTACGGCTGCTACTGTCAGATCTTCGGAAGGCAACGTCTCGAATTCCGGAACCTGGAGCGCATCTCCCTCTCCTGCCTCATTATATGGAATGATTGCAAAGTCAGTATAACGCTCGGCACTGTTCAATTCAGTCACATGTATGGATGTCTCCGTTGTTGTTCCCACAAGCTCTTCATTTCGATAGACTCGATAACCCGCAGCACCAGGAATCAGTTCCCATACGATGTCTGCACCATGCGTTGAACGCCCCTCTATTACAGGAGGTGAGGCAGCACTACCGGGCAAAGTCATTGCATGAAGGTAATAACCACCATCACTACTGCCCGAAGCATTCATGGTCTTGACCGTATAGCTGTAGTTCACGCCCGGTTCAAGTTCCTTGTCGTCATAGAACATTTCGTCAGCAGGAACACGAGCAACCTCCACACCGTCACGCTCAATGATGAACTGCTCGGCACCTTCAACCCGGCTCTGTTCCAATAGAAGACGAATGTGGTCCTTCACCGAATGATACTCCACTTTGGCAGGCGCTGCTGGCTTGGTCAGGACAGAATACGCCTTCATCTCCGATACATCTCCCTGATCATTCTCTGTGTAAATTTCAATCGGGTACTGCTTGCCTGCATCCAGTTGATCAACGATAAACTCTTTTTGCTTGCCACGGTATACTTCTGTACCATCCAGCAATACAACGAATGTTTCGTTCCCATAAGGGAAGTCCCATTCCAATTTGGCATGGTCTGTCTCCGGGTATATCTTCATTTCCAGTGAATCAACATGAGGCAAGGTATAAAAAGGAGTCACGGTCATTGGGCTTCCTGAACCAGCCGTATTATAAGGAATAATCTGTACCTGATCATATCGGGTTGCACTCTCCAGATGAGTTAATCTCACCTCGGTAATATCCCCTTCTTCAATAGTGGTGAACATCTGATCTCCGATCCATATGGTATATCCCTCAGCACCTTGTACCTTTGGCCAAGAGATTAATCCCTCTTTTTCCCCAATTATACTTGCATGTAAAGGTTCAGTAATGGTCGCAGGCAACGTTCGCACGTGAACTTCGAAACCAGAATCACTCTCACCCGTTGCATTCGATGTTTTGATGGTGTACAGGTAACGCTCTCCTGGTGTCAGACCATGATCTTCAAATGAATTTTGATCTGCCGGAACCTTAGCGACTTCAACGTCATCCCGCATGATGATGAATTGCTCTGCTCCCCGTGTAGAGCTTCCAGTCAGATCCAGCACCGCAGTCTGATCTGTGATGTGTGTTATGCCTGCCGTCTGAGGGGATATAGGTTTCGTTAAAACCTGAATCTGAATAGACTCTGACCGATGACCCTCTTCATTAATCGCGATGAGTTCGAGTTCATACGCTGTACCATCCAGCATACTATTGAGATGTACAGACGGTTCAGACACGCTCTGCACATCTCCCGTTACCCGATTGCGAATCTCATAGGCAGCCGCTCCCTTAACAACTTCCCAAGCCAGATCCACCTTATGTGTTTCAGCGTTCACTGTGATCCCTTCTGCAACCAATGGCAAAGTTTGAGTCATTATACTGAAAGTAAGCGGAGCACTCGTTCCACTCGCATTGACTGCCCGAATCACATAAGTGTATTTCGTTCCTGGCGACAGATCCTTGTCCACGAATTGGGTTTCAGTTGAATCCATTTGAGCAATCTCTCTCCCATCCCGTTCAATGACGTACTGATCTGCCCCTTGGACACCTGTGTTGCTGAAATCCAGACCAAGGCTGTTTTTGGCCACATCATATACGGCAACCTTAGCGGGTTTCTCAGGCAAAGTCAGCAGCGATACATCTGTCGCTTCAGAACGAGTCCCCTGTCTGTTGACCGCCCATAGTTGATAATGATGCCACGTTCCATCCTGGAGCCCTGTAATCGTGGCTTCATTCTCAATTCCCCTATAGATCTCTTTGCCCTTCTGCTCAATCACATATTCAGCGGCGCCTTCCACGACCGACCAGGAAACTTTTGCCCGATGTACTGCTGGGTCTGCAATTATCTCGTCAGGCGACACAGGTTTGGACAATCGGATGAGCTGCGCTGTCTCACCCGAACCCGAAGTATTCACAGCCTGAACTTCCAACATGTATTCTGTACCTGGCAACAATTCATCAGCCGTGTAGGCCAGTCCTGTTGTTCTGCCCACTTCTATGCCATTGATTTTCACAATATAGAGATTCGCCGTATCTACAGCTTGCCATGCAAGCCCCATACTTGTTTCACCAGTCCATGTGACATTCAGTCCTTCCGGCCTGCCAGGTAGCGTAAGAATTGTACTACGGGTGGATGCACCGTACCCGGCAGCATTGCCCGCCTTTACTTCATAGGTATACTCACGACTGCTTGACAGATGGTGAACTGACAGTTGTGTATCTGATATCTCATGGCTCTGTCCATTGATGACCACCTCATATTTCATTGCCCCAACTACAGGCTCCCAGCTCAAGATCGCTCCCTGTTCAGTTACTTGAACAACATGAAGTCCCGACGGACTCTCGGGTAGCGTTGTTCCTGACACCGAACTGCGCATACCTTGTCCACTTTCGTTCACTGCTTGTACATCCAGTTGATAAGATGTTCCTGAACTCAGTCCCGCAAAGACCCATTCTTGGGTTCCAGCAGGAACCGTTCCCGACTTCTCTCCATTCAACAATAACTCATAACGATCGGCTCCTCGTACTGCTTCCCAATTCAGACGAAGGCTCGCTGTAGAAGCATCTGATACCTGTAAGCCGGACACCTGTCCAGGTAACGTCTTGAGCAAGGGTAATCCTGCCAACGGTCCTGTTCCTGTCTCATTTCCGGCAATTAACGTATAGCTGTACTCCGTTCCGCTATCCAGACCCGAGTCCAGATACTCCGTCTGTTCTCCTTCATATATGGCTGTTCCATCACGCGAAAGACCATAATACGTTGCAGAAGTCACTGTCTCCCATGTTAATGAAATATCATGCTCCCGAATTTGAACAGCCATGAATTCACCGGGCACTGCCGGCAGTGTGAGAAATCCGGTTCTACTACTACCGCCTGCCCCACTTTCATTCATTGCCGTGACCGAGATGTTATGCATGGTTCCTGGGACGAGGTTACTGATATAGGGTAGGTTGGCAGGGTCAGATACTGTCTGATCAAACACGGTGGAGCCGTCCAAAGTAGCAGCGATGATGCGGTAAGCATCTGCTCCCCTTACTGAATCAAATTGAATTTCGGCCAAATTGGGCTGGAAATCTACTTTTCGAACGTGCAACGTTCCGGGAGCTGCCGGGATCGTTAATACTTGAGCGCTTACTGCATCACTTACTCCGGTGTGGTTTCTCACTCTAACTTCATATTCATAGACCTGACCACCGCTTAGGGAGTGATCGATTATACTGTGGTTAGGATAATCCAGTGTCCATGACTGTCCTGTCGTTTTATTCGTTATCTCATACTGATATCCATCGGTATATCTTTCCCCCGTTGGCAAATCCACTGTAAGTTCAGCTGATGTCTCCGCGATCTGTGTCATTCTCACATGTTTCGGCTGCTCGGGCTTGCGTTGAACATGGTAAGGTGATGATGTTGTCTCATATGTATTGCCTGCTCTGTCCATGGTTTTGGCATGGATGTACCATATGCCTTCCGATTCGATGGATATTTTATGCTCGTCAGAGCGTGCCTCAAGCCAATGATCCGGTGATTCTGCACTGTTCGTAATTTGATAAAATCGTTCCAGTTCCTGAATGCCTGAGTGATCGTCGGCATACTGAATGGTAGTGGACATATCCATGTCTGTCCAGTCATGTCCGTTCGGTGAAAATGTAATGGTTGGCGCCATCTGATCCACATAGGCGATTCGACTGACCTCCTTGCTTACATTGCCAACGGTATCCCTTGCTCTGGCCCGAATGGTAGTAGCCCCGTTTGTACTTACTGTACCCATATTTCCTGCCATATACGGACCGTCATTCATGCTGTATTCATAGGATATCGCTCGTTCATCCACACTACCAGCAATCGTAAATTGTACATGTTCGTTACTCCATCCAGCAGAACTTAAACTAATTATCGGTTCGGTTGGCGCTGTCGTGTCGATTCTAACCTTTGCCTGAGCAAGCGTGCTTATATTGCCTACATGGTCAAGTGAGCGTGCATATACGATCGTTTCTCCCTCATCGGTAACCTTCACTTCGCCCATGTAATCGATCCAGGGACCTTTTTCGCTCAGTCGATATTGGCTCTTGGCAAGCCCGCTGCCTGCATCTTCACCACTGGTTATTGCAAAAGTTACATCCTGATTCGTCCAATTCTCTTCACTTAACCTTATCGTTGGTTGCTCAGGCCCAGTCTTGTCGATTTTGGCTGTTGCCGAAGTGGAAGCACTGACATTGGCAGCCCGATCAACACCTCGTGCATAAATCTCGGTTATCCCTTCTTCACTGAGTGTAAAAGGGGTCCTGTAGTCGATCCATTCTCCCTCGCTTCCTAGCTTATACTGTGTCAGACCAATGCCGCTTGCTGCGTCCGTACCCTCTGTTAATGTCACAATTACTGCCGCTTTTGTCCATTCGGGCGGATTCAACGAGATGACAGGTGGCGTTGGTGCTGTCCGATCTACCCTGGCTGTCACAGCCGTTTCCTGTCCTGTATTACCAAATGCATCCATACTGCGTGCCATAACCGTTGTGTTGCCTTCGCTGCTTACGGTAAACGCAGCACTGTATTCACGCCATTCTCCTGCCAGACCGACTTTCACTTCAGTCTTTTGAGTTCCGCTCAAGGCATCTTTTCCCTCTTCAACCGTGACTAGAACATCTTCCTTGGTCCATGAGGATGGCGTGAGTGTAACAGAAGGAGCAGTTGGGCCCGTCGTATCTTTCATCATCTCTCCAGCGGATATAAATGGGGTCTGTATCCCTTCTCCATTCAGTGCCGCAACAAATACTTCATATTTTCCATCCGCGAGTCCAGTCAGGGTAAACGTTGTACGAGTGGAAGTTGTTGTTCCCGTTGCGAGAACTTGCCCACCTGGACTGCGTATTTCGGTTTTGTACTGAGTGCCGTCAGGATTGCTATTATTACTCCAGCTCGCTGTGACAGAGTTGCCTGATTGTGTCACAGCCGCCGCAGCAGGTGGATTAGCCAGTGTATACTTGGAAGCTGGACTGGAGTAACCCGTGTAGGAACCACTTGAATTTTTGGCCCGTACGGCAAAAGAATAACTGGTATTCGGAGTGAGCCCTGTCACTTGCCGACTGTTTGACATACCTGTATCCACGATCTGGTTCGTCGTCATATTCTTCAGTTCATAGGTAACGGATGCATCATTCGCCTTCTTATCCCAATTTACCGTCAAGTTATTAGAATTAACCAATGAATATGTCGGCGTTCCGGGCACAACAAAACTTCTTACCGTAAAGTTAACGGTTCCTGCGGAGGACACCCCACCTTTGTCATCCATGACCCATACTTGCAATGTGTGTGTGCCATCTGGCAGGGTATCAGGCAATGTGTAATTGGTGTTGAAAGACTGATTTGAACCCGTTGCGGTCATCTGGGTAAGAATGTTCTCGGACCCACCATCAATGGACCATTTCACGGTCAACAGGTCGCCTACATCCGTATCTCGCGTTGTACCAGAGATCTGAAGTTGCTCGCCTTTGTAATAGGTTTGTCCCGAAGAGGGTGCTGTTAAGGTAAATGAAGGTGGAGCATTTTTGGGGCCAATCCCCACAATGGTTGAAAATTTACGTGAAGCCTGATTCGCTGTTGTCTTGGCGTCCCACCAAAATTGTGCAGCTGTATCACTCGCCGTAACGGTCTGGCCTGGAGTGAACGCTGAAGGTGAAGACCCTCCTGTGAGTTGGGCGCTGTCTGGGCTGCTGTACTGACCCATATATATGCGATCTGCATTCACAACATTGTACGTATTTGCATAAAAAGCCGTGACCTGAACACCCCCGCTGTAATTGCGCCATCCATTCTCAATGACTTCAAATGGAGAAGCATCATTGCCATTCACCATCGTATCCCAATAAAATGTTCCACCCAAATTTAGTGCCGTTCCACTTCGGTTAATAGCTTCCAGTTCAACCTTCATGTACCCACCTTGTGAGGTAGCATTAACGATAGAAACACGCAAAATATATTCCACATTGTCCTTTTGCCGGGACATTTCAATCACATTATTGTTAATTCGGTAATAATTCAAAGGCAATGTTTTGAAGTTCACGGGTGATCCATTATGGTCGATAATGGTAGATACATTCCCTGTATCACCACCATAAAATACATTTGTGTTTGGTAGTAATACAATTCTGTATTTGCCATCACTGTTCATCTCTACTTTCACCTTGGATGACTGTACAGCCTTCATGCTGGACGTGTCGGATACAATCCCGATTGTTTCAACCGTTTCAGCCATTACCATCGTTGCGCCCCATTCAAGCAGCAGGGCTTGAGGTGATAATAATGCAAATGCCAGTACCACTTTGGTTAACTGTTTCACTTGTTTTTTCACACGTTTTCCTGATTTCTTCAACGTCTACTCTCCTTTTTGGCACACAAAAAAAAGGAGGCACCCCAACAAAGGAACGATGTCCTAAGTTGGGGTGCCTCCCCTAACAAGTGTCATTTTTTCTTGATTATAACGATTAAGAGCATGAATGTAAACACTTGATCATGAACGCTTACTTCTCATTTCTCATCTCTGATCTTTAATAACGCTTCGTCCAATGCGCCAACGACCTTGTCACACCATGCATCAAATTCCGGATCTTCGGTCTGTAACTCAGGATGCTCCAGAATGTGCTCAATCGTACTTCGAATGCCCTGATCAGCTCTTGTCGTTGCTACAAATTCCGGAACAAGCCGTTTCAGCTTACTGTTGTCAAACACAACGGTATTGGCTTTGTCCCCCAGCAAACCGCCGCGAAGATCCTGGTCACTACATGCTGCCAAGAACTCGGAAGGTACATGTACCGCATGAAGCTTAACTCCCAACACGCCGGCAATAATCTCATGAATCTGATTCCAGGTGACAGATTCATCTGAGGTGATATGTACCGATTCACCAATGGCATGGATATTTCCCATAAGCCCGATAAACCCTTTGGCAAAATCAGTATTGTGCGTAATGGTCCACAGTGAGGTACCATCTCCATGGATGATAACGGGTTTACCTTCACGTATGCGTTTGAGAACCTGCCAGCTGCCTTGAGCACCATGAACACCGAGAGGTACCGATTTGTCGCCATACGTATGACTCGGACGCACGATGGTCACTGGAAATCCGTGCTCGCGGTATTGTTTCATCAGATAGTCTTCACAGTCAATCTTGTTGCGCGAATACTCCCAGAATGGATTCGATAATGGCGTTCCTTCCGTGATTCGGTAATCTGCCAGAGGTGTCTGATACGCTGATGCTGAACTTATAAAAATAAACTGCTTGGTTTTATCCTTGAACAAACGGTAATCTCGCTCCAATTGAGACGGTACAAAAGCGATAAAATCCGCCACAACATCAAATTCCAGATCAGCAATCAGTTCCGCTACACGTGCCTCGTCATTAATATCCGCTTGAAGTACGTTGACCTCACTAGGTAAGTCATCGTTATGATTGCCTCGATTAATCAAATACAGTTCACAGCCTTGCTGTGCAAGCATCTCCGTAATGGCCGTACTGATGGTGCCTGTCCCTCCAATAAATAGCGCTTTCATTTCGCCACCTCCTGATCGATTTTACCCACTTTCCCATGATATCACGCACCAAAAAAAGGAGCAAAGCTCGGTAACCCGAAACCATGCTCCTTCTGCTTATACGACCTTAATCGTTGCATATATCATGTACATGCCGCAATGGATCTCATATTCTCCCTTGGGCAGATCTTTGTCGACCGTATAATAATTGGGTCCCTTTTGCATGTATAGATCCATGCCAAGCTTTTGTGATCCCACTGATTTCACATGTGTCACCGACCGGGTCAGAATAAAGTTGATTTTGGTCGGTACACCAGCTTTCACCTCGATAACGTCTGGTCCAAAACCATCGTTGCTCACGTCCACATCAATGACTTCATATCCCTTCAAATCCTCCGGAGTCTCGGCTTGTGCTGTTACCGCACTTCCCGATCCTGGGGATACGTCTTTGCCCATAAAATAAACCAAAAATGATCCAAGCAATACAACAACGGTCAGACCCAGCGTTAACCAAGGCCATGTTTTTCCAAACCAGCTTTTCATATAAACACTCCTCATTCGATGTCCCATCCATATTCAATCCACAGACGGATTTATTCTTTAAGCATACCTGATTCGCGTGACAATGAAAATGACCCCTCTGGGCTATTGCGATTGAGCCATATTACTTCAATAAAAAAAGCCTGATTTCTCAGGCTTATCTACGGGTATTCCCGTTCATACTTCGCAATATCCCTTTTTGTATAACTCAGGAATATATCGGTGTATTCCGACTTCGTCTCATACGTAATTTATACAACTCTGGCAGGGCTACACCAATGAGTACAATGATAACTCCGAACCATTGCAATCCGCTGACATGCTCATGGAGCACGATTGAGGATAACAAAACTGCAATTGGAAGCTCCACTGCACCCAAGATTCCGGCCATGTCACCACCAATATGCGGAACGCCGATAGCAAACAGTACGGGTGGAATGAATGCCCCGAAGAATCCAAGTAACAATCCAAATACAAGCAACTGGCTCCAGATCAATCCGTTAAAGAGGAATGTCGGCGGGAACAAAATGCACAGAAGGATCAATCCGCCTGTAACCATCCACGCACTGCGGAAGGCTGGATGCGCTGAAGGAACCGCTTTGCCGCTGAACAAGACAAACAGGGAATAACTTACGGCTGCCATTAGTCCAAGCGTAATACCCAGACCGTTAAACTCACCCAATCCTTGTTCCAGGAAACCCGCTGCCAGCAAGGTTCCACCAAACAGAATGATCAACGTCAGGAACGTGACTTTGTCTGGACGTTGACGTTTGCTTATCGCCTGAATCAATACGCTAATCCATGTGAACTGGAACAACAGGATAATGGCAAGTGAAGCCGGGATATAACGCAAAGACTGATAATACACGAGCCCTGTAATTACCGTTGGTGTTCCAGCAGCCATCAATAACAGACGTTGTTTCCACGACAACCGCTTGAATACCTGTGCCACGGCTCCTGATGTTTTGCCATTTGCCTGTGACTTACGTTTTGTTCTAAATCTTGTGTATAGCGCCAGCATCCAGGATAGAAGAAAGCCCGTAATCAGCTGTGCTCCCACAACCTCTCCAAGTTTATATCCTTCGCCGTACGCCAGAACCACAATCGTGGATAATATGCCATAGCTCATCGCTCCCGCGAGAACGGACAGATAATATTTCATTGTGAATAAACCTCCTGATGATAAGAAAAATACGCCCGCATGTTGGTTCATGCCAAGGTCACAGACACCATCTAAATGCAAAAAATCCTAACTACGAGCAAGGAATACATTGATTCCTTGGCATCGTAGTTAGGAAGTATAGGCTTCCCGTAGAGACCCTCGCCCTGTGTACACTTTCGGCCTGCGAGGTTATACGAAATGATATATGCAATTTGATGTATTTCGTGTGTGACGACTTTTCATATATTACATGGGAGGTGAGATGGTGTCAACCCTATTCCGCATAAAAAAACGTCAGGTTCGATTAGAGCCTGAGGAGTCCCACTCCAATGTTTGCTGTAAACCTGTCTTCAATCCATCCAGATCCAGCCCATCCACGGCAAAAGCCTCACGGATCAAAGGCGGCGCGACAAATTCATCATACTTGCCCAGATAAGGAGCTTCATCTTCAGCCAGTAACGCAGATGCGTCTTCAGCCGTCCGACACTCACTCATGATCTCGGCTAATAATGTTCGTTCATCGACCTTGCCGGACACCACAAAATAATATGGCTCCATCGGCACAACGGACCGCAAGGCAAGTTTCTTGGACAGATTATGCTTCATCAGGCGCTCCAATGTACGGAATGATTTACTTCCCACCCAAGGAAGAACATACATCGAATCTCCCCCTGCCGGAATGACAACCTGCTTCAACAGTCCACTTTCACGAGCTAAGCGGCGCGCCCGTTCAAGTCGATTGACGGCTTGTGGTGACAGGTAAGGATAGATCACTGAGTCGGACAACACTTCACGCATTTTCTGTACCACCGACGTATGAATATCTCCTCCCGCTCCAAGCCATAACGTATCTACCTTACCTTTTGCAGACTTCACATACACAGCCTTGTGCTTGTGATCGACCTCTTCCACCTTCCACAGTTTGCCTGCGAGCGAGAAGCAATAGCCAGGTGGGGGCACGGTTGTAATCGAACCAATCTCTTCTGAGCCGTTTAATACTTTATGTTCCTCATCGTCTTTAAACACGGCGTAGAAGCGATAATTGTTCACGATTTTCTCACCTGTCAGACCGATAATCAATGTTCGATCCTCTGTCCATTGCAGATGATCCGTCTCAATGAGGTAATTCAGGAAAGCCTGATATTGATCAGGTCTAATCAACGCAAATGGGGCCAGCGACAGGATGGCTTCTGCAAGATCTCTCGGCTCCGCCTCCCCCATACTTTTCAGCATGCTCATCGTTTGATGGTAGAGCACACCTATGGGCATTTTGCGGGCTTCAAGCGGCTCGACCCACTTCGTTTTTACATATAGTTCGATAACAGCAATCGCACGCATCAACGTCCACGGCATACGTGCTGGCAATTGCGCTTCCTCATCCTCTTCCTCCGGACATACAAAAAGCATCTCTGATGCCATGTCCTCTCGTCTCCCTGAACGTCCCAGACGCTGTACAAAGCTGGAAGCACTATACGGTGCACCGAGCTGAACCACACGTTCCAGTTCACCCAGATCGATACCCAGTTCGAGCGTGACCGTTGCCGCAGCAACCGCGGGGCCTGCTCCAGTACGGAGGGCGGCTTCCGTTTCCTCCCTCAGCATGGCGGAGATACTTCCATGATGCACATGGAACACATCACGCTCTTGCCTGCGAGCAGCGACCCGCCGCATCTCAAGAATAGTGACCTCAGCGTCCGTACGGCTGTTGGTGAAGATCAACGCTTTTTTACGATGTGTGCTCTCATAGATGAAGTCGTAGTAAGCTTTGCGTGCGTTATGAAGCTGCTCCGCCTGCTCTTCATCCTGGGCATCTGGAAAAGAGAAATGTTCCACCCGCAGTCGCAGCTTGCGACCACCTGGAGAAGAGACCACATCCACTCCCTGCTGTGTTCCGGCAGCAAGCCAAGATGTAGCCGCATCATAGTCACTAAGCGTAGCGGACAAGCCCACTCTTCGCGGTGCACAATCAGCCATACGCTCGATTCTGGCAAGCTCGCTGAGTACTTGAATGCCCCGATCCGCTCCCATGAAAGCATGCACCTCATCGATGATGACATAGCGCAGATCATGAAACAGCGCCGGGATCGCATTCGGTCGATTCATGAGCAGACCTTCCAGCGATTCTGGCGTAATCTGAAGCACACCGGACGGATTTTTCATCAGTTTTGTTTTCTCCGCCTGAGGCACATCCCCATGCCAGTGCCAAACCGGAATATTTCCTTCGGTTAACAGATCCTTAAGACGTTCGAATTGGTCGTTAATCAGGGCTTTCAGAGGTCCAATGTACAAAATGCCCACTGATTTGGAAGGCCGTTCATGCAGCTCGGTCAATGCAGGAAAAAAAGCCGCCTCCGTTTTGCCGGAGGCCGTGCCTGCCGCAATCAGCATATGATGCGGGGTATGAAAACAGATATTGCAGGCCTCGATCTGAGCAGGCCGAAGCGATTCCCATCTTTTTTTATAAATAAATTCCTGCACGAATGGCGCCAGCCGATAGAATGGATTATCACTCATAATTCAAACTCCGCCAGAAAGTCGTCCAGATCATCCGAATTTGCGGAAGCATCCGCCCCTTTGCCCGTTTCCTGAGGTTTGACAGCCCGTTCACCAAGTAATTGATTATAAGTCACTTCAGGATTCTGGTGGAGCGTATGCAGTACATCCATAAAGTCTCGTACCACTTCACGCGTGGTCAGCAATTCATCCGCCCCCAGTCGGTTCACCGCCGTTTGCATAAAATCAACCAATTGTTCATCCGTAAGACTTGCACTATATCCAAAATGCAAGGCATGAATCTGTCGCAGCTTCTGGAGCAGAATCAGAATCTCTTCATGCGATAACATCGCCAGCTTCAGGATCGGACCTGTGTAATTCGCATACGCTTTGGTTGCATAACGACCCTCAATAAGCCTAGAGCGAAGCGCTTCATAGCTGTATAGTCCGCGCCGTTCATCCTCCACAAATTGCGGCGTACCACCTACAAATATACCCAGGTGCTCTGCCTTGCCCTGCATCGTATCATTGAACATGGTCAGCAATTTCTCATAGTTGCTTTGACGGGAGACACTGTTTGTAATTTTGTACAGATTCACCGCTTCATCAATGAACAACAGCAATCCTTTGTAACCAATGCGCGCTGTGAATTCAGACCATAATTTGAAGTAGTCATACCAGTTGTCATCGTCAATGATAACGCCAACAGCCAGTTCTTTTTTCGCTTCCGTTTTGGTTGCAAATTCTCCTCGAAGCCAGCGAAGGGCCGCCTGTTTGCGATCATCATCAGCCAGCTTGTATCCGTTCCAGTATGACGCCAGTACTTTAGCAAAATCAAAGCCGTGAACCAGATTCTGCATCTCCCCCGTCACCGCATAAATCTGTTTCTCTACCTCAAGCGGCAGAGCGGGATCATCCGGGCGCAAGTTCTGACTCTGCATCGTGGATTGTTGCAACCCTGCGATCCATTTTTGCAAAATCGGCTCCAACGCTCCCCCATCCGGACGTGTGCGTGTAGACAGACGAGTCATCAGTTCGCGGTATGTCGCAAGTCCCTGACCTTTGGTACCGACCAATCGTCGCTCTGGCGACAGATCGGCATCTGCCACAACAAAATCCCGGTCCATCGCATAGTTACGAATCATCTGCAAAAGAAAACTTTTACCGCTACCGTAACGGCCGGTAATGAGTTTGAACGCTGCGCCACCCTCCGCAATATTGTCCATATCTCGCAAAATGGCTTCCACTTCCGATTTCCGGCCAACTGCAATCTGTTCCAGTCCTATACGCGGGACAACACCCGCCGTTAATGAATTTACAAGTGCGGTGGTCAGCCGCTTCGGTATTTTAAGTTCTGTCACTGCGTATCACCTCTTCACATGTTCGAACACATCTATATAATCAGGAACAATCCGATCACCATCAATCAGAAGATCACCGATCGTTTCCATAGCTACATCATTAATTTCATCCAGCAAAAGCGTAGGCATCGTTCCATATTGCTCAGCCAGACGCATCAGCTCCGTATCTGGACTTGCGCCAAGTAGAACATGAATCGTCTGCACCTGCTGAGGGGAGAGTTCCTTGGCAAAGATCAGCCATTCTTCATCCAGATCAGCCTCAGCAGACTCGCCCCACTGCAACCTAATAGATTCTACTTGCGCTCCTGTTGCAATCTCTACTGCAGATGGAGCTGGCCCCATGGGACCTTCAGTTGAAGTGATCTCATTCCTTGTTTCCAGTGCATCTACTCGATTGCTTGTAATATCTGCGTTGTTAACCTCGTCATCCTTCACTTCAGAAGGGTGATCATTCTCAATTGTAAGCGCCAATCGCACGTACTCACTTTCCTGCTGTAACGATGCCAGTTTCTCCGTATCAATACGGATCACCGGTTGCTCCACAGCCTCAGCCTGCTCGGTCGCGTATGCTTTGTCCAGGTATCGTTCAATCAGATTCGCAAGTTCGGGCTCTAATGTTTGTCCACGCAATCGTCCTCTGAATCCGAGCAGTTCACGAAGTTTATTTTCAGTACATCGATAGATCCGCGTAACCATCTGTACAAATTCAGCCTGTTCACCAATGGGCATATATCTGAATGATACCGATCTTCCATAGATCGAATCATCATAGACCGCTTTGCGAAACAGTATGCGCTCCACCGTGCGTTCATCATTGGGTTGAAACACTGGCAACAGTCCAACTTCTCGCGTACGTTCCAGGTACGAATGAACCAAGGCCGTGACCCGTGGAATATACTGCTCCATCACTTCTTTACCGCCATCTCTATAGAACTTACTGAGTGTAATATCGTAATCATAGTATCTTTGCAGCATATTCAGCGAAATATCCGATACCTTATCCTGCAGAATACGTTGCAGCTCCCTATCCAACATCTCTGCTGGCAGATAACCGCCCGAAAGGCCCATGACCTCGGATAAAAACATGTCCAGTTGATGGACCAGCACATAATCGACCATCCACTCTTGCATATATATATTTAATTGAGGAAGCCGTTCACGGTAGTTCACCCATAGCTGCTTTAATTGATCATAACCATCCTGAGCATTCTGCCAGCCAATGCCGTTAATCAACTCATATATATGAACAAATAGATAGGACAGATCAGTATCCGGGTACCTCCCCTGACGAACTTCCTTCCTCCAAAACATATACCACTTGCGTTGGGTTTCGTTCATTACACCATACGTTGGCCAGTAGCTCATAAATGGAACCCAGGGAGATACATCTCCTTCCATCTCTGACCATTGCTTTGCTTCCTCTACAAAACGTTTCTCCGAGGACAATATGACTCCACGATGCTGCATCGTATCATGTGCAGACTGCACAATGGTTGAACGATCAGGAACCGGAACTGATGCTGTTACGGGTTCTTCGCTCAGATCTATCTCCATGAATTCCAATTGTCTAGAGTTGTCTTTCATAGAACGTTATCTCACCCTCCTCCAAGGCAGAATACGAACACGTGTATCCATAGGGATCATTATAACACTAGTGCTGTGTCTGCGGTGATGAAATTAACACATTATTAAAACCAAAAAAGAGAGCAGTTCTGCTCTCTTTTGGTTCATATTCATATGATATTGATCATACAGGTGTATTCCTTTCAGCAGTAAGGGTACCTTCCCTAAAATCAGACAACGATCGCTCGATTCTTCCCTTCACTCTTCGCTTGGGCCAGCGCTTGAGTAGCTTTTTCAATCAGTTCGGATACACTTGACTGCTCATCAGGTACCAGTACTGCACCCCCGACACTAACCGTGACGATTCCACTCGGACCCGATGATTCTCGCTGGATCTGCAGAGCCAGAACATGTTGTCTAATCTCTTCCGCAAGCTGTGCTGAATCTTCAGAAGTTGTGCTCTTCATTTTCAACATGAATGTACCTCCGCGAAGACGGGAAATTAGTGCATTGTGCTGCTCACTGACCACAGTAAGTACCTCACCGATCCATTGCAGACACAGATCTCCTCCCTGAAGTCCGTATGCCGCGTTATATGAACGGAAATCATCGATATCTATAATGAGCAACCCCAGACTGCATTTCTCCTCCAAACAATCATCCCAGTCATCCTGAAGCTGAGACTTGAATACCGTTTGAATTGGCATATCTGTTAACGGATCTGTGTTCAAGTAATTTTGCAGCTGGCTCGTCGTTTCAGTGTAATTGTCCTGTTCATGATGGGACGCTCCACTGTGCAGAAGTACCATTACGGAAGGCTTACCCGCGTGCGTAACAGAAGCAAGTGTAATTTCAAGCAACAATGAGGTACCTGCTGCTGTAGTGAAATACGACTGGCTGGTAATCAAACTTGTATTATTGTGCTTTAATTCCTCAAAATTCTGTTGTAATGTGACTCTTGTTTGCTCAGGTACAAACGCCCTGAAGTCCTTGCCCATCAGGTCTTTGGAACTCTCGAACCCGAGCAACTCGGCAGCCTTCGTATTACAGTAGATAATCTGACCGTCAGTCAAAGTAAAGAATGCCACGGGCGAGTAATCCATTAACTGCAAATAACGCTGTTCATTTTGTCGCAAAATACGAGCATTCTGCAGGGCCTGTTCTTCGGCCTGAACCAACTGGTTCTCCGTCTGCCGACGTACAATGGTTTTGAGTAAAGGTAACACGCTCAGCTCTTTCGTAGCCCATGGATATGAAGTTGACTTTACAACCTCACGCCATTTCTCGAATGATTTACGAGGAGACAACCGCATGCCGTCATCCGTCTTGAGCACCGCTTTGGCAGGGTCACCCGCCCAATCGACAACCTGGACGACCTCAGGTCGGAACCAGATCATGTAGTTATGCTGTCCAGGCGAAATGGCAACATAAATAACCCCGGAAGCCTTATCCGGATAAGCTTTGGCTGTTTCATACTCTGAACTCAGTTTCGAAGTATAGTAACTGTAATCCTCAGACTTTCCTGCAAGCCAACCTGCCAGTTCCCGAATCTGGCCGCTGGTTGGCGTTTCACCATACAACAACAACTTGTCCTGGTAACAGATTGCTGCTCCGGCAGCCCCCATCAGGTTTAACACCGTCTCTTCTTCTCCCTGCAATTCCTCAAGCACTCGGGCAGGACTTGTGTTACCGATAAAAATGTTGGCAATTCGTGAAGCGGCTTCACGTGATTGAATCTCTGATTGATAATCATCGAGTTGCTGACGCTGGAACAATTCATTCGAGAAGAATGCCCCCAGGAAATTGCACAGATTCCGTACGCGATGGGGTACATATCTGGCCGAATAATGATGGCATGTGATGAGTCCCCACAGCTCATTGTTATGAATGAGCGAGATCGTTACGGTCGCACCTACACCCATATTATGCAGATATTCGATGTGAAGTGGAGATACACTGCGCAGGACCGAAAGACTCAAATTCAGCGGCTTGCCAGTGAGCGGTTGTAGCGTAGGCACAATCTCGACGGGTTTATAATTTACATTTACAATAGTCCGCAGCCAATTGCGAAGATACAACTCTCGAGCCTGTTTGGGTATATCCGATGCCGGATAGTGATGTCCCAGGAATGGTTCGAGTTCTTGTTCACGCGCTTCAGCAATAACTTTACCATTCCATTGCTCGTCAAATTCATAGATCATTACCCGGTCGTAACCGAGCATTTCCTTGACCTGTTCAGCTGCAATCTGACTTGCCTCCACGCGACTGTCTGTACTTTTCATCCGGCCAAAGAAACGGGATATCCACTCAAAGTCGGTAGTCTCCATGTCCTCTTTTTCATAAAAAGGCTCAATCTCCAGAATGAGCAGACCTTCACTCTCATGAAGAACAGAAGAGAATACCCGTTCCTCACCGGATACCTTAATGGTTAGATCCATGTAATGCAGGTCAGAGGTGACATCCGCATTGAAGCTGCTACCCAACAGTTTGCTTACTTCTTTCTGGCCAATCAGGTTCTCCAAAGGCATGCCCAGAATATCTTCACAGGCAATGCCCAGATGGTCCTCCGTATTTTGGCTACACTGAACAATGGTTGGCATAATACTGGTATTGATGGCCAAAAGAACACCATGAGGTTGAATAAAGCCGGGGATATGAATCGGTTCTTTATCACAGTTATTCAGATCTATTGGATCATTTGTGTATGTTCCCTGATGAAGCAATGTGCGGTTCAACAAATTTTGTTCTTTCTTGGACTTCGGTTCGGCCATGGCCAGGAAAATCCCCTCTCATGATGTTATATAAGTGGAAATGATTAGTTCAACTTATATAGATTTCTTTTAAATTACTTGTCCGTATTAATCCATTGATCCAGCAGTCGGAATGTCTCTGATGCACTGTGTACCATGTTGTCATGATCTTCTGGCGTGCTGATGGACTGCTGCAGCAAACCCGTAAACTCGCTCCATCTTGTTCTTGTCTCTGAGCCGTAGGCATTGAAATATTCCAAACCACGATCTGCTTCAATGGGCAGGAACTGCGACAAACGTTTGGTCATGATCTGTCCACCGTTCGTGGACCCCTCAATGACATACAGGTATCCAAACAAACGGGCAGGTGTCGAAATATCCGGCAGTTCTTTACAGCGCGGAAGTTGGCTAACTTCCTCTTCACATGCACCCAGATTTCGTAAATCTTTTTCCAAGAGTTCAGCCTTGCCTCTAATCTCAATATCCAGTCCCGTACTTTCCCAGAAAGGCTGCTGTACAGCCTGGTCTTCCAGCGGTTTGAGGAATGCATAAAACTTTTCTAGATATGTTCTATATTCTTCTATAGTCACAGTTTGATTCATAATGGCTTTTGCATAAGGGTTCTGTTCTACTTGTCTGTGGTAATGAGCTGTCTCGCTCTTCAGACGTTCCATAATAGTTGTTGCTGTCATCGTAGTAATCCCCTTTCACAATCTGTTCTGTTGTTGCCAATGAGTGCTTATCCTCAACTGAATCTCAGTATATATTGAAATAAAAACTGTGTTCGTTGCAAACAGCTCATTTCATGCAATAAAGACTCTATGTAAGTATACTTATTCTTGTTTGAGAAAACTATACGAATCCAAGATCAGTACCAAGTTAACACTTTTCTCCGTTGTTATCTTAACTCGCTGTAATCTGTATGTTTAGTATTAACCGAAAACCATAAAAGTGACCCCATAATCTGGATGGCAGTAGATTTCAGTTGTGAACATGTTACACTATTTTTATATCTTGTCATTGGAGGAATACAATCTATGGATCTTACTGTTCAAGACGTTGTACTTCATCTCACAGATAACATTGAATTGCCGGAAAACACGGTGGATCAGCTCATTACCGGCTCACTTGATTGTAAGGTCACAGGTATTGTCATCGCTTTTATGCCCACACAATATGTGATTGAACAAGCCATACAGCAAGGTGCTAACTTAATCATTGCGCATGAATCTCCATTTTATAATCATCACAGTCATACGGATTGGCTTGCAACTGATTTGGTTTATACGGACAAAAGGAAGTTGATCGACGAAGCAGGCATCTCCATCTATCGATGTCATGATATCATCCACCGCTTCCAACCGGATGGCATTACCGAAGGACTGATTCAGGCCTTGGGATGGTCCTCTTATGTGGAGCAACGAATACCGGAAGCAGACATCCTTTCTTTTCCGGAAGGAAGCACTGCCCAAGCTATTGCTCACCATGTGAAACGTTGCCTAGGGATCGATTATGTCCGCGTTGCAGGCAATCCGGAAATAGTCTGTAGACGCGCAGCGGTATTGGTAGGTTTTCGTGGTAATGGACATGTGACGATTCCCTTGATTCAGAATGAGCAATTGGACCTCATCATTGCTGGGGAAGGATTCGAGTGGGAGACACCGGAATATATCCGTGATGCCGTACAACAAGGCAAGTCCAAGGCACTGATCATGTTGGGGCATGCTGAGAGCGAGGCTCCGGGAATGAATCTATTGGCAGACAGGTTGGCAGAACGGTTTCCCGAATTGTCTGTTCGTTTTGTAGGCGAGAAGCCTGTGTACACTGTGATCTAATAGGATCATTGATTTGTACGGAGTGGATTTTCTAGCTGATTACATTGCATCTAATCTCATTGCCTGTCCTACCCTGGAGCTTTGGATACTTACTATGCTCCGGGGACGCTGGGCAGACTCTCGTTTCATTTCCTGGATAGCTAACGTACCTGACACACTCTATTGAGCTAAGATTTGCCGATTCTCAAAAGTAACGAATCGTAGACACCCTATTCCTTCATCCCCCCCTGTTTTACCGCCCATTTCTAACCGACATGACCCATTTAACGTCGCTTAGGTCCCCTAGATTTCTCAATTCAATCGAATCAATACAATAAGGTGTCACTGGTTCATTAGAGATCATGCTCACCAAAAATGAGTGCTCCCGCGCATTACCGCGCATCTCTTCATGCCCCAACTGGATTTCCCGGGTTCTTTATTGTACTCTAGATGCTGTGACTTCAAAGCTCAGGACATTTGTCCTTGGCGTTCAGAGTCAATTTATCATTTAATAATAGAAGTCGAAGTGATTGAATAAGGAGCGTACATATGAGAGGAATTATTTTTGCATTACTGGGCGGCGCGTGTATCACGCTCCAAGGTGTTGCCAATACTCGGATTAGCACCGACATGGGCACATGGCAGGCCGCTACGATTACACAACTGACAGGATTCATATTAGCAGCGCTGATCCTAATGTTTGTTAGAGACACCAACCTTCAAGGACTCAAACAAGTAAAACCCATGTACTTGGCTGGAGGTGCTTTTGGCGCCGTCATTATTTTCAGTGAAGTGACGGCCATTCAGCAAATCGGGGTTACATTCACGATCTCGGCCCTGCTCATTGCTCAGCTATTCCTGACTTTTTTGGTGGATAGCAACGGATGGTTCGGCGTGGTGAAACAAAAGATGAAACTGCCGCAATTTCTGGGCATTGCCTTAATGGTGACTGGTGTTATTATTATGAAACTATAGTTTTGGAGAAGAATTGAAACATATCGTCGGGGGTGAACAACAGCGTGGAAGAGATCCATAACGAGCAACAATTAATACATTATCTGAAGCAATATCAACTCGAAAAGGTATTTCACGAGCCCCTGCGTCCCCATATGACGTTATGCCACTTCGAGAAGTGTGAACTGATCTGTCGTGAAGGGGAAGCCTCTGAATATTTATACGTGTTGGTCGAGGGTAAAATCAAGATTTTCACCACCTCAGCTCAGGATAAAACGCTGGTGCTTTGCTTCAAGTCACCGCTTGAAGTCGTCGGTGACATAGAATATGTCCGTGAAAGCGATATTGTCAATACAGTTCAGGCCGTCTCACCTGTGGTGATGCTTCGCATTCATTATCAATGGCTCGCTGAGCTTGCCGGCGATTATGCACCTTTACTTAAATTTTTGCTCAAAATCATCTCACACAAGTTCTATATTGACTCGAACTTCTCCAACTTCAACCTGATGTATCCCGTTGAGGTTCGGCTAGCCAGCTACCTTCTCTCCATCTCGACAGAAGAAGCTGGTAGTGTCGTTCACGAAGATCTGGACGCGTTCAATCTGACCGACATTGCGAATCTGATCGGTACCAGTTACAGACACCTGAACCGGGTCATCCAGAAGCTCTGTGCAGACGGGTTAATTGAACGACATCAAGGATTGATTATGATCAAAGATCGATCGGGTCTACGTGAAATAGCAGGTCACAACATTTATGAATAAGGAGTTCGACAACCATGTTAATTACAGGGATTTCGCTTGCGCTCTTGGCAGGTGCACTTGTCAGTCTGCAAACGATTTTTAATAGCAAAGTCAATGAACGCACCGGTTCATGGTCCACAACAACGTTGGTGCTTTTCACCGGATTCATTGCTTCGTTCCTCATCTCTCTGCTCGTGGAGGGCAAGAATACATTCAGCTTTCAGCATATGCAACTCTGGTACTGGCTCAGTGGAGCCATTGGTGTTGGTGTGGTCTTCTGTCTCGTGCAAGGTATGAAGCTGCTTGGCCCCACATATGCCATCTCGATCGTACTGACATCCCAACTGAGTTTTGCGCTACTATTTGATTCCATGGGGTGGCTCGGTCTGGAGCAAATTCCTTTTTCGTGGAATCAGCTGCTTGGTGTACTTGTCATTGTTGGGGGAATTGTATTGTTCAAGTTCGGTGGGGGGAAATCGGAAAAATCAGAGCAGTCCCCTGGAACACTTCAGTCTGACTCATAAACGAACAAAAAAAGAGTGTCCGTCCAATCCCGTAGATTGGTCAGACACTCTTTTTTTACAATCAAACCACGTATCGCCTCGTTCTCTTAAACGAACTCTACGTTATGGTAGACCTGCTGAACATCTTCAAGGTCTTCGAGCGCATCGATCAGTTTCTCGAACTGAGCTTGTGCATCCTCTGGAAGTTCAATATGATTTTGCGCAAGCATGGTCAGCTCGGCTACTGTGAACTCCGTAATACCGGCTGCTTTGAATGCTTCCTGTACAGCGTGGAATTGATCCGGTTCTGCATATACGATCACCGCTTCGTCTTCATCCACGATATCACGTACATCTACGTCTGCTTCAAGCAGAAGTTCAAGTACTTCCTCGGAATTCTTGCCTTCTACACCGATTACCGCTGTAGGATCAAACATGTAAGCAACAGAACCGCTGACACCCATGTTTCCCGCGTTTTTGTTAAACGCAGAGCGTACTTCCGGCGCTGTACGATTTACGTTGTTGGTAAGTGCATCCACGATGACCATCGCACCATTCGGTCCGAAGCCTTCATAACGCAACTCTTCATAGTTCTCATCCCCGCTGCCTTTTGCTTTTTCCATCGCACGATCAATAATGGCTTTGGGTACATTATACGTTTTGGCACGTTCCAGCACGACTTTCAGTGCACGGTTCGCTTCCGGGTCCGGTTCGCCCTTCTTGGCAGCTACATAGATCTCAACGCCGAATTTAGCGTAGACCCGGCTCGTATTTGCATCTTTTGAAGCTTTTTTTTCCTTGATATTATTCCACTTACGACCCATATCGTTTCCGCTCACTTTCAACATGTAATCTGCTTTCTACTATGCCATTATATCTTGTTGAGCGTACTTCAACAAGTTAATACCTACGAAAAACGGGGAGTAACTGCGGTGATTATCCATCTCCATTTGAAGATTAGCCTCAGTTTATCCTCTCATAATCTCTCAGCAACAACTAACATTACCTCTACTCACTCCATATATAACAAACAAGAAGCACCCCATAAGGAATGCTTCCGCCCTAAATCAGTCCTAATTTCAGGTCATCTTACCCGGTCCATTAAGCGTGAAATTGTCGACCATCCAACACTTCAGGAACATAACCCGCACGAATGACAAAGTCTCCGAAATGTTCCCCTTCATTGCGCTCTTTGGCATACTGGTTCACCATTGGAGTTAACGTGTCCAGAATCTCGGTTTCGCCAATGTTTTCTTTATACAGCTTATTCAAGCGATGTCCGGTGAAGCTGCCACCGAGATACATATTGTATTTCCCAGGTGCTTTACCGATAAATGAAATCTCCGCCAGCATCGGTCTTGCACATCCGTTCGGGCAACCCGTCATACGAATGACAATCTCTTCGTCTCTCAGCCCGGCTTCGTCGAGTACAGGCTCCAGTTTGTCGATCAGAGACGGTAAGTAACGTTCGGACTCAGCCATCGCAAGGCCGCAGGTTGGAAGCGCAACACAAGCCATCGAACTTCTGCGCAGCGCAGAATAATGTGCACCATCGGTCAGGTTGTACTGTTGAATGAGTGCTTCAATCTTTTTCTTCTTCTGGCTGCTAACATTACCGATGATTAGATTTTGGTTCGCAGTCAGACGGAAATCACCCGTATGCACTTTGGCAATCTCACGCAAACCCGTCATGAGAGGATATCCATCCACATCCTTTACACGACCATTTTGAATGAACAGCGTGTAGTGCCATCTGCCATTATTGCCTTTTACCCAACCATATCGATCTCCGTTCGTCTCAAAATGATACGGACGTGCCGCATCCAGTTTCCATCCCAGACGGCTGGTCAGCTCTTCGACAAACCATTCCACACCACGATCATCCAGCGTATATTTGAAACGAGCATGTTTACGAACTGCACGATCTCCATAATCACGCTGAATCATAACTGTTTTCTCTGCAACATCAATCATTTGCTCCGGCGTACAGAAACCAATGACTTTGGACACCTGAGGATAGGTTTTGGCGTCACCATGAGACATCCCCATGCCACCGCCAACGGATACGTTGAAGCCTTGCAGCTTGCCGTTCTCCACAATAGCAATAAAGCCAAGATCCTGTGAATAGACATCCACATCATTGGATGGTGGTACAGCAATACCAATCTTGAACTTCCGTGGCAAATACACTTTGCCATAGATTGGTTCAACTTCTTCGTCGGAGTCCTGGGAATCAATCACTTTCTCTCCGTCCAGCCACAGCTCATGATAAGCCCGTGTGCGAGGGTCCAAATGATTACTCACCTGACATGCCCACTCATACACTTCAGCATGCACATCAGATTGATTTGGATTCGGGTTACACATCACGTTACGGTTTACGTCCCCACATGCAGCCAGTGTGCTTAGCAACGAATCGTTCACTTCGCGAATGGTGTTCTTAAGATCCCACTTCAGTACGCCATGCAGTTGGAAAGACTGACGTGTGGTCAGACGAATGGTCTCATTCGCATATTTATGTGCCACTCTGTCCATCATCAACCATTGCTCCGGGGTTACAATTCCACCGGAAGCACGCACACGCAACATGAATTGGTATGCAGGCTCCAGCTTGGATTTGTGACGCTCGTTACGCAGGTCGCGATCGTCCTGCATATAACTGCCATGGTGTTTCATCAGACGGTTGTCGTCCTCTGGAATTGCACCCGTGATGCGATCAGCCAACGTTTCGGTCAGACTTCCGCGCAAGTAATCACTTTTGATCTTTATATCTTCCACATCGCTATTCGTGCGCTGTGGGTTAAGTAAGTTATTATAAACCATGCTGCTTTCTCCTCTCGTCTCTGCGGGATGGTGCAGTCCGGCTAGGCCGGTAATTAATAGACGTCCCGCTGATAACGTTTCTCCTGCTGTAACCGTGTCAAATATTCCGATGCCTGCTCAGGCGATAAACCGCCTTCTTGTTCAAGAATCGTGGTGAGCGCAGCATGCACATCATGTGCCATTTTTTTCTCGTCACCACAGATATATATGCTTGCACCTTCCTGAAGCCACTGGTACAACTCTTTGCTGTGTTCCAGCATACGATGTTGTACATACACTTTCTGTTCCGTATCACGTGAGAAGGCTACATCCATTTTCGTGAGCACACCATCTTTGAGCCAATGTTGCCATTCCGTCTGGTACAAGAAGTCAGTGGCGAAATGCTGATCTCCGTAGAACAGCCATGTCTTGCCCTCTGCTCCTGTTTCTTCACGCTCACCAAGGAAAGATCTGAACGGCGCTACACCTGTACCTGGGCCAACCATGATGATCGGTGTATCCGGGTTCTCAGGCAGCTTGAAATTCGGGTTATGCTGTATATATACAGGCAGGGTGTCGCCAGCTTCGATCCGTTCAGCCAGATGTACCGAGCACACACCATAACGTTCTCTGCCACGCGCTTCATAACGTACCGAGCGAACGGTAAGATGAACTTCATCCGGGAAAGACTTCGAACTACTCGCTATGGAGTACAGACGTGCCGGAATTTTGCGAAGAGCAGCGACGAATTCTGCAGCAGGAATCCCTTTCAGATTATAATCATGAACCAGATCCAGCAGATCACAGCTATTCATGACTGTACGGAATTCGGAATCATCTGCGAGTAACGCCGTCAGGCCACTCCCAGGATTCAGTTTCGCAAGTTGTTCCACGACCGGTTTCGTCACCGCTGTAATTTCAAAATAACGCAGCAACGCTTCGTGCACAGATGCCTGATCCCCGTTTTTATTCACGGTCACGCGTTCATCGGCATTCCATCCCATAGCTGCAATCAATTCCTCCACAAGGCGCGGATGATTTTCAGGGAATACGCCAAGGCTGTCACCTGGCTCGTAGTCCAGGCTGGAGCCTTCCAAAGACAACTCAATGTGGCGTGTTTCACGGTCCGATCCTCTGCCGTTCAGATTGAGATTCTCCAATACTTCCGCCTTGAATGGATTCGTACGATCATATTCGGATTCCCCGCCGTTCACCGCAGCTGTAACTGCCTCAGTGGTTACCGTACTCGAAGCAGCAGATGTACTGCTCAAGGATGCCAGTACTTCATTCATCCACTCCGCAGCTGCTTCATCAAAATCAACATCACAGTCCACGCGCGGTACAAGGGCTGTACCACCCAACTCCTGCAATCGTTTATCGAAGTCCTTACCTGTCTGACAAAAGAACTCATAGGAGGTATCTCCCAGAGCCAACACCGAGTAACGAAGTCCTTCAAGCTTCGGAGCCCGTTTGCTGTTCAGGAATTCATGCAGCGGAATCGCATTATCTGGTGGTTCGCCTTCGCCATGCGTACTGACGATGATGAGGAGATTTTCAATTTTCTTGAGTCCGTTCGGTTTGAAATCCCCCATCGATGACAACGTTACCTGAAGACCTTGCTCTTCAAGTTTCTTGGCCAGCTTCTTCGATAGGCCACTGGAATTACCGGTTTGCGAACCGAAGAGCACGGTAACTTCCCGAGATACTGGCTTAGCACTTTCAGGTGCAACACCTGTAGTTGGTGCAGCCTGTACCAGGTTAGCTGGAGCCGCTATTGTTGCGCTTGCCTGAATTGCTGCAATATATCCGCTCAACCAAGCCCGTTGTCCATCGGTCAATGTAGGAATAAGACGATTAAGCAGTTCAACTTGTTCTTGATTAAAAGGGCTATTTGTCACTTGAAGTTCCACTGTTTGCCACCTCGCGCATTGCTTCGATTTTAATTCCGACTAAAATCATCACATTAATTTAATTTCTTCTCTCTAAAACCTAACACACCGGGTGTTGAGGGTCAATTTCAATGATTTTATAGCATTTATCAGTTTCGCTGATAAAGGACAAAAAACAACAAAAACCCTCCTTTTCAATTCAAGGACGGTTTTGTTTTATTTTTAATTGCACGGCCAGCTCAAGTTGAAGTTGAGAGTGGAATATAGTCACTAAAATGATCTCCCAGCACACTGCTTTTATCTCCGTATACTCTGTCCAAATGATTTTCTCCCCACAGACATATGCGATCAATGATGTCCTGTAGTGTCAAGCCGTACTCTGTCAGCTCATACTCTACCTTGGGCGGAATCTGGGGATGGATGATTCGATGGATGATTTCATTCTTTTCCAGTTCACGAAGCTGCTGGGTTAAGACCTTCTGGGTAATGCCAGGAATGGCTCTGCGAAGTTCGCTGGTTCGTTTTTTACCTGATATCAGTTGATGCAGGATAAGAATCCTCCATTTTCCACCGACCAGTTCCAGCATCGCCTGCACACCGCTCTCATATTTTTTCATTTCTTGTTCCACTTGTACTCCCCCATAATTCACATATATGTATACCCGTTATTAAAAGTAACCGAAGAACCCCAAGGTATCTACAGCACTCTCAGGTGCGTACTTCTCAATACGATGTCATGAATCTTATAATAACATTGGTCAGAATGTTTAACCAAAAAAAAGAAAAAAGGATGGTTACTCCTACATGAAAGTTAAACTGGTCGTTACTCACCCAAGACAGGATTCCCTAACATTTGCCGTGATGAATCGTTTTATAGAAGGTATGCAGGAGAATTCCCATGAAATCGATATCCTCGATCTATATCATGACGGATTTGATCCACTATATGGCGTAGAAGATGAACGAGACTGGCAAAATCCCGATAAACAGCATGCCCCTGTGATTCGCAAAGAGCTGGATCGTGTGCTTGCGGCTGATACCATTGTATTTGTTTTCCCGATCTGGTGGTACAATGTTCCCTCCATGCTCAAAGCTTATCTGGACAAGGTATGGAACATGGGGCTGCTGAACAAGGCAAACTCCAAAAAGGCTCTGTGGATTGCACTAGCTGGAGGAACGGAGGCTTCATTCCATAAATACGACTATTACAACATGATTTCCAATTATCTGAATAATGGGATCGCAGGTTATGCAAGAATGCAGGAATCCCGAGTCGAATTTCTCTATGAAACGATCTCAGAATCCAAAGAACATATCGAAGGCTTGCTGGAACAAGCCTATCAAATCGGAAAAAACTACAATTAACAATGCACTAACATTACAATTAACTACTGCAAAAGCATAGGAAGTTACTCGTTCGTTGAGTAGCCTACTTTTCACCCATTGGGGGCGTACAATCAAGAAGGCTTACTCCAACCTAAGTTCCAGGTCAGAGTAAGCCTTCTTTTTCATACACTACGATTCTGGTGTAACATTAGTTATTCCATACCAGTTTGCTCATCATCGCATACAGCAACGTAGCCGATTCAGCTCTGGTCGCTTCGGCAAGAGGCTTCACCTCACCGTTGTACCCGTTGGCGATGCCCAGATCCACAAGTAAGGCCACACTATCCCGTGCATAAGAGCGAATCTCGGAAGCGTCGCTGAAACGAGTAAGTTTATCTGTTGCAGCCGTCTCGGAGTTAACCAGTCCAGCCGCTGCAAGTGCTCTGACTGTCAACGTCATCATCTCCTGACGAGTGATCGTGGACTCTGGCAGGAAGCGCCCGTCACCAGTACCACTGGTGATACCTAGTGAGCGCGCAGCTGTAACTGCTTCGTAGTACGGAGCCTTTTCGTTTACATCAGTGAACGCATTCCCGGAAGAAGCATTCAAGCCGAGCGCAGTCATCAACCATTGCATGTATAGACCGCGAGTCATCTCCTGTTTTGGATGCAACTCTGTGGAATCACCACTTGCCTCGGCATCAATCACGCCTCGGACTGCCAATGCCTCCATCGCTTTCTTGGCCCACTGCACTTCTGCAAGATCTGCGAATGTCTGCTCCACAGACACAACAGCATAATTTTCGGTGAGTGACGTTACGGAAAATACAAGCTGCCCGCTGTTTGGATCGTAGTAACTTTGCGGCAAGGGGCTTGCCACACCGTTCGCGCCAATGACAAATGCTACAATCCGATCCTGCTGAGCATTTTGTGTTGATGGGAAAGGCAGATGAAGGTTCAATCCGCTTTTCAATGGCAATGGTTGACCATCCAGTTGAAGTTCGAGCTGGACTCCATATTGCGTGCCAAGCTGATCTGCAACTGTTTTTGGTAACTCGGTTCTGACCAATCGGATGGATGCCATCCCATCACCAACGATGTCCTTCGTTAACAGTGTCGCAGGAAGCTCCAACATGCCCAGCTCTGTAACCATGTTGAACACATGTGACTCACCCTGATCTATTAACGCAGAGGCAGGGAGAGATACTTCATATGCCGTTGCTCCCGAAACCGGCTTCAACCGTAGTTCGACCAAGCGCCGACCCGCATCTGTTACGGGGGCAACTTTAAAAGCATCTTTGATCGTTGAAGCATCCACGTTGGACTGCACTACACCCTTCTGGTCAGGCTTTCCCTGCAACTCCAGAACGGAACGGTCTTTCTCCGGTTTAGGTTGTGGTGCAGCATTCCCTGCACCTGGGCTAACACCTTCTGATTGTCCGCCATTGTTGCTTGAACCTGAACTACTCCCTGAATTTCCACCTGAATTGCCGCCCGGGTTGCTACCCGAACCAGGGTCCGATCCTCCGGGGGAAGAAACAGATGCAGGCACCTTCACCGTCAAAGGTACAGTCAAGGCTCTTGTGTCGTCAGAAATTCGAGTAATTTCCAACTCCAGTAGTACTGTTGTTTCCTTAGAAGGTGGGACAATCGTTCCATCCGTCTGAATGACGGACGGTACCGAACTGGAAGCGATCTTCACCGTGAAACCTTGCGGCACACTTGGTAATTTCATTTTTTTCGCACCTACTGAAGGTTGTTCCAGTGCCGTAATGCCTGTAGCTACATCGGCAGCAGTCTGCTGAGCCGTATGCACCTGATAAGCGGAAGATATACCTCTCACGGACTGCCCTGTCGCATCCAAAGCTTCCACTTTGTAATAATATTCCGTGCCGGGGTTCAGTTCACTGTCCGTGTACTCCCGTCCATTGCCGCTATAGACCACCTTGTACTCACCTTGCTCGCGATCTGAGCGGTAGAGCTTGTAGCTTGCTGCTCCAAGATGAGCATCCCAGTGAAGCGTTGCACTCGTTGAATCCACCGCATCCGCATTGAGACCAGCACTGTCATTAACTGGTGGCGTAGCATCTGGCTTAACGATCATTATCCAACTAATCATCGGGTCCTGTGATGCCGTGTTGCGTACGGTTAACTCCAGTTTGTTGTCCGACACAATGATGCCTTTGTCGGCTCTAACACTGGCAGGCGTAAACGTAACAGCCCCGGTATTGGTGCCATTGATGATGAAATTGGCTCTGCGCGATGCATTCGTCCACGGATCGTTGAATCCGGCGTACACATCATATGTTCCGTTCGGTACATCAAATCTGTAGGTTAAGTCTGTGCCTTTTGGAGAGTTGCTGATATTGCCACCGTTCAGATAACGTACGGTCGAGAAAATATCTCCGCCATTCGAGCCGGATGACAGTGCATCTGCGCTGGTGTATCCCCAATTGCGACCCTCTGCCGGAGCGTACATCTGGTCTGCCGTTCCCGGGTTAGCCAGTGTTCCTTTCATATAGGCACCCATAAGATTGTAATCAGCCGTTTCGTACCCTCCACTATTCACAAAATATAGGGCATTCTCTGGAATGACGTTTACACGAACCGCCTGCTTTTTGTTGTTATATTCCGGTGTCGTTACCTGTAATGTGAGTGGTCCTGGCTTAGCAAAATCTTCTGCCGTCATGGCCCGGTTATCAATTGTCCATACTGCTGGCGTTGACACCAGTTCACCACCGTCGCGTACATTCAATGTCGTTGGCAGAGATGGCACTTTGCCAAGCGCTACCGCTTCTGGCAACGGATCAGCGATATCCACCTTGCCCATCGAATTCAGCAGATCCGGTGTCCAACTGTTATACCACTTGATCGCAATGTCGGAGCCTATTCCAAACTCAATGGGCAAGAACACGTATTTTGCAGCATCATTCGAGAAATTGCCACCATTCCACGTATCCCCAACGTAAATGAATTTGCCTTTTTCGGGATCGACCGGAATGACGGATGTGGTCTGTGTGCCAAATGCCTTGCCTGGATCAGGATCACTCGGCAACGTGCGCACGAACGGATTGGTCTGCGTTGACCACGGCCCAAAAATGTTATCCGCCACCGTCACTTTGTTTTCGTTAGGGGCCCAGCCGGAAGCTCCGGAAGTCAAAATATAATATTTTCCCTGATACTTGAACATTGCCGGTGCTTCGCGTTGCCCTCCAGGGAACACCCGCACGTAATCTACGCCGTACTCGGCCTGATAGGTGGAATCACGTACCGGATTGCCTTTGTCATCCGTTCGTCCTTCCTTATGCCAACCTGTTACGTCACTGTAGTCTTCATTCAGTTTGGAGATATAGAGCGTCAGGTTTTCTTCACTGGAATAGATCAGATAACCGGTGCCGTCATCATCCTTGAACAATGTCATGTCACGTGCCATGCCCTTATCACTTGGGAAATAATCTTTCTCCCCTTCCGGAGCTCTGTCCATTCGGTAACTCTTCTGATACACAAAAGGTCCAGTTGGAGAGTCGCTGATTGCATAACCGGCCCGCGCCTTACCGTAGTTCGCATTATCGTTGTATGGGTCCTTGTCACCATCCATGTGGGCCCACATCACGTATTTCTTTGTTTTGTCGTTGTAGATGACCTTCGGTCGTTCAATGATCCGTCCTTTGCGAATATCTGCCCAGATATCCACGCGGTCCTCACGCCCCGCATACAATTTGGAAATCAACGGGTCATGGTCAAAATCATCCATGGATTGAAGTGTCGATAGAGCCATGCCCTCATCTGTCCAGTTCATCAGATCCTTGGAAGAATACACACGCACACCAACCGCTGGCCAGCCGCCCTTATGATATTCGCCATACCAGTAATAGGTCTCCGTCTGTTCATCGTAGAAAAAACCAGCCCCATGCGCATCGATCGGTTGACCATCCAGATCTGGCCACAATTGCCCTGGTGTAATGCTTGTGCGAACTGTGGCAACACCCAACGGTGCGGATGCTGGAGAAGTTACGCCGTCCACGGTCGCCTGAATGATGTAAAAATATCCTGTGCCCATCGTCAGACCACTATCATTAAACGTATTTTCACTGCCACTATAGACCTGCTGATACGTACCCGTAGCACTGGTAGACCTGGAGAGCGTATACGTTACATCAGATCCAGTAAGGGCATTCCACCCCAGAGAGATGGATGTATCCGTCACAGCTGTAGCAGCAAACTCTGTAGGAGAGTCAATGGAGTACGTCGTAGCTTCTGCAATGGTGAAGGCTGACTCCCCAGCTGTATTGAAGGCCATTACGCGATAGCTATAACTGTTGCCCGGCTCAAGTTCTTTATCCGTGAATGTAAGCCCTTTCCCTTCATAAATCTGCTCGTATTGCTCACTGCCAGCTTCAGCCCGAACCACGCGGTAACCCGTTGACTTGTCCACGGCGGACCAAGATAACTTCACGCTCGTTGCGTTGAGTGCTTCGGCCTTCAATTCGCTCGGAGCCTGAGGGGCGGTCGCTGTAGTTCGTACTTCCAACGGCGCAGACCACAAGGACTCAGTTAGCCCCCCGTATTCATAGGCAAGCTTGTAATAGTAGATCGTGTCCCCGCTTAATCCTTCATCCGTGTGTCCCAAAGTTCCGGTGTTGGTTACCAGGGAATAGCCCCCTTCAGGTGAGTTTGAACGGTACAGGCGATAGGCTGATGCACCCACGATTTCAGACCATTGCAGGGAAACCGAAGACGCTGTCTGCTCAGCAATGGTGAGCAAAGCATCGTTCACTGGTGGCTGCTCGGCAATAATAACGTCATCCATATGTACCGACTGCCACTTATTTCGAATGCCAACAACACCTGACCCAATGGAAGAATCGTTTAAATCAAATACCAACCGATCGGAGCCATTTTCGGCGATATATCCTCGAATGGTGTTACCTGATAGCACTATCTTAAGTGTGTACCACGTATCTTTGGCAAACGCATAGTCCACCGTTTTCAACGTTGTATCGCCGTTATTCACCTTTTTGCTGAAGACCAATTTGTTGTTAGGCACCTGCATTTGAAAATAATAATAGTTGCTCTTATCTTGGAACCGCGGCAAAATGCCCGGAAATCCTTTACCTTCTCCTGTATAAAAGCGCATGGACACGGTCATGTCCGACATGGAGTCTCCAGTAGAGATGATGCCTTCATTGGTATCGCTCTGGAAAAGTGTGAAGTTGGACGCATCTGTCGGGTCCGTGATCACTTCCCAGTTGCCTGAGCTTACGTTCCACGCGGGTGATTCCGTGTAATCCCCATCCGAAAAATCGTCCTGCAGCAACGTGGCGGGTATACTCCCCAGATCGGCATACGCCTTACTTGGTAGCATCAACGGTCCGGAAGACAGCGCAAGTGTTGCAGATAACATGAATATCATGGGTTTCCTGAGTTTATCCAATGTTCATTCTCTCCTTTGGCGTGAAAGATGAAATCATGGTTCTTGATGCCGCGGTGTTGTTGTTCAACCTATCCTCAGCAGCCGGCGGTCAGTACAAAAGCGGGGTCCACCTCCTTATTTTAATGAAACCGGTTTCATTAAAGAGTAAAAAAAGACCCGTCTTCCCTTCTAAGTGCAAACTGGTACCCATACGGAATACCGTGTCTTCTTCGCCCCTATGCAGTGAAACAGGTTTCTAATATATAAATGTAATCGCTTTCTTGAATTATATTATTGCCTTATTCAAGCTGTCAACTGTGAATTGGGCTCCAACATTTTTCGTTAAAACCACGCAAAAAAGGCGCGAGTTCTGCCTGTTTTGCAAGCAAAATTCGCGCCTTTTCTCATGCTTCGAGCTTGTTCCCAAGCTCGTACGTATTATTAGTCCGTGACTTTTGAACAACCTCTATTTAGAATACTTTCGTGGTCCACGACTCACAATTCCACGTCTCTGTAACTACATCACGGTAGAATTCCGGTTCGTGGGAGATTAGAAGAATACTGCCTTTGTAAGCCTTGAGCGCACGTTTTAACTCTTCCTTGGCATCAACGTCCAGATGGTTCGTCGGCTCATCGAGTACAAGCAGGTTGGTTTCGTTATTGATCAGCTTACAGAGACGCACTTTGGCTTTCTCCCCACCACTTAGTACAGCTACCTTGCTCTCAATGTGTTTTGTAGTCAAACCACATTTTGCAAGTGCAGCACGCACTTCGAATTGGGTATAGGAAGGGAACTCCTGCCAGATCTCTTCAATACATGTATTGTAGTTGGCATCCTTCATCTCTTGCTGGAAGTAACCAATCTCCAGATGTTCACCACGTTGAACGGTTCCTTCCAGAGCTTGAATTTCACCCAGAATACTACGCATCAGAGTTGTTTTACCAATTCCGTTCGCACCAACAAGGGCGATCTTCTGTCCACGCTCCATACGCAGATCCAGTGGTCTGGACAACGGTTCGTTGTAACCAATTACAAGACCTTTGGCTTCGAAAATGAGCTTGCCGGATGTTCTTGCATCACGGAAGTTGAACTGCGGTTTCGGTTTCTCCTTGGCGATCTCGATGACATCCATCTTGTCGAGTTTCTTCTGTCTGGACATCGCCATATTACGTGTAGCTACACTTGCTTTGTTACGCGCTACAAAATCCTTGAGGTCAGCAATCTCTTGTTGTTGGCGCTTGTAAGCCGACTCCAACTGCTGTTTTCTCATCTCATGCACTTCCTGGAAATGATCATAATCGCCCACATAACGAGTTAGATTCTGGTTCTCCATGTGATAGATCAAGTTGATTACACTGTTCAGGAACGGAATATCGTGAGAGATCAGAATAAAAGCATTCTCATATTCCTGCAAATAACGTTTCAGCCATTCGATATGCAATTCATCAAGATAGTTCGTAGGCTCATCTAGGAGCAAAATATCGGGTTTTTCCAACAGCAGCTTGGCAAGCAGTACTTTGGTACGCTGTCCACCACTCAGATCATTGACGTCTTTATCCAGACCAATATCTGTCAGACCCAGACCACGTGCGGTTTCATCCACTTTGGCGTCAATCATGTAGAAATCCTGGTTTGTCAGCGTATCCTGAATCGTACCCACATCTTCAAGAAGTTGTTCAAGCTCCTCAGGAGTCACATCGCCCATTTTGCCATACATATCATTCATTTCCTGTTCCATGTCGAACAAATACTGGAACGCGCCGCGAAGCACGTCACGGATCGATTGGCCTTTGTTCAATACAGCATGCTGGTCCAGATAACCAACACGCATCCGTTTGGACCACTCCACCTTGCCTTCATCCGGCTGAAGTTTTCCTGTAATAATGTTCATGAAGGTGGATTTACCTTCACCATTAGCCCCGATCAGACCAATATGTTCGCCCTTCAATAGGCGGAATGAAACGTCGTTAAAGATAGCACGGTCACCAAAACCGTGACTTAATTTTTCTACATTTAATATGCTCATTCATGACACCTTTTCTATATAGACTTAATTCTTTGTATATTATAAGCGTTATCTCCTGCACAACTCAACGCCCTATTAAAAAATATTACACCTTTTTGTCTGAAATTTGCCTTATATGAAAGTATGGGTTAAAATTTTGCCTTAACGAATTATTACTATATAGAACGGAGCTCTTCGAAGAGCATCAGGTGAAAAATATGATTGAAGTGAAACAATCCAAGTTGGGTGATGGTGGTGAGTTTAACCGCGGGGTATTTGCTACCGTTGATATTGCCAAAGGAACGCTTATCCATCAGGCACCCGTTGTGCCTTACCCAAATGAAGATCATGAGCATGTCGAAAAAACGATTTTGGAAGATTACGTGTTCGAATACGGGGCGAATCATACCGCCATTCTGCTCGGTTACGGCAGTCTGATCAACCACTCCTATGAACCTAACGCTACTTATGATATCAATTTTGATAACCACACCTTTGACTTCTACGCGTATACAGACATCAAGGCTGGCGAAGAAATCGTCATCAATTACAACGGTGAGGAAGACAGTATGGACCCGTTATGGTTCCTGGACGATTACGAGGAGCGTATGCTGGAGTTCAATAAGTCCAATGATGATGAGGGTGAAAAAGAGACTGAACCCCAGTCCCTGGATACGGACACGAGTAAATAAACGTTAAACTCAAGAAGTTTTGCAAGCACTCTATTGTATGTGCGAAAGAACTCGCTGAACCCGGTGAATGATGAAATGAGTAACTGAAGACTCTTCATAGTCCAAAGTTTAAACACAAAAAATAAGCAAGTCCTCCGTTAATGGAAGACTCGCTTATTTGTGTTGTCTTGCTTTCTAAGCCAGATTCACCTGTTCATGTTTCATTGTTTAGCGTGCATCTTAACTTGTTTTAATCCGTAATCGGTGGATCTGTGTGCAAGTCTTGATCGGGTGTCGTGGATCTCCACTTGGTAAAGGCTACTTCGAACCCTGCACGCTTCGGTGAACACAAAAATGGACCTGCGTGTTTGTTCGTCGGATAGGCAAACCGTGCAACCCGAATCGTACGCCAAGGATGCTCATCTGTGCGAGCACGAATGACAACAGCCTCATTACTGTAGGAAGCTCTAATCGTCACAATTCGTCCACCCCACTCAGGTACAGGAGATAGGGACCAATCCGAATATGTATCCGTCACGACAGCTCCAACATGAGCAACACCGTCATTAACCTCAACTCCGGCCTTGATCCATTGATCCTCTCCGTGCCATAACATCAACCCCGCCTGATCATATAATTCGGTGAATGAGCTTAGATCAAACGATACCTCAATCGCTTCCGTTCCGTCCCATGGAGCAAGCATGGCGTGTCCATCCCGATGACAGAACCCGTAGAATGTGTTCTCCCAGAAGTCACTGCCTTCCCGAGCTTCCACAACGAAACGATCCCCATCCATCCGTGCAGCAACGGGTTCCTTCGTCCACTTGCCTTCATGAAGCCCAATAAAATCCGATGACATTGTTGTTTTCATCCTTCCTTCCGTCCCTAAAGGGAGTTCATCATCACTTCTAAATTAAAGAACCCAGGTCCGATGCAGCAGTAGGATATGCAAAATTCATGGTGTTTAACTGATCGATAGTCAAATCGAACTGAATCGCCATTGCAAAAAGGTTAATCAATTCTTCTGTTTTGCTCCCGAGCACATGCGCACCCAGAATACGTCCGCTTGATTTGTCGATCACCACTTTGGCCATGGCAAATTTTTCATGAGTTCGCTTGTAAGTATACCATTTCGACATATCATTTACCTGCACCTCGTAGCCCTCTTTCTTGGCTTGCTCCGTGCTCATACCTACAGCTCCAAGGGCAGGGACAGTAAACACAATGGAAGGCATCACTTTATAATTAGGTTTATGTTGATTTCCCTCCAACAAATTGAACGATACAGCCCGGGATTCCTGACCTGCTAACGGGGTCAAAGGCAACCCTTTCGTATCGGTTACATCGCCAGCAGCATACACTCTCGGATTACTTTCACTTTGCAAATACTCGTTCACCGCAATACCCTTTTTGCTGTAGCTGACGTTGCCTTTCTCCAATTCCAGCCCATCCACATTGGGAACACGCCCGGCTCCATGAACGACAAGTCCGCACTGCCACTGGTGATCTGCACCATTGCGTGTGCCATGAACGACATAGGCGTTCCCCTCTTGCCGTATGGACTTCACCTCCGCGTTCAAGTGAACATGAATGCCGATCTCTTTCGATTTTTGCAACAAAGATTCTACCAGCTCCGCATCAAACGATTTCAGAGGCTGTTCACTCCGATGCAGGATATGGACTTCCGTCCCGGCTCTGGCCGCAATATGCGCAAACTCAAATGCAATGTATCCACCGCCTACCAGAACTAATCGATCCGGCAGCCGTTCCAGATCCAGAAAGTCATCACTATATATCAGATGCTCTGATCCCTCAATCTCAAGTGGCGCAGGTCTTGCACCAGTAGCAATCAGAATGTGTTTGCCATGGAGCACTTCTTCTCCCACTTGAATATGGTTTTCATCGACAAATGAAGCTTTACCATGGAACGTATCCATTCCGGCCTGTTTGAATTGATCTTCACTTGCTCTAGGTATGCTTTCGGTAAAGGTGCGTTTAAAGGCCATAAGTTCAGACCAGTTGATGGTCGCCTGTCCCTGAATACCTTTCCCTTGCATCCGTTCATTCCAGTCAATCAGCTCAGCCGCTCCAGCCAGCACTTTCTTGGGATCACAGCCACGCAGTGCACACGTTCCGCCGAACTCACGTTCATCAATTACAGCAACTCTCCAGCCAGCTTCAGCGCAACGGGTGATTACAGAGCTTGCCGCGCTTCCTGTTCCAATTGCAATCAAGTCATACGTTTCTTGTGTCATCATTGTTCCTCCTCATCCTTTTGGTACATCTATTGCAGGGATGCCTGAAGTTACAGCAATCCAGCCTGTTTAAGGTACTCTGCTGCAACCTGTTCAGGATTCGCTCCCTCTACGTTCACGTCATAGTTCATCTGACGCATCTCATCATCCGTAATTTTGCCAGCAAGCTGATTCAACACCTCAACCAGTTGTGGATATTGATCTGCCGTTTCTTGACGAAGCATCGGCGCGCCTTGATACGGTGGGAATAACTCCTGATCATCCTCCAGCACAACGAGTTCATATTGTCTCAACTCACTATCTGTGGAGTAGGCATCTACCAGATTGATATCGCCACGTTGAACAGCACCATAGCGAAGCTTCGGTTCCATTGTTGCAACGTTCGGGAATTCAATCCCATACTTCTTCTGAATGCCAAGGTAACCGTCTTCCCGATCCGAGAATTCCAGCGTGAATCCTGCCTTCATTTGCTGTTCTACCGGTTTGAGATCCGAAATGGTCTTGAGATTGTATTGATCTGCGATGCTCTTTGGAACGGCCAACGTATACGTATTGTTGTAATCCATAGGGTTCAGCAGCACCATGTTGAACTGGCTCAGCATTCCATCTCTTGCCTGTTCGTACACCTCAGTCCGATCGGTGCTGACTGCTGTTTCCTTCATGAATTCGGAGATCGCTGTCCCGGTAAATTCGGGATAGATGTCAATATCACCCGACTTGAGTGCATTGAAAAGGAATGGCGTTTTGCCTAATCCGGGTTTTAGTTCAACGGTCAGGTCTGTGTCTTTTTCAATCAACAATTTGTACATGTTAATCAGAATCTCCGGTTCCGCCCCCAATTTCCCGGAAATGACGAGATCCTTCTGTCCACCACGTGCCACGAAGGGAATGGTAATCACAAGTATCGCGATCAGAGCTAGCGAACCCAAGGTAACCAATGTTTTCTTGAAGGATAACCGCTGGAATTGACGCAATAGTACATCAAACAAAATAGCCAACAAGGCTGCCGGAATGGCTCCAAGGATAATCAGTGCCGTATCATTCCGATCAATGCCCAGCAAGATTAATGCACCCAAACCTCCTGCGCCAATTAAAGCAGCAAGTGTTGCCGTTCCTACAATAAGTACCATAGCAGTCCGAATTCCGGCCATAATAACAGGCATCGCCAGTGGCAGTTCCACTTTGATTAGGCGTTGCCAACTATTCATGCCCATCGCATTCGCCGCTTCCACCATGGAAGGATCAACTTCGGATATGCCTGTGTACGTGTTGCGGAGTACCGGAAGCAGCGCATACACCACCAGTGCAATGATTGCAGGAAGGGTACCAATGCCGAATAACGGGATTAGCAATCCGAGAAGCGCCAAGGAAGGTATCGTCTGCAACACAGCTGTGACCCCGATAATTGGTTCAGCCACTCTGGGTTTGCGAGTAAGGTATATACCCAGCGGAATAGCAATGAGGACAGCAAAGAACAATGCGATAAATGAGATCTGAATATGTTCCAGCAGAGCAGACAACAACTGACCTTTGCGCTCACTGAACACCTCCGTGAATCTACTCATGTCCTTCACCTCGTTCCTGTAACTGACCAGACCAGTATTTCATCAGATCAACTCGACTGATCTCGCCAATAATCTGGCGGTTACGTTCAACCAGCAGATGGTCATGGGAAGCCATGATATCAACTAACTCCGTCAACGTAATGGATGCAGGAACAGCAGTTTTAGCTGATTTTGGCACATGACCCGGTGAGAGTGGTGACATGATGGATTCGAGATCAAATTCAGATTGTGAACTCGTATCGGTGTTAGGACTTCCAACAAATTCACGTACGAAATCATTAGCTGGCTGTCGGATCAGTTCTTCCGGAGTGCCTACCTGCAAAACCTGTCCATCCTTCATAATGCAGATGCGATCCCCCAGCTTCATCGCTTCCTGAATATCATGGGTGACAAATACAATTGTTTTTTTCATCTGACGCTGGATATCCAGAATATCGTCCTGTAATTTCTCCCGACTCATCGGATCGAGTGCACTGAATGGTTCATCCATCAATACAATCTCAGGATCGGCAGCGAGTGCACGCAACACACCTATTCTCTGCTGTTGTCCTCCAGATAACTCGGACGGTTTGCGCTCACTGTACGTATCTCCGTGCAAACCAACCATGTCCAGCAACGTATGTACGCGCTCCTTGATTTGATCTGACTTCCATTTTCGCAGTTCAGGAACAACCGCAATATTTTCGGCAATTGTCATATGCGGGAATAGTGCAATCTGTTGCAGTACATATCCGATATTCCAGCGCAATTCGTGAATGTTGTATTCATCGATTGGGCGTTTATTAATGCGCACTATTCCATCTGTTCGCTCAATCAGGCGATTGATCATTTTGAGCATGGTGGTTTTGCCACATCCACTCGGACCAATCATGACGAACAGTTCTCCCTTGTTAATGTTGAGGTTAACCTGGCGCAAAGCCGTTGTTCCATCAGGATATTGTTTTGATACATTTTCGAACTGAATCATTCGCTCTATTCGCCCCTTTACCTAACATTCATCCTCATCTATTTCCCCAAAAGTGTGTTCGTATAATCACTGCTTTCCGAAGTGTCCCAGGTTAGGGAGAGATCCATATTTGAATCAACGATGTCAACATGCTGGTAGACATGCAAAAAGACGGGCACTAGGCACCGTCTTCTCATAATATGAAAATATTTCTTCCATTATTTCCATACTTCCATATGATTTTGAATAAATTTCTCGAATGAAATTGGGTTATTCCCCGTTATTTTTGTCACCGTATCCGTCGTTTGGTCTTCTCTCCCCTCCTCCCGGATAGGCACATCCAGTCCTGCCAGGGCAGCAGCGTATTCTACTGACATTCCTGCGCGAATCATGCTGTTTTTCAATTCATCATCGGACAAAGATTCATGCTGGATAGACTGACCCAGTACACGGCTCAAGACGTCTGCAACCTGTCCATAGGACAACGAATCCGGCCCTGTAATGATATGCTCCGTATTATGAGAAACTACATCTGTCAGAGCATGGAAGGCCACCACCGCGATATCATCTGCACTAACAAATCCAATTTTCCCTTCACCCGTAGCACTGTAAATTTTCCCGAGTTGTTTCGTCGTCTCCCGATGCGGCCCCTCCGTAAAGTTCTCCATAAAATAGGAAGGCTGTAATACGGCCCACTCAGGAGCATGCGCTTTTAAATACTGATGTACTTTGCCAAATATAGGACCATTCTCATCGATCGAAGCACTGCCAAGTAAAACGAATCGCTTAACTCCGTTCCACAATGCTTCCTTGATGAACGGGATCATGACGTCTTCTGGGGTCATGTCCATGACTGGCACGACAAGGTACACCTGATTCACATTTTTCAGCGCTAGCGCATATGTCTCGGAATCATACCAATCAAAATAGACATAATTATCGGCAGAACCAGAAGGAGATGGTTTAGTTCTCCCTGCCAAACGCACCGGATAATGATGCTTTTGAAGCATGGCCGCAACACGGCTTCCCGTTTTTCCATTAGCCCCTATAATAAGTGTCAACGGTTTATCATTGATCATGCTTGTTACCTCCTAAGTCCGATTCGAGTACGACCATTGGATTCCAATAGTCTTTATAATGTGTAATTTTCCCATCAGAGTGGCTCACTACAGAGATGTAAGTTTGGTTGTATGGCTTGCCTGTAACTAATGAACGCCCTTTACAAGTAAATTCAGCCACAAACTGTTGTTTCGTGGAATCAGCTAAGATCACCGGTTCAGAAAACTGCTGGATTTCAATCATCCCCAGTAGATTATGAAGATGATTTGTAATTGCGGCTTTGCCTTCCAGTTTCTGAGGATATCCTGCTGGTGCATATGGGAATTCGAAGATAGCTTCAGATGTATATAGCTCCAACCACTGTTCCAGTTTTCCATCCAGTAGCAAATTAGTGAATCCATGCATGATCCGATGCGGTATACTATTGCCCGCTTCCATCTGCTGAGATTGTGTCATCCTTATTTCCTCCTTCAGTTTGTTTGGTGTTCTTTTTCCAGACCAATCGGTCTATAATAGTCAAAAAATAAACGCCCTAAGCGTTCATTTTCAAAAAACCATAAAGAATCTTACTCAAACCATGTAAAACGTTAATCCATAGCCCTTAGGGTCATCTGTACAAAATCTCGCAGCGCTTCTGCGCTTGCACCGCTCTTCGCCGTAAAGGTCAATGAGAGTCGGGAATAATTCAGAAAACGGGCAAGCCCGGGCAATTCTTCCTCTGCGTGCCTCAATTCGCCACTCCTCTGGCCCCGTAACAGCGCAGTATGAAAAACATCTTCCATTTGTTGATTAGTGGTTTGAATAAAAGCTGCGATTTCGTGATTTTGTGGTGCCTGTTCAACCGCGCTATTAATGATGAAACATTCATTACGACGTTCGTTGTCTGTCAACACGTTAACCGCTTCGTTGAACAACTCGGTCACGCCTTGCCTCACACTTGTGCATTCGTTTAATAGTCTGATCCCCGCCTCTGTCTTCTGCTGAATATAGAATTTAAGAGCAGAGACAAATAAATCATGTTTAGTTCCGTAGGTATCATACAGGCTTTGCCGCGCAATACCAAGTTCACTTAGCAGTAAGCTCAAAGATGTACCTTCATAACCGTACGCTCCAAATACAGACGTTGCTTTTCTTAGAACGGTCTCCGTGTCAAACTCCTTGGCTCTTCCCAATTTCAGACCTCACCTCCCTATTCATTAAATAAAGAATACCCTTTCCAGACTGATCAGTCAAGAAAATAAATGCTTTGATTATTGACAAAGTGGTATAATGTGAATAGAAGCTGAATGAATTCTTTTACCATTTACCAACCATGACAACATATAAAGGAGTGTACCTATATGTATATTCAAATTACAGATTTGGCTGCAAAACGATTGACGGAAAGCCTGAATGACCAACCTGGATATTTCAAAGTGATCTATGACTTGGAAGGTTGCGGATGTAACGGAGTTATCGCTATTATCATTGTTGATGAACTTGCGGCTCTCGACGCGCAGATTGAAACCAATCTGGTTCCGTTCTATGTTGATCCGAAGCAGCAGCTGAACCTAGAACAACACATGAAGCTAGATACAGAAGAGAATTATCCTTCTTTCAAATTAAGCAGTGATTCTGGTGTGCTCAGCGCCAACGTTCGCGTTCGTGACACCCGTGCCGTAACTGCGGGAAGCTCCGGTGGATCCGACGCCTGCATGTTGTAACACAGTCTCCAGCATACTTGAAGTAATCTAGTATTATCTCTCTTTATATGCCTCTATCAGCGTTGCAAAAAAGACTCTATAAAAGATGAACTAAACATTTACACGAAACGGAGAGGACAGAAAGAACCTGAAGAAGCGAAGGGTTCGCCTAAAAGCTTTCTGCAAGAAAGCTGCATCGGAAGCATACGCTATCACAAGATTTTCACCATTATAAAATTGAATCAAAAAAATCAGGGGATAACAGCGATCGGAAGGTTGTTCTGTCATCGTAGTGTCCAGTGTAATACTCTTTAGTTCAACTTATATAACAAACTTTGTTTACAACTCGGAAACAATTGGAGAACCTATGGATATAATCCTCTAGTATACTCGGTATATAGATTCATATATTCCGAGGAGGAACACACATCATGAAATCTTTTACTCGTAAATCCATCATATCTATAATTCTCGTAGGCTCTGTTGTAGCAGGTTCTACTTTTAGTACGCTCCCTATCACTTCAAGCCTGAATCCCGTCGCGTCTGCGGCAAGCTCCAGCTTCACTCAATTTCTGCATGATAATGCACCTGGTCGTACGATCAAAACGATTAAAAATGTGGCAACTGTGACCAATGTGTCCAGTACGGTTGTACTTGTCAATAAAAAGAGAAATCTGCCTTCAACTTATGCACCACAAGATTTGGTTGTACCTAATATTCCTTTTAGCTTCTCAGGTTCCAGTCCGAAGAAACAAATGCGTAAAGTAGCTGCAACCGCTATTGAAAAATTATTTGCGGCTGCCAAAAAAGACGGCATTGATATCAAAGCGGTGTCTGGCTATCGCTCTTATGCGACCCAGAAATCGATCTTTGACCGTAATGCCAGCATCAAAGGTGAAGCTGTTGCCAATAAAACAAGTGCTCGGCCAGGACAAAGCGAACATCAGACTGGTCTAGCCATGGATATCTCCAGCGCTTCGGCTGGTTATGATCTTCAGCAAAGCTTTGGCAACACCAAAGAAGGCAAATGGCTAAAAGCCAATGCCCACAAGTACGGCTTCATCATCCGTTATGGCAAAGATCAGGAGAAATTAACTGGTTACTCCTATGAGCCATGGCATGTACGTTATGTCGGAGTATATATTGCTGGTGAGATTACCAACCAGAAACTTACGCTCGAGCAGTATTTGGAACGTGCCAAATAAGGCAGGTTGGAACCCAAAGCATAGACAGTTATCTGATTAAATAAAAAGAAGCGTGACCATAGATAACATGGCTGAAGGAGAAAATGGGGCCGCAACTGGCCCTCTTCTGCTTCAATCTTTCATTTACACACTTCATCATGTCCCAACGATTTTTCTAAAGACGAGTGGCAGTCTCTTCAGACCTTCTGTTCCAGCCCAAGAGCCTACTCCAGCAAGTATTGCATTATGGCACAAGTAAAGTGCGACATTGTACACGATAGGGCCTAGAATAATCTCCACTACTACAAAACGTTTTAACGTCGAAGATTGAATCACATATACCCTAAATTCATGAGGGTCATGTCCTCCCATAAACCTTGCGATCAATGCTTTCATGAATCACCTCTAGTGTTTTATTTTAGCGTATGGCAGACAATCCTTGTCTTATTCTAAAATAATACTTACATAAAGTAACTAAGTGTGTTATAGTCAGTTTATAAATCATACATAAGCGAGGGAAACTACCATGAGTGAGTTCGAGAATCTAATCAAAAACCGTAGATCGGCCGTTATTTTTGAAGAAGGAATTGAAATTTCGGATTCGGAACTGCAAGAGATGTTTGCCCTGAACAAATTTGCACCATCTGCCTTTAACCTGCAACACACGCACTATCTTGTGATTAAAGACGAGGAACAGAAAGAGAAAGTCTATGAAGCTTCCCAGCAATATAAGGTAAAAACAGCTTCTGCGGTCATCGTGGTATTGGGCGACGTCAACGCGCATCATCATATCCGCACTATTAACGAAGGCTTGCTGAACCTGGGCGCACTCACTCCGTTTCAATACGAGCAGGAATCCCAAAGTGTCACTGAATTTTACGAATCTCGCGGCAGATTCTTCCAACGTGAGGATGCGATTCGCAATGCCAGCCTGTCTGCCATGCAATTGATGCTGATCGCTCAGGATCGCGGTTGGGATACTTGTCCAATGATTGGCTTTGACTCGGAAGAACTGCAACGGAGTTTGGAAATCCCTAACCATTACGTACCGGTTATGCTGATCACCATCGGCAAAAAGTCGGAAGCCAAACAACGCCCACGCGGTTACCGTAAACCAATTAACGAATATGTTAGCTTCAACAAAATGCACGCTGAATAACATAAAAGTAGTTAAATGACACAGCAAAAAAGCCACGTTCTCGTGGCTTTAATACGTTTCATAGATCAATGTATCCAACATGTGAAATTCATCGTCAAACTCCGCATATATGTACAGTCGGCCAGCAGGTGTATCCCCCGCATCATAACCCAATCGGAAATATTGATCTCCCTGAAATTCTGCATCAGCCAAAATCAATGCACTGATATCTTCGTCCGGATGAGCCTCGGCAATGGTTTTAAACGCCTGCTCACCAAGCATGTCCCATCGTTTCCACGTCGCTTCCATATATGGGGATAAGGCTTCCATCTCTGTCTTGGTTGAAACCTGTGCAGTGACTACCAGTTCTTTATCCTGAATATGTAAGCGCATCTGATAGTTGGACATCGAGACGTCATACTGAAACACCCCCATACCCGGAACTTCATGATTGGATTCAAAAATCAGATTGTCTGCATATTGCAGTCTCTCCAGCTTGGGATTAGCGCTATAGTCCAACTCGGTTAATTTGTTCTCGGAACAGTACAACTCTCTTAGTTGTACGTTATGGCGAATATCCAGCTTGCTAATATGGTTGTTAAAACAACGGACATTCTCTAAAACCATATTTGAACGAAAATCCAACTGTTTGATATGGTTGTGGTTACAACGAAGTTCAATCAAGTTTGGACAACCGGTTACATCAAGTTCCAACATGTAATTGTTGGCGCAATCAAGTCGTCGCAGTTGCTTATTGTGTTCAAGTTCAAGTGAAAAAAGAGCATTATAACTGCAACTAAGTTCCTCCAACTGCTGTAGGTGCTCCGAAGCCAGCTCCGACAACATATTCCAATGACACTCCACCGTTATAAGTTTGGAATTATGAGAAAGATCCAATTTGCGAAGTCGATTAAAACTGCAATCCAGCACTTGCAATTCCGAATTGGAACGGAGGTCCAGTGTAAGAAGCTGATTCTCTCTGCAACGTAACGTCATCAGCTTGTGGTTCTGAGCTAGATCCAGACCGGTCAATTGATTATAGGCACAATCCAGCTCTTGAAGACCCCTGAAATACTCGATTCCATCAAGATTGCTAATATTGTGATTGGAAAGTTGCAATATCTCAACCTCACAAACGTCGCTCTCCTGAATGAAATCCCGCTGATCACAAAAACGATCCAACACAACTTGCCTGAAACGTTCATCCGTGAAAGCATAAGTAATATCCATATCTAACGCCTCCCCTCTCGTTTTGCTCTATTGGAACAGTCTTCCAACATATTATCACTATTCTATGAGTTTCATCACCGGGATTCAACAATTACCTAAGCAAATTCTTTTATACCATGTTAACATCCAACATGTAAGAGAAATCGTACAGAGAGGAAGATTTTCATGGAAATGTATATCGAAAACCTCCCGTCATATCGTATCGCCTATGTTCGACAAGTCGGTCCTTACGGTCCAGCCAATACTCAAGCGATGAATACGCTGAAACAATGGGCAGACAAAAAACAACTGCTTCATGAATCAGCAATTTTATTCGGTATTCCCCAGGATGACCCAACTACCACAACGCCCGAAAAATGTAGATATGATGCTTGTATTGTTATTACTGAATCTGAACGTCTTGAAGATGAGTTGGTTGAGATTGGCGAGTTATTAGGCGGAGATTATCTCATCTGTAAGGTGAGACATACGGCAGAAGCTATTCAGCAGGCATGGAATGTGATCATCCCTCATTTAAAAACAAGTGGTTATCGGATGGACAACAAGCCAGTTATAGAACGATATCGTTGGGAACTGCTCAATCAGCATTATTGCGAGATATGTGTGCCTGTAAGACCCGTGTAATTCGCGATACGAGCAAACAAAAAAAGTGACTTCAGGTTGAAGTCACTTTCTCGTTAAGCACTATTACTGCTACTATATAAATTGAACTAATCATTTACACGATAACGGAGAGGACAGAAAAAACCTGAAAAAGCGAAGCGTTCGCCTAAAAGCTATCTGAAAGAAAGCTGCATCGGAAGCATACGCTATTCCCGGATTTTCCCCTTCAGAAAGGAATCAAAAAAATCTGGGGATAACAGCGATTGGAAGGTTATTCTGTCATCGTAGTGTCTGTGTAAATAACCTTTAGTTCAACTTATAAAACTAGATTAAAATGCCCAGTTGCCTTTACGGAATACCGGCTCGATTGTACCATCCTGTAACTCACCATCGATATCCAGCTCAGCGGAACCGATCATGAAATCAACGTGAGTCAAGCTCACATTGCACTCATGCTTCAGTAACTCTTCATTCGACATGGTTGTGCCATCTTTCATGTTGAATGGATACGCACTTCCCACAGCCAAGTGGCAAGATGCATTTTCATCAATACCCGTATTGTAGAAAATTCGATTCAGGTTGGAGATCGGAGAGTCATGTGGTACAAGTGCCACTTCACCCAGATAACGTGCTCCTTCATCCGTGGCAAAGAGGTTCTTCAGATGCTCTTCACCAGATGCTGCCGTAAAGGCAACAACTTGTCCGTCCTTGAAGGTGATTCTCATCTGGTCAACCAGTTGCCCGTTCAGGTTCAGAGGCATGGTGCTGCTAACATAACCGTTCACCCCACTGCGCTTAGGCATGGTGAATACTTCTTCAGTCGGCATATTGGCAACCGTGTATACGCCTTGTTTATTTTCGCTGCCACCACCGCCCCAGATATGATTGTTAACCAATTCAATTTCCAGGTCTGTACCTGGCGCACGGTAATGCAGGCTCTTATAGTTCTTTTTATTCAGGAGATCACTCATGGTATTCAGGGTATCCAGATGTTCTCTCCAATTTTGTACGGCGTCTCCGCCATCCACACGGTTCATTTTGAAGATGGTTTCCCACATCACGTTGATTCGGTCTTCTTCCGGGATGTCGGCAAACACTTTGTTCGCCCAAGCCTTGGTCGGTGCTTTGATCAAACACCAGCTAATTTCATGATTGCGTGTGTATTTGGCATATCCGCGACGTGCGTGTGCAGCTGCCTTGGTAGCACGGGAAACGCTGTCGGAGTCAATTCCGTTATACAGTTCAGGATCTGGAACTTTGATCGTCAAGGTAGCGCCGCCTGCTTCCGCAAACTTTTCCATCATATCCGCTTTCCAGGCTGGATAGTAGTCAAAGCTGTCATTGGAACCATGTTCAAAACGACTGCGGGTAATGTTGTCGTCATCAAAGTCCACTTGTACATAGTTTGCACCAGCCGCATAGGCTTTTTGCACAATCAGACGTGTGAATTCAAGCGTTTCGATCGGTGCAGTGACGAGCAGATCCTGTCCTTTTTGAATATTCACGCCAACTTTAACAACCAGTTCTGCGTATTGTTCCAATGACTTTTCAAAGGTTTGTTCAAATTGACTCATGGTTGTGTTCACTCCTGTTTCATATATTGTACGACCGCTTTCGCTTCTGCAGAATCGATTCCTTCTCTTTCACTACGCAGGTTCAATTCCCAAAATTTCATCTATACAAAATGATCTAACTATTACGTTTTTCTTGTTCGCGCAGTTCGATCCGGCGGATTTTACCAGAGTTGGTCTTTGGCAGATCCGTAACAAATTCGATCTTGCGTGGATATTTATAAGGTGCTGTAATTTCTTTGACATGGTGCTGCAATTCACGCATCAGTTCTGGTGAAGCCAGTGAATCGTCTCTCAACACGACAAAAGCTTTGACAATATTGCCACGGATCTCATCCGGACTCGCAACCACCGCGCACTCCTTCACACTGGCGTGTTTCATGAGTGCTTCTTCCACTTCAAATGGTCCAATCGTGTAACCCGAACTGATAATGATGTCGTCACTGCGCCCTTCAAACCAGAAGTAACCTTCTTCGTCTTTACGTGCACGGTCTCCTGTTACAAAATAATCGCCACGCTGACTCGCTTCCTTCCGTCCCTCATCCTGATAATAGGACCGGAACAAAGCTGGCATCTCTTTGTGTACCGCGATATCTCCTACTTCACCGGCAGGAACAGGCTGTCCGTCTTCGTCAATAATTTCAATCAATCCAGGTGTAATCGACTGACCCATGGAACCAATGCGTACAGGCGCATCTTTGAGACTGCCGATCAACAACGTGCTCTCGGTCTGTCCATATCCGTCTCGAATAGTGAGGTCGAAATGCCGTTGGAAGATTTCAATGACTTCCTGATTGAGCGGTTCACCCGCTGAAACAGCACTGCGCAGATGGGACAGATCATAATGTCCAAGATCATCGGCTTTGGCCATCAACCGATATTCGGTTGGTGTACAGCATAGAACATTAATTTGATGTTCCTGCATCAGTTCCAGATAACGCTTGGGTTGGAATGATCCATTGTAGACCAAGCCAGTCGCGCCTCTTCCGAGTACCGACAGGAACGGACTCCAGATCCATTTTTGCCAGCCAGGTGCAGCCGTTGCCCATACCGTATCCGAAGGTTGAATATCCAGCCATAATGAAGAAGCGATCCGCAGGTGGGCATATCCCCAACCGTGGCTATGTATAACGCCTTTGGGATTACCTGTTGTGCCCGAAGTATAGGCAAGAATAGCTGTATCATCACGGTGAGTTTCCACCGCAGCCATCTCTTCGGGTTGATTTTGCATTAACTCATGCACATTGACCCAACCTTCAGTAGGTACGCTAGCTTCACCATTAGGTGATGCCACGATACGATGTGCCAGTGACGGCAGATCCGCGTCCATCTTTTCCACTTCCGAGGTTGTCTCGGACCATACGATAAGAGCCCGCGCCTCAGAGTGACGCAGACGATATTCCAGATCTTTAGCCCGTAACATCTCGGAGGAAGGAATAACGGCAATCCCCAATTTAAGACAAGCAATATAAATGACGTAGGCAATAATACGGCGTGGTACCATGACCAACACCCGATCACCCTTCTCCAGTCCAAGTTCACGCAAACCTCCAGCAAGACGATTCGCCTGCTTGAACAAATCACCATACGTGATCTCTTCCAATTCACGTTGATCGCTGAGCCATCTAAGTGCAATCCGGTCTGATGGATGATTCTCCATCTCGGATGTCAGGTTATAGCTTTCAGGCGAAATCCACTGTTCAAAGTTCAAATGGAGCCTCTCCTTCGTAGTTCAAATGTAAAGCTTCTATATATTATACCCTAAATCCTAGGACCAGGTGCTATGAACTAGGCTTATCTCGAAAAAATAAACATAGGTCAATTAATGTTAACTATTATAATAGATCTTTTCCTATAAAGAAAATGACATATAAAAAAATGGCACCACCTTGGATATCAGGAAGGAGCCATTTCGTGTTTAATTTTTATATTACCATAAACTTTGTCTAACTATAATTTTTCGGTTACCACGGATAATTACCCATACCTTCCAAAATGCTTTCGATCTCATTCAACTCTTCCGTTGTCAGGTCCGGTGCACTGAGCGCAGCCACGTTTTCTTCAATCTGGGACACACGGCTTGCACCAATCAGTGCGGAGGTGACACGGTTACCACGCAAGATCCAGTTCAGAGCCAGTTGGGAGATCGTCTGCCCTCTTCGCTCGGCAACTGCCTGAAGCGCATCGAACTTGGCAATCCGTTCGTCTGTGTATGCTTCTTTTTTCAAATTGCCTGTTGGATTGGCGCGTTCTTCCTTGATCTTGTCGACATATTTATTGGTCAACTGACCGCGGCCGAGTGGACAGAACGCAATGGAACCTACGCCCTGCTCATCCAGTACGTCCTGCAAACCGTCTTCAATCCAGCGATTCAGCATCGAGTAGTTTGGTTGATGAACCAGACATGGCGTACCCAGACGACGAAGAATGGTTACCGCTTCTTGTGTCTGTTCTGCATTATAATTGGATAAGCCCACATACAGAGCTTTACCTTGCCGCACGATATGATCCAGCGCCGTCATCGTTTCTTCCAACGGCGTGTCCGGATCTGGACGGTGATGATAGAAAATGTCTACATAGTCCAGTCCCATCCGGCCAAGGCTTTGATCCAGGCTTGCAATGAGGTTTTTGCGGGAACCCCATTCGCCGTAAGGTCCACTCCACATATGGTAACCTGCCTTCGATGAGATAAGCAATTCATCCCGGTAAGGACGCAGATGTTTTTTGTAAATCACACCAAAGTTCTCTTCCGCTGATCCTGGAGGGGGACCATAGTTATTCGCCAGATCGAAGTGGTTAATTCCGAGGTTAAAGGCACGTAAAATCATTTCTTCCTGAATATCCAATGTGCGGTTGCCACCAAAGTTCTGCCATAAACCCAGCGCAATTTGCGGCAATCTGATTCCGGATTTGCCGGAACGTACATATTTCATCTCATCATATCGTTGTTCACTTGCAGTATAGGGCATCGTTATTCTCACTTTCCTGTATGGTTTGCCTTGCTGCTTCTAATCTTAGACATTTCTCGGGCAAAACGATATGGCATTCCACTTTGAACATATGGAATAATGATTGTTATCTATATATACTAATGTTAAATATTTAATCTTTTCAACTATTTAATATGTTAAAATGCAAGATGAGACGAAATCACACAGGAGTGAATACCCTTGATTACGTATATGTTTAAAAACAATCATTTTCAGGAGCTCCAGCTCCTTCATTATGGCACGGAAGCCTGTACACCAGGTCATCACTTTGGCCCTGCCATGAGAGACTATTACAAAATTCATTATATTTTGAATGGCAAAGGCACCTTCGAAGTGGGTGGCAAAACGTACACCCTGCACAAAGGTCAAGGTTTTCTGATCGTTCCGCATTCTGTTGTTCATTACGAAGCAGATCAGGATGATCCCTGGGAATACAGCTGGGTTGCTTTTCAAGGCAGCAATAGCCAAACCTTTTTACAGCAAGCTTGTCTGTCGGAGCATCACCCGATCTTTGAGCTGGGCAATGGGGATGACGAGATGCGATCCTGTCTGCATCGAATGATTAATTCGCGCCATACCCACAGAGGCTGGGAGATTAGCATGACTGGTTTGCTGTATCAATTCTTCTCCATTTTGATTGATCAGGCCAACTCAGAGCATCTTCAACTCATGCCGGATTATTCGAAGGAAACGTACGTAACGCAGGTAATGGACTTCATTGAAATGAACTACGCCAATGCCATTACCGTTCAGTCCATCGCGGCCCATGTGGGCTTGCAGCGCAGTTACCTGTGTTCTCTCTTCAAAGATCAGATGGGAAGCAGCATCCAATCGTATCTGGTCCATTACCGAATGCGAAGGGCAGCCGAATTGACGCTTGATCCCGGTCTGACCATTGGTGATATTGCCCGTTCTGTGGGCTATACGGATCAATTGCTTTTCTCCAAAATGTTCAAAAAAGTGATGGGCGAAGCGCCCACCTATTATCGCAAACATAAAACAGCACCCTCCCAGTTGAGTTGTTAATTGGGAAGGTGCTGTTTGTGCCAATCGTTTATCCTTACAATTGTTATTCCTTACATTCTTTTCATTGGTTTATACGGTCTCCGGCATGGATATGCCAACAACTTGCACTTTGATTTCATCGACCATGACGCCTGCTAATTGCTCTACAGCCTGTTGAACATTATGTTGAAGTTCACGGCAGACCTCGTGCATCTTGTTGCCATATTGAATGTTGATGCGCAGCTGGATGGTTGCCTGATCGTCTTTGACGTGTACGTCAATCCCTTTTTGCAGACTCTTGCCGCTGATGCTCTTGGCAATGCCTTCAGTCAGTCCAACGGACATGGAGGAAACACCAGCCGTTGATTGAGCGGCCATTCCCACGATCTTGGATAACACATCATTCGAGATGTGAATGGTACCCATTTGAACAGATTGAGGTGCGATATATTCAGGTTCATTGTATTGTTTTTCGATAATTTCAGACATGTGCTCCACTCCTTCGAATAATTAAATTCTATGCATTCTGCCATTTGTCCTTAAAGAACATGTTATAGATTCGAACCAAAAGAATCTTAACGATCATATAAACCGGGATAATAATCAGGATGGCAATAATTCCACCCAGGTCGCCTGCACCCAACACCAGAATGATGGTCGTGAGCGGGTGAATATCCAGCTTTTTGCCGAATACGTACGGTGCTACCAGGTTGTCCTGAATCTGCTGAGCGACAAGAATAATAATCAGAGACCAGATGGCAACCGATGGAGATACCACGAGACCCATGATCACAATAGGTACGGACGACACAATCGCTCCGATAAACGGAACAAAGTTCATGATGACCGCGATTACCGTGAGCAGTAATGCGTACGGCAGTCCAATGATCAAGAAACCGATATACATCAGTACACCCAATGCCAGATTGACCAAAACTCTTCCCACAATAAAACCACTCAACGCCTGATCAATCTCAATTACGACTTCACGGCTGTCATTCTGGAAACGTTTTGGAGCGATATGTGCCAATTTACGACCAAATTTCTCGCCTTGTAACAGCATATAGAACAAAAGAATCGGTAGTGTAAACAAGATGATCGCAAAACTGGAAACGAGTGAGAAAAATCCACTTACGTAGTTGGTCACAAAGTTAAATCCTTTGTTGATATACTCCGTGATCTGAGAGAAAGGTGTTGAGCCCTCCGGGAACAAGGCCTGAATGGCACCATTTTGCTCCAGCTCTCTCAGCTGGTCACTTAATGAATTAATTAAACTTGGTGCGTTATCGACCAGATTGAACAGTTGCTCACGTAACGATGGCCATAAACCAATGATGAAGAACACTCCCAGAATAGCAATAACCAGATAGATTAGCAAAATACTTAGCGTGCGATTTATTTTCTTTTTCTCCATATAATTCACAAGCGGCCTGAGCAGATAATAAAAGAACACCGACAACATCATCGGCACGGTAATGACCGTGATCATGGTGACGAGCGGCTGAAAGATGAAGCTCACACGTGATAATAAATAGATATTAACCAATATCAGCGCCAGTGCAATACTGAAGCGGACAAACGTATTTACTTTGAACAAAATATTTCCCTCCACATGGACATTTCTTCTCTTATTTAATTTGGAATCTCAATGGTAAACACGGTGGTCTCTCGCCCACGCCGGGAAAGGATCAGCCGTCCGCCCATTTTCTCCGTATTACGTCGTGCGATGGACAAACCAAGTCCGGTGCCTCCGGTCGCTGTCCGCGCCTCATCCCCTCGTACAAACGGGTCAAAGATCGTTGACCACAGTTCTTGAGGTATGCCCACTCCGGTATCTGCCACTTCAATCACCACATGGGTATGAAGCGGAATGAGTTCAACGCGCAGTTCGGTCCCGATTGGATTATAAGATAGAGCATTGGTAATCAGATTCTGGATGACTCTGGATAACAGCTCCGGATCATACCTCGCGTAGATCACCTCATCAGGAACAAGTACATGAAGGACAAACTGTTTCTGTTCAATCTCCCCATAGGTATCTGCCATAATCTCGCGCACGAATTCTCCAATTTCTCTTCTCTGAATATGCATGCGAAAATCGGGCGAATCCACCTTGAGCAGCTCCAGCATATTCTGTATCATGCGTGCAACTTGAACGGATTTGTTATAGATGTATCCCAGATATCTTTGCTGCCTGTCCTTGTCCTCTCCACGTCCTTCCACCAATGCCTGCGCATATCCCTGTATGGATGTTATCGGTGTCTTCAGATCATGTGATAAATCTACAATCAGTCGCTGTTTGCTCTCTTCGGCGTAACGTTTCTCCGCAGAGGTGTTCTCAATGACGTCCGCCATGTAGTTGAAGGTCTCACCAATCTGGACAAACTCCCTCTCGGCAGAGATCGACATCCGTGTACTATAATTCCCTTGTATCATCTGCGTAAGACCCGAGGAGAGGATGCTGAGTGGTTTTTTGATTCTCCGTGCGACCCAATAGCTATAGACAAAGATCAATAATAAAACCAAACCGATGCCAATCATAATGTAAAAGGATAGTGGATGCTTCAGATTGGTAATCAACTGATTATCATTAATTCGCACGCTGACCAGATCACGCGGGATTTTGAGCAATACATACGCTGCCGCTCCTTCTGTCGAGAGAGGAGTGATCGAATAATAGTATTCCTGGTCACTCCGATTTTCCAGTCCATCATACAGATCCGCTTCACTGTATTGCGTGAACGCATCTTGCTTGTCTCCCACATGACGAATGACATTGCGATTGGCATCCAGAATTTCAATCCAGCCACCGCTGTCCTTGAGACGTTGAATCTCTGTGTCTTTGCCTTTCGACACCGAACCTCCACCGGAATAAAATTCGTTCTCCAGCTCTGCTACATACACGTGGGCTTCAACATTCAGATCTGGATCAACCACCTGATCCGAAATGCGAAAATCCACGACATCCAGTGAAACCATAAGGTACACGATCAATACCAGTAACAGCAAAAAGAAGTTGAACAGCAAGAAGTCCAGTGTCAGAGATGTCTGCAACAGTCGCTTTTCTCTAGCTTTCCATGGGCGCTTCAATTTTGTATCCCAGTCCCCTTATCGTTTTGAGATATTCCGGTTGTCTGGAGTCACGCTCGATCTTCTCCCGAATGTTGCTGATATGTACCATAATTGTGCTGTCCTCGTGCGCATAATAATCGCCCCAGACCGCTTCGTATATTTTTTTACGGGTGAACACTCGGCCAGGTTGATGAAGCAACAATTCCATAATTTTATACTCTGTAGAGGTCAATGTTACAGGATTTCCTGAACGAAAAAGGATACATTGGGATCGATCCAGCGTCAGATCACCCAATACCAGATTTTGTTCTTTCGCACTGGGGATCTCCGCTGCATCAAATTGATTAACTCTTCTGAGCAACGCCTCTACTCTGGCAACAATCTCAAGCGGGTTGAACGGCTTCGCTATATAATCGTCTGCCCCAAGTCCAAGTCCAAGGATTTTATCGTGATCCTGACTTTTGGCGGATAGGAACAGTACAGGCATGTGATATGTGGCCCTGATCTGTTTGATCAACTGCAATCCATCCATTACAGGCATCATGATGTCCAGTATGACCAGATCGATCTGTGTTGAACGTATGCATTGTAATGCCTCGGCTCCATTCACCGCAGTCTTAATGGTATAGTCCTTCTCCAGATATAGTTGAAGCAGTTCAACAATCTCTGGTTCGTCATCTGCAATTAATACGGTGTATCTCATGTTTTTCCTCTCATTTCCTATACTCTATGCCTATCTCTACATTATTACTATATACTACGTCTCTTAATTCAACCTAAATCATTTCTAAAGATAATCTAAATAAATAGAAATAGAGCCCTGGCTTAGGCCAAGGCATTAAATAAAATAGGGCTGTTTTCAGCCTTCATTCAAGCTTTTCGTTCTTCATTCAGGCTTTTCAATCTTCATTCGGACCATTTGTATTAGATCATCAGATTAGTCCTTAAGCAAACGAAGCCACGGCTCAACTTTCCCAAATAAACGTTCCTTGTCATACTGCACATATTGGTTCGCCCGATTGCGCACGGGATCACCCGCGTAGAAACGTTCATATAGATCATGCCTTGCTCCGAGTGGACTTCCGGTCAGCTCCCATGCGAGTTGAAAGAGTCGAATCTTCTCCGTGGCTTGCATCGTTACTCCACCAAGATATTTGCCAACCATGGAACCCATCATTTCATTCATCTCAAACGTACCTGAAGGAATCTGAATCAGACCACCCGCAGCAATGGTCTTCAAAATCTCCACCGCGCGGGGATAATAGTGATTGCCCAGATTACGTGCGGTTTCAATATATTTGAATTCCGGCAGCCAGTTGCCAAATGCGTCCGGCTTGGACTGTACTTCAGCAGCAATAATCAGTCCCTCGATAGTCTGCATCTGACTGATCAGCTCTCCGAGTTGTTCCTGTACATTCAGGAAGGAGTCCACCCCGATCTCCTTGGCAATGGCTGAGGTCACAGCTGTAATGAATTCCAGTTTCGAGTGTAATCGAATGACACTCTGATGGTAGGCCAGACTGGCCGATGCTGTATTGCAGCGAATCTGCCATACGGCTTCAGGGTTATTGTGCAGTAATACACGTTCCCAGGGCACAAATACATCGTCAAAAAATAATACAGCATCCATCTCATCATACTGCGCACTGAGTGGATGTGATTTATCTGTATCTTTTGTGGCAAAAGATTCACGACACATCATGTGCAAGCCCGGACTGTCCGCGGCTACAATGACCATATGGGCCAGCTCTGGCAGGTGGCCTGGAATTCGTTGAACGGGATAAGCAATGATATCATCGGCATAAGGCGCTGCTGTTGCCACCATTTTGGCCCCGCGGATAACCACACCCTCCGTATTGCTTTGGACAATTCGCAGCATGGCATCCTCATCTTCTCCAACAGGCAAGGAACGATTAATCTGTGGGTCCCGCTGGACAATTGTCAGGAATGCATCTTTTCGTTTGGCTTGTTCGTAATAAGTCGATATTTTGTCTGCAAATGCCGGGTCATGTGATGTCATCTCATGTCGTGTTGCATACCAACCGGTCAGCCGGGATCGAGCATAATCAGACAATCGGCTCATCACCCCATACGTCCGATCGGCCCACAGCCGAAAAGCATCCGCCCTGCTCTTCACGTCAGGAAGTGAACGGGGTACTAGAAAAGAGCGATGCACGTAACTTCCCGTCTGTTCGTCCCAATAGGCCACGGTTTCCCTTGTCTCCGGGTCATCCACCAGATTGAACAAACCTTCTATGGTTTGAAGTGTTCCCTGAAAGGCCTGATGCCCAGTTACCTGGATACGCTCTCCGTCCAGCCATACATTCCGCTCATCATTCAAACGTTGAATGTAAGCTTGTCCACGAGACATCGTGATACTCATGATATGTCCTCCCTCTCAGGCACCGGCCTGACATTTCTGTAACTCCATCCTTCTAACTGCTTGAGAAACTATGTAATGATACATTCTGTATCTAATGAAATAGTACTGTGCCTTAGCTAGAAAAGTCAACAGACACCGAGCGATGAGTCCGGTGTCTGTTGGGCCATGCTATGTTAGACTAATTTGGAATACATGTGACGCAGGTACCGCCAGCGCACAAGTGCAAAATACAGGATCTGCATGGAAGCAAAGACCAGGAAGATGCGTAGACTGTATCCGAAGACCGAGAAATCAACCAGCTGCTGCAACGCTACAAAAGCGACCGAGCTGTGGATGACCGCCACCAGAATCGGCAGGAAGAACATAAGCAATAGCTGCCTTGTTACGATCTTACGGAGTTCGGGACGACTCAGTCCCATTTTGCCAATCATGCGATACTGCGCTTCATCCCGTTCTAGATCTGCGTAAAGTCTGAAATACGTGAAACTTGCTGCAAAGGTGAAGAAAACAATGCCAATCAGACCGCTCAAGATCAGAATGATCCCGTTTGTTTGTTTGGAATTAAGCCAGTCCACCACAAGCGCGCTGACCTCGTAATAACCTTTGTCCGAATGATCATCTTGAATGGATTTGATCAATTCAGGAGCAAAGCTGCGTGTACTCATCCAATCTTTTACGACAAATTGCGTCGTTCGCATGGAATAGAAATCTTCAGGCATCCCCACTTCCTCGTTATACGCCGGTCTCAACTTCTCAAACAATTCGTTGGTTACAACGTAGAGATTAATTTCATTTTGATAAGGAATCACAATATCGGTACCAGGTGTCACTAGCCGAATCTGTTCCGACCGATTATCAATCTCCAGCTTGACCTCCGCCCCTGAGAATCTTTGTTCAGCCTGTTCACGGTACTTCTTACGAACCGCCAAATTACTTGGTGTCATAAATGACTCATCAACCTGTTTCAACGTACGTTCTTCGTACCCAAGTGCCTTCGCCAGACGGTTATAATCACTCAGTTTGATGATCCTTCCATTATTATTTTCAGATATATGAACATAACTGCCCTTTACGTAGGGAACTTGATGATCAATCAACGTTTCTTCAATCTGCCGAATATGTCGCTCGGAGTTGGGAGTATCCCAGTTATTCATATAACTGAATGCGTACGGATTCGACATGGACGACAACCCCGGGTCAGCAATAGCAAGCATGGTGCCAATTCCCGTAAATGAAGAAGCTGAAATGATACTTACCATGAAAAACATGATGGCGTTATCTTTCATTCGATAGGTAAGTTCAGATAGGAAGAGCAGATTGGTTTTACGGAAAAACAACCTTGGATTTCTTTTCAGTGTCCGAATGATGTATACACTGAGCTGTGTGAACAGAAAGTACGTACCTGCAATAACAACCACGACACTTGCGAGTAATAACGGAAAGGAGAAGCTTATCCATACAAAAGTGAATACTCCTGCATAACCCCCACCAATTAACAATACGGATAACAAGGCGAGCAGACGTGAGGCTTTGGGTTCCGGTTTCGGTTTTTCCTCTGATTTCACAAGGTCAATTAGCGAACCTTTCCGTATGAGCAAGGATGACGACATCGCAATGATAACAAACAGCAGCAGAAATGCACCAGCCGTCAGGGCAATGCCTTTTAGCGGAAAATAGAATCGAAGGCTGTTCTCAACAGCCAGCATGGAGCCACAGATCAGCAGGATCAATTTGCCGAAAATAATTCCGAGTCCAATCCCGGTAATGATGGAAGCTAATCCGATACACATGTTCTCCATAAACAGAAGTCTGTTCATCTGTTTACGTGTCATGCCAATGATCAGGAAGATACCAAATTCCTTTTTGCGCGTCTTCAGAAATGAACCAACGGAGTAGAGCAGGAACAGGAATGAAAAGATGAATATAATGATCTCTGCAATCACAAACCCCTGATTCGCAAGCAACGTAACCGTCCCACTTGATCCCTTTAACCCCGCTTTCAAATCGGGATGGAACAGGAGCAATGCGTAAGTAAAAAAGATCATAACGGAAAATGTACTGCTCAGAAAATGAGCCAGATAAATTCGTTTGTTGCGAACAACGTTATTAATGGCGAACTGGCGAAAATTCATGTCCTGAACCTCCCATTAGGGATAATACATTAATAATCTTCTGGTAAAAGGCTGCGCGATTATCGCCATAGTGAATTTCATTATACAGTTTGCCATCCTTGATAAAGACAACCCGACTGCAATAACTTGCAGCTACTGCATCATGAGTGACCAATAGCATCGTAGCCCGATCCTCCTGATTGCGAGTTTCGAGAATCTCCATGACATCTCTTGCCGCCTTCGAATCCAGGTTGCCTGTTGGCTCATCGGCCAGAATCAGCTTCGGGGAATGGATAAGCGCTCTGGCAATGGCCGTACGCTGTGCCTGTCCTCCTGATATCTCATATGTCCGTTTGTTCAGAATACCCTCGATCCCCAGCTTGCTTGCCAGCTGTTCCACACGTGTGTTCATCTCTGCTAGCGAAACACCGTCAAGAGTCAGTGGCAGAACAATGTTTTCCTTGACTGTCAGGGTATTTAACAGATTGAACGATTGAAAAACGAACCCAAGCTCTTTGCGGCGGAACAGAGCGAGTTCATCCTGATTCAATTCAAACGGATTCTTCCCTGCAATCCGCAGTTCGCCTGATGTTGGATGATCAATGGTTGAGATCATGTTCAGCAGCGTTGTTTTGCCACTACCCGATGGTCCCATGATGCCAACAAACTCACCTTCCTGAATACTGAGGTCAATACCTGATAACGCTTCATAAGATACGATGCCTTTGTAGATTTTACTGATCTGTTTCACAGAACAAATCTCCATGGTTACAACTCCTTAGTGATGTATGAATTCAAAATCAAGTTACTTTTCATGCTGTGTGCATGCGTATTGTGCGTGGCCTTTCCTGTACTCTTATGACTACAGTCTATCGAAGTTTCAGCCATTCTCCTATGGTTTAACCTTTCATCAACATGACAATGTTGTAAGGTTGCATCATGAACATCAAAAAGACGCCTTCGCCCCGATCAGGCAATAGACGTCTATACTTACACTTACACTGTAATTCATACTCACACTCATACTTCTTTAATAAAATAAACACCTCATGTCCCAATCTTACCTCAATCTGTCACTTCAGGAGCTGAATGTGATTCGGGCGGTCGTTCCTTCGCCGTACACAGATTCAAGATCAATCCGATGATTCATCCGCGTTAACACTTCTTTGGCAATATACAGCCCCATGCCTGTGGACTCTTTGAAATGCCGCCCGTTCTCCCCGGTGAAGAAAGGTTGGAATACCCGGTTTAGATCAGACTTCGGAATTCCGATGCCCTGATCCTGCACTTCCAGCATGATAGAGCGTTCCTCTTCATATGCACGCACATAGATCTTTTGCCCGCTGCCCGCGGAGTACTTTATTGCGTTCGACAGTAACTGTACCAAGACAAAACGAAGCCACTTGGCATCGGATTGCACAACCAGCGAAGGTTCTATATGCATCTCTGGATAGACGTGATTGCGAATAAAGAATCGCTTGAGCTCATGGATCGCTTCTTCCCCAGCGGTCTTCAGCATCACAGGTTCCACACTGAAATCCTGTTCGAAGGTATCCAACCGCGCCACATACAGCACAGTCTCCAATCCCCGTCTCATCTGGTCCGCTTCCTCCCGAATGCTTATGAACCGAGGATCATCATCTTCCTGACCTTCCAGGGTCAACTCAATGACGGATAACGGTGTCTTCATCTGATGGACCCACTGGTTCATGAATGTCAGATATTCTTGCTGCCGTTGTTCCAGCCGATGGAGATGAGCATGGTACTGTCCGTATTGTGAATCCAGCAGCTTTTCCAGCGCCAGTGATAAAGGACTTGTTTCGTTCAATGGTACAAATTCCTTCAGCGAATCCATCGATCGTGACATCCGGGTATAAAAGGAGCGATGTGAAAAATAACGATACACCAAATATCCGATGTATAAAAATAATCCCAACGTTACGGCATAAGCAGCCGTGATCCAATCGTTGTAACCGTCATACCAGAATACTGCAACAACGGTGAACAAGATGGCAACAACCCAGCACGTTAAAGCGAGATGTTCTCGTATAAACAATCTCATGATGGTGAAGAGGCCTTCCAGGTATTGTTCAATCGGTAACCAGAACCTCTGACCGTTTCCAGTGCGTCCGTAATACCAAGTTCGGCTAAGCGTTTACGCACCCGAGTAACGTTAACGCTGAGTGTATTGTCATCCACAAAAGAGTCATCCCACAGCTTCTCCAGGATTGTCTCTCTGCTCACAAGCTTTGGACTGCGGCGCAGTAACGTTTCCAGCAGGATCGTTTCCTTCTTCGTCAGCTGCACTTTGCGATCACCAAGCTGAATCTCCAGTCTTTCCAAGTACACGACCAAGCCGTCCAGTTCCACCTTGCGTTCTTCATCACGTGCAGCATAGTCCCCATATACCCGGCGCAGCTGACTGCGAATTTTCGCTATAACAATCTCATGCTCAAATGGCTTCGTGATATAATCATCCGCCCCGTTCTCCAGTGCCATGACCTGATCCATCTTCCCACTCCGCGCGGAGATAAACAAAATGGGGCATGTGGACAGCGTACGAATCTGGCGGCACCAATAGAAACCATCGTAACTGGGCAAGTTGATATCCAGAAGTACCACATGTGGCTGTACCTGCTCAAACTGTTGCACAATCATCTCAAAATCCTCGACCAGAACGGCCCGGTCCCCGTAGCGTTCAATATGTGATTTCAATAATCCCGCAATCTTGGGATCGTCCTCTATTATCATAATGGTATACATTATTGGATCTCACCTCTGGCAAAATCATAACACAGGATTTATTATCTAGCATCGATTTGCTTACGCCAATCCACAATATCTGCATTCAATTGCTTCAGGTCTCCAGAAGCTTTCTGATCATCGGATAACTTGTATTGTTGCTTCAGCGCCAGGATACGATATACACTTTCATCAATTCGAGACTCAGAGATCTCACCTGACTTCACCGCACTTATTAGCGTATCAAAAATCGTCTTGGCACTCTCATAACTGTGAGCTACCAACAGAATGTCACTTCCTGCTTTAACCGTTGCCAGGGCTGCCTGGTCCAACTTGAAGTTCTTCGCGATTGCACCCATACTCAGGTCATCTGTGATGACCACACCATCATACTTGAACTTCCCACGCAAATGTTCACCAATAATGACATCCGATAAGGAGGCTGGATGATCCGGATCCAGCTTCGGGAACAAAATGTGTGCAACCATGACCGCCTCTACCTGCTCCTTCACTGCGGCCTGGAACGGAATCCATTCAAGCTCGGCCAATTGTTTTTCCGTTTTATTCACGACAGGCAGATCGAGATGGGAGTCCACGGACGTATCACCATGACCCGGAAAATGTTTCACTACCGGAATAATGCCTTCTTTACGTAGTCCCTTCATCTCTGCAATCCCCATACGTGACACCAGTTCTGCCGAGCTGCCGAATGAACGATCTCCAATCACCGGGTTCTTCGGGTTACTGTTCACATCCAGCACAGGAGCAAAGTCCACATTAAAACCCGCAAGCTGAACTTGTCTGGCCAGCAATTCGCCCATTTTTTCAGCAAGCGCGCTGTCTTTCGTCTCCCCTACCTTTCTACTGGAAGGAATGGATTCCACCGTCTCCGGCATACGACTCACTTTGCCGCCCTCCTGATCCACACTCATGAAGATTGGTACCGGGTTGGACTGATTCGCTTCCTTGATGGATTGCACAAACTTGGCTGTTCCCTCTAGTGTTGATACATTGTTGGCATAGAAAATAATGCCCCCTACCTTTTGATTCGTAATCATCTGTTTGGCTTGATCATCCAACGTCGTCCCTTGAACACCGGCTAGTATCATCTGTCCAATCTTCTCTTCTAACGTTAATGAACTGAGCTGCTCCTGCACCGGATCGACTTCCTCTTGCGGTTCCTCTTGCACTTCTTCCTGCGGTGGAGCGGTATTCTGCTCCGGCGATGAGGAAGATTGCCCTGAGTTGGAGCCAGCATTGGAGCCGGTATTCGAGTCCGTTGCGGAGGAAGGTTTCTGTGCTTGGCCACATGCCGATAAAAGCAGAATGATCCCCAGCAGAAGACATATCATATGCAGTGGTTTTCTCCATTTTTTGTTCGAGTTGTACCTATAGTTGTGCAAGGATATTCATCCTCCTTATGTAATGTCATCTTGGCAACCCTTAGGTTCAGGCCTAACCTTATCACAAGGTGAATGATTTTCAAAATAAGCGCTTCTGAGGATTGAATCGTTGTGCTGACATATATGCAGCGAAAAAAATGGTTGCTATAGAACCTGAAATATGGAACTAAATGGTGTTGTGACCAAGCGCGTGCGGGACTTGTGGGGATAATCAATAGGAGCAACGGTGCAGGAAATGATTTTCTATTGTGAATTTTTCATATGGTGAAATTATTATTATAGGAAGCTCAAAAAGCCGCCCAAAGGCGGCCTATTTGTTCGTTTTTGTTTTACTTTTCGTTGTAAATCGTTGCCGTTCAGTGTTAGTTCACCTTTCACCAAACGTTTTTAGGTTTCTATTAATGGAGTGTTTGCAACACTTCCGTTGTAAATGGAATGATTTCGGATATGCGACCTTCACGAACTTTGGCAGGCCATTCGGGATCACTAAGCAGAACACGACCCAAGGCGATCAAGTCAAATTCATTGTTCTCCAATTTCTCATTTAATAGATCCAAATGGGCATCTCCTGTTCCCTGGTTCTCGGTTGCTCTATCTACAAATTCAGCTTCAAGTCCTACCGATCCAACTGAAATAGCTGGTTTGCCAGTGATCTTCTGTGTCCAACCCGCCAGATTCAGCTCAGATCCTTCGAATTCAGGTAACCAGAACCGCCGTGTAGAGCAATGGAATATATCCACGCCAGCAGCACTGAGTGGTGCCAGGAATTGCTCCAATTGTTCTGGCGTTTCCACCAGACGTGCCTCATAATTTCCCATCTTCCATTGGGAGAACCGGAGCACAATTGGGAAATCAGGACCAACCGCCGCACGACAAGCTTCTATCACTTCAACCGCAAATTGGGTTCGACGTACCAAATCACCACCATAATTGTCGGTCCGTCGATTCGTCTGCTCCCAGAAGAATTGGTCAATCAGGTATCCATGGGCTCCGTGCAGTTCAATGCCGTCAAACCCGATTCGCTGTGCATCCGCTGCCGCTTGGGCAAATGCCTGTACAAGACCTTGAATCTCCTCTTCCGTTAATGGTTCATGTGATGGTTCACCTGCCATGCTAACCCCTGACGGACTTACTGGCTCAGCTTCTGCGTTAGGCAAGTCACCGGAACGACGTGCTGTACCCACATGCCACAATTGTGGCATGATTTTGCCACCCGCTTCATGTACTGCTTTCACTACATTAACCCATCCTTGCAACGAATCTTCACCATGGAATAATGGAATACTGGCTCCACTAACCGAAGATGGATGATTAATGCCTGTACCTTCCGTTATGATGAGCCCCACTCCACCTGCTGCTCTGCGACGATAGTATTCAGCAACTTCTGGTCCAGGTACACCCTCTGGTGAGAAACCGCGAGTCATGGGTGCCATAACGATTCGATTAGACAATGTTAGCTTGTCCGAGGTGAAAGGTTTGAATAATGCTGAAGGTACGTTCATAGTACATTGCTCCTTTGCAATTGGAAGTGTGGAACTCCGCATCTACATGAAATGCGACATGCTTTTGTATATTGTAACACGTGTAATCCAGTTGACTGATTTAGGATTATTTCTCTATCCATTTTAGAGTTTCTTAATTTTATTTTCAAATTTTCGAAGTGAGTCGTTCGAACTAATCTTTTAGATAAAAAAAAGAAAGCTACCTTAACGGCAGCCTCTGTTTGATCACACCACCGAAGCAGTCTGACATTCACTCTACTACATCTTAACGAATTTTACCGGTCACCAATAATGTGGATGCGGCATAGTATATAATCCATAATCTCCCTTCCAATTTAATTAGCATTCACGGGGATATCACTGCGATTCACTCGAAGCAATTTCCCTGATGAAGTCGATAACACATCCGGATCGGTACCCAGACCAAAGTAGAAGTCACCCTCGTTCTCTTCAAAAGACTTGGCATAGGTGTCCTGGGTAAAACGTAAAATCTCATTCCATGTGGTCAGATCCGTGGATTGGTAGACCCGATTGATATACAGATTGGCACTTTGGCGAGTATACGTAAGCACATACACCTTGCCATCACGCAACAGCACATCGGTTGGGAGCGCCTTGGCATCTGGCAGATTAACTCGTTTGGCCTGGTTAATATCTGTCATAACATTCAAAGATTTGGGCAGCAGCTGCCCATCATTGAACACGCCTCCCGCTATATAGAGCAACTTGTTATTGAAGTTAACATTTTTGCCTATTTTATTATAAGGAATCGTGCCCGTTTGATAGGTTAGTCCAGGTAACATTTTGCTACCATAGATGACAACATCCCGTTTCTCAAGCTTTTCGTTAATCTCCAGAATATTAGTTTTGTCATTCCATATTTTATTGGCAGGATACATCATACCAGATGCATATAACTTGCCATTAAGATGGAACATGGTATAAGCCCGGAAACCAAACGTATTAATGGTAGCATATTTCTGCCAAGTTTCACCTTCATTATGAGAGATTAATATCGTTGGTTTCGAGTCTGTCCCCAGCGCGGCAAACATCTTACCCTGATAAGATGCCAAATCGTATACGTGTACACCCAGCGGCAGATTGCGATATTTGGTCCACACCTCTCCATCCAGACGATAGAAGTTACCCAGTTCCCACTGTTCACTATCAGAATCATTGCCAGGAATATACAACTTATCGTTTAGTACTCTGTAGATATCAATCTGTTCCTCATCCACATACATTTTCGTTGATGGCAAGATGCCCGGGTTGCTGTTAGTCACCGACTGGGTCTTAAATTTCGCATTCGCTGTATCATAATAAATGACTGGAATAGGGCCTGAATTTGGAGCTACGCCCAGATTGCTGCTATTTCCGTGGCCCAAATATATTTTGCTGTTGTACAGTTGCATGTCCCAGACGTTATTAGCATATGGTGTTTTGGTAAAAGGTCTGCCTAGCAGTTCGATCTTCGATGTTACATCCGCTGAACTGATCGGTGCATTCGACACCTTGGCAAGCCCACGTTCCGTCGCAGGGGGTTGACTCGTTGACGTGGTGTTTTTCGGCTTGGAGTTTCCCATAAGCATCCAGCTCATTCCTGCGACAATGGTCAAAATTACGGCTGTCCATTTTGTATGTCTCTGCATGTCCGCTTCCTCCTTCATTTTTTCATCATCATTACCTTCACACCAAGATGATACAATTTGTATCTTTTTATACTATGTAAAACCACCCGCACATGCAACAAATTTCGCCCTATTTATACAAAAAAAGTAGACAATCACATCTGCTGATGTGCTGTCTACTTGTTCTTACTCTATGTGATTTCTATTCAGCTTTTACCAAAATCTTAACCTGATTTTTCTCTTTCAACAGTGCTTCAAATCCATGCTCTACCACTTCATCCAACGAAATCCGTTTGGTCACCAGCTTGTCAGCCGGGAAGAAACCTTTATCCATCAGACTGATAACCGCCGGGAAAACATCGCGATAACCAATAATGCCGTTGACCGTCCGCTCTTTCATAACAATAGAGTTCGGGTGAATCGGTGCTTCCTGTTCAAAAATGCTGACGATCATCAACTCTCCACCAATACGTGTTGAATCGATGGCTTGTTGCAGAACACGTGGAACACCGGTTACTTCATAGGCTACGTTAACGCCACCTTGTGTACGCTGATGGATCTCTTCCACGACATTAAACTGCATTGGATCAATCACAATGGCACCGAGTTCTTCGGCTTTTGCTTTCCGTTCATCCGATAACTCCACCACATAAATATCCGACGCTCCCGAAGCTTTCAGCGCTTCGATGACCAGTAGTCCGATTGGGCCTGCACCAAACACGGCTGCCGTATCTCCCACTTTTAGCTTGCTTTGGCGCACAGCGTGAAGTGCTACAGCTGAAGGTTCAACCAATGCACCTTGCTCATACGAGATTGAATCCGGAATGGCATGTACCATGTTTTCTGCAGCAGTTACATACTCGGAGAATCCTCCTCCGCCTCCAGCGAGTCCAAGGAAACCCATTTTATCACACAGATTGTATTTGCCTTGTTTACAAGCTTCGCAGTGTCCACATGCATAGATCGGTTCTACAACTACACGATCGCCTGCCTTGAAACGTGTAACGCCTTCGCCTACCTCAACCACCTGTCCTGAGAATTCATGCCCCATGACTACAGGCGCTTGTTCCCCTGTTAGCGGATGTGGTGCTTGAGCCGGAATGAAAATCGGACCCGCTGTGTACTCATGCAAGTCACTGCCGCAGATGCCGCACCATTCCACTTTTATTTTGACCTTCCCTTCTTCAGGGTGAGGTTCATTAATATTCTCCAGACGTAAATCTTTGACTCCATGCCAACGTAATGCTTTCATTCATTTCATCTCCCAGATCATAATATATGATATAATCGGAAACGTTTCCGTAAATTAAATATGTCACATTTTAGATACGCTGTCAAACATATTTCTCCACTAATATGTCTATTTCGTGATCATATCGGGTTTAATTAAGAACGCTTACACTTTTATTAAAGTTAATTTAGCGGTATTGTTTAACCGGTGTAATCCAAGTTATTAAGATATATCCTGACAAATAATATTGCAGACGGAATGAAATATAATCATACTTCGGCATAAATGTGGTCCAATCACGGGATACTTCATGGATCAAATGTTATAATTAAGTTATATACTTATCGTGAAGTGCATACATATCCCTAAATATTCGGAATCGTTTCCGATAAAGTGAGGTACCGTACATTGAGGAAAGAACAGAAACTGACGATCAAAGATGTGGCTGAGCGTGCCGGCGTGGGCATCGCTACCGTATCCCGGGCCATCAACAATTCAGAAGGCATAAGCATTAAAACACGAGATAAGGTGATGAAGGCCATTGAAGAACTGGGTTTTGTACCCAACACCTCCGCACAGAGTCTGAAAATCCGGCAAACGCACCAGATCGCGCTCGTTGTGCCCGACATACGTAACGCCATTATTCCGGATATTTCCTGGTCTGTTGAGCAAACGGCGAAGCAGCACGGGTACCATGTCGTTCAGATTAACACGGCAGGCAATGCCCGAACCGAGTTGGAAACGATACGTAATGTAAAAAAATTGCATGTAGATGGATTGATCTTCATGCCTCTGGCCTATCCCAAAACGTTACCGGGACTGATTGATAAAGCCCCGCTCCCCATCTCTATGATTAACTACGGCAAGAAACTGGAACCCGGAATGAGGGCAGATATCGTCTCTCTGTCTCAACCTGAAGGCAAACTGGTGATGGAACATCTGTTCAAAATCGGCCGGACTCGAATCGCTTATGCAGGAGCACCGAAGGACATTATTGAAGAGCGCTTCCGTGCTTATGAGCAAGCTGTAGGCCATGTGGACATTTCTCTCGTCTACTTTGGTGAGGACTTTTCATTGAATACTGGTGCCAATGCTGCAGATTATTTCTACGGACTTACGCATATGCCAGATGCAGTCTATGCCATTAATGATATGGTTGCCATCGGATTGGTTAATCGGTTCAAGGAGTTAGGGGTTCGTGTACCTGAAGATGTGGCTGTTGTGGGTGTGGATAATAATCAATGGACGACCGTCACATCTCCTCAGATTAGTTCCGTGTCCATTATGGGCGAAGAAGTCGCCAGACTTGCTACCGAGCTGTTGTTAAAACGAATTCGGGAGATGAATACGACCGATTACGAACACATCCAATTTGAACCACGCTTAATCGTTCGTGAATCAAGCGTTGCCATGATTCATTCCTCCCAGCGAGGACAACACAGTTAAATTTGTTTTGGTGAGGGGATGGGTCGGTAGGAAAGAATATATTTTACGAATATCCCTTTATGCGGTGTCCTGCTACATAGATATACTAAAAAGGTGTTGCTCAGGTCTAACTCTCTCCTGGCAGCACCTTATTTGTCGTTGATTCTATATAACTATAGCAGAGTCATACTCCGCATACGTTTATTCTAAGAAAGCAGTTGCCTGATGGGTGTTCCCTTCAAGAACATCTCTATATTTCCCACGGCATGATTATAATAGATCTCATAATTGCCACGAGTTACATAACCCAGATGCGGTGTGGCCAGAACGTTGGGCAATGTGCGCATCACATGGTTAACCGGCAGCGGTTCCTGCTCATATACATCCAGACCTGCACCAGCAATCACACCACTCTGCAATGCCTCTACCATAGCTTCCTGATCGACAATGCCCGCTCGCGACGTATTGATGAGTAGCGCACTCGATTTCATTTGTTGAAATTCGGCTTGTCCGATCAGATTCCGCGTACGATCACTTAATACCAGATGAATGGATACGATGTCACTCTGTGCAAGCAATTGCTCTTTGGTCTCGGACCAGATGACACCATGTTTTTCGGCTTTCTCTTGTGTTAGATTCTCACTCCAGGCCATCACATTCATGCCAAATGCTTGTGCAATCTCAGCCATGCGAGTGCCTATCTTGCCCAAACCGAGCAATCCAAGTGTTCTCCCATACAAATCCAACCCTACAGTGCTCTGCCAGTTTCGGTTAGAGCGAAGTGCATTATTTTCCGTAACCAGTTGTCTGGACAGCCCCAGAATTAGTGCCCATGTAAGCTCCGTCGGCGGATTAGAGCTTCCCTCGGTTCCACACACAATGATCCCTTTTTGCTCCGCAGCCTTAAGGTCTATGGACGCATTGCGCATACCACTTGTAATCAGAAGTTTTAGCTTAGGGAGTTGCGAAATAACCCTCTCCGGAAATGGTGTACGTTCCCGCATCAGGACCACAATATCGAAATCTTGCAATTCCTGAATGACTTTTTCTTCCGAGCCCATATAGTTGTTGAATGTCTGAATCTCCACCCGATCCATCAACGAACTCCAGTCTGCCGACGTCAACGCAACGTTCTGATAGTCATCCAAAACGGCACAGCGCAACTTCGTATTCATCCCTGATCTCCTCCTATATCTGCTCAAGTCTTAACTGTATTGTAGCAACTCCGGCCTGATCTGCCCAATGCCCTCAGACACAGATAAGAGAAGGGAAACAACTTCCATCATCCTTGTAAAATGAGGTGCTCTGCATCAATTTCATAAGTATCATTCCGATTATTGTAACAAAGACAGCGTAACCTGGATACTCTGCTCTACAAACAAGCGGTCCGGTCCTGATTTCATCAGTACAGTCAGTCCAATCATGGATACTACCAAAGACTGTGCGACCGCATTTGCGTTCATGTCAGTAGACAACTCCCCGCTCTGTTGCCCTCGTTCTATCGTTTCTTTGAAAAGAACACCCAGGTACATCTGATGCTCCCGTGTAAGGACAGCGAATTTGGGATCATGTGGAGCCAGCTCAACCATCGTATTAATGCAAAAACAGCCGTGACTAGGCTCGTTTATACTTCCCTCTGCTCCTATATGTTCAAACAGCCCACGAAAGGCCTCTCGCACCGTGGAGCCCTGTTGAAGTCTGGCTCTGACTTGAGCCGCATGCTGAGTGGTATACCTGCGAAGTGCTGTTTCAAATAATTCCTTTTTATCGCCAAAAGCCGCGTAAAGACTGGGACGTTGTATGCCCATTGCGGTCGTCAAGTCATTTAAAGATGCCGCTTCGAACCCTTTGTCCCAAAACGTATGCATCGCTGCATCAAGTGCTTTATCCGTATCAAATTCCCGTTGTCTAACCATACAATTCACCTCTTTATGTATCGATCAGTATGTTTATATTGTAATCTCACTCTTATTACAAAGTCAAAACCTAATAACAGAAAAGGAGTTTTTAGCTATAAATGAATCGAAAAAAATCAGGAATACAAGCGATCTCATGGTTATTTTATCGTCGTATTCTATGGGTAAATAATCTTCAGTTTAACCCTCACCCAATTCTCTGTTGACAGAATTCACGCAAATAAAGTATGGTTATCCCGAAAAATAACATACCGATCAGTACATAACAGAAAGGTGACAACTACTCATGCAAACTTCTTCTCCAGATGCACAATTATCCAATAAGGATCGTCCTGCCATGTCACGGTTAGTTGCTCTTCTTTTCGCCGTATGCAGCGGACTTGCGGTCGCCAATATTTATTACGCTCAGCCTTTGCTGGACTCCATCGCTCAAGAATTCAGCCTCTCTCCATCATCCATAGGGATTGTCATCACAGTGACTCAAATATGTTATGCCTTGGGGCTGTTCCTTCTTGTTCCGCTTGGTGACCTCTTAAATCGCCGCATGCTGATCATCATTCAAATGCTCTTATCCGTGCTTGCACTGGTTCTCGTAGGAAACGCACAATCCAGTTCACTTTTATTCACGGGCATGGCTGTCGTTGGTTTGTTAGCCGTCATAACGCAAACGCTCGTTGCATTTGCTGCACACTTGGCAGCCCCTTCCGAACGTGGTCGTATTGTCGGGTTGGTAACCAGCGGAATCGTCATTGGCATTTTGCTTGCACGAACGGTTGCAGGTACGCTGAACGATTGGCTCGGGTGGAGATCGGTGTATCTCTTCTCCGCGAGCCTTACATTACTCGGAATTGTCGCCTTATTTTTTGTTCTCCCAAGGCAGCAATCCCCACAAATGAAACAAAGCTATATCCAATTACTCGGTTCCGTCTTGCAACTGTACCGTGAGTTGCGTGTGTTACGAGTACGAGGTGTGCTGGCAATGCTGATTTTTACAGCCTTCAGCATCTTGTGGACTTCCATGGTTCTGCCACTAAGTAGCCCTCCACTGTCCCTGTCTCATACGGTCATAGGTGCATTCGGTCTGGCTGGAGCGGCTGGAGCACTGGCTGCCGCCCGTGCAGGTAAACTCGCCGATCGGGGCCTTGGGCAGAAAACAACCGGTGTCGCCCTTGTCATTCTGCTCTTGTCCTGGCTGCCCATCGGTTATGTCCATCATTCCCTCTGGTTCCTGATCCTGGGTGTTATCCTGCTTGATCTCGCCGTGCAGGCCGTACATGTTACCAACCAGAGCCTGATCTACGAAGTTCGCCCCGAAGCACAGAGCCGCCTGACGGCAGCTTATATGATCTTTTATTCCATCGGCAGTGCAACAGGCTCCATCGTTTCTACCCAAGTGTATGCATGGGCGGGCTGGACAGCCGTATGCTGGTTAGGTGCTGGCGTTAGTGCAGCAGCCCTTGTGTTTTGGATGATCGATCGTTATATGCATCGGAATCTCGATCGTTGAATTAGTCCAGTTTATTCCACACTACAATAAAGAGGGTTGCCAACGGACCAAATAACAGGGAAATCAGAAACCAGTTCCGACCACTTCTGTTTTTTCCCTGAGCCAGTCCGGCATTAATCAAGGCAAGTGTGCCCCAACCTACAAAATATTCATTATCCATCAAACGTCTTCTCTCCTTTATCCGTTTAATTCCGGCTGCTGCTCCAGTATCACTTTGAGTTTACGATTACGACTCTCCAGAAATGCCAGCATATATCTCTTCAGCACAAGACGCTCCGTTGCCCATCCCAACAATCCAAATGGCGCTTCAAATCGAAGTGTGTCTCTCATGCAAGTCATTTGATCTCCGCATTCGCTAAAATGATGTTCATGTCGCATGCTCTTGAAAGCCCCTTTCTCCATCTGATCCACAAAGAGGAACGGTCGTTCAAACTGCACAATTCGGGACTTCAACTTCTGTCTGATACCAAAATGAGTAGCCTGAAATGTAACTGTATCCCCTGCTCCAATTCTTCCTGTGGTTACTCCTGCGACTGCTCGCTCTCGCGTATGTTGCCAGACGGTCTGAGTATGTATATTAATATCCCGGGCATAGTCAAAGCACCGTTCAATCGAGGCATGTATCGTAATCTCGGTAGTCACTTCAATCATGGCGATCGCTCCTTGGCAGGAAAAATAAGGTCTTTGCAAAGTATACGCTTGCTTTCTTGGTCGAACAACACATTTAGCATGATATAACAAAAAACGGGTCCCCTGTCTTCGTACAGGAGGCCCGTTCTCAATATAAGTAAGGAATACAGATCATATTTAGATTAAATAAGCAATTCATCAATGGCAAGCGTACGCTCTTTGGAGAGATCGCGATATTCTTCAGACTCCACTTTGATGAGTGGTTTGAAAATATCAGATGTATTGTTCATGACAATAACTCCTTTTTCTCCATTGCTGAGCAATACCTGTTTCCCGATGAAATTAGGAAGCAAATGTTGCATCAATGCCTGAACCGGTTTTTCATTCAATTTACCAAATCCCATTCCATAGATATCTCTAAGGTTGTTGATCAGATTTGGATTGCTGCCTCCGTGGTTCCCGGATCTCATGCCTATATAGATATCCGCTACAGATACAATCTGGGTATATGGATGAATTTCACTTTTCTCAAGTTGCATCGGATAACCCGACCCATCTTCCCGCTCGTGATGTTGCAGAGCAACCAGTGCTGTCGCTTCATCCGTCATCGAATTTTTGATAATTTCATGACCATATATCGTGTGACGCCGCATTTCAAGCTGCTCATCAGCCGTCAACGGTTCTGTTTTGTTCCGAATCCGGTGGGAAACTTTACACTTTCCAATGTCATGCAGATAACCACCGCGACTAATCTGATAACTCTCCTTCTGAGAATATCCAAGCCAATTCGCAAGGTAGAAGGACAACAATCCTACCTGGATTGAATGTGTATAGTTGTTGACGTCATCCCGCTCCAGCATCATCAGGAGATGAACGACATCTTTCTGCTCATCCAGTCCTTCAACCATCGGTTGCAGTGCATCATCCACCATGGTGGCGTTGAACTTGCCAACGGTCAGAGCTTCGAGAAAAGCATTTTGATAATTATGTACAGTCTGAATAAATTGGGACTTCAGCTCTTCTTCAGGCGGTTCTTCCTTCGTAGTTATCCCGGAAGCGTGCTTGGCGGCTGCAGCAAAAAATTCTGCTTCAGTGATTTCCTCTTCGCGTGATTCAATATCTACATAATCTACACGGTGCTGCATAAGCAAGGTGATATCCTCACCTTTGATCACAGTTCCCTTCCCGAGAACGTGTAATCCTGCATCGCTGAATGTATCCGCAGTTAGACGGTCTCCGTCTTGCAGGTTCATAATATGGATTCTCAAATCGGTATTCCCCCTGAACAATTCATTATAGTAACAGCACCCAACGGAACGGGGCCACAAAAATACCTATACTTCTTTATATCGTTATAATTCTTCATTTCATACATAGTTCAAACGACCTTAATCACAATGGTAAATACGAACACCTAAGACTTTATCCTCACTCCAATATCCAAATTAGTCCCGGTTTTAAACTTTTACACACTTTTGTGCCTCATTGCCGGATCAGAGTAAGCCAAAGAAGTTCAAACGCTCCGTTTGAACTTCTTCAAGACATCTCAAATTAGATTTTGATCGAACCCAGACTAGCACCTTTAACAAAAAATCGTTCAATGCTCTTCTCGACCGAAGCATCGGGAATCAGCGGCGGTGCCTGATGGGGTTTGGTACGTGCATCAATAATCACCTGATCACAACCCCAATGCTTGTGGTCATACCCGCTGTTAACCCCATACATATCATGTGAAGGGTTGCTGCGAGTAAAGGTTGCCCATAAGAAGTTGCTGAGGTTAGCACTCAGGAACGAACTGTCGTCACATAGAATGATCATCGGACACGAGTCCAGGCCTCCCTGTTCTTTCAATAGAGATGTGAATGCTTGCATCTCCTGTGCTGTATTCGCATAACTCGTAAAGGCCGATGTCTGGATCGAAACAATACCCGGCATGATGAGCTGTGGATTCTCATAACCACGAATGTTTTTCAAAGACCCCGGCACTTCCGTGCACAACTCTCGAACCTTGTCGCCATATGCTGCAAAAACAACTTTGCTGCCGCTGTTCAGTCCTGTACCCGAGTAATCCAAAGTATCAATCGTCGTATGGGTATGGAAATGAATATCCCGCTGCATATCCATACGCTCCAAGATATAGGTTAGGAATTCAACTTCCTTGTGGGTATCCAGAGGTTGCTGATCCTCAGCAGTAATAAACAGGTACTTCGCCAGACTGAGCTGACCCGTACCCAAAATGCGATTAGCAATCGTGAGCAACTCTGTCGGCTGCTTCACCGCCTGATACGGCGTGTAACGTTCACTGCCGATTGCAAACAGCAATGGATGGACCCCTGCCGCATCGACCGCATGCACTTCTTTGACACCAGGAATCTCCTGTTTAATCGCGTCTCCAGTAATCTCATGAATCAAATCACCAAAAGCCGTATCCTCTTGCGGTGGTCGACCAACAACCGTAAACGGCCAGATAGCATTAGGTTTGGCATAGACTTTATGCACACGCATTAGCGGGAATTCATGTGTCAGACTGTAATAACCCAGATGATCCCCGAACGGACCTTCGGGTTTTGTCTCTCCTGGATAGATATCACCCGTGATGACAAAATCAGCATCGTTACTGATGCAATACCCGTCCTTGTAACTGTACCGGAAGCGACGTCCGGCGAGCAAACCGGCAAATGTCATCTCACTGAGTCCTTCAGGCAGAGGCATAACCGCTGAGAGTGTATGTGCTGGTGGACCCCCAATGAAAATACTCACTTTCAGTGGTTCTCCCTTTTTGACCGCTTTGGCTTGATGTATACCGATTCCGCGATGAATCTGATAGTGTAACCCTATTTCCTTGTTCATTTCAAAATCATTGCCATTCAGTTGAACCCGATACATCCCCAAGTTTGAATTCATGATGCCTGGTTTGTCCGGATCTTCCGAATAAACCTGTGGTAACGTCACAAATGCCCCACCGTCCATAGGCCAGTGTTTGATGAGCGGCAGATCCGAGATTTGAATCTCTTGCGCGGACACCGGCAGGCTAATAGATTTCTGTTTTGGCAGCGCCTGCCAAGCAGCAAGACCTGTTTGGACATGCTGAAATGGCGTCTTAAGCGCCTTCATGGGATCGTCACGAACTGCCATGACCCGTTGTACGCCTTCCAGCGTACCGCGGAACATGAACTTGCTTCGTTCCACCGTGCCGAACAGATTGGATACGGCCTGGAACTTTGAGCCTTTTACATTTTCGAATAACAACGCCGGGCCTTTAGCCTCGTGCACTTTCATGTGGATCGCTGCCATCTCCAGATGAGGATCAACCTCTTCTTTGACCCGAATCAAATGACCATGCTGCTCCAGATCGTTAATACAATCTTCCATATTGCGATATTTCATTGGATGGCTCCATTCTGTGTATGATAAATTAATTAAGTTCATAGATTCACATAACGTCTCTTCTATTTTATCAAATGATTCCCTGCTAAACAAAACTATATATGAAATTTTGTCGAGTATCCTAATATCAAAAAAGCAATATGAAGCAATCTGAATCCTGAACGCACAGGAACCGATTGTTTTCATATTGCTGCTTTCTATTCTGGCTTGCCTTAAGTTGTAATGCTCGATCTGGGAATCGTGACCATAAACTGCGTACCTTTTCCTACTTCGCTCTCTACATCAATGGTACATTGATGCAATTTCAAAATTTTAATCACAATGGACAACCCTAACCCATTGCCTCGAAGTGAGCTGCTTCGCGCTTTGTCCACCATATAGAATCGATCAAAGATATACGGGAGGGCTTCCTCAGGTATTCCTTGTCCAGAATCTCTAATCAATACCTTCACGAATGAAGATGTCGTCTCAATCTCGACATGAATGGTACCCTTAGGGCCGGTGTATTTGATCGCATTGTTTATTAAATTCTGCCAGACCTGATCAAACAAATCTTTGTCCACTGTGATCTCGCAGGGCAACAAATCCAGTTCGATCTGTATATCCTTCTGCGCCCACTGCGGCTCCGCCAGTAAAATCGCCCTTCTTAATTGTTCATCTACCTGGAATGTGGTGAAATGAACCGGATGATGCTCTGAATCCAGCGAGGCTAGCCGGAGCAGATTATCACTGAGCCTCGATAAGCGCAGCGTTTCCTCATAAATAATATCCAAATGCTCTTTCTGCTCTTCTAATGGAATAACACCATCTTGTAAGGCTCTGGTGAATCCTCTAATTGATGTGAGCGGAGACTGCATTTCATGAGAGACGTTGCTGACAAAGTCATCACGAACCGAATCGATTTTTTGCAACTCACTGGCCATATGATTAAAGCTCTCCATCAGTTCCCCAAACTCATCCTGATTATTATGTTTCAACCGAACCGACAGGTCACCTGACGACATCTCCTTCGCTGCAACCGTTAATCTCTTAATTGGTTTCACAATGTACCCGGACATGAACAGGATCAGTAGGCTACCAATGACCAGTACTGTTAATAGTGAGGTTAAGAGCGTGTTTCGCAGTGTATGAAAAAGAGAGGAGAAATCACTTTGAATCAGAAATGTGCCGATCCCCTCGTTTGTTCCGGGAACACCTATGGTCGCAATTCCATCTTTACTGGACATGAACATTGCATCGGTTGTCCCCGCCTCAAATAGCGAATGAACTTTATCCTCTGGCAAGGAAGACAACACTTCACTTTGTTGATTCACGGGAGTAATATTCAAGCCGTAGCGGGCAAAAATACCCAAGCTAGATTTCACTTTTTCCGGATCATCAATCAGGTTAATCATTGTAGCGATGTCTTCAGCAAAGGTAACCATAAAACGATTCGGCGCCTTTTCGCGGGACCCGTTATTGATCATAAAGGAGAGAATTAAACTCACCAGAACAATCCCGATAAACGTAGCTACAATTCGAAGTCGCAGGCTCTTCCTCAACATGTTCATGTCCGCTCCAGACGATATCCAAGTCCTCTTATCGTTGAGATCACTAGCTCAGGTACAGGTTCAAGCCGTTCCCTTAACCGTTTGATATGCACGTCGACCGTACGCTCATCGCCTTCATAATCGATGCCCCATAGATCATCTATAAGCTGTGTACGTGTGAATATTTTCCCTGGCGAACTCGCCAGAGAAAATAACAATTCACATTCCTTCTTTTTCAATTCGATGGTTTGTCCGTCCGCAACGACCATCAGATTGCCCAAATCAATCGTTACACCGCTGATCTGAATGATATTTGATGAACTTTTGTTATATCGTTTCAATAACGATTTCACACGCAGGATTAACTCCACAGGATCAAAAGGTTTAACCAGGTAATCGTCTGACCCGGCATTAAATCCTCTGACTTTGTCCTTGGATTCTCCCTTGGCTGTCACTATCAGGATCGGAATATCCAGATAAGACCGGATATCTTCCGTCAGTTCAATGCCGTCGATTCTCGGCATCATTACATCCACAATTGCCAGGTCAACTTTCGTATGAGAGAGAAGATCTAACGCCTCTTGACCGTCTGCTGCTTCCAGCACGGAAAATTGATTCTTTTCAAGATAGATTCGGATTAATTTGCGGATATGGGAATCATCGTCAACCACCAGAATCGTGTTCATGTAACCCTATCCTTTCCGCCATTGGTTTTATTCGTATCGCAAGGATTCCATCGGGTCCAGCTTCGCCGCTTTTGATGATGGCATCAAACCGGCCACGATACTAATCGCCGTACTTACCACGAGACCAAACAAGATGTAATATCCAGAGAGATTAATCAGTTTTGCTCCAAACGCATTGTCAAGAAGTATATTTAACACATAACTTATGATCACTGCAAAGATTACCGCAATAATACCACTAAATACGCCTAATAAGGCAGATTCGGAGAAGAATATTCGCTTGATATCCTTCTTTCTTGCTCCAATCGCCCGCAGTATTCCGATCTCTTTCGTCCGTTCAACGACACTAATATAGAGCACTACCAATATCATGATACCGGATACGATCAACGAAATGCCTGCAATACCCGCGAGTACAATGGAAGCCATACTTACATATGTCGTAATATTCTCCATGACCTTGGCCATCTGGGAGCCTGCGAAGCCAGCGTCAACAGCAGCTTCATTGATATCATTTACATATTTCATATCGGTTGCATAGGCGTTAACCTGAATCGGTCCAATCGTTATTCCTTTGTCCGAGTACATTTGCTCTAACGTCTCTGATGAAATGTATCCCGGGGATTGTTGCATTGGAGATCGTTGACCTGCCGCTTCATAGATCCCTGAGATGGTTACTTCTTTCTCCAAAATCACTGGTTTATTATTGCTATCCATCTCATTGATATATAGAAACACAGACTTGCCGATCATGGTTTCAGCTTGATCATTTCCGCTTAATTGTTTCGCTGTATCGAGAGGTAACAACATCTGATTTTCTACCGGCAGAACACCAGTTGTCATCAGTGCTGGATCAAAAGCATCCGTTAACGTCGTTAACTGTGTGAGTCCTACACTTTGTTTTTCATTCACCATAGTGGATTTGCCTGTAATAGTTGTAATTGTCTCTACATGATCCACATTAGGAAAATTACGAATCGTCTCAACATCAGCTTCGGTAAAAGGTTCACCTGGTGCCATCAAGGCCTCAGGACCTTGCATGTCTTTGGCTTCTTCACTCGGCTTGGTTATATCCACAAGCAAAGGATCCATACTTGAATTGATTTCGTCATTCATATATGTCGTTATTCCATTCCCCAAGGAGAGCATCAGGAGTACACTTAATATACCTATAGATCCACCCAATGCTACCAGTACATTACGCTTGCCGTTGAGTTTCATATTTTTAAGTGCCATCTTGAATGAAGCAAGCAAGCTCAGGCTCCGGGAAGAATCCTGACCACTCTCGTAAACAGCCGTAGAAGGATCTTTCAGGTGAATATCGTCACTAATGCGCCCCTCTTCAACCTTCACAATCCGTGTACCGGAGTCAGCGACCTTCTGCGAGTGAGTTACGGCAATCACCAGCATTCCTTTTTTGGCTATACTGTCGAGCAGAGCGAGGATTTGATCTCCGTTTTCCCTATCCAGAGCACCCGTTGGTTCATCTGCAAGAATAATATCCGGATTGTTGGATAACGCCCGTGCGATGGAAACCCGTTGCTTCTGACCGCCAGATAACTGGTTGGGACGTTTGTTCAGATGATCCTTCAGCCCGACCTCTGTCAAAATATCAACAGCACGTTGGTTGCGATCCTTCTCATTGGTATCCGTCATTTGCATCGCAATCGTCACATTTTCGAGGACAGACAGATGCGGGATCAGATTGAAATTTTGAAAGACAAAGCCGATGTTATTCTTCCGATAATCATCCATTTCTTTCTCGGTCATGGAACTTAAGTTCTTGCCACGAACAACAACGTCCCCTTCATAATCAGAGTCCATGCCACCAATGATATTCATCAGCGTTGACTTACCGCAGCCAGATTCGCCAAGGATGGAGACAAATTCCCCTGTCTCAAAACTTAAGTTCAAACCGTGGAGTACCGGAACTCTTTCTTTTCCATATAAGGTGTAGGATTTCTTCACATTTTTAACTTCTAGTATTTTCATATGGATCTCTTCCTCTCCTGATCAAGCACAATATCTATCTATTTGATGTTCATATCGTAACAAATCAGTATGAACTGATAATGAACTGGACCATTGCACCTATAAGAGGTTGTTCAAAAGAACGATATGTAAAAAAACCTATACTTCCTTGAAGCAAATCATTTCAAGGAAGTATAGGTTTATCGAATTATTATTAGATCAATCCGGCTTTTTGCAGCAATCTTTTCACAATCGCCGCTGACTGCGCACGACTAATGTCTGCCTCTGTCATCAGCTTGCCATCAGCACCTTGTACCAGATCTTGTTTAATCGCCGATGCAACCGACTCTGCTGCCCATGCTTGTACTTTAGCACTGTCGCTGTATGAACTTATCAGACTGGTTGTCTCTGAAGCATCAGCCTGTGCCAGACCGACCAGTTTCATCGCACGTGACACAATGGTCAGCGCTTCAGCACGAGAGATTTCACTGTTCGGACGGAAGCTGTCGTCCGCATAACCCGAGATCAATCCGTAGGACACGGCCGTCTGAACCTCATCCTCATACCATGTGCCTGTCTTCACATCCGTGAACGATGCTGTTTCTGTGTTATTCGGGGAGTGTAGACCCAAACCCCTTAACAGAACAGCCGTGAACTCCGCTCGCGTAATACTCCGGTCTGGCGCAAATACGTCATCACCAGTACCTTGTACGATCAAACGCGATGCCAGATCTTGTACGTCATCACGACTCCAGTGATTCGTTACATCGCTGAATGTTGTCGGGTGATAGATCAAGGCGTAAGTACTGTTCGTCAAGCTGTTAATAACAGCAGAATCATGTCCATTGCCTTTGATAACCTTAGTCGGCACGTGCAGAAGGCTGCCATCAGGCTGAAGTACAACACCAGTCGTGATCTTTGAACCATCCACTCCCTCTGGCAATGTGATGGAGCGCTCTACATAAGAGTTGAAACGATCCACATTAACTTGTTGTCCATTCCAGATGGCTTTTACTTCAAAATCAACTGGAGCTGCAACGACCGAAGTGTTCTGCATCTTATCCACTGCGGCCTGAATGGCTGATTGCTTGGATGTGGCACTAGGTGTAATAGCGATTTGAATGGTGATATCTTCCATTGGAACAGTGCTTCCAAATTGGTTCAGAACCTGATCAATCTGAATCTGATTTGCCGGGAGAGTGTACGTACCACTGTCTGTCTGAATGACAACTTCGGCATTACTTCCTTCCATCGTTTTAACCAATTTTCCGTTCAGTTCACCAACGACCGCACCCTTGCCAGTACCTGTAATCGGCAGTAGAAGCGTTTTTAGTCCACTTCCAATCTGATTAATGACTTTGTCATTATCCACGTGAACAGTGGTGGTAACCAGATTGTTTACCGTTGATGTGGTAGCCGATGCAGATTGTTCCTGTTTCTGTCCGTTGACATAGATGTCTACACCTTTGTTTACCGCCGGAGTCGATGGAACAGGGGTAATGACAGGGGAGGTTGGCGATACACTTCCTCCTCCACCACCCGAAGAGTTACCAGGGTTCGGTGTAGGTGTCGAACCAGAATTGTCACCACCTGAGTTTGCTGCTGTAATTGTGATTGTTCCACCGGACAATTCAGTGTAGCTCTGATGTTCTACATTCGTAAAATGCCAATGTTCTGAATCCGTTTGATCTACGGATAGCTGTTTCGTTCCAGGCGTCGCGTTGCTTTTGGCTTTGACCTCCATATCAAATAATTGGGTTTCATCTACAATTGAATGGTCACCCCCGGTAAAATCAACCCATATGATTCGTACCCAGCCTTCCGCACTGTTAATTTCGTACTGAAAATCTGCTACACCATCTTCATTTGGGGATGTGGTGATGGCGTTGATCGATTTAGGCGTGATCCGAACAATTTCCAGTGCAGACGTATCATAATCAATCTGCATATTATAAGCTTTCACCCCGAAATATGACTTCTTCAATGCAACAGGTACATGAACGGTCTGCCCTGCTTGTACGCTTACATTTGCAAATTGTACTTGTGCTGGTTCTACCGGTTCTGCTCCAGCTACATTTGGCAATATGAGCGAAGAGAGTAATGTCAGTGCGATCAGACCTGACATTGTTTTTCTGATTCTAGGACGTTTCTTCTTCGGTTGAAACATGTGATAGCCTCCATGTCTGTATCAATTGATAGATCGTATGGTAAAGATAGAAAATGTATTGTTATTCGTTATCTAAAATAAAAATATGAATTAATCAAGGCGTTGTATTTTTTCTTTTCCAACAATGTATACTTTTCTAGGCTCCGTATTCGAGTCCCAAGTGGACTGAGTAATAACTTCGAGCACAAGATAATAACCTTCGTCCTCATCTTTAACGGTATACTTTGCTCCTGTTTCCCCCTCGATTGGCACCATATCTTCTCTCGAAGCTTCCGTTGCGCGGTACCACTGGTAAGAAGGAGTATTAATGTAATCATTGTAATCAATATCCATTATATAATGACTAACGCCAATTTCATTTCCAATTAACATGGCATTCTTCAATTCACCATTTAGTACATACGGCGCATCATCTACTTGTTTAAAGGTCAACACATAGTCATTGTTTTTTCCACCAAGTGTTTTGCCTTTGTATCCTATTAACAAAGCATCCATGTCCCCCAGAGTGGGTTCCATATTACGATCCACATCCATTCGGTTCATCTCTACATAAGAAAAGCTGCGGCGAGTCATCATGTTACGAAGATAATTGAAAAGGTCAGCTGCATCCAAAGAATTCACTTTCCCGTCTGCATTTACATCCCCTTTTTTACTAATGTAAAGTTCAATGTTATCCGTAACCGTTTCTGGTGCACCAGAGATCATATAATTTGCTTTCAATTCGATGTTGATTATGCCGCTTTGGCGAGGAATAACCACCAATGTACTGATAGGCGTTTGCGTATTCTCATCTTGTCTCGTTTCTACATAAGTCTCAGCTATATTGCTATCACTTGAGATAGCTGTGAGCGTACTATACTCATCGGATCGAAAATGTGTACTTAGATTGATTCTGACGATATTATTGATGGTTACCTCGATAGGCACATCGGACACAAAAGAAGGATTATTTTCTTCCGATGAATAACTAAACCAGTTGATGCCATCGTTAAGAACTGGTCGTGAAATGTTTATTACCGGACCAATTGCACCTGCGTCAGCCTGCGGGAGCGTTCCACCTATAGGCAGTGCAATACCCAATCCGAGCGCAGTCAACATGCTTTTTTTCAATATTGGCTTAAGCCGTTTTTTGTTTTGTTTCCCCTTCAATTCATGTTCCTCCTCGTATACATTTCTAATTTGAACAACTACACGCTCAGTATAACGAGTCATTCTGAACCAATTCTGAACAGGACCATGGAACTATTTCCAGCTATAATTCGACAAAAAACGCCATGGAGTAAGCCTCCATAGCGTTTTGAGCACAGATATTTTTCCAGTTTGGATTAAATTCACTAAAAATTAAATTCCCTCAACAATCCGTTTGGCTCTAACCTTCACCTCACGGTAAAGTTCATCCTCATCAATCGTTAACAACTTCCTGCCTTGCATGAGGATCTGACCGTTCACAATCGTTGTGTCCACATCCGCCCCATTTACACTGTAAGCCAGTAACGATTCTACTTCATGTACAGGTTGAAGATGTGGTTTCACCAGATCGATCAGGATCAGATCAGCTTTACACCCCACCTCAAGCATACCCACTTCATCCTGTAGACCAAGCAGACTAGCACTTCCACGTGTAGCCATGCTTAGTACATCCTTGGCTGGCAAGCAAGTGGGATCGCCATAGTCCAGCTTTTGCAGCCAGGTCGCGGCTTTGATCTCTTCGAACATATCCACGGTTGTGGCACTTCCCGCTCCGTCGGTTCCGATCCCCACGTTAATCCCCTGGGCCAACATCTCGGTAATCGGAGCAATTCCACATCCCAGCTTCAGATTGCTGACCGGATTATGTGCTACACCACCGCGCATACCCTTCAATCTGCTGATATCCCTTCGATTGAGGTGTACACCATGCGCTAGCAACACATGTGCCTGTTCGAACATACCCGCCTCTTCCAAATACTCTGTCGGTGTCATGCCATAACGTTCACGAATCTTCACAACTTCTTCTTTCGTCTCAGCCAGATGAATATGTAGCGGAATATCCTCAGCGACAGCCAGAGCAATGACTTCACGTAACGGCTCCATGGGACAAGTGTAGGGAGAGTGCGGTCCATACATGGTTGTAATCCGCCCCTCGGCCGCTCCAGACCAGCGCTGTACAAGATCGATCGCCTCTTGCAACCTGCGTCCCCCATCATCCTCCATGAATACCATTCCACGTGTAAGCGATGCCCGCATACCCGTTTGCTTCACCGCTTCTGCAATCTCGTTCATATGGATATACATATCCGCAAAAGCAGTGGTACCCGAACGGATCATCTCGGCAATGGATAACTTGGCCCCCCAATAGATATCTTCCGGGTTCATCCGCGCTTCGGCAGGCAACATTTTGCGTTCGAGCCAGTCCATCAGCTTCAGATCATCCGAGAATCCCCGGAGCAGGCTCATTGGTGTATGTTGGTGGGCATTAATCAGTCCTGGCATGGCAACCTTATTGCGACCATCGATAATCTCATCTTGCGGTTGAGGCACAATGTGATCAGCAATCTGCGTAATGCGATCTCCCTCAACACGAATATCCCCCGTGAAGGCGGCATCGGCATCTTTCATCGTCAGGATCGTAGCTTGCTGAATCAGTATACTCATTACATTCACGGCTCCTCTGAATTGGTTATGGTTCATTCCATATCCGAGGGTAAGCCTTCACGTAACGGAAAGGTCAAGTCATTTTAATTTTTGTATCGTCATCTTTCTGAAAGTTTGTATAAAGGGTTTGGGGTCAATCTCGACCATATATGGATATACTCCTGTGCTTGTGTGCAGATAGAAAAATCCACCTTCATCACCCATACGGCGAAATGACATATCAAACACTTCCGTAATGTTGAACTCGCGGTATTTGGTCACGATTTTATCTGAATACAGAATCATGGAGCGGGCATTCATCTCAATCTCTTGGGCGAGACCCGTCACTTCTCTCTGTACTTTGTAATAAGGTAATACAGCAACGCAGTTCATGATCTCCCTCCCTCCATTCATGCCATGATTATTGTTCCATCATAGCAGATCGGAGGTTCCCAGCAAAAGAACATGAAACTAGGTGATCTGGGTGGTCACCTCTAGTGGCGTATGAAGTGCATCCTGAATGTCCTGTAAAGAGAGACACTGTTCAATGTGAAACACACCATGAGGCAACGCTGACTCCGTTCTATATACGCGTTCCGCCACGGCTGTTGCTACGGCTGCTGTTGCATCTGCTTCCTTATCGCCAACAAGCAATTGTTCGACGCGGACTTGTTCCCCATTTTCCCATCCAATGGCATCGACCTTGACCGCATACATCGGCTCTCCTCCAGGAATAAGACCAAAGGCCTTCACCGTTCCATTCCGAATAGACGGGATACGCAACAACGAAAACAACCCTGCACGTTTGGAGATTGCCATGGATCCTGTGATCCAGCGGGAGTCCAGGCATAGTCGGGTGGATACAGTTGGAATTCGTAACGTCCGAGCAACCACGTGTTGATCTGAAAAGTTAAATCGATAGGCCTTCCGGTTCCCCAATACCGCTCCAAAATCGATCCTTTTGCCATCTCCGAAACTTTGCACTTCCGTAGGCTTGCCCTTTTGCATCACCTGGTAGGTGGCATTCATCTGATCAACGGTCCACTCAACGGCAGCTTTTCCGTGTTTCTCTCCAAGTCCCAGCATCACGGTAATATCTGCTTCCTCTACCCGATCCATATGCATGGTCGCTTCGCGTACAAGCAAGTTCGTTACTCCCGGTGACAATCCAACGCTGAGGATCGTGGTCGATTGGGAACGTTGCATTTTGGTATGCAGCTGTTCAACCTGAGCGAGAAAATCATATTTTGCAGAAATATCAATATAATCGGTTCCGGCTTGTGCGCAGGCTTCAACGAACCGGGTATCGCTCTGATCAACACACATGATGACCAGCTTCACAGGCCTTAACATGGATGGCTCTACAGGTCGTGTTACATCCAGTTGAAGCGGTAGCACAGCACCACCTGTAGACCTACTGAACTCTTCCGCACGGTTCATGCGTGTACCCGCAGCCCATACTTTACCTGGGAACAATTTCCCCAGTTGACTACATATCATCTGCCCCACTTGACCATAACCACCAACCACCCAGATCTGATCTTTCATAGGCTTCACGTTAGTTTCGAATTGCATAATACCCCTCCACCCAGAACGCCCCGAAGTAACGTGTGATTTGTGAGAAACCGCATTCGGTCAGTAGCTGAGTCATCTCTTCAGAGCATATTGGATCGGATTCACGGCCTAAGGAAGCAGCAAAACGCTCCCACTCTTCAGGAAGCACGCCCACACTCAACATGTGATCCTGCCAAGCTTGCATCATGATTGGAAGTGCAGGTGATCGAAGATCGGCGTTTATAGCCGCAATGATCAGGGGTGCACCCGGTTTAAGTCTCGTTGCGAGGCTGGTCAGAAACGTTCTCTTGGCCTCCATCCCTTGAAGGAAATGCAACATGAGCATGCTTGTCGCCCCATCATATAAAATATCCTCCGGCAACTCTTCAACCGTGACAGGTTGCAGCGTCACTCTGGAACCGATGCCTGCTTCCGTGACTCGTTTCTCAGCAAGTTGCAGCATGGGCTGTGATGGATCTACTCCAGTCAATGTCCAACCGGCATGACGTGATCCGAGCAGAGCAATCTCTTTTCCCCCTCCCGCACCGGCAACAAGGATATGAATATCGTTGTTATCTGCAAAAGATGCTGAAAGCAGCCGTTCCATTAGATCATGCATATGAGAATAACCCGGAATTTTCAGGGCTATCGATTGTTCGTAACGATGAACATCTGCTGTTTCCCAGCTCATCGGTGATGAATTGTGATTCATGGATATCGCACTCCTCTTGAATTGAAGTTAGACTTGACTCGTTGTTCGTCTAATTTCATTATAGAAGGATACGCCGAGCCTACAATCCCAGAACATTGGGATATGCGCACAGAGAGAGGAGATATCTTGTTGACATCACGTATTGATCAGAATTACATACTTATCACTTCTCTTGAAAAAGGAACGTGGACCTCACGTACCTACCGGGAAGCTGTTCTCAAGCAGATCCATTCGGTTATCCCTTACGACGCATACTGTTTCACTACCGTTGATCCTCTGACTCTTCTCTCCACAGGAGCCGTGACAGAAGATGGCATTGAGGCCATTCATGATCGGTTATTCATCAATGAATACATGGAAGAAGATATACATAAATACGCTGAATTAATTCGCAGTGGTGAGTATACAGCTACACTTCATATGTCCAACTTACAGCTTGAACAAAGCCCTCGATATATCAACATTCTTCAGCCAGCGGGGTTCGGTGATGAACTACGTGCTGTATTGGTCAGTGGAGACGCTTGCTGGGGATATCTGACCCTATATCGTAAGACAGAAAGTGCTGTCTTTACAGAAGAGGAGCGGTGGATGATCCAGTCCTGGACCGCTTCTATTGCATCGATGCTGCGGTCCACGAGCCTGACACTGATCGATGAGATCACAAGTGAAAGTCCCGAGGAACCCGGAATTTTGATCACTTCGGATACGTTCCAGCTCTTATCCCTGAACGCCTCCGCGCAATATTGGCTGTCCCAATTGCGTACGCTGGAACATGTAGGGCCAGACATTCTGCCCCGTCCGGTACGTGCAGTGAGTTCCCACTTGCAGCGCAAGAATCGGGCTGAACGGGCTGAAGATACTCAACTTGCTCCCGACTCACCATCCAAAGTTTGCATTCAACTTCCGGATGGGCGTTACCTCATACTTCATGCCAGTCTCATGCAACAGCTTAAAGGACCGGATCAGATTGCTATCCGTTTGGAGCAGGCGATGCCGCAGGATTTGCTGCCCTTGCTTGCCGAAAGCCATGGATTATCCAGTCGAGAGCGGGAACTGCTCGGATATGTGCTGCGCAGCTATTCATCCAAAGAAATTGCTGCTGCGATGCATATTTCCGTCTACACGGTTCAGGATCATTTAAAATCCATTTTCGCCAAAACCAAGATATCCTCGCGTCGCGAGCTCATCTGGTATTTTGTTTCCCGTTTTCAGCTGTCAGATGAGCCTGCCATATAAATCCTGATGTAATTTCCCGATAATCAACTTGGCTATCAAACAATGAGTACAATCAAAAGATGCCAATACGACATCCTCGTAATGGCATCTTTTTCTATATGCTATTTATTAAGAAGCCTAGCGGTAATGCAGGCTAGCTTCGATCGTTGAACTTTTGATATCGTGCATTCTGCTTTAATAAGCAACGCACAATCCTGCCAAGCCGTTTTCCACAAAATATTCAGACCATATCATTGATTGTGTTATTTGGCTTTTGCTAGTAAATAAAGAAAATATGGAACACTAATAACTGTAATAACGATTCCTGTCGGCACATCTCCTACGAGTCTAACCGTGCGCGTAATCGTGTCAGCCAACACCACGATTAGTCCCCCGGCCAAGCTGGCAGCCGGAATGAGCAATTTGTGATCGGGACCGACCAGTTTTCTGGCCATATGCGGAGCGATCAAGCCAACGAAAAAGAAGCTTCCCCCCACGGCTACACTGCCAGAGGATAAAGCAACAGCCGCGATTGACAACCCAAAAAACTGCCGTTTCACGGAAACACCAAGCCCCTGTGCTGTCTGATTGCCCAGATGGAGGACATTCAGTATGCGAGCCTTGTAAAAAATATAGCCGAGTAAGATCAAGACCCATGGTGTCAGTATGGAAATATAACCCCAATCATCGCCCCATAGGCTCCCCGCCAGCCAATACAGCATGAAGTTCATCTGCGAATCATCCAGCTTGAGTGTCAAGAAGGTCGTCAGCGCCCCGTACCCGCTTCCTAACGCGACCCCGGTCAGGATCAAACCGATTGGCGAGATGTCTCGTCCGCGGCGATACGATAATAAGAAGATCAAACCCGCTGCCAATAGTCCGCCAACAAAAGCCAACAGAGGCAGAGCAATAAAGGAACTCTTGCCTGTGGATTCAATGAATACAACGAAGAACAGGACAAACAAACCCGATCCCGAACTAATTCCCAGTGTACCCGGGCTAGCCATGTCATTACGCAGCAAACTCTGCATCACGACCCCCGCCGCTCCCATTCCCAGACCTACCAAAATCGAAAGTACAATTCGTGGCAGACGAAAATCAAACACAATCAGATTTTGCTTATCGGTACCGTTTCCTATGAGAACGTTCAGCACTTCTAGCGGTGAAAGATTCATCTTGCCAGAATTCATGCTAATGATCGCAAACACAAGGATGAGCACCATAAGCACTACATTGATGATAATGCCTCGTTTCACCGTATAACGCCGCTTGGTCATTCATATTCCCTCCTTTGTCTTCGCGCCAAGAAGAGAAAATACGGCACACCAATGATAGAAAATATAATGGCAATCGGCGTTTCGAACGGTTTATTGATCAAACGTCCAGCCAAATCGGCCGATACGGTCAGCAACGCACCATATAACGCCGCTGCCGGAATAATATATCGATAGTCGACACCTACCATGTATCGCACAATATGCGGGGTAATCAGACCCACAAAACCAACCGGGCCAACCACAACAACAGCCAATCCAGTCAGTACAAGTACAATAATTGTCGACAAAATTTTGACCAGTCCGCTACGAATGCCGAGTCCACTTGCTACATCATCTCCCAAACTGAGCAATGTAACCGAAGGGGAAAGCGCCAGTGCCAGCAGTATACCACCAACAAAAAGCGGTGAGATAATCAACAGTTCACCCCATTTGACACCCGCTGTACTACCCGCCGTCCAGAATGTCAATGCTCGCCCCAAATCATAATTAATTGCCAAATACTGACTGAGTGCACCAAACAACATTGAAATAGACAGACCTGCCAGTACAAGCCGCTGAGGCGTCATTCCGCGATTGCCCAGTGACGCGGTAAAGTAGGTCATACCGGTGGCGATCGCTGCTCCCAGACAAGCGAACAACATCATCTGCCAATACGAATAACCCGGCAGAAAGGCCAGGCAAAGTGCAATTGCAAATGCTGCGCCAGAGCTAATCCCCATGAGCCCGGAGTCGGCCAGCGGATTACGCGTTGTCCCCTGCATGATCGCGCCACATACTGCAAGGCTACACCCGACGATCAGATCAGCTACGGTACGCGGAAGACGCATGGTTTGAATAATTTGATGTTCAGTGAGCATTGGATCAAATCGGAAAATAGCCTCCCATACCGTTGCTAACCTCATATCAGCAGCACCAAACATAATTGATGCCGCCGACATGAGAACCGTTAATCCAAGCCCTACTACCATGTACATGGTGAAGTTCATCGCCTCACGGCGTTTTTGTTCAGGCTTGCTTTTCATCTCGTTTCCCTTTCATCACCTATTTACAATCCAAACGAATATGGTTATTAACGTCCATAAATTCGACTGGTCATGTTTGAAAATTTGGAGTGCTCAATTAAAATTTCGTTCTAACTCTTATTTAGCTAATGCCAGCAATTGACTAACAATATAATCAATCAATGCACTGGAAGTCATTACGTCGGTGGACCAAGATAGCGAAGAATCCACCTTTACGATCCGATTATGTTGCACAGCAGGTATGGCATTCCACACTGCATTATTAGCAGCAACGTTTCCATCTCCTAAGAAGATCATATAATCCCCAGAGTAAGCGGGTAATACTTCCATGGAGACATCACCCCAATATTTATTTGCATCAATAATATCCGTTTGGACTTTTGAAGGTGCCTGCAATTGAAGTTCATCGTAAATAAGCTCACCAACGGCATGCTTGGCTCCAGCTATGTAGTTACTTTTATCACTGAATTCTCCAACCGTAATCGTCACATCGGATAGGCCCGCATTCTGAAAGGCTAGCTTTGCTTCTTCGATTTTTCCGGTATAAGCATTCAAAACATCCTTAGCCTCTTCCTGTTTGTTCAAAACATCGCTAATAAATTGTATCCGCTCTTCTGTAGTCATATCACCATAGGGAACATAAATGGTCGGGGCAATTTTGGATAAATCATCATACGACTCATCACTCCATGCCAAAATGATAAGATCAGGCTCAAGCGTCATGATATCTTCCGGCTCCATGGCTACTTTTATGGAGTCTGTAATCTGGTTAGCATAAACAGGCTCTGTCTCCCCCCGTGCAGCTCTAGCCACACCTAAAGGAGTTACACCTAGGGCCACCACATCACCAACCAAATAATCAACTACAACTCGCTGAGGGTTGTTAGGTACCTCAACATCACCCTTAACTGTGGATATCGTTCTGGTCTGCGAGACTGCTTCTGAAGCTTTTGTCTCCGACCCTTCCTGTTGTGTCGTCTGCTGTGTCTGCGCAGGTGTTGTATTTGCCGTTCCCCCATTATTCGCTGGCGTCCCTGACGTACATGCCGTCAATAACAGCATCATGCTTATCGCCGCCGCCAAAATCATTTCTTTACTTCTTAATGTTCCAAACATCGTTGATTCCCCATCTCTATAAGACTTAACTAGACTTGCTAGTTCCCTCTCATCGTAAGGTAGATGAGAATCATTATCAATACCATCAACCTGCATGGATAGTGCGTTTATTTTCCGATAATCACTTGGTGTCATCTTGTAATGCTTCTTAAACATTCGGAACAGGTTTTTCTCATCTGCGAAACCAGCTCCTGTCGCGATTTCTTTAACCGTCGCTTCTGTATGTTTCAGGTCATGGCAGGCAGCTTCAATCCTTCTCTGAATGAGATACTCCTGTAAGTTCATCCCTTCCCTTTTTTTGAACAACCGCGTTAATTGTCCACCACTGATCCCAAACATATCGGCAATTTGTTGAAACATAATCGGCTCCCTGTAATGTTTATCGAGATATATCTTGGCAGAACCGGCTGGATCTGGCTGGAGATACCGAATCTCACCACCCTCCAAATCCCTGTAGACCTCATGAATCAATTGATATAAAAAACTTTTAGCCTGTAGCTGATCCATCGCTTTGCCACGTTTCCAGCCATTCATCATCCGTTGGAACCAATCGCGTAGCAAGATGGGATCACTTGGCGTATAATCAAACTGTTGAACAAATGGATTTACTTGCTCCAGTAATTGTTGCAGATGTTTCTTGAAAAAAAGAGGTGATTCTGCTCTATAAAACACCATAAAGGTCTTCACAATCTCCTCTTTAGGCGTAATACTGAGCATGCTCCCCTTCCCGCCGTGAACTAAACCGAAGCGTTCCATTGCAAATGTGGTTTCATTCAGTTGGATTTGCGCTTCTCCCCCATATGCATAGATAAACATGCTACTAGGCATTTTATATTGTTCCAACGGGTATTGTGACGCTACATTCTGAAAGCGTACATCTATTAATGTAATGATCGAACGTGTCCAGATACTGGCCATCATATCAATCATCTCCGGTGTAAATCCCTGTCTTGCTTCTTCCTCTTGCATCTATCCGCACTCCTCGTTTCACTTTTTCCAATGTATACATCACTCAATAATTGATATTGATTATCAATATCATATTTGATCAGGTAAGTATATATCATTAAGTGATATTGGGGAACAGGCAGTGGACGTTATGCTTTTCATCCCAGCTTCCCCCATCGGAAAACGAGCACAAAAAAGGCCAACCCGTAATTACGGGTTGACCTGATCATTGAAAAAGAAGCCCTCATCCATACTAATCAGGGCTTCTCCGTTATGTTTTTCGCAGTCATATGCGACCAACTTGATTAGGATTTTGCATGTTTCCGAGAAGGTTTCGATAAGTTTGAAGACAAGACTAATGAATATCTATTTTCTTAAAATAACCAATGGCCAGTCCAAGACAAATGATGGATGTAGCAGCGATCGAAATATATGAATACTCTGGAGGATATTTGGCTTCCAGTGTTCCATTCGCGATATCCAGTGCTGCGGTCCATGGAAATAGTCCGCGATGTTCACTTGTAGCCAGCATCACATTCACCAGTGTAATAATAATGGTTACGATAATCGCCGGCACAAAACTTTTTAATACGAGCGTAATCAGAATGATCGGGGTCGACAACAGAAACAACAGCAGACCTGCCACTACATAATTGCTGAACGAGTTAAGCACAAACTGTGGAGTAAGACCTGCAAATTGACCCAGCGAACCAAAAATGATCGCCAGCGCCCACGCAGATAATGTAAGCAGCATAATCCATCCCAGCAACAAAATCCATTTGGACATTAGCAGAGCGACTCTGGAAACCGGAATGGTCAGCAGATTCTTCATTGTATCCTCCGCATATTCCCTGTTATACAGATAAGCGGTAATGACACCATACAACGGAACTCCAATGACCAGTACAGCATATATGCTTGTGTTGGACATTAGCACACTGAATTGTGCAACAAGATAAGGCTCCTTTGTTTTCATTTGCACAAACATGGCAGCAGCTACCATCAAAGGGGCAACGGCCGCTCCGATGATACTAAGCAGAAACATTTTGGAGCGTTTCAGCTTGAGAAGTTCAGTGTAGAGCAAATTAACCAATGGTTCCACCTCCAACCAGCTTGGTGAAATAATCTTCCAAACGATCCTCACTCACCATAATTTTGGTTACGTTGATATCATTTTCCATAAAGATTCTGTTTAGCTTCCCTTGTTGTCCAAGATGGGAATACACCCGGATATTGCGTTCATCATGAATTTCATATTCAGCCTGATCCAAACCGTCGAGAATGACCGCAGCCTTATTATCATCTGAAACTTGAAATTCGGTGTATTTACGGTTCCTCTTCCGAAGCTGCTCAAATGAAATTTCCTCTAGCAGGTTCCCTTCATGAATAATGCCCATGTAATCAACCAGTTGTTCAATTTCCGATAAAATATGGCTTGAAATCAAGATGGTAATATTTCTCTCCGTGGCCAAATTTTTAATCAGCCTGCGAATTTCTTTGATCCCAATCGGATCAAGTCCATTGGTAGGTTCATCAAGAATCAGCAATTCTGGATAGTGCAACAGGGCTCGGGCAATGCCTAACCTTTGTTTCATTCCCAAAGAATATTTGCCAACCAATTTTTTGGTTTCATTTTGCAGACCTACGATTTCGAGCGCGTCCTCGATTGCATTCTTTTTGTATATTCCCATAATTCGAGCGTTGATGGATAAATTTTCGCGGGCAGTCAGGTTCTCATAAAACCCGGGTACCTCTACAATCGAGCCGGTTCTTCTTAATATTTCTTTTTGATTGGTAAATAGGTTCTCTCCAAATATCTCAATCTCACCATGCGTTGGTTTGATTAGACCGAGCAGCATACGGATTGTCGTCGTTTTCCCTGCCCCGTTGCGTCCAAGAAAGCCGTATATCCCACCTTGTTGAACGGTCATGTTCAGTGAATTAACTGATTTTTGAGTCCCGTATTGTTTGGTAAGATTTGTTGTTTTGATAATTACACTCACGTCTAGCGCACCTTCCTTCCAAGAACTGATAATTTCATTCTAGGTTTCAGATTTTAAATAGCGCTTATCCAAATCTTAACTATCTCTTAATTGTGCTGTGACTTTGACAGCAGCTTATACTTGGGGATTGTGAATATAAAGGATGTTTTCACGCCAGGTGTGCTCTCTGCCTGCAAATGCCCCTCATTTTTCTCAGCCAGTGTCCGGGCAATTGAAAGCCCAAGCCCGCTTGCCCCAAAGACAGGGCTACGTGAGTGGTCACTGCGATACATACGTTCAAACACCAGATTTAGCTCTTTCTCCGATATCCCTGGTCCTTGATCCCATACGGTTAATTGGAAATTAAGATGATAACATGCTATTTCAATTCCCAGAACGCCCCCTTCATGCCCATACTGGATAGAATTTTGAATCAGATTACTGATGAGACGATGGATACTCAGCCTGTCTGCCATAACGAAACAAGGGTAATCCGGAATCTGAATGTTTAGATCCATCTCTGCTTTTTTGAGACTGGGTATAAATTCAATCAAAATCTCCCTAGTCAATTCGGCCAGATCCAACGGTTCAGCCTGCATGGGCATCTCGTCTGCATCCAGTTTGGCCATGGTGAACATCTCATCTATCATTTTTTTCAAATCCTTCGATTTTCGCGACAAAATATCCATATAGTCTCTTCTCTCTTCTTCTGTCGAAGCAATGTCATCCTTGAGCGCATCCACATAACCAATCATCGAAGTTAGAGGTGTGCGAATATCATGAGAAATGCTGGAAAACAGACTCTTTCTTACTGCCTGAGAGCGCTGGGCATCGATCTTTATGCTTTCAAGCTGCTCCATCAGGTCATTTGCTGCAAAAACGATCTCATCCAGCAGTACATTCCCTTTGCTTAATATTCTTCTTTTTCCTTCTCCATTGACCGCCCGATGCAGTTCAGAAGCAATCGATTGCTGCTTGCTTCGATTCTGATATTGATTAACGAGTACCATGATGCTGGTGAAAACGAAAGCTGCAAACAACCACATTCGTGAACCATGCGTCAAGCTCGTGTAGTATTCCATGGCAAGTGCCCCAGCTCCGATGATCAACTGTAGACCGGATAACATCAAGACGGCATCTCTACTCATCCCGTTCACCTACAAATTTATAACCGATGCCCCAAACGGTTTTTATGAATTGTGGATTCGAAGGATCGGATTCAATCTTCATTCGCAGCTTTCGGATATGTACCATGATGGTATTGTCATCATCCAAGTACCCGTTATCCCATACATTTCTGAATAATTGGGCTTTGGTAAATACCTGGCCAGGATTGGACATCATAAATTTGAGCAATTCCGTTTCTTTGCCAGTCAGATCGGTCTCTTTTCCCTGAACATCAACTGTGTATGTTTTCAAATTCATCATCAATCCTTTGAAACGAATGACCTCACTGTGGTCAGGAACCTCCGTCCCAAGAACCATAAATCTGCGCATAAGTGCCTTAATTCTGGCAACCAGCTCATGAATGCTAAATGGTTTGGTAATGTAATCATCTGCACCTATGCCAAGACCTATAATTTTGTCTGTTTCGTGGTCTTTGGCTGTTACCATCATGATGGGTACATTACTGATACTGCGAATTCTTCGACAAGCTTCCATACCGTCCATCTGAGGCATCATCAGGTCAAGAATGACCATATTATATTTGTGCTGTTGGAACAGCTGCAGCGCTTGTTCACCATCTGCGGCAGTATCCACGGTGTACATCTCTCGCTCCAGGTATTTTCGGATCAGGTCTCGAATCTCCTTATCGTCATCCGCAATGAGTACACGAATATTCTGCATGATTTCAACCTACTTTCATGTTAAAAAAAGGTTGGCGTTTCTGACTCACGAAACGCCAACCTTATAATGTTATTTAGTGCTTGTCAGCAAGAGTTCGTTGATGAGCATTGCATTCTGTTCCACAATTTCTGGATAGTTTTTGTCGATCATCTCCATATGTTTGCCGTAACCTTTCACTTGTCTGAATTGTCCTGTGGTGGATTGGGCCCACAAGGCAATCGAAGCATTGGCATTCAAAAGTCCTGAAGTCACATAACTGATGTTACCATCAATCGTACCAAAGGTTATGGCTTCATGAACATACAGGTAAGACTTCGTAATCAGCTCCAGCAAATAGTCATTCGCCAATTTTTCAAGGTCTTGATATTGACTCATGTTGAACTTTTGCTGAATCTCCTGCCTGATTTGTTCTTCAGTCAGACGATGCTCTTCCACCTCTGTTCGGTATTTTGAGTCCAGTATAATCAGGTCACGCACTTCATATCCTCTGCGATTAAGCTCTTTGGCTACATCGAAGGCCAGCACTCCACCCGAGGAGTAACCCATCAGTGTGAACGGGCCCTCCTTTTGAATATCAATCATCATTTGGGCGTAACGAGCAATCCGATCTTCTGAAGTGATGAAATTAAAGCTGTAAACTCCGAACGAGTCCAGATGCTGAGCAAGCGTCATGTAGGCAATCCCCATGGAAGCAGCGGGAGGAAAACAGAAAATAATCCGATTTTTTTCGCTCGTCCGGGTTAGCTGCATGTAATCTTCGGTGTAGTCCTCCAGCAGATCTTTGGCTTTCTCAACAAAGGCCGCCAGATCAGCAATGGTCGGTTTTTCAAAAATGTCCTTAAACGGGATTCTAAAATTCAACAGACTGTACAAACGGGATACAAAAGACATCACGTTTAACGAATTCGCACCCAGCTCAAACAGATTTGCATGTATGCTAATCGGCTTCACTGGAAGAATGTCCTCCCAAATATCTGTCATATGGCGTTCCAGTTCCGTTTCCGGTGGTGTATAGGAATGTAGAGCTGTCACACTGCCCTCGGGCTCAGGCAATGCCTTCAAGTCCACTTTTCCGTTCACCGTCAATGGGAGTTGATCCATCACAATAAAGAATGCAGGTATCATATATGCGGGAAGCTCGTCAAGCAATCCCTGTTTCAGTTGAACGATGTCCATCTTTTTACTCGGGTCCACAGGTACGATGTACGCACAGAGATAGCTCTGCTGAGCATCATCTTGCCGCGGGGTCACAATTACATCTTTGACTTCCGGTTGTTGTAGCAAACGATGTTCAATTTCTCCCGGCTCAATACGGTATCCCCTAATTTTCACCTGATGATCGATTCGTCCGAGGAATTCCATGTCGCCATTAGGCAGCCATTGCACCAAATCACCTGTCCGGTATAGGGTAGTCCCTTCTTTGAACGGATTGGGTACAAACTTCTGCACCGTTAGTTCTGGACGTCCGAAGTATCCTCGGGATACTCCATCACCTCCAATGTAAAGTTCCCCTGGTGAACCAGCCGGAAGCAGTTGCTGCTGTTGATTCAGCACATATAACTGCACATTTGCAGCAGGTTTCCCAATAGGTACTGAGATTCTCGTGTCCGTCTCGGGATTGTACGGATGGATCATACAGCCTACAACCGTTTCCGTTGGCCCATATTCATTAAAGATCTGAACCTTGCCTCCGAAACTTTCGTACACTTCCCGAGCCAATTCCGATTTCAGGTCCTCACCACCTACAATCAGGCACTTGATACTGGAACGGGTATTGTCCATATCCTTAATCAGATTCAGATGTGATGGTGTCAATTTAACCACGCCTGCTTGCCGATCCCTGAATACATTCAGGATCACCGGTTCATCTCCGCTGGTTGGATATACCACTATTTTATTTCCAGTAACCAGCGGTGTAAAGATCGAAGTGATCGTCAAATCAAACGCAAAGGAAGAGTACAGGGCAAAATCAAGCTCCTGATTCTGCAAATAAACGTCCTTCGCCCAGAAAATATAGTTGATCAGACCGCTGTGCGGAATCATTGTGCCTTTTGGTTTCCCGGTCGATCCTGAGGTATAAATCATATACGCTATATCCTCCGGTCCAGCTTGCAGTTCCAATGGTTCTGCTGAATAATGGCTATAATCCGCATCAATCGCTACGGATGTTCTGCCTGACACGGTATGGCCTTCTCCCATTTCCAATATAATCGGTGAACCGCTATCCTCCAAAATAAATGCAATTCGTTCTGCGGGATATTCCGGGTCAATGGGCACATACGCTCCGCCCGCCTTCATAATAGCCAGAATGCCAACAATCATCTCGGGTGAGCGCTCAACCATAATACCCACCATGGAACCTGGACCAACATGGATAGCCTTTAAATGTCTTGCCAATTGATTCGATTTTATGTCGAGCTGATTGTAAGTCAGCGCATTATCGCCCAACGCTACGGCAATATGTTCAGGAGTCTTGGCGGCCTGTTCACTGACCAACTGATGCATCATTTTGCCCTTTGGATAGGCTGATGCGGTATCGTTGTACTGATCCAACAGGATGACCTGCTCTTGTTTGGTCATGATTTGGATATCATCAACCCGCAAGTTTTCATCTGTCACAATTTGTTTCAACAGCGTAAGCATATGGTCTTCCATGACTTTCATCAGGGCTTCATCATATTTGCCCGAATCATAAGCAAACTTGATTACAAGCTCTTCACCAGGTATTGCAATGAGATTGAATCCATAATTCGTCTGTTCCTGACTATGGACATCCTCAATGACAAACCCAATATCACTCGCGCCCTGTTCCACGAGACTTGGATCCACCGAGTAATTTTCAAAAACCATAATATGATCGATCAAATCTCTTTTCAGACTGCTCAAAGACGCAATTTCAGCCAGACCCAGATGGTGATGCTGACTCCCTTCAATCGATAATGCCTGCATATCTCCAACCAGTTGTTTGAAGGTATGTCCCTCATCCCATTGAATCCGTGCAGGAATGGTGTTGATAAATAAACCAACCATGTTTTCGATCCCTCTTACCTGCGCTTCTCTCCCGGATACCACCGTTCCAAAGACGACATCCGAAGTATCGTTGTACTTCGCAAGCATGATTCCCCAGACACACTGCATAACCGTATAAAATGTGACATGGTTCCGGTTGGCAAGGTCATTCATTTGCTTCGTGAGCTGTCTGGAAATGCGGAATTGATGCTCCTGTGGAGTGACCCCATCGTTCAATGAACGAGAAGCTCCTGCTGGCAACTGAACCTTGTTCTCATATCCGCCCAGATAATTCCTCCAGTACGAGATGGCTTCATCCTTGTTCAACGCCTGCAACCATTCCACATATTCACTGTAAGGTACAGGCTCGTGGAGCTGAATGTTTTTCCCAGTACATTTGCATTCATAGAGATGGACCAGCTCTGCAAGAATGATGCCTCTTGCCCAGCCATCAAGCAAGATATGATGGTTACTCCAGATTAACGAGTATTGCTCCTCATTGGTCTGCAACAATTCAAATCGAACCAGTGTATCTTTTCCAAGGTCAAAGCCTTTTCTTTTGTCCTCCATAGCAATTGACAATACACGAGTGCCTCTGTCCTGTTCTGGCAATCCTCGAAGATCCCGGTATACAAAAGCAGCCCCGCGGTTTTGACAAATAATATTCCGCGGCTCTTCCGTAACTTGGTATTCAATGGAAGCACGAAGCATTTCGTGACGTTGCATCAACAGGGTCAGACTCTCCTGAAACCGATCAATGTCAAGATTTCCTCTGATATTCATGATCAGCTGCTCAAAATAAACCCTGTCTCCGCGATTCTCAAGTGCATGGTACAGCATCCCGCGCTGCATGTTGGCCAAAGGATATATTTTCTCAATTCGCTCTGGGCCGAACTTTTGCGTAATCACTTTCAAATTTTGCAGCGTTACATATGGATCTCCATAATCGGATGGCGTTTTTTCGGCCTGCTGTTGCTGCGCGCAATGTTCAATGACCTGTTGAAGCATTTTTTGGTAGGTTGTTGCAAAGTTCACTACAATGGATTCATCAAACAACTTGTGATTGTAAGTGATGTTAATCATCAATTGACCATCAGCCACATAGGCAATAACTTCCATTGGATTGGCACGAATCACATCATCACCAACCGGATTGCCTGCTGACAACCAGGAAGAACGAAACAGACCACTATTGATGTCCTGATCCATCTGTCCCAAATAGTTAAACAACAGGGGCGGTGTCTGCTCTTTCAACATTGGCAACTCATTGGACATATACTTCAATATGCCGTAACCGATTCCTTTGGCTGGAACTCTTCTTAGCTGCTCTTTAACATCCTTGATCGTTGTGCCAAGCCCTTCCTCATTCCCGAGATCGATACATACCGGATATTTGCTTGTAAACCAGCCAACTGTACGACTGATATCCAATTCGTCTCCCATAAGCTCGCGACCGTGACCTTCCATCGTTACCTTAATTTTGCTCGCTCCTGCACATTTCCTGATGGAGAGAGCGAGAGCAGCCAGTAGAATGTCATTAATTTCGGTATAGTAGGCCTGGTTTGTCTCTCGTAAAAGTTGAGTGGTCATCTCCCGGTCCAGCGACACACTGCTCATTCGATTATCACCGTAACGGTATTCATCCAGATGAACTTCATGCCTTGGAAGAAAACCGGTCTCTTCCTGATCCGTCTTGATCCAATACGCCCGCTCTTTCGCGAGACGCCCTCCCTTCGCATAGTCGTTCAGGAAAGAGGCATAGTACGGGTAAGAATCCGTAATCGGATAAAAAGAAAGATCTTGTCCTTCCAGAAGTTGCTGGTATCCTATCGCCAAATCTTCCAATAAAATTTTCCAGGATACACCATCAATTATCATATGATGGATTACAAGGAGCAGGTGATCTCCCTGATCGGTTCTGAAAATGACAGCTCGCACCAGCGGCCCCTCGAAAATGTCTATGGATTCCTGTATACGGGAGGCTGCCTGCTGCACCTTGATGAACAATTCCTGCTCATCAAGACCGTTCATGTCCTGTACCTCCATTTGGAAAAGACCTGCTTCATAATCGAGCTGGGTCTGCACCACCTTGCCTTGTTCCTCATGATAGGACATCCGCAAGACATCGTGATGCATCATTAACCCTTCCATGATCTGCCGGACTGTCTCTGGATTGAATCCCTCCTCGCGGTACAACATCAGGGACTGATTAAAGTGGTTCATTCCTGTACGTTGATGCTGCAAGAAATAAGACTTCTGGATGGGTGTAAGATCAACTGGACCCGTCACAGGCTGCTTCATCCGATTTATAAGGGAATCTTCTCTCATGTAACGTCCCAGCAACTTGATCTGTGGATGGGCAAATAGCTCTTTCATGGTGAGCTTTTTGCCAGCTCTGGACAGTCTGGATATAATTTGCAATGCTTTGATGGAATCACCACCGGAAGCAAAGAAGTGATGGTTAATGCCCATTGGCTTGAAGCCAAGCACCTCTTCCCAGATCGAAACGAGCAACCTCTCCGCCTCGTTTCTTGGGGCCTCATAGACCGTCTCTCCACCCATGCTTGCATCCGGTTCGGGAAGTGCACGTACATCCAATTTCCCATTGCCGTTCAGAGGCAGGGTATCCAATTGCATAAAATGCGTAGGAATCATATATTCAGGCAATTCGACACCCAGATGAATGCGAATTTCGTCCAATGGTATCGATCTGTTTGCGGTGAAATAGGCACAGAGTACGGCAGCCTGTTCCTGGGCTCCAGGTACGATAACGGCCTCGCGTACACCTTCCAGAAGCAGCATTTGTTTTTTGATTTCATCCAATTCAATCCGATAACCACGCACTTTCACCTGGTTATCCTTCCGACCTGCCAGTTCCAGCTCACCATCATGTGTCCAACGGGCAAGATCTCCTGTTTTGTACATGATCTGCCCCGGCTGAAATGGATCTTCAACAAATTTCTCTCGGGTCAGTTCTGCTTGATTGAAATAGCCGGTGGATACTGCTTCACCCGTAACACAAATTTCACCGAAAACACCCCGGGGCACCAGATGATTATGGTTATCCAGCACGTATACCGCTGTGTTATCGATCGGTCTGCCAATAACCGGATAATCCATAAAGGAATGAACATTTACAGACGATATGTGATGAAAAACGACACCAATCGTCGTTTCAGTTGGACCATAATGATTCATGATCCGGCTGTTTGGATATTCTTGAAGATACTTTTCCACATCCGTTGTATTCGTCTTCTCTCCACCAAGCACAACCAGCCTCAGCACAGGCTGCCATTCTGTAAATGCAGGATCATGGAGCAGCAGATTGAATAATGAAGGTGTCAGTTTGATGAATGTGATACGCTGTGAAGCCATCATTTGTAATACTCTAGCCGGATTGGTGTAGTCTTCCTTGCTTGGAACGTGAAGCTCTCCGCCCTGCAACAAGGATGAAAATACACCTGTGTATCCCAGATCAAAAGCACTGGAAGACATCAGCATCGTTCGATCTGCCGTAGAAATTCCCGCCTCGCGGATGAACCATTGTGTGTAATTAACAATATTTCGGTTGCGAACCAAGACACCTTTCGGAGTACCTGTTGAACCTGATGTATAGATCATATAGACCTGCTGTTCAGGCGAAGTCGGCAGAGATAGATCCGTGTAGTCAAAGCTCTCGATACTGCCATCGTTAACCTGACACACATCGCCACTGAAAGATAACTCCTTGGACAACGGATGATCCGTCAACAGAAGGATAGCCTGACTGTCTTTCAAAATAACATTTGTCCTGTTCACAGTCTGCTCAGGATCAATCGGTAAATAGATGGCTCCCGTTTTAAGAACGGCCAGCATGCTTATAATCAAGTCCACAGATGGATTAATGCTTACTGCGATAACCGAATTCGGTACAGCCCCTCTTGCTCTCAACGAGCGAGCCAGTTGATTAGCGCTGCGATTCAACTCTTCATAAGATAATTCGTTTTCTCCTGACACAACTGCCCGTTGCCCGGATGACTTCCTCACTTGCTCCTCGAACAGTTCGATCAGGGCTGCATCTGTTCTGTATTGCACAGGTTGACCACAGGATAGCTGCATAATGGATTTTGTCTCTTCTGACGTGATGAATTGAATATCCTGCAACCGCGACGTGGCATCGTTACTGATATTATCCAGCAACTCAGTCAGGTGGCCTGCCATACGCTCTATTGTTTCAGGCTTAAACAACTCCGTAGAGTACGTAAATACACATTTGATCCGGCCCTCAGCTTCCATTGCGGTTAAAGTGATATCAAATTTGGATCGGATGTTACTTGGAGGAAGTGAGCTGAATTGCACACCCTCTATCGCAAGCTCCTCACTGTCATAATTCTGGAATACCAGCATCGTATCAAACAAGGCACTTCGGCTCATATCTCTTGCCAAGGCAAGCTGTTCAACCAGTTCATCAAATGCATAATCCTGGTTTTCATAGGCCTGAAGTGTGTTCTCCTTGATCTCGTTCAGATACTCCTTGAACGTAAACGTGCCTACGGGACGATTCCGAAGTGCCAGCGTATTAATGAACAAACCGATTACATTTTCCAGCTCCGGCTGTGAATTACCTGCTATTGGTGTCCCCACGATGATATCCTCTTGCCCAGTGTATCGATGTAACAGTGTTGTATAACCAGCAAGCAGAAGCATAAATAAGGTTACGCCCTCTTGATGAGCCAATTGAGACAGCCGTTGCGACACACCCTCAGATAACTCGAACGGAAACAGTTCGCCTTCATAATTGCGGTGTTGTGGTCTTGCATAATCGATAGGCAGATCCAAGAGCGGGACTTCCTCTTGATAGGCACTGAGCCAGTAGTCCTTCTGTGCCTGCATCACTTCCGTTGTTCTGGATAGTGCCTGCCACTCGGCATAATCCCTGTATTGCAATTGTAGTGGTTCAAACGTTTGTCCTTCATACAGGGCGATCAGCTCCCTGGTCAAAACACCCATAGAAACACCGTCCGCAATAATGTGATGCATATCCATAATCAGACTGTATTCAGCCGGCCCCATCTGCACAAGTTCGACCCGCAGCAACGGAGCCTGAGTCAGATTGAATGGACGTACAAATCTCGCCTGCCACGCTTCTAAAGTCTGGTCACCCAGCTCGAGAGATGTGATCCTGAATTCCACCTGTTGATCAATTCGTTGAACTGGCTGTCCATCAACCATATGGAAGGAAGTCCTGAATGATTCATGACGCTTGATCAGATCCTGAAAGGCTCTTTCCAATTGGCGTACATCCAGATTTCCAGATATTTTCATAGCATAAGGCATATTGTAGGCCAGGCTCGAATCTTCCAGCTGATGCATAATAAAAAGCCTTTTTTGTGCGGACGAAAGCGGATAGAACTCCTTGGTTTCCGCTTTGGTTATGGTCACATATTTGCTGGAACGAGCAGAATCAATCCACTGGGACAAGGCTCTAACCGTAGGCGTTGCAAATACTTGTCTCAAGGGTATGGCCACACCGAATGCCTTATGGACACGAGATACGAGAGCCGAAGCCTTCAGCGAGTGTCCTCCAACTTCAAAGAAATTGTGGCTTACGCCAATACGGTCATTCTTTAGAAGCTGATGCCAGAGTGCAAGCAATTCCGCTTCCACCCTGCTTCCCGGAGCTTCATAACCCCCAAGTGCAGACATGCCCGCTTCCGGGGCTGGCAGCGCTTTACGATCCACTTTCCCGTTGGAGGTCAATGGCAATTGATCCATCTTTACAATGTAGGCTGGCATCATATAATCCGGCAATTGAAGAGACAACTGTTGTCTGATCTGTTGCGTAACTGCGTCATCTGCTACCTCGTTTAGGGTTATATATGCGCAGATATATTGTGTATGCTCTTCATCCGCCCTGGCTACAACGAATGCATCCTTGACGACAGGAAGCTGAAGCAATTGATGTTCGATTTCACCCAATTCAATTCGATATCCCCGAATTTTGACCTGATGGTCCATGCGGCCCAAGTACTCCATGTTGCCATCTGCACGCCATCTGGCCAAGTCGCCTGAACGATACATTTTCTCACCAGGATAGAACGGATCTTCGACAAATCGTTCTTCCGTAAGACTGGATCGGTTGAGGTATCCTCTGGCAAGCCCTTCTCCTGCAACGTATAGCTCACCTGCACATCCTACAGGCTGTAATTGGAGATACTGGTTCAGAATATATGCCCGGAGTGTAGGGATGGGCTGACCTATATTACTTCTGCCCATTTGCATATCAGACAGGGTAATCTCCTTATAGGTAACATGAACCGTAGTCTCCGTAATGCCGTACATATTAATTAATTTTGTAGATGGATAACGCTTATGCCATGCTGTCAATAATGACGGACTTAGCGCTTCTCCGCCAAAAATGACTTTTCGCAAACTCAATTCCTTCCTCGGACGTTTTGCCTCCTCATGCATCAATCGATAGAAGTAAGATGGCGTCTGATTCAGAATGGTTACCTTTTCACGGATTAATAATTGCAGGAATTCTCCAGGCTGTTGGGCGACCAGATGTGGAACGATAAGTAAGGTTCCTCCGTACAACAGTGCTCCATACATCTCCCACACCGAAAAATCAAAACAGAAGGAATGGAACATCGTCCATACATCGTTCTCGCTGAAATTAAATCGATTACGGTCATTGATCAACAAACGCACGACATTTTTATGCTCAATCAGTGTTCCCTTCGGATTCCCAGTCGTACCTGAGGTATAAATGACATAGGCGAGATCATGTGACTGAACGGATGTCTCCAGATTTCCTGCATCCAGGTGATACGAGTTCTCTTCCTCCAAGACAACGCATGAACCCCGGTGAAGTCCACGATCCATTCCTTTTTCAGAAACTACCAGCAGGCGGATGCCCGAATCCTCCAGCATATAGCTAATACGATCATCCGGATAAGTGGGATCAATAGGTATATATGCGGCTCCCGCTTTTAACACTGCCATAATGCCAACGATCATATCGATTGACCGATCCGCCATAATCCCAAAGAATTGCTCTGTTCCTCCTGTAAGCGAAAACAACGTACGGGCCAGTTGATTGGAACGCTCATTCAGCTCCATGTACGTCATATGACGATGCTCATCCCGGACAGCAATTCGATCAGGCGTACGTCGAACTTGCTGCTGGAATAGCTCATGAATGGTCATATTTCGCGGGTAATCCGCATCAGAGTTATTGAAAGAATTCAGGAGCACCTCACACTCTTGACCAATCACAAGTTGAATGTCAGCAAGCTGATGATGATCAGCTGAAGTAACTTGTTCTGCCACACTCCTAAAATGTTGATCCATACGCTCGATGATGGATGAATCATATTTATTACCATCATACGTAATCACAAGGGTCAGGCTGTCGCCAGGTGTTGCCGAAATCAGGAATCCGTAGTTGCTCTGTTCCTCCGCATGCAGTCCGGTAATTTCAAAACCAACCCCAGTGCTGGATTGTTGAACGGCTCCATGATCCAGGGCATAGTTCTCAAATACAAAGACGTGATCCATTAATTCCTTATTGAGATTACTCAATGCCTGAACCTCAGCCAGATTCAAATAATTAAATCGCTGACTTTCAACGGCTTGTTTCTGAACGGCCTGGAGTACGTCGCCAAAATGCTTTTGATGCGGGTAACCAATCCGAACGGGAATCGTATTGATGAACAACCCTATCATCTCTTCTATGCCTTCAACTGGCGCTTCTCTGCCAGAGACTACGGTTCCAAATATGACGTCCTCCGTATCATTATATCTGGCCAGCACCAGACCCCAGATACATTGAATGACGGTATTCAACGTCACCCCATAATGAGCACCTATTTCATTTAATTGGCGGGTTAACTCCTGACCCAAAGATATCGTCTGTTCTTTTCGCAAATACGGAACATCATGCTCTGTAAGAAGCAAACCTGGAACACTCGACTGTGTGTCATAATTCTCCAGATAACGTCTCCAATACGCTTGGGCCTCATCCTTGTCCTGACGAATGAGCCATTCAATATATTGATGATATCGTTTCGGCTCCTTCAGGTTGTGCGCCTTATTCTCAAGCTTGGCCTTATAGATCTGGAACAGCTCGGATAATATAATTCCCAGACACCATCCATCCAGCAAAATATGATGATGGCTCCATACAAGGGTATAGGATTCATCTGTGGTGCGAAACAGAGCTGCACGCATAAGCGGCTGTGTATCCAGACGGAAACTGCGAGCCTTATCCTGCTGTGAAAAAGTTTCCAACTGTGCTGCTGATTGATTTGCTTCCAAAGCTGTCCAGTCTTGAAATTCAAATTCAATGGTGAGATTTTGCATAATGACCTGTCTCGGTTCTTCCAAATCTCGATGTATAAATGAAGCTCTCAACGCTTCATGTCTGTTCATGAGCTCATTGAAACTGGATTGCAGATCATCCGGGTTCACTTCCCCGCGAATCTCCATGACCGTTTGCTGGAAATACGCAGTTGATGACGGATCTTCCATCGCGTGAAAGAGCATGCCTTGCTGCATATTGGTTAATGGATAAATCCGTTCAATGATCACGCCCGGACAGGCTGACTTAATAAGATCTAACTCCTCCAGTGCCAGGTTTGGATCACCATAGTCGGAAGGCGTATATGTCGTTTCACGCTGAGACAAGCAATGGTCCACAGTTTCCGTTAATCGTTCGAAAAACGTCTCTGCAAATCGGCTTACAAGCGGCATGTCCACCGCAGTTTGGTTTGCTGTTACGTTGAGATGTAACTTCCCACCGGAAACGAAGGCGTTCAGTTCAATCGGGTTATTTCGGGCGATATGGCCACCAATCGTTTGCCCCGTAGAGAAACGAGACTCCCGGAACATGGCTTCCCCAATCATGCCTCCGTCCATCTCACCGAGATAGTTAAACGAAATGGATGCTGGACGCTCCGTCTGCAACTCCGGCATCCGGGCCACATATTTCAGCGCTCCATAGCTGAAGCCTTTATGAGGTACCTTGCGCAATCCTTCTTTCACCCGTTTGATGGTGACCGAAAGCTCGTCCTCTACCTCCCCTTCCAGCAGTACCGGGTACAGGGTCGTAAACCAGCCCACGGTGCGGCTGAGATCGATGCCTTCCAGCACATCCTCCCGGCCATGGCCTTCCAGGTTCACTTTCAGCTTCAGCTCACCCGTCAGCTTCCGCACCGCGAGGTACAGCGCACTAAGCAGCAGATCATTGATCTCCGTCTGATAGGCCCGATTGCTCTCCCGCAGCAGCTGCCGGGTGACTTCCGTACTCAGGGTGCTTTGCACGGTATGGCTGTCCGCAAATCGATCTGGTTCCGCCGATTCCTCACGCTCTCCCAGGTTCAGCCCCGCCCCCTCCGCTGCAAGTCTACTCCAGTAGGCTCGCTCCTTCGCGGCCTGCGGGCTGTTCGCGTAATCCTGCACAGCTTCTGCGAAACGCTGGTAAGAGTCGGTCTTCTCGCCCGCATCCAGCTCTTCTCCCCGCTCCGCCTGCTGATACAGCACTTCCATGTCTTCCAGCAGGATTCGCCAGGACACCCCGTCCACGACTAGGTGATGAATCGCCAGCAGCAGATGGTCTCCGTCCTCGGCTTCAAACCACCCGACCTGTACCAGCTTGCCCTCTTCCAGGTTACATGCCTGCTGCACCCGGGTAGCCGCCTCATAGACCTGACGCTCCGGTTCAGCCCAGCCCCGTGTATCAAATCGGTGCAGGGTATACATCCGCTCTCCAGTTTGAACCGGACGGTTGAATTGGCGGATGCTACCATCTGCTTGCATCTCATACCTCATGCGCAGCGCATCATGATGCTCCAGCAACCGATCCAGCACCTGTTCCAGCACGTCCGGCTTGAACCCGGCCGCCCGATGCAGCATGAAGGACTGTGTGAAGTGATTTTGTTCCGTCGTGTTGTTCGCAAAAAACCACTGCTGAATCGGGGTCAGCTGCACTTCTCCTTCCACCGGCTCCTGGCTCCGGCGCTCACGCTGATCCCATTTCACATACGGGGAGAGATCCCGAATCTTTGGATAGGCAAACAAATCCCGGACCTCCATCCGCAGTCCCGCTCGGGCCAGACGTGATCCGATCTGGAGTGCCTTGATGGAGTCTCCCCCGGAGACAAAGAACTGGTGATTGATGCCCAGCTCCTCCATGTTTAACACGTCACGCCAAACGTCCACCAGTAGGCGCTCCACCTCGTTGCGCGGTGCTTCTGTCTCCGGCGCGGCAGGCAGATGGTGGTCCGGCTCAGGTAACGCCTTGCGGTCCAGCTTGCCATGAGACGTCAGCGGCAGCTGATCCAGCTGCACCACATAGGCTGGGATCATATAATCCGGCAGTTCCGCTTCCAGCCAGTCCCGAACGGTAGCAGCTGTCCACACTGCTTCGCCTTCGGCTACAACATAGGCGCATAACGCCCCATTTCCCTGCGGGTCCTGATGAGCCAGAACCGCTGTTTCCCGGATCGCCGGATGTTTCAGCAGTTGTTGCTCGATCTCGCCAAGCTCAATCCGGTATCCACGGATTTTCACCTGTTGATCGGTACGCCCCATAAATTGTAGGTTGCCACCAGGCAGCCAGCGCACCAGATCACCTGTCCGGTACATTTTGCCGCCGGGTTCATACGGGTTGTCTACAAATTTCTCGGCTGTCAGTTCCGGATTATTAAGGTAGCCCCGTGCCAGACTGTGACCGGCAATGTACATCTCCCCGGTCACACCTATCGGACAGAATTGAAGATGATCATTCAAAATAAAAATTCTTGTATTCGTAAAAGGTTTGCCTATAGGAATGACACCCTCTATGGAATCGACTTCATGCAGAGTGGTAACCACCGTATTTTCCGTTGGTCCGTAAGCGTTGATCAGCTTGTAATTCGGAAGATTATGAAGTTTAAGCTGCTCTCCCCCCGAAACGAGCAAACGTAATGACGAATTTGGCAGTTCAACAAATGATTCACATACCTTGGAAGAAAGAGTCGCAACCGTTATTCCATACTCCGATAAGTATTCATTCAGCCTCAATATATCCAGTCTCAGCTCGGTCGGAATGATATGAAGTGTAGCCCCTGACATCAGTGCAGGGAAAATTTCACTAATCGAAGCGTCAAAGGTCATTTGGAGATAGTTTGCCACCCGGTCTCTCTCAGTTAACTGTAGAGCATCTATATATCCACAACAGAAGTTGGTCAAGGCGCTTTGCTCAACCTGTACCCCCTTTGGCATACCTGTAGAACCTGAAGTGTAGATGATATATGCCAAATCATCAGGGTTTGTGGTCATCGTTGCCGAATCAGCTACAGACGGAATTTGGAGTGATGCCGCAGCATTCCAATCCTTCAATGCTGCCTCATCCAGAATGAATGTCACACATTCGGAATCAGCAGCTCTGAGCCGATCTGACCAAAGGTTCTGGGTCACAACCAGTCCTGCCCCGCTATCCTGAAGCATGTACCGGATTCGCTCAACCGGAGTTGATGGGTCCAGTGGTAAATAAGCTCCTCCTGATTTCATAATACCGAGAATGCCCGCAATCATTTCTACAGACCGATCCATCATAATACCAACGACCGTTTCTCTGGTTACACCACGCTGACGCAGGCGAGCTGCCAGGAAGTCTGCCGCCTCATTTAGCTCATAATAGGTCATGCTTCTGCCGTCATGCATAACCGCAACCTGATCAGGTGTCCGCAGAGCATTTTGCTCAATCCACTCGTACACCCGCTGGTGCAGCGGATAAGAGCAGGCGTTATCATTATAGATATGCTGTAGCGTCTGCTTCTCTTCCTCAGATACGACTTCAAACTCACCCAGCTTGCCTTGGGGATTGCTTAATATCCCTTTTAACAATTGAATAAAATGATGGCTCATGTTTTCAACCGTTTGAAGGGAAAACAGATCACTGCAATATTCCAGTTCAAACTCAAGTTGGCCATTCTGTACAACAGCAGCAAGAGTCAGATCAAATTTGGCAATGGGCAGTTCCGTCTCATAAGGCTCAACGTGTAAATCAATCCATTGTTGTCCGGATGTACGCTCAAGCTCCAGATTTTGCAGCACAAACATCGTATCCACCAATGCGTTTCTGCTTCTGTCTCTTGAGACACGAAGTTTGTTGATGAGTTCATCAAGCGGATAATCCTGATTTTCATAAGCCTGTAATGCATTCTCCTTCACTTCTCTCAGGAAATCACTGAAGGACCGTTCCGCTACAGGATAATTCCGCATGGCAAGTGTATTAACAAACATACCGATCACCTGCTGGAGATCTGCGTGTTTACGCCCCGCAATCGGAGATCCCACGACAATATCATCTTGTCCTGAATATCTGGAAAGTAAAGTTGTATAAGCGGCCAGCAGTACCATATATAGTGTCGCTTCATGATCTCTGGCCAATTGATGCAGTTCACGTGTGAGCTGTTCGTCACAAACAAATCGCACCCGGTTTCCTTTAAAAGAGTACACTTGCGGTCTTGGCCAGTCTGTTGGCAATTGAAGAACCGGAATTTCTCCCTCAAATCGATTGAGCCAGTAGGTCTCCTGTGTCTTCAGCCCTTCACTATTAAACCAATCCTTCTGCCACTCGGAGTAATCCTTGTACTGTAACTTCAGCTCAGGCAGAGATTTCCCCTCATACAATTCATGAAACTCCTGAACAAGCACACCCGTTGACACACCATCTGCGATAATATGATGCATGTCCATCACGACTGCATGTTCCTGTTCACTGATTTTCACAAGTTCAACCCGCATTAATGGGGCCTTGTCCAGCTCGAATGGACGAATTCGATCCGAAAGCGTTTCTTCCAGAGATCGGCTTCCCAGTTCAATATGTTCAACAGCAAACGGAACATGTGAATGAATCCGTTGGACGGGTTCGCCATCCACAATGACAAAGGACGTCCTGAATGACTCATGTCTCTGTACCAATTGCCGGAATGCCTCTTCAAATCGCACCACGTCCAGTTCTCCAGATACCTTCATCACTGCAGGCATATTATATGAAGTTCCGGTATCCGAAATCTGATGCAGCATATGAAGTCTGCGTTGAGCAGAAGAGAGTGCATAATAGGGCTTTGATTCGGCCGATTGTATGGAAAGATAGTCCTCTTTGGCAGCAGATTCAATGTAATTGGCAATACCTCGGATGGTTGGAGCAAGGAAAAGCTGTCGAATCGGCACCATCACCTGAATCTCTTTGTGAATTCGTGATGCCAGTGCTGTCGCTTTGAGTGAATGACCGCCGGACTCAAAGAAGTGATCATGAACCCCCGCAATCTGCACTCCCAAAATTTCTTTCCATATGGTGCAAATGCGATTCTCCAGCACCGTACTTGGTGCTTCATATTGGTCATGCTTCAAATGCTCTATACATTCTGCCGGTTCAGGTAGCGCCCTGCGATCAACCTTTCCATTTCCTGTTAGGGGAAGCTCATCGAGCAGGATAAAATAGGAAGGAACCATGTAGTCCGGCAGGCGCTCCGATACATACGTACGAATTCCGGTGGTTGTCAGCGCTGGATCAGCCTTTAGATATGCAATCAATATGTCCTGATCGGCTGCATCTTTTCTCGTCACTACGACCCCTTCGCGAATCCCTTCATGCTCCAGCAGAACATGCTCAATCTCGCCCAATTCAATGCGGTAACCGCGCAATTTAACCTGATGGTCCAAGCGTTCGAGAAACTCAATATCTCCATTTTGGAGCCGGCGTACTCGATCACCTGTGCGATACATCCGTGTTCCCTCAAGCAAGGGATGTGGAACGAATCGGGAATCGGTTAGTTCCTTGTTATTCAAATACCCCAAGCTCAAACCATCTCCGGAGATACATAACTCTCCTGGAATACCAGCTGGAACGGGATTCTGGTACCGGTCCATCACCCAGACCGAAGTATTGGCAATTGGTTTTCCGATGGGAAGGTTGGTAACCGCTGCTTCGATGGACCTAATGGGATAAGCTGTAGCAAAAACCGTGCTTTCTGTGGGTCCGTATACGTGAATCAGGCGATCCGATCCGAGAATATCCAGTCCTTTCCTGGCCTGGGCCACGGATGCCCGCTCGCCCCCAAATAATATTTTGCGGAAGCCGCGAAGACATTCCGGCTCACGATCAACGAGCAGATTAAACAGTGCGGTCGTCATGAAAGAAACCGTGACTTTCTCACGAACGATAACTTCGGCGAGCGCTTGGGTGTCCAGAACCGTGTCCTGCTTGAGCAGAACCAGACTGGCTCCGTTCAAAAGTGCGCCAAAAATATCAAAGACAGATCCGTCAAACGCATAATTCGAAAGCTGCAAAATCCGGTCTTCCGGGCAAATATCAATGTAATCCGTCTCACATACAACCCGAATTACGTTTGCATGAGAGATCATCACTCCTTTGGGCAATCCGGTAGAGCCAGACGTGTAGATCATGTAGGCCAGATCATCCATGCGGCTCTCCTTGTCAGGCTTCACTTCCATTACCTGTGTGGCAGCCGCCATCTCCATGACCGCAGGCATATGATTCATGTAGTCCCCATACAGCGGTAACATTGGAAAATTCAGCGGTGCCTGGCTGATCCATTCGGGCTGTGTCAAGAGCACCGCAGACCTGCTGTCCTGAAGCATATGACTTATTCTTTCTTCCGGCCAGCCCGGGTCCATGGGAAGATAAGCTGCCCCTGCTTTCAGAATCCCGAGTATGCCCACAATCATCTCTACCGAGCGGTCTGCCAGCAGTCCTACCACTGCCTGCTTGGGTAGCCCAAATTCGTATAACCGGGATGCCATTTGATCCGCTTTTTCCTGCAATTCACGGTAGGTGATGTGCATATCATCCATAATAAGGGCGGTGGCATGAGGCGTTTTCTGGACTTGTTCATCAAAAAGCTGGGGAATGGTTTTCCATTTGGGATAATCCGTCACAGCCCCATTTGAAACCATTTCAAGCATCGGAAGTTCATCGTTCAAGACGAGAGTAATATCCTGGATATGAATACTCTCATCTGACGTAATTTGATGGATAATCGCTTTCATATGCGTCTCAATCTGATCCATCAGAGCCGGTTCATAGACATGTTCGTCATAAATGAGCAGCAGCGTCAACTTCTCTCCAAGTCCAGCAGCCATTGTAAACGGATAGTTAGTTCGTTCCTCTCCAGTGATCTCGTTGATTTCAAAACCCAGATTGGACCGCTCTGCCATCTTCCTCGTATCCAGAGCATAATTTTCAAACACAACGACATGATCAAGCAGATCATGTTTGAGTTCAGTGCGGGCCTGCACCTCGGCCAGACTTAAATATTGATACGCCTGACTGTTCAATGCGTCCGACTGAATCTTTTTCATAAGCTCCACAAATGGTTGCTCTCCAGAAAAGGTGACACGTGTAGGAATGGTATTGATAAACAAACCAACCATATTCTCAATGCCATCCACGGCTGCATCCCTCCCAGATACAACGGTCCCAAAGACAGCATCTTCGTTATCATTATATTTGGCGAGCAGAAACCCCCACATCGCTTGAACGACGGTGTGGAGTGTCACGGCATGTTTCTGCGCCATCTCTTTCATTTTTGTGGTGAGAGCTTGGGAAAACTCTATTTTCTTCTCTCTTCTGGAGAACGCCATCTCACTTGTTGGTCGGTTTATCGAAGGCAAGCCGGTCTTCTCACTGTATCCTGACAGATAATGCTCCCAGTACCCAAGGCCCGATTCCTGTTCCTGCTGCTGGAGCCACTTCATGTAATTGCTATAGGGACGGGTATCTGCCATTTTAGACGGTAAGCCATTGGATCTATCAGCATATATATCCAGCAATTCATTGAAGAGAATGCCCATGCTCCAGCCATCCAGTATCATATGGTGAAACGTCCAGATCATCTGGAAATGCTGTTCACCAGTACAAACAAGAGCGATTCGAAGCAGGTTGTCCTTGGACAAATTAAATCCTTTTGCACGATCCTTCTCCATAAAATCTTGCATTAAGGCAGCGACTTCATCGTCTGACCTGCCCCTCAGATCGTGAAAGGTAAACCCGATCGTCCGCCTCGCAAGCACAACATGAACGGGCTCCTCCAATTTGGTATGAACTGAGGCTCTCAATATTTCATGTCGTTCAAGCAACTGATTGAAGCTTTGCTCCAGAATTTCGGGATCTATCTCCCCGCGGATATCCAGTACCGTTTGTTCAAAATAGGCATCTTCAGACGGATTTTCGAGCGCATGAAACAGCATTCCTCTTTGCATCGGGGATAATGGGTATATTTTCTCGACTTTTGCCTTCATGGACCGATATCATCTCCTTATTGGATCGTACCTAAGCTGTCCTAAACTTGGGATGAAAATAGACAAATATTAATCCTCAATCAGCTCATATTCGCTTAATAAATCTTCAAGATCCTCTAATGACAAGTCACTAAATCCATAGTCGGAAGATGTCTTCTCCGCATGTTCTTTGCTGATACAGTGATCAACCACCTGTTCAATGGCTTCAATATAATACTGGTTTAAATTAAGAATCATTTCTTCTGAAAACGCAGACTTGGTATAGGTTGTGCTAAGGGCCAGGCTTCCGTTATAGATGGCTACATTTAGCTCAATCGGATTCATGCGGGCAATGTGCTCGCCCATGCTTTCTCCCGGTTTAAAATGCGAGGCATGAACCCACCCGGAATTTGCAGATGCTCCGATCTCTCCCAAATAGTTAAATAGAATTGGAGCCTTCTTCTCCGCCTGTAACTCCGGCATCCTGGCCACATATTTCAGCGCTCCATAGCTGAAGCCTTTATGAGGTACCTTGCGCAATCCTTCTTTCACCCGTTTGATGGTGACCGAAAGCTCGTCCTCTACCTCCCCTTCCAGCAGCACCGGATACAGGGTCGTAAACCAGCCCACGGTGCGGCTGAGATCGATGCCTTCCAGCACATCCTCCCTGCCGTGGCCTTCCAGGTTCACCTTCAGCTTCAACTCACCCGTCAGCTTCCGCACCGCGAGGTACAGCGCACTAAGCAGCAGATCATTGATCTCCGTCTGATAGGCCCGATTGCTCTCCCGCAGCAGCTGCCGGGTGACTTCCATACTCAGGGTGCTTTGCACGGTATGGCTGTCCGCAAATCGATCTGGTTCCGCCGATTCCTCCCGCTCTCCCAGGTTCAGCCCCGCCCCCTCCGCTGCAAGTCTACTCCAGTAGGCTCGCTCCTTCGCGGCCTGCGGGCTGTTCGCGTAATCCTGCACAGCTTCTGCGAAACGCTGGTAAGAGTCGGTCTTCTCGCCCGCATCCAGCTCTTCTCCCCGCTCCGCCTGCTGATACAGCACTTCCATGTCTTCCAGCAGGATTCGCCAGGACACCCCGTCCACGACTAGGTGATGAATCGCCAGCAGCAGATGGTCTCCGTCCTCGGCTTCAAACCACCCGACCTGTACCAGCTTGCCCTCTTCCAGGTTACATGCCTGCTGCACCCGGGTAGCCGCCTCATAGACCTGACGCTCCGGTTCAGCCCAGCCCCGTGTATCAAATCGGTGCAGGGTATACATCCGCTCTCCAGTTTGAACCGGACGGTTGAATTGGCGGATGCTACCATCTGCTTGCATCTCATACCTCATGCGCAGCGCATCATGATGCTCCAGCAACCGATCCAGCACCTGTTCCAGCACGTCCGGCTTGAACCCGGCCGCCCGATGCAGCATGAAGGACTGTGTGAAGTGATTTTGTTCCGTCGTGTTGTTCGCAAAAAACCACTGCTGAATCGGGGTCAGCTGCACTTCTCCTTCCACCGGCTCCTGGCTCCGGCGCTCACGCTGATCCCATTTCACATACGGGGAGAGATCCCGAATCTTTGGATAGGCAAACAAATCCCGGACCTCCATCCGCAGTCCCGCTCGGGCCAGACGTGATCCGATCTGGAGTGCCTTGATGGAGTCTCCCCCGGAGACAAAGAACTGGTGATTGATGCCCAGCTCCTCCATGTTTAACACGTCACGCCAAACGTCCACCAGTAGGCGCTCCACCTCGTTGCGCGGTGCTTCTGTCTCCGGCGCGGCAGGCAGATGGTGGTCCGGCTCAGGTAACGCCTTGCGGTCCAGCTTGCCATGAGACGTCAGCGGCAGCTGATCCAGCTGCACCACATAGGCTGGGATCATATAATCCGGCAGTTCCGCTTCCAGCCAGTCCCGAACGGTAGCAGCTGTCCACACTGCTTTGCCTTCGGCTACAACATAGGCGCATAACGCCCCATTTCCCTGCGGGTCCTGATGAGCCAGAACCGCTGTTTCCCGGATCGCCGGATGTTTCAGCAGTTGTTGCTCGATCTCGCCAAGCTCAATCCGGTATCCACGGATTTTCACCTGTTGATCGGTACGCCCCATAAATTGCAGGTTGCCACCAGGTAGCCAGCGCACCAGATCACCTGTCCGGTACATTTTGCCGCCAGGTTCATGCGGGTTGTCTACAAATTTCTCGGCTGTCAGTTCCGGATTATTAAGGTAGCCCTGGGCTACACTGTTGCCCGCAATGTATAACTCTCCTACTACACCAACTGGACATAATTGATGATCACTATTCATCACGTACGTCCATATGTTGGGGAGCGGCTTGCCGATCGGGATATTGCCGTGAACCTGATCTACCCGTTGGTAGGTGGTAGCAACTGTGTTCTCGGTAGGCCCATATGCATTGATCAGCGGGTAGTCAGGAAGAAACGAAAGTTTCAGCTGTTCTCCTCCAGCAATTAGCAAACGCAATGAGGTATTAGGTTGATGGATAAAAACTTCACACACCTTTGGCGGCAACGTGATCAATGTAATGGAGTGTGCATTCATATATGCATTTAGCTGAGACATATCCAGGCGCAACTGAGATGGGATGATGTGCAGCTCTGCCCCCACCACCAATGTCGGAAAAATATCGATAATAGACCCATCAAATGTAATTTGTAAATAATTAGCTGCACGATCTCGTTCCGTTATCTGCTGAGATTCAATGAAGCCATAACAGAAATTGGCGAATGATCCATGCTCAATTAATACACCTTTGGGCAATCCGGTTGAGCCTGAGGTATAAATGATGTAGGCCAGATCATGGTCATTATGTCTTATTTTTGACACGCCATGCCGAGCCGTTCTTCCACCCTTCTCCCGAATGCTCTGTATTGGTGAGCAATGATCGTCAACCACCAAGGCTTCACAGGAAACCCCGACTCTGTTCACTTGAGATAACAAATGTGCTTGAGTTACAACCACGCTGGCACCGCTATCCTCCAGCATGTAGCGAATACGTTCCTCGGGAAAGGCAGGGTCCAAAGGCATATATGCTCCACCCGATTTGAGAATACCAAGTAAACCAACCATCATTTCCAATGAACGATCCATCATAATGCCTACAGGCATTTGTTTATGCACTCCAAGATCCAGTAGAGCTTCCGCAACATCGGTAGCCCGTTCATTCAGTTCGCTATAGGTTAGTTGTTGCCCGTCATATACAACAGCTACTTTATTGGGATAATGAACTGCATGGTCTGCAATCTGTTCCGGAACGGATTTTCGTTGGGCGTAGTCCCGAACATTGTTGTTGAACTGGTACAGCAGCAGCTCCCTTTCCTTTTCTGTCACCAGATTGATCTCACCAATGGTGCGTTGAGTATCGTTTACAATCTCTTTCAAAATTTCGTTATAATGTCCGGCCAGTTTCTCAATGGTCTCTTCTTTGAACAGCCTGGAGGCATACCCGTAAAACATCTCTATCCCCTCCGCTGTCTCCAACGCGGTTACGCTCAGATCAAACTTGGCTGTGGGATGACTGAACGGATAGTATTCAGCCAGCAAACCATTAGCGTCCATTCCCGTTGTCTGTTCAGCCTGAAGGGTAAACAGGGTATCAAATAGCGCACTCCGACTCGCATCCCTTTTCACTTCAAGTTTGCTTACCAGTTCATCAAACGGATAGTCCTGATGGGCAAAGCCGTCAAGCGTAGTATCTCTAATATGATGAAGCAACTGCTGCAAGGACATATCGGGTTCAGGATAGAAGCGTAATGCCAGCGTATTAACAAACATACCCACCATATCTTCCAATTCTGGATGCTCTCTTCCTGCCACCGTAGTCCCTATAATGATGTCATCCTGGGAAGTGTATCGGGCAAGAAGTATCGTATATGCGGTTAACAGCAAAACAAACAGCGTTACACCGTTTTCGGCAGCCAACAAACGCAGTTTTTGTGTCAGTTCGAAATCCACTGCACATTGAAGCCGGTTTCCTTCATAACTCTGAATCGCAGGTCGGGAGAAATCGAGCGGCAAATTTAACACGGGCAATTCACCTTTAAGCATGTCTGTCCAATATTGCTGGTGCTCTTGCCTTTGTTCCTGTTGTTCCGGAGCCAGAGACCATTCAGCATAATCTTTATATTGAAGGGTGAATGGTGCCAGTTGTTTATGTTCATAGATTTGCCCTATTTCCTGGATAAGGATATCTATGGACACCGCGTCTGAAATCAAATGATGCATATCAAGACATAAATATTGGCTGATCTCCGTTCGCCATAATGCAGCTCTGAACAAAGGGGCCTTCTCCAGATCAAAGGGTTGGATAAATGAATGTATGAACGGATCGAAATCCTGTTGCAACCCGTTGCCTACAAGAAGATTGAAGTTCACTTGGGCATGAATACGCTGCACGGGCTCACCATCGATTTCTGTAAAAGAAGTTCTCAGCCCTTCATGTCTATGAATAATTTCAAGCAATGTCTGCTCCATACGTACCTGTTCAGCTTCTTTTGACAATCGGATAATAAGGGGCATGTTATACATCAAACCCGTTTGCTGCACCCGATCCAGAATGTAAAGTCTGCGCTGTGCAGCGGACAATGGATAATGTGGCTTTTCGTTTGCCTTTTGGATTCGGAAAGTGCGCTGTGTCTCCACTGTTCGAAGCCATGCAGCCAGCTGCCTGATTGTAGGCATGTTAAAGATATCCTTGAGTGTAATCCGAAGCTCTAACTTTCTCTGAATGGCTGACATCATAGCAAAGGCTCTCAAAGACTGACCACCCAGCTCAAAAAAGCTATGATCTACACCAATCGGCCGAAGCTCCAGTATCTCTTCCCAGATGGACGCCAGTATACATTCCAGCTCATTGCTTGGGGCCACATACGTCGTATTGGCCATGCTGTCCACATCGGGATGGGGCAAAACGTTAAGATCTGCCTTACCATTGAGGGTACGTGGAATTTGCTCCAAACTCATAAACCATGAAGGAATCATATAAGCCGGCAATCGCTCTCTCGCATGTGTTTTCAGTTCATCAAAGCCATGCACATGCTCTGGCGAATTCCAGACAATATACGCACATAGGCAGAGCTGACCTTTCTGATCCTTTTGAGTGATAACCACAGCGTCGCTTACATCAGGATGATCTGCCAGATGATGCTCCACTTCCCGAATTTCAACGCGATATCCACGTATTTTAATCTGTTCATCATTTCTTCCAAGAAACTCTATATTTCCATCCGGCAGCCATTTCCCCATATCCCCGGTGCGGTACATTTTGGTCCCCGATGCAAGCAGATGATCTACAAAACGGGATTCTGTTAGCTCGGCAAGGTTGAGATATCCCTTAGCGACCCCTGCCCCCCCGATGTATAATTCCCCTGCTACACCAATCGGAACGGGTTGTTGATGTTCATCAAGTATAAACACCTCATAGTTACCAAGCGGACTACCTATGGGAATAGATACTCTTCCTTCGTCCTGTGGCATCACACGATAATATGTAGCACATACCGTTGCTTCGGTAGGTCCATATGAATTGTACACTTGAGCCGAACCGACCATATTCCGGACATATTCGTATTTCAGGACGTCCCCACCACTGATAAATTTCATGTTGGCATGTGGACGCAGGTGCCTGTTTTTGTCCAACTCGTTCAGAAGAAGCGGGGAACAACTTAAAACAGTGATGTTCTCTTTTTCAATCTGCATAACCAGGTCATCCACATGCGTTTCGTTGAGCTTGCCACTAAGAACAATACGTCCAGATACAGCCAGCAACGGAAATACTTCCTCAGTGAACGCGTCGAACGAAAAGGACACCACCTGAAGAACCGTATCTTCCTCTGTTAGCGGTACTCTGTTCAAAAATGCAGAGATATAGTTCAATACATTTCCATGAGTCGTCATAACTCCCTTCGGCGCACCTGTCGAACCGGAAGTATAGATCACATAGGCCAAATCACCTTGATGATTCACTCGTTCCGGGTTGCCTGGTTCCATATGTTCAATCTCCGGATTGTCCATCGCCAGCTCGGATGTGATGTGGAGCCTGTCTCTGAAAGGACACCCGTTCAAAAGCAACACAGCCCCGCTATCCCTGAGCATGTATGATACCCGGTCATCAGGCAATTCAGGATCAATGGGCAGATAGGCAGCCCCTGCCTTGAGAACTGCCAGTATTCCAACAATCATGTCCAAGGATCGCTCCACCATAACACCGATGATCGAATTGGGCTTTCCCCCTTTCACTCGAAGCAGGCGTGCCAGCTTATTTACTCGTTCATTAAGTTGCTTGTACGACATGGATTTTTCCCCGTGGACTACTGCGATCCGTTCAGGTGTAGATGCAGCGCGTTCTTCAAACCAATCATTTAATGTGCCCTGGTACGAATCCACTCGCTTGCTGTTAAACTGGTACAACACCTGATCTTCTTCCTGCCTGGACAACATGCGAAGCTGACTTACCTTTTGCATGGCGTTTGACGCAATCTCATTCAACATATCCATCAAGTGACTTAAAAAACGTTCCATGCTATTTCGGGCAAACAATTCGGAAGCATATTGCAGATCCAGTTTCATGTGACTGCCGTAATGGATTACAGTGAGACTGAGATCAAATTTGGAGACGGGCAGATCGAATTCACACATTTCCGCTTGAAGCTGACCAAGTTGGAACACATAATCCTCTGCGTGCTGCAAATCAAACATCGTATCAAACAGCGTGTGTCTGCTTCGATCCATGGGTAAGTTCAGTTTTTCAATCAGTTCATCAAAAGGATAATCCTGATTCTCATATGCGTTCAAGGTATGTCTTCTCACCTGATTCAAAAACGCGCTGAATGTCTGCTCCGGGTCTATGTTATGTCGTGTTGCTATTGTATTGGTGAACAAACCGATTACTGATTTGAGATGATCATGCGACCTGCCTGCGATCGGGGTACCCACGATAATATCTTTCTGTCCAGTATATTTGGATAACAGTACTACGTAGGCTGATAAAAGCAGCATATACATCGTTACGTCATGCTCATCGGCAAGGCGCTGCAAATTTCTCGTTAATTCCTGATCCAATTCGGTAACCATTCGTTGACCGGCGTAATTTTGCTCTGGGGGGCGTGCATAATCCAGAGGCATTTGAAGTTGTGGCAGTTCCCCACTCAGCGTTTCCAACCAATAGGTCTCCTGCTTTTTCAGATCACCTGAACGTTCTTTGGCTTTCTCCCATGCTACATAGTCCTTGTACTGGATGGAAACAGGTGTCATCGGTTTGCCACTGTACAGTTCAGCCAGTTCATTCAAAAACAGCGCAAATGACATCCCATCGGATACAATATGATGCATGTCCATGAGCAGTACATGCTGATCTTGATCCAAGCGGACCAGTTCAGCCCGCAGCAGCGGAGCCTGTGTTAGATCAAAAGGTCGAATAAATTGTTTGATCTTGACCAACATATCTGATTCATTCCGTTCACTGAAATCAAGCTTAAACCGAATTTCAGAGTGAATCTTCTGAGCAGGCTCACCCTGATCATCCACAAATGACGTTCGAAGTGCTTCATGTCTCTCCATCACGCGTCCAATCGCTTCTTCAAGTAAATCCAGTTCGAGATGACCCGTCAGCTTCACCGCCATTGGAATGTTATAAGCAATTCCCTGATCGTCCATTTGATACAGAATATACATTCTTTTCTGAGCCCTGGACAGAGGGTACATCTCGTTGGTCGACTCTTGAGCCTTTGGAATAGGCGCATTCCATACTTCTTCCTGATGGATCAGAAACTGAATAAGAGCCTGTTTGTGTTCTTTAATCTGTGATTTAAGGTCAGCATCGATTTCCTCACGCGGTCCGATCATTTTGATTTTTCCGTCTTGATGGTACAATTTCACATTTCTTCTCTGTAAATGATTCATAAACTCCGCAATGTTCATAGGAATTCACCATTCCTTTCAGTATGACGCCTAAGACATGGAATTCCGGGAGAAACTGCACCTTTACACCTCGTCTAATGAAGAGGCAATACACGATGCAGTCTCTCTCGGATCATTGAGTCATTTATTGAACTTAAAGAACGAACTGTTAAATCTCTTCTTCTACATATTCATTCACATCAGGGCCAGCTGTACTACCGCTCAATATATGAATGGCCTGTTGTTTAATCGTTGGATATTCAAAAAATTGGCTGATTTTTAATTCCATTTGGAACTTTCGGTTAGTCAGCTGAACTGCATGCATCACTTTCAGGGAATTCCCACCGCATTCAAAGAAATGGTGGGCGGTGCCAATTGGCTTCACATTCAGCACCTCTTCCCATATGTTTATTAACTGTTCCTCCACATAATTGGAAGGTGCCTCATACGTTGTCTCTGATTTAACTTCAATCTCAGGGCGAGGCAACGCTTGGCGATCTATTTTCCCGTTTGGCGTAAGTGGGAACTGCTCCAACACCTTGAAATAGGATGGGATCATATAGCCTGGCAAACGGGCTTCCATAAAGGATTGCATACCTATCCGGTTGACTTCCTGCAAGGCAGTAAGGTAAGCACACAATGAATCCTGCCCACTCGAATCTTTGACAGCAACAACCATGGCTTCACGGACATGCTCATGTGAAATCAGGACCTGTTCGATCTCCCCAAGTTCGATCCGATAACCTCTCAGTTTCACCTGATGATCCATCCGCTCCAGAAATTCAATCGTTCCGTCAGACTGTCGGCGCACCCGATCTCCAGTGCGGTACATTCGTCCATGGAGCTGATATGGATTATTGACAAATTTGGCTTCGGTCAGATCTTCATTGTTCAGATAACCGATACTTAATCCATCACCTGAGAGATAAAGCTCTCCAGGTACTCCATTTGGAACAAACTGTTGATTGTCGTCCAGAATCCATGCAGATGTGTTCGCAATGGGCTTACCAATCGGAAGACTTCCATCATGGTCACCTATAGCTTGTACAGGATAACTTGTTGCAAACACTGTACTTTCCGTAGGACCATATACGTGAATCAGTTTGTCTGCTCCCATATGGGAAAGAGCTCTCTGGGCATGGGAGACAGAAGCCCGCTCCCCTCCAAACAGGAGTTTCCGAAGTCCCAGCAAACAATGAGGCGCACGATCAACCAGCAAGTTAAACAACGCAGTTGTCATGAAACAGACCGTAATTCTCTCCTCTGTCATCACTTTAGACAATTGGTTGATATCCAGCAGGGTCTCCTGTTCAATCATGACCAGCCTCGCGCCGTTTAATAGCGCTCCAAAGATGTCAAATATCGAGCCATCAAAAGCATAATTTGAGATCTGCAATATTGAATCAGAGGAAGAGATCTGAATATAATTCGTATCTTTCACTACCCGAATGGCATTGGCATGGGAGATCATTACACCTTTTGGTTTCCCCGTAGAACCCGAGGTGTAGATAATATAGGCCAGATCGTCTCCTGCCTTATCCTTGAATGCCAAGGTTGGGGCTGATTCCTTCATGCCTAGGCTCTCTAATCGGATGGCTTCTTCAACATCTGCACGTACATTCATGACTTCAATGACGTCTGTGAAATCCTCCATCCATTGTTTTTCCGTAAGCAGCAAGGCGGCACCACTGTCATGCAGCATGTGCACAATTCGCGCTCTTGGCCATTCCGGATCGATCGGTAAATAGGCTGCTCCGGATTTGAGAATTCCAAGAATACTTATAATCATCTCGGAAGAGCGTTGCACCATCAGTCCTACGATGGATGAATTTTGAATGCCTCGCATGCGCAAACGTTCCGACATCTGATTTGATTTCTCCTGCAGCTCCAGATAGGTGAGCTGTTTTTCTTGCATTACCAGTGCAACTGCATCTGGAGTTCGCTCTGCCTGTTCGTCGAATAGCTGCGATAATGTCTTTTCTTTGGGAAATGGTGTCATCGGGCCATGGGATAACAACTCCATCTTATGGCGGGCCTGCTCGCCAATAAGCGCAATTTCTCTTACACGAATATTCTGGTTTGCACTAATCTGCTCCGCCACATAGAGAACATGATCACCCAGACCATTCATCAGATCTGAATCCAGTACGTTACTGTTATAAGACCATTTAAGTCTGAATGTATCGTCCAGAACAGCAGTCACACTCAAATCATAGTGTGTATGCTCATTGCCATAAACACGCTCCAGCGTGATTCCTGTCCCTTGTTCCGCCGCAAGGCCCGCAGCCTGTTCATTCCCAAAATTTTGGAACACCAGTACATGGTCAAGCAAATCGGCTTTTAATTCACTTTGGTCCTGTATATCTGCCAGGTGTACATAGCCATACTTTTGACCTTCCATTCCTTCCTGTTGAACCCTGCGGATAGCATCGGCAAAAAGCTCTTCCGGTTCAAGCTTCACCCGGGTAGGAATGGTATTAATAAACAGCCCCACCATGTTCTCTATTCCTTCAACGTCAGCGTCTCGGCCGGAAATGACTGTGCCGTATATGACATCTTCTGTACCACTGTATCTGCACAAAATCATGCCCCATATCGCCTGAATCAACGCATTAAAGGTAACCTGATTGTTCACAGCGAACTGTTTCAGCCGACTTGTGAGTTCACGCGGGAATTGAATTTCCTGCTCCCGCAACGTGGGCGCTGCTGTATCCAGGTTAGTCCCTGTTTTGGGCAAAGAGACTCGTTCATAGTAGCCCTGGAGATACTGTTTCCAATACGCCAGTGCTTCCTCCTTGTTCTGTTGATCAAGCCAGTCGAGGTAGTCCCCCAGCGGCCTGGTTTCTTCCAACCTTTCAGGCTGCCCAGCCTGCTGACTGGCATAAATCTCAAACATTTCACGAATCAGGATGTCCAGACACCAGCCGTCGAGCAAAATATGATGATGACTGATGACCAGTGTGAACGCATCCGCCCCTCTGGAGATCAGACAAAATCTGATTAATAACTCCCGGCTGAGATCAAACCCTCTTTCCTGATCATCAGTCATGAACTGCTCCATCCGTTGAAGCTGCTCATGCTGACTCTTTCCGGTCCAATCCAGTATCAACCATTCAACCTGTTGCTGGTCAATAATAAGCTGGCGAGGTTGTTGCACAAGTTGATATTCAAATATGGAACGAAGCCCTTCGTGGCGCTGTATTACCCGCCCAAAGCTGTATTTCAATATCTCCACATCAACGTTACCCTTTAATTCCACAAATACCTGCTCAAAATAGGCATGTGATGTTTCTTGCCCCAGCGAATGGTACAACATGCCGGATTGCATAAGGGTCAACGGATAAATTTTGCTGATCACAAGTGGATCAACCTTATTTTGTATAGCCTCCAACTCCGCTATGGATACAGGATGCTTCCCATAATCGGACGGGGTTCTCTCTGCGCCCTGCTTGTTCCGGCAGTGTTGAACGATTTGATGCAAGTTGTACATGAACAACCGATTAAGCTTTTCAGCAATCTCAGCTTCGTATACTCCATCACTGTAAGTCGTATGAACGGTGAACTTCCCATCCATTACAACTGCATTTATTTCAAAATCATGCGATCTGATGAGTTGCCCACCCACCGTTTGTCCTACCGGGATAGGAGACGAACAGAACAAGTTCCGTTCCAGACTGCTGTCCAGTTCACCCATATAATTAAACAAAATAGGTGCTTCCTTTTCATCCGCAAAACAATGCTGATCAGCCATATACTTGAGAACTCCGTATCCGATCCCTTTATTGGGAACGGCTCTTAGTGTTTCCTTGACTGTTTTAATTGCCTCGGGCAATTCCAGCTCCTGAAACAGATCAAATACCAACGGATATACGGATGTAAACCACCCTACCGTTCTGCTGACGTCCATCTCGGTTGCGAGCGCTTGTCGGCCATGCCCCTCCAGCATGATTTTAAACCGGGTTTGACCAGTCATCTCGGTTACACTTAGCATAAGTGCAGTCAACAGAATGTCATTAATCTCGGTTTGGTAGGCTCTGTTTGTCTGTTGAAGAAGCCAGCCGGTTTGTTCACGATCAAGCTCAGATACAAGGGTATCGCTATGACCATAGTCATGGACTGTATCCGTTGCTGGACGCTGATGATCCATGAATGGCGTATACACACTGGATACGTTTTCCCAAAATGCCTGTTCTCTTTGCAGAAGGTGATGTTTAGCATATGACTTTAATGCAGCAGCAAATTGCTGGTAGGAAACGGTTTTGGGTCCCACATCAAACGGCTTTTGTTCAACCGCTTGCATGTATAACCATTCAAAATCTTCGAGCAAAATTCTCCAGGACACTCCATCCATGACCAAATGATGAATAGTGATTAACAGGTGTTCGCCTTCATCGAGCCTGAAGAGACGGAGTTTAACAAGCTGTCCTTCGTGAATCCGCATTTTCTTTTGCAGCAACGATGCCTGCTCTTCAATAAATACTTCCGGTTGTACTACGCCTCTGGCATCCACAACGTCGAACTCAAACATGCCCTTTCTATAGTTCCGGATGGTCTGTGTCATTTCCCCAGAAGAGCTATATTCATAAACTATTCTTAACCCGTCATGATGCTCCATCAGTTTGTCGAAACTAAGCCGAATGGCGTTCTCATCGAACCCTTCCTGCCTGAATAACATAAAAGCCTGATTGTAATGGTTATGCTCAGTATGATTTCTCGCAAAAAAACGCTGCTGAATAGGTGTTAGGAAAACCTCACCTGTCACCTCAACATTCCCAGTAGAATGGGACTGTGACTGTTTGACATATGGACTAAGCTGCCGGATGGTCGGATTGGCAAAAAGATCCTTCATCTCTACTTTTAAACCCAGTTTGGACAATCCCGAAATCGTCTGGAGTGCCTTGATGGAATCTCCACCCATGACAAAAAAGTTATGATGAATCCCAATGCAATCCAGATTCAAGATCTTCTCCCATATCTGAACAAGCTTTTGCTCTTTGTCATTCCTTGGCGATTCATACTTCGCGTCATCCAGTATGCTGTTGCCCGGTTTAGGAAGTCGAGAGCGATCGACTTTTCCGCTTACCGTTCTCGGCAAGTGATCCATTTTGACAAAATGGGCTGGTATCATATATGAAGGAACCTGTAACTCAAGTTTCTCACGAACATCCATAATAGAAGTCCCCGGATCAGTAATCACAATATAAGCACAGAGATAATCGTTACCGCTGTCATCCTGACCTGTGTTAACAAACGCCTCTTGAATTACCTCCAGACGGGTTAACTGATATTCCACTTCTCCCAGCTCGATTCGATAACCACGGATTTTAGCCTGATCATCCTGTCTGCCAACAAATTCAATGGTTCCATCCGGCAGCCATTTGGCGATATCCCCTGTACGATACATTTTCCGGTCACTATCTACAGGTGAATCCACAAACTTCTCTGCCGTAAGATCCAGTTGATTCAAGTACCCGCGTGCCACTCCCTCACCCGAAATGCACAACTCACCCGGTACACCAACCGGCTGTCGACGATTGTAACGATCCATAATCAGGATGCTTGTATTTCGGATCGGTCTGCCGATCGGAATCGTCCCTGTTCGCTCGGCTGTTCCATACACGATTCTGTTCCAAGCCGCATCCACTGTGCATTCCGTCGGTCCATATACGTTTGTAACGTTTGCTCTCATTCCAGGGAGCGTGGTATATACTTCATCGAGAAGGTCAAAGGTCAGCACGTCCCCACCGATAATCAGCTCTTGCAGTTCATACTGCTGTTTGCATCCGGCCGAGGCCAGGGTGAGCAATTTCAGATGAGCAGGCGTACCATCGGACACATGAATATGATGATGAGCATAATAATTCAGCAAAAGATCTGCTTCCCAGACTGTGCTCTTAGGCACGATATGCAGTGCATGTCCGAGCAGCAAAGCAGCAAAAATCTGCTTTACGGATGCATCAAAGATATATGGAGCAATCAATGCAATATTCAAAGGGGTCTCATAGTGCTGATATACCGCCTCCACCAGTCCGTCCACCAGATTGTGAACATTGTAATGTTCAACAACGACTCCTTTGGGTCTGCCAGTAGATCCCGAAGTGTAAATGACATAAGCCGCATCGCTGGAATGGTTGATCATGTCCGGTTCACGTACTGGTTCACGTACCCCTGAACGATCCAATGCATCCAATAAAATAACTGTACCTTCAAACGCAAGGTCATCCACCATGGAATGATCTGCTGTACATAATAAACGCGCACCACTGTCAGTCAGCATATAACGCTTGCGCTCAGTAGGAAGTTCAGGGTCGATCGGCATGTAAGCCGCACCTGATTTGAGCACACCTACAATCGCAACGATCATATTTATGGAGCGCTCCACCATCACAGCTACAATGTGATTTGGTCCTGCTCCTTCCTTACGTAACTCGCAAGCCAGGACATTCGCCCTCTCATTCAACATGCGGTAGGTCAGCTGTTCATTCTCAAAAACTAAAGCGATGTTGTCCGGATTGCGTTCAACCTGCTCCATAAACATTTGGACCAGTGTTTTGTCCCGTTCATAGGCCTGTCTCGGCGGGTTGAACCCTGTCAGAACGGTTTTCTCTGGTTGCGTCAGAATATCTAATTGATCCAGTCGCACTTCTGGAGCAGCAGCGACCTGTCTCAATATCTCGACAAAATGTTCAACAAAGCGCTGAATACGCTCCGTCCGGAACACATCCGTGTTATATTCCAGTTCGAGATTCCAGCTCAGGTTGGTTTTGTTCATTCTGGCCGTCATATCAAATTTGGAACGTTGAATGCCATCTTCAAGCAATATGGCCTCCACATCGTTCATCTGGAGATGAAGATGATCTGTATTTTGAACAAGCATTACGTCAAACAGTGGATTGCGTGAAGGATCACGCTTCACATCAACCTGTTCCACCAAACGTTCAAATGGATATTCCTGATGCTCATAGGCCTGAAGTGTGTTCTCCTTCACCTGTTCCAGATATTGCCGGAAGGTATAATGGCCCAGCGGCGCATTTCTGAGAACTATTGTGTTTACAAACATGCCGACAACACGGTTGAGATCATCATGATTCCGACCTGATACCGGCGTACCAATCAGGATATCTTCCTGTCCGGTATATCTGGAGAGCAGTGTTGTAAATGCAGAGACAAACAGCATATACATAGTGGCTCCCTGATCATTGGCCAGCTGCTCAAGCGCAGCCGTCAGTGTTTGGTCCAGATGCAGACGAACCTGATCCCCGTTAAACGTCTTGGTCTTAGGCCGTGCAAAATCCAAAGGCAAGTCAAGAACAGGAACCTCTTCCTTCAACACATCAGACCAATAATTTTCATGCCGGACCGAGTCACTTGATTGCCGTTCATGTGCCCAGAGGGAATAATCCTTGTACTGCACTGCTACAGGTGGCAATTTTTTGCCATTATAGAACTCGGCCAGGTCATGCAACAGAATTCCGATCGAGATCCCATCTGAAATCATATGATGCATGTCAAACAAAAGGACATGTTCATCTGCTTTGATTTGCACAAGTTCCGCCCGCATCAATGGGGCTTGCTCCAATGAGAAAGGTTGTACCCACTCGGATAGAACAGGTGATTCCCCTTCTGTAAGGGGGGAACTGTACTGAACTTCAAAGTCGAAACTTGGCATAACTCTTTGAGCAGGCTTACCCTGATTCATGACAAATGAAGTTCGAAGGGATTCATGTCTTGCAATCAGGCGGGAGAACGCCTCATTCAATTGTTTTTTATTTATGCTCCCCTTCAATTTCATGGCAAGAGGCATATTATAGGCTGTACCCGTAGGGTCCAGATTGCTCAAAATATAAATTCTTTGCTGCGCTGCTGATAAATCATACAAGGACTGCAATGGCGCATGGGGAATGGATGTATATTTGCTTTTTTTATGATCCAGAATGAATTGGGCCATGCCCCGGATCGTAGGCGTACGGAAAATCTGTACCAATGGCATTTCTACCTGCATCTCCTTGTGTAATCTGGAGATTAGTATGGTGGCCAGCAGGGAGTGTCCGCCAATATCAAAGAAACGTTCATGGACACCCAAATTGCCAACCTTTAGAATATCCTGCCAAAGAGTGACCAGTGCAACTTCAACCGGGTTCCTTGGTGGTTCATACGCGATAGCCGTCCGGTTGCCCGATAGTGTCGGAATCGGCAATGCTTTGCGGTTCACTTTACCGTTAGCTGTTAAAGGCAAGCGATCCATCGCCACGAAATGGGCAGGCACCATATACGAAGGCAAACGCCGGGTCAATTCTTCTTTAATCTCATCGATAACTCCCACAGGATACCCCTCATGACAAACGACATAACCACAAAGAAACGTCGAGTCTGTCGGGTCCATTTGCGCTACAACTGCCGCCTCTAACACCCTTGGGTCCTGCAACAGCAGATGTTCAATTTCTCCAAGCTCAATACGAAATCCTCGTATTTTCACCTGATCATCCATGCGACCCAAATATTCAATATTGCCATCCGGCAGCCAACGCACCCAATCTCCGGTCCGATACATCCGTTGTTCTGGGTTAAACGGATGTTGAACAAACTTCTCTGCCGTTAACTGGGGCCTGTTCAAATACCCTTTTGCAAGTCCGGCTCCGCTTATGCACAATTCACCCGGAACCCCTATGGGCGACAGCTGGTCACTGCCACTCAGAATAAACACGTTGGTATTCGGCAGGGGTCGACCTATAGGAATATTGGAATACATCTGATCGATGGTAAAACTGGTAGTGACGACGGTATTTTCAGTTGGGCCATAATTGTTCACAATTTCATACTTCCGGGGTTCGAAATAATTCAGCTTGTCTCCCCCCGTCAGCAATGTTCGAAGAGAATGGTTCTCCTGTCGGATAAACTGTTCACAAATCGCTGTAGGCAGGAACGCAACACTGATCTGATGCTGATGGAAATAGTCATTGATGCGCACCACATCCAGCCTGATTTCATCCTGAATAAGATGCACGGACGCGCCTGACAACAGATATGGGAACAATTCCCACACAAAGGCGTCAAAGCTCAAACTTGCATAGCTGGCACTGCGATCAGCATCGGTGATCTGATACCGCTTTTGATGCCATGTACACAAATGAACAAGTGATTGGTGCGAAACCATCACTCCCTTAGGCTCACCTGTAGAACCTGATGTGTAAATCACATAAGCCAGATTCTGGCTTTGTCCCCGGATGGGTTGCAAGGAAGAGGAGATCAGGAATTCGTCCATTTGCACAAGTTCAGTCTGCAAATCAATGATATGGACAGAGCTTTCTTTTCCCTGAACGACATGTTCAAACCGTTCCTTCGGTGTTAATACCCATCGGGTCTGACTGTCTTCAAGCATGTAATGGATACGATCATTAGGGTAAGCAGGATCAATGGGCAAGTATGCTCCGCCTGCTTTTAGAACCGCCAGCATTCCGATCACCGCATCAATTGAACGCTCTGCGAAAACCCCGACGATGTTGTTATCACGCACTCCTTTTTTTCGTAATACATCCGCAAGCTGTTCACTCCGATGGTTCAACTCGCGATAGGTTACATGTTTTTCGCCCATCACCAGAGCAACATGATCCGGTGTACGTCTCACTTGCTGTTCAAAGAGCTCATCCACAGTTTGATGCAACGGATACTCCATGGATGGTGGATTAAAGGTATGAATCAACTGATCTCTTTCTCCCGGAGACACACTTTCAATCTCGCTAAGCGGCTGTTCCAGACCGGATATCATGTTGCCCACTAAGGCAATATAGTTGTCACTCATGCGCTGAACGGTTTCCTGACCAAACAAATCGGTGGAGTACTCCACGTTAAGCACGATTTCATTTTCAAACTCAAGGATGTTGAATGTCAGATCAAATTTTGCATTATCCAGATTAAACATGACAGGCGACACCTGGATACCCTCTTTTTCACGAGTAAACAGCGAAGCGTTCTCCAGCGAGAACATCGTGTCAAACAACGGATTACGATTGACCTCACGCTGCACACCTGTTTTTCGCACCAGTTCATCAAATGCATACTCTGAATGTTCAAAGGCTGCTACGGTTGATTGTTTGATTTGCTCAATAAACTGTCTGACCGTATCCGATTCGTTCATCTGGTTTCGCAATGCAATGGTGTTCACGAATACTCCAAACATATGTTGTAACGGCTCATGCAGACGGCCGGAGGCAGCCGTACCCACAACCAGGTCTTTCTCATGTGTATACCGGTGCAGTAAGAGGAAATAAGCACTAAGCATCACCATATACAACGTTGATCCGGTATCCTTGGCAAGCTGCCTGATGTCGCGGGTCTGGCTCTCGCCCAAGTGATTGTAAATGTTGTTTCCTTCATACCTGTTAACTTCAGGTCGTTTGAAGTCGTACGGAAGCTCAAGCGTTGGCGGGGTACTACTATAAATATCCAGCCAGTACGCCTCCTGTTTCGCCATCTCATCCGAATGATTGTACTGTTCCTGCCATGCCGTATAATCCTGATAATGCACATCAACGTCTGGCAGCATCGAGCCACTGTAGAGCTCCAGCAATTCGTTCATCAATATGCCCTGAGATGTACCGTCAGCCACAATATGGTGGAAATTGATAATAAACAAATGACGTCCATGGCCAATTCTCACCAGTTTTGCCCTCATTAAAGGAGGCTGGTGGAGGTCAAAAGCTTGAGTGGACTGTTTGCACAGGTTGCTTGTCAAACGAACGAGTTCATGGTTATCTGTATCGAGTTCTCCGAGATCATCATATTCAAGTGCAAAGGCTACGTTTGTATGAACCGTCTGGACAAGCTCATCCTCTATCACTTTAAATCCAGTTCTCAGTATTTCATGCCTCTCAATAAACGTTTGAAGCGCTCTCTCAAGCCGTACGAAGTGTACTTCTCCTTCCATAAGCAGCGCCATGGGAATGTGATAAGCGCCCCTATTATTTTCAAGCAGCGAGAGGGTGTACATGCTTCTCTGAGCTGCAGAAGCTTTATACCGGTCACGGCGACTTAACTTCTCAATGATCACAGCAGGTTTGACATGTGCTTTGGTAACCAAGTATTGTTCCAAGCTGTATATCGTATCATTTCGGAACATTTCACCAATGGGAACTTCAACATGAAGACGCTTCTTCACTTCAGCCACCATTGCCATAATTTTCAGTGAATCTCCGCCGAGATCAAAACAGCTTACGTTCATGCCAATCTGCTTCAAGCCAAACACATCACTCCAGATCTGAAGTAGCTGTTCCTGAATCGAATTGACAGGCTCTGTATCTACTACAGCATGTTCACGAACACTGAGTTGATGCTGCCTTGCCACTTGTTCAAGTGTCGCTTTGTTGACCTTGCCATTGGCAGTAAGCGGAACTTCATCTACATTCAGAAACATGGACGGAACCATGTAATTTGGTAATTTACTTTGCAAAAGAGCTTTCAGTGGCAGTGTGTCCACATCCTGATCTGCAACAACAAAGGCAAAGAGGCTCTTGACTCCATTCTCGTCAGCAACATCAATAACGGCTGTCTTTTGCACTTCATCAGCTTGCAAAAGTACGTTCTCAATTTCACCAAGTTCTACCCGATACCCTTTGATTTTGACCTGACTATCTTTTCTGCCCAGGAACTCCACATAACCTTCGGATCGAAGGACTCCAAAATCTCCTGTCTTGTAGATGTACCCGAACTGTGGATGAACAATGAATGACTGTCTTGTTTTTTCCTCGTCATGAAGATAACCGCTTGCTACACCGCTTCCACCAATGTACAATTCCCCCTCAACATCTACAGGGCATGGTTGAAGTTGTCTGTTCAGCACATGAATTTGTTGATTGGCTAATGGTATACCATAAGGGATACTCTTCCATTGCTCAGACACTGCCGTGATTGGATAATAGATGGACCATATTGATGCTTCAGTGGCTCCTCCCAAACTAACCACCTCAGATGCAGGAAATACATCTACTATTTTCTGAGGAAGCCGCAGAGATATCCAGTCACCACTAAGTAATACCAGACGAAGGTCGTTGTTCTTCTCTCCCGGTGAATACAGATCAACACACATGTCCATAAGAGCAGGAACCGAATTCCAAATGGTGATTTTTTCTTGTTCCATCACGTTCTTGAGCTGAAACATGTCACGCTGATCATCAATAAGAACCAGACAAGCCCCGCAGCTGACTGCGCCGAAAATATCATAGACGGATAAGTCAAAACATAATGAAGATATGCCCATCATTCGATCACTGGAGGTTACGTTGAATCTTTCATTCATATCCAGGATCGTATTGGCTGCTGCGCCGTGCTTGATCTGCACACCTTTGGGCTTGCCCGTGCTGCCAGAAGTAAAAATAACATAGGCCATATCATCATTCGTCACTCCGCTGTTTATGGATTCCGCAGAGTAGGTTTCTAACGATTCCGTCTCATATAACTCTGGCATGATGAAAAATTTACAGTTGGCCTTTTCGCGAATATATTGCTTACGTTCCTCCGGATAGTCCGGATCAAGCGGAATATAAGCTGCTCCCGCTTTGAGCACACCGAATATATTCACAATGGTGTCAATGCATCTCTTGCCATACACACCAATATAATCGCCCCGCTGTACTCCGTGATCGATCAAATACCTGGCAATCTGATTCGATCTGCGTTCCAACTCTATGTAACAAATGGAACGTTCATGATGCTGAATCGCCACCCGATCTCCTAAGCTGATCGCTGTTGCAGTTAACAAGTCATGCAGAGGCTTCAGAGTATACGGCTTGCTCGTATCGTTATACTGTTTGATGAGTTGCCTGCTCGCTTGACTCAACGCAAGCTTGGTAACTTGTGTTGCAGAGATCACTTGGTTCAGAATGTTCAGATATTGCTGGAACATCGATTCAATCACTTCTTTTTCAAACAATTGATCCACAAAGTCCCATGTGATATACAACCCGCCATTGATTTCATAGACCTGATTATCAATATAAACCTGTGAGGTTCTTGTACTGAAATACTTGATCTGGTCAAAGTTAAACAAAGCGTCAAATGAATCTTCCACATTTTCATTTAAGACACTTGTAAATACAATTGGCATGACTGCTCTTTTGTGCATATCATGTTTTTTGCCCAATTGTCTTATAAAATCAACGCCATCATAATGTCTGTGATCCAATGCATCCAGCAATGAATGTTGCACCGACTCTGTAAATGTCCAGAACGAATTCAGAGATTTTTGGGCATCAATATCCAGCAACATCAGCGTTGTAAAGTCTCCCGCCATCCTCTTCACATCTTCATGAAACGGAATCCGATTAAATACGGTCAGGTTGACCCCAAATCTCTCCTGGTTCGACCAATGCGCAAGTACATAGGCATAGGCTGCGCATAAAATGGAGGTTGGGGTAACGTTGTGCTGCCTTGCCTGCTGTTTGAGCTTATTCCAATGTTCACCCGTTATAAAGTTCGAGAATTTGCTGAATTGGGGCACGTTTATGTCTGCCGGATTACATTTGAGCGGCAAAGCCGGAGAACCCGGAAAGTCTTCCAGCTTGTCCATCCAATAGCGCTGATCCTTGAAATAACGTGCAGACTGTTTGAAACGGGCCATTGCCTGAACGTAGTCCCTGAAATTATATTGAAGCTCCGGCAGCTCCTGATCCCCGTTTGCATAGAGCCATTTGAATTCCTTGATGAGCAGTTTCAAGCTGCTGTCGTCACAGATGAGCGGGTCCAGATTCAGATAGAAATAATATTGATTCTCTGACATTCGGTAAGCTTTCATTTCAAATAAGGGCCACTCGCTTGGAACAATCACTTTTGTCATCATTCGTTGTCTCTCTGCTTCCATTTGCGAGCTACGATATGCCGTATCCCATTCTGACACGTCTATCACTTCTACCGTGTATAACGGTGGGCTTTTCAATATTTGCTGTGTCCCGTTCTCGTACACAACTGTTCGTAATATAGGATGCCTATTGATCAATTTCTGCAAGGTTGCATTAACCAAATCCATATGCGCCTCGGCCTCGAATTCGACCGTAAAATTGGTCGCAGCTCCACCCATCTCAAATGCAGGGTCACGTCCAATTAAATAAGCCAGCTGAATACCCGTTAGACCAAATGGCTCAAGCATATTGGCAGGATCACCTTGATCCGTGAAGTAAGCCTCCGTGTTATCCTCATCATTATTTTCTTCCAAAAATGTTGCTATATTTTGGATCGTTCCAAGACGGAAAAGCTGGTTTAATGGCAGACTTGCACTTAAATCCTCATTGATCCGTGCAATCACTTCAATGGCATTAAGGGAATGACCGCCCAGATGTGCAAAACTGTCATTTACACTCAACTGCTCGATCTGTAGTACATCCTTCCAAATCAAGGACAGACGCTGTTCCAACTCCGTTGTTGGAGCAACGTAAACTCTGCCTGAATGGATACTGCTATTCGGCTCGGGTAATTCACTCTTGTTAATCTTGCCATTAGCAGTCAGCGGAAGCTGCTCCAGTTTGACATAATAGCTCGGTACCATATACTCCGGTATTCTCTGCTCCAGGAAAAGACGCAGCTCCTCAATCGAGGTTTCCTGGATCAACACCATATATGCACACAGATAAGAATGGCCTGCATCGTTTGTTCGCAGCATGACAAATGCCTCTGCTACCGCATCATGCCGAGACAAATGGGTTTCAATTTCACCCAGCTCGATCCGAAAACCACGAAGCTTCACCTGTTGATCCATTCGATCCAAAAATTCAAGGGTATGCTCAGGCGTCCAGCGAACCAAGTCACCCGTGCGGTACATCCGTTCTGATGTAAAGAAGGGATGCTGAATGAATTTTTGTTCTGTGAGTTCATCGTTATTCAAATAACCGAGCGCAAGTCCATCACCGGATATGCATAATTCCCCGGCTGTTCCGACAGGGACGGGTTGATCATGCTCATCTAATACCAGAACGGAGGTATTAGCGACTGGAACGCCAATCGGTATTGTAAGCGCTTCCTTTTTAATTCCATTTACAGGATAATATGTGGTAAAAACCGTGCTTTCCGTAGGTCCATAAACGTGAATAAGCTTATTGCCCCCCATATAATCAAGCGCTTTTTTTACATGGGTTAACGAAACTCTTTCTCCGCCAAAGAGCACTTTACGAACCGATTGGAAGCAGGATATTTCACGTTCCACGATAGCATTAAAAAAAGCAGTTGTGATGAACATAACGGTAATCCCATTTTTTTCAATGGACCGGGCCAGGCTCGGCATGTGAAGTGCCTCTTCCTTCTGAATAATGACCAATCTGGCTCCGTTCAGTAGGGCTCCAAATATTTCAAACACTGAAGCATCAAATGAATAGTTGGACATCTGAAGCATGCGGTCCTGTTCCGTAATAGTGATGTAATTGGTATTACATACAACACGGATGGCTGATCGATGAGAGATGACCACTCCTTTGGGAAGACCCGTTGATCCGGATGTATAAATGATGTAAGCCGGATCTTCTGCTTGGTTAATATCCGTGAGTGCATCGGATGGAAAGTCACGATAATCCTCGATCGTGGGATGAATAACCTCCATACCGATACATTCTATGTAATTCTCTTGAGGATGAGATGTCAGTAGCATACATGCCCCACTATCCTTGAGCATATAATTCACTCGTTCCTCAGGTGTTTCGGAATCAATCGGTAAATAAGAAGCCCCTGATTTGAGAACGGCTATTAAAGCAATTATCATTTCAGGGGATCTCTCTAACATAATACCGATTATTTTGGTGCGGTCTGCTCCCTTCTGACGAAGAAATGCAGCAATCTGATTTGAATACTGATCTACTTCCTTGTACGTGTATTGAATGGTGTCTGAAGCTACCGCAATGGCATCGGGTTGCAGACTGGCCTGTTCTTGAAATAACTGATGGATGGTATGATTGCGGGGATAGTCTGATCTGTTCTCTTTCACTGTCGGATTCTCTCTGATATTGGAATGTCCAGTAATCATAACGATATCCTTCCTTTGTAAGCAGAATACTTTTATTATATTATCCTGAAATTTCCATGTCAATATATTTACTTATTTGCTTTATTAAGTAAAATGAAAGTAAAATTTGGCGAATATTCTGAGGATAACTCGACAGATTCTAGTATACATGCTACTCTATTTTTGTATAATTTCCTTTATTTTTCAAAAAGCGCGTGATAAAAGGAGGAAACCACTTGTCAATGCCTGTCATTGATGTCAATGATCCAACCACATTCTATAATGAAAACTTCTTCGGTAATCCGTATGACGTGTATCGACAGCTGATTCAGCAAGGCGAAATTCACAAAGTGAATCTTTATGGAGGACTTTGGTACATCGGTGGATATGAAACCGTAAACAAGTACATTTCAGACCCACGCATTTCCCATAACACGGCACAACAATATTGGGCCGTCCAGTTTTCGGAGCAACAGCTCTATGGAATTCTGGAGTTTATTCGTCTGTTCTCGATGTGGATGTCCCTTCAGGATGGCACTTCTCACATCAGATATCGCAAAATGTTAACCCAGGCCTTCTCCGTGTCGGTCAAAAATCTGGCTCCCTACATTATGGATCTGATCGACGACTCTCTTGATGAACTGGAAGGAAAAGAAGAGGTGGATTTGATTCGGGATTATGCTTACCCGCTTCCCACCAAAGTCATTATGAAACTGCTGGGTCTGCCTGAGGAACAATATGAACGTGTGGCCGAATGTGCAGATAGCCTCGTTCACTTGTTCGGTTCCATGACGGTTACATATGAGGATGTCACGCGTGCACAAAATCTTTTGGTTCTGTTGACTGCCTATTTAACAGATGTGATTGAAGAACGAAGAATACATCCTCAGGAAGATTTTATTACTTACCTTATAGAAGCAACTGATGATGATGGTGTGCACCTGACAATTGAAGAAATTCATGCACAATGTGCCATGCTTCTCTTCGCCGGACATGAGACCACACGTAACCTGATTGGGAATGGCATGCTTACACTGATGAAACATCCGGAACAACTTCAGAAATTGAAAGAATCTCCGGGTCTGATCAAAAGCACCATTCAGGAAGTCCTTCGCTATGAAAGCCCTGCACAGATTACCGTAAGAACCGCCCTTGAGGACATGGAAATTCTAGATCAGCAGATTAAAAAGGGAGAATTGATCATGTTCTGCTTCGGTTCAGCCAATCATGATCCGCGAAAATTTACCGATCCTCATCTATTTGATATTGAACGTAATGAAGCGCGGAATCTGGCCTTTGGTGTAGGAATTCATTCTTGCATCGGTGCCCAGTTGGCGATGATGGAAACAGAGATTGCCATGAGCCGCCTAATCGCAAGGTATCCCCATATGGAATGGATACAGAATGAGCCTGAATGGCTTTCCAATGTAGGCTTTCGCGGTCTTCAACGGTTGCTTGTCCGCTTGAACAATAGATGACCATTATGTAAGATCGTAAGATCGAAAAAAAGCGTCGCTCTTTCATGAGCAACGCTTTTTTCTGATCTTATTTGATCTGGTTTTTGGAACTCTTGCGTGGGACTTTTGCTTTGGTGCTTTTTTTGAAGGATTGAATGTCTTTTTCCGTAACCCCTTCATTTGAATACAACTGCTTGCAGAAAGCACCTATTCGATCAGAGCTTGCGGGATTGGACAACAGTAACATATGGTTGGAAACATCGATGTCAAACATATTAAAATTCGGAATGTTCTCCGCCCATATGCTCCAATAGGTTGAGTTGTTCAGTTCGATGCAATCTTCATCTGTGACAAAGTAAGGCTCAAGTTCACCAAAGAAATGTCCGCTTTGATTGCGGAAATAATAACATGCCACAGCATCTCGATCTGCAAGCGATTGAACTTGGTACTGGTCTGCCTGATACGCCTGCTGAACCTTGACACATTGCTCAATGAGCTGCTGCAGATGCTTCTCATTTTTGAAAAGCCCTCTGGATTTCGCAATTTCTGTTAAGTGTTTAAGAAAATCCTCATTACTTAATTCCATATTGATTTCATCGCGGTGAATTAACGTGTCTGCAATTTTCTCCGGTTGATGAAGAATCGAAGACATTAGCGACATATTAACGGACTGTAAAATATAACCTTTGTCCGACGAAGTCATTTCGTCTTCATCAGAGAGATAGATCGAATCCAGCATCACCATGCTGTTCACCTGGTCACCCTGATTCTGAAGTAACCTGCACACCTCATATGCAATCAGGCCGCCAAGAGAATAACCACCGAGATCATACGGCCCTTCCGGCTGAACGGTTTTTATGACATGCACATAATACATCGCCATGCCTTCGATCCCATATAACGGAGAGCGGTCAGTCATCCAGCCTCTTGCCTGAATACCGTAGAAGGGTCGCGTACACCGGGATGCAATAACCTGATAACCTTCAACCCCACCCATTGCGGCATGAAACCAGAAGATGGGTCTGCCTTCAGAAGCATGATTCAGCCGAACAAGTTCGGGGAATTGTGGCCATGCCTTAGCAACCGACTTCAAAGAGCCATTTGTTTGCTCTTCCGGTCCGGTGACACTAAAACTTGTTGGCTTGCCCTGAAGCATAGGGGTCTGATTTAATCTGTCTGTCAGACTTGCTATGAGGTCTGCCAAAGTCAAACAATGTTGCAAATCTGCTGCATTGATTTCAGGATTCAGCTCGGTTTGCAATCGTTGAATGAACTGGATAAACACGATGGAGTCCATTCCATATTGCACAAGAGGTGTTTCTTCCTGAATCTCACCGCTTTCCAAGCCAAGCAGATTCAGGATGATGGCTGTGATCCTGTGTTCCAGTGATGTATTCCCGGCTACATCCACACCGGAATCAGGAGCCCCTTCCTCCAGGCTGGAAATGACCACAGATTTAGCATGAGTGTGAGTATGAGTAAGGTCAACCCAGCATCTTCTCTTTTCAAATGGATAACCAGGCAATGAAATGATTTGAGCAGGCTTTCCTTCATGCAGACCTTCCCATGAAACGTTGCCTCCTTTGGACCAATACAGTGCAATTTTATCAAGGCTGCCCTCAGCCATGAAAGCTCTCAATATTTTTTCGCCAGTCCTTCCTGACAACAGCTCCTTCACTGCCGAGTCTTCTTCTGCCCTTCCAGTAAACATCGGACAAGAATCGACCATGCTTTTATTTGCCTTTTCCGCTTTCAAAAACTTCTTCAGCCCGATAATGAGTTCTTTTTTATTACTCACAATTAGAGCCAAGCGTTCCGGCATCGCTTCTCTGCCCACTTGCAGCGTATACGCCACATCCCTCAAGCTCAGCTCGTTATTTAATATGACTGTATTCAGGAGTTGCTGTGCAGCGGCCTGCAAGCGTTCCTTGTTCAACGCCGACAGAATGACAACTTGGGCCACCGAATCTTCGCTCACTGCATCATTTTGCTCTGTTTCCGCGGCAACGTACTCTTCGATGACCACATGTGCATTTGTCCCACTGATGCCTGTGGTGCTAATCGCTCCCATCCTTGATGCATTCAACGGCATTCTCCACGGTCTGTTTTCTTTATTGATAATGAGGTTGCTGCCCATGCTCATGTTGATATGCCGATTAGGCTCTTCATAGGAATGCACAGCGGGAATTGTTCTATGCCTCATGGCCATCAACATCGTTATAAGGCTAACCAAACCGGATGCCGCAAAGGTATGTCCGATTAAAGGTTTTACGGAGCCAATCGCCACGGATATATCCTGATTGTTGTAAGAACCATATACGTTGGATAATGCCTGCATCTCAATTGCATCTCCTATCGGTGATCCCACACTTTGCGACATGATGAACTGCACGCTGCGTGGATCAATCCGATACCGTTTGTACACCATTTTCATCAACGCTGCCTGTGACTCAGGATCAGGCGCGGTCAATCCATTGGTTCGTCCGCTATAATTAACACCACTGCCTCTAATTGTGCCATAAATATGATCTCCGTCCTGAATGGCCTGTTTCAAAGGTTTGAGCATCAACGCGGTCACAGCCTCACCAGGCACCATTCCGTTAGCACGTTCGTCAAATACGCGGCACTGGCCGTCGGGGGATAACATGCCTGCCCGATGGAGAGCTGTGTGCAGCATGGGAGACAGTATCAGACTCACTGCCCCGGCCAAGGCTGTGTCGCACTCTCCGCTTCTTAACGCTTGACACGCTTGATGAAGAGCTACCAGCCCTGAAGAACATGCGGCGGTGATCGCCATATTGGGCCCTTTCAGATCCAGAACATAGGCAATACGGGCCGCAAGTGTGGCATTTTGATTACCGTTAATCGATCCTTTTTCTGCTGTCAAATAACCATACTCGCCTTCTTCAACCCCAACATATACACCACAATTCTGACCACGAATACGATCCCCCATATAACCGGCATCCTCCAGAGCATGCCATGCCTCTTCCAGGAATAGACGTTGTCTGGGGTCCATCATCGCTGCTTCATTCGGTGAAATATGGAAAAACATTGGATCAAAGCGATCAATATCCGCCAAATAACCTCCCCATGCAGGAATACCAGCATTCTCATCGGTTACATCCTTCCCGCCTTCTGAGGTCCAACGACTGCGGGGCAATCTCGATATACAGGAAGAACCTGATTCAACATTTGTCCACAAATCCTCGATGGTGCCTGCCTGCGGAAACCTTCCGCTCATGCCGATGATGGCTATAGGCTCTTCCCTGTGAAGTTCGGAAGGCTCAGGGACAGGATGCTCCATTGGTCCGTCAAGCTGCTCCATTACAGATGGATTGGTGTTTCTATCTGTATGAGAGTGATCTTGTATTGGTGTTGGATATGCGGTTGACATCATGCTGTACCTTGCTTCCATTTCTTCGGAAAAGGATGTGATCAGATGCTGAGAAAGTTTGTTCAGGGTGGAATGTGCAAAAAAGACGGTCGGCGACAATTCAAGCCGGAATTGCTGGCTCATAAGCTCAGCGAATTCTGCTAGACTGATCGAATCAAAACCATAATCCGCCAGATTCCGGTCCGGGTCCAACTTGGTTGCTTCCATTTTCAACAGTTGAGCAGCCCAGCCTCTCAGTTCTTGTTCTAGACATTCCTGTAAAGTCTTGCCTAATGGTGAATGTGAATTCCTTACCTGGGCCTGATCCTGATTTCTCGCTTTCGTGCGCAATCCAGGGGAAGACTGCTTGGAAGCCGGCATGTCCAAGCCCAAAAAACGATGTATCCGGCTTGGCCTTCCTGCTAGAGCAAGCTGATGTGTACCGGATTGTCTGATCGCCTGATCAAAAAAAGCGATCCCCTCATCCTTTTCCAGAAAACGCAATCCACTTGTTCTCAGATACATGTCCGTACCTTCTGACGTCCTGGAGCCCATTCCGCCTTCTCTCCAAAGTGGCCATAAAATGGCGATTGTACGAATATTCTGATCCTGCATCTGGGCGTACGCCATCTGAAAACGATTGGCCACTGCGTAGTCACAGGAACCAAAGTCCCCCAGCAGCGCCGACGAGGATGAAAAATAACAGCGAAAAGCCAGAGGTTCGTTTTGCAATGCTTCATCCATCACAAGTAATCCTTTAACCTTGGGACGTAACACTCGTTCGAATGCTTGTACGCTTTTGGACAGAAGGGTTTCCTGACTTTCCATTCCGGCGGCATGGATCCATCCGTGGATATCGCCACATTGCATTTTGGCGGATTGCAGAGCCGTTGTTACTTCTGCCGCTTCACTCACATCTGCCTGAACATATATGACCTGACTGCCATTTTTTCCAAGGTCCTTGAGCAATTGCCTGTTCAGCTCATCCAGCGGAGATCGCCCCATCAAAACAAGATTGATTCCCTTTGAAGCCCAGACTTTTGCGAAAATAACACCCAATCCGCCAAGTCCACCTGTAATCAATACAGTCTGTCCAGGCTTCGGATAACGGGTATACTCATCAGCATGTTTCGTTAAATCAACTTGCTTCATTCGACTTACCAAACGACGTCCTTGCTCAAAACGAACACTTTGTGGCGATTCCGATAAAAGTTCATCCCACAGCAGGTTCGACAGGTCCGCAAATGCCAACATATCCGAGTTCTGTCGTGCCTGCGAGCTGCATACGGTTAGTTTCGTCTTCTTCATACTCAGACCTATTGAACGTTCAAAGCCAATCCATGAGTCGAGGTAACACTGATCCAGCGCAGTGGCATGTTCACCAGCCAATAAAATACGTTTGGGATGTATATTCTCCATAACCATCGCTTGAATCATGTGTACAATCGGACTTGTATCACGTAAATATTGGGCATCATCCAACGGCCACAGATACAGAACCGCATCAATATGATCTCCTTGCTTGGCGATCATACGAAATTGCTGACAGTATGCTTCCCGATCCATTTCCCCGGCCTCCGGGCCTGCCTCTTCAACAAAATAGACCTCGGTATTCGGACTGCGGCGAGCCAACATTTCGCGAATGATAGACTGTTTGTTTTTATCCGATAACAGACATATCAGTCCCCTGACATCTTCTCTCGCCAGCTTGGCCGAATCTGAGTCAAGACGAGAGGATTCTTCCCAAATTTCCTGAAAAGAAAGCAGTTCCGTTGCTTCTTCCGATGGTATGTGCTGACTCTCAGAACCAAATTGTTGTCTTTCGGCCGGGGAACCCGATTCGAATTTTTGGACGGACTGATACGACACCCAATACTTTTCCTTGGCAAATGGATACGTGGGCAAGCTTAACCTGGAAGGTTTATCTGGATCATCTTTATATAAATGCTCCCAACGAACCGGATATCCCTTGGTCCACAGATCCAGCACCTTTCCATAGGATCCGTTTTGCAGCCATTGGTTTACGATTTCCTCTGTGCCTTCGTCCATGTTAAACCGTAATGCTTCACTGCCACCATGCAGACTCGCTTGGTACATTAAACCTTCTGGTAGTTGTTTCATGCCTTCATCCAGTGCTACGCTAAGCTTTTCCTTTAGATCGGCGATGCTGGAAGTCAGCACACCCAACCGCTCCTCCATTGCATTACGTCCCACTTGTAACGTATAGGCCAGATCGCGGAGATCAGCATCCATATATGAATTGTACTGCAATCCCTTCAGCAACAAACGAACCTGCTCCTGAAGCTCACCTTTATTCCGTGCAGACAGAACAATCATTTCCGGATATTCAGGTGCCGCTGAGTGATCCGCCTCTTTTTTATCCAATTTTCCCGTATACTCTTCAAGAATGACGTGAGCATTGGAACCACCAAAACCAAACGAACTGACCCCCGCTCGTCTTGGCATCACCTTTCCGTCCGCATTTGTAATCGGCTTCCATTCTTGGAGATCACGAACAAGGTAGAACGGACTGTCCTCTAGTTGCACGTAGGGATTCACTTCATCCAGATGGAGATTTGGAGCCAGTTTTTGATGTTTTAATTGCAGCAGCACTTTGATTACACCTGCAATGCCAGCAGCCATCTCCAAGTGCCCTATATTGCTTTTTACCGAGCCTAGTCCGCAATGCGCCTCACCCATTTGGCTATCCCCTGTGTGTTCATACAGATTCCTAAACGTCGCTTTAAGCGCATTGACCTCGATCGGATCGCCCAAAGGAGTGCCTGTGCCGTGTGTTTCGATATAACCTACCGTTCTCGGATCAATTCCTGCTTTTTGGTACGCTTCGAATAACAATTCCGTCTGAGCTTTGGGGTTGGGTGCCGTTAATGAATTGGCGCGACCCCCATGGTTTTCGTTTGTTCCACGGATAACGGCATAGATATGATCTCCTGCTTCCTCGGCATCCTTGAGCGGTTTGATCATCAACATGCCGACCCCTTCACTTCGAACATATCCATCAGCCTGAGCGGAGAACGTTTTACACCGACCATCACTGCTCAACATACCTGCCTTAGTTAAGCTTATATATCCTTCGGGTGTCAAAATGGTATTAATACCGCCTACAACGGCTGCATTGCAATCCCCGTTCCTCATCGCCGTGACTGCGCGATGGATCGCAACCAGCGAACTGGAGCATGCGGTTTCAATCGGCTCGCTCGGGCCATGGACGTTAAGAAAATAACTCATCCGGTTCGGTCCAACCGAAGGTACAATTCCCGTAGACGTATAGCTATCCAGAGCCATACCTGAAGACGCGATGAGATTGCTGTATCCCGTACCAGCCGTTCCCACAAATATGCCCAGCTTGCTGCCAGAAAGGCTTTGCGGAGCATATCCGGCGTCTTCAATCGCTTTCCACACATACAACATTAGCAGCCGCTGCTGCGGGTCCATAAGTTCCGCCTCACGGGGAGAAATACCAAAGAATCCGGGATCAAATTGATCCACACCCTCAATAAACCCTCCCCAGATCTTGTCAAGCTCCCCAGTCTCGTTAAAAGAATCCCTTTGATTGGCATACTTTTCCCGCCGAGACCGAGGAATTTCCGTAATGCAATCCCGCTGGGCTGCCAGATTGTCCCACAGCTCGTCCGGGTCAGCAGCCTTCGGGAAAATACCGCTCATGCCTACGATGGCAATGCCTTGATCCTCCATGACGTTCGTTGGTTTCATCCTTCCCACGTCCGAGGCATGTTTACTTGCAAATCGTCGGAAAACAAGAGGTTCAGCTCGTTCAGTCCCACTCTTCGCTTGTGTGGAAACCATCTGGGATGAGAATCTCGTCAAAAATTGTTGTTGGTAGGTACGTGTTACATATTGCGAGAAGGCTTGCAGCGTCGAATATTCAAAAAACAGTGCCGGGGTAAGACTCATGTTGAAATTCTCGTTAAGTGTGTTGGTCAGTTCCGTCAGCATGATGGAATCAAGTCCATACTCCCCAAGTTCAACCTCGGGATCAATTTGTGTAACCTGCACCTTAAGAAGTGACGAAATCATGGAAGCCATCGTTTCCCTGACCTTATGTTCAAGCCAGGCTGTATCCGTCTGTTCCTCTGGGATTGCTGGCTCCCCCGCATTCCGTGAGTCAAGAGCATCGGGGGAAGACAAAAACTTCTGTCTCAATCGGGTCACTTCACCTGCCGCAACCAGTACCTGACTTCTTCCACTTGCCAATGCCTGATACAAGGCTGCCGTTCCTTCTTCTTCACGCAGAGGGTGCATGCCCGTCTGTTTTTTCAAATTGCGTAATTGGTGTTCATTGATCTGCATGCCTCCCGATTCCCAAAGAGGCCAGTTCACCGATAACGTTTGTCCGGTCCGCTCTCCTCGTTGGACAAGCGTATTGCGATAAGCAGCATAACGATCCATGAAAGCATTGGCTGCTGCGTAGTCTGCCTGTCCAATGTTACCTGTCACGCCTGTACCGGAAGAAAATAAAATCATGACATCCAGATCATCCCTCCGTGTTGCTTCATCCAGATAAACCGTCCCTGCAACTTTGGATGCCAACACCTCTCTGCATTCTGCACCTGTTTTATTTTCAAGCAGACGGTCCCGGGTAATGCCAGCGCCATGCAAAATCCCGTTCACTTTCCCATACGTATGACGGACCATCGCCAGCACTGTCTGAACATTCTCTCCATCCGCTACATCCATGGTCAAATATTGAATGTGGGCGGGCAGTTCCTGTATCCTCTGCCTGACGGCAGTTGGCAACGCTGGAGACCTGCCTGTCAAAATAATCGTTGTCCCGGTCGCCTTGAGTGCGATCTCCTGTGCAAAGATGGCTCCAAGACCACCGCCGCCTCCAGTAATCACGTATACGCCCCCGTCTTGCCACGGATGGGCTGGCAGATGCTCATGGCCATCCCGATTCGAACGCTCACCGATGGAACTCACTGCCTCGGCGGATACGTCCTGAACAAGTTCTTTCCATGATGCACGGTACAGTTGATTCTCCATATATCGCAAGTGATCCTCATTCGGCAAATTTGCACAGGACTTAAGCCGTTCCAGCCATTGTTCCAGTGAAGTATCACGCTGCATTTCAATAAGCTGGCAGCGCACCTGCGGATGTTCAAGCTGAACGGTACGAAGCAGACCAGACAGCCCTGTACAGAGTCTGGATTGTTCTGCATCATCAGGTATGACAACCTGAATGAATTTGCTTCCTTCATGACGGAGGCTCTCACCATCTTTGAACTGCTCCAGCAGGGCAAGCACATATGCTTCGTAACGCTCTGCAAGGGTCCCTGCTGAACCGAGTTGTATCAGGGAAACCCCTGGCATTTCCTGTTTCAACATTTCGGTCATCGTGAAATTTGTCAACTCACCACACAGAATAATCCGGTGTTCGCTGTAGGAAACCGGTACGGAAGAAGACATGCGGTTGGGGACCGTTTCCCAGTATGGCTCCAGAAGGATTACGCCTTCTACCTCGGGCACACTCACGGTGACTTGTTCCATCCAGACCAGAACCTGACCAGCATCATTGGCTATGGCTACGTCCAGTCTGAGATCGGATCTAACCGCTCCAGTCGAGTCATGATGTGGCGCCGTGCCCAGGCGAATCCATACCCAAACAGGTTGTCCATCCTGCACAACCTCCAAGGAATGGACTGATTTTAATGTAAACGCTCCCCCGAGGTTCACTTGACCCTGCTGCCCACAAAGTTCACACATTCCAACTTGAATGGCGTCATTCAGCATTTCCGGGTCAATGATCATGTTCGTAGATCTTGTAGTTTCTACGGAACTGGAGATGTGCAGCAGCACTTCTCCATTCCCCTTATAACTTTGTTTCACACGGCCCGTCGTCTGCCCGCCAGACCATGCATTATCTGCATCCGATGTAGCTGGGTTGGAATCCAACTCACACCGTTTACGTACAGCTTGCAAGTCAAACCTTGTTAGGTCATAGGCAGAGCTTTCCAGTCTGGAGACTCTTCCCGACGTTAATAACTGCCGTCCCTTGTTGTTGCCTGCACTGCTGATTTCGAAAAAAAGTTCTTCCTGATCTTCTTCAGGGTAAATCTCAATTTGAATCTGTAATGGAAACTCCGTGTTCAGGGTGTTTGTGTCATGTTGCACCCACCTCACATCGGATAATCTGAGCTCCATCACCGATTGCCCATCCCCGTCTGATGACTCCATGGCATGCTGCGCCGCCACACGAGCCATTTCCATACAGGCTACATCGGGAAAAGTCCGTTTGTCCGATGTAGCAGAAGTTTGCAAAAATGACTCGGTTCCAGTAAAAATAGAGCCATAGCGCTGTGAGTATAAATTGGAAATGTTACTGTGTACAAGGGGATGCAGAACCCCTGCCCAGTTCGAATATTCATCTTCGAATGGCCGCGGCATTCGGGAATCCGGGATAGGAACCCAATACTTCTCTTGGGCAAACGGATACGTTGGCAGACTGATTCTGGCTGGTTTCTTCCCATCATACAGGGCTGACCATTGGACAATGAACCCTTTTGTCCAGATCTCTGCGACTTTGCCCAGCTTGCCACGCAGGTACCACTTATGGACCAGATCCTGCATTTCCTCATCTTCTGTTAGTGACAGGAGTGTATCCTTGCGTTTGGCTTGCCCTCTGTAGGTTTCAATCCCGTCATGACCTGTGACTGTTCCTTCATGCATGTAATGTGTCAGGCCAGTCTCCAATTCAGCCATAGTTCCCACAATCAGTGCCAATCGCTCCTCCATAGGCTCGCGTCCGATCTGTAACGTATAGGCCATATTAGCCAAATCGTTCTCTGCATACTTTCCTTCACGCAAGGCCAGAAGCAATTGATTCACTTGTTCACGCAATCGTGCTTCGTTTCTGGCCGACAACACTACGATCGCAGGGTGCTGTCCGGGGATTGCTGTTGTATTTTTTTCATGATTCTCCCGATTCGGAATATACTCTTCCAAAATGATATGTGCGTTCACGCCGCCAAAACCAAAGGAGCTCACGCCCGCACGTCTAGGCATTTCCCTGCCATCGCTATCTCTCGGGACAGCCCACTCTCTTGTTTCCCGCACAATATAAAACGGGCTGTTGTCCAATTGGACATAGGGGTTAATATGATCCAGATGCAAGCCTGGCACGAGCTTACGATGCTTCATCTGAAGCAATACCTTCATGACACCCGCCACACCAGCAGCCATCTCAAGGTGTCCAATATGAGACTTTACAGAACCCAAACCGCAATGCGGTGTTCCAAGCGGTTCATCTCCTGATTGACGAGCCAGCTCTTTAAAAGCGGCCTTCAGCCCGTTCACTTCAATGGGGTCACCCAGAGGTGTCCCCGTTCCATGGATTTCGATATAACCGACGGTTCTTGGATCAATATCGGCTTTGCGATAGGCCTGGATCAATAGGTCAGCCTGTGCTTTTGGATTGGGTGCCGTTAAGGAGTTAGCCCGTCCACCATGGTTCTGGCTTGTACCCCGAATCAGTCCATAGATGTGATCTCCCGCTTGTTCTGCATCTTTCACCCGCTTTAGCATCAGCATGCCGACACCTTCACCGCGAACATACCCATCAGCCTGTTCGGAAAAGGTTTTGCAACGTCCGTCTTCACTCAGCATCCCAGCACGGTTAAAGCTGATATGTCCTTCCGGGGTCAGGATGGTATTAATACCGCCAACGATGGCTGCATCACAATCCCCATTTCTCATCGCTGTTACTGCACGGTGGATGGCAACTAGCGAGCTTGAACAAGCCGTCTCTATCGGTTCACTTGGACCATGTACATTCAGAAAATAGCTCATTCGATTAGGTCCTACGGATGGAACAATTCCGGTTGAGCTATACCCCTCAATAGCCATTCCGGAACGGGAAATCAGACTGCTGTATCCCGTTCCGGAGGTGCCTACGAATATACCCAGGTTACTTCCAGACAAGCTTTGAGCAGCATAGCCCGCATCCTCAATGGTCTTCCATACATAGAGCATTAGCAGACGCTGCTGTGGGTCCATAAGTTCCGCTTCCCGCGGGGAGATGCCAAAAAATGAAGGATCGAATTCATCCACCCCATCTATAAATCCGCCCCATTTAATGTTGGTTTTATTCGATTCCTTTAGGGGATCTCCATAAATGGACTTCCAATCCCAGCGTGACAATGGAATCTCGGTGATACAATCTCTTCCTTCGATTAAATTTTCCCACAGCGCATCCATATCCTTTGCCATCGGAAACCTTCCTGTCATGCCTACGATCGCAACAGGTTCAAACGTTGTTATCGCCTTATCTGCTCGCTGAAGGGTTCGAGATTGGCTTTCCTGAGATCGCGGGCTGGTATCTCTCATCAGACGGGAGTTTCCATGCTTGGCGTTTTCCTGAGCTTTATGAAAGCTCTCATCATTTACGGAAGTTCCAGCATTCTCAGAAGTCTCAGCGTTCTCATCATGGTGAGCCATTTCGAAATTCTCGGATGACTTAAATCTGTTCTTCATTGTGGATTCAGATGAAATATGTGTTTTCTGGACATCTCTTGCCTCGGCAGGAGATGTCCACAGTTCTGCAAATTGATCAACATAGGTTTCCAAAGCATAGTCTGTAAATTGCGCTAAAGTTGAATGTTCAAAAAAAACGGCCGGCGTCAGATTCAGTCTGTAGTTCTTGTTCAGGGAGTTGCTCAGTTCGGTTAACATAATGGAATCAAATCCATACTCACTGAGCTCCACATCGGCTTCAATTTCCTCCGGTCGTACCTTCAATTGATCAGCTACAGCCTTAGTCAACATTCGGCGTGTCTTTTCATGTAACTCGGTATTAGCCTGAAGCGTATTCCCGGATTCCTGAGACTCGCCGGAAGTCTGGCTGTGTTGATTTTGCGCCATTAAAGAGGTTAGTTGATTGGCAGCATCTTGCGGATTTAGTTTACGTGTTCTGATATCATTGTATATTTGATACAAGTCGTCTTTCATCCGATCACTCCTATTCCTTCATGAACGCTTCAACAAATTGCGCTTCCGTTAGTTCCCCGTCCAGAACACGATCCACCAGTTCCGAATAGAGGTCGTCCCTGTGCTTTTCCCCTTTGGGAGAAGCTGTATACATTGGAGAGGAAATATCTAGTGTTTGTGATTTTACAGTTCTGATCTTGTCCCGAATTCGTTCAGGGTTCCCTGCCATGACCATCACTCTGGAAGAACCGGATGATAGTGCAAGGGTTAATGCCTTTATTCCCTGACTCGAATGCAGGGGTCTCATTCCCATTTGCCGCCACATCATTTGTTTGACAGATGCGTCCACCTTCATGCCGCCATTTTCCCATAATGGCCAGTTTACGGACAGTGTCCTGCCGCTTCGTTTGCCCTGACTCACCATCGTTTCCCGGTATGTTGCGTATAGGTCCATGAATGCATTGGCTGTAGCGTAATCACTCTGCCCCATATTGCCGAGCACGGCAGTTCCAGAGGAGAACAGGATGAAGAAATCCAAGGCTTCCTGCTGTGTAGAACGATCCAGGTGTATAGTGCCCGCCACTTTGGGTTTCATAACCTCACGCCATTCTTCCTCTGTCTTGGCAAGAAACAAGCTGTCTCTGATTAATCCTGCTCCATGAATAACGCCGTGGATAGCGCCATAGACTTGTTTGATGCTATCAACAAGGTTCTCCACGGCTTCACCATCCGCTACATCAACCTGCAAATAGTCCACCCGTGCCCCCTGCTCTCGCAATACTTCAAGGGATTGTCCCATGAGACCATCCATCGGTGATCTGCCCACGAGAACAAGCGTTGGATGCTTGGCCTGAGTAGCGATCTCTTGCGCAAATACAAGGCCAATCCCTCCCATACCGCCTGTAATGAGGTAAACACCATGATCACGCCAAAACCGTTGTTCAAGAACAGTGGACGGATCAATCTCTTGCCAGTCTGCCCATTCCCGTCGACGACCCGTATAACGAATCCAGCTATCTTTAGGCTCGCAAACGTCCAACTTCAATTGCTGTAAAATATCTGCGTTGTCCAACTGTTCGTCCATTTCGATCAACTGTCCTGCAACAGCCGGATACTCGAGTTTAATAGTTTGCAACATACCTGACAGCGCAGCATACAAACGCTGCTCTCCATCATTAGGCACAACGGCCTGTATAATCCGCGGTTTATTCGATTCACTGGACAGTATCGTTTGAAGTGTACCAAACACCTGCAAGGCACCATCCTCAAACCACTTTTCGGCAGTGGCCATTCCCTGATCCAACCCAATCGGTATAAACGATGCTGACGGAAATTCAAGCTCCATCTCACTCAACCTGCAAGCGAATGCACCACATAAAATAACGATATGCTCAGCGTCTGGAGTCTTCCGGCTCCGACCTGCTCCTTCCACCTCCACCTCCATCTCCCGCCAGTACGGCTTTAACAGCAGCATTTCAGACTGAGCGGGTGTGTCAGCACCTGGCGCTGTGGATTTTGGATCGGGAAGCTGTCTGGAGGAAAAGCCAATTAAACGAACACAGACATCTCCTTTTTGATCAAACAAATCCATATCAAGCGTCATTCCTTTCCCATCCGAACTGGAATCGGAGCTGTAGCGCACCCATGCCCACATGTCCTGAGCACAAGCTTTGTAGATCTGGACTTTCTTTAACGCAAAAGGAACCGAAGGCTGTGGTTCACCTGAACCATGTCCCGCCTTTTTCCCATCCACATCAGGTTGCTCCAGCATCATGCCAATAGAGGCCTGCAACGCGGAGTCCAATATACAGGGATGAAGGACATATGAGTTCATTTCCGGCAACAAATGCTCAGGTAGCTTCAGTTGGGCCAAAACTTCCCTTTCACCGATGAACAATTGCTGTATTCCCTCAAATGCAGGTCCGTACTGGATACCAGCTTGCCTAAATGCCTTGTAACAATCTTCACCCGTCCAAGTCGATCGGCTGCATGCAGTCATGAGTTCGTTCAGATCATGAATTGGAGCCGATTCAGTCTTTTCATTCCATCCCAGCTGTCCTTGACTGTATACATGACGTTTCCCCTCAGCCTGCTGGCCTTGTCGGTATATCTCATAACTTATAAGCTCGGGATTCTCTGTGACAGGATGTAATCCGATTCCGACCTGAATGCTGTTATGAATTGCTGCATCTCCGTCCATGACAACGGGACTGATCCACACCACATTTTGCAGAAAAACAGGTCTTGTTCCGGCAACGGTAAGCTGCAATGCAGCCCGGGCCATCTCCAATTGGGCCACCCCGGGAAGTACGGAGACTCCATGAATAATATGATCCTTAAGGAAAAATTCTCTTCCATTGAAGACCGAGCTGAACCTTTGCTCAGTGAAATCAGACGTATTTTGTTGCACCAGGGGGTGAAGAGAAGTCCAAGAGCGCTCCCGCGATGGCGGCTCTTCCCTTTGCTCCCTTTCCTTTGACGCCATCCAATATTCCTCTCGGGCAAAAGGATACGTTGGCAGGCTGATGCGTAATGGTGGTACATCGCCATACATCTGGCCCCAGTTCAGATCATAGCCCTGGGCATACAGATCAGCCAGCACATGGAGTATATCCCTCTGTTTCTCCGAGGACAGACTTCTTTCGGTGCTTTTGATAATCCATTCGTCCCCATGCTCCTGTAACAGCTTTTGTCCAGTAAACCTTCTTGGCACCACGCCCTCAAACAAAACCCCTGACTTGGATTGCCCCCGTTGTTTCAACATGTATAGGGCATCTTCCCTGGACTGCACAACCACCGCACAACGGTGTCGGAAATGCTGTCGTCCCTCCAGCAGCGTGTAGCTGATTGCCGTCAGATCCGGCTCTTCTTCCCGATCCAGTGCGGTGATCATATCTTCTACCTTGCGCTGTAGTGCCTCTTCAGTCTTGGCTGACAACGCCAGCAAATAATAAGATGCCGCATAACCAGAGGTTTGTTTTTGCCTGCTGCCTTCATAACTTTCCACCACGACATGCACGTTGGTTCCACTCATGCCAAAGGCACTTACCGCACCCAACCTCGCCTGCTCTGTTCGTGGCCAAGACCGATTGCTTTTATTCACATAAAACGGCCCCTCCGACCACCGGATATATTCACTTTCCTCTTCACAGTGCAGACTTGCCGGGATCGTCTCATGACGCATCGCCTGTACCAGGCTAATCAGGCTCACCACTCCCGAAGCAGCGAGGGTATGACCCAAATTCGTTTTTACCGACGTCAGTGCACAGGAGCCTGGCTCCATATTTCGCGTTTTGTAGGCCTCCTGCAAAGCATTGATTTCGACTGGGTCTCCAAGACGTGTTCCCGTCCCGTGAGTCACAATGTACTGCATGTTCTCCGCTCGAATGCCGTACCGGGTATATACCTCATTCATCAGTGCTGTTTGTGCCACCCCACTTGGTGCGGTGATTCCATTCGTTTTGCCATCATAGTTCATGCCACTGCCCCGAATGACCCCGTAGATCGAGTCTCCATCCGCCTCAGCCTGGGATAAGGTCTTTAATACAACAACCGCTATCGCTTCTCCCGGGACCATGCCATTGGCACGTTGGTCAAACGCATAACAGCGCCCATCCTCAGACAGCATGCCCGCCTGGGACATCGCTTCGAGTCCCTGCTCGGTAAGCAGCAGGCTCACCCCTGCCGCAAGAGCTGTGTCACACTCTCCAGTTCGCAGGCTGGTACAGGCTTGATGAACAGCCGCCAGCCCCGAAGAACAAGCCGTATTAATCGCCATATTGGGACCATTCAGGTCCAGTAGATAGGCTAATCTAGCGGCCAGAATGGCATTGTGGTTGGATGTAAGCGGCCCGTCCAGACCAACAACTTGTAAATACTCATTGTTCTCCACCCCGACAAACATACCGACCCGGCCGGAGGAAAGCTGTCTTTTGCCATAAGCGGCATCTTCAAGCGCTCTCCAGGATTCCTGCAATAGCAATCGCTGACGCGGGTCCATGCTCTCGGCTTCACGCGGAGAAATTTCGAAGAAGCGGGGGTCAAACTCCCGTACCCCTGGCACAAGACCGCATTTCCAAGGTCCACGCCCATTGCGGGTGCAAAACCGGTCCTCCGGTGCCCTTTTTATCGCTTCCTTACCCTGACTGATCATCGACCACATCTCGTCCACATCACGTGCTTCGGGGAACCGTCCGCTCATACCAATAATGGCAACAGGTTCCGTGAATTGATCCATTTTGTCCAGATTACGTGCAGTTGGGCGAAGATCGGATGCAGGGAAGGATTTGCCGCCAGCCCATCTTCCGGAACGTTCAGATCGGTAACCTCGGTCCGCGACATCGGATTTCATGTCGGTCACGACTTCCCTTTCTTCGTACATGCCAATTAAAACATCCCGATGCTCGTTTTCCAGATATTCAGCCAATCCCTTCAGTGTAGAATGTCCAAAGAAAATGGATGGTGTCACTTCCGCTCCGTAATGATGGCTTAACCGTGCTGCATACTCCGTCAAGCTGATGGAATCAAATCCAAACTCCGCAAGATTGGCTTGAGGGTCCAATTCTTCATGAGGTATCTTTAACAGCTCGCTTGCTATTTCTCCAAGCTCCCATTGCGCGCATTCAGCCACCGTTTTGCCACGTAACTCCATACGTACACGCCGCTTCACCGCAGGATTCGTAAAAACCGGATTCCTAACTCCATGTGAAGGCTGAGGCATGCTGTCAGCTCCATCAGGTGTGAATTCAACACCCAGAAAACGATATATGCGTTCCGGTTTCCCCGCCATAACGAGTTGGTGAGCGTAAGGTTCATTTAGAATTTTTGGAAATAATGCTAGCCCTTCGTCTTTTTCCAGAAAACGTTGACCGCTGGTTTTGAGATACATGGCCGAAGCATTCTTTTCTTCTGTGCCCATTCCGCCCTCTCTCCAAAGCGGCCAGTTGATGGATACCGTGTGAATAGGACCCGTGCGATGCTGTTCTTGGGCATAGGCCATCTGGAATCGATTCGCCACAGCATAATCACAGGAACCGAAGTCTCCCAAAATAGCCGATGAGGAAGAGAAATAACTGCGGAACTCCAGCGGTTCGTTAACAAGCGCCTTGTCCAATGCCATTGTTCCCCGGATTTTGGGAGCAAGCACACGCTCAAAATCTGCTGCTGATTTATCCAGCACACTTACCCGACTTTCAATCCCGGCAGCGTGGATCAGTCCGTGAATTTCGCCAAATCTTCGTTTAACTGTTCGCACCGCTTCTTCGACTTGTTCTAATACAGCAACATCAGCCTGAACATACATGACCTGACTGCCCGCCTCGGTCAACTCATCAATTCTTTGCTGTTTCACAGAATCCAGGGAAGATCGGGCCATCAACACCAGATTTACTCCCAACGGAGCCCATGCTCTGGCAAAAGCGAGGCCAATTCCTCCCAATCCGCCTGTAATCAAATATGTCTTTCCTGGCAACACGTATTCTGTTCCCTGTTTGTAATGCTCGACAGGTGGGATTGATCTGATACGGCTTACTTTGCGCTGCTGATGCTCATAACGTACGCTGCATCGCTGGTTCGACCTTAATTCTTGCCATAACCGTTCACTCCACCATTGCCAGTTCACTTCGTTTATGGATTGCACATCACTGCTGATTACCTGTAATTTCGTATGGGGCATAACGAGCCCAAGTGAACGCTCAAAACCAATCCATGCATCCAGGTAACACCGCTCGATCCCTGTTCTGTATTCCCCGGCGAGCAGAATTCGGCCAGGCTTGATCTTCTCTGCTGCCAATGCCTGAAGCAAAAGTAATATCGGCTTCGTGTCCTGCAGCAGTAGCGGTTCCTCCAGTGCCGACAAATATAGTACAGTATCCACGTTCCCATATTGCTGGCTGATCTCCTGAAGCGCTTCTCTGTACTTCGCTAGATGAACGGTATCCGTCTCTTTTTCCCACAGTCCCGGATCGATGAAGACCAGCTGGATCTCAGGGTTGTGATGTTTCATCCGTGAAACGAACCTCTCCTGATTCTCCTGACGGGAAAGTACACATAACATAGTCTGTGGGTTCTCTTCATGATGAAGTTCTGGCTCCGATTCTTCCCATATTTCCTCAAAAGCCATCAGAAGGTTATCATCTGCAACCTCGCGTCCGATCTTCTTTCTTTCCATGTCCTCCGGTACATCTTTTGTCATCAGATTCTTTTGGACCTGTAAACCCGCCATGTGTGCAACTACCTGTTCTTTCGCATCATAGAAAGTAACATCCAGCCCGGAATCCAACTCCCTGATCCACATCCACAGCGGATGCTGCAAGTGATCTGCGGAAAATTCCATAGACTCCATGGAAAGCCAGGTATGTCTTTGACTCTGTACCTCATGTGTAAGCGATTCTCCTATCTCATGTACAAGCGAGTCGCCTGCCTCACTTACTGGTATCGTTTTGTTACGATAATCTGCTGCCGCTCCCGTTCTTGTCTGAAAGATGTTTGCCGCCAGTGATACGGCTTCAGTCAGCGACTTCGGTGTAATCAGCAAAGCCCGATCCTGATCATTGCGATTAGGCGAGAGCTTTATTAACACTTCATTCTCTCCGGTATAACAACAAACAATGGATGAGCATATACCTTCTGACGATAGGTTCCTAAGCTCCATTTGCGTACATCTTTCGGTAATGGACTGCACATCCATTGGGGGCCTCACGAATTCCAGAAGTTCATACTCGATGCGACCCCTGCCCCATAACTCTTCATCACCCTCATCTCTTTCACTGAATATCTCATAGATTAAGGATTGATCTGATTGTGGAATGATGACCAAATGAACCTCCAGAGCTTCCTCTGTCACCACCATTGGATTAACCCACTGATGGTCGAACAGCTTCATGTGAACCGGAGCCTGATTCATCCCGTCCGCTCCTTTTAACGCACATGACACCGCTGCCCGCACCATCTCCACATGGGCTGCATCAGGAAGACATTTGTAACCCGATTCCATAGGCTCATGCAGTAACGGTTCTTCCAGTGTAAAAATAGAGCTATACCGCTGTTCGCGCAGCGTTGACGTATTCCGGTGTATAAGCGGATGAAGCTTTGCTGTATGATGCTGCTCGTTCATCTGGACTGTTGCAGCGGATGACGGGGTCACCCAGTATTCTTCCTGAGCAAACGGATAGGATGGCAGATGAATACGTCCAGGAGCAGCCTCGCCGTACATGTTCACCCAATCCAGCGCGTAACCCTGGCAGTATAAATCAGCCAGGACATGAAGAATGTCACGGTATGCCCCGGTTGAGGGTGCTTGAGTTTCATGCTGAAGTTGATGTAATAGCTCATGACCGTGTTCCCGGACAATGCGCTGTTCAATGAACTCCCGGCCCACTGTCCCGCGGAACATCTTCCCGTTATTTTCTTTCGTACCGAACTGTTTCCAGACATGCACAGCATCCGCCTTGGACTGTACAACCACCGCACAGCGGTGACGGAAATGCTGTCGTCCCTCCAGCAGCGTATAGCTGATTGTCGCCAGATCCGGCATCTCTTCCCGTTCCAGTACAGCGATCATGTCTTCCACCTTGCGTTGTAGTGCTGCTTCCGTTTTGGCCGACAGTGCCAGCAAATAATAAGGCGCTGCATTTCCAGCCATTTGTTTTTGCCTGTTGCCTTCATAACTTTCCACTACGACATGCACGTTGGTTCCACTCATGCCAAAGGCACTTACCGCACCCAATCTCGCCTGCTCTGTTCGTGGCCAAGACCGATTGCTTTTATTCACATAAAACGGCCCCTCCGACCACCGGATATATTCACTTTCCTCTTCACAGTGCAGACTTGCCGGGATCGTCTCATGACGCATCGCCTGTACCAGGCTAATCAGGCTCACCACTCCCGAAGCGGCGAGGGTATGACCCAAATTCGTTTTTACCGACGTCAGCGCACAGGAGCCTGGCTCCATATTTCGCGTTTTGTAGGCCTCCTGCAAAGCATTGATTTCGACTGGGTCTCCGAGACGTGTTCCCGTCCCGTGAGTCACAATGTACTGCATGTTCTCCGCTCGAATGCCGTACCGGGTATACACCTCATTCATCAGTGCTGTCTGTGCCACCCCACTCGGCGCGGTGATTCCATTCGTTTTGCCATCATAGTTCATGCCACTGCCCCGAATGACCCCGTAGATCGAGTCTCCATCCGCCTCAGCCTGCGATAAGGTCTTTAATACAACAACTGCTATCGCTTCTCCCGGAACCATGCCATTGGCACGCTGGTCAAACGCATAACAGCGTCCATCCTCGGACAGCATGCCCGCCTGGGACATCGCTTCGAATCCCTGCTCGGTAAGCAGCAGACTCACCCCTGCCGCAAGAGCCGTGTCGCACTCTCCGGCTCGCAGGCTGGCACAGGCTTGATGAACAGCCGCCAGCCCCGAAGAACAAGCCGTATTAATCGCCATATTGGGACCATTCAGGTCCAGTAGATAGGCTAATCTAGCGGCCAGAATGGCATTGTGATTGGATGTAAGCGGCCCGTCCAGACCAACAACTTGTAAATACTCATTGTTCTCCACCCCGACAAACATACCGACCCGGCCGGAGGAAAGCTGTCTCTTGCCATAAGCGGCATCTTCAAGCGCTCTCCAGGATTCCTGCAATAGCAATCGCTGACGCGGGTCCATGCTCTCGGCTTCACGCGGAGAAATTTCAAAGAAGCGGGGGTCAAATTCCCGTACCCCTGGCACAAGACCACATTTCCAGGCATCCTTTTTACTGCTGGTGAATCGATCCGAGGGAACGGTCTTAACAGCCGTTTGCCCATTTACGAGAATCGACCACATCTCATCTACATTGCGCGCTTCGGGAAATCGTCCGCTGATGCCAATAATGGCAACAGGTTCATCGGCCGTTTGCATTCGACGTGTATCTCCCAAACGCCAGTACTTGCCAGATGCTTGTCTTTGGGCCTTAGACTTTCGGACTTTGGCACGATGCTGTGCCGCTTTGCTTTTAATCGGTGCAGCTTGCTCTGTATGTTTTTCTTCCGTTTGGATTTCGTGATCTGCATATTGATCCGTGATGGCCTGCTCGAATTCTCGCTCCAGATAATGAGCCAATTCATAGAGTGTGGTGTGATCGAAAAATATGGATGGTGCCAGATCCACTCCAAAACGCTGATTAAGAACCGTTGCGTATTCAGTCAGGCTAATGGAATCAAATCCATATTCCGCAAGATTTTCATTGCCATCAATCAGTTCTCTTGGAATTTTCAACGTTTGCCCCGCCAGTTCCCTTAACTCCCATCTTACACACTCCGACGTTGTTAGACCCAAAAGCTCCGGTCTCCGGCGAGAAACCATGAGAGCAGATGAAGCTTCTTTTGAGAGGATCACGGTTTCTTTCTCGGATTTACTAAATGAAGAATCAAGTGCAAATGCACCTGTACTTGTACTTGTACTTGTACTTGCAGTATCCGAATGGACCACCACTCCTTCGCTTTCTGCCTCTGGCGATATGGCTGTAAATCCTGCTTCTAATCCCTGAATCTTTAACACTACGCGTCCTTCTGATGAATACAAACGAATGTCCAACACTTCAAGCCCTGGTGCCCCGTTCATCCGTTCTCTTCTGTCTACTCTCGCCCAAGAAATGTTTGATGCGCCTATTGCATCAAGTCTTTGAAGGGATTGAATGTAAACAGGACGTGAAGCAGACATATCCAACTGCTGATTTGCTTCATTTTCGATTTCCGTCCAGCCCAGCCCCCCATAAACGGCAAGCTGAATGGCATCTACTGGCAGTTTGTACACTGATGGTACAGATAACACATCCGTTGCATGTTCAAACTTGATCAGGATATGACCTTCCCCCGCATATATACGTTCTACCGCATAAGGAGATGAGGACAAGAGAGGCTTTGAAGCATGGTTCGCAAAAGCAGTGATCGACGAATCCAGCTCAACCGTGTCGAGCTCATCGATAGAACCAATCTCCAGAGCATCTGATGCTGTAAACTCAGAAGCCACCTTTTTGGCCATTCCGCTACTGTATATGGGTTGGAGTCCCCCTGCATGTTCACCATATATGACGTATCCCACGGTTAAATGTGGTTCGGATTGCAATGAGACGTGTAACGGAAGTGTCTGATCAGACACGTAAATAGAGCTGTCCCATATCACATCCTGCAACTGGATCGATAATTCAGATTCTTCTGGATCATGATGATCAGGTATCGCCAATTCCATAGCGGCATAGGCGATCTCCAGATGAAGTAAGTCAGGCAATAATTTTGCTGTTTGTTCTTCATGGATCTCCATAAGCATAGGTGAGTCCATCGTGAAGAGTGAACTGTATCGCTGCTCATGAAGATCCGAAGTATTACTGTGCAGAAGTGGATGAAGCATGGCTGGCCCATTACTTCCAATTACGTTGGAGTTGGACGATGCTACCTCTAATTTCATTGGAGCCCAATAACGATTTCTTGCAAAGGGATAGGACGGCAAACTGATTCGACGCGGGTGCTGCTGTCTGTTGTCCCCGTATAGCTCCATCCACTGGATCACTGCCCCTCGTGTCCAGGCGTCCAGTACATGCTCATAACGACCCTGGGACAGCCAGCGTTTCACATTCTCTTTCATGTCTTCCTCATCTGTTAACCAGCCCGGATTGTCTTGTCCTTGCTTCACATGACCCTGATAATACTGGCTTCCTTTGCCTACCGGTTCCGCCTGACCCGCCTGTTCCACATAGCTGTCCAGCTTGGCGAGTAGCTCGTCCACCGTTTGCGCCAGTACGCCCAACCGAGCCTCCATTGCTTCACGTCCGGTTTGCAGCGTATAGGCGATCTCCCTTACACTCCAGCTGCTCTGCCCAATGCGAAGTGTATCCCGCAGCTGACGCGCCTGAACGACCAGTCGTTCCTCGTTTCTCGCCGACAGCACAACCATCCCGGGAACTTCATTTTTCTCGCTTTTCTCGTGTTGCTCGTTCGCCTGTTCTTGCACCAGTTCGGGTTCCCGGTATTCCTCCAAAATGAGATGAGCATTCGCTCCACCTGCACCAAACGAGGAAATTCCCGCCCGTCGCGGTACGATCTGACCGTCCACCCTTGGCCGTGCCCAAACGTCTAGCTCCCGCTGGACCCTGAACGGGGTTTGACTAAAGTCAATATGCGGGTTCGTCTGCTGCACATGCAGGGACGGCGCCAGCTCCCCATGCTGCAATTGCAACAGCACCTTGGTGACTCCCGCGATGCCTGCTGCGCTCTCCGCATGTCCGATATTGGATTTCGCTGAGCCAATGGCACAGTAGGTTTCTTCCGATGGCTCTTGCTGAAAAGCTTTACTCAACCCCGCAATCTCGATGGGGTCACCGAGCGACGTACCCGTGCCATGGGCTTCCACATAACTGATCGTCCGCGGGTCAACTCCCGCCTCACGCAAGGCCCGGCTGATGACGTCCGCTTGAGCGTTGGGATTCGGCACGGTATATCCGTTCGTTTTTCCACCGTGATTCAACGCCGACCCTTTGATCACGCCGTAAATCCGGTCCCCGTCTGCAACGGCTCGTGCGAGCGGCTTTAACAGGACCGCGCCAACGCCTTCACCCGGTACATACCCGTCGCCCCCTTCACCAAAGCTCTCACAACGGCCTTTGCTGGACAGGAATCGTCCCTGGGACAACATGATATATTTGTTCGGGTGGACCGACACATTCACCCCGCCCGCCACCGCTACCTGACATTCGTTCTGTCTCAGACTTTGGCACGCCAGATGAATGGAGGTCAGCGAAGACGAACACATCGTATCCACCGCCAGACTTGGTCCGCGGAAATTACAGAAATACGACACCCGGTTGGCGATGGACGCCGGATTACCCGAGAGCGCAATTGAGGACTCGGCCCCGTACAGCTGATATTCCTCGTACATCACACCCACGTACACCCCCACGGTGTCCGCCGCCAAACGCTCCCGCGTATACCCCGCATCCTCCAGCGTCTCGTACACACACTGCATGAACAATCGTTCCTGCGGGTCCATCATCTCGGCTTCCCGGGGAGAGATCTGGAAGAACAACGGATCGAATTCGTCCACACCGTCCAGAAATCCACCCCAGCGTCCATAGGTCTTGCCCGGCGTGCCCGGCGCCGGATCATACACCTGCTCCTGATCCCAGCGTTCTGGCGGGATTTCGGTGATACTGTCTGTTCCACTGCGTAGATTCTCCCAAAACTCATGGATATTCCGCGCTCCCGGATACCTTCCCGCCACACCAATAATGGCGATATCCTGCTTCTCCTCCTTCTCTTGCACCTGAATGGATGATTCAGTTGGATTTATCGAATTCAAAGAATTCATTGGGGCTGCATTCTTCGACTCTGGATTAGTAGCTTGTTGATTCTTTAACGTCCTCTTTTGGCGTAAAATGCCCTTGGAGTTAACGTCCTCTATTTTTGGCTTTTGTACAGCAACCGAGGTTGGAGATATACTAACGGACTCCTTAGAACGTTCTCCCCCTACAATGAGTCGCAGTTGTTCATGATGGTGCTCAAGAAAATATTCGCTCAGAGCCCGAAGGGTCTGATACTCGAAAAAAAGTGTTTTGGGCAAGAGACCAAACTGTTCTTCCAAATGGGTAGTCATCTGCATAATAAGCAGCGAATCTATACCATATCGATCCATGGCTGTATCTGCATCAATCCTTGATGTTGGAAGTCCGATGACACGGGCTAAACGCTCTTGCAGAAATTGAACTGTTTTTACTCGCAAATCAGCATCATTCTTCTGCGCAAGGTCATGTTTCTCTTCATTCATATCCAGGTCCATTCGCTCCTTCCCCAGTGGGTGGATCTGACCGGTAACATGCCGGATCGTTTGACTCATGTTTAAGTGTTCCAACAGTGTCTCTGCGGAAATGTCCCATCCATGCCGGGTCAGCAGTCTGCGGGAAAGCTCGCTCCATTGTACCGGGTCCAAACCATATTCACTCCAGTCTATATCCGGATCAATCTCCTGCTCCGCCACGTTTAGTAAGGCGGCAACTTCCAACGTAAGCACTGCTTCCAGCTCAGCTGCGCTTCCCGCCTGAGACGTCTGAGACGCAACTTGTGGCGTTTCCGTGTGGGTGGGTAGCCATTCCGACACCGGTTCAAGTTTGTCTGCCTTTACCGGCTCGATCGGTTGGCCCGACCACGAATCTCCCGGTTCCAGCAGGCTTCTGCGCAGCACCAACAGATTGCCTTCCGCAACCGCCACCTGACTGCTTCCACTCGCCCAGGCCTGATACAGCGCCTTCACACCCGAAGCGGTTCCCATCGGTCTCAGCCCATGCTGTTTCCACAGACGTGCCTTCCCCTCTTCCTCCAGCTGCATCCCGCCTTCTTCCCACAGCGGCCAGTTGATGGACAAGGTTCGACCCTGACACTCCCCGCGCTTCATCCGTGCATTTCGGCTCACCGCATACGCATCCATATACCCATTCGCGGCGGCATAGTCGCCCTGCCCTGCATTCCCCGTCACCGCTGCACCAGAGGAGAACAGCAGCAGTATATCCAGCGCCTCTGTCCCGATCGCTTCTTCCAGGTTCCGTGTGCCATTTACTTTCGGGGCCAGCACCGCCTGCCAGTCGGGTTCCGTTTTGTACCGAATCAGACTGTCCCGGATCTCTCCGGCACAATGCAGCACCCCGTTCACCCGGCCGTATTGCTGACGAAGACGCCGAAATAGTGCATCGACCGCCTCTCTGTTGGTGACGTCCACCATTTCATAAAGAACCCGGGCCGGAAGCTGCGCCATCTCTCGCTGTACCGTCTCTGGCATCGCCGGAGATCGGCCGGTCAAAATGAGTGTACTGCCTTCTGTTTGAGCAGCAATTTCCTGGGCCCAGATACGTCCCAGTCCACCAGCTCCACCTGTAATGACGTAGACGCCTTCGTCCCTCCAAGGGGACAACAGCGGGAATCCCGTCTTTGTCTTCGGCTCCATCTCGGCTTCCGCATGTACATTTCGAATCAAATGTTCATCCATATCCACATTCTCATCCATGTCCACGTTAACCGCCTGCCAGCCCGCTCGCTTCAGCCCGTCCGCTTCCCAACGCAGATGGCTTTCCTCCGCATGGAGCGCACACTGGTACAGTTGTTCAGCCAACACTGCGGCGGATGTCTCTGGCTGGATTTCGACCAGCTGTGCCAGACAGCCCGGATGTTCCCGTCGCACCGTCCGCAGCAGCCCACTCAGGCCAGCGAACCGTCTTCCTTCTTCATCTCCAGCTATGACAATTTGCAAGGCCAATCGGCCGCTTTGATGTTTTGAAAGTTGCTGCTGCACGTGGTGCAGGATGGCCTGAACAGCCTGTCCGTACCGCGCCTCCAACGCCCCCGTTAACGCCATCTGCTCCCAAGGCAAATCCGCATCTGCATTCGCGTAATCTTGCGGGGCCCAATCACACAGCAGCACCGCCGGCTCGACTGCCGGAATTCCAGGCGTTAGAGCGCGCTGCGGCAGTTCCTGCCACTCGGGCTGCACCAACAGTACGCCTTCCCGGCTTTCCGGTACACGCGAGGTAATGCCCCGCAGCCGAATGCAAACCTGTCCCTCTGAATCGCACAGTTCCAGATCCAGTTTACGGACCCTCACCTCCGCGGCGGAAGATGCCGCAGGATCGGGGCGAACACGCACTACCACCCACATTTGCGCTTGGCAAGGAGCCATCACTTCCGCCTCCTCCAGCGCAAAAGGTAACGGAGCGGAAGCCGGCTGGTTTCCATACCGTTCTCCTGTGCTCCCAAGGGCAGCGCCCTCCAAGTTTACTTCACCCTTCAGAGGTGTGGATCTCAACGCTGCCGCGATCTCATCTCCTGCCAATAGGGCAATGGTCGCTTGCAAGGCTCCATCCACCATCCCCGGATGCAGCACGGTGTCCGCTTGCCCCTCGAAGAGGGCGTGTGGCAGACGAAGCTGCGCCAAGGCCTCGTCCGCCCCCCAGTGTAGTTCGACAATCGCCTGATGGGACGGACCGTACTCCAAGCCCAGCTTCCGGAACGTTTCATAACAGACTTCCCCGCTGGCCTGTCCCTGCGTGCAACGGCTGCGTACGGCCTGCAAATCCAGACTTTGCACGGCTTCTGCCAGGGGGCGTCCGATGCTCACACGCCCTTGACTATACACCGCTTCCCCAGACTCGATGGCAGACTCGGTGGATGACGCTGCCGATATTTCATAGGACAGGCTCCCATCGGCCTCGGCTTCAAGTGCAAGATGAACCTCCACAGGCTCCTCCCCAACGATGAGCGGCCTGCTCCACATGACATGGCGCAGTAACAGGCTATGTGTGCGCGGAGGCCAGTTCGCTGCGTGTGCTGCTGCTGCCTGGGCCATCTCCAGTTGAACGACAGCGGGAAGCAGCTTGTGCCCCTGTACCACATGATCGCTCAGGAAGGGCTCTCTGCCATTAAACTGGCTACTGTACCACTGGCCTCGCAGCAGATCCGAGCGGTTATGGTGCAGCATGGAGTGCAGTAATATGCTTTCATTTAATGGCTTAACCGTTGTTGGTTTTTCTGCTAATGCTGAGTCATTCATTTCTTCGGGCTCCACCCAATACCGCTCTCTGGCAAATGGATAGGTGGGGAGTGAAATGGTTCGATAGTGTCCCCGCTCAAACAACAGATCATAATCCAGTTCATATCCCTGGATATACAGATCCGCCGCAGTGCCCAGATGCTCCAAATATTCGCTTGCATGTGTCGTCTTCCGGCAGCTCCGCAAACATTCATTCCCATATCGCTGCAATGAGGAGTGCTCACGTGAAGTGTCCGGTGTTCCTTGTGAAACCCGAACCTGTGGTGCACTTCCCTTACCCAACCAGCGTTGAAGTAACGTTATCGCTTCATTCAGACTTCGGGCCACGCAAGCTAGGCGGAAATCCATATGTTTGCGTCCCAATAGCAGGGTGTAGCTCAGGTTACCGCAATCCAGTTCCGGCAATTGTCTTCCGTAGGCGGTGAGTTGTTCAACCTGCTGACGCAATTGTTCGGCGGTACGAGCTGAAAGTGCAATCAAATATCCCGGCATCGGCTCTGACGGTCTGGATCGCAGTGGTCCTTCCTCAATGACCATATGGGCATTCGTACCACTGAAACCAAATGAACTGATTGCAGCACATCTTCTGCCACTTGATCCGGCTTTCCATTCCATCGTGGCTGTAGGGATATAAAACGGGCTGTCATTTAAGGCAATCTGGCTGTTGGGTTGATGAAAATGAATGGAGGGGGCCATTTTTTGATGACGCATCCCCAGCATAATTTTAAACAAACCCGCTACTCCGGCTGCCGTGGCCGTATGACCGATATTGCTTTTTACCGAGCCGATCGCACAGAACTGTTTTTGGTCCGTATGTTTTCTGAACGCCTGCGTCAATGCATTGAACTCAATCGGGTCTCCCAGCCTGGTCCCTGTCCCATGAGCCTCAACAAGCTGGATGTGTTCAGGATTAATATTAAAAGTCTCATATACGTTCTGCTCAAGCCGTTCCTGAGATTTCGCACTGGGAGCGGTAATTCCATTGGTGGACCCATCCTGGTTTATTCCGCTCCCTCGAATGACTCCGTAAATCTGATCACCGTCATCCAGCGCCTCGCTGAGTCTTTTCAGAATAACAACCCCTGCACCTTCTCCCGGTACAAAACCATCTGCCGCTTCATCAAAGGTATGACACCGTCCTGTTGGAGACAGCATTCCCGCTCGATTGGAGGCAAGGTAAAAGCCAGGGGTGGACTGGATGAATACGCCTCCAGCAACGGCCATATTGGTCTCTCCTGACCATAATCCCTGACATGCCAGATGAATGGCTACCAATGAACTGGAACAGGCCGTATCCACTGTAATGGCCGGACCATGCAGATTCAGATAATAGGCTATACGAGCAGGCACAATAGAATTGGCGTTCCCCCAGAAAGCTTGCGGGGGGGCCTCATGTCCAAAAATGCTCTGGTAATCCATACCACTGCAGCCTACATAAACGCCGCATTGAAGGCCCTCCGCCTTTTTGCCAGCATAACCTGCATCTTCAAGCGCCTTCCAGGACTCCTCCAAAAAAATGCGCTGCTGAGGGTCCATATAGGTGGCTTCCACGCCGGATATATTAAAAAACAGAGGATCGAAACGATCAAAATCCTCTATAAAGCTGCCATGTCGACAATAGGACTGCTGATCAGCGTAATAAGCGTCCAGCTCCCAACGTTTTACCTCTCCAATCAGATCATGCCCGGCTTGCAAATGTTGCCATAACTCCTCAGGATTGCGACTTTGTGCAAATCGGCCACTGATTCCAACAATTGCTACTTCATCCCGGACGGGCAGTGTTTCTTGATTCATTGTGGCCTCTTCTACCACAACGTTTTGCTCCCATGGCTTAACAGAATCCGGCTTAAAACGTTGTTCTTCAGGGATATGTACCACAATTTTGCCGATATTACTGCGGTTTCCCATAGCCTTATATGCTTCTTTCACTTGCTGAAAAGGATAAGTGGCATATATCGTCGGACGAATGATGTTCTGATCAATTAGGATCGCCATTTCCTTCATATAGGTTCGAATGATAGAAGGATCACGGAAGGCCATCCGTCGCAAATCTACCGAAAAGAATGCCTGATTGTTCGATAACAAGGATAAATCAATATTTTTGGCTGATTTGAGGGCAGTCATGGCAATTTCAATATATCTGCCACCTGGAGCAAGACAAGCCATACCCTTTTGAATCGCATCACCCGATAAGGTATTGATGACCATATCTACACCTTGCCCGTTCGTAAGACGGCGAATCTCCTCGGCAAAATCCTGCTCCACATACTGAATGGTATGGTGCACACCCTGCTGTTGCAGATAGTTCAGTTTCACATCTGAACCGGCTGTGGCATAGATTTCTAGACCATAGTGCTGGGCCAGCTGTACGGCAATAAGACCTGTCCCTCCGGCCGCCGTCTGTATCAATATTTTTTCACCTGGCTGCGGTTTGGCTTTGTGGAACACATCAAGCATGGTCATCGTGACGGCCGGCAGTGAGCAGGCTTCTTCAAATGTTAATCTTTTCGGTTTGGGTACAACATGAGCTGCCGGACAGATCACCATATTGGCATGACCACCCATCTGCTCACCCATCATGCCCACCACTTCATCACCGCGCCGAAGGTCTGTGACCTCGGAACCTGTTTGAACGACGACCCCGCTGACTTCAAAGCCAGGGGTAAACGGATAAAGGGGCATGGTTGGATACAGCCCTTTTACACATAACAGATCTCCAAAATTAAGTGAAAAAGCATGCACAGCAATTTGTACTTCGTTTGGCTGGAGTGAACGCGATTGATCCCGAATCAGTTGAAGCTCTTCCGGTTCTCCAGGTTTCTCCAGCAGCAATCGATAATATACACCTTCCGAACCGGATCCCAGCTTTACGTTATCAACCCTTGTGCTTGTCCAAGTCGAATTAGGATTAGTCCTCTCATCCCGAACCGGCAACCGATCCTCATTCCTATGCACAGCAGACTTCTCAGCCGTATGATTATCGCTGCTTATGTCCATAATGCTGACTTGTTCGTCTTTCCTCTGTGGAGATGTAACAGCCGGGGCAGGCAGCATGGACGCCACAATTTCTTGTCGATATTGCTCCAGCATGTGCTTGCTTAGGGCATGGACCGTGTTATGATCGAACAGCACTGTAGTCTGCATCACTATTCCACATTGCTCATTAATGAGATTGACCAGATTCACGGCAACAATGGAATCGACGCCATATTCAGAGAAACTTTGATGATTATCGATCCGGTCCTGGCTCATCTTCAAGGATGTCTCTATGCTGTCCCGGATGACCGTAATCATATGATCCCGGATCAGGTGGTCCGGAATATCTGCTGTAGGCTGAATGTTTCCAGTCCCCGTAACCAAGGACGGACTGGGCTTCCACTCCACCTCAGGAATCGCTTTTGTTTGTGTCTGTACAGAATGAGATGCAGGGCTCTGTTCTAATTCGTGTATAATGATGCCATCACTTTGAGATACAACGATTTGTTGCCCCCACTCTTCAGCATTTAATGCCGGAAAACGAACATTTCTGAACCCCTCTTTGGCGAGTACCTTTTTCCATGTATTAGGTGTAAGTCCCGGGCAGCCCGGAATACGCAGTGCCTCATCTTCGTATAACCACCAGCCCTCCAACAAACCAAACGTAATATGGGCAAAAAGTGTATTATCAGTTATCTCATTCAGGAGCAGATGCCCCTGCTTTTTGAGTGCTGCTTTGATATGTCTGAGGGTTTGACGAATATTCGGTGTAGCATGCAGCACATTGGCCGCGATCGCTATATCATAGACAGCTTCATTAATGGATTGACCCTTCAGCTGCTTGGTCACATCTATTTTTCTGTAGGTCAAATATGAGTGTTCATTCCCATAGCGCTGCTCTGCCTGCAACAGAAAAGAGGAAGAGATATCCGTATAACAATATTCCTCAATGTGCTGGGCATACGGTCTGAGCATGTCCAGCACAGGGGTACTGGTTCCGCCTGTACCCGCGCCAAATTCGATGATTCTCAACCGGATGGTTGCATTCTTTTTTCTTTTTTCTTCAATAATTGTTATAAGTTGCGATCCCAGAACCTCATTGAAATAGTCGGCGATGGGATTGTTTTGGTATATGCCTTCGACAAGTGTCATGCTTGAATTGGGGAAAAGAACATCCGTTGCCTGCTTGTGGCCCCGAAGAATATCAGGCAGGTGTTTTAATGCCGTTTCTGCCAAAAGGACCTGGGATCGAAGATGGCCCTTTTGCAGCCATTGCTGTTTAACTTCATCCCATTTCTGCCACACATTCTCGAAGGTAGTAGCGGTTTGCCCGCCTGCAGTGCTATTCCCCTCTTCTTTGGCTAACACAGCAAGTGTCTCTTCCATCCAGCGATGAAACAAAACGGGTATCCCGTTTTTCTCTAACCATTCCCGGGTGCTGGAATAGCTTTTTTCAAACAACCCCATTGCCTTTAATTCCGCTGACAATAATGCGACAAGCCACCCGTGTAACAGATCTGTCTCACTGCGAAGTCCCTCGGGAATATGTTTTGTAATCGGAATATACACCTGATCATCCATTGTTTTAACCTCCCTGTGGCAGCAGATGCCCATTCATCAGAAACATTTATGTTCTGCTGCTCTCCCGTACCGTGCAAAACGGTTCATGCACCCTGTCAACACATCGTTCTGTTACACATTCAGGGATGCAACTTTGTTCAAGTTCAGCTCTTGCATAAAAAGAGGTCTGGTCGTTCTGACAAGCCCCAGTTGATCCAGTGATCCTGTCAAAAGGATTTCCAGTGCTTTCATGGCTTCAGCTACTTCAATAGAACCGATACCGGCATTGCTCATAAGTGTGTTGTATTCTTCCGAGGCTACACTTCCCACACTTCCCCAATAACCCCAATTGATCACTTTGACATCATAGGAACGCTCCCTCGCAAGCTGATGAGCAAACGCATCCTTGAAGGTGCAGCCAGCCGCATAATTGCTTTGCCCAGGTGACCTGGTAAACGAATTAAAGGATGAGAAAAACAGCATGAAGTCGAGGTCATCCTGTCCAAATACCTGAGCCATGCTTGCACTTACAGCGACTTTTGCAGATAAGACAGCCTGAAAACGATTCTCCTCCATATTGGCGATACTCTGATCCTGCAATACAATCGCAGAATGAATTACACCATGAATATGGGGATGTCTTCGCTTGATCTGTTCATAGGCCTTCTGGAGGGAATCTCCATTTGTCGCATCTGCCACAATGTACTCGGGAGCACTCCCCAGAGACTCCAAACGTTCTATACAGCGTTGAATGATTGAATCAGGTTCCCTGCGCCCGATCCAGATAATACGTGCATTGTACTGCCGGATCATGTATTCGCTCCACACCTGTCCAATGCCACCTGCCCCACCAATGACCACATATACTCCCTCTTGGCGATAAGCATCCTGGATTGCATGTTCATTGTGCACATTTACCGGGATCAACTCCTGGCGTAACCACTCGTTATCCCTGTACAGATAGGCGTTTCCTTGCGCATTCCAAGGAAGTTCCTGCATTTGGGTCTCCGCCCATTCAACCTCATGCTCCAGATCGAGCAGTTTTATGCTCCACCGGGAGTATTCTTTGGCCAAAGAGCCCGCAAAACCATGAATGCTTGCATGGGTAGGATTAATTTCGTCCATTGGAGAGGATGGGATCGCATTTGTCGTAATGAGGGTCAAACTCAAGCTTCGATTACCGTATCCAAGCTCTAGTAGACTCTTGATCATTCTGAACAGCTGAAGAACCCCCTGCTCCTGTCCCTCAACAATGGAATCATCTGTCATGCCAACATTACCGGGAGACGGGGCCTGCCATACGATATGATCCAGAATGGCAAACTCCGACAGGCTCTCCTTCCAACCGAGTATGCTGTTATGGGGCAACATGTGCATTGCGCCCGGATATAGTTTCAGGGCTTGCTTATGACTTGTATCGTTGTCACTAATGATGAGTACCTTGTTACCAACGGATAGCGGATGCGCTGTCTCCTCCGGCGTAAATACACTCCATATGGGTGTCATCAGAACATGTCCAACAGGAGGTGTACCCCCGGTCGTCAACGGATTTTGAAATAAAGGAAGCCTATCCGCTGTGGGAGCTTTACATGCCAATTCGGTCATCCGAATGCATAACTTTCCGTCTGGACTATACATTTCAATCTGAAACTTGATCAGCCCCTGTGCCCCAGAAGAGTGATCCATCCGTTGGACACGCACCCACATCTCTTCTGTGCAAGGATGCAGGATTTCCAGATGATCTAGTGTAAACGGCAGTGGCACTGAATCAGGACTTCGGCCCCCCTCCACATGTTGCTTCAGCAAAAGACCCATGGAGGCCTGGAACGCCGCATCAAGCAAATATGGATTCATTACATATCGCTCTGTATGTCCGACTGCCGGAGACAACCGCAACGGTGCCCAAACCTGATGATCCTGGATGAATAGCTGTGTAAGTCCCTGAAAAGCGGGCCCGTAGGATAGACCCAATCCGTCAAACAAGGAATAACACTCCTTACCTGAAAGGACACGTTCTGCCTTCTCAACCAGCCAAGGTTTGTTTCCAGTTGGTTGAACGGATGCCTGTATTCCCCCCAGCAGAACGGAACCCTTGCAATGTGTTCGTTTGAGTTGCTCAGATCCATGAGTGAAGCTATAGATCTCGAAACCTATGAGTTTATCATTCTGCTGTTTAAGTTCGATCAGAACATCAACCGGCTGATCCACCTGTAGAGGCATCATCCATGTGACTTTCTGAATACACCGTACCTGCAAGGATTTGTCGAAAAGTCCAACAGCTTGCTGAACCGCCGCTCTGGCCATTTCCAGATAGGCCGTACCGGGAAGCCATTTCTCTCCGTGGACCTGATGATGGGCCAAAATCGTTTCCTCGCCCGTAAACGTACTGGCATATCGTTGCAAACCAAAGCTGGATGTATTGCAATGTACAAGCGGATGTAAAATAGGTACGCCTGTATGTTGGATTACTTTACTTCTCTGTTCTCTTGAGACAAGGGGTTCAGGTACCCAGTAACGTTCAGCTGCAAACGGATACGCCGGCAGACTGATTCGACGCGGGTGCTGCTGTCTGTTGTCCCCGTATAGCTCCATCCACTGGATCACTGCCCCTCGTGTCCAGGCGTCCAGTACATGCTCATAACGACCCTGGGACAGCCAGCGTTTCACATTCTCTTTCATGTCTTCCTCATCTGTTAACCAGCCCGGATTGTCTTGTCCTTGCTTCACATGACCCTGATAATACTGGCTTCCTTTGCCTACCGGTTCCGCCTGACCCGCCTGTTCCACATAGCTGTCCAGCTTGACGAGTAGCTCGTCCACCGTTTGCGCCAGTACGCTCAACCGAGCCTCCATTGCTTCACGTCCGGTTTGCAGCGTATAGGCGATCTCCCTTACACTCCAGCTGCTCTGCCCAATGCGAAGTGTATCCCGCAGCTGACGCGCCTGAACGACCAGTCGTTCCTCGTTTCTCGCCGACAGCACAACCATCCCGGGAACTTCATTTTTCTCGCTTTTCTCGTGTTGCTCGTTCGCCTGTTCTTGCACCAGTTCGGGTTCCCGGTATTCCTCCAAAATGAGATGAGCATTCGCTCCACCTGCACCAAACGAGGAAATTCCCGCCCGTCGCGGTACGTTCTGACCGTCCACCCTTGGCCGTGCCCAAACGTCTAACTCCCGCTGGACCCTGAACGGGGTTTGACTAAAGTCAATATGCGGGTTCGTCTGCTGCACATGCAGGGACGGCGCCAGCTCCCCATGCTGCAATTGCAACAGCACCTTGGTGACTCCCGCGATGCCTGCTGCGCTCTCCGCATGTCCGATATTGGATTTCGCTGAGCCAATGGCACAGTAGGCTTCTTCCGATGGCTCTTGCTGAAAAGCTTTACTCAACCCCGCAATCTCGATGGGGTCACCAAGCGACGTACCCGTGCCATGGGCTTCCACATAACTGATCGTCCGCGGGTCAACTCCCGCCTCACGCAAGGCCCGGCCGATGACGTCCGCTTGAGCGTTGGGATTCGGCACGGTATATCCGTTCGTTTTTCCACCGTGATTCAAGGCCGACCCTTTGATCACGCCGTAAATCCGGTCCCCGTCTGCAACGGCTCGTGCGAGCGGCTTTAACAGGACCGCGCCAACGCCTTCACCCGGCACATACCCGTCGCCCCCTTCACCAAAGCTCTCACAACGGCCTTTGCTGGACAGGAATCGTCCCTGGGACAACATGATATATTTGTTCGGGTGGACCGACACATTCACCCCGCCCGCCACCGCTACCTGACATTCGTTCTGTCTCAGACTTTGGCACGCCAGATGAATGGAGGTCAGCGAAGACGAACACATCGTATCCACCGCCAGACTTGGTCCGCGGAAATTACAGAAATACGACACCCGGTTGGCGATGGACGCCGGATTACCCGAGAGCGCAATTGAGGACTCGGCCCCGTACAGCTGATATTCCTCGTACATCACACCCACGTACACCCCCACGATGTCCGCCGCCAAACGCTCCCGCGTATACCCCGCATCCTCCAGCGTCTCGTACACACACTGCATGAACAATCGTTCCTGCGGGTCCATCATCTCGGCTTCCCGGGGAGAGATCTGGAAGAACAACGGATCGAATTCGTCCACACCGTCCAGAAATCCACCCCAGCGTCCATAGGTCTTGCCCGGCGTGCCCGGCGCCGGATCATACACCTGCTCCTGATCCCAGCGTTCTGGCGGGATTTCGGTGATACTGTCTGTTCCACTGCGTAGATTCTCCCAAAACTCATGGATATTCCGCGCTCCCGGATACCTTCCCGCCACACCAATAATGGCGATATCCTGCTGCGTATCGACAGCTGTGTCCTGTCTGGATGCCTTTGTCTGTGACTCATTCATCCGTGGGACAATCGTTTGGGTCTGTCCAACAGCCAGATAAGGCGACCGAGCCTCACCTGGGACCGAAAAGGCAGGTTGCAGTACGGGCTGCTGTGCTTTGACATGTTTATCTTCCAAAGGTACCGATGCTGCATCTGAGGCTGTATAGGGATCTACCTCCCTTAGCAACCTGTCCAGTTTTTCGCCTTGCTCCTGTAGAAAGTAACTGCTCAAATCCCCGATCGTCTGGTACTCAAAAAATAACGTTTTGGGCAGAGGTCCGAACAAACTCTCCAGCTTGTTCGTCATCTGCATGATCAGGATTGAATCGATTCCATACTGCTCCAGAGGTGCGCTGGCTTGAATTCGGGATTCGGGCAGTCCAATAACTTCGGCAAGGGTTTGGATCAGAAATTGAACCGTCCGTTTCGGTTGGTCATCTGTCTGTAATCGGTTTAATTCCCCGACAGGTGAATTTATTTTATTCATGGATGCCAGCCCTTTGATTTCACTATTGGAAGCCAGGGACCCCTGTTGGTTTTGGGAATGTAGAAGCTCCCTGATCCGGGTCACATTACCCGACAAAACAGCAATCTGTCCGGCCCCTGTTGCCAAAGCCCCATATAAAGCCTGTATGCCGCTAACCGTATCCATGGCTGCCATACCGTAACGATGGAACATCCTTTGCTGAACGGCTTCAGATATTGTCATGCCACCTTCTGTCCACAGCGGCCAGTTTATGGAGATCGTCCGTCCAAATCGCTCCCCCTTCTGCACTCGCTGGTGCCGCTCAGATGCAAAAGAATCCATAAAAGCGTTGGCTGCCGCATAGTCGGCTTGTCCGGGGTTGCCAAACATTGCGGCAACAGCCGAGCAAACGATGAACAAATCCAATTTGTCCTCCCGAGTTGCTTCATCCAAATGAACAATACCGGACACTTTTGGTGCAAAAACGTTCCGAAGATCGTCCTCTCTTTTAGCAAAAATGGGATGATCATGTATGATTCCGGCACAATGAATAATCCCATTCAGTTCACCAAACTCCAACTTCAATGAACTCACCAAATCTTGCACGGTCCGCCAATCCGAAATATCCCCCTGTCTGTAGACGAGGTTGATTCCTTTTTCACGCAGAGCATCAAACGGTTGCCGAATCGTGGTAGAGGATGTCCTCCCTACAGCAACAATGGTACAGGAAGGTGCATGACGCGCTATTTCTTCAGCCATGATGATGCCGAGAGCACCTGCTCCCCCAGTAATTACGTATACCCCTTCCGATTTCCATGGTATGTCGAATGAGCTTTCAAACGGATCATATTCAATCATTTTCCAATCCTGAACGTGACGAAGCCCAATACCTGAAGACCCTGGTGTACTCTTATAACGGATTAACCCATGCTCCGGGTAAGCGCGGTTATCGAAGAGCATGTTCGCCAGCATCTCCGATTCCGGCTTATTCATGACCTCAATAACCTGACCATGAAAGGATGGATTCTCCAGTTCGGCCGTTCTTAACATAGCGGCAATTCCCTGATACAACGACAACTCGCCAGGAATAACAATTTGGAGCCATTTTTCATCGTTAACATGGGACACTGCCCGCATCAGCAGCTGGATCTCTTCGAGCACCCGCAATGCACCGTTGGTGAATAATCCGTCCCAAGTCTGGCTGAAATCCGTTGAAGGAATACGTACACTTCGAATGGAAAAACGCTGTAAATATTGCTCAATTCCCGGATAACTGTGATTGCTGTCTTCGAATAAAAGCACCACATGATTATCCACGGTTATGGTCTCATTCCCGGAAACGCCTCGGGTAAATGTGTCAGCAGGTGCCACTTTCCAATAGGGTTCAGCGAGCAAAGTCCCTTCAGCCCCAATCTCTACCTGTCCGGGAAGCTCACGAAACGTCAGCCCCTTGATTCGAAGGACAAGCTGTTCCTTATCGTCATATCCATCAATATCAACCTTTTTCGTTTCAATTAGGAAGTCGTTCGGAGTACAGGCGCGAACATGCGACCACATTAATGATGTGCTGTTTCCCCATATCTGCACTTGCTCCAAGGCAAACGGAACCGGCGTTATACCAGGCGAACCTCCTGCTGCTGCCAACAGAAGTCCAATGGATGCTTGTAAAGCACTGTCTGTAAGACCAGGGTGAAGCTGACCTTCGCCATATTCATGGGGCAACCCTTCTGTAAGGCTCAGTTTGGCAAGTACCTGATTTGTCCCGATGTACAACTCTTCTATTCCTTGATAATAATCCCCGTATTGCAGACCCATTTGTTTAAACTGGTCGTAACAACCTTCCCTTGTATAAAACCCTTCGGTGCATTGTGTTCTGATCTGTGTCAGATCTGTCTGTCCAGCTTCCCAAGTCTGCATCATGGTCGCTTGCCCAAGACAGTGAACAACAGCCTCTTTCGCACCTTGGCTCTGTATCCGAAACTCGATTGCTCCCCGTTCAAGCGGATGAAGCAAGACGTCAACCTGAACAGGCTCATTGTTCACCTGTAGTGGATCATACCAGCCGATATCGCTCAGACTTACCCATGTCTGTTCTCGTTCATCATGCGTATGAGCCATTTCCACTGCAGCACGAGCCATCTCCAGATAGGCCGCACCCGGAAATACACTTTCCCCTTGCACGACATGATCCTTCAGGAAAAGCTCCCCGCCATCAAAGGTGGAACTGAATTGGAGAGCGGCCAAATTCGAGGTATTACGATGCAGCAATGGATGAAGCAACTGGTTTGAATCCTCTCTGCTCTGGTCAGTATGCTGACGGGTCACACGACCGTGTGTTGATGCATAACCAGCATCAATCCAGTACTTTTCTTTGACAAACGGATAAACGGGCAGCGAGATTCGTCCCGCGGGTTCGTGCCCAAACAACAATTCAAAATCAAGATCATACCCCTGCATATATAAACTTGCGGCAGCGGATAAATTTTCCGTAAATTCAACCGAATCCGGTGATTCCGAACAATGCCGCAAACATTCATTTCCATAACGCATTAATGAAGACTGTGGGCGCAGCGTATGGGCCAGTTCCACCACCTGAACTTCTGCCGCAGATCCCTTTTCAAGCCATTTCTCCAATATTCTGATTAACTCTTGTTCATTACGGACCACACAGCTCAATCGGGAGTTCATATGTTTTCGTCCCATAAGCAAGGTATAACTCATATCCCAGCAGCTCACATCGGATTGTTCTTTGCAGAAGCTAACCAGTTGCTTGGCTTGAATTCGCAATTGTTCCTGGGACTGGGCGGATAAAACAATCAGGTTCCCGGGGCAATTGACCTTCTGACTTTCTTTTACAGGTGCTTGTTCAATGACCATATGTGCATTCGTTCCACTGAAGCCAAAAGCGCTGATTGCGGCCATCCTTTTAACACCCGGCGGTGTGATCCAGTCGGTTGTTTCTGTATTGATGTAAAAAGGACTGCTTTCAAACGAAATGTGTTCATTACCTTCCTGAAAATGAAGGGAAGCTGGAATTTGTGCATGTTTTAACGAAAGCAAAATTTTGATCAGTCCTGCCACACCCGCAGCTGCGGCTGTATGCCCAATGTTGGTTTTGATTGAACCGAGAGCACAATAGCTTTCCTCTTCGGTGTAAGCGCGGAATGCTTTTACAAGTGCGCTGTATTCAATGGGATCTCCCAATTTAGTTCCGGTTCCATGGGCTTCAACCAGCTGAATATTTTCAGGATGGATGCCAAAACGATTGTAAACCTCACACATGAGCTGCTCCTGAGACTTCGCACTTGGCGCGGTGAGCCCGTTCGAGGCTCCATCCTGGTTAATGGCTGTACCGCGAATAACCCCATGGATGTTGTCCCTGTCACGCAGAGCATCACTCAAACGCTTCAGAACTACAACTCCTGCACCTTCTCCAGGCACAAATCCGTCTGCCCGCTGGTCAAACGTATGACATCTGCCTGTCGTTGAGAGCATGCCGGCCCGGTTGGATGCAATGAAAAAACCTGGGGTGGACTGTATAAAGACCCCTCCGGCAAGCGCCATTTCTGTCTCTCCAGACCATAATCCCTGACAAGCCAGATGAACCGATACGAGCGAGCTTGAACATGCCGTATCCACAGCAATGGCAGGGCCCTGCAAATTCAGATAATATGCGATTCGAGCAGGAATGACTGAACCCGAGTTACCCCAGAATGCCTGCGGAACAGGATTCGTTCCAAGCAATGTCCGGTAATCAAGCTCATTAAATCCCGCGTATACACCACACTTCAGTCCGGCAACTGCCTGTCCTGCATATCCAGCATCTTCTAGTGATTTCCAGCATTCCTCAAGAAAAATTCGCTGATGCGGGTCCATATGAGCAGCTTCGGTGCCAGAGATATTAAAAAATTGAGGATCAAATTCATCTATGTTTTCCAAAAATCCACCATGGCTGCAATAGGGAATATCTTTTTCAAAATAAGATGATAGATCCCAACGTGTAGCTCTCCCGACCATATCTTTTCCTGCGACCAAGTTCCCCCATAAGGAATGAATATCATCTGATTGCGGAAATCGGCCACTCATCCCAACAATAGCGATATTTTCCCGCTCCACCTGTAAAGGAATATAAGACTCTGGCAACGCAGAATGCTGGTCATGATTGTGTTCGGATGAACCTTCTGTTTTGTATGCATGCGGGGCAGAAGCTTCAGAGCTCAACTCCACCGGTTCTACAGATTTGGAAGTCTTTTCGATGGTCTGCACAAGGCCGTCCCTATACTTTTCAACGATATGGCTGGATAACAACTCAATGGAGCTATAATCAAACAGGCTGGATACCTGCAAAGATATGGATAACGCCTCGTTGATCGACTGAATAAGCCGCACGCCTGTAATGGAGTCCACACCATATTCGGAGAAAGGTTCCTCTGAATCAATCATGGTGGTGTTCACTTTAAGCGAAGCAGACAGCATGTCTGTAACGATCTCTCTTACATGTGCTTTCAATGTGGTTGCTGAAGTGCTCTCCACACCAAGGGATGACTTGCTCGCCTTCTTTTCTTGCAGTTCAGGACGGCTTTCTGGAGAGAACGAATCATTGGACTGTAATTCAGACCGCACCTGATTGGAAGATCCAACTGGAGTAACCTCTGAGTCAATCTGCCTGACTATGCCGTCACTGTATGCCACAATGACCTGCTGTCCTTCCTCATGCCAATCTTGTGCAGGAAATTCGATAGAATGAAAACCCGCTTCCAGTAACAGTTGTTCCCATACATGAGGTGCTACTCCGGGAGAATCGGTTAAACGAAGCTCGGGGTCCTCATACAGCCACCACCCATCCAACAAACCAAAGGTAAGGTGAGTGAAAAGGGAATTGCTGCTAATCTCGTTAATTAACAGCATTCCGCCTTGTTTTAGCAGAGCCTTCACATTACGCAGTGTTGTCCGCAAATCGGGAGTTGCGTGCAGCACATTGGCTGCGATGACCACATCATAGGCACCGGTGTCTATCTGCTGGGCAGACGGAGCATAACAGACATCAAACCTACGATAATTCATGAATGGCCTGCCCGCTCCATACTTTTGTTCACCATGCAAAAGGAATGCTTGGGATACATCCGTATATGCATACTCTTGAATATGTTGTTCCATCAGTTTCAGTCTGTTCAAAACGGCTGCACTTGTTCCTCCGGTTCCCGCCCCAATCTCCATCATGCGGAGAGCAGATCTGTCCAGCTGGATGTTATGCTGCACATAATGTGCTGCTGTTTCAGCAAGCACTTCGTTATAACGGTTTATTTTCACGTGTATATCCCCCCGACCAATTCCATAGAGGAATCAGGAAACATAATCTCGGTTGCCAGGCATTTTCCGCCGAGAATATCTGGCAGCGCCTTCAGCATCGTTTCAACCAATCTGATTTGTGATTCCGCGCCGTGGTGTTTGATCCAGCCAGGTTTGTTATGCTCCCATTCCTGCCAAGCCGTTTCGGCATTCGGCGTGTCGTTATTGCATACCCTGTAACCAAAATCGGTTTTCATCAGATAGCCGTAACGGACGAGCGCGGTCAAACTTCCTCTGATCCAATGCGCGTAGGTATCCGACAAATTCTGTGTTAATTCAACCAGAGTGCCAGAGCTAACATCGGACACAAACCAGCCGGAGGTATGCAGCTGCACCCACATTAGCTTTGCAAGCAAGGGCTCCATCTTTTGGAGCAAATGACCTGTATCTTGCTCTGGATGAGAGATGCGCATGATGCCGCGAGTCTCTGGCCTGCTCTCCTTTATAGGGTGATCCGACATGTAAACCCGTACTGACTTTTGCATATGGATTCCAGGAATCGGATGTGCTTTTGTTTTTAACAAGGCGGCCTGTGTAAGGTCCAAGCTCATGAGCATCTCCAAGGCTTCCATCGCTTCAAGCGCCTCAATTGAACCTACACCCATCCGGTCCATGCGTTCCCTGTATTCCAATGAAGCAACACGGCCTATATTTCCCCAGAAACCCCAGTTCATAATTTTGACCGGGCACGTCCAGGATTGTCGCAACCAATGCGCAAACGAATCTTTAAACATACAACCCGCCGAGTAATTGCTCTGGCCTGGTCGTCTGGTAAAAGAGTTCATGGATGAGAAAAAGAGTACAAAGTCCAGATTTTCTTTCGCAAATATGTTTGCCATCACAACACTTACATCCAGTTTGGCGGTAAATACATGTTGAAATTGTTCCTCTGTCATCTGTTCCAAACTGCCATCTTGCAAAACAATTGCTGAATGTACAATACCGTTTATGGTCTTGAACCGGCTCTTGATCGTTATATACGCACCCATTAAATCCTCTTCATTGGCTGCATTGGCCGAAATATATTCGGGAGCAGCCCCCAGAGCTGACAAACGATTCTGCTTATGCCGTATCTCGTCGTTGTATTCACTTCTTCCGATCCATATCACCCTCGCCTGATAGGTCCGGATCATATATTCGCTCCATACTTCACCGATACCGCCAGCTCCACCAATAACAACATAGATTCCGCCATGACGATAATTGTTGTTGTCATGAGGAGCATTGCTCTCCAGGCGAACAAGTTCCTGACCATACCAGCGGTCATTTCGATGAACCTGGAGATCCCCAATACCTTTCGGTTCCAGAGACAACGCCGTACGAATGGAATGTGCATTGATGTTACCGGCTTGCAGATCGACGAGACGCACACACCACTGTGGAAACTCCTGCGCCATCGAGCTGGCAAGACCGTGAACTCCGGCATCCACAGGATGAACCGGATCGCTTGGCCAGACGGATTGTGTCTGACAAGTTAAGAACGACCATTCTAAAGGGCGAGAACCATACCCCATCTCAATCATGGCTTTAATGATTCGGAACACATTTTTCACACCCGTATTCTGTGCCGTAATAAAATGATTCAGCGACTTCGGTGGGAGCGACATATGATTGGATAACCAAATGATATGATCAATAGAATCAACCTTTTTCAAGGCATTCATCAGACTGACGGGATCTACAGCAGTTTCCGCATCCATACGGATTGATTTTGCATGGATCTGATGAATCATCTCCCATTGCTCCGTTGTACCTCCAATGACCAGCCATCGTTTATTTCCAGGATTAAATTCGGACTTTTCCGTCTTATCGATTACTTCCCATATTGGGGTCAGCATAAGAGTATGGTCCGATGCCTTCGATGGCTCCGCAGGGGAAGTGCCCTCCTCCACCTTTGATTCACTTATCGTGTTGGCCTGAGCTTGCTGCGGAATCCAGTACCTTTCTCTTGTGAAAGGATAGGTTGGGAGACCGATTCGTTGGGGTTTACCCTCAGCAACATATAATGTATTCCAGTCCAGGTTCAGACCCTGTACCCATAATTCCAATAATTTCTCATGCTGGCCCTTCTGCATCCACCGATTCACCATTTCTTCCATGTCCTCATCCCGACTAAGGATGGAAAGCATCTCTTTACCCTTTTTCACATGACCGGTATAGAACAAATTCTGGGAAGCATGTGTTTCCATATCGTTTGCCTGGTCAATATACTCTTTGAGTTTCAAGATCAGTTCATCTATGGACACCGCCAGCAATCCCAGACGTTCTTCCATCGACTCACGCCCAACCTGCAACGTATAAGACAGGCTCCTCATATCCGAATCCTCATATATTCCGGTACATAACACCTCAAGCAAGTCTTTGGCCTTTGCCAAGAGTCGTTCCTGATTTCTTGCGGACAGCACAACGATAACTGGAGATTCTGGGTGATCTTCGCCAACTGTTATCGGTTCCGGATACATACTCGTCGGGGTATACTCTTCAATGATGATATGTGCATTGGCACCCCCAGCTCCAAATGAAGATATGCCTGCACGTCTTGGGATCTGCACTCCATCTATTTCCGGACGCTTCCATGGTTCGAGCAACTTCTGAACCAAAAATGGACTCTGGGTAAAATCAATGTTTGGATTGGTCTTTTCCGCGTGCAAGGATGGCGCGAGTTCCCCATGCTGCAGCTGCAGCAACACTTTTGTTACCGCAGCAATACCTGCTGCGCTTTCGCAGTGACCAATGTTGGATTTGGCCGAACCGATAGCACACTTGAAGTCGGATTGGACCGTCTGCTGAAATGCTTTTGTTAAACCGTTCACTTCAATGGGGTCCCCGAGCGAAGTTCCTGTTCCATGCGCCTCCACGTAACTAATCGTTCGCGGATCGATACCTGCTTCACGCAGGGCGTCACCGATAACCTCAGCCTGTGCGTTGGGATTCGGGACGGTATACCCATTGGTTTTGCCTCCATGATTCAGCGCTGATCCTTTGATCACACCGTAAATCCGGTCGCCATCCGCTATGGCTCTCGCCAACGGTTTCAACAGAACTGCGCCAACGCCTTCACCCGGAACATAGCCGTCCCCACCTTGGCCAAAGCTCTCACACCGTCCTTTGCTAGACAGAAATTTCCCTTGGGACAAAAGAATATATTTGTTGGGATGGACCGACACATTCACACCGCCAGCTACAGCTACCTGGCACTCGTTTTGTCTCAGGCTTTGACAGGCCAAATGAATGGATGTTAATGACGAAGAACACATTGTATCCACGGCCATGCTTGGTCCGCGAAAATTACAGAAATACGAAACCCGATTGGCAATGGAAGACGGATTACCGTTGAATGCCATGGAACTCTGGGATCCATAGAGCTGATACTCCTCATACATCACACCTACATAAACGCCCACTTTCTCCGTGCTCAAGCTTTGTCTTGTGTATCCCGAATCTTCAAGTGTTTCATATACACACTGCAAAAAAAGTCGTTCTTGGGGATCCATTGTTTCGGCTTCACGAGGAGATACCTTGAAAAACAACGGGTCAAACTCATCTACACCATCCAAAAAACCACCCCAGCGGCCATAGGTTTTGCCTGGAATTCCTGGCTCTGGGTTATACACCTGTCCGTGATCCCAACGTTCCGATGGAATCTCGGTAATACTGTCCACACCATTTCGCAGGTTATGCCAGAATTCCATGGTATTACGGGCACCTGGATATCTGCCCGCCATTCCAATAATCGCAATATCCTGATGATCATTATTCGAGTCTTTTCCACCACCAGAGGGTGAGTCCATATGAATGGACAGATCCAGATCCGTTTTTTTCAAAATAGGTTCGGCTTCGGCTTTAAATTGGGTTCCTGTCAGCAGCTTTCGCTTCAACATCATGGCATGCGTTGGTGCGTGCGTTCGAGAGTCCGACACATTCTGTACATTCGTTAACACATTCTTCTGCGGTGTTCCAGCCGGTTTCATCCCTTGTTGCTGAAGCAGCTTATCCAAACGCACCTGATGCATGTTCATAAAGTAATGACATAGTTCCCTCAGGGTCTGATATTCAAAGAACAGCGTTTTGGACAAGGACCCCAATTCATTCTCCAGTACGTCCGTCATCTTCATAATGAGCAGCGAATCGATACCATATTGCTCCAGTGGGGCATCTGGCTCAATCCTTGATTCTGGCAAACCAATCACGGGTGCCAATTTTTCGATTAACCAAAGGATCGCTCTATCCTCACGATTGCTTTCAAGTTCGGTGAGTTCTTCCGTATCCTCGATACTAGCAGGTATATCTGCTTTTGAACTCTTGGCAAGGTTTAATTGACCCACGAACTGCTCAGCGGTTGCGTGGAGGTTCATTTGTTCCAACAGTGTCCTTGCGGAAATGTCCCATCCATGCCGGGTCAGCAGTCTGCGGGAAAGCTCACTCCATTGCACCGGGTCCAAACCATATTCGCTCCAGTCCATGTCCGGATCAATCTCCTGCTCCCCTACGTTCAACAAAGCGGCCACTTCCAACGTGAGCACAGCTACAGCTTCCTGTTGGGCCATGCCTCCCGCCAGAGACGCTCCAAGCTCGGTTGATAACGATTCCGGGGAAGGTCCATTAGCGTTAGTGTTTGCTGACTCCATCGGTTCAGTTGACCACGAATCTCCCGGTTCCAGCAGGCTTCTGCGCAGCACCAACAGATTGCCTTCCGCAACCGCCACCTGACTGCTTCCACTCGCCCAGGCCTGATACAGCGCCTTCACACCCGAAGCGGTTCCCATCGGTCTCAGCCCATGCTGTTTCCACAGACGTGCCTTCCCCTCTTCCTCCAGCTGCATCCCGCCTTCTTCCCACAGCGGCCAGTTGATGGACAAGGTTCGACCCTGACACTCCCCGCGCTTCATCCGTGCATTTCGGCTCACCGCATACGCATCCATATACCCATTCGCGGCGGCATAGTCGCCCTGCCCTGCATTCCCCGTCACCGCTGCACCAGAGGAGAACAGCAGCAGTATATCCAGCGCCTCTGTCCCGATCGCTTCTTCCAGGTTCCGTGTGCCATTTACTTTCGGGGCCAGCACCGCCTGCCAGTCGGGTTCCGTTTTGTACCGAATCAGACTGTCCCGGATCTCTCCGGCACAATGCAGCACCCCGTTCACCCGGCCGTATTGCTGACGAAGACGCCGAAATAGTGCATCGACCGCCTCTCTGTTGGTGACGTCCACCATTTCATAAAGAACCCGGGCCGGAAGCTGCGCCATCTCTCGCTGTACCGTCTCTGGCATCGCCGGAGATCGGCCGGTCAAAATGAGTGTACTGCCTTCTGTTTGAGCAGCAATTTCCTGGGCCCAGATACGTCCCAGTCCACCAGCTCCACCTGTAATGACGTAGACGCCTTCGTCCCTCCAAGGGGACAACAGCGGGAATCCCGTCTTTGTCTTCGGCTCCATCTCGGCTTCCGCATGTACATTTCGAATCAAATGTTCATCCATATCCACATTCTCATCCATGTCCACGTTAACCGCCTGCCAGCCCGCTCGCTTCAGCCCGTCCGCTTCCCAACGCAGATGGCTTTCCTCCGCATGGAGCGCACACTGGTACAGTTGTTCAGCCAACACTGCGGCGGATGTCTCTGGCTGGATTTCGACCAGCTGTGCCAGACAGCCCGGATGTTCCCGTCGCACCGTCCGCAGCAGCCCACTCAGGCCAGCGAACCGTCTTCCTTCTTCATCTCCAGCTATGACAATTTGCAAGGCCAATCGGCCGCTTTGATGTTTTGAAAGTTGCTGCTGCACGTGGTGCAGGATGGCCTGAACAGCCTGTCCGTACCGCGCCTCCAACGCCCCCGTTAACGCCATCTGCTCCCAGGGCAAATCCGCATCTGCATTCGCGTAATCTTGCGGGGCCCAATCACACAGCAGCACCGCCGGCTCGACTGCCGGAATTCCAGGCGTTAGAGCGCGCTGCGGCAGTTCCTGCCACTCGGGCTGCACCAACAGTACGCCTTCCCGGCTTTCCGGTACACGCGAGGTAATGCCCCGCAGCCGAATGCAAACCTGTCCCTCTGAATCGCACAGTTCCAGATCCAGTTTACGGACCCTCACCTCCGCGGCGGAAGATGCCGCAGGATCGGGGCGAACACGCACTACCACCCACATTTGCGCTTGGCAAGGAGCCATCACTTCCGCCTCCTCCAGCGCAAAAGGTAACGGAGCGGAAGCCGGCTGGTTTCCATACCGTTCTCCTGTGCTCCCAAGGGCAGCGCCCTCCAAGTTTACTTCACCCTTCAGAGGTGTGGATCTCAACGCTGCCGCGATCTCATCTCCTGCCAATAGGGCGATGGTCGCTTGCAAGGCTCCATCCACCATCCCCGGATGCAGCACGGTGTCCGCTTGCCCCTCGAAGAGGGCGTGTGGCAGACGAAGTTGCGCCAAGGCCTCGTCCGCCCCCCAGTGTAGTTCGACAATCGCCTGATGGGACGGACCGTACTCCAAGCCCAGCTTCCGGAACGTTTCATAACAGACTTCCCCGCTGGCCTGTCCCTGCGTGCAACGGCTGCGTACGGCCTGCAAATCCAGACTTTGCACGGCTTCTGCGAGGGGGCGTCCGATGCTCACACGCCCTTGACTATACACCGCTTCCCCAGACTCGATGGCAGACTCGGTGGATGACGCTGCCGATATTTCATAGGACAAGCTCCCATCGGCCTCGGCTTCAAGTGCAAGATGAACCTCCACAGGCTCCTCCCCAACGATGAGCGTTCTGCTCCACATGACATGGCGCAGCAGCAGACTATGTGTGCGCGGAGACCAGTTCGCTGCGTGTGCTGCTGCTGCCTGGGCCATCTCCAGCTGAACGACAGCGGGAAGCAGCTTGTGCCCCTGCACCACATGATCGCTTAGGAAGGGCTCATTGCCGCTGAACTGACTGCTGTACCATTGGCCTCGCAGCAGATCCGAGCGGTTATGGTGTAGCATACAGTGCAGTACTGCCGCCTTCTTGCCGGAACCTGCCATCACGCTCTCCCCTTTTGCATGAACCATGGGGACCCAATAACGCTCTCTTTGAAATGAATAGGTAGGAAGACTGATTCGAGTGGGCTTGCTGTCCTTCTGAACCATGCTTTTCCATTCAATGGTTATTCCTTTGGCCCATACTTCGGCGATAGAAGCCAGCTTTTTTTTGTTCATCCATATTTGGAGCGCTGTCCGAATGTCTTCATCTGATTGAAACATTTCTGTAATCGCATCTTCTTGATGCCGGACTTCTCCCTCATAACCAACCTGACTGTTCAACGATCCAATCCCCAGGCCTTGGTCCTTGCTTTCCAAGTACTCTGCACATTTCCTTTGCAGTTCCTCAAGAGAACGGACAACAAAAGCAACCCTATATCGCATATGTTCTCTGCCCACCTGCAGTGTGTATGCCAGGTTGGAGAGCTTGATTTCCTGTGTGGCGGTGGAATTTTGATGTTCCTCCCTAGTGGAGAGATAATTCATCATGTCGCGCACATGATCAAGCAGACTTGTTTGAGTTTTCGCAGATAACGGGATAATGACCGGAAGCTCGGACTCAAAATTCGAACCGGAGTTTACTACTGTCGGTGCATATTCTTCAACAACCAAATGGGCGTTACTGCCGTTTGCTCCGAAGGAGCTAATACCCGCTCGCAAAGGTCCGGTTTCTGGAGTGTTACAATCTGCCTTTACGTTTCTCCAGTCTCTTCCTTCCCTCTCCACATAAAAGGGAGTGTGCTGAAAAGGAATATACGGATTCAGACGCTCTGCATGCAGGGAAGGAAAAATCCGGTTGTATTTCATCTGTAGCAGTACCTTGGTTAACGCAGCTACACCCGCGGCTGCTTCCAAATGCCCGATATTGGACTTTAATGAACCAATTGCACAGCTCTGTTCCGGCAGTGACCAGTCCGCCAACGCTTTGTGCAGTCCCTGGACCTCGATCGGATCTCCGAGAGACGTTCCTGTCCCGTGTGTCTCAAAATAACTGACCGTTCGAGGATCAACCCCTGAACGTTTGAAGGCCTCTTTAATGACTTCCGACTGTGCCGTTGAATCCGGTACGGTTGGACCCGATGTTTTTCCTCCATGATTGATTGCAGACCCTTTAATGACTCCATAAATGGAATAACCTTCCTCTTTGGCATGACGCAGACTGGTCAGCAATACCGTTCCGGCACCCTCACCCGGCACATATCCGTCTCCGCCCTCTCCAAAACTGCGACATCTTCCATCGGATGACAGCAGCTGTGCCTCTTTCAAAAACAAATATCGATGTGGATGCGTAATGACGTTGACTCCACCTGCCAAAGCATACTCACATTCCTCATTTCGAATGCTTTCGCAGGCGAGATGAATGGCTGTTAATGCGGAGGAACACATGGTATCTACCGCAAGAGAAGGACCATGGAAATTCATGCAATACGATACCATGTTTGCGACGGACGCTGCGCTGACCCCCAAGGATGTAGGTACACCGCGATCTGTCAGTTCCGATGCAAACAGCTCATAATGGTTCCAGAATACACCAGCAAATACACCAACACTCCGGGTACCTGTTGAAGCATCATGATGCTGACTACGTTCAACCCGAAAACCCGCATCTTCACAAGCTTCCCATGCCGTCTCCAGAAAAAGTCTCGCCTGAGGGTCCATCATCTCCGCCTGACGGGGAGATAAATTAAAAAATAGTGGATCGAACTCGTCAATCTTATCGATGAATCCCCCAAACTGATAATATGAATCTGGCGTATACGAAAACCGCCCCTGTTCCCAACGTTCGATGGGAAAGCCTGTAATGCAATCCTTGCCTGATAACAGATTGGCAGCAAACTCATTCACATTCCGAGCCATCGGATAGCGGCCAGCCACACCAATAATGGCTATATCTTCTGTATGCCTTCCCGATAACCGCTTTTCTTTTCGAGAAACCTCATGATCATTTTTTGAAACTTTTGCGGAGGAAGCCCCCTCCACATGGATAACCGTTTGCGCAAAGCTGCGGATGAGCGAGGGTTTACCATACATCACAACAGTCTGCGGTGAACCATTCATCATAAGTGAATCGAACAGTTGCATTCCTTCGTTTGGAGGCAGCGGAACCAATCCCGTTTTGGCTTTCAACTGCTGCTCGTAAACTGGATCGATCGACATGCCTCCATTCGCCCATAGGGGCCAATTAATTGAAATGGTTCTGCCTGATCGCTGTCCTGCCACAACCTGCTGCTGACGCCGCTCTGCAAACCGATCCATAAAAGCGTTTCCACAAGCATAATCTGCTTGTCCCCTATTCCCGAGCACAGCCGATAGTGAAGAGAATAAAATAAAAAAGTCCAGTGGTTCATCACGAGTATATTCATCCAGGTACCAAAGTCCATGCACTTTAGGGCCTAGCACTTCCGAAATATTCTCTTTTGTTTTCTGTAAAATGAATTGGTCTCGGGTAATTCCTGCACAATGCACGATTCCCCGAATAACTCCCAGACTGGTCCGGATCTGCTGGATAACATGACTCATCTGCTCGCTATGATTTAGATCTGCCTGAAAATAATGAACATCCGCTCCCAGACTCTTCAACTCGGATATCTTAGCGGACTCTTTTTCGCCAAGAGAAGAACGCCCCACCAGCGCCAATGTAATCCTCCCTTGCTCTGCCAATTGTCGGCCCACCATCAAGCCTAATCCACCTAATCCACCTGTAATTACATACACTCCATCATACTGGCTTTTATGCGGCATCGGGATCGGCTTTTCACGGTATTTTTTCACCCTTCGCACACGAGATTTTCCGGTGTAATACACTTCAATAACTCCCGAGGAATGTGTTAACCGCTCCTTATTCAACCACTCCGCCCATTGGGCTTTTGTAACAGTATGAATATCATCCACCGTAATTGTCTGCCCATGCATATGGGGGTTCTCTGCATGAGCTGTTCTTAACAGTGCTCCCATGGCGCCTGCAAAGTCACTGCCCGTTCCTGACGGACCAATCACTTGAATATGGGTCTCCGTTTTGGGAAACTGCTGCATGTAATTCTGAAGCCAGACTATGCATTGCTCGCACATTTCTTCAAATGATTGTGGCATCATGGTATGTTCGCTGGTTAGGGTGACAACCTCTGATTGCGGAAAACATTCCTTGATCATTTGATCATGTCCAGTTGCCTGTTCGCAAAGAATGACAACGTGGCTCCGCACCGTGTTAGAGGTGTTACGCATATGCAGCGTGACTTCTTCCCAGAAGGGTTCGAGCATGATCAATGAGTAGTCATCACCCTTTCCCTGATCATGATCGAGTCCCGAAGTTCTGGTGCTTGCCTTGCTGACCGAAACTTTGTTCTCCGCATACTTATTTTCAGTAAATGCCTCAGACCAATGTTGGTGCAGGTATGCAGCAAGAGACTGAATATTGGAATATTCAAATAACAGCGTGGGGTAAAGCTGTTCCTTCACTTTGTTCTCCAGCGTCCTTGAAAGATTGATAAGCTGCAAGGAATCCAGTCCCATCTGATAAAATCCCAGCTCTGTATCCAAAATCGCTTCAGATGTTCCAAGCACTTTGCCGATCTCTTCCTTTAAATAGTCCGCAACCTGCTTCATACTTCCTTCTGGAACACTTCTTCGCCGATTCGATAGTTCGGATGTTTCATGTAGGCTGACAGATGAACTTTGAATACTGACCTGTGTGACCAGCTCTGGTACAGATGCATCCTTTGATCCTGACGCTTCTACCCCACTGGGATTCTGATGAACATCGGCCCATTTCTGTATCAAATGAGGATTTCGAATGCGTTTGGCGGTTAAACGCTCAAATTCAACCAAGGTCTTGCCAGCAGAGTCGACAATCCGAATATCCATGGAGACCAGATCCGGTGATGAGACCGAATGGTCTACAGTCAATGGTCGGGCGAGCGAATGCACACCAATCGTGTCAGGTAACGGGCCGAAAATACGAAACCGATCGATCATAAACGGAATATAGGGAGTCTGATGGTCATACATTCCCTGTGCTTTTGCCTTTAAACGGAATGAGGAGCCCGCAAACGTTGCTCCATCCAAAAAAGCCGCATGTGCATAAAATTCATCGGAGTAAGCGGAGGCCTGATCACTGAGATTCAGACACATAAGCTCCTGATTCTCATTTTGGTAGACGACCCCTGAAGTTTGCATAAATGGCCCATGTTCGATGTTGACCTGCCTCGCTAATTGATAAACCTCATCCATGCTCCACTGATCCCGGGATTGAGTTTTCAGATCCTGAACATTAATCACGGGTGGATTAAACTCGGGATCAACAAGAAACATCGTACATTGCATATGTTGTTCTTCACTGTCCTGATCGATGATACCATTCGTCACTTTGTTGCTCGTAATGGTTACCCTCCACTGCATCTCTGAGAGTACAGGTGAGAACGTCACAGCGATTTGACGATCAAATTGCTCTGATGTCACAATGGGCGTTGTAAACAAAATCTGGCGCAATTCGATGGCGTGTGTCTCTATATATAAAGCCGACAAACGATAGATCATATCCAGCAGAGTGACCCCGGGTAACGTACAAATTCCGTGTACACGATGATCCTGAACGATGGCGTTGCTGTGGCTTAATCGTTGCACGTACGTTTCCTGAATGCGTCCTATCAACGACAGTTCCCCCTTACTGCAATTTTTTCGGTGTGAAGAAAGACAGCATATGCTCAGGTTTACGATTGGTTTGTCCGGAATACGATCTGACCACCACGTTTTTCCCCTCACCCTCGTCAGGCCAAAACCGGGCCCTTTTCCAGACAATGCGATTGAAACGAGGTTCCAGTGTCGCTTTATTTTGGTCCGGGACACCCTCATTGCTGACAAGGATATGAGCGTTATTTCCTCCGAGCCCAAACGCGCTGACACCCGCACGCAACACTTTATTGGTCCAAGGTGTAAGTTCTTGAACAAGGAATAACGGACTTTCTTCAAAGCGAAATCTCGGATTCGGATGCGGACAATTTATACTGGGCGGGATCTGGCCATGAACCATACTCAGCAAAACCTTGATCATGCTAACTGCCCCTGCCGCACTCAACAGATGTCCAACATTGCTTTTGACACTTCCCACGCCGCAGAGAGCCCTCTTTTCCATACGGGTTCCCAGCACTTGAGTTAACGCTTTAAGCTCAATGGGATCTCCAATGACCGTGCCTGTTCCATGTGTTTCTACATAATTGATTGAAGCCGGATCAACATTGGCATCCTTGATCGCACGTTCGATCAACGTCTGCTGAGCCTGGGGATTCGGTGTGGTGACGCCCATCGTATGACCATCATTGTTAATTGCTGAACCATCAATCACGCCGTAGATTTTGTCACCGTCCGCTATGGCCTGTTCCAATCGTTTCATAATGATTACTCCACAGCCCTCCCCAACCCCAATTCCGTTGGCAGAGGCATCAAAGGTTTTACATTGTCCATCTGGTGACAGCACCCTTGATGCAGTCAGGGAAAGATAAGGGGTCTCATCCAATAAAACTTCAACCCCACCGGCGATCACCAGATCTGCTTCCCCATCTTGCAAACTCCGGGCAGCCAAGTGGATGGCTGTTAGGGAACTGGAACAAGCGGTGTCCACGACCATGTTTGGACCTCTGAGGTTATATAAATGAGCCAAATGTGCCGTAATAAAATTTTGACCTGTACCAATAATGGTTTGTTTGTTGTCCTGACGTATTTTGCTCATGAAATGACCTGTTCTTGCCCCTGCAAACACACCAACCTCAAGCGACTCAAGCTGATTTTTTCCATATCCTGCATCTGCAAGTGCTTCAGCGCTAACCTCAAGCCACTGCCTTTGCAAAGGGTCCAGATGAGTTGCCAGTGAATGATCCATTCCGAAAAAATCGGGATCAAACGATTCCAGCTCATCGAGAAAAGCTCCCCATTTGCTCATACTTTTCCCGGCTTTGCCATCAGGATGGTAGTACGTTCTCCAATCCCACCGGGATGACGGAATTTCACGTATACTGTTTTTGCCTGTCTTCAGATTGTTCCAAAATTGTTCCGGGTTCACCGCATCTGGGAAATGACAGGCCATTCCAATGATGGCCACTCGGGAACGGGAATGTTCTTTGGGCGGCTGGAGAATCTGTCGGGCCTCATGTCTGTTGAACTGCTCAGGAGATATACGTGGACTTGTTACGTATTTTTGCAGCAAAGCCCCTGTCAGTCCTGCGATCGTTGGATAGTCCAAAAAGAGATAAGGTTCCACCACAGGAATTTGAAGCTCGCGCTCTATCCGGCGTGCCAGCTGTGCAATCAGGATTGAATCCATCCCGAAATGTTCGAAGGATCGGTCTGGGTTCATTTTTTCGGGTTCAATACTCAATTCCTCGGCGAATATGGAACTTAATTTCATCTGTAATATCTCTGATGTATCAGAAAAAGAAGCCCCACTTGTCATAGGTATTTCGGACATCGTTTCAGCTTTAACCGTTCTGGAAATTCCCGCTTCCCCCCCAGTGTCAATGGATTCGCTGCTCACGATTGCCGGAAGCATGACTGCGCTTTGTTGGGTAACTAGTGCCCAGTCCAGCAACTTCAGTCCTTCTTCATCCGTGATGCTGAGCAGGCCGGTTTCGTTATAAGCTTGACTTGGAAACTCACCCATCCCGGATTCCTTCCAGTTCGGCCATTGGATGCTGATAAGTGGACTGGTACGGGCATGCGCTGCGGCATAATAATCCATGTAGGTGTTAGCCATGGCATAATCGCTTTGTCCGACACCAAGTTTCGAAATGGCTCCAGCCACGGAAGAGAACAGGGCAAAAAATTGCAAGGGATCGTGACGGAAGCATTCATACAGTGCTATAGTGCCTAATATTTTGGGGGACAACACCCTCCGAATCGACTCCAGCGGTTTACGAATAAAGGCGGGATTCTCCATGTCGGCTATGCCAGCTGCGTGAATTACTCCTCCGGCTGCGCCCATCGTTGAACGTATATGTTTTGCAGCCTCCAGAAGTTTCTCCTTATTACCTATATCAAGAGAGAGTACTTCAATCTGTACACCCTGTTTCTCCAATTCCAGGATATCTCTAATTTTGCTGCCGATCTCGTCTTTGTCTCCACGTCGCGCCTCCCATTCATGTCGAGATGGAAATGGGGTCTGACCGATCAGAACAAGTTTACGGACCCCGTAGTGTCGGACGGCATGCTGCGCACACAGCATGCCGAGACCCCGGGTCCCCCCAGTGACCCAAAGAACATGATTGGATGAAAAAGGACGTCGGGTTTGATTCAACTGCTGTATATTCACGTTATCGAGTGTATCCAGATAAGCACTGTACCGCTGTCCTTCACGATAACAGACCTCCTGTTCCTTCCCTGCATGAGTTAACTCCTGAACGATCTGTGCTGCGATATCAAGCTCACTGTCCCCCGGGTCCACATCAATATGCCGCGAAATAATATGACTGTACTCACTTTGTAGTATCCTGTAGAGCCCAGCCCGTTCTGCGCCACCCATATGAATCGATGGGTTCTGGAAAGACTCTAGGCCCATGGTGACTCCAAGTAGTTTTAATTCTTTGTGACCACGGGTATCAATCATTTGTTGGAGCTGTGCTAACCAGTAGATCAGTTGGTCCAGCATCATTTCTTCTGCTTCCATCTTTCGGCTACAGCCTGACAGATCTATAAAAGCATCACAATTCATTAAAACATCGAGCAAACGTCCAGAATCCTGCTCTTCCTCACTCACAAGCACAACCTGGCTCCCCTGTATCATCTGTGAAATCTTATTGGCAAGTCTGGCGGTTTCCATTGTAGATCCAACCACAACTTTCCCATGTTCTGGATTAAGCTTTGTAACCGCCGCGTGCCTCCACTGCTTCCCGAGAAGCTGGGCTATTCTGCGCTCTTTTGTGACAGGAGCAACATCCGAAATCTCCTTGTTTACATTCCTTTCAATGGAAGGGATGGCTTCCCCGGAACTCACCCAATACTTTTCCCGTGCAAAGGGATACGTCGGCAGAGGTATTCTTTTATACTTTTCCGTCAAATACAGCCTGTTATAATCCAATTCATATCCTTGTACGTACAATTCAGCAATAACATGCAGGTTTTCAAGATATCGCGAATCATCTGCTGATTCCTCAGCGATTTTTTGGATACATTCATTGCCATAACGTCGAAGAACAGACTGCTCTTTGGAAGGCTGGCCTGATAAATCCGCCGCGTATATCTGTGATGAGCCCCCGGTTTCAAGCCATTGTTCCAATATGGAGGCCATATCGTCAGAATGCTGAATTACACACGCTAACCGATGCTCCAGATGTCTTCTCCCCGTCATCAAAGTAAAGCTTGTGCTTGCGTAATCAAGCTGGGCTCCCACTTTCCTGTAATGCTGCGCAATTCGTCTCACTTGTTCCCTCAACTGTCCTGTCGATTGTGCAGACAACACCAATAGATAACCCGGTTTATGTATTGATGGAGAAAACTCTCCGGAAGGCTCCTCGATGGCAAGGTGAGCGTTGGTTCCACTAAAGCCAAATGAGCTTACAAGTGCAGCCCTCTTAAGTCCGGGGGGTGTATGCCATGGAATCAATTGAGTATTGACATAGAATGGACTTTTCGAAAAATCAATATTGGGATTTGCTTTGGAATAATGAATGGATGGTGGAATCTGTTGATGTTTCAAGGCCAATAACAATTTGATAACACCGGCTATGCCCGCTGCTGCAATCGAATGTCCCATATTCGACTTGATCGAACCTAGTGCAGCATATTGAGAACGGCTCGTATACTTTCGAAAACTTCGGTTCAGCGCTTCGAATTCAATGGGATCACCCAGCTTCGTTCCAGTACCATGCGCTTCAACCAATTGGATCTGATCGGGATTAACACCGAACTGTTCGTATAGCTGGCGTTCAAGTCTTTCCTGTGAGGCTCTACTGGGGGCTGTGATCCCATTGGTGCTCCCATCCTGATTGATACAGCTGCCTTTGAGGATCCCATGTACATGATCACCATCTTGGATGGCATCCTCCAGCCGTTTGAGCAACAAGGCCCCCACACCCTCACTCGGCACAAAACCGTCTGCACGTTCATCAAAGCTATGACACCGTCCAGCCGGGGACAACATGCCCGCCCGACTAGCAGAAAGATAAAAATCAGCCGTGGATTGCACAAACACTCCACCTGCCAGAGCAAGCTCCACTTCCCCTGACCATAGGGCTTGACAAGCCAGATGAATGGCAACCAGCGAACTTGAGCAAGCGGTATCAACCGCAATCGCCGGCCCCTGTAAATTCAGAAAATAGGATACTCGGGCAGGTACGATGGATGCAGCATTGCCCCAAAAGGCTTGTGCAGGGGCCTGTTCACCGATCAACTTCTCATAGTCTCCTCCACAATATCCGGTATACACTCCGCATTGACGGCCCTGAATTAGTTCGCCCGCGTATCCGGCGTGTTCAAGGGTTTTCCACGATTCCTCCAGAAACAATCGCTGTTGCGGGTCCATATGCATTGCTTCAACATTGGAGATTTTGAAAAACAAGGGGTCAAAACAATCGCTATCTTCCAAAAAAGCTCCATGGTTATTTTCAGTTTTCTCTACGGATGATCCTGTCTGTTCGGAAGTCCACCGCGCCCCACGCTGAATCAAGTCATTGCCTGCAGCCAAATGCTCCCATAATTCATCCACATTATCCGATTGCGGGAATCTGCCGCTATAGCCAATGATCGCAATGTCCTTGTGTCTGTTGTTGGCACTGGAGGATGTTATATCGCCATCGGAATGACTCTTCATTGCATCACCCAACGTGAATTCCAGCTCTTCATTCATCTGTTCAGTCCATTGGACGTCGGGCCTATCGGCACTGGCACTGCGCCCCCCATGAAGCTGCGTTTGTTGTTCAGGCTCCATCGGTTTCTCCTGTACCATTGGGGAAATATACTGTGCAAGCTGGTTGACACAAGGAAAATCAAAAATATCGGTGGTGAACAGCTCCGTTCCCAGTCGTTCATTGATCGAATGAATTAATCGAACACCCGTTATGGAGTCAACCCCATAATCGGAAAAAGCCTCCTCAGGGTCGATAAGCTGTGCCTCCACTTTCAAAGATTCACATAATGTCCGAACAAGCACTTCCTTTATGTACTTCAGTTTTTCTTCGGATGTATGTGAACCCTCCACTTCGGGTAACCGGATTTCTGGCGGTTTTTCCTGAATATCCTGCGAAATGTGGCTCGTTTGACTTTCGGCCTGATGTTTCACCGTTTGCTCATGTTTCAAGATTTGCTGACGTACCACGCCATTGCTTGTTCCCATTATCACTTGCTGGCCCTTAAATTCGTCAGAATGAGCCAGTAACTGTACTTCCCCGAACCCCTCGGATAACAATACGTTTTTCCAAGTTTCCTGTTTAAGCAATGGTCCTCCGGAAATACGCAGAGCAGGGTCCACATAGCTCCACCACCCATCCAACAAACCAAATGTAAGGTGATTCAATAGCGTATTTTCAGTGATTTCATTGATCAAAAAAACACCCTTACAACGGAGTAATGCCTTAGCATTCCTTAAGGCAAGGCGAATATTAGGAGCAGCATGCATGACATTAGTTGCTATCGCTATATCATAAGTCCCCGCTTGCAGAGATTGGGTGGACAAAGGTTTAGACAAATCAAACGTTCCGTATGTAAGGTACGGATAATGCGGGCCATATACCTGTTGGGCATGACTCAAAAAAGCCTGGGAAAGATCGGTATAACAATACTCCAGAATATGGGGATGAAAATCACTCAGCCGGGTAAGAACCGCCTGGCTCGTGCCTCCCGTTCCGGCTCCGATCTCCACAATACGGATATGTGCACTCGGCTCCTGCACAAGTTGCTGTTTTATAATAGCTGCAACCTGCTCTGCCAAAACGGCATTGAAATAATCGGCAGCAGGATTATTCATGTAAATGTTCTCCACCAGATGCATGGAACTATTCGGAAAAATAATGTCGGTTGCGGACTTCTGACCCGTCAAAATGTCCGGCAGCGCTCGGAGCGTGGCATCCAGCAGTGGAATGTAGGAAGATACGTTTGGATCGGATAGCCACAGCAGTTTTTTCCTATCCCATTCCTTCCATGCGTGAGCCAGGTCCGTATCGTTGGTCTGAATCAAGGGATTTACAGCACCAGTAGAGGTGAAATAACCGTATTTTCGCAAATAAAGAAGACTCTCCCGCCACCATCTTCCGTAACGCTTGATCAATGAATCAGGCATTTCTGCTACAGCTGCATCTTCACCCCGAAAATTGCTCAAAAGTCCTGTAGCATGCAGTCTGCCCCATAATAATTGACCCAACAACTCTTTCAGTTCTGTCATTACACGTTCCCCCTACCGTCTGATAATCCCCGCTCTTCAGACCCCTGTTATACAAGCAAAGACGGTACAGCCCCCTGATAGACCATAATGGATTCTTCTTCATGCAAGATCTGCATATCCACCAAAGGCTGTTTCCTTATCAATGCAATCTGATCCAGCACACCATTCATCAGTACATTAAGAGCCTCCATCGCTTCAGGAGCTTCGATTGAACCTTGTCCTGCTTTCGCCATGCGTGTCTTATAATATTCAGAACGTACCGAACCCACACTTCCCCAATATCCCCAGTTCATCACTTTGACGGGGAAATTACAGCACTGTCTCAAAAATTGGGCGAATACATCTTTGAACGTACAGCCGGCTACGTAATTGGCCTGTCCGGCCGAATTCAAAAAGGAGTTCATGGACGAAAAAAAGAGTACAAAGTCAAGCGACTCTCCGATACACGCTTTGGCTATATTGATGCTGATGTCTACCTTGGTGGAATAAGCTTTCCGAAAAGCAGCTTCGTCCATATATTCCAGGCTACGATCCTCCAATACGATGGCTGAATGAATAAAACCATGAATGGTTTGATGATTCCGCCTAATATCCGTACATGCTTGACGCATTGCTTCCGAATCCGTTGCATCAACAGCCATGTAACAGGGCGCAGGTCCGAGCTCGCCCAGCCTTTGCAATTTCGCCTGAATATCAGCATCCAGTTTCCTTCTTCCCAGCCAGATGATCTGGGCTTTGTAATGCTGGATCATATATTCACTCCATGCCTCTCCGATTCCGCCTGCTCCCCCGATAACAACGTATACACCTCCATGGCGATAGGAATGAGACTGCCCCGAACTCACAGGGGAATATGTAACGGACGCAAGTTGTTGACGAAACCATTCGCCATGTCGGTTTACGTATGGGAATCCGTAGGAATCAGCAGACCACGAAAACAACTCGTGCATATTCTTATCGTTCAACTGATCCAAATCCACCTGTCTAACCTTCCATCCGGGTCGTTCTTTGCATAATACTCCTATAAGACCATGTATCCCGGCATGAGTGGGATCAACCGAATCAAGTGTATGAATGGCGTTTGCCTGCATTGTGATTACAGTCCATTCCATGCTCCGATTCCCATATCCGTCCTGAAGAAGTGCCTTAATTAGTCTGTACAGAAGAAACACGCCTTCTTCCTGAGCCTCAATCATTCCCTCGACATCAGGTGAGTTTCCGGTGGTTAGCGGAGATATCCACACCATATGTCGAAGGTTCATAATCGGGATCAGTTGTTCCGTGATCCGCATGATCGAATCCTGTGGATTCAAAACGATCACTTCGGCGTGAGGCAGATATTTAAGCAGCTGAGTCAAGTACGAGCTCTTCGTACCTACCAAGCATATTTCTCCCGGGAGATCGTTGAGTACACGTTCATGTTCATGCAAGCCGATTGTCTGCTCTTTCCATACAGGGGCCAGCATTTGTAACTCATATGTCTCCATCCCTTTAGTCTCATTGAGATTAGAAGCTTTTGGCTCAGGTCTTCTAAAACGTATTGCCCTAATAGATACCCGTACATCACCCTCTACATTAAACAAATCCATGTCATATTCGGTATCTGCGTGTACAACGGCACTGCCACTCTCCTGACGTACTCGGACATGAGCCCACATCTCTGCTTCGCAGGAGCCAAATATTTGAATTTGCTGTATGGAGAAGGGCAACAAAGACGTATCTTGCGGCTCCTCCTGAATATTTCCAGAAGCACTGGACCAGATCCCGATGGTGGCCTGAAAAGCATTATCCAGAAGACCTGGATGAAGGGTGCCCTCCTGAAATCCATCGATAATATTCGAAGGCAGAGCAATTCTGGCCAATGCCTGATCATGACCCACTGATACAATTTTCAGACCCTGGAAGTCTGGACCATACCGCATGCCTCTTGCTGAAAAAAAGGAATAACATTGCTCTGAAGTGAGATTTTCCAGATTACAGCTGCTCAGGATTGTCTCCACTTCGCTAGTCTTGCGTACTCCACGCTTGGTAATCACAGCAGTCCCCTGGCTAAAAACCATGGTCTCTGTCCCATCCCCCTGAGACTCACTTGGAGATTGAACGGTCACCTCAATATCTCCATTAGAGGATGGATTAAGAAGGATTCGGAGCCTTCCCATACCTTGTTGAGCTACAACAGGTTGGAGCCATACCAGCTTTTGGAGGTTAATTTGTTCATCCTCTCTGGGTTGAGCAGCCATCATGACAGCGGCCCTGATCAACTCAATATGTGCTGAGGCAGGCAATACATTATATCCGTTTATTTCGTGATCCCGAAAAAAGGATTCCTGACCCGTAAATTCAAATTCGTAGCGGTATGACCGAAAATCCGATCTGTTTTCCAGCTTCATCATGAATCTGTTATCCATTCCCGACCGATGAGCTCCAGCGTTTTCTATACGGTTGACTGGATTAGGAAGCCAGTGCCGTGTCTCTGCAAACGGATAAGTCGGGATGGAGATTTTCCGTTGCCCTTCACTTTTATCCATTGAAGACCAATCAATCCTGTTACCGGTTACCCAGAGCTGAGCAAGTTTATGGAGTTCTGCTTCCATCATGAAATCCTGATCTGTGGATGGATGATTGTAAGTTATAACATGTTCATCTTGGAGGGATTTGCGCTTGGATACGCTCCCTTGCCAACATCGAGATAGATCTGCCTGACCTGCAACAAACCGCTCAAGCATGTCTACGGCATCCGTGATGCTCGAACTAACCAATGCAAGTCTTTCCTCCATCTCTTCCCTGCCCGTTTGCATTGTAAATGCAACATCAGCTAGGGTAATCCCATCCGTTTGACTCAGAAATTCAACGATTCGCTTCGCATATGCTTTCAATCGATCCCTGTTCTTTGCAGAAACGATGAGTAACTGGGGGCGATTGGATATATTTTGGGAACTATTGTGCTTGGTCACGTATTCGCGGATGACGATATGAGCATTGACACCTCCAAACCCAAATGAACTTACGCCCGCACTTCTGGGCAACGTGTCATGTTTGCGATTCCACGTCTGTCCTTCCTTTACGATATAAAATGGACTGTTCTTCAACTGGATGTACGGGTTAACTTCATTTAACTGCAGATTTGGCAGCAATCGGTTATGCTTCATACTGAGTAACACGTTTAGTACTCCCGCTACTCCTGCTGCTGCCTCCAGGTGCCCAATATACGTTTTTATAGTCCCCACTGCACAGTGCGGAACAGTGGAATCCGGGGATGAGCCGCTCTGCGTGCCATGCAATTCATCCCAGTTTTGAACCAGCTGGGAGAATGCTTTTTTAAGCGCATTTATCTCGATTGGATCACCCAATGGCGTCCCCGTACCATGTGCTTCAATATAATCTGCTGTCCTCGGATCAATTCCTGATCTCGACCACGCTTCAACAATGAGTTCTGCCTGTGCGATAGGATTTGGAGACGTCAAAGTGTTGGCATGTCCCCCATGATTTATAGCCGTTGCCTGAATTACTCCATAGATATGGTCTCCATCCGCTTCCGCTTTGGACAACGGTTTAAGCAGCAATGCCCCACTACCCTCACCACGAACGTACCCATCAGCACCTTGATCAAAGGTTTTACAGCGACCATCCACACTGAGCATGCCTGCCTGATTAAAAGCAATCATCAGCTGTGGACTTGCGATAACACTAATGCCTCCGGCAACTGCCAGTTCACATTCTCCGTTGTGTATCGATTCCACTGCCCGATGAATGGCGACCAGCGAACCGGAACAGGCTGTATCCACGGGTTCACTAGGTCCATGCAGATTTAGAAGATATGAAATTCGGTTAGCCAGAATGGAATGAAATATGCCCAACGCTGTATGTGCCTCGGTAGGAATGCCTGCTTGATGCATCAAATCATAATAATCTGAACTAACCACCCCGACAAACATGCCTGTTTTACTCCCAGACAAATCGGATGGCCTGTAACCAGCATCTTCAATGGCTTCCCATACGGTTTGCAAATAAATGCGCTGTCTCGGGTCCATCAACCCCGCTTCATGAGGCGAAATTCCAAAAAACGAAGCATCAAATTGATCAATGGCTTTCATAAATCCGCCCCATTTGATGTTGGTTTTATTAACTTCCTTTATTGGGTCCCCGTAATATTGATGCCAATCCCAGCGTTCAGGAGGGATTTCGGAAATAAAGGTTTTTCCGGAAACCAAGTTCTCCCATAGTTGATCCATACTCTCGGATTGAGGCATATGAGCGCCTATTCCAATAATGGCAATGGGTTCTTTATTGCTCCTATGGACATCAACAGGCTCACTTGCGTTCTCATTTGTTTCATCAGCACTGACCGTATGTGAAGTCTGCATTTCGGGTTCATCGTGTCCCCCACTCATTCCATGATATCGGGCAATGTCTTCGCCATAAGCTCCGCTCAGGTAGGTTGCAAAGGTCCTTAAAGTCGCATATTCAAACACAACAGGAGGCGTCAGATCAATGCTATATGTTGCGTTAAGTCGATTGACAAAATCAGTCGTTGAAATGGAATCAAATCCATAGTCGCTCTTATCCGCATCCAGATCCAGTTCCTGTATGTCAACACTAAGAATCTTAGAGGATATGGTCAAAATGACCTCTGAAACCCTTTCTAGTAGAACTTCTTCATTTATGCTGTTCTGCAACAACACATCCTTTTTCGGAGGATCCACATCTGCAAACGATGTTTTCTCGTGTACCTTCTGAAATTTGGCCGCATCCCCGCCAACAATTACCAGCTGATTTTCCTTACAATGGAAAGCATCTTCAAAAGCATGTATGGCATGTTCGCTGGATATCGCTGAAATCCCGAGCGTATTCTCCAAAAAAAGGCGATGAGTTGGATCTACTCCCATCCCCGCTTCCGACCATAGAGGCCAATTCAGAGAGATCGTCTGACCAGAACGTAACCCCTCTTTGTTCAAACGATCCCGTTGACGGCAAAAACCGTCCATAAAGCCATTGGCAAAGGCATAGTCACATTGTCCAGCGTTGCCCAGAACGGACATGACGGAAGAGCAAACGATGAAAAAGTCCAACTGTTCATGACAAGAAGCTTCGTCCAGCCAAACCGTTCCGTATACTTTAGGAGCGATAACAGCATCCATGTCCACTTTATTTTTGGATTGAAGCATGGAGTCTCTCAATACGCCAGCGCAATGAATCACACCATGAATACCCCCAAATCTGGCTTTGCACTCACGGATGAGATTAAAAGCGGACTCACGTTGCGATACATCCGCCGGGATATACACTATTTCAGCTCCGAACTTCCCTAGATCATGCAATTGTTGTTCCTGATCCCTACTCAGAATGGAGCGTCCGGATAAAACAATGACTCGAGCGGATTTGGCAAGCAAGGAGGCAAACTTTAGACCGATGCCGCCCATCCCACCTGTGATCAAATACACGCCTTCTTTGTTCCAATCCACTTGTGAATATTCTCTTTTCGGCAACGATACCAATCTTTTTACATAACGCCGATTGTCCCGATAACGAACCTCTACCGCTTGGTCCCGAGCTTCCAGCTCCTGTTTGATGAGTTGTAACATATCGATTGGTTCATTTCCCATGTCCAATGTACGACATGTCCATTGCGGGTGTTCCCATGTTACACTGCGCATGAAACTGCTTACGGCTTCACTTGCCGGTTCTTCTTTATGATCGCTGGAATAAACATATAAAAGATGTATTTTCTTTTTGTCAGCACATTTCGCCAGCCATTGGCATGTATAAAATAAGGCGTACACGCCCTGGGCAAGCTGTTTACTCAGCAGCGTCCCTCCATCTTCCGAAAGCACGGCACCATTCCATCCATGAACGACAGTATCAGGTATCCACTGTAATTCGGACAGTCGGTTGAATAAACGCTCGTAATCCTCTTCATGTTCCGGACGGACTACGAATGTATCAGCATCCTGCTCGATGAATTGATTTCCTTGTATCACACGAATGATGGAAGCACTCTCATCCCATTGCCCCATATTTTCTTCACCAGTAACAAATAACAGAAGTCTCTCACTTTTGAAAACCGTACGTTGAAGGTCTTGAATTTCCCAGGATGGATACAGATACGTATTCTGCTGTATGTTTTTTTCATTGGAAGCCGAATTATCATGCCGCTCTATTTCCTGTATAAGCTGATAGGCTATCTCTGATGAGAGACGTCGTCCCTTCACCATTTCAAGAATCTGATCCAGTGATAACATCTGATCTTTTCTCATCGTTCCTCCATATAAGTTAAGACATCAATGGGTTCAACCTCTCCGGCTTCCAATCTTTGCAAAAGTGTTTTCAGTGAGTCCTTCGCATGGCGCTTTTTGTCCTGAACCTGTCTTACCGTAAAATCACGCATCTCCATGCATATTTGTTCCTGTTTATTAAGCAAGACAATATCAAACTTGAACGCTTTTCCCCCTTGTGTACTCTGCTGCCTAACATACACACTTCCCTTGTCGGGAAGCCGATTCAACCATTTGACCGTACCTATGGAATAGGGCATACAAAGACTAGAGCTTACCTTTTGGACAAGTAACATCGCTGTCTGCAAAGCACTGTCCATCGTTACAGGATGAAGCGTGTAGGCATGTGACTGTTCATCACAAGGGAGTGGGAGCGCAAAGCTGGCAATAGCCTCATCTTCACTCACCCAACAATCCGTTATGGATTGAAAGGATGGACCGTAGACGAGAAGACTCTTTTCAAGCGTGCGATATACTCCTGGAACAGGGTCAACACACCTTCTTCTAATCGCATCCATATCACGTTTAACTCCGTATTCAGTGCCTTGTCGCAAGACTTGTTTATTGCCTTCTATTTTTATTTCATACAACGTTCCTTGCCCGTGAATTCGTCTGGAGTTTGAATCATCGCCGGTCCATACGTGAAAATGAACTTTCCCCTCAGCTCTTGACAAAGAAATATTTACTTCAACAGGATGCTCCATAACCGTCAGGGGTCTTGACCACACCACTTCACCAAAACCAGTAACCTCCTGGATTCCTGCCTTCTGCGCAGCGGCCAATGCCATTTCCAAATAAGCCACACCTGGTAAAGTCCGTTTACCATCTACGATATGATCATTCAGAAAAAATTCTTTGCCAGTAAACAGCGTTTGGTACTTGAATTCATCCAAGGTTGAGGTATTCCAGCCAATCATCGGGTGTAAAGCTGGATCTATCCCCTTCCCCTGTGGACGCGGAAGCTTATGTACATCCATAACCGATGGATTAGCCAGGGTATTGTTATTGTCATGTAATCGATGTATTACAGACTCGAAACGCTGAGTCGGCAGGGCACACTTGTTAAATGTTCCTGAAGGGAACCATAGGTCCCACCTCACATTCACGCCATGGAGCCATAACTGACCGAGGATATTCCAGACGTCATATCCAGCTTCATCCTCTTTTAAAGCAAGTTTCAGCGTATCAGGTGAGACAGATTGAAATACTCCGATGTCGATGATCTTGATGTCTGACGAAATTTTCCCCAGATCAACCCGGCTTTCTTGTGTTTGATGCAGCCATTGCTCAACATTTCCAATTTCGGGCAGGTTATCGTTTCGGTCATATAACGGTTTTTCGTTTTGGTCCGTATGCATCTGTTGCTGTTTCAGGTTCATGGATTGGGCAACCGCCTTATAATCCACATTGGAATCCAAAACAAGTTGGGCGATCATTTCAGGAAGTAAGATGTGATCGTCCATCAGATCCAATATTTGTTCGAATCGTGGATCGGGCTCAGTCATCATCGTCAAATCCCATTTGCGATTCAACCTCCGCAGTGAATGAGCCACAGCTGTAACGATAATGAACAACTGTTGAGTGGAAAGCTCCGTAACCATCAAGACATCAAGAGGCTTCCCAAGCAACTCTTCCAAATCCCAATCGTCCCCACTTACTTTACCTAGAAGATTCGACCATTCATCTATATACTTTCTGAAGGTGAACTGATGAGAGATGAGTGATTGACCCTTAGTTAGATAATATTGAACCTGTTCGTTATCACTGACCATTGGATATTCCAATCGATCATCTTGTCTGTTCCCAGAGCCCACACTTTCAACTAGTGTGCCACCCAACAAGTGACGAAGATAGGCCTCGTTAAAAGAAACCGGATACAAAATGTCTTGCAATGTGGGATCATAATAGGGAATACACGGACGATGGAGTTTAAAGATGTTAGCTTCATTTCCCCCTGCAAGCCTCAAAAGAATTTGTTCTGGCACAATCATCTGGTTTACCCCAAGAACTGCCCACATCCCTGCACGTTCCCCTGTCATCCATTCCACTTTTAAGCCCGCATCAAGTAAACATCGAAGGACGGCGTATCCAGCAATGAACTGACAGCATGGAAGTGTCTCTTCTTCCCATGGTTCATTGTAGAACATCCGCCGATAATGATCGGCAAGCGGACGATCAGCAATTTGATCCAGTAAGGATTGAACGATGTCATCCACGTGCGGTAAATCACGGGTTAACATGCTAAATTGCTCATAGTTTATATAGGAAAAGTTCCCCACTCTTATTGCCCACTTTTGCTGTTTTGGCATGAAAGGACGACTTGATTCCGAATGCAACTCTTCCTTCAACTGCTGTAAGTTGTCTGCCATCACAGCATAACGATAAGGAAAAGCCACTCTTCCCGTGAATAATGTTCCACTAATATCACGCAGCGTACAATCTTCAAACTCGGGTGTGAGCGAGAATGCTCTCCACGATTCAAGCTGTTTTTCCAAATGCCATTTTGATTTTCCAGATAGCGTGAACAGCTGAGAACGGGCTGCTGCTGCATCATCCTTCTGTTTGTTCGAGGGTGCAGCGCACCACTGTTCAATCACCAGATGTGCGTTGACCCCACCAAAACCGAAAGAGCTTATGCCCGCTCTTAAAGGCAAACCTTCGCCAGCACTGTTCCAATCCGTTAGAGCCCTTGTCACTTCAAAAGGAGTACTCTTAAAATCTATGATCGGATTAGGTTCGTTAAAATGAAGGTTGGCAGGTATTTTACCATGTTTCATCATCATGATCACTTTCACAATACCAGCCATGCCCGCAGCGCTCTCCAAGTGGCCAATATTGGTTTTTACCGAGCCAATCCGACAGAATTGGGCTCGGGAAGTATAGGCAGCAAATGCATTTTTAAGCGCTTCAATTTCAATCGGATCTCCCAACGACGTTCCCGTTCCATGTGCCTCAATATAAGTGACCATTTCCGGGGAAATATCTGCATCCTGATAAGCAGCCAAGATGACGTCTTGTTGTGCCTTCATGCTCGGAGCAGTTATGGATGCGCTTCTTCCACCATGATTGCAGGCAGATCCTTTGATAATCCCGTAGATATGATTGCCTTCCGCTAAAGCATCTTCAAGCCTTTGAAGCAACAGTACGCCTGCTCCATCCCCTGGTACATAACCATTGGCTTCCTTATCAAAGGTCTTACAACGCCCATCCGGACTTAACATTCTTGACTTGGAAAATGAAATAAACTTCCAGGGATGCAAATTTAGATTTACACAGGCAGCCAAGGCGTAATTGCACTCTTTTCGTTGCAGGGCTTGTTTGGCTTCATGCACGGCTACTAATGAAGATGCACAAGCTGCATTTACCGATATACTCGCGCCCTTGAGGTCCATGACGTAAGAAATTCGATTGGCAAGAATACTTTCATAATTTCCAAGACAAGCGTAGCTATCTATCTCCAATTCGGGAAGGCAAGCCATTTGGCGGTGATCTACTGTCATTACTCCGGCATAAACGGAAGTGATCTGATTCTGTAACCTTTGAAGCGAAATCCCGGAATCCTCTATGCATTGCCAGGATACTTCAAGCATCATTCGTTGCTGAGGATCCATATTTTTGGCCTCTCGGGGAGAGATACTAAAAAAGCGGTGGTCAAAAGAATACACATCATCCAGCAGACCGCACCATTTTCCAATACTCTTATTAGGGGCGTCAATATCTTGAGAATAGAACTTTGATACATCCCATCGATCTGGGGTAACCTCCCTGACGGAATCCACACCATTCGCAAGATTATCCCAAAACGTCGTATAATGATTAGCCTGCGGAAACCTGCACGCCATACCGACGATCACAATATCCGTAAGGCTCATTTCCGGATTACTATCGGATGTTGATTTCGTGTCCTTCTTTTGTCGCATCATCACACCCCCCTGTCCCTAACCATGCTAAAAGTTAGTTCGTCTCAACCTGCACAGCCAATTGCTTCAATCGTTCCTGTAAAACCAAAGCCGTATCTTCCATCAACTTTATGCCCACTTCAGCTACACGACGGTTTCTCCAGTCCTCGAGATTTGTGCCTTTCACCCATTGATTAAAAGCTCCCAAGGCTGGACCACAGTGGATTTGATAATCGACCTGATGACCTGCTGTTCCTTCCATTGCAAGCTTTGTACTGTGGGCAAAATACCACTTAAACACCAAGGCCATTTTGTACTTGGGATTCTGCTCGGCTTTCTGTATTTCCTCGGAAGATCTATATTGAACAACCTGGCGGTATACTTCATCAAAGGTTTTTTTGAAATATTTGTTTTCCAGCTGCTGTTTGTTTTTTTCGCTAATGTCATTCAAAGAATCATGCTGCCGATATAAATCATAAAGCTTGTTCGCTCTCGCGGGGAAAAATACACCTTTGCGAAGAACCTGTACCTTGGCTCCAATCTCAAACATATCTCCAGCAGGGGCATATTCCGTGTCGTGAATGTTCATATCCTGTAGTAAATCCTTGGCAGCATCGCTAGTAGCTGCTTCAACCGTGCATTGATTGATTGAACCTGTTACGATAAAATCCGCTCCGAGCAAAAATGCTGCTGCTGCTGCTTCAGGTGTACCAATACCACCGGCAGCACCAATGCGAACTTCTTTCGAATAACCGTACTTTTCCATCATCGTATTGCGAAGACGAACCATGGCAGGCAGCATGACATACGCCACACCCGCATCTGTATGTCCACCCGAATCAGCCTCAAGGCACAGATCCTCTGCAATGGGTACTTTTTTCAGGATTTCTGCCTGAACAGATGTAATCTTGTTTTCCTTCAACATCTTCTCAACCATGAATTCCGGAGCGGGGCTTAAAAATGCTTCAGCCACTTCTGGTCTGGATACTTTGGCAATAATGCGATTCGTTGTGGATACTCGCCCGTCTGAAGAACGCTTCAGTCCATGGGCACGGTACTTGATTAATGCCGGAGTAACACCCATGAAGGCAGAAGCCTCTACTGTATTTACACCTTTACGTAGTAATAAGTTAACTTGTTCTTCTTCTCGTTCAGGATGAGTCATTTGATGAAGAAGATTTAACCCATACGCCTGTCCATCCTGCAAATGGTGTTGTATATAATCGATTCCTTCTTCGATCTGCTTCAGGCTTAACCCCCCTGTGCCCAAAAAGCCCATCATTCCTGATTGCCCCACTTTAACAACCATCTCCGCCGAAGCAATGCCTCTGTACATTGCACCTGTCAAATAGGCCAATTTCAAATTATAGTCCTTTTTGAAGGGTTTCGAGCCAAGAGACTCGGCCAGTCGAGTTCCTTGGCTGCCAGATTGTAAAACGGATGATATTGGAGTATCGGGGTGAACTGCTGACGATAACGGTTGGACAGACATGTCATCAGGACGATATACGATGGGTCCGCACTCTGTCTGAATCTTTGTAACCAGCTTAGTCAGCACGTTGCCTGGACCGATCTCTTCTATTGTGTTTACGCCCATGCCCATCAGAACCCTTACCGTTTCACACCAGCGAACCGGATGTGTAATTTGGTGCACCAAATTGGCATGAATTTCATTTGTACGGTAGGGCTGCGCTGTATAATTTGAGATGACGGTCATCGTTGGAGCGGAAAATGTATAATGCTGGAGGTGCTGATCGAATTGTTTGGCTGATTCCTCCATATAACGGGAATGAAATGCCCCGCTGACCCTGAGAGGGATATACATTTGTGCACCGTTTTGCTCAAAAATCGGTTTGGCCTGATCAATGATTTCTTGAGGCCCTGCCAAAACAATTTGGGTCGGAGAGTTCAGATTGGCGATATCCAGTTGATGCAGTCCAAATCGTTGAAGGATTGTCTTCAATGCACTCTCGGTTAAACCGATAACCGCGGCCATCCCCCCTTTAGGGGCCCTGCTCATGATTTCTCCTCTTTTATGTACAAGCTTCAATCCTGTAGCAAAATCAAATACGTCTGCGGCAAAAAGCGCATTGTATTCTCCCAGACTGTGGCCTGAAACCAAGCATGGCTTTCTGCCCATTTCCTTGATTTTATGTAGATACATCATGGCATTAACAACAAACAAAGCCGGCTGTGTATATTCTGTCAGGCTCAATTGCTGAGACCGATCGTACAAGCACAGTTCCTGAATGGAAAATCCAAGAATATCATCCGCCTGCCGAGTCAACTCTGGAAACTGCTCAAATAATCCTTCACCCATGCCCAACTTCTGTGATCCCTGCCCTGGAAATACATATGCCCACAAAGGTTCATCCCCTCCAGTTTCATTCGAATTGGCGTAACGACTAATGATCTGTTCCACATGTTTTGCATCCTGATGGAAGGGAGTCATGGTTATATATGTTCGTTCCTTCCTGTGGCTAATCTGATTTACGAGGCTGGAAAGTGTACCCGAAGACCCCAAATCCAGAAATATACTATTCGGTTTCTCTTCTTTTATATGGGTTAACGCGCGAGAAAATAGGATCGGTTCCTTGACAACTTGCCAAAAATGATCGGTAGATACCTTGGTCACAGGTTGTCCCGTCAAACTGGAGACAAGCGGGATCGTGGGAGCATGATATGACTGCTTGTCCAGATAGGCTAAGTACTCTTTGGCCGCAGGATCGATATAGGCTGAATGAAAGCCGTGAGTCACAGGCAATCTGACATAAGTAATCCCCTGACTTTTCAGCCAATCCTCTGCTTTTGTAACCCCTTTCATACTTCCAGAGATTACTAGATGATTTGATGAATTCACAGCAACAAGCTCGCACTCTGCATGCAGCTCCAGATTGGTATCATAGACTTCACGACTATGCAATATAGCAAGCATGCTTCCTGGAATACATGTCTTGTGAACGATTTCAGCTTGTCTATAAACCGCTTCGAGTCCCGCCTTGGGAGTTATTACGTTGGATACAGCCGCTGCGGCAAACTCCCCTAAACTGGTGCCCACAACGGTTGTAGGCATGACACCGCTCTCCATTAACGTTCTGGCAAGCGCGTATTCCAACATATAAATGGCCGGATGTGTAACTAGAGTTTCATTGAAATCATCAGGATAAGACGGATTGGAATCATATAATTCCTGTATAATGGATTTGCCGCCGATGTCTTGAACCCAACGATCCATCTGCAACATCCATTGGCGAAATACCGGATAATTCTGGTATAGTTCCTTTCCCGCCTGAAGATATTGTGAACCCTGACCGGAGAACATAAAAACAATATTTTCCTTCACAAGTCACACCCCTTGTTCCTTCACACAAAACTTTTGGCATCCGGCTGATTCTTACGCATACGAAAAGCGATAAACTGTTCTTCATCCGAAATATTAAAATATATGTTTCTCTCAAGCAGCATCTGAAGTGTCTGACCCGGTTCAACGCCAAATGAATGTGCAGGGTATACCCTGACGGAAGGATGTATTTGTTGCCGTATTTTTTGCAAACTCTGATACATCGCACCTGGATCTCCTCCGCGTTCGGGGCATATGCCACATCCCTCTGCAAACAGAGTATCTCCTGTAAAAATATGATTTGTTAATGAATAACATATAGAACCTGGCGTATGTCCTGGGGTGCTTATACAGGATATCAGTGTATTGCCTATTAAAACGGCATCTCGATCCTTTACAGGCTTCAAATTCTTACAGTGGTACTTAAAAAAATCAATTTCCGCTCCCCCCATATAAACCCGAGGATTAAAACGTTCGAGCAATGCTCCTACAAGATGAACATGATCCGCATGGGAATGTGTCAACAGGATGTGTGTGAGTTTGGCCTGCTCAGCTTCCAGGGAATCCAGAATGGCTTCAAGGTCCCAGGAAGGATCAATTACCGCTGCCTCCTGAGTCGCTTCATCAACGACGATATAGCTATAATTAATGAATGCTTCATAACTGGATTTAATAGAAATAACCTTGTATTCACTGGTTGTCATAAGAAGTTCCCCTTGTTAAACAAATGAAATGATCATATACAAACACGCAAAACCAACGATAAGTATAAACGGAGTATCTATGGTATGAGGTGAGAATGCCTCAGCCAGAGTTACAGCTATAGGAAGAATTAGCAGTGCAACAACTAATTGTGGAACAGTAAAACTGCTTGCAAACACCAAAAGGATCAACACTGCTGATAGAAACACACATAAACTGCCTTCGATACTTCTCGTAAACTTTTTCTTCGAAAACAAGGCATGAACGCGATATTTATGTTTCCCAAAGCGAATACCGATCGGTTCGGCAAGCCCGTCCCCTAGTCCATTGATGATAACGGGAATAAAGGCCAGCGTGCCATAACCTATGCTTTGAAAATACAGAAAGCATGGTGCCAGAACGACGTAGCCGGCAATTAATTGCGTATTCATCCATAGCAAAGTATGAGGACGATCTTCGGGACGGTCAAAAGAAGCAAACATGCGTTGAACCAATACACTTTTCTCGCGAATTGGCTTAATATAAATGAGCATGATAACGCAGTTCATCAGCATTCCGACGATAAAAATGGGCCCGGTATACCCTGTACTGGAACTCACGATCATTTCAATAGCTAACGGTGTAATAAATGACATGAAATGAACAATTTTACGAGCGTAATTCACACGCAACTGATATTTGAGTACAATCGTTCCGATCAAAAATTGGATTCCGTACAGTATGACAAACATGATGCTTTGCTTTATGATGAATGCCGTCATATTTTGCGCTCCCACCCCAGTAGATGAATGTCCCTTTGATAACTACTTATTTCCAAAAAATAAAAGGGAGTCTTTCCTTTTCAATGTGATTTATAAAAACACTGATCATGGATAAGACTCCTGCGACGGTTAATTTATTCACATGTAATAGATAATAAGAATGCTTTAGTTAAGCAAAAAGATCCAAAAAGCGGCTGCCAATACAAAACGATAGATTGCAAAAGGAATCAGTTTAATCCGGTTAATTAACTTCAGGAAAAATTTAACTGCAATCATGGCTACAATAAAAGCAGTCACAAACCCTGTAATAAATAAGGGAAGATCATCAACCGACAGATAATCCCAGCTCTCGTATAGATCCTTCAGTGAAGCACCGAACATAATAGGAAGCGCCATTATAAACGTGAATTCCGAGGCAGTTTTGTGACTCATGCCTGCTAGCAAACCTCCCGATAGCGTGGCACCCATTCTCGAAAAACCGGGAACAAGTGCAAAGCACTGGAACAGACCTACGATTAAAGCCTGCCGGTAAGTGACTTGATCCAATGTTTCTGCAGCCGGCTTTTTGGGTTTGAATATCTCGGCTGCAATCATCAGAATCCCGCCAAGGATTAACGTTACAACCACCGTTTGAGCACTGAACAAAACCTCTTTTATGTAATCGTAAAAAAATACGCCCCCAATACCAAAAGGGATAACACCAATAATGATATGAAGAAGTGTTAATTTTTCCTTAGCTTTGTTTGCTTTCCGATCTTCTCCAACATGGATGCCAAGGATGCTGAGAATTCGTTTCCAGAACAGAAAAGCCACAGCCAGGATTGAACCGAGTTGGATTACAATCTCGAATGTCGAAGCACGTACAGTACCCTCGAAACCTAGCAAATGCCCCACCAGAATCAAATGACCTGTGGATGACACTGGGGCGAATTCCGTAAGTCCTTCCACTATTCCCAGTATAAGCCCGATAATAATATCCACTAATTTTCCTCCAAATTCTAAATGAATTATAATTTATCACAGTATTCACTTACATAAAAAGCCATATTAAGTCAAGTCTTTACACTAGAATAGCCCCTCTCCAAAACTCTTAAACAAAATGGTAATTGATGCATCAAATTTTGTCAATAAATCCAAACAATAAATTTTATTTGTTTTTATTCCATGTTTCTACACCATCGGGTTCATTCTGAAATTGGCTTAATTCGCTCCTACCATAAGTATGTTATCCTCCTCCCCTTTATACTAAATACTAAATTTTTTTGATCTATGAAAATTGTTTTTGGATCACTCGGCTTTTCACCCTCACAAAAACACCCTATAAAGTAGACTTTGTGTCTGCTCTATAGGGTGTGATATACATAGACGATGCTCTTATAATAGTGATGCTACTAGCCAGTCTCTAGGACTTTGCAGGTTTGGCCGACTTGTTATGTTTTGCAGACTTTACCTTCTTCACCTCAATTATAGCAGGCTCCTGCGGGTGATCTACCGGGTACATTTTACGGAACAATAATGTCTGTAGTACCAGGAATGAACCCCCAACTGTCCAGTAGAGCGGCATCGCTGCCGGGGCTGAAAGGGAAAAGAAAGCCATCATCAATGGGGAGAGATATCCCATAATGGCGAACTGTTTTCGCTGCTCAGGCGCCATATTGGCTTGTGATACTTTAGCTTGGATCAGATATATGACTGCAACCACCACAGCGAGCACGTAATCCGGCGCTCCCAGTTTGAACCAAAGGAACGAATGGGAGGACAACTCCGGTGTAAGTCGGATGGCTGTGTAAATACCTGAAAGTATAGGCAGCTGAATGAGCATCGGCAAACAACCAATGTTCAGCGGATTAAACTTATGTTTCTTGTATAGTTCCATTGTTTCCTGAGATAGCTTTTGCTTATCAGCAGGGTCATTTTTGCCTTCATATTTTTTCTTGAGCGCATCCATCTCGGGTTTCATGGCGTTCATGATGACTCGTGTTCCCTGCTGGGACTTGGCTTGACGCATCATCAATGGCAACAGTGCTAAACGAATGACCAGCGTAATCACGATAATCGCGACCCCGTAGCTTCCGTTAAATATCGTGGCAATATGCTGAATCAGATACGACAGTGGAAATACAATGTAGTGATTAAAAAATCCCGGTGTCGATGAAGTAATCTCCGACACGTTGTTGCTGCATCCGGCAAGCAGCATGACTGCAAACAAAATGACAATCAGGCCATAGATCCGTCCCTTGCCCGAAGTAAAAGTGAATCCCTTGTTGGTCTTATGTTCCATATATATCCTCCTCGTTGATTTGTTGACCAATCGTTCAACGAGGAATGACAATCTGGTTCATCTTCATCGGGCGCTTCTCTTCGTCTAATCATGCGGCTCCAGTCTTCCTGTCTGTGCTGTCTGTCCAAACACAGGGCGGGAAGTACAGGTTCAAGTCCACCACCGGCGCCACCTTCCACCCAGTACTCTGTCATGCCACAATGAAGATGGGCAATATAGGCATAACTGACGGTGAAGATGAGTCCAATCGAGAATAAATATGGTAATATCTCCTGCAGTTCAAACAAGGGATTCACCCCCTTTATAGGTTAGTTTTTATATTATAACACTTACATATTGTTTTTGCATAAATCCGTACGTGAAAACAACTATTATTCAGTTATTCCGTTCTCAATTTGGACAACTCTAGCTCAGCTCTGTGTCTTGCTACGTTATAAGAAGGCCAGGAACGATCTGATGTATCCATATCCAGATATGCTTGACGTTCCAGCATTTCCCTCTTGAGATCCGGACACTCCTCTAGAGCAAACGCTCGAAGTAACGGAACTGCATCTGCTGACAGACTCGCCAGATAGGTAGCATCAATATTGCCAGTCTGATGATAACGTTCAATATTCAGCTCGGCAATCCGTTTATCCATACCCACATAGTTGACAGCAACATATGCAGTGAGCGCAAGCACAATATACCAGCGGATCAGCGGTATGGACGTGTACCGTATACGAAGGCCAGCAATCAGCAATAGGAGTGCAAGGAAGATCATGAATGCGTGTACCAGAAAGCGAATGTATGTATATCCATATGCCTGTTCATACAGATTTAGGCGCATAAAAGCGGAATACAACATGATTGCTGAACAGCTGACCAGAATCAGGAGAAGTGCCTGATGCACGATCATGCCTACTTTTCCACTCGGACGTGTGAATTGCAATGCAACAATAAGAATAAAGAAATTAATACCTGTAACGAGAATCAACTCTGCGAATCCGCTTCTCGCATACTCAGCGTAAGACAGATCTACCGGAAGATGTCCCTCTCCCGCACCAAACAGATACGAAAACTGTACAAGAACGAACATAACGTACACACAGTTGATGACGATCAGCATGGTGCCCACAATGATGGGGTCCAATCTGAATGGTTCCCGATGAACCGGAGTGTGTTCGGGCTCGGGTGTAATTTTATTTATAACCTTACCTTCAGTGGCCGGATCCACAGGAGAGAATATATAGGTGTGATTATGCTTATCAACTGTGGTTGCTGCGCCATTTTTCCAATGTGCGTTCTCTCTCTTCTCTGCCTCATATTGCATTGGCTGTACAAATCCCCATACATAACCGAACAGAACTACACCTGCAATGACAATCCAGATGATTCTCGGTATCCCTGGGGTAAAAGCCAGCTGATTCAACCACTCCGGAAAACCGGCTAAATACTGGTCGAAGACCCCGTCAGCAGAAGACAGTAACGCGATGACGACAACAAGGATAGGCAAGGATGCCACAAGGCCAATGAGCACTTTGAAAACAACCGTTTTCTGTGATTTGCCCATGCCACGCCCGCCTGCTCTCACAGCAAGGGCCGCAACAGTCCCCCAATGACGTATGGCTTGAGGCAGTAAATGGTCAATTGCCGTACCAATCAAACCAAGCTCCCACCACTGCTTCCGTTTTCTGCCCATTAGATAGGTCATATGTAAGATAATTACGCCGGGTACAACCAGGAAATTAAGAACACGGAACAGTTCATTGTCGTATAACAGGAACGTTAGCGACAACAATAGCACTACAGCCGCCACAAAAGCATCAATGAACTTGAAAGACCTCATGCGGTCCCTTGCAAACAGATACATGAACACATAAAAGAGAATTACAAAGATAGGATACGATACGCCAATCTCATTACCATAGAATAAATACTGGTGAATGATCGCTAGCACCCATGCAGACAGTAGCGTGATTAGAGCGCGTTGTGGTGAAGCCATTATTTTATCAATCATGGGAAAAACCTCCATTAACCTTTCTATGCTATATTTTAGATGATAAAATAGGAATATAAATAGAAATTATAATCGACAAAACTTCTTATTTTAGAGGAATACGTCAGAGTTCACCTCCAGGAGGGAATCAACACTTGAAATTACATCAGCAATACCTGCTGTTGCATCGTCATTACGGTCACCATACAGAACATGAACTTACACTCGCCGATCTCGCTGAGTTGCTAAATTGTACACACCGAAATATGTTAACGATTGTCAAAAAGATGGTCGCCCATGATTGGATTCGTTGGGTTTCCCAGCGTGGCCGGGGTCGTCGTTCATCACTGACCTTGCTTGTTCCTGCTGATCAAATCGCCGCAGAATATATGATGGAGGCTATGAATCGCCGGGAGTTGCAAGAAGCTGCCGAGCAGGTGAGTGCATTCTCGAGCTCAACAACCATGCAGGATCATCTAAATCAGTGGTTGCTTGGGTATTCGGGACATCATACGGAAGCCGGCACCAACAATGAGCAGATTGATACGCTTCGGTTGCCCCTGCGCCAACAGCTTCATGCGCTTGATCCGCTGTACATTAATCTGCTCGCTGAGTCCTTTGTGACTAGCCATGTCTTTGACGGGTTGGTTCAACGTGGTGAACAAGGTGAGATTCTCCCCTGTCTCGCTCATACTTGGGATGTCAGTGCAGACCGACAGACCTGGACGTTTTATTTACGAAAAGGTATTACATTTCACAATGGTCAGATGCTGACGTCCCATGATATTGTGCATACGTTTGAACGTCTGCAATCTACAGATCGTCGGACACTGTACCGTGATGTAAGTAAACAGCTCCTATCTATTGAAGCGGTCAGTCCCTTGACCGTGTGTTTTCGGCTTAAAAAACCTCACGAATTGTTTCTGTCCTTTCTTACAACAAGTCGTGCGGCGATTGTACCCTCACCGGGAACACACGAACAGAAGATGAATCATGCGGGTGATCTGCATGGAATGCAAAAACCTGTCGGGACGGGGCCGTTCAAGGTCACTGCCTGGGATGATCACTTGTGCAGACTTGAAGCCTTTTCATCGTATTTTCAAGGTAGAGCACATATGGACCGGGTAGATATCCTGCAAATTCCGTGGAGTGCCTCGGCCAAAATGGATGATAGCCAAGATATCGAAACTCCGTTCTTTCATCTTGTTCATAATCCGTCTTCGTCTGCGGGTGCAGACTGGACACAGATTAGTGCAGGGGTGATGGTTCATAAATTACTCACGTGTAATACGCAAAAAACCGGACCGTTAAACGATCCGGAAGTAAGAGCACACGTTCAGTCATGCCTTGCTGGAATGTATAAAGATGACGGACATGCAGATGACTCTGAGGTCATGGAGACTGATTTTAGTGTGGTAAATACCAAGAAAGTCCAGGTCCACTCGGAGGGATTTAGCCATGTATCGATAAGTTCGATATCCTCCAGTCCCATCTCCCTGCACATTGCAACCATTCCACAATATCGCAGGGATGCTAAACATCTGGCGTCCATACTGGAGCAGTGCGGTTTCTCCTGTACCGTCCGTACCGCTACGATGGAACAGTTCAAAGGAAATCTGCGGCTGGAATCTGATCTGATTCTCTTCTCTCTCATTCGGGACAGAGACGAAGAACTGCGCAGGTATGATCTTTACTCCACGTTGTCCGAGCATCTGGAAGATTCGGCTCGTATAACGATTCATGAGATGTTGCAAACCATTATCGCCTCTCCGATTTCAGCAGATCGAACTTCTGAATTATACCGAATTGAACAATTCTTGGTTGATCAGAATTTACTGTTCCATTTATCCGTAAAGCCAGTAGAAACCGCATATTTGCCTTCGGTGCGTGGTCTATCTTTCAACAGCCAGGGCTGGGTGAACCTGCGTCATATCTGGTTTCCTTCTGACGCACGATCACATCCGTAAGATTAAACATCGTATTATATTACTTATACCATCCGATCACGTATCTTTTTTATTTTGACATGGACGTGATCGGCTCTCCCTGTTTGCTTCTCAATGAAATAGTATCTTTACGTCGATATACTCCAAGCAGTAAACCCATCATGGCGTATTCTAAGATCACATGAGAACCAAATCCAATAAAAGGGAAAGTGACGCTGACAATCGGAACCTTTCCCGTAGTCATCGCAAGGGAGTAAAGCATTTGCAAAGAAAACATCAACGTAATGCTGAACACGATCATACGACCAAATTCATCGAGTACACGAGGTAGCATTTTCAGCATACTAGTAAGAAACCATACGATTCCAAGCAACAGCAGTATGCCTGCTAACCAACCAAATACATCAATAAGCATTACACCGGGATAGTCCATATAAAATCCTGTAAAGTGGTCCAAAGACGTGTCAGAACCGTTTCCCCACCATCCGGCGGAATGAAGAATACTCATAATTGAGTGGTTATAGCTACCATGTCCTAGCGGGTCATTTTGGAGATTAAACACGGCAGTGAGTCTCTCAAACCGCCTGTACTCACCACTCAAAAACAATTGCATCATAGTGACAAGTCCCGCAATTGCAGCCCCTACAAATGTATAAAGCCATTTTTGTGTAATCCAGGCAAACAAGATAATAGTTGCCGTTCCGAATGGAAACAATCGCACCCAATCTGAAGCTTGTAACAGGCTAAAAGAAGGCAAAGCCACAAGAAGAATATAAGTTGAGACGGATTGTACGTCACACTTAGTACGCAGCTTATCCAGCATAATCGCGCCTATGGCGAGGGGCAATACCCACATGGATATCGTCGTGAGATCAATGGTTAACCCAAATATGCTCCAGAACCGTTGTACACCATAATCAAACGGTGATACCAGCGGATTAATCCACAACATACCACTTAACAAAATATAGATCCACCAGGCAGATTTCTTCCATTTTTGATAATCAAAATACATCAAAAACACCATCAGTACTAAACCAAATATAGTGTAGATCAAATGACTTTTATACAAAAACTGAAACCTTTCAACTGAGATATTTGTTGTATAAATCCATGTCAGCAGCAGACTTATGATTAGCAAACTGGAAAGTCCAACTAACAGCCCCCAATGCATTCGGTGACGATGTAACCGGTGCATACTCTTGCCTACAACAGCTGGATCACCCATCTGTTCAATGGCATATGCAATTGCTTCTTCTTCTGTATAACCTTCTTGTTCTTTGTCCAAAATGATCTCTTCCATGTGGTTTCCCAACTCATCACGCAGGTCGTTATGTACTTCGCGAGCTTTAACCTGAACACACATGTGATCAAGATAATGCTCAATTCGTTCATCTCGATTCGTCATGTCAGGCCTCCTTCCCCAAGCACCCGATCCACAGCTCTACGGAACAAATTCCACTCCGCTTTTTTACTTTCTAAGGCCTCCATGCCCTTGTCACGAATCGAATAATATTTACGTTTACGGCCTTCAACCTCCATCCAGTACGACTCTACCCATCCTTCAATCTCCATGGCATGCAAAATAGGATATAACGTGCCCTCTTTCAGATTAAACACACCCTCAGATTGACGATGTAATTCCTTAATTAATTCATAACCATACAACGGTCGTTCCTTCAATAAAGTTAGGATTAGTGTCTCGGTACTACCCTTAATCATTTGTTTGTTAACCTGCAACGCGCTCACTCCATTCTTTTCATACTTTTAAATCTCTTCTGATCATATACATCGTAAACCTATGCATAGAACAACTAGGTATGATATTACCTTATCCTTCCTTTTCTGTCTAGCCAACAAGCTACTTTATTTATGTTAAAATAAACAAGTCCTTTCATTCACGAACTTTAATGATGAATCTATATATTCGTGTATTTTTCAATTACATATCCTATTTTTTGAATCTAATTAAAGGAGGCATTACATTCATGAGCAAACTAATTTTTTTTCTCGGCGGGGCCGGAAGTGGCAAGACCACCCTTGCCAAAGCCCTTTCCCGTAAACATAAAGCGGCTTTCTTTGATATGGATATTCTGCTTCGTCCCGCGGCTGAGGCGATCATGACCCTTCAGGGACTTGATCCATCCGACCGAGATTCGCCTGAATACAAAAGGTTGTGCCGTGATCTTGGGTACCGCATTACGATGGACGCCGCTCTGGATAACGTTCAGTTGGGTATCGATACGATCGTTGTGGGGCCATTTACCAAAGAAATCGGTACCCCGGATTGGATTGCTCAGGAACTTGCACGAATTGGACATACCCTGGAAGATACGGATGTGCGTGTGGCCTATATTTATCTTGAGAATGAAGCGTTGTATCACAAACGGATCACAGCAAGACAATCTCCATTGGATGAATGGAAACTCGCAAACTGGGATGCCTTCACAGCTTCTCTCGTCCGTAAAGAAGTAGCCTGGCCGCTCCCTGCTTCATCCGTCGCTTATATTGACAATTCCAGTGATGATCCTGCGATTTCCTATGCCGAACTTGAACGACGGATGTACGAGTAGCTTTATAAAATTCACATCACAATTCCTTTGCACTAGTTCGCTTCACATGGAAAATAAAAAGACGAAACAAAAAGAGGTATTTGTTGAGACCCCCTTTGGGTTCATCATGACAAATACCTCTTTTTCATATATTCAAGATCATCTTTTCATATGTTCAAGATCATTCGCAACTCGCTATTCACCCTCTGCGATTGCGGGATCACGCAAAAAGGTTTGCGGAAGTCCTGCCATAATAAGTGCGTACTACGGAATCGCCATTACATTTGAACTGATAGATTATAGATGTACTTAAATGTAGATAGCCAACATATCTCAACTCAAAGGAGAATTTCATGAAATCTCACGTAGCAACATGTCCAACTCGACAAAAACAACAACAACACAGCTACAAATCGAATCCTAATTGGAAACGTGCCGTAGCCAACATCCTCCTGGTTGCATCTCTGAGTTACACCACAATAACCAGTGTATCGGCTGAAAGCAGTCTCCCTCTTCCTCAGGTAAGCCCTCAGGAAACTGAATCGCTCATCAATCAATTCTTCGCCCAACCTGAAGTGAAGTCTGCTCTGAAAGGTGCGGTAGTCACCGTTGTTCACGATCAACAGATTGTGTTGAATAAAGGATATGGTTATGCCAATGCGGAAAAACAAATCCCCGTCGATGCCGACTCCACCCTGTTCCGTGTAGCCTCCATCTCCAAAACGCTGACAGCAACCGCTATTATGCAATTGGCCGAGCAAGGTAACGTAAAGCTTGATCAGGATATCAGCGCATACACAGACGCTTTGCATCTGACCAACCATACCGGAACAACGTTAACATTGGAACATCTGATGACCCACACCAGCGGGTTTGATTTCACGGATGCAGTAGCTACAGACAGGGAGCTGGGAAGTTCTTATCCGCTTGAGCAATTCATCAAAGACCACCAACCGTCCGTTGTCCGCACGCCAGGAGAAGTTTTCCGTTACGACAACTACGGCTATGCACTCTTGGGCTACATTGTTCAGAAACAGTCCAAACTTCCGTTTGAGACTTATGTACAACAGCATATTTTCCAGCCACTCGGTATGTCGAATAGCCATTTTACACTAAGCAAAGACTCGCTCAGTAAACTCGCGACTCCTTATGGCGCTGAAGGGCAGGCATTACCGCAATATCCCAATGTACCGGATAGCTCACCTGAGGGTGGATTAATTACGACTGGACGGGATATGGCTCATTTTATGCTTGCGCAGCTCAATCAAGGTTCATACCAGGGTGCACGTATACTCGAACCGGCATCCGTCCAGGACATGCAAACGTTGGATGTCTCCATACACCCTGATATACCCGGCACAGGTTATGGATTCGAATCCACCTATTCGCACTATAATCATGGACGGAAAGTCGTGAGTAAAGCAGGCGATCTTGCAGGCTTCCACTCCAATCTATGGCTGTTGCCTAACGAGAAGACCGGACTATTTGTCGTCTCCAACAGTGATGGACCTGATCTGCGAGAAGCGCTTTTCCAAGCATTTATGGATCATTTTTATCCGAACAAAGAGACCCAAGATGTCAATTATATCGTACCCGAGTTTTCACTCCGTACCTACGAGGGACTATATCGGGATATTCGCTTGCCCGCATGGTTGTATGATATTTCAGCAACAGAGAAAGGGCTTCAGGTTATAGACGCTTATGGCACTCACAACTTAACACCCGTTAAGGACATGTTGTTCATGGATGAGGACGGTAAACTCGCTGGTTTCAAAAAAAATCAGTTAGGTGAAATCACGTATTTCTATTACAACAAGTCAGATAGCTGGTCCGAGAAATTGCCAGAAGCCAAGCCTTATGAAGATGTGCCAGAAGACCACCCCTATGCTCCGTACATCTATCGCTTAACACAGATTGGCCTGTATCCACAGGATCAATCCCAATTTGAACCAGAGAAGCCTGTAAGTCGTGGAGAATTTGTAACACAGGTCGTGGGTATAAGCGGGATGTCAATTTCGACTCAATCACCAAAATTTAAAGACACCCAGTTAAGCCCCTATGCCGCCTTCATTCAAACCGCCCTGGAACTGGGAATTGTGCAAGGTAACACCCGTGGATTGTTCCATCCTGACCAAGCCATCACAAGGCAAGAGGCCGCAGTGATTATTTCCAGAACGGCTCAACAACTACTTGGTGCACCTGCCGTAACTGCCAATCTTGCCGGTTCACAGGATCGTTGGGCTGAAGAAGGGGTCCAGTTTGTGGTTGCTCTAGGTCTCTACGGTCCGGAAGTATCCATATCCAGCAGCGGTGCTGTGGATTATAGATCAAAGCAGCCTATGCTTAGGCAGGAATCATCAATTTTGATGTACAAAATGTTAGGCACTCTGCTACATTAACATAGAGTGATGCTCGGCAAGCCATGTCATTGCTACATGGCTTGTTTTTCCACTTCATTTTACCAATGATGCATTTTATAAGAACGGATGATTACTCGCATGGGATTAAGAAATTCATTACATAGTGTCACCACATATAAATTTAGTTCTGTTTGGTTTGTCACGATGTTGTGCTTTATACTGACAGCCACGTATATACATATCTCTTCATTTTTAAATCCTTATATCGGTCTTTCGTTAACACCAAATGCCTCCAATTCTTGGGAAGTACATGATGTAGATCCTCAAGGTTTAGCATATACATCCGGGATTAGATCGGGTGACACCGTTATCTCGCTGGAACCCAAAAGAGAAGTCCGCTTACTCCATCAAAAAGGTGAATTCTTAGTGACTGAAGCCTATACCATTAGCGTTGAGAATTCTCGCGGTCAGGCATCCGAACATACCATGAAGCCTGGACCACGCGAATGGTTTAACATCGGATTCTCATCCATTTTGGAATTATTGCTATTGGTGACAGGAAGCTACGCCCTGTTTAACCAACCCGGTTCACGAGTGATGCGTCTGTTCTACCTGCTTAACCTGTCCATGGCCATATGTATACTGACGATATACACATCCCAGTTGCCTTTATCCAATTATATTCTGGCCTTTTGTGCAGCATGGTTACCTTACTGTCTAGCCGCTTTTTATGTGTCTTTTGCATTCCGTACCCGTCTGCATCGTTTTCGGTGGTTACTATTCATCAGCAGAGGTATTGCAGTTGCTTATTCTGCAGGCCTAGTATATTTATACATCAAGCAGTGGATGATGACCGATGTTCAGATCAATCAAGGCATTACCACCGTCAGTACTCCTGTTGCGCCGTCTGGTCCAACCAATCTGCTTAACTTTATTCTTTGCGCAACCCTTCTGATCTTAATCTGGATGACATGGGTTAATCGTAAAAGCTACAATCGCAAGGAGCAGAACCAGCTATTGCTCATGTTAACAGGAATTATTTTTAGCCTAATTCCCTTCATCATCTGTTTTGCTATTCCAACCCTGCTTCAAGGTGAACCATTATTGCCTGTAGAGTACACATTAATTGGATTTCTTCCTTTATCATGGATGTTCACTTATGTACTTGTACAACGGAGCATGCTTGACTTCAAACTGGTTATGCCAAGATTGATGATTCATGGACTATATGCTTTGATCGTATTTTTACTGTTTCTGGCTGCTTCGCACCTGCATTCGTTAATTCATATCAGCTTACTGTTTGTCTCGTTTTTGCTGATCACTTGGGTGTATCAGTACATGCTCACCCGCTCACGCAAGAAAAACAAACTTAATAAAGACTGGTTGGAACACCAGCAACTGCGGTTGACTGTGCGAATGGCTGAGCAGCAAAACATGCGGGACATGATTCACGTGTTTGCCGAGATGTTCCACAAGATGCTGGATATTGAAGGCGTCATTGTCATATGGATTGATGATAAGCACAGATATTCTCAGGAAGGTACAGGCGTTTTTTCTTCCATTCAGAATATCGATAACGAGGTGTTGGATATTGAAGTTTTACGACAGAAATATGACTTGGCACAGGTTTGGGAGCTTTCAGGTGAACCAACGACGGAGATGATAGGATTTCTAGGCATTGGTCACAAAGAAAATCGCACCTTTTTTTCAGCAGAAGAGCAGGAGATCATTGATAAAGGCAGGCTGGAAGCGATTCGAATGCTCATCAATGGCAAACTCTTATCTGATCTGCAGAAGCGATATGAATACCGTGTAGACCAGACAGATCTTCATGAACACCAGATACGCCGCCATCGGCAGTTCAATGATATTATGATGGAAGCCCAACAGGCAGAGCGTATGAAAACCTCTTATTTCCTGCATGACCAACTGCTACAAAACCTGATTTTCCTGTCTCGTGATTTGGAGGAATTACACGATACCGGAGAGACGCATAAGGATCAAACGGCTGTTTGGCTGGAGTGCCTGTATGCTTCCCAGAGAGATATACGCCAATTGTGTGATGATCTCTACCCTCATATTATGGATCGAAGTGATCTGGAGGAAGCGTTGCAATGGCTCATCCGTACACTTCAAATACAAAGTGGTCTCAGAATGGAACTAAACTATAACGCCCTCTCTGAAGAGTTAAAGCACGATCCTCTGAAATCCACCGTCTTTCGGACGATCCGTGAACTCATTATGAATGTGATGAAGCACGCACAGGCGTCGTTTTGCTTCATACAGGTACATACAAGGGATAATGACTTGATTCTCCAAGTAGAGGATAACGGCTTGGGGTTTAATGTTCATACCACATTTGCTACTGCAACAGGGCACTTCGGTTTGATATCCATACAAAGCAGCATTCAGCATCTCGGTGGAGAATTCACCTTACATTCCAGCCTTGGCAAAGGAACCTCAATCAACATTCTTTTGCCTTTAACCAAAGGAGCAACTGAACAATGAGCGAACCCATTACAGTCGTACTGCTTGATGATCACCCCCTGGTCATGGAAGGTCTCAACAATCGCTTAAACCGCGAACCCGGCATACAGGTATTGAAGACTTTCAGCGATCCATTACTTTTTTTATCCGAAGTAGAGGCGTTGCGACCAGATGTTGTCGTCATGGATATTCGCATGCCCCAACTTGATGGTTTTGAGGTTGTGAGAAGATTGAAAGATCAATACGGGTTATCCGTCAAAATTATATTGTTATCCGGGTACAACTATCACGAATTCCAGTTGAAGGCTTATGATCTGGGCGTCCATGCCTACTTGTCGAAACAAGCAACGTATGGACAGATTATTAACGCCATCCACCAAAGTATGTTGGGTCATGTGCTTGTTCCAGAGACCATGTTATCCTCTAATCTGGAGGAATCACTCACTGCAACAGAACGCGAAGTGCTTAACCGTATTGCACTGGAGATGACCAATAAGGAAATTGCACAGGATCTGGCGATCAGTCAACGTACAGTGGAGTATCATATCACCTCTATTACACAGAAATTTGGTGTGAAGTCCAGAATTGGTGCTGTAGTCAAAGGATATCAGGCAGGGATCCTCGGTGATGTAACACTCCCTGAGAAACGGTAAAAACATGTACCAGTTTAAAAGTACAACATAAGAGCGGCAGAACACCCTGTAATGCAACCTGAGGTTTGTTCTGAACCGCTCTATCTGTTGGTTTACTTTCCTATAAGGTGCATTCATGTTTGAAGCATGTGATCTTTATCCGCGCTGACGCGCCGCATGACGTTCAGCAATACGAGCCGTGATTATTCCATGACTTTCATCAATTTCTTCCGGTGTACAAGCGGCTTTCAGCTCATATACTTTCACCGGCGAACGATCAATAATATCCAAAAATGAATCAAAAAAGGTCATGTCTTTACTATGAATATATGGACACCAATGATCTGCCAACCCTACGGTTTCATGAATATGCACGCCAACCACGTGATCAATCAACGCGTTAGCTTCACGTACATTATCGTACAGTCCCATTCGATCCATCATCATGCCGTGACCAATATCGTACCAGAGACCAAGCGGCGCGCCCTTCATGCGTCCAATAATCGTTCCCGCTTCGTGCAAAGTCGGCATCTGATAACAGCGCGAACGGGTCTCAATACCGAAATTCACCCCGTATCCTCGCTGCTCAGACAAGTCACATACCTCTTCCAGACTCTCCTGAATCCGACTCAGGTAATGTGCGCTGCCATCTTCCCGTTTCTCCAACATCTCTTGCCATAAAGATTGATACGCCGGGGAGTCCGGCCCCTGATCGTGGTATATCTTTTTCAATGCTTCATCTATATTGTATTCAAACGGAACCTCACCCGGATGTACAACAACAGCCTTGGCGCCATAACGATGTGCGTACTCGGCTGAGCGAAGTAACAGTTCAATCGCTCGTTTACGGCGCGGCTCATCATCGAATCCGAGCAGGACGGAATCCGTCCCATAATCCGGATCAGGCACATGCGGGAATGTATTATGCACACTGGATACACCGATCTCGCCCCGTTCAATCATCGGTTCTATCGTCTGCAGCATCTCTTCCGTAACGTTATAATTCAATTCCACCTGTCTGAATCCAAGAGATTTGATCTCTTCAATCATGCCTTGTCCGGTCGTATGACGCTTGATGTTCCAACATGTTGAAAACGAGTATTCCTGCTTGTCCGTATACATGATTGTTCCTCCTGCCTCTCATTCTATCGCCTATTCATATTCCTTTGATCTCTATCTATTCATTCCTCTGTCCATTGTCTTCACGGAGAGTCAATTCAAATCTCATCTTGTTCGCAGTCCTTCCAGGCACATATCGATAGATGATCTCCGCGTGATTCGAGTACATTAATACGGATGGTTCAGGCGCTTCAGCCTTCACGGTACACGTAAGTCCAGGGAACTGCCATAAGGCTGGCGTAATATCCTGCTGACGAAGGGAAGGCCCTCTGATTTCAAAATAAACTTCGATTTCTTCCTCTGTATCCAATGCGACATCAATGGTTAACGAATCTGGCGTGAGATCCGCATCAAACGTCAATCCCCGCAGATGACTATTCCACCCCTCGCCTACCTCACGGCGGATCAAGCGAAGATAATAACGCTCCCCCGTCTCTATCTGCCAGTGGATCGTAGCTGGATGCATCTGTCCATTCGTATTCACACTTCCCGACATGGCCCCAATCATCCGATCCTCACCGATCCAAGCTTTGGCTGTACACAAATTCCGATTGGACGTTGGATCATTGCGCTCACACAGTTCCATGAACTGTTTCTGCACAAGCCGATCCGCTTGATGAGTCCTGAAATACGGCACGGCTTCTGCGGGCACATCGACCCCAAGGAGCGCAATCAGTGGATCATGACCTGACTCACAGTTGATTCCTGCCAGATATTCATACCCTTCACCAAGCAAAAGATAGATAAATACACCGATCGAACTATGCTCTCGCATCTCCATGTCGTACGCCCGAGAGAATGGGCCGGAGAGATTCTCCAGGTTGGCATTGTAATATAGCGCAATGTTATTCCACAGCCCGTGTTCGATCCGGTGTCCAATTTCAACTAAACGTTGGGTGAGTCCATACTTTCGATACATGCCAAGCACGGACAGATCCACCCCGTAATACGTTGTCGTATTGAATTCCGCGAATGTACCGTTGTATTGTTCAAACTCCATCATCAATCCCTCTGCCTGTTCATCCGAATGCTGAATCCATTCTGTTCGGTTCAAGCGATGGCCATAATAGTGGGTGATGAAAATATGCATCAACTCAATATTCGTGTTCATTGGAATTACGTCGGATAACCTCCGTTCTATTGACCCTTGAACAGCCAGTTCCATCGCATGGTCCATCCGTTTCATGAGTGTCTCCGGCATAAGTTCGGCGAATTCGGCAGTTACGACCACACAGACACAAGCGATAAACTCGCGCCAGTTGGGATCATAACTGATCCAGACCGGTGGCAGGACCTGATTCACTGCCGAATGAAACAGGCGTTTCAGTTGTTTGGAATCTGCCGTCTCTGTAAGCAGAGATCCATCTTCCTGTAATTTATGGATAAACTGCGCAGACACCTTCTCAAAGGTGCGTTCCAGGAAATAGGCCGTGCCTGGCGCAAAAGATTTCCAAGCATAGTGACCCGCTGGTGGATGCACATCATTTGGCCGGGTCGCGAAGGTTCCGTGATAGATTTCATCCGGAGCGTCATATTGAACATCGAGCACCTTGTGGAACACCCGTATCGCGCGTTCCACATCACCAGGCTCATCTCGAATCAACAACCCTAGCGCATAATGTGCGCTGGCTCGTGTGCTGTGCTGCGATGAATCCTCCTCTTCAAAACTGCGAAGCAGATCCAATTCCTTGTCATAGAAGCTATCCATCATCAACATGGACTGATTTACAAGGTACTGCTGCTCTTTTGACATCTTCTCTACCATTCTTTGTGTCATGTCATACGCCCTCCCGAGACTATAGGTGCGTGTTCAAAAAGATCAGTTTTCAGTACCAAGAAGATGGAATTAAGCTAGAAATGGAGTAGCGGAGCGTAGGACAACTACGTGAGCAACTACAATGTTTCTAAAGGAAACATACTTCGTAAGCCTCCCGCTTATTTCGGCTGAATTTCATATTCGATGCTGATGATGCCACTAGGCATCATTCGTAATCAAAAGTGAACTTTTTGAACAACCTCTATTAACCTTTTACAGCACCTACCATTACGCCACTTATAAAGTACCGCTGCAACCATGGATACACCAGAAGGATCGGTAACGTGGAGAATATAACGCTGGCTGCTTTCAGACTCTCAGGCAAGACTTGAACAGCACCAATACCTTCGTTCTGCATCAGTTCTGTAATCTGGTTTTGCTGAATCATCTGATACAATTTCAATTGCAAAGGGTATAGTTCAGGCTTCGTAATATACATGAGTGCATCCTGGAAACCATTCCAGCGTCCTACAGCGTAGAATAGGCTCAGTGTTGCCATAACCGGAAGAGAGAGTGGCAAAATAATGCGCATAAGTGTTCCGAAGTGACTGCTTCCATCAATGCCCGCTGCTTCTTCCAGACTTTCTGGAATACCTCGGAAGAAGGTAATGAGAATGATCATATAAAACGGACTAATCAATCCCGGCAGAATGAGTCCCCATGAGCTGTCGAGTAGATGCAGATTTTTGATCAGAATGTACTCGGGAATAATACCTCCACTGAAGAACATCGTCACCACAATAACAAGCATGAACCACTTGCGCCCCTTCAGGTTACTCTTCGCCAGTGGATATGCCGCTGCAATGGTCATCGCCATGCTTAGCAATGTACTCAGGACGGTCAGCCAAACGGTATAGATGAGAGAGCGAATCATCGATCCATCTGCAAATACTTTGGTATATGCCTCAAAGGATAACTCTTTGGGGAAAAAGGAAACTTCTCCTGAACCGATCGCCCGGTTCGAGCTGAGCGAGATCGCAATAATATGAATGAATGGTGCAAGACACAGCACCATCGTAATGATAATAAGAATGACGTTTACCGTGTTGAATATTCGATTCGCCGTGTTTTCAGACATCCCACTCACTCCTTACAGATCATATGTGATTCAATCCACTACATAATGCTCTCATCGGTTAATTTCTTGGACGTATAGTTTGCTCCGAGTATGAAGACAAGTCCAACTAAAGCCTGGAACAAACCTACAGCTGTTGCGAGCGTAACCTGACCAGATTGTAAACCGACACGATAGACAAACGTGCTGAGCACATCCGAGTATTCACGTACAGCCACGTTACCGATAATAAACGGTCGGTCAAAGCCGATAGAGATCATGTTGCCGACATTGATGATCAATAAGGTAACAATCGTTGTTTTGATGCCTGGCAAGGAGATGTGCCAGATTCTGCGTAACCGACTTGCTCCATCCACTTCTGCGGCTTCGTAGAGTTCCCGGTTAATGCCCGTGAGGGATGCCAGATACAGAATCGTACCCCAGCCTGCACTCTGCCACACGCCTACCGCAAGATACGTAAAGAGCCAATAGTTTTTGTCTGAAAGGAATGGCAATGGATCAAATCCCATGCTCATCAAGATATTGTTGATGAAACCGGACTGCGTACCGAATACCTGAAGTACGATCCCTCCAATTATGACCCACGAAATAAAGTGAGGAATGTACAGTAAAGTCTGTGCCAACTTTTTGAACCAGGCCTTCTTCAGCTCAAACAATAAGATGGCTAATATAAGTGGTGCCGGGAAGGAGACCAGTAGATCCAGCATGTTAAGCACTAACGTGTTGCGTAATGCCGTGTAGAATCCCTGGTTTTGAAACACTTCTCTGAATGCATCCAAGCCAATCCACTCACTACCGGCGATCCCTTGAAAGAAGTTAAAGTCCTTGAACGCAATCTGCACGCCATACATTGGCCCATACTTAAAAATAATGAAGTAGATCATGGGCAGTAGGAGCAGCGCATATAGTTGCCAGTTTCTGCGGAAATAGATGCTTGTTTTCATAAACCTTCCCCCCATGTCATTCAGGATTCTTCATCAAGGCGATGTTGCCATCGCCCTAATGAAATCCCTGTTCTTTGTTGTCATACACATTGGATGTGATCTCTACTCTACTTATTTCATCGCTTTGTAAGCTTCTGTACGTTCATCGAGGATTGCTTGGCCACCGCTCGCCATGTAGTCCTTCATCATGCTGTCATACGTGGCTTCAAAATCAGCGGGTTTGGAAATGGTTGTTTTCACGAAAAATTCCATGAACTTGTCTTTCAGGCCGTTACCGTAACGCGCTTCTGCATCAATCGGTTTGGAGAAGCGTACCGGTTGAATGGTGTCCGTGTTGGAAATGGCTACCGACTTGCGCATATCATCCCGATACTTCGACTCTACCTGAACGACATAGGCCTCTTCATTTTTCTTGTCATCCCCAACGTATTTACCGTTCACGATAATGGCAATGTCACCAGAATTATAGATACGGCCTGCAATTTCAGGAGAAGCATCATCTTTGATCAGTGGTACCCCATCCACAAGTTCGTAGTTCTCGTTTTCAACACCGAATTGCAGGTCGAACAGGTTGTTGCCTGAAGCCATCCAATCCAGATACTTCATCGCTGCTTCCGCATTTTTGCTCGATTTCGGAATCATGACATACATCGCATTGGGTGCATATGCCGGTTTGGCAAATTTGCCTTCGGAGTTTTTGAATGCATCAATTGGTGTGATCACTGCACCAGGTTGATTGGTTTGCAGGTTTTTGTACGTACCGGAGATATAAATCTCCCCGGCATCCTCGGTGTAGAATCCAACTTTGCCGTTAGATACATCTTCCCACAGCTTTTTCTTGTCTTTGTCGAGTCCAAAGTCCTTGCTCATTAATCCTTCATTATACAGTGTGTTCATATATTTCAGGGCTTCCTTGAAACCAGGCAACAACGTTGGATAGTCATTGGAACCCAGTTGTTGCGTTAATGTATATTTCTGTTCTTCCGTCAGCGGTTCAATGAATGACCAGATCAGTGGTTCATATTGAGCCGAGGCAATGGACATCCCCATCGGGATAAGTCCTGTGCCAACCTTACCCGGATCTTTTTCCTTAAAGGCCTTCAGTGTGGTATGCAGCTCCTCAGCTGTCTCAGGTGAAGGCAATCCGAGTGCGTCCAGCCAATCCTGACGAACATAAGATGCGTACTTGCCAAGTACAAGACGTTTACCTGGAACCGCAAACTGTTGACCATCGTATTGACCGTAGGCCAACGTTTCATCTCCGAGGAACTTCTTCAGGTTAGGACCACTTTGATTGATCAGATCCGTAAGTTCGGTCAGACCTCCTTGCTCTGCATACCGGTTGAATGTTCCCGAATCGTAGGTGAAGACAATATCAGGAACTTCAGAGCCACTCGCCATCAGAACGTTAAGTTTCTGTACTTCCTCCGAGCGTGGTACGGGAACAAACTGAACATCGATGTTGTTTGGATCACCAAACTTCTCTTGAATGAAGCGAGTCAGATAACTGTCCGAAATGGTGTAGCCCGCCGGAGTGTTTCCCCGATCGAAGATTTCCACTTTCAAAGTCGTTTTTTCCCCCGAACCCGACTCTCCTGATGAAGATGTTGATTCGCTTCCTGATGAACATGCAGATAATAATAGAGTGAATGCTGTTACCACTGCGAGGATTGAACTTGCCTTGCCTGCCTTACGTCTTTGAAATAATCTCATTTGACCTTTCCCCTTTCGCACACTCTCTGAATGGATTCACATGATTGCCACTCCACTTTGTTCATCCCATTTTGTTGCACCTGTGAATGTCACTAATCATTACATAAGATCTGATATTTAGACAATAAACTATTTTCAAAATGTGAAATTCACGTTTTTTAAGTTAAATACCGCGAAATATAAACATATTTCCTGACAATATACAATTTTCACACCTTATATGTTAACTATAATAACATATTGTGTTGTATTCATTTTGGTTTCTCATAGACAATCTGGAATCACCCAGCTTGCAATAATCTTTTTTCCATTAAATCTCTCTTCAAAAAATGAAAAAGAGACCACATCTTATGTGATCTCCTTGTTTAGCAACACGTGTAGAACGATTCGACGCACTAATTCCTTGGCGGAAGATTAAACTTCATTTGACCAAACAACGTATCGATGGCATTTCCCGCAAATTGATCGATAACATGTTCGTTGCTTGTGTCCGTATGTTCCAAAATCAATACATTATACTTCTCATCATAATGCATTCCGCCCAAAATAAATCGTACTGGAATTTTCTGAGCCGCCCCTGCCTTCGACATGGCCTGAAGAAGTTCGGATTCATGCCTTTGTTGACTTGTCGTATAGGTACCAACCGGTATAGTTATCGTATATGACGAGTCATCTACATGAAATGTAAATGTGTTGTTGTTTGCTGTAATGGTAACCCCTTTACTGATATCTACCGATCCCCACACTTGCTGTCCATATTTGTACACCATCTTCAACTCCTGCCCTATTAATCTATGAATTGTCATAATGCTAGTATAGGACATTCGTAAAATTCCTTAACATACAAACTACGATGGCTTAAGATTGTGGTCGAACATCCAAAAAATCTCCTGCAAAGGACGATAAGGTATGAACCTTATTCCCTCATACAGGAGATTTCATAGATATCTCTAAGATGATTGGATTTCACCCGCTAACGGGTGTTCTAACACGACCAATATCATTATTGATCCCCTTGTTTTCCACTCTGCTTGCGGTAGTCCCCTGGTGTCACGCCCATAATCCGTTTAAATACTCTGCCGAAGGAGATGGCATTGGCATAACCCACTTGCAGAGCAATATCCTGAACAGCCATATCGGATGCAGACAACAGACGACAGGCCTTTTCGACCCTCAGTTTCACCATAAAATCAACAAACTTCATCTCAAACTCTTCCTTAAACAGATAACTCGCATATTTGCCCGAGATCTGGAACCGATCACTCAGATGTTTCAGCGAAAGATCCGGATCATCAAAATGCTCTTCAATATAAATCCGCAGCTCGTTGATCATCGCGCGATGACTTTTCGTTTCATTTACAGATACATAATTGCGATAAACCTCTTTAAGCCATTCCTGCAAAATCTCTTGAATCCCCTCGAGTGTCTCCACCTGCTGGATATCACTACGAAGACGAGTCAGAATTTCCTCGGCAAATTGGCTTTGCAACCGCTCAGACAGCTCCCCGAATTCACGGGACAACATCTGGATTAACGCCTGCAGCAACATGCGAATATCGTGATCTGTAATCTGATCTTCACTGAACGCAACAAACATCTGATCCAGTTGCGTCCGCCAACCATCACCCGTAAGCCTGAATTCACGGACAAAGTCCGCGAGCATCTGCAGATACTTGTACGATTGCAGCTCAATACGATCCGGCAGTTGCTCACTGAGAACGATGGCATCTTTACCAAGGGTAAGTCTATGCTGCAAACCCGCATCTGCACTCGCATAGGACCGAGTAATCTCCTCCCAGCCCGATTCGGTTCGTCCAATCCCGAACGTAAACCGTAGGCGGAAGTGTTCCGCAATCCACATATGCATCTGCTTAGCCAGATCCATAAGCAATTCACGATCCAGTCCTTCCTGCTCATCCGATGCAATCACTACAATAAGCCTGCGGTTCCCAAACCATTCAGCCCAACCGCCGAACTGGGTCTCATTCTGCACAAGTTCTTCCACTACGTTCATGAGCGCAATCTTCAGAATATTCTGATTGGTCGAGAGATCGTCACCATTCATCTCCGCAATGAGGACAGCAACACTCTTCGGTTCCATGAATCGTTCCTCTAGCGGTTGCAGATGGCGAAGTCGCTGACGGAACGAATCCATCCGCTCCCCTTCCATCAGATCAACAAGCAACTGTCTGCGATGAATCAGCAAGTTTTCATGATGTTGTTTCTCATAGTCAACCGTTTGAGCAATCAAGTGTTCCAGCGCACGATCGATGAGTGCCAGTTCATCTTTGACGGATGGAGCTGCTTCATCCTCCTCGGCACGTGGCTGTAACGCCTGAATTCGATTCATGATCAGCTGAATGGGGCGTGTATTTCTGCGAGTAATGTAGATTAGTCCAGCCACCGCACCAACAATTGTTAATAAACCAATACCGATCCACACATAAGAGACAAGGGATACCCATGAATACAGTTGTCCGGATTGAATACCACTCTCAAAGACCAGACCAAGTTTGTCCGCAGTCACACGATTAAGGATTTCGCCTGCTGAAGGGTCCATTTGATGCGCGGTATAGATCAGATTGTCACTCTTATCCCGAACCTGAAGAACAGATAACTTTTCATTCGTCATGTTATCAATCTGCCGTTCTACTGCATACATGCGGATGGTAATGACGAGCAGACCTTCCCCGCCCCACGGTAACGGAAGCCACTTATTCATGCTAATCACCTGTAAAGGTACGTCGAAGGAACGTTCCTTATAATCACGTGGCAGATTCCAACCGAGGTTCTCCCGATCTTTCAAGGCTTGCTCAATATAGGCACGATCTTCAAAATCTTCCAAACGCATCATGCCTCTCGGCGTAAGAATCTGGGAATCGGACATACGATAGAGATAAATGGATTGAATCATATCCTGCTGATCCAGCATACGTCCGAACCCACTTGCCGCATCATAGATGAACTGACTCGATAATTGTCCCTGTCCAGCTTCCAGAAAGCGACTATATGTTTTGTTTGCACCAATGTCTTCAAGTAACCGAAGTTCAATGTCGCTTAGCGAGCGCTCCAGTGTATCCACGATATAGCGGGTGGAGATCATGTCTGCTTTTTGTGTTTCGTTACGTGAGAGTTCGTTGACAATCAGGAAGGAGAGAAAGATTAGAATGGAAATCGTAAGCAGAAAAATAGGAAAATACGAATACATCAACTTGGTGTGCCAATTCCGCTTCAGATTTACTTTCATAGGCTCCAACTCCTTCCATCTCTATTCTAATGAGTATGCTCTTCTCTGTTCTTTGGCCTGCCTGCTGACGATATACAGAATCACTGATCCTAGTGCCGCACTGATCGTGCAAGCCAGATACATCAGTGATGGACCGCCGGAATCGAGTAAATATCCATTAAGCATATTACCTACAATTCCGCCCAGGCCAGCAAACACCATGTTAAATAAACTTTGTCCCGTGGCCTGCATTTCCCGCCCCGTAACCGAAGCCACATATTCGACTGCTGCGATATAGAAGAATCCGAAGGACAACCCATGCAGCACCTGAACGCCAATCATGACCTCAGGTGTCGGCCATAGCCATTGTATTCCCCAACGTAACATATACGCCCCAGCTGCAAGCAGCATCGTCCGTTCATGTCCCCATTTTCGGAGTATGAATGCCGCTGCCAACATGGATGGAACATTAGTAATTGACGCCAGCAACAGTGCTGTACCCGTCATGGTCACCGAACCACCAGCCATTTGAAATGAAATAACAAAAAAGGAGTTAAACGCAGTGAGCGTTTGGTTAACCAGGAAACAACCTGTTAGAAATAGAAGGAATGTCCGGTTTCGGAGCAATCTTGCCAAACCTACGGAGAAGGTTACCGAGGACGAGGATATGCTCGTCTGCCGGGGGAGTGTACTTGCCAGTATAGCGCTCAGAATGTTAAACAGGAGAAATGGCAGCCATAACATGTGAATGGAAAACTGGGAGAGATACATCCCTGCGGCAAATCCACCAACTCCCGTTCCTATGCTGCCGAAGAGTCGGATCATGCCATATGAGGTGTTCGCGGCTCTCGCGGCTGTAACCGCATAGGAGTCAGCCACGGGTATTTGAGTCACTTGGAATATAGTGCATAAAGTATAAATCAATATTAATATAAAGTACACTTGAATATTGTAGAAATACGCTAACGATGCAGGAACAAGCAGGCTTATCACCAGTACGAACCGTGTCTTTTTAAACTTATCTACCAGAATTCCCCATATAGGTTGAAGAATAATGGATACAAGTGTGCCAAACGCCATAATAAATCCGGTTTCTTTACTGGAAAACCCTTGTGTTACCAATATGGGATTAATGTACGGGTTAAACATCCCCCCGGCAAGCCCCATAAACAGATATAGGCCCTGCAATTGGAGTAAAACACGTTTTGCATCATTGGAATCGGCTTTTGTTTTCTCTGTGTAAGCCTTCATATGTCTACTTCTCATCCGGATCTCCATCCTTTAATTCTATAGTAGCTTGACCTATTCTCTATTGATATGTGTGCGCTAGACTCGACCTGATTGCAGCCAATGCCCCGATTGCTCCTGCTTTGTTCCCCAGTTCAGCTACAGCTAAAAGTGTAGGCAGAACGGTGTAACGTTGGAGGCGTGTGCGCACTTCATTTAGATAATAGGATGGGTTGGATGCAGCCACGCCACCACCGATCACTATAATGGAAGGATTGAGTAAAGCCGTAATATTCGCCAGACCTCTAGCCATATAACGCATGGGTAGTTCCAGAATCTCCAGGGCGGCAAGATCACCCGACTCGGCTGCTTTGAATACATGCCTGGCTTCAATCTGTTCCGCTTCCCCTCCTGCCAGACTCATGATCAGGGATAAGGAACTTCCCTTTCCAGCAGCAAAATAACGCCTCGCCTGTTCGGTAATTCCCGTACCTGAAGTCACTTGCTCAAATACGCCAAAGGAATCCGCATCCGCAACATAACCGGTATGAAGCCCTTCCTCACCTGCAATGAAATGCCCAATCTCACCTGCTGCTCCATTCTGGCCGCTATAGAGCTGTCCATTCAGGATAAGAGCAGATCCAATGCCTGTTCCAACCGTGACCATTACACAGTGTTGATGTCCCTGTGCTGCCCCTTGATCATACTCTCCCATTGCGGCCATATTCACATCATTATCCAACATGATATTCCCTCTGTAATACTTCGCAATAACAGGGCGAATATCTAGCTCAGGCCACTGAAAAGCCGGAGCATTTCGCAGTATTCCCTCCTCTTGCAGAATCACACCAGGGAATCCCAAACCTGCACCGTTAAGTTGATCCAGACTGCATCCAACTTCGCGGCAGAATGTTTCCAATTCAGCGAATAACCATCGGAAGAACTCATCCGGCTGATCACTGGCAAGCGTAGGCAAGATTCGTTCATGAACTTCATTTCCAGCCTTTTGTGATGACAAGAGCATTAATGTTTTGGTGCCTCCAATGTCAATACCTGCAATCCAGCCGGATGGATCACCTCCAACCGTACCATCCTGATTGGAATGATAATTATTACTTACGTTTTTCACGGATTCTGTCATACCTTTTCCCTCCTCACATGTTGTATATCCAATGTCTTAATCCATGGCTTCCTGCTGAAGGTTCAGCATCGTTTGTTGTATGGCTACCTGCACTGCACCAGTAACAACAGCTTGCTCACCAAGCTTGGAACAGATTAACTGTGGTTGCACCGGGAATTGCTCAGAGATGATCTGCCTCAGTAAAGGCAATAACACATCACCGTTCCCTCCTATACCTCCGCCAAGCACAATGAGATCTGGGGCAAGCACAACGCTAATCTGCCGCAGAGCGGAAGCAATCTTCTGGCTGTATTGTTGTAGAATGTCTAACGCCTCTACTTCTCCACTGCGTGCAGCTTCAAATAACTTCTCGGGAGTCAGGTGTCTGTGAAGATCATCTGCACCCGAATCAGCAACCTCCAATAATAGTTCATCATGCTGATCTTGATAATCTTTCGCCAGTTGCATCAGACCATCAGCGGACAGCACTTCCTCCAGACGCCGGCCATCGTCCACCAGCATCTCTGCGATCTCTCCAGTTAAGCCGCCTAAACCTCGAAGCAATTGGCCATGTACCATGATGCCAGCACCCGTCCCTGTACCGATGGAGAAAAAAACAAACAAGGGATATTCTGCTGCTGCACCACTCCGATACTCCCCAAGCGCCGCAAGATTCACATCATTTTCCAGAATCACTTCACAGGGAAAAGCTCCTGACAACGACTCTAGAGAGAAAGCTTCTTCCAGACCCGCTAAAGGGTCCACAATACGATGGATACGCCCTGATCCAGGCAGCACTACGCCTGGTATACCGAACCCGATGCACTGAATCTGATCCCAGTTCAGATGATTTTCATCAAGCAGTTCGTTCATATGGCTTCGAAGAAGCTCCGGCATCGTCGCTGTCGAATCTGTTCGCTCATGAGCTTCTTGGACAACCATGGGATGTGTCCGATAGGCGATGATCTCTCCATTCAGATCGGATAATGCAATCCGAATACGTGTTGCGCCGATATCTATGCCACAGACATAATAAGCCGTTTCATTGAAACGAATGAGCGTTGCTTTTCGACCCTGAGCGTTGTCAGCTGGCCCCATTTCCCTTACCAGATTACGGTTAATCAGATGTTCGACCGCCTGAGACACCGTTGGTTTACTAAGTCCTGTCTGACGGCTGATATCCGCTCTCGACATGGTTCCCTGAGTTATGAGGGCATCCATAATGAGATTTTCATTCAGATTGCGGATATACTGCGGTGTGCCAGCCATGTTATCGCCTCCTTTTATAGTTAGTTAGGTTTATTAACAAATTGATTAAATTCAATATATCATCGTGTTTGGTGGGTGTACAGCTTTTTGTCATTGCACTCTTTTAGTAGAAAGAACTACACCTCCATCTATAACACAAAAGCCTAATAAAGGGATTATTATACAATAATAGACGTTTATACATTTCCGAAACAGTGACACGCTCATAGAATACCTTATCACGATCAGGGAGGTTTTAATATGTATAGAAAACATCATAAGTGTCATCATCCAAGACCAAAGTGTTTTTACAAAAAAATTACGAAAACCTGTGTTACCAAAGTTAAATATGTCCCTACAAAGTGTAAAAAACATTGTCATGTCACTGTTGAATATTGTGAAGTCAAAAAAAGAAGACATTACTAATACTCTTTTGCCCTTCTCTTTGGAGAAGGGTTCTTTCTTATTGAACTAGATTAATACCGGATACCATTAACCTATCAAAAAAGTTGCGGTGATATTTCACCGCAACTCCTTTCTTCCTTATATACATATTCATCAAGTTTTGGAGAGTTCAATAAATCCTTCACCGAAAACATCACGCACATCATGAATGGTGATAAAAGCAATCTCATCTTCTGCTCGTACAATCTTCTTCAGCATAGAAACTTCCTGCTTGCTAATCACAATGTATAGAATTTCTTTCTTATTTTTTGTGTAATAGCCATGACCGGACAGGACGGTTACTCCGCGATCCATCTTCTCAATGACTTGCTTCGCGATTTCATCCTGTTTGGAAGAGATAATCATGACTGCTTTTTTCGGATTGAGCCCTTCAATAATGAACTCCATTGTTTTGGTTCCAACAAACAGCAAGACAATTGTACACATTAATCCTTGTGGTCCAATGATGAAATATGAGGAGAAAGCCACAATCAGATCAAAGAACAGAAGTCCATAACTGATATTCCAATCCAGATATTTGTTGGCAAGTCGGGCCAGGATCACTGTTCCCGCCGTTGTGCCTCCTACTCTAACAATCAAGCCAATACCCAGACCGGCAAATACTCCGGCAAAAATGGTATTGATCCAGAGTTCATCCGATGCAATCGTCCAACTCTCCGTCAGGTGCAGGAACAAAGAGTTGAATACCACCGCAATAATCGTATATACCGTAGTCGTTTTGTCAAGAAACCGATATCCCACAATTAACAAAATGCCGTTCAGGATCAAGTTCATCAGTCCAGGGGACCATTCAAACAGGTAATACAAAATAATCGTGATACCTGTGACGCCGCCTTCAGCCAAATCGTTCGGTATGACAAACAGGTTCACCGCCAGTGCAAACAGAAATGCACCTGCCATAATAAATAGGATATCCGTAATTCGTTTCTTCATTATGCATTCCATCCAATCCATCAGAATTCAACCTAATCGACCCGTCTCATAAGTTGTCATAATCACTCAAGGATAGATTTTACCATGCTCACAACAAAATTTGTATACATAATACAAATTGTTGCGTAATTTGTGCAAAGGAATTAGTAAAACCTGCTCTTCTGTCTGCTGCAGAGCTATTGAGTATCATACACCCATGACAAATGTCATGGTCCGTCATTGATATTCGTCATTACAGAAGGCTGACGTTTATGACTTACTGTCATGTTCGGATTGTTTTACAATGATAAAAACGCTTCCTACAGGAAAGTCTAGCGGGAAACGCCAAGTTGTAGCTGATTACAGTTATAACGATCGAAGGAGGACACAATTTTATGAACAGATCAAAAGAAATGGCCTTAAAAAAAGAAGTTACCCCTTACGAAAAAAATGATCTCAGACTAAGTATCCGCCAGTTAATCAATACATTGCTCCCGCTCTTCTTGTTATGGGCTGCAGCTTACTTTAGCTTATCGGTTTCCTACTGGCTGACCTTCCCGATTGCCTTGGTGGCATCCGGATTTGTACTGCGGACCTTTATTATTTTCCATGACTGCTGTCATGGTTCATTCTTCAAGAGCAAACGCGCCAATGATATTCTCGGTACCATTACTGGTGTATTGACAGTTACACCCTATCAGCAGTGGAAAAACGAGCATTCTATCCATCACGCAACAAGCAGTAATCTTGACAAACGTGGTGTAGGTGATATCTGGGTTATGACGGTCGACGAATACAAAGCAGCTTCTCCTTGGGGTCGTCTCTTCTATCGGATTTATCGTAACCCGTTTGTATTGTTTTGTATCGGACCCATTTACGTGTTCCTGTTGGCTTATCGTTTTAACCGCAAAGGTGCTAGACGTAAAGAACGTATCAATACACACCTGACTACCGTATTGATCGTAGTGCTCTATGCATTCATGTCCTGGTTAGTCGGATGGCAGGCTTTTGTAATGGTGCAGGCACCTATCTTCTTCTTCTCCGGTTTCTTTGGTATCTGGTTGTTCTACGTCCAACATCAGTTCGAAGAGACGTATTTTGAACATGAAGATGAGTGGAGTTATGTAAAAGCAGCTGTTGAAGGCAGTTCTTATTACAAATTGCCAAAATTATTGCAATGGATCAGTGGTAATATCGGGTTTCACCATGTGCATCACTTGAGCCCACGTGTACCTAACTATTTCTTGGAAGAAGCACATAACGCAACACCACCTTTGCAAAAAGCAACTACTATTACACTACGTTCCAGTTTGGTTGCCCTGCGCTTCCGTCTGTGGGATGAAGATTCTAAACAGTTTATTAGCTTCAGACAGCTCAAAAACTTGTCCCGCAAGCCGTATGTTCAACCGCCTATCCGAGTAACCAATCCAGCGGGTCTGACAGAGAAGCCTTAACTCTGTCGGATTCGTTTTCTTGTGTTCAAGCTATAGTCATGCTACAGTCATGCTAAAGTTGAGTACAAGTGCAAGGAGGAGAATTACATTCAAAAGTGGATGCAAAATTTTTATAAAAAGACAGGATTGAATCTTTATGTGTGGCTCGCCTTTTTCATCCTGCCCTTCTATTTCATTTCACAATATTCCAAATTATGGACGTTGGTAACTGGCATCATCATCATCCTCGTTTTCTTCGTCTGTTATCTGCTCGCCTTCATCACCAAGGGCTGGCAGGTGTACATGTGGATTGGACTACTTATTGCCATATCCATTACGATGACTATTGCCTATGATTATGCCTATTTCTCATTGTTTCTTGCTTTTTTTATTGGGAATATTAAAAATAAAGCCGGTTTCTTCACCCTCTATTCGGTGAACCTGGGAGCCAGTTTCGTAACCATTAATTACGGTTTCATTAATCAGAGTTCTCTGCTCGTGAGCCAACTCCCGTTTGTATTCATCAGTTTGATGGCCTCCATTCTGCTTCCCATCAGTACGTATAACAAAAACAAAACTGAACATTTGGAAGGCCAATTGGAGAATGCGAACAAGCGACTTGATGATCTCGTAAAAATGGAAGAACGCCAGCGTATCGCTCGTGACCTGCACGATACACTTGGACAGAAGCTCTCTCTGATCGGTCTGAAAACCGATTTGGCGAGACGGCTGCTCCGCAATAATCCCGATCAGGCCGAGATCGAATTGAACGACCTCAGACAAACGGCAAGTACAGCTCTGAAGGAAGTCCGGGAAATGGTCACCACCATGCGTGGTACACAATTGGTCGATGAACTGTTCCGGGCGGAGCAGATTCTGAAGGCCGCTTCGATTGAATTTGTGCTGGAAGGTAATCCGAAATTACAGGATACGTCACAATTAAATGAAAATGTGCTCGGTATGTGCTTGAAAGAAGCTGTCACGAATGTCGTCAAACACAGTCAGGCAACAACCTGTACTATCATCATCAAAGAAACACTAGCGGATAATGTATTAACCGTTCAAGATAACGGTGTTGGAATAGAACGAACTCGCAAACAGGATCGGCGCGGAACAGGAATTTTGGGCATGAAGGAACGACTTGAATTTGTGAACGGTTGTCTGGATATTCGCTCTGCGGCAGACATCCCGGGTACAGCGATCATTATTCATGTTCCGAAACTCGTTCGCAAACCGATAAAGGAGGCAGAATCATGATTAGAATTGTAATCGCGGAAGATCAGCGCATGATGCTCGGCGCCTTGTCCTCCCTCCTCAATCTGGAGGAAGATATGGAAGTTGTCGGACGTGCCAGCAACGGCCAGGAAGCCCTTGCCCTTGTCCAGGAGCTTGCACCAGACATCTGTCTGATGGATATAGAAATGCCCGTGAAAAGCGGCCTTGAAGCCGCAGAAGAACTCAAAGGAATGAGCTGTAAGGTCATTATCCTGACCACTTTTGCCCGGACCGGATATTTCGAACGTGCCCTGAAGGGCGGTGTCCGTGGTTACCTGCTCAAAGACAGTCCAATTGAAGAACTTGCCGAGTCGATCCGCCAAGTTATGAATGGCAGACGCATCTTCGCTCCCGACTTGGTAGATGAAGCTTATGTAGAAGAAAACCCCCTGACAGAACGGGAGAATGCCGTACTAGGCCTCATGGCAGATGGGAAAAACACCAAGGAAATCGCCGGGCATCTGTTCATCACAACGGGCACGGTGCGTAACTACATCTCCATTATTCTCAACAAGTTAAATGCCAGTAACCGCATTGAGGCCATCACTCGCTCCAAGGAAAAAGGGTGGTTCAAATGAAAGCACCGCTTTAACCCATTGAAACAAAAATAAGCATGTACCCCGGCTGCATAAGCTGCGATAACATGCTCAAAATAAAAAGCTTGGCCCAGCAATTTCTTCCTGGGCCAAGCTTTTTTTAGGTGTATCGTAACCATCCCACACTCAAGATTTATTTCACAGATACAACCAAACCAAGAGCTTCCAATGGCACTCGATCGGTCATTAGCTGATGAATTTGGTTACCGTCCTGCCATGAGATCGTTACATGAACAGACTGTCCACCACTTGGATATTCAACCTTGATATACCCTTTATCTTTGGGTACCGGCAAGGTATGTGACTCCAGGTACTCCACCATTTTCTTCGCTATGCCCGGATTATTCATTTCATCTTCGGATACCGAACGAATTTCCAGCGTCCATCTACCTTCTTGCCAAGTCAGATATTGACTGCCTGCGGCACCTTCACTCATACCTTTGATGCCATGTCCCAGATCCACAGCCATATCTGCTGGAATATCTTTCAGGTCCGTCTCAGGGAAAATTTCTGGCTGATTCGGGTCCTTATAGGTCTTCACTTCATAGGTAGCCAGTACAGGAATCTTACTGTCGGATGCCGTTAAAGATTGATCATTAATGGCAACAGACTGAGTGGTAGCATAGAAGTTCACCTTAAATGCATCAGCAGTATTTGACAGTATTGCTGCACTCAAAGATGTACCCTTGTCCAATGTGAATGAAGTGGGTAACGCCGCATCCTTCATCTTCAACTGGTTGCGAACTTGCTTGATCACATCATTCACACCTGATTGACCAGTGGCAACTTGGTTGTCATTTGTCTTGGATCCAGATGTGTCTTCATTATCTGTTGTGCCCGTATTCTCTTTGGTTCCTGTTTCATTTTCATTAGAGAAATCAGCACCACCACTGCCGGTCTCGGTCTGCTCACCGACTGTTGTCGTTGATGAAGAACTATTCTCTGATGATGCTGCATTTGAATCCGGTCCGCCACATCCTGCCAGAGCAAGTAAAACGGCTGTCGTTACTGGAATCGTGATCCATAATGGTTGTTTCTTCATGATGTGTACCTCCTTCGTTGTAGCCAAGCTAAAAATTAAAAAGATTAACGCTTGTCGTTCCAGAAGTTAACCGGCTGCACTTTTTTGCTTAATACTTCAAAACGATACCCTTCTGCCTTCAAAGTTTTTAACACTTGCGGTAATACTTTCAGCGTTGCTTCCTGGTCGTGCATAAGCACAACAGGTGTTGTTCCGCTCTTTTGCACATTGTGGATCTGTTTCATTACACTGTTATAGACTTTCTGGTGATCTTTCTTGTATTTCCAGTCTTCCGAGTCGACATTCCAATCCCATAGATGGAATCCACCTTGGCCCAGCAGTACATTACGGAATGCCGATTTGAGATAAGGTTTACTACCATATGGCGTCCGCACGAGACTTGTTTTAACTCCGGCAACCTTGTTCAGACTTGCATTGGCCTGTTGCATCTCTTTCAATCCGCTATATGTAGATTTATAGAATTTGCCTGGAACGTGAGTCACACCATGCAGACCCAATCCATGCCCGTCAGCTACGATTCGTTTGGTAGCCTTCTGAAATTGCTCCATTTGAGGTCCCAGCATGAAAAACGTTGCCTTCGCATGATATTGGTCCAGAATATCCAGTAACTGACCCGTATGAGCGGTTGGCCCATCATCAAACGTCAGGTATATAATCTTTGAATTTTGTTTGCTTGCACCATCCTTGGATGCAGCTGATTTGGCAGATACCGACTGCGGCAATAATAGTGGAATGATTAGTAAAATAGCAAGTGTGACCATGATAGATTTACGAATATGTAGCATAATTAAAAGTCTCCCTTGTGTGTTATATTTCCCCGGGTGTCCATGTTTTTCTACCTTCATCCCTTGGCGATTAATCCTAATACTATCAAAGATAGTGGCTCCTGTTCTCGCTCCAAAGGCTACGGTAGAGTTACACTTTTGTCAGATAAACCTAAAATTTAATACGAATTTGATAGATTTGCGCAAAATAAGATCCCGTCAGGATAGATCAAATGTGACATATCCTCTATTACCCACATTCAGAATTTTGATAGACCTTTACTCCAATTCAAGCAAATCAATACAATCATTAAATATCTATGCATGCAAAAAAACCTGCACAAGTGCAGGCTTCTTTGTCTTCAATCAGCATATGGCATCAAACCATCATCCCTTGCAAGGAGATTGCCCCCATTGCTTTCAGGATCATTACCTCATGCTGTATGTAAATGGTGTTTTGACGCTGGAATCTTATCGAGTCCCTACGTGCATTTATTCAGCAGGAGCAGTGAACGAACGTTTGCCAAACTCGGCATCCAGCATGTAGAAGGCATTGCTGTCTTTTTCAATGCGGCGCAGCTTCTGAATAATATTGTCAAACAAAGCTTCCTCTTCAACCTGCTCATCAATGAACCATTTCAGGAAATACATCGTTGCATGTTCACGTTCATTCAGAGCGATGTCAGCCAGATTGTAGAATTTTTTCGTGTTTTGCTGTTCATGAGCATAACCATGCTCAAATACATCCAGCATCGAAGCATATTCATTCTTCGGTTCTGGCAAAGCCTCAAGTGTGGCACGTTGTCCACGATCATTCAGGAATTTGTATATTTTCATGCCATGGAATCGCTCCTCTTCCGCTTGCACGATGAAGAAGTTCGCAAATCCATCCAGACTTTTGCTGGAACAATAGGCTGCCATAGCCAGATATACATGAGCAGAATAAAACTCAAAGTTCATCTGTTCATTTAAAGATTCTGTTAACGTTTGGCTCATAATCAAAACACCTCTTTCTTTCTCTAGGGATGGTTATATTCTAACATAACGTCAGCAGGACTTACACCGATTTTCTACAAAATTCGCCAAGGACTGAACGTACAAAAAAGCTCTGCCGCAATGGCAGAGCTTCTTTCATTCTTTAGAGATATGCAATTATACCAAGAACGCTTTGGAGATGATAACCAACAGGATGAACAGAACCAGAATGGCACCTACAGAAGTGAAACCTCCGTATCCGTAGCCTCTTGTTTCTCCACCTAATACTTCGCTCATTGACCGTACCTCCTCTGCAACAGGTATGGGTTATCTTATGCAGGAAGAACGACTTTGACAGGGCGGATGCCCTAATTATTCAAAAGCTGTTTTTTTTCGTTCAGTACCGGGGAGATTGCACACGCATGATATCCAGAAAAGGCACCTTCGCTGTGAACTCTTCTTCGGTATACTCTACATGCACAAGTCGTGTACGGGAGTCCATTTTGACGATGACTCCTTGCACCTGATCTTCCTTACCCCATACGGTCAACAGTACTTCCGAACGTTCCCGAAAAGCTTCAACTAGTTGATTTCCCAACTCTTCAAGTTCGAATTCATCCCGTGTAGGTCTTTTTGCTACTTTTGCTTTTGCCAATGTGGCTGCCTCCTCTACTCCGACGTCCCGATTCCACGGGTTGATTGCCGAGTTCATATTCAATTAGTATACCATTCATTTACGTTCGTGTAATCTCATGGCAACCAGAATAAGCAAATTCCTCAGGCAAGTTACCGTTAACCGTGATACCTCCTATTCTTCTCCATACTCCACAATGATGCTGTACTCATTCGATCGGGTTTCGCCAGCCCGTTTTTGTCCATTCCATTCATACGTGTACCGAGCAATCAAGGCTCCTTGCAGCGTCCCCGTCTTCTCAGAAGCTAACTTCGCTACATACGAGATGTTCTTTTCCGTTTCAGGCTCAATCACGCCCACATGCAGAACCCGTGGTGTGGAATACTCTGGTAAGCTCAATTGGATCTCACCCGTAGCTTGCCCAAGCCATCTGGCACCCTCAGGTAAAATGCTCCCAAGTTGTACACGTGCCGGCAAATTGCCTGTATTCCCCACACGTACCTGAAAAGTGACGGTACCTCCCTGCTCGACCAATGTGGGTGTCACTTGAACGTAAGCCTGAATTATCGGCGCTTTCAATTCGACCACAGCTTCATTAGATGTAATCATCCGCTGCACTGACCGTGAATCTGGCAATCGAAATGTATACATCAGGCTAGCATGATTCACATACCTGTAGTCATCAGGCATCGATTCATCTCGATCTGGAAGTTTCGCTTCGAACTGAATATTCAGAACCGACCGGGCTGTCAACGTCCCCAGATTAAGCCCTTTAGCCAGATTGGTTCCGGGACGTTTAACCCCATTCCAGCGCAGACTGCCTTCGACAAATGTTACACCTGTTCGCAGTACATCCAGGAGAGTTCCATCCACCGCATAACTGCTTGCATTGGAGATGGTAATATTATATTGGACGGCATCACCCAATGTGGCCGTTACCGGGAGCACACTTTTCACCACAGAGACCTGTGGCTGTAACACTTCCAGAGTAACCTGATTGGAGTAAAGCGTCTCCTGCTGTCCTGCCGAGATATATGACAGTACAGCTACACTTGATATTCCATTCGCATCGCTTCCCCCAATAACCTGAACCCGATATTGTATCCGAATTGAGCTTCCGGGCAAAATCTCTCCAAGTTGTATGCCCGTATCAGGCGTTACTTGTGGCGCAAACATTTCATCTACGATGACACTCGCTGGTATAAAAACAATTCCCTGTGGCAAAGAAATCGTTACTTGGGCATTCGTGGCTGCAATAAAACCCGGATTGCTCACGATAACGGTGTACATGACAATATCCCCTGAGAAGGTATAGATGTGATCCGCCTGAAAGGAGATCTCCAGCCGGGATGAGACCAGATTGACCTCCACGATATTGGATTGTTCCATACCCGTAACCGTTCTGCCTTCCGGTGTCAAAAACTCATAGTTAACCTGTGCCTGATTCAGCAGCTTCAGTGTCTCAGGTAAACGTAAGATTACAACTTGGAAGTGGTATCGCAACGTGGCTCCGGGCTCGATTTCAGCTGGAGGCAATCCACTCTCCGGTGATGCTCCCGGTAACGGAATACCATCACGCAGTACACTATTGGGAAGCAGTGCCGTCTCTGCAGATAGCTGATCCAATAGGTACACTAGGGCCGGAAGATTTCCGGTGTTAACAATTTCAACATGGTAGATAAGAGACTGCCCCAAGGCAGCCTCCGTGACATTGCAGACTTTTCTGACTTCAAGCCTGGGGCCGATCCACGGTGTTACAACCGTATTCGAATAGGATACCTGTTCCAGTTCAGTCGCACCCGAGCTGAATCGAACCAGGGACTGATTCTTTAGCCAGTGGGACAACGGACCGGAAGATTGGCTCATATCACCACAACCTCTACTCTGAATGTAACCGTAACGGAAGCACCCGCAGCAATCGATCCAAGTGTGATACCTGTATTCGGATTCCCTGTTGGTCTTGGCACACCATCCACCGTAACACTTCCTGGCACAAATACTGTACCGACAGGTACCGGGTCAACCATGACCACATTATTTACCACTTCAATGCCGCTATTGGTTACTACAACCGTATAGGTGATCACATCGCCGACAACGGCATCAACCGCACTTGTGCTTTTGACAACAGTCACATTTGGTGCAGATACCGGAATCACCAGAACATTGGAGGATACCGTCCCTGTCAACAGACGGCCATCGGGTGGACTAAATGTATAGTTGGCCACCGCCTGGTTAACGAGTTGCTGATCCTGCGGCAACGAATCTACAGTCACTTCGAGGGTAACCGTTACAATAACCGTACCTCCGGACGGTATGGAACCCACAACGATACCCGTCTCCGGATTGGCACCTGGCTGTGGAACACCATCAATCAGAACACTGTTGGGAAGCAGTACGGCTCCATTCGGTATATTGTCCGTTAATGTCAAACTTGCATCCAGATTCCCGCTATTGTTAATGGCAAAAGAATAGGTGATGGTGTCACCAATCGTTGCATTGGAGGTGCTCCCTGTTTTGGTTACGGCAATAATCGGCTGATAGATTGGTGTTACAACCGTATTGGAATACGCTGCTCCCGAGAAAACACCCGATGTGAAACTTACGGAAGACTGACTGCTCACTTGTGGTGGTGTTGGAAGCGTATTGACCCGCACTGCATACGATACCGCTATCGATGCTCCAGGGGCTAAACTACCAAGGGCTATGCCCAGCGCAGGGTTTGCCAAGGCCCGTGGAACGCCATCTACCAAGACGCTGCCAGCAACAAATGTGGTGGCTGGGTTAATCGGATCGGTGATCACAATGTTGTTTACCGGGTCAATTCCTTCATTGGTCACAACCATCTCGTATACGATCGTATCGCCCACCACAGCATCACTCACCGGAGTGGTCTTCACAACGCTGACATTCGGAGCAGATACTTGAATGTTGAGTGCGTTGGACGTAATCGTGCCTCCAAGTGTTCTTCCATCAGGCAATGTATACGAAAATGTAGCAGAAGCCTGATTGGTGATGGACTGGCTCAAAGGTAACGTCACAATCACAACGGAGAAGGTAACTAGAGTTGTTGTGGAAACGACACCAAGCGGAATACCCGAAGCCGGATCTGCACCTGGTGCTGAAGCCCCGTTAATAATAACGCTATTTGGAACAAGCTCTGTTCCTGCCGGAATGGTATCGGTCAACGTGACGGATGCCCCATAGTTCCCGGTATTGGAGATGGCGATGCTGTACACAACGGTATCCCCTACCGTTGCTATCGTCTGATCTCCCGTTTTCACTGCCGCCAGAATAGGTTGAAAGACCGGAGTTGTAACCGTATTGGAGAATGTGGTCGCTGAGAAAACCCCTGATGTAAAACTGACCGTGGACTGATTGTTTAACACTGCACTTGCCGGGAGCGCCGTAACCTGCACACTAAATACAACGGTTACCGTAACGCCAGGTGCGATGGAACCAAGCGTTATTCCCGTAGAAGGATTGGCACCAGGGCGCAGAACACCATCAACAAACACGCCAGTTGGCGCAAGAACGGTACTTGTCGGCACTGCATCCGTGAAAACCACATTGTTGACCGTTGCAATTCCGTTATTGGTTACAGCGATGCTATACGTTACGATATCACCAACTGATACCGCCGTTGAAGTTGTGGATTTGACGACATCGACATCCGGTGCCGATACGGTAATGGTCAACACATTGGATAGAACAGACTCCGTGATGTTCCGCCCATCCGGCAATGTATATGATAGAGCTACAGAAGCCTGATTCACCAGTTGTTGCGGACTTGGCAGCGTATCAACAACCACTGAAAAGGTAATGGTGGTCGTAGCTCCGGGAGCCACGTTGCCTGCGGGGATGCCCGTTGCTGGATTTCCTGCTGGCAGCGGTTGACCGTTTACAATAACGCTATTTGGAACAAGGATGGTTCCGGCTGGAAGGTTATCTGTCAGGTTAATCTGGGCTCCAAAGTTTCCCTGATTGTTCACGGTTATCGTGTAGCTGACTGTATCCCCAACGGTAGCATTTTGTGTACTGGCTGTTTTTTGTGCTGAAAGAATAGGCTGGTACACCGGAGTGACCACAGTATTTGAAAAGGTTGTGCTTGAGAATGTACCTGAGGTAAAACTGACCGTAGAGCGATTGCTCAACTGATCACTTGGCGGGATCGCGTCGACACGGATACTGAATGTGACCGTCGCGGACGTTCCGGGCCCCAATGTACCAAGGGGTACCCCACCTGCCGGATTGGCTCCGGGTTGCGCAACCCCATTCACTGTGACACTCCCTGTAACAAAGGAGGATCCAGCTGGAATCGGGTCTGAAAACTGAATATTGCTCACCGGTGCAATTCCGCTGTTGGTCACTAGAATGGAATAGGTCACCGTATCGCCTACCGTAGCCGCGGTGGAAGCTGTGCTTTTGACAACAGCGACGTTTGGTGACGAGACCGGGAACGTGAGTGTATTCGAAGTGGCTGAGCCAGTCAACGTCCGCCCATCTGGAGGTGTAAATGTAAAGGATGATGTAGCAAAGTTGCTAAGCTGCTGCGGAGATGGAAGTGAATCCACAACAACGGCAAACGTGACAACAGCTGTCGCCCCCGCTGCTACAATACCTATCGGAATGCCTGCTGCTGGCGTCGCTCCTGGCTGTGGCACACCGGATACAACCACACTGTTGGGTACTAAAGTAGTCGCAGCGGGAATGGTATCTGTCAGGGTAACATTTGCCTCCAGATTGCCTGTGTTGCTAACCGTTACTGTGTATACAACCGTATCACCTACGGTCGCATTTACGGTATTTGCCGTTTTGACAAGTGAAATCTGCGGTTGTATGACCGGAGTCTGAGTGGTATTGGACGATGATGACCCTGAAAATGAACCGGATGTGAAGCTGACCGTCGACTGATTGTTAATCTGCGAAGGAATCGGCATGGTAATCGTCACCTCAAAAGTTACGGTAACCTCGGCTCCTGGAGCCAACGTACCGATTGGAATGCCGGCGGTCGGATTGGAGAGCGGGAACGAAGTCCCGTTCACAATGACACTTCCGGGTACAAATGGGGTATTCGAAGGAAGAGGATTGACATATACCACATTATTAACGGCTACTGTGCCGTTATTACGAATAACAGACGTGTATCGAATGACATCCCCGACTACGCCGTACTCTACATTGTCACTGTTGACAATCGTTACATTGGGTAGAGAGACAGGAATAGTGATGGTGTTGGATGACGAGAATCCGGCAATCGTTCTCCCACTTGGAAGCGTGTAAGCAAACGAAGCAACCGCCTGATTAATTAACTGCCTTGCATCTGGCAAACTGGTAACCGTCGCAACAAAAGTGACCGTTGCACCTGTGCCCGCAGCAATCTCTCCTAGACTGATCCCTACATCCGGGCTGACCCCAGGTGTAGGTACGCCATTAATAATGACACTATTTGTGCTGAATACCGCTCCTGCTGGAATGGGATCTGTCAAGGTAACCGTTGCAGCTATATTACCTGTATTGTTAATTTGGATGGTGTAATTAAACGTATCTCCTACCGTCAAACTTGTTGTACTTGCTGACTTCACCACTTGAACCACTGGCAGAAATATGGGGGTATTTACCGATATGGAAGAAGAAACACCATTAAAACTGCCTGATGTAAATGCTGCATTGGCCCGGTTACTAACCAAACCTGTGGATGGAACAGAATTCACCCGGGTCTGATAGGTCACAGTTACACTGCTTGAGCTATTCAATGTACCCACTGCGATTCCCGCAACGGGGCTTGCGCTTGTAACAGCAGATCCATTAATCGTGACACTACCCGGGACAAATTCAGAGCCGGATGGTGCATCCGAAATCACCAGATTTTGGACCGCACTAATTCCGGCATTGGTTGCAATAACGGTATAGGTAAGGATGTCACCTACAGTCGCATCAGGTGTGTTTACCGTTTTGCTAATCGAAATATTAGGGGCCGATGCAGGTATTCGAACGATATTGGATTGACTTGACCCTGAGAGATTCCGTCCGCTGGGAAGCTGGTACGTATAAGTTGCGGTACCCTGATTCTCCAGTGTTGGCGGAGATGGAAGTGTACTCAGTGTTGCGCGAAATACGACCGTTGCCGTAGCACCTGGCGAGAGACTGCCCAGCGTTATACCGGTTAAGGGGCTGGTTCCCGGACGCGCAGTACCATTCACGGTTACCGAATCCGGGACAAACGTCAGCCCCGCTGGAATCGTATCGGTCACATTCACTTGAGTCGCTATGTTTCCACTGTTCGTGACTGCAAGTGTGTATGCAATCTGATCCCCCAGTGTCGCATTGGTTTGGCTTGCCGACTTGTTGATACCGACAACGGCTTGGTATACAGGGGTTGTAATGGAATTGGAGTTGGAAATGCCCGTGAACGAACCAGAGCTATAGGACACTACCGCTCGATTAACTAAAGAACCTGAAGCAGGAAGAGACTGCACATTCACCTGAAACGTCACCGTTGCAGAACTTCCGGCCGCCAATGTCCCAATAGAGATGCCACTGCTCGGATTCGCAGACGGTACGACAGTTCCTCTTACGGTTGCACTGCCAGAAACAAAGGTTGTTCCAGCAGGGAGCGCATCTGTAAGTACCACATTGTTAATCACCTGAATACCGCTGTTGGTAGTAACTATGGTGTACGTGAAGGTCTCCCCGACTGCAACATCGGTAACGGATGCTGATTTTACCGTGGTCACATTGGGCAATGTTACCGGGATCGTTAAGGTATTCGAGGCGATGTTTCCCGTGATCGTCCGACCATCAGGTGAATTAAAGGAATAAGAAGCCGTAGCCTGATCCACAAGAGTCGGCGGTGTCGGCAAGCTTGTTACAAGCACCTGAAAGGTCACGGTATTGGCACTTCCTGCCGCGAGGCTCCCCAGATTAACGCCAGTAACCGGATTGGCACCAGCAATCACATTTCCATTCAGACGAAAGCTGCCTGCTACATATGAGCTACCACTTGGTATGTTATCCCTCAATGTAACGTTGGCAGCAACATTCCCTCCGTTGTTCACTTGGAGTGTATAGGTAACCAGGTCACCCACCGTGGCATTGGTGGTACTCGCCGATTTCACAACGGACAGGTTTGGCGAATAAACAGTAAGGGTGGAGTTATTGGACGGAATAACTCCCGTAATCACTGCCCCCCCTGCCACACTTTGAAATGTAAAAGCGGCATTCGCTGAATTCACCAGCTGCAATATGCTTGCATCCTGACCAATGAGCGCACGATAGGTGACTACGATGCTGCTGGACAGGTTTAATGAACCCAGCGGAATGCCTGCGGTCACATCGAGTGTTGGGCGGGGTATCCCTGCGACCGTTACACTCCCTGGAATGAAGGTAAGCCCTGCAGGCAGTGAATCGGATAACACAACGCTGGCCGCACTGGCTGTACCTGCATTGCTGACGGTAACAGTATAGAGAACACTATCTCCCGCCACCGCGCCGGAGGCAACGGATGCCTTGGCCACTGTAATTTTGGGCGCATTGATATCCACCTGAATCGCATTGGCATTGACAATGTAGGCATCCCCCGAGGTCGTCAGCGTTAACACAGCAGAAGACTGGTTGTTAATCAGTCTCGCAGATACATCCACATTGGTAATATCCCAGCCTTGTCGTCCACCGATAATATTGGTGCCTGGGGCCCCGTTAGTCTGGTTTCGTGTTCCGAAAGTCCCTGTTGTGTTAAGCGCTCCCGTATCCCCATTGATTTGGGATGCAAAAAAGTTCGCAGCCAGATTATTGGGCCCGGACAAAGCAACCGATGTAGCTGAGGTTGGCCCGAATAATGCCTGATCTCCAGTCCGGTTCGCGTCACCTTCCTGGGCACTGAACAGCGCTCTTCCTCCGAGTACACCGGAGAGGGGGGTGGCGAATCCAGTCAATGTTGTTACGACCGGTGGTGAAGTGGATTGCACAAGTACGCCGCCTGCACGCAAAGACATGTTGCGAAAAGGGAGATTGGGATTCTGATAAATAACGCCAAGTGTCCATCCCGCATGATTGGCCGTGGAATCATTTGTAATAACTATAGTCCCTACCACTGCTCCGGTGATATATGTACCTGCTCCCCCATTTTGTACAAGTGTCGTCACATTGGCGGAACGTACATAACCTGCGGCGTTGTTACCCAGATCAAACTGATTGTAAGTCACCGGGTCAGGTGTAACACTGAATGAACCTGCAGGGGTAGTGAACGTTACCGGATTGTTGATCGCTGAGCTCAGATTGACAGTTCCATTGATATAACTTCCGCCCCAGATTAATTCCGCATACAGAACGGTACTTCCCGCAGGAAGAACAAGGATAGCAGCGGAACTGTTACTCTGATACAAGCTTGTGGTCCCCAGTGGGTAGGTGCCGTATTGGACGCTGGTGTTGGTTGTGGTAAAACCTCCAATACTATCCTGTGTTCCGGGTACTCCCGCCGTTTCTGAACGACTCAGTCCAAGCGTATTTCCTGTAAATGTAATTGCTCCCGTAGCATTAACGGTTGAACGAACGACAAGAGGAATGAAGATCACCTCCCCTTCATCAATGATTTCCTACATATGGAACGGAGCCATGTATATAGTCTATGAGTGTATTGTTGAGTTTTGTTTGTCCTCCATAAAAAGTTTGTGATAACTCGAAAATTATGTGAGTCTTGTTCTCACATAACAGTTAAACACATTTGCGTTTTGTTCATTGTGATTTATAATTATCTTATACGAGAGTAATTCTGTCGTACCATTATGATGCAGTCAGCGGTGATATATGAAAGGTTTCCATACGCACAATAGCCACATTCCAACAGAGTACGAGTTCAAACATTCCAAATGGATTCAAAAAATGCTCCATGCCTACTGGATAGTCATCATTGCACATTTCGCCATTCAGATTGGCTGTTTCCTGTTTCTGGAGTATGATCGTACACCGATAGATTTCTTGATGAATGTCCTGTTCTGGCCTACGGCCGTCAGCAGTTCATGCATTTTGTTCGCAAGTTGGGTTGATCGGCGCTTCAGTTCATATTCCTTTTACACCATGTCTATAGCCAGCACGGTTATCGCCTGGACAATTATTCATGTCAATTATGACATTCGGATTATATTAGCAATCTGTCTGTTGCCCATCTTTGCTTCGGTGCTGTTCTTCAGTAAAAAGAGAGTCTGGATTGTCTTTCTGATGCAGATGACTGGTTACTTTCTGGTTTTGTTCGATCCGGCCTACCGGTTGTACCTGTCTTCATTTGACATGGTATCCATTCCTGCTTTTCTAATCCTAGGTACATATGTAGCACAGGTTATCGTAACCAGCGGCGTTGAGGTGCTTGATGATCTTCAGGCCAGCATGCTTGCCAAGCAGGACCTTATTGTGCGAAATGCCATTATGACCAAACAGTCCAAAACAGACGGTTTAACCAACCTTTATAATCAAAGCTCATTCAAGGATTATTATGAAAAAGCATTTGAGTATGCCAACAGTGGCATGAGTATGCATCTGGCCCTGATCGATATTGATGACTTCAAATCCATTAATGATACGTATGGTCATCGGGTTGGAGACATCATTCTGGAGAAAGTGTCCCTGATCATTCAGGAAACCATTACCTCAAGTGATATTGCAGCACGGTACGGAGGCGAAGAGTTCGCCTTATTGATGTTTGAGCAATCTTTCAAGCAGGCCTATGCCTTGGTGGAACAGATTCGTCAGAAGATTGCCCTGATGGGCCATCTGGAACTTGAAGGAGCTTCCATCACCGTAAGTATCGGTCTCAAAAGCTACAGCCCTAATCTAACCAAAGACAAATTGTTCGAGGAAGTGGATACCTGTCTGTATGCCGCCAAACGAACAGGTAAAAATAAAACCGTAACATCACTTGACCTGACTTCGTCCTTCGTAGAGAAAATATAAATAAAAAAGTTGTGCTGTACACCGGAATTCCGGTCTGTACAACACAACTTTTTTTGGGTCGAATATGATCAGCAGGCCGATCTTCTTCATACGTCTATGTTTTCATTCCGCCCATTCCCAGCGATGACGATTTTGCTCCAGCATCGGATGCAGGTATTCGGACGATCCGTCAATGATGAGACGCAGCTCTTTGATCCAATCCTTGAAGGAATCAAATGAAGCAAACAGATTTGCCATCTCTATCGTCAAATAAAGAAAGTGAGGGGCTGGATATTCCGCAGTAATATGACGCAGAGCGCTATCCACAGGTGTATATTTCTTTCTCTTGCCCTCAAGCCCCTCCACACGTATACGTGAAGTTGGATGTTCCCGACGCCAATCATGCAGGCGGTCTTCTCTTTTGTAATATGCCTGTATCGTATCCTTGCTCATTCGTTTAAACGTGCTCTCGTGTAAAGGATACAGCACAAGCTGTATGAATGAACGAGTGTCCGCCTTTGCAGCGGCGCGTTCAAGTTGCTCATCGGTCACATGTTCAAACGAGTCATAAAAAGTCAGTGTGCCTTTGCGGCTGGCCACAGGTGGCTCATAACCATAAGGTACAGTTGTATATTTTCCAGACATTTCACCCCTCCTTGTCTATAGCCACATTCGTACAAAGGTGATTGGGATAACCGAGCTAATATTATTATACGCTAACGATCCTGCTTCAACTCGGAATAAAATGTCATTCTGTTCTTGCCTGCACGTTTGGACTCATACAAAGCTTCGTCCGCCATCCGGATAATCTCACTTGGATTGTCGCTGTTGGTTGGATACTCAGCACCTCCAATGCTACATCCAATTCGAATTCGCTCGTATTCGATAATAAACGGCTTGTTCAGACTTTGAATGATGGCTTCTGCATAAGCCATGGCTTCTTCCCTCGGATGACTTCCAACAGACTGAAGTACAATCAGGAATTCATCTCCGCCCAATCGGACCGTTATACCCTTCTCCTGACCAAGAGCAGACAGTCGCTGGGCCACTTTCTGTAGTAGCACATCTCCAGTTTGATGTCCAAGTGTATCGTTGACCCGTTTGAATCCATCGAGATCCAGATAGAGAAAAGTCAGCGTGTGATTTTCACTTTCAGTCTCCAGAGACTCCTCCAGATACACTTCTAGGGCAGTGCGATTCGGCAGACTAGTCAACTGATCAAAATGCGCCAGATTCTGCATCACGACCAGCTCCGAGTTTTTATTCATAAGAGAGGTCAGCATATCCCGAAGCGAACGGGACAACACTTCAATCTCCTTAATCCCTTTAATCGCAGGAATTTCAAGCTCTTCCCCTGCACGCAGTCGATTGGCTACTCTGGTAAGACGCACAAGTGGGGCAGAGATCAGACGTGAGACAAACCAGCCAATCAGTGCAAACAGTACGGTAACGGCGAGTCCCGACCACACATTAAACCACATCAGGTCAAACACAGAAGCAAAAGCAGATGACTTGACTTGACGAATGACTACGGTCCAGCCTAATCCGGGATAATCCAGATGACCCTGGCTGTAGGCAAATCCTGTCACATATTCCTTACCATCTGGCCACTCTTCAATGGACCAGCTGCTTTTGTTGCGCTGGGCCTCTTCGATGCCGGGCAATGCCAACGGTTTACCGATCCATTCCTTCGGCCCCAACAGCACTGTACGTTCCTTTTTGCTTACGATAAAGAACTCAATGTCTTTTTCTTCCCTTTTCAATGGGGCAAGCACGGACTCTTCGACTTCCTTCGCCCATTCCCAACTTAAATGTGCAGCGAGCACACCCTGAATATGTCCCTTGCTATCCTTCAGCGGAAAACTGATATCAACAAATTGCAACGGCTCTTCCGTTGGATTCGGAAGCAGCTTGGCAAGAAGTACTGCATTATGCACATCTCCAATGAATTTACCCTTGATTCCCTCCTGATACACAGGTCGCTCTGATAAATTTTCCCCAAGCAAGATACCATCCGTGGCAGCTAACACTTTTCCCTTCGGGTCCATGAATCCAACCCATGAGAATGAGGGAAAGCTATCTTGTAACTGATCCAGCAGCATCTGAATCTCATCAGGTTGAAATCCATCTTCCAACGAAGCCATTTGACCCAGCAGGTCCAGTTCACCCGCGCGAGCGGACATGAATCGATCCAGCTTGTCCGAAGCCTGTGAGGCCGTGCCTGTAAGCGAGTGACCAATCTCAGTCTCTACAGCAACAAATGACTTTTGGCTAAAAATAGACCCAATCGTCAGAGTAACCAGCAAGGATAACACAGCAAAGATGACAGTAAGCACAGTTCTAATTTTGAATGACATTATTTCCTCCATTACACGGTGAAACCATCTTGCTTTTCAACATAACTATGCTGTAAAGAGTACACGGAATGTCACCTAATCGTTTTCATATTTATCGGAACTTGTGTGTTTTTTTATTATACATGCCCATACAATATTATACTGAAATCTTCACCGTGTTTCTTCCATTCAAAGAATAGACACGATTCTGTATATACATACTTGGGTTATGAATATAGAGAGCAAGCATATCCTTCAAAGGATCATGCGCCTGTATGTCACAGAGAGAGTAATCGAAATACTAAACATTGGGGGTGTAATGTTGAGCCTGCTTCATGTTGCTGTTATTCTGCCTTTTGCCGCTGGCATTCTTCTTGCCATGCTGCATCGTTTCTTCCGTAAAAACCATTTGGGATGGCCGGTTCTCCTTGTCCCGGCACTATTATTTGTATACTTTGCGAGTCTCATACCCGCTGTGTCACAGCGCAATACCGTAGCCGGAAATATCCCGTGGATTCCTTCACTGGACATTGGATTTAACCTTTATCTGGACGGTCTGAGCCTCATGTTGACACTGCTAATCACCGGAATCGGTGTCCTCGTTGTTCTCTACTCCATCTTCTACATGGATATGAAAGAAGCGCTGAACCGTTTCTACCTGTATCTGTTGATGTTCATGGGAGCCATGTTGGGCGTGGTGTTGTCTGATAATATGATCGTGCTCTACGGATTCTGGGAATTGACCAGTATTACGTCGTTCCTGTTGATTGCATTCCATTACAAACGTAAAGCCTCGACTTCAGGAGCACAAAAATCATTCCTGATTACGGTATTTGGCGGTTTCGCCATGCTTACCGGATTCATGATGATGTATCTCATTACCGGAACGTTCAGTATTCGTGCAACCATTGCAGGATTGGGTCAGTTTCAGGAAAGCGCACTATTTCTACCCGCACTTATCTTGATCCTGATTGGAGCTTTCACCAAGTCAGCTCAGTTCCCGTTTCATATCTGGTTGCCGGATGCCATGGAAGCTCCAACACCTGTTAGTGCCTATCTTCACTCAGCCACCATGGTCAAGGCCGGACTGTACGTTGTGGCCCGGTTTACACCGATCTTCGGTGGACAGGGACTCTGGTTCTGGCTCGTTACTGGCGTTGGTCTTCTGACTTTGTGTTATGGATCATTCCTGGCGGTGAAAAAAAACGATCTCAAAGCGATTCTCGCCTATTCGACCATCTCTCAACTTGGTCTGATCATGTCCCTGTTAGGGGTTGGATCTGCTGCTCTCTACTTCGGATATGGCGAGTCCTCTGCGATGTACACCGTGGCAATAACCGCTGCGCTGCTTCACCTGTTTAATCATGCGACCTTCAAGGCCGCTCTGTTCATGGTCGTAGGGATTGTTGATCATGAAACGGGTACACGTGACATTCGGAAGCTCGGTGGACTTGCTTCATTCATGCCAATTACATTCACCGTGGCATTGATCGGTTCACTTGCCATGGCGGGTATTCCGCCGTTCAACGGATTCCTGAGCAAGGAGCTATTCTTCCAGGCGATGGTGGAAGTCACGCATCTGCGAATCTTTGGACTTGGGTCCTGGAGTGTTCTATTGCCGGTATTCGCTTGGCTTGCAAGTGTGTTTACCCTGATCTATGCGCTTATTATCGTGTTCAAAACATTCCTCGGTCGTAGCCAAAGCGAGATCCCTGCCGAGAAGCTGCACGAAGCGCCCGCTGGTATGCTCATTCCGCCCGTTGTTCTAGGTGTTCTTGTCGTTGTATTCGGACTCTTCCCGAATCTGCTGGCCGGATCACTGATTGAACCGGCCATGGCCGCTGTGCTTCCATCCCTCTTGAATGGGAATGAGCGCTTCGATGTACATTTCTCCCTGTGGCATGGATGGACTCCGGAACTGATTATGACGATCGGAGTTGTGATTCTCGGAATCACTCTCTACAAGCTGTTGCCACGATGGAGGAATATTTATGAGCACTATCCACAAGGATTAACCATTAACAATATGTACCATGTTGTATTGGATAATCTCCAGCATTATGCACGCAAATGGACGGAAGCCTATATGAATGGCTCGGTCCGTAATTATCTGGTTTACATTTTTTCATTCACGGTCGCCTTGTTGGTCTATGCCTTCTTCCGTTCAGGAGAGAATATCACCTGGAATCTGCAGGGCAATGCACCTTTCTCATTTTATGAGGTCGTTCTGCTAGTCACGCTCATCGGTGCTGCGGTTTCAATTCCTTTTGCCAAAAACAGACTGTCGGCAGTCATTATGACGGGCGCGGTTGGTTACATCGTAACCCTGCTGTTTGTACTCTTCCGGGCGCCGGATCTGGCATTGACACAGATGATTGTTGAGACCGTATCCGTTGCATTGTTCCTGCTTTGCTTCTACCATCTGCCTGAATTGCAACGTGGCAAATCAAGCCGCAGTTATCTCACGGTAAATATGATCGTAGCGATTGCAGTCGGAGTTGTGATGACCTTTGTAGCTCTAGCTGCAAGCGGAACAGCATCACTGGACAGCATTTCTACCTTTTTCCTTCAGGAAGCGTATGAGTCTGCGGGTGGTAAAAATGTCGTGAACGTCTTATTGGTTGATTTCCGTGGCTTCGATACGTTATTGGAGATTATGGTGCTTGGCGTTGCTTCACTATCCATCTACTCCATGATTAATCTGAACCTCGAAGCAAAAGATCTGGGAGCTCGCTTGAAGTTCCGTAAGAAGGACGAAAGTCAGGATTCCGAACCTGCTCTGGATGATGAAGCGGACAATACGAAAAAGTATGGTAACCGGGAACGGAGCTCATCCTCCTGGGATACTGTACCCTTGCAGAGTAATGATGTATTGCTGCAAACGACCACCAAGGTCGTTGTGTTCATCATTCTGACATTTGCCATGCACCTGTTCTTTGCAGGACACCACAATCCGGGCGGAGGTTTCATCGGCGGCTTGGTAACAGCTGCGGCGCTCGTATTGATTGCCCTGGCATTCAGTACAGATACGATACGCAAAGCGTTACCCGTTGACTTCCGTGTTCTAACAGGGATCGGATTGGGTATAGCGTTACTGACAGGTGCAGGTTCATTTATATTCGGAGTTCCATTCTTAAGCCAAACCTTCGGTTATTTCGAACTTCCTTTGCTGGGAGAGACAGAACTCGCCACGGCCATGCTGTTTGATCTTGGCGTGTATCTCGCTGTCCTGGGTGTCACCATGACCATCATTCTACAGATCGGGGAGGATCGCTGATATGGAAATATTAATGTGCGTAGCCGTTGGCATTCTGTTTGCGGTTGCCGTCTTTTTAATCTTGTCGCGGAGCCTGCTCCGTATCGTACTTGGCATGTCCATACTAACCCATGGCGTGCATCTGCTCTTGATCACCATGTCACGTCTCAAAACCGGGGCACCACCACTGCTTGGGGAGATGGCTGAACGTTATGTCGATCCTCTTCCTCAGGCTTTGATACTAACTTCAATTGTAATTAATTTTGGACTCACTGCGTTCTTCTTTGTTCTCTCCTATCGTTCTTATCTGAAGTTAAAAACAGACGATATGGAAGAAGTAAGGGGGCGCCCATATGAATAATCTCGTCGTTCTGCCAATTCTGTTGCCTTTGGTTACAGGTGTTCTGGCTTTGCTCTTTTTCCGAAAGACAAATATCCAACGGATCATTAGTGTCATCGGACTTTTGTTTACAGCAGCGGTCTCGACGATACTCATTACTCGTGTGACTCAAAATGGAGTACTAACGCTTAATATGGGCGGATGGGCACCTCCCTATGGCATTGTGCTAGTAGCTGACATGGTGTCTGCCTTGCTTGTTGTTGCTGCTTCCATCATTGCGCTGGCTTGTCTGCTTTATGCATTCCGCAGTGTGAACAAGGAGCGAGAAGAACATCACTTCTATCCGTTCTTCCATTTTCTGATTGCAGGAGTTAACGGTTCATTCCTAACCGGAGATTTGTTCAACCTATTTGTTTGCTTTGAACTGATGCTCATCTCTTCCTATGCACTGATTGTATTGGGTGGTACGGAAAGACAGCTTCGGGAAACGATTAAATATGTCTTGATTAACATCGTTTCTTCAGCTCTTTTTGTCGCTTCCATCGGCTTCCTCTACTCCATAACTGGCACACTGAACATGGCAGACTTGTCCGTCAAAATTGCTGAAGTGGGACAGAGCGGAGTCATTACCTTAATTGCTGTTCTCTTTCTGATCGTATTTAGCATCAAGGCCGGGCTGTTCCTGTTCTTCTGGTTGTCGGGCTCTTATGCGGCACCACCTGCCGTCGTCACTGCATTGTTCGCAGGATTGCTTACCAAGGTTGGCTTGTACGCGATTGTGCGAACATTCACACTGATCTTCTATCATGATCCTGATTTCTTCCATACCCTGATCGGATGGATGGCTGGTGCTACGATGGTCCTTGGTGTCATCGGTGCGATCTCCTACCGCGATGTGAACAAAATTCTCATCTACAACGTGGTCGCAGGTGTAGGTTTTGTCGCTTTTGGTATGGCTTCAGCCAGTCGCCCTGCGCTGGAAGGTCTGCTCTTCTACATGCTGCATGACATGTTGATCAAAACATTGCTCTTCCTGCTCGGCGGTGCCTTGATCGCTGTTGCAGGAACATCCAAACTGGACAACATGGGCGGGCTGATCCATCGCTATCCGCTGCTCGGCTGGATGTTTTTCATTAGTGCACTTGCCTTGGCGGGCTTGCCTCCATTCAGTGGTTTTCCGGGGAAGTTGCTTCTCTTTGAAGGTGGCTTGCAGGCAGGCTTGTATGGTCTGACCGGCATTGCGGTGCTCTCCAGCTTATTAATGTTATATTCGGTACTGCGCATCTTCATACAAGCGTTCTGGGGTGAACCGCCTGCCGGGGTTGTAAGACGCCCTTACGCGGTGAACGGCCTGCTGATTCCTGCCGGAATTCTGTTTGTATTCATCATCGTAATGGGTGTGGGGGCTGAAGGCATGTTCCAATTGACCTCCCGCGCAGGCGATATTCTACTGCATCCCAATATTTATATTGATGCCGTATTGAAGGAGTAGATGTCTATGGCCTTTCAGATTGTACTGAATCTTATTATTGCTTTTGTATGGATGTTTCTGAACAACGCCTGGAATGGTGTTGGTTTTCTCATAGGTTACCTGCTCGGACTGCTTCTCATCGGGGGGATGCGCAGATTCTTCCCCCAGCGCTTCTATATTGTTCGAGTCTGGGCCATCTTCAAACTGATTGCACTGCTGTTCAAGGAACTGGTGCGAGCCAGCATTGAGGTTATACGCCAGATTATCAAGCCCAAGCTCGACATAAGGCCCGGTATTTTTACGTATAAAACTCAATTGTCCTCGGATTGGGAGGTCACCCTGCTCTGTCTGCTTATTTCATTAACACCAGGTTCTCTGCCACTTGAGATCTCGGGTAATCAACGCAAACTGTTTATCCACGCGCTGGATATCAAGGATGAACAGAAAATGAGAGATAATATTCAAAACACATTCGAAAAAGCAATTATGGAGGTGACGCGTTAATGTTATCCTCACTGTTGTTCATCTCATTGCTCATTCTCTCCTTAGCCATACTAGGGTGCTTGTACAGGGTGCTTCGGGGACCATCCATGGCTGATCGGATTACAGCATTGGATACCATTGGCATCAATGTGATTGCTATCGTTGCCGTACTGTCGATGATGTTGCAAACCCAGGCCTATCTGGATATCATCTTGCTGATTGGCATTCTGGCTTTTCTAAGTACAGTGGCATTTGCACGTTATATTGAACGGGGGGCGGTATTCAAAAATGATGGAGATCGTTAAGGTAACCACTGAAACCGCTATAGGTTTACTCGTACTGCTCGGTGCACTACTCAGTGCACTCAGTGCATTCGGACTTATCCGTCTGCCTGATGTATATCTACGTGCCCATGCCGCAACCAAAAGTATGACACTTGGTGTGTTCTGTGTACTAAGCGCTACATTTTTCTACTTCTGGTACTTCGATAACTATATCAGTGCCCGCTTGTTGCTAGGTATTCTGTTTGTATTCATTACGGCTCCTGTCGCCGGACATCTGAACGGACGGGCCGCCTATCGCACAGATGTGCCACTCTGGGAGCAGAGCGTGCAAGATGAACTGGAACCCTTGTTAAAAGGTAAAAAGGTGAACCATGAAGCCAAGGACATGATGGAGTAATCCCCAGCCTGGGCATAACAAATACCCCCAAGGATCAGCCGCCCGTTTCGCGGCATGTTCCCGGGGGTATTTTTTTATTTTTCATACACGGATCAACACTGATTATGCAGACTGATTAAGTAGTAAAGTCAGAATCCATTCAATCCCTGTCTTCTTAGATCCGCAGCCACAATACGTGCAAGCTCCGCAGCCCCTTGACGATTCGGATGCAGACTATCCCCTGTCATATACAGAGCAAGTGTTGCCGCAGGACCAATTGAAGTGAAATAGGCAGAACTTAACTTATTCAGTTCAAGAAGGGTAACCCCCTCTTCCTGAGCGAGTGCACGTGTGGATTGATTGTACCAGCGGTTCTCCGCTTGATGTACATTCGCTGTATTAAAGTCTGTTGCCCGGCCCTGAGGCGTGGAGAGGATAACCGTTGCTCCTTTGTTTTTCGCCAGACGCACCATATCCCGCATAATCTCTTTGAACTGCGCCTCCGTTGTATTATTCTTGGCATTGGTATCGTTAATTCCAAATTGCAAAATAAAATAGTCTCCCGGCTTGATATACTTCAGAATCGCTTCCATCTGACCATCATCGCGGAAACCTCTCGCAAATTGACCACTTGACGCCATATTTCGAACCTGGAAGGTGGAATTGTTCACATAAAACGGAAACAGCTGTCCCCAACCTCCTTGTACACTGCTACCCAGCGGATAGTAATTACAAACTGTTGAATCACCACCAATGTAGATCGTGCGGTTGGTAACGGTCTGATTGGATAACTTCCGGATTTCAAGTGCACTAAGTGTGAAGGCCGTACCTGTCTTTCCTTCTGTAACCAGCAGGTTTAATTGCCCGTCAGTCACCGGAATTTGAAACTGGTCCGTTGCCCCGTTGCCCGTCATATTGATGATCTGGTAGACACCTTCTGCAGCCACGCTGGCTCTGGCAGTATTGCCAAGGACCACTTTAACTTCATATAGGCCATTGGACAGATTCACATTGAAGGTATTGGTGCTCTTGGTGCCGTACGTCAGAAACTGCACAGCGTCACTCTTAACCCCGCTTCCTGAGGCAGACACATTCCTCATCTGTGCAGGTGTGTTGAAGCCATAACCTTTCGTAGGCGTATAGGCATCTCCTGCGGACACCCCTGTGTAACCGTTCTCAACAGCACCCGAACCAAAATCAAATCTGTAATTGTCCGTTGCCGCTACGGCGACTTGCCCTTCATTGCTTCCCAGACCGATGCCCATTGTACTTGCAAACAGAACAAAACAGAGCAGAAGCTTTACCGATATTGACCATTTCATCACTGAATTCTCCTCTCGAATCAGAATTATATTGGTGCACGATCCACAACTTCACAGAACTTGATCAAGCCAGTCATAAGCCTTAGCTCCGCTAATCTCATGTCCACCTGTAAAGAAATCCGCATCCAGTGATTCTGATGCTCCCGCCTGCTCATATATATGTGTCAAACGGGCATACGCCTCTTTCGCTGCATGGATTGGGAACACCTGATCATCACTTCCGGCTTCAATAAAAAGTGGCCTAGGCACAATCAGGCCGATGAGATCCGGCAATTCCGCTTCACGCAGGATACCTGGCACATAGTTGTCCAGACAATGGTTCCGATCCAATATGCTGCCCTGGAATGTATTTGCATAACCGCTTACCACAGTTGCCCTGAACCGTTCATCCAACGCGGCTGTAAATGCGGTCACCAGTCCACCTCCCGAGATACCCATGCTTCCAATTCGCTCCGAATCCACTTCTGGCCGAGTCGATACATAATCCAGTACACGTGTTGTTTCATACACCCTATGAGCGGCGAGAGTCTTCCCCACCATGAGCAGATGCGCCGCAATCTTCGTACAAGAGCTTACCCCTGGTGGCGCATCGCGGTCCTCTGCCAGTCTTCGATCACCGAACCCGAGCAGCTCTGGAGCCGCAACCACATATCCACGCTTCACAAGCGCTACTGCAAAATCCTTGTGTAATCCGGGCTCTCCAGTCCGTGGTGAACCATCCGGTTCCATGCCAGAGATCTCCCGGCTACCATAGCCATGCCCATGACAAGCAACGATAGCAGGTCTCTTGTTTTCGGTAATGCTTCCATCACCCGGAATTAATAAATACACTGGCATGCGAAGTCCTGCATAGGTCGTAATTTCAATTCGCTCCCGAATATATCCGTCACATGTAATGCGCTCCAGTAAGACAGGATTCAGCGCGGCCGCCATCGTGGGAAAACCGCCCAGCCGTTCTTTCACACGTGTACGTAACTGATTGCGCCATAACTCCAGGGGTTGATCTGCATGATACGCGGAACGACCACGAAGATTCGTTTGTTGTTGTAGATAGGCTTCAATATCAGACATGGGCCTGTGTCCCTCCTGTTTTTCGTAGGATAACGTAGATATAAGACTGTCATATGGAATTAATCCCATCCATTATAGAACATTGATGTCACCCATGAATTGAACATGTTTGCCTGTTTTGAATGGAATCACACGATTTCTAGCCAAAAAAAGGATATCTCCAACCTGAAGACAGGTTACGGAAATACCCTTCATTTTATCTGCCCTGGCAACCACCAGTTCCACCTGCCCATTAATTTCATCAATGCAGGTACCAGTATTAGCCGGATCAACGTAACGTCAATCAACACCGCTGCCGTGATTCCGATCCCTAACTGCCTCACACCTGCGACTTCAGCAAAAGCAAACGGCACGGTCACCGCAAGCAGAATGGCCGCTGCGGAGGTAACCAGACGGCCTGTAGAAGCTAATCCCTGTTGGACAGCCACATCACTGTCTCCGGTTCGTCTATACACTTCCTGAATACGGCTCAGCATAAACACACCATAATCCATGGATATGCCAAACACCAATCCTGCAATGAATACAGGAATCATAATGGCAATGGCTGACGTTTCCATCCCCAGATGTCCTTCATTAAACACCCACACCAATATGCCAAATGAAGCGGCTAAGCTAAGCAGATTCATCAAAATTGCCTTGATTGGTATGAGCAGAGATCTGAATGCTGCCAGTAACACAAGATAATTGGATACCACTACAAATACTAGCACTTTGGGCAGTTGACTTGTGACTTCCTGCATGATTTCAACCTGCTCGGCAGCTTCCCCGCCATAACGTAGTTTTACGTTGGTGGAACCAAGTGTATAATCGCTCTTCCTCATTCGTTCCAGCCAGTCTGCAACCTGTTCCGAACCAGGCTCCCCGTGCACCGTGGCTATCAATCGAATCGAATGATCAGAGACCGTTGAACGCAGCCATGTCGTCCTGGTTGACTCCTTGCCTTCTATGGAAGGAGTGAGCGCCGACGGTGGAATTTGAAAAATGCTCTGCGAGCCATTTTGATTCGGCTGTAATAGGCCCCATGGTGAAACAATGCTCAATACGCCTGAGTCCTGCAGTAGCTGACGGGCTTTGTTGTGGGCCATCTGCCAGTGAGAGGCAGTCAACAGTTCCTGCTGTCCGCCAATCACGATCTCGATGGCGGAGGTATTCTTTTGCCCCAGATCATATTGCAACTGCTCTGCTGCTTGGCGGGACTCCATTCTCTCTGGCAGTGAAGAAGCATCCGGGACGGACAGTTCCAGCCGGGTTACTGGATAAACACACAGGAGCAGCACAACCGTACCTCCAATGGCCATACTGACTGGTCGTTTCATGACCATCGCTGACCATCGATGCCAGACTGAACCTCTAGGTAACCAATGGACTAACTTTCGCCTGAATACACCATTCGCAGACAGTGATAGCAGAGCTGGCAGCAGCGTAACATTTAATAGTAACGATAGGAGCAGAACAATAATGGCTCCCAAGGAGACACTCAGAAACATCGGCAATCTGATCCAGAGCAAACCCAGCAGCCCAAGGAGCACGCAAGCTGCTGAGAACAACACCGCTCTGCCTGCTGTACGTAATGTTTGCTGAAGAATCTTGCTTCGCAAAATCTCGCTCTGCATATCCAGGCTGCTGCCCGTAACGTTAGCTTTGCCTTCATCTTCATAGGCCCGCTGAACTTCTTCCCTGTACCTGCTCAGAATGATCAGGGCAAAGTCTATACTCAGTGCCATGCCCACCATGGGAATCACATTAATGATAAAGTTGGACAATTCCAGATGATAACCAATGAGTGACGTGACTCCCATAGCGATAATCACAGCACTGATCCCCATCATGACAGCAATCAACGCGGCATATAGCCCCCTGAATGCAAAACACAAAACGATCAGGGCAATCGGCAGTCCCACCATCTCTGCCCGTTCCAGATCACGAAAGCTCAGATGATTGACATCCTGCTGCACGACTGCCTTTCCAGTCAATTGCACCGTACCTGGACCGTCTGTTGCCAGCACGGCGCGCAACTGCTCCAGTGGGGGACCCATCTGATGTGCAGGTACATCCATTTTCACAAGGGCATATGCCCTATGGTCTTGAAACGTCCCCCTTTCGCTAACATCCAGAGGGGATGTGATAGAAGTTACCGCAGGCAACACTTGAACCTGTGTCAGACGATCCTTGATCCACTGCCGGAACTGTAACGGTGAGGTATTTTCCTTTTTCTCAAAAACCAGAATAACCGGATCAGCAGGAGATCTGAATTCTTCCTCCAGAACAAGTCCAACCGCTTGCGCATCCCCGTGAACCCGTTTTAATCCGTGATCCTGAACAATGTCAGGTAACTTCCATGCCCAGACCGCTGACATCCCGATGATAAATACCCAGCAGAGAATAATGAACCGCGGATATCGGCTGATGAAGGCAGCAAGTCTGCGATAACCCATACCTAAGCTCCTCTGCGATCAGATTAGTATTCGATTATATTCATCGGTAAGGGTAAGATCATAAGCACATTCAACCACTTGGGGTGTATATCTCCTTCACTCGGGTTCGCGAACTATTGGATGCCATGATTCACAGGTGTTCTGTTCGCTATGGGGGCAGGGATGTATGTAAACGGAAGTAACTCTGCTGTCAGTCCCGGGCCAAAGGCCAGCGCGATCCCACTGGAATGTTCTTCCTTCTGTCTATAATCCTCGCGGATGGCTTGAAGAACAAAAAGAATCGTCACGGACGACAGGTTGCCATAATCCCGCAGGATGTTTCGGCTGTAGGAGACCTGCTCATCTGTCAACTGATACAGCTTCTGAACGGCATCCACGATGCCTCTGCCTCCCGGATGTATCGCCCATATTTCCGGTAAACCGCTCCCCTCGAGCAATCGTTCTACCTCTGGACCGAGATGCAAACCAAGCAGCTTGGGAATCTGTGGTGACAGGTAGAGATCAAAGCCTGTATTGCCCACTTCCCAGATCATTTCTTCTGCACAATCCGGGAGCAGCGTTGAGTGCCCTCGGGCCAGTCGAAAACATTCATTGCGGTCTGTTCCAGACGCACCAATAACACAGGCAGAGGCGCCATCTCCGAAGAACGATGCAGCATACAGGTCGTCCCGTTTGGCAGATGGCTGAAAGTGAAGTGTACATAGTTCCACACACACGATGAGAACCGTAGCCTTCTGATCTGTCGTTACAATGGAATTCGCCAGTTGGATCGCCTTCAGACCGGCTGCACATCCTTGAAACACCAGTGGAATCCGGTTGATCTGCGGTGAAAGTTCAAGCTGCTGGATCAGCCGAACATCAAGTCCGGGCAGGAATTGCCCCGTGCAACTCACCGTAATGAGATGTGTAAGTTCCGTTGAGGATATGTCTGCATCCTGAAGGGCCTGTCCGGCCGCTTCCAGACCAAGGGGAACAGCAGCAGCTTTGTATTTTGCCATACGCTCGGCTGTAGTCGGGACCTCCTCCGCATTGGTAAAGGGTAAATATCTGCAAGAATCAACAGGCTCAAGCAGATTCGGTTCACACGTATACCGAGTTTCCACACCGCACTGATTAAAGATTCGTTTGGCCCACCTTCTCGCATCCGGCTCATGTTCCAGCGCTTGTGCGAGACGGGCAGATACATCCTTTTGCTCAATACGGTGGGCAGGCCACGCAGTTCCTATTCCCATAATACTTGCCCCTGTACTTTCCTCAAGCTGGTTCATCGGCTTAACCCCCTATATAGTCTTGTCTTTCGTAATCAAAAGTGGGCTTTTTAAACATCCTATATATCAAATAGGTTCATATAGAAATGTGCAGGATATAGTACAAGTCTATTCACTCCCTGTCCCGTTTATGTTCATATCACAACAAAAGGCGGACAACCTATGCGAGTTTCGCATGTGTTGTCCGCCTTTATCAACAGGGTTAAACCCTTTCACAAATTACATATAGGATCTTTCATAACTATTCAGGTCGAATTATGGTGAATCTCTCTCCGAGCTTGGCATAATCATTACCCGCAAGTCGGCTGACTGGTTTCAAATGATCCATCAGGATATACCCCTTCTCCGGATTATAGACTTGTTCGCTGAAATGATACTGCACTATGCGTACCAGCAACAGATCACTCATCGGTTTGCCATCATCGTTGGTAATGGGAATGTGCTGATACAGCTCACACTCCATCCGGATAAGTGCTTCCTTTATTCCTGGCACGGTGACCTTTGTACTTGGCACTGTAGACAGTTTCGTCCGTTCAAGCTCACTTTCATGGGGTTCAAGGATAGCTGCTGTCTCATTTACTTCTGCTATGATTGCTTCATCACATATATGCACGACCAGTTCTTGATGAGCAAGTACATTACGTGCAGTATCTTTCATAATGCCGTCTTTACGTGCAATGGATATGGATAACAGCGGTGGGTCCGAACTGACCACATTGAAGAAACTGAAAGGCGCTGCATTGATTACATCATTCTCATCTGAACGTGTTGTCACAAAAGCAATTGGACGTGGCACCACCGAACCACTCATCAGTTTATAGTTATCTCTTCCCGTTATTTCACGTGGATCCAATGTATACATATGTAATATCCCCTTCCCTGCTCGTGTAACAAGTGTCAATTCACATCAAGACACGATCACACACTCATATTTATTATATAACGTAAAATGCTGAATTAACAAAAAAACTCCCTGGTGCCTATTGCACCAGGAAGTAGAAACATGCTTTTTCATATCGACTATTTCTTATTTAACAATACTGTTCTGAATGTCTTCCATAATTTGAAGGTTCGCTTGAACTCCGCTGTACAACCAGCTGCTGGACCGGGTGAATTCAAACAAATTGCCATTTTTCACAGCCGGGATACTTTGCCACACTGGATCTTTCAGTGCTTCCGCTCCAGTACCTGCATCACTATTAACAAAGAACAAGTAGTCTACATCCATTTCCGCCAGCTTCTCCATAGAGATGGAAGACCAGTTACCTGTTGCATTGGCAGAGATTTCTTTTACAACTTCAGGCTCTAGAAGTCCAAGTTCTTTGTACATTACTTCTCCACTTGATACGTTGTCACTTACAATAAAGAACTTGCCGCTAACCAACCATATGGCCGCTGCTGATTTTGTTCCACCTGTAACGTTATTGATCTTTTCCTTGATTTCTGTAGCTTTAACTTCGTAATCATCCAGCGCTTTTTGCGCTTCATCACTCTTATTCAAAATCTCACCGATTTTCAGTAACGTTTTACGCCAGTCGCTATTGATCTCATCGCCAAGTACATAAGTAGGTGCAATTTTACTGTACTGTTCGTATTTTTCTCCTTCAACCACACTTTCAGAACCAACAATAATCAGATCCGGGTTAAAACTTGTTACCGCTTCAAAAGGCAGATCAAAAGCAATCGTCGGGATACCATTCAGATCTTTTTGCAGATATTCCTGGATTCCGTTGGCTACCGACCACTGAGCAACTGGCTTAACACCTAGTGTTACCAAATTGTCTTCAAGATAAGACGCGATGACACGCTCCGGATTAGCCGGGATGGTTACTTTGTGTCCCATTGCATCTGTCAATGTGCGTTCTGTCGGGGCTTCTGTTTGCGTCTCTGTCTCCGTTGCTGTATCGTTCTCTCCTGCTGCTCCGTTCTCTGCCGGCTTCGCTCCACACGCTGCCAACCAGATGGACATAACCATCACCGTAATCAGAAGCATGATCATCTTTCTATTATTCTTAAGCAATTTGTTAACCCCTCTCATTTCATTATGAACACCTTATTCGGCGTTATTGTGACAGATTTTAATGTTCAAAAATATTGATACTATTATTGATACATATAATATCCGCATGTACATTTGACCATTTCCATTGACAATGATAATTGTTATCAGTCCAGTTGTCAATCCGATTATGTCCCGAGTGGATCATATAAAATCTTCTTGGCGAGATTCACCTATAGGCGGATGCCGCCATATGCTAAATGCAGAATACGACGACAGGAAGGATGTTCTGTACATGTATTACGAATATAACCCTTATCTAAGTTATGGAGAAGACCGTTCCTTTCAATTGCCTCCACTGTTCCCAAGCGGTGGCGGTGGCGGCACACCGGGTGGTCCAACGTTTCCTGGTATACCTGGCGGTCAAGGCTCCTATCCTCCATACATTCCAGGTGGAGGACCCGGTCCATATATCCCTGGAGGCATTCCGGGTACAATTCCGGGTACAGCACCGGGCGTACCTGCGCAACTGGCACAAGGCAATCTGCCGACGCTGCTTAGTGCCTATCCCCGGCCGGTAGGTCAGCCTCCGGCAGAGATGATTTTTCTGTATAACCTGATCAAAAGCAGCCCGGGTCTGCTTCCGCTCTTCCTCCAGCAACAGCCGCAAAGTCTTACTCAAGCTGTGCAATTTGCACAGACGGGTGCAGCGGCACCTCGAGAAAACGAAGAACGTGCACTGCCCAACTTTTGCTACAACCGGTGGTCTCTTGTCTTCACATACAATGATGTGTACCTGATGTGGCCTGCCATCAATCTGTTTGGTTTTGTGGTAGGGTACTTCTATCCATTCCTCACGCCAGGTATACTGTCCAATACACAAATTTTGTTTGCGCTCTGCTAAACTTGTCCTTACCTACAGCAAGAGCCTCACTTGGAAGCATAATTCCTTCCAAGTGAGGCTCTTGTTCGTTCTTTAACCCAAAATAACTTTACACTATTTTAAGACTCCATAAACGCAAGGTGTTCAGAATCAGTACATTTAACTCAACACTTGATCGTTCTGGCGCTTCCTGCCTCTACTGACCATTAGGAAGTAAATCACCAAGGCACCGAGATCAGCACACCCGATAACGATTCCCATTGGCACAGCTGTGCCTTCTCCCCCGAGACCTACGAGGGGAGCGACAATACCACCGAACAGGAACGTCATCACACCAATAAGCGCAGACGCACTGCCTGCCGATTTCTCCTGATTGGCCATCGCCAAGGCGAAGGACGCGGTATTGACCAACCCAACACTGGATACCACCAGAAATAACGGAATCAGTACAGAGATTAGATTACCCTCAGCCAGAATGGCGATGAGCAGTGAAGTTCCTCCGAGCGCCGCGGTTAGCAGCCCCGCGATTAACAGCCGGGTCTCAGATACCTTACCTGCAAGTCTGCCGGCAACCTGACTGGCCAGAATAATACCAAGCCCGTTTATGGCAAAGCAAACACTGAATATTTGCGGCGATACCCCGTATATCTTCTGAAGCACAAACGGTGAACCGGATATGTAGGCAAACATGCCAGCGGCTACGAACCCCTGGGTTAACGCATAACCCATAAACTGACGATCCCCTGCGATTTGCCGAAACGTAATCAGGGTCTGTTTCAATCCCCCGCTTGATCTGCGGTTGGAGGGCAATGTCTCTCCAAGGCCGAAAATAACAGCCAACAGCGTCAGAATACCGATGAGGCTAAGCAAAATAAATACGCCGTGCCATGACGTATATGTCAACATTTGTCCACCAATGATCGGTGCAGCAATCGGGGCTACGCCGTTAATCAGCATCAACAGGGAGAAGAACCGTGTCAGTTCCGGGCCTGAATATACGTCTCTGACGATTGCGCGCGAGATGACAATCCCTGCCGCTCCAGCTACACCCTGAATGAACCGCAGCACAACAAAAGAGCCCATCGTCGGGCTGACCAGGCAAAGTATGGAGGCGATAGTATAGAGCACAAGTCCTGCAATGAGCGGTGTTCGCCGACCACGTACATCACTTAGAGGTCCGGCAAGCAACTGTCCAACCGCAAGTCCAATCATACACGCCGTCAGACTGAGTTGAGCATACGAAGTAGATGAACCAAACTCATCAGCCAGTGTAGGTAATGCGGGTAAATACATATCCAGGGACAACGGCCCGAAGGCCGACAACGTCCCCAGAATTAAAGCCATCCGTACACGGGATGTGGAGTTTGTGTTCAATGAAGCCATTGTACTCTTCATCAAATATTACTCTCCGCTACCCAGTAGCTTGAGCAGGTTGGACGGCAGTGTGAACTGTTGATTGTTAATAATAATACGGCGCAACTCTTCTTCATCCCGCTCGTTATCGGCGTCCTTAATCTCCTGAATTTCCCGGTGAAGTCGCTCCATCTGTTGATCCAGTGCATTTGCCGAATCTGCCGCACTTTTCAGTTCCTTGGTCAAATGCTCGGGAACATCCTTATTGTATTTATAAAAAATCTTATGCTCCAGACTCGCCCAGAAATCCATCGCGATTGTACGGATCTGGATCTCCACACATGCTCGTTCCTCACCATTGGACATGTACACAGGCACTTCCACCAGAAGGTGAAGGCTTTGGTAGCCGTTTGGCTTTGGATTCTCGATGTAGTCTTTGACCTCCAGTACACGCAGATCACTCTGGTTGCACAGCATATCCTTAATGCGATAGATATCCGAGATAAAGGAACATGTAATCCGTACCCCGGCGATATCCTTGATATTTTGCTTGATGCTCTCAAATGTTAACTCATGATTTTTGCGGAACATCTTGTTCATAATGCTCTCAGGAGATTTCAGTCTGGACTTTGTATGCTCAATTGGACTGTAATCATGCAGAGACTGGAATTCTTCCTTCAGGACTTCAATCTTGGTCTCCATTTGATCCAGAGCAAATTTATAGATCATCATAAATCTGGTAATTTCATATTTGAATTTCTTGAATTGATCGATTGGATGTGGAGCGTTCATCATGGCTTTCTCCCTTTCTTTCTGCACACTAAAATTAGTTTTATGAATATGAGAACAAGCGGTCAATCCACATGTCTCCTGAACCATTATAAATCATATGGAGCCAATAAACGAATTTCTCACATTTGGGCTGGCGATCCAGCGTGGAAGGTATGGGAACTTATTTTACGTGCATCCTATAGAAACATCCCTGTCATTTGGCCTGTTATTACCGATGAAAGAGGTTGATTTTCCTGCTCTATCAAGTGACGTATTCATCCGATACACTTCGGGTTAAAGCTTATTTATACCTGCCACAAGGTTGTTCATTACCTGATATCACGACATATGAAACTTCTCATTTCGACTCTGTCTCCTCTGCCTTTCCGAAATTCGCTTCAATACATACATCTCTACATTTGCAACCACTCGCCAGCCACTACCCTTCTGCAACAATGCATGATACGGATAATATACCGGAACAATGGCCTGTGCTGATCTATTGTCGCGGCGGACTTGGCAGCTATGGCGGGGTAAATACCGTTTGGCTTGAGCAATTTGTACATAAAGGTTATATCGTGTTCGCCCCATCCTATCGTGGCAACGAAGGTGGTGAAGGCCGTGACGAGTATGGCGGGAAAGATGTCGAAGATGTGCATGCCGCATACCGGTTGATGCAGCGTTTACCTTTTGTCGACCGGACACGGATATCGTTAATGGGGTTCTCACGTGGGGCCATTAATGCTGTACATACCGCAACTGCCTATAATGAGGGACCGGACAAAGTACATAAGTTAGTTCTTTGGAGCGGTGTCGCCGATGTGGAACGCACTTACCATGAGCGAACCGACCTGAGGCGCACATTGAAGCGGGTATTAGGTGGTTCCCCTCGCACAGCTCCGGAAGCTTATCTCGCCCGTTCTCCCTTATCCAAAGCGAACAAACTATCTTGTCCGGTGCTGATCATGCATGGTACATCAGATACACAGGTGAACTATAGCCATGGAACCCGAATGTATCACTGGCTTAAGCGCCGAGGTGCGGATGTCACATTTCACGCTTATGGCGGGCAGGATCATCATTTTCACGAGAAAATACATGAGTCAGCAGTGAACAATATGTTTGATTGGCTCGCTGCACCTTAAATCTTGCACTATGAATTCATTTTGAAGAAGCATGGGTTATGGCTGTATACTAGAGGGGCTACGTTTTTTTGAAAGGACGGATAGGATGAATCAAAGCACCCTCCAAAAATACGCCATGCTGCTTCTCTGTATGTCTGCCGGAATGGTGGATCTGATCGGATATCTGGGACTGGGGCATGTGCTCACAGCCAATATGACGGGAAATATTGTTTTGTTGGGTATTGCCATTGCCCGTGCTCAGGAATTTGTTGTAATTCGGTCATTGCTTGCTCTCATTGGTTTTATTGCCGGCAATGCCATTGCAGCACATATGGTTGGACATGTGCAGACCAAAAATGGCTGGTCCTCCAAGGTCACAGCCGTATTTACTGTTGAAAGCATATTGCTCCTGCTGTTCGCCATCGCCATGATTAGTCCATTTTCAGAACAACTGTCTTATCTGTTAATTGTCATCCTAGCCGTTGCAATGGGGATGCAAACAACTGCGGCACGCCGCATTGGCATTGCTGGCATCTCAACAACTGTGCTCACCAATAATTTGGCCGCTGTGGTTGAGGATACCGTAAGCATCCTCAAAAAGCTGCGACATGCCAATATCCGATCGTTAGCCAAAGCCTTGTCCACAGACTCCTACCTTCGTGCAGGTGCTGTTGTCATCTATTTGATCGGCGTCATTGCAGCCGCATTGTTATTCCACCGTGTGCCCATGATTGCAGTCTGGATTCCTGTCCTGATCATTGGCGGCGTAACCCTATACGCCCGATTACATGCATGGGGAACATCACAACAAAGCGAAAGTTAATAGTTGAAGAAGCAACCCATTCATTTTTAAAAGGCTGTTCAAAAGTCCGCTTTAGGGTACTGAAAACTGGTCTTTTTAAACACATATTTTAAGTTATTTTAAGTTATTTTAAGTACAATCACGCTATTTATTTCATCAAAGACGCCTCTTGGCGGATAAGCTTGACAAGATGCTGTGCAGCAGGTGATAATACCTCCCCGGCTCGTGTACATACAGCAACCGTATTTCTCAGCTGTATACCTCGAACAAACACACGTGCCAGCCTGCCTTGCTGCACATCTTCGTTCACAACCAAAGAAGATATAAAGTTGGCCCCATAACCTGCCTTCACCGCACTAATCGTTTCGTTCAGCCCGTTGAACTGAAGCGCAATGCGGGGAGCGGCCAGGTTATTTGTAGTGCAAAGGGAAACGAGTCTCTCACGCGTGGCACTGCCTTCTTCGCGCATGATGAACGGTTCTGCCATCATCTCATGCAGCTCGATTTCTTTTCCCGCATACGGATGGTCAGGGTGCACAACAAACCACATCTCATCGTCAAACAATTCATCCCATTGGACACCCGCATGTGTAATGCCACTTCCACCATACACTGCAATCTCTGCCTCATAACGAAGCAACTGGTCAAATGCCATCCGGGTGTTGGTTGTGCTCACAACAATCTCCACATCCTCGTGCATTTGCTTAAACCGCGCAATCCAGACCGGCAACAGAAAATTCGAAGGCAAGTAGGTTGCTGTAAGACGGATCAGTCCTTTCTTGCCCTCCCGAAAATCCTGCACAAAATTCTCAACATCCTGCTCCAGCATGAACAGACGTTCCGCATATCCTGTTAACTGTATCCCCGCATCCGTAAGCACCAGTCTTCTTCCCTCCGAAACAAAAAGCTGGATTCCTAATTCACGTTCAAATTTCTTCACCTGAGAAGATACCGCAGGCTGACTAATATTTAGTTCCTCTGCGGCACGAGTGACCCCGCCATATCTCACAATGGCATGAAATAATCGTAATCCATGCAGATTCATGTTTACACCTCTTCCACGTCAATTACATAATCTAAAGTTATATTAACATACATAATATATATTTTATTTATATATCCACTCCATTTATAGTTGAAATATGAAATCCAATACATGAAACAAGGAAAGGAACATGTGAAGATGAATAATATAAATACGACCAACCTACAGCATACCTGGACTCAAGTCGACGACTACATGAATGATCTGCTGATTCCATCAGATTCCCTGCTGGAACATACACTGCAAAGCAATGCCGAAGCTGGACTCCCTGCACATGACGTAACACCAAATCAAGGAAAGCTGCTTCAGCTCCTGCTGCAAATCCAAGGCGCATCCCGTGTACTTGAAATCGGCACATTAGGTGGATACAGTACCATCTGGATGGCAAGAGCGCTGCCTGAACACGGACGTATCGTCTCCCTGGAATCGGAATCACACCATGCAGACTTGGCTCGAGCCAATCTCACACGAGCAGGACTGTTGCACAAGGTAGACCTGAGAGTTGGTCCTGCCCTAACCACCCTTCCCGATGTTCAGGAAGAATACAGGGAACCGTTTGATATGATCTTCATCGATGCTGACAAACCGAGTAATCCCGATTATCTGAGATGGGCCCTGCGACTGACTCGGCCGGGAAGTCTTATTATTGGTGATAATATCGTCAGGGACGGTGAAGTGATCCGCACAGACAGCACAGACCCTAGAGTTCAAGGTGTTCGATCATTCCTGCAGTTGATCGCGGATCACCCTCGGCTTGAAGCTACAGCACTGCAAACCGTCGGTAGCAAAGGTTACGATGGATTCGTCATTGCTCGTGTGATTGATGCCCCTGAACCAAAATAAACAGTGGTCAATTCTTCCGCAAATTCCCCTTTCCTGTTAAACTGGAATCACTGCACAGGCAGACTGGGGGGAACCACTTGAGAGTTTTACAACATATTAATGATGAAATTCGCGGCTGGTCCCGCAATATTCAACTGTTTTTCCTGGCTAGCATTCTGTATCAGATCGGAAATGGCATGTTCTCTGTCTTGTACAATCTGTACATTCAGGGTCTGGGCTATAATGATACAATGAACGGCCAGATTGTAAGTATTCAATCACTCGCAACAGCCATTATGTTTGTTCCTATCGGTCTATGCGGTGATCTGTTCAGCCGCAAGCGATTACTCATTACCGGGGCATTATTCAGCGGAATCTTTCTAATCGGACGCTCCTTCGATTATTCAGCTACAGGACTGATTTGGTTCGCGGTATTTTCTGGCCTTTTCGCTGGGGTATTCCAAGTATTGGCCATTCCTTATCTGGCGGAAAACGTCAAAAAAAGCCAGCGGCTGAAGATGTTCAGTTATTATTCATCCCTTGTGCTCGCTTCCCAGGTTCTTGGTAGCCTGGGTGGCGGCGTATTTGCAGATTTGTTACATACGGCAGGACTCGCCAAAGTGACCGGATTGCAGACGGTTTTATTTGTCGGTGGTGCAGCAACACTGGCTGCGTTTATTCCACTGTTATTTGTAACCGAAGGCAAGGCTGCTCCGCAGACAACCATTCCGGCACAATCAGATCTTCAACCCAATACAAATCTAAAAGAAAGTTTGACGAATACCGCCAACACGAATGATTCGATCACCAAGAAAAAAGATTCCCGACTGATTGGTCAGTTTATAGTGACTCAGTTGTTAATTGGATTAGGTTCCGGACTGGTTGTACCGTATTTGAATCTGTATTTCACCAATCGGTTCTCGGTTTCTCTCAGCGGCATGAGCTTACTGATTGCACTTGGTCAGATTATGACGATTGTATCCATGCTGATTGGTCCTACCCTGGCAGCAAAGGTCGGAAGCGTAAGAGCCGTTGTCATTTTCCAGGTCATGTCGCTGCCCTTCCTTCTATTAACAGGTTTCACCAATCTGTTGTTCATCGCTTCGCTCAGTTTCTTGTTCAGACAAGCATTGATGAACGCAGCCAATCCCATTCATTCAGCCATACTGGTGGATCGGATCTCGGACAAACGCCGCGGCATTGCCAATTCACTGATGCAGACCTCGTTTATGATTGGTTGGGCGACCATGGGACCTGTTCAATCCTATCTGGTCACCACATATGGAACATACTGGGGTTACGCGATCACTTTCAGCATCACAGGCTGTCTATACGTTATTTCATCACTGATGTACTTTGTAATGCTCAGAGAACCCAAACCTTCCGCTAGGGCTCTCGCAGGATCTTAATGAGTTGAACAGTAGCAGTCTGGTTGTTCCACAGATAACGCAACGTATCTCATCACCAGGAGTGGTCCCACATGAACATGAATCCTTCATTGAACCTGGATGCATACCTGAATCTCTTGACGTAGCAACGTGGGAAACCCTTTTCCCCGAGATTCTTCTCTATGCTCCGCTCTGTGAAACGGGTGCATGGGTTGCACGCAAACTCCGATTTCCGACGACCTTTATGCTGGGTCCCATGATTGTCATATGTGTCGTTCAATTAAGCACAACGATGCACACACCCAGCCTGCCAGCCTCCCTCTTAAACGTGATGAGTATGATCATATTCCTGCGTGATTCCATGCCAAAAAGAGTATCCATTTGATGTCACATCCTGCGGATACTCTCTTTTATTTGTACAGACTCATCTTCAGCATTTGGCCTCATTCAATTTTAAGTATAATGACTACTTATGAATAAATTCGGTTGTACATCCAGCCTACAATGCCCACCGTAACCACTGTTGCCCCAATAATGAATGCATAATAGCCAATCTTACTTTTGGACTCCGAAGTCTGATGATCATAATAATCCGAGTTACGTCGGTAAAAGCCCATCCATAACTCTCCGATCATATTCACAACAACCAATACAAAACGTTTAACAAGCCCCATTATATTCGCATCTCCTCTCTAGATCGACCATCTTCCATATTAAGTATAATTATCCTAATTAATTAAAACAAGTCACTTAAACTACTTTCGGCGCAATCACGGTCGGTGCAGTTTCTTGCTCCAACCAGGTTAGAATATCAAATGCTTCCTGATCGGTGCTACCACACATCTCTTCCTCAGCTTGCAATCCACTGCATACCGCAGGACGATCTTTTTGGCCAAAAATTCCGCAGCGATTATCATTCGTAAGCTGCACACAACGTACACCTGCCGGCTTGCCATGAGCCATGCCCGGTATCGGTGATGATATGGAAATCGCGATACAACATGCGGCACAGCCTGTCCTGCATTCCATACATATACCCTCCTAATTTCAATACACTTACAATACATGTTCAAAAAGACCGATTTTCAGTTTTTGAACTACCTCTTAATTATGAGCGATTTATCCAGGTCCAGGTTCGAGCGAGCCCCTGAGCCATTCTCCGATTCATGCTTCGATTCGAAAAATACCCCCCATGACTTAGCGGATTCCAACTCATCGCCACGCCGCCAGAGTTCACTTCAATGTCTTCTTTAACCGCTTTCTCATAAGCGGGATCAATGGGGCGTAATGGATAACCCAGAATATCATCCCGATCGTAGAAGTTCACCCATTCCCCTTCCAGCCCGGCATAATAGTGATTCACATGGGAAGAGGGCACCTGAATTGGGCAACTAAAGTCATGGTAACGCAAACTCCATAAGGGCAGGGTTGTACCAAACGAGTAAAAATTGGTCAGGGTGTCGCCCCGCTCCAAAGCCGAGTTCACATCCACAACTTCAGGAACACGACTGGACGGATATTGCAGATCGTAGAAGAAGTTACTGGCGATTACGGCACCCAAACTATGGGCAACCACACAGAGCGGAGCTTCGGGTCCGTTACGCTGTGCAAGGGTATGCATCGCCTGATTCAACGTTCGATGTACGGCATCATAGTTATGGCCTTGATTTTCCACAGGTTGATATGCAACCGCATCAGCCAGGTAATGGATTACAAATCGGCGCAACGCCTGAAAGTTCAATCCCGGAGAGCTGACGAGCTGTTGAAAGAGAGCCTCTTCCCGCTCCTCAAATACATCCGCCCAATATACAGGTTCGATATCCACCATCTGTTTAGAGGCTCCAGGCAAGACCATCACCTTGTCCAATTCCTTATGCAAACAAGCAATCAGCTTGTCCGCGTACCCATCCTTCCGCATACCCAGCCCATGAATGACCATCACCGCAATACGTGTCATGGCTCTCCTCCTCATCGATCTAGGAACTCTTTCTCCACCATATGAACGCCACGACTCGAACATGCCTGAAGCTTGCTTTGTTAGAACCTTTCCAACCACCATTATTTTAAAAATGTGATTCTTCCATTTTATATACAGTTTACCATGATAACCATGAAAATAACGATCATACAGCAAAAAGGAGCTGCGCATCATGCAGCCCCTTCTTGTTGTTGTATTCAATTAACCTTTCAGATGAACCTTCAACACACCATTTTGATTAGATGTAACATCACCTGTGGTGACTTCCACCCGTTCAACCATATCTTGACCATCTGGAATGATAATCGGTGTAATCAGCGGGTATCCCGCATCTTCAATTACCTTACGATCAAACTCCAACAGTTTTTGTCCAGCCTTTACATGCTCGCCAGCTTCCACATGCATGTTGAAGCCTTCACCCTTGAGGGATACTGTATTAATCCCGACATGGATCAGAACTTGTAATCCACTTGCGTGTTCAAGAATCACCGCATGTTTACTTTTGATTACATGAGCTACCTGAGCATCAAACGGGGCAACAACAACGTTGCCGGAAGGTTCAATCGCTACACCTTCACCCATCTGTTTCTCGGCAAAAGCCGGATCTGGTACTTGCTCCAGTGATACGGCCTGACCTGTTAATGGCGCCATGATTTCCAGCGTATTCACTGCTTCGTCCCCTACTTGAGCTGCACTACGTGTGCGCTGGTTTGGATCTGTTTTTGTAGTTGAAGAGGTAACACCCGAAGCGGACTGCGATGTAGCCGCTTTAGGCTCAGCAACGGTTTCATTACTTTCATTACGATCTTCTTTTCTCAGTTTGGCTCTGCCAAAAAGGACGGTCAGTACAAATGGTACAACCAGGACAATCGCCATGCCGATGAAGAAGACGCCCCATTTGTTAGGGAAAATCGACAGGAATCCCGGTACGCCACCTACACCGATGGAGGTTGCCTGAACATTATTCATCGTCAGCAACACACCACCAATCGCGGAACCGATCATACCAAAGATAAATGGATAACGGTAACGGATGTTAACACCAAAGATCGCCGGCTCGGTTACCCCGAGGAAGGCCGACACCGAGGACGTTGCTGCAAGTCCTCTCATTTTCTTCTCACGCAAGACAAGCATCATCGCAAGTGCCGCCGAACCCTGTGCGATGTTGGACAATGCCAGCATCGGCCACAGGAACGTACCGCCCTGACTACCAATGAGCTGAACATCCACCGCAAGGAACGTGTGATGCATACCGGTGATAACGAGCAAAGCGTATAGACCACCGTAGATCAGACCACCCAGCGCCGCGTAGGAATCGTATACATAGATCAGGCCTGAAGTGATTGCATTTGCAATAGCAAATGTAACCGGTCCAATAATCGTAAATGCAAGGAATCCGGTAATCAGCAACGTGACTGGTGCAACGACCAGCAGTTTAATTGAATCATGTACCCTTTTATTCAGGAAAATTTCCATCTTCGCAAGCAGATAGGCCGATACCAGTACCGGCAGAACCTGCCCTTGATAACCGATCTTCTCAATCTCCCAACCAAACAAATTCCATGTTGGCACTGTACCTTCATTTACGGCATCAGCATAACCATATGCACTCAGCAGATCGGGATGTACCAGAATGAGACCAAGCACAATCCCGAGCAGCGGACTGCCGCCGAACCTTTTTACAGCTGCCCAACCGATTAGAGCCGGCAGGAACGTGAAGGCTGTACTTGCGATCGTATTAATAATGGACGCAAGATCCTTCCAGGCTGGATAAACATCCACTAGCGATTTTCCATCAAAGAAAATACCTGGACCTGTCAGAATATTGTTAATCCCGAGCAAAAGTCCTGCCGTAATGATTGCTGGCAAGATTGGAATGAAAATATCCGAGAGTGTTTTAATCGCTCGCTGAATTGGATTTTGCTTTTTACCAGCAACCGCCTTCACATCATCCTTGGAAGAACGATCTCCCCCGGTAATCTGAATCATCTCATCATAGACCTTATCCACCAGACCAGGCCCAATAACGACCTGGAATTGTCCTTGGGAAGAGAACTGTCCTTTAACCAGATCATTCTGATCCAGACTTTCAGTATCCACTTTACTCTCATCATACAGGGCAAACCGGAGTCGTGTAACACAGTGTGTAGCAGCTTCAATATTCTCTTTGCCACCGACTGCCCGGACGATCTCCTCAACCTGTTTTTTATCAATTGCCATAGTGTCACTTCCTATTTATAAAATGTGATTAGTCCTGTTGTGGCACAAGCCACATATAGGATGCATACGGACTGAGAGAGATTTCCTGCGTCAGCGCAGGGGTTGCCTCCGTATTTCCTATGAGTAACTCTGCTGATTTGCCTGCAATGTGATCATTCCAGACCGCTTCCGGCAGCGAGAACGTAACGTCTCGTTTACTGAAGTTGGATACAACAATCAGGGTTTCACTTCCATTGGTCCGTGCGTACGCGAATACATCCGGGTGTGCATCGTCCAATCGTTCATACAGACCGTCGATCAGCACGTTAAACTGTTTACGCAGGGCAATCAATTTGCGGTAGTGGTAGTAGATCGAATCTGGATCAGCCAGCTGCTGTTCCACGTGAATCGAAGGATACCGCTCATCCACCTTCAGCCAAGGTGTTCCGGTAGTAAATCCGGCGTTCTTACTTCCATTCCACTGCATCGGTGTGCGGGAGTTGTCCCGGGAACGCTCCTTCACGATTTGGAATGCTTCTTCAGCGGATTTGCCTCGTTCTTCCTGAAGCAGGCGGTACATGTTCGTCGATTCGATATCACGGAACTCGCTAACGTCATTCCAGACCGGATTCGGCATGCCGATCTCCTCTCCCTGGTAGACATAAGGTGTACCTTGCATTCCGTGTATCGTTGTTGCAAGCATCTTGGCACTCTCGGCACGATAGTCACCATCATCAGCAAATCGGGACAGTGCTCGTGGCTGATCATGGTTATTCAGGAACAGCGCGTTCCAGCCTCCACCGGCCTGCATGCCTGTCTGCCACTCACTGAAGAGCTGTTTCATCGCTTCAAAATCATACGGCATCAGTTCCCACTTCTGACCATTCGGATAATCCACTTTCAGGTGATGGAAGTTAAACGTCATTGAAAACTCCCGGGAAGCCGGGTTCGAATATTGGATACAATGTTCCAGTGTTGTGGAAGACATTTCCCCTACCGTCACCATGTTGTAAGGCCCGAATACTTCATCGTACATCTCGGTGATGTACTCATGCACACGCGGTCCATCCGTGTAGTATTTGCGTCCATCACCCGGTGACACGCTGCCATCATCATCAGGGAAACGCTGATCTTTGGAGATCAGGTTAATCACGTCCATACGGAAACCATCCACACCTTTTTCGGCCCAGAACTTGATCATATCCCGTACAGCTTTGCGTACTTCTTCATTCTCCCAATTCAGATCTGCCTGCGTTTTATCAAATAAAGTCAGGAAATATTGTCCCGTCTGTTCATCGAACTGCCAAGCAGGTCCACCGAACTTGGATTGCCAGTTGTTCGGCACACCACCATCCGGGGCAGGATCTTTCCAAATATAATAATCCCGATACGGATTATCCTTGGAAGAACGGGATTGTTGGAACCACTCATGATCGGTTGAGGAGTGATTCACCACGATATCAATCATGAGTTTCATATCACGAGCCTTCAGACCTTTCAACAGTTCGTCAAAATCCTCCATCGTCCCATAATCCGGATTAATCCGGTAATAGTCCGCTACGTCATATCCATTATCATGCTGCGGGGATACATATACCGGCTGCAACCACACAATATCGATACCCAGATGCTGCAAATAATCAAGCTTCTCGGTTAATCCACGAATATCTCCAGTACCCGATCCAGTTGTATCATTAAAACTCTTCGGATATACCTGATACACCGTTGATGTCTTCCACCAAGATGACGGAGTTGTGTTATTAGAACTCATGTTAACGCCTCCAATAAATTGTAATGCTCTTATGTGATGTTCTCGGCTAACTTCATATCTATATTACATAAGTAAACATGTATATACAAGTTGAAACTATAATATGTATATTCTTCGCCTCTTCTACACATTCCCCATAAATCTTTCCTCTGTAACATTTATTTTGGAACCTGCGTTCGTGAACCCAATGATATCTGTATTGAGACAACAAGAAACCGTCTGTTCTTCCCACCATTGGTGCGGGCAACAGACGGTCTAACTTGGTTGAACTTTTTAAATGTATTCTACTGTTTTTTTACTGTTGTAATGGATTGTTATTATAAAGTTGTTGTCTTGACTTAATCACCACAGCGGAGCCACGCTTCTTACGACATCTCCGGTGAAACTAAGGCTTTCCCTTGTTTTTCCTGCATATTCAACTTCAATAAAGATAGTGCAGCTTGCTCTTCCCTTTCCAGTTCAGCAACACTGATCTCACCAGAGAGTACGGCACGCATTCGCTTCTGATCCAGCAGACCTTCCCATTTTGCCACCACAAATGCTGCGACACAGTTGCCCATCAGGTTGGTGAATACACGCATTGTATCCATGAATCGATCTGCACCAAGCAGTAGAGCAACCGCTGCTACCGGAAAAGCATTGACAGCCACTGCCGTTGCAGACAGGGCCAAGAATGCGGAGCCAGGCACTCCTGCCATGCCTTTGGAACTTAACATCAACACCAGTAAAATCGTAATTTGCTGCATCAAGGTCAGTTCAATCCCTACGGCCTGAGCAACAAAAACCGTTGCCAACGATAAATAGATTGAAGCGCCATCCAGATTAAACGAGTACCCCGTCGGTACCACAAGCCCCACAACCGCACGATCACAACCCGCCTTGGTTAGTTTGTCCATCATGCGTGGCATCACCACTTCCGATGATCCGGTTCCAATCGCCAGCATCACTTCAGAACGGGTATATTTCACAAATTGCAGGAAATTTAGCCCGGTAATCCACCAGGCAGCCAATGCCAGCATGACCAGAAACAGCAGTGCTGCGCCGTAACATGCCAGAATTAGCAGACCAAAGGATGATAATGTGGAAGCTCCATAGGCACCAACCGTATAGGCCATGGCTCCAAATGCACCAATCGGTGCTAGGTTCATGATATAACCAATGATGCGGAACACAATTCCGAGCAGGTTCTCAATCAGCGTCAGTACATTCTCTTTTGCCTTACTCTCGGTTGCTGCCAGTGCAACCCCGAACAGGCATGCCACGAGCAGTACTTGCAGAAGTGCATTTTGTGCAAAGGCATCTACAACACTTGTCGGAATAATATTCATGATAAAGTCTACCGTATGCGGTAACTCGGAACCATTGGTTTTTGCTTCAATGCCGCTTGCATCTATGGTTGAAGGGTCCACGTTCATTCCGGCACCGGGGCGAAGCAGATTGGCTGTTCCCAATCCAAGTACCAGCGCCACTGTAGTTGCAATCTCGAACCACACGATAGCTTTCAGCCCGATGCGACCTACCGACTTCAGATCACCGATCTTGGCAATGCCTGTTACAATCACCATGAAAATCAGTGGTGCGATGATCATCTTGATCAATTTAATGAACCCTGTTCCGAGCGGTTGCAGCAAGCTACCCAGATCCGGCCACAGAATGCCAACGCCAATCCCGATGATTACCGCTACAATAATTTGAAAAAATAATGATTTCATAAATGACATGAACACTCCCCCTGTTTGCGGTCAATTCGGATTTCCGTTTGGTTTCCGTGTAACTTTTTATATCATTCTAAACGAGAGTTCAACAATGGAATTACAATGTTTTTGTCATTTGTACCAACTCTATCGGTGAAAATTGAACCTGGAACCGAAAAAAGACGAATATCACGTCAGTTATCTTGACGTGATATTCGTCTTTATCCATAAATCCATTTTTTATTGAACAGGGGTTAAATGTGCATCACAGGGTAATAGATTCTCCCGGGGCCAGCACACGTCCTTCCAACCCTTTTGCAGCCAGTTGTTGCACGAAGTGTTCCGCATCCTGACGAATCACCGGGAATGTATCATAATGAACCGGAATGGTCAGTTTGGCATTAAACCATTCGGCCGCTTGCAGTGCATCCTCAGGTCCCATGGTGAAATGTCCACCAATCGGCAAGAAGGCAACATCGATATCATGACGATCACCGATCATTTTCATATCCCCGAAGAGACTTGTGTCTCCGGCATGCAAAATCGTTTTACCACCAATAGTAATGATATATCCAGCAGGCAAACCTGCATACATGATCCGTTGTTCTTCTTCGAGCACAATCCCGGAAGTATGGAACGCCTGAATCATTTTGGCTTGAGCAAAATCAAGATCTACCGTTCCGCCCATGTTCATGCCGAGTGTATCCAGACCTTTCCAGGACATATATGTAGCCAATTCCACAATAGCCACAACTTTGGCGTTATTCGCTTTGGCAATAGGTTCAGCATCTAGGATGTGATCCATATGTGCATGTGTCAGCAACACAACATCGGTCTTAATATCTTCAGGCTTCGTGACGGCAAGCTCGTTGCCACGCAGGAAGGGATCAATGATCAGTGACTTTTCTTCTGTGCCCAGCTGTACACTGGAGTGACCATGGAACGTAATATTCAACAACTCGGATTCCTCCCAACATATGTTTTGATTATTTGAAACCACTATTTATTATAAATCATAGCTCTTCACCAACGCAAAATCATGCTAGCCTCCGTCTCACCGCTGCTTACGATATACTCTTGCTTCATACGGCTGAAGCTGAATCGCACCTTCATCGGTAGAATATCGTCTGCTTACATTGCTGCTGATCAGCTTGACATGCTCGGAATTCCAGCCTTCCGGCCAGTGCATCTCAGGCTCATGCCCACGGAAATTCAGAATGACCAGCATCTGCTCATCTTCCAGCGTTCGGGTATAGGCATAGATATCCGGATCATCCGGCAATAGCAATTCATACGCGCCATAGATAAGCACTTTATGTTGTTTGCGAAGCGCAATTAACTTACGGTAATAATGCAAAATGGATTGCGGATCACTTTCGGCATCAGCCACATTAATCTCAGGATAATTATCATTCACCTGAATCCACGGCTGACCCTGGGTAAACCCTGCGTGTTCCGTCTCATCCCATTGCATCGGCGTGCGGGCATTATCGCGACTCTTCAGCCAAATCGCCTGCATAACTTCATGCTTTGATTTACCTTGACCAATGTAATGATTGAAATAATTTTTGGTCTCGATGTCCCGGTATTGTTCGATATTCGGGAAAGCGACATTGGTCATGCCGATCTCTTCTCCTTGATAGATGTAGGGGGTCCCTTCGAGTGTAAGCATCCATGTCGCCAGCATCTGAGCAGAACGCACCCGATATTTACCGTCATCACCAAAACGGGAAACCGGACGTGGCTGATCATGGTTCCCCATATAATTGGCGTTCCAGCCTCTACCATGCAAAACCGTTTGCCACCGGCTCATGATTTCTTTGAGATCTGTCAATTTCCATTCCTTATAGTTCCATTTACCAATTCCGGAGGATTTAGCATCGATAAACATATGCTCAAACTGGAATACCATATTAAGCTCATCACGATCCGTTCCCACATAAGCCAAGGCCTGCTCAGGTCCAAGCCCTGAAGTCTCGCCAACCGTCATGGGTCCGTAGGGTTTCAGGATCATGTTATTCAGTTTCTTCAGGATGGAGTGTACCTGTTCCAGATTGGAAAAGAGCTGATACGCTGGAACCACCGGCAGATTATCCGGATTGTGTGCACTTGGCAGACCCTCTGCCTTGGCGATATGCGCTACTGCATCGAAACGGAATCCGTCTACCCCTTTTTCCAGCCACCAATGCACCATCTCATACATCTCTTCTGCCATCTGTGCATTGTTCCAGTTGAGATCCGGTTGCTGTTCCGAATACAGATGCAGATAATATTCATTTGTCTCGGGATCATGCTTCCACACCGAACCCCCAAAATAGGACTCCCAATTATTCGGCACCTGCCCATTTTTGCCTGAACGCCAAATATAATAATCCCGTTTCGGATTCATCTTTGATGAACGCGATTCAGCAAACCACGCATGTTCATCCGACGTATGATTCAGCACCAGGTCCATCATGATCTTGAGACCACGCTTGTGGGCCTCTGCCAATAATCGATCAAAATCCTCCATCGTGCCATACTTGCGTAAAATGCCGTAGTAATCCCGGATATCATATCCGTTATCATGTCCTGGTGAATCATAAATGGGACAGAGCCAGATCACATCTACGCCCAAATTCTCCAAATAATCAAGCTTCTCATAGATTCCCTGCAAGTCGCCATATCCATCCCCGTCCGAATCTTTAAAGCTGCTCGGGTAAATCTGGTATACCACACTCTCTTTCCACCAAACGATATCGCCCACCTCGCTCTCATCTTTATCCAATATATAAATTGAACTAAAGCATATTTACACTGGATACTCCGATGACAGAATGACCTTCCGACCGCTGTTATCACCAGATTTTATGAATTCCTCTTATAAGGGGGAAATCCGGGTATAAAGGCGAACGCTGATTGCTTCTTCAGGTTATTTCTGTCCTCTCCGTTTCGTGTAAATGTTTAGTTCAATTTATATATAATCTCTGTTCACTATATTAAGCCGTTAATATGTTTTATCCGAAATGATTCCCTTGTAAACATTAGAAAGGGTTCTTATGCAAAAAAGACCCGGTCATGGACCGCGATCTGCGGTTCAATTCCGAGTCCTTTTTTGTGAACATAAGACTAACTTATATCCGGCGTAACCTATCCAGGCACCGATCGTGTTCAGAATAATGTCATCCACATCAAACGAACCTACACGTGTAATCAACTGTGTGACCTCGACACCCAGCAGAAGCAAAACAACTGTAGATGTAAATGTCAGGAATGTGCGGCACCTCCGAAACAACCATGGGATCCAAATGCCCAGCGGAATGAACAATACGATATTGCCAAACAGGTTTTTGACCCAGGTATCTGTATTGTACCTCTCCCTCTCCATAAGAAGTGGACGAATCGTCTCGAAGGGTACGAGATTATATTGATAATACATGCTAGGTGTTCGTCCACTGACAAACAGTAAAATGCCCATAATCAGTATATAGAGCACTGCCATACAAGCAACAATGGTCAGCATCCACTTGGAGTGGAGCCACGACTTTTCGCTCATCCATCCGTCCTCCGACCTTGATTTCCGCGAAGCGGTAAGGTCTATTTTAACGGGATATAGATCTTCATGTCCAGTTGTTCAGGGGTCGATTTCCAGACATCCGTCACTTCAAAGTCCGGCCCTTCCCTACGTTCATAGTTCGACTGAGGCAACCAACTGCCATAGATCATTTTCCGAATATCCTGCCCGGAGCCTTCCACGGTGAACTCTGCATACAAGCCGCCCGGAATTTCAATCGAAGTAAAACCGGGTTCAAGTACCTGGGATGCTCCACTGCTTTCTTCACCCACAATAAAAGAAAATGCTCCATCCTCTTCAAAATGACAGGCCACACCGTAAGCCATATCAGGGCGTGTCCTCTCCGGGATTGCCATGAATTTTTGTTCCATGCCAAAATCGTGATAAAATCCGGGTATTTCAGCATAATGCTGATTGTCATTCAGGTTGGTCTTATATTCATAGCCGATGATCCAGTTCGGTGCCAATGTGACCAGACGGGGTGTGTTCATGTGGAATGTTCCACCAAGTGAAGTTCGATAATCATTAAAATCAATGCTCTGTTGCATCTTCAAAAGAGACAACTGCTCCGCTTCCAGCTTACGCAGCTTCGCGGGTGTCATTCCAAAGTAGGTTGAAAATGCACGGGTGAAGGCCTCCTGGGATTGATAGCCAAAGCTCATCGCAATGTCCAATATGCCTTCCGATGTGCCCCGCAGCATCCCTGCAGCTTCCGTTAATCTTCGTCTGCGCACATATTCAAGTACCGTAAATCCGGTGATCGCCTGGAATAAACGCTGAAAATGAAACGCCGAAAAGTTCGCAGCAGCGGACGTCTCTCTGATATTAAAATCATCTTGCAAATGCTGCTCCAAATACTCAATAGCAAGCTGAATTTGTGTGTAATGATCCATAGTGACGGCTCCCCTATCTAATTCAAAATATCAAACGACTTCTTATGTAGTATGACTGAGATCCAGTTCACTTTTTTGATTTTGTGTGCGAACTTGTATGATGAAAGATACGCGAGTTGCGGTTCTCTTCAAGTTGAATGATACTATGAAACACTGTATGCCAAAAATCCCCTTGTTCTACAAGGAGATGCTCTCTACGCTGGTTGATTTACCAGCAGAGATGGCTCTTGTGAACAAGGGGATTTGTTTGTTTAACAATCTATTCTTACCCTTTCCAGTTCCCGGACACGGGGTGAATACCCCAGATATCTGTCGCATACTCACTAATGGTACGATCACTTGAGAATATGCCGGAATGAGCCGTGTTTAATATCGCTTTCCGGGTCCAGCCCGGAATATCCCGATACGCCTGGTCAATCGCAGCATGCGCGTCAGCATAAGCAGCAAAATCACGCAATACAAAGTATTCGTCACCATGGGCCAGCAAGGAGTCATAAATATCCCAGAACTCCCCATCACGATAACAGAATGCACCTGGATGCACTAATTGCTCCACAACCTCGCGAATGCGTTCATCGTGCTGCACAATCTCATTCGGACGATAGCTGCCCGAACGATAATACTCAAGCACTTCGTCTGCACGCAGACCGTAGATGAACATATTTTCTTCCCCAACCTGCTCCGCCATCTCCACGTTGGCTCCATCCATCGTGCCAATCGTTAAAGCACCGTTCATCATAAACTTCATGTTGCCCGTACCGGAAGCTTCCTTGCCTGCGGTTGAGATCTGTTCACTAACATCGGCAGCGGGAATGATCTTCTCTGCGAGAGAGACGGAATAATTTTCGAGGAAAAATACCTTCAAGCGGTCATTTACGGCCGCATCCCGATTCACTGTGTCAGCCACGGTGTTGATCAGCTTAATAATTTTCTTGGCAAAATAATAACTCGGCGCTGCCTTGGCACCAAAGATGAACGTACGTGGCACCATATCAAACGAAGCATCATTCTTAAGCCGGTTATACAGATGCATAACATGCAGAATGTTCAACAGTTGACGTTTGTACCCGTGCAGCCTCTTCACCTGTACATCAAAGATGGAATCCGGATTCACTGCTGTCCCGGTATGACCCAGAATATACGCAGCAAGCCGCTCCTTGTTATCCCGCTTAATCAAACGGAACTGCTCTTGGAATGATGTATTATCCGCAAAGCCAGCCAACAGGTCCAGCTTGCCCGGCTCTGTTATCCAATCGTTACCGATTGTATCCGTAATCAGATCCGACAGTTTTGGATTGGCATGTATCAACCAGCGGCGATGGGTGATACCATTGGTTTTATTATTGAAACGCTCTGGATAAAGTTCATAGAACGGAGCCATCTCGCGCTCTTTCAAAATCTCTGTATGCAAAGCAGCAACACCATTCACGCTATGACTGCCTGCAATCGCCAAATGCGCCATCCGTACCTGATCGTTTGCAACAATCGCCAAATGCCCTATGCGATCCTGATCTCCCGGATACCGGTCCAGCAGCATGCCACAGAAGCGTTTATTGATCTCTTCAATAATCATGTAGATTCGTGGCAGCAGCCTGCTGATCATGGATACAGGCCACTTCTCAAGCGCCTCACTAAGCGTTGTATGATTGGTATACGATACAGTACGGGTTGTGATATCCCATGCTTCATCCCAGCCGTACCCCTTCACATCAATCAGGATGCGCATCAGTTCTGGTATAACCAAGGTTGGATGCGTGTCATTAATGTGGAAGGCCACTTTATCTGGCAAACGATCATATGGTAGCTCCAGCTTGTTGAACGTACGCAAGGCGCTCTGTACACCTGCTGAGCACATGAAGTATTGCTGCTTCAAGCGCAGCAACTTTCCTTCGTACTGGGAATCATCTGGATATAAAAACTCCGAGATCGATTCAACCGAACGGCTATAATCCAGATAGCCGTAATAGTTCGAAGGGGTGTCGAGTGAAGTCTCGCGCTTTGGCTCGGCACTCCATAGACGCAATGTGTTCACATGGGTTTCACCATAACCGATGACAGGCACGTCATAGGGAATGGCGACAACCGATTCGGCATCTTTTGTAACAAACTGATATTCTCCATCCTGCTCATGAGCTTCTACCCGGCCCCAGAACTGTACTTCCACCTTTTTGTCTGGACGGCGGACTTCCCATTCATTGCCCTTATCCAGCCAATTGTCGGGTAACTCTACCTGATTACCATTGATGATTTTTTGCTCAAACAAACCGTATTTATAACGAATCCCGCAACCATGTCCTGCATATCGGAGTGATGCAAGTGAATCCAGGAAACAGGCAGCAAGTCGTCCCAGACCTCCATTACCGAGTCCTGCATCCGCCTCCTGTTCTTCTATCTCTTCCAAGGAGAAGCCCAGCTCAGCTAAACTGTCACGCACCAATTCCAATTCATTCACATTCAGCAGATTGTTCCCGAGCAGACGTCCAATCAGGAATTCCAGCGAGAAGTAATAGACCTGTTTATCCTGGCGCTGCTTGAACCCCTGATTCGACGCTGCCCAATCCTGGCCTGCATATTCACGAATCATGCTTCCCAGTACGTGGTACACGTCTTCCTGTGTTGCTTCTTCAATCGGTTTGCCCAATTTGCTGACCAGATTCCGTGTAAATATACTCTTGAACGTTTCTTTGTTGTCAAACAAAAGTAGGTTCCTCCCGGGGAAATCCTGCAGGATGGTGGCGGTTCATACACTCAGTTGCACATGAGTGCCAAACCTTTAAGTGCTACACTTTCGGCTAAAAGCCCGTTCCGGTGACGAATCGTTCTTATGATCGCTGTTATCCCCAGATTTTTTTGATTCCTTTTTTAAAAGGGGAAATCCGGGGATAAAGGCGAACGCTTCGCTTCTTCAGAATCGATTTCGTCTCCTCCACTACGTTTGCACGTATGAGGGAGCTCTAGCAGTGGCCCGATGCTTAGAAAGTGTATGAACCTTAAATCCATCCTACAGGATTTTTATTTTATATATATTTATAGAAGATATCGGTTACGTGTGGGCATTAGATAATAGTACTTTTCGCTAAAATGTATGGATTCGACGGGTCGCCGATCAGCGTCTGTCCTCCGGTCAGCCTCACGTCTTTATCGAGAATGACATTCTCAAGGACCGTCCCCTCACCAATGTAACATTTCTGCATGATGATGGAACCTTTTATTTTGGCACCCTTGGCCACCTGTACACCACGGAACAAAATGCTGTCCTCCACCTCTCCACCCACAATGCAGCCATTCGCGAGAAGTGAATGTTTAACATCGGCGGTATCCAGGTATTTGGCAGGCGCTTCGTATTTAATTTTGGTCTGGATCGGATCTTCCTTGAACAGTTGTTCATATTGCCCTGTGTTCAGCAGATCCATACTGTTACGATAATAACTGTCAATGGAATTGATGACTGCGTGATAGCCATCATATGCATAGGCAGCGATATTCAATCCATCCGGATTTTTTTGAATCACATCCCGGAAGAAATGGCTCTCGCCATGATCAATACAACGCTGCACCTGGCGCAAGAACAATTCTTTTTCCATGATGAAAATTTCTGTATATATATTCGGGTGATTAGCGCTTTGGTGAATGTCCACCACGTTACCGTCACCGTCATGATCAACTTTGACACAGGCGTCATGCTCAGGAAGCAGCTGATCTACCTTTTTGCAGACCAGTGTAACGTCAGCTCCTTTACTGATGTGATACTTGTAGACATCCTGGAGGTCTGCTTTGGTTACATGGCGACTGCCCGCATGCACAACATATTGCCCTGCCCCTCTGTGGAAAAAGTCCAAATTGTTATGGAAATGCTGCAAATCACCTTGTGATGTATCTGTTGGATCGTTCCAGTCTGGTGGCAAAATAAACATGCCCCCATGCTTGCGATCCAAATCCCAAGGCTTACCGTCACCAAGATGGTCCATCAGAGAGCGATACTTGCGACGGACAAACACACCAATACTCTCGATTCCTGCATTCATCATATTGGATAGTACAAAATCGATCAGACGGTAACGCCCGGCATAAGGCACCGCGGCTCCGCAGCGAAAGTACGTCAATTCCTTCAATTCCTCAAGTTCATGGTCAAGGTTAATAACTCCAATCAATTGTTTCATCGCATGCACCGTCCTTTTGACTTCAATTAGGCCTTGCTGGTTATTCCTTGGCGAAGCTGACGTTCCAGTTCTTCCTGATCCACGAGCAATATATCACTCTCATCTTCCGGTGCAGGCGAAATCTGTGTTCCATCGGGAATAACCAATCCTTCTGCGATAATAGCTCGATAAATGCGTACATTTTGCCCGATTTTCACTCTTGGCATGATCACCGAATCGATGACAGCACTGTTCTCACCAACTTCAATTCCGTAGAACAGAACAGAATGGTTGACCTCACCATGCACTACTGTGCCTTCACTAATAATACAATTCCGTACCTTGCCCGAAGGTGAGATATATTGTGCAGGTTGGTTCGGATTACGTGTGAAAATACGCCAGTCCGGATCATTCAGATTAAATGGTGTGTCTTCGTCTAACAGGTCCATATTGGATTCCCACAGACTGCGAATGGTACCTACGTCTTTCCAATAACCTTCGAATGGATATGCATATAAGGATTTTTCGTTTTCAAGCAACAAAGGAATAATATCTTTACCAAAATCATAGGAGGTGGATGCCTGTTGTTCATCCTGGATCAGGAAACGTTTCAGTACATCCCACTTGAAGAGATAGATACCCATGGAAGCCAGTGTGCTCTTGGGCTCAGGAGGTTTTTCTTCAAATTCATAGATGCTATAGTCATCGTTGGTGTTCAGCACCCCGAATCGGCTGGCTTCTTCCAATGAGACATCAATGACCGATATGGTGCAATCCGCATCTTTATCTTTGTGATACTGGAGCATTTTTTCGTAGTCCATCTTATAGATATGATCTCCTGACAGAATGAGCACATGCTCAGGATCGAATTGTTCAATAAAGTTCAGGTTACGGAAGATGGCATCTGCTGTTCCACGGTACCAACTGCTTCCGTCTTCACGTTCATGGGGAGGAAGTACGTATACTCCGCCATTTTTACGGTCCAGATCCCAGTCACTGCCGATACCAATATAGGAGTGCAGGACAAGTGGTTCATATTGAGTTAATACGCCCACTGTATCAATACCCGAGTTAGAGCAGTTACTTAGCGGAAAATCAATAATCCGGTACGTACCGCCAAAATATACTGCTGGCTTAGCCAGTGATTTCGTTAATCCTTTTAACCTCTTACCTTGCCCTCCGGCAAGTAGCATCGCTACAACTTCTTTTTTCGCCATCATTACAGCCTCCTCCACGTGCATTCGTTCTGATTCATTTCAGAGCCCATAATCGATATTCTGTTGTGTGGACACTGTTGTCTTGATTAGGAGCATGCTGTACAGATGTGTAACCGGTGAATCTTGTTGCAGTTAAACTTTTTGGATTGTAAAGCCTGAAATAGAGATGATGCTGGTGTAGAATTGCTTGACTGCCTTACAGAGGTGAATGTTAGATGCAGAACTTAAGGTGTAGCTCGTGAACAATGTAATAGACTACTCCTATTTAACATTAAACACGAAACGGACTGGGGAATCTTACTGGAAAACATCGACATCAAGTTGCGGGTGAAATTACCCTTTCTCGTGCCGCTGTTATTCATATTGTATTCGATAAAAGGGAATCAAACTCCTTTAGTTATTGTGCAATCATTAAGTGGAAAAATAAGTAAAAAGAATGAGTCCACATGACAAAAAAGCCGACTTTCGATCCCGGCTCATTTTGTCTGTTATTCTGACCCTGCTTGGTCCATGATCCTCTAGCTTCAACAGGATCGTACTTTAGTGTATCCGTTTCTGAATCAGTCTATATAATTTTGCGAAACAGCTCCATCACTTCATCCTTGGACGGTTGATAGGGATTGCCGGGTGCACATGCATCTTTCATCGCGTTATCGGCAAGCAGTTCCACATCGGGATCTTTTACACCCAGTTCAGACAGTTTCTCAGGGATCCCGACTTCCTTTGATAGCTGACGTATGGCCTCAATGACGTAATCTGAGCACTCCTCATCGCTTCTGCCTTTCACATCCATACCAATTGCCTTAGCAATATGACGGAATTTGCCGGGTACATGCTTGGCGTTTAACTCTTCCACATAGGGGAGTAACATTGCGTTACACACACCGTGCGGCAGATCATATACGCCACCCAGTTGATGCGCCATCGCATGAACATAACCCAGACCCGCATTATTAAAAGCAATCCCGCCAAGGAAACACGCATAGGTCATATGTTCCCGCGCTTCCAGATCACTGCCGTCTCTCACGGCTCTTGGCAAGTATTCAAAGATCAGTTCAACAGCTGCTGCAGCTGTCGCACTTGTCACTGTAAATCCACCCGGTGTAACCATCGCTTCTACGGCATGGGTCAACGCATCCATTCCTGTGGCCGCTGTGAGACTTGCAGGTTTGCTGAGCATCAGCTCCGGATCATTAACCGACAGGGAGACCAGACTATTGCGGTCCACCATTACCATCTTCACTTTACGTTCCTCATCTGTAATCACGTAGTTTATTGTCACCTCGCTCGATGTGCCAGCCGTTGTGTTTACAGCCACAAGTGGCACGGACTTATGTTTCGATTGATGAAATCCTTCATATTCACGGATATGCCCACCGTTGGTAGCTACAATGCCAATGCCTTTGGCAGCATCCTGCGGTGAACCTCCGCCTATCGATATAATGGCGTCACAGCCATGATCCTGGAATACTCGAAGTCCGTCATGTACATTCTGACATGTTGGATTAGGCTGAACCTCATCATATACGACATAGTCTAACCCTGATTTTCTTAATATAGACAGTACCTGCTCTGCAACGCCTGAAGCAATCAATTGACGATCACTTACGACCAACGCTTTGCGGATACCCATCTGTTCAATCATCTGACCGGCTTCCTGTAAACACCCTCTACCCATCAAGTTCACGGGCGGAACATAATATGCATGTGTTGCCATCTGAACCAGCCTCCTGTAACCCCTGATTTACTATCTCCATTGTAACTGAATCCGTTTTCAGATATAGTGAAATAAATCACAATGAATCCGATAAATGTTACACTGGAGGTTGATTTTTACCCGTAATGAAAAAGACGACCCAGACACCCGAAGGTATCCAAGCCGTCTTGCCTATCAATTTTAAAGCTTTATCCACTACTTATACCTTACGAAGGTACTTTCATTGAAACATCCTTATCCTTACGAAAGCTTACAGCGCCTTATCGTTCACACCGTCAAGCCATGCCTCAATATCGCCAATTACGGAGGATACACAACCATCCTCGAATGGAGAGTTCAATCCAGCCAATTCAACCAATCCGGTGAAGGACAGGCTTCCTCCCGCTTTGCACAATGTCAGATAGTCGGCCCATGCGGACTTCATGTCCTCATTGCTGCGTTTCCAGAACTGGAATGCACAGATTTGTGCTAACGTATAGTCAATGTAATAGAATGGCGATGAGAAAATATGACCCTGTTTATGCCAGAAACCACCTTGCTCCAAATACGCATTATCTTTGTAATTGATGTGTGGCAGATAGGTCTTCTCAATGTTGCGCCAAGCCTGCTTGCGCTCCGTTGGAGTTGCATCCGGGTTCGCATACACAAAATGCTGGAATTCATCCACAGCTACACCATACGGAATGAACAACAGACCAGAAGACAGGTGATCAAACTTGTACTTGTCCGTATCTTCCTTGAAAAACAACTGCATCCACGGCCATGTGAATAACTCCATACTCATGGAATGAATTTCAGCCGATTCATATGTCGGCCAGTTGTATTCAGGCACTGCAAAATCACGGCTCTCATACACCTGGAAAGCATGACCTGCTTCATGTGTCAACACATCAATATCACCGGAGGTACCGTTGAAGTTGGAGAAGATAAACGGCACTTTGTAATCGTTCAGGAACGTACAATATCCGCCGCCCTGTTTACCTTTTTTGCTTACCAGATCCATAAGCTCGTTTTCGGTCATCATCTGGAAAAATGCATCTGTCTCTGGTGATAATTCAGCGTACATTTTTTTACCATTATCAATAATCCAGTCCGCGTCACCCTTAGGTGTCGGGTTACCCGTCTTGAAGCTGAAGCCCTGATCGTAATAATACAACGTATCCACATCGATCCGATTACGCTGACGCTCTCTGAGCTTGGTCGCCACAGGTACGATATAATCACGAACTTGCGCACGGAAGTTGGCAACCATCTCTGCGTTGTAATCCGTACGGTTCATGCGATCATAGCCGAGTTCGACATAGCTTGGATAACCCAGTTTCTTCGCGATCTGTGTACGTACTTTAACCAGTTCATCGTAAATGCGATCGAATTCAGCTTCATGTTCAGCCATGAAAGTGTATCTGGCTTCCGAAGCACGCTCCCGCATGGAGCGATCCGTGGACAATTCAAATGGATGCAACTGTGGCAACGTGCGCTCTTCACCTTCGAACGGAATTTTGGCCGATGCAATCAACTGATTGTATTCTGTGGAAAGTTTGTTCTCCTTCTGGAGTTCTTCAATAATCTCCGGGCTGAATGTTTTCAGTGAAAGATCCGCCAGCTGGAACAGCTGTGAACCCCATTTTTGTTCCAATTCATTGCGGAATTTGGAGTTAACCAGTGCACGGTAAAAATCCGTAATATATTCCTGCACAATGGGTGCATTCTCGTCCAGAAATTCGTTCTCCGCCTTGTAAAACTCATCATTGGTATCAATGGAATGACGGATGTAGACCAATTGGGCTTGTGTCTCAAAATCACTGCGCAGCGTGTTAATCTGATCCATGAACCCACTCTGTTCTTCAACCGTTGCCGCAGCTTCAAAACCGCTCAACAGCTCACGGAAAGATGTCTTGATGTGTTCCAGATTCGGACGTGTATACGTATACTCACTAAATTTCATTTATGTACACCCTTTCCTGTTTGGCAGAATCTCGAGAGTATCCCGAGTTAAACTACCCCCTATTATACAAAAGAGCAGCTAAAAAATCCCATCTTTACGAAAAATATTTGTCCATCGGTCAAATTGTACAACATGAATGGTTACAAATATTACGTGCTAATGTAAGGTCAGTGCCTCAAAATTTTTCCCCACACAAATAAGCCCGCCTCGCGTTAGCGAAGCCAGCTTATAGGTTGTCTCTCTTCTTTTCACATTTAAACAATACTAGCTTTGGTCTTTATCCATAATCTGATAGAACCAGCCCATTCCGACCATGCCCACGACCATAATAACAGCCATAATAATGATATATGTCATGAATGTAACCTCCCTGCTTCCGTATATTCATCACACTACTACTAGTGTACACGGTGAAGCGCCGTTTGAATTGACCGAACATTGACAAAAATACGAAATCTTTAATTTTAATAAATGGATTATTTCCCCGATCACACTAAATCATACGTACCTCACTGCACGGTTCAAAGTTTCATCCGCCGTGCTTACGGTGTATACTATACTTCTATGAAATGGAATTTGGATTTTTACGCAGAAAGGTTGAAAGACATGTCAACTCGCATCCCCTTACGTCAGCTATTTCTTACTGTTTTATTAGCCCTTATGTTATCGATTTTATCCGCCTGTGCTGATGGAGAAGCCCATCTAACGGTGAATATGGATGGATCAACGGATCTGGATCTCAATCTCAACGTAAAGAACTCCGCTCTTGGAAAAATTGGACAAGACAATCTCATGCCTCTGATCGCAGATGCATTGAATCGAAATAACTTCCAGGCAGAGGTTTCGGAACAGGGCGATCAGAAGCAACTCACAGCGACCACTCATTTTGAAAAAAACAATACGACCAGCTTTGATACATCCGAGTTACCACAAGGGATCAAAGTTGAACAATCAACTTCACCCGGCTTCTTCACTTCCAAGATGCACATTACAGCAGAAGCGGATCTCATGGAATCCATGCCCGATGGTGAGATCAAAAATCAAATGAACAAGGTGCCTAGCTTTCTTAAAAACCTCTTGTTAAAAGATGTTAACTTTGACTTTAAGTTGTCTTTGCCCATCAAGGCAGCCGATTCCAATGCAGATCAGGTGGAGGATGGCGGAAAAACGCTTATTTGGCACGTTTCCCCCCTCCAGATGAATAAACTGGATCTGACTGTACAGGTTCCCAATATCCGGAACATCATCATCATTGCAGTCATTGGCCTATTATTAATCGTTGCTCTGCTTATTTGGTTTTTTGTTCGTCGCAGACGGGCCAGACAGCGCCATAGTGCAAGATCACATCACGGAAAAAATTAATTCCTTCACACCAATTTTATTTGTGACTTGCCAAACGGTGTTATGGATAGTAGAATACATCCGTACTGTGTGAACGGTTAATTTTTTCATTAAGCAAAGCTAAAGAGGTGACAGGTTTCATGAATATCCGCGAATGCCCACTACCTGGTATCGGAGTTAAGTACCAGTTTGATACAAAGGGCGGCCATCAGTTAGTCATTATTGTGCATGAGGACGGACGCCGTGAATTATTCTCCGTTGATCCACAAGACAACGAAGAACTCACTCTGATTGCAGATTTGGAAGATGACGAATGTGTGACTCTCTCCGGTTTAATCGGAGGCTGGTCGTAAATGACAGAATAACCTGTACCTTGAATTCAAGGCACAGGTTATTTTTCTGTTACGTTACCCTTTGAGAGCGAATATATGGAACCCATGTATTCAGTACGCGGCTAATCTCCGTGGAATGAAACGGTTTGCTGATAAAGTCCTGCATCCCGCATTTCAGACACTCCTCACGGTCACCAGCGCCTGCAAAAGCTGTAATCGCTGCAATAACCGGTATGTCTGGGCGGCTCTGTCTGATGTGGCAGGTCGCTTCAATCCCATCCATAACTGGCATTTGAATATCCATAAACACCAGGTCATATTGAACCTGGTTCAATGAATCGACGGCCTGTGCACCATTCTCAACGATATCACAGACTCCGCCAAACTTGCGCAGCATCTCCTCCAACAGATGACTGTTGACCGCTTGATCCTCAGCAATCAAAATTTTGATGTCGTGGGCAAGACTAGCTCGATCCAATTGCAAATCCTCATTTGTGGTGATTTCAATCGGGTCGATACTTTCCTCTAACCACTGCTCCACTACGAGGGTGAACTGGAATTCTGCCCCCTCACCGATCTCACTCTGTACGCCAATCGCTCCGCCCATTAATTCCACCAGTTTTTTGCTGATCGCAAGGCCCAGACCTGTCCCGCCAAACTTACGATTGATGGCCGGATCAAGCTGTGAGAAGGATTGGAACAATTGATGCTGCTTTTCTATTGGAATGCCGATCCCCGTATCTCTCACCTTAAAGGTCAACATCAGGTTATCCTGACCATGCTCATCTGAGTAATCAGCACCTACGCTCACCTTAATACGGCCCTGCTCTGTGAATTTAACAGCGTTACCCACCAGATTAATCAAAATCTGCCGGATTCGTGTCTCATCCCCTCGAATGCGTTCAGGAATGTGATCCGACACTTCACAATAGAGTTCAATATTTTTCTCTGAGGCCTTCAGTGCAAACAGCTCGATCACCCCACCCAACATCGTCTTAATATCTACAGGTGCGCGCTCAAGATCCATTTTGCCTGCTTCGATTTTGCTGAAATCCAAAATTTCGTTCAAAATGTACAACAGGGATTCGCCGCTATCAATCATGATTTCCGCAAAACCTTTCTGTTCATCATCCAGCTCGGTTTCCATTAACAGATGGGCCATGCCCATGATGCCATTTAATGGCGTACGAAGCTCATGACTCATGATGGCGAGAAACTCGGACTTTGCTCGGTCTGCATCCTCTGCTGCTTCTTTGGCACGTATGATGTCCTTAACAGATGTCATATCACGGAAAACCATCACTGCTCCGCGGGTTCTACCCTGATCAATAATCGGCTTCAACTGGAACTCCGCCAGGAAACTTGACCCATCCTGCCTCCAAAAAACGGATTCGGTACGCGGCAGACCTCGTCCCTCACGAACAGCCTGTAGAATGGGTGTATCCTTGGATGGGTAAGGGATACCTTCGCTCTGCATCTGGATCATCATCTGTTCAAGAGGTTTGCCGTTCATTTCACTTGGACAGAAGTTCATGATCTCCGCAGCGGCCGGATTGGCAAAGTTCAGATTCCCTTCCAGGTCCAGTCCAATAACACCCTCAGACATGCCATTCAAAATCAATGCCCGTTCATAACTAAGATTTTCGATTTCTTCAACATAACGTTTGGACTCTGTAATATCACTGGTAATCCCATAGACTCCTACAACCTTTTCCTCAAGTATAATAGGAACATTAATCACATTGGTTTCAATTCGCTGTCCATTTTTGTGGATCAAGCCTATCTCGTAGCTCTGTGCAGTGCCCTTCACCGTTTCCTCAAAATGATATCGAGTCTTCTCCAGATCCACAGGATCAATGAGGTGATCAAAAGGCCGACTGAGCAGCTCCTCCTTGGTGTGTCCTGTCAACTGTTCCTGACCCATATTGGCTTTCAGCAAATTCCCTTCCAGATCAAGAGAAGCCACACCTAGGGGATTACAGTCAAATAACGATCTGTACTCCTGCATGCTTAACTGTTGTTGCTGGCTGGCTGTGATATCCCGTGTTACGGCGACGATCTCCATCAATTCACCTGCACTGTCATATACATAGTGTGTAATTGTATCTGCCCATACCGTAGATCCATCCTTATGTAACAGGCGATAACTGATCCGTTTGGGAGCCAGCCCCTTTCTCTGCTCTTCTACGTACGCTTCAACCAAAGGCACATCCTCCGGATAGATAACAAATGTTCCCGGCTTACCTATAATTTCTTCTGGCTCATAGCCCAACATGTTTTTACATGCATTCGATACATATTTAAATGTACGACTGGAATCGGCATCATGTATTGCAATCAAGTCCAGTGAAGACTCCGCGAGCAGGCGAGAGATGCGACTGCTCTCTTCCAATTGCTTACGTTGCACAATGAGGATTTCCTCTGCATCTTTTTGTTTCGTAATATCAGCAGCTTGTACGAGCAGATACAAAGGTTCACCACTCGTTTCATCCCGTACGATGCAAGCTCTAATGGTTGCCCATAATAACGAACCGTCCTTGCGTTTCAGGCGAACCTCCGTCTCGTACATCTCACTTGTTTTATGGGTCATTTCCCAGAATTTGCTGCGGAATTCCTCCATGTGCAGATCTTCTTCGTAGATCATATGTACAACTGAAGTATCGAGCAGTTCATCTTCACTGTATGCAAGCATCTCGCAAAATGCAGGATTAAGCTGCAACCACCGTCCATTTACATGCGATGCGACAGCAATGCCGATTGGTGCGTGCGTATACAATTGTTCGAACAGAGATCGGCTCTCTGTAATGGATTTCGACATTACATGTCCTCCTTTATAAGAATCTGAATGTATTCCGTATGAATAGATCGACCTGAACATAACTTCATCTATAGAGTACTACCCCAAATGCCATGATTGATAAACGAGATCGGACAAAATTCCTGCATGAATCGACATTTTTAATTTTGGATGCTGACAACTTTCATTATGTACATACCAATTCGAACACATCACGTCATATACTACACAATACCCGTGCTCTCCCGATTATACAATGTTGAATATTCGAATAGGAACGGAGGTTATGGATCATGATCATTGTCGCAAATCAACCCGCCCTGCTGAACCGCTCGGAATGGTCTGATTTTGAATGGTATTGGTTACAGCAACTACAGGATCGTCCTACAAGGTATGTGTACCAATCCATGGATCATCTTCGTTTTGAGTGGGACTTGAGGGGCTCTCTCGTGGATGCAGCGGAAGGATTGGATCGAAGCGGTGTGAGTTTTGCATCCTTTGAAAAATCCAGATGTAATCCTGCCTTCTGGAATCGTAATGCGGAGGGTGGGTTCGAGCTAAGATCAAACGTGACCCCCGCCGACGGTATCCGGGATATCTGGAGGAATGGACACTTATATGCCTTTGAATGTGCAACAGCTACCGTTATTGTGCTGTATGGTGGCGTGCTGAGAAGCATTCGCGAAGACGCCTTTAATTCCCTGTTTCGAAATCTGTTACTCTTTGACTGGCATTATGACAGTGACCTGCGATTAACCGAAAAAAACGGTAGCGAAACCGCCCTGCCAGGAGATGTGCTGTATTTCAAAAATCCGGATGTTTCTCCGGAAACCCCCGAGTGGCAGGGAGAGAATACGTTCATGCTGCGTGAGAACTGGTATTATGGTCATGGCATTGGTATTGCACGCGGCGAAGAAATTATACGTACCCTGAATCAGTTCCGCGTTCCAGGTAGCCGGGTCTCCGCCTACTTAATGGATATGGTGATCTATCCGGACTTCTTTTATTTATCCCGATTCGCCAAAAACAGCCAGAATAATATGGCCGCTGGTTCCACGCCTGTATTACCTGGGCAGTTATATGTACTTCTTGGTGGCAGCCGTTATTTACGCAGCTGAACTACTGGAACAGAAACGGCTTTTGCATTAAATTGTGAACAATACCTCAATCCAAGTGATGACAAACAAGCCCAATACAGCAGCAGTTAGCCTGCCACCTCATTGGGCTTTCTTTACATCTAAAAGATCATTACTGTATCGACATTCCTTACCTTTGTGCTACATCGAGGATCGCTCCAAGCAGTTTACACATTAGGGTCCAGTTGCACAACAACCTGTTTACCACTTACCTGAACACCTGTCGTTTTGCTACCGAATTCAGCTAGCGATTTGCTCAGTTGTTCAGCCCACTCCTTGCCTGCAACTCCTTCTTTAGCTCCATGCACCTGGATGACGAGTTTTACCGAATCACCCTTCTTCAGAATGCGCTCCGCTTGAGATTGCTTCGTATCCCGGTCATGATCCTCCATCGCAAGGTTCAAGCGAATTTCCTTTACTTTACGTTTATCGGGGGATTTACTCGCTTTTTTCTTCGCCTGCTGCGCTTCCTCTTTGGCCGCTCCAGCTCCAATCAGCTTGCATGGCGGTGGACTTGTCATCAAGGACAAGCACACCAGATCTACCTTATGCTGCTTCGCGAGTAGAAGTGCTTCCTGCGTGGACATGACACCCAGATCTTCACCATTCAGGCCGGTCAGCTGCACTTCGGCTGCTTTGATCTTTTCATTTTTGATCATGATTCTTCCTCCTCTACATCAAAAGCCTGTCCTGACCATTTACGGATCAGAGCAGGCTAGGATGGTGTTGCTACTTATTTGTAATACATATCAGCGTACAAATACGCCAATCGGTTTGATTTACAGTGTGTTGAATGCTTCCGTCAGAACTGGTACGATTTGTGATTTGCGTGATACTACGCCTTTCAAGAGCGCTCTGCTATTAGACAGCGTCACATTGTAGGCTTTCTCCACAGCTTTAGTGGATGTACCATATGCCAGAGCTACGGAATCGTTGTTCAGAATGTCTGTTACGACAAATACAAACAGGTCGAGACCTTTGCTGGAAATGATTGCTTCAATGGCTGCTTCAAGCTCAGGTTGCTTCACGAGAACATCATTCACATCTACAGCGTTAACCTGTGCAATTTCCACTTTGGATTGACCCATTACGAATTCTTTGGCATCCAGGGAAATCAGTTCAGCAATTGTTTTTTGGCTCAGATCCGCGCCGGCTTTCAGCATGTCGAGACCATAGCTGTCTGCATCTACACCAGCAATGGCAGCCAGTTCACGTGCAGCGGCTATGTCCTGCTCTGTGCAAGTCGGGGATTTGAACAACAGGGAATCGGAGATAATGGCAGACAACATCAAGCCAGCAATCGGCGCACTCACTTCGATGCCATTTTCTTTGTACATTTTATTCAAAATGGTTGCTGTACAACCTACAGGCTCTGCACGGAAATACAGAGGTCCGCTTGTCTCAAAGTTAGCAATACGGTGATGGTCGATAACTTCAACAACAGTTACTTCCTCAATATCGCTTACACTTTGCTGACGCTCGTTGTGGTCAACCAGAATAACTTTGTTTACTTCATTTGCAGCGGTTTTAATCAGACGTGGTGCAGCAATTTTGAATTGATCCAGTGCAAACTGGGTTTCACCATTGACTTCGCCGAGACGAACAGCTTCAACGTCCTGACCCAATTTTGTTTTGAGATCCGCATAGGCGATTGCCGAACAGATCGTATCCGTGTCGGGATTTTTGTGACCGAAGATTAACGCTTTTTCCATATTCATAGCCCTCCGTCAATTCTGATTTATATAAGTTTAACCAAAGATGTTTACACTTGCCACTCCGATGACAGAATAACCTTCCGATCGCTGTTGTCCCCAGATTTTTTGATTCCCTTGTTAAAGCGAAAATCCAGTGATAAGCATACGCTTCCGATGCAGCTTTCTTTCAGAAAGCTTTCAGGCGAACGCTCCGCTTCTCCAGCTTTTTTCTGTCCTCTCCGTTCTCGTGTAAAAAGTTTAGTTGAACTTATATAGAAAATATATGTCATATTTTAATCACACCCTACTGATTATAGCGCTAATAAGGCTAAATTCCAATCCCTTTACAGCGAATTAATTGCAAATTATTCTCAGGCAAGTCATTTTGGAAAAATAGCTAAACTTGGTTCATTCCCCTCAAGTCGATATGATATGTATCCTATTTATTCCATCGTACAACCTTATAAATTAGCATACGAAATCTGATGTCCAACGAAAATATTACATCTCAGGCTCTTCAGCGCTCTGCCCTTGCCGTACAAAAAAGGTCTGTAGACTGCCGTCTTCGCTAATCTCCAGCAGGTTCAATTGTGCTCCGTAGGCACAACCACCATCAATGCCAATTTTGTCTCCGCTCGGGTCAAACCAAATGCCTGTCTCATCATGCAAATGCTTCACGGGGGTGTGTCCAAATACGACCGTCTCTCTAATCGTCGTTGGTCTGGAATAGAATGATTCACGAATCCAAATAAAGTCCCGCTCGGACTGGCTTCTCCAATCCTCGATATCCGGGTTGATCCCGGCATGCACAAAAATATAACCCGGAATTTCGTACACCAGCGGAAGCTGTTCCAGAAAACGAAGATGGTGTTCATAGTGTGTACGTATCCACTTTTTGGCTTCAGCATAAGCTTCCCAATCGATCTGTTGCTCATCATAAGTAAGCTCCAGATCCAGATAACTTGCCATCGTCTGTAGTCCGCCATTACGAATCCAATGTTGATCATATTGCTCAACATCCTGGGTAAGCGCCTTCACCATCATGGCATCGTGATTGCCTTTGATCACCATAATATGGTGCTGTTGCTGAAGCTGCATAATCTGTTCGATGACCTGTTTGCTGCTTGGACCGCGATCGACATAATCACCGAGTAAAATCAATTCATCCTGCTGCGGATTATAATCTGCGAGCTTAAGCAATGCATTAAATTCATCGTAACAGCCATGAATATCACTAATGACACATCTGCGCATGTGAATCTCTCCTCTCCCTGATCACGCAAGAGTATAACCGGAACCTTGCATGAGCAAGATTCCAGTCTGTTTAGAGTAGTTATTCCCGCTTGCTTACCATTAGTCCTGCTTGAGTCCAAAGGCTTCAGCAATCAAGCCGAATGAGCGCAGACGTGCTTCAAACGAATGAACCGCTGATGCAATAATGACTTCATCTGCTTCATGGCGTTCTGCCATTGCGGTAATTTTGTCTTTCACCTGATCCGGTGTTCCCACGATGGAAAAAGAACGACGTTGACGGATCTGTTCCATCTCCATCGCTGTGTATGGATAGTTGTTTACCGTCTCCAGAGATGGGAAGGAACTTTGTTCAAGACCTCGTCCAAGGCGTAAGAAGAAAAGTTCATTGCTGCGCGCAAGTTCAGCCGCTTCTTCCTCTGTCTCCGCGCAGAATGCCGAGACAGCAATCATTGAATGTGGTTTGTCATTCAGGATGGACGGCTTGAAATGTCTGCGGTAATGCTTCATTGCTTCTTCGCCGCCTGGTGTACCGAAGAATTGGGCAAACGCATAGGACGTCCCTTGCGCAGCAGCAATTCTCGCACCTTCGGAGCTTGAACCCAGCAACCACACTTCTGGTACCGTGGGAACCGATGGTCCGGCTACCAGAGATGCAAACCGATGATCCTCAGGCAACTGCTCGTGGAAGTATCCGCCCAGATCCGCGATCTGTTGCGGAAAAAATTGTACATTCGATGATTTGCCTTCATTCAGTGCTCTGCTGGCAATTGGCATGCCTCCCGGTGCTCTGCCAATCCCAAGGTCAATCCGTCCCGGATGCAGAGCTTCCAGCAGACGGAAATTCTCTGCAACCTTATAGGCACTATAGTGAGGTAGCATAACGCCACCGGAACCTACGCGAATTCGATCCGTATGTGCAGCCACATGTGCAATCATAACTTCAGGACTGGAGAAAGACAGTGCACCACTACCGTGATGCTCCGACATCCAGAAACGGGAGTACCCCAATTGATCCGCATGTTGTGCGAGTTTCACCGTTTCCTGCAACGTATCCTGTACAGTTCGTCCTTCATTGATATGTCCGTGTTCGAGTACACTCAGTTTCATATATATTCAATCCTCTCGTCTGTTAGGTTCATAAGAACTGTGAATATGAGATCTGCGAATATTACGCGCTTTTGCTCACTTCATTCTTGCTCATTCCATTGTAACATTAATTATTACAGTTTCAAACTTTAGTTATTCTCTTTATTACCACACTTGTGCAAGAAACATGCAAAAAACGCCACCAGCTTTTGAACTGGTGACGTTTTTGATCTGACCTATTGCAGAAAAATTGATTTATGGTGCACGTTTCGGTAACAACTTCACATACTCGTCAGACAGTTTCATCAGGCTGAGCACATGTTCATAATCGGAACGATACGGTTCCAAATCCGTTACCGGTTCATATGTTTTTAGGGAGTAGGCCGTTCCATCGTCAAAGCCCGCACCCGGGATAAACATAATATCATCGTTGACAAATGAACCTGTCGGCAAGTAATACCGGATACCGAAGGCATTGTGGTCCATGTTGAGCAAATCATGTCCGAAGGCAGTGAATTTCTCATCCTGAAGCGAAACACCCATCAAGTTCATAATCGTTGGCAACATATCCAACTGACCGCCTGGCTGCTCAATCACTTGCCCTTTGGTCTGTTTCGGCGTATGAATCATTAACGGAATGTTGAATCGACTTACTTTACCGTCATAAGGGACGCCCAGATTGGCCTGAATCTGCTGTGTAATCTCTTCGTCAGCTGGCAGACCAAAGTGGTCTCCGTAGAGCACTAAAGTAGTGTTATCCCATAATCCGTTCGCCTTCAACTCATTAATGAGTTGACCGATGGCATAGTCCGTATAGTTGATTGCTTGCAGATAATCGTGAAGCAGTTTGTTCGTGATGGTCGCTGGAATCGTGATCCGTGCACGATCAGCGGGAACCGTAAACGGCGAGTGGCTCGATGCCGTTATGAACTGAGCATAGAACGGCTGATTCGCAGCCTGATGCGAAGTCATTTTTTCCATACCTACACGGTACAACTCTTCATCCGATGGCCCAAAGTCATTGAATCTGTCGTTTTTGAAGCTGGGCTTGTCGAAGTAACGAGTGAATCCGAGTGCCGGATACATCTTGTTCCGGTTCCAGAAGGTGACGTCATTGACGTGGTACGTCTCGGACTCATATCCCTCTTTTCCTAATAACTTGGGAAGACTCGGCAGTTCACGGTCACTATACCCTGCTGACATGGGAACAACTCCGGTTGGATAGATAGACGTGTTCGACATGAACTCAGCGTCCGAAGTATTTCCCTGTCCTATCTGTTGGAAGAAATGAGAGAAATAATAGCTTTCTTTGGCCAGATTATTCAATACCGGCGTTAACTCCTGACCATCTAAGGAAGCATTAATCGGGAAATTCTGAAAGGACTCCAGTTGCAATACAATCAGATTGCTGCCCTTCGCCTGACCAAAATATTTGGCCTTCACGGCTGTGCCGTCACTTGGTTTATCCTGATACGGATACCGGCTAACCAGCTCATTGATCTTGGCAATGGTTTCGTTAATGTTTCCATTCGCAATGGCCTCATTCTCTTTGCTCGTCAGAATGGCCGACGATACTTGATAGTTCAGGAAACCGAGATTCTCAGCACGAACTAATTCGTTATCAATCGTTTCACCTTTGACAATAAAACTGCCAGACAGCACGATGCAGAATGCAGCGGTAAGCGCAACGCCGAGTTTGCCCCAGTAACGTCTGCGAATTCTACCAAACGTCAAACCGCTATCGCGGTAACTGATGTGGTTGCGCCCGCCAGCACGTCTGCGCATAATCAACCATATTGGCAATGCCAGTACGATGTCTGCAAAAAACAGAAAGTGCTCCGGTCGTACCAGTGGTCCGATACTTCCCCTTACTTGGGCAACTTGCCCCAGCTCACTTAGCGCGGTATAGGTTGGTACCGAACTAAAATGGACGTTATACAACGTAGCCGCGAACAGCACCAGAGAAAACAGAATATTAAATCCTCCGTATACTGCTCGCTTCCAGCCTTTGGGCACGATCAGATCCAGCAGGCATACCACAGTTAGTACGCCTAATGCGTCAGTTAACAGACCGATGCCGGACAGACCCTGAAAAAAGAAATATCGCAGCAGTGACAGCTTCAGCAGCATTACAATGAATAACACGGCGAATAAGGTCCGTGATGAAGTTCGTTCATTTTTGGAATTATACATGGTCGCTTTCAACCCTTACCCTGAAATTTTACGTTCATTTTACAAAACGCATATTTCAGTATAACAGTTTTCTGGTTGCTATTCCATGGAAGTTCCGTGTAGGACAGGGTGAGCGTTACGCAATTGTAGAAATATCCGTGTTCTGTGTGTCTGCTCCCTCTCTCTGTGCCTTAATGGCTGCTTGTGCAGCAGCAATTCGTGCATAAGGGATCTGTTCAGGCAAACAGCTTACGTAATCCAGTCCAATACGGTGGCAGAACGTAATTGACTCCAGGTCCACAACATTTTCTCCACAGATCCCTGTTTTCAGATGAGGTTTTCGAATTCGACCTTGGACTACCGCCATCTCCACCAGTTGGCCGACTCCCTCAATGTCCAACACATGAAATGGATTATTCGTTACCATACGAGAGTCCGTATCACGCTGAAGGAGAAGGAGCCGCTTCTCCGCTTCATGGCGGCTATATCCAAATGTCATCTCTGTCAGCTCATCCGTGCCAAACGAGAAAAAGTCAGCCTGGCGAGCAATGTGAGTCGCCGTCAGCGCCGCTCTCGGAGCTTCGATCATCGCCCCCACTCTATAGTGACAATGCCGCTTCTCCTCACCAAGCACCTGGTCCGCCACATGATCCACCAGATCTCTCATCACCTGAAGTTCATGCACATGACCGATCTGCGGGATCATAATCTCGGGACGCACCCACCATCCTTGTCGGATGCCTATCACCGCTGCTCGGAAAATCGCTTCCAGCTGCATATCAACAATCTCCGGGAACACCGTACTCAGCCGACAAGCCTGTTGCCCCAATGTCGGATTATGTTCATGCAATTCACTGACTCTGCGAATTACGCGCTCCAGTTCCTCCAGTTCATTCTGATGGTCTTTTTGCTCCTGCCACTCCTCTGCTTGTAACCACTCGCGCCGTTTCTCCAATACTCCCAGATCCGGTAACAGTTCATGCAACGGCGAATCGAGCAAACGTATCGTTACCGGGTATCCATCCATCGCTTCGAATATTTGTTCAAAATCAGACTGCTGCATCGGCAACAGACGCTCCAAACCACGCCTGCGTTCAGATTCACTGTCTGCCAAGATCATTTTTTGTACAAATGGTAACCGCGCAGGTGATAACAGCATGTTCTCCGTCCGGCACAGACCTATTCCCTCAGCCCCTAGTAGCCTTGATGTCATGGCATCCTGTGGATGATCTACATTGGCCAGTACCTTCAACTCTTTCACTTCATCAGCCCAATTGAGCAGTAGTTGCAGATCTGCTGATAAAAGTGAATCTGAGTTGTTATAAGCTGGACATTCATCATTAGTTACTGGCTGGATCTGTATGGGCAGATGTCCATTGCTCACTTCTCTGTTAGAATCTGTGTAGTGTCGCTTCAACACTTCCATGATATGCCCAGGTTGGATACGAAGAAGTGCATCCTCCTTGGTGATGAGTCCTTCATGGACAAAATCCACAGTACTCCTCAGCGTGGCTGTTGAGGATAATCGGGCGGGCTGGGTCTGCACAACATACAACGCGCCGGATTCAATCACAAAGGTGATTTCCTGCACTTCTCCCTTATGCGTCTCCAACTGGCTACCTATCTCCAGCAAACTTGTGTACAGCTCAGGTTGGTCTTTCCTTAAACGCTCCAAGCCGTGATCTGTTTGGCTCGCGTTCCCGGTAGGGACATATTGTCCTGTAATTCCCTTTTCTCCTGTAAGTGGGTTACACGTATATATTGTTCCGGTCCCGCTTGATTCTCCACATTTTCCATGTATCATCGTCTGTATAAGAACAGGAGCGCTTTGCTCCGAAGAGATGTAATATGATTTACGCACGATCTCTTTCTGAGATCTGGATGCTTCAACACACTGTGGATGATATACCGCACGTACTGCTTCTTTGAATTGAATTTGAACATCTTGAGGAAAAGGGTTACGCCCCTTCGCTTCAATTAAATATTTAAATTCGGTAATGGTTAATTCAAGTTCCGTTTCATCCCGACCCTTGACATGACTCGATATTTCTGTGAAAAATTCAGACGGAATTGCATATACCAGCTGTCCATATTCCTCTAAGTAATCTGAATAACATTGGAGTGCATACAACCGATCACCGGTTTGACGTGCGAGTCCTTCTACAGTAACATCATTCAGACCAACATTGAGCAGTGATTGTGTCGCAGTTGCTGAGGCTCGATCCTGGTCCGTACGTACCGCGAGTAGTAGCGGATTCTCCGAATGTCCGAAGAACTTCCCGGTTTGCTGTTCCAGATGCCGGATCGCGTTAATAATCTCTTCCTCTCCTTCACCGGAAAGATGTCCAAGACGGGTACAGAACTCGCGACAGCATTCCGTTGTGACCACAAATCCGGCTGGGACAGACCACCCTGCATGGATAAGTTCTGCAAGATCAGCCCCTATACTGCCCATTAGCCCCTTCATCTCTGCCGTACCTTCTTCCAACAGAATTACCCGTTTTGTCATTACAGCTCTCCCATCCGCCATTCATGGCTATGCTTGAAGACTTCAATCCCTGCGTTACAGATCAGCCTTCATTCTAATGGTATGTCACAATCGTTCAGTCAAGGACATCCGCTTTTGCATTTTGTGCTCGTTATCCTGTTTTTTTGTAAACGCTACACTAAAATGAGATGAATCTAAGCTGATTCTGGCAATTGCATTCGCTCATTTATCAAATTGAACAAAAAGAAGCCCCTTCAGCTATGCTGATGGAACTTCATATTTTTTAGTATTCACTTACCTCAAACGTCAGCACTCGATCAAACAGGATATAATCCTTCCGACTCTTGAAAGGCCCTTTGTTGTTGTCGTGTTTATCAATCGCAAACGAAGCTTTTCCACTTCCTGCTTGTTTGACTTCATACCAGTTGATAAAATCATTTACTTCTTTCATGCTTAGGTCGAATTCTTTTTCCAAACCCGTTGTCATGGTAATGACAAAGATAGCACGGTTAGTGGACGGTTCCTCCGGTTGTTCCGGAATTGTAGGTTCTTCTGGTTCTGGTGTGGTTGGTTGCTCTGGTTCAGGATCAATCTGCCCATTGCTCTCAATAATAGCCGAAGCTTCGTTTGAGTTAACACCTTCACCAACAGGATTAACACCAGTTACTACGTAATAGTAGATCGTACCTGGAGTTACATCTGAATCTTTATAATTGGCCTTGGTTATGCCAGTTGCCACTGCTATATATGGCCCATTTGCTGTAGTTGATCTTTTAATCGTGTAACTGGTTGCCGTTGCTGTCTCATTCCATGTCAATCCTATGGATGATTCTTCTGCAGATGCTTCGAGATTTAACGGATTAGTTGGAGGTGTGATATTATACAGCTGAAACTCGGAAACACTGACTGTCCGTGTATTAGAGTAATTAAACAAGTTTACTTTTGTTATTCCTTTGTACGTTGTAGGAAGATAAATTAATCTTCCATCAGCCTGATCTGCTTTTACTGTGTACCAATACGTCGGTAAAATCGCTTTTCCAGTGGAATCGAATAAACCAACGGAAACATCAAAATCTGCTTTTACACGGATAGCATTCGCTGTAACTGCTCCATTAAAGATTCCAACCGCATGATCTACTGCTGTAGATGGAGTGTTCCATTTTTCTATAATCGCACTTGTAGCCTCATTATTATCTGTTAGTGCATATGTAGATTTACTCCCTTTGCTTTCAGTATCGCTAAGTGTCATTACCATCTTATCCATGAGCCCGCCACTATAATCTACCGCAGCATGTACCCCTAAAGTAGATGTAAAACTAATTGTAAAAATAAATGCTCCAATCAATAATCCGACCTTCTTGAACAATGTTGTTTTCACATGAATCCTCCTAAAGTGTTTATGTACAAACTCACTTTAGTGTATATATGTTCATGTGTCTAAACATAAACTTGCTCATCTATAAAATTCAGTTAAATTCTTGAAATTTTATTTTTTATTGGATATTAAAAAAGCCCAAGAAGCATAAATCTCTCCTTGCGCTCCATATTGTTATCTAATCAATTAGCTATTCCCATTCACCTTTTTGACGTAAATCGCTTCATAAGCAACAATTACATTCGTTTTATCTGTTACCTTTTGTATATCATCGACCACAACTTCTTCTTCACCGTAATCTATTAAACTCGAATCAACTTTCTCGAAGACCCCACAATCCTTCACATAAATTATATCTGGATGGTTAGAATCATATCGTAAGCTTTCAGGAAGATCTTCAGCCAAAATTTCATGCGATTCGGCAACCGTAGTCCTCGGTACCTCTGTAACAGGAACCATCCCAATAACAACTATTACTAAAAGTGAGGCCCAGATTTTTTTCTTCATAGGATGTCTATTCTCCAGTTCATTTTTCCTATATCATACAGTAAATCAGATTAGTGGGCCATTTTTTGATTTTGCTTAGAGTTTAATTTAATTATTGAAAGCAGCTTGTTTGTAGTTTTAGCTCCCATCCCTCAAGCCATAAACCGCAGTATATCCTCAATCTTCTTCCCATGAGAGATCACACCGTAGTTCATCCATGACATGAAATCCACCTCATACACATTGCCACTCTTCACCGCAGGCAGGCGTTTCCATTCGTCCCTGTCGAGCAGTTCGCGCTCATCTCCAGGTTTGGCAGAATTTCCAGTGTCAAATGTAATTAACAAGTGATCCGCATCAAGTTGACTTAACTGCTCCAATCCAATGGAAATCCTCCGCTCTTGTCTTGTCCATTGCTGCACACGGGAATGCGGAATCAATCCAAGATCCTGATAAATTACAGGGCCAACGTAACCCTGCTGGTCCCCATAGAGAGTAATATCAGAAGCAGATATACGCAAAAAAGCTACCGTCTGGCCACGCATATAACGTGCTAACCGACTCTTAGCTTCCATTGCCTTGTCCTCATACGCACCAATCACATCTTGAACCCGATTCACCTTCCCTAACACATCGGCTGTCGATCTTAAAATGGAGCGCCAGTCCTCTCCCAGATGATCTACGTAAAATGTAGGTGCTACCTGCTCGAAACGGTCCAGATTCCATCGATCATATCCCTTGTTCAGCATGATAAAGTCCGGTATATTACCCACATTAAATTGAGCATCCTGCTCGCTTACATCGAATTCGGGTACATCATCCAATCCCAAATAATGCTGTCTCCCCCAAGAATGATGGGAGCATTGCAGTACAGGTTTTACGCCAAGAGCCAACACAAAGTCCTCCAGATACGGAGCAAAGACACGAACCTCTTGACGGTGATGACGGCGGTATAACCCAGGTGAAATACCAGCATATTGCTTAAATCGGCGGCCAAAATAATATTCGCTGCTGAATCCCACATTCTGAGCTATCTCATGGATGCGATCATCCGTCAGCTGCAATAGTTGCTTCGAGCGCTCCAGTCGAACCGCATTTACATATTCAAGCGGGAGCTTGCCCGTGATTTTTTTGAATTGCCGAGTGTAGCTGGCTCTGGTTAGACCAATATCTGCCGCAAGCTCATCCACGGTTATCGTCTGATCATAGTGGTCGCCAATATAACGAATTGAACTTTGAAGACGGGCACGGTCATCGGGTACTTCTGTTTCGGGGACACTCTGGCGAAACAAGGCTCGGAACCACTCCTGGAAACGAAGCTGTACCTCCCATTGCTCCAGCCAATCGCCAGTGACCTGTTGACGTAGTATTTGTTCCAAGGCTTCCAGACAGGAACTCCACGGACTGTAGCTGAGTTGAATAAGCGGTAATAATGTCGGAGAATCTGGACTTTGGGGAAGTTCCTGCTGCTCCTCCATGTTTCTACTAGACAACGCGTTCGAAGTCTCTTCTTTCAACTCAGCCATCATCAGATCAAGCTTATAATACTGCAATTCACTTTCTGTCCAAGGAGAGCCTTCTACCTTAATGGATGTTCCAGCAGGAACAAACATAATCATTCCTTTTTGCAAATGATGAGATTCCTGATCTGAGCAAACTATTGAACCTTTCCCAGACGTTACAACCAATATAGAGTGGGAGGACGACATCCTGTATAACAAACGTTTATCGATATGAGATTGATGGTGATCTACGTATTCCATATGCTGAAGTGAGCATAGCCAAGGCTTGGGGATCAGTTGTATTATGGTGTGGCACATGTTCATCGTCCTTAACTGAGAATTATTATCATTTAAAATAGTGTATACGAAAAAAGAAAGCTCTTCAACCCTGACTGAAGAACTTTCTTTCTTATGGGATTATTCTTATGGAGTCATTTTTTCCAAGAGATCATCAATTTTCATGGAATTTGCTGTAATCGCACCTGATTGCCATTGTGATCTTTCCATGATGTACACTTGATTGTTCTTAACGGCCGGAAGAGATTTCCACAATTTGCTGTCAAGTACCTTCAAGGCTTCCTTGTTCTCGGGAGATGACCATTCTCCATTGGAAGGGAACACAATAAGATGATCTGCATCAAGTTGCGGCACGGCCTCTTCAGACATAATTTCCTGGTATTCTTCCATCTTGTTAACCAGAGGATGAGGTGTTAGGCCAAGCTCGGAATAAATAAATCCGGTAAATCGATTTTTCACACCGAACAACGCCAGTGTGTCATCGTTAACATTCAGCCGGACAACTGCGACACTCTCGTCTCCAACCGCTTCCTGCAACTTCGCCTTCGCATCTGCAACCTTGGCTCCGAATGCCGCAGCAACTTCTTCACCCTTGTCCGGCTTACCTACAACATCGGCAATGGTTTTTAGAATTTGGTTCGAATCCTGCAGTACGCTCTCAGGCAGACGATACGTCGGTGCCACCTTGGAGTACATCTCATATTTCTCCATATCTACCCCACCATCTACAATGATGAGATCCGGATCATACTCCAACAAAGCTTCAATACTCCCCGTAGTATCAAATTTCGGAACATCCAGTCCTAAATAATCCTGTACACCCCACATCGGATTATACCACTGCACTACAGGTGTAATATCGAGCGCCTTCAGATAATCTTCCACATATATTCCAGCAATCCGCTGTGGTTGAACCGGAATCGTCACATCTCCAAATTCATCCTGTACAACCCGTGTCGCAGGCTCTGTCTCGTTTCCAGAAGTATTTTCTCCAGAAGCTGCACTTTCAGTTTCAGTTGCAGGAGTCTGTTCCGCATTCGTAGCGGTATTTGTACTACACCCTGAAATAACCAGACCCATGAGCAGTAATGTAATCGTCCACCCTTTGAAACCTTTAACTAAACCTACCATGTTACCCTTCACCCCTATGTGATCTGTTGATGTAACCGTGAGAATATTCCACATATAATGATTATCATTCTCATCGATTGCTTAGGTGAATTGTACCTTATGCCTCATCCGACCCACAATGTACATTTGATGCTGTTTTTTTATACAAACGAAAACACCCTTGTTGGTCCTCCCCCCGCTTAACGCAGGGGCAACCTACCTTGTCGATAACTTTCCAACAGTTGATCCACAAAGGAATCATTCGCCGTACCCTGTAACAGTGCAGCACCAATTAAACCAATATCATCACTCACATACCCCGCTAACTCAGGTTCGCCGGTGAGAGCCAAGGTCTGTTTGAACGCCTGTTCCCTGCATGCCCGCAGCACCTCTTCTTCAGCCACCGCAGTATCTTGAGCCCACCGTTCAAAAGCTTGCATCCACTCGTCAGCAAATGCAGAGGCGTCCCTTTCATCCAGGTAAACTTCCACATCCAATCCTTCGAATGTCTGCTGGGTCAGAATCCGTCCCTCGTTAAGATCCAAGAGTAGCTTCTCCACATCCGTTCTGCTCATTGATCTCCCCTCCAGTTCATCATCATGTCAGATACATCTCAGGTATAACAAAACGCTTCATCATTCGATTAGGATCGGCTGTAAAATGATCCAATTGAAGTTCCTCATATTCGCTAAGGATACTTTCAAAGATACGAGCAATCACACCACAATCTGCCAAAGCATTGTGCCTGTGAATTCCATCTGTATTCAGATCATAATACCGAATCAGAAAATCCGTAGAGACGACCTCGGTAATCTCAGGATGAATGTAAGTGAACATTGCTTTTGTATCCAATACCGGGTTAGTCAACATCGGGAGACCATACTCATCACAATGCCGCTTCAAGATGGGCAGGTCATATTCATATCCGGCTTGTGTCACAAGAACGTTATCACCAATAAATTTCTGAAATTCCTGAAATGCTTCTACGAACGACGGAGCCTCTACCATATCCTCATTCGAAATGCCTGTTAATTTCGCCACAGCTTCTGGTATAGGTTTGTCCGCACGTGCAAATGAAGAAAATGTTGTATTACATTGTTGACCTCTTTGGTAGTGCATCGCACCAAATTGTGTCACACTCTCCACCACAGGATTAATTCCCGTCCCTTCGAGATCAAATATGCAGTACATTCTATCCTGTAATGAAGATACGCTTAGATTTTCAACAAAGTATGTATCAGGCAAAAGCGTAATTTTCATCCGCCAACTCACTCCTCCCCACTATCATTCTGGTAATGCATTTCTCATATATTAACCTGTCACTCCCACAACCGCGTGACCTGGACCAACTTGCGCGTTCCATCAAACTGCAGCTTATAGATATCCGGCATCGTAGTCTTCTCCCAGAAATCGTAACCGTAGGAAGCATCATAGTGTTGAAAAATAAGCGTCATTACATCTCCATGGGTTCCGATGACTACCTTGTGACCCGCATGTTTATCCAAAATTTTCTCGATTACCGCTACTGCCCTTGAGCGAGCCTGTTCACCAGACTCCCCACCTGAATACGCATACGTAGGATCACGGTACAACTGCTGCTTGGCTTCACGAAAATTATCATGCTTCACATCCGAACTCGATAACTGGCGTTCACGCAGATCTTCCTCTGTCACCACAATTCCACCTGACCGATCTGCCAGAATCTGAATTGTATCCACTGCTCGCCTGTAAGGGCTGGAATAGAACAGTTGAATCTGCTCCCCTTGCAGCAGACTGGCAACCGTTCCCGCATCTTGATGACCTTGTTCTGTCAGTCCACGCTCGCGTTCCTGTCCTTCAACATATCGAGACTCCGCATGTCTGACAAAATACAAAAACGTACTGGCCTCACTCATCATCCATCCGCTAATCCTTTCTTCTTCTCAATGACAATCAGGCAGGTACTGTCTGGCAAAGGCGCAGGGGAGCCATCTTCCTTCATGAAGATCATTCGTTCTCCAAGTGCTTCCGTATAACCGTCCTGAAGGAAATGTTCGAAGATGATCATCTCGGCTTGTTCGCCTAGCGCTTCTAGAATACAGTTCTTATAGTCGGTCGGTGTAAAAATACCGAACTGCTCCTGAATTTCATGCACGTATGCCTCTTCCCCCCACGTATAGGTATAGAGAAATTCCATCGCATCGTTGATCGGCATCTCTACTTCGTTGTCTGAGATCCGCTCATATTGAATTGCACGCCCCTGAAAATCCTCTGCATACCGCTCCAGCCAGCGCATCCCATCCGCTTCCAGGAAACGAATACGGCGCTTCTGTGCCTCCGGTTCACTCATGATACCATCCCTAATCAGAATTCTTCCTCCAGGTGACAGTACACGGAATGAACTTCTCAGCGCTGCCACAACCGTATCGGAATTAAATCTTCGACCGTCCAGTTCAATATATGAATATAACTCATGCAGAATGGATGAGAAAATAACCGTATCCACTGTGCCTGGCTGCACATATTGCTCCAGTTGCAGGGCATCGCCCTTCATGACTTGCCAGCGATGTCCTTCACGCTGTTTTTTGCGCTCCAGCGCTTCAATGACATTGGCTGAGATATCGATACCAATCGGCTCCACTTCCGGTTTTTCCTGCTCAATCAGATCCAGCAGAATCCCTCCACCTGGGCCAATATCAAGTACCCGTTTACCAACGATGTAGTCGAGCAGTACTTTTTTGTAATCACCGGAGCTGTTCATATCGGACAAATACGTTTCTTCGTTGTGGAAGCGGTCATAGGCATCCCGGCGCAATCCGAACAGGTCAAATAACAGCAGTACAGCCTTCTCGTATAACGGCGACTTTTCCGCTTCAATACAGAATGCAATCAGCTTCTCTGCCGCTGGAGAAAATTCAAAGGTCACAAACAGTGTATCCGGCAGATCCGCATGACGCTCAATGCGATGGGTTAGATGGGGATAGACGATCTGATCCCCTGCCGTAATCTGTTCCCACGAATACTGTTCCAAATATTTTTCAATCATTCGTTTCTTGTAAATATTGAGCTTCTTGACGCCTTTGTAATCGTAATACATCGTATTCATTAATGGTTCGAAGCTGATATGGCGAACGATTTCAGATCGGCTCTCCATGGATGTGGGATTCATACTCTCGCTGCGAAGCGTCAACAGGAACACTTTCACCATCTCCTGCAACGAAAAATCCTGCATGGCCGACTCCACATACCATAATGTGCGATGAGCCAGCGGAGCCAGCGCCTGTTCCACATCCAGTTCCGTTTGGAGCTTGGCGTAAGCCGTATCCATAGCTTCTCCCTGCCGAATGGATGAACTTCTTAAGCGGGATAACCGTTCCTTCACGCTCCAGTCTTCATGATCCGGTCCAACGATAATCCAGTCTATAATGCGCTGCACCTCAGCCTGAACCTGATTCCATAACGCTGGATCAACACCTGCAATAATGCACTCATTTAATGCCATCAGTATGGTGTGCAGTTCATCTGTACTAAGCCATCCTTTGACGATTAAGGCGTGGAGCGAAGCATTCTCGGCAAATGGAATCTCTCCGCGTATGTATTGACCAATAAGTCCATGCGTAGCAATTAGAGTACGTATAATCTCATGCCTTGGAGTGTGTGTATTCAGCGTATCATGCTCGCTTATATCCGCATTCTTACTTAAGGAATCGCCCGGAGAACCATGTTGATTTATACTCGTCTCCTTGGTCTTACCGATGTCATTATCCAGGTGCTCTGCGCCTGCGTATAGATCATATAACTGAGCCGACCCCACATTGTGTACAAACAAGTTAACGCCCTGCTTTTGCCATACCCGCCGCTGCTCCCGTGATCCTGCCTTCGCCGTCTCTGACCAGATTAATACGTCCTCCAGTATTTCTCGCACCCAAAAAGAAACCTGAAGCTTTTCCAGTACGTGAAGTGTACGCTCGGTGTATTCCAGCACCGGATTTGTTCCCTCAAGTTCGGCAATGGAATGAATGCGCTCCAGGTTAATATGGGGCTTCTCTGCTGCTGCCAGCAGTTGCAGCCATTGCTGCTGGGCTTCCGGCGTGTTACCTGACTTATATGATTGTATGGCCTTTAATGAATGCAGCATGAATTAGTCCCCTCTCTTTCTCTACCTTTTTATATAATATAGTTAGATTCGTTTATAGAAGTTGAACGATTGTATAACTGACTCTGTATCTCCCGACAATGTGTCGCTCATTAATATTACCCAGCTTTGAGACACATCACCCGCGGGATCTCCCGCCATGCCAGTCATCCAATCGATAACCCAGTACGAGTCGCGGGCCTCTTTGAGCATAACATTATCGGGGGGAAAATCGCCATGATAGATCTGCTGTTGATCAGGCAATGTTGTATTCATTCTAGACTGCTTCGAGTGGAAAATCCATTCGATATAACTTCATAATGTGCTCGTTCGAATACGCATAGATTGCCGCAGTTCTTCCCTGACCAATTCGCTCCATATCTACCCTCCCTTTACTCGAACTCACTGCCTCTGACTTTGGAGAAAACCATACAATCAACCAGCGTACCTGTACTGTCCCGCCGCCTCTTGCGCAGTATACCTTCCAGTGTATAACCCGCTCGTTCCGCTACTTTGGCACTTCGCACATTGCGGGCATCACAGCGGATCTCCAGCCGGTTCGCCTCCAGATGAGTAATGGCAAATCGCTCAATACCTCTCACCGCTTCCGTCATCAAACCCTCACCAGCTCGCGATGTTCGAATCCAGTAACCGATCTCAAAACAGCGTGCATTCCAGTCAATGCGATGTAACCCGCTGCTACCTACGAATTCATCCGTATGTCTATCACGCAAATGTAACATCATGTCGGTACGCTCCAGATATTGCAGCCTTGCTTTGCGAACAGTCACTTCAGACTCTTCCAATGAAGGGATTTTCTCTGCAAAAGGTAACCACAACCGCAGCTGCTCCGCACTCTCACGGACGGCTTCATTAACGGCTGTGCCATCCCCCCACTGCGGTGCTCGAATCGTGAGGCGTTCCGTATGAAAGCTCTCGGGTATCATTAACATGATCGGATTAAATGAAGACAACTCTGTCATGGTTATACCTACTCCTCCACCTGAAATATGGAATCAATAATCAGGGGCAAATTGTCCCTCACGGACACTGCACCGAATACTGAACGGGCGTGCACTCCTTGTTCCCCGAATACCTCCATCATCAGATCCGAGAATCCATTCAGCACTTTATGATGTTCCTGATACGAAGCGGACGCATTGATGAAGCCTTGCACTTTAACCACTCTCTTCACCCGATCCAGTGAACCCAGCACATCTCGAACGACAGCGAGCACCTCCAGTCCGGCATTCCGGGCAAAATCATATCCCTGTTCTGTTGTAAAGTCTGATCCCAGCTTGCCACGTTCGGGGATATCTGGTCCTTTACCGGATACATACATGATTCCATTGACAATAACGGCATTCGCATATTTTGCTGCGGGGGCGCTGGCCTGTGGCAAAATGATCCCCAGTTCATTCAATCTCGTTTCAATCATCGTATATTCTCTCCTTCTTTTAGGGTTCTAACGGAACCTGACTCCTTATATTCCTGCCTGTAGACTCTTGGTGCTACCTGAACAGTACGCTTGAACATTTTGCCAAAATGAGAGAAGTTACTGAATCCGGCAAGCCATGCAATATCCGTAATGGATTCCTCACTTTCTCGCAGCAAACGCTGTGCTTCCTTCACCCGTAACAGATTCAGATAATCACTAAAGGTAAACCCCGTTGTTTGTTTGAACAATCGACTCAGATAATGCGGACTAATGCGAAACATACCCGCCACCTCCGGTAATGTCAGTGGCTTCTGATAGTTCTCATTCAGGTAACGCACGACGGCCTGTGTCTTGGGATGAAGCACCGGCTCACGATCATCGGAGCATAACCTGCCCAGGTGCTGATTACGATAGGCTTGCAGCAACAATTCAATAGCCCGGTGACGAAGCAACAGGTTACTTCCCGGCTGGGGACGAAGCATTTCATCCACCATTTCGCTCACCATCCGCTCCAATACCTCCGTGACCTGTGAAGGAAACCTTATAATAGGAATCTCCCAGCAGAAGGGCTCCTTCAAAGCTTCGACTAACTCCGTTGAAATAGCCATGGCTGCAAAAAGCTCAGGCTTCACATACAGCACCATCCGCTCATGGTCGGGCATGCCGCTCTCCAATGTTTTATGAACCGTATTGCGGTCAACAAACACCAGGTCACCAGCCTTTACCCGATAGGTCCGATCCTTGATGAAATAGATACGCTCGCCAGACAACAGGTAATACAACTCATAATGATCATGCAGGTGGTCATCCGTCATCGAGAAATATCCAATGCGACGATCATATTCAATATGTAGTAAATCCGTGGGATCATGAAAATCTGCACTGAAAGGTTCTGTCATGTCGGCCTCTCTCCTTTCCATAAATTATAGCAAAATATGCGGCATTTGAAAGCGGTTACGCATAAAATGCGGCGAAAGAAGTACTCCCTTGTTATAGTCTAAAGCTATATTCAAGGAGGCGATAGACATGAGTAACAAGAAACGTTATGTATTAGTCGGAACCGGCGGCCGTGCGGAATTCTTTTATGGTGCATTAACCCGGGATTACAGGGATACTTCCGAGCTTGTCGGCTTTTGTGATATAAATCAAGTCCGTATGAATTACGCGAATCAACTGCTGAAGGAAAAGTACGATTATCCAGAGGTACCCACCTATCCTGCGGATCAGTTTGATCAGATGATTGAGAACGAGAAGCCTGACTATGTCATCGTAACCAGCGTTGACCGTACCCATCACAAGTACATCATTCGCGCGATGGAACTGGGTTGTGACGTTGTCACCGAGAAACCAATGACGATCGATGAGGAGAAATGCCAGGACATCCTGGATGCAGTCAAGCGCACTGGCCAGAACGTCAGAGTTACCTTTAACTACCGTTATGCGCCGCACCATACGAAGATTCGGGAACTTATTCTGAATGATACCATCGGAAAAGTCACGTCCGTTCACTTTGAATGGCTGCTGAATACCCGCCACGGGGCAGATTATTTCCGCCGTTGGCATCGGGACAAGCGTAACAGCGGAGGACTGCTCGTTCACAAATCCACCCATCACTTCGATTTGGTGAATTTCTGGATCGGCTCGCAACCGGAGACCGTGTTTGCATTCGGTGATCTGATGTTTTACGGCAGAGAAAACGCAGAAGAACGTGGTGTAACGCAGTTCTACAATCGAGCAACTGGCAACCCGATCGCGAAGGAAGATCCTTTTGCACTGCATTTGGATTCAGACGCACATATGAAGTCCATGTATCTGGATGCCGAATCAGAAGATGGTTATCAGCGGGATCAGAGTGTATTTGGGGATGGTATCAACATTGAGGATACAATGGGTGTTCTTGTGAAGTATCGGAGCAAAGCCATTCTGACGTACTCCCTCGTTGCCTATCAGCCATGGGAAGGTTACCGTATTGCCATTAACGGCACCAAAGGCCGGATTGAGATGAACATTGTGGAACAATCCTATGTCAATTCATTAGGTGACAAAAGTAAAGAAGGTGCTCTGATCGGTAAAACGTTGCGGGTCCTTCCGATGTTCGGTGCGCCATATGAGGTTGAAGTGGAAGAAAAAGCAGGTGGACATGGCGGAGGTGACCCGGTTCTGCTGAATGATCTGTTTGGAGAGCCTGTAGAAGATCCGTTCCATCGTGCTGCTAATCACGTGGACGGTGCCAGATCCATTCTGACTGGGATTGCGGCCAATCGTGCCATTGCCACAGGCTTGCCTGTCAACGTCAATAATCTGGTTCGGTTCTAAGTCTCCCAGGTCTTCACTACATTATTAATCTTTTTAAAGGCTGCGCATATCACGCAGTCTTTTTTATATTTTTATAATTAACCTGCACACAAGTTGACTCGGTAGAAGGAGGAAATCCATGTTCTTCTCTTTAAAAAACCGCCTGATTGCCTTTATCGTTGTCCTGTTTGTCCTCGCTTTTGGTACACTCTCCTACCTGCTCTTCAAGGAATCTCGCACGGTCATTCGCTCTTACATCGAATCCTCTGCTCTTGAGAAAATGGAGGAATACGGTTCATACGTAGATATGGTGCAGATGCAGATCTATGACGCCGCCTCTCTTGTTTTCAATAGTGATACGAGCAAAAACTGGGATAACGCGATCGGTGATCCGAACCTGCCGGAAGGAGAAAAGATGTTGGCCAACCTCGCGATGAGCCGTTTTCTCACTCAGGCAACCAACAGTTACACCAGTATCTCGGATGTATCCATCTATCGACGGAATGGACTGCGAATTGGCAGCGAGAATCAGGTAACATATGACCCTGCCTTTGTACAAGAATCCTGGTATACGAATTTCTACACGTTGGGGGAACGCTGGTTACCTGCACACACCGATCAACATGAACGTGTCAGAGATCATGGTAACCCGGTGGTCAGTCTGCTGATGCCCATTGGCACCTTTCATCATGCTACAGCGCAGAGTGTCATGAAGGTGAATGTCAGTGAATCCTATTTTCTGGAACCGCTCCGTCGCATACATCTTGCGGAGAATAGCACTATTTTTCTACTGGGCGAGCAAGGGAATCCCATTCTGTCACAGCAGGTAGACGCGTTAGGTGCTGTAGCTACCGCAGAGATCGATCGGTTTCGAAACAGCCCGCTCAAATCCGGTGTGGCATACCTCACCAACCATGAAGGACAGCGAGACATCCTTGTATTCAAGAAACTGGGGCGTACCGGCTGGATGTTGGCGGGTCTGGCACCGGAAAAGGAAATGTATCTTTCTCTCCATAAGCTTCAAAGCACGATTGTGGTGGTGACAATTGTCCTGATTCTGGTCTCCCTCTTGGCGGCTGCATGGTTATCCCATGGTGTAACCAAACCTTTGACCAGACTGGTGCTGGCGATGAGACAGGTTCAACGAGGGGCTTTTGACCAAGCGGATTCACTTCTGCCTCCAGATAAAAATGTAAAGAGTGAGATCAGTTATGTCATCTTTACCTTCCGTTATATGATCAGTCAGCTGCGGCAGCATATCCAGAATGAATTTGAACTGAAACTTCTTCGCCAGCAAGCAGAGTACAAGGCACTTCTCATACAGATTAATCCACATTTTATGTTTAATACTCTGGAGCTGGTAAGCAGTCTTGCCATTCAGCGCCGAACGGATGATACGGTTCAGGTCATTGAGGATTTGGGTAAAATGATGCGCTTTTCTATCAACACCAATGACGACCGTGTTCCCCTAACCGAAGAGCTGGATTATGTGCAGCGTTATATCTCCATTTTGCAGACTCGTTTCGGTCATAAGCTCGACATTTCGATAACAAAGGATGGCACACTGAACTCCGTGGTCATCATCAAGTTTATTCTTCAACCACTTATTGAAAATGCAGTGAAATACAGCTTCCAGCATCAGACGACAGCTCAGGTACAAATACGGATCAACCGACTGTATGATCGTCTGCATATCCGCGTTTCAGACAACGGACCGGGTATTCCAACAGAGATAATCCATAAAATGCATCACCCTGATGCTTCCCCCTCATTGGAATCCATATTGCTTAATGAAGGCTGGCATATTGGACTTGGCAATGTGATTGCTCGTTGCCGCCTGCATTATGGTGCCTTGTTCACGGTTCATATGAAGAACGATGAGAGCAGTGGCGCATGTATAGAACTGATTCTACCCGTACAGGAGGAATATGATGTACAACGTATTAATCGCAGATGACGAGATTGAAGTTCGCGAAGGGTTGAAATTGAAAGTCGATTGGCATGGCATGGGCTTTGCCATAACAGGAGAAGCGTCTAACGGGATCGAAGCGGATGAACTTTTACAATCTGAACATTTTGACTTGTTGATTACCGATATGAATATGCCTGTTATGAATGGCGTCCGATTATTGGATGTCTGCCGCAGTTATAATCCTTCCATTCAGATTGTTATTATCACGGGTTATGAAGATTTTCAATATGCCAGAGCAGGTGTCCGTAGCCAGGTCATGGATTATTTACTGAAGCCTGTAACCCGGGATGAACTAAAAGCCACTTTAGTCAAAATCAAAGCGGATCTGGATGAACAACGTAAAGTGCGAGGCGATTCCGAATTGTTGCAATGGCGACTCTCTCAGTATTACCGGGAAATGAAAGAACGTTTCCTTCTTGATCTCGTCAAAGGCAATCGCCTACCGCCTTCCTCCATGCCAGAACGGCTGAGATTGTTCCATCTCGAATCATGGCAGGATCAGAAGGTCTGTTTCATCACCGCCAGTATGAGTCACTCGGACAAGCAGGATCTTCGAGAAGATCGCTTACACGAGCACATGCATCTTCCTTTTGAGATGGTATGTTATGAAATCGCCCAGTCTGATTCAGACATTGTCCAGGTATTTCATGATCCGGCACACGCAGGGATCATGCATTTCATGACACCAGACGGTGTTCAACACGAATTCATCCAGCAGCTCGCGGAACTTACGGCATCCGTTTTTTCCATGAATATTAGGGTTGGGATTGGACGATCTGTATCTAGACTTGAGCACTGGAAAGAAGGTTATATCCATTCCCTTCTGGCTTGGAATTCAGCTGAACGGGCTGGCAGCAGGCTGAACCCTCAGGCAGGAACAGACTATAGTCCATTACTGCCTGAAGAAACGATACGTACGCTGCATCGCTGCCTCATTCGTGGGGAACTGGACTCCTTCCGCAGCATCATCCACAAGGAGATTCACGAGGCATTCCAGCTCTCTCCCTCCCGAATGACACGAAGTATTTTTCAAATTTCACTGTTGATGGATTATCCTATGGCCCCGGAATGGATACTGTGGCTTAAGACGCCAGATCAAGCAGAACGCTTATTAATGCAATGGGCTCAAGACTTCCTGGGTCGACAACTTCCTTCGGAAAATGGGGATGGAACGGTTATAGAGTCAGCCAAGCGATATATCGAAGAGAACTATATGCAGGAGCTCACGTTGACGTTACTCGCTGAACGATTCAACTATTACCCTACCTATTTCTCCGAATTGTTTAAGGAAGGGGCAGGTACCTCTTTTGTTCAATATATGACGGGCGTTCGGATGAAACATGCCTTGCAACTGCTGAAGGATACTCAATTAACCGTATGGGATATTACTGAGCTGACAGGTTTCAGTTCGCCAAGTTATTTCAGTTCGAAATTCAAAAGAATGTTCAACATGAGTCCTTCAGACTATCGGTTGCAGCATTCCGAAAAAATCGATAACCATGATCCGAAGAAATAAGATTCAAGCTTCTCCCCTTCCCCGGTATGATGTGGTTACCAAGTGAACGCCGCATGTTGTAAGCGGATTCACAGTGGGTAACCATGAATTTTATCCATGCAGAAGGGAGGCACATGATGAAAAAACAGACCAAGCCCTTATACGGTCAGCAGAATACCACAGCCTACTTGTTTCTTCTGCCCTGGCTGATCGGACTCTTCTGTCTGACACTGGGACCGATGATTGCGTCCCTATACTTATCCATGACCAAATTCAATCTGCTGTCATCACCGACTTGGACCGGACTTAGCAACTATGTTCACATTTTTACCGATGACGATACTTTTCGCAGGTCCTTGGGGCTCACATTTTATTATGTTTTTTTATCTGTCCCACTAAGGCTTGCCTTTGCTCTACTGGTGGCAATGGCGCTGAACAAAGGAATTCGAGCCCTCGGCATCTACCGGACCGTATATTACATCCCTTCCCTCTTGGGTGGCAGCGTCGCGATTGCAATCGTCTGGCGGCAACTTTTTGAGGGGAATGGATTGGTCAATCAGTTTTTAAGCTGGTTTGGTATCTCGGGACCATCCTGGATTGCGCATCCGGACTATGTAGTCTATACCATAATCACGCTATCCGTGTGGCAATTCGGATCTGCCATGGTTATCTTTCTTGCGGGTCTGAAACAGATCCCGGCAGACTTATATGAAGCTTCCGATGTCGATGGGGCGGGAAAGATACGTCAATTTTTCGGAATCACCCTGCCCATGCTCTCCCCCGTTATCTTTTTTAACCTGATCATGAGCATGATCAATTCATTCCAGGCGTTTACACCCGCTTACGTGATCGGAGATGGCCGCGGGGGTCCACTCGATGCAACAATGTTCTATACCTTGTACCTGTATCTGAAAGGTTTCTCGTTCTTTGATATGGGTTATGCTTCGGCTCTGGCTTGGATCATGTTGGTCATTATCGGAGTATTCACCGCAATCGTCTTTGTTACATCCCGATTTTGGGTGTTCTACGGGGATAATCAGGAGGGGAGGTAATGCATATGCCAATCAAACGACAACTGGTTCAGGCCGGGAGGCATGCCGCCATTATACTTTTCGGTCTGCTGATGTTATATCCTGTACTATGGTTAATTCTCAGTTCGTTTAAACCGAACCATCTCATTTTCACCAGTGGCAATCTTTTCCCAACCAGCTTCACGCTGGAGCACTATATTAACGGCTGGAAAGGTCTGCAGGGCATCTCCTTTGGGCGTTTCTTCGGCAACTCCGTTCTGATCTCGGTCATGAGTGTGCTGGGTAATGTGATCTCCTGTTCCCTTGCAGCCTTTGCTTTCTCCAGATTGAAGTTCAGATTCAAAGGGCTGTGGTTCAGCATGATGTTGATCACGATTATGTTGCCTTACCATGTTACTCTGGTGCCCCAGTACATTCTCTATAATGAGCTTCAATGGATTAATACGTATTTCCCGCTGATTCTGCCCAAGTGGCTCGCGCAGGATTCCTTCTTCATCTTGCTCATGGTTCAATTCATACGCGGTATACCGCGGGAACTGGACGAGAGTGCAACCATTGACGGTTGCGGGCAATCACAGATTTTTTTCAGAATCGTAGTGCCTCTGCTCGTTCCGGCACTGATTACAACAGCGATCTTCACCTTCCTGTGGAGCTGGGATGACTTTTTCAGCCAGATGATCTATCTGAGCAAAATTGATCTGTTCACCGTGCAGCTGGGCATCCGCTCTCTCTTCGATCCGTCAGGACAATCCGATTGGGGCGCATTACTCGCCATGTCTACCCTGTCACTGCTTCCCGTGACCATCATCTTTTTACTGTTTCAGCGATATTTCCTTGAAGGCATTGCGACAACAGGTCTGAAGTAACAACACGTTTCTCATTATCCATAGTCAGGGGGATTCACCATGTTCAAGCGTTTCATGATCGGTATAATCACTTCACTTTTGTTATTCGTAACAGCTTGCTCTGGAACAGACCATACGGGTGCTACTGATAATACAGACGATGGTAATAACAATGGAACTACCGAGGGCGGACAGGTCGAACTTCGCATCATGTGGTGGGGTGACCAGAAACGGGCAGATATTACGAATGAAGCCCTGAAGATCTTTCAGGCGAAACATCCGGACATTAAAATTTCAGGTGAATTTGCACCCTCCTCTGGATATTTCGACAAGCTGAATACCCAGTTGGCATCAGGCACAGCACCGGATATCTTTTTCCTCGGTGGAAATGTCGTTGATTATGCCAAAAAAGATGTCCTCCTTAACCTAGACCCATATGTTGGCAACGAACTGAATCTGGATGGTATGGATGAAACTATGATCGAATACGGACGTCTCGACGGGAAGCTGCAACATATTTCTGCCGGTGCCAACGCACGGGGAATTATTGTTAACAAGGCACTCTTTGAGAAAGCCGGCGTGCCTTTGCCAGCTTCCGATTGGGACTGGGCGGACTATGCCGCCATCAGCAAGGAGTTATCCGACAAACTCGGGGACGGCTTCTATGGAACCTATAATTTCACCGTCGACGGGATGGATATTTATCTAAAACAACGGGGTAAACAACTATATGACATGAAAAATGGCACACTTGGATTCGCCAAGGAAGACATTCTGGAATGGTTCCAGTATTGGGAAAAGACTTCGGCATCCGGCGGTGTAGTCACACCGGAATTGCAGGTATCCAACCCGCATGATGATACCAGTAAATCCCTGTTGATCACAGGCAAAGCAGCCATGACTCTACTGCCATCCAACCAGCTCGCTGCATTCCAGAGCTTGACGGAAGACCCTTTGGTTCTTCTCCCTGTACCACGAGGTCCTAAGGGAACGGGTGTTGTATTTGAGTCGAGTCAGGGATTATCAGGTTACGCAAATACCAAACATCCGAAGGAAGTGGCAATGTTAATGGACTTCTGGATTCATGATCCTGAGGCAGCCAAAATCCTCGGTAATGACCGCGGCGTGCCCGTTACGGAAGCCAATCGTACTCTTCTTCAGGAAGGTGCAGGCCCTGTGGAGGAGATTGTCTATAACTATACAAATCTTGTCTCTGAAGCTACGAAGACTGAACCTTTTGAGGTGAGTTACAATCCTCCGGGATTTGCAGAGTTCTCCAAGTTAGCTCAGACGACAAATCAAGAGATCGGATTTGGACGAAAAAGTGTAGAGCAAGCTGTCTCCGACTTCTATAACGGAACCGTTCGTATTTTTGAATCGAATCAATAACCAGAAACAGAATCTGTGAGGAGGAACATATGACAGAAGAGATACTGAATCGGCTGCGCAACATGTCGATCATGGATCAAGTTCAGCCTGTTAAACCGGAAGATCAGCAATTATTACAGGAATGGCATGCGTCGGGTGTCCGGTTTGCAGCATCGGGCGGACGAATGGAAGCTACGTATTATGCAGCAGTGGAAAAATTGCTTGCTTGCATCCTGCCCATGGGAGACAGCGATCCCATTTTACAAGAAGGTGGCATCTATCTGGGATGTTGGTTAGAGAGTACAGGTACCATCAATGCGGAGCTGCTGTCTCGCCTGCTTCCTTCCGTGTCCGAAACAACGTACCTCGCATTAGCCGAGCAGCAAAGAGATGATGGATTGCTTCCGTATAAACTTACGGCAAACGGGCCCTCTTTCCGGCAAATCCAATTGGTCACTCCACTGGCACGCAGTGTATGGAACCACTATCAGCTTCATGACAATCATGGCAAGCAGTCGCCTTTCCTGAGCACCATGTACAAGGCTATGGTTCGTTACGATGAGTGGATTGCCCGCAACCGTAATACCCGAGGAAGCGGCTGTGTAGAGGCCTTCAGTACGTTTGACACCGGACATGACTTATCCCCCCGGTTCTGGCATGTTCCGGATACACCTTATATGAATGATGCTTCTGCCTATCACCCGGATTCTCCAATTCTGCCTTTTTTGGCACCAGATCTGACCGCCAATATCTATTGTCAGCGCATGTATCTGTCCCGCATGGCTGAGGAGCTGGGGGAGTCGGGAACGGATTGGAAAGGCAAAGCCGAGTCCAGCCTGGAAAGTCTATTTCGTTATTGTTACGACGAACAGGATATGTTCTTCTATGATCGGGATCGCAATGACGAATTCGTCAGAGTGCAATCCGATGTGCTGCTCCGCGTGATGGCCTGCGAGGTGGGCGAGCGTGAATTGTTCGATAATCTACTGCGTCGGTACTTGTTGAATACAAGCAAGTTTTTCGCAAAATATCCTTTTACATCAATCTCAATGGATGATCCCCGATTCGATCCCTTTTCCTCCTATAACAGTTGGGGAGGCGCATCCAATTTTCTGAGTCTGATTCGGGCACCACACGCATTTGAGTACCATCATCGATATGTGGAGCTAACCTGGATAATGCAGCCTATCTTGTCCGCTCTGTCCAAAGATAAGCGTTTTGGTCAGGTACTCAGCCCATGGACCGGCGAACAAGGTTTTACCGAGACTTACTCACCTACTATCCTTTGTCTTCTCGATTATGTGGAGCGTTTATGCGGAATTATGCCTGTTGGATCGAATCAGCTCTGGTTTACCGGTCTACTCCCTATCGATATGGATCATGGCGAGGTCGTATCTGGCAACACGGCTTATAGCCGAAAAGTCAACGGAGTAGGATATGAATTGGTCAACACCCCTGATCGCATGACGGTATATCTGGAAGGCAAGGTTCATCTGGATGGCCCGTCAGGGATTCGACTGGTGACGGATCATAGTGGACATCTGGAAGGCGTAATTGGAATGAGCGTCCGCACCGTCGAGGGAGAGCTTTACTATCAAGGAAAGCGCATTCCGATTCAGATCAAAGGAAATGAAATGCAGCGTTATGCTGATGGAAATTTGAAAACCGAGCGCGATATTGGCATCATCTATCCTACGTATCGTTAATGGTTTGTATGCAAAAAGCGCAAGTTGCGGAGGTTTACTGCCCCTGCACTTGCGCTTTTCCCTTTTGCGTGTTTACATTTCTTTATTTCTTATTCATAAGGACACAAGATAGAAATTGACTGCCACTGCGGAAATCATTCTCGCTCTGGTTACAGAGGAGATGAGTTTACCTTACACCTTCCGTTGCCACGCCAGATGACGATAAAATTCAATCGTATCAATATAATTTACCGTGAACTGCTGCTCAACTTCTGACAGGTTCAACAGTTTTCGGTCGATTTGCTTCATCCCCATGACCACATCGTGCCTTAGCAGGTCCATCGCAATTTTGCCTACAAACCCGCCTTCCATCTCCTTATGCTTGGCACGGAACTCTTCATTGTAGATCAGTTCAGGTGTGAATGCCGCTTCGACGAATGCATTAACGAGTGTAAGCTCATTGCCATCCATCTGTACTGCCAGATAATAATTACCACGCTCATCCTGAATGAGGTCTTTATACATCTCTACGATCATTTGAATCACTCCTCTATTATAAAATGAAACCCCGTTAGCCGTAACGAACATGGGCTATCAAACGTACACCTTCCTACCCCGTTCCTTCATATACTAGGTACAAATGGCGAACGGAGGAATACTTATGAGCTGGCAGCATCTCCATACTGGAAAAACACTTCAGCAGCGCCTGGCACAACTCCAGGGGCACCTTGCAGAACTGAATACTCCACTCTCCGGGTTGGAACCGGGACGTATTCGTCGTGTCTATCCAAGGCAATTTATCAAAGTAAACCGTCAGTTATTCATTCCACTCAGTCTGAATTCCATTCGGGTATTTGATATTCCTCGAACACGGCGAGGCGTCCGAGTGGGAATCCGCACGACTTTCCCTTCCAGGAATGCATTTAACAATATCAGACTGGTGGGCGTGGGACTGGATTATCTTGAACTTCAGGGAAAAGGCAGAGTCCCTTCCCGTATTTTATTTCCTCTTTCCAGCATCGAGTCGATCTATCGGCCAACCACCGGAAGAAAAAACCTGAAACGGCCTTGCAGGCGGAAGTAAAGCTGGTTCTTTTCGCAAGCCATACAATGGTTCCCAAATGTCTGCATACGGGTGCTCCCTTCCAATATATAATTATAACCCATGCAACCACTCATCTGCTGAAGAATCATTTTATGTCAAAAAGCGGTGAGAACAGAACTGCTTCTGTATCTCACCGCTCAGCCAGTTAAGGATCAAGCTGACCCTTCACATGTGTACATCAGATTCCTGTCCATACATCCTTGGCATAACGACCTTCCTGCTGAAGCTGATTGAGCCAATCTTCTGCTTCCTTCGCGGACTTGCCATGAATATCAGCGTATGCCTGCTGGAGTGTAGCTTCCACATCAGGTGCCATCTTGCTGCCATCACCGCAGATATACAGATGCGCACCCTCTTCAAACAAAGGAATCAGATGCTGAGCATCGTCTCTCATCAGATGCTGTACATAACATTTCTCCTCCCCGTCTACACGGGAGAAGGCCGTATGAAGCTTCACAAGCCCTTCTTGCTGGGCTGCTTCCAATTCATTTTTGTACAGATAATCATGCTCGGGATTCCGGCATCCAAAGTACAGATGGGCTTCGCCAACCTCTTGACCTTGTTCCTTCAATACATGCCTTGCCTGCAAGAAACCTCGGAATGGAGCAACCCCTGTACCCGGGCCTACCATGATGACGGGAACCTGTGTATCCTCCGGCAGTTGGAACCCGGATTCCGGTGTCCGCGTGAACATCACGATCTCGTCACCCGACTTCAGGTTAGCCAGATAGTTGGAAGCAATACCTCTGTATTCTCCCTGTCCACTCCATGCCGGGGCACGCACAACACTGACCGTAATACTCGCTTGATCGGGTTGCACACGCGGTGAACTGGAGATCGAATAATATCTGGCTTTTAATGAAGGCAGTAATTCAAGGAAACGCTCAAACGGCAGTTCACATGCCTCATATTTCACCAGATAATCCAGCATGGAGATCCGTTTATTCCGCACTTCATCCATATACACAGATTCATCAAGCAGCGCTTCAAGTTCCTTCTTATGCGGTGGACATACGGTGTATGCTGCCATTTCTCTCAACTGCGCACGAGTTGCCGCCTCCTGAAGCTCGACGCTATGACTGAGCAGATCATACAGGTTAACCGGTTGATGCAATGGTAGATGTGCGGCACTCCGACCGGATGCATCCAGAACGAGATGCTCCGTTCCGGTAAACCCGTATCGACGAAGTACACGTTCCACAAGTTCCGGTGGATTCTGCGGCAGAATGCCCAGGTGATCCCCTTCCTTGTAGGTTATGCCTTCAGGCAATTTAATCTCCAGGTGACGTGTGCTGCGTTCACTGCCCGCGTCGTGAAGCTCCCTGTTCTCTAGCACTTCTGCCACATGAGCATCATACGTATCCGCAAGCGGTGTTACGGCGAGCCCACTGACAAACTGTACAGATAGTGAACTGCGTTCGCTATTGGAGCTTGTGTTCAGTTTCAGTCCCATCGTTCGTGCGAGATCCGGCCATAATTGCTCTGTCCAATCCCCCACCTGTTTCTCGAAATCTCCACTGGCATCTGACTCACCCAGCGGTGATAACCGCTCTGCTCCTCTGGAAGATAACTGTTCATCGATTAAACGCGGAATACGCTGATAGGTGCTTGCCCAGTTGTGGTCACCGCATCCAAGAACCGCGAAACGCACACCTTTGAATTCATTCGCATCTGCATGTTCGATCCACTCGACAAACATCTTGGCATTACTTGGCGGCTGACCGTTATAGGATGCACTGACAATAATGACGGCACCTTCCTTTGGCAGTTTGCCAACACGATCATCCAGCGCAGCAACCTCACTGCGGAATCCCTGATATCTGGCGGTATCGGCAATTTCACGTGCAATGCCTTCCGCCGTGCCCAGATTGGAACCGTACAGAACAAGCATCGGTGTGTGGTGGGCATTCGCTGCATCCGGCTCCGTTCTTTTGGCAACCGGCTTCGGTTCTTCGACCGCTACACCTGGAACCGCCATGACGGGCTGGCCCCCACGCGCACGTACCCGAATGGTGAAGTTATCCGGTTTGAGCGTCAGCGTTTCTTTCACCTTTAACTGATAATCAGAATGATCGATGAAGTCAAAATGCTTCAACACCATGCCCAGTACCAGCGTTGCTTCCTGAAGTGCAAACTGCTGACCAATACAGGCCCGTTGACCATTACCAAAAGGTTTATAGGCATCATGCGGCACTTTGCTCGGATCTTCGAACCGTTCCGGGCGGAATTCCTCTACGTCGTCTCCCCAGGCTTCGCGGTCACGATGCAGCTTGGGAATAAGTACACTGACGCTGTCTCCTTTTTGCAAAGGATATTGACCCGCAAGTACCGTGTCCTCTTTTGCATACAGAGAAAATGCCGGGGCCGTAGGCCATAAGCGCAATGCTTCATTCAAAACCATACGAACGTACTTCAGATTGCGAACCTGGTTGTACGTGGGAACCGGATCTTTTAGTATCTGATCCACCTCAGCTTGAGCTTTAGCCAGCGTATCCGGATTCTTCATCAGATAATAAACGGCGAAGGATAACAGTCCACTTGTGGTCTCATGTCCAGCAATCAGGAATGTAATAATCTGATAACGGATATTCTCATCATCCAGCGTTTCTCCTGTCTCCGGGTCCTTGCCGCTGAGCATGTGGGACAACAGATCATCTGCGCCTTCCTGCGGTTTCTCTTTACGCTCGGCAATAATGTGATCCACCAAAGAGAACATGGAACGGATATCCTGTTCAAACTGTTTCTTTTTGGTGATCATCAGCTTGTCTTGCAGACGCAGTCGCTGCAATGAACTCATGGATTCATCCAATGCACGGACCATACTCGTAATGAATGGATGTGGTTCTTCCCGGTAGAAGCTATTAAACCGATAGTTGAACCCACAGAGTCCAATCGTGTCGAGCGTAAGACGTGTCATATCATCCGGAACGTTAACCGTCTCATCCGGGTTCAATCGTGACCATTTCTGAACCAGCTGCACAGCCAGATCAATCATTTTGTTGTGATATCCCTGCATGGCACGTTGACTGAAACTTGGCAGCAGTACGTTATGGGCTTTTTTCCAATTCGGCTCCTCGGTCCAACTCGTAAATAGCCCATCTCCTGCAAAAGCACGAACCTTCGCAAGGGGTGCCCACACACGTTTGTCGAATTTGGATTCATCCGTTACCTCGGCGACCAGTTTGTGACCGGAAATATACAATTCACTTCGCCCGGGGTACTCCATACGAAAGATCGGTCCATATTCTTCAGCCAGTTTCACCAGGGACTGCACCGGCTCTTCAAAGTTCAATTGCGGCAAATTGCCCAGTGGGCCAAATGTTTTCGGTTGAGGCACTGAAAATGGTGGCATGACACTCACTCCTTCTTTCCAAGTTAAGAGTTCTACAACTACAAAATAATGACTTGATTTACAGACGCGATTACACTTACTCTTCAGATCAACAGATTCAAGTTATTTTTTGCACTTTTTCATATTTCATCCAGATAACGATAAAGCCAACAAAGAACCAACTGACTGAAATGGTATATTGGTCATTTTTGAATAAAAAAAATGGAGGACTTCGTTATCTTCTTTTACCCTAACATTTCCAGTTCCAATCTTCAACAGTCCCAAAGTCATAGGACCTCAGGACAGGGATTAAGATATACTTATGATTTCTTTAACAGAATCTGAATAGCCGACTCCATCTCTAATGGAGCAACTGTCGTTTCATAACGGCCATGGACGTTCCCGCTGCGGTCAACCAGGAATTTGGTGAAATTCCATTTGATCCTGTCTCCTTGGTACAATTCTGGATGCTTCTCCTTCACAAAGGTGTCCATCCACTGTCCTTCTTTCGTGTCCAGATTATAACCTTGAAATGGCGCTTCTTCAATCAGATAACGGAACAAAGGATGCATGAATTGCCCAACGACCTCAACCTTCTCGAGGATCGGAAAGGAGATCTGAAACTGACTCCTGCAATACTCGGCAATCTCAACGCTACTGCCAGGTTCTTTGTCGTTAAACTGATTACAAGGGAACGCCAGAATCTCCAGCCCCTGATCACCATATTTCTCATACATCTGCTGAAGTTCACTGAATTGCCGGGCGTAGCTACACCGACTTGCTGTATTCACAATAAGCAGAACCTTCCCTTTAAAAGCAGCAAAATCACCGTTGTGTGCCTCCATAAACGGAACTTGGTAAGAAAATATAGTCATCTGTATTCATCCTCCTCTTTTACTTTTGTATCTCATATGAATTCTCTCTTGAGATGGATTATACACCTCCATTATTAATAGGTGAAATATATAATTAATATAATTTTAATAGTTTTTAACTATAGTAGACCAAATAAAAAACTGCCCTCAGCAGTCAAATACTGCATCTCGGACAGTTATCAAAATCATAATGTGCCATCACACTCAGCACACCGTTAACCCATAATTAAACCATATACAATCCCTGGTCCGTGTACGCCAATGGTTAAATCATTTTCAATATCGGAAGAGCGGCTTGGCCCTGAAATAAAGTGGATACCTGCCGGAAGATTCTCTCTTCCCGCTTCGTCAAATCGATCCAGCGTCTCCCCCAGTCTGGTGTACAGTCGGTCCACTGGAATAATGATGATGAGTACCGTAGGCAACAGACTGACCGAGCGACCTTTTTCCGGTGAAGAAAGTACAGTAACCGAGCCTGTGTATGCTGTTGCATAATCCGCCATGACCACACCGATATCAGCCTCAGCTGCACGAGCCTTCCAGTTCTCATCGGCTTGACTATTCCAGACTGAGATCTGTACATCCGGGAGCTGCGCTTCCAAACCGAGATCCTCAAGCGCCTCTTCATTTTGACGGATGATATATTTGGCACTCAGTTCATGAGATTTGTTAGCAATAAATTGAGACACTTCTTCCATGTTCTGAACCCGGGCAATGTGGGCTCCTACACTCACAAAATTATCGGTGAATGCTTGAATACGCTTCTCTTCATCCCATTCCAATTCAGTCCAAAAGTCGGGTGCTCCCCGAAAGGGTTGGGTCGGCGCTTGGCGTTGCCTTGGTCTTCTCAATTTCGAAGCAATGTCATTCATAAACTGCTCCTGTTTCTCAATGGACTTCTTCTCCAATTGTGCAAGCCATTGCTGATGTTCAGTGACCATGCTTCTTCCCCTCCCCTTCTTCTCGTTCACGAATAATCTGCTCCATACGGCTGCGAACGGAAGAATCCATGGCTTGTTGCTCCTCGTTCAGTTCCTGATCCAGCTTGTTCCATTGTTGCCGGAAGGATTTCTTGGCGAGACTTGGCGCAACCCGATAATTGTTCCAGCCTTTGAGTGGACCCAGCTTGAGAGAAATGCCGTTGTTGCGTACAATTGCCTTCTGCCCAATCTGTCCCATACGTATGGCCGCACTGAAACGTTTGGAATTGGATACAACGGCAGCAAAACCCTTCATGCCCATGCTCTCCATTTTGTTTCCATGACCGTCTTCCACTTTACGCCTGCGTAGATAAACGAGCATATCATGCAATGGAATTTTAACTGGACATGCTTCATAACAGGCTCCGCACAGACTCGAAGCACCCGCAATATCGTTCCATTCATCAATGTTGCCATTGAGTGCAGGAGTCAGTACTGCGCCAATCGGACCACTGTATGTTCCACCGTAGGCATGACCTCCAATATGACGATATACCGGGCAAGCATTCAGACAAGCACCACAGCGAATACAATTCAGCAACTCCTGGAATTCAGGATCACCGAGCTGTAAGGATCGACCGTTGTCCACGATAATAATGTGCATTTCATCCGGTCCATCCGCATCCGCTGTTCGGCGAGGACCTGTGATGCCTGACATGTACATCGTTAATTTCTGACCTGTTGCGGAGCGTGGCAACAAGGTTGCCATGACCTCCAGATCCGTCCACGACGGGATGATCCGCTCCATGCCCATCAGTGTAATCTGCGTTTTTGGAACAGTGGATACCATACGGGCATTGCCTTCATTTTCGAACAAAACCATGGAACCTGTCTCTGCAATCGCAAAATTGCAGCCGGTCATGCCGATATCTGCTTCAAGGAATTTCTCGCGCAGCTTTTTGCGAACAAATCCGGCAAGTACCGTTGTGTCCGGCTCCAGAATTTCACCCGCTTCCTTGGATAACAACTCTGCAATCTGATAGCGGTTCTTATGGATGGCTGGAATGACAATATGAGATGGGGCCTCGCCTGCCAACTGTATGATGTATTCACCCAGGTCGGTCTCGATAGCTTCAATGCCCGCCGACTCCAGCACATGATTCAGATGTACTTCCTCCGACACCATCGATTTGGACTTTACCACTGTAGACGCCTGCTTGTGAGCCGCAATATCGAGTGCAATCGCCGCTGCTTCTACCGATGTATCTGCAAAATGAATATGGACCCCGTTCGCACGGGCGTTATTCACAAATTCATTCAGATAATAATCCAGATGTGCAATGGTATGCAGACGAATCTGACGTCCACGTTCCCGCCATTCATCCCAGTTTCCATGTTCTTCTGAGGCCGACTTCTTCCCGTTACGCAATCGTTCTGTTGTGAATTTGACCGCTTTACGCAGAAAATCATCATTCAAGGCCAGTCCGGCACGTTCTTTGACCGTAGTATCCATAACTCCCGGTTGGCTCATCCTGTTCGCACCCCCTCATACAGTAGTTCCGCCAGATGCATCACACGCACCGGTTCATTCCGATAACGCAGATTACCTGCGATATTCATCAGACAGGCCATGTCCAGACCAACCAGCACTTCGGCTTGGGTCTCTTTGACATGATCAACTTTCTCCGTCACCATCGCTCCCGAAATATCGGACATTTTAATGGCAAACGTACCCCCAAACCCGCAGCAATCCTCAGCAAACGGCAGTGGAACCAATTCCAGTCCCTTTACTTGGGATAGCAATGCCATCGGTTCATCCTTTACACCCAGCAGACGGCTGCCATGACAGGATGGATGATAGGTTACTTTGTGCGGAAAATGTGCGCCCAGATCGGTTATCCCGAGTACTTGAACGAGGAATTGAGTAAACTCATAGGCTTTGGCTTCCAATCGTTTTGCCTTCTCTAACCATACTGGTTCATCCGCGAACAGCTCAGGATAATGATGAATCATATACGTACACGATCCGGAAGGACATACCACAAAATCACTGTCGTCAAATGCTTCAAGAATTGTCTTGGCCGCTACCCGAGTCTCATCCCAGTACCCGCTATTGTAGGAAGGCTGACCGCAGCAGGTCTGAACCGGTGGAAAATCCAACCGAACGCCATGAGCGGCGAGCAATCTGACCATGGCCTCCCCCACTCGGGGATAGATGGCATCGCTGAGGCAGGTAATGAATAAGGAGACCTTCATAAATACACGCTCCTATTAACTGATTAGTAGATGATTGACTAAAAATATTGAATAAGAATATTTACAATGAACACTCCGATGACAGAATAACCTTCCGATCGGTTTAAACCGTGATGATTCCAATATCGTATCCGCTCAAACGGTCTGTCTGTTCAGCCTCCAATGGCTGATCGGTAACGATCGTATGGACTGCATTTAACCCGGATACCCGGGCAAAAGCACGGACACCAAATTTACTGGCATCGGCAAGTAAGATGACCTGATCGGATATGCCAACCATCTTCTGCTTCAGCCTTGCCTGGAGTTCATTGGATTCACTGATTCCGCCACCTTCGAGATGTACACCTTTGCACGACATGAACATTTTATCCACGTGATACGTTTCCAGAGAACGCTCCGCGAGCGGCCCAACAAAAGACAACGAGCGAGATGCCAACTGGCCCCCTGTTGAGATGACCTCAACCTTGTCACGGCTGCTAAGTTCAGTGGCGATTTGAATCGAGTTGGTTAAAACCGTCAGCGGGAAATCCGGCATGTTCGCTGCCATATAACCTGCCGTTGTGCTCGCATCCAACAGAATGCGATCACCCGGATTAATCATCGCCAGAGCCGCTTGTGCAATCCGCTTTTTCTCTTCCGCATGTGTTGTCTCCCTGATCCGGTAAGGGATCTCCGGTTGATCTTCCTTCACACTCACTGCACCACCGTGAGATCGGCGTAGTCGGCCTGCCTGTTCCAGCCGATCCAGGTCACGCCGGATGGTTTCCTCCGTCACCCGGCAGTGCTCACTAAGCTCGGATACACGCATACTGCCCTTTACATTCACCATCTCCACAATTCGGTCATACCGCTCGGCTGCCAGCATGTTACACCTCACTCCCCGCTTGTGAATTAGATGAAGCCGTCACACGCAGAAATCTGCCGTAAGCATCTTCCCAGATTGATCCGTCCTGCGGCTCATACACTGTTACCGGAAATGAATCACGAATGGCCTTACGGGCCTCCCAGATATCTTTAAAAGCTCCACTCGCCATCCATTGCACGGCCATATTCCCGATGGCACTTCCCTCTGCCGGACCTGCCCATACCGGCTTGCCAATGGAATTTGCAGTCCACTGACATAACAGGCGGTTCTGGATACCTCCTCCGACCATATGCAATCCGTTGAACGTCTGTCCCGATAATTGTTCCGTCCATCCCAGGACTCTTCTATACTTCAATGCAAGACTTTCCAGAATTGCCCGGGCAATAGCCCCCTGATCTTCTGGCACCACTTGCCCTGTATCACGGCAATACTGACGTATACGCGTCGTCATATCTCCTGCTGGCATAAACAGTTCATCATCCGGATCAAACAAACTGGCAAATGGAGCCACCTGTTCCGCCTTCGCCAATAACGCATCATAGCTAATTCCCTGCCCTTGGCGGTCCCACTCCCGCATGCTTTCCTGCAAAATCCATAAGCCCATAATGTTCTTCAACAGACGGAATGTTCCGCCCGCCCCGCCTTCATTCGTGAAGTTCAAAGCCAGACTCTGGCTACTTACCGCAGGATGATCTATCTCCGTACCCATCAGGGACCAGGTTCCACAGCTCAAGTAAGCAAATGAACGTTCCGTTGCAGGAACAGCCACAACGGCTGAACCCGTATCATGCTCCGCAACGGCGATCACAGGTATAGGAGAAAGGCCAAGGTCGTTACAGATGCTACTGCGCAATTGTCCAACACGGGTGCCAGGCATCACCGCTTCACCAAAGAGTTTCTCCGAAATGCGAATATGCTTCAGCAACTCACCGTCCCATTGACCCTCCGATGGATTATATAATTGTGTTGTCGTGGCATTGGTGAACTCATTCACGGCTTCTCCCGTCAGGAAATATCGAAGCAGATCCGGAATCATGAGAAACCGCTCTGCTTCATGAAGAAGCGGAGAACCGCTACGTTGAAGGGTTGCCAACTGATACAGGGTATTAAAGCTAAGAAACTGAATCCCTGTACGTTCAAAGATTCGCTGAGAGCTCAGTTCTTGGCGTACCTGATCCATCATGCCGTTAAACTGTGTATCACGGTAATGATACGGGTTACCCAGAAGCTCACCATTACTGCCAAGCAGACCAAAATCAACGCCCCAGGAATCGATCCCCAGGCTCTCCGGCTGTTCTCCCTGCTGTTTCACAAGAGTAAGCCCTTGCAACAATTCATGATGCAAACGCAGAATATCCCAGTGCATCCGCTCGCCAACCTTCACTGGTTCATTCTTGAACCGATGAATTTCGCTCGTTTCGATCCCTCGATCATTCAGATGTCCTAGTAGCGCTCTCCCGCTCCCAGCGCCCAAATCATAAGCCAGCACACTCACCGCGCTTCACCAACCTTTCGAACCCATCCTATTTTCCAAACGGCATCTCTTATTTCAGTCCGTAATCCTGTACTTTATGCTGTATTTATTGTTTGTTTGTTTTTGTTTGATACTGTTTTACTTTATTTTACGAGTATATCACCATTGTAAGCGTTTGAATACCCTTCGGTTTTTCTTTCTTTTGGGTATACCAAAAACGACTCTCTCCCACTTGGGAGGAGCCGCAGTTCTTGTTTTACGTATAAAATTGACCATTGTTTACTCCCGACTGGGGCTGTACATCTCTCTCAAAATGCTTGAAACGTGTCCCTTGATACGTCAGCATCCCTCGATCATTTTCCACCATCATGCCATAATGGTTTCCGCCAACAATTAGTTCAGCGCGCTCCCCATTGTCGAATTCAAATGTAACATAATACCGGGTAGTCGCACTGCTATCCCCGCTGCCACCTGATACTTCCGTTCGTTTGGCCACCACCGTTGAGTGCAGGGTTAACAAGGCCGCTGCGTTATTCGATGACCATGTGCGTACCCCTGAGATGATGGCATATACAATCACACCCGCAACAATAAGAAATACGGCACCAATAAAAATGGAAGCAAACGCACCCATGGCACCAAACTCATTCAATCCCGAAAAAAAACCACCCTGATTGCCTTCAAAACCCGGTACTCCACTCATGTCGTCAAACACACCAAAGCCGTCCACGCTTAATTGGCCCATCGATGAGGACACGCTCGTTAACGCCATTCATCATCGTTCCTTTCCCCTTGCAAAATAAGATGCACCGCCCCCACGCAAGGAAGGCGGTGCATGCAGACAACCCGTTCTGCCTTGTCCATATACTATATGAACCAGATCAGGAATACAGACGTTCAAGTTCGTCGACCAGACTGCCGACATAAGCAACCGCAGAGCGAATCGGCTCGGGTCCGGACATATCGACACCTGCAAGCTTCATTAACTCCTGCGGCGTGAGACTTCCACCGGCTTTGAGTGCTTCAAGCCAGCGATCTACCGCCGGCTGTCCTTCTTCCCGAATCTGCTGTGCTGCCGCTGTGGAAGCGGTCAAACCTGCCGCATAGGTATATGGATACAGTCCCATATAATAATGAGGTTGTCTCATCCACGTGAGCTTGGCCCCTTCATCAATCACCAGATCAGGTCCCCAGAATTCAGAGAGGATGTCCCCTTTGAGCTGACTTAACGTCTTCGCCGTAATCGGCTCATCATTAGTTGCGAGTGCATATACCCTGCGCTGCAATTCACCTTCCAGTAGATGCGTAACGAAGTTATGGTAATACGTATTCAACAGTTGCAAAATGACCCAACGACGCATTCTCGGATTATCGGAACGCTTCAACAGATGATCTGCCAGCAGCATTTCATTCATGGTCGATGGTGCCTCAATGAAATAAAGTGATGGTCTTGTATTCGTGAGCCGTTGGTAACGTCCCGCAAGCATAAAGTGGCCTGCATGTCCCACTTCATGGGCAAGTGTAAATGCTCCGCGCATATTGTTCGCCCATGAGATCAAGATATAGGAGTGTGAACCATATATAGAGGAACAAAATGCCCCTGTGGATTTGCCTGCATTATCTGCGTAATCCACCCAGCGTTCACTGAATGCGCGCTCTACGATCTCGCCATACTCTGGCCCAAGCACATCAAGTGCTTCTCGGATGAGTGTGCACGCCTCATCATATGTAATGGCAGGGCTAAATTCAGGATCAAGCGGGGCCTTCAGATCACAGAACATCAGCTTGTCCAGACCCAGCTCACGTTTCTTGAGAGCGGCCAGTCTGCGCATATGAGGTGCGAGTTCCTGCTGGATAATATCCAGAATATTATTGTACATCTCTTTGCTTACTTGCTGTGGGCTAAGAAGCATATCTGTAACATCGTCGTAACCACGCAGCCTGGATAACACAACTTGCTTCTTCACTTCGGTTGCATAACCTTCTGCAAACGTATTTTTGTAATCATTTAATGTCGAGCTGAACGCAGCATAAGCAGAGCGGCGCAGCTTGGTATCGGATGACATCTCATAATTATTTTCATAGAATGACCAGGACAGTGGCCGATTATTGTCTTCTTCATCGAGAGCATCGTCAAACGTCATGTCTGCCAGTTTACCGCGCAGATAGATACGATATGGCGAATCCAGTACCTCTCCTAGTGAAGCGAGTACCTTCTCGGTCTCTGGGGTAAGCCGATGTGCTTTTTCTCGAATCAAACGCTCCAAACTCCGAGCATACGGCTGCAATCCCGGAAGTTCTGCAAGGTAACGTTCAACGGTTCCCTCCGGCAGATCAACGATCTCCGAATTGACAAAAGACAAGGATGACGACAGATTTGATAGGATATCTCCTGCCTTGGCCGAATTCTCAATATTGACCGGATTGGTGCTGTCCTCTGACTGCTTCAGTCGAGCATAAGAAGCTGTCTTGCCGATACGCTCCTGCAAAGCTTCACGCGCATCCAGACAAGCCAGCAATTGTTCAGCGCCTTCGCCCAGACGTCCTTTGAATGTTTCAATCTGGGCAGCAGCCTTAGGAAGTGATCGAAGTTCCTGCTCCCACTCTACATCGGTTACAAACAAGTCTCTCAGATCCCATGTGGATTCCTGATCTACCTCAGCACGTGTACGTATTTTTTCCATCTTTAGTTGTCATCCTCCTTGTATTTTCCAATATCTCTCATCGTATCATAATCGGTTTATGTATACATGACATTTGCAAATAATGAGACTTTTGGTTCAGGAGAGTATAGATTGGACTAAAGAATATTCACACTTACCACTCCGATGACAGAACAACCTTCCGATCGCTGTTATCCCCTAATTTTTTGATTCAATTTTATAAAGGTGAAAATCCGGTGATAAAGGCGAACGCTCCGCTTCTTCAGGTTCTTTCTGTCCTCTACGTTCTCGTGTGAATGTTTAGTTCAATCTATATAAAAGGGGCATCTGGAAAAAGGCGAGGCGTATGCTTCCGATGTAGCTTTCTTTCAGAAAGCTTTTAGCTCCGCTTCTTCTAGCTATTTCTGTCCCCTACGTTTCGTATAAACTTTTGCTCATGTGACCATGGTTTAAAAGTAACTAAAAAACCGCTGGTTATGGAAGTATCCATTTTCCGGCGGTTCATTGTAAATCTTACTATTTAGCTTTCTTTCCAGATTACATTTTCACCGTAATTTTTACCCCAGTTATACATTGCGTGCAGCACAGGCATCAGGCTCTGGCCGTGATCTGTCAACGTATATTCCACCCGAGGAGGGACCTCTGCATACACCTTGCGCTCAATCAGCTTGTCTTCCTCCAGCTCACGAAGCTGGTTGGTCAGCATCTTCTGGGTAATATGAGGGATTAGGCGTTTCAGCTCACTGAAACGTTTGGTGCCTTCCAGACCCAAATGCCACAAAATAATCAGTTTCCATTTGCCACCAATTACCGCAAGCGTCAATTCCTTCTCACAGTTGATTTCTTTCAGATTAATCCGTTCCTTGACTTCGGCTGCCATGGCTCCGAGCCCCCTCATCTTCAATCTTATATCGCGTATATTACACATATCACGGGGACACTTCACACGAGGGAAGCTTTCCGCTCCATGCATGATGTAATAAGTACATTCATTCGATACAGCTATCTATTAATTCTACTACAGCCTGGTCGGGATGCAAAGTTTAACTGTAAATCACGGATAAAACCTATACAGATATGTATCGCAGAAAAGACCAGAACCCTTCATGATCAAAGGATTCCGGTCTTTCATCTATTCACTATTCCAGGTTCGCGTGGCGGCCAAACATATCCGCTCCGGTCATACCCTTCATTTCCATCATCGTAAGGATGAGAGCATCCATGCCGATTAACAGTCCCTGTTCAAACAGCGAGCCCATTGGCTGGATGGTTACTTCCGCTCCGGAAGTCGCTGTGTCCTCTTTGGCTGAAGCCGGAAGGCGCACTACCGTAGTTGCCAATTGACCAATCGTGGACTCTGGCTTGATCGTAATCAGGCCGACAGGTGCTCCTGCTTGACTAGCCTTCTTAGCCATCGCTGCGAGACTGCCTGTCTCTCCTGAGCCAGAGCACAGCAAGAGGAAATCCTTCGAGCTGATCCCGGGTGTAACGGTCTCGCCCACCACATATACACGAAGCCCCATCTGCATCAGTCTCATGGCAAAAGCCTTTCCCATAAGTCCTGACCGGCCTGCTCCTGCTACAAAAATCTGTTCCGCAGCCAGAATGTGTTCAGCCATCGCTTGCATCTCTGCATCATCGATCTGGCTTAACGTACGTTCCAGCTCCTTCAAGATGTCAGCTGCGTACTGTGTTTTGCCCATCTGCTTACCCTTGTTTAACAAGACGTTGCATTTCAGCTGCAACTGCCGCTTTGTCTGCTTGTCCTGTGATACCGCCGCCTACAATAACCAGATCCGGTTGTGCTTTAATCACTTCTGGCAATGTTTCCAGCTTGATTCCACCAGCGACAGCCGTTTTAGCATTTTTCACAGCAGCTTTGATCGTTTGCAGATCTTCGAACGGGCTTTGTCCTTCAGCTTGCAGGTCATAACCTGTGTGTACACAGATGTAATCTACGCCAAGCGCATCAATTTCACGAGCACGTTGTTCAAGGTTAGGCACATTGATCATGTCCACAAGAACTTGTTTGTTTTGTTTCTTCGCTTCTGCTACTGCACCTTTGATCGTGCTGTCATTGGTTGCCCCAAGCACAGTGATCAGATCCGCACCAGCTTCAGCAGCTTTCATGATTTCATAACCACCAGCGTCCATGATTTTAAGGTCTGCAAGAACTTGCAGATTAGGGAATGCTTCTTTCATCGCTTTTACCGCGTGCAAACCTTCATTAATAACGATTGGTGTACCAATCTCAACGATATCAATATATTGTTCAACCTCTTTAACCAGTGCGATACCTTCAGGGATATTTACCAAGTCGAGCGCCAATTGCAATTTCATCATTTATTTCTCCTTTGTTGTTCAAGTATGATTCGTTCCTGTAAAAATAATAATCAGATATTTAGCCTGCACCAATTGGTCTGTTCAGATGCATGCAGTGTTTGTTTTTGGCTACTCACTCATTGTAGACCCTGACTATCCATTCAGGAAGTACGCACTTTGAAGTGGGGTAGTTACTTGGGAGATACTATTGATAATCTTTCGTTGTTAGGTGAATCAAATATAGAATTAATCCTCTATTCCAATCCACCCGCTTACAGCAGAGCAGCAGCCTAATCATCCAATAAGATATTCAATAGAAAAGACCCCGCCACCTGGCAGAGTCTTTATCTTTATCATCGTTATCATTTTCAATCCAGCCAGGGCTGGTTTAGAAATTTATCATTTTACAGATATACTGGTTTCACGCATACCGGCTTGGATACACCTGTGCTGTGACCTGTGTATTTCAGACGGCCGCTCTCCTGATCCACCGTGAATGTCACGAGGTTGTTCGTATCACGGTTAGCTGCGATCAGCAATTTGCCGTTAGGTGTCAGAGCAAAATGACGTGGGTGCTCACCTTCAGCAGATACATGCTCAACCAGTGTCAGGTGACCTTTGTCTGCATCTACTGCAAATACAACGATGCTGTCATGTCCACGGTTAGAACCATATACATAACGTCCATCATTGGAAACGGTGATTTCCGCTGTTGTATTCTCTTTGCCATCATATCCATCAGGCAGAGTGGATACTGTAGACAATTCAGTCAACGTACCCGCTGCTGCATCATATTTGAACGAAGTAATGGAAGAATCCACTTCGTTGATCACATAAGCGAATTGACCATTCGGATGGAACGCCAAGTGACGTGGGCCTGCTCCCGGATGTGTTTTGGTTTCACTGTGCAGCACAAGTTCATTTTTGTCTGCATCGATGGAATAGATCGCAATGTTATCCGCGCCCAGATCCTGTACCATCATGTATTTACCATCCGGGCTGAAGAATGCGGAGTGAACATGTGGCTTGTCCTGACGTTCAGGATGCGCACCTTGTCCTTCATGTTTCTTCTCGTCCAGAAGCGCTCCAACTTCACCGTTATCCGTCAAGGCTTGCAGACCTACCAGACCACCGTGGTAGCTGGAGAGAATCAAGTATTTGCCGGAAGGGTCACGCTGGATGTGACATGGCGGAGCTGAAATGGAGTTATTCCGGTTCAGCAACGATAATTTTCCTGTAGAAGGATCAATGCTCAGAGCTACCGCTTCAGACATTTTGTTGCCTTCAACTGACGCTGTTTCACCAATCGCATACAGTTTGTTACCCTCAGTATCCACGTTGACAAACGTTGGGTTTTTCACGCCCGCGATGCCGTCAAGCTTGGACAAGCTGCCTGTATCCTCATTCAATTCATATGCATAAATGCCCTCATTTTCCGCTTCAGCGTAAGAGCCAGCAAGTACGAGCAAGCGTTTTGATTCACTCATTACAGTTTCCTCCTCTATGTGTATGTAATCTTGTTGCACCTCTTCTATAATAAATCTGCCATATCAAAATAGCAATCCGCTGTCGCTGCCCAGCAGGGAAATCCTTAGTTAAACAAGGCGATTACAACAACATGATCATACTGATATCCATTCATATGAGATGCATCTTCTGCTATGATAAGATCAGTTTTTCATCCAGAAGGGACTGAATTGCATTGCTTCACTCATTTTTACTCACGTTATACCATGTGTTCCTGCCGATCTCACTTCCCGTGATTGGAGGTATTCTGTTAAAACGCTTCAAGAATTGGGATACCCGGTCGCTCTCGACCTTTTCCCTTTATATTTTGAGCCCTGCGCTCATCTTCAATACATTGCTGCATGCAGAGATTACCTGGACGGACGTCACCAGCACGTTCTGGTTCTCTATTATTAATCTGATTGCCCTGTGGGCACTCGCCGAGCTGTTAAGCCGGATTTTCCGTCTGGGTGCAAGCGAAAAAGCGGGTCTCACCCTCGTCTCCACGTTTACGAACTGCGTGAATTACGGGCTCCCGCTTGTACTGCTTGCCTTTGGTCAGCTTGGACTGGACAAGGCTTCTGTCTACGTTATTGGACAGATGATTATTGTTAATACGGTAGGTATCTTTTTTGCCGCGAGATCCGAATTCACCGTAAAAAATGCGATTCTGTCCGTTTTCCGCATGCCATCCATCTATGCTGCTGGCATCGCCATTGCGCTGCGTGCGTCCAATCTGAGCCTGCCTGAAGCACTGGATGGAGGGATTGCCATGCTGGCTATGGGTTACTCTCCTGTCGTTCTCGCCATTCTGGGAGCACAGATGCTCAGACCCAAAGGGGCAACGGTGCCTTGGTTGCCCAATGTACGCCGAGCCTTCTGGACCGGACTTGTGGTGCGTCTCGCAGCTGCGCCAATCCTCTCCTGGCTGATTCTGACCGCTCTTCAGGTCGAAGGTACGTTGTTCAGTGTGCTGCTGATCCTCGCATCCATGCCCACCGCAGTGAACGCCGTTATTTTGGCTGAACAGTTCAATGCTTCACCGCAGTTTGTATCGCGCTGCATTCTGTGGACAACTGCTGCATCCATGTTCATGCTGCCCATTATGATTGTGATGGCTTCCTGATTAACACCGGAGGTGATACCGAAGCGATATCCGCTTGTCGGCGTTTCTCCAGCCGGCGTTCATAACGCCGGTTGAGCGCTCTGACGTAGAAAAATTTCACGACAAAGTACGATATCACACCTAAAATGACACCAAACACGGACATACCCGCCAGAATATCCAGTCCACCAAGCAACAATTCACTCACGGCCGACCAGTTCCCCCGAAACAGCTCCATGAATGCACTCTCATGTACCGGTCCCTGTCCCATGCTGTGAGCAGGCAATATCCATGAGCCAATTTGTTTCGCGAGCGGCATCAGGATAATAGGTAAAAACGTAAGTTTCCCGATCACATTACCAACAATCGCTGCTGGCACCGAACCCCCAGACAATCGCACAATTGGATAAAATACGAGATATATCAGGGAAGCGGTCGAGATCACGATCAGTTCCAGTCCGAACCCTATGGCAAATCCGGTAGATACTTTATGGGCACCTCCGGGAGCACGTAACAATTTGAGAAAATTCAGCTTCATAGCACGTGTTAAACGTACCCAGCGGTTAGTCTTGCGCTTCTGTGTGTTCATACCGAATTACTCCTTATTTTACACAAATGACAACTTGAATCGTCTATTCTTCAGTATATCACACCGCGTTAGCTCCTGTAGTAACAATGACCGGTTGTGTCTCCATCTGGACATTACCTGCCACCGCTCGGGAGATCATACAGGATGATTCAGCCTTATGCGCCAGGCGCTCAGCCTTGGTCAGATCCGCCTCTGAAGCATCTTGGCTGAGTACAATCCGGGGTCTATGTACGATCCGTTCGTACGTAAATACGTTATTCGTAACATCTACCGTTGCTTCCGATTCAAGCGTCAATTCATCCGGCGTAATATCCGAACGCTCCAGCATCGCTGCCAGTGTGATCAGGTAACAGGTGGAGGCTGCACCCAGCAGCATCTCGTCCGGGTTAGTTCCCGTACCGGGTCCGCCCATATCCTTCGGAATCGATATGACCGTTTTTAATCCACCTGCATCGATTGTTCCCTCACTGTTACGCCCACCATTCCATACCGCTTTCAGATGAAAAGGATGTTTCATGATATTCATTCCTTTCTTATTTACACACGTATACACGTAATATTCTGCTCAATCAATGCGCTAACTTGCTCTTCATCTACACCCTGATCTGTAATCACTTTTGCCACACTGCTCATCTCAGCGACTCTGGTAAATGCCTGTATATTAAATTTGCTGGAATCTGCAAGTAATATGACTTCATCCGCAATCTGGATCATTTTCTGCTTCACCAAGGCCTGTAATTCATTTGACTCACTGATGCCTTTGGTCAGATGCACCCCTTTGCAAGACAAAAACACTTTATCGACATGATACGCATCCAACGAACGTTCCGCGAGAGGTCCTACAAAAGAAAGTGACTTCGAAGCCAATTGCCCACCTGTGGCAATCACACGAATCTGCTCCTTGTTACTCAGCTCTGCGGCCACTTTTATCGAATTGGTTAATACGGTCAATGGAATGTTCGGCAATCCTGCCGCCATATACCACGCAGTTGTACTTGCATCCAGAGCAATCCGGTCGCCGGGTTCCACCATTTTCACCGCTTCGCTTGCAATTCTGCGCTTCTCTTCTGCATGGGCTACAGCACGTTCCGGATACGGAATCTCCGACTGTAACTCTTCCTTGTATTTTACGCTGACCGCCCCGCCATGGGACCTTCTGAGCCTGCCCGCCTGTTCGAGCTTGTCCAGATCACGACGTATCGTCTCTTCCGTCACCCCGCAGCGCTCACTAAGTTCGGTCACACGCATACTGCCTTGCGTATCCACCCATTCCACTATTTTCTCATACCGTTCAGCTACGAGCATATTTCTTCACTCCAAACCGTTGATTATCCAGTTGATCCTGTTCATCCATCATACCACAGAGCGATGACAAGGAGAATTTGGACCATGTGCAAAAAGAGGGAGCTTTCGCCCCCTCCATTCCAGTTCTGAAGTGTATATTATTTATCTTCTGCCATAGGGAACCAGCCCGGTGTGTGGATGATTGCATTCCACAACCCGTCAGGGATAACCAGACGTTCCTGATCGGATTTGGTCAGAATCGTTTCAATGTCTTCTTCCCGTCCGCTCTCGATCTTCTCAACCCAATCCGGTTCAATAATCAGCTCACGTCCAATGGCAAGTAGTGGTACTCCCGTTTGGAGCGCCTCAGCGGCCTGATCTGCCGTATGAATTGAACCTACGCCGATCACAGGCAATTTACCGTTCACACGATCCAGGATGAATTCCATTCTTGAACGTGTATCTGCTTCGCCACGTCTTGGCTTGGACCAGAATTCGTTCAAGGAAACGTGCAGGTAATCCAGGTTTTTATCTTTAAGCGCATCCACCAGTGCATACGTATCTTCCATCGTGAGTCCCGGTGTTTCCGGCTCTTCCGGGGAGAAACGGTAACCAATGATGAACGGCAGTTTGGTATGTTCGGCAACCACTTTCTGAATCTCATCCACAACAGCAAGCGGGAATGTCAGACGTTTCTCCACACTTCCGCCAAAGCGGTCTTCACGTCGGTTGGAATGCGGGGAGAAGAATTGCTGGATCAGATAACCATTAGCACCGTGAATCTCAACACCATCAAAGCCAGCTTCAATTGCACGACGTGTCGCTTCACCAAAGTCTTTGATAATGGAAGTAATCTCGGCATCCGTCAATTCTCTTGGTTCAGGAGATCCCGGACGCTCACTTGCAACCGCACTAGGAGCAACCACTTGACCCGCAGGTACAGCTTGTTCAGGCGTCAAACGGCCCGCATGGAAAATTTGCAATACAGCTACGGAGCCTTGTTGTTTCATAGTGTCAGCCAGTTTTTTCAGACCAGGAATGAAGCGGTCGTCATAAACACCAAATTGAGCCGGGAAACCAATGCCCGTCTCTGTTACATGCCCTACAGCCGTAATTGACATGCCAGCACCACCGGTGCGACGTGCATAATAAGCAAGTTCAGCGTCGGATATCGTACCATCAGCATTCGAGGACATATGAGTCATGGGAGCGAGCACGATACGGTTTTTCAGTGTAATACCAGTCGGCAGTGAAACTTGTTCAAACATCTGGTTAAACTTTGGATTCATTCGTGGTTCCCTCCTGATTATAAATATCTCTTTTAATAGATATATGAATATGTGCGTTCTCTTACTGTAATGATTATAGTTACGTTTCTTTGCAATTGCAACTTTTCATTTTCAGAAAGGAAAAAAAAGAGCAGAGTGTCTCCAGACTCTCAGCCCCTTAATCTTCTTCATTCTATCCAAAGTCCTTCACTCTATCCAAAGGATATTCAGAAACTCCGAACGTAAGCCAGCTTCTGATCCATCTCTTCTACACACTCGTAACAGTCGTGTTCATCGTTGGCGACCATTGGGGTGACTGGATACAGATTCATCTCTGTACTGTTATACGATTTCAATAGCGGTAACAATTGAGTCACCCGTGTATTGGCCGGGTCAAGCCAAGTGTTGATCTCTTCTTCGGAGAGGATCGCCGGCATTTTACTGCCAAACTCGCGTGTAACCATGTTCGCGCCTGTCATAAGCATCGTGCAGGTACGAAGCGGCTCTTTCCGTGTATCTCTCCATACTTCGTATAACCCAGCTATGCCGAACAGACCGCGATCTGGCATGACAACACGAACCGCATAACTTTTCTTGCCTTCTTGCCGCCAGTAATATAATCCATTGCAAGGAATGACGCAACGCTTGGTCTCTACCAGTTTGTAATAGGAAGGATTCTCATGTACCGTCATGAGATTCGCGTTAACGGCATCACGACCCCAGAATGGAATGAACCCCCACCGGAACTCATCCAATACACGCTCACCATCCTGATGCAAAATAATTGGCGTATGCTGGGTTGGGCTGATATTGTATCGGTTTTTATAATAATACATCACTCGCTGAATCTTGAAATGATCTCTGACATCGTCCAAATCGGCTGCCAATGAAAAACGGTTACACATGCTCAAGCACTACCTTTCCCTGTGAGAAGTTGAACGTATTGTTTGTTATTTCAGGGAAATTATGCATGCATATCGAACAGAAAATGACTTATTTTGACACCATTAGGGTCTGATCAAGAGTTATTTCATGTTTTTCACGACAAAAACAACGACCTCGGACTCATTTCAACTCAACTATTCCTTGTTACTATGATAGAGAATAAAATACATTTATTGGAGGTTTTAAGTATGAAAAGGAAGTTTTTGATGAGCATCATGTTGTTCTCAGCGATTGCGATGTTTGGCAGTACCATCTATGCGGCAACCTTTCTAACCTACGGTTATCCCAGCACCACCATCCCCATTCGTACGTATAATTACGCCTCCGCATGGCAGACTCCCATGGACGCTTCCCTTACCAACTGGAACAATGCAGGTGCCAAAGTTAAATTCACCAAAACAAGTAACTCCCCAAACACCATCACCGCAGGAAACTTCAATAATACAGCATATGGTGTCAACTACGCCTCCTTATCCGGCAGTCAAGTCGTAAGCTTCCGCATCGAACTCAATGCATCCACCATCACCCCTGACGCAACCAACTTATCCAACTTCATTCAAAGCGTATTTGTCCACGAACTCGGACACTCCATCTGGCTCGGTGACAACCCGACAACAAACAGTCCTTCCATTATGTCTTACTCCCGTAACCGCAATTCCATGACCCAACCTCAAACCTTTGATATCAATAACGTAAAATCCAAATACTAATCCGTTACGTACTTATCCCAAAAATCCAAGGAGGATTCCTATCCATGAACAAAAATCGAGTATTAACGCTGCTTCTCTCTTCCATTTTCATTTTATCTGCTGTTGGATGTTCTTCTGTTACACCTACCGCGTCCCCATCCGATGCACCCATGACCATTATTGCTTCTGAAGATTACCCGAGTTATGCCAGCATTGGCGACCTGTCCGAGAGAGCAAATGCCATTGTGAAAGGCAGTGTTGTTGAGACTCGTGTGGAAGCTTTAAACGATATCGTACAAGTTACCGGTGCTGCCAATGAAAACGAGTTAAACCCCGCGTCCGATCCGGGCGGAGATCCATCTTCTTTTGACAAAATCTATACGATCCACACGATTCAGGTCGCTGAATCCTATAAGGGCGGTTACACTGCCGGGGAAAAACTTGAAGTGAAGCAACTTGGCGGACAACTTGGCAACACCGAGATTTTTAATGATGACAACCTCAAGCTGATTCCTACCAAAGACTATGTACTCTTCCTGGAAACGTATGAAGACACCCCTGCCAGCCTGCTCAACTCCGTTCAAAGTCTCTACGTGATCAAACCTGCCGCCAAGTCGAATCAGCCAGGTCAGCAACAATCACAGTCAGAAGTCATTGCTAGTGCAAACCCCGAGAATGACCTTACACTCCAGCTGGAGGATCTGCAAGAAATTCAAAACGAACAAAAGAGCGAATAAACTCTTATACGGTAATCACACTGTTACTTCATCTGCCTACAGGCAGCTAATCCCCTTCTACTTTTCAGTCCTACATAGAAATATGAAAACCGTGCTGCTCAGCAAACTGGGAAGCACGGTTTTTTTGGAGTTTCTTACTTAGACGGTGTATTAAGTTCAATAATCCATTCAGCCAGATCCTGAGTCTGTTTCAACAAGGCGATAGGGTCACGGAACCAGGATTGTTCTTCCGTCCATATGTATACTTTTCCATTTTTGATAGCAGGTAATGAACCCCAGATCGGATCTGCCTGAAGGTCTTTCAACTGAGACTTGCTGGTCAGCACAATGTAATCTCCGGCATATTTGGAGAGCAGTTCTATGGAGAATTCATGATAAGCGCCCTGCATCAACTCGGATGGAATGTTCTTTGGTGCTTGCAAACCAAGCAATTCGTAGATGTTACGTCCTCCCCGGCCCGACTGATTGCCAAAAATGAAGACTTGGCGATCATATTCCTGCATAACGGAGAATGTAGTATCAGCTGGAACAACGCTCTGCACTTCCTGCTTAATTTTAGCAATCTCCTCATCAAAATCAGCCAGCCACTTCTCTGCTTCCGCTCCTTTGCCAAGGACTTTACCGAAATAGTTCACTTCATCCTTAAGTGTCGGGAATGTGATGGATGCGATCGAAACGGTCGGAGCAATCTTGCTATATTTCTCATAAGCCGCCTTGTCCGGATTCAATGTAATAATAAGATCAGGTTCCAGCTCCATCAATTGTTCAACGGAGTCCCCTATGGTCTCAAGACCATCCAAGTGGCCTTCCAGATAAGGGCTGTTCATCAGAAATTGTCCTCCACCAATCGGTTTGACACCAAGAGCAAGCACCGTTCCCAGATAATCAATAGCAGCAACACGCTCCGGATGTGCAGGAATCTCTACCTCGCCAAAGGTCGTATTTACCATTTGGGTTTCCGCTACTGCCGGTTGTTCGGGTTCAGCCGCAACTTCGGATGTTTCTGCCCCCTGCTGGGCTGTTCCACAAGCACTCAATGTGAGTACAAGCGCAAGCGACATGATCGCTGATTTAAAATGGTTAAACATGTTGATTTCCTCATCTCCCTTATGTTGATAATGATTATCATCATCAATTAAAGGATAACGTTCATCCCCTCCTGTTACAATGGATTCATTTGTTGCATTTAATGTACTTTTTGAAACTGATTTCGAGTTTTCCTGCTGTTTCGTCCGATATTGCCCGGGTGTGATACCGGTCTCTTTTTTGAATATACGATTGAAATAAAACGGGTCCATATAACCCACATACGCAGCAATCTCCTGTAATGAAGCTTCTGTGGACGCAAGCAGACTCCTTGCCTCAGCCATTCGTAACCGAATCACATATTCTGTCGGTGTACATCCCGTCTGTTCCTTGAATTTGCGTGATAAATATTGCGGACTGTAACTCAAGGACTGGGCAAGCAAATCAAGTGAGATCGATTCCCGGTAATGAGCTTTGATATATCGCAAAACCTGATCGGTAAGCGAAGGCTGTTGAACTTCGTTAAACATGCGACTCCGCTGTAACAAGACAAGCTGTACCAGTTGAAAGAAATACACTTTGACCTGAATTTTGCTCACTCGCTCCTGCCCTGACCAGCATTCATGTATATTCCGCACAAGCTCACGTAGCTCAAGTGTTTGATCCGGCACTGTCGCCCAGGACTCTTCAAACGGATTACGCTGGTTCAACATCATTCGGTACTCCACAAGCACGTTGGAGGGCAAGGTTGATTTGTACAAAATCAGATGTACCTCCACAGCCCCTGTCGCTTCAAGTGTCAGACGTCTTCCTTTTCCCCCATGCAGCAGCAAGAACTGGTTTGTAGTCCATACCTCTTCATCCAGCCAGACCTGGCCTCTGCCTTGAACATACACAAATGCGCTGGTTGGTAACACATAATTGCGTATGAACTCGTGTGTTGCGAGTGATATAAGACGCACATCAAGCACGCGAACCTGTACCTGATCCCACAGCTTGATGTCATTCTGAATTCCCATATAAACTCCCTCTCCTAAGCGATCAAACACACACAATACCTTGGCATTGTGACCAGAAGCCTACCCATAATTGATAATGATTATCAATTATAACAATGATGGAACCATCTTAGAAGCCTACCTCCGTTTTTGTTAGATGCCTCAGAATAAAAAACGGTCGAAATCCCTCATAGAGAGATCTCAACCGTTCTAAATTATGGCGTTATTATATTTTGATAAAGTCAGCTACCCTTCTCTACTCGACAAAAGACAGTAAATACCCGTATCTTTCTTCCTCCATCTTATCTAAGGGAATAAAGCGGATCGAAGCACTGTTAATACAGTAACGTTTGCCGCCACGATCTTCGGGACCATCATCGAACACATGACCGAGGTGGATGTCACCTGCCCGGCTTCGTACCTCCGTGCGTTCCATCCCAAAGCTCGTATCCGTTGTATAGGTAACAACCTCAGGTACAATCGGTTTTGTAAAACTCGGCCACCCGCAACCGGAATTATACTTATCCCGGCTGGTGAATAACGGCTCTCCCGTTGCAATATCCACATACAGACCGGGCTCCTCATTATCCCAGTATTCGTTACTGAATGCATGCTCCGTATCATTGTTTACCGTGACCGCATACTGTTCGTCTGTTAATCGTTCCTTTAATTGCTCATCTGTTGGACGTGGATATTGAGCCGGATCAATTCCAATCTCCAGGTCATCCAGAACAGTCATATCAATGTGACAATATCCGTTCGGATTTTTTTCCAAATAATCCTGATGGTACTCCTCCGCCAAATAATAATTCTGCAGAGGCATTACCTCCGTTACGATGGATTGGTCATATTTTGCTTGCTCTGCCTCTACAGCTTGCTCGATGATTTTGGCATCTTCAGGCAACGAATAATATATTCCAGTCCGATACTGAACGCCACGATCATTGCCCTGCTTATTCAAGCTGGTAGGATCAATTACTCGAAAATAAGATTCCAGCAATTTCTGCAAAGATACTTGCTGCGGATCATATTTTACATGAACAGTCTCCGCAAACCCCTGGTCTCCGCGAATAACATCCTCATAGGTTGGATTCTCTCCTTCACCGTTGGCATAACCGGAAGTCACATCCTGAACCCCTGGAATACGAGCCATATATGCCTCCACACCCCAGAAACAGCCTCCTGCCAAGTACAGGTTACTCAGGTTTTCCTCGGAGACACTCGATGCCTTGACAGGTTGAGTGGATATCGAAGATGAGGATGAATGGCTCTCAGCCCTGTTTCCACAAGCAGACACAACGATCGCTATAACAAGGAGGAACAAGCCGAGCAGCGTCCTTTTCATGACACTTCCTCCCTTCTCACAAAATCTCTTGTAATGATTCCATGATCTGTTCATTAGATGCATGCCCTGGCTGCGATTTCGCTAAAATACCATCAGAGCCAATATAAAAGGAACTAGGATATGCTCTTACGCCAAATTTCTTGGCCCATACACCTTTCTCATCCAAAAGGACAGTTATGTTATCATATGGCTGTTGGTCAAACCATTCGGTAAACGCTTGGGAGGATTTCTCTCCTTTGTAGTCTGGCGTCACAATCGTAATGACTTGAAAATCATTGTTTTGACCAGCCAGATTGTTCAGGTCTTCCAAACCCGCAAGGCAGATGGAGCACCAGGAAGCCCAGTATTTCACATACACTTTCTTGCCTTGAATATCAGAAAGTCCAACCGTGTTTCCTTTCAGATCAAGCAATGAAAATTCAGGAGCCGTCTCTCCCTTGTTCATCATGATTGACGAACTCATATCGGATGTTGATGCCGGGGTTGATGATGACCCCGTTTGTTTTGATTCAGTTTGCTGTGATCCACATGCGCTCAAGATCAACAGGACTCCAGCAAATACGATTACAGATAACATCCATTTCCGTGCCGTCTTCATACCAAATTCCTCCAATGATTATTGAAACCAGGTCACCAAGTTGTTTAGTCGGTCTGTCATTAACAGTAGTCCCATGACAATAAGAATACAGCCGGAAGTTATTTTGATGACACCCATATATCTGTATAAACCACGTATCCGCTTCATAACATATTCCGAAAAAACGGACAGAATCAGGAAAGGAATCGCTAATCCAAGGGTATACAGGAACATGAGAAACCCGCCATACAGTGGAGAGCCTTCTCCTGCGGCGATACCAAGAATGGCAGCCAGCACAGGCCCGATACAAGGCGTCCAGCCAAAACTAAACGTCAGACCCAACAGGAACGCTCCGACATACCCTCCCCGTTTGGCTTGATCGTTTGACAGCTTTCTCTCCCGTTCCAGCCAGGATAGTCGGATCAACCCGGTTTGATAAATCCCAAAAAGCACCACGATGGCTCCGCAGATGGCAATAAACACAGGACTTGAGATCAAATTACCAACGATGCCGGAACCAAAACCGAGTAAAACAAATACCAGGGACAGCCCAAGAACAAATAAAAATGTCCGCAAAACAAGTGTGGACCTCAACCGAACCGAGTTGGTGTCAGGCTGCTGCTGATTCGTACCGTTGACCATACTTCCGGATAGATAAGACACATATACCGGGATCAGCGGCAGAATACATGGCGCAAAAAACGATAACAATCCTGCACCAAAAACGCCGAAAAGAAAAACCAAATCACTGGTCAAGTCATTCACCACCTGAATAAATACTACGTTTGATTAACCAAGGTTAACGACTGACGTAGATCGGAAGCGTGAACCAGAAGCAGCTTCCTTCTCCTTTTGTACTCTGAACCCCGATCTCGCCACCATGGAGTTCCACAATCGATTGAGCGATAGCAAGGCCAAGCCCGGCCCCCCCATTGCTCTTACTACGTGATTTGTCAATTCGATAAAAACGTTCAAATATACGCGAAGTTTCCTCCGCTTCAATGCCTTCCCCTTCATCTGTAACTGAAATTCGTATAAACGGCCCCTTCTCTTCGGCAGCCAGAATAATTTTTCCTTCAATAGGAGAGTATTGAATGGCATTTTGCAGCAAATTGGAAAGGACCCGCTTCATTTGTGCAGGCATCATGACCGCGGCTGGTAATTTATCGGGCAAATCGATTTCAACGTTCAGCGTTTTCTCGGCGAGATGAAACGAAAAACTCTCCAACGTACTGAGCAGCAACTCATCGACGTGACAAGGCTGAGGCTCAAATACCTCCCCTTGCGCTTCCAGGCTGGATAATTCGAACAAATCTTGAATAAGCCCTCCCAAACGCTTCGTCTCAAGTCGTATCGTGTTCAGGTAACGTTGAAAGGTTTCTTTATCCTTAATGACATCATCCTCCAACGCTTCGACGAATGACTGAATGGATGCCAAGGGAGTCCGTAAATCATGGGAAACATTGGCGATCAACTCTCGTCTCGCGGTTTCTGAGTGATGCAGATGATCAAAGCTTTCCTTCAACTTGGAACTCATTTCATTAAATTGCTGTGCCAGGAGCTTAAATTCCTGCGTACCGATGAGAGGGACTTCCGTATGGAAATCCCCTTCGGCAATTCGGATCGTCTGCTGTGTAATTCGCGCAATTGATTTCTCTAATGGCTTAGTCAGCAAATATTGAAGAATAAATGAAAGTAAGCCTACCCCTGCCGTTATAGCCGATAACCAATACAATTGTTCGATCGTAAGCAGCATTTTGGAATAACTGATGAACAAACAAATTAATAATACGCCAATGCCTGTGAGACTGGACAACACCAAGTATGTGCGAAGTTTCATGAACTGCCACCCGCAAACTTGTAGCCTATACCCCAAACTGTTTTAATATATTTTGGATCAGAAGGATTCTGTTCGATCTTCTCTCGTAGTCTCCGAACATGTACAGTCACCGTTGTTGTATCTCCCTCATAGCTAAAATCCCAAATCTTGCTTAACATCTGATTACGGGAGAACACCTGACCCGGGTGACTTGCCAGCAAATACAACATCTCAAACTCTGTAACGGTCAATTCAATGGCCTGCCCGCTGATGTGCACTTCACGCTTGGTAAAATCAATGGTAAGCCCTTCATAATTGATCGTATATTCAGATGTTGTAACAGGTGATGCCTGCGCAATTCGCATTCTCCGCAGGATTGCCTTCACACGTAAGACGAGTTCTCTTGGACTGAATGGTTTGGTCAGATAATCATCCGCCCCCATCGTCAGTCCCATCAGACGGTCCTGTTCCTCACCACGGGCCGTCAGCATTACAATGGGCACATCCTCAGTTTGCCGAATCTCGTTGCATACTTCCCAACCATTCTTATGTGGCATCATCAGGTCGAGCACAATCAAGCTTGGCGTTTGGCTGTGCCACAGCTCTATAGCCTCCAAACCATCCTTAGCCGTCACGACAAGATAACCTTCCCGTTCCAGATACCTGCGACAAACGTCCGTAATATTCGTATCATCATCAGCAACCAGTACACATTCATTCAAACGAACCCACCCCATATTCCAGAAAATACATTTGAGCCAATCATATCATATGGTGATGGCGATGCTTAGCCCTTAAATTACTTCATTCCCATGGCTGGCATCATGTATTGTTTAATTACAGACTCAGCCGCATACGAATTCCCTTCATGGATGACAGGCATCGATTTTAAGTTAACTTGCATACCGTCTACCATGATTTTTTTCGATCCAATCCACAATTTAATCGTTTTTCCCGCAGGCATCATCGTGTCTTCCATCATCATGTCGTCTTCCATCATGTTGTCGTCTTTCATCATCTTGTCGTCCATTTTGCCCATATACATCAAAGTTACAGATCTGTCCTTGCTGTCCCACATAATGCTGTAATCATACATTTTGGCTGCCTGTCTCAATTGAACAAGCTCCATGCCATCCTTTTTAATCGTTTTCATATCTGCAGCACTTGCCAATCCAGAAAAGGCCATAGACATTATCAATACCGCTGCTACCATCACTTTTTTGCTCTTATTCGTTTTCATCATTCTTATCACTCTCCATTCGTTTATTACTTACATGGATTACAATAAGCAAGACAGCTTACGATTCTCTAAGCGAAGTATTACGAAACCATTACGATATATAAATGGAGTCCGGTTTCAATAAAAAAACGGTTGAAATCTCTCTTACGAGAGACTCCAACCGTGTCTTCTAGGTCAAACGAATAAAATCAATCATGGATCGAACCTCGATCGGTCCCGGATTTGATATCACATCATTAGACTGCAAACCCTCTCTGGAAGTGAACTGCACCTTCACCGGAATGCCAGGAATCAAGTCGAAGAAGTTATCCGAGAAGACACCCTCCACATCCGAAGATAGCCATACCTGTTTAGCAAGCACATCACTTTCCAGTACCAGATGAACGCCGTTCTCATCCGCTCCCCCACTTACATTGATGTTTGCAGGCTGCAGAGCAAGGTCTTTGGAAGGTACAAAATAGTGTTCCTGTACGATATTCGCCGCACCTTCCTGTTTCAGATCCAGGCGCAGCAGCGTGTTAGCTGTATCATGACCTTCAAGCCACTCCACGTTACGTAATGACAGCACTTGATCACCTGTATTAGGTGCCAAGGTCACGTCATGTGTTTCATCACGATGCACCGTTCCATCGAACCCGAGCAAACGAATCTGTAACTGCCCTTTTACAGGTTGTAATTGATCCGAGATGATGTATATATCTGTTGTATCTTCTTTTGTTCCATCTACCGATACCAACACATCGCTGAAGCTACGTTTTGCATAATATTGCAATGCTTTCCAACGACCAAGGTAGTCCATACCTGCCCATGAAGCCACCGGCCAGCAGTCATTCATTTGCCAGTAAAGTGTGCCCATGCAGAATGGTTTGCGGCGACGGTGCGCTTCAATGGCCGTCTTCATCGCTTCCGCCTGAAGCACCTGGCTCATATACAGGAACGATGGGAAGTCCTTCGATTCATGCATGTACATATCCATGTACTGTTTGATCAGACGATTGCCCGCCCCATTCTTTTGATGTGCAAGCATGACTTCCGATTCCAGAGCCAGATCTTCTTCTTCCGCGTAAGTGCGTACTGACTTGTACTCCGGGAAAGACTGGAATCCGTATTCACTCATGAAACGACCCACATGCACGTTATAGTTTTCGAAAGGTTCTACATTGTGCCACACGCCCCAGTAGTGGATATCCCCTTCGGCTGTGGACGGGTGCGCATGCTGCTTCTCATCTCCTGTCAGGGATACCAGTGGTGAGGAAGGCCAGTAATCCACACCTGGAGCATACGCTTCAACCACTTCTGGCAGCAGATCATGGAAGATGGCTTCGTAATCGGCCCAGATGCTCTCACGCTGGTCGGCAGTAAATTCTTTTTTCCAACCCCATCCACCATTCTCAACATAGTGAGCCCAAGCCGAATCAATCTCGTTGTTCCCACACCAGAGTGCAATACTTGGATGGTTGCGCAGACGTTTCACATTATCAATCGCCTCATGTCTCACACTGTTCAGGAACGCTTCATCTCCTGGATACATGCTGCATGCAAACATGAAGTCTTGCCATACCAGAATTCCGTATTCATCACACAGTTCGTAGAACACATCCTGCTCATAGATTCCGCCACCCCACACACGCAACATATTCATATTGGACTCGGCTGCGGATACGATCTCATGACGATAACGTTCATGAGTAATTTCAGTGATGAAGCTATCATTTGGAATGTGGTTGGCCCCTTTGGCAAAGACCGCAACACCATTTAGTTCAAAGTAAAAGGATGCTCCTGCTTCATCTTTGTCACGTACCAGCCGAATGGAACGAAGCCCAGTCTTCACTGTAGATTCAGCCACAGCTCGCTCACCTTGAAGCACTTCGGTAAGGAAGGTGTACATATGCGGATCACCAAGCCCACGGCTCCACCACAGTTTCGGTTCATCCATGGAGATTGGAATCTCCACAGTCTGAGTTCCGGGTTGTAGCGATACGGATCTTTCCCATCTCTGTCCATCTGCGCCGATACGAATAATCGTATCTACCGCTTGTGATGTCTCAACTTCCACAACAGCAGTTAATGAAGCTGAGGTAGCGCTTACTTCATTTTGCTGGATATACACATCATTGATTCGTACCTGTGTCCAACCTTCAAGACGTGCTTCACGCCAGATCCCACTGGTTACAAAACGCGGACCCCAGTCCCAACCATAGTGATACGGGGCTTTACGTGCAAAAATACTTACTCTCTTGTCGCCAAGTCCGCCAACATCGGACTGATCATTGGATGCAGGTAATGCATATCCGAGCTTCTCCAGCTTCGGCAGATCTTCCTCAATTGGAGACCGAAAACGTATTCGGAGAATGTTGCCGTTCTCCTTCAATACAGCCTTTACATCTGCCTTCCATACTCGGAACATATTATCTGCTGATAACACATGCACCTCATTCACATACACATCCGCATATGTATCCAGACCATCAAACACCAGTTCCAGATGTTCCTGAGAGAACAACCCTTCGGCAACGTCAAATTCCGTCTGATATTCCCAATCTATCTTATCAATCCATTGTACTTCCTTCTCGTTTGTTCCATAAAAAGGATCTGGAATCTTGCCCAGCTTCAGCAAATCTGTATGCACACAGCCGGGCACCTGAGCCGGCATCCACTCTTGATCTTCGCAAGCCTTGAACGTCCAATTCTGAAAAACATGTGATTGTATTGTGCTCATGACAGCCTCCATTGTTGTTAGAGTTGGTAAACATTATTTTGTTAGGTTTTGTTATTATAAAAACAAATAACTTACAAAACAAAATTAACACGATATGCTTCTTATAGTCAATCTGTTTTGTAATTTAATTTATTAAATAGTTTCTGCATAACAAAAAGACATGAAGCTCTAACCTCTCCATGTCTTTCACCTGATTTCATTTACCCGTTTGATCATTGTTAAAATAGGCCGTAAGTTCATATCCCATTACTCTATACTGGCGTTATACTCCTCACGAATGATTAATTCCGAATAGATCAGCTTGCGTTCATAAGGTTCATCGAGATGTTTGATCCGCCACAACAGCTGATCTACTGCTCTCGTTCCCAGATTCTCTTTGTTAATATGTACCGAAGCAAGAATGGGTTCATCCGTCTGCGTATTGTCAAATCCGGTTACGGCACAACGTTCGGGCACCTGAATGCCTCGACTTTGGAGTGCCTGAATGACAATGACAGCTGTATGGTCATTTGCACACACGATAACTTCAGGGATATCCTCCAGCTCCATTTCAGCAATGGATCTCTGGATCTGATCATACTCTGGTTCCAGCAAGCCTTCTTGCTGTTCCCCCTCCAACTGTTTCTCTTCCAGCACCGTACGATATCCAAGCCAGCGTTCTCTGAAACTTGCCGCATCGGGCAGTTGCCCGGCAAACTGGAACCTTCTGTACCCTTTTCCAACGAGCATGAGAACGAGTTCTTTCATACATTTCATATTGTCCGTAAAAACCGAGTCTGCGTATATGGCAGGGTCTTCATGGTCCACCATGACAAGCGGAATACGCAGTCTGTAAATCTCCAGCAATACCGATGTCGAGATGGTGCCCACGGTAATGACTCCGCTGATTGCTTCGGGATTAAGGACCGAGAACATCCGATCTGAAGAGGGTTCTGTCAGCGTTAAAATATCCATACCCTTCTCATTCAACCTCTCAGAAATGCCCTCAAACACAGGCCCCCAGTATAAGGAAGCTCGATTCTGAGAACGAATGTTGGGAAACAAAATCAATATGGTACCTTGTCGCTCCGCTTCTGGCTTCATCTCCGTTGATATCTGTGTCTCCCCCGGATAACGCTTAGACTCAGTTCTGAAATACCCAAGCTGCCCCGCCGTTCTGACAATCATCTCGCGTGTATGCTCACTCACACCAGGCTTGCCCGTCAGCGCACGGGAGACTGCGAATTTGGACACCCCCGCAGCATCCGCAATTTGCTGCATCGTTACTCTTTTGGCCATCCTACTCACCCGTTTTTCCTAATTTTCCATTCAGTGTAGCATAAAAAACAAAAATCAACAAAACAAGGTTATGTTATTCTGTTGTTGTTAGGTAGTTGTTTATCTGTTTCACAAGGTGTGCAACATAACCAAAAAAGGCCCTCTCCCCACCTTCCATAGAAGATGACGAAAGGACCCTTTGTCCGCCAATTATACGCCTGGTGCTCCGCGATCACCCAGTTCCGGCTGTAAAACCGGGCGTTTTCTGCGCCAGAAGATAGGCTGTGGAAGTTTGATCTCTGTGATGAGAACACCAACCAACATCAAAGCTGCTCCCGTATACCCTTGCAACGTTAGCGATTCCCCTTGAAAGGTAAATGCAAATGCTGCTGCAAACAGTGGTTCGAGTGAAAAAATCAGACTTGTTCTTGTAGGAGAAGCATGACGCTGCGCGAGAGTCTGCAGAATGTACCCCAAGCCGCTACACAAAACACCTAAGCCAAGAATGGCTGCCCAGGATTCAGCCGTATCGGGCATACGTGGCGTTTCCAGCATAAATGTAGCTGCAATTCCCCACATCGCCGCAACACCCAATTGAACTGTTCCCAATGTTAGTGGATCATGCTTCGGTGTGAACTTGCCAGCAATCATTATATAGATGGCATACACAAGTGCTGCTAGGATGCATAGAATATCTCCCGTGTGCAGACTAAGCTCATGTTGAAGCGTCAGCAAGCCAAGCCCGGTAACTGCAACCAGGATACTGAGCGTCAATCGTTTGTCCGGCATACGACGATGCTGGATGGTCGTCAGGATCGGTACAAATATAACGGCCAAACTTATCAAGAATCCCGCTTGGGATGTCGTTGTTCGTTGTACACCATAGGTGATAAATACAAATGCAGCAAATAAAGCTGTCCCCATAATCGCTCCTGCCACAAGTGTTCTTCGATCCATCTTAAACAACCGCCGATGAAAAAGAAGTCCTGCCGCAATAAAGGCAATTCCAAAACGAAATGCGACCAGATTCAATTCTTGCATGGACTCTAGGCCCGATTTCATAAACAGATAGGATGATCCCCATATGACCGTTGCGAGCAGCATCTGGATGTCCGCTCTTCTTGTTGCCTGACCTTGATTAACCTGTACACCATTCATCTTGCTTCAACCTTCATTCTATGTATTCTGAGCTGTGTGATCGTGCGTCAAACTAACTCGCCTTGGCAAGTATAAACGATCTCTTTGCATTATAAAAATGAATATTTATAATGTATTATATGAAATAAACTCATGTATTTAAAATAGGAAGGAACGGAGCCATTCATGTCACTGATCAAATACGAAATATTGAATACCGTTGTGGAATATGGCAGTCTCACCAAAGCAGCTGAAGCATTAAACATCACCCAATCCGCAGTCAGCCATGCCATCGCAAGTCTTGAGACAGAATGTGGTTTCTCCCTGCTCCATCGCGGCCGCTCCGGTGTGCGGGTTACTGCTGAAGGGGAACGCATTCTGGGATACACACGTGAGATTCTGCGCTGGACGGAACTGATGAACCAGGAAATCTCCCTCATTCGCGGCGCAGAGATTGGTACCGTGCGTATTGGTACGTTCGCCAGTGTCTCCACACAATGGTTGCCGGGCATCCTGAAACAATTTCGCCTGCGTCACCCGGGAATTGAGATCAAGCTGTGGGAAGGCGATTATGCTGAGATTGAGGGCTGGCTGGCTGGAGGTGCCATCGATCTCGGATTTCTGTCTCTCGGCGATTCATCGCCTTTTGAGACCATTCCATTACAAAAAGACAGGATGATGTGCATCCTGCCGCTGGATCATCCTCTCGCCTCAGAGGAGTCTGTTTCATTTGATATTCTGCTGGAGCAACCCTTTATTCTGCCCAAGTGGGGCGGAGATAACGAGATTGAACGACTGATCCGGCAGCATGCGGCCAAGCTTAATGTCGTCTATGAAGTAGCCGAAGATCAAGCTATCATGGCGATGGTCCGGAATGGTCTCGGAATCAGTTTGCTGCCGGAAATGGTACTTCAAAATCATACTGATTCGCTCGCGCTCGTGCCACTAACTGGAGATCCTTATCGTACGATTGGCATGGCCTGCCCGTCTTTGGTTAATCTATCGCCAGCTACGCGGCGTTTCATTGAAGAGGTGCAACAGTGGCTCGGCCCGGCTATGTAACTTTGGAGAACTCATTACCTGTCGTCATCAACTTTTTCTATCCGTTACTCGCGTTACTCACAAATTGTATAACACCAAGAGTCAGCAGCAGTATAAATATAACCGCAATCGTGATGCCAAAACCAATCAGGAAGCGTACGCCAGGTGAGCGTTTGTTCTGCTGGCTACCTCCCAGGTTATCCAGCTTTTTCTCAATTTGATCCAACCTTTCATTCACCTGTTTCAGATCTTGATTGGAGTTCATTCATCCATCTCCCTTTTCTGTGTATTCGATCTATTCCCACACCCGATCCAGCTGATCTGCGTAGTAACGGATTGCTCGGTTATAGTCGTTTATTCTCTTATCACTCGATGTGTCCGCGAGTTGTACGAGCAGTCTTTGCATCGCTTCTGCATGTTCACCCAGATTATAGAGCACCATGGCATAGAAAACCTCAAATTCCCGGTACGCCGGGAATTCTTTCATGCCCGTTTCAAACCAAGCCTTTGCCTGCTCATACTGTCCAAGCGTTCGATATGTACTGCCTAGTCCAAGTATTGCACCTGCCCTGTCCTCATCAGAAAGTCCAAGACTCAGTGCCTTCTCATAATGCGGAACAGCTTCTCGCTCTAACCCAAGTGAATCATGCGCCCAAGCCAGCTGATACCAGACATTCGCATTCTCGGGTTCCTGGACTGTAATCTCTTGCAGTAGTTCAATCGCTTCCTGCACCTTACCTCCTTGTCTCCATTGTACGGCCTGTTCCAAATTACTCATGCTGTCACTTCCCATCTTGCATTATAATTCCCACATATATTATTTAATTGTTTGATTATACCAAAAAAGCACACCGGAGAATATGTTGTAACAACTCAAGGTTGTCCAAACGCTATTCCCTAGTGTGCTTTTTCATTCGATGCAGCCTGTTATAAAAAATGGACTAAAGCATATTTCTACTGGACACTTCGATGACAGAACAACCTTCTGATCGCTGTTATCCCCGGATTTTTCGAATCATTTTAACAAAGGTGAAAAGCCGGGGATAAGCGTATGCTTTCGATGCAGCTTTCTTTCAGAAAGCTTTTAGGCGAACGCTTTCGCTTCTTCAGGTTCTTTCTGTCCTCTCCGTTTTGTGTAAATGTTTAGTTCAATTTATATAGCTTAAGCTGAAATCTCTCTGAAAATGATCTGTTCATCGTCTAATTAAGACCATACCGTATTCGCTACCATGACAATAAATACGAGCATGAGATAGTTCACCGAGATCAGAAAGTTCACTTTTGCCCACTTCTCATCATCCTGTGTCTTCAGTCCGCTAAGTGTATGCACAAACCAGATCAGTCCACCGACCAGAGATACAATCAGAAATACCAGACCTACGTAGTCGTAATAATACAACAGAAATACAGCAGGAAGCAGCAGAAAAACATAAGGAATCATCTGAAACTTGGTGCGTTTCACCCCTTTAACCACTGGCAATAACGGGAAGCCCGCAGCACGATACTCCTCTACCCGGCGAATACCCAATGACCAGAAGTGTGGTGGTTGCCACAAGAATAATAGTGCAAACAGCAACCAGGCACCTGCATCAATCTCATTGGTTACAGACGTATAACCGATGACAGGCGGCATCGCTCCTGCAATTCCACCGAGCGACGTGCTCCACGTTGAACTGCGTTTCAACCACATCGTGTAAATCACGATGTAAGCGAACCATCCAAGCAGTGCCATCCAGCCTGATAACGGATTCACCAGGAGATACAGTACTGCTAGTCCCACAACACCAAGGATAATGCCATAGCCAAGTACAAACCCTGGCTTCAGATGGTTAATGTAATCCATCCTTTTTTTGGTGCGCTCCATCTTTTGGTCCAATTCACGATCCCAATAATTGTTGATAACACAAGCTGAAGCAATAACCAAAGTTGATCCAATCACGACCATGAGCAGAGATAACCAGTTGATATCCCATTTTGAAGCTACCCAGAATCCTACCGCCACCGCAAACACATTTAACCTTAGAAGTCCGGGCTTAGTTAATGCAATCATGTCTTTAAGCATGAGGCTCCTCCTGAACTATGTAAAAACGCCATTCCAATAATGATACATGTACCTACCATTAATTACAATCGCTTTCATGAATTTGTCATAACCAAAAAGCATCCCTCACCGTTCCAATGAACAGGAGGAATGCTTGAATGATGAATTTCATCTTATTTTATGGGATGTATTGTTGCACAATTTTAGTAACTTTTCCGTCCTGCACCGTCAGATGATACGGGAATACGGACAGATCAAGAATACGGGTATTCTCATATAACGATTCGAACTTGGATAATGTCACAGGTTCATTCCACTGAATGTCTGCGCCCTGCATCGTACCATCCCGATCATACAACTGCATCAATACTTCAGCATTGGCACTAACCTCAACTTGTTCCTGCTCTTTGCTATCGTTGACAATATAGTAACCATCTGGAGCACCATCTATACCCGCTTCCGGATTGCGCTGTGCAAAAATCGCATCGGCCTCTTCACCCTGATACCAGCCAATCTTGTCCACTGTCATAAACAATTTGCCGTCTTCTATATGCATACCTTCAACATAGGCTGTAAACATCTCGGAGTTTGCAACTTGAGCTTCTTTCGCAGAAGGTTGTTGAGCATCCGTACTACCTTGAGCATTCGCAGGGGTAAGTAAATATGTAGTCAGCACAATCATGCCAAGTAAAGCAACAACTGCACCGATCATTCCTAGTTTCCATTGTTTTGTCGCGTTCTTCATAGGTAACATCTCTCCTTAATATGAACGTTACTATTCCTTAACCGGAAGTCTTGCTTCTCAAACGCTCATGTGAACTATCGATTCCAACGTTCTTTCTTTTCCTATCATACTTGGAACAGGGATTATAAAAGTATCAGCCAGATTAAAAATAGTTACAATGTGCGTCATCACTCGTGTCTGTAGTCTCCGTAAACGGCAATAACCCCTGAAGGCATCGCCATTCAGAGGTTATTGACTAGCATAAGATTCTTATGTTTGTTCATGAATATTATGCTTATGCATACATGTTAATTTTAATGATTGGTTGTGGAGTCTTGTGCCAAACGAACGAGCATATGAGCCAGCATGTGACGTTCATCTTCCTTGCCGACATTCCACAGCTCCTGAAGCAGTTTTTCTTCACGGTTACGAGGCTCTTCGTTCGCAGCCAGATGGTCTGCTACTTTCTGGGCAATTTTAGCCATCTGTTCTTCACTTAATCCGATAGACTCGCCCATCGCAATTCGTTTACCCAGGTATTCTTTGAATGCATCAAAGTTTTGTAAAATCTGTTCTCTCTCTTCCGGTGCAATCTTTTCGATTGCATTGTCCACCTTGTCCGTTGAAACCTGACCATCTTTATGGATTACATGATTTTCTTCATTCATTTGAATAACCTCCTGTATAATAGTTTGTTTATTGTTATTAAGCTTTAAACTTAATACTCATTGGTTATCTATAATATAAACGTATTGCAGAAGTTTAATCAGTACGTTCAATTCTGTATATATCTTCTATATATGAGCAAGTACACGTTTCAAAAGAACTACAGCGGTTAATCGTTTACATATACGTAACGGTGTTTGGATATGTTAATGAACACCTTATACAATATTGAACCAGGAGGGATATCCCATGCGTGATAAAACCAAACATGAGAAGAAAAATGATGAACTTGAACCAGGAGTGAATACCGTTATCCATCCAGACAAAAATAATCCCGGACCAACCGATATGATTGAAGGCGTGGTTGGCGATATCGTGGACAACATTCGCAAAGACTTCTCCCATGACTCGAAGGACAAGACGTCATCTTCCAAGTCAACGGATTCATCAGACAAATAAGCGTAATCCTTTTCTCCCTAGCAAAAGATAGCTCAAAAAGTCCTCCTGCCACATATATGGCTTGGGAGGACTTTTTGGTAATGAACAATTAAATAATCAACCTCATATTTGAAGGTGAGGTTCAACGTGAATCCTTTGTCATCTGCTGTAACGCCTTATGAATCCAGATCGCGGCAATGGAACCTTCACCCATCGCAACGGTTGCTTGTTCTGCGTGCAGGCCCAGATCCCCGGCAATCCACACATTCGTCGCTGCCTGCAAGCTGCGCGGATCAGCTTCCACATGTTTATTATCTGCGATTACAGCTCCCAGCTGCTCCGCCAGTTCATAGTGTACACGATTGCCTCCAAATGCGATAAATCCACGCTCCGACTCAAAGATCTGTCCATCCTCGGTCAGAACACCGGTGATATGGCCATCCTCAATCTGTTGTACTTCCTGAACAGCCGCTTCCAGATAACGAACTCCCGCCTCTTTCATGCTGCGATGCAGCTCTGCAGATATGGGAGCCTGCTCATGATTGATATATAACAGATCATTCGTACGCTGAATTAATATCATCGCCATATTGGCACCTGGTTCGCCAGATCCCAATAGTACCGTACGTTGATCCTGAATCTCATAACCATCGCAATCAGGGCAGACATACACTGTTCGACCCAGCGTAGGGGTTAGTCCCGGAATGTCCGGAACTCTATCCGTGAGCCCCGTTGCCAATAACACGGTTTTGCTCCTATATTCAGTTCCTGAAGTACCGAACAATTGGATCTTCTCTCCATGACGTCCTGCTTTAACAATACGGTCTTTCTCAAAAGATACACCGGTCCGCTCTGCCTGCATCCTGCCTCGTTCTCTAAGCTCTTCACCGGATACCCCATCGGGGAAACCGAGGATATTATGATAAGTCCGGCACAACGTCGATCTGCCTTCTCCCGCGTCGATTACCAACACCTGATGAGCTGAATAACGTCCAAGCTGAATGGCTGCCTGAAGCCCTGCGAGCCCTCCACCTACAATTATGCAATCAACCTCTCGCATGCTCCTTCTCCTCCTGAACTTCCATTTATCTAATTTAATTAAATTGTTTGTCCTTCTATACATTAAACCGTTCAGCCAAGCTTAAACGATTCCTCATATTGCTTATCTTATACCAAAACAAACAGACCCAAACCATCCGCCGGAATCACGATGAGTTTGGGTCTATAAGATTCATGATTGCTTAGAAGTTATACGATTCAAATCGCGAAGCATTTGAAATGGCGTTCCATACATCGGCTGTTTCGCCGCCCATATACCAGTAAGCCAGTCCAGCGATTTGCCGTTGCTCACTCATTAACACTTTGGCTGATAACGAACGACTATCCTCTGCCCATATATATCTTGGCTTACCATTACTGTTGTACCCGATAATATATTGAACCAGACTTGCATCCCATCGTCTTACAGATCCCGTAGCATGCGCACGCATTCCCTGGTCTGCCAATGTAATGTCCCAAGAGCTGGTTGCTGGATTCACTGAAGACCAGTCTCGTGTATACAGCGGAAGGGCCAAAATTGTTTTAGCACGTACCACCTCAGAGAGCATGGTATCCAAAGCCTTTTCCACCCATGGAAGAGAAGCCACTGATCCTGCTTTCGGATCACCGCTCCAGTGTTCCTCGTATCCCATCAGCACCATATAATCCGATACAGCGCCCAGTTTGGCATAATCAAATGCATCCGTCCAATCAGTACCCAGGTCTGGCGATACATCCACAGAAACAACTGCACCCAGTGCGTGCAACGTAGCCGTCAAAGAGGTGACAAATGCCGTCAGACCTTCACGATCCGCCGGATCAACATTCTCGAAGTCCACATTAATGCCGTCCAGTTTATAGGTTTTGACATAAGCGGCTACCTGTGAGATCACTGCCGCTCGGTTGGCTGAGCTGGATAACATCTGATGCGTAAGTGCCGAATCGGAACGATTCCCAAGTAATGGCCATAGCTGCCTGCCGGTGGCGGATGCCCAGGAGATCAATGCCGGGTCTGCGTGATCCGTTACTTTCATACTGCTGTTCAGGAAAAACCAGCGTGGGACGAGTGTATTCACTTCAGACTGTTCCACTTGCTTCTTGAATTCAGCAGTAGTGGAGTTATATTGCCAGCCCAACTGAACGCCAAGTTCATCCCCACGTTGTAACTGCTCAGACCATGTTTTCTTTTGTAAAATGGCATCGAGCATTACGGCTGCTTCTTCTCGCGTTACCTGGTCATGTGGTCGGAACACGCCTCCACTTCCCCGCATTAGTCCAAGTTGATATACCGTCTGAACATATGGACGTGCCCAGTCCGAGATATCCGCTGCGTCAAAATACGTTGAAGATAAGAGCGAGGTCTCTACGGGTTGTTGTTTCAACATTCGAACAAGAAGGGCAGCCGCTTCTTCGCGCGTAATGGAGGCATTAGGCTGGAACGTTCCCTGACCCTTACCCTCCAGAATAAAAAGATTCGTCATGGCAGCAACGTTGCCGTAATACCAAGCATTCATGTTTATATCCTGATAGGGATTTATATTATTTTTAACGGGCTTTAAACCTAGTAATCTCACCGCAAACGTCGCAAATTCTGCACGAGTAACAGCTTTCTTCGGTTCAAACGTAGTCTCTGACGTACCGGCAGCAATGCCTTTGTTCACCAGATGTGTAATGGCATCCTTCGCATAACTGGTGCGTGTATCCTGAAACTGTTGCTGCACGGTTGCAGCCTGAACAGTAGAGCCGTATCCAGCCACCGATCCAAGGGTTAATAACCCGCATAAAGCCATTTTCCATATCCGTTGGTTCGTTATGTCTTTTAATCTATTATTCACATTAAAAAGCCTCGCTTCATTGGATTACGATCAACTATCATCGTATCAAATTGAAGCGAGGCCGTATGTGGTTAAATGTTGGGAATGCGAAGCTTACTTGTGTACTTTTACGCGCTCTTCAATTGGTTGGAATTCTTTCTCACCCGGTGCTGCCGTTGGTTTACCAAATGGCATTTGAGCGATCAATCTCCAGTTCTCAGGAATGTTCCATTCTTGCTTCACTTTCTCGTCAATCAACGGGTTGTAGTGCTGCAAAGATGCACCCAGACCTTCTTGTTCCAGAGCAGTCCAGATTACCAGTTGCAACATACCGTTGGATTGGTTAGCCCAGATTGGGAAGTTATCTGCATAAGCTGCAAAATTTTGTTGAAGCTGTGCGATCGCATTGTTATCTTCGAAGAAGAGAACCGTACCATATCCGCTGCGGAATCCAGTCATTTTTTCTGCTGTGGATTTGAAGGCTTCTTCATTGCCTACTACTTCACGCAAAATTTCTTCTGTGTGATTCCACAATTTATCATGTTGTTCACCGAGCAATACAACGGCACGGGATGTTTGTGAGTTAAAGGAAGTTGGTGTATATTTCACCGCTTCTTCTACGATTTCCTGGATTTTAGCATCCGAAATTGTAGATTCCTTGCTGATTCCATAATAAGATCTTCTGTTTTTCAACGCATCAAAAAAAGTTGTCATTCTTATTCGCCTCCCAAATTTTTTTCAACTGCCAACATAGTAACTATAATATAGTAACCTACATTAGTCAACAAACTAATTTATTTTCACTAAATATACATTCACCGAAAATATTTCAACAAGTTTGCCCAAAACAACAATTGGAATTATCCTTCGCCCGTCTTTTTGCGATAATCCGCCCGGTATTTCTCTTCCGTAGACGAGTTGCTTTTTGTCTGATCTTTATTCTTCTCTTCCTGAGCTTCCATATTCAGATCTTCCATCGGAATTGGATCTACAGTCTGTTCTTCTTCATGTCGGTCAAGCAGACTTTCGTGCTCTGTCTTATATTGTTCAGGATTGTCACGGGATTGTTCCTGTTGGGTATCACTGTTATTCTGATCCGGTGTGCGCTGTTTCATTCATATTCGCCTCCTCTGGGTTCATTACCTTTCTTTACCTGTTCTGCGTGTCCTCTAAACACAGTGGGATGCATTCCTCAAACGAAAATCAACAAAAAAAGCCAACCAGACAAGCTGGTCAGCTCAAAGACGACTTCTATGATTGGCGATGCAATTGGGTACGGTAAAGATCAGGCGAACATCCCACACTTTGTTTGAACATCCGACTAAAATGCGAAAGGCGCTTGAAACCGGACAATCGACTTGCTTCTGTCACGGTGATCTCAGGCTGGAACTGAAACAAAAGCTTCGCCTGATTGATGCGACGGTCATACAGGTATTTGAATATTGTCAAACCTGTCATTTCCTTAAACATGCCTGCCAGATACGGTTTGGATAGATGTAATTCCAGTGCCAGATCATCCAGACCAATGTCCTTCATATAATGCGTATCCACATAACGAATAATGTGTTGGACATGCCGCTCCCTCTCCGATGAGGGAAGTTGTTCCTGGACATCACCCTGGCAGATCTCTGCTACAAAATACAACAGATCACACAGTCTGACATTCATTCGCTCTTGCCTGAAATTGCTCTGACTTTGAGACAGACGATGAAGATCATGCAATAGAGCTTCAAATTCAGAGCGGTTATCTCCCTTCAGATTGACCCGACAGTTTCTGAGTTCTTCAAATGGTCTCAGGACCTCAACCATACGGTCCGGATGCAGGCTGCTGCGAATGGCAGACGGATCAAAATGCAGTGTGCTTCGCTCGTAAGCACTGCCTGGCTTCGGATGTGGTCGGTGAAGGGTCAAGCCATGCATTAACACCAGATCACCCGGCTCCAGGTTATATACCCGATCTCCTATGATATAGGTACATTCTCCGTCATGAAAATAATAAATCTCATAATGTGGATGTGAATGGAATCCATCTGACTTGCCTGGGTTAAACGTGCTGGTGGATCGGTAACTATACTCCAGTGAAGCACTAAATTGCATCATGCTCGGCACATTCATGCACCTCCTGTTCGGAAGAGGGAAACGATTCGTGTCATACCCCTGTATGAGATATCAAAGTGAAATTATAGAAGCTGTTTAATACTCTCTTGAATCTCATCGATGGAATCGATAGGTTCGAAGCGTCTGACCACACGACCCTCTGCATCAATCAGGAATTTCGTGAAATTCCATTTGATTGCATCTCCATGTAACCATTCTGGTGCTTTATCGGACACCATCAATTTCAATAGTTTGGCCTGTATATCGGTTTCATCAAAGCCAGCAAAAGGCCCTGATTTTTTCAAAAAGTCGTAGAGAGGGTGCGCCCCTTCTCCATTCACGTCCAATTTGGAGAACATCGGAAATTTCACACCATAGTTAATCTGGCAGAAGGATTCTGCTTCCGAACTGCTTCCAGGCTCTTGCTCTGCAAACTGGTTGCATGGGAAACCAATAATCTGAAGTCCTTGATCCTTGTACTGGTCATACAGCTTCTGCATGTCATCAAACTGGTGCGTATATTTACATTTACTTGCCGTGTTTACGATGAGCACAGGTTTTCCTTCATATTGATAGAGTGGGAAACGCTCTCCACTGGTTCTGGTTACGGTAAAGTCGTAGATGGTTGGCATAAGTCTAGTGCACCTCGCGATAGTTATGTAGTCATACAGCATCATATGATTTTATATTATATACGAAGTTTGAACTATTGTATTGCGGAAAGATCGTTATTCTCCCTTTCAACAGAAAACCCTTCTGCCGCGAAGATTTCTTCGTTCAGCAAAAGGGGTATTTGATGGATTGCAGTGACAGCAGCTTCAGCCCTTCACGGCACTTCCGGCCACGCCCTGGATAATATAATGCTGCCCCACCAGAAAAACGATGATCATCGGAATAATGCCTGCCGTGGCAGCGGCCATCATGCCGTTGTAATCCACATTGTTCTCCAGAATAAAGTTCTGCAGTCCGAGCGGCACGGTATACAGGTCTTTGTCGATGAGGAACACAAGCGCATTCTCATAGTCATTCCAGTGCCAGGAGAAATCAATGATCGCAAGTGTAGCCAGCGCTGGCTTAGCCAAGGGCAGAATCAGCCTGAAAAATATGCGCAGGTGACCGGCACCGTCGATGAACGCCGCTTCCGAAATCTCTGATGGCACCGACAGGAAGAATTGCCGCAGCATAAACACCCCAAAGATCGTGAACATTCCGGGCAGAATCAAGGCCCAATGCGTATTATAGATGCCGACCCATTCGAACATGAGGAACTTGGGCACAAAGAGCACCTGCGGAGGCACCATCATCATCGAGAGATAGATGAGGAACAGTGTCTCCCGTCCTTTGAATTGAATCCTTGCGAAGCCATAAGCTGCAAACGCCGAGAGAAACACAGCTCCGATCGTGCTAATTAGTGATATTTTCAACGAGTTCAGATAATAGGTGGCAAAGGTATCCGCTCCGCTCCAGACCTTAATGTGATGCTCCCAGTTCAGGCTGGAGGGTATCCATTGGATGGGATAGGTGAATACGTCCGCAGGAGATTTAAACGACGTGCTAATCATCCAGATGAACGGCATGATCATCAGCAAAGCAAACCCGGACATCAGAATTGTCAGTATGATTTTTCGAATCTGGGTCAAGGACTCCATGCGGACTTTACCTTTAGGTACATGCGGAGCTGTGGGCTTCGCGTTCGTGGCAATTGGTTTCTCCATACCGATCCCTTCCCTCCTTAATAGTGAACCCAACGTTTCTGTCCGAGCCACTGCATTACTGTGAAGACCATGATGATGGCAAAGAGCGCCCAGCTAATGGCAGCAGCATATCCCATCTCGTAATATCGGAAGGCATTCTGGTAGATAAACAGCGACAACACCGTTGTACTGTTTCCCGGCCCACCCTGAGTAATCGCCTGAATAATACCAAAGTTTTTGATCGTCATAATCAGTCCTGTAATCAGCAGCAAAAAGGTAGTTGGGCTCACAAGCGGCCAAATCACTTGACGAATGGTCTGCCAAGGGCGGGCTCCATCAATCTTAGCGGCCTCAACTAATTCCTCCGGGATCTCCTGCAGAGCTGCTAAATAAATAATCATGTTGTACCCCAGCATGAACCAAATCCAGATGATATCGATCGCATACATGGACCACTCGGTTGTTGATAACCATCCGGGTGGGTTCGCAATACCGATTCCGCGCAAGAAACCATTAATTGGCCCCGACGTTGGCTGGAACAGCAGCATCCAGACAAAGGCGATGGCAACACCGCTGGTGATATAGGGCATGAAATAGAGGGCGCGCAGTGTTTTTTGCCAGTACACCGACTTGTTCAATGCTACAGCCACGATAAATGCCAACCCCATCGATACTGGAACCGCTAACAGAAATACAAATGTATTTCGCAGCGCCACCCCAAACAGATCATCATTGAACATTCGGCGGATATTGTCCAGCCCCACAAAATGTGTCTCAGGGCTCATGAATTTGTAATCGGTGAACATGAGATAGAATGAATAGATAGCCGGTATAATAAAAAACAACAGCACGCCAATCATATTGGGCCCAATAAACAAATACCCGAGCCTGCTCTGTCGTTTCATCCAGGATTTATGCATATGCTCCCCCACTCCTTAACATCTGTTCTGGAATTAAGCATAACAAGATGTCCTCTAACATTTAAGGAACATAACCCTGTACCTGATATCACAGAACTATGTATTTCGGCAGTGACTTTCGGAGGAAAACAACATGGAATTGTTCTATTACTTATATACAAAAAACCGCCCCATTAGGGACGGTCTTTGGACTTATTACTTTTGCATTCTATTGATTCTGCTTCAGCCAGTCATTATGGCGTTTGACCATGTTCTGTACCGTTACTTCGGCAGTCTGGTTACCGAGGAAGAACTTTTCATACTCCTGTGCACGCAGATCAACCACTTCCTGCGCAATGCTGCGGACAAACGTAGGTGTCTCGTCACCATACAACACAAATTCCAGTGACTCCTTATCATAAGAATCGGCATAATCGCCCAGCAGATGATCAATGGCAGTCTGTTGATCAACCGCATTCGAGGAAGGCAAACGTCCACCCGCAGCCATCGGCATCATTCCCCCATCGGCGTACCATTTCAGGAACTCCCATGCGGCTTCTTTATTTTTCGACTTGGAATTGATCGCAATAAAGTCACCAAGTCCCCCGCTCTTCACCATATCTGCTTCTTGTGCAGCCAGTCTTGGTACAGGGGCAAAGGCGATTTTCCAATCCCGCGGGAACTCGGTCATATTGTTTGATGTGCGGATCAGCCATTCGCCGATATTAATCATGGCAGACTCACCGCCAAGGAACATGTTTTCCACCGGCATTTTGGAAGTCAACTGCTCTCCGAGCGGAGGGGTGGTTGCATCCTCCTTCATCATTCCGTTCAATGTCTCCAGCCATTTGGTAACAAGTGGATCATCGAGGTTGGAAGTACCGTCTGCCTTAACATAGCCGTTCTTCACCAGAACGGAATCGAGCGGGTCTACATAGGAAGCGGTATGCTGCACCAATCCGTACTTGAAGCCAGAAGCCTTCAGCTTAAGTGCATATTCACGGGCTTCATCCCAAGTCCAGGCTTTTGGAACACTCAGTCCGGCCTGATCAAGCGCTTTCATATTTAGTGCGAAAAAGGCAGCGTTTTTCTTGGTTGGCATCCCGTAATATTTTCCGTCCACTTTCCAGGAAGCCGCATCTTCACCCATTTTCTCATCAATGTTGTAATCAGTGAACTCACCCAGATCCAGTGCTGTCCCACCCTTGATGCGTTTATCCAGATTCGTGAGGGTATAGTTGACATACAGATCGACGTTCTGCCCGGTGGACAGCGCCGTATCCAGCTTCAGGTTGCCATCATCATCATTCACAAACCGCACATATTCAACCTGAATATCAGGATGCTCCGCATTCCAGGTATCTACCACCTCCTGTGGACCATTCTCGGGCGGCACCGCGCCCCACATGGTGAGCTTCACTTTTCCCCCTGCCGCTCCACCTCCGTTATCCCCACCGTTCGTCTCATTTTTACCAACACAGCCGGCAAGCAAGCCCAGCATCAGCGCACCTACGATTAATCCCGTTAATCCTTTTTTGATTCTCATCTGGTCCCATGACCTCCCTGAATTGAAGTGTACCTTCCGTTACATCGTAGCAGGGACCTTGCTGGGTTCATAAGATACATATCCATGATTCGGATTGAACAAAAATACGGATTTACTTGTGCTTGCCTGAGCACTCGGTACACATATTCCTTCTACTCATCCTGTGAGTCACGAACGATGACGATACTGGCTGGGCGTGCAACCGGTCCAACGCTTGAATATTTTGATAAAATAATTATCGCTTCCGAATCCTACCCGGTAACCAATCTCCTGTACAGGAAGATCCGTCTCACGCAAGTATTCAGCCGCTTTCTCCATCCGTACCCCGTGCAAGTAGTGAATCAGGGTATGGCCGGTTTTCTTTTTGAACAAAGCACTCACATAATTCTCACCCATCATCACATATCGTGACATGGATTTGACGGTAATGTCCTGGTCGTAATGCTGCCCGATATAATGAATTATTTTGCTAATCTCCGGATGTTTCACAATCGGCTCACGAACAGGTGTAAATGGAAGATCCGTATCAGACGGGGGCGCAGAAGAGACCGTAAGAGAATCAGGCGAAACAGGCGTTGATGTGGGAACCGGTGTGGAAGGTGGCACTTGATGATGATCTGTCTCTGTCAGGGCTTCAGTCGAAGCTCCCAGTTCTGCACTTACTTTACGGAGTGTATCACGCAGTGAATTCACACTCATGGACAGTTTCAGAATATAATTGGAAGCCCCGTATTCCATTGCACGGCGTACATATTCGAACTCCCCCATACAGGTGAGCATGACAAACTTGGTTTTTAACCCGGCCTGACGGGTCTGTTTGAGTAATTCCAGACCATCCATACCTGGCATGACAATATCGGTCAGTACCAGATCCGGTGTATCCTGTATAATCATCGCCAGCGCTTCGGTCCCGTTACCGGATTCCCCGATGACCGTGAAGCCCAGCTCTTCCCAGGAAATAATCTCTCGCACCGACTCACGTACAAATACTTCATCTTCCACAAGTAATACTTTCCACATGCCAGATTCCCCTCTCCAGTGCGCTAGTCTGATCGCTTCTGTACGTAAGGCGTCGACAATAAAAAAGGAATGCTGAACCTCACTAATGTCCCAGGCTTGGTATCAATCACTTCAAGTTCACTTTGGCCTTTGAACAATAACCGCAATCGTTCCTTAAGGTTAGACAGGCCGATCCCCGGACGTGTGCGGGTCATTTGCAAACGCCGGGATTCCTCCATTCCAATTCCGTTGTCTGCCACCTCCAGCATCAGCTTTCCGGTGTCTTGCCTGTAAATTCCGATGCGGATCTGACCAAGATGTTCCAGTGGCCCGACACCGTGGTGAATGGCATTCTCCACAAGTGGCTGCAAGCTCAGCTTGGGCACCAGCGCATATTCCAGTTTATCGTCAAATTCACAAGTCACCTCAAAGCTATCGCGGTAACGAATCCGCTGAATATGAAGGTAGGCTTGAACCAACTCGATCTCATCCTTCAGATATACCAATTCGACCTGTGAATTCAGGCTGACCTCCAGTAATTTGCCCAAGGAAACACACATCTCGGAGATCTCTTCATTCCCGCTGCGGATCGCGCTCCATTTCATTGTATTCAATGTATTCAGGAGAAAGTGCGGATTCATCTGGGCCAGGAGCATATGAAAATGTACCGCTTCCTTCTGGCGTTCCTCCGCCTTGAGTCTGTTGATCATCTGATTGGCATCATCCAGCATCGTATTGAACGTGCGTGTCAGTTCCAGCACTTCCCCACGGCTGCGGCCTTCGGGAATACGAATCTTGAGGTTTTTGCGGACAACCTCCCTCATCTTATTCTGTAAGTGCGACAAGGGGCGCGTGAACGTTGCCGAGATCATAAAAGCCATCACTACAAATGCTCCTGTGAAGCCAAAAAAGGTCAGAAAGTAACGTTGTTTAAGCTCGGATATCTCTGTAAACAGAATGGACAGCGGAATGCGATTCACCATATACCAGTCCAGTGATTCAATGTACACGTAGTTAATCAGCGTATCCGAGGCTGGATCAGTCAGATAAGCCTGTGCCGGATGAAGAGCTATTTCACGCGTAACCTCCGGGGAAAGCACCGATGTTTTGGATGAACTGGCGATGGTCTCTCCACTACCTGTAATAAGGTAATACTCTTGGTTAGTCTGGGAATCCTTCAGCATGGTCTGGAACCAGTAGGAATAATCAATGCTAATTCGTGCCAGCCCGTATCGCTTGCCGCCGCTATCTTTCATGTAAGCATACAGCGACAACAGATATGGGCTGGAGGATAACTCTCGGAGCACAGGGTTAGAATCCCGTGCATCCCAGCGATAGAAAAGTTCTTCCGGTTGAAGCGAGTGTGAATCCGTACCGCCTTTTGGAATGGTTATTTCCCCCAAACGTTCGCGGAATTGTTCCAGATAGGGGCCATAAGTCAGTGCTTTTTTGGGCAAATACGAAGTGTAAACGCTATCATGAAAATCCAGCAAGGTAAAGTACACCGAAGGGTTATATAGGAAGAAACTGTTGTTGATCATCTTGAACTTTTCTTCTACCAGCGACTTGTTCTCCAGCGGCGTACGGCTGTCCGGGGAGGTTAGCACACTTCTTACCGCGGAATCCTGTTCCAGAAAAATGAGCGTTTTGAAGGCAATGCTCATCTGGTCCTCCAAAGAGCGGTACATCTGGACTAGTTGCTCATGGCTCTGCTCACTGATTTTCTGCTCGACCAGCGATTCAATCTGCTGATAATTGTAGACATTCAATGCACTGAACGGTAAAAGAATCAACACCACAAATGCACCGAACAGGCGGTATCTGAGCCGCTGTGGCAACCAACTTTTCCAATTTGGCTTCTTCATTCCTTAGTGCTCGCTCCCCTACAATTAATGACCCCATTATAGCACCTGCCTGCCATTTACAGCCGGAGTCGAATGATTTGCATGGATTTGTGATATTCGTTGCCTGCATTCATGTGAACTACACAGATATGTTCTATTGGTGAAAGCAAGAATGAATGAGTGAGTGAGTGAATGAATGGATGGATGGCTAGATGGACGAGACCGATAACCTCATACTTGATGTCTTCGCCGATACTCCGAGGGACTGATTCCTATGGTGGACGAAAATACGCGGCTCAGATAAAATCCGTTCTCATATCCACATCTCTCAGCTATCTGCGTGAGGGTCAGACGGCTATCTGCCAGCAAGGCTTTTGCCTTTTTGAGACGAATCGCTTTCAGATAATCGGATGGTGTCTCTTGAAAGGCTTCCCGGAACCTTCGGGTGAGCTGGACTGGACTCAAAGCCAAATGTTGGGCCAACATTCGGAGACTGACCGCCTCTCCTGCCCACTCCTCCAACAATACCGCCGCTTCAGCCATGAGGGCATCCTCCGTGAACTTGGTTTCCATTAGCCCGCTCTGTCTGCGCTCCCATTGATACAGCCGCCACAAATCCAACATCAGATGAGTTTTCCATCCTTTTGTAGCCTCATCGTTGTCCTCACTCGCCAGACGCAGGTAGGCATATGTTGATGCCAGACGCTTCGTATCATTAATGAGAGATTTTCCGATTGGCGGCAGGAGACTCTCATCCTCTGCGGAGTTACAACGGAACAACATATAGTGAAATGTCAGCGGGGTTACTGTCTCTCTGCGAAAAGGAACGCGGGGTGGGCACAACACCAGATCAGCAAAACCCGCCTCTCCGGTCTGCCCGTCAATCTCGTAACGAAATACGCCCTCTTCCACGGCAAAGACGACCCAAGCGTCGTAGATATCTTCTGCCAGAGCAAATTCAGCTTTCTTCTTCCAGTAGATGTGATTAAGAAGCTCCATGACACACCTGCCTTTGTTATGAAATAAAGTATATGCTCGATGATAATATAGTGTATTTGAAAAGTAAATATATAGAACTAATATGAAATTATAGATATGAAACAAGAAATCTTAGCTAAGGCTTATCCATATTCAATGAGAGAGGTGTTCGTATGAAGCATGAACTCGTTACACCGGATATCACCGTCATCGGGGGCGGGCTTGCTGGCGTATGCGCTGCCATATCTGCTGCCCGGCTGGGCCAACAGGTCGCGCTGGTGCAGAATCGTCCTGTGCTCGGCGGCAATTCCAGCAGTGAAGTACGCGTATGGGTCTGCGGCGCTACCGCCCACGGAATTAACCGCTATGCCCGCGAGACGGGCATCATGGGGGAACTGTTTGTAGAGAATCAGTATCGTAATCCAGAGGGCAATCCTTATCTCTGGGACCTGATCATTCTGGAAGCCGTTCGAGCTGAATCCAACATCCGCCTGTACCTGAACACGGATGTACATGAAGTCGAGGCCACTGGGGATGGAGATGAACGCATGATCACCTCTGTTACCGGGTGGATGATGGGTTCTGAGCGCAAAATCCGATTCGAAAGTCAGATCTATCTGGACTGTACGGGCGATGGACTGGTTGGCTTTCTGGCTGGTGCCAAGTTTGCACTCGGTCGGGAAGCCCGCAGCGAATATGGCGAAGAGTGGGCACCGGAGGTGGCTGATCAGATCACGCTGGGCAGTACACTTCTCTTTTATACCAAGGATGCTGGTGCGCCTGTCCGTTATATCCCCCCTTCTTTTGCAAAGGATATTACACAGACCAGCATTCCGATTCGCCGGGTCATTCGCAGCGGGGATTCCGGTTGTCATTACTGGTGGATTGAATGGGGCGGGGAACATGACACCGTACACGACAATGAGCTGATCCGTGATGAACTGTGGTCCGTGATCTACGGGATCTGGGACTATATCAAGAATTCCGGTAAGTTTGATGCCGACCATATGACGCTGGAGTGGATTGGTTCTCTGCCTGGCAAAAGGGAGTACCGCCGCTTCACGGGTGACTATGTGCTCACCCAGAACGATATTATCAGCCAGCGGGAGTTCCCGGATGCCGTTGCCTTTGGCGGCTGGTCCATTGACCTGCATCCCCCGCAGGGCATGTATGCCGAAGCGAGCGGCTCTAAGCATATGCATGCCGATGGCATATATCACGTGCCGTTCCGCTCGCTGTATTCCGCAAATGTGCGGAATATGCTCATGGCCGGGCGCGACATCAGTGCATCACATGTCGCCTTCGGCACAACCCGCGTCATGGCCACATGCGCGGTCATCGGCGAAGCCGCGGGTACGGGCGCGGCGCTCTGCGCGGCCATGGGGGTGTCGCCGCGCGAGTTGCACGCGAGGCATCTGGCGGTCCTGCAGCAGACGTTGCTGCGGCAGGACGCTTCCATCATCGGGGTGCGCAGCCACGATGAGCTGGATCTAGCCCGGCGTGCCAAGGTTACAGCCTCCAGCACGCTGACGGGCATCGCCCTTGAGCAGCCTGGCGAGACGTACCCGCTGGGTACGGATGTTGCCCTGCTGCTGCCTGTGCATCCAGTGCTCAGCGGCCTGGAGCTGCTGCTGGATGCATCCAGCGATACCGCGCTGACGGTAGAGCTGTGGGATACGGGGCGTAAGGAGAACTACGTCCCGCATTCGTTACAAGTTACGGCGACTGTTAACGTTACAACAGGAACTGCGCAGTGGGTGAAGCTGCCGCTCGAATGGCGACCGGAAGAACCACAGAATGCTTTTATGATCATCCGCTCCAATAAAGCCGTCTCACTCTATCATTCGACAGAAGCACACAGCGGGGTGCTGATCTTCTTCAAAACAGAAGAAAACCACGTGTCCAAAAATCTGGAGGATCATGCCACGGATCAGCCTGTCGTATTATGGTCCATGCAGGGGTTGGCGCGTCAGCCATTCTGCTGTCGTACCCTCTCTGAGACTTCGGCCTATTCATCGGACAACACGATCAACGGTTATCATCGCCCTTACGGTGGGCCGCAGCAGTGGATGTCGCAGCCGATGCAGTCTGGCAAGCCTCAATGGGTACAACTGATATGGGAAGAGCCACAAACCTTGGCTGAACTGCACTTGACGTTTAATGATGATGTGAACGAGGATCTGGTTAATTTGCATCACCATCACACAACATTCCGCGTGATGCCTGAGCTGGTGCGTGATTATCGAGTCGAGGTATTGGCTCCGTCTGGCGAGTGGATCGACATTATCAACGTTACTGAAAACCGCAGAAGAAAAGTCGTTCATCGCCTGGATGTGCCTATGTCAGCTAAGGCTCTGAGAATTATAATTGATGCCACAAATGGCAGCAGATATGCCGAATTAATCGAGATTCGAGCTTACTAAAACAAAAAGGAGGATACAGGAAACTGTATCCCCCATCCTCCGTACAAGTCCGCCTTATTCTATTCGGCGGTTGGAACCCGCAAGCCCTCAATCAGGATAAACAACGTAAGTGCTTGTCCATAGCCCATCGGACTGATCGCTATATCTTTATAAAACTGAGCATCCTGCCCCACAGGAGTACCATAGGACACCTGCTGTACAACTCCGTGATCATCAATTTGTTTCAACACCGCTTCAAGCGCACTCAAGCCATTCTGGCGATAGGATTCATCCAGGTATCCATACCGGATTCCCTTGAGAATGCCGTATCCAATCGCTGCTGTTGCCGAGGTTTCTTTGTAAGAGGTTGGATCATCCAGCACAGTGTGCCACATGCCATCCTCACCCTGAAGCTTGCTCAGTGCTCTGACTTGAGCGGTTGCTGTATCCAGCAGATAGGCCTTTAGCCCGTCTTCGATCGGAATGATATTCAGGAAATCCATAACTCCCGCCGTATACCATGCATTGCCTCTTCCCCAATGAACAGCACCATAATTATGATTTTCGTTGAAATCCCAGCCATGATAGAACAATCCGGTTTTCTTGTTATATAGATATTTGATATGCACAAGGAACTGTCGTTTGGCTTCTTCCACCATGTCGGGTTTCTTGAAGTATACCCCTGCCTTGGCCAAAAATAGCACCGTCATAAACAAAGTATCAATCAGAATTTGACCATCATTGGCATCTCCCGTGATCATATGTTGAAACGCACCATCTCCGGTTCGCAGCAGTCCGTCCATGATCCAACTGCTCCACTCCTCACAAACATGTTCGTACTCTTTGTTTCCGGTCAGCTCGCATAGTGAAATCAAAGTAAGGAGCGGAGCGCAGGTGTTCACATTTTTTTCTGGTAATCCTTCCATCAGCCTTGCATTGTACCATGATTCGAGAAATTCCAGCACTTTAGGATCTTTCGTTGCCTCATGGAGCTGAAGCAAGCCATACAGACCGACACCTTGCGGCCATTCCCATAGATGTATGTCGATTAGTCCGATGGGAAACTGTTCATTGATGCTTGTGTTTTTCATAGACTCCATCGCTTGAGATACCTTGCTTATTCTCTCCTGCAGCACCATTTGATTCAGCATGTTGGTTATCACTCCCTTGGTTTCTTGCACACGATTCAGCGCTCCATGTCCAGTAACTTCAGTTGTCCCTTCACTCCATGACCGTCATGTACGATTTCCTCTTCTTGAATATGAAAAGGCTTGTTCATTCCCCATCGAATTGGACCATATACCGGGTCTATTAGAGTGAGAGTTAAAACTTGACTGTCGAATTGCGGGCTTGAAGAACGAACTTGGTTGATAAAAGCGTCAAATGACCCGAATTGCTGTTCGCTTCCTGCTCTTATAATCCAGGCGTTACGCAAACCAGGGGAAATAAGCTCACGTTCTCTTGTCACCCCGTTGCTCTCCATACTCGTCCCGTTAGCCGCATATATAGCTGCATACCCCTTATCCAAACGAGCAAAATGCCAGTTCTCATGCCTTACCCATTCCGTGAAGGAGTGAGTAGGAAAATAAGCATGTGTCCAGTCAGAGTTGTTATCCGCAGGAATATCAAACATCATCAAAGCGATCCCCTCATGCTGAACAACATCGGGCAATATCCCATTCCCAGCCCAGAAGCAAGGTCGACCATCCCCATGCTTGTATATTTCTGCCGGATGATTCACCCAGATCAGCGCCTCAGGTGACAGAGATAAATGCTGGACATGCTCCTGATAACCTGGCTTGCCTGGGCGGAAGCGAATGATTGAGGATAAGGAGTATTCCTTAGTCCGACAGTGATAGAGCTTGGCGTAACCTCCCTTGCCCTGCTGATTGGCGAACACCAATTGCTGATTCTCCCCAAGCAAGAGATGCTCCTGATATGCTGCTGGAGGACTGTAATCCGATAAACTCAAGGCAACATTGCTTATTGAATAATTGTTTACATTGCCAACGCCATAAGCGATCCAGCACATTGAAGTGGTTCCCGCTGCATAACCACCCAGCAGTTCCTTCTCATAGCTGCGCCCAAACGTTGTGGACAAGACTCCTTGATGCATCTGAACGGTAATATAATAGAATAACAGGTCCATTGCCTTTTTGGCTTGCTGCCTGAGCTGTTCATTATGGGCAAACTCATAGATATGCAATAGCCCAACCGCATCAATCGGAATGTATGCACTTGAATTCCATTCTGCCAATCCTTCATCCAAAAAGCGCTCAAACCATAATGCAAGCCTCTGCTCTGCTTTTTGACGATGGACTCCACCGGATTCACCACTGTTGCTGAATGTTTTATCTCCAAACAATTGTCCGGCTAACAGTTCATTGGTATGGAACAACAAGGCATGGTTCTCACTGAAGAACCACATCACATCATCGCCAGGTTCATCAATCCAGTATCGATAGCCCAGAATGCTTGCTTTTACCCGATCCCAGAACGATTCACTGAACAGACCACTATTTCGCTCATCTCTCCAAAGACGGAACAGCCCCACCAGATAGAAGTCACTGCAATCCTTTCGTTGCTCAATCCCTTCCACACCATCAAGCAAAATGCTCTCTGCTTCTTGCAGATTACCTCCTGTTTTGAGCATGGCGATGGCCTTATGAATATTGGGACTGCCCTTCTCGGCAATGCATTGCAGAGCCAGGGATTTGCGGGCTTCAATATCCGCAGCTTGCTGAGCAGCCTCATCATAGCTGGTATCATAGGATTGGCAGCCAAACTTCTTGGTTAGTACAACATTTGAAACTGAAATAGACAGTGTGAAGTATACGTAATGATGACCGAGTTGATTCGTATGCGCCAGGACCAGGTCCGTTTCCTTTTCGGCTATCTGTATCGTCTTATTTTCGGTGCCATCAAAAAAATTGCCATACTGAATATCAACCTCTCTAACGATGTCCGGTAAGGGAAGCGGCAGCTTAAGCTTAATCTGCTCACCTCTGAAGAGATCCGAAGGAAAATAAGCCTGTTCGAGGGCTTCCTCTGCGGATCTCACAGACTCCGCCAAATGAGGAGCAATAGGCAGGGAAATCACCAATTCCTCGTCGCCCAGGTATTCCACCGCAAAAGCATACATCGTATCCCGCTCAGCCAGATCCTCCCAGCAGGCATAGATCTCATTGATTCCGCCTACAAGTTCAGCTTTAATAACGATTTCCTGTTCCTTGTTACGCGTGAGTGGTGCAAAGTCCGTTACCATTTCCCCATTCACCCACAACGTCAGACTGCCATAGGTCTTAATCTGCAAAGAGGCGGTATGAGCAGTCGGAGAAATCAGTCTTGTCGCCGCGTAACTGCGCAGATGTGTCGGTACAAACCAAAATCCTGATTGCTCCACCCGTGGATTATTCCAAGGAGAATACAGTGCCCAAGGCATTCCGTTCTCTTCTCCAACGAAGTCGTCTCCCGGGCTAGGAAACTCGCTCCATTGATCAAAAAATCGGTTCATAGGCTGCGTTCTCCTATGTTCTACAAATTCCTTTCTGCATGGATTCTCATGAATGGCAAAACCATCGATTAGCCAATCATTAATATCTCCCTCCATCGTTGTTGGAACAAATGCAACAGGCTTCGTATATATGCCGCTGATCATCCAATGATTAATGACCTGATTGTGACCTAATTTCATAGGTTTATAATTCAAGGTATCCATCCCACTTCGGGTGGTATCTGACATTCAACTCATCCTTTCATTCCTGAAGTAATCATACCGCTGACAAAATATCGCTGGAAAACCATAAAAACAATCAGTACCGGAAGCATCGTGATGACGGACATCGCAAGCAAACTTCCCCAATCCACGTTGTATTCACCAATAAAATTAGAAAGCGCAAGCTGAATCGTATATTTCGATGGGTCACTAATCGCAATTAACGGCCATACAAAATCATCCCATCTCCACATGAAGGAGAAGATTGCGAGCACCGCAAGAATCGGCTTCGCTATCGGAAGAATAATACTCCAGTAAATTTTCCATTCGCCCGCGCCATCCATTCGGGCAGCTTCCAACAGCTCGTCCGGTACGCTCAACAAATACTGGCGCATAAGGAACACACCTGTCGGGGTTGCTGCTGGCGGGATAATAATCGCGAGCAGGCTATTATACATCCCCAGTGCGCTCAGCACCTTGAATATAGGAATCATGATTACCTCAATCGGAATCATAAGTGTTGAGATAAAAGCAATTAATATGATCGAGCTTCCGCGGAAGCGGTACTTCGCGAGTGCAAAGCCTGCCATGGAATTAATCAATAACAGCAGCAGCGTTGAGGACACCGTTACGATCGTACTATTCATAAAATATAAGCCAAAATCACCTTTGCTGAATGCCGCCTTGAAATGCTCAAAGGTGACGGGCTGCGGCCACAACTTGGGAGGGAAGCTGTATAGATCGCTATTCGTTTTCAGAGAAGAAATCACGACCCACAGGACAGGCAGGAGCCACACCACTGCAGCAACAGTTAACATACTGTAGATGACAACTTTGACCATAGGCTTCATTACCATTACGTAGCCCCTCCTTTCGATAGACGGAATTGCAGAGCCGAGAATCCACCAATAAGGATAAACAGCATCACCGACATGGCACTGGCCAGACCGAGCTCCTGTCTGTTAAAGCCAATCTCATAAATATATTGAACAATATAGGTGGTATCTTTGCCCGGCCCACCACCTGTAAGCGCAAACATAAGTGGAAATGCTTTGAACGCGTCAATCAGAGTCAGCATAACAACAAGCAAGCTTGTGGGCTTCAAAAGCGGGAGCGTGATATAGCGAAACACCTTCATTCCCGTAGCCCCGTCCAAGCGGGCAGCCTCATAATAATCCGTAGGTATAGCCTGCAAACCCGCGATAAAAATGACCATGAAAAAGCCTGCACGTGACCATACTGTCGCGATGATTACAGCCGTATTTGCCCAAAAGGAAGAGGTTAAAAAGCCGACAGGTTCCACACCAACCACGGTTAGCAGATGATTCAAAATGCCAAATGAATCTCCGAAAATCCACTTCCAGGTCAAGCCTACGATAATGTAAGAAATCATGGTCGGCCAGTAAAATACGGCCCTGAAGAAACCGCGCATTCTAATCTCGCGCGCAAGCAGCAAAGCAATGCCGAGCGCTGCTGCATATATTAGTGGGACAACAATTGCTGCATAAATCCCCGTTCGTCCGATGGTCGACCAAAATTCCCGATCTCCTATAATTTTGATGTAATTGTCCAGCCCGTTGAACTTCATTGGGTTCAATCCATCATAGACATGGAAGGAATAATAGAGGCCCAATAAAGAGGGAAATACGATAAAAGTTCCAAAGATCAGGAGATTGGGTAATATAAACAGATAAGGAGCAATAACGAGCTTCCTGTTCTGTTTTGCCAGCGTATTCCTGTTTAATCGTTGTCCTTCACTCATCTGCTTGCCCCTTCCTTATGCGTTATTCGAAAGGGAGGCTTCACAGGAATCGCTAAGCCCCCGAATACGAATGAACCACATGGCATTACGTTTATTGACTGCCAATAGCCTCGTTAATCAGTTTGGCTGTTCGATCCAGCGCCTCCTGCGGAGTTGCCTCATCGGATAGAACCTCAACAATATTATTTTTCAGGTCCGTTGTAATTTTGGATATAATGGTCTGTCTGGACCAGTCATTAGCTGCAAGAGGCGAACTGTTCTTCAGTTCATCAGCGAAGATTTCAAACATCTCCTTGCCAAATTCATAATTCAGGACAGCGCTGTCCTTCCGTGGACTCATAAACAATGACTCCTGATTATATTTTGAATTCACTTCTTTGGACGTTAAGTATTCAATAAATTCTGCCGCCTCCTGCTCATATCCGCTGCCTTTGAAAGCCATCAGAAACTTCCCGCCTGGTACGGAAGAACGTTGTGTTCCTTTTGGCATGTAGGTGACTCCCCATTCAAAATCGGTGATATCCTTGTAATTGCTGATCATCCAGTTACCAGCCCAGTGGGTAGCCACCGTCCCGGAACGGAACAGGTTGTTCGGATTTTCCCCTCCGAGCCATACGGATTCGGGCATGATCCCTTCTTGATGAAGCTGCTTGAATTGCTCCATGCTACGGATTCCGGCTTCATTGTTAATCGCTGCCGCAGTGCCATCCTCTGTTAAGATGCTTCCGCCATTCTGATACAAAAGAGTGGACCATCTATGCGGTGTGACATCCCATACCATGCCATAACGTGCTCCGCCTTTGTCCATAACCTCTTTTAACGCAGCTGTGTATTCATCCCACGTCCATACTTGGTTAGGAGAGGTCGGTACTTTGACGCCAGCTTTATCAAATAAGGTTTTGTTATAAATAAGCCCATTCGCTGTAACATCCATAGGCGCCGCTACCAGTTTGTCATTAATAACATAATATGGTTTAAGTGAGTCAATAAATTGATCCTCGAATTGGTCCGCATTGTCCACGTAAGGTGTTAGATCAACCGCCTGATTAGCAAATGATCCGGTATCCGTGACCCGGCTCAGGGCAGGTGGCTTTCCACCGGATAACATGGTTTTTAATTTGGTTTGGATATCCTTGAAGCCAACTTCAATCAGGTTGATTTTAACCTTGGTATTGGTCTGCTCATAATCTTTAATGATTTCCTTGATGACCTCTCCTTCTTTGCCATCAGAGAACCACAGGAAATCCAGGGTTGTTTGTTTTGGATTAGCATTGGTACCTGAATTTCCGCAAGCAGTTAATACGATGAGTAACATGACCAATACCATGCTAGTGATGAGCTTAAACGTTGTTCTTCTTGTCATATCAACATCTCCTTGGAAGGTTCTAATGAATTTTGGCTTCGTTGAGCAATTCACTTTTACGGAATAACTGTGGTGATACACCCACATATTGTTTAAAGGCCCTGCTAAAATATACAGGTGTGTTAAAACCTAACGTCTCAGATATGGACAAAATCGGTGCATCCGTAGACAGCAACAATTTTTTGGCCTCTGCAACTCTTTTCCGTATAACATAGTTGCTTATGGTATATCCCGTCGTCTCTTTGAAAGAATGACAAATGTAGTATTTATTCAAATGGAGTGTTTTGGACAGTTCATCCAATGAAACATTCTCCGTATAATTCTGGTTTAAATAATGAAGAACCCGACTTACGCTTGTCTGCTTCTGGGAAGAACATAAGATAGGATTGGCGGATTGCTCACTGGTTGTTTTCCGGTAAATCCGCAGTAGCAATTGGGTAAGACTCAATTTGACCATTGTTTTGTACCCTGTATTTCCTGCCCCCATCTCCTCCTTGATTCCCTTAAAAATAGCTGTGATATACTCACGCTCCTCCGGAGGCCAATGCACCAATAACCCATTGGGATGACGGAATATGGACATCAGATTCTCTAACTGACTGACAGCAAGCATGTCCAAAAGCAATAATTCCGTGAAATTGACAAAACTTCGCTTGTACACCATTTCTCTTGAAGGATTGATTCGGTGGGGCACACCGCCTCTGAATATAAACATATCTCCAGGCAACGGCTTATATATTCGGTCACCGATTAAAAAGGTTGCATCTCCTTGAATAAAATAATGTATCTCATACCCATTATGCGTATGAACAGGCCATTCATCCTGAAAATTATCTGCTTCTGATCGCACATAAACTTCATTTTCCTGCAAAGCAATATTCGTCGGGGTGTGTATGGTTAGCATCAGTAAGATCTCCCTTCCCAGAATATAAAAAGCAATATAGTTTAATAATTTACAATGATAGCGCTTTACAATGAATTGTATCACAGTTATTTCGATCTAATCTGAACTATATTGCTGTATTGTTGATCACAATTGTTGAAAATGATTAGAATGGAATTCATAGGGATTCGAAGCTGGAAACAAAAAAACCGCTGTCCAGCCCGTAGGCTATCATGCGGTCCATTAGCATTACCTTTCAAACCCATTCATCCCAATGGTTTTCAAGAAAAATGACTTCTTTCTCATAGTGGGCCAGATGACCCCCTTCGACCATCTTCATAAAAGCGACATCTCCATCAGCCGCACGATCAGTCAGTGTTTTACACATGAAACGGATACGGGATATGACCCAATCCTTCAAATCTGCTGGAACACTCAGCCCGTACGTAGACATGAATAAGGCAATCCGTTCTTTTCGAACAGTTCCGTGCGCCTGGCTGGCGTATGGCATTACACCCTTTCCGTCCATCTCTGGTGAGAAATCTGCAAGTGGAATGGATGTATACAAGACATAGGCGATATCCCACATTCGCGGACCCGGACCCGCCATATCAAAATCAATAATGCCTTGAGGACGGCCATCCTTGTACACCACATTATACGGCGCAAAATCGTTATGACATACAACTTCATCTTCAGTTATGCCTGGATATCTGTTCGTTGATACTGATGTTGTTGTAAATCCAACCGTCGCATCATGGTAACTTCTCAACAGTTTCGCGACTTCAATCAAAGATTCGTCTGACCACATATATTCTTCTAGATCAGGGTAGTCATTGCCTGGAACGATGCCTTCGAGGTAAGAGAGCGTTTCTCGCCCCTGTTCATCTATTCCCAGAAATCGAGGGGCGTGATCATAACCAACTTTTTCGAGATGTAAAAGCAATTCAATCACATATGGATTTGGTTTCGCATGCCTGCGAACCGTCTCACCTATTCGGACAACCTGATTCACATTACCTCCCGATAACACTTCCTCCTGCTTGGCCACTTTCATCCCTCCTCAAGCTAAACTTCCTTGTTATGCCCATGATTACGATTTTTCTTATAACTCCCTGGGAATCCCGAGACCAATAGTATGAATCCAACGAAGAACATGAAGTATACGAGTAAACCTGTTGAATGCTCGTTCATCTGAGCAAACTGGGGTACGCTGGTCCCTCCTGAAGCGTATCCTGCTTCTACTATAGCGACAGAGACTCGTGTTGAAATTCTCTCCATCGTTGAAATAAACACACTGCCAAGCATGAGGACTACACCCAAAATCTTGTTAATATTATTCATTTCATGCCTCCTTGATTAACCGTCCACTTTTTATGAGGTTATCTACTTAATGTCTTTCGATTCTCTAGTCTATATTCCTGCATGTTATATTAACAGTCCGTTCCTATATCATATCAAATAGCGGCGTCATCACTGACGCCGCTATTGACGCTCTCTGAATAAGTTACGTAGCTACCACTTGGTGCAGATCCATACTATTTTGGAAAAAGGCTGACCGTCCAACATAATACAGATCATACATCTGTTCATTCATATTAATCCGTTGATATACATCTGGATACACATCATTGGCTAACTTCACATAAGGCAGTTTTTGTACCGCTTTTCTGGATCTTATATTCTGCTTGCGTATCTTCATAAATACCGTTTCAATCCCATGTTCCAGAAACAATTCAACAAAAAAGGCTGATTTGGCTCTTTGGCTATACCCATTTCCAAAAAACGGTGATCCGATCCAAGTGGCTAAAAAACCGGTTTGATGCTCAATATGATATAGATCAATGGTTCCAATAGGCTGCCCTGTTTCATTCAAAATCGTTCGGGAAATCACCGTTTTTTGTTCTTCTTCAGCCATCAATTGTTTGGTCAGGAATAGATATTCCTCATACGATTGGCATGCATAACGAACGTAGGGAAAAACTGCGGGGTCCATCATTAAGCTGTACAGTGAATGGCATTCCTGCAAATCACGTTTTTTTAACATTCTGTCTACCACCTAGTCCTTTTAGTTCGCTATATCAAGCAAATTAAGTATATAAAAGCTATTGTGGGATTTAATGAATTCTGTATGTCGCTTATGTAAAATGCATTGGTAAATGTTGTTTAAATTTATCTTCGGGTAGCATAAAAAACGGCATGTCCCTTTTGAAGGAACACGCCGTTTACACGGATACAGATAGACAGTAAACTATTGCATACCTTGCATGATCGCATTAATGATACTTTGCTGAGTCACGGTATTGTTCGAACGGTTAAACAATGCGAATCCATGTTGACCGTTATGCCCGTTATCCCAATAAACAGGAACCATTTTGTATTTCTTGGCTTTTGCTGTAACTGCTTTGGCGTAAGCGGCGCGATACACATTGTTGCTGGAATCGTACGACGTTTTATCAATCGAACCGAATTCACCAATCACTACAGGATAGCCTTGAGTCACAAATTTATCGTACATGGACTTGAACTGCGATTCCAGGTAATCCTCTTGTCCCCAAGTAGACCTTTTGGCAGGATTCGTTGCTGTTGCACCCCACTGCGTGATATTACCGTTTTCCTCACCTGCAAAATCCCACGGAGAGTAATAGTGTGCCGAGATCATGATTCTCTTCTGCGAACTAGGAATTGCTGAGGATCTGAAATTATCTGTCGGGAGCACAAAGCCATAATTACCAACGGTGAAGTCAATATTGGTATTCCAACCTGGAATCAGCAACCATCTGGCATTGTTGTTGCCTCCAGTTTGACGAACCGTATCCACAAAGATCTGATTGTAAGCATTCAGGTTGGCGTAATACGCCGAGTTCGGATTACCATAGTTGCCATCAAAAACTTCGTTCATGGATTCGAAAATAAGGCGATCATTGTAGTTGCTAAACTTGGTGGCAATCTGCTGCCACACTTTCTTATATTTTTCCTTAATGGCAGTCTGATTGCCACCATTCACAAGCAGCCATCCACCCTGTACGGAATTATACCCATCACCATGAATATTGATGATGACATACATACCTTCATTGTACGCATAATCCACAACTTGCTGAATTCGATTCAACCATGCCGCATTAATCGTATAATTGGGAGCGCTTCCAATGTTATTCAAATAGGAGATGGGAATACGAATAGACTTGAAACCCGCAGCTTTCACTTTTTGGATCAGCGCCGGAGTCACCGTAGGATTGCCCCAAGCTGTCTCACTCGGTGTGCCATTTACCGCTGCTTCCAGCTGATTGCCCAGATTCCAACCTGCACCCATCTCAGCCACCACTTGCGAAGCGTCTGCTGCTGATGCTTTAGGGCTCCATCCGGTAAAAGCCACGGCAGCCACTAACACAAGCGCCAAGCTGCTGATGCTGAATTTCTTCCATTTTTTGAACATAACCATACCTCCGCTTATTCTATTATTTTTAACAAGCAGTGCAGTTAATCTATTGATTCAGATTGAATGATTCGAGAATTCGCGCCTCCTTTCCTATCGATCAAACAAATGAAAATTTCGTCTGGCATCAACATAATAACACATATATGGAAAATAAAGCGATATCTTTATTGCTCTTTTTTGACTATTTACTACAAAATAATCCATCTATCCGTTTAATTTAATTGCTTGGATTTGTTCTCTATCAAAATCGATAATCATGATGTGATCGCGCAGGATATTATCTCCGCAAGATATTGTTGCGCCGTAGTCGGCTATACTGTTAAATGTGATATCTACACGATAGACTTCAATCTCATTAAACCAATTCTGATGTACTTTTTCCTGAAGTTCATTCTCATAATATTCTCGAAAGACAGTCTCACAAGTTGAAAACCACTTAATGTAATCTTCTATTTTATCATCAATTGAAACTAACGGTGTATTAGTGGACACATATATTCGGACGTCATTTAAATCCTCATCCTGTATGCAATGTTCAAATATTTGCACTGTATTTTGCAGAGTGTAACACCGGTAACTCTCATCACGCTCTTCTTCAAGCTCAATGAAATCATTTAACAATATGATCTTGCTCCTCTCCATGCATATTAAAATAGCTCATTTAACCACTTTACGAATTTTTCTTTCTCTTCAAACTGTGGGTAATGCGCCGACTCGTTGAAAACAATGAAGTCTTTGATCGGTGCAACCAATACGTCAAAATAATCACGTGCTGCATTCGCAGTAGTCATATAATCATATTTACCCGTTACAAAATAGGTAGGAATCTCCAGATGATCAACAATATCAGGTAAATTTTGATCAAATGCTTCCTTCAGTAAGATGTCTTGTGAACTGAACATCCCTGAATAAAAGCGAATCATATCCAGCCCATTGTATTCGGGATTTAAAAGGAATCCTGAAATATAATCTCTATTCTCATGGATGAGCCTGGCTGCACCACCGTACTTTTGCAACAAAATTCTAGGCGTAAGGTCCTTTCCTTGCTCGATCGAGCTGCGAATTAGCTCCAGTTTTTTAACGTCCTCTGCATTACCGGCTTGTTTCGCTTGCTCGTACGTGTACTCCAAACTTTCCAGTTCGCTCTGAAGTGTATTAGCCATCTGTCCAATGCCTATATAAGCGTGAAACTGAGTGGGTGCTTTAGCCGCAGCTTTCATCCCGATGTATGTACCAAATGAATGACCGATTAATATAACCTTCTCTTGACCTAACTCTTTAGATACATAATCCCTTAACGCTAACAAATCATCTACTAATACATCTGTTGTTAGATTTGAGTAATCCTCAAAAAAGTGATAGGACTTCCCACTCCCACGTTGATCATAATGCACCACCGTGAAGTATTGCTCAAGCTCTTTCTGATACTTCCTTACGTATGGAATCTCCGAGCATCCCGGCCCACCATGCACAAAAATCAGGATAGGGTTAGTCCGATCAACACCTCTGATCATGACTTCATGCCCTGTACCGTTAATTTCGACCTGCTCTAACATGCTAATGCTGTTTTCACCTTTAATTTTCGGTGTCCATGTGGGAAATATCAGAGCTACTATAACCATTAAAATAATACTAAGTATGCTGTATTTGAGTGTTTTACGTATTTTTTTGCGCATGTAATGCTCCTTAAATATAAGTTTCATTTGTAATTCTACCAACGGTTCCTTTATCGTAACGGATACAACAATTCAACGGGTTCTATCATCAGCTCTTCTTGGAAGATGTAATTGTGATCGGCTCCTACGATACAGAGGATTCGTTTTCCTGGATGAGCTTCAATTGTATTTTTGACTCTTTGAATCATAATCTGATTACGGACCACCCATCGAAAGTTCTGTGCCTTCGCGTTTACCTGATGCAACCATTCATACTTTTGTCTGGTTACACGATCGAACTCCTTCGAATTAAAAGGAATCTCGCCAAACTGATACGTCTCCATTTGCTCCGCAAACCAATGATCATCCTGTTGTTCAAGTTCTTGGCGTTCCACGCCCGAATAACCGTTGAATGGATCAAAAGCATTCCACACATCCAATTCAAACCAATCTATAGGGACAAATGGGATGTTATGCTCCTCGCATAAAGGGAAGACCAATTCCCAATACTCACTGGCTGGTTCTCCCCAGTATCCTCTATCATGTTTGTCCTTCAGATACCTCAACCAACTCTGCGGATGAACTTCACCACAAATGAGATCTGGTTTAAACTCAGTAATCACATCCTTGTAAAGAGAAAGGGAACAATGATATCGCTCTCTGAGTTCTGGATTATGAATGGTTCCGAGTATCCCAACCGTTGTCATGTGCCCAGCTCCTTTATCATGTGTATATCTTTCGGCTCTTTGTCATAAAGTTCATGATCAATCTCACTAGTAATCTGGCTGCCCTGGCTTCTGTAAAAGGATACTGCCGATCTCGTCTCTGTGGAGGAAATATACAGATACTGTGCGCCAAGTTTCTTAGCCTCTTCACCTAATTGGTTTAAAATACGTTTTCCAATACCTTGTCTTCTGTACCCGCGTGAGACATACATCAAGTCAACTTGTAATTGATTTTGTTCTCTTCCTCTAAGTTGATGTGCCAGCACACCAAATCCGATTAATTGATCGTCAGCAAACGCGCCATATGCCATGCCACCTTGTTCTAATTCATAGACATATCGATTTTGAATCTCTTTCAAAAGCATCTCATCCCAGTTTGAGCACTCATGATTTTGTTCAAGCTCAACCAATCGGTTCTCTCTCATTTCATAGATGAGATCAATATGTTCCGAGCGATCTATTTCCTGCAGCTGATTCACATCATCAAGGGTCAACGTTCTATACGTTATCATGGTCGTTTCCATCCATCCTTTCCTAAGTTATTTCTAAAATCCTATGGCTTTATTGATCGAAGTCTGTATTTATCAAAGATCCTTTTATCGTACAAAACAGTGTATTCCTTGTTCTCTTCAATTAGTTTAGACATATCCATTGGAACGGCTATTGTTCTTTCAAGATTATTAAAATTAATTACAGTCATTTCATTTTCACTAATCTTTTGAACAGTAACTGCTTCAAAAATTGAAGTTCGAAAGGAATCCCATAACAAAATTAAAAGCAATAAAAGTAATAGTGACATGATGAGTCCCTTATTCTTATTCACTAATTCTTTTCATCTCCTTTAGTTTCAAAATAGAGTTCCTCCAACTAAAACTAGCTTATTTTAATTACTGGTAACTCATTCAAATGATTTATTTCAATGGTGTATTTCTTAAGCTCATAGTTCTCAAGTCCATCCCATCTGTCTGAGAAACGATAAAACATATCTCCGAAGTTCATCCCTTCAGGTAATACATCCACAAGCTTTATTTCATCAATTTCAGACTCCGGTAAGCTCTCCAGCAATTTAACCTCAGCATAAGAAACCATACCAAAGCTCCCATTCCATTCATATACACCATAAGGTATTAATTCGAAGCGTACTGCCCCTGTCTCTTCATAGAGTTCTCGACTTGCCGTGTGTAAAAGTGTTTCCCCTATTTCTTTGTTGCCTCCTGGGATTTCCCAACCTCCTCTTTTCCTATTTTTGATAATGATGAATTTATGGTTATATTTAGCGATTATCACTGCAAATTTGATTAACTCTGGATCAAGTCCATCTAGATCAAACCATTGGCTCATGTTATCTCTCCCGTAAACAACTATTCTTTCAATATATAATTGTTAAACCACTAAAGTGGTAACAAGCTATTATCGATATAATCGTTGTGAATACCGAACCAATCCTCGATCTTGGTTAACAAAGATATACTGCCCTCTGAAATGTTGAGTCTTTCATTTCATTGCCAACCTGTAGATCACTTCATCATCTGAATTGGTTCTGTTCTCACTAATGAAAGACATGCTCTTATACAAATTCTGTGCTATTTCGTTATCCCGTTCAACCGTTAATGAAATAACCTTGCACAACGGATGCAGTTTCGTAATGTAATCTAGAATGGCTCTTAAAGCGAGTTTTCCCATTCCTTTACCTTGATAGGATTTATCGATTTGAAAACCACCAATCCAGTAATTATCTGTACTATCTGGAGTATAACTCAGATAAAAGAAACCAAATATCTTCCCATCGATCTCGAGTACGTAAGGATCAAATGCTTCATCCCACGGTTTTATATAGGCGTAAGCGATTCCCTCAATAACAGATGGAACTAATGACGCTTGGTGTTTATACAAAGAGATCTTCAGCGCCTCTTCCCAATTCTCTCGTGAGACTGGTAGTATTTTTATATTCAACACTGCACCTCCTCTCTCGACAATCCTTGATTAATTCTAACGCTCTTTTCACTCTCACTTACAACCGCTTCCAATTGATGTTCAATCAACTGTATCGCTTGTTTTTTATTCTTCGTGATTGTTGCAGTCTTATGGTTTTTGTTAATCACATCTATGGCTGCACCTATATTATATTGATGGTTCCACTTCACAATCATCTTGCATAAGTCCTTGAATGACTGCTTGTAATTCCACGGTTGCAATCCCGTTCTGGACAATACAAACCTCTTTATAATCCGATAATCTCTAATGAACACATTTGGATTTAATACAAAAATCAAATCTGCTTCCTGGATGGACTTTATGGTCCAATCTTTGCACTGCACTCCTTCTATGATCCAAGCTTCTGAACTGACAATAGATTGGAAGGATTCATCCCTAAAACTTTCAGGATATCTCAGATTTTCGGCGCTTCTGTCCCATATGAGATTGTCCAATTCATAGGACGGAATACCGTAGTTATCCGACAATTCTTTGGCTAATGTTGATTTCCCACTCCCGCAAGATCCAATAATTCGTATTCTCATACATATTCTTTCTTCAAAAATGCATAGTTGTGACCATTCTGGAATCGTTCATTCCATCTTTGTATGAGTTCTTCTGCTTGTTTCATATTTGTAAAACTTTCTACATCGTAGAACTTTGTAACTTCATCTGAAGAAAAAATTTGAAATATGTCTTGGGAATCACTCTGTTTAATCTCTCTTAACAGCAATCTTTTGGTTTCTAGTTCAGGAAATGGAGTCATATTCACTTCACCTCAATCGAGTATACTGCTACATTTTTCCCTATTATGTCCACGTCCTTCTCATGTTTCATGCCATTCCTTTGCGCGACTTTCATAGAACCCACATTGCCATGTTGAATTAGAGATATTAATCTTTTCTGCTTCAAGTAATCCATGCCATATTCTTTCCACGCTTTTGCTTGTTCATATCCGTAACCCATTCCCCAATATTGCTCAATAACCCAGTAACCAACTTCATGCTCATCATTGCCTTCAATGATTTGAGGAATCAGTCCAGAGGTTCCAATTAACTTGTTATCCTCTTTATTAAATGCGAGAAACAGCCCTTTATCGTCTTTATTCCAGTTGATGAACTTTTCCAGGCTTTGCATGGTTTCTTCCTTCGTCCAAGGTCCTCCATGTCTTATAAATTTCATCATATTTGGCTCACGTGTCATCTCAAAAAGTAAATCAAAATCATTTTTAGTATATTTCCGAAATATAAGTCGTTCTGTCTCTATCATACTTTCATCTCCTTTTTCTTATATTTCTCTTCAAAATCGTTTGTTCGCGATCTACTGTTGATGTGAAAAATGCTTGCCTAATTTCTTCTCGAAATACTTCTTTATACCGATGTCTTCCGATCTGATCAAACCGCGCTTGAACTCGCTCTACGTGTTCTGTATCTGATTTTATATTTTTCTCAATCTCTTCGTATTGTTCAAGGGTGTCGTATTCCCACATCGCAAAAATTTCACTGGTTTCATCATCGATTGGTGTATGCCATCTTCCAATAAGTCTTGATCCGTATTTCAACTGGGATGGCAGCAAAACATCATTAAATAGAGCATTAAACTCTTCTACAAAAGAAGTCGCAATAACATAGGTTTTTCTCCTATATATCATCCTCTGTACCTCCTTATGAGTATTAGAAACAATACACTTATCTCGTCACAATTCCCGATGTAATTTTCATGTTTGGAGCGTAAGTTAACCATGAGTTTTCATTAAACTTCCTAGCAAATACACTCTCTGCTTCATATTCTCTATTCGCTTCTTCTGAATTCAGTCCTCTTTCCATCAAATGAGTAACTCCTTCATGTCTGTCATTCGGTTCTTGTCCCAGTCCTTCTTCTTTTAATGCATGAAAAAGCTTTTCCTTATCCGAATCTGCCATGTGTTGATCTAAGAAGTTAACCTTGTCACTCACCCGGCATTCTACATTTCTCAAGCCAAGTTGGCTAAGCAGGATTGGAATCTTTATACCGATATTTCCATCTTGACTATTCCTTTTGCTATCCTCCTCGAAAAATGTTTGGAGAATACCGAGCTGAATATTTTTGGATTGTTCAAGTCCATGTAATTCATAGTTTGACATATTTGCGATCCAATGAGGTTCAAAACATATCATTCTACCCTCATCTACTAGACTTTCGATCATCTTCTGAAGAATGGTGATCAACTCTGTCATTGGCCTGCTTAATCAATTCCTTACCTTTGTCTAATCCGGTATAAGTTGATCCTTCCGGTAATAAAGGAAGCAGCTTCAACTCAAGATAATCATCGTTATAATATAGCCACCGCGTATTTCTAAGATATTCAATTTGGTCATCCCAATAGTAGTCAGACAAGGTGAAATCCCTCCTTCATATGATGTAATCGTATTCATAAACAGTCAAATTCCACGAGGAAACGTGACCAGCGTGTTCCTTCAAACTCAGGCAACCAAAACGAAAATAGGTACCAGCGTACCGTTCGAAAACTCCCGAAGTTCAAGTTGTATGTTGCTGGCGAATGGCCAGGAGATTTTCTAAGAAACACAGGACATCTTATTCGGCCTTCACGTCCTCTTTTAAAATTGTAAGGAACATGAGACATCTTATTTCTCAAAATCATCTGACAAAAACGCTACAAAAGGATATTTTTTCTGGTATAGCGTGTCTCAGATTCCTTAGATTTCGAAAGGCGTTTCAAATCCCCAAATAAGAGGTGTCAGTTTCGTTAGCGTTTAACACCTAACACTAAACTCAACCCTATGTTGACGCATAGCAACGTATACATGGGATGGTCTATCAAACCTTAACAGTTAATCCCATGCTCCTTTATCACCAGACCGATAGTTTTGACCTCGTATCATTCTCATCCGTTAAATATTCGAGAGATTCAAATCCCTGTCTATTTATATGATTATATAATTCCTCGACTTTTTCTAGATCTTTACAATAAACCGTGACGTAGATACTATCGATCACAAGAAGCACCATCTGACACTCACTCTCCACATAATCTTCATAGGTGATTACATCTGTTATTTGTGTGCCTTTTGGAAATGCTTTTAAATTCGCAAATATTAAATAATACTCGTTGGTATCAATAATCTTCTGTAATTCTTCTCCACTCATACCAATAATCATATCCGGAAAAAGATCATCCCCTAACGTATCACCCTCAATGAAATAGGATTCTTCTCCACCAATAAACCAATCGAAATTAGATACCTCCATTGGTTTTAAAGTCTCCCCAAGAAAGCGTCCATAGGTATTTGGTATTTCAAAACGTATTCCTCTGTTCATCTGCTCACCCTTTTTACGCATATATAATTAGTACATTAATCTTTTGATTTTTGGATTACAAACGTAATCGAAATTAATAAAGAATACAACTGCACAAAGCTATTGATATTGACATTCCAATTTTATGCCTCTGGAGACTATGACTGCTCATATTCAGTTTTTAAGATACTCATGCAAACACTATCCCAGTATTTCCCCTTTTTATATATCTTCTTTCTGTATCTTCCTTCTTCTTTAAAGCCACATTTTAAATAACATTTGTAAGCAGTCTCATTATACTCGTACACTTCAAGTTCTAATCTGTTTAAATTCAGCTCTTCGAAGACAAACTTCTGTAGTACACGGATTGCTTCACTCCCATAACCTTTACCCAAAAATTCTTTTCTCCCTATTACAATTGCTAAACATGCAAAGCGGTTTTTATAATCAATTTTGTACAAATCAATCTGACCTATATAATCTAGCGAATCCTTTAATCCGATAATAAAACTTTTATTTGAAGACTTGCCTTCAACCATTGTCCTGAAAAAGACTTCTGTCTCATAACTCGAATGAGGATACAAAAAATTATCTGATAATGTCCCTGTGATCTCTGGGTCGTTCACCCATTGTTTGATGTAATCCACATCAGAGTCCTGGTATTCTCTTAACACAATTCTTTCTCCATAAATACGAGACATCGATAATCCCCCCAACGAATTGGTTATTCAACTCTCTTGCATTTTTACAATTCGTAGCATAGTAACAAAGTAATTACTTCACTCGATATTTCTCATTATTTATAATTTCACTCACTATTTCAGGTAATTGTTCTTCTGTAAAATGATTAGTATACAGCTTGTTATCTACTTTCAGATCCGGATGATTTTCAAACTCATCCAGCAGAATTATACTTCTTTCTTTCATTTGATATTCTTCTGCTCTTAGACGGTCTCTACGAATAATGGTTTGACGATCAACCATCAATACAACATAGATTATGCGAACATGATAGTCTGCCAATTCTGTCATTAATCCATCAATGTCTTCCGGAAAGGCCACATAATCCAGCACTACATCGTAGTTATAATCCAATAAGTTTTTCACCAGACTAGATATATTTTTCCAAGTTAAGTCGTTTGTATCCTTATCAAGCCAGGGTTTACCTCGCCCTTTGACCGGAAAGTGACTAACCGCATCTCCAGAAATGTATGCACTTTTATCTAAAGTCTGAACTAGCAGCTTTGAAGTTGTAGATTTCCCTACTCCAGGGGGGCCAGATATAATATATAGGTTTTTACTCATTTCGTATTCTCCTTACAATATCTTTTGGAAACTTCCAATATCCAGCTTTCTATCAAATTTATATCCAATCTCTTTAAACAGAGCACATTGTTCGTAACCATTTCTCTCAAATAATGTTTTACTTCTTGTATTCTCCATGCAAATCGTCGCAATTAAGGTATGGAATCCTTGTTCTTTTGCAACCTTCTCAATAAAACGTAGTGCTTGTTTCCCCAAGCCTTTTCCCAAAATATCGGGCTTTAAATATATGGTGACTTCACCGCAAATGTCATATGCCTGTTTACTCTTATACTGGGTGATCAGAACATAACCCATCATTTGATTGTTTTCAAGAATTACGTAAGTTTTATACCGTGTATCCTTGTTCATCACAGAGGATTTAATCTGATCAAGATCTAATTCCTCCGTATGAAACGAAATCGTTGTATTCATTACATAATAGTTATAAATCTTTCTAATTTCAGGGAGGTGTTGTTCGGTTACCTCTTCAAAAGTCACAGTCGTCAATTAGGTTCCATCCTCTTCGGTTCATTTTCTTCAAAATAATTTCGATGATTTCACGTGTCTCCAGATGATCGGTAATAATGTGAGTTTGAAATTGTTCATCCTTGAAAGCTTCAACACACTTTGGTGCTTGTTGATACTGCCAGCCTCCATATTCATCTCCGCGTTTAGCCAAACGATGATAAATCGTCTCTTCTGTAGCCGTAAGGCAAAAATGATGAATGTCCTGATCGATCTCTTTTAACCCGTTATAAATGTAATTAAAGTTTTCCTCTTTATAGATGGTCATGGGGACAATTAAGTGTTTGTTGTATTTCTGCTTTACTTCTCTTGCCGTCTTTACGGTTAGGTTTTTCCATAGATCTATATCTTGAAAATCATCCGTACGTTCCCTTTCCTCTCTACAATTCTCCGGAAGAAGTTTTCTCAGCATATAACCTATTTCTTCAGGATCGTAGATCATACTGTTTGCAATCAAAGGTTGGAGTGCTTCTGCTGCTGAAGTTTTTCCCGAACCAAACGCTCCGTTAATCATGATGATCATTTGATCACTCCACTTCTATTCAATGAAATTTTTCAATAGAAACCAGATTCTTCACATACAATTTGATCCATTATAAATGTTTTCCTTCCACTTTTGTGTTACAAAATGGCCAAAAACATGATGAACTCCCATTGGGTCAACCCAACGGGAGTTCATCATAGTGCATTATTTTTCAATCAGCCTTAAGCTTGTTAATGTATTTCCAAGTAATCGATGTACATATCCCATGTCCCGTCATCGGCTGTTACAACCAACTCAATGACCTGATTTCCCGTTCCATGGCTGATATTATTCAGGGTATAGACCGCTGGTGAACTCCCGCCAAAGTAAAAGGTCCCCTTGGTCTGTCCTCCAATCTTCAAATCCACTCTAGCCATGTTGGCATTGTTTGAAGCTCCACGAAGCGAGAAATTATGAGTGCTCGTTGCAAAATTCTGAGTGTATTTAACCAAATCATTGTTGGCATAAAGGACCACGCCATTGAAAGGAGAACTGATATTGCCGGTGTATTGTCCACCTTTGGTCATATTCTCGGCTTCTACTTTTGTTGACGTACCTGGGGGATTGGTGGTGCTGCCATCAGGAGCGACTGCCCGACCTGTCGTCGGTGAGATCATGCCGGAGCAAAGGCCACGATTCTTCAGATTTTGTGCAATCTGTGGAATGGCTTGAAGTGTCGTCTGGTACTGATCATGCATTAGAATGACGTCACCACTTTTCATCGTGTTCACAGCTGCCACGATCTGGGCTGCGCTGGCACCATTCCAGTCTTGGGAATCTACGTTCCACAGTACTTCCTTCAGGCCGTTTTGGCTCACAACGGATTTCAAAGTCGCATTTGTCGCACCGTAAGGAGGTCTGAACAGTTTAGGTGAACTTCCGGTAATGGACTGGATCGTCTGCTGTGTCCGAGTAATCTCTGACGACATCTGAGAACTGTTTAATGTAGTCATGTTTGGATGTGTATAGGAATGATTGCCAATCCACATCCCAGCTGCCACCTGTGCAGTAACCAGAGATTTATTATTTTGTGCATTTTGTCCAACATTGAACATCGTTGCCCGTAAGCCCGCCTGCTTCAACGCGTTAAGCATGTTTGTTGTATTTCCAGATGGGCCATCATCAAACGTCAGACCTACATAACCATTCGGACAACTTGCATCTGCAGCACGAGCATTGGGCACCCCTGGAATAGAAAACAAGGTACCGAAAAGTGCGAGAGATATTACCACCTTTGCCAGCTTTACTTTGAACATAAAATTACCTCCTCATAATATATTGACAGCATAATACCTTTTACACTCCCTCTCTTTATCGAACTTTCACCCCTCGAAAAAAAGCGCTTTCAAAAGTATGCAAACCGCTACGTCTTTTCTCATAGAAAAGAACTTTAGTTCAAGGTGAGTTCAGTATAAACGATAAGTTTATTTAAAGTAAATTGAATTTTATCCAAAATGTTCTATTTTTTCGCATATTCTAGAATCGCCTGTTGTACATCTCCCGTCTAGCACTCTCCTGTGTAAAAATGTCCTCCGGGGGTGCCATGCGCTTCGGGAGTGTACGCCCTGCAATAATTTCTTTTGTAGCCTGCATAAGCTGAGGACCGAGCAGCGGGTTACATTCCACCACAGCGTTGATTTTCCCATTGGCTAGAATTTCAAGTGCTTTGCGGGAGCCGTCCACCGAAACAATGATAATGTCCTCTCCCGGCTTCAGCCCAGCTTCTTCAATCGCTTGTATGGCGCCAAAAGCCATTTCATCATTATGGGCAAAAAGAACCTGCGGCCGTTCATCTTCCGGGACCTGAAGGAATTCTTTCATCACATGTTTGCCATTGTCCTCCGTAAAATCGGCAGGAGCACTTTGTGAGAAGATGATATCTGCTCTGGTGTCGAAAATGCTTCTAAAGCCCTCACCACGCTGGATAGAGGGTGTAGAACCACTCGTGCCTTGCAGTTCGGCAATCCGTATCAAACCCGGATGATTTCGCATCCGATCCTGAATGTACTTCCCAGCCTTCACACCTTCCTCATAAAAGTCCGAGCCAATCGTTGTCACAAAAAGTGAAGTGTCTTTAACATCAACTGACCGGTCTACGATGATCACAGGTATACCTGCATCCCTGGCCTCCTGAAGAATACCATCCCAGCCCGATTCCACGACCGGTGCAATGGCAATGACATCCACCTTTTGCCTGATGAACGACCGAACAGCCTCGAACTGTTTCGTCTGAGACTGTTCTGCATTTTTTATTACAAGGGAGATTCCCGATTCTGCCGCAGCATTCCGGATAGACGTGGAGTTTGCCAGACGCCAGGCACTCTCTCTACCCAGTTGAGAAAAACCCAAGACAATCGGTTTCGTAGAGGTATCCCTTGCTACCGCTGATTCTATCCATTCCTCAACAGATGGGAGAGTTTCCAAGTTGTTAGACGAGATGGGAGGAGACACAGATTCAGACTCAGGTGTTGTACAACCGACAAGCAGCAGTAGCAGTATGAACAAATGCAACCCGATCATATGTCTTCTCATTCACGCATCTCCCATCTCCATGTTAGTCTCTGCTGCCCCCGATGCAGAGCACATCTAGTTATATAATTGTGTCGGTATTTGTGTGCAATTTCATTTCATTCGATCCACTTAATGCAGTGATTTCGAGGATACTCGCCGCCCGCTAAGCAGTCGTTGGAATAAAATAAAAACAAACAACATTAGGCCAATCACAATCTTGGTCCACCATGAGCTTAGCGTGCCTTCGAAGCTAATTATAGTTTGGATAGCCCCCTGGATCAATACACCAATAAAGGTTCCCGCCACGTACCCCACACCACCTGTTAACAAGGTACCTCCGATCACAACAGCCGCAATGGTATCGAGTTCAAGACCCATGGCGTGTAATCCATAACCCGATAACATATAGAAGGTGAAGACAACACCGGCAAGCGCGGAGCACAAACCGCTGAACGTGTACACCAGGATTTTGGTACGTGCAACCGGCAATCCCATGAGCAGCGCGGATTGCTCGCTTCCGCCAAGGGCGTAAACGTTGCGCCCGAACCGGGTGTAATGTGCCAGGTAGATCGCGAGCAGTAGAATCACCAGAGCAATAATCACATTAATAGAGACAAAGCTGCCCCCTGGCAGGGAAATTTTCGCCTGTGCTACCTGTGTGTAAAATGGATTTGTAATGGTAATGGTGTCGAGACTGATGACATAACACAGCCCACGCGCCAAAAACATACCGGCCAGCGTCACAATGAAGGGCTGAATTTTAAAATAATGAATTATAGCCCCCATGACTGTGCCAAATAACGCACCCATAACAAGCACCATCGGTATAACGATGGCAGGTGACCAGCCCTGCTTCTCCACCAGACTTGCGCTAATAATAGTTGTCAGCGCTATGACAGAACCAACCGACAGGTCGATTCCTCCTGATACAATGACAAAGGTCATGCCAATTGCCGTGATAATCAGAAATGCGTTATCAATGAGAAGATTAAGCAGGACCTGTGTGGAGAAGAACCCCGTGTACCTGAAAGACCCTATGGCAAACATCACGGCCAGCAAGCCGAAAGTGACAAAGATCGGGAGAAACTTACGATTAAGAAACATGGCGGTTAACCCCCTGTTCGGCTGGATATTTCCGTTTTTTCCAACGGATCACCATGGAATTGCGAAAGGAATCAGATTGAATCAAACATACGGCTAATACAACAAAAGCTTTAACAACCAACGTAACTTCTGGCGGAACGCCAATCATATAGATCGTTGTTGTTAAGGTTTGGATAATAAGTGCTCCAACGACGGTACCCATGAGATAGAAACGACCACCATTGAGTGAAGTCCCCCCGATGACTACCGCAAGAATGGCATCAAGTTCATACCACAGACCTGCGTTATTTCCATCCGCACTGGATACATTCGAGCTGAGAATAAGCCCGGCAATGCCGGCACACAGACCACAGAAGACATATACCGTGAGAATAACCGTTTTTGAACGAATACCTGCCAGTTGGCTCGCGTTTGCGTTACTTCCAACCGATTCAATAAACAGTCCCAGTGCCGTTTTTCTCGTCAGCAATAAGGCAACAAGCAGCACAGTTAATACGATGAAGATGGAAAACGGTAATGCTGCAAACGAACCTGCCCCGATATAGGTGTAGTTTGCATTGGATACCGTAATAATCTGTCCACTCGTAATTAATTGCGCAATCCCACGTCCGGCTACCATCAGGATAAGCGTTGCAATAATGGGCTGGATTCGGGCAACCGAAACCAGCGCCCCGTTCCATATGCCCAAGATCAGTGAGAGACCTATAGATAATCCAAGTGCACCCAACACAAGCCAAAGCGAACTCTGATCTACTCCTCTGCTGATGCTCATACAAGCCACAGCACCGGAGATCGCTACAATGGAGCCCACGGACAAGTCGATACCTCCGGTCGCAATCACCAGTGTCATACCGATCGATACCAGAATTAAAGGCGCTCCAAAATTGAGAATATCAATCAAGCTGCCATACAGATTCCCTTCACGCATGACGAGGGAGAAGAAATCCGGAGAGTACAGCAAATTAAAGATTAAAAGTAAACCAAGCATACATAACGGCCAAAACAAATGATGTTTACGCATCTTGCCCGCCATCTCTTTAACCTCCTGCCATTGCTTTCATGATTTGCTGTTGATGGATCTGATCCCCGCTAAGTTCTTTCACTTTTTTGCGGTCCCGGATTACAGCAATCCGGTGGCTGACACGAATCACTTCTTCCAGCTCGGACGAAATGAACAGCACGGCCATGCCCTGCTTCGACAGAGAGAGCACCAGCTTCTGTATTTCAGTCTTGGCACCGATATCAATTCCACGCGTAGGTTCATCGAGAATCAACAGATCGGGGTTCATCAGCAGCCACCGTGCAAGCAACACCTTTTGCTGATTACCGCCACTCAGATTTTTAATTAAATGCTCCGGGTTTTTCGGATGGATATTTAACAGGTTGATGTACTTTTCGGCGATCTCATCCTGTTTCTTGCGTGAAATTGGTTTGGACCAACCTCGTGTCGCTTGTAAAGCCAGAATAATGTTCTCCCGGATGGTCAGATCATCGATTATGCCTTCGGTTTTACGGTTCTCGGAGCAAAAAGCAATATTCTGATCAATTGCATGACGCGGCGACTTGACCGTACTTCCTGTATCTACAACGAGCAGCTTGCCTACATCTGAACGATCTGCACCAAAGAAAAGGCGAGCGATCTCGGTACGACCAGACCCCAATAACCCAGCCAAGCCCACGACTTCTCCCTTGCGAATGTCCAGATCAAAAGGCTCAATTGCTCCTTTGCGTCCAAGTGCCTTAGCGGTAATTAACAGTTCTCCCGACTCCGCCTGGGCAGCATCCGCTTCCTTCGGAAGCTCCTCAAGCACCTCGAGCTCCTTGCCGATCATCTTGAGCACCAGTTCCATGCGTGGAAGTTCTGCGGCTATGTACTCTCCTTCCAATTCCCCGTTACGGAGCACCGTTAGACGATCCGACATTTCGTATACCTGATCAAGAAAATGAGTAACAAAAAGAATTGCGAGACCTTCACTCTTTAATTTGTGCATAATACGAAACAGTTGCTGAACCTCGTTTTTGTCCAGACTGGATGTGGGTTCATCCAATATGAGCACTTTGGCCGAGATGCTGAGTGCTCTTGCAATTGCAATCAGTTGTTGCATCGCGACCGAGTAGGTCTGTAAAGGAGCCTTAACGTCGATAGACAGATGTAATCTGTCTCGCAGAATGTTCTCCGCATCTTTGTTCATTTGTTTCCAATTGATTTTGCCAAATCGCATGGGTTCCCGCCCGATGAAAATATTCTCAGCAACCGTTAAGTTGGGACAGAGATTTACCTCCTGGTAAACGGTACTGATTCCCGCCTTTTGCGCTTCAGGCGGACCGGAGATCGAAAGATCCCGGTTATCCATGCTTACCGTTCCTTCATCAATGGAATAAACGCCGGTCAAAACTTTAATAAGCGTCGACTTCCCCGCTCCGTTCTCACCCATCAAGGCATGAATCTCGCCCGGAAACAAGCGAAAGCTGACGCTGGACAGCGCTTTAACCCCGGGAAATTGTTTGGTGATGCCTGTCATTTGCAAAATGGGTGCTTGCTCGGCCATATAACCCTCTCCTTTGTTATGGAAAAAAGTCATTTAGCGACAGCCTGGTCGAAAAATGACTTTTCGGTGTTATACGAATCTGCTTTTAATATTCGCGTGTTGGCAATGCTTCTTTGGCTTGCTCCGATGTGAAGGTCGTCTCATCCGTAACGATTCGGGGTTCGATGTCTTTCCCGTCTACTACCGATTGAACCGCTTCCATTAATTGAGGTCCTAACAACGGATTACATTCAACGATAAAGTTGATTTTGCCATCAGCAGCAGCCTGCATCCCATCCTTCACGGCATCCACAGAGATAATGGTAATATCTACGCCTGGTTTCAATCCTGCCGCTTCGATGGCCTGAATTGCACCAAGTGCCATATCGTCATTATGTGCATAGAGAACATCTATTTTTTTATGTGCTTTGAGGAAAGCTTGCATGACTTCTTTGCCTTTGGCACGTGTAAAGTCACCCGATTGTGAAGCAATCACTTTAAGCTTCGAATTGGAAGCAATCAATTCCATAAAGCCCTCTTGACGGTCATTCGCTGGTGCGGAGCCTGTTGTACCCTGCAGCTCAACAATGTTGATCTCGTCTTGTGTGTCCTTGTATTGGTCACTCAGCCACTGACCTGCTTTGCGTCCTTCTTCTACAAAGTCGGAGCCAATAAAGGTTTTGTAGAGGGTTTTATCCGGCGAATCCACAGCACGGTCCGTCAAAATCACGGGAATTCCTGCATCCTTCGCTTCCTTCAATACGGTATCCCAACCGGATTCTACAACAGGGGAAAAAGCGATCACCGTCACCTTCTGTTGTATGAAGGATCGCAAAGCTTTAATTTGATTTTCCTGCTTCTGCTGTGCATCGGAGAATTTCAAATCATAACCCGCTTCTTTGGCTGAATCCTGAATCGACTTGGTATTCGCCGAACGCCAACCACTCTCCGCACCAACCTGCGAAAAACCAAGCGTAATTGTTTTGGCGCTGGCAGGTGTACTGCCATTCCCACTCGTTGAAGTTTCATTATCGGAGCCTGCTCCTCCATTGGTACTGCTACATGCCGTGCTGACCAGCATCACCATAGCCAATGTTAGGGCAAGTCCCCACTTTTTTTTGGTTCGCATGTTGTGATCCTCCCTTTTTCGTTTCACCTTGTGGTGTGACCACATTATAGAACGCTTTCATTACGAGCTTATATGGAGTCTCATACTTTTTTTATGTAATAATTTAGTAATTTCAAAAAATAGAGTTTAAAAAGTGTAATTTCTTTGTTTAATTGTGTAGTATTTAGCGATTCTCTTACATATTAGAAAATCATGTTATACTAATGATACATTTTTGATCCCTTCAGATGGAGTGGAATACGTTGAAACTCATTCAATGGATAGCTTCAAGCCTCAGGCTTAAATTACTCAGCATGTTTATCATCCTCAGTTCAGTACCACTGATCGTGGTTGGATTGATTTCTTACCACAAATCTTATACGGTCGTATCCAATCATAACAAGGCCTCGACACAGCTGGTTGCCGACCAGCTTGCCAGGAACATTGACATCTTGTTTGAGGATACGGAACGGCTACTCGAACTGGGCAAGAACCCGCAAGTGCTTCAATATCTGTATTCTCAATCGGAGTCCTACCCGGAAGCCAAAGCCATCCTTCAGACATACAATCTTTATCGGGAAACCTACAAGTATGACAAGGTACTTAATATCTCGTTCGTGAATTTTTATGGAAAAGGCATAAGTGAACGAAAAGGCGTGTTCAAGCTGGAACGAAATCCGCTGCGTAACCCGTACTTCAAGTATCTGATACAGTATCCGGATGCCATTCTGCGCATTCCTCATTCTGCAGCCTATGCCGAATATAACAGGCTGGATGGGTTTGCTTACTCTAAACAGAATGCGCTTTCAATTATAACCACGGTCAAAGAGAGAATTACACATGAGGTCATCGGGTTCATAGTAATTGATTTAAATGATTCGTTCATTGATGATTTTTTGACGAATACCCCCATTAAGGATTCCGGTTTTTTCTATATTAGTGATCAACACGGAAATACACTCTTCAGGCCGGATGCCACCACGGCATCCATAACCATGATGGATCAGATCCGATCGGTCCCTTTACATCTACAGCAAGACAGCTTTATTCTGTCTGCAGGATCCAAGCCCCAGTTTGTTGTATACAGCACCTCAAAACAGACCGGATGGAAAATGATCGGGGTAGCTCCTTATCAGGAAATCATTGCAGAGGCCAATAGCATTCGCCAATTGATCATCATCACGGTTTTGTTAAGTGCCTTCTTTGCAATATCATTATATTTTTTCCTGAATAATCGACTGATTCTTCCCATCCAAATTCTGATGAACAAGATGCGTAAAGCTGCAAACGGTTACTTGGAAGCCAAAGTCACACCACACGGCTCGGACGAAATTGCTGATCTGGGCAAAAGCTTCAACGTGATGCTGGATAAGCTCAAAATGCTAATCGAAAAGAGCATCCGGGAGAATGAACAGGTGAAAATAGCTGAACTACGTACGCTGCAAGCTCAAATCAACCCTCATTTCCTGTATAACACGTTGGAGTCTATTTTATGGATGGCTGAAGCAGAGAAAAAAGAAAATGTAATCAAACTTGTGCAAGCCCTCTCGAAGTTCTTTCGTTTGAGTCTGAACAAAGGATTCGACTGGGTATCCATTCAAACCGAGCTTGAACATGCACGGAGTTACTTGGTTATTCAACAGATGAGGTACCACGATATTCTCACCTACGAGATCAGCGTTGATCGTGAGCTTCAGGATTATCCCATTTTGAAAATGACGCTGCAGCCCTTGATTGAAAACGCGCTCTATCATGGGATCAAGAACAAACGCGGTCAAGGGCTGATATCCATACACGGATATGTAGAGGACAATAGCATCATTCTCACCGTACAGGACAACGGAATTGGCATGTCTGCGGATCGATTGGCACAATTACGTGAAGAGCTGGAGAAGCCGGCCGCTTCCCGTTCACCCCAAGATGACGAGCAGGAAGGCGGATTCGGTCTGCTCAATGTACATCACCGGATTCGACTATATTTTGGACCATCTTATGGTGTTGAAATGGAAAGTACGTATATGGAAGGCAGCACATTTATGATTCGTATCCCCAAAAGCAAGGAGGTTAACCGTTGAAAAAGGTGATGATCGTGGATGACGAAATTGGAATTCGGGAGAATATACGGAGCTGCATCGATTGGGAAAAGGAAGGTTTTCACTACTGCGGGGATGCACCCGACGGCGAGCTTGCGTTACCTTTAATTCATGAGTGGGCTCCGGATATTTTGATTACAGATATCAAAATGCCATTTATGAACGGATTGGAACTGACCTCCATCGTTCGCACTCAACAACCTGATATCAAAATCATTATCATGAGTGGTCATGACGAATTCAGCTATGCCCAGGAGGCCATCCGACTTGGGGTGACCGAGTACTGTCTAAAGCCCATTAGTGCAGCAGAGCTAATCCAAATGCTGCATAAGGTCAGCAAACAAATGGATGAAGAACATCAACGCATGACAAACCGGACGATCACCAAAGAAAAACTGCTGGCCGATCTGTGCGGAGGACTCATCGGTACAACCGATGCAATTGAATCAGCCAAACAACTCTCACTTCCTCTCTCGGCCAGGTATTATACCATTGTCATTATCGACGTTCGATTAACAGATGATTCCCGGGACCCGGAATCCCTGATGAAGAAGCTACTTCCCATACTGGAGGAAACTCGTGATCCCCACGTTGAACTTCTTCCTTATATTCGAAGCCGAACCGAGTTGGTGCTTCTGCTCAAGTATCACTCCGATGACAGCATATCCGTATATCTGGAGCAGCTTCGCGGGCGGGTTCGTATGGAACTTGAACATATGTTCAAATGTAATATTATTCTGGGCATTGGCAGTCAACAGGAGCGTCTGCAAGGAATTCATGTCTCGTATCTGGAAGCGGAGGAGGATAAATATATTACCCGGCTCACCCTTCAGAACAGAGCTTCTCTACGTGAAATCAACCCGGATGAGCACACGACTCTTTTTCTCGACAGGAATTCTTTTCTTGAATTCCTCAAAATCGGCAGCCCCAATCTGCGTGACCATTTTGTGCAAGAGTTTGCCGCTCCATTACAGTCCTTCGACTGGAAGTCCTCCTCGTATGGCTTCTATCTGTTGAATGATCTTACGCTAGAGTCGTTTCGGCTTGCGAATCAGCTGTTCCGCATGAGTGACCATTCGGATGAGAACATCACTTCCCTGCAGCAGACGATCCGGAAGATTACGTGCTGGGAGGATTGCACCCAATATCTGTGTTCCCTGCTTAACCTGTTATGGCGGAGAAGAGCAGCCTGCTCCGGAAAATACAGTGATGTCATTGATCAGGTGAAAGCCTATGTATCTCGTGAATACAATAACGAACAGGTCTCGTTGAAGATGATTTCTGCACACGTCAGAATCAGTCCAAGTCATCTAAGCAAGATTTTCAGTCAGGAAACTGGTCAAACGATAACGGAGTATCTAACCCAGATTCGAATCGGCAAAGCCAAGGAGCTGCTGAAAACAACCAACAACAAAACCTTTGAGGTTGCTTACAAAGTTGGTTACAATGACTCTCACTATTTTTCTAATATATTCAAGAAAACAACAGGTTTTACACCAAGAGAATACCGAACTCAAGGGACCGAGGCATCGCAGACCAGACCATCAGATATGAGAAAAGAGCCAATGTATGAATAAAGCCAGATTTGCACTTTTACTTACACTAATACTTGTGTTCCCGATGATCATTTCATTCGGTTCGGCAAACATTCGTCCACAGCAGATGGCTGCAACACTTCCTGCGACTTCACCTGTAGAGAAATCTGCAGCGAGCAAAACTTTCGGTATTATCTATCCAATGACGTATCCAACCTATGAGATGATCACGAAGGATGCAACGGAGTATGCAGGGAAACACAATATTACGTTAATTGTAAACGCACCTGATGAAGCCAATACCGAACAACAGATCCGTATCATGGAGAATATGATCAAACAGCATGTGGACGGGATAGCTATTTCTCCTGTGGATGCTGCTGCACTTACACCCGTTATTGATGCAGCCCAAGCTGCGGGTATTCCTGTCATTACATTTGAGTCAGATGTCCCATCCAGTCATCGAATCGCTTATGTGGGCGCCGATAACTATCGCACTGGCCAGCAGTTCGCGATGACGACTACACGACTCCTGCATAATCAAGGTATGATTCTTGTCGAGAACGGCTTGGAGGAGATGCAAGGTTTGCAACAGCGGCTTAATGGATTTATTGATTATATCCGTAGTGAAACAGACATCGAAATCATGGAGGTTCGTTATCATCAAGGGAATGAAGATCAAGCCATGTCCGATATGGAGAACATGATTCAAGCTCACCCTCACTTCAATGCAATTATCGGACTCGATTTTGTATCCGTCTCTGCCTCTACCCTGATCTGGAAAGCGAAAGGCCTTAACCGGCATTTAATCGCGTTCGGTGATAGCCCGACCAGTGAAAACGGGTTGCTCAACGGTCAATTGTCTGCCGTTATCTCACAGAATGAAGGAGTCTGGGGTGCCAAAATGATGGAGACCTTGTTACTCGCCAGCGACGGTTTGCCCGTGCAGGAATTTATTGATACGGGGATCATTGTAATCAATCAGGAAGGAAGTAAATAAGGTACTGTCCTCTGTCATGAAAATGACAGGAGGACAGTACCTTTTAAATTTTCGTACACGTAGTTATTACATCCGTTCATCGAAGTGTTTCTCAAGAAAGATGACCTTTTTCTGAGAGTTGCTCATATCTACCTATTACGCTTAAGCTTCATAATGACCCGATCGAGGATGAGCCCCACTCCTCCCCAAAAAATCAAATGGAACAAGTATATCAACGGCCTGAAAAATGAAGTCGTCTCTGGATTCGTATTTATTTTGGTCAACCAGTCATTCAGCAACGGATTTATAGGATTCGTTAGATAAATCAGAATATTCTTATCATCGTTCCCTGATAGATTAATAAAACATACGGTTAGCGAGAAAATAACAAACCAAAAAGTCAGCTTTTTCAGTATGTTCAGCATGACGAGAGGGTAACCCTCCTCTCAAGTATGATGAGTCCTTTTGAGAAGCTATTTCTTCCATTCGTTTTCTAATATGCTCATCTCGATAAGATTCCAGAATGTATCTTCATGTCTTCTCGCATCACGAATAAGTCCTTCTCGTACAAAGCCCGCTTTTTCATAACATCGGATGGCTGAGACATTAAAATCAAACACACCCAGACTGATCCGGTGTAACTTCTCCTCTTCAAATCCAATTCGAAGTGCCTCATCGATCATTTGCTTCCCATAGCCTTTACCCTGATACGGCTTGCCAAGAAGCACCTTACCAATACGTCCTGAACGATTATAGCGATCGATACCGCCAAGAGCAATATGACCCACAATCTCCTGAGTTGATTCATCCATCACTTTATAAATGAACTTATTCGAAGTGTTCTTATCATTCGCACCTTGCAAATAATCCGCTAGCTGTTCCTTGGAAAGTGGATAATGGAACTGCGGGCCAGCCCACTGGAGCAGAAACGCTTCATCTCCACTCCATTCGATTAGTTGATCAAAATCTTCCGGTTCAAAGTATTGGAATGTAATCATATTGATCTGCCCTTTCTTTTTTTATGTCATATCATAGCCTATTTCAGTTCTCTTGTGTCGGCATGAGTTTCATCAAACGCTTTGTTTCTTATATTCATTTCACGAATGGAGTTCTGAACCCAATTCATTCTAGCTAATAAACAGATAACTCCACCCAAAACGCATATCGCGCCTATCCAATAATTCAGTGCAAAATTCACTTGATAATCACTCGGAGTATAACTTCCAGCTGCTGCTGACTGGAATGCTGCATACCCTAACTTGGGAATTACCTCTTCAATCATTTTCGAGATTGTAATAATCACAATGCCTAACATGATAAAGAGTAATGAGAAAATAATGTGTACATGCTTCAAAGAAAAGCTACCTCCTTTACAATCCAAATCGCGTGTTTTTCGGCACTACTCGCATCTTAGAAGCCGAACAACTTCGCCATCAATCAACCCTTCACTTACTCGGTGAAAACCAAATGATTCATACAGCTTCCCGGCGATACCATTTTCCGGCCTGTGTCCAATCATGATGCATTTGCAATTCAGCGATTCTTTCATTAGATCACTCAACTTCTTAAGCGATTCTCTTCCATAACCTCTGCCCTGATATTTGGTATCTATCATTAGCGCAAGAAGCCAATAGTTATCCTCATGATCTGGCTTATCTGAGTACACAGCAAAACCAACCAGTTCCGAATCAACATAGATGGCCATGGGTCGAAAATCGGTCACAACCTTGGATTCAGCAATCCAATATACAACCGGCACGGGAAAACTTTTTTTCTGTTCTTCCGTTACATTCAGTTGAGTACATGCATACCAATTATCCACCGACACACGTTTTAAATGAATCATAGATTGAAACTCCTCCTAGTGAAAATTACACAGAGGAATTCCTCGAAACCCTTCTTGGGTCCTCTGCGTTAGACAAAAACACCTCTGGCAACTTTATTTCTTCTACTCAGATTTGTATTGTTTCTCATATCACATCACTCCTTTCAACGTTTCATGAAATTTTCCGATTAAGCCTTGCCAAAGCTCGCTTGCAGTGTCCATTCTAATCTGCGCAGCCATTCCCTATGTACATCTGGATGAGCATTCTTGATTCGGTTTATGATCTGTATTACTTTGGATGTGGAATATGCCCTAATTAGATCATTTGTTACTTCAATATCTGTACGTTCTGTATATGCATCTAAGAAGACTTCTGACAGATCCTTTGCCATGTGAGGATAATGAAGATGCACAAACCACACCACCCATGCGATATCAAACAACGGATTGCCCCACCCTGCCCACTCCCAGTCCAAAATGAACATTGAATCGTTGGATAACATGACATTATGCGGTCCGTAATCTCCGTGAATCAGAGTTTGCTCCCCATGATTGGAAATGTCCAACACTTCTTTTACCATGCTTTTGATTCCGGAGGGTACAAACTCAAGTTCCTCCACATCAACAGCGGACTTCGTTATGACTGGCAACTCTGCTTCGCAATCATATCGTTTGATGGAGTGCACGTCTCTGGCGAGATATATACCAAGCTGCTCATAAATTTTCCTGCCTTGGTCAAGTCCGTCTTCATCCAGCAGCATCTGTGCGTTTATTCCTGGAACGTAATCCATCATAACAAACAGCCAGTTTTCTTTTTCAAAGCAATCATGCACTCGCGGAGTCACGCCAGAATGATTTAACAACGTTAGCGAGCTTATTTCTGTCCTTGCATCTGTATTCTCTACATGATAGATTTTAGCTATCATTTGCGGATCAGTTCCCTCAAGTAAAAGGGTCGTATTGGTATAACCACCTGTTAGTTTAACAATGTTCACATTCGGAAATCTGTTTAACAAGATGTCATAGTTCACTTCATGCATTCCTTCTTTCTTAGTCCTTGCAGTTCAGTCCTCTTTTATACAACCTCAAACCTAATCTTTGATCTCTAATAGTTTAGGAGTATGTTTCACAAGGTCAGCTATTTCATAAGAGGCAACTGCTAATGCATCGTTAACTGCCTCAGCCCTCTTGTCTTCCAGATCGAATATATCCATTTGGAAAAACCATATGCATTCATGTGGTGACCACGTTCCTGTATCTGGATAAACAAATTCACACTTTCCTCATACCTTTCGATATCCGTTAAAATACTAGCCAAATTGTTTAACGCAATGTTGATATCTCTCAGCGAATTTCTGGAGACATTAATATCCTCCCAGCTGCCGACCACTTCATCTTTTCTTGAAATCCGTAGTGCTCTATCATTGATTTCATCAATCCAGTCCATCGTTTCGTTTACAAGAGCTTCGACTCCCGCAAAATCCGCGGTATGATACAGATAGACCAGACGCTGTTTGTTGTATGTAATCCGGGCAAAAAGAATATTGGACCATGAATCATCTTCTTGTATAAGCTGGTTCATATTTTCAAGCACACTGTTCATTTCACTGTATCTCTCCAAAACCCAAAGCGAACCACCCAAAGCCCGATGGCTTTCGAATCGAACACCTCGGTTGGTATCCAACTTCGGGGCATGATCACAAGCATATTGGTACCAATCCATCCAATAATTAAAGTAGTTCCCCAGAGATAATGACAACGCTTGTGTCGAATCCGAAACGATCCAGTGTAACTGCTCCGGGGCGAGATTTTCTTTTCCCCATTCGAAGAATTCCCAGTGATTGGCATAAAGCAGTTCCGGCTCTCTTAACAAGGCATAACCATCGGAAACATTCCAGTAGACCCAACCTCGTTCATTGACAGATAGCTTGCTGGATTGTTCATATTTTTTCAGCAAATCAATCATACCTTGATGATCTCCTTGCACTACAGTTTCCTGGAAAGCTTGAGCGATATTCATTCCCATCCTCCGTCTCTTAGGAAGCTTAGTCTGTCATAGACAGTGTCCGAGCACCGAGCAAGTAAAGCTTAATTCAAACGTACACAGTTCTTACAATGGCTTCGTGCCGCAAGCTGTAATGAAATTCATCATGGCATAGGCTTCCGGCGAATGATTTATCGCTTCAGAAGCCTGTTGCAGCTGAGCAAATTCCTCCGAACTGATCACACCTTTTTCAGCAAAATGTACAAAACGATCAAGATTAAACTGCTGCTTAAACCCCTCTATGCCTAACAGATCACTATGTTGAAGGACAGAATCAATGTCGACATCGATGTATCCGTTCTCAGAAAGGAGACGCGGCAGACTTCTACCAATTAAACGATTACCGCCGTGTTGTGCCACATAATTCGAAATTTTCATTAATACCGTATGCAAAGCAGGAACATCAGGATTCACCGCTCCAAAAACGCCGTCATCCACATCAATAATGGCAAGACGGCCGCCAGGTTTCAGTACACGATATATCTCTTTTGCAGCTTCGTCAGGATTGTTCAAGTGAAGGAAGATAAGTCTTGCCACTACAAAATCAAAAGAATCATCAGGCAGATCCATCTGGTAGATGGAAGATTCTACAAATTGTAATCGCTTGGAAGGAATATCTTTCAGCCGTTCTTTGGCTTGTGCTTGCAGTGAACGATCAATCTCAAGCGAGGTAAGCTCGCTGTCCGGCAGACTGTTCAATAATTGCTCTGTGATGTAACCTGGTCCGCTTCCGACCTCCAATACACGCATTCCATTTTTCAAACCATACCACTCCAGATTTCGGAATTCTTTGGACCACCCCATTACCGCCTGCATCTTTAACCTCTCTAATTCCTCTTGTAAACTTAACACTGCCGTTTGGATACTGTATGTTGAACGCGGATCACACATATATTCTCTCCTGTTCTTAAGTAGAATAATAAAAACATATATTCTTAGACCTTTTTCTTCCCTAGAAAAAGAGCAACCTTATGTTGTTTCTCTATCGTTCCACCTGCAGCATCAATGGAATCTTTGACTCGCTCCAGAAGTGAACGCCGAACATCAATAGAAAGCTGCTGATGTTTGGAATTGGTATTTAATAAAGCGACATATTCTTCGCTGGAACAGGACTGTATCCAGTTATACTCCTTAACCGTAATATCCGCGAACAAGCCTGATTTTTCTGTTATTTCTTTACGCTCCTGGATAACTTCATCTGGCGAAGGATATTGAGAATCATCCAAATGAGGGGCTAATGCTGTGTAGTGGGAACGAATTTCATTGTGCAGCGGGTCATAGACCGGTACATGAATCGTCCAGAAAAGTCCAATGCCGCCTGTATTCTCTAGCAATTCCCAAGCCCGGTTGTAACCTACTTCTGGATCAATGAAGTGAAAGGCCGTTCCTGACACAATCAATTGAAATCGCTTTCCTTCGTTATTCCATTCCTCAAAGGAAGTGTTGATTACTTGAATCGATGGATATGACTTGAATTTGTCTGCGGTGAACTGTGCCAAGTTACTGCCTAATTCAATACAGGTGATGTTTGTATAATCCTTGCTCACCAATCCGCTTGTTGCCTGTCCCGTTCCGCAGCCAATCTCAAGAATGGAATCCTCTTTATTAAGATTCAGATATGTAAAAATATCATCAAACATTTCACTCGGATAGACAGGTCTATATCGTTCATATTCATCTGCTACGAGATTAAATGTTTCCTTATTTTCCAAGTTCGCATCCTCCGATTTCAATTGTGATTTTCCCATAATACATTGACTAATCTTACCATATTTTATTATTCTTGATAGTAAGAGGATAAACCTTTCAATAATAGAATGATGATAGTTCAAGTTCAAATTATATATCTTGAAGGACTGAGGTGTTCTTGTGAAAAGTATATTTGATACGATAAATGCCGCTGAAATTACAGAGCGCATGGATCAACTTAGTGAAAATTCCATCCCTAAATGGGGCACGATGCAGGTCTCTCAAATGCTGGCTCACTGTTCAGCATTTCATGATATCCCCTTAGGAAATGCTTTTCCACCTAGAGGATTACTTGGGAGACTTATAGGACGGTTCGCCAAACCAATGTTTTATAATGACAAGCCCTTACCCCATAATATGTCTACGATCCCGACAATCATTATTGATGACCAACGACACTTTATAACAGAAAAAGAAAAACTCGAGCAGCAGATTAATATCTTTAAACAAGGTACTTCAGAAAAATTCTCGCGCCACCCCCATCCCTTCTTCGGAAAATTAACAGCCGATCAATGGGGTAAAGGCATATACAAGCATTTAGATCATCATCTAAAGCAATTTGGAGTTTAGGGTTATTTACCGTCTAAATTAGCAATGACTCAACTTCATTAACCCAATCTCCTGCTTCGTCAGCCAGTAAAGTCTTCCAACCAAGTAGCTTAGCCGAATGTAAATTTTTCTCTTTATCATCTATAAATAGAACCTCTTCTCCAGTTGCCAGGAAAGTCTCGACCCGTTGATATATCTCAATCTCAGGCTTGCATAAACCCACTTGATTAGAGATGGTTATACTTTTGGTAAATAAGCTTAAACGGTTCAGATTCGGCTCAATCCACTCCTTACAATGATTGCTGAGCAGATGGATATCGGCAAACTCACTCCATCGCTCAAGGTATTGAGCCGCTGGTAAGGGAACAATTGAATTGGTTAAGATGTCCTTCGCTCGGCTTATTGATAATTCGGGATAAGCCTGATTCAACGATTGCCAGAACTCTTCTTCTCGCATTATTCCTGTCCAGAGCTGTCGCTTGATTCCTGTAAAATGTACTTTCAAGGATGCTGCCGATAGGTTGGTTTCCTGAATCATATCTCTCCAGCACGTCAATGACATATTACTTAACAAAACCCCTGCGATATCTAAAACGATCTGTGGTCTGCCTCTCATTTTATCGACTCCCAAGTTCATCTAATACGACGTATAACGGGGCTCAAGTTACTTAAAAGCATCATGTGGAAGGACAGCATGCACACCCTTAACGCCATTCACAATTTGGGTGATACGCAGGTCAATTACCGCGCTTCCAAGTGCAATCGCTTCCACTCGATCTAGTCCGTACAACTCACCAATCAGATGGAGCATTCCGTCTAATGCTTGAACCGTAGCCTCATTCAGATCTTCATGAAAACCGAAGGTAATCCAGCCGGATGGCGTATGTGCACGAGGATTGGTTAAAATCATATCATTAATCACGTTGATCGTGATATCGACAAGCTCCATCGGACATTCAATGGCCTGACAGCTGACTTCACCGTCCCCCTGCCGTGCATGACCATCACCAATTGCGAGATAACCTCCGTCTACGGGAATAGGTAAATATAATTTACTTCCCTGCACCAGTTCCTTGCAGTCGATGTTTCCTCCACAATAGCGAGGCGGCCATGTTGTATGAATCCCTCGTGACTCTGGCGGCATGCCCACTACACCCATAAACGGCGAGAGAGATACAGTGAAGGACTTTCCTTTTATTTCACAGGTTCCATTCATCGTTTGACGATCAAGTGTCCAATTCAGCGACAGTTCTTCAACCTCTGTTAGATGTAACTTCTGGTTCTGCCAGTTCGGATATCCGCCAGCAGAAGTAAACCCGTATCTCCCGGGTACGATCTCATTGAAAACAATCTCCAACGTCTGTCCTTGCTTCGCCTCTTCGATATAGATCGGACCGATTAAGGCATGACCTCCATCTTTTTCACCTTGTCGATCAAAAGGTTTCTTGCGTTCCTCATAACTCACACCCGTTCCCCAGCCCGCATCCAGCGTCTGAAAACGAATGGAGTCACCAGATTTCACGCTCAATATGGGAGTTACCTCATTGGTAAATGAACCGATCAGATTTGCCTGAGTTAATTCAATTTTATGAGTACTCACTACAATCCCTCCCTAGTTTGGGATACATATTATATTCAAAGCAAGCAACATGCTGTATTACGTTCCGCCCCCTGCCTGCAATCCTTTACGCTTCAAGGTTGGAAAGATATTTCTTCAACGGTTGCATATGATGCTGGTCATGCCATATAAAATCTTTAAGGTATTGCGGAATATAAAATACGTTCCCTTCTGCGTCCAAATACGTCTGATGAAGCTGTTCTTGCGCTAACCCTCGAATGTCATTCATAATTTTATGGCGGTACGTGATAGCCTTATTTACGATTTCGGACGTCTCTGTTCGGTTCCCGTACTCAATAGCTTTTCGATTAAACTCTTCAAAATTGATATGTTTCAACGTAACTTCCTGCTTCAGCGCAATCTTCTCAATCGCTTCCTTGTAAAAATATCGGTCCCATAACATGATATGACTTACGATTGATTTTATCGTCCATTTCCCTTCTTCCAAGCTCGAATTCCAGGTCTTCTCTTCAAGATGATTCATCGTCTTAGCAAACAACGCCCATTCTTCAAAAGTTTGAAGCAAATCTTCAATCTCTTTGGTCATGATTACATTTCCCCCTTCTTTCTTTTTGAGATGATTCACTGCCCTATATGTTCTCTTCGGTTCCGATTCATCCATCCCAAAGCATAATCAACCATCTCTCTTTGGGGTATCATATAACTCACAGCGTTCCCTACCATTCCTTCGGTAACAGCGTTAGTCTGGATCTTAAACTCATTAAAAATTAATTCAAAATCATCCGATTCATTGTTAATATCATCGTATGTAGTCCATTGTTCAAGTCCATCCACCAGCATTTTTACTCCCCAGACTTTTGGCTTAACAAATGTATTCTGCTGTTTATATTCGGCCAGGTGCAGGGAGGTGTTACTATTTGTAGGTGCACCAAGTAACAGAATGTATCCACTCAAATCATAGATTTTTCCTAACGGAGATTTCTCATTTAAATGTATAATGCAAGTTGTGATCTTCCGTTATCCGTTTTGCCTCTTTCCCCCAGGCAGCAAAAGACATGTGCGGATGTGAGCTTCGAAACACACCATCTTGCCTCCGAAACACCTCAGGAATGATGCCCATATACGAGGTTGGTGTTAAGTCAGGATAATAAATAGGCATATTGTCTTTGATGAACTCAATTTCCTCTGAAGACAGGTTCGCGTCATGCTCTGAAGGTTCACAAAGATGTTCTGTTTGAGTGGGCATGACAATGGTTCCATTGGTTCCAACGGCTTCTTCCAGAGCTAAAATAACACTTACCGGGCCGCCTATAACCTTACCTGTTGCTTTGAAGGAGGAATGAACGATTATCGTCATGCCCTTCTTAATACCTAATCGTCTTAAATCATTAATCAGAGTGTTTTTTGTAATTCCATTGAATTCCTCCTTTAATCCTCCAGACCAAAGCAGACAAAGTTGTTACTAGATATCGATTCCACTACAGTTTCGAAATATCATCTTTATATATTTTTCAATGGTTCATGATTGGTCTTGAACAGTGCTGCAATAATCCTCTCCGCACATTCTTCGGGTGTGTTCATACTTGTATCAATCGAATAGCTATAGTGGATGTGTTTGGCCATAATTTGATGTTGCTCATCCGATTGCTCTTCTCTGCGATCACCACGCTCAATGTTACGCTGACGACAGATGTCGAGAGGGCAATATAACTCAACGATATCCAGTGGATACCCTTCAAAAATCTGTTTGACTTGTTCATAATGCGGCGCGAGCTCTTTTCTTTCAACCAGTATGCCATCGATCAGAACATGCTTGCCATGGTCTGAGAATACTTTTGCCGTATGATACATCATTACAATCGCTTCACTCAGATACTTCCAGTAATCCGTCTGAAGATGTTTATCACCGATCGTATTTTCAAAAAGATCATTAGCGACCACATAGAAAAACGGATCATCGTATGATTGCATCGCCTCTACAATTGAAGTTTTACCAGAGCTCGTTACACCGTTCAAAAATATAATTTTGCCTTTTTCCATGAAAGTCATCTTCCTTTGCTTAAGTATAATTTTGTAAACGCAATACAGCGTGTACTACGTGTGTTTCATTGATTTTTTGAGCAGCATGATCTGGCCAATATGATAGGCATTATGAATGCATAGATTCGATACAACTCCCCACCAGGGCGCGTTAAAATAGGAAGGAATTTCACGGGTCAATTTATGTTCATCGCTATCTTCGAGTGCCCTGTTCCAATCACTAAAAACGGTTTTCAGTCTATGTAGTGTCTTGCGCCACTCCACATCGTTCAGGTTAGACGGATCTATGTCAAATGTATCCTCATTATTCACTGAATGCAGCCCGTCGACCTGTTCGGCAACATATCTCTCAAGCCACCTCTCATTCCAGAAAATAAGATGATTGACGATCGCCCAAATGGAATGCTCTCCCTCATTCTTTACATAAGCGGCTTCCGCAGCATTGAGGTCTGTCAACATATCATGAAGTGGAGTAAACCAGCTCTGATCATGATAACAGGCATTTAATTGGTCTATGAGAATAGCTTTGTAACTCATCGTAGCACCTCACTCAAAATAATATAAAATTTATCCGTTCATTGAATTCGCAATCTTCATCACAAGATCTTCTGACATATTTCTGCCAATGATCTCGTATTGCAGTGCCTTCCCATGCACATCCTCTTCGATCCATATCAATTGGGAAGTTTCGTTATTGAAAATATAAAATGCTTCGACGCCACGTAAGGCTACCTGTTTAACCTTAGTACCATCATGATCAGGCAATGCGATCCGGCTTTTTGTTGTCCCGAAAATGTTAAGTTTATAACCACCGTATTCTTTATACGTGATGCTGATGCCCACAACCTTCTTATTGGGCTTCAGGTCTCGTATCACTACATTTCTGCCTAACCTGTTACTTTCTTCAATCATTTCATCGATTTCTTGCGGAGTTAGATTATCAAATCCATAAAACACATGAATGGCATCGATATCAGAATCGATCGGAAATTTCGGCTGCCATGGAGAATAAAATTTCTGCAATTGTTCCAACCCGTCTTCCCATGGAATGGCTGCATAATTGGTCTGTTGCGTGAATTGGTTCTCTGTAGCATCTGCGGTATAAATCGCCTTCCCCTCACCAGGCTTTAAGTCAATGACGATCCGGTCAATCGCACTATCTTTGCGTAAGGATTCAATTTGAATTTTCCCAAGCACATCTCCGCTTTTGTTTTTGATATCCATTGATCTTCACTCCTTTCCTTTCAAAACATCTTCCTGATCCTCATATAATAGAAGCTGAGCCCTGCAGAAGATAAAGCGATCATGAGGACTCCATACATGTAGATGGTCCGCAAGATATCCTCGTAACCAAAACTCGTCGTTTATTCGTCTGAGATAAAAACCTTTTGGAAAATCAATATCCTCTGTAAGGGCTTCAGATGCTATAGTAATGGAGCCGGACGGAGCTTTCCTCTCCTCTGAAATATGGGTAGAAACTATCTCGGGCTGATCCAAATATTGCAGTCTTAGATAAGGTCCTAACTCAACCGGACAACAATCCAACCCAAGTTCATTTGCTCTTCGAAATAACTGGAGAGTTGTAGCACCATCCGAAAATCCAAGTTGTCTGACGGTCAACTCAACCGTTTGCAAGCTTTGCTTTGTATTGGAGACTATAAATCTCTCATCATTTAACAACTGTTTTCCATATTTATTCAATAAAATAGAGTGTTGGTCCAATTTCTGACTAAGCTGTGGCTTTGTTAAGCCGCCAACGTCTACTATTCTTATTTCAACTGAACAGTCAGGATATATTTTCTCGTCTTCAATCAACATTCGTATCCCCCTAAACCCTCGGTAAATGATAGTAGCTGACCAAAGTTCCTCATTAAAAATTCAATTCACAATCATGGTGTTCCCACACATCAAATATGTTGCCGTCCAAATCTTCTAACACAAAAAACTTCCCATAGTGTCCCTCATCACTAATATCCCCTACTTTCACATTCTCTGATGTTAAATAGTTATGTAAAGCAGCAATATCATCAGTGAAAAATGTAATGACCCATCTCTTTCTCTGATGAATTTCAAATGTCGCTCGTGTTTCATTATCGCTTTGGATCAAGTCCAAAATTGGGCGATCACCCCGAGATAAACTCAAATATCCTTCGCGTTGGTGGCGAATGTTAAATCCAAAATGTTTTACGAACCAGGCAGCTGACACTTCTAACTCTTTCACTGGAATCACATTATATGCAATGCCCAGAATCCTTCCATTACCCATATGTTACCTCCACACTTGAGATGTGTATAAGACCCTACCACCCTTGCGATGTTATACAAGATTTAATTTGAGCAATATGATGCTGACCATGCCATACAAATCTTTGAATCGCGATATCCAGTGTAATTGTACCTAACACTTCTGTTCGGAGTTTTCGTCTAAACTGATCCCGATGTAAACCATACAACAGCGAGAGAAATCGCTTGTGTAGTATTTCCATCAGCAAAATTGAATCTTCAATGGGCGCACTCCTGTAATCATCTAATGATGCCCATAAATCCTCTCGATATGAGCTTGCCATCGGTTCATCTTCAGTCAAGCTCTCTTAAATCTGATATAAGCGTTCATGTCATTGTCCGCAAGGTGGTGCACAATCTGTGTGATTGTCCAACCGCCTTCACGATAAGGAGTACAGAGTTGATCAGCATTGAGATGTTGTGTAATCTCTTTTAAGGTCTTCGTAATTCCGGGAATTTGACCTATAATGTGAACTCGGTCCTCATTAGTGGTGTTAAGACTTGGCTCAAAGTGTCCGATCGGAAAGCGTATATTTTCATCCAAGGCTGAATACCTCCATTTCCCTACTATAGAACCAAATGATATCCAATATAACCCACAATGTTCCATTTGCGAAGTGTAAAAGTGAAAAAAGAAGCAACCTTTATTTTCAGGCTGCTCCTTATATTAACCTACTCTTATATCTATATCCTAATAAGAAAACTAGCGCAATTAAACCTGAGTTACGAAGGTAAAATCATATAAAAAGAGCTCCTATCTATGGTAGAATGGTGTTTGTTTAGAACATCACCAACCATGAGAGGAGCACCTTTTAAGATGGAATCTACCATAATGTAGAGCTTGTGGAGTGTCATGTGGAGTATATTTTCTCTAATTTATCGAGATCTCGTCTTCGGACAGAGGGAGTAAACCCGATAAGTGAATATATTGTGATCTAATGATTGCCCTTATTCTGAAAATTCAATCAAAAAAGGATGACTTTTCTCATCTAATGCATTGTGAATTCTGTCATAGAAATTCCCCCATGTTATCATTTGCCCAGCTTCTTCTAAAGTAAAGTAGCCCACCTCTTCACTTTCATCACTGGTAGTTAAAGCTCCACCAATCGGTTTTCCAGTAAATATATTGTTGCATACGCCGCGCGTTATGTTCTGATACAAACCACAAAATTTAATTAATTCAATGTCAATCCCTGTTTCCTCTTTCACTTCTCGTACTGCTGCCTGCCTAATAGTCTCTCCTTCTTCAACACAACCTTGAGGCATTTCCCAGCCTCTTCGACCTTTCATGAGTAAAATCTCATTATGTTCATTGAGAACGATTACACTAGCAGAAACGATAAATTTCATTCTAATTCCTCCTATGTTGGTTTATATAACCACTCTTCCTCTAATGGCTATGCTAAATGCCTAGAACTGAAAAGTGTTGTTATCTGATGATCCCAACTTCTTTGATAAACTCCCAAAATGCTATACCATATCTGAAATAAACATGGCTTTTGTGCCTTCTTCTGGCTTAAATCCAAATAATCCATAGAATTTTTCTGCACTATCATAGGATATAAGCACTTTTGTTTTGATATTAGAATATCGACTAAGCATTTGTTCCATCATTCTCTTTCCAATTCCTAATGATTGATATTCTTTGTGTACTAACATGTAATGAAAATATACTGTCATCACGCCGTCAGACAATGCATTTATTAAGCCAATTAATTTGGTACCATCCCATGCAGTAATAACCGTATGTGAGTTGTTTATTGCTTGTCTCAGATCTTCTGGGAAATCTCCTGATTTCCATTCCACAGAGTGAAACAGTTCTTGAATTGCTTGTGTATCAATGTCTTTTACTTCTTTGAAAATGATAGTCATAATATTGCTCCTATGCTTGTTGTTTTTTTTGGGAGTATTGGACAACGTTTCTGTAATAATGAAACCCAAAGGGGGTTGTCAGCTGAAAATCTTCTCAAAATCCATCGCAGCCCCAGGCTCCGAAGGAGCAATGCTTGAATATTATGTTATAGGATGGAATCGCTTCTAGAATTGACCTTCACGATTTATTTTTCTCCTGGTACGTATTCAATCAAATCAGATAATTTACAATTAAATGTATCGCATAGCTTGAGTAAGGTTTCCAGCTTTGTTGTTTCTATATTTGTTTCCCTATAGAGCTTATTGATCGAATTCCGACTTAAGCCCGATTTTGCCATCAATTCTGTTATATCATCTATTCGATGTTCCGCCATGAGTTCTCGTATACTACACTTGATTATGTTCATCTTTTCCCCTCCATAATTCTATCTTATCTTTCATATTAGCAATCATCAACAGAACCACTGATAAGGATACGTTTAGATTTGCTCTATACTAAGCTTCTGGAGTGTCATAGGGAGTACACTCAGCTTTCTGCTGAGAGAGATGAATATTTTAAAACACTTCGTGATGCTTTGCCCGATCAACTTCAACATACAGTTTTTCTTTACGAAGACGCACAAATCTCACTCCAATCCATCTTAGAAAGAAGTATCTACATACAAGGTTTCAAAGATGCCCTACAACTATTTAGTGAATTGCAGAATTCTAATATATAAGAGGGTTAGTGATGCTGTACTGAATTAGCCCGCAATGCCTTTAATTTCTTGTAGTAAATTCTTGTATATATTTTTTTTGATCTTGTACATAGTGTTCAGTGTAATTAGTTCCTTTAAAACCTTCTATTACACTTCTCCAAAAGGTCCTTGCCGGAAGATTGCTCTCCATTTGCGAAATCTTCCAATTCGCTTTGTACATCTTAAATGCTTCTATTGCTGCTTTACGACCTATGCCCGATCTTCTGTATTTCTGTAAAACCATAAAATCGTATATCACATGCGTCGGATCTGGATCAGTATCCATATTCTCAAAAAGGACTACTATAAAACCAACGATTATACCTGCTCTTTCTATAAAAAATGGATTCCATCTTTCGTCGCCTTCCCAATAATAATCTATGTTTACTTCAAATTTTCCGTTTCTATCTATATCTCGACCTGTATATTTACTGAAGTCATACTCGTACAATTCATATAAATTAATTAGTATACTTTTATCTTCAGGATTTACTGGGACAAGTTTTAATTCCATATTTGCATCTAACTCCTTTTGTTTTTTTCAATGCATTTCGTGGTTTCATCTAACGTATGTCCATTCCTGACTTTGATTCTCCTTAGATAGCTCTTATCTTAAGTAAACTCAATGTGTCGTCTGGATTCACTTCATCGAAACTTCGCAGGCGACCAAGGCCTGGCATCCCCGCAGCTTGAATACATTGTTATATGCCGTTACTGACTTCGAAGCATCACCTAACACCTTCGATCCAGATTCCAACTCTATTTTTTACTTTGGTATAGAAACTCAACTTCACCATCTAACAAATATCGATATTCAAATAATTGCATTGTTCTTTCCCTAATTCTCTCCCGTATAACCGTGCCTAGGCTTACCGATCCTTGTGATCCTAGGTAACCATTATTAATAAATTTCTTCTCAACAAATTTTGTTTCCCTTAAGTGATACTGTAACCATTCTTTCTGCGATTCAATTAGTGCTTCTCCTGGTTCTTCATCCAACTTAGAAAGAAGCTCTTTATATATTTGATTCAACTCTTTATCCCAAATCTCTGTATATTTGCTTTCCAACGCCCCCCATCCCATTGTTGTAATAATCTCTTTTGAATTTTGAGCCTCATTAAATTCCACTTCATAATCATGATCTATAGGATTTCGAAGCATTTCATCATAAAATTCTCCTTTTAAATCAAGGTTCCCAATGCTCATGGGTAATATTTTTTTTATTGTTAGCAGTATCTGATAGACCTTCCGTTATTTCTTTTAATTCTGTTCCATCACCTGTACTCACTGCTTCAGGAGGCAGTTCAGAATTCATTATTGATTTAGTTTCGCTGTTCAAGGTAGTCGATTGACTACTATTTTGGCAAGATGAAAACACTATCGTAATAAAAAATAATAAGAGTATCTTACCTTTCATAAACGAATCTCCTTTAATGGCGCATAAAGTTACTGTATCGCGACTGGGTCAAAGACTCAGCCTCGTAGGAGTTGTCTGTCTGATACGACTTCCTCGAAATATCTCTGGAAGACCAAGGCGCATTAGCCTCGCGAGTGTGAAAATTTGTTAGCGGATGTCTTAGCCAATTGAACTACCTACAAATTATTTCACATTTATTAAGAACTTTATTTACAAATTCGGTCTTCCCATCCGTATAAGACTGGCGATTTTCTCTATATTTAATAGCAAGTTCTTTCTTTAAATTGGCATATTCGACTACAAATTCAGGATTGCTAATTAATGTATCTCTGAAGGAAATATGTCTTAATAACTCTTTACTCTCTTTATTACAAACATATAGATGATGTTCAGGTTTCTGTATTTTCACTATACTATAGGGAACATTTGCATCTTTCCTTGCAAAAGCTTCTCTGTTCTCAACACCCAAATTCCCTTCATGATCGTAACCTAAACTTTCTAATCCTTGAATTACATCTGGGAGCAATGCCATAGAATCAATTACTACATCAATATCTAAAATAGGTTTTGCCGCTAGTCCAGGTACTGCAGTACTACCAACGTGCTCGATTCTAAGTACTAGATCCCCGAGTCTATGTTCTAAGATAGATTTCAGATCAAAAAACATTTCAGGCCATTCATTGTTGTAATCTTCAATAATTATTGACTTTATACGCATCCTTGAGATCCCCCGCAAAAAATAAAGTATTTACGAATATTTCCGATAATGTTCCTTTGAACCCGAGAGGCTTAAGATAATACCTTCCTCCAATTAACCCACAATCATTATTTAAAGATAGTTGTGAATATCTCTTCGAGATTTTCCCACTCATTCCCTATCCAAATCATTTCTTCGATAAACCGACTCATAGCTTTATCTTGACTAAACTTTTCATGTACCCACTTAAACTCTTTGTACCAAGTTAATTTAATCGATAGTACCAACTGTTCAATCGTAAGATTAGTATGAATTCTATAACCATCAATATATGCCCTAGTTGACTCAACATTTAATTTCCCGTCATCTAAAAGTGCACTTGAGAGTATCGCGCGGGAAATGTCGAAATCTGAATATACGTAGTGTAGTCTATCAAAATCTAAAATATCTTCTAGCCTATCTTCGTAAAATAATAAATTGTCGACATGCATATCCCAATGCGCCCAACCTTTAGCACACTCATTAAATATATCCAAATCTAATTTTTCAAGAATAATTCTTTGTTTCTGTACCGCTTCTATGTATCTTTTATTAGTCACTTTTTTCATTTCATTTAGATTGGTTTGTATCTTTTCAAACATCTTTGCCTTTGAAGGCAACTCCCATTGTAAGGATGGTAATTTTGGCATATGTATATTCATCCACATATGCATACGACCAGTAGCTTCACCAAGACTATACATCTGAAGGCTGTTTAATTGCCCTGCTTCTATTAAATTTCCAGTACTAACACCAGAAATCATATAGTCCTCCCCGGATGATGTGGTATGAATATACTCACTGTTGAAACTATATATTGGCTGACAAGGAATCCCATCAAGATGCATAAGATGTTGATACTTTAGTGCTTCTTTAACCCCATCTAATCCGCGTCGATACCTTATCTTGCAATATTGTTTAACAAAGATGGGCCCAATCTCAGTTGTCATAATCCACTTTAAATTACCATAACCCAGATAGTTTGGTTCAACTGCATGTACAATCCATCCATATTTTGTTTCGATATCTTTCATAATATCGTTTTGTACGGATTCAGTATACATACTACTCATCACTTCACCATCTTTCAGATATTTTTTTTTTGCCTTGATTCCAGATAACGTTGTTGTATTCATGCACTCGAGAGACTACTTAAAGGTAGTATCAACCACCGGGTCTAAGACTTATCCTAGTAGGAGGTGTCTGCCCGTTAGTAAGTCCCGTTGGGTGATGCAACTACTTTACGAGGAGTCATCTAACCACCTGATAGCAGAGACCAATAGCTCCCGACTTGAAAGTTTTATTTTCAATAAGTTTAAGATTGGTCTTCTCTTGTAGTCCTTGAAACAATGGCAAACCGCTACCGATCAGGGCAGGAGAAACTGTGATTTTGTACTCATCGATTAGATCAAGACCCATCACATGGTGTGCAAACCTTGGACTGCCTAGGATTACCATATCCTTGCCTGGCTGCTGTTTGAGGTTCCTAATCTCTTCCTCGACATCTTCTTTCACCAGTCTGGAATTGTTCCATTCCACTTTCTCCAGCGTTGTGGAAAATATGATTTTGGCTGTCTTTTCGATCCACTCGGCATGATTCCGTTCATACGGTGAAGCTGATGGGTCTGAAGACACAGATGGCCAGTAATTATACATCATCTGATAAGTTCCACGTCCCCAAAGGACAGTGTCGGCAGTACTCAAAACTTCTTGTGCGTGTTTCTCCAAATCAGCATCGTAGGAAACCCAGCCAATGTCCATTTCACCGTTCGGCCCTTCTACAAACCCATCAAGTGAAGCGTGCAGAAATAAAACGAGTTTTCTCATTTTCAGATCTCCTTTATTAATATGATGTAATGTATTGAATACAAGATATTCATCTAACGTTCCTATATTCACGACCCGAGCCGACCTTAGATAGCTCTTATCTTAGGTCGGCTCGGATGTCATCAGAAATATTCCTATAATTATACATCGGAATGATCAAGGAGCGTAAGCCCCGATACATGGATATAATATTAGATGAAGTCAGTTGCTTGTAACATTAACTCAATCCTTCTCTTACAATTTTCAACAATTCCTCTTTATGGTTCGGGTGACATGCAATTAAATAAGGTTCTTCTTTCATTCCATTAAACTTATTTCCTTCAAAATCTATAACAAGTCCCCCCGCTTCCTTCACCATTAAGATACCTGAATACAAGTCATCACCTTCAGAATTGTACAGAACAATTCCATCAATATCTCCTTTGGCCAACATACACCATTGAAGCGTTGGAGCCCATAATCTTAACATTCGTTTAAATCTAATATCAATGTATTGTCTTAGTTTTACTGCTTGTGGGTCGTTTTGTACTCTGTGACCTTGAATCCAACCTATATTTCCTTTGAAAATATTCGGGTTACTCTTCATTTGTATTTGTCGATTATTACAGCTTGCCCCTTCACCAATAACAGATACAAATAAACGTTCTGTTAGAGGTTCATAGACCACTCCAAGAACAGGCTCTCTTTTGTACATTAAGGTAATTGATATCGAAAAAACAGGTAAACCAATTGCAAAATTATTAGTTCCATCTAAAGGATCAATTAACCATAACCAATCGTGCTTAGTTCCGATAAGCCCTGCCTCTTCACTGTGTATCTGATGATTTGGAAATACGTCTTGTATTTGTTTGATGATGATTTCTTCACAGATATGATCTACTTCAGTAACTACATCCCCAAATTCATCTTTAGATCTCAGTTCAACAAAGTTATCAAACTTTTCTTTAGAGATTAGACCTGCTTCGCGAATAATTCTTATCGCAATCTCTTTTGCGGTTTGAATAATCTTACGATCCATTACGCACCTCATATTGATTTTGATTTTAACTGATTTCATCTAACATTTTGTGTTCACGACGACTGGCTGGATACATTCTTCTGTTTATAGTTTCTACCCGACCATGGAGCACTAGCGACGATGCTTAAACATTTGGTTAGGCAATGTCGTGGCCCTCCATGATTACCCTTACATACTCATCCCAATCCTTACCGTCTGTATTGATTTCGATTGTTGGCACTCTTGAGATTTGAGCTTGATGTCTTAATACATTTTGGACTTTTAATAATTCATTTACCGACGATCTTACTTCTTCTTCTGTTTTATAGATCCATTCTTCGGATTGTCTGCTTTTGATTCTTTCTTCTACGACTTCGGGCGAGATTGTAAGCAAAATACACCTGGCGTTTAAAGACTCAAGCTGTTCTTCTATTTTATTTATCTCATCCAAATCCGAATCTGCAAATGCAGCTCTATGATTTAAGTGAAACCTCTCCAGAACATAAAATAGTCCCCTAGATCCTCTAGATGCAGGACCAAGTTGAATTGCCCAATCGTTAAGTTTCTTTAGCATTTCAACCCGCTCTTTAAGTAACTCAATGTGTTCTTCTCGCGTTAGACTCACATATTCTCCATATTTATTATTCAAAATTTGAGAATAATGTTCTCCAAGAATAACTACGCTCCGTTCTGAGGATTCTTCTTGTGATTGATAACGTTTAATCGCTTTTAATACTGAAGTCTTCCCGGCATTTGAGTACCCCTCAAGAATTACTCCTCTAATATGCATTCAATTCTCCTCTCACTAACCATTATTTTACCTAACGTTCCTGTAATCATAACGTTCAACATTAGTTTAAAGGGTTCGGTGAAGCGCTTCCACAAAATATGCTAGCAGACCAAGGCTCCGTGAGGAGCCGCTGCTTGAATATTATGTTAGCTGATGTTGTTACTTTTTTTAAAATCCCCCGATAGGTTCTTTAGTTTTTTGCTTTCAAAAGGTCTTCCCATTCTTCGATTGATAATTTATCGGATATATTTTTAAAGTTTTCAGGTACACTTACAAAACACATTAATTCTAAACTATTTCCATCTGGATCATTGAAGTAGACCGAAGCATTTCCCTGATTAGGCCTAACAAAAGGATCTATTGAAACTCTCTTCCCAAATGGAACTGGCTCTATTTCAATTGATTGAAGCCATTTCACACTGTCTCGAAGATCTTCATAACTCACTCGAAATGCTATATGCCTTAATGATGGATGATAAGAAGTGAGATACTCTTCACCTTGCCATAGACCGACCCAACTCTTTTCTTTTTCAATCCAGAAGAAAGCTGTATCTTCATCTCTCCAGGCCAGCTCTAATCCTAATTTAGAATAAAATTCAATTGATTGATGTAAGTTACTCACTGGTAAATGCGCTTCATACAACCCAAGTATCATTCTTTCTCCTTTCCGTCCAGAAGGCTTAGGGGTTGGATTAATTTCTGGAGGCAGCCATTTTATTTAAGGCGTTCTCAAAATAGCTATATACTTCATCTGCGATTTCCAGAAACTCTTCAACAGATACATCGCTATCCAAGTAACAAGCATAAAGATACTCAACTAAAGCGGAGTCAATATCGCAATAGTTTAATATAGCATTCTTCATCTTAATGATTTCGTCTTCCCATACCCCTGTATCTTCTAAAACCAAAGAGTATAATGCACGAATTAATCTCTTAGAGTAACCTTTAATATATCTAGTTTTCATTGCGTGATCACTAACATTAGAAAGTGAACGATGTACACGATCTACTTCCTCCTTGGTATCTGTATTTAAGTCTAAAATGAATTCTGGAGAAATTATGATCGGGGGTACTTTTTCACCAATATCCTCCCCATGTATACAAACACAAATGATCTTAATCCAAAAACCCCAATCGTTCGGTCTACTTAATACATCATCAATCGAGCAAATGATCGTATCCATCTTAGTGACGAATGGATATTCTTCCAAAAGCCTGTCTTTAATCATTGACAATCTTTCGTAATCAATATCTTCGGGATTTGCACATACAATAGTAAAGTCTGAATCTGACTTAAAAGGTTTAGCCGTTCCTTTGGGAATCGAGCCACACATATAAATGCTATGAATCTTATCTTTGAATTCGTAAAGTATACGATCCACATACTTATCAACCAAATCCTTATATTCACTTTGTATTGCAATTCTATTTATAACTTTTTCTAATATCATATAGACTCCTCCTAAAATAAGAACTTCATTCGGCTAACGTTTTTGTATTCCTGACGTTCAAGCAGCTTACCGTAGGGAACGGGCAATAGACTTAGTTGATTGAATGTGTCGCCTTAATCCACTTCTCCGATATCCTTCTTGGCGACCGAGGAGCAAGTGCGACGGTGTATGAATGTACTGTGAGATAAAGTAACCTTAAGTTACCCACAAAATCTTTCTAGACTTACAGCAACACCGTTTTCATCATTATTAACGGTTATTTCATCAGCGATTTCCTTCAATTCCCTAATCGCATTTCCCATAGCAATAGAATATCCCGCCATCTTAAAGAGGCCTACATCATTATGATCATCACCAAATACAATAACGGAATCCAATTCTGCATTATACAATTCACAGAGTTTAGTAATTGCCATTTCCTTAGATGCCATAAGAGGCATGATTTGTACTAATTTATTATTATCCGTAATTAGTATATTCACTCTACCCTCGAATTTTTCAAACAATCCAGAATTGTGATTATTGCCAGTCAGAAGTATCTTCGTAGCATCATATTGCTTTAATTCTTTTAAGGGTTTTACTATGGGGTTTGATTGTGTGTCCATTGAGCCAATATAATCAAGCTCTCTTAAACTAAACCACTCATCCTTCACTTCCATAGTCAGCTCAATTTGAGGGTCACACTTCAAACAGTAATCAAGAATTTCTGTAGTTACATTAGCAGGGATTGTTTCATTAATTTCTATCTTGGTTTCCTTACATATCACTTGAGCTCCGTTGTAATATACAAAAGCCCCGATATCTACTAATCCTTGTGGAAGCAACCAATTTACCGCCCTAGGCGGTCGAGCTGTTGCAAATATTATTCTCATTCCTTTCTGATAACAAGATAAGACCGCATCTACGTTTCTTTTAGATACTTCTTTCTTTGAATTTAATAATGTTCCGTCCAAGTCAAGAACTACAGTTGAATACTTCAATGAATCAACTCCCAATATAAACTTCTTCGTTATTTTATCTAACGTTGTTGTATTCACGACCCGTGAGGCTTAAAGGAGCGACTAAGTCGAAGAGTTAGCCTCACAGGAGTTGTGTCTGCTGGACGCTACTTCCTCGAAATCCCACTGGGAGCCCAAGGGGCGTAGTACAGCAGCGTGAATACAGTGTTAGCAAGATTTCAGGGAATTCTTCGATTCAATGTGCTTGGTTTATTAAGATTGAAATATATTCTTCATCTTTAAGCCTTGTCACCTTACAGTTCTCATTGGATTCAAATTCTATTATTCTCTCTTCAATTGTTTTATTAGTACTATCTTTAAATATGTCCTCTCGATCATAGTGAGGAAAAATAAGCTTGTCGGTTACACCTAATGCTTTAAAATCCGATAAATTCATTGTGTTCATCTGTGGAGTAAAGAAATCCACAATGTTAATATTCGGGCCCAGTAATAAAGTTCCAGCACTTACACCAACTATAATTACATTCTGTGCAGCCAGTGTTTTAATAACTTCATCAGCACCACTTTTCTTCGCGTAATACAATAATGTAAATGGATTTCCACCATTGATATATATAACATTTCTATGTAAGAGAATTTGCGGGTCATCAAATTCAATATCTACAAAATTGATATGTTGAAATCCCATGTCCTTAAACTCTTGCATTGCTCTTTGTGCATATCTATTAGTTTCTTTTCTAGGGGATGCTGTTGTAATAATTGAGACTTTTAATTGAGAAATATCTCCATCAATAAAATCCAGAAATTGATTTTTAATATCTTCAGTATAAAAACCACAAGAGGTTAGTAACAAGCTACTCATTGAAATCCCCGTCCTTAAATAATAATTTTTCTAGTCTTTGTAATTTAATTAAGGCATCCCTTGGTTTCTGCTAATGTTCCTGTATTCAGGACTCGGCGTATGCTGAGTGTCCGGCAAATGCCGGACAAAGGACGAATGTCCGCAGCATGAATATTATGGTAGGTGATGTTGGGAGCTTCTTTGAGTTCTCATTTAAAATCATCCTTATGTCCCTATCCTAATGCCTTTCCATAGCACCTTCTTGAAGTAATCCAATTCATAAATATTTTGGATTTTATGTTCAGTCATTTAAGCTTGAAAGTAAGTTTTCCTTTATAGGTATCAAAGCTAACTGTCCCTCTCGTCCATTTTGGAGCAGAGAAATCAAAAATATCTTCTTGGGAAAGATATAAGTCATGTGGCTCTTCTATCACAACTTCCTTAGTCGTTAACTCAGTTAAGAATAAACCCCAAAACTTCGTTTGGTAGACACGATACTGTGTAATGCCTTGATCCAGCAGATTAGCTCGATGTTCAACTATAACTTCACTATAATGCCCAGGGCCAGGGATATGCAGATGTTCGTAGCTGTATGGATCAAATACTGGAGCAAATGAATACTTAATCAAAAGAAGAGAAGAAAAAATAATCAAAACAACAAAAAGAATTAGCTTTCTTCCTTTACTTTTATAGCCTAACCAAAAAAATAAAATGATGTGTAGTATGATAGGCATTACAAAGTTACTTTTTTTGAATATAGTAATATCATAATTGATGATAAATGAAAATAACCAAATTATATCTATAATCACTATTATTAAGATAAATTTCTTTCGAAGTTTCAGGAGGGAATTGTTCATGTTTATATATTCCTTTCGCTTCAGTGCTTTAATGAAGCCATTTCTGATTGTTACAAGGTAACCTGGAGGAAATGGGTCGACATCATACAAAAACTTGTTTGTTTTGAAGAAAAGTTTAGACATTTTGGAACTCGAACCAACCAAACGATCTCCTTAACTGATCTATATCACTTTTATTTCCATTCAGGTGTTGTTATCTATTCCTTCGATTTGATAAAGTTTTTAGCATTCTGCTGAATTTCACCTTACGTTCCTGTATTCACGACTCGACACATGTCGAGTGTACGGCGGATGCCAGGCCAAGGGCTGACGCCAGTAGCGTGAATGTTATGTTATGGATCAGTCGTCTTCGAATCTGCCTTCACCCCTAAGACTTTATTCTAATTCTATCTAAATACTTCTACTCTTTGAGTCCTGAAATCATTAAAAGCATCAGTATGTTGCTGATTAAATAAATCAGGCATTTCATCAGGATTGAAGAATTGAAGTTCTATACTTTCTTCATTACTACTAATCAGTTGTCCGTTAGAAATGCATCCCTGATAAAAAAAGAAATCGTTTGTGCCTTTTGTAAACAAGTCCACTTAATCCCATTTTCCATCTGATTTGAATTTGATAGGTTTTAGCGATTTACAATTAACAATAAACCTTTATTTTCTTTTGTGATTATTATTTCTCTATTTTTTACGGATATCTCTCACTTCATTAATTAACACATCTAATCTTTCAATAATTCTTTTATCATTTTCAAGTTTCTTTTTTAATCTCCCATCTATGATTGCTACTCCCATAACAATAATTATAAGCAGGATCAAAATTAGCACCTTGATCACTTCCCCTCTAGCAACAGAACGTTGCAATTGAATTAACTCTATAATTAGATAATATATACTTTTTCTTTTTACAGTTTTAATCATTTTTCAATCTTACAGATAACGTTCTTGTATTCACGAACCCTCACTGGCTTAAGGGCTACAGCCGGGTCTGACGGACTTAGCCAGTGCAGGGTTGTCCGGCTGCTCCCAATGCCCCTGCCTGACCCAGGGCCGAATGGCACGAGGCGTGAATATATTGTTATACGCAGTAACTTCTTCTGCGAACAAGCTATGAGCTATCTGTTATTTAGCTTTTTTAATAACTCTAACTCCTCTTCCTCAGAAAGTTGTTCTTCCGCTCTTGTTCTCGTCTCATCTATCTTTCGTACTTTTAATCCTCTTTTTATGAGCCATTCTTCACCAGGTTTCATAGTAGTTTCTGGATGTGGATAAACATCTTCACTTATAATTTCTTCATCAATTATGTAAATGTATCCACATAACTTGCCATTATGAAATCTTGCGCCATTCTCATCAAAAGCAACAATAGATGGTTTGTGTGAAAAGATTCTTGCTAACTCTCGATCCTGAGTTATTGTGCTTCCGACTAGTAATTCATTTAGAAATAATGGCGAGCCATGGAACCAAGGCTTACTATAGTCCCATTCTTTCATAATTATCACCTTCATTTAAGTTTTATTATGTTTCTTCTTTTTATTGTTCTTTAGTTTTTCTTCTTGACTTTAGGGTATTGCGTATAGCGTTGCGCATTTCTGACGTCCAAACGGCTTAAGGACCGGAGGTTCGGGTAGCTTTGCCACTTAGCTGGTTGATGTGTCGCCTGATTCCACTTCTCCGAAATCCCTCTTGAAGACCGAGGAGCGTCAGCGACGAAGCAAAAATGCATTGTTATACGCTGCCCCTTCTTCGATTCCACATCCTTATATGTCTTGTGTGTTTTATGTATTTAATATGTCTTTACGTGTTTTATCTTTTGGTTCTATCATTTGCTCCTATCAAATCCGTTTCCGCATAGGAAAGATCCCCTCATTTACTCTCGTACGCCTTCACCATTCGGGACTTAATCCTTGAAATAGAATACATGTTGAACGCACAATCAAAATTTAAGAGAATTGTTGTCCTCCCTTTAATTCGCAATAGACAAATATGTATTAATGACATGCACAATACCAAAAAGTACTGTTGGTATAATAGCCAGATAATTTCGAAGCCAAATCTCAGCTAATATAAAATATACTACCGGGAGAACGGCCATCCCCAAAAAAATAATCGAGTTTGCATTGCCTGTAAAATACAATATCCATAGCCCATAATAAAAAATCAACATTATTGCCATACCAATTATATACGGACATCGCATTTCAGATGCTTGTTTTCTTACAACAAATATCAGAAGAAAGAAAAATATCGCCTGACTTCCGTGCTCCAAAACATCTAAAATAAAATGGCTATTTGCATTGTTTCCTGATATATCTGACGCAGGAATTAGAAAATAAAATATATTTGGTATCATTGGCAATAAAAAGATGATCAGACCCTTCCATGAAAAACCAAAATGATATTTCATTTGATCCTCTCTTTCGCATAATAGAGATATTTTTAGTTTGCACTTTATTATGAATCCGCTTCTCTGGTATTCCTCTTGATGACCAAGGAGCATAACTAACGATGTAGAAATTTATTGTTATATGGTACACCTTCTAATATTCCGTTCATCCTGGTTTCAACTGCTACGCTGTAAATGTATTCTTTCACCTATATTTATTATTTGTTATTAAATGGTTGCATGGTTTAACATTCTTAAGGGGTTGCGTATAACGTTCTCGTATTCACGACGTCCCACCGACTTAAGGCTCCGCCAGGAACAGGCCGCGATGCGATTAGACGGTGCGGATGTGTCCGCTGATTCCGCTTCCCTGAAACTGAATTGCCTCCTCGAATCCTCTTCTCACTTCGTGCCGGACCGCGGGCGAATGCCCGATGCGTGAATATTGTGTTATACGTAGTTACTGCCTTCACTGAATCACTTTCAGATGTCACTTTGTTCTAATAACCAACGCTTAGCCTCTTCTAACATACTTAGAGTAATATGATGATTAACCCTAGAGTACTCAACGAATTTTACTGAATTTAATAGATTCTCTTCCCTAATTATATGCATGAAGTATCTCTGGCTCATTATTGATATTGTGGTATCTTCTGCTCCATGTAAAATCAGCATTGATCTACCCCGCATGTATTCTAGTGAGGACACTGGATCAAACTTCCTGATTCTGTCCCTATCTATTAATCTCCAAGGTTCTCTTCCTTCTAGTTCACATATATGTTCTTCAAATCTCACCCAAGCACAAGAACCGTTTATTACAATTGCAGATTTAATACCTACGTTATTCGCGAAAATACCTCCAGCGATAAACCCGCCTTCGGAATGTCCAATAACCGCAACTATATTATCATTTAATTCAGAAATAATTTGCCGTGCTTCGTCCACAGCCTGAACAACGACACTCCAATAATATTGTTGTAACTCTAATGGATCGAAATAATTAAGTTTCCCTCTGGCTCCATGATGCGGGATCTCAGGAATGATCACCATGTAACCCCAACTAGAAATCAATGATCCAAGGAACACGTAATCATTAATGCTTGAAACCCAGCCATGATACAGAAGAATTACACCTTTGGATTCATTACTAGAATTGATCTGTATACAAGGAATCCCTGCAATGCTGCTTTCAAGAAAATTATTCATATGCTCTCCAATGTGTTTTTATCATTTTATAAATTTGCAGTAATTACGTAAAACGTTCCTGTATTCACGACTCGACGCATGTCGAGTGTCCGGCTTATGCCGGACCAAGGGCAGATGCCCCGCAGCGTGAATATTATGTTATAGGATGTCAGCAGCTTCTACGAGTACCCTAGCATCTATTCTTTCATTTGAAATACTTGAACAGGTCCATTCCAGCTTTCATTGTTTAAAATAACTTCTTCGTACTTCCCACCTGTAAACTCGTTAATTACCTTGTTCCAAAATAGATTTGCTGGCCTATTTTGTGGAGTCTGTCGTATTTCCCATATCCCTTTATAGGTATTAAAAATAAAATGGGCTACTTCTTTTCCATATCCCTTATTTCTGAATTTGCGCATTATAAAAAAATCACTAATTACATTTGTCTGAGTTGCTGTACTTGCTTTTACATACTCTTTAGGAACATCTGTTAAAACAAGTACGAAGCCAGCCAGTTCTCCATTAATTTTTAAGTAAAATGGCTTACGATAGTCATCTGTCCATTGATGATCTAGATACTTGTAAAGATAAACTCCATGATTAGTCAATTCATGTCCATCAAATTCACTTGAGTCATATCTGTAGAACTGGATCAAACTGTTTAAGATCATTTTATCTTCATATGGAACTCTCAAGATCTCTAACATGTTATTTCTCCTCTGTCTGAAATTTCTTATTTATTTTATGTATATGTTTTTCCATTCTGGTTTCATATACACCTTTAGTTTTTTGCTGATTTCCTATAACGTTGTGTATTCACGAACCCTCACTGGCTTAAGCGCGTAAGCGCGGGTCCGACGGACTTAGCCAGTGCAGGGTTGACGCCTGATTCAGCTTCCCCGAAATCTCTCCTGGCGACCGAGGGCGAATGCCCGATGCGTGAATATGGTGTTATGAGATGGTGATGTCTTCTATGGATTACTTTCAAATATTACGCTAGAATATGGTTTTATTACTTGATCCGAAAAATATTCTTTAAAGAATTCATTGGTTGTTCTAGGAAATTTATAATGTTCTAAAGATTCTTCTAGCCTATACACTGTCCTCTTAATTTCATTAATGGGTAACCATTCAATCCCAACCTGTCCAACATCAGCTTGTAGGCTTCTTAATTCATTATTTAGGAATTGATTGTTGCACTCATAAATAAAATCAATAGAATGAACTTCCTTCATTATGAAAGAGTATTCATGATTGCGCGATATGTATTCTCTTACACAAACTAACCTACTACTCGATATTTCAATACCCAGTTCTTCCATACACTCGCGACTTAACGCCTGTTCCAATGTTTCGTTCTCTTCTTGAGCTCCTCCAGGTAGTACATAATAAATACCTATATTTGCTCTCCTTTTCTTTATTAATAAAAGATTGTCTTTCTGAATAATCAATGCTCTTACTGTATTTCGAATCATCTAGAATAATCTCCCTCTATACAATGTCTACATCACTTTCTCATAACATCATATCTACGAACTTCGTAAATACCTCTCTTTTTAACGAATATCGGAACTACATATAATATAACCCAGATTAATCCATCTGCGAAGTCACGAATGTACTCAAAAAAGCAGCCCGAGTAAACTGTACTATATGTTAGCCATAACTAACACGTAGGATGCAGTTTAACATTTGGGCTGCTCTTTCCTCACTCAACTATAGAAGAATTGCCGATAATCTTCCGTGATCAACCTGTGCTCTCCTTCACCTAAAACATTTACTTCGCTCCGCTACTCCACACCACGCGCTCGCTCATCGCTTTATGCTGTGCAATCAGGCAGAGTTCTGCCGCTTTGAATGCATGTTCCTGTGTCATGGCGGTCTCGGTACGATCCAGACAATCGCGAATGAGTTGGCCGAAGAAAGGATAACCGACCTTGCCTTTTACACTGTATCTAAACTCGCCCTCATGGTTTACCAGATAGACTTGATCACCTTCCGGCTCTCTCGCTACATCGATATACTTCCGCAGCTCGATATAACCGTCCGTTCCCAGAATAACGGTACGCCCATCGCCCCATGTGCCCAGACCATCCGGTGTGAACCAGTCCACTCGGAAGTAACCGGAAGCTCCGTTATCCCCGATCAGAGAGGCTTCGCCGAAGTCTTCCAATTCTGGGAACTGCGGGTGATTGAAGTTATGCACACGACTGAACCCTACCTCAGCGTCCGTACATGATGCAAACGTCAGAAATTGTTCGATCTGGTGACTCCCGATATCACAGAGAATGCCGCCATACTGCTCATGCTTGAAGAACCAGTCGGGTCTTCCTCCGGCATTTAAGCGATGCGGGCCTGTACCCATAACTTGCACTACTTTGCCGATTGCTCCCTGTTCAATGAGTTGTCCGGCATAAATCGCACTTTCCACATGCAGTCTTTCACTGTAATACACCATGTACTTTTTGCCTGTTCGCTTCACTTCTTCTCGTGCAAGCTTTAATTGCTCCAGCGTGGTAAACGGGGCTTTGTCTGTAAAATAGTCCTTTCCTGCGGCTAGCACTCTCATGCCAAGCGGCGCACGATCTGAAGTGATCGCTGCACTCGCCACCAATAACACCTCATCATCTGCAAGCACTTCCTCTTCAGATCCAGCGGCTTGAGCCTGTGGGAACTGCTTTTGAAATGCCTCTACCTTCGCCGGGTCCGGATCATATACCCACTTGAGGGTAGCTCCAGCGTCCAACAATCCTCCAACCATGCCGTAAATATGCCCGTGATCCAGCGCAACAGCAGCAATGGTGAATTCACCCTGACCACATACGACCTCTTTTGTAACACTTTTTGGTGCATAAAACATTCCGTCTTTAGCCATGTCATCCCATCCTTATTATAAAATTATGATTACATGAACTCGTCTTATATAACAAATCGTCTTCATTTAAACGTCTGACTCAAATCAGCAGGTTGACTGCCACTGAATGCCTTGTCTTTCTTCGTCGTTGATCCAGCAATGCGTTCCTGCAGATGCTCATAGAACAGATCCTCATCGATCGGCAGATTCACCCAGTTATCCGTCCAGGTAGACAGCAACATCGCATTCGACAATGTTAATCCGTGTATACCATCCTCACCGGGAGCAATAAGTGGTACGCCTGTACGAATCGCATCAACCCAGTTACGAATCAGACCCGGGTGACCCGTTTCCACACCTGTAATCGGAACCTCACACTTCCAGCATTCTGGCTGTCCAAAACCTCCGGTAAACCGCTGATTGAATTCCGGCTCAGATTCTCGAAGTCGCCAGAACGTAAGTTTTCCATCTTCGATCACGATTTTACCTCGGTCTCCGTTAACCTCGAATCGATTGGTACCTGGTGCTTCACCTGTCGTGGTTACGAACACACCTGTTGCGCCATTTTCATACTCCACATAAGCCGTTACATCATCTTCCACTTCAATATTCCGATACTTGCCAAACGAACAGAAAGCACGCATTCGCACCGGCATCATGCCAATGGTCCACTGCCACAGATCCAACTGATGGGGGTCCTGGTTAATCAGTACACCGCCACCTTCCCCTGCCCAAGTTGCCCGCCAGCCGCCGGAATCATAGTAACTCTGGGATCGGTACCAGTTCGTAATAATCCAGTTGGTACGACGTACCTCTCCCAGTTCCCCCGACGCAATCAAGTCTCTCAGTTTAATGTAGAGTGGGTTGGTCCGCTGGTTGTACATCATGGAAAAAACTTTACCGCTGGCTGCGGCCGCTTCATTCATCTTGCGTACCTGTTTCGTATACACACCGGCTGGCTTCTCGATCATGACATGCAAGCCATGCTGGAAAGCCTGAATGGCCTGTTCCGGATGGTCATAATGCGGCGTTGCAATAATGACTGCATCAATCGTGCCCGAAGCCATCATCTGCTCAGCATCCTGCCAATAGGTGACCGTAGCCGGAAGATGACTGGATACCCAGCTCTCCATCTCTCTTCTTACATCACATACGGCGACCAATTCTGCACCCGGTACTTCTCCGGCAACCAATGTTCTGGCATGAGCTGCTCCCATGTTTCCAATACCAATCACCGCTACTCGTACGATACTCATGACTGCTCCTCCTCGTCCACACGACGCTCAATTTCGGCAAAAACGTCTGCAAAATGCTGTAACATCGCCTTGGATTCCAAGGCTCCACTAAAGTCCTCAATGCCGTAATATCCTTCATACCCGACGGCACGAAGATCCCGCACCATCTGTACCCAATCGACCATGCCTTCAGTCAGGGGGGTCCATTTACATTTCCAGGCTGTATTCAGAGCCAATCCGCTACTCTTCCCAGTCATATTAGCCTTTTGCGAATCTTTCGTTTCTGGTTCAAACCACCCGGCATTTTTCACATGCACATGAGCGAGATACGGACCTAGCAGCTCAAGCCCCATCCGATGATTCTCATAGCCTTCATGCACCATATTGCCTGGATCGTACAATACACCCACATGCAGCGGGTCGAGCGATTGCACAAGCCGATAGGCCAGCGATGCCGTCGGTGCAATTGTCAGGTGATGCGTCTCTACAGTCGCCTTGACGTTGTACTGTTTGGCCAGATCTTGTACTTCACTCAGGTAATCAACGGCTTGACGATACAACTCAGGATAACTGGTCTTGCGATCATATCCAGGAACACCCACACGCATCATAGATGCTCCTAACCCAGCTGCAGCCTGAAACGCCTGCTCGGTGGCAGACAGATCTCCACAGTTCAGATACGGTACAAGTGCGATGGATTTTCTACCTTGCCCTAACGCTGCTTCACGAAAAACAGGAACCTGTTCTTCCCAGCGGCTCGGATCTACGGAGCATCGATTATTCCTCCAGTAAGATGGTTCTTCAGACATAGCATCTTCAGGAATTCCACGGAATCTCCACTCAATTCCATCAATCCCCGCTGCAGCCGCAGCCGATGCCAATTCTTCCGCATTCAGATCAGGGGTAGCCACGGTGAATACAGACAGTTTCATCATGATCCATCTCCTTATGTAAACGTATTCATTTCATGTCGTAAAGGCATTGTATCACTCCACTGAACGTCACCATAGGGGAAAACGCCAACAGATGAATGACAGATAACGAACAGAGCACATTCCCCATTCAGAGATAACTTCTCAAGAGAATGATGTGATCAAAAATCAAAAAAAGACATCTCTGGAACAGAATTCAATTCTGTTCAAAGATGTCTTGTACCATAACTATATATAGGATGAAATCATATCTCTCTAATCCCGATCAAAGAACACGTGTTCAGCCTGTAGTTTCCCCTGATCTATTGTCATGATGCCAAATGAGTATTGTTTCTGGAAACGCCGATCTGTAGGTGATCCCGGATTAAATACCAGCGTGTTGTCGACGGTATGCATCACCGGGATGTGTGAGTGTCCGTAAATCACAGCATCCACATGCTGGCCTGCAAAGGTATGAATTGCATTCTGCTCCGTACCCTTTGATCCCAGATGACCGTGTACAAGACCCAGACGAAGTCCTTCCACTTCAACAATATGGGAATATCCCAGTTTTTCAGCGATTTCGGACGGGTCCGTATTACCAGCTACCCCTTCAACTGGTGCATACTCACTAAGCAATGGGTATACGCTCCAATCCGACCAGTCACCGGCATGAAGAATGAGATCCGCACTCGGCAATACATTAAGGAGCTGAGTCGGTAACTTGCGTGATTTACGAGATAAATGCGTATCAGAGATGACTACAATTTTCATATAACAACCCACCTTTCCTTCGTCTTATTACAATCTACTCTGACTGCGATGGGACAGCTAACATCTGGGAACTGGAACGTTCCATATCTTCAAGGGTAATGGATGCGAAGAATTGCTCCACCTTGGACTCCGCAACCTGATACAGATTGGTCAGCAAGCTGTCTATATGCAAGCCCACTTCACAATCCGGGTTACAATTGCCGTGAATCGGGAACAATGGACCTTCGTCCTTCGCAGCCTGATAGATCATGTCTAATGTGATTTCACTTGATGGCTTCGCCAGGTAGAAACCTCTTGTTCCAGGAGAAGAGTTCACTAATCCTGCCTTTTTCAGCCCGCCCAGTATACGTCTGACGACGACAGGGTTGGTATTCACGCTACCTGCAATATGTGCAGACGTGATTCGTTCAGGCGCGCTGAGTGACAATAACAACAAACAATGCACACTGACCGAAAAATGAGTACTCATGATTAACCACCTTTATTTAATATAATCCTAGTCATGCTGATTTTATTCAGAGAACAGATCCTTCTCGGGACGTGCTCTGATCTTGAGCTGTCGCACACTATATTCCAGTTGTTTCACAATATCATCCAGCTGTTTGCGATCAATCTTGGTTGGATCTTCCACCGGTTTCGCGGACGACTTGAGATCTCGGATCGTTAACTGCTGTTCTTGCCATTTGTCCATCAGATCTGCAATATTGGCATAGAAACGTTCGTAATCTTTGATGACTAGGTCAAGATAAGCATCTACCTCATCCGGATCATAACCACGAAGTTTATAATTAAATTGTTTTTCATGTATCGATAACGCATCTAGCTGCACTCCCAATTGTTTAAACAATTGTCTCTGTTTATCCAATCTTCGTTTCATATGTTCATCCATATTGACAACCTCCATTATAAGCCAAGCCGTGTTTCTATTTCCTGTGAAGAACATACGGCATTTTCTCTCTCTATTTTTTATAACACATAATCCGTCAGATATAAAACGATACAGCCCTATTCCTCACGAAAATGATTGCTTTTCATCCATTTCGGGTAAAGACTCACTACACCCCACAACGGGAAAGGAGCAAGTCCTTATGAGTACATTAACTAAAGATCAACATCAAATACTGAAAAACGCCCTTTTGGAGCAACGTGAAAACTTGCAGCGCCATTTTGAATCCAGCATGGAAGACGGTGCTCCGGCCCAGTCGCTGAAAGATTCAACTGGAGAGCTGTCCTCCTATGATAATCATCCGGCAGATGCCGGTACAGAAACATTTGAACGTAGCCGTGATCTGGCGATCGACGATACATTAACAGACGAATTCAATCAAGTGAATGATGCATTGGAACGTATGGAACAAGGTACATATGGAACCTGTGTAACGTGCGGCGAAGATATTCCCTTCGAACGACTTGAAGCTATCCCCTATACCGCTTACTGTATTGACGACACACCTAACCGGGAAATCAGCAACGATCGGCCCGTTGAAGAAGAAGTGATGACCATGCCTCCGAGTGGTGCTGGGGAAGGAAGACAGCAGCGGGCCGGCAAGTTCGACAACGCAGATGCCTGGGAAGCTGTCGAAGAATATGGCACATCTAATTCCCCCGCAACCGCAGCCAAACGTGATGTGAAGGGCTACGATGAGAACATGTAACTTCGTTATGAACTGAAACGGTAGGCGTCAAAATTGAATTGGATTCACTAGGCTACTCCACCATTAGCCTTCCTTATCACGCATTAAAAAGCCGCCATTGGGCGGCTTTTTCTAGTTTTCTCCTAAGCAGTCTCTCACGTTTGCGGTTACTTGGCTTCCAGTGATAAGGCTGAACCCATGTATTCCATCCGTTTATTCTTCCGACTCACGACCAGATGATGCAGATCCCTGCCGCTTCGACACAGATCGAGAGGTTTTCGGAGTTGATTTGCCCTTATCAGACGTAGCTTTCTTTTTCTCTTTTGCATCTGTCTTGGAAGCAGGTATTTTCACTATAGGTTTAGAAAGTGCTGAAAATAACTGAAAGACCTCATGTTCCCCTTGTCGATTCTCTTTTGTTGTATAGGGTTCACAGAGTTTTATGATGTTTTTATACAACTCCTCTACTTCGTCTCGGGTGGCATACAGCGTAATGTCCGAGAGAAACATTCGGTCTTCGTTTTCCGCCTGATGCATGAATCGCTGACGACTCTGTTCGAACATCTCATTTAATAATTTGAGCGTCTCGGACCGAAACACCTGTTTCAATGGTGAGTTTTCCTTGTCTTCATCTTCATGCCGGAGATGGATCTCTCCGGTGAATGGTTCATAATATTTTGCGATAATCCCATTAATCTCACGTGTGGAAACGATCGTCAGCAGACCAATTTTCTCCAGCTTTTTTACATGATAGTGAACTTTGGCTGGCACCTCACCCATCTGGTCGGCGATCTCTTTGACAGTGGATGGTCTGCCCTGCTTGTTAAACATATTCATAATCTGTATCCGATAAGGATCGGAGTAGATTTTAATTTCTTCAATTGTTGAAAGAACCTTGTGCGCCATCCCTGTATCCTCATTTCCGGGGTACCTGTTGTCCATCGATATCTCTATTATACCGCTGCGTCAGGACTTCGGTCAAAGTAAGCTGGCGATGACATGTTATCAAAAAATCAGATCATGTTTCTTTCTAAATATCCTTCACATCGCACTCCGAAAGCTTTTGCTAAATAACAGCATACCTGCGGACATGGCAAGCATAATCCCAAAGACGATAAAAAGAACAGGCATGGTCATCCAATCTGCAAGTGCTCCCGAAACCAGACTCCCAAGTGGTGCAACACTCAAGACGAGCATACTCTGAAGGGCATACACTCTGCCCAGCATCTCCGAAGGGGTAACTTCCATAAGATAGGTTGCCAGCGGTGTTGTAGCCAGCGGAATCCCCATACCCATCAGTAGACAAAAGGCCGCTGCAACCGGCAGTTGGAAGGAAGTCATATAAGCGGGTAGTGCCGTCATCGCATAACTGAGACCCAACATGACAATACCGCTGATGACCAGCACACTTTTACGATAATCCGCTCCCCTTTGTGTCAACCATACACCGCTAAGCAACATACCTCCCACCATCAGCCCACTCAGCAGACTTAATCCCCCAGCGCCAGCATGCAACGTTTCAATGACATAGGGTGTACGGAGAACATTAAACGGCATCAGGCAGAAATTAACGAAGGCAAACAGGATGGAGACAATTAACAATAAGGCATGTTTACGGAGAAAATGAAAAGCTTCCGCCATTTCGGAGAATATGCTACTTTTGTCGGATGGAAGAGAATCTATTTCCATTGTTGTTTTATCTTCATTGTTAGCAGATGTTGAACCTTCAGGATAGCCCACTCGGCTCATAATTAAAGCACTTAGCGCAAACAACCCCGCATCAATCAGGATCGTCCAGGCAATGCCTATTGTAGCAATAAGGGCACCAGCCACTGCAAGTCCTGCGAGTTCGGCCACTCGGGTTGCGGAAGAGGACATCGCATTACCCGAAAGCAGCATTGATGGGGGAAGCAATCGGGGGACACTTGATACTTCCGCAGGACTAGTGAAGCATTCCAGCAAAGAATTCAGAATTGTCATGACAAACAGATGCCAGACTTCAAGTTGGCCCAATCCAAACAGCAGAGCTGTAATACCCACCAACAACCCGCGCCCCGTATTCGTAATCACAATCACTTTTTTGGGAGACATGCGATCAACCAAAGCCCCGGCGAACAGACCCAGAAGGATATTGGGCAAAAAATTCACCGCCAGCAACGTACCCATCAACACTTTCGAACCGGTTAGAATGTATACCATCCAACTGTAGGCAATCGAGTCAATCGAATCACCAAATCTGGATACCACTTTACTAAGCATAAATTGCATATACGGTCTGATTCGTATTAACTCACCCATACCTTGCTTGCCAACTGCTGTGTTATCGTTCATGAATTCCACTCCCCGGCGTTAAAATATTTTTCATGTTAATTTTATTTTAACGTAAGTTATGCAAAAATCAATACCTCCGTGAAAATAATTTTAACGATAAGGAAGAAAAGTAAAATCTCGCTCTTCTTTCAGATGATTCGTAATCAACACAAGGACTTTCTGAACAACCTTTTTGGACAACCTCCTATAACACAAAAAAAACAGACCACAAGTGGTCTGCTCGGCTGGACAGATTGTATCAGAACTGCCTTTATTTACTGCCTACTTCTCAACACTCAATTGAAATCCAGCCTGTTCAGCCTGTACCTCCAACATCAAATCGCGTACCCGGCCTGCTTCATTCCCCAGTCGTTCTTCGCTGATTTGGTAGTTGGTCCATTTTAGCTCTAGTGGAAGTTCAATCGTACCCGTCAGGCAATCCCACAGAGCGTCGAGATTACCGCCATAAAAATCAGGCAGTTTCAGCTTGTCCTTTAATTGTTGATGAAGTTCAGCGCTACTCGCAAAGTCTTCTCCATCCAGAATCACGGTAATCATGGCTGCTCCTTCCTCTATTTCAAACGTGTAAATGATGCATAGTGATCTGTCGTTTTGTAGATAAGTCCATCATTGGAATACACAATCCGATCCGAATTACGGAAGCCGGAAGTATAGTTAATATCCGCTTCGCGCCATATACGTCCGCTGGCCGAAGGCAGAAGTCCCTCCCGATTGCCAAATGTGTCCCCACCGATGCTTTTTCCAGGAGCCACTACAGCCAAGTTTCCTTTTGACGCTACCCAGCCGAGTCCTGTTGCCTGTGATTTGGTAATAAAGTTACATGGCAACGTTCCGTTTGCACTCAAATAGTTTGCTACACCTGTAAACGTATTGATGATGGTACATGTTGCAGCAGATGCCTTCTGCTGTGCGACTGGAGTGAACTGTGATCCTGTGAGGAAAACAAACGTTAACAACAATGCCAGTAATGCGGTGGATATCAACTTTTTCATCAATCCGGCCTCCCGATCCCTCAAAGTAGATGAACGTTGTCACGATATGCATACTGCAAGCTATAACTTTCTAGTGTTACGTTCTGCTAGATTATAGTAAACAAGTCATCTCATGACTATTTATATCACATCATTTTGGTAGAAATATCAAATGAAGACGTTTAAATTGTAAAATATTATAATTGTAACATTTTAAGACATAAAAAAGACTCTCATCCCTGAAGATGGAGTCTACTTTTCTAGTATGTTTAAACTGAACTGACCTAATCGATCAGTTGCACACGTTGACGAGTTCGAGCCGATTCCAGGCATGCATCAATAACGCGCATGTTTTGAATGGTATTTTCCGGACTGAAAGGTAAGGCCTCTCCTTCAAGCACAGCCGTTGCAAACGTCTCTACCTGGAGCACATAGGAATTCGACACCGATACACGCTCCTCACGGCTGACCGAATCCGTGTGTACAATAATCTGAGGTGGAATATCACTGTTTTCCCAGCCAAACACTTTTGGCAGTTCAATCCGCCCTTCCGTCCCGAGAATCTCCATCTCCGCTCGACCTGAAGCCCACATGCCACAGTCAAAAGTTAAAGCTACCGAATTCGGAAATTCTACCAGTCCCGACGCCATCATATCCACGCCATCATGCTCGTCCGAGAATAGAGCGTGAACTGTCACCGCTTCCGGTTCCTGTCCCAGATACATCCGGGCTGCCGAGATCGGATACACGCCAAGATCAAATAATGATCCGCCGCCCATCTCTCTTTTGAACCTTACATTTTCCTTGTCATCAGCGGTATTACAGGTAAAGTTACCATGGATGGCTCTGACAATGCCAATCTCTCCACTAGCTATAATCTCTTGCACACGTCTGTGCTTGGGATGATATCGATACATAATCGCTTCTGCAAAAAGAACGCCATGCTGATGACATACCTCAATCATTTCTGCCGATTCATCAGCATTCAGGGCAGCTGGTTTCTCACACAACACATGTTTGCCAGCCTGTGCCGCTTTGATGGTCCATTCTTTGTGCATATGGTTAGGCAAAGGAATATAGACAGCTTCAATGTCCGGATCAGCGATGAGCTCTTCATAACTGCCATATGATCTGGCAATGCCCAGTTCTTCGGCAAGGGTTTCCGCTTTTTCCTTGCTACGGCTGGCAATCGCCAACACCTCACCACGTTCAGACTGCTGGATCGCCGGAATGACTGCATTTTTGGCAATGGTTGACGTACCGAGTACTCCCCACTGTAACTGTCTGTTCATGCTCATCTTCCTTTCGTACCGTAATTGTCCTCTTCTGCCTTGTGTAACATGCCGAGACAACGATCCAGATCCGTTTTGACCTGTTTCTTGTATAACTCAGCTTTCTCCGCACCATCATCCGTGAAATGATATAAAACGATTTCCTGAAAATCGACCTTTGGATCATTGCCCTTCAGCTTCTTCGTGCGATAAAAAACACCTTGCTGGACCAATTCATGCAGTGCCCGATATACCTCGCTCTGGGGTGGTACATAACCGTAGTCTTTGAATTCCTGCTTCATCGCCTCCAGCATCTCGTAACCATACCCCCTGTGCTGTTCAACCATCGTAATCAGATACAGCTTGATAAATGCCCGCTGCGCAATCATAAAAGCCACGTTCATTCCCCTCCTGTCAGAACCTATATATCTAGTATTATAAAACTTATGTTCGGGTTCTGCCATCTTTCTCCGCTTGGTCTGCCTTTTATCCATCTTTAAAGAAGGTGAGAAAGAAATCGTGTGAATACGCGTTAAGCTGGGGGAAGCACGGAAAAAGGTTTTCTGTTGTGAATTTTTCATGTAATGAAATTTTAATTGTTATTCAAAAGTTGTTTATTTCAGGGCTCATGGAGTCGTGAGATCGAATTTTAATGACAAGAGAGTCTGTGCAAAAGCTGTAATACCTGTGCTCCTGTATCTTGTGTTTGTATACTCTCGTACTCCCGTACATTCCTGTGCGGCTGTGGTGATCTATTATGAATTTTTCATATGTTGATGGATTCATTTATCGCGGACAGACTTCGGTACGGTTCCCACAATCCATTTGCCCCAGCTTATACGAGAGATAAGCCATGTCAGTACACAGGATAATGTAAGAGCGAGCAACCAGGTGATGGTCATTCGAACGACAGGGTTCCAGCCCATTGCCACATAAAACAGTTCATCCGGAATGTAGCTATACCGCAGCATCAACATATGCATCAGATAACCGCCATACGATACACCACCAATCCATCCCAGCAATCGTGTAGCCCTGAGGTTATGAAGTTTTCCGGCCAACTGGTACATGACCATAATGGAAGCGATCAGAAAGAGTGCCATATCAGGGCGGATCAAGCTGACTGTGTAAAACGTAATTTTGATTCCTTCCGGCTTCTGAAACTCCAGCATTAATAGATATGTAAACCGCAGACCCAGAACAATAAACACCGTCCAGTATATCCAGCGTAATCGATGAATCCATTCATTCCAGTGCTGCACGGATAACCCCGCTGCGGCACCAAGCACAAAATAAATAAAGAAATAGAGGAAATTCCGATCTGCATACGTTGTAAAAGCATCTGTCAGGACCGGGATATTCAGCCATTCCATGAACTTGGCGATGTTTCTTAATTGATCTGCAAGCACCAGATACACCACACCAGAAATCAATAATGCGATTAAGCGCCCCTTGGCCTCATATCGGTTATATACATAACGAATGGCTCGCAAAAAGAGCGGAAATAACAGATAAAACTGAATCAACATAATGATGTACCAAAAGTGTGAAGTCGTTTTGCCCGTAAGCAACTTCAGACCCAGGTCTGGGATGTCATTCCATCCAAATCCGGTCCAACCCCGCGGTGCAAGTGTAAAATAAATGAGTGACCAGATGAGATAAGGCACGATCACGTCGTTTACTCTTTTTCTCATAAACTTGCCGTAATGCAGCTTGTCTCCCGTGTTATAAAACAGCACCATACCTGTTATGAATATGAATAAAGGAACGGCAAATTTGGAGAGCATCAGCAGTATGGCCAGTAACACCCCATCCTCCAGTCTCGTTTCCGGGACCAGAGAGAAATGTGCGATGGAATGCTGGAGAACCACTGCGGCAAAGGCGATTCCCCTTAAACTCTCTATTTCTGTAATTCGTTCTTTGCGAGGCATACATTCAGACTCCTTTTCTTGGTTTTGCAATAAAAACAACGTACAATGAAGCCGTATATCTAATGAACGGGGTTGATTCACATTTCGTTAACAGACAAAGACCGAACCACTACCGATTCCAAGTATGTCCAACAACATCTAGCTAACGAGCGAACTTTTCTGGCTTGGGTACGCACCGGTATTGCCATGGCGGGCATCGGCTTTCTTGCTGCCGGATTTGGCTTCAATTCGTCGGCGTATGATCAACTTGCACATATTGCGGCGATTATTACGGGTATCACTTCTCTGATTGGCGGCATATCCATCATTGTGTATTCGGCAACAGCCTATCATCGGAAGCGTACACAAATCAATGAACAGACGTTTCAGGCATCGACCGGTTTAATTCGGTTTCTCACATGGATGCTACTGGTGATTGGACTCGCTTTAGCTGTACTGTTATATGTATTGTTATTCCCTGCTTGACTGGGTAAAAACACCATCCGACATTATTGACACCCACCCATATGCAACACAGGGACAAAAGCCGGCTTCCCTTAAGGAAACCGGCTAATGACCATCTGGTGGATCATATATGTCATTCCATTTTACAGATATTAAGTCATTGGGTTTTATTTCATATCGATTATATTTGCGGCAAGATTACAGGAATGTATTGTTACCGAATCGCGCTGCCTTGTTTTGGGCTTCCAATCTGCGTTCTTCCATATCCAGATCAGGACGTTCGGCTGGCACATCTCCGCGATGAGCTGCTTCGGCTCTGTCCCGGTTAAGCTGGCTGTTGCCACTGAATACATCGTACACATCGGAGTCCCGATCCGTAGAATCTACGAGCAGCAGGATCTTACCATTCTGTACATACTCCTCATACTGTTTAGCGTCCTCTTCCGGAATACCAAGACCTACCAGTCCACCCACCAGTCCACCAGCTCCCGCACCTACAGCTGCACCGGTAAATGCTGCTGCAATGGGGCCTGCGGCCAGAATCGGTCCTATACCGGGTATAGCCAGTGCACCGATACCTGCGAGCAGACCAGCTACGCCACCAAGTACACCACCTGTTGCTGCACCTGCAGCCACGCCTTCAGGGGCTTTGGTACCTGTCTCTTCCCGAATTGCCTTCAGTTCATCCCGATCTTGTGTAACAACGGAGATTTCGTCTGAAGTGAATCCTTGTGCCTTCAGACCCTCGATAGCTTGCGATGCTTCACGTTCTGTATTAAACACACCTACGATTTTCTTTTGCATAATGAATCCCTCCTCATCTGATTGAGTGGTTCGTTATGTTATTACCCGCCTTCGTTTCTTTCAAACGCTTGCAAGTCAATATCGTATGTGCTGATAGTAAAAAAACGCTGAGGTTCACTCCTTTTTAATCCTCATCAGAGTATGCGTTCAACTCAGGCATGTAATACGTTGTCAGGCATGCTCTACGTTGAAGGACGTGGGCGTCCAAAACATCTTGAATTACAAGTTGCCTGATCCTGGCGGATTGTCCCAGGCGATTTTCTAAGGAACCGAGGACGTCTTATTTAGCCTTCGGGTCCTCATTTTAGTTTGTAAGGAACATGAGACACGTTATTAACCAAAATCACCTGAAAAACCCGTTTTAAACGGCTGGTTATTCAAATATAGCGTGTTTCAGATTCCCTAGAATACTGCGGGCGCTTTTAAGTCGCTGAATAAGACGTCACAAGTTCGTTAGCGCTCCGCTCCATGATTCTGCTCCATGTTCAGCCCCCGGCACGTTCAGTTACACTCCGGCTTTCGGCAGGTTGAGGACACGCTCTGTGGCGCGCCTTCAACCTCAAAAGAAGCAGTTTTTGCTGAATTCTCGTTCCATGCCGGATGTTTTTGGTAGGCGTGCCGGAGCACGTCAAGGGGAAAGTAACGCAGCATGAAGCGAAAAGGCAAAGTGACTAACATGGGTCGAAAAGGCAGTAAAAGTTGCATGTTAGCGAGTTTTGAGACACGTCCTGGTTAGAGGATGACTCTTTAAGGCAGAGAATGATTCGGTCAGCTACAAAACTTAAGGTTGTTCAGGAGAGTCTGAGCCTGATGAAGAGCGCCCTTTGAGAACCCAATCGTTGATATCTGAAAAAACGAAATCATTCATCTATTTCCCCCTTGGTTTGGCCCGATTTGTGGCGACCGCTTCAAGTGGATTATCCGGCCAGTAGTGCTTCGGATAACGACCTTTCAGGTCTTTTTTGACGTCAAAGTACGTCTCTCGCCAGAAATTCGCCAAGTCACGTGTGACCTGTACAGGTCGCTGAGCCGGTGATAATAGGTGGATTGTCAACGGGACTCGCCCACCCGCTATACGCGGTGTCTCCTGTTGTCCAAACATCTCCTGTAATCTTACCGCCAGCGCCGGGTCTTCTGGACGACTGTAGTCCACGGGAATACGCGAACCACTGGGCACCTGTATATGCGTCGGAGCTTCATCGTCCAGTTGTTGTCGTTGCGTCCAGCTCAGGCCACCCAGTAATACATCTTGCATCGACAATCTCTTCAGGTCGGCTGCCGAACGCATGCCTGTCAGATAAGGGGTAAGATGTTCTGCCAACTCTTCGGTCAGATCATCTTCGATCAGGTCGGGCCACTCAGGTAGATGGAGATGCAGGAACCGCAGCCTGTCCGCAAGTTGTCTGGATGTTTTTGTCCAGGGCAGACAATCCAGCCCTTCCATTCGAATTCCGGTTAATAGTGCTTCCAGCACCTGATCTTCAGGTGGCTGTGCAATACTGCTCTCTTTCATCACAAGGGCTCCAATACGAAGTCTCTTATGTGCTCGCACGCTGCGGGTATTAGAATCCCAGGCCACTTGCACTTCATCTTGCAGCAGGTGCTGAGCTGCCTGCACCAATGTCTGCTCCTGCAACGGCGCAGCCAGCAGGATGCGCGCATCTGCGCCCTGGTCGTCTGCCTCGGCTGCGACCAGATACGCTGAACGGCTCAGCGATTCTGTCGCTGCGAGCCGTACGCCGCGGCCGCTGCTCAGCAGATAGCGGCCGTCCTCCCGGCGTTGCCCGATCCGGTCCGGATAGGCGAAGGACAGTAGCAGTCCGCAGCTGTCCTCATCCGGCCTTACCGGATCGGCCGCCGGGCCGAGCGCCGAGCGCAGCTGGCGGCTCTCCTGGAGCATGCGCCGCACGGCCGCGCCGTCTGCGACAGCCGCTGCCGCTTGCGGCATACCGCTGCTGTCCGCGGTCAGCAGCGCCTCTACGCGCGGGCGGAGGTCCGTGCCCGCGCCCGCACTGCCACTGCTGCGGAGGCCGGCAGGCTCCTGCAGCAGTGCCGCCAGCATGCTGGCGTAGCTGGCCAGCCCAAGCTCCGCTGCGCGGAGCAGCATGCTGGCCAGTCGCGGATGCACGCCAAGCGTGTTCATCCGCCGCCCGAAGGGCGTGATGCGGCCTGCGTCGTCCAGGCCGCCCAGCTGGCGCAGCAGCGCCTGTGCCTGGCCGTAGGCGGCGTCAGGCGGGGTGTCCAGCCATTGCAGCTCTGCTGGGGACTGGACACCCCAGACGGCAAGCTCCAACGCCAGCGGCGCAAGATCCGCGGAGGTGATCTCCGGGCGAGCTGCCTCAGGCAGCCCCCCATGAACCTCCTCGCTCCATAGCCGGTAACACACCCCCGGGGCAATTCGCCCTGCACGACCCCGCCGTTGATCGGCTGACGCCTTGGACACCGGCAGGGTGACAAGCCGGCTCATACCCGTGCGCGGCGAAAATGCCGATGCACGACTCAACCCTGCATCCACCACAATTTTAACTCCAGCGAGTGTGAGACTGGATTCCGCAATGGAGGTGGATAAGACCACCTTGCGCGAGCCCTCAGCTGCCGGGCGTATGGCCTCATCCTGTTGTTCCACGGGCATACTGCCATACAGGGAATGAACTTTCACATGTTCGGGAAGAGAACCATTCCATAACTCCCGTTCTGTACGATGTATCTCTTTTGCGCCAGGAAGGAAAACAAGCACGTCCCCCTCCTGTTCGGCTAATGCCCTGTGCACCGTCTGAGCCGTGAATTGTTCCAGTGGCATGGCTGTTGGTCTCGATACATATCGTGTTTCCACCGGAAACGTTCGCCCGGGACAGTGAATTGATTTTGTACCTTCGCCAAGCAATGCACAGACGGGAACAGAATCGAGGGTCGCCGACATCACCAGCAATTTCAAGTCTGGACGTAACATCGCTCGGGATTCCAATGCCAGAGCCAAACCCAAATCCCCATGTAAGTGACGCTCATGGAATTCATCGAATATAATCATCGCCGTGTCTTCAAGTCCCTGATCCTGCTGCAACATTCGGGTCAATACGCCTTCCGTCACAACTTCAATACGCGTCGCCTGACTCACCCGGGTATCCATGCGTACACGATATCCTACAGTCTGACCCGCCTTTTCCCCTAGTGTAGCCGCCAGTCTCGATGCAGCCGAACGCGCAGCCAGCCTTCGAGGTTCCAGCATAATGATTTTCCGTCCCGCAACCCACGGCTCCTCCAGCAAAGCCAGCGGTACAACAGTCGTTTTTCCCGCTCCTGGCTCTGCAATTAACACACCTGTATCTTGATCCCGAAATAACTGTCTTAACTCAGGAATAACCTCTTGTATCGGTAACTCTATATGCATATGATCACTCCTAATGAATGTACCCTACTGCTCTTCAGTATCTCTATTCGAATGTTAGCATTATAACAAAAAAAGCCGTTCCAGAGGAACGACTATCGCAGACACACCCTAAGACACGCCTTAGTAAAAATGAAATTTATCCAGAATGCTCACTTAGCTGAGCAATGATTCGGCACCATCAATGACGATCTCTGCTCCCGTAATATGTCTGGATTCGGACGATGCGAGGAAACTTACCAGATCGGCAACATGTTCCGGCTGACCCGGCCCGTCCGCAAGTGGTTGCTGTCCTTCCGGGAACTCCATCGGAATAATGATCTGTTGCAGATCATCCGTTTTGACCGTACTTTGATCGATATTTGTCGCAATCGCTCCTGGGCAGATTACGTTCACACGTATCTTGAACTTCGCCAGTTCAAGCGCAGCCATCTTGGCAAAAGCAACCTGTCCTGCCTTGGACGTGCTGTACGCCGACATGCCAAAGCTTGAGAAGCGTTGATTGCCGTTAATCGAACTTGTAATGATAATGCTGCCGCCACCCCGTTTCTTAACGTGAGGCAAAGCATATTTTACGGTGAAAAATGTACCATTCAGGTTGGTTGTAATAATCTGTTGCCAATCTTCAACCTGAATTTCCTCAATGGGTGCCGATACTCCGTTAATGCCCGCATTGGCAAAAACGATATCCAAACCGCCGAATAACTCAACGGTTTCCAGTACAGCCTTTTCCACACGTGCCGGGTCAGAAATGTCTACATCAAATGCTCTTGCCGCACCGGGGTGCAGCGCATTAATCTCTGCTTCCGTTTCCGAGATCCGATCATTCACCAGATCAAACAATGCAACATGTGCACCCTCTTTAGCCAGCTTGACCGCAGTGGCTTTCCCAATCCCGGAGCCTGCTCCGGTAATAATCGCAACCTTGCCTTGGAACCGTGACTTACCGTTATGTTGTGTCATTATCCATTCCACTCCTTTGATTAGCAATTATGTAAGAATGTACATTCAAGCTTTCATTAGCCAATTCTTCACAAGATTACCCAAAAAGAGTGTCTTTTAAATCAACATCAACAAGTTTTTTCACAGTTGATCTTCGCCGCTGTCACAGCTTCAGCAGGATCGATCCACAACTTGATATCCCGCACTCACCATTCCAGCTCAATGAAAGCGGCATCATCTTCAAGTCCGCCGGTATGTGTAGCATCCAGCAGTACCTGAATGTGTTCATCCGGGACATAGGCTTGAATGGCATCCAGGTCGTTCAGTCCATCCGTATATAACTGGAGTCGCAGTGAATCTCCTGCCGACCCTTTCATCTCGCAGATGTGCGGCTTACCACCAACAGGCCCTTCAAGTGTAGACCAACGCTCATTTGTCTTGCAGTGAGTCTGAAATAATTCAGACTGTTCCTGACCATTACGCCAAAGGCGAATACGGGAATCTCCTTGCCACGCTAACCATACACGGCTTTTGCGGCCACCTCCCGTAAGCTCGATCCGTCCACACACATACATGGCCTGACTGCCCCGACTTCGCTTTTCCATCAACACTTCACGCAGCAACAAAGGGGAACTTTCCAGTGGCTGTAATTTCTCCAACTGCTGAGATGCAGGAAGGGTTAGATCATGGAGAAGACGCTCCACGCCCTCTTCTGTCGGGTGTTGCGTCGTTTCCAACCAATCCAGCAAAGCATTCCCCAGAAAACGCGCTGCAAAATCGCCCAGGTAACTCATGCCTACCCCATCACACAATACAAAATTGCAGATATTTCCTTTCATACGTACCGCAGCAAAGTCCTGTCCGGTATCTCCCTGATGTACCGTCTCAGCCGCTCTGCCATAACCATATCTGCACTTAAATGTACCCTGATAGCGGGTTAGTGGCTGTTCTCCCGTCTGTACACTAACATAGCGAAAGTTGCCATGCCGTTGCTCGGCATGGCCCCCCTTATCTCCAGCAGACAATGTTGCCAAACGCATCGCTCTCATGATTCCCCTCCTATCTAACAGGCGTAGCAGCGGACATCTGGAACCCGATTGATACCAATTCTGCACAGGTACCTGGCAGCATCATGAGTGCACCGGGTGCAAGCAAATAATCAGCTTCAACAAGCATTTCCCGATAACTTTCGGGCAGGACGGATGACATATTCCGCAGCTTCTCTCCATGCTCATCCTGTAGATTCGTTTCCGAAGAGATTCCCTTCCATCTTCTGGGTTCAGCAATTGGACCTTCCAGCAGATGATCGGATATAAAAATATTTTCCACCAGTACATTGCCGTCTGGTACACTCATACCCATAATTCTTTTTGCAATAGGTTCGGGATCTTCACCTGTGGCTACCCCATCGGTCATGTGGCATACAAGTGGCGCAGGACAATCCTGCATATTCGGAATTTCGGCCTGTAGAATCTTTTCCGCCTGTAGAAAAGCCTTCGCAGAATCGGAAAAGCGTCTCGGAGTCAGGTCAGGCAAAGAACCAACTGCAGCGATCTCGTCAATCCCTTTGATTCCGTTCAACAAGTCATATACATCATCGCTGTAAGCCAATATGGCTATACGATAGCGAGGTGTCAGACGATTTCCCTTGGTAGAGCGAAATACCATTTGGCGGATCGCGAGAGATAGGGCATCATAGACGACGTCAATCCGTCGACGATTTTCCAGAACCATGTTCATGGAGGCGCTAATATCAATTAAATATATAATAAGTGCAGGTGTACGCTGTGATGCTTGAATCGTGTAGTTCATCTAGGGTGGGTCACCTCCATCGTTCACGTTATTTATAAGTTGGGCAACGTATAATTAGTGTTGCTCAGGAATTTGTTAATGGCGCTCATTCGAGCGGCCACTTTGCCGACACCTTTGAAATAGGAAGCATCGGTATTGTAAAGATTTTTGAAATCACGGGCATACGCTTCCGCATTTTCAATTTTTCTGCCTTTTTGCGCGTTATACGTCTTATTGTAATGAGCAATCAGCGTGACCACATTCTGGGCACGTTTTTTCTTCAGAGCTGCTTTCTGAGCAATCTCCTGTTGACGTTTAACTTCAGCTGCCGCTTTACGCTCCGCTTCCTGTTTTGCAAGCTTGGCATCATTCTCTTTTTTCCAGACCAGATAAGCTTCATATTTTGCCTGTTTATCGTACTTCTCCTGCTGTGCTCTCTTAGCAGCTTCTTTCTTCTGCTGCTCCTGCTTCACCAGAAAGGCCTCATATTTCGCCTGTTTGTCGTATTTGGCCTGTAACGCCTTACGTTCTTCTTCTTTTTTCTTTGCATCAGCTGCCTTCTGCTTGGCTTCAGCGAGCTTTTTCTTTTCCTCTGCGTCCAGTTTTGCAGCATCTGCGGCCTTTTGTTTCTCTTGTTCTTCCTGCTGTTTGAGCGCAGCTGCCTTTGCTGCTTCCGCCTCTTCCGCAGCTTTGATATCTGCCAGTCGTGTGGCTTCCAGCTGTTCTTTCTGTTTTACCTCTGCCTGATCGGCGAGTATTTTGACCGTTGGCACGCCACCTGCCAGCAATACAATAAGCACAGCGGAGGAAATCATGAACTTTTTGGATCTGTAGAATGGCACAGGTACGGGCTTGTCTGTGTCTTCTTTTGGATTAAGCTTGGCATCCAGTTCCTTGATTGCAGCCTCGACTTCCATCTGCATCGCGCTGTTATGAGGAATAAAATGATAAAGAGAGCGGTACACTTCCAGTGCTGCAGCCGGTTTATCTTCATCCTCCAGGGCTCTTGCTTGCAGGAACAGACGATTCACAACCGCTTCCTGATCTGGAGAGTGCGGCGTTTGGGGACGGTTCCCGTCTTGCGTATTCACCGGTTCATTTACTGGTTCTGAGCTCTTTTTCAGATTCACATCAGCTTCGGACGAATTGGTAGCTGCTTCTTCCGATGTCGCAGCAACCGCCGCATTGGCCTGATCCACGTTTACCGCAGCCAATGCAACATACCACTCACCAAACGTCGGACAGCTGCTCAAATCGTGACTTTCCCAAGCTCGAATGAACAGATCTGACAGTTTGGAACCCCAACGCTTCTCAAGGGACTCCCGCATCGCATAATACCGTTCACTCACTGTTTGCATTTCATGCTGGTCAAAATAACTTTCGCCCCACGCCTTCTCTACAATCACAGGGTCTGACCAGCTTAACATTTCAGCAATGATAACAGCTCCTGCAAATCGGTCAGCATATGAACTCCACAAACCGCTGTGCACTGTTCGATGGGCTGCATAACCGGGTGACCCGGCAAGCAGGGCATCCGGACGATCCATCTTGGAACCGTACATCTGCTCGACATCCACAAGTTCTACCGCAGACGTCTTCCCCAGGTTCTCCACTTCGGAAAAAAACGGAATCATTACATTGGGAGCGGACATATCGCAATGAGCCAGTCCACGTTGTTCCATAGCCGAACCTGTTCCAGCAAGTGCTCTGGCCAGCTTCAAGCTCTCTTCAGCCGTCAACTGTCTCTGATCACTGATCACATCGAACCAGGTCTGACCTTGCACCCATGGCATCAACACCGCATATAACAGATCGGGATGTTTTCCAATGAGCGCTCCGTTTCTTTCCGGAGTGAGCACATCACGCTTGCATACCTGCAAACCTGGCAGTTCACTATAAGACTCCATATGCTCAGACTGATATACCATAGCCGGAATACGGAATTTAGGAAAAAAGACTTTTAGTGCTTTGGCCCCATGAACGGAACCATTACGGGGTATTAACTGATAAACAATCCCCTGCCTTCCGGCTTGGGCATAAGCCAGACCCGGCGCTGCCGGATGTTGCCCAATCGTATAGGCAATGTCGTTAATCACCACTTCATCCCCGGGATTTGGTTGAAAAGACATGCTTATCCCTCTCTCTGTCCTAGTGTCATAGTTGCAGCAAAAACCGGGTGTTGTGACAACGCCCGGTTTTTGCTGTAGTTGTACATCTTCAGCTTGCTATCCACCTATAATTCAGGACGAAATCAGACTTCACATCGGCCTGATCTATGTAAAGCAGATTAACGAGCTTGGTCAGCTGTACGGAATTTGTTAGCAATAGCTGTAAGTTCAGCGCTGATGCTGTTCAGCGTTTGAACGAATGATTGCATTTGTTTGCTAGCTTCTTGGAACTCTTGGAAGAAGCGTTGCTTTGTCATACCTTCCCATTGTCCTTCCATGCTTGTGATGGATTGAGTCAATGTAGATACGATTTGCTGACTTTGCTCACCGCTTTGTTTAAATTGGTTGGAAACCTGATCAAGCTGCTCTGGGGTAACTAAAATACGTCCTGCCATTTGTAAATTCCTCCTTGGTTTGTGCAATTAATTTTTTACTTGTTCAAATTGTACTATACCAGGATCGATCGGACAAAAGCCGAAGGACCTAATCCTATTTACCCCATTTTTAGCATTTGAAACTTCTCCTAACAGCCTATTTACAAAAAAAGATTCACTTTCTGCTGTTACTTTCATTCACCCTGTTCAGGAAACCACAGGCTCGGTCCCTCTTCTTCCCCGAAAGGAAGGATCTGTGAATCTCCATGCTACAGGCTCAGGCTGCATAGCCTGCACCAGTGTAGCCGGGGAGCCATCAGGCGGAGCGGCATCCTGTACACGATATACGGCCGCCATTGCGGAAAGGGGATCGGATACTACAGCTACAGTTGCAGAATGTGCAGGCATGATTTCTCCTGTACGATTGTTCTGAAGAACATTCAGCATATTGACCGCATTACCATAGGCTGTGTTCACATGACTCAGCACGGAACGATACTCCATGTCTGCCTGCTGGAATAACAACGCTTTGCGTCCCAGCTGTACGCTTAAGTCCATTAATCGACGCAGCGCATCCTCGCCCAGTCGTTTACTGTGATTCCATTCATTCATCACCGCTGCGCGGGATTCAACCTCCCACTCCAGCGAATGAATCGCCTGATCCAACACTGTCATCTTTTGCTGTATTTGCTCCGCTGCATACTGAATCTGCTTGCTCAGTGCCCGAAGCACATCCGGTTCCACACGAATGCGCATTTACCATCACCTTTCCTCTTCCCCTGCAGGCTGTTTAAGCCAGTCCAGCAGCATCTCGTGAAACTGTTCTCTAGTCGTTAGTGCTGCAACAAGCCAATCATCTGAAGCCGCAGTGCTCATCCGGAACAACCAGTTGGATACCGCACTTGCAGCAAAGGCTGCCGACTGCGACTTCCACCCGTCTTCATTCCATACAAGCAACCTGAGCTCCCCGTCTGACTCCTTACCCACCAGACAGCGTGCCAGTGCAAGTGAGCCCTCAGGATCACTTGTCTCCTGTTCGAGTTCCGCTGCTACGGTCTGTACTCCGCTGTTTTCGAGCTCATTCATGACATCATAAAATTTTTTCTTGGAGCACATTAGGGCCGGTTTCTCCGCAGGAGAATGGCCGCTCCATTTCATCCGCTCTATCAGAACATCGATGGCTTCACGAACACTTCCCAGATCGCTGAGCCGGAACGAGTCCGGTACGTCGTCAACACGGGAAACTTCAACGACCCGCTCATCCGTGCAATGTATATAACTCTCATACGACTTGCCGTTGATCGTGTAGCGAATCCAACAAGCTCTGTCGGACAATCCGGCAATGGCTACCCTGGAGAAAACGGTCGGTGTCATGATCAGCTCATCGGTATCCTGATCCCGAATCAGATATCCTTTGTCAAGCAGAGAGGTTTTGACACGCTCCCACTCCCTCGCGATATCCTCAGCCATATAGCCGCGAAACGGATCTTCTACACCAAGCAGTCGGTCTGAACCGAGAATACCAGCCAGGAAAAAAAGTTCCTTTGTTTGCAACGTGACTACCTTTTGCTTAGAATCATGAACCGTCAACATTATGAGCCACCTCCCCTCAAACTACAACATGCCATCGGTCACGAATTTCAGAAATCCAATCGGTCATTTTCCAGCTGTCATCACATGGAACTGCACCTTTAACCCTGGAATATTTACGTTTTACATAATAACCTTGACCCGGAGGCAGTACCTTCAGCCCACCTGAACTACCTCCAGATTCGGAATAAGGTATACGGAAGAACGAGAGATCGTTAGGGTCTAAAGTCCCGAACAGCATTCCGCTCTGGGAAGCCTTCACATCCGTTACCCAGTCAGAACCGAAGGTCGGGAAGTCTGCCGGAACCCCGGACAGAATCACATGTACACCGCGATCCCTTCCTTGACGAACAATCGCTCCCAATTGATCTTTTACATTAAAATCGTTTAGCTGCTTGGACAAGGTGTCCGCATCGTCGATGACGAGCACAAGTTCCGGTCCACCGGAAATCTCGCCTCTTTTCAGAACTTCATCGTACAACTGTTGAATGACAGGTGCAAGCTGTTCTTCTCGCGATACATGTCCACGGACATGGGGCAAACTGCTGATTTCCCCCAGCCCACCTGAGCCATAACGCATATCTACTGTGTATATTTGCACATCTGCCGGAGAAGCATGATAAGCCAGTGATAACATCCATGTCAATAAAAATGTCGTTTTGCCGCCTTCCATCGGACTCGTTACCATGAAATGCGGACCTTCACGCAGATTAAGCTCGAATGGTTCCAGATCATCCGTAAGCAGTCCCACAGGGACAGTTATAGACGATGTATCCCACGCCTGACCATATGATCCTGTCCGAATGAGTAGATCCTTGAGTTTGATCTCTTCCGGAAGTGGAGCAATCTGCGGCGCTTCTTCCCCTGTCCAGCCTTGGCGAATCTCAGCAATCGTACGGCGCAGTTCAGATGAACGCTTGCCCTCATCTGCCCCTGAAGATGGTAATGCCGCCTGGAACATTAACGGAGGCACTTGCCCTTTGACCAGACCTCTTCCTGGCGGAAGTTGGCTTGGCGCCTTGGAAGGTCTTCCCACGGCATAATAATAATCGCTTGGATCGGATAACTCAAATGAAACCGCATTGGGAATATTACTTCTGAATTTTTCAAATACATCTGTTACCCGATTGGCGGTGAGCACAAAGGTGATACCCAGACTTCCGCCTTCACGCAGGATCGTCTCCAGAAGTTCATTCTCTTCCGGATAGGCATTGCGGAATGAAAGATAACCATCGATAACGACCACAACCTGCGGAACAGCCGCGTGAGCTGTCCGGCGGTAGGCCGAAATCGTTTTAACCCCCGCCTCCGAGATGATATCTTTGCGTTGTGCTGACAGCTTGAGAATATAGCGGAATAACCGTTTGATCCGGTCTTCCTCTTCCGCCATCATCACGCCACCAATCTGAGGTAGTGCTGCAAAGTCCTTCATCATGCGGCCCATGTCGATAATGTAACCATGCCAAGGTTCAGTTCTATGGGAACGGGCCAAAGACATAAGCAAGGTCTGAACAAATGTTGTTTTGCCCAGTCCTGGCATGCCGTACACGACCAGATGTCCTTGATCCACAGGCAATGCGAGCGGTTGTTGGCGCTGATTAGGGAGATCATCCAGCAAACCAACCAGTGGTTTCAGACCACTCGCCCCGCCATCAAGCAGCAGATCCCGATTTTCTTCTTCCTGCCAGTCCTGAAGACCGTCCCATTCCAGTGTCTCTGGTAAAGGTGGCAACCATGGTCCTGGCAAACGACGGATACCCGCATCAGCTGCAGATTGCGCAACATAATCAATAAATACCTGAAGCTGTTTCGGAACATCTTCACCTTTGAGAACAGCTCTGCGCTCTCCAGTTAACAGAGGCTCCCGCTTACCGTTCAGGCGCACTTCCATAACAGGCAATACTGTTGTTGAATCCTCCTGCTGGTTATAAGGTGCACCACTCCAGGCGAATTGCATTTCTTCAAACACTTCATCACTACCAACCTGGAAATATCCACGACCAGGCTTTGTAATCCAGGCAGCATTTGGAATCTTGATCATATCCCTGCTATCTCCCTCACTCTGTACGCGAAGGCAGATCCGGAAGCGCGAATTACTCCATATTTTATCGTCCACAACACCAGCTGGCTTTTGGGTTGCCAGAATTAGATGAACCCCAAGTGTCCGGCCAATGGCCGCGATACTGATCAATTCATCCATGAACTCCGGCTGGTCCCGCTTCAATTGAGCAAACTCGTCAATGATAATAACCAGATGTGGCAGTGGCTGTTCATGTCTGGAACGCAGAATCTTGTAATATTCATCAATATGCTGGAGGTTTCCCGCATCATTTAATATTTTTTGCCTTCTGACCAGTTCGGCACGAAGTGAGATATTCGCCCGCTCGATCAGATTCCCATCTAGATTGGTGATCGTCCCTACCACATGAGGCAGATCAACAAATGTATTGGACATACCGCCACCTTTATAGTCAATCAGCATGAAAGCCAGATCATGTGGATGGAATTCAGCAGCGAGTGAAGCAACGATGGACTGGATGACTTCACTTTTACCTGAACCGGTTGTACCTGCAATCAGACCATGGGGACCATGACCCTGACGTTCAATTTTGTCATGCAGGTTTATCGCAATTTTTTTGCCGCCAGCTCGTACACCCATCGGTACGGGCAGCGTGTCAGGATATCTCGTCTGTCCCCACCTGGACACCACATCCAGATCTTCCACACGTGATGTACTCAGCATATCGAATAACGGAAGCACTTGCGGGATATCTGAAGCAGATGACCGCTTTAAGCGGATCGGTGACATATAACGGGAAAGCGCCTCTGCCATCTCCTTCGAGATCACATCAGGCTTGTACATTTGTTGTATAACATCCGCATCTTCCGTTTTTTTGATATACACCCCTTTGCCTTTGGAGGCATCCATAATCAACTGACAATGCATCGGTAGAGACTCCTTGCGATTAGCCAGTATGATGGTACATACATCAATGTCATGAGCCGACTCCAACAGCAGCGGAAGTAACGGTTCTTCTTCAATCAATTGCGTATCGGAGAGAATCACAACGTAACACGGCGTTTGTACACTTTTCTTGTAGCGGTCTTCCTTATTGTTACGACGCCGGTTCAACACGGAAAACAAGCTGTCCGCCAATTGATGCGCACCGCTGTGCCTGTCGGCCATATAGCGTTGTCCTTGGTCTTCATCCCAGATATGGGGCATCCAGCGAAGCCAGTCCCATTCCTTGCTGTCCTTTTCTTCATAGAAAGCAGCAAGCTTCAGTTCATCCGGGGAATGGCGTACCGTCAGTTGTGAGATGATGACTCGCAGGGAAGCAAGTACTTCCTCCCGATCGCCGACAAGTCCCATAACTTTCGATTGGAACAAAGGTAATGTAATGGAAGCATCCGGTACCGTCTGGAATTCAGCCGCAAGTTCATGGGCAGCTTCAATCAGCTCATCCTTCTCGTAACCATCAATCCGCGGAACCTGAAGTTTGATGCGGAATGGAATCTCTCCCGTTCCAATGCGCACCTGAAGGAAATCATCATCCTCTGGTGAACGCTCCCACAAGGAACTGTTCCGGTTCTTCACCACTTGAAGACATACACCCGGATCACCGTGAATTTCGTACAGGCTCTTCACTTGCTCCGCCTGAGCTTCTTTCAGTTCTTCCCGGTGTTTGTCCAGTTGGGCAAGATACATTGTTTTTCGTTCTTCCAATTTTTTGCGATATGATTTCTTGTTGCTCAGATACACGAAGAATGGAATGGTGTAAGAAGTAAGCATCATCATGACCGTCATCATCTGAAACATCATATAATTGCTGTTGCCCATTTTGCCGGTCATATTGATATATACGTAGAAACCAATGCTGACCATAGTCATCATGATCGGCACAATAATGGATATCATGGAAAACGTGGGTTTGCTCGGTTCTGTTGGAGGCCTGAGTATTTCGAGTCTCTCTTCCTTGAGAACCGGTGTCATTCTTGGAGAACGCTGATATAACACATTCACGAAGAGAAGACCTCCTTTAGTTCGTTCAATAATGAATGTATACGTTCAAAAGCCCTATTCGTTGCTGTCCTGTTGAAACAATGAACGTCTTCCATATACAGGCGCTTCTTCCGAAGTCGTTGAAAAAGCCCGCTGGACACGTACGCAACTGCCTTGTCGCAGCCCTGTTTCCATTAATTGCTGTGCGTTCTGCGGAGAGAACCACAAACCTTCCGGAAACTTGGCTTCAAGGATGTACTGAATGCCGTCTCCCGGTGCCTGTCCAAAAATGCGAACGCCGAGTAATGTCTTCAAATGTTCAATGGTGCATTCATCCGGAACATCGATGTCGAACCATTCTCCTTCCTCGCGGCCGGAATACACGGTTAGAATCATCCGAATCCCTCCCATGGTCTCATATGTAAATTGTCCTAATGTCAGATTAAATCAAAAAAAAGAGAATGAATCGTTATATCAACCCTATTTTCTTACATAAACACCCCGTTTGCAATGTACCACCTGTAATTTTGTTACATATGACCCACGTATATATTAAAATATCGTACATTCGACTCAGAACTTTCGTGGCAGTTATGCAATTAAATATTGCGAGGATACGAAAACTATCGTTTTTTGTTCCATTTAAATGGTAATTAAGTTACGTTTTTCAGGACTTTTATTCCTTCGCTCACAATTGAATTGTGAACACTTTTCAAACATTACCCACCTTTATGTTTTCATAAGCTGATTTTAAGGTAATTTTAAGCATTGGAATTTAATATTAGCTGTATGAAATAACAACCGTGAGGTGATTTCAAGTGAGAACCCTAATAACCTTTCAAAACAAATCAATCCCTGTATATTTTAATCAAGAAAACAAACAACCTATGCAGAAGACATTAAGATTGCTTAGCAGTGCTCTTGAGCATAAAATTAGCAACGGTAAACGCGCCATTCAAAAATGTCTGCATTCTTTAATTAGTATTGAGATTGTTAATGGAGAAGCCATTCTCCACAGTCGAAGTGAAAACGACTCCCTTGCTTTATCCTTATATTAAAAGGAGTCAACCAAGACACATTTATTACAAGACATGAAAAAGGAAGCTGTCGTTATAGACAAGCTTCCTTTTTTGAGTTGTATACACGTTAACAGCGGATCGCAATTATTGTCAGCCATCACTCAGTGCAGTTTGCTCAGGACATAGGCGGCATCATGTTCTTCCGCAATCTCGGCTTTACGAATACGAATGACAAACAGCCGAACCAAATTGGCACGTGTATGTTCTTCCTGACAGGTATTCAGTTTCCTCAGAATAAAGCGGTCAATGGACATGAATTTAAAGCCCCTTTGCCATTGGATTTACGGATCGATTTTTCCGTGTATCCATAAATAACCAGATAGCGTCAGCCCCAAACAGCTTATCCACTCTTATATTAAGCCGTATTTTGCTGAGGTGTAAAATTGTGCAAAAAGCCCGTCCCACCAAGCTGGAGACGGGCTTTCGCATGATTTGTCGTTTTTTTGTAACCCACTCTAATCATTCATAAATGCTCCTGCTAGTTCACTCTTTTTCGACTTATTTCACTCCCGGATATTCCCGATATTGGTGCTGAATACTGATCCAACGAGTACGTGTAAACTTTTCAATGGCCCAGTCCCCACCGAAACGTCCAATCCCTGAAGCTTTTTCACCGCCAAACATCACATGCGCTTCATCGTTCACAGACTGATCATTTACATGCACCATACCCGATTCAATGCGCTGGGCAACCTGATATCCTCGATTCAGATCTTTGGTGAATACCGAACCACTAAGTCCATAAGGAGTATCATTCGCCAAACGTACAGCTTCCTGCTCATCATGAGCCTTCATGATCACTGCTACTGGGCCAAATAATTCCTGCTGCACGATATCCTGTTCAGGTTTAACATCGGCAAGTACAGTAGGAGACAGCACGCTGCCTTGACTGGTCCCCCCGAGCATTAACTGTGCGCCTTCGCCCTTGGTTTTGTTCACAAGCTCCAGCAATCGTTCTACCTCTTTTTCCCGAATGAGAGGACCCACGAGTGTTTTGGCATCCGCTGGATCACCTGCCTGGACATTCTTCGTTTTGGCAACAAATGATTCGACGAATTGGTCGTAAATATCGGTATGCACAATGATACGATTCAGAGCCATGCAGATCTGTCCCTGATGCAGAAACTTACCAAAGACCGCCGCTTCGGCAGCACGTTCAATGTCCGCATCTTCCAGCACAACCATGGCGTTGTTGCCACCTAGTTCCAGTGCCGTTTCTTTTAAATGTTCACCCGCCAGTTTACCGATCCCTTGTCCAACTTCTGTGGAACCCGTGAATGAAATTACTTTGGGAACCGGATGAGCGACAAAGTAATCTCCGATCTCGCTGCCACTTCCCGCAACGACATTCAGCACGCCCTCAGGCAGACCAGCCTGTTCAAACAAATCGGCAATAAGCCACCCTGCCGTAATCGGAGTATCCGATGCTGGTTTAATCACCACACCATTACCAAGAGCAATTGCTGGAGCTACAGATCGCAGGCATAGATGCAAAGGGAAGTTCCATGGCCCGATAACTCCAATCACTCCCTTCGGCTCACGAACCACACGGTTCTCTTTGCCAGGGGTATTGGACGGGATGATCTCACCCTTCATGCGATAAGGAAAAGATGCTGCTTCGTCCACAATGCGTTTAGCCGCTGCAAACTCCGCCTCCGATTTGATTCGGGTACTCCCGGATTCCGTGATCAACAGTTGAATGATCTCCTCTTTCCGCTCCGTCATCAGGGATGAAACTTTACGCAATACCTCTTCTTTCGCAGCAGGTAATGACTTCGCCCATTCAATCGAATTTTTCTGAGCTGACTCATAAGCCTTATCTATGTCTTTCTTATTGGAAGAGCGCCATGTAGCAATAACTTCTCCCGAATAAGGATTGATATTCTCCATTGTTTTCTCACCGGAGCCATCTACCCAGCTGCCATTAATATATTGTTTCGTCCATGTTGTATGTTCAGTGTCCATTAAAGTCATGTGAATACGCCTCCTGATCAAGATTAAATGTCACACCTGCACAACGGTGTAATACATCATTAACCTTGTTCAGAATTACGCAAACGTGAAGACCTGAATTAGCTATTCCATTTTTAAAGTTTAAGGAAACAACACAACCCACACTATTCTCTCGCCATCTGAACGTCTTTCAACAGTCGGGCAGGCTCTTCTCTCCAAAGAGGCTTAAGTCTTCCCATCCGTAGCCAACTTCGATCAGATCTTGACCACCAATGCGGAGGGACTGTGTTTGGACTGGAGTGCCTCCCATCTTTTCATAAAAGCGACAAGCTGAATTTCGCTCCAAAGCCCATATGATCAAACGTTTCATATTGTGGGTCTGCAGATGATGAACGACAAGTGTCGCCAGTTGCTGACCTATCCCCGTTTGTTGCACTTCCTTCAGCAAATATATAGCGTACAACTCTCCATCATAAGGTAATTTGCCTTTACGCTCCTTACCCCCACAAGCAAATCCGACAATGTTCCCATGATCCTGTTCAGCTACCACCAGGATCTGATCCTTTTCGCCAGAACGAATAGTCTTCTCCCACTGAGACAATCTTGATTCTGTAGTCAAATGATCCAAAAAATCGTCAGGCACAATTCCCCGATACGTTGTTTTCCAACTCTCTGTATGTACATGGGCTATTCCTTGCGCATCCCCTTCACGCGCCCGCCTGATCAGCATCGCTATCACTCACTTTCTCTCGTAACCGCCGCAGCTTTACCATATTATATGTTCTTCTTTCTTTAATTCCAAATTAACCCACTTTAGTCCTGGCTGTAAAACTTATTTGGTAACTGGCTATCTTAACCTTATAATACGTGTTCAAAAAGTCTGGTTTTAAGTACCACGAAGATGGAATGAAGCTAGAAATGGAGTAGCGGAGCGTAGGGAAAACTACGTGAGCAACCAAAATGTTTCCTTCGGAAACATACTTCGTAAGCCTCCCGCTTATTTCGGCTGAATTTCATATTCGATGCTGATCACGCCGCTAGGCATGATTCGTAATCAAAAGCGGACTTTTTGAACTACCTTTCATGAAGTAAAATCCGGCCCTAGGGCCGGATCGTTACTCTCGTGCCTACAGATACCTTGGAAGACAAATCCAGTACATCCGAGTTGTACATGCGTATACAACCATGGGAGACGGATTTGCCAATAGACCAAGGCTCATTGGTTCCGTGTATCCCATAATGGGGAGCAGACAGCCCCATCCACAACACGCCAAATGGCCCACCCGGATTGGATTGTTTGTTAATAATAGTGAACTCCCCGTTTGGAGTCTGTGTGAGCATCTTGCCGGTGCCCACGGGATAGCCCTTAATCACCTGATTGCCATCCAGAAGATATAACATGTGGTCAGACAGATCTACAATAATCCTGTAATCTGGCATAATGACATCCCTCCTGACCTATCTTATGCAAGATACCGGATGATGCCCGCCTGATTTCAGGCTTCCTCCCACTCTTTCACACTACGGGAGTGCTTGGGTTTACGACTATTGGCCGGTTTGCTGGAGGCGGTACGCCTTCTGGATGCCACTTCTTCCTTGCGTTGCTGATATTGCAATTCCTTCTGCATCTTCAGATAATTATTCAATCTTTTTTCATCCAATGAACCATCCTGTATGGCCTCTTTCACTGCACATCCAGCTTCCTGTGTATGGCTGCAATCCAGAAATCTGCACGTGGCCGCAAGTTCTTCAATTTCTCCAAACGCATGCGACAGCCCATCATTGCCCTCATCCCAGAGATTAAGCTCACGCATTCCTGGAGTATCGATCAATACGGCTCCCTGGGGTAGTACAAACATCTCCCGGTGTGTTGTCGTATGTCTCCCACGGCTGTCTCCCTCGCGGACGGATTGTGTAAGCTGCACATCCTCACCCATCATCCAGTTCACCAGCGTAGACTTGCCACTGCCAGAAGATCCTGTCAGCGCAACAGTCAGCCCTGGCTGCAAATATCGTTCCAATAAGGATTTGCCTTGACCCTCCACTGCAGATATTGCAAGCACTTCAACGCCTGGAGCAATCCCTTCTACATTTCTGATCTGTTCTTCCACATTGTTGCACAGATCACTTTTGCTCAAGACAATGACTGGCCTTACGCCACCATTCCAAGCCATCATCACGTATCTTTCGAGTCGTCTGAGGTTGAAATCATGATTAAGTGCAGCCACGATCAACAGTGTATCTACGTTTGAGGCGATTAATTGTTCCTTGGTCACCGGACCTGCCGCCTGTCTCGATACCCTGCTCCGACGTGGCACCAGATGGTGAATAATTGCTTCTTCACCTGCCTGGCCTGTAATCGCCACCCAATCTCCAACCGCTGGTACCAAGCTGCTCTCCAGACTATCATGACGCATTCGGCCCGAAATTCTCCCCCAGCATTCGCCCTCTTCTGTAATCAGACGTTGCAGATGTCCATGGTCTGCGATAATTCTGGCTGGCTTTTTCTCCTGCTCTTCCATCCCTGTCTCTTGCCACAGTTCCTGCCACTTTGCTGACCAGCCGTACTTCTCAATATGGTTATCTAAAATAAAAATTCCTCCCAAAATAAGTTGTTTACTTCGTTCAAGCCGATTGAACAATCATCTCCGGTTCAGATCAAAACAAAAAACCACGAGTAGAAATACACCCGTGGCAATAAGTAGTTAACCGAATCAGAGATCGTCCCTTCTTGCAGATCTACCGGATAGAATACTTAACCCTCCGATATAAACCATTCAGGAACACCCTTTTATTGGCAAACAAAAAAGCCACGGGTGCGTCACCCGTGGCTTCATCTGAGCATGACATACTTCACGTTACAATGGATACTGCTACCCAGCTAACGCAAAATTACATGCTTTGATCCGTTCCGGAGACGCTGTTCATATTCAAATTAACGTATACTGCATTTAAGTTTGTCATAAACAATCGCCTCCCTTGTAGAATTATCCATTATGTTACACACTGAGCTTTACAGTTGTCAAGCCCAATTTTTTTTACCAAACGCTACTCTATTTGACCTGATCCCAGCGTGTCCACATTTCCTTCGGATTCAATTCATAGATCTCCTCTTCGCGATACATGAACTGATGCATAATAAATTCTCGCCGAATCGTTGCAAAGTCTTCATGGTATTGCTTTATAAATGTATTGATTTCTTTCTCCGTATACTTCCGGCCAAATTCAAGCTGCTCGACCAGATGACCAAGTACAATCAGTTTTTTCTTGTATTGAGCCGGAATCTGACGCAGTCGCCCATCTTTGGAGAAAAAATTTCTCATGACCGACGCTTTCAATGTTTCATTCACATCACTCATATCCGCAACCTCCTCTCGATTAAAGATAAAATCAACCGAAGCCTGTGCATTCTCGCGGATAAACGAAGGATTGAGTGTGAAATACACTGTATTTTTCTCCCGTCGTTCCTTAATCAGCGCCGCCTCTCTTAGCTTGGATGCATGATGTGTCACGGTTGGCTGTGACAGATTCAGCCGCTCGGCAAGTGCCTGTCCGTGCAGTTCACCCTGTGCCAACAACAGCAGCATGCGAAGCCGGGTCGGGTCAGCCAACGCTTTATGATAAGCCACAATTTTCTCCAGCTGCATCATCGTTCATCTCGCTTTCAATTAGATATACATCTAATTTGATATTAGTCTTTTCTTCTCAACACGTCAACTCCTTTGGTTTCAAGTAAGCTTGTCTAATTAAACTCCACGCTTGAACTGGCATTGGCTCGTTATTTACGGTAGGATTATATTGCTTGAAATAAGGAGGATTAAGAACATGGAAGATGTCATTATTATCGGCGGAGGCCCATGCGGTCTGTCTGCTGCCATTGAATGTGAGCGGCTGGGACTGTCCGCTGTGATCGTTGAGAAATACAATATCGTTCAATCTATTTATCTGTATCCAACCCATATGCAGTTTTTCAGCACAGCCCCGCTGCTTGAGATCGGAAACGTTCCGTTCAGCACACCTAATGATAAACCGTTTCGTTATGAAGCACTTGCCTATTATCGCAGGGTAGCCGAACATTTTGGTCTGCGTGTTCATAACTATGAGGAAGCCCGTGAAATTAAACGCAAGGATGATGGTACGTTTGAGGTACATACGCTCAATCGCCGCGGGGAAGCCATCGTACATGCTGGACGCAATGTAGTTGTAGCTACCGGTTATTTTGACCATCCTAACTATCTGGGCATCCCTGGAGAAGATAAAGATAAGGTAACCCACTACTTCCGGGAAGCCCACCCTTATACCCGTACACGTGTCGCCATTATTGGCGGAAGCAACTCAGCCGTGGATGCGGCCATGGAACTGGTTCGGGTCGGAGCACATATTGATATGGTTTATCGCGGCAGTGGTCTGTCCCAGCATATTAAACCATGGGTACGCCCGCTATTCGAGAGCATGGTGACAAAAGGTCATATCACACTCCACCTGGAATCACGCGTGAATGAAATACTCGATGATTCGATTCGTCTGATACACACGGATGGTTCCACTCGGGAACTGGATAATGACTTCGTACTGGCCATGACCGGTTTCCGTCCAGATCGTCAACTACTCACGTCGGTAGGTGTGGAGATGTCTGATGATATGGATAAACCTCTATATGATGCACAAACGATGGAAAGCAGCGTACCTGGTGTATATGTGGGCGGAGTCATCGCTTCGGGGCGTAATGCCAATGAAGTCTTTATTGAATCCGGGCGCTGGCATGGACGTTACATTGCGGAACATATCGTTAGCAAACAACGTGGACAGACTGAAGGGAAATGAAAACAATGGATATGACTTCCCTGCTGTTGCTCGTATTTGCGGCTCTCGGAATTATCAGCAGCAACACACCTGTGACCGTAGCGATGGTATTTCTGTTGTTGCTACGAGTCCTGAACCTGAATCAGGCATTTCCATGGCTTGAAAAATACGGACTTACACTGGGCATTATCATTCTGACCATTGGCGTGATGGCACCTCTTGCCAGTGGCAAGATGAGTCTGCAGACGATCGGTGAGTCTTTCCTGCACTGGAAATCACTACTCGCCATTGGCGTAGGATTACTGGTGGCATATCTCGGAGGACGTGGCGCTACGTTGATGGGTACACAGCCAACTGTCGTTGCAGGGCTGTTAATCGGAACGGTACTTGGGGTTGCCCTATTCAAGGGTGTACCTGTGGGTCCATTGATTGCGGCGGGAATTTTATCATTGCTACTGGGCAAATCCTGATTCAAGTTGTGATAGTTGTAACCTGACATGCTATGCAGATTGGCTGTATTTCCCACCGTTGTGTGATATACTTCTATTCATGCAAATTATGTACACGAGTCTACAACAGAATAATCCACATTGTGGTTATGCTGTTGCATGAAATATAGATTCACTTTGCAACTATTAATGGCGCAGGAGGATTAAGGAACCATGTCACGTCAGTTTATTACAGAAGCCGTGATGGTGGCCATTTACGGTCAATTGCTAGCGCCGCCCGCGCCTGTTGAATATATTGTTCCTTATACCACCATCCTTGAGCTATATGAATTCCAGACCAGTCCTGATCCCATGATGGATAACCCGGCAGATGATCAGCATGTGAAATCCAAAATCAATGAAATGATTTCTTATTTCGAGGAACCGCTGAATAAGAAAAAAATAGAGCGTGCGTTACTTGTTCCATGGGCCAAAAGCCCCTCCATTTTATTTGGTGACCAAGTATCCATTGCCATTATCAACGCAATAGATACGGCACAGTACGGGGAGTATTTCGATCCCATTGAGACAGAACTGTTGCTGACATCTCAGCGTCTGAGTATCCCGATTCTCACCGATCAGGTTGAACTGATTGCACGTATTATTGAGTCTGAATCACCTGTGCAGGTATTCGATATTGATGATTTTGATTTTGCGATGGATGATGAACCACTGGATCAGGTGTAATTCATACTCTGAGCACCTGAATCGGATTTTTCAAAAAATGACCTTGGCATCCACTTTATCGTGCATGCCAAGGTCATTTTTTTGCGTCAACACTTATTTTATTCTGCAATATCCCGCGCTAACAGGATTCGGCTAATCTGATTCAGAGGTGGTAACGACTCCAGCGCAAAAAACTTCAGACCTGCATCACTATTTACACGCGACTCCACAAGGTCATCCTGAATGATCACTGTCCGGAACAGAGCAATGACATAATACTCTTCATCTCCGCTTGAATGCAGATACCGAAGGTCTGGCCCCGAATAGAGGCCTTCCAGTGTCATGGTATCAGCAGTCCAACCTGTCTCTTCCCATAACTCCCGATGTGCAGCATCTTCAATAGCCTCACCCGGGCGCATCTCACCTGCTGGCAACCGCCAGTGACCGTGTTCAGCATGCTGAATCAGCAGTAATTCACCTTGTTCGTTCTCAGCCCACACAGCCGCCTTTACAACAATATGAGAGCGTTTCGCGATATACTGGGCCAAATCTCGTGCTGGCAGATTCACTGCTTATCCCCTCCTCCTACTCGGAAGCCGGTGGCGACCTGTAATCCATCTATTGCTTAGACTTCAGTATAACGATATTCGATATCCTGACCTTCATCAACGATATCCACATGCAGTTGGTGCCCTTTCAGATACCAATAATCGTGATCTTCCATAAAGAATTGAATCCCCGATACTTCGGTTTGATCCGCAGGATGTCTTGGTTTCTCCACAGCAATACCTAGCGAAAATCCAGGGTGAAGACCTCCGCCAGAGCTATAACGGGCAAAAAATCGAATGCTGTCTCCCTCGTTCAAATTCAGCTCTTCCTTGTACCAGCGAGCAGCTTGATCGGATACATGTATGGTACTCATTTGGTGTCAGCTCCTTCTGTATATATATGTTCCATCATATCTCTACAGGGACTTGAATACAAACCCGAGTGACCACATAAAGACAAAATAAATTGTGAAAAATGTTTGACAGATTGTAAAAACCGGTGTTAAGATGCAAACATACGAGGTCTACATTGTATTTATTTCCAAAAAAAGAAAGGGTGATTACGGTGTTTAACAAACATATGATTGGTCAATTCAGCACACAACTAAATACCGGAGCACACCCGAAATCATTATTCCGTTCATAAGTCGGCATGACAGGCGATCTTTCATTAAAATCTCTGTAATGTTTACTCACAATCGAACTTATATATGGTGGCGGCTCTGTTCTCTGAGCCATGCTGCCGTATGATGATATGAAGACATACCGCCTGCGTGCGGTATGTCTTTTTTTGTGGGTACATTTCGGCATACATGAACGGAATCTGCATTTCTCAGACATCGAAAGGAAGGGATAACACTTGTTCTCTGTACTTAAAAACCTGGCCTGGTTCTTCCGGCTGGAACGCAAACGATACCTAACCGGTGTCATCTTGCTTATTCTGGTGGGCATTGCCGAACTGCTGCCTCCTCGTCTTCTTGGTAATGCCATCGACGAGATTGTGCGCGGTTCCATTACCGGCACCTCACTTACCCGTTATATTTTGCTTATTCTGGGAACGGTCATCATTATCTATCTGGTTACATACGTTTGGATGCACAAACTGTTTGGTGGTGCCAATCTGGTGGAGCGGCTGCTTCGTTCACGCTTTATGGACCACTTGTTACGGATGACTCCTCCCTTTTTTGAGAAAAACAGAACAGGAGATTTGATGGCTCGGGCCACCAATGATCTTCGATCCATTGCTACTACAGCAGGCTTCGGCATGCTGACCTTAACAGACTCTACAGCCTTTCTGGCCACCGTATTGTTCGCGATGGGTTTCCTGGTCAGTTGGAAACTGACCTTGGCGGCAATCCTGCCATTACCTTTTATCGCCATTGCCATGATGATCTATGGTAAAGCTGTACATCAACGTTACACCCTGGCACAGGATGCATTCGGAGATATGAACGACCAGGTGCTGGAATCCATCGCCGGGATTCGTGTCGTGCGTGCTTATGTGCAGGAACGTCTGGACGAGAAACGGTTCGCCGACGTGACCGAAGATGTGTATCGCAAAAACCTGGCTGTTGCCAGAATGGATGCCCTATTCGAACCCACCATCCGGCTCTTCGTTGGACTCAGTTATGTGATTGCACTTGCCTACGGCATATATCTTGTATTTCATAATGAAATTACCCTGGGGGATCTCGTATCGTTTAACATGTACCTGGGGATGATGATCTGGCCCATGTTTGCCATCGGCGAATTAATTAACCTGATGCAACGTGGTAGCGCTTCGCTTGATCGGGTCAACGAGACTTTATCGGTAGAACCTGCCGTACAAGATGTGGAGCAACCTGCCCACGTTACGAATCCGGAAGAAATTGCGATGCAGGATGTTACATTCCGTTACCCAAGTTCAACTGTCGACAATCTCAGTCATATCAGCTTTTCGCTACGACGGGGTCAAACATTGGGTGTTGTGGGTCGTACGGGTAGCGGTAAGTCTACTTTGCTCAAACAACTGCTTCATGAATACCCTGCCGGTTCGGGCACATTAAGCATCTCGGGTCATCCGATTCAGGATATCGCCAAAGATGACTTGCACAGCTGGATCGGGTACGTACCACAGGAACAAGTTCTGTTCTCCAAATCAGTTCGTCAAAACATTCAATTTGGTAAACCTGGGGCCAGTGATGAAGTCATCATGGAAGCCATTCGTACCGCCGCTTTTGACGGGGATCTGGGAACCTTGTCCGATGGACTGGATACACTCGTTGGTGAAAAAGGAATCTCTCTGTCCGGCGGACAGAAACAGCGGGTTTCGCTGGCGCGTGCCTTTATTGCTAATCCTGATATCCTGATCCTTGATGATGCCTTATCTGCGGTCGATGCACGTACTGAAGCCAAAATTATTGAAAATATACGCAACAAACGCTCGAGCAAAACCACGCTGATCTCGACTCATCGCCTGTCTGCTATTGAACATGCTGACCGAATCATCGTACTGGAGCACGGGAAAATTACGGAAGAAGGCACTCACCAGGAATTGTTAGCCATGAACGGCTGGTACCGTGAACAGTATGAACGGCAACAGGTCGAGTCCAATCTGTCCACGTAGGAGGTCAATTCATTGAAGTCTAATACAGGCAAAAGGCTGCTTGATTACGCCTTGAAAGCCAAAGGAACATTTATCGCTGCATTAATTATGCTTACTATTGGTGTTGCGGCCGAGCTTGCCGGGCCGTTCATCGCCAAATCCATGATTGACAATCACTTGCTCGCGATTGAGCAGCCTTTCTATGAGACGACAGCTTCAGATGAAGCCGCAGTTTACAACGGTAAGAATTACAAACGCGAAGGTTTGTTCGAACCGGATGAAAACAAAGGTTCCGAAGTGCGGGTATTACAAGCCGGCAGAAGTTTTTATTTTGTAAACGAACCAGTCAATGCACCTGACGGGGACCGCACATATACGGATGGAACCCTCACGGTTACACGCGCAGGTGAGGTAACAGGCCAATATGCGGCAACCCCCCTGTCCGCTGGTGAACTGTTTGCTTTTTACAAACCGGAGATGCCCAGCATCTATCAATTAATTGTGTATTACATGATCTTCCTCGTGATCTCGGTCATTATGGAGTTTGGTAAAACTTTCTGGCTGCAATCCTCGGCCAACAAGGTTATTCAAAGACTGCGTAACGATGTGTATGCCCATATTCAGCGACTGCCGGTGCACTTTTTTGATAACCTGCCCGCAGGTAAAGTTGTATCTCGGGTCACAAACGATACAGAAGCCGTCAAGGATCTGTTCGTTGCCGTTCTTTCGAACTTTTTCTCAGGAATCATCACGATTACAGGTGTGTATGTCGCACTCTTCCTGCTTGATGTTCGCCTGGGTCTAATCTCATTATTCGTTGTGCCGATGCTCATTACATGGATTGTGCTCTATCGCAAATTCGCCACTCGTTACAACACGATCATTCGATCCCGACTGAGTGAGATCAATGCAATCATTAACGAGTCCATTCAGGGGATGTCCATTATCCGCGTATTCCGCCATCAGAAACAAACCAAACAGGAATTCGAAGATCTGAATGATGACTATATGAAACACCAGAACAAAATGCTGAACCTGAATGCCTTCACCTCACACAACCTGGTTAACGTATTACGGAATATCGCCTTTGCGGTGGTCCTGTGGTACTTCGGTTCCAGTGTGCTTGATGGCACAAGTATTATCTCCCTGGGTGTTCTGTATGCCTTCGTTGATGTTCTGGGCCGTTTGTTCCAGCCAATTACCGGCATGGTGAATCAGCTCGCGAACCTGGACTCCTCCCTCGTATCTGCTGGGCGTGTCTTTGAGCTGATGGATGAAAAGGGAGAAGCTGTAACCGATGGCTCCATGCCAAGATACAAAGGGAATGTTGTCTTCGATGATGTATCCTTTGCCTATAAAAAAGATTACGTGCTTAACAATATCTCGTTCAAAGCATCCCAAGGTCAGACAGTCGCTCTGGTCGGCCACACCGGTTCGGGTAAAAGCTCAATCATCAACCTGCTATTCCGGTTCTATGATCCGCAAAAAGGCAAGATCACGATTGACGGTCAGAACGTCAAAGATCTGCCTAAACAGTGGATTCGCGAGCATATGGGGATTGTATTACAGGACCCGTATCTGTTCACAGGCACCATTGCTTCCAACGTCAGTCTTGGCGATGAGAAGATCTCCCGTGAACGAATTGAACAGGCGCTGCGTGATGTAGGAGCCGAACGTATACTGGCTCATTTGCCTCAAGGCTTTGACGAACCTGTCATTGAAAAAGGAAGCACATTGTCCGCTGGTCAGCGTCAGTTAATCTCCTTCGCTCGTGCACTCGCATTTGATCCGGCCATCCTCATTCTGGATGAAGCGACTGCCAATATTGATACGGAAACGGAAGCACTCATTCAGAATGCACTTGAAGTCCTCAAAAAAGGACGTACCACCTTCATCATTGCTCACCGTCTCTCCACTATTCGTTCAGCAGATCAGATTTTGGTTCTGCATCGCGGGCGCATCGTTGAGCAGGGTGCACATGATGAACTGATGGAGCTTAAAGGCCGCTATTATAAGATGTATCAGCTTCAGCAAGGTGCGCAAGCAGCAGCGAGTGCAACCAGCGAGAATCCGTCGGGTGAGATCATTCCAACCTCAACCTCCTTTGTCGGAGGCAATGCATAACAGTGTAAAACAGAAAGCTCTTTAAGTAACCAACCAAAAATGATGTACTCAACAGCAAAACAAAAATCGATCTACACAGCTACCTTAGGGTTTGCGGTGTAGATCGTTTTTTTCGTATTTTCATCTGGAGGCATGTTCGGTTACTGTTATTTCGTCCAGACAAAAAAACAACCCGCGTGCAACCTCATGGCTGCTGCGGATTGTCTATCCATCCCTTGATCGTATATCCCATGTACATCACAGTCTCCCTTGCGAGAAAAGGAAACTTGCTGCGCCAGGTTCGATACGCCGTTGTTCGTGTCGGAGATGGTACGGCATCCATACCCAGCCCGGCAGTCAGCTTCATGGCCCGTTTCATATGCAGCGGATCACTCACAATCGTATAGGTGTGATAACCGGCCTGTTCACCAATTGGAATTGAATTGAACAGATTCTCCTCGGTAATTCTGGATTTGGTCTCTATGCGAATGTCCGCAGGATCTACTCCATGTGCGATAGCATACTTTTGACCAACTTCAGCTTCTGTATGTTCTCCATCACCACTTGATCCACCTGTGAAAAGCAGATTACGAACTGTACCCTGACGGTATAATTCAATCCCGTGTTCGATGCGTTCACGAAATACAGGTGAAGGGTTATCCCCCTCCACGGCTGCACCCAGAATGATTGCTGCATCCGATATCCTCGATGAATCCTCATCCGTAAATGCAGATATACGTACTGCGGTAACCACAGTCCATAGGATTCCGACTAATAGTACAGCCAGAGTTATAATTAATATCCAGCGTTTTGTTATCCGTCTGCTTGTCATTCATCCTCTTCCAAAGCCCTTGCCTGCATACTCTCGGTATGCATACGCTCCAGCGTTTGCAGAGCTGCTGCGGATTCGGCATCCAGACCAAGCTCTGCAATCCAGGCACCCGTATATTGCTGAAGACGGATCTCCAACTCCTGTGCACGGTCTTTGAAATCCTCCAATTCCTTAATCATGCGTGAGCGTCCTTCCGGACTGAATGTCTCGTGAATTCGTTCCTTGAAATAATGATGTACGATACGGTTACGTTGCTGCCATAATTCATTCAATTGGCGAGTCTCTTCCTCAGAGAATGTAAAATGATGACGTACTTCGTGAATGAGCTGCCCCAGTGAACTGCTCATCTTTCGTTCGTACAGATCTTCCAGGTCTTCTTCAGACACAGCCTTGCCCTGAGACATTTTCATTAATAAAATCAGATTGACCAGCTGCTGTTCAAGCGCCTGCCCGTAGTACACGGCCAATCCGTAATAGGCAAACAATTCCCTGGAGTGTTCGCTGTCCAGCATGTCACCATTCTGGATATCTGTATTTTGCATATGCGAGCGCCTCCTTCAACCGTACGATGCTATCCATTCCATGTCCCTCTATCCTAACCAAACCAAGAGCAACATTCAAGTTATCGGGAAGCGCGTCTTCTAACCCCGCAGATCTCTTCTCCCGGACAGCCACACATGGATGATTAGTAACGCTAATGCATAGATCACAGTCCACAGCGTAACCGAAACAAAAGAGTTCATCTTGGATTCATCAAATAACATCATCTCACGAACCAGATAAAAGGCTGGTGGAAGAATACGGCCGATCCAATCTAACGATTCAGGCAAACGTTCGCTTAAGGAACCTTGGATAAACGATAGTAATAATACAATAATGAGGGCAGGCATACTGCGACTAAGCAAGGGAATGTACGATTTTTGAAAGAATACACTAATGCCTAATCCCAGCAGTGATAACCCCAGATGTCCTAACCAAGTCATCATCCACTCCTCACCTGTGAGTTGTCTCTCGAACATTCCCGCGAACACGGGATACAGCACAGTGATTGCGGTGAGCATGATTAGCATGATCCAGGCACAGATAAATTGACTTATTACAACCTTACGCCTGCTTCCTATATGTAGGACGAGTAATTGAACCTGCTTTGCAGATTCCGTATTCATCACCATTACTCCGAGCCAAGCAGCTGCCAGAAATAACAGCATAGCCGTAACGCTGTAACTGTCGGCAATAGGGTTGGGTTTGTAGGAATAAATTAGCAGCATGGAGATGATATAAAAGATAACCGGTGCAAAATATTTCTGTGAGCGAATGTGGTGCCTTAACAAATATCGGGTTAGATAGATCATTCGACTTCTCCCCCCGCATCATCCATGGAAGAGCTTAAGTCCACAGATTCCGTGATACCTCCACGACTCGCATGTACAGCTGGATGTTGTCCTTCCAGCAGACTTTCCATATGTAATTGACTTTCCTCCTGTTGTACAGAGACAACCGAACCTCCGGATGCCAAAATTCTTTTGAGGACATCATCTGTTGATTGTTGAACTATTTTCCAATCCCACAACCAAGAATTGGATTTCTTCGAGCTTGTATTACGAACCAAAGACAGTATTCCCGGTTGTTGTACAATCGATAGATCGTTAGCCAGATCTTCTCCAGCTTTCGTCAGACTTTGAATACGTACAGCGGGTTCGCCAGCTTGTAGTATATCTTCACGACTCCAGTAGCGGAGCACGCGGCCTTTCTTCAACACAATCACCTGGTCTGCCAAACGTTCAATAAGCAACGGTTCATGACAAGCTGTAACGATGGATGTCCCTTCATCCTTCCATTGCCCCAATAAGGATACAATGCCCTCTTGAGCTGGAATATCCAAGCCAGACAACGGTTCATCCAACAGCAAGAGACCACCCGGTCCAGGTAACAGGGCCTGAATCAAATTCACTTTTTGCAATGTGCCCTTGGATAATAGGGGTAACTTCTGATCGATCGCGGTATCCAGATATAAAAGTTCACTAAGTTCTCTTATCCGCCCACGTAGTTCTTCGGGGCGAATGCCCCGAATCCGTCCCATGTCCCACAAGTACTCCCTAGATGTAAAGGGTAAACGTGGCAGGCCATCTACTGCATACCCATCAGAACCCTTCATTGTGCGCTGGATCGATCCTGTATCGGGTAACAAAATACCTGCCAACATACGTAGCAACGTGCTTTTTCCCGAGCCGTTTCTGCCAACAAGCACAGCACATTCACCCTGTTTCACTTCCAGATTAATTTGATTCAGTACCTGAGCATGACCTAATCGCTTGCTCACTTGTTGAAGCAATATACCTCGGACTGATGAGTCTGGTGTAGCTTGATCCGACTTCTTGAAAATACCACGTGTACTCCATGTCATTGGGATCACATCCGTTCCGGGGCCTGCACACCTAGCAAATGTAAACTGTACGCGAGTCGTTCGGCAGTCCGTTTGGCCAATGCCACCCGGAAGGATCTTACATCAGATGACGCATCCGCAATCCGTTCGGCGTGATAGAAGCGGTTGAACGCTTGAGCGACATCTATTGTATATTTGGCAATGACCGAAGGCTCATTCCGATGAATTGCTTTTTCCAGATACTCGGGATAATCACCAAGCAGTTTCAGCAATGCCCATGAGGTATCTCCGATAAGGGATGAAGTGGTTTCTGTGTTATTCTCACCTTCCGCAAGGTTGGGTTTAGTCAATGGGTTTTCATTTCCCATACGGATCGCCTCTTCTGCCTTGGCAAGCACACTTTGAATCCGAGCATGGGTGTATTGCACATAAGGTCCGGTCTCCCCTTCAAAACTCACGGCATCTTCCAGGGAGAAGTCCACATCGTTTAACCGATTATTCCGCAGATCACCGAAGACAATGGCACCTACACCAACAGCCTCAGCCACCTTCTGAGGGTTCTCCAGATTCGGGTTTTTCTCCTGAATAATCTGCAAAGCACGAGCAACTGCCTCATCCAACACTTCCTGCAAAAAGACAACTTTACCGCGGCGGGTAGACATTTTCCGTCCCTCAAAACGCATTAGGCCAAACGGGATATGTTCACACTTCGCAGACCATTCATGACCCATCCGGGATAGGACCGCAAATACCTGACGGAAATGTAACTTCTGCTCGCCTCCGACCACGTATAACAACCGATCTGCCTTCATCACCTCATGACGATAAACCGCCGTAGCCAAATCCCGTGTAGGATAGATCGTTGTTCCATCTTTTTTGATAATCAGACACGGGGGCATGTTCTCATCCTCTAAGCGTACCACGAGTGCTCCGTCACTCTCTTCAAGTAAACCTTTTGTCTTGAGTTCTTCAACCACTGCGCCCATCTTGTCATTGTAAAAGCTCTCTCCCAGCGTATGGTCGAACTGTACATTCAGACGTTCATACATCCGGTTGAATTCCTTCATGCTCACTTCCACAAAGAATGCCCATAACCGCTGTGCCTCATCATCTCCTTGCTCCAGCTTGCGGAACCACTCGCGTGCCTCAATCTCCAGTGAAGGATCGTTCTCCGCCTCATCGTGGAAGCGCACGTACAGCTCCAGAGAAGTACGGATCGGGTCTGCCTGCAGCGCTTCATCATTGCCCCACCGTTTGTATGCTGCGATCTGCTTGCCAAACTGGGTTCCCCAGTCTCCCAGATGATTCACACTTACGGAGGTATAACCTGCTTCGTTATACAACCGATACAGTGCTGCACCGATTACAGTAGAACGCAAATGTCCGATTCCGAAGGGTTTTGCGATGTTAGGGGAAGACATATCAATCACAACACGCGAACCTTGACCAAGCTGAAGCTTACCAAATGCCGCATTCCCCAGTTCTTTCAGCAGATTCGGCGCGAGCTTCTCCCGATTGAAACGGATATTTACATACGGCCCGGCGGGAGTCGCTTCAATTCCAGATGCCTGTAATCCCGTTGCGAGCTCAGTGGCAATGACTGCCGGTGCTTTTTTTAATGACTTCGCCAATGCAAAACAAGGGAATGCTGCATCACCCATCTCCGCTTGTGGTGGAACTTCCAATAATCTCATAACCTCTTGTTCATTCAATCCCGTTAAAGGGGCAATATCGGCCGCAGCCTGCTTCATCAACATGTCTAACACTCCTTATCCATTCATTAGTGGCTAAAAATAAACACAAAAAAGCTCTCGTCTCTACATAAGAGACGAGAGCTGACTTAACAGTTCCCGCGGTACCACTCTAGGTGAACAGGCTGCTCTTCATATGCATCAACATGCATACCCGTAGAACCTGTTCCGCTCGATGCGTATAACGGTCGCAAGCCGGGTTACCCTCAGACAGATCTGGCCTATCCCCAATTGGGATACGTACATCTTTTCGGATAACCATCTCACGGGTGCGGTTCACTCAGGTCATGTCATACCGGCTTCCACCTCTCCCGGCTCGCTGTCATGTATGGATCTGGCTACTCTCCCGATCATTGATATTCTTCATTTCAATTCATTGCCATCATTATACATACCACGATCAGACTTGGCAACCTGCATTAAAAATCCCCTACTGAAAGGCAACACATAGGCACATCGTCTCAGATGCTTGTGTTCACTGCCTTCCCTTAGGGGACAACGGTCATTATCTGTTTTAATTATATATTCCAGTGAAATAATATTTACGCTACTGCTGCCATCAATCGGCAAGCTTCTGCACATCTGCGGCAAGCCTCTGCACATGCTTGGCAGTGATCATGGTGGTGTTTGCCACACTCTGCGGCGCAAGCTTCACAAGCTTTCACACACAATTCGCATATTTCAGCAATGAAATCACTTCCACGTGTCATCGCTTGTGCAGCAAAACTGCAGATCTCCGCACATTCCCGATTCAAACGAATGCAATCACGCAACATTGCCAGATCATATTCTTTCAGACTCGATATGTAACATACGTTGCATGCATTCATGCACTCCAGGCAAGCATCGATACATTGTTGATATTGTTGTTGTGTCATTTAAAGTTACCTCCCAGGCAAAGTTTGCTATGCATCTTAATACCCAGTTCGGAGGAATATTGAATCATCTAACCTACTTTATCGCTTCCAATTCCAGTAATTGGTCACGAATGACAGTTTGGTCAAAATGTTCACCTATAAACACAGCAACATTAGGGACATCTCCCTGAGGTGTGATCTTCATGTAGTCCGATTCACGGTAGGCATACTGGAACCAGAAGCGACTCGCCGTGTCACTAAACGATAAAATGCCTTTTGCTCGATACACATCACGTGGCAATGCGGATAAAAATTGTTCAAACGCCTCGCTGTTCACCGGTTGACTGAAATAATGCGTATATACCATGACATGTTCGTGTGATGCATGAGGAGCGGAATGCTCGTGACTGTGGGCATGGACAGGGCTATGGGATGCGTCAGTATTCGTATCATCGCCTTGGACTGTATGATCAGTATGTTCATGTCCATGATTGCAGCCATGTGTACCACAGGTTTCCGTATGCACATGATGCTCTTGGTGAGCTGGCTTACCTGCTTCAGAAGCTGAATCACGTACATGCACGTCTGCCCCACTGCGAAGCAACAGATCCATCTCCACCTCACATTTGACTGTAGGGATTACAGGTGCGAAGCCATTCCATTTTGCCAAAAGCTGTTCCAGATCCTTCAGTTCCTGTGCGCTCACCCGATCCGTTTTGTTCAAGAGAAGCACAGACGCACAGCGAATCTGCTCCTGCATCAGTTTAAAGGTCTGCCCCTTCTGCTCCTGATACAAACCAGATAGATGTGCCGCATCCACAACGGTAATGAGACTTTTCAGTTCCAGTCGCATGTAGAGCGAGGTTTCCGTTACCGCATCCAGAATCTCCATTGGATTTGCCGCACCGGTTGCTTCAATAACGATCACATCCGGTGATTCCTCTTGAACGAGATCAGCAAGTTGCAATCCCAAGTCACCACGTACGGTACAACAGATGCAGCCACCTAACATCTCTGTCATTGGAACGGTGGAATCCACAATCTGACCATCCAGATTGACTTCGCCTAACTCATTCATGACCACTGCGGGACGCAAACCCTGCTGTTGCCAATGTTCGATCAACTGAACAAGCAGTGTTGTTTTGCCACTCCCCAAAAAACCTGACAGTATATATACAGGTATGGATTGTTCTTTTAAAATCGTTTCATTCATGCGTATACACCTCTCTGATTGTCCTTCTTGTTACCTGATCTATCTATATCTAGCGAGTGTACACCATCCCGCATTCGTTGTGCAATAAGGTTCAACTCTTCCCCAGTACATTGCCTGATTCTAACGGATGGTCTATGCTATGAGGACATGTTGATTGAAGGAGGAAGTTTCATGACTAATTCAGTGGAACAACATCGCCAGGAAGCTCCGACCACGGTATCGTGCATGATTGTTACAGTGTCGGACACACGCACCAAAGACACCGATACCAGTGGCCAGCTCATGCACCAGCTTCTGAGTGAAGCGGGTTATCAGATTGTTGAATACATCATCACTCCAGATGAAACGGAGAACATTCGAAGCATCCTGCAAGATGCAGCTGTTCGTGATGATATCGAAGCCGTGCTGCTCAGCGGGGGAACAGGGATTGCACCCCGAGATACAACCTACGAAGCGGTATCCTCGCTACTCGACAAGGAACTTCCGGGCTTTGGTGAGATCTTCCGTTTTCTCAGTTACACCGAGGATATCGGTTCCGCTGCCATCCTGAGCAGAGCCGTCGCCGGAACGATTGGACGCACAGCCGTCTTCTCCATGCCGGGCTCCAAAGGAGCTGTCAAATTGGCCATGGAAAAACTCATTTTGCCTGAGCTGCGGCATGTGATGCGTGAAATATATAAACCCGTCTGAAAGATCAGACGGGTTTTTCGGGTTTATTTTCAGCTGTATAATAAAGTGCGAAGGGGATCTCGCTCAACTTACCTTATTTGCCCCAGCACATGTTGGAACACCTGCATAACATCCTGTTCATACTTGTCCTTTTCCCCACCCGAAGCTGTATAAACAAGTGAGACGTATCCTTTGCTGCGAATCGTTGTCCGGCCAAGCGCATTCTCCAAGACAGCCTCATCACGATTCTCACTATACATTTGTTTCATGCTGGCCGCCCGGGTAGCTGCATCACTGAAAATATGGACTTTCACGATGTGTCTGCCACTTCCATTCAACAAATACATATAAGAGATCCCACCATGCCCGTCATCGGCAGACATATTATTCATCAGCTGAATGCCTTTTGCTTCAAAACTCTTACTGATCTCACTCACCAATTCACCGTTTAATCCGTGTCCCTGACTCTGTGCCCGCACATTTCCTTCATCTGTTGCTTCACGGGTGTAGACCTTCCGCTCCTGCTCAATGGATGATGCCGAACAAGCCACCAGGGACCAGACACTTGTGATCAACACACCACTTACAAGTATCGACTTCATTGTTCTTCGAACCAGACTTCGTCCTTTTCTATCAAAACACATGCCAATCCTTCCTTTCCAGTCACATGTACTGTGACCCAATCAGGTAGAATTAGCATGTCTTAGGACTTGGAAACTTATGCGGATGGCAGATCTGATATTGTATTGACCACAGTCCGACCTACCGCACCGCCTTGGAGTATCGTCTCAAGCGTATGAGGCAACTGGTCCAGAGAAATTTCGCGGATTCCCAGTTCCAGCGCGCGCTCCGGTTTCCATTCTCCGCCGAGCAGTTTCCATACCCGTTCCCGACGTTCCATCGGACAATATACAGAGTCTATACCAATAAGCTGGATACCACGCAAAATAAATGGAAGTACCGTCGATTCAAAAGCTGCGCCTCCAGTTAACCCGGATACCGCAACCGCTCCTCCGTATTGAATCTGTTTCAATCGCTCCGCGAGAGCCGGGCCTCCTGTTGGATCAATTACTCCCGCCCATAGCTGTTTACCCATGGCTCCTTTAGCTGGAGCATCGGCTTCTTCACGAGTAATAACCTCTGAGGCCCCCAAGTTTAGAAGCAAAGGCTCCTCCCGCTCCTTCTTGCCTGTGCTGGCTGTTACTTCAAAGCCAAGTTTCGCCAGAATCGCAACTGCCATACTGCCAACGCCACCCGTTGCACCCGTAACCAGAACCTTGCCCATCGCCGGTGTCATTCCAGCCTGTAACAGCGCATCTACCGAAAGTGCAGCCGTAAATCCTGCGGTTCCAATTGCCATGGCTTCTTTCTCACTGAGACCCGGTGGCAGAGGCACCAGCCATTCACTGCGCAGACGAGCATACTCACTGTAACCCCCATAATGGGATACCCCTGGTTCAAACCCTGTACTGATCACCCGATCTCCCGGTGCAAAACGTCCACTGACCGATTCCTCTACCGTTCCTGCCAGATCGATTCCAGGTACCATGGGGTATTCACGAACGACACCACCCTTCTCAAGAGTCGCGAGTCCGTCTTTATAATTGACACTGGAATATTGCACCTGTACCGTTACATCTCCATTTGGCAGATCTTCCTTCTTCAGTTGCTCTATAGCAGCTTTCACTCCTCCCTGTTCTTCTTTACGGACAACATATGCGTTAAAATGGTTTTTCATCAATAGCCACTCCTTATTTGGATTTTATATATTTTTCCATTAAGCACATGAATTGTTCGTATTCAGGCTTAACGGCTACCTTTTACTTCTGGATTCTTCAGATGTTGATGATCAAGCTCTGTCTCTCCTGAGCGTCAACAGATAGATTAGCGGACCCACAATAGGGATGATGCCTGCCGCGGCCCAAGCTGGTGAACGTCGACTGCCTTTGGCATCCCTGTATATCGCAATCACGGAAAGCAAGGTCAGCAGTACAAAATCAATCGTCATGATATGTACAAAGGCAGATTGCTTGAACGCGTCCATATATTCATCCGGATGACCTTGCGTCACGGCATAGAATGCCGTACCCAGCGTCAACAGCAGAAGGACTACATGCGTCAACTTATGAGCTGCTACCCGTCCAATTTCCGACTCCCGCTGACGACCAAAGTGCAAGCTTGCGTAACCCGAAGCTCTATTTGCGGACGATGACCATGCATAATAGGGAAGCAGGGCAAAAGCACCAAGTCCGAAAGAAAGTATAACAAAAGGCCAAGCCGGTACACGGCCACCTCGTTCTTTCACAGATGTTCTTAACAGCATACAAGTATAAACTGCCGGGAAAATACCTAACCACGAAAATACCGTAAGTAACCAAGGTTCTTTGCTTTGCATGGTAATCAGTTCTTTGAAAATCGGATCACTTCCAGGTGACTGCCCCGGTGCCAACAACAATGCATAGGCAATAAAAGCGATCCAGACCAGTCCTAGTATCCATCTCATGTCTGCACCTCCTCTTACTTTCATCCCCTGCAGCTGCAGGATTGAATCAATAGTTGCAGAATTTGGCGTCTCCTGCGCTTTCCCGAGAAATAATAACTGCTGTTCCCCCTGTAAATACATGTTCAAAAGTCTATTTTTGAACAACCTCTCGAACTGAACAAGACAAATTCCAGTATAGCCTGCTACCTGGGCAGTCTGTCCATGAGATTTCTTACATCCCTGGTCCATCTCATCGGGATCATATAAGAATAAAGTCTATCAACTATCGACGTACTTTCACAGAAGACAGAACGCGTATAGCGGGAAATTTTGCTTGCGATCATTGAATCGTTCAAATCCGCTAAGAACGTATACATTTTATAGGCATCAAAAAGGCATAAGCCAGTATCCCTCACTGGTTATGCCTCTTTGTAATTCTTATGTGTAGATCATTCCTCTGTGGATTTCACATGTTCCGCAATGAGCTTCTGCTTCATATTCCATGCCGCAGGGCTGATGTTCACACGGTAGATCTCCGGGTTCAGTTTCCGTTGGTATTCCGGCCAGAAGAGGTTCATCTGTTCCCGGTGGTACGCCCGAATCTCATCCAGATTAGGCAGTTCATACACTTTGCGTCCATTCACAAAGATTGGCTCCAGCATATTGACCGCTTCGTAGCGGGTAACCGTCTTTTTCAGGTAAGGGTGTAGCGGGTTGAACAGCTTGAGCGGTCCGCCCTGTAGCGGCTGCTCTTCATCTGGATAGCAGATATAATCTGCAATCGCTTTGCCATGTTTCGGATCAATGATCCGGAACACTTCCTTTTTACCTGGAGTGGACACCTTTTCAGGATTGGCAGATATTTTGATCGTAGGCAGCATGGCACCGTCCACTTCACGCTCCACCAATTTGTACACTCCACCCAAAGATGGCTGGTCAGAAGCCGTAATCAACTGTGTACCAACACCCCATGTATCTATCCGTGCTCCTTGAGCTTTCAGGTTGAAAATCGTATTTTCATCCAAATCATTGGATGCTACAATTTTCACATAATCCAGCCCAGCCTCATCCAGCATCTGACGCGCCTGAATCGACAAGTACGCAAGGTCACCGCTGTCCAGACGAATAGCATTCATCTTTTTGCCTTGGCTCTCCAACTTCTTGGCTGTCTTGATGGCGTGAGGTACTCCACTGTTCAACGTGTCAAAGGTATCAACCAATAATGTAACCTGATCAGGCAACACTTTGGCATACACGTCAAACGCCTCCTGTTCACTCATAAAGCTCTGTACCCAGGAATGGGCGTGTGTACCTGCTGTTGGGATTCCGAAGCGCTCTCCGGCCAGCATGTTGGACGTTGCATGGAAGCCTGCTACATACGAAGCTCGTGCGCCCCAGATGGCAGCATCCGCTTCCTGTGCACGCCGTGTACCGAATTCGAGCAACGTATCCTGTTGTGCCACCTGTTTGATCCGCGAAGCCTTGGTTGCAATCAACGTCTGATAATTCATGAAGTTAAGTATCGCCGTCTCCACCAATTGTGTCTCCATAATGGAGCCTTCTACCCGAATGAGCGGTTCGTCAGGGAAAACAATTGCGCCCTCCTTCATGGAATGAATCGTCCCCTGAAATGAAAACTGGAGCAACTCTTCCAGAAAGACCGGATCGTAATTTTCCTCTTGTTTGGATAAAAATTTGATGTCGTCCATCGTAAACCGAAGCTGGCTGATGTAGTTCACAATCCGTTCTAATCCGGCAAATACCGCATATCCGTTGCCAAAAGGAAGCTTACGGAAATAGGCTTCAAATACCGCCTTCCGCTTGTGAGTACCATTCACCCAATGGGCGTACATCATATTGATCTGATATTTATCCGTATGTAAAGCCAGGCTAGTTGTCTGCATTTGTCTCATCCTCTCTGACTTCCGCTCGTGCCCCCAGGTTTCATCTGTGGACACGGGTTAACATATGGAGACTTATTCTTCATGATTCTGTTCATCCGTATTAAACAAACAAGTCTCCCGTAACAAAACTCTATACACCATTCACCACATTCATCCGGTTCCTAACAGGGAGGTCAACCCAACAGGATTATCGATTAAATTACGCAAGGACTGTCTCACTCGCCTTAACCACCGAAGCACCCAGGCTGGAACGAAAATGTCCTAGCGCCCATTCATGTCCTGCCGGATTAAAGCTGGCAACAGCATCTTCATATACCGTAATATGAAAACCTTTATTGTAAGCATCCACTGCGGTATGCAATATACAAATATCCGTACATACCCCAATCAGTGCAATATCCGTAATACCACGTGCACGCAGTCTGAGTTCCAGATCGGTCCCACAGAATGCACTATATCTCGTCTTATCCATCCACCGAATATCAGTTTTTCGTTCTTCCATCACTTGGGCAAGACGTCCATATAACTGTCTTCCCTCCGTATTTCTGATGTTATGAGGTGGGAAAAGTACAGTCTCCGGGTGGTACGGATCATTTTCTTCGTGCAGATCCACAGCCATGATTACCTCATGTTTGTTCTTACAATAGGCCTCGGTTACAGCTGCAATCGTCTCTTCGATCTCTACTGCCGGCTGACCTACAGGCAAAGAACCTGTCACAAAATCCTTCGTAAAATCAATGACAATCAGTGCTTTCATCGTCAACACTCCCTTATCCCAGAAATGGTTGATTCTGATTCAATCCAATTGACGCACCTACGCCTTATTACGTATAGATGGAAAGTCGTGGTACGAGTTCTGTAAAACGATATAGCTGCGCCGGACGCTGCGAGTACTGGTTGGAACTCACCAAGTTCCCCTCTTCATCCCGTACCTCTTCCACAATGCCTTTACGACTGCGGGTAGACGTAATCTTGCGAATGAAGTTTGGTTCTTCAAAATCCGGTACAACACTTTGAATAACCTGATATAATTCACTTAATGTAAAATCACGTGGCAGGAACTGACGAGCAATCGTCGTTTCCAGCATCTGCTGTTGAATACGTCGATAAGCATCTTCGATGATTGTTCTGTGATCAAAGGCCAGTTCCAATTCTTGCAGCGCCTCCTGAATGGTGAACAATCCAACATCTTCGGCATCATCTGCTGCTTGGCGTTGATCCAGCATCCATTCTTCCACAAGCGCGAAAAATGCGTGAGAAATAATCCAGCCCCTCGGGTCACGACCCGGCTGACTGTATACATTCAAGTACTCCAGATGTCCACCGTCTACACCTGTCTCTTCCATCAGCTCACGCTTTGCTGCTCCGTAGATGGATTCATTCTCCTGACAAAAACCACCGGGTAATGCCCATCTACCTGCAAAAGGCCAGCCTTTGCGCTTGATCAGCATCACTTTCAGTTCCCGAATGGGAAGTGTCTTGGTCACTGTCTTGCGTTCCCGCTTGGTCAAGGTGAACATAACGATATCCGCAGGAACACCATCGGGGGTACGATATTTTTGGGAACTATAAGCACGTGCTGCTTGTTCGTCGCTCTCTGCATTGAAGTGTTCGTAGTTTTCGCTCATGGGCACCACCGACTATTTTCATTTTGATAATTTCATTATGACACAATAATATCTTTTGTCAACCGTAGGATTCGTGCGTTACGTTCTCGGGCGTGCTATGCGGAATGTCGCCGTAGCCATACATCCCAACGTGCCCGATGCATCACGAACCTCCGATTGAGTCGTAACACTGCGTCCAGCCTGATGTAGTACCGTAGCCGTCACCGTTAATTCCCCTTGTCTCATCGGTGCGAGAAAATGTACGTTCAGATTCGTTGTCACACAGCCATCTACTTCCATTGCTGCTGTTGCAACCATCCCCATCGCTTGGTCCATCAGTGAAGTCAGTACACCCCCATGTATAATCCCCATGGAGTTGGTATGATGTTCGCCTGCTGTCAACGCGATCTGTACTTCTTTGCCGTCTCCTTTAATATAACGACAGCCGAGAAATCCCCAGAATCGTCCGTCTCCGTCTTCCACCATTTTGTCCAAAATACTCATTATTCATTTCTCCTTTATTTACTGTACGTATCAAGCTCTCTTGATGTCATGTGCCTTTATCATTAAAAATCAGCTACGCCACACAAAATAACCCCACAGCGTGGAGCTTTGCTTGGAATTATATTCCGAGTACTTGGCGATAGCCACTCCACGTTAACAGTTATGCAATGTCAAAAAAGGCGCGGACAGCGTCCGCACCCTTCCGTCATTTAACCGCAACTGGTCGGAGGTGAATCCGTTCCAGCCTCCACGTTTACTTTTTCGGAAACTGTATCCCGGATTACCGAAATCACGAGTTGAAGCAAGTAGTTGATGTCGCTCTGACTCTGCTGGAATTCCGTAACCAATGGAATACTGTCCAGTTCGCTTTGCAGATCTTCAATTTCCTGTTCAATTTTGCTGACCATCTCCACATTTTTGAAGCTTTCAAAAGCAACAATCTCTTTTTGTTTTTTCTTAATCGTTGCAATCAACTGCTGGATGCGCTCATGATCCCGAATTTTGGTTTCAGCCTGTTGAAACTGTCTAACTTCCTCACTCGTTCCGAGCATATCAGCCAATTCTTTGGCTTTTCCCATAATGTCGTCGCGTATGACCAGATTGCGCGTATCGTAGGTTGGCATTCCATAATGGTTGTACTGCACTTCTTCCTGCGCCACTGAAATCGCTCCATTCTATGAGATGATATAAGATGAGAACCTGGGCTCAAATGAGTTCAAACGTCTGCTCCATGACCGCTGCGGGAACGGATCGTTCTTTTGATCGCTGTTGTCTCCGGATTTTTCTGATTACAATTGTTTAAGGTTAAAATCCGGAGACAAAGGCGAACGCTTCGCTTCTACAGACCGATTCCGTCCCCTCCGCTACTTGCGCAAATGTCCGAACCTGATATTGAACCCCAAAATTCTCATCTTATTTGTGTGTGTGTATTACTGATTGGCAGCTACCGGCTCTGAGAGCAGGTTGCCCCGAATATAAAAAGTCATCGGATCGGTGATTTCCACTTGTACGAAAGTACCGATCAAATCTTTAGGTCCTTCAAAATGCACCAGCTTGTTGCTGCGCGTACGTCCTGCCAGAACTTCGGAATTCCGTTTGCTCTCGCCTTCAACGAGCACTTCAACGATTTTGCCGCGTTGCTCTTCATTGCTTCGGTGGCTGTATTCGTTGATCGTTTCGTTCAAGCGCTTCAAACGTTCCTTCTTCACTTCCATCGGTACGTTATCTTCCATCACTGCAGCCGGTGTACCTTCACGCGGGGAATAAATAAAGGTATAGGCAAAATCATACCCTACTTCACGGACAAGGGAAAGTGTATCTTCAAACTGTTCTTCCGTTTCCCCTGGAAAACCAACAATAATATCCGTTGTCAACACAACATCCGGGATGGCCTTTTTAATTTTGTCAGCCAGTTTCAGATAGTGTTCCCGGTTATACTTGCGGCTCATACGTTTGAGTACTTCCGAACTGCCAGATTGCACCGGTAGATGAATGTGCTCTACCAAATTTCCGCCCTTGGCCAGTACTTCAATCAAGCGGTCATCAAAGTCACGTGGGTGACTGGTTGTAAACCGTACTCGCGGAATATCAATTAGGCGAATGGCATCCATCAAGTCACCAAAACTGTAGTTCAGGTCGGTGAAATCCTTGCCGTACGCATTCACATTTTGACCAAGAAGCGTGATCTCCTTAAAGCCTTGTCGTGCCAAATCACGTACTTCGGCAATGACATCTTCCGGACGACGACTGCGTTCTTTGCCCCGCGTGAACGGAACGATGCAATATGTACAGAATTTGTCGCAGCCATACATAATGTTCACCCAGCCGCGCATACCCTCACGTTTCTTCGGCAGGTTCTCAATAATGTCGCCTTCCTTGGACCATACCTCAACAACCATTTCTTTGCTGAACAGCGCTTCCTGGATTAGATGTGGCAGTCGATGCACATTATGTGTACCAAAGATCATATCCACAAAGCCATGCTTCTGCATGATTCGGTTGACGACGCCTTCTTCTTGGGACATACACCCGCATACACCAAGTAACAATCCCGGACGTTCGAGTTTTAGCGTTTTCAGGTGACCAAGCTCACCAAATACTTTATCTTCCGCATTTTCTCGTATGGCACATGTGTTGAGCAGAATAATATCAGCCTCTTTGCGATCCTCTGTAGCCTGATATCCCATAGACTCTAGAAGTCCTTTGATGGTCTCCGAGTCATGCTCGTTCATCTGACATCCATACGTATATACAATATAATGTTTGCCTTTCCCTATGTTTTTCAGTTCATCGGGAACGGCATTTTCGTAAAGCACCTGGACGTCTTCCTTGCCCCGCTGTTTCTCCTGACGATGATTGGGTTCCGATTTGATGTTAATCTCACGGCCCCGGATTCTTATCTTTTTGCTGAATTCATCTTGCGAAATTACTTTGGCATCGGAGAAATCAAAATATTGGGAGTAATCCTTTTTTGAGTCTTTAGCCATTTCCTTCGGTCACTCCTTACAGCCTCTATTAATAAAAAATCGTTCATTCATCCCTGTTCCACGTGAATTACTTGCTTGGAACATTAAAAGAGCATTACAGCAAATTATAGCATGAATTGGGCTGTAGTTCCACATCCAAAGCGCATCTCCCTTCGTCTAATCCGAAACATGCCATGCTCAGAAGAGCACTCAGAAAACACAAAAACCTGAGCCTTGCCGTCAGGGCTGGAATTAACCGGCCCCTGTTGGCTGTGCTCAGGTTTATATGTTATTCAGACCGCCAAAATTGGGGGCTGAAGCTATACATGTCATTAATCGATGATTTCAGCAGTGTCCCCATTACGAGCGCCAGCAGCGTTAGCTTCATCTGTATCAATATGCATGTCCAGTGCGAAAGAATCGGATACACGAGCCAGTACATTTTCCAGTACAAGACCGCGATCTCCACCCAGACGAACTTTCAACATTTGTTTGTCCTCAATACCCCATTTAGCAGCATCAGAAGTATGGAAGTGAATGTGACGAGCAGCAACGATAACACCTTTATCAATCGTTACTTCGCCAGCAGGACCTTTAATTGTGATTCCTGGTGTACCTTCAATGCTTCCAGATTCACGTACAGGTGCTTTAACACCAATCGCAAATGAATCTGTCATGGAGATCTCCAGTTGCGTTTCAGGGCGAACAGGTCCAAGGATGCGCACTTTATCAAACTGTCCTTTCGAACCAATTACCGCTACAGTTTCGTTAGCAGCGTATTGGCCAGGTTGGGACAGAGGTTTAAATTCAGTCAGTTCATAACCTTTGCCAAACAAAATTTCAACGTGCTCTTGGGATACATGAATGTGACGGGCAGATACGCCCACAGGTACTGTTTTACTCATTGTAAATTCACTCCTTGTTTATCTATGGCCTGTACTCAGGCTCTTAACAATCCAATGGTATTATACCCCTTTTTGGAGTGAAATGAAAACGAACTGGTGAAAATTCATGAAATACACTTATTTCACCATCATTCCCCTCCTTTATTTGGAAAACAAGTTCCAATTCAACCCCTTCAACGCACACACCAGTTCACTATTTCATAGAATTCCCCTTCATCTGCATCTTCGGATTGCTCTCTGGCAAGTGTTCCCCCAGATAACTCATTGCATTCCCCCACAACCAGCCACGAACCAGATGTTCATCATAATGTTTGAGCAGGATTTCCATCAGTCTCGGATAATGTCCTGAATGTTCAAGTTTCTGAATATACGTTGAAATTCCATCAAAATCAGACCCCATCATCAGATGGTGCTGCCCGCCTAGAGAACAGAATTGCTCAATATGAGGCAGCAGATCTTCTATACGTACCTCACCCTCCTGCTTTACAAACCAGGGTACAAACGTCAGTCCAATCCGCCCTTCCCGGGCAATGATAGCCTGAATCTGATCATCTTTCAGATTACGCACATGGGGACATACGCTATAACTGTTGGAATGGGAGGCGATAAAAGGACGTGTGCTCAAGTCAGCCAGTTCCCAGAAACCTTTCTCTGTCAGATGTGACACATCCAACAGCATTCCGATTTCATTACACTGGTGCACCAGTTCTTTCCCTTTCTCGGTCAGACCTGCCCCACGCTTCTCCATGACTCCGTCAGCCGCCCAATTGGCATAATTCCACGTTAGTCCAATTATTCGAACGCCCATCTGATAACATAACTCCAGATAGAACAGGTTGCCCTCCAGGCCGTCCACACCCTCCAGTGTGATTAATCCCCACGGCCCCTCTGTTTGCCCCACCTGAGCCACCTGTTCACGCCATAACAACGTCTGTGTGCCGCCAAGCCGCTCCTGACTTCTCTCCACACGTCTACGATAAATCTCCAACTGCCCCATGACATGTTCAAACTTGCCTCTGCCAAGTACTTCGGGTAAATAGATGGCGAACGCCTGCAACCCTACTTTCCCCTCTTTCAAGCGTTGCAAATTCACATCCAGTTGTGGAGCATCTTCAAAAGAAAGAGCAGGCTGCATCAAAATTTTGCTCAGTGCATCACAGTGAAAATCAGCTACATGCCAATCAGACATGGACATCTTAAACCCTCCTCAATATGTTATTGCTAAGAAAACGCAAAAAAACCTGTCTACATCGTAAACAGGTTCAATGCATACTGCATGTATTATCTGGGCTCCACAATCAGCTTAATGGCCGTTCGGTCCTCGCCGTCGATCACAATGTCTGTAAAAGCTGGAATACAAATCAGGTCAACTCCGCTTGGTGCTACAAATCCCCGGGCTATCGCTACCGCTTTAATGGCTTGGTTCAGTGCTCCCGCTCCAATTGCCTGCAGTTCAGCATTTCCACGTTCACGAAGAACCCCTGCAAGAGCGCCGGCTACAGAATTAGGATTGGACTTTGCTGAAACTTTTAATACATCCATGGTAAGTACCTCCCTGGGAATGTTGAAAGTTTGTTTCCACTTACTAGATGTTATTCGCGGGAGGCAAAAAAATTCCTTCTTTTTAGACGGGTTTCCCTGCAAATTGGGACAATGCCCCTATTCCATGCGCCACTCGTCCTCCATCAGACGAATTTTTTCGATGCGTGTTGCCGCACCTGTTGCTTCATCAATTTCAACAAAAACACCATGGAAGTGCCATTTTCCATCATCTACAACAAAACGTACAGGTAGCTGGGTGTAGAACTTACGCAGCACGGCCTCACGCTCCATACCCAATATACCGTCACGAGGCCCTACCATGCCTGCATCCGTCAAGTAAGCCGTTCCTCCAGGCAAAATCCGATCATCATTACTCTGTACATGCGTATGTGTACCTACAACGAGAGACGCACGTCCATCCAGATGCCATCCCATGGCAATCTTTTCTGACGTTGCTTCCGCATGCATATCGACCAAAATACATTTATGGTCTTGGCGCAGCTCATCTACAATTTCATCAGCTACACGGAATGGACAATCCAGAGCAGGCAGGAACGTTCTTCCTTGCAGATTGACAATCGCCAGTTCTTTTCCTTCGCCTTTGACAACCGTGTATCCTCGCCCTGGTGTGCCTGGTGGAAAGTTCGCTGGACGAATCATGCGGGGCTCATCATCTATAAAATCAAAAATATCCTTATTGTCCCAAGTATGATTACCAAGTGTAATACCATGTACACCCCAGTTGAAAAACTCATTTGCGATTGCACCGGTAATGCCGCGACCTGCTGCCGCATTTTCACCATTCACAATCACCACATGTGGCTTATACTTCGATTTTAGGTACGGTAAATTTTCCTTTAATGCCTTACGTCCCACGTTGCCTACAATGTCACCAATAAACAAAACTTTCACTGATTACTGCCTCCTCAATTCCTGCAAAGTTCTCTTTTTTCAAATGTTGAACCTTTGCAGGACTCTATCTTATGCTCCATAATGTATAGTTGCCTTTTAACAGGCTATCAACAGGAAAAGTGGCCCACTACCGCGGCCACTTTTCCGTATTGCTCTATTTTGCGTATTCAACCGCACGGGTTTCCCGGATGACGGTGACTTTGATGTGACCCGGATAGTCGAGTTCATTCTCAATCATCTTCGTGATGTCACGGGCTAAGCGGAAGGCTTCAGCATCATCGATCTTCTCAGGCTGTACCATAACGCGAACTTCGCGTCCGGCCTGAATGGCGTACGATTTCTCGACACCTTCGAAGGATTCTGAGATTTCTTCCAGCTTCTCCAGTCGTTTGATATACGTTTCCAGCGTTTCGCGGCGTGCGCCTGGTCTTGCTGCGGAGAGCGCATCTGCTGCGCCAACCAACATGGCAATGACCGAAGTCGCTTCGCAATCTCCGTGATGGGACGCGATACTGTTGATTACAACCGGATGTTCTTTGTATTTCTTCGCCAGTTCCACGCCAATTTCGACGTGTGATCCTTCCACTTCGTGATCCAGCGCTTTACCGATGTCATGCAATAGACCTGCACGTCTTGCCAGAGTTACGTCTTCTCCGAGTTCGCCAGCCATCAGTCCAGCCAGATAAGCGACTTCCATGGAATGTTTCAAGACGTTTTGACCGTAACTTGTACGGAACTTCAACCGGCCCAAAATTTTGATCAGATCCGGATGCAGACCATGCACGCCCACTTCAAAGGTGGCTTGCTCACCGTATTCACGGATGCGCTCATCCACTTCTTTGCGGGATTTCTCAACCATCTCTTCAATCCGTGCCGGGTGAATACGTCCATCAGCCACCAGTTTCTCCAGGGCAGTACGGGCGATTTCACGGCGAATCGGGTCAAAGCCCGACAGAATAACAGCTTCTGGCGTATCATCGATAATGAGGTCAATCCCTGTAAGGGTTTCAAGCGCACGGATGTTACGTCCTTCACGACCGATAATCCGGCCTTTCATTTCTTCATTTGGCAGGGTAACAACAGATACCGTTGTTTCCGCTACGTGGTCAGCCGCACAGCGTTGGATGGCGAGTGTAATAATCTCGCGGGACTTTTTGTCCGCTTCTTCCTTCGCCTGTTGTTCAATGTCCTTGATCATTTGAGCCGTCTCATGACGAACTTCCTGTTCTACGTTGGACAGTATGATACTGCGTGCGTCTTCCATGGTGAGGTTGGATATACGTTCCAACTCTGTCACCTGGTTTTTGTAAATCATTTCGATCTGCTGCTGAGTCTCATCAATTCGTTTCTCTTTGTTAGCCACTTGCTCTTCTTTACGTTCGAGTGATTCCAATTTTTTATCCAGCGACTCTTCTTTTTGCAACAATCGTCTTTCTTGTCGTTGAATTTCATTCCGACGTTCACGAGTGTCTTTTTCAGCTTCAGCACGAATGCGATGGATTTCATCCTTCGCCTCCAGCACCGTTTCTTTCTTCAGTGCTTCTGCCTCTTTCTTCGCGTTCTCCACGATTTGTACGGCAGCTTGTTCCGCACTAGAGATTTTAGCCTCTGCAAGAGATTTGCGAATAAAATATCCTACTCCGAACCCAATGAATAGCGCGGCTGCAACGAGAGCGATCGTGATTGCAATTTCCATACTGTTCACCTCCTCGTTGGTTCCTCCAAGGCATTCCTTGGGTCAATTTGCAGTTTTCAAACCTTACATATGTTTGGGAATAACGAATACTCACGGCGATCCCCCGCCGATTTTCATTTCACATGTACATGTTTCCACGTACTATTCACTGTTTCCAGCGAACCCATAATTAAGAATGGTATAAATCTTAAGAAACCGAAACCGCTTTTTTGGAAGGAAAAAGGGTTGTCCATTTCTTACAGACTCATGTCCATTTTAGTATTTGACGAAAGAAATTGTCAAGAGAATGCAGTATAGAGACTCTAGGCTGCTAATCCCATAACAACGCTTCGTCATCTTCAGAGTCCCCAGCCTCATCTTCTTCAATTAAACAATTCACGACCCGGCGCACCATATCCATTGAAAAACCACGTCTCATTAGGAAGGGAAGCGTTTTATTTTTCTTCTCTTTGACGTCCCCTTTGACCTGATTCCATTTTTTGCGTCCTGCACTCAAGGCAGTCTCAAATTCCGCATCTGTACTGATCCCTTCTAGTGCCTCAACAATGAGATCATTGGCAATGCCCTTTTGACGTAGCTCTTGCCTTATCCACAGTTTTCCCTTCCGCTTGCCCTCCATACGCTGTCTTGTCCATTCCTTCGCAAATAGATCGTCATCCACCAGGTTCTCCCGCTCAAGCCGATCCAGCGCCTCTTCAATCAAAGGTGCAGCAAACTCCTTCTGACGAAGTTTCTGACTTAATTCATGGCGTGTGCGCGGTTTATGCTCCAAAAAGCGCAGAGACTGTGCATACGTCCGCTGTCGCTCGTCAGCTACAATGATTTCCTCCAGATCCTTCTTCATAAACGTATTACCTTGAGTCATCCTGTATTTAATCATCACATCTTCAAGAACCGTAATAGAGTGGATACCAAAAGTGATTCGATAACGAGCTTGCCTGCTCTTCGTTCGTTCTACACGTGTAATAATAAGTTCTTCGTTGTCCGGAAATTGGGATAGGCCATCCTGTTCTGCTTCTTCATACAAATCCTCGTCATGTTGATCCATTCAGGTCTCCCCTTTCATAACATTTTCATTCTGACTACGCCAAGCACATCTTCACATAAGACAAAGAACACTAATAATACAAAAGGCCGGGAAGTCAGCCCGGCCTTTATCTCCACAGTTATCTCTGACAGTCAGCGTGCCAACAGCCCCTGTCCATTGGGACAGGGGCTGTTGGACACCGAGAGCACTCCCACCATAATTCCTTATCCAAATCGAGCCAAGCTCAATCAGGCAAGTTTACGGAGTCCAGAGGGGAACACCCTCAGGGTCCTCCCTACATGGGAGGTTTTGAGAGATTACTCGTTGATTTCAAACAATTCTTGTTCTTCTGCTGCTTCTTTTTGTTGCTCTTCAGTAGTTGGCGCAGGAACTGCAGTAACCAAGTTACTGGCTACACGAATTTTTTGTTCAATGATGTCAGCAATATCTTTATGCTCTTTCATGAACTGCTTTGCGTTCTCACGACCTTGTCCTAAACGCTCGCCTTCGTAGGAGTACCATGCACCACTTTTATTAACGATGTCCAGCTCTGTACCAATGTCAATGATACTGCCTTCTCTCGAAATACCCTCGCCATACATGATATCCACTTCCGCTTGTTTAAACGGAGGTGCCACTTTGTTTTTCACAACTTTAATACGAGTACGGTTACCAATCATGTCATTGCCTGATTTGATACTCTCAATACGACGCACATCCAGACGTACTGTGGAATAAAACTTCAGAGCACGACCACCAGGTGTTGTTTCCGGGTTACCAAACATAACGCCGACTTTCTCACGAAGCTGGTTAATGAAGATTGCGATTGTTTTGGATTTGCTGATTGCACCAGACAGTTTACGCAGCGCCTGAGACATCAAACGCGCTTGCAAACCAACGTGTGAATCGCCCATTTCGCCTTCAATCTCTGCTTTTGGAACCAATGCGGCTACAGAGTCAATAACAACGATATCTACTGCACCACTGCGTACAAGAGCTTCTGCAATTTCCAGCCCTTGCTCACCCGTATCTGGCTGAGACAGAAGCAATTCATCAATATTAACACCAAGTTTGCTTGCGTATTGTGGGTCAAGAGCATGCTCGGCATCGATAAATGCAGCTTGTCCACCCGCTCGTTGTACTTCAGCGATAGCATGCAATGCTACGGTTGTTTTACCCGAAGACTCAGGTCCATATATTTCAACAATACGGCCTTTAGGCAAGCCGCCTGTTCCTAATGCAATATCCAAAGCCAAGGAACCGCTGGGAATAATTTCCACATTCATATGAGTGGACTCACCCAGTTTCATGATGGATCCTTTACCAAATTGCTTCTCTATTTGACGGAGCGCCATATCAAGCGCGGCACGACGGTCTGACAATAAGCTCACACCCTTTACTGTTTATAAGATAATGATACCTTGTTTTAACACGTTTGCCAAGCTTTTTTTCGAACATACATTCGTTTTTTTGTGAAGGCCGAGGCGCCTCTTCCTCAAGGAAACTTTCCATTAAACAGAAAAAAGAACCGTAAACAAGGCTGTAAAGCCTAATTCTACGGTTCTTCCGTCTTCCTTAATTATACTTGCTTGGAACTGTAAATGCAATCGAAGCTATTAACTAATCAATCCATCGCCACAAGTTTTTGCCATAAGCGATAGAGAATCGCTTTGGCTGAACGAATGCGAACTGTCTCACGATTCCCATTAATACGCAGCTCATGAATCTCCGTCTCTTTTCCACGTTCAGCAAGAGCGATGAAGACAAGTCCGGGTGGTTTACGTTCCGAATATCCCGGTCCAGCTACACCGGTAACAGCCAAGCCAAAATCAGCATCGCCAATCATGCGGACCTGCTCAGCAAGCACTTTTGCAACCTCTGGACTTACCGCTCCAGGTGCATCTTCACCTTCCAGATAATCATGAGGCACATTCAGCAGCTTTTCTTTAATTTCATTGGAGTAACAAACAATTCCACCTTTGAGCATTGACGCACTTCCGGGTACAGAGGTCAGACTTTGCATGACAAGCCCCCCTGTACAGCTCTCAGCAGCGCTGAGCGTCAGCCCCATGTCAGACATCATGGTTACAATCGTGTACTCTATAGGCACATCCTCGTTCGCGTAGAGATGTTCTGTCAAACGCTCGCGAATCTGAACTTCCATCGCATCCAGCTTCAGCTTCGCCTCTCCCTCACTCGCAGCCTTCGTGGAGACACGTACCGTAACTTCACCTTCGCTCGCGTAAGGAGCAATCGTAGGGTCTGTCTGCGCGTCAATCAGATCCAATAGTCGATCTTCCAGAGCAGATTCACCAATACCTGCGAATTTGAGCATTCGGGAATAGATCGGCATCTCTTCTGTGAGTACATGCTGGAACAGCCAAGGTTTGACTTCCTGTTCAAACATTGGAATCAACTCTTTAGGTGGTCCAGGCATCACGACATAATATTTGTCATTGTCAGAAATCGCATTTCCTGCCGCAAGGCCCGTTTCATTGGCCAGAGGTGTTCCTCCATCAATAACGATCGCCTGACGTCGGTTATTCTCTGTCATGTCCACATTACGATCTCTGAAAAAGCTCTCAATTTTGTCCATCGCCATTCGATCTGTATGCAGTTTCCGGTTAAGAACAGCTGCGAGCGCATCCTTGGTCAGATCATCTTGGGTAGGTCCGATGCCACCGGAAAATAAAATAACGTCTGCACGGCCCTGCGCAATGCGAATAGCTTCACTAAGTCGATTCAGGTTATCCCCAACCACCGTTTGGAAATATACATCGATCCCCATCGCAGCCAATTCACGGGATAGGTATCTGGCATTGGTATTGACGATTTGTCCAAGCAGTAGCTCTGTGCCAACTGCAATGATTTCTGCCTTCATTGAGCATCCTCCTGTACACGTGGTGAGTGATCAAAGGGCAATAGGATAATTTCCTATTGCCCCTGACCCAATGCTTCCTTCATGATTACCCATTTAAGAACAAACCATTATGCTTTTGTTAAATGAAGCAAATTTTTGTTTTTGATAAAGTAATCGATACCCGACCAGATAGTAATAAGCGCTGCTGCCCATACCGCGATAATATCGACGTGAATACCCGTGTATGAAAACGGGAAATTGTTCAACAGCAACAGCACAATCGCCACAATCTGCACTACAGTCTTCAGCTTGCCCCAAGCACTTGCGGCAACAACCGAACCATCCAGCAATGCAATTTGACGCAAGCCGGTAACTGCAAATTCACGACTAATAATCACAACTGCAATCCAGGAATCCAGCTTGCCCATCTCCACAAGCGAGATCAAAACTGCAGTAACCAGCAACTTGTCTGCGAGTGGATCGAGCAGTTTCCCCAGATTGGTAACCATGTTATTTTTCCGCGCAAGGTATCCGTCAATTCCATCTGTGCTTGCGGCGATGATAAAAATAACAGCAGCAATCAGTTGATTATACGGAAGCGACAAGCTTCCAAGCTGCAACGGCTCTGGATAAAATGGAAAATCCACGAGCAGGAACACCATCAAAAAAGGGATTAAGCAAATTCGTGCAAGCGTAATCCGGTTGGGTAAATTCACAAGACGCCCTCCCTCATATCCTCCATTACTCCAAACAATCATCATAATCCCGTTATCATCATCCGGAACATGAAATGTACAGTTTCAATGTCAATCCAGATTAACATGATCCCACTATGTAGAAACGCAAAAAATAAAGTCAACCGCTCAAAAGCAAAACGCTTTAAACGTTCCGGTGACTTCCAGAAGATGTACTGCTTTTCACAAAGTCAGCAAACGATGAGGACTGGACTTGATGCTTGACTGCCAGCAATGCACACTTAGTATAATATACGCCCAATACCGTGTCAAAAAAACACTTTTGCTACAGAAAGGCCATATTACTTGAAATTTGTATATTGCAAATCCAAAGGTAGGTTAGCACCATTTAGCAGCTGCATGACAGCTTGCAAATCATTTTTACTCTTACCAGTTACCCGAAGTTGATCTCCCTGAATCTGACTCTTCACCTTCATCTTGGAATCCCGAATCAGAATATTGATTTTCTTGGCGATGTCCTGATCAATCCCCTGTTTAAAATTCAAACGCTGGCGGACTGTACCAGAAGACGCTGGCTCTACCTTTGCGTAATCAATGTTTTTCAATGGTAGACCACGCTTCGCCATTTTGGATTGCAGCACGTCAATGACAGCCTTGAGTTTGGTCTCATCATCAGATACGATCGTTAACGCATCCTTATCCAGTTTCAGGCTGCTCTTGCTGCCCTTGAAGTCATAACGAGCGCCAATTTCTTTCTCGGTTTGTGTAACGGCATTTGTCAGTTCTTGCAAGTCCATTTTGGACACGATATCAAATGAATTTTCTGAGCTCAAACCAGTCACCCTTTCAGTTAATCGTATGTACTGTAACATTATAGAGGATACCCTAAGCAAAAGTCTAATTTCTAGCTATTTTACACAAAGAAAAAAGCATTTTTGGCTTCCACTTCAAGTGGCTGCCAAAAATGCTTGCTGGTCCAGCTTCCAACCTAATAGCGGCTGCGGTTGGGCTGTCTGAACATATCGAGCACACCCAAAAGTACATGTGCAAGTCCAAAACCCAATATTCCGTAACCCCAAGCACTTGGAGTCAGGTAATAACCCAGGAGGCTGACAATGATCCCTAAACCTGTTACGATCCAGCTGACTGTCACAGCCATCCACCTCACTTCACCAAAAGTTAACTGCAAGTTAAGACACGATTATTGTCTCCTGCAGTTGACCCGGTTATTCGCTACCCGTGGTACCCCCTGTGCCGTCCGTTGATCCATTTTCAACACCTGTGGAAGAAGTAGTGTTACTACTGTCTTCACCAAGCTTCAGACGGATTCGATTGGTCGCCTTGCCATCCGTTACAACTTGCCCGCCAACCTCAATCGTGGTCGCTGCAGCGTAACCGGACTTAATATACATGCCTGTACTATCCAACTCAAAGGTATAGCTGTCACCTTCGGCTGTGTTACCATACTCCAACTTCTCTCCACTGGAGTTTTCGCCTTTGTACACTTCCAGCCAGCTATGACCTGTTGCTTTGATCGTAACCGTTACAGGTTGCCCTGCACTACCGTTAACTTTAAAGTTCGTAATATTTCCTGATTTCCCATCTTCTGCAACAGTCACATTAGACGGTGAATTGTCTGTCGGTTCTTCCTGATTTTCTCCCGTTTGTCCGTCGGTTTGACCATCAGTTTGGCCATCAGTTTGACCGTCCGTCTGTCCTTCCGTGTCTGTACCGCCACCATTACCGCCAGCGTCGCCCTTACCAGTACCGTCAGTACCTGAATCTGTCGCAGGCGGATTAGATGCCTGTCCGTTGTCGGCAGGTGGATCCGGTTTATCCTCAGGCTGTTGTTGACTGTCTGTAATTTTGACCTGATCAAGACCCGGATTATCTGATTCATCACCATTGTTATACACCACGTATACATACAACAGTACTACGATCAAAACAGGGAATGTCCACATCAGCGCGACAGACATCCACCGATTACTACGCTCAACCGGACGGCTGGAACGCTTCTGAATAACCGGTTCCATCGTTGCTTCCGTTTCTTCTTCGGGTACGTCTTTTTTGTGTCCCTCCAGCAGCTCATCAGGGTTCAGTCCCACGGTCTCCGCATAGGTTTTGATGAAAGCACGCACATAGAAGCTACCCGGCAGCACTTTATAGTCTCCTGCTTCTATGGCCTCCAGATACCTCTTGCGAATTTTTGTCATTTCCTGTACATCGTCAAGACTCATCCCTTTTTGCAGCCGGGCCTCCCTTAACTGCTGACCCAGTTCAGACATGCCATCTCCTCCTTATGTTTATCTCTTGAGTTGTTGCTAATCTATTTCATGATTCCGTACGGTTCCTTACAATTCGTCGGTGTAGCTAGCCGTAAACGTATCATAAATAATCTCTTCATTGGGAATGTTACGCAATTCAATAATAATATCAAAATCATTAAAATCATATTCGGATTCCTGTACAAAAATATCCGGATGTTCAATAACTTTGGTACTTGGCATCGACATAATATCTTGCAACAAATTGTAATGCCGCTCGCTGGAACGAATCGTACTTACAATTCCGTCAATGATGAAGACATTGTTCGGGTTCAATTCGTCTTCGGACATTTGACTCCTTATCGTCTGACGAAGAAGTGTGGAGGAAACAAACGTCCATCGCTTCATTGCACATACGCTGCCCGCAATAATAGACTCCGTTTTACCAACACGAGGCATTCCGCGCAAACCGATGACCTGATTGCCTTCCCTCTTAAATACTTCACCCAAAAAGTCCACAAGTAACCCAAGTTCATCTCGAGTAAAACGAAATGTCTTGCGATCATCCGAGTCACGGTCAATGTATCTGCCATGACGCACGGCCAAAATATCCACCAATTTAGGTTGACGCAAAGCCGATACGGTGATGCTGTTTACTTTGCCAAGCATTTCACCAAGCAAGCGGATTTTTTCATCATCATCCGATTCAAGGAGCATGCCTCGAGTTTTGCCTTCAACACCGTTAATGGTCAATATATTCACTTCAAGCATCCCCAGCATAGAGGCAATATCGCCTAACAAACCGGGTCTGTTCTTATGTATTTTATATTCCATGTACCATTGTTTAGATTCCATTTCAACACCCCGTAATGCATTATTCCACATTATTCGACAGCAACAGAACGTGTCCACTGGACAACAATCTGAGACATCTTCTAAAAATGGGTCACGTTAATGATATATAAAATGAAAATGAATTACAAGAACAGCTCTGTAATCCGTTTGTAATCATTAGAGAAAAGCCCCCTTGCGGGAGCTCTTCATCTGTAATCTTATGCGTTTTGTTTGGCCAATTTGACCATCAGGCACGCAATCGTACGACGCTCATCTGCATCGCCGACATCCCATAACTCTTTCAATGCCCGGTTGGAATGGTTCGCCGGATCGACTTTCTCATCAAGGAAGTCGCCGATTTCATACGCAAGTTTGTTGATGGTTTCTTCACTCATCCCCATCTTCTCTGCTTGCAGTACGCGGTCACCCAGGAACTTCTTCCATGTGTCAAAACTGGAGAGCACTGTTTTTTCTGTTGACATGATAAATCCTCCTTAGATGACGCATGAGATTTAAAATCAACAGTTGTAATATGTGCTTTCGAGGCATTTTATATACGAGCATTTTGAAAATAATCCGGAAGACGACTGCTTCTCAGCAACCTTCACCTGTTTTGTTCACAGCCAGTCAAGTTTTTCTTGCTTTTTACGTTAACCAACCGCCATTTGGACTGATGATCTGCCCATTGATATAACCCGATTCAGGGAGAGCCAGAAAATAAACCAATGATGAGATTTCATCAGGTTGAGCAAGTCTTCCTGCCGGAATTTCCTCTTCCAGCATCTTCAGTTCACTCTGATCCAGATGGCTCAGCATGGATGTCTGAACGGCGCCAGGAGCAACCGCATTTACGGTTACTCCGGAAGGTGCGAGTTCTTTCGCAAGCGCTTTGGTAAATGCATTCACCCCACCCTTGGTTGTGGAATACAGCACCTCACAAGAAGCACCAGACAGTCCCCAGATCGACGATACATTAATGATTCGGCCATACCTTTGGGAGATCATGTGAGGCATCATTTCCTGTGTACACATAAACGTGCCTTTGAGGTTAATTGCCATCACTTCATCCCAGATCTCCTCTGTAACATCAGCCAACATCCCATAGTGCGAGATTCCTGCATTGTTCACAAGAATATCTGGCATGAGATTATGCGACTCGAGCTTCTCACGCATGCGCTCAATCTGTTCCCGGCTGCGAAGATCCGCAGACACGGTCATGATTTTTCCACTGCCCTGTTCCATGCACCGTCTGGCGGCTTCATTCGCTGCTTCATGCGATTTCATATAGTGTATAACAACATTCATTCCCACTCTGGCAAAGCGTTCTGCGATAGCCGCTCCAATGCCACCGCTTGCTCCAGTTACCAGTACAGTCATTTCCCCGATTGCCTTCAATTGTCCTGTTCCCCTCTCCATATCAAGGACTCACGACTAGCGATACAGCCAGTTGATCCCAGCGAATATGCTCTCTCAGTCTGAGATTTACATCTTCCAGTGTAATCGATTCATAGAGCGGGAGCATATTGAAAAAATCACCGCCACGGAATTGCTGACGTGTAAATTCATGCGCAATGTTCTCCGGAGAATTAAGCATACGCAAATATCCGCCTATTTTCTTTTTGCGTGCACGTTCAAAATCCGGGGATTCAAACCCTTTTTCTACAATGGCATCCACTTCTTCACGTATACGCCCGAGCAGTTGATCCGGGTCTTTTGTATCACCACCAATGGCTGAAAACGCATATTGCGGTGAACTGTTATACTCATGTCCAAAGCTGTCGGAGATCAGATCTTCATCGTAGAGCTTCTGAAATAATCGTGTGCTTGAGCCAAACAAAAGATCCATCATCAGCTGCGTTGTCATATCTCGCCGTAACAATTGTTCCCCGGTAAGTCCAACGTCCGACTCCTTGAATCCAAACAGACATTTGGGCAGTGAAACAGCCAGTTTCGCTTCCCGTCTGGCTTCTCCTACTTGCTCAGGCTCCGGTTCGAAGAAACGTTGAATACTCCCCTGTGGCTTATAATTCTTACGCTTCTGGTTCGATCGAACCATATCAATGACTTCTTGTGGATCTACACCACCCACCACAAACAAGAGCATATTACTCGGGTGATAAAAGGTGTTATAACACTCATATAACATCTCTTTGGTAATCGTACGGATAGATTCCACCGTTCCTGCAATATCGATATGCACCGGATGTTTCTGATACATGGCTTCGATCAATCCAAAATAAACACGCCAATCTGGATTATCAGCATACATGTCAATTTCCTGTCCAATGATGCCTTTTTCCTTTTCCACATTTTGATCCGTGAAGTAAGGATTTTGCACAAAGTCGACTAATGTTTGTATATTTTCATTCACATGTTCGGTCGCTGAAAACAAATAAACCGTCTGATCAAAGCTCGTAAATGCGTTAGCTGAAGCACCATGAGATGCAAACGTGGCAAAAATATCGCCTGTTGGTTCTTCGAACATTTTATGCTCCAGAAAATGGGCAATCCCATCCGGAACCTTAACTTCTTCCTGTCCTTCAACCTGAAAATGATTATCCACCGATCCATACTTGGTTGCAAACGTAGCATACGTTTTCTGGAATCCCGGTTTTGGCAAAATATAGACATGCAGTCCGTTATCCATTACTTCGTAATATAGTGTCTCCTGCAAATGCTCATACCGAATGCTCTCCACCGATTATTCCTCCTTCTCATCCCGCAAGAAATAAATCGTATCCAGACGGAATTGTTCTGCCGCCTCACGCACATCTTCCTTGCTAATATGTTCTACCTGAGCCAACAGTTCTTCAGCCGTTCTTTCTTTGCCAGACAACTGTCGATTGAAGTCATAAGCGATCATCTCAAAAGCAGAATCCTGCATTTCCTTAAGCAGGTTACGGATCATTGCTTTGGTCTGGGACATTTCCAGATCACTGATTGTACCGCTTTTCATTTCTTCCAGCTGCTGTTTGATGATCGTGACGGCCTTCTCATAATTAGGGATTTCAATCCCGGATTGAATCGTTGCAATGCCCTTATGTCCGTCATATCGTGAAGACGCGTAATACGCCAGGCTTTCTTTTTCACGAACATTGACAAACAGTTTGGAATGAGGATAACCACCGAGAATCCCGTTGTACAGTAGTGCTGCAGCATACTGAGAATCTCCATAAGTGATAGATGTGCGGAGTCCCATATTAAGTTTTCCCTGACTCACATTCAGTCGCTCAACAACGGTCTCCACTTCCTTATCTCCTCGAAGCGCTGCCTGTGTCTGGTAATCAGAGGAGGACGTTCGATTTACATTGAAATGACGCTGAACAAGGTTCTCGACCTCCTCCAGTGTCGTATCCCCTACCACGTAAAGATCCATACTCGCCTGCTGCAGCCACTCCTGATAAGACGCAGTCAGTGTGTCGGGCTCAATCCCGGGCAGATCCTTTCGCTCACCCAGTGGGTGAAGACGGTACGGCTCATTCTTGCACATTTCCTCAATACTGCGTTCAGCGGCATAGCGCATTTTATCATTCACGATGGACTCCAGCTTTTTGCGAACAGTCTCTCGCTCTGCTTGTACATAAGACGTCCTGAAATGTCCATTCTCCTGTACAGGTCGTGTAAGAACCTCTCCAAGGAAGGCAAATGAACGATCCAGTAGCTGCTCATCTCCTCCAACAAAGGAATCATTAATGGTATCCATTCGGAACTGTACAATCTGGTAATCCCCGCGTTTATAGACGTCAAAACCAAAACCTGCTCCATACAGATGCTCCAGTTGCTCACGAAATTGCGTTGTTTCCGGATAGGACTCCGTGCCCCGTCGCAGAACAAAAGGTGTCAGCGCTACTTTGGTTACTGTATCTTCCCGTAAGGGAACTCCTGCATATAGCGATATAGCAAACGTTTTAAAACGTTTAGTCGGAAGCACATGTATACGAAACTCTCTCTTGCTACCTCGTTCGAATCCTGATGTATTCAAATGTCAAAACCCCTTTACGGCGTCATTTATCATGCAATCGTATTAAGCTAAACGTAACAACCATTTTAACCCATTCAAAAGGCAAGAAGCAACCGAAGTCACGCCTTCTGGTTGCTTCCAACATCATCACATACAAAAGATATGCTGTCCGATTGTTTTCACTTGTGGACGGGTCCAGATCCATTTGGATGTTGCTGTCTTCGGGTTAAAATAATAGAGACATCCACCGGACGGATCCCATCCATTTAAGGCCTGCTCGACTGCCTTTTTGGCTTGTGCGTTTGGTTCCAGATAGATCTGTCCGTCCGCTACAGCCGTAAATGCACCTGGTTGAAAAATCACACCAGAAGGTGTACTCGGAAAGCTTGGTGAATTTACGCGATTCAGAATTACTGCTGCTACTGCGACTTGACCTTCAAACGGTTCACCCCGGGCTTCACCATATACAGCGTTAGCCATAATCTTGAGTTCATTCTCTGAGAGACCAAGGGCATTGGCAGATCCCATATTGTCTTGCTCTTTATCGGCGGTATTGTTGCTGTCTCCACCCCCACCTGAGGATTCCTTGTGTAACGGCGGCTCTGTTGGCGACCATTTGGTTGACGCATTGTACAGCTTGAGTTTGGTCTCTGCTCCAACCACACCATCTGCCTTCATGCCAAACTCGGATTGAAACCATTTAACGGATTTCAGTGTGCTGCTGCCAAAATTACTGTCGATTTTACCATTGTAAAATCCCAGGTACTTCAGACGCCCCTGAAGCTCATATACATCCTGACCGTAACTTCCATATTTCACTGTATTGCTGCTAAACGTAGGCAAGGCCTTTTCTTCTACCTGCGGTGTACGCTCGGCTGAACTTTCAGTTGCTGTATTCCCAGGAAGCAAATAACGAATTCCCAATGCGGATATCAGCAAAATAGCAGTGAAAAGCCATAGGTTCATTTTTCGCATCGACTGTGCTCTACCTTTCTCTTGTGGGATTAACAGAATCGCTAAGGTTATTATGACAAGCCGGCTTGTTTCCTATGCACCAAATCATCCGATCTTTGGAGTAGATGGCAAAACTTCAGTCTGCTGAGCAAGCAAAAAGCCCTCAACCAATACGGTTGAGGGCTTAAATAATTCGTTGTAACCATGTTACATGTTACACTATGAGCTTATTTTATTCTGCTGATACTGTTCAAGTGAAACCAGTACTTCTCTTGGTTTGCTGCCCTCATAAGGACCGATTACACCACGAGCTTCCATGGAGTCAATTAAACGCGCTGCACGTGTGTAACCAACCCGCATACGACGTTGCAGCAGGGAGACTGAAGCTTGTTTTGCCTCCAAAATAATCTGTACAGCTTGCTCATATAACTCATCTTGTACTTCCTCTGCTGCCTGAATGGAATCATCCACTTCAGGTACAATGGACTCATCATACTGCGCTTCACCTTGACCACGTACGTAGTTTACAATATTCTCGACTTCTTCATCGCTCATAAATGCACCTTGTACACGAACCGGTTTTGATGCGCCCATTGGCATGAACAACATGTCTCCACGGCCCAACAGTTTCTCAGCCCCACCCATATCCAGAATCGTTCGGGAATCGACTTGGGAGGATACGCCGAAGGCAATCCGCGATGGAATGTTAGCCTTGATTACTCCGGTAATAACGTCAACAGAAGGACGTTGTGTGGCAATAATCAGATGGATTCCGGCTGCACGAGCCATCTGAGCGAGTCGTGCGATGGCATCCTCCACATCTCCGGCAGCAACCATCATCAGATCTGCAAGCTCATCCACAATGACAACGATATAAGGCAGAACAGCCGCAGGATTATCTTTCATCAGATTATTGTAACCCTCGACGTTACGCGTGCCTGATTTGGAGAACAGTTCATATCGTTTCTCCATCTCAACCACAATCTTTTTGAGAGCAAGTGACGCTCGTTTAGGATCAGTTACTACTGGCGCCATCAGATGTGGAATTCCGTTATATACGTTCAACTCAACCATCTTGGGATCGACCATCAGGAACTTCACTTCATCCGGCTTGGCTTTGTACAATATGCTGGTAATAATTCCGTTAATACACACCGACTTACCAGAACCCGTAGCACCCGCGACCAGCAAATGGGGCATACGAGCCAAGTTACCAATAATCGTCTGACCCGAGATATCTCGGCCAAATGCAATGGTCACTTTGGATTCTGCATCCTGGAACGTTGCTGTCTCCATTACTTCCCGCATCGTTACAACGGATACTTCACCATTAGGTACTTCGATACCAATCGCAGACTTTCCGGGGATCGGTGCTTCCATCCGAATATCCTTTGCCGCCAGAGCCAACGCGATATCATCAGTTAGACTGACAATTCTGCTGACTTTAACACCAATATCAGGTTGAATTTCATACCTTGTAACGGCAGGGCCCCGGACTACTTCAAGCACTTTGGCACGAACACCGAAACTCTCCAGTGTAGCTTCCAGCTTGCGTGCTGTCTGCATATAATCCTTCTGGTCACCCGCCTTGCCCCCATTGTTCGGCTTGGCAAGGAGACGGAATGATGGCAGCTTGTACGGCTTAGGAGGTGGCGGTGGTGGTTTCACCGGTTGTGTGTTCTGCCCTTCAGGAGTTGGAGTATCTGTTCCCTGTGCATCATTAGTTACTTCTTCTCCACTCTGAATCTCATCCACAGCATTCACCCCGTTTGTACCCGTATCGGATGCAGACCACTCCGTCTCTACCAGTTCATCCGTTATTTTAATGGCATGCTCGCCCTGTTGTACTACGTTTGGATCGGACAGATTATCCGGGAAAGGGTAAGCATCGTCCAGATCATCTTCAATGCTTGCCTCTTCTGTTCTGACGTGCTCAAAAAAGTCTCGAATGATCGGCGCTGAATTAGGTTTAGCCTGAACAGGAACACGTGATGAAGCTGATTTGTTCGCTACGTCTTCTGTTGCATCCTGCCAAGCCTCTAGATTATGATCTTGTTCGGCGCGGTATAAAATTTGTTCTGTTTCTGCCGAATCGACCTCATCCATTTCACGTTCTGATGTCGCCTGTTCCCGTTTAGCTCCCCATTTTCCGAAAAGTTGGAAGAAGATGGGCGCTTTTCGTTTTGGCAGATGCTGTTCCTCTAATTCATCCTCATACTCGTCTTCGTCATCTTCAACAGGAACAGGCACCACTTTACGAGCGTTACCTTTCTTCCTTCCATCAGATGCTGAAGAAGAACGTGAAGTGGGTCTAGACTCCAGCTTTTTGTACATCGAACTCCCGGCATCCCAGATCTTGGTACGGAATATTCGTATCAAATCCACATAAGATAGACTCGTAATCAGCATAAAACTGATGATAAACATGACAATCATGATGAGTCTCGCCCCAAGGCTGCCAAACAGCCACAGGAAAAGAGCAAATTGCCCAGCTCCGAGATAACCACCACTGATGTCCTTGTTAAGCATGGAGTCCCTCTCCCCTGGCGCAGCAGGGGTTAGCAACTCGGTTTGCATATCATTATGTACCTGTGTAATCACAGCACCAGGCTCAAGCGCACCAACCGGAATGAGCTTCTGGTGCATTGCAGAGACAGTGCTCATCAGAGTTAAGGCAAAGACCAGCAAAACAAGTCCTGTCTTGCGTGTGGTCCAGCCACTCGGCCATTTCCGGTGAATCATCACCATGAGACCATAATAAATACCAACAAGTGGAATCGCAAAATAAAACTTACCAAGCATCAGTCCGAACATCTTGGAAAGCGAACGTCCAACGGTGGCTTCACCCGATAATGCTATGACAGCAAGGGTAATAAGCACAATCCCGTAAATTTCATATTTTAAAACGCCACTAAAACCAGCGCCCTTTTTTTTCCTCTTTTTTCTTCTGGCCAAAATCAGGTCACCCCCAGAAGAATATTATACCATACAAATATAATCCGTACATATGTTCTTTTTCTGCTCAATTTGTCTGAATTCGTCGCGTTATGCTGATCCCAAGTTACCCGAAAGCGGAATGGTCGAACCGGGCATATTAGCAGCATTGAGATAGGCTTCAAGTGGACAATCCAGCAAACGTACAATAACGGCTTCATTGTCATTAACAGGTCTCACCTGCATCAATAAACCATTCATCTTGATCTCCTTTGTATCTTCGTCCTCTTTCCACATTCCCGACCAGAGTTGTTCCGGGGGCATCACTGTATATAATGTCATTGGGTATAACCTCCCGCTTGCAGAGTCTGTCTCTTGTCTCCTATGAGCTGATTTAACTGAGTAATAGCCTGCCCAATTCCGCCTACTGCATCCATCAATCCATATTTCACTGCATCTGCGCTTCCTACAGCTGTACCAATATCCCGATTTAACTCACCGGTCTTAAACATCAGTTCTTTGAACATCTCTTCAGAGATATTCGAATGAGAAGTCACGAACCGAACAACCCTCTCCTGCATTTTCTCCATATACTCAAACGTTTGAGGTACACCAATGACAAGGCCGTTCATCCGAATCGGATGGATCGTCATCGTTGCACTTCCGGCAATCAGGGAATATGTTGAAGCTACAGCAATCGGTACTCCAATGCTATGCCCGCCTCCAATGACCACAGTCACCGTAGGTTTGCTTAGAGAAGCAATCATCTCTGCAATGGCCAGACCCGCCTCTACATCTCCACCTACCGTGTTCAAAATGATTAGTATACCTTCAATACGCTGATTTTGTTCTGCGGCCACCAGCTGTGGAATGATATGCTCATACTTTGTTGTTTTATTTTGTGGTGGCAAAATCAAATGCCCTTCGACCTGTCCAATAATGGTCATACAGAAAATATTCGATTCACCTGCAGGCGACTGTGTCTGCCCAAACTGCTGAATAGTCTCTGTCACAGGAGAGATGGCCTTGTCCTCCTGAATCGGAATCTCCGGTGCTTCAACTTCCGGTTGATTGGATCTTGACGTCTGCTTGTCATTCATACGTTCATTCATTTTAATAATCCCCTTCTCCAGAAACATTTAATGTATTTCCTTAGTATGGGGATTTTTCCAACCGCCTTATACCCGCTACATCAAATTGCTTCACATATTGACGCTATTGCAGATCTTCCTGAAAACGCAAAAAAAGCCCCTTCTCTACGAGGAACCGTCCAATATTACTCGTAGAGAAGGGGCGACTGTGTGCCTGAATATATGTTTTTGTTTAGCTTATTTTAAACTTCCATAATGATTGGCAGAATCATCGGTCTACGACGAGTTTGCTCATACAGGAAGCGTCCCAGTGCATCTTTAACATTTGTTTTGAGTGAAGCCCACTCGTTAACGTTCTCACTCATTAACTTCTGCAATGTGCTGCTAACGATCCGGTTGGCCTCATCCAGTAGTCCTTCCGATTCACGTACATACACAAATCCGCGAGAGATGATGTCAGGACCGGAAACAATTTTTCCATCCTGTTTGCTCAGTGTTACCACAACAACAAGGATACCATCTTGTGACAACAATTTGCGGTCACGAAGTACAATGTTACCCACATCGCCTACACCCAGGCCGTCGATCAACACATTACCTGCAGTAACTTTACCTGCTCTACGTGCTGCTCCACCTTGAATTTCAATCACTTCACCGATATCCGTGATGAAAATGTTCTCAGGTTCTACCCCTACAGATTCAGCAAGAACCGCGTGGCGACGCTGCATACGGAATTCACCGTGAATTGGCAAGAAGAATTTAGGTTTCATCAGGTTGAGCATCAGTTTCAGCTCTTCCTGGCTACCGTGACCAGATACGTGGACGCCACTGTTAGCACCGCTGTAATGCACGTTAGCACCCAGACGGAACAGTTCATCAATCGTACGGCCTACATATTTTTCATTACCTGGAACAGGTGTTGCTGCGATAATGACGGTGTCACCTGGCAGGATGTCCACTTTACGGTGTGTGGAACGAGCCATACGTGTCAGTGCTGACATTGGCTCTCCTTGACTTCCTGTGCAGAGAATCACGACACGATCAGCTGCCATCTTGCCTACTTCTTCAGGTTCAATGATCATGCCATCCGGAATCTCAAGATAACCCAGTTCTGAAGCAATACCAACCACATTCACCATGCTGCGTCCGATAACTGCAACTTTACGTCCAGTCACTTCTGCTGCATTGATCACCTGTTGGATACGGTGTACGTTGGAAGCAAATGTCGCTACAACAACACGTTGACTTGCTTTACGGAAAATATCTTCCAGCACGATACCCACATTTTTCTCCGATGGTGTGAATCCAGGTTTTTCAGCGTTCGTACTGTCGGACAACAGCGCTAATACGCCATTTGTTCCGATCTGTGCCATACGCTGAAGATCTGCATATTGACCATTGACTGGAGTATGGTCGAATTTGAAGTCACCTGTGTGAACAACTGCACCTTCCGGTGTTTCGACACATACACCAACAGAATCCGGAATACTATGGTTAGTAGCGAAGAAGGATGCTTTCAAAACAGATCCAAGTTGGATCTCGGAATCAGCATCAATCAGAATACGTTTTGTTTCACCCAGCAAATTCGCTTCTTTCAACTTGTTTTCTACAAGTCCAAGCGTAAGTCTTGTTCCGTATACAGGGACATTCAGATGTTTGAGAACATATGGCAGACCACCAATGTGATCCTCATGTCCGTGAGTAAGGATGATTCCTCTTACTTTGTCACGGTTCTCAGTCAGGTAAGAAATGTCAGGGATGACAATATCAATACCAAGCATATCTTCTTCCGGGAATTTAAGACCAGCATCTACGACTACAATGTCGTTGGCGTATTGGATGACGTACATATTTTTACCAATCTCGCCTACGCCGCCCAAAGCAAAAATCATCAGTTTATCGTTATTATTTTTCTTAGACAAATGAATCTAAACCTCCTATGGTAGTTGGACGTCGTACCTTATTATTTATTGTAAGTTAAGAAAAGTAGTCCATACATCACATACCCACCTATCGGGATGAATGCAAAAGAACACCTTTATTCACGATATTTGGAAGAAGTTCTTCGAAGTTATTCCCTTTGACCAACATGTTGGAGTTGAAATTCCCTCTTAGCCGTTCCTTCCTTTTTCACCGCAAAGCTACACCACGAAACGATGTCGCTTTCAATTTCAAAAAAATACCGCACCCAGTCACTTGACATCATTATACATGATTAAAAACAAAAAAAACAAGTCACTCTCTCGTTAACCTGTAGGTTTCCCCTTGGCAGTGGAAAAGAAACCTCACATTACTCGTAAAAAAAGAACCGCAGCCTCTACGAAGAGGAGCGGTTCTTTTGCTGATCTGAATGATATTTCCATGATTAATAAAATAGTCCATATACAACCAAAATGATTACAAATTAAGCAAACCTTTGATATAAACCTGCTCCTCTTCCGTTGGCGGAATAAGTGGCAATCGTACGGAACCAACGTCTAGACCACGCAATGTCAGCGCATATTTCACCGCTACGGGGTTTGGTAGAGGCTGTGGACACTCAAACAGGCCTTTGAACACCGGGAACAACTGCTGATGAATCTGAGCAGCCTGAAGAGGTGCTCCGCCATAGAAGGCGTCAATCATTTTCTTCATTTCTGCCCCTACGACATGACTGGCTACGCTGACAATTCCATGTGCTCCAACCGCAATCGCTGGTAAGCCTGAAGCATCATCACCGGAATAAACTCTGAAATTTTCTGGAGCACTTGCTGCAATCAAAGTAACCTGCTCCATAGACGCACATTCCTTCGTAGCGACGATGTTAGGAATCTGTGCAAGACGAAGCGTTGTCTCTGCTGACAGGCTGGTTACAGTACGCCCAGGCACGTTGTAGAGCATAATTGGCAGCGTGGTGGAGCCTGCAATCGCTTCAAAATGTTTGAACAAACCTTCTTGGCTAGGTTTGTTGTAATACGGAACAACCAACAATATGCCATCCACTCCGGCACGTTCAGCTTCCTGTGTCAAATGGATGGAATGTGCCGTGTTATTGCTTCCCGTTCCGGCTATAATTTTGCACCGACCGGCCGCATGTTTCACTGCAAATTCGAATAATTGAACTTTCTCAGTATCACTAAGTGTTGGAGACTCCCCTGTTGTTCCAGAAACCACAAGCGTCTCCGACTTTTGATCTACAATTAGATAGTCGATTAGACGTGCCGTTTCCTCCCAATGAATCTCTCCTTGTTCATTGAACGGAGTGACCATTGCTGTAATCAATCTTCCAAAGTCCAATTCGATTCCTCCTTCAAAACAGGTTTGGCTCCTCTAACTTCAGTTATTTACAAATGAAGTTCGAATGAGGCGTGAAGTGCCCTCAGGGCCTGAACCATATCTTCTTTTTTTACGAGTACCCAGATCGTTGTATTCGAATCTGCCGATTGCAGGATCTGAATGTCTGCCAGTGTCAAGGACTCCACGATTCGAGCCATGATTCCAGGTACACCATTAATGCCTCCGCCAATGACGGACACTTTGGCACAACCGGACAGGCTTTGTGGCTTGAGACCTATCTCCTGCAATACCTGTATGGCTTTCTCGGAATCACTGTCAAAAACCGTATAGACAACTCCCGAGGGGGTAACATTAATAAAATCAACGCTGATTGAATTCTCAGCCATGGTTTTGAACACTTTTAGTTGCAATCGATCTGCACCACCAGGCACATCCACCGTAATTTGCGTTACATTGCTCACGTAGGCAATGCCTGTTACATAACGGTCAACAATGCCTGTCTGCACATCCTGGAATCCTTCCGGATGCGTAACCAGCGTTCCTTCCGTGTCTGCAAAAGTAGATCTTACCCGTACTGGAATCTGGGATTGCATCGCAATCTCAACCGCACGTGGATGGATTACCTTGGCCCCGTGGTGAGCCATGTTACAGATCTCTGCATAACTCACAACAGTCAGTGGACGTGCATCCTCAACAATTCGCGGATCAGCGGTAAGTATCCCGTTCACATCTGTGTAGATATCCACCATTTCAGCACGTAATGCTGCACCCAGAGCTGTAGCAGACGTATCGCTTCCCCCACGACCCAGTGTTGTGAAGTCTCCGTTCTCTGTCTGCCCCTGGAATCCGGTTACAACGACGACACGGCCGAGTTGAAGCTGCTCCAACACACGAACAGGACGGACATCCAATATCCGGGCATTCCCGAAATTGTCGTCCGTCACAAAACCTGCTTGTGCACCGGTCAGCACTGTAGTTGGAATGCCTTCATGTTCGAGTAAACTGCTCAACGTTGTCGCAGATATGATTTCACCACAGCACAGCAGTAAATCCTTTTCGCGTGCGGATAGTGCGTTTCCGTTCTGTGCAGCCCAGTCCAGCAACGTATCAGTCGCATATGGCTCGCCGCGGCGTCCCATCGCAGACACAACGATGACCAGACTCAATCCTGCTTCAAGTTCACGTTTAACGTGACGGAGCACATGCTCTCTCGCCTGAACAGTGGAGAGAGACGTGCCTCCGAATTTCTGTACCATGATACGCATCTTTATTCCTCCATTTGTGTACGCAAGAAGACTGGACACGGGTCAAATCAACAAATGGATCACTCTAGGGAGCGTTCTGATGCGATAATTTCAGCATTTTATACGGCATTCCATGCCGCTCCCTTTTCTTGTAATTGTCTGGGACAATCGCAAATCAAAGGTCGCGGTTGTTAGCGAGGTCATGACGCATACATTCACAATAGACCTCTCCCGCTTGCTTAACCTGTACTGCCCGCAAGCAGGAATGCCTTATAGACAGGAACGTGGACATAGTAGCTGTTCAATCCAGCATATCGTCCCCCATGATTTTCTTTGTCTCTCGAACCCTTCTTCATTTCTCCAAGCGCATAAACGTTGTCACCGAATCATTGTTCCATCAAGCCTGTGAAGAACGCTCCACAATCATCGGCTGCAACTGTTTGCCCTCAAGAGCACTCCAGCAAGCCTCTGGAATCAATTCCATTTTGGCGACTAACGAGTTTGGTTTTTTCACTGGATCGTCTTGCCCAAATGGCACAAAATACAAGTATTTAGCCACGAGCAATTTGGCGATATTCGCAGCATTCAAGCCCAGACCGTCATTCGTGGAAATCGCGAGCACAAGCGGACGCTGATTGCGCATCTGCGCTTTGGCTGCCATTAGCACTGGACTGTCGGTCATCGCATTAGCCAGCTTGCTTGTTGTATTCCCTGTGCATGGAGCAATAACCAGCACATCAAGCAGCTTGGAAGGCCCTAGTGGCTCCGCTTCAACAATTGTAGAAATGATATCATTACCTGTTATATCTTTCAACTGTTTTTGCCAATTTTGCGCCGTACCAAAGCGTGTATCCGTCGTCAGAACCGAATTCGAAATAATCGGAATGACGTTGGCACCTTCAGCTACGAAGCGGCTAATTACCGGCATAACCTCTTCAAACGTACAATGAGAACCCGTAATTGCATAACCTACCGTTTTTCCCTGCCAGTTCATGATTTAACCTCCCGTGCGTTCTGTTCTTCCAAAAGCAAACGGATCAACGCGTCGGCAATAATGCCGCCAGCCGTTTTGGGAGCAACAATGCCGGGGAGGCCAGGCGCAAGTAGCGCTTTGATACCGCGTTTGTCGGCATACCTGAAATCACAGCCGCCAGGAGCGGATGCGAGGTCGATAATGACAGCCTTTTGCGGCATTCTGGACAGGATTTGTGCTGTGATTATCATAGTCGGTATCGTATTAAAAAGCAAGTCAACTTCCCCGGTTTGAGCGGCCAAATCCGTTGTCATGAAAGGCTTCCAGCCCATTATTGTAGCGCGGGCAGCATCCTCTTCCCGCCTGATTCCCACCCGTACATTTGCTCCAAGTCCCTGCAGTGTTTTGGCCATTGTGAATCCTGTTCGACCAATGCCAAGCACAATGCATTCCGAACCATGGATTGTGAAGTCCGTCTCCCGAATAGCTATGGCGATGGCTCCCTCAGCTGTTGGAATAGAGTTGTAAAGTGCAATATCATCACGATCAAGTACTTCAACAAGTCGCAGCCCATTTTCAAGACAAAGTTCGCGCAAGAACGGCTTTGCCATACCTGTGAACACAATACAATGCTCCGGTAATGCTGCAATATGTTCCTTTTTCAAATAGATCGGTGTGTCACTGAACGAAGTACTTACTTTTCCCTGGTCATCGCAACCGACGACAGGTAGTACCAGTACATCTGCGGAAGCAAACACTTCATCCTCCAGTTCCTGGTGCTCAATCCCTGGAATGGAACGCTCTATTTTATCGAAACCCACTACACTTACCGTTGCATCCAGCTCAGCGCACTTTTGAATGACTTCAAGCTGCCGCGCATCTCCGCCCAGGACTACAATCCGGACTCCGGTCAGCATCGGGACGTCACTCCTTTCACCACATGTATGCCTTATCGTATGCAGGGGCCCACAGGGGGGTGAAAACAATAATTTCATTCCTCCTTCCGTTTCTCGAATGTAAAAAAGAGCCGCCCCTGTCAGGGACGACTCTAAAGAATGAGTATATTTACGTTGCTTATTTCCCGGTATGACCGAATCCGCCTTCACCACGTACCGTTTCCGATAGTTCATTCACTTCCGTCAATTCAACCGCAGGCACGGTCTGGAAGACGATCTGTGCGATGCGCTCTCCCCGTACAATCGTGAACGGTTCCTGACCCAGATTAATCAACAGAACTTTAACTTCTCCGCGATAATCCGCATCAATGGTCCCCGGTGTGTTGAGGCAAGTAATACCATGTTTGAAAGCCAGTCCGCTCCGAGGACGAATCTGTGCTTCCAATCCAGCTGGCATTGCCATCGCAAGTCCGGTAGGAATCAGCGTACGCTGACCCGGCTGCAATACAACATCTTCCTGAAGTGCAGCTACTACATCAAAGCCGGATGCCAGCTCCGACATTTTTTGAGGCAGTTTAATATCTTCATTGCCCGGCAGTTTCTGTATTTGAACGTAATGCAACAAAATCATCCCTTCTCAATCCAGCGATCGTCTTATCTGAAGCGCCAACCATAGCAAGTGCAAATGGTTCAGCAAACATCAGATCAAGTACCGCGTTAATATCGTCCATGGTAACTTGCTCAATTTTGGTGATCATTTCATCCAGCGTATGGTGTCTGCCCAACATGAGTTCGTTTTTACCCAGACGATTCATACGACTGCCTGTGCTTTCCAAACTCAGAATCAAGCTACCTTTCAGCTGTTCTTTTCCTTTACGAAGCTCATCTTCGGACAAGCCGTTTACAGCCAAGTCGCGTAGAACCTCTTTGGTCAGATCAAGCACTTCTTTGGTCTGTTTCGGTGCTGTACCCGCGTATATCGTGAACAGTCCGCTGTCCGCATGAGAACTATGATAGGAATACACGGAGTACGCAAGACCCCGTTTCTCACGAATTTCCTGGAACAGTCTGGAGCTCATGCCTCCACCAATGGCGTTATTCAGAACAACCATAGCGAATTGCAGGGGATCTCCGATTTTACAGCCCGGGAACGAGATACAGATATGATTCTGTTCCGTTTTCTTTTTGTGAAAGAGCTGTCCGCTTTGGAAGGCTGGCATCGTGACTGCTTCCGTTACTCCATTTACATCAAAAGCACCAAAATGTTTCTCCATCAGATCGATTACACTGTCATCAATATTACCCGCGATACTAATGACCGTGTTCTCAATCGTGTAGTGCTGCTTCATATATGCACGCAGATGACTGGAATCCATCGCTTTGAGACGCTCTTCCGTACCCAGGATTGGGTATGCGAGTGGATGCTCACCATAGGCAGCCAAGGCCATCAGATCATGAACCATATCATCAGGCGTATCTTCATACATCGAGATTTCTTCCAGAATGACGTTTTTCTCCTTGATCAATTCACCATCATCCATTTTGGAGCGGAAAAACATATCAGACAATACATCAACCGCAATCGGCAAATGTTCATCCAACACTTTAGCATAATAACACGTGTATTCTTTGGAAGTGAATGCATTCACGTTACCGCCAATCGCATCGAACTGCTCCGCAATCGCCTTGGCATCATAACGATCTGTTCCCTTGAATAACATGTGTTCAATAAAATGTGATACTCCGTTACTTGCAGGTTGCTCATTGCGCGAACCTGTCTTGACCCATATTCCGAAAGACACAGAACGGCAGGTCGGTATCTGTTCCATGACAACTCTGAGGCCATTGCCCAGCTGAATTTTTTTCATGGTTGGCCCTCCTACATCTCTATAATTGCCTTGATCTCAACCTTGAAATTGAAATCGACATTTGGTTCCAACTGTTTGATATTAACAAAAAAATAACGTTCACTCAACCGCAGGGGTATTTACACGTTCAGAAGACAGCGTCTCACTTACTGTTCCGATCACCAGACCTTTGGCCCGTATGGATTGAATCATGCCCTTTAAAGCTCCCGAAGAAGCAGCTGTAGGGTGCATTAGAATTAATGTGCCTGCCTCGGTATTTTTAGCAATTTTGGCAACAACAGCATCCGGGCTTGGCTTACGCCAATCCACAGTATCTACTGTCCATAACACGGTTTGCAGTCCCATGGATGAAGCAATGTCAACGGTCTTCTGATTAAAGTCACCGGAAGGCGGAGCAAACCAACGATTCTCTACACCCAGTGTTTTATGGAGCAGATCCTGGGTTTTGCTAATTTCCAGCTTGGCCCGTTCTGCGCTCAATCGACTCATATTAGGGTGAGAATATGCATGGTTGGACATCTCATGCCCACGTTTCTGAATTTCTTTGGCCAGTTCAACGTTTTTGCTTAACCAACTTCCATCCAGAAAAAAAGTAGCCTTCACTTTCTCGGCATCAAGCGTATCCAGCATCGGTTTAATGTACTCGTTCCCCCAGGCCACATTAATCATAAAAGAAACCATCGGTTTGTTTGCATTGCCCCGATAGATCGGATGTGCACCCAAATCTTTAAGCTGAATCTCCGGCTCAATCTGACGGTAGACATACGCTATTTTGGTATTCAACGTTCCACTCAGCGCCTTACGGTATGTCGCTTCCACATCAATCTCCATGCCATTATAACCAGGAATCGCTTTCCATACCCGATCCACTCTGGCATTCACCGGAGCAATTTTCGTTTCAGCCGCTTTATCCCGAATCGCAGACAACAGCGCATCTTCTCCCGTTGCCTCCTTAAACATATCAAAAGCATTTTGCGTACCTGGCCCATCACGGATCTCCGTAATGTATGTACGTACACTGCCAACTTGTCCGATCAATATGACCGCAGTCACACCCGCCAGAACAGCCGCCAGCTTTTTGGATTGGTTTCCCACAGCTCCATCCTCCCGCCGTCTTTGTCCCCATCATATGAGGACAAGGGCAAAAATATGAATGCTAAGCCATGGTTTCATCCTTGCTTTACATATTTAAACGTTAAAAAAAGAGCCAGAAATTCACATTCTGTCTCTTCATTCAATCTATCCATTTATAACCTGTCGCTTCGGTATCCTAGGATTGAGCCGGAGCTTCAGCAGTCAAAACTGCTTTACGGGACAAGTTGATTCGACCTTGTGGGTCAATTTCCGTTACTTTTACCGTAATGGAATCACCGATAGCTACAACATCTTCCACTTTGGCAACACGTTCAGTTGACAGTTGCGAGATGTGTACCAGACCTTCTTTGTTCGGAAGTACTTCAACAAATGCACCGAATTTCTCTACGCGTTTTACTTTGCCGACATAAATCTCGCCGACCAATACTTCGCGCACAATACCTTCGATGATCGCTTTGGCTTTATCATTCATCTCCTGGTTGGAAGAAGCGATAAAGACACGTCCATCCTGTTCAATATCAATTTTAACACCGGTTTCTTCGATGATTTTATTGATAATTTTACCACCTGCACCGATCACATCACGGATTTTGTCCGGATTGATATGCATCGTTGTAATTTTAGGTGCATATTGTGATAACTGCTCACGTGGAGTTTTCAAAATTTCGTTCATTTTGCCCAAAATGTGCATACGACCTTCTTTGGCTTGCGCCAATGCATCAGACAAAATTTGACGATTAATACCAGCAATTTTAATGTCCATTTGAATCGCGGTTACACCTTCAGGTGTTCCTGCTACCTTGAAGTCCATGTCACCCAGGTGATCTTCCATACCCTGAATATCACTCAGAATGGATACATGGTCACCATCTTTGATCAGACCCATAGCCACACCCGCAACCGGAGCTTTGATTGGAACACCTGCATCCATCATAGCTAAAGTGCTGGCACAGATACTTGCCTGAGATGATGATCCGTTGGATTCCAGAACTTCAGATACCAAACGAATCGTGTACGGGAAATCCGTTTCGGAAGGGATCACTTTGGAAAGAGCGCGCTCACCCAATGCACCATGTCCGATTTCGCGACGACCCGGAGCACGCAATGGACGCGCTTCGCCTACGCTGAATGGTGGGAAGTTATAGTGATGCATGAAACGTTTCGTTTCTTCAAGACTGATTCCGTCCAAAATCTGAACATCACCCAGTGCACCAAGTGTACAAACGCTAAGTGCTTGCGTTTGACCGCGCGTAAACAGTCCTGTACCATGTGCACGTGGCAGCAGAGATGTATCACATTCAATTGGGCGAATTTCATCAAGTCCACGTCCATCCGGACGAACTTTATCATGCGTGATCAAACGGCGGACTTCTTCTTTGACGATGTCGTGCAGAACTTCCTTCACGTCTTTGAACAATTCCGGACTTTCAATATATTTTTCTTCAAAGTGAGCAACGGTTTCGTCATTCACTACATCGATTGCATCTTGACGAGCATGCTTCTCAGCGATTTTAACCGCTTCGACCAGACGAGCGCTCGCGAATTCACGCACACTGCTGTTAACTTCAGCATTAACGGTACGCAACTTAACAGCCATTTTTTCTTTTCCAGCAACTTGTACAAGTTGTTCGATTACAGCAATAATATTTTGGATCTCATCATGTCCAAACATGATTGCTTCGAGCATCACTTCTTCCGGCACTTCGTTAGCTTCGGCCTCAACCATCATGATGGCATTTTTGGTCCCTGCAACGACCAGTTCAATATCACTGACTTCAAGCTGTGCAATCGTTGGGTTAATGATGAACTCGCCATCAATACGACCCACTTTCACGCCACCAATCGGTCCGCTGAATGGAACATCCGAAATGCTCAATGCTGCTGATGTACCAATCATTGCAGCGATCTGCGGTTCGCAATCCTGATCCACACTCATAACGATATTCAGAACTTGTACATCATTCCGGAAGCCTTCCGGGAACAAAGGACGAATTGGACGGTCTGTCAGACGGCTTGAAAGAATCGCTTTCTCACTCGGTCTGCCTTCACGTTTAATAAATCCTCCCGGGATTTTACCTACGGCGTACAATCTTTCTTCATAGTTCACCGTTAATGGGAAAAAGTCCAGATCTTTCGGCTCACTTGATGCTGTCACGGTACACAATACCACGGTATCCCCGTATGTTACCTTAACGGCAGCATTAGCCTGCTTGGCCAAACGCCCGGTCTCAAGCGTAAGCTTTCTTCCACCAAGCTGCATTTCAACACGCTGTTCCATGAAACCCCTCCTTTTAATCGTTCCTAATTCAATGGATTCTGCATATTCACAGTATTTCCTGCTTGTCCTGCATTCATTAGCTATGTATGGAACTTTCAACATGCTAACCTGCACAACAAAAGCTCCTCACGGAGCCCCATCTACAAATATATGGCAACATGTTCATCTACAAAACAACCCGGCTGTAAGTTCCGCTTGTCCTTTTAGACAAAAGAATGACGGATAACAGCCAGGTTGATTTTGAAAACATGTACGATAATTAACGACGCAATCCGAGTTTTTCGATCAGTGCGCTGTAACGTTTAACATCTTTGTTTTTCACATAAGCCAAAAGCTTACGACGTTGACCTACCATTTTCAAAAGTCCACGACGTGAGTGGTGGTCTTTCTTATGCGTACGCAAGTGGTTTGTCAAACTTGTGATGTTTTCCGTAAGGATAGCAACTTGCACCTCTGGAGATCCTGTATCGGACTCGTGAGTTTTGTGCTCGTCGATCAATTGTTGTTTACGTTCTTGAGTCAATGCCATCCTGTTCACCTCCTTCAATATAATCGCCATTAGCCTCGTCACCGCCGGTGAGAGCAAGCAACCAAGCCAAGGTTAATGTTGTCTCAATCGACAACGTAGTACAGTATATCATAATTGCCTAGTTAAAGTAAATCTAAACATGCATTTAATCCTGAACCTTTAAGATAACAGGCGGCCGGCAGTTAATGCATCTTCACGAATCTGGCTAATCAATGCATCAATGGAGTCAAACTTTCGTTCTGCACGAATATAGTGAACGAGCTCAACCTTTAGTTCCTGGTCATACAAGTGTCCATCAAAATCAAGCAGGTGCACTTCAAACGTAGGTTTCATCCCGCTTTCGTGAAACGTAGGTTTCACACCCAGATTCATTACGCCGTGCAATTCCTGTTCACCATACTGCACACGAACAGCGTAAACACCCTTAGACGGGGTAACGTAATGATCCGTGAGTTCAAGGTTGGCTGTAGGAAATCCAATCGTTCGTCCACGCTTCTCCCCGTGAATGACGGTTCCCCTGATGCTGTAAGGTCGGCCAAGCCACTGACTGGCCTCATCCATCTCCCCACGCTTCAACAGGCCACGAATGAGAGAGCTGCTCACTTTTTCACCATTTAACAAGAAAGGAGGAACGGTTTCCACCGTCATCTCTCCTTCTCCCAAAGTACGAAGAAGTTGTTCATCCCCTGCACCCTTGTGACCAAAACGGAAGTCAAAACCCACCACCGCTGTTCGTGTCTGAAGAGGAATCAACAAGTCGTGTACGAATTGTTGCGGCGTCAACCGTGAGAAATCTTCATTGAACTCCACCACATAGAGTACATCAACGCCCATTCCTGCCAAGATGTCTTCTTTATCTCTCAAGGGAGTTAAATAACCCTCGTAATCCCCTTTGCGCATAACTTCCTTCGGATGTGGATGAAAGGTCATGACCGCTGCCTGCATGCCCGTTTCCCGCGCAATGCGGACAGCTGATAAAATGACACTTGCATGTCCGAGATGCAGTCCGTCGAATTGACCAATCGCAAGCACTTGGGGCAGTGTGCTCAGCTCAGTCGAATGTAACGTCTGCGGATAGGTTAGCATTACGGTTTTCACAATCATTCACCTGCATTTCACTAGATAGGCCAAGCTTGAGCATCACCACAACTCCAAGCCCGAAACCTCTTTATTCCGGCAAAAAGACTTTAACTGCCCTTACCGTTGGTTTTAGTTCATCCCGTTCAAATATCCCCAGAAACGTACCATCCTGAGCATACAACCGCAGCAAACCAGGTTGCTCTACAGGCGGTTCCAAAAGACGTGCAGACAGTTTCTGACCTTGAAGTGCTCCTTTGGCCTGTTCATCTCCAACCTTGTGGGCCGGAATCGAAGCAATAGCCTCGTCAACAGGAATCAGCGCCTCCGCCAAAGTTCCCTCAGCCATAAGTTGTTCCACTTCTTCAATACGAAGACAATGATCTGCTGAGATACCTGCAGATATCGTACGCTCCAGTTGAACCATGGTGGATGGATATCCGAGTTGCCGCCCAATGTCTACACACAATGTCCGAATATAAGTACCTTTTGAACATAAGGCCCGGAAGGATATATCGGTGGTCTCACCCTGAGTCTCAATTCCAGTAAGTTCGAGCTCATAGATTGTGACCTCACGGCTCTTACGCTCTACCGTCTTACCTTCACGAGCAAGCTCATAAAGACGTTTGCCATCTACCTTTACCGCAGAATACATAGGTGGTACCTGTGAGATCGTGCCCAGAAACTGCTCAAGCACCTGTTGAACCTGTTCCTGTGTTACTTCCACAGTCGTTTCAGCCCGCTCAATGACTTCCCCTGTCATATCCTCTGTGTCAGTAGACAGTCCCAATCTCAGCGTAGCCAGATATTCTTTCGGAAGCTCCTGCATGTACTCCACCACACGTGTCGCCCGTCCAAGACAGAGCGGCAGAACACCTGTAACTTGTGGGTCCAGTGTGCCTGTGTGCCCAATGCGCTTCATTTTGAGAATGCGACGCATTTTGGCTACAACATCATGAGAAGTAAATCCCGCCGGTTTATATACCGGAAGTACACCTTCAAATGGCTTTACCATTGCGAATTCACCTGCTTCAGTACTTTTGGGATAATATCATCAAGTCTGCCTTCCAGACGACATCCGGCTGCGAGCACATGCCCGCCTCCGCCAAAGGTCTGTGCTAGTGCAGCAACATCAATCTTACCAGCTGAACGCAAAGAAACCTTGACTGCATTCTCGTTGATGACTTTGAAAAAGATACCAACTTCCACGCCCTGAATGTTGCGCGGATAGTTCACTACCCCTTCAAGATCTTCATTAGCTGCTCCACAAGCCACCATATCATCTGGTGTAATAACAACCCAGGCTATCTTTCCATCATCTGTCATCTGCAGGCTTGATAGTGCCTGATTCAAAATCCGAACTTGCGGAAGAGTCACCTGCTCCAACAAGGTCTGGGCGAGATAGGGACCATCCACGCCATGTTCAAGCAGTCTGGAGGCCGTTGTCATTACATTTGGGCTGGTGTTGGCATAGCGGAATCCACCTGTATCCGTAAGCAATCCTGTATAAACTGCCGTCGCAACATCTTTATCCCATGTTACTTGGAACAGGTTAAGAAAATCGAACAAGATTTCAGCCGTTGCAGCAGCATCTGACTTAATGATGTTAACTGTACCATAAGCATCATTTGTAGGGTGATGATCAATATTCAAGATAACAGCATCGTCTTCGAAATAATGACGTGTCAAACCTACTCTGGCAAAGTCTGCACAATCCACACAGATAACAGCTTTATATTTTCGCTGCGGTGGTTGTTCGGTCATGTTCACAATGTTGCCTGCTTCCCACAAAAATTGCATGCGATGCGGGATTTCACCTTCATTAATCATCGTGAATGTCTTACCCAGACATGACAGCAGCCAGCCCACCGTTACTGTCGAGCTGACTGCGTCACCGTCCGGCTGTACATGCGACACGACCAGGTAATCATCATGCTCCAGCAGAAATTGCTTTCCGGCCTGGAGCGCCTGTTCATAAGTGTGCATTGCCGTCTCCTCTATTCTGTTACTGGGATTCGTTCTTGTCGGAACCAATATCGCCAAGCAGCTTCTCAATTCGGCTGCCATAAGCGATGGATTCGTCAATCTTAAATATCAACTCGGGAACATGCCGGAACCGGATACGTTTGCCCAGCTCGGAACGCAAAAATCCATTTGCTTTTGCCAGAGCTTTGAGCGTGTTATCTTTTTGTTCCTGCTCACCGAAGACACTCAGATAAACTTTGGCTTGCGACAAGTCTCCTGTCACTTCGACTCCCGTTACCGTAATAAAGCCGATACGTGGATCTTTCAGTTCAGACTGGATGAGCAGACTTATTTCTTTCTTGATCTGCTCGCCCACTCTACCTGTACGAATCTTAGCCATCGTTGTTCACCTCATGCTTCCTTGCTTATCGTTGGACTGTCTCCATAATGAAAGCTTCGATAACGTCGCCTTCTTTGAGATCATTATATTTATCAAGTGTGATACCGCACTCGTAACCTTGTGCTACTTCTTTGGCATCATCTTTATAACGTTTCAGGGAATCCAGCTTACCTTCGTAAAGGACGATGCCATCACGAATCAGGCGTGCTTCCGCAGAACGCGTAATTTTACCCGAGGTAACCATACAACCAGCGATGGTACCCACTTTACTGATGGAGAACGTGCTACGAACTTCAGCATGACCGATAACTTTCTCTTTGTAGATCGGATCAAGCATACCTTTCATCGCTTGTTCAATTTCTTCGATAACACTGTAGATCACGCGATGCAGACGAATGTCTACTTGCTCTTGATCTGCAGTTGATTTCGCCTGGTTATCAGGACGAACGTTGAAACCGATCACGATAGCATTGGATGCTGCAGCTAAAATGATGTCGGATTCTGTGATTGCACCAGCGCCGCTATGAATAATTTTCACGCGTACACCTTCAACTTCGATCTTCGCAAGGGAACCTTTCAATGCTTCAACGGAACCTTGTACATCACCTTTGATGATTACGTTCAGATCTTTGATCTCGCCATCTTTGATGTGCTGGAACAGATCATCCAACGTCACACGAGTATGCGTACCCAGATCGGATTCACGTTGCGTGATCGAACGTTTGTCAGCGATGGAACGCGCTTTGCGCTCATCTTCAAACACCATGAATGGATCTCCCGCACCTGGAACTTCAGTCAGACCTGTGATTTCTACAGGTGTTGAAGGTCCAGCTTCTTTCAATTTTCGACCTTTGTCATTGACCATCGCACGAACACGACCGAAGCAGTTACCTGCAACGAAAGCATCGCCGACTTTCAATGTACCGTGCTGTACGAGGATACGTGCAACTGGGCCACGTCCTTTATCCAGTTCGGCTTCAATCACTGTACCACGGGCACGTTTGTCCGGGTTCGCTTTGTATTCGTTCACTTCTGCAACCAGCAGAATCATTTCAAGCAGACCTTCCAGACCCATTCTTTGTTTCGCTGACACGTTAACAAAGATGGTATCTCCGCCCCACTCTTCAGGAACGAGTTCATAGCTGGTTAATTCTTGTTTCACTTTGTCTGGATCAGCGCCCGGCTTGTCAATTTTATTGACAGCCACGATGATTGGTAGCCCTGCAGCTTTGGCATGGTTAATCGCCTCAATGGTCTGTGGCATAACACCGTCATCCGCAGCTACGACAATAATCGTCATATCCGTAACTTGTGCGCCACGTGCACGCATCGCTGTAAACGCTTCGTGACCCGGAGTATCCAGGAACGTGATCTTTTTGTTGTTAATTTCAACTTGATATGCACCGATATGTTGCGTGATTCCGCCTGCTTCGCCATCGGATACATTCGTGGAACGAATAGCATCCAGCAAAGTAGTTTTACCATGGTCAACGTGACCCATGATCGTAACTACTGGTGGACGAGCCTGCAAGTCAGCAGCATCATCATTCTCTTCCAGTGTTTCGAAACGGTCATCTTCAAGCACAATCTTCACTTCAACCTCAACACCGAATTCACCTGAAAGCAGAAGGATCGTTTCGATATCAAGTTCTTGGTTGATTGTTGCCATAACGCCCATAGCGATGAGCTTTTTGATAACTTCGGAAGCATCCTTATGGAGCAACTTCGCTGTTTCACCAACGGTCATATCACCACGAACGATGATTTTCTTAGGTGTGTTATCAATTTTCTCACGTTGTTGGTACTGTTGTTGATTTCTGTTGCGGTTATTCTTGCCACCACGGTTACCACGGAAGTTGCCGCCACGGTTGTCATCATAACGACGTCCACCGCCACCGCTGTTCGAACGGTTACCACTATTGTTGTTGTTGCCAGTAGTACCACCTGGGCCGCTTCTACGTTGGCCTTGTCCTTGGCTCTGACCTTGGCCACCGCTACGGTTGCCAGCAGTACCTGTATTACCACCGCTGTTAGGGCCTGAAGTTCTTACTTGACCGCCACCGCTGTTATTCGGACGTTGACCCGTTCCTTGCGGACGGGATGCAGTACTGCTTTGTCCACCTTGAGCTGGTCTTGGACGGTTAGTTGACTGTCCTCCTTGGCTTGAGCCTTGGGAAGAGTTCGTTCTGTTGCGGCTGTCTTGGCCGCTGGGTCTTTGGGTGCCATTGTTATTGTTGGAATTTGGTCTATTGTTCATACCTACCTGCTTTTCCTGTTGTATTTTTGTTTGTACGGGACTACCGGATGGGTTACTGCTCTTCGGCGTGTTCACTCCGCCGGCCGGCTGGTTGCTGTCCACTGGTTTGTCACTGCGCACTGCCGAAATAGCAACTGGTTTTGCATCGTTGCCTTGTTTCGAAGCAGCAGTGGATTTTATATCTTTAAAAAATTGTTCCACCTTACCGACTGAACCATTCTCCATGACACTCATATGATTGTTTACGGGAATTTCCAGCTTTTTAAGAATGGTTATAATTTCTTTACTACTCATATTAAGGGACTTCGCATATTCATAAACTCGCAATTTATCCTTGTTTTCCTGTTTACTCAATATACTCCACCTCCGACATTATACCGACTTGCTTGGAGATCATTTTTGCAAACCCTCGATCCGTTACTGCAAGAACAACACGCGTGTCTTTACCGATACTTGATCCCAGGCTATCCCGGTCAAATCCGATCAACAGAGGAACCTTATAAGTTCCGCATTTATCGCGAAATTTCTTTTGTGTATTGGCTGAGGCGTCACCCGCAACAATAACCATTTTAGCTTCGGAAGAACGGATCGCTTTAAGTACAATTTCTTCACCTGTTACAAGTTTACCTGCACGCATAGAGAGTCCCAAATAAGACAGCGTTTTAATATTAGTCATGTTCACGCTCCTGTGCTGCTTTGAATTCATCCTCAACCGCAATGAAGTCAGCTGCTAATTGCTCGTAAATTTCAGGTGAGACTTTGCCTTTTAACGCCCGATCCAAAGCCCGGTTTTTGAGTGCGAGCTTAAAACAGGACTCTTTGCCGCATAAATAGGCACCACGTCCGGATTTTTTGCCAGTCAAATCGATCAGCACTTCATCCTCTGGCGTTTTAACAATGCGAATCAGCTGCTTTTTGGGCATCATTTCTTGGCATGCCACACATTTGCGCAGCGGCACTTTTTTTGGTTTCATACGTCAGCGCCCCCCGTACTTTACTTTAGTCGACGGAGACGGAATCCTGATGCATTTCAGAAGAAGAATCTTTTTCTCTGCCGAATTCCTGTTCCGCCTGGCTCTCGCTCTTAATGTCGATTTTCCAGCCGGTTAATTTGGCTGCTAATCTGGCATTTTGGCCTTTGATACCAATTGCGAGCGACAGTTGATAGTCCGGAACGATAACCCGAGCCATCTTTTCTTCCTCAAATACATGAACTTCCAATACTTTGGAAGGACTCAGTGCATTAGCAACATATTCGTCTACCTGATCGGAGAAACGAACGATGTCGATTTTTTCACCGCGCAGCTCACCCACAATGGTCTGCACGCGCATTCCCTTAGGACCTACACAAGATCCAACTGGATCAACTTCCTCGTTGCGGGAATGAACGGCAATCTTGGAGCGGAACCCTGCTTCGCGAGCGACGGAGCGAATTTCAACTACACCGTCAAAGATCTCAGGCACTTCCAGTTCAAAGAGACGTTTCAAGAGGCCCGGATGGGTACGGGACAAAATGATTTGCGGCCCTTTTGTCGTATTCTCGACCTTGGTGATATACGCCTTAATACGGTCACCATGAACAAACTTCTCGTTCGGCATCAATTCGGTCAGCGGTAAAGCCGCTTCGATTTTGCCCAGATCGATGTAGATATTGCGCAAATCCTGACGCTGCACCACTCCCGTAACGATATCTTCTTCCTTATCTACGAAAGCGTTGTAGATCAGGCCGCGTTCGGCTTCACGAATCCGCTGGGTCACTACCTGTTTGGCAGTTTGTGCCGCGATACGTCCGAAATCACGCGGCGTAACTTCAATCTCCGCAATATCTTCCAGCTGGAAGTGTGGGTTGATTTCTCGTGCAGCAGGCAATGAAATTTCGGTACGTGAATCCAGGACTTCTTCCACGATCAATTTACGGGCATACACCCGAATAACTCCCGTATTACGGTTCATGTCAACACGCACATTCTGGGCCGTGTTGAAATTCCGCTTGTAGCTGGAAATTAGTGCAGCCTCGATCGCTTCAAACAGCACATCCTTGCTGATCCCTTTTTCCCGTTCCAATTCATTCATTGCTTCAATAAAATCCATACTCATGAATGTTGATCCCCCTTTCAAACATGGCATCTCATACGTAAAACGGCGAAAGGCTCTGAACTCATGAGCACCTTGCCGTTATCGTGAGATGTGTCTTTTTCATTAATAAAGTGAACAAGGCACTTAAAACAAAATAGCTAGGCGCGCACTGGCAACCTTATCATAAGAAATGGCATGCTGTTTTTTGCCTGCTTCGATCACGAGTTCCCCGTCATCAAAGGAAAGCAGCTTGCCTTCAAATTCCTTCAATCCGTTCACCGGCTCGTAGGTTGTAACAAAAACATTTTTGCCTACAGATTTGGTAACGTCCTCAGGTTTTTTCAGTGGACGCTCCGCACCGGGAGAAGACACTTCAAGGAAATAGATGGTTGGAATCGGATCGTTCTCATCCAGCTTGGCGCTCAGCTTTTCGCTGATCAAGACACAATCGTCGATGTCGATGCCACCCTCTTTGTCGACATACACCCGTAAAAACCAGTTGCTGCCTTCTTTGACGTATTCGATGTCAACCAGCTCGAAGCCTTGTTCGTTCAAGTAGGGTTGGATCATTTCTTCCACGGTAGATTTAATGTTCGTTGTGCTCAAAACCAATAACCTCCAACTTAGGTTACACCAGCAAAAAAGCACTGGCAGATTATTCAATACCCAAGATTCTTGTATACCAAAGACTAAAGAGTGGGTTTCCCCACTCTTTAGAAATTCGTACTATCTCGTTCACTTCAAAAATTATAACATAGTCTGGTAATAGTGACAAGTAAGCGATGCTTCAGGCAGTTTACTTACTAATGAAGGAAAAATTACGTTCCCCCAACAATCGCTAAGGTTAGATCCAAATTCAATCCTAGAAAAGGGAAAGCTGATTGCTCTCTGGCAAACCACGGAAACATCCCATATTCGACAGGAGTTCAACAATGGTCTTACTTGCTTTCGACTTCTGCTGGAAGTCCTCAACCGATAGAAACTCACCATGATCACGTGCTGCAGCAATATTGCGAGCAGCATTATCCCCGATTCCTGCCAACGCCGAAAATGGAGGGATTAGTGTTTTTCCGTCAACGATGAACTTTGTCGCTTCCGAACGGTATAAGTCAATGGATTTCAGCGAGAATCCGCGCGCTGCCATTTCCAGACCCATTTCCAGGACAGGTAACATGTTTTTCTCTTTTGGAGGTGCCTGGAAACCTAATTGCTCAATTTCCGTAATTTTGCGATAGATCGCGTCGTATCCCTGACACATGAGTTCGATATCAATCTCATCCGCCCGAACGGTAAAGTAAGTTGCGTAATATTCAATCGGATGATACAGCTTGAAGAATGCCGTACGTACTGCCGAAATAACATAAGCGGCCGCGTGAGCCTTCGGGAACATGTACTGGATTTTGAGACAAGAATCAATGTACCATTGAGGCACTTTACAATTTTTCATCTCGTCAATCCATTCCTGTGGTAGACCCCGTCCCTTACGAACACTCTCGGTAATCTTAAATGCCAGACTTGCGTCCATTCCCGTTTTATAAATCAGGAATAACATAATGTCATCCCGACAACCAATTACCGTCTTAATGTTACACGTTCCGTTCTTAATCAGATCCTGAGCATTTCCAAGCCATACCCCTGTACCATGGGACAATCCGGAAATCTGAAGTAAATCGGCAAAAGACGTCGGCTGGGATTCAACAAGCATCTGACGTACAAACTTCGTCCCCATCTCTGGCACGCCAAACGTCGCGACTGGCGACCTAATCTGTTCCGGTGTAACACCCAGAGCTTCGGTTGAGTTAAACATGCTCATGACTTTCGGATCATTCATCGGAATGGTTGTTGGATCGACACCTGTCAAATCCTGCAACATCCGCATCATCGTTGGGTCATCGTGCCCCAGAATATCAAGTTTCAGCAAGTTCTCTTCAAAAGCATGATAATCAAAGTGTGTCGTTTTCCACTCCGCATTAACGTCGTCAGCCGGAAACTGAACAGGTGTAACGTCTTCGACTTCGATATAATCAGGTACCACGACAATACCGCCAGGATGCTGTCCAGTACTCCGTTTCACCCCAGTACAGCCAGAGGCCAAACGATTCAATTCAGCTCCACGCCATTTCTTTTGATGCTGTTCCTCATACTTCTTGGCAAAACCAAATGCTGTTTTCTCAGCCACCGTACCAATGGTCCCCGCACGGAAAACACTTTTCTCACTAAATAGCACTTTCGTGTAGTTATGTGCGTGAGGTTGATAATCTCCAGAGAAGTTCAAGTCAATATCGGGAACTTTATCTCCTTTAAACCCAAGGAAGGTCTCAAACGGAATATCCTGGCCTTCTCCTTTAAGTGTGCCACCACAATCCGGACACTCTTTCTCTGGAAGGTCAAATCCACTCCGAACGCTGCCGTCCAGGAACCACTCGCTGTGTTTGCATTCTGAATTTACGCAAATATAATGAGCAGGTAGTGGATTAACCTCGGATATACCCAGGAATGTAGCAACAACAGAGGAGCCTACCGATCCCCGCGAACCTACGAGATAACCATCCTGATTCGATTTTTTAACCAAGCGCTCCGAAATCAGATAGTTGGCAGAAAAACCGTATTTAATAATTGGAATGAGCTCTTTCTCTAGTCGTGCCACGATTACTTCTGGTAATTCCTCGCCATAGATGGACTTGGCAGTGTTATAGCAGGTATTACGGATTTCTTCGTCCGCACCTTCCAGAATCGGAGTAAACAGTTTGTCCGGGAATAACTTAATTTCCTCAAATCGATCAGATAACTCTACCGTATTTGTAACAACGACTTCGTAAGCTTTATCTTGGCCCAGAAACTGGAACTCTTCCAGCATTTCCTCCGTCGTTCTAAAATGTGCATCCGGTTTACGTTGATCTTTGAGTGGACTAAAACCTGTAATTCCGTGAATGGTGATATCCCGATATAACTTGTCACGTGGTTCCAAATAGTGCACGTTACCTGTAGCTATGACCGGTTTATTAAGTTTCGCACCTATATCAATGACTTTACGGATCGCTGTTTTGATTTCTTCGGGTGTAGATACCAACCCTTTATCCACCAAATGCATATACATCGTAAGTGGTTGAATCTCCAGTATGTCATAGAACTCAGCGATCTCTTCCGCTTCTTCGAGCGATTTGTTAAGCACCGCTTCGAAAAACTCCCCTTTTTCACAGCCCGATATAATAACAAGACCTTCACGCAAATTTATCAGTTTTGATTTGGGAATGCACGGTACCCGCTTGAAATGCTCCGTATGAGAGAGAGATACCAGCTTATATAGATTTTTCTTACCGACATCATTCAATGCATAGATGCCACAATGGAAAGGTCTTGTATTCGACAAGTCGACACCTACATAATCGTTCAAGCGATCAAGTCTCGTTAATCCTTTCATCTGAGCAGCATCATTTAATAATCCGATCAGTATACCCGCGAGTGCAACCGTATCATCAATGGCACGGTGATGACTTTCGAGTCCAACCTTATATTTATCAGCCATCGTATTCAGACGGTGGTTCTTGTTTTTTGGAAATAACAATCTCGCCAGTTCCAATGTGTCAAGGACCGGGTTAGGAAGCTCTGGCAATCCAATTTGCTTCAGAGAAGCCTGGATAAAGCCCATGTCAAAGCGTGCATTATGCGCAACAAGCACACCATCACCAGCAAACTGCACAAAATCACGGATAACAGGCTCCAGCTCAGGTGCGTCTTTTACCATGTCATCATTAATATTGGTCAACTGCTGAATGTTGTAGGGAATGCGTTCATGCGGATTCACAAACGTTGCAAACCGGTCGATTTCTTTACCGTCTTGCATCTTCACGGCTGCAATCTCAATGATTTTGTTCTGTGTTACCGACAAACCTGTGGTCTCGATATCAAATACGATGTATGTCGCTGTTTGGAGATCCAATGGCTGAGGAGCCATTACAACGGCAACAGAGTCATTCACGACATTGGCCTCAAGGCCGTAGATCATCTTAATCCCGTTTTTCTTAGCAGCCTTGGAAGCCTCGGGATATACCTGCACCCCACCATGATCAGTGACAGCAATCGCCTTATGTCCCCACTCGGCTGCCATTTTCACGTATTTGTCGATTGAAGTTACAGCATCCATCGTACTCATTGTAGAGTGCAAATGGAACTCCACCCGTTTCTCTGGTGCATTATCTTTGCGAGACGGCGGTGCTTTAACTTCAATCAAATCCGAAGGAATCATGGCGAGCTCAGGAATTTGCATAAACCGGTCATACTCTACACGACCACGCACTTTTACCCATTTACCGTTAGCCAACAAACTGAGAATTTTAACATCCTCTTTTGTTTTGGCAAACATCTTCATTTGCATGGAATCCGTGAAGTCGGTCAGGTAGAAGGTAAACAACGTATTTCCGTTTCGCAATTCTTTTCGATCCAGTCCAAACACTGAACCTTGAAGCGTGACCTTTTTCTCTTCATCCTGGATTTCCTGCATGGGTACTGCTGGCTCCTTGATGTCATAACCCATTTGCAAACGCAGATCACCCTGCTCCTCATCCACCGGGATTTCTGTGTCCACTTCACTCATCATCTTCTCGATGACCTCAAGTTCTTCTACACGTTTTTGGGCCTGGAACTGTTCCATGGCCTCTTTATTGCTTCCCACTTCACCCACTTGCATCTTGATGCGAAGAGGTAGATGAAAGTATTTTTCATAGAATTTTGTAATAGCTTGATCAATCTGTTTCTTACGAGCCAATTCCATCGACGTAGCATCACTCATTGTCAGTTGTAGAAGATCCTCTTCACATTCAAAGGTTGTCCGGTTCATCCAACCATTTACAGATGGAATCTCACGGGTAACCCACTCCAGAAACAAATTCCAATATTCACTGACGATATCACCATTTTGTACTTGGTCCGTGTATTTGAAGCCAAATGAAATTTTGGCGATATGATTCATCTTCTCTTGAATATGCAGGCAAAATGTGCGATAGATTGGAGCGGGTACCAACGTATCCTTTGCAATCAGAATATTCCATTCCCGATTACTTCGATTGGTCTCTACTTGTTCAATCCATCCATCCAAAAAATAGGGCTCTAACAGACCAGCCGGAAGCTCTGCCTGTTTCATCAACAACTCAAACCGTTTTCTCTTCTCCTCGAATCCGCTCATCGTGTTCCTCCTTGTACCCCCTTAAAGCATGAAAAGCCCCTGCATTCAAAAATGTCACCGATCCGAACTCGCACCGACTCATTTTATCCGACAGAAGCTCTCATTCATTACTCAACTGGTGAAAAAGTGCTCTTCGTCAGGTTATCCTGACTTAATACGCTCTTGCAAACACAACCGTGTGTTCAGCCTTTTCACCACAAGCCAGGCACGTATGCTTTTCTTCCGCAGGCTGGAACGGAATGTTCCGGCTTGTTGCACCAGTGACTTCTCTTACTTTATCTTCGCAAGCTTCTGAACCGCACCATCCAGCCAGTGTAAACCCGCGTTTATTTTCCATCAGTTCTTTCATCTCATCGAGTGTATCCACGGAGTAGAAGTTATCCGACATAAATGTGCGAGCACGCTCTAACATATCTACCTGGATCTGTGTCAGCATAGCCTGGATCTCTTCTACCAGGTTTGCTTGTTCTACCACTTTCTTCTCACCTGTGATGCGTGATACGAGTACACAAACGCCATTTTCCATATCACGTGGACCAATCTCCAGACGAATCGGAACACCGCGCATCTCGTATTCATTGAACTTCCAACCTGGGCGAACATCGCTGCGATCATCCATTTTCACACGGACTCCAGCTTTTTTCAACTCAGTGAACAACTCATCTGCACGCCCAACAACAGCATCACGCGTTTTCGGAGGTCCAATTGGAATCATGACCACTTGTGTCGGTGCTACCTTAGGAGGAAGTACGAGACCACGGTCATCTCCGTGAACCATAATTAATGCACCGATCAAACGTGTGCTTACTCCCCATGAAGTGGTGTAAGCCAGCTCGAGCACATTATTCCGGCTAAGATACTGGATTTCAAATGCTTTTGCAAAGTTCGTCCCCATGTAGTGAGATGTACCTGCTTGTACTGCACGTCCATCCTTCATCATGGCTTCAATCGAGTACGTATCCACCGCACCCGCAAACTTCTCGGACTTGGTTTTCTGACCTACAATTACAGGAATAGCCAAGTATTCCTCAACCACTTCACGATAAATCTCTAGCATTTTCATCGTTTCTTCACGTGCTTCTTCTTCCGTCTCATGCGCTGTATGACCTTCCTGCCACAGGAACTCACTTGTGCGAAGGAAAGGCAACGTTCTTTTTTCCCAACGAACTACGTTAGCCCACTGGTTGATCAGTACCGGAAGATCCCGATAAGACTGAATCCACTTGGAATACATGTGACCAATAATCGTTTCGGATGTAGGACGGATTGCCAGACGTTCTTCCAGTTTCTCTCCGCCAGCTTCCGTAACCCATGGTAATTCAGGGTTAAAACCTTCCACGTGCTCTTTTTCCTTTTGAAAGAAGCTCTCAGGAATGAACATCGGGAAGTATGCGTTGCGATGACCCGTTTCCCGGAAACGACGATCCAACTCATCCTTAATATGTTCCCAGATTTCAAAACCGTCTGGTTTGAACACAATACAACCGCGTACGGGTGCATAGTCCATGAGATCAGCTTTTTTGATAACATCAATGTACCAGCGTGAGAAATCCTCACCCTGTGGTGTGATTTCAGTCACGAACTGTTTATCATTTTCCTTTGACATAAGACTCCAGCGTCCTCCCATAACGACTATCTCTGAATGTTCAGAGCGTAGTCCAACCGTAATTATCCGTTAATTAAACGTAATATATCATTGTAAGTTACTGCCAGCATCAACACAAACAACATCGCAAATCCGATGAAATGCACCATGCCTTCGCGATTGGGATCAACAGGTCTGCCGCGCAGCGCTTCAATTCCCAAAAATACCAGACGGCTGCCGTCCAGTGCAGGTATTGGTAGCAGGTTAAAAATCCCAAGGTACAGACTCAGAATTGCTGCCCATCTCGTTAACTGTTCAATCCCTTGTTTAGCAATTTGCCCTGTCACTTCAAATGTACGAACTGGGCCACCAATATCATCCATGTTGAACTGATTGATCAAATGTTTAAAACCTTCAAATATTATTTTGGTTGTATCAACCATGGCCACGCCTGAAACTTTAAATGTCTCTACAAATCCAACAGATCGGGTTGGTAACGTAGGTACGATTCCCACTTTACCGCCCTCTTGTCCTTCTACAGCGCGTGGAGTAATCGTTATATTAAACGTATCCGAACCCCGGCGCAGCGTCCATTCCATCGGCTTGTCTTTGGAATCGGCAATCATGGACACCATTTTTTGTGAATCCGTACCAATTGCAGTACCATTGATGGTTTCGATAATATCGCCCTTTTGCAGGTTCGCCTGATCAGCTGCCCCACCTTCAAGCACTTCACCAATTTCAAGATTCTTCGGGTTTTCCACCGGAACTCCTGCCATCTGCGCATATACAGCAAACAGCACAAAGGCCAAGATAAAGTTCATGAGTGGGCCCGCAAAAATAGCTAATGCACGCTGTCCAACGGTTTTGCTGCCGAATTGACGATCTTTCGGTGCAATCTGCGTTTGTTTACCACGACTTACCAACATCGCTTGGGGATGTATACGATACTCCTGAATCTCTCCATCTACATCGAGTTGAAGCTTCAACGCTCTCTCCATATCAATGGAGATGACTTCACCACGTATTACATTTTTACGGTTATCCAGCTGGTCCAGATAGATCATCTTCACCTGGTCATCCGCTGATCTTACCGCAATGGTCTGTCCTTCCTGGATCTCTACCAGTTCCGGATCTTCCCCTGCCATCCGTGCATATCCACCAAAAGGCAACAAACGCAATGTAAACTGGGTCTCGTTTCTTTTATATGAGAACAATTTGGGACCAAAACCGATCGCAAACTCCCGTACAAGAATACCGGCGCGTTTGGCAAAATAATAATGCCCCCATTCATGAACCGTCACGATGACAAAGAACATGAGCACCGTTAGAAATACCACTTGTATGGTTTCCAATCCCTATCCATCCTCCTTCACGGCACATACCGCAGTCTGTCCCTCTAGATTATCATTATTCTCTGATGCCGCACAAGAGAATCACTTCTTCCAATTTGTTATGAAAAAAGAGATTACAGACTGGCCGCAAGCTTACGGCTCTCCTGATCACAACGTGCGATCTCCTGCAGATCAGGCTCGTCCACATTGTGGTGTGCTTCCAGCACAGAAGCAATAATATCTTCTATTTTAAGGAATGAAATCTCTTTACGCAAGAAACGGGCTACAGCAACCTCGTTGGCTGCATTAAACGCCGTTGTTGCGGTTCCTCCCATTTTACCACACTCATACGCCATTCTTAAACACGGGAACCGTTCCATATCCATCTCACGGAAATGTAATTTCCCAGCTTGAGCAAGAGACAGACGCTGTGCCGGTGATGGCAAGCGGTCAGGGTAAGTCAGTGCATATTGAATTGGAACTCGCATATCCGGATTCCCCAGTTGTGCGATGATGCTTGTGTCATCAAATTCCACATATGAATGAATAACACTCTCCGGGTGAAGCAATACATTAATCTGATCATATCGAAGACCAAATAACCAATGTGCTTCAATGACCTCAAGTCCCTTGTTAACCATCGTTGCCGAGTCTATCGTGATTTTGGAGCCCATTGACCAATTCGGATGTTTAAGCGCATCCTCTATAGTCACGTTCTTCAACTGTTCACGGGTAAGATCACGGAATGATCCACCTGAAGCGGTGAGCGTGATGCCTGTCAGGCGTTCTCTGTTTTCACCATTTAAGCATTGGAAAATGGCAGAGTGCTCACTATCAACGGGCAGTAAAGAGACTCCTTTGGCAGCCGCTCTTGTCGTAACGATATGCCCGGCTGTAATCAATGTCTCCTTGTTGGCCAGTCCGATCTGTTTGCCTGCGTCTATGGCAGCAAGCGTTGACTCCAATCCGACACTGCCCACCACCGCTGTAACAACCGTATGTGCATCGGTTCCTGCCGCAACTTCTACGAGTCCTTCGTTGCCATAAAATAGTTGCGTTCCTGCTGGCAAATGTGGAGCTACCTTCTCCGCCAGTTCTTTGGACCCCACCGATACCTTCTTCGGCCGGTAACGTTTGGTTTGTTCGATCAGCAGGTCTGTATTGCCTCCGGCAGCCAGTCCCTCCACTTGAAAGAGTTCTGGATGCATGTCAACTACATCCAGTGTCTGGGTTCCAATGGAACCGGTTGACCCGAGAATCGCAATTTTTTTCATGCTGCACCTCATCTTTAATTATCCAATGCCTACGGCGAACAATGCTGTTATCTCAGACTCATGTTCTTCTTTAGTAGGGCAGTAGCATTAGTATATGTACGAATGGAAAAACAACAATCCAGCTGTCGCACCGATCAAGAATGCCTCCATGCCCAGGGAGAAGACTGCCTGAATCCTTGATATTATATACACGTTTGTATGCAGACTGGATCAAGTCACCCATTTGACCTACAACTGCACAGGCAATTCCGATTACAATCGCTCTCTGCCAGGAAAGCAAACCATCTGATACTAATGCAAAAATGACAGAAGTAACAATTGCAATTACGATGCCACCCAGTGCGCCCTCTATAGTCTTGTTTGGACTGATGGAAGGCCACAGTTTGTTTTTACCAATGAGTTTCCCTACAAAATAAGCTCCTGCATCACTGGCCCATATGGAACCCAGCAACAGGAACGTCCAGAACAACCCATGAAGCAGATGTCTGGATTCTGCAATGTAATAGAAACCGATCCCTATATACAACACGCCGAGGAAAAGCATGGCCACTGTATTCACGGGAACCTTATTTTTAGTAACAACCGAAGCTGTCATCAGTACAAGCATTACTATCCAGATGACCTGAAATAAGGATAGCGGTCTTGCCTCCCACAGCATTTCCCAAGGAAACACAATGGCAAAAACACCAGCATATCCAATCAGGGCCACACCTGAAAAAGGCATCACCCCGGTCATTTTAACAAATTCATAATAACCGATGAGAGCCATAAGCAATACCAAACCATGGTACCAGGGTCCGCCCAGCATGCAAAAACCTAAAAACAACACACCTGCTATGATTCCTGTCGTTAATCGCTGTTTCAACGGCTTCATCCTCCATCTATTTCAAACCGCCGTAACGCCTTGTTCTGCGCTGATATTCGGCTACTGCTTCAAGCAAATGCTTTTTGCCAAATTCGGGCCAGTATATATCCGTAAACCATAATTCACTATATGCAAGCTGCCAAAGCATAAAGTTGCTTAATCTCAACTCTCCGCTCGTCCGGATCAGCAGATCCGGATCAGGCATGTCAACCGTCAGCATATTTTTATCAATGAGTTCAGGTGTTATGTCCTCTGCCGATAGTTCCCCCGACTTCACCTGCAGAGCGATCTGTTTAACACAGTCCGTCATTTCACGACGACTTCCATAGTTCATTGCAAAGTTCAAAACGAGACCTGTATTATGTTCCGTAAGACGAATGGCTTCCCGCAAGGCATTGATGGTATGAGAAGGTAAATGTTCCTCTTGCCCCATCATGCGAATGCGCACATTTTTTTCTATAAGTTCATCCAGCTCTATAGCCAGAAATTCTTGCGGAAGTCGCATCAGAAAATCCACTTCTTCTTTTGGACGCGTCCAGTTTTCTGTCGAAAAAGCGTACATCGTCAGATATTTGATGCCCAGTTCATCCGCCGCGATGGTCGCACGTTTGACCGCCTTCATGCCATTTTGGTGCCCGGCTATACGCGGGAGTCCCAAACGTTTGGCCCATCGTCCATTGCCGTCCATGATGATGGCGACGTGCTGCGGGATATTGTCCTCGGATATAGTCAGCGTTTCCTGCTTGTCAGCCCCATTCCACCACGACCGAACCCGTTTGATCATTCCTGTTCCTCCAAAATCCCTGAAGTTTCTTTATCTGAAGCTTGGAAAAAGAGACAAAACCCCACCGTATTGGAGGGGCTGCGCTTGTCTTACACTTCCATAATTTCTTTTTCTTTGGCAGCGAGTACCTTATCGACTTCAGCAATAAACTTGTCGGTCGATTTTTGGATATCGTCCTGATGTCTCCGGGATTCATCCTCGGAAATATCTGACTTTTCCATTTTCTTGATGTCATCATTCGCATCACGGCGAATGTTACGAATCGCTACTTTACCTTCTTCACCGAACTTCTTGGTCAGCTTAACAAGTTCCGCTCTTCGTTCTTCCGTCAATGCCGGAATAGACAAACGGATCATGCTGCCATCATTGGCTGGAGTAAGACCCAGATCCGATTTCATGATGGCACGCTCGATGTCACCCATGGAGGATTTGTCCCAAGGCTGAATCATCAGTGTACGGGAATCCGGAGTACTGATATTAGCGAGTTGATTCAATGGCGTCATTGCTCCATAATACTCTACCTGAATTCGGTCCAGAAGAGCTGGAGTTGCGCGGCCTGCACGCAAAGTAGCCAGGTCACGACGCAATGCTTGAATTGCCTTTTCCATACGCTCTTCGGCATGTTGTTTAACCGCTTGTGGCATTAATCTACACTCCCTTTAACGATTGTTCCGATGCGTTCGCCCAGAACAACACGTTTGATGTTACCTTGTTCAGTAATGGCAAATACGATCAACGGGATGTTGTTGTCCTTACAAAGCGAGGATGCCGTCGAATCCATTACACCAAGGTCTTTGTTAAGAATATCCATGTAAGTCAACTGATCAAATTTCACAGCTGTACTGTCCTTAAACGGATCTGCTGAGTATACACCATCAACTTTATTTTTGGCCATCAAGATAACTTCTGCTTCAATCTCCGCTGCGCGCAGTGCTGCTGTTGTATCCGTGGAAAAGAACGGGTTACCTGTACCTGCTGCAAAAATAACGACCCGGCCTTTCTCCAGATGGCGAATAGCTCTACGACGAATATAAGGCTCTGCAATCTGTTGCATTGCAATAGATGTCTGTACACGCGTAGGCACTTCAATCTGTTCCAAAGCATCCTGCAGTGCCAGCGAATTCATTACTGTCGCCAGCATACCCATATAATCGGCAGTTGCACGATCAATGCCGTTTTCACTACCGGCAATTCCACGCCAGATGTTTCCGCCGCCACATACAATAGCAACCTGTACACCAAGTGCAACAACCTCTTTTACCTGTTGGGCAATCGACGAGATCGTATCTGCATCAATACCGTAGCCGTTTTGACCGGAAAGAGATTCTCCGCTGACCTTTAAGACAACACGTTTAAATACTGGCTGTTCCAATTATTCACCCTCCACTTTGAATCGAACACGCTTGGTGTTCAACCAACAAAACTTCTCGCGCATGGCCTCCTGCTTAAAAAGAAAGGAACACAGTTGTGTTCCGCTCTTTTAGGAAAAACGTTTAACCGGTAAGGCATTGTTTTCCTGAGATATAAGGGAGTTTACGCTTCGAAGTTTCATCATTCTTATATCTTCGAAAATCAATTCTGCTCGCCGGTTTATAGAAACCGTCTTATTTGTTTACTTGGGACATTACTTCTTCTACGAAGTTGTCTACTTTTTTCTCTAGACCTTCACCCAGTTCGTAACGAACGAAACGACGGATGGAGATGTTTTCACCAATTTGGCTGATTTTTTCGTTCAGCAATTGAGAGATCGTTTTGTCTGGATCTTTAACGAAAGTTTGTTCCAGCAGGCAGTACTCTTCGTAGTATTTACCGATACGGCCTTCAACCATTTTTTCAATGATTTTTTCTGGTTTGCCTTCGTTAAGAGCTTGAGCTTTCAGGATTTCTTTTTCTTTTTCCAGCTCATCTGCAGGAACTTCTTCGCGTGTAACGAATTTAGGATTAGCTGCAGCAATTTGCATAGCTACATCTTTAACGAAATCCTTAAATTGATCCGTTTTACCAACGAAGTCTGTTTCACAGTTAACTTCAACCAAGACACCAATACGTCCACCAGCGTGGATGTAAGATTCAACAACGCCTTCAGTTGCTGCACGGCCTGCTTTGCTTGCTGCTGCAGAAAGACCTTTCTCACGCAACAATTCAGCTGCTTTTGTTACATCACCGTTTGCTTCTTCCAGTGCTTTTTTGCAATCGAGCATACCAGCGCCCGTTCTTTCGCGAAGTTCTTTTACTGCACTCGCATTAACTGCCATTATAAATTCCCTCCAACATTAAGTATTGTACGTACACTCTAAAAAAAGGGCAGTGAGAGGTTATCCACCTGCCAACCACCCTTTTCATTTAGTTTATAACATATGTTCGAATCTATTAAGCGGAAGTTTCTTCGCCTTGGTTAGCTTCGATTACAGCATCAGCCATTTTACCTGTCAGCAATTTAACAGCGCGGATCGCGTCGTCATTACCTGGGATAACATAATCGATCTCATCCGGATCGCAGTTAGTATCAACGATACCAACAATTGGGATACCCAATTTGCGAGCTTCCGCAACAGCGATGCGCTCTTTGCGTGGATCGATGATGAACAGGGCGCTTGGCAGGCCTTTCATATTTTTAATACCGCCCAAGAATTTCTCCAGACGATCTTTTTCTTTGCGAAGCAAGATAACTTCTTTTTTAGGCAATACAGCGAATGTACCGTCTTCTTCCCAAGCTTCCAACTGTTTCAAACGATCAATACGTTTTTGAATAGTTTGGAAGTTAGTCAGGGTACCGCCAAGCCAGCGTTGGTTAATGTAAAATTGACCAGCACGTTCAGCTTCTTCTTTAACGGAATCTTGAGCTTGTTTCTTAGTACCCACGAAAAGAATTGTACCATTCTCTCCTGCGATTCCTTTAACGAAGTTGTAAGCCTCTTCGACTTTTTTCACCGTCTTTTGCAAGTCGATGATATAAATTCCGTTTCTTTCAGTGAAGATATAACGATCCATTTTTGGGTTCCAACGACGAGTTTGGTGACCGAAGTGTACCCCAGCTTCGAGAAGCTGCTTCATGGAGATTACTGCCATCTTCACACACCTCCTAATATGGTTTTTATTGTGTCCTCCGCCGGCATCATTTTTCGCCAAGACTCTCCATAAGGAAAGCACCCTCAACAAAATTAGCACATGCGTGTGTTTTAACACCGTTATCTAATATAGCATAACTGACTGTCCGATGCAACAGTCTTTGAAGCTAAAATCTACTTTTCATTTTTTGCTAGTATCGAATCATTTAAACTTGATATGTAACTCAGAGCTAATTATTATCAAGCTTTGAAAATGTACCGTTTAATACGCAAAAACCGTCCTGTCCGAGCATGCTCAGTTTGACGGTTCTTTCGTAATTTTTGCGATAATGGATTTGAAACTTTCCCCTTTTTCAAGCGCATAGGTACCCACCTGGATTTTGGTATTGATTCGCTCAGCCTTGCCAGCCTTTATGAATGCTTGAGCATCATCTACGATTCCCGCGGTTTTTAGGTTTGCTGCAACGATCGCAAGGCTATTGCCTGAACGTACTTTGAATGATACTGTTGCGCCTTTCGGATTGCTCGGCGTTACAGGTTCTGTTGTCTTCGGCTCAGTTATCTCTTTCTGCCCTTCACCTTCACTTGCAGTAGGCTCTTGTGGCTTCTCAGGCTCTGCAGGTGTTTCCGTAGAGGTTACTGTCTCAGGTGGTGTTGCTGTTTCCCCTTGCAACTCACTGCTTTCCTGCTTTTTCTTCTCTATCCACTCAGCTTCTGTGTACAAATCCTCTTCAGAACCGACCACCTTCATATCCAGGCTTTTCGCCGCTGTTTCAAGCTGTTCTTTGGTCATATTGGCAGTCTGCTCAGGGGCCAGATTACTATCCGATAATGCATTTTGTCCGACTGTGGCCAGTTGAAGCAAAACTGCACCAATAATCATGCCGCTCCCCAGACCAATCCATAAGGATCGCTTGTCCATGACTTAGCTTTCCTCCCGTTCTGCCAATTGAAGTATTAACTGTACCTCACCACGCTGAATGCCTGTCTGCTTGGATATGGCATCCATCGATTTACCCTCAGCATGTAAATTAAAGAGTTCTGGGTATCTATCTTTAATCGATTCACGCTCAGGCAAAGTTTCAACCTTGCTGATCTGTAGGTCTGCTTCTAACGCCTGCTGGGCCGCCTCTGCTTGTACACTTTTCACGAGCGCTTGAGCTTGCAAACCTTCGGAGGCTTGCACAGGTACATTACCTGAGTGTGGCACAGTTGATGCGACAGGTTCGTTCTTTTTGCTCTGTTCCAGCTGATCCAACCGCTGCTGTAATTCCTGAAGTTGCAATTGCATACGTTGATCTGCTGCTGTCGCTTCTCCCTTCATTTCAGCCACACGTTGAATAAGAGCATCATTATCATTTTCGATCTCGGTCATGTAATGTTCAAGCGTAGATTCCATCTCCTGCACCAATTGATGCCCGGGCTCTTGCGCCTTGTTTTTCCGAGGCATAATATAAGCGTAGGCGATGGCGCAGCCCCCTAATATGACAATAATGATCCATGGTGACAAATTGGGTTCTCTCCTTCTGATTCAACCATCGGTGCGCAAGGCTTCATGTCTATAACAACCATCTATTATAATGACAAATCTATGTGTTTACCTTTGTACGGGTGCTCTGCAGGTTTGACAGTTTCTTGAGCCTGAGCAGTCTCCTGTCCATCGGAACCACTCTGCTGATCCCCATCATGGTTATGACCATCACGCACCGAAGTCTGTGAAGTTTCGTCCATTGCTTCACTTCGTTGCCTTGCTTCATTTGCTTCTTTCGACGTTTGCTCTGCCAAAAGATTCTGATCCGTAATCGGTCGCTGTTGGGCTTCACTTTGATAACGTCCCGCTTCACTTGTTCGTGGTACCGCAATCTGCAACTCCACTGCTTTGAAACTCATACGCTCACCTCACGGTTTCGAATGGATTTCTTCCTGTGACTGAATGCTGTACTTAAACGTATGGAACCATCGTAATATCACCATCGTGATAATAAAATGAAATTCGACTCACTGGATCTTTAATAAATTTCGTGTATCTGCCGATAACTATTTTAGAGCCTCCATAAATCATCTTCAGAATATCAACACGAGCCTTACTTGTATCTTCAAGTGCCTTTTCAATTTCAAAGATACGCATTTTCGTTTCTTCACTTATACGAAGAGCAGATTTCTGCGTAGCATTCAGCTTGATTCGCATCGACATCTTATCTGGAGTTAGTTGTCCAGCGGCAGCTAATTGATCCAGCAATGTCAAAGCTTTCTTCGTTTTGTCCAAGGAATCCATCTGCTCTCTGACTTCCTTGCGCAAATCATTGAGTTCGTTACGCAACTTTGGTAGCACACCAACTTCAATGGAAGTGACCGTGGACATGCTGTTGCCCACAACACGCGCTGAGACGTTCTGACCAGCCTGGATCGAGCCACCAACAATAAGACCCTTGGTTCCCGCACAGATGACACCGTGGCCAGCACGAATATTGGAGTGCATAATACTTTGGGAAACCAGAACATCTTCACCGGCATCTACGTTGCCTTCTTGAATGAAAGTACATTTAACATTATGGCCTGCTTGTACCAGTCCTTTGTTATAACCAATAATACCACCGGTAATTTCGATTGAGCCGCCTGCTTCCAGTTCAGCTCCTTCGACACCTCCGACGACACGAATGTCACCTGCTGCTTTTACTTTAAATCCGGTAAGTACATTGCCTCGTATGACAACTGTGCCTACAAAGTCGATATTACCGTTATTGTAGTCAACATCACCATTGACTTCATAAACAGGAAACACATTCAGTTTGTTACCGTCCGTTTTGGTAACCAGCCCATCCAGTGCAGCATACATCGCAGAACCATCCGGGTTAATCACAACGTTTTTCCCAACTTTAAACCGAGCTTCTTTTCCCGGACGATAAGGAATTTCCTCACCCGTTACTGCCCTGCCTGGTATGCCATCGCTAGGAGCGATCCGCTCTGCAATGATCTGGCCACTACGGACATTGTTTAACCGGGTCACTTCTTTGTAATCGACAGTTCCATCTTCCGATTCGAGCGGTCGTCGTTCGTTCGTATCGTCCATTCCAACCAGAATCTTGATGAATCCATCTGTTCCCTGAATGGGAGCGATACCTTCGGCAATCTTGTATTTATCTTTTAAATAGGTTTCAGGGTTGCTCACAAAAAGTAATAATGCCTCTCGCGATACACCTTGTCTGATGCCCTTGTCCGCCACAAATTGTTCAAGTTCATCAATCGTGCAGGCAAAGCCTTCTTCCTCTTTGGAAAATTCAAGGTAGGCTGTGCATTTGTCGTCCGATAAAACAATGTTTAAACATTGTTCCAAAGCAGTCCGCTGTGTCACCGCAATTCTTCCCCCTTTTAGACTTTCCACTCCCCAAACTCCAATGATATTACTTCTCTCTATTAATCTTTACGCATCAACAAATCTTTCTGTTTGTCCAACGTGCCGCGTAATCGTAATATTGCCTTGGAATGTAACTGGGATATACGAGACGGAGAAAGGGACATAACCTCAGCAATTTCACTAAGAGAAAGATCTTCGTAATACAATAGTGAAACAACCGTTCTCTCTTTTACCGTCAACTTGTCAAGCCCTTGCACCAAAGCTTCCTTCAAATAAAACTCATTCACTTTATAATCCGGATTTTTGGCTTTCTCATCCACCATCAAAGACAGACGAGTCTCAGACTCTTCTTCACGAATTGGATCCTCCAGCGAGCAAAGTGACATGACTGCCACTTCCTGAAGCATATGTTGAAAATCTTTAGTGGATACGTCCAAGTACTCGCTCATTTCCTCATCACTAACAGACCTGAGATAACTTTGTTCCAGCTGTTGATAGGCGTCTTCAATTCGCTTGGCCTTCTCACGCACAGAACGCGGAACCCAATCACCTTGACGCAGACCGTCAAGAATGGCTCCGCGGACCCTCCATGATGCATAAGTTTCAAATTGCAGACCACGTTCATAGTCGAACTTCTCCAATGCATCAATTAAACCCATAACTCCATTGCTTTCCAAGTCATCCTTGGGAACATTTTTGGGCAAACCAACAGCCAGTCGACCGGATACATAATTTACAATATGAAGATACTTTTCAATCAAAGTTTTCTTGGCTTCAAGATCTCCATGTTCTTTCCACTTTTCCCACAGATCAGAATGGTTCAAATGTGAAGCTTTACGCTCGTTCAATTGCTTTCACCCTCCTTATTTGTCTGTCAGGTGACGAACGGCCTGCGCCAATTCCTCCGGATCCTTGGTCCGGACAAGTTTAGGCGGATCCAAAGGGGCGAATCCCGTTGGAGCTTTCGTCTCAGATGGCGGAAGATCGTCCCCAGATGAAGCGTTCTGTCCATTCTTGAGCAAATCATTCAGCTCTTGTCCATCGTCTTCGATTTTAATGTCCACCTGTGAACCTCTTTGATCTTGAGCACTTGGTGAATCATAACCATACCCATTTCCCTCGATCTGAGGGTTCAGCAGCAATCCCAATCCCCAGCGTAAACCATATGCAAGGACAAACCAGGCTACGAATCCGATCAATCCGCGAATTAAACTGGTCATCAGCACATTGCTGCTGTATGCTACAAAAAAAGTAAGAATAAACCCAACGATGCCTGCTCCAAGATTAATGCGGTAGTTTCCTATCATAGTCTTATAGTTCCTTTACACCCATTTGTACGCTTCGAATAGTCAAAAGTCCAGTTTCACAATCCATCTCAATCGTTCGTCCATAATTCCCACCCGTATCTTCTGCTAGAAGAGGGATATTGAGTTTTTGAAGCCACTCTCGACAAGAATCTGCATTCCTTGGTCCAATACGCATTGTATCTCCAGCGCCAGCAAAGGCAAACATCTGAGAGCCTCCGGCCATTTTAGACACAATACGTGAGTGTGAAGCGCCTAGTTTAATCATCTTTTCCAAAAGCTCAGGCAACGCCGTATCCGCATATTTCGCAGTGTTCAGTTTCCCTTCACGGGCGATCTCTGAAGTAGGAAGCATGACATGCGCCATTCCAGCCAGCTTCAAATGTGGGTCATACATTGTTAATCCCACACACGAACCCAAGCCAGTCGTACGGATTACACCAGGAAGATGAGCGATGTTTAAATCCGCCATACCGACTTTAACGACGCTTTTGTCCTCAATCATGGCTCAGTGGCACCCCTAGCGATTCAAATATCTTTGCAAAGGATGGTGGATCCGGAATGAGGAAAAACTGACCCTCAACTTGATCTTCACCTTCAAAGAAAGATGTGTCAATCAACAATGCAGCGTCACCCATCTCGCCAAATTGCAGCAAGCCATAACTTAGAATGGCACCTGCCATGTCGATGGCAAGTCCAGGGACAGTTGGATACATAGACAACTTCGTGAAATCTGCCAGAGAAGAAAGATAGGATCCAGCCAAAATATTTCCAATCTCGGAAAGCGCTGATTGTTCCATATCTGTAAAATCGAGTCCTTCTTTCAGATCAAACCCGGCAAGTCTATTCAACAACATTTTAGCAGCCTCTGGTGTCATCATAAAGAAAAGATTTCCCGGTGCTTCGCCTTCTACACGAAGAAACACGGTCACTACGATGCGTTCATCTCCGCCCACTTTTTCGGCAACTTCTTCAAAAGGGAGCATTTGTACTGTAGGTACACCCATGTCAATCGGTCTGTTGAGGAGTTGAGACAACGCCGTTGCGGCGTTGCCTGCTCCAATGTTACCGACCTCTTTGAGCACATCCATCTGGAATACCTCAAATCGGTTGAACATCTCCACGGTACTAGCCCTCAACACTTTCCAGCTGTACAATCTCGCTTTTATTTAATACTTCGTTTAGGTTGAGCATGATCAACAAGCGTGAATCCTCCAATTTAGCAACACCTCGCAAGTATCTCGCCTTGACGCCGCCAACCACTTCTGGTGGGCTATCGATCGCACTGCTCTTGATATCAATAACATCATTGGCAGAATCTACGATAAAGCCAACTTGCATGTCGTCTACACCTACGATAACAATACGAGTCTGATCCGTGTATTCCGTTTCCGGAAGGGAGAAACGACCGCGCAGATCAATGACTGGAATTACAACACCGCGTAGATTAATAACTCCTTTTACAAAGGAAAGTGTCTTGGGAACACGGGTAATTGGCATCATGCGCTCAATCGTCTGAACCTTGTCTACCTCAATACCATACTCTTCGGAACCCAATTTAAAGACGATGACTTTCAACTCTTCTTCCATATAAAAAACCTCCCTATTAAATGTAAGACTTAGCTCTATGCTTATTTAATAAATGCATTAGGATCAAGAATCAGGGCTACTTGTCCATCTCCGAGAATGGTTGCTCCAGAGATTCCTTCAATAGCAGGAAGATAGGTTCCCATTGATTTGAGAACAATCTCACTTTGTCCAATAAATTCTTCAACAGCTACGGCTGCAAGACGGTCGCCTTTACGAATCACGACAATTTCTGTTTCTTGCTCATCAGCGTCATTGAAATCCGGTACAGAGAATACTTCGCTCAAAGACAAGTACGGAATCAGTGACTCACGGAACGTGATCATTTTATTGCCGTGAATATTACGAACTTGCTCACGTTGTACAATGGCCGTCTCTACAATGGAGGACAACGGAACAGCATATTTCTCTGAACCAAGTCGTACAAGCATTGCAGCAATAATGGATAGTGTCAACGGAAGCTGAACAGAGAAGTTCGTGCCTTTGCCTGGAGTTGAATGAATCGTTACATTACCGCCAAGCGAAGTGATCTTCGATTTTACTACATCCAAGCCAACGCCCCGGCCAGAGATATCCGAGATAATATCAGCAGTACTAAAACCAGGTGCGAACAACAGTTGATTCACTTCATCATCACTCATCTTGGCACCTTGTTCTTCGGTAACAACACCACGTTTGATCGCTGTTTTCAAAAGCTTGTCGCGATAGATACCTTTACCATCATCTTCAATCTCGATAAATACGTGATTTCCACTGTGGAAGGCACGCAGGTTTACTGTACCCATCTCTGGTTTACCTGCAGCTACACGCTCTGCAATGGATTCCACACCATGGTCAACCGCGTTACGCAGTAAATGCACAAGCGGATCACCAATCTCATCAATTACCGTACGATCCAGTTCCGTCTCAGCACCTGTAATCACCAGATCGATTTTTTTATCAAGTGTCTTAGCCAGATCACGGATCATGCGCGGGAATCGATTAAATACGGTATCTACCGGAACCATCCGCAATTTCAGTACAATATTTTGCAAATCTGTGCTAACTCGACTTAAATGAGCTACTGTATCGGATAAATCATTGTTGCCTGTCTCACTCGCCAGTTGCTCCAGACGTGAACGGTCAATCAACAATTCACTGAACAGGTTCATCAATACGTCGAGACGTTCAATATCCACACGAATGGTACGTGAAGGTGCAGCAGCTTGCTTCGGTGCAGCTGTTTTAGCTGGTGCCGTTGTGGTTTCTTCTTTGGGTACAGAATTCTTATCCGGCGAAGCAACCTCAGCTAAAGCTGTTGGTGCGGGTGGCGCTTCAACTGTAGCTGCTACCTGATTAGCCATCTGCTGAAGAGTCTCCTGATCCAGTTGAATGAGCTTTGCACTTTCAATCTCAGAGATACTCATGATGCCTTCTTCCAGTTCGTGCGCCTCTTTAGTTGTTATGTAATACAACGAGAAACTGCGCTCAAACTTCTCCTGCTCAATATCCTGAACGGATGGGTAAGCCTTAACGACTTCACCCGAACGTTCCAGCATATCAAAGACCATATAAGCCCGTACACCTTTTAACTGGCTATGCTCGCTAACAAGCACATCCACGTAGAACACACGATGACCTTCGGCGATCGACTGATCCAGCACTGAATATTGGAATTCATCCAGCTCCACAGCCGAAGAGATTGAAGCGTTAGCCGGCTTGTTTGTTTCTGTAACAGGTCCATTTCCGTTTGTCATTTCACCATTTTCAATGGCTTGAAGTGAAGCTACGATTGACGACACATCTGCTTTACCTTGTCCACCTTCGGTAATATCCTGAACCATGGTTTCCAAAGCGTCCAGACTCTTGAACATGGTATCAAAAATGAAATCCTGCATTTTCAATTTCTCATTACGAACCAGATCCAACACATTTTCCATTTTATGTGTAAGTGATGCCAAATCTTCAAAGCCCATAGTTGCTGCCATACCCTTCAAGGTATGAGCAGAGCGGAATATAACCTGAACTATGCCCAGGTCTTCCGGATTGCCTTCAAGTTGAAGCATGTTTTCGTTAAGCGATTGCAGATGATCATTAGACTCATCAATAAACATGGATAAATATTGGTTCATGTCCATTGTGAGGCACCTCCTCCGTGAGTTACACTCCGTTATTTCACTGCTTGAACTAGTTTAGAAGCAATCTCCTGCAATGGCAGAAGATGACGAACGCATTGCAGCTCTACAGCAGAGCGCGGCATACCATATACAACACATGTTTCTTCATTCTCGGCAAAGGTTGATGTAACTCCAGCTTCGTATAATCTCTTCATCATACGTGCTCCATCACTTCCCATTCCCGTTAGCAAAACAAGATGCCTTTGTAAAGATGTAAACGGCAGAAGTGACTCAAACATCGTATCCACTGAAGGTCTATGTCCATTCACTGGTTGGTCTTCAGTCAATTTCACAATAAACTTCCCGTCTGCTGTTTTGTTAACTTTCACATGGAATCCACCGGGTGCTATATAGGCGGTTCCTTTTTTCAGAACCATTCCATCTTCAGCTTCAACCACATGCAGTGGACTGAATGTATTCAATCGTTGAGCCAAAGAACGTGTGAAATTGGGCGGCATATGCTGCACAATAATGACCGGTGCAGGCAAATCAGCAGGCAACTGCTCAAGCAAAGTTTTGAGAGCCCTCGGTCCACCCGTAGAACAACCTATTGCCACAAGTTTGTTGAATGGTCCTTCCAGCCCCCCTCCACCTTTGGGAACAGGATTAGGCTTGATTACATCCTTGGCTTTTGCAGAGGCAGAAGTTGCCGCTATTTGATCAGCTGCCACTCTAGCTGCATTAGGTAGTCGAACTTCCTTTGGAGTCTGTACTGGATTAGCTGACCTCACTGCTTTTTCTGCCTTCGCCCCCAAATTACGCTCAGCTTTTGGCAAAGGCTCCGGTTTATTCTCTACGCGATCTGGTTTTGAAGGTGACAATGGTTCAATGGGTTTCTTTGCTTTGGCCTGAAAGGCTTCAGTCCGCTCTCGAATAGAGCGTTGAATCGTCTCGACAGATTCGATCGTTTTTTTCACGGGCTCCGCTCGATCCCTGGCCGGCAGTTCTTTCTGCAATGGCTGAGTTGGGGGAGCAACTGCTCCTCGCAACATGTCTCTATTTTTCATGGATAACTCACGATCAGCTTTTCTTTTGATCTCATTCATCGCAGCTCGCATGCGTTCAACCAAGGCTTTACCAACTTGAGCAATATCCTGGTCATGTGAAATAGATGGTTTGCGAATGAAGTCAAATGCCCCAGCTTCAAGCGCCATAATGGTTTCTTTCATGCCTTGTTCATTGATACCAGAGAGCATAATCACAGGAACGAAAGATTCCTTCATAATTGATTTTAATGCATCCAACCCATTCATTTCGGGCATCTCAACGTCCATTGTAATAATATCGGGTTTCAATTCTAGTGATTTTTGAATCGCTTCTCTACCGTTTGATGCCGTTGCCGTAACCTTGAATTCCGGATCCGCTTGGATCAAATCCGTAACAATCTTACGCATAAAAGCGGAATCATCGACAACCAATACTTGATACGCCGCCATGTTGTGTCACCCCTGTTTCCTTTATTCAGAAATCACGTTGTCCGTTTAAGCCACTTATTCATAAATCCCCTGATTCCTGTCAAGGTTCCGGATCCCGGAGTTGCAGGTACAGCCAGATAACGAAGAGCAAGTTTCTCTATATCTTTAGAGGCTTTGGCATTCGGATAAGCCAGACTATAGGGCATTTGCCTTTTAACCGCCTTGACTACCTGGGCGTCTTCTGAAATATACCCAAGCAGCGGAATATCCGTCTGCAAAAACCGCCTCGCCACTCCAGCTATTTTTTCTGCCACCCGTTCCGCTTCTCGTTCGTCTTCCACCCGGTTAACGATCATCCGAAAGGGCGTAGCATTTTCCTGGCCGTGCATAACTTTGACTAAAGCATAAGCATCGGTTATTGAAGTCGGTTCAGGTGTAGTTATAATCAGGCATTCATCAGCAGCACCGATGAACTTCATATTCTCTCTGGAGAGTCCTGCCCCAGTGTCAAAGATGACATAATCCATTTCCTGGGCAATATCCTCGACTTGACTGGCGAAAAACTCCAGATCACGATCTGACAATGAGAACAACTCTTTCATGCCCGATCCTCCAGCAATGTAAGGCAAGCCACTGGCACCCAGTTGTATGATTTCCCTTATGGTTTTTTGTCGGTACAACAGGTGGTAAAGATTATAGGAAGAAGACGTACCCATAAGAACATCAATATTAGCCATTCCAATATCAGCATCAAATACAAGTACCTTTTGCCCCAAAGCCTGCAACGCCAAGGCAAAGTTCAGTGTGAAATTGGATTTACCAACACCTCCCTTACCACTGGCCACAGTAATGATTTTCGAGGATCGAATATCTCGCTCAATGCCTTCCAATTCCAATGGCGCGGAGACCATACTTCGAAGTGCAGCTGCCTGATCCTTCATTGTGACCATTCTCCCAGCAACTGTTTAGACAACGAATCTGCATCTGGTTTCAACAAATCGTCCGGAACATTTTGTCCATTTGCCACATATGCGAGCTTGAGTGGAAAACGGTGTAACAAGTTAAATAGCGGACCGCAACTCCCAGTCTCATCCATTTTGGTAAAAATCACCTTATCCAGTCCATATTTACTGAAATGTTCCGTGATCTGCACCATATCAGCGCTTTTGGAAGTCATGCTCATGACCAGAAAGGTTTCGCTATTCTCTACAGGAGCAAGCAAACTTTGCAGTTCTGAAACAAGTAATTCATTTCTGTAGTTTCTACCCGCTGTATCCATAAAGATCAAATCACAATTCTCTAATCGAGAAATGGCACGTTGTGTATCACCGGGCGATTGTACCACCTCAAGTGGAACATTCAGTATAGAAGCATATGTTCTAAGCTGTTCTACCGCCGAGATCCGATACGTGTCTGATGTAATGAATCCAACTTTACGCTGTTTTTTGAACATTTGTTCAGCAGCCAATTTTGCAATCGTCGTAGTTTTCCCTACACCGGTTGGTCCAGCTACATAGACGATTCGAGTGGTTGGAAGAATGCCTTCTTCAATACGTTGCTCCAAAAAGTGCATGACCTCAAGTTTCACCGCTTGTTCTACATCCTGTTCTTTCAATCCATCCTCAGACCATTTTGCTTGAATTGAATCAAACCAGGATTCCCATACTTCAGGCCAGACATCTTGTTCTGTCAAACGCTCTCGGATCGGTTGCAGTTCCTCTGGCACAGGGTCTGCAGAAGTACCTTGCTTTGAAAGCCTGGTCACCATTTGTTTAAGATCCTGCAATTCAGTCATCAACTTATCCTGCTGCAGGTCTGAACCTGTTGGCTTTGGACCAGTTGTTGAACCCGAAAAATCCGCCCCTTGCGGTCGCGGTTTATGATCCATGCTCGAAGAACCTGAGCTGCTGTCTATGTCTGAACCGATATTACGCGATTCAAACACAGACGGAGCAGCAGCAGATTGGTCCTGTACACTTTGATCAGCTGTATTCGTTGTAGCCGACTCATCAGAAGCCGCAACAAACGAACGAGCTGTTTGCCGATAAGCCTCAGGTACAAATGCACGAGGTACAGGTGTGAATTGATTTTGTACTGGCTTTGTTGTTTGCTTGTTTTCTTCCTTATCCACTGCAGCTACAACTTCAATCCTTTTTTTTCGAAACATTCCCATCACTCCGCCCACCTTAATCTCTTTGGTGGACAGAATAACAGCATCACTTCCCAGGTCTTTGCGAATTTGAAGCATAGCTTCGGGCATGGTCTCAACAACGTATTGTTTTACTCTCATAAGTTCACCACCCCGATACTTTGAATTTCAACATTCGGCTCCAACTCGCTGTAGGAAAGCACAGGAATGTCCTGCATAGTACGTTCAATAACCTGACGCAGATACATCCGAATGGTTGGAGAAGTTAATACAACAGGTTGTTGACCTGATTGAATCAAACGGTTTACTTGTTCACTGAGCTTCTGATATACACTTTGTGTAGAAACAGGGTCTAACGCAAGATAACTGCCTTGATCCGATTGTTGCACACTTTCAGCAATTTTCTTCTCAAGACCAGGTCCAACCGTGATCACTCGAAGTGTCTCACCTTTCTGTGAGAACTGCTGAGTAATCTGACGCGAGAGGGATTGTCTGACGTATTCAGTCAGCACATCAGGATCTTTCGTATACGTACCATAGTCAGCCAGTGTCTCGAAGATGGTCACCATATCCCGAATAGATATTTTCTCACGCAATAACTTAGCAAGCACTTTCTGTACATCACCAATGGAAAGTAGAGAAGGGATCAGTTCATCCACAAGGGCAGAATAGTTCTCTCTGAGATTATCCACAAGTGCTTTTGTCTCTTGTCTTCCAAGTAACTCATGCGCATGTTTCTTAATCAGTTCCGTCAGATGTGTAGCCACAACGGAAGGCGGATCAACGACCGTATATCCTGCAAGTTCGGCTCTGTCTTTGGTTACTTCATCAATCCATAGTGCTGGAAGTCCAAAAGCAGGTTCCGTCGTTTCAATACCTGTTACAGACTCCTCATCATAGCCAGGACTCATGGCAAGGTAATGATTCAACAACAGTTCTCCGCCACCTACCACATTACCCTTGATTTTGATAACATACTCATTGGGTCTGAGCTGGATATTATCTCGAATCCGTATGACCGGAACGACTAACCCCAGTTCAAGAGCACACTGCCTCCGAATCATAATGATCCGATCCAATAAGTCCCCACCCTGCTGATTATCAGCAAGCGGGATTAAACCATAACCAAATTCAAACTCAATAGGGTCCACCTGAAGCAGGTTAATTACACTTTCAGGACTTCTAACCTCTTCAATCTGCTGTTCTTCTTCCAACTGTTCTTCCGCTACTTGTTTCAAATTCAGATTATTCTGCATACGCCACGCGGCATATGCCAACACACCTGCCAACGGAAGCGTAGTAATAACATGAATGGGTGTGAAGAAACCGAGCATGGCAATAACGAAAGCTACGATATAAATTAGTATTGGATATGTAAACAGTTGCCCCGTAATATCATCTGCCAGGTTTCCTTCTGAAGACGCTCTGGTGACGATAAGTCCTGCTGCTGTGGAAATAAGCAGAGCCGGGATTTGGCTTACCAATCCATCTCCGATAGTCAGTACAGAGTACGTTGACATTGCATCTGCAAAAGCCATCCCATGCACAGTCATACCGATAATGAACCCACCTATGAGATTGATCAGGAGGATGATAATACTTGCAATTGCGTCACCTTTTACGAATTTACTTGCCCCATCCATCGCTCCATAGAAATCGGCTTCACGTTCAATTTTGGAACGACGCTCACGAGCTTGTTGCTCGTTGATTAGACCCGCATTCAGATCCGCATCGATACTCATTTGTTTACCAGGCATCGCATCGAGGGTGAATCGGGCAGCAACTTCAGCTACGCGCTCAGACCCCTTTGTAATAACGATAAACTGAACAACAACGAGGATCAAAAACACGATAAATCCAATTGCAATTTGCCCTCCAGCAATCCAGCTACCAAAGGTAGCAACTACGGCTCCCGCATCCCCATCACCAAGGATTAGCTTGGTTGTCGAAATGTTCAGTGCCAGTCGGAATAGTGTAGTGATCAACAGCAAAGCTGGAAAAATAGAAAACTGCAACGCTTCTTTGCTGTTCATGGCAACAAGGAGTATCATCAGTGCAATTGAAATGTTGACGACGAGCAACAAGTCCAACAGCCAGGGCGGGATCGGGAGAATCATCATTAACACAATGCCAATGATACCCGCAAGGACAGCTATATCTTTAATCTTCAATGAATGTACGGCCTCCGATCCCCTTTTATTTCGTTCTGCCCTTTAGTTTATATACATAAGCCAGCACTTCAGCTACCGCTTGAAACAAATCGGCCGGTATAGCGTCACCAATCTCGGCTCTCTGGAACAATGCCCGTGCCAGCGGCTTGTTTTCCATCGTAATAACACCGTTTTCTTTGGCAATTTCCTTAATACGCAAGGCGACATAATCCTGACCTTTGGCAATAATCTGTGGTGCCTCCATCTCGGAACCTTCATACTTTAGCGCAACCGCAAAGTGGGTCGGGTTCGTGATGATTACATCCGCATTCGGCACTTCCTGCATCATACGCTGCATTGCCATACGACGCTGGCGTTCCCGGATTTTACCTTTGATCAGCGGATCACCTTCCATTTTCTTGTACTCGTCTTTGATGTCTTGCTTGGACATACGAATCTTCTTCTCATGGTCATACTTCTGATACATGTAATCAAATATCGCAAGTATCATTAATGCCACTGCAATCTTGATCCCAAGACTTAAAGTGATCGACGCAGCGAAATGTAAAATAGCATCCAATGAAAAATGAGAAAGTGAAGCAATATCTGACTGGTAGCCCTTAATTGTACTGTAAACGAGATAACCGATAATCGACATTTTCAAAATGGATTTAGCAAATTCCACTAATGAGCGGAGAGAGAATATATTTTTGAAACCTTTAATCGGGTCCAGTTTCTCAAGTTTTGGCTTCAAACCTTCCCCTACAAGAAGAAAACCAACTTGCATGTAGTTAACGATCAAAGCAACCAGTAACGCACCCAGCAAAACGGGAGCGATCAATAACAAAACTTCAATGCCATAGCGCATCATAAGCGCCATCACATTCTCTCCGGTGATATCCATACTCAATCGATTGATGAAGATATCTGTAAACAGACGAACTATACGTTCTTTATAGTAATTGCTGAATACCATCATGATCAAAAACACGATTAGGAGAATGGATGCGCCAGATAGTTCAGCGCTTTTGACAATCTGTCCTTTTTTTCGTGTATCCTGTCTCTTTTTCGGGGTAGCTTTCTCCGTCTTCTCCCCTGAAAACAACTGGAGGTCGAGTTGAAGTTTCATTTGTGTCTTTTCCTCCGTTTCACTCAGCCGGGCCTTTGTCCAATGGTTCCAAGCAATTTTTCCATCGATCTGAATATCGCTTCGAACAATTGACTAAATACAAAGGAGAAACTGGGAACCAGCAAAAGCAAAATAGCAAGACCAACGAGTAACTTAAGCGGCAACCCAACTGCAAATACATTAAATTGAGGAGCAGTTTTGGCCAAAAAACCTAATCCAACATCCGTCAAAAACAACGCAACTACAATCGGAGCCGACATCTGAAAAGCCAGCATAAATGATTGACCTAAGGTCTGAATCAAAAATTCAGCAATACTTCCATCTGCCAACCGTAGGAAAAACACATTCGATAATGGTACCCACCGGTAACTGTAAACGATCGCATCCAGCAAATAATGGTGTCCATTCATCGTCAGAAACAGAAGCATAGCAAATGCATACTTCAAGTTACCCGTAAGTGGCGCTGAAGCACCTGTCATTGGATCATATACATTGGCCATACCAAAACCGATCTGTAGATCGATAAAGGTTCCCGCAGTCTGAACAGCCGTCATCAAAAGATAAGCCACAAAACCTAAAAGCAGGCCAATTAGAATCTCTCTGATGATCAATAAAACATAGCTCAGATCGGTGGGTACGGTCTGGTCTATTCCGTAAATCAGATAGACAGACAATGTGACAAATGCAGAGATACCAATTTTAACTGAAGTCGGCACATTTCGAGCCGAAAAAACTGGCGCAGTTACAAAAAATGATGTGATTCGACAAAACATAAGCAGAGCGACAGGGAAACTTTGCAACAATGTCTCCATCTGCTAAAGCCTACCCTATGTATCTGTATAGATTATCGAGAATGTTGAACGTAAAATCGACCAAGATATTTAAGATCCAAGGTCCAAACAAAAGTACTGACAGAAGTACGGCAACAATCTTGGGTACAAAAGCTAATGTTTGTTCCTGAATTTGAGTTGTCGCTTGAAAAATACTGATTGCAAGTCCTACAACCAGAGCTAGTATAAGCATGGGTGCACTGGCCAGCAATGACGTGTATACCGCTTTCCCGGCCAGACCGATAATAAATTCCGAAGTCATGACCGTCCTCCTTTAACTTTCCGGATCAAGTGTTAAAACTCAGTAACAGTGACTTGACAACCAGATACCACCCATCCACAAGGACAAAGAGCAGTATTTTGAAAGGTAATGAGATCATGACCGGCGGAAGCATCATCATCCCCATTGCCATGAGTGTACTCGCGACAACAATGTCTATAACCAGAAACGGAATAAAAATCATAAACCCCATCTGGAATGCTGTCTTCAACTCACTGATTACATATGCCGGCACCATAACAGTAATTGGGATATCCTGATAGGTCTTTGGTTGTTCAGTCTGATTGTACTTCATAAACAGCAGAAGATCTTTTTCTCTGGTGTGACTAAACATAAATTTCTTCATGGGATCCGCTGCTTTTTCAAGTGCCTCGGTTTGCGTTAGCTCTCCCTGGAGATAGGGCTGAAGCGCTACCTGATTTATGGAAGACAATGTCGGCGACATAATGAAAAGTGTCAGAAATAGCGCCAAACCGACCAGCACCTGATTGGGTGGCATTTGTTGTGTACCCAAAGATGTACGTATAAAACCGAGCACAATCACAATCCGAGTAAAACTGGTCATCAGTACAAGCATTGCTGGAGCAATACTAAGCACCGTAATTAACAGAATGATGGACAGTGAACTCGTACTTGGCGTCCCTCCATCACCGTTTCCAATCTGAATATCAATATTCGGAATGGGTTCGGCAAAGGCAACCGTTACAGATGCCAGACTGATAAGTCCTAATAAACAACACGCTAACCAAATCTTTTTCTTCATGAATCCCTCGACCGATCTGTAGTATTGTCTTTATCCAGGAGCTTTTCCATCTTCTCTTTACGGTTAGGCATCTGCCGAAGTTTGGATTCAAACATTTCGTGAAAAGAAGTTGTGTCCTCTAGTTCCATTTCCCGCGGCGGTTCTTCTCTACGGAAACGTTTTGTCAGCTTGGCAATGAGAGGTGAGAGATTTCCTTGTTGTGCAGCAGCATCTCGTTCAAAGGAATCAATGATTCTTTGGGCCTCTTCCAGATCCGAAACCTTATCTATCAACTGGATGTCTTCACCTACACCAAGCAGATATACACATCCACCAATTTCCATAATTTGCAACGACTTGTTTTGCCCCAGTCCAACTCCACCCAGGGTACGAATTGTGCCGTGCCGGAACATTTGCTGATTCCGTTTGTTTAGAAAACGGATCAGGTAAACAATAAGGGCCAGGATGACGGCCAGGACAACAATCACCCATACAAGCTGTAAATAATAATTACTTCCCACGCCAGCTCCTCCTGGAATATCACCCTGAGCCATCATCATGTCTCTTAAACGCCCAGTGTCTTGCTGATCGCTTCGATAACGCGGTCAGATTGGAACGGTTTAACGATAAAGTCTTTGGCACCTGCTTGAATAGCGTCGATTACCATCGCTTGTTGACCCATCGCGGAGCACATAATTACTTTAGCGTTAGCATCAATCTTCTTGATTTCTTTCAAAGCTGCAATGCCGTCCATCTCAGGCATCGTAATATCCATTGTGATCAGATCCGGACGAAGCTCTTTAAATTTCTCAATTGCTTGTGAGCCATCCTGAGCCTCACCAACAACCTCATATCCATTTTTGGACAAAATGTCCCGGATCATCATTCTCATAAATGCAGCGTCGTCTACGACTAAAATTCGGTTTGCCATCTTGATTCAAGTCCTCCCTAAATTGTGCTTATTGTAATTTCTGAATTCGGTCCCATTGGCTAACGATATCTATAACACGAACACCAAAGTTTTCGTCAATAACGACAACTTCTCCCTTGGCGATCAGTTTGTTATTTACCAAAATATCGACAGGTTCCCCGGCTAACTTATCCAGTTCGACAATCGAACCCTGTGACAGTTCCAAAATATCTTTAATTTGCTTCTGGGTCCTTCCTAATTCTACGGTGACTTTAAGGGGAATGTCCATCAATAAATTCAAATTGTTTTCGTCTACCTGACCATACGCCCCATTTTGCAAATTGGCGAATTGAACTGGTTGTACGTTAACATTCCTATTTGGCATTCCACCGTAATGTTGAGGTGCACCATAAGGTTGCTGCGGTGGCGTGCCATACGGCTGCTGTGGCGGCATTCCTTGAGGCATACCCATCGGGGCCTGTCCATATCCGTTATAGTCCTGCGCAGGTTGTTGTGGAGCCTGTGGAGCCTGTTGGTGCTGAACGGGCGGCTGCTCCGCAACCGGTGGTGGCGTTGCTGGTACAGCTGCTGGCGCAGGTTCAGGTGTTGATGCCACTGGTGCGCTTGCAGTTGACTCCTGAGCGCCTCCAATCAGCATATCTACCATGTTTTTGGCAAAATGTACTGGAAGCAACTGCATCAGATTGGAATCGATCAGATCCCCGATTAACAAACGAAATGAAACTTGGATAAGGGTCTCATCTGCTGGAAGATTACTTACACCCTCTCCACTCTCCAGATTGAGAATATCGATTCCTGGAGGGGAAATATTCACAAAACGATTAAAAATGGTGGACATTGAGGTTGCAGAGGAACCCATCATCTGGTTCATTGCTTCCTGTACTGCACTAATATGGATTTCATTCAGTTCTTCATCGACCGGATTTCCTTCGCCACCCAGCATCAAATCAGCGATGACTTGAGCATCTCTCTTCTTGATAACAAGTGAGTTAATGCCTTCGAATCCATCCACGTAATTCACATGAACAGCAACATGCGGCTTAGGAAAAGCTTCTTCAAACTGCGTTCGACTAATAATAGAAACTTTAGGTGTTGTAATATCTACTTTGAGGCCTAATAGCGTGGATAAGGCTGTTGCCGCGCTACCAAATGTAATGTTACCAATCTCCCCCAAGGCATCCTGCTCCAGCTCGGTCAAAAAATCATCAACCGTCTTTTCAGCGGGTTCAGAGCTGTTTATCGATTCCGATTGCCTGAGCAAAGCATCGATTTCTTCTTGGGATAAATAATCCTTACTCGTCAAATTCTTCAACTCCTTCGGTGACAATCTTGTCTATTTGCACAGCCACACGGTCTTTGATTGTCCCCGGACTGCCCATGTATTTCAGTTTGTCACCCACTTTAATGGAAAGTCCCTCATCAACTGGTTTGTTCAACGTAATGACATCACCAACGGACAAACCCAGAAATTCTGCAATTGAAATTCTCGATTCTCCCAATTCCGCAACGATTGGTAACTTGGCTTTGTTCACACGCTCTTTTAGAGCATCATACTCCTCCGGAGCTCTCGTTTTCTTCTCCGAAACAAACCACTGATGAGTTGACAACCGTGACATAATAGGTTCAAGAACGACATGCGGTATACATAGATTGATCATGCCTGTCGTGTCACCAATTTTGGTACTGAGCGAGATCAGAGCAATGGTCTCATTGGGAGATACAATCTGCATAAATTGCGGATTGGTCTCGAGCGCTTCCATCCTTGGGGAAATATCCAACACAGTCTTCCATGCTTCCTGCAAACTTTCAAATGCTCGGCTGAATATCCGCTCCATGATGGTCGTCTCAATCTCCGTCATCGATGCGATCTTGGTTGGAGCAGTTCCGGTTCCACCAAGCAGGCGATCCAACATCGCATATCCCACGTTTGGATGGACTTCCATCACCATTCGTCCCTGTAGTGGCTCCGCTTCAAAAATGTTCAATATCGTCATCTTAGGAATAGAACGGATAAACTCATCATAAGGCAACTGTTCGACCTGAACGACATTGATTTGAACGAACGTCCGCAGTTGGGCTGAAAAATAAGTGGTGAGAAAGCGTGCAAAGTTTTCGTGAATACGAGTCAAGCTTCTGATATGGTCTTTGGAAAAACGCACTGCCCGCTTAAAATCGTACGATCTGATTTTTTTCTGAGTTTCTTCCTTCTTCAATTCCTCAGCATCCATCTCACCAGAGGAAAGGGCTGCTAATAGGGCGTCAATCTCATTTTGTGATAATACATCCACCATGTTCTCACCCCCTTACAGGTCTACAGCATGTTCTGTTCATTTACATCGTTGCTATCACAATGGATGAAAAGCTCGTACTACTTAAATTACTTTCTGGTAAAGCTTCATTAATAAGACCTGTTAATTTCTCATTAAATAGTATCCGACCCTTTGCTGTAGCCAGTTCATCAGACTTCGTATCTGCAAGCGTCTGAATGATAATCGGTTTTACGACAATTTCTTTAATTTTCTCGAAATCTTCCTTGGCTTTTACGTCAGCCAACTTGAATGAGAAGCTAACGACAATAACATGATCTGTATCAGCCAAATTGGTTTTAATTTCTCCAAGCTCAGAGGAAACTTCTACAATCTCATCCGCAGTCATCTTCTTGGCTTCTGAAGCTGCCGCCGTATGTGTGTCGTCCTTATTCCCGTTCTGTCCTTGCATAAATACAAACACAACCACCACAATGAGTGTTATCGCCAGCAACATTGTTGCAAGCCAGGGCATCATTTTTTTCATCAGGATTCCTCCGTTTGCTGCACTTTAATAGTGGCTGCCTGAACCCCGATTTCACGGTTGTAATCTTTAATTTTGGAAATAACGTCAGCGGCTTTTTCAAGCACAATCAGTCTCTTTCCAGTTACCAGAGTAATATACGTATCCGGCGTCTCTTCCACAATTTCAACCATCAGCGCATTTAACCACATGGGAGAACCATTTAACCGCGTAACCGAAATCATGCTAAGCCCCCTTGATCAGAGTGGGAGGAGCAAGCTCCCCCACGTTTTAAAAATTCATTAATCAGCTATTAACGTTTCAGGTTAACAACTTCCTGAAGTATTTCATCCGACGTTGTAATGATCCGGGAGTTGGCCTGGAATCCACGCTGAGCTACGATCATCTCAGTAAATTCACCGGTCAGATCCACATTAGACATTTCGAGCTGTCCAGCAATGATTGCTCCCGTTCCGTCCTCAGCACTGTTCGCTGTCAATGGTTCCAGTGCCCCATCCGGATTCGCGTTTGCTGTCATACGGTACAAGTTGCCCCCAATTTTCTCAAGACCTTCTGGATTGACCACTTTTCCGATACCAAGTTGTGCTCCCGCTTCGATAGTTCCGTCTGCCATGGTCTGGTTAATCGTTCCATCCTGACCAATCGTAAAGGAAACGACGTCATCTGGAATGGTAATATTTCCGCCACCGTTATCCAGAACAAACAATCCATCCGATGTCAAAAGGTTACGTGCAGCATCCACATGAAAATCCCCCGCACGAGTCAGGTAAGGTACTTCCTGATCTTCACTCAAACGTACCAAGAAGAATCCATCTCCATTAATCCGAAGATCTGTTGGATTATTCGTTGTCATTGGGCTACCTGCCAGATGCAGCGTATCAATTGAACCTACCGTTACACCAAGACCGATTTGTTTCGCATTGACACCACCACTTGCATCGCCAGGGGCAGTTACCCCTGCCGTTGTTTGGCTCATAATATCTTTGAACATAACCCGACTGCCTTTGAAGCCAACCGTGTTTACGTTCGCAATATTGTTACCAATTACGTCGAGTTTTGTTTGGAAACCCCGCATCCCGGAAACGCCTGAGTACATTGATTTTATCATTTTTAAAAATCCTCCCAGTCTTCATTTGGTTACCGCATCAGTCGGTCAGCGGCATTCCGGCTCCCGAGAAGGGCCAGCCGGTTAAGAAATGATTACGGCACTATCAATCTGAGTGAACACATTATCCTTCATGCTCTCACTATCCATAGCTGTAACCACAGTACGATTTTTGACATTGACGATAAAAGCCATATCCTGCATTAAAATCAACGACTCTTTGGCTCCTTTGGCAGCAGCTTTGTCCAAAGCAGAACCAATCTGTTCCATTTGCTCAGTCTTGAGTTCAATACCACGCTGTTCCAATCGTTTGGCAGCATGATTGCTCAATTTCAGAAGATTATCTTCCAGCACCTTTGCAAAAGGTTTTTCGGGTATAGCCGAAGCTTCTCCCGTTTTGGGTCTTTGAAGCATATTCGGTGTAATCGGGCCTGCGTATAATTGTCCAACCGTTATGCGATCACTCATATCGTTTTCCCGCTATCTTCCGTATCACCCGTTTCAGCAGATGATTCAACTTCCTGGCTCTCGTTCGTTTCAGGGGTTACATCCTGAACGTTCTGTACCCGAGTTTGGCTCTCTTCTGCCTGTTTTGGATAATTCACCTGAATGATCTCATCCAGCTTAATCTCGTCGTTGCCTACTTTTGCGTATTGGACGCTATCTCTTACAATGATGGAATCTACAATACCCTGACGAAGAGTTCCGTTATCATCTTTATTAGAAGAAAGCCAACTTACCTCCATGCCAATCATGCCGGATACAGCACCAAGGGACTGGTTCAATGTTTTAAGCTGCGTAGAAATATTGACCAATTGTTCCACGGAGCTGAACTGTGCCATTTGAGCGATAAATTCCTTATCCTCCATCGGCTGCATCGGGTCTTGATTTTGCAACTGGGTAATCAGGATTTTTAGAAACTGATCTTTACCCAATTCTTTTGTTGCAGCACTTGTGGTTGCTTTATTGGCTGCCGAATAGTTCGGCCAGGTATTATTCGTTGAGACAATTTCATTAGCCATATGCTCACCTCATTTCTGTTTAAGCCTTAGCACTAAACGTATCTCTCTGTAATTCATTTCCTTCGACTTGCTCGCTACGCCAGTTACGCAATTCTTCTTGAACCCCTGCTGTAGCTATAGCATCATCCGATTGTTCCTCACGCTCACGCGAACGGCGTTGTTGTTGAGAGTTACTTCCCGGCTGACGGCCTCCGTCCTGATACATCTGTGATCCGATTGAACTGTTCTGGGTAACCTCAAGTCGTTCCACTTGAATTCCCTGGGCTTGAAGTGAAGAACGCAGCTGCGTCATTTGTTGTTCAAGCATGTCTTTAGCCATCGTATGCTCAGTCATAAACCGTGCAACCAACTGCCCGTTCTGCAAGGTAATTTGAACATCCAATTTACCTAGATGCTCAGGCCGAAGTGAGATGGTTGCCTCGGAAAATCCTTTTTGCTGGACAATATCCAGCTTGTTAACAACAAACTGTGTCATTTCCTTGGCAAACTGTGATGTTTGCATTACAGGTTCAGCCGGTTTTCCTACTGTTGTACCTGATGAACGCAAGGACAGCTCTCCTGCAGTAATGATGGTTGAGTGTTCCACTTCTCCACCTGCATTTGAAGCAGATGTTGTCTCAGCCTCAGCTTTCACCTGGGTTCCAGAATTCGCCACTGCCGCAACAAGAACTTGTGGTACGACCGAATCCTGTTTGGATGTTTGAAGCGAAGTACTTGGAGCGACCTGTGCAGTCTGATCCTTAACTGCAGTCAATGTATCCAGTATGGATTTCAGTTCAGTCCATCCTTTGTTACTAGTGGTATCCACTCCAGCCTCTTGAAGCTGACTCTGCAGAGATTGTAACAAATGTTTGAATTCAGGAGCGTTCTTCGCAACGTTACTCTCAGGATCATTCATTCCAGCTACTAATTGTGTAAGCATATCTTGCAGAACAAAACGTACTGCTGCCGGATGCTGCGACAATTCAATTGCGGGTACTGTTTTTATGCTTTCCGCTCCGTTCGAAGACTCGTCGGAACCTTCTGCATTAGTACCTGAAGGATTACTTAATTGTGTATACATCTGTTGGATCAGAGTTTGCAAACCTGCAAGCAGAGCTGGGTCATTTTCCAAAGCTTCGTCAAGCACATCCAAGTCCGTGAACAACGAATTCAGTACAGCCGTGATTGATGCCGCTTCTCCTTCTTCACTTGTAGCAAAGGAAATCACCAACGGATTGGCAGTTAAACTTCCAGTAGCGCTTGAACTATCACCTTCTGTGTTTCCTCCAGATAACGATTGTGCAAGAGTTTGGAGAAATTCACCGATAGCACCTGCAGCTGAACCTTTCGATTGTGCTCCAGTCGTCTGACCTGCTCCCGTTGCTTTTGCAGATGCTGTGGATGCCATTTGATATACAATCGACATTTATTTTCACCTCCTCTCGGTTATACAGTGTAATCAACTCTACTTGTTACCCATTAATCTGTTCAAAATTTTTGCAGTTTCAACCGAGTCCTCTGAAGACATGTTCTCAAGCAATTGAGAGCGTGTTGCATCATCTACTGAATTCAGGATGGTCAATGTTTTGTCAGGACTTAACTTGTATGTTTCCAATAATAGCTTGGCACCACTTGAAGCAGACATCGAAGCAAATGTTTGACTAAGCTGGTTTTTATCCAGGTTTTTGCTAGTGGTTGTGGATGCAGTTGAAGTTGCTGCGGTTTCTTTCTTCAATCTGGATTGCAGCGCATCCAGTGCCAGATCCCCGGACGGTTTAGCATCCTTCATCATCATAGTGACGTCGGCTGCTGTTTTCGGGTCCATCTTTTCAAGCACCTTGGTCCGAGCAGATGACTGCATGGCATTCAACAACAATACCATTTCCTCATTCGTCATATTTTGCAAAATCGGTGCTGCTTTGCTTGGGCTCATGTCAGCATACATTTTAGCCAAATCCTTGATTTGTTTCTGATAATCAGATTCCGTTTCGGGCGTTGCTGCTGTAGCCGTTTCAGCCGCTTTTTCCGCATCATCCAACTTCTTCTGAAGGTCCCTGGCCTTCTTTGCTTCGGTTGTTGTTGCTTCCTGTGCTGCCTTGAGCTCTGTTTCTTTGGCGGTTACTTGGGATTTCAGCTTTTCGATTGTGGCTTCAGCACTTTCAACCTGCTGCTCGCTCTTCTCCAGCTTCTCCTTCTCCGGATCCAATACAGGATCAGGTACCCATTCCTTGACTACCGGTATCTTATTGGCGAATTCAAACAAATTATTACGAATATCTACATTAAATAGCGTTAGTAGTACACCTAGCAATACTACGGTGAATACAATCGGGATTGAAATCATGAGAAATTTTTCCCAACCGCCTCCCGACTCTTTTTCCATGTCGCTATCATCTTTAACAGCCATCGTTCATTCCTCCTTCACGAGACAACTTCGCGTCCGGCTCACATCAATTCGCGCGTCCGGCTTTGGCAGCGAAGCGTACAGTAGCCATCTCGTCCAGATCGTTCTGTTCCCGGAGGAGCATCTCCTGCTGAAATTTGATTTTTGCCTTGTCTCTCGCTCCAAGCCATACTTTTTCATCAACCATCTTACCGTTCAGAAACGTCTGATTCCGTTGCACATTGACCTGAGCATGTTTAACATCACTGTTTTTGCGTGAAATGCACTCGTCAAGGTGATGTACATAACGCTGCATCTCCTGCAGACTGTTTACAGACGCTGTATTTTCCGTAGCAGATTGGATAATGCCGATCAGATTACTTCTATCATTAAGAAGTTGTATCAGATGTTCTTCCTCCGTCTGAAGTTTACCGATCGCTGTGGATAACATCCACTCTGCCTGTGTTTTTTCATTACTCTTCAGGTCAACAACTTTCTGGAAATGATATCGAAATTTCATCGTTTACCCATTCATCTCCTTGCAAATTCAAGAATCAAACGTTCCTGTACTTCACTTAAAGTGACTTTCTCGTCGACTTTCTGCTTGGTAAAGTTCCATATACTATCAATCTGGTCTATCGATTCATCTATGGCTGCATTTGATCCCCGCTGGTAAGCTCCAATATTGATCAAATCTTCCGATTCTTTGTACACAGCCATCAAACGTTTCATATTATTAACGGCTTCCAACTGCTCTTCCGGAGCAATATCCTTCATAACACGGCTTATGCTGGCTAGCACATCAATCGCTGGAAAATGACCCTTATTTGCAATGGATCGATTTAACACAATGTGTCCATCCAGAATACCCCTTACCGCATCCGCGATCGGTTCATTCATGTCATCCCCATCGACCAGAACGGTGTAAAAGGCTGTAATCGAACCGGTAGGTCCTGTACCCGCCCGTTCAAGCAGTTTGGGCAAACTTGCAAAAACCGATGGCGTATATCCTCTCATTGCCGGAGGTTCACCTACGGCCAGACCCACTTCCCTTTGTGCCATCGCATATCGGGTTACCGAATCCATCATGAGCATCACATTCATTCCACGATCTCGGAAATACTCTGCAATAGTGGTCGCAATAACTGCTCCCTTAATCCGAATCAGGGCAGGCTGATCTGAAGTTGCAACAATGACTACGGAGCGTTCCAGTCCTTCTGGACCCAGATCCCGTTCGATAAAGTCGCGAACCTCACGTCCACGCTCACCTACAAGCGCGATGACATTGACATCTGCTGCCGTATTCCGAGCGATCATGCCCATCAACGTACTCTTACCAACACCAGAACCGGCAAAAATACCTACACGCTGTCCCTTACCTACGGTCAACAATCCGTCGATAGCTCTTACACCAACACCCATCGTTTCAAGTACACGTGGACGATCCATTGGATTAACCGGAGTATTGGAGGTAGAATACATCGGCATTCTGGATGGGAGAAGGGAACCGTCTAGCGGCTGCCCAAGTCCGTCCAGCACTTTACCGAGCAATTCGGAGCCTACCTGAACGCCGAGTGGTTTACCCGTACCTACTACATCGCAACCAGGACCAATGGATTGAAGTTCACCCAGTGGCATAAGCAGCACTTTGTTATCTCGAAACCCAACAACTTCGGCTTGTAGAGGTTTGGCCGATTTACCAGGATAGATATAACATACGTCACCGATACTTGCATCTGGCCCTTCTGACTCCACCATAAGACCAATGACCTGAGTAACTTTGCCGTTAATACGAACAGGATCGAATTGGCGCAAATGTTCCATATATCGCTGTGAACTAAGAACCTTCATGTTGATTTTTTCGCTCCTCATCCTCAAGTGCTATGCGGACCAGTTCTTTTTTTATCTCAGCAAGCTGTGTATCAATTCTCGCATCTACACTTCCGAACGAAGAACGAATGACACAACCCTTATCTTTGACCGTTGAATCAGGCAAAATCTGCAATTCTGCCTGAGAGTCAATGGACAGAGATAATTCTTCACGAGCTGCCTGTACAAATGAAAACTGATCAGGTGCCACACAGAGTGTGATCAAACCCTGCTCCCGTTTACGTGACAAACTCTGACGAATCAGTTCCAATGTATGATCGGGTTCAATGGTAAGTTGCTTATCAATGACCTTCTCAGCGATCCCGCAAGCGAGTTCCACGAGGAACGGTTCGGCTTCCTGAATGATCTGATCTTTAGCTACATAAGCTTCCTTGAGCACTTCCTGGGCTTCAATCATCATCTTTTCGATCTGCACCTGGAGATCCAGTTCAGCTTGTACTTTGCCTTCTTCAAAACCCTGTTGGAAACCTTGTGAACGAAGCGCTTCAGTCAGATGTTCATCCTGTTGTCGTTGTTCCTGCCACCAGCTGTCGATCTGTTCACGGGCCTCTTGAAGCATGCGCTCTGCCTCTTCTGAAGCTTCACGTACTTGCTTTTCTGCAAACTCCTTGGCATCTTCCAGCATCTCTGCGGTAAGACGTTGTGTTTCTTCGTCCACGCGTGCTTGAAGCGTTTCTGCTTCAGAATCTTCAGCACTATCACCGTATAATTCCGTTTCTGACTCCTCAGCACCACCATAATGATGATGATTTTCAAGTTTTTTACGGTCATCAACGGGTACATACTGGAAAGACTTAATCAAATTAGACAATGATATCATCTCCTCCACCGCGTGCGATAATGATCTCACCGGCTTCTTCCAATCTGCGTATCGTTCCTACGATACGTGTCTGAGCTTCCTCAACATCACGCAATCGCACAGGTCCCATGAATTCCATCTCTTCTTTGAATGTCTCGGACATCCGTTTCGACATATTCCGGAACACGGCATCCCGAACTTCTTCGCTTGCCACTTTGAGTGCCAGCTGCAAATCTGCGTTGTCGATATCCCGAATAATGCGCTGAATCGAACGATCATCCACATTGACGATATCTTCGAATACAAACATGCGTTTTTTGATTTCCTCTGCAAGCTCAGGATCCTGAATCTCGAGCGAGTCCAAAATGGTACGCTCTGTACCCCGATCGACTCCGTTCAGAATCTGAACGATCGATTCAATACCACCCGCATTCGTGTAATCCTGCGTTACGGTAGAAGATAGTTTCTGTTCCAGAACCCGCTCCACTTGAGAGATGACTTCCGGCGAAGTACTATCCATAACAGCCACCCGGCGAGCGACATCTGCCTGTTTCTCTTGTGGCAAGGATGATAGAATCGCTGCTGCCTGTTCGAATTGCAGGTAAGACAGAACCAGGGCAATCGTTTGCGGGCTTTCATTCTGAATAAAGTTCAAAATTTGGTTCGGATCCGCTTTGCGTGCAAAGTCAAACGGTCTGACTTGCAGCGTAGCTGTCAAACGGTTAATGACTTCAAGTGCTTTTGAAGAACCCAGAGCTTTCTCCAGGATTTCTCTCGCATAATTGATACCGCCCTGAGAGATATATTCCTGCGCCAGACAGATCTGGTGAAACTCGGCCATGATCATGTCCTTTTCGGAAGAATCAACCTTGCGAACGTTGGCAATCTCCAACGTCAGTTGCTCAATCTCCTCGTCACGCAGATGTTTGAAGATCTGAGCCGATACTTCCGGACCTAATGTAATCAACAAAATTGCTGCTTTTTGTCTTCCAGTCAAACCTTGACTGCTTGCCTTCGCCAATGCGTTCACCTCTATTCGTCAGCCAGCCATGTACGCAGCAGATTGACGAATTCGTCTGGCTTTTTCTTGGCCAAACTCTCCAATTGTTTGCGCACCTGACTTTCGTTCGTTACACTGTCCAGCGTAATGGACGGGAACTCTGTTGCTATTGGAAGAGGAATCTCTTCTTCTTCGACTTCGTTTTGTTTGCGGCGACGGCGTACTAACAAAATAACTACCGCTGCGATCAATGCCGCTATGAGTGCGCCTCCACCCCACATCATCGTTGAGGAAAGCTGGAAACCTGTATTGTCTGCAGAGGCAGACTGGAATCCTTGTGACATGACTGAAACTTTCTTTGTCAGATCGGCGTCACTTATTATAGTGCCTGAGTCTGCCAGTGAAGCACGAACAATGTTAACCAAAATGTTCTCAATTGCGTCCTGAACCGGTCCCTGTAATTCTGTTTCTCCATTCGGTGGTTCAACTGCAACATTAATGGTTAAGTCTTTTACAGTATACGGACTGGAAATGATATCCTTGGCGATTCGATTAACATCGTAGTTTATAGTACTTGATGATTCTTCAGAGGTAGAGTTACCGGCTGCATCAGATGATGGGTAACCCGGAACTTCCTCTTGTCCTGTGCCAGCAACACCACCTGTGGGATTGCTTGCGCCAGTGTAGCTCTTTTGAATCTCCTGCACACTGATCTCGATGCCTTTCATATTATCTACATCAACAGGTGTGACCAGATTTTCCTTACGTGTTTCTTTGTCAAAATTAAGCTTGGAGGCTACCAAAACATTAACTTTGTCTTCGCCTACAATCTGGGAAAGGAATTGCTTCACGTTATTACGGACATCGTTTTCAAACTTTTTCTGTAGTGCCATGTTCTCTTGAACTTCGGAAGACAACCCGCCACTGCCACCTCGGGCAGTTGGAATCAATTCTGCTTCATCTGTGTTTGTAATCGTGATATTCTCAACAGGCAGATTAGGAATTGCAGTTTTGACCAAGTTAAAGTATCCATCTACCGCTGCCTGATTTGGGTGATAACCCGGTTTGAATTGGAGAGCTACCGATGCTGATGCTTTGTCTTGTTCTTCTAAACCAGCAAAGATGTTATCTTTCGGCATATTAACCAGTACTTTAGCATCCTGTATCCCTTGCATCCGCTGAAGTAACTGTTCAACTTCTCCGTTTATAGCGTTGTTGTACTTTACATCAAACTCTTTATCCGTCATCCCGATGGGGGATGATGACTCCTCGAATGACTTATATCCTAATGAACCATTCTGAATAATCCCTTGAGATCCAACGTTCACCTTTGCAATTGCAACACTTGTACTCGGTACAGATATGGTCTTGCCATCTGAACTTAATTTGTATGGAATGCTAGATGAATCGAGATAACTGATTACGCCCGCTGAATCACTTGCATTCAAATCTGTAAAAGCAACTTCATATTCCGTTTTTGACAATTGCATCGTGAGTACAACTGCAGCCAAAATCAGAAACAGGAAGGTGGAAATAAATAATACTTTTTGCTTTTTGCTAAAACTATTCCAATACTGGGATGCCTTATCCCTGTACTGGGCAATTCTCTCATTCACTCTGTCACCCCATCCGAAACTTTGCTTAGTCTGTCCTTACTCAACCCCAGCCGTTTCATAGGTTGACGATCAGGAGCAGCATCGCAGCTGCTTTGTTGTAATGATCAGCGCTATTATCGAAGCGCAAGTAGGTTATTTTATAACTGCGTTCGCATAACTTCCTGGTATGCTTCGACCACTTTGTTTCGGACTTGAGTTGTGAGTTGTAGGCTTAACAAGGCCTGTTCTGAAGCAATCATCACCTGATCCACATTCGCTTTGCCGACCAAAAATTGATTCGACATTTCATGCGATTGAGCCTCCTGTGCTGCAACGGACCCTAATGCATTCTGTAAGTATGTACCGAAGCTCTGAATGGTTTCGGCTGGTGTAGAAGGCTTACTTTCGGTTGCACTCTTCATCTGTAGCGGTTGTATCCCCTGTGTGCTAAACATGTTGTTCTGAATCATTAATGTCCCTCCCCTTCATCCCTGGTTTGTATTTTTCTTATTTTCATCTCAAAGCAGATTATCTTCCAATCTCCAAAGCTTTGGAGATCATCGCTTTGGTTGAATTCAGTGCTGTTACGTTTGCTTCATAGGAACGCGAGGCAGAAATCATGTCAACCATTTCTTTCGCAATATCCACATTAGGCATAAATACATATCCTTCTGCGTTTGCATCCGGATGAGAAGGGTCATACACAGGCTTCAAAGGTGACTGATCCTCGCGAATCTCCGTTACTCTTACGCCATCTCCTGAACCGCTACCTCTCATCTGATTTTGCAGCATCGTACCAAATGACGTTTTATTCGGCTCAAGCACAACCATTTTACGTTTGTAAGGGACCGCTTCACCATTGGATACGCTCGCGCGCGTCGTCTCTGCGTTGGCAATGTTGGAAGATATAACGTCCATCCGCAACCGTTGGGCTGTCAGCGCTGAGCTACTGATACTAAAACTATTACTAATGTTCAATTTAGGTTATCTCCCTTCCACGCCAACACGCATGATTTTAATTTGTTCGTTCACTTGCTGAATATAAGCGTTATAACGCAACTGATTCTCCGCCAGAAGACTCATTTCCCTGTCTATATCGACATTGTTTTCGTTGTTATTCATGGAAGTTGACTGGTCCATATTAACTACTGGCGTTGGTACGGAAGAGGAAGGACCTATGACAAAATGCCTTGCATCAGTTACTTTACCCTTAAGAACAGGCATATCTCCATTCATTTGCCCTTGCAACATTTCTTCAAAAGAAACGTTCGAGCGCTTGAAATACGGGGTATCGGCGTTCGCGATGTTGTCAGCAATCGTTCGTTGTCTGATATTGGACGCATCGAGTGCACCTTGCAATCTTTTAAAGCTGATATCGTTTAAAAGATTCACAATCCCCCTCCTCTCTTTAGAAGTAATGGAAAAAGATTGAATCTTTTCCCTTGAAAATTCTTATGTTTTTTCGACAAAAACATTCGTCTTTACACGGTTTTCTAGGACTTAAGTAGAATTAACTCTGATGTTGTCGTATAACATAAGTTTCTTCGAGTTTGGGATATATTACAATAAGAAAAAAGCCCTATCTTTTCTGAAAGACGGGGCTTTTTGTGTATTTTCTGCAAATTATGAATTTTTTCGTAAATGTTCGGGCCCAAAACAAAAGTATGTTAATACTCTCCCTTATTGTTCTTAAACATTCTTAAAATAAAAAAAAACTTTCAAGTCTCAACATGAGCTTACAACGCCCGTAATTATGTATATTTCCGAATATTTCATAGTTGATAATGTTAGAATTTTTTGCTGTTATACTAAGGGTTTATGGACAATACGATAGGTATACATACAAAGCTGTATATTAATCAATTGACAAATTATCTTTCAAGAATGAAGAAAACTCGTCCTTCCTACACAACACTTTCTTAACAATTAAGTAGAGTCTCTATATTTTAATTTTAAGAAAACAATTAGTGGCTTCACACTTTTCTACAATTCATAATTTTGCGCATTTACGCAACATTTACCAATCTATCGACTAAACCGATGACCAGACTTGGAATAAGGAAAATCCTTTTAATGGGAATCGTTGGGTATTGAAACGAAGAATAATTATCACTCCGATAGGTTTTAACTTCGTATACATGCGGCACAAGTCCTAGGTTTTGTCGATCCGTATAACAACCACACATCTTTTATCGGTTGTAACTTCAAAATCCTTTAGATGGAAACAAAAATAAACGATATGCGTCAAGTAAGAGGGCCTCTATGAATCGCTAAAGGATTGCTTCCCTTTGTCGATCACACAAATGTTCTCTACTCTCTTGCATACCGTTCATTTATAACATCATTTTAACAACTACGTTGCTAGTCCCATGTTACAGGATATACTGACTCAAATCACGATCAAGCGCAATATCATTTAATTTCTCCCGGACATACTCAGGAGTGATAACCATACGTTCCAGTGTAAGCTCAGGTGCCTCAAAGGATAAATCCTCCAAAAGCTTTTCAAGAATCGTATGCAATCGACGAGCGCCTATATTTTCTGTATTTTGATTGACGGATTCAGCCAATTTGGCAATCTCGCGAATGGCCTCATCCGAGAACTCAATCTCAATATTCTCTGTCCGCAACAGATCAACATACTGCTTGGTCAGTGCATTTTGGGGTTCAGTCAGAATGGATACAAACTCCTCCAGTGTTAGACTGCTTAGTTCCACACGAATTGGGAAGCGTCCCTGAAGCTCGGGAATGAGATCAGAGGGTTTGGCGACATGGAATGCGCCAGCTGCCATAAACAGGATATAATCCGTTTTGACAGGGCCATATTTCGTCATTACTGTAGAGCCCTCTACGATAGGCAATATGTCACGTTGCACACCCTCACGGGATACATCAGGACCACTACCGCGCCCTTGACTGGCAACCTTGTCAATTTCATCTATGAAAATGATACCTGTCTGCTCTGCTCGACGAATGGATTCTTGTGTAACATCATCCATATCGATCAATTTGCCTGCTTCTTCCTGGGTCAACACTTTGCGCGCTTCTTTAATAGCGAGCTTGCGCTTTTTCGTACGACGAGGTAAGAGGCTGCCAAACATCTCCTGCATATTCATGCCCATCTGATCATTACCTTGTCCAGCAAACATGTCCATCATGTTAGGCGCAGTGTCTTCGACATCAATCTCAATGATGTCATCCTCCAACTTGCCGGACAACAGATCAAACTTGATCTTACGGCGGCGTTCGGCAACCCCAGTATCCGGTTCTGGCTCATCCTGTTCCTGAACGTTGTTGCCATTATTACCAAAGATCATCTCAAAGGGATTACGCTGACTCTTGGACTTGGACTGTGAAGGAGCCAAAATATGTACAATTCGCTCATTGGCGGCTTCTTCAGCTTTGTCCTTCACTTTTTCAGTCCGCTCCAACTTCACCATCCGCAATGATGTCTCAATCAGATCACGCACCATCGATTCAACGTCACGGCCAACGTAACCTACTTCCGTGAACTTGGTAGCTTCCACTTTCACAAATGGCGCACCTACCAGTTTAGCGAGGCGACGAGCGATTTCCGTTTTACCCACACCGGTAGGTCCAATCATCAAGATATTTTTAGGCACAATGTCGTCCTGAGTGTGCTCAGGCAAAAGGCTACGCCGATAACGATTACGAAGAGCTACCGCTACCGATTTTTTAGCTTTCTTTTGACCTACAATATACTTGTCAAGCTCTGCAACAATCTGTCTCGGTGTTAACGCTTGAGTATTCATATTGCTTCCCTCCTACCAGTATGTTGAATTTATTTTTCCTAACAAGGACAAAGAATCCCCTAGACGTCCTGGAGCAGATTACAGAATCATGCTCCACTACGGGAGATTTCTTTGGCTTATAACTCTTCTACAATAATATTACTATTGGTATATACACATAACTCCGATGCAATCTGAAGCGATTCACGCGCAATATCTTTCGCTTCCAGGTTTACTGCATGACGTTTCAACGCACGCGCAGCAGATAAGGCAAAGTTTCCACCTGATCCGATAGCAATAACGTCATCATCCGGTTCGATAATCTCCCCGCCGCCTGAAATGAGCAGCATACCTGATTTGTCCATCACAATCAAGAGCGCCTCAAGCTTACGCAAGATCCGATCCTGACGCCAATCCTTGGCAAGCTCTACCGCGGCACGCTGCAAGTTACCATGGTGCTCCTCCAGCTTACCTTCGAATTTCTCAAACAGGGTGATCGCATCCGCCACAGAACCAGCAAAGCCAGCAACAACCTGTCCGCGGTACAAACGTCTTACCTTCTTGGCTGTATTCTTCATCACAACACTTTGGCCCATGGTCACCTGACCATCTCCTGCGATTGCTGCCTTACCATTATGACGAACAGCACAGATCGTTGTAGCATGAAATGACATATCCATGATATCAGCATCCTCCCACGAATAATTTATACGCGTTCTGGAACAGTTAGACCTTCTGCCGCAGCAAAACTAGTGATGCCATCCAGTGCACGCTGTGCAAGAGCTTCATTTTTTTCCTTTTTGTTACGGATTTTCGTTTCAAGCTTCGGCAACAAACCAAAGTTTGCGTTCATTGGTTGGAAGTGCTTGAAGTCAGCAGTTGTAATATACTGAGCCATACTGCCAAGTGTTGTTTCTACCGGCAATACCACCAGTTCCTGCCCAAGTGCTGCTTTGGCTGCGTTCATGCCGGCAATCAGCCCTGATGCAGCAGATTCCACATATCCTTCTACACCCGTCATCTGACCTGCAAAGAACAGGTTAGGACGCTCTTTAAACTGATACGTCGGAAGAAGCAGTTTAGGAGAGTTAATAAATGTATTTCGGTGCATTACGCCATAACGAACAAATTCTGCATTTTCAAGTCCAGGAATAAGAGAAAAGACACGTTTCTGTTCTCCCCACTTCAGATGCGTTTGGAAGCCCACCAAGTTATACAGGGTTCCAGCTGCATTGTCCTGTCTAAGCTGAACAACCGCATGTGGCAACTCTCCTGTATGAGGATTAACCAGACCTACCGGTTTCATTGGACCAAACAGAGCCGTCTGTTTTCCCCGTTTCATCATCACTTCGATTGGCATACAGCCTTCAAAGTAGATTTCTTTCTCAAACTCTTTTAATTGAGCGACTTCAGCAGTAATGAGAGCTTCATAGAAGACATCAAACTCTTCTTCTGTCATCGGACAGTTCAGATATGCCGCTTCACCCTTATCATAACGGGAAGCCAGATACACTTTATTCATATCAATTGAATCTTTTTCGATGATCGGTGCAGCTGCGTCATAGAAGTAGAAATACTCTTCCCCCATTAGTGCCTTGATTTGCTCAGACAATGCAGGTGAAGTCAGCGGTCCCGTTGCAACAACAACGATGCCATCTTCCGGCAAAGAAGTTAGTTCCTCATTCACCACTTCGATGAGCGGATGCTGGTGCAACGTGGATGTAATCTCACCTGAAAATCCATCCCGGTCCACAGCAAGTGCCCCACCTGCGGGAACCGCATGTTTGTCTGCTGCTGACAATACAAGAGAATTGAGCATTCTCATTTCTTCTTTTAACACACCCACTGCATTGGTCAATCCATTCGCACGCAGCGAATTGCTACATACCAGTTCTGCAAATTTATCCGTATGATGAGCTGGCGTTTTCACAACAGGTCTCATCTCGTATAATTTTACGCGTACGCCGCGACTTGCAATCTGCCAGGCCGCTTCTGTTCCTGCCAGCCCGGCACCAATAACGGTTACTTGTTGTTCATTCGTCAAAATCATTTACCCCCATAAAGCAATTTCATATTTCACTATAATTGAATTGATTCACATATATACTAATCTGCTGATTCGTCATCCGGTTCATCCACCGGCTCCTGATGATCACATGAAGTACACTGCAATCGTGCTCCCTTTTTGTTCCGCTTTTCAATCATTAGCGATCCGCAACTTGGACATGGTTTAGCTGAAGGTCTGTCCCATGAGACAAAATCACATTCAGGATATTTGTCACAACCGTAGAAAATACGTCCTTTTTTACTACGACGCTCTACAACATGACCTTCCTTACACTTCGGACAAGTCACGCCGATATCCTTGATAATCGGTTTGGTATTCCGGCAATCAGGGAAGCCAGAGCACGCAAGAAACTTGCCAAAACGTCCGAGTTTATAAACCAGCGGTTTGCCGCACTTCTCACAGATCTCATCCGATACTTCGTCTTCAATCTCGATTTCTTTCATTTCTTCTTCCGCAAATTCAAGCCGTTTCTCAAAAGATTCATAGAATTCTGCGAGTACTTTGACCCAATCCTCCGAACCTTCCTCCACATGGTCAAGATCACCTTCCATGTTTGCGGTAAATTCTACATTCAGGATTTCCGGGAAAAACTCTTCCATCTGTTCGATGACCAGTTCACCAAGCTCCGTTGGCATGAATTTCTTTTCCTCAATTGCAACATATCCGCGCTTCTGAATGGTCTCCAGTGTTGGCGCATATGTACTCGGACGCCCTATACCCAACTCCTCAAGCGTCTTAACCAACCTTGCCTCCGTATATCGGGGTGGCGGTTGTGTAAAATGCTGTTTTGGCTCAATCTCCTGCTTCTCAAGCACATCTCCACTTTTCAACGGAGGCAGCAGACGATCTTCATCAGTTGTACCATCGTCGTTTCCTTCAACATATACCTTCATGAAACCTTGGAATCGTACCTTCGAACCTGCTGCACGGAAAATGGTGTCCCCCGCAGCAATATCTACAGAGAGTGTGTCCAGAATAGCCGAAGACATCTGGCTCGCTACAAAACGTTCCCATACCAGTTTATACAACCGGAACTGATCGCGACTCATGAATGACTTGATTGAGTCAGGGTCACGCAGAATTGAAGTTGGACGAATCGCTTCATGCGCATCCTGAGCATTAGCTGCTTTTTTGGAATAGTTTCGTGGAGTCTCAGGTGCAAATGGCTCACCATACTTACCAACGATATATTCTTTGGCTTCTTCTTGTGCAGATGCCGCAATTCGTGTGGAGTCCGTACGCATATACGTGATGAGACCTACTGTGCCTTCTTTTCCAAGGTCTACACCTTCATATAGTTGTTGGGCGACCGACATCGTCTTGGAAGCTCTGAAATTCAATTTACGTGCCGCTTCCTGTTGCAGAGAACTTGTCGTAAACGGGGCGGAGGGGTTACGGCTCCGTTCTTTCTCTTTAACTTCCTTGATCGTAAAGTCTGCACCTTCGATCTGTTTCAGGATCGCTTGCACTTCCGCTTCACTGCCCAGCTCTGTTTTGGCCCCGTTCAGTTTATGAAACTTGGCTTCAAACGGATTGCCGTCTGCTGTCAGTTTGGCGGTAATGCTCCAGTATTCTTCCGGCTCAAAATCATCAATTTCATTTTCACGATCTAAAATGATTTTAACAGCCACGGACTGAACTCGGCCTGCTGACAAACCTTTTTTCACTTTCTTCCATAATAACGGACTAATTTTATATCCAACGAGCCGATCCAGAATACGTCTTGCCTGCTGCGCGTTAACCAAATCCATATTGATTTTCCGCGGCGTTTTGAACGCATCTTTGACCGCCTGTTTTGTAATTTCATTAAATACTACCCGGCAATCTGCCGTATCGTCCAGTTCAAGGGCATGGGCTAAATGCCATGCGATAGCCTCACCTTCGCGATCCGGGTCAGCTGCGAGATACACTTTTTTCACTTTCTTACGTGCATCCTTCAGTTCTTTCAGAATTGAACCTTTGCCGCGGATCGTAATATATTTCGGATTAAAATCATTCTCTACCTCAACGCCGATCTGACTCTTTGGCAAATCGCGAATATGCCCCATCGAAGCTTTTACGATGAACTTGCTGCCTAAATATTTGCCTATCGTCTTCGCCTTTGAGGGCGACTCCACGATTACGAGTGCATCCGCCATAGGTTCATCCTCCTCTCAGTCATGAAACTGTCATGAAACTGTTTCTGTAAGCTTATGCATAGTTAATAACTTCTGCTAATTATATATTTCCACGCACTACGTAGGTTGTAGCTTCGTCATACCCTCGCGTATTTAGTGCCTGGTAATTGGCTAATCTGCTTTTTTATGATTAAAGATAACAGAACTGAATGCAAATGTCCAAAATCCCAACCAAGCAGCTCAACCATTTGATCCAATGATTGTTCTCCCTGTTCCAACAGATAAATCACGCGTTGTTCATCTGGAGAGAGCTTAACCTCAGCGAATATCCCTCGCCCGGAAGGCTCGGTTGTTTCGGTCGAACGTCCTCTATTGTAAGGAAGTTGTTCTGCATTTGGCAAGCCCAATCGATACTCTTCCAATACATCTGCTGCACAAGTGACCAATTTGGCCCCTTGACGGATAAGATTGTGTGCTCCCCGACTTTTCGGCGATGTAATAGGTCCAGGGACTGCAAATACATCCCTGCCTGCTTCAAGCGCAGCATCTGCTGTAATGAGTGAACCACTGCGAATGTCAGCCTCAACAACCAATGTTCCCAGTGTCAGACCGGCAATGATTCGATTCCGTTCCGGAAATAATCCCTGGCGCGCTCTCGTACCTGGTGGATACTCCGACAAAAGCAGCCCCGTCTCCGCGATTCGCTCAGCGAGACTTGTATTTTCGGGAGGGTATATATTATCAATCCCTGTTCCGAATACTGCGATCGTTTTTCCCTTTGCACGTAGTACTGCCTCATGACATACGCTATCAATACCGCGGGCAAGCCCGCTTACAATCGTCAGTCCTGCATTGCATAATTGCTCTGCAAGCTTTTCCCCAACTTTGCGTCCATACACGGTTGGCATACGAGTTCCCACCATGGCAATAGACGAATCGTGTAGCAAACTAACATCCCCTCGAGCATACATTACCCAGGGAGGCTGAACGGTTTCCTTCATTAATATGGGATAATTCTGATCCAGATAAGTAATAACCTCTATCCCCTGATTGTAAACGTGTTCTCTTTTACTCTCAATCCAGTCGATAGTAAATTGGCTAGCCAAACGGGCAGCCTGATCTTTGCGCAAGCCTGCTGCGACCCAGTCGTTTTCCCCATAATTCAATAGTTCGGTTAATTCATGTTGTCCCAAAATCAGTTTCGAGATTGTTTTCTTGCCAATACCCTCCATCTCATGCAACCCAAACAAGATCCATCGTTCTTCCATACCATAAACCTCCCAAAGTGGGAAGAGATCTTCCCTCATATTGTGTGTTAAGTGACCACGGAATGCAAGCGTTTACGCAGATGAGAGACAATTCCTCCCCCTTTTCCCGTAAAAAAAACGCAAAAAAGCAACCCTTCGCCCTGTTCAAGGACAAAAGGTTGCTTACCTTTTCCGTAACCATAATAGTCGGTCTACCAGAAATAAATCATTTCCGAGCCGTTTCTTCTATTATAACGAAAAAGAATTAATGTGTCGTGCACAAATTCAAAATACCGCGTTCCTCAAGTACACTCACCAAAGTTGAACCCATCTCAGCAGGAGTTGGTGCTACTTTGATTCCACATGATTCCAGCTTCGCAATTTTCTCTTTGGCTGTACCTTTACCGCCAGAGATAATAGCGCCAGCATGGCCCATCCGTTTGCCTGGAGGCGCTGTTACGCCACCGATAAAGCCAACAACCGGTTTGGTCATGTTTTCACGTACCCAATCTGCAGCATCCTCTTCAGCTGTACCACCAATCTCACCAATCATGATGACCGCATGAGTCTGTGGATCTTCATTGAACCGTTTGAGGATATCAATGAACTCGGAGCCTTTTACAGGGTCTCCCCCGATTCCTACAGCAGAAGATTGTCCAATGCCACGTGTCGTCAGTTGATGAACGGCTTCATAGGTAAGTGTTCCACTACGGGAAACAACGCCTACGTGCCCTGCCATATGGATATAACCAGGCATGATACCGATTTTACATTCGCCTGGTGTAATGACACCTGGACAGTTTGGTCCGATCAGGACGGTTTTTTTACCTTCCATGAAGCGGTCAACCTTGATCATGTCAAGAACCGGAATACCTTCTGTAATACAGATTACGAGGTCCAGCTCAGCATCAACAGCTTCCATAATGGAATCTGCTGCAAATGCAGGAGGAACGTAAATGACGCTCGCTGTTGCGCCTGTAGCCTCCTTCGCTTCCTGCACAGTGTTGAACACCGGCAGACTAGCTACTGTGCCGTCTTCCAACGTGATATCCACATTAGTTCCGCCTTTACCCGGTGTAACTCCGCCTACCATCTGGGTTCCGTAGTCCAATGCGCCCTTCGTGTGGAACATTCCCGTTGAACCCGTAATGCCTTGCGTAATGACTTTTGTATTTTTATCGATCAAAATACTCACGTTGCTTCACATCCTTACGGTTATTTTTCAATTCCCGGACAGCTCCGGTACTAAGGAATGAACTTATTTTACGAGGGCAACAATTTTCTGTGCACCATCGGCCATGGAATCAGCAGGAACGATATTCAGGCCAGATTCACCCAGAATACGTTTGCCAAGCTCCACGTTAGTTCCTTCAAGACGAACAACCAGCGGTTTGGTCAGGCCAAGCTGCTTCGCGGCTTCAACAACACCATTGGCGATAACATCACAGCGCATGATGCCACCGAAGATGTTAACGAAGATCCCAGCTACTTTGGCATCGGACAAGATGATCTTAAATGCTTCAGTCACCTTCTCCGTTGTCGCACCGCCCCCAACGTCAAGGAAGTTGGCCGGGTCTCCACCGTAGTATTTGATAATGTCCATCGTTGCCATCGCAAGTCCCGCACCATTGACCATACAGCCGATGTTGCCATCAAGTGCTATGTAGCTGAGGTCGTATTTGGAAGCTTCGATTTCTTTTTCATCCTCTTCATCCAGGTCACGCAGTTCCAAAATGTCTTTATGACGGAACAGGGCGTTGGAGTCAAAGTTCAATTTTGCATCTAGCGCGATAACGTTTCCATCTCCGGTAACAACGAGAGGATTGATCTCGGCAATAGAGCAATCTTTTTCGACAAATGCAGTGTACAGCGCGAGCATGAACTTAACAGCTTTGTTCACCAGTTCATTCGGAATCTTAATGCTGTAAGCCAGTTTACGGGCCTGGAACACTTGCAATCCAATGGCAGGGTCAATGATTTCTTTGAAAATTTTCTCAGGTGTAGCTTCAGCTACTTCTTCAATCTCAGTACCGCCTTCTTCGGAAGCCATCATAACTACACGGCCTGTGGCACGGTCCACAACAACACCCACATAATACTCTTTGCGGATATCGCATCCTTCTTCAATCAGAAGACGTTTCACTTCTTTGCCTTCTGGTCCAGTCTGGTGTGTTACCAATACTTTGCCCAGAATTTCGGAAGCATAGGCACGAACTTCATCCGTACTCTTTGCCACTTTTACGCCGCCGGCTTTACCCCGGCCACCTGCGTGAATTTGCGCTTTAACAACAGTCACCGGACTGCCCAATGCCTCTGCGGCCGCAACCGCTTCATCGACTGTATAAGCAACCTTTCCGTTTGGAACGGTAACTCCATACTGTTTCAGTACTTCTTTTCCTTGATATTCATGGATATTCATTCTCGAATCCTCCTATCAACATGACTGCAACAAGGCGGGTTGGTAGACTAACAAAAGACAAATGTTGACTATTTTCACTTAAACCCAATTCATTGTAACACGTTTTTAAAACGCTTTCCTTAAAAAATTAATGTTTAATAGACAGTATTTTGATATGAGTATGATCCCATATTGTGAATGCTTGGGTATATATGGAAAAACCTCAGCTAAAAACTGAGGTTTCCTTGATGTAAAACTACATTTTATTTTTTGGCTGCGTTCGTGTTGGTTTCGTGAACTTTCTCCAGCAATCCTTTGAACTGACCCAGCAATGTTTCAAACTCTGTACTGTTCAAACACGCATCTCCCTGAATGGATTCAGGTATGGATAATGCCTTGTTCCGCAACTCACGGCCCGAGTCGGTTAGTGTAATTAATACTTTTCGTTCATCCTGAGCCGAGCGTTCGCGATTAATAAGTCCTGCTGACTGCAAACGTTTGAGAAGTGGTGTCAACGTTCCCGAATCGAGATAGAGAGCCTCCCCGATCTCTTTAACCGTACATTCTTCACGTTCCCACAAAACCATCAACACCAAATACTGGGAATACGTTACGCCGAGCACCTCCAGATAAGGCTGGTACATCTTCGTAATCTCACGTGAACAAGCATATATGGCAAAGCATAATTGGTTATCCAGCTTCAAACTGTCAGTCTGCATATGTCTTTCTCACCTGCCTATTGTGCATTCTATTCCTTATAACACAGGAACTATAGTTCTATACTATCACAAAATAGAAAAAAAACAGAATAATTGAGCACAAATGATTTTACTAATCAATTTAATTATGATAAATTATATTGTGTAAAACATAAATATGATTAGATAATCAGCAGTTCATCCCCATGATTTAACAACAATAATAGATAAGTCCATCGAACAGATTCACGCTTTCTCGAGTCAAATCTAATAAACATAATGAAAGTTTATACGTAACCATTTTCGCCAAAGTAATTTAATGATTTCCTTCCAGAAATAAAATTCAGGGATCAGGAAAGATGACTGCAGCAATTATAATGACAGGTTGACTCCATGATTCCTTTTATATAAAATGCTTAGTAGAAGCTGAGGAAGCACCTTAATTCGTAGACTGACCCGTATTATGCGGAGTCAAGAATCGAGTGAGGTGTTTCTTTGTTATGTACGGAAAATTACACAGTGCGTGTTTGTACGGAATCGATGGCGTTCTGATCAAGGTGGAAACCGATTTATCCAATGGTCTGCCACAGACGTCCATCATCGGATTACCGGATTCAGCCATTCGTGAGGCCGTTGAACGTGTCCGTGCAGCGATTAAAAACTGCGGATATCAGTATCCTTTACAGCGGATCACAATCAATCTGGCCCCCGCTGATCTGCGCAAGGAGGGATCCTCCTTTGACCTAGCTATTGCTATTGGTTTACTCATGACAAGCGGCCAGCTTGTACTGCCTCCCCAGGAACGGACACTAGTGGTTGGCGAACTCGCGTTGGACGGTTCGATCAGGTCCGTGCCCGGCATTTTATCCATGGTGCATCTGGCCAAACGACAAGGCTTTACTTCCGTGCTTTTGCCTTTGGATAACGTGGAGGAAGCGTCACTGATTCGAGGTATCCAGGTGTTTGGCATTCGTCATTTACAAGATATTGCTCCAGAAAACCCAGATCAACCCGCTAGTTCAGTGGGAATACCAAATAATTCGAATGCAGGACCAGTCGTGTTGAAAAATTATGCACACCTCGCTGCTCCTATAACTGATAAGACTCATAAGATGTCGGATAGGAAGCCGAGACAAACACCATTATTTGCAGACGACTATAGCGATGTTCTGGGGCAACACCATGTAAAACGCGCGCTTATGATTGCTGCAGCTGGCATGCATAACATACTCCTCGTTGGACCGCCAGGCACGGGCAAAACGATGTTAATCAAACGTCTGCCTTCCATCCTTCCTCCTTTGTCAGAAGATGAAGCGTTAGAAGTAACCAAAGTATTAAGTGCCGCAGGCAAATTGAAAGAAGCGCCTCAAGGCCTGATTGCAGATAGACCTTTTCGCTCCCCTCACCATACAATATCCACCTCTGGTCTGATTGGAGGCGGTGGTATCCCAAAACCGGGTGAAGTGAGCCTTGCCCATCGGGGCATATTGTTTCTGGATGAATTACCTGAATTCCAGCGCCAAGTGCTGGAGGTATTAAGGCAACCGTTAGAGGATCGCACAGTGACAATTAGTCGGGCACGCGCTGCATTCACCTTTCCGGCCCAGTTCATGCTAGCATGTTCCATGAATCCCTGTCCCTGCGGATATTTGTCCGCTCATTCGGAGGAGCAACGCTGCATATGTAGTCCAGCCCGTGTTGCCGCATACCGAGCCAAAATTTCAGGACCACTGCTGGACCGTATTGATCTTCAGGTTGAGGTTCCTCCACCAGGCGAGTGGCGCAAGTCTGCTGCTTCCCCTTCCTCTGAAGAAATGCAGGCAAAAGTGATCCATGCTCATCTAATTCAGGCTACACGTTATGCCAAAAGTTCCGTTCGTTGGAATAGCCAGCTTTCGGGCACGCTTTTGCGACGAACGATCCATCTCCCCCAAGAGGCAGAGCAACTGTTAGAGCAAACGCTGCAAACGTTAAACCTGAGCATGCGTGCACATGATCGGATTATCAAGATGGCACAGACCATTGCCGATCTGGACCATGAAGGTGAAATTGTGACAGCTCATGTGGCTGAAGCCATCCAGTATCGTCAACTGGATCTTAATTTATTTTGAAGCTATTTTTGAAGCATATGGAGGAAAGAACAGGCCAATTTACCTAAAGGCAGTGAAATGGGCATGAAACTGCAGACAGCAGAGGAAGATCGAGAAAGATTTCTTATGCAGATTCTACAATGCGGATACGCCAACATGACAAAAAACGTACAAGCCCTTCTCTTCTGTGAAGAAAGGTACTTGTACGTAAATTTCCCTGTAACATAAGGGGATCGTATATAGCTAAGGTCTACAATAATTTAACAATTTATTATTCAAAAAGAGTGAGTTTGTCCTTAGCTGGTGTGCGTTCTTTGGCAGAAGGAATAACATCAGGGTATCCCATATAAATCATGCCTACAATCTTCTCTCCCGCCTCTATTCCAAGCGGTTTGCGGAATTTGGGAGCGTACAAGAATGGCTTGGTCACCCAGAACGTTCCAATGTCTTCACTCCAGGCTGCAAGCATAAAGTTCTGGACCAATGCACTGACTGCAGCGAAGTCTTCGTCCCAGATATTCTGTCTTGGATCTTCTTCCAGCACGACAAGCATAACGGATGGAACTTGCATAATATTGGCTGAGAATTTGTTATCTTCTCCCATTTCTGCATCAATAGCCTCAGCCAGTTTCTTCCGTCCATTCCCGGTAAACAATAAAAATCTCCAAGGTTCACGCAGTTTATGGTTAGGAGCCCAGACTGCGGTGTCCAGCAATTCTATAATCTGCTGTGTAGGAACAGCTTCTTTTTTGAATTTTTTCACCGTACGACGGTTTTGAATCGCATTTCTGACTTCATTTATTGTTTTCGTAGCTTTACTCATCGGCCGTACCTCCTGTTTATAATATGATTTGTAACCCTAACGATGGGTTACGGTCTGGAACAATTCGTTTATGACAAATCAAAGATTAAAACTCCAGATTACATCCTTGATTATACACCCTTCTGTTCACGAGATTCAAAGGGAAGGCGTCGACTCCTAGGGCTACAGGCATTAAAAATGGTAAAGACGGCTCCGAATACTGATCTACCGAGGGCGATCATCATGTCGGAGCCGTCTAATTAATTTAGCATCTTAATACTATTCAAAAATCACATCAATGATGAATCAATATGAGCCTGCGCCTTCAAATGTGCCATTAACAAAATCCATTTTGTTATACTTCTCTTGGTTACCTGCAACATCTGTACTGTAGTACTCTACCACCTTGACATCAGGGGCATAAAACTTGACGGGTCCTTCATAAGTCTCCCATGCTCCCCCATTGATTCGATATTGCGTTGTTTTTACACCCGAACCTTTGACTTCGTCCGTTGCCTGAAGTCTGAATGTAAATCCTTTGATGTATATTTTCCCATTCACAGTATCTGTAATAGGAACTAATCTGTACTTGGTTACTGGAGGTGTAATATCTGCATCTTTCTTAAGTACGATATTAAACGTATTATGATCTCCTTGTACGAAGGTAACGTTCTGAGTAGATTTTAAGTATCCTGCTGCTTCCCCCGTTATTGTTCTGGTGCCTGTTGGCACGCGCTTTATGAAATAATTTCCTTGAGCATCCGTTGTTGTTGTTGTTGCCGAGCCTCCGGCATTCACTTTAGCTCCACTTACTGGATTGCCCGCCTCATCTACTACTTTCCCCCGCACATGTGCGGCTTCTGTCAAAACAACATCTACGATTAAGGTTTTTCCAGCCTGAACATTCAATCGATCCTGTTCATAAAGCATATAATCCGCAGAATCTACCCAGATCGCAATGTTCGGATTGTAGTCAAAATCAAGCCCAGTAACGGCATAACGGCCTTGCTGATCTGTTTTAACCGGGCGATCCAAGGCTCCTGTTACTTTGACCAAGGCATCTGGAATCGGTTTGCCTGTTTGATCGGTTACAGACCCTACAATCGTAGAAGGTTCATATAGCTCGAAATTAACCAGAATCTGTTCTCCTTCTGACAAATAGTAGGTATTACGGTGCCTGTCTGTCACATAGCCCTCTGCTTCAATTATAAAACTAATTTCCGTATAATCCTGGACAGACTCAAGTATGGAATAATTTCCAGTGCCATCTGTCTTTACGCTTTTTTCAGTTTCTTCCCCTTGATATCTAAGGGAATACTTGATTGTTGCATCTTGGATAGGAAACCCTTCGAGATCAGTAACTTTACCTGATATTTTTGCCTGGCTAGACGGATCCGCTGCATAAGAAACTCCGGAATACATGATTCCAAACAAAATGAAACATAAAGATAGTGTACTTAGTCGAATGATCCATTTGATACTTGTCTGCATCTTCTCACTACACCTCACCATTTATTTTATTGATCAAACATTCCTCTTTAACCTCTTAAATTAACTGACCATAAGTTCAAGCTTCCAGAATTCTCCGTCCCAAACATATTGCCAAATCCCCTGTCCACCGTTCATGGTCTCGCTGATATCCAGCACTTCCATCCGAGGGCACTCCCATACTTGTTTTACTGTGTTGTTCGAAGTATTCTGAAGCTCTTTCATACATCCCACCAACCTCTCTTTAAATTTCAACTTTCTTAGTTTATTACAAATGATACATTTTGTATCTATAAATTTCTGAAATACAATGATTTTATTATCAATGCTCTATCCTCTGTTTAATGATTTCATAGTTAAATCAAAAAAAAGCCGCAGTTCCTGTATAAAGAGGAACTACGGCTTTAGTATATTAACTAATTTTAAAACTAAAACGAATGCGAAGATAAGACATAATTAAACTTGTACTTCGAAATCACTGACCAACTCACATCAAAAAGATACAATTCGTATCAATTAATATAGCAATAACTTTGAGTGTAATTCTTAAAAAGCATTAACAATATGATTCACAGAGACAGGTTTTCCTGCTTGATCGAGCATTACGGCAATTACATCAAAACGGATCTGAAGTTCCGTCTCTCCCGTCATTTGCAAATAAACGGATGCGGTTGAACGCACCTGCTGCATTTTACGCATATCAACCGATTCCTGAGGTGTACCGTACTGAGCGGCTCCACTTCTGCTTCTTACTTCTACAAAGACAATCAGACCCTCGCAGGAAGCAATGATGTCAATTTCACCGCTACGGCAACGCCAGTTCTGTCTAATGATCCGATAATCGTTCTCTCGCAACCATTGACAGGCAGCCTCTTCACCTAATCGGCCTTTCTGCTGTCGTGTGAGCTTTAATCCTGGCTCCTGACCCAATCTACGGTCTACCATGACTCATTTTCCTCACGTCCTGAGGCCATTCGATCTGCACGGTAGACGTACGTTAGCACCTCTGCGACCAGTTGATACAGTTCTGCCGGAATCTGTTCATCCAGATCCAACTTGGAGAGTACCTCCACAAGTGCTGCATCCTCCTGAACTGCCACGCCGTTTTCTCTGGCTTTATCCAGAATGGCTTCTGCCACTTTACCGCGCCCCTTAGCTATAACAACAGGTGCTTCACTCTCTCCAGGAACATATTTTAGGGCAACCGCCTTTTTGGAGAGCAGGTCCGGTTGTGACGACTCGTCTTTCATACCTTCAAGTCCACCCCTTTGTAACGTTCAGGACTATAATCCGAGGCCGTCATTTTCCGCTCCGCGCCCGGCTCCTGGCCCACAGGCCACGTTTCCGCCTTGAAGGTCAGCAGTTGATAGCCCAGCTTGTCCAATGCCTGATGGATGACCTCTCGTCCGCTCTCCAGGAGCGGTCCCATTCCTTCGCGATCATTCAATACACGCAGACTGACAATGTTATTAACCACATGGACATCTACCAGAGTAGGCCCAAGACTTTTCATGTCCAGATCAAACCATAGACGGCAGTTGGACGCATCCAGCTCTCCACGAGGTCCACGACGTGATTGAATCTGAACAGACGCCGTTTCTTCCCCGTCCGGTCCAGTGATCGGAATAAACCAGTGCATCTGTGCAAAGGTAGCACTGCGATCTGTCGTCAGCAATAACTGCTGACCTGTCAGATACTGCACGGCCTGTCCGGCGGCATCCTTAAGCGCCGCCGGTGCACCTTCGCTGCTGGCAAGCTGCAGCAGCAAGCCCTTCAGCGTGTCCGCATTCGCCGGACTCGCCGCATCCCCCACGCGCGGCTGCGCTGCCGCGCCGTGAACGGCCTGCTGCTCGTGCTCCGCACCGAGCAGCTTCAGCACGCGCCCCACCCACGGGTCCCCCTCGTGGGTGACAGGCGCGTGCACTGCCGCAGCTCCCGCAGGTGCTGCGGCATTACCGCCAGCCGGCGGCGCATCAGCGCCGGCTGGCAACGGCTGCGGCACGCCTCCGGCAGCCGCAGCCGCCTGGCCGCCCTGCGATGCAGGGGCGGCCTGTGCTGCCGCACCAGGCTGTGCCGGTGCGGCAGTGGACGCGCTGCGCAGGGCGTCCAGCAGCGCCAGCAGCTTGGGCGCCAGCTGCGCTGCCGTAGGCGCTGCTGGCGCCGCCTGGCCTGCTGCGGACGGCGTCCCCGCAGCAGCAGGCGTTTCAGCGCGGCCGTCAGTCCGCCCGGCCGCGCCTGTTTCAGGCTGGCCTGTAATTACACGGCCAGCCACAGATTCAGCTGCCGCCCCCGGTGTACCCGGGCGGCTCCCGACTTGGCCCGCGTCAGCTCCGCGCGGGCTCTCCCCAGGTATTCCGGTTCCAGACGGAATACCTGCGCCCCCTTTGCCAGCCGTTTCAACGCTGCTGGCAACTGCCTTTGCCCCGGCTTCAGCATTTCCTGCCCCTGCGCCAGTCTGCAGGTTTCCTTTCACCGCAGTACCTGCATCCTCTGCCCCGCCATCCGTCATGGATATAGATCCTGCCAATGCCGTTTGTCCTTGTTGCGTCGACAAAGCAGGCGTTCCGGTTCCAGTCACCTGACGACCATTGCTTGATGCAACCAATCCTTCTTCCGCCTGTGATGCATTCGGCACAACAGGTGCACCAGCCATGACTGCTGGTTTCATCGCAGCAGATTGTTCTCCAGGCAATACCGGTTTACCTGTAGTTTGAGTAAGCATCGTTTCCAACTGGTCAGCCAACCCACTTAACAACTGGTGCAGAGGGGGGCCAAACACCGTCTGGTGTAATCCTTTTACTGTTTCCGCCGTAACCGGAAGACCACGCTGAAAAGCAATCCCCGTCGCCTGCACCCATTCTTCCACAGGAACCTGTGCGGGTTTGGCAGTCATCATATTCTGGACCATAGCCACATTATCCTTCGTTAGCGGCAATCCGCTACGCTGCATGGCAAGTAACAGCTCCCGGTTCCCTTTTGTATCCGGCAGTCCTACATCCTTAAGCAGGTTGTTCAGCGAAGCTTGTGGCAGCTCAGCAAGTGCACCCGTCATAGGTTTCATTACCGTTATGCCATTTTCACCTGGAGGCTGCACTTGAAGCAACGTGGTCTCACCCGGACGGAGTGGAGTCTCCAACTTGGCGCGCACTTGCACACCTTGAATCTGCAGAACTGCTTCTCCTCCATCATCGGATACACTAACGACGGAGCCACGAACCACCTGACCTTCCTTTAATTCAAGCGGTTTGGCATTGCCGGGCTTACTATCTCCCATTAATCCCTTTATCATGGAACCGATATTCAAATCTCTCCCCCTCCTTTCTTCAAACCTGTGTTAAAACAACGATTGTTGCTCTCCAAGCAGGTTGCCCAGAAAACTGCGCCGATGCATCGGGGTTGCCCCCAATGCCATAATTTGCTCCCGATGAACTTTTGTTGCATATCCTTTATGTATCGACAAACCATATTCCGGATATAACGTATCCCATTCTTCCTTACACAGCCGATCTCGCGTTACCTTGGCAATAATAGATGCCGCTGCGATCGATTGACTATTAGCGTCACCTTTAATGATGGATAGTTGAGGTACATTTACATCCACCTTCTCGGCATCCACCAGCATATAATCAGGAGTTTCTCCCAATGCTTCAACAGCTCGTTTCATCGCAAGTCTCGCAGCCTGCTTGATGTTAAGCCGATCAATTGTCTCTGCATCCGCGTACCCGATACCTACCGCCAGCGCTTTTTCCATAATGATGTCATATAATGCATCTCGTTTTTTCTCCGTTAATTTCTTGGAGTCATTCACACCTTCCAGGATAAGATCCTTCGGTAAAATAACCGCCGCTGCAACAACATCCCCAAACAAACAGCCCCGTCCTACCTCATCAATGCCAGCAATACGTTCAAATCCACTGTCCCAATACTCCCGCTCGTAGAGCAACAGGTCTCGAGGTTCACTGGCTTCTTTTTTCTTCTTTGGTCCAATCGGTGTATCCAGTAGATTCAACCCGATCTCTTCATTATTTTCAAACATAATACTCATCTCCTCTACCCACGCATTTTCAGCATGCGTATCACTTACAACTTTTTTATAATATAGACGCAGATCCTCTGTCTTTTGTTCTGTACAACCTGTCTCTCACAGCAAAACTTTTCCTTGAGGTTTACAATAATAAAGATAGTTATGTCTTCATTTATCGGTATTTGATGGTTTAAATTGAATATATCAGACCTCGTCTAATTTAAATTGCACCACCATTCATCATAGCACGAATTAGATGCACCTGATATATAGGTCAGCCAATTCCATAAAGCGTACTGTTCTTCAATCCTCTTCCATTTTATCGTTTTCGACGTATGTTCCAGCTCTTCTTCCGCGTTTGTATACACAAAAAAACGACCGCTCCCGGTAATCCGGTAACGGCCGCTTCTTTCGGCACTTGTATATATGAAATGAACAAATGAAGATAATGATCTTCATCGTGTAGAGTCCATTTTTTTAATAGGGAGCTTCCATAGAAAAACGTCCCATTTTTCCCGCTCGCAGTTCACGCAGAAATGCTCGTGATGCCTTTTCCAGATCAATGCGTCCACCGCTTACAACACATCCACGGATACGACCGACTTGTTCCATAATCGCAATAACACTGTCTGAATCATCTGCATCTTTGGAGAACTCCTGAAGTCCGTATCTCTCTTCAAGAGCGTCCCAGTAATAACGCATCAGGTAGCTGATTCCAAAAAAGGCGATATCCTCTGCATTCAAAATTTCCTCTTTGATTGCACCTGTTACGGCAAGACGATAACCTACATTTTGATCTTCGAACTTGGGCCAAAGAATACCCGGAGTATCCAATAACTCCATTTCTTTGCCAACTTTGATCCACTGTTGCCCCTTCGTCACACCAGGACGATCTCCTGTTAACGCAATACTCCGTCCAGCCAGTCGGTTAATCAGTGTTGATTTACCTACATTGGGAATCCCTACGATCAACCCGCGAACCGCACGAGGATTAATCCCTTTGGCAATTTGACGATCAATTTTTTCTTTAAGAAGAAGCTTGGCCTGAACGGGAATATCTTTAACATTCGTTCCCGTCGAAGCATCTACAGGAAAAGCGGTAATTCCTTCTTTTTTGAAATATTCAATCCATTCTTGCGTCACTTTTGCATCTGCCAAATCCGATTTGTTCAACAAAATCATCCGGGGTTTATCCAGCAATATTTCATCAATCATTGGATTACGGCTGGAGACAGGCAGACGGGCATCCAATAGTTCGATGACCACGTCGATGAGCTTTAACTTATCCTGAATCTGGCGTCTGGCTCGAGTCATATGACCTGGAAACCATTGTATCGTCAACTTGTCTTCACCTCATTATTTACTTCAATTTCAGTGGTTGATCCACTTGATCTCACCGATCGGCCAGAAAATCACATCTGCACGACCAATAATATCTTTTAACGAAACATAACCGATCATACGGCTGTCTGTACTATTTGGACGGTTATCTCCCATGACAAACACATGACCTGCCGGCACTTTGCCATCAGGGAACTGTTCATTCGGGAAATCCTTCACGTTATAGGTTCCACCATTTGCTTCAGCTGCATCAATGGCTCCTTGAATATACGTTTCATCAACCTTTTTACCGTTAACCATCACGGTATCGTCTTGAACCTCAACGGTATCACCTTCTACAGCAATAACACGTTTAATGAAATCTCGACCTTCGGATGGTACGTGGAAGACGATAACTTCACCGCGCTTCGGTTCTCTGATATCATATAAGATTTCGTTGACAATCACACGTTCACCCGTTTCAAAGTTCGGCTGCATGGACGGACCGTCCACAACAAACGGTTTGAAGAGCAACCACCGAATGAGAATGACAAGAACTAATGCGATAACAATAGCTTTAAGCCATTCAACAATTTCATTTTTGGCTTTTTTGGATCGACTATTTTTCTCTTCGGCAGGATTGCCCTGGTCATGTTGAACTTCTTGTTCCATTCAAGATCTTCCTCTCTTCACAGTACATGTTTATAGCAGTACACACATCCAGCATTCTGTATCGTTCCAATAACTCAATGGATGGATACAAAACATTCACATCAGTTATGTAATCTTTCACCAAGCATTACAGTACATTTAATCCACAATTCAAATGCCTTCAAGAGGTTGTTCAAAAAGTCGGTACTGAAACCGGTCTTTTGAACACGCACTTCAATAACTGACTTTACAAGCCTCCCGGACTATTCACCGCATGTGTTGCCATACCATTTTACTCGGAAGTGTACCTCCGGTTCAACTTTTCCCGGACAAAAACGAAAAGGGCTTGTCTCCAAGCCCTTCCCGGTATCCGTTATATTAACGAATTTCTTTAATTCTCGCTGCTTTACCGCGTAGTTCACGAAGATAATAAAGCTTCGCACGACGAACTTTACCACGGCGAGCCACTTCGATTCTATCGATTTTAGGGGAATGAAGCGGGAAAGCTCTTTCCACACCTACACCGTAAGAAATTTTACGAACTGTAAAAGTCTCACTGATTCCACCACCACGGCGTTTAATCACAACACCTTCGAACAATTGGATACGTTCGCGAGTTCCCTCGATTACCTTAACGTGCACTTTCAAAGTGTCACCAGGACGAAAACTCGGAAGATCCTTGCGAAGTTGTTCTTGTGTAATCGCTTGAACGATATTCATCTATGACTCCCTCCTTCCATACAGGCGTTCATACTTCTTCCAGAGATCACCTTGTCTCCTTCATCATCCATAGAGGACCGCCGTATTCCACATAACAGACTTATTGTATCACGCAGCATATCAAAACACAAGAGAATTTAAACAAATGCCTATTGTTCAATCTGCCACTCTGAAACTCATCCATCACATGTTAACTTCATCCTAAAATACATTCTCCCATATGGATAGTGAATCAACGCTCTAATCTGCAAGTCAACCTGATACAGGAAAAAAAACTGTAACTTCCAGTGTAGTAATATCGTCTATGATATAACTTATTGACCACTTTAAAAGGAGAATACCCAGACTTATGAAATATTGGAAAAAGATCACACTTGTCCTACTCGCCATGCTCACATGCTCCATTACACTATATTCATATGCCGTAACTCACCCAACGAATGCACTGTCACACAAAGCCTGCACATCCTGGGACATAGTCAAACGCAAAGCATTCGAGCTGTCACACACTGACTTCTCCAACCAATCTGCGCTGGATCGTTCTACCTTCAGGATTGAACAAGGTACTGCTACAGAAGTACCTGTACTGATGTATCATTACATAGAGCCCAAATTGAATAATCACGAGACAGATAATAAATCCATCATTAATCTGGAGGATTTTGAGCAAAATATGAAATACCTGCATGATGAAGGCTACCGCACGATTACACTGGATCAGCTTGAGCAATATGTTAGCGGGAAGATTTCCCTGCCACAGAAATCCATTGTGATTACCTTTGATGATGGATACCAGAACAATTATACATTAGCTTACCCTGTGCTTCAAAAATATAATTTTCATGCCTCGCTGTTTGTCATAGGCAGTAAAATTCAAGATCAACCTTCGGAATTTGAGCCCGCAATTAACAGTTTCATCTCCAAACCAGAGATGCAGGCAGCAACTGATGTATTTGAATTTAACAGCCATACCTATAACCTGCATCACAAGGGATTTATGCGCTGTGGTAACAGTGTTCCTGTCGGTCTGGACACCAGTCTTCTGGATGATGATATCCAGCATATGAAGCAAACCGGAATAGACACACCTTATCTGGCCTATCCTTTTGGTTATACCAGTACACAGATGATCTACAAGTTACAGCAACATGGATATCGCATGGCCTTTACCGTAAAGTCTGGATTTGTGCATCCAGGAGATCATCCCATGAAGCTGCCTCGCTTGACGGTCACGACAGGTACTGATTTGGCGATCTTGCTTCAACCCGAATCCAGTCCGCAGAACGAATTATCTGCATCGGAGAATGACCAGTAAAATCTAGATTTTAACTTCACCGCCCGGATACAGAGTCGAGCTATACAGCATTTTAAGCTGTGGCTTGGCTCTTTTTGCATCGGTAAGTGATAATGTCATCGGAGAGCTGGAATACATCACCGCTTCCTCTGCGTCATAGATAATGATCTGTTCTTTCCCCGTCTGAACCAGGTCTGCATGCACCGCATATCCCTCTTTCGGGAATTCAGTAACCGTTTTCATATCTCCATCTACCAAAGAAGGCAACACATCTCCACCTCTGCGATACGCCAAAATATAATCGAGTCCACCCTCATCCCAGTTACACACAGGCTCTATAATGGTTAACCAGCCCCGAGTCGCGCGATTTTCTTTCCAAATTTCTTGCCCTGCGCTATCCAGCATGAACATTCCATCCTTACCATGCTCATCCCCTCGGACAATCCGGTCCAGGCCTGCAATCTGTAAACCTTCCATTCCAGTACAAAAATGACCCAATGCAATATGCTGTGATTCAATCGAATCTTCATAACGCCACTTCTCATTACCATAGCGGTCCATCATGACCGTAACACTGCCACCAATGACAACCTCAACTTGCCCATCACCGTCAACGTCTCCAAACCATATACAGTCAGCATGATCCTCGAGATTATGACAAGACCATAACAACGTCCCATCATGATCCAGCATGTCATATCCGGCCATCACTTCATCTTTCCCATCTCCATCGATGTCATATACCCATGGAAAATGTCCCGGATTCCCTTCATGCTTCCATAACAAATTAAAATCATGGTCGAGTGCCCATAACGTCCTATAGCGGTCTTTCAATATAATGTCCATTTTCTGCTGGTTACCCGTCAGGTTGGCGAGAATAATGCAGTCATGTGCTTCATCCCCTGGCAGATCACGTGTTTCTTTGATCTCTCCGGTCCGGCCATCCAACACGAGAAATTGTTTGTCCATGACACACAAAACTTCATTATTTTCATCTCCATCCCAATCTGCGATCTGAGCGGGATAGTCTGAACCCGGACCACCTGCATCCGGATCAGGAGTTCCAACCTGCCATAGTAATGTTCCTTCCAGATCAAACGCAGTCAAACAACATACCTGATGTGGGACATACCGATCGTCTATACCCCCATCTGCCTGTACCAGCAACATCTCAAGTCTGCCATCCCCATTTAGATCTCCCAAAAGCATTTTGCAGCGTTCTCCAGCTTGGCTAATATCTACTCTCGCGATTTCATAAGGCTGATGATTCATAACCTTCCTCCTCAGCTATCTTTATATTCAATTCCAGCTGAGTTCACCATAAAGAAAATCCCTTTCTTTTACAACCCTATTTAGAATCATGCAAAAAAGTTCAAATCTGCAATAAAGTGCCTACGTAATTAAACCATTTAAATGAATGATTTTAAACCCACTCTAAAAACTCAAGGCGATTGCCAAAAGGATCATTTATATAGAAACGTCTTACTCCTTCATCTGCTCTTGCTTCGTCATCGACAATATGAATTTGGTTATGAATGAGATGATCACGCAACTGATCCAAATGTTGTACATGAAATGCCGGATGAGCTTTTGTGGCGGGAATAAAATCTTTTTGTACTCCAATATGCACTTGGTGTCTGCCACACTCGAACCATACACCACCCCGTTTTCTCAGAATTTCAGGTTTGGGAATCTCCGTCCAGCCTAACAGGTTATTGAAAAAATGACGTGCCTCCGCTTTACAACCTTCAGGTGCCGCGAGCTGAATATGATCAAGACCAATAATATTGTAAGTCATTCATACACCTCCTTTTGTTTCATTTGATGAAACTCAGTTTCATTATTTATACTTACATTTTATAAAATATACTAATGAAAATCCAGTATTCTTTTCAATGTACACAAAAAAAAGCCAACCTTTGGTATCAAGGTCGGCCTTTTCGAACTCTGGAAAATAATATTTACGTGTTTATACGATACATATACTTACTCTGTGCTATCTTTACGGTTCGGGCGTATCTTTTTCAACCAAATACGTTCTTTATCCGTCAAATCGGCCTTTTCCAACATCTCCGGTCTGCGCTCCAGCGTACGAAGCAACGACTGTTCTCTGCGCCATGCCTCAATGTTCAGATGATGTCCCGACAACAGCATATCCGGTACTTTCATGCCCCTAAACTCGGGTGGACGTGTGTAGTGTGGATATTCGAGGAGTCCAGTACTGAATGAATCCGTCACAGCACTTGTCTCATTGCCAAGCACACCGGGTATAAGACGTACGATACTGTCGATCGCAACCATAGCAGGTAACTCCCCACCCGTGAGTACGTAATCACCAATGGATAGTTCATCCGTCACGAGAAATTCGCGGATACGCTCATCGTAACCTTCATAATGTCCACATATAAAAATCAGATGATCTTCTTGCACAAGTTCTTCTGCTTTTTTCTGTGTAAACGTCTCACCTTGCGGACACATTAGAATGATACGTGGAGATTTCATCGATGCCGCAGCTTCTCCGCGTTGCTCCAGAACATCTTCTACAGCAGCAAAGATCGGATCTGGTTTCAGCACCATGCCCCCACCCCCACCGTAAGGAGCATCATCTACTGTATTATGTTTATTGGTCGCATAATTACGGAAGTTGGTTGCACCAAGGGATACGAGCCCCTTCGTTTGAGCTTTACCCAGAATGCTTGCTCCGAACACACCGTCAAACATCTCCGGAAATAGCGTTAATACATCCACTTTCATGTTACAGCAGCCCTTCCATCAGGTGAATCTTCACTTGCTTCTTTTCGATGTCCACATCAAGTACTACATCATCAATAACGGGAATCAGCACTTCTTTACCTGCAGGCGTTTTGACAACCCATACATCATTGGCACCCGGAGTCAAAATTTCAGAGATGGTTCCAAGCGTTTCACCCTCTTCGGTGATAACCGAACACCCAACGATTTGATGGAAGTAGTATTCACCTTCCTCCAATTCAGCCAGATTCTCTTTCAACACTTTGGCCATGCCGCCCTTAAACTTCTCTACTTCATTAATATTGCCATACTCTTTCAGACGAAGAATATACATATTCTTATGCAAACGTGCAGATTCCACGTTAACTATGACGGGATGATTATCTGGTGTAAAGAAAAACAACTCTGCATTTTTCGCGAAACGCACTTCTGGGAAATCGGTTATAGGCATGATTCTCACCTCACCGCGAATTCCATGCGTATTAACGATTTTACCTACATTCATAAACTCTGCCATAAATCCTCCTATAAAATTAAATCAAATTAAACAGGTACCTCGACTCTGGTACAGCCGTTCCGGCGACGGTTCGTTCTTTCGATCGCTGTTACCCCCTCATTTTGAAAATTGCTTTAAAAGGTGAAAATGAGGTGATAGCGTATGCTTCCGATGTAGCTTTCTTTCAGAAAGCTTTAAGGCGAGCGCTAACGCTTCTCCAGAATCGATTCCGTCCCCTGTACTGCTCCGAAGTCACTCATAACCCAAAATTTAATACATTATAATATCTAGTCTAACATATTAGTTTCAGCATGCACGAAAAGGGGCTAGGACATGCATCCTAACCCCCTTTCGTATATCTTTAAGATATGATATCAACGGTAACCCGTTTATCCATCTTAACTGCTGCTGATGTGACGACCGTACGAAGTGATTTCGCGATTCGTCCCTGTTTACCAATTACCTTCCCGACATCGTCAGGATGAACGGTTAACTCATAAACGACAAGCCGGTCTTTCTCAACCGTCCGAACCGCCACATCTTCCGGATGATCGACTAAAGCCTTAGCAATTATGCTTACTAATTCTTCCATAGATGACCCTCCGAATCAGCACTTTATTTAGATAATTTAGACTCGTGGAACTTCTTCATCACGCCCGCTTTGCTAAGCAAGTTGCGGACAGTGTCAGATGCTTGTGCACCGTTTTGAAGCCATGCCAATGCTTTATCTTCATCGATCTTAACAACAGCCGGTTGTTCAACCGGGTTGTAGTAACCGATCTCCTCGATAAAACGACCGTCACGTGGGGAACGGGAATCCGATACCACTACGCGGTAGAAAGGAGCTTTGTGAGCACCCATACGTTTCAGACGAATACGAACTGCCATTTGAAAATTCACCTCCTTCAATGAAATCTGTATATGATCCAGCTTTGCTTAAATCAACGGAAAGGAAACTTCATTCCTTTACCCATACCTTTAAGCTGCTTCATCGCTTTATTTTTACCGCCTTTAGGTCCCATCATATCCGAGAACTGTTTCATCATGCGGCGCATCTCATCAAACTGTTTGATCAGACGATTTACTTCAGCCAGAGATGTTCCGCTTCCGGTAGCAATACGCTTCCGGCGGCTATGGTTGATCATGTCCGGGTTACGTTTCTCCTCGGTCGTCATTGAGTAAACGATCGCTTCGATCCGGCCCATCTGTTTATCATCAACCTTCAGATCCTTGGCTTGTTTCATCTTGCCCATGCCGGGAATCATATCCATGATCTGGTCGATTGGTCCCAGCTTTTTCACCTGATCCATCTGCTCCAGGAAATCTTCAAACGTGAATTCTGCATTACGCATCTTCCGTTCCATTTCCTTGGCTTTATCGGTATCAATGTTTAATTGTGCTTTCTCAATCAGAGATAACATATCACCCATACCGAGGATCCGTGAAGCCATACGTTCCGGGTGGAACGGCTCCAAAGCGTCAAGTTTCTCTCCAAGGGAAGCAAACTTGATTGGACAACCCGTAACTGCTTTGACAGAAAGCGCAGCACCACCACGAGTATCTCCATCCAGCTTTGTCAGGACAACCCCGGTCAGATTAAGCTGCTGGTTAAAGTGTTCTGCTACGTTAACCGCATCCTGACCTGTCATGCTGTCTACGACAAGCAGTACTTCATCCGGATTCACTACGCTGTGAATCTGGCGAAGTTCTTCCATCAGTTCTTCATCAACATGCAGACGTCCAGCTGTATCGATAATGACATAGTCATTACCGTTATCTTTGGCATGTTGAAGACCTTGACGTGCGATCTCAACAGGGCTTGTCTGATCTCCCAGTGTGAATACCGGCGCTTTGATCTGCTCGCCAAGTACTTGCAACTGTTTGATCGCTGCCGGACGATAAATATCTCCTGCAACAAGCAATGGTCTGCTGTTTTGCTTTTGCAGCATTTTAGCCAGTTTACCCGATGTGGTTGTTTTACCAGCACCCTGCAAACCAACCATCATCAGCACCGTAGGCGGTTTGTTCGCTTTAGCCAGTTTTGCTTGGCTTCCACCCATCAAATCCGTTAGTTCCTTGTTAACGATGTCGATGATGACCATTCCTGGCGTGAAGCTCTCCATCACTTCTTTGCCAACAGCCTTCTCTTTCACCTTGGCGATGAATTCCTTGACCACTTTGAAGTTTACATCCGCTTCGAGCAATGCCAGACGTACCTCGCGCATAGCCTCGGCTACATCTTCATCAGACACCTTGCCTTTGCCGCGCAGCTTGCTGAACACATTCTGTAATCGGGTCGTTAATCCTTCAAATGCCATGATCCCACCTCCTTAAGCTTTAATACTGTTTTCAAGACCGATCCGTTCCGCTCAGCCAATTCTTCATTCACTAAGCTGAGCAACGATATCGTGTATTTGTTTGTTGTTATCAATGGAGACGCCTGCGCGTTCCAATGCATTTTGCAAATCTTCAAGATTGCGATTACGCCGTTCATGCTTTTCCAGCAAGCCCAGCTTGCTTTCGTAATTTTCCAGCACTTGTTCGGCACGCTTGATATGCTCGTATACCGCCTGGCGGCTGATCTCAAACTCGGCTGCAATTTCACCAAGTGAGAAATCGTCATGAAAGTAATACTTTAGAAAAGTCTGCTGTTTCTCGGTAAGTAACAATTCATAAAAAGCAAACAGCAAGTTAATCCGGTTTGTCTTCTCAAGCCGATTTTCTTGACTCACATCGGGGCACTCCCTTCGTCAAGGAAAAACACTTTACACTCTTGCAACGTTCCTAATAATACCTAAAACAAATCAGGTTGTCAAGCAAAAATACTTGTCACAATAAAAACAGCTCTGATGATATGTTATTTCGATGTTTAACGGGCGGTTTATACCTTTTTCACTACAAGCAAATTCTATCTGTATCCCTGCGACCCACCTCGATGTAGAAGAAAAAACGAATGCATCTCAGTCCGTGGAGATGCATCCGTTTATGGTGTTCTAACGAAGTGGTGTCAGGTACAGCAGTACCATAAAGAAATGAAGAATACTGCCTGCCAGCACAAAGAGATGCCAAATCGCATGGTGGTACGGAAAACCACGCCATACATAAAAGAGCGTACCCAGTGTATACATCAGGCCTCCAGCAACCAGCAGCACAATGCCGCCTGTAGGAATGGCAGCCATAAGCGGTTGCCAGGCAATAACGATGAGCCAGCCCATCGCAATATAGAAAATCGTGGACATGAATAGAAACTTTTTCGTAAAAAACGCCTTAAAGATCACGCCGAATAATGCGATACCCCAGATTATACCGAACAGGGTCCATCCAAGTGTACCGCGAACAGCAATAAACAAAAGCGGAGTGTACGATCCCGCAATAAACAAATAAATGGAAGAATGATCGAAAATCTCAAATAAATCTTTCACTTTTCCATCTTTCCATGCATGCACGAGTGTAGAGCTTGTATAGAGCAACAGCATGGTGATTCCGTAGATCGTGAAACTGACCACATGCCAAGCCGTGCCTTTCATACTTGAAAATACAATCAATATCACCAGTGCAGCTACACTGAGTGCAGCGCCGATTCCATGTGTCACCGCATTGGCGACTTCTTCACGGCGAGAATAGGTATACGTATTGGCCATTTTCAACCGTCCTTTCTAACCCTTTAACATTGCCTGCTTTATTCCTCCATTATACACGTATTGCCAGTGACATTACACGTGACACTTATCACGTATATCACTGGCAATACGGTTAACATTATTAATTCATCCTATTATTAATGATTCTAGGAATTAGCTTCCTCTTCTTCAGCACTTTCCGCTGGCTGTTCCTGGATCAATCCGGCGAACAAAGCATGCACAAATTGCTCAGAATCAAACGGCTGCAGATCATCAATCTTCTCACCCAGTCCTACGAGCTTCACAGGTAAGTCCAGCTCCTGACGGATCGCAACAACGATCCCCCCTTTGGCCGTTCCATCCAGTTTCGTCAGTACGAGGCCAGTTACACCGCTTTTCTCACCGAAAAGTTTAGCCTGGTTTAAAGCATTTTGACCTGTTGTTGCATCCAGTACCATCAGTACTTCATGCGGAGCATCCGGAATTTCACGCTGAATGACACGATAGATCTTGTTAAGCTCGTCCATCAGGTTCGATTTGTTTTGCAAACGACCTGCTGTATCACAGAGCAGAACATCCGCACCCCGTTGTTTCGCTGCCTGTACCGCATCATACATAACCGCTGCTGGATCAGAACCAGATTGCTGTTTGATCACATCGACACCGGCACGTTGTCCCCATACTTCCAGCTGTTCGATGGCTCCGGCACGGAACGTATCTCCAGCTGCCATGATGACTTTTTTACCTTGTTGTTTAAATCGATGTGCCAACTTGCCAATCGTTGTTGTTTTACCAACACCGTTAACGCCAACGAACAAAATAACGGTAATGCCATTCGGATTCATTTTCAATTCGTTATTCTGTTCACCGCGAAGAAGACCCGTCAGTTTCTCGGACAATACAGGCTGCAGCTCAGCCGCGTCCTCAATTTTGCGTTTTTTCACCTCAACGCGCAGGTCTTCGATCAGATTCATGACTGTATTCACGCCAACATCTGCTCCGATCAAAATCTCTTCCAGTTCTTCATAGAACTCTTCATCGATTTTTTTGCGGCGGATTACGAGATCCGACACTTTTTCCACTAACCCTTTACGTGTCTTTTCCAATCCATCCTTGAACTGTTTGGTGACCGACTCCGTTTTGCTTGCAATGCTGTCTCTCAGCTTTTTAAAAAAACTCATAAAGCCCCTCCATCGTGTCCATAATCTAAGCGCTTCTGCAAAAATGCTCAATCTGAATGATTATCAATGATTACAATGAGTTCGTTTGTCTCGCAGGTTTGGATCAGATCAGGCAATTACTGCTTCCTCATCTTCCAGTTTAACCGAAACAAGCTTGGATACTCCGCCCTCTTCCATTGTAACACCGTACAGCACATCTGCCTCTTCCATCGTACCTTTACGATGGGTAACAACGATAAACTGTGTCTGTTCGGAGAATTCACGCAAGTACTGGGCAAAACGTACCACGTTAGCTTCGTCCAGTGCTGCCTCTACTTCATCCAACACGCAGAATGGTACTGGTTTCACATGCAGAATAGCAAATAATAAAGCCATCGCCGTCAAAGCCCGCTCCCCACCGGATAACAGTTGCAGGTTTTGCAGTTTCTTGCCTGGTGGCTGAGCCACGATATCTATTCCCGTTTCAAGCAAGCGCTCCGGGTCCATCAGAACAAGGTCAGCACGTCCCCCGCCAAACAGCTTGCTAAACACGGTACCGAACTCACGGCGGATGGCATCAAACGTGATCTTGAATCGCTTCGCCATCTCGTCTTCCATTTCCCGAATAACCTGGTACAACGTTGTTTTAGCTTCAACCAGGTCATTCTTCTGTTCACTCAGGAACTCGTATCGCTCATTGACTCGCTGGAACTCCTCAATCGCTCCCAGGTTCACATCACCCAGGGCCGATATACTGCGCTTCAGCTTCTGTACCTCTGCCTGTGTATGCTCCACGTCTTCTGGCACAGGATAACGCTCTTTGGCCAGTTCATAGCCCAGTTCGTATTCATCCGTCAGTTTTCGCAGTATATTTTCCAGCTCAACATCCAGCCGGTTCACGGAAATTTCCGTCTGTCGCATCTGTTCTTCCACAGCTTTTAACTGCGTGCGCTGTTCCTTCGTTTCGCTCTCGGCAAGCTCAAGCTTTTTCGACAACTCACTTCGGGCAGCACGTTTGAAGTCCAGCTCCTGAGAAGCTTCCGCTTTTTTCAGCTTATACTGGTTCAGATCTTCAATCTGTTTAACACTCTCGGTCTGTGTTTTCTTGAGATCTGCTTCCATCGAAGCCAGCAACGTGCGATTCTGACGAAGATCTTTCACCAGCGACTCTACTTCCCGCTCCAGACGTCGCAATTGTTCTCCATTGGAGAATCGCTCCTGATCAAGCTTGCCTTCGCGCACTTTCAATTCGGTGAGTTGGCTCTGCAATTCTTCCTTCGCGGATTCATTGGCTTTCCGAGCAAACTCGGCTGCATGAATGGCACGATGAGTCGCTTTTTCTTCCTCTTCAAGCTGCTCCAGCTTCTTCACAGCGACGATACGTGCCATATCCAGCTCTTTGATCTCTTCGGTAAAGCCGCTCTTCTCCTGCCCGGCAACGGCAACCTGTTCAAGCACATGGCGAAGCTCATGCTCTACCTGTTTCATTTCCATCGAAGCCTGCTGTTCTGCATTTCGGGTATCATCACCGGACTGACGAAGTTCATCCAGTTTGTCCTGACACTGCTCCAGTTGAACTTTTACATCATCCACACTGCGATGCAGTTTCACGATCTGATTTTCCGTATCCAGAATATCCTGGTCGAGCTGGTCCAGCTGCCGTTTCCGGCTGAGCAGACTCACATTTTTCTTGTGCTGGCTACCACCTGTCATGGAACCACCCGCATTGACCACGTCACCTTCAAGCGTCACAACCCGGAAACGATACTGACAGCGAGCCGCAATTTTATTGGCGACCTCCAACGTTTCGGCAATAATAACATTACCTAACAGACTGCCAATGATTGAAGCGTACTTGGATTCGAATTGTACAAGATCAGCACCAATCCCCACAAAACCCTCCATACCTTCGATCATGGAACGTTCAGCCGCTCCAATGGCACGAGGACGAATGACATCCAGAGGCAGGAACGTTGCACGCCCCAACTGGCGTTGCTTCAGAAAAGCAATTGCCTGTCTGGAAACTGATTCATTTTCCATGACTACATGTTGCAAGGACGCTCCCATTGCTGTTTCTACCGCAAGTTCGATCTTCTCGGGAACTTTTACGAGTTCAGCCACAGCTCCATGAACACCGCTCAGCGTACCTTTACGTGAAGCCTTGAGGACCTCTTTGACACCCAGCATGAATCCGTCAAAATCATCCTGCATCTCTTTCATCGTATCGCGGCGGGAAACTTGAGCTTCACGCTTCTGTTCCCATTTACGGACCGTACCCCGACTTTCTTCGAGCAGCTTCTGCAGCGACTGGAGTCGTTCACTTTCCGTAATGTAGCCACCACGTAGATCACTGATTTCTTTGCCCAAACGAACAACTTTTTTCTCAATGTCCGCTTTGCGACTCTCCAGTGTCTCCTTCTGATCTTCCCATTTGCCTGATTCTTCAGCCGCGCGATTCATTCTGCGCTCCAGCGTTTCTTTCTGCTGATCCACATAACGAATTTCATTGCGTGTCTGAGCCATCTGATTCATCAGTTCCAGCAAATTGCCTTTGAGGCTTTCCTCTTGCTGTTGACTAATGCCACCTGTAACACCGATGAGTTTGGCTTCTTCCTGGGACAACTGATTTCTCACATCATTCAGTTCGAGATCAAGTTTGCCAAACTTCTCACGCAGTGCAAGCAGCTCGGTTTCCCGTTCGCGATGTCTCTCTTCACTGGCAGCAAGTGTTACTTTGAGCTGCTCCTGATTTGTTTGCAGATGGTGGGAGCGCTCCTTGAGCAATTCTCCAAGTCCTTCACTTTTTTCTGTCGCTTCACTGAATTGCAATAAGGCGGCTTGCAGTTGCTCTGTCTCTGTTTCCAGGATACGCAGCGCATTCCGATCATTTTCCAGCTTGGCATCATGGGTAGAGACAATCGCTGCGAGTCCAACCTCTTCCTGTTTTAGCGATTGCAGGCGCTCATTTGCCTTACTCCAGGAAGCATGAATCTGTTCGATCTGGTACACATACATGGAAATTTCCTGCGATTTGAGCTGTGAACGAAGTTCTTTATAGTGGATCGCTTTCTCCGATTGTTCCTTTAGCGGTCCAATCTGATCTTCAAGTTCAGTCACCAGATCATGAATCCGCAGCAAATTCTGCTCGGTCTCATCCAGTTTGCGCGTCGCATCCCGCTTGCGGGATTTATATTTAACAATACCTGAAGCTTCTTCAAAGATGCCTCTACGATCCTCTGAACGGGTACTCAGAATCTCTTCGATTCGCCCCTGTCCAATAATCGAGTAGGCTTCCTTACCAATGCCGGTATCCATAAACAACTCCGTGATATCCTTCAAACGACAAGATTGTTTGTTAATAAAATATTCACTATCTCCGCTGCGATGTACACGACGAGTCACCGTCACCTCACCGAAATCCAATGCAAGTGCGTGATCCTCGTTATCAAGCGTTAGCGACACTTCACCGAAATTAACGGCCTTCCGTGCGTCACTGCCTGCAAAGATGATATCTTCCATCTTGCCACCACGCAGTGACTTGGCACTTTGTTCCCCCAGAACCCAGCGGATTCCGTCCGATATATTACTCTTTCCACTTCCGTTCGGACCTACAACAGCCGTAATGCCACGAACGAACTCCATCTCCGTTTTGTCGGCGAATGACTTGAATCCACCCAATTCAATCCGTTTTAAAAACATAGGGTTTCTCGTCACCTCCTCTTGCAAATTTCAAGTATTGCCTTCCAGCGCCTAAATAAATTGAACTGAAATAAAGTTCATTTATCTAGTTAACGATCAGGCTAACTCCCCCTGAACCTCTTTACAAAAAAAAGAGCAAAAAGCAGTCCGGCCGATTACTTCCGCCGGGGCGGACCCGCGGGCTGCTCTTTGCTCTTCGTTTGTCTATGCGCTATCGGTTAAGCTCCGGCTTCCGGAAGCTTCAGTCGATCAAGTGCTGCAGATGCAGCCTGTTGTTCCGCTTCCTTTTTGGAACGTCCTGTACCTCTGCCAAGCCTTTCTTGACCCATATGGACCTCCGAGACAAACTCACGTTCATGGGCAGGTCCCCGTTCCTCAACGATACGGTATTCCAAAGCTCCCATATTGTGATGCTGAGTAAGTTCCTGCAGTTCCGTTTTGTAATCACTCATTTGCAGCTTGCTGCCCAATACGATTAATGGGAAGACATGCTGATCAAGAAATGTCCGAACAGGCGCAAGCCCCTGATCCAGATACAATGCACCAATGAAAGATTCAAACACATCTGCCAGCAGAGCCGGCCGTGTCCGTCCTCCAGTTAGTTCCTCACCTTTACCAAGAAGTACATACTGCCCAAAACCCAACGCTTCAGCAAATTTGACGAGGGAAGGCTCACAGACAATGGATGCCCGCAGCTTAGTTAATTCACCTTCCGGACGGTTAGGATACAAATGATACAAGTACTCCGATACAGTCAGTTCCAGCACGGCATCGCCCAGAAACTCCAGGCGCTCGTTGTCCTGATGCTGACTGAACCGGTGTTCGTTTACATAAGAAGCATGGGTAAACGCTTGTTTTAAAAGCTGCCTGTTGTCAAATTTGATTTGAAGTTTATGTTGTAACTGCTTCAGATCTTCACTCAAACGAACTAGCCCCTTATGCTTCAAATTTTTTGAGAATAATGGTGGCATTGTGACCGCCGAATCCAAATGAATTGGACATGGCAATATTAACTTTGGTTTGACGTGGAACATTTGGTACATAATCCAGATCACATTCCGGGTCCTGATTTTCCAGGTTAATCGTTGGAGCCAGTGTCTGATGTGTCAGTGACAATCCGCAGATAACCGCTTCTACACCACCAGCAGCGCCAAGCATGTGGCCCGTCATGGACTTAGTGGAACTCACGGCGAGCTTGTACGCATGATCACCAAACGCCTTTTTGATCGCAAGCGTTTCGGATCTGTCGCCTACAGGCGTCGAAGTTCCGTGTGCATTAATGTAGTCCACTTCTTCAGGCTCAATGCCCGCATTACGAAGTGCCATCTTCATGCAACGTGCCGCTCCGTCCGGATCTGGTTCTGTCATGTGATGTGCATCACCTGTCAGACCGTAACCGATCACTTCACCATAAATGCGTGCACCACGTTTTTGAGCATGCTCCAGGGATTCCAGGATCAGAACACCAGCGCCTTCGCCCATAACAAACCCATCACGTTCTGTATCAAAAGGACGGCTTGACTTCGCAGGATCATCATTACGTGTAGACATTGCGCGCATCGCACAGAACCCTGCAAGACCCGTTGGTCTGATTGTTGCTTCCGCACCACCACAGATCATGGCATCTGCATCACCATTGGCAATCAGCTTGAAGGAATCTCCGATGGAGTGTGTACCTGTTGCACAAGCGGTAACAACATTAATGTTAGGACCTTTGGCACCAAGGGAAATGGACATTTGGCCTGAAGCCATGTTGGAGATCATCATGGGAATAAAGAATGGGCTTACCCGTTTTGGACCTTTTTGCAACAATGCATTATGTTGGTCCTCCCACGTACCCAATCCACCAATACCTGATCCGATAGATACACCGAAACGCTCTGCATCAATATTCTCGTTAATTTTCAGACCACTGTCTTCAACGGCTTTGAAGCCGGCTGCCACAGCGAACTGTACAAAACGGTCCATTTTGCGAGCATCCTTGCGATCCATATATTCTTCCGGGTTGAAATCCTTGATCTCGGCTGCAATCTGTGTCGTGTATTCACTAACATCAAACGCCTCAATCTGAGAAATTCCGGACTTTCCTGCCATTAAACTGCCCCAGAACGTTTCCAAATCTTTTCCGAGCGATGTCATTACGCCCATTCCGGTAATTACTACTCTTTGTTTCAAACCGAGTCACCTCTATATCGACTGCATTACGCAAGTATTTTGTGGGAATATCCGCAAACAGACATCTATTCAACCAAGATAGGCCTGTTTGAGTAGAGCTGCTTGCGGAATGAGAAAAACCAATGAATGATGAGAAGTCCCGCCTGTTCGAAAACATGTGCGGGACTAAAAATGACTTTAGGTATGAGATTGTATGTAGTTTACAACTTCACCTACGGTCGTGATTTTTTCTGCATCTTCATCAGAGATTTCCAAATCAAATTCATCTTCCAATTCCATGACCAATTCCACTACATCCAAAGAATCAGCACCCAAATCTTCTTTGAAAGATGCTTCAAGTGTAACTTCAGCTTCGTCTGCGCCCAAGCGGTCGACGACGATGCGTTTTACACGCTCCAATACATCGGACATCCGGTTCACCTCCTTCTTTGGTATTATACGAGAATCGCAGGCAAAATGCCATAGAAGACATATGCGGCTCCCGGCCGGGGAACCCGGCCTTTTTCCGGCATTTCGGATCGTCCAGCGCCTGTTCCCCGACTATTGTTCAAGTCCGGGAAGAATTACATGTACATGCCACCATCGACATGCAACGTCTGCCCTGTCATATAAGATGAAGCCTGTGAAGCCAGGAACGTGACTACACCAGCGATTTCATCCGGCTGACCCAGACGGGACAACGGAATACCACTTAGCATACCGTCCACCAGCTCTTGGGACAACTCTTTTGTCATATCCGTCTCAATGAAACCTGGTGCAACACAGTTGACTGTGATTCCACGAGAAGCCAGTTCACGAGCAGATGCCTTTGTCAGGCCAATGACTCCTGCTTTGGCAGCAACATAGTTCGCTTGTCCAGCATTACCGAGCACACCTACAACCGAGGAGATATTGATAATTCTTCCCGACCGTTGTTTCATCATTGGACGTGTAACCGCCTTAAGGCAGTTAAACACACCTTTGAGATTGGTTTCAATAACCTGATCGAATTCTTCCTCTTTCATACGCATGATCAGATTATCACGGGTAATACCAGCATTGTTCACCAGAATATCAACGTTGCCCCATGCTTCGAGTGTAGCTTTGACCATTTGTTCAGCTTCATCCATCAGGCCAACATTGGCTTGAAGTGTAATCGCCTTGACTCCTTTGGCACGAATCGCTTCCGCCACTTCCTCAGCTGCCGCTTGGCTACCCGCATAATTCACAGCTACGTTCGCTCCAGCTTCTGCAAGTGCCAGTGCAATACTGCGTCCAATGCCCCGGGATGCCCCGGTAACGAGTGCATTTTTACCTTCTAATGGTTTAGACATAATCATTCCTCCTTTCCCCAAATCTAATCCCTGCTAATCACTTCAACGCACTTGTCGTTGCTTCGAGCGTTTCAAGACTGTTCACATTGTACAGTTTTACGGTTTTATCTGTTTTTTTAATCAAACCGGTCAATACACTGCCAGATCCAATCTCAATGAACGTATCCACGCCTTGCTCAATAAGCCATGTCACACTGTCTTCCCATAATACAGGAGAATAGACCTGAGCTGTCAACAAATCCTGAACCTGTCCATCCTCTGCAGGTCTTGCAGTCACATTAGCGACTACAGGGACCGCTGCCGGTGAGAACGTAACTGTTTTCAGTTTCTCTTCCAGCTTATCAGCTGCCCCCCTCATCAATGAAGAGTGGAACGGACCGCTTACTTCCAATGCAATAGCGCGTTTACCGCCTGCTTCTTTCACTCGTTCCGCGACAGCAGCTACGCCCTCCTTCACACCAGAAATGACGATTTGTCCCGGACAATTAATGTTGGCAAGTTCAACCGCATGACCACTTTCAGATACGTCACGGCAAAGCACCCCCAGCGCTTCCCGATCTGCACCCAACACAGCAGCCATCGCTCCTTGTCCACCCGGTACTGCCTGTTCCATATACTGACCACGTGCCCGCACAGTGCTCACTGCGTCAGCAAACGAAAGAACGCCCGCTGCCACCAGTGCACTGTATTCTCCCAGACTGTGTCCAGCCGTATAGTCAGGCTGAATTCCTTTTTCTTTGAAAGCTTCTAGCAAGGCAATACTTGCTGTCAACAGAGCCGGTTGTGTATTTGATGTCTGTTTCAACTCGGTCTCCGGTCCTTCAAATACAAGGGTGCTCAGCGAGAAACCCAATGTTTCATCTGCTGTGCGAAAAATCTCGGTTGCCGCAGGCACGGACTCATACGCGTCCTTGGCCATGCCTACAGCCTGTGATCCCTGTCCGGGAAATACAAATGCTATTTTACCCATCTCATTCATCTCCCAGATGTCTATTTTACCAAACGAGTACCGATGCACCCCATGTCAAACCGCCACCGAATCCAACCATCAGAACGGTATCTCCGGCTTTCATGCGACCTTCTTCTGCTGCTTCTACCAAAGCAAGCGGGATGGAAGCAGCCGATGTGTTTGCATACTTATCCACGTTGACTACAACCTTTTCTTCAGGAAGTTCAAGGCGTTGCATCGCAGATTGGATAATTCGAATATTCGCTTGGTGAGGAACAAACAGATCCACATCCGTACGCTCCATACCAGCCTTGCGTAATACCTCAATGGTAGCCGTCCCCATGACACGTACCGCAAACTTAAACACTTCACGACCGTTCATGTTGATGTAATGCTTTTTATTTTCAACGGTCTCTGCAGTAGCAGGCAGTCGGGAACCGCCGCCTTCCATCTGAAGAAGACTACCGCCAGCACCTTCGGCACCGAGATCGAACGCTTTGAATCCGCGACCTTCCGGAACTTCACCTACGACTACCGCGCCTGCTCCGTCCCCAAAGAGGACACATGTGTTACGATCTGTATAATCCGTAATACGAGACAAGCAGTCCGCTCCAATAACAAGTGCATTGTTGTACATACCGCTTTGGATGAAGCTCGTAGCACTAGCCAAACCGTATACAAATCCGGAACAAGCAGCCGACAGATCAAATGCCGCAGCACCTTTTGCACCCAATTTGTCCTGCAAAATGCAGGCTGTCGATGGGAACGAAGAATCCGGAGTAATCGTTGCAACAATGATCAGATCAAGATCACTGCCTGTCATGCCTGCAGATTCAAGGGCTTTAATAGCCGCCTCATATGCCAGATCAGAAGTTGCCTGATCGGGTGCAGCGATGTGACGCTCTTTGATTCCCGTACGACTGACGATCCACTCGTCATTGGTATCGACCATTTTCTCCAGATCGCTATTTGTCAAAATTTTCTCAGGCACATATTTCCCTGTACCAATAATCCCTACTGGGCGCAAATTATTCATATCGTCACTCACTTCCCGCTAATTTCCTTAGATATGCTCTCTACCAGCTGATTCTGCACTGCAATCCGAGCTTGGCGCACAGCATTTTTGATGGCATTGCCATCAGCAGATCCATGACTTTTCACAACCAGTCTGCTCAAACCGAGGAGTGGCGCTCCGCCATGCTCCGTATAATCCAGCTTTCGTTTCAACCCACGCAGCTCAGGCATTAGTACAGCTGCAGCCAGTTTACTTTTGAGAGAAGATGAAAATTGTTCCTTAAGCAAGGCGAAAATGGCACCTGCTGTGCCTTCCAGCGACTTCAGCAGGATATTCCCTGCAAAACCGTCACATACAAGCACATCACAAGCACCAGTCAGCACATCACGTGCCTCAACATTACCGACAAAACGAATTGGGAGTTGTTCAAGTAAAGGGTATGCATGTTTGGTTAACTCATTTCCCTTGCCTGGCTCTGTTCCTACATTAAGCAAGCCCACTCGCGGGGACTCAATGCCCTGTACTTTTTGCCGATACAAACTGCCCATCAGACCATATTGTGCAAGGTGCTCCGGTTTGGCATCCATATTCGCTCCAAGATCCAGCGCAAGCACACCTACATCATCAATCGTTGGAATCATAGGTGCAAGCGCCGGACGTTCAATGCCTTCCATGCGACCTACAACAAGCAAACCCGCTGTCATCAAAGCTCCAGTATTGCCCGCCGAGATCATCGCGTCCGCTTCGCCCTCTTTCAGCATGCGGCCTGCGACCACCATGGAGGCATCCTTTTTGCGACGCACTGCTTTGACGGGTTCATCATCCGAACCAATAACTTCGGAAGCATGCCGGACCGTAAGATTAGCAGGTCTCACACCTGACTGACTCAAAAGAGGCTCCAGCTTGGCTTCATCGCCGATCAGGACGATCTGTGTATCCGCCCATTCCGTGGCTGCGGCAATCGCACCTTCTACCGTTGATGCAGGTGCATTGTCACCTCCCATGGCATCAATGACGATTTTCATTCCAAATGACCTCCTTCTCCGCTGTCTTCTCCACCTGAATGGTAGATTACAAAGTTGCCTTGAAACACCATTTCTTCACCTACATAAGTGAATACTTCCACTTTGGCTTTGCCCTTTTGACCCGGAATCGATCTCACATAAGCCTTTGCAATACATTTCTCTCCCAAATGAACCGAACGGACAAAGCGAATGTCTGCTGATGCAGTCAACGCGATCTCGTCATTAATAATGGCTACAGCCAAGGAGTTAGCCTGTGCAAAGACATAGTGTCCGCGTGCAATCCCTGTTCTGGAAAACACGTGTTCTTCCTTAATCTCAAACAGGGAAATCCCGCTCTTATCCAGTTGCAGATCCACAATATCACCGATAATCTCATGCAAGGGCAACGAGCGTACCTGATCATACGAGAGCTCTGCCATCAGTTTCATCCGCTCCCGAAGTTCGGGTATTCCAAGTTCCAGCCTGTCAAGACGAATCGTCTGAATACTCACCTTCAATTGGCGTGTAAGTTCCTGATCCGTCACAAACGGGTTCTCTTCTATCATTTTGGTTAACTGCTGTTGCCTCTGTCTTTTCGGTACACGTTCGATGCCTGACACCCCCCGCTGTATCGTTTACGGAACCGTCCCGTCCGGCCAGTTCAACCATTCTTTCGTGTTGCTTCTATAGTTGCATCCCTGGTCACCAGGGTCGTTCTCAAACGGATTATGGTTCATCTATATGTAACGTCAAATCTTAGAACCTGGTACTAAACTATAGTATATCTCATCCCGTGTCAAAAAGAAAGACTGGCCTAACAAAAACAATTCACCCTTCTGGTGCAAGGATTTCATGCTTGTTAGCTCACTCTACCTGCACTCTCTAATCCAAAAAAAGTAGCACCTCATCGAAATGAAGTGCTACTTAATGTCAAACTATTATTGAGAGATGATCTCTCTTGCTTTGTACGTTCCGCACACTTTGCACACGTGGTGACTAAGTTTAAGTTCGCCACATTGTTCACATTTCACCATGCCCGGTACAGCCAATTTAAAGTGAGTGCGACGTTTGTCGCGACGCGTCTTGGACGTTCTCCGTTGAGGTACTGCCATTATTCCCACCTCCTTATCAAAATCAACCTTTGCAGGTAGTCTTAAAATGTTCGATTTTCAATCATGCTCATTTAAAAAAATCCTTGAGCCCTGCAAGCCGCGGATCGATAACCTCGTTATCACAACCACAGTCACCTTCGTTCAGCTCATGGCCACACTTAGGGCATAACCCTTTGCATGTATCGCTACATAGCGGTATAAACGGAAGATCCAGCAGAAAAGCTTCCTCGGCATAACCCTTCAGATCAACGCTATCTCCATCCACATAGAGCGTATCATCGTCTTCGTGTAATTCCTTTGGCTGTTTTCCCTGCTTGAATTGCTCATGAAAATCAATATGAAAATGTTCATTGATTGGCTTAAGACAACGGGAGCACAACATGTCCACTCCTGCAGTCAGCTTGCCATGAACATCCACAACGTCACCTTCTCTGAATTCTGCAGATAAGTCCGCAGTCAGCGGGGTAACGGCTGTGATATCTTGTCGGTTAGAAACCAGTTCCTTAATCTCCCACTGTTCGTTAAACTTCAGGGGACCATCACTGGTAGCCACTTTGCGAAATGGCATTAACATTTCCATCACTCCAAACGAAACCAATTTCATAATTCGTATCAAACGTTTCACGACAGTTATACAGGTCAAGCCTGCTTTTGTAAAGCAATAAATCCTGACTGTATGTATTCTGACGAATCTTCGTTAAAAGTATTATGAAATTGACTTAACAAACAAAAATCATTATACCGATTTTTCAAGACGTTTGTCAACACTTTTAACTTTACACCCTTTTTAAAAACACTGACCGCACAGACGTTTACTCCATCTGGTCTATTATAGACTCACTTCAAGATAAATCACAAGTCGTCATTTTAGTTGTAGTTCCTTGCAAACACCGGTCACATTTCGTTAACGTTTAGTGTGATCTATATCACACAGACCCGCTTGTCCCCTATCTATACTTGCTATAAACCGAAACACGATCAGCTCCATGACCGATTTATTATCCAACTATTTCATATCATATCGGGAGGGAAAATGTATGTTAAGCGAGCACACCATTAGAGTGATTAAATCTACAGTACCCGTACTTGAAGTCCACGGCGAAGCGATCACACGCCATTTCTATGAAACGATGTTCACAGCTCATCCGGAACTACTGAATATTTTCAATCACGCAAATCAGAAACAAGGACGACAGCAAGCCGCCCTCGCCAATATGGTATACACCGCTGCCCTGCATATCGATAATCTGTCCTCCATCCTGCCTGCCGTCCGGCAAGTTGCACATAAACATCGCAGCCTGGGTATCGTTCCCGAGCAATATGCGATTGTTGGCACCTATCTGCTTCAAGCCATCAAAGATGTACTTGGAGACGCGGCAACGGATGAAATTATCACGGCGTGGGGTGAAGCCTACAATGTCATTGCAGATGCCTTTATCGGGATCGAACAGAACATGTATACAGAAGCGGAAAACCAGACGGGTGGCTGGGAAGGGTTCCGTACCTTCAAGGTTGCCAAGAAAGTGCAGGAAAGTGAAGTCATCACGTCCTTTTACCTCGTTCCAGATGATAGTCAGCCCATTGCCAGTTATGAACCGGGACAATACATCAGTATCAAAATCAAACCAGAGGCACAGTCATTTACCCAGATTCGTCAGTATAGCCTTTCAGATACCCCGGGTAAACCCTACTATCGCATTTCCGTTAAACGTGAGCGAGGTGTATTAGAGCGCCCTGACGGAGTTATATCCACGTATCTCCACGATCACATTGAAGAAGGCAGTCTTGTGGAGCTATCCGCTCCTGCTGGCGACTTCACGCTGAATGCAGACGATAAACGGCCTGTTGTTCTCCTGAGTGGTGGTGTTGGCTTAACGCCCATGATCAGTATGTTAAATACGCTGGTTAACTTGAATGAAAATCGCACCATTACATTTTTGCATTCAAGTCCCAATGGTCAATCTCACGCGTTCCGTGATTATGTGGACAGTCTGGCCAAACGTAATCAGGGCGTTAAAGCTTATTATTGTTATACTCAACCTGAGGATGCTGATCGTGAAAATGAGTATTTTCATAAGGAAGGTTATATGGATGCCACCTGGCTTCGTCAAGTGATTGATGAACTGGATGCCACCTATTATCTGTGTGGGCCGGTTTCGTTCATGCGGGCAGTGTATACGGAACTTCAGGCACTCGGTGTTGCGACGGACAACATTCATTATGAATTTTTTGGGCCGAAAGCAAGTCTATCTCCCGCTCCGGAAAGTGTCTAAACGTGCTGATTTATTCAGATGAAGAAGCCGTTCTCCGATGATCGAAAAATCTGTAATATACAATAAATTTGCAGGCACAGTCTGACATCCGTTGATGTCGGATTTGTGCTTTTTCTTGTCTGAATAGGTGCATGATTTGATCTAATACATGTCATCCCCTATGATGGAATGGATGTTATACATACTCGGTTATCCAATTGAAAGGAGTACGTCTAATCATGAGAGCCGTAGGCGTCATTGTTGAATATAACCCCTTGCACAATGGGCATGTCTATCATTTGCAGGAAGCTCGGCGGCTAAGCGGCGCAAACGCAGTTGTCGCAGTTATGAGCGGCCCTTTTCTCCAGCGTGGCGAACCCGCCATCGTGGGTAAAAGGGCGCGCACCGAGATGGCGCTGCACGCAGGCGCGGATCTCGTGCTTGAACTGCCGGTTGCGTACGCGGTCCAACCGGCCGAGTGGTTTGCCTTCGGCGCGGTATCGCTGCTGCACCGCACCGGCGTTGTGGACTCGCTCTGCTTTGGCAGCGAGTCCGGCGACCTGGACAGCCTGCAGCGCATTGCGCGCGTGCTGGCTGTGGAGCCCGCAGGGATGCGCGAGGACATCGCGCGCCGCCTGCGGGAAGGCGCCAGCTACCCCGCCGCGTACGCAGGCGCGGCGGCAGCGCTGGCGCCCGGCGGCGTCGATGCTCACGACGCCGCTGCACTGCTGGAGCAGCCCAACAATTCGCTTGGGCTGCACTACCTGATCGCGCTGCAACGACTTGGCAGTGCGATCCAGCCCTTTACGGCGGCGCGTACCGGTGCCGAGTATCATGAGGCGACGCCCGGGCCGGGGGCGATCGCCAGTGCCACAGCCGTCCGCCGTCTGCTGATGGCGGACGGACCCAACGCCGCCGCGCCATACGTGCCGGCGGCAACCCTTGCCATTCTGCATCGCGAATGGCAGGAAGGGCGCGCTCCCATACACTGGGAGCGCTTTGCACAGCCGCTGTTGCACCTCGCGGCCACCCGCCGTGCCTCCGAGCTGGAACGCATCGCCGAAGTCACTGAAGGCCTGGAACACCGACTGAGCCGTGCACTCGCTCAGCTCCCGGAGCCTTCAGTCGAAGCACTCCTGAATGCACTGAAGACCAAACGATACACACGCACCAAACTCCAGCGTATGCTCGCCCACCTGCTCCTGAATCACACCAAAGCCGAGTGTTCACCAGAGCAATTGGCTGCCGGCCCCGGATATCTACGAGTCCTCGGATTTAATGCTCAAGGGCAGAGCCTGCTTAAACAAATGAAGAAGACTGCATCGCTTCCTGTTGTGCTGAAACCGTCGACGTTCACACACAATCAACTTGAACTGGATATACAAGCTCAGGTTGCGTATGGGCTCGCTTGCGAGCATAGGGACACACGCAAGATGTTCAGTGACTACTATGAGTCGCCTGTGAGACTGTAATCCGCTTTGGACCACAAAGCTTCATTTCCTAAGGAGCTTTATATTCCATCATCAAACAGGTCATTCATGTCGACTACTGAAAACTAAACTATACAATTAAAAAAATCCCCTTGCTGCGCGCCGCTCAGGCACCTCGCAACAAGGGGATTCCCTTATTCACTTCTCTAGTTCTCTTAAATTTTTTAGGTATCTCTACCCCTTTGAGTCTTGTAAATCTGTTAATCTTCTCAAATCTCTTGATCACACTTCATTCCACTGTAATCAATTATTCCGATTTCATCCATTCTTTATTCATGCGGTTCAACGTTGGCTCGATCTCTTCCGGCCCGATTATAACCTATGATTTCACGGACAAGGTTTTCAAATAAGCCAGCGCATCATCCACCGTGCTCACAGGCACAAGTTTCATTTTGGTGCCGATCTGTTCAGCCTTGGCTGCTGCTTCCTTATAGTTATCCTTAGGTACAAAGAAGATCTCCGCTTCTTTTCGATCAGCGGCTACTATCTTGTGTACTACACCACCAATGGCACCCACCACACCGTCCTTGGTAATGGTACCTGTACCCGCAATTCGATGCCCCTTGGTCAGATCTCCAGGAGTTAACTGGTTATAGATCTCCAACGTAAACATCAAGCCGGCAGACGGACCACCAACCTGAGTATCGGTGAAGGAGATCTGTTTGTCCGGATCTTCCGCTTTCACCTTCTGAACCGTACCAATCATTACTCCGAGTCCCGGGCGGATTTCACCTGTTTTATTGTCTTTTACCTGAATCAGTTTCACGTCCCGGCTAATGGTCTCTCCACCACGTTCCAGTTGCATTTCGACTGTATCTCCGACCTTTTTATCTTTTAACTGGGCAGAAAGCACCGTATTATCCGGCGTAGCTGTTCCATTCACTCCCAGAATAATATCGCCCGGAGCAATATCTCCTTCCGGTTTTGGGTCTTCGGACAGTCCAAATACAAAGATATGTTCAGGTACAATAGAGTAAGCCACATCAGCCTGCTCATATGCAGCCTCCATTGCGGAGGATTGTGAGTCACTCATGAACCATACCTGTTCGGCAGAGTATTCCGCTTCGCTTTTGCCGCGCAGTCGGTCTTCCTTTTTATCCACTTGAGCATTTTTATTGAACAGAGAGGTTCCTAGCAAAAACACATTGGCATATGTTGCCGACACGGTTGTCATCATGAACACACCGCGTTCTTCCTGGTCTCCACCCTTAACGGTTACCATTGGTTTTACTTCATCTGCACTGCCAGGCATATATATGATATACGGCGTTGGCATGTACACAGCAACATAGACGACCAGAGCCACCACGATCACAAAGATCGAAGCTCTGAATCCGCCAGATTTCCGAATCCGATTCATCACATGAGCCTCCGTTCTTTGTATCTCTATACAAGCCGAATTCTACACTAATCAGCGATCGTAATTCCACCTTGTGAATACTTCGATTCTCCGGTTGGATTCACGCTCTTTGTAATGCAGATACTCAGCTGATCTTGTTTAATCATTTTTTCAAGTCTAACACTCTGGTCCTTGTGCATACAATGGTACAGGCCGGATAGGCCGCTGTATACAATAGCCTGTCCGGTCAAGGCCGAACCGCCCTTCGGGCGTCATTCGGCCGTCCATTACGATTCAGATGCCAAATCGGCGTTATCTGATATGAGGTGAAACGATGACATTACAGAGCGAGGTTAGAGATTCTGGCCCGTTACGAACGATAATCCTAAGCACCGGCGCTTTAATGTTGGTCATTGCGGTAGTTGCGTCCCCCAAAGAAGCGTTTGACGCCTCTATTCAAGGTCTGGATATATGGTGGAAAATAATCTTCCCTGCCATGCTCCCGTTCCTCATGTTATCCCAAATGCTCACTGCGTTTGGTTTCACCCACGCGATCGGCGCCTTGCTTGGACCGTTAATGCAACGCTGGTTCAGACTCCCAGGCAACGCAGGTCTGGCGATTGCCGTTGGCATGTGCGGCGGATTCCCCGCAGGAGCAGATGCGGTATCCCGTTTATTTCAGGATAGACAAATTACCGCCAAGCAGGCGGTTGTCCTTGCGGCGGCATCTCATTTTGCCAATCCAATGATGATCATTTTGGTCGTTGGTGCTGCTTTTCTCCACCAGCCAGCGGCCGGATATTTTTTACTCGTGGTCCACTGGATCAGCGGCTGGATTGCTGCCATTCTTGCCACACGCCTCCTGCCAGCACCGGGTAACCAGACAAACAGGGTTGGCTCCACAGCCGCGCAAGCAGATAACAACTCTTTTCATTCTCAGCTTGCAAGCCCTGCAAGTCCTGTAAGTTCCATAAGTCGCTCATCTACACCCCACCACGCAACGTCCAAACGACGCAGTATATGGTCCGATATGATGATTGCAGCCAGAGAAGCCCATCGTCGTGATGGAAGAGGATTTGGCAAACTGCTCGGTGACACCGTATCCCAAGCTGTGCAGACCTTAATGATGACTGGGGGATACATGATCGGTTTTGCCGTATTTATCCGGTTGGTCTCCCTTTATCTGACTCCCGGGTCCTCTGCTGCGCTGTGGCCAGCCTTCTTCGAGCTTCACCTCGGCACCTATCATTTGAGCCAGACTTCATTAACACCCATGCTGCTCATATCTCTACTTGCAGCCGTTCTTGGATGGGGTGGTTTATGCTCCCATCTGCAAGTCTCTACTGTCCTGAAAACAACTGGTCCGGGCAGCAAATCGATGTTGTACTTTGCTGGAGTTCGTCTGACTCATGGATTCATCGCCTTTTTCATCAGTCTGTTCCTATGGATGCCGTTCAGCCGTTATAGCACAGAAGTCTGGACCACATTACAGACGAATGCAGAGCAAGACCTCTCAACACCATTTGGTTGGCTACTCATACATAGTCCAGGTAACACATACACGATCAACACCATTTGGAGTGTCTTCCCTGCTGCATGCATGGGTCTTGCGTTACTTCTTGCAGTCATGGTTAGTCTCTCGGGTCTTACCTTCTGGTTTAACCGCCGGTTTTCTCGCTGATTTTCTGACGGAGCGCAGCTTCCACTTCAGGTGAGACAAGATCTGTAACATCTCCATGATAATGAGCGATTTCTTTGACGATGCTGGAACTTAAATAGGAATACTTCGGATTGGTCATCATAAATATCGTTTCCGCATCCGGATTCAACTTGCTGTTAGTCGACGCCAATTGCAACTCGTATTCAAAATCAGTTACCGAGCGTATACCACGAACGATGACCTGAGCTTCCTTTTGCCGGACATAATTGGCTGTCAGATCGCGGAAACTGTCCACTTCGACATTCGGTAGATGGCGGGTTACTTCCGTAATCAGTTCCTTGCGTTCCTCCACCGTAAACAGCGGATTTTTGCCCATATTGTTCAACACAGCCACAATGACGCGATCAAATTGCTTCGACGCTCTGGCGATAATATCCAAATGCCCCATCGTTACGGGATCAAAACTTCCAGGATATACGGCGATCCGTTCCTGTCGATGTATCATTTCAGTCATGAGGAGCCTCCTCTTCCAGTGTAATGGATTCTCCATCTTCAACTGCTTCTGGCGCATAATAATAGATGGATACTGCCGTCTCCCCATACAAAGCCTTGCGCGTTTGTTCAAACGGGCCGAATTGCTCAGGGTAATCATGTTTGGATTCATATTCAAGCACGATGGTTGCTTCGGGTTCCAGAAGTTCCAGTTCGTGCATGGTTAACATCAACTCGTGCCCGTTTTTCATGCGATATGGCGGGTCCAGAAACACCAGATCAAACGTTGTGCCTCGCTTGGCGAGTGCCTTCAATGCCCGACCTGCATCATTACGATATACAGCCGCCTGGTCTTCCAGCTTGGTCGCCTTCAGATTCATGCGGATAACTTCAATACTTTTTGATTCCAAATCAACAAAAACAGCCTTGTCCATGCCGCGGCTCAGCGCCTCAATACCGAGACCTCCACTGCCTGCAAACAGATCCAATGCTGTGCCGCCCTCAAAATAAGGACCAACCATGCTAAATAACGCTTCCTTCACCTTGTCGGTGGTTGGCCGCGTACCCGTGCCAGGAACAGCCTTCAGAGGCCTGCCTTTCGCACTCCCAGATACCACTCTCACTTGACGAGTCACCTTTTCTCTATGTAAGTTTATTGATACGACTATCGTACCACACTCGGGTTCAGTTTGAAAAATGTGCGGTCTTCATTTCCCTTGGAAAATTGTTGACGAATTGTTGACGCATATGTATAAAAAGGAAACAATCGGGCGATTCTATAATTATCGACATCACAAGTGTCGTAGACAACCGCGGAGAAGACTTACGTTTCCCCATAAGCTCTTCGTCCGGTTTCTCCTCTCCCATGAAAAAGAAGCTCTCGAAAGAGGGCTTCTTTTTGTTGTTTAAGTTTTCATTTATTATGTTAGTTATATTTTTCTTCAAAATCACTTATTTCGGCTTCCTCTTCGGTCTGTAACCATCCGATCTCCCTCAGCCACATGCCCATATTTGCGATAAATTCATTTGAATCTAGATGTTCAATCTTGTATTTCATAATCTTTTCACTCAAAAAAGCATAAAACTCATGGCTTAACACATACCGTTGTTTGCTTTTGCTTAATGTCTTATACCGATCCTCACTGACCACCAGATCAAAATAGATGACATTCTCCTTCTTCACATGCCTGACTGTGGACCTTCTCTCGTATTCTTCAGGAAGGCACCTGAAAACAAAGAAGAGTTCTATATCAACGACTTGATACTTGCTTTTTACTTTATCAAAAACAGGCTGCAGCTCATCCGACAGATTGGCAACCTGCGTTAAACCTGAAGTATCCGTTGACTTTCCGAAGATCATTATTGAACTCCTCCCATTCATTTTCACCATTCATAATGCAACTGAAAAAGGTTGACTAGTGATGTAATCTCCGTCAACCTTTCCTATGTTCATCCTTCTTGTGCCTTACCCCAACGTAGCAAGGCCTTACGAGTTCGGCTCTCGATGTTTTCGATTGGAAAGTCGTAAATTGATCAATGGAATGATAAGTAGAACAACCGGTAAGAGAAGATTAATCGAACCATTCTTAATCATCATGAAGGTGATAAACAGCACAGCAAGCCAAGTCATAATCTCCATCATTTCATATTTGGTTAACGTCAGCTTGAATGCTTTTTTTGAAATAAAGCGAATCAAGAAATAAGCGATAAAGCTATAGAACAGGATCATTCCCAAGATAGCAACAAGGATTATGAGGTACATATCCACCATAAAAATCTCACCCGACCCTTATATTATTCCCTTAATTTTACCATATAAGAGATAAGGTGTTATCCCAATTCCAAACCAGCGCTTCGTCAAGACTGGCAATTTACGCTTTACTTCTCTTCAACAACAATCGTTGCATTATAGATCACGACACGTTTCCCATTGAGATCAAATAATACTTTATTGCCGTATTCCGTATCTTCCACGTCAATCTTGCCATCATAGGTCTGAATCAATTCACCATTATTGCTGTACACTTTAACAACCCTCTCCAGGCCACCCGAGTTATTGGACCTCATCGTTTTGAGTGCACGTTCACCTGAAGCGGTATTGAAATACCATATGAAACATCCAACAATGATACCCAAGAAGACCAACACCGTCACCCATATACCTGTCTTTGCTTTTTTACTCATCTTGAACCCCCCTCTTATGTTTCCTGTCTCGTACATTACGAGGTTGGAGAGAGAACGGTTTCATATAAAGCCTCTCAAGCTGTTCGTTGACATAACAAAACAGAGGCCTCCGATGAGCGAAGACCTCTGTTCTTAATAGAATACATTCTTTATTCTGTACGATCCTTTTACTTACAGTGCACGAATAACAAATTCAAATGTCAGTTCGCCGTCCGAAGGGATCAGGTATTCTGGATGAACCGGAGCACCCCAGCTGTCATCACCGCCAACACCCATTTGTTTACCCGCTACAGTCACGACCGTATAGTGCACAGGAGGCAATTCGTACGCATGTTGTGCGTTCTCCAGCTCAAATGCTGTATATGGTGATACATTCAGCTCAACCGGAGTTCCAGATGCCTCAATTTTGAAGCCACGTCCCGCGTTGTCTGTCAATTTGGCCCAACGAACGCCAGTACGGTTGCCCGATTCCTGTGGTACCAGATATGGAGCTACAGTATCAGCTACCTTGCTGCCATGGATGCCTAGACGTGCGCCAAATGCGCGGTCTGCATAGTTTTCTTCGGGTCCCATCGCGAGCCATTCCACGTTTTCGAAGTCAGGTGATGTTCTGAAGGACAATGCATGGATTGGCAGGTTAGGCAATCCAGCTGTACCTTTGTACGTATTATGCACACGCACGCTTCCATCTGCATGTACAGTATAGACCACTTTCACTTGTACATCCTCCGAAATGTTGAGCTTGTACGTGAACTCGATCCGGTATTGATCCGGTTTCTGTTCCGCTTTCCACTCTACAGAACGTGGCATCAGGCTCGCTGCATACCAGGCACCCAGTTCGAAGCCCATCGCCATTCCTTTGTCATTATCCGTCATTGCACGCCAGAAGAGCGGTGCAGGTGGTACAGCAATGGTCTCACGACCGGACAATTTTAGGGAAACCAGTGTGCCAAACTGTTTGGAGAACAGCGCATGCGTTTTGCCAGCACGAACACCGATGTTAACGTCACCTTCAACCACTTGTACATCACTTACAAGGTTCAGGTCCGTCTGGGCTGCATCATTTACCTGATCCTGTGTGAAAATAAACTGTCCAAATGCCACTTCTTCGCCTTTGTCAGCCCACAGTGTAGCTTCTTTTAACACAAATGCGGTGTTCACAGCGTACTCGCCGCCCACCAGGGATTCTGTACCCAGCGGAAGCTTAACTACTGTCTCGCTTTGCGCATCCACGTTCACTTCCAATGTTCCACGCAGCACTTCATGTCCCTCACGCTCCAGGCTGTATACCAGTTCCAATACAGATGTATCTGCGAACAGATTACCGTTTACGATTTTGACGCCTTCACGATCCGGGAACAGCTTGATGTTCTGGTACAGGAATTTAACCTCCTGCATTTTCGCAGTTACTTTACGATCAGCATGGACAATACCGTTGCCACAGAACGAATAGTCTGATGGACGATCACCGAAATCTCCACCATAAGCGAGGAACTCTTTGCCGTAACGATCTTTTTTATAAATGGATTGGTCGATGTAATCCCAGATGAATCCACCTTGATACATCGGATATTTGTCTTCCAACTCCGTATATTTGTGCATACCGCCAATAGAGTTACCCATGGCATGCATGTACTCACAGCTAATATAAGGTTTCGTCGGGTTTGCATTCAGGAATTCCTCAATGTCCGCCGGTTTGGCATACATGCGAGTCTCCATATCACTTGTTTCATCGAAACGGCGATCATGGAATACACCTTCATAATGTACCAGACGTGTTGGATCAGCCGATTTGAAGTATTGGGATACTTTGTAGATGACTTCACCACCATGTGATTCATTACCACAAGACCAGATCAGAATGGACGGATGGTTTTTGTCACGCTCCACCATGGATACAGCGCGGTCCATAACGATATCATGCCACTCCGGTTTGTCACCTGGAATAACCCATGAAGGCTCAACGGCGCCAAGTTTCTGCCAAGATCCGTGTGTCTCCAGGTTCATCTCGTCAATAACATAAAGTCCGTATTCATCACACAACTCATACCAAAGACTTTGGTTTGGATAGTGTGACGTACGTACGGCATTCATGTTGTTCTGTTTGATCGTACGAACATCCCACAGCATATCTTCCTTCGTAACCGCACGTCCACGACGCGGGTTGAACTCATGGCGATTCACACCTTTGAATACGATACGTTTACCGTTGATGTGCATCACTTTATCGATCATTTCAAATGTACGGAAACCAACGGCTTGAGGAACAACCTCAACCAGTGTACCCGCAGCATCATATACACGAATATAAAGACGATACAAGTATGGAATCTCTGCGCTCCACAGATTCACTGTACCAATATCTTCCCGAAGACTTACTTGTCCATCGTTAACTTTGGATTCAAACGTTTTAACGGTATTACCTTCACGATCGCGAAGTTCAGCCTCTACACGTGCTCCTGCAACCGCTTTTCCTTCCAGCTTCAGATCCACTTGCAACGTACCGTTGGTATAGGACTTGTCCAGATCTGTGCGAACATGAACATCACGTACGTGTGCTGTCGGGACGGTATACAGATACACATCTCTGAAAATGCCGGAGAAACGCCAGAAATCCTGGTCTTCCAGCCAGCTGCCTGTGCTGCGTTGATACACCTCAACCGCGAGTTTGTTCTCTCCATCCTGAAGGAATGGTGTCAGGTCAAAATCAGATGGCGTGAAGCTGTCCTCCCCGTACCCTACGAATTGTCCATTAAGCCATACATAGAATGCAGACTCTACACCTTGGAAAGAAATATATACCGGATTCGACTCCCAACCTGTCGGCAGGTGGAATGTGCGAATGTAACTTCCAACCGGATTTTTATCCTGTGGTAATGCTGGTGGACGAATGTCGTTCAAGCCATCCCAAGGATATTGTGTATTTACATATTGAATCTGTCCGTATCCTTGAAGTTGGATATGCCCCGGAACTTCAATATCATCCCAGCCTTCACTGGAAAAATCGGATGTATAGAAAAACTCAGAACGGCTGTCTGGACGAATTGCATAGTTGAATTTCCACGTACCATTCAGATCATAACGCATGGACATCGCGCCTGAACCTACAGCCTCGTCCATTGTTTGGTAGTAACGGTGATCGGAATAGGCATGAAGACGGTTCACCTCAAATACACTTACGTCCCCCAACCAGTTGATATCTGCCTTTGTTGCTTTCATCGGCTCTCTCTCCCTTTAAAACGTTATAGTTTGACTTATTCAAGGTTTACGCTGGATTTCCTTTTGCTTTACATAAACAAAAAAGACAGAGGTACGCCATAACAGCGCCCTCTCTTCTTTCCTGCATCCGTCATTTGCACGGATTATGCTGTTTTCATTACTTCACGGAACCTACCATACCTGCAACAAAATGTTTCTGCATGATGAAGAAAACGATTGCTGTAGGCAGTGTTGCAATCACGATTGCTGTCATGATTACTCCGTAATCCGGAGAATAACCAGCACCCAGATTTGAGATCAACAGTGGAATCGTTTGTTGGTCAGGTGTTTGCAATACAATGAGTGGCCACAGATAGTTGTTCCAGCTACTCATGAATGTAATGATTGCTGCCGCTGCATATGTTGTTTTCATGGTTGGCATATAGATCTTCAAGAAGATGCCGAGTTCACTCAAACCATCAATACGTCCAGCTTCCAGCAAGTCTTTCGGGAACATTTTGGTGTTCTGACGGAAGAAAAAGATCAGGAACGCTGTTGCGATGGTTGGCAAGATCACTGCTGCCATCGTGTTGATTCCGATAACCGGTGCAACTCCCGAGATTGTTGCAAACATACGATACAGTGGTACCATGATCGCTGCAAACGGGATCATCATGGATAACAACAGGATATTAAACACAATGTCACGAGACTTCGTGCGATATACCTCGAAGCCATAACCTGCCATGGAACCAATAAACAGTGCCAAGAGAGTGGAGACTACAGAGATAATCGCCGAGTTTCCGAGAGCCTGTACCAGATTTGTCGAATCAATCAGTTTGTTGAAGTTATCAATGAAAGCTGAACCCGGTAACAATCTGCCTTTCGTTACATCGACAGATGCATTCGTTGAACTGACCAGCATCCAGAAGAAAGGGAAAATGGATACAAAGGCGACGATGGATAGGAACACATACGTGAAAATCCGTTTTGCTTTAGCTTTAGCCATTTTTATTATCACCTGCCACTTTAAACTGGATGATGGACAATACAATAATCAAGATTACGATGGAATACGACACTGTTGCTGCATAACCGAAGTCCGGTGAATATTTGAACGAAAGGTTGTAGATGTATTGTGAAATCGACATGGTCGCATTACCTGGACCACCTTTGGTAATATTCATAATCTCATCGAAGATTTGCAATGTACCAATCGTTGATGTGATGGACGTGAAAAGGATAATCGGTTTAAGCAAAGGTACAGTGATTTTGAAGAATTGTGTAAAAGCATTCGCTCCGTCAATTCTTGCAGCTTCATAGATCGATTGATCGATGTTTTGCAGGGATGACAGATAGAAAATCATGTTATATCCGGTCCAACGCCAAGTAACGGCGATTATGATCGTAATTTTAGCCCAGAACGGGTCTGTGATCCATTGAATTGGATCGCCAATAATGTGCAAGCCCATCAGGAATTGATTCACCATTCCATCTGGTGCGAACAAATATTTGAATACAACAGAGTACGCTACCAATGAAGTTACACAAGGCAAGAAAATCGCTGTACGGAAGAAGCTCCGGAAACGTAGTGTGCTGTCATTCAGCAATACGGAAATAAACAAACCAAGAATAATCATTACAGGCACTTGAATAATCAAGTAGATAAAAGTATTCGATAATGCTGTACGGAATGTTGTATCAACTAACAATCTTTTGTAGTTAGAAAGGCCCGAAAATTCAAGATTGGCTCCTACACCAGACTTGAACGATAAGAGCAGCGCTTGAATCATCGGGTAGAAGTAAAATGCAACAATCCCGACAACAGCCAGCAAAACAAAAGCCCATCCAGTCAAATTATTTTTCTTTTGGAGACTGTCTCCTGTATTCATGGCTTTCACAGTATGGCTCCTCTCTCTCCATGGAACATGGGTAGAACCCACGGAGCCTCTCGCCATATCCGGTTCGACTTGCGCCGGACGTGGGAGACGGCTCCGATGTTTCCTAGGGTTCTATAAGTTACCTTGGGTATCTTAGTTTAATTGTGCTTCAGCTTGTTTTTGTGCATCAGCCAGAACGTCATCGATTGATTTACCGTTCAGGAATGCTTGCATTTCTACAACCAGAATATCTTCAATGGCATATGTGTTGATACCATAGTTTACGCTTGGAATTTCTTTCGTCCAATTCGCAAAGTCTGTGAAGATTTTTTGTCCGCCGAAGTACTCGTCTGCTTTGGCATACGCGTCACCATCAACTGCTGGTTTGTACGTACCAATTGCGCCGATGTTGTTCAACAGATCTTGATACAATTGTTTGTCAGAACCAAATGTTTTTGCTACAAAATCAGCTGCTTGATCTGCACCAGGAACGTTGTTCATAACATACCAAGAGCTACCACCCAAGTTGGATGCGTGAACAGAGTTTGGTTGACCAGCCATTTTTGGCATTGGAGCTACAGCCCATTTACCGGATTGGGAAGCTTCTTGACGTACAGATGGTGAGAACCAGTTACCTGTAGGAATTGTTGCTACGCTACCGTTATTGGCGTTCGCAACGAATTGACTCCAGTCAGAGTGCAATTTAACAATGTTGGCATCCATCATTGCTTTGTAAGTAATAAACGCTTCTTTCAGAGCAGCATTATTAGCAATGTCAGGTGTTTTACCATCTTCTGCGGAATACCATTTACCTGCAGTTTGGATCATCATACGAATCAAACCAAGGTCATTCGGGTCAAGAGAAAGAAGCTCTTTACCTGTTTTAGCTTTTACGTCTTTACCAATTTGGATGTAGTCATCCCAAGTGATGTCTTGCAGGTCAGCTGCTTTGTAGCCAGCTTGCTCCAGCAGATCTGTTCTGTAGTACAAACCAGCAACGCCGGAGTCAAATGGTACTCCGTATTGTTTGCCATCAAACGCTGTTGGTCCGAGTTTGTAATCTGCAAAATCGGAAGCCGTGATACTGGAAGACAGATCTTTGAACGCATCAGGATATGCATTCAGGAAGCTTTGTGAACGATAGTCTTCAATCAGAACTACGTTTGGAAGACCGCTGGCAGTTCCGGAGTTAAGACCTGTGTTCAGTTTCTGAATGATATCAGCTTGAGCGTATTCAATGATGTTGATTTTCACATCAGGATTTGCTTTTTGATATGCTTCTTTTGCTGTTTCCATTGCAGCTACGTTAAAAGCTTTGTCCCAAGCCCAGACCGTGATTTCGTTTGTTTTTTCGTCACCACCACTAGCGGATTTACCTCCGCCACCGGATGAACATGCGGACAACAGCAGTACTGTAACGAGCATCAATACCCACATTTTTTTCAAAACATTCAACTCCCCTTCGACCTCTTTGTGTGTAATTTGTTTGCGTTTTCTGAAAGCGGTTGCTTTCGATGTATTCATCTTATCATTCCCATATCTCCATTCGTTAGTAATAATTTTGTGCGGATTTGTCATCTTATTGCCACAATGAAAACCTTTACAGAAACCGTTTGCATTAAATTTGGTTTTTTGTAATTTCTTTTGATTTTGTAATTTCTTGATCTTGAAATAGTACAAAAATGATTTCACCCGCTTTACCTCTGACACGTGAAAATCCCCCGACTCTGTAGAAAACAGAAGCGAAGGATCTCGATTTTAAGTGTATTTAATCGAATCGGGTTTCGATTCAACTCGTGATTAAAGGTAGTGTAACGGTGACTCTCGTTCCTTCCCTAACCGTACTCATAATGGTGACACCATAAGGTGAACCATATAATAACTCAATACGGTCATGGACATTGCGAATACCGATACCACTGAATAGTTGACGATTGTTCTTTGGATTGGGCAACGTTTCTCCCATGACAAGTCCTTCAATTCCATCCCCGTTGTCCATAATCTCACAGATGAGTGATTCTCCCGCTCTGGAAACCATGACATGAATCGTACCCGTTTCTTTCTTGATGAATCCATGGAAAAATGCATTCTCGATAAACGGCTGGATCACCAGTTTGGGTACATGATAGTGTGTACAATCCGGAGCAACGTAGAAAGCTGCTTTAATCCGGCCACCATATCTGACGTGATTAATGAAGACATAATTTTTCAAATTCTCGACTTCTTGTTCCACTGTAACAGTCTGACTCACATCACTGATCGTATTTTGCAACAATCCAATTAATGCATTAATCGTCTCCGCAGCCCTGTCTTTGTTGCCTTGTTGCACAAGAACTTTGACAGATGCAAGTGTATTGTACAAGAAGTGAGGATTAATCTGACTCTGTAATGCCGCAAGCTCTGCATTCCGTTGTTCATGCTGTGTCTGTACTAACTGATCCACATAATCATGCAGTTCATCAAGCATGTAATTGTAAGCATGACCAAGCTGCCTGCTCTCGTAGCTTCCGCTCACCGGAATATAGTTGTCCAGATCACTTTTTGTAATGTTGGACATCTGCTTCACAAGTCTGCGCAGTGACTTGGTAATCTGGCTGGTGATGAGAAACACAAGGATGAGTGCTCCTACAACGATAGCTGCACAGATCAGGGCAACCGTCTTCATATCGATAAGTTGACCCATCGCCAGATCCTTATCCACGACATTGACAATATAAAACCGATAGAACGGTAAATACTCGGATAGCACAACGCTATCCTGATCCATCACACGAGCATTAATACTTCTCGGAGAGTTGTTGTTCATATCCCGGGCATACGATAACAAATCCAGCTGAGTTGTTCCGATCCAGTCTTCACGATTCGATGATACAATCTCACCTTTTTCATTCATAATGACCACATCATTGCCACGACTTGTAAAGCTGCTGTAAAATTGCCGGAATATGTCTTCTCTCATCGTGACATAAAGCGTACCGTATATCCGGCCACGTGTTCGGTCCGTCAACGCTTTCGTCGCAGAGATCATCTGCTGACTCCCAAGCGTTGCCTCGTTTTGGTAAACATCAAAGATAAGACGACTCGGCGTCTCAGCGGCTTCCATCGTAATTGGCTCCTGCTTCAATTCATCCACGGACAACTCAAGGTGAGCACGATTCGTGGAATAGCTCCGTCCATTAATCCCGATAATTGTTATCCCAACTTCGTAGGATTCTGTGATGGATTGAATTCGATCCATCGTTTCCCTCATATTATAGAAGGATTTGGCCATCGTGAGGGAATCGGCATCTCCTTCGGACAGGAATCCTCGGATCGATCCACTCTGCGTCACATTATTCGATACGGCAGCAATGGCCTCATTAAAGGATTCAAAATTTGTTTTGATCTGATTAAGCACCTTGGAGTTTGTGATACTGAACGTCTCAGTAAACAGATTGGTTGACATGTGAATGGTCGTCCATAAGATGAGTACAGAAACAAGGACAATACTGACCACCATAACCAGAAACAACTTAGGAAACAATCCGAGACGAGATAATTGGTTCATCCATTTCTTCATGATCTTATCCTTCTGACTTTATGCCCAGAATTTGCGCCGGTATCGGCTTGGTGATAATCCGGTGAATTTTTTGAATACTTTGCAAAAGTAACTATGATCGGAATAACCTACCATACTGCTAATCTCAGAGATCGTTACATCATCGGATCGGAGCAGTTCCTCGGCTTTTTCAATCCGAATTTTGTTTAAGTATTCATTAAATCCTTCTTTTTTGTGAGATGAAAAATAACTGGATAAATACGATGGATTAAAATGAAAGTGCTTGGCTACTTCAGCAAGCCCGAGCGGCTGATCAAAGTGCTCATGCATGTAATCCAGCAGCATCTTCATGTTGGGATCACTTCGTTTTCCACCCGCACCAACGGTGCACTCCTGAACTTCCGTCATGAATTGGTCAAGCACAGTCATGACTTCGTCCAGGCTTGAAGCCCCGTCCACATTTTTAAAATACGTATATTTGCTCTCTTCCAGCCCGGCAGACTGGACATCCATATCTGCGAGGGTAATGGTCACGTTGAAGATCAAGTTACCGAGAAATGATTTGATCTCAAACACATCGGCAATATAATCCCGTCCAAGTGTTTTTGCATGATCCTGTAAATACTCCCTTGCCGCTTCGACCCGGTTACGCTTCACATGCTGCAAAAACATATTCACATTAAACTGGTAACCTGCGGGATGCATTGGAGGCAGTTCACCATACACCAGGATTGGTCGATCCTTATAATAGAAACGATATTCAATCAGCTTAATCAGGCGTTCCCGGTAAACAACACCCATCTGTTCAAATGAAGTAAAGCTTTCACTAAGCACCCAACCAGGACTGCCTTCTCCTGCTACATTTTCACTGGCCAACTGTCTGATCCGTTCAAGCATCCATTCATCTCTCGCAGGATCGACATTAAGGAGCATCACAGGTAATGTACCCTCTGCGGGAACCATTGCACATTCTACTTCAGGCAGATCACTGCGGAGCTTGGATTCAATCTGTTCCTGATCCATCTTCAGCGGATTCCCTCCAGCACCCACGGGTTTATACACCAGCAAGCGAAAGGATTCATACGGAAAGGTATCTCGAATGATCGGCATTTCGCTATCTTCATCCAGTGTAAATCCGGACAGCATCTTCTCCATCAATTGCCCCAGTCTCCAGCCATCGTGCGACGGCTCAAACTGTAGCTCCGGAATTTTACCCGCTGTGCGTTGAAGGACTTGCAATAATTCATTTGTATCCAGCTTGGGTTTCAGTATATAATCGGCTGCCCCGTGCTGAAGCGTTGAACGTACATACTCGAATTCACTGAAGCTGCTAAGTACAATAACTTCAATCTGCGGATTACTGGCTTTTAGTGTACGGACAAACGTTTCGCCATCCATGACAGGCATGACAATGTCGGTGATCACAATATCCGGTTTTAACAGGTTCACCTGCTGTAATCCTTCTTCACCGTTGGAAGCTTCACCCACAATGATAAATCCTTCCGCTTCCCAGTTCATATGGTGCTTTATGCCCTGTCTTACCAGAAACTCATCGTCAACAATCAGCACCTTGCACAACCGGTTCATGATCGCGACCCCCTTGTCTAATCTTTCCTCTATATCTGTACAGGCTATACCAACTATTATATATCGGTTATAAACACTTTCCAGTGTTAGCGGTTACATTAATTTCAAATTAATTGTACATCTTTTTATATCCTAAAACGATCCTTTAAGCAATGGTAACTATCTATAGTTTACACTATATTTCGACAAAATAAGAAGCCCCGACTCGCCATTTGATCATCTGGCGAATCAGGACCCCTATTTCAATCCTTTATTTCATTAAATCACTCACTTATGGTTCAATTCCCCATTGGAGACTTCCCGCGATATAACCGGTGACTTTGGACCAGTCCGTATAGGAAGTCTGACTACCTGCAAAAGAATAATCATCCGTTTGCGTATAGTTGGTCCAATTGTTCTTGGAGATGCGCGTATGGATTTCCGTGCTTTGTCCTGCACTCAGAGTTCCAGCGGAAGCTGTGAATCCAATCTCAAGCACGTGGTCAGCACCTGTCCGAGCTGGATTGAGTGCACTGAACGTGCCTGTTACATTCGAACTGCCAGCTGTCGCCCAGTCAGCGAAGAAGTTCTGAGGCTGTTCACCATTTATCGTGTAATAGTATCTGATTTTCACATCAGACAGATTCATGGCTGTAGTACCTGTGTTTGTCAGTTTAAATTTGGGACTAATCGAGCTGCCCGTCGCTGAAGTGTTGCTGTTAAACATCTCAATGCGTATGGTTCCAACAGGTGCAGCTGTCGTGTCTTTAATGAGCAGATTCAAGGTCGCAGGGTCGCCTGCACTGAATTGAAAGGTTAGCGTCGCTGCGCCATTTGGCAGTGAAGCCAGGTAGTTTTTACTTAATACGACCTCATTGCCTGTCAACGTGTAATCTGTACCTGGAACCAGCGTTGCATTCCCGTTACGGATGGATGCAAGTGTATTGCCGTTAAGTGTTAACGTGACTGGAATATTAACCTGATTGCCTGCTTTGCGATCAAATTCGGATGTAACCGGTGTAATCGCAGAGTTGGTCACTGGAGTACCCCCGCCATTGTTACCTCCAACACGGTCAGCATACAAAATTCCGCGGCCATTTGTTCCGAGATATACTCTTCCATACAAACGCGGATCACCCGTAATTGTGGTTACACGAGCATACTGATGCTGATCATCATTGATACGAACCCAATTGGCACCACCGTCATCGGAGCGGAAGAATCCACGTGTTCCATCGATCTGTGCAACCGTGTATAACGCAACAACGCTCTGCCCAGGGGCCGCTTTACCAAATCCGATACTATCTGCTTCCTCTACATTGGCAAGCTTTGTGAATGTCGCTCCTGAATCTGTGGAATGCCATAATCCATAAGGACCTTCTTCCTCACTACCACCTGCAAACCAGAGTTCGCCTTCGACACCTGGAACGGCATCCAGATCGGCATTTCCTTCCATCGGAAGTCCGGTCGCAGATGATGCCGTGAAAGTAGCACCACCGTTCACACTCACATAGATTTTACCCGCTGCAAATCCATAAAATTTGTTTGGATTCACACGATCCGAAATCACTTTCGCCTGTGCAGGTATGCCCGTACTTGCCGTCCATGAATTGCCGCCAGTCGAATAATGTACACCTTTATCTGACGTGCTCCATACGAGTCGGTTACCATTCGCAGAGATGGCTACAGTCCCCCCTCCGGTTGTGCCGGCAGGTTCTGCATTGGCCTTATACCACGTAGTCCCCCCATCACTCGACAAACCAATGGATTTTGCATTTGGATCAGCAGCATAATCTGCTTTACCTACGCGAACCATCGTATTTGGACTTAACTCTGCAAAATCCAGACTTTCTGTGGAAGAATAGTTCGGGCTCGTAAATATGGTAGCTGGCGCCTGGTCCAGATTGTTATGACGGAATCCGGAGACATCCCCCACCCCGCTTATCAAATGTGCACCACTTGGCGGGCTAATCAGATCCAGTACGGCAATCTCCTCAACCCCCTTCGCCATCACTGAAATATTGATTTTTTCATCATCATCCCAGTCTGTCAGATTCTTCGTTCCATAGATCGTAGCACCTGTTCCATACATCATGCGATCCGAATCAAACGGATCAATCTCCAGATCACCGATCATCCAGCCCAGTTTCGGGGTTGTTTCGGGTGGGGCAGGATTGGTACCAAATGTGAGCCATGGCGCTGCCGAAATATCCTGTGTATACCGTAACTTCCGGTTCGGATATCCATCAAATTCCCATATGCGTGTCCACGTCGCTCCGCCATCTGTACTGCGGAACAACGTGGCATCAGGCCACCAGGAATTCAATGTCGCAACCATCAATGTACCGGGATTCTGAGCATCAACAGCCAATCCGCCATATCCAAAATAATTATCCGTGCTGCTGCTTGGAACAGGGCTGATGTTGGTCCAGACACCTGTCGACGTATTCAGTTTCCACACGTCACCTTTTGCCCCATCATACGGTCCAACACCATCGCTGTAGGTAATATAGAGGCTGCCGTCTGAATCAAACACACCATGATGCGGGAGATAACCTGTAGGTTGACCAGCAACAGCTGACCAGGTCAGGCCGCCATTTGTGCTGCGATACACGCTTTGAGCTTTATCCGCAACACCCACATAGATGGTCTGGGTTGCTTGCCCTGCCGAACCTGTTGTTTTGTCAAACGTAATCCATGCCAGACCTACGATGTCACTGGTATATTCATTCGAAGGATCTTGCACATAATTTCCCGGATTCGGGAAGCTTGTGACTTCGTTCCAGGTCACACCGTAATCGGTACTTTTCCATAACCCATGACCACTTCGTGCACCGAAATACAGAATACTGTTATCATTTGGGTCCACGGTCAGACGTTCTCCCATTGAACGTCCCGGCATGTTGCCGCCAACTTTGAACGGAAGTGTTGTGGTCTGCCATGTATCTCCCCGGTCCGTAGAGCGCAAGATGGAGCCATTATTTTGGTCCCACGAATTCGTATACGTCCCAACTGCCATATACACCCGATCAGGATCAACTGGGTCCGTAGCCAGTGCGTCCACACCATTCTTGTTCCAGTCATCCCAGCCGACAAAATCCGTTAAGGGTATCCACCTCTCGTCAGCCGCATTCCAGCGATAGGCTCCCCCGATATCTGTACGGGCATAGATCAGATCCTTTTCCGACTCGTTGAAAATAATGCCCGGTACAAACCCGCCTCCTGCACCCGTCACCACATTTTTCCACTCATAAGCTTCACTTGGTGCCGCCGCTGTTGTTCCAGCAAGTCCTCCCAGCGAGGCGGTTACTACGGCAACCGTCAGGCTCATCATTCGCAATTTCCCCATAAACGTTCTCATATCAACTTATCCTCCTCTTCTACTTCGTTACTGCATTTCGGTCTATCCCCGCTGTCTCATCGTGCTGATGATGGCGTGCCAGACGAATCAATGCATCCCTTGATACAAGAAGCCTCACCCCCTTCCAGTCATATCGTTAAGCGCTTACATAATTGTTCTTGATTCGTGGTTATCTGGATAATACTTTCAATAAATAACATTCGCTGGCAATCTCCAAACCCCTCTGTCGAAATTCCGATTTTTGTAAATTTTTTTCAGTGTTTAAACTTGTTTATACAACAAAAAAGCCGCTAAAATAGCGACTTCAATGGGATATAGATTAACACAAGACTTCAACAGTAAATCCACCAGGGGCTTCAACATAAAAAGTATAACCGTGTGCATGCTTAGGTGCGTCTACTTCAAAACCATTGTCTTTCAAAAGTCTATATATCCTGTCAACCTCTTGTTCGGTCGGTTGGGGAAATCCGATATGAAAAGTCATTGGATAGAGTACGTTTTTACCCTTCATTAGGGTGAGAATAAAACCTTCATCATCAAACATAACTGCAAATGCGTTTCCTCTCGTACCTTCACATGTCATACCAAAATAAGTCTCTAAAAACTCGCGAGCAGCTGGAACATCAGTAACTGTTAGGTTCAGATGATTTAATTTCATAATTACACCCTTTCCTACATATTTAATACGTCCTCCGTAGAGTTTTATCTTCAATCCAAATAATACCACATAATGGAACTATTTGGTCCGTTACTTTAATGAAAAGTCGTTTTATTTTTGTTCTATACAGACGATAATCTAAATCAAAAAAAGATGCTGTTAGAGCAGCACCTTTGTACATTTTATATAAGATTAAAAAATGAAATCGTATCTTACCTGGCAAACAAGACAGAAGTTCACTAAGGTTCACTACATAGGCTCCTGTTTATTTCTGGCTACCATAAGTGTGAGTCTCCTGCCCTTTAACCCCCGGTCTGATGACAAAAAGTGAGCCCGCATCCGGTGTCTCTTTCAGACGTTCTTCCTTAATCCCTATACGTGCTGTTGTAATGTATAACTCTTCGAGATCCGGTCCACCAAAACAGCAGGATGTTACCTGATCTGCCGGCACCTCGATCTGTTGCAACAGTTCTGATGTATGCGGGTTCCAGCGAGTGACTCTTCCTCCGCCCCAGTGCGCAACCCACAGCATGCCCTCACCATCAACCGTCATCCCATCCGGAAAACCGAATTCCTCCGGTATGTGAATGACACTTGTCCGATTTTGTATCGTACCTGCCGTCAGATCAAAATCAAACCGGTCAATAGAACGTGTCGGGGTATCAATGTAATACATGGTCTGCCGATCCGGACTCCAGCCCAGGCCGTTGGATGTAGACACACCTTGTACCATTGTGCGAACGGGTTGCCCTTGCTCCAAACAATACAACGATCCGGCTTTGCTTTCATTATTCATGCTCATCGTGCCTGCCCAGAAGCGGCCCTTCGCATCACATTTTCCATCATTAAAACGATTGGTATCCTTATCTTGTTCGGGGTCCTCAATGGCATGCAGCTCACCCGTATGCAAGTGATACGTATGGAATCCACTGCGTAAAGCAACCAAAACTTCGTCACCACGATAGGGAACAACAGCCCCGACATGTTCACCGACATCATAAGCCTGATCCTGCCCTGTAGCCGGATCATACACATGCACCTTAAAGCTTTCAATATCTACCCACAATAATCGATTGTTCTCCGCATCCCAGCTTGGTCCTTCCCCCAGTAATGCCGGGGTTTGTACTGCTACAGTTACGTCGCTCATGCCATCACGTCCTTATTCAGATTTGACGCCGCCTGACCATTCGAATCCGATGGCATCCAAGAATGCTTTGGACAGTACCATATGGCCCGTTGCATCTGGATGTACCCGGTCATAAGTCAACACAGACGTATAGAAATGATCCCAAAATGGAGCAAATGCAGCCTGTGTATCCACATACACCGCATCATACTCACTGGCTACCCTGCGTACCGCTTCTCCGTAGATATCCATCGTTGCCCGCATCGGATCTTCCGGATTGGCCTCAAGATAATAAGGCGTCATTAGTACCAGACCTTTCAGGTTGGGACGAACCGAAGCCACCAGTTCACGCAATGTGGATTCGTATTCTTCAAGAAACACATGTGAGTCTGTTGACAATGGGTTGTCGAACTGACGCCATACATCATTAATGCCAATCATGATCGTCAGCCAGTCCGGTTTAAGGTCAAGCACATCACGATCCCAGCGCTGTTTCAGATCACGAATCGTATTTCCACCATTACCCACATTTTGGACACGCAACATCAATTCCGGATAGATGGACCGCAAGAGGGCATACACTTGCGCTACGTAACCATGGCCCAGACCTGAACTGCCTTCACCTACAGGATGCTCCCGACCGCAATCTGTAATCGAATCCCCGATAAACAAAAGCTTGTCGTTTTTTTGCAATTTCATCGTTATTTTCTCCTTCGCTTCAAAGCGCTAATATACGGATTACTCGATTAGTCAGGACCGTTCACTTGATACCGGCCAGAAAAATTACCAGCCTTGATTCTTGAGCCATGTGAGACACAGATCCGACCATACCCGAATCGCATGGTTGTCCTCAGCCAATCCAAGACCATGTGAACCTTTTTCAAAAACGTGCAAATCATAGGGAATGCCATGCTCACCCAATGCAAGTGCGTAACGCAAGCTATTCTCTACAGGCACTGCCTGGTCAGCGCTGGTGTGCCAGATGAACGCTTCAGGAGCATCCGCTCTCACCTGCTGCTCCGCACTGAAAGCCTTGATCTGCTCGGCAGACGCATCAGACCCAAGCAAATTCTCACGGGAACCGGCATGTCCATAGGACTCCATCGTAATGACCGGATAACAGAGAATAACTCGGTCCGGGCGTGAACTCTGGCGTTCAATGAGGTCCTCATGATCCGGTTGTCCCTCGTCATATAGCGTTCCCAATGTTGCTGTGAGATGTCCGCCTGCGGAGAAACCGAGTACTGCAATCTTGGCAGGGTTGATACCATACTGCTCAGCATGCGCACGAACATAACGTATGGCACGCTGACCATCTGTTATCGGTGCAGGATGCTGGTGAGGCGCCACCCGATATTTCAGGACAAATGCACTTATACCTGCACGGTTCATCAATTCAGCTATTGGAGCACCTTCATGATCAGCCAAAAATCCATAACCGCCACCTGGACACACAATGACAGCGCTCTCTGAACCAGGGTGAATAAATGGAATCAAATGTGGCATTTCGTCTTCATGGCCCTGGGCTGCATATGGTGCAGCATGATCCCATAAGGGTATCGTTGTTGTCATCTTCAATCATCCTCTCCAAATAGAACGGATACATGGGTCCGTTTAAACGTTTTCGAATCTCAGGAATCGATACCATCATAACGGTAATGACCCTAACGCATCAATACCTTCCTGGCATCACTTTTTGTTCATTTGGGTACATGTTAGTACAAATTACGGAACTGTTCAGGAGTCACCCCCTCAATCCTGCGAAAGGTTGCTACAAAATGGCTTGCATCGCGAAACCCTACCCTAACTGCAGTTTCTCTAATCGTGGGTCTATGGTCTGCGGTCATGATTTCCTTGGCTTTGCGAATGCGCAGCAAAATGAAATAACTGTAGGCTGTCATGCCAAAGGACTGCTTGAACAAGGTGTTCAGATGTCTGGATGAGATCCCCGTGACGTCAGCCATATGTTCGAGACCAATCTCAGGATTCGCATAATGCTGTTCCATGAATGCAATGAGCGGAGCGAGTCTCTCCACGGCATGAGAGATCGAAGACCGATTGCCCGTCATGCCATGTTTTTTGAGCAAAATCAAAAATCGGTATATATCCGCTGACGCCTCGAGTCCCGACAAATCCTGATCACTTCTGATTGAATTCAGCACTTCCTGGCCGTAATCGTTGAACGGACTGCTCTGCTCCCACTGATGGAACGCCGCTTCACCCAGACTAAGTGGCTCCAAGATTGCCGGACACTGGGAACCGCCAAATGTAATATAAAGGGTCTCCCACTCTCCTTGGGCGCGCACATATTCATGCGGTTCATTCGGTGGCAGCAAAATACCTGATGCTTCCCCCAGTATGACCGTGGACCCGGCAAACTTGAATTCTCCGGCTCCCTTCACGGTCTGAAGCCAGTGGTAACAGGGATACCCCACAGGTCTTGACACCTTCTCCTGATTGCCGTTATAACCCAGGCTCTCAATATAAAGGGGCAGCGGCTGATCACGTGATGTCATGAAATATCGTTGATGTCGGGGGGAGATAAACATGGGATGCCTCCTTGGGTATAAGCTGAAATAAACTTCCGTATTCTTATATGAGTCATTACTTTTATTATATTTTAAAAGTCATATGTATCATATAGTATAGGATTATTCTTATACAAGAGGTGAACACATTGATTAGCAGCAAACTGCCCAAAATGTTCTACGGGGGCGATTATAACCCGGAACAGTGGGATCACGAAACCCACCTTGAAGACCTGCGCATGTTCCAATTGGCAGGCATTGATATTGCCACAATCAACGTATTTTCATGGGCACTGATTCAGCCTGATGAAGTTACTTACCGTTTTGAAGAACTCGACCAACTAATTAATCGTTTATATGAAAATGGTGTCTATATATGCCTTGCAACGAGTACGGCTGCCCATCCGGCCTGGATGGCGAAGAAATATCCAGACGTGCTTCGTGTGGATGCCGATGGACGCAAACGCAAATTCGGTGGGCGCCATAATTCCTGTCCCAACAGCCCGACCTATCGCAAATACGCTGAGAAGATTGCAGATAAACTGGCCGAACGATACAAGGATCACCCTGCGGTTCTCGTATGGCACATTTCCAATGAATATGGCGGTGAGTGTTACTGTGACAACTGTGAGAAAGCGTTCCGCGTGTATCTGAAAGAACGCTATCAGACTCTGGAACAGGTCAACAAAGCATGGAACACAAATTTCTGGGGGCATACCTTCTACGATTGGGACGAGATTGTATTACCAAGCAACCTGAGCGAACATTGGGGTAACAATAATTCAACGTTCCAGGGCATCTCGCTGGACTACTCTCGCTTCAACTCCGACGGCATGCTGGATTGTTATCTGTTGGAATACGATGCGATCAAAAAACATATTCCGGACTCCGTCGTTACTACCAATCTGATGGGATTCTTCAAACAATTGGACTATTTCAAATGGGCAAAATATTTGGATATCGTCTCCTGGGACAGTTATCCTGGTCTCGCCACTCCTGTCAGCTTCACGGCAATGGCTCATGACCTTATGCGCGGATTGAAGGATGGTCAACCGTTCATGCTGATGGAGCAAACACCAAGTCAGCAGAACTGGCAGCCGTATAACTCACTGAAACGTCCAGGTGTCATGCGTCTGTGGAGTTATCAATCTGTTGCGCACGGGGCCGATACCATTATGTTCTTCCAGCTTCGCCGCTCCATCGGTGCCTGTGAGAAGTATCATGGTGCAGTTATTGAGCATGCTGGGCATGAGAACACACGTGTATTCCGCGAAGTCGCTGAGTTGGGTAAGGAATTGCAGATCCTTGGAGATACCACGCTGGATGCATCTGTTGAATCCAAAGTAGCGATTGTGTTCGACTGGGATAACTGGTGGGCCATCGAAAAATCAAGCGGACCTACGGTTGCCCTGAACTATGTGGATCAGATCCATAAATACTATGCAGCCTTCTTCCGTCGCAACATCCAGGTAGATATCATCAGTGTGGATACGGATATAAGCAAATACGACATTGTCCTTGCCCCTGTCCTTTACATGGTAAAACCAGGGTTTGCCACCAAACTGGAGAAGTATGTTGAAGCAGGTGGAACATTCCTGACGACCTTCTTCAGTGGCATTGTGAACGAGAACGATCTCGTGACTACAGGTGGATATCCGGGAGAACTCCGTAAACTGCTCGGAATCTGGGTGGAAGAGATCGATGCCCTGCTGCCTGAGCAAAAGAACCGCATTGTCCTCAAAGAAACGTACGGTGATCTTCAAGGAGAGTATGGTTGCGGCATGCTGTGTGACCTGCTGCACAGTGAAGGAGCCGAAGTCATCGCGGAGTATGGAGACGACTTTTATAAAGGCATGCCTGTTGTTACACGTAATACCTTTGGTCAAGGTGAAGCCTGGTACGTTGCATCCGACCCGGATGAGCGCTTCCTGGATGGTTTGCTGGGACAGCTTGCAGCAGCCAAGAACGTAGAGTCCTTGCTTGAGACACCAGAAGGTGTTGAAGTAAGCGCACGAACCAAAGAAGGTAAACCGTACCTGTTTGTCATGAACCATAACGCAACCACGCAATCCTATGATCTGGGAACAGCTAAAGCACATGATCTGCTCACCAATCGTGAGCTTTCGGGAAGTGTTGAGATTGAAGCCCGTGGAGTGCAACTGCTCGAAATGAAATAAGCGATTTCACTTCATTGAAATCATTCGGAATAATATAATGTGATAGAAATACCCGTGATACAAAGTGTCACATATTCATTCCTTTTATACTTGTTATTGTCTTCAGCGAGGATATTGGTATAGATTTCAGACCTTTATCGTCTTCTGTAAGCCAAAAGCTGCTACTTCCCGTATCCATCTACACCGGATGCGGGTTTTTGGCATGATCTGTGGTATTTTTGATAGAAGGAAATATCAGTATGCAAAGCGAATTGGACGAGAAACACATTTTAACAAAGCCTGCCGGAACATGCTTGTGAATCCTGATGCTGATCCATTATAAAATAATGAACAGTTCAAATATTGGTGACACTCATGATGTCACTTATTCTTTGTTACAATAGAAATATAACTACGACTTCACTTTCCGGCGGCGCAGATCGAAACGGAGTGGCTGACATGAACAGAACAAATCGGCTTGCTGCCATCGTAATGGCATTACAGCATGGTCACGAAACGGCACACTCATTAGGTGAGAAATTTGAAGTTTCCCGTCGCACGATTCTTCGGGATATTCAGTCCCTCTCCGAGATGAATGTGCCCATTATTGCCATTTCCGGTCCGGGAGGCGGTTTCAGACTGATGGAGGGTTACGTATTACCCCCATTACAGCTGGACCCGGTAGAAGCAGCGACGCTCCTATTCGCTCTTGAAGGTCTAAGTCGCTACGCCGACACACCCTTTCATGAGAAACGCTGGACCCTGATGAACAAAGTTAAGGCCATCATTCCGGATGATATTATGTCGCGAATTGATCCCATGCTCAAACAGCTGCATCATCATATTCCAGACCGCAATTACATTCTTCCTCATCTGGACGCATTGCTGGCATGCATACCCGAACACGGGTGGCTCAGTGTGCTGTATCGCTCCGTATCGCGTCAGCGATGGTTGCATATCTGTCCCACACGGGTATATGCTTCCTCCGGCTTCTGGTACTGTGAAGCATATTCCCTCGAACATGGTGAACAGCGTCTGTTCCGGGTTGACCGAATTATCGATGTCAAAGCGATCGAACCAAAGGATGCACAGGTGCTTAACGAACAGGTGGATCAACAGCAGAGCAAGCCGATCCCTCCAGAACAGCCGCCAACCCTGGTTAAGGCACAACTGAGTTATCGGGGAATGATTGAAGCCGAACAGGACGAGCATATTGGTGAAAAGATGATTGAAATTGCCCCGGATCTCTGGGAATTATCATTCCTTTGTCCTCCAGGGGAATGGGACTGGGCCGTACGATTCTTTTACCGATTGGGACGTGAAGCCGAAGTGATCGAACCCCTCCAACTTCGCAGTGAGATTCGTCAGCATGCCGAGGAAGTAAGCCGGAGATACCTTGCTTCAACCAAGTCGTAGCTTGACTACACAAAAAAAGGAGCCTACTGATATCATGACATATGAAGCCGTTATAACGTACGAAGAAGCAGTACAGCGTATCCAGTCTATAGGGCTGCTGCCTCTGGCTCCACTATTTGCCGAATATCCTTCTCTATCATCGCTAACCCCCAAAGAAAATTGGCACAAGGATGATGAATTCGATCCCTGGTTATGGCGTTCACGCCTGGCTGAGGAGGGCATTGCTGCATATGGAAAATTTATCAAAAAGAAAGCGCTTCTTGTCTCATCTGAATACTTCCCTTGGGTACACCGACTGCTTGCTGACTCCAGAACCATCAAGGAACAGTATGAAGCGGGTCTGCTCTCCCGTGAAGCGTTCAAACTCCATGCGTTAGTTGCAGAACAGGAAGGCATTGATGGACGTGCCTTGCGATCACAAGCCGGTTTCGGGGCAAAAGAGGACAAAAAAACATTTGACCGTGGACTTCTGGACCTTCAGGGCTGTGCAGCCATTGTGATCAGTGGAACCAAAGAAAAAGAGGGGCTCGCAGAAGGCAAAGTTGCATGGAACAGCTCCGCATATGAAACCGCAGATCACTGGATGCAACGTCATGACATTAAGCCATTTGAAGGCAGCGCAGTAGAAGCACGTGAACTGCTGGTTACGCAACTGCAGCAACACGCATCATCCGCCGCATTATCAAGTATTACCAAAGCACTTGGCATCCGTGGAATCTAAATAAAGCCAATTCCGGTTGTCGTGCAAATTTCAACCGGAATTGGCTGTGGTTCACCATATAATGTAACCCAGACGATTAACAGCACCCATCGACAATGGATTTAGAGAATTACGCCATCCTTGAATATGGCAATTTCCCGGAATCCATGCTGCTCACTGAGTGTGTGTGACCGTCCGGAAGCAATGTCAATCAGTTGGCTGAACAGCTGTACTTTCACCTCATCCATCGTCTGCCCCTCCAACAGCTGGCCTGCGTTGAAATCAATCCAGTGTTTTTTGCGATTCGCCAGATCGGATTGGGTCGCAATCTTGACGGTAGGTACCGGACCTCCGAAGGGAGTCCCCCGCCCTGTTGTGAAGAGCACAATATGGGCACCCGCCGCAGACAGTGCCGTTACAGACACCAGATCATTACCAGGTGCTTCTACAATGTTCAGACCGGTTTGAGTTACACGTTTGCCATAGCGCAGAACGTCGACAACGGAAGAACGTCCTCCCTTTTGCGTACATCCAAGTGACTTTTCCTCTAGTGTTGTGATGCCACCAGCCTTATTCCCAGGTGAAGGATTCTCATAGATGTTCTGGCCATGGTTAACAAAATATTGCTTGAAGCCGTTCACAAGGTCCACCAAATCGTGAAATACCTGCTCATTGGCAGCTCGGTTCATTAAGATCGTCTCCGCACCAAACATCTCCGGAACTTCCGTCAGAATAGCCGTACCCCCGGCAGCAACCAACATATCAGCAACAGCACCGACCAGTGGATTGGCTGTAATGCCAGATAAACCATCGGAACCACCACACTTCAAACCAATTTTGAGTTTGCTGAGCGGAAGCGGCTGCCGTTGTTCATGTTCAGCGATCTCCACAAGTTCTTCCATCAGTCGAAGCCCTTCCTCAAGCTCGTCATCCGTTTCCTGTGCTTTGAGAAACCGTACTTTGCCGCGGTATTCCGGAGCAATACACTCACGGAATTCATCGACCTGATTGTTCTCACAGCCCAGACCGATGACGAGCACGCCTCCTGCATTCGGATGCTCCACCAAGGAGGCCAGCAACTGTTGTGTATACTTCAGATCATCACCAAGCTGTGAGCACCCGAATGGATGTGGAAAGTGAAATACACCATCTATCCGGCTTCCAAACTGGGACTGACCCATACGTGCCAAAGCTTCACACACTTTATTGATACACCCGACCGTATTGACAATCCAGATCTCATTACGGATACCTGCTTCACCATTGGGACGCAAATATCCATCGAATGAGCACAGATGTTCCGGAGGCATGTCTGTCTGAATCTGGACTCCCGGTTGGTACTCATATTCAAGCAATCCGTGCAGACCCGTCTTCAGATTGTGACTATGAATCCAGCTTCCCTGCTCGATCTGCTCTTGGGCAATCCCGATGGAGAAACCATACTTCATCACATCATCGCCCGGTGCCAGCGTATGCACAGCAATCTTATGCCCTTTGGGCACGTCATCCAGCAAATTAAAAGAAACTCCCTCTGGTAGTGTAATTTGTTCTCCTTTGGCATAATCCCGAAGCGCTATAATGACGTCATCCTGTGGTTGAATGGCAATCCAGTCATTGATTGTACTTGTTGTGTTCATTTCCCTTCACCTTCCAACAAACCGATTTCATTAACAAGTGCTGCACGCAGTCCTTCTCTTGCATCCAGATTTTCGCCCCAGATCAAGGTATCCGACAACACAGCCGCTACCCGGTCATCCAGTTGCTTCTGATTCCTGTTAAGCGTGTCATAACCTTCCCAGTGTGCAGCCAAAGCAGCCAGGACATCCGGGTCATCCCGCAGCAGAATATCTTCCCCATTCAGTCGTTGTGCCTTGTAACCTTCTGGCGTATTTACCGGACGATAGAGACACAATAATCCAGCAAATCCATGAATTAATCGTTCTGGCCAACTTCCCTGATTTTGCTCGTAAGACAAAAGTGTAGGCAGCACACGCACCTTGAATTTTCCGATCGTATTCAAAGCAATATCTTGCAATTTGTGATCAATATATGGGTTAAGGAACCGTTCGAACACTTCTTCTGCATACTGGTCCAGCTGATGATCGGGCATATCCAGAGCAGGCACGATCTCCTGATGAACAGCTTCCCTGATCCATGTGCCAAAATGTGGATCTTCCATCGTTTCTCTCACATGCTGCTTGCCTTGCAGAATGCCGAGGGATGACATTAAGGTATGCGCCCCATTCAAAATACGAACCTTGCGTACCTGAAAAGGCTTCAGATCTTTCACCCAATGTACATTGAGACCTGCCTGCTTGAGAGGAAGTTTTTTGTCCAATGATTCATCACCCTGAATGGCCCAGAAATGATATGGCTCTGCCGTATTAATCAACTGGTCCTCATACCCCCAGCGATTTGTCAGGGAATCAGCTTCCTCCTGGGTCGGCGCACCTGTTACGATTCGATCTACCAGATTATTCAAGAAGTGATTATGGTTCTCGATCCATGAACGGAAACCATCCGAATACCCATAATCCTCACTATGACGGAGGACACAACTGCGCAGCACATCACCATTGCGTTCAAGCAGCTCGCATGGCAGATGAATCAAACCTCTGGATGGATCACCATCAAATTTCAAATATCGCTGATGCAGGAAAACCGTTAATTTCCCCGGAAATGATTGGACCGGTTCACCCTCGATATAATCTGTCTGCATATATTTCAATCCTGATTCGGTTGTATTGGAAATAACGAACTCAAGTGAAGGCAGTTCCGCCAAGTTCAGAAAGGCATCCCATTCCTCATACGGATTGATACACTGTGAGAAAATGGAGATCAACTCTGTCCGCTCAACTGGCTTTCCTTGAGACAGACCACGCGTAATCATCGTATATAATCCGTCCTGATCACGAATCTGCTCCAGCTTGGCTTTGCCTCCCGGTCGTGGTTGGGTAACGGCTACACTTCCATGGAATTTGCCTTGTCTGGCACTCTCATGAAGCATCCAGTCTGCAAATCCCCGCAAGAAATTACCTTCTCCAATCTGCAAAACCTTCACGGGACGCTCCATAATCTCCTTGCACTTGCGCTGACCATCGCTCCCCAGTAAATTCAGCTTCAACCTTGGCCGTTTCGTGCTTGCCGACATGGACACTCACCTCATCGATTATTTGTACTGTCGGAATGCAGCTCGAAGGCTCTGCACCCTTTTATTGTAAACGCTTTAAATTCATTGTATCATCAATAAAAGGAAATTAAATTGCTTATATTGCGGTAAATATACTCTCTCATGACCAGGTATAACATCCCGTTGAAGACGATCGTCTGGAAAGGAGCTTTATGGAACGTTCACCTGTTCGCACCACTATTCAAGCAGAATCCGGTATTCCGTTCCGCCTGGTGTACAGCGACACCAAATCCCCTCAGAACGAGTTGCCAGATCACCTTCACGACTGGCATGAAATTATCTATGTATATCGTGGACAGGGAAGCATCTTTATTGATACAGGACTTGAGAATATGCAGGAAGGCGATCTGTTCATTATACCGGGCAGCACGGTTCATCGAGCCTTGCCGGATGCAGGCAATCCTGTCACATCTTCCGCATTGTTCTTCAGCCCGGGCTTACTGGCATCGACCGCCGGAGGCGCTGCTTCTTCCTTGCTAAGCCTGTTTGAACGTTGTCGTAAACAACGTGTGTATAAGAGGCATTTGAACACAGAGGAGCAATCAGAGGTGGCCGCCCTCATTGATGATATTCAGACCGAATTCCAGCTCGGTCATCATCTAAGCGCACATGCGGCCCTGTTAAGACTGCAACTGTTACTCATTTTTCTGGAACGTCTGGAAGCAGCGGGACCTGCGAATCCTGGTAAATCCGCTCCGGGTCCCTCATGGCTCTCTTCTACGATCTCTCATATTGACGATAACCTTCGGAGTGGCCTGTCCCTCCCTGAACTGGCGCAGTACGCCTCTGTATCCCCTGCCCATTTCAGTCGTGCATTCAAACGATACACGGGTATGACTCTAACGGATTATGCATTAGCACGAAGGGTTATTATGGCGAAAGAGCATCTGGCCCAAGGTGATGAGACGATGGCAGCCGTTGCCGATGCTTGCGGGTTCGACAGTCTGCCCCATTTTTACCGTCAATTCAAAAAATTAACCGGTACAACCCCCGCAGCATACCGCAGAACCATGAACAGTTCTCGTTAAAATAGAACCAGACTGGACGTAGGTTCCTGGATCTAATCATATATATCCACATATTCTTCCATATGGAAGATGTGGTATGATAATCTGGATTATTACTTGTCGGAAACATTGCATTCCGTTGTCAGAGGAGCTTAGCATTCCATGTTAAACGAATTGAATCGCAGGAATATTGGCATCTTCGCCCATGTGGATGCGGGGAAAACAACAACCACCGAGCATATGTTATTTGAGAGTGGTGTCGTCCGCAGTCCGGGACGTGTAGATGATGGAACAACAGCCACAGACTCCCTGGACATTGAGAAAGAACGTGGCATATCCGTTCAGGCAGCCATGACCTCTCTGATCTGGAAGAACACCATCATTTGACCTCATTGATACGCCTGGTCACATTGATTTTAGCTCCGAAGTAGAACGAACGCTACGGGTAATGGATGGCGCTATTCTCATTCTGTCGGCAGTTGAAGGCATTCAGTCCCAGAGTGAAGCCATCTGGCATGCCCTTCGTTCACTTCGCATCCCAACCATCATTTATATTAATAAAATGGATCGGATTGGCGCATCTGCCCCAGCAGTCATGGAGCAGATTCGTTCCACCCTGTCCCCTTTCGCATGCGAAATCCAAACGTATCAGCTCCATGAAGATTCATTTCATGGCATCGACTCCCTATGGAACCCGAATCAAGATTCTCTGTCCGATGGGACACCTTCCATTCCAGGTCTGGTCGAGATACTTGCCGAGCTGGACGAAGAGGTCATGGAAGCCTACATCCAGGAGACTCCGTTATCGCAAAGGGATCTGAATGAAGCATTCCTGCGGTATGTGCATCAGGGTGAGCTTTTCCCCGTGTGTTATGGTGCTTCCGGCAAAGGAATTGGCGTCACGGCATTGCTGGACGCGGTCCTTGCTTTTCTGCCGCCACCTGCCCAACCTGTGGATTCTCCCGTATCGGGTGTTGTGTTCAAGATTGAACGTGACCGCACAATGGGACGCACGGCTTACGTCCGTATGTATGGTGGCAGCTTACACAATCGGGATACCATCCATAATTCGACGCGGGAGCTTGAAGAGAAAGTGACACAGATTCGCCGCATGGATGGACGGAAATGGGCGGATACCGGTGCCGTTCACGCGGGACAGATTGCTGTGCTGTACGGACTGAGTGACACACATGTGGGTGACATTATCGGCAATCCTGAGGGTGTACCTCCTCTGCCACAGATGGCTGTACCTTTGCTGACCGTACAAGTACATGGCAAGGACCCGGCACAGTACCCCGATCTTGTTGCAGCATTGCAAGAGTTGACGGATGAAGATCCCTTACTCGACCTGCAATGGTTGCCGGAGGAACGAGAACTGCATCTCAAGGTCATGGGAACCATTCAGCTTGAGATTTTATCCAGCCTGTTGCTGAGTCGTTTCGGATTGGATGTCGTGTTTGATCCGCCATCCGTCATCTATAAGGAGACACCCCGTACAGCCGGAGAAGGTTACATCGCCTATACGATGCCTAAGCCCTGCTGGGCCGTCCTCCGCTTCAAGATTGAACCTTTGCCTCGCGGAAGCGGTCTGATCTATGCCTCGACCGTAAGGACAGACGATCTGCTATTACGTTATCAAAATGAAGTTGAACGACGTATTCCGGAAGCCTTGTCTCAAGGTATGCTCGGTTGGGAAGTAACCGATCTGCGCATCACGCTGGTAGAAGGGGAACATCATGTCTGGCATACACATCCGCTGGATTTTGTTGTAGCCACGCCTATGGGAATCATGGATGGATTGTCGAGAACAGGTACCACGTTGCTGGAACCCCTTCTTCAGTTCCGGCTGACGGTCCCCGAAGAATACGGTGGTAAGGCCCTTAGCGATCTGGTACATATGCGGGCAACCTTCGAAGCCCCCGTCATTGGTAGCGGACGTTGTATTATTGAAGGAGTTATGCCTCTTGCCACCTCAATGGATTATCCGGTGAAACTGCGTTCCGAGACAAGTGGCCGCGGGGTGCTTACGACTTCGTTTGCCGGATATCAGGATTGTCCTACGGATGTGACTCATGCTCGCAAGCGCAGAGGAGTTAACCCACTGGATCAATCGAAGTATATTTTAAGTGTACGAAACGCGATTACATCATAAATGGAGTTGAACCTGTGCTTATTAAATTTCTTATCTTTGGCCTTCTATGGCGGATTGTAGGTAATCCGTTCATTGCCATCCTCATTTTACTCGTTATACTGTATTTCCTGGATCGTCGCTATGTTGGCGTATTCCCAAGCTTCACGAAACCTCTGAAACGTATGCGTAACATCTCCCGGCTTCGGCAACAACTTGCTATGAGCCCCAATGAAGTTTCTTCCAAGCTGGAGCTGGCTCGCCTGCTGATTGAGCGCAAGCGTTACAATGAGGCACATACGTTATTGCTTGAATTGGAGCGCCCATACGAACAATCGGCTGAGTATTGGGAGGCACTAGGAACGACTGAGCTTCATCTGGGCAACATCGAAAAAGGCGAACGTCATATTTTGCAAGCCCTCGAGATCAACCCCAGAGTCAAGTACGGACGTCCATACCTAACCCTTGCTGGAGCCTTCAAAGATACGCATGAGGACAAAGCGCTGGATTATGTGCATCAGTTTCAGGAGATTCATTCCTCTTCCAGTGAAGCTTATTATCTGCTTGGCTCGGTTCACCGTTCCCTTGGGCGCAATGCAGACGCGAAGCAGGCTTACGAGCAATCGTTGAACGTCTATCGTTCGTTACCCAAATACAAGAAACGTCAGGAGCGCCGCTGGGCTGTCCGCAGTTGGTTCCGCAAACGTGGATTATAATTTCATCCGCTATGCGCTGTAATTTGCATATATCACTCTGCTAACCAATAAAAGTGCACTGATCTCTGCCCTCGTATGAGCAGAACCAGTGCACTTTATTCTTAACAACGATATTAATACACCAATATCTCACGCAGTCGTTCTTCATGAAGACGCATCCAGTCCATCCGCAGTTTGAGTTTCACAATCTGCTCCACAGCCACTTCCGGCTCATCTGTACCTTCAAACATCCGACTGATGAAATGCATGACCACATCCAGACTGCGCAGCAAAATCAATCGAGGTATGGCCAGCAACTCTTCCGGTTCCAGGCTGACCTGTTCCCGAAATCCCCTGATCAGTCCCTCCTGTGCCTGCCACATCCAATCTTCACTCTTGTCCATGGTCAGAAGGTCAGACATTGGAACAGCTAACTCCATGACCCGCAAATCCCATGTCGCAAATTCAAAATCCAAAATGGCACAGATTTCACCATCCTGCTGATCTGCCAATACATTCGAAGCATTCACGTCTCCATGGACCAATTGATGCGGCAACTGTTCCATTCCCCGCAGAGCTTCAAACAGATCTGGTAGCCCATCCCTCAGTTGTTTCAGCTCATGCGCACATGCGACCAATTGCTCCGGCGGCGATGCACATAGCTGTAATAATCGTTCTGGTGAACAGAGCGGATACGAATCCTGAATTCGATAGTACGGTGGATATACAGGATCAAGGGGTATATCCAGCGTTGCCATAACAGAAGACAGGGCCCCCGCCGCTTTACCGAGGCCAAATAATTGGTCTGGCTTATGCCAGATGGGATTGACACCTTCCCGATAATGAAACAGCGTTGCAATTTTGGTATGACCTGTGAGGGGATCTTTTACAGGAAGGAATGTATCTCCCTCGCCAGATAACAGTCTAACAGGTGAAGGAGTATCAAACTTAAAGTTCGAATGTTGGAGGGCTTCCAACACCTCGTGTTCAAAGGTGATTTTCATCGGATCATTATGTGTCTCATATTGTCTCATGACGTAACTCGTCCCGTCTATATGGAGCATGTAGGTAGAATTATTCATCCCACCCTTTCCACGCTCACCTTTCCAGTCCGATGTGAAACCATATGAGGCCAACACTTCGGATATACGTTGCTGCTCTGAAGGATGGAGGAAACCGGAATCGATATTTTGCACCAAAAATTAACCCCTTTATCTCACAAAATGGAACTGTCTTCTATTTATCTTAAAGGAAGTCCATCGCTCGGTCTAGTTCTGTTCCAAAGTGATCAAGAGAACGGATAATATCCCGTCCGATTAAGCTGCTCTGCAATGACACGATATCCTCTTGCATTGGGATGCACTCTGTCCCAGAACAACAGTTCACGCTCACGACCTTCAAACCTGTCATACACCTGAGCACACGCATAGTTGCCTGATCCCGCTCCATTCAAAAACGAATTATATTGGCGCACCCAGTAGGCAGCTTCCGTCGCTTGTGGATACGGGTTGTACAATCCGATGGATCGGACCATATACTCATGGTTACCCTTTAACTGCCGAATGTGCCGCATGATCTGGGATACATTACTGCGGGTTTCTCCGAGCACCTGTGTCATTTTGCTGGCATTTGGAATGCCATTACTTGCTTTGAACGTACGAATCAGATCATTCCCGCCAATAGATATGGTAATGATATCCGCTTCACGGAGCGATTGCCGCACTCGGGGATGCGAAGAGATCATCTGCAACATTTCCCCCGACGTCAGTCCATTTACGCCCATATTTTCCATGGATACAAACGTACGAACATTCATTTCTGCCATTCGCCGATATAAAGGAACAAAGCCGGTGCCCAGCAACGCTCCTGTACCTACCGTTAATGAATCTCCTATAGCCACATATCGATATACCATCCCGTCGCCCCTCTCTGCTGTGATGTCTCTGAACAATAATGAACTGCTCTATATCTTATGATGAGAGGCAAGACAAGGCGCGGGATGGTGTCCTTAGGCATGTACCTTTCTTTTGCTGCATAAAACCATATTTCTTCTCTGTAGAGGAAGAAAAAGAAAAAAGCCCTGCCGCATAACGCGGCAGAGCCTAATCCATTGCAATGCATTACATGCCTATGGTTCGATCCGAATCAACGGAATCTGATTGTTCCTTGTTCGGGAACGGCCACCAGTTGGCCCGGCCAAACATCTTCACCATCACTGGGACGAAGAATGGCAGGAACAGCAGAGAGTACAAGATCAGTCCGCTAAGGACTACTGTGGCAATCTGCATCATCGAGAGAACACCGGATGGATACATCGCAGCAAATGTACCGCTCAGAATGACCGCTGCAGATAAAATGACGGTTCCCATGTTCTTCATCGCGTACAACATCGCATCCTGTACCTTCATGCCTTTGTTCTCATTGAAACGGTCCATCAGGAAGATGCTATAATCCACACCAAGTGCAATCAGCATGACAAATCCGAAGAACGGAGTAACCCAGCTGATGCCTGCAAATCCGAGGATATTAACAAAGATCACTTCGGTTAAAGCCATCGATGTGAAATAAGCCAGTAATAAGGAAACGATCAGATACAATGGCATAATGACCGAGCGAAGCAGCACAACCAGAATAATGAATGTACCCGCCAGCATCAACATTACAGTACGTGTATAGTCGTTATTCGAGATCTCCTGCAGATCTGCAAACGTACTCGTAACGCCACCTACGGCGATGTCTGCTTTTTCAAGCGTACTGCCTTGTACCGCGCGATGTACTGCCGCCTCAATGTCAGGAACACGATCAATGGCTTCTGTGCCGTATGGATTTTCGGCGAAAATAACATCAATCGTCATCGTTTTCCGATCTTCGGACAGATACGTATCAAACACCTGTGTGAAGTCTTTGTTGTTCAGTGCTTCTTCAGGAACGTACCAGCCTGCCAGATCCGAATCAGGTGAATTTTGCAGTTGGGTCAGATAATCCTGTGCCGAATCCAGTCCCCCGGATACCTGTTTAATACCATCGACACTTTGATTCAATCCATCTGTCAGTTGTGTCAGCTGACCACTCAGATCGGAGAAGCCTTGCTGAATTTTCTCCTGACCACCCTGAAGCTGGCCAAGTCCATCCTGAATGGAAGGAATTTCGCTAATCACTTTACCCTGACCATCCGCAGCCTGTTTGAGACCGGATTGCAACTGACCGATTCCCGTTACAATCTGGCTCAGGCCATCGGAAAGTGCCTTTTGTCCGGCTGCTGCGGAGGCAAACCCTTCATTGGCCTGATTAATTCCAGCTGCGGCTTCTCCAAGCTTGGTCTTAATCTGACCCAAACCTTGAGCAAGCTGCGCTGTGCCAGAACCGGTTTCACCAATCGTGCCTTTGATACGCTGGTAATCAGCATCTTGCTGCAATTCAGGATAACGCTCTTCAAGTGCTGTGAAGGATTCGGACAGACTCGTTAGGGCTGTTGAAACCCCGTTCAGCTGTTGTTCCAGTTCGCGGGTTCCATCCCCCAGCGCAGCGACCCCTGCTCCCGCCTGACGATAGGCTTCAAGCAACTGATTGTTCGCCTGCGCAAGCTGATCTGCACTCGTTTTCGCTTGCTGGAGTCCTGCTTTCAGATCCCCTGCACCTGCGGAACCATCTCGAATGCCTTTTTCAATCTGCCCAAGTCCCTGACTGAGTTGCGTGATACCCGATTGCAACTGGGAGGTTCCTTTAGTAAGTTCACCTGCTCCATCAGCAGCTTCTTTTAACTGTGGTTCATTTTTACTTAGCTGACTGCTGGCTTCACTCAGACCATCACGGATTTTGTCCAGACCCGTCTTGCCTTCACCCAGTCCATCCGATAATGTTCCGACTTGCTGTGTAACTTCAAAATCTTTAATCTCATCCCCCGTAGGTCGTGTCATACTACGGACACCAGAGACTCCGGCTACTTTCTCTACTTCCCGGCTAATTTTCTCGGCAACGGCCATATACTTTGCATTATCCATCGCTTCATCGTTCTGGATGACGATCTGACCCGGCAGCGATTCACCCGGACCGAAGCTGTCAGAGATAATGTTAAATGCTTTTACGGAATCATATTTCTCGCCAATCTCATCGAGACTGTTGAACGACAGTTTGCCATCGTAGGTTGCCAGAAGAGGCACACAGACCGCTGCAACGATGAGCAGCGCAGCCCATGGACGTTTAAGTGAAAAGCGACCAGCTGCACCATAGATCTTGCTCTCCGCATGTTCAAGTGAACCCTTCGACGGCCAGAATAACTTCTTGCCCAGCACCGCCATGAAGAATGGTACGATGGTCACCAAGGCGAGCATCATCACAGCAATACCTACAGCTACGGCAACCGCAGAGCGGTACAACATAAACTGGGCAAATCCGATCGCAATGAATCCAACCAGCACAGCTAGTGCTGAGAAGAGTACCGTTTTACCGGCAGTACGATAGGTCGCAATGATGGCATCCCACGTATTCTCATGATGAGCCAGTTCTTCCTTGAACCGACTGATCAACAGGATGCAGTAATCCGTACCAATCCCAAACATGACGGCGACCATAAAGATCTGCGTAAATGTGGATATCGGGAAGTCCATCCCATCCACCAGGAATGCAACAATCTGTTGCGATACAATGTAACTGATCCCCACCGTCAGCAGCGGGACAAACGGAGCTACAAACGAACGGAAGACCAGGAACAGAATGAGCAAAATAAAGACAACGGTAATATATTCCGATTTCTTAAGCCCCTCTTGGGAACTCTCAATGGTGTCCTCATCAATCAGACCTTTACCGGTTATGTAGTGCTCCACATTGACGGACTTCAATGCTTCATTCAGGTCTTCCCGCATTTCCTTGACCGTACGATCTCCCTGATCAATGGATAGCGATGTAAGAATCGTTTTGCCATCAGCTGAGATCATCTTCTCTGAAAGTTCAGGCTGAGAGAAAGGTTCCAGAATGGACAGAATGCCCAGCTTCTCCTTGTCGGCCTCCAAGTTTTTAACAGCCTTCTCTGCCTCTTGTTTCCCCGTGGTACCCAGACCTTCCGGATTATAAAATACAAGAGCGATCTGGCTGCCTTGCTGTTCTCCCTTTTGCGCTGCAGCTTCATTCAAAATTGCTGCTGCCTGGGTGGAAGAGTACCCTTCCGGAACCGAAAACTGTCCCTTTTCCCGAATCAGTTCACTCATGTTAGGGGCGGTAAACATCAACACGGCAGCTACAACAACCCATAGCCCCATTAACCACCATCTTGCTTTTAGTATCGCTCTCATTCGTTCTCCTGTCCTCCTTCATGCGTTAGCAAAGCTGCAAGCTTCTCAAAAGATTCAATGAAAATTCGAACCTCTTCCGGTTTAAAATGAACCAGATACGGCTCCAGAATCTGCTGTATTTCCTGTTCTGTTTCCCTGTATACCTGTCGTCCGGTATCCGTCAGTGTCAGATATACAACACGGCGGTCACGCTCATCCCCGGCGCGATGGACCAGATCGCGATCCACCAGCTTGTTGACCAAAGCGGTAATGCTGCTCTTGCCTATGCACAGAAGCTCTGCCAGATCAGAGGGTGTGCAGGAAGGTTTCTCTTCAATCAGACGAAGTGCGCAGAACTGATCGGTCGTTATGGTCTGCCCCACTTGTTCACGTATCCGGGTATCAAACCGCTTATTGACCAGAAAGGAAGCATCCAAATAGCGGTTCACCAAACTTTTAGCATCCGGTGTATTCATTTTTCATTCTCCTTTCCCGAATCTATATAGTTCACTTAACGAACTATTCTTCTGTGAAACTATTCTATAATGAAACAATCTCACAAAGCAATACTTTTTTCCTGCTTTTTAGATGAAAACGACAAAAAAACAGGACGTCCGACTCAGCTTATTGCCAAATCCAACATCCTGTAATGATTATAATCCATATATTTCTTAAAGTAATAAAATGCCTCTGTGCTACTCTTCGTCTGTATCTTCCTCTTTTTCAAGCACACAACGGAATCGCTCCACACCTGGGTATAATTCACCCAGACTATATACCACGAACCCCGTATTCCGATAAAACTCGACGGCTTCCAGCTCCGTCTCAGCGATCAGTCTATCGGGATTGTATGTTGCCAACAGTTGTGAGATCATACCACGTCCATAATTTTTAAAGCGGTTTTCAGGCAAAACCGAGATATGATGAATGGTAACCTCACTGGTTCCTGTCTTCTCATATCCAATGAGACCGATCAATTGTCCCTCATCTTCGTAACCGGCCATCTGCAGTTCGTCTTTCTCTACATATTGTTGCAACGCACGGTTCAAGTGATCCGGATCAGGAAAGACCGAATAGGACAGCAATTCCTGTACTTCCGGCTCCCGTATGCGTGATTTCAGATTAATTAACACCTTGATTCCTCCTATACCTTGCTTGTTTCCGTTATCGTATTGTAGTCGTTAGCCTCTAAAAGTTCAAGTCGTGTGCCGATTCAGCTCCGATTGAAGCACAGTTGAGATGTTATCCGATACGTTGATCTGCGCCAAATGATAAGCATCCAGCAGTGCGCCCCCAACTGCCAACAAGTCACTGGTTATGTACTGAATTCTTTTCCCATCGGGCCTGTAAGCAACATCCAGTCCTTTCTGAACAGCCTTCACCATATATGGTGAACTCAGACAGCTTCCGGTAAGCGTCATGGACACTGTGGGCTGGTCGAAACAGTACGCCAGCATGAGGATCCCCACAACGGCCGTATCGGCAGCCGAGTCGCACACCCTAACTGCGAGGGGAATATTCCGGGCAGCAGCTTCCGTCACCATAGACGCCATCTGACCAAATTTCCGGTTGGTCGCCTGTTTATTTTCGGCAAAACCGGCTATCCCCAGCGCAGCGAGCTCTAGAATTGAGGCAACATTCCAATATTTCAACACCTGCTCAATCCAAGCTTGGTCCTGCGGCCCATAACGCCCCGCGAGGATGGAATGCACTGTGTCATAAGCTAAAAAACGTGCTGCTGTCGGCGCATAATGACCGAACTGATCGTTGCGGAGCCAAGCTCCCTGTTCGGTTCTGCCAAGGATCAGAGATCCTGTTCCTCCAATAGCGACAATGCCTGGCTCACCGTCGAAGGCCGCTGTATGTGCGATGTGTGTATCGTTTACCGCACTGATCCTGCCTGTAATCCCCGTACGAGCGAGTAATGCCTCCGCCCAAACTGTATCTTCAGGCTCATTCAAGCCTGCCATCCCTGCCTGAATGGAGGCGATCTGACTCGACTTGAGCCCGGCTTCAGTTATCGCTTCAGCGATACCCTCCAGCACATTTTGCTCAGCATTGGTATCGTGATAGCGGTTGCAACCATTCTTTTGTACATAGGATAAAATCTTCCCGTTCTGATCTGCGACAGCCACACGCGTGTAACTCCCTCCTCCATCCATCCCTATTACATATGTATTCATCCTTAACGATCTCCCTTCAGACCACACATTAAGACTGCCGGGTCCATTGTCAGGTCCCGGCAGAGAATTTATTGCTTTTGCACAGCGAAACGAAGCAGTTCACAACGAAATTGTGTCGGTTCATCATACTTTTCCTCTTCAATCGTCTGTGTAACGTGTTCCTGAAGCAGAATATTCCAGCCTTTGTAGGCATCCTCCAGTATAGCAATCGCCTCGGCTGTGGGCAGGTTCAGCTCAATTAATGGTTTAATCTCCTTGCCTGTATTGATTTCTTTTTCCTCCACATTGGTACTCATGGTAATACAATGAATGCCCCCTGTACGAGTTCCGGCCTGTAACCGGTCTATCGCTTCCATAAAGGCTTGCTTATTGGAAACATGTTCCAGACAAGAACAAGCAGCGATATAATCAAAATAGTTTGGCTCCATAGCATAATGTTCAACATCTGCTTTCACTGCCTGCACGATATGATCAACCTGATATTCTTTCGCATACTTGCGAAGTCCATCTACGGCCTCATCCAGTAAATCCACACCGATGACTTCACTGTTCGTTTTTGCAAGGCGCTGTGCAATCGGTATCGTATGTCTCCCAACTCCGCATCCCAGATCGAGGACACGCAATTCCTCCTTGTGAGTAAGTAAACGTTCCAGCATATCCATCACCATAGGCATGGGCCTCGACATCCAGGTACCGGAGGCGAATAATTCATTATTCTGATAGAAGTTGGAATGATAACCTGCCTCTGCTTTTCGTGCAGCCTCAAATTGTTCGTTTCCCATCAAGATACCCCCATCGTTTAGTAAATGATTTGCATCTTCTACTTAATACCCAGATTGTCACAAAAAAATCAATTAAACGCCGCGCCCCCTTGATCATGGGCATACCTATAAACACAAGGTCATCGCATTACTTGGCCTCTGAACTTTCAGGTACGAAGCACGAAGGCAACAGATTTTTCTTCATAAAGGATTCCAGTGCCGCCTCATATCCAGTGCGATCAACTTGAAACGCTGTGCCATGACCCGCACGGGGGACGGTCAGCAATTCCTTTTTGGTTGGGCAAGCTTCATACAACCTGTATACCATTTCGGTCGGTACAAACGTATCAGCCTCACCGTGGATGAATAACACGGGAACGTTAACTTTGGCAAGTTGCTTGAGTGCCGAAGCCTCTCTGAAGGAATACCCTGCTTTCCACCGGGAGATCAGACTTGTGACAGGTATAAACGGAAATGCAGGAAGCTTGTATAATTGCTTTAACTGGAACGTCAGTTCTTCTTCCACGGATGTATATGCACAATCAGACACAATCGCTTTAACCTGAGTCGGCAGGGCTTCACCACCTGTCATCAGTACGGTTGCTCCTCCCATGGATATGCCGTGCAATAAGATTTCCCCTTTTGTACCCACTTTTTCAAGCACCCAGTTGCTCCACTGGACATAATCCTTCCGATCTAACCAGCCAAAACCGATGATGTCACCTTCGCTGCGGCCGTGACCCCGATCATCCGGCATTAACACGTTATACCCATGTTTTTCAGCATAAAATCGGGCAAAACCAGCCATTTCTCTACCTTTCCCCGAATAACCATGTGCCAGAATAACCGTCTGATCCGACCCTTTATTGGAACCGACCCATGTACCATACAGTTTTAATCCATCATGTGATTGAAGAGATATCTCTTCTGTAGGCTGAGCATCCAGCCACTTCAGATCAGAAGCACTACTGATGATTTCATTGTCCGGTTCAGGCATCAGATTTGGATTATCCACCAAAAACGTTTTTGGGGTACGGCGAATGGCCGTTTTGAAAAAATAAAGCCCACCAGCCGATAAAAGAGCAAGAACGATCAGTACTAGTGCTGCAAGTACGTAGAATAACATGAACGAGTTCTACCCTCTTTCCTTATTAAGATATGTTCAATCTTTACTTACTCGTTGAAGTGACTCACATGCTGCTTGATAGGCGGGTAACAAAGCATCCAGCAATGGTTCTGCCTTCCGTGATTGACCTTCCTTCGCGAACTGCTCTATCCGGGCAAACAAAGTTGATAAATAACGAATCCCTAGGCTCAAGCTCCCTGATTTCAGATCATGGGCTACCTCGGTTGCAGCAACATGGTCACCGGACACAATATGTCTGCGCAGCACCTCAATTTTACCAGGTGTATCGGTACGATACATGTCCAACAACATACCAAGGAGTGTACGATCACCATCGGTGTTTAATTCCGCAATCTCATGTACGATGCTCATATTTAGTACCTCGGTCGGTTCGGAAGATTGCTGCCACTTCTCGATCATCTTACTCAGAATTTCCAGCGTGAAGGGTTTGCCAATAAAGTCATTCATCCCGGCTTCCATACACTTGTCTTTCTCTCCCTGCATGACATTACCTGTCATTGCAATGATTGGTGTGGTATGACGCATTTCATCCATTTCTATCGAGCGGATTTTGCGTGTTGCCTGTAAACCGTCCATCAATGGCATCATATAATCCATGAGAATCAAACTGTATTTTTTGCTGAGAAAAGCAGCTATTGCCTCTTCCCCATTCACTACAGCGTCCACTTGGGTTATTCCCAGTTTTTTGAGTTGCAACATAACAAGCTGCCGGTTGATAACATTATCATCGGCTAGCAATACAGATATAGAAGGAGCTTCATCATCCATATCACGCCCCTGATGCTCTTGAGCGGAAGCAACAAACTGGTTAGCGGACTGGTTACCGTCTTTCTTACCAAGTGTAAGTTCGAACCAGAATGTTGATCCTTCACCCTCCTGACTGTCTACTCCAATCTGACCTTCCATCAGTGTAACGAGCGACCTGCAGATCGATAATCCAAGGCCCGTTCCTCCATACTCACTTGAGCGACCTCGTTCAGTCTGCACGTAGGGTTGAAATAACTGATTCTGATCTTCTTCCGAGATACCAATCCCCGTGTCTTCGACTTCAAGTCGGATCATTTGTGTAATCTCATCATCTTTCATAAGGGTGACTCGTATCCGCACCGTTCCTTTTGATGTGAATTTGTTCGCATTCTGAATCAGATTGATCAGTATCTGTGTAATCCTCGTTGAATCCCCTTCAAGAAGAGTAGAGATTCTGGGGTCACAGTCTATCGATAACTGATTTCCGTTCTTTCTGACTTGGGGTTCGAGCAAACGAACAATATAGTTTATCGTCTCTTGAAGGTCCACTTCTCCCAGTTCAAGTCGCATCTGCCCCGCCTCAAGTTTGGACAGATCCAGAAGATCCTGAATCAGCTTAAGCAGCAGTTTGGCAGCATCCTGTATAACGGAAACGGAATTTTCCTGTTCTTCAGACAATGGAGACAACTTCAGCATCTCAGCCATCCCCAATATGCCATTTAATGGCGTACGAAAATCATGACTGATGCCTGCAATAAATGCGATTTTTGAATCACCTGCATCTACTGCTTGCTGACGTGCAGCTTCAAGACTGTTATTGTTCTTTGCAAGCAGACGATGGAGTGTCACCAGTTCATTATTCATCTCCGAGAATTCCGCAAGTGTCCGTTCCTCTTGCTCTTTGCTTCGGATCATCTGATCCGATAACTGCTCAATCGTTCTGCGTAGCCTCTGTATCTCTCCGCTCTCATTAGACATCACATCATCCCTCTCCTAATCCCTAACCATATCCAGATCCAGATGATTGCATGTAGCTGGCTGAGCCAATAATTGTTCTGCAACCGCAACTGCCTCATCGGCTCCCGGAGCATAACCGTCGGCTCCTATCGTTTTCCACAAATCCTGATCAATATTAAAAGGATATCCCCCGACCATAATCTTCACATGTGCCGTTGCCGGATGATGACGAATAAGTTGAATCAATTCTTTGGCCAGATGAAGGTGATACGTCATCGTAACTGAAATCGCAACAACATCCCCCTGATAGCGCTCTATAGCCTCGACTACACTTCCATTAGGAACATTGGCTCCCAGATAGTGCGTATCCCAGCCTTCCATCTCGAACACATCTGTGAGCATACGCAGTCCGATCTCATGTTGTTCACTGCCTACACAGGTGGCAACCAACCTTTTACCCTGACCTGTATGAATCAACCAGCGAGAATAGAGACGTGATATGAATGACTGAGTCGCTGCCGTACAAAAGTGTTCTTGCCCCACACTGATTCGATGGCATTGCCACAATCGCCCAACTTCATATTGGGTAGGCTGAAAAATATATCGATAAATATCACGAATCGTCACCCCAGCTTCTAACTGAGCTTCAATGATTTCGAATGCTTCTTTCCGTTTATTCTCAAGCAAACACTGCAAGTACGATTGCGCAGCATCTCCATATGGCATGGATTCGTTGATGTAACCCGCCTGTGACTCCAATTGTGTTGTTCTATATATTCCCATATCCAGATAATCGAGCAGAAGCGCCTTTGACGGATGGTCAAATTCTTCTTCCAATGTCTCTCTAATCAGATTGAGATTAATCGCCAGGTCTTCTTGTGATACCTTATAACCTTCAAGTAGAACTTTCAGCCAGGCAATATAATGAGTAAACAGGCCTGGACTCTGTACGAGTGCACTTTCTGCCAAATAGTTCAAGCTATACTGAGAATCCTGTTTGGTTCGCATTTTTCCGTTCTCACCAAATCGCTCAAGTAAATCGGGCTGTCTGAGATACTGTTTCTCCGTTATTTTGTCAGCTAAGTTCCCCGATTCCTGGAGTAAACGTTCACCTGCTTCTTGATGACTCATAGATGCACCCCTCCTCTACCCGCATCACATCTCCATCATCATTCGTGACTAATCCAGAATGAGATCGATGTTAGCTCACTTGCAATCGGGATAGGTTCTTCTACTTGTTCCAATCCATCCATTCCGCTCTTAAAAGTTCTGTTCCATTATACATGAATTCCTGATGATCATGTGTTTAACGCCATGCATGTATAGAATAATCTTCCTATATTATGGAGGGCCTTGCAAGTAAGTCAGCCAGTATACTGTACTTTAAGGTTCCACAAAAAAACTGACCTGCGTTATGAACGCAAGTCAGTTTTCCCTTCTGCCGCCAGTCCCAGCTTCTTCAACATCTTAATCGCATCCACTTTCTCGGAAGGGTCAAGTCCCTCCAAAGCATCAATGATAACCTGGTGATGTTGAGGAAATATCTGTGTGAACAACTGTCTTCCTTCCTCGGTTAATTCAGCGTAAATGACACGCCGATCTTCCTTGGATGGCCGACGAAACAGCAGATTTTTATTTTGTAACTTATCTACAACATAGGTAATATTACCACTGGACATTAACACCTTCTCACCAATCTTTTGCAATGCCTGTGGTCCCTTATGATATAACAAGTCAAGCACGCCAAATTCTGTCGTATTCAGACCATGACTCTGGATGTCCCGATTGGAACGTGAGGTCACAGAATTGTAGGCACGAGCAAGAACCACAAATAATTGTAAAGACAGTTCCCGGTTGTCCTCCGTGTTCGGCATTTCAATAATCCTCCATCAGTTGTTTACATTTAGGCTCGTATGAGGGGCCAGCCTCTGCTCCCACTCCTCACGGAGCATCCCCATACGAATTGAATCATAGTACTGCCCGCGAACGATACGACACTTCCGCATTCGCCCCTCTACTTGTAATCCGGCTTTTGCAGCCGCACGCATCATACGTTCATTACCAGACCAAGTAGTCAATCCAACCCGAACCAAAGGCATCTGTTCGAACAAATGACTTGACCACATGACAAGTGAGCGTGTGCCAACCCCGCGTCCCCACTGGACAGATCTGTATATTACAATCCCCATTTCCAGCCACATGGATAACTCATCTTCTATGTAATAGCTGATTGTACCCACAATTTGTCTGTCGGATTCAATAATACGGATTGAAACGGGTTTGGAATCGCCTGCATCTACATCCATACGTTTGAGCATACCTTGTTCAAAACTTTCATAACTTTCGTGTTTAAGTGGGTAATAGGGTGCATCCCATTGCTTCCATTCAGGTACATCATCACTATAGATCAATTCATAGAGTTCTTTCAGATCCTGTTTCTCCACACACCTGAGTACAAGTTCACCATCCACGATTGGTAGTTCTTTCATGAAATGCAACGCACCCTCTTCCATATTAAGAACGATGAAGCTCTTCGATACTGCCGTCCGCGTTGGCAAGAATGACTGTGCTAGCCATATCCACAAATAGTCCGTTATCCACAACACCTGGTAACATGTTCAATTGAACATTAAGGTTCGCAGCGTGATCAATCGCTTCCATATGACAATCCGCTATCAGGTTTCCGTTGTCTGTCAGATAACGTTGCTGTCCATCCATCCGCCACTGTGGTTGACACCCCAATTTTTCGAGCGCCTGGAAGGTCCACTCCGAAGCAAATGGAACCACCTCAACTGGAAGCGGGAATTTCCCCAACTTTTGCACGGCTTTGCTGCCATCCGCTACAATAATCAATTTGTCACTATTGGCCGCCACGATTTTCTCACGCAAAAGAGCCCCGCCGCCCCCTTTAATCAGGTTAAATTCGGGATCCACTTCATCAGCGCCATCAATGGTCAGATCCAGACGTCCAATCTGGTCAAATGGGACAATGGGAATCCCCCATTCACGAGCAAGCTTGTCCGAAGCCTCTGAAGTGGCAACCGCTTGAATGTTTAATCCATCACGTACCCGCTCACCGATCCGGCAGATGGCATAATAAGCTGTTGAACCTGTACCCAATCCAACCTTCATTCCATCTTCAACATATTCTGCCGCACGCTCTGCTGCTATCTGTTTAAGATTCATCTATAAACCCCCGCTGCTCATAATTTGAGAAATGCATATGTAGTTATTATAGATAAAACCGCTTCCGATGTATATCCGTGCCTTATGTTGCATCTTTGCATCATATTTTTGTTTTGTTGAAGGATGTATTTTTACCCACCATGTTATAGAATACAGAATGAAGCTAAAAAATGGGAAATTTTAAAATAAACAGTTCTAAATACCTATAAACCATCTGATATGTCCATAAATACGTAAAATATTAAAAAAAATTTAACGATACTATTCAATTTAACGACATTTTATACGACATATTAATTATAGATGTGTTTTAATAATTAGACACCTATGGTTCATACGGTACATAAGTCTCTACGAAAGCGACTGATAAACCAAGACCATGGTCGCATAAATTTCCTTTGGAGGGGATCACGGAATGATCTAGTTCACTGTACCAATGCAACCCTAAAGTTTCTTAATTTAAAGAAGATCAGGAGTGGAATTTAGTGAAATCATTAAGTTGGAAAAGCATGTCGTTTTTCTCCAAAAATTTGTTACTCTCATTTACGAATATCGTTATCATCGGGGTAGCACTTATCGCAAGCAGTTACTATTTTCAAAAAACAGTTCTTGTTGATCAACTGCATGGACAGGTGGAACAGATTACCAAAAAGTGGGCTGAAGATATCAATCCTACCGAGGTACAAGCTGCTATTGCGGAAGGTAGCTATGATGGAGCAACACAAACGAAATTACGAGCGTATTTCGATGAGATGCAAGAATATTATCCTAACATTGCACAAGCCTACATCTTCGGTGTTGAGCTCGGTGGCGATAACAAGAGATTAACTTCCCTTGTAGCGATGCCGACCAACCTAAGAGAGGCTTTTCAAAGTGAGAACGTAAATATTGGTGACATGTATGAGCAGCCGGTCGTTGTAGCCAATGCACTGAAAGAAATGCTTAATACGGATCGCCCAACATTCACAACATTTTATTCCGATGATTTCGGAACTTGGACAACCATTGCATATCCAATCAAAGACAGCAACGGTAAGATTTTCTCATATTTTGCCATTGATGCAGATGCATCAGCCGTACCCGCGGGACTAAACTCCTTGCTCAAAAACGGAATTATCATCCTTGTGGCCTTCTTGCTGTTATTCCTGATTATCCAATACCTTGTCGTTAAAAACACACTCTCCCCTATCCGTCACTTGATCAAAGGAATTGATGACGTGAGTCGGGGTAATTTGAATGTCAACATTCCGACAGGAAAAGACGATCTGGGACTCGTTAATGAGAAGTTCAACACCATGGTTCGCAAAATCAACGATACTATCGTTAAAGTGCAAATCACATCACAAGAAGTAAATCAGTCTGCCAAAGAGCTATATGAAGTTTCCGAGCGCAACAGTGAGAATGCAGATTCTATCAATAATAATGTGACTCAAATCACTTCCAACATTCGTTCACAGGAACAGGCAACCCGGGATAGTGCACGGGCCATGTCCGAGATGGCTACCGTAATCCAGACGATTGCCAGCAGCTCGGCAAGTGTAGCGGATGAAGCCTATGAGATGGAACGTCGTTCACAACAAGGTAACAGCGTTGTCCGTCAGGTATCTGAACAGATGAATCTGATTACGGAATCAGTTAAGAATACCGCTTCTGCCATTGAGGTTCTGGAGAGTCGTTCACAGGAAATCGGTGATATTCTCAATATCATCTCGGGTATCTCCAGCCAGACTAACTTGCTTGCTCTTAATGCTTCCATTGAAGCAGCTCGTGTTGGTGAAGAAGGAAGAGGATTTGCAGTTGTTGCAGGTGAAGTACGTAAACTTGCCGAGCAGTCTGAACAAGCGACCAGCCAGGTTGGCGTATTGATCCAAGAGATTCAAGCTGGAATTAAACAAGCTGTACGTGCAATGGAACAAGGTACGTCAGAAGTAGATACAGGACTCAGCGTAGCCGATCAAACAGGACAACTTTTCGAAGATATTTTAGAAGCAGCGAAAAAAGTATCTAATCAGATTCAGGAAGTATCAAGCGCGACGGAAGAAATCTCTGCGGGTACGGAGGAAATGACCGCTACAGCGGACGACTTGTCTTCAAGCGTAAGTAAGACAGCAAACAGCAGTGAACAAATTTCCTCATCTGTTGATGAGCAAAAAGCATCTTTGATTACACTGGTAGACTCCTCCACACGTCTTAATACCATGTCTGAGGAACTCCAAGAATTGATCTCTCATTTCAATGTAAGCAAACAATAATTCAAATCCACAAACATTCGGTTTGAACCAAGGAGGAATAACTGAAGTGATTGAAAACCAACCATCTTCTTCCCATTCCATGGAATCTAGCTTGCCCGTTCTGCAGATTCCACTGGATTTTGGGCGACGTCAACAATCATTCTCTTATCAGTCTGCTCAAATCACATTACATGCTTCTCTGAGCCGTGAACTTAAACAGAAGTATGGAGAACAGATGGTGTACCCGGTACTCCTCTCAGCTTATGCAGCCTTGTTATTCCGATTGTCAGCTGAACAGGAACTTGCCATAGGTATACTTTCTCCCGATCAGGCAGCATCCTATCTTTCATTACAGATTCAGGGGAAATTGACCTTCAGCCAACTATGTCATCAGGTTTCAGAGCAGCTCAAGATTGAATACACGTTGCAAAACGGTGGATACCCTGAATCGTTTTTTATGCTGAATAGTGTTCAGTTGCCTCAAGCTCCTCAAATATTAAATTGGAACGTTCGAGGTGATCAAAACATGCTCATCCTCGATCTGTTCTATGATAGTTCACTGTTAAAAGAGTCTACCGTGCTGAGATATGCAGAATATTATCAGACTCTTCTACTCGCCCTTGTGCGTGACGGTGAGAAAGCAATCGGTACTGTAGATATTCTTTCCGCCTCAGATCGATTGCTTTACCGTGAAATGAATGATACTTCCGTTCTCGAACCAGAGAATCAGACGGTTCATGGCTGGTTCGAAGCAACGGCCGCGGCATATCCGGATTCACCGGCGATAACATCGCCATCCAAAAGTTATACGTACAGGGAATTGAATGAACGAGCTAATCAGGTTGCACGTGTTCTGTTATCCAATGGATTGCAGAAAGGTGAATTCGTGAGTATCTTTATGGATCGAAGTCTGGAGACCATCATCTCCCTTCTTGGTATTCTGAAGGCAGGTGGTGCATATGTTCCGATCGATCCTGAGCATCCACAAGAACGTAACAGTTATATCGTGGAAGATACGGCGTCCTCATTCGTGCTGACAACAGAGGCTTCTTATGCCCAAGCTTCCAGCTTATTCTCCAGTATAGCTACGGTCCGTCAGATTCTCGCTGTGGATGGTCGTTTAGCCGGATTTGCAGCAAGTAATCCCAATCTGGATATTCAGCCAGATGATCTTGCGTATATTATCTACACGTCAGGGTCGACCGGTAAACCCAAAGGTGCACTGATTGCCCACCGGGGTGTAACCAATCTTGGCAGTGTGGTTCAGCGTGATTGTGACATTCAACCAGGTGATGTATTAACTCAGTTTGCTACATACAGCTTTGATGCTTCCGTGTGGGATACCATTGGCGCCTTGTTCTATGGAGCAGAATTATATCTGTTGTCTGCGGAAGAACGGGTATCCGTAGAAGAATTCGCAAGTGCAATTGAACGGACAGGAACAAACATCATTACGATACTGCCTACGATTTTCTTCAATCAGCTTGCTTCCTACTTATCCGATGAAGGTTTCCACAAGCTGGCCAAAGTCAGAATCATTACTGTAGCCGGAGAAGCGCTCTATGGTGAACAAGTTCGTGCCTTCCAGCGCAAATTCGGAAACCAGATTGATATTGTCAATGTGTACGGACCTACCGAATGTACAGTAGCCACAACTACTCACCGCATCAGTGAGCAGGTTCCCGAACATGTGGTGAACATCCCTATCGGTAAACCGATTCATAACTACAAAGTATACATTGTGAATGAAGAACAACAGCTCTGTCCGGCAGGTGTACCTGGTGAGGTATATATTGCTACCCCTGCATTGGCCAAAGGTTATCTGAATCAGCCAGAACGTACAGAGCAAGCATTCATTGAGAACCCGTTTGCGATAGGTGAGAAAATCTACAAATCTGGCGATATTGCCAAATTGCTGGATACCGGGTTACTGGAATATGTCGGTCGTAGTGACTCACAGCTAAAAATTCGTGGTCACCGGATTGAGATCGGGGAGATTGAAGATCACTTTGCACGGCTTGATCAGATCCAGAACGTTGCCGTCATTCCGAAGAAAGAATCCGATGGACAAAATATGCTGGTTGGTTACTTTACATCGAAAGATGGCAGTACCCTCTCTGTTTCGGACATCAAAGCAGAACTGACGGAGAAACTACCTTCTTATTTTGTACCAAAGTGGATCTGTCAGCTGGATGAAATGCCGATTGCCCCAACTGGAAAAATCAATCGCAAAGCGATGGTATCCCTGCCTCATGTGGAACGATATGAAGATCGCCCTGACCGGGTCATGCCTGAGACGGAGACGGAATCCATTATCCTGGACGCATGGAAAGAAATCCTTCAGCACGATGACTTCGGTGTCGAAGACAGTTTCTTCAATATTGGTGGTGATTCACTCCGGGTCATTCATGTACTGGTCATTCTGAAGCCACATTATCCACAGCTGAAAATTGCCGACTTCTTTGCCGAGAAAACAGTCCGCGCTCTCGCTCGTCGTGTGGAAGTATTGTCTCTCAGTGCTGCAGAAGTTACGGATTCAGTGGTGACCGATGGTATGATTACACAATTATCCGAACACCCTGTGGAGTTAACAACCCAGTTAGGGTATCCACTCATTCGTGAACCTGAGCATGTGTTACTGACCGGAGCGACTGGTTATCTGGGCTCTCATGTGCTGCAACAGTTAATTCTGAATTCCAGTACACGAATCTACACCCTCGTTCGTCGACCATCCAATGGAATAACTGCAATGGAACGTTTGACTAACGTGCTGGAAGGTTATTTCGGCAAACAACTGACTGACCAGCTCTCCACTCGTGTGGAGATTATTGAAGGGGATCTCGAACAACCTAATCTCGGTCTGTCCGCTGAACAAACGGCTTATGTTCAGGATCGAATTGACCGTGTCATCCACTGCGCTGCAGACGTACGTCATTTTGGCGATGCCGATCAGTTCGCCAAAACAAACGTGGAAGGAACGGTGGCTTTACTGGATCTGATTCGCAGCAAACCTGGTGCTTCCTTCCACCATGTATCCACGATGGGTATTCCGGAAGATCTGGCACTCAGCGGACAATGGGAATCTTCCCTGCAATATGATCGGTTCCCGGCTGATTTGCATGTGGACAACCTGTATTCGGACAGTAAGCTTGAAGCCGAGAAAGTGCTCATGATTGCCGCCGAGCAAGGTGTACCTGTCAGCATCTATCGTGCAGGTAATCTCACTTGCCACTCCGAAACTGGACGCTTCCAGTCCAATATTGATAGCAACGCCTTTTATCGTATGATCAAAGCGATGTTATTGCTCGGCAAGGCTCCTGCGGCTGACTGGATGGTTGATTTTACACCGATCAACTATGCAAGTGAAGCTATCGTTCATTTGGCCTTACGTCAGGATACCGCCGGTCGTGTATTCCACATCTGTAATCCGGAGCCCATCCGCTATGATGAGCTGATCCTTTCTGTGAATCGGGCTGGTTACGAAGTTGAAACGCTACCATTCGCGGATTACACACGTTGGTTGTTCGATGCCAGCATCAGCAAAGAGCCGGAAGCTCTTCAGTTGGCTATTGCACAGCTTGAAGGCGACGGCGCGAAGGACTCAGCATATGTCTATGCTTGCCCTGTCACAACAGCTTATGTGGAACCTGCTGGCATCTCATGTGCAAAAACAGATGATCACTTCATCTCCGCCATGTTAGACTATGCCGTTCAGATTGGATATTTCCCGTCTGCAATCCGGCGCCATAACGGCACTTCTACAGCAATGGAGTAAGTTCACTTTATCACTAGCATTTAATTAATAAATAAGGTCACATAAAGAGAAGCCATCTATCATCATTCACTGACGATAAGATGGCTTCTTTTCTTCGCATTTTCGAGTCATTCTTTTAGACCCATCGGATAATTGCAATGATGGCAAGATGAGCTGGATAGAAATAACGCCAGACCCAACGCGGCCCCTTCATACGGAAACCCGCCTGGTAATACTGAGCAATAGCAATGCCGGCGGTTGCGAGCACACTATACATTTGCACAGAGCTGTTATGCAGCAGAAGATATAGTGCATTTAACAAGACATGTGCCACGACAAGTACAGGACCCTGGAAATAACGGAATAACAGAACCAATAACAACCCGTACATCCCGTAATCCATCTGGCTAATTTCCATAAACAATCCTGCTCCAATGACAATCGGAATCCGCAGTAGTTTGGATGGCATTTTATCGATAACGAATAATACCAACAGGGCTGACCACAATGTCCATACCACGTTCAGAGAATAATGATTAAACGCCGCCATGAACGGCACCTGTGATATGATTGCAATCCAGAACAGCCGCCATATGTATTTTTGTACGTCTCGTGTATGTTTATAACCGATATACACTGCAAAAGCATAAATTGGAAAAGCGATACGACCTATGATCCTCAACTCTATAATATGTGGAAAAAAGACAGCCCCTATATGATCAATTAACATTGTGATCATGGCAATCCACTGCATCATGTTGTGACTCCCCTCCCTTGTTGCCGACGACACGAGTGTGCCATTCATTCATATAGTGCGTCTTTTTGAGCAACCTCCTATACATTAAGTTCATAATACATGAATTTGGTATCCTGTGCATATCCTTCGGATTCATATAAAGCTTGTGCTTGTTTGTTACTTAACTCGGTTGAGAGTGATATACGAAGAACTCCTCGCTCAGATGCCAATTGTTTGGCTGCTTGCAAGAGCTTCCTGGCAATGCCTTGCTGACGATAATCCGGATGCACATATAGATCATTAAGCACCCAGACAGGCCCCATCGATACCGAACTGAAACTGGGATACAGCTGAACGAATCCTGTACAAATAAAGCCATTCGAGAGTGACATACCATTACTTTCATCTGTCCCATGATCACTTTCGGCATCTGTTTCTGCTACCAAAATCACCGATTCATGGCGTTCCATTCGTTCTCTAATATACTGATGTGCTGCCTCAATGTCAGCATTTTGGTTGTAGAACATCCTGTACTCATTGAACAATTGTCCCACTTCGTTACAATCAGGAAGACCCGCTTGTCTGATTCCGTGCTGCATTTCACTCAACTCCTCTGGGATAGAGACCATCGTCTCCTCGTTTGTATTTCTTCCAATTGTAAAACAGTCCTTTCATTTTCCCCATTCATCATCTGCATCAAAGTTTGTAGTATCTTCAGCAGTGATCTGACAAACGTTCATGCGCGCTTCTAGATTGCATCGTGCTTATCTAGTCCATGCCAATTCTGTACGTTTTGTTATATTAACTCCGTATTGGTAAAAATAAAAAGGCGACCAAAGCATCCACTGCTCCGTCGCCGTAATTATTCAGTTCGATTCAGCATTCTGCTGTTCCTGACCAGGATCAGCATCGGGGAAAATGACGCCTTTCTTCAAAATCAGATTGGCGTATTGCGCTCGCTCACCAGTTGCAACAATCACATAGGCATTCGAAGCCCGTTTATAAAAATCAAATCGTTCTTCATGATCAAAAGCATCCGTAATGCCTTCGTATTCTTCAATCAATCGGCGGTAGTCTTCCCATATGATCGGGATCACCTGATCCCCTTTCACAACCTGCATGACAGCAGCGGGACGCTCAGCATAGGTATCCAGTGGATATAATTGCAGGATGGCATCCAGCAGTTCAACGACTCCCAGTGCATCACAGCGTACCAGTCGCTTGGCATGACTGGCTGCGGGGAAATTGCCATCCGCCAGAACCAACTCGTCTCCATGACCCATTTCGGACATGATTTTGAGTAACTCTGGAGGTATTATTGCGGGTATATTCTTTAGCATACACAGCTCTCCTTGTTCATCTCCAACATCAGTTAGAGCAAATTGGTTTTCTCCATCCTTCAAGCACGCTGGAAATCGATTATATAAAAGCGGTTTCATCACTATTCTAACAGGATTTTTGGATCATTGCACAGCGCACCTGTAAGTTCGATATGAGAATATTTCATTTTGACAAAAATACTTGTTTGACATATAGTTGTTATAACAACTAATTAATTGGGACATTTTATTATGGAAGCGAGGTCTAGCAATCACATGGACTATACACTGGAACAATCTGTTGGATTCATGCTGGGTTTCACACATCGTAAAGCTGTAGCTTTACTTGCAACACGATTCAAACCTTATGATATTACGACAGAGCAATTTTCTGTTCTCTTTAATGTTGACCGCGGTGAAGGTGTTAATCAGAAGGAACTCGCTGCACGTGTCTTCAAAGACCAACCCACCACTGCGCGGATCATTGATCTGCTTGAGAAAAAAGGCTGGGTAGAACGCCGGACCAGCGAACAGGATCGCAGAGCCTATCTGTTATATCTCACCACGGAAGGCAAAGCGTTAATTGATATCCTCGTTCCGATTGAAAGAGAAATGAATAAAGAACTTGCTGAAGGTATATCCGAAGACCAGATGGAAGCATTTAAACATACTCTTTCCCTCATTAACCGCAACTTGTAATGAATCACAACTCAGGGGGAATACATCATCATGAAAGAACAATCTACACAACAAGTTAGACTATGGACTACCGATTTTATACTGCTGATGCTGTGCAACTTCTTGTTGTTCTTGCAACTGCACATGATTGTCTCTCCGCTTCCGTCTTACGTTCAGGAGCGATTTCACGCCAATGCGTTTGAAGTAAGTTTATTCACCTGTCTGTTTGCACTAAGTGCCATAGCAGCCCGTCTCTATTCCGCGAAAGCACTGGAGAAGGGTCTTCGTAACGCCATGATCTATATAGGTCTGTCCGTAGCCCTGCTAGCAACACTCGGCTATTATTTTGCTGCCGGTATAGCTGTGCTCTTGTTGCTGAGAATGTTGTTTGGTATCGGGTTTGGTATGAGCAGTACCGCTTTTCCAACGATGGCCTCGGATATTGTGCCCGTCAAACGAATGGGTGAAGGTATGGGTTACTTTGGTCTATCGACTAGTCTGGCTATGTCTATGGGGCCAATCATTGGGGTCACTCTGCTCCAGGGCGCTGGATTTGTAACCCTGATGTTATGTACTGCGGGTGTCCTCGCTGTGATCTATCCACTGAGTTATTCGCTGACACGCAAAAAAGCAGTCAGAACCGATAACAGTACAACCATCATGCCACAAGCCACAACAAGTGCTTCAGGGTCCAACCCGAAACAGAAGACCCCTTTCAACCGCAAGCTGATTCTGCCCAGTGTGCTGAATTGCCTATTATCCATCACCTATGGTGGGCTTGTCGGATTCATCGTTTTGTATGGTAAGGAAGCCAATCTGGCCAATCCTGCGCTGTTCTTTTTGTTCAATGCACTCGCCGTGTTATTGGTTAGACCATTTGCAGGGCGGATCTATGACAATAAAGGTCCAAAAGCACTGCTCATTCCAGGAGCAATATTCGTTGCTGTCGGCCTCATTCTGCTCTCTTATGCAACCTCCATGTCTGTCCTGTTCATCGCTGCCTTTATCTACGGAATCGGTTATGGTTCCATGCAGTCGTCTCTGCAGACCTGGATGATTCAAGTTGTATCTCCTACTCAACGGGGTATGGCTAACGGCATGTTTTTGAACTCGCTGGATCTGGGGATTGCGACCGGTGCCCTTCTTCTCGGCGCCATTGCGGCGATGACCAGTTATACCGATATGTATCGTTATTCCGTGATGTTTATGATTCTGTTCTTGCTTATATATCTGATTCAGGGAAAACGAAGCGGCAGCTTCTCCATTGAACCTCATGCTCTGCTCGCTCATACTCATATCCCTGCAACGGAACCACCTCAAGATCAGAACAAGGATTCAGAATCTGGAGCTGGAAACACCGAAACTAGCCAGTCGAATATAAGTAAACACGAATGATTGGTTAAGGTCATTCTGCTCATAGAAACGAGAAACGCGTTTACACCGAGAAAGCAAATTCATCCGCTTTCTTAGGCGTAAACGCGTTTTTTATTGGAACAGATCTGAAGATCTAATAAGCTTACGACAGCTTGGGAATGAACGTAGCATACAGAACCTTCTATTTAAAATGGACTTTTCTTGCGCCTTATAGGAGCATACCCTCTACTTGGCTCGATTCGCTCGATGTGTCGTTCGTCCTGTTTCTGTCCGCTTCCTGAAGTAGGTTGGTCTCCCTTATCCGGCTTAACTGCAAATAATGTAAGTAGTCCTCCTACAGCTGCAGAAGCGGCAAGCACACCAAAAAGCAAAAAATGTTGTTTGCCAATGAGTAAAGAAACAACAGGTGGGCCGAGTGATACACCGATGAATCGCATGCTACTGAACAAAGCCGTAATCGTACCTCGCTGCTTTTTGTCCACACCCTCAGTAATTAGAGCATCCAGACATGGTAAGGTTGCCCCTATTCCCGCACTTCCCAATGTGAATAGACCTACGACAACGTAGATATTATCGAAAACTCCAATAACACCCAGCGAAACAGTTACAAGAAAAAGACCTGCAAATCCGATCCACTTCATACGAGGCTTACTCTTTCCGATCCACTTTCCTGCGAAAAAGGAAAAAAGACACAGTGCCGCTAGCGGAATGGCAAGCACGAGACCTTTTACAATGCCCTTCATGGCGAACTCGCTCTCCAATGTCTCGGAAAGATAATACAGCACACCAAAAAGAATAAACATACAAATTCCACCGATCGCAAACAAGGCGTACAACCATCGTCCTTTTTCTTTTAGTACATCTTTAATGGAAGCCACAAATTCTGTAAAGGTGGGCGGTTTTTCTTTTTTCTTGGGTGTTTTCACCAAGAAAATAACCAGGATCAGCGAAAGAACACATAGAACGGGAATAGCCATAAATGGTAGGTACCATAACCACACAGCCAGTGCTGCTCCCAGAATTGGACTTAACACTTTGCCAAATGTATTCGAAGTTTCAATGATTCCCAGACTTTTAGATACCTGATCTTCATCATTGAACATGTCCCCAACCAAAGGTATCACAATCGGGAATGCCCCCGCTGCTCCAACCCCCTGTAATAACCTGCCACCTAATATGGTCCAGTAAGCTATATTTCCGTTCAGAATCCATGCAGCCACACCAGCTACAGCACCCCCGACGGCTGCAATGATAAGGCTGGGAATAATGACTGCTTTTCTGCCAAAACGATCCGACAAGTATCCTGCGAGTGGAATAAGCAGAATGGCAACTACAGCGTAGACTGTAATAAGCATACTGACCTTGAATGCAGATACCTTCAACTCACGTTCAATCTGTGGCAGGATCGGTATAAGCATGGAGTTACCCAAGGTCATAATTAAAGGGATGGAAGCAAGTGCGACGAGGTCCCACTTTTTATCGTTCATACCACAACCACCTTTACAGATTCTACACACAACAGCATTATTGTGCTTGTTTCGGAGGTTGATTATTCAGGACATGCTGGATGTTACCGCTTGTTCACACAAATAAGCTGCCTGCACGAATTTATGCAAGACAGCTCCTTTGGTTCATGATGTCTACAACTACAACAATCTAAAGTGGCGCAACGCTGCTCCACCTTTGAAAATAATATACAGCTCATTCACCTTATGGGGCGCCTCAAGCGAACACTGGACCGTTGTCCACTTGATATCTTTTCCATTCACACTGCCACCAGGTCCAGAAACCTCACACACACCAAGCAGTTCGCCCTCCAGTCCTCCAGAACGAATCTCAAGTCTGCCCTCTTCCCCATAAGCTGCCACTCTGGCTTCAAATCCTTGTACTTCCTGAACAGCATTATGGTTGAAAGCGATCCAGGATGACTGACCATCTCGATATAAAGGTTCTTCCTGGTTAATTGCCCGAACTGCCGAACGTCCTTCCAGACATTCATCCAACAGAACACCTCTACAAACATCGTAATTCTCGGCAAAGGTAAGCAAGTGCAGCGGACGATCCGGAATCGTCTCACCTTCAATTTCAATATCAGCCGACTGACGTATATCTGCAGAAGAACGCCCTGCCAGCATGGCCCAGGTCGATGTCTCCAGGCAGTATCGATCTCGGGTAACATCCCATAGCGCCAGCTTCTGAACAGGGACTTCTAAACTTATCGTAACACGCGTCCCTGCTTTGACATGAACACGACGGAAAGCAAGCAGTTGCTTCTGAGCACGTTTCACTCGGGAGGTATAGGAAGATCCATAGATCTGTACGACTTCATCACTGTCACGTTCACCTGTGTTGTGTATCTCCACTTCAATCTTTAATTGATCTGTGGTGGTGTCTTCCACCGGAGCACTACGATTTACACGAATCGCTTCGTATTCGAATTCGGAATACGTCAGGCCATGACCAAATGCATATTGAACCGGTCCTTCATGATACATATAAGTCATGCCATTCTGAATGATGTCATAATCCATCATGTCAGGAAGCTGTGATTCGTCTTCATACCATGTCATATTCAATCTGCCTGCCGGGGCATAATAACCTAACAGCACATCTGCAAGCGCATTACCCAATTCCTGACCAGCATGTGTCATATAAACGATTGCGCGGGCAATACCTTTCAACTCCTGCAAGGCAAATGGATAACTGCCCATAATGACAACCACCGTATTGGGATTGGCTTCACACACGGCTTTGACAAGCTCGACCTGACTCGGCGGAAGCAGCAGACTTGGGCGGTCAATTTCTTCTTTGCCGTTGATATATGGGCTGTTGCCAACAACAACGACAGATGCCTGACTGCTACGTGCAGCTTCTACGGCTTGTTGTATTCCGCTGGTCACAATATCAATATTGAATGCAGAAGGTATCTGTGTATTGCCTGGTGATTGACTTGCGTGTCCAGAGGCACTCACATTGTCCTGAGTTGTACTTGTAGCTGTAGTTTGTTCTCCTTGTGGCCGTGGTGGTGATACAGCAGCCTGTCCCTGATATTCGCTCAGTCCAACCGGAATACCGTTCCACGTCCGCAAGGTGTTACTTCCATCCGTTAGAGGATCTATGCGAACAACTTCCTTCACAAACCAGCCACCAATCTCCGGTGCGTTTGCCTGATAGATGCCTTGCTCGGTTAAACTAACGTATCGATGATTGTTCACACTTCTCAGCGTATGACTTCCCGAGCCCCAATCCTGATGTACAAACTGGGCGGCTGCAGGTGCACTATCCTCCGGTACAGCGACGAGCGTACCTTCCGCACCCAAGGTTATAACCTGACCGTCTGTTGTCTTCAGCTGAATACGGTCATTCCCATCTGAATACGTTATGTCTGAATGAGGTAGTCGATTACGCAATCCATCGAGGACGGATACACGATAAGGCAGTGTGCCACTGTACCAATCGGTATAGACAACATCGGAAAGGGGTCCAATCACACTAATTTTCTGTAATGCTTCTGGCTTCAAGGGAAGCAATCCGTCATTTTGGAGTAAAACAATGGATTCGGCAGCGGCACGATAACTAAGTTTGGCGTGTTCTGGTGCACATAGTACAGACTCGGGTATGGAGGCATACGGGTTCCGTCCCGACTGATCCAGTTGTCCAAGTCGCATTCGCACACCGAAGATGTTACGAATTGCTCGGTTCAAATCAGCGATCTCCAACAGATCCTGATCAAGAGCCTCTTCCAGAGCAGATACAACAAGATCAACTTCATCCGTAAGACAATCCACTCCTGCCTTCAACGCACCTGCTGCTGATTCGGCATGACTGGTGTGATAACCATGATAGTTCACCGTCTGTGACAGGTCTCCGCCATCACATACAATAAACCCAGGCATCGCCCACTCACCCTTAACCACATCATTCACATATGGACTTTCAATGGCAGGTGTACCATTGATGGAATTGTAAGCTGTCATCATGGACAAGGCTCCACCTTCCACAAATGGTGTCTCAAATGCTTTTAAATAATATTCCCGCAGATTGCGCGGATCGATGCTGGATGAACAATTCAGCCGATCTTTCTCATTATTATTGGCAAAAAAGTGTTTTAATGTTGCGACCATTTTTCAGATAAAAAGGATCATTTCCCTGCATACCTTTGACGAGAGCTGCCGACATTTCTCCCGTGAGGACCGGGTCCTCGCCATATCCCTCTTCCGTTCTGCCCCAGCGTGGGTCACGTTGTGACGCATCCCACATCGGGTATTGATGATACTCCTTCATCCTTCATTCCTCCTACGAATTAGTGAAGTCCAAGTTGCTTCCATTGCTCCAGTAAATCCAGCGTACGCTGGCGATACTTCTGACCATCTTCAGGTTGATTGACCTGATGTTCATGAACGTAGGCATTAAAATACGAAGACAGTATTCGGTACGCAAGCCTGCGTGCCTGTCCTTCAGCGGATGAGTCCAGTGGACGATCATATCCTTCATGAAAAGCCGCTGATTCTGTTGACAATATGGCTTCAAACTCCCTGTCGGCAAACATGGAACGATCTCCATCAATGATGGCCGCAATGTTTAGCTCACCCTTTTCCTGATGAACAAGCACATTTGCTTCCCACAGGTCATTATGAACGAGTACCGGACGGGTCACATGATCAAATAAATCTTTATTTTGGATGAAAATAGCAGCGATCTCTTCTCCCACACCTGACATATAATTGACTTGTGCCGCTTTAAGTGCCGTTTCTTCTGCAAAAGAGTGCAGCACCTCGGACCATTGATCCGAGCCTCTAATCGTCCCATCTCCCAGCGGCCACCCAAACGATGCCCCCTCGATCTGATGCATGATGGCGGTATAGACGCCAAGCTGATGATACAATCGCTCTTTGTCTATGTCTGAAATTGATGCGTGATCCAGCTGCTTACTTGGAATAAACTCCATAAACATGTACGTTCTCGGAATGATGGATCCGCTATCATCACAGGCGATAATGTTGGGAGCAGGAATGCCTGCCTTACGGTAATATTCATACACAATCGGTTCAGCCGCCATCATCGTACGTTCAAAAGAAAAGAGTGGGTCACTCGCAGAACCAGCCGCCATCTCTCCCCGCTCTGGAGCCAAACGTAAAATCACATCCGCATAGGATGTATGTTCAAGGTGAATCCGATAAGTTGTATTAAAAAGTCCACCTTGCAGGAGACCAAACTCCTTCACTTTGGTATCGCTTCCAAAATTAATCTCTACCAGTTGATGCAGCATCTCTGCTGATATCGTGCAGTGCAAACCGGAATTCATTGTACTCATTTCATTCAATCTCCTATCATCGTAGACAAACAGACGGCACCTTTCGGCACCGTCCTTTTCTTCTACTATATCATTTTACAGTTGGATTGTAAGCGCGCTTGCACCTGTTGCTGCCGTAACAACAACACCCGTTGCACCAGACATTTGGGAACCACCTTCAACGCTGGATACACTTTCAATACCACGAAGCACGATGTTCCAAGGTTTACCTGCACCTTCAGCACGAACATCCAGCACTGATCCATTACGTGTAACGTTAACTGTTAGCTCCTGTTCAGCAGCTTGGTTCACAACGACAGCTTGAGCCGTTTGACCATCAGCCAGCTCGAACAAGTGCAGAGATACATCATTTGCAAAGTCGTAATCCGGTTTGTTATCCACCGCACCCACAGCGATCAAGCTGTTTGGTTTGACCATCATTGGCAGTGTTTTGAAGTCATGGTTTTCACTGATCCAGCGTCCACCTTGTACTTTCGCTCCTGTCAGATAGTTCGTCCAAGTTCCTTCAGGCAGGTAATAACGCACATCGCCTTCCTTGTTGAAGATTGGAGCCACCAAAATCGAGTCACCAAACATGTATTGCGTATCCAGGCTGTATGTTGTTGGGTCCTCTGGGAAGTCCAGCAGCATAGCGCGCATCATCGGAATACCTTTTACCGTTGACTCTACCGCAGAATTGTACAGGTACGGCATCAGGCTGATTTTGAGTTTGGTAAAATCACGAACAACGTCCACGGATTCCTCGTCAAACAGCCAAGGCACACGATACGAAGTGCTGCCATGCAGGCGGCTGTGTGAAGATAAAAGTCCGAATTGTACCCAGCGTTTGTATACGTCAGGGCTCGCTGTGCTTTCAAAACCACTGATATCATGGCTCCAGAATCCGAAACCGGAAAGCCCCAGTGACAGGCCACCGCGAAGCGATTCAGCCATGGATTCATACGTGGAAGAACAGTCACCACCCCAGTGAACCGGGAACTGTTGACCACCTGCTGTTGCGGAACGTGCAAACAGAGCAGCTTCGTTTTTGCCAATCTTCTCTTCGAGCAATTCAAATACAGCTTTGTTATACAGTTGTGTATAATAGTTGTGCATTTTAACCGGATCAGAACCATCGAAGTACACGACATCTGTCGGAATTCTTTCGCCGAAGTCGGTCTTGAAGGAATCTACACCTTGATCAAGCAGGACTTCGAGCTTACTCTTATACCAATTCACAGCATCCGGATTCGTGAAGTCAACCAGAGCCATACCTGCTTGCCACATATCCCATTGCCATACGCTACCATCGGCTGTTTTGACCAGATAACCGTTCTCCATACCTTCATCGAACAAGTAGGATTTTTCTGCAATATATGGATTGATCCAAGCACAGATTTTGAGGCCCTTTTCTTTCAGACGTGCAAGCATGCCTTCCGGATCCGGGAACATCGCTTCATCCCAGACGAAATCAGACCATTGGTATTCCTTCATCCAGAAGCAGTCAAAGTGGAATACAGACAGCGGAAGATCACGTTCAGCCATACCATCTACAAAATGGTTAACCGTTGCTTCATCATAATCCGTTGTGAATGAAGTTGTCAGCCACAGACCAAATGTCCATGCTGGTGGAAGTGCTGGTTTACCTGTCAATTTCGTATAATTATCAAGTACATCCTTTGGATTGTCACCGCCGATAATGAAGTACTCCAGAGTCTCTCCTTCTACGCTGAATTGAACTTTGGATACATTTTCAGATGCAATCTCATAGGATACGCGTTCCGGATGGTTTACAAATACACCATATCCTTTATTGGACAAGTAGAACGGAATGTTTTTATATGACTGCTCACTGCTTGTACCGCCGTCCTCATTCCAGGTATCGACGATTTGGCCATTCTTAACAAACGGTGTGAAGCGCTCACCGAGTCCGTAAACATATTCACCAATACCGAGATCAAGCTGCTCGCGGAAGTACGCTTCCTTGCTTGGACCTGTAATATAACCAGCCGCTCTTTGACCACTACCTGTAATACGCTTTCCTCCATATAGGAAGCTAACGTCCCAACCGTTTGTTTTGTCGATTTGAACTTCCAGGTTACCGCTTTTCAAAACTGCGTCTTGTTCATTTTTCGAGATGTCAACGTTTGCATCTTGCGTGTTGAGCTCAAATACAGGCCCTTTTTTCACTCCGCCTTTATGGTGATTCAAGGTTACACGAATAACGTTTGGCATAGGTGAGCTGTATGTTGCTTTAAGCAATGTACCGTTCAACGTGTCGCCTTTGCTGCGAATATATTTAGTTGCCGCATATACGGTCAAAGAATTATCTTTTTGTACAATATCACGAATGTCAGTCGGGTTTTGAATCTGGTACCCTTCACGAGTCATCCAGAATCCATCAGTAAATTTCATGTTTTCTTTCCCCCTTTGGTTATACTATAATAATATTGATATTAATAATGAATTTCTTCTCTTATTTTGACTAAATATATCACGATTTTGATAATAACCATCCGATTCTTGAACATCAACACCAAACTTTGGAAACGATTACATTAAAAATGAAGTAAAAGGAGGCGTTGATATGGAACGTGAACGATTACGCGAAGACCGAATTCACGGCAATGCCATGTATCCAGTCAGTGTGTACCCCGATATACAACAGCTGAACGGCGATAGCATTCTGGATTGCCACTGGCATGATGAAATGGAGTTCACCATGGTTACTCAGGGCTGTGCGGTCTTTCAGATTGATATGAACACCATTGAGGTTCAAGCTGGAGAAGCGATTTTTATCAATCGAGGTGAGATTCATGCAGGTTATCTGAAAGGTGATATTCCCTGTGTATTCTCTTCCATTGTATTTAATCCGGAGCTGCTTGGAAGCCGCACCTTCGATACGGTACAGGAGAAATTCATCGGTCCACTGGTGCGTAAAACCGTGATCCTCCCTTTTCATATCAAGGCAGATGAGGATTGGGGACAAGAAATTCTGGATCACCTGCAACGCATATTCGCTGACCACGCTGCCGGAACAGAAACGTGTGAAATGTCAACGAAAGCGTACCTGTATCTCATATTTGCCCGTATGTTCGAACATATGAGACCTGCTCCGCTCAAAGGCACCATCGCTACAGGGAGTCATGACAAGGTAGAGCGCCTGAAATCCGTGCTCGGCTATATCCACAAGCGTTATCCTGAACCATTGAAGCTGAAAGAACTGGCCGATGAAGCCAATATGAGCGAAGGACACTTCTGCCGTTTCTTCAAACAGATGGTGCAGAAAACCCCGGTTGATTACATTAACTATTACCGCGTTCAACAGGCCTGCGTTCAGCTTGAGAATACGGATCACAAAATTGTTGATATCGCCATGGATGTGGGTTTTGAGCATCTAAGCTACTTCATCACTACATTTAAAAAGCATAAAGCCACCACACCATCACAGTATCGCAAATTGTTCTATGAGAACGTAGCCATGGAATCTGCCTTGGTTCAGGTATAAAAGAAGAAGGTGCTCACAGCTATTCAGCTGCAAACACCTTCTTTATCTTTTTTATCAACTTTCCAGCCAACGAGTAAGATAACGCTCTGATCTGAGCCACACTGGCTCAGTTAGAACTCATCTCACTCGCTGCTATCAGCCTTACGCTTTGAAGCTTAACATTGGCCTCACTTTTTCAGCGTCTTCCATGAAGTGTACTCATGTACGGAGAACCCATTAAAGGACGCATGTACTGAAGCCATTTTTTCGACCAACTTTAATTGTGCTTCCATATAAGCAGATCCCTCTTCATAAAAAGTAATGAAGTCACCTTCCTTGCTTTGCTTTGTTTCCACGGCGATTGAGATCGTCTTGCCAAGTAGAGCTGCTTCTGCAAGTTCATCCTTCGCTACACTATAGATTGCAGCTGCTGTATCGCGGTAAGCCATAATCGTGATGGAATCAAACTTGCGAATCATCCAACTGCTTACGGCCATCGTGGAACCCGGAATTTTGTAGTTATCGAGCCAGAAAGGCAGATCAGCCGCTACCGGCATTTTCATCCGTGATGCTCGCTCAACAATGTACTCCACATTTCCTTGCCACTGGGAAATTACACTGCCCTGATTGATTTTCCATTGTGGGTGCACATGTGGCTCAATATCTAGATGAATACCAGCAAATTTCTCATTGGACAATGCCTGCGCTTGATATGCCTCGATCCAGTCCAGGAAAGATGCAATCTGCTCCCGACTTTCCGTCAACCCCCAGGCTGATCTTCCATCCATGACGTCCACCGCAATATTCTTGGCTCTCGCCTGGCGGATAAAACTTTTATACTCAGGAATCTTTATATCCCGGTTCAACTGCAGATAGATCGTATTGATCTTGTTCGCTGTAGCGTAATTTAACACTTCTTGAGGATTACTTCGGATCTGGGTGGTATCCCATACCCAAGTCGCTCTCACTGGCACATCAAGTTCTCCATGAATCGTTGCATAACTGTCGACTGAACCATCCGCAATGGCTTTGGAAGAACAGGCTGTACTCGCACACAGGATCAAACAACTCAGTAATAAGATAAAACGGTAACCCCTTTTGCTTTTCATATTTGTACACTCCCTCTGAAGTTATCAGCTCTGACGTGCAAATCTGGATGAAATTATGTCGTTTCATATTCATTTAATGGATACTTATTACGTACGACGAATTTGAATTGCTTTTATATGCAATATCATCTTTAAGACTCACTACGAAAGAATCATATAACTATATTTCGGGAATTCGTAGTTCTGTATGTATAGTTCAAAAGTCACAATTATTCATTATTTTCAAATTCAATCCTTATTCCAGCATGACTTCAGTCATTATTGCCATATGTACACCAAGCTCCAGAAGACCTAGAAAGCGTTTTCTCTCAAAACACACCAAAAAACCGCCCTAAGGCGGCTTTATATGGAACCCTATTTAATGATGTCTAGTCGACATTTCCGTTCATTCATTACCCCATGGAGCTACCGGTGTATTGTCAACCACTTCATCGAAAAGTGACACCAGTTCAATACCTTCTGCCGAAATCCGCACAAGCCCCTTGTCGGACAAACGTAATTCTGGAATCACAACCAGCGCGAGCAACGAAAGCGTCATGAACGCATTATTCAACGTACATCCTGCGGACTGTAAAGCTTCACTGACTGCTGCCGATTGCGCTGCAACGACTTCGAATGGCTCGGTTGACATCAAACCTGCAATCCGCAGCGGGAATTCGGTTACACCTGCTGCCGTTACCACGGCGACCCCGCCCTGCATACGAATGACATGGTTACCGGCTTCGGCCATCAGGGCATCATCATTACCGATAATCAACAGGTTGTGACTATCATGAGCAACCGTCATCGCAATCGCTGCAGGGGATGTGAAACCGATGCCTCCAACAAGCGCTACCGCTCGATTCCCGGTTTGTTTGTGACGCTCCAATACCGCAATTTTGCATACTTCCCCTGAAGTTGAAACCACAACCTTCTCGTTCTCTACTCTAACAGGCAGGTGTTTCTCCTTTGTATCCACATGGTTCTCTGTCACATGAATGATTTTGGCACCAATCGTGCCCTCTTGAATCGGTGCAGCAAGCTTCAGATCTTCTGGCTGAATATTTGCTTCTAACTTCACCGTGTTCAGTGCTTCCTCCGGATACGTGAAACTGTCCCATACCGCGGTCATTTTCCCGTTCTCGGCTACTACTTGCCCGGCAGCAATTGTCATGCCCACACGTACATCAGCCAATCGGCCGTCCAGCAGAATAATATCAGCTATATTGCCCGGAATAACCGCACCAATATCGCGCGCAACACCAAAGCGCTCAGCCGTGTTAATGGTTGCCATCTGGAAAGCCGTAACCGGCTTCACCCCTTGGGAGATTGCGAGACGAACAACAAAATCCATATGTCCTTCTTTGAGCAGGGATTCAGAGCTTCGGTCATCGGTCACCAGCATCATCCGGCGTGTATCCAGTCCAAGCTCGGTACAGGCTTTGATCGTCTCGGCTACATCATGCCATGCCGAACCTTGGCGCATCTTCGCGTACATCCCGAGTCGCAGACGTTCAACCACATCTTCCTTGGTCACACATTCATGATCCCCTGTAACGCCACTCGCTGCATACGCTGGCAGACGCCAGTCATCTGCAGCCCAGGTAAAGTGACCGTCAGCCACTTTACCTGCCCGGAGGGTCGCCTGTATCTCACCGATCATCGTCTCGTCCCCATAGACTACCCCAGGGAAGTTCATCACTTCACCAAGGCCAATCATGTCCGGACCCCAGGAAAGAGCCTCAGCTACCTCTTCAGGCCCGATATAAGCACCTGTTGTCTCCAGTCCTGGATGAGTGGAAGGCACACAGGAAGCCACCTGCATATAGGCTGCCATCGGTGTGGTCCGTGCTTCATCCAGCATCAGTCTCAGACCTTTCAGACCAAGCACGTTAGAGATCTCATGTGGATCAAAGAAACCTCCGGTTGTGCCTGAAGGCAATACCGCTCTCGCAAACTCGGTTACTTTCATCTGTGTACTTTCAATATGGCAGTGTCCATCCAGCAAACCAGGAGCGATATACTTACCGTTTGCTTCAATAATCCGGGTATGTTCTCCAATGGTGTGGCTTACATCTTTACCAACATAAGCGATTCGAGCTCCCTGTACGGCTATGGACATCTCCGGCAAAATCTCACCCGATATCACGTTTACCAGCGTACCTCCCCGAATGACCAAAGTCGCTGGCAAATCTCCCCGTGCTGTAGCGACCAGATCAGGTACACAATCAGCCATAAGTGGCCGTTCAAAAGATGGTTTGTTCATTTTGTTGCCTCCTTTAATAAACGATCCAAAAAAATATATTGTTACGATTATATGAGTCCGGACTTCAGGTGTAAAGAAAAATTACATCCATTGTGCATCAATACAAATTATGGAGTCATATTTATCCACAGAACCCAATCCTCACGAATTCACGTTAGGTATTTTCATTTCATATGATCACCTATATGGCTGGAATCTCATCATGTATACTTCCCTCGTGAAGTTAGCTTCTTCCCGATATATGTATCATATACAGAAAGACTCCCGTTCCACTGAACGGAAGCCTTCTTCATGCACATGAATGTGATATGTCAGTCCACTTGCGCAGCAGACACCTTGCCAAGATCATACCATTCTTCCGACTGGGCGGTAATGAACGGACTCGGTGTGCCCACGCAGTAAACGTGTAGCAGATGCATCGCTCGTGTGCAAGCCGTATAGAACAACTTGCGTTCATGCTCCTGAGCATACTGCTCCGCAGAGCCGTCATAGATCAGGACAGCATCGAATTCCACACCTTTGGCCAGATACGCCGGGATGACATGAACACCCTGTTCAAAAGCCAGCGTCGTTTTCTTGATTAACTTCGGTGCTGTGGGCAGCGTCTTACTCAATGCAGCATGTACGTCTCTGCTCTCTTCGGCGGTCTTGCAGATCACTGCAACTGATTCATACCCTTCCTCAATCAAGTGTTTGAGATCTGTCGTGATGACGTTCATATGACGCTCGGCATCCGAAGAAACAATCACTTTAGGCTTCTCGCCGCTACGGTTAAATGGAATAATCTCTTCCCCACCAGGCACCATGCCACGGGTAAACTCCACGATCTCCCGAGTAGATCGATAACTTCTGGTCAGCTCAATGACCTCTGTATTGTCTGGACCGTACAGGTTAGTCAAAGGTCCTGTTCCACTCAGCACTGAAGAGTGGGCATAGATGGCCTGATTAAAGTCACCGAGTGCTGTTATTTTCGCCCGTGGGAACAACCTCTTCATAAATGCCAACTGAAACGCAGAATAATCCTGGGCTTCATCAATAATGACATGGCGAATATTGGAGTTAATATGGAATCCAAGCATAAGCTCACGCAAGTACAAATATGGCGTAATATCTTCATATGCCAACTCCTGAAGCTTCAACCTGCGTAAAGTCATCTTACAGATTTCATCCCATTGAGCAGGCAGCGCTTCATCACCCAGCAATCGCTCCATCTGAGCCTGATCGTTGAACAGATGTGCATATAATTGTCTTATATCAACGAATCGTAAGGACTTAATCCATTTTCGCAAAGGTTTGAGTCGGTCACTGACCACCATGCGTGCCAGAATTTCTCTTTCCTGCTCGAAGTCATTAAACGTATGCGTCTTTCCTTTTTGCTTGCGCTTCAACCGTTGATACGCACGTTGCAGATCCTCCGGCTCCATTAGATCAAGCTGCTGATCAACCCAAGGCGCATCCAGTTCACCTTTACCAAAGGCAGACAGTTCTTTCAGCATCCAGTCCCGTAACATCTCCAGTCGACTCACCAGCTTAACGGACGATTCGAAACTATAGAATTTCTCAGCCATAGCATCTGACGTGACAATCGCTCGGCCCTGGAAGCGAACCGGCTTGAATTTCATGCCACCTGACAACATGCTTTCCTTATAACGTGTAATCACCTTCAGGAAAGATTCGGATGACTTGAACCGAATGCTGGACATGCGCACATCGTAATCGGGATCTTCCGTCCCTGTAAGTACATATTCGAGTTGAATAAACGGATCTTCCAGTTGATATTCACGACCCAAACGGCGCTCCAAATACTCCTGGAAGGTCGTCTGCAACATGTTTTCCTCCCCAAGCTCAGGCAGTACCGTGGAGACATAACTGTTGAACATCGGATTTGGTGAAAAAAGAACCATCTGATCCGCTTGCAGATGCTCGCGGTATTTATAGAGAAGATATGCTACACGCTGGAGCGCCGCGGATGTTTTGCCACTGCCGGCTGCGCCTTGCACAATGAGCATGCGTGTCCGGTCATTACGGATAATCCGGTTTTGCTCCTTCTGAATGGTCGCTACAATACTCTTCATCTGTGCATCCGAAGTTCGACTGAGCACGGCCTGCAATAACTCATCGCCAATCGTAACCCCCGTGTCAAACATAAACCGGATACGTCCGTCCCGAATGACAAACTGCCGCTTCATCTCGATATCACCGCTGATCTCTCCACTGGGTGTATGATACGTGATTGGACCCGGTGCTCCGTCATAATACAGGTTAGAGATCGGCGCACGCCAGTCGTAGACCAGAAAAGATTCTTCCTTCTCATCCAGCAACGATGCAATGCCCAGATAAATGCGTTCAGCATTTGGATACCCGTCTTCCTTGAAATCAATGCGGCCGAAATATGGTGAGTGATGCAGTCGTTTCATTTTGTCCAACGCAGCCGCTGTATTAAGATGGCTGCGCTCCCGATCGGATAGTACCTGTGACTGCTGCCGCATGCTGGTTGATGTCTCTCCGACATCGTCCGCTTCACTAAAGTTCATCGTGACTTCGTCCCAAAAGTCTTTTCTCATTCCAACCACTTCGTCACGGAAGGAGCCTACTTCATCTTCTAACGTTGTGATCTTGCGTTCAATCTGATCGGTCACGGTGTTGACCCGTTGTTGTTCCTCATTCCATTGCTGATCTGTACTCATATGTTAATAGCCCCTCTTTCCCCGGATTGTGTCCTCAAAATCCCATTTGACAAGCCCGAAAAGGCAATGGTATAATTATTAGAAAGTAAACATTTTAATTATATGTTAATTAGTTCTAATTTTCTGAAAACCATTTTTTATTGTACCAGTGACAACGTCCCGATGCAAGCGGAGGCGTTTTTTGTTGTTTTCTTCTTCATTATTACCCAATCACCGGGTCCTCAACTGACTTGGCAACTCCTGCCTACTTTCGTAATTCTTCAATCGTCTCTTTCCAGCGTGTAATTGCTCCAAGTTCATCTTTTAATTGAAAGGTTATTCCTGAAGTGATCTCCGCATATGGCGCGTGATCCACACGTACCTGAAGCACTTGTGCTTCAAAACGATCTCTCGGATGAACAGCCCCCTTAATCTCAGGCAACCGTTCTACTTCTATACGGATATGCAGCAATCGATGTCCTTGAACCGTAATCAAGGTAGCCTTGCCTGTATTGCTCATGTTCATACTGGTCTGTGTACCTGGCCATAAAGCAAGTCTAAGTTGCTGCGGATTTAGCGCAATCACTTCTCCCATACTAATCATCGCCTGATGCGGCCATTGATCCTCAGATACGGTCAGCAGTTGCATGGCTTCATGCTGTTTATGCTCCAGATTTGTCCCACTCAACCATTCCATTAGTTCAGCGTCCAGTTCCTCTATAATCATGTCTCTATCCCTCAGTTCGTTAAAAATCATTCATGCGCTTCAGCCCTATGTATGACAAAACAACCCGGACACGATGGTCCGGGCAATGTTGTAACTACATTGTATATGATCGCCAAGCAGGTGCGCAATTCGCACTTAGAGAGGTTGTTCAAAAAGTCTACTTTTGATTACGAATCATGCCTAACGGCATCATCAGCATCGAATATGAAATTCAGCCGAATAAGCAGACGCTTACGAAGTATGTTTCCTTCGGAAACATTGTAGTTGCTCACGTAGTCTTCCTACGCTCCGCTACTCCATTTCTAGCTTCATTCCATCTTCTCGGTACTGAAAACCAGCCTTTTTGAACTCGCACTTAAGGCCACTTAAGCCAATTCAAAATTTTGTCCTGTGATTCTTTGTCTTCACTGGCGCTATGCACATGTTCGGCAAGTCGATTCAAACGTTCCAGTTGATATCCGTAATCATAAATTGCAGCAGCCACGATCGACAATCGTAACATCCCTTCCTTGTCGATATCAAACTGGGTGATCGCCTGCTCCATGAAACGGTCATTATCCAATACAAACTGTGCGGCTTCTTCCCCATTAGGTTTCAGCTTATCCTCGAACTTGAGCAGTGCATGCTCATGGAATTTGATAACCAGTTCAAGATGTGAGTCAAAAAACTGATCCATGGCCGTTGTCCGCGGTGCCTGGAAATAGTGGCGTTCCACCGAATCCAGCACCTCATATCCTTTTTGCAGACTCAGCAGCATTTGTTTGTAGACCACCATCTGACGAGTTTCGCTGAATTTCGAACGTTTCATCTTTTTCTGTTCCTCTTCGAACAAGTTATACTTGTCGGACAGAGACTTAATGGAACCACCAAGGTTGCTTTTCTCCTCCCGGAATACAACTTCCTTGATCTCATCCGAGATCGAGGTTCGCAGAAGTAACGACATACCGCTGAATACACTATGGATCTGCTTCACGAACTGAACCTTCGGTTTCGGAGGAAATACCGTAATGTTGATGAGAAACGCCGATACAATACCAACCAGTGTCAACAGAAAACGATTGAGTGCAAAATGCCAGTCACCCGAGGCTTCCATAATGGATACAACCGTGACCAGTGTCAGTCCAACCGTTTCACCCATATTCAATTTAAGACAGATCATGATGACAAGTACAATAATTAATCCAACGGCGATTGGCTCATTGGACAACACCATGCCCCCCACCAGGGCGACAATAGCTCCCAGCGTGGTTGTTTGCAATTGATCCAGGAAGTATTTCCAGGAACGATAGATGGAAGGCTGCATGGCGAATATAGCCGCGATTGCGGCAGGCACGGGAGATTGCGGGTTCAAGAACAGGCTGCTTAGGTACAAGGCAAGCGTGACCGCGATCCCCGTCTTAAGTACACGTGCACCAAACGACATGGTGGTGACCCCTCCTCTTTACCGAACCTGAAATTTTACATTTGATAATCATGTTCATTATTACCCCATATTTCTTTTTTTGCCTGAATTCATTCAGGAGAACGATTTATTGTACCATGTAAGGTCTTCCGTTGCCATGTCATAAGTCAGAGGTATTATGAAATTGATTTCTTTATGTATGTTAATACACATTATTAACCCAAAAAGAAGCAAATCTTCAAAATGGATTTCTCCACTTCAAAGATTCGCCTCTGTTACTTATTATACCTCTGTGGAATACTCATGCTTATTATGCCTGCCTAACGGTCCGTGCCCTCCCATTCCCTTTTGAACTGGTCCACAAACTGCACCATATAATCATGACGCTGTTCCGCCAGCTCCTTGCCATAGGAGGTATTCATCAGATCCTTGAGCTTGAACAACTTCTCGTAAAAGTGATTTATCGTTGTGCTGCGCCCATTGCGATATTCCTCACGGGTCATCTGCTCCCGTGGAGGAAGGGACGGATCGTACATCTCGCGCCCTCTGGCGCCTGAAAAGGCAAAGGTTCGCGCAATCCCAATCGCACCCATTGCATCCAGTCGATCCGCATCCTGAACAACCTGTGCTTCAAGCGAACTGACCGCAGGACGCTGGCCTCCCGCATATGAGATGGTGCTAATAATACCCACAACCTTATTACGTATATCCGGGTCAAGAGGCTGGGTATCCAGCCAGTCATTCAGTTTGGCCATCCCGGCTTCCAAGCTCTCATTCAGCTTCTCATCCGGTACATCATGTAATAAAGCAGCCAGTTCGCAGACAAATGGATCTGCACCCATGCGGTGAGCGAGTTCAACCGCAAGTGCGGTTACCCGTTCAATGTGCGGCCAGTCATGACCATCACTATGCTTGGATGAGTCCCCTTGAACAAAGGATCGGGCGGCGCGCAGAACAGCCTCTCCTGCCGTTATTCCATCTATATTATGCATGTGCCCTAATTCTTGCAGATTCCCGCCAGGTTGAAGAGGGTTCTCTGACATCTTACGATTCCCCGCCTTCACGGGCCTGTTCACGAGGAATACGCCGAGCTACACCCGTCTTAACAGCTGCTTCAATTACGCGACTGCGCATCGATTTGACTACTTTATCATTGAACACACTCGGAATAATATAATAACGTGTACGCTCTTCATCCGTAATGGCCGATGCAATCGCTTGCGCGGCTGCCAGCTTCATTTCTTCATTAATTTCGGTGGCTCGGCAATCCAGAACTGCCCTGAAGATGCCCGGGAAACATAACACGTTGTTGATCTGATTCGGATAATCGGATCGTCCTGTTGCCATTACAGCCACAATGTCTTCCACCAAGGCAGGCATAATCTCAGGTACCGGGTTTGCCATTGCAAACACGATTGGATCTTCTGCCATGGTCTGCACATCTTCGCGAGTTAACAGATTACCGCGGGACAGGCCAATGAACACATCGGCTCCACGAATGACATCACGCAGCGATCCGGTTTCCAGTTCCGGGTTTGTACGAGCTGCATAATCACTCCAGACTTCATTCTCATAGGTTTGTGTCCGTACAATCGCACCCTCACGATCGACACCTATAAGCCGGCTGGCTCCCGCGGACAATAATATGTTGCTGCAAGCTACACCTGCTGCACCAATACCGCAGACCACAATCTTCACATCTTCAATGGACTTGCCCACCAGTTTGAGCGCATTGATCAGACCGGCATATAACACAACCGCTGTGCCATGCTGGTCATCATGAAATACAGGAATGTCCAATTCCTCATTCAGACGACGTTCAATCTCGAAACAGCGCGGTGATGAGATATCCTCCAGATTAATGCCGCCAAAACCAGGTGATATCGCTTTCACAGTACGTATGATTTCCTCGGTATCCTGTGTGTCCAGGCAGATTGGGAAAGCATCCACACCTGCAAACTGTTTGAATAACATCGCTTTACCTTCCATGACGGGCATCGCTGCACGAGGACCAATATTACCAAGTCCAAGTACGGCACTGCCATCCGATATGACGGCCACTGTATTCCGTTTAATTGTCAATGAGAAGGCTTTACCGGGTTCTTCTGAAATGGCTGAACATACACGAGCCACATCCGGAGTGTACACACGTGACAGATCTTCCCGGTTTTGAATCGGGGTCTTTGGTGTTACTTCGATCTTACCGCCCAGATGAAGCAGGAACGTCCGATCCGATACATTAATAATGGACACACCTTTAAGCTGGCGCACACCTTCTATAATTTTACTGTTATCTTGTGCATCTGTAACGGCGACCGTCAAGTCGCGTACGCTTACATCCTGATTGGTGGAAATCACGTCGATGGCAATGATGTCTCCCCCAGCTTCCGAGATGGCCGAAGCCACTTCGCCAAACTTGATATCCTTAGTTGTCATTTCCAGTCGAATAATAATGCTGTTACCATCCAGATTTCTTTGATTCATTTCCATTCCTCCCAGACTGAAAGTCTTGAGTTACATGTTACGTGTTTGTCTTCGCTACGCGGACACGTTTATCCTTTATCTTGTCCAGAAAAAGTCGTTCAACAGCCAAATACATAAAATAAAAAAAGATGCCCTGAACACCAATGCAGGCGTTCAGGGCATCTTTTCTCAATACTAACTTCATTCATTTAGTAGCATATAGAACTTATATTATTTCCGGGCAGCCGGTCTGCGCAGAACACAAATGTCATATGGCTTCAAGCTGAGACTTGCTTCCACGGCATCACCACTGAGCAGATCGGTATAGGACTGTCCATCTAGTTCAATCAGCTTCTCATCTGGCGTGTAGTTCTGTACAAACACATAATCTGTTGTACCATCTGTACGTGTATGTGCCGTTGTTCCGGCAGGCAACTCGGTTTCAAGTCCACGCTCAATGTTCAGGTCAGCGATTAGTTTCGCATAGAAATCATCATAGAATGGTGCTTTCAGACGTGTCGCTACATAATATGCTTTTCCTGAACCTAACTGGTTAACCGTCAATGCCGGACGTCCGGCATAAAAGTCAGAACGGTACGTAGCCAGGGACTTCGCGCCTTCCAGATGAATCAGATCACACAGTTCAATTGCATCATACGCTGTATTGAGCTGAAGCTCATTGCCCTTCTCCGGAATGATTCCGTTCAGATCACGGTCATGCAATCCGTCAATTTCCTCGGACCAGATGCCAAGTGTCTTACGAAGTGGGCCCGGGAATCCACCCAGGAAACACAGATCGTTTTCGTTAACAATACCAGACCAGTAAGTTGCTACAAACGTACCGCCTTGTTCTACAAACTTCTCAATGCGTTCCCCGACACCTTCACGTACCAGATAGAGCATTGGAGCAATCAACAACTTGTACTTGGACAGATCTGCATCCATATCGATAACGTCTACAGCGACTCCTTTTTTCCAAAACGCTTCGTAATGCTCTTCCACGGTCTGCTCATACTTCACACCGATATTGCGTGGACCCTGTGAATCATTAACAGCCCAACGGTTTTCCCAATCGAATATAATTGCAACTTCTGCTGGAACCGCTGTTCCTACAATGGCTTCCATGCCTTCAAGTGCCGTTCCTACGTCGGTGACATCTTGGAATACACGCGTATGTTCCGTTCCTACATGGTCTACCACCGCACCATGAAGTTTCTCACTGGACCCCCGGCTCTTTCTCCACTGGAAATACTGAACACTATCGGAACCGTGTGCTACAGCCTGGAGAGAAGAGAGCAAATGCATGCCCGGTTTTTTCAGCTTGCTGACATCTTGCCAATTCGTCGAACTTGGAGTACTCTCCATCAGCAAGAACGGCTGACCGCCTTTGATGGAACGAACGATGTCATGCATCATTGCGATACGGGATGCCTGTTTCGCGTCGTCATCTGCATCATGCCAAGTGGGATAACTGTCCCAAGAGAGGAAATCCAGAATATCAGCGAACTTCCAATAGTTCAGACCGCCATAGAATTCCATCAGGTTTGTTGTGACTGGCAGATCGGGATTCTGAGCTTTCAATGGTTTCGTTTCATGGACGATAAAATCAGCTGTCTGATCCGTAACGAAACGGCGCCAGTCCAGATTCATTGCGTGTACCTGTGTCTCACCGTGTGGAGCAGGAGATTCCACTTGACTCCATTCTGTAACCGTATGGCTCCAGAATGTGGTCCACCACGAATGATTCAGTTCATCGAGTGTTTTATACTTATTCTGAACCCAACCACGGAACGCTTCCTGACAATAATCACAATGACAGTCTCCGCCGAATTCGTTTGAGATATGCCAGCCGATTACAGCCGGATGATCCGAATAACGCTCTGCCAGTTTTGTGTTGATCGCAGTAACCTTCTCACGGTATACCGGGGAAGTATAACAATGGTTGTGACGGAAACCATGCAGATTGCGGACACGCTTCTCGGATACGCGGAGCACTTCCGGGTACTTCGCGGACATCCAAGCAGGTCTAGCGCCACTTGGTGTAGCGAGGAATGCATAGATACCGTTTGCTGCAAAACGATCCAAAACCTGATCCAGCCATTCGAACGTGTATACACCCTCTTCCGGCTCAAGGGACACCCACGAGAAGATACCAATGGACATCACGTTACACTTGGCAAGCTTCATCAAGCGAATATCTTCTTCCAGAACTTCAGGATAGCGGAGCCATTGCTCCGGGTTATAGTCTGCGCCATGCAACATGTGCGGGGCTTTGGAACTTACAGGTGGAAATTTGTATGTCATAAGGACAACTCCCTTGCTTTAATTACTGTTTTTTTAGTTTATATACGATAACGATAACAACGACTTCACAGACGATACGTATTACGCTAGATTATACGTATGTCACGACATCTGATTCTTCAACAGTAGCAAGTGCTGTAAACGATTCCAACTTGCGACCTTTAAAATCAAACATGGTGAGGTTGCCCCAGTTATTCGGGTGCCCGACGGACCATTCTTCTTTACTTGGTATCCAGGCAGGTTCCCAATAATAGAATCCGTGCCCCAAACCACCAGGAACTTCGCGGATAATCTGCAATAAATCCTTCAGATATTTGGTCTGTCCCTCTACACTTGCAGGGTATCCTGGTAACAACATATCTTCCTGATTGAAAATCCATTCGATACCTTCCGGCTGCTCCAGCGTCCATGGATAAGCGGTTTCAACTACATTGACAGGTTTGCCATAACGCTCAGCCAAATCATGAAGATTGTCACGTAACGCATCAAGTGTGCCATGCCACCAAGGGTAATATGAGAGACCAATGATATCAAACTCCACACCCAGTGCTTCAAAGCGATCGTAAAACTTGCGGCTCTCGGCGTTATCTCCACCACGATCAATATGTATCATAATCTGAATATCCGCGTCAACGGATTTGACCGCAGCAATTCCGTACTTCACAAGGCCGGCAAAACGCTCCCACTGTTCATCCGTATCATGCTCTTCTCCACCAACACGTCCCTCATTCCATAACATGCCTGGGGTAATCTCGTTGCCCACCTGCACCATGTCTGGAAGCGCATCGTGTTCCTTCAACGTTCTCAGAACGTCAGCCGTATACATGCATACCGCACGTTGAAGCTCTTCATAGGACAGATTCTCCCATGCTTTCGGCTTCCATTGATTGGCTGGATCAGCCCAGCGATCAGAATAATGGAAATCCAGCAAAAATTTCAACCCCTGTTCCTTGATCCGTTTGGCTACCTCCACCGTCCGCTCCAGATTGCAGAATCCACCAACAGGATCATTCCAGATTCGAAGTCGTATCGCGTTAGCGTCATTAATCTTCAGGATGGACAGCAAGTCTTGTTCCTTGCCATCCACATCACTATAACTCCCGCCATGCTGTTCGATTTCATCCATAAAGGACACATCCATTCCCAGAATGAATGTCTTTTCCGTCAAATTGCTCACTGTATCAACCTCCATTAATTTGGGGTACAGGCTCAGCCTTTAACTGAGCCCAACGTCATACCTTTGACAAAGAAACGTTGCAGGAAAGGATACACAATCAAGATCGGTGCACTTCCGATGAAGATCTGAGCTGCCCTTACCGTAGTTTGAGAGAGAGATTCCATCTCTTTGGGATTCATGCTCATGCTACTCATGTCACGTCCAATAATGACTGTTTGCATAAATGTAGCAAGTGGGTAATCCTTGGCGTTATTCATATAGAGCAGGCCATCAAACCAGGAATTCCAGTGGAACACCATACTGAACAATGCAATGGTTGCAATGGACGGCATCGAAATGGGAAGGAAGATACTGAACAATGTTCTGAAATGGTTAGCTCCATCCATCAGCGCTGCTTCCTCCAGCTCTTTTGGAATACCACGGAAGAAGTTCAGCATCAGGATGACAAGGAATGTATTAACCGCCCCCGGGAGTACAAGTACCCAGAAGGAATCCATCAACCCGATCTTCTGGATAACCATATAGAATGGAACCAGCCCTCCATTGAAAATCATGCTAAACACAAAAATCCAGGAGTAAATCGTTCTGCCCTTGAACTCACTATTTTCTTTGGACAACGGATACGCCGCCAGGAACGTAATCAGCAAGGTGATAGCTGTACCAATCACTGTACGTAACAGTGAGATCCAGAGCGAGTTCAAGAAAATTGGATTGTTCATTGTCTTTTTGTATGCCTCAAGGGAGAAACCTACAGGCCAGAGATTGACCAAATTTGCATCGGCAGCAGCCTTTGTACTAAAGGATACCGCCAGTACATGAACCATCGGTATGATACACATGATGGCAATTAGAATCAGAAAGCAGGTATTGACTATATTAAACACGCGATAAGGCAATGATTTATGATACATCGTGGTCCCTTCTTTCTCTGTTCATTCGTTTAGAATATGCGGTATCCAGCGTATTTTTTGGCTAAGCTGTAAGATACAAGAATCAAGATCATGCTAATAACCGATTTGAATAATCCGATCGCCGTTGCAAAGCCCATCTCACCATTTTGCATTGCGGAACGATATACGAATGTATCAATGATGTCACCCGTTTGATATACGAGCGGGTTATACAAGTTGAAAATCTGGTCAAATCCGGCATTCAGTACGTTACCAAGTGCCAGTGTTCCTACAACCATCAGCATCGGCACAAGTGAAGGAATTGTAATGTGCAGTGTCTGTTTCCAGCGTCCTGCTCCGTCAATTTCCGCTGCTTCGTACAATGCTGGATTAATTCCGGCAAGGGCAGCCAGAAAGACAATCATGTTATAGCCAAATTCTTTCCACACATCTGTCAGAATGACCGTAGATCGGAACCAACTGTTGTCTCCAAGGAAGAAATATGGCCCGAGTCCAAAGGTTCCCAGAACCCGGTTAACCAAGCCGCCTGTTGACAACAGATCTATCAAAATCCCGCCCAGAATGACCCAGGACAAGAAGTGAGGTAAATAGACAAGTGTTTGGATCGTTCGCTGTATAGCCATCTTGCGAACCTCATTCAAAAGAATGGCAAAAACAAATGGAACAAATAAATTAAAAATCAGTTTAAGTACAGCAATAATCAATGTGTTCCAGATGACCTGTAAGCTGTCTTCACGTTCAAACAGATATCTAAAATTGTCCAGCCCAACCCATTCAGAACCGCTAATCCCAAGCCATGGCTTGTAGTTCTGGAATGCCATAATGATCCCGCCCATAGGCACATAACTGAAGATAATCAGAAAGATAATGGCTGGCAACAGCATAACGTGGAATGGCCAAGTGCGTTTCAAAGTTCTCATGATTGCTCCCCCTGTATTTCTTCCTACTCAAGTACTCCCTGAGTGGCTTATAATGCGATTATATCAACCTTTTATGGGGCCCAAACAGCACATAAAAGCAATATAAATGGCACAAATTCAACCACTTTGCCTTAACTTGAATAAACAAAAAAAGCGCCCAGACGTTAGTCGTCTGAGCGCTGCTTGTAACTATTTTTTCACACTGTCATACCATTCGTTAACCTCTTGCGTGATTTGGTCACCACCACCCGATTTCCACGTTTGTACAAAGGTATCAAACGCATCCGCCGGATTTTTGCCATAGATAATTTCGTTAAATGCTTGATTCTCGATTTTATTCAAATAGTCCAACTTGGATTTCATCGTCTGTGTTGTTGGACCTGTGAACATGTTTTTGAAGGAAATTTCTTCTTGGCTCAGCAACACTTTCGCTGCTGCAGGAGTTTCTGGTCCATAGTTTACGGCCACGTCTTTTTCCAGCTTGCTTTCAGGCTCTTTGCCATCAGCCAAATTAAGCAATGCTTTCATCTGTGCATCTGGAATACGTGCACCATCACGAACTAACAGGTAACGTACGACATTGACATATCCGCCATCAATTTCGTCTGGCTTTTTCTGTTTTCCGTTCGCGTCCAGCTGGTAGTCATATCCGTCGAATAGACCGTTATCATACGGGCTACCCGGTGCAGGATCAGCATAATTGTCAAACAGGTAGTTCTGATACGTGAAGAACGCCTCAGGGTGTTCCATATCTGCTTTGATCAACGTAACACCGTTTACGAATTGTGTTCCATGACGCATTGCTTTACCTTCAGGACCCGTTGGAATTTCAATCGGTTTCCAAACGGCACCAGGCGAATTCTTCACTGTGTCAGTCAACGGCCATCCACTCATCCAGTAAGGACCTGGGATAATGCCGGCGGTTCCTGCAACTGCGGGCTCTGCTGTTTTGTTCTCATCCCATAGCGCTGCTTCCTGTGGGATATACCCCTTTTTAAGCCATTCGCTCAATTTGACCAAACCTTGCTTCATACCGGGATTGATGGAACCATACTCCAGCTTGCCATCCGCAGCCAGATTCCATTGGAACGGTAATGTTCCATATGCTCCGAAAATCCAGGATGGGTCTCCCATCCATGTATTCATGGATGTTTTGAAACCAATGCTGAGCGGAGTGACTTTTTCAGGAGCCAAACCGTCCGGGTTATTGTTTTTGAAAGCTTCCATAACGGTTTCCAGCTCATCGATTGTTTTTGGAGCTTCCAGCTTCAGCTTATCCAGCCAGTCCTGACGAATCCAGAGCAAGTAATCATTGTTGTATGCATAGTCCAGAACAGGGATACCCATTCTTTTACCATCACGGCTATATTGGTTCCATACGTTAGGATCTTGCTCCATCGCTTTTTTCCATGTGTCTGAAGCATATTTGTCGAACAGTGGACCAACTTCCTGATACATGCCGGAATCAATCAGATCCTGAGCAAGCAAGTTGTCACCCACCGTTACAATTTCAGGCATATCTTGACCAGAAGACATCGCCAGGCGAAGTTTGGTTGCAAATGCGCCATTCGTATCCGTTACAGACCAGAGCGAGCTAATATTAATCCCGAATTGATCTTTGGCCCACTTGGTAGCCACGTTATTTTCCATGGATTCGCCATTTTTAAACTTCAGCTCAGGGTCAATTCCCCATGCTGTTGTAATGGTTACTTCCGGATCATACTTTTCTTTGTATTCGTTTTGGGTTCCAGATGTACTTGGTGTTGCACTATCTCCGCCCCCACTGCCTCCTGAACATCCTGCAAGAACGACAGTTAGACTCAGCGTTGTAGCGAGAAGCGTCAAGAATCTCTTTTTCGTTGATTGCGCTCTCATGTTGTTCCCCCTTAAATCGTTTTGGTTACCCTTTCATTATAGGCTGACCAGGCCTTTGAGCCTATGATACGAAATCAAGATTTCTGCACCTTTGCCAACCTATATTCTGGAATGTTGTTGTAATTATGCCTGATCCCGAAATTCATTGGGTGTCATACCATAATGTTTTTTGAACATTTTGCTGAAATATTGCGGATTTTGATAGCCAAGTTCACTCGTAATCTCGTATATTTTTTTATTGCTATTCTTAAGCAGATACAGAGCACGTTCCATGCGCATACGAATCATGTAGTCCCCAAGACCTTCCCCTGTCTCTGCCTTGTAAATTTTCGATAGATATACGGGGTGTAAATATACCTTGTCCGCAATCATCTTCACTGACAGATCCTGTCCTGTATCTCTTGTAACCAACTCCTGAACCTGCTTGATCACATGTCTGCGGCTCTGCACACCTTCCTGATCGGACAACTCTTCCTGAAGCTTCGCCAGCATCTCGGTTGCCCAGCGCCGCAGCTTCTCGGGGGATTGAATCAACTGATGAGCAAGGAGCAGATCGAATCCCGCATGATCAATCTCATGCACCAGATGCCCCTGTTTATGGGCGATATACATAAATGCATTGGTTACCGACAGATACATCTCATACACATGTTCTCTGGACAATCGAACCTGTCCTGCCGCGTCAAAGACCGCGTTCAGCTTACGCGCTGCCGCTTCCCATTGCTTGGTCTCAAGCAATTGAGGAAGTACAGGCGGTTTGTACAGCTCTTCGAGAGCCTGCGTCGCATCATTCTCTGGTCTTTTGCTGAGTGCCTGATCCATGTCCATATATATAATCTTGTGTTCTTCCGGTCCTGAAAGGACAAGCGAACCCAGACTTTTTCGATAAGCTGCTGTCAACTCATTAAAGGGAAATGACGGTGTAACGACCATGGACAGATCTCCCTGTAAATATCGAATGACATGCTCACGGAAAGTTTCAGCTGAGATTCTCAACGTCTCCAAGTCCATCTGCGGAGCTACGATCTGATCTTGATTCTGCAAGAACATAACCAGACACTCATGGGGTCCGCGACCAAACCACACGTTAAATTGCTCTCCGAGTACTTCCTCTGCAATATTACCTACCGCAAAATCCATCAGATCCAGAGACTGCTGGTCCATTGATGAGAAGCGTCCTGTAAGGCGAATCAGCATCATCACAGCCGATTGTTCCGGATCAATATGAATCTCATATTGTTGCAGTTGTTCCCGAAGCGCCCGCGCCGTGATCTCACGTCCTAGCAGCAGATCATGCATAAGATTTTCTCGTAAAATCTTATAGTCAGACTTCCGACTGTATAAAAGCCGGTGATATTTATCAAATTCATCCCACTCATCGCGAAGAGACGTGATGGCTGCCGACACCGATCCCATAAACTCATCATCGTTTACGGGTTTCAGGATATAATCCGCTGCCTGCAATTGAATGGCTTTTTTAGCATAATCAAAATCACTGTGACCCGTTAGTAAAATACAGCGGATATGAGACCAACGCTTGCTTACCTCTGCAATGAGATCCAGTCCTGACATGCCAGGCATGCGAATATCGGTAACTACGATATCTACTGCATTTTCCTCCATAATCTCCAACGCTTCCTTACCGGATGCGGCACGCAGCACGGTCGTTACTCCAAGCTCTCCCCAGGGGATCGTAAGTTCCAGACTTTCTGTTACGTATGTCTCATCATCTACCAGCAATATATCAATCAAGTGATTCACTCCCTATTTCGTTCATTCTGCAAATGGATTCCATCGTGCATCATGCGCTACACATTCCAAGTGCTTATCCTTCATTCTCCAGAAGAAACTCCTGCTCGGCAGGCCATGACAGTGTAACGCGTAACCCGCCAAGTTCCGATTCCGTTATATCAAGCCCAGCCTGCTCCCCATATCGAAGCTGGAGTCGCTGATTCACATTCCACAGGCCACAGCCCATCTCCTGATCCATCGTTCCCCTGAGCTTACTCAGAAGCGCCTCACGTGCCTCCTGCGTCATGCCTTGCCCATCATCCTCTACCACAAGAACCATGACACCGCCCTGTTTTTCCCCGGATACTCTTATTTCTCCTGCTTCCGCGTCCGCTTCGATGCCGTGAATCACTGCATTCTCCACCAATGGTTGCACGATGAGTGGCGGTACCTCCTGTCTTAACATCTCATCAGACAGATCAATCTTGTAATGAATCCGGTCCATACGCATCCGTTGGATCTCCAGATAACAGCTGACAAATTCAATCTCTTCTGTCAGCGGTACCACGTCCCGCTCCTGTCTTGTTGTATAGCGATAATATCGCGATAGATTATGCGACATTGCTACAACAGCGTCCATACGCTTGAGTTTCGCCATACTTGTAATGAAGGAGAAACAATTATAGAAAAAGTGCGGGTTAATCTGCGATTGCAGCTGCTTCAACCGGGCTTCACGCACATGAATCTGTTCCAAGTAAACGTGTTCAAATAACTGCTGGATCTGCTCCACCATCAAGTTGAAACGTTCGGACAGGAAACTGAATTCATTGCGGCCCTTTGGCTTAATCCTCACGGAATAATCTTCCTGCTTCAACCGCTGGAACCCGCGAATGAGTTGTTTCACTGGTACCTGCACCTGAACATAGAACAAATACGCCACACCAAAACTCATTAACAACAAACAAATCATGGAAGAATAGAACAGCATATTGGATTGATGAATGGGCTTCAGAATATCTGATAGCGGCATATAGTCCACCAAATACCAGCCTGTTGTACTGGATTTCACCGTGTTGACCATGTAAGGCTCGTTCCCGATCACCACTGTACGATTATCAACGTCCTGAAGTTTATGGATGGAGAGTTCTTCCATCAACTGATTCGTTAATGAACGATCTGACGTCCGGTTATAGATAACACCCGATTCTTCACGGAAATAGAAGGGATCATGCCTGCCATCGTCCTTGAATTTATCCAGCATATCCCGAATGTTATCACTGTCAAACTCCAGTTTAATAATCGTTTCCGCATTATTAGCCGGGTCTTTAATACCGTATGGAGATACCGTAATCCAGCTAAACATGAACCGATCATCTTCCCCATCCTGAATTTTGCGTACATCCCAGCCGGAACTGATATTTTCCCTTAGCGCTTCTTTATCGTAAGAACGTGCGTCCCTTTCGGAAACCACCCTGCCAAGCGAAGGAGAATACAGATATAATTTCGTGGCCCAATTGGATGAGCTTTCCTGAATACTCAGCTTATTCTGAATACGTTTGACCAGGTTGATCGCATCCAGATCAAAGTAGTTACTGTCCGCATAGATTCGCTTGAAGCTGGCAATATCAGGATCATGTATGAGCAGATTCGGCCATGAGGATAACAGTTCGATGTGTGTGTTCACTTGATTTTGGAAAAATTCAAGCTGGTTACTATTCGATCGATTTAACTCATCTCTGAGAACAGCTGTTGTTTTGTGATTGGAGTACCAGTACAAAAGCACTACAGGAATCAGCATAATCAGAATAAGAATGACCATTTTGGAAAACAGGTTTGTCCGATATGACATCTTTTCATCTCACCTTGTCTTAATTTGTCGTGACATTAATTGTAATGATGTAAGCGCTAAAGACAAACTATTTTTTTGAGACAAACCAATTCATTATCTAGCGTAAGCGTTACCAATTCAAGGGGGAAGGAGATAAAACCAATATTTCTGCACTAAATGCAACTTCCACGCACAAAAAGAGCCAGCGATTAGCCAGCTCTCTATCTAATTTCAGTATATATCTTTAATCTTTCTATTCGAATCAAACCTTATTCCACTTCTGTTTATGTAATTATTCTTTTTTTCTATAAAAATATCAACTATGGAATATCGTAATCAAATACCGTATTCGCTCCATCCACGCCTACATCCAGCACAATATCCATAAGTTTCCCATTGACGAACAGAGGGGATTCCGCTTTCCCATAAAACTCCAACTTACCTGTAAACGTTCCATGACGTTCAATCTCAACATGTACGGGCCTTAATTGGACAGACTGCAAAGCTTCCAATAGTGGATCGTCCTTAAACTTATAACTGCGTGCGAGATCAGGCAATAACACGGCGGATACGGAATCTCTGCCGTAATTTTTGAGTGTCAGGTCACAGGTTGCTCGGGTCTCACCCGTTTTTAGCACGTTAAAGGTACAAGAGCTTGCATTCTGTACATAGGATACCGCATTAATGCCTGTAGCTCCCCACTTGGCTACATACATGAATTTATCCGTCATGTACGAGTAACTGAAAACGATAGCGATAACTAAGATCCATAACCCTTTTGCAAGACCGGGGAATGATTTCCCGATTTCTTTGCGTGTAAGGTAGAAGCCGCAAGCGAAGATCCCCAATCCTAGGAAAAGTGTGATATGTACACCACTTAAATAAGACGTAGTATACGGTGATATACCTATTGCTGACAGCATGGTATCCCCAACAGAAAAACCAAGATGATGGTTAAATGTAAAGATGATAGCAAATAGCAATAAAGCCCCTGAGAACACAAGTCTGGTTCTCGACACACGAACACCCCCTAATCAACCACCTTATTATATCATATTTTTCCTATTTATGATTAACAATCCAAATCAAAAAACAACAATAAAAAGAACGTCTTCGGTTGTTCACCGAAAACGTCCTCCATATTTGCCATCGACAAGAGCTTGCAGATCACAAGTCCCTCGATCATAGCTAATGATTATTTACTTTTGGCAAGGAATGCATCAAGTTGTTCCTGTTTGGCTGCAATAATTTTATCAATTCCCGCTGCTTTCAATTTCTCCAGATATTTCGGAATCATCTCATTTGGATCAACGGCGCCCGATGTCATACCCGGCTTGAACTGTTTGTTCACGTTGTTGACCGCCGCAATTTCATTTTTGACAGATTGGCTGTTGAATGTAAAGCCCAGTGCTGGCGACTTCACACCTTTGGCGTTAAACTCTTTGAACTTCTCCCATTTCTGTGGATCTTCATTATCCCAGAGGAAGTTCAGGAACTGGTTACCAAGCTGCCATTGGGCACCAGGGTTATAGGTACGACTGTTGGCATCTACGCCATCAGGGAGAGCAATGATATTATCCTGTCCGTCTTTTTTCACATAATGAGTACCTTCAATTCCGAAGTTCAGCAAGTTGTTAATTTCCTTGTCGGAATGCAGCAGGTTAATCACCTGCATCGCTTTCTCCGGTTGTTCGGAAGAACGGGAGATTGCAAGCATCGCTCCAGACGCATCACCCGTCGTGATTGTCGGCTGTGTCATCTCAATCTGAGTCAGTGGGAAACCCACATACCCTTCTTCTTCTTTATCCTTGCCTGGCTTCATGCCATCGGTCCAGAGAAACGCTTTTCCAGCCTTCGCCTGGTCTTTCGGGAACACATTGGACGTAGCAGCATCACTATTGATATATCCTGCTTGATACCATTTGCGGGCGAGTTCGGCCGCTTCTTTGAATTCAGGGGTCTCCACTTCATTCAGCACCGTTGTTCCGCCTGCTGTTTTGGAGATGACTCCAGGTACGGAAGCATCACCGAGATAATCCCAATCCAGATTCTCCAACAGCCCGTTACCATTGGTGTTGGACATATAGAATGGTGTGATAGCTGGCTCGTTTTCCTTGATTGTTTTGAGAAGTGGCTCCAGATCAGCCCATGTCTTTACAGCTGTCAGGTCCAGCTTATACTTGTCAGCCAGATCTTTACGTACCAACACACCACGTGTGGCAGCAAGTTCCTTATTCGTAGGAACGCCGTAATTCACGCCGTCTACCTGGGAACCTTCCAGAAAGGCAGGGTCCAGGTTTTTCTTAATATCCTGACCATGTGCATCAAGCAGTTCATTCAAGGGCAAGAATGCCCCTTTAGCTACATTCACCGTGTAGTTCTGCCAAGCTGCTGTGAAGATAATGTCTGATTTTTCACCTGAAGAAATCATGAGATTCAGCTTGTTATCCCATTGCCCCCAGTCAATCGCATTGATCTTAAGCGTGGCTCCGATCTTCGGTTCCATCTTTTTGTTAATCTCGGCTTCCACCAGAGCGACATCCTTCTGTGGTGTCCCTGGGTAGAACAGTGTCACTTCATAGGGTTTGCCCCCACCTTCACTTGCTCCTCCGCCTTCTGCGCCAGGTGTTGTTGTTCCACCCTTGTCTGATGAGCAAGCAGCCAGCACCAGGCTCAGCGCCATAACCGTTGCCATCATGCGTGACCATACCTTTAATGATCTAACCAATTGAACCCCTCCTGTCATGTGTTGAACCATACAACCGAATTCCCCAATTCACAATTAAACCGATAACTACTTCTGTATATGCCCTTTCAGTCCATCTTCATTTACCTTGCCCACTCCGCTAACCGGTTCAGAGTTATCCCTTCACAGCGCCAACCGTAAGACCTTTGATGAAATAACGCTGGAAGAACGGATATGCCAGTACAATTGGACCAATACCGACCACAGCCATCGCCATTTGCAGAGTTTTGTTAGGCAGATTGAGCAATCCACCCTGCGACGAAATCTGTGAAGAGACGTTGGAGTTGGTTGTTAAATATTGAATATCGAGCAGCGTCCGGTACATAAGGTACTGAAGGCTGATCGTCCGGTTATCTGATATAAAAATCATGCTAAGGTACCAGTCATTCCAGTAATTCAATGTACTGAACAACGCGACGGTTGCCATTACGGGAAGAGAGAGCGGAAGCACGATACGTGCAAACGTTCTCAATTCTCCCGCACCATCAATCCGAGCCGATTCCAGAATAGACACCGGAATGGAGTTCGCAAAGAATGTACGCATGACCAGTACAAAGAATGGGGATAGCAGTAGCGGCATAATGAGTGCCAGTAGGGAGTTTTTCAGATCCAATACGTTGACATAGACCAGGTACCAAGGTACCAGACCCCCATTGAACAACATTGTGAAGAAGATGAAAAAGGCGAACCAGCCCCGGTAAGGCAGATCTCTCCGTGAGAGCGGATACGCATACAATGCGGTCAGCGCAACACTCGTAATGGTACCTACAACGGTAACGATAAAGGATATACCATACGAGTGAATGATCTGATCCATATCTCTGAACAGAAACTCATAAGCCGTCAGGCTGAATTTCTCTGGAATAAGCTTATATCCATTGGCAATTACAGTTGTCTCGTCCGAAAATGAGATGGCGAAGACAAGCAGGATCGGCACGATACAGGCAATGGCATAGAATAGAAACATCGCATGAATAACGGATGCGGAACGCTTCGATACGGCTAGTGGATCACGTGATTTCACAGCTGACTTGCCTCCTCTCAAAATAATGCATTATCTTTATCTATTCGCCTTACGATGGTATTGGATACAAGAACCAGCACAAATCCAACGATTGCTTGGTATAGACCGGCTGCTGATGACATCCCGATATCTCCACCGATAAGGAACGTACGATATACGTAGGTATCCAGTACATTCGTTACAGGGAACAGCGCTCCCGATTCCAATGGAACCTGATAGAACAGACTGAAGTCTGCATAAAATATACGGCCAATTTGCAATAACGTCATAATGACGATTAATGGGACGAGAAACGGAATGGTAATGAAGCGTATCTGATGCCATTTGGTTGCACCATCAAGCACAGCTGCTTCATAATATTCTTCATCGATACCTACGACAGCTGCCAGATAAATGACGGCATAATATCCAATATTCTTCCATGTGTTCACCAGTGGCAAAATATACGGCCAATACTTCGGCTCTGAATACCAGTCGATCGGCTGACCACCGAACATCTGCAGAATCGTTGAGTTCATGAAGCCTGAATCCTTGCCCAGGAAAGCCAGTACCAGATAACTGACCACAATCATGGACAGGAAATACGGTAATAGCATAAGTGATTGATATAACTTGGACATTGCCTTGTTCTTCACTTCATTGAGCAGAATAGCAAGCCCGACACCTACTAAGAGATTTAGTGCAATGAACACCGTGTTATACGCGAGTGTATTTCGGGTAATTTCCCATGCATCACTGGTGGAGAACAAATATTTAAAATTGTCCCATCCACTCCATGGGCTACCCCAAATACCATCAGCATAGTTTACATTTTTGAATGCGATCAGAACGCCGAACATCGGCATATAGTTGTTCACCAGCAGAAACAGGACACCTGGCAAGAACATGAGATACAGCACCTTGAATTTGCCAAGATTGTGCCACACAGACTTGCGCTTTCGGACTGTTTCTCCCGGTATTTCCGATATCCGTACTCCCTTACCCGCCTGGGGTTGTGTCTTCATAACTTGTTCTCCCTCACTCCTCTTGAATTCTTCCTCAGGATGAAGCTCCGTTGCGGCTCCTGTGGTTCAAGTATACGGCGGGGCGAGTAAGACCTCTATCTGCTGTGGTGACCTGTTGACTTATCAAATTATGACTTTAGTACCAAAAAAAACAAAAGACGCAGCATGCTGCGCCCTGAACTATACGGTACGTGACTGTTTTCGAAACTCCTGTGGCGTTATACCCGTGCACTTTTTGAACATTTTGGTGAAATGCGAGTAATTATAGTACCCCACCTTGCCAGCGATATCCGTCACTTTGACGGTGGACTGGGACAGCAATGTCTTCGCTCTGGCTACTCTGCCCTGCAGGATAAACTCAGATAGGGACATGCCCTTCTCTTTCCGAAACAGACGGGATAGATAAGCAGGATTGAATCCGGCAAAAGCTGCAAGTTCCTCTCGCATAAGTTCTTCACCAATATGAGTTTCAATATAAACACACAACTGATCCACAATGGTCATGGGGCTATGATCGTCCGGGTACAACACCGGGATAACACGATCAATCAGATCAGACGTCCATTGCTTCAACTGCGGCAACGACCTTGTCACCATACCCTCTTCCGGCTCCCGTTCACCCGGATATAGACTGCGTATTGATACGTTTTTCTGATGAAGCAGCGGATAGACCACATGCAGCATGGCATGATAGTAGAGATGCAGCATTTCAGGAGACAATCTCTCCTGGGCAGCAAGCAACTCAAAAATCTCATCCACACGTTCTCGCAAATCCCCTACTTTACCCGTCTCAAAAAGAATGGATAATTCCGAAAACCATGGAATAGGCAAAAAGCGATCTTCCTGATCTCTTCCCCGCTCATCATAGACAAAAACTTCTTCAAGCTCCTTAATATTGCGACGTTCCATATCCATCAGTTCATTTAACATGCCTTGCAGCTCAGTTACAGCAACCGGGGCACCAACATAACAGGACAACCGACAGTAGAAATACGTACCACATTCCTGAATATACCCCTGACAACGTTGTGCCACTTCGCTCGCACTCGGAATGATGCCATCTTGCTCATAAGCAAGCACAATATTTAATCCACTTTGATCCTGAAACACCTCACCGGGTTTGTCGCCAAGTAACATCTCTTTGGCTGCATTACGAAGGGCATATTCCAATACCTCTTCGTCACGCAAATCAAAATCACGCACCCATTCCTCTACTGAGATCACAATGGGTAACACACGAGCCTGCGGATCAATCTCGGCACCATACAGTTCTGCGAGCTCTTGCAACCGTTGTTCGGTTAACGTGATACGCTGAGAGATGGCATCTTTCCAAAAGCGTTCCGTCAGCAGCGGTTTATGGGTTTTCCAGCGTTTGTATACGGTCTCATAAACTTCGTTGGTACGGGTACGCTGCTCTCCATCCTTGATCTTTTCCACTGCCTGAGTTACTACCTTAATCAATTGATCAGCTGGAGCCGGCTTCAACACATAATCAAAGCTGTTTAGCTTAATGGCTGTCTGAGCATAATCGAATAAAGCATGCCCTGTCAGGAAAATGGTCAGTATGCCTGGATCATGTTTCAACACCCAGCTTTGCAGGTCAAGCCCTGTTTCACCGGGCATCTCGATATCACAGATCATGATATCGATAGCATCTGCCCTTAAAATCTTTCTTGCCTCTTCGGCATCACCAGCACTGTATACCTGGTCAATACCTGCTGCTTGCCAATCGACTCCTTCCACCATTGCTTGTAATGCATACACTTCATCATCCACGATCAACAGGTTCCGCATAGGCTCCCCCTTCTTCCTCTTCGGTCTGAGCGGGTAAATCAATGATGACTTTGGCGCCATGATCCACCTCATTGCCAAACTGCAAACTGGCCTGATCACCATACTTTACTAAAAGCCGATGAGCCACGTTCCATATACCGATATGCTGTCCACTCGGGTCTTCAGCGTATTGACCATGTTGCAGACGCCCCAACAACTCCTCTTCAAATCCGACACCATTGTCCACAATCATCAGTTGAAGCACCGTCCCATCGATCTGACCGGACGACTTCTCACCGAGGCGCGCCACGATCCGAATGACAAATGCTTGTGTCCGGCGCTGAAATCCATGAATAATGGCATTCTCTACAAAAGGCTGAATGGTTAATGGCGGAATCAAATAATGTCCCAGATTCGGTTCGACATCCAGTTCAAAATCGAATCTGCTTGGAAACCTCAGCTTTTGAATTTCTAAGTAATGACGAATGTGCTCGAGCTCTTCATCCAGACGAATAACACGTTTGCCTGCACGCAGACTGAATCGAAAATAATCGGCCAGATGACCAGCCATCTGCTGCACCAACTCATGCTTTTGCAAGGAAGCCAGACTATGAATAATATTGAGCGAATTCAGGTAAAAGTGAGGATTGATCTGCATCTGCAGTTGTTTGAACTCTGCCTCCCGCGTCCGCAGCTGTTCCTCATACACATCAATCTTCAGATGCCTGATCTCACTGGTCATTTGATTGAAACTTCGTGTCATAAATTCAAGTTCCGAGGAAGATGGCGGGTCCAGCTTCACATCGAGATCTCCACGGCTCACCCTTCTCATGCCTCGGATTAACGCATTCATCGGGCGGAATAACAGATGCCGCAAAAAGATCAGTGCAGTAACCAGAATTACTGCCGCACCAATGGGAAGCAGACGAATGATCTGCTGGAAAAACGGGAGGTTACGCATCATGTCTTCCTCAGGCAGCAGCACGATATAATTCATCTCGGACATGGCCGAGGCAATACCCAGCATCAAATATTGACGTGCTTCTCCCTTGTTCACAACTTCAGAGATAACCTGATACGGATTCTTCAGGCCGGGAAGATGCGCTGCAGCCAGCTGAATCTGTGCAGTATTTAATGTGGAATCCGATAGTGCCCCACCGTCTGTTCCAACAATGACTGCGCCTCCCCGATCTCCGGATTCAGTGAATTGTTGTGTATGATTCAGTGCATTCATATCAACAAGTGCACCTGCATAGAACTGCTGGTTGATTCGCACCGTTTTCACCAGCGCATTCCACGTCCCGCCACGCACGATGCTCCATTCCGGCTTCTGGATATCCCCTTCCAATTGCTGCATCTGGACTGGCATACTCTCCTGCACAACCGACTTTTTGACATCATAATTGCCTGAAGTGGCGAGCAGCAGATCATCATTCACGGCATCATATAGAAAAAAAGAATCGATTAGATTATAAAAACCGATATCTGTCATGAATTTGTTCATAATCCGTTGCTTTGCAATGATATAATCACCGCTGCCGTATTTCAGAAAAAACAGAGAGATAATATCCGGATCCCGCTCACCCAGACTATATAAATACCGATTTGTCTCCTGTAATACACGTTCATTCTGCTCCACACTCTTGGCGAGATGATTCATATTGGTGAGGGATACTTTGTCACGTACAACTTTCATCGCGTAGACGTTGTTGTAATAAAGCAGCATGAATAATGGCAGCATGATCAATGTAAGACCCACTATAAATTTAAAACGAAGTGAACGGATAAAATTCATGGATTATGGATTCCCGCCCTTTTAGTTCAACATAGTTTTTCTATTTTCTTCCTTATGATGGCATGTTTATTGTAATCACCCCTGCTTGCCATTGTCTATGGGGTCACGTGACCTTCACATATCAATTCTGGTGACTTTCATCCGCTCCAATTTCAAGAGTAACAAGTTTCATGTTGTAATAAATTCTCCAGTTGTAAAATAAATCCTTCATTTATTACTCTGAAGCTTCTCCCTAAAAATAAATGCTGCGGCAAGCCCCGGACTCCACGAACGCCCGATCTTGACATGCATACGATATATCACTCCTCGGGTTAGTCACCAGGATGTAGGGAGGCCTGTTCGATGAATATTCAACTCACTGCGTTACACTATGTCTATCTGGCATTTATCGTCTTGATTATTGCTGTAATGATCCGGCGCAGGGACACCACCATCATCTGTGTCGCGGGTATTATGACCATTGGACTTCTGGCAACCGAAACCTTAAGCGGGTCAGTTGCTGGGATCTTCAGCAGTTTTATCTATGCAACAAAAGAATTGTTGAGTACGATCTTCATCATCTCGATTATTGTGGCAATGAGCCGTGTTCTGATCAGAACAGGCATTAATGAGGTCATGGTAACACCTGTCACCCGGTTTATCCGTTCTCCTCAGGTCGCGTATTGGGGTATTGGATTGATCATGATGGTCGTATCGCTATTTTTCTGGCCATCCCCGGCCGTAGCACTCGTCGGTGCAGTACTGCTTCCTGTAGCCGTGCGTGTAGGTCTTCCTCCGATTGGAGCTGCTATTGCCATGAACCTGTTCGGACATGGGATTGCACTGTCTGGAGATTACATTATTCAGGGGGCTCCCAAACTTACAGCTGATGCGGCGGGTATACCCGTTACTTCCGTCATGACGGCCAGCATACCTCTGGTCATTGTCATGGGCACCGTATCTACACTTACAGCCTTCTGGATACTGCGCAAAGAGATGAAATCAGGCTCACCTGTTCATTCCCCAAACGCTATATCAGGTACCCTGAGCACGGAACCTTCTTCCTCATCAGAAGCTGTGTCCACCTCCCTGCCCACTGATCAGCCTGTTCAACGTCAAGTCATGTCACCCCGTTTGCAAAAGGCGTTCGCTCTGCTTATTCCTCTGTTATTCGCAGTTGATGTGATTCTGATGTTTGTATTGAAATTGCAAGGCGGCGATGCAACAGCTCTGATTGGCGGAACTGCTGTCGTTATACTGATTGCCGTTACCCTTGCCGCACATCGACATGCGGGACCAGAGGAAACGACCAACTATTTAATAGAAGGATTTCAGTTTGGTTTCAAGGTGTTTGGACCGGTTATTCCCATAGCCGCATTTTTTTATCTGGGAGATGCTGCGATTACGGAGTTGTTCATCAACCCTCTTCCTGAAGGTTCACACGGGATCGTGAATGATCTAGGGGTCGCACTTGCTGGTCTAGTGCCATTGAATGATACGGTGGGCGCCATTACAATGACGGTGACCGGAGCAGTTACCGGAATGGATGGTTCGGGGTTCTCGGGGATATCCCTGGTTGGCTCGATTGCGTCCATGTTTGCAGGATCGGCAGATTCCGCACCTGTGCTGACAGCACTCGGTCAGGTTGCAGCTATATGGGTAGGTGGCGGAACCTTGATTCCATGGGCATTGATTCCTGCTGCTGCAATCTGCGGAGTCAATCCTTTTGAACTTGCAAGACGCAACCTGAAGCCTGTACTGCTGGGACTTACGGTAACAACAATTGTAGCCATCTTTCTGATCTGACCAAAGGTTAAATGCTAATCCGTTCAAAAAAACGTTCGTAAACGCGCCCAGTTCCAGAGATCTTCTCGCTTCATCTCGGCCAGATGCAGCATGTCCACATATGGATCTCCCTGTAATCCAAGTACAGAAGCAAATGCAGGCTCCGTCTTCCACCCTGCCTGTTTCAGTCTGCGGATCTCACGGTGCCCCGCGTCTCCCCAAAGTTGTAACAATCTCCACTCCACAATCATATGTAGGTATGCATTCTGCCTATTAACCGGCACGGATTGGGCAAAAATCTCCACAGGCCAATGTCCCACTTGCAAATGACAAGTCACATAAGGACGTTGGTCTGGAAGATCCCCACCACGTACACATTGAAATTCAGCAACGGCTCCGATTCGATTGTACATCTCGGCTTCAAACACATCCAGATCCTCTGCATAACACAGCAGATCCAGATCACTGCCCGGAATATCAATATCAATTGGTACCGTTCCTGCTGGATACGGATGATAGTCAGCTAATATTTCGAGCAATCCACTACTCTGTAACACATAATAGGCGTCCTGCTGACGTGTATTGCCCGAAGCCAGATGTGCCATTACTTCTGCGGTAGTACTCATCTCCCCATTTTGGGCCACAGTTAGTTCGAGCCTCCTGTAATGACCTGTTTCACACGTCCCACTTGACCACTCGTCAGTCGTACTTTGATTCCGTGTGGATGCGTAGGTGACTTGGTTAACAGATCCTTTACAATACCACGTGTCAGCTTACCTGTAGCTTGATCCTGCTTCAGCACAATGTCCACTTCCAGACCTGGCTTAATATTTACACGTTGTTGTCCATTCAATACGTTCACTCTCCTCTATGTCGTAATTCATATCTTGTATACTATATAACCCTTAAACACAAAGCTCCATCTATTGTAGACGTTTTGGTTTCAAAACAAAAGGGACACGGCAATAACCTCCTACGCCTGATTCCATGTTTGATATGAAGACCAAGATAAAGAAACCGAAGGTCTCTTCAACTGAGACCTTCGGTTTCTAATTGGATTACCATGTTCAGGGCTGCACATGCTTTAAAATAGACGAAGGCGAAGTTCCATCCTTCGCGGCTTCGCGTGCCTTCACAGCAAGCAGCTCAGACACCGTAACGAATTGGTACCCCTGCTGCTGTAACTTCGGCAGGATTGTTTTGAGTGCAGCTACCGTATGGGACTTGCCTTCCACCTTATCATGGAAGAGTACAATATCCCCATTACGTGCATTCTTCAACACTTTGTTAACGATAGCCGATACACCTGGAGAAGCCCAGTCCCGTGTATCCTGATGCCAAGACCAGAGTACAATGGTATACCCTTTTTGTTTGGCAGCCTGGATGACCATGTCATTGTAATAGCCGCCCGGTGGCCTGAACAACAGGGGACGCTCCGCACCAGCTTTAATAATGGAACTTTCTGCTTCGTTCATATCATTCATGTACTTGTCCGCACGTGTTGATCGAACTGCATACGTATGCGCATACGTATGGTTGGCGATTTCATGCCCTTCGAGCTGTTCCTGCTTAATCAGTTCAGGAAATTTATCTGCCCATTTGCCAAGTACAAAAAAAGTTCCTTTGGCATGATACTGCTGAAGCAAAGCCAGAATCTGCGGAGTCTGAATCGGATCTGGTCCATCATCAAAGGTAAGGGCGATGAGTTTATCCTGTGTGGGAACTTCCCACACTATCTCTCCTCGTTCCTCATAATACTGACGGTTCTTCTGTACAGGCTTCGCATAGGCAGAACTGCTACCCAGCAAAATAATTAGCGTGAACATTCCGATGACTCGGGCTGCCTTCAGGTTCATGTGGTGTCCTCACTTTGTCTTCATACGTAAACTCCCTGTTAGCATTTCCCGATTCACCCGAACTCATTAACGAAAGATCTGATCCACGACTGCAATTTCCTCAGCAGTTAATTCCACATTTAATGTTTGCATATTGTTAATGACCTGTTCCGGTCGTTTGGCACCCGGAATCAATGCATCAATGGAAGGCTGTGTCAGGTACCAGGCCAGAACCAGATGAGCGACCTCAACATCCTTGGATTGTGCCATGCTGCGCAGTTGCTCAACTTTATCCAAATTTTCAATGAAAGCTTCACCTGTAAACAGCGGGTTCTTCGCCCGTCCATCCTGAAAGGTTGTATTGCGATTATATTTACCGCCCAGCAGTCCCGCAGCCAGTGGGAAATAGGGCACAAAAGAAATGTTATGCTCAGCCGTATACGGCAACAGCTCTTTCTCCGCATCTCTTTTGAACAGATTATATTCAGATTGCAGTACGTCTACATGCCCGTCCTTGTTGGCTTCACGCAACTGATCAATGGAGAAATTAGATACGCCAATGGCGCGGATTTTACCAGCGTCTTTTAATTGTTTTAACGCATCTACCGCTTCATCCTTAGGCGTATGTTCATCCGGAAAGTGGATGTAGAACAGATCAATGTAATCGGTTTGCAGACGTTTCAACGCCTCATCCACGGCTGTTTTCAGAAAAGCAGGTGAGTTATCCATGACAATCTTGCCATCCACCAATTTATGAGCTGCCTTGGTCGCAATGATGATATTCTGCCGCTGACCGGTTTCCTTCAATACTTCGCCGATCAGTCGTTCGGAATGCTCAGGTCCATAGATGTATGCCGTATCCACAAAGTTAATACCTTGTTTCAAAGCTGTACGAACCACTTCCTTACCCGTCTCATCATTCAGCATGTCCGGATAGATATTATGTCCGCCTACTGCATTCGCACCCAGTCCAATGGGATTCACGACCAGATCCGTTTTACCCAACCGAATTTGTTGTTCTGCCATGTCTCATCTCTCCTTCACTGATCGAATAAGTACAATTTAGTTGTGATGTCTTTCTTGTCCATATTATATCAAACCGTTTAGCATATTTAAAATATCGGATTTATCGGATTAGGTGTTTTTCAGCGCAGTCGCTTCAACGTCGTTAATAAACCGACGAAGTTTCGCAGCCACATCACGGGTGATTTCGCCGTTTTCATACAGCTGTTGAACCGTATTACGCTGTTCCTGAATGGCCACCATCTGCAACTCCAATTTCTCCTGATTAAACGGATCTTCCGTTTTACCCTGGTTCCAGGTGCGCAATTTGGCAATTACACGCTCATACTTGGCAATGACCGACAGTGCGACGACTCGATTCCCATCATTCATATGGGCACGAATGGCCTTAATTGCCGATTCAGAGGTACGTAACTTCACCTGACGGAACAGTTCTGCATTTTCTAGCATGAATGGTTGATTCGGCTTCTGGGACCGGTTGGTGAACAGATGTCCTAACACACGCCCGATCTCGCTGATCGAAGTCATGAACTGAGTGTTTGCGCGATTCGCCAGCATCATTTCCTTGCGATCCAACCAGCTGTCACATTTGAAGGCCGCATCAGAAGCAATTGCATTTTCGTCCAACATTACTTCAACTTCTTTACGTTCCGCACGGGTGGCAATCAGGTTAATAGCCGTTTCTTGTTTCTGAATATCTTTGCGTTTATCGGCGGTAAGCTGACCTGCGGCCTGTCTGATGTACTTGGACAAGTCGGAGACAACCGCGAGAGCGGCAGCTTTGTTCTCATCGTTCATTTCGGATTTGACAGCTCGTATTGCCGCATTCAGCATAATGTCATGTGCCTTTCGTTCTGACTTCTGCGGTGTTTCTTCTGTGGATTTCCCATCGTCCTTGGCCAGAACCGGAAGAAACACGCTTGCCGCAATCAGGGAGAAGAGGATAACTCCTGCCGCGAGGAAAATAATCAGATCCCGTTCAGGGAAAGGTGATCCATCCTGAAGCACATAAGGAATGGAGAACGCACCCGCCAATGTTACAGCCCCCCGCACCCCAGAGAGGGAAATGATCGTAATATCCTTGAATCTGGGACTGCCTATAGAGGATTGGGTACGCAACCATTCATTCCCTTGCCAGAACAGATAGATCCAGAGAAAGCGCAGAACCAGCAGTAGCACCGAGATCAAGCCTACATATCCCAACACCTGCAGATTATTAAACGAAACATTTTCAAATATGGTACTCAACACATCCGGGACCTGTACACCCAGAATAACAAACACCAGACCATTTAGTATAAATAAAATGACTGACCATGTGCTCGCAGATACCACCTGCATTTTCAACTGAACCGATTCAGCACGGTCACGCTCAATGGCGTGGATAATACCGCCTGCCACTACCGCAAGAATACCTGATACCCCAATTTCTTCACTCACCAGATAGATGATAAATGGCGTCAGGATTTGCAGCAGCATGTGAATTGTCACATCTTCCATGCCCAGTCTACGGATCCATACCCCTAGCCTGATTAACAGAAAAGATAACAAGGCCCCGACAAGAAGCCCGCCAATCGCAATCAGAATAAAACTAAAAGTTGCATTCGCCAGGGAAAATACACCTGTAACTGTGGCTGCAATTGCGAATTTGAAGGCGACCAGGCCGGATGCATCATTCATTAATGCTTCACCTTCAAGAAGTCTATGTATGCCTTTGGGCAAATGTACTCGCCCTGCCATGGCGCCAACGGCCACTGCATCTGTCGGGGACAATATGGCTGCAAGAGCAAAAGCAGCAGGTAACGGAATCGAAGGAATCAGCCAGTGAATGGCATATCCCGCCACGACTACTGTCACGAATACAAGCCCTAGTGCAAGCAGAAGTATCGGTGCACGCAGATTCCATAATTCATTCCTTGGCGTTCGCTTACCATCGTTGTATAACAAAGGTGCGATGAACAGTACAAAGAACAATTCCGGATTCAACGGCAGGTGAACACCTGCAGGAAGCAAAGCTATAGCTACACCAAGCACGATTTGAATGAGCGGAATGGGAATAAAGGGTACAAACCGGTTTAAAATATTGGATAAACCGATCAGGACCAGTAACACAAGTACGGCAATAAATATTTCCATGATGACAATCCCTTTCCGCTATAGAAGTGGTGAAACCTTTGTTGTATAGGTTTATTTTAACATAATCCAACCTTTATTATAAAAATGTTGTCATATTCATATACCCATTCAACTGCTCTCAGACTAGTCTATATAAGTTGAACTATTCATTTACACGATAACGGAGAGGACAGAAAAAACCTGAAAAAGCGAAGCGTTCGCCTTTATCCCCGGATTTTCCCCTTTAGAAAAGGGAATCAAAAAAATCTGGGGATAACAGCGATTGGAAGGTTATTCTGTCATCGTAGTGTCAGTGTAAATAATCTTTAGTTAACTTATATAGATTGAAGAATTCTGATGGATCCTGTATATAAGATGTTACAATATGCTAAGGACAATACCCTTCGGAAAGGAACTTGCATCTATGGCATTTGGAATTAAACGACAAGAGCTTGCTGCGTGGAAGGAACAAGTGGCTCGGGGTGAGATTGCGTACCTCACTCATTTCTGGATTGACAACCGATTCCCCGACATCACCGGTGTCACCAAAGTTGGCTGTGCAGATCTGGAACGTCTCGAGCGTTGGTGCAACGATCATGGGCTGGACCCGCGATACATTCATCGGCGGCAGCCCTTTCCCCACTTTGACCTGATGGGCAGCAAGCAAAAAGAAATTTTGATCCAAGAAGGCATGACGGATCATGTGGTTCGCTTTCATTTATGAACAAACTCAAAAACGCCAGTCTTCAAGGCTCACCCCTCCGCAATTAGGGACGAACTCATGAGGACTGACGTCTTCAAGGATCAAGTCATATATGGACTACCGGTGGATCTGCTCAAACGACTTCATGTTCTCCAGCAGTTTCAGTTCAATTTTCTTCAACATGCCAAACATCTGCTGTTGCTCCTCTTCGGAAAGTGCTTGCAACAATTCCCACGTCATTCGGCCGCGATTCGCATTAAGTGTCTTGGCAAGCTGTGCGCCTTCATCCGTTAAGGACAGCCACACAATTCTCCGATCTTCTTCACTGCGCACCCGCTGGATCAACCCTTCCGTCTCCAGTTGATTCAGTACAATGGTGGTTGCGCCGGAAGACAAACTGAGTTGTCTGGCCACATCAACCGCCATGCAGCGTTTTTCACGTAAAATCATGCCCAATATATGACTTTTTGTCGGATTCAGTTTACAGTTGGTTTCGGTCTTCTGCTGCTGATCCAATACTTTATTTTTATATCTGAAGAAGGCCTCCAACAATTGATCTACATTTGCCAATTGAGAGTTTCGCTCCGTATCCGGGCTCATAAACGTTCCTCCTGCCTTTCATCATAACCTACCTTATATTGTAGCATATTTACACTATGATGTTTGTGAAAAATGCGCTTGTATCCGACACTCTATCGTTGACTGCCACACTCTTGTTTTATTTCGGGTTTCACCTATTGCATTATGGCAACGAGTTTGTTTATAATAACCTATATCCTTAAAGTTACTTTTAGTTACTTAATGATTTTAATAAATCTGTTGTTATAAAGTAAATAAAGCGTCACCATTATAATGCAAGGGACTTATGCACATGAATCAGAATATACAATCTCAACTCAAAACAGATGTTTGCATCGTCGGCGCAGGTCCTGGCGGTGCTTTGCTTTCTTATTTACTGAATCAACAAGGAATCTCCACGATGCTCATTGAGCGGCAGCCCCACCTGCACAAGTCTTTTCGCGGGGAGTTGCTCAATGTGGATGGCGAAGCCATTTTGAATAAACACGGCCTCTATTCCCTCATTCAGGAACGCGGAGCGCTGCTCTTGGAACAGATTCAGTATTGGGAAAATGGGCAGATTATTCATACGGTATCACCCGGCAATGGAGAATCTCATGTTGGTATTCATGTACCCCAAGATCATCTCCTGGAAGCCATCGTGTCGCATGCTCAGCAGCACAGTTCATATAAACAAGTACTATTCAATACGATTATGACCGGTTTGTTACGAGACAAGAACGGCCAGGTCGTAGGTATTAACATTCGGCGGAACGGCGTTCCTGCCTCCATTGAAGCATCTGTAATTGTTGGTGCTGATGGCAGATACTCTGCGGTACGCAAACATTCCGGTATGACCCCGGAGATTCGCAAGCACGGGTATGATCTGCTCTGGGCACGCATTCCGGCACCCGTAGGTTGGGAACCCGCTGTTCGGATGGCCAGCATGGATGGTCAACAGCTCGCACTCTTCTCACAGTTCGGCGGTTATGTTCAGATTGGGTGGAACATTCCCGAGGGAGCTTACTCCAAGCTGCGAGAGCAGCCGATTGCTCCTTTTGTAGATAAACTTGTATCTGCTTTTCCTTGCCTGTCTGATTCTGTAGCTGCCAATATTCAGAGCTGGAGTGATTTTGTTCTGTTATCTGTCGAAAGCAGCTATTGCCAATCGTGGGCACAGGACAATGTTGTACTCATCGGTGATGCCGCTCATACCATGACCCCAACCGGTGCGTTTGGACTTAATGCCGCGCTCGAAGATGCGGATGTGCTCTCCGAATTACTTGTCCAAATGGCTGCAGATCAATTCAGTTCCACTGCACAACTTCAGGAACTTCAGACGATTCGCGGTGCAAAGGTACAGCAGCAACTTGCTCGACAAGTGGAGATGGAATCCTCTTTCCAACAGCGTTATGAATCCTTTCTCTAAACCCAGTTAATACTGATAAAATGCCTATATGCCCAAACAGCCGATCACTTCCTCATTAGAGAAGAATCGGCTGTTTGGTTTGTTGGTTTATCTTTTTTATGTAATTCCGTGTCCTTCTTCATTTTCGTTTGCGTGGAGCAAACGTGTCTTCTCTGGGTGCTTCTTGTACAGTATCAACGTCCTTCGGATAGGATGAGATGTTATCTTTTTCATATACTGCTTTCTCCAGATTGCTTAAACGGTGCAATACTTGTTTGCTTTTACGAACGATATATACAATACCAATAATCAGCAGGATCAACATCAGAATGAATATAACCATCTCCGGGTAAAAGACAAATGACATGAATCCACCTCCTTTGAAAACGATTTCTCTATATCATTCTAACCTTAACGATTCAAGATGTGAACCCGATTGGAAGTTTCGCTTGTGGAATAAGGCCAAGGTCACCTGACACAACGACAGGAACTCACCCTGCTGCAAAAGTAAAAAAGGTGGCATTCCTGCTCAGGATTACCACCATGAACCTTGAACCTCGAATAAGAATCGAAGTCTGTTATTATTTTATCCTTCTCTGCCGTTCATGGCACTAACTCGAAGTTCCGTCAGAGGCAGAGACGTTTGCTCTGGATGACGAAGTCTCACTGTTCGGCTCTCACCGGGGAGCAGATCAAAATAATTGTCACTGAATCGGACACGCCCAAGGGGAAGCTCCAGCTTCACCAATCGTGCAATCGCACCACTGGCCGTAACCGTTACAGACTGTTCCTCTTCATTCACATGTACGCTCAATTGCGACTCTGGCAACGTCACATCCTTAGGATCACGCAAGAAGTACCGATTGCTCTGTGCCGCAAATCCTTCGGATACCAACTCAACCATTACTTCCTCCGCACGTCTGCCCTGTAACACCTCTACTTCAGTTATTTCGGCAATACACAATGCGGATTGAGATGTCACTTCAACAGCATGTGAGCTGGAGTAGATCTTCTCTCCATGCAATTCATAGACATTGAGCAGCAGCTGACCTTTCAAGACGTCCCGTGTATCGTTCACGACCCACAACGCAAGCGGTTCACCCGGCTCATGCTCCAATGACAACAGGACAGGATGAAAGAATATTTTCCCGTAATAAAAGGATGCCTTCGGCAGCAGTTCATAGTCGATCATGGACCAGCTTGTACCCGGCCAGCTATCATTCAGTTGCCACACGAGCGCACCGCTGTTACGGTGATTGATGCGCCGGAAATGTTCTATTCCATAGCGCAATCCTTCTGCTTGAGTCAACATGGAATAGTTCATGTATTCTTCTATATTTTGCGGAATGCCTGTATAACCCTCCATCAGCAGAATACCTTTCTGGTGATTGGTATCCTTGTTACGGTAGGCCATCTCCGGACTGCCCCAGTAAAACTGCCCTGCGGGCATATTTTTCTCCAGCGTGTAACGATTGGCCGAGGCATGCATACCAAATTCACTGCTGAAAAGCGCATGATCCTTTTTGTAATTTTTGAACGTCACACCTTCAATACTATAGTCCAGCAACGGCGGCTCTCCATGCTTCCTTGGATAGACCGAGCCATGCCATACCTGCCAGTTGTGACGATCCCCGACATCGGGATCATTCGCGTCCTGACCATTACTATCCCCGAACGGCGAAGAAGGCCAGTACGGACGGGACAGATCCAAGCGATCCAGCACTTCAGGGATCAGTTCATGATAGATAAGTTCGCCGTAGAACGGACTGGTAATATCTCCACTTGCAGACTTCATATCATAGAGCCAATCTATTTCATTATTCCCACACCAGAGGGCAAGCGAGGCACGGTTACGCAGGCGCAGGACATTGTTTTCTACCTCTTGCCGTACATTATCCATGAAATCACGATTGAAATCCGGGAACAGTGCGTTCGCGAATGCAAAATCCTGCCACACCAACACTCCTTGCCGATCACACTCATCGTAGAAGACATCCTTCTCATATATACCACCAGCCCAGACACGCAACATGTTCATATGCCCTTCCACCGACAGCTCGACAAGCTCACGATACCGGGAGTTTGGGATGGCACCAATCAGATGATCAGCCGGAATCCAGTTGGCACCCTTGGCATATACTTTGACTCCGTTCAGAATAAACGTAAATGTATCTTCACCCCGTTCATTGTGAAGAGCCAGCTCAATCGTTCGTAACCCATAGGGCTCGCTATAACGATCCACCTCAACGCCATCTGCGTATAATGTAACCTCCAGTGTATACAGATACGGCTCACCCAGATCATGAGTCCACCATAACTGAGGTGACGTAATGTTTAATGTGGTATCTGCCTTATAACCTTCTAGAGGTAGTTCAGTGGCACATGCCGCCTCGTGTCCGCTGCGATCCAACAGACGAACATTACAGGTCGCAACCACAGCCTGCTCACGTTTCTGTCTGCTACGGTAAGACAAGACCGACTTCACATCCGCCGTGACATGTAAGACAGCCAGCTCTGTACTGACTGATTCCGTACGAGCATACACATTTTCCAGCTTGGCGATTGTTCGTTTTTCCAGCCTTACCGCACCCCAGATCCCCACTGTAACCATACGTGGACCCCAGTCCCAGCCAAAGTTCATCGCTGCTTTGCGCAGCCATGGCCGTTCCTTCGTATACGAGGACCAGTCGAAGGTTTCTTTGTCCCGGTGATGCAGGTGAAGCGGGTCAAACTTGACAGCAATCGTATTCCAGCCGCTCCGTACCAGTGACGTTACATTAAACGTATGTGACATGAGCATATTGGCCGTTTTCCCGACCTCATGGCCGTTCACGTAAACCGTTGCAAACGTATCCAATCCTTCGAACACCAATTCAAAGTGCTCCTCGCTCTCTGTATCTCTCATCAGATTGAAGGTTGTGCGGTACCACCATTCCTTTTGTTCAATCCAGCGACTTTTGGCATCATTATGTCCGTAATAGGGCGGATCAATAATACTGCGCTCAATAAGTGCAGCATGTACATCCCCAGGCACTTCAGCCCCGATCCAAAAACGGTCATCCAGCGCAGCAGCTGCCACATCCATTGCCCGTTTCTCTCCAACTTCAAAATGCTGTATTTTCCATTGTCCCGATAAATCCTGACTTGAACTATGGATCTTCATTAATACACCCTCACTCTCCAATAACCCTGAGTAATACCCTATCGAAAACGTTTGGCAGAAATGCAAGACATGCTGCCTGGTCTGCTCATTTCTAACTTCCCGAAGGTTTGAACGACAGCGCCTCTTCTCGATATTCACTCGGGGTCTTGCCGGTATGTTTTTTGAACAGCCTGCTAAAATATTTCACGTCTTCGTAGCCGCTGATAGCAGCGACTTCACTGACCTTCGCTGGAGACACCGCGAGCATATCCATCGCTCTTCGGATACGCATATCGGTGACAAAATCTCCAAAGGTCACACCCATTTCTTTTTTAAAAAGTTCACTCAGGTGACCCGGATGCAAATGAACATGTCCAGCTACCTGCTGCAGATTAATGTCCTGTGCCAGTGATGATTCAATATAACCAATAGCCTTTTGCACATGGGCAGCCTGTCCCTGACCCATTCGGCTATGATAGACATGCATCAGACCATACAGATGGTGGAACAACATATCCCCAAGATCTACAGCTTCGGCATCCGGTTCCGGCAACCAGGGTTCAAGCCTTGTGGTTTCTTCACGCCCTGTCGCTCGCATTGTACGGGTAAGCCAGCGATGACCTGCAATGACCGCAGAGTGCAGACAAGCACTGAACGATTCTGGCGTGACCTCCGGTTCTGTAGTCAGATTAGCCACCAGTTCACGCGTCCATGTCGTTAACCTCACTGAATCATTATCTAACAATATTGAACCAAGTGTGGTCTCTTCTTCATGCGTAAGTACAGTTTTACCACCTTTGCGCTCCTGAACGTGCTCATAATGCCATACTTTATCATCCATCAAACCTCGATATCGGAAAGCAGTTGAAGCCGTTCGGTAGCTTTCGTGCAGATCTGCATATCCACGCACAGGCAGACCTACTGCTGCACGCAGAGTACACTTCAGTAATTGCTCCACCCGACGTAATGCACTCTCCAGCTTGAACGGATATTCCTGTTCCACAGGCGGCCATGAAACTACACATATAATTTGCTGTTTCTCTATATGCGCAATGGCACCCGGTAGCATATCCTCCAGGGTATTCTGCACCGCAAATCGTAATAGTGCATCCGAGGATCGATCCCAACCCTCTGCTCGAAGTACAATGACTTGTCTGCGAATCTGTTCATCATCAAGACCATCATTCGCTGCCTCTATTCCAGCATCAGAACGCAAAAACGAAGGAAATTGGCCCCAAGCGGTGTCACCGTCAATGATCCAACCAGCAAATAACCGCTCCCGATTCTCCCGCATAAGCTGTCCCTCTCTGGACTTCTCTGCCCAACGTTCCGTGATCCGTTGTTTGGCCTGTAATACGGTCTTGATGATCTCTTCCGGCTTGCTTGTTTTGAGCAGATAATCTGTAACCCCTTGGCGTATCGCCTGCTGCGCATAAGAAAAGTCATCGTATCCGGACAGAATAATGACCTCCAGCTCAGGTAACAATCGCAGTCCCTCTTCTGCCAGTTCCAGCCCCGATCTGCCTGTCATCCGAATATCCGTCATCAGGATATGCGGACGTTCCTCTGCCATGCGTGTTAACGCCTCCTCTGCCGAGGCAGCAGGTTGAAGAAGTTCAATTCCGAGTTCATGCCAAGCGATAACGCTGGCAAGCCCTGTACGGATAATCACTTCATCATCAACAATTAATAGTCTCATGGCGAACCCTCCAAGATTGGAATGGAAAACGAAATCCGGGTACCTCCCCCAACCCTGCTGTCTACTTCAAGCTGTGCATTCACTCCATAATGGAGCAGCAGCCTCTCATTTACATTGCAGAGCCCATAACCGCCTTGGTTTAGCTGTTTTCCCGGCTGTTTTCCCTTCCATTCCCTAATGCTTATTCTTAATTGCTCCAGTCTGTCCGGCTCCATGCCAACACCATCATCCAGCACCAGCACATTCATCTGTTCATTATCCGGGTCCTTGCGAATCATTATGGTGATGGTGCCCACGCCTGCTTTGGGCTGAATGCCATGAATCATGGCGTTCTCAACAAGCGGTTGCAGCAATAGCTTCAGCATCATTCGTTTCTCAAGCGCTGGATCTACGATATAATGCAACACAAATTGATCAGGGAAACGAATCGACTGCACACGCACATAATGGCGAATATGAGCGATCTCCTGTTCCACAGGGCAGTAATCCTGACCATTGTTCAAGCTGATACGCAGAAAATCACTCAGGCCCTCAACCATATCCGCAATCCGCTTCTCTTCAGACATCAAGGCAATCCAGTGAATTGAAGAGAGCGTGTTATACAGAAAGTGCGGGTTAATCTGCGCCTGAAGCACTCTAAGATCCGCTTCTTTTTTGCGAGCTTCACCTCGAATAACCTCTTCCTTCAATAACTGAATATGTGCACCGAGCAGATTGTAACTCTCCCCAAGCCTGCCAATCTCGTCATCACTTTCAGATCGAAACAAAGGAAGCGGACGTTCCGGATCAATTCGGGACAGATGCCGGGTAAGCACACGAAGCGGCCTCGTCACACGCCGCACCGTAAACCAGACCAAGCCAGCACTGATCACAGCAGACATCGCAACGGCGCAGCCGGTAAGAATAAGAATGTACCGATTCTCCGACTTGTACTGGTCATAAGGAACCGTTCCAACCAACGTCCACCCCGTCAATTCTTCCGGATAATAGAGCAACGTCCGTTTATCGTCACCACTGCCATACGTGGTGGTTCCGCTACCGCCATCCTGAATTAACGTCGAAATCCCTGGTTCGACACCTTCCAGCTTAAGTCCAAGCCGGGATTTGTCCATCGAAGACAGAATTTCTCCAGAACTGCCGATGAGCTCCAGTCTGCCTTGCCCTCTGCCTAATCCCAGAGCGGCCCATCCCTTGGATATGGCCTTCTCATCCAGACTAATGGCTAACCAGCCAATGGGTCGATAATCATGGATACTGCGAATCGGCCGAACCAATGTGATCACATTTTGTATACCCGCATAATTCTGGACCGGATATACCCCCGTCCATTTTTTCACTGCTTCTCCGCTCGGCACTGGTGGATAAGATAAGCTTGAATTATTGGATTCATACCAGGTAGCCGTAGACAATGTGGCATCGAATCGGCTTGGATATATGGCGATGTTCGCAATATATTTCTTGGAAGCTGCCAGATTGGTCATCCTGCCCAAAATATCCACCCGGTCCAGCTCATGATCTTCATTATGGCTAAGATACTGCTGGATGTCCCGTTCTCCAATCAGGAAAATGGAGAGATTCTCGGCATCCTGCAACATATAACGAAGATTGGCCTCTACCTGTTTCAGCGTATCCATGCCGGACAGCTTTGTTTTTTGCTCTGTGATGCGGGAAGAGATTAGAAAGGCAAACAGGCCCAAGGCCAGCAAAGGCACAATCATTGAAGCCGTCACAACGACGGATAGCTTCCTTTGTAACGAAGATGTGAGCCAGCGTGCCAAACGTTTCTCCTCCTCTGGATGCGCTTTCGCTTACCCTTTGACAGCTCCGGCTGTCATACCTTTCATAACCTGTTCCTGGAATACGAGATACAAGATAATGGTTGGAATGACCGACAGAGTCATGGCAGCAAGCGTTAATCCGTAATCGGTTTGATACCCATCCGCAAAGTTCGCAATGGCCAGCGGTAACGTTTTCAATCCGGTTTTGTTGATGAATACAAGCGCAAATGAAAAGTCATTCCACGCATGCAAGAAACTCAGGATCGTAACCGTTGACAACGCAGGTACGGACATGGGTAACATGATCCGGGTAAACAGCCCCCAAAGTCCTGTTCCATCAATAAAAGCTGCTTCTTCAATATCACGTGGAACACTTGTCAGATAAGCAGTAAGCACAAAAATTGCCGTAGGCAATGCAAAAGCCGTATAAGGTAATATTAAGGCCCAGTACGTATTTAGCAGGGACATCTGTTTCATTAAAATAAATAAGGGGACAAGTGTACTATGGATCGGAATGAGCATGCCAACAACAAAGAAGGTCATGATTAACCCTTTCCAGCGAAACTGGAAACGGGCCAGGATGAATGAAGCCAGCGCTGCAATAAACAGCGTCAGAATAAGTGATCCAACCGATACAATTAGTGAATTGCCAAAAGCGGTCCCCAGCCTGGAGCTTTCCCATGCATTGCTGAAATTGGCAACATTCCAGTTTTCCGGCAGTCCAAAGGGCCGGCTATAAAAATCTTCATTTGTTTTGAATGCACTAATCACGAGCCAGTAGAACGGATACAATGTTAAAATACCATAGACCGTTAGCAGCGTCCAAACAATTCCGCTACGTAGGCGACGAATCGGATGGCCCGAGCCGCTTCGTGGTGATGGCATGGATACAGGTGTCACTTGCATGATAACTCCTCCTCTCTATTGATTCTCTTTTCGTTTGCGACTGGTTAGCCACTGGCTTGTTCCGATCAGCAGCAGGGAGATCAGTACGATGGTTGTTGAGATTGCACTACCAAAACCATATCGGTATGTTGTAAAGGTTGAATTGTACATATACGTTGCAAGCAGTTCTGTCGCATGTGCCGGACCACCCTTGGTCATGATGTAGACCAGATCGAAGGATTTCAGACTACCCGAAATACATAGAATAATTGCTACCTGAACCGTACCCCAGATCATGGGCAAAGAGACGGATACCAGCTTCCGGATTCCTGAAGCCCCGTCTATTTTGGCAGCATCATGAATCTCGCCGGGAATATTCTGTAGCGCCGAGATGAAGATAATTAGATACAACCCGACAAAACTCCAGAGCAGCGGCGGTACCAATGAGAAAATTGCAATCTTGTCATCGGACAGCCATTGCAGCTTCCAACTTTCAAGCCCCAGTGCGTCCAGCAGAAAGTTCAATATCCCGATCTGCGGATGATAGATATACTGCCAGATCATACCGATAACGACAGTGGATAACACCATCGGTAGAAATACGGCTGAACGCAGAAACCGCTGTAACGGATTGCTTTTGTGTAATATGACCGCCAGCATCAGCGCTAACGGAATTTGTCCAAATACCGATGCCAACACAAAAATAACGTTATTTTTCAGTGCCCGCCAGAACACAGGATCATGCCAGATCTCAATGTAATTATCCACACCAATATATTTGGATGCGCCAATGCCGGACCAGTTGAAGAAACCGTAGTATGCCGACCACACGACCGGTACAAATACAAACAATGCATAAATGATGACTGCCGGGGCCAGCCCCAGCATAATAAAACGCCGACTGCGCAGTGCGTTCATCTGTTCACTTCCCTTCCATAAATGCCTTTACCGACTTGCAACTGACTATCCCATTCATACTTAAAACCCCTCCCCTGCCGGGAAGGGGTTTTAACGAATGGTTACTGACTAACTGCATTGGCTTGAGCCGCCTGAATTTTGGCCGCAATGTCTTCAGCCTTGCCACCCATAAGCAACTCTTGCAATGCATTATTAATAACCTCAACCGTTGCTGATCCCAGCTTGGAATCGTATACTGGCGTGATCTTCACTTCCTGCATTAAATCATATAATTCTACGAACAATGGATGTGCTTTGGTTTTGTCCAGATCAATCTTGTAACTCACCAATGTGCTGCTATCCAATGTGGCCTTCTGGCCATCTGGTCCTGCCAGCGCGTAGAACAGCTCCATCGCTGCCTCTTTTTGTGCACCGCTCAGCTTTTTACTTACACCCAACCCGGTTCCTACTACACCGGATGTTGTTCTTGGTTCACCCTGACCTCCGTCCACTGGAGGAAGAATCGTAATATGTGTGTTGTTCAACACCTCTTCAGGTGCATTGTTCACCAGATTTGCCAAGGCCCATCCGCCGTTCATGACCATCGCTGCCTTACCTTGGAAATAAAGCTGCATCATCTGTGTCTCATCGATACTGTTGAATCCATCCTGGAATGCCTTGGTGTTGCCAAGCTCCTGCATCTTGTTCAAGGCTTCAATAAATTGCGGATCGGTAAAGCTTGCACCCTCTTGTGCTGTCGCTTTCAGGAACCAGTCTGTGCCGGTAATCCGATCAGCCAGTGTACTGAATATCGTTGATTGAGCTACCCAGTTGGCCTTGTTGCCAAGTGCCATGGGAATGACTTTATTTTGATTAAAAGTAGCAATCGCTTGTTCCAGTTCCGCCCATGTCTCAGGCACTTTTACGTTGTACTGTTTGAACAAAGCTTCATTGTAATAAATGAAGGAACTTGGCGCCAGATTCATCGGCACGGAGTAGATATTCCCGTCTACGGTGTATCCGTCCAATGCATTCGGGATGAAGTTGTCTTTCCACTCCGGCTTTGCGTCCAGCTCGGTATTAATGGGCTGTAACAGATCCCCTTTCACAAATTCCTTTGTCATGGCATCCGGCCACATCACGAACAGGTCTGGCATCTCGTTGGCAGCTGCCACCGTACGAAGCCGGGTTTTGAGACCATCTGTTGGCAGGCCTTCATCCACAACTTCAATATCTGGATGCGCCGCACGAAAATCTTCAATTATTTTGCGCATCGCAACCGCCTTTGCATCCTGTCCGGTCCAGTTGTGCCAGAGAGTGACGGTTACTTTGTCATTGCCACTGCCTCCTTCTGAAGTGTCCCCGCCAGCACAGCCAGCCAGAATAATGGAGAACAACGTTATTGCCAGGAAACCCGAAAGCCATTTTTTCAACATCTCTATAATCCCCCTCGGCGATTTGAATACACTTATTGTAAATGTTAACGCTATCATACCGTAAGGTGACGATCCACGGATGCAGGGGTGAAAAATATCGGTTCCCCTGTTTGGAACTTACTTTGCTGACTTATTGTTCATAACAACTAAAAAGAGCCCTCACAATGAGAGCTCTTTCTTGTTGCAGCCGTCGGTAGCTTCAACCCAGGCTATATATAATGAATAAGTGCTAAATCGTATTAAATATGGATTGCGTATTATTGGATACTGTTTTTCACCAGATCTGCAAAAGCTTCGGACCCTTGCGTAGTGAGATGTACGCCGTCTTTTTCAAAATATTCGTCATGTCCCTCACTTGCACTGTTCCAGTCAATCAACGAGACATTGCTGTATTTGGATGCTGCCTCATTCAAAGCCCTGTTCACCGTTCTTTCCCACGGACGAGGTACACGCACAGTAACCAGATATACGTGATCCTCATCCTTCAGATAATCAAGCACAGCATTCAAGTTTTTGGAGTTAAAGGAACCATTCGTCCCGAGCTCCAGCACCACTTTGCTGCCCATTTGGTTGTTTTGCTTCAGACCTTCCAATACATCACCTGCCTGCCACATCTGACGACCGACATGTCCGTCCACATACACTCCCGATATACTTTGCTCCAGATACGGTTTTGCATCCAAAATCACCGAATCTCCAATGACGGTATAATGAACCTTGCCATCCTGGGCAGGAGGAGCCGTTTCTTCATTGTCCTGAGATGAATCAGGTGCATCATCTGTATGATCCGTATTATCGGATTGATTCGCTCCAGCGTCATCTGGTGTATCATTCTCGTTAGTCACGGAGTCATCAGCCGGCTTATCTTCAGACTGACCGTCCTTGCCAGCATTCACTGCATTGTCTTGGTCGTCAGGTTTTGAGTCTGGAGCAGACTCTCCTGTTGGCTTCTCGTTTTTCCCCGGATCATCTTTCGTCCCTGCTTCCGGTTTATGGGTATGAGCATCGTTCTTTTGACCAGAGCCTAACGTCGCTGTAATAGCTGGCAACACATCCTGTCCCTGTTCCTCCACTACGGAATTCTCTCCATTCAATGTGTTGGACATCGATACCGAATGGGAGTCAGAGTTCGCTGCATGTGAGACCATCATCTGAGATACCGTATAGGACAACAACAGAATCGTCATCAACAGGCCTGCCCGCTTCCACCATACGTTACGTATACCGATCGTTGACCGCCCTCTTCCCCATAATCGGGACCAAGAATCACGGAATCCGTTGTACCGAATCGGATTTTCAATATATTTAAGGGACAATGAGGCCAGTACAACCGTTGCAGCAACCTGTAAAATGATTCGTACAGGATGTGCTCCTCCCGTATCCACCGCGGGATTGGTTAACAGAATGACAGGATAATGCCACAGATATAATCCGTAGGATCGCTCTCCGATCCAGCGTAATGGCTTCGCGCCAATGATACGTGCCAGGAAAGACGATGGGTGAGCCAACACCGCTACCAGCAACGTTGTTGCAATAGCCTGAAGCACCATGCCCCCTTGATACAGAAACGGATCATATTCACTGCTGTTCAACATCATGTAGATTAACAAAGCAAGCGCAGCAAGTCCCGACACATCGAGCACAAGCCTGTTCATGCCAGACAGAGAGTTCGACAGCTTGCGACTAGGCCACACCACGGCAAGAGCAGCACCGGCAAGAAGTGCGAATGCCCGCGTGTCTGTTCCATAATATACACGGCTCGGGTCCAGATCCGGATTATACATGATGGCCATTGCGCCAGCAGACAATTCAGCTGCGACGACAATGAAGACGACCAGCCATCCCTTTCTTTTGAACACTACGATTGCTGCGATCAGTAGAAGAGGCCATATAAGATAAAATTGCTCTTCCACAGCCAGTGACCAGAAATGTCCAAACGGTGATGGAGGGCCAAAACTTTCGAAATAGGAAACGTTGTGAAAGATATACCACCAATTGCTTATGTATAATACACCCGAAACGATATCACCACGAAGCGCAGCAAGCCGGGACGGGTCGGTACAAGCCAACCAGATCATCACCACAGCTGTCATGGTCAGCATGCCTGGAAGCAAACGCCTTACCCGTCTTACCCAGAAATCACCGAGTGAAATGCGTCCATGTTCCTGCCACTGTGACACGAGAATATCTGTAATCAAATATCCCGAGAGAACAAAGAATATACCTACACCGAGCAGTCCGCCCGGAATAAAATCCAAATTCAGATGATACGCGATTACCGCAAGTACAGCGATGGCTCGCAAGCCGTCAAGTCCGTTCATATGTCTCTTACGATTTAACGATTGTGACATGCATGCCCCTCCTTGTTACTGTGAGTCAACAACATCGGTGTTGGGGGCATAAAGGAACTCCTGATCATTCTGGTTGTCATTAACATACGTATTGCACCTTCCATCTTTCATTTACAACATAAGAAAAGCTTCTGTTTGAAGCACGATCCGATGATGCGACATTCTGTGTGAATTCTATAATCTTAAAGAAGACGAGTTGCCTGTCCATTAAGTTTAATTATTAAAATATTCTTTATATTCATTCGTGAGTTCACGTTTAGCATTATACGCCCGAAATAAGCCTCATACTTTACAGGAATAGTTACAAACGATTAAACCGATGTAACCTTTCCTGCCAGCTCATATAGCTGTAAAATCATACTCTAATTTTGTCGTTAAATATAGTACTTTTCATCGAGTGGCTAAAATTACCTGTCCCGCTTGCGCAAACCAGCATACCCACGCACACATCGATTGAAACAATTGAATTCATAACAAAAGGCTGCCGACTTGCTCAGCAGCCAATATCCATTATAAACCTATGTCAGACCGGATTGAAAGTTTTGCTCATAATTGCTTCTTCTTGCCTAGGACCCTAGAGGTGGAACGGGTGAATCTTTTCTTCTGTCCTCGCATCCATGATCCGGTATGCTGAACGCCCTGTGTACATTGGGATTTGCAACTTCTCCAGATCAACCATTCCATTCTCCAGAAAGTACTTCTGATCCTGATATCGCTGCAATACTTCGCCTGCAATCCATTCATGGTCACCATATGTCGTAATCTCCATAACCTTGCATTCATAAGCAAAATAAGCATCTGTCAAAATGGGTACACTTACCTTGATTCCTTCCTCATACGGAATGCCGAATCTTGTGAATTTGTCCGTATCTCTCCCACTGAACGTTCCTGCAGCTTGAATCCACTCCGATCGATGACCTGGCAGGAAATGAACACCGAATACGCCGCTCTTCTCAATGAGTTCATAGGAGTATGTTTCCTTACGAAGGGAGATGCCATATACGCCTGGTGATGATCCGATGTATGTATGCCATCCGGACGCCATCACATTCTGGACTCCCTCATGACGTGAAGTCACCACCGCTACCATTCCAGGATAAGAATAAAATATGGGTTCTTCTATCGGCTGACGCATCTAATCCCCTCTCTTCTTCGTTATAAACACAACTTTAATTATAAAGTAAAAAATCTGGTTGAAAAAGCGTTTTGCAGAGGATTTCGCTATAAGCGACACATTCAGTATCATGTTATACTGAGATGGTCAATTTCTAAAAATACGATACTGGGAATGTGATAGGATATGGTCAAATCAGTCAAATATACCTTCTAAATGAAGGCAATATTCAAATTTAGGAGGTTATAACTTATGTTTAATTCAATCGTGTTAGATCAGTGGGATCGAAAGCCATACTTTGACCACTACTTGAATCAGGTCAGATGTACTTACAGCATAACTGCTAATCTGGATATCACTCTATTGATCAACGCACTGAAGCTTAAAGGATTGAAGTTCTATCCCGCTCTTATTCATATGATCTCTACGGTCGTCAATGCACACAGGGAATTCCGAACCTGTTTTGATGCCGAGGGGAGATTGGGCTACTGGGACGAAATGTCTCCGAGTTATACGATTTTTCATGAGGACGACAAGAGTTTCTCAACGATCTGGACGACATTCCATGAAGATTTCGAGACATTCCACATTCGTTATCTGGAAGATATGAAGAATTACAAAGATCACAAACAATTTGTTGCCAAACCCAATGAACCGCCAAATACATTTCCCGTTTCCAGCATTCCCTGGGTGAACTTTACTGGATTTAATCTGAATATTTACAATGAAGGAACCTACTTGTTGCCTATTTTCACGATGGGGAAATATGTTCAACAAAACGATCAAGTATATCTTCCCTTATCCGTTCAGTTACATCACGCCGTGTGCGACGGCTACCATGCTGGCGTTTTATTTAATGAACTGCAATCACTTGCAGATCGATGCCAGGATTGGTGTTAGTTAGCTAAATGACGAAAAGGCATTCCTGACTTCGTAATGGAGTCAGGAGTGCCTTTCTTTTTCTCTTTTTTCAAAAGGTATTTAATTGCACTTACTGTACCCACAGTTGCTGCATGTTTTGCAACCTTCCACATTCATCAGGGATGCCGAGCCGCATGAAGGGCATAAATCTCTCGATTCGGTAAAGGTTTTCTGATCTTCCACTGTTGGATACGTGCTCTCCACTTGATTCTGTTCTTGTAATGCTCTAGTTTCGTTCTCCTGCACATCGCTCTGTACATGACTTTCCAATGCTTTGGCGACGGCATCAGCAATCGATTCCACCCGGTTGGCTCCGAAGCCAATCGCTCCCGAACCACCAATTCCCTTGAGATGTTTGATCAACAGTTCAACCTTGTGCCCATGATCTCCGTATCGCAGGAACAGAGAGCATACTCGACCGAGTGCCTCAGCCATGGCAAACACGTCCGATCCCGCTTTGCCCACGTTCAGGAAGATCTCACCCGGCGTTCCCTCCAGATCGTTGATCGTAATGTAAGCCATCCCGAATGGCGTATTGATTTTGTATGTCGCACCGCGCAGTACTTGAGGACGGCTTCTGTATTGTTTATCCAGCACTGTAGCAGAAGAAGGGGCTTGATCAGAAGAAAGAGTCTCAACATCAACCTCGCTACTGAACGCTTCAACACCTGCCTGCCCTCGTATATTATTCGGGTTATCTATTGCAGATACGTCCGTCTTCTCTTTTGCTTCCGCCGTGTTCTGATCTTCGGAATGGGTCTCTTCCTTCTTCGACGTGGACAACACCTGCACATCCCTGCTGCCGTCGCGATATATCGTTACTCCCTTACAGCCAAGGTCGAAGGCCAGTTCGTATAGCTCAGCCGTATCCTTCACCGTAAAATCAGCCGGACAGTTGGCCGTCTTTGAGATCGAACTATCCACCCATTGCTGAATCGCAGCCTGCACCCGGATGTGATTCTCAGCCGACAGATCCATCGCTGTCACATAATAGTCTGGTAAAGCTTCACCCGGATGTTCATCCAGCCAATCTTGCGCAATGGGTACGAACTGTTCATCATAACCTAGACGGCTTTGACGGAAATACTTGAAGGCGAAATACGGTTCAATCCCTGTTGATGTGCCCACCATCGTACCTGTACTTCCCGTTGGCGCCTGTGTGATCAGTGTGACATTTCGAATGCCCTGTTTGCGAATGGCCTCTCCTACTTCAGGGTACGTTGCAACCATGTTTTTCATGAATCCACTCTGTAAGTACGGTTCAGCTTCGAAAGCTGGGAAAGCTCCCTTCTCTGCTGCAATCTCTGCCGATGCCAGATAGGCCTCCTTCGCCATGAATCCATACAGTTTATCCAGAAATTCAAGGGATTCAGGACTGCCGTACCTTATACGCAGCTTAATCATTAGCTCTGCCAGTCCCATCGTGCCAAGCCCAACCCGGCGTTCACGTTGCTGATTCAGTCTGTTTTCCTCAAAATGATATGGTGTTGCATCGATGACATTGTCCAAAAATCTAGCCGAGATGCGAGTGGTTTCCGCCAGTTCATCCCATGCCACATCATGATTCGTTTCATCATAGAATTTGGACAGATTGATCGCTGACAGATTACATACACCCCAGCCAGGCAGGCCTTGTTCACCGCAAGGATTAGTACAGATGATCGGATTAAAGTACCAGCTGTTGGACATCTGGTTATAGTACTCCATGAAAACCACACCAGGCTCTGCCGATTTCCAGGCTGATTCAATAATGGTATGCCAGATTTCGCGAGCCTTCAGCGTTCGATAGTGTACCACCGAATGACCTGCGGCTTTCCACTGCTGCATATCCCCGTTCCACTCGGTGTCGTAGTCTGGATCGTTCGTATCGGGGAAAACCAAATCCCAATCTCCGTCCTGCTTGACAGCCTCCATAAAGGCGTTGCTCACACATACAGACAGATTGGCATTGGTCACCTGCCCCATTGTTTGTTTCACGGTAATAAAATCAAGCACATCCGGATGCCAGTCATTCATCATCAGCATGAGTGCACCCCGGCGGCTTCCGCCCTGTTCAATCAGTCCCGTCGTATAACTGAACAATCCTCCCCACGATACGGAGCCGCTGGATGATCCGTTAACACCTTTCACCACCGCTCGGCGAGGACGCAAAGAAGACAAATTAATGCCCACGCCTCCCCCACGTGCCATAATCTCCGTCATCTCGGTCAAGGTCTTCATGATGCCACCCCGACTGTCCTGCGGAGACGGAATGACATAACAATTGAAAAGTGTCAGCTCATCGCTTGCCCCCGCTCCCGCAGCAATACGCCCTCCGGGTACTAACTTCCAATCCTCCAACACGGAGTGGAACTTGGACTCCCACGTTGCCCGCTGATCTGCTGTGGATTCAACAGAGGCCATGGCTTTGGCAAGCCGGCTCCACATCTCTTCCGGTGTTTTTTCGATATTGAGTGTCAGTTTCTCCACGCTGGTCTCGATGATCTCTCCGCTTCGAGTCCTTACCTGTACGAGCTGACCCTGACGTTCTATAATTTCGCCCACTTCCTTGGTTGGGAACTTGGGATCATCCTTTGTTAATACCAGTACCACATCTCCGACCTTGGCATGATTCGAGTCAGCATCCTTCCAGGCGTATCGGTCCAAAAATATTTTTTCGCTAAGTCCTTCTAATTGGTACGATCGTTGGTTTGATTTCATCGCTGCATTCAACCTCCCCGGTATAAAGCTCCATTTTCACTATAAAAGTAAATTATGATGAAACACCACATATAGTGATATAAAACCAGTATATTACACCATATATTGATTTTCTATATGACTTTTATCACAGACCTTATTTTTTAGACTCTCCTGCTCGGACAAGCTTCTTCACACACCCTTAGACTCACGCATACAAAACCTGTGAATTTTTTGGGACAAAAAAACATGTGCCTTTACTAAATTTCTGGGTTCAATATAAGTTAAACTAATCATTTGCACATCAACGGAGAGGACAAAAAAAAACTGAAAAAGCGAAGCGTTCGCCTAAAAGCTTTCTGAAAGAAAGCTGCATCGAAAGCATACGCTATCACCGGATTTCCCCTCCAGAAAAGGGAATCAAAGAAATCTGGGGATAACAGCGATTGGAAGATTGTTCTGTCATCGTAGTGTTCGTGCAAATAAACTGTAGTTCAACTTGTATAGTTATGAACTGCCTCTCATTCGTCCATACTATTACCTACGAATAAAACGTCATCACGTATGGCAGGGGAGGAAGCATCATGAACCGGAAAAACCCGCACCACACGAATCAACCTGTAGCCGAGCTGCCCGTTCCACTGGAATTCGATCGAAGCTGGATTAATCAGTTGGAATCACGACTGGATAAAGGAGGCCCTTGGGGAGATTACCGACTCTTTCAACTGGGCATTCAAGCCGAAGAGACCAATCTGATTCCCAATTTTGACGAGATCCAATGTCTCAAGCATCTGCAAGGCCTCACTCCACTCCCTCACCAGATGGACACTGCACGCAGAGTATTATTTGAAATGTCAGGCCGGGCCATTCTCGCCGATGAGGTGGGTCTTGGCAAAACCATTGAAGCTGGTCTCATTCTGAAAGAATATATGGTTCGGGGTCTCGTATCCAAGGTACTCATTCTCGTGCCAGCGTCTCTTGTGCTGCAATGGGTACGGGAGTTGAATTCGAAATTTGGCATCCCTGCCATTGCCCAGAAAAAGGCCTATTCCTGGCAGAATGAAGTGGTTGTTGCTTCCATGGATACAGCCAAACGTGACCCGCATAAAGATATGCTGCTGAATACCGATTACGACATGATCATTATTGACGAGGCCCATAAGCTCAAAAACAAGAAAACAACCAACTATCAATTCATGCTGAAATTGCGCAAAAAGTATTGTCTGCTGCTCACAGCTACACCTGTGCAGAACGATATGAGCGAGTTGTTCAATCTGATCAACCTGCTGAAGCCCGGTCAACTGGGCCGTCAGGGTGACTTTGCGGCCAACTTTGTTGTAGACAAACGGGTTCCGAAAAATCAGGAACAGCTTAAGAACGAGTTATCCAAAGTCATGATTCGTAACCGCCGCGGCGAAGGCCCCGTTCAATTTACCAAACGGAACGTCTCCAACGTGAATCTGCAACTATCGCCCGAAGAACAAGCGCTTTATGATGGCGTGACTTCCTTTGTTAAAGACCAGTACCAAGAAGCTGGCGGCAATCTGAGCAGCATGCTCTCCCTTGTTACATTGCAGCGTGAAGTGTGCAGCAGTCGAGATGCTGTATTCGTGACGCTGGTGAATCTGTCGAAGAAACTTCCGCTGGACTCTCCCCTTCGGGACAAGATTTGGGAACTCGTTGCCCATATTAAAGCGATCAAGGAGAATACCAAAGCGGAGAAAACGATGGAGCTGGTTCGGAACATGAATGAAAAAGTAATTATCTTCACCGAATACCGGGCCACGCAGGAGTATCTGCTAAACTATTTCCGCAACAATGGGCTTACGGCTGTACCCTACCGGGGTGGCATGAATCGAGGCAAAAAAGACTGGATGATGGATCTCTTCCGCGGGCGTGTGCAGGCCATGATTGCAACCGAAGCGGGTGGTGAAGGCATTAATCTGCAATTTTGCCATCATATGATCAACTTTGATCTGCCTTGGAACCCTATGCGGGTAGAGCAGCGGATCGGTCGGGTACACCGGCTGGGACAGCAAAATGACGTGAACATCTTCAATTTATCCACGACTGGAACCATAGAGGAACATATTTTGAATTTGCTGCATGAGAAGATCAATATGTTTGAGATGGTGATCGGCGGCTTGGATGTCATTCTGGAACGGCTGGAGAAGAAGGAGTCTATTGAGAAAAGTTTGTACAAAATCATGTTGGAATCACAAACTGATGAAGATATTCGCCGCAAAATGGATTCACTTGGACAATCGTTGAACTCTATTCAACGTGAGGTTTCAGATGAAGGGCCTGCCGTATCCGGGTTGTTGGATCTTCGCAAAGGAGGTAGCTAACTCATGACCATGTCTCCCCATGAAGTGCAGGCTTATGTTCTCACCTATCTGGAAGCACTGGATTGTCAAATTATGGAGCGTTCCCCTGCCCATGTTACAGTCAAACTCTCGCCTGAGGCAGACAAAGCGTTGACCAATCGCCCCTATTATTGGGGGTTTGTGGAACGAACCGGAGCACCCGCTGAGACGATGTCCTTTACATTTATATTTGATCCTGACAGTTATCAGCAGGCCATTGAAGCAGAAGAAGCCAAAGCTGCGCAAGCGTCACCTCCTGTTGTACCTAATCCGGATGGAACGAATGGCGTAAACAATGGCAGTCCTCAAGGCGAGCCACCAAAAGAAACTATTTTAGGCCGTTACTTCGGTATTACGCCATCACTGCCACAGCTGGGGCCAGGACGCATATTGCGTGAAGAAGTGGTGTACGGCAGTCGCAGACTCCAGCAGATTTTCGGCGCTGCCCGTGAAGGCGGTGCCTTCGTAAACCTGTTCGAACAGGCTGCCAAACGACAATTGCGGGCTACAGCTCCAGCTGTATATGAGCCTTGGCTTGGTGTCTGTTTCAAAGTGGAATTCGCCTGTGATTTGAAACGGGAGGAATTGCATTTTCTCGGCATCTCCCTTCGCTCGGGTGAAATTATAGAAAAATTCGGCACTAAGCTGAACCGACGTGATCTCAGTCCGAGGCTTGCGGAGAACATGCATGTACAGACAGCTAAAGTTTCGTTATTTGATGCCGGAGCTGCTCTGGAATCTCATTTGACGAACCGCTTGCTGGAACTCGATTATAGCTGGGCAGAGAAAGCCCAAGAGCGGCTTGATCTGGAGCTGGACGTCTTGGACACCTATTATGAAGCGGTACTCCGAGAAGATACACCTGAGGTAGAATCACCAGGTAACGTAACCTCAGACACGGAGAATGCCCATTCTGACCGCACTCCACCTGCACCACTGAAAAAAGTTGTGGATATAAAGAACGCTAAACCCATTGGAGCAGATGTAGAACTGGCGGCAGAAGCTGCAGTACCGATCGACTCCGAGACAGATGCCGAAGAAGAGAAAGCAAAACAGGCGGTAATCGATCGTGAGGCTATGAAACTGCAGTATGAGACACGCCGGACCGAGATGATCTGGCAATATGAACCCAAAGTGAAAGTGACTGCCATTAGCAGCGGCATGTTTCACTTAAGATAAACGAAAGATAGACGAAGACACTACTTTTCCTGCAAATGCTGGCAAAAGTAGTGTTTATTCATGATCAGCTGCCCGACAGGTTGCAGCATCCTTTGCATAGCCTGTCCCCTAGAATGAAACTAGAACCCGCTCAGGTAACGGATAAATGAAAAGTAGGTGTAAATTTGAAACGATTCTTTCATACATGTTGGAACAACGCTCGGAAAACAACCTGTATAACCTTGGGCTTGCTCAGTTGTCTTGCCCTATTCTCTTTTTGGTCGATAGCCAATGCAGAGGAACAAAAAGCGTCTTCGCTGTCCCCCGAATCATCCACAGAATATAGTCCCGAACATCATGCATTCCAGAATGACAAGCTAGCTCCCGCTGCTGTGCAACGATTTGCAGAGCAACAAGCAGTTACACTCGGTACGGCTAACGCCGAAGCAAATTGGAAGAACGCCGACCTGGACTTCTATCCTCTGGGGCCGGGTACACATAGCTGGCTGGTGCAAGCTGCATTTGAGGGTAAACCTATCGGATACATGATTATTACCGCCACAGAACAGGGACAGATGATGCTTAGTGAATATGGTCAAGGAGAACAGTCACCATACAACAATGAACTTCTTGGACAAGCCTTAGATCGACAACATGTGAACCTTGAGGCATTACTTGCTGTCGGAGGAGAGCTTCATCTTGGTTATGCTCTTCCCCTGCTGGCATATTGGAAAGTGGAACAACCTAGTCAACCTGCACTTTATATTGATGCTACGAACGGAGATGTACTACCGTCAGAGTTCCTGAACCTACTGGAGGCTGATTCCAAACAGATCTCTGCCAGCATAACTGATTTGTCCACAACGCCATCTTTATCAGTCGATCCATTTTATCTCAGACCCGTCTTTAATCCGGCTGACAATCTGTTGTGGATTACCGCCAAGCCTGTTGCTGCCGACCGGGCACAAGATGTAATACAACACGGGGAGAATCAAGGGATTGTTTTCTCAGCGGGTGATCGTAATATCGTATACGGCGGTCCTTTACCCGTTAGCGGTTATCAGCTGTGGCATACAGATCAGGAAGCAGAGTCCATTCTATATGTAGCGCTAGGTGGAAAATCATCCATTCAACGTTTTATCCCTTTGAGTACATTGCAGCAAGATGGCCATTTTTACCTCTTAAATCCTTGATCATCAGCAAATTCTTAACATACAGTCAGATAACGTGTAAAACTATAAACATCGACAACAAATAAGACGCCTTCCCATATTTATTAAGGGATTGCGTCTTTTTGCTTTACATTAGTGAAATAGGTAAGCGATAGTCACCCTTTACCCGAAGAACTTCGTTTATGAGACTGTGTATCGAATTCTTTTTCCTTTTTCCCCACCCACAGGGAAACAGCGAAAGGGATCATACCAAACCATTTCATCGCCCACGGCTCTTTCCTTTTTGTTCGTCCTTTCCGCTCATCCTTCGGCGTATCGATATAATGAACAACCCGCTGCGTAATGTATTTTACCAATTCATCACTTTTGGCCATAACATCTGCCTCCTTCGCTCCTGCACATTCGCGGAGCTTACGATAGTTCTATTGTGTGCAGGATGTGTACTGGTTAAACATTTTTTTATTGAAAGAAGTATGAAAACCCTCAGAATGCACAGTCTAATGCCAAAGGTATCCAACGAGTCGTTAATCTGCATTCGATACCTATTTCATGAAGGAGTGTGTATTCCCATGCATAAGCTGCTGACCGCTTCGGTAGCCTTGTTAATCAGCTTCCATTGCCTTCCCCTGCTGCCCCATGTCGCTTATGGAAAAGCAAACCCGTCCCAGAACAGTCCATCCATGCTGCCAGTGACCGATGGAGATGCTTATCGCTCAAGTCATCATGCCTTTGCAGCACCCGTTATCCTGCTCGATGTAGGCCATGGCGGTATTGACGGTGGTACGTCAGCCCAAGGTGTGCTGGAAAAAGATATCAATCTGGCCATTAGCCAAAAGGTCTATCTCCTGCTTCGCAGCAAAGGTTATGCCGTTATCATCAATCGACTGGGTGATTATGCACTTAGTGATGAGAACCGCTGGCTGAACAGCCGCTCCCGTCATACCAGAGATCTTGCCCAACGTAAAAGCCTTAGCGAAGAAGTAAGTACAGATATCGTGGTCAGCATTCATGCGAACTGGAGTCCCCGATCGACAGCACACGGCCCGGTGGTACTGCACCAGAAAGAAGGCAGGAGTTATTTGCTGGCCCAATCCATTCAGGATGCCATGAACAAGTTGTACGGAACGGAGCACGGGGTCGTATGGGGCAAGCCCTTTTATATATTGAATTACGTGAAGCAACCTGCCGTCATCGTCGAAACCGGATTTTTGAGCAATGCGGCAGATCGAGCCAGAATGAGTGACCCCGCTGAGCAAAAACGAATCGCCCAGTCCATTGCCAATGGAATTATTTATTATCTGTCGGTAGTGTAGGAGCAGATTGCCATTGCCACACATCTCGAACCAGATCACCGATTCCAACAAATTGAACCTGATTTTGCAGACGGGAGACGGATTCACGAATTACTGCGGATGTGTTCATCCCTGAATGACCGACATGACCAATGACAACACAGGTATCCTTATCGATCGCACGCTGAGCAGCCAGGTCCAGTTGCTTGCGAATGTGTTGCTTGGAGTTTTGATCATCCAGGAAAATGTCATTACCTACAGGTGGCATATTTCTGGATATGGCCAGTTCCCCCACCACGGAGCGAAAGTTCGTACGGCTGTCGACAAAGAACAGGCCCCGCTCCTTGCATACATCGAGCACAATGGACATGATGCGTTTGTCGGACGTTATTTTAGAACCCATGTGATTGTTCATGCCAATGGCGTGGGGCACATCATCAATCGCTTTCTCCACACGTTCCCGTACTTCTTCATCTGTCAGATTGGATGTGATTGCACCCGGGCCCAACCACTCAGGTCTTCCTTTCTTGGGTTCCATGGGCATATGCACAATCACATCCATCCCCTTTTCATGTGCAGCTATCGCATCTTTCTTTGTTGTTGGCAAAAAGGGCATAACCGCTACCGTTAGTTTAACTGGCATCGCAAGAATCTCTGCCGTTCCCTTCATGTCATTTCCGACGTCATCGATGATAATTGCTAACCGTTTATGATTCGATGGGGACTCTGAAGCTGCCGCTGTAGGCCCTCCTGCCGATAAGCCTGCGTAAAACACAATCAATAATGCCATGATACCTGCAATGAATCGATAATTCTTTCTCTGTACCTTCATCATGATTCCCTCCCCTGTAACTTCTGTGATCTCATTGTTTGATAATGAAGGGAGGAATATGTAAGCCAAAGCCTTCCTTAATGATAATATCCCCGCCCTTGAAGACCTCTATCTCAAGTGAAGATCTCCATCATTCCCGTTTCTTCCTTAGCATTCAGACAAGAACTGTCATTGAACAGTTAGAAAATAGAGATTAATTAGAAAAAATACTGTAATTTGTCAGGTTTTCAGTTTAGGAATTATTTAGTAGAATCAACAAATGAAAGAGCTTATGTGCTGCATTTCTTTCCTATGATTTATGGAAGGAGGTTTTGAAAGGGTTTACATAAAATAAATGCCAGACAATCCGCTATTCTTGTTTGTTTTTCTGGTCGCGGTTTCTCTATGTAACCATTTACCACTATCGAGGAGGATGAAAGTAGTGAAATTCAAACTAAAAAAGACGATTAATGTTCTTTTGGCCTGTTTAACAGCCCTGCCTTTGATGTTAACCCCGACAAATGTGTCAGCAGCCAACGATGCCAACATTAATTTGTCCTCGGAAAAACAGCTGATCAAGGGCTTTGGGGGCATTAACCTTCCTGCCTGGATTGGTGATCTGACTCCCGCTCAACGTGAAACTGCTTTTGGTAATGACCAGAATCAGTTAGGCTTCTCAATTCTCAGGATCTACGTTGATCCAGATTCCAATAACTGGTATCGTGAAGTTGCCACAGCGAAACGCGCTATTGAGAAGGGGGCTATCGTATTTGCCTCCCCATGGAATCCTCCGAGCAGCATGGTGGAAACGTTCAACCGCAATGGGGACACCAATGCCAAACGTCTGAAATACGACAAATATGCCGCATATGCGCAACATCTGAATGATTTTGTAACCTATATGAAAAATAACGGCGTAGATCTGTATGCCATTTCTGTGCAAAATGAACCGGATTATGCTCATGACTGGACCTGGTGGACTCCACAAGAAATTCTTCGTTTCATGAAAGAAAATGCCGGGTCCATTCAAGGTACCAAAGTCATGGCGCCTGAATCCTTCCAGTACTTAAAGAACATATCCGACCCCATCCTGAATGATCCGCAGGCACTTGCCAACATGGACATTCTGGGAGCACATACGTATGGAACCCAGATTTCCAATTTTGCCTACCCTCTCTTTAAGCAAAAAGGAGCCGGCAAAGAACTGTGGATGACTGAGGTGTATGTTCCGAACAGTGACAACAACTCAGCAGACCGCTGGCCTGAAGCATTAGACGTTTCCTATCACATGCACAATGCCATGGTGGAAGGTGATTTCCAGGCCTATGTGTGGTGGTACATCCGCAGACAGTATGGTCCGATGAAAGAAGACGGTACCATAAGCAAACGCGGATATAATATGGCCCATTTCTCCAAATTTGTACGTCCTGGCTACCTGCGGGTCGATGCAACGAAAAATCCGGATACAAACACATTTGTTTCTGCCTACAAAGGGGATAACAAGGTCGTTGTCGTAGCAATTAACCGTGGAACTTCGGCAACAAGCCAAAAATTCGTTCTGCAGAATGGTAATGCCTCCACGGTGTCTTCTTGGGTTACGGACAGCAGTCGTAACCTGGCAAGCGGGGCCTCGCTTAACGTATCCAATGGGGCCTTCTCGGCACAGCTCCCGGCTCAGAGCGTAACAACGTTTGTTGCCAACATTACTGGCGGGAATAACGGCGGAAATACAGGCAGCGGCACTACTTATGAAGCCGAGACCGGAACAACTCTTACGGATGCTACCATTGAAACGATCTACCCTGGTTACACTGGCTCCGGGTATGTTAACTTCAATGCGATGACTGGTTCAGCCATTCAATGGAACGGTATTAATAACACAATTACAGGTACTAAAAACGTAAAGTTTCGTTATGCGCTGGAAAGCGGAACCCGTAACCTCGACATTTTTGTGAACGGAACCAAAGTCATTAGCAACGACCCCTTTCCGGCAACGGGAAGCTGGTCCACTTGGGTTGAAAAAACAATACAGGTCCCCATGAACACGGGGACCAATACATTGAAAGTGGTTACCACTGGATCGGAAGGACCAAATATTGACAGCGTTAATGTTACCGCAGCACAATAAACGTTCCGTATGGCTGATGGAAGACATTTGCTGTACGTGCAGCTAAACACTAACCTGTTGGATACTAAATCTAGTGTTATATCAAAAAATGCAAAAAAAGACTCCTTAAGCTAACGCTTAAGGAGTCTTTTTATTAGATGCGGTCGAGAGGACTCGAACCTCCACGGGGGTTAGCCCACACGGACCTGAACCGTGCGCGTCTGCCAATTCCGCCACGACCGCATATTGTATCTCCGTGATCAATATCGGCGACAAGAAGTAATATATCATGTGGAATCTATCATGTCAACACTGAAAATAATAACAATAAAGCCCGAACCAGACGTCCATGTCGATTCAGGCTTTACCTTTAACTACTAAGAGTTTGGTTCATTAAAACGGAAGCATACTACAATTTACAGCTTGGAAGGCCAGTTGCCATACCATGCATACCCGCCTCTTCTTTCTTTATCAATATCACTTAATTTGTATTTAACTACCCCGTCACGACCAATAAAGATTGGTTTATCTGTTCCTATCTCATAGAAGCGTGCCCAAATTGGTGCAGCTTTGGAATCAGCGATAATTTTACTATCTCCATTAGCTCTTTCATATTTGTACCCCGTAATTTTCACCTTGTTAAACCAAGCCTCCGCTCCTTTAATGGATGCGGTAATTTTAGCGTTAGCAGATCTGGTTTTCAGAAATTTAACAATCGTTACACTCTCTCCAGCTGTCAGCGATGGCACTTCGTAGATTCTTGCGCTCGCTGGTTTAAGGGAACTGGAATCATGTTGTTGTCCCCAAGCTGTCAGCTTACCACCTGAAACGACCTGTGTATTCAAAATCGCCTCCACACCTTTGGCAACTGAATTTTTACTACGGTTAGCAAGTGTGCTGTCTATAAACGAGAAATCACCTTTGCGTGCTGCTACTTCATCCAGCATGATCATTACGTTAATCATGGCATCATCATTGTAAGTGATATGCTTGTGATATCCGGAGCTTTGGTAAACTTGTGGCCATCCGCCGTTTGAATACTGCATGTTGATCAAAAAGTTAATCCCTTTGATTGCAGCTGTGGAGTATCGGGGATCATTCGTCTTTTTAAATTCCTTCGCCAATCTTCTAATTTCTGAGTATGTAGCCTTGTTGTCTATCGTGGACTTCGCCCACTCTCCACTTGTCTGTTTATAATCTTTTCTCCAACCTCCATCCGGGAGCTGGTTCTTCAAAATATCAGAAATACTCGCTGTAGTACCTGAAGCATCCGCAGCAGATACCGTCCCTACAGGGAGAACTGCCATTCCAACTGCTGAGAACACCATCGTACATGCCAGGACAAAAGTAATTATTTTCTTTGCTTTCAAATGTAACACTCTCCTATGTTCGTTTTTATAAATCTTCCACTTCTACTTTACTTATGAAACGCGTAATTATCGCATAATAAAATCAATTTTAATCCAATATGTGGATTGGATAATCAGATAATATGCAAAAAATCGATTTTTGTCAATATATGCAACTTAATGAATATAATCTCTCTAATTCTACATAACGGGATAGTTCTTTTAACTCATGACAAACCTATTTATTTATCCAAATTCGTCTTAAACGAACCAATAATGACGTTTTTGTCATGAATGGTACCCAAACTTGATCCCTTCTTTCATATAAAAACCTTAATTCCGCTAACATTGAGGTATTACGAAGGGTTTTAAATGGGTTTGACAATTACGCATTTATGCAATATAGTTTCAAATAGTTACAAAAACTTAATTATTCATTGCCGAGTTTCATGTTTGAAAACGGGGGAACCAATTTGGGTGAATTATTCTTATACATAGGAAATATAGGGAACCTTCTACCGAACCCTTAGCTAACTCCGTAGGCATCGAAGGGAGAACATTGATTTTGAAAAAACTGATTATCTCCATTTTTGGAGCAGCTGTATTATTTACATCCGGGGCAACAAGCACAGAGGCAAGCAGTATCAACTCCGTAGTGAACAACATGACAGGTATTCCTTACAAATGGGGTGGCACGACTGTAGCCGGCTTCGACTGTTCTGGTTTTATGAGATATCTTTTCAACAAATACAGCATTGAATTGCCACGTACTTCTCAGCAGCAAGCCAAAGCAGGTACGCCAGTATCCAAGAGCAATGTTCGGACAGGTGATCTGGTGTTCTTTAATACAACAGGCAAAGGCATTTCACATACAGGTGTATATATCGGCGGCGGACAATTCGCTCATGCCTCCAGCAGTAAAGGTGTAAGCATCACGAAGTTATCGAATCCATACTTCAATGATCGTTACGTAACAGCACGTCGGGTAACTGGACAGTTTATGTATGATAAAATGTTAGGTAAAATGTAATTCACATACAAAAAGGCATCGGTTATTAACCGGATGCCTTTTTTGTACTTAGAAAAATGTATGTTGCATCGCTTACTAATTCAGCGCCTTCTGCACTCGCATCGCACCCTGAGAGAGGGCATGTCCTCCTCCAACAGCTCCGGCCACCGCAACGGTCTCCATAATCTCCTGATCTGTTGCTCCCTTGGCACGGGCTTCTTCTACATGGTAGAAGGTACATACCTCATTGTTGGCGAATAATCCAATCCCAAGCGCAATTAGCTGTTTTGTCTTGGCATCAATCACGCCAGGTTGGAAACATTCTCCGGTAAACTCATGATACGACTTCACCACACCTGGCAGTACATCGCTTAATGCTCCAATCTGATCCTTGTAGGCATGAACTTTATCATTCATCAATGTCATGGCTTGTAGCACACCCTCTCGGCTTATAGTTACAGATCTTCCTCACTGTACCTATCTTCTCTCCCGAGTGAGCCAATTATGCCAAGATATCATGGTAATTCCAAACATTTAAACGCTCATGGCTCTGCCATAATCATAAGCTATTACTCACTAAGTGGACTCTGGCGCGGCTCGCTGAACAGCTGATATTTGTAACTGCGATCCAGCTTAACTACACGTCGATTCTGACGTCGGATAAGTACCTGCTCGCCATCCCAGGCAACAACAATCCCGGTTACATCGTTCGATTCCAGCTCGTCCCGTACTACTCTAACTTTCTCACCTGACAGACGCAGGGCGTCCAATTCTGTATCACTAATCATTCGCATGGCTCCTATATTCCAAATTTATTTACAAAAAGAGACCTAAATGAAATGTCATTTAGGTCTCACGTGACTGTATTAGACTGTCATGTCATTCGAAATTATGTCCCGACTGAAAGTTACCGCTGCGCGTGCTCTTTGCTGTCGTTCTTCTCGAACCAAAAATCAAGCACTTTGGCGGACATCACACGTTCTTCAAGGTACTCCACTTGATGCGGTGTAAATTGTTCTTTCCAAGAGAAGGACAACTCTTCGCACAAGCCTACAATCGTCAGTAATTCTGACCAGGCAACATAGCGTTTGTACCAGAAAAATTGAGGATGTTCAATCATATAGGGATAAAGGTCATCGAATTCCGTATGTTTACAATCTAGGGCACGTTCAAAATGAACTTTCGATTCCGCCAGCTTATCATTAAAAAATTGTTCTGTTGCCGGTTGGTTCCCCATGGTGTTGCCTCCTCTCCCTAACATAACCCCATTATAAATGAAATCGGCGGTCATGCAAAGGCATAGTTCAAAAAATAGGCCCTATTCCTTTAAAATGTCACATTTCGTTATCGTCAAATTGTACTGTTCCATCGTTCAGGGAACGAATGCGTACCAAGGCTTCCACCGGAATACCCTGTTCACGAATCGTGCGTGCCCCTGCCTGGAAACTTTTCTCGACCACAACGCCGAATCCGACGAGTTCCGCGCCAGAACGCTCAATAATTTTGATGACGCCACGAGCCGCATCTCCATTGGCAATAATATCATCAATGAACAAAATGCGGTCATTCTCATGAATGAACTCGCGGGATACCATAATGTCAGTTACAATTCCTTTGGTAAAGGACGGTACACGTTCACAGTAAGCATCAGGATCAGCCAGAAGTGTTTTTTTACGACGGGCGAATACAAGGGGCACCCCAAGTTCATAGGCTGCGGCAAACGCAACCGGAATCCCTGAGGATTCTACCGTGATTACCCGAGTTACTCCACTTTCACGAAAACGGGCAGCAAACTCACGTCCCATCTCCATCGTTAATGCAGGATCAATCTGGTGGTTCAACAGACCATCCAGCTTTAATACTTGATCCGAGATAACCACACCTTCTTGTAAAATTCGTTGTTTCAATAATTCCATGATTTGACCTCCCAAGCCTATCCTATGAGGTAAAAGTATCATATATCTATCTATAAGTTCAAGCGAAATTGCCTGGGCGCTGTCCTTGAGAAGCAATTCAAGCCAAAGCTCATTATCGATTGTCATGACTTTCGTGGGTCAAGCATACCTTGTACCATGGTACCCGCATGTCCAAACTATACAGGGGCCTGAGAGGGGAAACACATGAAACAGGCATTTCGGGTGCTGCAGATCGCATTTACATACATCGGAACGGTTGTCGGAGCCGGCTTCGCTACAGGGCAGGAAATTTTGCAGTTTTTTACCCAGTATGGCAAATGGGCCACCATCACCATAGGCTTATCCACCATGCTCTTTGTCTGGTTAGGTACCAAAATGATGCTGATCGCTCACGATACCGGGTCCCGCTCTTATGAGGACCTGAACAAACATTTATTCGGGCCCAAGGCGGGCAAATGGATCACCTGGGTGACCCTTCTCATTCTCATTGGCGTGAACAGCGTCATGCTTGCCGGAGCAGGTTCCGTCTTTGTCGAACATCTAGGTTTGCATTATCAGACCGGTCTGATCGTCACACTTGTAGGGACATATCTGCTTCTCGGTCGGGGCATCCAGGCTATCCTTCAAATGAATAGCATCGTCGTGCCCATGATGCTGCTGTTATCTCTGCTCATGATCACTAGTACCATCCATCATCCAGGAGCTTCCCGATTCATCACATTGACGACAGACTCAAACCCTATTCAAGTATGGCTGTCTCCATTGTTGTATAGTTCGTTCAATCTGGCGTTAGCTCAAGCTGTTCTTGTGCCCGTTGGCAACCAGATTCGCAGTCGGAATGTGCTGAAGTGGGGCGGAGTATTGGGTGGAATTGGCGTAGGTTTCATGCTGATGGCAGCTCATTTTGCCATGTCAGCACAGATGCCCGGCATCATCCAATTCGAAATTCCGATGGGCAGCATTGCCTTTCAACTTGGATGGGCAGTACAATCTGTATATGTATCCCTTATTTTCATGGAAATATTCAGTACATTTGTTGCCGATATCTACGGCATGACCTTGCAACTCAGACAACATATACGCATTCATCCCCGTTTCATTACATTAACCATTATGCTGCTGTGTTACTCACTCAGTCAGTTTGGATTCAGTTCTCTACTATCCATCCTTTATCCTATCTTCGGAAGTTTGGCACTGTTCTGGGCAGCCAAATTGGTATTAAACCGCTGGGGTGCCTTCCGTGGACGCAAAAATATATAAATGGTGATGTACTTCATGAATATGAGCATCCGTTTGCTTCATACCATAATTCATCACTCATGCGCCTTCCTTTTGCATGAAAAAAAAGCCGCTGTTTAGCACAGCGGCTCGCACTTTTTGCTCTCTCTTTTAGGCCTTGCTGGGAAACTGTAAATACATCTTCTTCAACTCATTGACCGATCTGCCGAGCGAGTAATGTGTTTTGGCTTTTTCACACGCTGAACGGGCAAGTTCATAACGATAAGCCGGGTCCAGCATCACCTTTTCAAGCGCTTCAGCCAATGCAGAAGGATCTTCTGCCGGTACAAGCAACCCATTGCTACCGTTCTCGATCTGTTCCGGTATACCACCTACATCCGTACCCACAAGGGCAAGACAACTCAGCGCCGCTTCAGCGAAGACGGAACCAAATGCTTCTGCCCGTGAAGGAAGTACAAAAATATCAAAGAATGGCATGAATTCCTCAGGGTGCAGTGTGTAACCATAAAAGATGGTCTCATTATAGATCCCCAATCGCTGTGCCAATTCTTCCAGATCAGGACGAATCGGTCCATCTCCAATAATATGTAACACATAATCATGACCTCGGCCCTTCAGTTCCGCACAGGCTTTGAAAAGAATATCCAACCCTTTCGCCGGAACAAGCCGACATACCGTGACCAGTTGTGGTATCGCATTATCATGAGGAATCGGCTTAAACCGCTTCTCATCAAATCCATTGGGAATCACACCGATGACATCAGGTTCCTTCACGTAGGGCGCCAGATAACGACGGAACGAATCCGACACCGTTAAGAGACGCTCTGCCTGGTGTTCCAGCTCACCATATATCGCAAGCAGGAATCGATGCTCCGGTCCATCCGTTTCAATGCGTCCATTAAGTATTAATTCTCGTTCATAACTGGAGTGAATCGTCTGAATGAGGGGTGTATCCGGGAAAACCGTTCTCATCGCAAGTCCTGCAATTGGGTGGTGGGCATGGATCAGATCATAAGGCTTCTGAATACGCAGTTTGGTCCACCAAAGATAATCACGATAGGTTTGAATATATTTTTGGACAACAGGACTATCCTGATATTCCGTCCAGTCAAACGTTTCGAAATGAACTTCCTCTCTGCCCTTGTTGCGAATTCGCTTTGGCAACGAGAACAGATCCATTTCCCACCTCGGGGCTGTAAATCTCTCTTGCATATACGGAATCATAGAGGATACACCTCCGGGCTGCTCCGGAGGAAAGAAAAGCGCCTGCAGCAATTTCACCGTTAGTTTCCCCCTTTTTAACTTACGTTCTTTCAATGCATCTTCATTCATGATCCATTTATATCTGGATACGGCTATAGTATCCATTATGACATAGCGAAGCCGGAACATCTATATTACGAAAGATACTGCAAACTTTTGGCTATTTAAACCGCTCATTCAAAGCAAAACTGACTAAGCTTTTTTTCACCAACTCGTATATACAACATATTCATGAAACGTGCCACTCAGAAGCAAAATCTTTAAACCAGCAGTCAACTCCTCGCGATTGTCGTCAATCTTTCCATTGGACAGTCCGAATTCTCAGCTCAGTGGCTGCACGGGCTTCTCATATGTACTGTAACCATCGGTCTCTCCCAAAAAAGTATACCCGTTCCGCGCGTAAAAGGCGTTCAACGTAGCATTGCCCGCTCCGCAATCTAACCGAACAGTATGTTTGCCTTCAAAATGTATCCCGCTGCTGGACCATTGCAAAATGGACCGTCCCAGACCGCTCTGAGCATATTTTCTTCGAATCGCTAGCCGATGCAGATAAATTGCGCCATCTTCGGCATAAGCTTTTGAACCCCAAAGATGAATATCCCAAGGACTTGGCTGAACCAAAAGAATGACCATCCCCGCTACGTCCGCCCCCTTTTTAAATACAAACACATCCCCACGGCGAATCGCCCCTGCCGTATCATGTGAATCTTCACCTTTAAGCAAAGCGTTCCATTGGGAAGAACCTTGACTCTGTAACCATTCGGCTGTCTCCACCAGAAGCGACATCACATCCTCCCTATCTTCAGGATTCGCCTGAACCGCTTGAAAACCATCGTTAATATATTCGCTATTGATCCTGAATGAGTGCATCATTGTTCTCCTCCGCTTCCTGATCTCTTTTAAACTAATGGTACTATACCGGGAAATGGATTTTTCGTCAAAATGAGAACAAAAAAAAAGGTAAAAGGCGGTTGCCCTTTACCCATCTATTCTGGCTTCATCAATAATCTGATTTCGATACAACATCGTCAGGTGCAAGGTGTCAAACTTCATTTCCTTGTCCAACTCCTGCATCAACACTTCGACCAGATTCTTTCGTTGCATGCTGGTACCAGTAACCTCGTAATCAATGTATCCCGTAAGATCCGAATGAGAAGTGTCTATAGTTGCTGTTCCCACAGGCAATCCACCTCGCTCCTGAAGAAACAGCTCATATACCCGGAACTCCCGATCCTTACGCTTTAGCATGACATAACATGTTTCTTCAGCAGCTTCCAACTCATCCAGATCCGATTCATCGGTATCCTCAAATTCCTCGGAGAAATCGCGATGTACCCACTCTAGCGTTTCGAGTTCGTTGCCCTGATGCCACATGCGGATTGTAATCGTATCGATGATATCTTCATCCAGCTCTCTGACCAGCAACTCTGCCGCAGCTTCCAATTGATTCTCTTCCGGCTCGTCATACCAGTGTATTTCACCTTGTACATCAGCGCCATATTGTTTTAAGGAAGCTTCTGCAAGTTCCTGCCCTTCGACATCATTGAATATATACGTCGATATGCTGCGTCCTGCGCTTACCATTTCCATCTCCAGAACCTGATCCCGATCTTCATATGTAAACGATTCGGTTTGTGACACAGGTATTACCTTACTTCCACTGCTGTCTATATCGTCATAGCTGCCTTCGTCATGATTCATCTCTTCAGACGGCCACATTGTCTCTGACTCAGGCTTATGCAACACCGAATGTAATGAGCCACAACTAACCAGCACTTCATAATACGCAGCTTCCAACGCATCTGCAAGAGATTGGACATAGGCATGCACTTTTTCCACGATACGTTGCTCTGTATCATCTGGCAGAGACTCCTGCTCGATCTGTAGACTACCAGATAAACGATCTCCTTCTCTGAACACAAGGAACAGTGAGCCTGCATATTGACCATTGACCATCACGTCCTGTACTTCTCCACCTGATGTCCGCAGGTCGGCAACCAATTCCACATCATATTTCATCACGTGTCCTCCTCCATTCCTAACGTTATTCTCTTAGGATGTCCCTAAGGACGGTAGATTATGAGGAAAGCGCGCATTTCAGATATAAGATGTAAGGTTAGACGGATAACACATATTTTTGCATTGCGTGTGCCACACCCTGCTCATTATTGGAGAGTGTAACCTCGTCCGCAGCAGCTTTCACCTCGTCCGGTGAGTTATCCATGGCAATGCCTTTGCCCGCAAAAGTCAGCATCGTAATATCATTGAAGTAGTTGCCAATCGCCATAATCTCCGAAGGCATGATTCCTTTGGATTCGGCAAGTCTTTTAAGTGCAGCGCCTTTGGACGCTTCGGGATGCATCAGGTCAATAAAAAAATCACCACTGCGTGTCATATAATAAGGCAGATTCCAGGTAGACCACTCCTGAAGCACGGCATCCATCTGTTCAATTGGTCCAAATGCAGTGAACTTCGCCAGCGGTTCTGTCATGTCAACCCACTTGGGTAACTTCATTGGCTCTGCCATAAAGTTGTAATACATCTCACGCACCTGCAACCCGAGACCTTCTGGTTGATCCACATACAGACCAAATGCCGTATTGATGTCAAAATGTACTCCATTGGTTCGACAGTAGGATATGATCGGCTCCAGTCCCTGTCCATCTAATGCAAAGTGATGAACCACCTCACGAGTATCTACCTGTGCAGTTACAGCACCATTATGTGTAATCACATATCCATCCAGTCCCATCTGCTCCATAAAAGGAATCGTGTTGGCAGGACCTCTACCTGAACACAGGACAATCTCTGCTCCCTGACGGGAAGCTTGGATCAAGGTCTCCTGAGTCCATTCGGTAAGTTCATGATGATCATTCAGCAATGTTCCATCTACATCAAGTGCAATTAATTTATAAGTCATCTGGCTTCATCCTCATCTCTGTAGTAATCGCACCCACCCAAACCCTCCCTTCCGAGGGAGGGCCCCAGAGAGCTCTGCCCTCTGGACTCCCGTCTTGCTCATCGGTGGTAGGTCGGGGCTTGCTATGTAACGGTTGGCGTAGGAACGCTTGTTGCCGGGAACACCGCTTTTCAGCGGCGATCCCGCCCAAGCTTAACCGGGACCATTTCGGGCAGGGCTTCGCTTTCTGCCCGGCTCCCTGCTTCACTTCGTGAAGAACGGGAGCTTTCTCGCCTTCGGCGGTTAGTACCGGGGCTTCGCCTCCCTCCACGGCTCCCTGCTCCGCTTCGTGAAGAACGGGAGCCTTCTCGCCTTCGGCGTTCGTATCGGGGCTTCGCCTCCCTCCACGACTCCCTGCTCCGCTTCGCGAAGGACGGGAGCTCTTACTTCCGCAGAAGGTTCAACTCATCTGCGGTTAGTTCACGATAGCTTCCGATCGCAAGATCGGAAGCTAATTCAAGCTCACCCATGGCAACGCGTTTCAGATAGATCACTCGCTTGCCTACCGCCTGAAACATACGTTTCACCTGATGAAATTTCCCTTCGTGAATAATAAGCGAGATCGACGAGATCGTGCCTTCTTCGGTCTCTTCCCGGCCAAGTATAGTCAGCTCAGCAGGCAATGTCTCGTATCCGTCATCCAATTGAATGCCCGCATTGAAACGTTGCACATCCGCTTCATCCACGTTTCCCAGAACACGGGCTTCATAGGTTTTGGGCACATGCTTGCGTGGAGATAACAGATCATGGGCAAGTGGACCGTCATTCGTAAGAATGAGCAGTCCCTCCGTATCCTTATCCAGTCGTCCCACAGGAAAAGGATTGAACACCCGATCCTCTTTGCGCAGCAGATCCAGTACCGTCTTATCTCTGTTGTCCTCGGTAGCAGACACAACACCCGGAGGTTTATGCAGCATCAGATAGATCATCTCCCGATACATAATCCGCTCGCCATCGGCTTCAATGACGTTGACCTCGGGATTCACCTGTACACCGCTGTCTTTCACCGCTTTGCCGTCCACATGGATTCTGCCTTGTTTCACCATCCTTTTGAGTTCACTTCGTGTTCCCACACCCATATGGCTTAATATTTTGTCCAGACGCAGCGTTTGTTTCCCTTTTCCACTCATACCGATGTCCACCTCCACCCTGCCGGATATTCATTCTTCAGTACACCATCCAGCCATTTTCCCCAGCCAGCGGCATAACCATCTACACATACAAGAACGTACCCTTTGGCAACCGTATCCGCCTTGAGCACCACTCGTTCTTCTTCAATATTTAACGTTTCACCCTTGAGGTATCTCACGGCTTCGCCATCAGCGGATGACAGATTTACGCTTCGCCGTGCTTCAAATGCATTCAGAGCACAGGCAAGCGGATGGGACGGAACAAATCGTCCATTCTTGATCGTTCCCATAAACCAGCCTGGACGAATGACTTTCAGTCCCTCCAACCGAGCTGCACCAACCGATGATTGATACACCCGATCTCCATAACATACCGTCTCTCCAGTTAACTCAATCTCCAATTGTTCTTTCATAAACTGACTGTAGATCGCAACCGGATCAATACTTGCCGGATCAGCTCCGCGTCCCTGACCCCGTTCCGATTTACGTCCACCGTGATCTTTACCTTTTTTGCCCTGTTTACCCGAATTCTTGCCGCCGCCAGCCTGTCTGTCATGGGACTCTCGGGATTCGATTCGCAATAAACGTTCCTTTTTTCGATCAGCCTTGGTCATAGCAATTGAAGAAGCAGCAATAGAGTGATCCTTGTTCCCCTCTACTTCAATCCTGGACACATCCACGACCTGTCCATACTCCATTGCTCCTTCTTTAACTACTCCAGGTTGATCTGTTTGTAATCCTTGCCCTGCACGATGCTGCAATACAGCGACATAATGTCCCTCTCCTTCCAAAAGGTGAGGCCACAATCTTGCCGTACCACGCGTTAGATCCAACACATCTTTTGTCTCTTCTGCCTTCTCCGGCATCATCTGACGTACCCATTCCGGACGTCCTGTTGCGAACCCTGTCTCTTCAGGAATGTCCATTACTACGAAATCACGGTTTACATTCAGGAACTCCGCAATCATCGCTTCATTTTCCTCCGGCGCAAAGGTACATGTCGAATATACGATGGTTCCTCCCGGGGCCAGCAATCGTGCCGCAGTCTCCAAGATATCCCGCTGCATGAGCACACATTTTTCCACCGAATGATGTTCCCACGATTTCACCATGTCTTCATCCTTGCGGAACATGCCTTCACCTGAGCAAGGCGCATCAATTAATACTTTGTCAAAATAATGAGGAAATGCATTCGCGATCCGCTCTGGTGACTCATTCAAAACAACCGCGTTACGCACCCCGTACAATTCCACGTTCTTGGCTAGCGCTTTCGTGCGTTCAGCATGGATATCGTTCGTCACAAGTACACCCTTGCCTTGCAGCTTTGCAGCAATCTGTGTTGTTTTCCCTCCCGGAGCAGCACACAGATCAAGCACACGATCTCCAGGCTCAACCTGCAATAATTCAACTGGAGCCATTGCACTTGGTTCCTGTATATAATACAGGCCTGCATGATAATAAGGGTGCAGCCCCGGTTTAACACCATGAGGTACATAGAATCCTGTCTCACACCACGGAATAGGTCTTAGATCAAACGGAGCAATCTCATCGAATTGTTCCATCGATATTTTTAGCGTATTCACTCTCAGTCCCGCATGAGGAGACTGTTCATAAGATTTCATAAATTGTTCAAACTCATCACCCAGCAAACTTTTCATTCGCTCAGCAAATATCAAAGGTAACTTTACACCCATATTCCCACTCATCCTGTCTTCGTAAGATTGCAATATCGTTTCATTTTATCATATCCAAGCTTTGCTTTCCTATCATATCGTATCTATTCCACTACAGCGTGTAATGTAGTATAATGGCAAGTAGATTGATTCCTGAGCAAAAATTCGGGTGTTTATGCATATTATCCCAACCTTTATTTTTGCCCAAACTATATTTCGATATGATCGATGGGGGATGTCCAATGAAATCCAAGAAGAAAAAGAAAAGTGCTGCGATCCTTATTTTCCTGGGTATTTTAATCATTATGATTGCAGCACTGGTTGTCGTAGACCAGCAATCCAAGAAACAGATGGATTCAGTGGAAAATGCTTATGGCATTGCTGCTTCCAAGCTTAATCCAGCTACAAGGGAGCTACTGAGTGATCCCAACTATCAACAAATTATTGTACCCACTGATCTCAAAGCCAAAATCGATAACAAAGACAGCTTTTTTGTTTATTTCTTTGCTTCCGACTGCTCGCACTGCCGTGCCACAACACCTCAGTTGATGCCACTCGTTGACAGTGAAGGTATTGAGCTTCCACAGTTCAATCTGCGTGAATTCGAAGCAGGATGGACCGATTACAATATCGAGTTCACACCTACACTCGTCTATTATGAGGCTGGTGTCGAGAAAGACCGTATGGTTGGCGGACTGCAAGAGAATGGCAGTGACCAGGGCTACACGCTGGATGATTACAAACAATTTTTCCAAAAATATAAAGGCAGCGCCGCTCCTTCGGCAAGCTAACTGATAGTTCCGTTTTCACAAGTATCTACAATCAGGCACTTGTATCACCAGAAACGTTCTGTTGAAGGACAGGCTGTGCCACTTGCAATCATCTGAATATAACGCAACATTCAAAAACACCCCGATCGTTCCCTTTACAGGAATCGTCGGGGTGTTTCATAACCATGGAACTTCATATCCATGGGATGCTCATTTGAATGTTAATGCTGATTACGGTTCAACTGTTACTCTGATCCATCGCCTTCATCTTCTCTTCGTATATTCGCCCTCTGGTAGGACTCCGGCGCTGCGGAATATTAGGTTTTAGCTCAAGCGATCTTCTAGATATCTCTTGTTCTAAGACCTCATCAACAATTCGTATGGACAAATCCCTGTAAGTCACAGACTGAACATCTGATTGGGACAGTTGCTTCACGATTTCCTGTACATCCCGTACCAAAGCCCCAAGGTCAATGCCCAGAATCGTAGCAGGATAAGGTTCCAGAAGATCAAGTGAGCTCTGTAACATCATCTTTCCTCCGCGGAGATTGCCATTCCTGAAGTGGTATAAACCAACTGCAATTTGTAACAACCCTTTATAGAGCGAATCCCGACTACGTTCAAGCCACAATTCTTCCAGCACCTCATGGCACTCGAAATAATCCTGATCCCGATTGAAGTAGATTAAGTAGTCAACGTACAGTGGCTCATAGATGCTCATCCGGGTTTTCGCCCTTTCTGGCGTTGTTCAGAAGTTTCTTCACGTCATCCAGCAAGTCTTTGAGTCCTTCCATATCATGACGTTCCCAGTAATCGTTAAATCGCTTCTGTGCTTCAATTGCTTCACTGACAAGGTGGTAGAAGTATAATTGATGAATGATATTCAATGTTCTTGACACGATATTGGAATCATCCTCAAACGCCTTCTGCGCCTCCAAAATCTGTAGACGAATTGCAGACATCTCGTTGTCCAGTATAAACGCGGCCTCAGCCGTTTTTTTCAGCCTGGTTCTCATCTCATCAGGTAACCCTTCCCGAAACTTGTAACTCAGCGAATGTTCAATGGTAGCCCAGAAATTCATGGCAAGTGTCCGGATCTGTATCTCGGCCAAAACTTTCTTTTGTCCGAGAGCCGTCTGAACGGGATACTCAATAATCATATGAAAGCTACGATAGCCGCTCTCTTTGAAATTCGTAATGTAATCTTTCTCAATGAGCACCGTGAGATCCTTACGGCCTCGAATATACTCGGCAACCCGGCGGATATCATCCACGAACTGGCACATAATGCGGATACCTGCAATATCCTCAATGCCTGTTTCCACGTCATCAAGCGACACATTCAGTCGTCTGGATTTCTCCAGAATACTGGATATTTTTTTGACACGACCGGTAACGAATTCAATCGGGGCATACTCTTCCCGTTTCTTCAGTTCCGCTCGCATTGTCTTAAACTTGACTTTCAATTCCTCTACCGCTTGTTCATAAGGAAGTAAAAATGTACCCCAGTCTCTACCGTCCATGCTTATGCCTCCTGTCTCTATAGCGTCCCCTGTTCTATTCCATTATACATGATGTTTGGTGGGGGGAAGAGTCCCGAACCATTTTACGCTCTTCCCATGCTTCTATATTTTCATTCCGGGGATTCACATTCCTTCTTAACGATGCTCCGCACCAACCGCTTCAGAGATATGACGATAACCGTCCTTGCGCAGCAACTCACGCAGTCCAGCATGAATGCGCCGATTCACCTCAGGTCCTTCATAGATCAATGCTGTATATATTTCGACCAAGCTTGCTCCGGCTTTAATTTTCTCGTATGCATCCTCACTTGTGAAAATGCCACCTGAACCGATAATCGGAAGTTTGCCTTCGGTCTGGCGATAGATCTGGCGAATAATCTCCGTTGAACGGTCACGTAGAGGTTTACCGCTCAGACCGCCAGTCTCTTTTGCATGTTGGTGGGAAAGTCCTGTACGACTGATGGTTGTGTTCGTAGCAATAATGCCAGCAACACCGCTGTCTGCAATGGTTCGAACCATATATTCAAGTTCCTGATCATTCACATCCGGTGCGATCTTCACCAGAACGGATTTGGTCGCTCCGCCCGCTCGTGCATGCTGCACGTTCATCTCGTTCATAACCGCAGCGAGCAGTTCCTTCAATTCATTCCCATGTTGCAGATTACGCAAATCCGGTGTATTTGGTGAACTGATATTAACCACGAACAGATCAGCATAATCGTATAGTGCCTGAATGCACTTCGAATAGTCCAAGTGAGCTTCCTCATTAGACGTTGCCTTATTTTTGCCGATGTTAACAGCCACTGGAATACGCCGATTCTGTAGACGTGCCAATTCACCTGCCATGGCTTCCGCACCAAGATTGTTGAAGCCCATTCGGTTCACCAACGCCTCATCTGGAGGCAAACGGAACAGCCGTGGTTGATCGTTACCTGGTTGTGCAAGTGGTGTCACGGTTCCCACTTCCATGAATCCAAATCCGATGGAAGAAAAGCCCGTTACGGCCTGCCCGTTTTTGTCCAGCCCCGCAGCCAGACCAACAGGTGTAGGGAAATGACACCCAAACATGTCAACAGCCAGATCAAACGTTTCCCGAACGCCGTACATCACACGCAGTCCGGAAGGAACCGGACGGATGCTACCCACGCCACTAAGGCCGCCAATAATCAGATGATGGGCCTGTTCAGGGTCCATTTTGAACAACAAAGGTTTAGCAAGACTTCTGTATAACAAATCACTCACTCCGTTCTGGTCCGGTACGCCAAAAAGCCGTTGTCCGTCTTTTCATATGTAAAAAAACACTCTACACACAAGTCTATCTGTTTCTTATTAAAAAGGAAAGTAGTTTGCGCATAGACAGCACAAATCGAATAATACAAAATGCTCACAAGAAATCCACCCGCCCACTGGTAATGACGAGTTGAATTCTTTACAATGAGAGCATGGTTACTCTACACCAGTTCTATTCCAAATAAGGAGGAATAACTCATGGCTCCCAAACGTAAACCACCTGCATTACAGCAAAAGAAAGAAGAAGTGAATCGCAAAGCCATTGCATGGACAGCAGCCAGTGTAGGTGGCTTGATCATCATCATTGGTGCTCTTATCATTATTGCCAACATGTAGATGATTCAGGCTGAATCCATCTGATTCTACATATCAACAGATCAATTCAGCCAGTGATACGTTTTGTTCGGATTATTCTGCTTTGGAACAAGCGTATGCTGATAACGCTGCTTTGCTTCTGGAACAAGCGTCAGATCTGGCAGTACATCTTCTCCAATGCGTACCGGAGTGCCTTGCGGAGCAAGAGCGAATAACTCTTCTACATCTCCCGTACGCATTCTCACACATCCAAGGGACTCATCCAGTCCGATACTGTCTGGCTCGTTGGTCCCATGGATGGCATAATTCGTATTCGAGAGCTGCATACCTCTGCTTCCGAACTCCCCGTTCGAGCGTCCATTCGGATTGACCACTTTATCTGTAATGACAAATGACCCCTCCGGTGTGCGATCACCGCCAAGTCCCACATCATACATCCGAACAATCGTATCCCCACTGATTAATGCAAGTTTATGTTTATCCTTATCAATGACAATCTCCAGCGGCTCCTGCAAAAAAGGCTGACCTCCCAGCGTATCTGCAAAAGCGGCATTGTTGCCTTGAGACGAATTCGAGGTCGTTGAACCATTCTCTTTACCACTCGAATCGCTCTTCCCTTCCTGTGCCTTTCCTTGATGCAAAGCTAACAGCTTCGGAAACATCTCGGTCATCCCTGACGCAGTCTCTCCCAGAATATTGTTCGGAAATGGCTGAGCCATTTGCGTTACACTCTTGGGCCAAGCGTCATTTTTTTTGCGATAGGCAACGATTGCACTTGATAATGATGCAGCTGCTTCCTGCTTGGCGGTCCACGCCAAGGACATCTTTTTGATTTTCGGTGTAATTTCAGGAGGTTCACAGTTACATTGCTTGGCATCATAACTCTGTGCAGTTAATTTCCCGCTTGTATTGGTTTGTACTATGTATTTCACAGGCATATTTCGCTTCCATAAAGACCAGTCATCCGAGGTTTGCATACCCAGTACAGCAGAGGTCTCTACTTTTGGACCAGACCCAGACCAGGCAGCTGCGAGCGCAGCCTCGCCATGATTACCTCCACCAAATGCCGCAGCAGTGAACACATTGCTTGGCGCAATGGATACAGTTCCAACCTGTTTATTCGCTTCTACAGGCGCTGCGATGTCATCTGTGGATTCCAGTGCTGCTGACAGTGCGTCGGTCGCTTCACGACTGAAACCCGGAGCGTCCGCAGGTGGCAGACCTGCCAGCACAAGCAGCATGAACAACGTAAGCCACATTTTGCGTCTACGTTGTTTTTTCTCTTTTTGCACAGACATCTCCACTAGTTTCTCCTGATAGTCTACCCAGATGTCCGCAGGAGCTTTACTGCGTTCAAATGCCTCATAAACCTCGCCCGCTTGCTGAAAGCAATAGTTAGCTTTGGCCTCCTGTCCTTCGCCCAAATACTCCTTTCCGAGCAAGTACCAAGCCATTTTATTGTCGGGATGTTTCTTAACATATGTCCTTAGATGAGTATTTTGCATCCGATCCTCCACTATTTCGCCTTTTTCCGTATATCATTATATATCGGCATAACCAGGCGTTGAATCCATAGGACTTGAGTACCCGGTGGAAAAAAGGGGGTTCGACAATGTTCGTCCTTGATCCATAGTCGGATAATCACATTTAAATGAATGCAAAAAAGCACCTTCCCTTGTCGTTAAGACAAAAGAAAGTGCTGTATGTTTAGTGAGAAAACCTTAGCCTTCTTTATTGAAAGGCTCATCCGCTACTTTGATTGAATCTGTAGGGCAGCCATCGCATGCATCCTGCATATCGTCAAACAAGTCGTCTGGAATAGCTTTGACACCATGGTTAGCATCGCCGTCAAAGATAACTTCAGCCAAACCTTCATCATCATAATCGTAGATGTCTGGAGCCGTTGCTCCACAAGCGCCACATGCGATGCATGTGTCTTTTTCAACCCAAGTATATTTACTCATTTACATTCTCTCCTCCTAAAATTCAAAACGTACAGTGTTTTTATCTAGAAACATATTAAACCAAAGTAAGGATAATTACAAATCATTTTGCAACCACAAGTCTCTATTATCCCTTATTTAATCAAGACTTTGCAAGTTATCTTTTTGCAGGGATGTACCGCGCACTTTATGATTCCGAAGCAGCACGGAAGGATCGTCTCCAAGCATGCCGGCGGTCACAACAGCATTCTCACCAAATTTATCACGTAACTGATCCATAATCCGAATCAGATTGTCCTTCTTGGGCTTCTGCTCATATTCAAACAAGTCCATCTGCACAGCGGATTCTTCTCTCGGAATCAGGTTCTGAAGTGTCACACCCAGCATGCGTACAGGCTTGCCACTACCCCAATGCTTCTCAAATAGTTTACAGGCCTCACGGTAAATGACCGTTGCATCCTCCGTAGGAACTTCCATTAAACGTGATCGGGTGATTGTCTTCATATCCGGTGTGCGGATCGTAATCTGAATACCCTGGCTGAACATTTCGTGCTTACGCAATCTTCTGGCTACCTGGTCACTTATATTGAGGAACACACGATGAATCTCATTCATATCCGATACATCCGCCGGTAAAGTGGTTGTATGTCCAATGGATTTATTGGCTTCCCGTTCCGCGTGAACTGCGGAATGGTTAATGCCATTCGCAGAATTTTTGAGCCATGCTCCATTAACTCCGAATAGTTCGGTCAACATGTTCTCATCCGACTTGGCCAATTGACCAATCGTTTCAATGCCCAGTTTTTTCAGCTTTTCAGCCGTTTTTTTGCCAATGCCAAACATCTCGTTACATGGCCTGTGCCAAAGAATCCGGGGTACGTCCCTCATACGTAGAATGGAGATACCGTTTGGTTTTTTCAGATCCGAAGCCATTTTTGCCAATAATTTATTGGGGGCAATGCCAATGGAACATGGCAGCCCCAATTCATCCTTGATTCTACGCTGAATGCTCTCCGCAATCTCCATTGGATTCCCGAATTGCCTTGACCCTGTAATATCAAGATAACATTCATCAATGGACGTTGCCTCAAGTTGAGGGGTATAACTATACGCAATCTGCATGAAAGCTCTTGAATATTGACGATATAAATGAAAATCAGGACGAATCACAATGAGATCAGGGCACTTTTTCAAGGCTTGGTGGACAACCATTCCTGTTGAGATGCCTCGATTACGAGCGGCATATGAGCAGGTTACAATTACACCCTTTCGCAGTTCACTGCTGCCCGCAACGGCCGTTGCTTTTCCTCTATATAAATCTGGTTCCTCGGCTTCATGTACAGAGCAGTAGAAAGCATTCATATCGACATGCAGAATCACCCGTCCGGCTGTAGGATAGTATTGATCCACATTCGCTGGAGGATTGCCGTCTGAAGACATCATGAACCCCCGCCCTTTCTTGCACACTAATTAATGAAACGAATTTCTTTCTTCTATAGTATATCAAACCCGTTATGTTAATTCAGTCACGAACATTTATTTTCTGCGAGATCTGATCAGAGACCGAATAATCAACCAGCCTACACTCACAAAAAATATCAAAGTGACCAGGGCAATAACCGTATTTTCCCATACAAAACTCAAAATAAGCCCTCCTTTTCTTCCATATATTCCAATTAAAACTCAATAATAGATTATAACATACATCCGGATTATGATTAACATCCTTCTTTTTTCTCTAAAATCCGTTAATTGTTACATGATACTGCGATTTCGATGTAGCATTTGGCTATAATGGTGATATAATAATTAATTATACAAATTGACGATTTTAGGACAAATCAGCGCACCCAGTTTAACACAGTGTAGCGTTGCCGAATCGAAGGATTCGTCCACTAACGTACTTAACAGCTTTTCCCAACTTACAATCCATACTTTTAAAAGAGCGCTTTATCTCAAAGGAGGATCTTCATGTCAAAGGCCATTTCCATCTTCGATACGACTTTACGTGACGGCACACAAGGGGAGGGTGTCAGCTTATCGGCAGACGACAAACTCAAAATTGCCAAGAAGCTTGATGACCTGGGTGTACATTATATTGAAGGCGGAATTCCCGGCAGCAATACCAAGGACATTGAGTTTTTCAAAAGAGTCAAGGAATTAAACCTGAACGCAAAGGTTGTTGCTTTTGGCAGTACCCGCCGTAAAGGCAGCGTTGCTAGTGAAGACGCCAACCTGAAGCGCATGATCGAATCTGGTGCTCAGGCTGCAACCCTGGTCGGTAAATCATGGGACTTCCATGTGCATACCGCTTTGCAAACTACATTGGAAGAAAACTTGTCCATGATCTATGATTCCATCGCCTATCTGAAACAGAATGGTATGGAAGTCATCTTTGATGCAGAACACTTCTTTGACGGATTCAAACATAACCCGGAGTATGCTCAAGCGGTCTTGACCAAGGCCCACGAGGCAGGAGCGGACTGGCTCGTCATGTGTGATACCAACGGGGGGACGATGCCAAACGAGGTGCACGAGATCGTATCCACACTGCATAGAAGCCTGCCTCATGCCCATCTCGGCATCCATACACATAATGATTGTGAACTGGCTGTGGCCAACACACTCAGCGCTGTACAAGCCGGAGCCCGTCAGGTGCAAGGAACGATGAACGGTTATGGAGAGCGTTGCGGTAACGCCAATCTCGCATCCATTATCCCGAACCTGCAACTGAAACTTGGCTATGAATGTGTTACTGAAGATTCCATGAGACAACTTACAAACGTGGCTCGTTATGTTAGCGAGATTGCCAATGTGAATATGCCGATTAATCAGCCTTATGTCGGCAATGCTGCTTTTGCTCACAAAGGTGGAATTCACGTCTCTGCCATCCTGCGGGATTCACGTACCTATGAACACATCGTGCCTGAACTGGTTGGTAACAAACAACGTGTGCTGGTCTCTGAACTTGCCGGACAAAGTAACATTGTATCCAAAGCACAGGAACTGGGGCTTGAGTTCGATCCAAGCAATGCCAATTCACGTCAGATTATTGAGAAGATCAAAGACCTGGAGCATCAGGGTTACCAGTTCGAAGGTGCAGATGCTTCGCTTGAATTGTTAATTCGTGAAGCAAACGGTGACATGAAAGAATTGTTCACGTTTGAATCATTCAAAATGCTTGTGGAGAAAACAGCGGGCAAATCCGTTGTTTCTGAAGCTTTTGTCAAAGTGAATATCGCTGGAACAAGCGCTTATACCGCTGCTGAGGGCAATGGTCCGGTTAACGCACTCGATAACGCCCTTCGGAAAGCGCTGGTGCAATACTTCCCTTCGCTTGCCAACATGCATCTGTCGGACTACAAAGTGCGTGTTCTGGATGAGAAGGATGCCACAGCTGCCAAAGTTCGTGTATTGATCGAATCCAAAAATACGGAAAACACATGGAACACTGTCGGTGTATCCGAGAACGTAATTGAAGCAAGTTGGGAAGCGCTCGTACACAGTTTCCGCTATGCGTTGCTTCAAGAAAAATTACAGGATGAGCCGGGCACACTCCCTATTCCTGCTCATGGGATAAGCAACCACTAAAGTATATATTCAAAAGAGCATTTTTTGAACAAACTCTTAACGCTTATTTCCCGGAAAATATAAAGAAGCCTCTGTACCCATGATTCATGGATGCAGAGGCTTCTTTGTTTACATGAAAATTAATTCGCAATTAACTTTTTAATCTTACGTTCCAACTCTTTCTCAGGTAATATGCCCAGAACAATCTCCTGTATAACGCCTCTGGAATCAATCAGAACGTTCGTTGGAAAAGCGACTCCATTGTATTGAGCATACACAGTCCCCTTCTCATCCAAGGGAATAGGGAAATTCAGTTGGTACTCATCCACAAAAGCTTTGGCATCTTTGAGTTTATCGTATGACGTTACATTAACCCCATACATGTCAAGCTTATCCTTGTATTTTGCAGCCATTTTGTTCAGCTCAGGAGCTTCCTGTTTACACGGCTCACACCAGGATGCCCAGAAACTGACGAACGTGCCCTTATCTTTGGCACCACCCACACTGTACGTCTTCCCATCCATTGCTGTCAGAGAAAAAGCGGGCGCCAGAAGACCCGCACGAGGCCCCGTCTCTGTAGGCATGGGTTCTTCCTGCTTAAAGACGGCTGTAATGCCGTCACCCGCATTCTGGGCCAGTGCAATACCAACCAGCAAGACAACACCAAGGAGTATGTATATGTTTCGTTTCATAACCCGCCACCCTTTTATATAATTAGCACATTGAAACTGAAACCGTAATTTCTGCACATGCTAAGTGTTTATCACGCTCTATTACAGTTCACCAGAACATGATTCCCAAATGTTCTCTTTATTATTGTACCCTTTTCCTTTAAAATTTTACAATCCGCATTACAGAAAATAAAATGAAAAAGGACTCCTGCCATAGCAGGAGCCAAAGAGAGAGGGGTGAATACAAATGGCAGCACTTCACGGGCAGCAAAACGCCATCTACATCCCTTCTTCCGTAGAACAAGAGATGTCAAAGCACATGTTCCTTTCGCTGCCGCAAGAAGCCTGCGGGGTTATGCTGGGTGAAACCGCAGCGGGCGGTATACGAATCAGTCGGTTTCAGCCCATTCGTAACGTAGCACCTGACCCGCTGCACCATTTTACTCTGGACGATGCCGAATGGATTCGGTGCGTATTCTCCGAGCCCAAGCTCATTGGTATCTTCCATTCTCATCCGCAGACAAGGCCTGTTCCATCCGTAGAGGACATGCAAGCTCTTCCGGCCTTCGCCGGTTTACTTCAGATGTACCTCATCGGCTCACCCGACCTAACAAGCGGGTTGCGATCTCATATGCATCTGAACGGTTATCTGATTGAATCCTCGAAGGAATCGCAGGATCAGGCACAACGTGTTGTGCCTTCATACAATCTGTTTCCCGTTCCGTTATGCGTGACTTAGCTGGGTATACAGATCACCCAAGGTCTCCACATTTTTACGAGTCATGTCCTCCAAGTAGCAGGACCATAACTGTGCAGTCATTTTTGAATCTTCCAGTGCATGGTGCCGCCCATAGATCGGAATCCCTCTGGATTCCAGCAATTCATCCAGACCATACCCCGGCCTGCTTGGTTCAAGCCAGCGGGCCAACATCATCGTATCGATTAAACGATGTGTCAACCTTACCTTTGAAGTCCGCCACAGAGCGGCATTCAGAAAAGCTCGGTCATGCGCACTTGCGTGTGCAATCAGAACATTTCCACCTACAAAAGACATGAAATCATGCAGCCCTTCCAGCAAAGTCGGTGCGTCCAGCGTCATCTCCTGCGTAATACCTGTAAGTTCAGTAATATGTTCCGGAACCGCAGTCTTGGACTGCACCACCGTATAGAACTGCTCCCCTTCCAGTACCACACCACCATGTATACGGACCGCACCAAATGAGATAATCTCATCCCCATGCTGGGGCGAAAATCCCGTCGTTTCCAGATCAAATACAACTGCGTCCAGCTCATTTAGAGGTGTATGCAGAACCTCAGGTCTGCGCTGATCTCTCATCATCGAACGGATAAACGCCATGTGTTGCGCCGTAGGGGCTCCCATAATGGAAGCGATGGCGGAAGGAACCCCTCCCTGACGCAGCGAATTCCAGAATCCTGTATTGCCCCTTGCCGGCTCTCTCATGGACGTCTCCTTTCTGCAAAACGCAACTGTCTTTGCAAAGCACGATGCACTCGTCGTACCAACCCGAGCGTATCCCTGAGCTCATAATGAATTTGCTTTTGTTTCATCTGTTTCTCATCCAGGAACCCACTGCTATGTTGCAAATCCCCTTGTATGACAACCGGTGTACTTCGGCGAAATTTCAAAGCAGCCAAGAAGGCCCGCTGACATGCATCCAGTAATGTAAATGGAACAGCTTCAAGCGAAGTCAGTCTCTCCATTCTTTTTAACGTAGATGACTCCTTGATCCCATGTTGCAAAGCCAAATAACGAGCACTGTTCACCAGCGGAATGTACAAACCATACTTAACATCAAATCCGCCTGCATGTTCACCAAATCGTTCTGTGACCACACGTCCAAGTACATTTAATGTAGCTTTATGTTTAACCGTATTGCGAAGAACTGCATCCGAAAGTTCAGGAATCAGTCTGAACTTTTCATAAAAACTCGTGATCCATTCCTCCGCCAGACTTTGCTCACCTGCAACAAAACGCATGTCTGAAGCAATAATCAGATTACGAACAGGCTCCCAATTCAGATCCGAGCTCCAATCTGCTAATTGTTGTTTCCATGAGGCCAGTGTTTTTCTCCAGAGTGGCTCAGAGCACATGACTTTACCTTCGCACTTGGCGTAACCAAGCTCTTCTAACATATCCGTCATTCGCTGTCCGAGCTGAGCAAAATATTCCTCTTTACCTTCATGCGGAGTATCGCTAATGATCATGCCATTATCCTGATCACTCCATAACGTTGCTTCTTCCCTGCCGGAACTGCCAAATACGATAAAGGCATAGGGGACGGGAGGTTGGCCGAAGCCTTCCTCAACCATCCCCTGAATGCATAACTCTACTGCTTTCCGTGCAATCCGGTCATGCAGTTCATTTACCGTTTGGTACCACTCGATCGGCGACAAGGAAGCGGACAACAATTCCTGGAGCTCGTTCTGTAATATTACACGTTCCTGGCGCAGTTCTTGAGAAGACACCGCACCATCGATTCCCTGATAAGACCAGGAATAGTTTGTATACGAGATGGGTTCCATCATGTCCAGCCTCCTTGAAGCATGATTCAGCATCATTCACCTCAGGAGCTGAACGTACCACCATTGGATTTAGAATCTACATTTTTCATTTGTTCAGGGTATCCGTAAGTACCGTGCTCACTGATATCCAGACCCATTGTTTCTTCTTCTTCAGTAACACGGATGCCCATGATCGCTTTCATTCCACCCAGAATAATGAAGGACATGACCAGTACGAAGGCAAAAGCACCTGCCAGACCGAGAAGCTGTACGCCCAATTGGTGGAATCCACCGCCATAGAACAGACCCGCTTGACCTACACCAGCATTCTCGGCAAGTTCAGGAGTAGCGAACAAGCCCGTGGAGATCGCACCCCACATACCAGCAATACCATGCACGGAGAAAGCGTAGATTGGATCGTCAATTCCTTTACGATCGAAGTACTGTGCTGTGAAGAATGTGATGATACCCGCCAGAGCACCGATAACCAGCGCTGCCCAAGGTTCAACGAATGCACATGCTCCTGTAATCGCAACGAGTGCCGCAAGCACACCGTTTAACATGCTAGGAATATCAGACTTACCAAGTACTGCCCATGAGATCAACAGCGCAGCAACACCACCAGCTGCAGCAGCTACGTTAGTAGTTAATGCAACATAACCGAAGAACCCATCCCCCATGGCAGATAATGTACTACCTGGGTTGAATCCGAACCAACCGATCCAGAGGATAATAACCCCGAGTACGGAATACACTTGGTTGTGACCTGGAATGATGTTAGGTTTTCCGTCTTTGTTATATTTACCAATACGTGGTTTCAACAAGATGGTAGCTACCAATGCTGCAGTCGCACCAGTCAAGTGAACAACCGTCGATCCTGCAAAGTCTTGCATACCCAGCTCAGCCAACCAGCCGCCGCCCCATACCCAGTGAGCAACAACCGGATACATGATAATGGTATAAAGAGTACCGAAAACAATATATACGCTCATCTTTGCACGTTCAGCCATACCACCGCAGGCAATGGCCAGAGATACCGCCGCAAAGGCGAGGTGAAATACGAATTTAATAGTCAGTGGAACATCGGAGAAAGCCAGTGATTCGAAGGAAGCAGCCATCTTGTCACCACTCAGGAAGAATCCTGTTGTTCCAAAGAAGCTGTTACCATTACCGAAACCAAGACCAAAACCCAAAGCCCAGAAGGCAATAACTGAAATTCCCAGTGTCAGGATGGTCTTACCCGCAATGTGTCCTGCATTCTTCATTCGTGTTGAACCCGCTTCGAGTAAAGCAAATCCCCCTTGCATCAAGAACACGAGTACAACAGCCAAAAACGTAAAGGCTGAGTTCAAACCACTTTGAAGTTCAATGTTAGTCGGACCCTCCGCAGCCGCAAATGCGCTGACCGGAAAAGCGAACAAAGTAAGCATTACTAACACGGAAACCAACCATTTCTTTCTCATATACCCCACTCCCTCTTATGTTAAGTTTCTTCACATAACGTGAAACTCTTAATGTCATTATAAGCAGAAGAGAGGAAAGTTGACAAGAGTATTTTCATCAAAACTGAAAAATATTTCTGGGAATAAAGTCATACGTCTTTTTCTTGCACTTAAGTACATAATCACATTCTATGAGTACATAGATATAGAAATGCAGTATGCTGATTGCCAAAGCATAACGTTTGACTGTACGGTTAAAGATCATGTATCATACTTATTAGTAAGAAAATTGGGCGTAGTCTAGAAATTCACAAGTGGAAACTACAATTCCCTACATTTGAACTTGCAAGCGAGGTGAATATCATTGGGGATATGAAACTTTTTCGGATTGGCGAACTTGCCAAGACCGCTGGTGTTAGTGAACGGACGATTGATTATTACACGAAGCTTGGACTAATCGCTCCCGAAGAACGTACACAAAAAAATTATCGTCTCTATAGTAATGAAACTTTAACGAGGCTTGAACGTATTGTACAGATGAAACAAGAGAAGTATAGTCTCGACGAGATTAAGCAATCTCTTGAAAAGTGGCGTCTGGTTAGTACAGAAGAACAAGTTGCCAGCAAATTGACAACACTGGAGCTTCATGTACAACAACTTGAGCGAGAGGTTAACGAACTCAAACCGCTACTTGGAGAGATGAAACCTGTACAAGCACGTAAAATGATGGCAGGACTCCTCACCAAAAGTGCCGGTACAATGGAGGCACTAAAAATCTTGCTTGAGAACACCATGATGTAGCTTATTCTTAGAAAGCGGAGGAATGAATATGAGTTTTAATAACGGTATGTTCGTATTGATCATTATCGCCTTTTTGCTCTCTTTATGGGCGCAATTTCGCGTTAAAGGTACGTTTAGACGTTGGTCGGAGGTACCGAACCAGAACGGAATGACTGGTTACGATGCCGCTCGCCAGATGCTTGATGCTAACGGCCTGCACGATGTTCCAATTGAACCTGTACGCGGTACGCTCTCTGATCACTATGATCCGATCAATCGGGTTGTACGTTTATCAGAACCAGTATATTATGAAAACTCAATCTCAGCTGTTTCGGTAGCGTGTCATGAAGTTGGCCACGCCATTCAGCATAAAGAAAGTTATCCGATGCTGGCACTACGTCACCGGATCTTCCCAATTGTGAACTTTGCATCCGGATTAGCTCCATTCCTGTTGATTGCAGGATTCATCTTCAATGCCATGAACCTTGTAGGTATCGGTATCATCTTCTTCTCCGTAACTGTAGCATTCCAACTCATCACTTTACCGGTTGAGTTCAATGCAAGTAATCGCGCTAGAGAGATTATGGTATCCGAAGGGTACATCCGTAACGAAGAAGAAAAAGGTGTTGCAAAGGTTCTGAATGCCGCAGCCTTGACTTACGTTGCTGCAGCGTTGATCTCACTGCTTGAGTTGATTCGTTATATCGGAATCTTCAACAGCCGCGATTAATTGGATACCTAATACAACAAAAACAATACCCCACCGTCAATCGGATGGGGTATTGTTTTGTTGTAAACCGAAATAATGAAGCAAAAATGAACGAAAGGACTGGGCAACCAGCGGCAGTTTGTCATCCGCACGGTGAATTAACCCGATGGTCCGTGTTACTTTGGGATGGGAGATGGCCACATGTGCCGGTTGCAAAGGATTGGTCTGGAATAGCGCCATCTCAGGTAGCAGACTGACCCCCATGCCCGCAGCAACCAATCCGCGGATGGTGTCGGTCTCTTCCCCTTCAAAAGCGATCTTGGGTGTAAAACCAGCTTCCAGACAGGCATGCCACACAATAGGACGAAGAGAATAACCTTTGCTAAACAATACAAATTTATCATCCTTGAGTTGTTCAAGCGCAATGGTCTCTTCACCAGCTAACGGGTGATTGGGAGGAAGGATCGCATGCAATTCTTCTGTGAGTACAATATCACCATCTACTTGATCATGCTTCTCTGGAAAAGGAGAAATAAATGCCAAGTCTACTTCTCCAGATAACACATCACGAATCAGTGTAGGGAACATCCCCTGCTTGAATCTGAATTTCACGTTAGGGTAACGCTGACGGAAAGCAGCCACAACGGAAGGAATGAGATGAATCCCCAGGCTATGAGGGAATCCAATTCGAATCTCCCCATGCTCCGGATCAAGAAACTCATGAACTTCCCCGACTGCCTTGTCCAAATCTTTTAATATACCTTCAATTCGTTTGCAAAAAAGCTGTCCCACTGCAGTCAACTGCAGGTTCCGCCCCTTTTGCATAAAAAGGTCCACGCCCAGCTCTTCTTCCAGCTGATGAATCTGACGACTCACCGCCGACTGTGCCACATGCAACTCTTCAGCAGCCTGTGTTACATGTTCCTTCTGTGCCACTTTCAAAAAGTAATGCAACTGTCTTAATTCCACTCGTCCTGATCGCTCCAATCTGTTATACCCTACTTATCCTGGATTGCATTCCATCTTGAGAACGTTCTGACTACCTCTTTAAGCTGCGGGGTTTCCACAATCTGATCAACAGTCCGTAAATAAAGAATCCACCCAACAATCCGCCAAGGTGAGCCATCCAGTTGATGCCTGACATGGCGAAAGAGAATATGATCCCGAACAAAAGCAACGTGTACATCGTTTTGCGCGAAGCCTCGTCCATCATCGTTCGCTGAAACAGCGCTACATACAGGAATGCACCATAGACGGCATAGATCGCTCCTGAAGCCCCTACCGATATGGTAATACTCCCAACCGAGTTGTACCACGCAACAGCAAGAATATTACCCAATACACCGCCACCCAGGTACAATACACCATACCTTACCGACCCGAGCAACCGCTCCATTGGTGGTGCAAATACGATTAACGCAAAGCTGTTAAACAATAAATGACTGAAGCCCGCATGCAGGAACATGGATGTAATGTAACGCCACCATTCATGCGCGAACAGTTCATGATTCGTAAGTGCCCCGAATTTCAGCAGCACCATATTGTTTGTTGATCCACCGTTCACCGTTAACACAATAAACATGACTACATTGGCAATTAAAAAAAGCGACGTCAAAGGGAAATACTTCAAATAACCTTTCCAGTTCTCATAGCGAATAAATATCATAAATTTCTTCTTTCACTCCACCCTGTTCAGATCGGACTTACATCTCTGATCCATCGTAATGGTACATGTCCGAATTGGACAATGCCTTTCATAAAAGATTATAATGGATTTTGGCACGGATCACCAATTTATAAGGAGGAACATTATTATGACACAAGAACGTACAGGCGCAGCCACATTTAAAGGCAACCCTATTACATTGATCGGACCCGAACTGAAAGTGGGCGATCAAGCACCTGATTTTACACTGAGCAAGAACCTGGTTGAGGATGCTTCCCTGAAAGACTTCGCAGGCAAAATCAAATTAATCAGCGTTGTTCCTTCCCTGGATACTGGCGTATGCGATGCGCAAACTCGTCGTTTCAACGTGGAAGCTGGAGATCTCGGAGACAATGTTGTTGTCTTGACAGTAAGCGTTGACCTTCCGTTCGCTCAAGCCCGTTGGTGTGGAGCAGCTGGTGTTGACCGCGTAGTTACATTGTCAGACTACAAAACACGTTCTTTCGGTGAAGACTACGGCGTTCTGATCAAAGAATTCCAACTCGACATGCGCTCCATTTTTGTTTTGGATGCCCAAGACCGGATTACATATGTGGAGTATTTGCCTGAAATGACAGACTCCCCTAACTTCGAACAAGCAATTGCTGCTGTAAAAGCTTTGCTGTAGAAGTTATCATACGTTCAGAACAAAAGCGAGGAAGGTTAACCTTCACTCGCTTTTGTTATTTATCATCTATTTCAATCATTTGCTTTATACTTGCTTAGCTTTTTATCCAGTACAGAGAATAAGTTCATAATCGTGCGATAATTGGAACCCAAGTCTCCAAGTGAACCACGAGAAGCTGAATACATATCCACCGCACTGCGAACAGGACTTACCGAGATAATGGAAACTGTAATATCCATCGTCCGTCCAAAGGTAGTCCGCTTCTCCAGAATAACTTCTCCAACAGAAGGCACTTCATGCAGCACTTTATAACCCGGAATCTTTTTGAGTGTCGAAGAGACCTCTTCCCAGGCTCTGTCTTTGGATAAGTTATAATACCGTGTTTTTAATTTGGGATCCTTGGCTCGATCGCTGGTCCCCTCCATGCTGCGGATGATACCGACGAGCGTTCTCTTTAAGGTCAAGACCCTTCCTCCTTTGAATGTAACCGTTCCATTTATGTATCTTAGTGTAACATTGTTCAAGTAGTAACAAAAGGGCAAGCATCATATTTATCGTAAAACCAATCAAAAACATTCATCACAACTTAAAAACACCCTGAAATTCCTTCTAAAGAGGAAAAGTCAGGGTGCTGTACATGAAGATTTAGGAACCCGCCTATGCCGTCCGGCTACATTGTCTTATGAACCTGCTTGGCAGGTGGGTGACCGCAAAAATGCTTTTTGAAGTCCCCATGTCGTATAGACAGGGCTTTTCAGCAACATTCTGTGTTGATCTCCCGAAGACATCATCATTGGTTCAAAACAACGAATAACCGAAACGTACATCGCAGGATGTACAATTATTATATCCCTAACTGTGTAAAAAGTAAATGGCGATCCATCATGTTTTATTTTTGCAATGTAATGTTTTTGTCGTCTGATGGCTCAGATGTTTCACCATTCTCTGCTGATTGTTCAGCCAGCGCAGCAGCTTCCTCTTCTTCCTTCTTGAGTTGCATCTTCTCCATCTGCTCCTGCATCTTGTTGAAGGTTGCGTAGAAGTTAAAGAAAGCAAACCAAGCAATGATACTGATAATGAAGAAAACAAACAAGACCGGATAACGGAAACCGATGTAGAACAGCAATCCACTTCCCAGCAATGTGGAAAATACACGGAATGGTCTGATCAGCGTAAGCAATACCGCGTTTTTGATAATAAGTCCGATGGACATATGATAGTGTACAACCATCGAGAAAAAGTTAAAGAGTGATACGAATAACAAGAGAAGCAGTACTAACATGATGATTCCCACGAGCTGCATATTGCGGAACTGCGTCATGTACACGGTGTAATCCAGATACATAATCGCGAACAGCAGTGTGTAAAAAATGCCCCCAATTAAACTTTGCTTGTAGTTTTCCTTGTAACCTACAAAGAAAGTACGGAAGATCGGAACATCCGTATCGCCCATATTCCATTTACGAACAACCGTAAACAGCGCCGAAGTCGCCGGGAACAGTGTAAGCGGTGCCACAATAGCTATAGCCCAGTTCATTTGCAATGATTCGTTTGCGAGGTTCTGCTGCATCACGAGCAGTTTCATAATCAAGAAAAACAAGAACGGAGACGAACAAATAGCCCACAACAGATTGGTTGCGGCCAGTCTCGTAATCCACTCTGTAAGCCGGTAGATCCCACCCATAGCTCCTTTAAATTCCAAACATTTCTCCTCCTCTGCAGCCTTGCGAATTACCTTAAGTCTAATATTAATATACCTTATTATAGATAGGAAAAGCCAGTACTTCCCGAAAAGAGATCGTCATTGTCCTTAGCTAGCGCTTCTGGCCACTTCTGACAGTGAAATAAAATGATTGCAGGCGCTTTGAAAATAAAAAAATGGAGCAGTTGCCCGCTCCATTTATCAGATCATACGTTTATATTACTCGAAAGAAGAATCTTTCGCTGGACGACGTCCTTCGTTACTGCTTGGACGCGGTTTGCGGTCACGGTTGTAACCACCTTCTCTGCTTCCACCGCCAGTGCTGCTGCCGCTGTTACGATCACGGTTGTAACCGCCACGTCCGCCGCCACTGCTGTTGCGATCGCGGTTGTAACCACCACCACTGCCGCCGCTACCACTTGTGCGGTTACCGCTGTAACCCGATGGTTTACGTCCGCCAGATCGAACATCCGGTTTACGACGTTTTGCACGGATTGGGTCTTCAGGAGTCAGATCAACTTGAGCATCTTTCTTGTCACCTGTCAGGAGCTTCAGTGCAGCCGACAACAGTTGAACAGAATCATATTGCTCAAGCATTTGAATCGCAATACCTTTGTATTCGTTCAGTTCGCCTGATTGTACGATTTCCAGCAAGCGCTCTGCTGTCAAACGTTGTTTACCTTCAACCGCCTCTGCCATTGTTGGCAGTGGTTTACGTGGAATACGGTGACGTGTTACACGCTCGATGAAGTGCAAGTGATCAATCTCACGCGGTGTAACGAAGGACCAAGCAGCACCCTCTTTACCCGCACGACCTGTACGACCGATACGGTGAACATAGCTCTCCGGATCTTGCGGAAGGTCAAAGTTAACAACGTGAGTTACACCAGATACGTCGAGACCACGTGCAGCCACGTCTGTTGCAACGAGTACGTCAATGCTGCCGTCACGGAACTTACGCATTACCGCATCACGTTGATTCTGGGACAAGTCACCATGAAGACCGTCTGCAGAATATCCACGTTTTTGCAAAGCTTCAGCCAATTCGTCAACACGACGTTTTGTACGTCCGAATACGATCGCCAGTTCAGGAGATTCCATATCCAACAAACGGCTCAATGCTTCGAATTTTTGACGCTCAGGTACTTCGATATAGGATTGGTCAATCAATGGTGCACTAACATGTTTCGGAATCACAGAAATGTGTTCAGGATTGTTCAAGAATTGTTGTGCCAATTTTTGAATGTTAGGAGGCATTGTTGCTGAGAACAGCATCGTTTGGCGCTCGTCTGGAACTTGTTTCAGGATGGATTGGATATCCTCCATGAAACCCATGTCGAGCATTTCATCTGCTTCATCCAGTACAACAGTTTGTACATCATCTAGTTTGATTGTTTTGCGGTTGATGTGGTCAAGGAGACGTCCAGGTGTACCAATGATGATTTGTGGTTTTCTTTTCAGTGCACGGATTTGACGCACGATATCTTGTCCGCCGTAGATTGGCAGGGAGCGAAGACCTTTGAAGCGAGTAAGTTTTTCGATCTCTTCAGCAACTTGAATTGCAAGTTCACGTGTAGGTGCCATAATAAGGGCGCGGATTTTCTCGTCACTTTTTGTGATTTTGCTGATCAACGGAATACCGAATGCAGCTGTTTTACCCGTACCTGTTTGAGCTTGACCAATCAAATCTCTGCCTTCGAGTGCCAAAGGAATCGCTTTGGATTGGATCGGTGTTGCTTCTTCAAACCCGAGCTCAGTGATGGCTTGCAGCACCAGTGGTTCAAGATTGAAATCTGTAAAGTTTAAATTTGTCAAAATTATTCATGCTCCTTTTATATGGTGGACATGGTGGACAATCCACTTTGTTGTCTGTATTCTTAAGTAGCGTTAATATTTATAGGGTATCCCAACGGGACAAATTATTTTCACTAACGAATATAATTCCATGAATGGGTCCCCAACATAAGACTAAAACTACATACATGTGTTTGAAACATTTCAAAATTTTATTGCTCCATTTAGGAAAAGTTTCCTACTCAAGAATATCCACAAATTATTATATCACAAAACAATTCAAGATTACCAGCAATCTGGTTTTAAATATAAATGAGGTGATTAAATTGCCCAAAATAATTTGGCACTCTTTAGTGATCATTTTGGGTGCTGCAGCTATTGCCTGCGGCTTTAACTGGTTTTTGGTCCCCCATCAGCTTTTAAGCGGCGGGGTGTCCGGTATTTCAATGCTTCTGGGTTATTTTACAACGTTGAATCTTAGTATAATGTATTTTGTTCTTAACATTCCCCTGCTCATTGCAGGTTGGTTTATTCTTGGACGACGCTTCATTACATTAAGTATTCTTTCGGTAGCAGCCACTTCCTGGTTCATTGCGCTTCTGCCTGTTTTTGCTGTGGCAACAGACCCTTTACTTAGTTCTGTTTTTGGCGGTGTGCTTATTGGAATGGGCACTGGCGTTTCCTTCCGAGTCGGTGGCTCCACAGGAGGACTCGACATTGTTGGGTCCATTTTCACGCGTAAACGAGACTTTCCGATTGGTACGGTAATGGCTGGCATGAACGGTTCGATTATTATGCTTGCAGGATACCTGAGTGACAATTGGAATACAGCCTTGGCCTCCATGGTATCCATTTACATTACAGGCAAAGTGCTTGATCTGATTCATATCAGTCACGTCAAAGTAACGCTGTACATTATTACAAACGAAACCGAAGCCATGTTAAAAAAATTACTTGTTCGGCCTCGTGGAGTTACCAAAATTAAGACTCAGGGAGCATACACGGATATTGAGAAGGACATGCTCATGACCGTTACCACCCGCTACGAGTTGGTTGAAATTAAACGTATTATCAAGGATACAGATCCAAACGCTTTTGTTAACATTGTGGAAACGGTTGGTGTTATGGGTTCATTTCGCAGAAGTTGAGACACCTGTACGGTTAACAATTCACAACATTGTGGTATAATAACGGTGTACGGCTCCTAAATATGTTGTATAGCAGGTTCAACCCTTCAATTTCACAGGCCATATGCTTTCCCGAATCGCGCCGAATGACTTACCATTTTGGAATTCGAGTAGGAAAGGGTGATTATTGTGGATATGGAAACGGTAAAACTGTTTGAGATTGTCAACAGATGGTGCCCGGAAATGCTCCCTTTCTTGAAACCGAATGAACTCGACTCACTGATAGTCCTCCGGGATGGGCTGGGCATCCTGGAACAGGGAGACGCAATGGAAATCATTCAGTACAGTATTTGTGAGCATCAAAATGAGATTTACATTCAATAATTTTTTTCAGATTGATCACGCCGCTTCTTGCAGAGGATTTCCTCAGCAGGAAGCGGTTTTCATTTTTTCCATGTGTTTCATTACTTGCTTAATATGGTTAAAAGCCCAGAGGCTTTAATGTATAATTCATACATGGAATGCACACATAAGGGAGTGGAAATGAATGAACATGTTTTGGGCTTTACTGGCTATGGCCTTTGGAAGCTTTGGTGGTGCCCCCGCAGTGGCGGATCAGGGAAATCCCCAGTTCCAATCGTTAACCAACAGTTTTAACACTGCAATCATCCAATCTCAAAAAGATCAGGTCGTTATTGATGCCGATAACCCACCTGCCAAAATGGATCCTCAACCTGACGCACCTGTGGTCAAAGGTATTTATGTCACAGCCTACAGCGCTGGCGGCGAACGTATGAAAGAATTGTTGGAACTGACAGACAGTACAGAACTGAATGCCATGGTCATTGATATCAAAGACGATCTCGGATACATAACTTATCCCACAGAAAACAAAGCGCTTCAGAAAATGGGTAAATCCCAACCTTTTATTCGGGATATCGATGCCTTGATGAAACGATTGCAAAAACATGAGGTCTACCCGATTGCACGTGTCGTTGTATTCAAAGATACGATTCTTGCCAAGAAAAATCCGGAGCTCTCCTTCCGCAACAAGGATGGATCTGTCTGGGCCAATGGCAAAGGCGACAGCTTTGTGAATCCGTACAGCAAGGAAGTATGGGACTATAACATTGAGATTGCCAAGGAAGCTGCCAAGCTTGGATTTAAAGAGATTCAATTTGACTACGTTCGTTTCCCGGAAGGATTCGAAACTCGAGCCGATGTCCTGAAATATACCAAATCCGACAAGTCACGAGTGGATGTTGTAGCTGAATTCGTGCAATATGCACGCAAGGAGTTGGCCCCGCTAGGTGTTCGGGTCTCGGTTGATATTTTCGGTTACGCCGCTTCTGTACCTGCGGCTGAGGGCATTGGACAGGATTTTGTTAAAATATCCGAAAACGTGGACGTGATCTCACCGATGGTATACCCTAGTCACTATTCTACTGGCTGGTATGGAGTCAAGGACCCTGACAAAGATCCTTACACAACCATCAAGGGTTCAATGGAAGATACACACAAGAAACTAGACCCTACCAAAGAACTCAAACCCGTCATTCGTCCGTGGATTCAGGACTTCACAGCAAGCTGGCTGGGCAGTGGGCATTATATCAAGTATGGCAAGAAACAAGTGGAAGACCAGATTAGAGCGATGAAGGACATGGATGTGCATGAATATCTGCTCTGGAATGCGTCCAACCGTTATACATCAGGTGTACAATATAAGTAATCCGCACTCTTTCATACTTCTCATTTCATCCAACCTCGTTCTGCTTGAAGCGGAGCGAGGTTTTTTGGTGTTCATTTTTCTCTGACTGCCCCACTCTGCTTCTGTCCCTATTCAAATTGAACAAAATCCACTACAATAAATAGCTGTCCAGATATGACACTTGGATGACATCTCTTTAGAATAGCGAGGCACTGCCAGTGAACATGAACACAACAAGTTTTTCCCAAAAAGTGAAGCAATTCCTGATTATATTTTTGCCCATCTTTACCACTCAAATCGCCCTCTCTTCCATGTCGTTCTTCGACACCAATATGTCAGGCAAGTTTTCTCCGGCCGACCTTGCAGGCGTCGCAATCGGCACAAGTCTGTGGATGCCAGTTCAAACCGGACTAAGCGGGATTCTGATCGGTATTACACCTGTCGTTTCCCATCTGTTAGGTTCCAAACGTAATGATCAGATCGGGTATAACGTCATCCAGGCGTTGTATCTAGGGATTGCAGTCAGTCTAGTCGTTATCGGAGCCGGGGCGTTGTTACTTGGCCCTATACTGAACGGAATGCCTCTAGAGCCCCGGGTTGCCCAAGTTGCCTTCTATTTTTTGTGTGCACTCGCTTTTGGCATTATCCCGCTCTTCGGATATACGGTGCTGCGCAGCTTCATGGATGCACTTGGCCAGACACGGACTACGATGTTCATTACGTTGGTTTCCCTGCCCGTTAACATCATTCTAAATTATCTGCTGATATTCGGCCGCTGGGGCTTTCCACAATTGGGCGGTGTTGGCGCTGGAGTTGCTACAGCATGTACATACTGGCTGATCTTTCTTATTAGTCTCTTTTTTGTCCATCGGGTCGAACCTTTCGCCCAATATGGCATTTTCCGTCGATGGACCCGTGTATCATTGTCCAAATGGAAAGAGTTACTCCAGATTGGAGTGCCCATCGGATTCGCGACTTTTTTCGAAACGTCCATCTTCGCTGCTGTGACTTTAATGATGAGCCGTTTCGATACCACAACAATTGCTGCCCACCAGGCGGCGCTGAATTTCGCTTCTACGCTCTACATGTTGCCTGTGAGCATATGTATGGCTCTTACGATCCTTGTGGGTTATGAGGCAGGTGCGGGGCGTCTGAGAGATGCCAGACAATACAGTCTGCTTGGAATTGGTGGAGCCATCGGGCTCTCACTGCTGACAGCGATCGTGTTGATTGTGTTCGGCGAACAGATTGCAGGCGTGTATTCAAACGATCGAGAGGTCATTGCACTTACGCAGCATTTCCTCATCTACGCCATTTTCTTTCAGATCTCGGATGCGATTGCCACACCGACCCAAGGAGCATTGCGTGGCTACAAAGATGTTAATCCGGCACTGATCATTACGTTCATAGCGTATTGGATTATTGGCCTGCCTGTAGGTTACCTAACAGCTACGTATACTTCACTCGGTGCCTTCGGATACTGGATTGGACTCATTGCCGGCCTTGCTGTAGGAGCAACAGCGCTTCTCTGGAGACTCTTCTTGGTACAAAAACAAGCGGCACTCCGTAAGGCGTAACATCGATATACTCACTCCGTGAAACAACAAAAAGAGCACAATCCACGGGACTGTGCTCTTTTTGCTTATGAATCGAATTATTGGGACAAACGTTGTGCAAGCTCGTAAGTCACCATATCGAAATCTTTTTTTGTGTTAACCACTTTATCAATATCCGTCAGGGTAAGCTCACCCTTGATAATGCCACAACCTTTGTCTGTCTCGCCTGCGATCAGACTGCGAACAGCGAAGTCACCTAAACGGCTTGCCAGGTTACGGTCGAATGGAGTTGGCGTACCCCCACGCTGAATGTGACCCAGAACGGTTACACGCGGCTCATACGTTGGGCAACGTTCCATCAGTTCTTTTGCTACATCCTCACCTTTGCCTACGCCTTCTGCAACGATGATAATACTGTGACGTTTGCCATGTGCAAAGTTAGCTTTCATCCGATCTGCTACTTCGTCCATATCAAATGGAACTTCTGGGACAAGAATCGTTTCAGCACCCGAAGCAAGTCCGGCATGCAGCGCGATATCTCCACAGTGGCGACCCATAACTTCAACGATGGAAGAACGTTCGTGTGAAGACATCGTATCACGTAATTTGTTTACTGCATCAACTACTATGCTTACAGCTGTATCAAATCCGATGGTATAGTCGGTGAATGAAACATCGTTATCAATCGTTCCTGGCAGACCCATGGTATTAATGCCCAGTTTGCTCAGTTTATTCGCTCCGTTGTAGGAACCATCTCCACCGATAACAACCAGACCGTCAATGCCACGCGCACGCAAAATGTCCGCACCTTTTTGCTGACCTTCAGCGGTATAGAACTCCTTGCAACGTGCCGATTGAAGAACCGTTCCCCCACGTTGGATGATATCCCCTACACTCCGCAAATCCATTGGGAAAATGTCATTATTCAAAAGACCCTGGTATCCACGTTGAACTCCAAATACTTCGAGACCGTGAAACAGTCCGCTGCGAACAACCGCACGAACAGCCGCGTTCATCCCCTGTGAATCACCACCGCTCGTTAATACTGCGATTTTCTTTACTGCTGTCATGATGTTTCTTCCTCCTCTAGTTTCACTTCAGGCTCCGCAATATCACACCTGACTTACATATTTTTCCGTATCCAGCGACTGAAAATGAAGAAAAATATTCTTGTGATCGGACTATTTTTCAGCAGACGTTTGGATACGACGCGAACTTCCTGTTGTTCGCTGACTTTGGGATCAGACAGGTAAATGGCAATCAGTCCTTCGATGATCATCCGGTGAAAGGAGCTTCCCGGAATCTTCTGTACATCACTGCGTGCCATCTCCACAATAAAAGCAATTCGGTCCAGCATGGTCTCCACATTCTCATAATAATTGCAGAAGTTGAGATCTCCCCCGATGCGGTCCTCATCCTGATCAATTAAATAATCGAGCATAATGTGCAATGCGCATACATGTGGGAAATAGGCCGTGTGGATCGAGGCCGCTTGCTCTTCAGTCAACTGATCGTCACTCGCAGCCAGAAACAGCATGAAAACGCCCAGTGTAGAGCCAGTTGCAGCAGCAAATTCGTTCCAACGAAACTGAGGTGTGCGATGACGATGCTCCGACCACCATTCGAGCAGTGCCGTTTCTCTCAGTTCCGGCTTGATATGCTTATATACCTGCAGGTCCGTGTATAGGCCTGCCAGATCCTGAATTTGGGGCTTGGCGGACGTATAGCCTGGTAACTGACGGGTCAGTTCCTGACATGTGGTCACCAGATTCCGCAGATATCCGCCGTCATCCTGCTCCTCACGGAGGGCATAATAATTGACGGGAATTGCTTCGGGATCTACCGCATCAAGCATGGATTGATGGAGAAGACGAAAGTCATCCGGGTCCATCGACGTGCTGCGGTCGCACAGATTGTCCAAATAATCACTAATAGTTTGATATGAAACGATCAGCGGAATCAGAATGTGCCTGTTGGGCAAATCAGCTAATGCGTAGACGGTTCCGCCTTCACAGTGAAACTGTTTATCCTTCAGACTGGCAAGTGCCTGTGTACGCAATTCCTCATTCGGAATCGCCTCAGCTTGAGCACGCCATCCATTCAGTGCCTTCCGTGTTTCCGGAATGGTGTATTTGTACACCCCTCTCATCAATGCCAGCGGTCCACGCGGATATTGATGACGTTTTCGATTTGATTGGCTCAAAATAAATGTGCCTCCACTTGGTTGAATACGTATTAGAGCGATTTTTAACCATTCCTATTATAATATGATCCCCTTAATTGTACAAATGATCTGCCGCATATTCCGCATAAAAAATCGCATCCGCGCCCAAAACTTTGTGATATACTAGGCATATTTCATCCATCAAAGGAGTCGTTGACATGTCGTCAAGTGAATCACTTTCGTGGAGACGGTTATTTTCTTTTTTTGTGCCACTTGGCATTTCCGCCTCTCTCGTCACCATTTCTCACGTCATCATAAACAGCACATTAGCACGTTCCGCTCATCCCGAGACGGTTATTGCCAGCTATGCCATCGCCGGTAGCTTGTTAACCCTCACGGAACGCCCCTCCACCCTGCTGCGGCAAACCTGTTCCGCACTGGTTCGCGATCGCCTTTCCTTTCAGGCCCTCACGTTTGTGACCAAAATATTTCTTGCCTGTGTGCTTCTCATTGGGTTTCTCATCGTATACTCTCCCGTTGGTACCGGGGTGTTCAAATACCTGTTTGGTGTAAGTCCGGATCTGCTGACCAAAGTCATCGACGTATATGAAATTCTCATGTATGTGAGTATCTTTTCAGTGATCCGCAACATCTATCAGGGGATCATCATTACGAATAACCGCACCAAGTGGTTAACCATCGGTATGGTATTCCGTTTAGCCGGCATGTACGGCCTTTCCCTCTATTTCATATACACAGACAGCATTGACAGTGGACGTGTAGGCGCTATCATTTTTGCTGCGGGCATGATGATTGAAGCGCTCGTCAGCTTTCTGGAAGGAAACAGCATCAAGCGCAAGATGCCAGCCAAGCTTGAGGATCATCCCGTCGAGAGCAAGGGAGACGTATTTCGCTTTTATAAGCCACTGCTGTTATCCAGCTTTGTAGCGCTGTTCATAGGACCGGTTATTAACATTGTACTGGGCAAAACGACCGGGATCGCACTAGCCATTTCGTCCTTTGCCATAGCAAGCAGTCTGATGCAGTTGATGCTAAGCTTCTTTACATACATCCATCAGATCGTGCTGAATTTCTACCTTGTGAACGCCAAACTGGTACGAAAATTCGCACTTGTCACCGGATTTATTCCGTTTGCGATGATGGTGTCGATTGCCTATACCCCCTTGGGACCATGGGTACTCGAAAATGTCATGAGCGTTCAGGGCGAACTTTTGCAACAAAGTCTGTGGACACTGCGTGCGTTCGTCTTATTTCCGCTGATCTTCCCTTTTCTGGATTTCAGCAATGGCCTCATTCTGCTTCGCGGTCAGACAAAAACGATGTTTCGTTCGCAAACTGCGAATGCAATCTGCACAGTAATTGTGCTGCTTATACTGGTTAGTATCTTTCCTGCGTGGAACGGCATGATTGGCGCTGTTGCCCAATCCCTTGGCCTGCTCGCCGAACTCATCATTGTCTGGCTTGTCATCCGGCGCACGAAGCAAGAACCTACGATGTCCGTGCCGAAAGCCCGTAAATCAACATCCCTGAAAGGGTAATAAAATCATTGAATTGTTATCAGGATTGGAGTCTCTCATCATGAAATTAAGTCACAACGCCCGCCCGGATCAGAACTGGCTCCGGGCTCTCATGTTCACCATCTTTGGTTCCACCGTTCTGGTGGTATCCTACTTCCAGCTTTACTTCAGTCATCTGGGCTTCAGTCGGGCTGAGATTGGATATCTCTACGGAATTGGCCCCCTCATCTCTGTGTTCTCCAATATGTTCTGGAGCATGGCCAGCGACCGATACCAAACGGTACGTAAAGTGATGATCATTCTGCTTGGTGGTCAATTGATCACAGGGATCATGCTCGCCAATGCAACAACTTTCGGTCAGGTATTTGTACTCGTGACCCTGTTTTACTTTTTCTATTATCCGGTCTATCCTCTCTCCGATACGATGGCCATTACAACGGCCAGCAAGTACGGCCGAAATTTCACTTCCATTCGAGTCTTCGGATCGATCGGTTATGCCTTCTTTGCATTAAGTATCGGGTATTTCCTTGGATCTTTTGGTCCAGCATGGACAATTTGGGTCTGCGTTGGTCTTGCTGCAACTACACTATTGATCAGTTTTCAATTGAAGGATCAACCTTCGGGGAGCAGTAGCAAAATGGATCTATCGGGGTTATGGGCTATTCTGAAACGCAGAGATGTGCTTACTTTTTTTGGCTGTGTATTTTTGCTTGCCATGGGACATCGCATGAACGAAGCATTTCTTACCATCACGCTAAAAGATTTGGGTGCCAGCGAGGGGCTGATCGGCTGGTCTTTGCTGATCTCTTCCGTAAGTGAAATCCCCATATTTCTACTTCTCAGCAAGTATGGAAACCGTTATAAAGAACTGCCGCTAATCGCTTTTGCTGCACTGATGTATACGGTTCGTTTGCTTCTCATGTCCATATCCGATACACCAGCAGCTGTCGTTGCAATTCAGACGATGCACAGTGTGACCTTTGGTATTTTCTACGTTACGGCGGTCCGCTATATCATTCGCCTAGTTCCGGACGGCTACAGAGCTACGGGTATGGCTTTGTTCACCATTGTCTGGTCCAGTGCTTCGGGACTTCTTAGCGGAACGTTAGGCGGACTGCTGCTGGAACATGCAGGCAGACAAACCTTCTATCTCACCGCTATGGCTTTCTCCCTGGCTGCACTGATCGGTTTCGGATTGAAGTTATGGTCCAGCATGACCAATCGCGTCTCCTGAACACACAGGGAACATACACCGTATTCAACCGTTATTTACACTGAAAATTTTAGAATCAAAAAAAGCACAGCCTCCCTTGGGGGACTGTGCTTAGGTTCTTAATATTCAGCTATAAATTTATCATATATAAGAAGTCCGTTGACCGGAAAAATTCTTACAGTTTGTTTACGTTAGCTGCTTGAGGACCACGGTTTCCATCAGTGATTTCGAATTCTACCGCTTGACCTTCTTCCAATGTTTTGAAGCCATCTCCTTGGATTGCGGAGAAATGTACGAATACGTCCTCGCCGCCTTCAACTGAAATAAAGCCATAGCCTTTTTCTGCGTTAAACCATTTAACTGTACCTTTCAAATGAAAAACCTCCTAAAAATATCGCCATCTATGGCGAATACCTTTATTATACTGTATGGGCTTCCATTTTGCAATTTATCTTTCCATAAATGTCGAAAAAATTTGCTTTGAATCGTAGGGTACGGTATCATTTTACCAAAACCGTTAGTTTGGAGACTACCTATGATAAAAAAACATGAAATATACAAAACAGACAAGTGGAATATGATGACCGTAGAAGTTCAAGGCAAATATCTCGTACTGCGAGAAATTTCGGAAGAGTGGGGCGAAGAATGCCATACTTTCCTAAGCCGTCCTGCATTAATGCACTGGGCTGAACGCCGTTTCCCAAAAGCAGACTTTGAGAACCGTGAGGATGAATGGCGTCAATTGATGGCTGCCTTCAAAGGGGTCTAACCCATGCAGCTTGACTCTAGCAATGTCGTCATCTTTATTATCCTTGCCTTCTCCCTTGGTATTGTGCTTATTCTGGGACGCAATTCCATCCCGGATCGACTGAGACGCGGAATGGCGCTTATTGCTACCCTGCTCATTTGTTTCGCCTTTTTCCTGATCGTTTATTTTCTGTATAACATGGGAGCCTAATCAAGGGGACCCAAATATTCAAATATTTCAACGTGCCTAAGGTCATACTATACGAGATTATTCGTATCGTAAGGAGGAAGGCCGTTGAAATACCAGAAATCGCTATCTGTTATCCTGGTACTTAGTCTGATTCCTTCGTCTCTCTCCGCACAGGCAAGCGAGACGAAGGCAGCTTCGTCCAACCATTCATCAGATCATCAAAGGAGGATTTCCATGAGTCAATTATTGAAACGTTCCGAGGTGCCAGCTGAACATAGCTGGAAACTGGAAGATTTATTTGCCGATCAGAAAGCCTGGGATCAAGAATATGAAGAAGTATCGTCTTTGACCAAGAAGGCCTCCGAATTCCAAGGCAAACTGAATCAACCTGATGTACTCAAATCTTGCTTCGAATTCGAAGATGAGATCAGCCTCAAAATAGAACGCCTCTTTGTGTACGCACGCATGCATCAAGATGAAGACACAGCTAATCCTACATATCAAAACCTGTCCCAAAAAGCCCAGAAATTAGGCGTACGGGTTGGTGAAGCACTTTCTTTTGTCACACCGGAGATTCTTTCCCTGCCTGATGATCAGTTGGACGCATTTATTGCGAACGAAAAACTCTCTGCTTATACATTTACGCTGGAAGAGATGAAACGCGAAAAAGCCCATGTTCTTAGCCAAGCTGAAGAGGCTTTGCTTGCACAGGTAGGCAACCTTTCACAAGCACCACAGACCATCTTCAGCATGCTGAATAACGCCGATCTCAAGTTTCCAAGAATCAAGGATGAACATGGTAAGGAAGTCGAGCTGACACACGGCAGCTACATTCAGTTCCTGGAGAACCCTAACCGTGAAGTTCGCGAACGTGCCTTCAAAGCGGTATACGAAACCTATGCTAAACAGAAGAACACAATTGCCGCTGCCTTGAACGCAAATGTAACCAAAAATATGTTCTATGCTAATGTTCGGAAGTACCCTTCCGTGATGGAAATGTCCCTATATGGAGATAACATCCCAACGGATGTGTATACCAATCTGGTAGACACCATTCACGAGAGCCTTCCGTTATTGCATCGTTATATGGACCTGCGCAAAAAGTTGCTGGGTGTGGATCAATTGCACATGTACGATCTGTTCGCTCCACTCGTAGACGAATACAAAATGGATATTACCTATGAGGAAGCGAAACAAACGGTCAAAGATGGTCTGAAACCACTCGGCAAGGACTATGCTGACGCATTGCAGACTGGATATGATAACCGCTGGATCGATATATATGAGAATGAAAATAAACGTTCTGGCGCATATGCCTGGGGCGCTTATGGCACTCACCCGTATGTCTTGTTGAATCACAAAGATAACCTGAACAGCATGTTCACACTCGCACATGAAATGGGTCACGCTTTGCATTCACATTACTCGGATACAACACTTCCGTATCGTGATGCCCAGTACACCATCTTCCTGGCAGAGGTTGCATCCACGACCAACGAAGCGTTGCTCATGGATTACCTGCTTAACAAATCAACAGATCCAAAGGAAAAATTGTATCTGTTAACCTATTATGCCGACCAATTCCGTACAACGGTATTCCGTCAGACCATGTTTGCTGAATTCGAGAAAATCATTCATGAACGTGCGGAACAAGGTGACGCATTAACACCACAATTGTTATCCGAGATCTATTATGATCTGAACGTTAAATATCACGGAGAAGGCATGGCTGTCGACAAAGAAATTGAAATGGAATGGGCTCGTATTCCCCACTTCTATAACAGCTTCTACGTTTACAAATATGCTACAGGCTTCTCCGCAGCGACAAGCTTTTCCAAGCAAATCCTGGAAGAGGGCCAACCGGCGGTTGACCGATATCTTGGCTTCCTGAAGAGCGGTGGCAGTGATTACTCCATCAACATTCTGAAAAAAGCTGGTGTGGATATGTCTACACCACAGCCAATTCGTGAAGCTATGAGTGTGTTCAAGGAATTGATTGAACAGATGGAGCAGCTAACCAAATAAGGTTGTCTTTCCATGTGACCTGCATCCCTTGCCCGTTTGGGCAGGGGATTTTATCATCATTGCAAGATGCAACATACCCGAATATTGGGTAATGCATATCTAGTTCTCAATTGTTCAACAAGGAGGCAACACCATGAAAATGCAATGGGCACTCATAGCAGGTCTTGTTTTTGCACTGCTCACGGGAATCTTTGCGGTCATTAATGTGGATTCCGTACAAGTCAACCTGTTATTTAACACGGTACAAATCCCGCTGATTTTGCTCATTCTCGGCTGTACCCTGATCGGTGGAATTATTGTAGGGTCATATGGCATTTATCGCCAATACAGACTGCAACGTGAAAATAAACAACTGAAATTGCGTGTATCTGAATTGGAAAGTTCCGCGACAAGCCAATCTTCACTCGATTCTTTCAAAACGATGGATTCGCTTGACTCAAATGAACCCAACAGCCTATTGGAGAATGATTCGATCCAGAGTCAGCGCAAAGGAAACCCTACGGGAACACTGTAACCAATCAGAGACAGCCTGCTGGCGAGTCAGGAATGTTAGTATCACATTCTCTCCCCCAGACAGGCTGTATTTTGTTTCACACCATACCCACGATCCGAGGAGGAAATTACACAATGAGTTTTACAATTGATGAATCATACGTTCTGTCTTTCCTGAAAAAATTGCTGGATACACCAAGCCCAAGTGGTTACACACATCATATTATCGAGATGATCCGGAAGGAAGCAGCAGCACTGGGCATCGCCTGTGAGCTGAATAACAAGGGCGGTGCGGTGCTTACATTGCCCGGACAGGACTCTTCCAAGACAATTGCTTTAAGCGCTCACGTAGATACGCTAGGGGCCATGGTTCGCTCGGTTACATCCTATGGCACATTGAAGCTTACCTCTGTCGGTGGGTTTTCGATGCAAAGTATCGAAAACGAATATTGCACCATCCATACACGGGATGGAAAGACATACACAGGCACCATTCTCTCCCTTCATCCGTCTGTACACGTCTATCCGGATGCACGCACATTTGAACGGACCGAGAGCCATATGGAAGTTCGAATCGATGAAGTTGTCTCCTCCAAGGAAGATGTGTTGAAACTCGGGATCTCTGTCGGTGACTTTATCTCCTTTGATGCTCGCGCAGTCATCACGCCGAGTGGTTATATCAAATCACGTCATCTGGACGACAAAGCCAGCGTGGCAGCCCTCTTCGGCATCCTTGAGTCTGCACATCGAGAAGGCTGGAAACCATTACATAACGTCTCTCTGCTTATCTCGAACTATGAAGAAGTTGGACATGGCGCATCGTATATCCCTGCGGAAATCAGTGAAATGATCGCTGTAGACATGGGAGCCATGGGTGATGACCTGAGCTGTAAAGAAACTGACGTTTCCATATGTGCCAAAGATTCTTCTGGCCCTTATGACTACGATATGACCAGTCGTCTCATTGAACTGGCCAAACAAGATGGAATGGATTACGTCGTGGACATTTATCCCCACTATGGCTCAGATGGCAGCGCAGCATTGCGCGGAGGAAACAATATCCGTGCAGCACTGATCGGTCCTGGAGTTCACGCATCTCATTCCATGGAGCGTACACATAAGGATGCTGTCCTGAATACAGCACGATTGCTCACAGCCTACATTACAACCAAATAAAAAAGAATCATTGATCGACGAAATTATCATGGCATGTTCGTCTAAGCAGAAGGCCCCTTCCAAGCACACAATTCGGTGTGCTTGGAAGGGGCCTTTGTTGTCATTTCTTTTAATCTGCCTGTTCGACATATGCATGATACTTACGATCCAATATCTCTAACTCTGCCTTATGGTCACGCATTTCATTTCTTAACACATGCATGGTTTTCCGAACGGCACTCAGTCCATCCTTCACCTGACGTTCGGCTTTGCGAATTTTGTCCTGAACCATCCAGTCCACGAAGAGGTTATCGAAGAAATAGTCTGCGAATGAAAGCAGACCTCCCAGATGCAGATCCGCGTGTACAGCCATCTCTACATCCTCCAACTCCTTCTGGAAACGTCGTAGACGCTTACCTGCATCCATGATGGCGACCTGAGCGTCATCCATTCGTCCTCGCTTGATATGTGTGGAGATCACTCCACCACCCATCATGTCATATACACCCCAATTACCTGCCGAAGACAAAGCCTTCTCGGCACGTTCAAGGGCATAGACCAGGTATTCCCCCTCCCGGAAAGCTTCATCCAGTTCCTGAAGCTCACTTGCCAGATGTTCCCGATTCTCAGCCATCTGTTGCAATTCCGCATCCTGGTCCAGCAGTCGACCTTCCTTCTTCCCCCACAGCGCGTTGTAATCGCTTTGCCAGTATTGATAATGCCGCCCGCCCTCCAACTCCTGCTCCACATGAATTCGTTGCTCCTGTACGTCTTGTAACATGCGACAAGCAGTGTCGTATGCAGCCTTGCTCTCCATGAGTTCCAGCTCTTCCTTCTCCAGCCGTTCTGTCTTCTTGCCAATCAGTTGATAGAAAAATGCCGACAATGTCATACTGTTCAGTCGATCAACATCCTTCTGCTCCTTCTGGAGATGCTCCAGACGACGCTTTACCTTTGCTTCCCATTCGCTTTCCTCCGTTTGCAGCTTCTCCAGACGTTTGGTCCATTTCTCGTAAATTCTCCCCTTTTCCTTGAGCACTGCCAACTGTTCATTAATTTCCTTATACATGAGTGTGGTGTTCTCTCCCTTCTATGGAATTCTTTACTTATACAACGTAATGAACATACAGAACGTTTCACATAAAATCGCAAATTCGCAGACAAAAAAATCGCCCTTTTCTCCAATGCGACATAAAGTCACTATAGAAAGAAAGGGCGATGTTTAGTTATAAATTAAGACTTGCTCTGCTCAATCTGCTCTGCAAGTTCATTCAGAACGGTCCAGCGTTCCATCAATTCATCCAGATGACGTTCAGCCTCAACCTGCTCCGCCATCAACTCCTGCAGACGGGCAGAATCACTAAATGACTCTTCCATCTCTTTGTTAATCCGGACAAGATTGGCTTCAGCCTTCTCAATATTTTCATCAATCTGGTCGTATTCACGTTGCTCCTTGAAGCTAAATTTCAACTTCGGTTTGGCCGCTGACACAGCAGGCGTCGCTTTCTCCGATGACTGCTTCACCTTCGCCGCTCCTGTGTCACTCTCTTGATTAGCTCCAGGCGCATTTTTCAGCATCCATTCCGCATATTCACTGTAGTCGCCGACGTGTACACGTACAGCACCGTTGCCCTCAAAAGACAGCACTTTATCCACAGTACGATCAAGGAAATAGCGATCATGGGATACGACAAAGACAACACCGGGGAAATCATCCAGGTAGTCTTCCAGTACAGCGAGTGTCTGGATGTCCAGATCATTCGTCGGCTCATCCAGCAGCAATACATTCGGCGCAGCCATCAGCACACGCAGCAGATACAGGCGACGCTTCTCTCCACCAGAAAGACGCGAGATTGGCGTCCACTGGGATGCCGGGGTAAACAGGAACCGCTCCAGCATCTGGGATGCTGTAATCAGAGAGCCATCGGCCGTTTTCACATTCTCGGCCACTTCTTTAATATACTCTATGACACGAAGAGATTCGTCCATCTCCTGATGTTCCTGTGTGAAATAACCCAGATTGACCGTAGGACCAACGTCAACCACACCTGCATCAGGTTCCAGCTTGCCAGATATCATCTGAAGCAACGTGGACTTACCACTACCGTTCGGTCCGACAATCCCTACCCGATCTCCAGGTACGGCAATATAACTCAGATCTTCGATGAGCGTGCGGCCACCCACGGATTTGGAAAGATGCTCGATCTCCAGAATCTTTTTACCCAAACGAGTGGAGCCAACCGATACTTCCAATGAACCCGAGCGCTGGACTCCTTGTTGGTCTTTGAGTTGTTCGAAGCGATCAATTCTCGCTTTTTGTTTCGTCGTCCGTGCCTTGGCACCACGACGAATCCATGCAAGCTCTGTCCGAAGCAAGTTCTTACGCTTCTGTTCGGAAGAGGCTTCCCGTTCTTCACGCTCCGCTTTCAGTTCCAGAAAGCGTGTATAGTTGGCTTCATACCGGAACAAACGTCCATGATCCAATTCCAGCATGACATTCGCCACACGATCCAGGAAATACCGATCATGCGTAATCATAAGCAGTGCACCGCGGCGCTTCTGCAAGTACTGCTCGAGCCATACGACCGAATCATTATCAATATGGTTCGTCGGCTCATCCAGAATGAGCAGTTCACAAGGATGAATTAGTGCAGCAGCAAGTGCTACCCTTTTGCGTTGTCCGCCAGACAATGTGCCCATCAGTGCATCGAATTGACGAATACCCAGCTTGGACAAAATGCTCTTCGCTTCACTCTCCATCTGCCAGAGCTGAAGCTGCTCCATTTGCTGATTCAAACGTAATAACCGCTCTTGCAACGCTGGATCGGACGAATTCAGTTCCAATAATTCCATCGTTTCCGTATATTCTCGCACGGTCTTCATTTCCAGGCTGTCACCTTCGAATACTTGTTGCAGTACTGTATTATCCGGATTGAAGTCTGGATTTTGCGCCAGGAACTGAATTCGTACATCATTACCGATCGAGATCTGTCCCGCATCTGCAGGTTCCATGCCAGATATCACACGCAAAAACGTGGATTTACCGGTTCCATTTACCCCAACGACACCAATCTTGTCCTGATCAGCCATGCCAAATGAAGCGTCCTTGAACAATATTTTTTCGCCATAACTTTTTGCAATTTGCTCTACCGTCATTATGTTCATTGCTCGTACCCACTTCTCTGTAAATTAATATTCAACATTACGTACATCCGCGCACTAACTTTAAACTTGTAAAAAAGAGCGGCATCCGTCCAGAAACAATGCTGCTGCAAAAGCAATTCGTTTGTTCAGATGTTCCTCATTAAACTCCGGATTTAACATGATATCCATCTTCAGCCGGTCCAGAATTCCAATGTAGGCTTCAGCGAGCAATACAGGCTCAGGTACACTTGCACTTTCCAATACCTCACACACCATACTCATGTATTGATTCATGAATGCCTTCATGAATTTCATCAGGTCCGGATCATTATTGGGTGCCATAAAAAAGAGCTTGGTATGATTGCGGCGCTCATAATAATACGTAAGGTGAGTCTTGGCTATTGCTCCAAGTTTATCACCTGTGTTCTCATGTGAGTTCAAAGCATATTCCAGGCGGCTAATAAAGCTGTTACAGTCCCGCTTGGATACTGCGATAAATAATTGTTCCTTGCTTTTGAAATATAAATAAATGGTGCCTTTTGCGATGCCGGCTTCGTCTGCTATATCAGACATTTTCGTCTCATAAAAACCTTTCGAGCCAAAAATACCATAGGCCGCATCCAAAATAGCCTCCGATTTGTCTCCCTGTACCGTGCTCAAATGTACTCCCCCTTACAACGCCAAAATGTTACCTAAACCAATCGCCACACATCCGCCGATCACTGAGCTAAGCACGTTCACCAGGTCGTTACTCATCCATGCCCAGCCACGAGCCCGAACCGTTGGATGCCCACAATGTTCATGTACCTCAACTTCACGGCCACACACCGTACAACGATACATCATCTGCAACGTTGCACCCAGATAGGAATCAGCAAAAGCCCCTGCCAACCCGCCTACAAGACCGACAAAAGTCCAACTAAACAGACCAAACCCTTCGATCCCGGCGATCCAGGAAAACAAGAATGCTCCCGCACCAATCAAAGCCCCGCCTACGGCTGCAGCCACGGTGCCAAGAAGTGAAACACCTCCTGAAGCACCTGGCGTAAGTACCTTCCACGTGAACACAGAGCGCGGCGGCTTGCGACTGAGACTCCCAATTTCGGTTGCCCATGTATCCGATGTAACGGTAGCCATTACACCAATGAAAGCATACACCCATGCCGGATGTGGAAATATCCAGTATCCCAGACATAGGAACATACCCATTCCACCATTAGCCATCACTTGTCCTGCATCCCGATTTCCTGACTTGGCATAGGATTTCTCCAGCTCCTGCTTCCGATCTTTACGAAACCTGGAGAGCAACGTTGAAGTAATGAAAAACAACAATAACGTGCCAAACCAGAACAGGTTACCCGCTCCGTAATATATCGTTCCCATCATGATGGCTGCCAGGCAGCCAGACAAGGTTAGCGACTTTTTCGCATAGGCAGCACCTGCCACCATAGAAGCGCATACGGCGCCAATAATCCAATCCATAATGTCTCCTGCATGCAGCGTATGTACAGCCCGCATGACGTTTATTGTATTTTTGAAATTCAATTATACCACGGTTTGATCCCAATGCCGAAACTCCTTACGACAGCACACAAAAAACCTGTTTTGGCCTCGTGTAGAAGTACCAAAACAGGTTATTGATCAAACGTTAAAACAGGATAACTCCCCTCTTCAAGTAACGTCTGGAATTCAATGTTCCTATGTCCTAATTTAGACCCTCTTCGCTCCGCCAATGACCCCATATCGGTAGAGTACTCTGCGACCAAACCAGTTGAACAATCGATCCGTCAGGAATCCCATAAAACCCAGGGAAATCAGTCCGACAAAGATCCAATCTGTTCGGAAAAAGAGTCTGGAATTCCAGATTAAGTAACCCACTCCCTCATTCGAGGCAATCATCTCAGCACCGATGATGGCCATATACGAAGTTCCCATCGCCAGTCGCACACCCGTGAAGATATACGGGGTTGTCGCCGGAACAATCACATGCAGCAGAATCTGCCGTTCATTGGCTCCCATACTGCGGGCCGACCGGATTTTGTCCTCTTCGACGGAGAGCACACCTGTCAGTGTATTCAACACAACTATGAAGAAGGTTGCGTACATAATGAGTGCGATCTTGGATTGCTCTCCAATACCAAACCACACCAGGAATAAGGTAATAAAGGCGATCGGCGGGATAAAACGTATAAAGTTAAGGAATGGCTCGGCGAACAGCCGGATGATATGCACCTTGCCAATAATCAGCCCTACCGGAATAGCAATGATGCTTCCGAGTACCCAGCCCGCCAGTACACGAGTGAAGCTGATTCCGATATACTCCATCAGCGTACCGTCAGCTATCAGTTCTCGTGCTCCCAGGATCGTGTGCCACGGACCAGGGATTACGTCAGGCCCATAGATTAGGGCGCCAAGTTGCCAAATTAAGATGACCGTTACCCATAGAAGCGGGATAGACACCCATTTTTTCTCCAACCATTTCATCTTACATATCACCTCAGTTATTCTTCAAAGTGGCCTTGAATTCGGTCATACAGGGTGTTGAACTCAGACGAGGCGATGTTCCTCGGGTAAGGTAACGTATTGTGGTAAATATCCGTTATATTCGAAGACGGACCTACGGACATAATGCCTATGCGCTCACCAAGCAATAACGCCTCCTGAATATCGTGGGTGACAAAGATAACGGTCTTATGAGTTTCTTTCCAAATATTCACCAGTTCCTTCTGCATCGTCCGCCGTGTCATCGCGTCCAGCGCACCGAATGGCTCATCCATCAGCAAGATCGCCGAGTCATTCGCAAGTACCCGAGCCAATTGAACCCGCTGCTTCATGCCACCCGAGAGCTCTTTCGGAAATTTCCCCTCATGAGCACTCAGTCCCACAAGCTGGATGTATCGATCAGAGATCTCACGTCGTTGTGTCTTAGGGACCTTGGACATTCGAAGTCCGAATTCAACATTTTCCCTCACAGTTAGCCATGGAAAGAGAGAAGAATCCGCCTGCTGGAATACCATTGCCCGATCCCTGCCCGGTCTGTCGATCTCCTTGTTGTCCACCTTGAGCTGTCCACCTGACTTGGAGATGAAACCCGCGATCATATTCAGCAGCGTTGACTTCCCGCACCCACTGGGACCAAGCAGGACAAAGAACTCCCCTCCCTTGATAACCAGATCGACATCCTTAATGATATAATGTACATCCCCATTGGTCGGGGCATGATACGTTTTCCGAAGCTGTTCAATATGAATGGTATGCTGAGTTGCAGGTAAGGACATAACGGACACCTCCCATTTCAATAAGAATTATTTACTATATGTCACTTTTTTCGGAAACGCCTGCTGGAGAGAAGTCAGATTGAGTTTGGTGTCGAGATCAAAATCCTGTTCGATGATTCCAATGTCCACCATATATTGCTTCTGACCCGCCAAACTATCATAAGCAGCCTGCGTAAATCCAACTTCCCATGGATTGATCGGAAGATCTTTCAACGTGGCATCTTTAGGCTGTTTGGTCTCTTGATACATCAGATCGGCAACCTCTTCAGGATGCGCTTGGGCATACGTGGATGCTTCATCCAGCGCAGCAAGGAAGTCACTTATCTTTTCAGGGTTTGCCTGGATGAATTCATTACTTGATACCAGTCCCATACCAAGGCGTATAGGCGTCTGAGACATATCCGTCAGCTGATGTACTCCTTCGAGTGCATCGAATTTATCGGTTAACGCGGAACCTATGACCCAAGCGGCATCAAGGTCTCCCTGTTTCAGTGCGATGTAGGCTTCATCAAAAGCCCCCTGACCAATTTGCGTCACATCACTCAGCGCCACCCCCTGATCTTTCAAATATTCATCCCATAGATATGGAATAAATGTGCCTCGAATGAAACTCACTTTCTTGCCTTTCAAATCTGCTCCACTCTGAATATCATCCCTTGCATACAGCTTCCAGGCGGCTGCCGCTTCATCCGTAGTCTGGCCTGCAGAAGCGATGACTGAATATTCCCCTTTAGCCAGAGCATTCAATACAGGGAAGTCCGCCCCGTACGCAATATCAACCTGTTTGATAAATAGTGCATTTACACCTTCAGCCGGTGAGCCAAACGTAATACTCTCTGCATCTATGCCCCGGTTTTCAAAAAAACCTTTTGCAATGGCTACCCTGAACGTTGGGTTCGTACTTGTATCTGCAATTCGAATTTTTACATTATCGGTATTCTTGCCGGTAGCGTCTTTTGCTCCAGATCCTGCTGCGTTTGAACTGCATCCGGATAATATGAGTGCCGTAGCCAGGAATAATATCAATACGCCGGTAATTATGGATGGTACTCTCACAATATACACCCCATTCGATCTAGTCATGATTCTTGACGCTTAACCACCCGACTTGCCTTCATCCGACGTTGCCACACAGGCTGCACCCTCCACAAATGGAAGAGTTGTCTCTACGCTCACGATGGATGCAGAACCTTTGGGTGCTGCTCCCGGTACCCTGTAGGTGGAGACATCAATGGCTTCGATGGCAACTTCCTGCGGTTTCTCCAACTGTGGAACCCACTGATAAGGAACTCGATACGAGCGATAGACCATATTGGTATTCCGCCCATCCGTGTACGGGGAGACATACTCCCAGACCAGCTCATGCTCCGCTGTCACTTCGAACAATCTGCCATTGGAACCTTCGGTTATCAAGGTGTTGCCGTTAGGTAAACGCTGGGCGGAACTGATGTATGGGCTATAAAATTTATAAGAATCCGTCGGAACCGAGAAACCTGCTTCTGCCGAGGTATACTGCCAGACAATCTCCAGAGTGACCGGGTTAATCTCCAGCACACGAGAGTGATCCCGAATCGCATGTTTTAATCCAAATGGGGAAGCCGGATTCGGAAGGCCGTAACCTGCCCAGCCGCCATTGTCGAATACAAGCAAGTTCCCTTCTCCAGGAAGGCCCTGAGGAATGATATGTGCATGATGCTGCCCGATAATTGTGCCAATGTGCTTCGCTTCAGTTGAAGTATAGTCGGGGCCCAGTCTCCATACGATTTTTCCGCTCTGCCTGTCTGTAATAGCGATTATATTGGCCTCTCTTGCATCCCAGATAATATTGTCGGGGTGGAACCGTTCGTCTCCGTCTTCATAGAAGCGGTTGGGTCCAACATAAGAAGCAGAATTAATATGTAACCAGTCACCCACACCACCACCCAAATGACCGAAAGAACGTGTATTCGGATCACGGAACAGAACATTTCGAGCCGCTTCATCAAAACCTAATTCTTCAAAGTGCTCGTTAGGCAGCCATTCCCAAAGTACCTTCCCCTCCCAATCCACTTCAATAATGGCGTCATCAAGCAATGGCTTATCTGAAATTTGCGGGTTACTCACATTTTTGTGAGCCAGGATAAGTGTTTTACCACTCTTCGTCTTCGGTGCAAGCCCAGGTGCATAATAACCTACCGGATTACCCTCACGCTGATAATCATGATGCTGGCGGGCATACCATAGTGGCTCATACCCCGGATCTTCGATGTGTTCGTAGCTATTGTATTTCCATACAATGTTGCCGTCCCAATCCACCTGAACCAGATCGACATTATCCTGAATACCGAACTTCGGATCTCTCCGACCTGTACTGCCCAGCACGTAGCCGCCAGGTAATATTTTGGCCGGAAAACCTAATAATCCTTTCCACAGGTGAACCTCCTTGCCATTCATATCGATCAACACTACGCCTTCCTCACCTGCCTGATAAACGGTATAACCGCCCCAAGCTTTGTCCGGATTGTATAACGTCGCTCCAGTTGGATATATTGTTGAGTGTCCCATTGACCATCTCTCCCCTAGAATGTTTGTGGTATATCAAATGTCGTTACTGTGACCCAACCTCAATAACTGAGATAGTTACTCTTCCCGGTATTGTCCCGCTGCTTCTGCTCAAGGTTAATTGTGGAGGACCGATCATGTTCTTGTATCCCGTTGTTCTCCGCCAATTCCAGCACCGTGTCCGAGAATCCCTCCAGATTCGCTACTACCCGCTCGTAGAATCGACTTTGCTGCTCCAGTTCCTCACTCGTAAACCCCTCAAACAGAAGCGTGATACATCGGGCACCGATATTGCTGTTTCTCGCATACATCTCCCGCCCGCTGGATGTGATGTCCAGCAAAACCGTCCGGCGGTCGTCTTCCTTTCGTCTGCGGATGGTGAGTCCCTTTTTCTCCAACTTATCGGTCAGAGCTGTAATGGCACCCGATGTGAAGTCCAACTGTTCTGCCAGATCTCCAAGCCGCTGTTCTCCCTCACGAATGATCTTGTGCAGGATAAGCATACCCGGCAGGCTGATGCCTTCTACAGAGATGCGATCCCGCTCCTTGACGAATCGTCTGACCATTTTGCGAAATAACCAATCCGTCCGCTCCAACGCTTCCCAGTCCCTATCACTCATTCCATAACCTCCTTGATCGTTTGAAACTTCAACAGCGAACAAAAAAAGGCCCCCGCGGACATTCCATAGTGGAGTAGTCCCGGGAGCCTTTGGTGGTCCAATCAGCTCGATTTATTTTTCAATTCAAATTAGTTCACTGTTCATTTAATAAGTATTAAAATAATTGAGATCATCATATAACCAACTAACCCAACCTGTCAAGTGCGAATTATATTAGTGATCTTCTTTTACGGTCGTTCTCTGTCGGGCTAAATTACTTATCCTGTTTTAAGTTTCACTTCAGGTTTCCCGTTTACACTATTCTCAGATCGAAACATCTACAACTACATCAACGACAAGCTACGATTCAGTTCGTACTCAACTACAGAAATGAGGATTATCCATATGAACATGAAAAGAGTCATTATTATAGGCACAATGATTGTCACCATGTCCTTCGCTGGAACAGCATGGGGCCAATCCGCCATCTCCCCCATACCTACTGCTAAATGGTCCATCGTTGACCTGGATACTCATGAGGGAAGCAGTGACGAGCTACTCAGCGCTCTGAATCAGCCTTCAGAAGAGCATCTGTATCAGGAGCTGTATAACGGCAAATCACTGAGGACGATTACGGAAGAAAACAACGGGAATTTGGATGAGGTCATTGCTATACAAGTAAGGCAGCTCAGGGAGCAGTTGGATGAGCGACTCGCAAATGGAAGTATCAGCTCGGAGCAACATGCTGCACAACAAACCGAACTGGAAGAGTTGGTCACACAGAGCGCAAATACAACATACAGCTTGGCGTAACTTAGTAGCGTATCCGTACGATGAAGGTATAGACCATATATCCGCGATAACACAGCAAAAAGGAGCGTATGCACGCCCCTTTCTTGTACCCTATTCTTCTCAAGCAGGTATGATGTGTAATCCTTACTGCGCTGCCCCAATCGTGCATGTACCCAAGGATTCGCCGTCCCATGCCAGTTCGAGCACATCTCCTGCTTGAGTTGGTCCAACACCTTCCGGTGTTCCTGTAAAAATGACATCGCCCGGCCCCAGGCCGTAATGGTGACCTACATAATCCACAATATCTTGTAAACTGAAGATCATGTTACGAATGTTACCACGCTGGACTTCCTCACCATTTTTGGTCAATGTAAAGTCTTTCTCAAGTAAAGCTGCCGCCCCCGGGAACGCCTGAAATGCAGTAACCGGAGCCGAATTTTTGAATCCTTTGGCCGCTGTCCAAGGGTGGCCCTTTTTCTTAATCACGGACTGTACGTCACGTAACGTAAAATCAATACCAAACGCATACGCATCCACCAGCTCATCTACCGCCATACCTGGCTCATAACCCCGGCCGATCTGCACGACAAGCTCAGCTTCATAGTGAACTTCACCCTTGGTAGCAGGCAATTCAAGCGTTTCACCACTCAGGGGCACGACTGCATGAGAAGGTTTCATAAAGATCATTGGTTCATCCGGAACCGCGTTGCCCAATTCTTCCGCATGAAGTTTATAATTGCGTCCTACACAGTATACGTTGCGAATGTTAGTCAACATGGGTATATTACCACCTTTATTGGATTCAATAGTGCATTTAGGGTAATTACGGTCTGAAGAATCGGCTGCTCGTCTCCTGAAATGCCAGCTCCCATACGTCAGGACGGTTCGTACATAACATGAGTTCTGGATCAACTGCGGCCAGTTTCTTCATAATGGTCTTGTCATCTACTGTCCAAGCCATCACCCGAATGCCTGCACTCCGCATATCGTTCATTAAGGATTTGTCTACATTGGTGTATCCAATCGAGAGAAATGTACAATTCATCTGCTGCAGGGCAGTTAACAGATCACCTGGTCGTGCATCGATAATCAGCCCCGTCTGGATCTCCGGTGCAAGTTTCTTCACTTCGATCAGAGCGGCTGGTTCAAATGAGGTGATTACAACATCATTTTGCATATGTCTTTTTCTCACTTCATGTATAACAGCCGCAGGCAGACCCGGGTACATGTCTCCCTGCGTTTTCAGTTCAATGTTCAAACGTACTCTGCCGCACGAGCGATCTAACAATTCACTTAGCGCCGGAATGCGTTCGCCTTTGTAAGACTTGTTTTTCCATGCTCCGGCATCCAAACGTTGCAGATCTGCCCAATCGGTTTCCCGAACCAGACCCTTTCCATTCGTGGTGCGATCCACTGTAAAATCATGAATGATTACTGGCACACCATCACGCGACAACTGCACATCCAGCTCCATCCACTGAACTTCAGGCCGTTCCATGGCCATTAGAAACGCAGCCATCGTATTCTCTGGTGCAATAGAAGAAAATCCACGGTGCGCTACACAAAGGTTGTTCATTCGATTCCCTCCTCAAAAAGGTTATTAATTTGGCGAAGCGACTCCATTTCCATCATATCGAATGCCTGGCGAGAGCTTTGCCATCTGTTGCAGCAGCAGTTTGTTTGCCTCATCAATCATTGGAATGGCCTGACCAAGCCCGGCCTCATAAGGGATGACTTTCATGCTGCAAGCTGCATCAGCACTACAGCGTGCCTGAAATACCGCCGTTTTCCATGTCTCTTCGGTTGTTGATCTGGAGAAAATGAAATTCCCCGTACTGTATGCAATCCATTTCCCCTTATAATACTCCAACCCTTGCAACACATGAGGATGACCACCTATGACCAGATCTGCGCCGGCATCGACAAACTCATGAGCCAATCGGGTCTGGTCACTGTTCGGAGTACTTACACGTTCCTCGCCCCAGTGAGCAACCACGATTACCAGATCAGCCTTCTTACGGGCCTCCTGGATCGCTTTGACCGCTCCTGTGGAATCATAGGCTTCAGCCACGCCAGCCCGATTGCCCTCAGCCTTCCAACTCGTTTCCGGTACAACTCGGGAGAACCCAAGCAATGCAATCTTCATGCCTTTGCGTTCCAGATACGCTGGTGCATAGGCTTCATCCCTGTTCATACCGGCCCCAGTGTGAGCTATGCCATATTCCTTGAGATAGGTTAACGTATCTACCAAACCCTCTACACCCTGATCCAGAATATGATTGTTAGCCAAATTGACAGCATCAAAACCCGCAGAGGCCATTGCCGCCAATGCTTTGGGCGAAGATTTGTATACATACGTTTTGTCAGCTGCACCAGTACCACCTTGGGTTATCGGAGTCTCCAAGTTGCCGATGGTAAGATCATCATCCTTGAATAATCTGCCGAGTTTGACAAAGGGATAGTCATAACCGTTCTTATCCAGCAATTCAGCAACTTTGCCCGAGAATTGAATATCGCCAACAAAGTTAATCGTGACATCCTTCGCTGAATTGGTAGGTTTCGATGCCCCTGTTTCCTTATCCGCACCTGCATTTCCCTTGGTGCCGGACGGAGTCGAAGTTGCCGCAGGTTTTTTCGTTCCGGATTCTGATTTCTCACTATTGGTATTGCCTGAAGTGTCTGGGGTCGCTACGCCAGATGGCTCACCTGCATCTGCTGTTGTTTCTTCATTCGTTGCTTCGGCGTCTTCTTCCGGAGTCTCATCAGACTCCTCCGAGTCTGGAGAACTTACTTGATCCCCGCCTTTGGCATCGTCTCCAATGGAAGGCTGATCCTGATCAACAATTTGCTGCTTCACCGGCTGGTCTGCCTGTTGCTGACGTGTGTTAATCACATAAAAAATGCCCACCAGACCAATTGTCATGATCAATAAAAGATTAATTGTCCAGATGATTCTATCACGGGTGCGCTTTCTTTTTTTTCTCTCTACACTTCGATCTGATCTTGGGGGATACATAAGCAACTCCTCTTCTTCACAGCCATACATACCATTATATCAGGCATATTCTGGATTTCCATCTTTCCTTGGAACTGCATCGATTGAAAGGGGATTAACTCGCTTAGCTTCTAGATCTTCATATGAAAAAAGCCATCTCTCCAGTAGATAATTCTACGGTGAGACAGCTCTCTTGCTGTACTTAATCTGCTACAAGCGCCTGTGTTGCCAAAATAGACATTTCCTTCGCTTGTTTGATGCAATCCGGCAAGCCTACGCCCTCATAACCTGCACCTGCAATGTACACACCCGGTAACTTGCTGCCAAGTTCCTCACGCAGGGAAGCAATATGTTGGAGGTGTCCCACCGGATACTGAGGCATGGATTTACGAAGCCTTGTAATCTCGGAGAAGATCGGCACCGCTTCGATACCCATCGTCTCTCTCAAATCTTTGAGAACCAGATCCGTCAACGCTTCGTCTGGAAGCTCTACGTTCTGTTCGTCACCCGAGCGACCGACATAACAGCGGAGCAGTACTTTATCGTCCGGGCTGGTATGCAGCCATTTGGTCGATGTCCACGTACAAGCCGTAATATTCCGACCCTCTTTCCGCGGAACGAGGAAACCCGATCCGTCGAATACATGCTCCACCTCTTTTTTCTCAAAAGCGAGCACTACATTGGCCACAGATACATAGTTAATCGCATCCAGTGCCGCTGTATCCACATGAGGCTTCAACAGATCTGACGCGACATATGTCGGCACAGTAACCACTACATCATCCGCTTCAAGCATTTCACCATTTTCCAGCTCAACATGATATCTGGTCTGCGTGCCATCAAGACGTTGCAGTGACTTCACCGCGGTGTTCAGACGTTGATCCACATCCTGCAACTCATGGACGAGTGCATGAACAAGACTCTGCAGTCCCTGACGAAAGTTCAGAAAAGCGCTCCGTTTGGTTCCGGTATGCGTCTCAGCCGGTTTCCGGCCAGTCATCATGCCCCGAATCAAGCTGCCGTAATCGCGCTCTACTTCGCCGAACTGCGGGAAGGTAGCCTGGAGGCTCAATCGCCGCATATCACCTGCATAGATTCCTGCGAGCAGTGGTTCCGTCAAGTTCTCCAGCACTTCTGCTCCAAGACGACGTTCAATCATATAACCGAGCGATTCATCCTCTGTTGTACGACGTGGCGGGATGACAAAATCCATCAACGCCCGCAGTTTGCCTGCCGGAGAGACCAGACCACTTCTCAGGAATGGTCTTAGTTCTGTCGGGATACCGAGAACAAGTCCTGCTGGCATAGGATGAAGCTTGCCACGTTGCATGATATACGTTTTCTTCGACTCCGGATTCTGACTGACCAGCTCATGATCGATCTCCAATTCTTTGGCAAGATCAATCATTGCTGTTTTGCGAGCCAGGAAGGAATCGGGCCCTTTTTCAATCACAAATCCATCCCGGTGCAGTGTCTCAATCATGCCTCCCATGGACGAACTTTTCTCAACCAAAGTAATCACGGGTTCAACGCCCGCTTCCCGGTAATGCTTGCGGATATAAAATGCCGCGCTGAGGCCGGTAAGGCCACCGCCGACGACAACAACACGGCGTTTCTTATCACCCATTACTCATCCGACCCTTGCTGCCATTGGCTTATAATAACGTCGCTTAATGTCTCCATGTATAGAGGATCGCTATTGAGAGAATCAATACGCATCAGGCGCATATCAATTTCTTTGGCAATCGATTTGGCCTCAATATCGAGATCATAGAGTACTTCGAGATGATCCGAGACAAACCCGATTGGTGCCACAAGTACATCCTCTACCTGTTCACGAGAAAGCTCCTGTAACGTATCCAGAATATCCGGTCCAAGCCAAGGCTCAGCTGTTCGTCCGGCACTCTGCCACGTAAATTGCCAATTGGTTATGCCTACACGTGAGGCAATCACTTCCGAAGTTTCCAGCAATTGTTGCGGGTATGGATCACCCATCTCCACAATACGTGCCGGCAGACTGTGCGCACTAAACAACACCTTCACATCTCCGCGTTTTGCTCCAGCTTCTTCGAACGCATCCAACTTGGCACTGACACGTGTGGACAACGCCTGGATTAACTTCGGATGCAGATGATAACTCTCAATAAAGGACATATGAACGCCCAGCTCTTCTGCTTTTTCACGCGCACGTTTGATATAACTGCCTACACTCATCGTGGAAAAGTGAGGAGCCAGTACAATACCAATCGCTGTCTGAATTCCATCCTTCGCCATCTGCTCCACGCCATCCTCAATAAACGGATAAGCATGCTTCAGTCCTTGATAACAACGGAATTCCACATCAGTGCCACGCTCATCGCGGTTTAATGTCTCTTGAAGGGCCTTGACCTGATTGTCTGTGTTCTCCCGAAGGGGGAACACACCGCCAACAATCGCTTCATAACGATCCGTCAGTTCCTTCAATTGCTCCGGTTCAGGCGGACGTCCTCTGCGGATATGTGTGTAATACGCTTCAACACTCTCCATATTTTCTGGTGTGCCATACGACATCACCAGTACACCTACAGTATTAGTCATTGGTTACCGTCACTCCAGTCTTCATTGCTTCGGCAGAATATTCATGAATATACGCCGTTAGTTCTCTGAGCTTCTCTAGCGATGCTTCAGGAAATAATCCGTGTCCGAGGTTGAAAATATATCCCGGCTCCTTGATTCCTTCGTCAATAATCACTTTGGCTTGCTCTTTAATCAGTTCCATTGGGGCAGTCAGCAAATATGGGTCCAGGTTACCCTGTACTGCAAACTTGCCACCAAGACGTTGACGCCCTTCCGAAATGGATACTCTCCAGTCCAGTCCAATCACATCGGCTTGCAGATTATGCAGTGCTGGCAACAACTCACCGGATGCAACACCAGGGAAATAAATCTTCGGTACATTCAAATCCGATAATTCGGTAAAGATACGGGTAATCGTAGGCAACACATATGTTCTGAAGTCTTTGGGAGAAAGTGCTCCAACCCAGCTGTCAAACAACTGAAATGCCTTACCGCCATTCGCAATATGCGCACGGACATATGTAATAACCATATCACCAAGCTTCTGCATCAGCTTGTGCCACACCTCAGGCTCGCTGTACATCATCGTTTTGGTGCGGATATAACCTTTCGAAGGTCGGCCTTCAATCAGATAACTCGCAATCGTGAATGGTGCGCCCGCAAACGTAATAAGAGGCACATCAAGCTCCTTATCCAGAATTCGAATGGTTTCCAGAATATGTGACAGATCTCCTTCTACGTCGATGGGACGTAGCCGATCCACATCTGCAGCAGACCGAATAGGATTATCAATAACTGGACCAATATTTTTTACAATGTCAAAATCAATGCCCAGAGAGGCAACCGGATTCATAATATCGGAATACAAAATAGCCGCATCTACACCAAGTTTGCGTACCGGCATAAGTGTAACTTCAGCCGCCAGCTCGGGTTGTTTGCAGATTTCTAGCAAGGAGTACTTTTCTTTAATTTTGCGATATTCAGGATCGTAACGTCCAGCTTGACGCATGTACCATACCGGGACACGGTCTACCTGTTGTTTGAAACTTGCCCGAATCAGTCGATCATTATAGCTCATGTAAGAAGCCTCCAATAGTTTTTGGACTCATAATTACCATTATGCCCTTTTTAAACAGCCGTAACAACCACATGCAGATGCGTTCTACGTGACAATACTATGACATTCCTTACACCCATCCCTCATATGCCAATTATGTTATAATGAAAGAATGGTGTTTTTTTGAGAATTACAGAAATATCTTTGAAAGGAAGTGAAAGCACTTTGAAAACGTGGAAAGTAAACCTCATTGTGCTTTGGTTCGGACAATTTTTGGTCAATTCGGGCATGACCATGATTACCCCATTTTTGTCTCTTTATCTCGCAAGAGATCTTGGCGTTGTTGGCGAACATGAAATTGGCATTTGGGCGGGATTTATTTTTGCAGCCAATTTCCTCACCTCATTTTTGTTTCAACCGCTGTGGGGTAAGTTATCGGACAAGTATGGTCGTAAAGTTATGCTGCTTCGTTCGGGATTCGGGATGGCCATCGTAATTGCCCTTATGGGTCTGGCACAGAATCCCTGGCAGCTTCTCTTATTGCGTTTGCTTAACGGTACAATCTCCGGGTTCAATCCTGCGGCTGTTGCACTGATATCGGGTACCACGCCGAAAGACCGCATGGGTTTCGCTATGGGAATCAGTCAGTCCGGGCAGGTTGCCGGCACAATTCTGGGTCCACTCATTGGTGGCTTGTTAGCGGATGCGGTAGGCTTCCGCCCCATTTTCTACATTACAGGTGGACTGATCTTTGTTGCTTCCATGCTCGCCATGTTCCTGGTGAGAGAGAAGTTTGACCGTCAAGAAGCAGCCAAACTGCCGGCACAATCCGTATTGTCCGGTCTGAAGGAATTGAACAAGTCACCTCAACTGCCCGCACTGTTTGCTGTGACGTTCCTGTTGCAGTTTGCAATGATCAGCCCCATGTCACTCTTGCCGCTGTATGTGCAAAAATTGCATGCTTCGGATGTAAATGTGGCCTTCTGGGCAGGAATGGTCGGTGCAGTTACGGGACTATCCAATATGGCTATGTCTCCGATTCTCGGGAAGCTGAGTGACCGGATTGGTCCTCACAAGGTACTTACGTTCTCACTCATTGGAACAGGACTCATGCTTATTCCGCAGGCATTTGTTCAGACCGTGTGGCAGCTCATTGTTGTTCGTTTCATGATGGGTGTATTCATGGGTGGCCTGCTTCCGAGCGTTAATGCCTTGATCCGTTCCTATACATCCGATAGCATGATCAGCCGTGCATTCAGTTTTAATACGAGTACCCTTGCGTTAGGCAACATGCTTGGAGCGATCATTGGAGGTTTTATGGCAGGATTCATCGGGATCGAAGGTCTGTTTATCGTCTCTGGCGGACTGCTGCTGCTTAATATGGTTTGGGTCCGATTCAAATTGTATAACAAACCTGCTTCTATTCGGGAATCCTGATTCCCTATCCATTTTAGTCCATCTTACTTTTCCATTTGAAAAAGCCGCTTCCAGCGCCTAATTGGCCTGAGAGCGGCTTTTGTCATTCATGCGCCATTCATCATTTATTTATTAGATTGAATTGTATCGGATAATGTTTCACACCAAATACAAAAGCACTTTGTATCGGTTCCAGAGCCGTTCCCGGCACAAGTTGAATGTTTCCCATGTGCTGAAGCAATGTATGAAGAACTACCCTTGCCTCCAATCGAGCGAGTGGTGCACCCAAACAAAAATGAATGCCAAAACCAAAGCCCATATGTCTGTTCGGCTTGCGATCAGAGATGAAATCTTCCGGGTGTTCAAATTGGGCACTGTCCCGATTAGCAGCTCCAACCCAGGAAATCACCTGCTCTCCAGCTTGAATCGTCTGACCATTCAACTCTACAGTTTCCTTGGCGACCCGCCCAATCGCGACAATTGGCGGATAATATCGCAGCGTCTCTTCAATCGCAGAAGTAATCCGTTCAGGATGTTCGCGCAACTCCTGTTGTAGCTCAGGTTGTTCGGATAGGATACGAACCGCATTGGTAATCAGGTTGGTTGTTGTTTCATTACCGGCAGCAAGTAGAAGAATACAGAAGCCTACCACTTCATCTGCAGTCAATTTCTGACCATCAATCTCCGCAGCAAGCAGTAATGAGATCAGATCATCCTCTGGCTGCAACCGACGTTCTTCCATAATGCCAGTGAAATAGATATGCAACTCCTGCATATTTCTTTTTTTCTCCTCCAATAACTCCTGGAAGGCCTGCTCACTATCGTCACGTGCGCCTTTCACCAATACATCAGACCAGTCTTTGAACTTTTGACGATCCGCCGCAGGGACTCCGATCAATTCCGCAATGACAATGACGGGCAATGGTGTTGCAAGGTCATCAATAAGTTCCATATGTCCTTCTGACAGGTGTGGAGCAATTAACTCATCTGTGATTTCCTGAATACGCGGAGCCAATGCTTCAATTGCCTTGGGTGTAAACGCCTGGTTCACCAGATCACGCAGCTGTTTGTGTTTGGGAGGGTCTGTCGTCAACATGCTCGTATTGGCACGATCACGTGCAGAAGAGAACAGTTTGGGATTTTTCAGAACGTACTTCACATCTTCATACCCGAAAACATCCCAACATTCTCGATGCTCATCATATCGGACTGGAGTGTTATCACGAAGTTCTGCATACACCTTGAAGGGAAGTAACCTCTCTTCCAAAGTCTCCAGTTCCCGAATCGGAATGTAATTTGCATACTTTCTCGGTGCCTGTTTCATCGTTTCTCCTCCAATCAATATTATATATTTATTTACATATGTTAATCACCCCTATTATAAACATAACTCTATAACGAAACCACTCTTTAGACCGTAATTGATCCCCATTACCTAATATGCGTTACTATCATCCTCTTATTCTGTTACCTACTTCTGATATGCGTCCCAATTCGACATTCTTTTATTAAAATGCTTCATTTTATCAGGACAAAAGACTCATCATGTTATTTTAATTAACACCAAAAAGGATTCATCTTCTTCCAAACTACTAAACTTAGATATTTTCTCTCTCAATTAAAATGAATAATCTTTCATAATCCCTTATAAACAATCACTTTACTCTAATTATCTATGAATGTAACCGATTACTCTATCATTATCTTTATTTGTCATATTACTTAACATAAAATACAATCAATCTGAAATGGTATACATATTCTTCTTAACAAACTTAACATCACACTTACTTGAAGGAGAGTGCTATTCATGAGTAAAACATCCAATCTTCGTCCCTGGGCCGTATGGAGTACCGCAGCTTTAACAGCATTGACCATCTCGTTGTCCCCCATTGGAACCTACGCCGCGCACGCAGCTACGGTAGAGGTGAAAGGCACAACAGGTGCTGTTCAGACAGCAACTACTACTCCGGCTCGCAATACTTCCATCCCTGCAATACCAGACTCTTCCAAGCAATCTGCACTTCCTAATGTATTGGTGATCGGAACTGGCGGAACGATTGCCGGTCAATCCGAGGACGCCACCAGCTTCCAGAATTATAAGGCAGGTACACTTCCCATTGGAGAGATGGTAGACGCCTTACCGGATAAACAGAAGATTGCTGATGTTAGCACACTCCAATTCGGAAATTCAGGTTCAGGTTCCTATAGCATGGCCGACCTCTATGACTTGTCGCAGACGGTAGACAAAGCTCTGGCAACGTATGACAGTGTTGTCGTTACCACGGGTACAGATACAATGGAGGAAATCGCTTATTTCCTCGATATGACGGTTCAGAGTGACAAACCGGTCGTGATCACAGGCTCCATGCGTCCATGGACTGTCATCGGTTCTGACGCTCAAGCCAATCTGTACAACGCAATCAAGCTTGCAGGCAGTGGTCGTACCACTTCATTTGGCACTGTACTCATGTTGAATGACACAATCCAGCTTGCTCGTGGTGTAACCAAGACAAATGATTATCGGACAGATACGTTTGAAACGCCGATGCTCGGCGCTGTAGGATATATTGATGAAGAAAACATTCGAATCTATCGCGCTCCTGCACGTGCGTTGAAACCTGAAGGCACAGCAAAGCCCGTATTTGATCTAAGTAAAATCACAAAGGCAGATCTGGCCAAAGTAGAAATCGCGATCTCGTACCAAGAAGCTGGCGGCGGAGCCATTGAAGGATTCGTGAGCAGCGGTGCCAAAGGAATCGTGACTTCCGGTACCGGAGCTGGCGGTATATCCAGAGCTATGGGACAAGCTCGTACCAAAGCCATTGAAGAAGGTGTCATCTTTGTGACCACCACTCGGACGGGTTCAGGAAGTGTGTATGGCGGCGGCAAAGGTATCATTGCAGGCGACAACCTGAGTCCACAACAAGCTCGTGTATTATTGATGCTGGGCTTGTCCTTCAGTGATGATTTTGACACCATCAAAAAATGGTTCGAAACGTACGGAACACCTGAAGTATAAATAGAACTACTACAAAGATATCTGTAAACACAAAGAAAGAGACGACACATTTTCTGTCCTTCAAAATGTTGTCATCTCTTTCTTTGTGTGTTTTTAGAAACTCCGAACAGAATCACGATCCCCCTCACAAACATAAAAGCGTGAGATCGTGTTCCATCGGAGTTTTATCTTTAGGAAATATCCACTTTCACTTCACCCAGGCAAGTACGAGCCCATCGTAGTCCGGCAACATGGTCGTCACCAGGCGCGGGTCACTCGCCATCTGTTCATTGAAGCGACGAACAGCAAGCACAGCCGGTCCCTGCTTGTCCGGATTCAGCGTACGACCACGCAGGAAACAATTATCACCTACAATGACCGCACCTGGCCGGGCCAGCTTAATGGCATAGTCAAGATATACCGGATAATTCTCCTTATCTGCGTCAATAAAGAAGAAATCGAATGTGCGACCCTCCTGCTCCAATTGTTCCAGGCTATCTGCGGCCGGACCAATGCGGTACTCTACCCTTTCGCCAAAACTGCCTTCTTCCAGATGACCACGCGCCATTGCCGCATATTCCTCTCTCAGTTCCAGCGAAGTCAGGGTTCCATTCTCACGCAATCCGCGTGCAATGCAGATCCCACTGTAACCGCCCAGCACGCCGATTTCGAGCGCAGCTTCTGCTTTGGAGGTCTTCGCTAGAAACGTGAGCAATCGTCCGTATGCCGCAGCCACCGAAACTTCCGGCATACCGTTCGAACGGATAGCCTCTTTCACTTTCAGCAAAAGCTCATCCTCTTGAAATAATTGATTTACATATTCATCAGGGGTCAGATTCACCACTAAAATCCTCCTTGGACACTTGGACTGCTTTCCATATGGATGCCAATGTTCTATAATAAATGTTTGTTATCAACACAGGCGGTTGACTGGTGCATCACCTCGAAAGAGGAATGCATACGTTCACCGCATTTCTCATTGTAAGTTTTTTCACGGAAAGCGGCAAGGCCGCACCGTTACTATACAGCAGAGAGAAGGATTTCCCTTCTCCAGCTTGAAATGGAGTTGAAATGAATCACATGGCTCAATTGCAATTGATTGCAACCTCAGCGATGGGACTCGAGGCTGTTGTTGCCCGGGAACTGAAGCAACTGGGGTATGAAGATGTTACGATCGACAACGGCCGGGTTTTCTTTACAGGAGATTATATTGATATATGCCGTTGTAATCTGTGGCTGAGAAGTTCGGACCGCGTATTGGTGAAAATGGGTGAATTCCCTGCTACTACATTTGACGAATTGTTTGAAGGCACCAAAGCACTTCCATGGGAAGAGTGGATTCCAGCCGACGGCGAATTCCCTGTAGAAGGTCGCTCTCAAAAATCTCAGTTAAGCAGTGTGCCTGCATCACAAGGGATCGTGAAAAAAGCAATCGTAGAGAAACTGAAACTGACTTATGACACAGAGTGGTTCCCAGAGGACGGGTCTCGTTATGTAATTGAGGTCATTCTGCTGAACGATCGCGCCCTGCTTACTTTAGATACAACGGGACCGGGTCTTCATAAACGGGGTTATCGTAAACTCGTTACCGAAGCGCCACTCAAAGAAACACTTGCTGCAGCTCTTATTCAGCTCAGCCGCTGGAATGTATCCCGTCCATTCTATGACCCATGCTGTGGATCAGGCACAATGCTGATCGAAGCCGCTATGATCGGCTGGAACATTGCACCAGGACTTCGTCGGACCTTCAACTCTGAGGACTGGGCTGTCATTCCTGAAGAATTATGGGAACAGGCGCGTGAAGAAGCATTCGATGCTGTACGTGACGATATCCCGTTACAAATCTCGGGCAGCGACATTGATCCGGAAGCGATTGAAGTAGCTCAGGCTGCAATCAAGAGCGCAGGCTTTGCTAAAGACATTGAAGTCAGCGTTCTGCCTGCGCATCGCGCAAGACCACAGGGTGAATATGGTGTTATCATTACCAATCCCCCATATGGTGAACGTTTGAGTGAAGAAAAAGAAGTTCAGAAGTTGCTCCGCTCATTAGGGCGCAGTTACCTCGACATGCCAACATGGTCCTTTTTTGCAATCACGTCGACCAAAGCTTTTGAGGAGTATTTCGGTCATAAGGCAGACAAACGTCGCAAGTTGTTCAACGGACGCATTGAAACCCAATACTATCAGTATTTGGGCCCACTGCCTCCACGAAATAAAACACCACAATCTTCATAATTGTTCCAAATACAAAGTGCTCCAGCCACCCATGGCCGGGGCGCTTTTTTTGTGCGCTTTTCTGGTCATATGAATTCTCCTTCATCGACCTTCACTTCCGCAGAAATCAATTCTTCTGAGGCATAGTTGAAAACACATGAGGCCACGCTATAATGGATGGAGCCCTATTTTACATTCCGATAACAAAACAACAAAAGCAAGGGGGACATACATATGGTTGTCACTCGGCCTACGCGCAGCTCCATGCCACGCGGGCTTCTATATCATCCATTAACGTTATATCTTATTTTTCTTGTGCTCATGCTGCTCAAACTCATGTGGCTCCATCACAATCTTCACGCTTATAACATTACGATGGGACTGCTGGATAAAGTCATTGCCATTGGATCTTTACTACTCTTGTCCTTCTGGACCTGGTTGCTGCCACGTAGAGGCATGATCGTGTCTCTCGCGGTCCTTAACCTGCTGCTTACCGCACTAATCTACGCCGATATGGTGTATTATCGCTATTTCCAGGATTTCTTGACCATTCCGGTATTGTTGCAGGCCAGACAAGTTGACGCATTGGGGGACAGCATCGCTACATTGATCTACACAAGTGATCTCTGGTTCTTTGCGGACTGGCTTGTCGTCATTCCGTTCGCAGCTATCGTACTGTTCAGCAGACGTTACCGTTCGAAGCGCTCCAGTACATCTGTTACTGGTTACGGGAGTTATTCGCATAACGATGGCAAGACACGGTTGCGCCGCCGTCTCACGGCTGGCAGCATTGCCCTTGTGCTAGGGCTGGGACTCGCCGTTGGCCCGATTTATTTTTACAGCAAAACATGGGCCAAAGGCCTGTTCGATAACAACTGGTGGAATGTATCCATGTACAATGTGACTGGACTGCTCGCTTTTCACGGTTATGATCTGTACAACTATGCCAAAGACCACATCGGTTCCGGGCCAGAGGCTGAACCCGCTGATGTTGAGCAAGCAAAAGCGTTCTTCGCTGAAAGGCAAGGAGCTGCCCCACAGAATGATGCCTTGTTTGGCAAATATAAAGACAGCAATGTGATCATTGTCCAGGGTGAGGCTTTTATGAACTTCATGATTGGCCAGAGCATTGGCGGTCAGGAGATCACACCCCATTTTAATGAACTGATGAAGGAAAGCCAGTATTATAGTCACTTTTATCACCAGACAGGTCAGGGCAGAACGTCTGATGCCGATTTTGGAGCAAACATTTCCCTACATCCACTTCCGGTTGGTTCGGCCTTTGTACGGTATGCAGACCATACGTATGATTCCCTCCCTTCTATCCTGAAGGACAACGGGTACAGCACCAACGTATTTCACGCTTATGAGAGCGGCTTCTGGAATCGGTATACGATGTATCAGAACATGAAGTACGACAAGTTTTATAGTAAAAATGATTTTGTACAGGATGACCCGCTTGGCTGGTCCCTGTCTGATGAATCCTTTTTCCGCCAATCCGTTGAGAAAATGAGTAGTGAGGTGACCGAACCGTTCTATTCCTTCCTCATTACACTCAGCAGTCATCATCCGTATGCATTGCCGAAAGAAAAACAACAACTGGATGTAGGCGAGTTTCAGGGAACCATGTTTGGTAACTATCTGCAATCCGTACATTACGTGGATTCGGCGCTCGGCAAAATGGTGGAGGATCTGAAAAATCGGGGATTATGGGAAAATACCATATTTATGTTCTACGGGGACCACGACAACTCGATCAAGGAACAATCACAATACGAGCAGTTCCTGGGACGCTCATTGAATGAACTGGATATGGCCCAGATCATGAACGAGGTCCCCCTGCTGGTGCATTTACCGGATGGAGCAGCGGCTGGAACCTTCGACGAACCTTCGGGACAACTGGACATCACGCCATCCGTGCTGCATCTGCTCGGGGTGTCCGACCAGTCCTATTATCATATGGGTAACGACGTATATGACGGGTCTGCACGTACGGTAGTGCTACGTAATGGCGCATTCTCGGATGGTTCTGTATTCTATATTCCATCGGATGATTATATCTACGAGAGCGGCGCTTGTTATGACCTGTCCACACGTGACAAAACAGATATCAACGCTTGTCGTCCCGCTCATGATGAAGCAACCAAGCGATTGCATGTCTCGGACACGGTCATTACCTATGATTTGATTCAGCGCTTTCGAGAGGAAGACAGTTCAACAGCAACATCGCAATGAGCAAAATCGTAATGACAGGCACAACAAATAAACCAAATGAATTGAATTGGATTTAAAAGGGGAATTCTCATTACATGACATCACACACTGAACCACTTAATATTGAACAAAAATTGTTCGATGCAGCCGCAAAATTTGTGAAGCAACGTTATCCTCAGGGATGGGGCGGTGCGAGTGCCGTCTATACCGAAGCGGGCTCCCTGCTGATTAGTGTAGCTCCAGAGGTCATCAACGATGCCACGCATCTATGTATGGAAACAGGAGCTTATCTGGAAGCCCACAAATTGAACGAACGTGTCACCCACTCCCTCTGTATCGCTCGTGATGACGAGCATTCAGAATTTAAGGTCCTTACACCTTGCGGTGTATGCCAGGAACGATTATTTTACTGGGGCGAAGAAGTCAAAGCTGCCGTATACGATCCTTCTGGTCAACTGGTCTTCAAGAGACTGAGTGAGATCCAGCCTTATCATTGGTCCAAGGCATATCGGGATAAATAGCAATCTCCTTGCGAATTATAGAAAGTGGCTTTATAATTGTAACTATATTAGTTTCAACTAAAAGGATAATGGAGGTTTAACATAATGAATATTGAGATATGGTCTGATTTTCTGTGCCCTTTCTGTTATATCGGCAAACGCCGCTTGGAGAATGTATTGGAACAGTTTCCACACCGTGATGAAGTGAAGCTGCAATTCAAAAGCTTTGAGCTTGATCCAAATGCTGCATTGAACCCAGGTAAAACCAATTCGGAATATCTGGCTGACAAATATAATATGAGCGTGGAACAGGCCAAAGGTATGAATGCCCAGATGAATGCCAATGCTCGCACGGCAGGACTGGAATACAATATCGATGCCATGATCCCTACGAACTCCTTCTCAGCTCACCGATTGACACACTGGGCGGATACACAAGGCAAAGCGCTTGAACTGAGTGAACGGATCTTCCAAGCTGTGTTTATTGAAGGTAAACACTCCGGCGACACTGAAGTGTTGGCTCAGTTAGCAGAAGAAGTAGGCCTCGATCGTGACGCAGCTACGGCAGTGCTCTCCAGTGATAAATTTACCGACAATGTCCGTGCTGACCAAGCAGAAGGCGAGCAACTCGGCATCCGCGGTGTACCGTTCTTTGTATTCGACCGCAAGTTCGCCGTGTCAGGCGCTCAGCCGGACGAGGTGTTCCTGGACGCTATTCAGAAAGCTTGGGACGAGCGTTCCCCGTTCACCATGGTTGAGTCCAATACAACCGAAGCTGACGGCAGCGGCGTCTGCACAGATGACGGCTGCGAAGTTCCGAAAAAAAATTAAACCAATTCACACACAAAAAGCAGCAGGATCAGGGGATACTCCCTGATCCTGCTGCTTTTTTACCTGCATTTTAATTACCTACCCACCTAAAGATGAATTTATAATTTTCACGAAAACGGAGTGGGCAGAACAAAGCTGGAGAAGCGGAGCGCTCGCATTTATCACCGGATTTCTACCTTAATATAGAAATTTTCAAAAATCCGGGGATAACGGCGATCGAAAGATTGTTCTGCACACGTAGTATCTTATCGTGACCGATTATACTACATTTTTAATCCACGATGAACGATTACGTAACCGGAACAAACACAAGTAGTTCATCAAACACTTGTATTCAATTAGCGCCACCCACTTAATCCCAGAACAGTTGATCCGGATGTGGACCCGTCCGCTTATCTGAATCCAGTGCATCAATTTGTCTCAACTCATCCGGTGTCAATTCAAAGTCAAAGATGTCAGCATTCTCACGAATACGCTCCGGGGTAACGGACTTCGGAATCGTCACAATCTGATTCTGAATGTCCCAGCGCAGAATGATCTGTGCTGGCGTTTTCCCATATTTCTGGGCCAGCGCTTTGAGGGTGGACTCTTGGTTAAGCTTGCCTTTCATAATAGGACTCCATGCCTCCAGCTGAATTCCCTGGGCCCCGCAGAAATCCTGAAGTTCCTGCTGGATCAGACCCGGATGCAGCTCTACCTGATTTACCGCAGGCACCGTTCCACCCTCATTTATGATATCTTGCAAATGGTGAACTTGAAAGTTACTCACACCAATCGCACGGATGCTTCCTTCGCTATATAGACGTTCGAATGCTCTCCACGTCTCCTTATACTGGTCTCTGCCAGGCCAGTGAATTAAGTAAAGATCAATCACATTCAGTCCCAGTGCCTTCTGACTGGCTTCAAATGCTCTCAACGTTGAATCAAATCCCTGATCCTCGTTCCAGAGCTTGGTCGTCACAAACAGTTCGTTACGGGCAACACCACTGCTTGCAATAGCTTGTCCCACTTCTTCTTCATTGCCATAGATGGACGCGGTATCAATACTGCGATATCCAACCTCCAAAGCGGTCTCAACCGCCTGTTGTACTTCCTTACCTTTTGCTTTATATGTTCCAAATCCTAGCCATGGCATCGTTACTCCGTTGTTCAGAATCGTACAATCTGTAATATGTTTTGTCATTCTGTACCTCCCCTCCCGTATGGAATTTTGCCTGCTCTTGTTCTATTAACCTTCTCACAGAATTTTAAGCGACCATTCGACATACTGTCGGAGTAAACCCATGGATCAAGAGTCGTTGCAAAAGATATAAAAAACCCGCAAAGCATTGCTGCCCTGCGGGTTCTGATGTGACAGGAACGTTATAAATTCCCTTGACCGTGCTGACTCTGGATTGAATTCAATCTTCTCTTCTCCTCGATGAACATCTCTTCTGCCAACTCAACCCCTTGTCCTCCGAGCGAAAGCTCTGCTTGACGCATTGCCTGCTCCGTATGTGCCAGACGACGTTCCGCCTGTACTATGGTTTGTGCTGTCGGGTGTGACAGGGCCTGAGATACAGCATAATGAAGCTTGTTCACCGCATTTTGCGCCTGAGATACGGTGGTATCGGCTTGCAAACTGGAATCATAACGCTTCGGCATGAGTATTCCTCCTTGGGATTATCATGTTCCTGTTACCCCTTTAGGATGGATAACGCAAGCCTTCCTTATTCTTCTTTTGTGATTTTATCGTAACTTTAATTGATTCCGCTACGTTTATTAGGTAAACATGCTGAGTCGGGAGGAATTCATTTGAAGAAAATATTACTGACGCTCTGTATGTTGCCCTTGCTCATTTGGGTACAAGGCTGTACTCCTGCAACATATGAGATAGAAGGATATACGGGATCATCCATTAATTCAGACATCCCGGTTCCAACCAATGCAAAGCTTATTGAAAACATAACTTATTCCGATGATCTCAACCTTAAAAAAGGCGCTAAGTATGAACTGAAACATATTGGGGGTGAGCAAGGACTATACCCACCAATGGATTATTTTCAGAAGTTAGCGGATACAGGTTGGGTAGAACTGGAGGAAAAACGAATGGGAAATGTACATTTTCTGAAAAAGGATAATACCGTCATCGCCATTGAAATTCAAGAAAATACCTTTCAAATTATCGAAATGATGGAGGATGCCGCATTTTAAAGCAGCCTTAATTGCCACCCAAACGCAAAAAAAGGAGAGGCACGCAGCCCCTCCTTTCTGATGTGTGAACAGTTTTCTCCACTCATCTTGTTATATCCTATTACTTGACGAACTTTGCAACTTTGGCGAGCACTTCTTCTTCAGTCGGCGCACTGATATACCGACCATTAATAAAGACAAATGCACGTTTCGCGCAAGGACCGCAATAGGATTTGCACCCAATCTTGATCTCCGTATCTGGAGCCATTTTTTGCAGCTTGGGCACAATCGATTTCAGTCGAACATGATTACACTTTTCGCATACGCGGATATCGTTAGCCATGAGTTCCCCTTCTTCGCGCCCTTAGTGGTCGCCGTGATTGCCTTGGGACGGATTCGTAATAACAAATCCCTCTTCCGGGAAGTAGAGATAATCAATTTTTACACCGTTCAACAAAGGCTGATCATTCGCGAGAATGACATCAATCTCTTTATCGGTAGATACAACTGTATCATTTTCTTTTGGTGTGTCGAGATCAAGTCCGTAGTGAGCATGGTCACCATGTGCATGTGTGATAACAACGCGCAGTTTTTTTCCTTCGTTCTCCGGCTTGTCCAATTCAAGCTTCAATACTTTAGCAGCATTACGCGTAATTTTGCAGTTCATTCTCTTCATCTCCTATATTGTAATTGCAGGTTTCAACAATTTCAGCATTCTTAAACTACAGCATCTATTGTAAAGAAAGTTACCGCTCTTCGCAATAACATTGATGCGAATTCATTGTTAAAACGATCCATTGGGCCGCAAATTAAGAAGGTGTCCCCTCCTGAAGCACAGGATATTTACGTTCTGCCCGGCTTACAAACCAGTTCATCAGAATCAAAGTGACCCCGATATCATCGATGGGCATAAACGGCATGACGTCAGGAAGTACCCAGTATAACAGCGCCGGAATAATAAACAACAACTTTTCTCCCAAAGGAATCTGCGGAGCCCGGAGCAGCCGGGGGAGCCTTTTGAAAACTTGTGTCCATCGTTTGAACGACAGCAGTCTTCTCCACTTCATTTGAATCCCTCCGTATAATTGTATATGTCGCCGAAACGGCACATCCATCATTACCCGTTCGAAAACCATTCAGAACGAATGACGTGACATGCCATTATCAAAAATAATAAAAACGGAACGTCGCTCATAGCGTCCGTTCCTGTTATACGAATGATCTACTGTTAAGTTTCACACCTTCGTCATTCGGGGTCTTGCCTCATTGTCCATTGGATAACAGTTCAGCCAACAACATTCCCACTTCTATACAAATATCATCAAACTGCTCTACGGGAAGGGGATTAACACCCAATCCAACTTCTACCGTGAAGCCCGGTCTACCGAAATCTTGAATAAACCAGTCCTTGTATCCGGCATCACTGCCACCAAGCTTCACCGCCTTGTAACCTGAAGCTTTGGCAAGTCTACGCGACAGCGGTCCACTCTCTCTAGGTTCCAGATCACGGTAGTTCCAATAGATCTCCTGTCCCTGACTATGCAGGGATACAACCACATCAAATGTATGTTGCTGCGTCCACTGCGCAAGCGCCTGTGCCTCCGGTTCTGTCAATGGCGCTGTCCCCGCATAATCCCTGGGGCCAGGTGAGGTTATACCTCTTCTCGCTGCCTCTTCATCCCAATGGGCTGGAAATTGATCATTCAGATCCACCCCTCTGATGTTGGCCTTCCAATGGGTAAAATGTGATCTGTCCGCATTCCAGGTTAACAACTGCTGTGCATGTGGATGCTGATTGACCACACCTTCCTGAACCAGTTCGACCCCGTCCGGATTAACCATCGGCACGGCCCAGAGTGTCGTCTCTTGCATCCAGCGTTCTGTCTGGTATTGATGCCATGCCCTATGCGCACCATACGCCTCGGCATACTCTTCAATAAACTTCATCAGAACTGCTGTTGTCAACCACTCATTCGCATGAACGGAAGCATTAACATGGATATGTCTCGACCCTTGCCCAATACGCAAATAAGGCAGCGACTTCCCCATGACACTTGTTCCAATGGACCCTGTTTCGATAAAAGGGTATTGATTCTCCAGCTTGTCTATATCCCTGATTAATTCTCGATAACCATACTCTCCCTGAATCTTTACAATAGTTTTTCCATTCGAAGCCGGAATATGAATACAGCGACCAACCCAGTCGGTTATATTGGTGATTTCGGGATTGGCCTGGCGCAACACCTCTTCGTCCAGACCAAATCTCTCTGCAATCTCCCCTACACTTTCTCCAGGCGGTACAGCGTATCTGCGACCTGTCCCGGGGACAATACGCAGCATCTGACCTGCCAGCAAGTAAGGCTGGGAAGCCACTTCCGGGTTCAGTGCAGCAAGTAACTCTTTGGTCATATGGTGTGCTGACGCAATTCGCGGCAACGTATCTCCCCGCTGAACGATAATCCACTGTAGATCCATGTTGTTCTCCTTTCCACAGGAAAAGACAGGTCTCCTGTCCAGTTCTGACCAATTTTGTGTCTGTAACATATGTATGCAGGTCAGGTTGTCCGTCATGTGACAAGAATCATGTTTATCTCCTGTTAATGCATAATGACGACAAAAATCCCGGAACTTCACAGTTCCGAGATAGTCCACAACCAAAATACATTAATTAAAAGTCTTATTCATGCATAATTTGAGTATAACTATGATAATTGCGTTACCTGCCAGACAACAGGGGTCTTGGAGATCTGCTCCCCCAACCATCGACGGGTGATATTCTGGAACATTCGCGGGTCACCCGTGCAGAAAAATTGATGCACCGGGGTCTCATCCCCACTGGCCAGCTTTCGTTTATCATATAAAATCGTACTGATTTCACGTGCCGTTTCATCTGCTGAACTGATTAACTTCACTTCCTGCCCCATAACTTCCTGAATCGTGTCCATGAGAAAGGGATAATGCGTACAACCCAGAATAAGACAATCGATTGGCTGTTGTTTGATCTCGCCCAATGATTGCTCCACCGTATGTGTCGTGTGCTCGGAACGAAATTCACCTTGTTCCACCAACGGCACCAGCGCCGGACAAGCCTGACTGACCACATCAATATAGGGAGACAACTGTTTGAGTGCCGATGTATAAGCCCCACTACCTATGGTACCCGTGGTACCAATCACACCAATACGTCCTGTACGTGTCGCTGTGATTGCGGCCCGCGCACCCGGATGTATAACACCAATGACAGGCACATTCACCTTGGCACGGATATACTCCAGCGCGGCTGCTGTTGCTGTGTTACAGGCGATAACGATAACCTTCGGATCGAATTGGATCAAGAAATCAACGATTTGTTCCGTAAATTGTTTTACTTGTTCGGACGAACGGGGTCCGTACGGTGTCCGGGCAGTATCCCCAAAATAAATGATCTTTTCCCGCGGGAGCTGACGCATCACTTCCTTGGCGACGGTCAATCCCCCCACACCGGAGTCTAATATAGCGATTGCTTGCTGCACGAACACACCGCTTCCTTCTTCATTGAATTGGTTCTCAAAACGATTGTTTCTCAGAGCTTTCTTCCTACCGTATGAACATTCCGGCAAAAAGGTACCTACATCTTACCCGATTTCATCGCAGGGTTCAAATTAAATCCCCGCGCTACGTCACCTATGTGTGGACACGCAACAAAGCAGGCTCTCCTCTAAAAAGAGGAAAGCCTGCTTATCAAGCATTGCTTAGTTGTCGTCCTTGGACTCATCCACAGGAAGCTTCGCTACAATGTCAATTCCGGGTTCATCAGCTGCTTTATCAATCTCGTTATCAACAATGGCTGCCGATATGCGAATTTCTTTTCCTTCAGCGCAATTGCGCCAGGATTGAATATCCTGAATCACGACATCTGCGGTCTCTTTAACTTTGGATACGATCTGGGAACTTTGTTCACCCACGATACCAGCCAGTTCCTGACCTTTCTCCGATACCTGACGAGCACCTTCTGTAATATCCTGACGAAGTTCACGTCCCGATTTTGGTGCCAGCAATAATGCCGTTACTGAACCAACCACGGAGCCAATAAGAGCTCCCCACAACAAACTTTTGTTAGAATCCTTCACGTCACATCTCTCCCTTTACTATTGTTTAAGTACCGGATCAGAAGCAACGGTCTGTCGCTCAGCCATCCGGGCGAATGCCTACTCTGTTGATGCATTATAAGCAGCACAGGCTTGGCTTGACACTCCAGATGTTAAAAATAATCTGAACGCCATTTTTGAATGGATGCAGATGACTTGACTTAAACTCAGTTCTGACGAGCCGGCTCGAGATTAGCCGCAGCATGCTCATCCCCCGGGTCCAAATCAATCACATAACGTCCCGGTGCAATCAATGCCGCCTGATGTTCACACCGCCAGCGACGTCCACCTGAAGAACCCAGCGTCTGTCCATCTTGCAGAACATCCCCCTGATCAAATATGTAATACGCTGCACCCAGTAAGGTCTGAGCCACCGTATCCGGATCAAGACCGACGAAGTGACACTGGACATCAGGTACACCCAGCGCAGATAATCCCACGGTATCCATGACCAACCCGCGCTGTTCCTCTGTACCTCCGGCTTGATACATTCGAACGTTCATGGCTGCATACAGATGTTCCTCACGTTCCTGAGCTTGCGTATATGCTTCCGGTTCAACGAGCTTGTCACTGCCATACCAATACAGCGCGTCGCAGGTCATACTTTCCATGATTGCCAGTACAGTCTTTTGAAACAGCTCTAGGCGCTGCTTACGAGGCATGGCAGCCGTGAACATATCATGTATCCGGATGGAGTACTGCGAAGCTTCTACAACCTGTCCCACTTCCGGCCAATGCCATGCTTGTTGCAGAGCACCGCCAAAGCGAGCACGATCTGCGATTTCATTCACAGGAAGCATGCAAGTCTGAGCAGGGATATCCCCTTCTTGAAAGGATACCTTATGGTCCAGATGATAGAAGACAAGCATCTCATGCTTTTGCCCTCCGCTCTCTTGTTTCACATCCAGTCGGACTTGTCCTGTATGGCGAATCATTGCTTCCTGCAAACGCAGGCGATTCACCTCTGGACGTTCCCGGAACAAAAGTTCAACCATATACACCGGATGGAATCCGGACGGTGATTCATTTGTTTCTTTACTTTCAGTATTTGCTTCATTGAATTCTTTTGATTCATTTGTCATGCGATTTCCCTCATTCCTTACGCTGTCCCTCGGCCTGTGCCGTATTGAAAGGACCAAGTTCTTTTTCCACGTAGGCGCTAACCTGAGTAGTAAAATGTTCAAGTATACTCGGCAACTCTACGCTAAGCGGATGGAGCTCAGACCGCTCCCAAGTGTAATAATCCTGCACCAGTGGCTTGCGTAACGTGACAAGCTGACGCAATATCTCATAGGTCGGATTATCAAAAACCTTTTCTTCATAATTAATCTGAATAATATCATCATAGCTGCTCGCATCTCTCATGATGAAACCGTCAATTAGATAACTTCCCACATCGGTAACAATCTCGATCGCCAGGTGAAGACACCGTTCCTGTACCATCCCCAGCATGAGACTGCCGTCCCAAGCTTCTGCTGCCCCGCGAAGCCCTTCAGCTACTTCCGGTACAGCAGCAAGCCGGCGGGCAATCTGTTCTCTGTTCACATAATACATTCGTTCACTTCCCGTTCAGTGAGTTATCGGTTCCGTTTCCCTCTTCGCTTAAGCCAGAATATCATCACAGGACAAGCGATTAGAAACACAACAAAAATATATAGAAATTCCATAACGTCTCTTAAATCGCTCATGCAGAGTCCCCTTTATCTCAACGTAGTTTGAATGACAGATCAGATTTCGTAGTCCACTGCAATTGACTGTTCTCTGACTTCGTTCATGTACTTGATAACTTCCTGATGAAGCGGGTGTACCTGATACGCCTGGAGATCCTCCAGTGAAGCAAACTCCGCTGTGAGTGAAATGTCGAACGATCTCTCCGAGCGAAGCACATCAATCCCGATTTCAAGTGAAACCAGGACATCAATTTTACCTTCCAGATTGCGAAGCACCTGAGCTGCAGCTTCAATACTTTCTGCTGAGCGATCTTTCATTTTGAACAGGACAATATGTTTTATCATCTGGGCAAACACCTCGTTTAATATAATAGTAGAAATGAATGAATTTTCATGTATCCAAAATATATCATAACGTTCTCTATTACGAAAGGATACTTGGAAACGTTCTCTTGATAAGAAAAACTAATCCGAACCGTTTCCCTTCGATTCGGATTTCTTTTGCGATCCATCCTCCGTCTGTTTCGTAGAGTCATCCTGCAAAGTTTGTCCTGTTTCAGCCTGCTGCTTGGTGTTGTCCGCGGTTGGCTGCGGTTTGGACCATTCACGATTCGCCAGATACTCCTGATCCTCCTGTTTCTTCAACACTGCAATGGCCTGTCTGAGCTTTGCAGGCAATGGAAGACCGATTTTGGCATAATTCTCGGTAATCGAAATGAGTTCATTCACCAGATAGAAATAAATAGCTCCGCCTTTGATAAAATCGGTTCCCATGATCAGATCAATTCGATGAGCAAGCAAAACAACCGTCAGCATGAGCCCTTTGCGAGCAATCCCCCAGAATCCAATGTTGCTATTCAACCCGGCACCTGTTCTTACCGCCGCTGCCAAACCTGTTACATAATCCACAGCCATCGCGACCGCGAGCAGGCTCAGCAATTGATCCCATCCGCCAAAAGCAAACGTAACAAATGCTCCCGAGATGACAGCAAAGGTATTCACAGATAGATGCACGTTCCTCACCTCTCCCTTACACTTGAGTATCATACAATATATGTAAAAGTAAGAGATTTGACAGGTCACATGTCATGCTGAACATGCGGATTTATCATTTCAGATTTGTGCACATCCTCTTCGCAACAGGAGAACGAAAATCACATGCTTTTGGGGAATTCAGGGAAATAAACCGCATCATATCAACAAAAAACAGATAAAAGTTCTTTAGACCTAGTAATAAGCAATTAGAACTATATTATTTTTATTCCTGTTCAATTTCTCCCTTCATTTTTAGTGAAACATTGTAATCTAGGAATATACTAGGATGTGAATTGCGCATGGTCTAGTTCGTAGTTCCCTCTTTATCGTGAATTCACGCATTGACGCATTTGTAACCGGTAGTCCCGGCACTTGAAAGTACCCCGTTGTTTATTGTAGTATTTGGTTAAAAAAAATCGGAGGAAATATGCCTAATCAACCAGAACAACATTCCATCCAGGCGTGGTCTCTGATCAACCGTAAATACTTGGGAAAAGGCGTCCGTGTTAAACGATTCCGAAAACCGACACGCTGTCAAATCCGCAATCGTGTTCTTCTTGCCGTGCTGATGGCCAATGATATCAAGTTGTCCCAGCTTGCTGAAGACCTCTCCATCTCTTCACGCAGTGTCAGTGCGTGGGTATATGAAGGACGGATACCCGGCAGTACCAATCTGGACAAGACTTGCCAATTACTCGGCTACCCGCGTCATATTCTCTTCAATGAAGAAGTTGTGCGTAATAGCCCTGTCATATGTCAACCCGAGTCATCTCGCTTCATGAAGCGTACGGTGACCCGTTCTCCGGTTAGTAACCGTATTTTGACAGGCTTGTGTATGGTCCATGATCTGTCGGTGACAGATGTCAGCCACTGGATCGGGGTTCATCCCGGCACTTTCCGCAAATGGCTGCATCAGGGAACACTGCCTTCTGCTGCGTTTCAGGAACAAGCGGAGCAATTTTTCCGTATACCGAAAACTATTTTGTTCGCAGATGTCATCTTGAAAGATCGTCGCAACAACTAAATAAGCGAACAGCCAAAAGGCTCTGATCTCCCCATAGGGAGGCCAGAGCCTTTTTTAAAATAAAATGCATGCCTTCTCTCTCGGACTTGAAGCACTGTTCTGGCTATTCCATCAGAAATGTCAGATAACCTACCCTTTTTCGTTTTTTGCTCCCAAAAAGAGCCATCACAGCCGGCTACAAGCTAAGTTTATGCATTTCGTCATGACCATCTTCTCTAAAAGGTCATCCTAACCTCGTGTTCAACACTTCATTGATATATCTCAATCCGGTATATCGAGGACGAAGCGTATGCGCTGTGTTGAATGCATGTTCCACCATCTCCGGGGTTACACCGAGTTGCTCAGTAGTCACAGGTCCACCTACTTGTTCCAACCATGCAATGAGCTGAGAGGCCTCCGGCAATTGGTCATATATCCCAAACACCGGTTCACCCGATGTCTGTGCAACCTCTTTATATTTCACCGTAAGCAATGCACAAGCTACGCCAACTTTGGCACCATGCAGAACCGGTCTTTCTCCCGCTTGCATCAGATCCATCTCCAAGATGTGAGATAGATGATGCTCACCTCCGGATGCCGGACGGGAATGGTCAATGATCAGCATGGAGATACCGGAAACAATTAATGCGTCCATTAACACAGCTACTCCCTCTGCTCGCCCCTCCGCAATAGCTTGTACATGATCTATGCAGGTATTCAGCGCTTCTTCTGTCATCCGATAAGCAACTGGACAGAACGGTTCTCCGCCCAGTTCACGAGAAACAATCCAGTCTGCAAGTGAAGTATATTTACCAAGCATATCTCCGAATCCGGCAGCTGTCATCACTTGCGGGGCTTGCTCCAGAATATCCAGATCGGCAAAGATAGCCTCTGGCGGAACAGCCTGAAATGTTTGTTTGACGCCGCTTACAATTAAGGGTGCACCCGCAGAGGTAAACCCATCCACTGAAGCCGCTGTCGGTATGGACAGAAAGGGCTTGTTCATTTTGGAACAAACAAATCTCACCAGATCATGAATGGTACCTGAGCCCACCGCAATTACAGCCTGACTTTCCAGTTTCACACCCAACATGACCTGTACAATAGCTGCTTCATCCGCAATGATATCCCCCGTCCGATTCTCCGGTAGAGCGATCTCATCCACATGCATTCCCGCTTCGCGAATACTGCTCAATACATCAGATCCAGCGGCCCGAAACGTATGTTGATCATAAACAACCGTCACCTGACGATATCCTTGCTCAGACAAATAACCCGGTAACCTCTGAATGGCCCCAGCTTCCAGATGTATCAGCATATCCACCACCCGGTGTTGATGACCGCAAGCACACTGCTGTGCTTCCTCATTCCATGCTGCAATTCGTTCGTTCATATTCATTCGCTCTTACCCTCCCATATGAGATATCATGCATAATTAACGGGTTAAAACCACAAGATAAAAAAGGAAATAAAATGTGATGATTTTCCTGATCACACTTTACTGCCTATACCCAATATTTGCAAATCCATATCTCACATTTCCAAGTAGGTGAAGCAATGAAATTAACGAAAGAATTAGGAATTTCGCTCGGATTTCTGGCCGGAACCACTTTTGGCAGTGGTATCGCTTTTTTGTTTCGTCTCCAGTCGGTTGAAGTGGTTGCCAGTGTTACGCTATTTGGTATTGCAGGAGCCATTGCCGGGATCATCACGGCAGTCATTCTGCGCCAGCGGCAACATTAGCATTAGCATGCTGATAGCAAAATGCAGGCTTCACACGAATGATCCACAAAACCAAAAAAGGTTCGTGAGTTGCCCTAGAGCAACTCACGAACCTTTTTTGGTTAGATGCGGTCGAGAGGACTCGAACCTCCACGGGGGGTTAGCCCACACGGACCTGAACCGTGCGCGTCTGCCAATTCCGCCACGACCGCATAATATGTATCTCCTCATCCATCGATGAAAAGCATTCCGGTGAAGCAATTCCTTGTTTTACCGTAATTCAGAGTATACATGCTCCAAAATAAAAATGCAACTTCTTTTTTATTCATTCAAGAATAGGACATATGTCCTTTTTTCTCAACTTCAAACACCCTATCGTAGCATTAAACAAATATACCATCCATACAAATGCAAAAATGAAGGAGAGATCCACCTTGAAAACAACCCATCTGTGCTTTATCGGTGCCGGGTTTCATGCATCCACGAATATTTACCCTTCTGTTGTTGAAGCCGGAGCGCAGATCCAGGCCATTGCCACACGCAGTATGGAACGCTCTGAAGCAGCTCTGCTGCGATTTGGCAGCAACGGAAAAGCGTATGATAACGCTGGGCTTATGTTACAGCAGGAAACTTGTGACGGAGTCGTGGTGGTCGCCCAGCCTGTTGATCAGACCGCTCTTGTCCTTGAATGCATTCGAGCTGGTAAGAATGTATACGTGGATAAGCCACTCGGATGGAATGCAGCGGAAGCAGCAGCTGTAGCAGAGGCTGCCGAGCAAGGCGGCGTCGTTGTCATGGTCGGTTTTATGAAACGTTATGCTCCCGTATACATGAAGCTGAAGGAGCTCATTGATAGTGGTTCGCTAGGTAAGGTACGTTCATTCCAGATGAAATTCGCTGTAGACAGCACCCCATTTTGCAAGGATGAGGAACAGTTCATGAAGCTCGCTGCCATACATATGGTCGATCTGATGCGTTACTTATTCGGAGAAGTAATACGGGTTACAGGCACAACCGTGAAGGATGGGGAACACATTAATCAAAGCATTTCCCTTGTTTTTGAGAATAACGTAGTAGGCAGCGCTTATTTTACCGGCATGAGCGCTTGGTCACGGGAGAGTGAAAGTGTACTCGTCACCTTTGACAACGGATTTGCGTCAGCTGAAGATATCAACACACTTACTGTCCATCAATCCCGAAGATCGACCAGCCTTCCCTGGAAATCTCTCGAGGAGCAAGATACTGTATATACACCTTCCGGATCTCCTATGTCAGGAGCTTCTCGCGACCTTTATCTACGCGGGTTTGTTGGTGAAATGGTGCACTTTATCGCGTGTTGCCAGAATCAGACTGTCCCACATTCCAGCGCCAAGGATAATATTGCAACGATGGCTCTATGTGACTCCATTCTATCGTCACTGAAGTAGCGTATATACGCTCATCCTCATATTTTATACATCCAGAGAAGAGCCTGAAACCGGGGCTCTTTTTTATCTTATAGACATCAACACATCTGCCTTCGACTACAATTAGGGTTTATAATCTGCATCATAAGTGATATGCTCTTTCATGAACTATACGTACTTTATGAAATATAACCACCCAAATAGATACCATAGAAAATCACCCTAAAGTGGAGGTGTACTTATAATGAAAAAGGACGCTACCAAGCTATGTCCCGCGCCATACGGCTGTTCCGTGGAAGTTACCCTCAGTGTGATCGGAGGCAAATGGAAAGGTGCCATTTTGTATCATTTATTCTCCGGTCCTTTGAGATTTAACGAGATCCGAAAATTGTTTCCTGACATTACCCAGCGTATGCTCACCCTGCAACTTCGAGAGTTGGAAGGCAGCGGAATTGTTCATCGTGAAATATACCCCCAGATCCCACCTAAAGTGGAGTATTCCCTCACACCATTTGGTGAAACGTTACGGCCGATCATCTTCAGCATGCGAGATTGGGGAGAAACGTATACAAATGAGGTTCTGGCCAGATCCTCACAAGAGGTATAAAACACAAAAGAAGCTGTTCCTAGTTTTTAGGGAACAGCTTCTTTGCTTGCTTATTTAATAACCGTTTGGATCGTAACCGTACGGTTACGCCCCTCTTCCTTCGCTTGATACAGTGCATTATCCGCCAAGTGAAACAGTTCTGTGGATGTTGTGGAGTGTTTCGGATATTCAGCAATTCCAGCCGAGATGGTGACGGAACGATCTATAGGCAATACGCTTTCTTCGACCGTTATTCGGATACGTTCAGCAATCTCAAAAGCTACGTTAGACTCGGAATTTCTTAACAAGACTACAAATTCCTCTCCACCAAACCGTGCGCAGACATCTTCTGGTCGAACAGACAATTGAATGATATTGGCAATGTGTTTCAACACTTCATCCCCAGCATGATGACCGAATGTATCATTAATGGACTTGAAGCGGTCGATATCCAGAACAATAATGGAGAATGGCGCCTCATCCTGAATCCATTCCTGAATAACTTCTTCGAAGGTTCTGCGATTGTTCATACCTGTTAAAACATCTGTTCTGGCATCATAGACAAGCTGGTTTGTCTGTTTCCTAAAGTTCGCCAATGCGCCAACAACTGCTCTTGTTAGAAGGTCTGCCTCTCTATTCCAGTGAGGTTTCATCACCGGTAGATCCACTTGTCCCTTATCGACCTGATTCACCAAATCAGCCAGCATAGCAAAAGGACTGGCCAGCTTGCGTGCAACCCGAACCACAATAAGGGTCAGGATCAGGAAAGGCACTGAGGTGTACAGCAACAACATACGGATATGATGATTCAACTGATCGTACACCGTTTGGGTTGGAGACACGATTACGACGCCCCAGTCTGTTGATGGAACTTTGTAATAACCTGCAAGCGAATCCACACCTGCCAGATTTTTGTATTGTTCTTTACCGTGCTTGTTTACTAGCAGCTTTTGCACCACTTCATTTTTACTGACATTTTCACCAATTCGGTTGGTGTTTGGGTGAAATAACAAAGTGCCCTTCTTATCCACAATAAAAAAGTAGGAACCATTACTTGTCTTGAGCTGACTGCCAAAAGACAGACTCAATATATTATTTTCCTGCAAAAAGATATTTCCACCGATTGTTCCTTGGTACTCCCCTGCCGAATCAAAGATCGGTTCACTAACAAATACAATTCTGCGTTTCGTTCTGGGTGTCTGGTACGCTTCGGAGATATACGAAGTCCTCAATTTAACCGCTTCTTTTGCTGCATGGGAACTAACATGGTGACCTACACTAGCCTGTGAGTAAGGTGAGGTAGACCTGATTACTCCCGCTTTATCTACCAAAGAAACGGAATTAAAAAAATTACTGCTATTGCGAACCAAATCTAATGTGGAATTCAACTCTTTTGTATTGGACTGATCCATATCCGGGAAATAATTGGCTGCATATTTCAAGCTCTCCTGCATGGAATAAAAAAGCGAATCCAGCGTTTGGCTCATTTGCACAGCGCTTGCATAGTTTAGCGAAAGGGTGTTATCAATGAGTGACTGTTTCTGAGATGTATAAGATGAGATGACCATGAGGGTCAATGTCATTATAACTGAAATAGTGACCAACCCACCGAGTAAAGCCGTGAGGCTGATCTTCTTGATGTTTTTTATTTTTTTTCGTAATCTATATCTCTTGATCTGTGCAATCATCGTTTACTTCCCCCGGATTTTCATGAAAAGGCATATTCCTTCTATCTTATACAAAAGTTGTTAAGATCAAATAAAGAATTTGAGAAATCTTAACAATTACATCGTAAGATTGACGATTTAATGACATTTTACTTTCCCTGGAAGAATCACTGTTCAGGATCGCCCTAATCGACAATGATATATCCTTCTTCTGGCTCTTGTTCAACAAACCCTGCCATCTGACGAACCTGAAATTCGATCGGGTGATGACTACCCATTAAAATGCGATTTTGAACTTCATCCGCTGTTTCTGTAGGTAATGCGAATGCACGTGTATAGGCAAACTGTGCCTGAAGTGTCGTATAGATCGCATTGACAAGCCGATCGTTGCCCGCACGCCCAAACACATTAAGGATCACAGCTCCGTCCGAGTCCAGCTTGTCCTTGACCATGGCAAAAAAATCACTGGATATAAACTGCTCGGGTGTACCCGTTGCCGTAAAGGCATCAATAATAATATAATCATATGTCGCAGCGGGTTCCTGGCCTAATAATTCACGACCATCCCCGATGAGCACAGGACTTCCCTCATATCCAAAAAAGGTTTGACTCAACTCCACGACCTCTGCGTCAAGCTCAGCTACTTTTACCTGACGATCAGACAAGTAGGTTGGCAATGTGCCAATACCATGTCCCACCACAAATACGGTATCAAACTTAGGATCATTCCGTTCCATTAAATGCACCATCGCTCTCGGATACTCCAACACCACCCGGTTAGGCTCATCCAGATCCATGGCTCCCTGCACAGCTGCGTTGGAGAATTCTAATACACGAAACTGGCCCTTCTCTCCATAAAGCTTTTTGGTATCATATACCGTCAGCTCATGCTGTTCACTTTTATTCCGATACAGAACTCTCACTAACCGTTCTCCCTTCAATCTCTTAAGCCTTTTCGACATATACCTTCATTCTATTACACGGGATGACAACATTCCACCCTATATACTTGAAAGGTCATAGTACAACAAAAAAACCGTTCCGACTCATACGGAAACGGCCTTTTGATGAACCATCTAACACTTCTAAGACCCTATGGCCTCATGCAGAGCCTGGACATATTCCACGCCCAGATTGGAGAGAGAAGTGCTCTTGTGGCTTATCCACCCTACATTAATGGATTCCTCACATTCCAGCGGTACAGGAATGATCTCGTCTCCATTCAGATCAGCGCTAAGTACACCCGTAGAGATCGTATAACCATTCAGACCAATCAATAGGTTAAACAATGTTGCGCGGTCATTGACCTGTATGCTTTTGGGGTGAGATAACGTACTTAGGATCTCTTCGGAAAAATGAAAGGAATTGTACTCACCCTGATCAAATGACAAGTACGGATAATCCTGCAGTTGCTCGATTGCAACTGACTCTTGTTTCGCCAGTGGGTTCTTCACACTGATAAAGATATGGGGCTTGGCTGTGAACAAGCTGGTGAAAACCAGCCCCGCATCTTTTAACAATTTGTTAATCACCTTGGCATTGAACTCATTCAAATACAGGATGCCAATTTCACTGCGCAGGCTTTTCACGTCCTGAATAATCTCGTAGGTCTTTGTCTCCCGAAGTGCCAACTCGTATTCATCCTGACCATACTGCTGTACCAGACGAACAAAGGCATTCACCGCAAACGCATAATGCTGTGTCGATACAGAGAAATGCTGCGGAGATGGCTTGGCGTTCAGATAACGATTCTCCAGCAACTCAGCTTGTTCTACCACCTGACGTGCGTAGCTTAGAAACTCAACGCCTTCTTTAGACAAAGATATTCCCTTATTGGTACGTTCAAAAATGGTAATTTGCAACTCCTGCTCCAGATCCCGAATGGCATTCGAAAGGCTGGGTTGCGAGATAAACAGGCGTTTGGCCGCTTCATTCATAGAGCCGCGTGTGGCAACTTCAATTACATATTTTAATTGTTGTAGGGTCAAGGTCTTATCCCTCTCTTTCTGGTTCAACAGGCAGACCAACAGTTGCTTCTTCCCACGGAAGTACATTCCATGGACTGTCTGCCCGTTCGAACAAATGCTCTACAAGCGAAAAGTGCTCCAGGGCTGACTCCGTCTCCAATTCTTCATACCCATACTGACGTCCTATGAGATAGGCAAGTCCGAATTCCGTCCAACTTGAATACGCTTTTTGAATCCGCTGCGCCATTTCATACATAAAAGTCCATGCTGTCTTCTCATCTACATAACCGACCTGCATCGCCATCCGTGTAATTGATATGGCTCTTCCCCAGTCCCAGGCGCTGATGCTTGCCGCATTCAGGCGACTGTCATAGAGTTGGATGGCCCTCAATTGGGTTCTGATCGTCTCATCCTCCAAACCAAGGATGTAGTTTTCCTGCTCCTGATGAGTCATTACAGACAATAACGCCCTGCGTTGATCAAATTTATCATGGTGCCCGCTTCCTTCTCGAAAACTTTCCATTTGCTGATGAAATGACTGCTCGTCCCGAATACTCCATGCTCGACCAAACATTTCAATGATGCCTTCCCTTTTCCCATCCAATCGTTCAATATCATACCCTGTGGCGAATTCCAAAGCATTTGCCTCAAGTAAAATAGCTCCCGCTGCCAGTGTCCACTGTTGTCTTGCATCAAGCAAAGAATACATCGTTGAATACCTCCACGTTATAATACGGTCTGAGCTCTTCATCATTCAAAAGATCAGGGAATTGAAGTGGTACCGTTTGTTTCAATCCCATCTGGAATATATTGAACTTCAGCTTATTAAACCAGGCTCCCCGTTGACTCAGACGCTCTTCCATATCCTGCAGACGTGCAAGGTAATCCGGATGATCAGGCCGGTCTGCCACAGCCTCTCTGGCATACACAAGTGCCAACTCTCCTTGACCAAGATGCATATAGGATAAACTCAGTAAACTGCATGTATCCCCCCGCAAACCAAACTCGTAAGCTCGGGTCAACATTTTGCGAGCGACATCGTATTTACGTGCCTGATATAGATGTAAGCCCCCATAATAATAGCTGTAACCATCAATCTTGGCAGGTTCTACTGTTTTATAATAATGCACCATAGCGCTGTCCAACTCATCCCACTGCTTGAGTTCGGCAAAGATGCGAATCATCTGTAAAAGCGCCCACGGATTATTAGGCTCGTGATCCTGAATCTTCAGAATCCATTTTGCTGCCTCCTCAAACTTACGATCCGCAAGGAGGCAAACAGCAATCATTTTTGTTAATAAAGAAACCTCCGGTATCTTTTTGTGAAGCGCTAAGAAGAAATCATGAGCAGTGGTCCAGTTCTTTCTATCAAAATGGAGATCCGCTGCTGCACCAAGAGCTTCATTTTGATACGCAGTGTCCCCAGTCTCCAAATATTGTTCAATGGTAGACAATGCAAGATCAATCTTGGCTTGTCCTCTGTAGGCTGTAAATAGATGATAAAGTGTGCTCGGATAACTCTCGATACGTAAACAAGCTTGGAAACACTGAACAGCATCCTCGAATCGCTCTACATTCATATACGAGATGCCAAGGTAGTGATAGAGATCAGCACTTTCATTACCTTCATTCATATAAGTCTCAAAGCACGTTATAGCCTTATCATACTTTTCTAAATTATAGTAACTGAAAGCTAATCCAAATTCGTAGCCTGCGCCCCCATTTAATGTTTTTGCCTGCAAATAGTTCAAGATCGCCTGTTCATATTCTTCAAGCATACGATAGGATTCCCCGAGATAAAAATAAACTCCCGGCTCTTCTGCCATGTGTTCTTTCAGAATAAGACCGTCTGAGATTACTGCCTCATAATGATCTAGATTATAATTGACCTTTATGCGTAAGTACAAAGCCTCTTGGTGAACAAAGACCTCTTCTTTAGCCCTTGTGACAGACTGATTAATGTAGTGTAAAGCAAGTTTTAGATCAACATCGTATGCCATTTGAGCAGCCAAAAACCAAGCATTACTGCTTAACAGTACTTCTGATCCAAATCCTTCAACCATGGATATTACCTTGTCTGATTGTTTCCTTATACGGTAAAGCTCAATCAGTTCCTCGATCTGTTCCGTTCCAGGAGGGTTGTCATTTTGAAGCTCCTCTTCCAAAATCGTCATGCGTTCTTGCTCATATTCATGCCGTACATGCCATAGACGAGTTCGTAGTTCCAAGTCCGCTGGGAATCGTTCTAACGCTGCCTCATATACAGCCATGGCTTCATTATTTCTACCCAACTGGATTAGACACTGCGCTGCAGATGATAAAGCAGGACTATAGATCATCGCTTCAGTTGCCTCCGACAACTGCATGTTGATGGATAACGCTTCTTCCACATGTCCACACTTCAGTAACATGTCTGCCAAGTGACGGAGAATTTGAGGCTCATTCGATAGTATAACTGCAAGCCTGGAGTACATGTGGAGCGCAGTCTCCCAATCCTCAACGTTCATCGAATATAACGCAATCAAGCGCAGTAACACAGGGTCTTGTTCATACATGGCGTAAGCTTTGCCCAACATCTCGTGCGCTGTGTCCAAGTCTTGATGAATGAGTGCACGTCTTGCGAATTCACGAAAATATAAATAATCGTCGATCTCCAAACCAGCTGCTGCCGCTTGGTGTAAATATTCAAGCTGCAAATCATATAAACTTTGACTTTGGTAACGAATGTGATTTAGAAACGAGGAAGAAAATCGCTCGCTTAACTCCAGTTCATTGTCCATCCAGCCAAACGTATCATCTAATAATTTCCAAACCATACCAGGCAGCCAGCTTCGTTCTGCCAAAACATCTAACAATTCGCTGTGTAGTCTTTCCCGAACCTGAATGCTCCAGAATTGCTCATCCTCTACAAGGTTCACCCATAGATCGTAACGAATGCGTGAGTCAAAATCTTCATAAAGTCTAATCGTTCTCTCCAGAAAATGATTTACAGCTTCACGCAGCGGGTCTTCCCGCTGTGGAGGAGTTATATGTAAGTCTTCGATATGTATACCTTGAGCTAAATCCTGCGTATCTTCCGTGAAGTGGTGAGTAGGATCATCATCAGACTCAACATGTATCGGTTGAATTGAACCTGTTGACGCAATCTCTCTAGCTTGCTCGTAAGCTGCTCTAAGTTCCTTGAAACCTTCAGGATTCTCTTCTGGATGATTTTGTTTTAACCGTAATGAATAAGCCCGTCTAATCGCATTTAAATCTTCAGTAGGCTCTATACCAAGTATTCCCCAGTAATCCATGCTGTCGTTCCTCTCTTATCTGGAATTCTTCTCAATCTGCAGATGTGGTTGCTATCAAAAAAATGTAACATTGCTCTTTAATATATCATATCCCTGCTTCATTAAGCTTCTTTTCAGACAACCCTCTCCGTAAAAAGTGATATCTAATAACCTGGCCATACACTCGATATTAAATGCTAGAAACAGCAAAAAGACCCGCGTCATCATGACGTGGGTTTTCGGATTCAAATAGGCAGCTGCGCCATCAAGAGAATAGGTTCTGTTTTTCAAAAACAGACATCTGGTTCTCCCCGGTAATAGGACATTCATCAGGGTACATACTTCGTTTTTCCAACTTCTCATCGATAAAATCAACGACTTGTTGTAGCGAAGCAATCTGTGCTTCAACTTTCTTCCGGTGATTCACAAGCATCTCCCGTTCATCCGGGAAATCGGCGAGATCGGAATCCATGGACATTTGTAAATAAGGCTTCATTTCCTCCAGAGACATCCCTGTTTTTTTCAGGCAAGTGATCAACTTCATCGTATGGATATCCTCCGAGCGATATACCCGATGGCGATTGGCTTTGCGTTCAGCTCGGGGAAGCAGCCCAATCTTCTCATAATAACGAATTGTATCTTCCGATAATCCGGCCTGTTCTGACGTTTCTTTAATGGAGAATACTTCATTCTCACTCATCATATGGGCCTCCTCCATATTTATTTCTCTCCATATTACAACTTGGAGCTGACTCCAAGTCAAGCATGATCCCTTCCACCCTAACACCCCTTGACTTGGAGTCGACTCCAAGTTATAGAATGAGCGCAGCATACAGATTCGTTCTGTAATCCCATTCTATCTGGAGGTATATATGAATATACAAAATCAGCTTCGCACCGCTCTCATCACAGGTTCAACGTCAGGAATTGGTCTTGAACTGACACGCAAGTTACTGGCTGAAGAATGGCAGGTAATCGGTCTCAACCGTTCTGCTTTCCCATCCGAGGATACCGATATTCAGAACGCCTTACGTTCAGGCCAGCTCCGTTGGGTTCAGGCTAATCTGACCAACTACGACAGTCTGAGGACTGCACTGGATCAGATTAAATCCGATACCGATTCAATTGATGTCTTGTTTAACAATGCGGGTGGCAGCGCTTCGGAGCTTCGTTTCTCTGATCAGGGGCATGAACTGCACTTTGAACTTCAAACTGTAGTCCCTTACATCATCTACATGGAATTAGTGGAGCTATTGCTCAAAGGACAGATGAAAACAGTCGTCAATACTTCCACCACCGCGTTCAGTATGGTCAAACAATTTGATCTAAATATCCTGGAACGTCCAACTGAATTCAAAAAGCTGTTTGGTCCCTATGCCACTTCGAAGCTCGGTCTATCTCTATGGACACGTGAGGTTGCCAAGTCTGCCAAAGCGAATGGCATACAACTGCTAAGCGTAGATCCCGGTGGAAATAATACGCTAAGGGGCAACAAAACATCCGGCCTGCCCTTCTATATCAAACCTATTATGAGATGGTTCTTTCCCCATCCAAGTCATGGTGCTTCATTGCTCTACAGTGCGGCTTTATCACCCAGCAGACATGAATCCGGTACATTTCTGGTGAAAAATAAAGCGACAGCACTTCGTTTCACAGAGCAAGGTCCTGCCGTTCTCCATCGGGTAAACGAGATCTACGAGCAGCATTTTCATACAACGCAGTCTGGGAAGACCACAACCAGCCCATCTTAATCATAATGGTTGTTGAGCACTATATTATCAGCGCCCCTCCCTCATTGAAGAGCATCATCAGATTTGTGAAGCGATCAAGGCACATGTCGGGCAGGCTGCCGAACGACTGATGAAAGAGCATCTTCAATCCGATCTGGAATTCTGCCTTCATCTGATTCGATAACCGGATTCATGGATTATTCAACCTTCTCACTACGTGTAAAGACGTGACCGCATGCGGTCATGTCTTTTTTGTCGTTTGTCCCTCATATTATCCAGGCCCTGATTCATAGGTGTAGACATAACGATACCATGTCGCGTGTGACATGCCACTGAATCTGGAGGGATCACTCAATGACCAAAGGACAGCAACCTAACGAAAAACCATTTATTATCCCGCAACCCATTCGCAGTGATGGCGCTGGAGGACCTGATCTGGGACCCAGAGACGTCATGAGAGATATACAGAACCCCGATATGCTGGTACCTCCGGTAACCGATAACGGGTTATTGCCCAATCTAAAAATGTCTTTTTCCGATACGCATATGCAATTGAACCATGGGGGTTGGTCACGTGAAATCACCGTACGGGATCTCCCTATTGCCACTACACTGGCTGGTGTGAACATGAGCCTGACACCGGGAGGTGTACGAGAATTGCACTGGCACCAACAATCTGAGTGGGCTTATATGATCTGGGGAACGGCAAGAATCACTTCGGTAGATCAGAACGGACGTAATTTTATTGCGGATGTCGGACCTGGCGATCTCTGGTTTTTCCCAAAAGGTCTACCCCATTCCATTCAGGGACTGGAGGATGGTTGTGAATTTCTGCTTGTGTTTGATGACGGGTCCTTCTCCGATCTGAATACATTATCCATATCGGATTGGTTTGCCCATACCCCACCAGAGGTATTGTCTGTCAATTTCGGCGTGCCCGAATCCGCTTTTCAGTCGATGCCGAAGGAACAGGTCTACATTTTCCAAGATACCGTCCCGGGTTCCATCGAGAGCCAGGAAGTTCAGTCGCCATATGGTACCGTTCCTCTCACATTCAAACACCGGTTGCTGGCTCAAGAACCGCTCATCACACCCGGCGGAAGCGTGCGGATCGTAGACTCCACTAACTTCCCCATCTCAACTACCGTTGCAGCAGCACTCGTTGAGATCCGACCTGGCGCCATGCGTGAGCTGCACTGGCATCCCAATGCGGATGAATGGCAATATTATCTGACAGGACAAGGGAGAATGACTGTGTTTGGAGGCAATGGCATTGCTCGTACATTTGACTATCGGGCTGGGGATGTCGGATATGTTCCTGTCGCAATGGGACACTACATACAAAATACCGGCACAGACACTTTATGGTTTTTGGAGATATTCCGAAGTGATCGATTTGAGGATGTATCACTGAATCAGTGGATGGCGTTAACCCCGCGGGATCTGGTCCGTGACAATCTGAATGCGCCGCCTGAGTTGCTCAATGCCTTGCGTAAATTAAAATGGCCTGTCGTTTAATTTAGTATGTATATCTATCATTTATGCTGAAATGGGGTAATTGTCAGAGAATCCCACTATATAAGGAGGAATATGAAAGATGAGAGCCGTTACGTTTCAGGGAATCAAGGACATTCAAGTCAAAGAGGTTGAAGATCCCAAACTGCAACAGAAGGATGACATTATCGTTCGTATTACTTCTACAGCTATATGTGGATCGGATCTGCATATTTATCAGGGAGCCTTGCCTGCTGCCAAAGATTACGTTATCGGTCATGAACCGATGGGCATTGTGGAAGAAGTAGGTCCTGAAGTGACACGTGTGAAGAAGGGGGACCGTGTGGTCCTGCCTTTTAACATCGCTTGTGGTGAATGCTTCTATTGCAATCATGACATGGAGAGCCAATGCGATAATTCCAATGGCAATCCCGATATTCATACAGGTGGTTATTTTGGGTTCACCGAGCGTTACGGAAACCACCCTGGAGGTCAGGCGGAATTATTGCGTGTTCCCTACGGGAACTTCACTCCGTTTGTGATTCCGGAATCCTGTGAACTGGAAGATGAAGCCTTATTGTTCCTATCCGATGTTCTTCCAACCGCTTACTGGAGCGTCGAGAATGCCGGGGTTAAACCGGGAGATACGGTCACTGTACTCGGTAGCGGACCCATTGGGTTGATGACGCAGAAGTTCGCCTGGATGAAAGGTGCCAAACGCGTTATTGCTGTGGATCGTCTGCCCTATCGACTGGAGAAAGCCAAACGTTTGAACGATGCAGAGATCTTTAATTTCGAAGATTACGATGATATGGGTGAGCACATTCGCGAGATTACACAAGGCGGAACCGACGTTGTTATCGACTGTGTAGGTATGGATGGTAAAAAAACCACGCTGGAGGAGATCGGACAGAAGCTGAAACTTCATGGCGGTTCACTGAGTGCGATTGAAATCGGCATGAAAGCAATCCGCAAATTCGGTACACTCCAACTTACGGGTGTATATGGCTCTTCCTAAAACATGTTTCCGTTAGGCAATCTGTTTGAACGCAATATCAATCTTAAAATGGGACAAGCTCCTGTTATACATTACATGCCTGAATTGTTCCGCAAAATCACTGCTGGTGAATTTGATCCAACCGAGATCATCTCCCATCGGATTCCACTAGAGAATGCAAGCGATGCGTATCGCATTTTCAACGATCATGAAGACGAATGTACCAAAGTTATACTAAAACCCTGAACCGTCGCTTTGACTATAAATTTGCAGAATAAAACAAGCAGAACTACCTGTTCAAGGTACTCTGCTTGTTTTATTTATTTTATTGTCATTCATCCTTCTACTCGTTCATAACCTGCTAACCTTAATGGTTTGCTCTATCGAATCAGACATGAGTCGGCTTAATCGCTTGGATATATACACTTTCTCCTTGGAAGCTATCGAGCTTCCCATTCGCTGTCACTTCAAAATCGAAAAATTTTCTGATGATGGACGGTGCACTCAACATACTTGCTTCAAGTTCCCTCCTCTCCCGTTCCGGCAGTGCCGCACGGTTACACCACTCTTCAAACTTAAAGCGCTTCTGGAAGGAAACCATCATTTCCATTCGGAAGCCCGCGTACTCCAGCATATGAATCCATTCCGTCTTGCGCCATGCTCGAACATGGCTTGCATCTCGGCACTTCTCTACTTCATTGTAAAACTGGTCATTCTCATCCCGTTCAGGTGCCACGTTGTCAATGAATAACAACCTTCCACCGGGCTTCATAACGCGTAATGCCTCATGAACAAACAAAGAAACGTCCGGAAAATGGTGAGCAGCGATTCGGCAGGTTACAAGGTCATAGATATCATCATCGAATGGTAGCTTCTCTGCATCCCCGACAACAAAATCTACATTACGGTGTCCATTGCCCTGGATAAATGCTTCAGCTACCTGAAGCATTTCTTCCGTTAGATCGAGGGCTGTCACCCGCTGAACAAGTGGAGCCAATGCATTAGCGACATGCCCTCCTCCAGTGGCGATATCCAGCATGTTCATATCCGGAGTGGCTTGAGATGAAGCCACGAGCAATGCGAGATCCTCACCTCTGGCATGCCCCGAACTCGTCACATATTTACCTGCATTTTTCGCAAACTGCTTCTGCACCTGACTTTTGATTACATCAGACATTCCAATTCCTCCTGCATAAGTTTCATTAGACGAAACATAGTTTCAAAATATAATTATATTTATTTTACCACACATGAATGTAAAAGCTAAATAAGCATTTTACACAAATCCGGAGGAAACTTTCCACTACCTAACAAAAAAGCTGAAATAAAAAACATCCCCCAAGTGAATTTCACCCAGGAGATGTTTTTTATATTTATTACTTCACAAGCGTTGGTGACTTCTTCCACAGTCCCAGAATCAGACCGGAGATCACTGAACCAATCGCAACAGCGAGCAGGAACAATAATGCGTGGTTCGCCAGTGCTGCAACAAAGATCCCTCCATGCGGAGCTGGTACATTAATGCTCCACAGTTGTGTCAATCCTCCAGCAACAGCGGAACCCAGAATACAAGAAGTCAATACACGCAATGGATCAGCCGCAGCAAATGGAATTGCACCTTCTGTAATGAAAGAGAATCCAAGTACATAGTTAGTCAGGCCTGATTTGCGTTCTTGCTCCGTAAATTTGGATTTGAAGAACGTTGTTGCAAGTGCAATCGCCAGAGGAGGTACCATACCGCCTGCCATAACCGCTGCCATCCATGCACCGTCTGTGTTACCACTGGATGTGAATACGCCGATAGCGAACGTGTAAGCCGCTTTGTTGAACGGTCCACCCATATCGATGGACATCATACCGCCAAGCAACAAGCCCAACAATACCGCATTACCTGTACCCAAGTTACCAAGTGCATCTACAAGCCAAGTGTTCAGGGAACCAAAGATTGGATCAAAGACATAGAAACTGATTGCACCCACGATCAGCAAGCCAAATACCGGATAAAGCAAGATTGGTTTCAAGCCATCAATCGCTTTTGGCAATCCTTTGAACAACTTACGGAGACCAATAACGACATAACCCGCCAGGAAACCGGCAGCCAAACCACCAAGGAAACCGGCGTTTGAGTTAACCGCCATCAATCCACCGACCATACCAGGCATCAGGGCCGGGCGATCACCAATACTCATCGCGATAAATCCGGCAAGTACCGGAATCAGGAAGTGGAACGCACCTGTTCCGCCACCGATCGTTTGAAGCAGTTGCACAATCGGATTCTCAGGGCTAGCAAGCTGTTCGAACAAGAAGGAGATTGCTAGCAGAATACCGCCACCTACAACGAATGGCAGCATATGCGAGATACCATTCATCAGATCTTTATAGATTTTGCTACCTACACTGATTTTGCCAGCGCTTGCGCCCTCTTCCTTGGCATTTCCGCCTTGGCTGCGATAGATCGGTGCATCACCGTTAACGGCCTTGCGAATCAGCTCTTCGGATTTACGGATTCCATCACTCACCGGTCTTTGCAATACCGGTTTGCCATCGAAACGTGCCATCTCCACATTTTTGTCTGCGGCAACGATAACCCCTTTAGCACGAGCGATCTCATCAGCAGTGAGAACATTCTGTGCTCCTTCGGAACCGTTGGTCTCTACGCGAATATTAATGCCCATTTCCTGAGCTTTCTTTTTAAGTGCATCCTCAGCCATAAACGTATGCGCTATACCGGTTGGACAGGCTGTAACTGCAACAACAAAATCTTCCGAATTGGCATTACCTACAATCACACCAGAAGTATTCTGTTGCTGACCAGTAGTAGAAGTGGATGCGGCATTTGCTGCTTTTTCAGCTTTTGCTTTTTCTTTGGCTGCTTCCTTCTCAGCTGCTTCAACCTGTTTGGCATCAAACAATGCACTAACTTCGGCAGGTGTATCTGTACTCATCAATTGTGAGATGAAATCGCTATCAATCAACAACCTGGAAAGAGCTGCAAGCGTACGCAGATGGGTATTACCTGCGCCTTCTGGAGCCGCAATCATGAAGAACACATGAGCTGGCTGATCGTCCAACGCTTCAAAATCAAGCCCTTTTCTACTCTTGGCAAATACAACTGTTGGTTCGTTCACTGCTGTTGTTTTGGCATGTGGCATTGCAATTCCGCCACCGATACCCGTGCTGGATTCAGCTTCTCTTTTATAGATCATTTCCTTGAACAGGACCGGATCATTGATTCGTCCGCTTCGGTTCAGGCTTGCAATTAGTTCATCAATAGCCTCATCTTTGGTTGAGGCTTGCAGGTCCATGATCATCGTTTCCTGGATCATCAAGTCTGTTATTCTCATCTTGGTACACTCCCTTAAGTTCAGTCGGCCTGCCTAGGCAGGCCTCACTACATTACAATTACAGTAAAAACCTTTTATATGGCTGTTAGGCTAAATCGTCGTAATGGTTACTTGATTACGCAATTCATCAATCAATTCACGTGTTGCCAGATCATCTGAGAACGCAGTTGCGCTTCCAGATGCAACCCCTGTGCGGAAAGCTTCCAGCAAATCTCCGCTCTGTACATAGGAACCTACGAATCCGCCAATCATGGAGTCACCTGCACCAACTGAGTTTTTCACAATGCCTTTTGGCACATTTGCATGATGAACTTCCGCTTTGGTAATAAATAGCGCACCCTCACCTGCCATGGAGATCAACACATGTTTAGCACCGGCTTCCAGCAACTTACGCCCGTATAACACCAGTTCCTCGCGAGTATCAATCGTTACACCGAACAGTTCAGCCAATTCATGATGATTTGGCTTCACCAGCAATGGTGCATGTTCAAGAGCTTCCATTAACGCAGGGCCAGTTGTATCAATTACAAATTCAGCACCTGTTTGCTTGCATACTTTAATGAGACGATCATAAAAATCCGTTCCAAGTGAAGGCGGTACACTTCCGGAGAGAATGACAATATCTCCTTTTTCCAACGAAGACAATTTGTGAAGCAACTGCTCGGCCTCTTCGGCACTTATTGCAGGTCCAAGACCATTAATCTCTGTCTCTTCTCCATGCTTCAACTTGATGTTAATGCGAGTATCGTCTGTAATCGTAACAAAGTCTGTCCGAATGTTATCTTCTTGCAACTTGTCATTAATGAAACGTCCAGTAAATCCACCAAGGAAACCAATGGCCGTGTTATCTGCTCCAAGTTGATTCAGTATGCGAGAGACATTAATGCCTTTGCCGCCAGGGAGCTTCAAATCCCGATTCATTCGATTCAATCCGCCAAGCTTCAGCTCATCCACTTCCACGATGTAATCAATGGACGGGTTAAGTGTTATCGTATATATCATCGTTATCCCTCAATTATTTTAGTTTTCTGGGCGATTCCAGGCCGCCAATGTTCTGGCATCTGCTCAGTAATCAAATCGGCCTCCTCCAAATCAAACAATTTGGCAAAAGTAATTTCCCCTATTTTGCTGGAATCAGCCAGCACATAAGATTTTCCCGACAATTGATGTGCACGCCTTTTAATCAAGGCTTCCTCCGGATCCGGTGTTGTATACCCCATTTCGGGATCAACTCCGTTGCTTCCAAGAAAACATTTATCAAAACGGAAATTATCCATGTTCTGTAATGCGATACTGCCAATGACTGCTTTTGTATGAATTTTCATCATACCTCCGAGCAAATAACTGCGAATACGCTTGCTTACCAAAGCCTCAACATGTGAAAGTCCGTTGGTAACAACCGTTACGTCTTTAGCTTCAATAAAAGGAATCATGGCTAACGTTGTCGTTCCTGCATCCAGATAAATGCATTCGCCATTTTCGATCTCCTGTGCAGCCAAACGGGCAATCGTCGTTTTTTGTTGAATGTTTTTGAACGTTTTTTCTTCCATGCCCGGTTCCAGCGTTTTTTCATTCACCAGTGCGGCACCGCCGTGGATGCGTTTGAGCATCTGACGACTCTCCAGATCGATCAAGTCACGCCTAATCGTTGATTCAGAAGCACCCAACACATCAACAAGCTCTTGCAATTTCACAATTCCCTGTAAATGTAAGCGCTCTATAATTGCAGCATATCGTTCTTCAGTCAGCATCTTCATTCCTCCAACTGCTTCTATAGTATCATAATTCACTCAAAAAACAACCACTTTCATTCAAAATAATTTAAAAACATTCAAAAAAAATCGCATCTTTCGACTTATTTTCTTGTCCAATTGTCCCTTTCCCTGACTCCTGAACGCGCATCTGATAATCTAGTCCCTATTTTATCGAAGGTGGTGACCTGATGACAGACCACCCACACAAACGTCGCAAACCTTGCGCCCTGCATCAGAAAAAGAAGGTTTCCTCTCCTCGTTTTGGATGGATCTCCTCCAATTGGAGCGGTTATGCTCGCACAGGAACACAGAACCAATACCGTCGCATCTCAGCGGAATGGACTGTCCCCTACGTTCTACCTAGTACACGTAACACATATTCATCCGCATGGATTGGAATTGATGGTTTCGAGAACAGCAGTCTCATTCAGACCGGAACAGGTCACGACTGGATTCAAGGCAAGCCCAGCTATTATGCCTGGTGGGAGATCCTTCCTGACGCCGAGACCATCATTCCACATCCCGTTGCCCCTGGTCATCGCATTCGGGCAGTCATCGCCAAACTAACACCCAAAACCTGGTGCATTACTCTCTCTAATCTAACGCTAGGCTGGACTTTCCGCACCATTCAGTATTATTCGGGTCCGCAGTCCTCTGCGGAGTGGATTGTTGAAGCCCCCACTGTAGGGAGCTCCATTGCCTCCATGGCACGGCTTACCCCCGTAACCTTCAACATGTGCCGATTGAATGGACAGTCTCCTGCTTTTTGTACCCCTCAAAAAGGGATTATGGTCCAAGGACGAGGTATCGTCTCAATCCCTGGCGCCCCTAATCGGTGCAAAGATGGATTTACAGTTCGTCGCAACACTTGAGTATTCAACGATTGAATGAAGTTATTTACTTCATGTTCTTGTAGTTGGTATTTCGCGGCCCTTGTATCTCCATCAAAAATCCTGCAGCCTCCAGCGCTTGATGCGTGGCGTTGCAGGATTTTGCTTTTACATGGGAAATGTATGGCGTTTATGGCTCTACAACCATTTCATCTGGTTTTGGTTTAAGCCATTTGCCATCCTCATTAATAAAAGCCCCTTTGAAGCGGCCCATCTCCAATTGTTCAATCAGCCTCTCCTCGTCCATGACCAGAATCTCAGCGAGTTGTCCCGAGGTGTAATAATGAGCGGGATTGTAATCGAGCAGCACAGGAACAGACGTATCATATAGTTCTTTGATCAGATTCTCAAAGGAATGCCGACCCAGGTTCTCCATATCTCTATAAAATTGCAAATGTTGGGACACCATATTACGGAAAGATTTATTCTCCAGATGCATCCACAACGTATTGCAGGCCCGAACACTCATATGATTTTGTTCCACATCGTAAAATTGAACTTCTTCAATCTTCATGTATTTCTCTTGAAATGCTACGATCTTAATCAAAGGTACATTTCGTTTACGCGACGCTTTCTTCAAATGGGCTCTAAATTGTTCATAGTTCATTTCATTCATCTATTATCCCTGCCTTTAACATGTTCCAACCGACATTTTACAACAAATTAAAGGCAAGTGTAACCTTCATCATATGAAAAACAAAAAAACGTGCAGCATCAGATGCCACACGTTCGCAATATTATAGAGTGCAATTACTCAGCGAGAGCACCACTTTTCACCCATGTAGCCGTAAATTCCTGTTCTTCATACGCATAGAATTGCTGCAAAATAATCTCCCGATCATCGAGGAACAATTGATCCGCTATGGCAGTGACCAGTTTGGGCACCGCACTCTTGGTCCCCGATATTGCCGATGCCGACAGACCGCAGCTGGCAAGTGCAGAGTAATTAAATACAAACAGTCCGTGCAACGGTTTCTCACCTTGTTCACTCCTGCTTGTCATTGCAAACCCGGAACTCAGGTAAGGATGTGCATCCAGCAATGCATTGCGATGCTCTGGCGGAGCCTGGTAACAGTCCTTCCAGCGCGCGATGTATGGCTCCACAAGCTTCAGTTCAGGACGGAGTGCCGGATCACTAAGCAAACCTGTGCTAATAATTAGAAAATCAAACGTAAATGCTCCCTTTGCCGTGTGCACAATCGCGCCTTGCTCCGTCGCTTCCACACTCAGCCATGGAGCGTTCAGATGCAACTCGAAACCAGGCCAGGCTGCCGCACGATTAAACGTATCATTGGTTGGGGGTTGATTGAATTTGAAGAAATGAGAGATCACTTCATATTTATCAGCAACCGGAAGAGCATGGTATCGCTCGATCATACCGGATTGTTCCATTTGACGAATGGGATTAATACTTGGCAGTTGTTCCCGCCGTACAAATACATGAGCCTCCGCCACACCGGTGGCAAGGGCATAACTGGCATTATCGAATGCAGAAGCACCGCCGCCAAGTACAGCAATTCTTTTACCTTTTAACCGATCAAAATCAATCGCTTCAGACGTATGGGCATACCGATCCCGAGGTAATCTATCGGCAATCATGGATGGCACATGCCACTCTCCACCACCTTGTATTCCCGTAGCAAACACGACTTTGCGAGCAAGTATAACATCCATCTGATTTCCTGCCTTGTTCACATGAAGTCGATGTATTCCGTTCTCCATAGGCTCAACCAGCGTCAATTTCACCTCATTAAGCACAGGCAGCTTCAATACTTCCCGATACCAGCGCAAATAATTCATCCAGTCTCCACGCGGGATCTTGTCTACCTCTTCCCAACCTTCGGGCCCAACCTGTGCTTCCCACCATGAGCGAAAGGTTAACGAGGGTATACCCAAATCGATGGAAGTCAGATGCTTGGGTGTGCGCAAAGTTACCATACGTGCATAAGTCTCCCAAGGTCCCTCAAGCCCTGATGCATTCTCGTCAATGACGACAATATTGGAGATCCGTTCACGAAGAAGTCCAAATGCCGCCCCTAATCCACTCTGGCCTCCACCCACAATGACGACATCATAAACACGACCATCTGCATGTTCTCTTGGACGTACCCAGTTCGCGCTACCAAATGACAAATAAGTCAGATCATTCTTCACACGTTCATTCAAAGCTTCCAGGCTCATGATTCATCAACCCTTTCGAGATACATATATGAACTATTCTTTCTTTGATTATTGGATGTGATATTGTTGTGAGTTATATTGAGGAGAATTGTGATTTCATCTTGTATTCCTAAAATATATTAGCGTTATTATATGAGTTATCAGAGATGATTTGAAGTTCGCGGCAGCTTTATTGTCACCAACACTAAAAATAACTGACATGCTTGTTAATTCGCACGAAACCTAAATTGGATTATTGATGCAGTTCCTGCTGAACGGATGCTTTACAGAAAAAAAAGACAGACCAAGATGTAACCTTGGTCTGTCTTATTAAAGGAATGCTATTGGCCGGCCTGTTCACGGCGCTGCAATTTTTCATTGGTTAATTTCTCAGGGGTCACATCATGACCCAGCGGGTCCACAACGGATACTGCCAGCATGGTTGTCAGTACCTGACCTCGAATAGCCTGCAAATATTGTTTTCTAAGCTCCTGCTGCTCGCCTTTTTCTGCTTTCGTCAGTCCGACGCTGCTGCGTTGTTTTCGACTTAATTCGTTAATGCGTCCCAAAATAGGAATCATGCAATCCACCTCACTTGTTAGTCCAATTTCCAAAAGATATTTCGAATATCTTCAAACTAACTTATTACAATTTTACGAATTTGTCCATAGGCTCCACCCGTTGAGAATTTTTTAGGTGATCTCATGCACAGACCACACAATGCCATTTGTAGAACCACTGCCCATGTTCAACGTAACCGTTAGCCCGTTAGCAGCATAGAACAGTCCAATCACATCTCCCGCATTCAATGCCACTTCTACCGCCAACGCCCCGGTGAGTCCTGTCGTGCCAGTTACACCAGCAATTCCTGTTATGCCACTAACTCCGGTTGCACCTGTAACACCAGTTATTCCCATCGTACCCGTACTTCCAATAGCTCCAGTTATACCTGTTAGCCTGTCTCTCCTGTTGGACCAGTCAAACCGGTAGATCCCGTTACACCTGTGTTCCCTGTTAGACCGGTCTCCCCAGCAACACCAGTGGCCCCGGTCACTCCCGTCAGTCCTGTGAACCCTGTTTCTCCAGTAACATCTGTCGTTCCGGTTACGCCAGTCGCTCCCGAGATACCTGTAATTCCGGTTGCTCCTGTCGCCCCAGTCGATCCAGTCGGTCCCATCGCGCCTGTGAATCCTGTTAGACCCGTTTCCCCAGTGACACCAGTCAGTCCGGTAGCTCCTTTTGCACCTGTGACTCCAGTTATTCCGGTACTTCCCGTGGTTCCAGTTACTCCGGTCCGTCCTATTAAACTGGTTGCTCCCCATATGCGGGGATACCCAGGATCTCCGGTTAACCCAGTAGCGCCTGTTGCTCCAGTGAATCCTCTCATTCCCCGATAACCCCGTGGGCCGCGAAGGAAAGGAATCCTGTGGCTTTTCTTTTTTTTGCATTTACGTCTGCTTTTCTTACAAGACTTACTCTTCTTCTTTGGGATAGAGTGCTTTTTTGATTTTTTTGCTTTCCGTTTACCTGTACTGATTGAGGAAATTTTGCGTTTCCTTTTGGATATACCGCTCACAAGAGAATCCCCCCTCCTTGTACACCACGTCAAATCCCCGCATTTTACAATAGTACACTCTATGCCCTGGACTAGCTTTGTGCGCCCCTATTCAATATACCTATAAAACCTTCACGGTTAGTGATCAATCAATTACTTTTCTCTAAAAAATATATTCCCCTCTACTCCCCCTGCAACTCCTTAATCGTCAACGCAATTCCTTCTTCAAAAGATGTTGCCACAACCGGGCCAATCCGTTCCTCATATTTCTGTCTACTCAAGATCAGGGGTTCCTCCGTCAGATATAACATTTCTACAATTTCTTTCATAACGGGTACACCTAGTCCAATTAACGACAACCCTATTTTTCCTAACGCCATCACAGGTTTGTTTCTTCCCGCAGCCTTCTGTGCCAATCGCACGATGTCATGACCCGAGATGATCCCCGATCCAGGAATGTTCCAATTCTGTCCATACGTCATCTCTCTGCTAGCCAGCTCCACCACCATGACTGCAGCATCCGGTAAATAGATGTACTCTCTGGGTACCTTCATATTTCCGATAAAAAAAGCCATCTTACTTTTTGCTATCGCTTCAAGGGTTGAACCCAGATAGGAAGCTTGATTAGCCGATGGGCCATAATAGTCTGGCAAGCGAACAATCATCACCTGAGCTCTGCTCCATCTTGTGCTGAATAACATCTGTTCATAGGCAAGTCGTGTCTTGCCTTTTCGGGTATGTGGCTGCTTCGGATGTTCTTCCGTTACCTCGCTCATTTGTCTTCTACCATAAGGGTAGATTCCGTCTATTACAACCACGTTAAGACCCAAGTGTTCTGCCGCCGCCATCACGGATTCGCCCAGCGGAATTAGCCTGCTTTCCATCTCGTTATACGGGACATTCGCACAATGAAACATGACATCCGTTTCTAGGGAAGCAGCGATAATATCATCCGACCGAAATGCATCTCCCACTGCGATTTGCAGGTGATCTGGAGATCCCAACTTTACCGCAAGTTGCTCCAGTTTTTGACGGGATCGCCCAAATGCAATTGTAAAAATACCCCGTCTAATCAATTCTTCCGTAATTGCTGCACCTGTTCCACCTGTGGCTCCAATCACAATAGCTCTTTTCATCATACATCGACCTCTTTCATCCATTTAGTGATTGATCAATTACTTATCTGAAAACAATATAACCCATATTTAGTGATTGATCAATAACTAAAATTCAAAAAGGGATTTTTCCTCCCTCTCTATCGCTCCTTCAGCTCCGGCATATCCAGTGCATTGGATACATTACACAACATCCCGATTGCCAGAAAAATCATGGTTCTTTTTAGCGGTTCAGCAATTCCTGCAACGGTGAAAGCTTCCAATACCATGCTTCGTACATCACTAATGCCTTTTTGCATGGCCTGACGAATGACTTCCTCCCGGATCGTTTGCGCCTGCATCTGAAGCAAGATTTCGCTCTTGTGCGATTCCAGAATCTTATCGTAGGCTTCAATGAGATCATTCTCTAACTGATCTGGTGTCGCCGTCTCAACCACAATTCGAAACGAATCAATCACCCGTGTCCATGAGACCTCAATTGCAGTTAATAATAAAGCTTCTTTTGTTTTGAAAAAACGAAATATATACGGCTGTGAGATCTGTGCCCGTTCAGCCACCTGGGCTGTAGTCGCACGATAATAGCCAATTTCCGCGAAGACGTCAATTGCTGCAGAGATAATATCATTTCGCCGGTTAACCGACGCTGCTGTATCTTTAGCCATGGTAATTCGTCCTCCAATAGTTAGTGATTAATTGATCAATAGCTTGTAGTATAACGAATACTATCCCTCAATGCAAAGGTATCGTGACCCTGTACAAAGCCAACAAACCCGCAGACGCTGGCTCAAGCCGCTGCAGGTTGTGTAGCTTGTTGATCCTAGATTCTACCCATTGGAAACCGAAGAGAACATGGATTGTCTCAAACAGATTCGTACCATACGGTACAAGAGTGTCTGTTCACTGCTGGAGAAGTTTGCTCAATCGGGAATCCGAATCCAGCTTCGGACAACTGTTGCAATAACCATGTGTATGACTGCCGTCTCCAACTTGATAAGCCAAACAACAATATCGACGTATCAAGAACGGCTGTCCTTGCCACTCGGGGTGATCAAAGCGATTCAGCTTCATGGCAAATGTAAATGCATTTTCATTTTGTTCGTCAAACCATATGCTTTGATCTTCCTTGATCTGTTCAAGCCGCTGATCCGTCTTCCATATGCTCTGATCATTGATCATTCGTTCATACAATTGTTGCACATTATGGGCAACTAGAGACCACATCACCTTATCGCTCGCTCCTGTACTAACGGCTACTGCTCGCAGAACGGGTTCAAGATGTAACAGCATTCTCTTCTTGAGCAAGCCGCTCTCTGATCTGCGCTGAACAGGATCTCCACCCTCCAGAAAGGTGCTCTTCAGCCGAGTCTCATATCGCATGCCACCTGCTCCATTCAATTCAAACCGCACATCATCGTCTGCAATGCTAAGTATCGTATCGTATAGACTGAATGCTGAGATTACGGACATAACAAATACGGAGTAACGCTTAGCAAAAAGTGTACCAACGGCCACACTTCCTTTGCCTCCCAGTTGAAGCCCTTGCTGCATAGCCTGTTCACGCAGTATCAAGTTTCGTTTCTCTTCATTCAGCAGATCCTTCACACGGAAAGGATACTTGGAATCATCGCAGTCCACTCGGATCGTCGTCACAAAAAATTGCTGTATCGCTTCCGACATCTCTAAATAGTCATGTCTTGGATAACGTCTCATCTATTGAATCATCTCTTCAACTTCGTTGATAATCTCGCTTCGCCCAATCGCTCCCCAGCCCTTAAACAACCAGAACGAGTCTGTCGTATAGACCTGATCTGCACCAACAGCCGGTACTCCCTTCCAGAGTGAGCTTGCATTGATGTTGTTTAAATACTCATCGGCATTCGGGTCAATCTCCAGAATTACAAAATCAGCATCCACATCTGCTATTTTCTCCATGGATAAGTCCTCACGTTGTTCGGCAGGTGTCACAGTCGTTGGCACAAATCCAAGATCATCATATAAAAGTGTGTTGGTTGGATGTCCTTTTGCCGCGTATATTTGCAAGGTCTTCTCTCTTACACGCAGATAAGCCAACTTTTTTTGATCCAGTTGTTCGATCTTCGCTTTTAATTGCTTCGCCTGCTGCTCTACCTCGGCTATCTTTTCTTTTGCCAGATCCACTTTGTTGTACATCCCGGCAATGGTCAACAGATCCTGTGTCCAATAGGTTGTATCATCAGCATAATCCAGCCATTCAGTACCAAGTACAATCGTCGGAGCGATTTTCTCCAACTGATCATACATACTCTCCGCAGTTCGACTCTCAATAACGATGACATCCGGATCAATCTGAAGGATAGCCTCCAGGTTAGGACTATCTGCCGACCCTACCGTTGGAACGCCGGCAAGCTGATCTGCAAGGTAAGGCAAATAATCTCCTCCGTAACGAACTTCTACATTAACGCCTGCTGGTTTCTCACCAATCGTCAACATGTGATCGATGTAAGCAGCAGATAATACCACCATACGCTCTATCTTTTGCGGTACAACCGCTGTTCCTTTAAGATGCTCAATCGTTTGCGTACCACTCTCTTCCACAGGTGTATCCTGTTGCGGAGGCGTTGCTTCCGTTACTTCTGATGCCTTGCTACATGCCGTCAGAACGAGCACAAGCAGGGCCAACAGTATCATCGTTGCTGCTCTCTGTCTTACCATTTGTAGTAAATCCCCTCTGCTATTTAATAATAATAATCATTATCACTATAGTAGGGAAAAGCATACAGGCTTACCATGGATTATTCCACTCTCTTCTCTTGCACAATATCACCGTAAGGTAACCCCAAGTTGCTCTGCCACATATCGCATGGCCCACATGCGTCCGGTTGGACCCAGCGTTTTGAAAAAAATATCTCCTGCATTATATACATGGCCTTCTTGAACAGCCTTTAATGCCAACCATGCACTGGATTGCTGTAATTGCCTCAGTTGAGCACGTGCCTCTTCTGTGGGATCGACCATTACAAACACATGATCCACGTCGTATAACTGCAAATCGCTAACTTTACTCTCTACAGCCCACTGTTGTTCCGGAAAATCACGAGGCAAATAAAATCCCAGATCATCATACAATAGGGCACCTGTCTGGTTGTTCAATCCATACATTCGGTAGAAATGAGAAGTCACTCGGATGAACATGGCACTCTGTTTCCCCCACCTGGATTGAATACGCCCTCGAAGAACCCGACTCAGTTCAGCATGTTGTTCTATCCACTGTACAGCCTGTTCGGTGCGGCCCATAATGTCCGCCATATACAGAAGTCTTTCCCCAAAATGGTTGGTGTGCTCCAGCATGGTGGTAGGCGCGATACGATGCAGTGAGTCATTTGGTTCCAAACGATCACTCGTAATGATCAGGTCCGGTTGGACTCGCCTCAAATCATCATAGTTCTGATTGAAGCTATCCAGGATAACCCCCTGATGACTGTGTGCTTGAAGCGCAGGTATGGCAACATGACGAGCCACCCTCTGACCATAGGATAAAGCGGATACTGGCCTCAAACCGAGCGTTATCACATAATCGTCCAACCCGTAATATAAGGTGGCAATGCGATTCACTTTATTTTTCATATACAACGTTGGGGCGATTCCTTCGTTTTTCTTAAAGACTCTGCTGAAATAGTGCTCGTCCTTATAACCCACTTGCTCCGCAATTTCCTTGATTTTATCTGAAGAAAATAACAACTGTTTGGCCTTTGTCATACGTAGCTTCAGTATATATTCAATCGGGGTCATATTTATTTGTCGTTTGAATGTTCTTATAAAATGATTCACACTAAGCCCTGCCATGCGGGCCATCTGATCAATTCGAATGTCTTCCATATACTGATTCGTCATATATTCAAGTGCCAAATCCATCCCCGCTACAGGGGGAGCTGCTTCATTCACGTGCATCATTAACTGAATCAACAACTGATGCAAAAGATGTTTCCTGCGCGTCTTTTCCAGACTCGTAAACGAGTGTTTTCCACTCACCAGGGTATCCATCATCTCCTGAATATCACGTGTATTGGAAGGAACATTAAGTTTGCCCGTCACAGGAAAATCAACTGCATCGCTATGCCAAGCATTCCGGCTTCGGGTAAGTGTCACACAGGAAAATAAAATGATCTGATATCGGACGGGGGCTTCCATATCTGTCTGAAACTCCACATGCATTCCTGGCTTCAACAAAAACCACTCGTCTTGAGATACCGTATGTACAATGTTATCCATAGACAAAGATCCCTTGCCAACGATGACCCTGCAAATGGCGAACCTTTTCCAGATCCGACGCTGTACAGCCCGCGGATTGCTAGAGTAATGGCAGACGTGGACAGCAGAGAAATGTAGTTGCTCCAGTTGTTTGATCCAATCATTTTCCTCCATGCTCACGTCCCCTCCCTGTTCTGATCCGATTCTATGTGAACTGATCACACTCTATTTTTCAGCTCCCAATAGTAAATTCTTTATACTATCCAACTGCAACTCCAGTGAATAGGGATCTTCCATGACAAACTCATCCTCTGTACCATCCAAGGAACCATAGGCGTAGACTTGTCCTTTCTGCACAGCGGGCAGACGTTTCCAAACCTCGCTGTTCAGGATCTCTTTGGCGTCCTCACTACCCGAACCATATAAGAAGATATGGTCTCCCATATACTCAGGCAGTACTTCAAGGGAGATCGTCTCGAATCCATCCTTCATTTCGAGTGCTTGCTGAGTTGGAGGCAGTTTCAGCATCTCATAGATCGTGGAACTACCATAGTTCCCGCCTTCTGCACCAAGTACATACAACGCTTTGTACCCTATTTGTATAATCGATACGGTCTCGCCTTCTTTAATTACACCAGCAATCTGCTTCTTAGTCTCTTCGATATTCTCTTCATATGTCGTGATCCATTGCTCTGCTTCCTTCTCTTTTCCAAAAACACCAGCAATTCGGCGCAGCTTTTCCAGTGGGCCAGACGTTTTATCGCCTTCCCAATAAGGTAAAAAGACAGTCGTTGCAATTTTTTCGTAATCCTCAATATTTTTATCAATGGAACCGATGATAAGATCCGGCTCAAGTGACACTAACTTCTCCAGATTCATTGGAAACTCTCCTCCCAAATCCTCAATACCCGCTATAACATCAGCAGCAATGCCAGACTTTTCAATCCATCCTTCGTTCAGCATAAATGTTCTTACACCAACCGGTACAATGCCCAGTTTCAGCAGGTACCCCATATATTGATCCGAAGCAACACGCTGCGGGTTGGCCGGAATCACCACATCTCCTCTCAATGTAGAAACCGTCCGTGTCTCTGGTTGAGCAGTCGATTTCCCTGCCTCCGTTACCTGGTTACCCGATTGTGTAGTAGCCGCGTTAGTCTCTGTTTGCGTACCACTTGCAGACGGTGCAGGACTGGAACAGGCCGCGAGTAGTAATGTGAGACACAGCATCATGCTTACTGCTGTCATTTTGAATTTTCCTTGCATCAGTAATTCCCCTCCAACATTCTTTTGATATTGATAATCAATATCATTATATAAAGAGGGATGTAGCGGATGAAGGGCATTTTCTTGCATCACACTGGGCAAATCTTGCTTTTGGTTCATTGCCAATGCCTTTTTTGAGTTATGTAACCGTTGGCTTAGACCTTTTTTGTAACGAATTGGTGATAGTCCTTTGATTTTTTTGAAACTGCGACTTAGTGAATGTGCATCTGGATAACCGACTTGCTCTGCAATCTGTTGCAACGTAGCACCCGTATGCACCAGAAGATGTGCAGCCCTCTCCATTCGGATCTGGCCAAGATATTGGATGGGACTGATGTTCAACTTTTGCTTGAACAATCTGGACAAGTGCCCCACGCTGCATTCCAATGCTTCTGCCATTACATCAAGAGCTATGGGTTCGTGCAGATGAGCATTCATATAATCAATAGCCTGTGTGACCGTATCCGGTTTATGTGTCTGAATGGATTGTTCGTGTACGTCTGCCAACAAAGAATATACCCATTGATGAAATAAGGTTTTGGCATGTAACTTTGCGAGTTTGGTAGACTGCTCCCACTCCTGCTTCAATTCCTCCATACACTGATACATGTGCAGCGGATGGGTTGGTACGAGTGCATATTGGTCCTGAAACGGACGTTCATGGTCCATCAGATGCTGAATTTCCATCCCACAGGGCAAGGCCAGAATGGCTTTGTACAAAATCATATAATACACCACGCCCGAATCCGTCTCCATGTTTAAATACGCCTGCTTGCCTCCATGAATGATGTGGAATCCCTCCACGATGTATCTGTGTTGATCCATTCGTATCCGTGCACTTCCGTCGGTGATATACAGATAGGTACTCGCTGGTAGTTGATAATTCTTCAGCTTCTCCCCAGGATGCAAAGCGTTTTGGCGTACATCCAGTATTTTGACAAAAACATGATTCCACAACCTGATGTGATCATTCAAATTCATCTCCGCTGTACTTTCCCTCCTGCCATGCTACATCGACATACCTTTTTGCTGCTGTTATGAACTGCCTGTTAATTTCGTTCATCATGTACATTTCATTTTATTATAAAATAGTTGATAACAATTCTCAATAACATAAATAATCAATATTAACTTATACATTTGGACACCCTATACGGACTGTAATGTATACGTAGCGGGAAAATAGCGCCAGCATCAGCAACATTTTCTAAGCTGTTGCAAAATCATAAACGGCATGATATATTAATTGAGCCATCAATGATTGACGCATCAAATATTGATACATCAATGATCGAGAGCATCCAAATAATCATTAGGCAATGGCATTGTATACTGCAACATTAATCATTGGTTAACATACGCCGTTGTTCATGATTCAGATTCACCCGGGAGGTCTAGTCATGACACGTATTGTTTCCAAAGAAGAACAGATCATCAACCTGCTGAACGTGTTGGGCAACAAAATCAGTCCCAAGTTCGAACGCTGTACGGGTATCAGTTCCTCTCGCTTTGAAATTCTGCATGAGCTGGATCAGGTCGATGAGATTAACCAATCCATGCTGCAGAAAATCATTAACATTGATAGTGCTGCGATAACACGCCACTTAAAACAGCTTGAGGCAGACCTGATGGTTACAAGACGTAAGAACCCCGATGATAATCGGGTCACTTTTGTTCGTCTGACGGACCACGGTCGGAAGCAGATTGAAGGCTACAAAGCTGAGAAGACTAATTTTATCAACCAGATTTTACAGGATTTCAGTGAAGACGAAGTTCAGTCACTCGCCGATTTCCTGGAACGTATGCACAACAATTTCTAAACCCATATATAGAGGAGAGATCCATGCATGAATACAATTCAAAGCAAATTCCAAAAAACCAATGATTTCAACGAAATTACCTACGGTCGCCGTTCTGTGAAGCTTTACGATCCTGAAGTGAAAATCAGCCGTGAAGAAATGACTGAAATTCTGTCAGAAGCTTCCCGTGCACCATCTTCGATCAATTTGCAGCCTTGGCGTTTTCTGGTTGTAGATACAGCTGAAGGCAAAGAAAAGCTTGCGCCTCTTGCAAGATTCAATCAAAATCAGGTTTTGACTTCTGCCGCTGTTATTGGCGTATTCATTGATATGAACAACGTTGAATACATGGATGAGATTTTTGGTAAAGCTGTAGAACTTGGTTACATGCCACAAGACATTAAGGATATGCAGCTCAAAACTGTAATGCCTTATTACGAAAAGATGGCTGCTTCCGATCTTCGTGACGTTAACCTGATCGATGCTGGCCTTGCTTCCATGCAATTGATGCTTGCTGCACGTGCTCATGGTTATGACACCAACCCAATCGGTGGTTATGAGAAAGATCAAATTGCAGAAGCATTTGGCATGGACAAAGAGCGTTATCAACCGGTTATGTTGATCTCGATCGGTAAATCAGCCAAAGAAGGTCATCCTTCCTACCGTCTGCCAGTAGAAACAATCACAACTTGGGCATAATATCAGGGACGGTTTCCCTGTAAGTCACGATTATACTGGTCAATAAGCATACATTCTTAACACATTCCAAACAAACACAATATGGAGGTTATACATTATGATTATCATTCACGCTCATCTGCAAGTTAAACCGGACCAAGAGCAAGCATTCCTCGCAGCTGCGAAAGAACTGATTGCTGCAACACGTCAAGAAGAAGGTAACATCAGCTACGACCTGGCAAAAAGCACAGAACAAGAACAACAATACACGATGATCGAGCTGTGGAAAGATGAAGCTGCTACAGCTTCCCACAACACAAGTACACATTTCCAAGCTTTTGTTCAACAAGCAGCAGCATTCATGGCCGCTCCAATGAACGTGGAAGTATTTGCTGGAGAACAAGTTAAAGCTTAATGCTCATTAACTGCCATGCGTATCTAACATGTGAAGAAGCTGCTCTTGGTCATATGACCGAGGGCAGCTTCTTGATTTCTTTGAAAATGTGTTCACTTCAGATTCACAGTTACTTTGTGGCCTAGTGTATCTCATAAGGACTGTTTGCAATAGGTTGGCTAATTGTGCGACGTTAGGTTCCGTTCCAACTCAAAAAGGACACACTGCCAATTAGTTCTCATGTTTGACCGTAATCACGACATTTCCCCTCTTTCGCCCTGTTTCCACATAACGATAAGCTTCCTGAATTTGCTCCAAGGCAAAACGTCTGTCAATCACCGCTTGCATCTCACCAGCCTCCATCAACTCTTTTAGAAGTATCAGATCCTTTGCAGTGACCCTTGCGATGCCTTGCCCCTCAACAGTGACATATGTACCGTTAGGTGCCAATAGGTGCCGACATTGACCTTTCGAGACTTTGCCAACTGCATCCAATATCAGATCATACCGCTGACTTGTTTTTGTAAAGTCTTCCTTCATATAATCTATAACATGCTCGGCACCAAGTGACTTCGCGAACTCCACATTCGTTGTACTGCATACCCCCGTTACTTCTGCTCCAAAATATTTCGCAAGCTGTACAGCAGCAGTTCCTACGGCTCCCGAAGCTCCATAGATGAGCACTTTCATTCCCCGTTTAATGTTTCCTTTGCGCAGAAAATATAAGGCCGTAGTTCCACCAAACGGAATTGCTGCTGCTTCCTCATACGTTGCGTTGAAGGGTTTCAGAGCAACTGGATCCTCTTCGGAGAGACATATATACTGAGCATGGGCACCAAAAGACAATCCATTGATGGCATACACCTGATCACCTAACTTAAATTGCTTTACTTCCTTGCCAATCGCCGTAACTTCTCCTGCCAACTCTACGCCCAGGACCGAATTTCGAGGTTTTCGGAATCCCAAAAAAAGACGCATCGGTACCCAGTACAGAAACGGAACATTGGAACCACGAACTCTGCAGTCCCCCGATGTTACAGTTGTTGCGTGTATTTTAATCTGAATCTCATGATCTTTAGGTGATGGCTTCGCTATGTCTTTAAGTTGCAACACATCTGGTGATCCATACTTTGTACATATGATAGCTCTCATATCTTTCCCTCCACATATTCCTGTTTGCCAACAGTATATCGGGAAGTGGGTTCGGCCCCTAGATACTAAAGTATCGTTCGTGAATAACAAGTTACAGGAGCTTCCATTCACGCGCTTTTGCCACTGCTTCGGTTCGTCGCTTCACCTGCATTTTGTCAAAAATAATCCGGTTATGTCCTTTCACGGTAGGCAGTGCAATATGAAGTATCTCACTAATCTCCTGATTGGATCTTCCCTGCGCAATGAGATGTAATACTTCGAGCTCTCTCACGCTTAGCGTATCAATTCGCAGTTCAGAAACGTACGGATATACATTTGTTTCTTCCGAAATCATTTCTATTCTGTTGTCCTCAGCTTCAAATGCAGCCAATAATTGAAGCAGATATAAACGTGAGTCACCGCGTGCTGTTATCCTCTTCAAAAGGTTGTGCACAACAACACCTTCGTCTACAAATACACGAATGAAGCCTGCTGGCTCTGCCATCGTCATGGCCTCAGTCAGGAACTCGATAGCTTGTGTTCTATTTCCATGTTCCTTATGGATAGCCGCCAGAAGGATTGTTGCCTTGAGCTGTTCATCCTTGAAGCCTTTGGTTATGGCCAAGCGAAGACAGGATTCCATAATACCAAGTGCCTCCACGGTGTTCCCCTGCTTCAACAATACTCTGGCCTGACTAAGCGCATGATTTCTGTCCCATGATAATCGCATTGCTTTTTTCAGATCGCCCTGACGAAGGAGCACAAGAACGTATGCAGCAGTAATATCAGGGATCGCCTTTGTAAAATTTAACCGTTGGGCCCTTTCGTTGATTCTATCTAACATGATAGCGGCTTTATGAAGATCCGCCTTCGCAAGCGTCACTCGAGCGAGCCATAACTCACTTGCAACAACCCTGTCCGTTTGGACAAATTGATGTGCCAACTGCACACTCTGTTGAGCGTGTAACATCGCCACATCAAGGTTATTCCATTCATAATGAACTCGCGCCAGACCCAAATGGGCTTCACAAGCAATGGGTAGCGGTGGTTTACCTGCCATATGTACCACCTGCTGATAGGCTTCAGCCGCCAAGTGTAGCTGGTTGTTGGATTCCTGTATATTCCCCACGCCCAGTGTCGCCATCATCGTGATGATATGATGTCCGATCCTGGTACTGTTCAATAATGATTCCTCGTAGGACAATTCGGCTTCCACACGTTTTCCCTGAAGCTGGTATGCATATCCTAATGTCCAAGCTGTTGCTGCACGAATGGGCAAATTATGAGGATGCAAATATTTGAGTGCTCGAAGTGACTCCGTAATAATTGTATCCGCATCATGCCGGCTGACAGCCAGCGTGGCTCGGATGGAAGCGATATGTCCGATCAGATCAGAATCGATCTGCTCGGGGCCCATATCTTGTAGCGCTTGTTCAGCAGATTGCAACTTGGGTTCCACGTCTATCATATGTCCTGACACTAATAACGCAGCCGCATGCATCACCCAAAGGGAAGGTATTGAATCCATTTCTGCTGAGGATAGTGAATTCAACCATTGCAAGGCAGGAACAGCACCTCCGCGAAAAAGAAGTGGCATACCTTTACCTTCCAACAGATCCGATGCCCGATGAGTATCTGCCGCAGCTACAGCATGATTGAAAGCCTCCAGCTCCATTTGATGCTTCTCATACCAGAAGCTCGCTCGCTTATGTATCTCAGTAATAGACAGATCGGTCTCAGCTGTGCCGGCGTAATTTGAATTCTGGTGTACTCTTTTACGCAATAAATCTGCAAACAGATGATGGTAACGATACCATCGCCTTTCATTGTCCAAGGGAACGATGAAAAGATTGGCTTGCTCCAGCCACTCCAACATGTCCTGTCCGGTAAAATCAACGGATTCATGTTCCTTTGGTTCATCTATATCAAGGATCGCATCACACAATAAACCGCATAATCGATCCAACATGCACGTTTTCAACAAAAAGTTCTGTACCTGTTCGGTTAGCCCTTGTAATATTTCTTCCATTAGATAGTCCAGTACAAATGGGTCCCTGCCACTGAACGTTTCCATAAAGTGATTCGGATCAGAAGAACCCTGCACGGATAAGGCCGCTAGCTGCAACCCGGCAACCCAGCCTTCTGTTCGCTTTTCAAGGAGAGCAACATGTTCCTCTGAAAGTTTCAATCCCATGACCCGATCCAAAAACTCACTGCTTTCGGCAGAAGTAAAACGCAGATCACTACCACGTATTTCAATCAATTCCCCTCTTGCCCGCAGTCGAGCCAAAGGTAACTTGGGTTGCCGACGCGTAGTCATGACGATATGCATATGCGGGGGCATGTGCCTCAGTAAGTAGACCAGCGCTTGATTGATCACTTCTGAAGTCATGAGATGATAATCATCCAGAACAAGTATAAAATGATTGGTTATTTCAGAAACTTCATTAAGAAGGTATGTAATAATGGTCTCGATAGGTAGCGGCTCGGAAGATTGAACAAATCCCATCATTCCTTCAGCAAGCTTGGGGACAATCGTCTGTAACGAAGCACATAGATATGTCAAAAAACGCGAAGGATCGTTATCTGCTTCTTCCAGCGAGAGCCAAGCTGTATCTAAAGAGGAAGACTTAACCCATTGATTAACTAGTAGTGTTTTTCCTGATCCTGCAGGAGCAGAGACCAGTATGAGTTTAGCGTGCATCCCCTCGCCGAAACGGACATACAGGCGGGGACGATCCACTACATGAGAGCGCTGAACTGGAATGGTTAATTTCGTAGATAAGATCGGTGCATACATGAGCAATACCTCCATTTAAGGGTCTCGAACAGCAACTGTATCGTTTCATATATCGTTTTGGCATCTATACTACCATAAAAATCAATAAGACACGCCATAAAAGACGTGTCTTTATTATCAGTAATACATAGATGAATTTAACTTCTGATTAGCACTAGCTGCTAGTAAAAATGGATGGCTCTACCTTACGCTCTCCGAGCCGGCGTGATGCTTTGCGGATTGTTAAACACATTTTTCGGATCATACTTGGCTTTGACTCTCCGCAGTCTGGCATAGTTGGCTCCATAGTACACTGGACCGGAATTTTTGATTCCTTGGTCTGGAACGTTGATATAGGAACCGACAATGTATGGTTGTAATTTCTTGCGAGTATTACGAGCGAGTGCAATATTTTTAGCGGCATGGGATGGTTTGATCCACGTACTGGTCCATTCCACATAGAACTTCTCTTTCCGCCAGAAAAATGCGGTTGATCGAGGTGATTTGCGACTTACCGCTCCTCCCCAGTTCAGGAAATAGAATCCGCCAGGCCCCTCTTCCAGATTCTCCAAAAATGCCCGCATCGTTTTGATGGCCTTATCAGGAAATGGTTTTCTTCCGAAACCGGAGGAGAACTGGTTACTGAATCTTTGCTTTTGAATCGGGTCAGGCTGCAATAAGAACTTCACAACTTCCGTGTAAGGCAACAAACGAACCGTGGAGCCCGTCGGCGTACCGACACTAATCATTGGCTGCAATAATCGGAGGGCCTCTGTTTTAGAGCCTAGGAACAGTCCCTCCATCATAACATTTCCACCCTTTTTCGGTCCGATGGACAATTCACTGCCCAGTCTCGTGTTTACCGAGGGAGCCCACTTCTGCCATACTTTGAGTACCTTCTCGAATTGAGCCCATGGCCAGGTAATTTTAAATACAGTAGCCTTCGCTGGTGCCCGGCGCACTTTGAATTTGTAACGGGTATATACTCCGAAGTTACCACCACCCCCACCACGTGAGGCCCAAAAGAGATCTGCATTAAGATTTTTATTCGCCCGAATGACTTTTCCGTTGGCATCCACCATTTCCACTTCAAGCAAGTTATCACTGATGAGACCTATGGTACGCTGGAGAGGTCCAATTCCCCCGCCTAACGTAATCCCACCGATTCCAACTGTAGGGCTGTCACCAAAAGGAGCGATGAATCCTTGCTTGGCGAGGGTATTCGCAATTCTTCCTACCCGGTTGCCTGTTCCTACAACGACGGTTCCATTTTTTTTATCAAGCTTGATCGAATTCAGATCACTCACATCAATCACAATTCCGCCATTCACCTGTGAAAGGTTCACTTCAAGCGCGTGTCTACCGCTCCGCGGCCGGATCGGCACATTATTCTCACGAGCCCATCGGATAGCGTTGGATACATCCTTTGTCCGTTGGGCAAAAACAAAAACTTTAGGATATTTGTCGGTATGCGGGTCCCAGTTCTTGCGCGCCGCTTCATATCCCGGATCACCTTTGAAGATCACTCGTCCGGTCAGTTTCGTTGATGATTTCACACATCCCACTCCCTGCTGAATAATTGTCCTACAGCCTCTGCTGCATCAAGCACTCTATACTGTATGACGGACATTCGCGGAGGGAATGGGCTGGTGCCTTAATTCCAAAGTTCATGTTTCGGAGGAAGCAAAAAGGAATTTCCCTTTCAGGCCACAGAACAGCCTTGAGGAAAATCCCTTTTATCTCGATACTAGTCGCTGCCCAAATTGGAATCAATTCTGATTAACTTGCGCGCTTCCTGTTCTTTTTCACCATACCAGACGAGCACGTCGGCAAACAGATCCATGATGCGAACAAAGTTCTGCTTATCCGCTCCTGAAATCTGATCTGCATACTTGAAAATCTCATCAAAGCAAAGCTCCCTTACAAATTCGGTATACTTCACATATACTTCGCGACCTTTCTCCGAAGGTTTGACGTAAATGTCTTTGCGGTTACCGCTTAAATGAAATTTTTCGAGCAGGCCTTTTTCCGTCAGATTCTTCACGTTCTTGGAAAATGTACTGCGGCTTACGCCCAGGCGTGCGGCCATCTCCGACATCTTCTCTTCCTTGTCCTCGGCTTCCAGAATGTATTCCAGCGTCTGAATCTGTGAAGCCGAGAACATCATGTCTGTACCATAACTTCGCTGCAGCTTATAGGTGTTCGAGTACGCATTACCGTATTTGATAATTTTCTCAATCAGTTCCCGATGGTCGCCCATCCAATCTAATTTCATGCGTAATCCCTTTCATATTCAGATTCTCTCTCTTACTCTACTGAAATCAGATCCGTTTTTCAATCCATGTAATTGCTTCTTCAATAACCTCATCACGAGTCGGTTCATTAAATATCTCATGCATCAGATGAGCATAAATTTTGAGTGTTTTATCCGTTGAAGCGATATCGCCGTAAAAGTCACGGGAATCCTTTTCGCTGACCAGTCCATCATTTGCTCCATGCAGAACAAGTACGGGATCTGTAAATTGCTTGGCGTTCTCCTTCAGCCATGTTATGCCATTTCCCAGACTATTAAATAAATCTACAGAGATTTGTTTTTCAACCAGTGGGTCATTCGCGTAAGCGGATACAACTGCGGGATCACTACATACGCCACTGCCCAGCTCATTCGGGAAATACGTGCCTGTAGGAAGATCCATCGGCAGTTCTCCGGCAACTTTTGTATTGTAACGAGTGAGCGCTCCGGATAACACGATACCTTTAACCTTGCCTGGATATTTCGTTCCAAAAGACGAGCTTGCGAAGCCGCCCATGCTATGTCCGATAACAAACAGCGGAAGATTGCCGCTTTCTTGCAATGCCGCCTCGACAATGACATGAACATCTTCAATAAGATGATCAAACTCTTTATAGAACGTACGCTGTCCCTCGGATCTGGCATGACCCCGATGATCGAAGCGATACACGCTAAACCCGCGCTGATTCAGCTTCTCTGTCAAATAATCGTAGCGCCCTGCATGCTCAGCTAGTCCGTGAACAATAACTACAGCTGCCTTCGCATCACTAACTAAATTTTTACTAGAATATAGGCGAGTGCTGTCAAAAGATTCGATTGTTGTTTCAATTATACTCATAATATTTCCCATCCCTCTCGCTACGCTCAAGCACCAAACAATTAAATTTTTTAGTACAGGGCGTTATTCGTGTACTTAAGAATGAAGTCCTTATAATTATGTTTTATAATAACAATATTGTTTCTTATAGAAACAATATTATCACCGTCGGCATCCCTTGTCTATATTTAATTAAAGCGTTTACATAAAGAGCATGTCATACCTTTGGCATCATCCCTGATCTGCTGTATCGAGTCGATTTACAGCTTCATGCACGCACGCGGACTAAGCTACGCATTCGCTACCTGAACAATCCATAACGAAAAAACGTCATAATATATTTCGTAATGACGTCTTTTTCGTTATGGTACCTAGGGGATCGAACCCCTGACCTCATCGCTGTCAGCGGATCGATACTCTTCTCATCGTGAACAGAAATACGGAGAAAAGCCATCTGTGTCATCAGGCAACAATTTTATGCTCTACCACCCTGTAAACAACGGCTTCGGACCCACATGCGTGGGAAAGAGCGGCAATACTTCCTCTGCCAACTCCTGAATCACCTCAGCAGGAGGCCGACTCGAAAAATGAATGCCTAGTGCAGCATGATTAACGCCGACTGATCGCCATTCCTCCAAAAGCTGAATCAAACCTGCCCGACCTGTACGTAATATGTACCCGCCACGAAGCGGTGTTCGAGGATAATTGACATCTTCCACAAGATCAATCCATTCGTTGGTCATATGCGGCTTGAACATGCCATTAGGTATTTTTTCACGCCAGGCACTAATCTTATGACCAAGCATCTGAGGACCGGATTCGTTTGCCGTTGCTTCGGGATACGTGAGCCAGCCGTCACTGTTCTCCGCAATCCAATCTAAAGACTGCCTGCTTGAGCCCGTCACAACGAGCGGAATACCACCAGCTGCGGGTTTCGGGAGCAATTCAAGTCCTTTCAATTGACCAAGAGAAGATTGAATTGCGCCAGTTCTATCCTGTATAAGCTCACGAAAAAACTCCACCGTCTCCCGGAATCGCACATCACGAAGCTCCCCATCTATCCCATAAGCCGGAAACTCGGCAGGTCGGTCGCCAGAAGCAATCCCTAACACAAGTCGTCCGCCCGAAAGTACATCAATGGATGCAGCTGCCTTGGCTAAATCAATCGGATGGCGAAGCGTGAAGATTGCGCTTCCTGTTACTAGGGAGACGTTTTGGGTTCTTGCAGCAAGATAGGCTAGATAGACAAATGGATCAAATACTTGTCCAGCATCTCCAAAGCCAGGATCAAATAAAGGGACATCTCGCACCCATACGGCTGCAAAATTGCGTTGATCAATGCTTTCCACGAGGTCAGCTTGTCCTTTTAGAACATCCATGTGTCCTTTATAAAATTGAAGTGGTAAAAACAGCCCTATTGTTAATTGGTCTGGGGCAAACATACGGCGGAAACCAGGGTGTTGATTAAAGTTTTCCACCGCTTGTGTTGACGGATTTTCTATTCGTTCCATAACATCTATAGGTTTGTTCATTCCTTCTCCTCCTACAACAATAGTAATCCAGTGTACTGATATCTTTTCAATTCGACCGGAACTGATATAATTGTAACCATCAATTGACCCCATAAGTAGTGACAACTCTCGACAAAATAACAGGGTCAGTTTTGGCAACGAGGAGGATTAACATGATTGAGTTGACATTATTGTTGAACAGAGAGTCTGGAGATCCGTTATACGCTCAGCTTTATAACTATATTAAAAAAGATATTTTGAACGGAAAGTTACCAGCCGATTCTCGACTTCCCTCTATTCGCTCACTATCCAGCCACCTCCACATTAGCCGTAATACAGTGGATATGGCGTATCAACAGTTATTAGCGGAAGGTTATGTCCAGAGCAGACCTAGAAGTGGCTTATACATAATGGATTTGAAGCTGGAAGCATTGCCCTTGTCCCATGTAGTGAGTAAGGAGTGGTTGGAAAACAGTATTCAGGATAGCCCAGAGATTCGATACAATTTTCGTTATGGTGACGTAGATGCTGAGCATTTTCCATTTGCCACTTGGCGCAAGTTATCCAATCAGAGCTTGCTCCAGAATCAAATGAAGTTGTTCTCGTATGGCGATCCTCTTGGCGAACCGAGACTTCGTTCTGAAATTGCAAATTACCTGCACAGTTCTAGGGGAGTAAATTGTTCACCCGATCAAATTATCATTGGAGCTGGTGTTCAATACCTGCTCGGTGTGTTATCTGGCTTAATAGGTGACGTTAGTCATGGTATCGCGATGGAAGACCCGGGATATGACGGTGTTCGGACGGTTTTTCAACATAAAGGTCTAAACATTCACCCTATTCCGCTAGAAGCAGATGGACTTCATATCCATAAGTTATACGAAAGCAATTCCCGCATCGTCTACATTACACCGTCACATCAGTTCCCCTATGGAATGGTCATGCCGCTCGCCAAGAGAATGCAATTACTGAAATGGGCAACAGAACAGAATGGGATCATTATTGAGGACGATTATGATAGTGAGTTCAGATATGTCGGCAAACCGATACCTTCTTTGCAAAGCCTGGATACTCAACAGCGAACCGTTTACCTGGGAACATTTTCAAAGTGCCTTCTTCCTTCATTACGAATTGCGTATATGGTTCTACCACAGGCCATGGTAGAGCTACACCGTAAACAAGACTACCGATTATATGATCAAACGGTCTCTCATTTTCAGCAGAATACCTTAGAGCTGTTTATGAGTAATGGACATTGGGAAGCCCATATTCGCAAGATGAGAAAGGTATATCGACAGAAGCAATTCACACTCATTTCAATGATTCAGAAGATGATGGGTGCTCAAGTTACCATCATTGGTGAGGATGCAGGACTTCATATTTTGTTGCGTGTACATAATGGAATGGATGAACACAAGCTGATTGCTACTGCTGAGAAGGAAGGTGTCCAGGTCTACCCGGTATCCCCCTTTTGGGCGCAACCAGCTCAAGCGGAGAAATCCATGGTTCAGATTGGTTTTGGTGGATTGAGTATTGAGGATATTACAGTAGGTGTATACGCCCTTCACCGGGCTTGGTTTGGGGTCTGAGAACATTCGTGTGACCACGACTACAAAACCAAACCATTTCCACATCGGAAAAACCCGCTAAACACTCGGAAATCCCTGTGTTTAGCGGGTTTCATTAAAATATGAGAGCATATTATACTCGGAGGAAGCTATATTTCTTTAAATACATTTTTTTCATTTGTTCATCTCATCCACAGCAGTCTTACCTGCGATCCGTCCAAAAGTAAAGATATCCGTCAAGGCATTACCGCCTAAACGGTTGCCTGCATGTATACCTCCTGCAACTTCTCCAGCGGCATACAGATGTGCAATCGGCTGACCGTTTTCATCCAATACGCGGGTTTGGGTGTCGATCTTAATTCCACCCATGGTATGGTGAACCGCCGGTTTTCTAGGCGTAGCGTAGAATGGAGACTTCTCGACTTTTAAGCTAAACGTATCCTTATGGAACTCCGGATCAAAGCCCGCATCCACATAAGAGTTATACTTATCAATGGTAGTTCTAAGAACCTGAGGGTCCATATTAATTTTCACAGCCAGCTCTTCTAACGTATCGGCTCTAAACAGAGTACCCGCTTCTACTTGCTGATCTATCTTTTCCTGGCTTGTGTTTGCTGCGGTTTTCTTGATCTCGTCATCCGCAATCAGGTAAAATAAACTCCCTTGCTCAATAGCCGCTTTCGTTAAGACATCTCTGCCAGAGAATTCGTTAACGAACCGTTCCCCCTTTTTGTTAACAATGACAAAGTTTTCAGGCGGCACTTGCAGTCCACTGAAGAGTTCGCCCGTTTCCGGGTCGGCTACAGGCATCATTTGAGTGAAGCCCATGCCTGTCAGTGCTGCTCCTGCACTCTTACCAAGCGATATTCCATCCCCAGTCATCGCATAGGAGTTCGTTGTTTTGATATCATCGTCAATATGGCTCCAGTACGTGTTATATTCCTTGAGCATCTGTGTATTAGCACCAAAACCGCCGCTAGCAAGCACAACCGCTTTGGCATGAACGGTGATTTTCTGACCATTTACACCCGTTGCGATAACACCTGCAATTTTTCCATCTTCGATGATCAATTGTTTGACTGGGCTATCTGTAATAATTTGTCCTCTATTCTCTTCTACATATTTGCTAAGTGCAATGATAAATGCAGAGCCATAACTTTTGACAGGTTTATGGCCACGACGCCAAAGGGCACCCACTGGAGCAAATACGATACTTTTATCATACTCAACCCCGATATCCTCTAGCCACGTTACACTTTCCAAGGCACGGTCTGTAAGTACTTTGACCAGATCGTACTGTCCATAGATCATGTTTCCATTCAGGTCCGTTCGTTTGCCCCCGAAATACGTTTGCATTCTGTGAAGAAGTGGGGAGTCGAATAAATAAGCCTTTTCTGTGCCGGACTTTTCCTGATACGCAGTAAACTCTTCTTTGAGTGCATGGAAATCATCGATATATTCCGGATGGATCAAGCTCTCATCGGTACTTAATAAATTCTCAATCGTCTGTCTTTCCCCTGGATTCTCAGTGAACTGTTGTTGCCATATTGGATCTGCAGCATTGACAGGACCACCTGAGCGGATCGTATTTCCCCCAACAGCAGGATATTTCTCAAGTACAATCGCACTTGCTCCTTGTTGTAAAGCTGTAGCAGCAGCACTAAGTCCTGCGCCACCTCCACCTACAACGACCACATCGCAAGTATATTCTTCGTCATCCCTCATCTGGCTGCTGGCAGGTTTTGGACGTCTTTTCAGGATGTCGGGGTTCACTCCGGCAAGCTTAACCGCTTTGGCTACACCATTGATGACAGCATTACTGGTTTCAGAAGCACCTGAGAGAGCATCTACATTCAGCGTCTGTCCCTCAATGATTTTATTCGGAATTCTTACAAAAACAACATCGGCGATGCCTTCGGTTTCACCCTTCGAATCGATATCGATGCTTTCAATTCTATTTTCACTAAAGGATACCTTCATCGGCAGATTGCCACTGTGACCTATGGCATTGATCTCATACATACCAGGTCTATAGGTAAACTCCTCTTCTTCGTTGAGCTGATTTGAAATTTTGGCAAACCGAAGGAACCGCAGGAAACATGTTTCCAGGAAATCAATCGTTCCTTCATTGTTCAGGTTGCCTGATTCGTCAAATGCTTTATGTGCGCTGCCAAGCAAAAATTCATACCCTGGCATCACGTTAGCTTCGACACCTGGTGCATCCAGAATTTGACGAAGATGCAGCTGTGCACGCGAGGAACCTTGTGTTCCCTGTGACGCGCCTATGATCATCACGGGTTTTCCAGCCAGCGGATGGATTTCAAAGCTCAACCATTCAAGCAGACTCTTAAGAGATGAAGGGATGGAATGGTTGTATTCTGGAGTCGCAATAATAACACCATCACTTGCCATAATTTTTTCATTAAACGATTGTATAATTGCACTGTTTGTTTGGTTATCGGACTGATTAAACATCGGAACATCTGTAATATCGAGGATTTCAATGGCTGCTCTGGACTCAAAATGCTTTTGTATGAATTGAAGCAGCTTGCGATTATACGATTTCTTTGCATTTGTGCCAACGATCGCTATGATTTTCATTGTGATTAGCCCCCCCTACTCTTGCCAGGAAAATTTTTTCGTTTTTTTCTTCAACGTCCTTTTTGATAGCAGTTCCGTAGTGATCTCCGTAAACAAAACAAACTCATTGAAGATTTCCTCAAGCTCCGTTACTTTGTCAGCGTCAATGAGATTACCACCGCTATCAAATGCACCCTGTGATTTTCCCAAAAGAAACTCGCTGCTAGGCATCATTCTTGCACCAAGCTCAGGCGAATCCAGGATTTGTCTAAGATGCGCTTGTGCCCTGGAAGAACCGAGTGCACCATGTGAAGCACCCACAATCAGAACCGGCTTGTCTTTCAAGGTTTGAGTCGTGTAACTGATCCATTCCAGCGCACTTTTCAGAACGGCAGGGATTGCATGATCGTACTCAGGAGTAGCGATAATGACACCTTTCGCTTTAGAGATTTGATCTAATAAGTCTTGTACCTTCACAGGAATATCAACTTCAGCATCCTCTATTTCATCTTTTTCAATGAACGCAGGTAAATCCTTAATTTCATATAAATCAATCTGGGCCTCACTCGAAAAATGCTTTTGCATAAATTGAAGCAACATGCGGTTAGTTGACACATCCGAATTGGTACCCACAATAGCTAAATAATTCATCGTAATCCCCTCTCTGTCATTCGAAGATGATGTTCGTACATGTCAGACTCGTTCTTTCGGCCTAACTCTAACATATCAAAGCTCAAATGATCTAATAGTTATTCATTGCAGTTTGATAACTAATTTGTTATAATCACCTCAAATTCAAAGTTTGTTACTTTTTTCACAAAAGGGTGAGGTACATGTCTAAATTGGAATCGCAGGATATCTTGTGTTACATTGACAGCCTATTGAAATACAGTAACTATAGCCGGGCTGCTCAATCCCTTTACATATCTCAGCCCTACCTCACAAAGGTTATCAAGAAAATCGAAATTGAATTGGGCTGTGAGCTGATCACTCGCAACAAACTTCCGTACCGATTAACCGAGCAGGGGAAAATATATTATCAATACCTAACGTCACTCGAACATAGCTACGCCAAGCTTATAAGGGAAATCTCATATGTATCGGATATTGGCAATAAGGTGATACGGATCGGAATCCTTCCCAGCCTTGGTTCTTACTTAACGCCTCTTTTTTTACCAGATTTTCTGGAAATTCATCCTGCTTATAAAATTAATCTTGTCGAGGATTTACCTGAAAAAAATGAGAAACGTCTCCAAAATAATGAGCTGGACTTCTGGATCGGGCAAAATTCAAGCAGTATCTCCCCTAACTTGAACTCGTTTAACTGGGGCAGGCACAGTTACCAAGCCATCATTCCGCGTTGCTGCGAATTATATCAAGAGAATGTTGCAGTCATCCCGGAGGGCACGATTGAGATCAGCACCATTTTGAACCAAAAGCTTATTCTAACGTCCAAGGGTTCGGCAATCCGAAAACAGATTGATCAATTGCTCAGTGTCTACAAGGTACAGCCTAATATCGTTATGGAAAGCAATGAAATCTACACTGTACTCAAGCTTGCAAAGCATAATTTAGGACTGACCTTTGTGCCTGAAAGCATCCATATCAAGGAGTGCCCTTCGGAATACAACATCTATCCAATCCCTGTAGAGAAAATGAGTCTGGATTATTTTATAGCCCATCATGGAGAAAAAAAGCTGAATAGCGTGGATCATGACCTCATCCATACGTTTCTCAATCACGGACAACAATGTGCAATATAGGAGGCTGTCATGAAATCTTTTACGAGAACGATACCGCTCATGGGAACGAACATATCCCTCTATATCGAGGGTACAGATGCTGAAGAGCTTGCCGAGGAAGCCGTGAATATGCTTGTCCGTTATGAACAAGTGTTCAGTGCCAACAGTGAGCAATCGCAGCTTGCCATGCTAAAAAAAGAAGCCGCATCACATCCGCTTAGAGTAGACAAGGAACTATATGATCTTATTAAGATAGGCAAAGAACACAGCCTGAATAAAGATTCATTTTTAAATATTGCGATAGGGCCTTTGATCAAATTGTGGAGAATTGGTTTTCACGAGGCACATGTGCCGGACGATACCGAGATTAAATCAGTGCTGGAGCTCTTAAATCCGGAGCATATACAGCTTGACGATGAGCTGCAAACGGTTCATTTATTCAAAAAGGGCATGGAAATCGACCTTGGAGCGATCGCTAAAGGTTATTTTGCTGATCAAGTTATGTCATTTTTTAAGAAAAACGGAGCTGCATCAGCTATGGTTGATATGGGCGGCAATGTTTTGGTTCATGGGGATTCCCCCTCCGGTTCTAGTCACTGGAACGTGGGAATACAGAACCCCTTTTTACCCAGAGGCAATGCAGCCGCACTCGTTAGCGTCAGGGAGCAATCCGTCGTTACCTCTGGCATATATGAGCGCGTTTTAGAAAAGCAAGGCCAGCAGTACCATCATATATTCAGCAGTAAAACAGGATATCCGATCGAAAGTAATATCGCTTCTTTAACAATTATTGCGGATAGATCGCTGGACTGCGACATCTATACAACAGAATTGTTTGGGTTAGATGCGGTATCCATTATTCATAAAGCAAATCAATTGACACATATCGAAGCTGCCGTCATCACTACAGATGGTGAACTGGCCTACACCGACAATCTTAGGGGAAGAATTGAGCCGATATCAAGCTAAAGTAATAAGATCGTTGATGCTAGGTAAAGGTATGCAAAAAAACGCTACCACAAGAAGTGGTAACGTTTTTGGCTTTGTTATTCCTTGATGCAAGAAGCGCGTGTCTACATCAAACCTAACAAATTATAGATCATCACTGCTGCTTCTGCGCGGCTGGCATTCTTCTTCGGTGCAAACTCATCGTTACCTACACCGTTGATTATGCCTGCTCCCTGTATTGCCTCTACCGCTTGCTTCGCATAGTTTGCGATGCTTGCTTCATCCTTGAAAGCAGTAGCTTCACCACTTGCTAACGCTAGTTCCTTAATCTGGATCGCCTTGTATACCATAACCGCCATATCTTCTCGCGTAATGTTCTCATGAACTCCGAATCGTCCATTTGGTTTCCCGTTCACAATCCCCAGCTTCTGCGCGGTTGCGATATTTCCATGGTACCATTCTCCTGGCTTCACATCACTAAAACTTGTCGTTGCGTTCTCATCTGATAGCTCCAACATATTCATCAGCATGGTGATGAATTCTGCTCTTGTCACTTGACCATTCGGATTAAACTCGCCGTCGCCCATACCCTTCACAATGCCTCTTGCTCCCAATGCTGAGATCGCGTCCTTCGCCCAGTCTTGGGTCACATCCTTAAAGCTCGTTGCAACATACGCTACCGTATACTTGCTTGCATACGTTGGCTTGAACTCTACTTTTCCTGTCGCTGCATTGTATTTACCATTCGTCACCACTCGTAGCTCTCCGTTGTCCTTCACATCGTATACGACGACGTTGTTTGGATTTTCGTTAGCCTTTAGTGTGTATGGCAATTCAATCACGAGATCATCTCTGCCATCAAACTCTGTAAGTTTCTTACCGTCAATCGTTAACTCGATATCGTAAACGACCTCACCGTTCAGCTGAGCTTGTGCACTAGCTGACAGTTGATTAGCTGCTATTTTCTTAAGCACCAATCCTAACGATTTCCCTGCACTTGTTCCTGTTCCAAGCAGTTCGGTTGCCACGGTTACGACTGCAGAGCCAGTGTTGATCTCGATGCGATCTACCGTAGACGTTCCACTTGTTAAGCTTGCATCTATTGCTAGCTCAATCGTTAGCTCATTCAAGCTTTGATCACCATCAACTCGTACTTGCAGCTTACCGCCTGTCGTTTGATCAAGCGCACGTTTCACCGTATCTGCACTTAACTTCACGATAGAAGCACCGTTCTCACTTGCGACTGGCTTAATGTTTATTTGACCGTTGTCCATGACCACTGGCTCATTTCCACCTGGAGCTGTTGGTGCTGTAGGTGCAGGGATGTTACCGCCACCATTTCCATCACCACTGCTTGGTGCTTGTGGTGTTCCTGACACCACAACCCCTGCGGATTCATTTCCAGCTGCGTTTACCGTAGTAATACGGAATTCATAACGCGTACCATTCGCAAGTCCCGTGACTTCATAACTGCTAGTCGCATGATTCAGCGTTACCGTCTTAAACTCTGTATTTCCAAGACCTGTAATCTTAATGGCAACCAGATCGCTGTCATCAGGATTACTCCATTTCAAAGTCAGCTTCTGATTACCTGCTGTTACACTTGGTCTTGTCACTTCTCCTGGTGCAGTCGGTTCTACCAATGGTGTTACTGTTACTGTAGCGCTGGATGAAAACCCACCATCTTCTGTAGTTACTGTAATGCTTGCTGTTCCTGGTGCCACAGCTGTTACTTGACCTGTCGCACTTACAGTGGCTACAGCTGGATTGTTAGAATTCCAGGTTACTGCTTTTTTCGTTGCATTAGCTGGTAACACGGTAGCTGTCAATTGCCCAGATTGACCTTCTACGATTGACAATGTCGTTTTGTCCAAGCTAATTCCACTAACGGGTACGTTCTTCCCACTAAGTGCATCATACTCACGTTGTGTAATGGGAATTACCGTTCCGTGACGCGGACTAGCGGGTAAATTGTAGTTAGAAGATAATGTCCAGACACCTGATGCAAGATTGGTGGTCTCGAATGGAAGATAACCTCTTCCACCAAACTCATCCACGAATAAATACCATTTTTCATCTGTATTTGATTTAAAGATCGTTGGACCCTCAACCCATTTCATGTTACCCACACCTTGATTAATCATCTTGAAGGCTGGATCTAAGATCGAGTTACCAACCTCTTGGAAAACCATCTTGCCAAATGGAGCAGAAGCTCCGTTGTCCTGCTCATCCTTCGTAAATCGATACACTTTTCCATCATGCTCAATCATCGTTGTGTCAATGATGGAGTATCCATAATCCAAATATACTTTCGGTTCAGTAAACGTATAGAAATCTCTTGTCTTGCTATACATCATTTTTTGATATGCACTACCTGTATGGGATGCATCATCAAACATTCTTGAAGCCCAGAATACGATATATTCACCAGTTGTTTTGTCGTACATAATTTCTGGTGCCCATGTATTACCCGCTTCTTCCGGTGCAACCTCTACCATGCGTTGATCTGTCCAGTTGACCAGATCATTCGATTCCCACACCATAATGGAACGACTGCCCCATGTCTGTGCTCTGCCCCAGTTACCATTGCCGTTAATTTTCAGATCGGTAGCGATCATGTAGAACTTGTCACCTTCAGGCGAACGAATAATGAATGGATCACGTACTCCCTTCTCCCCTAAGGTAGAGGTCAATACAGGTTTACCATTATTCAATTCTCGCCAGTTCAACGGATCATTGCCGTTACTTAGTGCAAAGTGAACTTGCTCGCCTGTTGAGCTACCTTCTCCAGTGAAATATGTGAAGAAGTATCCCGCATATTTTTCATCAGCAGGCCGTTCCTTCACCTTCGCCATAAATTCCTTTGTAGTGGATGCTGAATTTAATGTAATCGTAGCTGTAAGCTTCACGTCTACATCTCCACTACCGTGTGCCGGACGTTGTACTTCACCAGTCACTGAAATGACATTTGGCTGAACAGAAGTCCAAGTAATGGTTGTTCCATATAGTCCAGATTCCGGTAATGAGAGATGACCTCTAACATCACTAATGTTATGAACGACTAGCGCTGCTTTTGCTTCATCTACAGAAGTGGCATCGCTTGGCAATGCCTTAACCATCAACGTAAAGGTTTTGCGATCTGTCTCTGTACCATCTGTAAATACTGCTGTTAACGTTACAACTTGATCGCCAGTTGCGTTCGCTGGTCTGGTTACGGCACCTGTAGTTGAGATTACATTCCCCTTATCCGAAGTCCAGCTTATTGTTGTGCCATAAGCACCTGATGTTGGCAAAGTTACATTGCTTATAATCTCATCTTTTGATGTATTCGAGGCAAGAAGATCATCAATCGTTAATTTCTCTGTCGCAGCCGATACAAGCATGCCCTCCAGTAAAGCAATCTTCTGATCTGCCTGAGCCTTAAGTGATTTAATATCCGCAACAGTCATAGCACCATCATAGATTTGGAAGTCTGCAATCAACCCGCCGAAGTATGGATCATCTGTATAGAATGACTTACCAATGTTTCCACTACTGCCTGAATTATTTTTTATTTGTTCTAATGTCATTCCATTCGTAGAGCCTGATGCAACAGGAACTCCATCAATATAAAGCGTTAGTGTACCATCTGTACCTGAAACAACCGTCGTAACGACTTTCCATTCATTATTCTTTAAGCCCGTGGTCGAAGCTGAAGACTCATTATTCCAGGCATTCGTCGCGATACCCAACCGGGCTAGACCGTTAGCATTATAACGTGGTGTGAAATACGTATAGTGCGTATTACTGTTTGGTCTTCCTAATGCATATAACCACTCCGCAGCGTTTTTACCGCTCCAGTTTACAATGGATGAAACGGTGATATCCGTTAATCCATCGAGAACTCCTTGTGGCAGCTCAACATAGGAGTTAGTTGTGCCACCAGTAAAGCTTAGTACACCCGCATCTTGTTTACTAATCCATTCTGCTTTAGACGGATTCATCCATTTTCCATTAAACTTTCCTGTTTGGTCAACAACCGTCGCACCATCGATATCATTCATATCGTAGTGGAGAATGAGTTCTGCCCCAGACGGCTGCTCTACTGGAGGAGTAACGTCTTCATTAGCTAAAGTTGCAATCTCTTCAACAGATAATGCACGATTATAGATACGGAAATCATCCAGTTTACCATCAAATAGATTATGAGAGCTGTTTCTCGATTTACCAATATAATTCATCGTTGTTTCCAGTAACATTCTCGGCTCCACGTTAAATGTAGATCTGCGTTTAACCTCTTGACCATTCACGTACAAAACGGCATCAAATTCATCCATTGTAATAGCAACATGCTGCCAAGTCTTCGTTGGTAAAAGTCCAGCATTTCTCACTGCATATTTATAATCTGATCCTAGTTTCGTGCTGTCATTGCTAAATTTCTCTGTAAAAGGGGTTACGACAGCGAACTCCAGACTACCTGTATCCCCTTGTGTACTCAAGTACATGGTGTTGCGGTTAACCTGTCTGCCTGTTTCGGAAGCAAAATCAAATATTCTTTGATTGGCTTGATTTTTATCCATTTGAACCCATGTTGAGAACGTAGCCTTCTCCAGATTCAAGGATTGAATCAAGTGATCTGGCAGCTTCACATATCCTGTTGATCCATTAAGCTCTAATGCACCACCCGTTTTACCGATGCGATCCTCTTCATTAATCGTTGCTCCACCTACGAGTGTTGCGTGATGACCATTACCAGAAATGTCATTCAACGTTGTACCATTCACTGTATTTGCATCAAATGAGTAATGTACAACCGGGTCTGTTGATGGTGCTGGACCTTTCCATGCATACTTCTCTTGCAATGCATCATACTCCGCACGTGTAATTGGAATCACCGTCCCGTGTCGTGGTCCTGGCGGAAGTGCATATTGATCACTACTTAACACATTGTTTATATATTGCGTGCTACTATCCAGATCTGTTGTATATCGTACATGATATGGCCATGAATCAAGGAACAGATACCATTTGTTTTCATGAATATCCTTGAAAATCGTTTGTCCTTCGTTGTTCCCATTTTTTCCGATCAAGCCAAGTTTGTTATCACGCGTACCCGGAACAGCGTTGTATTGAAGGCCATTCTCATCAATACCATCCTTGTCATAGTAGAAATTTGGTACTTTCTCCACATACACTTTCGTATTCACTTCTGACTTGGTGAATCGATACAACATATCATTATGCTCAATAAACGTTGTATCAATGGTCGGAAGTGACTCATCAATCATGACCTTGGGCTCAGAAAACGTGTAGAAATCTCGTGTTGTCGCGTAGTACATCACATTGTACTGACCTGCAGGTCTTCCGTTATAATCACCATATGTCTCTGTGTTTTTCATTGATGATGCCCAGAATACAATATACTCTCCAGTTACCGGATCATAGATCGCTTCTGGCGCCCACGTATTTCCTCCAGTTTTAGGAGCCACCTTGATCATTCGCTGCTCGCTCCAGTTCACGAGATCCTCTGACTCCCAAACCATCATGTAATGACTGCCCGTAATTTGAGCCTGATCAAAATCTGTACTTTCGCCCATTTTCAAATCGGTTGCCAGCATATAGAACTTATCACCTTCTGCTGACCGAATAACGAATGGATCACGAAGTCCTTTTTCACCCATATCCGATTGCAGGATCGACTTCCCATTATTCAGCGCTTTCCAGAACAATGGATCTTCCGCTGTAGCAAAGGAGATCTCTTCACCGCCCTCATACTCACCTGTAAAGTATGCAAAGAAGTACGCATCAGGCTGTACTGGTGCAGCTGCTTTTTTAATTGTAACGTTAAACGTTAGCTCTTTAGAAGCTGCACCATTCGTAATAGTAGCGATTAGCGTAACGGGTATATCCGTAGCTTGACGGCTCACCCAGCCTAATTGTGTAGCGTTACCAGCCGCTTCAGCCGTTCCTTTAACAACCGCCGGCCTGCTGGATGTCCATGTAATGGTGGAGCCTTGTTCACCTGTAGTGACAAGACGTAAGTTGCCTTTAACATTGTCCGCATTGTAGATCTCTAATTGTTCAGCGTCCAGATCAACCTTCTGCTGATCATCGAATTGCTTCAAGATAGTAACCGGGAATACAGCAGTTATAGATACGCCTTGATACGTTAAAGTAGCCGTAAGCTCTGCTTGAACATCACCTGCTTGAACAGCCGGACGTTGTACAGTGCCACTGTTAGAAATGACAGTAGGATGACTAGAACTCCAAGTGATGTTTACGCCATTTTTACCGTTTGTTGGTAAATTAACGTTTCTCGTTATCTTGTCAGCACTCTGATCTGCCTCGTCTAAGTAATGACCCATGTCAAGTTGATTCGCTGCATCATCAACAGTGAGCTGACGTATTTTGGAGATGTGAGTTGCTGCTTCTTGTTGATATAACTCGCTCATTTCCTGCTCCGTCAACGCACGATCATATACTTGGAAATCAGCCATGCTACCTTGAAAATATGGATCGTTGGCGAAGATGGACTTACCGATAAAGCCAGAGAACGTAGCATCCGGATTAATAATGTCTGACAGCTTTAGTCCCTTCGTATTACCTGAAGCAACCTTAGCTCCATCCACGAATAATGTCATCTTGTTGCTAGCTTCGGAGAAGGAAACTGTTACATGCTTCCACTGTCCACCGATCAGGTTGGAGTTTGCGCTACCTGTAACTAATGCTTCGTTCGGCCAGCCATTTTTGGATATACCTGTAGCAATCATATTGCCTGATCCACTACCGTGACGTGGGGTTACAAAAAAATATTTGTTCGTTTCAGGCGTTAACACCGTACCCAAACCAAAAATCCAGCGATTCGTACCATCATTCGTCCAGTTTACGATGGAAGATACGGTAATTTCATTCAGACCTTGTAATAAATCTAGTCCATTGGAGCCCTTAGGAATCTCAACATACCCACTGTTCGATGTAGAGCTTCCACCATTAAAGGAAATAAAGCCAACTTCACTATTTGAAATGAATTGTCCATTGTTTGGATTTTTAAATACCCCGTCGAATGTAACTTCCTTGTTGGCAACATCCTTTAGTACGAGTTGACCGTCTACTTCTGTAGTCGTTTTCATGTCGTAATGAAGAATAAGATCATCTTTGAGTGATTTTCCCTTAACGGTAACGGCTGATGTAGCTGTAAACGCTCCATCTTCAGTCTGTACCGTAATTGTGGCATCACCATCACTAACCGCTGTAACTTCACCCGTTGAATTGACAACCGCTACACTTGAGTCACTAGATGTCCAGACGACTCTTTTATTGTTTGCATTTGAAGGTGAAATTGTAGCCACTAATGTCTCGCTGTCCCCCATGGATAAAACAAGTGCAGATTCATTAAGCGAAACACCTTTAACGGCAATCTGCTGAGTAGAGTCATCCTTAGGTGGTAAGGTAACCACGAACTCCTTCGTTGCCTGGCTTCCACCTAAAGAAATGGTTGCAGTTAACGTCACTTGTTGCTCCATTTCTCGTAAGAACACTTCCCCGGTTGGACTAATCGCACTTTCATCACTGGAAGTCCATGATATCAATGCGCCATACTTATTGGCAGAAGGAAGTTCAAGAGATTCTGTCACGGCAGATACATCACCTAACGTTAGCTCTAATTTGCCTTGTTGTACTTGCTTTTCATTAAATGATTGTTCATATACTTCAGCGATATATTCACTACTTAGTGCCTCTCCGTAAATTCTTAAATCTTGAAAGCTACCTGCAAAAGTAGCATCCCCTAGATAATTGGAGCGACCGATGTAAGCTTGCAAATCCGTACCAAAGTCTGCTGTTGTTTTCTCTTTGGCGGCCGTGCCGATACTTACACCGTTAATGTAACCTGTAATAGAGCGTTCTGTAATGACCGTTGTATAATGAACCCATTGACCTTCGTACTGTGACGTAGAAGTGCCTGATACGCCTACCTCTGTCGTCCAAGGCTGGTCAATATTATTGCGATCCGTAAATACGGACTTAAAATCACCACTTGGATTCGATGGATTAAACATCCAGTAATTCGTTGGCAATTTATTTTCAGCTGCTGGCGTACCGTAGAATAATGCGGAGTAGTTCCCGCTTCCCGTATTACTCTTGATCCATACAGAAATCGTTGTATTTTCTTGATGATCAAACAATCCAGTAGGAAGCTGCACGTAGTTCGTAGTACTGTCTGTTCCTCCAGGTAAAGTAAGACCATCAGCATACGTAATGTTTCCTACTGCCGTTCCATGTTTGCCATTACCGGATGTATCCTGTACATCCTCAAGCAATGGATACTGTGCCAACATCGTTGGTGTTATGGGGTCCGCTGAAGCTTGATTGTTAAATGGCAGAACAAGACTCAAACAGTTACTGAAGGTCAATAGTAAAGCTAACATTATGATTGAAATCCGCTTTAGCATAGCATTCTTCCCCTCGTTTAATATTCAAAAGCACGCAATCCTTATTCCAGCTTTAAAACAAGACCAACTCGTTCAAGGAGTTAAAGAAACACCCTGGAATGAATGCGCTTACATTTCTTCTCATATTACGTCTTCCACCATTCCAATTCAATGTAGTTTCTTGTTCATAAGGTGGATTTTTTTATTGCAATTTGAAATGAATGCAGACTGCAACACCATTCATATGAAGCAATCTACATGCACAAATGCGTACAAGATTATCAAAACAATAAAACGGCATCTCTGCCGTTCTGGATGTATACGTATGGTTTATGTGTAAATTAAAGGATTTAACTCCTGATAAACTTAATATATATAGTTGGGCGCTTGTCATATTGACAACGTGTCCGAATAAGATGCCGGTAAGCCGTGGGCGAACCGGATCGAAAAAATAAGGAGGATTTTCATTTATGCCAAAACGATTTAGCAGAATGCTCGCATTCCTCTGTTGCTTGGTCATGGTGGCGTCGCTAATGCCTAACAGCTATGCTGCCGCCACTGACAACATCGAGAACGCAGAAGCGAATGAAACACCCACCGCCATTTTTGGAACTCCCGAACTCGGGGCAAATGATCCCCTCTGGGACCAAACCATGGAGCATCACATCAACAAAAGCACGGTACCCACCGACCCGAGACCCCATGCCACGGGCACAGCCAGAATCCTTTGGGATCATGACTACCTGTATGCCCACGTAGTTGTGAATGACAGTAATCTATATCAGGGAGCTGGCGCAGATCATCGGTATGACAGCCTGGAGTTTTATGTTGATACCGGAACCAGCGGCTCAAATCAATGGCGAGTCAGCTCGACGGGTGTGTTTTCAGGGCAGGCCGCTCCAGGCAGGGCTGCATGGACCCAGATCACGGAAACCGGATACATCGTGGAAATGAGAATACCAAAAAGAACCCTGGCCTTTGAGGAGGGAAAGCTTACCTTTGAGGTTTACATCAATAACTCGACGGAAAACGGCGGTGACCGCTATGAAGTCGTTTCCTCTTTTGGAGTTCCAGACGCAGCTTATACCAGCTCTGATTCATTTACAGACAGCCTGCAGCTCACTTCAGCCAATGAAGTGGACACCAGATTTTCAATCACCGCCACTGCGGGACCGGGCGGCTCAATCATGTCGAACCCACCCGGCGATGTTCTGAGAGTAGATCGGGGCTCTGACAAAGAAATTACGTTTACCCCCGATTACGGCAAAATTGTGGATACCGTAACAGTAGACGGCGAGACCTTGACTCTATCTGCTGGCACTTATACCTTTACGAATATTGAGGCTGATCATGCCATTCATGTGACATTCAAAAACGATCCGGACGCGGGGATACTTCCCTTTATTGTATGGAATGACAACTTTGCCAGTGGCGAGTACACAACGGCTGTTATCATTGATTTAGGCGAGGGGAAGGCGGCGTTAGGCTCCGCGCTTAATCCAGACTTGTTTGCCTTATCGGCTAGGAACACGACCCTGAACGGCGAAGCAGTGACCTTTGAAGGACCACGCAAGATCACAAGGGTGTATGCTAATGATGAACCGAAGGTACGCGGCTATGTGGGGCCGATTAGCCATTCACCAGATTATCAGGACGGACTGGCGAGCGGTCGTTACATCGTTGTTGAGTCTGAGTTTTATTCAGAGAGCGGCGGCAGTACAACGCTGGATGGTAGTAGCAACTCGACAAAGCAGGTTTACAACATTACTCAAAAGGGTGAGATCGTACTGACAGAAGGGAATCCGCTTCACAACGTAGTTTTTGAACAGGAAAAAGTTGTGAATCCGATCCTTGATAAATTTACAACATTCACGGACAATTCGGTCAATCGTTCACTCTACCTTCACAAGGATGACGGAGATAACGTGATGAAAGGATTGCCCCTCTATGTATATACCCACGGCATGTCACGCGGCGGCACAAACGCTGCGACAGACCAAAAAGCTGCCATGAAATCCGCCAACGGCTCCGTCGCTTTAATGAAAAAGATGGAGCAAAATCCCGATAAGTACGCCAGCCATGTTCTGAATATTTCCTATAATGGCGTATCTGTTCCCTCCACAGAGAATGTTAAGAAGGTCATAGACGCCCTGATTGCCAGCGGCGAAGTAGACCCTAACCGTGTTTACGCAGCAGGCTTCTCCTGGGGCGGCCAGTATACGAACAACTTAGTTAACAGCTACCCTGGCTTCTTCGCTGCCGCCGCACCTATGGCCCCGGTAAGCGGTTCACCGAACGCTAAGGACAATGACGCTCACTACAACCTGGCCTATTGGATGTTTTTAAATGCTCATAATGTCGGAGGCTACCAGACTAACCTCAATAACTTTATCAATAACAATATGCCGAAAATGATCAACGCGAGGGCTTCGCGCTTTGAGAGTAATGAGGCACTTACGTGGCCCTACAATCAGTTTGATCAGCCGAATCTGAGGCCGAATCCTGCCAACACACCTGTTCTGGCTGATTATATAGCGCATGAAGTTGAAGCGGCGGTTCTTTATAACCAGATCACTATGGGAACTTGGAGTATGGCACCTACGGCGCAGTCCTCTAACTTGCCAGCTTGGAACAACAACTACACAGATGTCTTTGATTGGATGTTCGCACAGAGAAAACCGTCCGTGCCTGGTGCACCGAGTGGCTTCAAAGCGACAGCGGGTGACGGACAGGTCACATTGAGCTGGAATGCTCCTGCTGACGATGGTGGCAGCTCGATATTGGGCTACAAGGTATGGTATGGCAATGTAACACCGGTTGCATTGGATGCGGCGGAGACCAAATATACCTTCAACAATCTGACAAACGGCCAAGGCTACAACTTCACCATCATCGCGGTGAACGCGAAGGGCGACGGCGCGGAGATCAGCTTGACGGCGATGCCGACGTCTCAAAAAACTCCTACCGTGCCTGGTTCTGGTGGCACTACAGGCAATACGGGCAACACCGGTAATACAAGCAACAGTGGTAATACACACAACACCAACAATACGGGCACCGGGACAGACGCTGAAACGTCGAAGTCGACCTACACAGTGAATACACCGAAGGATAAACCCGCGGTCACAGACAAAAACGGCAACACCACCCTGCCAGGCGGCGGCGAGATTACGACCAAAGGCGGGACGAAGATCAAGGTACCCGAAGGCACAACGATAGACTCAAACGGGAAGGTAAGTATTCCAGCAGACAAGAGCGCCGAAGTGACACTACCCGGCGGCAACAGCACAGTGACCATTTCGGGCGGCTCGACGATCGCGAGCGACGGTACGGTCACAATAGGCGGCAAAGACGCGCATGTGAACCTATCAAACGGCAACCAGGTGTATTTCCACGGCGGATCGAAGATACGGAGCGGCGGAGCGGTTGTGGTAGGACCAAGCGGCGCAAGAGTCGGCTTAGACAACGGCATATCGCTGAACATCCGTGAGGGTACGGAGCTGGCGTTTGATGACGCCACCCCACTGGGTTTCCTCGTGATATCAGGCAATCCTTTCACGGATGCCAACATGCACGAATGGTTCTACAACGATATAAATTTCGTCTACACTTACGATCTTTTCAACGGCACGACGTCCACGACGTTCTCACCGGGCACCGCAATGACGCGTGCAATGTTCGTGCAGGTACTGGCCAATCTTGAGAATGTAAACCTTTCCAGCTACACGAGTTCCCGCTTTAGCGACGTGAAGGACGGACAGTGGTACACGGCGGCAGCCGAGTGGGCGGCCGAAAAAGGCATAGTCAACGGTACAAACGCAGACCTGTTTGACCCCAATTCACCGATGACGCGCGAGCAGATGCTGGTGATACTGTACAATTACATGAAGTACAAGGGCTATGAGATACCTGAAAGCAACTCTATGTCCTTCACGGATCAGAGTGAGATCAGCTCCTGGGCGTTGGAGGCCGTTCAGGCGCTGCAAGGCAACGGCATTGTATTAGGCAAACCGGGCAACTTTTTTGCTCCCAAAGCCACCGCCACCCGCGCCGAAGTAGCCACAATCGCTGAACGTTTCGTTGAATATCTGGCTAATTGAAAGCGTATACAGAATTAAGGTGACCCCTCCCGGCTGGACAATATCTAGCCGGAAGGGTCTCCTTGTTTTCAAACTATTCTTTTTTTGACGTCTAGAAGATTCGTCCCCAAGCTCGTCCCCAAGTCCAAAAATTCTACTTAATTAATTAATTAATGCATGTGTCTGATTTATTTCACCACAAAAAACGCCATCACAATAATGTGATGGCGTTCTTAATAATGGAGCCTAGGGGGATCGAACCCCTGACCTCATCGCTGCCAGCGATGCGCTCTCCCAGCTGAGCTAAGGCCCCAGGATATGAAATAGATAACTTGTCCAACACTGCTACGTTCCACAGGCGACTCCTATATCATATAAAATCCAGCTTTCGCTGTCAATCAATTTTTCAAGATCCAAAGTGATTGGAGAAGAACAACCGATTTCACTGGCACACACGGACTGGAACTCCAGACTGCTCTTCTCCCATTACCAACTTCACTAATCCTCCAGAACGTCTTTGGACAACAGGGATTTCAGTTCTTTCATGAACATATTGATATCTTTGAACTGGCGATATACCGACGCGAAACGAACATATGCCACTTCATCGACTGGAAACAACTGTTCCATCAATAGTTCACCAATCTGGCGACTCTCCACTTCAGCATCAGCTGTATTACGCAGAGATTTCTCCACTTCAGATACCATCATCTCCAGCGTCTCAACGGAGACTGGACGTTTCTCACAGGCACGAATAAGCCCGCGGAGAATTTTGTCCCGGCTGAACTCTTCACGACTGCCATCTTTCTTAATGACGATAAGTGGAGTCTCCTCAATCATCTCAAACGTTGTGAATCTTCGGGCACACTGCTCACACTCACGGCGACGACGAATGGACTTTGCTTCGTTGGCCGGACGCGAATCAAGCACTTTGGTACCCATATAACCGCAATAAGGACACTTCAAATCAGATCACTTCCCACGTTTTACTTTTACCACATATTCCCTGTCTTGATTTTGTAATGAAAAATGCATTGCCGAGACATAATACTTTTACCAACTCACGAGGAGGTGAACAGCAATGGCACAAAGCAACGGTAACTCCAACAACCTGGTGGTAACTAAAGCTTCCGCAGCACTCGAGCAAATGAAATATGAAGTTGCTCAAGAACTCGGAATCAGCATCCCACAAGACGGATACCAAGGTAACATGACTTCTTACGAGAACGGTTCGATCGGTGGATACATCACGAAGCGTCTGGTAACAATTGCAGAACAGCAATTGGCAGGTCAATACCAATAATATCTGCATCGTAATACGCTACACAGAGGAGCATGGAGCGGCCGGTGAATAACCGGCCTGCTCTGTGCTTCTACTTATATACTTAGAACGTATTATAGATCTTTACATACTGATTATAATAGTAAATGACCCTTTGTACATAGTGACGCGTCTCACCAAACGGAATATCTTTCACTGTATCGAACGAGCCATCCCATACACCATCTCTAAGCCAACTGTTTACTTTGCCTGGTCCCGCATTATAGGCAGCGATCATCACTGCTTCATTGCCATCGAATTGATCGGACAGATTCCGCAGATACCATGTGCCTAATTGAATATTGCGTTCAGGCTCGTGCTTCAATTCCTCCAGCGAAGTGTCGGGAATTTTGGCTTGTTCCAATATCCAGTTAGCCGTGTCCGGCATCAGTTGCATGAGCCCAATGGCACCTCGTTTGGATTCCTTGCTTGTCTTAAAATTGGTCTCCACCTTGATAATGGAAGCAATCAGAAACGGATCAACCTCATAACTCTGAGATTGGGCACGGATCTCTTCCTTATAATGAATGGGATAGAACCATGCCATCCAGTTTGTATTCAGAAACAACACCAATACAAAGGACACAAACATCAACAGCAGGACACGTTTCTTACGCAATATTTTCATAACAAACCCTTACGCTGTAGATATGAGTCAATTTGCTGCTCCGTCTCAGTCCATAAACCGCTGTTATCGATGACAATGTCTGCCAGCTGTTTTTTGCGCTCAATATCCATCTGTACATCCATCCGGGTCTCAGCCTGTGCTGCAGTCATTCCATCCCGACTCATCAATCGATCTCGTTGCACTAATCTTGGAACATATACAACCATGACTTCCTCGAAACCATCCTCCAGACCCGATTCGTACAGCAAAGGAATATCAGACACCACAAGTTTATCCGGATGTTGCAATTCGTATGCAGCAGCCCGTTCGCGCATCTCTCTTCGGATCGCCGGATGTGTAATAGCCTCAAGTGCCTTTCGTTCCTCAGGTTGTTGAAAAACAATACTTCCAAGCTTTTTCCGATCCAGTGTTCCATCTTCGTTCAGTATGGCTTGTCCAAACCGCTTAACAGCGGCGGCCAACACGGGATGCCCGGGCATCATAACTTCCCGGGCAATAACGTCTGCATCGATGAGCAACGCTCCCTTACTGGCGAGATAGGCGGAAACACTACTTTTGCCTGTCGCGATCCCGCCGGTTAAGCCTATATTCATCGTTTCACCTCATAACAACTTCATTATTCCCATAATCATTAACAATAGTGCTGGCAATACAGATAGTCTTCGCATCCAGCGCAGGGCTGAGAATCGTAGTCCAACCTTCATGCCGAGTGACAGAAACGCCCCACTAAACAGTGCAATAATGAGTGCTGTCCATAGTGTAGGGAATCCCAGAAGTGCCGCTCCCAAACCTGCTCCAAACGCATCCAGAGACAGGGCAATACCAAGCCACATCGCTTCCTGAGCAGATATACTTCCCGAGTTATCCATATCCGCCTTGGAAGGGCTGCGAAGGATCTGAATGACGACCCCCAGCTTACGCAGCTCCAGTGTAAATACCATTCGTTCGAGAGAATCACCCGAAGCCGATTGCTCCAGATCCAGTGCAAGTACCTGATTCCTGCCCTTGGAATCCGGCAGCGTCCCTTGTACGTTTTTCCCCAGCGCATTAACCGTTGTTTCTCCTGCTCCCTCAACCGTTACGATGCCTGTTTCCAGCTGTTCTTTTCCTTGCTTTCGAATAAGTTGCAACAGTGACCATGCACCAATGCCTATTAATATAACGGCGCCCACAATGGAAGCGATATCCGGTGACACGACATGGGACAACAGCACACCAACTTGCATCGACAAGGCAATAACCAATCCCGAACAGATCGAAATAACAGCGATAGATAACAGGGGAATCTTAGTCCTCCGTAACCCATATGTAATCCCGACTCCAAAACCATCTAAACTAAGCGCCAAAGCAAGCGCCAGCAATGAAATAAAATGATGCAGCACCCCGGACTCCTCCTCTGTGCGGTACTCGTGCCAACTGAAGATGCCAGTATGGGTATACGCCCGCTTATTTCTGCCATATCAGTATATGGAGGGAGGAATCCAAGGGTGCTATGATTTCATCATTTCGTTCATTCAGTTCATGTTACAGCAGCTGACAGTTCGGACAAAAATGCGTGCCACGGCCACCAACCACCGTTTTTTCAATTAACGTACCACAAGTTGTACAAGGTTCTGATTTGCGTCCATAGATTTTCAGTTGATGCTGGAACATCCCCATCTCACCCTGTCCATTCACATAGGACTTAATGGAAGATCCACCTGCATTCACTGCATCTTGCAACGTAGCCACAATCGCTTCATGGAGTACCGTTAACTGAGCTTCAGTCAGTGTCTTGGCGATGGTCTCGGGATGGATACCTGCGCGAAATAAAGCCTCGTCCACATAAATATTCCCGATACCAACCACATATGCCTGATTTAAAAGTACAGCCTTGATTTTGGTTGTACGCTTGCCAACCGCCTCGCGGAATGCAGTTACCGTAAAGGCTGGATCAAGCGGCTCCAGTCCCAGCTTCAGCAAAGGTTTGGACACCAGTTCCTCACGTGCATTAAACAGATGCATCGTACCGAACTGACGCACGTCCTTATAACGCAATTCCGTACCATCATTAAAATGGAAGATCACATGTGTATGTTTCTCCACATCTTCATGCTGCTCGTACACACCGTACCTTCCTTCCATCCGCAGATGGGAGACAAGCACCAGCCCGTCCAGCAAAATACGCAAAAACTTGCCGCGGCGCTCCACCCCAATGACGGTATGTCCCGCGAGTTCCATTGCAAATGCATCTATGTCGTCCGGCCGCTGAATAATCCGCGGCAAGCTAACGGTAACATGATCAATCGTTTTGCCCACAATAAGTTGATTCAATGTTCTTCTGACTGTTTCGACTTCCGGTAATTCCGGCATGATGTTCTCACCTCCCCTATATTATAACGGAAGATGACGCTCAGCGGGACCCTTTTCTTATATCGCATACATGGAAAGGCCTTTTGTAAAATACCGGAAAAACCGCGCGGCGCTTGATTTATTTCGCTTCGTACCAGTTATCACCGAAGCTGACTTCTGCTTTCAGCGGAACCGACAGTTCCAATGCTTTTTCCATAACAGAAGGCACTAACTCTTTCATCAGTTCCAATTCATCCGCAGGCACTTCGAATACAAGTTCATCGTGCACCTGAAGCAACATACGACTCTTCAACTCGCGTTCCCGCAGCGCTTCATCCATCTGTACCATGGCCAGCTTGATGATATCTGCCGCTGTTCCCTGAATCGGTGTATTCATCGCCGTACGCTCTGCGAAGGAACGCAGATTGAAGTTACTGGCATTAATCTCTGGCAGGTAACGACGTCGTTCCAACAGCGTTTTGACGTAACCATCCTGACGAGCTTCCTTCACAATGTCATCCATATATCGGCGGACACCCTGGAACACTTCAAAATACTGATCAATAAACTGGGCAGCCTCTTTACGTGTAATATGCAGGTTCTGTGACAAGCCATAATCACTTATTCCATACACGATACCAAAGTTAACTGCCTTGGCGGAACGACGCATATCCCCATCCACATCTTCAGGCTTCACGCCGAATACATCCGAAGCGGTCTTTGTATGAATATCCATATCGTTGACAAATGCTTCCTTCAAGCGCTCATCATCCGAAATATGTGCCAGAACACGCAGTTCAATCTGGGAATAGTCTGCCGCCAAAATGGACCATCCGGGTTCGGAAGGGACAAATACCTTCCGGATTTTGCGACCTTCTTCCATCCGAATCGGAATGTTCTGCAAGTTCGGGAATTGACTGCTAAGTCGTCCTGTTGCAGCAATGGTCTGACGATAATACGTATGCACCTTGCCATCCCGATCGGATATCTCTTTGAGTAATCCTTCCACATAAGTGGATTGCAACTTGGCAAGCTGACGATATTGCAGAATATGCTTAACCACATCATTATAAGGAGCCAATTTCTCCAATACTTCAGCATCTGTGGAATAGCCCGTTTTTGTTTTTTTCACCACTGGCAAGGCTAGTCTATCAAATAAAATCTCACCCAGTTGCTTCGGTGAATTCAGATTGAATTCTGTCCCTGACAACTTGTAGATTTCAGCCATGAGTCTGCTGATATGCTCTTCAAATTCACTTCCCAGCGCCTGCAGATCGGCTGTGTTAGCCTTAATCCCCTGCTTCTCCATATCTGCCAGAATTCGCGACAACGGCATCTCCAGCTCGTGGAAAAGTGAGTTCATCTCATCGCCCTCCAGCGCCTGTTCCTGAAGCGGAATAATCGCTGCCACGGCAGCAGCTTTCCGGCAGAGGAAATCGCCCAGCACAGTTGCTTCGGGTACTTTGTACTTGGCCCCTTTGCCCATAACCGTGTCGTCCTCCACAAGTGACGGCAGACCATACTTGGTCGTGAGTCCACTAATCGTCTGGTTGGATTCCGTTGGATCAAGCAAATACGCAGCCAGTTGTACATCAAATGACGCACCAGCGAATTCAATGCCATGCGCATGCAGGGCTAGGTCAACACGATGAAGATCATACCCGCGCTTTGGCTGGTCTGAATTACCAAGCCATGCCCGCACCGGAGCCGCTGCCTCGGAATGAAGCAATTCGGGAGATATGAACGTATATGTTCCAGCAGAACCTACAGCTAGTCCAATCAGTTTCGCCTGATGCGGGTTATCACCGTGTGTCTCCACATGGAGGACATCAATGGAATCGAGGGAACTGAACAGCTCGCTTATGTTGTCCTCTGTTGCTATGGAAGACTCCACCTCGGCAGCAGGGACCGCTTCCTGTTCAGAACCAATGCTGCCACTGAACGACAGGCGTTCGAGCAAGGATTTGAATTCCAGCTTCGCCAATGCAGGGCCAGCATGTTCTTCTTTTAAACCAGCAAATTGCATATCCTCCCACGTCTGCTCCAGCGGAACTTCCCGGTGAATCGTCGCGAGTTGTTTGCTCATCCGAGCATCTTCGGCATGGGCCTCGATCTTTTCTTTCATCTTGCCTTTCAGCTCACTTGTACCGTTCAGCACATCCTCTACCGATCCGAACTGGTGCAGCAGCTTCAACGCTGTTTTCTCTCCGACCCCGGGAATACCCGGAATATTATCGGACGCATCGCCCATCAGGCCCTTGAGATCAATGATTTGCAGCGGCGTCAGACCATAACGCTCCTTAATCTGAGCAGGATCATACAGCTCAATATCGGTTACCCCTTTGCGCGTCAGCCCGATATGTACATGTTCGGAGGCGAGCTGCAACATATCTTTGTCACCCGATACAACGAGCACCTGTCTGCCCGCTTCATCTGCGCGTTTGGTTAACGTTCCGATGATGTCATCCGCTTCGAATCCAGCCAGCTCAAACTGAGCGATGCCAAGTCCTTTCAGCAGTTCTTTAAGCAAAGGGAATTGCTCTGACAACTCGGGTGGTGTTTTCTCCCGTCCACCCTTGTATTCCTGATACCCTTCGTGACGGAACGTGATTTTGCCTGCATCAAATGCAACCATAACATGTGTAGGCTTATGCTCTTCAAGCAATCTCAGCAGCATCGTGGTGAAGCCATATACCGCATTGGTATGCAGACCTTTCGAGTTGGTCAGAGGCGGCATTGCAAAAAACGCCCTGTAAATAATGCTATTTCCATCTATGAGAATAAACTTGTCCATTCCAGCACCTCGCGTATTATATGGTCAACCTCTTCAATTTACATCTACTCTCATGATACCATACCCACCTGTCACATCAAAAAGAATAGCCTCTTTCACATCATTTTTAATTGCAAAAAAGAACCTTCTCCGCAGACAGCTGTACACAGTCTACCTGAGAGAAAGTCCTTTTCCATTCATATGATTGCATTACTTAATCAGCACTGATTCCCCAATTCCAAAGTAATGCTCTTCCTATTGATTCAGATCCGGACGTTTACCTGTCACCAGGTACACCGTGCTCTCACCAATATTGGTTGCATGATCGCCAATACGTTCAATGTAACGTCCAACCATCATCAGCAGCATAGCCTGTGAAGCCTGATTAGGATGCTCTGTCATTAACGTGTAGAGATCACTGATCATGTGGCTGTACAGTTGATCGACCTGATCGTCCGTTTGAGCCATTTTATAGGCCAGATCTGTGTTTTCTTTCAGGAAAGATTCAATGGATTCATCAATCATGGATTTCACGATTTCTGCCATTTGCGGGATATCCACCAGAGGTTTAATCAGCTTCTGTCCATCCATCCGAAGTGTCACCTTTGCCACATCGAGCGCAAGATCTCCCATACGCTCCAGATCACTGGAAATTTTGAATGCCACGATAATACGTCTGAGATCCTTCGCCACCGGCTGTTGTGTGATGATCAGTTTGGAGCCAAGTTCCATAATTTTGTCTTCAAGGGCATTCAGATTCGCATCATTCTTGATGATGACCTGAGCTTTCTCCGCGTTCATCGTTTGTAAACTCTCAATAGCACCATCCAATGCTGCTCCTACATGTTCACCCATTTGTTTGAGCAAGGTACGCAGCTCTTCAAGCTCCTGATCAAATTCTTTTCTGCGAATCATAGATTTCATGTCCTCCTTATCCATCATCTCCGGGTATGCCGGGATCATTCCAATTCAGCTCGCTTAACCGAACCTTCCAGATATATAATCCTCGGTCCGGGAATCTTGCGGTGTGGAGAATAACGTCTCCGTATCAGCTGCCTCCACCACTTCACCATTCAGGAAAAATACCGTGCGTCCAGATACCCGTGCCGCCTGGTGCATATTGTGGGTAACCATAACGATCGTGTACTTGTGATGCAATTCCTTCACCAGCTCCTCAATCTTCAATGTGGAGATCGGGTCGAGTGCAGACGTTGCTTCATCCATCAGCAGAACGTCAGGCTGTACAGCCAGCGCCCGCGCAATACAGAGACGCTGTTGTTGTCCGCCAGACAAACTAAGTGCCGACTTTTTCAAAACATCCTTCACTTCATCCCATAGGGCAGCATGGACAAGACTTTGTTCCACCAACTGATCCAGTTCAGCCTTTTGGGTTACCCCGTGCAAGCGCGGTCCATAAGCGACGTTATCGTATATGGATTTTGGAAAAGGGTTCGGTTGTTGGAACACCATGCCAACTCGTTTGCGCAGTGTCTCCACTTCAATCTCGTTACTGTAGATATCGGAGCCACTCAGCATAACCTGTCCTTCCACACGAACACCCGGAATCATGTCATTCATCCGGTTTAACGTGCGAAGCAATGTCGATTTACCACAACCTGACGGCCCGATGAACGCAGTAACGGTTTTTTCCGGCAGATCCATCGATATATTTTTAAGCGCGTGATGCGTATCATAATATAAATTAAGATTTTCAATGTGAATGAGGTCCTTCATGGATGTTCACTTCTCCTTCGCTGCAGGGACACGGAAACTCCCTTTACGTTGAGACCGATACTGATAATCATTCATCGCTGCTCGGCCATCTATAATATCCTACCCTTTCATTGTAAAAACAGTATCACTTTCATGTTAACGGAATGTAAAAAAGACATCCTTAACCTTCATGATCTGCTTGATGGATCAATCTGATTCCTGATGTCTGCCTTATTGACTACTTTATATTACTCACTATTTGAAACCATCTCATCCAGCTTCGTACGAATGTGCTCTGCAACTTCTCCAGCTTTCCCGCCTTCCATGGCGATCTCCTCTGCTATACGAGACAAATCTCTCACCGCACTGTTCAGTTGTCGGAACGTTGCTCCCCCTGCGGTGACATGCACCGAACTGTCGTCAATCTCCGCTCCGCTTGCCTTAACCAGTTCAACAGTCTGAAGGGTCAATCCACCAATATTCTCTAACAATGAAGACATGTTCCCCGCAACCTCACGGGTCTGTTTTGCGAGCGCTCGAATCTCACCTGCAACAATCTGAAAACCTCGTCCATATTCACCAGCATGAGCTGCTTCGATGGAAGCATTCAGGGCGAGGAGACCACTTTGATCTGCCAGGGAGCGAATGGATTGTGCCATGCCTGAGCCTGTTTTGATCGAATTCAGCATGTGATCCGCATGTTGACCTTGACTCTCCATATGCTGATGTACCCGGTTATAGGAAGCATCAACGTGCTTCAAACTCTCTTCGCCCTGCTTGGACAATGCCATGATCTCACGGGCCTCATGAACGGTCTGATTCGCTGCATTCACCAGCTTGGTGACCGCATCGTTGATTCTGGATATCTCCTGTCTACTCTCGGTTACTGTACGTATGCGCTCTTCCGTAACAGCCTGTTGCAATCTGCGAGATAGCGACATTACGTCACGCATCGTCAGCACACCAAGCAGTCTGCCTTGGTCCGTAACCAGCAGACAATCGTAGAAATGCTGTTCATCCCGTCCAAGTGCAATATCAATAATCGTTGAGGCTTCCATTTGAATATCTGCAATAACGGGAGATGTATTCACTACTTGTTTGACCGGCTTACGGTAGAATAGATCTGCGGCAAAACGGCCATTTAACATCCGATATAACGTCTCTCGCATTAACAATCCAGTAGGTTTCATCTGCTCATCACACAGTACAATACATGGGTGTTCCTGATCCTGATTCATCATCGCGGCAGCTTCTCCACAGGTGGTATGGACTCCGGCGACAGGTACCTGACGATAATAGTCATGCAAATGGATTACAGGTTCTTCAGCAACCACCTTTACTTCATGAGGCTGCTGTTCGGGTGTCGCTATATCTTCATTATGTAAAACAACATGAGGGTGGTCAGGTTTCACTTCGAGCAACATGGGCATAAATGCGCAATCTCCTTTACGTAATACCTCCGTCTTGAGGTGGATTATGTAGGTATAAAGTATCACTCAGATAAGTCCATGCTACTCCCTCTACGTAAAGAAAAATCTTCCTTTATGTTAAATGAACGTAAAATAAAACTCCCCGATCATTGCTAACTTGAATGATGGGGAGTTTTTCTTTTGACAACCAATTTATAACCTACACCACGAATGGAATCAATATGAACCGATTCCGGGTCCAGCTCCAGCTTTTTACGTAATGAACTGACGTGAACATCCACGGTTCGTTGACCTCCGATATAATCGAAGCCCCACACTGCGTTCATCAGATCATCCCGTGTCAGCACCACACCTGGCTTTTTGGCCAAATATAGAAGTACTTCAAACTCTTTCGGACGCAGACTGATGGATTGTCCACCCAGTGTCACTTCATATTTCAAAGGATAGATCTCCAGCTCTCCCAGAATAATTCGTGAGCCATCTTTGTCCTCAAGCTGTGGTAAATCTTCGCCATTGGAATAACGTCTTAATACCGCATCTACTCGGGCTAATAACTCAGATACACCAAATGGTTTGGTAATATAATCATCGGCACCCGATTTCAGTCCCTGTACAACCTCGGCTTCACCGTTCTTGGCCGTCAGAATGATAACCGGTGTACTTACACCTTGTATTCTTAACTTGTTCAGAATGTCCAGACCATTCATGCCCGGAAGCATCAGATCCAGCAAAATGAGATCAAATTCCTGGGACAAGGCCCGATCATATCCTGCAGATCCGTGATCCTCTGCCGTAACGTCATAACCTTCCTGTGTCAGGTTATACGTGAGTAATCTTGATAATGTAGGTTCATCTTCAATAACTAGTAAACGCTGTGCCATGATACCCCTTCTCTCTTCATAGGTTGTCTGTTGCCACAACACTTTTTCTATCATAGCACTAATTTGTTAACGCGGTGTAAAACAATACAACCTTTTTACATTTTGATACCAGACGCCTACATCTCTTCTTCCTGAATGAATGGAAGGATCACACGGAACGTTGTCCCCATGCCCAGCTCACTCTCTACAGACAATTTGCCATGATGCAGTTCCACCAGATGTTTAACGATGGAAAGCCCAAGACCTGTGCCCCCTGAATTACGGGATCTGCCTTTGTCAACTCGATAGAACCGTTCGAAGATCCGCGGCAAATCTTTTTTCGGTATGCCAATTCCGGTATCCGACACCGCAAAGACAACTTCATCATCGTTATCCATCGTCACCTGTAACTTCACTCGTCCACCATCGGGGGTATAATTGATTCCGTTGGATAACAGATTGATGAAAATCTGCTTCATCTTGTCCTCATCCGCTTCAATGTACAGTTCCTCCGGAACATGCATTTCCAGACGAATCTGCTTTTTCTCCGCCACCTTGGACAAGGTGCCCAGCACCATTTCGAAGAAAGAGTGTACATGAACAGGTGAACATTGCAGCGGTGCGCGTTTCGATTCAATTTTGGATAACTCCAGAATATCCCCAATTAATCGGTTAAGTCGATCTCCTTCATCATAGATGATTTTCAGGAATGAACGCTCCGTTTCCTTATCCTGTACCCCGCCACTGAGCAACGTTTCGGCAAAGCCCTTGACCGCAGCAACAGGTGTCTTGAGCTCATGTGAGACATTCGCGACAAACTCACTGCGCATCGACTCCAATCGGCGAATCGCCGTCACGTCCTGCAACAGGAACAACATGCCTCGATAACTACCATCATCTTCGGACATCGGTACGCCATCAATACGGATCAGTTTTTCCTCCGGGTTGAACACACTCACTTCTTCATGCATCCGTTCTTTCAATGCAACACTCTCTTCAATGGTACGTGTTAATTCGTAGTGTCTCTTCAATTCAGTATAAGGCTTACTCGTAACCTTTCCTGCCTGAATACCAAGCATACGCTCCGCTTCCCGATTAACCAATGCAATGGACTGCCCTGCATCGATCATGACAATGCCTCCAGTCATGTTAGCAAGGACACTCTGTAGCAACGCTTCATTGTCACGAATCGTCTTCAGCTGGGACTGCAAGCTGTCTGCCATTCCGTTGATCGCAAGCCCCAACTGTCCGATCTCATCTCTACGCGTTACATCAACTCTCGCATCGTATTCCAGCTTGGTGATCCGATGAGCCACTTTTGTAATATGCTCAATCGGGGAGGTTAGTCCGCGTGCAACCCGATAACTGACAAACGCGACAATTAAGAACAGTAGTCCAAGTGCAGCAAACATAATCATCCAACCACGCTGGAGGCCCTGATCAACCGCATGCAGACTCATTGAAAGGCGGATGTAGCCATCAAATTTGCCGCTGGGCATTTCAATCATGTCACTTTGATCCGAATTCACAGGTAGCGCTACATACAGCATGTCTTGTCCCAATGTCTCACTGTAACGTATGGATTGCCCGTATCCATCTCCGACGGCACCCTTAATCTCCTCACGGTTCAAGTGATTATCCATCGATGCCGGATCACTCTCGGAATCTCCAATGACCATGCCGTCTTTATTGATGAAGGTTACACGGGAATCCGTCAGTCGATCCAGTTCCAGCGCTCGATCTGAATAATACTTTCGCGTGGCTTCCGAGGTTGGATCACTTGCATCATGAAATGGAAAAGTGGCTTTGAGCAAATTAATCTCGCGTACCATGGTTTGCTCCAATGCGGTTATATGCGTAGTTTTAAACACTCTGCCCATCGTATATCCAGCTACAATGACGGATACACCGATCAGCACCATCATAATGATGGCAAGGCGAATTCGAAACGGTCTCATCTATCTCTTCCTTTATAATCAGATTAACATCTTATGTCTTGCTCTACCTTGAATCCAGTTCAATTCGGTCCCCACGGGTGCCTGGATTGGAAATAACAAGAAACTCCACTTCTTCGTTGCTGCGATTCATCATTTGATGCGGCATTCCGGGGGCAATCTCTATTCCTTCATGGGTTTTCAGCACGAACATTTCACCATTAAGTTCCATACATGCTTCACCGCTGAGGATGAAAAAAAACTGACGGCTTACCGAATGGTAATGTCGTGTTTCAGCCGTTCCTGCAGGCATTCGCTCATGAATGATGCTCAATTTATCGTTTTGAACAAGGTGCCAGCCATCGCACTGTGCACCCCATATATAATGCGCTGCATTCTGTTTGCTCATTTTCATATGACTTATCCCTCCGAGTATAATTGCTCGATCTATCATATCACAGATTAGGGAGATTCCAGTCAGCAAGGCTATTCGTACAATATCATAGTTGTATCAACGCAGATACAGACTTTTGTAAACAGCTGCTAACCGCATCTTAAACTTGCACATTCCCCTGATATAAAAAAGACGCACCGCTCAGCCTTGCTGAATGCGATACGTCTCTCTATATATTCAATCCTATACGAATTCCGAAAGCATCTTAAAGAATTACCCGTTTACCACTTCACCGCCGTTCACATGCATTACCTGTCCGCTCACATACGAGGAATCATCTGAAGCAAGATATACATAGGCTGGAGCCAGTTCATCCGGTTGTCCCGGTCGCTTCATCGGTTGCGTTGCACCGAACTCGCTTACCTTTTTCTCATCAAAGGTGGATGGAATGAGCGGTGTCCAGATCGGACCTGGTGCAACGGCATTCACACGGATCCCCTTCTCAATCACATTCATCGACAGAGAACGTGTGAACGAAGTGATAGCTCCTTTGGTAGAGGAATAATCAAGCAGGGTCGGGCTCCCGCGATAGGCTGTGATGGATGTCGTGTTAATAATCGTACTGCCCTTCTTCAGATGTGGCAGGGCTGCCTGCGTCACATAGAACATACCGAAGATATTGGTACGGAATGTTCGCTCCAGTTGTTCTGGCGTAATATCCTCCAGATTCTGTTGTGGGTGCTGTTCTGCAGCGTTATTCACGACAATGTCCAGTTTGCCCAGTTCATCCACTGTCTGCTGAACCGTCTTCTTCGCAAAGGCATCATCACCAATATCTCCGGCTATCATGATGCACTTGCGTCCTTCCTGTTCGACCTGACGCTTCGTTTCCTTGGCATCTTCGTGCTCGTTCAGATATACAATGGCGACATCCGCGCCTTCCTTGGCATACGTAACAGCAACAGCACGTCCGATCCCACTGTCCCCCCCTGTAATGAGCGCTACCTTACCCGTCAGTTTACCTGCTGCCTTGTATTCAGGCTTTTCAAACTCCGGTCTGGGATGCATCTCCGATTCAATTCCGGGGCGTTGATCCTGGTGCTGTGCTGGCATTGTTTTTTGATTTTGTTGTGTATTGGTTGACATCTAACATTCTCCTCTCAAAATGTGAACATATTTGGATTACAGAAGACATGGACTTCAACTGTGTCCTTCCTTGTCTTTCGTTCTCTGAAAAAGTCTCATTCTGTAGGATGGCATGAACAGTTCAGATTATTCTTCTGCGATGAACAGCAACTTAAGCCTCAGTGTGCTGTCTCTATCAGCGTCCTACCTTCTATTCGTTATTTACCACTCTCTTTGGATATCAAACAACCGATTTTCTTCAATGCCTGTTTTGCCAAAATTCGAAATTTATTCGAAATTAGACTGTTTCATGATACAAAGTGTATTCCTAAGCTGCTTGGGCTGATGTACAATGTACAGTATACTGATGTGTTTTAACTCTCATTTTTATTGGTTTGATCATTCTACCTAACATGGAGACCTGACAATGGAATCGCATATTAATTCATATATAACACTCGTAGCCACTTCAGCCGTGCTGAATGTCTTTTTGTGTTTATATACCTATTTCAGAAGATCCGAAATCCCCAGCTCCAAAATATTCATTCTCTACACAGCAGCACTCTCCATATACACTTTTGGTTATGCGATTGAGCTGGCCAGTAACACACTGGAGCAAATGAAGTTCTGGACTACCGTGGAGTATATAGGCATGCCTTTCTCCGCATCCCTTGGTCTCATGTTGATGATAAAGTACACAGGAAAAACGTTATCCCAAAAGGTAACTGCCGCATTGTTTGTAATCCCTTCCATTACTTTAGTTATGGTTGCAACCAATGACTATCATCATCTTTTTTATAAAAAAGTATGGCTGAGAGTAGATAGTCCAGTTCCTCTGATGGATATTGCAGTAGGTCAATGGTATGTTGTACACGGTGCATTCACGTTCTCCTGTCTGTTATGTGCCTGCCTCATTCTGATTGCACAATGGAAACACACCAAGAAAATGTACCGTCGTCAATTGCTGACTCTGATTACTTCACAGATTATTCCTATGGTCGCAGCTTTTCTGTATTTGCTTGGTTTGACTCCTGGCGGGATGGACCCCGTACCCGTACTCATGTGTATTACCTCTGCCATGTATATTTGGGCCATTCTATCCTCTCGTCTCCTGACCATCGTACCCATCGCCAAAGACAGTATTTTCGAGAGCATGCGTGAAGGGGTTATTGTACTGGATAGTTCCAATCGACTCGTTGATTACAATAGATCTCTGCGTGACATGTTGCCAGAGCTTAATACAACCATGGTTGGCCAACTCTTGGATGATATATGGCTTAATCTTGCTGGAGAGACGTTCCCAGTTGATTATCACAAAGAAGGATTGCAAACCGATCTGTACTGGCAGTTAAATGGAGAGACCGTCTGTTATCAGGTCAGGACATCTTACGTGTATAACAAGGATGCACAGATTGTAGGTAGTCTGATTATGCTCATTGATATCACGGAACAACGCTTCTTGCAAGAACAACTCAAACAACTGGCTTATTTTGATGGTCTGACCAAAATCTATAATCGCACTCAATTTTTGCATAAGGGGCGGAAAATGTTGAGGGAAGCTCAACTTAATCTGCAACCTGTTTCATTTATTTTATTTGATATTGATTACTTTAAACGCATCAACGATACGTACGGTCATGATGTTGGCGATCAGGCCCTCATTCATGTAGTCTCCGTATGTAATCGTTTTTTGCGACCTGAGATGTTGTTCGCTCGTTATGGAGGAGAAGAGTTTGTCATCGCTCTTCCGAATACCTCGCTTCAAGAAGCCGAGAAGCTTGCCGAGCAACTGAGAGTTGCCTTATTGAATGACCCTCTAGATGTTAAGGGAGTGCCTATTACACTGACCTCAAGCTTTGGTATTGCCCAGTACAATGGAGGGTCAGATTCGCTGGAGTCCTTATTACGCGACGCTGATACTGCCTTGTACGAATCCAAGCGCAATGGTCGAAATGCAGTGCGTGCGTATACTGTGAGTTCAACCTAACCAATGTAGACCGTGTCTGATGGAATATGCATGCTGTTATGTATGGTAGTGATTCCTATAGTTCCAGTTCAAATAAACCGAGAACTGCTAATCTCATCACCCTGGTAATAACAAAAAAATAGACAGCCAATGAGGCTGTCTATTTTTCATTTGTTTCAATGAAACACCATCTTACATATCATCCGGCTTGTCCTAATTACGTCTGCAAACGCTTAACCAACAACTAACAATACATCTTAGTAGGGTGGATTAACCGTCCACAACGCACTTAGATCACCTGATTATTCACCATCAGGTACACCATGATTAGCAAGAATACAGCCAGAAGTGTACTGAACATACGGATCTTGCTTTGCTCAGGACCGACATCGCGCTTGTTTTTCACACCTTCTGCAGCGAGTCGCAGCGGTTTACCCATAATTCCTCCAATAGCCGCAATAGCCAAGAGCAGAACAACAACGACAGCCATCCAGACATGAGAATACTCACCTTTTGTCATCAGGTAACCACCCGTTAAAAGTTGGATTACAAGTCCATACTGCGCGACTTTGTTCAAAGAACGAAGCGATGCAAAGGCTCCCTCTTGTGCTGCAGCATTCAAGGTACGGATTTTACCGACCACAAATGGCAGAATCAAATAGAATCCCATCGCCAGTGCTCCAACAATATGGAGCAAATACATAATCATTGTCAAAATTTTCATCCTCCTCAACATTTTCGGTGTGCTATACATCACATCCCATTATACTGGGGATCTTATCCAAAGAAAAGAAAACCTCCGGGTTTACCGGAGGTTTTCTTTTGGCTTCTGTTCAAAAAGTTTTCAAACTTACAGGTTTACTACCGAAATGACGTTGCGAACCGAATCAGCTGATTTGTCCAATCCTGCTTTTTCTTCCGCAGTCAGGTCAAGTTCGAATATTTTCTCAATGCCGTTACCACCCAGAATGGTTGGTACACCGAGGAACAGATCATTGTAGCCATATTCACCTTCAAGATAAGCGATCACTGGAATGATACGTTTCTTGTCCTTCAAAATCGCTTCCGTCATCTGAACAAGTGAAGCCGCCGGTGCGTAATATGCACTGCCGTTACCAAGCAGATTCACAATCTCACCACCGCCTACACGTGTGCGTTGAACAATGGACTCAATGCGGTCTGCAGGAATCAGTGTGTCAATCGGAATACCACCTACGCTCGAATAACGAACGAGTGGCACCATGTCGTCTCCGTGACCACCAAGAACGAATCCACGAACATCTTCAACAGATACGTTCAACTCTTGCGCAATGAAGGTACAATAACGTGCTGTATCCAGAACACCTGACTGACCGATAACACGGTTTTTAGGAAAACCAAGGGTCTGATAAGCTGCATAAGTCATCGCATCCACCGGGTTGCTTAGAATAATGACGATGGAATCAGGGCAATATTTTTTCACATTTTCACAAACGGACTTCACGATACCCGCATTCGTATTGACCAGATCGTCGCGGCTCATACCCGGTTTACGGGCGATACCAGCGGTAATGATTACAATCTCAGAACCTGCAGTATCTTCGTAGTTGGAAGTACCGACGATATGACTGTCAAATCCTTGAACAGGACTTGCTTCCATCATATCGAGTGCTTTCCCCTTCGTCGGGTTTTCCAGTTGAGGAATATCAACCAGCACAACATCCCCGAGTTCTTTTTGGGCAAGCATTAATGCGGTCGTAGCACCGGTAAAACCGGCGCCGACTACTGTGATTTTTTTGCGCTGAATAGTCAAGATTCACATCTCCCCTTACAGGTTTTTAATGATTTGATCCGCGAATTCAGAACATTTCACTTCAGTAGCGCCGTCCATCAGACGTGCAAAGTCATACGTTACTGTTTTATTGTTAATGGATGTTTCCATACCTTTGTAGATCAGGTTAGCTGCTTCTTGCCATCCCAAGTGCTCAAGCAACATTACTCCGGACAGAATAACGGAACCAGGGTTCACGACATCTTTGTCAGCGTATTTAGGTGCAGTACCGTGAGTTGCTTCGAAGATAGCATGTCCTGTTACGTAGTTGATGTTCGCTCCAGGAGCGATACCAATTCCGCCAACTTGCGCTGCAAGTGCATCGGACAGATAGTCACCGTTCAGGTTCAATGTTGCGATAACATCAAATTCGCCTGGACGAGTCAATACTTGTTGCAGAGCGATATCGGCAATCGCATCTTTTACGATGATTTTACCAGCATCTTCAGCAGCTTTTTGTGCTGCATTCGCTGCATCTGTACCTTCGTTTTCTTTGATGATGTCGTATTGTGCCCATGTGAATACTTTGTCAGCGAACTCTTCTTCAGCCACTTCATATCCCCAGTTTTTGAAGGCACCTTCTGTGAATTTCATGATATTACCTTTGTGTACCAATGTAACTGTCTTACGGTTATGGTCAATTGCGTACTGCACTGCTGCACGTACCAGACGTTTCGAACCTTCGGAAGAAACTGGTTTGATACCAATACCGGAAGTCTCAGGGAAACGGATTTTGTTAGCACCCATCTCCTGTTGCAGGAACTGGATCACTTTTTTCACTTCTTCAGAACCTTCAGCATACTCGATTCCTGCATAGATATCTTCCGTATTCTCACGGAAAATGACCATATCTACCAACTCAGGACGTTTAACCGGAGAAGGTACACCGTCGAAATAACGAACAGGACGCAAGCATGTGTACAGGTCAAGCTCTTGACGCAGGGCTACGTTCAGGGAACGAATACCTCCACCGATTGGCGTAGTCAATGGTCCTTTGATCGCTACGATATACTCACGAATGGCTTCCAGTGTATCATTCGGCAACCACTCACCGTATGTATCGAATGCTTTTTGTCCAGCAAACACTTCATACCATGCGATTTTTTTGTTGCCATCATAAGCTTTTTCAACAGCTGCATCCAATACACGTTTGGAAGCTTTCCAGATATCACGGCCTGTACCGTCACCTTCGATAAATGGAATGATTGGATTACTAGGTACTTGAAGTGTACCGTTATCAATTTGGATTTTTTCGCCTTCAGTTGGGTGAGCAAATTTTTCTAATTTCATAGTTAAAATTCCTCCTAGGTTTCGTATATGCAGTATTCATCATACCACTAGTCTTGTTGAGAGAAGGGTCCTGAGAGCTCAAGCCAATAACGCCTCTGCTTTCCAACCCTTCACCTCGTCTATATTATTATACTGTTTTTGCGGCTATTAGCGAAGTTCAATAGAAACGTATTTCTGTTCTGTAGGGCCAGTGTACTCCGCACGTGGACGAATAATGCGATTGTCCGCAAGCTGTTCCAAAATATGAGCAGTCCATCCAGAAACCCGGCTGATCGCAAAGATCGGAGTGAACAATTCCTGTTCGATCTCCAGTTGGGTATATACAGAAGCAGAATAGAAGTCTACGTTAGGCTTCAGTCCTTTTTGTCCTGTTACCAGTTCCTCGATCTTCACAGACATATCATACAAACGCGTATCATTGTTCATCTCGCCAAGTTCCTTGGACATCTTCTGTAGATGTTTGGCGCGTGGATCACCGTTTTTGTACACCCGATGTCCAAAGCCCATGATTTTTTCACGATTATTCAGTTTTTCCTGAATTGCCGCTTCAAGACGATCAGGCGTACCGATCTCATTCAACATTTTCATAACGGCTTCATTAGCACCACCATGCAGTGGTCCCTTCAGTGCGCCAATGGCGGAAGTCACACCGGAATAGATATCTGACAGCGTAGCAACCGTTACACGGGCTGCAAATGTCGAAGCGTTTAACTCGTGATCCGCATGCAGGACAAGGGCTTGATCCAATGCTTTCACTGCGGTCTCGGATGGTTCTTCACCAGTCATCATATATAAAAAGTTCTCTGCGATGGAAGCGCCTTCTTTTGGAGCCACAGGTTCTTTGCCCTGACGGATACGGGCGATGGCTGCCACAATCGTTGGCAACTGTGCTTGCAACTTAACCGCTTTGTTCTCATTCGCTTCCGTTGTCATCTCATCCGCTTGCTCATCGTACAGTGCAAGTGCAGAGACAGCGGAACGAAGTGCTGCCATGGTACTGACGTTTTTCGGATACAATTGGATTTGTGCAATCAACTCGCTCGGAATCGGCGCGTAATCGCTCAGGCTTTTACGAAGGGATTTCAGTTCATCTGTTGTTGGCAATTTACCAAACCACAACAAATAGGCAACTTCTTCAAAGCTGGCATGTTCAGCCAAATCGTCGATATCGTAACCACGGTATGTAAGCACACCGTCTACAATAGAACTGATCGAAGAGGTTGTTGCAACGATGCCTTCCAGACCTTTGGTAGCTGTCATATACATCTCTCCTTTAATAAGCGAAATCAGGAACCATTCCAGAGTGTCATATAAGTGCCAAAATGCACCTATTCTCTTTTTGTAAACATTTTCATTTTAAAATTAACAAATATTTCAAACTACGGTTTTCCTATCTGTCAATCGGTATTTACTTATAACATCATACTGGATTTTGTCGTTTATGTGAACATGATGAGAGTTCATTCGCACATCAAACTTCTTTATCGGACTGATAAAGCATTTTTGAAAGCCTTTACAAAAACAAGGTTGACATTTAATGTTTTTTAACCAATCCTGTCGTATGAAGAACTTTCTATTGCTATATTCTGTAATACTAAGGCATACTCTAGGCAAAAGAAAGAATCCTCGTAGATCTTGTTCAAAAGTCCGCTTTTGAACAAGATCTGGTAACATCCCGGCGTTTCAAAACCTTGTAAATGCTCTATATTAATTAAGATAGCCATCTATTTTTAATACTGCTTCATGGATCATACATAGGTCGGCTTAATTGAACTAAGGAGAGTTGATGCTTGGATAGAATAATAATGAAACGCCTGCTCCGGGGCTTATGGGTTATCATTGCGGCCGTTCTGATCGCCGTTGCCATATACTTGCTGTTCCCGCTTTTGTACCCTTTTGCGATTGCCTGGATTATCGCCTATGCCATGAATCCTTTAGTGAAACTGCTTCAGCATCGAGCACGATTCCCGCGCTGGCTGGCTGTGACTCTTTCACTGATCCTTTATTTTGGAGCCATTGCGGTGGTGCTGTCTGCGGCGATTACCCGCATGGTAAAAGAAGTCATTTCACTTACGACAAGCTTTGATCTTCATGTTGATGAGATCAAGGACACGTTTGTGCGCTGGACCCAGAATGACACCATTCAAAGTTTGACTGCGCAGATCAATGAATTTTACAAGGAAAATCCCAACTACCAGGAAACCATCAACAGCAATATTAGTAAAACAACTGAAACGGTGGGTACAGCCGTCACAGATCTGGTCACCGGATTTTTCAACATGGTTCTGAGTCTGCTGACTTCCCTGCCTAACATGGGCGCGGTATTAATCGTTGTTCTGTTGTCTACATTCTTCATTAGCAAAAGCTGGACCAGGCACAACATCACCGTATCGGGATGGGTACCCTCTTCCATTCGAAAGCCAATATCCGACATATGGACCGACCTTAAGAAGGCATTGTTTGGATACGCAAGAGCACAATTGATCATGATCTCGATTACAGCACTATTCGTCATGATTGGACTGCTAATATTGCAAGTTAATTCAGCCTTCACCATCGCTCTGATGATTGGTTTGGTCGACTTGCTTCCTTATCTGGGTGTTGGCCTTATCATGGTGCCTTGGGCAGCGTACCTCTTTATGAATGGGGATCTGTATCTGGGTATTGGCATTAGTATTATCTATCTGATCTTACTGATCGCCCGTCAGATTATTGAACCGAAGGTACTTGCAAGCAGTGTAGGGCTCGACCCACTTGCCACGCTGGTTGGCATGTTTGTAGGTTTGAAGTTGTTTGGTGTTCTGGGCTTGATCATTGGCCCTGTCAGTCTCGTGATTCTTGATGCGTTCAATCGGGCTAACGTATTACGCGACCTCAGAACGTATATCATCAACGGACGTGTCCGATGAGGCATCATCTTATGAGCACCCAGGAAAATAGAAAAGGCTTCGTTCAACAGAAATCATCTGGTGAGCGGAGCCTTTTTCCATTATGCATAACAACTGGTGTTTCATTTCGGACGACGATAAAACGTAATTTTTCCACTTTTCATTTTTTTCTCCAGCCATCCCAGGAAGAACAGACGGTAAACCGGACGTGTTAATGGAAATATCAGTGTAAACCCGATCAGATCCGTTACAAAACCTGGAATCAAGAGCAAGAAACCACCGACAAAAATAAAAAGACCATCGACCATTTTTCTGCCAGGTACCTTGCCACGCTCCATCTCGGATTTGGCGTCCACAAGTACTTTTCGCCCTTCAAACTGCAACATTGCTATACCAATCAAGGACGTGAGAATCATGAGAAGCAATGTCTTTCCGGCTCCGAACCAGTCACTCATCAGAATAAAACCAAATAATTCAATCACCGGAATGATTAAGAGTAAAGCCCACATCCATTTTCGCATTGACGTATTACCCCTTTCCCGAAAGCCACACCTTTTCAAGCGCGCTGTATAGCTCAGAGGCTGCCTTATCCAGCCGAACTGGCTTCCAGTCTCCATTTACCCACACATGCTGGGTAGAACCTGTAACTAGCCGTTCTCCAGGGAGCGATTCATCAGTTGACCATACCCGTTCTCCAATCGCCATATGCTCATCAGGTTCTTCAGACATGCGTCTTACGTCATACTCATAATTCAGTCGCAGACCACTAAATGCAGCAATACGGGTGAAAATGATAATCTCATCATCATATCGGGCAGGCTTGTGATACTTCACATCCAGTCCGGTTACGGGAAGCAGTAACCCCTGTTCCTCTATTTTACGATATGTATACCCCATTTGGCGAATCATCTCAGTTCGACCGATTTCAAACCAATTCAAATAGTTCGCGTGGTAAACCACGCCCATCTGGTCACTTTCTTGATAGCGTACACGAAGACGTGCCGCATACCAGCTGCCATTGCTCTGTTCTCGCACGTGATCGGCCTCCTTCGCTCTAACATTCATACGTGTTACCTCGCTGCAAAGTGTCAATAAGATGGAAAAAAAGCAACGGGACAAGAACGCCCCATTGCTTCTTTCCTGTTGCTTCTCCATCCAAGACGCTATTAAGCGTTGTTTGGAATTTGGCTTACTTTAATCAGGTTGGTAGAACCGGAACGACCCAAAGGTACACCTGCTGTGATCACAACCAGGTCTCCTTCTTTAACAAGTCCGGATTTTACGCCGCCTTCAATTGCGTTTTCGAACAAAGCATCCGTGGAATCAACCAGTCTTCCTTTGACAGGAGTTACACCCCAAGCCAGAGCCAAACGACGGGAAGTTCTGTCTTCCGTTGTCACAGCGATAATCGGAGATTCTGGACGATACTTGGAAATCATGCGTGCAGTGTGTCCTGATTCAGTCGAAGTGATGATCGCTTTTGCGTTCAAATCTTGAGCTTGGAGAGCAACCGATTGGCTGATTGCTTCTGTAACTGTTGTTTGTTGAGCAACACGTTGTTTCAGGTACAACTCTTGGTAAGGCAGAGCAGATTCTGCTTTTTCAGCAATACGGGACATAGTCAGAACAGATTCAACCGGGTATTTACCCGCAGCTGTCTCACCGGACAACATGATTGCGTCCGTACCGTCGAAGATCGCATTCGCCACGTCACTTGCTTCCGCACGTGTTGGACGCGGGTTACGCTGCATGGAATCCAGCATTTGTGTTGCTGTGATAACCGGTTTACCTGCAACGTTACATTTTTGGATCATGCGTTTTTGTACCAATGGTACTTCTTCCGCAGGAATCTCAACACCCAGGTCTCCACGAGCAACCATCAGGCCGTCAGACACTTCAAGGATTTCGTCGAGGTTATCGACACCTTGTTGGTTTTCGATTTTGGAGATGATTTGGATATGTCCAGCATTGTGTTTTTCAAGCAATTCACGAATCTCAAGTACGTCACTTGCTTTACGTACAAAAGAAGCCGCGATGAAATCGACACCTTGTTCGATACCAAATACGATATCGTTAGCGTCTTTTTCGGTGATACCCGGCAGAGAAATAGCAACGCCCGGAACGTTAACACCTTTTTTGCTTTTGATCGATCCGCCGTTAACGATACGGCATTTGATCTCGGTGCCTTGCACTTCCACCACAGTCAGTCCGATCAGACCGTCGTCGATCAGAATTGTAGATCCCGGTTCAACATCATTCGGAAGATCTGTATACGTAATGGAAAGACGTTCTTTGGTGCCCAGAATTTCTTCTGTTGTCAAAGTGATGTACTCGTCTTGAACCAATTCAATTGGTTCAACTTCGAGTTTACCTGTCCGAATTTCCGGTCCTTTGGTGTCCAGCAGAATCGCTACTGTTTTGTTCAACTCTTCGCATGCTTGGCGAATCGCAATGATCCGTCCGCCGTGCTCATCGAAATCACCGTGGGAGAAGTTCAGACGGGCCACATTCATACCGGCCATAATCAATTTTTTGGTATTCTCCAGAGATTCACTGGATGGACCAATGGTACATACAATTTTCGTTTTACGCATTTTGGGTTTCCTCCGATTTTAAAGGTATTACTCTTTATCTATTTTTCTTTTTCCAACTATTAAATTTACTATACTTTTGCTCATTTGTATAGGAAATTCGTCACATTATTCAGCATTTCCCGACAAATTACTCGCAACATCGACTTCTACAAGCTCTTGAGGCGTTTCAATGGATGCTTGAGGTTCAAACGTGACCGATCCAATTTTACGGAATTTCTCATAACGATCCTGTTTCAGTTGATCCCCGCTCCAACCCTTCATATCGTCGAGATGACGGACCAAAGCTTCACTGATGAAAGCAGCAGACGCTTCATAATCCCGATGAGCACCGCCGCGTGGCTCAGGGACAATCTCTTCAATGACTTCCATCTCCAGCAGGTCTTTGGCTGTTATTTTCATTGCTTCAGCCGCCTGATCTGCCTTGGATGCATCCTTCCAGAGAATAGAAGCAGCGCCGTTCGGAGAGATTGCAGAATAGATCGCATGTTCCAGCATCAACACACGATTACCCACAGCCATAGCGAGGGCACCGCCGCTTCCACCTTCGCCGATGACCACAACAATAACAGGAACCGATAGCTTCGCCATTTCCATCAGGTTGCGAGCAATCGCTTCCGATTGACCTCTCTCTTCTGCAGTATTACCCGGATACGCCCCTTTAGTATCAATAAATGTAATAATAGGACGGCCAAATTTGTTCGCTTGTTTCATCAGACGCAGTCCTTTTCGGAAACCTTCTGGATGAGCGCTACCGAAAAAGCGGGCGATATTATCCTTCGTGTCTTTCCCCCGCTGTTGTCCGATTACCGTTACTGTCTTTCCATTCAACTTGGCAAGTCCGCCAACAACCGCAAGATCGTCTCCGAACATGCGATCACCGTGCAGCTCAATGAAGTCCGTAAATATCAGCTGGATCAGGTCCAGCGCCGTTGGGCGCTGCTGATGACGGGCCAGATGCATCTTCTGAGCTGCTGTTATGCCAGTGTAGATCTCTTCTTCAAGTCTATGGTAACGTTCTTCCAGGCGGGCAATCTCGTCCGTGAAGTCGATCCCTTTTTCCTGTCCAAACTGTACGAGTTCATCAATCTTTTTGCGCATCTCAACCAGAGGCGCTTCATATGGCAACTCACCCGCCATTTAGACCCCTCCTTTTTCACTATGCATATCCAGAAGCTTGCCAAGAGTGGCCCGAAGCTCTTTCCGGTGCACAACCATGTCCAACTGACCATGTTGCATATTAAATTCAGCCGTTTGGAAATCATCAGGTAACTTCTGACGGATGGTCTGTTCGATAACGATTCTGCCGGCAAAACCAAATACAGCGCCAGGTTCGGCAATATTAATATCGCCCAGGCTCGCAAAACTTGCCGAGACTCCACCTGTCGTTGGGTCCGTAATGACCGAAATGTACAGCCCGCCCTGTTCATCCAAACGGGATAAAGCTGCGCTTGTTTTGGCCATTTGCATGAGACTGAGAATACTCTCTTGCATCCGGGCACCACCTGATGTTGAAAAAATAATCAATGGTAACCGTTTTTCTGTGGCATGCTCAATGGCACGGGTAATTTTCTCCCCTACAACAGAACCCATGCTGCCTGTGAAGAAATCAAAGCTCATGACAGCCACAACTACAGGCAGGCCATCAATGGTTCCTTCCCCCGTAATTACAGCTTCCTTAAGACCTGATTTCAGGCGCTGTTGTTCCAGTTTGTTGCTATATCCAGGAAAGCCAAGTGGATCAACCGATATCATATCAGCATCAAATTCAACAAATCCTTGATCATCAAGTACCATAGCAATGCGCTCCATAGCGTTAAGACGCATATGGTAACCGCAGGCAGGACATACTTTCAGATTTTTCTCCAATTCCTTGCTATATTGAATCGTGCCGCATTTGCTGCACTTGTTCATAAGCCCTTCAGGTATTTCACGTTTTGGGCGTTCTAGGACTTCCTGGCCTTCGCCGGGAAGTGCACGCTCGGAAGGTATGGTAGCGTACTTCCGTTTCTTCTGGAATATATCTTTGAACACAACTACACCTCTCCAGCCGTTGATTTGATGGCCGCAACCTGCAGATCGCTGCTTGTGGCAGCTTCATCCGCGTGCTACGGTAAACCGCTTACGACCCACACGCTGCCATGGGCCTTGTCCAGCATTCACAACAAAAAAATCCGCCGGTACAGGGCAAGGATCACCGGCTTCTGTCAGCACGATTGATGTTACCTGCAAAAACCGAAAGATTGTTGCGCCGATGTTTGAATCTATCTTGGTAGGGTCTCCGGGAGCAACCAGGTCGGTCCTTGTCCTAACAAAAAAAGAAGGAAGGACAGCAGCATACAATACATGCAAGTCGATTCCTCTCTCCGCTTACGCGATTAGTCCCTTATGTACCGATGGTACTTCTTCATCTGCCAAGGCACGTTGATGTCGAACAAATCAGGAATGCAAAATGGAATTCAGCACTTCCTGGACCTCTTCCAATTCCCCAGAAGGGACGCGAATCTCAAATTGCTGCTTGGATAAACTGATGGGACGGGTCTGTACCAGAAAACCTTCTTCCGAAAGCTTGGTCTTGATCTTGTCCGCAACCTTTGCTGTCGGTGCAATGTAAATCACCGTCCACATGCCTTGTCCGCCCCCTAAGCTAATGTTCAGAGCCCGTATATTGGACTAATGATAACATACCTCACTTTTTTTCTGCAAGAAAGGGTTCGGGACCTTTGGGGAGAATTTGGGATCATGAGGGACATTAGTCCCCCACGAATAACTCATATGGTTGACGAAATCTTCTTGTTCATACCTCTTCCATAAGCAGCCGCAAGCTTATCAGGGCAGCGTCAGCCGCCCTTGAAGACCTTCATATGAGCCATTAGATTGACCATAACAGACAAGCATGGAAATACAGGGGGTTAAAGGTCTGAGGGGTATTTTTTGGCTTTAATATTTTTGTGTGCAATCCGGGCAGAAGCCGCAGCGGCCACCCCTGCGACCAGATCATCCAAAAAGACATGAATGGCTGTTGTGTGTTCGTTCAAATCATGAATTACACCTATTTTTTCTTTATCCAGGTAACCAAAGCTGGTTAAACCAATCATACCATACACATGAGTAATGCCGAGGGCCAGAGTCTCGTCCACTCCATACAGGGATTCATCCGCTTCCATAATAGCCTGTAACGGTTGGGGCAAGAGCTTTTTCTCTGCAAGTTCGTCGAGAGCAATACCCGTATAGAGCGTATATTGCACCTCTCGTTTCTGCAGAACGGATTTCACGCTGGTTACACAGTCGTCCAAGGTCAGTTCGGGGTGGTACCCTTTTTGCAGACGGTATACAATTGCTGCGATTGCATCAATCCGTACACCCCGCCGGGCCAGCATGGCTTCTACGATTTCATATGACATATCTCGACCTCCCGCATCAATCCCCCGAGGACCGCGAGGTCCTTCGGTGTTCTCAAGTGTATGCAGCAACCTGTTAAAATGTTCATAAAATGTGCGGATGGTTAAGACCAGTCGCACCCTGGACATGTTGCAGGATTGTACATTCCGCTCTGGTCTGTAGCTGGTCTATAAAAAGTCTGTAATTTGTTTGTTTAAACCCTGTCGTCAGTGAACCGCGCTCGCACTAAAATAATCAAAAAAAAACCTGTTCAGCATTGAGCTAAACAGGTTTTTTTTATGGAATAAGAACCATCAATTACACGGGACAGTCTTTTATTTAATCTTGACCGTACCTTCACCCAGCATTTTCTCCATATCGGAGAACAAAGTTGGTGATGGCTTAATCCGGTAGGCATCACTCAGCGCAAGCAGCTTCTGCTGCTGCTCATAGAAGAGCACTGTCGCCACAGGTCCGGGATGCTCCTGAAGCAGCTGCTTCAGACGTGCCAGAAGCTCAGGCTTCTCCGCATGCGGGGCAATCTTCACGAACACCCGCTGCTCCACAGCCCGCGGTTCGCGGCTCTGCGCCGGGCTGCCTGCCGCCTCAGCGGCACCGCCAGGGCGGGAAGCCGCCGCCGTGGCTGCGCCCGCTGCACCGCTGCGCGTCGCTGCCGAGCCTTGGCTCCCGCTGCTACGCGCACCGGAAGCATCCCCGCCTGCGCTGCTGCGCTGCGCTTCGGCTCCTGCGCCCGCTGGCTGCCGCGGCGAAGCCGCCTGCGCCGGGCGCGAAGAGCTGCCGCTGCCGGGCTTGACGCGCCGGTCGCGGCTGCGCAGCTGCTGCTCCAGTGCCGCCGGTGACAACGGCACCACTTCCTCAGCCAGCAGCTTAAACCCTTCGTCCTGCTGCTGCACTTTGGCACGCACGACGAGCAGTTCACCTTTCCCGACATGCTGCTGGCTACGCCGCCATACCTCGGGAAAGAGAACCACTTCACAGCGTTCAATCTGGTCTTCCAGCTCCATGAACGCCATAGCTTTGCCCTGTTTCGTCGTAATCGACTTCACGGACACAACCATACCCGCAGCGACGGTCATCGTGTCGTCTGCAGCCTCGGTCAGCTCCATGATCCGGTCAGCCCCACTCGATTCCAGCACATCTTCATAGTCATCCAGCGGATGCCCAGAGAGATACAAACCTAACAACTCTCGCTCTAGCTCCAGTTGCTGCCCTGAGGAATAAGGAGGAATTTCCGGATATTCAATCTCCCAGTTTGGCGTCTCAACAAAGTCGAACAATTGAATCTGCAGATCCTCACGTTCCTTGCGCCATTTCAGAGCCGCCTCAACAGTCTCATCCAGCATCGCCAGCAATTGGGCCCGGTGCCCAGGTAATGTGTCAAAAGCTCCAGCCTGGATCAGCGATTCAATCACACGTTTGTTGCATACACGCAGATCCACACGACGACAAAAATCGAGCAAACTGTCGAACGGTCTCTCCTGCCTTACGATCATAATGCTTTCCATTGCCTGGGTACCAACATTTTTCACAGCCGCCAGACCAAATCGTATTGCACCCGTTAATTTTTCCTCATCCGGACTATCATTAGACACTGCAACGTTCTTCTCCGCAGAGGACAGTTCCCCATGCTCCTCGTGAGAGGAAGACGCTTCTTGTCCTTCGTCATTACCATTTTCCAATGAAGAAGCCGCCACCAATCCCGGTTCCTTCCGGTTGTCGGATGCCTCAGGCATGGTTGTCGCTGCCTGCCAATCATATCCACCACTGTCCTCATCGGGTCCAGGACCGGGATCATCCGGCAGAGGTGCTTCACCATATTCTGCTTGTTCCGAATGCCCATTATGCTCATGAACGCGATCTTCCCTGAAGGAACTCCCGTTACCATTCGCTGCATGTTCTTGGGAAGGGCTTCCGGCGTCACTCTTGGCATCTGCTCCCGCAGTCTGCTGCGATGCGCTGCTCTGATCCCCGGCTCCTGCGCTGCCGGACGGCATAAATACAGGTGTAAACAGAATACCGCTCTCATTCACATCCGGCGGAAGCACCTCCATGTCCATACGCCGACATTCCACTACGTACTCTGCCACTTTCCGATGACTGCCCATTACAGCTGTTAACATGGATGCCATAAAATGAACCGGATAATGCGCCTTCAGATACGCCGTCTGGAACGCAAGCACACCATATGCTGCGGCATGAGCACGCGGGAAGCCATAGTTGGCAAACTTGACGATCATATCATAGACCAGGTCTGCCTCTTCTTCGCTATACCCTTGTTTCAGGCTACCTTGTACAAAGTGTCCACGCTCCAGATCCAGCACTTCCCGTTTCTTCTTGGAGACCGCTCTGCGGAGCAAATCTGCCTCACCCAGCGAGAAACCCGCCATCCGGGAGGCTATCTGCATGATCTGTTCCTGATACACGATGATGCCGTACGTATCTTTCAGGATAGGCTCGAGATCCACATGGGGGTAATCCACTTCAATCTGTCCATGCTTGCCCTGAATGTATTTAGATATGAACTCCATCGGACCCGGACGGTACAAGGCAAGTACAGAGATTACATCTTCAAAACTACTTGGCTTCATCTCTTTCAGCACACGGCGTACCCCGGCAGATTCCAGTTGGAATATGCCCATCGTGTCCCCTCGCCCAAGCATCTCGTACGTTAACGGATCATCATCGGGAATAAGACGGAAGTCCGGAATTTCTCCATGTTCCCCAATCCAGCGTACACACCGCTCAATGATTGAGAGGGTACGCAAACCAAGAAAGTCCATCTTAAGCAACCCAATAGACTCCAGGTTTTCCATGGAATACTGGGTTAACGCTGTCCCTTCACTGCCCTCCTGAAGTGGCACCGCATCGGTCAGCGGGTCACGGGAGATAACCACTCCCGCAGCATGCGTCGAAGCATGACGTGGCATGCCCTCGACCTTCATCGCCATATCCAGCAGCTCACGTGTCTTAGGCTTGGTTTCATACAGCGCCTTCAGTTCAGGTGTAGCTTCCATGGCCCGCTCGATGTTAATGCCGAGCTGCGCTGGAATCAGCTTTGCAGCCTTGTCCACTTCGCCGTAAGGCACATTCAGTGCACGTCCAACATCACGCACGGCCGCCCGAGCAGCCATCGTTCCAAACGTAATAATTTGGGCGACATGGGCTTTGCCATATTTATGAGCGACATAATCAATGACCTCATCCCGCCGCTCATCGCTGAAGTCAATATCTATATCAGGCATGGAGATCCGCTCGGGATTCAGGAATCGTTCGAAGAGCAGATTATATTTCATCGGATCAACATCGGTAATATGCAAAGTGTACGCTACCAGACTACCTGCCGAGGAGCCCCGGCCCGGTCCAGTAACAATGCCTTGTTTATGCGCATAGGCGATAAAATCCCAAACAATCAGGAAATAATCCGAGAATCCCATGCTGTCGATTATACCCAGCTCATACGCCAATCGTTGTTCGAGTTCGGATCGAAGCTCCGCATCTGTCCAACGCGTGGACTGCGCATAACGCTCCTCCATTCCTTCTTCGCACAGCTGACGCAGATACGCCGAAGGGCTGAGTCCATCAGGAAGCGGTCTGTATTCCGGCAAAATTGATTTGCCGAATTCCAGCTTCAACTCACAGGAATCCGCAATGCGAACGGTATTTTCCAGAGCTTCCGGTACATGAGGAAACAAACGAGCCATCTCTTCTTCACTTTTCAGATAGAGCTGATTGGTTCCAATTCGGAGCCGATTCTCATCATCCACCGTCTTGCCCGTTCCGATACAGATCAGCACATCCTGAAGCTCAGCATCCTCTTCCGACAGGTAATGCGCATCATTGGTCGCTACAAGCGGGATCTCCAGCTCAGCAGCCAGTTTGATCAACTGCGGATTTACCCTTTTTTGCTCGGAAAGCCCATGATCCTGAAGTTCCAGATAGAAGTCGTCACCAAAGATATTTTTGTAGCGTAACGCCGCACGTCTCGCCTCTTCTTCTCTTCCATGCAGCAAATGTTGTGGTACTTCACCACCCAGACACGCACTTAGACAGATAATGCCTTCGTGATGGGCAGCCAGACTTTCCATATCTACACGGGGTTTGTAATGAAAACCTTCGAGATGTCCAATGGAGCACAATTTCATCAAATTACGGTAACCCGTCATATTTTTGGCCAGCAAAATCAAGTGATGAATCGGTTGATCCTTGCGGCTTCCCCGCTCTTTGCGGGACCCTGCTGTCATGTATGCCTCGCACCCTATAATCGGCTTGATGCCTCGCTCCATACATGCTTTATAAAAAGGAATTGCACCATACATCACGCCATGGTCGGTCAGCGCAAGTGTCGTCATTCCGAGATCTGCAGCCTTATTCACGAGATCCGGAATACGCGCAGCGCCGTCCAGCAAACTGTATTCGCTGTGAACGTGCAAATGCACAAAAGAACTCATGTTTTTTTCTTCCTTTCGCCGCAGATAGTCGCAGCATCGATCTTCTGATCCGTCTGCTACCCTATCTATCTCATATATATGAATTAAATAAATAAAAAATGGAGTCTCTTTATTAGAATTTGTAACAACCTCTTAAAAGGAGACTTTATTATTCTATTTTATCATAACGTTCGGGGGCACGCCCATACAATAGAAGTACAAGCCGCTCCCCCTGTGACAGACCAAAGACAGGAGGTGTGCTGCTAGGTCTGAAAGGGGTGTTGCCAGTGAGCACATTTTTGTCCAAAGCCATTCTTGATTTCTTTATTGCGTTTGGAATCGTGCTGGGCGGCGCGATGATCGGAGGTATTGGAGCAGTGATCTCTCTTCAGCCTCCGACACAGACGATGCTCGATATTTCTGGGAAAATAAAGATATGGGCACTCGCAGCCGCTGTCGGCGGCACAATAGATCCCATGCGTGTCATCGAGAGCAATTTCCTGGATGGTAACCTGTCTCCGGCGGTCAAACAAATCCTGTATTTGATCTCTGCTTTTATGGGCGCTCATATGGGAACCGAGCTGGTGAAATGGGTGTGCGGCGGAGGCCGGAGCTAATATGAGACAGGAACAGCGTTCATGAGAATTCCGCCATTTTCCCGTTACCGCCCGCTGATGCGAATGACCGCTGTGTTTGTTCTGGGAATGATCGCTGGATGTGTCGTCTACAACGGCGTATTTCACCTGAGTTACAATGCGTTGTGGCTGAACAATCAGGAGCTGCAGCTTCAGCTGCATCAGAATGAGGAGGATATCAAAACGCTGAAAAAATACAGTAAACGCCAAACCGTTATCAAGGAAATCAAGGTCCGTGCAGAAGAATCGGATAAGGGACCAGACGAGGCTTCTCTGAAAGTGATGTTACAGAAGCTCGGAGACGAACTTGAGGTACTTCGGGGCAGAGATGTATTCAACATTGATGAGTACAGCAAAATGACGCGAATCATGCTGAATCAGAAAGTGTACTCGGTCAGGGAAAAGGAGTACACCGTTCAGGTCAAAACGATGCTAGTTATGGAAGGGGTACTGCAAGTTTGGGTACAGATTCGCATGCACGTTCCTGCGTAACAGCAAAAAACTGCCCTTGTCTGCATCTCTGCATGGTACAATAAGGGCAGTAAATGCTTTCCAGAAAAGGAGCTGCGTCTTTGTGTTCATTGATGTACTCAAATATGCTCTAATCGCCATCTTTGCTGTTACCATGGTTTTTGCAGCCTTGAACAGTATTCGTTCACACAGAAGTTCGGATGCTGCCAGCGCCGGTCTGTACCGTTCGTGGACAAATATCTGGATGGGTGGCATGCTTGTTGTGCTTGCGCTGATCCTGATGTTTGTCTTCACGGGTTCCACTTTATCTGTGGTTGTGGAAGCGCTATTTCTGATTATGGGTGCGTATAATGTATTTGCCGGAATACGTAACCGCAGTTATTATGCGAGGCTTCAACAACGGTCCAGTAATGGATCAGGTAAAACCTCCGGACAATCTGCATGATTCGTTGATGTGTTATCGTTCTGTCTGCAAAAAGAGAGTACTTCCCTTCATTAAGCGAAGCCAGAACCGCGCGACAGCGCAACCCGGCAGAGCTTCTCGATCAGGGAGTACTCTCTTTGTCTATGCCCAGGCAACGTACCCTGCTAGGCATGGTCAATCGACTGCAATGTCATTACCGCTTTGCATACCACACTGCCTTCACGGGTAACCACAATGTCCATTTTGCACGTTCGACGACTGGTTTCCAGAATTAACGGTCGAACCAGGATCTGATCCTCAATCTGAACCGGTCGAACAAAATACGTCGTTACATTATCCACCACATGGTCGTTCCCTGTAACATCCCACGCTGCCCGTCGGCCAGCCTGAGTCATCACATTCAACAGAACACCTTCGGAGATCGTACCCAGATCCGTTGCCATCTGAGGAATGATGAATCCGTGAAATAACAATTCGTTCTGTTCACCGCGCTCCTCGGCAAACCCGTTCCAGATCAGATGATCAAACGTCTCTCCCAGTTGTGGCTGCTTCTGTGCATCCCGCATGGCCTGAAGCACTTCCTTGCGTGTGACGGACGCAATCAGTTTGCGGTTCCGATCCACGATTGGCAGAAAATCGATTCCTTCCCAAGTCATAATCTGGGCAGCAGAAGCAAGAGATGTCTGCAATGAAGCCGTAATCGGGCGGCGTACCACGCATTTCTCAATACTTTGATCTTCTTTCAGCTCACTGACATCCTTCAGACTCACAATGCCGATGACCCGGTTCCATTCATCCACGACTGGAAAGCGATGTTCACCCGTCTCTGAAACCAACATATGAAAATCTGCGGCTGAACTGGTCACCTTCAATACCTGCAAGCGAGGTTTCTGACCAATGATATCCTCAACAAGCATAATTTTTTTCTTAATCAGCCGGTCGAAGATCGCACGGTTAATCATCGAAGCCACCGTGAATGTATCATGTCTGGATGAAATAATCGGTAGCCCAAGCTCGTCAGCCATAATTCTTACTTCACGACTTGTCCCAAAACCACCCGTAATCAACACGCCCGCTCCTTGTTCGAGGGCAAGCGAGTGAGCATCTTCACGGTTACCCACAATCAGCAAGCTTCCAGCGTCAATATAACGGGCCATTGCCTGTTCTTTCATCGCACCAATCACATACTTGTGCAGCGGTTTGGCGAGACCTTCGCTCCCCCCCAGCACATGGCCTTCCACAATGGTCACAACATCAGCAAAGGTCAACTGTTCCGACATGCCCCGAGGTCTCTTCTCGATCCGCACCGTTCCAATTCGTTCTTTGGTCACGACCAGCCCGAAGTTCTCCGCCTCTTTCACCGCACGATATGCTGTCCCTTCACTTACACCCAACTCCCGTGCAAGTCCACGTACTGATATTTTGCTGCCAACCTTCAGTTGTTCAATATGTTGAAGTAACTGTTCATGCTTCGTTACGTTCTCTTCCTGTCCGTCCAACTGTACCACCCCCGAAGATGCATCTGTACTATACTGTATCTATTATAACACGGCTTTAGGAAAATAACCCCATATCCTATCCCGCTCTCAGGGGAATGGCACCGAATGAGTTCACTCTTCCATGCTGTACGCTAATCCGTTATATACCAAAAAGACCGGACCCCTTATGCGCAAGGTAATCCGGTCTTATTCCAGAGGCAGAACCAACGCTGTTGGCCCTGACGTGCAGAATGTATTTCCACACCTTATACAGACTCGCTCCGCTCCTGCTTGTCCAGCAGTTTCATCTCCCACTGCCGCAGCTTCGCCCGGCGAACGGCTTCCAGTGCACGCTTCTTCTCTTCATCCACACCGAGAATAAAATGCAGATGTGCACCAACGATTAATAAAGAGAACAGCACCCATACGATGCCAAAAATATTAACCCAGTCCATTCCTCCAGCAAAGGAAATCCGCGGCAGTGCAATGACCAGCATCGACAACGCAATAAGCAGATAGATCACATGTTTTGCTTTTTTCAACCTCTTCACCATTCACAGCTCCTTCGTTCTTGATCGACTCTATATGTCTAGTCTATGAACGATAAGGAGCCAATATGAAAGGTTCAGGTAAAAAAACAAGACAACCTTTTTGAACTACCTTTTTACGCTTCAGCGCCACCGTACAGATGACCCAGACTATCAGCAATAATTTTATTCACGTCTTCAATGATGACACTAAGGCGACGCTCCGCATCAAACAAGCGACGGATGTTCAGATTCAAGCTCAGTACTTCAAACAGTTTCTCCATTTTCTCCATCTCATCCGGAGCTGGCATATCCCCGCTCATCATACGTTGTTGCAATTCCATTTGTTGATCACGGAAGTTATCCAGCATTGCTTTTGCATCCGGATCAGCTTCAATCAGCTTCATCGCGGAAGTAATCTCTTCCACCTCGCTGCTTTCTCTCAGTGCTTTGGCCAAATCATTGGCTTTGTCATAAATGTTCACTATTATTCCTCCTCAGATTGGTTTGTTCATCCGTGTTAATACACGCTTTTCTCTCCTGTCAAACAAGGACGATCTGAAACAGGCCATCTATAACCTGCCTTAAATCAAATGCATTTAATCCATATGGGTCAATCACCAAGGGTTATATGTCCTCATATGATGAAGCACATGCCATGTTCAGATGCCGTTCAACTTCGAGATCAGACATCAAGTTGCCGCCCGGAAGGAGATCCGTGATGTCCACTAAAAAAGTAACGATTCAGGTTACCGGCTCGGGCATCCTGCAGGACGACGTCATCATGCTGGGCGAAGGGGTGCTTAAGGCGCTTAAAATCCCTTCAGGAAGGCCGCTTCAGCTGCAATTTGGCTCTTTCCGCCGCGAAGTCACTGTTATTCCGGTACCAAGGTATGACGGGCTGCGCATCAATCAGACAGTTGCCAGCAAGACCGGTCTCGTTCCACGTTCGGTCCTGAGGGTATCCTATCGTTCAGCCAGCCGTACGCTTCGCCTTGGACCCTACATCAGTGTACTGGTTAGCCAGGATTATCCCGATCAGCCCGATCGGCCCTTTGGCTCCATCACGATGTTCTGTCAAGAACTGGTGAACGCCTGCCGTAAGCAAGGCGCCTATGTATCCTTTTTCACACCGGAGGATATTGGAGCGGTAACGGGTTATATGAAAGGCTGGGTGTATGATGACGGCTGGAAAAAGACTGTTCTGCCTGTAGCAGACGTCGTCAATAACCGGCTAACGTCCCGCAAGCTTGAGAACAAACCTAGCGTACAGCATTTTATGAAAGAAGTAAAATCGCTCTACGGTACGCAAACCTTCAATGAAAAGTTTCTGGACAAAAACGAAGTGTTTGACGCACTCAAGTCCATTTCAACGCTTAAACGAGTTCTTCCCGAGTCTCATTTACTCAAGACGTCCGCCATGCTCAAGACGATGTGCAACCGACATCCGGTTGTATTTCTGAAGCCCGTACGCGGTTCTTTAGGCAAAGGGATCATCCGGGTCTCACGTCAGACGGACGGAAGCTTCCTGACTCTGGCGACGGGTGTCGGGGGTACCCGGAAACAAACGTATACTTCTCTGGATAAACTGTATGCCAGTATGTCGGGGAAAATGAAAACAACGCGATATCAGATCCAACAAGGGCTGACTCTCATTGACAACAGTGGCAGACCCGTGGATTTCCGTGCGCTCGTGCAAAAAAACCGTACAGGTAAATGGAGTGTAACCTCCATCGTCGCCCGGATTGCGGGCGGGAGTCACTACGTATCCAATCTGGCACGGGGTGGAAGTCTTAGCACCGTCAAGGATGCTGTTGCCAAAACACAGTTGTCTGGATCAGCCAAAGCTTCCGCATATGCAGGATTACACACCGCAGCACTGGATATCGCAAAAGGGATCGAGAGTGCCATCCCTGCTCATTTTGGTGAACTTGGTATTGATCTGGCTCTGGACACCACTGGGCGCGTATGGCTGCTCGAAGTAAACTCCAAACCATCCAAGAATGATAATACACCACTGAGTGAGAGCAAGATCCGCCCTTCCGTCAAAGCCATGCTTGAATACTCTACGTACTTGGCGGGTTTTTGAAAAGTTATTCCTTATTGGAAACAAATCTGATAGAGGAGAGGTGCAGCGTAATGTTTCCATCATCTCATACCAAGACACTGGCCATTCTGGTACGTGCAACCGAAGGCTCACCTCCCTTTACAGATGAACTTTTCTGCCGTCGTCTCAGTTTGGGGAGTATGCTATACGCCCTTCAGATTATTGTGATCCCGATATCGAATGATGCAGTCCATCTCCCTCTTCAATGGGGATATGTCTATCATCAAGGGAAGTGGAATTCGGTACCTGTTCCTGCAGTCGATCTCATTATGGATCGTTGTCTTCGCCCTATCTCCAGGTACGTCAGACAACAGCTTAAGGAATGGATACCAACCAACGGCACAGATCAACACCGTTATTGGTCTGCTTCCCTTCCAGGAAAATGGGAGGTACATCGTGTGTTGTCCCGAAATCCTGAATTGAGGTCTCAACTTGCTCCCACAACCCGGATCGGATCGCATATTCCTTGGGAAACATGGCTAGACCGTTGGCCCAAAGGACTGTTCTTCAAACCGGTATCCGGGACTCATGGCAAAAATACCTTTCGCCTGTCTCAGGGAGCGACCCCATCCACATGGGTCGTGGAGGGGCGTAACAAGGACAATGAACCCTTTTTTCTTACATTCAACCATACCCAGGCTGTATCTTCCTGGCTAGCATTACATCAGGCTGAGCGTAAGATGATCGTGCAGCCATATCTGGAGCTTAGCCATCATGGAAGAGCATTCGACATACGGGCTCTAATGCAAAAGAATGGGCAAGGTCGCTGGACACTTACCGGATGTATGGTACGGGAAGGACCTGAAGGTTCACTCACGTCCAATCTTCACGGTGGGGGTAAAGCATATCCTGCCCACGCATATCTGCTCCAGCGATATGGAACGATCCGCACGGAAACTCTGCTGAAGAGCATCCGGCAGACTGCTACTCTTATCCCCACCCTGCTGGAAAGCCGTTTCGGCAGGTTAGCCGAATTGGGGCTTGATTTCGGAGCAGATGCAGCGGGCCAACTCTGGCTAATTGAAGTCAACTCCAAACCAGGCCGCACCTCATTCGCAGAAGCGGGCGACCGACGCATGCATACCCTGACTTATACCCGGCCGCTTGCCTATGCCCGTTATCTGTTGCAACAACATGTTCTCACGGACGTCATTCGTCCAATGAAATTGCCGAATACATCCAGCAAAGCTGGCCTGAAACCCATCCCGATTCACGGCGGCTGAGGCCCGCAGCGCCCGCTTGCCATGGAGCCCAAGGATCTTTTCAGGATAGGAGGATAAATCATGAGTTTGACCTTTTGCAATCTGCATTTCACCAAGCAACCGGATAAAGTGGTTTATGTATCCAACGCTTTAATGAAGAGCCTCAACCTGTCCGGCAAAAAAACGGTGCACCTTCGCTTCGGGCGTGACCGGGTACCTGCAACGATAAAACCAATCAAAAAAGCAGGTAAACATCTGTATCTCGCTTCAGGTATCCGTAATATGATGAACGTTCCCAAACGGGGAAGTATTTATCTCCGGAATTTGCAAAATGATGAGGTCCAGTTAGGTCCACTGATCGGCGTACTCTCTGATGGGCCTGCGACGAGCACGAATCCATTCGGTTCCCGTACTGGTTTCATTAAACAGTTACTCCGTGAGGGCAGCCGAAAATCCTATATTTATGCCTTTACTCCCCGGGATATCAATTGGCAGAATGAGACGGTATCCGGTTTTTTTCTGAATGATAACGGAAGCTTTACCCGGAGAACGGTACCTCTGCCCGATGTTGTCTACAACCGGTTACCCAGCCGTCGTTCAGATTTCTCACCAGCCATTAACCAACTGCGGGAACGATTTATCCGTCGGAAAATTCCTTTTTTCAACTGGAGCTTCTTCAACAAATCGGATATCTATACATTGCTGGAGAATGAACCAACAGCCGGAAGGTATATCCCTGAATCAATTACCAATCCGTCCGTTGAACAGATGAAGGAAATGTTGGAACGCCATCAGTTCGTCTACTATAAGCCTACTGCAGGAAGTCTGGGGAACGGGATCTACCGCCTGACTTATTCGCCCAAACGTGGATATTTCGCACGTTATCGCAAAAAAGGCGGTAATGCACTCCTGCGTTTTGGGTCCTTCAACAGTCTGATGCGCATGCTTCAGGGAAGACATGGCAAACAGCTACGCGGATATGTAGTTCAGCAGGGAATACGTCTAATTGAGATTGATGAGTGTCCAATTGATTTTCGTTTTCACATGCACAAAAATGGTAACAATCAATGGGTTGTTGTCGGGATTGGAGCCAAAAAGGCAGGACGTGGCAGCGTCACAACACACATCAAAAATGGCGGCTCCCTAATGACTCCTGAGCAGGCGCTCAGTCGCAACTTCGGCGATCGTGCGGGAGAAGTTCTTCAGCATGCCAAATCCGTCGCTATTACACTGGCCCAGGCGATTGAAACCCAGCACCAGCATCTGATTGGTGAGATTGGCTTTGATCTGGGCATTGATCAGGAGGAACATGTATGGATGTTCGAAGCGAACGCCAAACCCGGGCGCTCCATTTTCCGTCACCCTTCACTCCGGGTGGAGGGCAAATCGTCGGTGGAGCACATCTTGGAACACTGCCTGTATTTGAGCAAGTTCCGGAAGAAGGAAGAGATTTGATGACCCTTCATGATGATTTCAAACCTGTCATTGCTGTTTTGACCATGCATGATAAACAGCGCATGTTCAGGGGAAATCATCAAAATTTTCAGGATATCTTACAAACAGGCGAGAGCATGGGATACGTGGTGTACATTGTAACTGTACGGGATTTGAACGTGAGTGGCCCCACCGTAAAAGGATACACGTACAACAAGGGGAGTGGAAAGTGGGTTTCACAACCTTTCCCCCTTCCCCATGTTCTGTACAATCGTATTCCCAACCGGGAGGACGAAGGAAAACCTTCCGTGCAGCGTAAAATTGACGAATGCATGCAATCAGGAATCGAACTGTATAACCCATTCTTTTTCAACAAATGGGATCTGTTCGAATGGCTTAAGAAATCCAAATCGACTCAGCAACTGATCCCTTATACTCGGCGGATGCGAAGCGCTTCTTCTCTGGGTGCCGTTCTACGGGCGTATCCCTATCTGTACCTCAAGCCCGAGAGCGGCAAAGCTGGCAAAGGAATCATGATGCTTAAATTCCAGGAAAAAGAACGGCTTCCCTATCGACTCAAAATACAAACCACACGTAGGAGCACGACCTATAAAGCATCTACACTTGCCAAGTTATGGGCACGAATTCGCAAAGAAACCGGACTTACGCCCTATATCATGCAACAAGGCATTGAACTGGCATCCTCTCGTAAACGCCCCTTCGATCTGCGTGTTCTTGTACAAAAGAACAGCAAGGGCCAATGGAGCGTAACCGGTGTAGGAGCGAGACTTGCTGGCTCCCGCAGCATTACAACTCATGTGCCGCGCGGCGGGAGCGTAGAAGACCCTGAGAAGCTGCTGACCGAGCTTTTTGGCGAAGAAATGTCAACAACCCTGATGAAACGTGTGAAATCCACTTCATTAATGATTGCAAGACAGGTAGAACGGGGATCAGGTTACACGCTCGGAGAAATGTCCATGGATCTGGGCATTGATGACCTGGGGGAACTCTGGTTCTTCGAAGCCAATGCAAAGCCCATGAAGTTTGATGAACCACAGATCAGACGGCGATCATTGGAACGTATATTTCACTACAGCGCTTATCTTGCCCGTCAGTCCAAACGATGATAGACAGGAATACTGCAAAAAGAAGGTGATTGTTTGTGTCCTCACCTGTTCTGGGCATTATGACGTTGTACTTAAATGAACATCGCGCTCTTGAAGAACGAAGCGTTTATCGCAGAATGATTCTTGAAGGGCGCAAGCGGGGACTCGATATCTATGTATTCACACCAGCCGACGTACACCCCGGCGGCAAACAAATTGAAGCCATGGTTTTTCATGAAGGAAAAGGCTGGTCCAGGGAGTGGCGATCATTCCCGGACCTGATCTTTGATCGCTGCCGAATTCAGCGTAACCGAAGGTTCCAGCAATTGCTTGCTTTTCGCGAGAAATATGGGCATCTGCTCTTTCTGAACAGGCCACTGCGCAATAAATGGACCATCCACCAGACCCTTTTACAAAAAGCTAACTTTCGTGAACACCTGCCGGAAACCGCTCTATTTCAGGATATGTCCGATGTAAACCGGATGCTCAAAGTTTCTTCTCTGGTTTATCTCAAACCCATTAATGGAACAGGTGGACGTGGTATTCTGCGCATTGAACGCAGCAGTAGCGAGGCTAATACGGTGCTTGTTCAGGGGCGGGATCAGAAGCGTCGTATCATCACTCCACGTAAAGTTCATTTATCACGACTTGGCGCGTTGCTCCAGCACTGGAACATGAAAGACAAGTATCTTGTACAAAAGGGCATTCAACTTCAGCTTCCGAATGGACGTGTGCATGATTATCGCATGCTCGTTCAGAAGAACGGTGAAGGACAATGGAAGCTTACTGGATGTGCTGGACGCATGGGTGCAGAAAAAAGCGTGACCTCCAATCTGCATGGCGGCGGTCAGGCAATAGCGATGGACCGACTCATGAAGCAATGGATCGAAGATGACGACCTCCGAGCAGAAATTAACACAACTGCAGAGAAATTCGGCATTGATGTTGCTTCGTTTCTGGAAGATACGTATGGGGACCTATGTGAGTTGGCACTGGATTTGGCGATTGATAGAAGCGGGCGTATCTACCTGCTTGAAGTTAACCCCAAACCTGCACGTGAAGTATTCGCTCGCATCGGGGAGCGGGATATCTATTATAAAGCCATCACTCAGCCGCTGGAGTATGCCTTATGGGTATATCGCAACAGACCTCCCGGAACGGCCAGAAAGCCAGCCATCCCCAGGCCCATTACGCAAAAATCACCCAGAGTAAAAAGAAAAAGGAAAGCCAAGTGAGTGAAGAAAAAGCAGGAGTCTATGTTCGCCAAGTGCGAGCATTTGCTCCTGCTTTACTGTTTTTTATTTCTGTTCTTTCGTCCATTGCAGCGTGTCGTTGTCAATCACAATATACCCTTTTTCCTCACCTTGCACATAAGATAATGACAATCTCATCAGGTCAGGTTCCAGTTGGCATGTGGTAACACGTGTAACCTGGTCTGTATGATCCGCGGGCAGGCACAACGTCAGAATACCCACTTTACCCGAGAAATCAGCCTTGCCCTGGATGACCGATGTTTCCGACTTGGAGCCATACACCTCAGATACCCAGCCGGGCTGCTCCGTCAACGCGAAGGCTCCCTTTCCCATGCCTGCCGTAACCCATTGCATCGTCAGCGTTATAGAGGATGCCTCATAGCTCATATCCGCCGTCATTTCTCCAGCTTCATTGATCCTCAACGCAATATCCGTTTGCGGATGCAGGTGAAAACGTTGCTCCAAAGTATGCTCTGCTTCAGCCTCCAGCCAATCCACAATGAGTAGTATAGGGGTTTCCACCCCTGCCAGCATCCACCGACGATGTGTAACTGGATCTGACAAATGCGTATATCCATCCTGCGAAGCATCAATGAAGTGATAGCTGTCATTGCTCTCCCAACGTAACGTTGTGGCCTGAGCCTCCGGTTCACCCCATTGCTGTGTGGAGAGATAGGGTGTCTGATCCAGACCATCCACCGTGACGGTATTGTGCGCCCGCGTACTTTTGAAGTACCGACGCCATTTCCCTTCTTCATACGTATAACGTCCGGTGTCCGTGAAGAAAAGCTGGTTCTTCCACATCCACTCCACATTCAGCGCATCGGCATGTCCGTGTGCTCCGCCCATGGCAGCCGCATCAAAAAAAAGATATTGATACTTGTCCCTCATGACATAATATCCTGTCTGCGGGAAAGCTCGGGTCGACAACGCCGGAGAAGAAGAAGCCTGTAGTCGGAGGCATCGCTCATATTTCTCCACACCCAGCAACCAGAGACACTCCGAGCTATCCGTTCCGCGAGCCATCAAATCATCATCGTCCAGGATCGCGCCAAGCAAGGTCAGTCGTTGTCGTCCATCGCCAACCCAATCCGAATCACCAATACCGGTAGACTGATGATCTGGTCGGATCAGCGCCTCGGTGAATGCAGTCATTTGGCGCAGACAGCGGGCATACCATGCCGAGAAAGGATGCCCTGAAATCTCGCCCAACCGATAAGGCGTGCCAAACATCTCGATGCTGGCATTGTGGTAATGTGTTGTCAGTTCAACCTGTATTCCTTCTTCACCCAACTGATGCAGCAAACACAGCTCAAGACGTTCCATCGCCACTTGACGCCAGTATGGACTTCGCGGGTGCTGGTGGTAGAACGTAGCAATCATGAATAACCCTTGCATATGCATAATGGCATGATTGATTTCCGTGCTGCCGAGGTAACGGGTCAAAAACTCGGCGTGCTCGTCCAGACCTTGTCGAAACTCCGCCTGAAATCCTTCGTCTATCAGTGAACTCGCTTCCATATATTTATATGCCGATATCCAGGACTGTACACGTAGTCCCGTCTCCAGCAGGCGCCACGGACCGGGTTTTTGAAAGAACACAGCCTCGTCGTAAACCAGATTTACAGGTACCGGGTTTTGCTGTCTCCAGCTACGGAAGTGGTCAATAAATGCTGTTACATATAGCGGATTGCCCTTCATCAGATACGCCTTGCCCAGATCGAGCATATGCCAGTGTCGATTGATGCCCCATGTGAACTCCAGATCATTGGTCGGGTTGTGAAGCCAGTCCACAGGTGTCCCCATCGGAATCCAGCGATTCAGATCGTTGGTATAAGGAACGATAAATTCATTCAGAATGGCACGATTGGCAATCGTGAGCGAATTTCGGGCTTCTTCCGGAAAATGTTTTTCATAATATTGGGCAACCCGTTGCAGATCCGTTGCCGAAAGGTAAAAATCGCTCATTGGGATGCCTCAAGGAAATCCTGACGGAACGGGGTAAATACATCCAGAATGACGGAGTCCTCCAGTGCCTTGACCCCATGCGGGACGTTAAAGCCGGCATAAAAGCTGTCTCCTGCTTTTAAGATGCGAGTTTCTTCACCGACCTGAACCTCAAAGCTGCCTTTGACGATATAACTGACCTGCTCGTGCGCATCATGGGAGTGAACTTCTCCAATACCACCTTTAGCAAAGGTAACCTCCACCATCATTAAGGTACCGCCCATACCCAAGATCTTGCGGGAACTCGTTTCGTTCACGATATGTGCATCGATAGACGCATGATTAATAATCATTTTGCTTTCCCCTTTCCTTGTGAATAAGCGACCGAAGTAGTTAAACCACGGCCGCTATGAACGTTTATTAGTCTTCTGTGGACAATTTACCCTGAAGTTTGGAAGAATCAAACGAAGGATCAGCAGTTATGTTGGTCAACCCTGCCGCTTTGGTTTTCTCCAGAGCCGCATTGTACCTTGTATCCAGATCTTTGATCACAGCATCGAGATCGCCACCCGTGAATACAAAGATTGAGAAAGCCTCACCCCATTTGGTGCCTTCCAGTGAACTCTCGGTCACCACACTTGGATTTGCCGGGAAAATGGCATCATAACGTTTGGGCAGGAAACCTTCAATGCCCGGAATGCTTGGTTTTTTGTCAGAGCTTAATACAGCAGGAATCAGTGAGATTCCGTATCCTTTTTCGTAGTATTCACTCTGAAGATCTGTGCTGTACACATACGCCATAAACTTCCATGCCGCTTCCTTGTTGGCAGAATCTGCATTGATGCCGATGTAGGAGCCCCCGATGACTTGTGAAGCGCCCTTGATTGTTCCATCATTTGTTGGCACAGGAGCGGCTGCCCAATTTTCTTTTGTAGGAAACTGATCTTTATATACCCCTGGTTCACCGGAGTGGTTAATGTACATTCCGATTTTGCCTTGAGCAAACTGGGCTCTGAGCGGATCGATGTCCAGACTTTCAACCCCTGGCAGCATGCTGCCATCCTGATTCATCTGGCGAAGTGCCATTGCAATATCCTTGTACATCCCAAAATCAAATTGGCCAGTCTTGTAGTTGTAACCATCGATACCAACATTATTGCTTGCACCTGCAATCGTATTGGCTGCTCTCCAGAAGCCGCTGCTGCTCTTGAACGGGCTGGCAAAGCCATAGATGCCTTCACTTTTACCAGCTTCGGTAATTTTTTTGGCATCTGCAACCAACTCAGCCAACGTTTTTGGCGGGCTCTCGATCCCTGCCATTTTGAAAATATCCTTGTTATACACAAGTCGCCAGACCTGCCCTGTATTGGGGAGGGAATATATTTTTCCATCAATCGTGTTTTTATTTTCAATCAAGCTGTCTTTAAATACGGCTTTCATCTCATCACTCATATATCCATCGATCGGGGCGAGATACCCCTTCTGATAATACGTCTGAAAATCATTAACTTGCAGCACATCGGGTGCCTGCTTGCTGGCAAAAGCAATATCGACCGCTTGTGGATAGTTGTCCCCCATCACGGTCATCTCCACTTCAATGTTGTCCTTGTTCGTCTGGTTGAACTCATCGATCTTGGATTTCATAAAATCAGCATCATGGCGGTCCGGTGTCCAATATATGATTTTGGTTTTCCCTCCGGCATTTTCCCCGCTCGTCCCCGATTCGCTATTTGCCGAAGTACCACTGTCAGCAGAACAACCTGCCAAACTTAGCGCCAGTAATGCACTTAGCGTAGTCACCATCCACTTTTTAACCATTGATATGCCCCCTTATGCTTGTCTGGACAACCCGTTTGGTTATCCGTTAACGTAATGATAATCGCTACGCTTTCATGGAGGTGAGGGACATTCTGACTTTGCATGGTGGGAAAAATGACGATCCGTATCTGTTTTCAGTTCTCATACATTTGCCGGAAGCAGGTTGGCGTCATGCCGCAATATTTCTTGAACAAACCGCTGAAATAAGGCCTGTCCTCATAACCCAGCCTCTGGCAGATCTCTTGCACCTGTACACCTGCAACCAGCAACTCTTTTGCTTTTTCCATCCTCATCTTGGTAATATATTGAATCGGCGTTATGCCGGTTTCCTTTTTGAAGGCATTGGCAAAGTAACTTGGACTTAAATGCACGGATTGGGCACAGGCATGCAGCGTCAGATTTTCTGCAAGATTCAGACTGATATATTCCTGCGCTTTGCTAATCGCCTGTTTGACATCGGTGAGTCGTTTTTTGTCCATAATCTCACAACCCATACTGCTAAAATGCTTGATATATCCCCTCCAGCCCTCAAACGTCAAGGAACGCATCGCCTCAAGCACTGTCAGGTCGGCCTCCAGACGCAAGCGTTCCTCTGCTGTAATCTCATCACAAAAGGCACGATAGATGGCAAAAGCCAATCCAGACAGCAAACGAATCATCGTGAGCGGCTCGGGAAAACCTTCGGAGACCTGCCATTCTTCGAGAATTTCATCAATGATGCGGTGACAGGTACTCTCATTACCACATTTGAGTGCGTAAAAAAGCTCTTTCTCCTTCTCCAAAGGATACACCGGAGCCACACAGGCCTGATTCTCCAGTTCAGCGAACTTGAGGATGCAATTTCCTTCACTGTAAAAACGATAGGATATCGCCTGATCTGCATGTGCGTAGGACGTCCAGACTTCCTGTGGTCTGCGGGCAATTGTACCAACACCAATCGAGACTGTTTTTTTGCTGAATCGCTCCACATTTTGGCGGCATTGCTCCAGTAGCTCGGAGACATCTATGTGGCTTGGTGTGTTAAATATGGCTGCGAGCCGGTATCGGTTTTCCCGTAAAACAACGCCCTTGGTATAGCGGTTTATGGTTTCTCCCATAATATTTTGGACCGCAAAAGGAACGATTTCGGCATCCAGATGCATCGTGTAACCATATCGCGTATATCCATCCACCTCGATGACCATGACGAGAAGATTGGATGAATCGAGATCAATATGCAGCTCGTTCCAGCGACTTTCATTCAGGAATCCCCCGATTTCATGACGCAACAATCCCAGTAGATAGCTGTGACGCTCGTACTGGCTGCTGCTCTCCACCTTCTGCTCCAACTGTTCCAACTGTTTGCACTGTGCCAGTTCTTCCTTAATCACCTGTCTTACCTTCAACACCGCACCGAGTATTTCTTCAGGGGTAAACGGTTTGAGCAAATAATCGGATGCACCCAGCTTGATGGCCTCCTGTGCATATTGGAAATCCGAATAACCACTGATGAAAATAAATTTGGCTCGCAGTCCGGCATCCAATGCCCGCTTCATTAGCTCCAGCCCGCTCAACTTGGGCATCCGGATATCACTAATCACGATGTCGGGTTGCTGCTCCAGCAACAAGGACCAACCGCGCTCTCCATTATTCGCCGTGCCTACAATCCGAACCTGATGATCTTCCCACGGAATAGTTGAAGATATGCCCTTTACAACTGCCTGGATATCATCCATAACACACATCGTCAATTGGCCCATACTGCCCCTCCTCAGGTGATCGGAATCGTGATAACAACTGTTGTCCCTACATCTGTACTGCTATGAAATACAATCGAGGCCACATCCCCATAGTGCAGGCTTAATCTGCCATGGAGATTGGATAGGGCATAACCTTTGCGTCCCCCGTCACGAGCATCCTCAGCATAGATACTGGCTACATCCATACCACATCCATTGTCAGCCACCTCCAGCCGTAGTGTGTCACCCTGACGATCAATGCGGATCAGGATAACGCCCAAATCTTCTTTGTCATTGAATCCATGCAGGATGGAATTCTCGACCAAGGGCTGGAGCAATATTTTTAAAATATCGACAGCGTAACAAGACGGGTCCCCCACCTCAATCCGATAAATGAACAGATCCTCATAACATTTTTGCTGAAGCTGCATGTATTGTTCGACATGTTTGATCTCCTGCTCCACACTGGTGATGTCTTTGCCATCATTCAGACCTAGACGGAATAACAAGGATAAGGAAACGATCATCTCACTTACATCCTTCTTCTCTCCGCTCTCACTTTTCCAGAACATCGTATTAAGCGTATTGTAGAGGAAATGAGGATCAACCTGCGCCTGAAGCGCCTTGACTTCAAACCGCCGTTTGTCTTGCTCCGTTGTCCGTACTTCTTCAAACAGAATCTGAATCTGGTCCAACATCCGATTGAAACGATGCCCTACGGCGCTGACTTCATCGTCATACTTGCTGCGAAACCGTACATCCAGATCATTGGACTCCACCTCAACCATTAGGCGTCGCAATTTGTTCAGTGGCTTCAGCAGAGCGGAGGCCAGCAGCCTGGACAACCCGAGTGCGAGTAAAATGCAAAACAACATAATCAGGATGATCAGCCAGCGTATCTTTTGTAGGGGGGACAACAAGTCAGTCTTGGACTGTACACTTACCATGACCCAATCCTCGTTCATCGACAATGCCGAGTAGTTAACAAGCATGTCCTCCCCCTGATCGTTCCTGTAGATGAAATTCCCAGCATCGTCACGGCTAAACTGTTGGGTAAAGTCAGGCTCCATAATGAAATCGTAATTTCGGGACCTGGGCCGAATGACTTCATTTCCGTTTTTGTGCAGCAAAAACAGTTGAATCTGGTTATTCATGAGATCCTGCGTCAGAATGTCTCGCATCGCCTCTTCCTTCATATTGACGACCATATATACATTCGAATAGGTATGATTATCGATCACAATGGGTTTGAGCAACAGAGATAACACATTTCCTTGGGATTGGAATAACTGACTCTGATGTGAACCAAACCACATCGTATTCCAGCCTTGCAGCTTCACGTAGCGTCCGTATTCCCTGTCGAACGAGTTATTACGATTCGGAAAATCTTTGGTCGAGAAAAAATCACCGATGGGTGTTGTCAGATAAGCGGTATCAATCAGTGGCTCTACGAGCTTCAATTGCGCAAACGACGTTTGCAGCAGCGAGAGATTCTGATAATAATGAGATGTGTTATTTTTTCCCACGTCCTTCATGACCTGGGTGAACGTTTCATTAAGCATAAAAGAAAAAGAGGATACAACAATGTGCCTTAGATGTTCATCCATAACCTGCACTGATTTGTTCAGAATGCTTTGTTTCAGTTCAAGTGCATTCTGCTCAATGCTTCGTGCAGCAAAGAGATAAGAGCATATCCCGGTCACACTGATGCACAAGACTACAAGAAAAATGTACAACAGCTGTATTCTTTTTTTCAGGGACATTTTATAAAAGTCGAATATCATCGGCGCTCGCTCCTTGAACACGGCTTGGCCCGTCCGCTGTGAATTAAAATGAGTATAGCACAGTGGAATTACCCGTAAAACCGTTTCCATGATTGTGCTCACGCCTATCCTTTCACAGCTCCCAAGGTCACCTGCATGAATGATTTGTTGGCAAAAATATAAACGATAAGCAGCGGCAAAATGGACAGACAGGCTCCGGCCATCATCAGTTGGACCTCAGCCGCAGCTCCGATGCCATATCGCAGATTAGCCAGCCCAACCGGCAAAGTCTGCAAGTCCGGATTGCTCATGGTGAACACAAATGGAAGAATATATTCATTCCAAGAACTCTGGAATACACCCAGACCTGCAACGGCGAGTCCGGGCCGCAGGAGCGGAAGAATAATTCGCCAGTATGTGGTGAAAAAATTACAGCCATCAATCATCGCCGCTTCATCCAGTTCGCGCGGGATGCTCTTGAAGAATCCAATCAGAATAAAGTATGTGGCAGCGTGTGCGCTGATCAGTATAATAATAACGCCCCACAACGTGGTATTCAGCCCCAGCTTGACCATGAGGTCAAATTGCGGACGCAGCACAACTGCGCCTATGGAAATAAACAGAGTGGATGCCATGAGCAGGGTGTACCCCTTTTTCCCTTTGAAATTCACTCGATCCACAGCGTAGGCTGACATCGAAGCTACCAGCAACGTACCAACTGTTGTACTTATGCTAACAAACACGCTGTTCATCGTAAAACCCGAAAAATTGGCGGTTTTCCAAGCCTGAGCATAGTTGGAGAACTGCCAAATCTTCGGCCAGATGGTGGCTCCTCCGGTCAATTCCTGGTTTGTTTTGAAGGAACCGAGCAATACAAGTATGATGGGGAACAGCGACAGCAGAGCGATTGCGATCAAAAACAGCCAAAGTACCGTTCGCTTGGTCCAGCGAATGAGTTGGGGAGACCCTGAGGGAGCAAGTACGTTTTGAGTCATCATCGTTTCCTCCTGAATGGGATTAATAGACATCATTGAGCTTTTTGGATATCCGGAAATAAATGAGCGTCACAGCCCCTACGATGAGAGCCGTTGTGAAACCGACTGCACTGCCATATCCGAGCTGCTGGAGTGATTGTGTGTCAGCCGACACGGGAAACAACAGTTTGAACAAATACAGATACATCACCTCTGTTTTGCCATACGGTCCCCCTTCCGTCAGCACCATAATACTCTCGTAACCTTTCAGCGCCGTGGTAATTGCCAGCATGATGATCATCTGCAAGACAGGACCCAGCAACGGAATCGTTACATTCCGCAGTTTCTGAAACTCACTCGCTCCATCCAGCGATGCCGCCTCATATAACTCTTCAGGAATGCTCTGAAGACCCGCAATGAACAACAACATATAGTTGCCCACAGCCCCCCAGATGGCGATGATGATGGTTGTTAACATGGCATGTTCAGCCCCCAGCCAGCTAATGGATTCGGAGATCACATGATACTTAAGCAGCAATTGGTTCAATATTCCGTTATAAGAGTTGAAAATAATAAAAAATACAATCGCCATGACCGAAGCGCTAAAAATAGTGGGAAGATAATAGATCGCCCTAAAGAGGGATCGCCCTCTCCATTTACGATTCAGAATAATCGCCAGAGTTAACGATAGTGGAATTGTAACGACGAGTTTGCCCAGGGCATACACACCCGTGTTGCCTACAGAATCCCAGAATTGGCCGTCACGCAAAATGCGTCCAAAATTATCAAGCCCGATGAAGACAGGTGTCCCGATGCCTTGATAATCATAGAACATGTAACGCAGCGCCCATAACAGCGGATAGATCCCGAATACAACAGTTAAAAAAAGACTTGGAAAGATGAACATATAGGCATGTATTTTGGATGGTTTCACCAGAATCGGACCCCCTATAGCTTTTGAATGAAGTATAGAGGGAATATGAAGGAAAGCGGGATAGGGAAATCAACTTTCTACAGGGGAGAATGTGACTGCATGATCATACAAAAAAACCTGTATTCAACGAATTTCCGTTGAGTCTACAGGTTTATATCATGTGGTTCGTAATCTTAAATCTCTCAGTATACTTATACAGCGTAGAGGCTACTCTGCTTCATCATACAGACGCAGCAGTTCTGTAAAATCAGAGATGAGCACATCTGAGCCTGCAAGCTCCTCATCACGTCCGAACCCGGCATAGGCACAGCCGATGACCGCCTGACCGTTCATTTTACCCGCTTCCACATCAGAAGAGCGATCCCCTACCATCCATGCGTCCTGAATACGATGTTTCTCAAGCAGGATCTGCACCAGATTAATCTTGGAGGGAGTCTTGTATTGGCCTGCACTGTATACCCCTTCAAAGAAAGGCATAATCTCGTGTGCAAATGCCACACCCTTCACATAGTCCTCCAGCCCATTACTTGCGACAAAAAGACGCACTCCTTGTTGTTTTAGTGCTTGCAGCGTTTCTTTCACACCCGGATACAATTGGGAACTTCCTTGATCAAGCCCCTCAATCTCCAGTTGGAGCAGCAGTTCGTCTGCACGACGATGCGCCGCTTCCGATGCCTCAGGCATAACCACTTTCCATATATCTTCGAGCAACATGCCCAAACTTCCCAGCATGCGTTCCTCGGGTGGAGTTTCTCCTTCAAAATGCCCTTCGGCACGCAATGTATCAAATAGTTGCTGGTAAGCTGGCAACAACAGGGTCTCTGTCTGGAATAGCGTACCATCCATGTCAAAAATCATCGCTTCCGGTTTGAGCAATATCTTCTCTTTAGTCATGTCCAATGTTCCTTTCGGATTGGGATATGTATGTGTAATTGGAATCGTTCCCTTCCCATGATAAACATAACGTTTGAACGTGTAAACCAACGATTGTAAACATCATTAACTCTAACCTTATACACAGTAGGCCAAACGTTATATAATAGTTAAACAAACTATATACAAAAGAACATTCTTTACGTATAATACTAAAAAATAGTGCTTTAGACACCTAATCTAAAGACCTACCATTATGACATTTCCGCTTTTTTCGACAACTACATATACCCCATAGAGAGGAATAACAAACATGAAAAAGCGTAAGACCTTTAAGATTTTTTATAAGATCGGATTAGGATATTTACTCGTACTGGCTGTACTGGCTGGTTGCATCCTGCTGATTCAGAACAGCACAAGTCAGCTCCAACGGGAACTGGATTTTCTGGTCGATCACGATATGAGGGTACATGCCCTCACCTATGAACTCGAAAGAAACATGGTAGATATGGAAACAGGTCAACGCGGTTACATCATCACGGGTCAGGACAATTATCTCGATCCCTACACCCAAGGAAAAGCGCAACTTATTACACTCAGAGATGAACTTGCTGCTTTAATTTCGGATAATCCGGCTCAACTTGCACTTTTGGAAGACATACATACTAATATGGAGAACTGGGTCCAGGTCGCTGGTGAACCTATGGTCGCCCTTCGCCAAGCCAATAATACACAGGCCATTCGAGATTTTTTCGCAGATGATCCAGGTAAAAGAGACATGGACCAGATTCGGACTGCTCTCGATACGTTTCGAACCAACGAGCATACGTTAACCTATAACCGTACAGAAGCACTGAAGCAAAAAAACACACTACTGAACTTGGAACTGTATGGGGCACTTATCGTTGTGGCCATTATCTCGTTCATTACTGCTTTGGTCCTGTCACGTGCCATTGTTAGAAACATTCGTACCGTAAAGCAGGCATTGAATGACATCGGTTCTTCCAATGGTGACCTGACACTGAGAATCGCTACGCCAATGAAAGACGAAACTCGTGAACTCGCGGAGGCAGCCAATACAATGCTCACTGGTTTGCAGCAAATGATGCTGGACGTTCAAAGCAATGCCATGATTCTGAGCACAGCTTCGGATCGATTGGATAAAGGGGTTGCCGATAGCCATCTTGCAGGAAAAGAAGTTGCCACTGCCATGGAACGCGTGGCTGAAGGCGCTGATGAACAGGTTGCTCTTACGCAAACCATGGTAGCTGCGATGCAGCAATCCCTCAACGGGCTTAATCGTGTCGCCTCCTCGGCAAGTGACGTGGCAGGCCGTGCGGTTCGTACCGAATCCATTGCTGTGGATGGGCAACAGCGCATTGATAATGCTGTAGGTAAAATGAGTTCCATTGAGCAATCCTTCCTCTCTGTACAGGAAGCCATTAATGAAATTTCGAAGATGTCTGATCAAGTGATCAACATTGCAGATTCAATGTCGGGTATTGCGAGACAAACCAATCTGCTTGCACTTAACGCTGGAATCGAAGCTGCCCGCGCTGGCGAAAATGGACGCGGCTTCGCTGTCGTTGCTGCGGAAATTCGTAATCTTGCAGACCAAAGTGCAACATCAGCCAAAGAGATTACAAGTATATTGGAAACCGTGGTAGCAGGTGTTCAAAGTACGGTGCAGGTGGTTGATGAGAGCACTCTACATGTGAATGAAGGGTTGCGGACCATTGAGGATGCAGGTAATGCTTTTTCAACTATTACTCAGCATATTCATAATCTCAGTGGTGAAGTTCTGGAGGTATCTACTGTTGTCGAGGAGTTAACTTCCGGTAGTGAGGCTGTGATGAGGTCCATCAATGAAGTATCGGCTGTTGTGGAAGATACTGCATCAGCTACAGAAGAAGTATCTGCGATGACGGAGGAACAACTTGCTTCTCTGCAGGAAATGTCTGACACGTCCAAGCAGTTGAATGAAATGTCCGATGCACTTGATCAGCTGGTTAAGCGATTCAAGCTTGCATAATCCGACTCAACCTAGTAATCGAGTATCTAAATAGCTGTATCATGAGCATATATCAAAGGAAAGAAGCATCGCAGACAGACTCACCCGAGCCTCTGCAATGCTTCTTTGTGTTAAGGAGAGCTGAATCAGGAAAAGGTGCACCGGGCACCTCATATGAAAAAACCTAAACACTCCTTTTCTTATCTCGATTGTTCCGTGTTCCGTAGCGCTTCCAGTATCAATTGTGCCTGATACCCATCGTTAAAATCATATATCTTAGCTGGTTTGCCCTGTATACGGGCAATAACATGTTTAAGAACCGGCAATTCACTGGCGGATTCAAGCACTTCTATTGGAGACAGTGGTTCCCCCACCAGACCCGTCTTCAAATCTTCCCAATTTTCCAGGGCAATCGTGCCTTCTGTGCCGTACACCACCATGGATACACGTTCTTCCCCCGCAAATTGAGAGATGCCATTTAACTGAATTCGAGTCCCGTCTTCCAGTTCCATTGCAGCCTGTACTTCTAGTTCACAGTCTCCATTCTCAGGATATTGAACCTGAGTGCTCACTACCCGGATGGCTCCAAACACCTTTTGAATCATATGAATCCAGTGAATCCCCACTTCAAGAATAAATCCACCCTGTTCCCGGCTCGTAATCCATGCATTCTGTTGCCATGATCGTGGCCACTGCGGGAATTGCAAAATGAGATCTATTTTGCGAATGGCCCCCACTGTACACTGCTCAATCATCTCTTGCAACTTCAGCACGGAAGGTTCATGCGGCATAGAGAAGTGGATGGCATGAACTACGCCAGCCTGCTCTGCTGCATCCAGCATCTTTTTGGCTTCTTCTACACTATTGGCAAGTGGTTTCTCGCAGAATACATGAATTTTGCGTTCCAGTGCTTCCATGACAACAGGGTAATGAAATTTAGGCGGAACTGCAATATACAGCAGATCAATCTGATGTTCATTCATCAATTGCTTGTAATCCGTATACGTCCTAACTCCCCGATGAGAAGCTGCAAAAGACGCCAAACCGTCCTCATTCGCATCACACACCGCTACAATCTCAATCTTTGTATCCATCTTTGTATTCTCGATTAGATGAACCATATGTAATCCCATTTTACCCAGCCCAATCAGAGCCATCTTGATGACTGTCATCCCATCCCCTCCCAATTCCTTTCCAGTATAGCAGAAAGCAAAGAATTGCGAATGCGATGCGTTGTTACGAAAAAAAATAAACCTCTAGCTTTCAAGTTGCTATTAGAGGCTGAAATTCTTCATTTACAGTCATCATTTTACATTATTTGTAATTCCGTTGCGATTGGGTAATTCGTTGCAGGGATATATAACCAATTATTTTCACTTTATCCAGCAACACTTAAAGCGTTACCAACTTAAGAATCAGGAATTCAGACTCATAAAAACAGGTTGACAAAAAACCACAAAAAAAGATACTCTTCCTAATAACAATGAATATTTCCTCTTACAACCTTAGACTGTAACTTGCATTCAATAAATGGAATATGCGTATGGTTCTAATAACCTATTTCATGAAGCGAGGTGTCCCGCATGAGAACAGTTGCGGACTATTTGGCAGAAACTCTGCGTAATCTAGGCGTTACTCATGTCTTTGGTATTATTGGTAAATCCATCTGTCCTGCTGTACTGAAAATGGTGGATTACGGATTAGAGTTCATTCCAGGCCGTCATGAATCCAGCTCAGGTTTTGCCGCATCCGGTTATGCATTACAGACAGGTAAACTCGGCGTTGCCTTTGCCACATCCGGTCCAGGCGGAACCAATCTGCTTACTGCAGCAGCCCATGCAAAGGCCAACAATCTGCCTGTACTGTTTATTACGGGTCATCAATCCATTCAGGAACTGGGGCTCCCCCAGTGTCAGGATTCTTCTTCCTATCTGGCTGATCTGGCCGAAATGTTCAGACCTGCTACGCTATTCAGCAAACTGGTTGAGCGTGGAGATCACTTCGGCACACTGCTGAATCATGCCCTTTCCATTGCACTCGGCCCTAATAAAGGCCCTGTTCACCTCTGTATTCCTTTTGACGTACAGACGGAATTGTTATTCCAATGCCGGATTGTTATTCCCGAACCGGAACCTCTGTTTAGCGTAACTAATCTGAATCGCATTTTTCCTCTCATTCAACAATCCAACCGCCCTTTAATTATTGCTGGTAAAGGTGTAAGTCGCGCCAGAGCCCATGATGAATTGCTTCAATTGGCCGAATCGTTCAACATTCCCGTCATTACTACTCCTGGTGGAAAAGGAGCGATTGCGTGGGACCATCCCCTGTACCATGGACCTTGTGGTGTTGGAGGTTTCCCGCATGCAGACGACATGTTGAACCAAAGTGACCTTTATATCGTACTCGGTTCACGTCTAAGTGACATGACCCTCTGCAATCTGAAGCCTGAACATCATCCGGTACACCTCATTCAATTTGACGCTGATCCTACATTTGTAGGCAAGATTCTGAGCGCTCAAACCTTACATATCACCGGTGATTTGAAGGACAACCTGCAATATTTGCTGGGCACATTAGAAGACCTCCCTACTCCTGTGAGAACCACTGCACCCATGGATTACACGGTCCCTTTACCAGATCTCCCCCAACTGTCTCTGGCTTCTGTGCTAGACGGAATGAGTGATCTGCTTCCGTACGATCATAAGCTGTTTGTTGATGATGGCAGCCATGGATTTCATGCGGTCCAGCGCTATAAAGTCAAGAAACCAGGCAGCTTTGTGTTTGACGCTTACTTTGCCTGCATGGGGAACGCCATTGGTATGGCGATAGGTGCAAAGGCCGCTTCACCTGAAGAGACCGTTGTATGTATCACCGGGGATGGATGTTTCATGATGCTTGGGACGGAGATCCATACCGCGGTATGCAACAATCTGAACGTCATCTTCATTGTTGTTAACAACAAACAACTGGACATGGCACTCAAAGGAATGGAAAAAACAACGGGCAGAATCGATGGTACTTTATACGAAGTTCCTATGGATGCAGCCAAATTCGCCGAATCTCTCGGTGCAGTTGCGTTTCGAGCAGAAACTCTTGCTGAGTTCTCATCTGCGCTGAACACAGCCCAGACGTTGAATCAGGTAACTGTTATTGAGCTTCTGACCGATCGAGATGAAATTCCACCCACGGCTCACCGCACCGTAACTTTGAATTAGGAGGAGCAGATCATGAGTGAACATGTAACTCAGGGACTAGACCGTTTCGCGAAGCTTTCTGGGGAGTACGGTGCAAGAGCCCTCGCCCCCATCAAAGAACATTTTCCCGAATTGTCGGAATTTATTATGGGGACGGCATACGGGGATATTTTTCAGCGCACCACGATTTCGGATCAATGGAAGGAAGTTGCTATCATCTCTTCGTTGATCACCCAAGGCCAGTATGAACAATTAGGGGTGCATTACACCATGGCTCTGAGCGTGGGAGTGACGGTGGATCAGCTCAAGGGAATATTGCTACATCTGGCACCATGTGTGGGTGCTCCACGCATTATAAGTGCATTTAATATTTTGCTTGTCACCTTGGACGAAATACAGTAATTCACTTTTCTACATTTTTATACATGATTCGACTTTTTTATTGATCTTTTTACATTCCTACCTTTATAATATGGTTAAATTATCCTTCGAACCAGCTCTCATCTTAGAAGCTTTCAGCAGAGGCCCTATGGGGCTGTGTATCCATTAGCAGGATAGCCTTAACTCATTTAAAGGAGAGAGATCAAACATGGGAAATTTCATTCTGAAGACTGACGTTCCAAACAAGGTGTTAAACATTGAACTGGAGGGTTCTTTCTCTCAAGAAGACGGTTTGCGTTCCATCTCGGCCTATCAGGATACGATCGCTTCTATTAACACCAAGGAGTATGACCTGAACATCGATTGCAAAAAGTTGAATGTTACTGCTCCGGAGATTGTTCCTCTTCTGGAAGGCTGCCTTCAATTGTTCAAAAAAGATGAATATAAAAAAGTCGTGTTGACCCTCGAGAACAACGCGATTCTAAAAATGCAATTGTCCCGGCTCGGCCGGTCAGTCGGTCTGGACAATCTCGAAATCATATCTACCGTTACCACTTAATAAACCAGGCGGACAAGCTGTGTATTCACCCTTCCGCTCAAGAGGAGAATGAAGATGGCCGGAATTCGTATTGTAGATATCGATATCTATCATCCAGCAACCAAGGTGCACAATGATTTTTATATTGAACATTTTGATGCAAGAGGTGTAGATATTCGTGGATTGTTACAGGCACTTGGTCGTGATACACGTTATAAAATTGACAACGATGACGAAAATTCACTAAGCATGGCCTATGAGGCAACCAGTAATCTACTGGAGAAAACCGGACTCACCGGTGCAGATATTGATCTGATTGCTTATGCAAGCCAAACGCCAGAATACATCTTTCCTACGAATTCCCTGATGATCCATCGCCTGATTAACGGAGCTTCTCACACGATCTGTATTGACAGTAACGCGAACTGTGCAGGCATGACCGCTGCTTTCGAACAGGTTAGCCGGCAGATGCTGGGCAATCCTCGAATTCGCCGGGCATTAATCATCGGCTCCGATTACGTGGCTCCTCATGCCAGTCCAGATGATCCCGTATACTTTGCCAATTTCGGTGATGCAGCAGCGGCGGTTATTGTAGAGCGGGATGAACATGCTGTCGGTTTCATTGATTCCATCTATCAGACGGATACCTGTGTGTATGGTAATTCTCTTTTTCCTGCAGAAGGCTTGGCGAAATTGGGCAAAACAGGTGTAGATGCGGGTGCCTTTCATGTGAAATTCATCCCATTTGATGATTCCATCTGTGTGGATGCCGCTTCCGAGTCCATTCGTACTTTGCTGACACGTAACGAGATTGGACCAGACGAGATCAAAGCCGCCTGCTTCTCCCAGCTATCTATTAGTAACATTCGCGCAGTATCCGAGAACGTCGGCATCGGTGATGACATTGCTGTCTATATCGGAGATGAGTTCGGATATACCTCAACCAGCAGTCCGTTCATTGCCTTGCATCGAGCGGTTACAAACGGGCAGATTCAGCGTGGTGACAAAGTGTTATTCTGGACCGTCGGAGCCGGATGGCAAAATGTTGCCATGGTGGTTGAATACTAGTTATACACTTCAAAATCCAATAAAACCATCTCTGGTACCACTACTGGGGATGGTTTTTTGTCTCTCCATTTTCCACCTATTACGTTCATTTAAGATTTATTACCTTTTATTGTGAAAATAGTCACTTACATATTATTACACAAAAGATATTATTTAGTAGTAATTAACATCCATAAAAGGAGATGTTTATGTTCAAGTACGATCTACCATTATCCTGAGTTGCTGCATTCGACGTAGTTAAAAATTCATTGCTAGTTATTCAACACACATTCCATTTGAGAGAGGAGTTTTTAGATTGAAGATAAGAAAATCGCTAACTTCATTATTATCCTTAGCTTTGTTATTAACTCCATTCAATCTTGTATTCGCAGATGGTAATATGGACACGATCACCATGAACAACGAACTAAAAAAAAGTATCGAAGTCAATATCGATTCATCAATCACAGGAAATGAGCGAGAAGTCATTGCTGACGTGATGGCCCGGCTCGACGAAGAAGATCGAGAAAATGTCATCTATGTCGCAGAAGACGGTGTCATTTACTCTAACAAGTCGGAACTTAAAGAGACGACAGAAGTATATGATCTGGTTGAGAACAATATCTATGAAAGTGCATCCGGAAAAGAACTTGTCGGTCCTGGAGTACCCACGAATGATTTTTCAGCATCTGCCGTTAAAGATGACACACAAATTTCGCCCGCTGCCGAAGTACCTAATCCAAGCGGAGGTTCCGGTCCTTATCGAAGAGTTTTCTCAAATAATGGATACAACTGGTTAAGTACGTATGTAACCATCCCAGGTGCCCCTTACGTAAAAGGTAATGTTTCGACAGATGTTCCTTATGTATACTTGGGAGGTTGGGGATCTAACGGAAATGGGATAGATGCAGGTTTACAATACAGCACAGCCTTTGATAATTGGTCCCCCACGACGCTAGCAAATGGATCGATGGTTCCGAGTAATACTCGCTATCGTTCAAATCAGGACATCTATATGAAATTTTATGTGACTAATCCCAATGAATGTACGTTGGCAGTATCAGGAATCACAACGACTGGCGAACAACTAACAACGACGATTGTAAGAAGCGGGGTAAGTGGCTGGGATAAAAGCGGTATAGGGATGAGAGTAAAACGAATGACCACCATTGGTCAAAAACCCGAGAATATGAACACAGGTTCAACCATTAAAAATGTGCGCTGGCACGATATCACTGTAGGCTACTATTCAGGAAGCAATCTGATATATAGCAGCTGGGGCAGTGGACAAACCGGAGGATATCACTCTGTGCCTTCCAATAAAGTAAGTGTTAATTATGTAAGCCCTGGTGAAGAAACCGTCAGCATACAACTGTAGTATCTATTTAATTGATGTAGTATTTATTTAACTAAAAAAGATGTTCTGAATAAAAAGTAGCAGTTTCAAGATTATTCAATCTTGAGAACTGCTACTTTTAAAACTTTTATAAAATCGTTGTTATAAGAATCTGAAGACGAAGTTTAATCTACCATTTCTGATTATCTGTAAACGGTCCCATCGTATCTAGCAGCAACAATTCCATCCACCGTATGATAACTAACCAACACCAAGGTGCCTACATAACCGTCTGGCGTTTTATAGTCCGTAAGATATTTTGGTACTCCAAAACCTACAGGGTAATAATGAACCACAGTAAAAGGTTTACTTTCAAGCATAGGAGTTACTACGTCTGATACACTTGTACTGGTATTCGGTTGGATAGTTGCCGCAGACACGCCTCCACTTGAAATGGAAGTGGTCAGAATAAAGGAACATGCAGTCAACATAAGAACTTTACTAAGTCTCAAAATGATCATCTCCTTAATAGAGTTTTTAACTACAATTTCAGTGTATAATATGTCAGTGTATTTAACAACAATATTTGTAAATTATATTATTATATGTAATTTAATCTTAAAAATTTTTTATTTAATTTTATTATCTTTTCATACAAAAAAGCAGCCCTACTGGACTGCTGAACTTCTGCCTCTATATCAAATATTCAGAAAATTTTCTTCGTATCCCGATCGTCTTTCAGAATCTCCACAGCCTCCCGGAAACGTAAGGAATGCACGATCTCCCGTTCCCGCAGAAACTTCAGACTATCCTGCAGATCTACGTCATCGGTCAGATCGATTAACCATTGATATGTAGCCCGGGCTTTCTCTTCTGCCGCAATATCCTCGTACAAATCCGCAATAGGATCACCCTTCGAAGCAATGTATGCTGCAGTAAAAGGTACACCTGAGGAATTCGTGTAAAATAAAGCAGAATCGCGCTGAGCATAGTTAGGCCCGAGGCCCGCTTCTTCTAGTTGCTCCACTGACGCGTCCTTTGTTAACTTGTAGATCATGGTGGCAATCATCTCAAGGTGAGCAAACTCCTCCGTGCCTATGTCGTTCAGCAGCCCGATAATCTTGTCTGGAATTGTATACCGCTGGTTCAAATACCGCAGAGCTGCTGCCAACTCACCATCCGCTCCTCCATATTGTTCAGCCAGCAATTTTGCCATATGAGGATCACATTTGCTAACCCGAACAGGATACTGCAATTTTTTCTCATACACCCACATGCAGAGCCCTCCTTTTTGAATCAAATCAATCTTGCTGGCATATTCCCCGAGTCCCCGGCGTGGCAATTTTGCACGGAAACCCGAGGAGATTGTTTCACACTTGCCATGGCCACGGTGTCTGTGACCATTCCCATGGATATTTGGAGAATGCATGACCAAAGTTCATCAGCGGTCCGTACAATTGTTGAAATTCATGTGCAACTCTCATGCGCTCCTGACTGAATTTGTTGTACTGTTCAATACTCTGAAAATCCCCCGGATGGGTGTCCAGATACAGATTCAGCTCAACTAATACAAAGTCCAGTGCCTGGAGCTCCTCTAACAGCTCATAATACCTTGCATCACAGGCTTTGGGCACTTCAGGCTCCATCCGATTCCACCTTCCTCCCTTTCGATCTTGCTGGTGTATAAGGGCTGTATAATGCAGGCCACAACGTTCCAATTCTTAAGGCTTCTGCCGGGCTGTACTGCGGCCAACCCATAGGTTGAAATGGAATAAATAATTGCGGAGGAACCAGATACGTTCGAATTTTTACGGGTGGACAAGGATCAAACGGTCCCACAAACGGGACATAAGCACGAAGCTGCGGATCTTTCATAGAACTACGCTCCTTTCTCAAGGTTTACTTGTATGCAACATACATTTCAAACGATTGTTTCCCGTCTCTATATCCATATGTTTCTGTTCCGTAAGTTAATCCCCTTTTAGCTGACACATCAAAAAAAACCTCTGAAAATCCACCACAGAGGCGGTACTTTCAGAGGTCTATTTATTGTGATGACTGATCTTCCGAATTCATGTCTTGAGGAACAGATTGCTTGAACACTCGAACCCGAGTAATCCGCAAACGAGAAGACTCTTCCACTTCAAAGACGTATCCATTCAGCTCCCGAGTTTTGCCCTTGGCTGGACTACCTCCAAGCTCTTTAAAAAGCCATCCGCCAATGGTATCCACTTCTTCATCCTCAATGATGGCTCCGGTCCACTTATGAACTTCTTCAATAAGCGAACGACCATCAATGGAAAAGGAATCTCCACTGCGTTCCATATGCGGACGCTCATCCTCAAACTCGTCATACAAGTCTCCAACGATCTCTTCCAGAATTTCTTCCGCAGTCAGCAATCCAGCTGTGCCGCCATATTCATCCACAACCAGCGTCATCTGAGAATGTTTCTTCTGCATCAGACGCAGCACATGGCTGATTTCCATGGATTCAGGAACGTTTAAGATTGGACGGACGAGTAAAGCCAGATCATGTTGTTGCTCCGGTTTAGCCAGCAACAGATCGGTGATGTGTATAAATCCAATGATCTCATCCTTGTCTTCTACTGCTACGGGATACCGGGAATGTTTGGTTGCATTAATGATCTCCAGGTTCTCTTCCAAAGACATATGTGTGTACAGACAATCCATGTCTGTGCGTGGCAGCATGACTTCACGTGCCAACATATCGGAGAAATCAAAGATATTGTCCATCAGTTTGATCTCATCTTTATCGATGACACCACTTTTAGCACTCTGCTTCATCAGAATACGAAGTTCATCTTCCGAGTGAGCTTCGCCTTCACTGGCAGGTTCGATACCCGCCAGACGCAGCAATGCATTGGCCGATACATTCAGTACCCAGATGAACGGGAAGAAGATTTTGTAGAACAACAGCAAAGGCGCAGATAAAAACAATGCCACTCCGTCTGTTTTTTGAATAGCTAACGATTTAGGTGCAAGCTCACCCAACACAATATGCAGAAACGTAATGATACAGAAACCGATAATGACCGACACGGTCGAAATAAGCCCTGTATCTCCTACACCAAGTTTAAACATGAGTGGCTCAACGAGCAATTCGGAGATGGCCGGTTCTCCCAGCCACCCGAGTCCAAGCGATGTCAGCGTAATCCCGAACTGAGTTGCCGATAGATAGGAATCCAGTTTACTATTCACCTTCAGTGCATAACCAGCCAAACGGTTTCCTTCACTCTGCAATTGAGTTAAACGTGTTTGCCTTACTTTCACAAGGGAAAATTCCGCTGCAACAAATACGCCATTCAAAAATACGAGCAAAAAGACACAGACCAGATTAAATACCAGCTGTCCAAGATGAAATTCGGTATGAATATCCAAGTTGAAACTCCCCTTTTCTATCTATTTCAGGAATACACCTGGAATATCAACGTGTGATTGCCTTTCTCGATTTGAAATCTACACCCTTGTAATACATATCTGCCACTAGCAGGTTTGGTCCGCAACAGGATGCAATATCGCAATGGCAATTGACCGTTTGATTCAACGGATGTTCAGCTGACCATTCATGGAACACTTCATCCAGTTTACGATCACGAATGTTGCCAAACGCCGGGATATCCGCAAAATCCGTCACATACACATTACCCGTGAACATGTTAACGTTAACGCGGTTGCGTCCGTCCGGATCGTTACGTACCGTCACATTTGGTTCGCTGTATAAACGGTTGATCAGTTCCCGATCCTGCTCTGCTGCACTGCACGCGAAGAATGGCAGGGTCCCGAATAACATCCACATATCTTTGTCACGCACATCAAGCAAACGATGAATCGCTGCTCTCATATGATCCAGTGATAACACGGGCAGTGACGAAGCAAAGTTCGAATTATACATCGGATGCACTTCATGACGAACACAGCCCATCTCACGAATCAATTGGTGAATACCATCCAGCTTGTCGTGTGTACGGAAGTTAATCATCGACTCCGCAGAGATAAACATGCCTGCTTCACTCAGTTTGCGTGAATTTTCAATCATTTTCTCATACATCTTCACCGCGACTTCACGTTTCACAGGTCTGCCACTATTCGCAAATCCAACTTGATGGAAATCGTCAGCATTCAGATAGTTGAATGAGATATGCATAACGTCCAGATAAGGTAAAAGTTGCTCATATCGACTGATATCCAGCGTTAAATTCGAATTGATCTGGGAACGAATTCCACGTTCCTTGGCATATTTGAGCAGCGGGATAATCATCTCATCCACTGTTTTCTGGCTAAAGCTTGGCTCGCCACCCGTCAGACTAATCGTCTGCAGATGCTCCACTTCATCCAACCGTTTCAGCATCAGAGGGAGCGGAAGAGCCGGCGCCTCACGCATCGTAAGCATATCTCCCACGGCACAATGCTCACATCTCATATTGCACAGATGTGTCACGGTCATTTCTACACTGGTCAGCACATGGCGTCCATATGTACGCAAAGAGCCGATCGGATCCCATGGATCATTCGTTGGCGATAAAGGCATCGGTTGTACCGATCCTGAGTTTAGCATGGTCATTGTTCTTCACCTTATTCCTTTTATTAACCTAAAAAGTTTTATTTACATCATACCTTGTGTTTCTCTTTTTGGAGTTATCTTTTATCATAGCACAATTTTGAATGCTCCGGCATACGCAGACCCTGTCCATTACATGACAAAAAACGCTCAGGCAACTCTGGACCGAGTTACGAAACGGTCCGGATATTACGACATGAGCGCTAATCATCTTTCAAGTTGTTCAGCTTTCCACCTGTTCACTTTGAGCCGCTGAAGGTGTATCCTCCACACCCTCTACACCTGTGATCATCACAGACAGTGCTGTAGACAGGTTAATTTCGTAGGGCGAAGATAAGGTCTGGCCGTCGGCATCCTTGAGCACCCGGATAAGTGGACGTTGAGGAACACGTGGATGAATCGCTGCGACCACCCCGACCTCTCCCGTACTGAGCGTGACCGATAGACCCACGGGGTAGATCGCTACACAATCCCTGAATCTCTCCAGCATTCGTTGTTCATAAAGCGTTCCTGAGCCCGTATACAGCACCTCTACGGCCTGATGTGGCAGCAAGGCTTGCTTGTAGACTCGATTCGTTGTCATGGCATCATACGAATCAGCAAGAGCAATCCATTTGGCATACTCATGAATCTCTTTATCCTTTAGCCCAAAGGGATATCCACTGCCATCAATTCGTTCATGGTGCTGCAATGCACAATGCGCGGATAGAAGCGGTATACCTGGTTCATCTTTGAGAATACGGTGTCCATATGTAGTGTGCTGCTGAATGATTTTGAATTCCTCGTCACTCAATCTGGAAGGTTTATGCAAAATTTCTGGTGCAATCTGTGTTTTGCCGATATCATGCAACAAAGCGCCCAGACCAATCTCCATTAATTGCTGGCGTGTATAACCCGAAGCGACACCAAGAACCAGCGTGTACACACATACATTCAGAGAATGGTTATATAGGTCAAAATCACTGGAGTTCATGTCCATCAGCATAATCATGGCTTCCTTTTGGCTGCCGATGTCCTCCAGAATCGCATTCATCACACCACTAAGCGCTTTACCGAAATGAGGAATCCGATTCTTCGTTTTCATTCCCGACATGCTCTGAAATTGCTGTTTGATCTCGACCAGTGCTTTCCTTCGGGTCTCTTCCTGCAACATTTCAGGAACGATGATGTCCTCTGTCGCAGCATCTTTAATATACACATAACCGACTCCGAGATCCTTAAGGCGTCCAATCAATCGATTGGTTAGCTCTACATCTTCACTAAGTAATACAAGGCCTTCTTCACTATAAATACGTTTCCCCAGCTTCATGCCAGGCTGCAATAAGTTTATATGTACTAAACGCACAGCCTATCCTCTCCCGCTCCGTAGATGTAATTACCACTAGCCGCCGCTTCAGCAGAAGGCAAGTACTTTAAATTTAGCTTTGATGCCAGCGGGCTCGCAGGCTGTCGTCCAGAGCCCCTGGTCGTTTTATTTCCGTTTCCAGCAAATCGCGTATGAATTCCGGAAGATGATAGAGCGTACGGGTTCCATGAGCAAGAGGGGGATACCCCACATTGAACGTAAACATGTCCAGTGTCCCAACGATATACTCACATTGTTCGTCCATAGGCTCCCCATTGATGGATATGGCCTGGATCTTCTCATAGGCTGGCGCATCTGGATTGTATTGAACTTCCATTCCGTCCATACATAACGTGCCTAGAATATGACCACGAAAACCAAATCCCACAATGGGCTTACCTGAAAACTCGTCCAACAAGGACTGCTCAAGTGCTTCACGAATATGACTTCCACTCAAGCATATTGTACAAGCATTTATAGGAGATGGACATAGGGAATGCAACATTCCTTTTGTAATATTACCTTGTGGAAGATCTCCGAGAAGCTGACCTGCATTCACCAGAGACAGCTGTGCCCCCGTGAAATGACGTACAGCTTGTGCAAGCAAGGTTGCAAACGGGGATTCCCGGTCATACGTGATGGGCAGCACCCGATCCGTTATCACTGCCGTCTGATTGAGTGTCCTTTCAGCCTCCGTACGATTCGTAGCGATTGCCAGCGCGACCTGATCATCCAGTAATATACTCTTGGCAGCCATACAACCGCTACTTACCAGTTGGAGAGGTTCTCCCACACTTGTTCGTTCCAGAACCACTTTCCCAAGCCATTGACCAAATTTCCCGGCTGCGCCCAGCACGGTCTGACCAATGACTAAGGGTTCTTCGAGAACATGATGGGTATGTCCACCGAGAATAACATCAATTCCAGTAATCTGCTCTGCCAGTCTCCGATCCGTCGAAAGCCCCAGATGTGAAAGAATAACCACTACATCCACTTCATCACGTAATGCTTCCACTTGAGCTCTTAATGACTCCACAGGGTCCAGAACATCCCACCCGAGCAATTCGTAAAACGTGGTAAAAGGGGCCGTTGCCCCCAGCAGACCAACGCGAAATGGACCTTTCTCCACAATCAGAGAAGGTTTCATCCACACTGGCGCAAGTCCAGTATCTTGCTCCACAACATTGCTGCATACCACAGGACACAGAAGTCCAGCGTAGGACTGTGAGAGCTGATCTGGCGTAAAGGTTAGTCCTTCGTTGTTGCCGATTGTAATGGCGTCGTAGCCCGTCAGGTTAATAACATCAACATTAGCCGTCCCCAGCGTCCCTTCTGTCTCAACGGCCATCCGGTCCATATGATCGCCGATATCCAATACAAGAAAGTTGCCACCTTGGTCACGTTCCTCATTGATCATAGCGGCGATGGTGCTCATGGAGCCGAAGTGGCTATGAATGTCGTTGGTGTGCAGAATCGTTAACGTTTGCTTCTCCCTGGTGCTCATCACACCGCCTCCCCTGCTCTTCAATAAACGTTCATTCTTCTAATGGATAAGCATAACATTTTCCGCGTCGTTATGATATATTTATAGGGTTTAGAGATCAAAAAGAGGTGAGTCATATCCATGAAATTGACAATTCAACTATTTGCAGGCATTGCAGAACGTTTAAATACATCCCTTCTGGAGTTTGAGTACATTGGAGACATTCCAACCGCTGCCGATTTAAAAGAAAAACTGAGTCTGGCCTACCCGGAGGCAGCTTCTCAGATAAGGACATCCTTTTTGGCAGTTAACCAACAGTATGCTCCTGCCGATACTATACTTAGCTCAGAAGATGAACTTGCGTTGATCCCTCCCGTCTCTGGAGGTGATGGTACGGATATATCCGATGAACAGCTTCGCTCTACGGTTCCAGAGCATCGGACTGGAGATGGCTTATTTCTAATTACAGAATCCACTTTGTCCGTGGAAGCAACAACGGCGCTAGTGATTACCCCGAATCACGGCGCAGCTCTTACTTTTGTAGGTACAACTCGTGAAATGACCGGTGAACAGCGCACCGTTCATCTTGAATACGAGGCCTATGTGCCGATGGCTCTTTCTCAGATGGCAGCCATTGGTGTAGAAATCTCGGATCGCTGGCCTGGTGTGTTATGTGCAATCAGTCACCGAATTGGCAAAGTGGATGTGGCAGAGATTAGTGTAGTCATTGCCGTTTCCTCGCCTCATCGCAACGACTGTTATGATGCAAGCCGTTACGCCATAGAGAGACTCAAACAGACCGTTCCGATCTGGAAAAAGGAAATTTGGGAAGATGGATCTGAATGGAAGGGACATCAATTAGGACCATGGAACCCCATGGAGAACTAAATAATGAGTCTTTACACCTTTTAGGCAGAGTGGGTTAATAGTAAATAAGTCGTTGTCAACCCATTTTTTTCTTGTTATTATAATTATATGTGTCGATATTAGTCGAGAAAAGGTGGTTTATACGTGAGAGTGCATGTTACTGATCTTAAACCGGGTGACCTGTTAAAAAATGATGTATACAACAGTTCGGGTCTCCACATGCTGATGAAAGGTTCCACCCTCAGTGAAGATGACCTATCCAAACTGTTGCAACATGGAATCGAGTACGCAGATGTAGAACACACAACATCCGACCTACACTCTGATGCACAAACCTTACCTTCCGATCAATCCCGTCTGTTAACTAACTTGTTTAACGATACGATCAAAGGTACTGAATCTCTATTTCAACAAGCGATGGAGAAGGGTTTTATTGATGAGACACAGGTCGATGAGATTTTGTTTACCCTAACAGAACAGTTGGAAAAGCAAAAAGATGTTGTCTCCTTGTTGCTTATGCTGGACGGGGATAGCGATTATACCTACAACCATTCATTGCAAGTCGGGATGCTCGCTTTTTATATCGCCGGCTGGATGGGTTACAACCCCGAGGAATGTCTAACGGTAGCCAAAGCAGGATATCTTCATGATATCGGCAAGTCCAAGATTCCTTCTGAGATTTTACATAAACCTGGTAAATTGACCACGGAAGAATTTGACGAAATGAAGAAACACACATTCTATGGGTACGATATCATTAAAGAATCCACGCAGGATGAAATTCTGGCAATGGTTGCACTTCAACATCATGAGCGCGAGGATGGAAGTGGTTATCCTCATGGACTGCGAGGAGACGAAATCCACCCATATGCCCGTATTACTGCTGTAGCAGACGTTTACAGCGCCATGACGACGAATCGGGTATACCAGACCAAACAGGAACTGATTTCTGTTCTGTGTGAGCTGTACAGTCTCAGCTTTGGTCAGTTAAATGCTGAAGCAACGCAGGAACTGATCAAGCACATGCTGCCTAATTTTATCGGTAAAAGGGTTCTGCTCACCACGGGTCAGACGGGACTCATTGTCATGAATAATCCTGCGGATTATTTCCGACCACTCGTTCAGACCTCTACGGCCTTTATCGATTTAGCGAAAGAAAGAGATATTGCTATCGTTGAGATTTATGTACAGTAACTGTTCATTGTACACAGCATGTATACGAAGAACCCCACAGTAACTGAAATAACCAACTCACAGGTTGGCATATGACAAAAGGGAAGCCATAATCGGCTTCCCTTTTGTCTATTCCGATTCGATCATGTTGGATTACACGCAGAATGCTTTTGTGATGATAACCAACAGAATGAACAGTACCAAGATTGCACCAGTGTTTGTGAACATATTGTATCCGCCAACGCCGCCTACTCCGCCTACGTTGCCACCACAGCCATATCCTACTTCGCTCATGTGATTGCCTCCTCTTCATCAGGTATACCCTAACATATGACGTTTCCGGTAGAATGAACCGGGCGAACAGGCAACAATCGATAAATGGTTGTCTGTCTGCATCTACCTGAGTGGGTTAGCCTTTTGTTATTCCCTGTTCTTTGCAGAGATCTATATGTCGGACTCCGAATGAACCTGGATGCCTTTTTCCTTGCGGTACATGATAACCAGTAATCTCCAAAATTCATAACTGCCTTTGTCATTCATAATAAACGGTCGATAATAATCAAATGCTTGCTGCGCCCATGCGGGACAATCCATATTGGAAAGTTGCTCCTGTTGCTGAATCCATTGCCCTTGAATCTCCAGCGTTTTCCGCATGGCTTCAAACACTTTCTTCTGCTCATTGGTCATCGGCGGAGCCTCCTGTTCCTGAGATGCAGTTCCGTATTCGGCCTGTAGATATGCACCCGGTTCCGTCACACCATCTTCGCTGGCTGTATAACCGTAAGATGGTGCACTTGTTTTACGAATCTCATAATGTACATGCGGGCCGGTACTCTGACCCGTGCTTCCCTGATTACCGATAAGCTGCCCTCGCTCCACACGCTGCCCAACGATTACAGCAATCCGCGAAAGGTGAGCATAACAATGCAAGTAGCCACGATGATCTTGAAGGGCAACTGTAAGCCCGTAACCGCCGAATCCGGAGCCTGTAACTCCTTCGGAAGCAAAACGTACCCTACCTTCCATAAAGGCATAGACGGGGCCATTCCAAGGCTCTGTCACGAGATCAATTCCGCGGTGAAATGTCTGTCCACCATGAATAGGATGAATTCGATAGCCGAATGAACTTGTAATCCGATATCCCTCGAAAGGGTTCACGCTCATACACTCACATCCTTTTCTATCATTAAATGCTAAAATCTATGAAATGGCTTGTGCTAATGGTCTTATTTTATTCCACAAAAATACCGCTCAGAATATTATTAGGGAAACCAAATGGTCTCTCCAACGTATATCCCAAGCGGCGCGCTATGCTAATATGATTCCTCTATCAGTTACATATACTATGTTTTATTTCCACCACTACACACTCCTAATTCAGAGGTCTGTAGATGACCCCCAGCTGATCCAATTCCTGTCCTGCTCTTCCATAAAATCCGGCTATATACCACCCTGCTGGTGCCTCAAGTTTGATTTGATCCGAGGTCTTTTGTCCGCCTTCAACTTTATTCCCAAGATTGGTGGACAACTCCACGTAAAAGATCCGTTTATCTCCATTACGTGTCCCCTGACCAATTGTTGCCTCGGTTAAGTACTCTCCGTCTGCCAAGTTCAGTGTGGCAATGTTGGATTGACCACCATGTGCCAGATTCGTTCCATCCCTGTACAGCGTTGAAATGCCGTCTACACGGTTGCCTGAATTAAGCACTACTGAGCTAGGTCTGGCATCGGGAATCTGATTCAGATCATTAAACCCAGTTCCTCCAGATCCTCCGATTGTTGAACTTAGTTGGTACTGAGAAGATGTGCTGTACACAAATTCCGCTGTAATCGGATAATGATCGGAGAGTTGCTTTCCACTCGGGTCAACAAACGTTTGATTTTCTAGGCGATAGCTCTGTGCATTAAGGGACAACGCTTTACTCCCGCGATACAAAATTTTGTCCACTATCTCATAGTTGGGTCCATTTAAATTGCTTGCATCCATAAGGGCGTCTCCATCAGCGGGAATACTCCCACCTCGAATCAAATCGATCCACGGATCTCTTAAACCATTCTCAGACATGAGCAACTCTATATTGTCAGCCGCACGGGTGTACCGTGTATTGGTATCCCCGAATACGATAACAGCGTTCCCGTCCGAGTGCTCCTTTATGTAATTGGAGAGTTGTCTGATATTATCTCGTCTGGCCTCAAGCGATTTATCATCGCTACCTGCGTCCGCATGCAAGTTGTACACGTCCACTTTCACCTGAGGTGTGATCTCATATGTAGCTGCTGTAAATCCTTTTGGAGTCAATTCATCACTTCCATTGTCAAAAAGACCAGATCGCTTATCCCAGGTAATACGTTTCAAGTCACGGAATGGATATTGGGACAGACTGTTCAACCCACTACCAAAACCCGCAATTCCGCTTGTTGTCGTCAAATACGGCAGAGTGACTTGGGATATCAGCTCATTATGATAATTAAAATCCTCTTGCACATTAATGATGTCATAGTCATTTAATTTTGGGGAAATCTGAACGGTGTACTCCTTGGGGTTGGAGCTGGATACTAGGTCCGGAAGGCCACCTACATTGTAACTAAGTACCTTGAATGAACCCGATACCGATCCACCTTCTGCAGCACTCGCCGTTGATAAAAATAACGGAGAGCTCGTTAAGGCAACAACAGAAGACAATACCAAGGCTGCTCCTTTTTTAACTATACTTCTTCGTATCATATACCCCCTTATATTTTAATCAATTCAAATATATGTAATATTCATTAATGGGAGAATAACGCTGGTCTATTCATTTGTAAATATACAATTTGAACTAAAGAATATTTCCGCTTGCCACTCCGATGACAGAATAACCTTCTGATCGCTGTTATCCCCAGATTATTTTGAATAAAAATACCCCCTAGAGAGACTTTTTAAAAAGTCTGCTCTAGAGGGTATTTGATCACATGAAACTATATCTACCGCTTAACATCAGCAGCTAGGTTTAGCTTTACGGCTTCGAAAGGCGCTGCATTGGATTAACCAATAGAGCCTTCCATTTCGAACTTGATCAATCTATTCATCTCAACGGCGTATTCCATTGGCAATTCCTTCGTGAATGGCTCAATGAAGCCCATGATAATCATCTGTGTTGCTTCTGCATCAGTCAGACCACGGCTCATCAGGTAGAAGAGTTGATCCTCAGACACTTTGGAGACTGTAGCTTCATGCTCCAGCATGATGTTATCATTCATGATTTCATTGTAAGGAATTGTATCCGATGTGGACTCATTATCGAGAATGAGTGTATCACACTTGATGTTGGATTTCGCGCCCTCAGCTTGACGTCCAAAGGAAGCCAAACCACGGTACGTTACTTTACCACCATGTTTACTGATGGACTTGGATACAATCGTAGATGTTGTATCCGGAGCCAAGTGGATCATTTTCGCACCTGCATCCTGATGCTGGTTTTTACCAGCTACAGCGATGGAAAGTACGGAACCTTTAGCTCCACGGCCTTTCAGTACAACCGCTGGATATTTCATCGTCAGTTTGGAACCGATGTTACCATCGACCCATTCCATCGTTGCATTTTCTTCTGCAACCGCACGTTTCGTAACGAGGTTGTAGATGTTTGGTGCCCAGTTTTGAATGGTTGTGTAACGAACACGAGCATTTTTCTTACAGATGATCTCAACAACCGCACTGTGCAGTGAGTTCGTGCTGTAGATTGGAGCTGTACAGCCCTCTACATAGTGAACGAAGCTGTCTTCGTCCGCAATGATGAGTGTACGCTCAAATTGTCCCATATTCTCGGAGTTAATCCGGAAGTAGGCTTGCAGAGGCACTTCACATTTAACGCCTTTAGGCACGTAGATAAAGCTTCCTCCGGACCAAACCGCACTATTCAATGCAGCAAATTTGTTATCTGCTGGTGGAATAACTGTTGCAAAATATTCACGCAGGATTTCCGGATGCTCTCTGAGAGCCGTGTCGGTATCCATGAAGATTACACCTTGGTCTTCCAATTCCTTTTGCATGTTGTGGTATACAACCTCGGACTCATACTGAGCCGATACACCCGCAAGGAACTTTTGCTCTGCTTCAGGGATACCTAATTTATCAAAAGTTTCCTTGATTTCAGAAGGAACTTCCTCCCATGTTTTACCTTGTTTCTCCGAAGCACGCACATAATACTGAATTTCATTGAAATCCAATCCGTCGAGATCTCCGCCCCATTTCGGCATTGGCATCTTTTCGAATTGTTTCAGGGATTTCAAACGGAATTCCAACATCCATTCCGGTTCGTTCTTAATCTTGGAAATCTCGGTAACCACTTCTGCAGTCAGACCTTTACCGGTTTGAAAGATGGATTTGTGCTCGTCGCGAAAACCATATTTGTATTCTTCCATTTCTGGTGCTTTTTTAGCCATCTTGCTCTACCTCCCTATCGTTATTGTACTTTGTTCTCTTCGTCAATCCCTTTGCGTAATGCATTCCAGGCCAGAGTGGCACATTTGATGCGTGCAGGGAACTTGTTCACACCGGATAGGGCTTCGAGATCTTCATAATCGTCGAAATCGACTTCTTCACCTTTCATCAGTGAGGAAAAACGGTTAGCGATATCGAGTGCCTGTTCCATCGTTTTGCCTTTGACGGCCTCTGTCATCATCGATGCAGACGACATGCTGATGGAGCAGCCTTCACCCGTATATTTGGCTTCCTGGACGATTCCGTCTTTCAGCAAAATTTGCAGTGAAATCCGGTCGCCGCACGTTGGATTGTTCAAATTCACCGTGACAGCGTCATTATCAAATGTTCCGCGGTTACGCGGGTTTTTGTAGTGGTCCATTATAACACGTCTGTACAGATCATCAAGTTGCATCGCCAAAATACTCCTTTGTCTGGATTAAGGCGCTGACAAGCCGATCTACATCTTGTTCGTTATTGTATAGATAGAAGCTGGCACGAGCTGTTGAGCTAACTTCAAGCCAGCGCATTAGCGGTTGACAGCAATGGTGTCCGGCACGAATAGCTACGCCACTCGCATCCAGTACGGTTGCCACATCATGCGGATGAACATCACCCAGGTTAAAGGTAACAACACCCACATGCCGCTTGGCTGGGCCATAGATCGTTAACCCATCAATTTCCGACAGACGTTCTGTTGCATAAGCTGCCAGCACACTCTCATGATGTGCGATCTCATCCATACCAATCTGCTCCAGAAAATCAATGGCAGCTCCCAACCCTACCGCACCTGCGATAATCGGGGTTCCGCCTTCGAACTTCCAGGGAAGCTCTTTCCAGTTGGATTCGTACAGACCCACATCATCAATCATTTCACCACCGAACTCAATGGGTTCCATGGACTCCAGCAGCGCCTTTTTGCCGTAGAGTGCACCGATTCCGGTTGGTCCGCACATTTTATGACCGGATAATGCATAAAAATCACAGTCCAGATCCTGAACGTCCACCTTCATGTGAGGTGTGCTTTGTGCGCCATCAACAACGATGACAGCACCATTGCGGTGTGCAATTTCAGCAATTTGTTTCACAGGATGGATCAGACCCATAACATTGGATACATAAGCGATTGCTACAATTTTAGTATTGTTCGTAATCGTCTTCTCGACATCAGCCAATTCAATATGACCGTCAGGCTGAAGCGGAATGTATTTCAATGTTGCACCTGTCTCCTTGGCAACTTGCTGCCAAGGAATCAGATTACTATGGTGCTCCATTTGCGTGATAACAATTTCATCGCCTTCTTTGCAATTGGCGCGGGCGTATGATGAAGCCACCAGATTCAGGGCTGTCGTTGTCCCGCGGGTAAAGATAATCTCTTGTGTACTACGTGCATTGATAAACTTGGCTACCTTCTCACGTGCGCCTTCGTAAGCGTCCGTTGCACGGCTTCCAAGGGTATGAACACCACGATGTACGTTGGAATTCTCATACTCATAATAATGTTTAACCGCTTCAATCACAGCACGAGGCTTTTGTGAAGTTGCAGCACTATCTAAATATACGAGCGGGTGTCCGTTGATTTCCTGGTGGAGGATCGGGAACTGCTCGCGAATGGACGGGTTCATTGTCCCAGCTTCTTCTCAATCAGGGACTGCAATTGGGTGCGCAGTGCTTCCAGAGGAATATCCGCCACCACCGGAGCCAGGAAGCCATAGATGATCAGGCGTTCGGCATCCGTACGGTTAATTCCGCGCGACATCAAGTAATGAATCTGCTCGGCATTGACTTGACCAACAGAAGCCGCGTGACCTGCTGTTACATCATCTTCATCAATAAGGAGGATTGGGTTCGCATCTCCACGTGCTTTAGGGCTCAGCATCAACACTTTCTCTGTCTGCTGTCCATCGGCTTTGGTAGCGCCTTTCTCAATCTTCGTGATTCCGTTAATGATTGCAGAAGCTTCTTCACGCATAACTGCACGTGTAATCATCTGACTTGGTGTATTCTTGCCGAAGTGACGAGCTTCTGTGGTGTAGTTGATTTTCTGCGAACCGGAACCTACAGCGATGACTTTGGAATCAGAACTTGATCCATTACCTTTAAGCACAGTCATCGTGTTGCTGGCTGTGTCGCCATTATTCATTTCGCCTACAATCCACTCGATGGAAGCATCATTCTCCAACACTGCACGACGGAATGAAACATCCGTTACATTTACACTCAGTTGATGAACCGATGCGAAACGTACTTTAGCACCAGATTTTGCGAATACTTCCACAACACCATTATGGAAAACAGGTGCGGACAATTCGCCAGATACATAGTTATCAACATAAGTTACTGAACTGTTTGCTTCTGCAACCACAAGCACGTGAGGTGCAAACGTTGCCGATGCGTCATCTGTAAGCAACACTGCTTGCAGTGGTACTTCGATTTCGACATTTTTCGGAACATACAGGAAGACCCCGCCATTCCAAAGTGCCGCATGCAATGCAGCGAGAGAATGCTCATCCGCTTTCACCGCTGTGTTCAGATATGGTTTTACCAAATCGCCGTGTTCGCGAACCGCTGTAGCCAGATCCGTGAAGATGACTCCTTTTGCTGCCAGATCAGCAGACACCTTGGAGTATACCGTACCGGAATTGCGCTGGATAACCAGACTGCCTTCAGCTTGATCCTGAACTAGATCTTTGATAGAAGCAGGTACTTCTGTCAAAGAAGAAATAGCTTCACTTGTTTTATATGTTCCGTACTCGCTGACATTCCAGCGTTCAATTTTTTGTTTTTCCAGTTTAGGAAGCGCAAGCCCGCTCGCAAGCTTTAAAGCTTCGAGCCGCTGTTCGGTCAACCAGCCGGGTTCATTGTTGCTTTCCGACAAGGCGCGAAGCGCTTCAGATTCAACCGGAAGAATTGTTTGTGTAGTCATTAATTAATCCTCCTCCGTTTTGTCTTTACGCTTCTTGGCCTACAGTTTCGTCTGTAATTCCCAGCTCTGCCTTTACCCAGTCATACCCTTCCGCTTCCAGACGGTGAGCCAATTCAGGTCCGCCGGATTTCACGATACGACCTTGCATCATTACGTGAACATAGTCAGGCGTAATGTAGTTCAACAGACGTTGATAGTGAGTGATGATCAGGAAGCCACGGTCTTCGCTCTTCATAGCGTTCACACCGTCAGCCACGATTTTCAAAGCATCGATGTCCAGACCGGAGTCAATTTCATCAAGTACTACGATTTTCGGATCAAGCAGCATCATTTGCAGAATCTCGTTACGTTTTTTCTCACCACCGGAGAAACCTTCATTCAGGTAACGGTGAGCGAACTCAGGGTTCATGTCGAGTTCTTTCATTTTACCTTCCATTTGACGAATGAACTTGATCAGGGAGATCTCGTTACCTTCGCCACGACGTGCGTTAATTGCACTACGCAAGAAGTCGGAGTTCGTAACACCTGCAATTTCACTTGGGTATTGCATAGCCAGGAAGAGACCTGCACGTGCGCGCTCATCTACAGCCATATCCAATACATCTTCACCATCAAGCGTAATTTTACCGTCTGTTACTTCATATTTAGGGTGACCCATCAAGGCAGAAGCCAGAGTGGATTTACCTGTTCCGTTTGGTCCCATGATTGCGTGGATTTCTCCACCTTTCATTTCCAGGTTGATGCCTTTCAGGATTTCCTTACCTTCGATCGTCGCTTTCAGACCTTCAATGACGAAATTCGTAGCCATGTGTATTGTTTCCCTCCATTGATTAAATTGATGTTGTTGTCGAAAACGAAAAAGCGCCTATTATATCTGAACAGGGCTTCCCCTGAATTTCTCTTGTACTCGAATCTTCAAAGCAAGAACACTTTAGAATAATTCTAAACTGATTCTCAATGATAATCAAGTCATTTCCTAAGAACGTTGGTCCTTACAGGAAACATTATTCTTTCTGATTCTATATTAAAAGACAAATTGAATCAAATCAGAAAACATCTTGCGCAGAAATGTACAGTGAGAAAAATCACGGCAATTCAAGCTTTTATGTCCTCTGCTGTATACTAATCTAAAAAAAGGACTTATCCAAATTATGGACAAGTCCCTCTGTTAACCATTTACAATTTGAGCATCTCGTTAATCTTCTGTACCTGTTCGTCAAAATCCGCAACGTCCACCACCGGCGTCATTTCGCGCGGCACCGGACCATTCGGAATAGAAATCCATGAACGGCAACCATTATATTCAGGCAGTACGGGGATTTCCATCGGTTCTTTCAAAAGGTACACACGTAAAATCAATACATGGAGCGGATCTTTGCGTTTCCATTTCAAACGGTCTTCGGCAAAATCCGCTGTCCACATATGAAAGTCAAGAAGTCGATCCAGCATCTCCTGATCTCGTATCTCCAGATCCTGCGTTACTTCGGCATATGCAGTAATACGGATTGTCGAAGCTTCGGGCACCCATTCGGCCAGTGATTCTTCAACATAGGATTGATCCGAGGACTTAATCAGTTCTTTACGCTGATGTTCATAAGTCGGATACAGGTAAAACGCCGGACTTTTCAGCTCAAAATGTCGGGTTTCCTCTACAATACCACCTTTGCGCATCACCATAATCTGGCGACCCGTTTCCAGTGCTTTGATTGCAGATGCCCATTCTTTTAAAGCCGGTATCGTTGGTTCTAACATAAGCGGTTCCCTCCCCTATCGTTCTTGTCAGCAGTATAGACGCTCAGTGCGTTTCTGACAACATGATCCGGGCTCAGAAAGCTTACGTAAGAGACCATTTGTATTAGGCAAAATCTTGGCTATATTAACCCAGGAAAGAGCGAAGCATCCACATGTGTTTCTCAAGGTCAGCCTTGAAACCTGTCAGCATATCGGATGTCGGTTGATCTTCAGCTGCATCTGCAACTTCGATACCTTCCTGATATTCATTCGAAAGTGTAGCGAAGTCCTCGATCAGGTTTTGAACCATTGTTTTTGCGTCTTCTCCACCTGCTGCTTCTTGGATAGAGGAAAGCTCCAGATACTCTTTCATTGTAGCCGCTGGGCTACCTTTCAGCGTAAGGATACGCTCTGCGATTTCATCCATTTGTACTGTAACTTCGTTGTAGAACTCTTCGAATTTCACATGCAACGTGAAGAAGTTAGGTCCCTTAACGTACCAGTGATAGTTATGGATTTTAACATACAATACGTTCAGATTAGCTACCTGACGATTAAGTACTTGTTCCACCGATTTTGCTTGATCTGTTTTGTTTTTTGTAGCCATATTAATCCCATCCTTTATTTAAAATTAGTCTGTCATGCCGTGGTAAGCAGGTTGTCCCGCAATGCATAACAGAGAGTTAATAATGTGTCACCACATGTAGTGAAGAGGCTTGTTAACGGCGTTTCTCTCAACCGTCCGGCCTATTTGTTTTTACCCTTGAACCGGAAGTTCGAATCAGGATCGACTTGACTTGTCTCAAAAAAAAGTTCAAAAACCGCGTTATTTCCGATATACTGACATATACCAAGCAAAGAAGTGGGTTTTCCTGTTTCTTCATATATATGGAGGTGGCACCTTTGTCCCAATATCGCCCGTTTACCCCCCAGGATGCAATTGAACTGGCCAAAACATTACCGGGTCCATTTGCGGCAGATGCAAATCTGGATTGTCACGAGATCGGCGACGGCAATCTGAATTTGGTTTTCCACATCACGGATCAGAACTCCGATAAAAGTATCATTATCAAACAGGCGCTTCCTTATGCGAAAGTGGTTGGAGAATCATGGCCGCTCTCTCTGGTACGTGCCCGCATTGAACGTGAGATTCTTCAGGAAGAGTATCGTCTGTGTCCAGGTATGGTACCCGAAGTGTATCATTACGATGATGACCTCGCGTTAACGGTTATGGAAGATCTGAGTGATCATGTGATCATGCGCAAAGGCTTGATCGAAGGTGTTTCCTATCCTCTTTTTGCACAGCATATTGGGGAATTCATGGCAAGAACGCTGTTCTTCACATCCGACTTGGGCATGGATCAGCAATTGAAGAAGGAAAAACAGGGCAGATTCATTAATCCGGACCAATGCAAAATAACGGAGGATCTGATCTTTGATGAACCCTATCGGATCGCCGAGAAAAATAATTATGATGCTTCCATTGAAGACGAGGCTGAAGCCCTTCGCACAGATGGAGAACTTCACCTTGAAGTGGCATTACTACGGGAAAAATTCCTGACACACGGGCAGGCACTGCTTCATGGAGATCTGCATACAGGAAGTATTTTTGTTACACCTGAATCAACCAAGGTCATTGATCCCGAATTTGCATATTACGGCCCCATGGGATTTGATGTTGGTGCAGTCCTTGCGAACCTGCTCTTGAATTACTCATCCCTGCCAGGATGGATTCAGGATGAGACTGCTTTGCGTGAGCGTGAGACGCTTATGCTGAATATGGTTCGTGATGTATGGACTGAATTCGAATCTCGTTTCCGTGCCCTCTGGGTTCACGACCTCGTTGATCCGATGGCAAAAACGCCAGGCTATCAGGATCTGTATGTGCAACAATTGTTCAGAGACTCGATCGGCTTTGCAGGTGCCAAAATGGTTCGTCGTATCGTGGGACTCGCTCACGTGGCAGATATAGATACCATTCCAAATGCGACTGAACGTGAACATGCTCAGCGTAAAGCGTTGTCCATTGGTAAAGCATTGATCAAGAACAATCGTCGCTTGAATACCATCGGCGAAGTAATGGATATTGTATCCACAGCCGTTACTACTACTAAGGCTTAACATAAGGAACGGAGGAATCACCCATGACAACCCCTGAATATCAGCCTCTGTCCTCTCTCATCTGGAAAAAGGATAAGCTTGAAATGCTTGACCAGCGTATGCTACCCGAAACGATCCTCATGTTGAAATTATATACACCCGAGGAAGTATGGGAATCCATCCACTCCATGAAAGTACGCGGTGCTCCAGCGATTGGTATTGCTGCTGCATTTGGTGTTGTATTGGGTGCCAAATCATATGACGGAACAACCGTTCAAGGTTGGTTGGACCACGTAAAATCCATATGTGCTCATCTGGCTACTTCCCGTCCAACAGCGGTGAACCTTTTCTGGGCACTGGATCGCATGATGCAAAAAGCAAATGAGGTCGTTGAATCCGGCCTGAGTCTGGATGAGGGCAATGATGCTCTTGAAGTAGAAGCTCTGTTAATTCAGAAGGAAGACGAAGAAGTATGCCGCATGATCGGCGAGAATGCACTGCCTTTATTCGAAGATGGTATGGGTGTACTCACTCACTGTAATGCAGGTGGACTGGCTACTGCGAAATATGGTACGGCAACTGCTCCAATGTATCTCGCACAGGAACGTGGCATTCACCTGAAAGTATTTGCAGACGAAACTCGTCCCGTACTTCAGGGTGCACGCCTGACTGCTTTTGAGCTACAGCAAGCCGGCATAGACGTTACGCTGCTCTGTGATAACATGGCAGGCATGGTGATGTCCAAAGGCTGGATTCAAGCTGTTATCGTCGGAACGGATCGTGTTGCAGCTAACGGTGACGTAGCTAACAAAATCGGAACATACAGCGTGGCCGTGCTTGCCAAGGCTCACAATATTCCGTTCTATGTAGCGAGCCCATTGTCGACTATCGACTTGTCCACTCCATCCGGGGACCTCATTCCGATTGAGGAACGCGCTGCGGAAGAAGTGACCGAAGGATTTGGTAAACGTACAGCGCCGCAAGGTGTTAAAGTATATAATCCAGCATTTGACGTAACGCCTAACGAATATGTAACAGCTATTATCACGGAAAAAGGCGTTGTTCGCGCACCTTTCCAAGAAAATTTGGCTGCCTTGTTCGCGAAGGAAGAAGCTTAATTTAATAAGAGTATTCAAGAAAAAAGTTCGTGTATAGAGCTAGTAGCTACTGATGTGCCCGGCTCTGTATTAGAACGCTAAGACGCTAAAGAAGGGCTTCCCACATGGGGAGCCCTTTTGTTAGTGCTTAGATCATTTTCAACAAAGCCTCTACACCCGTCATGCCAACCGTAATGCCCATGGCCTCGGCTTCTGTTGTCACCAACTCCATAGGTGCATGCAACAATTGCTCTAGTGTACGCACACCAACCGCTCGAGCCGCAATAATTTTGCGATCCCCGAGCTTCTCATTAAGTAATCCCACGTCGAGTGCTCCGCACATGATATATCCTTTGGATGTGTTAATGGTCAACAACGTTGTTTTCGGTAGCTTGACTTCTACCCCAACCAATACATGCTCTCCAACTATAATGGGCTCCATCGTCACCATAATTTCCCGATCCACCTCCTCTTCCACAGGTCACGATAATTGTATGCCTCATTCTGGATTGTCGTGTGGACACCTGCCGTGTTTGAGAAAATGTAGGTACTTACAGTTCAAATATATTGTTGGTAATTCTTCTCGCAGACTTAGATTGTAGATAAATGCTTTAGTTGGAATATAAAAAGCCACCTCACCCAAAGTGAGTCAAAGTGGCCCTTCCTTAAAACGTATGCTCATCATTCTTTAATCGTCTTATCTCCGTTAACTCTCTTCTAATTCCCAGTACACGTCTATGAAGTACACTGCGGTCTATTGAATCAGCAACCGACTTTTTGAACTGGACATCCAATTCACTTAATTGCTCCTGAGCTAGTTTCTTTTTATGTATTGATTTGAATCGAAGTCTATTGGTTTCAGGCTTGATCGGCTTCAACCTCTTCTGCTTCATAATCTGTTCAAATATGCTGTCCTCTTGACGCATGGTCTTCATTCCTTAATATATGTGATGAACACATTGTATCATAACGAGAAGAGGACTGTTACATAATAAAGTACAGATGCTTAGAGTTGGGCAAGAGCCTAAACGCAAAAAAAAGAGGGCCAATGCCCCCTTATATAGTTAACTCATTTTATAAAATGTAAAAATACGCTTGATTCCCTGGACTCTTCACAATTACTGTGGTCACTAAGTCACTGGCATCCCGTTTACGGATACTTGTGATCGAATCTAACTCTTCATTCGCAATAACTCTCGGTTGGACATAAGCCGCCAGATCAGGCTTGGAAATTGTCATTTCAGTAGCCATATCCTCAATCTGTCTCACATCTACCGTAGACTGCATAGCCTTCCACTCTCGCACCTGAAGATAGCCGTCCAAGTATTCTCTTTCTTTGATACTAATGTGGCCATCCAATACATCCATGTACTTGACCTCAATGCTGGAAAGTACATCAGGTCTGGAGATATATAATTGCCCAGGCTGTTCTTCCAAATAAGGAATCTCAAGACTCCCTGCTCTCTCATCATGATCTAATGCTCTGACTTGAAGAACACTATTCAGATCAGGCTTATTAACCTTAATCTCCGAAATGACAGTCGAATCACCGTCGTACATGACCGTTAGCAAAGACCCCAACGTTGAAGTTGCTTTTATATAATTGGAGACTTCCAATGAAGCATGAAGATCAGGTATGGATACAATTAGACTCGTAACCCGTTCATCTTCAAACAATTGTGATATCGTTAACATACTGACCAGAGACATTTGTCTATCTACCGTAATAACTGAAGATAAGTCAGGATGAGAGACTGCGAGTTCTACAGTTTTTTCGTCGTCCAGACCTGTTCTAACCGCAAGATTACCGTCTGTATCCTTAGTTGTTCGTATAGCAGTAATGAACTGCGAATGAAGCTCGGGTTTAGAAACAGCAACCCATGTTGCCTTCTCTTCTGTTCTACTTTCAATAATAGAAATGTTCGAATCCAGTTCTGCATCTATACGTTTAGCTATTGTCAGATCTATATCCAGGTCCGGACGGCTGACCGCGATGACTTGAGGTATATCATGATGCATGTAATCCTCATAACGATGGACGTACAACTGAGATTTGAGCCAATCTAGCCCAATATCACTGTGCACAACTAACGTTGAAGCTATATCCTTGCGGCCTACACCATAAATAAAAACTTCACTTTCAATTTCGGTTCGACCAATGGAATAGATTTGAGAAGTAATATATCTAATCTGCAAAACAGGTGGTTTGGAAGACTCACGAGTGTTGAAATAAATCGGCGTGTTACCACTAGACTGAATAATCATTCCAACATTTGAAAGATTATCTTCTCTCCACATTTTCAGTAATCCCATCATATCAAACTCAATATAACGTTCAGTCGTATTAATGACATAACTGGACGATAAGAGCTGAATGGAATGAGGTCTGTTTGCATACGTAATTCCGTACTCCCGCCACAATGTATCCGGCTGATGCAGCTCAATGTGTGCTCCAGGTGCCAGGGTTCCTGTGTAATACAACCTCAATTTAGCTTCTTCCAAATATAACAGATCAGGTATTCTGGTATCCAGATCACCGAAATGTATAAACGATTCGAATTGCTCCATCTCATCTCTGCCGATCATCATGCGCTGTGTATCACCAAAGTTAATCGTCTGCAAGTGACTTTGACTTCGCGTGGTTGCATCAGCAAGAGGTTTAAGATTAACAGTTACACGCGGTGCTTCCAGTAATTCATATTTGCCGTGTGCACGGTTATGTGGCCGAACGTACAACATGCCTTCAAGATCAACTTTGGATGCCGCTTGAATGATTGCGCTCAGATCCCCTTGCGACCTGTACATTACATATAGCGAATTGCTCAATTCCTGTGACCGTCTGACACGTACGGAGACACTGGATACGATCTCGGACACTTTTCTTGTAGCAGCTATTAGGGTCGAAGGCAGTTCTTCATGCACCTGATTGTACAGGATATACTTTGCTGCAAAACGATTTTCCGGACTTTTAATATGTATAACACTATCTAATAGAGTCTCCCCGTTATTAATTCCACTCACTTCCTGTCTCATTGTATTGAGAGCTATACACGGTCTGCTGTGACCTTCATTTCAAAATTACCATTCGGGTTCGGCTTGGCATGAATATCCGTTGCGATGCGAATATAAAAATCGATGCTATCCTCCGGTTGGATCAGACCATAGGTCAGATAATCGATTGGAAGAAACGGATCGGCCTGTCTGGATAATTGGACTTCAACACCGTCCGTTTCGAATTTCTTATCCATCTCCAGGTATACATGATCCACAGCATATCCGAGCATGTTTTTGATTCTGACTTTCTTCGTTAACGTCGTCTGTCCGGCAATGATCACCCCATAATCGAGTTGCTTCAAAATTCCGCCAAAGGTATCTGAAAGGAAATCTCCAGACTCATCCATAAACATTAATCCAGAATACGATCCGATAAACTTGGTTTCCCTGGATTCTACGGCACCCCAATAGTCCTGAAATTCAACCTTCAATATATTCTCTACGCCAAAATTAACATTTCTCTCGTCGATATTGAGTTCAATATTGAATGGTGAAGCTACTAATCGCGTAAAATTTCCATCCGCCGGATAATACGTTTTACCGTTCAACAAGACGCGGTATTTAACCTTGCCCTGATCTGCATCATCCAGCACACCTGTAAGTTTGTTACCAGAGAAGGTCAGATTGATTGTGGCCGTGGTGTTTAACAGTTGCAGTGACATATCTCTAAACTCCACTGCATGTCGCGGTGCATCAACGACCATCTTCACTTCGTCAAGCAAATAGCTGTTTTCATAATGCTTACTGCTATCGAAATAATAGGCGATTCGTGTTAAACCGATTAGATCCTTTTCAGGGATCGCGTTGAGTGTGTCCAGATTCATTCCTTTTCTTTTGAATAAGGTTATATCCTTCATATCCATATCGAACCACTTGTTGAAACGGTATGTCTTCCATGTGAGCCCTGAGTCGAACGAAGCAGCCATTCTTAATGTACCTTCCGGACTGTTCTCCGTTACTTTCGTAGCGACAATCTTTTTCAGATCTCCATAGAGTGCTATGTCTGTTGCTTGCACAATTAATTGCTCAAACGGTAGCGCGTGATACGTTAGCATCATGTCCCGATTACCGGCAATTACCTCTTCATCATTCGTCCACGTAACCACATCAAAATCTCCCTCAAGTTCATCCAATGGGGAGTAGTTAGCTGTAATATTCAGTTCCGCTGATGTTTTGGATGGATCGTCCGTGTAGTATAGAACATCTACACTGTCACCTAATTCGTCATAGATGGTAAAAGGTTCAGTTTCAATTGTAATCGTTGATTCGGTTTGATTTGGGTCATCAGTGTATTCAATGATTTTTATCTCTTTGTCTTCCCATTCTTGGGCTAGGGTAAAGGGATCAGTTTCAATTGAAACTACCGATTCTGTTATTGTTGGATCATCAGTATAATAAAGCACTTCAATATCCTTGTCTGCCCATTCCTCTTCAAGAGTGAAGGGTTCGGTTTCGATGTTGAAGGAGGCTTCTGTTTTTGTTAGGTCATCCGTGTAGTAACACAGTTCAACTTCGCCAGTGAGTTGTAACCATACTGATTCAGGTATGGTGGAGATGTCGTCCATCCCATAGTCAATGTAATCTTGCTCCGTTGGTGTACTGTTAGATATCTTGTTCCATGCATTTGAATAATAGTAATATGACCCACTAAAATGAAAAAGTGTATTATAGTATTTCTTATCATAAATATCTATTGCATCAAAAAGAACGTAAGAAGCGTCATTTGTTGTTATTTTAACTGTGTGAATCCCTCTACTTAATGTTTTTTCGTATAACAATACTTGCTGGAGGACCGATTTTTGGTTATATTGGCTGTAAATTTCAGTAACTCCATCAATCATAATAGAGATATTAGATGATCCCATATTATGACTGTTACCAATTATTCTAATCTTAGTACCTTCAAATTGGAACTCTACGGTTGAATTTATTGACGATGAAAGCCTAGAAGTTCCGTTGTAATATACAGCGTTTGGAGAGAAAACGAATCCACTAGAGTACTTGAAAATATCGCTCGTATCATCGTACCTTTTCCAACCCTCTTCTGGAAGCGGTAGTGCTTGACCTAAAGTTGCCATTATCTCATCCCCCTTCTATATTCTAAATATATAGTTCATTTTATTAGCTCATGTAATTGATGCTTTCTTGATTGGGATTTCAGTTGTGTTGATTTTTTGTTTGAAGACTTTCCCTGGACCAATTTTTTCACTATCTTTAACCAACGACCTTCTTTCGCTGAATTCATCTTCTAGGTCAATAATCATTCCTTTATCCAGTCCATGTTTAAGGAAACTCGCTTCCAAATTGTCTACGGAAGATATGTATTTATCAAGTTCATACATACCTAAATCACCAATCGCCAAGAAGTCTCCCGCGCCTTGATTGGCAGTTACATTGATCCTGTATTTTTTATAAGCAACTTTATTTGTAAACTCGTAGAGACGATATTCCTCTCCCGCAAAGTTTGGTTCATTCATTCTTGAGTCTAATACAGTCCATTCTGATCCATTCCAACCCTCAAATGTCCAAGTTTTTGGAGGTCTGTTTACAGGAGTGGTTCCTGCTTGAATTGAATAGGCGCAGATTGTTTTAGCTGAATCAAATTCATAACTTAACCATCCAGTTAGAACATTGATATTAGCAACCCATCCATTTGGATCAACAATTCTATCAAATGCTTTCCATGGGTAAAATGTTGTATAAAACGAACTTGCATCAGCAATACCGTTTGGACTAGTACTAGATGTCATGGCAGGAATAGCATTATCTTTGTATTTATTTGTAATGCTGTAGTGCTGGCCCTCTGACGAAATCAAGAACTTATAAGAGTACACCAAATTGTAAGCTTTATATCCACTAGGAACGCTATATGCAAAAGGACTCGCACCAAAATTGATTGTTACAGTTTTACTATTTGAACTAAATGATCCCAAAGTGGGATAAACTTCTCCTAATTCCTTTACATTAGTGTGACTAACGCCGATACTAACACCATTCTTAAAAAACTCTAATGTTCCTTTGTTAAGATCAAGTGCAACACCCACAACATTCCCAACATCCCATACTGTACTATATGCTGAATTTTCTGGATACTTGTTGCCGCTATTCCCATAATAAGTTCTCCACATTGAGCTATCTGCAACAATATTCCCTGTTAAAGAGAATGATTTGTTGGATACTCCAATATGAACGTTTTTTACTCCAGCATCATATTTAACCTCCCAATACCATTTACCATTTGACTTACCGTGTGTAGCACGAATAGCACGATAATCAGTTGAGGTGACTATGGTGAGGTTACCATTAGATAACGTGAATCCAGAACCCATATCGTTCGGGTTTAATGTAACTGAGATTATTTCCATAATTGGAGCATCTCCTTTCAAAATAAATTGAACACCCCATATAGATGTACTCATAAAATCTAGCCTAATATAATCTTGTGTACTTGATGCTTAGACCTGTCCATGTTGTGTTTAAATATTTTTCCTGACCCTAATATACTATTGTTGCTATTTTGAAATGAACGTATCTCTAATTCAAAATGCATATCTATTTCATCTTTAGTGTTGCGCCCATAATTCAAGAAGTTTAATTCTGACATAGTATCTAAAAACTTCATTTTGGGAAATTCCAATATTTCATACATTAACAATTCTGCAACCTGTATTATACTACCACCATTATTGCTAGATATATTAATTCTATAAATTTTAAAACTGGTTGTATTTTTAAATGAAAAGCTTCTGACCTCTCCAAGTGTCCAATTAATCTGATTTATTTGTTCGTCCAAAGTTATCCAATGAACCCCATCATTTGAACCCTCAAATTTCCACGTTTTAGAATTGTTTTCGGTTGTGTATCCAATCAATGAGTATTTCCCAATAAGTCTCGGCTGAGCAAACTCATACTGTAAAGTTATTGGAAATGATGCTGTAGCATACCACGTTCCACTAGCATCTCCGTCAAATGCCCTATAAGGAAATGATGGGCTGTTCGTGCTACTTGCACTTGCCACACCCGAAGGAGCTGTATTGGATGTCATCTTTGAAATTACAGTGCTGTCGCTATGCTTTAAGGGTGAAACTGAATAATGATTATCTTCTAATGAAATCAAGAATTTGTTGTAAAATGCTCTTTCATACAATTCCAGACGACCAACAAGAGTGAAACTAGAGTACCCGCTGTTTGCTGTAATATTTAATCTGTATCTGGTATAGCTAATCTGATTTTCTATCTCATAATTCTTTTTCTCACTTTTAGCGAAAATTTGATTATTTTGCTTATCCAGTACAGTCCAATTAGTTCCATCATTGGAACCTTCAAAAGTCCAATTCTTAGGTGCAGCAGTTATAGTGGAACCAGTTGTCGCTAACAGTGAATATTTTTCTACCTTCTTAGATTGTCGTAACATAATCGCAATCCAACCTGTAACTCCGCGTGTTGCCCATTCACTATTAGACTCGTTAAACGCCACAAATGGGTCATTTCCTGATCCGAAGTAACTACTCGCACTCGACGTGTAACCTAATGTTGAATTACTTGTCATAATAGGGATAATGTTTTCTCCATACAACTTCGGAATAGCCATTAAATCATCTCCTTTCAAAAACAAATAGAACATACCGTATAGATGTGCTCCTCGTAAATTTAACCAAGCGAAACACTGTCCACTCGGCGCTTTGACATATCAATTGTGTGTTCAAAGGTTTTGCCTGATCCTACTGACTTTGTATTAGTGGAGATATCGTGCATTTCTTCAAACGATGTTAGTTCAATTCCACCATCTATGCCATACTTCATAATGGCGCTCTCGTTTACATCGTCTAACATTTTTACTATAGGAACTTCAATGGTAACATTGGTTGCTATGCCATAGTCTTCGCTTCCTATAGTATTTATAACAACATTATTTTCTAGTTTTTGTTCAAATCGATAGAACGCGCTCATTTTCCTTGTGATATTGTCGTATCTCTCCAATTGATATTGCTCCCCAGTTCCAGAGTCATATCCGCTAACAAAAATGATATCTTTTAGATTTGTGTTGCCTGAACCACTGCCAATATGCATTGTTCCGCTGTCAGCAATTTGACTGGCTTGTCCCATACTAGTCCGAGTAGCGTCAGGGTTTGTGAGATCATCGATATAAATATGCATTGTGTTTCCAGAACTATTTCTAGTTGTTTGAAAATAAACCACGACATCGTGCCATAATCCATCATTTACAGTTTTAGCTGATTGCAATGTCCCATTGCTGGCTCCTGCCAGTGATACATAAAATCCTCCTTGATTAAGTTGTATAGTGTAAATTACTCCTGTATCATTCCGACTTCTGAATAGTTGACCAGTTGATTCCATAGTTTTAATGCGAAACATTATGGCGGTTCCATGATTGTTTCTCATGTATTTGCTTGCAGGGCTTATCAATATATTAGAATCAGTTCCGAAGTGCGCGCCTTGATTTTCAGTAATCGAATAATATTTATCACCTGATGAAAGTAAGATTCTACTTGAAATTGCAGTTTCAATGAACCATTCGGAATCCAATCTAAATGCAGTTCCATATTCAAATCTATATCGTCCCGATGGAAGATCCAATATAGTTTTCTCCCACTGTGTTTCAGCAATCTGAGTCACTGTTTGAAGATAATTATTTGTTACATCTACATATGACGATCCATTCCAATACTTAATTTTTAATGAGCCTATGTATTGCTTCCAGCTAGTGGTTCCTGATCTCCAAATATTCACTTTTGGAGTTGATATATTTATCTCAATGAAGTTATCCGCAGTCTGCCAATACATTACTTTCAGAGTGTTCCATTCATTTGGATTATTTCCATCAAACAAACCGGGCAACTGCACTGTTCCACCTGAACCTTGAGACCCCACCAGTGAAAGTACTTGATATGAAGCTTCTTGTCCTAGATTTAATATGTTGGGCTTTGATTTTCCAGCCATTAACCCATCTCCTTTCTAATTAAAATCATTATTTTACAAACAAAAAGAAGTAGAACATTCAAGCCCTACTTCACAATTATTTTTGTTATTTCAAAGTACTTGTTCAAATCAATACTTGCCTTGAACAACTTACCTGATCCAAGTGATCCATTAGCAGTCATGGTTTGAACGATATTTTCGTCTTTCCTATCTAATACCGATAAATCATCCATTCCATCATTAATAAAAGTTTCTTCCGAAGGCAAAGTTGCGGATATTGTCTTCCACGTTGCATTGTCTACTTCGTACTTCTTATACGATCCATCACTATTTAAAAAGTGCTTTATCATAAGCAGATTTGGTAACATTATCATTGGTCTAAAACCAGTAGCAGTAGCTAATGTCGTATAAGAAGTTGGATTATATCCACTCGACCCCACACTAATACCACCTCGTCCAGTTCTATGAGTTGAGCCAGCAATATTAGTTGTAGAAGTCCACGATGCCATGCCATGCCAATTCCATAGACTGTTTTCTCCTGCTGTTATCTTACCATCCAACGTAGAACCCACAATATACTTATCCCACTCGTTATCTTTGTCTGTAGGAGATATGCCACCAGTTAAAAGTCTAATTGATAACGGCTTAGTGGTGATGATTGGGTCTGACTCCCAAAATTTAAACTCTGCAAGACCTGTATTAACAACACCTACAGTTGCAGTTCTATAGGATTCTGTTACATAGATCCTATAATAACGAAACGCATTATCGTTATTAAAATCGAAAGTACTGCTTACTCCTGCCGAAACACCTGAATCAATTACTGTTCTGAAGTCTATCCAATTAGCGTTATCGTTGCTTCCTTGAATGATGAAATTTTTAGGAGAGTAGTTATATGTGTGACTAAATCCATATAATCCAATTCTACTTATAACCCTTTCCTTCCCTGCTCCAAAATCATATCCTATCCATTGAACACTTGCCACAGCATCACTATACCAATAGATTGAACTACTTGAAACTATTCCATCAAATGCTTTGTCCGGTGTTCTTGATGCATCAAGTGAAGTACTTGCAAAGGGAGTCCCCTGTAGCTCTGTTGGAGTTAACTCTCTTTCAAAGATAGTATCTACACCATATACCATACCATCCTTATTAAGAGCATCCCAACTGATTAGATTCTGTACATTTCTATCTGCGATTAATCTTAAATCTCCATTCCAATTTTCAACTACTATAAAATAAAAGTCTCCATTTGGAGTAGAGATAGAACCTGATGTGGGTATAAACGAGGAATTTTCCTTCCCTAAGCCACTAAATGTACCCAACACACCAGAAGTAGAAGCTTGGAAATGACATCTGATACGCTTCCCAACTTCAAGCCCAATTATGCTTGTGACTTCATCAGGGTGAAATAATCTACCATCAGAATTAATATCTATGGCATCAAGCGCCATAAAGGTTGTCTTTGCATTTGTCGCTGATTCGCTGGCCTTGTTGACAATTTCCACTCGATGTCTTGCTTGGGTTAATCCAACAATTTCAACCTGAAGCGTCTGTGCAAGCTCTGACCCTAATTGTGAATGCGTCCCATGCAACTCGCCATCCACATAAACTTCGACTAAATCACTTCGATTGGTATATCTTGCTACAATTATTCTAAGTTTAGTTCCTTCAAAGTCAAAAACAATTTTGTCACCTATTGTTGAAGTGTAATTAGAGTATCCATTGTATGCACCAGCACCAACACCGTTAATGAAACTTCCAACATATTTAATTGAGGATATATTATCATCATACCTCTTCCAACCTGTTTCTGGAGAAGTTAGAGCGTATCCGCTCAGATAGCCTGACTCATTAATATCTATAGCATCCATGATGAAGTTAGTACGATTATGCCCTACTGTAATTGTAACTGTGTGAAATCCAAGGGTTAAGTTCGTTTTTTCATAGACGATTGCATTTAATACAGCAGTTCCCGATTTGTATGTATTAAATGATTCAGTTACACTATCTACAGTAATCGTATTATCAGAATGCCTATCTTGTGCAATGTCAGATATAATCCTAATCTTCGTTCCATAAAAACTAAATGAAACATAGTTGTTATCTGCGGCTTTGGTTGTTACATTCACACTGCCATTAAAATACTTATCTCCAGTTACTTTGTACCAACTTCCTGTATACTTAAATCCTGAATGTGTATCATCATAGCGCCTCCATCCTGCCTCCGGTTCTTTTATTTGATCTCCTACAGCTGCCATCATTACACCTCCTTATATTCAAATACCGGACGAAAGCCCACTGCTACATTGGAGTAATTGGAAGCTGTACTCCAAAATCTATCTTTGCTGTTTGTTGTATTTTCAGAACGCACTGTTCTGCCACCCGTTGTCCAGCCTCCGGGTACTGTTCCAGATAGAGATATTGTCGTTTCTTCACACCATGTCATGCACTTAAAGTTCCATACATCATTCAATGATTTTCCAGAAAGAATCTTATTCATTGGGAATTTAACAACATATGTATCCCACTCATTTATCGTAGGCCAAGCTCCATACCCTGTATTAGTTGTAGTTAAAACTTTATTTCCACTAGAATCGGCATATGCAACACCCCCACTTGGGCAACGCACAACACCTGATGTTTCACTTATAATGCGTGGCGAACCTTCGACGAACTTATTGGAATTTAACCAATCCCACGTTATCGAGTTACTTACAATTCTATCTGCTATTAACAAACTTTTATCCACTTTGATGGCATACCAGAAATATTTCAGAGGCATACTGGCTAATGGATTTCCTGTTAGCGGAATTTCTGTATAACCCGCCGTACTTCCTCCGAAAATGTATCCACTTATTGTATTGTCGTACTTCCAGACAATATAATCTCCGATCTCCATCTCAGAAAGTTTTTCTCTTAACTGCCCTGTAGTCGCTGGAACTGCCATAAAATCACCCCTTACTCACTCTAATCCTATCTAATTTCTTGAATTTCACTTTTTCAACCTTCTGACTTAGCACCATCCCTGTTGGAGTATCCAAGGCTCGTTCCATGTTCAATTGATATATTTTCTTTAAACCCAGTGAACCCGATTCACTTTCAATAAAGGGATTACTGTATTTCCCCTTCTGATTAAAATCGTCTATGTAGAAATTCGAATATTCTTTCTCAGTAACAATCTCAATTTTCACCTTCGCATACTTTGCAGGAGGTTTAGGGGCAGTCACATCTGCTAAAATTTCCTCATACGCCCCCCACTCAAAGCCATCCTCAGATGTACTCCAGTAGATTTTGAATGATGCTCCTCCCAATGCGTCTACACTTGCAGCCACACCTTTAAATGAAGCGATTTTGTCCTGAATTCGAATCGCGGTGGACTCCCAAGATCCATTAGCTGGATAGATTGAATTCCCGTCCGCATCCTGACTCAACTCTCTTAATTTCAATTTCTGATCCTCGAATATCGTATCTTGAAAAATACCTACAGATAGATCTATATCTAATGCAATTTCTTGAATCGCCATACTTTCACCACCTATCTCATCTCAAAATCCAACTCAACGAATGTCCCAGTTTATGATTCCTGCATGATTTGCCTTCAGAGGAGCTATGATTTGATCTATGACAAAGCCATTTTTACGAATAACCAATTGCCCAGGCAGGTCCTGATCTGAGGTAATTTTAATTTGGAGAAAGGCCGTTTCTTTCAAAGGCAGTGAACACACACACTGAAAGTTAATCTGCACATCATTCAAATTCATTGTTTTTTTGTATCCGAAATTAAAACATTCAATTGTATTATTGAAAGCCCCTGAGCCCCCAGGACCTGAGTGGCCACTCATGTTCACATCTGAAGAAACATTCTTGAACTGAATAATGTCACTATATAGAAAGGTCCTACCTGTTAGCGGGTATTCTTGATCGTCACATACGTATGATATAGAGTACCTATCCGCATTAATATGAAATACACCGTTGGCAACGTTGTGATACACGTGAGATCCTTGCCCGATCAATCCGAAAGAGACCATCTTTTCCTTGTTAATTTTATAAAAACTGTTTGATTGTTGTGTCTGCAAATCGAATTCGCTTAAATAAGTACCATCATAGTAATCAGCAATCCATACATAAGCTTGAGATACAGGTGAGCGTGTAAATTGTGTATTACCTAGAATCACAGCATTTCCCCCTTTTAATAAAAAGGACAGGCTGCAATAGCCTGTCCACATAATTATTTCTTTTTTACACGTAACGATAGGAGATACGTTTTTTGAACTGTTGCTTGCCACTTTTTGCATTCAGCGGTACTACACATTGAATGGAAAGGGTCACATAGTTACCAGCCGCATCTTGAGGATTTCCATTGTTACTCACGCCCAGGATTTCTTTCGGTCCCGGTGCAAATGGTGTTGCATAAGCGGTTCCTGTATAATCTTTGGTTGTCTTGCCTGTTGTTCCAATGGGTTTGGAAAAATCCCTGCCGATACGAGAACTTTCTTCTTCCAAATCTGTCTCTCCCAAGGAATCAACCTGAACGTGGAACCAGTTATTCTTCACCACTTCTACATCATGAGCCTCCGTGTCTCCAGTACCACCAGTCATATCTCGCGTTGTAATCGTGCAATCTTCCATTTTAGATACGTCCGAAGCACCATTCTTATTGTTCCACACATTAAAAATACGAATTTCACTTTTGGTATCTGCATCAATAACACCATAATCAAACGGTGCTACAATCTCCTTGCTGTGTGTTGCGTCCATCCATGTAATAATCGGTTGTGTCATTATATTCCATCTCCTTTTATTTATGTTCTGATCGTTAATTGAATCGTAAGATGTTGAATGTTTGAACCTGCTTCGATGATGTTGATTCTGAAGATATCTCCCGCCTCCACTTTTTTCAACCCAAATGTAGCCTCACCGTCATCTTGATGTTGATGCACTTCAAACTTCAGTGAACTCCCCATCACATCCTGCCAGTGAATGAGATCCTTGGATCGTTCAATTCTTATTTCAGTTGCAGTATCTCCAGAAACTCCACAGTAGCCCTTTACATGTAAAATCTCGCCATCGAATGGAAAAGGGGCTAAAATCCCCAGTACTTCCGGGTAAACCCGTGATTCTTTGCAAAAGACCATAACACGATCCTGTACTTCCAATGGAATCTCATTTAATTTCAAGTGTTCAGCTGTACTCATGAGCCCATCCACATCGGAATTAACCACCTGAAGGTTTTGACCAAATACATCAATCTCTACCCATGCCTTACCGTCATATCGATATCTCTTGCCATCCTTATACGTTTGTACCGTCCAGCCTATTTCAGGAGAAGGGTACTGCACACTTAACTCCTCAAAATCAGCAACTGGACTCTGGTACACAAGTCGAGTCGTTTGATAAGCCTCTTTTGCTTTTCCGGCAGCTTGCAAGGCTTCGCTAGCTGCCTCCAGTGCACGCTTGATGGCGAGTTCAGTTTCGCCAGTGTCCCCAGGCTGTCCCGGACTGCTATGTTTCACCGCTTCTCTAATTAATGACTCTACATGTGCTAAAGTTATCCCATTTGACATAATTCACCTACCTAAGCGTTATGTAGCATATTTTCTTCATAAGACTGTTTCCAAGTTGATACCTCCCCCATAACTAGGAAACCTGTCTCTGGCTTATCATTAAAGAAATTCTTGAACAACCATGCAAAGCATTGCTGTGTCTAGCTTTAAAGAAGTTTTCTAATGGGATAATTACCGGCTTTCTTGCATTCCTTGCAGTATTTCATTCGGTTCGATTTTGCCAGCATCCGTTTTCCGCATACGGTACAATTTTTGATATTTTCTCCTTTCCAGCGAGAGTACTCCAACACAAAGTCATCGAAGCGAACTAACTGGAAGGCAACCTCACCATGCTCCGCAGCGAACAAAACCTGTACGTTAGTTGAATCGACGCGTTGACTTTCTTTGAGGTACCCTAACTGAATAAGTTTGTGTACCAATAACCCCTGATCTTTTTTGCTTACGGCCATTTGACTATCACCGTAGATTTCTTTCCATTCATTATTAATCCAGTACGTATCATTTTCATTGATTCGATTATTAATCTTGCTGTAGACCAGTAAAACAAAGGCCAATTTCTCGAGTCGTTTACTTTTAAGTTGTTTGATCTTTTGAAGTTCTTCGAGTGTTACAGGTACATGATCAATCTCGATTAGCGTGCTCTTGCTTGTCTCCTCCCTTATCTTGATATACTTCTGCGACTGCTTAATGATCCGATTGAGAAATGTATCCCACTGGACAGCATTGTAGTCTGGATAATACTTGGTCATAAACTGATTTAACAACGCATATGCATCTTCAGCGTTCTTCCCCTGTTCAAGCCCGTATTTAGCTAAACAAATCAACGTTTTGGTTGGCTTCTTATCCATTTTCCCATGTGCAATTGCTTGCTCGGCATGATGACGTTCATTTAGAATGATTTTCAAGGGCGCTGCTCCTTCACATGCATTTGGGTCATTTTAAAGGTTCTTCCGGCATACTCAATATCGCCGTCCGGGTCTCTAACCGGATAATGGACGATGTGTTCATTGCTATGCAACAGATTGCGAATAATCTGATCTCCCGACACATCCCATACAAATTGCTTCGATTTCTCGACATTTCGATAACACATGTCCACAATCATATTGCACAGATCTTCTTCGTTATTACAGATCTCCAGCGCCTGCTCCTTAAAGCGTGAAACAAACAACTGCCATCGGGCAGATCTTTCTTCCTTTTTCACCTTACTCTTGCGCAAGTTAGTCATATAACTACGTAATTCTTCGTTATGGATCTGATATAATCGTTGAATCTCTTTGTAACGAGCCTGGGAATATTTCTTGGTACTCATCAATATCGTATGATCAAACGGACTTTCATTCTGATTTAACTTTAACTTGTTGAACTCATCTTCCACTTGATGGCATAACCGGTTCATCACAGAAGGTGCTGTGGATACAGGCATTCTCTGTTCATACTGTGCCAGGAACTGTTCCTGCTCCGGAGATAGCTCCTTCCTCGAATACAACTCATCCACAGTCATGCCAAATAACTGCAAGCACTTCTGACTCGTTTTTTCTATATAGGTGGTATATTCTTTTTTCTGTTCCGGGTCATTGTATATGAAAAAATAAGGCTTCTTGTGTGCTACCATTTTCAAGGCAGACTCGTCCGTTACCGCAGCGCGAATATCATACCAGTGCTTCGGCATTTTTTTGCATTCAATACCTTTGGCCTGATCAATGGCATTTTGTTGATAATGCTGACCACATTGAATTCGGTACATCATTTCCTGATATTCTGCACTTTGCTCCTCATAATTGGCTAAAATATCGAACATCGACGTAATTTTGTTCGTTGTAAAACCGATCAGATCACCAAAGCTGTCTTTGTTGGCCTGAATTAGATCCTTTTCATCCGGAATTTTTTGGGCTGAGGTTTTCTGTACACATACAATCGCATCAAGCTCCTGAATAGCCCCAAGAATTGTGTGATTGTCTGTAGTTAAGACCTGATCACTATCCATATCTGCACCATTTAAGGAATGCGTCGTCGTATCCCATGAATTTAAGATCGTGACCGTGTTCATATAACGATACCAATGCTGCATCTCATCTGTATTTTGAAAACGAAGCACCTTGATATTGTTATGACAAGTCATCGGAGCTCTGAAGCAAGCTACACGGTCCACATGGCGTCCGTTCCAATATTTGGAGTAGAACTCACCTGAACTCAGCAATCCTGTTAAAGGCAAACCAAATATGCTCTGACACAATGTATAGGGATCGCCAGCTATAATGCTGAAATTGCCTTTCACTCTTAGAACTCCGATCTTGGCTTCATTCATTCGTTTACGTATTAAGGTATGAATTTTGCTTCGCACAAAAGGATCATCTATAAGTCGTCGGTCTACCATCAACCCTTTAATATAATCATCTGGACTATTTCTATAATCGTTCTCATGGATGTGAATTCCTTTGAGAAATAACAGTGCCTTGCGATAGTCTTCACCTAGTACATCTTTAATCGAGTCTATCGTGGGACGAATAAGTTCACCAATCTCGTTATCATCCAATTGGAGTGACTGAATAAACTGGTAATTTAAATGACGCTCATCCTCCAGTTCTTCGGGTGTAACCTTCGTTACACTGAACGTGTAGCCATAATAACCGCAACATAACAGGTAATCATCGATACTGTTGTATGAGCTCCATAGTTTGAGCATGGACGTTGTGATGATCAGGTCTACCTCACGAATATCCACAGGATTACCCCAGGCATCGTCCACCATATAATTGCCTGCAACTCGATCTGCAAATTCGTGATAATCAAATGTAAATACCATCCCTTTACAGAAGCTATTACGAATACAAAATCCACCCGGGATATATGCATGTCCCAGCTCGGTTGCCCATCGTTCACTAAGTGCAGGAGAGATAAGACCAAATCCGTCACTCATATTCATCTGAATAGGCTCATTTTTCCTACTCTCAATGCGAGGGTATTCTGTCTCGGTATCATCAATCTGAATAATATCTGCGCCAAATTCAGTTATACAATCATGAACAACCAGTACCCGTTCCGGATGTGACACAGGCGTGCTTGTACTGCAAGCCAGGGCCTTATATGCCTCCAGTTTGGCAGGAACCAGCTCTTTATTGGGATCTCTGCCGTTATTCAATCTTTTCTCCAACAGCGGATGAATATCCTCACTCACATAGATGACTGTCGAACTTTTGGCTCCACCTGTCGTAGCCAATAACCGCTTATATTTTTTGCCGTTAACAGAGAAGGATTTCGATGAATTCAGCCGGTCATAGTCTTTATTATTTTCAATGACCAACAGCAAGTAATCATCGGCAAACTTCAGATTTTTCAGTTCTTCATGCAATTTCTTCATTGCTCTTTTATGTTCAGCATTGGTTTTCAAGGTTTTTAATCGCTCTATTTCCAGCTTGATTCTAGCCAGATCTTGTTCCCTCTCCTTATAGCCTCGAATACGATCGATAAAACGAAATACCTGATGGTTTCCAATAGATGCCACTTCTCCATTTACTGTCGCTTCTTGATAAGTAAGATGCAGATTATAATCCGCTTTTCTAATTCTGGAAGATGTAATTTTATAAACGTATCTCAATCGATCCTGATATGCATTGCCCATTCCCGATTCCCCCTGTTGATTCCTGTCCTGATTAAATAAATTATAGAGTAGACCCGCATGACTGACGCAGGCAAACAGGACGATCAGGGGATGAAAAAAGAAGATTATTTGTTCTATTCTGGGGAGAAATCAAGGGACACTCCGGGACTCGATTCATTTCGAATCGGCATATTTCTGCGTCTCTAGCACTATGATAATTTCCTTTTTAATGATATAGTGAATTGAAGCGTTTTTTTGAGCTGACATACTTTTTAACGGGGCTGGGATGAATGAAAGAAACCTTATCCAATCAAGAGGACATCGGCTTTTTATTTAATGTCGATATACTTATTAAGAGCCGCTCAAATGCATTGGCACTGCAGTCCCTGTTGGAGTTCATAAACAATGAAGAACAAATTGCGGACTTTCGGATTCAATCCGGCATAGAGCTAGGCAAAATTATTGAAGCGACACTCCAGTCCAAGAAGGACTCTTTCGTCACACTTCACAACGAACGCAAAAAAGCCAACGCAGCACAGAAGGCGTCCACTGCAGCTCAGACACCTGCCTCACCTGCTCCAGTCAAAACACAGAATCAACAAGAAAAACCGGTTAGCGAGAAAAAGCCTGCCACCCAAACATCCAATGTTTCCGATGGAAACTCGTTTGACGCGTGGATTGACACGCTCATTAAAGAGAATAAACTCACCCGTATTGTTGTCAATAACAAGAACGGTAAACATCAGAGCATTCCTTGCCGTATTCTGAATTTTGATCGTGATACCAGTATTGTGAGCATCTACCATGTCGATGAAAAACAAGTGTATACGTTCCGAACCAATGAAATCGATGAGTTTCTGTAACTAACTTCATCGGATTAAAACAAAAAGCAACTTGCGTTAGAATGACGGAACATTCTAACGCAAGTTGCTTTTTTAGTTCTATGGTTCATGCAGGATTGAACCCTCCGAGATTTGTTTGGACCGATCAGGAGCGATCCTTACCTCGCTGCCATACATCTAATGCCAATAACAACCATCCGGCTATGAAGGCTACCCCACCAATCGGTGTGATAGCACCCAGAATCTTGATGCCAGAAATACTAAGCACATACAAGCTGCCTGAGAACACGATAATTCCGATAAACAACAAACGTGCTGCCCACTTCAGTTTTGTAGATCCTCCAAGTTGACCAGCGGTCAAGCCAATAATGAGCAAAGCCAATGCATGAATCATATGATATTGCACACCTGTCTCATATGTAGCTATGGCCGCCGGTCCAATCGTATCCTTGAGCATGTGAGCACCAAACGCACCTATCGCCACTGATAGCATGGTCATTACAGCTCCAAGCATCATCCATCTTCGTTGCATATAAGTTCTCTCCCTTAATTCAACTCTTCCTCCTATTATTGTAGCGAATCCCCTCCTCCTTTACCAGTCGGGGTGGAGCTTCAAAGATCATATGTCTGTTTATACTTAACAATTCTATCCCTGCCCTATAAATTGTAGGAAACAAGCGTAAATCCTTGATTTTTATCGATATTTATGGAAAAGTAAACAGGTATGTAATCGTTGTATTTTAAGTGCAATTTCAAAAAGATTGGTTTTTAGTACCGAGAAGATGGGATGAAGCTAGTAATTACTCATCGATTAGGTTAATAACACTCAGTACGATGATTAAGGGAGGCAAGTCAACATTATGGATAATCGTGATTCCTATAATTCAGGTTATAACAACACGGATCAGAACCCTGGCCATGCAGATCCATACAATAACAATGGGTATGAAGCCTACCCGCCAGATCATGAGAGGCAACCAATGATACCACTGAAACATTCCGGACCTGGGATCGCCAGCTTTGTTATTGGATTGGTTGCAATCTTGGGTTATATTCTGATATTCTTTATTGCCACAATGGCTGTAAACGAGTCCATCGGAGTTCTCACCCCGTTGCAGACAGAAGAGATCGCCTTGCATCCAGCAGTGGTTCTGGCTTCATTAGCCATTCTGGTCTGCCTGATTCTCAATTTGGCCGGAGGCATCGTCGGAATTATTGGTCTTGTCCTCAAGAATCGAAAGAAAGTTTTTGCCATTATCGGAACCATATTAAATGGGATCATGATTCTGTTATTCGTTGGACTTATCTTGGTAGGCATGACGCTGATGTAACGCTTTGCATCAGCGTCATGTTTCCTTATAATTAAAATGAATGGGTTTACACATAAGTATAATCTATATTTTTTGCCAAAATCATTGTTTTTAAAGGAGATTGACATGTCACGAATCAAAATTTTTGCGGACAGCACAAGTGATCTGGCTCCAGAATGGATCCAGCAGCACGATATCGGAATCATCCCTTTATATGTCGTGTTCGGTGAAGAATCACTGAAAGACGGTGCTGAGATTAAACCTGAACAGCTATATGAACGTGTTAGCCAAGATGGGCGTCTCCCCAAAACAGCTGCACCTTCCCCCGCTGACTTCATAACGGCATTTCAACCTTACATAGATCAAGGGGATGAGATTTTATATATCAGCTTATCTTCTGAACTTTCTTCTACCTATCAAAATGCACGACTAGCGAGTTCCGAGTTCCCGGAAGGTCGAATTTCGGTCATTGACTCAAAGAATCTTTCATCAGGAATTGCTCTTATGGTGATGAAAGCTGTGTATGCAGCCGAAAAAGGTCAGACGCTGAATCAGATTACACACCTGATTGAGGCAATGAAATCAAATGTACGCACGGAGTTTGTCATCGATACACTGGAGTATCTGCATAAAGGCGGACGCTGTTCGGGCATGCAGAACCTGATTGGAAGCCTGCTCAAGATTCGTCCTGTCATCCGGGTAACGGATGGCAAGATGGCACCTGCCTATAAAGTGCGCGGCAAACGGGAGAAAGCTCTGGAACAAATGCTGAATAATACGCTCAGCCATAAGGATCAGATCGATCCAGACCTGCTGATTGTTGTGCACACCATGGCTGAAGAGGATGCGCTTGACTTGCAGAAGTCTTTGCAGGAACAAACCGGTGCCCGAGTTGAACTAACCACTGCTGGTTGTGTAGTATGCAGTCATTGCGGCCCGAAAACAATTGGAATCATCTATAATACTGTTTTATAGTATTACACGTTACATCGTATCGTATTACCCAATCCTTTCTTCTGGATCTGTATGTGGTACATCCATACTTGGACTGGCATACCGTTATAACTAAAAAGGGCATTCCGAGCTTAATCGCTCAGGATGCCCTTTAATATTTCGCTAAATTTTTTGATGACTTACGTTTGGTCCATTGTTCATTACGATACAGATCAATAATTTTTGGTCCGCAGATCATTCAGACTTTTGAATGCATATCCTTGCTTGCGGGCCTCATCAATAATGGAACCCAGAGCTTCCGTGTTATCTTTGGATACCGAATGAAGCAAAATGACAGCGCCCGGATGGAGTTGTTTCAACACCTGTTGATGAGCATATTGTGCGCCACGCTGCACATTGGTATCCCAATCTTTATAAGCAACAGACCAGAACACATTCACATAACCCTGAGCATGACTCTCTGCAAGCGTACGATTGTTAAAAATCCCGCGCGGTGGGCGTAAAAAGGGCGCTTGTTGACCCGTCAACCGATTGACCTCTGACTTGACCTTCTCAAGTTCCTCTCTAAGCTTTTCATTGGAGATGCGGGTCATATCCGGATGACTCCATGAATGATTACCGACAATATGACCTTCAGCCGCCATACGTTTGACCAACTCAGGCTGATCTTTCAGATAATGACCTGTCACAAAGAAAGCCGCTGGCACCTTTTTGGTACGCAAAACATCCAGTATGGCAGGTGTGAATCCATTCTCATACCCGTTATCAAACGTGAGATACAACTCCTTTTGCTTCGTATCCCCCAGGAAAATGGCATCGTTATGTTGTAAGATCGATTTAAAGCCTTCCTGATCAATGGAGGGCAGTTGACCGTTTTGACTTTTTTTGAAGCCAAAGTGATACGCTCCGGTAACCGGTGATGCTTCAGTCAGTGCCGGCACCATACTGATGGATAACAGTGTCACCAGTATATATAGAACCATTCGCTTCATTCCATCCGCTCCTGTTCCTGAAAATTCGGTTAGTCGTTTGCACACACGAACACCTTCAGGTAATATGCCACAGGAACAGCTAATGTATGTAAATCCTTAACGATCAAAACGTTTATTTTCAGGTTGTGGCGGAGATTGATAGAACAATTCAAGCAAGGTCTGGGGTTTGCCACTGGAGGCAAGCCATTCCCTCACGGTCTGTATGGCACGAGTTTGTCCATCTCCCCGATCACGCCATGTAAGCAACTCGATAACTTTGATAATCAAGGCAGACATATTATGATTATCCAGTTCAGATCGTTCTGCTCTCAGCTTGTGATATAACGCCTCCTGTTCCCAATCCAGAAGAATTTCATCACCAATGGTTGGCTTCAAAAGGGTGTACGCTCTGTCACAACCTTTACAACGAACTGTGCTGACCTGTTCATCTATAAATTCCACTCGAACCTCCTGATGGCAATCCGGGCATTTGAATCCAACTTGTATGTTTTGTATGTTTTCGTTCATGACATTGTTCCTCCTGCGATGTGAGCATTTTACATCATTTCATGCAAAAAACTCCTTGGATATATGCATAATGCTTATGTATGTACTACATCTATACCCGATATTTTGTCGATTCACGCTTATTTTGAAGAAATCTGTAAGGTGCTATAATCTTGTAAATATGTTAAAATATTATACATATCATGGTAGGGAAAAGGCGGGATACTCATGTCGAAGGAAGAGCGCAATATAACCTGGCAATCATCCAGCATCAACAGACAGGACCGGGAGAAACATAATGGGCACCGTAGTCGTGCCATCTGGTTCACCGGGTTATCAGGTGCAGGAAAGTCATCCCTTGCATTTGCCCTGGAGCAGTATCTTTACGACCAAGGCGTACGCTGTTATGTTCTGGACGGGGATAATGTACGTCATGGACTGAACCGTGATCTCGGTTTTACAACAGGGGATCGTCAAGAAAATTTGCGGCGAATTGGAGAAGTATCGAAGTTAATGGTAGATGCCGGGTTGTTTGTACTTTCGGCTTTTATCTCTCCTCATGAACAGGATCGGGAGATGGTTAGACAGTTATTTGAACCAGATGATTTCATTGAAATCTATGTGCGCTGTTCAATTCAAGAATGTGAGCGTCGTGATCCCAAGGGTCTATACAAAAAAGCCCGCAATGGTGATATCCCGCATTTCACAGGCATTTCCGCCCCCTATGATGTACCAATATCTCCTTCATTTATTATCGATACAGAGCAATGGTCCATTGAGGAAGCCGTGCAAGAGATCGTACAGCATTTGGAGCAGATCGGTGCTCTTCAACTGCCGCTTCCTACGAAAACAGCTGTTGTTCATTAATCCTTGGTCAATATACGAACCACCAACATGAAAGGCGCGCCCATCGTGGCGCGCCTCTTTTACGTGAACCCATTGCTGGTTATACCATCAATAAATGAATACAGAGAAGAAGATACACATGCTCTACCATCGCGTTTGAACGTCTTCTAATGTCCACTCACTTACTTACTCACTTACTGCCCCACGACACCCGCTTGCATATTAAGAAGCTTTCTGAACGTCCCTACCGGATCTGTAGATAACTGCTGGTACCCGCCTTCTTGAATCACCCGACCTTCATCAAGCACAATTACACGATCTGCCGTCCGTATCGTGGACAATCGGTGTGCAATCACGATAATGGTCACATGTCCTTTTAGCCGTTCTAACGCCTCATGAATGTACTGTTCATTCTCACTGTCCAGCGCACTCGTTGCTTCATCCAGTACCAATACAGAAGGATTACGCAGCATAGCCCGGGCAAGCACCAATCGCTGACGTTCACCCCCGGATAGACGAATACCCCGATCACCAATGATCGTATCCAGACCCTGAGGCAACTTCCGTACAAATGCCGCAGAGGAGGAAAATTGCAAAGCCTGCCACATCTGTTCTTCACTTGCATTTGGATCAACAAGACGCAGATTCTCACGAATACTCGTATGAAACAGGAATGGGTCCTGGGAGACATATCCGATGGAACTTCGCCAGCTCAATAATCGTTCTTCTGACAGAGGCACTCCGTCAATCAGAATACGACCAGATTCAGGCCTTACGAGGCCCATAATCAGATCTATCAGCGTGCTCTTGCCTGCTCCGGATTTCCCCACAATTGCGGTCATACCCCTTGCTGGAATCGAAGCGTGCACATTTCTCAATGAGTACGCATCACTTCCCTCATAGCGATAGCAGACATCCTCACAGGTGATAGATTCCTTCAGTTCCATAGGTTGAATCCCATCAGTTCCAACGTCTCCTGCCGAAGCAATCTCTGCACTAATCTCACGACTTTTCGCCGTCTGCGCTTGCAGTTCTCTGACTACCCGAAATGCAGGCAGCATGGAGCTGATGTACTCCAGATTGGACTGAATCGCCGTAAACCTTGGCCATAACCGGGAAAAGATAAGGATAATGAGCAGCAGACTTGCGGGTGGCACCGTCATTACACGGAGAGAAAGATAGATGAATGCCGCAATGATGATTGCCGCGGACATCCGGTGAATCAGCTGTGTCCCACTGTTTAATTGGCTAAATTGAATGACATTGCGTTCTATCTGTCTGCACATGCGCTCAAACCAGTTCATGTGTGAGCGCTCAAGCATATTGCTCTTAATATCTTTAATGCCGTTAAAATGCTCGGTAATGCCGTTATAATAACTTTGTGAGAATTCAGAGGTCTGGTCTCCGATCTGCTTGGCCCGCTTGACGAATTTTCGTAAGACGATAAATAATAACAATCCACAGACCAGCACAAGTGCCGTCAATTTGGCGGATAACCAGAAAGCAAGACCGATCTGAATACCCGTAAAGATCAGAGAGGCTGCCATTTGCAGCATAATGCTCGTTCCCTGGCTCACACGTGCAAGTTCAGTCGTTAATATATGGTTGAAATCGGATTTTCGTTTTTGGAGAAAAAATGACCACTGCGCCATAATAATAGCAGCATAGGTTTCCATGCGCAGCGTTCGTACAAATTGCTGCTGGATTCGAGTATTGCGGATCGTCTGGAGACGTTGCATCCAGGCCTGTCCGGAGACAATCAACACAAAGGTGAACAATACGAGTAACAATTGGCTATTATCAGAAAAACGATTCAACACCTCGCCAAGCCAGGGAATGTTTAAGCCTGTGGAGCCCATCTCAAATATGCCAATCAGACTCAGCATCGGAACAAGCATGTAGATACCGATCCCTTCCATGAGACTGATACAGATCATCCCTAGCAGATTCCAATATAAAATGGGCCCCGTGACATGATGCAACTTTCGCATGAAATACCTTAATTCCGAGATCATACTTTACCCCTTTCCGTCACCGTATACCTTTTAATTCGCCGCCAGAACCAGAGAAACGGACGTAACGGAAAGTATAGAAAAAACAAAGAACGTGGAAGTGGCAATTGATCCACATCCCATGTACTTGGATATAAACGCTCAATAAAGAAAAACCATTTCTGTTTTGTACTTCGAAGTTTAAACAGATACGATGGATAAGACTTCATATCAGCCGGACTTTCCAGCATGTCGTTCATGAACTTTGCACCTTCGTTGGCTAATCGCTTGCCTGTACGGTCACTCAAGGACATCAAGGACCTGTACTCTACATCCAGCGACGTATTCAACAGATCTGAGGCTAAGTGAAGAGCCTGCGAACCGATCGATAAACGTCCCTCCGCTTTCAGACGTCTCTCTAATTTCTTCACATCAAGTGGCATGCTGCGGATCATCTGGTCGATATCCAGTAACCAGCGCAGTCTGAACCAGCCGTGTCGTGCACCATGGGTTACGAGATAGGCCCATAGATCTTCTTGTTCAAGCATACGGACAGGTGTCTGTGTGTATGAACTGAACCGGCTGCGTTTCCACAGCAATTCAAAATCGGTTTCTTTGCCCGAATCCGGGTTCAGGCGCCAATGGATCTCCACTTGAGTCCTTTTGACCGGATGGGTGTAACAGATATGATGTTCCCGCCATTTCCAGCTGCGCACCGTAGGTGCCCGCTCCCCTTCCTTGGATACGTATCCGAGGGTAGCCAGAATGCCTTCAGCTGCTTCCACATCATCAAACGGAATCAGGATATCCAGGTCTTTGGAGGTTCGCATGGATACATCGCCATAGAGATCATGGGCGAGCGCTGGTCCCTTTAGTGTAATATTGCGGATACCGCGTTCACGAAAAGCTCCACAAACCTGTTCCATTTCAGCTGTCAGATGTAACATGCGGAACGTATTGACCGTATATTGTTGTCTCAGACTCTCCATAACATCTGCAGGAATGATTGCAGAGTTCAATTCTTTCATTTTCAAATAAAGGACAGAGTATAAGCGGTGATGATAGACAAGCCGCAGAAAGAGCTGCCAATCGGTTCCTTGCAAACCCGCCTTGAGTTCTTCAGGGGATAGAGCCGTCAGATCACCTCTAATCATGCTCAAAATCAGCTTAAGCTCCTTTGGAAACCCTGATGAATAGAGTTCACTTTCATGTATCATAGACAATCTCCCCAGATCCCTTCTCCGGACACCGTTTGCCAAACACACCGACAACCGTATATTGGTCCATAGTATCAGCTCCGGTCACGATCAATTTACCACTTCGCAGCCAGGCATGAGCCATCATATGTCCTTGCTTATTCCGCGCAGTCCCCATATATAACGTACTCTCTATCTTGCGTCGCTCAAGCATCTTCATCCCGGCAATCGCCATTACAAGGCAGCGGCTTTCCCATAACGTATATTTGCTGGCGAGCGAAATCGCTTTGGAAATATTCCGTATAGTAATGACCTCGCTGCGATCAAGTCCTGTCATCGGTGTTTCTACCATAGGCGTACCCAGCCCTGGCGCGATTTTGGCAAATGGCATAGCCTTCTGTATGCGTGCCCAGCCAAGGAGGATATAGGCCTCCCATACCAGTCGACGCATTGACCGCGGGAGCGAGAGATAAGCCTTTATTTTTCGCAACATGATTCTACACTCCGCGAGTAACGTCGATTAAACCTTCACGGGACAGATGTTCCAGGAATTGCACCACCTGCTCACGACATACATCTGGCTCAATCTCGTACTCCGCAGCAAGTACCTCAACAACTTCACCCAGCGTGCGTTCTTCTGCGATCAGGTCCCAGATTCGTCCACCGGTACTCCCCAGATTGTAGTATTTTCCAGAGCTAATGCTCATCATGACTTTCTCACTGCCCATATCACTGACCAGATTGCCTTCCTTCCGGGTTACCCGGTCTTCCACATTCATCGGCGTAGTCGCTGTCATTGTCCTGTATGCACTCCTTTACGTATATGATCTGTGATCCGATCCACCATCTCAAATGCTGTAAACTCAGCACCCGTTCTGACCAATCTGCCAATCTCCACACTTGCTGAAAGTCTTGAAGCCGTCTCAAACAACCATTGTGCCAGCCCCTGTCTTGCAACGAGTCCACCACGGAACGTATGCGAGCATAACAGATGCAGTCGTTCTAGCCCCGTCACTTCAACCAGTTGAACAGATGTTTGGTTTTCTTCCGGTTGGGGAGCAAGTTCGAATATTCCACCAAGTGGTACGGCCATCTCATGAAAATAGTGCTGAACAGGTATCGCATACTTCGTAATCTCTGCGTGAACCGTGGCATAATCCTGTTCCTTCATGCCGAAACCATCCAGACTGGGCTGCCACAATTTCTGCTGCGGATAACCAGGTGATACGATGGCTCTTCCCCCGGCATCCCAGGTCAGTGCGACAACATCATCGGTGAGAAGCGGATACCCACGTGATGCCAGTGCAGCCGACAACGTCGATTTTCCTGCCCCCGAATGTCCGACAAATGCGTAAGCCCAGCCATCAATAACCACAGCACTGCCATGCAATGGAAGAATACCACGCTGCATCATAATGACAGCCATACATGTGCCCAGGATGAATAATCTGACCTTTTTCTCGTCCGCTCCAGGCTGAGGGGATACAATGATACGCTTTCCATGCTCCATTAGAAACAGGCCTGCATCTTCGATTTTGAAAAAAAGGCTGCCATCCCGTGCCACAAAGTTGTCGTTGCCTACATCCCAATCCTCCCACAATGGGGTCAGATCTGAAGACTCGATGTGCACATCCACGACATCAAAATCAGTCTCCGCATCCTTGGGTGCAATCTGTAGTTCAGGCATTCGAATTTGGCTCGACCAGCGCAGACCATACGCCACATAATGCACAGCTAACAATGAACGACGCCTCCTTCGTAATAAAATGTAAAAAAAGCCCTTATATTCATGTTGCTCAATATAAGGGCGGAGGCGAAAAGCTGGATTTGTTGCATTTCCGCCCTTTAAGTATGATGACACATTTTGGAACTAAATAACTTAGGAAGTTGGATCGTACAGATCCGCATCGTGAACCGTGATCCAGTCAATTTGTCTGTAGCCAGTACCGGCCATTGTTTGATTGACTTCCAACACTTCAAGAGCTGGTGCTTGCCATTCCTTTTTTTCCATTTGCATCGTATTCACCTCCTTTTCGCAGTTCTAAGTATGATGGCATATGGTAAAGCTTTCTAACTAGTTCCGTAGAGATCCGCATCGTGAACCGTAACCCAGTCAATATGTTTGTAACCTGTGCCCGCCATTGTTTGGTTGACTTCCAATATTTCCAGTGCTGGTTCTTGCCATTCCTTTTTTTCCCTTTGCATCGTATTCACCTCCTATCATGAGTCAAATGTAAGGAAAAGCCGGGCCCACAGTTCACCGGGCTATATCAGAATTTCCGAATGAACCGATAGACGATCAGACTATGCATCATCAATCGCAGATCTGGATGCGAAGCAAGTTCAGGTCTTGGACTCGGAAAATTGGCCAGGGCAGACTTGATACGCTCCGTGTTTAATATGCCAGCAACCTTGCTGTCAGAACACAAAGCACGTAACTCAGCCGTAAAGGCATCCCAATTCGGAATGATGCGATGTAACCAATCTGCAGGCTGCACACCCCGTACCCGTTGATTCAATCTGACCTTGTCAGGCAACTCCGGTGAAGTAGCCCGGCGAATCAATGAACGATCCGTCCCTTGTTTCACATATTGTTCAATCGGAACGGACAAACAGAACCGGATGACTCTGGCATCACTTGTCGGATCACGTTCCCAAGCGCGGTAACGCAGAGAACATTTTGTAGCTACAGCACCGTTTTTGTTCGCAATAGCCAGGTTATTGAATTTCTCGGCACGTACTTTGAGTGCATCAGCCTGGGCACCGCCCTGCAAAACAATAATGGATTTGAGTCTTTCCAGTACACCTGTTCTTTGAGCAAAATCAGGATGGATCAACTGCACGGACGCGGCCTGGCTTGCTCCTTTGGACTGAGCCTTGAACCACTCCGGATATGCCTTTTTCCCGGTGATCTTAGCTATACGGGAGAAGGGCATTCCGGTCCGCTCACTATACTGCTGCATCTCACGGAACCAGCGATACCAGCGGCCACTTTTCAGTAGACTGGCGTAATAATCCAGAGCCGGCCCCCAGGAGATCGTGAAATTACCACGTGCGCCTGTGAGCAGGATGCCTGCATCTTGCTGGCTCGCTTTTTCATAGAATCCGCGAATCCAGAATGAATTTTCAAAGTATTTATAGGGCATTTCCATAATGTCGAGCCAGGTATCTACTTCACTGAGTGGACTTCTGCCTTCAAAATCAAGGTAGTTCTCTGTGATATTGCCGACATGATTAATGGTTGAACGTATGAAGGGCCGTTCGTCTGCGAGCAACGTTTTCGACGTATAATCTGTGAAATCCGGTACGGGAACATAACTATAGGCCTGCAGCCGTTTGCCCTGACTTCTCAGTGTTCCGGAAGCAAAACCAACCACGGCTCCCGAGTCCAGTCCGCCACTTAAAGCAGCAGCCACCTGCCTGTGAGTTCGCAATCGCGATCCAACCGCCTGCCCAAAGACCTCCCGAAACGCTTCTACATACTCACCATCGGATTTAAGCCTCAGAGGTTCGACTTCATTCCAGCGATGATATTGCTTCAGTTCCAGTCTCCCATCCCGAAAGACAAGTGTATGTGCAGAAGGCAGTTGGCTTATTCCCCGATATACGGTCGAATTGATATCTGCTGAATCATGCATGTCAGGAATGGCAAGGAATTCGGACAGCCAAGTCTCATCAAGTTCTTTATGTACCCCTTCAAGCCCAAGCAACGGATTCATGAGTGTGCAGAAAGCAAAACGTGAACCATCATGTCGGTAATAAAAAGCTCTCATGCCTGTAATGTCTCTCGCTGCATACAGTTTTCGATTCCGCTCATCCCATATCGCGAATACAAAATCCCCCAGCAATCGGACAGCCACATCGTCTCCCCAGCGTTGATAGGCACGCAGGATCAGTTCACTATCCGCCAACATTGCCAGTTCAGCTCTGGATATCTGTAGTTGATCAGCCAGTTGTTCCCGGTTATCCAGAATGGCATCTGCCGTGATGGTCAGACCACTTTCCTCATCATATAAAGGCAACTTCTCGCTAACCGATTCCGGTGTAATCCATTGGGCATGACAGCTGAGGAACGCCTCGTTGCCTTTCCACACCCCTGTTGTATCCGCAGGGACATGCCCCAGGCTTGCGTACAGACGCCAGCTGTCTTCCCATAGCGCCTGCTGACCATCGTTGTGTACAATTCCTGCTATGGCGCTCATGACTTGCCTCCCCGTAGAATCTTGCGCTGTGAAGCCCAGGCGCTGATCTGGTGACCAAATGGTACCCATGATTTGATACGCTGTATTTTGCTTTGAGCAGAAGCCAGCTGGACTTTCAAGCGTTCTCGCTCACTGTAACCCCGTTCAAGACGATGATCCGCCGCCCGTAATGCGGCTTGCAGCTGTCTGATCGTTGCCAGTGCAGCCAGTGTGGGATCTATCTTTTCCGGTTCCTCGACAACTTGGTCATTAAGATTGCCAAGCGGATCATGTACGACAGAATCTGCCGGTTGCATTCGGTATTGCGGTTGCCACTGGCAACCTGTCGCTGCTGTCAACTGATGCGTGATTCGATCAATGACCTCTTGATCCGGACTTGCATCATAATGTACACCCGTCCATTGTTCGGCTTCTGCCAGCTGTTCACTGTATCCCATCCGGTGGAACAGATCTGCCCCCATCACACGGCAATACAGTTCAACTTCATGCGGTTCTAATATGTTTTTCCAGTTGTTAACAGAACCCTGATGTGCCTTTTGATGCGAAGAGAGGAATGGATCACCCACGCCCATACTGTAGAACATGTCAGACTTGGCACTGTCCAGAAACTGTCCATACTGCTCCATACCCTGTTCATATCGAATTCCCAGAAACGCGCATAGTTTCTCGAGTTCTTCCTGAGGATTGGAAACCAATCGTTCATATTGCAATTCATATGCATTGGAATGTGGTTCGGCAAAATACTCATTCAAGCGGAGCATACCCAGTGTAAGATCTACAGATTTCATATTTAATTTGGGGCTCTGCAGACTATGAGTCAGGTCGAATCCTTCTCCTGTGTGGCGGTTTACCTTTTTGAATGATGCTGCTATGGCCAGAGGATTACGCTGGAGATGAATGCGCTTGGACTGAGGGAACAGACGATCCAGCCATTCCAGCATGTAATAGTATCGTGGAGATTTATCAACGATGAAGTCTGCTCCGCTCCCTTCCAGGAATCCATTATAGATCTCAAGAGCAAAACTTCTGCACGCCTTTTCGAAGACATCCTCAGATACCATGGCATTGTAGAACTGACGAATGATGGAGCTGCCACCATAAGCACGTGAATCAGCTTTGTTCAAATCGACAAGATTCATCAGAAACCACATTTCCTGGGTGGCAAATATACGACTATGATTTTGCAGCATGACGGTGGATAAGGAACTACCACTGCGGGGAACACATAGTAAGAAAACAAGTCCGTTACCTTGAGCATCGATCAATGGCAGCCTCTCCTCTGTTCATTAGTATAAATATGTAGCTGGGATAGACCAGACTCTACCTTTGTGTTTGGCAAAACGAGTAATATGCACGCTATAGGTCAGCGTTTTGCAATACTCCGTCGAAAGTTCACCCGGGAATGAAGCAAAACACTTGGTTACATTCGACAACTCTCAGATACAATATGTATTTATAGTTTTACTCTATGATACAAAATGTATCATGTCAATCTTTTATTTTCACCTTTTCATAAATTCATACTCTTTCACTGTATTCTGTTGTCTGTCATTTAAGCACTTATTCATGATCAATTATGTTCTGATTGCACAAACGCGAATAAGCTCCAGACATGTTCTGTGAGGAACAATGCCTGAAGCCATACGTAATCCGTTGAGAAACTTAATATGAAACCGGGTGAACAACCATCAGGTAAACCTTACATTTGAACTTTTCCCAGGAGCTCCAACACTCCCATTTCGCTCTTCTTCCTGATCTGCCTGTGTAGCATCCTGCATCCCCTTCTGTACCTTCACGGTTAACAATACAGCAATTCCCGCGACGAAAAAGAAGATGAGCGACAGAATACCCCAACGCGTGGAACCCGTGATCTGCCCAACATAACCAAACACAAATGGACCAAAGATCGCAGAGAATTTGCCTGTAATATTCACAAAACCAAAATACTCTCCTGTTCTGCCTGCCGGCATCAGATTGCTAAACAGGGAACGCGCTGTGGATTGACTCACACCCTGCACGACACCAACCAACCCGGCGAGTACATAGAAGTGGATCGCTTGTGTCATGAAATAACCTAGAATCACAATACATATGTAGACCGATAAGCTAACGATTAATACCTGCTTTGCTCCCCAACGCTGTGCCCACGCTCCCAGTAACAAAGTGCATGGGAAACCGATGAACTGGGTTAACAGTAGCGCGAGCATCAGGTCGGCTGTGCCTATGCCTATACTTGTTCCATAGATGGTAGCCATCAGAATGATGGTATTAATACCGTCATTAAAAAACCAGAAAGCCACCAGCATGCGGATTAACTGGGGAAAACGCCGCATCTGACGAAAGGTCTGCCGCAGTCTGCGCACGCCCACCGCAGTATACCTTCTCCACGAGCCGGGCATGTCCGGTGAAGCAGGCCGTCTCGGAGCATGGCGAAAGATCGGTATGGAGAACAGCAACCACCACAACGAGACGGAGATAAACGCAAGTCTTGTGCCTGCCAGTGTACTGCTCATCCCGAACCAGCCCGGTTGCTGAATCATCAGCAGGTTCACCGCAAGCAACAAACCTCCTCCAATATAACCATAGGCATAACCTTTGGAGGATATCATGTCCCTTCGTTCCACGGGTACCAGATCCGGCAGCATTGCATCGTAAAAGGTGTTACCACCTGCAAAACCGATCGTAGATATGACCAGCAACGCGGAAGCAAGGAACCAGTCCCCTTCACCGATTGCGCTGAATCCCAATGTAGCAAGGACGCCTATAATTGCAAATACACGCAGGAAGTCGCCTTTCCGTCCTGACAAATCAGCCAGTGTGCCTAGCAACGGTGTTAGCAGAGCTACGAACAACATGCCAATGGAATGGGTATAGGCCAGATAGGAAGCCGCGGTATCCGTATCCAGCGTTGCGGCAGCCACCGAAGCATAGAATACGGGCAGTACTGCCGCCAGTACAGTTGTCGCATAAGCCGAATTGGCCCAATCATACATAATCCAAGCCTTGATCGCCTTTTTATTCACATGAATCCTTCCTTTACATGCATCTCTATTGGATCGTGTTCATGAAATCTGGTTTTCAGTATCGAGAAAAGGAATGAAGCTAGAAATGGAGTAGATGTACTTCTCCTATTGTATAGGAAGGATATCACACTTGTTCACTGTTTCTGTAAAAAATGGAGCAATTCTGTTCTTACGACTCACCTTACCTCTGAGGTGAACTTGCGTAATTGTATCATTTTATATCCACTCTCATCACATATCGTCCTCGCCCGTGAATATACTTAATTACCGACAGGCCAAACTGTGCCGCGTAATCAATGGGGGTGCCTACATGTCAAATTCACACCAGCCTTACTCGTTCGTCGTGTCGAAGGAAGATTGGTCGCTTCACCGCAAAGGGTACCAGGACCAACAACGCCATCAGCAAAAGGTGAAAGATGTCATCAAACAGAATCTGCCTGATCTGATTACGGAAGAAAACATCATCATGTCTGATGGAAAACAAATCATCAAGGTACCAATCCGCAGTCTGGATGAGTACCGTTTTGTGTATAACTACCAGAAGCAAAAACATGTTGGTCAAGGAGACGGTGACAGTCAGGTCGGAGACGTCATCGGTCGTGATCCCTCTGCTTCTCAGAAACCCGGCAAAGGCGAAAAAGCTGGCGATCAGCCTGGTCATGATATTGTGGAAGCCGAAGTGAGTATTGAGGAATTGGAAGATATGCTCTTCGCTGAGCTGGAATTACCCGATCTGAAGCAGAAAGACAAAGACCTGATTGAGACACATACGGTGGTATTCAACGATATTCGCAAAAAAGGCATGCAGTCCAATATTGACAAGAAACGTACCATTTTGGAGAATCTGCGTCGCAATGCAACGACCGGTACGCCAGGTATCCATCACATCAGTCCGGATGACCTGCGCTACAAGACATGGGAAGACAAAATCATTCCACAATCCAATGCCGTTATCATTGCCATGATGGATACATCCGGGTCCATGGGTTCTTTTGAGAAATACTGCGCGCGCAGCTTTTTCTTCTGGATGACCCGTTTTCTACGCCGTCAGTATGAGAAAGTTGAGATTGTTTTCCTCGCCCATCATACAGAAGCCAAGGAAGTTACCGAAGAAGAATTCTTTACCCGTGGCGAGAGCGGAGGTACGATTTGCTCCTCTGTATATATGAAGGCGCTGGATATTATTGACAGCCGATATCCACCTTCCAGCTACAACATCTACCCCTTCCACTTCTCTGATGGGGATAATCTGACCTCGGATAACGAACGGTGTGTGAAGCTGATCGGGGAGTTAATGAAGCGTAGCAATATGTTTGGATACGGCGAAGTGAATCAGTACAACCGCAGCAGTACACTGATGTCGGCTTATCGTCATATCAAAATGGATCAGTTCATGTATTATGTGATCAAAGAAAAAGGCGAAGTGTACAAAGCTTTGCGCAGCTTTTTCCAGAAACGGGAAGGAGGCAGCGTTAGATGACAGATGAGATCCGCGACCTAGAATACGCTATTGCCGAGATTATGGAGATTGCCAATGGTTTTGGTCTGGACTATTACCCCATGCGGTACGAAATCTGCCCATCGGATATTATTTATACATTTGGAGCCTACGGCATGCCTACCAGATTCAGTCACTGGAGCTTTGGTAAAACATTTCATAAGATGAAAATGCAGTACGATTTTGGGCTCAGCAAAATTTATGAGCTTGTCATCAATTCCAACCCTTGTTATGCCTTCCTGCTGGATGGCAATTCCCTGATTCAGAACAAATTGATCGTAGCCCACGTCCTGGCACACTGCGATTTTTTCAAAAACAATGCCCGCTTCTCCAAATCCAACCGTAATATGGTCGAAAGTATGGCTGCTACGGCGGATCGGATCAGCAATTATGAGATGGAGTACGGAACGGAAGCGGTTGAAGCCTTTATCGATGCCGTGATCGCAATTCAGGAACATGTGGACCCACAGCTGATTAAACCCCGCCATTTGGACAAACAACGTTATATGGAGATGAAAATGCGGGAGCAGCGCGGTGAGAAAGCACCCAAGCCGGAAGGCCGCTATGATGATTTATGGTCGCTTGATGATGTGAAGACCGAAGAAAAACCGGCCGAAGGCATACAGGTCCATCACTTTCCCCCTGAACCGGAGAAGGATGTCATGTGGTTTATTCAGGAATTCTCGGAAGTGTTGACCGACTGGCAGCGGGATATCATGAGTATGATGCGTGAAGAGATGCTTTATTTCTGGCCACAGATGGAAACGAAAATCATGAATGAAGGCTGGGCATCCTACTGGCATCAACGCATTATACGTGAGCTCGATCTGAACAGTGAGGATACGATCGAATTTGCCAAACTTAACTCCTCCGTGGTGCAGCCATCCAAACAAAGTCTGAATCCGTATTATCTGGGACTGAAGATTTTCGAGGATATTGAACGGCGCTGGGATAACCCAACCCGGGAAGAACAGGATCGTTGGGGCCGTAAACCCGGTCAAGGTCGTGCCAAAATGTTCGAGGTGCGTGAGTTCGATTCCGATACCTCCTTTATCCGCAACTACATGACCAAGCAATTAACCGAGGATCTGGACCTCTACGTATTTGAGAAAAAAGGACCGGACTGGAAAATCACCGACAAGTCCTGGGAAAACATACGGGATCAGCTCGTATTTTCACGTGTCAACGGGGGATCACCCTATCTGGTTGTACAGGATGCCGATTATCTGCGGACAGGGGAACTCGTGCTGAAACATCAATATGAAGGCATTGAGTTGGATCTGAAATATATGGAACGCACCCTGCCTTATCTGTATCGCCTCTGGGGACGTACCGTACATGTGGAGACACGTGTCGAGGATAAACCGATCTGGTTTACGTATGATGGCAAGAAACACCACCGCAAGTTTATGTGAGGTTCCAACAATCCTTTCCTTTTTAAAAAAGAGAACCTTCGTATCACGTATGAAGAATGGCGACATACCATAAAAAAACAAAAAAAGCGGCAAGCTCCCGACATACACGGGGACTTGCCGCTTGGCATACATAAAATTAGGATGGTACCGGTGGTGCACCATTCCCCTGCAATCGCAGCGGTACAAAAAAATCATGCTCCACTTCACTTGCCGGCAGTGGGCGACTGAAATAATATCCCTGAATCTCCCGGCAATCATTCTGCATCAGAATATCCAGTTGGCCTTTCGTCTCAATGCCTTCCGCAATGACTTCCATCTTGAGATTCTGTGCCATCGATATAATGGTCGCCACAATGGCTTGATCGCTGTGACTCTCTGTAATGTCCGTCACAAACGAACGATCAATCTTGAGCTTGTGAATCGGGAAATGCTTCAGATAACTCAGTGAACTGTATCCCGTCCCGAAATCATCCAGGCTGATCTTGACACCCAGTGCGTTAAGTTCATTCAGAATTGCCGTAGAGACCGTGGCATCCATCATCATGCTCTCTGTAATCTCCAGCTCCAGGTACCGTGCCTCCAGCCCTGTCTCCAAGAGTGCGTTCTTGACCTGTTCTACCAAATTCGATTGATGGAACTGCTGGCTGGACAAGTTTACCGATACCGGAATGAGCGGCCCACCGCTGGCATGCCAGAGCTTCATCTGCCTGCATGCTTCGCGCAGCGTCCATTTGCCAATCTCATAGATCATACCTGTCTCTTCTGCAAGCGGAATGAACACATTGGGTGCGAGCAGTCCTTTGAGTGGATGGTTCCAACGTATAAGAGCCTCCACACCAATCATGCGGCTATCCTCGGTACGAATCTGTGGTTGATAGTACAGGACCATCTCATCGCGTTCCAACGCTTTACGAAGATAACCCTCCAGCTCAATGCGTTCATATAGTTCCGAATCCAGTTGGGCAGTGTAGAATTGGAAACCATTTTTACCGTTTTTCTTCACTTCATACATGGCGGAGTCCGCATGTTTCAGCAAAGCATCCACGCCAACTCCATGATCCGGGTACATCGCAATTCCAATGCTGGCGGTTACGTAAAAATCATTCTCCTTCAGTCGATAAGGTAACTGAATGGCTTCAACAATCTGTTTTGCAAGTTCTGCCACTCTTACTTCTGTCGCTTGATCCTGGGTCACAACGAGTGTGAACTCGTCCCCGCCCATCCGGGCCAGCATGACATTCTCCATAGCTAAGGGATCCGAAGATTCTATGGCTTTCATGATCCGGTTGCTGACTTCTCTTAGAAATACATCTCCAATGGAGTGTCCCAACGAGTCATTAATCATCTTGAAACGATCTATATCCATCACCATAACCGCAAAAGAATTCCCTTTTTCTGCTGAATCGTTAATCGTACAAGCCAGCACATCATCCAACTTGCGCCGATTGGGCAACCCCGTCAACGGATCATGCAAAGCTTGGTGACGAATCTTCTCCTGAGCCTGTTTCTCCTCCGTAATATCCTTGATCAGAATGTGGCTTCCCACATGGTTACCATCAATGACTACAGGAACCACAACAATACTAAGATCCAGAAGTTCACCCTGTATATCTCTCATCTTAGCCATATAATGCGCCTGCTCCAGCTTATGATCATCCCAATCGATTGAATCGAATTCACTGATCCATTCTATATCGATCTGCTGAACAATTTCATCAATGGAGCGATCCATGACCCTTGTTTCAGGATAACCGGTGATTGTTGTTACCGCAGCATTAATACCTTTGACAATACCTTCCTTGTCCACTGAAATAATGGCATCCGAATGGTTATGATACAGGGCCTGATACCATTGCTCATTCTCATGAATCCGTCGATCTTTCTGTGACATTCGCTGATTGATAAATATGCCGAACAACGTCAAGCCCAAAGCAATAAATGTGCCCGATGCGATCAAATAGGCGAGAATGCCTGGCTCAATCTGCATCCCTGAACTTACCATCGAGCCATGTGAATGATGGAAATGTGCGGCTGACATCCCGGTATAATGCATGCCAGAGATTCCAATACCCATAATGAGACCGCTGCCCATCTTGTAAACCCAGGTATGTCTTGATTGATGATAACGGAAGTAAAACATGAGCCACAATGCCGCAAAGGAAGCAAGTGCTGCAATCAGAATGGATAATACCACTCTGCCTGGTTCATACGTAACCGGAGTTGACATCGCTGCCATTCCCACATAATGCATCGAGCTGATCCCTGCTGTCATCAGTACTCCAGCAATCATCAGCTTGCTTATCCTGCCCGTTTGTCTACCCGCAATGTTCAAGGCCACCCCCGATGCAACAATAGCGAGTAGAACAGATAAAACAACCTTACCGGTAGAATAGGAGACTTGCGTAGGCAGAACAAAAGCCAGCATACCTACGAAATGCATGGACCAGATTCCCAGCCCCATTGAGAATGCACCGCAGGTAAGCCATACATTCCGCGCCATTCCGCTAGCCTGACTTACACGGCCTGCAAGGTCAAGGGCTGCGTACGAAGCTAACGATGCAATAATATAGGATAAAATAACAAGTTCTAAGTTGTACGTACCATGTAGGTGCTCCACTCACTCTGTCCTTTCAACCGGGAAATGCTTCGTATGTATGCAAAAATGTAAAAAAGAAGCGAGTGCGCTGTCTGGATGACAGGCACTCCCTCCGCATCATTTGACTCGTGACAACAGACTTAGTTGAAGCCGTTATCATACATTGGAACCCGTTTATTTGAATGTATATAGTCTAAACGTCCCAGCCTTTAAAATCAACACTTATTTCCAGATATACAATCTTGAATAGCTAACATTCTCATATTCTAATTCGCAACTAAATATTCTATTTACGAGTCAGTAACAGACTGCCAAAACCGGAAGTATCTTGATAAGAATTACCTGATGAATCGCTCCAGATGGACACACTGCTTCGCTTGCCATCTCCCGCGCCATCATCATTAACTTGAAGATCAAACCCAATCCATCTTTGCTCTTCAGCACGAACGCTATCTAGTGGGATTGCCACTTCAACTGTATACCCTCCGCTTGTTAATCGGGTAGCTGATTTGAAACTTTCTTTCCGTGCATTTCCTCCAAAAGAAGTCTCATTATCAAAATTGACCCGGTACTGGGCGTCATCCTCCTGATAAAATGTTGTCTGATCTTTGCTCGGGTCGATAAAAATCTCGATCGAATCCTGCTCATGTGCATTAGAGCTTAATTTGCTTCGCAAAGGATCTTTCACATCTGCCAATACGTACAGGTATTTCTCATCCCATAACAGTTGTGCAGTCACCGTTGCACCGGAGTTTCCGACCACCCAGACATCCGTTTTAACAGATGCAGCCTTTTTCCAGACGTTATCCTTTTTCGCATCAATTACAGGTTTGCCATAAGTGACCTTGGTTTGTTTCAAGACAGAACCGAGCTTCAGTTTGCCCCGGTTGGCTGGTTTGTCGGGCTGTTGATTGGAAATATCATTCCAAACAATGGTCGCTGTCTTTCCAGCAGCATATTCATCCGTAATCCGAAAATCCAGAGACAAGACCTGGCCTTCGGTAAGTAAAGCAGCTGACATAGGCAGTGATGCGTATACAACATAACCGGTTTTTGTCTCCTGTACGTTGTAAGTATTTTTATCTTTGCCTTTACCGCCATCCCGTTTAAATGTATATTGACCATTTGCAGACGGCGGATTTTTCTTCTTGGCTGACAGATCAGCTTCAGCAGTTGCAGCGCCTGTCCCCTTGACTTCTTCCGCGAGGAAAACCTGCACCTGATCCCCTTTGCGACGTGTGGTGTCCTTCACTTCCACTCGTAAATTCACCTTTTTCGCATCCCACATCATACGAGCCTCACCCGTAACCGCAGATGTACCATCTGCCAGGTGATTAATTTCGAGTCCTTTCACAGCACCCCAAAGAATATCTTCCTGTCCTTTGTGATTCGGGAAAGAAGGGCTGGCCTTCAATGCTGTCCATTCATTACGATAGATCGGAAGAGTGGTAGCATCCACCAGTGCCCAATAGGCCGGTTTTGCTTTCAATTTACGATCAAACAACAATGGTGCATCTTTGCGTCCTTTAACTGGATGGTTGTCAAGCCATGTACCATCATCCGCAAGTCCCCAAACGGTAACACTGTCCATTACGCCGCGTTTTCCCAACTCGTCAAACAGGTCGAACAGTTCACGATAACGGTAAGCTTGTTGCAACATTAATTCATCTGTGACAGGCATCTCCAGTTCAGAATTACTTGAATAGATCGAAACGTCCAGCTCCGTAACCTGTACATTCACACCAAGAGCAATCACTTTCTCAAAAGCCTCACGAATGAGCTTTACATCCGGTCCGTACATCGACACATGCATCTGGAATCCAACCGCATCAATCGGTGTTCCTTTGGCAAGCAGCTTCTCTACAAGCTTCACCATATCATTCACCTTGTTTCCATTGCCCTCCATTCCATAGTCATTAATAACCAGTACAGCATCAGGGTCAGCCTCACGTGCATATCGGAAAGCCAGCTCAATGTAATCACTGTCATCTCCGTCGCCATCTACATCCCCAATAATATCTCTCCACTTGGAATTACTGGCCTCATTCCGCAAGCCGCCTCCGTCCGCGATGACTTCATTGACGACATCCCATGTATGAACCTTTCCTTTGTACCGGGTAACGATGGTTTGAATATGGGTTTTCATCCGTGCAAGCAACTGTTCCCGCGTGGCAGGTTTGGAAGCATCATTCGGATCGGTAAAGAACCAGTCCGGCACCTGACTATGCCATAACAGCGTATGACCTCTGATTTCCATATCATTTGCTTCGGCAAACTTCACCAGGCGATCTGTCTCTGACCAGACAAACTGTCCTTCCTGAGGTTGCATCGCATCCATTTTCATAAAGTTTCCAGCTGTAATACTATTAAAATGTTTCGTCAACAGTTGGGAATGCGGATCTTCCGCATCCAGTGCAGACTGGTCGATTGCCGCTCCCATTGCATAGTGTTGTCCCACAACATCCACTAGATTCGGAATGTTCGGCTCTATTTCAATTTTTTCGGCTTCCGTGATCAGTACATCATCCACGTAAAAAGTAATCGTATCCGCCGGCGTCACTTCCGCTGACGTCTTCCAAGGTGTCTCTGCATACATGCGGAATCCGGTGATGCCGCTATTTTCTCCAGGGATCACCACATCTGCCTCGATTTTTTTCCACTGTCCCTTGTTCAGAGTTGCAGAGGCAAACGTAGCATATTCTCGACTTGAAGCGTCGTTATTGTACTCTTTCTCCAGTGAACCGTTGATGACCTGACTGTCCGGTCCTTCATCGTACATGGCCCAAAACGAAATATGAACCGTGCTGCCCTTCTGTACATGGTCTATGACTTCAATTAAGGGTCCATGGAACGTTTCGGTACGGGAAGAGGTTCTCAGGCTGCGTGTACTGTCGTGACCTGCTTGCGCTACGATATCAAGCTTTTCACTCGCACGTGGACGCCATTGTCCCAACACACCATCTTCAAAATTAGCCTCGAACAGTACTCCATCATCGCCAGTCTTAACGTCCGCAGCCGCAGCACGTGTCCCTCCTGTTCCCACACTTGGGAACAAACTGAAGATCAATACAGCCGACAAGCACAAGCTCCACCATTTTCTCAAATGCATCCGATCTCCTCCTTGGTTCGTTGTTTGTGAAGAATAACCTTTGCTCTGCCATGTGCCAGCCTTTTACAAGATCGTTATTCAGGATGGATAGATGCTAATGGACAGAAAATTGTAAGCACTTTCATTATACGATTGCCAGTAAACTTTGTTTACCCGTTAAACTATAGGACTTGCATCACTCCATTAACCATATGTTTCCAAGTTAGATATAGAACGACAAAAAGCACAGCTTATTAGCTGTGCTTCGCGTAAACATCTTTACTATTTACATTTTTAGGATTTTAAGGGTGCTGTCGTCTGACGGACGACCAGATTGGAAGGTTCCGTCACCACAGGAGGAGAATAAGATGGATTCTCGATCATGGCAATCAGATATTCGATGGACTTAATGCCAATAGAATAGATATTCTGATTCACCGTGGTCAACCCCGGTTTGAATACCTCAGCATAATACGTGTTATCGAACCCGACAACCGAGATATCTTCTGGTACACTCAGTCCATGCTTTTCAATTTCATGAATCGCACCAAAGGCAGACATGTCTGAAGCACAGACAATTCCCGTTGGTTGGTCCTGAAGTGCCAGCAATCTCCGGGCAGCCTTGCTCCCCCCGTCGAATGAGTAATCGCAGACTTCCAGATATACCGTAGAATATGGGATGCCGCATTCTCGCAGCCCTTCCCGATATCCTTCCAATCGCAGATTGGCTACTGCAGGTCCAAGTGTCCCTGAGATATAGGCAATTTTGCGGTGCCCAAGCTCATGCAGATGTTTGACACCCATCGAGATCCCGTTCGCGTTATCCGTAGTAATGTAACCAGCACGTTTGCCCAACATGTCCGTATCAACAAACATCGTTGGAATTTCTGCATCCACCAGTTCCTGAATACTCGCGTTTTCTCTGCCTTCCCCGAATACCACAACGCCATCCACATTACGACTGCGGCAATGTTTGATAAACGAGTACGCCGGATCATCGAATCGAGTAGACAACCGGACCAGGTCATATCCACTGTTCTCCAGCGCTGTCTTGATCCCTTCCAGCAACTCCGACACAAAAGGGTTCGTAAACGGAACTGTTAACAGCACTCCCACCGTCCATGAACGGCGTTTGACAAGTCCACGTGCGACCACATTGGGTTGATATTTCAATAATTCGATGGCTATATTGACTTTTTTGCGTGTTTTTTCACTTACATCAGGATAATCGTTTATTACTTTGGAAACGGTTGCAACAGATACTCCCGCTTCCTTGGCTACATCATGGATAGAAGCCATCTGATCACCTCAACCTCTTTCGAATCCCCTGTCTCCGGCTGCATTTTCTATAACATCGGCAGGTTTGTCTACCCATTATAGCTTAAAACAGCCTGAAACGGTATGGAAGGTTCCTAATGCTTTTAAGCTCTATTCCTGCTGTTCCAGATTCTTCAAATCCAGAGACAGTTTCTCCATTGTTGTTGCGAATACAGCGAGTTCAGCCGAGCGTGAAGCTTGGCTACGTGCCCCTCTGGACGTATGATCCGACTCCTGCTGCACACTGCTCAGTTTCTTCATGATCTGCTCCAGATTAGACTGAATCTTCCCCTGGGCATCCCGGGAACTGGCTGCAAGCTTGCGCACCTCACTAGCGACTACTTCGAAGCCACGTCCGAACTCTCCTGCATGAGCAGCTTCAATCGCTGCATTCAGACCGACAAGATGACTCTGATCCGATATCTCGCGAATGAGTTCACCCATTTTTCCAATCTGCTGGATCTCCCCTGTCAATTCGGTGAGCAGAACTTGGGCCTGATCCTGAGAAGCCGCTGTTTCTTTGGCTACACTCGATATAGCCATTGCACTCTCATTTAATTCACTAATCATGCCTGTAAGCTCTTGGGTAATCTGCGTAATCGCGTGCAATGTATGCTGTTGGTCATCGGCAAGCTGATGTAACTTTTCTTTTTCTTTCTTCTCATATGCCTCAAGGACAAGCTGTGAATCCAGATTAAACATTTTGCTGAGCGCCTGAATAACAAGATGCCAGGAATCAGGGATAACCTGTTGGAATATGCTCGTTGCAATATCAAGGTATACCATATAGGTACCCAGATAATAATCTTCGGACAGGCCAATACGGGAATGCACTAGCCCAATTGCAATCCGTTGCTCAATATATGCGTCGTCCACGATTCCATCTGTCATCGATAACCAGTACATCTTCTGTGTTTCTTTTAGACGATCAATGGTAGAGAATCGAGCGATCAGATCTACCAATTCAGGATAATTTCCCACATGATTGTAGAAATGATCTACTACTTCATTAACGACTTTTTTAAAAACAGGCCGATGATCGGCAAGCAGTTTTAGATCCCCTGCGGTTAATCCCATGTAATCAAGTTGCTTCTGTCTTGTTGCGGAAATACTACTCATATCTGGTTCAGTCAGCTCCTTAATAAACACTAAATTACTTTAAATTGTAAATATATGTATTGATTATAGACTAAAATACCTAAATATACATATACCATTAGAACTAATTCTCTTTAAAATTAACCCTATTTGTCAGCTTTTTAGACTAATATGGACCTTCATGTAATTAAAAAGGCCCTGACCCTGCTGTGAAGGAGCCTCACAGCAGACATCAGGAGCCTGATCCGGAATGGTTTGTTGCCGATTAGCGATTAAGCAAACTGCCCACATAACGTAACAGTTCATTCGCGCTGGCTGCGGTATATCCATGTTCCTCAATTAAGCGTTTAATGACTTCATTCATACGTTTCAATTGTGTTGCATCCGGTGTTTTGGTTGAGGTTGTGATCTTGACGATGTCTTTCAGATCGGTGAACAACTTCTTCTCAATCGCTTCACGCAAACGGTCATGGCTGCTGTATTCGAACTTGCGCTCCTTGCGGGAGTATGCCGAGATTCGGATCAGAATCTCTTCTCTGAACGCTTTCTTTGCATTCTCGGAGATCCCGATCTGTTCCTCAATGGATCGCATCAGACGCTCATCCGGGTCCATCTCTTCATCCGTGAGCGGGTCACGAATCTTGGACCAGTTGCAGAATGCTTCGATGTTATCGAGGTAATTCTCGAATAATGTTCTTGCGGATTCCTCGAATGAGTACACAAATGCTTTCTGCACTTCCTTCTTGGCCAATTCATCATACTCCTTGCGTGCAAGAGCGATAAAGTTCAGATAACGCTCCCGCTCTTCCTTCGTGATCGAGGCATGCTGGTCCAGACCATCCTTGATCGCCCGCAGAATGTCCAGCGCGTTAATGCACTGAAGATTTTGCTTGATCAAAGCACTGGAGATCCGGTTAATGACATACCGTGGATCAATGCCGGACATTCCTTCATCCAAATACTCATTTTGCATCTCCCGAAGATCGGCTTCTTTGTATCCTTCCACTTCTTCACCATCATACATGCGCATCTTTTTAACGAGATCCATGCCTTGTTTTTTCGTTTCCTTCAAGCGGGTAAGTATGGAAAAAATGGCTGCAGTCCGCAGTGCATGCGGTGCAATATGAACATGCTTCATGTCACTTTGCTGAATGAGCTTGGCATAGATTTTCTCTTCCTCGGACACTTTCAGATTGTACGGAATCGGCATGACAATCATCCGGGATTGCAGTGCTTCATTCTTCTTGTTGGAGATAAAAGACTTATACTCCGATTCATTCGTATGCGCCACAATCATTTCATCCGCACTGATTAAGGCGAAACGTCCTGCTTTGAAGTTCCCTTCCTGCGTGAGCGACAGTAGATTCCAGAGGAATTTCTCATCACATTTCAACATCTCCTGGAACTCCATCAGTCCACGGTTTGCCTTGTTCAACTCCCCATCAAAACGATAGGCACGTGGATCGGATTCGGAACCAAACTCGGTAATGGTGGAGAAGTCGATACTCCCCGTCAGATCGGCAATATCCTGTGATTTCGGATCGGATGGACTGAACGTTCCTATTCCCACGCGATTATCTTCGGAAACAATGACCCGTTCCACCGGCACCTTGCTGATATCACCACCGTATTCGGTACGCAGTCTCATCTGGCAGGATGGGCAAAGGTTACCCTCAATACGGACTCCAATTTCCTTTTCCACTTCAGGACGAAGCTCCAGTGGAATCAGATGCAGCGGTTCCTCATGCATCGGGCATCCATCAATGGCGTATATGGCACCTTTCTCTGTCCGCGAGAACTGTTCAAGCCCCCGCTTCAGCAGCGTCACCAGCGTCGATTTCCCTCCACTTACGGGACCCATCAGGAGCAAAATCCGTTTACGTACATCCAGACGACGTGCAGCCGAGTGGAAGTATTCTTCAACCAGCTTTTCAATCGAACGATCCAGTCCAAAGATCTCCTGTTCAAAAAACTTGTACCGCTTATGCCCACCTACTTCTTCCACGCCAAACGATTCAATCATCTCATACACTCTGGCGTGAGCCGTCATTGCCGGAGTCGGGTCCTCTCTCAGCAGTGCAATATAATCTTCAAATGTTCCGTTCCATGTCAAACGGTCACTCTCTGCCCGATGTTCCGCAACGCGTTCAAAAATATTCATGCTTGGTACCTCCCATGGCTCCTTTAGTGTGATTGTCAACCATTCCGAATGGTATGAAGAAATCAATAGAATTGCGGCTCCTGCTTGAATACCAATCTTGCGGTCCTGTGTAGTCCCGCCACCCTCTGTCCAAACGTCTTGTTTTGTTGTGAAAAGTGTATTACATACCTATGCGGCAATTCGGATAAGTTGACCTCTTTTTTTCAATCAACCGCTTCGAATTTTGGCTTTTCCCTGTTCTATCAGACATCTTGTGCCTTCAGAAAAAAAAGAACGAATATGATATAATGAGGGTTCTAAATTCAGGATAACGGACAACACCTGGTCAGAGACAGGCCACTTCTGGAAAGGAGCACGGACGATGGCAGTAAAATACGAAACCGAATTATATTCGCCTGTGAAGGCTTTCTTCGAGCAGCGTGGCTTCGACGTCAAAGCGGAAGTCAGACATTGTGACCTCGTAGGGGTCAGATCGGACCAGGACGAACCACTCATTGTGGAGATGAAAAAAACATTTAACCTCTCCCTGTTGTTACAGGGTATGCAGCGCTTGAAGCTTAGCCCGTTCGTGTATCTGGCCGTCGAGCGCAATCGCAGTAAACGCGGAGCTGTGAACCAGCGCTGGAGCGAACTGGCTGCACTATGCAGACAACTTGGTCTGGGGCTGCTGACTGTCACATTTTACAAAACCAAAGCTCCCCTGATTGATGTACTGTGCGAACCTTCCGCCCAGACGCCCCCTACTAGCGCCAATCAAGTTGCCCGCAAAAGCGGCGTTCGACGGAAACGATTGCTCAAGGAATTCGACGAACGCAGTGGAGACTACAATACGGGAGGCAGCACACGCAGACAGCTGGTCACAGCATATCGTGAGAAGGCTTTACGTGTCGCATCCGCTCTGCGGACAAACGGAGAAGCCTCTCCGGCCAACCTTGCCAGACAGACAGGCGTAGGGTCTGCAGCAGCTATTCTGCAAAAAAACTATTATGGCTGGTTTGAACGCCTCTCCCGTGGAAAGTATATTCTGACAATTAAGGGAGTACAGGCGTTAACCGAGCATGCACACATGCTTGAGGATAATGATATGATTGAACGAACCATTAATGAACTCGATGTAACGTATTCTGTATCTGGTGAAAATAAGGACGACCTTGCACACATTGCTGAATCAGCGGAGTTTTACTTAAAAAATACAGGCAGGATCTAAACTGGAATCATCTGAAGTAACGGATGTGAAAAAAATGAGAATGCAAAAAAAACACCTGTAATCTCCACTGGAGACTACAGGTGTTTTGATGTGTTCTATATAGAAGATTGTTATTAGAATTTTACTGCTACTTCGGAAGCCAATTTCAGACCTGCAGTAACGATTTCTTCAGCACGATCTGCAGAAGCATTATGTCCTTCAACGATAACTACTTCAGGGTTTTGAATGCCCCACAAGCCGAGAACTGTTTTCAGGAAGTTCAGGGACATTTCAGCAGCTGCCATTGGGCCTTCGGAATAAACGCCACCACGTGCGTTAAGCAAAGCTACTTTTTTGTCGCCAGCAAGTCCTACAGGACCTTCAGCAGTGTATTTGAATGTTTTACCAGCTTGGCTCAGGTAAGCAATGTAGTTTACCAATGGAGCTGGAACAGTGAAGTTCCACAGTGGGAATGCAAATACAACTTTGTCAGCTGCCAGGAATTGATCTTGCAATTGTGTTGCAAGTGCAGCTGCTTTTTGCTCGTCAGCTGTCAGTTCAAAACCGTTAGCTGCTTTGTAAGTACCTGTGATAGCAGTGTTACCATAGAATGGGAATTCTGTATTGTAGAGATCCAACTCAGTAACTGTGTCACCTGGGTGGGACTCTTTGTATGCGCTCAAGAATGCATCGTACAATTTAACGCTGACTGCTTGATCTGCAGGACGGTCATTTGCTTTAACAAATAAAATATTAGACATGTTGAATTTTCCCCCGTTAGATAAAATATATGAGTGCTTTTCCTGAACTGGCCACCATTGTAGCTTATATAAAGAAACCAACAACTCATTAATTCATATTATATATAAAAATGTTAGTGGATGCAATAACGTAATCACTTTGGTCATGAACCAATTTTTATTTTTGCTACAAAATCTATTTTTGATCTGACTTAGCTACGAGCCGTAAATTCGGAAATGGCTTCACTAATCAGGTTCATGCCAAGAAGCAATTCATCCCTGCCCGGATGGCTAAAGTTCAATCGGATGTAACGTTGATCCTGTACACCTGTGGAGCATAGTGATCCAGGAAGAAAAGATACACCTTTGGGCAAAGCCGCTTTAAGCAAAGCGCCACTATCCAATCCTTCCGGCAACTGTACCCATAGATACATTCCGCCCTCTGGAATGTTGTACTGACACCCTTTCCAGCCCGGTCTTTTCAACAGTTCAAGCATCAGCTTGAGCCTTGTCTTGTACTCCCGATTCAACATGGATAAGTGATCACTCCAACGAAAAGGGGAATGAGCAAGCAATTGATACAACAGCCGCTGATTCATCGGACTGGACTGACCATCTGCAATTCGTTTAACCGAGGCCATTGCCTGAATCAGCGCAGGATGTCCAGCGGCCCATCCGGTTCGAAGAGCGGGCGCTACTGTTTTGCTGAATGAACCAATGTAGAGAACATGTCCACCCTGATCGGCAGTATCCAGTGCAAAGAGTGAAGGATATTTACGATAGAATTCCGTTGGCTCAAGGCCATCGAAATGGAGCTCTCCGTAAGAATCATCTTCCACAAGCAGTACACCATAGCGCGAACACAGCTCAAGGACAGCCTCCCGCCGCTCCATACTCCACAAAGCACCGGTCGGATTTGAGAAACTGGGTGCAGCAAAAAGCAGCTTCGGTCTAACCTGCTGCATGTGATGCTCCAAAAGGTCTGGCAGTATGCCGTCCCGATCACCCATTACGGGCACAATCTTGGCTCCTTGCATCTCCAAAACCTCAAGACAGCCTGGAGATGTGGGATGTTCAACCAGTACAGAATCTCCTGGCTCAAGCAATAGACGCATCACCAGATCGATGGCCTGCTGGGTACCAGTGGTCAACAGAATCTGCTCGGGTACCGTTCGTATGCCTTTGCGTGCATTCCAGTCTTTGTTCAACCACTCTCTTAGGGGTGTGTAGCCTGCTGGCTCTCCATATTGCAATGCGGAGGGGCCTGAACTAAAGACAGACACCGCTGCTTCTTCCAACAATTTGAAAGGAAACAACTCCTCCGCAGGCAATTCTTCTGCCAGAGAAATGAAATAATCCCTGCCAGACATCTCACGTATATCCCTCAGTGGTGACGACAAAAGCCTGTTGGTACGGGAAGCAAAGAAATATTTCATCGATCCGTTCCCCTTTCATCCCTATTCCGAAACTGTACTCGCAGTCCGCAGCCCTACAACCTATTCCTGCTCGCCATCGAATATGACCGGATGCATACCGAACTGTTGTGATCATGGGAAGAACAAACCTGTTTCGTCAGGATCCCGTCTTCACTTGTCTTGCGTGCAAGGCATAACGTTCAATGGCCTGCGCTCTACTGCTTACTTCCAGCTTCACGTATATTTTACGCAGGTAATTATCAATGGAACGTCTGCTAACGTTGATCTCATTCGCTATTTTATCATAGGTTACACCCTGAACAATTCTTTCCATGATAAAAGTTTCGGTTTCTGTTAATTCAATGACACGTGATTCTGTCGGAGATTCCACAGGTTGCGCCCACTCCGCACTGTTTAACCACGCCAATGGAATGGACACATGACCCTCACGTAACCCAGAGATCAGATGAATCAGCTGGCTAGGGGAAGCCTGTTTGGATAACATGCCGCTTGCACCAAGACTCATCAGATGACGAAACAGCTTCACATTGTCTTCATCCGTCAGAATGATGATGTGACTGTGAGGTGACAGATTCTTCATCTGGGCAATATATTGATCTGCCTGTCCCTCTGGAAGACGATAATCCATCAGAATCAGATCAGGCTGGTGAATATTCACCAGATCGAGCCCTTCTGTTCCGGTCGAAGTCATGCCACGTACCGTCAGATCTTGCTGCTCTTCCAAAATCAATTTTGTACCGAGCATGCTGGTGGGGTGGATATCTATGATGACCACCTGCCATACTTTTTTCATTGTTGTTCCCCCTGTTATGTATTGGACAAATAACTTTTAAATTCTGCCATGATGATTTCATCGTCTATGCGACAATCCGAGTATAGAAGAAGCATAGGTCGGATTATGTCGAAAAACAGAAAAATACAGGAGGCAGCCGATAAAAAAGCTCTATTTTCACTGTATTTTGTTATAAAAACACCATAACGTCCATCTTCCCATCCCCGGAAAGGTCAAAATATAGTATAAACTTCCTGCATTTCTATCTAAAAAAGTCGAAAAACCTGCCCAAAGTTCCTACTTATTGCATCTATAAGAAATTGTATCCTAGGACTTCCTTCCGATGCAATCTCTTTTTACTCTATTAAGTAAAGAATTTCATTTTTGCGTAATCAATAGGGGCATGATAGAATGAGGACTGGAAATTTTTTTGTACCTATTAATGACCAGGAGTGATGATATGAAACCATCTGCCCCGTCCTCTGACATCCATCACACCCGGAGCGCCAAAGGCAAGGCTGGATCTTCAATCAAGCTGTTTCTGGTAATGTGGATTGTTCTCATTGCACTAGGAGTCGTTGGAACCTACTATTATAGTAACCATCTCCAGCAACAGATGATTAATCAGCTTCAAGCCCATAATCAGCAGCAGATCGCAGCGCTAAAAACCGACTACGAAAATCAGCTAACAACGATATCAAAGGAAGTAGAAAACCTGCAGGGACAGGTTCAATCCTTTAATGAATTGCTGACTTTCACCAAGGATAATGCAAGTGACAAAACGGATAACAGCAACAAACTGTATACCCAGCTGAGCGAAGTCAAAAAACAACTGGAGACACTCCAGAAAAAGATGGACCTGCTCAAATGATTACACCCGTCAAACAGGTTAATCGTTTTTTTATGCTTGCACTCGCTCCTTTTGTTGGATTGATAATATGCCTGCTGCTGCTTCGTCCTCCACTTGAACCCGGAGGTTTGACGCCGACCGAACTGTCAAAGGATACGATTACACCCCGGACCCAAGCAATTAGCCAAGAGCTTGCGGGGGCAAAAGATGCTGCTGTCCAGACTTCTTCTTCTATTAAAAGAACGACACAGCTCTATAATAAAACAACAAGTACGATGTCTACACTTGTGCAGAAGGCTTCTGCCCAGGCGGATCGTCCGGAAACGATTTACAACAAACGGATTTCATCCAAGCTTGGCGTTCCATTTGAACGGGTAGACAGTGACCGGCTAACGATTGAAATGTACAGAGTGAATCCTGGCAGCTATAAGGGCTATGCCATGAAGATCAAGCTAAAAGACCCTACAGCCATGCAGATGGCTCTAGACAGTGAACCTGGGCGTTCTGAGACGACCATGCAGGCTGTGAAGCGTAACGGTGCAATTGCCGGAATTAACGCAGGTGGATTTGCTGACAGTGGCGGCAAACGTTATCCACTTAGCACAACCGTCATGGACGGGAAGTACGTGAACGGTTTCCAGGCCAGTTTCAAAGATCTGTTTTTTGTAGGACTTAACGATACCGGCAAACTGGTCGGAGGCAAGTTCTTCGACAAAAACTCACTGGATCGCCTGCAACCGCAATTTGGGGCTACGTTTGTTCCGGTGCTGCTAAAGAATGGGCGTAAAACCACAATTCCTGCCAAATGGAAAGTATCACCCAAACGAGCACCACGTACAGTCATTGGCAATTATAAGGATGATCAGTTATTGATTATTGTAGTTGACGGATATAATGAGGGCGGAAGTTCCGGTGCTACCCTTGAAGAGCTGCAAGGGCGGTTGTACAAGCTTGGGGTGATCGACGCCTATAATCTGGATGGCGGCGGATCATCCTCGCTTATTCTGAATAATCGGGTTGTGAATAACCCTTCAGATGGCAACCTCAGACCGGTGCCCACACACTTTTTATTTTACAAATAATAGGGTGAAGCATTTCTTTTCTACCTATAATGGTTATAATAGAAGAAAATGAGCTTGTGCAGGAGGTGCGAAGGGCATGTCATTTTCACTGACATTCTGGATTATTGCAATCGTATTGACTCTCTTCATTACAGGCATTCTCACTTCATCCTACAACAATGACAAAACAAAAGGCTTGTAAAGGCCAAGCCTCTCTCTGGAGAGGCTTTTTCTTTCTATTGCTTCATCCTCGAAATAGCAAGAGACAAGGCTTAAAAGAATGATTCGATTCTTCTAAGCCTTGTCTCTTGCTGTATTCGGGATCAATAGCTAACCGCCCGGTCATTCCGCATGGATATAACCGAATCAGACGGAATAGGCCCACTCACCGACCCACCCTCAACTAATGTCACATAAATTCGTTCATGATCGACGGGTTCTCCAGCAATAATTTTGATCAATTGTTCAGCAGCGAGCGATCCCCACTTGCGCTTGGAATAATCAATACTTGCCAATCTCGGCTGGACGTATTTGCTCAATTCAATATTGTCGAATCCGATGACATCAATCTCCTGACCAATACCAAGTGCACTGTCTGCCAGACGATCACACAAGCCAATAGCCATCTCATCATTGAGGCAGAATACCGCTGCGGGTCCATCATACACCTGTACAATCTGTTCTGCGGCTTGTTCTCCACCACTCTTCTCAAAATCTCCCGTGATCTCAATCCATTCCACATCGGCTTCACGTTCCGCAACCTGTCTCACAGCCTTTAACCGCTGCACAGAGTCAAACGAACCTTCCGGCCCTGTCACCACATAGATTTTCTTATGTCCCTGTTCAATAAGATGTTCCATCGCAAGTGTCGCCCCGGCTTTGTTATCCAGCAGAACCTGATTAATGTTGGGATGATCCATCTCACGGTCCAATACAACGATTTTGTGCCCACGATCGGCGTACTGCATCAGTTCCTCACTTGCAAACGTATGATCCAGAATGATCGCACCATCAATCATCCTCTCTGGAAGCATGCGATGGGATTGTTTACCACTGCACACGATCAGGTCATAACCTTGAGCATTACATACGGATTTCATGCCACTCAGCAAGTCCCCATACACATCTCCTCTAAAATCGGTCAAGAATACACCTAGAATTTTGGATTCCCTCTTCTTCAGTGTTCTTGCTGCGGCATTTGGAACATAGTTCAGTTCTTTGGCAATGGCCAAAATTTTGGAACTCGTCTCATCGGTCACTTTGTTGCTGCCATTCAGCGCATATGACACAGTAGAGATGGAAACTCCCGCCTGTTTGGCGATATCCTTGATACTGACCACATTTTTCGCTCCCCTGTTATGTTCATCAGGCCTTCCATAACAAAAGGCCTGACACATTACTCTTTCCATTCATCGGATTAAACAAGTCTGAATGATTTCTTCTGAGTATCCCGACTGTTTGCACCCACGAGAATATGGAACTCGCCTCGATCACTGCGGTAGCTTAAGTCAGAATGGTGATAACGAAGCTGTTCTTCATTTAACGTAAACGTGGCTGTACCACTCTCGCCTGGCGCCAGTGCAAGTTTCACATATCCTTTCAGCTCACGCATAGGACGAACGACTTCACCCGTTACATCACGAACGTACAACTGAACGGTCTCCACGCCTGCGCGCTCACCCGTGTTCGTTACACGTACTTGAATGCTCAGGGACTCTTCGGCAGTCATCTCGTTACTTGACACTTCAAGATCACCATAAGAGAACGAAGTGTATGAGAGACCATAACCGAACGGAAGCAAAGGTTCATTCGGGCTGTCAATGTATTTGGAGACATAACGTTCTTCCGTCTTCTCCGGGTTCAGCGGACGACCTGTATTGAAATGGTTGTAATAGACCGGAATCTGACCTACGGACTGCGGGAAAGACATCGTCAGACGTGCAGATGGATTCACTACACCTGTCAGAACATCTGCGATTGCTGCTCCGCCTTCACTACCTGGGAACCAGGCTTCAAGAACGGCATCCGATTCATCGATTACACCATGCAGATCCAATGGACGGCCGTTGAAAATAACGCTGGCAATCGGTTTTCCCGCTGCTTTGAGCTGTTTAACCAATTCCAATTGGGCTGCTGGCAGACGAATATCCGTGCGTGATCCACCTTCTCCACTCATCTCGGAGTCTTCACCAAGAGCGAGGACAATCAGATCTGCTTTGCTTGCCACTTCAAGGGCTTCCGCAATCTGCTCAGCTGTAATCGTATGAACATTACTGCCTTGAGCAAATTGAACTTTTCCATCCTTCGTCAGGCGTTCTTGCAGAGCTGTTCCGAGCTTGACTGCATCTTCCTTAACTCCTTCACAGGACCACCAGCCCAGAATATCAGGACTCTGTGCAAAAGGACCAATAAGGGCTACATTAGCGTCAGGTTGAAGTGGAAGCACGCTGTCATCATTCTTCAACAGAACAGCTGATTTTGTTGCCAGTTCGTACGATACCTGACGGTGCTCTTTGGAGAATACAATCTCACGTTCACGTTCAGGATCAGCTGCACGAAGTGGGTTATCAAACAATCCCAGCTTTTCTTTCAGTTGCAGAATTCGCAGAACGGCTTCATCAATGAGTTTCTCATCCACTTCACCACTCTCAATCAGTTCAGGCAAATGATGCACATAACAAGGTGTCATCATCTCCATATCTACTCCTGCGCGAATGGCACGATATGCCGCTTCACGATCATCTTCCGCAGCACCATGCGCAATCATTTCGCGAATGGAAGCCCAGTCCGAGATCAATACACCATCAAAGCCCCACTCGTCACGCAAAATGCCGCGCATTAACTTCTCATTGCCACTTGCCGGAATACCGTCAACCGTATTGAACGAAGTCATGACCATCTCCACACCCGCATCCAACGCTGCTTTGTACGCCGGCAAATAGTACTCACGCAAGTTACGCTCAGACATGTCCACCGTATTGTAATCCCGACCACCCTCAGCCGCTCCATAAGCCGCAAAGTGTTTAACACAGGCTGCAAGACGATCTGGCTCATCCTTCAAGCTGTCGCCCTGATATCCACGTACAAACGCAGCCGCAAACAAGCTGTTCAGATAAGGGTCTTCTCCTGTTGTTTCCATCACACGACCCCAGCGCGGGTCACGAACCAGATCCACCATCGGTGCAAAGGTAACATGCAAACCGGATACAGCTGATTCACGTGCTGCAATTTCAGCACTTTTCTCAGCCAGTTCTGTGTCCCATGAACAACCGATCGCCAATGGAATCGGGAAAATGGTTTTGAATCCATGAACTACGTCAGCCATGAACAAAAGCGGAATGCCCAAACGGCTTTTTTTCATATAAGCTTGCTGTACATCAATGATGGCCTGCGCACCCGACAATCCCAGAATGGACCCACTGGCATCCACGGACTGCTCCGTAATTCCCATCTCTTCCATCGGCCCTGTGATCTGACCTTCAACATTTGTTCCTTCATAGAAGTTGGCAGTTAACTGAAGAAGCTGAGCTGTTTTTTCCTCCAACGTCATCTGTTTTACCAGGTCTAACAACTGCTCGTTATTCATCTGATCATATCCTCCACTACAAGTTGTTGAAATAAAGAACCCGGCTGCGTTCGGGGAGAGACCGCGCACCGGGTTCAAAATTAATTACTGAATGATTACTAGAATTTATCGTTTAGCTCATCCAGATAAGGTTGAACCAGGGACATTTTACTGTTTACCCATTCTTTCCAGTTTGCCTCTAGATCTCCGTTTTTGAGGATCAAGTTGGCATATTCATTCTGGTAGTCGAATGAAGCCTGACTCTTAGCTTTGGAATCGTACAGGTTGACATCCCAATCGTATGGTGCAAGCGATTTGCCTTCTGTACCAAGTTTTGCTTTTTCTTCGAACAATTTAACGGCTCTATCACGGTAATCTTTTTTGATTGCAGGGTTTACAACACTGAAGTCGTCACCGAGCAGATACAGACCTTCGAAACGTGCTGGATATTTATCTTCCAATACCGTTCCTTCTGGCAACAAGCTAACGAGTTCGTTGTTTTCATCATATTTCCAATCTTTTCCTTCAAAGCCCATGTTGATGAGCAACTGTCCTTCTTTTGTTGCGGAGTAATCGATCAGATCCATGATCCGTTCGAATTTCTCGTCACTAATTTCTGGATTGAAGATCAATGCCGACCAGAAGTTGGCTTGCTCCATGTTACGGTATTTACCGTCATCGCCTACTACGATTGCTGTGTGTACCAGTTCATCACTATCTACACCCAGATTTTTTTTCATATCGGAATCCAGACCTTGTCTGTACGAAGCCAGTCCGCCCAGACTTGTTACAGCAGCTGTACCTGTTACTTTGAAGTTGTTTTGACCTTCATTGTTTTTCCATGTGTAGAACTCAGGATTGAGCAGTCCATCTTTATAGGCTTTTTGCATCAATTTAAGTCCTGTCAGCGTTTCAGGATCTGCTGGTCCCCAGTGAAACTTACCATCTTCACCTTTGTAGAACGGAGAGTCAGTCATGGCATGCACACTGTTTGGCATAATCATGTTTGTCATGGCATCTGCCGCATTGTAGGACAGAGGTACAAGTTTGTTACCCACTTTGCCTGGATCTTTTTCTTTCACTAGCGCAGCATATTCGTTCAATTCGGTTGTTGTATAAGCATCTTTCAGTTCAAAACCAACTGCTTCAGCCCAGTCTTTACGAAGCGCAATGACACCAATTTGGTTCGTGAGTGGGTCAGCCGGTTTGTTCTCGAAATAGATTGGTCTAGGCAGGACATATGTTCCACCTGTCAATTCTTCCAACTTGTCTCCAAGACCCGTCAAATTGTAAGCTGCTGCCACGTTAGGCCAGCGTTCTTTCCAGTCATCCGGGAATTTGTAGAACAAACCTTGTTCAATGCTGTTAATGGCATCGCCATGTACGTAGTTCCATACCGCTACATCCGGCAAGTCGCCAGAGTTGATCCACAGACGAAGCTTCTCGCCCCATGAATCCCAATCGATATAGTTGTAGTCCCATGTTAAATTAAATTTGTCTGTCCAGAACTTGTGGAAGTCATTATCCAGGTTCCCGTTTTTGATTTCTGTCAGGTTAGCTACAGAGATGGTCAGGTTGTCTTTGTAATTTCCCTCTGCATCTTTTTCGTTACCACCTGAAGCTCCTTGACTGGAACAAGCGGTCACCATCAGTATAACTACACTAAGCGTGATGGCAAAGAGAGCTCTTACTGACAACTTTTTCTTCGTTTTCATGTTTTACCCCCATGTTTTTGTGTTGAATTTTGATACAAAATCCTATACGTATATCAGGTTTTGATTGCCCCTGTTAATACCCCTTTGGCAAAGTGTTTTTGCAGCATTGGGAAGAAACACATAATTGGTACCATGGTGACAAATACGGCCGCCATCTTCATGCCCATTGAGAAGTTGCTTGCCTGGGCAGCATCCACACTGGATGCATTGGATGCATTCGTCGTAGATGTCACGATAATATTTCGGAGTACATTCTGGAGCGGTAACTGATCCGCTTTTCGAAGGAATATCATCGCATCATACCAACTGTTCCAGTAAGCCACACCGTAGAACAACGTGATTGTAGCCATAATTGGTGTAGCAAGCGGAAGAACAACGGAGAACAAAATTCTCCACTCTCCTGCTCCATCCAGTCTCGCCGATTCCATCAGCGATTCAGGCAAGGTGTAGAAGTAGTTCATCATCAGAATCATGTTAAACGCACTGAAGCTTCCCGCCAGGATAACGGACCACAGCGTACCTGTAAGATGAAGTGATTTCATGATCAGGTACAGCGGTACGATACCACCATTAAAGATCATGGTGAACAATACCAGGAAAAAGAGAAACTTCTTAAACGGAAATTTGTTGCGACTAAGGCCATATGCCATGCTTGTTGTCAGGAACAAGCTGAGTGGCAAGCCGATGACTAGCAATATAATTGTATTTTTGTACCCCGTCAGAATCGTTCCGTCAGCGAACAATGCCTTGTAGGAATCCAATGTCCATTCTTTAGGGAACATCAAAAATGGATTGTCAGCATATTCTTTTTGTGTCGCAAATGAAATCATGATGACATTCCAGAACGGAATCAGGATCATCAGGGCAAGCACTAATAATACGGCGAAAATAATGTAATCGAGAAGTGTCATTTTTTCTGTACCAATTCTCGGTTTTTTGTTAGCTTTCTTGCTCATCTCATTTTTCCTCCTCTCTTATCGGAACAAACCGTCTCCGCCAAGCCACTTGGCAAATCTGTCAGCAAGAAGCAGCAAGGCCATATTCACCAGGGAACGGAACAAGCTGACCGCTGTCGAGAATGAGAAATCGGTAGATGACTGGAACGTAATCCGATAGATATATACATCGAGTACTTCCGATACATTTTTGGTAGCGGCATTTGCCAAGTTGAAGATCTGGTCAAACCCGGAAGACATCAATCCACCAACCGAGAGAATAAACATGATTGTGATGGTTGGAAGGATGTTCGGTAAAGTAATTTTGAACATCTGTTGCATACGGGAAGCCCCGTCAATCTGTGCTGATTCATACTGATCCTGATCAATACCGGAAATGGCAGCCAGGAATATAATCGCGCCCCATCCACTTGATTTCCAAATATCAGTTAACAGCAACATTGGTACAAAGTTGGATTCAGACCCCAGGAAGTTAATCGTTGGCAATCCGAGTAATCCGAGCGCGCTGTTTACCAGTCCGTCATATGCCAGCACATTGATGACTACCCCGGATACGATGATCCAGGACAGGAAGTGCGGGAATGTAAGAACGGTTTGGAACAATTTTTTCCCTCTGCGCATCCGCAATTCATTCAGCAACAGCGCCAGAATGATCGGGAACGGGAACTGAATAATCAGTTTCAGAATATTGATGTACAGCGTACGCCATACTGCATCGATAAAGGTTGGATCACGGAAAACATATTTGAAATTCTCGAATCCGCTCCATGGACTTCCCCAGATGCCCAGGTTGGCCTTGTAATCTTTGAATGCCAGAGACAGGCCACCCATCGGCATGTAGGCAAACAGAATTAGCCAGACAAGCCCCGGAATAAGCAGGGTGTATGTCATTCGGTGCTTCCAGATTTCAGTCCAGAGCGAATTGCCCTTCACGTTTCCCTTCAGCTTTTTGCTAGGTCCTTCGGCTGCAGGTTTCACATTGCATCTCCTCACTCTACTATGGTCTTGTCGTTGTACAGAAAATCAAACATTGTTCTCAGGTGGTGCTCCCAAAATTTCCATTCATGAGCCCCCGGCGTCTCCACATACCGAAAATCAAAGGCAGTCCCTTGCATGTATCTCGCATAGTCGCGATTCATCTCTACGAAGGGGTCACTATCGCCACAGCAACTGAGGATATCCGGTAAAGGAACACCCTGTTCAAGCAGCTTGGCCGACAGTGCGTAAATATCCTGATCGGCTTTTACCTGTAAACATTCTCCAAAAACCGCTTTCATTTCCTTGATCATGGTCGCTGGCATATGGGGATCATGGAGTCGTGTCTGGATATCCGTTACGCCGGATAGGGACACTACTTTGCGATATCGCTCTGGATAAGTTAGTCCACATTTCAGTGCACCATATCCACCCATGGATAAACCGGCGACGTATGTTTTCTCCGGATCAGGATTCAGATTGAGCAGACGCTTGCATATTTCAGGTAACTCCTGAGTGATGTAGTGGAAGTAATTCAGGCCGTATTCCATATCGGTGTAATAGCTTCGATTCGCTTCCGGCATAATGATAGTACAGCCATATTGCGCTGCATACATCTCAATTGTGGTTAACCGCTGCCAGGTACTCGCATTATCGCCTGCCCCGTGCAACAGATATAGTGTACCGCCTGAAGTCTCTCCGGAGTCACTGGACACAACATGTATGCTGGTATTCATGCATAAGGTTGGCGATCCAGTTTCGATCGTTATATGTGCCATAAATGTAACCCCTCTCATCATCGCCTGCTGTCTTTACTCATTCGTTTCTCTGGCGTTGGATTGCAGGCTGTTGTAGATTCCCTTGTATTACGATGGGTTATCGAAACGATTTTCTCGAATCGTTTCAAAACATAGCCAACGTTGATTCACATGGACTTCATTACAACACTTTTAATGTGGAAGCGATTTCTTCGAATCGTTTCGAATAAATCATAAGCCCGATGAGTAAATCCTGTCAATAACCTTTTTACAAATTTCGCGTTTTTTTCTCGAAAAAATGCTCTTTTAAGTCTAAATTTGCGTCCAAAGACACTATTATTACGAAAATATGAAAATTTAGTAAGTGCTATTACAACTTTAATTGACACCAAACCAGGTTTATACTAACATGGGTTCTGATTTTGCATTCAAATTACGGAAACGTTTCACCAACCGATTTTACTCAGGTTTCACCTGATATTAGGGAGGTTAATATGTCTGAGCAACTCAAAGGTTTCATTCATTCGATTACGGAGCAACAATTGAACGTTTTTTCCATTCGTATATTACAAAAAGGGCATCTGCTTGCCCATTGGGACCGGGATAAGGATCAGCGCAGGGTACAACATTCCATCAGTAAATCCTTCACGTGTATGGCCGTTGGTCTTGCGCTTGAAGAAGGTCTGATACATCTGGATGCGACACTTGGTGATTATTTCTCTTATGATCAGGTACCCTCTGCACAGCGCAATCTCCCATCGCCGCAGGAATTGAAACTACGTGATCTTCTCCGAATGTCTTCGGGTCATGACTCTCCCCCTCTTTGGGCTGATGAGCGAGCTTCATTGACCGAAAAGGACTGGGCGAAATATTATATGTCTCTGCCTCTGGACCGGGTACCTGGAGAACAATTTACCTATAGCAGTGGGGATACATTTATGATCTCAGCCATGCTACAGGCTGCTACCGGCCAAACCGTGAAAGATTACCTGACTCCACGGTTATTTGATCCACTTGGCATCCATGATGTAGAGTGGGAAACCTCTCCACTCGGCGTAACACTTGGCTGTGCAGGTCTTTGGATAAGTAATGAGGAACTGAGTCGATTTGGACAGTTACTGCTGCAGGAGGGCTTTTGGGAGGGCAGACAGCTTGTTCCTGCGGATTGGATTCGACAGGCTACGTCCCAGCAGATCGAAACGACTGGAGACGGTGATTGGGGAAAAGGTTACGGGTATCAGTTCTGGATGTGTTCCCATGATGCTTACCGCGCCGATGGCGCCTATGGTCAGTTGTGTATCGTAATTCCCTCAAAGGAAGCTGTCATATGTATTAATAGTGAGGAAGAAAATATGCAAGGCATCCTGAATGCCGTCTGGAATGAGGTTTTACCCCTTTACACCCAGCGTTAGTCTACTTATTTTATCTTTTTTCAATTTGCAATTATGCCATCCAATTGATAATAAAACAAAAAAAACGCCACGGGGTCAATGGACCCCATGACGTTATTTCTTATCCGTGTTGTGGAAGCTGAGTCATTTCATCTAAACATTGTGCGCATATGTAACGCTCTTTGAACTCGTTGACTTCCTCGATGGATCCGCAGAAAATACATTTTGGACGATATCTCTCCAAGATAATATGGTCCCCTTGTACTAAGATTTCTACAGGATCTCCCTCATTCATTTGATACCTTTTACGCAAAGATTTAGGCAATACGATCCTACCTAATTGGTCAACTTTGCGAACTACTCCAGCTGGCTTCATAGCTACGGCACACCTCTCCTATCTTACTCTAAATTTCTAGGTACATTTGTACTATGTTTATAGATTCGCCAAGATTTTGTCGAATCCTGCTGGAAATAAACATTTTTTGTCCTTTTTTTTGAAAAATGTTTTTTTACCGAATTCTAGCCGTCATTTATAACCTCAATTTATCCTTCTAACCCCGGGAAATTGAGCTGGCGCAACGCTTCATATACAATAATTGCTGCCGAATTGGACAGATTTAATGATCTAACGTCACCAGTCATTGGCATTTTCATGCATGTATCGGGATTCGCAGCAATTAATTCAGGTGGCAGGCCTTTAGTCTCTTTACCAAACACGAGGAAATCTCCATCCTGAAAATTAAAATCACTGTATCGGTTCTTGGCCTTCGTAGTTGCGTAGAAGAAACGACCTTCCGGATATTTTTCCTGAACCTCAGCAAATGAGTCGTGGTATTCAATATGAACAGCATGCCAGTAGTCCAGCCCTGCACGTTTCAATGTAGCATCATCTGTTCGAAATCCAAGTGGACGTACGAGATGCAGATGGGTACCGGTTGCCGCACAAGTACGCGAAATATTGCCTGTGTTCGCCGGAATCTCTGGTTCAACCAGAACGATGTGTAAAGCCATATGTGTTCAATCTCCTTTTCATTTCATGTTGACGACAACCCTCTAATCTTAAAGAAAAGCCCTCCACACGTCAATGTGGAAGGCTCTGGTAAGACACAGGATTAGACACGAAGGTCCATTACACCGTACCTATACTTAATTATCCATTTATCTTCTGGAAGTGGCTCATAAAGTCTGTCAGTGCCTTAACACTCTCATAAGGAGCAGCATTATAAATGGAGGCACGGAGACCACCCACACTGCGATGTCCTTTCAGACCTACAAATCCTTCTTCCTCTGATGCCTTGATGAACTTTTTCTCCAGTTCCTCAGAAGCAAGACGGAAGGTTACATTCATCAGGGAACGATCTTCTGTTTCCACACAACCACGGTAGAAATCGCCGGAAGCGTCAATTGTGTTATAGAGCAATTCCGCTTTTTTCGTATTTTTTTGCTCAATACCAGCCAGTCCGCCCTGTTCTTCAATCCATTTCAATACTTCATTCACCATATATACCGAGAAGGATGGCGGCGTATTGTACAGGGAGTTGTTATCTACATGTGTGCTGTAACGAAGCATGGTTGGAATCGTTTTAGGCGAATCGCTCACCAGTTCCTCACGAGCAATTACAACCGTAATTCCGGATGGACCCAGGTTCTTCTGTGCACCCGCGTAGATCATGCCGAACTGATTAAGATCAAATGGTTTACAGAAAATATCACTCGACATGTCCGCAATCAGAGGTACTGAACCGGTATCCGGGAACGACTTGAATTGCGTACCTTCAATTGTTTCGTTGGAAGTCAGATGTACATAAGCCGTACGTTCTGGCAAACTCAGATTCGAAACGTCCGGCAATTTCATAAACTTCTCTGCTTCTGAAGATGCAGCAACATGTGTCTCGCCGATCAACTTCGCCTCAGACAGAGCCTTTTTGGCCCAGCTGCCAGTCATCACGTAACTTGCAGTCTGCCCTGCACCGAGCAGGTTCATTGGCAACATCGCGAACTGAGTGCTTGCACCGCCCTGCAGAAAGAGAACCTTGTATCCTTTTGGATTGCCTAGAAGCGACAACAAGCGCTCCTGAGCTTCATTATGTACAGACTCGTACACCGCTCCACGGTGAGACATCTCCATAATCGACATGCCTGTATTACGAAAATCTACAAATTCCGCCTGTGCACGCTCCAGTACCTCAAGTGGCAACGCCGCAGGTCCTGCATTAAAATTATACGCTCTTTTTGTCACAAAGTCCCCCGCCCTTTCCATCCGTAACTCTGACATATTAGGTGAATATTATCGCTATGATATCAGTATTCTCTATCTGCTTCAAGGGCAATATGCACTGAAGTGTTGAATTCAGGTCATCAAATTCCTTTATCACCCTGCAAAGTTAAAGCACTACATTGTTTAATTCAAGGAAAAGCCTCCGAGAGCGTGTCCCGGAGGCTTTAAGTTGGAACAAAAACTGTTCCGACCCCGACCGATTAGCAGTCGAAGTAGAGGCTGTACTCGTGCGGATGAATGCGAATCGCTACTGCTTTCGCTTCATCACGTTTGAGGTTGATGTAGTTTTCAATGAATTCTTTTGTGAATACGCCGCCTTCAGTCAAGAACTCGTTATCAGCTGCCAATGCATCAAGTGCTTCTTCGAGGGAAGCTGGCACACTGCGGATGTTTTCTTTATCTGCATCAGACAGGTCATAGATGTTTTTATCGAGCGGACCATATCCAAGCTCAGTTGGGTTGATTTTGCGTTTGATTCCATCCAGACCAGCCATCAACATTGCGGAGAATGCCAAGTATGGGTTAGCTGTGGAGTCTGGTGTACGGAACTCGATACGACAACCTTTTGGTGTCACAGCTGCAACCGGAATACGAACTGCTGCGGAACGGTTACCTTTGGAGTAAACCAGGTTAACTGGTGCTTCGTAACCAGGTACAAGACGTTTGAATGAGTTTGTACTAGGGTTAGTCAAAGCGATCAGTGCCGGAGCATGGTACAAGATACCTCCGATGTAGTGCAATGCCATTTCACTCAGGTTAGCATATCCCGCTTTGTCATAGAACAATGGGGAATCGCCATCAAAGATAGATTGGTGAACGTGCATTCCGCTACCATTATCACCGAACAATGGTTTTGGCATGAATGTTGCTACTTTACCATATTGACGTGCAGTGTTGTGCACGATGTATTTGTATGCAAGCAGGTTATCTGCTGTTTTCTTCAGTGTATCAAAACGGAAGTTGATTTCAGCTTGACCCGCTGTCGCCACTTCATGGTGATGACGCTCAATCGACAGGCCTGCTTCTTCCAAAAGGCGACACATTTCGCTACGAATATCTTGTTGTGTATCCACTGGCGCTACTGGAACATATCCACCTTTAGTGCGAACTTTGAAACCCAGGTTTCCGCCTTCTTCTTTGCGGTTAGTGTTCCATGAAGCTTCTTCGGAATCTACATAGTAAGAGGAGCTGTTCGTGCCGCTCTCATAACGTACATCGTCGAAGATGAAGAACTCGGATTCAGGTGCGAAGAATGCCGCTGTACCTACACCGCTCTCTTGCAAATAAGCTTCTGCTTTAACAGCGATGCTGCGTGGGTCACGCTCATAACGCTCGCCATCCGGAGTGAAGATATCACACATAACATTCAATGTAGGGTGTGCAGTGAACGGATCGACATAAGTCGCTTCAGGGTCTGGCATCATAACCATATCGGACTCTTCAATTCCGCGGAAACCTTGGATAGAAGAACCGTCAAAAGCTACTCCATTTGCGAACGTGTCTGCATCAACAGCCGAAGCTGGCAAGGAAATGTGATGTGCACGACCAGCTAAATCTACAAAACGAAAATCTACCCACTCGATGTTGTTCTCTTGAATTGATTTCAATACGTTTTCAACCGACATGTATTCGTCCTCCCAAATATTCCGAACATTAAACAACCCCACTAAGAAAATGTCTAAATTCGAATTTTTTTCTGTCGTCATTATAAATTTTAAAACCTGACATCGTCAATACTTATGTAAGGTATTTTTTGCGAGTATGTTAGCTATACTCACATTTTATAAATAACAAAAATTCATATAACAACTAGTTTCATATACATTTAACTGGTTTAATGCGGTAAAGCGACCCCTTTTTTATCCTAAATCATGGAAAAAACTTCACATCATAAATGTTTCTTATCACTATTGATTAATAAATACGTTCAAAACTGCAAAATATGCAAAAAACCGAGCATCTATCTGTTTCCGTTGCAATGAACGAGACCAGATGAGATGCCCGGATGATAATCCAGACCTTGACTATGAAATTCTTATTACACGCCTACACGTGCCGGGAAAAATTCTGCCGGTTGTTTGGCTGTGCTGAATGATTTACCCACGATTGGTGCCAATTTCTCCAGATCCTGCAACAGGTTGGCGAATTGGTCAGGGAACAAGGATTGCACACCGTCTCCTGTCATGGAGTTATCCGGATCGGTATGCATTTCAATGATCAGGCCATTGGCACCCGCAGCAACGGAAGCTTTTGTCATCGGTTCCACCAGTTCACGTCGTCCAGTACCATGGCTCGGGTCAGAAATAACCGGCAAATGGCTGAGAGACTGCAGAACAGGGATCGCGGACAGATCCAGCGTATTCCGTGTGTAGGATTCAAACGTACGAATACCACGTTCACACAGCATGACATTTGGGTTACCACCCGCAAGAATGTATTCAGCCGCATTCAACAATTCATCGTATGTCGCACTGAAGCCACGTTTCAACAATACCGGTTTGCCACACTCGCCCAATTTGCGGAGCAGGTCAAAGTTCTGCATGTTACGTGTACCTACTTGCAGAATATCTGCGTACTCGGCGCAAATATCCACATACTCAGGTGTCATGACTTCTGTAATGGTCAGCAGATCATGTTTCTTGCCTGCTTCCGCCATCATGATCAATCCCTCTACGCCCGTTCCCTGGAAGCTGTAAGGACCTGTACGCGGCTTGAATGCACCACCACGTAACACTTGCCCACCAGCAGCTTTCACAAGCCCCGCAATCTCATCAATCTGCGCAGCGGATTCAACTGCACATGGTCCACCCATGACGACAAGTTCTTTTCCGCCGATATCCACACCTTTGATGGAGATCACCGTATCTTCCGGATGGAAGTCACGGCTTGCCAATTTGTAGGATTTCGAGATTTTCACAACATTCTCGACACCTTTCATTTGGCGAAGATGCTCTTGCATTTTAGGTTCAACTTTGCCAATCAAACCAATGATAGTACGATCCTCTCCGCGAGAGATATGCACCTGAAGCCCTTCTTTTTCAATAACTGCAACGATATCCTGAATCTGTTCCTCCGGTGTAGCTTTGCCTGCAATAACGATCATATTAATTCCCATCCTTCCTTGTATGAGAGCACCATAATTTCTTAACGTGCGTCTGATTAAACATAAAAACTCTGTCGCGCTTAAACGCTTGTTCGCTTTTAAGCTTTTATCCGTTAAAGTGAATATACCATAGTTATCTTATTGCGTCAAGGTACACATTCCTTATCCATATACAAAAAGAATCCTGCTCCACAGGCTCCGACATTCGGATCTGCATAACAGGATTCTTCTCATTCACATCTCGTTTTTAACTCACATACACTTAGACTTACTTTTACATTTCCTTTGCCCTAAGGTGTACGTGTTTTTTCTCTAACTGGAGGCAACAGTTTGCTCATGTTCACGGTACGTTTGATCTCCCACGTCTCCGGCTTGTCATGTTCATACTGCTCCAGGTAAAGGATGACTTCCTTCGTGATCGGTGTTGGTGTTGATGCACCCGAAGTAACCGCCACCTTATTTACACCTTTGAGCCATTCTTGCTGAATCTCGGAAACATCAGATACACGGTAGGCCGTAACACCCGCAATCTCCTCCGACACTTGTGCCAGACGGTTAGAGTTATTGCTGCGAGGATCACCCACCACGATAACCAGGTCCGCTTGACCTGCCTGTTCCGCGACAGCTTCCTGACGAACCTGAGTTGCAAGGCAAATCTCATTATGAATCTCTGCGCCCGGAAACTTCTCTAGCAGACGGCTCATGATGTGTTTGATATCCCACTGGCTCATCGTGGTCTGATTCGTAATAAGGATTTTGCCTGGAGATACGTTCAGTTCTTCGATCTCTTCTTCCTTCTCGATCAGATGAACAAGATCTGGTGCAACACCAACGGCACCTTCTGGTTCAGGATGATTCCTTTTGCCGATATAGATGATCTGATAACCCTCTGCCGTCTTCTCCCGAATGAGATCATGGGTCTTGGTGACATCAGGGCATGTTGCATCCACTGTTGTCAATCCTTTGTCCCGTGCCAACTTGCGCACTTCAGGAGATACACCATGAGCTGTGAAAATAATCGTGCCACTCTCCACTTGGCTCAAAATATCCATCCGGTTCGGACCATCCAATGTAATAATACCTTCATCTTCAAAGGAATCCGTCACATGTTGGTTATGCACAATCATACCCAATATATAAATAGGTCGTGGTAAATCCAGATTGCGTGCCGCTTGACGCGCGAGCACCATCGCATCCACAACGCCGTAACAATATCCCCGCGGCGAAATTCGTAGTACTTCCACTTGGTTGCCACCCGCTTTCTTTCTCGGCAACGTTGCCGATGTAATTGCAGTCCTGTCTATTATACCTTTATTCGATAGGCGGAGCAAAGACAACCGGCAACCAGATAATAAAGGTGGTTCCTTCTCCACGTCTGGTCACAACCTCAACCGATCCATGGTGTTCCTCAATAATCCACTTCGCAATCGAAAGTCCCAGACCTATGCCCGGTGTAGCCCCGCGGGATTCGTCTGCCCGATAGAAGCGATCAAAGATGAACGGCACTTCGTCCCGATCCATCCCAATACCGGTGTCGCTGATGCGTAGTCCCACCTGACCTTTGTATAATACGGCATCCAGCGTCACAGAGCCTTCAGGTGTGTATTTAAACGCATTTTCAATGAAAATAAACAACATCTGTTGCAGATAGTCCTTGCTACCGTTCACATAAATGCCGTTAAGGATGGAAAAATCTCCTGGAAGCCAGTCTGCCTGACGATCCAGAAATTGTGCTCTGCGTGCCACTTCCTGTACGAGTATCTGCAGCGGGATCGGATTCAGTTCAATTTTCTGACCCGTATCCGCTCTCGCCAGCGATAACATGTCGCTGATCAGCCTGCTCATACGTTTTCCCTCGTCCGCCATGTCTTCAATGGCTTCCAGCGACATTTGCTTGACAGTCTCCTCATCCAGATTCGGTCGGTCGGTTCCCTCCTGATCCCACAGCTTCTTCAGGAAGTCTACGTTCCCGCGAATGGTGGTCAGCGGCGTACGCAGTTCATGCGATGCATCGGATACAAAGCGGCGCTGGGCAGCATTTGTCTCCTCCAAACCACGGAATGACAATTCTGTACGTTCAAGCATATTATTCACCGTTTCAATCAGACGCCCAATCTCATCCTTCGGCCCAGCATATTGAATACGTACACTTAAGTCATCTCCAGATTGAATCTGATTGGCGGCATCAATGACAGTCACGAGCGGACGCATCGACTTGCGGGCCAGCACAAGGCCTGAGGTTATAGCCAATGCCATCGCTACCAGCCAGCCAAAAACTAAAATATTAAGCAACGCTTCCAGCAAGCGCTCTTGTGAACTTACATTCGCACCAACCTGAAGAATTCCACGTACTTCATTGGTTCCCTGAAGAGAAAGGGGGAGCTGATTCACCAGAAACGGCGTTCCATCCACATAGATCTTGGATATGCCTCGCTTTTTAAGTATCTCATTGGCTTTTAATACCGGAAACTGAATCTGCAGTTTCTCCATATTACCCGAAATTCTGCCTGAGCGACTCTGATAATCCCAGAGTTGAATATAGATTTGTGCCTCCTGAAGCTGACTCTCTGTAAATGGGTCCAGATCCAACGACTGTGAAAGAGGATTAACACCGATCTGCTCCGTAATCCGGGTACTCTTCACTTTCAGTTGCTGTTCGACTTCCTGATAGGAGTTAAAATACACAAAGGCATAGATTACAACGCCCCAAAAAATAAGCACAGCCGCCAAAATGCCAGAATACCATGCGGTTAGTCTTAACCGGATGGACATATCAGGAGTCACCTCTCAGGATATAGCCGGCTCCCCGGATGGTCTGGATTAGACGCTTGCCACCGTATTCTTCGGTCTTCTGTCTGAGCATGGCAATGTACACTTCGAGCACGTTAGATTCGCCGCTGTAATCATAACCCCAGATTTTATCCATAATCAGATCGCGAGATAGGACCCGTCTTGGATTTTGCATGAACAGATTCAACAGCTCGAATTCTTTGGCAGTCAGCTCCAGACGCTGCCCATCTCGCAAAACTTCGCGTGAGTCATTGTCCAAAATGATATCTTCATACATTAAGCGGTTGTCCGGCGTGCCCCCACTATCAGACTTTCGGCGGAGCAATGCGCGGACACGTGCCAATAATTCTTCCAGCGCAAAAGGTTTTACAAGGTAGTCATCGGCTCCTGTGTCCAGTCCGGTCACCCGGCTCTGTACTTCATCCTTGGCCGTCAGCATTAGCACAGGCACTTTGCTGCCTGCTTCTCTCAATCTGCGACATACCTCAAATCCGTCAATCTGCGGCATCATCACATCCAGCACAACGATGTCCGGTTCCTTGTCCATCAGTTTGCTGAGGCCTTCGGCTCCATTGGAAGCCGTCTGTACCTCATATCCTTCAAAAGCCAGCCCCCGGCGAAGCATGGACACAATTTTTTCGTCATCATCGACAATCAAAATAGTTGAGCGCATGGTGGTCTTTCTCCTTTTTCCTAACGTTTTATCCCATTGTAACAGGCAGAAGCACAATCTGCATCTTCAAGTAGGCGGTCTCCAATCCGTACTGGTCCATTGTAACCTTGCTCAATCAGGGCAAAAAAACGGAAGGGCCTTCAATCCCTTCCGTTCTGTTAATCCTTGCCCGATATTTATGGTTGCTGCTGTTGTGTATCTGTTGTTTGTGAAGTATCAAAATCATTTTTGTTGCCGATTTTGATTTTCAGATCCATTTTCTTACCATCACGCACCACATTCAGTGTAACTTCACTGCCGATTTCCTGTTTCTTGATAAAATCAATCAGATCCTGACTTGTGGCGTACGGCGTACCGTTGGCACCTGTGATGATGTCATATGCACGAAGATCTGCTTGGTAAGCCGGTGATTGGAAGATCGTGCTGGCTACCACTGAACCTTCGGTAACATCTGTTCCCATTTGTTTAGCAACTTCAGGCGTAAGAGCCATCAGAGACGCGCCGATAAATGGTACTGGCTCTTTGGGAACTTCTTTGTTCTCTTTGAGATATTTAACGGCTTCAGAGATGACGCTCGATGGGATTGCAAAACCAATTCCCTGTGCATCTGCGCTTACTGCAACGTTCATTCCGATAACTTCCCCATTCAGGTTAAGCAACGGACCACCGGAGTTACCCGGATTAATCGAAGCATCGGTTTGCAGCAAATGGCTGTACTCACGTGTTTTTCCTGTTTCTTCATCTGGAATGCTGATTGTACGTTCTTTGGCACTCAGTACACCTGCTGTAACGGTGTGTTCAAATCCTTCCGGGTTACCAATAGCTACAAGCCATTCACCGACTTGGGTACTGTTGGAATCACCCAGTGGAGCTACAGGGAACGCATCGTCACCACTGTTTTTCTCAATTTTCAATACAGCCAAATCCAGATCAAAGCTGCTTCCCAGCAGTTTAGCTTCATAAGGCTTGCTGTTGTTCTCCAGGGTTACCTGGATTACGTCTGCACCCTGAACAACGTGTTGATTCGTCAGGATATATCCTTCTTTGTCAAAAATGAACCCGGAACCAATGCCCATAGGTACAAGCTGATTACTACTTTGTGGTTGCTGGCTTTGGCCTTGATTGCCTTCCGTTCCACCGCCATTACCAAAGAAGTATTGGTACAACGGATCACTTGTGTTTGATCCACCCTGACCCAATCCTGTACGTGAGGACTGCTTCGCGAGTGTTTCGATTTTGACGACTGCTGGACTTGTACTCGTCACTACGGAAGAAACATCTTCTTTGCCTGTTGGCAGTAACGACGCTGTGACATTGTTGCCTCCGCCTGTGTTTGTGGATGCTTCCTGTCCTGAACTTTGATTGTCCGTGTTCGTAAGTGCCGTCTCCGGTGTGAACATGTTTGTTCTGTCAGCTGTGTACATGAGAACGGTGATGACCAGCATACCGGCAATAAAGGAAAATAGAAGTGATCTTACGGAAGAACGCGGTTTGCGGTTATTATAGTTCCAGTTGCCTTTGCCGCCATTCCCTTGATCTCCACCGTTACCTGAGCCGTTTCCACCGCCTGCTGATGATCTCTTCGCTTGTTCAGATGATTCACTATTATAGTAAGTAGGTACGGGTCTCACCGGATCAGGTTTTGTAATCTCTACATTTCCTTCTTCACGTTGATTATTGCTTCCCATGTGATTTGCTGTATCTTCCTGATTCACGGACTGAAAAGGTCCATAAGAATAATAATAGGAGGATTCGTCCGTTCCGGAAGAATTGCGGTTCTCCGTTTGTTTGGTTTCGTTTTCCTCGTCTTGACGGTTCGATCTATAGTTGCGTTCGTCCATGCCTCTCTACCTCCCAATCTCTTATTCCCAAGAGATATTCTTTAACTGTCCTTATTTTGTACTTTAAACCTTAACCGTACCTTAAAAACAATTAAAAAGGAGATAAAAGCACGTAAGAATAGACTCTGTTCCCCGTCACGACAGCATTTTACCCTTTCGTTTTCACCCAACCCTGACGATGCGCATAGATGGCCAATTGTGTACGATCGTCCATTTCACATTTCATCAGCAGGTTACTTACATGTGTTTTGACGGTTTTGATACTGATATGTAATTCTTCTCCGATATCTTTGTTGGTCTTTCCCTCTGCAATAAGCAGCAGCACTTCCTTCTCCCGTTCAGTCAGACCGGATTCACTCTCTCTTGCTGTACGTTGTCTGATTCCCCGGGTTAACGCCTGCGACACATCACCTGTCATAACAGGCATGCCTCTATAGGCCCCTTGCAGAGCATAGATCAGTTCTTCAGCAGAGACTGTCTTCAGTACATAACTTACCGCACCCGCTTCAATCGCTTGCACAACCAGATCATCCTCCAGGAAACTGGTGAGCATTACAATTTTCATCCCTGGAAATTCAGTCATGATGGCTTTTGTTGCTTCAGCGCCATTCATTATCGGCATCATCAGATCCATCAGGATCAGGTCCGGCATTTCACTATCATTTAACTTACGTAACTGATCAAGCGCATCCTTCCCGTGGCCCGCTTCTCCCATCACATGAAAAGTTGGTTCCAGCATCAGATATGTTTTCAACCCCATGCGCACCATATCATGGTCATCCACAATCATCACGTTTACTTTACCACTCATTCAGTCTCCCCCTCTGGTTCACTCAGGAACGTTCGGGAATTTCGGGATCAATACCCGCACCGTCGTTCCCGCTCCCGGTTTCGATATAATCTGAACTTGCCCCCCAAGCTTCTCCGCCCGTTCACGCATGGTAGATAACCCGTATGAACCCGGACGCTCCGCTTGCTGCAAAAATCCCTGACCATCATCGCTGATGCTCATGCTAATCTGATGTTCACTTTCCCGTATGGACAGACTGACCACCCCTGCCTCTGCATGCTTCACGACATTGGCAACTGCCTCCTGAATAACAAGAAACAGCTGGTGCTCAATGGCATCCGAGATTCCGCCATCCAGTTCCAGCTCTTTAACACCTTTAAGACCATTCTGCCTGCAATAATCAGGAAACCAGCTATCCAGTGCTGCGGTGAGGTCACGCCCTTCCAGCTCCACCGGTCGAAGCTGAGCAATCAGTCCTCGCATCTGACGCTGTGCAATATGTGACATCTGGATTAACTGGTCCAGTACTTTACCACCATGTTCCGGATTCATCTCCAGCAGACGAGGTAAAGACGAAGCCGACATATGCATGGCAAACAGCTGCTGGCTAACCGTGTCATGGAGGTCCCTTGCCATTCGTTTGCGCTCTTCAAGCACAGCCTGCTCCGAAGCTTGCTCCTTCTCAATGACTTCCTGCTCACCGAGACGCTGAAGCAGTCTCATCTTTTTCTCAATCGAATCCATCATGACATTGAACTCCTGGTAGACACGACCAAACGAAGCGTCATCCGCTTCAGGCATGCGCACCGCCAGATTACCCTTGGACACTTTCAACATGTTGAGATCAAGCAGGTCGATCTTGCGCTGAAGTCGTAATGCAGCGATATATCCGGTGATAACGGTGGCCAGCACAACAACGGCCACATAGGTCCATGCCCGCTGACGACCAGCCCCCATCAACACCTCTCCATACAATAGATAGAATCCGCCCAGCGTAATCAGACCAGTTAGCGCAAAATACATCATCAGTTCCCATTTATTAGCTTTGAGAATTGTTCGAATCATGCGTTAACCCACCTTATTCACTTTGACGTCTCCGATAAACACACTTACAATAATCCGTACCTTTTTGCTTGCTTCATGGTAATGGGCAGTTTCAGCCTGGGCACTACTCAGGAATCCGCCACGTTTCTGGTTCAACAGTGACATATCTCCAATGAAGGAATTTGTCGTCACCGTCACACCCAGATCCATATCTTCTGGAACAAATACTTTCACATCCCCAATAAATGAAGAAATAACAATCTTTGTCTCACCGTATGGAATCTGTGCTTTGGTCAAATCAATTACGGTATCTCCGATAAAAGCCGAGATGTTCATTGGTTTTAACGAGAAAACTTCCTGCCCCATGTACAGATCCCCGATGAAAGCCGATTTGTTAATGGTATTGCCATTGCCATAATCCCCATAACCATTTCCGTAGCCATCATCATAATGTTCTCCATATCCGGTATCATTAGAGTTATACGATTGATGTTTCTTCTTATATTGATGCTCTTGTGATGATGAATCCGTTGATCCTGTGAAATGAGGGCCATGTGCATCATTCTTCTGTTCCTGTTTTGGTTTGCCAAATGTTTTCTCGAACTGTTCGTCAAACGATGACGGCATCTCCAGATCCTCCGGAGCCAACGGTTTATAAGGTTGCTCAGGTGCTGGAGGTGGCTGCATCTTGTCATGATGTTTCCGATCACGACGTCGTGGCCCAATCAGTACAAACAATCCTCCGCCAATCAGCATAACCGGGATCAGATAACGAATGAACTCTCCCATGGAGTAATCAATCCATCCCAGGTTACGGGCAAGAAAGTAACCACCAATCGCCAGTACAATTACGGGTCCAATAAAGGCGTAACCCCCGTTGCGACGAATCTCGGAGATTCCTTTGACCCCCCACCAGATTAGAAATAACGGCCAATATGTTCTGAAAATATATCCTACATCAATGTCATATCCCAATTGTCTGAACAAGATCATCGCACCAATAGCAATAAGAGGTATGCCAACCCACCAGCGGTCACGCGTCGATCGTTTCATCACCCATGTCTCCTTTGTCTGTATTATGTATCCAGTGTAACTCAGACAAGACAATGAGAACAGCGGCGGCAGGTGGAATTCATCTCGGTCTCGAGACTGAGATGGGAGGATATTAATGTAAAAAACTTCGCATATGTAAAACACCCCGGAGCTGGTGCTCCAGGGTGCTGAATCATCATTTGATTAATGAATCTTCAATTATTTTTTGTATTTTGATGCTTTGCCTTGACCTTGGCCAGTTTGGCCTGTGTTTTCTACACCGAACTCGGCATTGTATTTTTCATCAGGTGTTTGGAAATTATCTTGTACTTTGTTTTGAGCGGATTGCTTCACTTTTGCTGCTGCATTCTCTTCTCCAAACTCTGCATTGTACTTCTCGTTTGGCGTTTGGAACCCTTGTGATTTTTTAGCCACAACGAATCACCTCTCTCTTCATATTTACGATGCATTGCTGCACCGCGGGGTTCGTCCCCAGTCAGTATTATGTGGAGAGAGCACTTCAGTTATTCATTTGACCATGTGAAATTAAATGGCCTTGTCCAACCACGAATCCGGTACGGATTTGTACACGTCGATTGCATCGGCCAACTCGCTGAGCATCTTTTCTGTACACTTTCCAGCGCCTTGCCTGATCACCTGTACCTCCACATCCTTTTTGCCCCACTCTTTGTACACTTGCTTGGTTGTCGGGAAATACAGATCGATTTTATTGCCTTTGATCGCTGAACCAGTATCTGCAACAATTCCGTAACCATAGCCCGGAATGTACAGAATGGAACCCATCGGGAACAATTTTGGATCAGCTGCAATCGTGGAAACTGTTTCTTTATCACGACGTACTTTTACACCAGAATACGTAATTCCGTATTGAGGATGTTTTGGTCCTTTTCCTGTAGACTCTACACCTGCCGTATATCCCGTTGCTGTAACCTTTTGTGTACCCAGGATTTGTTCTGACCGCGGAGCAAGCACCGGCATAGACGGATCTGCCACTTGTTTCTCTGGAAGCTCACGTCTTGGAATGACCATTGGTTGTGGTGACCACAATAAAGCCATATACACCATGGTAGTCAGCTGGGCCTCATCGCTGTATTGATGGCTGACCTGTTCTGGAAATTTTTGATCAGACTTGTTCGAAGTTTCATTAATCAGGACTTCACTGCCGCTGCTCTGACTCTCGACATGCAGTACTGTACTTTCCTCTTCAAATGTATAGGCATCCGCCTGATTCAGGTTAATCATCATCCCGGCGAACATCGCACAGCTAACCAATAAACCCCGTATATGTTTCTTTTGAATTGAGAATTGCTTTTTCATTGTATAACCTCCCCCTCACTGCAAAGGTTTTCCAAAAAGCAATTAATCTATACTTTTTACTGCAAACACTACGAAAAAACGCCTGAATAACATAGGTCAATCCCATGTTATCCAGGCGTTATGCAGAGTGATCAGCACAATTTATGCACTGGTTATCTAATAGATCATTTGTTCATTTTATACCAAACGTGTTGCAATTTCTTCTTTCAGTTGAGCGATAATTTCATCGACCGGTTTCATGCCCAAATCGCCTTCTCCACGCTTACGTACGGATACTGCTTCTGCATTACGCTCATTCTCACCGACAACAAACATATAAGGCATTTTCTCAAGCTGCGCCTCACGGATTTTATATCCAAGCTTCTCATTCCGCAGATCGGCTTCCGCAGAGATTCCCGCACGTTTCAGCTTCGCTTCCACTTCACGCGCATAATCGTCGAAGTTTCCGGATACCGGGATCACTTTTGCCTGTACCGGAGACAACCACAATGGGAAAGCTCCTGCAAAGTTTTCCAGCAAGAATGCTGTGAAACGTTCCATTGTACTAATTACACCCCGGTGAATAACAACCGGACGATGTTTCTGTCCGTCATCTCCCACATATTCAAGTTCAAAGCGCTCAGGCAACAGGAAGTCCAGTTGAACTGTAGACAATGTCTCTTCTTTGCCCAGGGCTGTTTTGATCTGAACATCCAGTTTCGGACCGTAGAACGCCGCTTCACCTTCAGCTTCATAGAAAGGAAGGTCAAGTTCTTCCACAACTTCACGCAGCATGCGTTGGGACATCTCCCACATCTCGTCGTTCTGGAAGTATTTCTCGGTATCCTTCGGATCGCGATAGGACAGACGGAAACGGTATTCGTTAATACCGAAATCCTTGTACACGGTTTGAATCAACTCGATAACACGAGCGAACTCTTCTTTGATCTGATCCGGGCGTGCAAAAATGTGTGAGTCGTTCAGTGTCATTGCACGTACGCGGTGCAGACCTGTTAATGCCCCCGACATTTCATAACGGTGCATCATACCAAGCTCTGCAATACGGATTGGCAGATCACGGTAGCTGTGCATGCTGGACTTGTACACCATCATATGGTGAGGACAGTTCATTGGACGGAGAACGAGTTCCTCGTTATCCATAACCATTTTTGGGAACATATCTTCCTGGTAGTGCTCCCAGTGGCCAGATGTTTTGTACAATTCCACGTTACCTAGAACCGGTGTGTATACATGCTGGTATCCCAGGCTTTCTTCCAGATCCACAATATAACGCTCCAGAGTACGGCGCAGCTTCGCACCGTTAGGCAACCAGATTGGCAGGCCTTGACCGACCAGTTGGGAGAATGTGAACATTTCCAGCTCTTTACCTAACTTACGGTGATCCCTTTTGCGAGCTTCTTCGAGGAAGTGCAGATGCTCGTCCAGCTGTGCTTTTTTCACAAAAGCCGTACCATAGATACGTTGAAGCATTTTGTTTTTGCTATCTCCACGCCAGTAAGCACCCGCTACATTCATCAGTTTGAACACTTTGATTTTGCTAGTTGATGGTACGTGAGGACCACGACACAAGTCGAAGAATTCACCTTGCTCATAAATCGTAATCACGCTGTCCGCTGGCAAATCACGAATCAACTCAAGTTTGTAAGGATCGCCCACTTCTTCGAACGTTTTGATCGCGTCCTCGCGGCTAACTTCCTTACGTACAATTGGCAAGTTCTCATTCACAATACGTTCCATTTCCTTCTCGATCTTTTGCAGATCTTCAGGATTGAGCGCATGTTCGAGGTCCATATCATAGTAGAAACCATCTTCAATGACAGGGCCGATACCGAGGCGTACCTCTTTGTTACCATATAAACGTTTCACTGCTTGAGCCATCAAGTGAGCTGTACTATGACGCATCACTTCAAGTCCTTCTGGTGAATCCAGAGTTACGATCTCCACCAATGCTCCCTCATGAAGTGTTGTGGACAAGTCCACCACGATACCATCCAACTTGCCGGCTACGGCATTTTTGCGCAATCCGCTGCTAATTGAAGCGGCTACGTCCTCAATCGTGCTGCCATCCGCGTACTCACGTACCGAACCATCCGGTAATTTAATGTTCACTGCCATTTGTCTCATTCCTCCTGTTAATGTAACCTTCGTGTCCAGATATTTATGGACTGATTATCTATTGCTATTCCAGTCATTTTGCAAAGGAACGCAAAAAACACCCGTCCCGGCAAAGGGACGAGTGATATATACTCGTGGTTCCACCCTAATTCAGCTGATTCATCCATATTCGGAAATACAGCCCTCATTGGCATGACGATAACGGGCATGACCCGGCAGATCCTTACTCGCGGATAATCCCAATAAAGGCGATATTCTAACTCCACTTTCAAAATTGCAGCTACAAAGGGGTAAACCATACGTGATATCCGGAGGAAATTTCAGCCTTGGTTCCTCTCTCTGCACCGATCTTGCGTGTGGTTGTTGTCTTTGTCAACGCTTTTGGTTCAATGGTTCACATAAAAAATTCATGGATCAACAGTTATTATAATTGCCGAGATCACTTGCGTCAAGACCTGTCAACAATCCTGAGCGCAGCACTTCGCATTCCGGGCAATGATGACATATTTGCACTTTGTCTTCAAAGATCTGGCATATGGTCGAGATGATTGGCAGATCCGGGGTGCTTGTATGGAGCATGACCTTCTCAGGAGAGATGGAGATGAGTGTACTTACAATCATATCTTCGATATCCATCTCCAGTTCCAGACCCGGCATTTCAACAACAACCTGTTCATCCTTTTGCACGGGTAACAGATTAAGTCCAGCATCCAGCACCTGAAATTCATGCATTCCCTTGTGTACAAGATGAACCAGAGGTACTTTGGCTTCTTGAAAAAACACAAAATATTTTAACAGTCCCATAAACTCTTCATACTGCCGATCCATCCAAAATTCATCCAGCGCATACTCCACTAACTCCTGAAGTTCCTGCTTATATGGCCGTATACGGAAATTGATAATGCCTTCAAGGTGAAAAAAGTGAACATCCTCCAGATCCTGCCGTAGTCCACTGGCTAACGTAGTACGGCGGCGCTCCCGAAGTCCGGGCTGATCCAGATCACCATTTAATAGAAGTGGCATGCAGATTCGATTGACCTTTTCCACTTCATGCTCATCCATGACAGAACACGCCTTGGCGATCATATCCTCCACCATGCTCCGTTCTTGTGTCTCCATAATGAAGTCGGCGAGTCCAAGGGAGAGCAGATCACTGATCCGGGGAAGCCATTGCTGGAAGTCTTCGTGATTCTCATTCCCTCTGCACACCCAGGTTGCTCTTCCATCATTATGTTTGAAGGTGAGCCGAAATCCTCTTTTACTTATATGTAAACCTTTGGTTTTTTCCTTGACACAACGATAAAATTGATCCGCTTCCTCTTGCCCCGATACATCGGTCCATACAGCAAACAGTTCCACAAGAATCACTCCTTTCCTTCCTGTTCAAAGTATATGGCAAGGCCGATGGGGATATACGAAGCGGATTGATGGAAAGCGTGTCATGATTTCTCAGTATATTATGAAGAGGTTTGGAGTTAAGACAAAAATGTGTTATTATTTTAATAACAGTATGTTTCACGGGAAAGGAGGGAAGCCAAAATGAGACAACAACCTAGAATACTCCACTACACTATCATTATCATTTTGTGCGTTTTCCAAGCCTTGTGCTTCCCTATTCCAATGCAGACCGAATCTGCCGTTGGGGTGTCTGTAGAAGCAACTTCCAACAAGGAAGTGCTGTTGCAAATACCCGAATCCCAGCAGAAATCTGTCATTCGCAAATACCCACAAGTCATGTCCAAGCTGATTGCGGTTACGCATAATAAGCCTGTCTTTCTTGTCCTCGCATTGTTATTGATGCTGCGAATCCCTACAACGGGTCTGTCCTTTAAACCGTGGTATTGTCTGTTTAAACGCAAATTATTTCTGCTACCTATTAAGTTTACCAGCATGTATGTATCCCTCACCCCTATAGCACCTAAGTACGTGAACGCTCTTCACTAGCCGTTGCGACGTATTTACAGGTTGCTTTTGCATGGAGACACCTCTGTATTTAAAGACGGTGTGCTTGTGCATAACTTATAACCCTTTTAGCACACGTTAGATAAACCCATGTTTATAACAGTACCTATTTTTGTTGTACCCACACCGACAAATTCAAATCATATGGCTGTGTCAGGAATTTCTGGCTCTGTTTACCCGTATCTTTTGATGTTCCCTTGAGCAGCAGATTAATCATTTTCGGGAAATAAGCCTGTCTTCTGTGGCCAGCCCCTAATTATAAGGAGGCAACAATCCATGGATGTACGCGAAACAGACTTGCCGGGAATCGGCAAAAAATTTCAGATTGAAACAAGCAGCGGTGATAAAATTGTCATTATTATTCACGATGACGGTCGCCGGGAAATGTACCACTTTGAGTATGATGATCCCGATCAAAGCATCTCGATGATCACACTTGACGATTACGAAGCACGACAGATTGCTGCTATTGTTGGCGGATTAACTTACAAACCAAAGCAGCTTGAAAATATTGAAGTAACGTTTAACGACCTGATTATCGAGTGGTACAAAATCGAACCCTCCTTCGGAAGTATCGGTAAATCCATCGGTGAATTGGACGTACGTCAAAACTCTGGGGCAACGGTTATCGCCGTTGTAGAGAAAAATCACAAAAAACATATCAGCCCAGGTCCGGAGGTAGTTATCAGTGCAGAATCCACGGTGGTAGCCGTTGGCGAACGCAATCAGCAGAAACTGTTTAAATCCCTCCTCCTGACTGGAAGGGGGTAAATAGATGGATCATTTGATATTCGAAGTAGGTCTGGCCCTTGTTCTCATTGCAGCAGCCGGCCTTTTATCGGCAAAACTAAGATTTTCGGTCGTTCCATTTTATATTCTGATCGGGATGGCCGTGGGGCCACATGCCATGAAAATCTGGCATCTGGACTTCCGTTTTATTGAGAGTCAGCCTTTTATTGAATTTATGGGTCGGATCGGTATCCTGTTCCTTCTCTTCTACCTTGGACTTGAATTCTCGGTAGGTCGTTTAATTAAATCGGGTCGCTCTATTGCAGTTGGCGGCTCGATCTACATCGGCATTAACTTTACGCTGGGATTAATATTCGGTTTTGTGTCCGGTTTCCCAGTTGCAGAAGCACTTATTATCGCAGGTATAACTACCATCTCTTCCAGTGCCATTGTGGCCAAGGTACTCGTTGATTTGAAACGAACGGCCAATCCGGAAACAGAGATGATATTGGGTATTATCATGTTCGAAGATGTATTCCTCGCTGTATATATCTCGATCTTGTCCGGACTTGTGCTTAGTGATTCATCCTCCATCGGAGGCGTCATCATGTCTGCACTTATTGCCCTCGGATTCATGCTTATCGTGATTATCCTTGGACGCAAAGCAACACCGCTACTAAACAAATTGCTTAAAATTCGCTCGAATGAGCTATTCTCTCTCGTTGTATTCGGAGCCTTGTTCCTGGTAGCTGGTTTCTCTGAAACTATTCATGTTGCCGAAGCGATTGGTGCATTACTGGTTGGTCTGGTGCTTGCTGAAACAGAACATGCAAAACGGATTGAGCACTTGATTCTACCGTTCCGTGACTTCTTCGGAGCCATCTTCTTCTTCAGCTTTGGATTGTCCATTGATCCGTTGTCCTTGGGTGGCGATGCCGTATGGTTAGCTCTGATTGCAGTTGTTATTACATTGTTCGGTAACTTCCTGGCGGGTATGCTGGCCGGGCGCAGTGCAGGACTATCACCCAAAGCATCGGCGAATATTGGATTAACCATTGTGTCACGGGGTGAGTTTTCCATCATCTTGGCCAACATGGGTAAAGCCGGGGGACTGTTACCAATGATTCAACCGTTTGCCGCGCTGTATGTCCTAATTCTGGCCATTCTGGGTCCTTTATTAACCAAAGAGTCCAAACATGTATTCCGTTTATTGGATAAAATATTCAAGTTCAAAGATCCTCGGAAAAAGAAAGAAGAACCAAAGGTGCTGCAGAAAGAAGGATAACACCTATGTCTGTACAGAACAGACATACTAACGTACTTCGCGGCTCTTACGCCGATCTTTCTGTGACTAACCCAGGGAGAATGGCTCGAAAGCCGCACTAAGGAGGATGACCTATGAAAGCACCTCTGATATCGGCTAATCCGGTGCCAAACACCGCCAAGACCAGGATATCGTCTACCCGCCGCTGGTTAAACCTGTTTCTCGTTATTGCGGGCGGAATTCTGGCCTCCGTGGGACTTGAATTGTTCTTACACCCCAATAAGATTATTATTGGAGGCATTACAGGCATTTCCTCACTCTTCGCCCACTGGACCGAAATGAGGATTGGATTGTTCCTATTTTTATTCAATGTGCCGTTTATATTTCTGTCTTACAAGATTGTGCAGAAGAAATTTGTACTGGTTACTGTTCTAGGTCTGGTTGTCTTTTCGATCGGTGCCATTGTGCTTCATCCCATGCCGCCACTTGTAGAGCATCCGCTGGCTGCCGCCATGTTTGGCGGATTATGCCTCGGACTCGGAATTGGGCTCGTCGTACGGTATGGCGGGACACTGGATACGCTGGAAATCGGTGATCCGTCTTCCCGCCCACCTGAACGTGTATTTAGCGGAAAACGGATGCTTATCGAAAAAATAATCATGCTGCTTAACTTGTTGATACTGACAGCCGCTGGTGTTGTCTTTGGCTGGGACCAAGCGATGTATTCTGTAATCGCCTATCTTATTGCTTATGAAATGGTGTACATTGCGTTCAGGGGCTTCTCTTCCAAACGCAAAGTATGCATATTGACCACACAAAGCTCTCAAGTTGAAAAAGCTGTACGCAAACGGCTACGCCGTGAACCTGGAATTCTGGAAGCCACTTCTGACTCAACACAACTCGCGATGGCGGAAGGATGGATCAGGCAAATCCCGGGTGCACTTTATTATGAGGTACATGTGCTGGAGATGATCTGGTTAAAGTCCATTGTGCGTCACATTGATCCACATGCGGGTATTGTAACGAATCCGGAAAAATAAAAAAACGCTCTCTTACCCTATGGATGAACAGTTTTGTTCAACAAGGTCAGAGAGCGTTTTTTTCTGTTATCAGACTTACTTGTTATTATAGCTCAACGATGGCTTTGACTACATGTGAATCTGGCAATAACCATTGATCTATTGCAGTAGGTAACTCATCAAATTCCACTCGGTGTGTGATGTACCCATCCATACTTAGTTTCTTTTGACGCAAGGTCGACAGGACCTGTTCAAAATCTTCACGGGTTGCGTTTCGACTGCCCAGGATACTCATCTCCCGCTTGTGAAATTCGGGGTCATGAAAGGTAATATCCGCTTTCACCAGTCCAACAAAAATGAGTTGACCACTATGCGCCACATATTGAATGGCCTCATTCATGGAATTCACGTTACCTGTTGCATCGAAGACAGCTGTAGCATAGTCGCCTCCCGTAATTTCAGCCACTTGTTGTACAGTATGTTCATTGGCCTGTACTAGGTCATCCGCTCCAGCCCAAGTCCGGCTAAGCTCCAGCCTGTCCAGATTACGATCAACGGCAATAACACGCGCTCCAGCCTGTTTGGCGAATGCCATCACACCCAATCCAATGGGGCCAGCTCCAATCACAACCACATGCTCACCAGGTTTAATTCCTGCTCTTCTGACGGCATGGGCTCCAATGCTTAATGGTTCTACCATTGCCGTCTCATCCAGCGTCAAACCTTCTGCTGAGAGCAGATGTGAGACAGGCACGCTGATTTTTTCTCTCATGCCTCCGTCTACGTGCACACCCATGACTTGCATGGACGCACAACAATTGGTTTTTCCACTGCGACATGCAATACAGTGACCGCAGTGCAGATACGGAATAATACTTACCTGATCCCCAGGCTGTAATCCTGCCTCGTTCGGACCGATTTCTTCAATAACAGCCGCCAGTTCATGACCCAGAACACGAGGATAGGTAAAGAATGGCTGGTTGCCTTTGTACGCATGCAGATCCGTTCCACAGATCCCAATCCGCCGAATGGCAACCAACGCCTCTCCTTCTGCTCGTTCCGGTTGAGGCAGGTCCTGGAGCTTCAATTGATCTATTTCTTCACATACAATGGCTCTCATCGTAGTTCCCCCTTAGATGCTTCTGCTGTCGTGTTGCTTGGCTTCGTATTATATTCAGGTCTTCCGCTTGACCACGTCTCGTTATGCAATGGAGCCAGAATGCGCAGCACTTCATCCAGCAGGCTCTGATCCATCGGTTCCTCTATCCAGGCTGCATTATTGAGGATATTGCGCTGGCTGGCACTGCTCACCAGTGTTGTCGGAATTCGTTGATTCGACGTGGAGAATTGCACGGCCAACTTGGCAATGTCACTGCCTTGTTCTGCACAGAAGCGGGCAGCCTTCAGGCAGAGCTCTTTCACCCGATCATCTGCCGGATGCCAGGCAGGAGCCCCTCGGGTACTCAACAAGCCCATAGAAAGAGGCGAAGCATTGACGAGGCCAATTTCTTTTTTTTCCAACAGGGGCAATAACGATAATAATGAGGTATCATTCAATGAATAATGACAATACGAGATGATTGCATCCGCATCGATCTGTGGCAGAACCTTCTCGAACAACGGTAAGGGCAATCCACAAATGCCCGCATGTCGTATAACTCCCTGCTCTTTCAGACGCAGCAACGTTGGAAAGGCTTCTTCTACGATGATCTCTGCTGGCACAAATTCAATATCATGCAGGAACAGAATGTCGATATAGTCTGTATGCAGTCGATCCAGGCTCTCTTGCACGCTATCCAGAATCCGCTGACGTGAAAAATCAAACTCATTTTCCCCATACCGTCCGGCTTTGGTTGATAACATATATGAACTGCGCGGCAAGCTATGGATGGCTTCACCCAACACGGACTCCGCTTTTGTCAGCCCGTAGTAAGGCGAAACGTCTATGTAATTCATCCCCGCATCTACGGCCGCATGTACAGTGCGAATCCCTTCGTCCCGGTCAATGTTACGAAATACAGAACCGAGTGAGGATGCTCCAAAACTCAATACAGGTACGTCCAGTTCCGTCTTGCCAAGTATTCTTCTCTTCATCGGTTTAACCCCTTCCAGCGTGTCTGACTACACAAGTTCCCTTTCATTGTAACAGTTCAATTTCAATATAAAATATCGCCAATTGCGTAACATGTACTGTTTGATGACCTCGAACCGCAGAAAGAAATCAAAAAACCCGCCGTCTCTCCAAACGGAGTAGTCAGCGGGCTTGGCTTCATAAATACTTATCTAACGATCAAAGTTTATAAAGAGTAGTATTGAATTAATTAGAATTAGTTCTGCATTACGAAATCTTCATGTACGGCATTTTCTTCGTCGAACATGCGCACAATCTCGTATCGGGTGTTACGTTGTGCCGGAATATAACCGGACTCTCGAATCAAACGCAGAATGGATTCAATGTTAACTTTGTAAGTTGCACCAGCAGCAGATACAACGTTCTCTTCAATCATCGTGCTACCGAAGTCATTACAACCAAATTCAAGCGACTTCTTACCGATCTCAGGACCCATGGTTACCCAAGAGGATTGAATGTTCTTGATATTATCCAGCACCAGTCGGCTGATGGCTACAGTCTTCAAGTACTCTTCCGGAGTCTGACGCTCCAGCTTAAGGTTGGTATTGTCTGGCTGGAAGGTCCAAGGAATGAATGCCAGGAAACCTTCGGAGTCATACTTGTTCGCAATACATTCGTCCTGAGCTTCACGTACACGGAGCAAGTGTAATGCACGCTCTTCCATCGATTCACCAAGTCCGATAACCATCGTTGCCGTGGTGTTCATACCGATGCGGTGTGCAGTTTGCATAACGTCCATCCAATCACGCCATGAACCTTTCAAGCGGCTGATCTTCCGACGTGTGCGGTCATCCAGAATTTCAGCGCCGCCGCCAGGCAAGGAATCCAGTCCAGCTTCGTGAATGGCACGAACAACTTCTTCCAATGTAAGGCCATCGGATACTTCAACCATTTTCATAATCTCCGCTGGGGAGAAAGAGTGCATCGTGATGTTTGGGAAACGCTCTTTGATGGCTTTCAACAGGTCTGTATAATAGCTGAAAGGCAAGTTTGGATTCGTTCCACCTTGCATCAAAATCTCGGTACCATTCACATCTTCCGTTTCCTGAATCTTCTGGAAAATCACTTCGTCCGGAAGCACATAACCTTCATCCGAACCAGGTCTGCGGTAGAAAGCACAAAAACGGCAGTACACATCACACACGTTTGTGTAGTTGACGTTACGCCCAATTACAAATGTTCTGTATGGTTCAGGGTGCATGCGTTTCATAATGACATTAGCAGCTGCCCCGATTTTGTCCACTTCATTGGATTCAAATAACTGAATCGTGTCTTCCAAGTCCAAACGTTCGCCCCGAAGGGCTTTATCTAAGATACGGTCTACCGTACTCATCGTAAAAAAGCCTCCCTCATGAAGAGAAATTATATAACGATCCGTCCCAACTTGTTCAAGAGAAGCAAGTTCTGGTGGCAACATCGTATTTCTGTACTCCACATATCGTAACACAGGTTACATGTGAAAAAAAGCACCTTATGTACAGGTGCTTTAAAAATAAGTAAAAATTTTTACATATGGAAAAGAATTAGTTCGAACTTAAGTGATACGCATCGGCGTATTCGGGCATCCACTTTTGTTAGGATTCCTGAAGTGCTTGCTCCAAATCTACAATCAGATCTTCGATATCTTCCAGACCTACGGAGAAGCGCAGCAACCCATCTGTAATGCCACGGTCACGGCGAACCTCAGCCGGCATTGCCGCATGAGACATCATCGCTGGGTAGGACAGAATACTCTCCACAGCTCCCAAGCTTACAGCAACAATGGGGAGCTTCACCCGGTTAAGAACTGCTTTTGCACGATCACCTGAACCGACGTCAAAAGAAACGACAGCTCCATATCCTGTGGACTGGCGCTCATGTGCCTCACGGCCCGGATGATCCTCCAGTCCAGGATAAAAGACAGCGGTAATATCACTGCGTTCATTAAGCCATGCCGCCAGTTTGGCTGTACTCCGTTCACTATGAGCCATGCGAGCCCCCAAGGTTTTCATCCCGCGCATCAGAAGCCAGGATTCTTGTGCCCCGAGTACAGTTCCAAGTCCATTTTGCAACTGTTTTAGTTGTACGCCAAGTGATTCCGTGCGAGCAACGGCTAACCCTGCCAGTACATCACTGTGACCTCCGAGAAACTTCGTAGCACTATGTACGACGATGTCCACACCAAGCTCAATTGGACGCTGATAGTACGGTGTCATAAAGGTGTTATCCAGAATTGTGATCAGGTCATGTTCCTTCGACCAGTCAGTTACAGCAGCGATATCCGTAATTCGCAGTGTAGGGTTGGACGGTGTTTCCATATAAACTGCCTTGGTGTTTGGCTTGAGTGCCGCTTTTACTTCATCTATATTGGTCATGTCTACAAAGGTTGTCTCGATCTGCATACGGCTTAATATGGAAGTAAGCAAACGATACGTACCTCCATATACATCTTCCGTTACAATCATGTGATCCCCTGCGGAGAACATCATGAACACGCTTGAGATCGCAGCCATCCCCGAAGAATAGGCAAAGCCTCGTGCGCCGCCCTCCAGCAATGTGATGTAATCTTCCAGAGCCTGACGTGTCGGATTACCCGAACGACTGTAATCATGTTGAGGCGGATTGAAGATATCAAAATGATGGAATGTTGATGCTTGATAGATCGGTACACTGGAGGCTCCAGTCGTTTTGTCAATCTCATCGCCAAAATGGAGTAACTTGGTATCAAATTTCAACTCGGAATTGGGCTTGTTGTTGGACTCACTCATGAGTGCACTCCTCCTTCCACTTCCTGTTGTGCAGCTGTCAGAGCATTGCCGAGATCTGCAATCAGATCATCTGCATGTTCAATGCCTACGGAGAACCGGAGCAGACGGTCATCCACACCTACGGCTTCACGAATTTCAAGCGGAATATCCGCATGAGTCTGTACTGCCGGATAAGTCATGAGTGATTCAACTCCGCCGAGACTTTCGGCAAAAGCAATGAGTTGGATATGACGTAGCAACGGTTCAACATAACGTGCATCCTTCACTTTGAAAGAGAAGATACCTGTGTTACCCGTGGATTGTTTGTTCTGTATCTCATACCCCGGATGATCGGATAGACCTGGATGATACACTTCAACCACCGCTGGGTGCTCAAGCAAGTATTTGGCAATAGTAAGTGCATTGTGCTCATGACGCTCCATGCGAAGAGCCAGCGTTTTCATACCTTTCATCAACTGGTAGGAGTCACTTGGAGATAATACCGCTCCAATGGAATTATGCAGGAACGCCATCTCAGCAGATAACGCCTCACCTTTGGTAATAATTAGTCCGGCGAGCACATCATTATGTCCGCCCAGATATTTGGTAGCGCTATGAATGATGATATCGGCACCCAGTTCAATCGGACGTTGGAAAAATGGAGTCAACAACGTGTTGTCAACAATGGTCAACAGGTTGTAACTTTTCGCCCAGGAAGCAACGGCTTCCACATCGGTGATCATCATCAGTGGATTGGTTGGTGTCTCAATAAATACAGCTTTTGTATTCGGTTGACGAACCTTCTCCAGTGCTGCCAGGTCATTCGTGTCCACATAACTAGCAGTTACGCCGAAACGGGACAGAATACGTTCCAGCAGACGATAGGTTCCACCATACAGATCCAGCGATACAATCAGATGATCCCCTTGACCAAACATGGCAAAGATCGTTTGCAGCGCGGCCATTCCCGAGCTACAGGCAAACCCTGCATCACCGGACTCCAGCGCTGCAGCGGCTTCTTCCAACACTTTACGGGTTGGATTAGTGGTACGAATATAATCAAACCCCGTGCTTTGTCCAAGCTTCGGGTGGCGAAACGCAGTGGATTGATAGATCGGAAAGTTAATGGCGCCTGTTACCGGTTCATTGATGGACCCAATTTGTGCTAAGCGGCTTTCGATTTTCAACTTGTTGTTGTCTTCCATTGCTGCATCCTCCTGTAATCTCGATTAGATTTGCGGGCCAATATCGTAAGGTGTTTCTTGATACACATAGTAATTGAGCCAGTTAGAGAATAATAAGTTGGCATGAGCGCGCCAAGTAGCTGGTGGCACACGGGAAGGGTCGTCATTCGGATAATAATGTCTAGGCAATGCGATATCCAAACCTTTGGCTGCATCCCGGTCATACTCCCACTTTAATGAGAACGGGTCATACTCGGCATGTCCTGTGGCAAAAATCTGTTTGCCGTCTTTGGTAGCAACCAGGAAGATCCCCGCTTCCTCGGATTCAGCCAAAATCTCTAAATTCTCATTCTTTTCAATATCTTCGCGTCTCACTTCCGTATGACGGGAATGTGGAACGTTGAATACTTCATCGAATCCACGCAACAATGGAACATGTGGTTTATTGATGGTATGTGGGAAAACGCCAAAACACTTTTCATCAAGTGCAACCTTGGGTACGTCAAAATGATGGTATAAACCTGCCTGGGAAGCCCAACATATGTGGAGGGTTGAAGTCACATTGGTTTTGGTCCATTCGAAGATCTCCTGGATTTCATTCCAATAGTTCACGTCTTCGAAATCCATTTGTTCCACCGGGGCACCCGTAATAATCATTCCATCGAAACGGCGGTGCTCAATCTCATCAAAGGTTTTATAGAACAGATCCAAATACTCCTGAGACGTATTCTTCGACGTATGGGATTTGGGATGTACGAGAACGACATCCACCTGAATAGGCGTGTTTCCCACCAGACGAAGCAATTGTGTTTCGGTCGTTTCCTTTGTGGGCATCAGGTTTAATATAGCGATACGGAGTGGACGAATATCCTGCTGATATGCAGAAGTTTCATCCATGACGAAGATATTCTCTCCTTCAAGTACTTCTTTTGCTGGTAGAGTATCGGGTATTTTGATTGGCATAGTAAGTCTAACTCCTCCTTGTGCATAGATAGATGCAGCCACCCCTGGCTTGATGTCTTCACATCAATACAGTTATAGACTGCCTTGAGCTTGTAAAAACATTGAATTGCTCTTTCATCCAACGTTACAAACAACCTCAAGTTCCTTAGCGAAAATCACTGCTGAGAAGTCGGGGCATATAACAAAGACCTTCCTCGGATTTCGAGAAAGGTCATATGTAAAAAAGATATGCGCCTCTCTCATCTCTCAGTTACAACAGTGCCACTTGACACTTAGTCGCTGCAAGAATTAGCACCGTGCGGTATACCGCCGGTTGCCGGGTTTCATCGGGCCAGTCCCTCCACCTACTCTTGATAAGATTTCGCTGTATTAGATTGTAATTAAATATGGTTCACCGTCTACTTTATTACATTAATGCCCTCACGTCAAGATGCAGTTCGATGTCTGCTTCCCAGATCGGAACCGTTCATCATCCGTTGTCATACACTGCCTCAGGGCGCGAAATAGACACATTTTTGCGCTTGAAAGCACCTTGTACCAGCGGTATACTAAACAAGGTGTTATAAACCCTTATGTGAGAGGTGACATATTAAATGGATGGCGACCCGAGGCCTGACTGGCAGCCGAATTCCGACAAACTGCATAGAGAATTGACATCAGCATGCCGGCAGCGGGACGTGACTTCCGTTTGATTATATAGTGAACGCAGCCCTGATCTCCAGGCTCCGCTGCCGACCGGCTGATTTGTTCTTTTTGCGCCCATAATGATAATATCCGCCAAGTTGGCGGGTGCAGAAGGAGTAGATTAACGATGAAAATCCGGTTGGTAAACAACGGTGTATTTATTCCGGTGGACGATATTCAGCAGGCGCTGACTCCACCAGCGGAAGGATTTTACTGGATTGATGCAGACGTAGACGATTTGGCGGTACTTCAGCCGCTGTTCTTGATGCATGATCTGGCTGTGGAAGACTGTCTTAGTGACGAAGAACAACGTCCGAAGATTGAAATTTATGAGAACCATTATTTTATTGTGATTAATAGCATCCGTTTTGATGATGAAGAGATATTTCTACGTGCGGTCAACTTATTCCTCGGCAGACATTTCATTATTAGTGTTACCAAGCACAAGGTAAGCGAATTGCGCACACTGAAACCCATCCTGTGGGAACAGGAAATCAGTACACCGGATCGTCTGCTTTATTTGCTGGTTGACTTGATTGTTGATAATTATTTCACCGTAGGTGACCGAATTGAAGCACGGATCGAGAAGCTTGAGGAAGACATTCTGATGCATACCAAAAAGTCACATCTGAATGAGATCATCGGGCTGCGCAGTGAGATTCTGTGGCTGAAAAAAGTCCTTGGACCTCAGAAAGAGGTCATTAACACCTTGAACAAAAAAGATCTGCGTCTCATCGATGATCAACTGCAAAAGTATTTCAGTGACATCTATGAGAATGCTGTAAAAATATCTGAAACCTTTGAGACTTATCGCGACCTGATGGGCAACTTGCGAGAAGCCTACCAATCCAGTATTGCGAACCGGGCGAATGAAATCATGCGTGTATTTACCGCCATTACCACGGTCTTCATGCCGCTGACGGTCATTACCGGTATATACGGCATGAACTTTACGAATATGCCAGAGCTTAACTGGAAATACAGCTATTTTGTTGTGATTGGCCTAATGGTTACCCTGGGCCTGAGCATGTTCTTCATTTTCCGCAAGAAAGACTGGGTATGAACTCGTATGAAATAACGAAGACGAAGCGCTCCTCCGGGAGAAACGCCTCGTCTTTTTTCATTTCTGATTATTAACCAACATTCTTCTCTGTCTCTGCGTGCCGACGGAAGCGGATTCGAATCATGCGCAGCCTTTCATAGACCTGCTCCAGACTTCCTCCATCGGGTTTCTCTCCTCCATACACCTTATGTAATACTGGCTTCAGGAACGTATCTCCCAGCTCCTCATACGCACTCCATACGGCCTCTTGTTCGTTCTCTGGCATCACTGCCAGCTCCACATCAAGAAGACAATCGGTGTCATAACCTTCATGATCCAGTGCCTCTAACAGCTCAACCAACTCGCGTCGGGATAATCCGGATCGATTAACAATCTCCTCTAACGTATACCCTTCCTTCATGCCTTCAAGCACCTGCTTACGCGTGGTGAACTTATCAAGTTCCTGCTTATACTTCTGCTCTCTCTGCTTGTATAACCAACTCTCATACTCTTCTTCCTTCAGCGCCGTGTATACCCAGTCCAGCGGGAATGTCGTTGAACGCTCCAGTCCGGTTGTAATCTCCATCCATTCCGTACCATACTCAGTTGCTTTGCTCTCTCCTACGCCCGGAAGTTGCATCAGTTCATCCAGCGATTGCGGAACAAAGGCACTGATCAAACGCAACAGACGATTCGTTGCAATAAAATACGGCGCCTTCCGGTCAGACACAGCTCTCTTCCTGCGCCATGTGCACAGATCCGTATATAATTGCTCATTGCCGTATAACTCACTGTAACAATGGAGCCGCTGTCCACCATAACTGCGTGACTTCAGATCATCATTCTCATGAAATAACCCCTGCAACTGCGGTCGGTACCCCTCACTCATCTGTATGGCAAGCTGATGACGGTAAATATGAAGCAGCTCCTCCCAAGAAGTCCCTTCATACCAGATGCTGTCCTCACGCTCTCCTTCCTCGTAGCGACTCCATCCCAGCTGCCAACTATCTTCCTCTTCCCCAATCCATAACTGTGCATACTCTGCATTCTGATCTGACATTCTGGACAATCTGTTCATGAAAATGACTTCCATTTTCGTTCCCTCCCTTTGAATATTCAGCTTATACGAGTTAAAGATGCTACCTATAGGCAGCACAAAAAAAAACACCCCTCCTGCAAAATCCATGCAAGAGAGGTGCTTCCTCATTAACCGTACTATGCTGTTGCCCATATCATACCACAATGGTAAAATTCGTCAATCCCTAATGACCTACTTATTCAATGCCAACTTGGCAAGCGCCAGTGAACCACACAGACCCGCATTGTCACCAAGTCCTGGTGAAACAACATACTGGTCAATGTCGGATTGAAGTGCCGGATGCTGAACGTATCCAGCCAGCAACTCCTGCAGTTTGCTACGAACCATCGGGAACAGGTGCTCCTGCTTCATTACTCCGCCACCCATGACAATTTTCTGCGGAGAGAGAATCAGAACATAGTTCATCAGGGCGTGTGCCAGGTAATGTGCTTCGATCTCCCAAGCTTTATGATCTGCAGGCAGTTCATAAGCCGGTTGCTCCCAACGTTTGTTAATAGCTGGGCCAGCTGCAAGGCCTTCGAGGCAGTCACCATGATACGGACAGAAACCCTCGTATGTATCCTCCGGATGTCTGCGTACAATGATATGTCCCATCTCTGGATGTGACAATCCATGGACCATTTTACCGCCAACCACAGCACCTGCACCAATACCTGTACCCACAGTGATATACAGACAGCTCTCAAGACCTTGTGCAGCGCCCCAGGTTGCTTCTCCAAGTGCCGCACCATTCACATCCGTATCAAATGTCATCGGCACATCAAAATGCTCCTTGAGCTTGCCAATCACGTTATACTGTCCCCAATGTGGTTTAGGTGTTGTTGTGATATAGCCATATGTTGGGCTTCCTTCAATCGGATCAATCGGACCGAATGAACCTACACCCAGAGCTTCAATGCCTTTGCCTTCAAAAAATGAAATCACTTGAGCCATGGTCTCTTCCGGTGTTGTTGTTGGAAAACTTACGCGTTCCAGAACTTCTCCGTTTTCTGTGCCAATACCACATACAAATTTGGTTCCGCCTGCTTCAATTGCGCCTAAGATCGTCATGTTAGTCACACTCCCAAGTTAGTTTAAAAAGGAATTCGAATTGCTTTACTTGATGACACGATAATTACCCTGCTACTTGTTCTCCAGCTTGGACAATCGTTTCATTAACGTTTGCCTCCAGCTGTCTGACAGCGCAGGAATGGCCAGCAACGTCTGAATACCTTCGACATTTTCTTTCCCCTGATGCATGATTCGATTGGCTTCAAGAACCGTCATTGAGGCTGGATCGGTGCTGATCCGTCGAAATATCGATGAAGGCCTTACCTCACCTTCTTGCAGTACACGAAAGTAAAAGCCGGTATATCCACTCTCCTGAAAATAAACAGGTAGCTCCTTATAGTCATACCTCGCACCCAGCTTGAAGCAAGGTTGTCTGGGCTGACTGACCTGCACTGTGGCTTCGCCCAACTCGTACACATCACCAATCCGTACGTCTTCTTCGGCACAGCCTTCAACCGTCAGATTTTCTCCACAAGCTCCCCAATCCAGCTTGCGATCCATCAGTTGTTCGAGCACCGGATAACGACTGTAATCGTATACACAAACGGCTTTGTCAGGGCCGCCATGATGCACCAGATCCGCCTGCGCGTCCCCTGTCATTCCAGTGAATGACAGGAAAACCGCGTCGGATACAGGATGTTTCACAATGCCGCTCAGCACTTCACGCTTCTGCCCAGGGAGCGGCCGCGGCAGTCCTACATTAATGGCCAGAACAGCTGTATTGCCCTCCCCTGGCTTTCGATCAGATGTGAGTGTCATTTGCGTCATACCTCCTATAATCACTTTCTTTTAACGCACAGAGCCGCCAAATACGAGTGTATTACTCAAGAGCCGACCTGGAGAAGTCAGCATTTTGCCCCCGGCATACATACCCGAGGAAGCACCGCCATCCAGATTCATGGCCTGTTTGGCGCCAAGCTTCTGCATCACCGCTGCCCACTCCTTGATTGTTGCTCCGGAAACGGTAGCCAGCATAACAGAACCGTCCGCCATGATCGCAATACCACTTCTGGCTCCGGAAGCATTAAGAATCTTGGCATCCTTGAAACCTTCGCTCGTCGGATTGACAGCTACCTTACCGTCTTTTACCAGACGGGGTCCTGCCCCAACAGCAGTCACTACATCTTGCCAAGGGATCTCTTTGCCTGCTGCGTTCGTATACTTATAATTCATTTCTACGGTCGAACCAACGGTGAAACGGTCCGAAGAAGACTTCTGATTACCTGTGAAGACCAGTACCGAGCCATTCTTAGGGATCGCTACATTGGTATTGGGCACTTTTTTGGTCACGATACCTTTCTCCATGACAACCGCAGTGCCACCTTTGAATCCGACTGTGGCACCTCGTTCAGGCGTATACAGCATCGTAATGCTTGCGTTCGCTGAAGGTGTTCGATTAATAAAGGTTGCATACCAACTGCGTGATTTACCTTTTGTATCCGTTACTTTACCTGTCAAACTCACCTGAAGTGAATCCATGATCGCCGAGCCGTCTTCCTTAAATCCGATGGATGTTCCGTATCTTCCAATATGTATGACCTTACCATTTGCTATTAACATACCGTATGGATCTGGTGCTCCGTTGTATGCTTCAAAAAATGCTCCGTTAATGGCTGCTTGCGCACCATAGGCTTTCACAATCGATGGCAATGTTGCCGTCTGGCCAACTTGCTTCTTCGCTAGTCCCACGGTAACCGGTGTTCCCTTTGGAATCGAAACGGTCTGTACGGTAAAATTACGTCCTGCTGCTTTTACTTTCTGTACTTTGGTGCTAATTGCTGCTTTGGCATCCACTGTCTGTGGTGCACTTACTGCTCCCGAAAGAATTACGGGCAAGGCCAGGACAAGGGCCATAGCCCCTGTCCACCACTTTTTGCCTGTTCGTACGTTCTTCATGTTGCTCACCCTATTGCCACTCCCATCCAAGAGCCAAGGCTCTTCATCTCAAGTTGTTCAAACTTGTCCATCACCATATCCGGATCAAGACGCAATTCACAGATATCCAGCGCACAGGCAACCGGAACAGCACAATGAATCTCTGCCAGTTTGCGGGACAGATGAAGCATGTCCAGATCATTCTCAATCTTGTTACGCACCGAAGGGGTCAGTTTATCCATGTTGCTCAAAATCCCTTCAATGGAGCCGTATTCCTGTACAAGCTTCAACGCTGTTTTCTCACCAATTCCCCGTACTCCGGGATAATTGTCGCTGGCATCTCCCATCAGACCCTTCATATCAATCACTTGACGAGGTGTCAGTTGTTTCTCTGCCATGAGCGTTTCAGGGTTGTACACCATGTAGTTGCCATGGCCTTTTTTCATAATAATGATACTTGTGCGGTCATTAATCAGTTGCAACATGTCGTGGTCACCCGTCAGTACCATAACATTCATATCGGTCTCTTCGGTATAATACTTCGCAAGCGTCCCGATACAATCGTCGGCTTCGAATCCTTGTGCACCTATATTCGGAATACCCAGGCTATCCATGACTTCACGAATCAGAGCAAATTGGGGAATCAGGTCATCCGGAGCTTCGGCCCGGTTGCCTTTGTAGGCTGCATATTCTTCACCGCGGAACGTCTTACCGCCCATATCCCAACAACATACGACATGACTTGGCCCAAAAGTCTGAACCGCATCCCAGAAATAACGGATAAATCCGTAGACTGCGTTGGTAGGCACTCCTGCCTTTGTACGTCTGATATATCCGCTTGCAGATGTCGCATAAAAAGCACGGAACAACACCGCCATACCGTCTACCAGCAACAAAGTAGGTTCATTACGTTGATTCACTTGAATTTGTTCTCTCCTATCTAAATCTAGCATATAAAATATCGAAACTAATTCTATCATTATAGCATAGTTCCGCCAACCATCGTTCAGCCAAAAAAGCCCTGAATTTTGAACAATTCAAGGCTGATATTCAGCGCGTTTATGCGTTATTCCATTCCTGCTCGTACGTTTCTTCCTTGAATCCAACCGTCACCTTTTCTCCATCCGTAACGATCGGACGTTTGATCAGACGACCATTGGAAGCCAATAAACGAATCTGTTCATCATCGGACATGCCTGGAAGCTTGTCCTTCAATTGTTGTTCTTTGTATACTTCCCCACTCGTATTAAAGAACTTTTTCACTTCCAGCCCGCTCTTTTGGATGAGTTCTGTTAGTTCAGATTCTGATGGCGGTGAGTCAAAAATAGGGATTAACTCCAGCTCATGTCCTTGAGCTTCAAGCCATTTTACAGCTTTGCGGCATGTGCCGCATTTGGCATATTGATATACTTTTAAGTTACTCATGGTATGTGTTCCTCCAAATGCTCCGGTATCGACTTCTCGCTTCCCTTGGTTTGCTTCGCAAATCCAAAAGTCGCTCCAAATCGATACCATCGCCATGTAATTTTACTGACTTTTGCGAATGAGATCAAAAACTCACATTCGGCTATATTTTTTCGGATCAAAATCTTACAGCTTTTGTATCCTTAAAAACTTTTGAGATTTGAATTCTTGAAATATTTAACATCAAATTGGTAAACATCAATACATTAACCATAGAACCATAAAGATTAGCCTACGGCATGTTGTTCGGGTGCATTAAGCATCCCTCACAAGGGTAAGACAAACAGCGTTGAACTCCAAACAGGACAGGCCGTGCAGGAAACTGCGCTACGAGGTGCAAAACTAAGAGCCCCGTCGCAGCTTCCTACAGTTCTTCTCTGGGAGCTGCCTCATCATTCAAACGCTTCTCTAGCGCGGCCATATCTGCTGGGAAAGGAGCTTGGAACGTTATGCGTTCCTGTAGAATGGGATGTTCAAACGTCAGCTCACAGGCATGTAATGCCTGGCGTTCGATCCAGCTGTCCCGTTCTTCTCGAACAGCCATGGTCTGCTCATCGATCTCATGCACAGGTAGTGTCTTGTACATTCGATCACCTATCAACGGGCAGCCGATGGACGTCATATGTACCCTGATCTGATGGGTTCTGCCACTTTCCAGCTTGAGGCTTATCGCACTGGCGCTGCCCCCTGACCAACGTGTTACGGTCGTGTACAACGTTCTTGCAGCGTAGCCATCAGGTGTTACGATTCGGCGGTGTGGCTCTTCAGGATCGCGATCGATCGGGCCATCTACTGCCCCCTGTTCCGGGACAGGACTGCCGTGCACAAGTGCAATATATTTCTTGTCCACTGTTCCTGCAATCATCTGTTCAGAGACATGTTGATGGACATAAGGGTTCTTGGCTATGGCGAGAACACCTGACGTTTCCTGATCAAGGCGATGAATCGGTCTAAACCGAAAGCGCTCGCCCTTGGTTTTCCAGTAATGAACAACGCCATTTGCCAAAGTACCTGTATAATGTCCATGTGTCGGATGAACGATGATGCCCGCATCCTTGTTGACAATAAGCAAGTGCTCATCTTCATACAGAACGGTAAAGGGAATAGGCTCAGGCAAAATATCATCCGATTCCTCTTGCTCCATCCGAACTTCAACGACATCACCCGCAGCTACCTTGACGCTAATGTACACGCGCTCTCCATTAAGCATGACACCTTGCTCCGTCAACTTAATTTTGGACAAAAGCTTACGCGACACCAGCAGCCGGCGCTGAAGCACGGTCTTCAGCAGCCAGCCATCTTCTTGTTCGGTCACCGTGTAGACAATCGGCGAATAATACTGGCTCATTCTTTGCGGCGGAAGACTTTTTTGCTCCGCACATATTCAATATCCGCCACCTGTTGTCTCGCGTTGGCTGTCCGTGCAACCACGAAGAAGTAATCAGACAGTCGGTTTAGATACCGTCGTACAGACGGATTAATATCTGTATGTTGTCCAAGTGTTACCGTGCGACGCTCTGCGCGACGACATACAGTACGGCACACATGAAGAGCAGAGGACAGCTGACTGCCACCTGGAATAATGAATCGTTCCACTTTTGGATTCTCTGCATCATACTGGTCGATCCATTGTTCCAGACGTGTGACCATTTCATCTCTCACCTTATATTTGGTCTCACTAATCTTCACAAAGGCCAGATCCGATCCGCAATCAAACAGTTCCTGCTGAACTTCCAGCAGATGTTCACGCAGATCTTCAAATTCCCCTTGAGCCGAGTCAATAAGGCTGATCGCCTGGCCTACAAAACAGTTCAACTCATCAATCGTGCCATAAGCCTCAACCCGGTCATCATCCTTGATGACGCGTCCACCGATGACCGAAGTCTGTCCTTCGTCACCTGTTCGTGTATATATGCCCATCGTTATCCCTCCAATTGGTAATATAATAATGAATACGGGAATGCCATTTTTTCAGAAACCCGTCTATCGCTTTACACGTATATAAGAATTGGTGTGCTCTGCCGAGTATACGACAAATCAAAGGAAACCAAAAGTAAAGGAGACGATTATGCAAAACTGGATAACCGATTTCATGGAACAATACGGCTACATAGGCATTGCACTCATTATTGCTCTTGAGAACGTATTTCCCCCGATTCCATCCGAAATCATCTTGCCGTTTGGCGGATTCATGACCACCTATACCAGTCTCACTATTCCAGGAGTTATTATCGCTGCAACTATTGGTTCTGTCCTTGGTGCTGTGATCCTGTATGGTATTGGTCTACTCATTGACGTCGAACGCCTTGAGAAAATTGTGGAACGCTGGGGACATGTTCTGCGCATCAAAAAAGAGGATATTCACCGTGTCGACGCATGGTTTGACAAATATGGCATGTGGACCGTATTATTCTGCCGAATGGTTCCCCTCGTTCGTAGTCTTATCTCCATTCCCGCAGGCATGTCCAATATGAAATTTGGTTTATTCCTTCTCTTTACAACCATTGGTACATTGATCTGGAATGTCATTCTTGTCTGCGTTGGTGCTGCGCTTGGCGCATCATGGGAGAGCATTTTGCACTTTATGGACGTCTATTCCATTGTAGTGTATGTCATTCTGGCCATCATTGTCATCGGATGTATCATCTGGTGGATCAGACGTAGCAAAAAGCAGAAATAAAAAGGATAGCTTAATAAATAAAGCCTCCTCGCCACCAATTCGTGGTTAAGGAGGCTTCTTTATGTCACCCGTTTATGTCATCTCGCTATCGTTCATCTTCATTTCGCATGCCCTGACTCTTAAGATCGATAGCCAGACCAGATACCAGCAAGTACATCTTTTCAGCATGTATCTGCAGCATCCGATTAACCGAAGCCATTCTCGCTGTAAATATTCGTTCTTCCTCGGTAGGATGCAATGTACCATGCATTTCATTGGTAATCACAAGCAACTTCCCCTGATAAGACAATAATGCATCAAGCAAAAGCTGTGTCTCTGAACGCTGATGATCCAGATCCTCTGTTGCCCTGAAACCGGCAGCCATCCAGGAGGTCAGACTGTCTACAATTACAATTCGCTGATCCGCCAAAAACAGATTGGATTCCCGATTAATCTGGGTGATCACCTCTGTCAGATGCTGACCGTTCCCGGCATGAATGGCACGATAATGAGCGGATGGCAATTCGGGAATAACGGGATCATGATCACCGGTGGATAAATATACACCCTCCCGGCTAATCCCGGCTGCGTACTTGAGGGCAAACCGGGTTTTACCACTACCTATGCCGCCTGTGACCGTAATCAGCAATCCGCTTCCCTCCTTCCATAGCCATTCTGAATTTTCTTTACTCTGTCAGCGCCTTCAGCACTTTTTTGGATTCTTCGACATTGGAAGATGACACTGGAATGGTGGCGAACAAATTGCTCGCAGCATATTCTACATCTTTAAACATTTTCATATCTTCAAGTGGAATGCCGTAAAGATGTGATTCTTGCTTGATGTCTGAACCTTCATCTCCTTCACCCTTCTCTACCAATACTCCACCCTCAAATACACCCCGTTCAAACATCTTGGGATCAAAGGTATCATCCAGCGGAACATTGGAGCCATTACTTCCGTATTGTTTCATGTCGGACTCAGGCAAAATGAAAATATCATGTCCTCCAGCCGCATACTCTACCATAATTTTCTGAACATCATACATCGCACTGGTGATCACTTCCACCTTGGGTTCCTCACCCAGTTTCTGTTGCAGATTGGCCTGTAACTGTTCTGAGATTACAGATGGATTTCCTTGGTTATCAATGATGAAAATGGAAAAACCATCTTTACCTCCACAACCAGCAAGCAGAAAAACGATAGAAATGATTGCAGTAAGCCCCCAAAATCTCTTCATTCCAGTTCCCCCTTTAGTCTCCTATGTCCAATATATCACAATTGTTCCACGCAAAAAAATAACCTGCCTTATCGGGGGATCACCCTGCCTTTACACACAAAAAAAGAAGACCCTCTCAGGTCTCCCTTTCGAATTCGATTAATGAAACGTTTCACTACAGCATAAACGTTATTTTCCTTTAATCGGGTTAGCCTTCATATATTCATTAATCTTTAAATCCAGCAAACTGCTGATTTCAATTACAATATCGGATGTGAATGATTTCTCTTCGAGGAAGATCTGTTCCATCTTGCGACGAAGCATATGAATTTCATCTTCCAAGGAAATGTCATGCAAAGATGCGTTATCGGGTTTCACCGACCATCGGTCGCCATGATCGCCTTCTGCCAGATAGTGCCCACGATTCGTCGGTAAATCATATTCAACACAAAACAAAGCTAACCCCTCCTTGGAAAAATGGTTTCCAAATTTATGAAAACTTATTTCAAATTGAAATTATATCACATTATTTTGTAAAAGAAAGTTATTTTTTTCAATAATAAAAATGTCACATTTGTAAAAAGATTCTACTTTAGTATTAACCCTCTTTTTGCAATTTGTAAACAAAGTTTCCGATTCGTTCCAAAGCTTCATTTAATTGGGTTACAGAAGTAGCATAAGAACAACGCAAGAAGCCTTCACCCTGAGGGCCAAAAACATTACCCGGAACAGCAGCCACTTTATTTTCCGTTAACAATCGCTCAGCAAACAGGTCGGAACTCATACCCGTCTTTTGAATGCTCGGGAATGCATAGAATGCTCCCTGAGGTTCATGACAATCAAGTCCAATATCCCTGAATCCCTGCACAATTAAACGTCTACGCTGATTATACGATTCTACCATCCGATCTTTCTCACCCAAACCATTCGTCAACGCCTCAAGTGCAGCAACCTGACCCATGGCCGGCGCACACATTACCGTATACTGATGGATTTTGAGCATGGCTGCAATAAGCTCAGGATGACCACACATGTACCCAATCCGCCAACCTGTCATTGCAAAAGCCTTTGAAAACCCGCTTACGAGAATGGTCCGCTCCTTCATGTCAGGGATAGCTGCAAAGCTAACATGTTTTTGCGTATACGTCAATTCAGCGTAAATTTCATCCGCGATCACAATCAGATCATGCTTTTTAATCACTTCAGCAATAGGCAGCCACTCTTCATACGTCATGATGGCTCCAGTGGGATTACTCGGATAACACAGAATAACCACTTTCGACTTCGGTGTGATACCAGCTTCAAGTGCTTCGGCCGTTAACTTGAACTGATCTTTCGCATAGGTATCAACACCAACTGGTATACCGCCACCGATTGAAGCGATTGGTGAATACGCCACGTACGAAGGTTCAGGAATGAGAATCTCGTCGCCAGGTACGATTAATGCGCGCAAAGCCAAGTCAATCGCTTCACTGCCACCCACGGTAACAATAATCTCATCCTTGGGATCGTATTTGGTATCAAACTGAGCATCCAGATATTCACTAATGGCTTCTCTCAACTTCGGCATACCTGCGTTGGATGTGTAACTGGTCATACCTCTTTCCAGCGAGTATACACAAGCTTCACGCATATGCCAAGGGGTAACAAAATCAGGTTCACCCACACCCAAAGTGATAATATCCTTGTTGTCTCCAACCAGATCAAAAAATTTACGAATTCCGGATGGAGGTATCTGCTGCACGAGGGGTGCCAGATAAGATGTCATTTTCTTGTTGTTCCCGGTTGTCTGTTCATTCACTATCATGACACATCTTCCTTTACGGCGAGATCATGAGACGGTTGTCTTCCTGATGGTCTTCAAAGATAATCCCGTCCTGCTTATATTTTTTAAGAATAAAATTCGTTTTGGTTGAAAGTACAGAGTCTATCGGAGACAGTTTCTCCGACACAAAATTAGCGACTTCACGCAGGTTGCCACCTTCCACTTCAACGAGCAGATCGTATGCACCAGACATGAGATATACGGACTTCACTTGCGGATAGAGATAAATGCGTTCGGCAATCCCTTCAAAACCACGACCACGCTCCGGCGTGATCTGCACCTCAATCAGGGCCGTTACTTTCTCATCATCTATTTTACTCCAGTTCACGACGGTTGCGTATTTCACGATGACGTGGTCTTGTTCTAGCTGTGCCACGGCGTTCTTAATCTTGTCTTCCGACTCCCCCAGCAGCGTCGACAGCAGTGCGGGAGTCCTTCTCGCGTCTTCCTTCAGCAGATCCAGAACTTTTAATTGCAGATCGTTCAAATCTTTCATGGTTTTCCCTCCAGCATCATCCAGGTTCCTGAAAATGAATTAATACTTATATTACATGAATTTGACGTTGATGCATAGACAAAAGACCGCCTGCCCTGAATTCAGGCAAGCGGTGGTATGGTCCTTTACCATTAGGTGCTTCAAACCTCTTTTGCAAAGGTTACATGTAATAAGGGTTACCGTAATTCGGTTGATGCTGAGGCACATTAGGAGCTTGGCTATATGAACTGTTCTGCGTATTCTTTTCCTGAATGAACTGCTGACACTTTTGTTGGGTCTGGTGGGCGGACTGAATTTGCTTGTCCACATCCTGACGAAGTGCCTTGGATGAGACAGAATACATGTTGTTTTGCTGCATCAGATTGAACAGTTCCCCTTGTAATCTTAGGGTATCGTTCGTCAGGTCTGTGAACATTCGACGTGTCATGGGGCAGGAAGCTTCCGTTGTCGCAGTCGTATATTCGCGTGAGGTTCGTCTTAAATCTGCAAGAATCGACTTCAGCAGATCCTGCTCCTGCATAAAATTTCCACCAGATGACAAAGATTGAGTGTACACGTATTTTCCTCCTATACTTTGAAATAACTTGTCATGTTTTGAACTTTACTGTGATTGCGCTGGTGCAAGAGATTGATGTTGCTGTAACGCATTGACAAGAGTATTCAGATGCTGCTCATGTGAGCGAACATAATGATTCAGCGCCTGTTGAATTTGCGGATTATGTGTGATGGAAGCTGTGGCTGCACACTGCTTAATCAGCAGTTCTTCATTGGTGATAGAATCCGCAATGTAGTTCAATTCCTTGGGACTCAGCGCTTGCATAGTATGATTCTGCATGTTTCGATGGCCTCCTCGGCATAAAGTTTATGCGCAATTATTGTTAACCCGGTCACACAAAAGTATACAAATTTAAATTATAAAGGAGATGTTTCTAATGGATCTGGTCTATGGCACACCTTTCTGGCCCTCCACTTTCAATTCAACATTTAATTATTCTGCTCTGCAAGAAGACATCTCTTGTGACTGCCTCATCATTGGTGGGGGCATGGGGGGCGCATTGACATCTAAACTACTCACGGAACAGGGTGTTAACACTGTTGTGATTGATAAGCGAGACATTGCCAACGGCAGCAGTTCTGCCAATACAGGTCTTTTACAATACACCAATGACAAGACACTAACCTCATGTATCCACACTTTTGGTGAAGCAAAAGGCGTACGTTTTTATGAGCTTTGTCGTGAAGCCATGAAACAACTTGCTCAAATTGCAGACAGCCTGGATACAGACCCTTGGTTTATCCCACGAACAAGTCTTTGTTTTGCGAGCAGTGAAGATGATGTGGCCCTATTGGAGGAAGAATATCAGACCTTGAAGCGTTATGGTTTTGAAGCTGAACTGTGGGATGCCGACAAAATAAGCCAGCATTTCCCCTTCAGCAAACCCGCTGCACTGTACACCATGGGAGATGCGGAAGTGAACCCCTATCGTTTTGTTCATGCCTTGTTTGAATCCGCCAATAAGCGTGGCGCTCGAATCTATGGTCAGACGGAGATGATACACTGTGAATACGATGAAGATGGTGTAGTCTGCCACACTGCCAACGGTAAAATCCGTGCCAAGAAAGTCATATTTGCTGCCGGTTACGAGACACAGGACATCAAAAAGGATCGCGGAGCCTATCTGAAAACGACCTACGCGATTGCTACCAAACCGTTGTCTGATCTTAGTGAATGGTTTGAACACAGCATGATTTGGGAGACAGCTCGCCCATATTTGTATATGCGAACAACACCGGACGGAAGAATCATCGCAGGCGGTTTGGATGAAGAAACACCTCGAGAGGATCAACGTGAAATACGTTCAAAACACCGGGGAGATACACTCCTGGAAGAGGTCCGTTCCTATTTCCCTTTAGATGATCTTGAAGTCGATTATGCCTGGGGCGCTGTGTTTGGTAATACGAATGATGGCCTCCCCCTGATCGGTACACATCCCGATTATCCGCATTCATATTTTGTAGAAGGATATGGAGGTAACGGAACCGTATACAGCATGATTGCTGCTTCCTTAATTGTGGATGCTATTACTGGCAAACAAAACCCTGATATGGATCTGTTCTCTCTCACACGTACAAGTAAACCATCTCCTGTATAACCAACAACTGAATCAATACAACTACAAATAGGGTACAGCACACGGAAAGTTCTCTTTTCCCGTCGCTGTACCCTGTTTATATATTGGGAAGCCTGCTAAGCCGTGGGCTCTTGCCCTTCCGTTCGGTTCAATAACTTGCGCATAAAGATCCATCCAATTAGCGGAGAAGCACCGAGGACAATAATAAGCCAGGTTAACATGCGTAGAGACGGAGCATTTAAGACCGTCACAATAAATATGGCCAACCCACATAGTCTGCCAAGCATCAGGCATAACTCTCTCAAAACGACAAGTTCAACCCTTTTCTCCACATTTTCGCCACTTGTGCCCATCATGTCGAATCCCGCTGATATCATCGGTAATACATATAACGGCATCGCAACAGCACTCCCAATCCCCATGATTAACAGCGTCCCATAGGTCACTTTCCAGAGAAGAGGAAGAAGCACAACAAGCAGAATGAGGGCTCCAATGAACATGCCTTTTGATCTATACTGTGGTTTGAACCATTTCCCGGCTGCCCAATAACTTACTAGTGCCACAGCAGAAGTGATGAGTGAGAACTGCCCCAATTTGTACTCCTGTGCGGTAGCCAAATATACAAGCAGTGCAATCAGGAAGGCAAAGACACCTTCACGTGCACCCTGAGCGAATAAACCCAAACCTAAGGTCCTCCAGGGACTATCCCGCTTGGATAACTGTATCCAAGGTTCCGACCAGCGGTATGTACCGCTCACCTTTCTTTTTTTCAGAAAAAAACTAAAAACTACTGCTATGACATAAATAACGAGTGATACCGTGAAGATGAGCCGATATCCTGTGTTGTCTGTCATGCGAGTAATAATCAGACCGGAGAACCATGGACCTATAATTCCTGTCATCGAACCAAGTAACCCGACCCAGCCATTGAATAGATCCCTGTTTTCCCGATCCGTTATTTCAAAATACACAACATTAAATGCAATCCAGAATAACCCCAAGGAACAACCTAGTAGCATACCCAGAGGCCATATCCAGTCTACAGCTTTGGACCCAGCCCAGAGGACTATCATATAAAATATGCCGGACAGCGCAGTACCTAGTCGTAGTGCACTCATTTTATTGTGTTCCTTGACCCATTTGCCAGCAAGCCAGAATGTCAGTCCAATGGCCAATTGCTGGCTGAGAGTGAACCACCCCAACATGGCATAATCCGGACGGCTTTTCCACAGAAACACATTCAAAAAGGTTCCCGACAGCGCTCCGGCTAACGCAAACAATCCATTCACGCCCAAAAGCAGAATGGATTGTCGGCCTAAAGTAATCTTCATCTGCTCCTCCTTCATCCACCTGAAGTGAACTATGTACAGGTAGGTCTTAGGGTTAACGTGCCCCAAGCAAGAGGAAAACATGATGAATCTTCAGGATTGCTATGAAATTGGTTAGAATCTCCGAAATGTTTATTCCTGCGTACTCAGGTTCTTGATCAGACGCAGACGATCTTCCTCAGACAGACTGTATTGAACTTGGAAACATCCCGAGCATACATAGGTCAATACTTTAAACGGTGATGCCAATAGTGACCCTTCGCCTGAAGCTGCGTTAGCAACTGGTGTGAAGTTATCCTGCGTTGCAGCTTGTGTACCTGCGAGAATCATGAATTCGCGGCAATTCGGGCACTCTGGTACTTCTTCCTGATGATCAAGTTGCTTCTGTACACCTTGTTCATACTGAATGAGATCATTACCTTCATCCGCGTATTTGGTTAACGTTCGCAACTCCGGCAATTTGAGTTCAACTTCATCCCCCCACAGATCCGAAAGATCCGTAGTCTGTTTCTCGTTCGTTACATCGTCTACATCATAGATGTCGTCCTCAGCTTCATCGTTCTCTTCATCATCGATGTTAATGTTGAGTGTACGGTATCCTTTTAACTCATTGTGGCAATAAGGACACTCTTCTTCAGGACCGAGCTCCTCATCCCATACAATCTCCGTCTGACACCAAGGGCATACTGTTGTTTCCATATTGATCAACCTTTCTCTTTCATATAATCATGTATTCATTACATAGATGACACCGATGGCAAAAAACACGATCGATGCCGCAAACAGAATTCGTATCAATATCTTCATGACCGGTCCCCCTAGATAATGCTCGCGCCAATTACAAACGACAGCGAGACTGAAATAATCATGGATATCAATCCGACAGCTCGGTTATCCGATTCGATCTCCTTATCAATGGAGAACACGGGTGTCAGGAATTCGAACAAAAAGTAGGCAATGAGCAGAAGGATAAACCCTACAAATGACCACGTCATGGCTTCATACACCGAAGATTTCGCTTGTATGCAGAACCGCAATACGTTGCAGATCCCGAAGATCTTACCTCCTGTAGCCATCGCAACGGCCACATTGCCCTTCTTGATCTCCGTCCAGCATTTATACTTAGTCACCAGTTCGAAACAAGCCAGAAATACGAGCAGCTCCATAATCGCTACCGAGAAAAAACCGAGTACCATCCCCAAGGGATGAGACAGCAATTGGTCAATGCTTTCTATCACGCACCGTTCCCCTCTCCCCATCTGCGACCTTCATGAATAAGGTCGCAGAATATCATTGATTCATGGACCGGCTATTCCAATTCTGCGACGGTCACACCGTTACCGCCTTCTCCGTAATTGCCCAGCCGGTAGCTTTTTATATGTTTATGCTTACGCAGGTAATCCTGAATACCGGAACGTAAAATTCCTGTACCTTTACCATGAATAATATAAACTTGGCCCAGGTTGGCAAGGAAAGCTTCATCAATGAACCGGTCTGTCTCCATCAGGGCTTCTTCCAGGTTGGTACCACGCAGATCCAATTCACTTTTCACATTGTCATCACGTGTGCGCTTCATACCCGTTACCGGTTTTTGCTTTGGTTTGGCTGCGGGAGCCGATTGCTGCAGTTCCAAGTCATCCAGGGACACTTTCATTTTCATAATCCCCAGTTGTACCATAGCGTCTTTGCTGCCCGCCATCTCTACAACATGGCCTTTTTGATTCAAACTGTAGACAAGCACTTCATCACCAGGACCGATAGCACGAGTCTTCGGCGCTGTTGCCGTTTTTTTGACCGTTTTTCTGCGTTTCTCCGGTTCAGCCTCGTCCAGCTGTTTGCGGGCAGCAATGAGTTTGTGCTCCTTCACAGAAGCACCTTCTTCCATAGCCAACAGGCGAAGATCTGCTATAATCTTCTCAGCTTCCGCGCGAGCCTTGTCCACAATGCTGCGTGCATCTTCTTCTGCTTTTTCAATCCGGCGATCACGCTGCTGTTCCAGCTTCTCCAGTTCGGTCTGATGACGACTGCGTAATTTCTCCATATCCTGGCGCAAGCTCTCTGCCTTCTCACGCTCTTGTTCAGCCGTAAGACGGTTCTCTTCAAGAGAAGCAATCATGTGTTCAATCCGTTGATCCTCTTCCTTCACTTCGCCACGGGCGTAGTCGAGAATGTAACCCGGCAGTCCCAGTCGCTCTGCAATGGCAAATGCATTACTTCGTCCAGGTACACCCACCAGAAGGCGATAGGTTGGACTCAGTGTGTTGATGTCAAATTCCATGCTGGCATTAATGACACCTTTACGCTCATATGCGTATGCTTTCAGTTCACTGTAGTGAGTGGTTGCAACCATGCGACATCCCGTCCGGTGCATATGCTCCAGCATGGAGATCGCCAGTGCGGAACCTTCAGCCGGATCTGTCCCTGCGCCAAGTTCATCGAGTAATACCAAACTTTTTGGTGTCATGTTTTTCAGAATACGAATGATGTTGGTCATATGACTGGAGAAAGTACTCAGATTCTGCTCGATACTCTGCTCGTCCCCAATGTCTGCATAGATCGCATCAAATACACATAACTGACTGCCATCCTCAGCCGGAACAAATAAACCGGACATGGCCATCAGGCTCAGCAATCCAATTGTTTTGAGCGTTACCGTTTTACCACCCGTATTGGGACCTGTCACGATAATGGATGTATAATCATTGCCCAACTCTATGTCAATTGGAACTACGTTTTCAATCGGAATCAGTGGATGACGGCCTTTCTTGAGCTTCAGGAACCCGCGGTCATTCATGCGAGGCAATGTTGCTTTCAGTTCACGAGCCAGACGTGCTTTGGCAAAGATAAAATCAAGTGATCCCAGCAAGTCGACATCATACAACAGCCACTCTCCCTGCTCACTGACAAGTGCCGTCAATTTCTGCAAAATAATTTCTATTTCGCGTTCTTCCCGAATCCGGGTTTCACGTAATTTGTTGTTCATTGCAACAATCGATTCCGGCTCAATGAACAATGTCGCACCCGAACCGGATTGATCGTGCACAATCCCGCCAAAGTACGAACGATATTCAGCTTTCACCGGGATAACAAAACGGTCTCCTCTGATGGTGATGAGCTGATCCTGAAGCATCTTGGATACGGTAGAGGATCGAATCATGGAATCCAGTTTTTCGCGAATCCGCGCTTCTCCGCCTCGCAGCTCACGACGAATCTGCGCCAACGTTACGCTTGCACTGTCGGCAACCTCTGCATTGTCGTCAATACAGATTTTGATGGCATCCTCAAGCGTTTTTTGCTCTGACAGTTGATCACTGATATAGAACAATGATTCGATGGGCTCATCTTCATGCAAAGTACCAATCTGACGTTTCAATCGCCGCGCTGCAAAGGTTGTATTGGATATTCCCAAAAGTTCGTGAGGGTTAAGTGTGCCTCCAATTTCAGCACGTTTGATGGAAGCCGTAATATCTACAATTCCCCCAAACGACGGTGAGCCTTTCAGGCGATCAAATGTGAAGGCTTCATCGGTTTGCTGCAGCAACCGCTTCACTTCTTCAAGTTCACTGCTTGGTTCAAGTTGCTCCGCTTTCTTTTTTCCCATGGTCGTCTGGGCAAAGCTAAGCAATGTATTTAAAATTTTGCGATATTCCAGTGTGTGTAAAATTTTCGTGTCCAAGTGTACAACTCCTTCCAAACTATATCTGTATTATAACGAAAGAAACTTTCTTACGCTATTTAACGAATCCTTCCACACATAACTTCAACCATAACACCACAAACTACAGGTGTCAGGATTGTGCAACCTCTCCATCCCCCTTGGAGTTGCCCTGCTCAGTTCAATCCGAATAAAAGGAGGTAAACACCATGAATTTCCTGGGACATGTCGTGCGATTTGTCATCGCTGCAATTGTATTAATGGTGGTCAGCTGGATCGTTCCCGGATTCGCCGTTGGTGGCTTCTGGAGCGCTCTGTTGCTTGCTCTTGTCATTGCCCTGCTCGGCTGGATCGTTGAAGGTATCTTCGGCAAAAGAGTCAACCCGTTTGGTCGCGGTATTGTCGGATTTATCGTTAGCGCACTGGTGATTTGGCTTGGTCAATATGTTGTAGATCATGTTGAAGTCAGCCTGCTCGGTGCCATTCTCGCTGCGCTGGTTATCGGGATTATCGATCTCTTCATCCCGGTATCCACCCCTTTTGATGCCGGACGAAGCTCCAAAAGTTAATCTCCACTTCACCTTAACGTCCCCATGTATTCTCCTAAACCTCTGAAGGCCCTGGGCCGGAAGGGGTTTATTTCATTCAGGCAGTGCACACGCTCTGCCGTACACGTACAATTTTCAAAAAAACGACATACGCAGCGTGTACAGGCATCCACATATTGCGGTATGATGACTGGAGCAATCATTCAAATTTTATCCATATCACGCTTTAAGGAGGCACATGATGAAGAAAGGCATAACATGGCTTGCTGCCTGTATGTTAATTCTGGTCCTCACTGCATGTGGAGGAGTGAAACAGTCCGCAGAATCTGGCAGCAATGGATCCGATGCTGATGCTGGAGTTACAGCCAGTGAAGAATTGGTCATCAAGGCGAGTAACTATGAATTCGATCAACCTGAGTACCATCTTAAAAAAGGCGTTCCCGTTAACATTGTTTATAAAAATGAAAACGGAAATCACGGTATCCTGGTGCCTGAGCTGAATCTTCAACTGGATACCAGAAATAGCTCCAAAGTCATAACCCCGGACAAAGTTGGTGAGTTTGAAATGTCCTGTTCTGTCTTCTGCGGTTCAGGACACAGCAGCATGATCTCCAAAATTATCGTTGAAGAATAGTATTCAAGACAAGGAGCCCCCGCAGCGACGGGAGCTCCTTCTTTAGTATAACAAATTGTACCAGAGTACGTTGCCCACGAGCCAGTTCTGCTGCATTCATTCCGCTAGGTCTGGTCCTGTTCAATCAATTCAATCCATTCGTTATATTCCGTCTGCAATTTCGTATATTCATCATGCAACTGACGATATTCCGTGTTCAGCTGCTCTGCCTTCTCCTGCTCCATTTCACGTTCAACCTGTAACAAACGTAATTGATTGGCCGCTAGTTCGTAACGCTCCCCCATCTCAAGCAGTTCAGTTTCCATGATCTCTTTCTCTTGGGTCGCTTCTGCACGTAACTTGTCCAGCTGCTGTCGTTCTTGCTCCAGTCCCTCCAGCAACTCACTACTTGCCGCACTTTCTCTCTTCCAAACCGTCAGTTCATTCTCAAGTGCAGCCCAGCGTTCCTGCCAGGATTGTTCCTGAGCCGCCCATTCATCTGCACGGCGTTGCCACACCTGGTCGTTCTGCTCTGCTTGTTCAACACTTGAGCGAAGTTCTTCTTCACGTCTCGTCAACTGTTCCAGACGGGATGCCAACTCGGCCTGTTCGGCTGACAGCTCTTCGTATTTGATCTGCCACTCCAACGCTTCTTCCTCAGTCTGGGCTAGCCGGTTCTCTTGCTCAGAGTAACGCTCGGAAAGTTTAGCTGAAGATTGACTTGCTTCTTCAAGTGCGTTCACAATCTCCTGTTTCTCCTTGCTCAGTTCATCCAGCTTGGAACTGTAATTCTCTTCACGTTGTAATGCATCACTGTAATCATTACGGATTTGTTTATAGTTATCCTGAAGTCGATTCAGCTCTTCCCGAACAACATTTAGCTCACCTTCAAGCTGATTGCGTTTCTCTTCCAAAAGCTCTGCATCCTTCTGGTATTGCACAGCCTCTTCATGGTTGAAACGAGACTCTTCCTTCACCACGGACAATTCATCATGAAGGGATTGCACACCAGACTCCAACGTTTCATTTTGTTCAGCAACTTCAAGAATCTGATTCTCCAGGTCTCCGATCTCAGCCAATCGCTGCTCAGCAAGATCCTTCAAGGACTGCTCACGTTCCGTAAGCGTGCCGATCTCATTCTGCAATGTACGCACCGCAGCATGAGCCTGTTCAAGCACTTTATGCAGTCTGCGCTGTTCCTCTTCCGACTTCACTTCAGCCTCACGAAGCTTTTGGGCTTCCTGTTCAAGCTGTGCATGTTGCTCCTGAAGTTTGCGTAGCTGTGCTGTGAGAGAGGTTTCTCTATCCACAGTTTCATTATACTTCTGCTTCCATTGTTCCTGTGAATCACGGGATTGCTGGGCAGCCTGTTCCGTTTCACGCAGAAGCTCCTGCAACTGGGAACGGTCCTCTTTCAACTGCTCCAGTTGTTGCTCCAGTTCCGTAATTCGGCGAGTCTGAACTTCCTGTTCCTGTTTACGGACCCCATGCTCATGACGTAACGATTCCAATTGACCACGCTCATGCTGAAGCTGCTGTTCTTGCTCTGCAACCATGTCCTGTGCACTGATGAGCTGGGTCATCACTTCTTCTAATTGCTCTTCGACATCTAATAGTCGAGTCTCCGCCTGTTTACGTTGTTCCTCAAGTTGCTGTTTGAGCTTGCCCTGTTCTTCTTGCAACAAGGCCTCTGCCGCCGCTTCGGCTTCTTTCGCTTGGGACGCTGCTGCTTCCTTGGCTTGCTGCAATTGTTCCTCGAAGGCTGCTTCTTTCTCCATCCATTCGAGTTCCAACTGCTCGGATAACGCCTTGAACTCCGCATTCAACTGATTTATCTCAGTCAGGCGCTTCTGCTCCGCTTGTTCCTGTATGGCAGACCGTTCCTGATTCGCCTGATCCGTGAGCTCTTGTGTCTGTTGCAGCGCTTTTTCTTCAGCCTGTTGAAGACGAAGTTCCATCTGTTGCTGAAGTTCGTTATATTGCAGCGCTGCTTCTTCCTGAGCTTTCTTCAGATTGCTCTCTGCCTGCTCCAACTCGGACAAAATGGCCGACTCGGCTTCTTCCTTGGCTGTCTGGACCTGCTGCGCAGCCTTGGCTTCAATCTGTTGACGTTCTGCAACGGCACGGCTTTCGGCTTCTTTTAATTGAGCTGCAGTCTTGTCCTGCAACTCTTTATATTGCGCCGCAGCTTTGGCCTGCGCCTGCTGCAATTCGGCTGCAGAACGGTTCTGAGCTTCTTTGAGCTGGGAAGCAGCCTGTGCCTGTGCATTTTTAAGCTGGTTAGCCGCTTTCTCTTCCATTTCCTTCAGCTGTTTCGTTCCCTTGGCTTCTGCTTCCTTCAGTTGTGCTGTCGCTTGGGCCTGCAATTTCTGCACTCGCTCCGTTGCTTGAGCGCGTTCTTGCTCCAGCAGCTTATTCAACTTGGCTATCTCTGAATTTTTGTCCGATTCGGACTTTTGCAACGCCTGCTCTGCTTCAATCTTCAGCTGTTGCAAATCAGCAAGAGCCTGGTCACGACGTTCCAATTCTTGTTGATGTTCATTTTGTATGGCGTTTAACCGATTCAATTCGTTTCTCAGTTCTGTACGTTCTCCAGTAAGCATCTTCAGTTCATTACGGATTTCCTGAGTCTGAAGAGACTGTTCAGCCATATGTACAGCCGCCAGTACCGCAATACGCGGAGTATCCAGACGGGAATTTTGCTTGGAGATTGCGCCCATACGCTCATCTACCAGGTTAGCTACTTGTTTCATATAGTCGGCACTGCTGCCAACCAGTTTATAGGAAGTCCCGTAGATCTCTACGGTGACGCGTGTACGATCAGGTGTAGTCACAGTTGTGCCCTCCTTCAAGTCTGTATGTTGATTCTAAGCTGTAATCACAAAAAAGTCACATCGATCCTCTAATGCTAAGGATTCGATGTGACTTCAAACAATTCCTGCTAATCTTTGTTCAAAAAATCTTCTTTTGTCCTATTTACGCAATTCCGCTCCGAATTGCTCTTCCAGACGAGCCACTACACGGGCATGAACTTCAGTAACTTCCTCATCGGTGAGTGTACGTTCACGATTCCGGTATACCAGTGCCATCGCCACGCTCTTCTTGTTTTCACCCAGTTTACTGCCAGTAAACACATCGAATACCTGTACGTTTTGTAACAATTCACCCGCCGATTCACGAATGGCGCGCAGCATATCTCCAGCTTCAACATCCTCATTCACAACAACCGCGATATCACGTTCCATGGCTGGGAAACGCGGAAGCTCACGATAACGAATGTCAGCGTCTGCTTCGCTGTAGATCGATTCAAGTGCAATCTCTGCGATGTACACATCATTCAGATCATACTGCTGTTGCAGTTCCGGATGCAATTGACCCAATGTACCGATCAATGTGCCTTCCCCGCCATCCTTACCTTCCAGGTAAACCGATGCGGAACGTCCCGGATGGAATCCTTCAGGGCTGTTTGCTACCAAGCGAATGCGTTGTTCAAGCCCCACATAGGCGAACAGATGCTCAAGAGCACCTTTCAGATCGAAGAAGTCTACTTTCTCCGCTCCAACATTCCACTGCTGGCTTGCACGATTCCCGGTGAGCAGCAGCCCCAGTACTGGGATTTCATGCGGTTGTTTGGTCAACTGATCTTCTTCGGTGAAGAACACATTGCCCACTTCAAATACAGCCAGTGAATCCTGTTTACGGTTCATGTTATACACCGCTGCATCCAGCATTTGTGGCAAAATACTCGTACGAAGCACACTGCGGTCCTCGCTCATAGGCATCGCGAGTTTCACGGCTTTACTTCCTTGTGTCAACGCCGGGAACAGGGTCGCTTTATCCGGGTGCACAAAGGAGTAACTGATCATTTCCTGCCAGCCACTGCCTGAGAGCAATCCACGAATCGTGCGACGCATCGCTTGAGAGCGTGTATATGCCCCTGGAGTCGTGGGTCCTTCAATCCATGTGGTTGGAATGTTGTCGTATCCGTACAGGCGTGCAATCTCTTCAAACAAGTCTACATCGAGCGTAATGTCCCCTCTGCGTGTTGGCACTTCCACATCCAGCAATCCTTGATCAGCATCACCACATGCAAAGTGCAAGCGAGCGAAGATCGTTTTTACCTCAAGCAAAGACAGATCCGTTCCCAGATAACGATTCAGTCGGTCCAGCGACAATTGAATTACACGTTTCTCCGCAGCTTCTGCTCCAGCTTCCACGATTCCTTGGTGCACTTCACCTTCAGCATAACGCTGAATCAGTTCAGCCGCACGATCCAAAGCCGTAATCACCGCACCCGGGTCTACTTCCTTCTCAAAACGCATGCTTGCTTCGGAACGCAGCCCCAGTTGGCGCGACGTTTTCCGAACGGTCCCGCCGTCGAACTTGGCGGACTCCAAGAGCAGATTCACCGTGCCTTCCGATACCTCGGAATTCTCGCCACCCATAACCCCAGCGATGGCTACAGGTTTCACTCCATCCGTGATGAGCAACATGTGCGGCTCCAGCTTGCGCTCCTGTCCATCCAGCGTAACAATCGTTTCGCCTTCGTTGGCCATCCGCACTTCAATATGGCCCTTTTCCAGCTTATCCGCATCGAATGCATGTAGCGGTTGACCGTATTCCAGCATGACATAGTTCGTGATATCAACGATGTTATTGATTGGGCGAACACCTGCCGCCATGAGACGGTTTTGCATCCACAGCGGGGAAGCAACCAGCTTAATGCCAGTTACATAACGAGCTGCATAGTGACTGCATTGCTCCTGTGCCTTAATCTCTACAGAGATATGATTCGCGGCTACATCACCAATTTCAACCAGTTGGTCTTTGGGACTTGGCAGCTTCACTTCACGACCCAGAATGGCACCCACCTCATAGGCAACACCACGCATGCTGAGACAGTCGGAACGGTTCGGTGTCAGGTCCAGTTCAAGCACATGATCGTCGAGACCAAGAACCTGGCTGATTGGCGTGCCAACCTCCGTTTGTTCCGGCAGAACGAGAATACCTTCCTGCTGATCTTTGGGAAGCAATTTGTCGTTCATGCCCAGCTCTTTGGCGGAACAGATCATGCCAAGGGAGACAACACCGCGCAGTTTGGCTTTTTTGATATCCATTCCACCAGGGAGCTTCGCTCCAACCAGTGCTACGACTACTTTTTGGCCTGCATCCACATTTTTCGCACCACACACGATCTGCAGATCTTCTTCCTGGCCGGCATCGATGACACATACATTCAGTTTGTCTGCATCCGGGTGTTTCTCCTTGCTCTTCACATAACCTACAACAACTTTATTCACGCCCTTGTTGCGGTTCTCCACTACATCAATTTCGACACCCGCACGGGTGATTTTCTCCGCCAATTCCTGTGGCGTCACACCTTCAAGGGAAATATAATCAGACAGCCAATCTGTCGATACTCTCATGGACGTTCACTTCCTTCATCTATAAATTGGTGTTCCCAGTTCATTTGCTTGCTCTATATGGTTAATCTTTCTTGTCTTAAAGTTATAGCCGTCCGAATTGCTTCAGGAAGGTCAGATCGCTATTGTAGAAGTGACGGATATCATCAACACCGTACTTCAGCATCGCGATACGCTCTACGCCCATACCAAATGCGAAACCACTGTATTTCTCCGGATCATAACCACCCATTTCCAGTACTTTCGGGTGAACCATACCGCCCCCCAAAATCTCAAGCCAGCCTGTTTGCTTACATACGCGACAGCCGCTGCCGCCACATTGTACACAGGTTACATCCACTTCCGCACTTGGCTCTGTGAACGGGAAGAAACTTGGACGCAGACGAATTTCCGTGTGGGAACCGAACATTTCGCGCACGAATTGCAGCAGGGTCCCTTTCAGATCGCTCATACGAATGTTTTCGCTAATGACCAACCCTTCAACCTGGTTGAATTGGAAAGAGTGCGTCGCATCGTCGTCATCACGGCGGTATACTTTACCTGGGCAGATGACTTTGACAGGCACTTCGCCCTTCATGCTCTGCATGGTACGTACTTGAACCGGCGATGTATGGGTACGCATCAACAAGTCTTCGGTAACATAGAAGGAATCCTGCATATCGCGCGCCGGGTGATTCTTCGGTAGATTCAATGCTTCAAAATTGTAATAATCCATTTCGACTTCAGGACCTTCCGCAACGCGGTATCCCATACCGATGAAAATATCTTCGATCTCCTGTACCACTTTGGTCAGTGGATGCAGTCCGCCTTGACGTCCACGACGTCCTGGCAGAGTCACATCAATTTTCTCGGATTGCAGACGCTTCGCCGTCTCTTCCTTCTGGAACTGATCCTGCTTGCTGTCGATGACTTCCTCAATGGCAGCCCGAACATCATTGGCTACTTGACCAATAACTGGACGTTCCTCCGCACTAAGTGCACCCATACCGCGCAAAATTTCAGTTAATGCACCCTTTTTCCCCAAATACTTTACACGCAGATCACCGAGCGTCTGCGGATCATTCACACCAGACAACTGCTCCAGCGCTTCGATCTTCAATGCCTCTAATCGTTCTTTCATGTGTAATTGCCCCCTTTTTGTGGTGTTTTTGCAACAAAAAAAGGCCTTCTCTCCCCTGAAGGGACGAAAAGACCGTGGTACCACCCTTGTTAGACATCCATTGCTGCGTGGCCCTTCTGGCCTGCAACCGGTTCTGTCTCACTTTGTACGGAATAACGACCGTTAACCGTTTGCCCCTACTGTTGCCTCTGTGTCTGCACACAAACAGGTTCAGGGAACCGCTTCGGAGTGAATTTCGGCAGCCTTGTTCTACAGAAACGCTCTCAATCTACGGCGCTTCCTCCCTGTCCAGAGGCACTGCTTACTTATCTCCATCATCACGTTTACTTGTTAGTTAAACCCATATCGATATAATCATCGATGATCGTTCATAATTATATGCAAAATAGATCGAAATAGCAAGCCGTCCATGTTCTAATTTATGCTTGCACCCTTATCTTTCAATTGTTTTAGGCGCTGCTGGATTTCGCGAATCTCAGCTGCCTCGATTGCTCGCTCATTCGATTGCTCGCGCTGTGTCAGAATGTCTTTTCCAGCATTGCTCACAGGAGACAGCAACTCCGACAGGCGCATCTCCAATCGCAACCTCTCGTCATCGAATTCCCGGGTCTCCAGCGCATGCTTCCGAAGTTTGCTTGACTGCTCCCAATCCGACACGCCTCCTTCAAACAAAGTTGTTGTGCCTCCAGCCTCCAGATCGCACAATCGATTCGCGAGTGTCTTTGTCAGCATCCGGTCATGGGATACAAGCACCAAAGCACCTGAAGCCTGTTTTAATACATTCTCCATGACTTCCTGGGTATCAATGTCCAGATAGTTCGTCGGTTCGTCCAGCACTAGCAGATTTGCTCCGCCAAAATACAATCTCAAAAATGCCACTCTGCACTTTTCTCCCATGCTCAAATCCCCAATGCGCTTGAACACATCATCTCTGGAAAACAGAAAACATCCCAGAATGGTCCGTGCCGCACTTTGTGTCATGGATGGAAGGGTAAGCAAGCTGTCCAGCAGGGTCAGATGCTCGGGAAGTCCCTCCAGTTCCTGTGAAAAGTAACCGATTCTCAGCTGTGGATGCCGTGTGACCTTGCCTTGCGAAGGTTCCAGCTCACCAATCATCAGCTTCAACAGTGTAGTTTTTCCTGTTCCATTGGGGCCTCTTACGGCAAGACGGTCTCCACGTTCAACAGTGATTCGAAGGTTGCGAAGCACTGGCTCATTACCCGTGTATGAAAAACTCACTTCTTCCAGCGCAAGAAGCTGGCGTGCAGCCAGTGGATTCATCTGTAATTCCATGTTCAACTTTGCAGCTTCACGAGGTTTATCCACCCGTTCCCGCTCCAAACGTTCCAGCTGTTTTTGTTTCGCATGGTATCGTGAAATATTTTTGTTGGCTTTGGCCTTGTAGAAGCTCTGGGTGATCTTCACCTCCACATCGGTTGCCGAATTATGCGCTTTATGGAACCATTCCTGATAATTCCGAATCGTTTCTTCCAGCGCCTTACGTTCCAATTCCTGCCTGCGGTAGATCGTTTCCTGTTCGCGTAATTCTCGCTCTTTGTGGAGCTTGTAGTCGGAATATCCGCCCTTGTATTTGGTCAATGCATCTGGACTGAACTCAATGACTCCTGTTGCTACCTGATCAATAAACGTACGATCGTGTGATACAAATAACAGCGTACCTTCATATGAGGATAACCACTCTTCAAGCCAGCGCATGCTTCCCTCATCCAGATGATTCGTCGGTTCATCCAGAATCAGGAATCTGGGTTTGCTGACAAGCAGTCCCGCCAAACGAGCCTTTGTTTTTTGTCCACCGCTCAAGGAATGATAGGATCTACTCCAATGCTCTGCAGATAATCCAAGGCGAGTCAGTACTTTCTCTACCTCAGTCTCCCACATATAACCGTTCAACTGTTCATATTGCTCCATCACTTGTGTATAAGCTGCAAGCAGCTCTTCATCCGCTTCAGTGCTGATGCTCAGACGTTGTTCCAGTTCTTCCAAGTTCCGTTTTACTTCATAGATCTGACCGCTCTCACGCCGGACCGCATCCAGTACATTCATCCCGGCCCCAATCTCCGAGCGCTGGCGCATGAACCCCCATTCCTGCTGAGGGATATGACGTTCAATCCGTCCACCACCATGCTCCTCACCCAAAATGATGCGTAACAACGTTGTCTTGCCGCATCCGTTGCGACCCAAAATAGCGAGTCGCTCGCCCTCATTAATCTCCAAATTCAATCCTGTAAACAATTCATTACCGTTCCACTCTTTTGATACTTCATGTAAGCGTACCAATGTCATCATGAGGCCTCATCCTTCCTGCATCCTTTTTGCTGAATAAAAAAAACCGCTGGCATCAGCCGGCGGTTTGGCAATTCAGGGTTGGATCAAGCATTCAAAGACAGATCTAAGGTAAGCTACGGCATGAACAAAGAAACCCCAAACACAGGGTACACGTAAACCTTCAAGGCTTACTTGTTCCATACCTTTTCCCATAGCTGAATTTGGACACACGAATCCCCTCATTGCTCAGCCGCTCTGGCTGACTGCGTCATAAAACCGTCTGCAGTTAACTGGGGTTCAATTCATGTGTTTTACTTCATGGGACGTATGGTTACCTCTCATTCATGTGTAGTATCAATTTCTCCGTTATTGTACCAGATCATTGTAAAAAAGCAAAGGTTATATAAATTAAACTAAAGAATACTTACTTACTCGCCACTCCGATGACAAAACAACCTTCTACTCGTTATTACGACGAGATTTCCTTTAGCGCAATAGAAAAAAGCCCCTGCATCGCAAGGACTCCGGTACTGCTTCGTTAAGCGGGTGATGGGAATCGAACCCACGCTATTAGCTTGGAAGGCTAAAGTTCTACCATTGAACTACACCCGCATGATTGAAGATTTATTGTTAAGTTCCTTAGGAATTTAACAGTGATTTTACAAATAATAATATACCATGATCCTCTATAGCATGCAAGTCATATTTCCCATTTTTTTCATTACGAATCCATCAAAAAAAGCAGGAGCACCCTCGCACCCCCGCTGTTCCCTAGCCTGTAGGCTTATCCACATCTCTCAAAAACTGCTTTTCAAATTCAGCGGCTTTAATCGGTTTGCTGAAGAAATAACCCTGAGCCTCGTGACAGTGTTGATTGCGAAGAAAGACCATCTGATCTTCGTTCTCCACGCCCTCAGCTGTGACTTTCAGTTGTAAATGATGTGCCATTGAAGTGATGGTAGATACGATCGCGGCGTTATTGCTGTCCTCCATGACTTCATTCACGAATGAACGGTCAATTTTGAGTCGATCAATCGGCAGATCCTTCAGATAGTGCAACGAGCTGTATCCCGTTCCAAAATCATCAATACTGATATGCACACCAATTTCTTTGATTTTGCGCAACTGTTCGAATGACCGGTCTTTGTCAAATGTCATGCTCTCTGTAATCTCCAGTTCAAGCCATACAGGCTCTAGTCCCGTCTCTTTGAGAATGCCATTGATATTGTCCAACAAATGGGAATGCCTGAATTGTCTCATCGACAGATTCACCGAAACACACAGTTTACGATAACCGGCTTCCTGCCACTGTTTGTTCTGTGCACACGCTTCACGAAGCACCCATTCGCCAAGTGGCACAATGAGCCCACTCTCTTCTGCCAGAGGAATAAATTCCGCCGGAGATACCGGGCCTCGCTGCGGATGCTGCCAACGCACCAAGGCTTCCATGCCAACGATTAGCCCACTTTGCAGATTAACCTGCGGCTGGTAAACCAGGTAGAACTGACCTCGATCCAACGCCTTGCGCAGATCATTCTCAAGCTGCAAACGCTCCTGTGCCTTCATCTGCATCGCATGGGCAAAACGATTCAGTTCCATTCCTTGTTCCTTAGCACTGTGCAAAGCCGTATCGGCATTCTGAATAATCTCCAGTGGTGACTCGCCATCATGTGGGAAAATGGCCATCCCGATTCCAAGTGTAAGATGATACTCATTGCCATCAACCAAGACCGGCTTCTCAAAAAGTTGCAATATGGATCTTGTCCGACGCAATGCTGTATCGGTTGAACTGAAATCTGTCATCGTTAATGCAAACTCATCTCTGCCCAATCCAAAGACTTCTTCTCCTGGAAGTGACAAATGTTTCAGTCGTTGGCCTACCTGACGCAAAACCCGGTTAGCTGCTTGCTGTCCGAGCGAATCATTAATGGTTTTGAACCGATTAATATTCAGGACCAGTACACCAACAAGCTGTTCCTCCACCACGGCATCATCCATCATCTTTTTCAACCGCTGTGAAAGGCGACGACGGTTTGGAAGTCCCGTTACATCATCATGATGAGCAATATAGTTCATCTTGGCTTCCGCGACCTGCTGTTGCAGGAAAGGCGTGTCCACTACGGACGTATACAGCCCTTTTTGAATGAAAAAATAGGCCATACAATTACTCAGCAATCCTAACAGCAAATTGAGATCGTTCACCCCAGTTGCTGAAACAAAATAACATTCACCAAAAAAGAAACACAGAATGCCACACAGAATGGTTGGTAGATCACCATCTTTGGTTTTTTTCCATTGTACAAACAAAAGAACTGCAATAATGCCATAGAGCAATCCAACCATAAAATGAACGCGGGTGAAGATTCCACCAAGCACATCTCCATCAAGCATACTTGGCAACATACTCCATTCCTGAATAGCCAGTATGTACAAAATAACAAAGGTACCCAATGTCCCACTGAACAGTAAGAATTTGCGTGGTAATGCAATTTCTTTCTCATTTAAGGTATACACGAGCAGTAAACCTACAGAACATACCAAAGATCCCATGGTTGACATCATTAAGGAGAAATCCGATTCCATCATGGCTCCATTTGGAATCTCTTCTGCAAATGAAACGATATGAACCAGTTCAAACAGACCAATCAATAAAAAAAGTGTGGTCAATACTGTCCTCCGAAGGGTTAGCTTCTGTGTCCGAAACAACCAGCTTTGATTATAGATGCCGATACAAGCTGCTGCCGCAGCAAATCCACCCAAGAGTGTCAAAACCGGGTAACCCGATATGGTCAGATCAGAGCTTGAAGAAGAACGAAACCATTGACTTGCGAGGAAACACAATAAGCCGCATACAGCGACCCAACTTATTTTTCTCTGATCTTGCAGATTAACCTTCATGCGTGTTTTCCTTCCCGGGATCACCTATCCTGAATTACATTAACCAAACTTAACAGCTTACTACACGATTCGACAAAAAAATATTAACCAACGTTCAATTCACATGCATACACATGCTATCTGGTACATAATAACATTTAATTTTGTATACGTGAACTAAAAAATAGTTACTCCTAGGAATATTTATTCATAAATATAGAGAAAAACAAGGCATTAAGAACTAAAAAAACATGGATCTCCAGTTAGAGTCCATGTTTTCCTATTTCGCAACTGTATTTCAGACTATATTACTTATCAAAATTCACTTCTGGTGTTGTTAATTTATCATAGAAATCAACAACCTTATCCTTGTCTTCCGATGAGCGAATCGCCATCGCTGAACGTGGATGCTCGTCCAACGCGCCTGTAATCATGTAAGGCAGAATGTAACCCCATTCTTCTTTTTCTCTCAGTGGAACCATCAACTGTTCCAATACACCAAGTACTGGACGCAGATTGTATTTTGTTCCTTTCAGATGAGCTACGAGCAATTCGGTTGGACAGTTTCCAGCAGCACGGCCCATACCATACACAGAAGCATCAAGCAGTTCGACGCCAAGTTCTGCCGCAACCAATGTGTTAGAAAACGCAAGTTGCATATTATTATGTGTGTGAACACCAAGACGTTTGTTAGGCAAGTGAGTCTTGAACTTCTCTACCAGATATTTCACATCATTATGGTCCAAGCTACCGTAGGAGTCTACAATGTAAACAACATCCACAGCGCTTTCTTTGATCAATTCAAATGCTTCCAGCAATTCATTCTCCATAACATTGGAGAGTGCCATAATATTAAGTGTAGTTTCATATCCACGATCATGGAATGTTTGAACCAGTGCAAGTGCCTTGTCCACATCTTTGCTGTAGCAGGCAACCCGGATCAGATCCAGCATGCTCTCACTACGAGGCAAGATATCATTTTCGTCCACACGTCCAACGTCAACCAGTGCAGACAGTTTGGTATTTCCTTTTTGAGGAATAACTTTACGCAGGAAATCATCGTTCAGGAAACGCCACGGTCCTGCTTCCTCGGCACCTTTAAGCAACTTCGGAGAGTTCTTATATCCAATTTCCATATAATCAACGCCAGCTTCATTCAATCCAGCATACAGCTGTTGAACAAAGTCCACGCTAAAGTCCCAATTATTCACCAATCCGCCATCACGGATCGTACAATCTACAATTTTGCAATGATTTGTCTTCATTAATGTCTGCTCCTTTTCTGACCAACTTGTGTATTCCTCTCATGATACTTGAACGTGACAAGAAAAGTAAAGGGATTCCGGACTTATTTACTTCGATAAGATCTCCAGATTCGGTCAATCTCAACCATATCGGAACGATCGGGAGCTTTCTCTCCATAACGAACGGCATTATACGTATCTGGCAGTCTCGCAGACAGCTCATCTTCTTCTACCTTCATACCATTCTGAATAATAGTCTGTGCAACCTCCAGCGGAGTGTGCGTCCCCTGTATTTCCACGCCTCGATGAGCGGCTCTTTCAATCCAAGTCCGATAGTAATACCGAACACGTTCAGCATCCTGTGCAGGTGGCGCTTCTTTCTTCCGAAACCAATTCTTTCGGACTTTTGCTGGCGCATCAAGTGTCTCACTGACATCGATATACTCCGTCCGTGGTTCTGCCTTCTTTTCACCTGGTTGTAACATCCCCTTGAATCGATCCATAAGTCTGTTTATCGTTTTTTGACCCAACCTCAGAAGCAGCCACAGGATTGCTCCGGCTACAGCACACATCACTACCCACCCGAGGATGTTCCAGAAGACTGAGGGCTCGGATGGCGGCTCTCTCCAGTCATTCGGTATATTTAGCGGCTGATTGGGGTTGTCCATTGGTAATCGTGGCTCCTCGCCGGAAATCGGACCAAACCATCCCCTGATCCATGCGAGCAAGCTGTCACGCAGCGGCCCCAGCCAGGCAGCCAGACTTGGGAAAGCACCAATCGCAACGATAACAATAAACATCCACATGAACCGCTGATGATTCGCACGTGCAAAATCTCTTAATACCAATCTTCTCTTGTCATCATTGAGTATGGCCTGATCCAGTTGCAGCATATATCGTCCAACCAGCCAAAAGGCAAAGCTGATCACTCCCGCAATATAGATCCATACAGTGTAGGTTTGTATCGGCTGCATGAATTCCAACGAATTCGAAGCAATCATAAGCACGATTGCACTGATTACGCCCATAATCTGCAAGCGCCATAACAACACAGAATGAAAGACTGGCTGGAAGGTCAGACCTGCATAAGCCGAGATGACTCCACACAGTACCAATGTGATGATATCCGGCAACGGGAGAATAAGGCTCATCCCAACAACGAGTGCGAAGAGAAATCCTATGACGAGTGCCGCTAGTCCACGAATGAGTGTACTTTTCTCGCTAAAACCTGGAATTTTATGTTGAATGAACTGTCCCAACCAACCTACAAGAACAACCAGGATGAATAATGTGTACGGCAAATGTTCCATTGCGTAGAATGAAGCAAGCGTAAATATCGGAAAAAGGTATATGCCAGACATCAAGACGGCAAGCATCGCTATGAGTCCTGTGGTCGTCGCTACCGTTCTGTTCCTCATGCACTCACCGCCTTTGTATTACCCTTCACGTCCTCTACCGGGAGAATTGTTACACGATGTCCTTGTTCGTGCAGACGTGCAATCTCGTGCTCCATAGCGGCAGATACATAGGATGTAATCAGCAGATAGCTGCGGATTTGCTGTGCTTCTTCATTCAGACGTACTTCATCATTCAGGAATTGCTCCATGGGCACCATGCATTTCAACTCTGTCTCAGCCATAGCTTCCAGTAACCGTTCCAGATGGGGGGTGCCATAATCCGGCTCAATCCGAAGGGTATCGCGGCCTCCACCCACATGATAACCATTATGGGCGAAACCTGCTGGCAACCCTCTACCGATGGCATCCACTGCAGCCGTGGCAGCGTAACGAAGTGCCCGTTCAATCTTTTCCGGTCGAGTAACAACACTCCACATATCTGCAGATTCCTGAATGTTGACTACAATCCAGGATTGCGGATCAGCCGTCCATCCCTGCTTGTAGACTTGTAATTCACCTGTACGTGCACTCGCTTTCCAGTGAATACGATTCATGGGGTCGCCTGCACCATAAGGCCGAACACCCAGGATCAAGAAAGGATCTTCAACGATCCATCGTGATACTTCCACTTCTCCCTGCCATACCTGATAAATTGCAGGAAGATCCTCTGTATTCACTAATGAAGGATACACGATCATAGACATTTGCAAAGGAATCGGTTTGGTGGAACGCCACACACCAAAGAGATCCCCACCTGTCATCGTTGCTGTATTTAATGGATAAATCCCACGCTGAGTACATGTAAAAGGATGCTTGCGCGTAATACGAGTAAACGGTTTTAACGTAAAAATACTCTTATGGTTCTGATAGATTTCGCCTTGACTAATATCCATACCTGAACCGGAACGAAATACAAACGACACTGGCATCATCGATTCAAGTCTGAGCCAAGGTACGGAGACTCGTTTCTCATTTGATATCGTCTCCACCATCTCAAGTTCATCTCCAGCGTAACAACGCAGCTTGCTGAATTGTCTGCTGTACCTGAGTTTTCGCAGTGCAGGTCGTCCAAACCACACACCATGTATAACAACGACAATGCCTCCAACAAGGACAAGCCATAATAATGCCATAAGATTAACGCCCGCTTGTAGCGAGATTCTCCGTAGGCACTTCTGTCTGATTCAGAAGTTCCTGGATGATACGCTCCGCCAAGCCCTCTTGTTGTCTAATCCGGTTACGGAATACCAGTCGGTGCGCCAGCACAGGTTCCGCCAGTACTTTAATATCATCAGGCAACACAAAGTCTCTGCCATGCAGTGCAGCCCATGCCTGACTTGCCTTGAGTAATGCCTGAGCCCCTCGTGGACTTACGCCAAGCGAGAGCTCGGGATGTTGCCTTGTTGCTTCGGTTAACTGAATGATATATCGTAGCAAATCTTCGTTGATTTGCACTGTTTTATACGTATCCTGCGCCTTCAAAAGTTCTTCACGACTGATCACTGCCGAGAGATCATCAACAGAACGACTGGCTACCGTACGTCTCAAAATTTCTACACTCTCTTCACTGCTTGGATAACCCATGCGAATTTTCATCATAAAACGATCCATCTGCGCTTCAGGTAGCGGAAAAGTCCCCTGGTTATCTACAGGATTCTGGGTGGCGATAACGATGAATGGCCGTTCCAGCTGTCTCGTTGAACCATCGATACTGATCTGGCGCTCTTCCATACACTCCAGCAAACTTGATTGTGTACGCGGTGTAGCCCGGTTAATCTCATCGGCTAGTACAAGATTGGCAAACAAGGGGCCGGGTCGAAATTCAAAATCCCCTTCTTTTTGATTAAAAAAATGAATCCCTGTTAAGTCCGAGGGCAGCAAGTCCGGTGTAAACTGTATCCGTTGGAATGTGCAGTCCAATGAAGAGGCTACCGATTTGGCAAGCATCGTTTTTCCGGTACCCGGCACATCCTCCAGCAGCACATGTCCTGACGCTATGATCGCTGTCATTACCAGCTCTATCGTATGCTCTTTTCCCACAATCACTTTTCCCACGTGATCCATCAGTTGTTGATTCATTCGTTCCATTCCTTGGATTTCCATCTGCATCTCATCCTTCCGTTATGGAGCTTATGTATTCGCATTCATTACTAACTATAACCGTTATTGGCAACATAAAACAAAGGAGTTGGCAAATGGCCAACTCCTTAACTCCACGCTTTTCTCAATATACCAAGGGTAACATAATTATAAACCGCGTGCCTTCGCCCTTTTTGCTATCCACAGAGATGGTGCCTCCATGGTTCTTGATGATTCGGTAACTCACCGAAAGTCCAAGCCCCGTTCCGCTCTCCTTGGTCGTGAAGAATGGATCAAACAGACGTACAAGCGTATTATGGTCCATTCCATGACCGTTATCCGCGATGGAGATCTGCACGAACTTGTTTTCCGTGGCGGTAGATATTCGAATTAGACCCGTATGTTCTTCGCCGACTTCCTCAATGGCATCCATTGCGTTTTTCACCATATTCAAAATAACCTGCTTAATCTGTTTGACATCAATGGATACATTCAACGGGGCATCCCCTTCATCCAGTACGATCTCGCATCCCTTCATCAAACCTTCGCTTTCGGTCAGCAAGACCACCTCTTTGAGCAAAGAGTCGACGGATATCACGGTCTTCTGTGGAGCTGACGGTTTGGAAGAATTCAAAAATTCGTAGATGATGTCATTCGCCCGATCAATCTCCGTCAGTATGATTCGAGCGTACTCGTCTTTGCCGAGCTGCAGCAAATGGGGCCTGAGCAGTTGGATGAACCCACGGATTGCAGTCAACGGATTACGAATTTCATGAGCAATAGATGCTGAAATTCGCCCCAGCATCGCAAGTTTGTCATTTTGATAAGCGGTCTGTTCAATTTGTTTATAATCAGATACATCTTTGACGCTGAACAAGAAGTCGCCATCCATCTGATCACCGTACGTCACAGTAACCAGCCAATGCCTTCCGTATTCATCAATCAATTCATGATAGCGCTTACGGTGAAAAATAGTTTCCCGATAGATACGTAAAATTTTCTTTTTCTTGAATCGGCTCATCTGTGGATGATGCAGCATTTGCATCAGGGTGCAGCCGCTCAACAGACTTCTTGGAAGTTCCAACAACTTTGCCATCTGAACGTTAATAAACGTCAATACACCGTGACTGTCAAACAACATAATACCGCTATCCAGATGTTCCAGTACATTCTCGTACTTGTTGTTATCCAGATGCACAGGCGGGAATCCATTCGTTGGTTGAGGCACTGTATCCTGAAATTCACTAATCATGTCAGGTTCCTCCTTTTCACGTAAATGATAAACTTGCCATTCGGACATCATATCATCACAGAAACAGGAAGGGCCGATTTTATTTTTCATTACCGGTGCCCTTTCGTTGGGGGGCTGAGCCGAAAATATGGATGGCATGGCCGGAACTCAAGCTGGTCTATTCCCGGTAACCAACAGTCGATCCGGAAAATCATATACGTTTGTCCCATTCTGACCTTCTCCTATTCCCAAACACGAACATTTTTTGCTCCGCCTCTTTTGCAAGTCTGTTTTTATCATAGACAAGTTTATAGAAGAGAGTCAATCGGAGAAAGTGTCGAATGGAAATTATTTTAAAAAAAACCTCGAATTAGTTCCAGAATACAGCACAAAAACGAAGCCGTTTCACCCAATAGGCAAATCAGCTTCGTTTTTAATATCTTTAATTGGTGATATATCCGAGATCATCTATAGTCCGGTCTTATTATGCTGAATTTTCAGTCTGCGCTGACTCATCACAGCTAATCGACGTTTAAGTTCGCTTTCCCACTTCTCGTCTTTGGTTTCCTTGGCGAGCCTGAGCAGGTCCAGAGCCATATCAATCTGGCGCTGTACAATGACCATGGCATCCTCGCTCTCACGGTTTACACAGTTTTCGAAAATGGCATCCTCATCTTCTGTAACATAATCTTGAAAGTCGATCTCGGATGCACCGTCTCCATGCGCATATTCAGCCAGAATTTCGTATTCGTTTTCCACTTTATAATGCACCTCGACCCGGTGACACACCGGGCAAAACAGCAGGGGAACATTATGAACCTGGGTGCGGTAATGCTTCAGCGTGCCCTTCGTTCCAACCATACTTGCCCCACAACAGTAACTCATTTTTGTTCACCCTCCTTATTACGTGCCGGGACTTTTTTGTTAAAATGCCATCCCGTACACTTACAGCACTTCCGAAAAGGAATAGTTCCATCAGTGTATCACATTCATGTACAGATTATAAATGCAGAGCACCGGAATATTTACCGGGTTTCCATACCCTATTCGCCTTAAAGGCCATCAATTCCTCTTTCAACAGATAAAAAGAAGACTTTCTTCTAATATATTATTAACACGCTTAGCTGCTTGTTCAAACACTTTTAATTAACTTCGTGATAACTTCAGCCAAAAGGGTGCAAAAAGCCCTCAATCCCTAACGGGATGAGGGCTTGAACAAAAACCGTTCAAGTTAATCTGGCTTACAGGTTAGTGTCGCCTGGTTTCCAGTTCATTGCACACAATCCGCCGGATTGCAGTGCTTGCAGTACGCGAAGTGTTTCTTCAACACTACGGCCTACATCGTTGTGGTTAACCACTTGATATTTCAATTCGCCTTCTGGATCGATGATGAACAAACCGCGCAATGCTACGCCTTCTTCTTCGATCAGAACGCCGTAATCTTTAGCCACTTGCTTCGTGATATCGGAAGCCAATGGGAAGTTCAATTGGCCCAGACCATTGCTGTCTACAGGTGTGTTGATCCATGCTTTGTGGCTGTGTACGGAGTCTACGCTCACGCCAAGGATTTCTGTATCCAAAGCTTTGAATTGCTCGGAAGCAACGCTCAAAGCTGTAATTTCAGTTGGGCACACAAATGTGAAGTCCAAAGGATAAAAGAAGAATACAAGCCATTTGCCACGATAATCGGACAGTTTAACGGAACCAAAGTCTTGTCCGTCTCCCGATACTGTTTCCATTGCGAAATCCGGTGCTGGTCTACCTACCAAACGTTCTGCCATAACTAAAAATTCCTCCTTTGGGATTATGTAAGCAACCTTGCGGATTGCTCATCATCAAGAAAAACGCGTACGCTTTTCCTGTAATTAAAATGATTTGAACCTTGATAACAAGTACAAGTAAAATGTTATCATCCGGACTTCCCAAAGTCAAGATTATAAACATTATTTTTTTATAATCATTATAAATAAGGATTTTACGTGGCAAAAATGATAAATGAACAGCCCTCTGTACATTCCATAACTGGAAACAAAGGGCTGCCTGTAGTTGGTAATATAATTACGCCTGTTTCTGAATAGCCGCCACGATCAAATCGCCCATTTCGGTCGTGCTGATCGCTGTGCTCTTGTCTACAGCAATATCACTTGTCCGGTGTCCTGCGTTCAATACATCCGACACAGCTGCTTCAATGGCATCCGCACCTTCTGCATAACCAAAGGTTGTACGGAACATCAACGCCAAAGAGAGAATGGTTGCAATCGGATTAGCGAGGCCTTGACCTGCGATATCCGGTGCGGAACCATGTACCGGTTCATAGAGTCCGAAGCTGCCCTCTCCCAGTGAAGCAGATGCAAGCATACCGATGGAACCTGTCAGCATAGCTGCTTCATCACTCAAGATATCTCCAAACATGTTTTCCGTTACGATGACATCGAAGCTGGACGGACGACGCAGCAATTGCATTGCGCAGTTGTCTACCAGTACATGCTCCAATTCAACATCCGGATAATCCGGTGCTACCCGGTTCACAACTTCACGCCAGAGACGGGAAGTTTCCAATACGTTGGCTTTGTCTACAGAAGCCAGCTTTTTGCGACGTCCTTGCGCAATTTCGAATGCCTGACGAACGATCCGCTCCACTTCTGTTACATTATATGCACATGTATCCACAGCCTCTTCGCCCTGTGCACTTTCACGTCTGAACTTCTCTCCGAAGTAGATCCCACCTGTCAATTCACGTACCACCATCAGATCTGTACCTTCCAGTACTTCAGGCTTCAGAGTTGAAGCATCCTTCAGGCAATCAAATACAACAGCCGGACGCAGATTGGAGAACAATCCAAGTGCTTTTCGAATACCCAGCAGGCCTGTTTCCGGGCGAAGCTCTTTGCTGTTGTTATCCCATTTAGGACCACCAACCGCTCCAAGCAGAACTGCATCTGCACTTTTACATACGCTCAGTGTTTCTTCAGGAAGAGGTGTACCCTTCTCATCAATCGCGATTCCACCAAACAGGGCATGCTCTGTCTCAAAACGATAACCGAATACTTCCTCCGTACGTTTAAGAACTTTCTCAGCCTCAGCTACGACTTCAGGGCCGATTCCGTCACCTGCAATAACTGCAATTTTTTTTACGTCTGCCATTGGGTTGTCCACTCCTTATATTTCATTCATTAATTATTCATAAAGTAACGTCTCATATTAACTCTCTCTTTTGTATCATATTCCAAGGTCATTTGACCAAGATATACAATCTATGACTTTAATAGATTTTACCTATAAGCCAATAGAGATTGGCCTTTCCAAGTTGTTCTGACCTCCCGGCTGGGTTAAAATATAGCTGAATTCAAATCAGGTACGCAGGAGGGATAAGCAACATGCAATATTCGTATTTGGGTAAATCAGGCCTCAAGGTCAGCCGAATCTGTCTCGGTACCATGAATTTTGGGCCTGCTACAGATGAAAAAGAAGCTTTTCGAATTATGGACGCAGCACTTGATGCAGGCGTGAACTTTTTTGATACCGCTAACATCTATGGCTGGGGTGAGAATTCCGGTCTTACCGAAGAAATTATCGGACGCTGGTTCAACCAGGGTGGTGGCAGACGTGAGAAAGTCGTTCTGGCCACCAAAGTCTACGGCTCCATGCATGATGATACAGATGGTCCCAACAACGAAGCTGGCCTCTCCGCCTACAAAATCAGACGGCATCTCGAGGGTTCCCTCCGCCGCTTACAGACCGATCATATTGAGCTGTACCAGATGCATCATGTAGACCCTGCCATATCATGGGATGAGCTGTGGGGTGCGTTCGAGAATGCCGTTCATCAGGGTAAAATCGGTTATGTAGGATCAAGTAACTTTGCTGCATGGCAGATTGCAATCGCTCAAAGCGAAGCCAAAAATCGTCATTTCCTCGGCCTGGTTTCCGAACAACATAAATATAGTCTCAACTGTCGTTTGCCTGAGTTGGAAGTACTGCCCGCTGCCAAAGAGCTGGGCCTCGGCGTCATTCCATGGAGTCCACTGGATGGTGGTTTACTGGGACGTAACGCTCTGCAGAAGGTGGAAGGAACACGCAGCGGGGGGATCGCTGGACGGATCGAGCAGCAGCAAACTCAGCTTGAAGACTTTGCCACACTGTGTCGTGATCTCGGTGAACCACAGGATACGGTGGCTTTAGCATGGGTTGCAGCCAATCCTGCAGTGACCGCCCCGATTATCGGACCACGTACGCTGGAGCAGTTTGAGACCGCACTCAAATGTCTGGACGTGACATTGGATGAAGCTGTGCTCAAACGTCTGGATGAGATTTTCCCAGGTCCAGGTGGACATGCACCTAATGCATACGCGTGGTAATAGCTTGATAGCGTAAGTCAATGTGATGATAACCGTAAAATATTCACTGTGTTTCACTGCCATAATTATATAAATACAAGCAAAAGAGTCTGACCCTCCACAGGAGAGTCAGACTCTTTACGTCCCTCACTGAACGGAGCAAAGTAAGCCGAAACGATCTACTAAATCAATTAAATTAAAGATTGATTATTCTAGCAGCATACATGTGTCTCGGCTTATAGTTCAGTTCAATGAAGGGTGCGTGCTTCTTGCATCGGAGCCTACAGGTTAACGTTTACACGGTTCGTATATGTCTTGCGCTTCTCAATCAATTGATTCAGGCCGTCTACATAGGCACGTGCACTTGCACCCAATATATCTGTGCTTACGCCGCGTCCTTGTACCGAAACCTGATTCTGAGTCAGCACAACATGTACTTCACCCAATGCATCCTTACCATGCGTTACCGATTTGATGGAGTAGTCAGACAACGTTACGTCTTCCCCACTCACTTGGTCAATCGCATTGTAGATTGCATCTACCGATCCATTACCCTCTGCTTGCTTCTCAAGCGTATCCCCGTCAAGCGTTGCAATGCGGACTTTGGCCGTTGGTACCGATTCATCTCCGTACGTTACGAAGATGGATTCCAGTTTATACACCTCAGGTGCATCCTGCAATTTCTCTTCGATTACGGCAAGCAGATCTTCGTCAGTAACTTCTTTTTTCTTATCAGCCAGATCTTTGAACTGGGCGAAAGCCCGATTCAATGCTTCTTCTTCCAGCTCATATCCCAGATCAATCAACCGCTCACGGAAGGCATGCCGACCAGAATGTTTACCCAGTACAAGCTTGCTTTCCTTCAGACCGATGGACTCTGGAGTCATAATCTCATACGTTGTTTTTTCCTTCAGCATGCCGTCCTGGTGAATGCCGGATTCATGTGCGAAGGCATTTGCCCCAACAATGGCTTTGTTTCCAGGCACAACCATACCTGTCAAACGACTAACCAAACGACTGGTCCGTGCAATTTCAGACAGCTGCAGCGATGTTTTTGCCTGGAAAAATTCCTGACGTGTCTCCAGTGCCATAGCAATTTCCTCGATCGCCGTGTTCCCCGCACGTTCACCGATGCCATTGATCGTACCTTCGATCTGATCGGCTCCGTTGAGAATGGCAGCAAGTGTATTGGCCGTCGCCATACCCAAGTCATTATGACAGTGGGCACTCAGCTGTACCTTTTCAATACCGTGTACATTCTCCTTGAGATGTTTGAAAATGTTTCCGTATTCATATGGGCTCAGGTAACCAACCGTATCCGGAATATTCACGACGGCTGCACCTTCTTCAACAGCCATATTCACCATTTCCACGAGGAAATCATACTCGGTACGACCTGCATCCTCAAGGGAGAATTCGATCTTCGAAAATGTTTTCTTCGCATAACGAATTGCGGAACGAGCTGTATCCAGTACCTGAGCTTTGTCCATGCGCAATTTATGTTGGCGGTGAATAGGTGAAGTTGCCAGGAAAACGTGAATACACGGGTCCTGTGCACCTTTAAGTGCTTCCTTAACCGCATCAATGTCTTGCTCTCTGGAACGGGACAAGCCAATTACAGTCACATTTTTGACCGCATTTGCTACTGCATTGACAGCTGCCAGGTCACCTGGAGATGCCGCCGGGAAACCCGCTTCCATCCGGTCAATGCCAAGCCGCTCGAGCTGATGGGCAATTTCCACCTTTTCACGAGTGTTCAGATTGACTCCCGGGGATTGCTCTCCATCACGCAGCGTTGTGTCAAATACATAGATTTTACGCACGCTTCGCACCTCCTGTACTTGTTATTATATGTTTCTCTGAACCAGCAATAGCGGCTCACGCATAAGCACGGCCGCTATTCCCAGTTAAAGCTCTAAGTTTACTTGAATACCTTAAAATGCATGTTCTAGAAGTTAATGCTTACTTCTTGATCCAGTGCATCATCTCACGCAATTGTCCGCCAACCACTTCGATTGGGTGTTCAGCTTCGTTACGACGAGTTGCTGTCAGGAATGCACGTCCGGATTGGTTTTCCAGAATGAAGTCGCGTGCGAATTTACCTTGTTGGATATCCGTCAGCACTTCTTTCATTGCTTTCTTCGTATCTTCAGTTACAACGCGAGGTCCAGTTACATAGTCACCGTACTCAGCTGTGTTACTGATGGAATCACGCATGCTTGAAAGTCCGCCTTCATACATCATGTCAACGATCAGCTTCAGCTCGTGCAGACATTCGAAATATGCCATTTCAGGAGCGTAACCCGCTTCTGTCAATGTTTCGAATCCAGCTTTTACCAATGCACTCACGCCACCACACAGAACAGCTTGCTCACCGAAAAGATCTGTTTCTGTTTCTTCACGGAAGGAAGTTTCGATAACCCCTGCGCGTGTACAACCGATACCTTTAGCATAAGCCAAACCGATTTCTTTAGCTTTACCCGTTGCATCTTGCTCAATCGCGATCAGGCCTGGTACACCAAAACCTTCCACATAAGTACGACGTACCATGTGACCAGGGGACTTAGGAGCTACCAGCAATACATCGCTGTTTTTTGGAGCAACGATTTGACCGAAATGAACGTTGAAACCGTGTGAGAAGAGCAATGCAGCGCCTTCTTTCAGGTTTGGTTCGATTTCGTTTTTGTATACAGAAGCTTGAGTTTCGTCTGGCAGCAAGATTTGAACTACATCTGCACGGCTTGTTGCTTCAGCCGGGGACAGAACTTCAAATCCGTCATTTTTTGCAGTGTCGAAGGATTTACCTTCACGAAGTCCGATGACTACATTCAATCCGCTATCACGAAGGTTTTGAGCTTGGGCGTGGCCCTGGCTACCATAACCGATTACCGCGATCGTTTTTCCTTTCAATACGTTAAGCTCTGCATCCTGTTCATAATAAGTAGTTACTGGCATGTTTATAAGTCCTCCTTTGTATTGTAAAGAACCCTTCATTAATGAGCGGGTGTCTCAAGGGACCGACTCGCTTGGAGTGTCAAAAGCATCTCTGGTCTGATCCGATCCGTTCAGACACCCGCCCATTAATGCGGGAATGTAGCTATATTTTCAAGCGTTACATCACTAAAATGTTAAATTACAACTGTAAAGGGACTGACACTCACATAAGATCAACTGTATATGTTAGCTAACCGCCGTCCCTCTTCATTCATTATAGCTTTATACGTTGCCGCGTACCAATGCAGTAATGCCTGTACGGGACAATTCGCGAATGCCATATGGCTTGAGCAATTCAATCATAGCATCAATTTTGTCCGTATCTCCGACTACTTGTACGATCAGGCTGCCTGGACCAACATCTACAACCGATGCGCGGAATGTTTCTACCACACCCAGAATTTCAGGACGCTCGGAAGGCTCTGCTTTCACTTTAATCAAAGCAAGTTCACGGGCTACCATCGGTTTCAGGCTGAAATCAACCACTTTAATAACATCGATGATTTTGTACAATTGTTTCTCTATCTGCTCCAGCGTTTTATCGTCACCAATGGTGACAATAACCATCCGGGAGAGTCCAGGTTCTTCCGATTGACCTACTGTAATGCTCTCAATGTTAAATCCGCGTCGACCGAACAACCCTGATACCCGCTGAAGGACGCCTGGCTGATCGTTTACCAATATTGAAATCGTATGTCTAATCATTCGTCAGCATCCCCCATCAGCATTTGATCAATTGTTGCTCCCTGCGGAACCATTGGGTACACATTTTCATCCTTGCGTACTACGAATTCTACAACGACTGGTCCTGGTGTATCCAAAGCTTCCTGCCAAGCACGCGCTGCTTCTTCTTTATTCGTTGCACGCAATCCTTTCACACCATATGCTTCAGCCAGTTTTACAAAATCCGGACTTCCTGCCAGATCAATGTGGCTGTACCGGTTCTCATAGATGAGTTCCTGCCATTGGCGAACCATTCCGAGTACCTGATTGTTAATGATCACAATTTTTACCGGTATATTGTTAATAGCACAGATTGCGAGTTCTTGGGAACACATCTGCATTCCGCCGTCACCGTTAATGGAGATAACGAGTCTGTCCGGATTGGCCATCTGAGCACCAATTGCAGAAGGGAATCCAAAGCCCATCGTTCCGAGACCACCCGAAGTTACCCATGAACGTGGTTGATTAAACTTGTAATACTGTGCCGCCCACATCTGATGTTGTCCCACATCCGTAGTCACAATTGCTTCACCTTTGGTTGTATCATTCAACATTTCAACAACCCACTGCGGTTTCAGCACTTCGTCTGAATCCGTATAGCTGTACGGCTTCTCTTGTTTCCACTGTTTGATCTGGTCTCTCCATGCATCTGCACGCTCTGCACGTCCAACTTCTTTGTTGGCTATTTCAAGTACGGTCTTCACATCACCAACGATTGGAATATCAGTTGCAATGTTTTTACCAATCTCAGCCGGATCAATATCGATATGAACGATTTTGGCATGTGGAGCGAATCCGTCCAGCTTGCCTGTTACCCGATCATCGAATCGTGCGCCGATATTAATCAGCAGATCCGACTGTTGGATGGCCAGGTTGGATGTGTATGTTCCGTGCATTCCTGGCATCCCTGTCCATAGTTCATGCCCACTTGGGAATGCGCCTAGACCAAGGAGAGTAGTCGTAATTGGAATGCCTGTCTTCTCAACAAACTCGAACAGTTCTTCATGTCCTCCCGAGTATACCACACCGCCACCAGCCAGAATCATTGGACGTTCTGCTTCCTGAATGGCCTGAGCCAAACGGTCAACCTGCAGTTTGTTTGGTACTGTCCGTGGATTGTACCCTCTTAATGTAACAGGTTCAGTACTTGGTTCAAACAAGGTTTTGTTGGCTGATACATCTTTCGGGATGTCTATCAGTACAGGACCTTTACGGCCAGTGTTGGCAATATGGAACGCCTCATGAATGATACTCGACAAATCCTTAACATCTTTTACCAGATAGCTGTGTTTGGTGATCGGCATTGTAATCCCGGTAATATCCGCTTCCTGAAAAGCATCCGAGCCGATCAGGCTGGAATTAACATTTCCCGTAATGACAACCAGCGGCACAGAATCCATATATGCCGTGGCTATTCCAGTAACCAGATTGGTTGCTCCCGGCCCGGAGGTAGCGATACAAACACCAACTTTGCCGCTTGCACGTGCATATCCGTCAGCTGCATGAATTGCACCTTGTTCGTGACGGGTTAAGACGTGTTTGAAATCCTCGAAACCATACATTGCATCGTAAATGTACAACACCGCGCCACCCGGGTAACCAAATACGCAATCCACACCTTCAAGCAACAAGCTTCTCAGCAGAATCTCGGAACCGCTAATGACCTCCGGCTTCATCCATTTTTCACGTAATTCATCTGTCGATCGTACTTCTGGAATTTGAGCTCCCATTAGTCATCCTCCTCTCGGAATTTACACCATTCTGACATTTAAAGTTACAAAAAAAACCTTCCATCCCCTGCAAACAAGTTCATGCTTGCGAGGGACGAAAGGTTATCGCTTCCGTGGTACCACCCAACTTTGCCCGAAATTTCGCAATAACGGACCTTACCAGGTACAACAAAACGAATAGCTCAAACGAACATAGTCGTTTCCCATACCTGTTGTCTGTAACGCAGACATACGATTTTCCCTAATACGCGAAAGGAGTGACATCCAGTGCTTTTCAGGAAAACAGCTCCGAGGTGAGCTCGTATATAAGGGATAATGGTGGTGGTTTCAGCAATTCCAGCCACTCTCTGAGCAAAAGAGCCCTTAAAACTTCGTCCTCTTCATAGCCGATGAAATATTCTCGTTAAATGTTAGGAACATTATATGATTCCTCCAACCGATAAGTCAATACCTGTTTTGCATAAAAATTCAGAGAACCTTCCTTCCTCCCTCTCCAGCCTATAAGGTTGCCCTAATCCCAGCGCTTCATTCAGTCACCTTTTATCTTGCTTCGGGCATAGGATATACGAGCAGCACGACTGGTCCTGAAAGGAGGCTCCGCATGGTGATTCGGCAACGCACATCCAAGCTGGATGATGGCGCCATCATGAAGCTGATTGACACTCAACTTGTTCCTTTATCCCATATGAGCGAAAAGGAAATAAATAAAATCCGCAAAGAAATACCCCTGCGAATGAACAGGGGCATGACCTTTGTTGTCTCGCCGGAGCCAGACAAAGCTGCTGTGGCATTCATCCATTTTCTCATGCATGGGGAATTGCTATATGTCGATATGATGGCCGTTAGTCCGAAAGAACAACGCAAACGATACGGGCAAACTTTGTTGCTCAAAGCAGAGAGCTTTGCGGCATCCAGGGGTTGTCGAAGATCTAAAGTGATGGTGGATGAGGGAAATACCAAAGGACTTCAGTTTTATCAAAAAAATGGATACAGCGCGATTCGATACATCATGATCAGCCGCTGCTACGAATTGGAAAAAACATTATAGAATGTCCTAGAAAAATCCTGGTGGGCGTGGACCTGGACCATAAGGGCCGAATCCAGGACCAGGTCCATATCCGCCACCAGGTCCTCCAGGTCCATATCCCGGTCCGTAGCCTGGACCATATCCAGGGCCTGGTTTTGGTCCAGGTCCATATCCGGGACCGAAGCCGGGACCACCTCCATAAGCATAAGGCAGTGTGGCAATAGCGAGCAGATCAAACAATACCAGTGGCAGAATCGCTTTTGTACGTACTTTTTTGCCATTCAAACGCTTGAGTACCAGTTTGTTGCCCGATACTTTCAACAGCTTTCCCGTAACCCGAGTGCCGTCTTTTTTGATTGCAACAATATTTTTGCCTATTAATTTCATCGCTTCATCACGCGTAACTTGTTGTTTCATACTTTCCCCTCCTCCTCGGATCGTTCAAAACAGTGTATTCGTCCATCACTGAATTCGCCTGTTTCTTTGTCCCTACCTGAAAATATGGGTATCTGCACGAGAACCAAGTTAAACGTCAAAAAGCGGCTTTGTGACGCTCAAGAAAACAAAAAAAGGCCCGCATAAGGCGGGCCCTTTGTCAAAACTCTGAATAGCTAAACTGATATGGAAAAGGTTGTTACCTTTTACCCGGATCATATGCTTCACCGAGTGCAGACGGAGCCGAAGAACGTCCAACCGCTGCAACGAGAACGATGATGGTAAGCAGGTAAGGCAACATAAAAATAATTTCCTGGGGAATACTTTGTGACCATTCAAACAACTGTACATAATTTCGGATCGCTTGTGAGAATCCAAAGAAGACAGCCGCACCAAAGGCACCAATCGGATTCCACTTACCAAAGATCATAGCTGCAATGGCAATATAACCTTGGCCGGAAACCGTATTGTGTGAGAATGTACCCGTAGTCGTCAACGTAATCGCAGCTCCACCAATGGCCGCAAGCGCACCACTGATCATAACGCCAATATAGCGATAACGAAGCACTTTAACACCAACCGTATCAGCCGCACTTGGATGTTCACCTACAGAACGAAGGCGCAGACCAAATGGCGTTTTGAACATGATGTAATACGTCAGGAATACGAACAGAATGGCCAGATATGTCGTTGGATATACGTTCTTGAAGAAGGCTTCTCCAAGCAAAGGAATGTCTTTCAACAATGGCACATCAAACTTGCTGAAGCCTTGAACCAACGGTGAATCACCAGAACCTTCAAACAACAGTTTAACCAAGTACAACGTACTTCCTGCTGCCAAAAAGTTAATGACGATACCACTGATAATCTGGTCTGCCTTAAATGTGATAGACGCAACGGCATGAATCAGAGATACCAGTACGCCCAATACAATCGCAAGCAAAACCCCCATCCAGGCCGATGTCGTTCCTCCCATGCCCGCTTCTTGAGCATAATGCGCCCCGATTCCAGCTGCAAAGGCACCAAAGACCATAAAACCTTCAAGTCCAAGGTTGGTTACACCTGATTTTTCCGAAAAAATTCCGCCGAGTGATGCAAAAATCAATGCCGTAGCAAAGACAAGCGTCGTATTGATAATTTGCCCAATTGTCAACAAGTCCATCTACAACACCTTCTCTTTCTTACGCTTCGAATAGAACGGTTTAAGTATCCAGCGCACGATGCCTTGTGCCGCAATGAAGAAGATAATCGAACCGATCACAATCCGAATAATCTCAGGCGGAACATCCGCAGCAAAACTCATACCTGCAGATCCGTACGTGAGGGTACCAAACAACACTGCCCCCAATAACACCCCAAACGGATGATTCAAACCAATCAGGGCAACTGCAATTCCGTCAAAGCCTGTTCCTGGTGAACCCGACATTACGGTTTGGTATTGGAACACACCAAGAACCTGGAATGCACCACCAAGACCGGCAAGCATACCACTGATAAACATCGCTTTTACGATATTCCGGTTAACATGCATACCTGCATATTCAGCCGCATTAGGGTTGTAACCTACCGCACGGATTTCATAACCTTGTTTTGTTTTCCACATATAGATATAAAAGAGCACAGCCATCACAAGGGCAATCAACGTCCCCATGTGTACACGGGAATTGCCCATCAGCTCAGAAAGCCATGTCAAACTAATCGAAGCCGATTCGCTGATATCCACGGAACGATTCTCGCCCTTCAACAGCAAGAATTGGCGAACGATAAGGTTGGCGAGATATAGACCAATCCAGTTCAACATGATACTGCTGATAACTTCATTGACCCCACGTGCCGCCTTCAGATAACCAGCAATAGCGGCCCACAGACCACCAAACAATGCACCGGCAATCAAAGCCAGTGGCGCATGAAGGTAGATCGGCAAACCTGCAAATTTAACACCAACAAATGTTGCAGCGGTCATACCAACGAGAAATTGACCTTCTCCCCCGATATTAAACAACCCTGCACGGGATGCAAATGCAAATGCAAGTCCAGTCATAATTAGTGGTGTCATTTCCCGTACTGCTTCACCAAAGTTGTACATGTCACCAAATACCTTGGTGAACAGTGCACCATAGGCTTCAATTGGATTGTAGCCACCAATCAGCATGACAACTCCACCGAGAATAAGACCCATAATAATAGCTACTACAGGCAAAATAAATGAATCTCGGGTAAACCATTTCAATACGTTATTCATGCGCAGTACCTCTCTTTTGGGTGCTGCCCGCCATCATCAAGCCGAGCTCCCTGTCATTGGTTTCTTCCGGCAGCACCTCGCCAACGATCTGGCCTTCATAAATAACAGCAATTCGGTCAGATACATTGATAATCTCATCAAGCTCAAATGAAATCAGCAGAACAGCCTTCCCTTGATCGCGCTGTGCAATCAGTTGCTTTTGCACGAACTCAATAGCCCCTACATCCAAACCACGTGTTGGTTGCGCAGCAATAAGCAGTTCAGGGTTTTTATCTACCTCACGGGCGATAATGGCCTTTTGCTGGTTTCCTCCGGACAAGGACCGAGCTTTGGTCTCGATGCTTGGTGTACGCACGTCAAATGCCTCAACAAGCCGCTTCGCCTGCTGTTTGATGGCATCGAAGTTAAGGAACCCTTTACGGGTGTATGGTGCTTTATAATACGATTCCAGAACGATATTTTCGCTCACTGAAAAATCAAGTACAAGTCCGTGTTTATGTCGATCTTCCGGAATGTGGGCTACACCCGACTCCGAGATATGGCGCGGAGAATGATTGGACAGCTCCTTGCCCTCCAAAAGAATTGAACCACTGTCGACTTTACGAAGTCCGGTAAGGGCTTCAATCAGTTCGCTTTGACCGTTACCATCCACGCCTGCGATTCCAACAATCTCTCCAGCACGAACGTTCAGGTTAAGTTGATTCAGAACTGCAATACCCTCTTTGTTCTTGGAAGTTAGTTTGCTAACCTCGAGCACATTGGCTCCAGGTGTAGCCGGCTTTTTGTCCACTTTGAATGTGACATTCCGCCCCACCATTTTCTCTGCCAGCTCATTCGGATTTGTTTCCGAAGTTTTGACCGAATCAATCACTTTACCCCGTCGAATAATCGTTACCGTATCGGAGATTTCCATGATTTCTTTCAGTTTGTGCGTGATCAAAATAATGGATTTTCCTTCAGATACAAGCTTCTTCATGATGATCATCAGTTCTTTGATTTCTTGAGGAGTCAATACGGCTGTAGGCTCGTCAAAGATAAGAATGTCCGCACCGCGATACAAAGTTTTAACAATCTCCACACGCTGCTGCATTCCGACAGAGATATCATGAATCTTGGCATGAGGATTTACTTTCAGTCCATACTGTTCGGATAGACGCTGAACTTCAGCGGCTGCTTTTTTATAATTAATATTGAGACCCTTCGTTGGTTCAGATCCCAAAATAATGTTCTCTGTTACCGTGAACGGCTGTACAAGCTTAAAGTGCTGATGCACCATGCCGATGCCAAGATCGATCGCTCGGTTAGGGCTGTCGATGATGACAGGCTTGCCATTCACTTCAATGGAACCTTCATCTGGCTGATAGAGACCAAATACAATATTCATCAACGTTGACTTACCAGCGCCGTTTTCGCCCAGTAGCGCATGGATCTCGCCTTTACGAAGCTGAAGGCTGATGGCGTCGTTGGCAACAATGCCTGGGAAACGCTTCGTAATTTGTTTTAACTCAACGACGGGGGTTGCTGCACCCATGTAATCACCCTTATAACTGATATAGTGTGGTTCCGCAAACGTAAAAAAAAACGTCTATCGACGTACTTTCAAAGAAGACAGACCTCGCTTAGCTGAAGTTTTTCTTGCGATAATCGAATGGTTCAGCTCATTAAGAACATATCAATTCCATTATCTTAAGAAAAGCTCCTACCGGAGCGTTGGTGCACAGTGACCTTGTACAATTGTTATGATGACTTGATCAAATGTTCCTGTTCTTGCAATCATAAGGCCGGTCAAGACCGGCCCCAATGATTATTCATTTGCGACTAAGATCAAAATTACTCTGTAGGAACTTTGATTTCGCCGCTGATGATTTTTTCTTTGTACTCTTCCACTTTTGCAAGTGTATCAGCAGATACATTGGCAGTAGAAGTATCAGCAATACCTACGCCGTTTTCTTTCAAAGTCAGGTTCTCGGAACCGCCAGCGAATGTACCATCAACTACTTCTTTGTTAACGCGCTTAACTGCTTCGTCAACTTTTTTGATCATGGAAGTCAATGTGATCTCATCACCAAACTCAAGAGATTGGTCTTTGTCCACACCGATAACCCATACATCTTGACCTTGTTTCTTACGAGCACTTGCTTCGTTAAACACACCATTACCTGTTGCGCCAGAAGCGTGGAAGATAATATCTACGCCTTCATTGTAAAGTGTCGCTGCTGCTGCTTTACCCAAGTCAGGTTTATCAAATGCACCTGTGTAGTTAGAAATGAATTGAGCATCAGGGTTAACTGCTTTAACGCCTTCTCTGAATCCTACTTCAAACTTTTTGATCAGTGGGCTTTCCATACCACCTACAAAACCAATTTTGTTGGATTTTGTTGTCAGACCAGCCACAACACCAACCAGGTAAGATCCTTCTTCTTCAGCAAATGTTACGGATTTAACGTTAGGAGCATCAACAACACTGTCGATGATCGCGAGTTTGGAATCAGGGTTTTGCTCAGCTACAGTCTTGATTGCATCAGCCAATTGGAAACCGATACCCCAAGTCAGATCATATCCACCTTTGACGAATTCGTTCAAGTTAGGAATGTACTCTTCATCGGATTTACTTTGCAGGTATTTAACTGCTACACCTGTTTCTGTTTCAGTCGCTTGCAGAGCTTCCCAAGCGGATTGGTTAAAGGATTTGTCATTAACTCCACCTACGTCAGTAACCATACCGATTTTGAGATCGGATTTCGCTTCAGTGGGAGTTCCACCTGTATCTCCTCCGGCATTTGTTTCTTCTTTCGGTTTGCTACCGCAACCCGCGAGCATAACCGATACCGCCAGCAACATTACCAAAGACAAGCTGAGCATCTTTTTCATTTCTCTTTTTCCCCCTTAATGATATATCCCTCATTCCAATCCAGCCTACAATTGAACGGTTAACAGATAGCAGAAATGACTTTTATGCAGAATGTATGGTTTCTTCGACATTCAAAGCGCATTTTCACCCTTGTGGCATCCTATCATCTGTCGAAAAACCGAACATTATGACATGGAGAGAAAAATCTAGGACTAGCCTACTAGAGGTGATTATACAATCAACCAGTGTTAAAATCCAGATGTTTCATCACCAAATATCACATATTTTTGTTCTTTTTTTATTGAAAACGCTTAATAATTTAGCGTTTTAACACACTAACGTTACAATGATGTGATGTTATATCACAAAAACATATCGTGAACTTTAGTGATGAGTGGGATTCACCTGTATTCATTTGTATTATTTCACCGTTCGTATTTTATGTATTCTCATGGACGGTTATTCAACCAGTTATCTGGTTTCATTGTTCCCCTCCAGACTACAGCCTATTCGCTCTACTCATTCAGAGATTCATCTTCGAATTTCTTCCAAGCCGTAAAAAAAGCCGCCATATAGGTACGGCGGCTTGGATCATACAATTTAAGCGTTGATTTTGCCTTTAGCTACAGTAGCCAAAGAGTTGAACGCATTGATGTCGTTAACGGCCAGATCAGCCAACATTTTGCGGTTCATGTCTACTCCAGCAAGTTTCAAACCATGGATCAGTTTGTTGTAAGACAAACCATTCATACGTGCTGCTGCATTGATACGAACGATCCACAGTCTGCGGAAGTTACGTTTCGTGTTGCGACGGTCACGGTATGCGTATACCAGGGATTTCATTACTTGCTCGTTAGCTGTTTTAAAGATACGGTGTTTGGAACCGAAATAACCTCTTGCCAGTTTCAAAACCTTTTTATGACGACGACGTACTACAAAACCGCCTTTTACTCTTGCCATATTAAAGAACCTCCCAAATAAATATAAATATATCCGTGGTATGTGTACGGCCGTAGCCGATCCCCCATACGGAATGTACTAATTAGAATTAGCCTTTCAAGTTAGCCAAACCTTGTTTCAAACGTCTAACATCCCCGGCAGCCATAACTGGGTTACCGTTCAGAACGCGCTTAGCACGTTTGGATTTGTGGGAAAGCAAGTGGTTTTTGTGAGCTTTGTAACGAAGGACTTTACCGGAACCGGTAATTTTGAAGCGTCCTTTCAAACTGCTGTGTGTTTTCATTTTAGGCATTTTGTGTTTCCTCCTCCAATGTTATCAGGCTTTAGGAGCCAAGATCATGATCATACTGCGGCCTTCCAATTTTGGTTGACGTTCAACAGTACAAAGTTCTGCAACTTCTACCTTAACGCGCTCCAAAATCCGTTGACCAATCGCGGCATGTGCAATTTCACGTCCGCGATAACGAACAGAACATTTCACTTTGTCGCCTTCGTTCAAAAACTTAACTACATTACGAAGCTTCGTTTGATAATCGTGCTCCTCAATATTGGAACGGAACCATACTTCTTTAATATCAACAATTTTCTGGTTCTTACGGGCTTCTTTATCTTTCTTTTGTTGCTCATAGCGGAATTTGCCATAGTCCATAATACGACACACCGGCGGTTTAGCCTGTGGTGCCACATTGACCAGATCCAAATTCAGGTCAATCGCCATTTGCAGTGCTTCGCGAATGGGCGTAATCCCAATTTGTTCTCCTTCAGCTCCGACAAGGCGTACTTCCTTCGCCCGAATCTCATCATTAATCATGTGATCTTTACTAATAATCGTCCACCTCCAGGTCATTTTGAATATCCAGTTAAACAAAAATAAAAGGGATGCCGGTCAAGCTACCGACATCCCTGTAATCAACACAATTCTTCATGAGTATACACTTCATAAATTATTGGGATCGTTGACCAGCCAACATGTTTGTTGATCAGGTGAGAAGTCGGACTTCTGCTTGTGATTCCATTTCTATTCGTTTTAAGGCACTTGAATACTATATCACCCATGAAATACATTGTCAACATTCTTCACAACATTTTTCGTGAATTATACATTTGTGATATCAGATGTCAACAAATTATCGCATGCATGTTCCTTACCCTTGTTTGCTTTGCACCTCATCCAACCGTACAACACGTGTATGTTGAGTGTGGCTCCACTGTTTGTTGTTCTGCGTAAAGAAAGCGTAGAACGTAATCGGGTACCAAGACAGCAGGTAGATCGGGAACAAAATCAGATATAGATAAACTTTGGCAAAGGTAACCTTCTCCAGCGCCATGGACAACAGGAACGTTAGAATGTTCAAACCAATAGCCACGAACCCAACCCATAATGGGAAGTATCCATAAATATTAGCAATGTGCGGACCACTGAATATAGCCATGTCTACCCACATCACAGCCGTCATCAGGAACGTAAGCAACACCACATAGACATTGGCTCCATAGATAGCAAGGTCGAATTTCACTAGGCTTCTTTCCTTAATGGACTGCCATAGCAGCGGGAAGAAGTATCTACGCGCAACTGTAAAGTGACCTTGCATCCAGCGCAGACGTTGTCTCGCTGAAGCTTTGAATGTTAATGGCTTCTCATCAAATACTTTGGCGTCATAGTTGAAAACAGGATACACATTACGTTGCACACTGCGCATCGTAAACTCCAAATCCTCAACCAGACTTGTTGCACCCCAACCAATTTCCTTCAACAGGTTGGTCTCAAAGCACATTCCGGTTCCTCCGAGGAAATTCGCCATATTCAAGTTATGACGAGACAACTGCCACAGACGGTTGATGTACCAGTAAGATACACCATAAGCTGCAGTAATCCAGGAATCCTCCGGATTTTTTGTATCAATGTATCCTTGGATAACACGCGAACCATTGTTCAAGTCATCATTCATCTCAAGCAAGAAGTTACGGTCAACCAGGTTATCCGCGTCAAACATAACAACTGCGTCATACTGACGTGGCAATTTCCACAGGTACTTAAGCATCCATTCGATGGCGTACCCTTTACCTCTTAAATCGGCATTGGTACGTACACAGGCGTTTAATCCATGCTCTCTGACAATTTGAGCCGTTCCATCCGTACAGTTGTCACAGATGACAAACACATCGTACAGATCTTCCGGATAATCAAGTTGTTTCAAGTTCTCCATCAAGGCACCAATGACTTGTTCCTCATTGTGTGCTGCGACGAGTACAGCGAATGATTTTGTCGCCGGATAATGTTTCTTTTTCTTTTTCTTAATCAGACCGAACAGCGAAAACGTGAATTGGTACACGGCTAGCAGTGCCAGAATGACCTGCATCGTGACGAATATAGCGTCCAACATCGTTCTCTGTTACCCCCTTTTTTTCAAAACCCAGTTTACTCAAGCATTTCTCTTCCTGATTCTGCAATTTATTTTTTTTTGATCTGCAGAATATGACCCTGTTCTTTTGTGTACTACGTGAATATATCAGGCAATGTTTCAAAGCTTGGTTGCTATCAGTTGGCTGCTTTATCGATTCTGTATCCTTTTCAGTCATTTGTCAAAACCCCAATTCCACTTTCTGAAGCAGAAATGTGATCTTTAAACGCTGAATAGACACTTCGTGATACCACAACCTCGCATTCATGCCTGTTATATCTTATTTTCAGCCGTTTACTTGATTTTTATTTCTAAAGTCCCTGCTTTTTTCATCAGCATGTTATTCTTCGTCAGAGGCTCTATAACAAATAACGCAAACAGAACTCAAAAAGTTTGAAACAGAACTCACATTTTTTTACCTCATTTCAGCCATGTTGAATCATTGTATCTTTTTTGGTTGACCCAAGTCAAAAAGTTAAGATGGGTATATATCCACTCTTTAACATGAATTTCACTTTCTTTACATGGGTTCTTCTTGAAAAGGACAACATTTAAAAATATGATAAACATATACCTGAAATAACCTCAAGTTCACGAAAAACGGTTATATACTAATCAGGACGAAACCGGATGCAGAAAATCACCGGAAATAATGCCGCCATTACGGGCGGCCTGACTGGCAGGAGGCCAATATGAGCCGTTTATTCTTAAAGTTTCAAGATTATGATCGAAATGTTTTTATGTGGATCAACGGCCGACTTCATAATCGTTTTATGAATTTTTGGCTGTATTATTTCACCCATCTGGGTGGAGCAACATCTTCTATTGCAATATCCTTGTTAATCTGGCTGCTTGCTCCAGCCCCATGGAGCACAACAGGACTCCAGGCTTGTATCGCTCTTGCGGTCAGCCACATTCCTGTAGCCATCGCGAAAAAATTGTATCCCCGCATTCGACCTTATCTGGCCTTGCCGGATACAATTACGTTCCGTAATCCCCTGACGGATCACTCGTTTCCTTCAGGGCACACAACTGCCATTTTTTCGGTCACAGTTCCCTTTATGACCACTGATCCGATCTTATTGCTAATATTGTTGCCTGTGGCCCTTATTGTCGGATTCTCTCGAATTTATCTGGGATTACACTATCCTTCCGATGTTCTGGCAGGTGCCACAATAGGTACTTTAGTCGCACTTGCAACAGTTGCATTCTGGTCTTAAAGCCGATATGTTAGACTCAGAAAAACCTAGCAGGAACAGGTGAAGCAAGCGTGGAGAAAAAAAGAGTATTACTATTATCTGAAGGCTTTGGTACGGGTCATACTCAAGCCGCCTATGCACTGTCCAGCAATTTGCGAAAGCTTTCGCCAGACGTGCAGACAAAAGTGCTTGAACTGGGAAGTTTCTTAAATCCCAAGGTTGCACCTCTGATTATAACAGCATACAAAAAAACGGTTACCAACCAACCCAAACTTGTCGGATACGTATACAGACACCAATATAAAAAATCATTAAACAGGCTGACAACACTGGCGCTGCATAAACTGTTCTATACACATACACGCAGCGTTGTGCGCCAGTTACGTCCCGATGCAATCGTCTGTACACATCCGATTCCAAGTGCTGTCATATCCAGACTGAAGCGTCTGGGTGTACAGGTTCCCCTATGCACAGTCATCACCGACTATGATGCACATGGGACGTGGATTAACCGTGAAGTAGACCTTTATCTGGTTTCTTCAGATGAGGTTAAGTCCAAACTAATGCTACGCGGCGTACCTACAGACAACATTCGAGTCACGGGCATTCCGGTACATCCAAATTTCTGGGAGCATCCCGGGCGAGAAGAGATTCGAAACAGATTTAACCTCAAGAACATGCCTACTGTACTGGTGATGGGTGGCGGCTGGGGAATGCTCAGTGACAAGCTGGTCCACCCGCTGCTGACACGCTGGCATGAAGATATTCAGATCATTTTTTGTCTGGGTCGCAATGATAAAACACGGATCAGCATGGAACAGAACCCCATGTATCGCAAAGAAAACATTCATATTATGGGGTACACCAACGAAGTGGACAAATTGATGGAAGTATCCGACCTGCTGATCACCAAACCTGGGGGAATGACATGCAGTGAAGGCTTGGCCAAAGGAATTCCAATGTTGTTCCACAACCCTATACCTGGTCAGGAAGAAGAAAACGTCCATTATTTTACGGCAAGAGGATTGGGAGAACCCATAACTTCGCATGACGTAGTGGTCAAATGGATGAACAAGCTGTTGCATCACTACCCGGATGTTGTACGTAAACGCAAACGTCATCTGGCCGAAATCGCCAAGGTTCATCCGATGCAGAGCGCTCAAAGTATTATCGATCTGCTGGAGGACGTTCGTCCTTCATCCGCAGAAGAGGCCCGTTTATGAATTTATCCAAATAAAGTGCTGCTTCCCGTAATCTTTATCCAATCATGCCTCTAACCAACGGCTTCAAACAAGCCTGCAACCACATTGAAAAGGTGCCTTCGGATTTGAAGGCACCTTTTCTTTATGAAGGAAAGTACAAATTATTGAATGCCTGTTGACTTCAAGTACTCCTGCCACTGCTTGGTGTATTCCGCCTGAATTTTTTCCAATCCTGCTTGCTTCGCCTTCTCCATAAATGTGTTCAATCCAGCCTCTACGTCTGCCACCAAACCTACATTAAGCGGATACAAATATTGTTTTTCCACTTGTTCCAATGCAGCCTTCTCGGCTTGGTACGGAGTCCAGTCTTCAGCAAATCCTGTAAAGATATCCGGCTTTTTGATTTTGTCGAGATCTTCAAACATGGTCAGCACGTCATCAAAGGTTTTATCATAGAGCATGAATTCCGGATTACGCCAAGCCCACCCATTCATGCCCTCACGCGGGAAGCCGTTTGTTTGTGCATCTCCGACCATTTTGTAGTATCCATTATCTACCTCGAAGTTTTTGCCTTCAACGCCGTATTCAGTCAACCAGTTATATCGTTTATCTGTCACCAGTTTCTCATAAAATGCCAATGCTTTTTCCGGGTTTTTACTGCTACGCGGAATCGCAAAACCATTGTGGATCGGGTGAACCGGTTGTGCAAACCCTTTTGCATTCGGGTAAGGGAAATAAGCCAATTTCCAATCTGGATGCGTAGACTGCACCTTGATTACATCTGCATTAAATTTGTTAGGGTTTTCCCCAGACAGAACAACAGCCGCTTTTCCATTTTGCAACAACGAGTTGGATGTATCTTTTACATTCAGTACGTTTTTCGGGAAAAATCCTTTATCCATCCAACGTTTGTATGTTTTCAGGTCTTCCAGGTGTTGCGCGGATCCCCAGTAGGGCGTCACGGTTGATGGTGTGTCATACATAATATCCAGTCCATATGGAAGTTGACCTGCTGTATTAACCAGCTTGGATGTCAATTGACGAATACCATGGGTATGGTTGGCATTGCTATCCGCAATAGGAATCATATTGGGTTCGTTGGCTTTGATGCCCTCCAGATACGCTTCGAGCGTCTCCAATGATTCCGGTTTTGGAAGATTGTACTTCTCGCGCAAGTCCTCACGGTACGCAATCCCCTCGGTTACATACTCAATCCAAGTGGATGGAACAGTATAGATTTTGTCATTGATTTTGACAGCATTCCACATGTCATCAGGGACATGAGCTTTCAGTGCTGGCGCTGCTGTAGGCAACATTTCATCCAGTGGCAGGAACGCGCCCTTCTTGGCATAGGACTGGTAGAATGTCCAATCCGCTGTGAAGATCAGATCGATCGGCTGTCCCGAAGACAGCAGCAGTTTATATTTTTGATCCCAGTCGGTCCATGAGGTGTAGTTGAATTTCACATTGACGTTCAGATCAGCCTCCGCCAGCTTATTGATCTCAGATTCAATAACAGGCAGATCTTTCGGAGCATCCCCAAGCATGTAAAATTGAAGCGTGACTTTCTCGCCTTTGTTCCCGGATGTTCCTCCCTGCTCGCTTCCTTGCGTCGATCCCCCCGAACCGTTATTACATGCGGCAAGTACCCCGGCGAACAACATCAGGGCAAGTACCAGAGACAGGTGCCGAATTGTTTTGTTACGCATACGCATCCTCCCTTTTTATGGTGAACCTTTATATGTTAGCGCAGACTCGCCATGTTTCAGACCGGAAATGATGTCAATGGCCTGACACCCACAGCGTGTTCGCGTTCTAACCTTTCACTGCACCAATGGTGAGTCCTTTGACAAAATAACGTTGTACAAACGGATACAGGAACAAAATCGGTCCCGTTACAACGATAGCCATTGCCATCTTGGTTGATTCCGTAGGCACATCCTGACTGAGTGTGATTCCTGTGCCAATCGCCATCTGGTCAATGAATGTAATCGTGTTCATCGTGTTGTAGAGATAAAATTGCAGTTGGTACATATCCGGGTTGTTAATGAAGAGGGATGAGGTAAACCAGTCATTCCAGTAACCCAGTGCCAGGAACAGACCTACGGTGGCGATACCAGGCATCGCCAGTTTCAACACAATGCTGAAATAGATGCGGAAGTCATTCGCTCCATCAATTTTGGCGGACTCAATCAATTCATCCGGCACTGCCGAGCGAATGAAGTTTTTCATCAGGATAATGAGGAATGGCGTCATCAACCCCGGGAAAATAAGTACGGTGTACGTATCTGTGAGATTGAAGTAGTTCGCCAGCATAATGTACCAAGGCACAAGTCCCCCACCGAACAGGGTTGTGAAGTAGATAAAAAACGAGAACGTATTCCGATATTTAAAGTCCTTACGCTGGAGCACAAATCCGGCCATCGTGATGAGGAACAGCCCTAGCGTAGTCCCCACCACCGTTGTAAAGACCGTTACCCCATAAGCTTTGAGTACCTGAGTCGGGAATTTGAACACCATTTTGTAACCTTCCAGGGAAAAGTCCGTTGGAAAGAGGTGATAACCATCCCTCACAATGGACTCGTTGCTGCTGAATGAACCGGATAGGATCAGCAGAAACGGTAGCAAGCACATGATGGATAAAATGATGATGAAGCTGTAGGAAATCAGTTGAAACATGAAAGTGAATTCCGAATCTCTGAGACGCGTATTCGTACGCGTGTGAGTATTCATTGGCGTGTTCATGATCGTTCTCCCTCCTGCCCTGCGGGCGTTCTAGAACAAGGCGTAGTCCTCATTTACTTTGCGGATAATATAGTTGACGGTCATGATCAAAATGAATCCAAACAACGATTGATAGAGACCAGCAGCCGTTGCCATCCCGATATCAAACGTTACTTTCAGAGAACGATAAACATACGTATCAATAATATCTGTAGCGTTGTATAGCACCCCGTTGTTGCCAATCAGTTGATAGAACAGGTCAAACTGTCCCTTCATGATGCTGCCGAGCGAGAACAACAATAGGATGACAAAGGTTGGCTTCAACATTGGTACCGTAATGTACCAGATCCGCTGAAATATATTGGCTCCGTCGATTCGGGCAGCCTCATAGTACTCGTCACTGATCCCCGTTATGGCGGCCAGATAGATGACCATGCTGTATCCAAGATTTTTCCACAGATAAAAGATGATGATCAGGAACACCCAGATCCAGGGTGTGTTATAAATATCGACCGGACCGGCCTCAAAACGTTTGAGCACCGTGTTCACAAAACCCGACTCGTAGTTAAACATGTTGTAAGCGATTACACTTAATAGTACAAATGAGATGAAATACGGCAAGAACATGACGGATTGCGTGATTTTTTTGAATAACCTGCCCCGGATTTCGCTAAGCATGATCGCACAGAAGATCGCCAGACCGTTTCCTAATATAATGAAGGCGAGATTGTAACCCACAGTGTTGGTTGTGAGCTTCAGCAGCATTCCGGATTGCCACAGGAACTTAAAGTTCTCCAGACCGACAAATGGACTACCAAATAATCCGCCTTCAAAATCATACCGGGTGAACGCATAATAGATGCCGACCATCGGAAAATACGAGTTAATCAGAAAAAAGATCAGCGTGGGCAACAGCATCAGAAACATGATTTTGTTTTTGTTCAATTCTTTGAGCATGGCTCGATCCCTCCCGAATTTCTTGCGGTGCTGCGTGGTGGAGCTCTCTTTTTATTGTAGATGCTCTCTTCACTCACGGATACTGAAGCTTCCCTTCAGAAAATGAACGATTCTGCGAAATGAACTATGAACAAAATGAACGAACCATGAAATGAACAGACATCCACACACATCCGTTCACAAATGTTGATATCGTGCATAGGCTACACCTAGTGAACAATCCAGCGAAAGTTGAACTTTATGTAGAGAAAACAGGCAAAATGGCCTGTCCAGCATTGATGTAAACGCATACATAATATATAATTCAAGTTACTCTTGCTCTTCTGCTCATCCATGTATGAAGCCCCACTTATGTATATGAAATTCTATGTTGTTCACCCAAAACAGGAGGTTCGAGGGGGAAGATGAATGCGTAAACGTTCAGAGGACAGTCAGAAGGTCTTCACACGAATTCTGATCGGCATTATTATCAGTACCGTCGCTACCTTACTTGTGGCTTCTACTATTTTGTACGTCAACTATAATCGGATTGCTCTTCGTCAGGTGTATCGTACAGATATGAACAGTCTTACTCAAACCAGCCGTGAAGTGGCGAAAATGACCGAGACTGCAAAATCATTGTCATATCAGATCTATCAGGACTACACCATCTCTTCATTACTGCTTTATTCCAAACCAAATATCTATGAGATCACATCGGCGATGGAGCAGCTAGACAACTACCGTATGTCCCTTCCCTTTATCGAATCCATCTATGTATATAACTCCAAAAGTAATGAATTCTATATCAGTTCCAACGTGCGCAATGGGCAGCAGTCCATCTCGGAGATCGATGATCAGGGGATTACAAGCATCCTCCAACGCTTCCATGACTATAAACCTTTTGTGCCCATCCCGCGTACATATCAGGTCGGCTCTACCGAAGCAACAGAGGTTAACAGCTACACCTATCTCTGTTATGACACGATTAATGATAACGCAAAGCTAAACTATGCTGTCATCGTTAATATCAAGGATGATTGGCTCAGTCCGAATATGAATGCTGTGGATCAACCAGGCAAAACCTTTATTGTAAATGAGAATGGAGACCTTTTATCTGACTTTGGCGACCGTGCATTGATGAAAAATCTTTCCAGCGAAGCTTTTATGAAGCCAATTATGCAGGATACGGAGCAGTCAGCTTACTTTACCGAGAAGGTCGACGGAGAAAAATCTCTCATCACCTATACCGCTCCCGATGACCTGGGTTGGCGTTATGTGAGAATAACACCTTATGATCTGATTACCTCAGATATACGGAGTATGCGCACACATACCGTTCTGTTTTGTGTTGGACTTCTCTTCGCAGGCTTACTGCTCTCTTACCTTGTTTCCCGAAAACTATATCACCCTATTGACAAGGTGCTTGTTCGTTTACGTGTGATGGAAGCTGAGCGACGTGGCAGTCTTCATTTGTTACGGCAGGATTTTCTACGAGGGGCCCTACAGGGCCGCGAAACAGTAACTGGAGGTATGCTGGAAGAACGGATGAAGTTCTACGGTTCCTCCATTGATGTTCAGCATGCATCCAGACTGGTATTGCTGCGTATTGACCATTTTACCGAATTCTGCGAAACGTATCGTGATGAGACCCAGCTTGTAAAATACGCCATGATGAACATCTGCACCGAGACAGCCAATCTCCACTATAATGCAGAAGCTGTGGACATGGGCGGTGATCTGATCACACTCATCTTCAATGAAAAAGCGGAAAACCATGAACTTGGGCAACCTGCTCATCATCCGATCGAGGAGCTGCTGCGCATGATGCAGGCTGCTGTAATGACCCATTTGAAATGCTCTATCTCCTGTACGATCGGCACGGAAGAAGATTCATTGGAAGACAGTATTGCATCCTACACCAGATCAGCCGAAGCCTCACTACATCGTTTGTTCATGGGACCGGGCTGTCTGATCTATACCTCTGACATCATGGCTTATCACGCCAAGGAGTACGCCTTCCCAGCAGGTAAGGAAAGACAGCTTGTCGACCATCTAATGACAGGCAAGACGCGAGAAGCCAAACAAGTCTATGCAGATATCGTCGGCGAAACAGCCGCATATCCATTTACCGTCTTCCAGCTAGCCTTATCCCATCTGACGATGACACTGAACCATGTACGAAATACCCTCAAGAAGAATAATCAACTCACGCTTGATTCAGTCTCGGATGGTCTAATGCTGCCTGTCAAAGACGCTGAAGACATCAGTGAAGTACATGAACACTTCTATCGGATGTTTGATGAGCTTGGTTCCAAAGTCGAGGAGAAACGTACACTGAAGCACGAAGAGTTGATTCGTAAAATCAATGGCATTATTGAGCGGGACTATGCGGACCCCAATCTATGTCTAACTTCTATCGCAGATGAGCTTAACATGTCGCCCATCTATGTAAGCAGGCTCTACAAACAGCTCACCCTGAAAGGGCTCACGGACGTGATTAACGAAACCCGCATAGCCAAGGCCCAGCATCTGCTGGTGGAAACGGAGAACTCCGTTGCCGACATTGCCGAGAGAACTGGATTCACCAACAGTTCATACTTCTATCGCATGTTCAAAAAGTTCAATGGTGTTACACCAAACGATTATCGTCGCAAAGAGTTTCATTCAGAGAACTTTTGAAATCATACCAGGCTTGAGTTTATGGAGCATTGCACATTGTTGTTAATGCAAAAAAAGAGCGACCTATGAGAATGAATCATTCACCTCATGTGTCGCTCTTCTTTGATAAGTTTAAGTTAGATTTCGATTTATTCCTGTTCCTGATCTTCGCCGGACTCATCCGAAGCTTCACGAACTTTATACTTGTCCAGGCGTGTCTGCTGATACTCACGCAGGGCCTCTTCACCAACAATCACTTCAACCCGGTGAATGTTCATACCTTTGCCCATGAATTTCTGCTCGTACTCGGTCATCACATGTTCTTCGTTTAGTCCATCGCGATGCAGATTCAAAGAAATATTGGTCATTTGCAGGCCGAAATCGGCAATGGCATTGAGTGAGAAATCAAACAGCGTCTCCGAATCGGTTTTGAAATGAATCTGACCTTTGGGATTAAGCAATTCCGTGTATTTCTTCAGGAAGCGCGGGTGCGTCAACCGACGACGTGCATGCTTTGCTTTTGGCCACGGATCGCTGAAGTTCAAATAGATACGTTCCAGTTCTTCCGGCTCAAAAACTTCCTCGATCTGTTCAATATTTGCCAGCGCAAGCTTCAGGTTAGGGGGTGTCTCCACATCAGCCTGACTCCACGCATTACGAGCTTTCTCACTGGCACGACGCACCAGTTCATCATACATATCAATACCGATGAAATTAAATTCCGGATATTTATAACTCATTTGGCTGATAAATTGACCTTTACCCATACCAAATTCCACGAAGATCGGATGGTCATTGCCAAACAGTTCAGACCATTTTCCTTTATGTTGCTTGGGGTCCAGTACAACAAGATCAACTTGTTGCTCCAGATTTTCTCTTATCCCTTTTCTGCCACGTAAACGCATTTTATTCCTCCGTTTGTCCCATACTTGTCTCAGACTTATTTTGCCGAAGAACTGGCAAATTGTAAAGAGCAATGAAAAGGGAATCTTCGGATCTGCCACTTTGGGCAAATCTCAAAGATTCCCTCTTCGATTTATTTGGAATTGGGGTCCAACTACTTTAGTAGTTCATAGTCTACCTTATCTTGGTGTGAAAAATCAAATGTCTTTTCGAAAGCATCGCGAACTTTTTGTCTTGCAGCCGCTTTCACTTTCGGATTTCCATTAAAACGAACACCTGTTAAAGCCAGTGCTTCTTCTGCCGTCAATTCAACAGACACACGATTCAATTCATTGTTTTTAACTTGGGAATTCATTCATATCACCTCACGGTATAGTATGGTCCATGACGTCAATCTTGATTCAAATGCTATGATGAATAATACCCACTAGATGGTGTCTGACGCTGATTTAAATATAACACAATGTGTAAACTATAGCAAGGAGAAAACCTTGATTTTACGGCCTATTTTTGCGTTTCGATTCCCTTTTTTTTTAGTTTTTTGATACAATGATAAAGTAAGCATTTTGCATAAATACCATAAGCGTCTTCCAATCAGCAAGATATGGATCAGGATGATTTTTCCTGTCCATATCTTGTACCCGTGAGCGATTCAAATCGAATAATGCAAAATGCTAAAGTTCATGAAGACCCCTATAATCGCTATCCATCGTCTATGACGGAAATCGCATAGCGCTTCTTCTTTTGTTCACGTATGATTACTGTAATTCGACAGCCAAAGGAGTACCCTGAAGATGAATGCACCTGCATTACAGTCCCCTATGTTGTGGGGAGATAAACGATTCCATACCTGGAATTATGAGATGCGTGATCAATTTAACAATAAGGTTTTCAAAGTGATGCTGGATGCTGGATTCACCTGTCCCAACCGCGACGGTTCCATCGCCAAAGGTGGTTGCACCTTCTGCAGTGCGCGTGGATCAGGCGATTTTGCTGGCAGCAGACGTGAAGATCTGGTCACCCAGTTTAATACAATTCGAGATAAACAGCACCTCAAATGGCCTACAGCCCATTATATTGGCTACTTCCAAGCCTATACGAACACGTATGCTCCAGTTGAGGAGCTGCGCGAATATTTTGAAGAAATTCTTGAGCAACCCGGTGTTGTTGGTTTGTCCATCGCCACTCGCCCGGATTGTTTGCCAGATGACGTTGTTGATTATTTGGCTGAACTGAACAAACGCACCTATCTGTGGGTTGAGATGGGACTTCAAACGATCCATGATTCCACATCAACATTGATTAATCGGGCGCACGACACGAAGTGTTACGAAGAAGCGGTTGAGAAACTGCGCAAACGGAATATACGAGTGTGTACACATATCATATATGGTCTGCCTCAAGAGACACATGAGATGATGCTGGACACTGGACGGGCAGTTGCCAATATGGATGTACAGGGAATCAAGATTCACCTGTTACATCTCATGCGCAAAACACCGATGGTGAAGCAATACGAAGCCGGACTTTTACGTTTTCTGGAACAGGATGAGTACATCAAACTGATCGTAGATACACTGGAGATGCTTCCACCGGAAATGATCGTACACCGTCTTACAGGCGACGCACCGCGTGATCTGCTGATTGGACCAATGTGGTCCATGAACAAATGGGAAGTGTTGAACTCCATTGATCGCGAGCTGGTTGAGCGGGATTCATGGCAAGGTAAGTATTGGAGGCGAGCATAGATGGGCTTTCTTTCAGTTCTCAGCTGTGCTCATCAGTGGATCGCTTCCCGTCTGCAGCCAGGTGATCTGGCCATAGATGCAACGGTGGGTACAGGAGCAGACACACTATTTTTGGCACAACAAGTTGGCAGGCGTGGTCAAGTCATTGGATTCGATATTCAAAGTGAAGCCCTCACACTGGCACAGGCCCGGATTCGAAAACAAACCGACGAAGCCAAGCTTGGCTCCATTTCCATGCTTCAACTAAGCCATGATCGAATGACAGAAGCGGTGCCTGAGTCATGGCCTGGTGCGGTTGGTGCAGTCATGTTCAATCTGGGGTACCTGCCTTCAGAAAGTGCAGATTCCTCCATCATCACCGAGACTGACAGCACGATCGCTGCACTCGAGGCTGCACTCACTTTATTACGTCCTCGCGGAATCATTACGGTTGTGCTTTACCCCGGTCATGACGGAGGCGCACAGGAAGCATCAGCCGTATTGGAATGGTCCTCTGCCCTGCCGGTGGAACAGGCACAGGTTGTGATGTATCGCCAATTGCAGCGAGAAACTTCTCCTTTTCTGATCGGAATCGAGAAAAAATAATTTCCTTTGTTCACCAAATACAATAAACTAGACACAATCGCAAGGCGAGCTATTAACGGCTTTTTCTTACTGCGATCTGTGTTCTACATCTACATATGCAAACGTATTCACTTGTTTGCTCATGGCGACTACATGCCCATGACTGATTAAAGCGATCCACCACTTCATATACTAGAGGAGAGATTACTGATGTCTACGCCATACCCATTACAATTCCAACCTGAATTCAAAGAACGTGTGTGGGGCGGTCGTGCGCTGGAGCAATTCGGCCTTACGCCCCCTGAAGGACATATCGGAGAAGGATGGATGATTGCGGATCATCCAAACGGTACAACCAAGGTATTAAATGGAGCACTTGCTGGCAAGGGTCTGGATGAAGTTCGTGAACAACTGGGCACCAAATGGCTTGGAACCAAAGGCGTTTCCGAAAAAGGCGGCCGTTTCCCCCTTCTGATTAAGCTGCTTGACTGCAACGATGACCTGTCTGTTCAGGTTCATCCAACAGACGAGTATGAGGCACTGCCTCCTGGCGAGCTTGGCAAAACAGAAATGTGGTATGTACTCGACGCAAAACCGGGCGCACACATCATCTACGGGTTGAATGAAGGCGTTGATCGGGCAACATTAAAAGAAGCATTGGAAAACGGCACGGTGATGGATACCCTTCGTCAGGTGCCTGTAGAAGCTGGTGATACGTTCTTTATCCCTGCTGGAACAGTGCATGCGCTCTGTGCAGGTGTCGTTGTCGCTGAGATTCAGCAAAACTCGGATACGACGTACCGGATATACGATTATAATCGTCCAGGGCTGGATGGCAAACCACGTGAGTTGCATGTTGAAGACTCATTAAATGTCACCGCCTATGAGGGCGCAGGTGCCTCAACGATGAAAACAAATAACGCTACTCCTGGTGAATGGCTCAAGCTTGCGGAATGCCCTTATTTTGTAGTTGAAAAAGGGGTTGTGAATAAACGTTGGGAACTCTCCACCAATCCTGACAGCTTCACGATTCTCGTTGTCTGTGAAGGAGAAGGAACTCTGGAGTGGGCACATGCTGAATCAGACAGCATTGAATTGAAAGCTGGACAATGTTATCTCTTGCCAGCCAACCTGGGTTCTTACACATTAGATGGAAATACCACTGTGCTTCGCTCTTATCTGCCATAAATCAAGCTTATATGTAACCTGTGAAGGAGGAATTACACGAGATGCAGGAATCTACCTTTGCCTTGGTCGCTAGTGAAGGTACCCGTATTCATGTGTACCGCTGGCTTCCCGATCCGGAATGCAACGTTAAAGGTGTAGTGCAAATTGCACATGGCATGGGCGAGACGGCAGCCCGATACGCCGAATTTGCCGACATTCTTACCCAAAATGGCTATGCGGTTTATGCCAATGACCATCGGGGTCATGGCAAAACCGTGGAGAATGCCAAATTGCTTGGTAATGCTGGTATCGATGCCTTCCGCTGGATGGCGAGTGATATGATCAATCTCGGCGAAGTAGCCGCCAAGGAGAATCCTGGGGTGCCCCTGTTTCTAATGGGACATAGCATGGGCTCATTCTTGGTACAACATCTCATGTACGCTGGTCATGAGCAGTACCACGCCTTTATTTTATCCGGTACAAACGGCAGACGCGGTCTGCTCCGGTTTGGAGAGAAGCTCGCCTTTTTGCAATGTGGTATTCAGGGGGCTACTCATCCCAGCATGCTGCTCAACGCGATTGTGTTTGGTGGATTTAACCGCTCTTTCCGTCCTGCCGCGACACCGTTTGATTGGTTGTCGCGCGACTCCCAAGAGGTTCAGCGATTCATTGATGATCCCCTGTGCGGAGCAGTCTGTACAGCAGGCTTTTTCCGCGACTTCTTCAAATTGCTGCTTGAAGTCCATCTTCCACACAATATGGAGCGCATACCCAAACACAAACCCGTATACCTGTTCTCAGGTGAGAAGGACCCTGTCGGACTTCATGGCAAAGGCGTTCTTAATCTGGTCTCGCAGTATAAGAAGCTTCAGCTGGAGAATATTGAGTATCGCCTGTATCCGGATGGACGCCATGAAATGCTGCATGAGATCAACCGAACAGAAGTGGCTCAGCATGTTGTGAACTGGCTAGAGCGGAATACCCCTGGCTCGAATACACACCCTAGCCCGATGAACCCTACTGAGACGGCTGACTCTATCTAATAGAGTCGAAGGCAACATACCATGAGCAACAGCAAAAGAAACCCCTGGATCGGATGTGCAGCTCACGCTGCGCTCCAGTTCAGGGGTTTTCTTGTTAAGCGATATGAATAATAGCTATAACCAAGCTTTATGGATTAACCTTCAATTAACAGAGATTCCGGGTCTTCCAGCAGTTCCTTCACGGTCACGAGGAAACGAACAGCTTCACTTCCGTCGATAATCCGGTGATCGTAGGACAGCGCGATGTACATCATTGGACGGTTCTCCATCCGCTCTGCATCAATCGCCACTGGACGAAGCTGGATCTTATGCATCCCCAGAATACCCACTTGAGGTGTATTCAGAATTGGCGTTGACAACAAGGAACCAAATGTTCCACCATTGGTGATGGTGAACGTTCCACCTTGCAGATCAGATAACGCCAGTGTGTTGGAACGAGCTTTGGATGCCAGGTCCGCAATGCTCTTCTCGATCTCGGCAAAGCCCAAACGATCAGCATCACGTACAACCGGTACAACCAGTCCTTCCTTCGCAGATACGGCGATGCCGATATCATAATACTTTTTGAGCACAACATCTTCGCCATCAATCTCTGCGTTAATTGTAGGGAATTTTTTCAGAGCCCCCACAACCGCTTTGGTGAAGAAGGACATGAAGCCCAGGTTAATCTCATGTTTCTCTTTGAACTTGTCCTTACGGCGTTTACGTACATCCATGATCGCAGTCATATCAACTTCATTAAACGTAGTCAACATGGCTGCTGTCTGCTGAGCCTCTACCAGACGTTTGGCAATGGTGGCACGGCGGCGAGACATCCGCTGACGCTCCACTGGTTTGGTATAGGTAGAACTTCCAGCTGCCGGAGCACTTGGTGCTGCAGGAGCTTTACTCGCAGGTGGAGCAGCAGGAGCAGGCGCCTGATTGTTATGGCTCTTCACATCATCCTGGTATACCCGCCCAATTGGATCTTTGCTCTGAACCTGATCTAACTCGATACCACGTTCACGTGCAAGCTTACGGGCAGACGGCGAAGCCGTCTTGGCACTATCGGATGACTCCGGTGCTGCCGCAACAGGTGCTGGTGGTGTTGGAGCTTCAGGTGCAGGAGTAACGGCCTTTTTCTCTTCAGCTACTGGTTCGGAAGCGGGTGCACCGCTTCCTCCTCCAGAACCAGCTGAGAGTGTACCGATCGTTTCACCGATCTCTACCGTCTCTCCTTCCTGACGAATGATCTTCTCCAGCACGCCACTTTCTTCTGCGCTGATCTCAATATTTACTTTATCCGTTTCCAGTTCAAGAAGCACATCACCCTGATTAACGGTATCCCCTTCTTTAACCATCCATCTGGATACAGTTCCCTCAGTTATTGACTCACCCATTGCAGGTACTTTAATTTCACTCACAGCTGTTACCTCCCCAGTGGAATATTATTCTTCGTCGTTTGTTTCAACGCAGATGTAATAATCTGTTGCTGTTCCATACTATGCACAAGCTGATAACCGCTGGAAGGACTTGCGTGTTCCGGGCGACCTTCGTATCTAACGGTTGTGCCTTCCGGGGCAACTTCACGAAGACGAGGCTCCATGTATGTCCAGGCACCCATGTTTTTGTTTTCTTCCTGCACCCATACCAGTTCTTTTACATTGCTGAAACGTGCAAGTATACGTTTGATCTCTTCTGCCGGGAACGGATATAGTTGTTCCACTCGAATGATGTGAAGCCATGACCAATCTGCTTTATCTTTTTCAAAAGCATCTTCCAAGTCGATGGCAATCTTGCCACTGCACAAAATAATGCGCTCTACGCGATCCGGCTGTGTCCCAAGTCCAGCTTGCTCCAGCACAAGCTCAAACTTGCCTTCACTGAATTCCACTGCCGGTGATGCAACACGCGGATTCCGAATGAGACTTTTCGGTGACATCATCACAAGTGGACGGGCATCTTCTGTTTCAGTCAACGAAGCTTGACGACGCAACAAGTGGAAGTACTGAGATGCACTTGACAAGTTAGCAACCGTCATGTTGTCTTCTGCACACAACTGAAGGAAGCGTTCCAGACGAGCACTTGTATGCTCAGGTCCTTGACCCTCATTCGCATGTGGCAACAACATCACCAAACTGGACTTCTGAGACCACTTGGCGCGGCCGGATGATACAAACTGGTCGAATATAACCTGTGCGCAGTTGGCAAAGTCACCGAATTGAGCTTCCCAGATAACCAGTGTATCGGGTGAATATACGTTATATCCGTATTCGAATCCAACAACGGATTCTTCAGACAACGGACTGTTATAGATTGCAAAGGATGCTCTTGCCTGTGGCAAGTGATGTAAAGGGCAGAACTTTGCTCCATTCTCCGAATCATGCAACACCAGATTCCGATGAGCGAATGTAGCACGCTCGGCATCCTGTCCACTAATCCGAATCGGTTTGCCATCAGCGAGAATGGTTGCGAATGCAAGTGTCTCCGCAAGGCTCCAATCCACTTTCTCCCCTTCATTCAAGGAAGTGCTCCGGCGTTGCAAAATCCGCTGTAACTTCGGATACACGTTGAAGTTCTCAGGCCATTTCAGCAGATCGGCATTAATGCTGCGCAGATTCTCCAGTGGTACCGCTGTCGGAGTAATCGTAACAGTTTCCGGCTCACTGATTTTCCGTTGATAATATTCATGTACTTCATTTTTCTTCATCTGGTCATAAGCTTCTTTTAATTTGTTCGTTACTCCATCGCGAATGCTCGTGATGGACGCATCATCGATAACCGATTCCTGCTTCAACTGATCCTGATACAAGTGGCTTACCGTTGGATGGTTTTTCACCTTGTCATAAACGATAGGTTGAGTTGTTTCGGGATCATCGGTTTCATTATGGCCGTAACGACGGTAACCGATCAAGTCGATCAGGAAATCCTTTTTGAAACGATTGCGATACTCTGCTGCCATACGAATGGCTGCAATACAAGCTTCCGGATTGTCCGCATTCACGTGTACAATCGGAATTTCGTACCCTTTAGCAAGGTCACTTGCGTAGTATGTTGAACGGGAATCACCGCTATCTGTAGTGAAACCCAGACGATTGTTGACGATAATATGGATGGTTCCGCCATTCTGATATCCTGGCAGAGCTTTGAAGTTAAGCGTCTCCGCAACGATCCCTTCTCCAGGGAATGCAGCATCACCGTGCATCAAAATGGTAGCTGCCTTCGTTACATCCTGCTTCGGATATCCAGGGTCACGACGGTCATCCTGAGCCGCACGTGCAAAACCCTGTACAACCGGATTGACGTATTCCAGATGGCTCGGGTTATTCGCCAGAGTAAGGCGGGCCTGCACAGTTTCCCCGTCTTTTACAAAACGGTTGGCACCCATATGATATTTGACATCCCCCGTCCAACCGTAGTTGATTCCCGTCGAACCTTCCGATGGAACCAGGTCTTTGTTCGGAGCATGATGGAATTCAGAGAAAATTTTGCTGTACGGTTTGCCCAATACATGGGCAAGTACGTTTAACCGTCCACGGTGGGCCATACCCATCAGAATGTGGCTTGATCCCGCTTCTGCCATGATGCGGACCGCTTCGTCCAACATCGGTACAAGCACATCATTACCTTCGATGGAGAAACGTTTCTGTCCAACAAATGTTTTGTGAAGATAATCTTCAAATTGTTCAACTTCAACCAAACGTTCCAGCAAAGCCTTACGTTCTTTCGGCATAAGCGGAGCTGGTGAAGTCCGGGACTCCGCACGGCGATTCAACCACTCACGTTCTTGAACTTCGTGTACATGACTGAATTCATAAGCCATGGGTCCAGTGTAAATCTGACGCAAGCGTTGGATTGCATCCCATCCGGTTGCTGTCTGCCCATCTGCACCTTCCCAGATCAGGGAAGCAGGCAAAGCTTTCAGATCTTCTTCGTTTAATTCAAAATGCTGAGGTTCCAGCAAAGATGTATCTGTATCTTCACTGATTCCAAGCGGATCTATGTCTGCAGCAAGATGACCATACGTACGGATATTCCATACCAGCTTACCTGCTGTAACCGCTTTCTGTAATAATTGAATGTCTACGCTTCCGGAAGCCGATTGGGCGTTGCCGGAATTCGAGGTTGTGCGTGCATCCCTGCCAGACATCGGCGGTGCACCCCATTGTTCAAATAGTTCCCGATAGGCCGGTGTAACCGAACCAGGATCTTGAGCAAATAATTCATATTGTTCCTGTACGTATCCCATATTGGGGCCATAGTAACTTTCCCAGGGCTTCTTGTTGCCTTCCACGATCGTCATCGACGTTCCCTCCGTCTTGATTTAGTCATAAGTTTTTGACGGAAATCATTGACTAAGCCGTAATTTGCGTTCGTTCAACATTTTAAGCTAAATTTTTCATGAAGTCCAATAATCGTGCTGTTGGTGGTAGTAACGTTAGTCCGACGCTCCCGTCAAGGTTTGTCTGCGTTTTCAAAATCAAAGTAAAACAATGATTGTATATACCGTCGCACAGATGTCGAATACTGTCCTGATCCGTTCGAAGGTTACACTTTCTCCTCTTCTTCAAGTGAAGTCCATGTTCTAATATCTATTCTATAAACTTTTACGCTCAGGAGCATTTCCTATTTTTAGTTCAATTGATGCATAAATTAGATGAATCGAATAAATCGAGCAATTTGGATAGAACAACGAACGCTTAATTACAACAAAATAGGCATACGATCTCCCATTTACCTCCTTAATTAAATTGTGGTCCATTATGTTCAAAAACAAACCGTCCAGTTAAACATTAACCAATTGACATCACATTCAACAAATAATTGGGGTTTTCTTGAGGAGACCAACTGAAAAAAGCTCGCCCAGACATAAATTATCCGAGCAGCTTCTTTGAATTCAACAAGTTTGAGTTAACACTACAGTTGATAATGCGCATCAAGTTGTACTTTGACTAATCATATACTCTGCAAACGGCGTTAGGGAAAGATCTCTAACCTGCTCCATTGTAAACCAGTCCGCGCCCAGCGAGTCTTCGCCATCGGGTTCTTTTTTGATATGATCCGGCTGACTGGCTGCGGTCAAAACAACATCATACAACATCCCGATATGGTGCAGCTCTTCCGGCTCACCTTGATACACCCATTCCAGTACCGTAGACTCCGCAGAACGAATCATCAATTACAGATGGGTCAGGCCCGTCTCTTCTTCAATCTCACGTTGAAGTGCGGCCTCTGGCTGTTCACCAAATTCCAGCCTTCCGCCTGGTAAATCCCATTGCCCCTGATATGCCCCACGTGCCTTATGAATCAACAGGAATTTGTGCTCCCAAGTGACCAAACCATATACGCCAATATGTGTATGCCGATTCACTTAAGTACCCTTCCTTTCGTCTTCATCCTCGATAACAGCATCCAGATCTATGGCCATACGGATCATATCCACACAGCGGATACCATCCTCTATAATCTCTTCCTCATAATGTCTCACAAAGAAATCACGATCAACCCCGATAATGCGGAAACCGCAACGTTGGTATAACTTCAATTGATGAAAGCTGGAGTTGCCTGTTCCAATCTCGAGAATCCGGCAGCCCAATCTACGTGCAGCTTCCATCGCTTCCTTAATCATGTGTTTGCCTACACCTTGTCCCTGCAGTTCTTCCTGTACGGCAATATTAACAATCTCGGCAGTCTCCGGACGAGTCTTTAACAATACGAACTCTCCAACCATCTCTCCTTCATACTCAGCAATAAAACAAACACCCCGACTCAGGTACTCATCAACAATTGCTTTTGAAGGATCAGCCATCAATAAAAGTTCGTACGGTCGCTCTTCTTCCCAGTCCAAAATCCGGAACGACAATTTCATGCCAATCTCCACCTTTTCATCGTACAATATTCATTCTCGTTCTGTTTGCAGAAGCCTATGTATGGCAGATCTACAAATATATCTTGCTTGAGTCTAACAAACCTATCACCCAATCTATTAACCAACTACTGTACCCGATTGATTTTGATAATGACGAATAACCATTCCTGATGCTTTGGACATCCCCTGTTTCTCATAGAACGTCTGCAGCTCCGGATCACATAAGAGATCAATCATATAAAGATCACGAAGACGTTCAAATATGCGTTGAACAAGAGCCGTCCCGATTCCCCGACCCTTATACTCTGGGACTACTTCCAGTAAGGGGATATACGCGCTGAGAACACCATCAGAGATGGCTTGTATGAATCCGACCACCTTTCCTGTATCTTCATCAACAGCCAGTTCAATGGCATAGGACTTTTCCAGCAACTTTAGAAAAGTTGGCGTAGACGGCGGGTTTGGCCAACCATAAAAAAAATTCCCATCTAGCTGTTCAAGATCTATATCTTCCAACTTATCACGAAATACGATCCCCACAGACTACTCATCTCCCATAAAAATAGTAAACTTCATTATATCATAATATCTGGATATAAATATATAGATATGGATGATACATTATGACCGATCATTAATTGAGAATTTTACATGCTGTATCCAACCTTCAATCCCCTTACCGGACTTCGCGCTGTTCAAGAACAGAATCGCTATACACCATAAATGTCTCTTGCAGCGTACGTCCGGATGACTTCTCCCAGATTACACTCCGCTCAAAAGTACCATTTTGGAAAAAACGCGGGACACGTTCAGCGAACCAGTCCTGCATAGGCAGCTCAAAAACCCGCTTCATAGGCACCCATAACAGTTCGCCTTCGGGCGGATCTTGCAATAACTGACCCTCGAATGAAGTCGCCAAATAGTTAAATACCATGTACCGCAATCCTTGTTCGGGATCACAGAACTCATCAAGCCCTTTATACGTAATCTCATTAACTGCTAGCCCCGTCTCCTCCAGAACCTCCCGCACGGCACCATCCACGATACTCTCCGGAAAATCTACCTTCCCCCCAGGAGCGATGTATCCCGGAAATCCTTTGCGATCCGGCCGATTCATTAACAACACCTGATCATTCATTTTGTCCCATACCATACACATCGTTAATATCTCTATTCTAGTATCCATATTCGTCCTCCTGCTAACATGCACTTCTCTGCTGTACACTAACATTTCTGGGAATAACCTGTGTTTTCCTTCTTTATTCCCACTCTGATTCATTCGTATTTTCACCGGTCTCACAGTATAGTCGATGATGATATATATGCATACGAAAGGCGGACGCCCTGTACACCTGTACATCAGAAGCCCGCCTGTTTTGTGATATTCTATGCTGCTCTTTCCTCAAGCCTGGAGTTTACAGTTCTCAGTTCAATTCCGTAATCAACACCCGGCGTTCCTTCCATTCAGCCCGGCGATAAGCCTGTTGCATACCAAATTTGCGGATACTTGCCTTTGGCACCGATTTATAAGGCAAAACAATCGTAAAGTCCTCATCAAACGGGAAAAAAGACAGGCCTACTTTTTCATTGGATAACCACTCTGCCTGAATCGGTTGTCTGGAACAGGCATCAAACGTACAACTGAGCCCTTCTGCAAAAAAATCATAACGCGCAGCAGGTGTTCCAGGTTCCTCCATACAGAGAAACAGACTGAGTTGATCACAAAAAAGCATGATCTCCACATCGCTTTGCAGCCTTCGTTTCAGCGCTTCAGCATCGCCACCCAGCTGATTCTCCAAACTCAACTGACGTTCGTGTTCTTGCTGCAGATAATCTCGGATGTCATCATCATCCTGAGCATTGGCCCCCAGATTTTTCTGAAATAGCTCCGTGTACATCAAGCTACACAATAATCCGGCGTAGAGGTTTTTCTGACGAACTTCTTCAATCCCTTTATGGTAGAATACAAAACGCGGACGCAATGGAAAGTCACGAAACGAATACGGTGATTGACTGTAATCATTCCAGAACGGAGACGAATCCAGTTCAATCCAGCCACGGTCATGTTCCTTGGCCGCTAGAATCAATTCATCCCGATGCGCAGCATCGGCTAGTAATTCATTCTTCCAGTGGGAAGCCATCTCTCCGGCTACTAATCCATGCTCATGCTGTGCAGTCAAAACAAAATCATGCTCTCTCTCATATACGATCATGTGCTGTCACCCTTCCGCATGGTATACGTTGACTTTAACATAAATTGGGTTAAACTTTCCTAGTAAGTTGTTTTTCGCTCCATTTTGACGAGAGGCATTATGAAAGGCACAATGTAAAGGTGTTGTCAGTTTCCTGAAATTTGATACACTAAAGGTTGTGTCCACAATTATATTACATACAGAAAGCGGGATCTCATGAATTTATACTCTCCTTACATCGAGTTTAACCGCAAGGAATGGGCTGAACTTAAAGAACATCAGACCACTCTTCCACTGACGGAAGCCGAATTAGAACAGTTAAAGGGATTGAATGAAGAGGTATCGATTCAAGAAGTCGAAGATATATATTTGCCTCTTACCCACTTTATTGACCTATATGCAAGAGTTTCACGAGAGCTGAATCAACTGACGGCCTCCTTTATGAAAAAAGAAGCCCTCCCCACTCCCTACATCATTGGAATCGGGGGGAGTGTTGCCGTGGGCAAAAGTACAGCGGCCCGCTTACTACAGGCACTGCTCGCCAGAGGTAAGAAAAGCCCGAAGGTTGACCTTGTCACAACCGACGGTTTCTTATATCCCAATGCGGTGCTGCAAGAGAAGGGCATCATGAACCGCAAGGGATTCCCGGAAAGTTATGATATCAAATCCCTGATTCAGTTCATGGGTGATGTAAAATCTGGCAAACCCGAAGTGAAAGCACCCGTCTACTCTCACCTCGCCTACGATGTCATTCAAGGAGAAGAGAAGCAGATCTGTCAACCGGATATTCTCATTATTGAAGGTATCAATGTACTTCAGATCAAAAAGGAAACGCCTTTGCTGGTTAGTGATTTCTTCGATTTTTCCATCTACATTGATGCGGAAGAAGAGCATATACGACACTGGTACGTTGAGCGTTTCAAGCTACTCCGCAATACAGCGTTCCAGAACACAGATTCCTTTTTCCATCAACGATTCGCCAATATCGATGAAGAGGAAACCGTGCGTACGGCCAACCAGATCTGGCAGGATATCAATGCCAAAAACCTGCATGAAAACATTTTGCCAACCAAAGGACGTGCCAGACTGATTCTGAAAAAGGAAGCCGATCACTCCATTGGGCAGATTCAATTGCGCAAACTGTAGACAACACTCGTGCAGTACACTTTGATGTTATATCTAATTACCCTTAAAAGGAGAGAAAAACACATTGCAAACCCTGATTATACTCGGCAGTATTATGATGTTCCTGGCTGTTGCTTTGGGTGCCTTTGGCGCACACGCGCTCAAGCGCAAACTATCCGCTGACATGATCAAAATCTATGAAACCGGTGTTCAATATCACCTCATCCACGGACTTGGCATCATCCTGATCGGACTGCTGGCAGACCGTCTTGAATCCTCTTCACTCGTCATGCTTGCCGGATGGCTGATGTTCGCCGGAATCATCCTGTTCTCTGGCAGCCTGTACGTTTTAAGTGTAACGGGTGTTCGCAGATTGGGAGCCATTACCCCACTTGGCGGAGTCGCATTTTTGGCTGGATGGGTTATGATCATGATTGCTGCATTGTAATATGCCCCGTGGATAAACGAAAAGAGTATTCTGGCTGATATAATATCGCTGGAGCACTCTTTTGCTGTTTAATCTGTCCAGATTCTTCGAATGGTGGACAGCCCTGCATCCGGTCGTTGTCTCTCCAGCACATACACATCCGGGTTAGAAAGTTTAGCCCACTCTTCATAGCCAAAGGATGGTTCATACTCACGAATAAGCAGTGATAACAAGTTCCCATGTGTAACCACGGCCCCGTGTTGTTCAGGTCTGCTCCACAACTCTTCCAGTAGTGCCAACCCCCTTGCAGCCGCGTTTCTCGAAGATTCCCCGCCTTCTTCCACCCAATCCACATCATCATATGTACGTTTCAGTACATCCATCCAGTTAGGCAGATCAAGAGAGCTAAGTATTCTCTCCTGGAGACGTTCATCCGTATGTATATGTTGCAGCGTTGCTATGCCCAGCGGCATAGCCGTCTGAACAGCCCTTTTCCACGGACTGGAAACAATATACGTTATGGATTGATGAGCCAAGATATCTGCAAGTTTTTCAGCCTGCCTGATCCCTTCATCTGTAAGCTCTGCATGGGGTTCCTGCCCTGTAGCCTTAGCGTGACGGATAAGATAAATGGACTGCATAGCTATCACCTCCTATGGTGTAACCTACATAGAGTTCTTCTCAAGATATTGAAGTGCACTGTACATCTTCTCCTGCTCTTCCGGTCGGCCTGATGAACTGAGGAAAGTGACCTGTTCCCCTGTTCTGTCTCCATGTTGAGCCACCAGTCCAAGCCGCTGCTTCAGATGGTTCACTGTGCCTGTACTGCCATCAATGATCTGTATATGATCGGGCAGAACCGTGCGCAGAATGGACGTATAGAATGGATAATGCGTGCAGCCAAGCACCACTGTGCCATACCCTGGAAGATCAAGATCTGCCAGCTTAAACCGGAAATAATCAGCGATTTTGCGCGGATCAAAATCCAGCTGTTCACACCATTCCACAAGTTCCGGCAACGCAATGGAATCCACACTGTGGTGATCATCAACACGTGATACCAGTTCGTTATACTTGGTTTGGCTCAAGGTGAGGGCCGTGGCAAATACAAGCACTCTCTTCCCACTGTTGCGATTCATCTCCACGGCTGGTTTCACCGCAGGCTCCATGCCAATGATCGGGATATCATACTTGGCGCGCAGATCCTTCACAGCCAGACTTGTTGCTGTATTACAAGCAATCACGATGGCTTGAACATCCTCCTGAACGATGGCTTCCACACAATCAAAAATATGTCCTCTAACCTCATCCGCAGACTTCGTTCCATAGGGGACATGCAAGGTATCCGCATAATACAGAAATTTTTCTTCTGGAAACTGTTGTAATGCCTTATGCAAAACGGTTAAACCACCGATGCCTGAATCAAAAAAAGCAATTTTCTTTTTCAAGGATTTCACCTCTATAATGTATTCTTCCGGTTCCAAGAACCTCTCAATGCTGCTCATGCTGACTGGAGGTGAGGTTTGTACTTCCGGCTCATCACACACTACAGTGCTTGACGGCTTGCGGGAACCATTCCGGTTACGGATCGTTCTTCTGATCGCTGTTGTCTCCAAATTTTCTTGAATAACCTTATAGATGTATAAATTCGGAGACAAAGGCGAACGCTATCGCTTCTTCAGAATCGATTCCGCCCCCTCCATTACTTCCGCTAAGTCAGGTACTATAGAGAAGATAAGCCATTATTCTACGCTCATTTTATACTGTCTGAGCCAGTCCTTGCCACTATGCCACGCCTCAACAGGGTTAAGCTCTCCAAGCAGTTCAGTACTTGCCTGAGCCATGATCCATTCCTTAAGACCATTATCCGGACTGGATTCGAGCTGCTGTAGCAGCAGATGCAATCCTTCCTCACCGGTATTCAAGATTTCGTCGTATGCCTCCCGGTTACCAGCAATATAATCATTCGGATTGCTACTGGTCAGGAGGACAGGGTCGCTAACCATCTGCTGCAGGTTGCTTTCAATCGATGCTGATAATGCTTGGTCTTCTGTCCGAATCGAACATGCTGCTACCGTCAATGCTGTGCATACGGATAACAAACCCAGAATCAGTCTTCTGCGATTCACTGTACCACTCCTTTCAACAACGAGTTAACGCAACAGATTCGACTTTCATGCTCAAGCCCTCGGCCAACTACAGAACAAGTTCCCATTGTTCTTCGGTAAGCCCCTGACCTGACAACATCTCCTTGCGGACTTCCTTCACTTCAAAGCCCACAGATTGATATAATCTACGCGCGCTGATCAAAGACTCATTGGTCCACAGGATCACAGATGTGTAGTTCTTTTCTTTTGCAAAAAGAATTGCCTGTTTGATAAGCTCCCCGCCCCATCCTGCACCACGTGCTTCCGGTTCGATCAAAAACCAGCGAAGTTGAGCCGTATTTTCATTCACCTGAGTAAGTCCTATGGAGCCGGAAGCTGTCTGATCTAACTCAACAATCCATAACATCTCCCTCGAATGATTGCCTTTAAGTCCAAGCGAATTCACCGCGTTGGTGATAAATTCAGCAAAGCTATGATCATAATTATACTCGTTTCGATAAATTCGGATATGCGCTTCAATGACATACTGCAGATCCTTTTGTACGAAAGTGCGAATCATCAGACATCACAGTCCTTCCTCAAATCCACAGTTGTGATACTGAAATCCACACCGAACTGAATTAATCCGAGTTTACGGGCAACTTGCTGTGAAGCAAGATTATCCCAAGATGTACTGTAGATTGGCATGCGTCCACGCTCCTTGACATAATACTGCCAGCACTTTACTGTCTCCGCTGCATATCCATGTCCTCTATAACCGGGGGCCGTATACAGACTCGCTTCCGCCCCATGATCGGAGAGCCTTGCGGAGCAGCACACTGCCACAGCAGAATCCCCAATAACATAAGCGGCAACAGGGCTTTTTTCATATAAGTGATCTGTTAATTCAGGAAAATGCTCTGCCAGCAAATAACGCTGCTCCTGACCAATCAACTGAACCTTCTGATTCCACTCGTAAGATATCTCAGGAAAAGCATAGGCGGGTCCCATCCACACACGGTTAACTAGCTCAAAGGTTTCCACCTTGCGAATTAGTTTCGGAATATCCAACGGAAGCTCGCAATCCTTCCCCAACTCATCCATTAGATCCGGCGGTAACTGCTCATGATAATAGATCAGTGAACTGGCAGAAGTCATACCGATAAAAATGGCTGGAGCCTGCCCACCACCCGGCTCGTTGATGCTTAATAGACGCTGCTGCTCGTTGATCGTATATAAAGTACTCACCTGTATTTTCAACATTTCCATAGACGACAGGTTCGATTTTGGAACCATAACTAAGAAGTTAACCTTTGCAATAATCGTTTGCCTACACTGCCTTTACCAGCTTCCTGTTGCTCCAGAAATTCGGATAATTGACGTAATTCTGCAGGACGATATCCAGCCCCGCACCCGCAATTATGATAGGTATAACCATGACGGTACAGCATCATCACTTTGGTCCATTGTTTGGTATCATTTTGCTTGGGCGCCTGGAAATCGTGTCCCATGCTAACCATAGATGTGGCACATTGCGGGCATTTATATTCAAGTTGTGCCACCACCTCAGGGCTCAGGTCATGTCTGGAAACTTGTTTAAATGATTTGCGACAAATGAAACATGCATAGATGTCTTTATATGGTCCTGACAAGGCATATCTGCACATCATCTGCACCCCCTTAATAATTTCCATTATACGGGATTTCACACACGTATACGAATGGATTTTGCACATTTGCGAAAATTCCACCACTCACTCATTGACCTTAAATCGTAGCTTGTTTCCAGGCCTCACCAAGTTCCGCAATCGATGCGTACCGCTCGGACCGATCATCGCTCACTGCACGTATCACAACCTGATACAATGCTTCTCCGGCATCCCATCTGTCATAAGAACGATCTTTCTCCCCACCAAGCAACCCAAACGCCATTGCCCCCATGTTGAATACATTGGTAACCGCATCTATGGGTGCACCCAACTCAAATTCCTCAGGGGACATAAAGCGGGAAGATCCCCACATGCGCCCCATGGTATTGGTAAAAGAGCCCTTCCGATACAAGTCGATATCACAAATTTTCATAAAGTTTCTGTCAAAATCATAGATCAGACTGCCATCATACAAATCAACAGCCACATAACCTCTTCGTTCCACCTCGATATGAAAATTCAGAATCTGCTCCATTGCCCGAATGCGTGTCTCAACAGGAAGCTGTCTGAACCGATAGTAGGGCGAACGCGGATCTTCATATTTGGCCGGAGGCGGAAAATACCAGTGGGAATGCAAACACTCCCCATCCACCCAATCGAATACACAGGCATACCCCTCATCCGTTGTAAAATGATCCGTTAGTCGAATCAACGTGTCATGCGCCAAATCTTCGTAAACGGAAACAGATGATTTCAGATTACGAATGGCTTCCGGGGGACTTCCCGTATGATTCGCATGAATTGTATGTGCTCCCGCATATTTAACGAACAATCGCTTTCCATCCTTTTGCACAATACCAAAAGAGAGATTCCCTGAATCCTGCTGATCGAATACGCGAAAAACCTTACCCAAGGGCTGTAACCAATCGAAAGAATGAGACTCTTTTAAGACAAAGGAAACACCGTCGATCTCAAGTTCAACATGATCTGTCATCGGACTCCTCCTGTGGTGATATCAGCATCCAATCTTGAGGGCTCTGTATAAAAGTAATTCATATGCGCCTCATCATATCCCTGACCATAGACTTCCAATGCGTTACGCTCGATGCCGTAGACTTCAAATCCATATCGCTCGTATAAACGTCGGGCTGATTCATTGGTTGTCACTACACTCAGATTAATCTGTTTGATACCTTCCAGATGTCTTCCCCGATCCAGCACCTCGCGGAGCAACCGTGAAGCCAACCCACTCCCCCGATATGGGGGAGCAACATAGACGCCCCATATCATGCCTTTGTGCCTGAGCTTTAGGCCATGTTCCCTTTTGAAACCCATCATTCCCGCCAAGGTTCCTTCTTCTGTGTATGCTCCCAGAATATAATCATCGGGCTCATTATGTATGCGTTCCTGTACTTCATTCATGGGAATCTCAATCAACAATTCAAACGAAGCCCCGAAGGCTTCAGGATGTGTTTTCAATGCTTCCAGTCGTAAATGCCAGTAGATGTCTGCTTCATCCCGCTGAATATTGCGAATGGTACAGGGCTCTTGCTTTCGGCCTTCATTCATTCTTCAACCACTCCCTGCATCTCATAAGGATAATCGATCTGAAGTTTTACATTCGCTGCCGCTTCCTGTCCTGCAAGCAACCCAACAACATAAATCCCAAGGTCAATGGACGTGGCCACACCACCGGCAGTAATTACATTTCCATCTTTTACAATCCGCTTCTGAATCACCTCGGTGACATACGGCTCAAGCAAATTATATGCATGTGGATGTGTTGTTGCTTTTTTACCGGATAAAAAACCAGCTGCACCCAGTAGCAGAGAGCCTGTGCACACGGAAACCTTCAAAGGCACAGACTCAGCCTGTTTCAGCCAACCTACGAAGGCCTCGTCATATCGAAGCTTGCGCGTTCCCATGCCTCCGGGGATAAACACGAGATCGTATTCCGATAGGTCAGGCTTCACTCGATCCACCTTCATCGTTAAACCAGACTCATCCGTGACCTGATCTGTCATTGCACAGGTTTCCCACGTCGTTCCTTTGGTTTGCTCAAAGAAATTCAACCGATTGATCACATCATAAAACCCTGCAAAATCAAGGAAAGTCAGTCCATCAAACAAAACGAATGCTATTTTCATTGGTAACCTCCGCTTTTTTTAATTTGGAGCATCCTGGTTATGTTTCTGATTCCGATCCCGTTCCATGGCTTCCTTCACCCGGTCACGAGCTGGCAACTTGCTATTGATATGAAAGAGCAGACCCACAATCGCAAGAAGTAATATAATGACGATGAATTCGAATACGGCTAATCCCTCCCATTCGGAAATTGTGCAATCTTGACTCGTACCTAATTTCTATTTTAATCCACGGGCAATGATCCACTCCAGCCACTTCCAGGGTAGAAACAACTTGCCTATGATGAGCACACGTGAACCTTTTCCGAGAGCATATCGAAGTCTTGGTGCACGCATCCGTGCAATTCGGCCAATCAGATCAGCTACCTCCTGTGGATCAGGTGCCGTCTCGCTCGCATGTTTGGAATAACGAAGAACCGTATCCAGTTTATGCTTATATGGAGAGTTTTCGCTCCGGTGAATCTCACCCAAACCTTTATTCCAGATCGGCGTACGATAAGCGCCTGGTTCAACCAATACCACGCGAACGCCGAACGAAGACATCTCATGCCGCAGACTTTCCGTGAATCCCTCCACAGCGAATTTGGAGGCAGCATACGGAGCATATCCTGGAAAACCGGACAACCCGCTGACACTGGACAAGTTAACGATTAACCCCTGCTTCTGTTCACGCATCACAGGCAAGACCGCACGTGTCACAGCGATTAACCCAAACAGATTCGTATCCATCTGGCGCCGCCAATCCTCCATCGATACTTCCTCAATGAACCCGCCAACCGCAAATCCTGCATTGTTCACCAGCATGTCGATTCGGCCATACTCCAGAACGACTTTGGTTATAGCTGTTTGCACCGATTCAGAATCCGTAACGTCCAACTGCTCGTACACCAAACGTTCTGTTATGCCTGCCTCTCCTGCAAGTCTGACCAACTCTCCTCTTCGACTAAGGTCGCGCATGGTAGCAACAACAAGGTATCCCTGCTTGGCAAGAGTAATGGCCGTTAACATACCGAAGCCACTGGATGTGCCTGTGATGAGAGCCACGGGATCATGTGCACCAGATGTTGATAGTCTTTTTTCCTTTGTTTCTTCATTTCTATGATCCTCTGTCTGCATCCGCTGCTGTCCATCTCCTATCTTGTATGTCACCACTGTCATTCAGCCACCTGCTCTTCCCCAATATTTTCCCACCAGCTCAATCAAGCTGTCTCTCCACCCTGCGTAGCTTGGTGACCCCTGGTTTGAACGTATACGGAACGAATCTCACCTCAGGCAAAGTACAATCCATCCTGTCTGCCAACTTGTTCAATTCCTGCAACACAGCAGCCTTTACTTGCCCCAGTGCTGCATTTCCTCCAAGTTGTAGCGATACCTCCATCGTCCCGTCCCCACGTTGCACCACACGATAATGTTCAATATCTGGCGACGCCGCAATGACCGAACGGGTGACGAAATCCGGAAAGACCGGCACCGCCTCACCCGTATGTAGTTGTGAAAAATATAGCGTGTCATCACAGCGGCCTTCAATCCGCTCAATGGCGGTAAACAGGGAACCACAGGCACATGGCATCGCCGCCTCGGTCAGAATATCATTCAGCCGATACCGGATGATCGGCTGTGATGTTCTGGAGAAGTCTGTGATAATGGGCACGAACCGCCGGGTGGCGGGATCAATGAACTCTTTTTCAATATGGACTATATCCTCATTCAAATGTAGTGTGCCATAACGACAGGTCGCTCCCAGGAACCCTTCTGTGCACTGATAGACTTGATAAATGGTCTGTCCGAAGACCCGCTCCAGCACCTTGCGATCCAAGGGGTCCAGCACCTCGGCAACAGAGATGATTTTATCCGGTACAGCAGTCAGGTGGCCTGCCACATAGGCGTCCGCCAACAGACGCAGCATGGATGGGGGAGCCACCCACACGGTAGGTTGGTAGGTTTCCAGCCGATTGACCAAGGTCTCCACACGCTCCAGCAGATCAAAGTACTGAAACTGTAACTTACCACGCTGCACCGATTCATACAGATTACTGTTGGCCCGCAGGAAAAATGCAATCTTCGCAGGTTTCCACAGTCCACCAGGCAGCAACTTGGCCAGCACCGTGCCCGTCCACGCATCCTGTTCCTGATCGCTCACCAGAAATATCCCCCGGTTCCCTGACGTACCCGAGGACAATCCAACGGTCACTCCCTGAATGGAGGGTTTGAAGTCACGCGTTTCTTCACTTTCACCTGCAAGAGCCAACGCTTCGTCCTTGGTAATGCCTACCGTATTCAGTGTATCGAAGTTCTCCATCATGATTGATTTGTCAATCAACGGAAAGTTCCTCCAGTTGGATGCGTCCACGCCACCCCACCACTTTCGATAAAACGGAGATCGGGCGCGGATGTGATGAACATGCCGAATAATCCGGCGTTCTTGCCAGCGCTCCAGTTGTTCTCGCGTTTTCCACTTTCTCAGCCCACGTGCGAGAGCATAATGAACCACAATACGAAGTGGATTGCTCATAAGCCCTGTCCTCCTGTGCCCCAAGCGTCCAGCACATCTCGACAATGACTTGGCACAATCCGAATGTGGGGGAACTGCTGATGCAGCTGAACCAACTTGTCAAAGTTACGGTGGTATTCCTGTCGATCAGACATAATGATACCCGCGAGCGCATGAGGCCTGCGCTGTTCACGAAAAGCCCGACTCGACCACACTGCGTCCGCGCACAGGAAATAATCATGTTCTTCTGTACGCAGCAGAAGTCCCATCATGCCTTCCGCATGACCGGATACATCCACCCCCAGCAGACTGCCATCGCCAAAGATATCGTAGACCTCATCAAAAGGGAACTCCTCTCCAGCTCTCGTCCATCGCTCAGGCTGACGCGTAACTGGCAATGATCTGGCCGCAAAATCCTCAGGCAACAACCCGGACAGATAACCTGCCTTCACAGCCGCAATCGAACCAAGGGAGCGCACAGCATCATAAGCCCTTGGCAGATAGATGAATTGTGCCTCCGGGAAATCTCGCACACCCGCGATGTGATCGCCGTGAAAATGAGAGAGGATGATATACCGAATATCCGAAGCTTTCAGCCCAAGCCCAGCCAAAAAATGAACGGCACTATCCTCTTCACGATAGACAACCGGTGTAATATGACGATACAGCGCATTGGGCAGATGAGCCGTTTCCTTGAAAAAGCGGGAGCTATATCCCGTATCCAGCAGGATTGGTCCATATACAGGGTGAATGATGCAAGCAAATCCTGCGGGGAAAGGTACTGGTCTTAATCGACCACCACGCAGCGTCAGAAACTCTGGATGTGTACAGTAACCCGCCGCACCCAAATATAGTTCTACCGGAGTTGTCGTCAGCATGATTCAGCCCTCCACCAGTCTGCAAATTGTTGCAATCCCTCTTCAATGGACACCCGAGGGACGTACCCTAATTGCTCCCGTGCATCCGTAATATCCAATGTCTGTGGAATAGATAAGGAGCCGACTGTATACCGTGTCAACGGAGGTTCACCCAACGCAGGAATATAGCCATGAACTCGCTCCAGCAACGCTGCCACACCATATGCCATCCGATAAGGAATGTTTCGACGACGCAAGGGCATATTCAGCATGCCAAACAGGCTGCTCACCAACTCATTAAACGCCCTCGGATCGCCATTGGAGATATTGTAAGCTCTGCCAAGCGCTTCGTCAGGGGCATCACGGCACAACAACAAGGCGTCCACCACATTATCCACACATGTCAGATCAATTAATGCCTGTCCACCGCCAATCATCGGCACGCCTGATTTCGCGTTTGCTGCGACTATTCTGGGAAATAACGTCTGATCATACGGACCAAAGATCGCTCGCGGTCGAATCATGATCGACGGAAGTCCCTTCGCATGCCCCTCCATCACAACCTGCTCCGCGAGAAGCTTTGTGGCTGCATAATGATTGGCTGGTTTGGATGGCAACGGGTCATTCTCATGTACGTTAAATCGCGGTATGTAGTTAAAATATACACTTGGAGTCGAGACATGTATAAATCGCTGTACCTCATTATGCAGGCAGCCATCCATGAGATTTTGTGTCCCCTCTACATTACTGCTATAAAAGTCACGATATCGGCCCCATGGCGATGACAGAGCCGCACAGTGAAAGACCACATCCTGCCCCGTACACGCTACATTTACTGCTGCCTCATCCCGTATATCTCCATTCAGAAATCGGATTCCTGCCGACTCAAGTTCTGCACCAATCTTTGGCTGTCGGCCCATGCCCGTGACTTCCCATCCCTCTTTTGCAAGTCGTGTCGCGAGATGCCTGCCCAGGCATCCCGTAGCTCCTGTAACCAATGCTCTGTTCATTGTTGTTCACCGTTCCATTCTATGTCGTGAGTCAAAGCTTCAGTCAGCGAGAACTTCTGTGATCTTGCCAGACGCCAGGCGGTCAGCACCACTGCAAATTGTTCAAATAACGGCTGGATATCCTGCCGCATATAGACCACATCCCTGGCTCCACACCAGGCAGCTGCCCATGCCTGGAACTTTCCTTTGCCGAAGATCTGCTGCAGTCCGCTTCCCAACATGGGAAGCATGAGCATGGCTTTGCTGCCCCGTGCGGGCGTGATCATTCTTCCTTCCTTGACCAACGTCTCCGGTTCAGTTAGTGCACGCACCAAGTCATCTCCAGGGTGAAACAGATGAATCCCACTCGTTGCCCTCGGATTACATTCAATTGCGTATACTTTCCCATCCTGACCTTCTATAAAATCAAACCCAATCTGTCCACTAAAACCTGTTGACTGCACAAATTGTCTCACCCATGCAAGGGCACCCTCATGTTCCACCTGTTCAAAAAACACACTGGCCCCCACGCTTCCTGTGCGGTAGCGGCTATCGTAGGTGGCGTGCGCAACCAGTTGTCCTTCGTGGGCTATGCTGTATGTACACAACACCTGACCAGGAATGAAGGCCTGTGCAACCCAAGGCGAAGCAGAGGATAATCCCCCTTCTTCCGGAGGATCGTTACGTAATTGTCGATGCTTCTTTTCGCTTGCGTATCCTTTCTGTGCAGTCCCTGCCACACCCTCATTGATCAAACGTGTGGGCATGCGAACTTTGGCTGCGAAGCGGGAATACACCGGTTTCCACACTCGATCTCCTGCTTCTCCCAGAACAGACTGAGCTTCCGTCCATTCCTGCTGACTGTTGATCAGACGTGTATCCGGGACCGAAAGACCGAGTGAATCTGCAAGCCGGATAAAATCGTATTTATGGTGCAGCGCATGCAGTTGCTCCAGAGTTGTAACCAGCACACGGCAATATGCACGCAGTCTGTCTGCCCCTTGAGCAACATAGAAGACTTCTTCACACATGGGGATCAGCAGGTCGATCTGCCAATCCTGTACCAACCGTTCCAGCTCTTCCAGATAAGCACGTGTATTATGACGCGGCGATGGGACCACAGCGCATTGTTCCACTGCACTGGATGATCTGGTCAGATGCCGTACGGCACTCTCCGCAACATAGACCCGATGGCCTGCACGATGAAGCATGCGTGCCAGATCGAGCGTAACGGGAGCCCTTCCGCCTGTAAGGAGCACACGAAGAGAAGCAGATGTACGATGTCCGGTTTCCCCAGATCTAGTAGTCAAAAATGAGTCCTCCCAATGATAATCCGGCAGCCGTGCCAATCATCAACACCCGATCTCCACGCTGAATACGCTGTTGTCTAATCGCTTCATGCAGACCCATCGGGATCGATGCCGCAATTGTATTGCCGTGATTTCGTGTGATGTCCATAAACCGATCTTCAGCAATGCCAAGCTTCTTGCGAATCAGTCTCATCGCCATCGCACTTCCCTGATGAGGAATGACCAATTGGAAATCCTCCATTCGATTCCCGGTCGCCTGCAGCATATCGCTGATGAATCCAGGTAGAAGTCTGGAAGCCATGCGGAAGATGGCCTGTCCATCCATATGAAAAAGATAGGGCTCCGGCTGATCTGCCTTATAATTCGAAGCATGCAGCCGTGTACCTCCACCTGCAATCTCCGAGAAGCGAGCACCTCGGCTGTAGGTTCGAAGGGAAGCATGTACAATCTGAGAGGATGACCCTTCAGGCGAACGTTCAATAATAACAGCGGCCGCTCCATCTCCGAACAGGGCCGCACTCTCTTTATCCGACCAATTGAGTCCGGCTGAGGCAATCTCGGTGGCTACGAGCAGTACTCGCCGGTAACGTCCAGCATCTACCATATAGGAGATCACATCGAGTCCGTTCAGGAAACTCAGGCAGGTTGCATCCATATCAAAAGCAGGTACGCCTGAATCTTGCTGCCCCATGGCCTGCTGGATAAATACCGCCGTACTTGGCAACGGTTGTTCCTTCGTGCCACTGGTACACACCAGGCAGTCGATATCACTGAATTGTAATCCTGCATCCGCAAGTGCAGCTTCGGCAGCCTTGGCACCCATGTAGGACGAGGTTTCTTCACCCGAAGCATAATGGCGTACACCTACACCTGTGGCTTTGCTAACCCAGCCCGCAGGCACGCCCAAGCGGCGATCCAGTTCCTCATCGGTGACCTCCTGTTCAGGCAGGTACTTCCCTGTTCCTGCAATCCTTACTCTTCTAAGTTGCATTTCCCCAACCTCTTTCTGTTCATCTGACTGATATATATAAGTTCGTATTCAAAAAGACCGGTTTTCAGTACCGAGAAGATGGGATGAAGCTAGAAATGGAGTAGCGGAGCGTAGGAAAACTACGTGAGCAACGGACATTTCGGCTGAATTCCATATTCGATGCTGATGATGCCGATAGGCATACTTCGTAATCAAAAGCGGACTTTTTGAAAAACCTCTATAAGTTCAGCTAATTAGTATTTACACTTACACTCCGATGACAGAACAACTTTCCGATCGCTGTTATCCCCAGATTTTTTTGATTCCCTTCTTAAAAAGGGAAAATCCGGGGATAAGCATATGCTTCCGATGCAGCTTTCTTTCAGAAAGCTTTTAGGCGAACGCTTCGCTTCTTCAAGTTATTTCTGTCCCTCCGTTATCGTGTAAATGTTTAGTTGAACATATATAAATGAAATGAATCCTCCACCTCAAATGGCGAAACGCCATGAAGTAAACCTTAAAATATATAATAAAGGGCAGATGCCTCTGCCCTTGCTGTTGTGTTTTATTATTTATAATGTGTCTTCATTTCTTCTTATTCAAAATCTCGGCAAGTGCGACATCTAGCGTACCGTAGGTGAACGTGAAGCCCTCCATCTCCAATCGTTCAGGAATGACCCAACGACTTTTGAGAACCAATTCCGTCTCTGTCTGAATGAAGCGTGCGCCCAGTTCAAGCATCCAGCGAGGAGAAGGCAGTCCAATCCGAACACCCATCTGTTCTCTCAGACGCGTCATCAGCTCCCGATTCGTAACCGGATGAGGCGAAGAGGCATTGAATACACCATTCAGATGTGGATGCTCTTGCAGATAGATCACCATGCGGAACAGATCCTCGATATGAATCCAGCTGAACTGCTGTGTGCCTGCACCTTGCGATCCTCCCAGTCCAAAACGGACGAGGTTCGTCATGGGCACCATCACGCCACCCTTGCCCAGCACAATCGCAATTCGCAGTGCAATCTGACGCGTAGACGGCAGACTGAACTCAAAGAAAGCCTGTTCCCAAGCTTTGGCAACGTCGACCGAGAAGCCAGAGCCAATCTCGCCTTCTTTTTCCGTCATGGGACGATCTTCAGCATGTCTGTATATGGTCGCCGTACTCGAATTAATCCATAGTTCGGGAGGATGATTACAAGCCAGGACGGCATCGCCGAGAATACGTGTTGTACGGGTTCTGGATTCCAGAATGACTTTGCGATTCTCCTCCGTATAACGGCAATTTACCGATTTACCTGCCAGGTTAATCAGCATCTCTGCTTCTTCCAGTGCCCCTATAATTCCTGCACGATCCTCCCAGGCAATATGACCGGGCTGACGCGAGATAATCAGCACCTCATAACCCAGCTTCCTGAACCTTTGGGCAAAATCCTGTCCGACAAATCCCGTTCCACCAGCTAATACAACCTTCTTCACGGTATCCCCTCATTTCCCATACTGGGTAAAGAACTCGCAAGATATAGATTGGAATGTTTCTATGCATGCAAAATGTAGATAATAGATTAACACCGCCGGTGATCCGTTGGTTTGATTTATTTCACACCCAGAGCTACGTACAAGCGATCCCGCTCTTCGATAGCCCATGCGTTTGCAGGGTTTTGTTCCAATTGATATCGGAGTTCATCATAAAAATCATGGATCATGAATCCGTCCGGCAAGTTCCCAAGCATCGCTGTAAAGTTGTACTCTGGCAGTGTTCTTTTTCCTTCACTGATCTGCTTCAACCAATCCATCCAATTTGCAAGAGTAAGCACTTCCTCCTGCCACAACTCGGACTGTAACCCAAGCGCATCTTGAAGTTGCTCGTACGCCAATGGATCAGCGAAGGCTCGGCAAGCCTGAACAGCCAGTTCATACAACTCGGTCACTGCACGACGTACCTCATGCTTAAGTTCGACCTCCAAGCCTCCCATGTAATCCTGAATCTGAATGCTCTGTCCATCATCGTATAATAGCGGTGTCTGGGCCAACAGGCGTACAATCTCTTCCATCTCGTGCATTGAAACTCGCTTCTGCTCATAGAGAGCAGGTAATTGATATGCTGTAATGATCATTCACTCCTACATCGTTCTTCTATTAATGACCTATATTATAACATGGTTTGGCAATCATCTATCAGGTTAACTTGACTATCCACTACAAGTTGTAGTAGTTTATACGTACTACGTAGTGTAGTAATACGATCGTTATGGACGCATAACGATGTTAAGGAGTGTTCACTGTGAACCAGATTCAAAAATTATCCGAAACAGAAATGGAGTTAATGGTCGTTATATGGTCATGCGCCCCACCGGTCACCTCCACAGAACTATTAGACATCTTCGCTGAGAAGGGGAAAGCGTGGAAAGCGCAGACCATGTCTACCTTTCTGTCACGGTTGGTGGATAAAGGCGCACTTACCGTCACGAGACGTGGACGAACCAATGATTATGAGCCTCTTCTAAAGCCCGAAGACTACAAACTACAGGAAACGCAGCACGTTCTTGATGGACTGTATCAAGGTTCAGTCAAGAATTTGGTTTCGGCCATGTATGATGGTGACAAGCTTTCAGACGATGACATTTCAGAACTGAAAAAATGGCTTTCGGAAAAGTAGGTGCAGATGATGAATATCTTTTTTGAGATTCTGTGCAGCTTGACCGTGGCGGGAAGTATCGTTTCTGTTTGTATTTTGGCACTACGACTTATACCCGTATCTGTTTTTCCGACCAAGTGGCTCTACAGACTCGGTAAACTGGCTATCTTGTTTTATCTGTTCCCGGTATCTCTTGGCCTTTCATGGCTTTTGGATATTGCATTCCAAACGACATCAACTATACCGGGAACGGAGAATGCAGCAACTTCGGGCGTACTTGCAGGAACGTTTATCCCGGAACAAACCATCTCGGTAACCACAGCCTGGTTCTTGTTATGCGTCTGGGGCATTGGAGTCATTGGTTTTTCTGCATGGCAGGCGTACTGTTATCGAAGATTTCTGAATGAATTATCTCGTACACGTACCCCAGTCCTCTGTCATAGTGAAGCAGCTGTACAGCTACCATTAATCAAAGAGGCTTTGGGTCTCAAACGTAATATCACGCTTGCTCACAGCACGCTAGTACGAAGCCCTATACTGGTTGGCTTGTTTAAACCAACGATATATCTGCCACCCGAAAATACGGTGAAAATGGACATCAGCATGGTGATTCATCATGAGTTGGTACATCTGAAACATCAAGATCTGTGGGTCAAGGCTGTGACCTTGGGCGTTAGTGCCCTGCACTGGTTCAATCCCCTGATTCATATGATTCGCCGGGACATTCATACCTGGAGCGAGTTGGCCTGTGATGAAGATGTGGTGAAAGAGATGTCCCATGAAGAGCGAAGACGATATGGTGAGACGATTTTAAATGTGATGGCGGGAACCAAGAAAATACCTGCTCAATTTTGTTCGTCCCTATCGGGTGAAGGCAAACAATTAAAAAGGAGATTGATGATTATGTTTAATGTAAAGAAACTGAAAAAGAAACATTGGATGATAAGTATGGGAGCCCTCCTGCTTATTACTGGCGTAAGTACGTCCACCGCAGTATGGGCATCAAACCATACGGTTAAAGTAGAGGCCAAGGCTACTGAAGCTGTGCCTGTTCCTTCCGTATCTGAGACTCCTAAGATCGTAGCTTCTCCCGATACAGCCGGAGTTTCTGAAGCTGTAACTGCTCCCGCTGCTTCCGAAACGCCTGAAATCGTGGCTATCCCTGAGGATGAAGTTTCAGAAAATGTACCAGCTCCTTCGACTGCTGAACCTTCTGAGGCTCAAGTTGTAGAATCAGCCACAGTTCCTTCTCCTGCTGGACCTTCTGAGATGGTAGCCCTTCCTTCCGAGGACAAGGCTTCCGAGGCCGCAACCGTTCCTTCTCCTGCCTCATCTTCTGAAATGGTAGCTCTCCCTGGGGATAAGGTTTCAGTAACTGTACCTGCTCCTTCAGAAAAATAACCTATTGTTAAGGAGTAATAACCATCCTTATATGCAAACAGGACGAAGCATAGATCATAGATCTCCGCTTCGTCCTGTTTCCGTTTTTCTGTCATGTGCATTAGATAAATGTTTTGATCGTAGCAAAATATTCACGGATCATGTTGACGGGTTTCAGATAACCCGGTGACGGAGCCGATATGCCGTATTCTGCTGCATAACCATTCTTGGCAGCGATGTATTTGGAACGGAACATATGATAGTCACTGGTGACAATCATGATCTCAGGGTGCTCTAACCCGGATTCAAGAATGATTTTTTTGGAAAAGGCCAAATTCTCCTGTGTACTTGTGGAGCGATCTTCCATAATCACTTGGGCGGGGTTAATCCCCTGTTCAATCAGATAGTTTTTCATGGCGAGCGCTTCGGGAATCGATTCTCCAGGTCCCTGTCCACCCGATACAATGACTGGTGTCTGAGGGTGACTACGAATGTAGTTCAGACTTGCATCTAACCTTTGTTTCAGGGTCAATGACAATTCCGTTCCACGGATGCCTGAACCCAGGATAATGACATAGTCCGCTTCTTCCGGATCATTCGCACCAAGCTGTGTGAATACAAGTGCTTCAATAATGACAAAAGAGACGGCAACCACGCCAAATCCGGTAAGGATAATCCGTTTCAGAATAACATGCTTCTGATAGTCAATCCGTCTTAGCACGATAAAAGCCACCGTGATCATTCCAAAAAACATGACTGCAAATCGTTGGCCCCAGAAGGCCAGAAATGCCACAAAACATGCCAACAGGACAAGATCAATGATCAGTCCATTTTTGTGTAAGAACTTTTTTATCAAATCCGTAGACACTCCTTCTTGTACCCACTATTCCGCAAATCACTTATTATTCAAGCTGTTATTATCGTTAGTTTCGGCCATTGTTCCTGCCAGCGCTTCTTCTGTACTCTCTGATTATAATAGTCAGCATCCGTGAAGAATGGACTTTTGCGGACTATAAGGTGATACAGATCATGCAAACCATGCGGAGCGCAGATGTTAACCCGATCTTCTTCATCCAACTGTACTGCTATAGCAGTCACAACTTCTGGCCAATAGCGAAGAGCATCTTCAGTAGAAAGATAAGGATCTGTGCCATTGCGCAGATGCATTCTCGCCTGATTTTTGACCGACCACTTGGCATTGCCTGTCAACTCACGGAGCTGACACTCCAACTGTATGTCTCTTTCCTCACGCAGGTCTGACGCATCATAATAGACAACATCAATATCACTGTGCAGCTCGCGAACAGCATATCCATGCAGAACATCCCAGATATAATTGCGAATATATCCTGCACCTATGTAACATTGTGGCAAATGGAGACCTCGGACTCTCCGCAGATCATGCATTAATTGCTCGTGTTTGATGATCGTCTGAATGAATGGGTCCTTATATAACATATCTGCCTCCTGCGGTTTACCTCATTGTCCTCTTATAGCTGTTAACCTTCATTCCAATATATCATGTTTACCTGGCTGCAATAAAATGAACAACGCTTGAACATCCTCTGTACAACTTCGAATCTCTGATTAATCACAACCAAATAACCCATAAACAGCTTCGGTTATCCGAGTGTTTATGGGCGACAATGATCGAGTTTGAAACGGTTAAAATTTATTTAATCGGTATCCAGATTTGTGGCGGTTGATTGGGGCCCGGGTATACTTCCAGCTCCGGCATATATGCGTGCTCATAAGGGTTGGATGGAAACCATTCCGCAATAATCTGTTTCCACAGAAGCTGCATGCTCTCCGGCATCGGGCCTTCTACTTCAAATACACTCCATTTGGAAGCAGGCATGGTGAAGGTTGAAAATCCATCAGGTACCTCACCATCGTAAGCCGTAGCAATCCAGTATTGCATCTGTTTATCCTGTATTTCGCTCTGATCCACAACGACGCCAAGTAACCCTGGAATATCCCCGTTGTTCAGTTCAAACAAACGATCCTCTGTACCGCTCGTCCACGCTTCCTGCCACATCTTCCCGATGCCTTGCAGATGTTCTCCATCTACATATGAGAAAGTCTGCTTCACCCCTACGATAGTAAATTCAGGATGTTCAACGATTCTATATTTCATCGGTTCAGCTCCTTTTAGACTCACTTGAATAACCAAACGATTATACGATTTGACAGCGTTACTATTCTTTCGAACCTCACTGGGTGCGATTCCATGTTGTCTCCGAAAGGCTTTGGAGAAAGATTCTGGTGTATCGTAACCATATTTAAGCGCCAAATCGATAATTTTAACATCACGCTGAAGTAGCTCATGTGCCGCCAAAGTCAATCGTCTGCGTCTTATGTACTCGGCTACAGTAATATCAGTTAATAAGGAAAAGGTACGTTGAAAATAAAAAGGAGAGATATGAGCCTCTGCGGCAATCTGCTCCATCGTCATATTTTCAAGCAAGTGGTCTTCCATATATTGAATAGCGACCTGTAATGCGTTGATCCAGTTCATGTGATAATCACTCCTTGATGTCTAATATAACGGATAAACACCCCAATAACCTGTCATACTGTGCTTTCATTTGTCCGGTGAAAGCAAAACGATGTAGTTCATATAACGCCATCTCACAGAATTTGACAATGTAAACGATTTACTATAGCCTTTGAGTATAATGATCGTTCTATATTATTCTGAAGGGAGAGTAACACTGACATGAGCAGCAAAAAAGAAATGCTTTTGAACGTGGCTGAAGAATTATTCTATCTTCATGGCTTCCATTCCATTGGCTTAAAGCGAATTATCACGGATGCCGGGATCGCTATCATGACGTTATATAACCACTTTGAGTCCAAGGATGATCTCATCGTCCAAGTACTCCTGCGGCGCGAACAGCGTTATTTGGAACAGCTCCGGCAATATGCAAACAATAAAGAGCAACCCATGTTTCTCAATCTGGCTGAAGGACATGTAACTTGGCTAAAAGAACACGAATCAAGAGGGTGCTTGTTCTTACGCGCCAAGGAAGAATTCGGAGGTCACACTGACCATATCATCGTCCAGACAGTGAATGCGCATAAAAGACATATGAGAACATTAATCCAAACATTGGCGCCTGCTGCAAGTGATCGAGATCTGTTGCGATTTTCCCTGCTGCTGGAAGGTTCTACGGCACTTGCTGAGACAGAAAATGTAAATGAAGTCTGCCGTGAATTGATCCATATGACGCAAACCAGTTTCAAATAATGCTATTCCGGGTGAGTTAGTAGTTCAACTCACTTTTTTATTTAAATGAAATTATAATGATCGTTCTATCTAAAAGGCGGTGGATTTAATGAAAAAAATGATCTTCCCAGGCATTGCACTTATCGCTGTATGTTATGCATTCGGGAGATTCAGTTATGGATTGTTTATGCCGGAAATTTCGGAAGCCTTACACTTGAATGATGCAGCCTCTGGGGCGATTAACTCAGGAACGTATATTGCCTATTGTCTGTCCCTTCTAACTGCACCCCTGTTGATTAATCGCAAGGGGCATCATTATGTCATTCAATTGGCAGGGATCAGTGCAGTGCTCGGATTAACCGGCATCGCCCTGTCCCAGAATGCATGGGTTCTTGCATTTAGTGTATTTCTAGCTGGTTTGAGTACAGGCTGGGCCTCTCCGGCACTCGGTAACATGGTTAATGCCGAACTTGCACCGGATCTGCAAGCAAGAGGTAACAGCTGGATTAACACAGGGACCAGCTTCGGAATTGTTATATCCGGTCCACTCTACTGGCTGTTCACGGATTACTGGCGTCTAACCTACATCCTGTTTGCTGTGATCGGTGTTGTCGTTCTGCTGTGGAACAGACGTGTCATTCCGGCAACCAAGACACTGCCTTGTACCAAGTCACTCTGGACATGTATGAAACCAACCAGACCCGGGTCTGCTCTTCTGATGGCTTGTCTGTTAACAGGCGTTAGTTCGGCAATCTACTGGACCTTTGCCCGAAACTTCCTCACGGACGAGAAAGGGGTCTCCGATTCGGAAGCCGTGTTGTTCTGGATTGTGATGGGGGTTATGGGGATACTCGGCGGATGCGCTGGACGCATTATTGAACGTATTGAGATTGGGTGGTCCTACCGGATAGGTATCCTTTTATTGGCTATCTCGCTGGGGGTAATCCTTCTTCCATCCATGGCGGCAAGTCTGATCTCTGCGATCATATTTGGCAGCACATATATTTTCCTGACCAGTGTATTTATCGTTTGGGCAACGCGACTATTCAGTCCGAATGTATCGATTGGGATCAGCCTTGCCTTTCTCGCGCTGGGGGCTGGACAATTCCTTGGCTCCTCCATGGCAGGTTACACGATTGAAGTGTTTTCCAATACAACGGCATTTCTGGCCTTTGCTGCACTCGGCCTGTTCGGATTGTTAATTCGAGTGAAATAAATGACAGAACAACATTCTGATCGTTTTTTATTCTACTCGGCGTACACTTCCGGTCAGTCCATGTTGAAGCCGTACATCTGCAAAAGTAACTGTGGTCCCTTGCCCGATTGGGGATTGGGCCACAATGCCAACTTTGATCTCTTCGGGGCAATCGAGGCCAAAATAACGTACCAGCTTCCACTTCTCACCATCTTGGGAATAATGGAAAGCAAAGCTGCTGCCTGCGCGGGCTACACGTAAATAAGGCTTGCTGACATCTATAGGGGATGATACACAATCATCCGAGTTACCACGGGTCACAACACTAAGAATGGACGGCTGTTCTTCAAAAAATTCAAAGCAGACTTTAGCCCAATTCGTATCGTCCACCATCACCATCAGACAGCCCGAGTCATACTGTTCTTTCATGTCCACCTGTACTTGAGTGACGATGCTGAAATCTCCCTTGATTATTGTATGTAAAAAAGGAGCTGAGGCTTTCACCGGGTCACCTCCCGGATCAATGAAAAAGTCACTGACTGGCGAAACGGTTATCGTTACTTTGCCGTCTTCAACGGACCAATCTGCTGGCTCGTTCAGCCATCCCAGGTTTGCAGATAATGTTTGACCTGAACAATGTTCGAATAGATTCGTCATGTGGCACACCCTTTGTGTTGGAGTATAAGTTTACTAATTTCTCTATTTGTATTCGGTATATACGATGGTTAATCCTGTAGGTTTTACTGAAATATCCCACCCTCAATATCGTACACTGATATCTCCGCATGATCACTTCTTAGGATCGATGATAAAATCAAATTTCTTCATAACGGGCTCAATCACGTGTGCACGATTGGATAATACGTTCGTCCCAGACCTGTACCTCAATATATCGTTCCGGCCCCTTATCACCTTTACGGTTCCATTCCTGAGGCCAACCATAGAACTGAATAACTTCGATGATTTCATCTTTGGTATAAATCTGCTTACGATAAGGTTTAGCATCGTCAAACCTCATTGTTGGAAACAAGTCCAAAACTCACAACTGCATCTGGAAGGTCATCCCATGGAATGATTACATGATCGGGTTCTGAATACCAGGACAACAGCCATTCGCATGCACCAAGCGTCAGATAATGGGGATATGATTGTAGTGGCTTCCCACCTTTGGCAACAAACTGTTCATAAGCCCTTTGCTCAAGCGTTCTGCGAATTGCCATGTAATCTGCGGGTCGTCGACTGGCAAAGTTCCTTCCCTGAAGACGGATCTTCTGTGTAACTGTTTCTGCTTCATCCGCAGACAGGCTGGAGAGATTTCTGAAGGGACCAAGACTTTGTTCAAAATAATGATAGGCATTCCAGTCGTGCATACATTCTCCTCCTTTGAACAGGATCGATTTGGTCTTTTAAATTCAGTTGATAGAAATCGCCGCCCCTTACTATTAATAAGGTAATTTTATCCAAAATATGATAAACTGGATATACGAGATTAATTCAATGATATGAATTACAACAGGAGGAGATCAATCTATGTTTGGTGTTAACGTGAAAAAAGCAGAAGATCAACTGGTCATCCGCTGGCAGTTCTCCAAAATCGAAATTCCAATTGTACATATCACATCGGTCACTCTGGATGATACATACGGTGGCAGCGAACCATCCGCCATTCGAATCGGTCCGGTTAATGGCACAAGCGAGAGGATTCTGATCCGTACGGTTAATCAATCATATATCTTATTCACGAACAGTGTGAATTTATATCCCAATATCCGAGATATGCTACAACCGGCAAACTAGATTGTGGTTCGAAACGGATTTTTATGTTTCTCCAAGGAATAGCTCCATTTACATATGTACGCCACCAGAAAGAAGCGTGAGTATTCGCATTAAATCTTCTAGCGAATACTCACGCTTCTTTGATGCCAATACCAGTTGTTCGAAGTAACGTTCTTACAACCAACTCCATTTCGGTAGCTGATCCAACGTGATAATCTCTTCGCTGTTATACACTTCCTTCAAAAACGCCACTTCATTATGCGCCCCGTCTTTCAGAAATCCACCTGTCCAAGTACAGAACCAACTCCAGTGTACATCCTGTTCCTTCATTTGCTTAGGGTCAGGGATGGAGCCGTTCTCGGCGAGTGCAATGATTTTGTTGTCCTTCACAAGCTCACGCAGGTTGGCGTAACGTGCTGCCAGCGGACTGTGATCTCCTGCTTCCGGGTATACATCTACACTCACAATGTCCACGACATCATCCCCTGGATACCATTCCTGTTTTTCCGAGTTCCAGACCCAGATGAGATTGTGCAGCTTGTGCTCGTGCACTAATCGATTATACAACAACCTATACAACTGTATGGCAGGTTCGGGGCCTTTCGCTCCCCACCAGAACCATCCACCTTCGGCTTCGTGCAGCGGTCGGAATAACACGGGCACAACAGCATCTTTCAACTCTTGCAAGTGAACTGCAATCGCGTCGATATCCCGGATCAATAACTGATATGCTTCCGATTCAGTATCAGCCAGCGCTGAACTCAGATCATAGGTAGTCGCATCCGTATAAAACCCCCGCCACCACTCCTTGCCCGGTTCATCGATCAGATTCGTAGGTGCATTCCAGTGCCAGCATAGCGTCACGATTCCCCCTTGATGGTGCCATGCAATGGCATCCCGAATCTCCTGAGAGACCGCGCCGCGCTCTGTTCTTGATGGCGAATATTCCATGAGATCGAATCCAATCACAGCTGGTTTCCGCCCTGTATTTTCATTAATCCAGTTCAGATTGCTGTAGTCCTGCTGACCTGACAACATCCCTTTCCCATAACGCTCGACCAGGAACGCCATTAGTTCTCTGGCTTCGAATGTCGCTGCTTCATTCACCGGAGCACTGTTGATCATACGTACCGTCATCGCTAACACCTCCAATTAGGTTTACCATTTTAACCCACGACCCCCGAGCGCTCAATGCTCTCCACAAAATAACGCTGCACGAACAAGTACAAAATAATCAGTGGTGCAATCGCCAGCAAAATGCCTGTATCCACGATCATCGCCACATAGTTCGGATCTGCCTTGATGCCCGAGTTCGAACCAAAGCCCATCAGTTGTGGGATTAACTGGTTCGCCTGAGCAGGTAAGGAAGCCACCTTCAGTGAGATCAGTGGACTTTCACTCATGAATAATGCCGAATAGAACGTATCGTTGTACTGCCACACAAATGAGAACAGAATGACCGTAATCAGCGGTGAGATCGCATTGGGCAGCATGATTTGAGCAAATGTTTTGAATCCACCAGCACCGTCAATCAGGGCGGCCTCCTCAATTTCCTTTGGCATACCCTTGAAGAACTGACGGAAAATATAGATGAACAACCCTGCCTTTAGCCCACCTGCCGTAGCCGCCGTAATCATGGAGGGCCAATACGTATTCAGCAGATTGATGCCATTCTTTCCCGTGAACAACTGGATCATGCCCATAAAATCAAAGCTGCGGAAATGCAGATACATCGGCACCATAAGCGTGCTTGTGGGCACCAGAATGGTGAGAATGACCAGGACAAAGAGCACATTGCTGCCTGGAAAAGAAAACCGGGCAAAGCCGTAACCTGCAAGCGCACAGGACATGGCTGTCAGAAGCGTTGTGATGGTAACAAACAATAACGTGTTCGCCAGCAGAGGCAGGTAATCCATCACTTGCGCCGCTAGCCGAATATTATCCAGCGTAAAGTGCTGAGGAATCATATAAATCGTTGGATTGTAGATATCCTGTTTGTCCTTGAACGCAACTGAAACTTTGAGAAATAACGGATATAAAATAATAAATGAAATTCCGATGACCAGTGCATATCTGAAAATGGAATAGAGAAGGTCTGATGTTTTGTGTCGCACCCGATACATATGATAATTCTGCTTCGGAACTACTACCATGCGATCTGTCCCTGATGCAGCCATAATCTGAATCCTCCCTTAATGTTAACCGTCAGTTATAGTGAACCCGCCGTGACAACACCCACCCCACTACGATCAGTACAAGACCAATCACCAGCGTGTACAGCCAGGACATCGCCGAGCTTAAGCCAAAGTTCTGGGTTTTGAATGCGGTTTGGTAGATGGCCTGTGTGACCGGACTCCCGGCAAATGAGTCAATGATTGTATAGATGACATTTGTCAGAATCAACGGACTGACCATAGGAAATGTAATTTTCCAGAATGATTCATAAGCTGTCGCCCCTTCGATCTTCGCAACCTCATACATTGATCCAGGTACCGACTGCAGCGCGGCGAGGAAGATCAAAATCTGAACACCTGAGCTGCTAATAATCTCATAGATCCGCATGATGGCTTCTACAATGTAATCCACATAGGCCATTGGCAATCCCACATCCGCCAGCATCCGCACAATGGACACCACGTTGAACGAAGCCCCGCCATCGGCTGATGCATCGACCGCACTTGCATCTCCCATCAGATTGATCAATCCTGCAGACTCCGCTGCTGCGACTGCACTGGAAGCCAGAATAACCGGCAGGAAAAAGATCGCACGCGCCATCGTTCTGCCTCTGAACTTCTGGTTGAGCAATGTAGCCGTGAACAGACTGAAGAATAGGATCATCGGCACATTCAGCAGCATTGCTCCTACGGAATCCACCAGAATCCGGTTGTATGTAGCATCAACCAGAAGCGCATCCTTGAAATTTTTAAATCCAACGAAGTCCAGAACGTACCCGCCCGGAGCAACGGACAGATTACTCAGACTAAACCGAATCGATTGCAGGAGCGGCGTGGCAAAGAGGAAGATGAAACCGAGCAACCACGGAGAAATAAATGCAAGTCCAAGCAGCGCTCTCCGTGACTTCAGCGATAATCGAATGGTTCTCATCGGTTCACTCCTTCCACCACATAGTCAATCCCGTCAACTGTTGTTCCATCCACGGTTACTGCGTCCGCATTGTAATTCACAAGGATGGATGTACCGCCCGTATAAGTGATCCGGACCACGCCATCCTGGATGCGTTCATGCTTCAGGATCTGCTCATTCTCCAGTTTTCCCAGCACTTCATTGGCCTGCTTATACAAGGCAACAGCGTCATCCACCCAATAGCTATACTCGGTAGCGTAGGCCGAATCATAATTCGTAAGTTTCAGCCGGGAAGATGGCTCATAGGTCCATTGAAAATACGGAGCGGCCCCAAGCTCCAGGCTTCGCAGCAACTGTTTGCGCAGATCCTGATCCCCCGACGTGTTCATCGGAGATGCTGCGTAATTCATGTACCCATGAATGACCATCGCATAAAAAGGAACTTCTTCATCGGTAATATTGAACCGACTCGACCCTGCGGGTACATTCACAACATGTTGTGCACTACCCCAAGCGTAGCTATTTGCGGCGGATACCATCAGGTTCGGATAGGACTGTTCCAGCTTGCCCAGCTGCTCCTTCACAATGTGCTTCGCCGTCTCCCGATGAATCACCCGACTATCCCGATAATCTGAAGTCAGGACCTGCCCAAGATCACGAAGGGATAACCCGCCGAGATCCAATTGATTGAATTTGTCAGCAAACTCACTAACCACATAAGGAAGCTTGGCCGCTGAGAGCAAATAATAGCTGTCCCTACTCTGATCCATGCGATTAAGTGCAGGATTGTACGGATACAGTTCTGCTGTCTCCTTGGTGACAAACCGCGCTGCATCCGAGGAAGGAGCAAAGCGCATATCATCGTGATAAATGTGCTGGAAAGCCACATCCGGGAACAAAGCTCCACCCGACTGCTCAAGCTTAGCGGACAACGCTTGCAGTTCGGAACGACTGCCTACTTCACTGTCCAACTTCACCTGGGTTGGCGTGTGATGGCCGATGCCACCACCGAACCATCCCTGATACCGCATTTGTACACGGTTCACACCTTCCTGCTGTAACTTCGCTGCCATTTCGGTGGCCTGTTCGTACGTCGTCATAGCTAAAGTGCTCCGATAGGGCACGCTTAGGAACGAAGCCTTTTTGTCCACTGCACCAAGCACATCTACATAAAACGGCAACTCTGTCTGTTCCACGAGGGGTTTCAGTACATCCTGCTCGATCAACTGCTGTTGATACAGGCGGGCCATACCCGAGTAACTGGCATCTTCTCCATGAAGGAAATGATAGCGGACCTGAATATCTCCGCGGTAAGGCTCTTCGCCAAGCAGCTGAATCTCCTGCATTTTCTGCGAGGTGTACATCTCCAGTTCATCCTCACCCCGCAGGGAGAAGGTCGCATGCACGTGATTGTAACTGTTCTGCCTGCCTCCTATATCCGCGGAGATACTGGCTATGCCATCCCCTTTTTCAATGACTGCAAACCAGGCATTCTCCCCGTTTTTCAGACCAAACACAGGCATATGCGCGGATTCACTAACCTGAGGACGACTGAGTGAATTATCATTCGGGTCTGCCCCATATACACGCTGTACATACTGCTCTTCCTGGGTTTTCCCGTTGTTCAGGTGGATCAGGCTACCCGAACCGTCAGGTACGAGCATGTAGCCTTCACCTTTCGTATCCGCAGCACCAAAATAAGCGAGCAAATCAATATTTCGAATGCGGTATTGCCCACTTTCCTGAATCTGACTCAAGGGCACGCTCACAACAAGCGCTCCCTGCTCCAGTCGGTATTCCACAGAAATAACAAAGCTTGGCTTATCAGACACGCCTCCGCCTTCGACTCCATTCTCCTGATTGTCAAAAGCCAGATCGTCCGCCGTGTAACCTGCCGTCTCAAATGCACTCAACATCTTGTTCAGCACAAGCTGCTTCGAAATCTGTCCATCCAGCCGTTCCAGAATATCCGGATTGTTCTTGGTTGGATAATAACGCGCAGACGTGTATCTTGCGACAGTAGCATCCAGCTTGGAAAGAACCTTCTCCTCGAGTCGCTGCTTGCTGATCAGCTTGGGCAGTGCATCAATACCAAGTGATGTATCACCAAGTGTATAGTTGACCCGTATGCCCTGATCGATCTGGCCTGCGGTGAATTGTTTGTTGCTTATACTCGAACTGAAATTTGGAAAGTTCTCCAAAGTGCCCATCGAATCCCGGAAAGACACGTTCAACTGGGAGGACAGGACCTCTTTTTCATATGCGGAAGCGAGACTGTCCTCCGCCCGTTCTTTCGGGTTGCTGTACCAGATCTCTCCACTTTTCCCGTTACGTACTGCGATTTCCGTTGTCTCCTCGTTATAGTACAAGGCCAAACCCTGATCTTCGGCGACCAGCTTCATACCAGGCACACCCTGCGAAGAGTCGCCAAGAAACTGCAACGGGTCCTCCGTGACGGGCATGGCTTCGGTTGTTGCATCCATATAAGCCGCGGCTTCTACGGCAGGAATGCCCCTGTTGTTTATATACAGCAGTCCGGCTGCAATCATGATTACAGCTGTACCACCAGCCAGCACCGTATATATTCGTTGCCTTTTATTCACGGATGCCGCCTCCTTTAGGTCCGAAAAATCAACTCGCGGTAGATGTTATAACCGAATTCGTACAACTGTTGCAGCATGCTGAAGACCAGTGCGCCAAGGAATACAATAATGCCCATCACAATGAGTGTCAGCACCATCGTAACGATCGTTCTAACCACCGTGTACTGGTGTACCGTCATCATGCCAATGAACAGAAGCAGTACAAACCAGAAAAACGCGATGCTATTGAACAGATAATAAAAAGCAGTCTCCTCCTGCACCATGAACCGGCTAACCACGATCATCGGGGCATAGACCAGAATAACCGGAATGAGCGAGTAACCTGTTGCCAGAACGATTTCCCTGAACTTGCCTTCCCCTTCCATCAAGGTTGTTACTGCCCAGTTGGCCATGCACCATAGAAAGAAAGGTACCGCAACTGTGGCGATCTCAATGATGCTGTTAATCGTGCGAGGGTCGATGTAATTGACGAGAAATCCTGCATACTGCTTTTGCAAAATCATCATGACAATGGTAAGCGCGAGTGCTGCAAAAGCAACAAGCAGCCGTCCCCGGTTATCCGACTTGAGATCCCAGAATGCATCTATGGGGTGAAAAATGAGATGCAGCGGAAACTTAATGAAATCCTGCTTCACGATCAACCTGCCTCCTCCGTCTCCATTTAACCGCCACACGGGTCAGGATCAGAATGACAATTAGCGCGATTACAGCGGTCAGGAATGTACCAAAATGTTCCTTCATCATCTCCCGCCGATGCCTCTTAAACGCCACAGAATAACTCTTGCGATCCATCCCAAGTTCAAAATAACCTAGCGCTTCCTCGTTTTTCTTCTCCATTAATAAGGACTTGCCGATGCCGATATAGGCAATATCATAGTTGGCATTCAGCTTAAGCACTTCTCTCCATATATTCACGGCTTCCGTGTCCTCGCCCCGATAGTGGAGGGCCACCGCTTCATTCACACGGGCACCAAAACGGGTTGGCTCATAGACAACAAGGTTGTTCTTTCCCCGATCCAGAACCAAGTGATGCTCACCCGATTGTTCAATCGCGACAGGTGTTTTGAGCGTGCCCACCTGATTTCCTTTGCCACCGTACATGTAGAGCAGATGACCTTCATCGTCGTACGTGAACACCCGGTTCTGTGTCGCATCCAGTACACTGTACATGCCGTCGCCCAGCACTTTCACATCGATCAGTTTGGATGGACCGGGATTGTTACGGAACCGAATATCGCCTTTGACGTCGTAATAACCAAACCGCTTCAGCACATCTTCACCAGACGGATTCAGCCGTTTGATCGGTTCATTCGAGCCGGGATCAATATTCGTTGCATACACAAATCCTTTGTGGTCAATATCCGCATTGGAGAACTCCGTCGGGACAAACAGGACCATCTGTGCGCGCTGGGCTTTGGTGGATAACATGCGCCAGATATATTCGCCGTAGTCCCGCTCCACTTTGTTGGTACCGACGTATCCGATAAATTTCCCACTCTCGTCAAACTGCATAATCCCTTCGTAGACCCCTTGCGCCACAACGTACACTCGGCCTACATGGTCCACCGTTAGTTTCAAAGGCTGAAACTGGAATTGGGTCGACAGGATATCCGACTCGGGCTTCGTAATGGTTTGAATCAGCGTCCCCTCTCCATCCAGGACAACCACACGACCGTTACCCGTATCGGCGACGTATATGCGTTCTTCTTCATCTACAAACAATCCACCTGGAAGGTTAAAGGTCTCCTTGCTGCCCTCCATCATGAATCCATCGATTACACTCAGCAGCTTAAAGCCTGGGTCCAATACGATGATTCGATTGTTGCCGCTATCCAAAATATAGATCAACCCGGAGGGTGAAACGTTCACATCACCGGGGTCTTTGAACTCACTAATGCCGAGGTCACGGCCTGAAATGGTGCGCTCGGGCAGATAGGCATCTGGTGAAGGAACAGCCTCTTTCCAGTAGTTGTAGTTATAACTCTCATACGGCGCCGGGGAGGCCGCCGCAGGCACGGCATTCACCAGCAACAGAGATACTGCCGCCAGGAGAACAAGCCATCTTTTCACTGTGCGTGCCATATCGTTCCCCCTTAATCCTTCATGCCCGAACTCGCCATCGTCTCAATGATTCGGCTCTGAGAGAAAATAAATAGCGTGATCGGCACACTCATCAAAATCAGTGCTACCGCAGCACCCGCTCCTGCCCGGGATATTCCGCCCTGAATAATCTGACCCGCTGCATAATGCAGAGTCTTGAGCTGCTCGCTGTAGATGTATCCATTGCCATCACTGCCCCATAACATCTGGAACAGCAGTATGATCAATGTCAGCCAGGCTGGCTTCACATTAGGCATAACGATGGACCAAAAGATCCGGTATTCACTGGCACCATCAATTTTGGCTGCTTCCAGCAGTGCATCCGGGATCTGCTCCATGAACTGTTTCATCAGGTACAACCCGAGTGAATAGGCAAATGCCGGAATGATAACAGCCCAGTACGTATCGATCCATCCGAGCCAGGACATGATCATGTAGTTCGGAATTGCCGTCACTGCTGGTGTGAACATCAGTGACAGTACGACCACTTGGAACATGAATACTTTGCCCGGAAACTTGTGCTTGGCAAGCGGGTACGCCGCTGCGGAAGCCAGAAGCACATGGCCTACGATACCGATGCCTGTAATAAATACCGTGTTGAATATATAACGTGAGAACGGTACCCACGAGTCACTCAGCAGATTCAGCAGATCTGAAAAGTTGCTGAACGTGGGATTTTTGACAAATAGCGTTGGTGGAAAGGTGAAAATCTCATCCAATGGTTTGAATGCATTGTTGATCGCATAGATCAGCGGCAGCACCATGAAGGCACCAAATACGAGCAGAAGGGCAAACAGGGAGAGACTTCCCGATAGCGAGCGATTCACCCGCTTTTTGCCTGTCGCAATTGCAGCCATAGCTATTCTCCCACCCTTCGAAGCAGTTTCTGTACCAGCAAGTTGGTGCCCACCATAATCATGAACAGCACGGTGGCAATCGCCGATGCGTATCCCATCTCAAACCGCGTAGTACCAAAGTCGATCAAGTGGGTGACTACCGTCTCTGCCGCATAGTTCACGCTTGGGAACCCGGCCAGTGCAATCGACACATCAGCCACGGCAAACGAGGTTGTAAGCTGAATAACTGCGCCGAACATGAGCTGTGGACGCATTGAAGGCAGGGTAATGTACCATAGCTCCTGCCAGCGATTTTTGATCCCATCCACCGCTCCCGCTTCGTACAACGTCCGGTCCACCGTCTGCAAACCGGCGATAAACGCCAGAAATCCGGTTCCGAGACTCAGCCATAGCTGCACGAGAATGAGAATAGGCATAATGTAGGCTTCCGTCTTCAGCCATTGGATTGGCTCCAGCAGAAAACCCCATTTGATCAACAGCCCATTGGCAATACCATAACGATCTCCCGAGAAAATCATCAGCCAGATAAAATACACATTGCCCGAGATGGAGGGTGCGTAGAAGATCAGTGTCATGAACGCTCTCCATTTCGGTGTTAACTCATTAATAATCCACGCGAAGACGAAGCAAGCAATGTAACTGATCGGCCCGGTAATGATGGCAAACAGCAACGTATTCTTGATTGCAATCAGGAATACATCATCCTCCAGAAACAGGCGAGTATAGTTCTGCCAGCCAATGAAACGTGGAAATTCCAGCATATTAAAGTAGGTGAAGCTGAGTATGATCGAGATGACAACCGGAATCACGGTAAACATGAGGAACAGGAGCATATACGGTGCAAGCAGAACATAGGAATGTTTGCTGGCCTTCATTTCCTGGAGCTTCCAGCTCCACCACGACTTCATGCCCATCCTTGACGCTTTCTCAGGAGGACTGTTTTGTCCGTCTCGGAGTGATATTTGTGGCACGGTTAACCCTCCCTCTGCTTACGGAAGACCAAATTCATTACGTTTCACTCGAATCTCGTCCTGAATATATTGGGTGTAATCCATGATGGATTCCCTGGCTTCCACTTGGCCAACAACAGTTTTGTAGAATGCATTAAAGAGATGGCGGCCTGTAAAATAACCACCGGGTACTTCGGGAATGCCCTTCACCATTTCGAATTGAGCCTTCAGATTGGTGTAATCTTCGGCAGGCCACGGCAGGGAATCCAGTGCCTTGATGTTGGCCGTTGGATAACGGGCAGCGGCACCCATCAGCCCTTCCATCTCCCGTCCAAATTCCGCCTGAATCGGTGTACTGGTCCACCACTTCATGAACGCCCACGCCGCATCCTGATCCTTGGCACCCTCCAGCATCATGACTGCGCTGCCTCCACCCGGTACGTCCCGATTCAAAGTCCCATCCGCTTGAACGGTTCCCGGTACAGGAACGAATCCCCATAAGCCTCGAATCTCCGGTGCAAATACGGACAACTGGTTGTACATGGTGTAATCCGTTAACCCAATAGGCATCTGTCCTGTCCGGAAACGGTTGGCAAAATCATATTCCCGTTCCAGCTTGTAATCGGTATAGAACTCCGTCCACTGCTTGAACGTCTCGATCCCGATCCGGGAATCCAGATCCGATTCCTTGTCATCGTTCCGATAGAAGGCGCCGCCGTTCTGGAGCAGCATCGTGGCATACTGCGAGTTCGGCGGAATATTAACCCCCTGCATATTCGCCTGGGTCACAACCGGCATACCGAATTCCATGTGATTTTTGCTCAGAATCGCGAGTAGAGCCTCCACATCCTCCCAGTTCTGAGGCACTTCAAGTCCGAGTTCTTCGAGCACATCTTTACGATAAAACAGCATATTAAAGGTTTGTGTTTCCGGCAGGGCGTATACGCCTGAATCATAGGCATACGGCACGATTGCACTTTCTCTGAACTCCTGTTCTACAGTGCTATAATCACTGAATTGCGTCAGATCTACAGCCGAGTTCCGCATCGCAAAGTTCACCGGCAGATCATTGCCGATCTGCATCGCTACATCCGGACCTTCACCGGACAAGGTCGCTGGCAGCAAGGTTCCCATATTCACCAGCTTCAGATTCACGTTAATGCCACTGTCTGGTGTGAAGGTCTTGTCGATCATCGCTTTCATCGTATTCGCCTGGTCTCGTCCGCTACCAATCCAGACGGTTACCGTACGCTGATCTTCCGATGTAGCTACATTGCCGATCTGGTTATAATCAATGAAGAACGAATGATAGAATATCTTCGCTTCATGACCAAGTTTTGCGAGTGGTCCCATGCCTGTTCCGGGAATATCTTGGTCAATCGAAGTGACGTACAGTGCGTCAATCTCAAGAGGCTGCTCTCGTGCCTGCTGCACCCATGTGCCGAGACCACCTGTGTTGGTTTTGTAAGCCGCAAGCCGTCTTGGAATGGTATCTGGCTTGTCAATCATCTCGTCCAGTTGCAGCGCCATTGTCTTGATCAGAGCTTCCTGATCGCTGGACTGTCCTGACAGAAGACGAAGCTGTGCGGCCACTTCTTTGAGTCGGTTACTTTCCCCACTGAACACTTCCAGCAGGTTCGGAATCTGCTCCTCCACCCGATAATCCCGGAATTCATCAGGTTTGGTACCTGTGATCATCAGAATGCGTCGGTACATGGAGTTCAAGTTGTACAGACTGTCCTCTACATTGCGGATGAGCGGTGCAAAGTCACCGAGGCTGTTCTCCAGCCGTAGCACATGTTTTCCTTTTTCCAAGTGAAATCTGTATGCTTCTTTGCCCCCCATGACATCAATGCGATAATCACTTTGATAACGGAAAGGGGCTTGGGCCATCTCTGCAAACGGGACTTCACCATCAATGGTGAGCTTGCGTGTAGAATAGATGCCTTTGACAAAATTCTGCTGTGCGGTAAAACCGATATGATAAAGTCCGCTCTCCGGCACATCCACTTCCCATTCGATCCATTGTCCTGGCAGACGCCAGTTAAAGCCGCCAATCGTATTAATGCGTACCTGGGAAGCGCTGTAAGGAGATACAGCAGAACTTGACCTTTCGCTGGTCGGGTATAACGTAGGTGAAGATTTGGCAATCGCGGCTTCTCCTTCAATGCGAATAAGTACATCCTTCGGCTGCCCGGAGGAATCCGACTGTTGTGCACCTGCAGTTTCCGCGTAAGGAACAGCTGTCTTCTCATTGAAAAGACGAATGGACCGAATCACCATGGGTTCGCGTGATGATTTTAGCGTTAGCGTGTGTTCCCCTTTTTCCAAATAAAACTTGAATGGATTCTGTTCGTACCCGTCGGAGTCCTGAAACGTTTCTTCCATCCAGCGTGGTTGCTCCACTTGTCTCGGGCGTAGGTCATTACCTTGATTGTCCTGCTCAACAACATCTTTCTCATTGGCCCACACCCGGTCAAACTGCAAATAGGCGGCTTCCGCAAAAGGAAGTTCACCATCAATGTACAATGCACGCTCAATGGCCGAACTCTTGCCTTCAACGGGATAATAGGTGGCGGACAGGTTATACAGCCCGGTCTCCGGCACGTTAATGGTCCAATCGACTTGTCCGGTCTCTCCGGTATGGAGAGATACACCATCCATTCCCTCATAATTAGTCAGTTTGCGGACGTCTTCACCTTCGGCTTTTATGTAATCTCCTGCTTCAATGGTGATGTCCACATTCGGCTGTGTAGCCTGATCCGTTCCGGATCGATACTGTTCGTATCCCTTTTTCTGCCGGGTCTGCTTCAAGACCGCATCCACTTCAATGGCAGGCAGACTGCCAGGTGGAACGTCTGCACTCTTCCCATCAGCGCCGGAAGTTACATATAGAATGATGCAGGCTGCTGCCACGATGATCACTGTGGACCATATCCATGTCTTACGTTGTAGAATTCCAGCCATCCTCCGAGTCCTCCTCATCAAGGCTGATGCCAGCAATGCCGATTTGGTGGTTCAGGAAAAGGGGCTCTGTGCAACCTTGCCGACACGAGCCCCTGCCTGAATCTTTTGCTGGTGATAAGTTCTTATTGTTTGCCCAGTTTATCAATGGCAGCTTGTGCCTGCGCTTTGTATTTCTCAGCCGTTGCTGTGACGGAAGCATTGTCTTTGATGATATCGTTCACAAAATCCCCAAAAGGGTACCCCGTGTAGGCATCATCCAACAAGATACGGCCTGTTCCAGCGATGTGCTCGCGAATGATCGCAATATCCTTCTCATCGGTATAACGACTCTCCAGATAGTCTTGACCTGGATACTCTTCAATCTGTGGGATGTCGAAGGTCTCTTCATAGATTTGGTAGACGATCTTTGGATCCTCCACACCTTTTGGAATGAACTTCGCCGATGCCGCGTTGTTTGCATACGTTACCTCTTTGCTACCCTGTGGCCCATTCGGAATCGGTACAACGCCGACAGCAAAGGTGAGATCGCCCAATTGCCATTCAGCAGCAGTGAACAGAGCTACGTCTCCATCCTTGAACGTATTGCTTTCCTCCCAGTTGGTTTTGTCGCCGGTTTTGACCTTCACGACATTCTCCACGTTATACAACCGTTTAACGAATTCGGTTGCTTCAATCGTTTTCGGATCGGATAATCCTTCCTTGCTATTGGCATCATCCACGATCGTTCCACCATTGGCCGCGGTAAAATGACGAACGACATCAAGCGCCCAGCCAGAAAATCCGAATACGTCAGTTTTGCCGTCGTTATTGGTATCTTTGGTTGCCTGTTTGGCAAGTTCCATGAATTTATCCCAGTCCCATTTACCTTGGTTATAAAGTTCTTGAGGATCAGGCAGAGATAATTTTTTGAACAAGTCACGGTTATAGTGAAGTCCCAGACCGATGCTGGTTGGAGATTCGAAGGCGTATTCATTGCCTGCAATGGCAGGGAATTTGGTAATCAGGTTAGCCTCTTGGTTGATGTTGTTCTCAGGTGTAGTGAATTCGGAGATGGGCAATAGCTGCCCTTTGAGGATAGCGGGTAGTGCGGATTTGTATTCCATCTGAACGATATCAGCGAATGGTTCGCCGGCCAGCGCAGACGTGGTGAATTTGTTCATGTATTCTTCGAAAGGTACATTGACGAACTCCAGTTTTACGTTGTATTTCTTCTCCACCTCTGCAATTTTATCGAGTCTGGCCTTATCCGAGGCCGTCTCTCCTGCCGGTTTCAGATCCCACCAAGCCGCAACCTTGATGACACGTCCACCCAGATCAGGCACATTCGCCACAACTTCTTCCGCTGCGTCCTCTTTGTCTGTTTCAGCGATTTCGGTGCTGTTGCCTGAGTTCGTTGTTCCCTCTGCGTCTGTCCCCGTCGGCGTTGTCCCCCCACCACTGCAAGCGGATACAAAAAGCATCACAGCCAATAACATCAGAGGTAGAACATTCCATCTTCTCATCATGATTTTAACAACCTCCCCGAATGTGTATACCAATCATGCTTCACCCTAAATCGTTAACCCCGCTCATCAACCAATCGAAAATAAACAACCACCACCATTTGTTATTTTCTTGTTTGTTTTTGACAAACAAAATTTAACACAGCAAAATGTAAGCGTCAACATTTTTGTTGTTAACATTTTCTAATTATTCTGATAAAATGCTGATTAACCTCTAATATTCCTGTATTACAGCTTATTCAATATCCAGGACTCTAAGTACAAACTTATTAAACCATGATTCTAACTTTGTTTATTTTGTTATTTTTATAGAATAACAAAATAATAATTCAACAGACAAAATTCGTCATTCTATCTGAAAATATGCTTACCGTCACGTTGAACATTCATCCTAAAATACTGTGCATCACTAACATTTTGAATTCTCTGTCCGTTATTAGATTAAGAGAAATACATCATGTTATACTAGGAACAGTTGGATATCGCTCCAAATAAGGAATACGGCAGAACTACGAGTGTAAGGATGGTATGATGAAGACAAAGGTAACAATTCAGGAGATTGCACATTTTACGGGTTTGTCGAAATTCGCGGTATCACGAGCTTTGTCTGGAAAATCGGGAGTTAGCGATCAAACGAGGGATGTCATTCTCAAGGCCGCTGGCAAACTTGGATATTTCAAAGATAACAGCATGTTGTCTGGTGAACTGTATAACAGCCATGAACTTCAGGAACCGAAGAACACACGTTCAAGCGGAACGATCTTGATTTTATTTCCCAATGTTCGGTACCAAAATCAGGACTCCGTATACTGGGGACCCGTCTTTAACGGGATTTCTTCCAAGTTGAACCAAAAAGGCATTAACATTCTAACCTTGACGGAACCATCCGCAGACCAGCTATTCACCCTTCTCAACCCGGATGCCATTCGTGGAATCATTACCGTTGGCTCGATCTCGACCCCGATTCTGCTTGAAATCAAGCGTCTCAGTATTCCGGTTGTGATGGTGGATCATCTGGACCCTGTTTTTCACAGTGACAGCATATTCACTGATAACTTTGCATCCATGCGGGAGATCATGCTCTATTTGCTCCGCAAGGGCTTCAAAACATTCCAGTTCGTTGGCAATATCGGGGATGCTCATAGCTTCTATGAACGCTGGATTGCATACACTTCTGTGCTTATGGGTCATGGGATGGAAATACATCAGATTCCCGAGCTGAGTAATCAGGCACTGGATGAGTTCCGCCAGACATTCACTTCGGTGATCAGTGAGGATAACCTGCCTGAAGTGTTTGTATGTGCGAACGATTTCTATGGGCTATACACTATAGAAGCCCTTGAGAGTATGCGTATTCGTGTACCCGATCAGTGTGTTGTCACGGGATTTGATAATCTATACGACAATATCCCATTACTGGCTACAGTTAATGTGAACAAGGAGTTGCTCGGTGCGCGTGCAGTGGATCAGATGTTATGGCGCATTGCGAATCCGGAGAGCAACGTCGAGAAAAAGTTGATTCTTGCTGATGTCATTATTCGTGAACAGTTCGGCAGGCATAGTGGATAAAAGCAGAATATATGATCGTTAATGTGTGTGGATATACATATTGAAGCATATATGGAGTTAAGCTTATGTCCACACAGAACCACACGCCAAACACCCCTTTAACCGTATTTGAGCGGCTATAGGGGTATTTGCATTTGTTGTATGTGTGTAATGTTTATTGTTTATTACATTAGGGCCGTTACATCATCCCGTTCTACGTATCTGTACGCACATCATCCCACGCCTGATCCAGATAACAGATCATCCAGTTCAATGCACGGTGACGTTCATAAGCCACTCCACCATTCAGTCCTGCAGGAGGTGTTCTGTCATTCACACGGCTATCCACACACACCCAGTTGTAACGGTAGATCAGATCTGCTTCATCCAGAATCTCGCTCTTGCTGCGCAGAGATGCATCGGAGAGAAAGTCGGCAAAGCTGTCCTTCTGTTGCAAATAACCGACATCCTTCCCAACGTTACACAACTCCGTTGGTGCACCCAATTCCTCCACATAACCTAGCGCCCACAACATGACGTGGTACGCTTCATATCCCCAAGAGAAGGAGATGATCTCCTGCTGCTCTGCTCCGTGCTGGTCGATAAACCTCTTCTCTATGGGTGAGAAAAAGGATTCAGCCTCATACTTGTCGATCACTTCCTGAACCAGAGCTGCGGTATCGTCCGCGCTTTCGCCTGCTCCCAGACACTCTCCCTTAAGCGCGGCAAGACACAGGGCCACCGCACGGCGAGCGACTTCCTCTTTACTCCGGATTGTGGTGTGCTCTTCTCCGGCCCTTGCAGGCAAGTTCGCATTATAAGGAATGCCTTGTTCAGTCAACCGTTGCTCTGAACGCACTTTACGTTGGATTGCAGACTCCGTCTGGGTTCTAGCATCGTCCAGGAAACTGGTGTGCGCTGTCACCGTGTAGCCCTCTACCTCTGACTCTCCATTCACATCCAGCAATAACTGGCCTTGTGCATTCAGCAGAGATCCACCTCCCCAGAAGATCACAGCATCCAGAGCATCAGCCAGTTGTAATAACTCGCCGAAGAATTCTTCTGAGATATCCTCTTCTGTCTCAATACCAACCACCATGTTCAGTGTGGAACATTTGATCAGTACCTTTTCCTGGAGCGAAGCATTGTGCCCCTCAATCTGACTCAAAAACCCAAGCATCCCCTGAATCATGGTCGTAAATTCCTCAGGATGTGTCTGGCTGGTCATGATATTAAAGCCTTTGGTTTTCTTACTGAGCCATTTTTTCTGAGTCACTTGAATATGAGTCTTGTCTTCCCGGCGTTTAATCGTACCCTCAGGATAAATGGATTGAATCCATTCAAACAGCTGATCCAGGTCAAACTGAGAGCTATATATCGCACAATTCCTCATGAAGTTCACCCTCTCCGTTATCGTGTAAATGTTCAGTTGAACATATATGACTAATCCTTATACGGATCGAATTCATTACCTCCGGCCATGGCGACACCAACGGGACGCAGTACATGGTTGATTTTCAACGTATTGGCATGTGCGTTCAGTACATCCTGTAGTTTCTTGTACACAAACGGACTTTCGTCTGTGCCCGCTCCTCGCAGCTCGACACCATAGGCACGAATCGCCTCATGCATCTGGGCTTCGCTAATCTCGCCACCCATGCGTGTGCGCAGCTTGTAATTCATTTTGCCAGCCGCCTGGGTTCGACTCATCGTGCGCCCTGCTCCATGTACGGTGCTGCGGAATGACTCGGTATTTTCTTCGCTGTGGATCCCCTCCACAATCACCGAGATATCACCCATACTGCCTCCGACAAAACCGAGCTGCTCAGGTGCCAGTGGCGTTGCACCTTTGCGAACCACGACGACCTCTTCACCCATATGCTGTTCTTTCCAGGCAAAGTTGTGATGGTTATGTACGGTGTATTCAGCATTTGCCCCGAGAATTCCAAGCACCTGTTCAATGACATAATCACGTCCTGCATAGGCGTATCTGCCCGCCAGAGTCATTCCATCCCAATACATATCACCCATTTCGCTGTTCAGGTTAAACAATGTAGGTGGCTGATCCATGGATTCACCCGGCGCTTTGCCACTGAACTGACGCCCTGCGGCAAGGTTAAGGAACCCACTCGCCACTTTGTGACCGAACCCGCGGCTGCCAAAATGATTCGCGATCCACACCTTTCCCGTGGCCTCTTCTACAAAAATATCCACGAAATGATTGCCACTGCCTACGGTTCCAAGTTGGTTGCGTGCGAGCGTCTTCAGCTTATGCTGTAATCCTGGTTCGATGGTATCAAACAGCTTCCAGCTCGTGTCGTCGAACAGTTCATGATCCACGGGTGTTGGATTGTTACGACCCACGCCGAAAGATATGGTCGAATTGATGTCATCCATAATCGTACCAATCTGATCCCGAATATCATCCCACATCAGATTGGTGCGCACAGCCTTGTTACCACAGGCAATATCATATCCGACACCTGACGGACTGATCATATTCCGATAAGCGACAACACCACCGATGGGTTGCGAGTAACCTTTGTGATGGTCAGCCATCAGAGCCACACCCAATACATCTCCATATTGCGAGCAAGTCACCGCCTGACTTACGGCATTCTCCAGCGGTTCCCCCCAGACTTTAATGTTATCTATGATCCGCATGATTGTGTTAACCTCCTATGTACTCTTCTTAACTCGTTTAATTTAATCCATTCTATCAGAACTCTGACTCTGAGACACGAAATCCGTATAGGGGGAGTATAGGCCAGCTACAGAGAGCAAATTCCATATATATATGGCCTGCTCCCATCATCCTAAATTCACTAGATAAGTCCCAACATTTGCAAAAATACAACATTAGTACTAACATTAAATATAGTGTAATTAAATCCATATATAGCCTTTATCTCAATCATTTTCATTTTATTCACTATTAAAGGAGGTATTTATTTGTATCATTTCAGAAAAAGGAAAAGAGTTGCCGCTCTTACATTAACCACAGTTATTTTGGCTACTGCAACGTTGTTTCCCACAGGGCAAGCCCATGCCCAATCTTCCATCGAGACCATACAGGGTCATGTGACTGAAGTACAGACAGCAAGAACATCAGATGAAAAGATTGAACTGTGGAAACAATGGGCCAGAGAACATGCTTACCGGATCAAGAGTATTACACCTGTTCATGAAGATATTGAGAGTAATAGCTTTACAGACTTGGATATGTTAAAACCACTGCTCAAGGATAAACGAATCGTATTTCTGGGTGAAAGTTCCCACGGAGTAGCAGAATTCAACTTAGCTAAAACCCGATTAATTCAGTTTCTACATAAAGAGATGGGCTACAATGTGCTCGCCTTTGAGAGCGGTCTCTCTAATACATCACTATCTAACGCCATAATAAATCAAAAAAGCGCAGAGCAAACAATGCAAAGCTCCATTTTCGGCGTCTGGTGGTCCAAAGAAATTTTAACCTTGTTTGATTATCTCAAAACTAGTGCTCAAACGGAACAGCCATTAATTCTGACGGGTTTTGACATGCAACTGCAATCCCCCCTACTTGATGGTCACTGGCTGAAAGATCAGAAACTCGCCAAACAACTAGCACAAACAGAAAAACAATTGTCCGAGTTTTATATCGGGGCTGACCTTCAATCCTACCGTGCAAAGAAACAGGAAATGATTCAAACGTACAAAAATATTCTAAAATCACTGCAATCGAAAGAGAACCAAACCTATCTGCAACAAGAATATCCCAATCATCCGGAACTATCCAAGTTGCTGGAACGAAGCCTCGAAGATCGAATTCGTTTGGCTCAGGAGTATATTGAAATTTCTATCCGTTCCTTGATTGAATTGGAGGAAGGGAAGATGGATGCATTTCTGGACTCCCTTGTTTGGCGGGATAAAGCCATGAATGACAATCTGATCTGGTTAGCTACGGAAGTATATCCGAACGAAAAGTTCATTGTGTGGGGTCATAACGATCATATACGTAAAGCAAACAGTAAAGTGATGGATTCTTCATATCCAGTTCCACTAATGGGAGAGATCTTCCCTGAGGAATTGAGAGAAATCAGCTATGTTCTGGGGTTATATGCTTCAAGTGGACAAACAGCGGATAATGCAGGCGAAGTTCACAATGTCGAACCAGCGTTGCCTGGTTCAATTGAAGCTATCATGTCTGCGACAAATACACCCTACAGTTTCCTTGATCTTCGTTATCAAAAAAGAGAGGCAGGGAACGCCTGGATGTTCGAACCTCGATTTGCTTATAGCTGGGGCATATATCCAGAGAGCTTTGTTCCAAAAGAGCAGTTTGATGGTATTCTCGTGATCGACAATGTTCATCCACCTCAATATATGAGATTCAACTCGTCTAACTCGAAAGAGTAATTGTAAAGTAAGATCACAAAGAGAGAGAGCCACTGCCTCTCTCTTTTATGCGTCTTTAGTTAAAGATGCTTCCGGTAACCCTGAACCTTCTCATCCTTGAAACCTAACTTCTCATAAAATATATGTGCTTCCTTACGCTGATCGCCAGACACCAGAATCATGTAACCACAACCCATATCTTTGGCAATCCGCTCAATCTGGAGCATTAACCTCTGCCCAATGCCCTGCCTGCGTACCTGATCCGACACAATCACATTCTCCACAACCATGAACGGTTTGCATGGACCCACCAGATCCATACACTCAACCCCCATAACAGATCCAACCAGTTTGCCATTGTAAAATGCCCCAAGCACATGATAATGACCATTCTGCTGTATGTAATGAAACATCTTTTTCATCTGCTGTTCATTGGTAGGCATTCCCATCAACTCATTGTATAGCTGGCTTAGTGCTGGTAAATCTTCAAGTTCGATTCCTTTAATGGTAACCATCATAACCCTCCTGATTTTATCCAATTTCGCGTATGTTCTCTTACGTGAGGTCCTTCTTAAAATAATAATGACTGTGTCCGGTCGGTGCATTCTCGATCGTTGTGATCAATTGGTAGCCATGTTTCTTGTAAAATTCCGGTGCTTGATAGGAGAAGGTGTTCAACATGACAAAATCACAAGATTTCTCTCGCGCAATTCGCTCAACTTCAAGCAACAACTGTGAACCATATCCTCGATGCCGTTGTTCAGAATCCACCCACAGAATCTCAACCTCCAGCCAGTTCCAGCAAAGTGTACTAAGCACACCTGCAACAATCTCGCCGGTCTCATTTTTGATATTGAAATTCAATTCTTCGTAACGATGCCTTAATTCCTCGCTCACATGTGCAGCATTAAATGCGATAAGTTGCTCGCGAACATACTCTGAATCCTCTGAAGTACTTGGATTGATATTTATTTCGGACATCCTCTTCTCCCCCTATCGTCATTACTCACAGCCTCATTCATTTCTTGCATATTTTAACATAATATTTTCCCATACAAAATAAAAACAACGCACCTTCCATAGCGGAAGGCACGTTGATGTAACTTGCATTAGTCCACATATGCTGTTTTAAAATGCGCTACTCTATTTCTCTCAAATCAACGTACACGTGACCTACACCAACTTTGCCCAGAGGGTCCGTAACCTTCACCTCAATCCGAATAGGCTCACTACTCGTCCCCAGTGCAGTAACGTATAGTTTCTGTCCATCCATTCTGACATCTGCCAATTGAGGATCAGGAGAGTCAGCCTGTAGTGTGAGAGTTGATCTAACGTCATCTTCATCTTCAAACATAAAGGACAGGTCAATCTCAACCTCATCTCCATAAACATAAGCGGTATTACCCGCAGGTGCCTCTATCAATACAGGAGAAGCATCATCGAAGTCATACCTGTCTAAACGTTGCAGCAACGTGTGATGCAGTGCGAAGTCAGGCTCTTCTCTCAGGGATATGGAATTGTTACTCACATCCAAGTATTGCAGATCAGACAATTCAGCAATTCCAACGGGTAAATGAACAAGCTCATTACTGTTCAGATCCAGTTCTTGTAAGGAATCTAGTCCGCTCACATCCAATAAAGCAAGTCGATTATTCGCGAGTTTCAGATACTCCAGCTGATTCAATCCTGTAACATTAATCTGCGTCAGTTCGTTACCGGATAAATCAAGCCAATTCAAGTGATCGAATCCAGAGGCATCCGCTTTGCTTATGGCGTTTCCGGAAAGGTCGATTTCGGTTACATTCAATCCTTTGAATATCTCGACTCCTGTCAGATCGGAAATACCCGCATTTCTCGCATACAACCCTCCATTGGTCTGAATGAGTGCTTCCACCAATTCATCTTTGGTCAGTGGATCATCCATATCCTTTTGCAACCAATAAGCAATAGCTCCAGCCAAATGTGGATCAGGGAATTGGCGACTTATCGTATTGGCCTGTACCTTAACCTTGAGTTGTGCCGTAACACTTGCGCCCTGGACGTCAACTGCTTTGATCGTTAGCATTGTTTCTCCAGCAGCCTGTGGAACAAGTCGAATCACTTTTTCTACGACAGTAGAGGAAACAAGGGCTGCATCTCCGGTTATGACACTGAATTGCAATTCATCACCATCTGGATCACTAAAATACGTCGAGACGTTCAAGTCCAATGCGGCATGATCTAGTGTAAGTTCCTGATCAGGCAAACCGCCACTAATAACCAGTGGCACCCTGTTCCCCGTACCTGGATTGGACGGAGTGGAAGGATTCGTCGGAGTAGTTGGCGCAGATCCACCTCCACCACCGGTGCTTCCATTTCCATTCCCTGGTGCCGCCCCGGAATTACCGTTTGCGTTTTCTGTACCGTTCCCTGCGTTATTGCCGCCTGAAGTTGTACCCTGTACCTCGGTTACCTTTCCTGGCTCATCAGGTTTGGATTCCGAATTGGCGCCCTCTTGACTCGCAGCTTCATCAAGAGCTTGAATGACTTCAGTTGCGCGTAATGCAATCACGGCCATTTCCTGTCTGGAAGTAGAACGCTTCGGCGCAAAGTTTCCATTGTCCCCTTTCAAGATTCCCAACTCAACAGCCTGTTGTACACTTGGCAAAGCCCAGGCACTAATTTCGGAAGTATCCTTAAATGACAACTCTTTGGCCAAATTTAATGTTTCATCATATCCTTTAGCCTTCAGAGCCCGAATAATCGTTGTTGCCAGCTCTTCCCTTGTTACCAGACCAGCAGGACGAAACGTACCATCCGGATAACCATTCATAATTCCAGCCAATTGAAGTGCACGAATATAGGAACCATTCTCAGCGTTACGATCCAGATCCCTGAATAACTGATTTGGAAGCTGGACTGACGACAGCACGTTCAATTCCAATAGTTGAGCCAGTGTATACGCAAGGTCCCCTCTTGTTAACGTTGCGCTCGGGTTGAAATTCCCTGCTTCATCCGCCAGAATCATCTGTTGTTCGGCAGCCCTTTCAATGGCTTGCTTGGCCCAAGGTGCTGCCTGCTGCAAGTCACGAATGTCTACTGCATCGGTCGCTGCATGCATTGTCCCGGGAACAGAAATGACGGATAAAGACAGAAGGGCTGCCAAATAAGGCCAGACCTTACGGATCTTGTTTTCCTTATGAACTTTTCGTTTGGATTCTTGTGTTGACATTTTTTAACGCTACCTCCCACATGAACATAAACCCTGGTGTCAGCAAAGACTCGTCAGAGTTATTTAATTATCTTCATTGTAGGAGAGACCTTTGCTTGAAAACAGTCTACAAAAGAGTAGACACTGTTTCACAAAATCATAACAATCCCCGCTGCTCCGCGATTTGTACAGCATGAGTACGACTGCTCGCACCCAGCTTTGCAAACACTCGGCGAATGTGTGTATTAACAGTTCCGGGTGAGATGCCAAACTCGGCAGCAATCTGTTTGCTGGTCAGGCCCTCAGCGATGTGACCAAATATTTTTTGCTCCATCGGGCTGAGTCCCACTTCCTTTGTATCCAGCTCGGCCTCTCCTGCAGATGAGAGGCCTCTCAATCGTTTGTTTCTTGCAAAAGCAGATAATAGCTGCTTCACATAAGCCATTTTCACACCATCATCATGTATCGCCTTTGTACGACGCAGATAGAGATAGTCCTGCAGCAACTGTTTCATCTGTTCACCTTCAGCAACAAATGAACGAATATATCCTTCGGGTCCTCCCAGCACCAGAGCACGGGATAACGCTACAACACCGGCATCTGTGAATCCCTGCTTGTGCAGCATGATTGACTCTAGCAGAGCACACTCTACCTGTTCAGTGAGCCAGTCCCGTTCTTCAGCCTTTTTACGGATTCGTCTCAGTTCCTCTCGTGCATGATCGTACTGTTCAAGTACGATCATCGCACGTATGCGAATCATGGAATGGAAAATCTGATCACAGCTGATCTCAGCAGCCACATCTCCTTCGTTTGCAGACTTAGCCAGAATGGTTTGGGCCGATGCCACCGGACTCATTTCAATTAAAATTCGGTATTGATGTGCTTCCAGTGCTGGCTGCCAGTACTCCATATCCTTCACAGATAATAATCCTGAGACCTGCTGAAGCAGTTTCAAGCCTTCTTCAGGTCGACCCAGTGTAAGTTCAAGTCTGGCTTTGAGTACATAAGCTGGAACAAGCAACGCAGCCACCTTGATCTGCAAAGCCACTTCAAGCGCTCGGTCCGCATATCTGACCGCTTCTGCAATTTGATTTTGCTCCATTAAAATCTCACCATATCCAACACCATAGTAGGACGTTACATAGGCATGTTCAGCATACCAACGTTCCGTAATCGCTCCGAAGCAAGCTTCCCCACGCCTCAAGTAGCCATTAACGCCATGGAAGCTGCGCAGGCGCATACTCTCTCTCCGATCATAGTCCATATACTGAAAGGCAATATCATCAGGATAGCCCTGATCAATGTAGGACACCAAATAATGAGCCAGCCCATCTAAATCTCTATTCAAATAGGCCATGTATGCTCGCATCACACATATAACTTGCAACAAATAACCGATGATCTCAGGTTCCAGCCGCCCTTGAAGATGCACCCGGATCACTTGTTCCAGTTCATCAAGCTGCTTCACCATCTGTCCATAAGGCATTTCACGTGCAACAAGGAACAGGTAGGACATATATAATTTGGGACGTGATTTCACGATCTCCAGTGGCACAACATCAAAGTATCGCCGGAGCGTCCACCACTCTCCCATAATAAAATGGGCAAACAACTCTTCCAGCAGTCTCGCTGCATCCTGCATGTGCTGACCGAGAATATAATGATCCAACGCTTCTGCCGGGTATCCCCGTTGTTCATACCAAAGTGCAGCAAGAGCATGTAATTCATTTACTTGTTCAGTACCACGACGATCCAGTTCACGCTTTAGAAATGCAGAGAACAAATGATGATAACGATACCAGTGCGCTTCCCGATCAAGTGGAACAAGAAAAAGATGTTCCTTCTCCAGTTGCATTAACAATTGTGGAGCTTCCTGCATATCACTTAATACCTGACATAAACTGCTGTTCATTCTTCTCGTGATCGCTGTCCGGAGCAGAAATTGCTGCATTTCCGGTGACTGACGCTGGAATACCTCTTCAAGCAGGTAATCTGAAATCGTCCTCTCGCCAGTAGGTCCATGATCTTCACGCGAGAGAGGTGACGATACCGAATTCATAGGGCTGACCAACGCGTTTCCACCCCATGCGTGAGATAAAGCAAGCAGCTTCAATCCGGCAGCCCACCCCTCCGTCTGCTGTACCCAACCACGCGCATCTCCCCCGGCAATATCCAATTGCATAATCTGTTGGCAAAATTCAATGCCCTCTTCTGGCGTAAATGCCAGTTCCAGAAGCGTAAATTGCTTCAATTCACCTCTCAGACGCAGCTTTTCAAGCTTGAATGGAGGATATGTTCGACTAGACAGGACTAGATGAATGGATAGGGGGAGATTTTCAATAAAGTATTGCATCTGTTCATGAATCTCCGGCTGGGTTACTGCGTGATAGTCATCCAGAATAAGCAGCGTATGTTGATTGGTCTGGGCAACACGGTTCAACAATAATATCAATGCTGACCTGGGGTCTATCGGGTACCGTTGCAAAAAATGTGGCAGTACATCACCGCAGAGTTCCTTAATCACTCGATTCAGTGCATGAATAATGTAGAGCCAAAACGGAAGCGGGTCCTGATCTTTATCATCCAGGCAGACACAGGCTGCTTGAACAGCTTCACTTCTCACCCAGCTGCCCAACAGTGTTGATTTTCCTGAACCCGCCGGGGCAGTCAACAAAGTGACTTTGGATTGGAACAATTCTTTGCGTTGCAAACTTAGCCGTGGACGGTCCATTGTATCTGCTGGTAAGGGCGGAAGTTCCAGTTTGGTTGATAAAATCATAAATTGAAGCCAGTCCCCGTGGAGACCAGCGGTATGTTCCTGTTGCATGAGATCCTCCCGAATCAGCACCATGGTGCACTTTTTTCCGATTCATTATATGTACATTCAGATACTCTAAGTATACAAGGAACCATGACTATGCCCCACATATTTTTGAACAGAAACAAACGACAAACAAACCCTGCACGTTGAATTGATTGCAGGGTACCATTCGCACTGTGAAGCCATGATCCAATCGACGCTTTCTATCTTCCTGTCTGTAGCAACTTATAGTTTACTAGAATATAATTCAATCCCGATAACAGCGTAACTCCTGCTGCCAGCCACAATAAAATCACATCAACTCGCACCTCAGTCAGCAAACTAAACGGAACATTGTTCAACAAAATGGCCATGATCGCTGCCACCTGAAGCACCATTTTGATTTTTCCATATCGATCCGCTGCAAGAGCAATGCCCTGCTCTGTTGCTACCATTCGCAATGCAGTAATTACAATTTCACGTCCTATAATGATTACAGCAATCCATGAACTGATCATATTCTCCTGAACCATCATGACCAGCGCTACCGCAATCAACAGTTTATCCGCCAGTGGATCAAGCAACTTTCCCAGATTCGTGATCTGATTATATTTTCTTGCCACATATCCATCTAATTTATCCGTACCTGCCGCTACCGCAAATATAATTAGTGCAATCATCACGCTTTGCTGATTGATAAAACAGATCATAAACAATGGAATCAACGCGATTCTAGCCAACGTGATTTTATTTGCCAGGTTCATTAGATATCTCCACTCCTCTCATCCATTTTGGCTAACTGACCTTTTTTCCATTTACGAATTCGGGTACGAAAAGATTTAAAAGGGGCTACCGAATTAATCTGGATCCACTTCACCATAGCCCATCCGGGTTTGGTACCCGTCCACTGTCTCATCCCTTGCACAAATAATTCCTCCTCACTCAGTGAGTCAATCCAATTCTGCCATTGTTGTTCTGTCTCCCGGAACAAAGAGCGCAGCTCCTCCAGCGTATAACTTGAATATTTTTCGTAAAATGATTCATTTAACGACCCTAATTGGTTCCATTTATATCCTGGTGCCGGCATATGACTTTCAAGTCCCAACTGTTCATTGCGCTCCCAGTCCCTCACCATGTTCATCCATCCTAACTGGTAGGCGATCATCTGGGCAGGAGTCTTATCTACACCTTCAACCCACTTATCTTTATCACTGTCATGGATGTCAGTGAATTCACCCTCAAACAATACATAGGTGCGTCGAATCGTCTCACTTAATTCTTTCTTCGAGGCATATAAGATTCCAGGCACGCTACTCCACTCCCCTCGTTTCACCGTTTTACATCAATCAGAAGCATGGACTCTATCATCATTTCGACCCAATTCTATAAAGCTTCCTTAATCACCCGTTTATAGTACCACACAGACAACAGACCAAAAATCGAATATAACAATGTATAGACTATCATGACAATGACCGTAGGTGTCGCCAGCTCCGTACCAAAGAAAAACCAACCTGATTTCACGGCAAAGTAACTATGACTCAATCCCACCACAAGCGGAATACCAAAGTTAAACAACTGCTTGATCTGAATTCCGCGCAACAGATTGCTTTGTGTAAATCCAAGTTTACGAAGAGTGGTATAATTACCCTTCTCCTCTTCACTCTCATTCATTTGTTTAAAGTACAGGATACATCCCGATGTAATCAAGAACGTTAAACCAAGGAAACCAACAATGAACATAATCAAGCCCATATTGTTACGTTGGTTATTTCTGAACTCAATCTGGGAGAAGCTCGGTGCTTCCAACTGCAGCTCCTTATATACGGTATATGCCTCTTCAGCCTGCCCCTCGTTTAGAATACGTACACCATAGTAGTCAGCCCACTCGGATTTTTGCAGCTCGGGATCGATATCCTGCCGCAGTTGCTGGTATACCGTTTCATCTACTACAGCCACAGGCGTGCCCCGAGAATAATACGCGGGAAGGACTCCACGTTTGGTTGTTCCGATCAGTTGTTGTGCCAGCCTATGTTTCAACCCCTGCAAGACGATTGGACCTTTCTCCTTAATGAAAATTAACTGCTGAATGGCATTCCCATATCCCATGAAGACCACTTCACCCGCTTGTAAATCAATGTTATCTACCATGTTGTCACTCAGCACACTACTGAACAGGTACTGTTCCGTCATGGACGCATCCATCACTTTATGAGCATCAATTTCAATGTAAATGGGCTGTCTGTGCTTCTCTTCATATGGAATCTGTTTGTGTTCCAACTCCGTCACAAAGCGATTTTTCACATCCGCCTGAGCAAAAGAGAAATCCTCCGGCAAGCTTTCCTTCGCCTGCACCTCTGCCGAATAATACGAAATGTAACTGAGTGACAGCATGCCAATAGCAAGCGCCGACACGGTTGTAATAATCGTGAGCAGCAAGGCATTAGATTTCATGCGGAACATGATTGAAGATAAAGACAACACCTCATGAATGGTAAGGTAGCCGTTTTTGCTTTTGCGAATCAGATTAAAAATAAAACTTACCGAACCCTTATAGAACAAGTATGTGCCCAGTATGACCGAGAAGAGAATCAGGATCATTGTATACATCAACTGCTGCATATCCATTGCCTCACCGCTAAACAGCCGTGCAGACATGAAGTATCCATACACAATCAGAGCAATGCCCAAGACGCCAACAATCATCTGTCCGACAGACATCTTCTGCACCTGCTGCTCCGAAGTGGCAGACACCCGAAAGAGTGAGAGAATGCTCTGTCTCTTGATAAAAATGTAGTTCATCAGCATGATAAGCAAATACATTATCGTAAAGACAATCACCGTTTGCATCAGTGCCATCGGAGAGAAGTACAGTTTCGTAATCGCGTCCACACTGAGAATTTTGAACAATATCATCAATACCAGCTTGGACGCAAGGAACCCAATCAACACACCGATGGCCATGGAGCCAAAATAGAGAATACTGTTCTCCGCACTCAAAATACCAAAAATTCTGCCTTTCGTCAGTCCGATCAATTGAAATAATCCAATTTCTTTGCTACGCCGCTTGATAAAGATCGTATTGGCATAGAGCAAAAAGATACCGACAATGACGATTAACAGTACCGAAGATGCGCCTATAGCCGCCGCACCTTTCGTTGAAGCAGCTACCTCATCCATGGAAGGATCATACTGTAACGTCACAAAGGAAAAATATAAGGCCACACTGAACACAAGCGCAAAAACATAGAGATAATAATTCTTCAGATTTTTCCTGAGATTACGGAAGATAATATAATTCAAGCTCATTGCTGCACACCACCCAATACGCCCTGGGTTTTGATAATATCGTTGAAGAACGATTGCCGTGACTCGTCTCCTTTATTCAACTGGGTGTAGATCTGACCGTCTCGAATAAAGATCACTCTGCTGCAATAACTTGCGGCAACCGGATCATGGGTAACCATAATAATAGTCGCCTTTCGTGCGCTGTTCATATCACTTAACTTGCCGAGCAGATCCGAAGCGGACTTGGAATCCAACGCTCCTGTCGGCTCATCCGCAAAAATGATACTTGGCTCGTGGACAAATGCCCTTGCTGCCGAAGTCCGCTGCTTCTGACCCCCTGAAATCTCAGATGGATACTTGTCTTTCAATTCGTAGATTCCCAGTTCACGGGCGATCTGTTCAAACTTCCAGTGCGCCTCCTGCTTTGGAATGCTGGTGATCGAGAGCGGCAATAATACATTTTCCTTTACCGTCAGCGTATCCAGCAGATTATATTCCTGAAAAATAAAGCCCAGATGATGTTTGCGGAACTCAGCCAGCTGTTTCTCCTTCATTCCGGTGAATTCCTTGCCCTCAATATCAATCGTGCCCTGGCTCACCCGATCGATGGAGGAAAGTACGTTAAGGAGTGTCGTTTTGCCTGAACCCGAAGGCCCCATAATACCTACAAACTCTCCCTTGCTTACCCCAAGATCAATCCCCTTCAGCACTTCCTGTTTATTCAGTTTATTGCCATAGACTTTATGAATTTTTTTGGCTTCCAGTATCCACATATCCCACTCACTCCTCTTAGATCTTGTGCAAAATGCTCATGTCTATATCATAGGCGGAATGTGCAGTGTTATCGTGTGATTCACCGAACAAAACCAAAAAGCATGTGACATTGTTGTCACACGCCTGCAAGATGCACCATGTCGTTTTTTCGTGGAAAAGTAAGTGTGACGATTGTGCCCTCGCCAAGAGAAGATTCTACATGAATGTTCATATGAAGCGTCTGGACCACTTGACGAACCAAATATAGTCCCATCCCGGTAGCCGCCCCATCCATTCTGCCTCGGGTGGACGTAAATCCTTTATCAAATATACGCGGCAGATCTTGAGTCTCAACCCCTCGCCCGTGATCCTGAATCATGAGTATGATGTGTCCATCCTGTTCCCGACTTTCAATGAGGATGTCCGATGAATCGCTATATTTCACCGCATTGCTCAACAATTGCCGGAGAATGAAACCTAACCATTTGCTGTCTGTGAGCACACACGATACCATTAAAGACACATCAAAGCCAATGCCTTTGGAAATGCACCACGATTTCAGCGCTCGTATCTCGCTATTCAATACCGGTTCAAGTTCCGTCTCTTCGATGAACAGATCATTATGCATAAACGGAATCCGCTTATGATGAAGCTGCTGATCCAGCAACTGATGAATTCGTAACCATTCATATGTCATTTGGCTCTGTAACTTGTCATCTGGCAAGCGCTCGATCATCAGTTGCAACGCAGTCAGTGGGGTCTTCACCTCATGAATCCAGGACAACATCTCGTCCTTCTCCTGTTCCAGAGCGATAAAATGATGTGACGACTCCTTACGATAGCGCTGTGTCTGGGAACTGACCGCCTCATGTACAATCTGCTCATATGGACTTTCGGCGATATCGAGTTCTCTTAGATCATAGCTATGATCCCAGATGCTCAATTTTTTATAGAAACGGGTCTCTTTCAGGTATCTCGCCCAGATAAAAACAAGACATACCACCACATTCAGTCCTACGATATACCCCACAGATTGGAATGGAATGGACGAGTCCAGGTAGGCCACCAATAAAATAATAAGTTGCATGCTTACCAGTAGCCATAACCAACTAGCCCTTTCTCGTATGTACTTTCCGATCATGCTTCTGCCTCTTCCGTTGCCATGTACCCCTGACCTACTTTGGTTTCAATGTAACGCTCCAAGCCGATGGGTTCAAGTTTCTTCCGTAAGCGATTAACGTTAACCGTCAGCGTATTGTCACTCACAAAATGCTCATGATCCCACAAGCTCCGGATGAGTTCCTCACGAGTAACAATCTGATTTTTGTGCTCGACCAGCACTTTAAGGATGAACATCTCATTTTTGGTTAACAGAACAGATTCATCCCCGCAGGTCAGTGTATTTTTCACATATTCAATAGCAGCACCGCGCCAGGTTCGAAGTTCAATATGCTCTGTATTATAGTTGTACACCCTCCGCAAAGTCGCTTGGATCTTGGCAATCAATACATCGAAGTGAAAAGGCTTCTGGATAAAATCGTCTGCACCCAAATGCATGGACATGACCATATCCGCAGGATGATCCCGTGAGGACAAAAAGATAATCGGCACATTGGAGTGCGAACGAATGATCCGGCACCAATGGAACCCGTCATATTGGGGTAACTGAATATCAATAATAACCAGTTGCGGCTGAATTACGCTGTACTCCTGCAATACCTTGCCAAAGTCCTGCACACCATACACGTCATACGACCATTGGGACAAACGTTCCTTGATTTCACTGAATAACGACTCGTCGTCTTCAATGAGCATAATTTTAAACAAGAGACTTCACCACGTTTCTGATCTTCTAAGGTTGAATAAGGTAATTAGACTCCGTTGTTGCAGGATCACCTTTACCATTACAAATCGTTCTTTCGATCGCTGATTCCAGTGTACAGGGAAGTTGGGCTTATATCAAAAGGTAACCATACTTCGTAAAGAAAACAAGCCGAAACACGTATATCAATTAGCTCTCAACAGTGTGTATAACATGGCTTGCATCACTCTGTGCGTCCATTCGCTCGATTAACTGCATCGCTACGTCTCGTGGCGATCTTAATTGTCCTGCTTCATATACTTGATTGAACATACCCGCAAGGGCGAACTCCTCTGCACTTTTGCCTCGTGCAACAGCCTGTAATTCCGTATCGACCATCCCCGGATCAAAAGCAATAATCTCAACAGGGTTCTGTTGGCCCGTTTGCTCCAGAGATACGCATTGGGTGAACATGTTCATACCTGCCTTGGATGTACAGTACACTGCCATTGAAGGCGCGGGATAACTTCCCGAACCCGATGAGAGATTAACAATTTTACGTCTGGCGGACAGGTGATTTGTTTGTTGAATAAAAGATGAACTTAATATCATTGGTGCTGCTAGACTGATGTTGAGACTTTGACTTATCTCTGCCGCACTGCACTGATCGATAGGTCTTAGAGGCTCCAGCATCGCTGCGTTATTAATAAGTCCAATGAAATCGGCTTCCTGAGACGGAATTTGGCTCAATACACGTGTAATCAAATCATTGATCCCATTCAGGTCGGCAAGATCATACTGAACATGACGGTAACGCTCGCTCCATTCCTCCCCTGATTCCAACAGATCCGAACCCCCGCGTGAAATACCGTAAACGTAATCCCCCTTAGCCAATAATAACTCTGCAAGTTGTAAACCGATCCCTTTGGATGTGCCTGTAATGATAAAGTGTCTTCTTCCTGTTTCTGTTCCCATTCCGATACCACTCCTCCTCTATTTTCAATGCATGTTATTCCCCTGCTCTTACGAGTTTTTCTTTCTCCACAACGTGGCCCACAGAAAAGGTACACCAAAACACGGTTCATGCTGCTCCATCGCCTTCATTGCACGGAACTCCACACATTCAAAGCCATCTTCCAACATGTAGCGAAGCTTCTCCTCCGTGAACGCAAGACCGCCTCGCATCGACTTCTCTTGATACACCTGCCAATCATTCATGACGATCTCTGGCCCACCAATATCGCCATAACCAGGAGCAAAACAAGTCATTCCAAAGTATCCTCCAGGCCGGAGTGCATTGTGGACCCTCTCTATGTAGGGAATACGCTGATGTGGTAACAGATGGTGCAGACAACCCGAGTCGTAGACAAGATCATATTCTTGCTCCGGGGCCAGTTCGAACACGGAGCGACATTCAAAATGCACGTCCAGTTGCTCTTCTGCAGCCCTTTCCTTAGCCCAGGCTATCGCTGTCTCGGAAAGATCATAAGCATCTACCTGATATCCTTGGCGGGTCAGATACAACGCATTTCTGCCCGGGCCACAACCCAGTTCCAGTGCCTTGCCGCCTGCCAGCACACCTTCGTTCATATGCGCTACGAGATTCTCATCCGGTTTGTTTAGAAAAAAGGGGATTGGTCTATTCCGATCCTCATAGAAAGGCTCCCAAAATTGCTTGGCAGATCTGAAGTCCGCATCGAGCATATCATATAGATCCTGTACACTTTTAATCGTCTTTTCCACAAACACAGTCCTCCTTCAATACTCCATTCAAACCTTCATTTCCGACTCTGTTCATTCTCAACACTTTCGTTAAATCAGTCACACTCTATTATAACATTTTTACCCAGCAGTTCTCTATTTTTCTTGTGCTTTTCTCCTCCAAAACATAAGCTTATTCCCAACAAAAAAAACGATCGACATGAATGTCGATCGCTTATAATCGTAGCGGTATTGAGTTGTAATTTAATTCGCCCGTTCCAAGACTGCAAAGTAATTCCCTTCATTATCCGCAAAGTTGAAAACACGCCCCGTTGGCATCTCGACAATCTCTCCAACCGTTACATGTTTACTAGCCAAGTCGGCATATAATTGATCCAGATTTTCGGTGAAGAACATTAACGAAGGTGTGCCCAGATTTACACCCGCCGACATCCGCTCCACAGTCTCTTTGTCATGGAGGATAATGCTCGTCTGGGAGTCTGGGGTAGGCGCGATCTCAATCCATCTCATGCCCTCGTCAAGGTTTACTTCATCCACAATGTGGAATCCAGCGACTTCAGTCCAAAAAGCCAGTGATTCATCTTGATTATTGACATACAACATAACCTGGCCGACTTTGCTAAACATGGATCAATCACTCCTCTGATCATCTAATCTCTCAACAACCTGCTTATCATTCCTCAAATTCCAATAGAGTATAACATGCAGGACAGCTTTTTTTATCATATTTCTTTGCAAGTACTAAGTAAACATTAGACTTATTGAGCGGCTTTTAACTTCTTCGTAAGATAAAGCACAACATCGTCGTCCATAACTGTTTCTTCACCTGGCTGAATGTAATGATCGTGTCTGTGGACACCATGACCGTCCGGTATATATCCGCGATGGGCATATAGAACTTGCGCTTTGCCATAATCGGAAAACACACCTACACCAATGCCTGCTACATCCGTTCGTTCCAGAATAACTTCCTCTGCTCGGTCCATCAACCGTGAACCAATACCTTGGCGCTGGAACTTCATTAGTACATTAAAATCGTTAATTTCGGGAATGCCTTGTTCCCTGAAAGACGGGTAGCTGGAATTCCACAATACATTCACGTATCCGGCAAATTCTCCATTCAACTCGGCTACCAAGGTTACGCGTTCCCCATTCTGTTGTTCAGCCAAGTAATGAAGATACTGCTCAGGGGATCTCCCCCACCCCTGCTCCTGGAATGCCTTTGATATGATTACAGGATCACTCTCATTTAATAGTCTGATATGTACAGTCAATGATAAATCCTCCTTAAAAAGATATTTCTCCTTGCTATATTCCCAGTCTATCCCGAAGCGATGTGATGTGAGCAACATGGTGTTTGCCATGCCAAGCATACATGCCCAGATTATAATCCAGTCTTGTCGTTTCTTCTGATGAGGGATGATACAATTGTTTGGCATAATCTGCATCTGTCAGCGCGTTTAACAGAAACACCCAACGACGATGGAGCGCATCCAGAATCTGAAGCGAGAATTCAACATCCAGGTCTCTTGAATCACTCAATTCAGCCCAGCGCTCTTCATAATAAGGCCGAATCGTTGGTGTATCCTCTGTCAGTGCCAACTTGAAACGAATCATACTATTCATATGGCTGTCTGCCATGTGGTGAATGACCTGTTTGAGCATCCATCCACCTTCTCGATACGGCAGACTTAATTGCTCTTCACTTAGTCCCTTTACCGCTTCTCGTGCGTGTTCAGGCAACTCAGCAATGTCCTGAATCCACTTCTCCCGTTGTGCCAAAGTAACTTCACCCGTGTGTACAAATGGTCCTATCGGAAATCTTTCATCCATCCACCATTCCTCCTTGTTTATATGATTCAAAATAACTTTCAGTATTATCTAAGGAGCATATTCCATAAGCCAACAGTTTCGCATCTGTCCTTCATGCTGCTCATGTTTCTCCAATAGCTTAATCTTTTGGAAACCACATTTCTCATAACAGGATATCGCTCGCAAGTTCCAGGATTGAGGGTCCATAACCACTTTACGGGCTTGTTGTTCATTAATCAGATAAGCCAGCATGGATTGCATCAACTGTGTACCAATGCCTTTATTCCAGTAGTCTACCTCACCAATAAACTGATCCGTTCCATAGATGATCTCATCCGTATCTCCATAACCATACTCCGTTCGCTCTTCTTCCTCAAGCTCATAGAACTGAATGTATCCAATCGGATTCCCTTCGTGCTCAACGATACAACGAGTAGCAGCATCATCCTGATTGTAAAAATGTTCTCTCACATGCTCCAGGTCATGCGGCCGATCACGCCCTTCATAGTATTGAAGAACTTCCGGGTCTGACAGCCACTCCACCAGATGGTGTTCATCTTCTGTTTCCAAGAAACGTACGGTGATTTCATTCGATTCATATACATTCATCATTCTGATTACTCCTTATTGATCTCCAGATTCTCACCCGTAACCCAACTCAGATCCTTTCCTAACAAATGCTCGTTGTGAACATAATACACCATGGGATTCTCAAGCGGTTGAGTCGTTCCATCCGAAGATCTGAGCGTTAACCGCAACTTGTAACTCCCTATCTCATCAGGTATCGCAAATCCTATCAGATTATCAGCTGATTTCATGGTTTTCCCCTGCGCCTTCAGATACTTTTCCAGAATGACTTGATCAAGATAGGAGCTGCCAACAGACGAAGGCATGTACCACGCATCATCTTGTTCTTCAGTGAATGTGACCCCTTCCCATCCAGGAACAACGGGATACACCATATGTTGATCCTTGTCTTCTCTTTTTCGCGTTATCTCTAACTCTACCTCGACTACATCCGTATCAATCTGCCTGATTGTGCCTGCCATCACAACATCCTGAGCACTCACACTTGGAATAACATAGCTGTATATGAGCAGAGTCACCAAGAGGATTATCGTTATTCCCGTAATCCAAAATATTGTATGTTTACGCATCTATCTGATCCTCCCGTCTGGTTAATCTTACTTCTGGAGTAGTTCCTTCTCAGTTAAAGATTGAGTTAACCTATCCAACTCAGGGGATGCCGTCCAATCACTGGAGGCATTCAATCCATGCTTGATTGTATGTATCGCGCTATGTGCAGACATGTATATATTATGGTGGATTCCAGGTTGGACAATAATGTGCTCTCCTGCACGCATCACTCGAATCGAAAACATCTGATCGTCTCCATAACTGGCATACGCAATCCAGCCGGTTTGCACCACATAAAACTCCGTTAGATTGATATGTACATGACTGTTTTGCCATGCTCCCTGGGAAGAAGCAACGGTTCTACAATAATAACTGCCATCTTCTGCTATCATTTTATATTTTTGTTCCCCATTCTCCATCTGCTCGAAGCTGGTTTTGACACCCGTTTCACCATATTTCTGTTCTGAAAATTCTGTGTTCAATCGGCTTCATCTCCTGACAAAAATTCCCTTTATTCTAACATTCGACATAGGTAAGTCGATTCTCCTGTTTGGATATGTGATATATCTTTATTAAAATATGAAACGCTTCTCTTCCAGCTTCCGTATTAAGGTCGAAGCCGTATGTATCCCATATAATAAACCATCTGATCTGGAGGTTGAGCGCATGTCATTTTTTAAGAAAATGTTAGCCAGTGTAGGTGTTGGAGCAGCCAAAGTGAATACAGAATTGCATACACCTGAGGTCACACCTGGAGGAATCATCTCGGGGGTTGTGTACATTGAAGGTGGAGATGTGGAACAGAATGTAGATCGAATCTATCTTTCAATTAAAACCCATTACATACGGGAGCGCGATGATCGCAAAGTAAAAGAGACAGCCGTTATAGCCAAATATCTGCTCACCGAAGGTTTCACATTACAGCCTGGAGCCAAATTGGAGAAAGACTTCTCATTTGACCTGCCAGAAAATCTGCCTATTACACTGCATCGTGCAGAGGTATGGGTAGAAACGGGCCTCGATATTTCAAGTGCTGTAGACCCCTCAGACCGGGACAGACTGCATGTTGTTCCTAGCAAAGACATGAACACCGTGCTCGATGCAATTGATATCCTTGGTTTCAAACTACGTGAAGTCACCAATGACTATGCACCAAAGTTGGGCGGAAATCTGCCATTTGTACAGGAATTTGAATTTGTACCAACAAACAAATTCCGTGGGCATCTGGATGAGTTGGAAGTCATGTTCTATCCCATGGGCGATTCGCTGGAGCTGTTATTACAGATCGATCGCCGCGCTCGTGGACTCAGTGGAATGTTCTCGGAAGCGATGGGCACGGATGAAAGTTTCGTCCGCCTGCATCTGTATGAAAGACATCTGGAGCGGGGTGCACATTCTGTCGCTCAAGGATTGGAAGAAGTTATATCCAAACATATCTAATCTATAGTTTGTGTAACAAATAAAAACCGTCCTCTATCAGACAGTTCTGATGAAGGACGGTTTTTGATTTTCGGAGTAATAAGGCTTCGAAGTTCTCCCCATGCAAAGACAGCTTAAGTACTTGGGACAGTCATGGAGCTCATGCGGACAAACCTTCAGGAACGCTGTGTCCAGCGCTGCATTCTTAATCGAAGACCGTAATATACTGCGGTGAGCAAAACGAATCCGGCAACAGCCATGATTATGGATGTTGTATCCCACTGAACAATGGATCCAAAAGCAATCTTGGATTGCAATGGGGTACCCGAAGAAGTGGTGTTCATCAGATCAGGTACATAATTCATGGTCATGACCATGCCTTGAACGATATTCCAAGCTACAAAACCGATGATGAATAACAAGGTAACCAAAAAGGATTCCATCGCTAATCGTTTATTCATGCTTGTCATTTTGCCTCCTCAAATAATGTTGTGAAGGATTTCTTTATACAAGATCTCTTCCCACTCAATTAGACAAAACGTGCTGCATCTCCTGTTTTAGACGATCTTTATTTTCATCCACATATTGATACAGCAGGTCAAAGCTTTCTTCGTTATCCGATTGCATGCTCAAATTCGCGGCTTCCAGTTCAATCTGCTGCAATACCTCATGAATCTGTTCCCCGTGTATTTGCAGGCTTGTCGTGATGTCATCTTCGGACAGGCCATTCACATTATCTCGTAATTGCCCGTGCGTTACGCCGCTCTCGGACAACATCTGTTCTATTTTCTTCAGGATCACAGCATCTGCATCATTGCCGATCCGCTCCATCGCCGCTATTGTCTCACCGAGATACTGTCCGCTGGCATTCTCAAGGAAACCAGTCACCCCGTTCATGGACAGCTCGGTATCCAGATCGATGATCAGAATGATATCTCGCAATACTTGCGGAAGTTCCTGCCCACTTTCTCGAATCGTCGCAAATTCAGCCCGATAAAGGTCCATGGCAACACTCCCCACCACTTCTTCACCTGACATTTCTTCAAGCTGATCAAGTGGTAACAACTCCTGCAATTCTTCTTGTAACTTGTTCATCTTTCTCTGCCTCCTGTATCTCTCTGGCTATATATACGCCGACACGTTATTCCATCATAGCAGAATACGCTATACAAGTTGAACTTATGGAAGTTTGTATAGTTTATCCTTTTAACAAATTTACAGGGAATATCGTCAAGTTAACGTGCACTTGACCTCTGGAAAATGTTCCGCTGTTATGATCTTGTCATCACGAGTCTTGGGAGGGGTAATGATGCGCCTGGCCTTGTTCACAGACACCTATCTTCCGGAAACCAATGGTGTTGCTGGCACGCTCCACCGCTTGAGTAACCATCTGAACCGCAGAAGAATTGAACATCTGCTGTTTACTCCGAACTCCGTCATTGAAGGAAGCCATGAGACTCAAGTCCGATCGGTTGCCAACATCCCTTTTTTTCTGTATCCCGAATGCCGCATTGCTCTACCCAACAGAACAGACACCCACAAGCAACTACAAACCTTTCAACCCGATCTGCTGCATATCGCCACACCTTTTAATATGGGATTGCTTGGTCTGAGGTATGCGCTCAAACACCATCTTCCCCATGTGGTCTCCTACCATACCCACTTCGATCGTTATCTCGAATACTACCGGTTGAAAAGTATGATTCCTCTCTACTGGAAGTATATCCAGTGGTTCCACCGTGCCTGTGAAGCAACCCTAACTCCATCGCAGGAAACGTTAAACACCCTTCAAGCCCAAGGCATTCAGCGTCTGAAACTTTGGTCTCGCGGGATTGATTGCAACCTGTATTCCCCTGATAAACGCAGCTCGGATATCCGTGAACGATACCACATCACCGCTCCCCTTATTTTACTCTACGTTGGACGCATTGCCCCGGAAAAAGATATCGCTACACTCACGACTACCATGCAGCAGCTGCCCCAGGAAATGCAGTCCCGTGTTCACTGGATTATCGTTGGCGACGGCCCATCTCTCCCGAGAATGCGTCTGCAATCCCCACCCAATGTCACCTTTACAGGCTATATGCATGGCGAAGAACTTGCTTTTATGTATGCTTCGGCAGATCTGTTTGTGTTTCCTTCCTCTACGGAGACATTTGGCAATGTGGTACTGGAAGCGATGGCTTCAGGACTTCCTGTGGTGGCGGCCAATGCCGGAGGTGTAAAGGATCTGATATCCCACAACCGCAACGGTGTGTTATTCGAGCCTGGTCAGGCTGATGCACTGATTCGGGAGATATGTCTCTGGGGAAATCACGGGAACCAATTGAGGATAATGGGACTGGAAGGCAGAAAGCTGGCTGAGCAGCGGTCGTGGGAGCATATTTTTGATACACTGATCGGGGATTATGAGGAGGCTATAGAACATCGGAACAGAAAAACGAAAGATCGAATTATTACTGCGTAGTCTGATGAAATCAGTTTCTTCCAACAACCCATAACTACCACCACTGCCCTATGCAAAATTAAACTGGTTCGCTCGTTCAGGCTGCCATAGCATTTACACTCCGCTACGGTCAGCCTGAATAGCGAATATGTTGAGCGTTAAGGTGTGATACCAGAAATCAGATTTCCATTCTGAATGCAAGGTAACCCTTTTCCACACACCATAGGAAGTCTGCGTTGGACGGATAGAAAAAGGCATGATCTCATTGAACTGAATCATGCCTTTTATTGCAAAAAATCTATTGGGTGAATTTACTGAACGGGACTTTGATATCTACAAATCCTTTAGCGTAGGGTGCAACCTCATAAGGATGGAATCGGATGACGATGCCTTCATCATATAAAAAGAATTGAGAAGTTTGATCAAGCTGAAAATCATAAATATTTTCTTCGAAAATTGAAACTCCTGCATTAAACATGGCTAATAGACTGTTGGAGATTGATTTCTCTACCTTCTCCATCTGATTATCATCTTTAACATACTCGCTTAGCTTCAGTTCTTTCCCCGTTCTTAAATCATAGTTATATGATTTTGTCGCATCCATTCCATGTGCTCCGCCAGTGTACACATGATCTTCATATACCACAGATAACTTTTCCTTTGCATTGTATTTTACACTGGCCATGGTAATGTAGAAATAATTTTTGTTTGATTTCTTTTCTTCTTTGTCCAGGCGAGCTGCTTTCACTGCGTGAAGTTTAAATGTCTTGTTCAGCTTATCCGTCACAGATTTCTTACCACCTGTTAGATGTATGTATGGCTGTCCTTTGTAATATTGGACCTTCGTTTTCACTGTAATCGTGCTGGCTGCCTCTACATGACTACTCGGAAGAATTATAGCAATCAGTACAGTGATCAACAGGTAATTTATCCATCTCCATTTTTTTCTTTCCATTCTATATTTCAACATTATTGCTAACCCCCTTTGGCTCAAATGATTTTGTTTCCTGCATTTTGTTCCATATTACCTGTGGAGTGCCCTTTAGGTCTGTTCCGCTCTGAACGTTGCCAATCCAGATGTCCTCTGCTCCCGGATGTTGTAAATAGTGCCTGAGCGTTGCTTTGATTAGAATAGACGAATGCAAGTCCAGTACCTCATCCAGCGGTATCCAGAATAACTCGCCTTCATCCGAGGGCACAAAATGTCGATGCGTGGTCTCTCCGAAATATATAAACTGCTGCCAAATCTCACCACCGTTAACCTCCAACAGAATATATCGAAGCCGAAAGTGTTCGACATCCTCTTGCGTGAACCCTGTCTCTTCTTCAATCTCCCGATAGCTGGCAGTCATGGGTTTGTTCAGTTCCCCTTGTTCCAGATGTCCGCCAATGCCCCCCAGAATTCAAAATCAAACAATCTGCTACCCGCCTTCTTCATCATCAGCATGTCTGAGTCATTGCTCAAAAACGCTGTAGCCATCTGTCTAATCTCCATATGTATGTTCCTCGCTTTCCAGACTATGATATTAAATTTTACTTATATAAGAGTCTTCTAAAGCAGTTTCTTTAACTCACTTAGATGTTCAATCGTATGTAAAGGACCCGACGTAATGCTGTCCTGCCACGGCTGGTTGACCTTCATCCAGATGGTGCTCATGCCTACGCTTGCTGCTCCCTCAATATCGTTCACCGGATGATCGCCAATGTAGATACATTGCTCTGGGCTTAGACCGAAATGATCAAGCGCAAGCTGAAATATGCGTGGATCGGGCTTTTTGACTCCTGCCTCTTCTGAAACAATAATATGGTCGTAATCCTCCCGGATACCGAGTTGATCGATTTTTCCATACTGAATATCGGTCTGCCCATTGGTGATTAACCCGGTTTGGTATTTCCCCCGCAGATGCTGAACGACTTCTCGCGCCTGTTCCATCAGAACTGAACTTCGCACATACTCTCTGCCATAGAACTCCATCAGTTCTGCATGCGGCGGATGCCCTGCCCAAGGCAGTTCATGCAGCAACTCGTTGAACAGAAGGGGTTTATCCTTATAACCATCCTGGTCGAGTTCAATGATTCGTTTACTTATATCTTCGGTTGACTCAAGGTGACCAAAATAGGTCTTGATTAAACGCTGCGTGAAGCCGTCAAAGGTCATCGTTCTGTTCAGAATTGTATTGTCCAAATCAAAAATAACCGCTTTAATATGATCCATCTTCCTTCTCCCCCAATTCCAGTGCATGCGTTATCTTCTCCATACTCGTCACTTCTCTAAATCCCAATTCGCGATAAAAAGATCCAGCAACCGGTTGATCCGTGTACAGAACCAGTCGAGCGTAATGATTTTCCGCTTTTTGAATAACCGCATCCATCAGCCTGCGCCCAACCCCATGTCTTCGAAATTCTCTCATCACATAAAACCTGCGAATTCTTCCGATATCAGTCACCTCAGAATAAGGATCTCTGTTCAAACCGCAGATCCCAACAACCTTATCGGTCACTCTGCATTCAAAAAGCGCTTCATCTTCTTGCTCGAATGTATTAATTCCTGTCTCATATTCATGGATTAATCGCTCGATATGTCTGAACCCCTCACTGGAGCTTTCGGCCAGCATCTCCACTAAATCGTCATGATTCCATACCGATATCTCCTGTATCTGCATGGTGTAACCGCCTCCATCATTTTAAATCAATGGTACACATGCAAACCCAACCATACATTGAATGATGGCCGGGTTTATCTTGTAAAGCTCATTCTCATTTTTTCTTTTTGTGATAGTGATAACCCGTGCACAGACCCTTTTGTTTGGATTTGGCTGAACAGTTATGTCCACCGTTCTTATCCAGTCTGCCTGGATGAGCATAAGCGGAAGAGGATACACCAACAAGTACGACAAGAGACAGGATTACGATAACAACCTTTTTCATAAGTCACCCTTCGATCAACACCCTATGCTTTAGGGTTTAATACGTGCTATATCATTCTACATGAAAATCCACAATTGGCATATCCTTCATCTTTTTCATCTGTACATTCTCATAAAGGCCTGCCTGTAACGAGTACGACTTGAACGCCTTTACGAATCAACTCCGGGATCGACTCAGCTGTACGCGGTGATAAACTCCGATCTATTTCGCTCAGCAATGTACCGTCCACATCAAAGAATACAGCTCTAATCATATTGTCCTTCCTCCTCTATCTTCAATTTAAAAAGAGCAAGTACAGAATAACCTTGTTTGGTCTTCCTGCACTTGCTCTTGCAATTAACGGGTCTGAACATCTTGGGTACGACCCATGTACCATGATTGAAATGATTTCGCCGTATCCAGGGAAATGTCATGTGCCCGATGATGCAGTACTGGTTTGGCACGGTTCACCGTATGAACAGAAGCCACACCGAACCAACGCTGTAACACATTACGGGTGATCTGCACTTCGATGACTTTCTCACGTTTGGAGATGAAAAGTGTTGAAGTGAGCGCACCGGTTCGAAGTTGAATGAAATTCTGATGCAGAATGTATCGGGTATGGAAAAAGTCCATCACTCTGCATGTTGCAATCCACACAAGCAGAAGCGCGGAAATCATCCACCAAGCATGTTTCTGCCCAAACACCAATGTTTTGAAATACCACAATAAACCCGTGATCATGATCCATCCCCAACTTGGTTTGAGCAGGCGCAGCCATAGTGATATTCGTGGAAGTTTTTCCATCTCCTGCGTAACCCGATAGGATGGCAGGATCTCCTCAATCAGGGTATAAGCTTGCTTCACCGGCAAGAAGGGATAGAGCGAGTTTACCTCCTGCTCGGATTCCCCCAGACTACCTGCAGTGGTCAGTTCTACTTCCGCTAGTCCAAGCAACCTTTTCATTGGCGACTGTGTAATTTTCACAGCCTGGACTCGCTCTTTCAGGATTGAAAATGACGTTTGCTCCATCATGCCCTTCGAGATATAGATCCGCTTGGCATCCGAGGTGATCTGGAAATTGCCATACTTTACGAAGGTTCTGACTATGCCCAGAGCAATAGATATGATCAATAAAACTAAAATCAACAAACCGGCAATCCACCAGGAATCAAGCCAGGTTAATAACAAACTTTCCGTTACTTCTTCATCAGGGAAGAAGTCCTTCACCCAGGAATACAGCGTAGCCAGGACCGGAATCAGTACGAGAAAACTAAGCGAGGTAAAGGATGCTTTGAATATGTCCTTGCGGGTGGAATGATAATGAACAACCCGTTCCTGTTTTTCTTTTGCAGACAGAGACATGACTTCATCAGTTATAAAAGGTTCAGATTGCGCCTCTCCCTCTTCCATAGCCTGAACCGCATCCAACGTATCATCTTCCTCTGTTGCTCCTGCTGTTTCTGCTTCTTCAGCCATATGACCTGCTACAATTTTCTCCAGCTGTTCCGCTTCGGAAAGTGAAACAACGTGTAACTGAAAGGTAGCATCTTCTCCCTTAATTCCAGTCTCGAATCGAATCGACGTCACCCTGAACAAACGATGAAACAGCGTTGTATGACGATTCACATTCTGGACCTTCGTATAAGGTATCGTTCTTCGGGTACGGTTAAACACACCACTATAGATATGAAAGGCTGTATCGTCTGCTGCATAACGCGAGGTGAACCACCTCAGGATAATGGACAGGATGCTAATGGAGACACCTACATAAAAAGCGATTCTTCCATAGAATATCCATTGGGACTCCGAGCCTTGACGGAAAACAAACAAAAAAAGGACGATGGCGAACCAATTCTTTACCCGTTTCCACAAGCTCCACAGCATGGTTAATGGATGATGTCGCTTCATATCGATCATTCATCCACCTCATTAATACGGGCATAGGATGCAATCTGATGACGGAGTGCAAACGCGACTTCCTCTGGCAATGCGGGGATTTCATGCGATGAACCCATCGTGCCAACCGATACGGAATAGAGTCCATATTTTCGCATTAAAGGTCCCTGATTTGTGGTAACCGATTGCACTTTCGCCATGGGGATGATCTGATGTACCTTGGTTAGCGCCCCACGCTTCAGTTGCAGGAACTCCTCATTCACATCATAGTACCAATGCTTGTATAACCATGCAGGCTGGATGAAAATATCCCACACCGCATAGAGCACAGATATGGCCGTAACCCCCCACAAAATCCAACCAATCCACGTTTTCCATCCATAGATTGAGTCGAGTATTAACAGTATGGCAAGGATCAGGAAACCTATTACATTCCATATGATGGCGCTAATTCTCCACAAGTTTACCGCATGAGGGGAAAGCCTTTGCTCGGGTATATTCCACTGTATTGACATATGTTCACTCCTTTTTTCCTCGGGTACATAAAAACACACATGATACACTGTACGAACAATCGTTCACGATCGATGCAAAAAGATAAAGAGATGACCCCTATACAATACAGGTCGTCATCTCTTTTGTTCATTTCATTTTACTATAAAAATCCTGTACTTCACACAACCACACCATATGGTCTGTTCCTTCGCCCCAATAGTTGTTCGCCACCACATAGGGTTCACCGAATTTGCGTTGCCACTTCTTCTGTGCGATCTGGTAACCGCTATCCAGACAGAATTGCTGAATTCCCAGCCGTTGCAGTTCAGTAATCAGTGCGAGAATGAGCGCCGAACCAACCCCCTGTCCTTGAACCTCGGGCAACACATACAGGCTACCCAGTTCTCCGATACCGTTCAGCCGGCCCTCTGTACATTCTCGAATCTCCTTACCACACGGTCCATACGAGATTGTGCCTACAATAACATCTCCCATTTTGGCGACGAGGAAAAATACACTTGATTCTATATTGTCCTTTGCTTGCAATGCGGTGTAAATCATCGCTTTTTTGTGTGTTATCTCATCCTGAATATCATCCAGAAGCGAGCCTATGCCCTCCTGATTAAATGCTGCGGGGATCGTTGTCTCGAATACCCGATACGCTCCCTCTGCATCTGATTGCGTCAATGGTTCAATGGTAATTTTGTCATCCACAGGTTCTTCTCCGTTCCATATACCTTCTTAATCTGTACGTCGCTGAATCAGCCTTCTTAGTTGATTTGAATCCTCAAGGGATATGCTATATCCAGTATGCGTGTCGTCATGGTTTACTAACAAGCCTTGCATCTTGGGGTCCATTCCTAATGAAAAATCATACCGTGTTATCGAGCTGTCCGTATTTGTTATGCTCATGTCGTACTGTGTACCATAATCGAGAATGCCGGGCAAACGCTCAGCCTTATGTATGGCCTCCATCATGATCCGTATCTCATCAGATCGATCAAACTCAACATCTTGGCATGGTTCCGAGGCAAGGTTGGGATTACACGTTAAAGTGATCAGTACAGGAAGCCCTTCTTCCGCGTTCGATTCATTCGGTTGACTGCACCCTGCAATGAACGTGGCAATGACAAATACGAGCAACACTCCTACATATTTCACCACACTGCGTGCCTCCCTGACTTAGTATTAAATAAACTAGTAATGAGTAGAGAAGTAATAAATACAGTATATAATGAAATAATTCAACTGCACTAACTATCTATATTCATATCAAGTTACGTAACTCCGGGTCCCATGAAGACAACAGAGAGATCAGTCGCTCTACGTTCTCTTCCACAAATACCTGAACTCTCTCACCCGTAATGAACTCAGGAGTAATTCCCGGTTCTTCCCCATTCAGAAAAGAAAACGTGTGGTCCCGCCAGCGTACAATCTCATCAGCAGTTAAACGATCCGTCATGTCATAACCCGGTGAACTGTTGAGCACCTGCCATACCTCTTCGCTCCAACTTGAACCTTGATAGAGATTGAAATCAATCTGGTCCGTCTCCTGATAGTATAAACGCGCCAGTTCATCCTTCGATCTGCTCCTGCCTGTATGTTGATCTACCTTGTTGACCCGTTCGACGAATTCAGGATGCACACTCCGGAACCAGTAATAGTCTGTCATCACATGCATAAAGTACCCACGAACAAACCACTTCCATCCTTCATCGGTACGTTGTTTTATATAAGATGAGTAGAGTTCCTTGATTCGTCCAGTGTAATCTCCTTCATCCTTTGGATTGAAATGGGTGTATTCCTTATCATCTCTGGTTGTACCTTCGCGCATATGTATGGAATCCGGGGCGGTATTCCCCAGATAGAATGAACCTCGATCAGTCTGTATTTGCAGCGAGTCTGCAATCAGATTAGCAATATTGAGATGAACCATAGGTAACGGCATAGAGTTAATCTCCTTTTATCGGGAAGTATTCTACTATACTTAGAAAAAGAAACGATATAACCTACTGGTGCAACGTACAGATCACTGGAATAGTGAGACTTCGCTATGTTCCACCTTTTTTCACCGTAGATGCGTGACTAACCCTGTATTCTCTCCACTTGCATTCGATCAAACAGCTGCTCCAGATCCGTATGGTACTCCGGGTGCTCCTTCATAAGCAGACTAATATATTCCGATCCACATTCATAGAATACTAGACGATTAAACGGAGCAGTATCTCCAAAATGATTGCTTTCCTGCCCAAATTTTTCCCGAATCAGATTCTCAATATAACGCGCGTAACCCTCGTTCCACTCCAACCAGCTCCAATACTCGGCTTGTTCTTCATTTAATGAACGGAACAGCGCCTTTCTAGCTGTCTGTACTTGTGTCAGGTCTTTACTCTTCAAAGCAGACAACAATGAGTTAATCCGTTCCACAACGACTTCATTTTCATAGGGAAACTCATAATCCAGTTCCCATGTTACGCGCTTCAGTTGGTCCATTTTATGCTTAATCTGGAGACGGTTAACGATCCGCTCATCATATTTCTCATATACATAGCAATGAACATATTCATGGAATAGATAGACTTTCTGCTCCAGATCTTTGAACGCTGTATCCGTTACGATCGCACACATTCGTCCGTTCATATGATGCACCGGGATCGCAGCAAGACATTCATCTGGAATATATAAATCGTCCGGTACCGTTTTTATCCACTCATATTGCTGTGTCTTGGACGAATAATCATAGATATATAATAAAGCTTCATAGGCGACAACCACTGGATAATGTTCTGCAAACAAAGGATGTATGCTGACCAAGTCTTTCTGAAGCTCGTTTAACTCGTTAATTTGCTCTAAAAAAGCATCCATGTCATTAACCCTCTCTTTACTGGATTGATGCGTTAATCATACTAGAATAGAAAAGATAAAACACTGAGAGAAAAATGATAATTCTGTTCGAGTATGAGATGGTGAACGTTAGAAAGGTGGAAGTTTTATAATCCGGCATACATTTTTCTAAGTTCGTTCACCACTGACTATATGCCAATGTTGATGCTTCGAGTCCTGATAACTGCCCAGGTTAGTTATAATCTTTGATGAGCCTGTCTGAGCTAACATGTCAGCAGCTACTTTTTTAATGACCCGCATCATTTCAATAAGCAGCTCATCATTATTCTCTTCCTCTTCTGAAATGAAGGACTGAATATGTATCTTGGGAATTACAACAATGTGATGCTTGTAGTATGGCCGAGTGTGATGATAAGCCATAACGTTCTTTGTTTCCATCACAACTTTGACTTGCGTTTTACCACTTAACACCTCATCACAATAAAAGTCCTGCGTCATTATACTCCTCCATCTTCGAAATGCATACGTTAAAACGTATCCTTATGATTTGGTCAAGATTCCCTGATCCACAGATTTCTGAATAAGCTGCTGCGCATACTCCCACAATGTTTCGGAACCGTTCGCAATCTCACGGTTTCTGTTTAACACCTGATCACTTGTAATGTTATATTTCTGCCATGTATCTCCCTCATTCTGATGGTTGTGGATAATAGGCTGCAATCGATCAAGAGAGGAGGCAAATTGCGCTTCAGGCGTCTGTTTTGCTTCAAATTCCAACCATAACTGGAGTAGTTCTTCAGCCTGTGCCTTAGGCAACATACCAAACAGCCGATGAGCTGCTTTGAGTTCACGATCATATTTATCCGTGTGTCCCACCGTATCGTAAGCGAATGTATCTCCGGCATCGATCTCAACCAGATCATGAACGAGAAGCATCTTAATAACTTTGAGGATATCCACATCCTTGTTGGCATGACTCTGCAAAACCAAGGCCATCATCGCCAGATGCCAGGAATGCTCTGCATCATTTTCAAGTCTATCACCATGCATAATTCTCGTCTTTCGTTCAATCGTTTTGAGTTTATCAATCTCAATGAGAAATTGAATCTGATCCTGTAATGAGTCGCTCACAACATATCCTCCTTCATATCTGATCTCCCATCAAATAGAGAGGTCATACCAGTAGACTCTATAGTTAAAATCCAGTGACATACCAACACCCTGAGCCAGACGGATTGAACCCGTATTGTCCGGGGAACAATCCCAATATGGATGTATGCCTACGCGGTTGCACTCTTCTACAAACGCTTTTGCCACCATCGCACCATAATTTTTTCTTCTATAGTCTTCAAGCGTTTCAATATCAACCGCATGTGTCTGATTTGCAGTAAATGCCGACAGGCAAACACTCGCGATATCATCGTTATGCACTATAACGTAGCCAAATCCATGTTGTAAAAAATCATCTCTTGTCGTCCAAAAGTGAGAGATTTTATCTTTCAGGAATGGAGAATTGTTATATCTTTTCTCTCCTAATAGTACTTGATCTATCCTGAGAATTCTGACTTCCTCGTCCTGTGAAGCACATATGTCGAGATGTACTTGCTGACTTATCGAATTTGGATTCAACTTGAATACATGCTGAATATCACTGGAGATATCTCTTTTCCCGGAGATATGTTGAAGAACATCTTCCCAAGCTTCATCCACCACACCAATTTCCACAGCATGAATATGTAAGTTCAATAATTCAGGTTCAATACGTTCCCGCATGTACTCTTTCAATTCATTCAGAAAGGGTTCACTTCGAGAATCTCCGATCAACTGAAAACCAGATTGTCCATGTATCCAAATTAATGCTGCTGTGATATTCTCTGCATCATCTACATAGATCCGTCCCGGGTTCAAACCAGACGACACCGCCTTGACTTCAATATTCTGACACGAATCCGTGAGATGTTTTACTTTGTGAAACTCCTGTTTATTAATCTCGGTGATCATAGGATCATTCCTCCTAAAACGACAGCTCAGGAATTATTTATCTAACGTGTAATCAGATCAAGTATCTATTAAGCAACTCTTGAATGCTAAGATTATGCTTTTCCAGCCAATTCATGTTCCTCTCAAACTGTTCAATCATAAACGTGAAGTTGTGTTCAATCGTTGCTCCGGCATAATGCTGACCAATATAGAAATGAAGTACTGCTATATAATAGATTTTTGTAAGTAAAGGGAGATAACCGAACTCAAGCACTGAATGCTTGCGTTCACGACCATACCCCTGAATAAAGGACTCAATCATTTCCATTGATCCTTGGGATTCCTGAACCACATGGTTAAAGCTAATTGTGAATTCCATAAACGCAGCATCCATACCCATAAAATCAAAATCCAGTACGCATGTGATCTTCTCATTTTCAGCGAGCAAATTATAAATCAACAAATCATGATGAACCAACTGTTGTGGTAATATCTCTAACTGCAGATTAGAACTCTTAATTTCTGTGATCATTTTCTGATAAAAGGTAACCCTTGCAACTGATAATTCAAAAGGTAGATTTTCATAAAAAACCTTAATCGATTGACGATTAGCTAACGGATGAATTTCGTACACTTTAGTAAATGAAATTCCCCTGTAAACTTGCTTGCCTATTGGGAACCCTTGCATTCGTGTCGAAAACTCACCCACCAGCTGCCCAAACTTCTTAGATTTGTCTACGCTAGACAATTGGGGTACAGTACCTTCTAGAAAGGTAGTAATAGCCGCAAGCGTCCCATCTTCTAATATTAAATAGTTTTGGCCATCTATTGTCCTATGAAAGCGAGGGACCTGAAACGAGGAATGAGTGCTTTCAAGGAACGCTGTCACTTTACATTCAAGTTCAATACCATCCATCGTTTTGAGATGTCTGTTGTAGATACGAACGATAAACCTCTGTCCATGTATTTCAAGAATTTTGGTCGTATTCGTCAAGCCAAATGGAACGGCTTCCAAGGTATACTCGGTATCTTCGAAATAATGAAAAATGATTTCGTCAAATCTTATATTCATAGATTCTCGTCTCTTCATCATCAAGTAGATATCCTTTACCGATATAGGCCCAGTTATTTTTTTCATAATAATCGGTCAGATCAGTACATAAATACAGCTTGTCATACCCCTTTGTTTTCACCTCATTCAATGCATGGGTCTGGAGTTGTCCACCCAGGTTTCGGCCCCGATATTCTGGATCAACATGAAGACATGCAAACCAGGGAAAGAGATCCTGCCTGCTATTCAGATCACTTCGTAACAAAGCGTACCCACCGATAATTCGGTCTCCGTCCAGCATCACATAAAACCTTGGTACATCACTATCTGTCTCCACAGAACGCTCTATACAATCCCGATAGAAGTGGAAGCTTGATTCCGAACCCCATTGTTTCCAGAAATACTGCACTGCTTCTTGCAGCACGTCCGGCTTCTGCCGAATATCAAAAATTTGCAACATGTTAATCTCCCTTCGCGCTTTTTACTTTCGTATAGGATCAGGTGTCCAATTCAACATTCAGTTCACGCACAAATACAGCTGTCCCCTTTATTCTGACATCCATATCCTCACCATCCCGAATCACACTCACTTGAACCTTACCATCTCTTCCAATCTCATGCCCTTGCTCTACCACAAACTGTACCTCATCAATCCCCGGTTTCACATAGGTTAAATAATAAGCCCCCATCACCCCTGAGGCTGTTCCAGTCACTGGATCTTCCGTCGTACCTGAGTAAGGTGAAGAGAAATGTCTGACATGCATCATTGAATCGGAATCACGGGTTTCGAAACCAAAGGGATGTAGGGAAGCTTTGGGATTCTCAATTAAAATTCCTGGAAACAGGGAAGAATCCGGTTTCATTTTCATAAAAGAGCTTAGTTCACGAATTGGAATTAATAACGTCCAGGTTCCTGTACTTCCATAAACGATTGGCGTAGAAAGGTCAACCTCATCCAGAGTGAGGTTTATGGCGCTCACCAGCTTCTGGATATCACCCTGGAACGGTATAAACTGCGGTTGATCCTGTTTCATTTCCATGTAAATGGTGTCGGCAGCGCGCTCAAATCGTATAGGTAATGTTCCTACATTGGTTTCAATCGTGATCAACTCTTGGTCACCCAACATACCACGCGTCTTCAAACCATACAGTGATGCCATTGTGGCATGACCACACAGATTAATCTCATGGCCCGGTGTAAAATAACGTAATCTGACGTCAGCTACTTCAGAATTCAACACAAATACTGTCTCATTAAAACCAACCTGATAAGCGATCTGTTGCATCTCCGTCTCACTGAAATGATCCCCATCAAAAACCACTCCTGCCGGGTTACCTTGGCCGGAAACTGTGGAGAAAGCATCATAATGATGGACCTTAATATTACTCATCACTTGACCCACTTTCTTTGCCATCTACGAGACGCACATTTCCATATAACTCTACGCTTTCACCATCAACTACAACCCCGTCTCCATCTTGGCACGCGTAGATCGCTGTACGGTGAACATGAGTATATTCTCTTAATGGATTTAGTTTATCTTCCGAACCGTCCCAATGCGGTGCAAACTCAAAATTAACGAGTTCCAGTGCTTTCATATCTTTCAGATCTACTTCGTTTTCATCAGCATCTTCCCCATACCCCGCTATCTCTATCGTAGGTGTCGTCAAAATACTTCCTGCGCTGACCCCGATCAGCATGCCGCCACTCTTCACATAGGAACGTAGCAAACCAAGCACATTTCTCTTCTGTAATAAACTTAGAAAATAAAACGTATTTCCTCCGGATAGATGAATTGCATCACACTCGAAAATAGAGCCAAATGTGCTCTCCTCATACTTCAGATCAAGATCATAATATTGAATGTTATCTATTCCTAATTGATTGTAGTAACGTCTAGTGTGTTCAAAATACTTCCGCTCCGGGTCGGAGCACGAAGGGATATATCCAATGGAAGGCTGTTCACTGTTAAATAAGCTTCGTATTCTCTGATCCAATTTATCGTTAGATTCGAACACCAAATCACTTAGCAGAACCAACGACGTCATCTTATTTCCTCCCGTACCTATTAGACTGACTTAAACTCTCTATCCAAAATCGAGAAAAAATACTGGTCTGTCCACTGATTGTTCCACCATAGTTCTTCTTGGAAGACGGCCTCCCGTGTCATTCCCACATGCTGCATCAGTGCTGCTGAGGGAACGTTTTGTGAATTGCACATGCCAACGACCTTATGAGCTTGTAACTCTTGAAACGCAAATTGTAGCAAAAGTCGGGTAGCTTCACTCCCGTATCCTCTACCTGCGTATTCCGAAAGTACAGCGAATCCAAGTTCCCAGCTTTTTCGGTGATCCACATAACTCCACATCTGAACGATACCAATGGGTGTATCCTCTGGATCATTCATGCGCCGTATAACGAAATCATAAGCATACGGTTTCTCATCTGCGACAGCAAAATGGCTACGATAATCCTCACGAACCTTTTCCTCATCCGTCTCAACAGTTTCCTCAAAACTCCAAATGTTTGTGTCACATTCAAGTTGACCTATGAAGTTGAGGTCCTGCTCTGTGACTGTTGTTATTCTTACCTTCTCTCCCACGAATTCCATGTGGCTTCATCTCCTTTGGAGTATGCCATCGTTCCCATAGACTACTGCATCTGCCCATTAATATATCTTCTGTGACTTGCAGATGCTTCCTGAACCCACAAATCCAACTCCACTCTACTAACAAAAAATTGATCCTGAACCTTAATGAACGGAAACATTCTCCCATCAAAGAAACCTGATACGGTAAAGCTCCCTTGTTCCGCCTTAATAATACTCATCACCTGTTCTTCAGTCATACTCAGATACTCGGCAGTTTCTTGCATCGTCAATAATACTTTATCGTTTGGTACTACTTGTTCTTCTGCCTGAGTGAGTTCACTATTTCTCTCCTGAGTCGTTAACAATATGCAGCCAATAATAAACGAGATACCCAAAACGACACTGGATAACAGGATAGAGAGCGTTACAGATTTCATTGTTTTGGAATCTCCCACTCTGTATGAAGCACTCCTCTACCAATGTTCCATTTGGCAAGTAACGCCCTTTGTCTATTTTCCAAATCCAGATAGGGAGCCGCTACACAGGATAGCGTATCAAACATCTGGATAAAATGAGGTCCTTCCTTGAACCGTCGAAGCCCTCCATACTCTTCATCATCTGCTGCCCATACAATCTTTTTAATACCCGACATTAGTATGGTACAGGAACACATAGGACAAGGTTCACAGGTAGTGTAGAGTGTCAAATCATTCTTCGTGTATCTCTTCTTCTCTACATCCAGCAAATGTTGTCCGGCCCGACGAATGGCATCCACTTCAGCATGTGCGGTGGGATCGCACGCAGAGTAGACACGGTTCCTGCCTTTACTCACGACATTCCCATCTACATCAACGATTATCGCACCAATCGGATACGTTCCTTCAATCAGTGATTGCTCTGCTTCTTCCATAGCCAAAGTTAAATATTCATAATCCGATAACTTCATTGAAAATCCCCCTAAGTGCAGTTATAGTCGCTTATACAGCAGATTCCTTCTCCATAAACCGGGTTACATCCGGTTCAGCGAAATGTTCATACACATCCTGCCGGTCTGCTAAGGTTAATTCTCTGAGGTACAGACGTTCAGTCTCTACATTAGGAAAATGTATCATGACATGATCTCCTTTAATCGTTAAACGTTACGAATTGTGTACTGCCCTGCTTCACCAAGAAAATCACTTTTGGTTATCCCTTTTTCTCCGAGTAACATCCTGTAGTTCGATATCGTACCATCATGTGAAATGATAAACGTATTCCCGCTCTGTTGCCTGCACCATTCAAGAAGCTGTTCAGCTAATATCTTGAATCGACATGCATCCATCTGATTAATACTTTCTTCCCAACAATCCAGCCCCAGCTCAACCATTCTTATGCCAGGATACTTATGGCTGAGCTCTTCATTGGAATAGATCTGATCACAGACGAAAGGAACAGACTCTGGATTCTGAGGAAACATTCTTGGGCCAACCAGTGGGCTGAACGTAAGATTGGTACTTTGGGCTAAAAGGAGTGCCGTTTCAATCGTACGTTTGGTTGGACTAACCAAAATGACGTCTTCAGGCGCAACAACCAATTGTTTACGTAACGCTATAACCTGACTTTTTCCCAATTCAGTGAGACCAGGATGCAGGCAATTTAATTGGTTAGGGTAGTCCATCAAGTGTTCACCATGACCATGACGAATAAATGTAATGTCCATAGGCACCTATTCCTCTATTTCTGAATGAAGTGTTTGATGCCTTTTGCATCAAGAAGGTTACTCAGTTCCTTTTTCAAAAACACAGGATATACTTCCATCTGCTCTAGTTCGTCCAAGGAAAACCATCGGAAGATTAACTTACCGTTATCTTCTAGTCCTTTGAATTCAGTTGCACTATATAGCTTATGGGCTTCCGGCAATGTGATGAGATAATAAAAGCCAACTTCATGATACTTCAGGCCATCATATTCAAAGAAATCTTCACTAACATATGCGAGCCTTTGCGCTTCTACCTGAACACCCAGTTCCTCCATCATCTCTCGCACAATAGCCGCTTCTGTTGTCTCGTTTAATTTCACCCGACCTCCGGGCAGATTCCAGAAAGCATCCTGTTCAGTCGTATGCAAAAGAACTCTTCCCGCATCCATCACAATACCTACCACACGGAAGTTGAATTTGTTGTTATTTTGGTCATACGATACATTATTGTTATCTGCAGTGGTCATCTCGCTGACCATCCATCAGCAAATCCATCCATGAATCCCATGATGAATGAGGGAATGATGAGTACGAGCAATAAAATTAAACTGGCTATGCCCCATCTAAGAATTACTTTCCGTTTGCTTCGAACACCTATAATAATTAAGATTGCGGTTGTTGCAATTAAGGCTACTCCATAAAATGTCATAAAACTAACCTCCGGTATGTATTCGTATTTCATTAAGGTTACTGCAAAATCTTTTCTAACTTGTGCCTACAAGCCTCGCGGTCATAATCCGAATTATCCAGCCATACCTTATCCATCTGAAGTAAGCCATAGATTTCGGACTCCAGCTTCTTTCTTTCCTGCAAAACCTGTACCGTACCCTTAACACCCTGATAACCCTGTGCCTGCCCCAAACCCTGGTTCGTATAATAATGAATGAATCCCTCTGACCATTCTTTGGGTCTTTCACTAACCGCCTTATCAAAGGTATAGGATATATCTTTCTGATCGATATAGATGAGAAGCGGATTCAGAGCATGAATGATACGCCCCAGTTCCAATACATACTGCACGTTCTGCTCTTTGGATTGATTGCATTTTACGAGACCCATGGTTAGTGGATTCTGGATAAAACAACACTCAAATATCGTGATGCAGTCATCATTCGTGCTTAACACGTTTTGGGTGAAATCTTGCCACTTCTCGGTGATCAGCTTCACATTTTGCGCAAAAGGAATTTCGTAAATATCCCGGCTGAAAATATCCTGTACAACGTGACTGGGGAACTCTATGCCCCGTTGTTCTTTCATCTTACGATAAGGAATCAGGTATCCTTGATCATGAGCAATTGCATGGCTTTTCAGAATCTCTGTGTATTCTTCATGCGTTTTCAATAAGGACTCGAAGTCTCCAGCATCATAAAAAGCAACACCTTCGTAATCAGCAGGGTGATCCAGGTTCCCTTCTTGAAATAGTTGTACCACCTTGCCTTGTTCTATCAAAATTTCGGATACCATTTGGGCAATTGTTGACTTGCCTGAACCCGGTAATCCTTCAATCAGTACTAAGCGTCTAGCCATTATTACATCATCCTTTATTTTGTGCAATGACATGGATTTTCCATGTATCTATCCGCTATTTTATTAATCAATATCTGCAATAATCCATTGCGCAGAATCGCCATCTTCTTTCTTTTTCCAAAACACCATCGTATTGCTATACTCTTCGTCGTTCTCATTTAACTCGTTAATCATCACCACTGCCTGATAGAGCTTCCTTTGCTCCTGTATCGTTATGTCGCTCATGGAAGTAACCTTGAGAACTTTGTATCTTCCCATACCTGATATAGGAGATTTCGGATCAAAAAGATTCATATATCGCTTTTCATCCTCTTCGTATAAATAACGCATACGTGCATTCATAAGTTTGACAATCTCCAATTGGTCCCCTGTATAGTTTGTTTCATCGAGATACTCTGGTGGGATGCCTTCTTTCTCTTGAAGTGTCGATATTTCTTCATTCTGTTGTGTCTCTTTTTCAGTGACGCTTTGAGATGGGGAATCTATTGATTGCTGTGCATCTTGTGTGTTTCCCTTGTTCTGACAGGCCGCCAGAAGTAGAAGTAATAATGAAAGTACGGTTAACTTTCTCATAATCAGTCCTCCAATCAGCAATCGTCTACATAAGAAGACTTCCTATCTATGTAAAATTTTCTCTCAAGGTACATCATAACCCATAATGTGGGATTTGCGAACGAGCGAAATTAGCCATTTCAACGTATAAGGCATCTCACGCCAAAAACACGCTTCTCTGCACAAGTTACATCATGCATAGAGCGTGGATATCAGCAGAACTTTTTCCTAACTTTTTTAACTGTCCTTAGTCAATCTACCTATCTATTCCATAGCATATTCATTATGCCGACCGCTTCAATCTGGATTTCTTTTTCTTCATGATCCGAGAAAAGATAACTATACGTTGAAAAGATTCCCATATGGCGTATATGTCCACCTTTGTAATGAAGCCTCTTTTCGTCACCGTCGATCTTCTGCGTAAACGTCCTGCCTTCATCCACATCATACGAAGCATGGATGCCATGTTCACTTGAGAGCCAGGCAACAAAATCCTCTTCGTTTGGATTGGTCATGACTAGAATAACGAGCAGAACAACAAATACAACAATGCCTGTTCTTAGTCCTGCGCCCCTCTTGCTACCATGTTGCGTGTATTGAGGCTTCATCTTGATCACCCATTTCTTGAACAGAAATCTCTACGTTCTTCGCCAGAACCCAACCACTCAAACCATACGAAGATGAGATCACCATGTACTTATATTTCTCCTTGATCAGCCGGGTGTGCAATTCGTCATCGGAATCATAACTGACAGGCCAGCCTTGACCTTTCCCCGATTCCAATAACTCGCGATTATATGGGATAAAATGTTCTAGATCCCACTCATCCAGATCCAAAATAATGCTGCCATGCAGCGGTGTATCAAACGCATGGGCCATTACACCAGAGAATAAGACATCCATATTTTTCGGCACAGCGTGACTTGAACGAGTACGCATCCTGATTCTTTCGTTCTCTAAATCCACTTCGTAGCTCAATATGGTGTTGTCATGTAAACTTGGCATACTCCCCCTCCTTCCAATATGTCCGTTAGCTCGTTTATCCTCAAACACCATAATATCGTTTATAGTTCGAGACCCATTCCGCTTTGGAGAAATCAACAAAATCATACGGCTCGCAATGTCTAAGGTACAGCAACTCCTCGTGCGCCTGTTCCCCGTCCATCTTTTCCAGGTAAAACAATGTCTCTTCATACCCTGCACCACATAATAACTGCACATCAATATAACTGCTCGTATCCTGATTCTTCTGTTTGGCTTGCCAGATCAGCGTGGTGTCCTCTACATTTCCAATACAGAATAACATGATGCACAACAGTCTCAGAACCTCGTTATTCTCTGACTTTCGGTTCTCAATCTCTTGCTGAAGCAGCTGCCGGATGGCCTCCCGGTGTACCTCATCAGGTTCCACCCCGTACAACTGCAACATTTCTTCCTCGTTCATATTTGTTCCCCTTACCTACTTGAGAATGTTGTTTAACTCTTCCGCTTTTTTCTTGCTATCCATTCTAGCATAAAAATAAAAAGCGATGATGTGCAGCACGATGGATAATAACCACATGCCGGGGAACCAGGGAGCGATGAACTGGAACATGTCTACCGAGAATAACCATACCATCGCCATACCTCCTGCAATATTGAATGTGGACGAGATGACGATATTCCATACCGGTTTTAACGTAAAATGGTTCCATAGTAGGTTATACATCATTCCAAACACTATAGCAGCAATGAAAGCAATACCCGCTATGTTCCATAAATAGGACATCTGAATGGGCAGTTCACCAAAGAATATGGTTGCCAAGAGCGTGACCCATAGCGTCATTATGGTGAATACTTGAAAAAAAGAATGTCTAAGTTGAGTAATCATGATAATTTCCCCCTAAAGTTTTTAATATAAAATCGGCTGACAAAGTAACTGGAGCGATCGCTCAGGTCTACCTTAATTCGGGCATGGTCTGTTGCAGAGAATGCGGTGATGTACCGTGTATTGATGATCGTTTGATTATTAATTTTCACAAAATGAACGTCATCCAGATCCTCTTCTACAAATTTCAGACGTTTATTAAGCAAATATCTCTCACCTGAGATCACCCGGACACAGCACATCCGATCCTCTGATTCAAAGGCAACCACCGAGCTCAATTGGATCTGCATATTGCGATTATTCTTGGCATGGATGACCGTTAATTGAGTTTCTGATTCGCAGATCGCCTGCTGAATACGGTCCCACTTCGACTTCTCCACCGGATGAGTAGTTACCTTGGCTACTTTTTGCTCTATTGCTGGATCCTCTTCAAAAATGATTTTCACGTGTTGCCCTCCTCTCACAACTCATATTACAAGCATAGCTACGACAATCCCACTGTATTGCGTTTTGTTGCAGGATTTTGCAAGTTTGTTGCATCGGCACTGCATAGATACGAAAAAGAACCACTCCATGGGAGCAGTTCTTCTATGTACTCATCCAGAGCATTCAGGGCATGAGTTATTCTTTTCGCATACTGGTGCTAGGTTAACGTTAATCAATCTCCAGATACATCTCCTGATTTTGCAGGATCATTTCGTTCATGTGTGTAATAGCTTTTTCTGCCACAGTCTGATAAGTAGCATATAATGCCTCTGTTCTCTGAAGCAAGATCGGGTCCTTCTCCAGATCCGTTGCCAACACCTCACGCCACGTTTCATCCACTCTATTGTGGTCCGTAATCAGGCATTCGATCTGATCCAGTACATTCACCATCTCATCTAAATGAAAAAAGCGCATCCCATTTTTTATTCCATTCCAACTTTTGATCTCAATGATATTATATGCCGAAAACCAATAAAATTCTGTCAGACTCTTCGTGTGATTGTGATAAGAATAGAACAAAAATAAAGCTTGTTGCCCCTCATGTAACTGTCGGTATATCTCTGTTTTGGCGGCCATATCTCTGCCCCGTACGGAAACAAGCATCGGTTCAATACATAACCAGCTTAATTGCTTGGAATATATATCTTCCGGTCGAAGTCTAGCCTTCATAACATGCTCCTCTCTATTCACTAATTTAAGGATTCTCTGGTGTATCCACCGCCGGGTCATTCTCTCCGCCCATTCTGCGTCTGGATGTCTCCATCTTGCCTGTCGAAGGCACATGGTCAGACGCTTTAGCTAATCCGAATTCGGGCATATTGACATATATGGTCTCGAAGGAACCCGACTGAGCCTTGTATGTTTCATGATAAATTCCTACTGTTCCGTCAGTACCAATGGAGCGGTTGAATTTTTTCCAAGCTTCCAAGTGTAATCCGCCCCGTGCGTATTTCTCCAATTCATCGTAAGAGCGCCAGTATTGGAGTAACGTCACCCCGCGCCAGCTTATAAAATACTCTGTACTCAGAAATCCGGTCTCCGGATTCATATACAACTCTTTAATCATCGGGCCCATGGACTTAAAGACAGGCAGCCATTTGTGTATAGCCCACAAACGATTGATCCTCATTCCGATAATAAAAACAACAAATTCTCCCTCAATCTGAGCTGAATATCTTCCTTTATGTATGTTCGGCACGTCACCCCTCCTTCTCGTCAAAAACATTCGATTTCATCGGATCTAAACGATCCTTCCTATCCGCTCATAGGCATTCAGAGGGAAATCAAAACTCCACCGCTTGTGATATTCCTCCAGTCCCAATTCCTTCATTTTGCTCAGTTCTCTGTAAAATAGCTTAGTCAACTTGACCAAGGATAACTCCTCAGACATGAGCAATCGCCCCTCTGTAACGGCTTCCGTGCTAAAGTTATCACTCATCTCATACACCATGAATTGAACGATTACCTGCGAACGTTTCTTGATCCAGAAGCGATATTCTCCAGGTTCTGTCTGCATGGTCATGGTTACCTCCGTGGCTCCTTTGTGCAATGCAACGATTTGACGTGCTATCTCATCCACCGCATCCGACAAAAAAGAAACCGGAATCTCAATCTGTTCTCCCTGATCAGGTTGAACCAGGATATCCAGCCATCCGTGCGGTTCAAGCGTCATAACGATGTCCATGTCCTTCCTCCTTTATGCGATTCTATGATGCAAGATTAACTGGTGGCCATGCCTTTCATTACATATCTTCTAATTTAAAATAGGTGAATTAAGGAGCAGGAGACGTGTTTTCAATTTGTGTCCACGTTCCTTATGATCATGTTTGTTTCTCTGCCATTAAAATTCTTACAATGCTGTTCGCGTTGTTGAATCTCATTTTGTTGTTCTTCTGTTGGTAGTCCCACCCTTGTTTTATAGCATATTGAATAAGGTTGGATATCAGTCTGGGTTCATAGACAAATATATCCCATGTATCTTCCCAAGCAACATCGAACTCTACAAATGTGGATTTAAGCGCATTCGAATAAACCCGAATGACGATATCGTATGCTTGCTCATCCACAACGTACAGGAACAGTGTATCATTCACTACAATTTTGCGGAGTTGTTTCCTGTATACCTTCAGGTAAATCCCTCCCTTACTTACACACTGGTGCGTAAATCATTATACACATTCCATTTTGTATACAATTGTTTTAGCGCTAATCCTGTTGTATGTATGAACTTGTCCATAACTTCCATGGATAAAATATTTAAATCACCCAAAGGTTCGTTGTCAGGGTTAGTTAAAAACTCAAGTTTCTTTCCTCTATACTGGTACACCTCAGACTCCAGCAATCCACCTAAACCAAATGCTTTCCCCACGTTCAGCTCACTTAACCATTCATGGGCCCCGTTCCAATTCTGTAGAATCATAAACTCTAACTTCGTGACATCCTGTGTATACACGTTTCTTCCATTGGGGTGAACTTCATATGCAGGATATATATCGAATGTCCACACGCGATCCGTATAGATATGGGCGATGTAACCACACAGATATTGCAGGAATTTGGGATCACTATAAGCTATCTTCTTGTTGGACTCAAAAAATCCTTTAAGTTCTTCGTCTGTTGCGAACCTTCCTGCCTCAGGCATGAGGTGGGTTTTCGCCTTTTCGGTACGAAGATTAGTTCTTACATGGATGGAATCTGGAGCGAGGCTTCCCAATAATAATTCAGGGGATGGATCTGATATCAATTCGGATGCAATTGCAAAATGAACCATAGGCCAAGGCAATATAAAAACTCCCTACTGTATCTAAACTATTCTATTAACGCGATCACTCGCGTAGCAATTTAGACTCCCCTTGCTTCAAGTCTACAAATATAGGCTTCTGCACATTGTTAATTGTGGCAATATCAATCTCATCCACACTTTTAAAGATAAGCTGTAATGACTCCTTTTGTTCATCTTCAAATAAAAGAGTTACCTGGTCATCACAGAGTTTTCCTTCCAACTCCGCAATAACGTCAAATAAAAACATTACAAATACTACTTCATTTCCATCCGGATACGTATAGTGCATCCTCTCGCCCGTGTAGATGGAGGCCAATTTATAAGAACTCACGTCAAGCCCTGTTTCCTCTTTCACTTCTCTAATCATGGTTTCTTCGATTCGTTCACCTGGCTCCATACCCCCACCTGGTAATCCCCAGTCCCCATAATCTGATCTCTTTTGCAGCAGAATCCTCCCCATATGATCGCGAATAATAGCTCCACCCGTAACAACAATACGACTAGTCATTACTCTTGCTCCTTTCTATTAGATTGCTTCTCAACAGCTTACGATTTTTATCAGGAACCTTTTCTATCGATTCATATCCCAAAATGCACAATGCATTTACCATTTGCCTCAGCGTACTTTGCCATGTTCGCAAGCTTATGTAATTCGTAGATTAATTCAACCTTAGGGCTCCTCTTTCGTCAATCATAACCCATGTATTGGTAAATGAAAATTGAAAAAGATCCTATCCACCTCCCAACGCAGGAGAAGCAAATCGGACCTAAAAAAAATCAATTACACTCAAAAAACCTTTCGTTTATACAGGAACTCTGCCCCTTCCTCACGATACATCTCTATCCATTCATTGGTCACATGATCATGTCTCAGTATTCCCATATAATCTGTTCCAGGTTTCTTTGGTCTATAATCTGAATCCACCTTGTAGATATTGAAGTGCACCTCATCTTCGTCCCCTGATATATCCGTATGATCGAAAAGTGAAATCACTTCATCTTTGCCGAGAAACCTAAATGGAGATGCCTGACGCTTTTCCACGCACAAAAGTCTGAGACAAAATCCGGTGGCTGCCAGCGATGTTGTCAATCTCAATGTTATATTCAGACTCGGTATATTCAATCTGATGTTGCTCATAATACTTTTTCCAGAACGAAACTGCTGCCGCATTGTTAGCAAGCTGTTCCACTTTGAATCTACCCTGAAACTGAGCAAAAACCAAGTCGACCGCTTGTGCTGCCAGTCCCTGTCCACGATACTTTTTGACCAGGAACAGCTCCTGCACGGTATAATCCACATCTTCTGGCACATATGGAGGTGAACACACCAGGACGAATCCAATAATCTTTCCTTCATACTGAATCAAAAACGGATGTAATTCATCGCGTTCCAGATAGAGATAGGTGTTCGTTGGATCATATTTCCCCTCTTTAAGTAGATCCTCGCCAGAAAATTCAGACAGATCATATAAGTACAAGTTGTACAGGTTGAGAAACAATTCCTTTTGTTCTGCCAAAATACTCTTAATTTGTACGTTCATCTTCATTGCACATCTCCCTTAGTTAATGAGTTAGTTAGTGATCAATACATAACCTTTCCGATGTTCACAGCACGTTTGCTGTGCCCTGTTCTCAATATATCCTTTCAACCACAACAGATATAGGCAAAGTTTGGTTTAATCCATAGAGTAAACTTAACTTTCACAGTGGACATGAACATTTATGCATAAAAATAGACCCTTTACAGGGTCCGGTTGGTGCTCTTGTCTTTATTTTTCACCAAGTATCCACTAGCAAGTGCAGCCGGAGCGATAAAAGGTAGAAACGCCATCCAATCCAGGAAGAGGAGTATAGGAACGAAAATAAATATTACACTGATATACATCATGACTGGCGATTTTTTCTTCAATCCCTGAACGCCGAAGGCAACGCCTGCCAATGAGATCACAAATACAAAAGCAATGTGAAGCACGTTCATCACCATCACCTCCATTTTGGATATAACCGACACTTAATGGATTAGATAATCAACCACAGGATATGAGATCACATTGCGATCTCTGTACGTTGAAATCACCGCTTCGTGATGGGTGCTTAGAATTCCATTTTGCAACATCACCGGACGGAAACCTCGCTCCATCGCACCGTTGTAGGTGAATAGAACACATTCCTCTGCGGCAAACCCGGCAATAATCACCAATTCAATTCCGTGACTCTTCAACACCTGCTCCAGATTAGTCTGCCAGAAAGCGTTGGAAGCTTCTTTGGTAACTGTGATATCCTTCTCATTCACATCTACCTCGGGAATAATACGATATTCTTCCGGTGGTGTCTCCTCCATGCCCTCCACATCCTGCACGTGAATGACCACATGATCATTCGAGCGCAGCACGTTAGCTACATGGTTAATGTACTCGCAAGCATGGTCTATCGAGCTCTGATCCATCTTTTTCCGCACAATACTCTCTTGCATATCAATGATTATGAATCCTACTTTCATCCAATCTCTCCTCATAAAATGTAGTATTAAACTTGTATCACATCTCAACTTAGTCTTTAAATAATTCATTCAGCATCCGGTCGCGGTTCTCCAGAAAACTGCGGGTAATCTGGTAGTGATCGGTATCCTCATAGACTACCTCTTGAATATGGTTATCGTCAAAACTTAAAATCTCCGCCCCCGGATACCCGAGCAGAATAGGTGAGTGCGTCGCAATAATGAACTGCGAAGTGCCTGACAGATCATGAAGAATCCGCAATAAAGAGAGCTGCCTAGCTGGGGACAATGCGGCTTCGGGCTCGTCGAGCAGATAGATGCCTTTGGAACTAAAGCGGTTGACGAACAGACTGAGAAAAGACTCCCCATGTGATTGTTCATGTAATGAACGCCCGCCATAATACGGAAGCGATTCCGGCATCTCGTCGACATGTGATGCGAATTGATAGAACGATTCAGAGCGCATGAAGAAACCATTCGTTATTTTGGGCAACCAGGCCAGCCTGAGATAATTCCCGAGCGAGGATTCCGAAGCATGTGTCTCATAGGTATTATTCCTGCCACCCCCTGCGGTATTGAAGCCACATTGATGTGCGATGCCTTCCAGCAGCGTAGATTTCCCTGAACCATTTTCACCTACAAAAAAAGTAACGTTATTTGTGATCTCCAATCGTTCCAAGGACCGGATCGCGGGGATGTCAAAAGGATATTGGTCCCTATTCTCGATCTTGGCCGACAGGAGTTCCACACTTCGAAGATACATAGGCATACTCCTATTCATGTTAGATTTGGCTCCAACTACGGCAGGTACCTTTTCGTTTACACATTCCCTATATTAAACGACGAACAGTTGGATGACAAAATTATGGTTGACGGTGGCAGATCAGCTTTATATTATGTAGGAAGAACGTTCTGATGAAAACATAAAATGAATTGGCGTGTTACCACCCCAGAGGGCATGAGCCAAGAAGCGAACATGAGACTATACTCGCTTCTTGGCTCTTTTTGCGTTCCGGAGGCATGAAAGCGTTAACTTTAGAAATGAGGAGGCGGTGAACCGTGAGTAAAGGAATGATTTTGCAGGTGGAGCGGGTCGTTGGCAGTAATATTGTTCTGGCCCGGTCGCACCAGAATACCAAGGAGTACGTACTGATCGGCAAAGGGTTGGGATTTGCGTTCAAGGTGGAAAGCACCGTTCAGGCCGATGATCCGCGGATTGAAAAAAGGTTCCGGCTGGAAGACCGGGAGGAGTGGGGGCAGGCGCAGGAGCTGATGAGGGACTTGGACCCCAATGTCATCGACATCTCTGACCGAATTATCCGTCTCATCGCTGATCAGTTTCCCGGCAAGCTGAATGACAAGATCTACCTTGCTCTTCCGAGTCATATTCAGTTCACCTTATATCGTATCCGCAATGGGATGGAGATTCTGAATCCTTTTCTTACGGAGACAAAGCTCAGTTTTCCGAAAGAATTCGAAATCGCCTTGGAAGCGGCGGCCATGATCGGAGAGGCCTTTGGCGTAGAGGTACCGGAGGATGAGGCCGGGTTCCTGACATACCATGTGTACTCCTCCGTAAATCACGTCCCTGTCGGACAGTTGGTTAAGGTATCCAATGTGATCAGCAAACTTCAGTCGATTATTGAAGAGGAGGGTGGTGTTCGCTTTGATCAGAGCAGCCTTAGCCAGGCAAGACTCATGATACACCTGCGCTTCTCCATGGAACGCCTGTATCAGCAGCCGATGACGGCTCCCACCTTCGCACAATATGTGAAAAATGAATATACGTCCGAATACCAGCTGGCCAGAAAACTGAGCGCTGTAATGGCCGAGGATTTGGGTACAGAAGTGCCTGAGGAAGAAACGGCTTTTCTCGCAATGCATTTATACCGGCTTTTTCAAACCCATGCCAAAACCAACAACAGAAAGGACAACACACAATGATCTGGAAATGGAAAAACAACAAATCTGCCAAAACATCTGAAACAATATCCGTCGCATCCCCGCTCACCGGAACCTGCGTCAGTTTGGAAGAAGTGCCTGACGAAGCGTTCGCGCAAGGACTTATGGGACCGGGAGTCGCAATGATTCCCCAAGAAGGCAGGCTGGTCGCCCCTATCGACGGCACTGTGGTGCACCTGATCAAATCGCACCATGCCGTAATGATTGAGCATGCTTCCGGGCTGCAGCTGCTGCTGCATATCGGTATGAATACTGTCAGCCTGAAAGGACAGGGCTTCACCCCCCAAGTGCAGGCCGGGGATCAAGTCACTATCGGTCAGACTCTGATTGAATTTGACCTGAATGCGATTGCTTCCGCCGGTTATCCGGTCATCACCCCTGTCATCGTTGCGAATGCGGCTGAACAGCCGTGGGAGTCACACCCGGAGTATGGCAGCGTAGAAGCAGGCATGGGAACGATCATGAAAGTCAGCTTGTCCAAATAACCTAAATCAAAAAAAGAAAGGAAGAACAATATGCTGAAATCACTGCAAAAGCTGGGAAAATCCCTGATGCTTCCTGTAGCAACCCTGCCTGCGGCAGGTATTCTTCAAGGCCTCGGTCTTCTTAATTACGAAAAGGACATTCCACTCGGTCCCGTGATCGGGGGATTTCTTAATCAGTATGTAGTTCCATTCCTGAATGAGGGAGCGGGGGCGATCTTCGGCAACCTTGCGCTCATCTTCGCCATTGGGGTTGCAATCGGACTGGCGGGGGATGCGGTCGCCGCGCTTTCCGCCCTGATCGCTTATATGGTACTGACGCGGATTCTGGGAGCCGTTCCAGGTGTATTCGGCTATATTCCTGACGATGTCAAGCTGGATATGGGCGTATTGGGCGGGATATTTGCCGGACTGCTTGCAGCCTATATGTATAAAAAATATCATAATATCAAGCTTCCTGACTGGTTCGGCTTCTTCTCCGGCAAACGCTTTGTACCGATGGTCACCGCCGGCTCCATGCTGGTGTTAGCCATCCTGTTCGGCATGGTCTGGAGCCCGATTCAGGATGCCATCGGCGCTTTCGGCGCCTGGATTGTAGGTTTTGGCGGCGTTGGCTCCATGGTGTTTATGATCGCCAACCGCCTACTCATCCCGCTCGGTCTGCATCATGTCCTCAACTCCATCGCCTGGTTCCAGATCGGAGATTATACCAATGCAGCCGGGGAAGTCGTGCACGGCGACCTGACCCGCTTCTTCAACGGAGACCCTACGGCAGGCATGTTCATGTCTGGCTTCTTCCCGATTATGATGTTCGCTCTTCCGGCGGCGGCGCTAGCCCTGATTCATACAGCCCGGCCTGAAAAGCGCAAAATGGTCGCTTCGATCTTTATCGGCGCAGCGGTGGCTTCGTTCTTAACGGGTATTACCGAGCCGCTCGAGTTCTCCTTTATGTTCGCGGCGCCTCTACTGTATGTGGTTCACGCTATTCTTACCGGTGCGGCGGCCCTAATCATGTACCTGCTGAATGTTAAGCTGGGCTTCGCCTTCTCTGCAGGTCTAATCGATTACCTCGTGAACATGAAGCTGTCGACCAATCCGCTGCTCATGATCCCGGTCGGACTCGCATTTGCGGTCGTCTATTATTTCCTGTTCCGGTTCATGATTATCAAGTTCAACCTGAAAACGCCGGGGCGCGAGGATGACGCTTATGATGCCGATGCCCCCACTAATGCTTCCGCCGTGGCAGCGGCGTCTGCCGACACCAAGGCTGGCAAAGTGCTCGCCGAGATCGGGGGAACAGATAATATCGAGAGCATTGACGCCTGCATCACTCGCCTCCGGCTAGTTGTCAGGGACGACAAAGCCGTCAACGATCAGGCGCTCAAACAGCTCGGCGCTTCCGGCGTCATGAGGCTCGGTGGTGGAGCTGTGCAGGTCATCTTCGGCACTCAGTCCGAAATCCTGAAGGATGAGATTAAGAAGCTGATGTAACGCTCGTCCTCCTGTGAGTTTAAAAGGCCGAGAACAAGGGTATGCTTCCCCCTGTTCTCGACCTTTTTTGTTAACCAAGAAGCGCAGGATATTCTTTTGAAACGGTTTTGATTGAAAAAAAGAGAGCAAACTGTATGCCCACTCTCTCTGTGTTAATAGACAAATCTGCGCTGCGCCCAATAGCTGAACAGGAAGATGGACACCTCGGTCAACAGCTTGGCTGCGAGCAGTGGGATAATTAATTTTTCATTATAAAAATAAAATAAACCGTAGTTTAATAACAGCACCAGTAGGACAAGTGAGAAGTATTTGGGCAAAGAGTGCCGAACCTTCGAGATTCGCCCTGCGGAGAACACGTACTTCCGATTCATCGTGTAGTTGAAGGTGGAGCTGCACAGTCTTGCTGCAAGGACCGACAGAAACAGATTGTGAGTGAAATACTGAATGACGAATAGTAGTCCAAAATCAATTAGAGCAGACAGCAACGAAGATGTGCTGAACATCAGGATTGGCCTATAGATCCGGAACGAATCGACCAGCGGGCGGAAATGAGAGGACTCATTGTGATCCAGATACACCGTATCAATAAACTCCTCCGTAATCTCATACCCTTCCTTGTGTGCCGTTAGCAACATGTTCATCTCGTATTCAAACCGATCCCCGGGAATCTGGTTCAGCCAATCCAGCATGGAGTAAGGAAAACCGCGTAGACCCGTCTGCGTGTCATATACTTTGGTACCTGTCGTGAGCAAAAAAACTGCCCGAGTGACTGTGTTGCCAAAACGGCTGCGTGCTGGGATTTTCCCGCTGAAGCGACGGCTGCCGAGTACAATTCCGGGTCTCGTTTGTGTGAGCAGCCCTTCGAAGATACGCTTAATATCATGTGGCAGATGCTGTCCGTCACTATCTGCGCACACTACACCGCCTTGAGGTCCGTACTCCTTAATATGCTGAAAGCCTGTCTTCAACGCCCTGCCCTTCCCCAGATTGACGGGATGTGTCAGGACCGTACAGCCATAAGCTTCTGCCGTCTCGAAAATCCCACGGTAACCCGGGCCACTGCCATCATCCACAATCACAATGGGTCCAAGCTTAAATGTCTGTAACTGCAGAACGAGATTCAGCAAACGCACATCGGGTTCATAGGATGGAATTAATATCGTCATGATCCTTGTCCCTCCGTCAGATATAGAATGTCACTTACGCCACGTTCCTGGTTGCGCCCCAGTGGATTATTGACGATTCTGCCCATAAAATACATCGTGGATGAACCGCCGCCGTCCAGATTGTAGGCTTCGGTTGCTCCAAGGCCTTTCATGACATCGGCCAGTTCTGCCAAGGTCATGCCACGACTGTCGTCCTGCCGCCCGTCCACCACCACGAAAACGTAATGATTCGGAGCAATCATGCCGATTGCAGTTCTTGGATTCGCATCCTGGATGGAGCGGTTACCGAAGTTGTTGTCAATTTTCACACTGCTAAAATCACTGACAATCTCTCCATCCTGAATCAGAATGGGCCCAAAGGATAACGTATTGGTGGCACCTTCGGCCAGTAATTCCGAGGAAGAAATCTCGTTCTCGTTATATGTTTTCATCGTTCCGTCGTTGAACAGGGCAAGTGCATCCCGCGTGGGGCTGTCCCGATACAGTGTTCCATTTCGAATAATGACACCATCATCGCGGAAACCGTAATAATCACCGTTGATGGCAAAGATCGCATTGTTGGCTGCGGCAATCTCTGACGTATTCTCGGTAATGTTCGTTCCAAAACTGTTATCCGCCAGTGCTGTTCTCAGGCTGCTTGCATCCGTTAGCTGAACATCAGCGACATAATACGTAATCTGATCCGAGCCAGATCCTGACTGTACCTTATCAATATGGACCTCCATATCATCACTCGAATAATTCCAATCATCTGACATTGCATTCACTTCAGTAGCGGTGGTCGATGTACTGATGGAATCATTGGCGTTGCCAGATGCTGCCGTTGCCGTGTTCTCATCCGCTACAACCACCTGTACATGCCGGATCAGGTAACGGTCAGCCAGGCTGTACAGGATTCCACCTACCGCAAGCACGATGACAAGTGTGATGATGAGCCATCTGCGCTTTCTTGGGGAGAACAGTCTTTTATGTGGGTCTTTCCGGTTTGGGTTCCCATAGATCTTTATCATGTGAAGCTCACCTCTTCATCTAAGTTCTTAAGGCCATATTAGGCCGGGTAGCTTAAATGAATCTGAAACCGAATGAATTGGACTAAAGATTATTACACTGACACTACGATGACAGAACAACCTTCCAATCGCTGTTATTGTGTGAATGAATAGTTCAATAAATAAGGTGATCCTTTTTCCTACTGAGGAAATCAGATCACCTTGACTTTTTTAATCTATATAACCTTAAATGTCGCTGTTATCGTTTATATGTTTCGTTCAGCTTACATATCAAAACATCTTCGTCAGAGCTTCCTGTTATGCGTTTGCAAAAAGAGCATCATACGCGGGACATGGCCGCTTTTCCAAAAATTCTGTCAACGCCGGTGGCTGCTGGGCATAAATATCCTTCAACGACGTTCCGTTATAAATGTTGCCAATCACGACAGGTTGGCATAACTCACATATGAGAATATCTCCGTTGCCGTGCAAGTGAAGTTGTTTCGTGCCATCCACGCAATTAGAGAAATACACGCCCGGTTGCTCCCGCAAATTCAACTGTTCAGCAAACCGGTCCATACAGGTGAAATAGAGCGTTGTATCTGGCTTTTTATGCTCAATTAATTCCGTTACAGATCGTACAAGAGACTCTTTGGATACAATCTGGCTCCAGTCCGTATGCGGCATCTTAATGCTGTTCTGGATCTCATGGATGCGCACACCCAGATCATATACCTTATCGCTAATGGCCTGCATATTCGCTTGATTACCTTCAAACAGTAACGTTTCCAGTACCGTCTCCAGACCGGCTTCCGTGCACAAACGGATATTCTGTTCCAATCTCTCATACATGCGAGGATGCACACGGTAGTACGCAGCATAGGCCTCTGCATCCGTATAGTTGAACGAGATATGGATGTTGGACAAGCCCGCATCACGCAAAGCAAGAATCCGTTCTTCTGTCAGCAGACTGGCATTACTGTTCAATTGTGTATCGATTCCATGTGCCGCGCAGTACGTCACGATCTCCAAGCAATCCTGGTATTTCAGGGTAACTTCTCCCCCGGACAACCGCACGCGCTTAAGACGAGGAAGCTCACTAATAATGCGGATGACTTCCTGACTATCAATGCATGCTCCATCATCCCGATTGTAGGCGCAGCAATAGTCACATTTATAATTGCAGTTCGATGTCACTCCCACTTCAAGCCCTTCCAGCTCATATACGCCGGGTGTTTCCAGTTCGAGTGATTTATATCTGTTTTTGGCTATCAATTCGTTGTACCTCCTGATTCCTTCATTCAATCCACGTTTGGATAACTTGAAGAGTATAGCGGATGGCACACGGTTGACGATATGACATTATGTACGTTGGTTGTTGAAACAAAAATAAAACCCAGTTCCTCAGCGATCAGGAATGGGCCAAAGCTTGGCATATAATTATTGAATTAGACAATATAAAATACGATACCTTGACCTTTTGATGCAGCAAATTTAAGCTCTTTCTTACTTCTGCTTTTATTGTGTACCACTGATAAATTCAGGATTATAGGAAAATCTATGGCTTGCCAGCATGATAAATGACACATGACTTTTCAAAAACACGTTCTTTATTTAATACGAGTATAGAAATCTTCTTTTACAATGGCATACATCTTCAGATCCTGAAGTTCATTTTTCACCTTCATGTATTTCTTCAGCACACCTTCAAATTGCATGCCGGCCTTTTCCATGACTTTCGCGGAGCCCGTGTTCTTCACTAAACATTGAGCCTGGATTCGTTCCAATCCCACTTTGTCAAATCCAAATTGGATGATTCGTTTCACCACTTCGGTCATGTAGCCTTGATTCCAATATTGATCAGATAACACATATCCCAACTCGACTCTCCTGTTATCGCTATCACACCCTAGATAGTTACAACTCCCAATCAGCCGCTTGGTTTGTTTATCTTCAATGCCCCATGGGCCTATTAAATTCACATCATACCGGCTCATGACAAAATCCAAAAAAGCTTTGGTATCTTCTTTGCTCTTGTGCGCGTCCCAGGTAGTGAACTCCGAGACAGCAGGTACAACACAATATCTATACATATCATCCAGATCATCATAGGTAAGCCGCCGGAGTATCGTCCGTTCTGTCTCCAATACCGGAAATGGTTCGAAGAAACTTTCAATTGTTTTCATAGATTCGCCCTCCCTGAGATTGTTAAGAAAAGAAACAGATAACCGTTCGATCCGCGCTGCCTACTCATCTGTTATAAAATCAAGGCCACAACCTGCGTGTCTTCCACTGCCCATCTTGCATCACATATTGGACTCGCACATGCTTACGCTTTGAATCTCCCTGCCAGAACTCCACCTCTTGTGCATTCACGGCATATAAACGCCATTGTGGTGTAACGACATCGGGGTCACGTTGAATGTGTTCTTTCTGAGTTTCAATGGCATTATCCAACACTTCCTCACTATCCAAAACCTCACTCTGATGCCCGGTCATGGCAACTGCTCTCGCTCCAGCTGACCGTTTGCGGAAATCATCAGCGCCCGCTTGATCTCCCTGATCCTCGGCAATTCCCCTTATCCGAATCTGTCTTCCCAGTGAGGGCCAGTAGAATGTCAGAGCCACATAAGGGTTCTCCTTCAACTGCTGCCCTTTTCGGCTCTCCGAACTCGAAGCAAAATAAAACGTTTCGTCGATTACGTTTTTCAAAATCAACACCCGCGCATCAGGATAACCATCGTGATCCACGGTGGAGATCGTCATGGCATGAGGTTCTTTCACTTCGTTCTCAACTGCCAATCTCAACCACTCCAAAAATAGCTTCCCCGGCCGCTCCGGCAAATGCCCCATATCCCACGTTGGAAATGGGCCGGATAAAGATTTTAAACGTTGCAACAGTTCAATGGGTTGATTACTCATGTCATCGCCTCCATCTTCTATTTTTACCATTGTAATACATTGGGGCCTATGAGTCTCTACAGCCTGATTAAGTCTCGACTGATCAGCTCTGGATCTAATAAACAACTACTCTAGATGACTTAATGCATTTGCACTGCTAAGTTTCCAACCATGCCTTCCCTTTTCAACGGTATGTACACTGGTGTTGCCCATGGGATAAAAGCTGGACTGATTGCTCCATTCCCGATTCTCAAGCAGATAATACAGGATGTTAATCACTCCGCCGTGAGTAATTAACAGAACATTGGACTTGAGTGTATTCTCCTCTAGACCTCTGAAAAGATTCTCGAAAGCAGTGCTTATCCGTTTATAAAAATCCCTTGGACTTTCTCCTCCCGGAAAAGGGGAATCCATCTCAAGGGTGTTGAAATAAACCCCTGGGTAATGTTCTTCAGCATCCTTATGGAGCATGCCTGCCAAATCTCCGTTATTCATCTCCCGCCAATCTTTCATTAAGCTAGCCTGCATGTTTAATCTCTTCTCAATTTCCCGTGTAGTCTGTACTGCACGAGGAAGATCACTGCTAATGATCGTATGTATGTTGTACTCGTCAGCATGATGTTGCAAATGCTCTCCCAATTTCCTGGATTGATTGATTCCTTGTTCCGTAAGTCCACGATCGCTCCATCCGCCTCGATACCCTTCCTCATCCATCCCATGCCTTATCAGATAAATTTTCAAGATCTCTTCTCCTTTTCACTTTGAACAGGTTAACTATATATGTGACTGGTTTCGTTTGTAACAAATAAACCCGACCTCTGATAGCTTCTATCCGAGATCGGGCATTTCCTGCAACCCATTTATCTTACAAATGTGTTATGAACTCGCTCTGATTTGATAAAGTAAGGAATCCAGATCGCACAAGTAAGTACCGACTTGCCAATATCTCTTAACGAGTTTCCATCCTCAAGTTCTCTCGCCATCGGAATCTGAAGCAACAATAAATAATCAATGACACTAACGGCTAGACTGACACTATAAAACATGATCATAAGACGAGGAAAGATCGATTTTTTACTATACAAAGCAATGATAGTATATATGCTAAACACTAAAAACAGTGCGTTATATACCGTTTCAAAAATAACGACCGGTCCCCATAGCGGGTGATAATATGCAGATTGCTCCGAAGTTAGCAACTCCCAAGTCTCTGTGGTAAGCATGGGCAAACAATACAGGACCAATTGGAGCGCCAGGAAAATCAACGTAAGAAATAATCCGATCTGGACGAGAATCAGCCAACCACCCAAGCCCGATACGCCTAGTGGACGGTAGTCTGTCTTTTGCTCTTGAATATGTGGTTCCACCTCGTAACACTTCCTTATACATTTTAGTTTTTTAGTTTTTTAGTTTTTCAGAGATGAGTCTTCCACGTAATCGTACTCATACAAATCAAATCTACGGGTACTTCTTTCCCCTTACTACACGTGCGTTGTATGTATTCTCACACTCTTCTTATAGCTACCTCTCCATCCTCCTCTTATATAGAATTTTACACAACTTCCTTATTGTACTACGTGTGTCAAGAAAGCCAAAGAAGACCTTCGCTATACTTCCGCCATGTTCAGTTTAGTACGCGTCAGTCATAATCCTCTTATACAGATGCAGATGGTGACTCAGTATTTGACTACAAAGGAGGATATGGATATGTCCAATCCCAAAGTAAAACTTTTGCCTTTTGCCGACATTTCGAACTATGTCGAGGGATTCGATATCGTTTCCACCCAGTGGGGCGGGGATGGCCGAGTCTATGTGCTGTTGATGAATCAAATCCCCGAAAGAAAACGAGGTATGTTCGTCCAAAGTAATTTGAATCAAAGTTATACGTACAAAGTGCTTATTGTGACTGACCAAACTATCGAGGAAGTTGTCATCTGGGGACAGACGTTCAATTATCATTACGTACAACCATTACATGATCATCTGCTGCTGGTCGGAGCACGGTGTGCGAATTATGGGAATGAACAGGTTGATCTGAACGCCAAAGTGTGCGATTTAGACGGAAATACAATTCGTGAGTTTTTGTTGGGAGACGGTATTCAGAGTGTACAGGTCACAGAAAAGGGAACGATCTGGACTAGTTACTTCGATGAAGGGGTATTTGGTAACTACGGATGGAACGATCCGATTGGATCATATGGTCTGCTGGCTTGGGATGAGCACGGGAATAAACTATATGAAAATCGTGAAGCTGACATTGCGGATTGTTACGCACTCAATGTGGTGAATGAGAAGCAAGTCTGGTTCTACTTCTATACCGATTTTGAACTCGGTTGTATCTCAGGGGGCACCCGTGAACCCAACGTTACATTCATGAATCCAAACATCTCCGGTTCCTCCGGCTTCAGCACGGATGGTTATCATTTCTTGTTTGATGCCGGGTACGGTAAACATGGGACGTTTGTGCTTAAGAAGATGGAGAAGCCCGGAAGATTGAGCAAGGGGCAGAAGGTTGATTTATTAAATGAAAATGGTCAGCCCTTCAAGCAGGCAAGGCAGGATTTTCGCCAACATCGTCTGCTACTCAGTGAAGGTAACTTGTTGTATCGGGTAACGATGGAGGAGATTACTTCCGCTTCTGGTTTGGATTAGTGGAACAGCGTGAAGAGGGTTATTTCTTAAAAGACATTCCCTCTTCTTCCAAAGCGCTTCGCAGTTTAGGTATGGCAGATGGCCCGATTCCGTGCAGCTTCAGGATTTCTTTCTCCGTGTACTCCGCAAGTTGCTGTAGTGTTGTAATCCCTTCATTCTCCAAGGCTCGTCTGGCGGGAGCAGACATCAAGGCTAGAAATCCATTTTTCGGTTTACGTTCAGCTTCGCACGTTGGACAGGTTGGGCAATCACTTTTTTTATAATACGAATGTCCTTGTTCGCATGTTCTGAGTGTTCCTTTATCGTTTGCCATATGGGCATCCCCTTCTGGATTAAGTATTCAACCAGTTCTTCATATCTGAGATCATATTTTCGTATTGTTTCAAAGCCTCTAAAGTCCTAATGACTTGTGATGTTCCTAATAACTGTTCCTCTATGTCCGTACATTCAATCCACAGTGACCGTTTAAGACTATACTCGAGCCAGTCCAACTTTCCAGCAAAACCAACATCCAGAACCACTTCCCAATTGGCTGTTAGACTCCCCACTCGCTTCTTATATCCACCTATAAAAGCCAAGAACTTTTCCTCGTTTATACTTCCAGAGCTATCTACTGACCAATACACAGCTGTTTCTACCAGATCATGCATCGGATTAATATAACCTGCCGATTCCCAATCTATAATAATAGGAATGTCTTGTCTCCACATCACATTCTTAGGCTCCAGATCTCTGTGACTAATAACATTATTGGATGCCAGCATTGAAGATGAATTCTTAGCTTTCATGCTCCACTCATACAGCTGATCCATATTGGAATCCAAAATCTTAATCCATTCCGAATTCTCAATTCTTCCTTTGTTCAGATAAAACATCCAATCTATTTTTTTAGAATTAGTCGCCTGTGAACTATCCAATTCTAGTTGTCTAAAATCCGTTTTATGGATATCTGCAAGGATCGTTCCCATCAGAGAACTGTTATTGAAGGTAACTTCATCTTGTTTCAAACATTGACCCTCAATCCAATCAAATATTAGATAGAATTGATTATCAATGTTATGCATAGAAGCACCCTTTAACCTTTTTGCAGGTTGAGCATGGATATGTTCAGCTGCCACGTTTGCTATTTTTTCTGAATCCATATAATTCTGCACAGCAGAAGGTCTTATCATGATTTGGGGATTCAATGCCTTAACTGCATAATTAGCTTGCGTCGTTTCAATGGCGTACATTCGATGAAGAAGTCCACCTGAGATTGGTTTGGGCGAACTGATCAATTCACCAAGCTGTAATTCATTACACAGTTTCTCAAAATTTAAAGTATATTGAGTATCGCTCATATGTTATCCCCATTCATTTTGTATTGATCAAATCCCTCGCATTGGAAATTCTCATTTGGGCCATTTGTCGAATCAAAGATTACATTCCGTACTCAGCAAAAATGGCTGCATATTTCTTTTCAAATATCGTCCAGCGCTTTTCGGCTCCGTATTTGGCATGTAGTTGCTGTAAATAATACTTGGCTTCTTCCGTATCGCCGGCTTGTAGCAGGAAGCGGAAAGTTTCTTCACTTAAATGTAGCGCTGTCTTCGCCATATAATAATGGACTATATCTCTGGCCCCTGTTAGCGAGTGTAGGAATGAAATACCCTCTTCCAAATGTGAAACCAGTTCTTTCGATAAAGCGTCTGGATTGATATCGGGCGTTAAGGTATAGTGCGCCGGAGCGGAAGGGACTATTTCCTCGATCCGGCAGGTGAAATGCGATTTGTTCTCCAATACGACCCCACTCAATGCAACAGACTGCAACTCCGCGAGCTCGGTGGAATGGACACTACAGTTAATATAAAACTGCACGTGACTACTCGTGTTAACCTTTGATTTTTGAACGTTGAACTTGTATACGAGACTTCCAGCCGCTTTGGAGAAATTCAGATCTTTCTTGGAATAGTCGTGTTTGGCCAATAAGGGTTTGACGTCTGTGTTGATGATCTTCTTAAACAGTTCCTGCATAAGATATCACTCCCCTTTTGTTCAGAATCATACTTGTTCTATTTTATAAAAATAAGGGCCACACATGGATTCATGCGTATACACGTACGTCCATGTAAACGCCCGGTCGAAGATATAGATATCTTGCTCCGAATCAAAATCTGCTGCAATGATCCGATTCGCATTTTCGTATAAAAGTACCCAACCACCACTTTCATACATCACACATACTTCATCTTTCGGCTCGGCATTGAAAGCATCTCGTGCTTCATCATGTGTCAGACATTTCTGTTGTTCATAACTGAACATATGCCACTTGTACTCGCTATAATGGATAGACTCTTTGACCACATCATCGATATTATGTGCAAACACGCTATCCCATTGCTTTACAATCCCTTCGGATTCCTCGTACAGTTCGGACACGATAACTCTCTTATCCTGCAAGTTCTTCTTGAACATTTATTCCTGATGGATACGCTCAATTCCCCAATATGCTCGGTTCAGTTCCAATTCGGGTAAAGTATCCAGCAACTCATTAATTTTATCTCGAATCATCATTACCTCCGTAGGCTATCTGGAATTAAAATAGTTGGTCCTTGCCTGCCTGTTTAGCTTCTTCTCGCAGCATATGAGCCAGTTGGTACATCTCGGCGATGTCATATCTGTTCTGTGCCCGGAACCTCCGAATCGCTTCATCAGTCTCTACCACTTCAACAGCAACCACCTGCTCGCCATCCTCTGGATTCAGCGGATCACCGACAAGTTCAACATCTCCATATCCGATGATTCGCACGAAATGGGGATGCGGGATATGCGGTCGATACGGTTCCAACGCACTGGATGTACAGTGGAATTGGCCAAAAATCTGATAGGAACGCATTTCTGCCCCAAGTTCCTCCATCAGTTCGCGCTTCAGTCCATCCATATACTGCTCACCTGCTTCAAGCGTGCCTCCGGGCAGCTCCCAGTCTCCATTATCCAGTTGGAAGACAACACATTGATCCCCGACAAATGGAATGATGCTAATATTGCTCACCAGCTTTTCATCCAGGATGTCGTTTAATCTGAACTCTGCCTCAATAATCCCCCAATGAATCGACGTACTCAGCGCCGGGAATTGTTCTGCATTCAAGCTGCTCATCCGCACCGTTCCTCTCTATGTAAAATAAAATCTCTCATCTATATACTTCTGCCAATTATAGATGAAAATGAAGAAAGAAGGCCACCTTCCCCTTGAGGGAATACATGACCTTCTCGTCCTTAATCACATCAGATCGTTCCATTCCTGACAACTCACCTAATCGTCTAATGCTGCACCAGCTTTCCCCTTTCCAAAAAAAGAACCTGGCTACAGAGCGGCAAGATCCGCTCATCATGTGTAACCATCACTGCACTCTTGCCCTGCTCTTTCACGAGCCGTGCAATCATGCCGACAATATCCAGCCCGCGCTCCGCATCCAGGCTAGCTGTCGGTTCATCCGCGAGCAGGACAGCCGGATCGTTCATCAACGCCCGTGCAATGGCGACCCGCTGACGTTCCCCGCCAGACAGTTTCTCCGTATACGCCTTCCGCCGATGGGTCAACCCTACGGTATCCAATAGCTCATCCACTCGTTTCTCCGCCTTGTTTTTATCCGTTCCGGCAAGCTTCGCGACCACCATCAGTTGTTCTTCTACTTTGAGGTAAGGAATGAGGTTGGCACTTTGGAAAATAAAACCAAGCTGTTGAAGCCGTACATCGGATATATCTTGTTTGCTTTTGCCCATAATAGAAGCCCCGTCCAGCAGAACCTGTCCTTCCGTTGGTTCAAGAAGTGCGCCAGCAATGGACAGGAATGTACTTTTACCCGAGCCGGAAGGCCCCATCACAGCCACCAGTTCCCCCTCGGCCACCTCAAGGTCGAGCTTATCCAGAATCGTGCGTTTACTGCCACCATCTTCAAAGGTCTGGGTAATTCCCTGTAATACCAATCGGTTTCTCATGCTGCAGTCCTCCCAATCGCATCAAGTGCATCAATTTTGGTAACCTTCCACACTGAAAATAATGAACCCGCCATAGACATTAGGATGAACAATATGCAGGTTGAGGCAAGCGTGGATAAGCCTAATTGAAATGGCATTGATGCTGGCAAGATGGACTCAAACAGTCGAACCAACAGTACGCTAATGACCAAACTGCCAACCGATAGAATGAACACTTGTAACGAAACACTACCCGCCAGATATCCATTCCGCGTTCCGATCGCTTTTAATATGCCGAACTGACTTGTTTTCTGAATCGTGATGACATAGAAGAATACCGCAAGCACAAACGCCGAGATGACATATAGAAAAGCGATCATCATGAGCAACGATCCCTGCTCTTCCTTATATCCAGGAATGGCCGATACGGCATCCGATTTCGTGATGACTTCCGTATTAGGCATTGCAGCACTTAGTTCGTCTACCTGCTCACCCGCGTCCTTTACCGCAATGGCATTGTATATCGGAGCATTGGCATTGGTGTCGGCCGAACCTTGTGTAGTTCGTGAACCTCCTTGAAGCGTAACCCATTCTTCTTCATTCAGGAACACGACCGGCGAGTGACTGAAAGACTCATTTTGTACAAATCCGCCAACGGTCCACTTCATCCCCGAAGCTTGATCGACCAGAACGGTGCCAATCGTCACACCGGATTCAGCTAACTTATGATCCACCACAACCTGCCCGTTGGTCTGATCCGTAATCGGAGTTCCTTCGGTAACTGCTGGAGCAAGCCAGCCTTCCGGATTCACCATGAACAACGTGACATCAATCTTTTTCGTGTCGCCCATTGGACTGACGGTTGTCATTTTCACACCGAGCGGCTCAGCGTTCTCTTGCCCCACTACGGAGCGAGCTTGATTAAGCTGATCCTGATCCACTTGTGACCGGGTAAACCGATGATTCGAATCCTGTTCCAGCACAAAGTGGGTTGCTGCCATATTTTTGACCGAAGCTGCGTTATCATACGCCAGCCCCTGTGCAAGACCTGTAACAAACAGTACCAGAAATGAAACCAGCACCATGATTGTAGCAATTAAGGCATACCGCCCTTTGGCATACCTCATTTCCCGAATAGCCAAGTACATGTTGTGTGACCTCCCTCTTGATAATCCAAGTATAGGAGGCGAAAATGAACGGAAAATGAATAACAGATTACATCTGCGGAAGGGTCACGGTAAAGACTGTTCCCTCAGGCGAACTGGCAACCTCAATTGTACCGTCATGGATTCGGATAATTTTCTGCACAATGGCAAGTCCAAGCCCGGTTCGCCCCGAAGAACGTTCCCGCGCACGGTCCACCCGGTAAAATCGATCGAACAGAAAAGGCAGATGCTCCGCAGCAATGCCGTCCCCTGTATCCCGAATCTGGATTACACACTGGTCATCTATCTGCTCGGCATGGATCTCGATGCTTCTTCCTTGTGGAAGGTGATTCACCGCATTACCGAGAAGATTCATCCAGACTTGCATGAGCAGCACTTCATTGCCAATCAGCTGGATGGATTCGGGCACCGAAATCCGAAGGAGCAGTTCTTTTTCTTCCAGTTGCCATTGCAGCACCTGAACCGCTTGCCGGAATTGATCCCGCAGAGAGAACTTCACTTTGGTCAGATCTTCGTTGCCTTGTTCAAGGGAGGACAGGAGAAGCAATTGTTTGCTGAGCAAAGAGAGATGACGACTCTCCTCCTCAATGATCGATGCATAGTGCTCTCGTTCCTGTTCGGGTAGATCTCGATCCGCCACCAATTGGGCAAACCCCTGAATCGAGGTCAGCGGTGATTGAATCTCATGGGATACGTTCGATACAAACTGTTGCCGTGCCTGATCGACCCTCTCCAATTCACGGCTCATGGTCATGAAATGCTGGGCTAATTGTCCAATCTCATCCCGTCTTGCAGTAGGCAATTTCAGATTATATTTTCCTTGTGCGATGCGTTTGGTCGCCTCGGACAGACGTTCAATCGGATTGACCAGATATCGGGTACTGATCAGAAAGATCAGGATACTGATGCCTATGGTAAATGCGCCAATCAGTGCAAAAAAGATTCGCAGCTCACCGAACTGCAGAATTACATCCGGACGCATAAAGAGAGCGTAATTCGCATTGCCTAGCTGTAGATAAACACCCACGGTATTGCTTAATTGATTATCGAAGAAACCGGTAATGAACGGTTTACTTGGAAACTGGGCGACGCCATGGTACACCTCACCATTAAGTACCAGATCTACAGCTCGCTTGTCCAGGTCCTTCTCACGGAATTCGCGGCCGTAGAATTGGTCGTTGCCTTTTCCATCCGTTACATAGATTTCGTACCCGAGTGCGGCGGCATTGTTCAAATACTGCTCCATGGTGCCGGGTTGCTGCTCTACAAATTGCTTCATTTGCGTTGCAATGCCTACCAGCTTCTCATCATTGAATTCCTTGAGCTTCGCATGATAGTAGATATTCGACAAAAGGAAACCCAGCATGCCGCTGACCACAATTACCGCAACCGTAATGAGGAATACTCGGACGTACAAGGTCCTCACGGTGCTTTCACCTCCATCTTGTAACCGATGCCTCGCACCGTTTGGATGACAAAATCCTCCGTATAATCAGCAAACCGATCACGGAGTCGCTTAATATGTACATCAACAGTACGGTCATCTCCTTCGTAATCTGCTCCCCAGACAAGTCGAATGAGTTCATCCCGAGAGAACAAACGCCCCGGAAACTGGGCAAGCTGTGAGAGTAATTCAAATTCCTTCATTGGTAAAAAGAGAATGGATTGCCCGTCCGTGACCTCCACATTGTTACGGTCAATGACGATTCGATTCATGCGGATGATATCGCTGGATGTGCGATGGTACCGACGAAATAATGCCTTTACCCGGTAAACCAGTTCTTCGGGTTCAAACGGCTTGGTCACATACTCATCCGTTCCTTTCAAATAACCTTCTCTCTTATCAGATAGCTGATCTCGTGCCGTCAGCAACATAATCGGAATGTCGTAATGCTGCCGAATGAAATCACATAACTCCAGTCCGTCCATGCCTGGCATCATGACATCGAGGATCGCCAGATCGATTGGCGTTTCTTGCATCAGTTTCACCGCTTCTACACCATCCTGCGCTTCATGGACCCGATAGCCTTCCTTGGTCATGACATGCCGGAGGAGTGCTCGAATATTTGCATCATCGTCTGCCAGCAGCAGATGTTTCATATCGTTATCCGCCCTTCTATGTTGCGAGAACATCTCACTATCATCCTGCACAGATGGTAGCACAAAAGCAATCTCATTCGCCAGCACGTGCACGGAGATACCTTGGTATGTTTACATTTCCTTAAATCTGGTTGACACTACTATGAGGCGCAACTATAATAAAACAATAACATATGAACAAACGCTCATATATTCATTTGTAGGTGATTAATCCTTGTTAGGGATCATTTATAGTCACACTAGAATTCATATTACATAACGGAGCCTCGCTCCAAAGGAGAGGATTTAATATGTCTGGACATCAACACAGTCATAACCATGGGCACAACCACGCTCACACCACCAATAACAAGAAAGTCCTGTTGTTTTCCTTCATTATTATTACCGTCTATATGATCGTTGAAGCCTTTGGCGGATTCATTACCAACAGCCTTGCTCTAATCTCGGATGCAGGTCATATGTTGTCCGATTCCATTGCACTCGGGATCGCTTTGCTGGCGTTCACGTTTGGTGAAAAAGCCGTGAATACTGGCAAAACGTACGGCTACAGACGATTCGAGATTCTAGCTGCCACGTTAAACGGAATTACATTAATCGCCATTGCACTCTACATTTTCTACGAAGCCATTGGTCGATTCATTAACCCGCCAGAAGTCGCAACCGTAGGTATGTTAATCATCAGCGTCATTGGATTGCTCGTCAATATTCTGGTGGCCTGGATCATGATGCGTGGTAGCGATACGGAGAATAATCTGAATATGCGCGGTGCTTATCTCCACGTCATTAGTGATATGCTCGGATCGGTTGGTGCCATTGCGGCAGCATTGCTCATGATGTTCTTTGGCTGGGGTTGGGCCGATCCACTGGCAAGTGTAATTGTCGCGGCACTCGTATTGCGTAGTGGGTTCTATGTCACCAAATCATCTCTGCATATCTTAATGGAAGGTACACCGGCCAATGTGGATGTGAATGAGCTGGTGCAGACCATCAAACAAGTGGATGGCGTCAAAGGCGTACACGATGTGCATGTCTGGTCCATTACCAGTAACCTGAACGCACTGACTGCTCATATCGTCGTAGATGGAACGATGGATGTTTATGCATCCGAGATCCTGGTTCAGAAGATTGAACATATGCTGGAGCATAAAGAAATTAAACACGTGACGCTTCAAGTGGAGTCCGAGAAACATCTGCATGACACCTCGGTACTATGTACGGTCAAAGGCGACGCACCAGATGCTCACGCACACCATCACCATTGAGATGGGTATAAATATATAATTGCTTCTAAATAAAAACAGGGCAGATTCCCCGGAATGGGAACGCCCTGTTTTTATTTTCCTAAGTTCAGCTTTTTGGTATGAGTAGAAAATGGAATAGCCTTTACCTTATCGCAGCAGACTCTGGGCTATTTGTATCTGGCGAGTAGCTTTTCTTTCTTTTGATCGAATTCATATTCTGAAATGATATTTTTTTCTTTTAATTCACCTAGCTGAAGCAGTTGTTCATGAACATTCACAGGGGTCTTTTTTCTCTTGCCAGATATCACTAGGGCTAGAATTGAGAAAAGCAGACCATATAGGACACCGAGAAGTCCCAAACCTGCCGCTACTTCCGCACCATCTTGCGAACCATCTAAAAAAACGACCATTAACAAAAAATTGAGTACGAACCCAATAAGGCTGACAATCGATAATGCTTTCAATGAATTTATTCCTCCTACTTGTTATGTATGTTTTTATTCAAAATCAGGAAAGGTCGGTCAGAAGACTAAACATTAACCTCGTCCCAGTTTGTTATGACGTATCCAAGCTGAAACAACAGGATGACAATATAACTGATGTTGATTCCCAGACTGGTCTTCACTCTCTTAGTCTGATCTAAGAATTCCTCTTTGTTCATTTTTCCGCGTTCCAGCTTGGACTTTATCTTTTGTTTTTCTTTCCATAACAGCATAAACTCGATTACACCAAATACACCCCATACCAACGTATATATCAGTAACACTGCATTAGCAACTGACAACAGCATAAGGGAACCTTCATCCAAACCTTTCTCCATTCCTAGTTTGAAGCTTACATTCACACTCAAGGTGAGAATGACTAATCCAAAACCTATAAAACTTAAATACGGTGTGAATCTGGAGCTTCGCATGTGCTCTTCCTTTCCGGAATTTCCATTTGTCTAGTGACTGTTTCATTCAAGATTGCAGATTCTAATGCAGCCTACATACTCAACTTCATTAATCTCCGCCACCACCACAAGATGAACAGCTGGATGAGCTGCAAGAAGAGTCAGAAGATGATCCCGAGGATGATCCGGATCCTCCCGAGGAACTACCACTATCAGTACATTGATCCGTATAACAGCTGGAACCGCTTGTGCAACCACTGCTTGACGAGGAACCAGAGACTGCCTTTTCTTGTGGAAGAATTTCCTGCTCCAGTCGGCCCATGTGTAGTCCATATGTCGCCTCATTATGCATGGAGTAATACACCATGGCGCTAGCCATGACGAGAGCTACATCGCTACCTCCGGAAGATGCTGGAGATAACTCTTCTTCACTTAGAGTTGCGGATCCACTTAATTTATCAATCAAGTAAGCAATCACCTGAGCAGCTTCAGGATCCTCTTGCATGCGTCTGGCATGAAACAATTCATTCACAAGTTTTGATTGATCACCCTGTGTAATCAGCTTCTGAACATCACTGGATAATGGGTAAGCGAAAAAATCACCCCAGATTGCAGCACTGTAGGGGGTGAATTCGAATAATTGACAGTACACCCAGTCAAACCATGCACGTGCTCCTGGCATTTCGCGGCGAGTGATTGCAGGTTCATGGTGTACCATGGAACCCATTAACTCTGCACAAAAGTCAGCGTAAGATTTCGTGAACATCAGCATCTCATGCCACAAATCATCTATCTCATCACTAAACATAGGCACCTGCTTAAGTAATGAAGCCATAATGAAGTATCGCTTAAGCTCTATTAGTTTCCACCGATACTCCAGCGTTTTCATGTGAGGATATTCCTGTTGAATTCGGATCTTGAGTTTGTTGGCAAAATGTTTATTGTAGCTCTTCTCCAACTGAAGAATGGTTTGTTGATAGGAAACTTCTTCTCGAAGTCCAAGATTCAATGGCACTTTTTTTCGTCTGTACGTAACTTTCGTCTGTTTCCTGCGTCTTCCTGCTGGACGGAAAGTCTTGAGCTTGCGTCGAATCAAATAGGCTATTACAACCAATAAAACTGCTGCAAGGTAGTAGTAGATCGGCATAATAAAACCGCTCCTCTCCGTTGATCTTCTCTATGTAAGGGTTAAACTATCAATAGTATAAATGAGGAACGGCAGTGATTCATAGAGCCCTTTGGCATAACATGCCAGGGCTCTAGTTTTGTAAATTTCGTTGTTGCCCATTGTTATGAAATGGCAATGATTATACTCGTTATCAGCATCAACAATGTTACAGGCGCCCAGATTCTTCGTTCCCATACACTTCTCGTAATCAGATTCAAAATCGTCCCAAGTACTAAATACGCGACGATAAACCAGATCGCTGTCTCTGCAAAAACAGACCACTGAGGCCAAAGCAATCCTGCTTTACTCAGAACAATGATCCCCATGAATGCCAAAATCGCAATCAGAACTATGCAGGAAAATCGCATGGAGATAGGGTATTTCCCGGGAAACTTCCCACCCATAGCATACTCGCCCCACGGCACACCTACCGCTAAAGCAACTTGAAAGAGAATCACGATTAGGATCAGGAAGGTAAATGCTATTGCTGACGTTAATACGATCATGAGCACGCTCCTAAATCATAGGTGATTATAATGGTTTATCATAAGTACCCGGGCTTGATCACAGTTCAATGGTTCAGTAAAAGGTACTTCCAGGAAGTATTCAAGCTGCCACTGCTGGGTTTTCTGAGCCTGGTTACTTGTTGGTTTGTCCCAAGGCGGATATACACGTATGGCGCGCTTGCCACCTTTGCCTTGATCCGATATGATATCTCGCTGTAACAATACATGTTTTGGAAATACAAATTGACCAAAGTTGCTACCTGTGCGCGTACTAATGACATACATATCTGCTGGATCTGATACATCATATGGCTGTGTCGATCCATCCTCACTCCGCTCCCACAGGGTAACAAATTGTCCAATCTTAGTTGGGGTGGTTTTGGCGATGCGAAATCGAATGGAGAGAGAATTTAAGGTGAATACATACGCCCCGTATTCAGCATTTTGTGCTTCTTCATGTGGTTGTGAGCAGATAAAGCCACACTTGTCATAGATAAGTTCTTTACTGGCAACTAAGTCGCCATGAAGTATATCAGGAGTAGTCCAAGCATTCGGACAATTCAAACTACTTTTGTTATCCAACTTGTGATATCTCTCCTGTCTTATATAGTCTGAACTAAGGCATTTGCGATAATTTCAGATATTTCTTCATTGATATGATGTATATTGAATAAGTTATTGATCTCATTTATCGTTGGATTGATTAACATATAGTTCCCTCATATAACTAGGATCTTGATTCATTTGGTAAACATGCGGCGAGGTTAGCTTCCAATTACACAGGGGGTTATCTTTCAAAATGGGCTCGTTCTTCTTGCTTGGAACTAAAAATATAATCCGGATACTGGTTTGCCATGGGTGGAAGCTGATCCTCGGGGAAAAATTGCAGATCCTTCATCTCTTCATTATCGGGCGTGAGTTGCCCCGACTTGATCCTGCATTCAAATACGATAGTCAAATATTCGACCTGATGACCGTTACTGTATGTAAACCGTCTTGCTTCACCTCCGTATACTCCGATAATCTTTTCGGGTTCAACGACCAGACCTGTCTCTTCCAGTGCCTCTCTCACCATCGCTTGCGCCGGTATTTCACCAAGCTCAATTGCTCCAGCAATGAGCCCCCAGGTTGATTCGTTATGTTTACGACCGAACAGAATCTCCCCTTCTCCATTCCGAATAATCCCAGCTACACCCGGCATAAAAATAAGCTCGTTGCCGATCTTGTCCCTCAGGTTTTTGTAATAGTCTGATATGCCCATACAGGTCTACCTCCTGTCTTTAATTAATGAATTCTCTTCTATGAATGATCCATTGTACGGCATCCCAAATATCTGCAGCGATATAATCAGGTTCAGTCTCCATCCATCTGTCTCTGAATTGGGTTAGTGAAGATTCCCCCCAGCCTGTTCTCACCATGATCTTGGTCGCTCCTACGGCATGGGCAGCAAGCATGTCTGTATCTCCCACATCTCCAATAACTATGCATTGGGATAAATCCAGACCGTGTTCCTCGGAAGCTTGCAGTAACATTCCGGGTTTCGGCTTTCGGCAACTGCATTCTTGCTCATGTGGACATATATAGGAGTGATCGAATCCATACTCGCGAAATTGCGCTTCAAAATCCTGAACACTTGCTTCTCCACGTGAGATTCGATATTGATTCGTAAACGCCAGTACCATAATTCCTTCTCGCTTCAAACACATAATGGCTTCTTGAGCTTTGGGGTATAAGCTGAAATCTCTCGGATGAATAAAATGTCCTGTACCACCGATGGTTCCATCTCTGTCTATAAAAACAGCTTGTACATTCCCATTTGGTTTCATCATGGTCTGTTCCTTTCCGAGGACATATTATTGTATCTCTCGCATCGATCTAAAATTAGTTCCCTATACTTTCTCATCGATAATATGCTTGCTATCATCTTGCTGCTTATGGTGTTGCTGTTTTTTGATTTCAGTTTTAAGATAGTGTACTTCTTTGATGAGTAGATCCAGCTTTTGGGATGTTTTGGATGAATCTACGGCATAACGTATAATTGCCGCAAAGATAAGAACCACAATAATACTTATCATTGAGATAATCAAAGCCCAGAAAAACTCCATATTTTTGCTCAACTCCTTGCTGTCAAAAAACTAAATTGTAAAACTCTTCTGAAAACCAAAACCATATCAACCCCAGGATCACCATAATGGTGCCTAGTACTTTTAATATTATTTCGATATGTTTAGGGATATCACTATGAGGTGGGTTATCTTCGAACTCCCAATTCGGTTAAATTTCTCGATATCTCATCAGAACAAATACTTTGTATAAAAGGTTAGGAAAAAAGTAACACGCAACGCCCACGATAAATACGGGAGTAGATAAATAACCAAAGGTGCTGGTGGTCCATTCCATCTCTATTCCCTCCATCCTCCTTTTGGACTCTCTCTCACTCTTCCTCTGCGAGAATGTCAGCACAGCGAACAATCAATTCAGGCATATTTTCTCCATCAAATAGAACATGAAGCTCATATCCATTATCGATCCGATACAGCTCCTGATACAACCAGTGAGTGCCTATAATCCCAACGTCTTGCTTGATGATTTCGGGTGCAACCAGCGTAAGTTTGTTTATATTGGTGAAGCCCCCGCGGGTGTCAAAACGAATGAGCACTTCATCCCCTGTCAGTAGCTCTGTTACAGTACAATCATGAAACTGAACCCGGTTACGAATTTCATCGGAAATACCCTGCGCTATAATAACTTCCCGGTATTCATTCGATACACGCTCCATCTCTCTCCTATTTTCTGCACTCAGTTTCTTTAGCTGTAGCATAACCTCTTTCGTACAGTAGCCCAACGTAAACACACGGATATCCGCAATTTGTTCAACGATTTCCTGTGGCAAATTCTCTGCCTTATATCGAAAATTCCATTCCATTGATTCTTTGTACTCTTCCTTGCATTTCTTCTCATCAAACGGAGGGCGTACATCATATTCTGCAATAAGTTTCTCGATATGCGCTCTTTGTTCCGGCGGCATGTGAAATACGATCTGATCCTCTTCTGTCACTTCTCCCTCACCGAAAGCTTTGTCTACGCGAGTGAGCACCTGTCCATCATGCTCCAGCATGAAACGTGGATCCATATTATATAGCTCTCGCTCCTGTTTCACATGCGCTTTTTGCTTTCTTTTATATAGCCTTAAAAATAGATTCTCATCGAACTCATACGCTCCTCTATGTACCCTCATCCCAAAATGAAGTCCTATTCGTTGACACAGCTCATACCATTCTTTCGTTAAATATCTCATATGCACCTCTTCTGCTGATTTTTAGAATCTACTTTGCGATTGAAGCGTAAAGCTTTTTTATTTGTGACGAGAAATTAGCTGCACCTGGAATATGTGTGCGTTTAAAAAACGCTGTTAATTGTTTAGGATGATTTTTGACCATATCATATTCAATGATGGTGTTAGCGATAACAGATCTCGTAAAACCTAATACCTCGACCACTTCAGTTCGATCTCCCGCATCAGGCTCCTCGCCTTCTGGAAATTCTCCATCTGGATCATCTTCCAATTGTTCACTGAATGTTAAACGAGCCAGAACATAAGACATGATGTGGTCCTTGTTTCCGTCCATCTGCTCCATAATCCACTGTATGCACTCTTCTTCGGTTGGAGCCGAGACGCCAAACCCTTCCAGCACATATTTCCGTTCTTTAAATGAATCCATCAGCAACGATGCTTCGAAACTGGCATGCTCGACAAATTGGACCTGAGGTTTAAGCTGAATAATTTCAGTTGTTACCTGTGTATACCAATCACTCGTTAGAAATTGCTCTATGGTTTGCATCGCTACGCCTCCCCTATCTTCAGCCTTAACAATCCCTTATACTCAACAGACGTACAGGTCTACGCCAAGGTTTGGAAAAATTTGTGTTTTATTTCTTTGTCGTTTCGCGCCGCCCATTCATGCACAGCTTCTACACCTGCGGAATCCTGACCTCGTCGAAAATAAAAGCACAGATCGATCGGCACTAAACGTTTACCATAGAGTTTGATGCCAATCCGTCTGTAATTCACATAAATACACTCAATCTGAGCTGTATCATATCTATGATTTCTCGTAGAAATCACATGATCTCTTTCCAGCGTAATACTGGGTTTAGTGAAAAATAAACGCCAGATCAGGAAAACGATATAACCGAGAATAAAGGTCAATATAACGATCAGGGAGTACTTCGAAATACCATTTTTACCGTACATACCATCCCTGAAAAGTATAGCTTCAATGACCAACATACATAGTAGGCTCAACCATGCTCTTGGATAAATCGTCTTGTATGTGATGAGTTCCACCTCCTAATCATTCTCTCCATAAATCCGAAGCCACTTGGAAGGGACTTTTCTGGCAAAATGCTTTTCAACAAAATCCAAAATGTCTTCAATTCCGGGCAATGCCGCATTTTCTTTGGCTTCGTCAAACGTCATCCATTGGTACTCGGTATGTTCATGATTTAACCGGACAACCTGGCTTTCATCCACGTATCCTACGAATACGGGAGCGGTATAGATATACTCTCCCATGGGTGAATAATATTGTTCGAATTGATTGGCAGAATACAACTGGACTTCCGTAATACCTGTTTCCTCGTGGGCTTCTCTGAGTGCAGCTTCCCATGCCTTCTCACCCTTTTCTATCCCGCCGCCAACATAACACCACTCGTTATGCAACATACGACCCGCCCGCTTTAGCATCAGTACACGGTATTGATCCAAGCTCTTCTTCAACAGAACTACAGCCACGCCTTCGCAACGATAGGGCACTGCCTGTTTCGCGTGCTCCTCACCATTCACCTTCCCGCCCCCTTCTCTTCGGAATCAAAGTCTTCCAGAACCTTAAACTTATCCCCGTGGATTTTGTCCAGATGATCTTCTCCCCAATAACACAAATGGTCCAGGGCAGGCTTAAGTCCCCAGCCGTAGTCCGTTAACTCATACTCCACTTTGGGAGGAACCTCCGAATATACCTTGCGCTGCACAATCTCGTCCTTTTCGAGACCTCTGAGCTGTGTTGTCAGCATCTTCTGCGTAATGTCCGGTATCAATCGTCGAAGCTCTGACGTGCGTTTCCGTCCAGTCATCAAGTGATAAATAATCAAAGGCTTCCACTTCCCACCCATCACTTCCAAGGCCGCTTCCACGCCTACTTTATATTTCTTTGGAGCACTTGTTTCTCCATGTTCCGTCATTTTTGAACCCCTCCATAATCAGGCTGTATCCTAGGTGAAAACATAATCTTCTTGCTTCTCTTTTTCCATTTATTCAAGCCCATTTCGGGGCCGCCATTTAGGGTACTTCAATGTTCCTATGGCACTTTATTCTTCTTATAGAACATCAAAGTGCGTACTTCCAGATGTTTTCATACCTGTTTATAATAGCATCAGCCATTGATTTATGGCTACAAGACCGTAATCCAGAAAGGTAGTGAAAGTTAAGATGAACGTACTCGTTGTCGTATCCCACCCGCGTAAAGATTCGTTGACCTTCCAGGTAGCTGAACGTTTTGCAAAAGGGCTTACCGAGGCTGGTCACGGTTATGAAATATTGGATTTGCATGGAATTGGATTCGACCCGATTCTTCGTGAGATGGATGAACCAGACTATACCCAAGAGAATCAAGTGTTCTCACCTGAGGTTGAAACCGAGATGAAGCGATTGAAGAAACACGATGCTGTGGTTTTTGTGTTTCCTCTCTGGTGGTGGCATCTGCCAGCCATGTTGAAGGGTTATGTGGATCGTGTCATGAACAACGGATTTGCCTACGGCGCGAACAAGCTCCCTCATCAGCAGATGTTGTGGATCGCTCTTTCGGGTGTGACGGAAGAACAGATGCATAAGCGCAACTATGGTCAATCAATCGCCAATCTGCTCAATGTGGGTATTGCCGATTATTGCGGCGTGTCCCAATCAAGGGTTGAGTTTTTATATGAAACGTTGGAATCCAAGCCTGAGCATTATGAGGCACTGCTGAACCATGCACATCACATGGGACTGAACTATGCCAACGACCCTTCGACGCTATAAAGGCATTATAGCGCTACATCGATACGACGCCTGACGCCGCAACTCCGCTTGAACACGGCAAAAAGGTCGCTCCGAAGAGCGACCCTGTCTGTGTGTCTTGCATTATTTTACGGTCGAGAGAAGGAACTTCTCCAACATAGTGATATCGGTAATACTATGGTTGCAAGCTGTGTTATCCATGCATACGTACTGGGCCACGGAAGAAATGTTGTCCGGCGTATAACTCTTGGTTTTCACGTTGAAAAATCCGAGCTCCTGATGGCGATGACAGAACATGCAATACCCTTTCTTGTTCGTGGCTGTAAGCCGTCCCTCAATTCCGAGGAATCTGCCTTCATGCGGATACACGATGAACAAGCGATCGGTAGCAATGTCGGTCCATCTCAGATAAGTTGTACGTGCATAATCGATGGATTCCAGATCCGGCACTTTGAGCTTCTTTACCTTGGGAAACAGCTTCTGAATCTGCTTCGCGGATACTTGCGGAAATGGAATCAGATATTCTTCCAGCTGGTTCAGATAGGTCTGCAACTCATGTGTCTTCTCATACGTGGATAACTGCTCCAGCAGTTGCTTTTGTTCCGGCGTCAGATCATCGAAGATGCCAACGGCATTCGTACTGACGGTATAACGGACCGTATCCAATACTTTGGGGTCCACGACCGAGCGTAGCGTTTTGAGCAGGAAATCAGCTTGTTTATGAATATAATTGAATTGATGATTATGAATAAATGGTGTTTGCATGGCTTTCAGCCCCTTATTTTTATTAGGAAAATAAAGTAAGGTGCAAAGCCTGCGGGATGAACCGTTATGTTGATATTGATTTCAGGGCAACAATCTCATTTTTGTCGCGCCCTACACAAAGTCCGCCCCTATTCAGGCTTTGCGTAAGGCTTTCTAGCGAACGAGCAATCCGGCATCATCCCTATTGCCACGTCATAACCCCCAATACGATAGATATAACGGAATTATAACAGGGTGGCATAGCGTAGGCAACGGGCTTCGTTCCAGTTTCCTCTTTTCAGGAAATATGATTACATCTCAGGCTTTCTTCCCATTTTCCACGAAATGATCTACTGCTGACTGCTCAATGGCCAGCCCTTCGGTGTAACGCTCCATGAACAAGGCAAATCCATTCACGTCCACACGATTCGGAACAACCTCTTGTCCTTGTGCATCTTTAAACACTTTAGTGGTAAGGTACTCCGCCAAACCCTCGTCCTGTTGCTTATTCACCATGTAGGAAGCCAAAATAGCCATTCCCCATGCGCCGCCTTCGCCCGCGGTAGACATGACCGAAACGGGAATATTCAGTGCGGAGGCACACATTTTTTGAGCGACAAGTGGGGTTTTGAACAATCCACCATGCGCCCATATGTGCTCAATCGTTACGTGCTCCTTCTGTGTGAGAATATCCAGTCCGAGCCTTAGTGCAGCAAACGCAGCAAATAGATGGACTCTCATGAAGTTTGCCAGATTGAAGCGACTCTCTGGAGAACGCACGAACAACGGACGACCTTTCGCAATTCCTGTAATGTTCTCCCCTGAATAGTAGCCGTAGCTCAGTAAGCCACCGCCATCCGAGTCAGCTTTCAGCGCTTCATTGAACAAGACGCTAAATAACTGATTCATATCGGGTTTCATCCCCATCGCCACATAAAATTCACGGAACAAGTCGACCCAGGCATTAATATCGCTGGAGCAGTTATTCGCAAGCACCATAGCCACAGGATTGCCATCAGGTGTAGTGACAATGTCAATCTCAGGGTATACCGCAGATACGTTTTTCTCTAATACAATCATGGCAAAAATCGATGTACCCACGGAAATGTTGCCCGTCCGTTTTTGGACACTATTCGTAGCAACCATGCCTGTTCCAGCATCGCCTTCCGGAGGGCAAAGTGGAATATGGGATCCCAACCTACCCGATGGATCTAACAGTCGCGCACCAGCTTCACTAAGATATCCGGCATGTTCACCGGCAGGGTACACTTTAGGTAAAATATCTATAAGATTCCACGCGTAGCCTCTGTCAGCAATTAAATCGTCAAACTTCTTCAACATAACTTCATGATATCCCCGTGTGGATTCATCCATTGGGAACATGCCTGAGGCATCCCCTATACCAATAGCTTTACTGCCAGTTAAGAGCCGATGTATGTAACCCGACAATGTCGTAATATAATTGATGTTCGTGACATGCTCTTCTCCGTTCAAAATCGCTTGATACAAATGTGCGATGCTCCAGCGCTCTGGAATTTTAAACTGGAATTTCTCGGTTAGCTCTGATGCAGCCTTCCCCGTTGTGGCATTACGCCATGTACGGAACGGAACCAATAACTCCCCTGCCTGATCAAGTGCAATGTAACCCTGCATCATAGCAGAACATCCGATTGATCCAATCTTTTGTATCGTTACACCATATTTTTCCTCAATCTCTTGCTGTAATTGATGATAGGTTTGTTGCAACCCATGAATCATATCATCCAAATGGTAAGTCCAGTAACCGCCAATCAATTGATTTTCCCATTCATAACTGCTGGAACAGATGGTTTTGAAATGGTAATCTATGAGTACAGCTTTGATTCGTGTGGATCCAAATTCAATGCCTAGCGAAGTTTCTCCCCTGAGTATTGCTTGTTTCAAGTTTTGATCCATCATCGTATTCATCCTCTCTGAATTTGAAATAGCTCGATTCGGGAATAGGTGATTTGAATAGCCCAAATCAAGGTGTAAATTTCATGAAGAAAGAGCAGGATTGGAGCTGTAACGGACAATTACAACGTTAATACCGCCTGTACTTCACCACATGCCAATATTTCACCGGTTTGAACAAAACCAAGAGAGTCATAAATTTTCTTCGCAGCTAGATTTTCAGGTTTGTAGGTGAGTTCTACAACTTTGGCTTTTCCACGTGGGAAAGTCCTCGCATACTCAATTGCTTTTACTACGATTTCTTTACCATATCCGTTACCTTGGTATCGCTGGTCAATCATCATCTTGAAGATGCCATAACTGCTATATTCAAAGTTGCCATCCCCGTCATCATAGTACATCGAAATAAAACCTACCATATTGTCTTCCTTATAGACTGCAAAAGTAATAATAATCTGCCCCTCATCTGAGGCAACGTACGCTTCAGCAAGTGCATGTTGGTTCGAGGATATGAATCTTTGTTGGTCTGGAGTGACTTTAAGTTCAATACATTCGATAAAATTATCCTAAGTTATTCTTCTAAATTCCATTTTGAATTCCCTCCTGCACTTGTCATCATTACTAGTTTCTTCTCTATCTAACTGCACTAGTAAAACTCGCTTTAAAAATAAGATCATACACATTGGTGTAAGAATCGTAATACTCAAGTGCCTGTTTTCTTTCTTCGTAAAACGACTTCAACCTCTCTGTGTCTCCAGTATCGACATAAGCGATTAACTCACGACTTGCTTTTTTGTATACTTCTACACTTTGTCTCGCAGGTGCAAAATCAAAGGAGTTATAGTCTAGCACGGGAGTAAAGTTCTCCGGTCGGATTCCCGCATTTGATTCAGCTTCCGCTATGAACTCGTGTAATTTCGAGAAATCTACCGGCTCTTCAAGCAGCACATTGCCCAAAATGTGAACCACTTCCTGATCCATCTTGTTGAATCGCGTTGTAAAGACATGATTAAACACATGCATCTCCATCAAATTTCTGGTGTATAGTAAATAGCTATTAACCAAATGAAGCGTTGAGTTTTTATACTCTACGGAGAATCTCGCACCTCGAAGAATATTAGCCGGGATATATACTCGGCCGTCTATCATTTTTGCTTCGGCTCCTGCCTGTGTTTTGAGTTCCTTTTCATTAAAAATCACGCTGATTTTCTTAGGTGCACTTGAAACGGTATGAGCCATGGAGCAGCTTAATAACGTTACAACAAGTGTAAACATCATCATCTTTTTCACTATGTACAACTCCTCGATAGGAATAATCAGGATATACTTGCATTTCACGTTTTTATCGTACCATTTTATTCAAATAAAGGTAATACACTACATATATGCAATGTTCTTTTTCCACACAAAGAAAGAGCCACCTCCCTGGCCTTCCCCAGTTCAGTGACTCCCTTTTCATAATACATTCATTTCAGTTAAGCAACACATGTTTACATTTACGGTCCCTACTCCTTAACAGCACCAACCACAATTCCCGTTACAAAGTACCGTTGCAGGAACGGATACACGAGCAGGATCGGAAGCGCGCTGATAAAGATCTGCGAAGCCCGAATCGTCCGTTGGGACAGGTTCTTCACCGCTTCTGGATCAAGTTTCGACATGTCCGCTTGTACGATGATCGTCTGCATGAACGTCGCGAGTGGCAGCTTTTCCGCATCACGGATGTAGATGATTCCGTCAAAGTATGCGTTCCAATGCCCAACCATCATGAAGAGTGAAACCGTTGCAATAACAGGTACGGAGACCGGCAGATAGATTTTGATAAACGTCTGAAAGTGCCCTGCTCCATCGATAAATGCAGCTTCCTCCAGATCCTTCGGAACGGTACGGAAGAAATTCAGCAACAGAATGATGTTGAACACCGCAACCAATCCCGGCAGGATCAAGGCCAGCAATGTATTCATTAGACCCAGCTTCAGGATCAGGATATACCCCGGAATGAGGCCACCGCTGAAAAGCATCGTGATGACAAAATACCACAGATAGATGTTACGAGCGCGGAACACCCGCGTCTCTTTGGAGAGTGCATAGGCTGCAATCGTATTGACGATTAACGCAAGCCCTGTACCCAGTACCGTCCGCTCCACGGATACCCACAAGGAGGAGAGGAAGTTGGTATTGGCAAATGTTTTTGCATACGCCTCCAATGTAAATCCAATCGGCCAGAACGTGACGAGACCAGCATTCGCAGGTGCAGATGCGCTAAGAGATACCATGAGCAAGTGATACAAAGGCAGCAAGCAGAGCAGTGAAAGCAGGGTCAGTAACACATTGTTGAATATGCTAAATATGCGGTAAGGCATCGTTTTATGATACATTCGTTCGTCCTCCTCTCTAGAAAATTCGGTATCCGGCGAATCGGTAAGCCAGTCGGTACGAGATCACAATCAGGATCAGGCTGATGACCGATTTGAACAGATTCACAGCGGTAGCGAAACTGAACTGCCCACTAAGCAGACCTTCTCTATACACAAACGTATCGATAATATCGCCTTGTTGGTAAATCAACGGGCTATATAAGTTAAAGATCTGGTCAAAGTTGGCGTTAAGCACATTCCCCAGTGCCAGGGTCGCGATGACGATCCCAATCGGAATAAGTGCCGGGATGGTAATATACATCGTTTGCTTCCAGCGTCCCGCTCCATCCACTTCAGCTGCTTCATAAAGTGCTGGGTTAATGCCGGACAACGCCGCGAGGAAGATGATCGTGTTGAATCCAAACTCTTTCCAGACGTCACTCGCAATAATCGTGAATCGGAACCAGCTGCCATCCCCCAGGAAGAAGATCGGCTTGATGCCGAATACCGAAACCAGGAACTGATTGACAATACCCGTCTGGGCCAGAATGTCGATCAGGATACCGGATAACGTTACCCAAGACAGAAAGTGTGGTAGATACACGAGCGTTTGAATCGTTCTTTTTAGCGCCATCTTCCGTACCTCGTTGAGCAATAAGGCGAAGACAAACGGAATGATTAGATTCATGACAATCTTCGTACAGGCAAAAAATAGCGTGTTCCACGTAATTTGCAGGAAGTAATCATTTTCCCACATGTACCTGAAGTGCTTTAGCCCTACCCATTCGGAATTGAAAAATCCCAAGGCAGGTTTATAATCCTGAAATGCCATCAAAATCCCGGACATCGGAATGTATGAAAATATAAAGACCATAATGGCCGCCGGCAACACCATGAAGTGCAGAATCCATGGCTGTTTGTAGCGTTTTTTTCTCTTTTTTTCCAGCTTGTTCCCAACGTTTGCCTGCGGGACCCGCTTACCCTCCAATTTAGCCTCCATAGCACTGCTCCTGTTCCCAAAAAAAGTTTTTGTGTGTGATGGGGTTCTCTGATATAAATAGTATCAAGCCATACTGAGGTCTGCTATATAACATTGTTAGGCTTGATAGTGTTTTGTTAGGGCCATCCTAGAAGAAGTTGTTTACACACGAATTAGAAGGAGACTTTTTATGTATATATGGAAGCGCTTCATGCCTTTTCAAAATAAAACCAGATCCCGATTCAGTCTATTCGCCAAAATAAATCTGTTAATTGTGGTCTTATTCATCCCCATTCTGATCATGTACACCTACTCCAACAACGTCACCTACGATGTCGTCAGCAAAGAATTACAGATCTCCAACACGAAACAGCTCACGTTCTTGTCCAGTCAGATCGACTCCCGTATCAATCAGATGATGGATTTCAGCCTGATTCTCTCCCGAGATCCGAATGTCAGAGCCTTCAACGGCCTGAACATGTGGGATGATCGATATGACCGGATGCAGACCCGTTATGTAATTCAGGAGAAGATGACGCTTCAGACGAGCGTTACCGATATATGGCCTACCCGATATGCGGTGTATTCACAGCAGAATGAGGATGTCATCGCCAACTACAACCGAACTACCGGATATGATGAGGCGTATTTGAAAAAAAATATGAGCGGACAATGGACCTATGGGGACCAAAGTGCCGAATCACAAGATGAGATGAAATCCTTCTATTGGTTCTTTACAGACTCCCTCGCCCAACCTGGAATGCTCACTGGAAGCAATCTGGTGATTGAAGCCAGCTTCAGCTATGAGAATATTCAGAATATGCTGGATACGTATAAAGCAGGCGGACAAGGCGATCCTTTCTTATATCACAAAGGAAATGAACCCATTCTGAATCGCAGCGCGGACAAGCAGTTATCCGCAGCACTTACTCAGTATCTGGATACGCACTCACCAGAGGATACCACACAGGACGTGGTCGAACTGAACGGAAAGAAATATCTGGTTAGCTCCGTGAAGTCCACCTATCTGGATTGGCATCTGGTTGACGTCATCCCGCTGTATCAGATTTTGAAACCCATCTCGCTCAGTCAGAATCTGTTCTACACCAGTATGATTTTGCTACTCGTTGTGGGCATCTCGGCTTCCATCCTGCTGTACCGGAATGTCCAGTATCCGATCAAACAGCTGATCAAAGGTTTACGCCGCGTAGAGCAGGGTGATTATTCTGTTCGACTGCATAGCAAAAACCAGAATGAATTCTCATTCCTGTTCCGCCGATTCAACGATATGTCCCATCAGATTCAGGATCTGATCGAGAATGTGTTCCATGAGAAGATTAGAGCCAGGGAAGCTACGCTGAAGCAATTACAGGCGCAGATCAATCCGCATTTCCTATATAATTGTCTTGGTTATATCATCAACATGGCTCAGATGAAGGACGAGCAAGCTGTCGTCTCCATGGCGCATAACCTAAGTGCGTATTATCGCTACACCACCCGTATGGAACGGGAGACGTCGTCGCTACAAGAAGAGATCAAGCTGCTGATCAACTATCTGGATATCCAGAAGCTGCGCAATGGTCGCATTGAGTATCACATCGATATCCCTGAGGATATGCTTGCCCAGTCGGTGCCACGATTAATGCTTCAACCGATGGTGGAGAATTCCGTCATACACGGTGTGGCGAAGTCCTATTCATCCGGGGAAATCCGAATTACCGGGGAGCGCTTGAATGGTTTTGGCAGAATATACATCGACGACGACGGCCCAGGCTTAAGCCCGGAACAGTACGAAGCGCTGAACTTGAAGATGCAGGAACCTTTACAAGAAGAAATGGGCTGCGGCCTTTGGAATACGCACCAACGAATCACGCACCTGTTCGGCAGTCACTCCTACCTCCTATTTGGCCCATCCCCGCTTGGCGGATTCCGAACCGAAATCATCTGGGAGATATCAAAAGAGGATACGGATTCCGATAAAGGTAGTACAGATACGAATTGATATGATACGAACGATAAGTTGATATTTGATTTTGAACGAACCATTTACACGTGAACGCGGAGGACAGAAAAAACCTGAAGAAACGAAGTGCTCGGAAGTGTTCTCTTGTGCGGCTTTTATTAAAAAGGCTGCACAAGAATCGCAGCCTTCGCCCCTATTACAAATTCAACCTTTATATAAGGCTCATTTTTAAAATAAAGGGTTAGACTTTACGTGAACCAAAGCGAAGGATTGAAGGGATTCTGTAGAAACGAAGTGTTCGCCTTTCAAGCATCATTTTAACCTTATAATCATCTAATTCAGAAAATGGGGCTTGAACAGCGATCGAAAGAACCCTTCAAATCCGTAGCGACCTCGTTCACAAGAAGCATCCATTGATTTTAACTTTTAAGACCTATATACCACCAAGGGAGACACTACAACATGCAAATGATGATCGTAGACGATGAAGCACACTGGGTCGATAACCTGTCCATGACCAAGCCCTGGCATACGCTGGGGATTGAGCATGTGCATAAAGCCTACTCGGCACACGAAGCACTACAAATGATCGACACCCACCCCATCGATATCGTGATCTCGGACATCCAGATGCCCGAAATGACAGGCATTGAACTAATCGAACGCATCCGCATCCGGGACAAAAAAATAAAGTGCATCCTGTTATCTGGGTATTCCGAATTCGAGTACGCCAAAAAAGCCATCCAGTTCGAAGCCGTAGACTATCTGCTGAAGCCGCCCACTGACGATGAACTAATGGGTGCTGTGCAGAAAGCCATCGATCAATTGAACAATGAATGGGAACTGGTCAGTTCACTGACACGAACGCAATTTACATTGCGAGAGAATCTCCCCCATTTGCGAGGACGACTGCTCCTTGGGGCTCTGCAGGGACAACGAATCGCCGCTGCCGAATGGGAGCGGAAGCTTGCCAATTACGATCTACCCTTTCACACAGGGGATGCCGCATTAATGTTGGTTCGTTTGGAAGAAGAATTCGGACACTATGACAGCAATGATCAGACCCTGATCGAATATGCGATCATCAACATGGCGGAAGAGATTATGGGTGAGTTTATGGAAGTGTGGGGCGTCAAGGAGGAGCACGGATATCTGGTGTTTTTGCTACAGTTGAAAGAACGGAAAGGTGATATTGGCAAAGAAACCATGCTGGAGAAGCTATCGATTCAGCTTCAATCCAAAGTAAAGCAGTTTCTGAAAGGCTCCCTCTCCATCGTTATCACTGAGTGGTTCACCTTCCCGGAACAGATTTACGATCGTTTCCGTCAGGCTTCGGCCTATTTCCGGCAGATCGTCGGCGACGAACGCGAATTTGTCATGCGCGTTAGCGATGTCGAGACACCTGCGGCGAAAGGCCCCTTGGATGTACTTTACACCCCGCCCACCTTCATTAGTCTATTGGAAAGCGGACAGTGGGATGCCGCCGAAGAGAAAATCCTCGCAGTCTGCGCAGAGCTGGATGAGAAATGGTCGGAATCCTGGGAACATTGCATGGAGGCAGGTTTTCTTATTACCGCTTCGTTCACCAACATCGCCCACCGGAACAAGCTCACTCTGACCACTTTAATGGGCAATGATGTCGAAGATTTGCAAAGTGGCGAAGTTTTCGCTACCATCAGCAAACTGCGGAAATGGTCGCTCAGCGTGCTAGGCAAACTCAAGGAAGGCACATCCAACGAGATCAAGGATATTCGTTCGGATTATGTGAGGAAGATTCAGGATTTTACAGATAAAAACCTGCATCTGGATGTATCTTTGCGCGTGCTCGCTGACCATGTCAATCTGCATCCGACCCACTTGTCCAAGATCTATAAAATCGAAACGGGCGAAGGTATCAGTGATTATATCTCGCGCCTGCGTATGGATCGGGCCTGTCACAAGCTGGTGACGACCACCAAAAAAGTATATGAAATCAGCATGGAGATTGGTTATATGGACCCGGCTTATTTTATCAAAGTGTTCAAGCGTCAATTCGGCGTTACGCCGCAAGAATACAGAGACCAGCACAAATAACATGACTGAAAGCTGTTCTTTTGGAACATTCACTAATAGAGTCCTATGGAAACTAACAAACTCATATAGATGCCCTCCCGCTCAAATTGGTACAGTTACATTGTAAAGATCATACACCGTAGGGGGATTGAACAATGATCAAATTTAAAACATGGTGGTCACTGCTCATGGTTATCGCGCTCATCACGATCACTGCGTGCGGCAGTGGCGAGACAGCCAGTGACAATGGTACCGATAATACGCCGGGAACTGTCGGCTCAGCGGAAGCAGAAGCTGCTTTTGCTAAAGGAAAATATGATCCACCCATCGAGTTCAGTTCGGTATTAATGCCGAAGAAATACGTGCAAGGAGATACCAAAGAAAATAACGTGCACGATCGCTGGATGCTCGAAACGCTGGGTATGAAGCATAAAGATACCTGGTATCCGGCCAATGACGATCAATACAGACAAAAGCTGCAACTGGCTATCGCCTCTGGCGAGAAGCTCCCTGATTTTGTCACCGTACCCACCAATGCGGTATTGACCAATCAACTGATCGACTCCGGTCAATTCATCGCCATCGATGAGTTGTTCGACAAGTACGCAAGCCAGACCCTGAAAGATCACGCAGCAGCACATCCTGAACTGTGGTATCCGTTCACCAAGGACGGCAAGAAATACAACATGCCGATCATGGAGTACACCGATAACGACGATACGCTGCTCTGGCTCCGCGAGGACTGGATGGAGAAGCTGAACTTGGAAGCGCCGAAAACCATCGCAGACCTTGAGAACATCATGGACAAATTCAAGAACGAAAACCCGGACGGTCTGTCTCCTGACAAAGTATTCCCGCTGGCAATCTCGCTGAAAAATAACACCAACACCTGGATGGGTCAGCTCGACTGGTTGTTCGGTGCATACGGTACAATTGAAGAGCAATGGAACAAAGACGCAAACGGCAACCTAGAGTACGGCTCCGTTAACCCGGGTGCCAAACAAGCCCTTGCCAAGCTGGCTGAATGGATGGATAAAGGTTATATCCACGCTGACTCCGCTCTGTGGGACGAAGGTAAATCCGCTGAAAGCTGGACAGCTGGCAAAGCGGGCATTCTGCCTGGCGCTAACTGGGTACCAGACTGGCCAGCACCTGACCTGCTGAAGAACGTACCTGGCTCTAAGTATAAAGCTTACCCTGTTCCAGCTGGCCCAGACGGCAAGATTGGTACGAAGTGGCAGAACTCTGGTGTCAACGCAAGTATCATGATCAACAAAGATGCGAAGCATCCAGAAGCCATCTTCCTGTATTACAACTACTTGCTGGATAACCTGGCTAACCCGAAAGCGGGCAGTGAGTATGAATACGGCTTCGCCAAAGGTTACGACTGGGATATCATTGACGGACAACCGACCAGTGACAAAGAGAAGATCAAAGACTTCTCCAACGAATTCCCTTTCCTGACCGGCCCAGCACGTATCCCGGATCTGTACATGAAAACACTCGTGAAGCTGGCCAACGGCGAGAAGCCTGAAACACCGTACGAGAAACAAATGGCCGAATTCCGTAAACCGGAAAACTGGTATGCAGGTAAAGTCGTCATGTCCCAGATCGATATCCGTAAACAAAACTATTTCACTGGCGCAGCCACACCAACCATGGTATCCAAATGGAACCTGCTCCGTCAGTCCGAGATGGAAACCTTCAACAAAATCATCTACGGCAATCTGCCAATTGATGCCTTTGACCAATTCGTTGCCAACTGGAAATCCAATGGCGGAGATCAGATCACTCAAGAAGTGAATGATTGGTTTAAGTCTGTAAGTGCGAATTAATATTTGGATTTTGGAAAAGTAGAGCGTTAAAAAACCAGCCGAAGCGTGTAATTTACCGCTTCGGCTGGTTTTTTAAGTTAAGATCGGGGTCGCTCCCCCTTACTTTTGGGTTCGCATTAGTGGATCAAGCCTTCGTATCAATCTCCTCCGGCATCGACTGACCTAGCAAGGATACAGTGAGCCGAATCCCATCTCTTAGCCCCTGCATGTACAACCGCTCATTTTCTATGCCTCTGCTGACAATATATCGACTCTCCCACTCAGCATATTCTGGTGTCTGCTCGACATCTTTGCTAGCAAACAAAGCTTCAAAAGCTTCGTCGGTTTCCCCACGTACACGACTAAGTTCAGTATCATGTTCGATTCGGGCAGATACCTCATCCAGCCTTGCTTGAATCGCTCGTTGCATCCACTGTGGAAAATCCATTGCTTCCCCTCCCCTAAGCATTATGTACCTCGCTCATCATCGTACAACTCGATTATGTCTCGCCTTCATCTCACTCACTCGGGCCACCAGTTCATCCACCCTCCGGCTCTGTTCCTGAACCTCAGGGTTCTCCCACAACGGAATCGCTTGCTTCAAGGATGCCTCACCAAGCTGATTAAGCATGCGCCGTTCCACTTCCAATAAGTCAAGCAATCGGCTCATACATCCACCTCTCTAATGGGTCTAACCACATCATGTCTTGTTGCTGTTAGACGGAAGCAACCTTTTAATGCAAACCTAGCTCTATGGTGCACATCCATTCTATTGTCTCATCCAAATTTTACATAAAAATATGATTGTTTTAATGCAGGTTTCGAATTAAAACTGCTATAAACCTTTGATGTTAAAAATATTATCAGTTCCCGGGTTGTAGCTATCGGCAAAAATAAAAGCATCAAACAACAGAGTTTCTTGCCAGAATGTAGACATTAGGGTTAGATACCTGTCGGGGATTTACTTGAAGGGGAAATCTGATAAATGAGTTTTAACCACGAACGCTATCATTGTAAATGGTCAGCACTCCAGCTTCAAAATCAATTCTGCCCATAGTGAAATTTTCTCCACGCAAGAAGACTAATGCTTTTATCATTTGTCATCCTTTAAATATTTTTATAAAAATGTGGCTCAACCTTAAAATAAGTGCTTGGCACTTGAGCATCCACAAAACCTATTTCACAAAATTCATGGTACAACATGAGCATTGTTTTAAACCAAGCACTTATTTCGGCTTTGAGCCCAAAAACATTAAATTATTTTAAGGTTTTAATATAAAAAGGAAAAGAGCCAGTCCCTGAATCACAAAGGGTGGCTCCTTAACGATTATTGATGGATAAATTATTACTCTAGATGTAGTACACGCAAATAAAGAATGTATGCAAATGCCATCCAGATACACAATGAAGCAAACTCTCTAAATATTCATGCTATGCACTAAGTTGGAATCATCAGTCTCATAAAACATTAATAATAATTTTAGTAATACTCTCTAATTTCCTGTATTAGAATATCTATATCTTTATTCTCATGTACATAATCCATATACATACTTACCCCGGATTGCAAGTACATTAACCATCCTTGTAGAGATGATACATAAACATCATCCAATGTCGAAAGTTTAGAGTATTTTCCAACATATACATTTCCAGCATTCCATGATTCATGTCTTACCGGATATAAAATGCCCTTGTTTATATCTTGAATAACTTTAGCATACCCATTCTCATCAATTACTAGCATGTTATGGTTACGATCATCAGCAATTCGCATAACTTCTTCAATTTCTGACTTTGTAAATAGATGAGTCGGTTTTCCAATTTTTTTTAAGGTTATTGAAAAATATTGTTCATATTCTAGTAAATCAAGCCCATTTCGAACAAGAATATCACTAACATAATTAGTGAATTTATCAAGTAGATGCAATGCATCTTCTCTATTATAAATACAGTACGCCTCGATTGCATTTTCCTCATTTAAACTTTTTATATAACCATCCTTACAAAGGTAGAACTTTTCCCTTGAATACGTGGGATAATGCGATTCCTTTTTCACATTATATAAAATATTAAATGCGATGTTTCCTTTACAAAACTTTTCATTAGCAATAAATTCCGAAAGACACCATTCTAGATAGTTTGAATTTATAAATTCCCTTGTACTTTTGATATTCCCTTTTTTAGTAGTCCTTTTAATCTCTTTGGTTGTTTTAAACGGATTTTCGTTAAATAATGAACTGCCTAAAATCCTATCTTCTTCAAATCCTCTACTCTTCAAAGTATTAACTGCTACTATAATTTTATTGATATACTCTCTAAACTCATCGTTATTGCAATCACCATGTCTACCATCATATGTAGCGGGGATTGCATTATAAGGACCATTTTTTAGCACTATTAAGAATTTACCTTTCAAATATCGATGTACGATTTTATAGTTATCTGGAAGTGGTTCGCCACTATCATAATCATACACACCATACTGAGAGTAATCAGCAGAAACGTAATTTCCTGGATAGTCTTCAACAAGATATTCACGGGATACGTCATGATTAAAACAAATTGGTGACAGCTCGTCTAGTTCAAGCAAGAAATAATTCCAAACGTACTCTTCACTAAACCCTTCATAGCGTAGGCAACTTGGCTTTACAACAAAACAAAATCCAATTGAATCGTATAAGCAGATACACCCATTTTCATCAGCTTCCCGAGCCATGCTAAAATCTAATCCACCACCGTCTGAGAAAAGGATGTGATTATATGCAGGCAGCGTACCAATTACATTTAAGACGTCAACTATTTTCCCCACGTTTCTCCATACAGTAGATTCTGGAGGATTGTTTCCAAATAGATATTTATTCAAAAAATTCCAATCACTAGCCTGAGATTTTTCATAATCATTAAAAATATTCGACCAAAACTTTAATTCCTTTACGAATATATCAATGCTCGGTCTGATTTCAGGGCTATTATCAGTTGATTTTTCCAATAACTCTTCCAATTCCACAAGATGAACACTTTTAAATAAATCCATAAAACGCAAACTATGGCTTCTATCAAGGAAGTTATATACTCCATCAAACCCTAGTTCATTTCCTGCAAGTAACATCCACATTGTTTTAGCTATAGAAAAAACATCTGCTTTTTTTCCATCAGCATTTTTAGGATTTCGTTTCATTTCTGGGGCAATTGTAAAGATAGCTCCAAGACCTTTATCTGACTTTGTGAAGTCATTTGGATTATCTGGGAATTCAACCAATCCAAAATCTCCAAAACAGTATCTTCCATTGTAAAAATATATGTTTGAGGGCTTTATATCTCTATGAGAAATTCCTTTGGAATGTAATTTACTCAATGTTATAGAAAGCTGAATAACACCATCTATGATCTCTTCTATAGTTTCCTCCGAAACCCTTATATGTTCTAATATCGGTAGAGCGATTGGCATAGTGTACCAAAATTCTTTTTCAGAATATTCTTTAATTGGAATAATTCCATCTATACTTTCAAAATTATTTATTATTACTTGAATTTCATCAATGAATCTACCTTTCTTCTCTTCATTTTTATTGTATAGATGCTTTAATGCGAATTCTGCTTTATCGATTTTTCTTATAACATGATATACTCTAGCGTTACCACCTACTCCTAATTCCGAAACAATTTCAAATTGATCTTCCCAAACTTTTTGTTGGTCCTTACGTTTTTTATTTTTAGACATAAAAATCTCCCTTTCGTATCATCTCAAACCATTTTCATGATAATTCTTATATATTAGCTAAGATCCACAAGTCCGTCCTTATTACATTCAACTAACTTTCATAAAAAAATCGATCATGGGGTTTCTTAACTCAACTTTCGCATAGTCAAAATCGAGTTAACCCCAGGCCGAGGTTAATGTGAAGCCGATTCAAGTAGCCCATCTTGCCCATATAGAAAAACACCTCTTCATTTGGTAACGTGAGATTGTAGAGATCCACTAAACCACAGAAGAGGTGTCCTTCCATGATAAAACAAAAGTCATCCCTAGATAAACTTCCACTTCAAATGAGACCTGCTTTTCAAGAACTCGGTGTGCTAAAACATCTGAGAAACTCAGGATTCAAAAAAACATTTGGCTACACCTGCTCACAAGGCGCATTCATACAACGAGAATATTGTGTTAGATGTAGTTTAATAGATCAGAAGATCTCCAACGCTTAAGTTTTACTACCTTAAATCCTGAATCAATAATTCTGTTTTTATGAAATTCCATTAGAATCGGTGTATACTTCTACTTCGGTAAAATGCTTTATTTAAATCATGTCCTTCCTGTCTAATTTCGTTATGTTTTACCCTTCTGTTGTCCAAATTTCTGATTATAGGGTAAAATAACTTATTTGACATCTCGTACAACTTTAAGTGTTTCATTACAAAATCATCAGGGGGTCCAGACACTTTCAATTCAAAATGCGCTTCTTTTTCATTTTCAATCCACGAAATATTCAATGATTGAATTTGAGGATCATCAATAAGTATTCATTTTGAGCCTTTTATGGCATTACAAATCAATTTTGCATATTATCTAAATCAGCGAGTTCCGGTGTCTCAAATCTTTTCTGTTCAATTTAATAAAGAGTTATATTCACTCTTACTTCTCCAAAATACACATAATTTACTTTTAATTCAGAAGCACTTTCTCCTTAAATACATGTCTCTCACGAACCATAGGGAATAGGTTCAAAGTTAAATTTTCTTTGATACTCTCCAAACATTGGGTTATTGTCGTTTTCATAACCCTCGTTTTCTATTTTCAGTATTTCATTATCGTCAAACATAAAAATACCTTCAAGAATTAATTCCATGTAACGTTCCTGTATTCACGACCCGACGTATGTCGGGTGTCCGGCTAATGCCGGGCCAAGGACGAATGTCCGCAGCGTGAATATTATGTTATGTGGAGGCAATTTCTTCTTCGGATTGTAATCACTTTTGTTCGTCCTTCAAGTTTCTAGTTTTCCTTCTTTCTTTCCAATACTTCAATGTCTTTTTATGAAGGGGTAATGTAATTGACTGGATTTCTGAATTTACTGTACTATGTGCAAATCCATATAAAATAGATAATATGTTTTGAATTCTATGAATCCAATCAAGAAGTTCATCCTTATCTAACTTATTATTGGTTAATCTTTCATTGATTAATGTCCAGAAATTACTCGCTAATATATTTGAAAATTCCCCAAAATTAGCACCTTTAATTTTATGAAATAATATAAGACCTTCATGAAAATATTCAGTACTGAATTTAGACAAATTTGGTTTCTTCTCGTCATTATCTAAATCAATCTCTAGTTTAACTTGATGTAACATTTCTAAGTATTTTTCAATATCACTAAGTACATCTTCCCTTCTTTTCAAGAAAATTTCAAAAGCTTTTAGCTTCATTTGATTTCTGTAAGTCAAATAAGCCACTGTTATTGCAGAAATCAGTAATATATATTCCAATATTATTCATATTTACCTCCTTTTGATCTTCCAATTACTTTCACATAACGTTCTTGGATTCACGAACCCTCACAGCCTTAAGTGAGCGAAGGTAAGGACCGCGATGTGCTAAGGGAGTGCAGGGTTGTCCGGCTGAATCTGCTTCCCTGCCACTGCAATTACTCCAACCGAATCCGCTTCTTATTGCTCCGGTCCGGACCAAGACCACAGGTCGCAGCGTGAATCTTGTGTTAGGTGATGTTTTCACCTTCTATGAGTAAACTTACGATATTATTTCATTTTTTGTGTTTGTCATTTTCTCAATAAAAGCTTCATATTCAGCTGTTTGTCGAACAGAATTAAAAATTGGCCATTTTTTTAAATGTTCAAGAGATATCTCCGAAGGACAGACCTCTGGAAGAATATTAAAAAAATTATTAAAGTCATCCTTAAGAGCGAAAAAACATAGTTGGAAATCCAGACTTCTATCAGAAAAATCTTCCTTCTCAATTTCACCAATTACCTGATCATACTCGTTTAAATTTTTAAATGATTGCCAATAGTTAATAAGCCCCATAGTTTTACTACGATTACCAATCTCTCTTTCATTTATTAGTAAACTAAACACTTCTCTAGATAATTTCCACTTTCCTTGAAGCATAAATTCAAATCCATATTCTTGTATAAGATCCTGACGAACCATAGACACTTTTTCGAATTTTTGCCACAACTCCAGTGCAAGAATTACTCCTACATATTCAATTAAATCAATTGTTTCATCCATATATTCATTAGTAATAATTATCTTCTTCCCAAGGCTAAAATCTTTAACTAAATCTTGATTTACTCTTGATAAATAAATGTTATTTACAATTCCTTCATTATGAACAAAGAGATTTCTTCTCTGAAAAACTTCAAAAAGTTTAGCCTCTATATCAGTTAGGAATAGAAATTTTGATTTATAGTTTTTTTTCATATACTCAATCCAATCCAGTATATTCTTTCTCATTATTTGTTCAACTTCATTTTCAATTAGATATATTTCTGCATTTTCAAATGAGCCAAGCTTTCTAATTTCTTCGAGAGTTAAAGATCTTTCATCAATATTCAAAGCACTAGGATAATCAAATAAACGTTTTTTAATAATACTCGCAACTAATAACTCAAAAAAAGTAGCAAGACTTATCAATGAACTTTGGTATAAGATATTAACTTGATTCTTATTTAATTTGTAAGATTCAAACTGATCTTTTATCTTTCCAGTAAGACCGCCAGTCATTGTAACTTTTGCGGTTTCTGGTTCTTCTAAATCAATTTCTAAATTGAATTTCTCCTTGAGTTTCTCTTCCAGTTCTTCAAATTTTTCATTATGGTCGTTAAATTCAGAAGGATTTATTTTCTTGCGAATAAGAAGCTCTATTGCATTATCAAGAGATTCAACGAATTTGTGATCACTTTTTTGATTATCAAGCGATAATGAAACACTTTTGATGTACGTTCTTAGTGAATTAATATTAAATATAAATTTTTTAAATATAGTTTCAAATTCGACTTGAGCTTTTGTTCTTTTCATGTTTACCATCCTTTGCAATAATTTCACCTAACGTTCCTGTATTCACGACTCGACGCCTGTCGAGTGTCCGGCGTATGCCGGATCAAGGGCGTATGCCCGCAGCGTGAATATATTGTTAGATGATGTTCCTGGCTTTTAGCTTTACACTCAATCAATATTTATTTATTAATTTAATCGTGCGTTTCTCATATCTTTCTATCATTCTTTCAATATTAAAGACATGCTCTCCTGATGAACTAACACTATATCCTTTCTCTTCTAATCTCTTAAACAACCATGTTAAACCCTCGGTTCCTTTCCCATAAAGCCCTTTATTAAATTCATCTAAGAATTCATTTAATTCACTATCATTTGTACTTATTTCAAAAAATATATCTTGAGATTTATTGTTTTTTGCCTGCAACCTATAAATAAGGCATGGGACTATTATCGTTGCCATACATGATACTCCAGCAATAACAAGTTCAATACATCCATTGTTGATACTTTTAATTTGTGCTCTATTTCTGAATTCTCTAAGCAAATAATTATTTCTTGTCATAATGAATTTTTGTCTTGAGGATAAAAAGTTCTCATCAATAAGCGAAAATCTTTCGTTTTGCATCAACTCACTAAAAACAATCAATTGATATAAATCTGTAGAAAAATACCCCAATTCATACAACGTATTATTACCAAAATTAAATTTAAGTTTTAATTCATATGTTCCCACGATAATTTCTCCTTTAATTTAGTATATCTATTGCTTTTAAGGAATTTCATCTAACGTTCCTGTATTCACGAACCCCGAAGGGGTTGTCTGCTGAAATCCCTCCTCGAATTCCTTCCCGCAGACCAAGGCTCCAACGGAGCCGTTGCTTGAATATTATGTTAGGCGATGCTGCAATGAATCACTCACAAAAATCTTCCAAGTAGTGTCTACTCACCTTGTTAGAAAAATCAATGAAGGTCTCTATAGATTCTTTAATACTTATTATTAATTCTGATATGGGCAACTCTTGTCCTAATCTGATTTCATTAGACGAAAACAATGAATTTAATAAAATTGTATTCCTTACGTGCTCTGCAAACAAGAACCTTTGGTCGTTCTCTTCGTAAAATATAATTTCATTGCTCAACGCTTTTAATGCTTCTGATAGTTCGTTCCTTTGAGGTTTGGAGTAATGATAAGTTATGTTTCTTGCGTTTGTTAATTTTTGCAATAAATCTGCCTTTGCACCGTTTCTAAATAGAAGTTTAAGAGCCATATACATCTGGATTAACTGCTCAGGTAAAGAATTAATATATGTCCTTATTTCTGCTAATTTTTCAGACTCCTCTAGATAGAAAATAGCCTCTCTTAGGGAAGCAGTGAGAATTTTAAGGATAGATGGTGCTTCTGAAATCAAGTCCGAAAGCACGTCTGAAGATTTGAATAACTTCTTCTTTAGAAAGAGAAAATCATTATGTATGACTGCCAATCCAACTACCCACTTAGCAACATCATTATCACTTGGAAAAACCTCGTTCATGCAGATAATAGCATAATCCATTAATGTACTCCTCTTTATTATTATCTACTACGAAGTTTCGCCTAACTACCTAATCTATGTACTTCGTAAATACCACACTTCCTGCCTGATATCTGAACTAGGTATATGATAACCTATACGGTGACTTTTGCGAAGAAAAATTTGGTGAAAAAGGGAGAATTATAGGGAGGCTCAATTCCCGTATCCATATGATCCGATTGGCTTTGAATGCGATGAATATTTTTCATACTAACATGCGTATAGCGCTGAGTTTGTTCGTGCACTTTTATAACCGAGTAGCACCTGGATGTACCGTAGATCTTTCCCGTTTTCCAGCAAATGAGTGGCGAAGCGCATGAATACTCACCACTTTTGCAATCCCTGCAGGCTGTCTAGCTTCTTCGAAAACCTGCTGCAACGATTCTTTGATCGATTGGTTTTTTACTTACTAGCATTTCATTGAAACAATCTACTTACAGATAACGGAAAATGCTGATAGAATAAACGGATGATAAAGTTGTTTTCACACAGTGATATTGTTAGTAGTACACACATAAGGATGGTGTTTATTTGAATAACAAGAAGTTAATATTTAGCGTCTTTACACTTTGTATTCTAATCATATTGGGTTTTCTCAGGTGGGATAATCTTGAATCCAGCGCAGACTTGCATTATAAGTATGATCGATGGGCAGGTCAAAAATGGGTAGAGTTCTATCCGCCGCTAGCTGCTTCTTCCAACAGCATGGAGTTTCCACTTATATATATAGATGAAACTCATCCGAATGATATAAATAAATATTTAGGAAAACAAGCTCTCTCTGGAGAGTTAGTGAACAAGTGGGTTGAACGTACAAAGTTAACAGATGGATATATAGGTCTATTATTATTGAATATTCTAATGGTCATTTACAGTTTCTTCAAAAGCCAAAGAGCATATAAACACAAAGACAGCAGTCCCCGATGAGGAACTGCTGTCTTTCACTCCAATACCTCTTCATGAGTGCCCTTCTAAAAATACAAATCCCATCCCACAATAAAAGTAGCAAATAGGAAAGCCGATACTCCGGTCATGATATATACAACCTTTCGCTTTTTGCTGTAACTTATCTTCCACAGTTTGTAGATTAGCAAGACAAGATATGCTAAAGCTAGAATCACATAAATCAGGTTAAAGATGAGATGAATTCGTAATGAAGAATAAGAGGCGTTTAAACTCAATGCTCGCATGGCTAGTACTGTAGTATTCAGTAGGAATGCCAGACCTGCAATATTAATGGCAACATGATATTTATCAAACCCTGTCCCGGGTCTTTCCCATTTTTTCAATCTGTAAAAACATAATCGGATAAAATAGCCAATCACAGCTCTCAAATTGAATACGATGGCTATTGCAAGAGCTATTAAAGAGGCAATGATCCAGATCATCGTTGAGCTTGATACACGTACATAATCATTGTAAGTAAAGGAGACCTTCTCAACGACACCATCTTTCTCAACAACATTGGTGAAGTTACTAAGATCAAATGTGGAATACTTTTTCAGCAAGAGAATCGAATAAAGCTTCGTAAATCCAGAACCGGAACGTCGTGTAGTGAGATAATATCCATCATTTCCAGAGGTTACAGAGCTAGTGCTGTAATTATCCCCAAACAATTTCTGGACAAGACCGAAACAATATACCTCTTCTTCGAACTGGTTGGTCATCACCACTAACCCAAAATTAGATTTCGGGTCAAAGATCAATTTATTCGAAAACCCCAATGTATTCCCACCGTGTTCCAGTGCAGGTGTCCAGTACTCTACCTCAATGAATCCATGTGCGATTCGAGGGATAGAAGTTCCATCATAATACAGACTGGTTGACAGCATTTCGTTTAAGGTTTCTTTGTTCTTGAATAATAAATTACCACGATTGATTGGCATCAGGGCTGCTAGGAATTTTGCTGCATCTTCTGCGGTGCCCATGGCACCTCCTGCAGGATATATGTTCATGTATACTTTGGTTTTGGGGATGAGTTCGGCATTAGCAGTATAGCCTTGAATCTGATCCCTTCTCAGCACGAGGTCTGGACGATCTTGATGTGATGGATGAATCGTAGTTTCTTTCATATCCAGTGGTTTAAATATATGTTCATTCACGTATTCGTAAAAAGGTTGTCCGCTCTGCACTTCTACGATGTAGGCAGCCATAGCAACACCATAGTTTGAATAAGCAAATACACTCCTCGGTTCATAGATCTGTCTTGGCTCAAATTTTTGCAATGTTTCTCCCAGATCCATAACTTGATTCTCGGATAGATACCATAACTCAAGCATCCTATCCTCCCAACCCGCTTGATGATTCATAAGATCTAATAGCGTAATGGGGGCATCATACTCCAGCTTCTTTAGAAACCCTTTCGGTAGATATTCCTGAATATTAGTATGTAGATCGAGCTTTCCCTGCTCGACAAGCTGCATTACACTCGTCCAGACCAACAGTTTAGTGACGGAACCCCATTCAAAAACAGTAGAGCTGTCCGCCTTTCTCTGTTGCTCAATATCTGCATAGCCATAGGCCTTACTATAAATCGTTTCCCCATTCTTGATAGTCACAATTGAAACGGCAGCGGTGTTTTTCTCATGCGTAGCCACATAAGAATCGATCGTCTCCTCTAGCGAGGACAACGGAATCCTGGAAGGCGTAGTCTCCACATTCTCTATCTCAGCGTGGGCCGGTAACCCGCATGCCATAATGAGAAACACGAATAACAGAACACAGGCGACCACTTTGTTAGCATAGCCATGCCTTCGAACTATTTGCATTAGCTGATCTCCTTTAACATTAAAAATAACTGTAATTTCATCACGATATAAAGGTATCAGGGCAGAGCAACCTTATAGTCCTGCATTTGCTCCCGCCTTTACGAATGCGTTCTCAATAAAATCTAACCAAACCAGAAAATCATTCTTACATCTTCCGTACTCCCTAATTTCAATAACTTTGGAATGGTTACATTGATAAATTCAGAGCATGTATTTTTAATATTTCTGTACTCCATAAATTGATCACAATAATAACTTTGATCCCAATTGAACTGAAGGATCTCCTCCAATAAAAGCCAACTGTGGTCATAAAAATCTTCTTTATCCTCAAGTACAACTTCACTTAAGTCTGGCGAGGTATCTACCGGAATTCCTCGTGGCGAAGATATGAAAGGTAGATTTTGATCATTCCTGGTGTTTGATAAAACACTAAACAAATCATAATTCCGCCCCCCACTATAAAATTCATGAGGATCACTTAGTTTCAATTTAGAGATCTTTTTTTCTGGAAACAAGTAATAATCAGGATTAATCATCCACTTATCCATACTGATCCAGCGAGCAGTACTATTCAATTCTTCCTCACTCTTTGTTATTTCTCTTACAGCACCATTATTCCATTCATATTCTCTCCTGTAATGCCTTACCTCTACAAAGAAACAAATGTCTGTACCCATGTATCCTCCTGATTTGTTTATTGTTAAATCTATTCTACAATGTTCTGGGATATCTGAGAGCCTGGTTTCTTATGCAATGATTTCACCTATCTATTTTGGTGTGACCGCTGAATTACTTCTTAGAATAATCATACACGTTATATCCATCGTACTTCACATAGAATCCCTCACTTATTAATTTCTGTTCTTCCGTTTCAATTCCGAATGAGAACGATGCTTCAGGACCAATACCTGTCTGAACTACGGAGAGCTGATTCATGTTTTTATCATATAACCGTACTTCCTCTGGTGAATAAGTAAACGTTCCATTCTCATTAAACAGACCATTATATATGAACTCCCCAGATGGATCATCCATATTAAATGTAGTCCTAAAACTAAAATAAATATCATCATCTCTGTTCTGCACATCTAATATCAAATTGCTGCTATGAGTCTCTGATACTTTGATATCTCTTTTAAGAGGTTCACCTGCACTGAATGGAATCCATTCAGATTTCACAAAAATTTGAATCGGCATTTCTGGAGTTCTCAGCGTCAATGCATATCCATCTTGATTTAAAACCTTGTTTGTTATACCCTCATTCGTATAATTTAACGTGTAGTATTTATAGATGAATAAGAAGATTAAGATAAAACTGACGGATAACAAGACCACTATATTTCTCTTCTTCATATTCACTCTCCCCTCACTTTCCCTAATACGAATCGATCTGTTCCTCCACAGAAAGCAACTGAATTCAAGAATCTTTGAACTATCCACACATCCTAATCAGTATCTTAGTTACATCTATGATGACGATGTCACCTTCGAGAATCTTTTATTAGTATTCACCGTTATATTCAACGAAACTGGTTTGTTTAAACCGTGTAATATGATAAGGAGTATACATATTCTTAGTAGCTGGACTGATTTTTTCAATTAAACTAATTGCTGCATCTATATGCCCATCTGATGAAAAAACGTCCTCATCTAGGAATCCACTTAAGAGTGCTGCATCATCTTTATTTTTCAAGCAAAGATATCCATACCCAGGATCAACTATTACTAGATTTATTATGTCAGCTTCTGCTTGTTCTTTAGATCGATTAAAAAACCTGATTATAATGTCATTGTCTTTGAGATAGATCTCAGTATCACAAGAAAAATTCTTATAATTAAACTTCATGCTGTTTGCTCTCCCACTTTTATACGTATGTTTTCATTCTAATTGTAACTCTTTCTTGTAACCTGTTATGTTCACGAGTCTGTAATCCTTAAGTGACTAACGAGGATGATTCGACAGCCTGAGAAGTGCAAATTTGTCCATTAACCCCACTGATATAGATCTAAGATAAATACTTCATTACCTATGGAACATCCTCCAAAGTAAGTACATTACTTATTCCTTCTAAATATCCATTAATTTTATTGCATAGTTCATGATTCATAGAGTCACATCCAATATTTTAGTGAATTTACTCCGGTGTTATGATATACCAATAAAAGTAAACTCTCTAATGCCACATATGGAACTGATAGTAGAACCGCATGTCGGGTGTCCCGTGAATGACGGACCAAGAGCGTATGCCCGCAGCGTGAACATTATGTTAGCTGATGTCACTGACTTCTTGAAAAACCCTCAATAATATTTAAAAAATCACTAACTTGCCAGAAGGCCACGTTCCTTCCCATCCACAAGGATAATGACCGATTGAATATATGTATAATAAGTGATCGGAGTAAAATTTATTGCGGTTATTCCCTAACTCATTTAAATAACTGTATTCCATAATGATGTTCAAAATGTCCCATCTTACACATTCACCAAACATATCATCTAGTTGAAACGCATTTCGAGTTTTATTCAGCTGCTCGTTTAAAATCTCATCGCTAATTGTCTTTGCCTCTTTGACTAAGGCATTCCAATCTAAATACTCTTTTGAAAAATGATTATGCAAATATGAAGTTAATTGATTTCTAGTCTTCAAAGTTGTTTCTTCCCATTCTTGAGAATCACAATATTCAGAAGCTTCAACCCAAGAATTAGTGTAAAGTATGGTGTTACTCTGATAATCTCTCATTCCACATTTACTAAACCACTCAATGTTAGATAGCATTTTTATTATTTCTTGGTTTATCTTCACGTAATAGCTCCTTCCCGCAGACCAAGGCTCCGAAGGAGACGTAGCTTGAATATTATGTTATGAGATGTTATTTCCATCTTTGAAATCTCTCTCAAGTTGGTTCCCATGAAATGCTTTTATCATAAACTCTCTGTCTGGAACTTTTAACTGCTCAAAAGACTCCAAAAATGCTTTATTATCATATGTGATTCCTATAAGCTGAATATTCACTGTTCTTTTTTTCAGTTCTACTACCGCGTATCTTGCAATCGCATGATCATTACAACCTAAAGCTCCAGGATTCAAATAAACTCTTTGATCTGTCTTGAAGTAATGGATTGGATGATGATGACCAAAACAAACGAGACTATACGGTGAGCCTTCATACCTTGCGTCTAATTTTAATCCCGAAGGGGTTTCATCTATTATTTCTCTTTCTTCTTTCTTCATATGGTAATGCGTTATTAATATTTTTTTCCCTTCTATTTCAACTTCTAATGTCTGAGGGAGATTTTCTATAAACTTGATATTTTCTTTTTTTAGCTGCTTACCGACCCACTTATGATGTTCAGCAATCATTTCATGACCTGGCAAGGTATCTTTCCCTTGCAGTAGTTTTAAAACCGCTTCTTCATGATTACCTGAAACCGCCGATACATCCTTACGATTCATTATCTCTTCAAGCACTTCGTTAGAGTTAGGGCCGATACCAATCATATCACCCAGACAATATGTATGTTCGATGTCCCCGCGGAAAACAATATCAGAGAATACGGCACTCAATGCCGGATAATTACCATGTATATCAGTTATAATTGCAATCTTCATTTAGGATTCTCCTTCAATCACTTTTATTTATCTTTGATATTTTTTCTTGCAATAATTTCTCATAACATCTAATTTATGTACTTCGTAAATACCACACATCCTGCATGATATGTGAACTACGTATATGATAACCTATGGTGTAGTATTTGCGAAGAAGAATTTGGTAAAAAAGGGGGATTTATCGAAGCATTCAATCTCCCAAATCCATCCGATCCAGCCGGCTTTGAATACGCTGGATATTTTTCGTACTCACATGCGTATATCGCTGAGTTGTACGTGCACTCGTATGACCAAGTAACTCCTGAATGTAGCGCAGGTCTGTCCCGTTCTCTAACAAATGAGTGGCGAAGGAGTGTCTCAACGCATGGATACTTACCTTTTTCATAATTCCTGCGCGTTGTCTAGCTTCTTCAAAAACCTTCTGTACGCTCCGCTCGGTAAGATGTCGTTCAGAAGATTGGCCCGGAAATAGCCAACGATTGGGTCTGTATTCATCTATGTATTTCTGCACCCTATCCCAGGCGAGGCTTGAAAGAAGCGTTCTCCATGTTTGCAATAGAAGCGGAGCGCGCTAATGGTCTGATTCACGCTTGAATGGGAAATTCCTCGCTCCAGCAAACCTAAACAATACATCTGAACATTGGAAGTAGTGACATCCTTATTTTTAAGGCTAAGGCTGCTTAGAAAACGCTCGACCTGATTACAATACGCTTTGATCGTTTTGCGACTATATCCTCGTAACTTTAGTGCCTTCTGTAACGGTTCTTTACTCCGGGGTAATCTGAACTTCATCTGGATCAAACTGGCTCGTAAACTCCTGGATGGCCGCAATAGTGCAGGGTATGATCCACATTTTCTGTTTGGGTTCCCACTTTCTGCCCGTAATCTGGCGAATGCACTGAATATATGCAGGGTTATAGGGACAACGAATATGCAATGAATCAGTGGAACCTTTAGTTATGGTAATCTTCTTTTCCGTTGTATTATCATCGTTCATAGGAAACTCTCCTTTGTTTGAGTCTATGTCTTTCTCCGCAATTCTGAGAAATAAAAAGGAAGGCTATCCTCATCCCAAAAAGGGAATCAGATGACCTTCCGATGCTTTCGGAACATATATGATCTTTAAAAGAAAGATGGGCACAGTCAGTGCAATAAAAACTGCCACTCCATGTAGATTCAACAAAGTATACCTACTGTCAATTTGTCCTCATGGATAACAGTAGACGATTGAACCCGCAGGTATTTCGTCTGGGGATATACTTTTACCCAAACATATACCGATATTCTTTTTACCCGCAATAGAATGATTAATTTGAGTAGAAACAACTCCAAACACTTGCTCCTCCCCATCCGTTTTTTTGATAATAATCTGGTCACCGATCATCTCTTTGATTGTTGACGGAGTTAGTTCATCCAACTCTTCATTGGCTCCCATGACGATGGTTCCGAATTCCGGTGTATCGAAGACTAACCCAACGCCAAACAGCATTTTAGTTTCCATTGTAAGGCCTCCTTATCTCTGATCTATGAATAGCTCGCCTTTGACATCTCGCACTCTGAGATCGGCATTACGAAGTCTAACCATCGCGTCTCTTAATAAAGCATACCGTTCAGTAGAATTGAGTTCAGGAGCAAACCTTGCTGCCCGGATACTTGCCTGAGCCTCATCAAGAGCATAGTTTCTCTTGATGACTTCAGGAGGAAGATCATAAAGTGGGAACGATCTGCCTGCGATAGAAGCCTCATAGTGCCCAACAATCTCGTGAGCTAGTGTAGCATTCATTGAAATGCGTGTATTCGCACTCAAAGTCCCTACTCCCGGGGCTGCTGCTGGTAAGACATCCGTATTGATGACCAAGCGATTATACATCATGCCTGTATTCCAGGTATCATAATAACCAGGTTGTGCGATTAAGATATTTTCTTCGGGGAAATCAAGCTTGTTCAAGTAACTCTTTATCTCAATCTTTTGGTTATCCGTCAGCGGAAGCTCATTGCGTTGTCCGTCACTTAAAATCTGTCTAAAATCCACTGCGCCCTCATATTTGACAGGGGTATCGATATGCAGCTTTGGTTTGAAAACAGAGCTTACCCCTAATACCATACCACCTGTACCAAGCATACTTGCCCAATGTTCACTTGACCAAGCATTTGTAGGCAAAACGGCTTCCCTAATCGTTCCATGGACTCCAAATGTCAACCAGTTCAGTGTGTCTTGAGGCGACTCTAAAGCTTTGTCAGCTCGATCAACATACCCGTTTACGAGTCCACTTGGAATACCAAATGTCCAGTAATCCAGAAATCCGCCTACACTATCATATCTCTTCTGATATCGGTCATCTGCCGATTGTATAAATGCTTGTCCTAGCTCTTTTAAACTATCTACAGACTTCTCAATTGCATTCCGATCGTCTACACCTTCCTGTGGGCCACAAGCATTCGGTGGGGGTGGTGGTAAACAGTTCATGTCTACTTGCCCTTCCGACTCGTGATCAGCTTGGAGAAATCGTTCTCCATGGTTATGTAACACAGTTGATATTGAACTCATAAGTGTGACAACTTCAGTCATAACAAGCTGTGACTTCTTGAAATCATAGTAGAACCTTTCTCTAGTACTCCCATCCCAGTTCGCTTCTATATCAGTCATGCTTCGTAGAAGACTTTCATTCATGTGTTGAAGGGTAGTATAAGCTGTAGAGAACTGTTTACTAATTGCGAAAAGTTGCTCTGGCGTAACCATAATTCTCGTCATAGAATACCTCACACCTACTAAAGAAATATTTAGTTTCTGAATTCAGGGAATATCTGGATTTTACCGTTCATTTATTACCTCTGTCAAATACCTGTAGCAATAAGCCAGTAAAGGATCTAAACTAGAGCCCTGATCATTTTTGTTGTTACCTTTGACTTTGTTTATATGCTTGTCCAACTAATTTAAAGACAGCAGGTCCCGATAAGGAACTGCTGTCTTTATGTCTTTGTAATTGACCTCACTTAATATCACTTATATATAGGAGTCATCCGCAAGCCTTTGTAATGTTTGAAATATCTATATTTAGCTTCTGCCCTTCTAAACATACAAATGCCATCCCACAACAAAAGCAGCCAAGATGAACGCCGAGATGCCAGACATGATGTACATCACCTTTTGCTTTTTGCTGTAACTGTTCTTCCGCAGTTTGAACATAAGCAAGCCAAGATACGCGACTGCTAGAACCACATAAAGTAGGTTAAACATTAAATTGATCCGTATCGAAGAGTGAGCAGGATAATTGGGAAGTCTCGTGTGTATGATTAACAGGTTAAGAGGAAGTACCGCACCTGCAATATTAATTGCAAGATGATATTTATTAAAATCTATCCGAGGATTTCCTCGTTTATTTCGTTTGTGAAGTAGCATCCGGATAAAATAGACGAGCAAAGCAGTCACACTGAAAAGGATAGCTAGTATGACAGGAATAAAAGATATTACAATCAAGTTCACCTTCCATTTCGATACAGGCAAGTAATCCATGTAAGGAGTGAAGGAAATTTTCTCAACCACGCCATTATGCTCGACCACATTATAAAGACTACTTAACTCAGCTTTTGAAAATTTCGTTATATCAAGCTGTCTGAATAAATCGGTAAATCTAGCGGCAGGTCGTCGTGCGGATTGAAAATATCCTCCCCCCTCTGAAGTAATAATATTAGAATTTACGTTATCGCCAAAAATCTCTTTGATAAGCCCATAATAATAAATTTCTTCAAAAGACTGGTTTGTCATGACCACCATCCCAAATTTAGATTCGGGATCAAAGACAAGTTTGCTGGAGAACCCTTTCAGATTCCCCTCATGCATCAGTGCAGGCACCCAGTATTCCATCTCAACGAACCCATGCGCAAATCGCGGAGTAGAAGTCCCGTCATAATAGAGACTTGTCGACAACATTTCGTTCAACGTATCCCTGTTCTTAAATAATACATTGCTATCATCCACAGGCATCAATGCCGCAAGGAATTTCCCTAAATCTTCTGCTGTCCCAATCGCTGCCCCTGTAGGATAAAACGTTACGTATACTCTGTTCTCAGGGATCAGTTTCAAATCTTTCGTATACCCTTCAACCTCATTCCTTCTCTGTACGATGTCTGGACGATCTCGCCCCGTTGGATGAACCGTAGTGTCGTTCATATGAAGAGGTTCGAAAATATGTTGATTAACATATTCATAATAAGGTTGCCCACTTACCAATTCCACGATGTAACCGGCTAATCCAACGCTATAGTTTGAATAACCAACGACGCTATTCGGTTTATATATCTGTTTCGGCTCATTTTTACGCAACGTTTCTCCCAAATCAACATTTTCATTCTCGTCGTAATAATACACTTCCGTGACTGTTTGATCTTCCCAACCCGCATTGTGATGCATCAGGTTCAATAGGGTAATCGGATCATCATATTTCAGCTTTTTGAAAAATCCCTCTGGCAGATATTCCTGGATATCCGTCTCCAAATCAAGCTTTCCTTGTTCGACAAGCTGCATCACACTCGTATAGACCAACAGTTTTGAGATGGAAGCCCATTCAAAAACCGTAGAGGTATCCGCCTTTCGCTGATTCTCAATATCTGCGTAACCATATGCCTTATTCACAATGGTTTCACCGTCTTTGATAGCCACAACCGAAACGGCAGCAGTATACTTCTCATACGAGGCTACATAAGCATCAATCGTTTCCTCTAAATTGGATAAAGGAATCCTGGATGGTGTAGTCTCAACCTGTTTCTCATCAGCGTGGGCAGGTACTGCTATTGCCATAATGATAAATATGAATGACAGAACACAAGCGATTACTTTGTTAACCGCGTGATATCCACGATTCATCTGCATTAGCTTCTCTCCTTATGTATCAAATGTTAATTACATACTCTTTTTTCACGTATACGTTTTCAAAAGAGTCCACATGAATCTAAATTTTTTTCAACTACAATTACACGCTATTCAGGAGATAGGTTGGAGAATTTCACCTTTCCAATTAACGATGTTTATTTCTTTGTTTTTCAAGAGGCACCAATCAATAATTTCTCCTATCAACTTTGGCGTGATGATCTCATCGCTCCATTTCGGTGTTAGTACTCTTCTGTATCCTATATATTCTGTTGTCCAGCCTTCAAATTCTTCTCCGATGATGACTATAAATGGGGGCTTGTTCTTAATACTGTGTTGTCCCACTTCATAAGTGACGATTAACTTCTTATCCTCAGAAACGATATGTAATTTGATTATCCCTTCGTCGTCAATATCCGGGTCAACATACCAATAGAATAGTCGATTGGATCGAACGATTTTACGTTTATATTTTTTTCTTACGCCCATAACTCACCTCACATATTCCTTTTTCCTTTGGTCACAGTATTTGGTCAGTTATCCAAGGCACAGCTACAGTAGTTTTGGAAACTAATATCAAACACCATACGGAGTTTAAGGAGTAGTACTCTTGTAAAAATCAATGACTCTATCAAAGATCTCGATCTCTCGTTTTTTTATGCCCGGTAATGTCTCGCAATGCTTTACAATATGATGTATATTATCTGCTATAGACTCAGCTTTATGAATTCCCACATATCCTGGTACCAGTTCATTAAGATAATGGAAGTATCTCATTTGAGGTTCAATCATGCGTAGGTGTTTATCAAAATTTCTTCTGGATCTTGTCTGATCCATTTCCTTTCGCTTGCGCAGCTCATCTTCTTCCGCCCAGAATAGAACATATGCATCCGGTAATGATATTTCATTCTCTGATAACTTCTCTCTAAAAAAGTTCGCTGTTTCATCTAAAGATAGGTGCTCATAACCATATATCCAACTGTACCAAATCTTAAATACATCACCATCCAAAATCACATACTCATGTTGTTGATTCTTCTCAGCTGCTATATGCCATCTTTCAATTTGTCTCTCCAGTAACCACATCATAAGTTCCTTACCTTCAAGATGAGGAGTTTCAAAAAGAATCCCTGTTTCTGGAACAATAAATGCATCATATTGTGTAGCGAATTGCTGACAAGTCGTACTTTTACCTACAGAGCTGGCACCTTCGAGACAAATTATCGTCATTGAAATATATTACCTCCTGATATGACTCACAAAATAATTAATCAACCTTCACTGGCTCTTAAGTGATCATGTTGAATTTCATGTTAGACTATGCATTGTAGAGTTCTTTGATCTTCAGCCATGTTTCATACCAAAATGTTTTTCGTTTAAGAGGTTTAATCACCTTAATTTGGACTTCTTTTCGTTTCAAATAAACCGTGCCATCTACTTCGATGAGTCTATCGCCAAATTCAAATGCCTTATCCTTGCAGTCTTTGTGATACTGGTTCTCTCTTGTTTCTGACCACTCCGCTTTATCAATAGAATGCCGTTTTCCCATTTTTTAAGATCCTCCTTTAAGGAAACACCACTATTTTCAGCAAAAATGATACCTGTCCCACATCATAAACACCTTGTTATCCGATATTGATGATCCTTAAGGTTCATTCATTCCTACACAATGTTATCTGATGTCCATTCCTTCGAAGCCTGTTTTAAAAACTATATTTCTTATTCCAATTTTTCATTATATGGATTTGCATATAAATCAACATCAACTTCAGCATGAATCATATTAACAAATTCAATAAAATCAGAATCGAAATAAAGAGCAGGCGTTTCCCCCTCTTCTATTCTTATTACAATGAAAAATTTCGTGCTTAATTGATGTTCAATCCGAATCGAATTGATCTCTTTTGCTTTGTTTCTTAACATATCGACTACTTTTATTAATTGGTGATTCACATCTAATGATTCTTCATAATCCGTACCTAATGTCCATGATGTTTCTTTTATTCGATGCTTTTTGTTAATTATGTCGCCTTTGTAAGCCGTATTGGTAGGTTCGATTCTAAGTATTGAAGTTACATGATTCGGATCGAATTCATCTCCAAACAAACTAAAATAAGCCATCACTTCGGTTTTGTCTTTCAGGGGTTTCACCTCTTTAAAAATGGATGTATGGAGTTCACCTTACGTTCATAAATTCATGACTGGCTTCATCCTTAAATAGTTCTTATCTTAGGAATGAAACCTGTGTTGGTGATCATGCTTCTAATGTATCTCTTCTTACGGTTAAGGGCGCATGCCCATAGCGCGAAACTTTTGTTATGTGATGGGTAGATTTCTGCAAATTACTCACATTATCCATTATCTAAAAAGCCCACCTATGCTCCTCTGGCAAACACTCATCACAAAGTAATTGTCCTTCAACAACTGCTCCGTTATTTAGTTCATCAATATGATTTGGTTTGTCTCTATCAGTTACCCATGAATTACATTTTGCGCATCTTCCGCAATTCATTGCTTCTGGATCGAGCAATACAGAGGAACTGCTCTCCCAATGTAATTTCAAATCTCTCCTTATTGTAATTTCATTCTCTAGTATAGGAGTCAATTCCCCATCAAATTCTTTATATTCTTCGTCAGTCAAGTCAATTAGATAAGCTATATTTACAAGATATGTCTTCTTATTCATTTCTTTCATCCTTTGATTTTCATGGTTATATATTTTCCTAGTTTTTCTTACAACATCTAATTCATTCACTTCGAAAAAACTACACATTCATCGTAATATCTGAACTACGTATATGATAACCTATGTGGTGATATTCACAAAGGAAAATTTGGTTAAAATGGGATAATTATCAGAATACTTAATCTCACATGTCCATATGGTCCAATGTTTTTTTAATACGCTCATTATATGGTGGGTTGTATGGGATGCGAATATGAAGTGAATCAGAGGAACCTTTCTTTTGTGATGACAAAACAAACAAGGGAGGCCCTTCTTCATCCCACAGGGAATCAGTGTACCTTCCTCAAGGAAATATCCAAATTAATCTAAATAATTGAAAAATATCTTTCTATTGCCGAGCTCAAGGTGCTAAAGTTAAAAAAATTTAATATTTTTCTGCGCCTTAGGCTGAGCTAAGCTCTCCCGTTATGATATTAATAACGTTTCCTATGCTCACGACTCAGCATAGCTGTTTCGAATTTTTTCTTTCTTCTCTTCTATGATTTTCATTAATTTCATAGCTTCTTTTTCTTTTATTTCCCCATTGATCAGGTCGTTTTCGATCTCTTCCATCATATCTTCTAACAAGTTCCTTGTTTGATACAGTCTTAATCCAGTCCAATCCGAAATAAAATAATCATCTTCAACCTGGCCGTCTATACCGAAAATTAATCTGTAATAGCCTATATGATTTGCTCGATATTCAATTCTGACCTTAACTTCAATATATTCAAGCTCTTTATTACTTGGGTCCAGGTATTCCAGACTCTTGATATGGAGTGATATATCCTCTATCCAAATTTTCAAATACTTTTGGTCGTAATCCCAAAATAACTCTGTAAACTCCTCAGGATCTTCAACTCTATAGGTTTCTAAGTTATGCCAAAAAGCCTCTATTGCCCGATTTCTTGCATTATGCTTATCCGACCAATCCCTTAAATCTTGTATATTCATAAAATCACTCATTTCATGGATGTATAGTTTTCTGGGATTCATATAATGTTCCTGTGTTGAGTAGTACTTGCTAAGATGATTTGTCGTTCTCCAAGTTATCGGTCTTGCTCTTGATTTGTTCTTCAGTAAAACCAAGCCAAGTCATTTCATATAAACAAAGCGTTACAATTTGTTCACTCGAAAAATTTTCAATTACTTTATGATCTACATAAAAATACAGTATGCTGTCTCCAACTTTTCTGGCAATTATTCTGCATCCGCTACTCTCTCCAGTGAATATGCTCCTTAGAAATGCATTTTCAACCGAATATGTTGATTTTAATGTTAGATGAAGCTAATTTTTTTCTTCAAGTTACTTTAAAAGTCAATATTATTCTTGCTTCCATTGATGTGATTCGTGTAGTTTACCAGTTTCATGAAAATACTGTAGTACTTCAAGCATGGGTATTAATTCTATACAAATGTTATCGCAATAATTTCCTAACTGACCACCAATAACTAGAGAAATTTCACTATTTCCCTGCTTATCGTTCATAAGCGTATATATATGTTCATCCATTGTAATAGACACTACAAAATATTCCGGTCCCCCTCCAACTAATGCTGAACCTGTGTCTGATACCTCAAGAAAAACTAATGTAAATGTATCTCCATCGAGTTTTCTCAAAAAACGTAAACTGTCTGCCCATGTAGGGTTCATAACGATCTCTTCATTAAATGTGGTCCCATTCCGTTCATCAATGCTAATAGAGTTTATCATTTTTTCTTTTTATCCTCCTTCTTTCATCACACATATCCATCTTCAGGTTCGCCAACATCAAACCCCAACACTTTTGACGCTTCCAACTTAAATGTTTCTATCCAAGATATCCATACATCGCTATTCATCTGTGCATAAAATGATAATCCACTAGGCTCAACGGATGCTTGAATGAAGACATCATCCTCTTCAGTTCCAAACCAATATGGAATTCCACTTTTATAACCACTCCACCCTGGCATCCGCTCATATACTTTAGAAACTTTATCCCACACTTCATCAGGTAGATCATACCTTATATTTAGGTTGCAATTATGAGAGTTTATGTTGTTCATTTACATTCTCTCCTTCTACCTTAGACGTATATCAAAATTCATCCTCTATTTTTATGTAAAGTAGTACAACTCTTCCACCACTTGCTCAAAATTGTATCTCTTGGTCTTTATATACTATTTTCGTTTATCGTTTACCAAATATCTTCTCCCTTTAAGATTTCTTTCGTAGGCTGGTCTACAGCTAGCCAAGTCGAAATATCATCTTCTATTTTTCTCTTCCAAGCTATTAAAAAATGTACTTGGCATATCTCGTGAGAATCCATCTCTGACATAGGTATCATAGCTACTTCAATGCCTTGATCAGAATGTAAGACAAAACTATAATTCTCAAAATCAGAATTTAAAGCAAGAAATTTAGGAATCATATCACCTTGGTTTCTTTTTCGCATTATCAGTGGTTTTTCTTGAGTTCCTATGTGTAGACGGTATTGTTCATTCTCATATTCTACAGCTTCAAGATTTTCTCCCGTGTCAGCTCCGTAATCGTCCCAGCTGTATCCCTCTTTCCAAGAAGCAGAAAAGCTACACGTGCTTATCTGATGATATGCATTGGGTTTGATTCTAAATACGGCCCCCCAGCATTCGTCTACTTCCTGAGGTGAAGAAAGATTATGGTTCAGATTACAGAGCAATAACTCGCAATCAAACGCGTCGTAGTAATACTGGTATAGTGTGCCGCCATGTTTGAGCTGAGCACAGTGAGTAGGAAGATAACATTCGCTGGAGACAGCAAGAGAAAGTTCAATTGTTCCTAGAGGCGTATATATTAAAGGTTTTATAAGATCAGTACCTTGAATTAAGGCTTCTTTTCCACGAAAAAGCTTCATAATGTCCCTCCTTACTCATCTACATAAGAGTTACTTTCTATTCTTGATAATTAAAAAAATATTTATTATATAAGTTTGGCTCCATTTCTTTTATTCTAATTCCATTCTCTCCTGTGTCCTCTATTCCTCTTATGTAGAAAAGACACTTTAAATTTTTATCAAAGACAATACAAGAAAAGTCCCAGTCTTGATACCTGTATTGATCTAATAAATCTTTCTTGGATTTAATATATGGTATAAAACTCATCTTATTTGAGTTATCGATTATTTGTATCACATTATCTAACTTTAATACTTTATTTTTAGATAAGTAGGTATCGAGATCTTCTTCATGGTAAATGTCTAAAAATAAAATAGAATTATCTTCTATTAGTAATCCATCTAGAACCTCGGTGATATTACAATTTAGAATCTTAAAGTATGGAGGCGTATTGATAATTGGTAATGATTTCATAAGTCCTCCCCAAAAAAAGTTTTATCGAGAATTTCATAAAGTGTTCTTATATCTACAAACCCTCACTACTTTAAAGATGCAGCGACTTGTCGCAATTCAATAAGGTAGTGCAGGGTTACCTGCTGCCTCCACTTCTTCGAATACCCTCGGCAGACAAAGAAGTGGAGGCAACGTAGCGTAGATATGTTGTTATTTAGATCTCATTACCTTCCACAAAACACTTATAGATTGTATTTCGTTTTAATTCTTTCATATAACTTAAACTCCGTATTCCGATTTACAATCTCTCCAATTAACTCTTTCCATTTGTTTTCAATCCACTTAGGACTTTGTTTTTTCAGAATATCCTCGTTAAATTGACTATCAATATACTCCAAATCTTGTTTAAACACTCCTATATCCTTAATCAGTTGATTTCTCGATTCTTTTTCTAGCGATATCTTATTCGATATAATGTCGTCTGTGATTTCTACACTTATATACGTATACATATCTCTAAACACATTATAGATTAAATAGGTTGATGATAATTGATCTTCCCTGATGTCGGAATCCAAAAAGATGAATGATTCTTCACCCACTTTCAAAGATACGGCCACATTTCCTAATCCATGTATGACTGTCTCCTTCGAAGAATTGTCCTCTAAGCTTTTGATCACATTATCTAAATTGTAGATTGATTCTTTTATACCAATTTCGGTTCCATGATTCAGTTTAACGGTGTAATCCACTTCTTGATTGTCTTTGTACGCTTTGAATTTATAGTTGAAGTACATGCTTATTATCAATCCAACCATTAGTATGATTATCGCAATATTTTTTCTCACTGAATTACCTCCTACTAGTGCCTGAACTACGTATATATTAACCCATATTGTTACAATTGCGAAACCAAATTGGAGAATAAGGGAGATTTATTAATTTTCTCAAACCCTCATCCATACAATCTAATGGGCTGTAAATACGCTGAATATATGCAGGGTTGCGTAGAATGCGAGTATGCAGTGGAACCTTTCATTATAGTAATAAAACAAAAAGGCCGTTCTTCATCCCACAGGGAATCTGACGACCTTCCGATGCTTTTGGAATATATCAATTTTTTAAAAGGTGAACGTACCATCTTTCGCTTCAAGCGGGCTAGCACCAGCAACTGCCCCTCACCCCAACAACGCCTGCTCAATCTGATCCACAATGCCATTGATCCCCATCGGCCCATAACAGCCAATCCATGTCGCGGCATCTACCGAATGTATGTGCTGTCGCTCATCCTTATCAAGCATCCCCCGAATACGTTGCTCTGTCGTGGATATTCCCTCCTGCATGAGTTCATTGCTAAGCAGAAAGTAGTGGCTGGCTTGGACAGCTGGTAATCTATCAACCGAGATATGATAGGCTGTGTCAGCGGTATCGGATACAAATAACGGAACAGGCAGACCCAGATCACGGTACAACACAGCACCTGTACGATGAGCGGCAGAGTGAACCCGAACGAGAGAATCGAGCGGACGGATCAGTGCTACACTTTTACCTGCCAGTACCGGAGCCAGTTCTTCGGACAGCAAAGCAGTACGTCGATGATAATCCGCAAGTATACGCTTGGCCTCTGTCCGCTTGCCTGTCAGTTCACCGAACAGACTCAGGATGGTCTGCCAGCTCACATTACGCTTGAACATAATCACTGGAGCAATCCGGCTTAACCGTTCATGATACTGATCATGCACCTCGGTGCAGATAATCAGATCCGGTGACAATCGTTCTACCGCAAGCAGATCAGGGTACTCATACGTTCCGAGTAATTCGGTACCCTGAAGTCCTGTTCGGATATATTGAGGGAAATTGACCACAGCACTTCCCGATCCTACACTTCCTACTGGAGACAACCCAAGCGCGAGCAAATGATCGGCATATTGAACATCCAGTACGGCAATACGCTGTGGTGATTCAGTAACTTGATATTCACCTCGCATATGGCAGATCACCGGACCTTGGGCCGACTCGTACGAAGAAGCTGTGCGATTCCGCAGTAAGGCTTGAGCATAGTTTTTATCTAGCTCTGAAGCGGCTGCTAGTCGATAACGCAGCGGAGGAACACCATAATATTTCTTAAACGCCCTGCTGAAATAATACATATCGCGGTAGCCCATTTTGTCAGCAATTTCCCCAATGGAAGCATCCGTATGGAGCAACATCCTAGACGCATTCTCCATCCGCAACTGGATGACGTACTCCATCGGCCCGAGCTGCTTCTCTTGTTTGAATCGTCGCTGCAACTGCCTTACACTGCATCCAGCGAGGGCTGCCAGCTCCTTAAGCTCCAGATTCTGGCGATAATGCGATGATATATAGGACACGACAACATCCACCATGTCGGACTCTCCTCCGCCTTGACCACGTTCATAATCCATGATCAGTTCGTAGATCATCCCCTGGAGCAACGCATTGGCATGAAAACGTTCCAGCCCTTCGCCGCGGCGCCATTTGGCAACGATTTTTTCCGCATTCTGAATCCATTCCGCTTGCATCACAGGATTTTGAATAAACGACGTTTGCAGCGGATGTTTGCGATACGAGGGCAACGCATGGGAGGCTCCTTCCAGGGAAGAAGCCTCATACATAATCAAGATATAATAAAGTTCGTCTGATCTGGCCGTCAGCGTAAAGGATGTTCCCTTCGCCACATGACAAGCAAAAGAAGCTCCAATGTGGCAAACTTCACCATTCATTGCAAGCTCCCCTTCCCCGCCTATTGCCAGCAGCAATACATTCGAGGTTAATTCGGTTTCGCTAAGAACACTGCTTGTCTGCAAAGTACCGCTATACCCGTCAAGCATCTTGATCGTCGTATCACTCCATAGACTTGTCTGTTCTTGCAGCGGCATTTCTCTCATCTCCTGACAATAGCAATGGTAAAATTGTTGCTGTTGTCATTTTAATTGAGATTCTTTCTCATTGTCAATTTTCGGACATTTGAGACAATATTCCCCTGACATCTGGTAATAGAAACAACAGGTGATCCGCTCACTTTTGGCAACATGCACATTGTCCTTACACTCGGTGAAGCGGGTCAACGGATTCTTCCTCTCACCAAACACTTGTCCGGATGCCACCTGCGTCAGATAGGAGAAGTCCTCTCGAATGATCTTACGTTCCTGCTCCGTCTCGCCTTCATCAGGAGCGAATAGTCGGCCAATCCGTACCATAATATTCTCCCAGAGAATGCTCATCGAAAGAGGTGCAATCGCAGCAAGTGTCTTTAACAAAGGTGTCAGCTGTACCGCAAACATCTCCTGGACCACTTTTTCCCGCCATACGTTCCTGTCTCCAGTCAGTTCTTCAGCCTGAAGCCCATTCACCGCTAGAAAAGGAAACCGTGTACCGCCCTCCTGATCTGAGAGCGCCGGATGATAGAGATAACTGTTCTCCAGCTGAAAGGTTACATGCTGATGATGAAACGTCATCGCAGTCACGAGCGGAGTCGTCCATAGATATCCAAGCCGCTTGGCCAACATGGAGGCTGCCACTTTCATGTCAGGCGCATCGATATAATTCTGAAACCAGCGGATATACTCTCGACACGCCTCTTCGTCATGCAACTCACTCAAAGCAATGGTACGGACACTATGATCAGGCGGCTCACCAAGCAAAATCGAATGATCCTCTACCGTCTCTTTCCATAAGTCTGTCGAGAGATATGGGTTCATATTAATTCGATCCGAGCAGGGCTTCCGCTGCCTGATCTACAATCAGATTAATCGCAAGCGGTCCATAATAAGCGATCCAAAGTGTTGAGTTCACATCATACGTGCGGTTATTTTTAACAGCATCCAGGGACTTCCACACGGGATTACTCACCATAGCTTCTGCTTCTGCCGCAAACAGCTCATCCGACAGGACAAAGTAACGATCTGCCCCGATCTCAGGCACCTTTTCCATCGAGATTTCAACGGAACCATCTTCATTAATCTCCTGTACCACAGCAGGCATCTTCAGCCCCAAGTCATTGTACATAATACCACCAATGCGGTGCTCAATACCGTGAACACGAATTCCTTCTTTTCGTGGACGAATGATCGCCACCGTTTCATCGCCCAGCTTCTCTGACAATTGTGTCTTCAGCCCGGCAATTTTGTCTTCATACGCTGTACGTACTTTCTCTGCCTCGTCCTGCTTGTCTGTAATCTGAGCTACTGTAGCTAGCGTATCACGCCAGTCTTCGTAGAAGTCAAGTACGAGGGTAGGTGCAATTTTGCTTACACTTTCATACTGTTTCTCCTGGAAGTCAGTCATGATGATCAGATCCGGGTCGAGTGCAACAATCGCTTCCAGGTTCGGCTCGTCTCGTGTACCCAGAACTTCTACGCCATTCGGTTGGTCTCCTAAATATTCTGGAAAATCGGTATTCCCTCCTGCAATAACACTACCTGCTGGCTTCTCACCGATCGCTAACATTTGATCCAAAAATTTAACATCGAGAATTGCAATTCTCTGTGGTTTTTCGTTTAGAGTGATGTCACCCTTCATACCCTTGATCGTTACGGGAAAAGCTCCATCCGTCTGTGTTTCCGCATTCGCAGGTGTCTCTGCTGGTGTTGCCGCAGATTGCTTACCGCTATCTGTACCTGTTGCAGCACCGCAAGCTGTCAATACAAGAATAAGGGCCAACATCAAGCCCATGAGTAATCGTGATTTGTGAGCAGCATAGCCTTTGGTTCCGGCTGCTTGCCCCTTTGTTCCTTGTTTCATTTGTAAATCCCCCTTATGTATACTAGTGATAATGATTTTCATTATCGAAACATAAAGAGAGTATATACGATCTCCGTATCGTGTTACCATGTACTTTTGCGACATTTCAGCCGGACTAATGCGACATCACGAATCACTTATCCGCCCTTTAACTTTTCTGCAATGTACGCTTGCAATCGGTAGATATCCGAAAGAAGCTCTTCTTCCTCCGGTGTATTTCCATACTCCCCCAGCCAGCGCGGTGTGCGGATATGCCACTCATTAGACAAGTATTGCTGTCCATCCCGATACTCCAAAATATGTCCCAGGAAATATTCCAGTGAGCCGAGGGATTGTTTATTGCTATCCTTAATGATGGATTGTGTTTTTTCGATGATCACCTGCAACATATGTTGGATATGGTCTTCTGGATTCATTGCGTTGCCCTCCTTGTCCACAAAAATTATAAAATCAAAAAGAGGAAGGGCCTTCTCTATTCCATAGAGAATCAGACAACCTTCCAACATGCATTAACACATCTTATATAGAACTCATCATTTCAAAGCTACTCTGGATATTCCTTTGATGCCTCGATCAATTTATCTTCTTCATCAAAAACGTTCAACACTCTCTCAATGTCATCCACTTCATAGCTTCTAACAACAATCAGTTGCTGCATATGAAGACCTGGTGGGTCAATGTCCAGTCGAGACAAATTATTTAGCAAACGTTCTGGTGTATATAAGATGCTCCATCGTCTAGAACCATCTGTGAAAACCATTGTGATCTCTATCCAATTCCAGTCTTCCGGATGATCCGACCTAACCTCATCATCAAAACGCCAGCCTACCAGCCTTGGCCTTGAATTCATTACTTTTACGATGTTTTTACCTCTCTTCTGCTTAACTTCTTCAATGCCGAGTATTCCTGATCGGACTTGATATAACTTAATATCTTTTCCGCACATGCAGCTGAGCTAAGCTCTTCCGTATTCACTTCCAGATCATATTCATCATAAGAGTAGATGTAGTCGAACTGGGAATGGGCAAGTCCAATCTCGCGATCTCCCCTGCTCTGCTCTCTTCTGGTGAGTTCTTCTTTCGAGCACTGCACGCCTACAAACAGTATCGGATAATCCGATAGTAAATTATAAAAATCGTTAAACCACTTGTCATTGCTGATGACCGTATCCACGATGACATTTAGACCCATCTCCGAAAACAGTTTAATGGTTGCACAGTACAACGAATTGATGGGGTCGAACAGGATATCGGTCATCACATGGTGTTCCACTTCTCTTGTTGGATTCATATCTGGGTATGTATTGTCGATAAATTGATCATAATTATGCAAAAATTGATCTACAGATAGATGATGAAACGGAATGTCTCCCTGATTTTTCATTTCCATCGCAATGCTTGTCTTCCCCGAACTTGACGTACCGTTCAAAAATATAATGAGTCCTCGCTCCATATTGATCACCCTTATCTATAAAATTACATGAGGCCTTCCCTTATAAGCTGTTATACATCCTAGAAGCAAAATCGAATAAATAGGTCTCTATTTCTTCCTTGTCAGTGATTTACGTGTCCGATGAATCACTTTTTCAACAAAATCATAATGCAAATTTTATTTTGATGCTTCTCTTTCCTTCATAGTATATTGTTTAAAATACTCCCTAAACACATCATAGAGCTCCTGCATTTCATGAATTTCGCCCCGAAACTTACCCCATATTTCTTCTCTTTGTTTATGTTCAACCTCAATGTTAAATTCTTCGGCTTCATATTCAGTCAATAATTCAAAGAAATATTCACAAGGCTCTTTCACAGCTTCACAACTGTCAGCATACTGGCCAGACTCCAGCAGAAAGCTGGCCCAGGATATTTCTCTTCTGTCGTACTTTATGTACAAACAAGCAATGTATTGATCGAAAAGTTTACTATTGTAGTAAGTAATACAAGGTTCTGAGTGAATATATTTGTTAACGATTTCAATAGCGCTGCCTTGATAACGCACCGTGGCTAGTTCTATGATCCAGAACGGCGGGTTCGTGTACTCAAGGATAATGTCATCACAAAAAGGATGAAAGTGTTTGTACCAGATTAATTTACTATCGAGCATAATACCCATCTTACAAGCAAACTCTTTATTCGGTTCTATCTTCATACCAGTAACTCCTTGTTGGGTAGAATATTCCAAATGACCTTAAGCGCTTAGAATTTCTCCGTTTAACTAATGTCTACCCAGGAGTTCTGCTTCTTCTACTCCTCTTTCATTCTTCTTATCCTTGTCCTCTTGTTGACTAATGACTGTTTGACTACTAGTTTCAAACCCCAACATTCTTTAGCGTCTGCCGATGAATAGCTTATTTTGAGTCCAATGAAGATTATAGCCATAACGGTATAGCTCAAAGTAAGGATGCAGGCAGTCTTCCGCCTCCTGTAGACCTTGATAGCGGGGCCACTGCAAGTAGTAGGATATCCAATAATCGCAAGCGATGGAATAGTACGCTTCGCTTAATAGCTCGATGGTTTCATCATAATCACTGCGCGAACTGAGGAGTTCTCCGAGTGCTTCGTAAACGACCTCTCCATCTTCTTCATCCGTGCCTTGAATCAATCTTTGCTCCAGCTTGTTAATTTCGCTTGTAGGTAATACAACGACCTCCGTAAGACTTGCCAAATCTTGTAATGCTTCATTTGCTACGTCAGCCGCTTCGTCATCTTCCGGTACCATGGAGAACAGACTCTTCAAATTTTGAACCAGCTTCTCCCCCAGACCACGCAACATTGCCTCAGAAGCAGGCTCATTTCCACCGTTGAAATATCCTGGCACATATTCGCCGGCGAAGTCCTCAGGATTCAACATCTCATAGATCGGACGTATTCTATCCAAAAAACGCTGACCGTCTGGAATAGGCTCAAACACACGTTCAACGCCTGCTCCCGATGGCATAAACCACTGAAAAAATCCGTAAAGATGGTCTGCTTCAACTTCAGCATCATCCGCTGGCTTGAATTCTTCTCCACCCATCGCTAATAAATAGCGGCCATATTCCTGTTGATTCAATCGGTACCATCTCCTCTTCTGTTACACCGTTTACCACTCTCTCCATTCTTCCGTAATATCTTCATCCTCCTCAATGTCTAATCCAGCCAGCCTAGCTGCCTTGTCTATAAAATCAGCCAATTCTTCACGTTCCATCGTTTCAATAAAGTAACCATTGGCCTCATTCATTTCATTTAAACCTAACCACAGCTTCTTCTACAGCCTTCATCATGCGCTCAGAATCTTTCGTTTCTTGTAATGCTGTTAATTGGTGCAAATATGTATCCAGGGCTTGATCAGACATGAGTAATCTCTCTTCTGTGAAAAAGCTCATCTCCGTGTTTAACCATTCTCTCGTTCCATAGTTTCGTTGGTTTTTCATGAAACAAGTTTTGTAACGTCAATAGAATCAATCCCTTCCATATATAATGATGTCTGTATTTTACCTGTAACCAAAATTATGAACAAGCGTTCTCGCCTATTCACTTTCACCCTATTCGCCCCATAGCCTTGTCACGTTCTCTAATTCTATCTCTTCAAATTGTAATCGATAAATGTCCGGTTTCTTGGTTTGATTCATAAAATCCAATCCGTAACTCGAATCAAAGTAATTCATCATCAACGTCATTACATGTCCGTGTGTGCCGATCGCCACTTTTTTACCCTTGTATTCTTCTAAAATCTGTTTCAACACGCCCACTGCTCTATTCTGGCAAACCGTGTTCGACTCGCCTCCTGGCAATGCATAATCCGGGTCATCAAACATCTTCTTCGAAGCAGGCTCGAACTCTTCATCCGCAATCATATCATCTGAAAAATGTCTTTCTCGGAGATCCTCCATGATCTGAATATCTAATTCTAACGCTGCTGCCACACCCTCTAAGGTCAGAATAGCCCTGGCATAAGGACTTGAGATGATGGAATGTATTCCTTCATTCGTTAATATTTCCGTTATTCGTTCTGCATTCATCTTGCCCTCCAAAGTAAGCCCCCTCGTTCTTTCCGTTCCTTCCGTATACGGTGACTCCGCATGCCTTACCATATAAACGATGGTCTTCATAGGACCCTCCTTGAATTTCTTCTATCAAAATTTATGGTCACGCTTATTTTAGATTCTGAATTCAGAATTGATATTCTGCTAGACATTCAATTTACAATAATTTTCAGATATGTGTATAGTAGAAATGAAGCAAGGTGCTTTTAAAAGAAGTTAAATCTAACAGAGAGGATGAGATCATGTCTTTTTTCAAAAAGAAGGTTGTTCTAGTCTCTTTATTCGTATTGGCTATCTCTGCTGGTGCAATCGCTTACGTAAATGGTCAATCGAAATCGGACGTGCCTATTCATAAAGTCGTCAACCTTTCAGCTAACTCTTTAACATTTCGTGAAATAGATGAGCTGGATGCGTCCGCTGAACTGATCGTCATTGGTTATGCAACAGGAGATTTCAGAGATCGAGAGCATATTATTACTGCATTTGATGATGGGACCATGCAATCCTTTCACACCAACACAAACATCAAGATTGAAAAGATATTGAAGAAACCCGACGATTTCCCTTCAGATCAGAACGAATTAACAATCATTGAACCCGTTAGCCTCGAAGGAGACGTTAAATATACAGTTGATGACTATGTAGAGCTGCAGAAGGGTGATAAAAGTGTGCTTTTCTTGATGAAAAACACCTTTGGTGATTATGGATTAATCAATGATAACTTGGGCAAATTCAGCCTTGAAGGGATAACTCAATATAGTGTACCTCAATCCTCCACTGTAGAAGAGTTATCCGAATACGAAACATTTCGTAACTCTGTCATGGAGAAGTATAATCCGGATTAAGGTTTTCATGATGCAACGATCATCCCTTTGCGGACATAGCTGCTCCCTTCAATCTATTGCACTTCTTTATCAAGACTTACGGCAAATGATGAAGTTATCGATTTTTGTCTAAAATCATTGGGTATCACTTTAATCTCCACATTTAGATGTATAGATTCAGGAAGATTCATTTCAGTTACATCCTCATGACCAATGAAGTAATGATGCTTTTCATTCAGTTCTATTAAACCTCCACCTGTTGAGCCAGAAGTTGAAATCAAATGTCCGTCATGATAAAGCTCACAAGCAATATTATATTCCTCCAAACTGAATCCTTTCACTTCATATCCAATCTTGATTTGATTTTCCGTGTAAACTGATCGCACCACCATTGACCATTTGGGTCTGAATTGCAATATTTGCTTCGGGCATCTCCGGTTTCTTTAATAGATAGCCTACTTTTAGGTACCATATAGCTACATTCCCCCCTGCACGATCAACATCCGAATACTGTCTTGGATCATCGATCATCCATTCCATTAGGGATTATAATCGATTGAATTTCAGGTTTTCCCGCATTATCCTAGAAATACATTGTTAATTCTGTCTCGATCATAATCTAAAATCCAATCGTTATATTCTGAATAGATATCCACTAGCGCTTCCCTTGATGCTGAAATAACATCGCAACCTCTATCATCATAGATATGAAATATCGTTTTCTTACTTATATTAATGAAATACACCCTATGATAAATCTTTGGCTTAATTCCAACATCATGATTACATATAGCTTTGATTAACTGATTATATTTCAAGTCCTCAACTCTACATTTAGTCCAGTACCTATACATGTTGTTTCTTGGGTCTGAGATGTCATCCGATTCACAATCCAAACCTGGAATTATCTCAAGGCTCAAGGCTCTAATCGGCCCTTTCTTCTTGATATATTTCCTGTACAGGTTCAATTTCTTCACTTTGTGTTTAGGCTTATCTGCAAAATAAGCTTGAGTTATTAATAGGACTTCATCTTCTTGATCATGAAGAGCCTTAAATAATTCAATTGATCGATGATAAACTTGTTCCATGTAATGCTCCGTATTCATTCCAAACATCAGAGGATTGCCAAGCTCGAATCGTATTGCAACATCCCAATTATAAAAAAGGGGCGGTTCTAAGGTCAGGTTTGGAAAATTCTCTGCCAGGTACGTCTTCAGATCCATTCTGTGGCCTCCGTCTCTTCAATAGTTCCCGATTTGATATACGAAAAATTAACCCCAGAACATTCCGTTATGACCCTCGTCCACGATCTTGAGCTGTTTTTCAAAATCTCCGTTCGGATCGATATCATCGATGTAATGCCACTTGCCTTTACTGTCCTGCCAATACACTTTCCATGCCTTCTCATCCAAACTGAACTGTGCTACCGGCATCTGTGCCCATTGATCACTTTGAAAGGTTTGTCTTTCTTCAATCAACGTCACATGTTGTCCTCTGATTTTATAACTAATCTTTATCTGACTTTACACATGCTCGGGTACAGCCTTCTCGGTGTAATGGTCCATAATCTTTTGAATGCGTTTCTTCGTAAAATCATCCATGCTCTCTAACTCTCCTGCCTTGATCCGTTTTGCTTTGATTATATCATGTTGTTTTCTTCGATTTAAATGATGCTTTTAGTGTTGTAAAAGGTGAAACGGAGCGCGGCTTATGCAATGGCAAGCCGCGTCAGGATGAGTTGCTGCTCCCAATGGGGCAGTACTTCATGGGGTTGCACCGCGTGCATTATTGCGGTGCTCATGCTGCCATCACGAGCACACTTTCATGATGGCAACACTTGGTGCATCACGATAGCTACGCCGTGATGCACGCAAAAAAGCGCCGCGACTTCATCGTCGTGGCGCTTCCTCCTGCTGCATAAGCCAATCGGCCATGCAGCTTGTGTTACGCTGCTACATCCCATAGGTGCATCCCCCAAGGTCGCTGATTGAATATTATGTTATACAACGGAATCACAGGCTTCATTAAATAATACTTAGTAATGCACAAGTGTCAGATTGGAATTTTCCTTGAGTTGGAGTCACATTATTAAAATCCTATTTTTCGTAATTAAGTTTACATTTGTATCAAATCCACAAACTATCGTTCCATCTGCCCGCGAGCCTCATTATTATGCAAAATGCATTGATACGCAAAAAGGCAGCTTCTGCTTTACACATCTCTGCCTATTTGCATATTAACTTTTTTCCACCCTTGCGTTTAATCAAATTCAGTATCGCTGGAGCTGATACAAATGATGTTCAACCTTTTATACCGCTAAATGTAATGCCGCTAATAAACGTCTTTTGAAGAAAAAAGAACAAAACAATAATAGGTAATGTCATCAAGGTGGATACCGCCATTAATAGACCCCATTCGGATCCCTTTTGACTCTGAAATTGCTGCAATCCGAGCGAAACCGTGTAAGATGGTTCATTGGTTAAATAGAGCAAGGGGCCCATGAAATCAGTCCAGCTCCCCATAAATTGAAACAATGCCACGGCTAATACGGCGGATTTGGCTAGTGGAAACATGATCTGTAAATATATGCGGAACTCACTAGCGCCGTCCAAGCGGGCCGCTTCGCGCAGGGCATCAGGCAGTCCCATAAAAAATTGCCGCAACAGAAAAATGTAAATGGGCACTCCAAAAAATTGGGGTACAATCAGTGGAAGAGGTGTTCCTACCCAACCTAATTTAGTAAACAAAAGGAATAGAGGAATCATGGTCACCTGTCCGGGAATCATCATAACAGCAAGGGTAACAAAGAAAAGTAAACCTCTCCCACGGTACTCTAACTTGGCAAAACTATATGCAACCAAGGGACAGGATATGATCACACCAAGCGTACTAACGATAGTTATAATCGCCGTGTTTTTCAGATATGTCCAGAAAGGGATATATTCAACAGCACGGGAATAATTACTCCACAGAATTGGACGCGGAATCCACTCTGGTGGGAATGTAAAGATTTGTGTGAGTGGTTTAAGAGAAGTCGAAAGCAGCCAAATGAACGGAATCATGAAAAATGCAGAAGCAACAATTAGACATACATAGGCTAAGGCACGATTGATTCTTTTGATAGCGGTAGGATTCATCCCTTACTTCCTCCTCCTTATTTCCCCTGATAATGAACCCAGCGTTTAGACGTAATAAAAATAATTCCGGTTAATGCCATAACGATAATAAATAAGATCCAGGCCATTGCGGAAGCATAACCCATTTTGAAATACCTAAAGCCGTTCTCATATAAATACATGACGTAGAAAGTCATGGAATTTGCAGGAGTTCCTTGCCCTTTGGTCAATGTATAGGGAAGAGTAAACTGTTGGAATGCACCAATCATTCCCATGACAAGGTTGTAGAAAATAACGGGAGTGAGCAAAGGCAGGGTTACCTTTCTCGTTTTCTGAAACCAGTTAGCTCCATCGATTTGCGCCGCTTCATAGTACTCCTCAGGGATGTCTCCTAATCCAGCAAGGTAGATAACGACAGCTTGCCCAATACCCCAAAGCGACATCAGAATGAGAGAGGGCTTGGACCATGACTCACCACCAAGCCAAGCGGGCCCATCGATACCGATATTCGCTAACATCCCGTTCACCAATCCGAAGTTTGGATGTAACAGCCACATCCACAGAACAGCCAGAGCCACTTGTGGCACTAGAGTAGGTAAGAAAAAGATTGTTCTGAATACAGCCATACCCTTGACCTTCATATTCAACATCATAGCGAGTGCCACACCGAAAAATATACTTAATGGAACAAAAAATACCGTAAAATAAATCGTGTTGTATATGGATTTCCAAAATAGAGGATCATGAAAAAGCTCTTTATAATTATTCATTCCGATAAATTCACCAGGCTGCAGAATGCTGTAAGTAGTGAAGCTGAAGTAGATGGACATTAGCATCGGAATTGCATAAAAGCATAGCAGCCCTATAGCCCAAGGTGAAGCAAACAGCCACCCAATCGCGTTAGTTCTGTGGAGTGCTCGTTTACTTGCCGATGGAATTGCTTTTACTTGAACTGGATCGGCCAGTTTCACCATGTACATTCTCCTTCCAAGTGTCATTCATGAATAGGCAAGGAGAGAGAGTTCGCTCCCTGCCTACCGAGCACTCTATTTGTCGTATTTTTCTAAAGCCTTATTAACAGTCTCTGTTACTCTATCCAGGTTCTCTTTCGGAGTACCGTTACCGCGGGTTGCCTTTTCCGTAGCGGAAGCTAACTCATTCCACAGCAGTTGTCCTTCAGGAATAACTGGGCGGTTGTGTGAATTGGGCAAAATATTAATAAATTCCTTCATAATCGGATCGTCTTTGTAACCGTATTTGTCGTTAACCGAATCAATAACGGAAATTTGAGAGTCAGCGTTTAATAACGTTTGCCCTTCTTCTTTCCCTAAGAATTCGAGGAATTTCCAAGCAGCAGCGACGTTCTTGGCGCCTTTAGGGATAATAGCGGACCCGCCTCCCGACCATGTCGTAAAATTAGTACCTGTTGGGGTCGGTATGGGTGCAACACCGTAATTTAAATCCGGCTTAAATTTTTCGATACCCTTCACCGTAAAGTTTCCACTTATCTTCATGCTGACTTGACCAGAAATGAACGGATCCATTTCCTCCGTGCCTGCTGCGCTTGTGAATCCCGCAATATCCTCGACATTGTATTTTTTGCCGAAGTCGGTCATCCATTGTAGCGCTTCCACGACTTTAGGATCATTTGCCGTAATTTTGCCGGTGGCAGCATCCTGGAATTCTCCTCCAAATGCCCATCCCCAAGTATACAGCCAGCCTTGCGAATACCATGGGATGAACCCAATCCGTTTGAAACGTTTACCTTCCTTGATGGTTAACTTATCGGCGGCCGCTTCAAGCTCGGCGATCGTTTGTGGTGGTTTGTTGGGATCCAACCCCACTTCTTTGAAATGATCCTTATTGTAAAATAGCAGGCGAGAGTCTGTATCCATCGGCATTGCATAAAACTTTCCTTGATAACTGGACTCCTCCCATGCAAATGGATAATACATTTCCTTACGTATTCCGGATTCTGCTGCCATCGAGGATAAGTCAGTCAGAGAACCTTGCGCAGCCCAAGTACCGACCTTAAACCGATCGAAAAGTGCAACGTCAGGAGGATTGCCGCCTGCGACTGCAGTCAACAGCTTCTGATCGGATCCCTCGTTGGATTCTGTATAAACCAAGTTCATTTTGATCGTAGGGTTTTTCTCTTCAAATGCCTTCACGACTTTATTCATATTATCTAAATCAATTGAGGTAAGACCATGCCACATCGTAACCGTTGTAATCCCCTCTCCGGCCTGATCGCTAGAGCCTCCATTCGTTGAACAAGCCGTTACAAGTAGTACCATAACCAGAAAGCAAACAAGAATTGGAAATGCGAATCTTTTGGATCTCCTCATTCAAAGTCCCCCTTAAGTTAAATGAATTCGTTTAACTTGGATTCCTATAGGGTCCACTTCATTTTCTGATTATCCACAACTTATGTAAGCGCTAACAACTTTGGTGATATGAACTATTAAAATCAGAAAATGATGAACACCGTGAATTTGTTATAAGAACCCACCAGTTATACTAAGTATATTAATATGACATTATAAAACATGTCAATTGCAATATTACGACATCACTATTCATGATCTATGGCTATAATTTAGATATAGAAACCGACGTTTCAAGGTTGGTTAACCTCCGGTCCCCTAACCAATTCCCTGATATGAAACATGCTTAACCATAAGAAAAACGCCTATCCACACACTTCATAGAAGACAGACCGCGTCTAAACGAGGGTCTTCTTGCGATATCAGGTCAGGAAGGTCCCTGCTTCGAAGTTTATATGTCTGATATCAAAAAAAGTGCCGAAAAGCCCCTCAGGACTTCTCGACACACTTTGAACAATATCCTTGCTTCTATTGAGCAGCACTTGTATAGACCCTACCCGTTATTTTTCACGACCATACGATGTTTAATAATGTTAAGCTCGGGAACTGCTGTTCCATGCAGTTGAGAGATTAACATATCCACTGCCAATTCACCCATCTGCTTCTCGTCCTGCTTAATATGAGTGAAGATGGGTTGACCCAGGTGATCGTTCAGGGAGTCGAAACAAACGATCTCGTATTCCTCCAGAGATTTCCCCATCGAGTGGATGACTTGAGCCAGCATGGTAGCTATTAGAAATTCCGATGCGACAAACGCCTTTACATCAGGGTGTTGTTTCAAAAAATGCTTTACTGTTTCTTTATCACTTTCAATCGCTGTTCCATTTATGTTCTTGGGAAGGGCGCCCTTCAAGTTCGTCAATACATAGTTTTTGTTCAAATTCATTCCTTCCTGGGTGAAGGCAAACGTATATCCGAGCAGCCTTTCCTCCAATGTTGAAGTGTTCTCTTCCGGCGGAGATAAAAAGGCGATTTTTTTATGACCTTTGCTAATCAGATGACGCGTAAGATCCATGGCTGCTTTCTTATTGTCTGTATATACCGAACAAACCGGAATTCCTTTTAGATATCTATCGGCCAAAACAATTGGAAACCGATCTAATACAAGTCGAAGCAGTTCAGAATTATAGTGTTGACCATGAATGGGGGTCACGATTAATCCTTTGATGCCTAAACCAATAAATAAGTCGATCGCACGTTTTTCCTCATCCCGATCCCCGCAAGTTCGCTTGATAATGAGTTGATAATTATGCTCAGCACTCCGCTTTTCCATCGATCTAAGAAGTTCCAGGCCAAACTCGTCAGAAAAATTCGGTATAATAAACCCGATCACCCGCTTATCGTCCTCAGGAACCAAAGTTGTTCTTACTTCTGAATAATGCTTCGGTTCTTGTCCTCCAATGATACCATCGGCTACATATGAACCTTTTCCTTGTATTCGTTTAATAACCCCAGAATCTGCTAATTTCTCCAGAGCCTTTTTAGATGTAATACGACTGACGCCAAATTGTTCAGCCAACTCTTTTTCAGAAGAGACCCGGTCACCTTCTTTTAAACGACCTTCTTTAATCTCTTGTACAATATAGCTATATATCTGCTCGTATAAATGCAATTCCACAAAACCACCCTGACATCATAATATTAATATACTAAGTATATTACACAAGAAGTAATTCGCAAAGTTACTGGGTGGGATTGTGGTGTTCCTTGAAGAAGGTCGAGTGCCTCCTAGAGGCTTGATGATTGTACAGGCGTCAATACAGAAGGTTATCGTGGAATTCTAGGTTTAGCTTCGCTGAATGGATCTCTAAATTCGTCTACCCGATATCTGACGAATGTGTTGAATATGTACAGCGTTATAGGGAATATGGACATGTAGTGAGTCAGCTGAACCTTTAGGTACAGTGATTGTCTCTTCGGTTCTGGTCTTATCATTCATACGAAACACTCCTTTGACTGAATTCGACATGTGATTCTATGTAACTGGCAAACAAAAAAAGAAGATCATTCTTCATCCCGTTTGGGAATCAGATGACCTTCCGATGGTTTCGGAAATATGATGTTGAAAAGGTAAAGCGGGAGCGCGGCTTATGCAACGGCAAGCCGCGTAAGGGTGAGGTGCTGCGCCCGATGGGTGCAAGCACCTTATGAGGATGCACCACGTTCATTGACGCGGTGCTCATCAATGCAGGCATCACCCGTGATGCCTGCCAATAAAGTGCCACGACCCCAAAGCCGTGGCACCTCTCCCTTCTGCATCATGCCAGTTGGCCATGCAGCTTGTGGAAGGCCGCCGCACCTACATGGCAGCGGCTTCTTCTCCCAGCGGCAGCGTGTAATACTGCGCCTGCTGCCCTTCATGCTGCTGGTACACTACGACCAGCAGCGTCCGGCCTTTCGCGGCAAGCGGGCTGGCGCCAGCTAGCACACGCTCAAGCCGGAACGGAAGCACATCCAATACGGTGTGCTTCTGCAGTTCCTTTTCGCCGAGACCAAGGTCGGCGAAAGCACGGGCACCCATGACCGTCTGTGCGGTCATGGCCGAGGTCATCGGCAACGCACGCGAAGCGTTGCCGTCTTCCCCGTCCGCCGCTCCATCCGCGGCGGACCCTGTTGCGTCGCCCGAAGTGAGCGACGCTTCACCCCCGGCAGCAGCCGAACTTCCCACAGCGGCACTCGGACCCGTGCCGCTGCTTTCCAGCCATGCCGTGCCAGCGGCACCGGCAACACGTGGCAGACGAACGTCTTCCGGACGTTCAGCCAACGTTTTCATATAACCCGCCCACTGATCTTTCTGGAGCGGATCTGCCCACCAGATTTTGCGTGGTTTGTACTTGTGGCCGAGGAAATAGTCCAGCTTCATCAGGCCAAGCACAATCTCCATATGCGGCGTATTCCGCGACTCCAGGAAGCTGTGCAGACGAGTAAACAAATCCTCCAGTTGGTGACCGATCTTCTGCCAACCCTGACCCTCCCAGTAATCCCCGAACGCCTGGAAGAAATCAAACGGCGAGTTGAACTCCTGCTCCATCAGATATTTCAGCGTATGATCCATCCGGTGTGCGTTCCAGTATTTCTCCAGCACATCTTCCAGCCGCTTCAAGCGCACAATGTCGCTGAACGGCAGCACGTCACTACCCAAAATCTCATACGGCGCGTGATCCATATACGTATAGTTGTATTTTTCCGCATCCAGACGCAGACCCGTACCACGCAACATTTTAAGGAATCCGAGCTGAAGCTCTTCCGGCCCCAAGGCAAACACATCGTTAAACGTTTTGCGGAACGTATTGTAATCTTCCTCCGGCAGTCCGGCGATGAGATCCAGATGCTGGTCGATTTTGCCGCTGGCTTTAACTTTGTTTACCGTGCGGCTTAGCTTCGTAAAGTTCTGGCGACGTTTCACCAGTTCATTTGTCGGATCATTCGTGGATTGAACCCCGATCTCGAACCGGAATGTGCCTGGCGGCGCATTCTCTGCCAGATAATCCAGTACCTCGGGACGCATAATGTCCGCCGTAATTTCAAACTGGAACACCGTCCCCTGATGATTCTCAATCAGGAATTTGAACATTTCGAGCGCATAATCTCGCTTGATGTTAAACGTCCGGTCCACAAACTTGATCAGCTTCGCACCCTTCTCGATCAGGTACAAAATGTCAGACTTCGTCCGCTCAATATCGTAATACCGCACGCCTACCTCAATACTGGACAGACAGAACTGACAACTGAATGGACAGCCCCGGCTGGTCTCAAAATAAACCACACGCTTCCCGAGGTCGGGAATATCCTCTTCAAATCGGTGCGGTGACGGCAGATCGTTCAAATCCGCCTTTGGCCGTCCTGGCATGAGAATGACCTCTTCCCCTTTGCGATACGCCAGTCCATAGACAAAGTGGAACTTTTTGCTTCCTTCCAGCTCCATCAACAGTTGGTGCAGCGTCTCTTCCCCTTCACCCATCACGATGAAATCGACATTGGGAATCCGGTTCATCCAATATTCCGTGTCGTAGGACACTTCCGGCCCGCCCAGCAAAATTTTCACGTCAGGCATAACCTTCTTTAGATTATCAATGACCTTAATCGTCTCTTCGATGTTCCAGATGTAACATGAGAAACCAATCACGTCCGCCCCGCGCTGGTACAGATCAGACACAATATTCATGACTGGATCTTTGATCGTATACTCCGCCAGGTCAATATCAAAATCCTTCTCACTGTACGCCTTCAGACACCGCAAGGCCAAGGAGGTATGGATGTACTTTGCATTTAATGTAGAAAGAATAACCTTCATGGTTCACAACCTTTGCCTGGACACCCAGACCATATATTTTTTGGGAAAAGTAAAGCTCCACAGCCATCCTACCCCGGATGCTGTTCATCTAAACCTCTTTTGAACTAGCCATTCCACGTCTCATGGACATATCCTACTTTTGTCTTTCAAAGAGTGGACACTCTTTTCAAAAAGACATATACACCTCTCCAAACCAAAACCACAACATACAGTATGAAAACAAATAATAAAACTACATGTTGTATACGATAAGGTCAGCCATTCCTAACGCCAATGTCCAGCCTTTGAAAGACAATTCGCCACCCTTTGTCCACTCTACAGAGACAAAACAACCAACTTCAAAGATTCGAAAGTAAAAATTAACAATTCATACTCATTTCACACTTACTCATACTCGTAAAACGCATCATCATCTGTATCGACTTCTTCGCCCGATTGCTTCTGGAAAAACTCCAGGAACGGCAGTCCGTACTTGCGATACTTGACCTCACCGACCCCTTTGATATCCAGCATGTCACGTTCTGTCTGTGGACATACCACACTCATCTCACGCAGGGTCGCATCATTGAAGATAATGTACGATGGTACATGCTCTTTCGCCGCCAGATCTCTCCGGATCAGACGCAACTGCTCAAATACCGTCTCATTAACCGCAGATGGCATCGCATCGCGACCACGACGTCCGCCATAGTTTGTACCCGAAGCCGTTGCCGCTGTCTTGCGGACCACACGCTGCATTACTTCACGCTGACCTTTGAGCACTTCCACCGCTAGTGGCTGCAAACGTACAACCGGATACTGCCCCTCGGACAGCATCAGATATCCTTCCGATACCATCACGTTGATGATCTCCGATATTTCACGTTCTGTCCGATTGCCCATCACGCCGTACGTTGGCAGAGAGTTGAAGCCGTAATCAAGTACCTTTTTGGCACGGGAGCCTTTGAGCACCGAAGCGACCAGCGATACACCATACCGTTCACGCATGCGGTGAATGCAACTGAATATTTTCTGTGCATCAATCGTCATGTCTACCAGCTCGCGGTCGTCCGTACAGGAACTGCAAATACCGCAAGGTGTATCGTCATGCACCTCACCGAAATAGTCCAGCTGTGCACTTCGCAGACAGCGCGTCGTGTAACAGTAATCCACCATCTGTTGCAGCTTCCGGTAATCGTTCTGTTTGCGGTCGCCGTCCATCGGATTCTGCTCAATCAGGAACTTCTGGGTGATAATGTCCTGTGCCCCGAATAACAGAATACACTGGCTTGGCTCACCGTCCCGACCCGCACGTCCAGCTTCCTGCACGTATGCCTCCATGTTCTTCGGCATGCTGTTATGAATAACGTATCGCACGTTCGATTTATCAATCCCCATTCCGAACGCATTGGTCGCCACCATCACTCGGATATCATCGTACAAAAAAGCTTCCTGGCTCTGGGACCGTTCATCGTCCGTCATCCCGGCATGGTAGCGTCCTGCGGGCAATCCCGCCTGCAACAAACGCTGATGCAGATCGTCCACGTCCTTACGGGTCGCGGCATATACAATCCCAGGCTCGCTGGCATGCTCGCGCGCATAATTCAGAACAAAATCCTTTTTGCTCTCGCCGCGCAGCACGCTAAACGCCAGATTATCACGCCCAAGTCCGGTCACATACGTCTGCGGGTCCTGCAAACGCAGCAGCCGCAGAATATCGCCCATGACCTCGGGCGTGGCTGTAGCCGTAAAGGCCGCAACCACCGGCCGCTCCGGCAAACTGTCCACAAACGGCGCTACCGCCAGGTAGCTTGTCCGAAAATCATGTCCCCACTGTGACACACAGTGAGCCTCATCCACAGCAACGCACGAGATCGGCAAATAGCCCATCTCCTCGCGGAACCAATCCAGCTCCAGTCGCTCAGGTGCGACATAGAGCAACTTCAGCTCACCGCGCTGCGCCGCGCGGATGCGATCATTCACTTCTTTGCCGCTAAGTGTACTGTTAATATACGCGGCAGCAATTCCGGCGGTCGTCAACGCATCGACCTGGTCCTTCATCAATGAGATCAACGGGGAGACAACAAGCGTCAGACCCGAATATAACAGGGCGGGGATCTGATAACAGATCGACTTACCGCCCCCGGTTGGCATAATTCCGAGCGTATCTTCACGTTCGAGCAGGCTGGCTACAATCTTTTTCTGTCCCTCACGAAAGTCGGGGTAGCCATAATATTTTTGCAGGAGACCCTGCGCTTCTTCAATAGTTGGTGTTTGCACACTCATGTAAAGACTCCTTACTTATCACCGGTGTTCTTCCACCAGCTTGGTCCGATCCGATTCTGACATCCGAAAGCGGCTCATATGCCGTATCCTTGACAACAAAATGGCGTTCTCATGACTTGTCCGTCAAGCAAACGCCGCTCCCTTTAGTTTAACGGCCCAGCCCCGAATGAGCAACCGCGTTTTACTGTAAAACAATCTTTTGCAAATGTGTAATAGTGGTATAACCTGAGTCATAGGAAAGATTACAAGGAAATTAAGATGTGATTGAACATTCTAGTAAAATCAAAAAACAATCGCATGCCTTTTTGGGGACAAGACGATTGTTTGTTTAAAGTGCGTTTGCTAATCTTTTAGCGCCTCAACTTCAGACTCAATTAGACCACTTGTTTTGGCAATAACTGAAACTTCAATCCCAAATGAGAGCATGTTTTTTGCAATTTCAATCGCCTTCCTTTTTTCCCCTTCTACTAATCCCTTTTCTAATCCCTTTTCTAATCCTTGAGCTATCCCCTTTTCCGTAGCCCACTCAATCATGGAAGCTTCATCATGCAAATACTTCTGCCGTTCTTCATACAAACGACGCGCCTCCCGATCCTGACTCAAGAACTCCAGCGTATCCATTGCTTTCTTCAAAGTAGGTTCATTCATTTGCAACACCTCCCAATTGGATTTATCCGCACCTTTCAGAAACAAAAGCCAGTTGATCAACCCACCTTCCATCGGAACGGATCGATCGTCCAGCTTGGACAGCTCCATGAAATGCACTTCAAGATCATCACTCAGCTCAAGTCCGGTGTGGTCTTCCCTCAGATGAAACACATTATGATAACGCTCGTTCGCGATAAACGAGTAATTTAAAATATTAATGGTCACACACTTTTTCAGTTCCTTGTACGTTTGACCTTCCTGCAACTGACTGGAATAACGCTTGCTCCAATAGTATAGGGTCCGCTTTTCAATATCGTATTTATTAAATAACTGCATCTCTATATTAATCAATTTACCTTCAGCTGTTTTCGCCCAAATATCAAATATGGACTGTTTATCAAGCGGAGCATCTTTATCAGTATACGGATTAAGGAGTACAATCTCCGTCAGCGGCTGTTCCCCCGATTCTGCAAACGTTCGGTTCAAGAACACCAGCAGGACATCTTTATTTTCCTCACTGCCAAAAATACGCTTGAAAACAAAATCGTTCCGAGGATCGAGTAAATCAGGCATCTGATCATCAACTCCGTTTCTTTCTATTATACCATGTCGGGTGCGAATTTTTGCAGAGCACACTTCGATATCTGTATGAATTAACTAACTAACTCCAATCTCGTTTTTAAATGTGATCTCTCATACGGTTCGTACATTAAATAAGAATAAATATAATTCAAAATAAGAATAAATATAATTCAGCAAATCGTGTCCATTAATTATTTCGTACGAGCTCACTCATCTACAACTGCTGCTTCTGCATTCATCCGATAATACAATCCTTTCCTCTGCATCAACTGTTCATGCGTCCCATCTTCGGCAATTCGGCCTTTCTCCATTACAAGGATACGAGAACACTGACGAGCGACCTCCATGCGATGTGTGACAAGCAACCCGATACTGCCTTTCATAAAGTTCAGCAAGTGATTCATCACCTTCTGTTCTGTCTGAATATCCAGTGATGACGTTGGTTCGTCCAGAATGTACAGATCGGATGACCTCATAAAGAGCCTGGCTAGCGACAGTCGCTGCTGTTGTCCTCCAGATATATTGGAGCCTTTCTCTTGCAACATGGCTGCGTATTGTCCTTCCTGTGCCTCAATGTATTCATGCAAACCTGCCTGCACTGCCGCAAGCTTCACTCTGTCCAATGTAACGTCTGAACTCAGACGAATATTTTCTTCGATCGTTCCTGTAAAAAAAGTTGGGGTCTGCGGCATATAAGTCAGTCTGGACTGCTTATCCATCTCATTATCCATCTCTATATACTCTGCAACATGTTGATCACCCAGCAATGCGCTTCCGTTTGTTGGCTCGATCAGCCCTGCACACACTTGGCATAATGTAGATTTGCCTGCCCCGCTGGGGCCAACTACCGCAACCAATTCACCAGGAACCAGATTAAGCGTAATCTGATCCAGAATTTTTAGACCACTGTCTTCGTCGGTTACCGTAACCTGTTGTAGACGTAGCATAGCCACTTCGTTCTTTTCATGTGCCCCTTTTGGTGTACTCCCCTGATCTTGGTCATACATTCCCTGTGCAAGCTTCACGTCCTTAGTATTGGATGAGTCTGTCTTCTTGTGATCCCCTAACTTAAACCATGCAGAGATACGTCCAAATGCACCCACGCTGGCTTGCATCTGACTCCACTGGCTGGACAAGCCGAGTACCGGCCACACCACCAATTCAAACAACAGACTACTTGCGACAACCATGCCCGGAGACAGAGTTCCCCTAGCCGCTGACAGAGCAATAAGGAACAACGCTGCCAATTGAGCCAGACCAAACACCGCCATCGCCACGTTATCCGACATACTCAGGGTCATCTGCAACTTGGCCTGAACACGATTCAGTGATTGCTGTTGTGTTCGAAAACGATTGAGAAACCACGGTGAAGCATCATACATCTGAATCACCGGTATCCCTTCAACATACTGCTGGATCTGTTCTTGGGACTCGCCTTCCCTGGATTCGACCTCATCGGACAGATGTACAATCCGCTGATCATACAACCTCGCCGTAAACCAGATTGCCCCTGCACTTACCAAGGCAATAACCGCAACCCATGCATCTGCTCTGTACAAGTATCCCAGCGATAGAGCAATGATGAATACAACCGTAACACCCTCTGCAATAGCCTCCACAACTTCCGCACCATGCTTGGTGTCTTCCTTGATGCGAAGCATCACATCCCCGGACTTCTGTCTGCGCACCCAGGAATAGGGCATCCGGTTTAACAGTTTCAACAGATCCATGGACATATCCCGTTGCATCGATTCCTTGAGCCATACCAGCACATACCGATGCATCGCGAGCAACACGATAAACCCTGCCAGAATGGCAATAAAGATCAACGCCGTAGCATTAAGCTGCTCCTGTCCCCCATCATGAATGGCATCCACGAAGAATCCCTGTACAAAGGCAAGTCCCCAATCGAAGATTGCATCTGCTGCAATAAAAATGAGCAAGATCGCTACAGCTAATCCATAAGGCTTCATCCATCGAAAAATAACGGGCCATACCGTTGCCAGTGATACAGCTTGCTTTAGGTCATCTGGAACATGACTTTCGTTCATCTGATGATCAACTTCTATTTCACTATTTTCACTATTTTCATTATTTTTATTTATCTCATTTGCTCCACTTTTCTCTTGACTGCTCTTCGTTCCAACACCATCGGCATATGCTGCATCTTCAATTTTGTTACTCATGCTGCCCCTCCACTTCCGTATACTGCTCCGCAATATAGCTCCGATATCCATTGGGACGATCCAGCAATTCACGATGAGTCCCTGTATCTTCGACGCGTCCCTTCTGAATATAGATGACCTGGTCCGCCCGTTCTATCAGCGATAATCGATGAGTAACTGCAATAACCGTTGTGCCTTTGTCAGCAGTAATTCTCGCAAGGAGATCATTCAATCGTTGCTCATGCCACGGGTCTTGAGATGACGTCGGTTCATCCAACAATAGAATATCCGGATTCCTCAGCAGCGCTCTGGCTAGACTGATACGCTGAAGCTCACCACCTGACATCGTCCCGCCTTGCGGCTGAAGCTCTGTCCCATAGCCAAGTGATTGACGCATAATCGCGTCATGTGCATGCGTCATGTGGGCCGCAACCTCTACCTGATCGGCAGATATCCCCTCTTGTCCAAAAACAATATTCTCTTCCACTGTGCCTGTGAAAATAAAGGCTTGTTGTGGAACATACACCTGATTGACATGTGCTGTCTGAACTTCGTGCATATCCTTCAGTGAATTCTTCTGATTCATGACCTGAATCGAACCAGTAACAGGTGTATCTAATCCGGCTATTAATTTCAATAACGTGGTTTTCCCACATCCGCTTGGTCCTGTGATTACAGTAAGCTTTCCTTTCTTGGCTTCAAAAGTAATATCCGTTAACACTTCTTCTTGCTCTGCATACTTATAAGACACATGCTGTACGTTGATGCCAGCCGGTTTAGATTGGTTTTCAAGCTGCCCTAAATGCGTATCGGACCGTACATATGTATTTGTACTGGGATTAGCAACCGTGTTCTTTTTCTCCAAATCCAACACCTCAAAGATTCTGGACGCATGAGAAGCCGAACCAATAAAATCATTCCACAGCCCAGATAACGATTCAATCGGACGAGTTAATTGACTGCTTGCTACCAGAAAAGCTGCCAGTCCTCCTACATCCATATGTCCATTCAGGACCTGCATGCCGCCTAGATAGAGAATCAGAATCATGCCACCATACGTCGAGACCCGTCCGGCTGCTTCCGAAAGTCGTTGTAACACAGATACGGACATCGTATGTTTGAACACCTGATCCATTCGCTCTTTAAAATGATGGTGTACATAACCCGCGAGTCCGTAACTTCGGATCTCAACTGGGGCTTGGATGATTTCAGTCAGTATCTCATCTCTTGACGCTGCGCTGGCATTCAACTGATCATGTCGTCTTTGTAGACGTTTACCAAGTCCTACCGTTACAAGAGGATAGATCAATGTGAATGCAATGATAGCCAACGACAGCGGCAAGTTCACCCAACTGAAGTAAGCAAAGGCAAGAATCAGCTGAATGATATTTTTTACGAGTTCAATGCCATGTTGGTTGATCCCCTTCTGTGCTTCCTTGGCTGAAGTCCAGACCCTAGACGTCAGGTCACCCGTATGATAATGTGCCAGATCGCGTGTCTCTGTGTTGCCTAGAGATGAGAACAGTAGAGACTGCATAGACAATAATGTCTTTTGCTGGAATAACGTCTCGACCCTCGTCATGAATGCGGTTACAATCAATCGCAATACTACAATGCTAACGCCTATGATCAAACCTGAGTAGAGTAACGAAAACTGTGCTTCGGTAGCACCTTTGACTAGTCTTCGGATCGATTCCAAATAACCGACCTCAATCAGGGAGACCATACATGCGGCGAATAGTAACAGAATGATGAACACACGGTACTTGCCCGTTAATGTCCATAATCGAGTTATCATGCCTAACGTTGTATACGTTCTTTTGTCAGCTAACATGGATGGTTTCTCCAATCTTGTCATTAAATTATGTACTTGGTTATGATATCATCGGTGATAAGGAAAAAATGAACATTTATTGCTGTAAGTACTATTTGAAGTAGGGAGATTGATATGCAACATGATTTGCTAGACACACTTGATAAGCTATTCGACTACATAGAAGACCATATTCAAGACAAATTAACACTGGATCATCTGGCATCCGTGACTCATATATCCAAGTTCCACCTGCATCGCATGTTCAAACATGTGAGTGGGCAATTGCCTGGAGAATACATTCGTTCACGCAAATTGGCGCGCAGCCTGGAGCAATTGGTGAATTTGAATTGGAAAATTATCGATATCAGTGGACATTACGCTTTTGAACATGAACAATCCTACATACGTGCTTTCAAACAAACCTTTGGGATCACACCCTTGCAATATCGCAAACAGGGAGCTGGAGACCTTGAATTCACAGCTCGTATGACTTCATCCATGATCACAATACTTCCGTATGGATATATTTTCAAACCAACGTATGTACGAAAACCGGTCATGAAACTCATCGGACAGCGTTCCCATATTCGGTATGCAGATAACGAAGAGCATTATGAAGCCAATTCAGCAGGCAACGACTTTTTTGAAAAACACTTTCATTCGATTCCTAACGTGCTGCAACCCAACGTATATATCGGATTTACCAATGAAATTAACGAGGATTACAGTACATATCAGCCGTCTGTAGAAGTAACCAGTCTGGATCATATTCCTGAAGAACTGGACGGAATTGAGGTCCCGGCCAACCAGTATGCCGTATTCAAATTCGTCTGTGATTTCCATCCAAGTCTGATCAACATTGATCATCTGGACAGTGTCTGGACATTTATTGATGAATATTGGCAGTGCCATTCAGGGTACGAGAAGAGTGACTCATACTACTTTGAACGAATTGATGGCAGTCTGGCTCAGGACCACTACGGAGAAATGGACATTTATATCCCTGCAAAGCAAATTTCACTGTAAGCTGCAAATGGAGGTCCAATGCTTATGGATCAAAATACTCAAGCTAATTCAAGTTCATCCCATACAGATTCTCGCAAACCTTGGATACGTACACACCCGTTTTTCACCATATTTACATTATTGATTCTTGTGCTGTTCGTTGCCTTATTCCTGTATTTCTGGCTCCGCCCATACTTCTCCACATTTGACCGTTCCGAACTGGGGGAATTGAGTTATTCCATTCCTTCAAGGAATGGTGAGTATACTGCCGAGATTTATGGTGTGCCCTATGGTGGTGCGGCAGGCGGCGTTACAATCTGGGTCGATGTGAAGAAGACAAATGTACCTGAGGATGCCACAGTACAAACGATCTATCGTGCCGAGCACCACGGAAATAACCATCTTGAATGGGAAAATGAAAACACACTCCGGATTGAAAACTGGAATGAATACACGGATGAGACCATTACCCTCAATATCGATGACGAAATATATGATGGATGGGGCTGGGCGTGCAAAAGCTTACGGATGAAAGACCAGTATGTGCGATGCTGGGCACCTGAAAAGTAAAGCAACTTAGCAGCTAAAATGACGGCCCCGAGCACTCAAGGTCTCATCTTGTGACGCGTAATACTCACTGCAACGTACATCAAAAGTTCTACGCTGTGTAAGCCTTGTGAAAATTTCACCAAATGCTACTTCATTACACCATGGCAAGAAATACACGCGGCACGAGAAACGTAACAAGCCCCACTCACCGACTCTTTCGGTTAAGCGGGGCTGCTCTTGTTCATTATCTGTCTCAGTTCGTCTCCCTACTTACGCGGTGACACTTCACCACGTTCTTCCCGCTCCTTCATCTCTTTGCGTACCACAACTTCGAGCTTCTGCCGATTGGCAAGCAATCCGGGATCGTTTGGCAAGTACTCACGGGCTCTGGTGTTATGCATCAATGCCTGCTCCCAGTTGCCTAGATGGGCATAACAAAGGGATAAACGAGCATGTGGCAGCCAGGTGCGGCAAGCCATAGGCACCGGGCGCAGACCTGGGTCGCGGCTGCTCACATCGACTGCCTGCATATACCAGTAGATCGCCGAGACGGGTTCATGCCGTTCATGGAAACAAGCCGCAATGGCGCAGCAGAAGTCGGCATGCGGCAGATCATACTGGAAAGACTGCAGCAGTGCGCCGAGCTTACGGCCCGGCTCACCCAGTCGTTCATAACATTCCGCCAGCCGCGCGCAGGCAATTAGGCAGTCCTCGCGGTAACCGCTTGGCTGTTCCAGCAGCTTCGCGTACCCGCGTGCCGCCGCCGCATAACGCTGGCGGTCATAACATTCGCCTGCATAATAGAACAGCAGGCGACCTTGGGCTACGCCCTCTTCGGCGATCCATTTGCGCAAAATGCGCACGTTTCGCGCCGAATGATGTCCCGCTTCGCGGCGATGCGTGACGGCAATGTCTGCCGTAATGACCTCGCCCTGCGGGAAGCTGAGCTGCTCGTGCAGCCGGCCATGCCAGCGGCACCCGGCATCCCGCTTGACCAGGCGAAGGCGTCGGTCCGTCACAAGTGGACTCCCCTCCGCTCCCTCGGCCAGCGTGTAGTTCAAGATCACAGCTTCCGTCTTCCCCCCGGACGGAAGCTGCTGCTTCAACACCTCCAGCTTCGCCCGTTCCGCGGGCAGCAGCACATCATCCGCATCAAGCCACAGGATGTACTCCTGCGTGGCCTTGGCGAATGACTCATTCCGCGCTGTGGCGAAGTCTTCCTTCCATTCATACGTGTAGACCTGGTTGGTATACTGCGCAGCGATGTCCATCGTGCGATCCGATGAACCGGTATCCACAATGACGATCTCGTCGGCGATGCCAGCAACCGAATCCAGACAACGCGCCAGCGTGCGTTCCTCGTTCTTCACAATCATGCACAGACTGATGGTGATCACGTTTTGAGCCCCTTCCTGTCCCTTTTAGCTCCGCTTCTTGAAATTCTTTCTGCCTTCACCGTTTCGTGTGAATGTTTATTCCAATTTATTTGGTATTGGTATTTGGTATTGGTCACGGAATTTATTTCATCTTCGCCTTGGCTAACGAACTGAGGTGACGCTATATGGTGTATTTCAGCTACTTGGATAATGTAACGAATCTGACGCACACTATTTCCGCATTTTAGGCACCCACTCGTCGTTTATCGCAGCTTTCGGATGAAATAGCACCGCTGAGATTCGTTACATTTCTCATCTCGTCTATTTCGTCAAAATAAGGCGTGTGAGATTCGTTAGAATATAGAATAGCTCTAGCTCTGTCGTCAAACAACAGGGAGGAATAAAAGATGCTCTTGTGGCTATAACTCTCCTCTTACCCTTGCCGCTGTCTCTATCTCAGTCCCTACCTTCACTGCTGCCCTTCCCCACTCTCCTGACGACGAAGCCGTTTCACCTGCTCCACTGCACTGTCCAGAGCCTTCTTGCGCTGTTTCATTGCGCGTAGATGCTGTTGTTCCACCTCGGCAAAATGTGCATGATCCAGCTCCATCCACTTCATCAGTTGATCTAACGTTGGCGACATGTGCAGCTGTGTTCTCCGCCGTCTGCGGGCCACGCAACATAGATATTTATGATGAACTTCCAGTTTCAAGACTTCGAAATAGGGCATTAGACACATCGCCAGATTTCCTGCATAGAAGGTCTGCTTGTGATCATAGAACGGATGATATCCATATGGTACGGTTACAACCAGCGTCCCCTCTTCTTGCAACAGCCGATGAATCTGGATCAGTAAAGTCTCTGGATGAGCAAAATGTTCCAGCACTTCTCCAAGCAGTACCGTGTCAAAAGTCGTTCTGACTTTCCATTGCGTAATATCCAGCATTCTAAAATCTGCATTGTTCCGAACTGGCCTAGACTCTTTGGCAAGCTCTTCTTGTGCATACCTAATGCTCTCTTCCTCCAGATCAATGCCAGTGACACGAAATCCTTCACGTGCCAGCAGAATTGAGGTAATCCCCTGACTGCACCCGACATCCAGAATGCGTTTGCCTGTGGCCTCACGGCACATCCAGTGGATACGCGTTCTCGTCGCTTCATGAGAATCTTCCGAATTAATCTCGCCGTAATAGCGTTCACTCACTCGATCATGATTTGCCATGGGCATCTCCCTGATCCTTGTCGAGGCCGATGGCAACTTCATGGTGAGCTGCAGTATCCTCGACTGCCGTTTCTTTTTGTCCTAACCGTGCTACACTCTCCTGTTGCTCGCGAACTCCCTTCACCTTAGGCCGTATAGGCTGGCCCAGCACCACAATATTTCCCCCGTGGCAGTCGGCCGTTGCGTTACGTGTATCGAAAATCAGCTTCGCATGATCTGCCATCTCCTGATAATTGAATCCCGAATGATCCGTTGTGATGATCACCAAGTCAGCCCATGCCCACAATTCCGGCACCGCCGGACTAGCGTGCAGCACTGTCCCATCATCCTTGCGGAAGACAGGCACCATTGGATCGGTGAAAACCACATCTGCACCCGCTGCGCTCAGCAGCCGGAAGACATCCAATGCTGGCGATTCACGCAGGTCATCAATGTCTTTTTTGTAAGCCATACCCGCCAGTACAACACGTGCTCCTCGCACAGTTACACCATTCTGCTCCAGCAGCTCCGAGGCACGCTTCACCACTCTCTCTGGCATTTGCCGATTGGTTGTATCCGCCAACTGGATGAATTGCAGCTCCGATCCCTGACGGTTTGCAGCCCAGGACAGATAGATCGGATCGATCGGGATACAGTGTCCGCCGATGCCGGGACCGGGATAGAATGGCATGTAACCAAACGGCTTGGTCGCCGCCGCACCCAATACCTCCCAGATGTTTACCCCCATCTGTTCACAGGCCGGAGTCAGCTCATTTACAAGTGCAATGTTGACACTGCGAAACGTATTTTCGAACAGCTTCGCCGTCTCCGCTACCGTCGTTGAACTGACCGGAACAACTTCGTTGAGGAACGAGCCGTAGAACTGTTTACCATAATCCAGACAGGCAGGAGTAGATCCGCCAATGATCTTTGGCGTATTTTTCACCCCATAATGCACACTGCCCGGATCTACCCGCTCGGGAGAATAGCAAACGTAGAACTGTTCTCCCGCCCGCCAGCCGCTTGCCGCTTCTATCGGTTGTTTCACGCGTTCTTCCGTCGTGCCCGGATAAGTCGTGCTTTCCAATATAACAAGACTTCCCTCCTGCAGGTATGGAGTCATGCCATCCACCGCCGCCGCAATATACGAGATGTCCGGTTGGTGCTCGGCAGTCAGCGGAGTGGGCACACAGATTACAATGACATTCGCTTCTGCCACCACTGCATAATCAGTACTGGCCGTGAACAAACCTGCCTTCATGAGAGACTGCAGGACATCATCCTCAATGCCAATGACATACGAGTGCCCTGCACGCAGTTTGTTTACCTTGGAGGTATCGATATCGATCCCGTGGACCTGATAACCTGCCTGGGCCATCTCCATGGCCATGGGTAAACCTACATAACCTAGACCGATGACGACAGCTTTCAAGGAGCGGTCATGAATAGGTTGTATTAGGGTACGTCGCAGTAACTCTTCATTTCCTTCATGCTGCTCATGCTGATGATTCTCTTCCATTCCTTCCAACTCCAAATGCTCCGCCTCCCTACGCTGGGCGTGTCTGAAAACTCCGTTGAAGCGGTTTTGAGACACACCCTAATCGATATAACCGCCTGCACGCAAAAACCGGGCAATCGCTGGTTTGTTCATCATGGCACTGTCCGAACGATACTCTGTGAAGTTCACACGAGGCAGGCTGCTGTACTGTTCCGTCAGTCCCTTGTCCTGGTGTTCCGGCAGGATCACATAATACTGTGCATCGTATTGACGAGTGCGCGGTGCTTCAAAGGGCGAGATCAGCACTTCATGCAATTTCTCCCCCGGACGAATTCCCGTCACCTTATAATCGAAGGATGGACGACCTGCCTGTTCCAACATGACGGATGCCAGATCCGTCATCTTGCAAGCTTTCATTTTCATCACAAACGTCTCTCCGCCCACGGCTGCCTCAGCGGCCTTAAGCAGTAAATGTATAGCTTCGGTTCGTGTCAGGAAAAAGCGGGTCATGCCTTTGTCTGTAATGGTCAGGCTCTTGCCTTCATCGATCTGACGACGGAACAAGGGCACAACACTTCCGCTGGTTCCAAGCACATTACCGCCGCGGATGCAGACAAACCGGGTCCCTTCACTCAGCCAATTGGCACGGATCATCATTTTTTCACCCAAAGCCTTTGTCATGCCATATACGTTAATCGGATCTACCGCCTTATCCGTGGACACATCAATAACTTTGGGAATCCGCATACGGATCGCAGCCCGAATAATGTTCTGCGTCCCGATCACATTGGTCTTGAACGCCTCATCCGGCTGGTCCTCGCAGACCGGAACATGCTTCAGCGCAGCCAAATGGAAAAGCACATCCACGCCCCTGCATACATCTTCCACTGCCCGATAATCCCGGATATCTCCAATGATGAATCGCAGACGCGGGTCATGGTTGAACTCACGCTGCATCGCAATCTGGGCGTATTCATTGCGTGACAGAAGGCGAATCTCAGTCGGGTCCTGCTCCAGCAGCACCTCGGTCAGCTTTTGACCCCAGGAGCCTGTTCCTCCGGTGATCAGAATCGTTTGTCCTTGAATCATGGATGAATCCCTCCCTGATCAGATCATGAATTCGCGTAATACCTGTGCCATCTCATCCCGGCTTAATCGGTCCTTGGGCGGTACTTTTTTCACTGAAGTATTGTTCGAATGTACGATGTTGACATAATTGCGCGGAGCAAGCAGTTCATGCGGCAAGTCAATGACATTGCCATGTGTACCTCTGCCCGGAAGCTTGACCCGGTATCCGGATGCGTACTCCGCTGTTTTATACAGGTAGACATAGAATTGCGGAGAACGATGAAACGCTGGTGCCATCTCGTTGTTCACGCTATCCCAGAGATAACCGTTCTGATTAATCAGTGCTACCGTCTGCGGCTGTGACTGAATATCGTAGAGTTGTTGGACAAAGGTTCTATGGTACAGATCATCCGAATCCAGACGGGCAATATAGATATCCTCTGCGCCTTCAGCAAAAGCCAAAATGGCACGCACACTTTCAATATTTGTTCCAAAACGGATATTGGAAGGGAGCGGCTCTTGACCTGCCAGAATCTCTTTCATCAAGTCCCCCGATTCCTTGGACAGCTTCACCACGGTCAGAAAATCCTGATTCGTCTGTGCCTTCAGGCAATGCAATGTGAACGTGCGGAAGATGCCCATCCGACGCTCCAGCCACTCCCGCGTTAATCGCTGCGGGTCCATCCCATAATTGTTGAAGTTAATCTCAATTACAACTTTCCTGGACATAACATTCCTCCTCATGGACACTGCAAGTTCCGTTTATCGGATGCAGACTGTTTTCATAGTTTCGATGCCGTCTTCCTACGAAAACCATCTTCTATCTATCTGATCACTTCCAAGCAACATCTCCTTTGGAATCCCGCACTCTATAACGTATGAAACGTTAGTAGAAGCGGTACCGACAGATGTACTAACTTTCCATATAAATAGATTCATATACGCCTGAAGATGGAGCCCTGCGGGTCGAACGTACATATCGTTGCTCCAGTCGCAACATAGAATAGAGCAGTTCTATTTTCAAAGGGGGCAATCGCTGAATGGATTCGATCTATCTTGAACTGGAAGGTGTGCTTGAGCAGCTTGAAGCGGCGCTTCGTGAACAGCGTCCGCTCTCGCTTGTGCGAGTCGGTGATGGCGAGAATATCGTCATGTCTCAAGAAACCGTGTGGACCACGGAACAGGTCCTTCAGGAGCGTTGGGCCAAGAAAGCCAATTTAGGACAAAAGGGATTGCGTCTTCCCAACCCGCAGCTCCGGGATGAAGTCGCTGCTTCCTTGCAACGGGCGGATATCGTCGGCGTTCTTCCTCGCGGTGACAGTACCATTAACGCGCCGGATTATCTCAAAAGACCTCTGACCGATATGGTGTTTGCACACTTTGGCATCTCTCCTCCGATGACTTGTCACGCCTGTGTTAATCGGGAACTGGCGCAGAACCCGCGTTTCTGGCAGATGCTTGCAGGCAAGCGTGTATTACTTGTTACTCGTGAGATTGAGGCACTGCGTGTCATGCTCGAACGTGAGCCGTATAATCTGAACATTGTGACTGCCCTGCCCTTTGACAGCTATGATCAAATGGATGAAACGCTGCATTGGATTCAGAATAATCAAACTATATTTGATGTCGCGCTCTTCTCCTGTGGCGTCAATGCGGTTATCCTTGCGGAGCGAACAGCTGCACTCGCAGGTAAAGTTGCCATCGATTTTGGCAAAGCCAACAACATCATTCTGAAAGGCCGTGCCAACTGATCATGGACAGTTCCAAACTTTAGATTCGTGAGTTGTATTGAAACATGCAGATGCTTGTACGGCAAAAACCCCCGACTTCTTAAGCCGGGGGTTTCTTGCTGGCGCTAGTCGAGACCTATCGCTGCATTGTCTTGCGTTTCTGGGGTATGAAGCGAACTCTGCCGTCAACGGAAGTGATGACGAAGCACTTTGCTTGTAATATTTCGCCTTTCACTACTAACCGGTGGCTGCAATACCGTATAACATCTCCGGCCCGGTTCTTACTGCTGTGGACACCCCCGAGATGAACGAAGTATACACACTTTCCAATGCTGGTGGTGCAGCTAGATCCTGAGCTGTGAACGAATGAAATTCGGCACCTCCGTTCTGTCCAATCGTACCTTCAGCACGGTAGATGATATAGAAAGGATCATATAAAAAACCCCGCACAAGCTCCACAACAAAGGTATCTCCCAGTTCTCCCGTAACACCTACTGTCCCGTTCAACGTAATAATGGGATTCACCACGCCCTGCGTCTGTAGACCAATGGTGCCAAAAGCGGTCGGGGATTCTGACAGTGACAAACCGGGCTGTCCTACGGTTGCCGAGTTCATCGAAGTTCTCATATCGAGAAACACGCCCATGAGTAACACCTCCAATGCTATGGGATACCCTATCCTATGAATCTCACTACTCTTATGATTGGATGTATGCAGATTGCATGAACCTATTTTTATTTGTCGACTGTTAATGGTATATTGAACTGCATAACGAAAATGAACGGATCGTATGCACACAAGCGGTACAGGCTGTTCAGAAGGAGATTACTATTCATGAATAAACGCAAACGTCCAACAAGCAAGACATCGGCCTCGGCCAAGGGGAAATCTTATGCAGGTTCATCTTCAGTACGGTCCGGCAAGTCTAACTTCTCATCTGCAAAATCATCAGGTGCTTCCGCATCACGCAATACGGAGGAGAATAAGAAGCCATTAGCCACGAAATCATCGGGTGCACCCAAGAAAGCTGGAGGCAACAAACCCAAAAATGCCAGCGCATCCAAACGACCAGGCAATTCCTATTATCGCAAGCAGGAACCACCACGCCAGTATAAAGTGACCGAACCGGATGAACTGTTGAACTTCCTGTTGCAGCATTTGAAATCAGGACGGAACGCAGTGAAGTCCATTCTGGGTCGTGGACAGGTATCCGTGGATCAGAAGGTCGTAACCAAGTTTAATGAAGCGCTGACGCCAGGTCAGATTGTCTACATCCGAAAAGAAGGTGCAGTCGCTGCTCCATCCTTGACGGGTATTAACATTTTGCATGAAGACGATGATATCATTGTGATCCGCAAGGAAGCCGGACTATTGTCCATTGCCGCTGACAAGACGGATGACCTGACGGCTTATCGCCAACTGACAGAGCATGTACGCCGCACCAATCCGCTCAACCGGATCTTTGTTGTCCATCGTCTGGATCGGGATACATCGGGTGTGATGATGTTTGCCAAAAGTGAAGAGGTACAGCAGAAGCTGCAAAACAACTGGAAGGAAAATGTGCAGGACCGCGTCTACGTTGCGCTTGTTGAAGGTTCAGTAGCCAAAGAAGAAGGCACAATCTCTTCCTGGCTGAAGGAAACCAAAACGCTGAAAATGTACTCCAGCTCTCGTCCGAATGATGGACAACATGCCATCACACATTACAAACGTCTGAAGTCGAACCGTGAGTTCTCTCTGCTGGAAGTGCGTCTGGAGACAGGGCGTAAAAATCAGATTCGTGTGCATATGGAAGATCTCGGACATCCGATTGCCGGTGACAGAAAATACGGTGCACGTACAAGAGACCTTGGCCGTCTCGGACTTCATGCACGTATACTCTCGTTTATCCATCCCACAACGGATAAGTTAATGTCATTCGAAACGGATATTCCAAAGCCATTCCTGTATCCGTTCCGTGCAGAAACTCCACCTGCGAAGTAACTGCACCTCTAATGTGTGCATATATAGAAAATTCACTGATCCATTGATCATGCCTGAAAGGAGGAACGGACACTGAAAAACCTGTTGATCACCGGTTACCGGGCACATGAATTGCAGATTTTTGGACAGAAGCATGAAGGTATTCCTTTTATCAAAAAAGCCATCTCCTCCCGCCTCACACCTCTTGTCGAAGATGGTCTGGAATGGGTGCTGACGCCGGGACAATACGGTGTGGATCTGTGGGCCTGCGAAGTGGTCATTGATCTGAAGAAGACGTATCCACATCTAAAGCTGTCGATCATCACTGCCTTTCAGAACCCGGAGGAACAATGGAAAGAAGACAAACAGGAGTATTACCGTTCCATCCTCTCGGGTGTGGACTATTACGGTGCGATTAGCAATCAACCTTATATCGGGCCGTGGCAGTTCACTGCACGGGATGACCTGTTGCTGCGTAAAAGCGACGGTCTTCTGCTCGTCTATGACGAAGATGCTGGAGAAGGCAGTCCCCGTTTTGTGAAGGAAAAAGCCGTGAAGAAACAGCAGAACGAGGACTATACAATCATCAGTGTCACTTCAGAGGATATTCAATCTGTAGCTGAGGATGAGCGCATGAACGATGTTATAGACTTTGACGATTCTTCATTCTGAAAAAATGTAGATTATCTGAAGTCCTTTCATGCATAGCCGTGATCAGAGGAGAATCGTATTTCGAATGACGTACATATGTTTTTTTTCGAGGCAGGTTGGGTATAAGTAGTATTATAACTGCGATGATATGTCGTATGGGATAAGGGGAACTGCAACCATGACAATTACGCCAGAGCAGCGCATTCAACTGCATGGATTTAACAACCTGACCAAGTCATTGAGCTTTAATATGTACGATATTTGTTATACCAAAACCAAAGACGAACGCGAAGCTTACATTGAATATATTGATGAACAGTATAACGCCGCCCGGTTGAGTAAAATTCTGAACAACGTCTCCGATATCATCGGAGCCCACGTGCTGAATGTTGCGCAGCAGGATTACGTGCCTCAAGGTGCGAGTGTGACGATGCTGGTCTCCGAAGGTCCAATCGTAGAGATCCCTGAAGAATCACTCGATGAATCTCCCGGCCCTCTGCCAGATAACGTCGTTATGCAGCTGGATAAAAGCCATATCACTGTGCACACCTATCCTGAGTTCCATCCTAGTGAAGGTATTAGTACTTTCCGTGCGGACATTGATGTCTCCACCTGCGGTGAGATCTCACCGCTTAAGGCGCTGAATTATCTGATCCACTCCTTTGATACGGACATTATGACGATGGATTACCGGGTGCGTGGTTTTACGCGGGATACGAGCGGACGCAAGCTGTTCATTGACCATGAGATCGGCTCGATACAGAATTATATTCCGGACGAGATCAAGAGCAGCTTCGATATGATTGACGTGAACGTCTATCAGGAGAATATTTTTCACACCAAGTGTAAACTGAGGGAATTTGATCTCGACAATTATCTGTTTGGGTACACCAAAGATAAGCTCAGCAAGAAGGAACAACAGGAGATTACGGAGTGGCTGAAGCTGGAGATGGACGAGATCTATTACGGCAAAAATATTAATCGTCCCTCTTAAAGAGGTTGTTCAACGCTGATCCCATAAGGGCAAGGTCTAAGACAAGATTTCATGAAGGCAGGGTTCTTCTTATCAGGGAACCTCCGGCATGTGCTTGTCTTTTTCTTTGTTATGTTGACAGTGTGCAACTTTATTTCTTATTATAGAAGTAACTGTATCAATCTACAGTGAAGGAGACTGAGCCCGTGATCGAAACGAATACGACAAGACGTAACGAATCACTGTTACAAGCACTGACTGCACAACACAATGCCATCACCAATAACATTGCCAATGCAGACACGCCCAACTACAAAAAGAAAACGGTAGAGTTTCAGGAAGAGCTTAGACGTATCGTTGAAAATGGCAAAACAGATCAGCTCGCCATGAAGCGGACTCATGACAAACACTTTCCTATCAGTGATCCCAATTCTTCCATCGTACAGTACCGAATTGTCGAGAACAACGAAACAGCCATGAACAATAACAACAATAACGTTGACATTGACAAGGAAATGGCGAATCTTTCGGAGAATCAGCTCATGTATAACTACATGGTCGATCGGGTCAGTGGACACTACAAAAAAATGAAGAATTTATTGAATGATCTGAAATAATGAATGTACAAGCAGCCCGAAACGGCTGCTTTTTTTTGTTGTTTTTCACGTGAATGTAGCTCGTTTGGTCCCATTTTTCGGTATCCTCTCCTGTTCGTAGTATAATGGGGGGAAACGATTGATTTCATATCGAACAAAAGAGGTGCAACATGGCTCCACGTCATTTAAATGCTTTTCAAGGTTCCAAAGTCAGACTCGCGGCCCCATGCCCGGAAGATTGCATGCGTCTCTCCCGCTTCACGGACGATTACGAATATTTGCGCAACCTGGATACCGATATTGCTGTTCCATTAACGCCGGATGAGACAGGTTCCTCCTCTGTCCGTCGAGACAACGGCTTTGAATTTGCATTACGTACACTGGAGGGTAACCGATTTATTGGATTCACAGCCCTCTACCGGATTGAATGGAACAATCGCTCCGCCCGTCTGGCGATTGGCATCGGTGAAGAAAATGATCGGGGTAAAGGATATGGCAGCGATGCCCTCGCCCTGATTCTTCGGTATGGCTTCCACGAATTGAATCTGAACCGGATTGCGCTGGAAGTCATCGAATACAATGAAGCGGCTAGACGTGCGTACCTAAAAGCTGGATTCCGGGAAGAGGGGCGCCAGCGTTCAGCAGTTTTGCGGGATGGCATGCATTACGACCTGATCTCGATGAGTATCCTTGCCGAGGAATGGTCGGCACAGTCTGGGCTTCCATTGTCATTCCAATCTACTCGTACTCCTGAATCTGGGGAAAGGGTAGCGGGTGGTTTCTCACAGCGTAATGGGAACGAACAAGCTGCGCTGTCCCTGTCGGAATTAAGTTCAGATCCAAAAGGTGAATCTGAAATTTCACCTCGCATCGGCGTAGGTGCGGTCATCCTCAATGAACGGGGCGAAGTGCTTCTCGCCTGGCGGAATCGTCAGCCCGAGCAGCATACCTGGAGTATTCCCGGAGGGATAGTCGATCCCTACGAAACACTGGAAACCGCCGTTATCCGTGAAATCAAGGAAGAAGTGGATCTGGATATTGCCATTGACAGTCTGCTCTGCACAGCGGAGACGATCCAGCCACAACAGAAGGAACATTGGATATCCGTGCTCTATTCCACCAAGGTGATTGGCGGCCATGCTCGTAATCTGGAAGAAGGCGGAGCCATTGGTGAGATCGGCTGGTTCCCATTGAATGATCTGCCTTCTCCACTCGCCTGCTTTGCCGTGCCTGGGCTGGAAGCTGTGAAGAAGTTATACAACCAGAATTAATCTTGGAGGTGCTTGCAAGTGTTGGAGATTCCTCTTCCTCGACCTGTACCCTTCATTCTGCATGAATCGAGTTCCCAATTCGATTGGAAAGGCAGCGGCTCGCTATCACTGAAAACATTCCGTAACGGAAAAACGCTCTATGAAGCGGGACGCGGTCACTTCGCAGTCACTAATGAGAACTATCTGCTTCTGAATGAGGGCCAGGAATATGGTCTTCACATTGATTCATCTACGCCAGTTGAATCCTTCTGTATCTTCTTCCCTCCCGGTTATGTGGAAGAGATCGGTCGGAATCTGATTACCAGTGATCTTCGGCTACTTGATGAGCCGTATCGTTATTCACCCTCAAGCAAGATGGAGTGGGTAGAACGTACATACGCGATGAATAATCGGCTTGGCGCAGCCCTGAATCAGTTGCATAATTTCTACAGTCAAGACATGCTGGATTCCTGGGCAATAGCGGAGCAGCTTCATCAGCTTGCTGTTCACATGCTGGATCTACACCGTAACGTTCAGCAAGAGATCAACGAACTGGATATGATCAGACGTTCAACCCGAGAAGAGTTGTATCGAAGAGTGTATATCGGGCATGAGTATATCTCCGCCTACTATGATCAGCCGTTAACGCTAGAACAGACAGCATCGGCTGCACAACTATCCGTGAATCATTTTCTACGCAATTATAAAAAGTTGTTTGGCACTTCACCCCATCGTTATCTGACTGAATGCAGACTATTGGCTGCGAAGCGGCTTTTGCTAGAATCGGACAGGTCTGTCACCAATATCTGTTATGATGTGGGCTTCGAAAGCCTCGGTTCGTTCAGTTCATTATTCACTAGACGCTTCCATAGCTCTCCTTCCCAGCTGCGGGCAAAAAGGTGATTATGAAGAAGAACCTCTGAAGGGTAACATCTATAATTACATTATCTCATCAGATGGAGGTATTCCTTTATGAATCATGCTGAACAGATGAATCAACTATTTCAGGCTGCACAGGCTGGGGATGTGGCCAACCTGCTATTATTGCTCGCTTCTCATCCGGAACTCACCAATACTGAAAATCAGGATGGGTTAACTCCGCTGGGATATGCATCTCATTATGGACAAGCAGGAGCAGTTCGTCTTCTTCTGGAGCATGGAGCGGATGCTAACGCCCTTTCTCATTCCAAGATTTCCTTTATTCCGTCCAATACTGCACTACATGCCGCGCTTGCGGGAGAACGTTCGCCAGAAGTTATCCAACTTTTACTCGAACATGGGGCATCCACGAGTATTCTGGACAGCGATGGACAATATGCGTTGCACTCGGCAGCATTCCATACGGATCAGATCGAACTTATCGAGATGTTACTTCAGCATGGAGCTGATCCAAACGCGCTGAACTCAGTGGGCCAGACTGCACTGGATATTTCACTTGAACGTGGTAACACGTCTACAGCATCGTGCTTGCAAGCAGCCGTTGCAGCGCAGTAGCAACAATGATTAGATAACGTGAGCAATACCGCGAATAACCGTCAGGACTCTTTTTGGAGTACAAAGAGAAGGTCTGCCGGTTATTTGTGTTGTCCTCTACGTTCTCGGATACATATGTAGTCCAACTTCTATAGAAATCGGAATACATCATATTTTTTTCAGAAAACAAGAACCGTTTGACGCCTTACACGGTCTAATACTCAACATATCCATGAAAGGAGGAGCCATGTGACCCCTAATCAGCTCACTATCGCCGCACAAAAAGGGGATGCCGAGGCTTTTGCGGCCTTAATGGAATTGCATCAGAGCCGACTGTACCGTATCGCCTATGCCTACCTGCAGAACGAAGGTGATGCACTGGAGGCCATTCAGGAATCAACCTTCCGGGCATTCCGTAAACTCAAAAAATTAAAAGAGCCATCTTACTTTGGCACTTGGCTCATCCGCATTCTGCTCAACTACTGTGCAGACGAACGCAAACGCAAAAATCGGTTCAGTCCCGTCACCAAGATTCATGAATCCAGCAGTTGGGATCGTCCTGCGGACCCCGATCTTGACGCCGCCGTCTCCACCCTTGACCGAGATTGCAAACAGATTATTATTCTGAGTTATTTCGAAGGTTTCTCTTTAACTGAAGTTGCCGATATTCTCGACATCCCGATCGGAACCGTAAAATCCCGATTACATCGGGCACTCGGACAACTCCGGAATCAACTTGAAACGAAAGGAGATGCATCCTCATGACGGATGAACAACAATCATTTGACGCATTGGAAGAACGTCTGAATGCTCGCAAGATGGAATACGAAACCATGCCTATACCGGATGCTGCCTCTCAGGCTGTGCAAGCGGGAATTCGCCAAGCTGCCCGTAAGCGAAAGTCCCGGCTGCGCTGGTATATGAGTTCCATCTCGGCAGCTGCCCTCATCCTGCTGTTTACGGGATGTATCCGTGTCTCTCCCGCTTTTGCGTCCTTCGTGGAGCAATTGCCTGGCATGGAAGGCATTGTTAGCATGATTCGCCAGGACAAAGGATTAATGATGGCGATTGATCAGTCCCTCTTGCAGAAGGTCGGCGTCACCGACGAGCATGAGGGTACTTCCTTGACCGTTGATGGAATTATCACAGACGAGTCACGCATGGTTATTTTTTACACGATGAAAGGCATGAAAGATCCCGAGAAATTCAACTATGATATCGATTTGCTGGATGAGAACGGTAAAGATCTTCCTGTTGCATTTAGTTATTTTTCACCTAGACCTGCTTCAGAAAATGGCATTTATGAGGATAAAATCGATGTCTCATTCACAGAATCTTTACCGCCACAAGAGCTGACCATTATATTTAAGGAACGAGGTAAGAAAACGAATAATAAGTGGAAAATCACCTTCCCCGTAGACCACAGCTTAACAAAAGGCATGAAAAAAATCATTCCAGTAAACCAAACTATGACCGTGGACGGGCAGTATATTCATGTGAAACAGGCCGTTCTGTATCCCACTCGTCTTGTACTTGATATCGAATATGATCGGAACAACACCAAAAAAATCTTTGGCATTCGTGATCTGCACTTGGTAGATGAGCAAGGCCGAGCATGGAGAACCGATTCATCTTCCATCGGAGGCTCTGGAAATTCCGTCTTTTTCGAAAGCATGTACTTTTCCACTCCGAAAAAACTGACTTTGCAAGGATCTGGCCTTTCAGCAGTGGATAAGGAGGAACTGGTTATCAGTATCGATCCCTCTTCAGGTGAAATACAAGGCGGCCCATCGAGTTTGAAATTGCTGCAAAGCACGGTCCAGGGCAAAAATCTGATCCTCGAGTTTTCAATTGCAGATGCTCAAAATGCTACATCAGGGCTATCATTTACCAATATTGAGGACAGTAAAGGAAACCCCTTCGACATTAATGAAGTAAGCTGGAGCCCTTCCGTCTTTGAAGCAAGAGTTGTCATTAAAAATGGAGCCGCAGCCAAAGGAGATCTGACAATGGAAATATTCTCTTACCCTGATCAAATTCGTGCACCGTTCTCTATTGAAATTCCTGTGACTCCCTAAAGAAAATGTAACAGCCATAATTGCAAGCCACACGACGTATTCATGCACTATAATGAAAATATTAAACAACTACATTAAATTGATATGTTTACAGGAAAGGGTGTTTCCGCAATGAATAATCGTTCCATCCGTTATCCGCAACCACTCGCGCAAGGGGACATGATCGGTGTGGCAGCACCCTCCAGCGGTGTAGGCGAATCCCTGCACCATTACCTTGAGGAGAGCAAACGCAACATGGTGCGCCTTGGTTTTGGCGTGATGGAAAGCCCGTCGCTCCGCCACAATACCAAATGTGTTAGTGCCTCCAAAGAAGAACGCGCCGAAGAGATGAATGAATTTTTCCGCAATCCAACTATTCAAGCCATTATCCCTCCATGGGGCGGGGAGTTTCTCATGGATATCCTGCCACTGCTGGATTGGGAAGCTTTGAGAACATTGCCGCCCAAATGGGTCATGGGATATTCGGATATCAGCACGTTCCTGTTCGCATACACCCTGATCACCGGAACAGCATCAGCACATGGCACCAATTATGTTGATCTAAGATCAAACGCCCTCGATCCGGTGACTGCGCGCTGGATTGATGTTCTACAGACCGAATACGGCGGACAGATCACACAATCGTCTTCCACACATTATCAATCGGCATGGAAACCGGAATCTCCTGGATTTAACCTGGATACACCTTCGCGCTGGAAACAGCTCGACCACTCGGAAGATGCAGACACAGATGTGGTGTTCTCCGGTCGGCTGATCGGCGGCTGCATGGATACGATCTCCAGTCTGATTGGCACGCCGTATGCACCTGTTGCATCCTATCTGGAGCAATACTGTGCAGTCGAAGGTACCATCTGGTATCTGGAAAGTTGTGAGATGAATGCGGGGGATATCTACCGTCATCTGTGGCAGATGAAACAGGCTGGCTGGTTTGCAGGTGTGCAAGGCTTCATGTTTGGCCGACCTGCGGGTTATTCCGATACAGCCGATTTCAATTTCTCTGATGCTCTATCCTCTGCACTTGGGGATCTGGATGTCCCTGTACTGTACGATGTGGATCTCGGCCATGTTCCGCCCCAGCTTATCTTTGTGAATGGAGCATTGGGCAAAGTCGCTTATGAAAATGGATGTGGGAGCCTTGAGACGGCGTTTGTGTAATCACCTTTTATAGGCAGATGCATACCTTGAAGTAAGAACTTATTTTGAGGAAGGGTTGTGCATCATGTCTGAATCCACATCCACGCCATCCACACGTGTCGTGTATCAAGCCAATCAACCGATGCTTCAATCCGTACAAAGTGTGCGGAATATGCTTCATCATACAGCCCGGCAGCATGTAGGCAAGAAGGTACAAGTCCAGAATATCGATGGGCAAGTGTGGGAAGGTGTCATCATCAGTGCAGACCGGGGGATTTTGTATCTCCAGGTTACCCCGATGCATGGATACCCTGAACCGCGTGCCTTGTTTGGACCCACGATTTTGCCGCTTGTGCTGTATGAATTGTTGGTTATCACCCTGTTGATGTAGGGGTATTGTTCCTGTTGATCCTTTTATATCCGAACCTGTTCCACGAAGCTTCGCTCCTGAGATCTTCAAATCTTGGGAACGAAGCTTTTTTATGGTCTTGGCGATGGTGCGGTATGATTCCTTGCGAGCGTGTGAAATATGATACAATGGTGTCGCACCACCCCATATCACTTATGAAACGGAGCTTGATCCGGTTGGAATACATACGTCATGATTCATCACCCGTATCACAAGTCGAGACGGGTATGATTGACAGCAACCCTACTGAACAATCCCGCGTGATTGCCATCTGTCTGCTCGCAGGCAAAATCATGCTGCAAAGCGGTGGTGAAACCTACCGTGTGGAAGATACGATGAAACGTATGGCCGCTGCGCTCGGTTTACCCCATTCACACAGTTACGTTGTGCCTACAGGCATCTTCTTTTCTGTCGATGCAACCGAACCCGCCAAGCTGATTCGTATCTCCGAGCGTACGACGGATCTGGACAAGGTATCCGAGGTGAATGCGGTCTCCCGCCGCATCGGACAAGGTGAGCTATCCGCTCAGGAAGCCCATGAACTGTTGGTGCAGATCGAAGGCAAGCCCTCCTCCTATTCAACGGCTGTGCAGCTTACGGCCGCAGCGTTATCCAGTGGTTGTTTTACCATTATGTTTGGCGGAGGCTGGAGCGACTTTCTTCCGGCGCTAATCTGCGGGGGCATAGGTTATGCAGCCGTTATTGCCTTTCACCGGTTGGTACGGGTCAAATTCTTTGCCGAGCTTACGGCATCCTTTGTCATTGGCTTACTCGCTTTTCTCCTGATCTATATGGGAGTAGGTCATGAACGGGACAAAATCATTATTGGTTCGGTTATGCCGCTGGTTCCGGGGCTACTGATTACCAATGCTGTACGCGATCTAATGGCCGGACATCTCGTCTCCGGATTATCCAAGGGAGCCGAGGCATTTCTGACTGCTTTTGCCATAGGTACCGGCATTGCAGTTGTATTTTCACTTTTTATGTAAGACGGAGGAATGCAGGATATGCTCCATTTTATTGAACAAGCCTTAACCAGTTTTGTCGCTTCAGCCGCGTTTGGGATCATCTTCAACGCACCACGGCGCATGCTGCTCCACGGTGGATTTGTCGGCATGATCGGCTGGATCATCTACATCGTGCTTGAATATGCAGCGGATGCGGTGCCTGCTACACTTGCAGCGACCATAGCCGTAGGTGTCATCAGCCAGGTATTCTCTCGCATGTTTCGCGCACCCGTCATCATCTTCAGCGTTGCAGGCATCATTCCTCTGGTTCCTGGTGGACTGGCGTATAATGCGATGCGAAGTTTTGTGCAAAATGACTACAGTGCCGCTATGGAGATGGCCGCCAAGGCACTCATGTTATCCGGCGCTATTGCCGTAGGCCTTGTGCTGTCCGAGGTATTAAACCAGATGATACGCCGAATTCCCGCCTCACTGCGGACAAAATCATCATCGAAATGATTATTCTTTTCATAGATTCAACACACGTAAGGCCCGTTAGCATACAGGATGATCTCTTGTATACCTACGGGCCTTACGTATCACTTTTCCAATCCATCCTTTTTACTTCACGAACGTATTCTTCACACGTACCGACCTCAGGAAATACGGAATGAAGATACTACACACCAGAATGGATCGTACGATCAGATGAAAAGCCGAAGTTGCATCAAGCACATGCTGTTCTCTTGGGATTTCATTTCGCGCAATCAGAATCCAGGTCACGATGCTTATGATCACATTCATCCCGTACATCACCATCATCACACGTGGAAACTGTCTCTTCCGTTTATATAAAAGAATGAGACTCACAATAACGATCATCAATAGAATGATACTGCTTATGAAGCCAAACCACAGAAGTGGACGAACCATCTCCGTGTAGATCTGAGGATCGACACCACGGCCGACTTCCCATCTGGCAGGGTCCATGATGACATTCACCTGCGATACATCCGAGATGAGAAACACCAGGGCAAGCCAAAGACTGATCTGGATTAAAATAAGCCATCCACCTAATCCGGAGATACCAGGCCGTTCCGGTCTGACACCAGTTTTGGGTTGCAGTGCGTTTATATCCGTATCTGCATCCGAGTTACTGTATTTACCTTCCATTTCATCCTCCTTTTACACTAGATAAGACAACATATTATACATTAAAATCTGGATTCTGTGTATTTTAGAGGACGAACGGAACGTGTTATTCCCGTTTTCCCTACTACCTTGTGCTTACCTAACTATGCACGACTTCCTGTTTCCTGACTAACTACATTTACGTGTAATTTCGTTGGTCTATCCCCATGTTAACCCATAATGTTCCCCGTAACATGCTTATATGTATTCTATCCGTTTCTATCATTACCTTATGTCTCGTAGAGAATAATACCTTTCTATTTAAAAAGAACTGATTCAGGTTCTTTACCCGTCAGGGTCAGCATCGTATACAATTGTCCTCTGTGATGATATACATGCCCCATAATCTCAAGTAACCACTCCAGCCGACTATAGGAGGCTCCCCAGTACGAATCCGTCACATGTAATAACTCTTCCGTGTTAAACTGCCTGTAACGTTGGTATAGATACATCTGGTTATCAATCAAAGCCTGCTTGATCTCACCGAGCGAATGCACCTGATTCTCTACATAGAATTGAGCCATCTCTTCCTCCGAGGCACCTTCGGAAATATAAACATCCGCTCGGCAGATCACAGACAGATGAGCTAGTAACTCTCCAACAGGCCGTTTACCTTCAATTGGAGTCAAAGCCAAGTCTTCTTCCGACAGCTGATCACATATATCAATTAACGATGTTACAGCCACGTCAATATGTTTGAACGCAGATTGAATCAACAGACACACTTCCTTTTTATCCCATTATACAGAACATATGATCGGTTACCAACCAACATATCCCTCCTTAATATATACCCCAAATCTATATAAATTGAACAAAACATTTACACAAAACGGAGAGGACAGAAAGGACCTGAAGAAGCGGAGCGTTCGCCTACAAGCTTTCTACAAGAAAGCTACATCGGAAGCATACGCTATCGCTGGATTCCCTTTATAAAAGGAATCAAAAAAATCTGGGGATAACAGCGATCAAAAGGTTGTTCTGTCATCGGAGTGTACAGTGTAAATATTCTTTAGTTCAATTTATATAACAATCTACGAACAAAAAAAGTCCTTCCTCCTTCATATAGACGGGATTCAGGACATTTTGTTGCCTATTTGTTTTCAAATCTTTGCTCAACTTGAGTATAACGAACAATACGTTTGCTCGAATCGTTCAGCCTCCAAGTCAGACTTGCGAATGAAAAATTGCAGTTCCCCGCAATCCCACCATTGGAAACCAATAGCATCATGTGTATCTATCTTCAGCAGCAGCAGCGTATCGGATAGTTCCTGCCATGTCCGATCCTCATCTCCGCCGTAATACTTGGTCAGCTTCTTCTCACACGCCTGCTCATTATAATCGTACTCTTCTCCCAGTGCGATCTGTAACAAGGCACGATGCTCGGCATCCGGATGCTGCCCGTCAGGATATCCAAACATCCCCCCCCAATTCAGCGTACTTGGATGATTCCAACTCGACTCGAATTCAAGGTAACGGTCATACAAACTCACTTCCGCTTCGGCCTCATCGTTCTCGAGCCTCTGCGGCGATAGCTCATTCAGCGCGTTGGCGTCAATATATGCATATGTAGGAAACTCAAGATTAGGCAGCACGGTCACCGAATGTGCAACAAACGGTGCTCCATCCAGCGCAGTATCACCTTCTGACTCTCGCCTTATCAGGTTATGAGAACTCGGCTCAAAAATCACACGATGTTCAATGGGACTAGCAGATTCATCCGTGCCAACGAAAAAGTATAACATTCCGCGTTCAGGCAAAGTCCCGCGCCCATCATTCGGCGTATACGGCGACAGATCCACCAGGTTCAACTGGGCCAGGAAAGTCATCGGAACTCCTTCTTGTGTTACGGGCCACTCCATGCCACTCGGCAAATCCGGATGTCCACCTACACGTGAGTTTCCTGTCCTGCGATATTCGTCCAGTGTGGATACATCGAGGCGAATTCCCCAGCGGCTTGAGGACAACAGCAGATCGGCAGCAACTCCCAAACCATATTCCTCAAGTGTTTTACGGGCTTTTCTGGTCAGACGTTCACATTGTTCTGGCTTAATCATATAGATCCTCCCCTTTTGACAATACACCTATGCTGAGACATATTCAGGTTCACACCTGTATATTCTTCCGCCCAGTCGTCTTTCCCTGCTTCTAGCAAAAAAAGAGACTGACTTTGCTTGTCAGTCTACTTCCTTATCCTATATTCCATTTAACGATTTGGATCAGAAGACTTTTCCTGGTAAGCACGCATATGCTCCTCACCGTCCAGGAATTCATGGGCCTGATGGGCTGCCATCACACCATGATAGCTGATATCCAGACCCAGATCTTCCTCTTCTTCTGTCGAACGTACAGGCACAATTTTGCTAATCAACTTTAACCCGATCCAGGTCATGGCGAATCCCCAGATGACCAGTGCTGTAAGGCCAAGTGCCTGAACCCCCAGCAACCTCCAGCCGCCGCCCATGAATAATCCACCATCCGTGGCAAACAGACCTACGGCAATCGTGCCCCACATTCCTGATACGGCATGCACCGGGAAAGCACCAACTGGATCATCAATCTGCCGATGGTCCAGCCAGTTGGTGGCTGCCATCATCAATAAGCCGGAGACTGCCCCAATGAATATCGCTGCTACATCGCCAACAAAAGCACAGCCTGCTGTAATTCCGACCAGTCCTGCAAGCGAACCGTTAATGACCGAGGGTGCATCAGAACGATTGAAGCGGAATAACGTGTACAGCAACGTAGCTGCACCACCTGAGGCCGCGGATAACATCGTAACAATCGCAATGTGACCAATTCTTACATCCGTGGCGCTGAGTGTACTACCCGCATTGAAGCCAAACCAGCCGAACCATAACAGAAATGCACCCACAGATGCCAGTGGCAGATTGCTCGGAAGTGCAATGGCACTTACGCCAAGTGGTGTGTACTTCCCTTTACGCGGACCAATGATAATCGCAGCCGCCAGTGCCGAGAATCCGCCGAGCGCATGGATGACAGCCGAACCGGCAAAGTCCTGCATCCCCAGCTGACTAAGCCAGCCGCCGCCCCATGCCCAGTGTCCACCAATTGGATAGATGATCGCCGTCATCAATATGATATACAACAGGTAGGCACGGAAGTTGATCCGCTCGGCTACCGCTCCTGAAACGATGGAAATAACAGCAATGGTAAAGGCCGCCTGGAACAACCAGAATGTCTCCAGAGATACCGGCACGTCCAGATGAGACAAATCCCCATTCAGGAAAAATCCCGTTACTCCCGCAAAACCACCTACGTCCGAACCATACATCAGTCCAAAACCGATCGCATAGAACAGTAACGTCCCAATCGTAATGTCAGCAAAAACCTTCATAATAATGTTCACACTATTTTTATAACGCACAAAGCCAGCCTCGAGCAGGGCGAATCCACCCTCCATCAATAAAATCATCGCTGCACTCAGTACGACCCAGACCGTATCAATCCCGGTGCTTAACGTCTCCAAAGTCATGTTTGTACATCCTCCGTTTCACTAAGCTGTCTGAGCTCACGGATTGTATCGGGCGCAAGCTCAATCTCGTCCCGCTCAATGCTGTCCGGATGTTTAATTCGTTCTGCGATCTGATCCAATTCACGTATGCGTCTGCGGATCTGTTCCATCTTGCGAAAACGTTCCTTCACCTGAACCATATATTCCACCGCTTGATGATGGGATGCGGGGCGTCCCGCAAACCATTTGCGTACGGGCGACAACGATTGATAAGCAACCTCTTCCGCTCGACGCTTCTGTTCGAACTGTTCGATCTTCTGCTTGAGCGTTTGAATCTCATTTTCTTTTTTGACCTTCATCCGTTCGATAAGGTACAATAAATCGGACGATGATATTTGCAATGCTGTGTGGTGATAAACCTCGTCGATTACTAACATATCATGTCAGGACTCCTTACATATCAAGTTACTTGTACCGATTATAGTTTCCCGAGGTCTGCCCGTCAATCTTTTTTTGGACTTGGTATGGATTGAAATGAACCGTTCAGAGAGAACGGCTTTTTTTATTGGGTACATAATACATCTAACAAGGCTAATCTCGCCTGGATTCGCATTCACTTTTTCCATCCCCTATGCTTATAGAATAAGCATCCACATTTGGGGTAATGAACATACACAGACTACCCGCATCATAGAACCCGTATATAAGGAGAGGATTGCACAATGTTTACTCGTAATGACGATATACGCAACCAAATCTGGGAAGCTGTCTCGGGACTCGAAGAAGAACAATTGAACCGAAAACCTTCACCCGAACAGTGGAGTATTATGCAAGTACTACGACATCTGAATCTGATGGAAAATGTCATTGGAAAACAAGCCCGTCTGGCCCTCGAGAAGGAACAGACGGTGTCTGTGGACAAAAAAACATATGAATTATCGTTGGACCGCAGCCGCTCCGTCGAGGCACCACCCCATCTTCAGCCTCCAGCAGCGCCTGAAGCACTTGCAGACGTACGCAATGATCTGGACGAATCTCATAAAGCGTTAAATAACTTTGCATTGGATCATGATCCTGACCTGCTGCGCAGCAAGTCCTTTCCTCATCCCGTATTTGGTGAGATGGATCTAACCCAATGGATTGACTTTACAAGTTATCATGAGGAGCGTCATCTGGGACAGATTCAAGAGATCAAACAGCAGCTTGGCGTGTAAGCACAACCTACACTTTCACATAGCGAAGAATATAGTTGAACGACAAAAAACCTCCAATCCTATTAATTAGGTTGGAGGTTTTCAATGTTCTTTTCTACGAATAAGAACGACACTTATATTTTTTTTCCCAAAATCGCCAGATCTCTATTCATACCATCCAACACGGCCACTTCGGGATAATATCCCCACTGTTCAAAACCATGCTTGCGCAATAATCCCAGACTCGGTTCATTATGCCCAAAGACAAATCCAAGAATGGTCGTAATGCCCAGTGCAGGACACGCCGCAAATACGGTTTCGAGCAGACGTCCACCGGCCCCAATTCCGCGACATTGCTGATCCACGTATACACTAACTTCCACCGTTCCATTATACGCAGGTCGTCCATAGAACGAGCTGAGACTTGCCCAAGCTACCACATTCCCTGCCTGCTTCATCACCCAAAGCGGACGATGATCCGGTGAATGCTCTTCGAACCACGGAACACGTTTCTCCACTGTCACCGGTTCCAAATCCGCTGTTGCCATACGGCCCTCAATGGTAGAATTATAAATTTCCACAATCCTTGGCAAGTCCTCCAGGCGCGCATATTCAATCTGCACATCTTCCAGTTTCATCGCTATTCCTCCATCATTTCAGATCGTTCTATTATCATAGAGGATATTATAACGGAGAAGAGAAGTTTTCGTCATCCCTAACATGCTGACAGAGGGAATCAATAAAATCTGGGGATAACAGCGATCGGAAGATGGTTCTGTCCGCGTAGTAGTTAAGTGTAAATTCAATGCTTTAACTTATATATAGAATTACTCTGGAAGTCCCTGAATTGTGTTGCCACGAGTGAACTGCTGACTCTGGTCTGCCCAGCGAATGTTCATCGAGCGAGATGTGAACAGATCCGGGCCATCCGATACTTGGAAATGCAGATGAGCCTCACTGGAGTTACCCGAATTGCCCAGCTCACCGATGAGGTCCCCCTGCTTGAGTTTATCTCCTTTTTTGACCGAAACACTGCCTTTCTTGATATGTGCTGTGATGCTGTATTCACCTTTGCTATGGTCAATTATTACATAGTTACCCGTCGGCTCTTCCGGATTCATCTCACCGGGTACATTGTCCGGAATATCGTTCTTGATTTCAACGACGGTTCCATCCGCAGCAGCATAGAGTGGTTCACCAAAAGCATGGTAGCTTGCGTTTACCTTGGCATCCCCGTTATAACTGAAACCTTCTTTTGACCGAATGATATCCAACGCGTAGCGCTGTGTTTCATGCTCATAATGATAGTTCGACATCACATCGTTGCCTCCCCAGAACACATACCATTCACCCTTTAAAGGGAAATGGAATTCGGTTTTGGTGAACTTTTGATCTGTATCCTCATGCGTTTCCAGCGGCTGGATCAACAGACCATCAATCTGATTGGCCTCGGTAAAATAGGCTCGAATCCCTTTTGTCCCTGTTTGATCCTTCCAGGCGAACTCGGTCAGATTGTTCATCTCAGCTGCGAATACTTGATCCAGGGAAGTTACTCCCTCCAGGAACTCGTCAGCAGACGTTTTAAGCTTTTCAAGTGTGATCGCTTCCTTCATTTGAGGACTCAACTGACGGTAAATATCTTCAATGGAACCCTTCATCAGGGTATCAACAAAATTGTCGGGTGTAACCATTGCAGTACCTTCTGAAGTGGAATTCTGTTCCTGATTGGATTTCTCGCTTGCTTCATTATTGGACGCCTGTTCGGCCGACTGCTGCTCTGCCTGGTCGGAAGTAATGGAATTGCTGTTGCCACAAGCAGACAATATCACGCAAGCTCCAAGGGTAATTGCAAGCACCTTCCAGCCTTTTCTATTCTGTAATTTCGAATGTGTATGTTGCTCTGATTTCAGATGACCTTCCCTCTTCATTTTCAACATCCCTTCTGCTAATTCATTATACTTTCCAGTTAAGTGTACAGAATGAGTCTTATCCTTCGTCTAACCCCATCTTACATGTAGTTAAACTTGTAACGCCTTTTGAGGTTGTATAATTAAGATTCCGTTAAGATAGCTCATACGCTATACAGCCTTCTTGGATGGTATGATTAGCAATACACACAACAGAAGAATCAGGAGGTCATTTTTAAACTATGGATAACGTCTCATTACTGCTTGTGGATGATGAACAGGCGATTCTGCATATGCTCAAAACCGTTCTGCTCAAAGAGCAGTTTCTCGATATTGATACCGTTACAACAGGTGAAGCTGCCATTGAGGCATGCAACAACAAGACGTATCATTGCATCGTGCTCGACATCATGCTTCCTGGCAAAAGCGGACTGGAAATCTGTCCTTTTCTACGACAGGTCACCGATGCGCCCATCCTGTTTCTGACGGCCAAAACAACCGATTATGACAAATTAACCGGATTCGCCGTTGGTGGTGACGATTATGTTGCCAAACCCTTTAATCCGCTGGAAGTCGTTGCTCGAATTAAATCATTACTGAAGCGTTATTTACCATCTAAAACCGCAGCGATCTCGGATCACGTCCCATCTAACGTAAATACGTCATCTCCCAGCACATCGGAAGGCGTGTACGACTTTGGACGATTTCAGGTACTGGAGTGGGCTGGTGAGCTTCGGGTTGAAGGAGAGTCCGTATCCTGTCCGGCACTTGTGTTTCAACTACTGCTCTTTTTCTGCAAACATCCCAATCGAATCTTCACCAAATCAGATCTATATGAACGGGTCTGGGGCTCTGAAGCCATTAGTGATGACAATACCGTGATGGTTCATATTCACCGCATTCGGGAGCGCATTGAAGCCGATCCTTCCAATCCGGTGTTTCTCGTCAACGTCCGGGGTCTGGGTTACAAACTGATTCAGCCGGAACATGTGTCACGCCCATGAGTATTCGTCGCAGGTTAATGACCCGGTTTATCGGGATGCTTGCCGGTGCAGTCGTTCTTATCATCCTGCTTGGGTCTGTAGCCACTTACTGGGTCGTTCAAAGGGTAAATGAAGTGAACTTGGTGGATGATTTTGCACTTAACGGTCTGGATCAATTGATTAATACAGCAGAGATTCTGCCAGATAATACGATCCGATATGACCCCGAATTGCTGAAACAAGTGGATAAAAATAACGGCTGGCTCCAGGTTCTGGATGAACAAGGTTACGCCATTGATGAATATCACACACCCGCTGATGTCCCCACTCACTATAAACCAGGGGAATTGATTGCATACTGGGAAAGCCAGAAGCCGTTCCCTTATCAGATTGTGATGCTGATCCGGGAGAAAAATGGGAAGGAATTCACCTTGTTATATGGCGAGATTAACCCGGCTAAGTCCTTAATGAATAACATTCGTTCAGACCTTGCTTTCACCAACGGAAAACTTGATCTTCAGCCCAACCAACAGGAGGCCCTTCGTGCCGCCAATGCTTATCTTCAAGTATTGGACGCGTCAGGAAGCGAACTCTCCTCCTATAACAAACCGGCCATGGGCGTACCTAGCGAATACACCATTCAGGAACTCGTTCTGCAAGTTCGCTATCCGAGTCGATCAGGTATGTCTGTTGCAACGTGGTACGACGAACAGAATGAAACTACCTGGCTGATTAGCATACCTAGTAATCCATTGGCGACCGGAAATCAAAACCCCTACAATTTTATCTTGGAACCGGCATTGGTCATATTGATCGTATCCATAATCATTCTGCTCATTTTGCTTGCCTTCTGGTATGCCAACCGCTTCGGTTCACCCATGCTGCATATGCTCCAATGGTTACAACGTCTGGAACGAGGACATTACGAGGAACCTACCGGAGCCTTTGGAGTGCCTCGCAGTCAGCGTCGTAACGGAAAGTGGAAGCGAAAATACAACGTGTATGCTGAAGTGCTTCGCTCCATGCAGGCCCTGTCTCACACATTGAAGCAAGATGAAGAACTTCGGAAACAGACCGATTCTCTGCGGGAGGAGTGGATTGCTGGCATAACACATGACCTGAAGACACCCCTCTCCTCCATTCAGGGATATGCTCATATGCTTGAGGCGGATAAGTATAGCTGGACCGCGGAGGAAGTCAGGGAATTCGCAGGCATCATGCTCGATAAATCCATGTACATGGACAGGCTTGTCAACGACCTTGCCATGACCTATCGATTACGCAGTGGAGGATATCAACCTGTGGTGGAAGAGACTGACGTAAATACGTTGCTCCGTGATCTGATCCAGCGCGCAGAACGGAATCCGGCATATGGAGAAGGTCGCATCCTATTCCAACCTTCCGAAGTGCCTGTGTATGGACTTGTCCATATTCCGTCGTTTGAACGAATTGTGGATAATCTGACCGCCAATGCCCTTCTTCATAATCCACCCGAGTCCATCCTCGTTGTCAGTGTGCATTCTGGTGAACATGCAGATGCATTCAGCATTCAGTTTGCCGATAATGGACGAGGCATGGACCCCGAGACGGTATGGAAGTTATTTGAACGATACTATCGCGGTACAGATACAGGTACATCGGACGTTGGATCAGGGCTGGGTATGGCCGTAACCAAAGGGTTGATTGAAGCGATGAAAGGGCATATTGAGGTACAGTCCACCCCTGGTGAAGGAACGATCATTCGCTTAATATGGGATGGGCCGTCCGAAACGAATTAAAATGTTCCGCTTGACCTTTCCATTTTCAGTCTATATAATCGACACTCAATAACACCTGTTCCAATATATTGATATTGAATACAACACATTTCAGGATCATCTGATGAGTTGATCTAACATATTTGGCGATGACCAGAGACAAGATTTCGTTTGCGTGCTGCCCAGAGAGAGAGGGGATTGGTGAAACCTTCTTCAGCGAACGGACCGGAATTACCCCTCTGCAGCCGTGACCTCGAACCTCAGCATTTCGGACCTCCTTCTATGTTCGGCTTGTTGCCAGTAGAGTTCACCGCCTGATCCCCGATAACGGATTCCAATGAGGGTTATGATGTTTCCTGTTCACGGCGGCTGGCCGAGAGCAGAGTGCACCATAACCAAATTAGGGTGGAACCACGAGCCAAGCGCACTCGTCCCTTTTCCGGGACGGGTGTTTTTTGCGCTTTCATTTGATGAAATGGAGAGTGGTTCACATGAGCAAACAAGAAAACAGTAACTCAGTAAACAACAAATCAGGTAACGAAATAAACTACCAAGCAAATGATCTTCAACCATCCAGTCATTCCATTGAGGTCCGTCTGCAAGGTGGCGCGGTACGTTCTTACGAAGCAGGCATCACTGTAGGCGCGGTTGCCTCATCTATCAGCACAAGCCTGGGAAAACAGGCCATTGGCGGTATTGTAGATGGTCAGAATGTTGATCTCGATGGGGTGCTCAAGCAAGATTGCCAACTTGTTATCGTTACTTTGGACAGCCCGGAAGGTCTGTATCGTTATCGTCACAGCGCAGCACATGTGCTCGCACAGGCACTCAAACGCATCTACGGTGCTGAACAAGTGAAACTGGGTATCGGCCCAGTCATTGAAGATGGATTCTATTACGATGTTGATCTGGAGCATGCCTTGTCCATCAGTGATTTGGCTGCCATCGAGCGGGAAATGAACAAAATCATTCAGGAGAATCATAAGATTAGTCGCCGGGTCGTTAACCGGCAGGAAGCCCTCCGTATCTTCGGAGAAATCCAGGACCCCTACAAGCTTGAACTCATTCAGGATTTGCCAGAGGACGCCGAACTTTCGATCTATGATCAAGGAGAGTTCTTCGATCTGTGTCGCGGTCCCCATCTTCCATCCACTGGCCGGATCAAAGCGTTCAAGCTGCTGAATGTGGCCGGTGCATACTGGCGTGGCAACTCGGATAATAAGATGCTGCAACGTATCTACGGCACTGCTTTCCCGAACAAAGCCCAACTGGATGAACACCTGCACATGCTCGAAGAAGCGAAGAAACGGGATCACCGTAAACTTGGCAAAGAGCTTGAACTGTTCATGTTCTCCGAAGAAGCTCCTGGCATGCCCTTCTATCTGCCTAAAGGCATGACTGTTCGCACTGAACTGGAGCAATTCTCCCGTGAGTTGCAATTACAAGAAGGTTATCAGGAAGTTCGGACGCCTCTCATGATGAACAACCGACTGTGGGAGCAATCCGGCCACTGGGAGCATTACAAGGACAACATGTATTTCTCCGAAGTGGACGATGCCACTTTTGCACTGAAACCGATGAACTGTCCTGGCCACATGCTGATCTTCAAAAATACACTCCATTCCTATCGCGAATTACCGATTCGCATGATGGAATTTGGTCAGGTTCACCGTCATGAATTCTCAGGTGCCCTGAACGGCATGATGCGTGTGCGGACATTCTGTCAGGATGATGCCCATCTCTACGTCATGCCAGAGCAGATCGAGGACGAGATCAATCAAGCGATCTCACTGATTGGACGTATGTACGATATCTTTGGATTCGAATATAAGATTGAATTGTCCACTCGCCCGGAAGATTCCATGGGATCGGAAGAGCTGTGGGATCAGGCGGAACGCGCATTGCAAAATGTACTGGATCGTCGTGGCGTGGAATATCGCATTAACGAAGGGGACGGTGCCTTTTATGGACCGAAAATTGACTTTCATATCCTCGATGCGCTCAAACGCAGCTGGCAGTGCGGAACAATCCAGCTTGATTTTCAGATGCCGGAGAAGTTCGACCTCACTTATATTGGCGAGGATAGCCTGAAACACCGTCCGGTCGTGATCCACCGTGCCATCTACGGCTCCATCGATCGTTTCATCGGCATCCTGACTGAGCACTATGCAGGAGCGTTCCCACTCTGGCTTGCCCCCGTGCAAGTGAAGCTGCTGCCTGTATCGGATCATTACGCAGACTATGCGCTCCAAGTACAGAGCCAACTCCGTGCGGCGGGCATTCGGGTAGAAACAGATCTGCGTAGCGAGAAGCTCGGGTACAAAATCCGTGAAGCCCAGATGGAAAAAGTGCCTTATTCGCTCGTGCTTGGTGAGAATGAGAAAAATGCCTCATCCGCCTCAGTCCGTGCATACGGTCAGGGAGATCAAGGCATTCAACGTATTGAAGCTGTTATTGAAATGATCCAACAAGCGGTGAAGGCAAAAGTCTGAAACACATCCGCATCACAACTTCTCGTCAGGCTTTAGCCCCACCTGTTCTTCGCTCCATGTCCAGAAACGCTCAGCTGAAGCATCATCAACGGCATGTTTCTTCAGCTGCTGCTCTTTCTGTTGATAGAAGTAACGCCCGGTGATCCCGACGACTTCAGGGCTTGTAGCCAGATAAACAGCCGTTCGTGCCCCTTCTTCAGGGGACAGAAAGAATGGAAGTTTACCTGCAAACGCCATAATGCGTGTGCCAAATCCGGTATTGCGATCTACGCCAATACTCGTTCCCACCGCACCAGGGTGCAGACAGTTCACTGTGACAGACGTACCTGACAGTTTGCGAGCCAGTGCACGAGTGAACAGCACGTTAGCCAATTTGGATTGAGCATAGCTTTTGATCGGATTATAACCTGTGTGCAGATGTGGATCTTCGAAGTGGATTTTGCCGGCCTTGTAAGCACCTGACGAAACGTTCACAACCCGTCCCTGCTTCGCAGCTTTCAGAGGTTCGATCAAAAGTAAAGTCAGCAGGAAATGTCCCAGATGGTTAATACCGATACTTTGTTCGAACCCATCTGAGGTTTCCTTCCGCTTGACCATCACCACCCCCGCATTATTAACCAGAACGTCAAGGCGATCATGACGCTCGCGGAATGTGCGGGCAAACTGGCGTATACTTTCGAGTGAACCTAGGTCACACAGCATCAATTCAATCGCAGAAGAGCCGGACTGACGCACAGCTTCCTGAAGAGCCTCCTGTCCGCGCTTCTCACTGCGGCATGCCATGATTACGCGATATCCTTGTCTTGCAAGTTCAATGGTGGTTGCCAACCCCATACCTGAGTTAGCTCCTGTTACAATTGCTGTCTGATTGGACATGAGGTACTTCCCTTCTGAACCTGAGGTTCTGAAATTAGAGGCGCGACGACGGACAATATGAGATAATGATAGGATCACATCTCGGTTTCCATGGGAGGACAAGTATGCTGACCAAAGAAGATTTTAAAAAAGTTAAAAAACAAGCCAAACTTGAAATCGCACTACTCGAACAGGAATATCAGGAAATCTTGCAGAACGTTGATTCTACGCTGTATGAAAAATACGGTATTTTGGACAAAGAAGAAACACGTGAACTCACCCGAAAACGCAAAAACCGAAGATATGCTTCACTCGTCATCGAACTATGCGCCATTATTGAACAAATGTTACATCAACTGTACAGAGACGTATATCAGAAAAAGTTTAATTCGACCCAGCTGATGAAAACTCCTGCCTACCGTGCACGCTCCAACATGGAGATCATTCAAGCCGAACTGAGTAAAGAGTTCATTGCTCTGGAATCCGAAAAAGAACACTTCGCTGAAGCTCTTGGTCTGGTATTTCAGACAAGGAACAAACTTGTTCATGAGAACTTCTCGTTTGTCTCCATCGTTAAGGATGGCAGTAATGAAGAAGAAACGTTTGAAGCATTACTCCATACGGTCAAAAAATATAGAAAACACTTAAAATATAATCGCCCTGAATAACAACATCATCGCTAAAAAAGAAAAGGAGGTGTACCGGACTACGGTCCGGATCACCATGAGCCATCCAACAACTTCAATTACTGTGCTAAATCTCCAGATTCCGACACCTTCCGGGAACAGCCCCATATTCCCCGTCATGCTTCGTGATGAAGATGGCGTTACCTTGGTGGATACAGGCATGATTGGACAATTTACCGAACTTCAATCCGCGTTGGAACAAGAGGGGGTACAACTCTCGGACGTTAAACGGGTGATTATTACTCATCAGGACATCGATCATATCGGTAACTTGGATGCTCTTTTGGATGCCATCCCTGATCTGGAAATCTGGGCACATGCCGATGAGGTTCCATATCTAACCGGTGAGAAACCTTTGATCAAATTCACACCTGAACGTCGTGCTCTGCTGCCCGCGCCCGTTTTGGCACTGGCAGACCAACTGCTTATGCAGCTGCCGGAAGTGAACATCAGCAGAACTTTGGCAGACGGAGACTTTTTACCTCTGCAAGGAGGCACACAAGTCATTCATACACCAGGACATACCCCAGGTCATATCTGCTTGTATTTCGGAGAGCAGCAGTTCCTGCTCGCTGCCGATGAACTTCGTGTAGTTGATGATGAGCTGGTTGGCCCTGCACCACCCGCAACACCGGACATGCCTGAAGCGCTGCGAAGCCTGAAGAAACTGACCGACCTTAAGCTCAATAAGGTTCTCTGTTATCACGGTGGAGAGTACACGAATGATCCGGCTCAGCGCATTGCCACACTTGCGGAGAGCGCAGAGTAAGAATAGAAAGCGGACTTGTGAGTGTTTTGGAACGACACAAGCATCCTATTAACGCTGTTTCTCTTCGTGCGGCATTGTGCGTTGTACTCATTCAAGATTAGGATGACACATACATTACAAGCAAGGAGCTGTCCCATAAGTCATGAATTTGACGGGGACAGCTCCTTTGATTAATTAACCATGTGTATTTACCACTGCACTGGTGTTGACCGTATGGCAGCTCCTATTGCGCACGATATGCACACAGTATCTTATATCACACCGCTATATTACACCACGGCATGCGCACAATATCTTCCCCTGCCCGTTTGGCAAAACAATTCACCGGAAAATCCGTAACGTAAGTGTTTGATTTTTGACAGAGTTCCACCAGACCTCTTATTTACTCATTTCGTTGATTTTCCCGCAGGTTTCGAGTGAATTTTGGCGATATAACGTGGCTGAGGTTCGTTACATTCTACAAACGCCATTAAACCTCTATTTAAGGTATGTCAGGTTCGTTAGAATAAATCAGCTCTCCGGAGTTAGTACAATCAGCTTGTCATCTCCATCTCGTGGCGATCCTCGTCCATCCCGATTGTTCGTAAGCACGTACAACTTTCCGTCCTCGCCAGCACTCACATTACGAATCCGGCCCCATTCATCTTCGAAGATGGGTTCCACCTTCTCCACCTGTGTGCCATCTTCCGAAAGAGTAACCTTCAGCAACTGCTCTCCACGCAGATTTGCAGCAATCAGTGATCCAGCCCAAGGTCCTTCCTCAACAAAAGCTACACCAGACGGCGCCCATGTATCATTCCCACTATGTGCAAGCGGAGCCTGATATGCGCCATTGTCATCATCGTCTCCCTCCACCTCGGGCCAGCCATAATTCTCACCAGCTACAATCCGGTTAATCTCATCATGATTACGCTGACCATGCTCCGTGGAATAGAGGTAACCGTTGTCTGGGTTCCAGGCCAGTCCCTGTGCGTTACGGTGTCCCATACTGTATACAGGTGAATTCGGCCATGGGTTGTCTGCCGGGATCGACCCGTCGAGACCTATCCGCAATATTTTACCTCCAAGGCTATCATTGTTCTGTGACAATTCCGGCTCATAACGTTCACCTGTCGTGATATAGAGCAACTTGTCCGGGCCAATTTTGATCCGCCCACCATTATGATTTGTTCCGCCTGGAATGTTACCAAGCAACTCTTGATCTATGACCGCTTTCGCATCATTCACCTTGAGACGTAACACTCGATTGGCAATGTCATCGCCTTGCAGATAAGAGTGGTATGCATACAAGTAACCGTTCTCCTCAAAGTCCGGATCTGCTGCAAGACCTAACAAACCTCCTTCACCTTCTTCATTAAATGGGGCTGAGAATTCAATCAGTGGTTCAGGGGCTAGTTTTCCATCCTCAATGACTCGAATCGCACCAGGGCGTTCCGTTACGAACATCCGACCATCAGGCACACTTACAATCTCCCATGGTGCATTCAATCCTTCAACCAGAACGGAAGCCTGATACGGAATAACCGTCTCTCCCTGCGCTCCACTCTCATTTCCACTTGCACCGGTATTGCTTCCATTCGCTGTCTGTCCCTGACCTGTTCCCTGTCCCTGAGACGTCTGCTCTACTCCTCCCGTTGAGGGTTCGCCTGAAGAGCATGACGCGGTCAACAGTGCCACACTTAATAATGAAGCATACAGTGGAACGATTCCTCGATTATTCATGATTACATCTCCCTTCGCATATCGATCTTTTGTATAAAATAAATAAGCCAAGCTTCAATGTATTGTTAACATATTGTTCTCTATAGTTGTCGCACTATTATTCATGTGTATTACGGTTTCGCCCTGTATTACCCTTCACACCAGCCGCTTAAACGAAGAAGGCAAGGGATTCCGAGGACATGAAATCATCGCAGTTTGGAATTCCATCATAATCTTTTATAATAGAAGGATAGTATGAATGGAAAGGTGGACAACTACACTTATGAATCAAAACCCTTTATCTCGTCTTGAAGCCGATCTGTCCGGGCAAGGATTGGACGCCATGCTGATCACAGATCCGAAACATATCTACTATTTAACTGGATTTGCAAGCAATCCGCATGAACGCTTCCTTGGTCTGGTTCTCGCACTCGGCGAAGAGCCCCTGCTGATTGTACCCGCACTGGACGCTGAAGCAGCCGCAGCCGCTTCCTCGGTCTCCAACATTGTGACTCACACGGATACGGATAATCCGTATGCTTTGTTTGATCGTTATCAGGGGCGCTTGGGCCGGGTTGGTCTCGAGAAAGAATACGTGACAGTCGCACGTTATGAGCAGCTTACTGCCGCTCTTGGTGCTGCCAGCTTTGAAGATGTAGGCCCGTTGCTTCGCACATTACGTGTGAAAAAAACTCCGGATGAGGTAGCCCGCATTCGCCACGCCATTCACCTGATCGAAGAAACATTGCGTCAAGGCCTCTCTCATGTTCGCACAGGCGTAACCGAGATTGAACTTGTTGCCGAGATGGAATATCAGATGAAAAAACTGGGTGCCGATGGCCCTTCCTTTGATACCATGGTACTCACCGGACCCAAAACAGGTCTGCCACACGGTACACCGGGTGAACGGAAACTGCAACATGGTGACCTGTTGATGTTTGATATGGGTGTGTATGCTGGCGGATATGCCTCGGATATCACGCGTACATTCGCCTTTGGTGACATCTCACCTGAACTCAAAACCATCTATAACACGGTACTCGCAGCCAACGAAGCGGCTATCCAAATCGTAAAACCAGGCATCACCTGCGCCGAAGTGGATCGTGCAGCACGCCAAGTCACGGAAGAAGCCGGATACGGCGAACGTTTTATGCATAGAGTAGGTCATGGACTGGGTATTGACGTACATGAGTATCCTTCTCTCCATGGAGAGAATATGGACATCCTGAATGAAGGTACCGTATTCACGATTGAACCGGGCATTTATACCGCAGCAGGCGGCGTTCGTATTGAGGATGATGTAATTGTGACCGAAACGGGTGTCGAAGTTCTGACGTCTTATCCAAAAGAACTGCAAATCCTTAGCGACTAATCCAATTGTGAACTCAAAAATCCCGCAAACCCATGATATCATGGGTTGCGGGATTTTAATTCATACGAAGCATATCCTACGTGTCTTATTCCTGCTCACTCATGTACCATTAGCCAAACTCATGCGTGATATCCTGCCAGGATTCCAGCTGTGGCAGCTGTTGCTTCCCCCAATAATCCAGAAACCATTGAATAATCACAGTCGGATCTGCTGTGCTGTAGCTGTAATGCTGGAAACCGTCCTCACCTTCCTGTAAACGAATCTCCGCCACCATCTGCCCTGGTTCCTCAAGCGCAGCAGCCTGCATATACATACTTCCCTCCACCAGCTCTGAAGGTGTAAGTACTACGTATTCCTGCAATTCCAGATTGGTAATCAAATCCACCAATAGTGAGGCATTAATGCTATCATTCTCGTAGGTTGTGCCATTGCTTTCCAGTGTATAACGCAGTGTAGAGTACATATGCGATTCCCCTTTGGTTGAAATCTTCGTGCTAATGATACATGCTCATAACGACAGGTCGTTTATATTATAACTTTTTCATAATAATGTAAAAAGAGTTTTTCTTGTTTCGGGTAAATGTGTTTTCTATAAAAAATCCCCTTGCAGAGTCCGAATTACAAGCGACTGCGCAAAGGGTGATTTTAAGTGATCCTCTTGAATATTATCTAAGCTTCATCCTTGAACTTAAAGCTGCGTGCAGCATACAGGAACGGTGTTCCAACCGCAGTTAATACAAATTTGATAATATACGTCGTCAGGAAGATTTCCAGCCATACATCCCAAGGATAGATGAACGCAAACGCGATTGTGCAGAACACCAGGGTATCCACAAATGAACTGATGATCGAGCTACCGTTGGTACGTATCCACAACTGATTGCGCCCTGGAGCCACCTTGCGTAACCAGGAATACAATCGCACATCCAGGAACTGACTGATGAAGTACGCTGTCAAACTTCCGAGGGCCAGACGTGGCAGCAGACCGAACAGCTTCGCCATGGATTCCTGTGCAAAGTCCGTTGGTGCCGGGTCAAAGTACAACACCATCTGCATCAGAACCGTAGTCATGATGAGTGTGAAGAATCCAAACCATACCGCTTTGCGTGCCTCACCTGGTCCATATTTCTCATTAAGAAGGTCACTGGTCAGGTACATGCTGACATACATCGTGTTGCCAAGCGTCAGTACGATTCCCATAATATCTATCGTTTTGGTCACCTGAATGTTGGCTATAACCGTAGCCACACCAATCCAGGCATAGAGACCTTTTTTACCGAACAAGCGGTAACACAACAGGAAAAATCCATAAGTTACGAGAACAAAAACTGCTCCCCACCCTAAGTTAAACATAAATACATACACTGCCTTCCTAGTTTTGATTACGCGGGATGGTTACGAACCGCGGTTTGGCTCAGGGCCAAAACATGAATACTCTATCACATTTCTCGTCCCATGAACAGAACTAAATAACTCCAGGTCTGCCTGAGTGACAGTATAATTGGATTGCCACAAAAAAAACCGCCCTCCAGATTCCTCCGAAGGACGGCTTTTCCCATTTGGCTTATAGACGGCTCTAGCTATCTTAATATAAGCCTCTATCTAATCCATTTTGAATTACGCCTGAACAGCTGAATCCAGCTCACGACTCTGATCATTGAATGTGTCATGATCATTTTCTTTCAAAATCTTGCTGGTTACGAGTCCTGAAGTCATGGACCCGTTCACGTTAAGCGCTGTACGACCCATGTCGATCAGCGGCTCCACGGAAATGAGTAGTCCAACCAGAGCCACAGGCAGATTCATGGTGGACAATACGATCAGGGAAGCGAAGGTTGCCCCGCCGCCAACGCCAGCCACACCAAACGAACTGATCATGACTACGAGGATCAGAGTCACAATGAAGTCCCAGCTCAGCGGGTCGATGCCGACCGTCGGAGCAATCATCACCGCCAGCATGGCCGGATAGACCCCCGCGCAGCCGTTTTGCCCAATAGTAGCACCAAAGCTTGCAGACAAGTTGGCAATACCGTCGGATACACCCAGTTTCTTCGTCTGAGTCTCCACATTCAGCGGGATCGACGCTGCACTTGAACGGGATGTAAAGGCAAATACCAGTGTTGGCAGAACCTTTTTCACATACGTAATCGGGTTGAACCCGGACAGTGAGATAATGATCAAGTGAATGATAAACATCACGATGAGGGCCACGTAGGACGCAATGACGAATTTGATCAACTTGAGAATTTCATCCGGATTCGTTGTCGCCGTTACTTTGGTGATAAGGGCAAGAATCCCGTATGGTGTAAGCCTGAGCACCAGCGTAACAATTCGCATAACCACCGCATATACCGCATTAACCATACCGCGGAACGTCTCCGCCTGCTGAGGTTTTTTGCGATCCAGTCCAAGTACGGCTACACCGATGAACGCGGAGAAAATAACCACGGCCAGTGTGGATGTACGACGTTCTCCTGTCATATCTGCAAATGGATTCGAAGGAATGAATTCCAGCACTTGCTGCGGGATGGTCTGATCCTTCACATCAACAAGCCGTTCCTCCACCTTCTGAACCTGCGCATTCTCCCGCTCTCCTCCTTGAATCTCAATGGAAGTCAGGTTAAAGCCAAGGCTCGTTACAATGCTAACCCCTGCGGCAATCGCTGTGGTGATCAACAGAATGGCAATAATGGAAACACTCATCTTGCCGAGATTTTGCTTGCCCTTCAGATTCATAATGGCTGAAATGATCGATACCATGATCAATGGAATCACGACCATTTGCAACAAACGAACATATCCTGAACCGACCAGATTGAACCAATCGACTGATTTCGTAACTACATCAGAACCTGATGTGTACACCAATTGGAGAATAACCCCGTAAACAACCCCCAGTCCCAGACCCGCAAATACGCGTTTCGTAAAGGAGATATGCTTTTTCTGCATCCAGTAGAGGATGCCAAGTAAGGCAAGCATAACCACTACATTCAATATGACTAGAAAAGTATCCATTTCTTTAAATCCTCCTCAGGCATGTGTGTAACCGAAAAATATCCGGTTTTCTCTTTTATCTTTTTGTACTTCCGACAAAGACATTTTACAATATAACATATAACAAACTATTCTGGTAGGTATTAATTGATATTATGTAATATGCATGTAATAGATTCATGTATTTCTGAAAAAAATACACCAATTCGTGAAAATTGTTCTATTCAACCTCCGGTTAATTTTGTAATATAGGTATATCCGCTTATTCCCAAGTTTTCTCAACGTATAATTTAGGTCTTTCTTCATTGGTAGATAGGTCTTATGAGTACGGAAAAGCGATAATGTTAATGAACTTGACGTGAAAGGATGATCATATGTTTCGTAATCGCACCGTCGCCGGTAAAATCAGAGGCACCTTGTTCCTCGTTCTGCTGGTTGCTTCCCTGTTGTTCAGTATTAGTTTCTATGCCGTGTCGATGAATATTATTCAAAGCTACGTGCTACCGCAGTTTGACAAAGTCCTAAACACGTCCATTCAGGATATATACAAGAATACTTCAGCATCCAAAATCCTACAGGTACAGAGTGGCGGAGCCGGTTCTGAAGGTGCTGCCATGACCGTGGAATCGTATCTGGCAGATAAAGCAAAAGAACATAATCTGGATGCAGCTTACGTTGTCGCTATCCAGGATGGCTCAGCCAAAGTCGTTGTGGCCAACTCTTCCTCAGGTATGAAAGCCCAGGATGATATCACTGTAGAGCCAGCAATGAATACAGCCATCGAGAGCAAAGAAATGGTAATCAGCGAAGTCTATTCCGATTCCTTCGGTGTACATAAGGCAGCATTCATTCCAATTGCAGGAAGTAACATGATTATGGCTGTGAGCATGGATGCCCAGTTCATTCAAGACAAGATTACCCAGATTTTCTGGTTGTGTCTTGGGATTACAGCATTAGTGTTTGTGCTCGGCTGGCTTATCTCCACTAGTATGATCAAAAGAGTTACCAAACCAATCATCAAGCTTGTCCAACATAGCAAACAAATATCCCAAGGTGATCTGACCGCTGAACTCCAGATCAAAGGCAAAGATGAAATTGCCCAGCTTGCCGCAAGCTTCCAGACGATGACGCATAACCTGAAAGAAATGATCAGCCGTGCCTTGTCCACGTCCAATGAAGTTGTGTCAGGCTCCAATGACCTGCTTCAGCGGGTTGAATCGATGTCCGGTATGGTACGAAACTCCAGCCGCTCCGCAGAAGATGCAGAAAAAGGAAGTATCAGCATTGCGTCAAGCGCATCCGAGAACGCCAGAGCTATGGAAGAAATTACGCAGGGTATCATGCATATTGCTTCTTCTTCCGCTGAAGTGTCTGACCAGATTGGTGAAGCAGCCAACGAGGCAGTTAACGGTAACCGACTGGCTCAGAATGCCATTGAGCAGATGGAGCGTGTAGGCCAGACAGCAAGCGAATCGTTGCGTTATGTTGAAACTATGAATGAACGTTCGGTTGCCATCGGCACCATTGTTGCTTCCATTTTTGAAATCACCAAACAGATTAACATGCTGTCACTCAACGCCTCCATTGAAGCAGCACGTGCCGGAGAGCATGGCCGCGGATTCGCTGTTGTTGCTGGAGAAGTTCGCAAACTTGCCGAGCAATCCAAGACAGCCACCGAAGAAATTTCGGATTATCTGGGTACCATTCGTGAAGATGCTGAACGCTCGGTTGATGCCATGAACCGTGTAACCCAGGAGATTGGTTCAGGCACAACTGTCGTTCAACAAGCAGGCTCAGCCTTCCAGCAACTGAATGAATTGATTCAGAACGTGAATCTGACCATTCAGACCGTCTCTGCTTCCACTCAACAAGTATCTGCTGGTGCTGAAGAAGTGAGTGCATCCGTTGAAGAAACGGCACAGATTACGACCAAATCCCGTGAGAGCATGTTACAGATTGCTTCAACAGCAGATCTTCAGCTTAGCGAGATGGATTCACATTCGAATACGGTTCGCCATCTGCATGAACAAGCTGTAGAGCTGCAATCCGCTATGAAAAACTTCAAAATAAACTAACAGGTTAACCATTAACCTATCATCACCTGTTTTAAACCTCATTGAATCATAGGATATACAATACCCCCATGCCGCTAACATTCCGTTTCTAGAGAACGGGTTGTCGGACATGGGGGTATTGTTGTTTCACTCGGGTGCCTGAACACCCATAATCTCGTACACACGCTTCATATCCAATGCCGAACGCAATGATTCAGCTACCCGATCAAACTCCATCTCCTTACGTTCATGTACACTATATGTCTCCTGAAGTGGAGCCAGTCCCTTTCCTGCACGCAAACCATTAAGCCACGAACGGCGGAACAGATCACTTTCAAACAAACCATGCAAGTAGGTTCCCCACACGCTGCCATCCGCTGAGCCCCAGCCCTCTTGGAAAGGTTGACCACCTGGATGTGAGATTTCAAACAACGCGGTTACACGTTCAGGCTCGTGGCACTCTGTAACGCCCATATGAATCTCATATCCATTAACAGGTAATGAAGCATCTGCTTCATCTTGCTCACCATACAGACGAATCGGGTGATCAAGCTGCACCCGTCCGGAAGCTCTGACGGTCTGCTTTTCCTGAAGAAACGTTGTCGATAGCGGGAGCCAGCCAAGTCCTTTTGCTTCCTGGATCTGATTCGCCTCCACAGCAAACGGGTCCTTCAGATGTCGTCCCAGCATCTGGTACCCGCCACATATTCCTACGAGCTGAACATGATCACGCTCGGTCTGGCTCGCAATCGCCTGCTCCAGCCCAGACTCACGCAGAAACGCCAGGTCACCTATGGTATCCTTCGTACCCGGTAGAAGAATGGCATCCGGACTACCCAATTCCTCTGGCGAGGTCACGTAACGCACATTCACATCCGGTTCACGGGAAAGTGCATCAAAGTCTGTAAAGTTGGAAATTCGCGGATATCGGATCACCGCCAGATCCAGCTCTTTTTTGCCGAATTTCCCATGACGGATGGAGTCCAGCACCACTGAATCCTCTGCTTCAATCTGAATATCTCTTATGTAAGGCAATACACCCAATACTGGAATGCCTGTCCGTTCTTCGAGCCAGTCGAGTCCTGGCTGTAACAGGGACAGATCACCGCGAAACTTGTTGATAATGAACCCTTTGACACGAGCAACCTCATGGGGTTCCAGCAGCTCGAGCGTACCTACAATGGAAGCAAATACCCCGCCCCGATCAATATCGGAGATCAGAATTACCGGTGCATCAGCCCAACCTGCCAGATTCATATTGACGATATCCCGATCCTTCAGATTGATTTCGGCAGGACTGCCCGCTCCTTCCATCAGTACAATATCATAGGTATCCCGTAGCCGGTTCAACGCATCCATAACTGTCTGCTTTGCTTCAGGCAGGAAATGCTGACGGTAGTCCGAAGCACTCATCTGAGCAAAAGGTACACCGTGTACCACGATCTGCGAATGCATGTCCCGCACCGGCTTGATCAGGATCGGGTTCATGTCGGTTGTCGCCTCAATACCGCAGGCTTCAGCTTGTGCTCCCTGAGCCCTACCTATCTCCTTGCCATCTTCCGTCACATAGGAGTTCAGTGCCATATTCTGTGACTTGAACGGAGCAGGCTTGAAGCCATCCTGCTTAAAAATCCGGCACAATGCCGTTGTGATGACACTTTTGCCCACATCGGAAGCCGTTCCTTGCAGCATCAGTACCGCCGCTGGTTGTGATCGCCTATCTTCCACGCTCTCTCCCCCTGTCTCCGTGTTATCTCCAGATCACCTTGCTCCCTACCTCATGCGTAACACTTTCCATACTGCTTCATGCTTCAAAAGTTACAGCCAGAACAATCCCTGAAGCACGCTCAGCACGGTCAACAAAACCGCCTCCAGCAGCTCATTCATGGCACCATACGTATCCCCGGTTAAACCGCCGAGCCGTTCACTGATCCGGGCAGCCACGAATCGGCCGATGTAATAACACGCCACAGGCAGTATAATAACTGCCGTCACCGGGTATAGCCACCATGGCAGTGTTCCCAGACCACTCACCATCGCATCCGCAATCCCCATATCCGGCTTGAAAAGCCACACCGCGGCAAACGTAATTGCACCTGCGATCAAGGTCAGGCCAACGGCTGAGCTGCGTGCACGCTGGACCTCCTTCCGATCACCCAGACCTTTGAACAATACGGCAAGTCCATCATCTCCGCGGGCATTCGGCCAGGCCGACATCGCATATACCATGAACCAGCGGCTCCAGATCATGGGCAGAATCAGCAACGCACCGTATACCCAGTGGCCCCGGGCAATAAAATCGGCGATCAGCGCAGCTTTCATCATAAGCAGCAGCACACAGGCAATTACCCCCATGGCCCCTACACGGCTGTCCTTCATAATCTCCAGCATCCGTTCACGGGTACGATAACTGAGCAAACCATCTGCCGTATCCATCCATCCGTCAAGATGAAGGCCACCAGTGAGCCATACCCATAACGTCAAGGTCAGGACCGCAGCGGGAAAGGCGGGAAGCACTGCACCGCTTAAGGCTCCGGCGAGCCAGACACACAGACCTATTGCAGCACCGACCAGCGGATAAAAGACCACACTTTCCCGCAGCAGCGGCGGGACAAAATCGATGTGCATTTTGACAGGGAAACGGGACAAAAATTGAAAAGCGGCTGCCGCCGCATGTTTGCGCTGAGGAGCAGGCGTGCCATCCTTCATAAGCGATACTCCTTGCTTTTCAGTTCAGTCGCAATGCCTACGGTCACCAGAAACACTTCACCACATATCGCCGCAATGCGCTGATTCAGTACACCGGCCAGATCCCGATATTTTCTGCCAAGGGCATACTCCGGTACGATCCCGTCCCCCACTTCATTCGTAACCAGAACAAGCAAACCGGGATAGGTTCGAATCGCTTCAACCAGCGCGTCCAAATGTCCCTGTAACACCTGCTTCTCGTCATGCTCATGTGCTAACAAAACATTTGTCAGCCACAGCGTCAGGCAATCCACCAGAATGGTTGGTGCAGAAGTCCCTGTATGCCCTTCACCCATGCGGCTTATCAAAGCAGGCAAATGTATCGGCTCTTCCATCGTGTGCCACAGATACCCTGATGCCTCGCGTTGATGCTGATGCATGGTGATACGCTCACGCATTTCATCATCGTACGCCTGGGCTGTCGCCACATACCAGGCCTCCGAGGAACGCTGCATGCATAGACGTTCGGCAAAGGAGCTTTTGCCACTGCGTGCCCCCCCCGTCACCAATACGCTCATCGGGAACTCTCTCCTTGCAGGGATGAATCACCCGACGCAGTGGTGTCCGAAGCAGTGCTTGACCCATCCGTGACACCCGCGCTTGCAAAGGTTGCCATCTCATTCAGAATGAGACATGCTGCGTCAATCAGATGAAGACTGAGCACACCACCTGTGCCTTCACCCAGACGCATGTCCAGATCCAGCATCGATTTCAGGTCCAGTTCACGCAGCAGCGCTCCATGTCCATTTTCATGTGAAGTATGGGAAGCGATCATATAAGCTGTGCTCAGCGGTGCAAGTTGTCTCGCAACCAGCGCTGCTGCGGTAGAGATGAACCCGTCTACAACAACCGGGCAACGATGAGCAGCTGCTGCGAGGATAACCCCCGTGAGTCCGGCAATCTCCAATCCACCCACCTTGCACAGAACATCCAGTGCATCTTCCGGGTTCGGAGTGTTTACGCTAAGCGCCCGGCTGACTACAGCAGCCTTCCGCTGTAAGCCTGCATCATCAATGCCGGTTCCTCGCCCCACGGCGTCGGCAGGGGCAACTCCGGTTAGTGCGCTCATTACCGCAGCACTTGCAGTGGTGTTGCCAATTCCCATCTCTCCGGTGACAAACAGCTGTGTTCCCTTCGCCACCTCTGCCGATACAACTTCGGCTCCTGCAAGGATAGCCCGAACTGCCTCATCCCGGGTCATCGCTGCCCCTCGGGCCATGTTGGCCGTGCCTTTGCGAATGTTACGGGAGAGCAGGCCTGGATGTTCAAGGTCGGCATTCACCCCGATATCCACACAGATCACATCAGCACCTGCGTGACGTGCAAGCACATTCACGGCTGCGCCCCCAGCCAGGAAATTCATGACCATCTGCGGGGTTACTTCAGCAGGAAAAGCACTGATACCTTCTTCCACTACGCCGTGATCTGCGGCCATGACAATGACCGCCCTGTGATCAAAACGCGGACGTGCATTGCCCGTCATACCTGCCAGGCGGATTACCAACTCTTCCAATTTGCCCAGACTCCCTGGCGGCTTCGTCAACGAATCCACGTGTGCAGAGGTCGCTGCCGCCACTTCCTGGTCGGGAGCGGTAATCCTTTGCGTTAATTGAGCCAACACCTGTTCATTATTCATACAACCAGCACTTCCTTCATCAAAATATGTGTTGCCCCGCTTCATTTAATCGATGTCCCGCCGCAGTAGCAGTTGAGGTATGGCATGGTCGGGATGGGAAACAATTGCGGGTTTGACGCGAAATATGTCCTGAATATTCTCATCGTTGATTAACGTATGAGGCGTGCCCTTTCCAACCGCAATGCCCTCACGCAGCGCCAGAATGTGATCGCAAAATAACGCGGCCAGATTCAGATCATGCAGCACAGCCACAATCGTAATGTTATTTCTCTGTCGCCATGCCGATAACAATTCCATGAATTGCAATTGATATTTAATATCCAGAAACGTGGTTGGCTCGTCCAGCAGTAGTAACCTCGGCTCCTGAGCCATAACTTTGGCTAGTGCGACCCGCTGACGTTGCCCGCCGCTGAGTGCATCCAGCGGTCTGTCCGCCAGCTCAGTCAATCCCAGGTCTTCAAGCACTCTGTCCACCACAAGTGCCCCATCGCCCACTTCCCGCCCCAGCCAGTTCTGGTATGGATATCGCCCCATCTCCACCACGTCTCGTACAGGATAGGAGATGGGTGGCAAGCCATCCTGTTGCAATACAGCGATCATGCGCGACAGGTCCTTACGGCTGTAAGAGCCAATGTCTCGACCATCGATACGGATCTGACCTTCGCTTAACTGTTCCGTTCCGGCAATAAGCTGGATCAGGGTGGACTTGCCGCTGCCGTTTGGCCCGACAACTCCCCACCAGTCACCTTCGCCAACATGCCAGTCTACATTGCGCAGTGCCTGATGATTGCCATATGACTTCCCTGCTCCCTTAATGGAGATAAGTGAAGTCGAGTTGGAACTGGAATTGGTACTTGTACTAGAAGCCGAAACCGTGTCCCGAAGTTGATTCGTACGTCTCTCCTTCTCTTCACTCATGGCATCATCCCCTTCTGCAACTTTTTGTTCCGGTGCAGCAGGTAAGCAAAGAACGGCGCACCAACAAAGGCGGTGACGACACCAAGCGGAATTTCAGTTGGCGCCAGCAACGATCTTGCGATGGTATCGGCCCACACCATGAAGATCGCTCCACCAATGGCAGACAAAGGTACCAGCAGTCGGTAATCCGGTCCCACCAGCAGTCGCAACATATGGGGGATCACCAATCCAACGAATCCGATGACACCCGATACAGAGACAGCCCCAGCAGTCAGCAGTGTGCCAACTGCCAGTACCGACAGCTTGAGTCTGTCCACCCCGATCCCGATATGTGCCGCTTGACGTTCTCCCAGTGCAAGCACATTCAACGAGCGTGCGCGGCTCCAGAGAAAGACCAGCCCTAACAGAAAATACGGGAAAAGGATGGCCGTATACGACCACCCACGCAGAGCCAGACTTCCCATCGTCCAGTATATAATTTCATTAATCGTTTGTTTCGACATGGTCGACAGGAAGGAAACAACTGCGCCCAGGAAACTTTGCATGACCACACCAGCCAGAATGAGGCTATGTGTAGGTATTTTACGTCCTTCACGAGCCAGTGCCATAACAAACCATAACGTGATTACACCCGTCAAAAACGCCACCAGTGGCAACGTCCAGATTCCGATCAGTGCATACTGCAATCCGAAGAAAATCAGAAAGGCTGCCCCCACCGAAGCACCGGATGACACGCCCAGGGTGAACGGGTCTGCCAGTGGGTTCCGAAGAACCCCCTGGAATCCCGTACCGGCAATCGCCAACGATGCGCCAACGAGCACGGCAAGCAGTACACGTGGGAATCTGACTTTCCAGATAATCTGTTCGGCTGCCCTATTCCAATCCGGTGTAATCCAATCGCCCACCCAGGGAATTTTGTGAATCAGGATGCCTGCAATATCCCGGATAGGCAACGCTACTGAACCAATGCCCGTGCAGATGAGCACGGTGAGCACCAGCAGCACCATGCCCGTCGTTCCGAACAGGATCAGCTTTTTACTCATTGGAACAAGTCAGGGTAGATCGCTTTGGCTACTTCTTTCAACCCTTGAGTTACACGTGGACCCGGACGGCTCAGCAGGTTGGCATCCAGGCCAATAACCGCGTCATTTTTCACAGCCGTAATTTGATCCCAGCCGCTGCGCGCCTTGATGATCTGATCCAGTGTTTTGGAGTTTTCGTCAATTACATCGTTGGCATACAGGATCACATCCGGGTTGGAGGCAATCACATTCTCTTCATTAATTTCATACCAACCCTCTTTGTCCGAAGCAATATTGCTACCACCAGCTACAGTGATGAGTTCATCCATAAATTCGCCTTTACCCACAGTCCAGCCTGGGGAGAATTCAACGTATACTTTTTTCTTCTCTTCCGGTTTAACTGCCTTCACTGCTTCGGTTACATCCGTAACGTCCTGTTTCATCTGGGTGATGATTTCTTGTGCTTTTTCCTGATGATCGGTAATTTTACCGAAGGTTTCGATATTGTTCATCACATCGTCAATGGATTTGGGATCCGTTTTGAAAATGGTAATGCCCAGTTCGCGCAGCTTTTTCACCGCATCCTCGCTCATCGAGATACCTGTGAAGACGATGTCGGCTTCAGCTGCAATGATGGACTCTTCATTGGGCTTGGTGATACCGCCCATTTTCGCTTTGGTTGTTGCTGCTTCCGGATAATCATCATAGTCGGATACCCCTACAATCTGCTCGTCCAGTCCAAGTGCAAACAGGGATTCCGTCTCAGCCGGAGACACGGATACGATTTTGGCCGGTGCCTTTTCAAAGGTGAATGATTCACCCGTTGCATCCGTAACGGTAAGTGGATATTGTGTTTTGAGGTCCGTCTGCGCCTGGCTTTGGGACTGCTCCTGTGCCGGTTGCTGTGAAGTACCTGTGCCCTCGTTTGTTGTTGCATTGCCACATCCGGCCAAAGCCAGTGCAAGTGCCGCTGCACTTAGCAGGGACGCTACGCTTTTCCAATTTTTAAAATTCATTCTGTTATTCTCCCCTTCTCTATTTGCGCTATTTTCTTGCATCGTGCTCGAACTCTTACTCCCCATGTCTTGGTGTTCCTGTACAAGATTTGAACTCAATATTTACACGTTAACGGAGAGTGCAGAACCGATCTGAAGAAACGAAGTGTTCGCTTCAAGCTTTCTACAAGAAAGCTACATCGGAAGCATACGCTTATCACCGGATTTTCCCTTTCGAAAAGGGAATCAAAAAAATCTGGGGATAACAGCGATCGGAAGATGGTACTGCAATCGTAGTGACCTCGTGTAAAATTGGACTCATTTATCTTACATGAACAATAAAAAATCCCTAATCCTTACATACAGGATCAGGGATGACGTCTCGCATATGGCAATCTGTACATGTTCAACCAAGGGTTGTCCATGCGCATAGAATAGCCCGAAACGCTGTCCTTTCCTCGAAGGAACACCGGTTTGTACGTCCAAGGCAGGTAACCTGACTTACAGGAATCATCCTGTTTTACAGTGGCGGGACCGTGCCGGATTTGCACCGGCTTCCCCATTTCACCCTTGTGTGTTTCACGACTCGTACTAATAATCTGCCATGAACACAGCCTTCACACGCGGGACCCTTGGTCGCTGATATGGTAAATCATTGCCGTGTAATTTCTGCATGTTGCATACTCGTTCAGGCTTCACTGCCTGCAGCGTATCTGTATCCATGCTGAAGTCACACTTCTGTTGTGATTATAGGGTATATTGTACATCCTTACAACCCGATCGGCGGAAAAGTCACTATGCTGCCAAACCACTCATTCCCCTGTTGATCAAGCTGAACCTGAATCGCCTGTCCTGGGACAACATGTGTATCCCAGAATCCAAGCCCCGCAATCAGACGGGACAACGCATACCGGATGACACCACCATGCGTAACCATAACTATGGTTGACTCGCGTCCCTCATCAACGTGCATCGAAGGACGACCCTCCAACAACATCTCTTGGAGAAAGGAATCCACCCGTCCGGTAAACTCCTGCCACGATTCCCCTCCGGGCGGAGTGACCTCCTGTGGCGCATCAATCCAGCTTCGGTACACAGGGTTATCCTTGAGCTGATCATACGTCAGCCCTTCCCACTCTCCAAAATCATTCTCGCGCAGACGTGAGTCGAACTTCACCTGTCCGATGGCATCAGGAAGAATCTGTTCCAGCGTCTGCCGACAGCGAAGCAGATCACTGCAATATACCTCGTGCCACGAAACACCGCTCAATTGTTCATGAAGCGGAGCCAGTTCTTCTTTGGCATTTGGCAGCAGACCGATGTCGGTATGCCCCAGGTATCTTTTTTCCAGATTCCACAGCGTTGTCCCATGACGGACCCACAGGATGTTTCGTTTCAGCGGCCCGGGTTGATCCCTATGTACTTCATTGCCTGCATTCTCTTCATTTACGGCCATAACAGCGTCCCTCCTGCCAGCCACACTCCCAGCGTTATGAACACGCATAGTACCACAAAAGCCCCTGCCGACCAGAACATCAGACGTGACGTTTGCACAATATCCTCTGCTTCCATCGGCCGTATTGCCTCGCCCATGTAGGCACGAAATGAAGCAACTCCGTGATACACGTTATGTCCGCCAAGCCGGATGCCCAGTGCTCCAGCTACCGCTGATTCGGGAAAACCGCTATTCGGACTTGGATGTAGTCTTGCATCCCGTGCGACCATGCGTGCTGCTCCTTTGGCGTCCAGCTTCATGACCCAGGCACCCACAATTAACAGCATCGCGGTCAGTCGCGCAGGTATCCAGTTCGCCACATCATCCAGACGGGCCGAGGCCCAGCCAAGATGCAGATACTTGTCATTTTTATATCCGACCATGGAATCCAATGTGTTGACGGCGCGATAAGCCATGGCTAACGGAGCACCTCCAATGAGCGCATAGAATAACGGGGATACAATGGCATCCACGATATTTTCGGCAACCGTCTCAACCGTTCCCCGCACAACCTCCGGTTCATCCAGATGCGCTGTATCACGTCCAACAATCATGCCCAGTGAACGTCTGGCAGCCGGCCAATCCTGCTGCTTTAGATGACGATACACTTCCATACCTGCATCCTTCAGCCCTTTTGAAGCAATGGTCGTGGCGATGAGCACCACTTCAGCTGCCGCCGCAATGACAGGATGAATCAACCCAAGCACATATACGAGTCCCCAAGTGATGGCAAAGGAACCTCCCGCAATCACAATTGGGAACAACACCCCTGCTCTCTTCAGCCCCGAATCTGTGTTCACAAGCGAGCGAATGACACGCTCCAACGCCGAGATTCCTTTTCCCATGCCAATCACCGGATGGGGAATCCAGCGCGGATCTCCGATACATCGGTCCAACAGGTAAGACAGTATAATAATCCAGGCTCCCGCCATGCCTGTCCAGAGTGGCCAAGTCCATAGATGCTCTACCTCAAAAGTCATTTTTGCCTGATCCTCTCTTTCCATAACAGTCCGACCTGAAGGCTCTCCGTCACCGTGTCGTATACCAATCTGCCAATCGCCGCCCCTGCCGTAGTCGCCGTCCCGGCATACGTGATCTTTGGTTGTGGTTCATCCACTGCCTGACGTACCGCAAACACAATGGCATCGGTTGTGGTGCCCGTGGCGGGCAACCCGTTCTCCGAATCCAGAACACCTGCATCTGCCAGCGCTGCCGCTTTGGCTTCCACCGCCGTCTGTACCGCATTCACCATCGCCCCGGTGGTCATGCGTCCATTCAACCAGAGCATGATGTTAATTGTACCCGGGACATAGGGCTGCATGGTTAGATTCCGTGCTGAAGGAGAAGAGTGGTCCCTGCCGGAAGCCATCGTCTTATTTCCCGCCGCATCAAATACCGTTCTCTCCGACCCCGCGCGTGCTGCATTTGATACACCCGCAGTGGTACAGCACAGAAGACCAAATTCATCACTTGTATATTCCTGAACGGAGGTATGCTCCAGCCTTACGGCTGTCAGTAATCCGGCACATTGATCCCGTGGCTCTTGCCATTCGTTCAGTGCCTGTTCGATATCACGAGGCGGATCTTCACAGCGGTAATGCCTATCCACATAGATATTAAATATGCGATCCAGTTCTAACATCCCACCGCCATATACCGCACTCGACAACGCTTGGGCAGCCCTTGGGCTCTGTGCTTTGATATGTCGTTCATGTGCAGATATGTTCAGTCCCGGCCAGGAAGAGGACACATATTCATTTTCGTCTGTTTTTCCATTAGCAAAATAATTATAAAACGGGAGTGTCACTGCCGCTTCCCTCCCTGTTCCTGTTCCGAAACTTTTGTCTGCTCCTGCTGACTTGATTCATGAATGGAGGTCTGATCAGCATTCGGATATCCCTTGCTTTCCAGCACGCTGCCCAGCACTTCGAGTAATGTAGCATTGGCATCTGCATCCTTGACCGCGAAACGAACATGCCCTTCGTCAAGCCCCGGATACATGGCACAGCTGCGAATCAGAATGCCCCTTTGGCCCAGCGCCTGCTGCATGGATGCTGCTGTCCAAGGGGCTGGCACACGTGCCAAAATAAAGTTCGCCTCTCCCGGTGTCACCACACATCCACGCGCCTGCAGTCCTGCGATGAGATGTTCCCGTTCCCGCGAGATCTGTGATATGGTCTCCCGTTCGTACCGTTCTCCACTTCGCAGACAGGCCTCACCTGCCATGAGCGCCAGACCGTTAACACTCCACGTCACCTGTTTCTTCGTCATCGCCTGGATGTATTCCGCACGACCCAAAGCATAGCCGAGACGCAAGCCCGGAATGGCATAAAACTTCGTCATCGAACGAATGATGATTACATTGGGATAGTCGCTCAGATGTGCTGCCAGGGAATGACGCCGGTTTACCGGAATAAAATCCATAAAGGCCTCGTCAATGACAAGTACGGTTCCCGTTTCTTCCGCTTTGCGGGCAAGCCTTTGCAATACCTCAAGCGGATATTGTACACCGTTTGGATTGTTCGGCTGGCCGAGGAAGAGCAAGTCTACCTTTTCCATGAGTTGCTCGATGTCCTTGGGTTCTGCTCGCCACGCCAGCTCTTCTTTGCCCTCTGTATGCACAACCTCGGCACCGAATTGTCGGGCCAATGCGCGGTACTCCGAGAATCCCGGTTCCACCGTACCCACCTTGCGCGGGGCAAGCCCCAGTAGAATAAGCGCCATACTTTCGGCTGCACCATTGCCCACGGAAATCTGCTCCTGCATCACACCAAGACGCTTGCTCAGCAGTGCTTTGAATCCCCGATGCCCCGGATCGGGATATCGAATCACCGACTGCCATCCTTGCTGTATAGCCTCCAGCACCCCTCTGGGCGGACCGAGCGGATTAATGTTGGCACTGAAATCCAGAAAATCAGCGGCTTTCCTTCCAAATCGTGACGCAGCCGTCTCCACGTCCCCGCCATGTCCGAATACTTCGATATAACCGGTCATTCTTCCGTCATCCTTTCTGTATGTCCTTTTTATTATGGATGGCACGGGAGGTGTGGGTCAATCCTGTTTTCTTTGTGTCCCAACCATAATTCGTTTACAATAGAAGAGGAATTTCGGTTCCTTTTGATATACAAGGTTCACTACATAAGGGACTAGCAATCCCTCACATACATTAATGGAGGAATGACCATGCTGTTTGTAGACAACCAGGGCATTACAGATCCTTCTGTAAACCTTGCCATTGAGGAGTACATTCTGAAGCATCTGCCGATGGAGGATGACAGCTATCTGCTGTTCTACATCAACCGTCCGTCGATCATCATCGGAAAGCATCAAAATACGATTGAAGAAATTAATATCGAGTACGTTCAGGATAACGGTGTGCAGGTGGTTCGTCGTCTTTCGGGAGGCGGAGCGGTATATCACGATCTGGGCAACCTGAATTTCAGTTTTATTACAGCGGATGACGGTCAATCCTTCCACAATTTCCGCAAGTTTACCCAGCCTGTGGTTGAAGCTTTGCACGAGCTTGGTGTAAATGCAGAGTTGACCGGGCGTAATGATCTGCAAGTCGGCGAAAAGAAAATCTCGGGCAACGCCCAGTTTTCCACACGTGGGCGCATGTTCAGTCATGGCACATTGATGTTTGATCTGAATCTGGAGCATGTTCAGGCTTCCCTGAACGTCAATCCCGAGAAATTCAAATCCAAGAGCACCAAATCCGTGCGCAGCCGGGTCGCCAACATACGGGATCTGATTGACACCAACCTGACGATTGAGCAGTTCCGCGACGAGCTGTTACGTCACATTTTCCGGATGGAGCCGAAGGACGTTCCACAGTACACGCTCACTGATAAGGACTGGGACAAAATCAAGGAAATCTCTGCTGAGCGTTATAACAACTGGGATTGGAACTATGGCTTGTCTCCGGAAAGCAATGTGAAGCACACTCGCAAATTCCCTGTCGGTATCATCGATCTGCGCATGAACATCAAGGATGGACATATCGAAGATATCAAAATCTTTGGCGATTTCTTCGGTGTAGGCGATGTGGCGGATATCGAAAATATGCTGCGCGGCAAGCGTTATGAGGAATCCGATGTGCGTACTGCACTTGAGGGACTGGATGTAAAACATTACTTCGGCAACCTTGAGCTGGAAGACTTTATCGGCCTTATTTTCCTGGAAGAGTAGGATCTAGATGGAAGTATAGTTTTAGAACGAAGTCTAAGATTACACGTTAACGGAGAAGACAGAATTCATCGGGAGAAGCGAAGCGTTCGCCTAAAGCTTTTTGAAAAAAGCTACATCGGAAGCATACGCTTATCAACGGATTTCCCCTTGGGGAATGGAATCAAAAATCCGGGGATAACAGCGATCGAAAGATGAATCTGTATTCGGAGTGGCCTCGTGTAAATCTTATTTTTTCGTTCGTTAGTATAGATACAGATAAAAAAGGAGAGAAACACAGATGACCTACAAATTGATTGCAATCGACATTGATGACACACTGATTAACGACAACAAGGAAGTAACCCCTGCTACACAGACTGCACTGGAACAAGCGGTTGCCCATGGTGTAACTGTAACGCTGGCGACTGGACGTGCTTATGCTTCCGCACAAGCGCTTGCTCGTCAAACCGGACTTAACGTGCCGATCATTACGTATCAAGGCGCATTGGTGAAAAACCTGCTGGACGAAAAAGTCCTCTATGAGCGTTACGTTCCACAGGAAGCTTCCCGCAAATTGTATGATTACTGCCTGGAGAACAATCTCCACCTTCAAACATACATTGACGACAAGCTGTATGCCCGTGAGGAAAACGACAAGCTGCGTGATTATGCCAAACTAAACGGCACCCAATATTATATCGAATCTGATTTCATCAAAGTCATCGAACAGAAGACACCGAAGCTGCTTATTATCGATGAGCCTGACTACTTGGATAAGGTTGCTGTTGAACTGCGTGAATTGCTCGGACCACAAGTGCATATCACCAAATCCAAACCTTACTTCCTGGAAATTATGCACAATGAAGGAACCAAAGGTCACGCCCTTACGTTCCTGGCTGACCACTTCGGTCACCAGCTCAGCGAGTGTATTGCCATCGGCGACTCCTGGAATGACCATGAGATGCTTGAAGTTGCTGGTCTTGGTGTAGCAATGGGAAATGCCATCCCTGCCCTGAAAGAGCTGGCGGACTACATTACGGCAAGTAATAACGAAGACGGTGTAAAAGAAGTTATTGAGAAGTTTGTGCTGAACGCAGAGTAAATAAGGTCAACGAACAGCCCAGTCAGTGAATTTCACTGTGCAGGGCTGTTTTTTTGATTTTAAAAATATGTTCATTATCCTATTTAAACGATTATATTAGCTATATTTCTCTGTTATTTTTTATGTTTTGAGAGCAACAATGCGGTAATCAAGGATAAGTGTAGTGAAATCGTAATCGCCATAGATAAGATGACACGATTTGTATCTTGGACATCGGCAAAAAACAAAACAATAAAAAATACAATGAATGAGATTACAATGCTAGCTATGAAATTTAAAGTTATTCGTTTCATGTTTTGCCCACTTTCACGCACCACGGAGTATTGTCTTACTTGCTCATGGCATGCTGGAAAGACTCCAGCAGTTTCTTGATTTGCCCATCAAATTCCAGTTGAAATGACGGAATGATCTCATCTATTTTTTGCTGGAACAGCTCCGGATCTTGGACACCAAGCTCCGCTCTTAACTCCATTTCTTCTTCGGAACCATTGTCGTTCAGGATCATGTTCAGGATTTCACCTTTAAAATATTCACTCGGAGGAAGGATTAGAGCATTCATCAGGAACTGGGTAAAAAAGAGATGTTTATTATTTTCCTGACTCGCCTTTTTCATAGCCTGCTTAGTAAACAAGTTTATATACTTCTGAGCAAACGCAACCCCTTTCATTCGGGAAGGTCCAACATGTTCGACCCCTTTCCAACGCAGATCGGCCACAGAACTAAGCCACCAGGCCGGTTCAATGGCCTGCTGCATACGAAGCAACACTTGGCGCTCAAACTGCGGCTCAGGATGCATTCGCTGCTCATCCAAACATTTCGCTAGGGTCTCCGCTTCAATTGCAGCGACCGTCATGCCTTGGCCATGGATCGGATCGAAGCTGCAAAATGCATCGCCAAGGACGAGTAATCCGGAGGGCCAATTCTCCATCAGTTCAAAATGTTGACGGACAGACTCGGAAATACGGTATCCACGCGGCCCTTGAAAAGGCTCCAGCTGTTCTTCCAACGCTACGATTTCATCCGAAGCAAACAGATGTTTGATTTGCTCTTGGAACTCATCCGGATGAGTTGAAGGATATTCATCTCCTCCTGCGTTGAACAATAATAGTCCAGCGATATCATTTTCAATGCGCCACAACATGCCTGCACGAATTCCTTGCACAGGATCGGACTCTGTTATCACCGTACCCCAGTCGTTTTGAATAGAGGATGGTATCTTATAATAGCGCGTGCTGTAACCAAGCGACACCTTCAGCACTTCCGGCTCAGGCACGGAAAACGCTATCTGTTCAAGCCATTTGATCAATTTGGAAGAACGTCCCGAGGCATCAATAACCATATCTGCTGCAAGCATTTCTTCCCGGTTATCCCTACCTCTTATTTTGGTATACACGCCTGTAATCGAACGCTCATCTTCTGATGTCATTAACCCGGTAACTTCCGTATTCGTTAAGAAGTTTATATGTTCTATGTGCTGGACTCGCTGACGCAGTACCCATTCCAGCAGAGCTCTGCTGCTCGATGCAATTTTGAATGAGGAAGCAGCATTCGCCTTATTAACTAATCTACCATAGCGATTGGCAATCATAAACTTCTCTTCATGCGAAGGAATGGCACCAAGCGCGACCAATTCGTCATTGTATCCGGGAAAGTAATTTTCCAGAATGAGTCCGCCCCGCGGTAATACACGATGTGGATGAAAGGACTGAGGAACACCCTGTCGATTCGCCGGCTCAGAAGGCAATTCATCTCGCTCAATGATACATACCTTATCATAATAATCAGATAACATCCTTGCAGTGATTAATCCTGCAATACCTGCCCCAATTACCACAGCTTTTTTCATGTCGGACATCGCCACTTCACCCTCTCTAATCCATCATATTTTATCTACACTTGTAGCCCTATCAAAAAAATTACTTATAATACCAATATACACTTGAAATCTCGTATCATGTAAGAATCAATGTGTTGATACTATATAGCTAAACTACAATAAGGAACTGATGTAGATGAAAATGATTGATAAAAAGGTGGATTTGAGAGTAGAGTTACCCGAACTCATAAATTGTTAACGATGGCACTACTCGATCTGTTATGTGAGAAAGGCCAACTATTCAGCAAGATCACAATTAATGAGATATGTGACAAAGCTATGGTTCACCGAACAACGTTTTACAAACATTTTAAGGATAAATTTGCTCTACTGTCCTCCACCCTAACTTGTGTCCTTCGGGATTATTTACACATGAATGTAGAAGATCGATTACAGCAGCCTTTACAAAGCGTATCTAAAATTTTGTTTGGAAATGTACTAGAGACAATTGTGCAGAACCAACAGAAGGATGAGGCGTTTAATTTTTCATACATTATATCGGAGAGATATTCAGAAGAGATTTTCTGGAATTGAAGAGAAGAGGTAAACAATTTTTACTTCCCATAGAACTGGTAGCCGAGTTTCACTCGGGGGTGATTCGTTTACTTGTGACCTGGTGGATACAACATTTCGAAGAGAATGTTACGGCAGAACAGATGGATGAATATTATTACCTACTGGTTAACGAGAATATCATGTTGGAATAACAAACAGCTCAACCTAAAATCAATGGCTGATTTTGAGATTGAGCTGCATACCTTCAAACTTTACCTATTTTAAAACAGATTCGGAAGCCTGCACTGTCATCCTCGCATGACTTCTTTTCTTCAACCAGGCGCTCACCTTCTCATTCATCGCCAGCAGACCTGAAACGACAAGCACTACACCGATCCATGTAACCCAGCTGACATGCTCACCGTAGACAATAGCACCAAGACCTACGGCAATGGGTGGTGAAATGTATAACCATGTTGCTGGAAACAACGGGTTCGTACGCGACATAATCCAATAGAACAGACTATGCCCCACCATGGAGCCGATGACAGTCAGATAGATCACCGACGAGACGGCAGGAAGCCAATCCAAAGCAGACATGTTCCAGGATTCGGTCACCGCTGAGAGCAAGCTTAACAACAGTCCCCCATACATCATCTGTACTGCGTTAATCGCAACGGGGTTCGCTTCTTTGAACTGATTAATAACCTTTTTGGAGTACAATGCACCTGCCGAATAACAGACCTCCCCCACCAGTACCGCGATACAACCCCACATGAACAGAGAACCTGCACCAAGCGATACACCTGGCAGCACAACCAGAACCACACCGGTGAACCCGATCAGGCAGCCTGTAATCATACGGGCAGATGTTTTTTGCCGTAACAGCGCCGTCTGCATCAACATAATCATCAGCGGCCCTGTCGCTGACAGAATGGCACCCACACCCGAGCTCACATGCTGTTCAGCCCAATATAATGTGGCAAAGGTGCCGCAGGTCAGACCCGCTCCCGTCAGCAGCATCTCCTTGCGGAACAGCAGGGACCAGCTCACTTTGCCCTTCATCCTCATCCATGCAAACATCAGCGCTCCCGCGATTACAAATCGCAATCCGGCTGACAGAAAAGGCGGCATGCCTGCCTCTACTCCAATTTTAATAGCCAGAAATGTTGTACCGAAAATAAGACACATAACCGTAAATGCAATCCCCACCACGATAACCACTCCTTTATCTGTTCTCCATCATATCTCATGGTCTACAGAACAGAATTAAAAAAACAGAACAGTTTTCTCCCATTAGCTGTTACAATAGAGTTCAAAAGGAGTGTGAACCGGGTGGGCAGAACCATGATGATGACAGATAACAGCCTGAAATTATATGAGCAAGTAATCCATTATCTCGTTGTGCGTATAGAAGCGGGAGAGTGGGCCGAACATGAAAAACTGCCATCTGTACGAAGCCTGTCCGAGCTACTCGGCGTCCATCGGCTGACCGTCTTCAAAGCCTATCAGGAGTTAAAGGAACGTGGGAGTGTTTATGTGAAGGACAAGTCCGGTTATTATGTCAGTCCATCAACTCCCTTCTCAGTAACGGATCAGGCGGATGATCCCGCCGTGTCTGCTTGGCTGCATTGGGATTCACTTGCACGAGTACAGTCCCTTGAAGCAGAATACCAGTTTTCCAAATCGTTAATCGATCCCTCTCTGTTGCCCAACCGTTATTGGGGTGAACTAATGCGTGATTTGCTAGATCAATATCCCCGTTTGCTCGGAACGTATTCCACAATTCAGGGAGATCTGGAATTGCGAAGTGCGCTGGCAAGCCATCTAACAAAAAAAGAACGTTTCTATCTCTCTGCAGACGAAGTGCTCATTACATCGGGTGCCCAGCAAGCGATCGATGTCATCTCGCGGACGCTGGTCAAACCCGGAGATCGGGTGTTGATGGAACGGCCTACGTATGGACCAGCAATGGAGATTTTCCGCAAACAAGGTGCTCGTCTGATCTTTACGGATATTCACTCGGACGGGTATGATCTGGAGCAGATCGAACATCTGATGAAAAGTGAGAAGCCACGTCTCTTTTATATGACACCGACCTTTCAGAATCCAACCGGCATGAATGTTCCAGTAGAACAGCGCAAGCAGTTACCCGAACTTGCAGAACAGTATGGTTGTTTTCTGCTGGAAGACGACAGCACCTATGATATCTATTTTAAGGATAAACCTCCTGCACCGATTTTCACCTATGACACCACCGGACACACGCTGTACATTCGCAGTTACAGCAAGTATGTTGCACCCGGGCTACGGATTGCAGCCATCATATGCCGTCAGCGTTTCATGCCGGGACTACAGGCTGTAAAATCACTTACAGATAATGGAACACCCCTTCTGAACCAGAAGCTTTTTCTCCGTTATTTTCAGTCAGAACGTATGCATCAGCATCTGTCCAAGCTGCGGACCGCCATCCAGCTACGGATGGAAGTGATGGAACAATCTCTGCTGGAAACGGACTGGACGTGGACCCGGCCGGAGGGCGGACTCAACTTTTGGGTAGAGCTTCCTGAGGGTGTGGATACAGGGAGACTACTTCACCGATGCATGGAACAATCCGTTGCCTTTGTACCCGGAACCGTATTTGATTCTTCGGATCATTCAGCCAGTCGCAAGCTGCGCCTGTCCTTCTCTTATGCACATGAGCAGCAGATTCGGGAAGGCATGAGCAGGCTTATTACGCTTGCAAAAGAAATGTAAGGTTTGGATTTCCTGGAACTGTCATCACTCCGAAGAATATCAAATGCAATTGCCCTCTCACTCTGCTACATCAAAAAAAGTCGCCTTGTGGCGACTTTACTTTTGGGGTTCCATACTCTTTACCTGCAACCCGATCTGTGCTTAAAGGTCTTTTCTTGCAAACAAGCGGATCGTAATAAGATAAGACACTACAAACAAACCTATAATGCCTACTGAAACCAATGCCATTGTCGTTGTGGTAATCATACCGTTCTCGTTGGCCATACTCATGAGGTACGCAACGGGTTGCGCCAGTATAATCATGCAGACCATGAATATCGCATTGATGATACCAGCACCTTTTTTGCTAAGTCCGTAGAAAAGAGGCATGTATATGCAAACTAATACAAGCACCATACCTACGGCAATGACAATATCCCTAAGTGAATAATTCGGCTTGTTCAGTTCAGGATAATTCAGGTTCACAAGCTGGTGAATTCCAAACGACGCGAGTACCCCGAATAACGTATAGATTATAGCAGAAAGGTACTTGGCTTTTACAATCTGTTTGCGGCTAACGGGGAGTGTGACCAGGAAATTGTGATTATGGTTCTTGATATCAATCATGGTTGCCAGCATGACCGAACCAAAGGCTGTGTAGATGCCTACAAAATACATTGACATTTCACTCTGGGGTATAAAGGCGAAACTAAATACCACCAGGTATAATCCAATCGTCCACAGTGAACTTTTTAGTACAATGAAATCTTTACGAAGCAAGTTAAGCATATTTGCGTCCTCCCTTCGCCGTAAAATAAATGAGGTCTTCCAACGTAGGTCTTTGCAAAAGAGCAAGCCTGCCAAATAACCGTTCTGCCTCTGCCTTATGATCCGACAATGCTTCAAAACCAACGGCTGTCTCGCGTATTCCGATGAAATGTTTCCGAATGTCGGAATCAAGCAGATCCATATCCCCTTTTACAATCGTATACCTTTCCAGCACATCATCTTTGGCTTCATTGAACACCAGTTTTCCTTGATGAATAAACGTAATGTAGTCTGCAATACGTTCCAGATCGGTCGTAATATGCGTTGAGAAAATAATGGACCTTGTTTCGTCCTGTATCATATCTGCAAGCAGATCGAGCAGTTCCCGCCTAAATACAGGATCAAGCCCGGATGTTGGTTCATCCATAATCAGCAAATCTGCTTCATGCGACAAAGCTACGGCGAGAGAATACTTGATCTTCATGCCTTTGGACAGATCCTGAATTTTCTTTTTGGGAGACAGTTCGAACTGATCCAAGTAGTCATTGAACGCTTTATTATCCCATTTGGTGTAAAAAGGAGCGATCATTTGTGTCATTTCCCGGATCGTTAGATGCTCATAGTAAAAACATTCATCGGACACAATGCCAAGGCGTTGCTTGATATCAACTTCCTGATTGGGCATCTCACTGCCCAATGTCTTGAGGCTTCCCTTATCGGGCTGGATCAGACCCGTGATCATTTTGATCAAAGTACTCTTTCCCGCCCCATTCGGACCAATAAGTCCCGTAATATATCCTTTTTTCACATCAAGAGATACATTATCCACTTTAAATAAGGGATACGTTTTGGTTACATTACGTAATTCGATAGCGTTCATTATGCTTATTCCTCCTCAACCAACAATGTAAGATGATGGATTACATCCTGTGAACTCATGCCCAGTTCTCTGCTCTCACGAATCACTTCGAGCATCTTCTCTTCCAATTGTTTCATCCGCCGCTCTCGAATAAAGTCCTGATTGGCTCCGGATACAAAGCTCCCTTTGCCTACAACTGAATCGATCAGCTTCTCCTTCTCCAGCTCTTCATAGACACGTTTAGTTGTAATAACACTGACTTGCAGATCCTTGGCGAGTTGCCGAATGGAGGGAAGACTATCTCCAGCAACCAATTCTCCGCTCAAGATGCTCTGTCTGATCTGATTTAAAATCTGCATGTAGATCGGATCGCTCGAAGCGTTCGATATTAAAATGTTAATCTTTCCTCACCTCAATGATGTTACGTAGTTTTCAGTAGGTATAGTGTATATATATAATATATACACTATACCTACTGATGGTCAATCTTTATTTCAGATTGTTCTTATTCTGATCCGATCCATAGACACGGACTGGCTAATCTGTACGACAAAAAGAGGACGTCAGTTTCCTGTTCGTCCTCTTGATTAATCAAGCCCGAAAGGTCACATGACCTTCCGGGCTACTGTTATGAGCTGGATATGACCTTATCCACCAATCCATATTCGACTGCTTCAGCAGCGGTCAGGAAATAATCTCGATCTGAGTCCTTCTCAATCCGCTCAATCGACTGTCCTGTATGATCGGCTAACAGCTTGTTAAGGCGCTGACGATGCTGAATGATGCGGTTAGCATGAATCAGCATATCCGACGCCTGCCCTCGCGTACCGCCATGTGGCTGATGGATCATGATCTCACTGTTTGGCAATGCCATACGTTTGCCTCTTGTTCCACCTACCAGCAATATCGTGCCAAAGCTTGCCGCCATCCCTGTACAGATCGTGGAGATATCCGGCTTCACGAATTGCATCGTGTCATAGATCGAAAATCCTGCGGTCACCGACCCACCAGGGCTGTTGATGTACATCTGGATGTCCTTCTCCGGGTCCTCTGCAGTCAGAAACAATAACTGGGCCACGATGGCATTTGCCATCTGATCCTCAATCTCTCCGGACACCATAATGATCCTGTCTTTGAGCAAACGGGAATAAATATCATAACTCCGCTCTCCGCGAGCAGTTTGTTCCACTACATAGGGCACTACATTCATATGTGTCGCCTCCTCGGTTTAGGCAACCATGTTGATCGTGTACCCGCCTCCATATGACATCGAGTTCATGCCAGAAGTAGAGTACCCGTACATCATTGGCTGCATGGATGGAGACGGCAAAGTCTGCTGCAAAATCGTCCCCGCCACAGCCATCGGATCATCGGTCCGATTCAGGCACAGATCAATGATTTGGGCTGTATCCCCATTACGAAATGCCAGCAGGTAGCTACGCAGTTCCTCCCGATTGTCCTCCACTGCGCCCTCCTCGTACTGCAATTCTGTGTCCGATTGTTCCAACCTGTGCCTCACTTCAGCTATGGCAGAGCGTGCACGACTTAACGCTGCTTTCACAGCACCTTCTGTCGTATCCAGCATTTCCGCAGTCTCTGCCGCCTTATAACCCATTAATTCACGTAATACATATATCACTCGCTGCCACGGTGGTAGCGTATTTACAAGAAGTTGTACGGCAGACTCCAATTCCTCGAATCGCCTTTCCTCCTCCATTTCGTGTAGGAGCGGCTTTAAGCTATCCAGTTTATATGACAATCTCTCCCGCTGACGTAAGATATCAATCCAGCTGTTGCGTGCAATACGAATCAGATAAGCTTCCCAGTTTATATCTTTATTCATCCCGGAAGTTCCAACTACACTCGACGACAATACTTTGAGACAGGTCTCCTGAACCAGATCCTCCGTGTCTGGAACTGATTTCGTCAGAGATAAACAATACGCATACAACGAACCCATCAGATCGGGTAGTACGGTATGGATGCTTTGGTTCAATTGATTTTTTCTGTCGTTGCCATTGAATTCAATATCGAATTTATCTTGTTTCCCATCATCATGTGGTCTGTTGATTCTGCAATCCACGGACTTCACAAAGGCCATCTTGGGGGCCCCCCTTTGCTGGTTCCTGATTGATTTTGACTTACACTATGTAAACGAAGAACCCCTTGTAAAGGATACGCTCTTCTGAATTTATTTTTATTACGCTAGTTACGTTGGGTTACGCATTCGTTTCCAGCTTTAATGTTCCAAGCGGCACCTTCATCCCGGTAAGGGCAATCGTAATACGTTGATCCAGATTATAATTCTGCCGTACATCGACGTCATGAGACATATGTGTAAAATAAGTATGACCTGGCTTCAGTTCCAGCAGCAGCTCCTGCGCCTCACGCATATCGTACACGGAACGTGTTGAGAATTCCGCAAGTTCATGCACAAAGCTTGTTCCAAGCACCAGCAGATCCAGTCCCAGCAACGGCTCTTTTTCGGATGGCTTCAGGTCAATGGCGTCTGAACAATACGCCCAGCTATACCCAACCCGATCCAGCCGATACGCGTACGAATACCCGTTATGCCCATGACATACTTTCCAGGAATGCACCTTCCATCCCCCGAGTTCAATATCATCATCAGTTTCCAGAAAGTCCATATGACGCCCTAACCAGGGAAACTGTCCCTGAATAGTGGATATCACTTCACGCGGTGCATACAAACGTCCCTTTACACCCAACCAGCGGCATGCATCCGCCCATTCCGGCAATCCTCCAATATGATCAAAATGAGCATGAGTGACGAGCAGCGTATGCACCATACGTAATCCCTGATCCTCCATCTGTGATCTCCAGTCTGGTCCGCAGTCAATCATGAACTGTTCATTCGCACCATCCCCACCACCGTCAATCAGAACAGAAGAACGTTTCCGTTTATTTTCTCCCGTAAGCCTTGCCTCTGTACATATTTCGCAATCACAATACACACGTGGAACGCCCATCGCATCGCCAGTGCCCAGAAATGTTAGCTGATTCAATCCGCATTCCCCCTGAATTAATGATATGTAGATTGTAATCGTCCACCCCTGTTTTTGCAAAAAAAGACCATCCCGCTGCAGTTCTCCACTGCAATTCGGGACAGTCTGTGGTCTGACCGTTCGCCGTCAGACTTTAATTCCATGCTTCGCTCCATTCGGGAGCGTACGCTCAATTTAAACCAGTGCCCGCAGCTTCAACGTCAGTTCCTGACCCGCAGGTACATCCTTCGAATCCGTAATCACCCAGTTCGACGCAAGCCGTTTCGCCAGCACCTCTGCCTGCTCCGGTTTCAACTGTAATCCGGTGACGATTCCTTCACCCACTGTGAAGTCTCTCTCTGGCTGTACCTTAAAGGCCTTTTCCAACCAGATTCCGAGTCCACCACGTGTGTTAAAGGTAATCCGGTAACCGTCTTTCACTGCTGCTTCCAGATTTTCACCATGCTCATCCGCATACGAGAAAAATTCGTTATATCGGTATTCCTCTTCAGACACGGCGTCAAAAGCGGAAACGTCTTTGGCTTGAATGGCTTTTAATATTTCTTCCTCAGGCATCCCCTTACCGCGGGCCTGCTCCAGTCGAATTGCTGTACTTTGGGATAATTTGATCTCTGCACTCATCCAACTCACACCTTCCTGCTAGTACTATGTAACAATCATGATTCAGTATACCTCTATTATAACCTTTTGGCAGTAAAAAACCTCCATCTCTATTTCCATTGAAATGAAGGTTTAGTTCCACATGCGCGGTTACCTATTCGATTACATCAGCCATACTCATAATCCCGCGAGCACCTGATACCACACGCCGCGTTTGGAGTACAACGTGCTGCGTACCTCGTCCCATCCACCCAGATAGTTAATATCAAATAGCCCTTCTGGCGTTGGGAATGTGGACTCCGTCTGTGCAAATACATCCGGGTCTACTGAACGAAAGCCATGCTTCGCGAAAATCTGCTGTGCTTCTGGTGTACGCAGATAGGCGACAAAAGCTTCTGCCAGTTCACGATTCCCATGTTTATCGGCATACTTATTCACCACAACTGCCGGGTTTTCAATCAGGATCGTATTTTTCGGAATGACAATGTCATAATCTACACCTTTCGCGATCCGGGCAAGCAATTCATTTTCATACGTGACGATGACATCACCCACACCATATTCAAATGCCGCCATCGAAGAACGCCCACTCTTGTCCAATGACTCAACGTTACGATGTACCTGTTCGAGAAAAGCCTTGGCTGCGGCAGGATCTTTCTTCCCCTCTTGCTCCTCCGACAGTTTCAATCCAGCACCGTAAATGGCATTAATATCCCATTGTGCGCCCCCGGATGTCTTTGGATTAGGGTAGAGCACCTTCACTCCCTTTTTGGTTAAATCCTGAAAATCACGAATATCGAGCGGGTTGCCTGCTCTTGTGCCCAGAACAACAATCGAACGGGTGATCATGCCCTCATTAGGGGTCTGTTTCCAATCGGAGCTAACCAGATCGGCTTTGACCAGCTTGTCGATATCACTCTCCATCGCGAGCAAGGCCACATCAGCCTCGAATCCACCAACGATGGCTCTTGCCTGTGTACCCGATGCTTCATAGGACTCCTGGAAGTTAATCGTCTGTCCGGTTTTTGCCTTCCACTCCTCCTGGAACTTGGGTAGCAACTCGCCTACAGCGTCTTTCGCTACACTATAAGCACCAATCACCAGCGTATTGGATGAATCGTTACCAGAGGGCTCGTTCTGTTCGCTTGCCCCCTCCTGCTTGCTGCACCCAGCGGTCATGCAGACGAGCAGAAGCATGAGGGCAACATTTAAGAGTATGGCTTTCTTCTTCCTCGTCTGCATGGGCAGCCCCTTTCTTCCACTTGATCTAAATCATCACCGGCATCGGATCTTCCTTCAGTCGGTTTTCAACCACCCAACTGTTGGAGTCATTGAACAGGTATGCACGGTGTACAAGGACGCGAATTTGTTGACCGATCTCCAATGTCGTTTTCTCCAGGGAACGATATGTGATTAACTTATGACCCTGTACGTCCACCTCTACCATCCATTGACTGCCGCGGAAATGAAGATGTTTGACTGTACCTTTTTCCGTTGCAGACAACATGGTGAACTCGTTTTTCAAGCCGATCTCAATATACTCCGGTCGAATCAGCGCTTTGGTATGTTCACCCTCGACGGCATGTTCGAATCCTTTCAACTGGGAAGCATCCTCCACAACCGTAGACTCCCCGATAAATGTAGCGACAAACGGTGTCTGCGGGTTTTTGTAGATATCCCAAGGTGTGCCCTTCTGTTCCAGACGACCCTGACTGATAATCATAATCTCGTCCGCCACTTCAATCGCTTCATCCTGGTCATGCGTCACAAAGATCGAAGTGATTCCCACTCGCTCGATGAGCTCCCGCAACCATGAACGCAGTTCCTGACGGATCTTGGCATCAATAGCCGCGAACGGTTCATCCAGCAATAACAGTTGCGGCTCCGGGGCGAGTGCTCTGGCAAATGCCACACGCTGACGCTGCCCACCAGACAACTGATGTGGATAGCGCTGTTCGAAACCTTTTAACCCGGTCAGTTCAACCAATTCCATCACCCGATCACGGATCTGGGCTTTTGGCGTCTTCTTGACCTTGAGTCCAAAAGCAATATTCTCAAATACCGTCATATGTTTGAACAGAGCATAGTTCTGGAATACAAATCCGATGCCACGCTCCTGTGGAGGCAGATGGTTCACGACTTTTCCGTGAAAGCGAATCTCTCCGGAACCCGGATTTTCCAGACCCGCAAGCATCCGCAGAATGGACGTTTTCCCGCCTCCGCTGGGTCCAAGCAGACCGATCAGATGGCCTTTGGCAATATCGAATGAGACATCTTTTACCGCATGAAAATCACCGAAATGTTTGTTCAAATCACGGACTTCTACATGCATATCAATGCACTTCCTTTCGCTTCTTGGCCCATTCCATCATGAGCAGCAGCCCGACGGAGAAGGTGACCAGCACCAATGCCACACCATTTGCGGCAGCCACATTAAAATTCTCAACATCCTGATACACCAGGGTTGTTGCGGTCTGCGTTTTGTTCATAATATTACCGGATACAACCAGCACTGCACCGAATTCCCCAAGTGAGCGGGCAACCGTCAAGACCAGACCATACACTACCGCCCAGCGGATCGAAGGCCATGTCACACTCCAGAACGTTCTCCAGCCGTAGGCGCCAAGTGTAGATGCGGCCTCCTCTTGTTGAGAACCGAGTTCCTGCAGGACAGGCATAACCTCTCTTACCATTAGTGGAAATGTAACAAATAACGTTGCGATCACCATCCCTGGGAAGGCATAGACCACATTGAATCCAATTCCTTCAAAAAAAGCACCCATAATGCTGTTAGGTCCCAACATCAATACAATCATCAAACCGCCAATGACAGGAGATACGGCATAAGGCAAGTCTACAATGCTGTTCAGCAGCCCTTTTATCCGTTCACTCAACCATCCGGCACGAACCAGATACAGAGCCATCATGATGCCAAACAATGTATTTAACAGGGTGACCACCAGGACCACCAGTCCGGTCATCATCAAGGCGTGTAACGCCTCAGGGCGCATCAGCCCTTTCAGGAATCCACCTGCCCCGTCTTCAAATGCACCAATAAAAATGCGTCCAAGCGGGATGATCAACAGTACAATAAATACCGCAAACGTCAGTCCAATTAAGAGTCGTCTCATCGTCTTCTCCCCCGCATCTGCACCAGATTGATCAGCCAGAGGATCAGGAAGGAGAGCGTCAGGAGCAACACGGATACCGCAGCGGCTCCCGTTGGATTATCACTTTCAATCTCCCCGTATATAAATACGGAAGCAGTCAGTGTTCTTCCCGGAATGTTACCAGCCACCAGCACGACAGCCCCGAATTCAGCCAGTCCTCTGGAGAAAGCCAACATCCCTCCACTGATCATGCCAGGTGCCATGGACGGCAGAATAACCTGCATGAACGTGCGCGCCTTGGATGCCCCCATCGTGTATGAGGCCTCTTCCTCGGAAGGATCGATTTCTTCCAGCAAAGGCTGCACCGCACGAATAACAAACGGAAACGTGACAAAGGTCATCGCGATAACAATGGCGGGCTGGTGAAATACAATCTCAAATCCCATGGATTCTGCCAGTTTCCCGATGGCACTGACCGGACCCAAAAGCAGCATAATCATCAAACCGCCCACCGCTGTTGGCAGTGCAAACGGGAGATCAACCAGACTGTTAAGAAACGATCGGCCGACAAAGCGATACCTTGTCAACACCCAAGCAATCATCGTGCCCAGAACCACATTAATTAGCGTAGCAATCACGGCCAGCCGAATGGTCAGCAGTACGGCTTTCCACGCAATAGGGTCCATAATGCTCTGAACAAAGTTGCTCCATCCTTCAGAGAAGGAATTGACGTACACACCGATGATTGGAAGTACAATAAGTACGATAAAATATAACAATACGGTACTGCGGAATCCCCAAGTCCATCCCTTATGACGAAGAACGGTATTCATTGCTGCGTTCCCTCCCAGCCTCCGGCTTTAGCTCCGGTCGGCAGTCTTCCTGGCTTCAATACGACATTTTTCCTAAGTTGGATGATATTACTTTAATATTATTCCCATTAGTCTACTTGGTTTTGCTTTTCTGATACTTTACCAGTTTGCAGTGCTAATCGTCAATGCTTTTATTGAATATAATTGGGCCACATATGAGATTAATTAATAAAAATCGCACTGTACACTGCGCGGCCAGAACAACCTTCCGATCACTGTTATCCCCAGATTTCTTTGATCCCCTTTTTTAAGGGGAAATCCGGTGATAAAGGCGAACGCTTCCGCTTCTTCAGGTTATTTCTGACCTCTCCGTTATTGTGCGATTCACATATCCGTCTTCATATGTGGTTTGTTTGGTATGTAGTGGTTAAGGTACAATCGAGGGTAAGTAAAGAAATATAAGGAGTGATCTAACATGTTATACAAGAAGAATATGTCCACTTCCACACGAGATGAAATGAAGGATATCACATGGGACGTAAAGCAGGTTGTCCAGAGTAGCGGAGTGCAAAATGGGACGGTGCTCATCTACTGTCCACATACAACGGCGGGTATAGCCATCAACGAAAATGCAGATCCGGATGTGAAACACGATGTCTTGTTGCGCCTGGATGAGGTGTATCCCTGGGAGCATCCCGAATATCGACATGCCGAAGGCAATACAGCCTCTCACCTCAAATCGATCACAACAGGGCCATCACAGACGGTGATTATTCACGAAGGCAGACTGATGCTTGGCCGCTGGCAAGGCATTTACTTTTGCGAATTCGATGGACCACGTGAGCGGGAGTATTTTCTCAAAATCATGGAAGGTTAGTTGGGTCCAATAGGCCTGCCAAATACTCTTTCATTTTTGCAAACACAAACAGGCGGTCCACCCTCATTCCGGGTCGGAGCCGCCTGACTTGGTCTGCTACGTATACTAACTTTCGCGAGACAACGTTATAAAGAATTAAAGTTATGACAAATCACCGCCCTGAAGTGTAGGGGTGCAACAACAGCGCCATTATTGGTCGCCAGGCTGCTGACCCAGATTGCGGCACAGCACTTTGACATGAGACAGCGCAGACGATTCAATCTCCACAAAAGTTAAACGGTCCTGAATGTAATAAGAAATGAATCCGTGCATAGCCAAAAATAGCGTACGCGGTACCCTTTGAATATCCTCTTCCGTACAGTTCGCTTCATTCATATACTGCCTTATAATCGATGCAAACAATTCGAAGCAACGTCCCTGTTCGGTACGACAATAAGACAACAGTTCTTCATCCCTGATCATAAACATAATTTCGTACTGGTATGGATTCTCCAGACCAAAGCGAATAAACTCCATCATAATGTGCTCTACCTTGCTCACATCATCACGAACCGGCCTGACCATGGCTTGCAGCAGTAAATGCCCCAGATGATTAAAATCTTCAACCACGATGGCATAGAACAGCTCTGCCTTTTCCTTAAAGTGATAATACAGCGACCCATGACTATAGCCCAGATGCTGGCCGATGCTTCGCATCGAAATGGCGCGGTATCCTTTGGTAATAAAAAGGTGCCTCGCCGCCTCCAGTATCCGCTCCCTCGACAACTCCTGTTCGACTGCTCTTCTAGCCATATATTTTATTCCCCTTCAATAAAATAAAGCCGCTGTCCCTCCGTGATCCGGGATTGCCCTTGCGTCAAATCCGTGATCCAGGCTATAAAAGCCTCGGTTTCACTATCCGGCGGAAGACAAGTCAACGTAACCTTATCGGTGAATCCAGTTTCACCTGTACGGACTTCCCGGCTTCTTAACTCATTTTCCACTTTACCCAGCCACGTATAATCCAGTTCAACAAACACTTCACGATGCAGCACGTTGGTAATGGCTTCTCCGGCTTCAATGGCTGCTACAGCTCCATCCGTATAAGCACGAATTAACCCGCCAGCTCCAAGCATAATTCCCCCGAAGTATCGCGTAACCACAATTGCCACATTTTTTAATTTCTGATTTTTGATCACTTCAAGAATGGGTTTCCCTGCTGTTCCGCTGGGTTCACCATCATCGGATTGCTTCTGGATCTCGTCCCGCTCCCCAATCATGTATGCAGAGCAGTTATGAGTTGCATTCCAATGTTTTTTCTTGATCTCATCGATGAAAGCAACAGCCTCTTCCTCTGTCGTGACCGGCATAATATGACCGATAAATCGCGACTTCTTGATTACAATTTCCAGATTGCCCGGTCCTCGAACCGTGCGATAACGTTCAATCATCCTAAATCCAACTTTCTGATCTTTTCCTGAGTCCATTTTACAAGAAAGCAGTTCACCGCGCGAACGCGGACGAACTGCCCTGGTTATCTATATCCGGGAACCCTGCATCTTACACGAACAGTGATTCCCGGTTAGATTTACATTACCTTATTTAACTATATGAGCAGACCGATGAATTATTCGGAAAGTCTCGCTTCGAGCGCTGCTTTCTCTTCTTCAAAGCCTGGTTTGCCCAGCAGTGCGAACATATTTTTCTTGTAAGCTTCCACGCCTGGTTGGTCAAATGGATTGACGCCCAGCAGGTAGCCACTGATACCGCATGCTTTTTCAAAGAAGTATACCAGATATCCGAAAGAATATGGAGTCATATCTGGAATGTTCACAATCAGGTTTGGTACTTGACCATCCGTATGTGCAAGCAGTGTTCCTTGGAACGCTTTTTTGTTAACAAAGTCCATCGTTTTTCCTTCAAGGAAGTTCAAACCATCCAGATCGTCCGGATCGGATTTGATTGAGATATGCTCAGCAACTTCAGTAACCTGGATAACCGTTTCGAAGATATTCCGGCTACCTTCCTGAATGAATTGACCCATGGAGTGCAAGTCAGTAGAGAAATCAACGGATGCAGGATAGATCCCTTTGTAGTCTTTACCTTCACTCTCTCCAAACAGTTGTTTCCACCACTCGGACACGAAGTGCAGAGATGGCTCATAGTTTACAAGAATCTCAGTTCCTTTGCCTTTACGATACAATGCGTTACGAACTGCAGCATATTGATATGCTTCATTCTCAGCTACGTTCGGGTTGCTGTATTCCTTGGATGCATCAGCCGCACCTTGCATCATTTCTTCGATGTTGATACCAGCTGCTGCGATTGGCAGCAAACCTACAGCTGTCAGAACGGAGTAACGTCCACCTACATCATCAGGAATAATGAAAGATTCGTATCCTTCTGCATTTGCCAGTTCTTTCAGTGCACCACGCGCTTTGTCTGTTGTAGCATAGATGCGTTTGCGAGCTTCTTCCTTACCATATTTCTCTTCCAATGCTGCACGGAAGATACGGAAAGCAATCGCCGGCTCTGTTGTTGTACCGGATTTGGAGATAACGTTAACGGAGAAATCTTTGCCTTCAACCAGATCCAGCAAATGAGTTACATATGTGGAACTGATATTGTTTCCTGCAAAATAGATTTCAGGTGTTTTGCGTTTGTCTTTTGGCAGATTGTTATAGAACGAGTGTGTCAACATTTCAATCGCTGCACGTGCACCCAGATATGATCCACCGATACCGATAACAATCAGTACTTCGGAGTCGCTTTGGATCTTGGCAGCCGCTTTTTGAATGCGAGCAAACTCTTCTTTGTCATAAGCCGTTGGCAGGTCAATCCAGCCCAGATAATCGGAGCCTGTTCCTGTTCCGTTGTGAAGCTGCTCGTGAGCCAGACGAATCGGTTCTGCGAAATAATCCACTTCGTGCTGATTTACAAATTGCAATGCCGTGCTATAGTCAAATGTCACTTTTTTTGCCATGATCTCAAAAACCTCCTGATTTCGATTATAGTGCGTGTTCAAACTTTGTAATCAAAAGCGGACTTTTTGAACAACCTCTTATATTATGTCCGTATTCCATTCTAAACAACTTGCCTTAAGGATACTTCAAATCCACGGGGCTGACAAGCTTGCAGCTCGAACTTTGTCGTTAGAATTCAAGAAGCAAAAAGGGTAAACCGAATCCGCGGGTTGCGGTTCTGCTTACCCTTCTTATGTTATTCCGCCGGGTACGAGCAGACGTAGTCAGTAACGCTGCGTATCTCCAGTTTAAATTTGGATTCGGCAGGCACGTGGAACGTAGCTTGGCCTTGAATCTCTTGCCACTCTTCTTCTCCGGGAAGCAATACTTTCAGATCTCCGGACAGAATCTCCATAATTTCACGGGAATCCGTACCGAATTCATAACTGCCTGGAAGCATGATGCCCAGAGTCACTTTGCTGCCATCCCCCAAAATAACTGTTCTGCTGGTTACCTGACCATCATAATAAATGTTGGCCTCTTTCACTACACTGACTTGATCGAATTGTGACATGCGTACCCGCTCCCCTGAAGTTAATGAAAACAAAAGGCAAAACAGATCAGGGCGATAACATTTATCGCCCATGTTCTGCGGAAATAACTTGCTGCCATGGATCAGGACAGCATGATGCTATCCCGACCATAGCAGCGCTTATGATGCCGTGAGGCATCCTTCGTAATCAAAAGCAGACTTTTTGAACAACCTCTATTACAGCAATGCTTTTACGCGGCTAACCACGTTATCCACTGTAAAGCCATATTCTTGGATAACACGGTCGCCAGGCGCGGAAGCACCAAATGTGCTGATTCCGAGAATGTCACCTTGATCGCCAACATACTTCTCCCAGCCCATTGGATAAGCCATTTCAATGGCAAGACGAGCTTTAACATCCGGAAGAAGAACGGACTCTTTATAAGCTTTGTCTTGTTTCTCGAACAGATCCCAACTTGGCATGCTGATTACGCGAACTTGGATGCCTTGTTCTGCAAGTGCTGCTTGAGCTTTAACAGCCAATTGCACTTCAGAACCTGTTGCGATGATTTGTGCTACCGCTTTGCCATCTTTTGCATCAGAGACAACATAAGCACCACGTTTCACGTTCTCACGTGAACCTTCAACCGTACCTTCCAGGATGGGCAGGTTTTGACGAGTGAGTACGAGTGCAACCGGGTTGCTCTTGTTCTCAAGCGCGTAAGCCCAAGCAGCCGAAGTTTCATTACCATCAGCCGGACGAATAACCGTCAGGTTAGGAATGATACGCAGGGATGCCAATTGCTCGATCGGTTCGTGCGTAGGACCGTCTTCACCAACAGCGATACTGTCGTGAGTCAGAACATACGTTACAGGCAATCCCATCAGGGCAGCCAGACGAACAGCAGGACGCAGGTAATCGGTAAATACGAAGAACGTACCTCCGAATACTTTCACACCGCTGTGCAGAGCCATACCGTTCATTGCTCCAGCCATACCGAATTCACGGATACCAAAGTAGATGTTACGGCCGGAGTAATCTTCAGGTGTGAAGTTCTCCAGGTTGTTCAAGTGAGTCATTGTGGAGCTTTCCAAGTCAGCAGATCCACCTGTCAGTTGTGGCACGTTGTGCGCCAGACCGTTCAGAGCGTTACCGGATGCTACACGAGTGGAAAGGGCTTTGTCTGTTGCTGCATATTTAGGAAGATCACGGTCCCATCCTTCTGGAAGGTCGCCGTTAATCGCTGTTTCGAATTGAGCTGCCAGCTCAGGGAATGCTTTTTTGTACTCGGCAAATTTCTCGTCCCAAGCTTTGTTAGCAGAGATACCACGATCTTTCACTTGTGCAAAGTGATCGCGAACTTCAGCTGGTACGTGGAAGTTTTCTTCATAAACCCATTTGTAATACTCTTTAGTCAATTTGGCTTCGTCTGCACCCAATGGAGATCCGTGAGTACCGCCGTGGCCGCCTTTACCTTGTTTGTTCGGGCTACCATAACCGATAACCGTTTTAACTTCGATCAGTGTAGGACGCAGCGTATCTGCTTGACCTTCCTGAATTGCTTTTTCAATTGCAGGCAGATCGTTACCATCTTCAACGCGCAGCACTTGCCAGCCATAAGCTTCAAAACGCTTCGCGATGCTTTCGGAAGAAGACAGATCCAATTTACCATCGAGCGTGATGTCATTGGAGTCGAACAACATGATCAGTTTGCCCAGGTGCAAACGTCCAGCCAGGGAAGCTGATTCATGAGATACGCCTTCCATCAAGTCACCATCACCACAGATTGCGTAAGTGTAGTGGTCAACTACGTTGAACTTGTCTTTATTGTAAGTTGCGCCCAGTTGAGCTTCAGCCATCGCCATACCTACAGCCATTGCAATACCTTGACCCAGTGGGCCGGTAGTTGCATCAACACCTGCAGTATGTCCGAATTCCGGGTGACCCGGAGTTTTGCTTCCCCATTGACGGAACTGTTTCAGTTCTTCCATTGGAAGATCATATCCGCTCAGGTGCAGCAAGCTGTACAGCAACATGGAGCCGTGTCCTGCAGACAGGACAAAACGGTCCCGGTTAACCCAAGTTGGGTGGTCCGGGTTATGAGTCATCGTTTTTGCAAAAAGTTGGTACCCCATTGGAGCGGAGCCCATAGGCATACCCGGATGTCCGGAATTTGCCTTCTCAATTGCATCAATCGCCAAAGTACGTACGGTCGTAATCGACAGGTTGTCGATTGTAGTGTTCTCGTCCTTTTGAATCGCTTCGTTCTTGTCAGTCATGGTTTGTCCTCCTCATGTCTTTAGATAAGTCGGGTGCGCAAGCGAATCCCTCTCATCATACAAGCAAACCGAATTTCACAATAAGTGAATCCGCTTGAGTGTTTCATTTTGACTTATTCACTTTTGTATTGTATCACTTGGCGTGAAGCTTTTCCATAACCTTCTTTCAGAAGTTCGTGAAAAATTGGTTGTTTGTGATGAATAATCCCTTGCCAATCAAGCAAAAACCGTACCAGGACAAGGCATTAAATTCCATAAACAGACCTATTAAGCCTCGCAAATCCATCGGATGAAGTATAACCTTTAACACGAAAACCATACACTTTTTAGATATTCAAGTTAAATTTACATAACATATCCTGAATATGGATTCGAAAGCGGGACTGTGGTTTACTTTTCAAAGTAAGCATCAATCATAGGAGGTTGTTATCATGTCTGTACCTGCTGCTCACCCTACTGGGTACTCAAATCGTTCATTACCCTGGATCTCTGGCATTTTAACAGGTATGGTTTCCGGAGTTGTCCTTGGATTATTCCTCAAAATAATTCAGCTTTACACTGGTGAAAAGGTATATACCTTACTTCTGAATATTGATTTTGTACCTGGACTTCCGCCAACCTTACCCGAAATCATTGAATTTTCTCTGCATCTCTTCGTGTCCGTGTTCATTGGCATCTTCTATCTATGGTGGGTAAGGCATTCTGGTCACCCGATGTTCAAAGGAATCTTGCTTGGTGCTGGATCGTCCCTGCTCTATATCCCGCTCTCTCAACTATCTTCACGTGTACCAAACCTTTACGATATAACAGCCATTCTCTACTGGGTAATCGGTCATCTGCTATTCGGTATTGTGCTCGGCTTGTGCGGAAAGTATATAAGCGCGAAAAAAGCGACTCACCGTTCGTAAACGAATGGGGTCGCTTTTTTCTCAATCTGTTATGTGGTTCCGAATCAACCTTGCACAGTATTAAAGTGTAAACTTAAAATACGACCGTCTTATTTTCATGAACGAGAACCCGGTCTTCGACATGCCATTTCACGGCACGTGCAAGCACAACACGCTCAATGGTACGTCCGATACGCTTCAGCTCGGTTACATCGTCCCCGTGGCTTACACGCTGCACGTCCTGTTCGATAATTGGTCCGCCATCCAGTTCTTCCGTAACATAGTGCGCTGTCGCACCAATGATTTTGACACCACGGTTATACGCTTGTGCATACGGTTTACCACCCACAAAGGCTGGCAGGAATGAATGATGGATATTAATGATTCGATTGCGATAGTGCTCAATGAACATTGGAGAGATGATCTGCATGTAACGAGCCAGAATGATCACATCCACATCGTTGCCGATGACGTCCAGTTGGCGCTGTTCCGCTTCTTTCTTCGTATCTGCTGTTACCGGAATATGATGATATGGAATGCCAAATGATTCTACATAGTCCTTCATGTCCAGATGGTTGCTGACCACAAGAGCAATATCTGCATCCAGGTCGCCTGCCTGCCATTGCCACAACAATTCAACCAGACAATGATCTTCTTTGGATACAAAGATAGCCAGTTTCTTCTTGCGGCTAACCGCAGATAACGTCCATTCCATTTGGAAACGGCTTGCCACTTCTGCAAAATCAGCTTCCAGTTTCGGCAAATTGACCAACAATTGCGGAAGATCAAACTCAATTCGCATAAAGAACATGCCGCCAGCAGGGTCCATGGTGTACTGGTCCGACTGAACAATGTTCGCACCATGCTGGTGCAGGAAATGAGATACCGCAGCTACAATTCCTGGACCATCCGGACAGGAAATGAGCATGCGCGCACGGTCGGCGCGGTTTTTAGAATCAGGGCGTACTTGTTTAGCGTGGATCTCCATCGGGTTATTCTTCCTCCTTCAATTAAGCCATGACCTGCGGGGTTAACCCGCAAGCCATGCAATCAAGCGATGATTCAGTTGTTCTTCATTCAAATGTGGGAACAACGCAGCTTCAGTCACCATGTCATAGAGGCGTTCCAGCGGTTCGCGCGGGTCTGCCTTTTTGGCTTTGGCATCATTTTTGAGCAACGTCCACACATCCAGAATATACGAACGGGACTCAATCTCTTTACCTTTGAAAAAATGTTGCAATTGTTCTACTTCTGTCAGGAATTCTTGGCCGAATCGACCGGCAACATCCCCACGAAGCAGCGCAATCTCCACCTCATACATTGGACGCTGTGTCTTGGCCTCTTTACCAATCCAAGGTGTCTCCAGAATAAATGGACGTCCTTGAAGCTTCTCATGGTTGACAATGCGGTTAATCGCTTCAAACCCGATCCAGCCAGAGCCAATCGGTGTATGGCGGTCCTTGTGCGCACCCACAGCATTCTTACTATCATTAATATGCATTACGGCAATGCGGTCAAGTCCTACCGTGCGATCGAATTGTTCCAGTACACCGTCAAAATCATTAACGATATCATATCCGGCATCATGAATGTGGCATGTATCCATACACACAGTCAGGCGCTCGTTATACGTTACTTTCTCGATAATCTGGGCGATCTCTTCGAAACTGCGACCCATCTCCGTACCTTTGCCAGCCATGGTTTCCAGAGCGATGTTCACATCTGTCTCTTTCACACCTTCCAGCACTTCATTCAACCCTTCTGCGATCCGTCCGATCCCATAGTGGGCATCTTTGTCTGTAAATGCGCCGGGATGTAATACGATGTTTTTCACACCAATAGCATGTGTCCGACGAATCTCTTCCTGAAGGAAATCTACAGCGAGTCTATACGTGTTGTCTTTGTATGAGCCAAGATTAATAATGTACGGTGCATGGACAACGATATCTTCCATTCCACCCTCTTGCATGGCAAGTCTGCCTTCTTCAATATACATGGATTCAATTGGCTTGCGACGTGTATTCTGTGGTGCACCCGTATATATCATAAACGAACTGGAACCGTACGAGGACGCTTCCTTCGTTGCACTCAATAATCCCTTGTCCGAAAAGGACACGTGGGAGCCGATTTTCAGCATTATTGATCCCCCTTAATCTGAATTATCCCTTATTCTAACGCGATTATCGAAATAAATCTAGAAATGCGTTATAATTCGGGATAGAGGCTATTTTTTACAGCTAATATGTGGAACATGGTAGGCGGAATCCGTCTTTCCGTGAAAATCAATGAACCGAGGTGACTCCGCAATGATTTTCGACTCCTACGCGATGATACTGACCAGCAATTCCCCTAGCAATTGGTTTATGAATACAATCGCATTCTGGACTTTTTTATTGCTTGGCAGCATGTGTATCGGTGGATTCTTCATGATGCGCAAGTTTTTGAAAGTGCTACCAAAAGCAGACGGCAAGTCCAAACTGGATTGGCAAAACTATTGGGTTGAAACCAGCCGTCACTTATGGACAGATGAAGCCAAAGCTTTTTTGGATCAACTAGTGGAGCCTGTTCCCGGGCCATTTCGAGACATCGCCAAACATTCCATTGCTGCAGAGATCGGTAAGATTGCAGTTGAAGACAATGCCACAGAAGTATCGAGAGATCATTGCATCAAAGGATACATTATTGCCACACCGAAGCGGGATAATAAGTTTTTGGTCAAATTTTTGGAGAAAAACAAAATCGATTATTCCCCTTATCAACATTTGATTAAATAAAATAAAAGATGAGTTAAGTGGCATATAGATTTGGTTAAATAAATACAGATATGCTCCGTCAGGTAGGTTGTTCCCAACAGGCAGTGCTTACCGTACGGGGCTGTTTGTCGATCCAACGGTATATATCAGCGCAGTGAAAATACAGAGAGGATGTTTGATATGAAAATTGCCATTTGTGGAGGTACCGGATTTGTAGGAGGAGCACTTGTAGATTACTGGCTGCAAGCCGGGCACCATGTGAAAGTTATTACACGTAAACTGCCTGACTTGCATAATCCAAGTAAAAATCTTACATATATATCGTGGGAACAAGTCGAAGAACAACCTCACTTGCTGGAAGGTATGGACGCTCTCGTTAACCTTGCCGGAGAAACGCTGAATCAACGTTGGACAACCAAGGCGAAGCTGGAAATTGTTGAATCCAGGGTCACGACCGTAGCGCGGGTAGCCCGATTGGTAGAATCCCTGGAACAAAAGCCGGAAGTGGTCGTCCAGGCTTCTGCCATGGCCATCTATGGAACCTCTCCTAACGAAACCTTTGACGAAAGCAGTCCGCAAAAATCCATGAATTTCCCGTCCCGGGTCTCGGAACAATGGGAAGTCGCTGCAGATGCAATCAAAAATGTAAGACTCGTTAAAATCCGGGTAAGTCTGGTTCTTGGACATAAAAGAGGTGCTTTTCCATTGATGAAACTTCCTTATATGCTGGGTGTTGGTGGCAAGATCGGCAGTGGCAAGCAATGGACTAGCTGGATTCACATTATGGATATCGTAAGACTCATTGATTTTAGCATTCAAAATAAACAAGTGTCAGGTCCGGTCAATGCTTCCTCGCCGAACCCTGTTACCAATGATGAATTCGGTCGTACGGTCGGTAAAGTGTATCATCGTCCTCACTGGTTCCCCGTACCCAGCTTCTTAATTAAAACCTTAGTTGGTGAACTATCCGTTGTTCTGCTTCAGGGGCAGAGAGTCATTCCGCAAAAAGCACTCGATCACGGATTCCAATTCACTTTCCCTACCTTAACCCAGGCACTGGAAGATCTGAAGCACCGCGGCTTGTCTGACTGATTGAACTATGCCTTATCCAACCGACCGATAAGTGTAAACAGATTCCGCAAGTGTAAATGTGTCTCCATCCGCCAAGGGATACTCCTTATACGGAGCAAGAATATTGCCCTGAAGAATGGTGCCATTGACGGAACCCAGATCCTTAATCACATAGCCCGATTTGTTCCGGCTCAATTCCACATGAGCACGGGACACGCCGGTCGCTGTGTCCACCCACTGAACCATATCCACTGATCTTCCGATGACAAAAGATGCTCCTTGCACATCCATCCGTTCATGTTGGTCACTGCTTCCCGATCTTCGTTCAAGATAATAAGACGCCATCACCGGGCCTGCCCCTGTAACATTACCTCCACTCAGATTCTGCAAATTCACGGTTGCCTCCGCAATTGCATCCTGTCGAATTAGCTCTGAAGTTGAAGCTACCGCTTCCACATGGCGCTGAACGAACGGTGGTTGGGAGTGTTCAGGTGTCATATGCAAATTTTGAAAACGGGAATGCTCGCTACCACCTTCTGAGGCGGATGCAACCGTTTTGTTTATGCGTTCCTCTTTCCTATCAGCTGTATTCCAGCGCCAACTTTCCTGAAATGGTTCCTCGTCCTCTTTCATTTGCTTGCCTTTGTTCTTACCTAAACTGAATGAAAAAGACCGCTTATTCTCTGAGTCATTATGAGTGCTTCCCTTACGCTTCCACGTCCATCCTGCTACACCAAACAAGCCAAGGCTGAGTACCATGCACAGGATCATCTGCGTCTGTCCCGGTTGCTCCATGTAAATAAATCTCCATACCAATGCCATGGCAACCATGCAGCCCAATATGATATAGGTTACTTTTGAAGAACCAGGCTTTTCCTCCACCTCCATATCAACACGCTCTAGCGAATCATATGGGTTACTTCGTCTCTTATCCATGTTGTTTGAGCTTTCTAATGAAGATTGCTCAGGTGAGCGCCTGCCTGAAAAGGTTCGAGATCTCACCGGAATGTCTTCTACTGCAGATTCACTTGTTTTCTGCGGCTGACGAAAATTTGGCCCAGGCTCCACAGCAGCGTTGTGAACGGAAATACTCGTTTGATATGGCCGAGAAGAACCAGTGACTAGCCTGCTATCTCGCTCAGAAATCGACGAAAGAAGATCACCCCTTGAATCATTGGGTGTTTCCGAAGTTCTGGATGAGAGAAATGCTGCGCCTCCTCCATTCTCTTGCTCGTCAGCGTATAATTCCAGCAGAAGCTCGCGCAACTGTCTGATATCCCAGCGCTCGTTGTCACATAACTGCAGAACACGCTGAATGCCTTCTCCCTGCAGTTCCTGTACATGTGCCATCAGCCTGATCACCAGCTCACGGAATTGCTGAGGCGTTGGATCAACTTCAACTGTATCCATGATTGGTACATATACCATCCCAAGTTCGCCCTGTTCGAATGAACCTTTGATGAACAAGTACTCTTCCTGGATCAATAATTTACGAGGCTCCAGCATATATTGCCGGCATTCCGTGAAAGCATCAGCTAGTTGGAACAACAAACCATACAGAACACGCAACTTGATTTTGCTTGACTTTAACATCTGGGATAACATCTTGTACCCTGATATGTCGTACTGCAAAGTTACATTTCGATCGACTTCCCGAATATGAACAGGAAGAAGTCGCGGAATTTGATTGGAGGATAACATCCCCATCTGTACCCGGCTCAATTCCTCCATTCGTAACCCGTCATCTTTCTCCAAAACCATAAACGCTCCGCCGTTACGAATAAAATCTCTCGTTAATCCATACATGCCAATCCTCTCTTTCCGTTGTTACTCCCAAATTTCTTTACTCCTTCATTTAATGGAAAACTCCTGAGATAAGTACAGTGATAAACCCGGGCAATACGGCAAGCATAAATGGAAACTTCAATGTCTTCTCTTTATTTACCAGCTTGAGCGAACCGAGCATGAAAAAACCTGCAAGACTACCTGCCATGCCTCGAATTCGTTTTGCTGAATCTTTACGGAATAGAAGTATTACTAGACCAATTGCGCCCGCGTACAAAACAGAGTAAATAATCACATGAATGCCAAAAGCAAACCCCGTCCATGCCCCAATCCCACCAAACAATTTCACATCTCCTGCTCCTACCGCCCCAATCGCATACATCAGAAACAAAATGCCAAAACCTGCTGCAAATCCAGCGGCTGAGAACAAGAAACCATCCCACCCTCCCCATATGATATGGGCCAATACGCCTGCAACAGTCACGGGTAAAGTCAATCGATTTGGAATTTTCATGGATCGAATGTCAGTAGTAAAAGCTGCAATAATGTATAGGCCACAGGCAATGTAGAACCACTCCACCTCCATCATCCCCTTCCTTATTTCTTGGAGGCCACATTAAACGTAGTCTCCGTCTTGGCACCGTCTCCTGTCTCAACGACAAAACTCCATGTTCCTTCTGTTGTCCGAGTACCAACAAACCAGTTCCATTCAATAATTCCATTCTCATCTGCGCTCGCCCAGCCGATGTGCTTCGCAGAACTTTCACCTGACTTGTAAAATATCGTTAAGTTGGCTGTCGCTCCTGGTTCTACCTTCACCTTGATCGTTGCATTGTTGCCTATGTAAGCCGGGTCAGGCTTCGACAGTACCGTTGCTGAACCCGCAGTATCCCCGTCTCCTGCGCTGCCATCCGATCCTTCTCCGGTATCTCCAATCCATACCCGTTCTGCCGCAGCAGCCTGAATCCGAAGCGGTTTACTGAGAAAGGGGACTTTTACAGGCAATTCATAACTCAGTTCAAGTCGGAAATATGGATTTGTTTTGTTTTTGAGATCAGGTATCGAAATACCATTCACATGAACACGTTCCATATTCAGCAGCGTTGGCTCGATAAATGGTTGAAGCAGCGGTTTTACCGTGGGATCAAGTACGGTTTCCAAGACGGATGTCTCGATCTCCTGTAGTGGCTGTTCACCACTGGCCGCCGCTGAACGTACCCAATCACTTAATGGCTCGGGTAGAGAAGAAGCATAACCTTCTGCCCATTCCGTCAGAGATAACTCTGGTATCTTCCAACCCCCTCCAGAACCTTCTCCTCCGGCAGAATCAGAAGGTGTGAATGCAAGGGAAACGGGATATATTTTCGTTGATAACTGCTTCACCGCTTCACCCGCTGTGCTTTGTAACGCTGTGGAGATTAGAGTCATCTGCACTATGAAGATGAGAAACATGATAAAGAACAGAAAGACAGGTAACACCAGTGAAGCTTCCAGAACCATACTGCCCTGTTCCTTTTTCGGAGAACATATCTGCTTTTTGAGAGACTTCAAACGCTGCAATCTGATTATTCTTATTAAACGGGTCTGCATTTGTGCGCTTTCTTTTTCATAATGTTGCTGCTTGTCCATAATCCCTCCACCGAAACGATCCTGATCATTCAATAGGAATAATCCGCCTTCCGCTCAATGAAAAATCGCCCATCTTCAACCTGATCCGCACTACCCATAACTGCACCTATGCTTCTAACCACCCCTGGTAAAAACCACAGCTTGATGCTACTACGCATGTTACCCGAAGCGTATGTCTGTTTCTCATCCGGATTCACACCCGTATTCAATCGAATTAGCGCCAGCATTCTGGACATTTTGCGTTCATTGTTACTGTGCATCAATAGAAACAATCGGAGATGGTCCCTGTACGTCAGTTTGACTTTGATATACTTGGACAATTCCACACTGCCCTCTTTTGCTAGTTTCACCATATCCGCGATGGCGTTTGTAATCCCGTATAAGATTGCCGCCGATAATACCAGCAGTGGGTTCCCAAGCTTGCTGTGCTCAATTAACCCTTCGGCCGTCCGAATAGCGAGGCGCATCCCGAAGATTTCCGTATATGCCGCAGCGATGTTACCCGATGGATTATGAAACCCGTATACGATATACTCCAGTTCCTGATTCTCCAATTTGAAAACATCACCCGCATCTCCACCTCCTTCAGTCCAGGTAAATAACTGACCAAAATCCATGGAATTGAAATAGGCTAAAGCATATTCATTCTGAAATAATTCGTCGCCAAGACTGTCCAGCAGACCGGACATCCCGCCAAACAAACTGTCCATTCCCTTCATGGCATCGCCACCAGAGTCATAGGGATCACCAGCAATCTCTGCCTTTTTGGCTTCCTCACGACTAGCCTCGTTAAACGCAATGTTAGCGTTGTAATACTCCTCAAGCTGTTTGAAAGCGTCCATGGAACCAGCACTTCCATTCTGAATCTGCGACAAGATTCGTTTAACTTCCTTCAATTTCCCTTTGGATTCCTTATCATTCGCTTTGCGCTCAGCATCCGACCCACGACCACCCTCCAGCTGCTGTTTACTTTGCAGGATGAGATTAGCAGGACCGCTACGCACATAGGTGTCCATATATCGTTCTGTAACCTGACTTGCCTGTCTGACCGCCGGTTTAATTGGAACTCCACTCATTCCCGTAACGCTGCGAAGCTGATTATTCAACTCCATGTTGTCTCTTCTGACGTTAGAGAAGTCCGAATTCTGTGAAACCACACGTGCTTTCAACTGATCAAATAGGCTATCCGCCCTCACAAGCTCCGAGGCGAGGGAACGTGTGCTTTTAGCTTCACTGCCTAATCCAGTAGATGCAGGACTCGTTCCAGGCAGATCCGAGTTGCCTACGTTGTCGTAACTGGCATTCTGCGAACGGTTCTCCCCCTCCGCGATCACACGTTTCATTTCCTCATTGATCTTACGTGCTTCTTCGATTTTGGACTGTGCTTCCTCCAGCTTCGTTTGATGGGCCTGTAACGCCGGTTGTATAATCATGCTGATGCCTGTCACCACATTACCAACACCCGTCCGATAACGAGCCAGTTCCAATATGTATTGTTGCTCTCTGAACGGCAGTCCCTCATCTGCCTGTTTCTTGTTAAGATAATCTGCATAACGTGCTGCTGCCTCGGTAGCTGTCTCTGGTGTTTCTTCCAACATTTCTTCATAAATAGCTTGTGAAGGCGGGTCCATGATTAACTTTGGAAGATTCTTCAGCTTCTCCGCGGATTCCGTCTGATTGGCAATGGCTTCGTCCAGTAGTTCTTCACGTTTGTCATATAACTTCTGTAATTTTTTCAGCAAGTCTACCGTGTGCGCGGCTTCCTTCATCTCGTCTGATATCGGTTTGAACCGATTGATCACTTCAAGGGTAAAATCAACCGGAGCCCGATACTTCATATCCTCCTGAATCTGGCGATTAAATATATCGTATCTGCCCAGTTCACGCTCCATGCTCAGCGAAGTTGTATCCCACTGGATATCCAGAATGGGGAATCCATCTTTTACAGATGAAGGCTTCACACTATCATTCAACACTTTAGCCATAATCGCATCCCCACTGCTGTCACCATACCCGAATAAACCATACTCTCGGAGTGATGTGTCATAGGCTGACATGACGGATCTCATCGCAGCATGTGTCATGCGTTCGGTCTGCACCTTGAATGCCGCTATACGAGCGTAATCAATAAATATAGCGACAAACATATAAACTCCGGCCAATATTAATATTAAAAAAAGGGTTACGGCTCCCAATTCACCGTCTTTTTTTCTAAACAGTTCCGCCCTCCTCCTTTTCTCACTTTTTGCTTTTGCCAAAATGCTGCACAACCTGTCCGGCTTCTGCCGCTGTAGTGGTCCCCGCACCGCCTTTTCCTTTAAACTTGGCTGCGTAATACCGGATTAAATCTACAGTTCGAATGAATTCAACCGGTTCAACAACTGCAGACGATCCCTGGGTCAGTACACGGTTACCTGAATCGAACAAAAAAGAAGGAAGAGGCAAAGAAATTACTTGTTCCAGCTTGGTTGTTACTTTCCGCTGAATCAGAGAATTCTGATACTCAATCGTTCCTTTCATAGCTGAGGGCATATGTTGCACCGCTTGTGCTAATTTCTGTTCCGAGAGATTGCCGCCTTCACCAGCAGGTATAGAAACGCTAACCTGATTATCCGCTCCCGCCCAGCCAAACAGCGCTCCAAGCATACGATCGTCCGTCAGTCGCCAGTACAGATTGTCATGTTCTCCAGCAACATATTCACCTGTCATCGCCTGCTTGTGGCTGTTGTCCCAGCTATAGGCTGCACGTTCGGAAGCTTCATAAGCATGTTGATTCAGGAATGTCTTTTGATACATGTACATGGTAAAGAAGAGTAACAACACAAGAATAAACAGCACAACAGGGAAGATCAGGGAGGCTTCAACCGTGAAGCTCCCTTCTTCCTTTTTGAACTTGTTATTCGAAGAATTCATTACTTTTATTACTCACATTAGTTAACAGTCTTTCTACCAATTTTTTAATTTGGTCCTTGAAAATCAAAGCAATAATGATAATAACTCCGATAATCAGAATCAGCTCCAATGTGCCGAGCCCGTCCTCTTCCTTCCAAAATGCGTTTACCTTGTTCTTCAATACTTCCATCATCCCAATTCCTCCTACATATTCATCATCATAAAAGCAGGTGCCCCGATCATGACCACAATCGTAAAAAAGATCAGTACCATCGGAAACACCAATTTGGAAGAAGCCTGTTCTCCCTTCGCCCGACTGACAGCCTTGCGTTTCTCCCACAACACATGTGACAGATCCCGCAGCGCCAATACAAAGTCACCTCCCCCACGCCGGAAATTCAGCAGCACCGTTGTCGTAAAAATCGTTACTTCCTGTACACCGCAGCGGCGGCTGAACTGTTCAAATGATTGTTGAAACGAGTAACCATTATTCCAATCTCCCACCGTCTTTCTAAGTTCGTTGTACAACGGATGATTCCGTTCCCCCTGGCTTGTCACACAGTGAACGATAGCGCGTTGCACGGTCTCCCCTGCGCCAACCAGCAGTACAATTCGGTTCAGCAGCTCAGGCAGTTCCATAAGAATATCCTGGTCTCTTCGCTGCACCTTTGTATTGAGATCTTTGTAGAGCGCAAAAGGCAACACTGCACCGAGCGCGAGCCCACCCATCATACCTCCGATGCCCATATCTCCAACGAGTGATAACAGGCAGCCAACCAGCAACATGAGCCATGTATAGGTCAACATTTCAGCGCAATAGAGCATCGTTTTCTCTCCACTGTGCTGTATGCCATACATTTTCTGAATGGCATGTTGCATCCGAAACATGAGTACTGGCAATCTGCGTCCAATCTCAAACTTGTCCAATATAAACAGGAAGGGGCCATGCAATTTTTTCAGTCGTAATCCTTCCATATCCAGCTTGCGCAAATGCCGGTAGGTCTGTCCCCGGGTTCGATCCAGCACCAGCCATCCCGCTCCGAGCATCCCTGCGATTATAACGGGAAGCAGCATCGTTTCAGCTCCTTATACTTTGATATCCATAATGCGATTAATCCACAGATAACAGCAGGCGAGTACTGCCAATGCACCACTAGAGATGAGGTACCCCATCCCGCTATATAACGGCTCCATAAAATCCTTGGCGGTCAGATTGAGGAATATCAGAAAAATAAATGGAGCGGCAAACATCACCTTTGATTCAAACTTTTTCTGCGATACCGCGACCATAATATCCTGCTGAATATCCAGCTTCTCACCAATCACCGCAGAGGTACGACGCACAACCTCAACCAGATCCCCGCCAGTTCGTTTGCACGTAATGAACACATCTGCAAAATTCGTAATATCTTCAATCTGCGCCCGATCCGAAAAATCCTGTAGCGCCTCTTCGATTGGTTGTCCATACTCCATCCGTGTCCGCAATATCGTGAACTCACGAATCAGATCGGTATCCGCTTCCGGGTTCAACATCCGCAGATCTTCCACGGATTCCTTGAATCCATTTTCCACCGATTTTCCTGCGGCTAGCGCCGAAGATAATGCATATAATGCTTGCTTAAAATGTAAACTGAGTGTCATTCTTTTTCGTTCCAACAGCACTTTAGTCCAATGTTTTGGCACCCATATGCAACCCGCAGCGAGGATCGCTCCAGCCAACCAGTGATGATAGAACAGAATTCCGATGCCAAAAAACAGCAGACCACTAATCAGCATACAGACCATTCGTTGTCTCCGGGAAAGCGTATATACGGTGTAATCCGTCAACATCTGTCTGGCTTCACCCAACAATAATCACCTTCCAATGACTTTAATTCACGTTGTTATCTGATGAATATATTCCAACACTATATTGTTCTATGTATCCATTCAGCCATTCCCCGAGCCCAGCCATCTGAATTTTATCCACCTGATTCAACTTCCCAACCTGTACTAACCCACCAATAATTTTGCCTTCACGCTCTTCTTGTTCCTGGAAACGAAACAGTGGATTCAGCAAAACCTCACCGTTCTGCATGCCAATCACTTCACTAATCTCTGTCACCCGCCGTGAGCGGTCTCGCAGCCGAGATAGATGTACGAAAATATCGATTGCTGAACTAATCTGCTGCCTTACAACCGCAATGGGAAGATCTGCACCACTGAGCACCATCGTTTCGAGTCTGCTAATCATGTCCGAGATGGTATTCGCATGCCCTGTAGACAAAGATCCATCATGGCCAGTGTTCATGGCCTGCAACATATCCAGCGCTTCTGCGCCCCTTACCTCACCAATCACAATCCGGTTCGGACGCATCCGTAAGGAAGATTTGATCAGATCCCGAATAGATATCTGTCCCTTGCCTTCGGTGTTGGCATTTCGCGTTTCCAGTGATACCAGATTTGGTACCGTAACTATCTGTAGCTCAGCCGAATCCTCAATGGTAATAATCCGCTCATCGGAAGGGATAAACTGGGATAATGCGTTCAGAAAGGTCGTTTTTCCCGATCCGGTCCCGCCTCCAATGAAGATGTTGTATTTGCTCCGTACCAACTGCTGCAATAATTCTGCCGCTTCTTCATGCAGGGCTCCCTTTTCAATCAGATCGGACATCTTCATCGGTTCACTGGGGAATTTACGAATCGTCATCGTGGGACCTTTCAAGGCAATAGGGGGCAACACGATATTGACCCGCGAACCATCCTTTAAACGGGCATCTACGATTGGAGAAGACTCATTCACAATCCGGTTTACCCCGGACACAATCATCTGGATAATATCCTCGAGCCGTTCCCTGGACTCAAATTCAAGGGTGATCTGGCTGACTTCACCTTCCTGCTCCACAAAAATCTCCTTGTGACTATTGATCATAATCTCCGTAATATCGGGATGATCCACAAGTGGCTGCAAAATATCCAACCCACGAAAGGAGTCAAACAATCGCTGTACCAGCGTGTGACGCTCTCCTGAGGTCAGATCATCCAGCTTCGGGTCAGACAGAACTTTGCGTTCTATCCCCTGCCACAGTTCATCATCTCCTGCGGAAGAGGTTAAATCGAGGCCAGCCCTGACTTCCCTGCGCATCATCTGAAACTGTTCTTCACGATCCAGTAATCTATTGGATGAATCCATCATAGTGCCCACCGATCCTGCTTCTGAATTCGTCCCGTCTGCTTCAATTCTTCTTCGCCATCTTGTACCAGCATGGCACATAATCTCTTCACTTCACGTTGGAAGATCGGAGAACTGAGCATGACTTCCTCCTGACTGAGTTGTTTCCAAGAAGGGATGTAGGGCAACACTGCATCCAGATGCAGATCAGGGCGTGGGAGTGCATTGACGACATTGTCCCGATATTTGTTAACCACAAAGCGTGCACGCTCCAGCATACTTTCGTACAAATCTGGCTTCGTTCGTTCAGCATGCTGCAACCATTGCCCCCATCGATGCATGGCAGATATATCATCCTCAACCAACCAGACAAATGCATCTGCTGCATCCAGCACCCCTTCACTGCGCCCATCCCAACCGGAATCCCCATCCAGAATCAACACGTCATACTGTCCACAATCCGTTAAATAACGAAGCAGATTCGACGTATCCTCACGAGTCATTTGTAACAGTTCTTTCCGATTCGATAATGGCCAGAACACATCGGATTTCAGCGCTTCATGCCGGACCACATATCCATCTACGCCCTTCGATTGCACCTGTAACTGCTTGCCGGATTCCTTTCTTCCTACCTTCAGATCGTATAACAGGCGTGACAATCCCGTCTCCGCATCCGGGTGACGTTGCCCACTTCTTGTTAGTCCCTTTTCCAGAAACGGGTGCGTACTGTCCAGTGTCTCCAAATTCAGATAGAGAACAGCATATCCTGCAAGTCCCAATTGCTTCGCCATATGCAGGGCCACTGCCGTTTTGCCACTTCCACCCGAAGCGGATACTACACCGATGGAGAGAGTCTCTTGCCCCGGATGGTGAACCTTCTTACGGCGTGGCTGCCGGCAAGCATGCATCACAGCATCCAGCAAAGCAGGCAAGGATTGATATTTCATCAGCCGTTTGGCCTCATCTACCTCTTCCAACCCTTCACTAAGCATTAGCCAAGGTACACCCGATACTTCTCCCCCGTTATTCAGCCAGTCATTCAGAAACTCCGGTTCCGCAATAACCAGATCCGGTAATTCTCGACCTTCTTGCTCATTCATGTGATCCTTGAATGAATCTCCTTGGGAGAATGCCGTGAAACGCACATGGAGACCAGACGAATTTCCCTGTACATAATCAAGCCAGGCGCTAATGTAATCTCTATCCTTTGAAACCAGAACAACCTTCAGTACAATCAAATTCCCCTTCCCTCCCTGTCAAAAAGCACAAAAAAACACCGTCCAATAACCGCATGACTATGCAGTATATGGACGGTGCTTCCGTCACGTGCTATGAATGTATGGATAATATAACATACAATTTCTGGGGGAGCAAGGGATTTATTCTAACCCTTTTTCCCTTACGAGTTGTAAGGTGAATCGAACTCAATAATGTTACGGTCCGGATCAAGTACAAAAATCTGTGCGAATCCCGCTACACTGTCAGGTCTCGCTTCATACTCAATTCCCTGCTGCTCCAACCAAGCTATAGTCCCTGAATAACTGGTGACCCAGATTGCAAAGTGGCCGTCTGTTGTGTCAATCCCAGCCTCACGTAACGTGTGACCCTCCGGGTGCTGTAACAGATGAAGCTGCTGGCTACCGATGGCATACCATGTACCTGTGGAGCGGAAAGGCGGACGTTCAATCTCCTGCATTCCCAGTAACCCCGAATAGAATTTCTTCGCGATTTCCAGATCACGTACAGCCAAACTAACATGGTGGATGTGTGCGTATTCAATCATCTTGTATATCCCCTCTCTAATTATACATGACTATACTATAACACCTTGAACCCTGACCATAATCTCCGCTAAAAAGAAAACACCCCTGACTCTGATCCGCCAAGCCTCACGGCTCACACAGATCCAGTTCAGAGGTGCTGCAAACGATATGCATTGATGCTCGCTTAGAGAATTGAATTCATCTTCAACATATCACTTGGCATAACCAAATTATTTAGCGCTATCCAATGCTTCTTGTGGAATCTTGATCTCTTCCACTTTATCCTGGTTAGAAAATGTACTGTTCATCTTCATGTCCATCGTCATTTTCTGTCCATTCTGTTCCATCTCCATGACCATGGTTACGTCCGTACTTGCAGGCAGGTAGGTTTCTTTGTTGATCATATACTTCATCTTCATGCTGGTAATATTCATCTGATCAAGCATGGCTTGCATCTGGGCATCCGATCCGTTCTGCTCCATCACGGCTTTGGCCAGTTCCTTCACATTATCACCGGATACGTCAGCGTTAATCACATAATTGTCGCCTTCTTCGGTCACTTCAGTATCTTCTTCAATCTTTTTGAATTGCTCCAATTCACCTTCGGGATTCATGCTTGCTTTCATCTGCTCAATCAGTTCCTTGGTTTGAGCTTCAGGAATCGCAACCCATTGATCCCCAACTTGAGAGTAGATTTTATCCGAAGTGATATACTGCTTCACGTTCTGAGCTTCCTGTCCCGACATTTCCATTTTCATCTCTTGATAGATCATCATTGGATCTTTGATGATATCCATCTTGAGCGATGTTTTAACCTGTTGATCCTGGGACTGTTCACCAGCATCCAGTTTCAGATTCTGATCAATGTTTGCTTCAGTTGTGAAGCTTTTCATTTCTTTGGTTGCTTCATTCGTTTTGGTAATCAATTCATCCAAGGTAGGGATCTTTGTTGCCTGCTCTGCAGGTGTATTGCCCTCGTTGGATGTTTCGTTGTTAGTCGCTGGCGGCGTTGCCGTATTATCTGTATCGTTACCGCATGCTGCCAAGCTCACTGCTAATAATGCCCCGATAAATAATGTAGTCCACTTCTTCAAGTTGTTGTCCTCCCAAAATAGATATGATCTGTAGTCATTACCCAATTATTCCCGTTATTAATCACACTCACAAAAATCGATCTTTGATCTCCGGTGTAGGCAACATGCACGCTTCATCCTTGCCAAACCAGCGATAACGGTTGCGAGCAACCCAGTTATAGACTGCATTACGAATAAATTTCGGTATGATGATGAACACATATAACAACGGATAAGGAAACTTCAGACCCTTAGCCAATCGCAGTGCGGCGGTTGAACGTGTATAGTATTTTCCATTTTCAATCAGCACAAAGGTATCCATACTGTCTGTCGACAAATTGCCCTTCGCCAGCAGTTCCTTGGCTATATCCGATTGAAGCGATGCAAAATGATATTTCCCTTCCGGGTCACGCTTGATAATCCATTTGGTTAAGCCTTGGCAGAAGTGACAGACACCATCCACCAGTACGATCGGATGTCCCTGATGCACATCTGTTTGATTTGCTGTCATATTGGCTGCCTCCTATTGTTGCGGTTAGAGTAACTTACCCAATCTGGGCCTTCTTGTTCACTTATTCTAAATTTATTTCTTCTAGAGGTAGTTCAAAAAGACTGAAAACCGCTCTTTTTGAACAAGCATTAATAGGAAGTAAAAGAAAAAGAGCGCAGGCATTGTGCCCACGCTCGTATCTGTCCGACAATTACTCCGTAACTGCCTTTTCCATCCATTGGTCATCGATCATCTGTTGATGCAGGTCACTTGCCCACTGGTCCATACATTTGCAAATGAAATCTTTGCGACATACTGGACAAGGGGTTTTCTGCAGACGGCTGATATTGGTCATCTTCCATTCCGGGGAACGGGTGTAGAATACACGGCATTTTGTACCGTCTACCAAATTCATTTTGAATTCATACAATCCGTCTTCCTTGTTACCATAAGCTAATTCTAAATCTGCAATACGCGGTCTATAAGACATGGATATCACCTGTTTAATTCAAATTTGGTTCATGCAATGACACTACTCAGTACTAAGTTATATTAAAGAAATTTCAGTTCAATGTCAACTCGCGCATGTCTACCCGCCAAACAGAATATCCAGAATAGTCCCAACCTGCCCCTGTTTTTTCCCTTTCAAGACATCCGGATCAAATACTTCAACATACCCGCAGGAAGCACAAGCCACGAACAGGTAGTGGTTATGCTGGATATCGAACATCTTGCTCAGGCCTGCTCCTGACATGGAAACTTCCTTAATGTTACAATCCGTGCCCCTGCATTTTGTACACACAAATCGCCGCTCGATCATCTCTTCAATACTCATCTTCGTTCCCCCTTTATGGAATATGTAGCATGAAGTGGGAGTGCAATTATGTAAAATAGTACGCGATCTGGCATCTAATCTCCTGCATCATGTCCATATATTATAATCAACACAAAACCCTGCCGATTGCCAGCAGGGCTTTGTAGTCGAACATCAGGTATCTGGGATACCCTGCTCTATATGTTCCCTTTACTTGCCGGGAGTCAAATCTTAGACTACGTTTAAAACAACATCAATGTTGCCACGTGTTGCTTTGGAATATGGACAGAAATCATGCGCCTTGCGGGCCAGTTCCTCTGCTTGACTGTGATCTACACCAGGCATGCTAACGTCCAGACGAACAGATAGCTGGAAACCGTCATCCGCAGGGTCTTTACCAATAGATACGTTACTTGTAACGACCACATCCTCCAATTTCACACCTGCTTTGCGTGCTACATTGGCAAGGGCACTTTCATAACATGCTCCATATCCTGCGGCAAAAAGCTGCTCAGGGTTAGTACCTTCACCACCGGAGCCACCAAGCTCTTTTGGCATTTTCAGATCATGCTTAAGCACGCCATCCGAAGAAGTCACAGAACCTGTACGTCCACCTTTAACTGTCGCTACTGCTGTATATAAAGCTTCCATTAAGAATCTCTCCCTTATCCATATAGTTTTTACTGCCTTCCTTTCAATTTAAACTTCTGGCTCATTTTGAAACGCAATTTTGTATCTTTATCAGCTTTTACAACTTTATTATTTTCATGCATTTCAACGCCATGGCTGTATTTTCCTAAGGTTGGGTAATATACGAAGGGGGTCTTCAAATTAGAACCGAAAATTTTGTGTTAATACATAAAAGTTGCACTAGACAAAAATATTTGAAGGAGTACAATGTAACAATAAACATAAAAATTTAGATATATCATAAGCGATTTTTCCGCAACAATATTTCCAAATCAATAATTCAAAGTCAGGTGATTATCGTATGAGTAAAAAAAATCCGTTCAACGCTCCTTCAAGAGAATCATTGTCTACTGCGGGCATGGCCCCTTCCCTTGGAGAAGCACATAGTTCCATGAAAGTTCCGCAGAATGCGTCATGGTGGAAGAAATTTCTCGCCTTTGTAGGCCCAGGATACCTCGTTGCCGTAGGTTACATGGACCCCGGGAACTGGGCAACAGATATCGCAGGCGGCTCGCAGTTCGGGTACACCTTGTTATCCGTTATCCTGTTATCGAACCTGATGGCCGTTGTCCTTCAGTCGCTGGCTGGCAAACTCGGTATCGTCACTGGACGGGATCTGGCTCAAGCCTGTCGTGAACGATTCAGCATGCCTGTTGTCGTGATGTTATGGATTCTGTGTGAACTCGCCATTGCAGCTACCGATCTGGCTGAGGTCATAGGTTCTGCTATCGCATTAAAGCTGTTATTTAACATCCCCATGTTATATGGCGTTATTATCACCGCAGTTGATGTACTCCTGATTCTTGTACTGCAAAACAAAGGTTTCCGCGCTTTGGAAACACTCGTCATTGTGCTAATGGCGACCATTGCCCTCTGCTTCGGGATTGACCTCTTCCTGGCGAAACCCGATATGGGCGGTGTTCTCCATGGTTTTGTACCAAATGTTGAGATTTTGCAAAACCCGGCCATGCTCTATATCGCTATTGGTATTATTGGAGCAACTGTGATGCCGCATAATCTGTATCTGCATTCTTCCATTGTGCAGACCCGTCAGATCGAACAGACCGCACAGGGCAAAAAAGAAGCTATTCGGTACTCGACCATGGATTCTACAATCGCGTTGACACTGGCCCTGTTCATCAATGCGGCCATCCTGATTGTATCTGCTGCTGTATTCCACAGTGCTGGTATGACGCAGGTTGCCGAGATCGCAGATGCCTATCATCTGCTGACACCTCTATTGGGTACTACGGTTGCAAGTATTCTGTTCGGTGTGGCGCTGCTAGCATCAGGTCAGAACTCTACCCTTACAGGTACACTCGCTGGGCAGATCGTTATGGAAGGTTTCCTGAACATTCGAATTCCGGCTTGGCTGCGCAGACTGGTCACACGTCTGATCGCCATCATCCCGGCGGTAATTGTGACAGCCATTGCAGGAGAACATGGCACAGAAGAACTGCTCATTTTGAGCCAGGTCGTGCTGTCGCTTCAACTGCCCTTTGCTGTGATTCCCCTGGTGTTGTTCACAAGTGATAAAAAAAGTATGGGTGCATTCGCCAACAAATTGTGGCTCAAAATCATCTCATGGGTCATTGCCGCGATTATCGTTGTGCTGAATGTATATCTGATCATTCAGACGATTCGGTTATTCTAATCTCGTTCTTATCGACTAAATCCTAAAAAGGCTGATCAACTCCGGTATTCTATACCCAAGTTGATCAGCCTTTATTGTTGCAATACAGCAACATGTTTCCTTTTATAATAAAACTCATACTCCAATAAATAACCATCTGAATCTAATTCTGATTTGGCATCAGTAACGGCAGGAGTTGATCCAATGAATCCACAGTCCAATCCGCACGTTTGTCATCCGATAGTTCTGGCTGGAATCTTCCGTAACCCTGCATAATTCGAATCGTACGCATGCCCAGCTTCCGAGCAGGTATAATGTCGTTATCAATCCGATCACCGATCATGACGGCTTCCTCCGGTTCACAACCAGCCTGCTTCAAGGCCACAGCGTATAACTCAGGGTCTGGCTTGGACACTCCTTCTTCAGCCGAACACGCCAGAACATCAACATACTTCCGCAAGCCGTAGCTCTCCAGTCTCTCTTCCGTTCCAGGACTCTGATTGGCAATAATGCCAATGCGATAATACCGTGACAACTGCTGAAGAACGGAATCCGCTGAAGGAAAAGGATGTTCAAGATCTTTTTGAAATTTCAGCTTGTCCTGAATCTGTTTTTGGTGTCCCTCGTCTTCAACGAATGTGCGAATCGCCACTCTCATAGGCCATTGCTCATATTTTCGGTAACAGTTCGCAAACAGTTCGCGTACCGCCTCAATTGTCACCGGATACCCCAAAGCACAAGCTTCACGGACGAACTGTCCGATAATATCATCAACCGGCTCCCATTCATCCACCAGCGTATCTCCAACATCAAAAAACAACCATTTCAATCCACCTACATCCGGCACACCAATTCCTCCTTGTAAGCATAAAAAAGAAGACTCACCATCACGCATGAGTCTCCTCAAACTTCCGTTTATCGATACATTCAATTATAACAGGCACCTTACACCTGAGCAATCACAAGCTATGGCATTAACCATTGAGGAGAAAGCCAACTTCCCCATTGAGCGAATATACAATCCGGTCTGCGCCCATGCCCCGATAGATGCCCTTAGGATGACTCTGCTCCGTAATCACGCACAGGGATTTCGAAGTCCATGAACGGCAGATCTGTAAATAACGACAGGTCAGATTCAGGCTGTTCTCGAAAATAAACACGTTACCTACGCTGCCCTGCGGCAAAAACCATTTTTGAGCTGCAGCTGTATTCATGCGAATGACATGTTCTACTCCGATTCTACGGAGTCTGCGCTCTTCCCCTGCACTGTTGGTTAGAACGGCAAACGGCATTTTTTTGTACATCAGCAATTTAATAAATTTGCGTCCTGCTTCATTTGGAGCAGTCACTAAAATCATCTCAGTATCCATCATTCGTTCCTCCCTTGGCGTGAAAAGACAACAAAAAAGAAGCGTGGGGGACCAAGGCCTCCCGAACGCTTCTTAAATAACCCATGGCGAAAACACCATGAACCAGCGTACGGCTTGTTGCCTCTCCCTTTAACGCTTACGAGGTTAGCTGACGGATTCGGGCGCGAGAGTCGCCCTATTTCCGGCTGTCACCGGAAAATTCACCCCATGAATGCCCACTGTCCTGGACAGCGCATTCCGTTGGTTCCCCCGTTTCCCATTCATCAATGAATGGAAACTCAGCGATTAAAACATCGTTCGTATATCTTAAGGTAAGATCGAGCGATATTATCGTTTGTTTCGTTTTTCAAGTACAATTTAGTTTAAATTGAAATTACGTTATGAATCATACACCCCCGCCATGACGGTGTAAAGTCCTTACAGATCACCAAATCGGCAGATTTTTGCCAATACTCGTTTATAATAACGCTTACAATAAGGTTATACTCTATCCACCTCTTCAAGGCTATCTAATTCTCACTCTGACGAAAATCACTTCGCAATTCATTCACGTATTCTGCACAACTTGCCTGTTTTGATGCTATTAACACCACATTAGTTTTGCAATATTTAATTGTAGCCAATATAATAGAAGATATAAGAGTAAATAAATGGAGGCGATTTAGATGACAGTCTACGATTACAAAGTGAATACCCTTCGCGGTCAAGAAGTTGAAATGTCCGACTACCGTGACAAAGTGCTCCTGATTGTGAATACGGCAAGCTCATGCGGCCTTACTCCTCAATTCAAAGGTCTGCAAGAACTGCAAGACAAGTTTCAAGATGCTCCATTTGAAGTTCTTGGTTTCCCAAGCAACCAGTTTGCACAGGAAAAAGGATCTTCCGACGATATTGCCGAGTTCTGTCAGATGAATTATGGCGTAAGCTTCCCAATGTTTGAGAAAATTGATGTGAACGGCTCAAGCGCTCACCCTCTTTTCCAACACCTTAGCACAGAAGCTCCTGGCCTGCTCGGTTCCAAAGCAATCAAATGGAACTTCACCAAATTCCTTGTGGATCAGAACGGACAGGTACTGAAACGTTATGCTCCCAAAACAACACCGGACAAGATTGAAGAAGATATCAAGAACTTACTTCAAAAATAATACACAGGCCACCCGTAGCCGTAAGGTAGAGCACCATTGCCCCGGTAATGGATGGCTTTTTTTCTCAACCCAGATGTCATACTGTTCGAAAAAGACAAAAAAAGAAGCTCTCCAATAACGGAAAGCTTCTTCTTCATCGTTCATATGATGCGGTCGAGAGGACTCGAACCTCCACGGGCATACGCCCACTACCCCCTCAAGATAGCGTGTCTGCCATTCCACCACGACCGCATGTCGTAAATAATCGGCAACAGAATTGATTATACCGGGTTCAGAACTAAAAGTAAAGTATTTTTTAATACTACTTTTTCAGCTAGGCATTTTCATCAAAAATCGCATAATCTCGTCATCTTTACCCATGAACTGCATATTATTAGATTTGATCTCCTCTTTTTCGGTAAGAGCCGATCTTGTTGATTCATTTATATATAGTCCTTCCTTCTATATAGTTCTCCCTGCACTCCACCACACAAATGACACATTAAAGTTATATAAAATAACACAAATATTAAATAACAGATTTAATCCATTAAATTTCACGGATACCATTGACAAAAAGCGGACATTTATGGGAAGATAACTATCATATAATTCGGATTTATAAACATAAAGCAAACAAAAAGGATTATAGATGTCACTATAAGTGACATTTAACGAACACAGGAGGCGAATGATTGTGAACCGTGGGAATAAGCTGCTCGATTATGTCAACCTGCTTGATTCCTCTATTCAGGTTGGAGGGTTCACCCATTCCTTCGGCATGGATATCCATATCAGGGAGGGTACCATTCGTAATGCTGAAGATCTCGAATCATTCATGCGTTGTCAGTTGCATCCCAGCATCGTTCGTCTTGAAGGTATGGCCATCAAAGGCATCTATACCGCAGCAGATCACAAAGATACATGGCGGATAGCTCTAATCGACAAGCTCGTCCATGTTCAGCGAACCCCTGGAGATCTCAGAGAACAAGCTGCCGCCATGGGTAAACGATTGATCAGACTTGCACGTGCTCTGCACCCCTGGATTGAATTCAGCCAGCTCGAACAGATCTTTGCCAAATACGATTCGGTTGGCTGCCTCTCCACTGTTCACGCCTGGATTAACCACCACCTCGACATCCCGGTCGAGGAGGCGGTCCTTGGTTACCTGCATTCAGCCATGAATGCCTGCATAACCGAAGCCTCCAAAGTCATTCCCCTGAACAACGATACAACCAAGGATCTGATGGTCCGCCTGGCCACAGATCTGGAGAATGAATGGAAGACCGTCAGCGCCTCGGCTGCGGATGGACTGGCACAGCCAACCTCGATGTCCATGAAATCGTTTTTCCCCAGTTTCCATATGCTTGGAGCTGGACTTCATGCCTACAGGGCCTAATCCTCTTCCTCCTCATACCTGCTCCCCTTCATTCAGACAAACTAAAAAACACGCGGCAACCTCCTTGCCGACGTGTTTTTTGTCATTTTATTTGTTTTATTTACGTATTTACGCCATTTATCATCACAAAATACACTTTTTTCCGTCTTTTTTAATTGTTAGATGACGAATTTGCGTATATAATGAAACATACAGCTCGCATTTCTATATATTCTACATGATGAAAGGGCGGCTGAATACTACATTCTAACCAGGGGTGAACCCTTTTGAACAAGAAAAAACCAGTTACTCCGTTCGGATGGGCCATCAAACGACGGCTAACCGAACTTCAAGTGGACCAGAAGACCTTTTGTGAACAGCATGGCATCCCACCCTATCGTTTATCCAATCTTATTCACGGCACACGCAAAGCAACCCGATTCAGGCACCTGGTCGCTGATATTTTGGATATTCCAGATGAACTGAGATAAGATTTCTGCCAAAGGAGGGTCTCATCCATGAGACATGTTACATCCGATCTGGAGAGGCTGTCGTTCCAGTCCATACGTCACCAGCTCATCATCGTTGATGACAATTGGATTATCCAAAGTTGTAACCGTGCCTGGCAACAGGGACTTGGTCAATGCTCACCAAACCCGGATATACACAGTAGTTATAGACATTACCTGCATCTGACGGAAGCCTGGGCAAAACGGGGCAAGAACGCTAACATGGCACTTGTCGCACAGAATTTGAAAGAACGCGGAATACCCTTTAATCGAAATCATACATATGACATCTGCGTATATACTGTATACAATGAAAAGAGGTGGTTTCGTGTAGAACTCACCCCTCTATCTTATGCAAATTCAATTCTGGATACCGATCTCGCTTTGATTGCACACATGGATATTACCGAACAGAGAAAGACAGAACACCAATTGAAGAAGGCATTGTCTGAAGTGCGCACATTGCGCGGACTGCTGCCTATTTGCGCCGTCTGCAAACAAATCAAGGACGAAGAGGAACATTGGAACTCCGTTGAGAGTTATCTGGAGAAGCATACCCACGCCGAATTCACCCATGACATCTGTCCGGAATGCATCCGGCGGTTATATCCCAAATACTCGAATATCCTGGACAAGCGTTCCTGAAACCTTTCTCCACTCGCCGACTAACTACAACTATACGGAGAGATGATGTTCAAACTGCGACATATCCAGTTCTTGCGGTGTCCCGTGCAGGGTTATGGTTCCTTTGTCCATGATATAGATGTAATCTGCGGCACTTCGTACAAAATCGATACTCTGCTCTACCAGCAAAACCGAGAGGTTCCCCTTTGCCTTGAGCTGCAAAATAACCTGCCGAATGTCCTCCACGATAGAAGGCTGGATGCCTTCTGTCGGCTCATCAAGTAGCAACAACCCCGGACGCGAAGCCAATGCCCGGGCGAATGCCAACTGTTGCTGCTGTCCACCACTCAGATCCCCGCCCTGCCGTCCATACATCGTCGCAAGCACTGGAAACATCGCCAGTACATCCTCCGGGAACGTTTTTACTCCCGGCGCACTTGTCTCCAGACCGAGCAATAAGTTATCTTTCACCGTAAGCTGCGGGAAAATTTCCCGCCCCTGCGGTACATAACCGATCCCTGCCCTTGCCCGCTTGGCTGTGTCCAAAGTGGATAACTCCTGATTTTGCCACTGAATACTGCCCTTGCGTGTTTTGAGCAACCCCATTAATGTTTTCATCAACGTTGTTTTCCCTACACCGTTACGGCCCATCAGACACACCACCTGTCCAGGCTGTACATCCAGGTTCACACCACGAAGCACATTGCTTTCCCCGTAGCCGGATTCAATTCGTTGCAGCGACAGCATGGTCATCCCTCCTTTTGCCCAGATACACTTCGGCCACTTTCGGATCTGCCTGTACCTCCACCATCGTACCTTCCTTCAGCAGTTTCCCTTCATGCATCACCGTTACCTTGGCTGCGAACTCTCGCACAAACTCCATATCATGCTCCACCACCACAACCGAGCGTTCACGCGCAATCTCTTGCAGAAGTCGCCCGGTCTTGTGTGTTTCTTCATCCGTCATGCCTGCGGCTGGTTCGTCCAGCAACAACACACGTGGCTCCTGGAGAAGCAGCATGCCGATCTCCAGCCACTGCTTCTCCCCATGCGATAATGCTCCTGCACGAGCATCAACGCGATCTTGCAGACCAATCTGGAGGGTAACATGCTCCATGGCAGCACTCATTTTCCCATATCGACGAATACCGATGGCTTGCAAAGGGGAACGGCGAGTCTCCGCCGCCAGCGTCAGATTCTCCTGCACCGTCAGACCTGCAAAGATCGATGGCGCCTGGAATTTGCGTCCCACACCTTTGCGAACAATCTGGTGCTCCTTCAGTCGTGTTAATTCCGTGCCATCCGCCATCTTCACCGAGCCGGACATGGGTTTTGTTTTGCCGCATATCACATCCAGCATCGTTGTTTTCCCAGCACCATTGGGTCCGATCAGAAAATGCAGGTCATGTTCATGCAGCTTCAGATTCATTTCTTTGACCGCAACGAACCCACCAAAGGCGACCGTAATATCCTCGGCTACCAACACCACTGATTCCTCAGTAGACTTCAGGTTTTTCCCGAGTGACTTGGACATGCGCACTCTCTCCTCTCCGCTTCAGCAAGCGAACGACATGACGATACACACCTACAATTCCGTTTGGCATGAACAAAACTACCGTTACAAAGAGCCCACCAATGACAAACAGCCACCCTTCGGGATAAGCCTCACTTATGCCTGTTTTGGCTGCATTCAGCACCACCGCTCCGATGACCGCTCCAATAAGCGTACCGCGACCACCCAGCGCAACCCACAGGACCATCTCAATGGAGGGCACAATCCCCATCATCGAAGGCGAGATAATACCCACCTGAAGAACAAACAACATGCCCGCGATGCCTGCAAGCGCACCGGAAAAAGCAAAAGCCAGCGTTTTATATCCTGCCGGATCATATCCGAGGAATCGCACCCGATTCTCTCCATCCCGCGCAGCTTCGAGCACTTGGCCGAAACGACTGTTCACCATTCGACGACAGAGCACATATGCGATCACCAGAACGGCAAGCGTTATATAGTAGAGAACAATGGTTGTTCCAGCCGAATGAAGTGTAAAACCAAAGATCGAATTATATCCGGTAATGCCATTTGTTCCACCCGTCCATTCCTGTTTGCCAACAAAGAGCGTTACCGTAATAAGAACCAAGGCTTGAGTCAGGATGGTAAAATAAACACCGGTGATCCGGTTACGGAACGTAAACCATCCCAGCGCAAAGGCAAGTAATGCCGGAAGGACTATCCCCAATAACAGCGCCACCGGGAAAGAGCGAAACGGTTCCCAGAACCACGGCAGACCACTGAGGCCACTCCATCCCATGAAGTCAGGGAGCGTTGCTCCACTGGCCTGAAGCTTCAGATACATCGCCATCGCGTACCCACCCAGACCGAAGAACACTCCATGCCCAAGACTCAACACACCCCCATATCCCCAGATCAGATCGAGACCAATGGCCAGGATTGCCAGCGCCAAAAACTTGGCTAACAGACTCAGACGAAACTCCGTGGAGATTAGTGGAGCAAGACACATCATGATCAGTACAACCGCCCAGATAATCCTCATTTTCAGACTGCCAGTCTTGAGTAAAGCGGACATGAACTAACCCCCTTTTTCACATTAATCGAGACTCCGTGTGCGCATCGCGACCAAGCCGCGTGGTTTCCATTGCAAAAAAGCAACGATACATACAAATACCAGCACCTTGCCAATGGAGGCAGAGGTATAGGTTTCGAACAGCGTGTTAAACATCCCAATTCCCAGTGCACCACACACAGTTCCAACCAATTTCCCAACGCCACCCAGAACAACTACCATGAATGCATCCACAATATAATACGTGCCAAGTGAAGGACCAATTGGACCAATGAGCGTTAATGCACAACCAGCAATTCCGGCGATGCCCGAACCAATGGCAAAGGTCATACCATCCACCCGCCGAGTCGAAATTCCAAGGCACCCTGCCATGCTCCGATTCTGCATTACAGCCCTCATTCGTCTTCCGGATGATGTTCGATAGATATAGAGATACATACACAGCAGCACAACCGCAACTAATGCGATAATGAAAATTCGCTTGTATGGAAATACAATGCCATCCGAGATCGCCAATCCCCCGTTGAGCCAAGCCGGACTGGATACTCCCACATTGGGTGCTCCGAATATCGTACGGGCCAGTTGTTGCAGCATCATGCCTACACCCCATGTCGCAAGCAGACTGTCCAGCGGCCTGCCATACAGATGCCGGATCAACACTACTTCAAGCAACCAGCCAATCAGAGCCGCTACAATGAACGCAATCGGCAGAGCCACAACAAAATAGGCACCAAACCACGCTGCTGGAGCATAGGACATGAACAAATTTTGTGTTACATACGTTGCATATGCACCGATCATGATCAGTTCACCGTGAGCCATATTGATGACATTCATCAGCCCAAACGTTACCGCCAGACCGAGTGCAATTAACAACAGAATTGAACTGATACTCAGACCGTTGAATATCTGCAGGATAAACATATCCATCGCTATCCCCTCCTCCATACCGTGAATCTCGATATTTCACATGACTTCAATTCGCACCAGCCTCACATTTTATATTACAGTAACGCTTTACCGCAATACGGTAAAAGGGTGTGTTGTCACACCCTCGTCTATGAATCGGCTGCTTTGAAGCGAGTTACCTGTGTTTATTGCGAGGTTTCTATGTTATTTAGCGCTGAGGGAAACTCCCCATTCATATGTTTTCAGATAAGGGTCCGGCTTGACAGGCTCACCAGAATTCCACAATTCCTTGAACTGCCCATCTTCCTGCACCTCACCGATCCGTACGGTTTTGTAGATATGCTGATTCTCTCCATCCACGGTTACCTTACCTTCCGGGGCATCAAATTCCAGACCCTTGGCAGCTGCCTTCACCTTCTCTACGTCGGTTGATCCTGCTTTTTCCACTGCCGCCTTCCAGAGATAAACCGCCACATATCCCGCTTCAATCGGATCAGCTGTCACTCGATCAGCACCGTATTTTTCTTTATACTTGGCAACAAATGTAGCATTTTCAGGTGTATCGGTTGTCTGATAATAATTCCACGAAGCCAGATGTCCCTTCAGTACATCCGCGCCAATACCACGGATTTCTTCCTCCGCCACACTTACCGAGAGGGTTGTCATCTGATCCGAAGAGATTCCCGCATCCTTCAATTGTTTGAAGAAAGCTACATTACTGTCTCCGTTCAGCGTATTGTATACAATATCCGGCTTCGCAGCCTTGATTTTGCTAATGATGGTACTGTAATCGGTATGTCCCAGCGGTGTGTATTCTTCACCCACAACTTCGCCGCCTTCTGCTGCGAGTTGTGCCTTAATGACCTGATTGGCCGTTTTTGGGAATACATAATCGGAACCGAGCAGATAAAACGTCTTGCCCCTGTTTTCCAGTAACCAGGTTACGGATGGAACGATCTGTTGATTGGTTGTTGCTCCTGTATAAAAAATATTTGGCGACGATTCCAATCCCTCATATTGCACCGGGTAAAACAATAGACCTTTATTCTGTTCAAACACCGGGAGCATAGCCTTCCGACTGGCAGAGGTCCATCCACCAAATACAGCAGCGACCTTATCCTGTTGCAGTAACTTTCCAGCCTTCTCCGCAAAAGTAGGCCAATCCGAAGCGCCATCCTCAACTACAGGCTCGATCTGTTTACCCAAAACTCCGCCCGCGGCGTTGATCTCTTCGATGGCAAGCATCTCCGCATCTTTAACAGATACCTCACTGATCGCCATTGTTCCGCTGAGAGAGTGAAGAATGCCAACTTTAATCGTATCACCAGATGCAGCCGGCTCTCCTGTACCACCTGAACCCGAAGCTTCAGGCGGCGCAGTGCCCTCCACACATCCTGTCATCACAATGACCGCACCCAGCAAAATACTCCATAACTTGACCGACCTCTTCTTCAATAGCCTACACTCCCTTTTTTTAGTCTATTGACGAACATTAAGGTCATTTGAGTCCGAAATGTTCGTTGATCCAAATTATGGAGGGTTCCTCTCTTCATGTCAATATAGCTTACATAATTTTATTTCATGCCTACTCGTTTCATGCATACTGCTAATATGTCTTGAAGCTTATTGACAAAGGATTCACCCTGTGTGAGTATATTTAACATACAATATGATCCATGAACATATCAGACATTATAAGCGAAAGGTCGGATTACCTTGCACTGGACTGAGCAGGAAAAGGAAAAACTCCTGATTACCGTGGCCGCTAACCTCGCCCGTGAACGAAGAGCACGCGGACTCAAGTTGAATGTTCCCGAAGCCATCGCCTTGTTGACCTCCGAACTGATGGAACGAGCACGGGATGGAATGAGTGTTGCCGAATTAATGAGATACGGAGGCACCATCCTGACACGCGAAGACTGTATGGATGGTGTTCCCGATATGATTCCTGAAGTACAGGTAGAAGCCACATTTCCTGACGGTACAAAACTGGTTACCGTACATGAACCTATACGCTGAGAAAGGCAGGAGAAACCATGATTCCTGGTGAATACCGTTTGAAGCCAGATGACGACATCATCTGTCATCCGGATCGTTTAACCATACGCCTCCTTGTCCTTAACCGCGGCGACCGCCCCGTCCAAGTCGGCTCTCACGTTCACTTCTATGAAGTTAATGCAGCACTGGACTTTGATCGCACGTCAGCTTTTGGACATCGCCTACACATTCCGGCAGGCACCGCAGTTCGCTTCGAACCCGGTGAAGAGAAACCTGTTGAACTCACGACCTTTGGCGGCAAACGCCAGATTCACGGGTTCAACGGATTAACCGAAGGCTCTGCGGATCAAGCCCCCGATCCAGTGAAACTGGAGGCATTCCTGAAGACGTTCTCCCCTCCCATACAAGATGGAGGTGAACCTTCATGAAACGAATGAGCCGTGAACAATACGCGTCCATGTTTGGACCAACAACCGGTGATGCCGTAAGACTTGCGGATACCGAACTATGGGCAGAGATTGAACATGATTATGCCGTATATGGAGATGAGAGCAAGTTTGGGGGCGGCAAGGTTATCCGCGACGGGATGGGCCAGTCTACTACAGCTCTGCGTAGCGACGGCACCCCTGATACTGTCATCACTAACGCTATCATTATCGATCATTGGGGCATTGTAAAAGCGGATATCGGCATTCGAGATGGTCACATCTGCGCCATTGGCAAATCCGGTAACCCGGATACAATGGATGGTGTTCATCCCGCACTGGTCATCGGTGCTTCCACCGAAATCATCGCCGGTGAAGGCATGATTGTAACCGCTGGCGGCATTGATACCCATATTCATTTCATCTGCCCACAGCAGATTCAGACTGCATTATCCTCCGGGGTCACGACCATGATCGGCGGCGGAACAGGACCCGCAACAGGAACCAAAGCCACCACCTGCACACCAGGAGCCTGGCACATCCACCGGATGTTAGAATCGGCAGAGGCTTTTCCCATGAACATCGGTTACCTTGGCAAAGGCAACAGTTCCAGTACCGCACCTTTAATTGAACAGATTGAAGCTGGGGTAATCGGCCTGAAGTTGCATGAAGATTGGGGCACTACGCCAAGCGCTATCGATGCCTGCCTGACTGCCGCCGGGGAACATGATGTTCAAGTCGCTATCCACACCGATACACTGAACGAAACCGGATTTCTCGAAAACACCCTGGCTGCGATTAACGGCCGGACGATCCACACGTACCATACGGAAGGCGCTGGTGGCGGACACGCACCGGATATTATCCGGGCCGCTGGGGAGTCCTACGTTATCCCCTCATCAACCAACCCAACACGACCGTACACACGCAACACTGTAGAAGAGCATCTCGATATGTTGATGGTGTGTCATCACCTGGACCCTTCCATCCCGGAAGATGTAGCTTTTGCCGATTCGCGGATTCGTCCCGAAACCATCGCAGCCGAAGACATTTTGCATGATCTTGGCGTGTTCAGCATCATCAGCTCCGATTCACAGGCCATGGGCCGAGTGGGCGAAGTCATTATCCGTACCTGGCAGACAGCCGACAAAATGAAAAAACAGCGCGGCAAACTTGAACTCAACCCGGATTCACCCTCCGATAACGATCGGATCAAGCGATATGTCGCCAAGTACACCATCAATCCAGCTATTGCACACGGAATCGGTCATCTCGTCGGTTCGGTGGAAGTTGGAAAGCTGGCCGATCTAATTGTATGGAAACCAGCCTACTTCGGAGTTAAACCCGAGATTGTCATCAAAGGTGGCATGATTACATTCGCCCAGATGGGTGATCCCAATGCATCCATCCCGACACCTCAGCCGGTATTTGGCAGACCCATGTTCGGAGCTTATGGGAGCGCCATTGCCAGCGGATCCATCACCTTTGTCTCCCAAGCCGCAGCAGATGCGGGGATCAAAGAGTCATTGGGCCTGAAAAAGCGGGTTGAACCCGTTAAAGGCTGTCGCTCAGTCAGCAAAAAAGACATGATTCATAACGACGTCACCCCTGTCATTGAAGTCGATCCCGAAACCTATGAGGTACGCGCCGACGGCGAACTTCTCACCTGTGAACCCGCAGACGAGTTGCCTATGGCACAGCGGTACTTTATGTTTTGATAGGAATACGGATTAGCTGATAAGGGGGCACTCATGATGAACAGTGGCACGAAGCTACTCCGTTATGTTCAGCTGCTGGATTCGGCCCTGCCCATCGGTGGTTTCTCCCATTCCTTCGGTCTGGAAGCTTACACGCATGATGGCACCGTGCGGAATACCGCGCAGCTTGAACAGTTTATTCGCAACCAGCTTCATTCCAGTCTTGTACGACTAGATGGTCTTGCCATCAAAGGCGTCTATCAGGCGATAAAACAGCAAGATGCAGTTCTACTTGCCCTGTATGACAAACGTGTCCACGCCCAGCGCTCCCCTCGGGAACTCAGGGAAGGCGGCCACAAAATGGGAAAACGACTGCTCAAGCTGGCCCGTTCACTCTATCCATGGATGGACTTTTCCCTGATTGATGAGGCCATCCGGGAATACGGTGCGTATTGCGGCATCACGACCATTCACGGTTATATCAACTATCAATTGGAGATTGAATTGGATGAAGCCGTTACCGGGCATCTGTATACCTCAGTGAACGCTTATGTGAACAGCGCACTTCGCCTGCTGCCCATCGGACAAACCGAAGCGCAGATGTTGATTCAGAAACTGCTTGATGATATCGAAGCGGAATGGGCGCTCATTCGGGAAAATGACCCGGAAGATATGCACAGCTTCGGAATCGCCCAGGAAATCTACGCCATGCGGCATGAGACCTTACCCGCGCGGCTGTTTATGTCTTAACTACAACTTTTATCTAACCAAGGAGGAATTGTTATGTGTGGAGGAGCTAATCATACGCATCATCCGGAGTGGGAACGTAAGGCATTTGATCGGAGTCGTCCGATGCGAATTGGAATTGGTGGACCGGTAGGCTCAGGTAAAACAGCCCTGGTGGAGAAGCTGTCCAAGGCACTGCGTACACGTTATAGCCTTGCTGTCATCACCAATGACATTTATACCAAGGAAGATGCCGAGATTTTGCTGCGTCAGAATGCATTGGCACCAGAGCGTATTATCGGCGTAGAGACAGGCGGATGCCCGCATACCGCTATTCGTGAGGACGCCTCCATGAATTTTGAAGCGGTTGATGAGTTAATTGAACGTTTCCCGGATCTGCAACTGATCTTCATCGAGAGCGGCGGCGACAATCTCTCTGCTGCATTCAGTCCGGAACTGGCCGATGTGTTCATCTACATTATCGACGTTGCCCAAGGGGAGAAACTTCCTCGCAAAGGCGGTCCCGGCATCACACGTTCAGATCTGCTGTTAATCAACAAAACCGACCTCGCTCCTTACGTTGGAGCAAGCCTGGAAGTTATGAAAAATGATACCGAGCGGGTACGCGAAGGCCGTCCTTATGTCATGTCTAATCTAATGAGCGGTGAAGGTGTATCCGAGATTGTCCACTGGCTTGAACATCAGTATATGGATGACGATGCTTCCGCTGCACATCTGCATTCACACAGCCATGAACATGGCACTCACTCACATTAATTCATCTTCTGTTCCCACCGGGACAGAGATGAATCGGAACGAAAGTACAGGTGAGCCCGTCACGCGCCGCAGCGAGCTTCGGGCCACCTTTGCCTTTCAAGGCGAGCGGACGGTTATGACCGATCGTTATTACAGCGCCCCTCTCCGGTTTAGCCGATCCTTTCGACCTGCCGGAGGCGGAAGCGAATTATGTGTGTACACGTCAGACGTCTCTCCCGGAGTCCTTAACGGGGATCATTATCATTCTGAGTGGGAATTAGGTGAAGGCACGCATGTCATGCTGAGCAGCACATCAGCGACCAGACTTCATCCTACACCTTCCATTCCCTCATCCGTTAATCATCACTTTCGGTTGGGAAAAGGAGCTACGCTGGAATACTTCCCTGAATGCGTCATTCCCTTCAAGGGCAGTTCTTCTTCACTCACTGTAACCTTCGAGCTGGAAGAACAGGCCATTCTTGCCTATGCAGATATCTGGTCTGCCGGACGAATTCATCGGGGAGAAGCGTTCCAGTTCGAACGCTACCGCAGCTTGACGGAGATATGGCAAGGTAAGCAACTGGCTGTCTGGGATCGATTCGGACTCGAACCGGATACCGATGACCCCAAACAATCAGCGTCTCTCCTTCACTACACACATACTGCTGCGTTATGGATGATCGCCCCAGGGCTCGGTACTGCGGAGTTGGAGCAAGTCCGATCCGTGCTGCCACCCGATGGACGAATGCTCGCAGGTGCAAGTTTGCTGGCAACCGGAGGCATCGGCGTTCGACTCCTTGGCATGGCAGCTTGGGAGCTTCAGGAGCAGTGTCTTCATATCTGGAACACACTCCGCCCCCATCTGCTGGGTAAAGAAACTCTTGTCTTTCGCAAATAAGGGCATGAAGCATGCATCGTTAATACAAAAAAACCTCTGAACTGTCTCCGAGTGTGTTCGGATTAGTCCAGAGGTTTTTGTACATTCAGTCTATGGATGCTGCTCATATCACTTACGCTTCGTTTTCCTCAGAATCGTTCTCTGATTTGTTCTCAGGTTTGTAGCGATAGTCGCCTGCATCCTTACTTTCCTTCGATTTGCGGTAACGGGTGAACTCAATATATTCGCTGATAAAAGACTGTTCCACAGTCGATAATTCACTTTCTTGGCAATTCAATTGCCGCAAAACGTCAAAAAAATAATCCTCCCGTTTTTCCCGAACCATCGCTTCCTTCGATGGACGTCCAATCATGAGCCAGTCGAGGCTCACATCAAAAAACGAAGCAATCTCAATTAGTTTATTCGTACTCGGAATAGACTTGCCACGTTTCCAATCACCCAGATTGCCTGTGCTAATCTTCAGCTGTTGGCAGAAAGCCTTCTTGGTCATTCCTCGTTCGGCAATCAGGTGTTCAATTCGCTCATAGATCGACTGCATACAAGAACCGCCTTCCAACCGTAATAATCAACTCATCTGCTTGAATTATACCACATTATTCCTGAATGCTCAGCCTTTATATGCCCGGAACAGGATGAGGTATATCGTATAACACAAAGATAGACTCCCATGAATGATCATAGAAGTCTATCTTATATTGTTGCTGTGATGCGGTCGAGAGGACTCGAACCTCCACGGGTATACACCCACTACCCCCTCAAGATAGCGTGTCTGCCATTCCACCACGACCGCATATTCAATTGTAAAAATGGTGAGCCATGAAGGGCTCGAACCTTCGACACCCTGATTAAAAGTCAGGTGCTCTACCAACTGAGCTAATGGCTCTTGCTGTAAACTTCACCGGATGTGCCATGCTTCATTCTTGTCTATAAGAGCAATGACTTTGAGGATTACTCATCGAAAATGTAGATCTCATGAGGTGGTGAAGATATGACCCGTAGGGGATTCGAACCCCTGTTACCTCCGTGAAAGGGAGGTGTCTTAACCCCTTGACCAACGGGCCTTAATATCAAGTTGTCTTTCTTGGCGACAAGAATGAGTATACCACAGGACAATTTGAACTTGCAATACTTTTTTTAAAATTTATTTTTCAAGCCTTTTTGTCCATTGTATACTGCTCTTTAGAGCCCCTTTATTAGCCACCTCCCCATTCATGCCAGTGTCATCCCCGTACAGGAACAATGTAAACCATCCATCAAAACACTTACAAAAACTTACGTTCACTTATAACATTGCAAATCACATTAAGAAAACTTATAATTAAAGTATCAGTATAAGTACGGTCATCCATACCCTTGGAGGTGACATGTTTGTTTCAAGAAGAACGAATGCAGCTCATTGTTGAACATCTTCACAAACACAATCGCATCTCAGCTGATGATATTGTCACTTTGTTTGATGTATCACGAGATACTGCTCGCAGGGATCTGATCAAGCTCGAGGAACAGGATGCCATTATCCGAACACGTGGCGGTGCAATTCTCCCCCCTCCTCCGCAAAAGTTCAGATCCTACAAAGACCGTTTACTCGATGTATCTGAGGAAAAAAGAGCCATTGGCAAACTCGCGGCCGCTATTGTAAGACAAGGCGAGATCATTATTCTGGATTCTTCCACGACCGTGCAGGCCTGTGCCGAGAAATTAGATGGCAAATCCTGTACTGTCATTACCAATTCGATTCATTCCGCTGATCTTCTCTCCAATCACACGGCTGTCCAGATTCGTTTGCTCGGTGGCAAAGTGGATAAGGAACAACGTTATGTCTATGGTACCTCTGTGATCGAGACACTCTCCCACTATTATGTAGATAAAGCCTTTATCGGAATTGGCGGTATCACCATGGACGGCTTCAGTGCTTCCGAAGAGGAAGGTAAAATTAAACACCAAATGATGAAAGCTGCCAAGAAAGTCATTGTTCTTGCAGATCAATCCAAATTTGATAGACGTTATGGTTATCGTTTTGCCGACTGGTCATTGGTGGATGTATTGATTACGGACCAATGGCCAACCAAAGAATGGCTTGTTTTTCTAGCCGAACAACAGGTTGAGATTCTCATTCCTGAACCTACAGATGATAAGGAGTTGTAAATATATGAAATTATTTGCCACAGATTTAGATGGAACTTTGTTGAACATAGATAGCCAGATTAGCCCGGAGAATGCCGCAGCTATCCAAAAGGCCCAACAATCCGGTATGAAAGTTACCATTGCAACAGGACGCGTCTATTCCGATGTTGTGACCATCAGCCGCGAAGGCGGAATCAAAACCCCGATTATCGGCTCCAACGGAGCGACAATTCATGATGCAGACGGTGAACGTTTATTCCATCTTCCGCTCGAGCGTGACACAGCAGCTTCCGTCATGCAGTGGCTGGAAGATCATGATGTCTATTATGAGGCTTCAACGCAACAAGGCATCTATGCCCCGCGTAGCAGTCATGAGACCTTGCTCGCCGAGATGGAACGTGTTCTTGGTTCAAACCCTGGTGAGGACATTGCACGCATGATTCGCTCCATCAAGAAACACTATGACAAAAAAGACTACCACCGCGTAAACAGTCACCTCGAAATTCCGGCAGAAGCCTACATCTATAATATTATGGCCTTCTCCATGAATCCGGACAAAGTAAAGACAGGACGAGAATACTTCGCTTCCCGTTCCGATGTCGCTATGGTTGTATCCTTTGAGCACAACTTCGAAATGCAGCACCCGGACGTATCCAAAGGTAATGCCCTCACCAAACTGGCGGCTCACCTGAACATCTCCATGGAAGATACAGTAGCGATCGGTGATAACTTCAACGATGTCTCCATGTTAAAAATGGCAGGACTCGGCATCGCCATGGGTAATGGCGAACCCGAAATCCAGGCATTAGCCAAAGCCATAACGCTGACCAATGTGGAGCACGGTGTTGCCCATGCCATCGAGTGCCTGCTTGAAGGTAAACCGGTATCTCGTCCAGAAACGATTGTCGGAGAAGGTCAGTAATTGAACCCATACTGAATTAAGCACTGAACCTGCATGGTCGCCTGTTGAGCCATGCAGGTTCGCTTCATTTTAACTCCGCAGATCGAACGTGAGGCACGTCCTGTAACAAAATAATCAGTTGCTCGCCCCGGTATGAACCCGGTAGTTGCAATGTGAACTCAAGCACAGTCTCTTCCACGGAGTCCGTGCTTGTTTGCTGTTCAGTCTTAAATCCGATGACCGAGATCTTCTCCTGTCCCAGCAGTGCCAAAACAGTCTTCAAGGCCTCTCCTTCATTTTGCAGATGGATGGTTAAAGTCTCTGTTCGGGCGGATACCAGCCAGCGTGTGGGTCTATGCAGTAACATCTGTGCCACGACAATAAGCAGTGTCACGCCTGCACCCGTCCAATACAGACCTGAACCCACAGCAAGTCCCATGCCTGCCGTAGCCCATATGCCAGCCGCTGTGGTCAATCCCCTGACCGTATGCCGTTGTGTGAAGATCATCCCTGCTCCAATGAACCCCACACCACTAACAACTTGTGCAGCAATCCTTGAAGGGTCAAGAGACAGATTGGCCCAGCCAGCCTGATCCTGGAATCCATACTTCGAAACAATCATCATCAGGGCTGCACCGACAGCAACCACAAAATGAGTACGAATTCCCGCCTCTTTCATTCGATTCTTGCGCTCATATCCGATTAACACACCACATATTCCAGCTATGAGTACACGCATTAAATATTCCAATTCCATGCACATCACCCCTTTCAATATGTATATGCTTACATGTGTCTATCTTTACTATTACCCAATCTTTCCCTGACTAATAAAAAGCCTCAACTCACGTTAATTCTCTGCCCGGAAATTTCCCCCTTGTCTCTTGCCCAATCCGAAATAATGTCTGAAATTATATATCAGCGGATGCCATTCCTCCGGATTAATCTTGTTCGGTCCAGAGATTAGCCTTGTGTGCGCATGCACCTTCAACGCTTTCACTTCAACAATCGCCATGAACGGTGTATGTTCGGGAATACGTATGTGTTGTACAGCCGCTTCAATCTGGAGTGGACATTCAACTATTTTATCTGGAACCACCTGAACCGAGCATTCGGATGTCAGTCCAGCTACAGTGAATTTATCATGACAGTATTCATAGCCCATCTGCCTTTTCTCCTCAGGAACCGGGTTAACTCCCGTATAACGACCCAATGCCTCAACCTTTCTCCACATGGTCGCATCTGGTAAATTAATCACACACTCCGGATGTCGACTCAGATTCTCATAGGCTTTGCCCTGTGTACCTAGGCCGAGAACGAGACAGTCCCCCAGCGCCCAAGATGAGGACAGTGGAGACAAGTTGGTTGACCCATCCTCATTTAATGTACTTAGAAGCAATACAGGCGTACCATAATATAAAATACTGGGATTAATCGTTTCATGTCGTACCACTGCGGAAATTTTGTTCAACTGCTCAGTAGCAGCGTCCGTTTTCATTATCTTGTTCATCTTGTACCTCTCCTGTTCCAATCCATTCGTTTATAAGCTCCATCTGACCCGTATGGGACGATACAACAGAATTGTAATACAGTAATAGTTCAGATATGATCGAAGTATGAATGTATATCCGAATATTACTGTTATTGCGTCGTTAATCGCTGATCCAAGTCGCTCCATTTTTCTGTCATCCTTACTGGATGGTCGGGCTTTGCCCGCAGGAGAGCTTGCTCATATGGCAGGCGTCACGCCCCAGACGGCAAGCAGTCATCTCGCCAAACTCGTAGAAGGAGGATTATTGGAAGTTGAACAGCAAGGCCGTCACCGATACTACCGTCTTGCAAACAAGGAAATTGCTAATCTGATTGAAACGATGGCCAGTATTGCCCCGCCTGTACTGATCCGTTCTCTCAAACAATCCAATCAGCTTCAACAACTGAGTCATGCACGGACCTGTTATGGTCATCTGGCCGGGAAATTGGGAATCTCGCTCTGTGAAGCCTTAATACAGAAGGGGTATCTTTCAGAGCCCGAAGAGGCACACAGCAAGGATTATCAAGTTACAGAGAAAGGAATACAGTGGTTCACTACGTTTGGAATTAAACTTCAGATGAAGCCAGGATCACGCCGTGCCATCGCTCGCAAATGTCTGGATTGGAGCGAACGCCGTCATCATCTCTCAGGCATGCTTGGGGAACAACTCAGACATCGATTATCGGAACTGGACTGGATTCGTCAAAAAACAGGAAGTCGCTCTGTCGAAGTAACGGAAGCAGGCAAGAAAGGTTTATACGAGGTGTTGAACATTTCACTTTAAGCAGAAGTGTACACGAGGGATAACCAAAGATCAGTAAACGCAAAAAATCCCCTTCACACTGACCGTTAACCGATCTAATGTGAAGAGGATTTTTTGTCAATCGGAACGGAGAGAGAGGGTTACTCTCACTTCGTTCGAGACTGCGGAGTATTGCTAACGAAGCTTTTGCTCCGACGAACCTTTAGGGTTCTCATCCCTTTGCAGAGAAGTTTAATTCAGAACGGAGAGAGAGGGATTCGAACCCTCGCACCGCTTACGCAGTCTAACCCCTTAGCAGAGGGTCCCCTTATAGCCACTTGGGTATCTCTCCAAGAAATGGCTCCCCGAACAGGGCTCGAACCTGTGACAACTCGATTAACAGTCGAGTGCTCTACCAACTGAGCTATCAGGGAAAATTAACTTGAATAAGATTAATCTATCATGATTAATAATCCAAGTCAACATGCCTTCCATCACTTTCTTTAATACATTGAACGATACTCACATCAGATATTCTGAAGCCCCAGTTTTCCCGCGCAACGACCACAACGGTAACGCTTCGGATCTATTTTCCGCTTGCGCAAATATTCCGTACCACAGCTCTTACACACCAGCTTATAACGATAGGGCAGCGGCTTTCTGCCTTTGCCGTCAGGAAGTGATTGGCAGTAACGCGAACCACCTACCTTCTGTAATAAAGCCTTGAATTCCGGATCACGATGCTGATAACCGCGCCCACGAATATGCAGATGATAGTGACACAGCTCATGCTTGATGATTTTCTCAACCTCATCTCGCCCATAGGCTTCGAGTTGATGCGGATTGATTTCAATCCGGTGACTTTTGAGCATATAACGCCCACCCGTCGTGGTCAGGCGACTGTTAAACAACGCTTCATGGGTGAACGGTACTCCGAAATGATCCAGTGATACCTGTTCAATCCATTGTTGCAATTCCTCATTTTCCATCGGTATCTTCTCCTTGCACCCCCTCGGAGCATTTGTTTTTCCGGCATAATACTTGAATTTTAACCGTTTCGTAGGCTACACTGTCAAGTAGAATGTATGAGGGGAGATTATTACTCGTTATGCCTACAATGCGCTATGTCATCCTGCAGCAGGAACAACACTTGCAGTTTGTGGAAATGCCGGCAGATTACGCCTATCAACTCAGTGCGCTCAATCTGCGCCTGCACAAGGAAATTGATAAACTCACGGCAGCAGATGTCCCTGTCCTGCCTTGGGCGATCGCCGAATGTGACAGCCTCGATCTCCTAAACGAAAATCTTACTATCATCGGCGGCCTTGATTATATCAATGCGCTTGAAGAATCTTTTGCAGCACTACGTGAAAGCCATTATCCCTTGATTTCTCTGCTTACCGAAATCCGGGCTCTTCAGGCCCAATTGGAACAATGGTATGAAGAAGAGATGGAAGCTCTCTAATTCACCGCAGTTATCATTTTATAATGATGAGAACGAAAAGCACATCTCCCTGAATTGGGATTTGTGCTTTTTTTGAGTCAACGAGACATTGATTTGCCGGAGGCCTCCACTTATCCCGCACAGTCCAGGCTATTGCCACATATGCTAACGTACAGATGAATTATGCAAGAGGAGGAGATACCCTTGCCTCAATGGCTTTGCAATCAACTGATGCGTGCATTTCACAAAAAGGATAGCCGGCAAATCAAGTTGCTGAACGAATGCTGGTTCTTTTATCGTAACAAACCAGCAAATGGCACACCACGCAGCGCGGAGAACGAACTTTAAGAGGTTGTTCATAAAAGTCTGCATTGGATTACGAAGGAAGGCTTTTTGAACACGTACTTTAAGAAAATGCACATATTGCCCACCGTACTTACTAGAGGAATTAGAACGGATAACGGGACTATTACTGTCGACAACAAACAGCCTTCCTGGTTAGGGAAGGCTGTTCTCCAATCCTACTATTTAAGAAGACTGTTGCGCAGAAGCAGGCTTCTTCATCGTCAGGCCGACACGGCCTTTTTTGGTATCCACATTCATAACCCAGACCGTTACATTATCCCCGACAGATACAACATCCATCGGATGTTTAACATACCCGTTGCTGAGCTGTGAAATATGGACAAGCCCATCACTCTTGATCCCAATATCAACAAAAGCACCGAAATCAATAACGTTCCGAACCGTACCTTGCAGCTCCATGCCTTCCACCAGATCCTCAATTTTTAATACATCTGTACGGAAGATTGGCAACGGCATTTCTTCACGCGGGTCACGCCCCGGACGCTGCAAGCTGTCCAGAATGTCACGCAATGTAGGCACACCTACGTCCAGTTTCACAGCCAATTGTTCTGGCTGTTGCTCTGACAGTAATACCGACAGTTCCTTGCTGCCCAGCTTGTCCAGTGCAACCTGAAGCTCCTTGAACAGCTGATCCACTACCTTGTAAGACTCAGGGTGAATCGGTGTACGGTCCAGCGGGTTCTCGCCCTCACCAATACGCATGAAGCCTACGCACTGTTCATAGGTTTTGGCACCCAGACGTGGCACCTTCTGAAGCTGACGGCGGTTCGTAAACCGACCATTTTCTTCACGGTATTTCACGATGTTTTTGGCAATCGTAGCGTTAACTCCGGCAACATATGACAGCAACGAAGGTGATGCCGTATTTACGTCCACACCCACATGGTTAACTGCGGATTCGACAACAGCCTTCAGGCTTTCTTCCAGAACCTTCTGGGAAACGTCATGCTGATATTGACCCACACCAATGGCTTTTGGATCAATCTTAACCAACTCCGCCAGCGGGTCTTGTACCCGGCGAGCAATGGAAGCTGCACTGCGCTCCGCAACATCCAGATCCGGGAACTCTTCCTGGGCCAGCTTGGATGCAGAATACACACTCGCCCCTGCTTCGTTAACAATCAGATACACAAGACTTTCATCACCGTTCTCCTGAATGATCTCGGCAACAAACTGCTCCGTCTCACGTGATCCGGTACCATTACCAATGACGATCAGTCCGATATCATATTGCTTGATCATCCGATGGAATACTTCCGCAGCTTCACGTTTCTTGTTGTGTGGTGGCGTTGGATAGGTCACAGCCACTTCCAGCAATTTGCCCGTATCATCTACTACAGCCAGTTTACAACCGGTACGATAGGCCGGATCGACACCCAGCACACGTTTGCCATGAATCGGCGGTTGAAGCAACAGATTACGCAGATTGGCCGAGAATACCGATATGGCCTGATTTTCACCTTTTTCCGTGAGTTCTCCACGAACTTCGCGCTCGATGGAAGGCGCAATAAGCCGCTTGTATGCATCTTCAATCACATCACGCAGGATATCCTGTACGGCAGAAGCACCACGAATGATCTGTCCTTCCATATGACGATGGGCCGGTTCTGCCTGCACGTCCAGGCCAACTTTGAGAATACTCTCACGTTCCCCGCGATTAATCGCGAGAATCCGGTGTGGAGGCATCTTTTTGGCTAGTTCGCGGTAATCATAATAATTTTCGTACACGGACTCCTCTTGAGCATCCTTCGCTTCTGAAGTCAACATCCCGTGATCCAAGGTATACCGACGAATCCATGCACGAATGGCAGCATCGTCTGCGATATTCTCAGCGAGAATGTCTTTGGCTCCCTGAAGCGCCGACTCCGCATCTTCTACACCCAGTTCAGCATTGATATATTTCGCCGCTTCCTGGAGTGCATCGCCTTGTTTCGGTTGCCCCCAGATCCATACAGCAAGGGGCTCAAGACCTTTTTCCTTGGCCACGCTCGCACGCGTTTTCCGCTTCTGACGGAACGGACGATACAAGTCTTCCACTTCCTGCAGCTTCACCGCTTGGGTTATGGATTGCTTCAGTTCTCCGGTCAGCTTGCCCTGTTCCTCTATAATACGGATGACTTCCAATTTGCGATCCTCAAGATTGCGCAGATAAACAATGCGTTCTTCAATCGATCGCAGCTGGTTCTCATCCAGCTCTCCAGTCATTTCTTTACGGTAGCGGGCGATAAATGGAATCGTATTGCCTTCGTCCAGAAGCTCCGACGTTGTACGGACCTGCTTCAAGGACAGTGACAGTTCCTTGGCTACCTGTTTGATGATTCGTTCATGGCGTTCTGCCTTTATTGTTTCTTCATTGGGTTCCAGAACCGTTTCCTGTTCAGACAAAATAAATCCCTCTTTCCTTCCTGAATCGTTCGTTACAATCATTTCAGGGCAGCTTTGCTGCTGTAATTACAGTATAGTTGAACCATTTGTTTCTTCCACTCTACCCTATATTATCACAGAATCACGTCCAGATTTCCATCAATCCGCAAGCATACAAGTTCTGACAGAATGATGTCATCCTCCAGCCTTCCCCATTACGTCAAAAAAAGACCGAAAATCGTCATCACGACGCTCCTCGGTCTTTCCTTTTTTTAAACTCTAAATAAAATAGCAATCTAATAAGTGAAACTGCTCATTTACACGATAACGGAGAGGACAGAAAAAACCTGAAAAAGCGAAGCTAAAAGCTTTCTGTAAGAAAGCTACTTCGAAAGCATACACTCGCCTAAAAGCTTTCTGAAAGAAAGCTACATCGGAAGCATACGCTATCCCGGATTTTCCCTTTGAGAAAAGGGAATCAAAAAATCTGGGGATAACAGCAGCGATTGGAAGGTTGTTCAGTCATCGTAGTATCCGTGTAAATAAAATGTAGTTCACTTATCTAGACGCGCTCGAACCGGAACATCTCGCTCAGATAGTCTCCTGATGTGCTGCCTACCGAAATACCGCCATACATGAGAGCATCGCCGGTAAAGGTCTCTGATCCGCCTTTCAGACGGTAATCCGCATTCGGGTCCAATCCTTTCAGCTTCAGGCGCTGAAGTGGCGCATTAGGCTCTGAGAGCACACGGAAGTAGAATACAACAGCTTCGCTTCCGTCTGGTGCAATAAACATCCAAGCTGTCTCATTGCCTTCAAACGGGCTGAGCAAGCGACGGAATGTTCCATATTGAACCGTTCCACGGATCTCCTTGTACAGCTCAACCTGGGCTTTCACGATGTCATTCTCTTCCTCCGTGAATTTTGTCAGGTCCAGCTCATACCCGAAGTTGCCCGACATCGCCACATGCCCCCGAATCTCTAGAGAAGTGATCCGGTTGACCTGATGATTCGGTACCGCTGAGATATGCGACCCCATCGAACTTACCGGGTACACAAGACTCGTACCGTATTGAATCCGCAGGCGGGAGATCGCATCGGTGTTATCACTTGTCCACGTCTGTGGCATGTAATACAGCATACCTGGATCGAAGCGGCCACCACCACCGGAACAACTCTCGAACAGAATGTTCGGGAACGCCGAAGTGATTCGTTCCATGACGTCATACAACCCCAACATGTAACGATGCGCGGTCTCACGCTGTCTGTCTGCCGGAAGCAACGCTGAACCCACTTCCGTCATATTCCGGTTCATGTCCCATTTCACATAAGTGATTGGTGCAGAACCAAGTACGTCTGTTAACATGCGTACAATCTCATCACGTACATCCTGACGAGAGAAGTCGAGTACCAGTTGTTGACGTCCCTCTGTCCGGCGACGATCAGGCACATGCAGACACCAGTCCGGGTGCGCACGGTACAGCTCACTGTCCGGTGAGATCATCTCAGGCTCAAACCACAGTCCGAACTGCATGTCCAGACCTGTTACCCGGTTAGCCAGATCATCCAGTCCCTGGGGCAATTTGTTTTTATCTACAATCCAGTCACCCAGCGAGGAGTTGTCACTGTCCCGGTGTCCAAACCAGCCATCATCCAAGACAAACAGTTCAATACCCAGCTTCTGTCCAGCGCGAGCAATCTGTTCAATCTTGTCCGCATCAAAACCAAAGTAAGTCGCTTCCCAGTTATTGACCAATACCGGACGCTCCGCATTACGGAATTTGCCACGTGCGAGACGCTCCCGATACAATTCGTGGTAGGACTGTGACATGCCGTCCAACCCTGCAGCCGAATACACCATAACGGTCTCCGGTGTTTGGAAAGCTTCCTGTGGCTCCAGCTTCCAGCTGAACTCGAACGGGTTGATCCCAAGCGATACACGGGTGGTGTGGAACTGATCCACTTCAGCCTGTGCGGTGAAGCTGCCGCTGTAGACGAGACTGAATCCGTAGACTTCACCCTGATCTTCGTCCGTACCTGGTGTCATCAGCGCAATAAATGGATTTTGCTGGTGACTGCTTGAACCGCGACGACTCTCGATGCCTTGCAGGCCTGACGCAAGCGGTCTGCGCACGATATCACGTTCCCGTGTCCAAGCTCCTGACAATTGCAACAATTCATAATCCGCATGCGGGAAATCAACAGAAGAACTGAGCGCACGCACCACATTCACAGCGGTAGCGCTCTCATTCACGATACGCATCGAGCGTGTAATCGCATTAAATGCCGTAAAGGCTGTATAAGAAAGTTCGATCTTGATGCCTGCAACGCGGTCTTCCAGTTCAATAACCAGCGTCTCTGCCTCGTCATCGGATTCAACGTATGTTGCTGGCAGTCCGGTAAGCGCTGTCTTTCCTTTGACCAATCGATGACCTGTATACGTAAACTCCGAAACCGTTGAGCCATTCTCAAGTTCCAATTGGATTGCAGGGTTACGGAAATCACTCGTGCCATACACTGGCAATTCCACTGGCAACGTATCGAAGGAGATCGTACGATCCTCTGGCACCGGGTTAGGGCTAAAGGACGCTCGTTCTGTCCGTACATGCAACCAGCTCAGATCGGTGTCGCGTAATTTTTTGCCATAATACAAATGCACCAAATATCCTGAAGGCAGTACCTGAAATACGTAACTGGCCTCACGGGTCTGTAAATGAAATTGAAGTTTCTCCTGATTGATGTAAATGCTCATATGTCTCCTCCACCTCTATATATAGGTCTTTCGGGTAAACGGTTTCTCAGGTTTCATTATAGCGAAAAGATCGCCAATGTTCTACGCTTTCATCAAGCTTTAATCAAAAGAGCGCATAACAGCCCGAAGGATGTCATACGCTCTTTTGGTTACAGTCTGAATTCAGTGTGTTCCCTTACAGGAACATCCATTGCCAACGGACGGCAGTGCAGCGTACAAGACGCTGGTTACTGCCTTAAAAATCGATTAAACCAAGACTGATCTGTAAGGCTTCGTTGACCAATTTCATGGTCTCCTCGTCCAGATGGGTAATCTTGTCAGTCAGCCTCTGTTTATCAATCGTCCGTATTTGTTCGAGCAAAATAACCGAGTCCCGGTCAAAGCCGTGTGCCGCCGCATCAATTTCCACATGCGTTGGCAGCTTTGCCTTCTGGATTTGGGCGGTGATAGCCGCCACAATACAAGTTGGACTGAACCGGTTGCCGATATCATTCTGGATCACCAGAACCGGCCTGACTCCACCTTGCTCGGAACCGACAACGGGAGAAAGATCCGCAAAAAAAACGTCACCACGTTTTACGATCAATGTCTACACCCCGCTAACTAAGCGGTCCAGAGTGCTGTCCGCATCTTCCTCCGCATGAAAGGCTTCGGATGCCATGGTCAGATTAATTTTTGCCATCTCCATGTACCCTCGCTGCATCGTTTCACGGATGTAACGTTTCTTACGCTCCGTTAAATACAGCTTCATAGCCTGCCTAATCAATTCGCTGCGGTTGGAATTCTCCAGCGCTACGATGCCATCCACTTCCTGCAAAAGATAATCAGGTAAACTGATCATGATCCGCTTGGTGTTCTGCAAGTTGGCCACCTTTCTTCCACCCCCACAAACCTTTCGCCATTGTGAACCAGTATTACGTTTTTCCAGAACTTTTATACAAAGGAATATATATGCCCCGAGTATATCAAGTATGCTGTACTCCATTATAAACACGGGGAACAATATTCGTACAGACCAAACATCTCAATTCAGGAATTAAATCCTTACTGTCATACAACATTCGAGATGCTCCGACAGTTTTCCTTCTGTTCTGAAAAAAAGTTTATTGGTAATGACGTCCAGTTAGCTGTCAGGATGTCAAAAGTGGATTGATTCTGGCGACTACTGCTCCCCCGCGGGTATATACCCGTGGAATGCGGTGCGCCATCATGCAGATCACTTCATAAGCAATCGTACCGAGCTGGGATGCCACCTCGTCTGCGGTTATAACGCCACCAGACTGATGACCGATGAGGACAACCTCTTCGCCGACTTGAATTTCTTCCGCCTCTTCCGCGAAAGATTGTAACGACACCATACACTGATCCATGCAGATTGTACCGACGACAGGGACGCGGCGGCCGCGTACAAGCACTTGTGCTTTACCTGTCAGCATTCTGGAGAATCCGTCTGCATATCCGATCGGCAGGGTCGCTATTCGTTCGTAACCTTGCGTAAAATAACGGGTTCCGTAACTGATCCCCCAATGGGGTGGCAGTGTTTTGACCAGAACCGCTTTTGTCTTCAGCGTCAATACCGGGGACAGCTTCACCACCTGATGATTCACTTCAGCCGAAGGATACAGTCCGTACAGGCTTATTCCCACACGAACCATGTCATAGGACAATTCCGGTGTATCAATGGCAGCGGCGCTGTTCGCCGTATGTATAATCGGGATGGAACATCCCTGATCCCTGAGCGCATGAACCACGCTTTGGAACCGTCTATACTGCTCCAGTGTATAGGTTTTGTCTTCTTCATCTGCTCTGGCAAAATGGGTAAACATGCCTTCCAGCATCACCTGATTGAGCGAAGCTACTTCCTCAATGAAAGCCAATGCCTCATCGCCAGGCAACAGACCTAATCGGCCCATGCCGCTGTCGATTTTAATATGAACCTTCAGTTTGTTAGCGAATGTACTCGCATCCAGATGTCGAATGGCTTCAAGCACTTCCCTGCTGAACAGTGTGACGGTCACATCATGTTGCCATGCAACAGCGATCCCTTCAGGCGGCGTATAACCCAGTACCAGGATTGGAATCGTAATCCCATGTTGTCGCAGTTCCAGAGCTTCGTCAAGAAAAGCCACACTTAAGTAATCCACACCCACTCGTTCCAGTTCCCTAGCCGTCTCCACCGCTCCGTGTCCATAGGCATTGGCCTTCACACAGGCGAGGAATTTCATGCCCTGAGGCAATGCCTCGCGGAAAGCTTCTACGTTAGTACACAAATGATCCAAATTGATCTCCGCTTGGGTCGGCCGATATTGTCCTTGCACGTTAAGTCACCTTCTCTAATCATCTTAATCCGGCTCACGTCAGACTCCATCGTAATGCTCCAGCATGTGACTGTCAAATGAACCGAAGTTTCGCATTCAAAAACAGATGTAAGGTGCGCCGTTTGAGGAACAAATGCGAACACAGAAGAAGACCAATAAGCGAGATTGGCAGGGCAAAATTCCACTTTCCCACCCCAGCAAAATCTGCTTATATCGATTATTTACCCGGTTCCCTCTGCGTAGAAGCGCATTTTGCATTATTGGGTGTATCGAGTAAGAAAAACGGCGCCAGATGAATACCTGTCTTACATCAAAGCAAAGCACCGGAGAACGGGTCTCCGATGCTTCTTAGCATTCCTTATGTTTATGCTACTATTCGTTCATTTGTTCAAAAATCATTTGCCTGACTCTTCCTGCATCGATGTTGCAATGCGTACCATTTCGTTCTGAGGCAGGTCGGCACTGGTGATCCGATATTCTATGCCATCAGTCATCCATGTCAGTGTCTGCAACGCATCTCCGCTGATCATCCCCAGTGTGAATCCAAGATCCACTACACTGGATGGAGCAAGCGATACAGCTCGATCCTGCGGTCTGGCTTCGAAGATCGTGTAATTATAGGTTCCTTCATAACGAAGCATAACCGAGTAGTCTCCTGCCTCTTCCAGAATCTGATCATCCTTAAGCTGCACGCCTTCCGGCGCATAAGTCGGCTGAATTACGCCAAAGCTGTCTGGACCTTCCGGTTCTGCAATTGTTGGCTCTTCGCCTTCCTGACCTGTCGCAGCTCCTTCTGCCCCTTGCTGCTCTGCGTCACTACCTACACCTGTCTGTCCATCAGTGACAGCTCCATCAGGTTCAGGCGCAGTCTGAGGATTGGCAGGTTCTTTACCGCCCTCATTGCCCGCTTGCTCCACAGGAGTCACACCAGAGTCCGTTCCTGTTTTGCCGCCTTCTTCTGAAGCTGCTGTCATGTTACGTTGCATGTCAAAGGCATCTTTCTCAAATTCAGTTCCGAATTTGAAGGAGTCAAATTTCACATCGACCACAACATTGGCATTGGAGTCGGATACCTCAACCTGTTTAGGTGCGTAATCCGATTTGTTCAGCCAGATCTTCTGTCTGACGAGTGCATGTGTATTATAATTGGCAGCTACATCAAATACATAGCTCTCCTTCTCATCCGCAAACTGACGGGTTGTATCTCCCGTAATGCTCCGAATCAAAGTTTCATAGAGATACACCTGACCTTGATTATCCGGCCAATTGCTCTGAAAACGGAAGCTTTTGTTCTGGCTCGGTGTCAAAACAAACACGCCTTCATCGTTACGCAGGACAATCTGTGTTACATCCTTTTTGGCATTTGTTAACGCAATACGATAATAGGAAGGCTTCTGATGCCATACCTCGACCTTGTACTGCTGCGGCGTATCTCCGGTATGCAGCGTCATCACGCCTGCCCCCTGGTAACTTTCCATCTCTCCTACGACTTCGTTCAGATCTTTGACCACAGCTGCCGCATCCTTCTTCCCGCAGGCGGCAAGTAAGGCCGATAAGACCAATACCATGGCAAGCATCCATGATATTCGGCGCATGACATCATCCCCTTTAGCACATGTTTTCACTTCAGGATTGTGCTTGCAGCAGAACCCCTACTTGATTAGTACATGTTATGAGGGACTTGTTCGATATATGCGGACTAGTTTGACAAGCAATCGGTGAAGTCCGTTAATACGGCATTGCTACGCAAAATCAGTCTCGGGGAGGATGTTAACTTTATCCAGAAAAGGCATAGTGAATTGTAGGAGATTATTCGTTTTATTGAATATTGGGAGGGAAAAGCATGACGACAACAAAGCTTAGCACATCTCTGGAAAGACTGGATGAATTCATCGACGAGCAGCTTCAATTTTGGAATGGTGTCGGCACAGCGGTGGCTGTGGTCCATAAGGATGAAGTCGTCTGGCAAAAAGGCTACGGTTATCGTGACCTGGAGTCCAAACTTGAAGTTACCCCTAATACGTTGTTTGCCATCGGTTCAAGTACCAAAGCCTTTACCGCAGCAACCGCTGCTCTGCTTGTGGATCAGGGAATACTCGACTGGGATACCCCTGTGAAGTCGTATATGAAAGATTTTCAGATGTTCGATCCGATCGCAACAGAACGTATAACTATTCGCGACATGCTGTGTCATCGTTCGGGTCTTCCACGACATGAGTTGGTATGGTACAACTCCCCACGTACAAGAGAAGAACTTGTGCGTGCATTACAGTATCTGGAGCCAAATCAAGATTTCCGAAACAAATGGCAGTATCAGAACCTGATGTACATGACGGCAGGTTATCTGGTTGGACAGCTCAATGAAACTTCGTGGGAGCAGATGGTTCAGATGACCCTATTTAATCCGCTGGGTATGAACTCAAGTCTGTTCTCTGTTGAAAAAATGCAACTTCAGCCTGACTATGCGTACCCTTATATGGAGAAGGATGGTCAGAATACGAGAATACCTTTTCGAGCCATTGATGCCGTAGGACCTGCTGGTTCCATTAACAGCAATCTAGCCGATATGATTGCATGGCTTCAATTCCAGTTGCATCAAGGTCAATGGGAAGGAACGTCCTTGATATCTAAGGAACAGATGAAGATTATGCATAGTCCTCAGATGCCCAGTGATTCGCCGTTCATAAGCCAAGAACTGCCTGTGAGTACATATGGTCTGGGTTGGATGATTGAGCCTTATCGTGGACATGCCATGATTCATCATGGTGGGGCTATTGATGGCTTTGCATCACAAGTTGCTTTTTTGCCAGAAGAGCAGATTGGAATCGTGGTTCTGAGCAATACCAACGGAAGTATAATTCCGTATACGGTTGCTTTTCATATCATGGACCGACTGCTTGGACTTGAGCCCGTCAATTGGAGTTCCAAATTGAGCAAATTAATGGGGAAAGAACCAGCAGAAACGGAGGCTAATCCGGAGAATCCTCTGGAAGTACCTATTCAGCCAGACTCTGCCGTTGAGGAAAAAGTTGAAGAACCTCACATTACACCTTGTGATCGTCCTTACACCGCTTATGCGGGTATTTACACACATCCTGGTTATGGCGAGATGTCTATTCAGGAGACAACGGACGGGTTGCAAGCAACCTTTAATGCCATTGAAATGCCCATGGAATACACCGGGAAAGATACGTTCTCCGTCGAATTTGTGTTATTCGGTCTGAAGATCACGTATACGTTTACCCTCAATGAATCTTCAGAAGTTGCTCAATCCATCTCCATTCCTTTGTTGCTTGAGCCAAGTACAAAACCTATTGAATTCATCAGGGTTTCGTAAACGATCAGAACTGGTGAACACCTGATTCATTCCGTTGTGGTATCCATACCTACCACAACGGAATATACACCGGATAACTCACATCCTCTTCTTCGGCACCAGGTCTTCTCTTAACCCACAATCTACGCAGATCAGGCAGACCATACCCCGCAAGATGATAATCTCGCAACGAATCATGATGGGCGTGTTCTTCCTTGAAGCTGTATGTGGGCAGAAGCAATGCCTCCTGAATCAGTCGATCTTCTAACCGAATCAATCTATTCAACCGCTCCGCTGGTTCCTGGATCATCACCACTCGTCCACATTCCTGTTCCAGTTCATGTCTCCAGTAATCATTCATCGCAATCAGGAATAACGTGTTCTGGAAGGTGTACATCGTCACGAGACTCAGCACGACATGATCATTGAAGATTTCTCCTGTATAGATCAGATCACAATCCCCGAACCCATCTTGATAGACTGCATGGATCGGATCTCCCTGCATAATGTTGATATGTAGGCCAATCTGTTTACTTCTCTCTGCAAACCAGACCATATCTGCCTCCATCTTCTCGCCTTCTTCCACCCACAGACTTAAACTCTGCCCTTGATAAGAGCTATGACGCAAGAATGCTGAGGCCCGCGCCAGTGAGGTCTCCACGGAAAGTTCAGATACAGGTGTGACCGAACCATCCAGTTGTTCCGATTGCTGTTTCCATGGCTCCCCTTGATCTGAACCCACCTTTAAAGGTTGCTGTACTCGTCCTCGAATCAAACTATAAGCAGCCTGCGTGTTCGTGCTTCCGAGCGCTTGCGACAACTCCTGCGCATTCAATAGTTGTTGAACAGCCCGGCGAAAATTCACATCATGCTGTGGCCCTTCCTTTTGCATATTAAACGTCATATACATGCCACCCTGCATCTCATGCTGCACGGCACGAGGCTCCGCATCCGGAAATATATTATGCTTGATGACGGACTCCACCCTCCCAGAGTGGGGAAGTTGCCATACTTCAACGCGGTCAATATAGGCTCGGCCTCGGAAGTAGGAAGGGAATACTTCCAACACAAGCAGCTTGGAATCATGACGTGTCAACCGATAAGGTCCTGTTCCAATCGGATGGAGCGGATTCATCTCCACATCTCTCGGCAAGATCGATGCAGACATACTGCTCATCAGATCCGGGAACATGAAGTTAGGCTTGTTTAACACAAAACGTACAGTCAATTCGTCCAACGTCTCTATGCGCTCAATAGATCCAAACAGAGGCCTGCACGGGTTACTATTGTCAGAGATAATGCGATCAAAGGTAAACTTCACGTCCTCTGCATCCAATATCCTGCCATGATGAAAGGGTATACCTTTGTGCAGATAAAAAGTCCATTCCCTCCCCTCCGAATGACTTTCCCATGCCACTGCAAGACTCGGTTCACAGACCTGGTGTTCAGCATTATAGCGAACCAAACAATCAAAAACCTCCGCAACAATAAAAACTTCTCCCCACATGGCCGTCTGCGTGGGATCCAATGTCTTAAAAGGGATATTCCGTGAAATCCGCAATGTATCCACTCGTCCTCTGTCCCCTTTATTCGAACTCAGACCAAATTGATGCTGCATTTGCTGTATCAGATGTTCTCTCATCGTAATTGGTAAGGTTGCGGCCAGTTCATAGGCGTCCTCCATCCTGTTCCCATCCAGGAAATGGTCAAATCGTTCACGCGCCACTTCAAGCAACGGGACACAAAATACCAGCATCGATTTTTTGCCTCTGCCGCGCTGCGGGTTCCACCTGACCCATCCGTTCTCCTTGAATTTGTTCATAATGAGGTTCATATTGCGCATGGTACAACATAATAGATCGGCGAGTTCACCTACCGTTGTATGCAATTCTTGTTCATCATGTACATGTGGAAAGTTTAATCGCAGTTGAATGTAATGTTCTGATACGTCCATATATGCCCTACCTTCTGCTAAAATACGAAATCCATCCGGATGCTTCTACAGTTTTTCTTCAGGTTTTCCTCCATTATACTCAGTAATATCAACATGACCAGTGGGAAGGAAGAAAAACGACTTATGAAATACGCCGATCTGCACCCTAACATCAGGATACGTATCATTACTGATTTTTTCACCGATCTGACCCAGAAGTCCATCATTCCATTCATGGCGATCTATCTGAGTATTCAGATTGGCGCAGGTTTGGCGGGGTTGTTGCTGACGGTCAATATTGTGGCGTCCATGATTGTGGGATTGTGGGCAGGATATTGGTCTGACCGGATTGGACGGAAGAAATTGATGGTGATCGCACAAAGTCTCCAGGTCGTGGCTCTACTCGGCTTGGCCATCGCCAATTCGCCGTGGATGGATTCGATCATTGTCACTTGTCTCATGTTTCTGCTCAGCAGTCTCAGTTCAGGGATCACCGTGCCGATTGCTAATGCCATGATTGTCGACGTGAGCAGTGAACATGAACGTCATTATGTATATGGATTGCAATATTGGACAACAAACGTTGCTGTAACTTTTGGTGCACTGATGGGCGGGCTATTTTTCGAATCATTTCGTTTCCTATTGTTCAGTCTGGTATGCCTCGAAAGCCTAGCTACCCTGTTTATTTTGATCTTTATGATTCGTGAAACAATGGATAAACACGTACTTGGTTATGTCGATGCTCCCATCCAGAGGAACATACTGAAAACGTACTGGGCGGTCTTTCAGGACAAACGTTTCATGATATTTTTCACGGCTACTGTACTTGCAGTCTCCCTGGAATTTCAGTTGGATAAATACATCGCTGTTCGTCTAAAAAATGAATTCACCGCCCAACTGTTCGGCTCTGATATCTCAGGTCTGCATATGTTCAGCCTGATCATGGTCATCAACACCGTAATGGTCGCCTTGGTTGCCATTCCGTTCTCCAGATGGATAGGTCGCTTCCAGTCCCGATCTATCATGACTGTTGGTATGCTCCTCTATACCGCAGGTTTCACCGTACTTGCTTTCAGCAACTGGGCCTGGTTACTCATCTCATCCGCTATACTGCTAACCGTTGGAGAATTGATGTACGCCCCTGTTCGTCAGGTCATGCTCGCGGGTATGATTCCAGATTCGGACCGTGCTGCCTATATGGCTGCTGACGGGTTGAGTTACAACGCTGCTGCCCTTCTCGGCAGTCTCGGGTTAACCATTGGAGCCTTTCTGCCCTCCTATGCGATGGCTGGTCTGTATATCCTGATGGGGCTTGGAGCGCTCATCTTTTTCCGAATGTTACTTCGGAAGGCAGAGGAACAGAATCAACATCTGCCGTGTGCAGATGCATCTTGATTTCACTTTTCCGACAACTTTTCCGACAACAAAATAATGATCCTAAGGGAGCCCAAGTGGCTCTCTTTTTCATGTCCATTATCAACGTTTAGAAGTAAATTATCTTTAACATTTTGTATATTATAGTTTACATTTAGTCAAATATCATGTACATTAGTTTCATGGAGGTGAGCAAGTGGAAGAATTACACAATCACGTTCGGGAGTTACGAGCCAGAGAGCGGCTATCCCAAGCAGAACTGGCCAAACACATTGGTGCATCCCGTCAAACCATTGCCCTGATTGAGCGTGGAGATTACTCTCCGTCGGTCGTTCTGGCACTAAAAATAGCACATGTATTTCGTGAACCTGTTGAAAAAATCTTTGAACTGAAAGGTGGAGATTAAAATGAAAAATTCATCATCCTCGTCCATTAAAAAGCGGTTGCGTCTTCCCTTGTATGCAGCAGGTGGTGCTGTAGTTGGTTTTCTGGGAGCTAGCGGAGTCAGTAAACTCCCTTCTGACTTGAACTGGACGCTGTCCGTGTATTATGACTATGATCTTTTATTCGCAATTCTGGCGGCTTTTGTGGTAGTTATGACGGTGTGGAACATCTTCAGTCTCTCCCGCACGCCATCTGTCCCTCCCATGGGAGATGATGCTTATGGAGATTCCGATTCACTCATCTCTCCCGCAGAGCGCTCCCTCGGAAAAGCGATGATCCTCAGCGGATTCAGCGTTATCCTTACGTTTACCTGGGCAGCACTTGCTTTGTCCTTGTATGCATCCAACCGAACCATGCCGAATTCTCCAGAACTGTTCAACCTCTTGAATTTAGTTGCTTCATGTATCTCTATTATCATCGTTGTGGTCGTGCAAACTCTGACTGTGAAGCGATACAACCGTTATTATCCTGAACGCACTCTGGATCTGAACTCGCGCAATATGAAGAAAGATCATTTTGAGAAGCTGGATGAAGGCGAGAAATGGATCGTGTATCGCGCAGCCTATCGTTCTTTTCAGATGATGAATGTACTTCTTGGTGTTGGAATGGTCTCTATGGTGCTGTATTCGGTTCTATTCACCTTCGCTCCATTCCCGATCGTAATGCTCTCTGTAATCTGGATTGCCAACATTGGAATCTATTATCGTGAAACCTATCGTGCGAGTAATCAGTAATACATGGGTAGGTAACTATTTTGTAAATATTTTCATAAAGGAGTGTTTGCATGCATTTATCCAGACGAAAGACCCGTTTCAGGTTCACCTCCCTAACAGGAGCTTTTATGGCTGTGGTTCTGTCTCTCAGTCTATGGGTACCCGCGGTTCAGGCGGAGACTGCAACTCCAGTAGCTGCTGAACAGGGAAAGACGAAAGCGCTGACAACTGAATCGGCTACAGCATTTCTGGATTCATTCTTCGATTCACCTGAGGCAAAGCCCCATTATGTGGGCGCCTCCGTGGTTGTTGTGAAGGATGGCAAAGTTCTGGCGGAAAAAGGATACGGATTCTCCGATGTGGAGAGCAAAACAGCGATCGATCCCAAAAATACCGCTTTCCGTGTAGCCTCTGTCTCCAAAACGTTCACGTCAGCAGCTGTAATGCAGCTGGTAGAGCAAGGCAAGGTTGATCTGCAAGCTGATTTTCAGACCTATGTGAAGGGGCTCGAATTCGATAATCCTTTTCACAAACCTGTAACTGTGGAGAACCTGCTGACACACACGACCGGATTCGAGATCCGTGATCCGCAGCAGGAAGACATCCATACTGATTTCGACAAGTACATAGCGATGGAGGATTACGCACAGCAACACATGCCTCCTGTCGTTCGCGAGCCTGGTAGCGCCTACATGTACGATAACTTCTCGTTTTTGCTGCTTGGCATGATTGTTGAGAATGTAAGCGGCGAGCCTTTTGAATCCTACATGCAACAACATATCTTCAAACCGTTGGGAATGGATAACAGCAGTTTCATGCTGGACAAAAAGTTCCAAAAGCAGCTGGCTACTGGCTATGATGCGGCACACAATCCGCTTGATCTGTACACCATCTCTCCAACACCAATGCCTCATGGTGGCATGTTGTCTACTGCTGAGGACATCGGGAAGTTCATGATTGCGTTCCTGAATGATGGCGTGAAGGGCAACGAGCGTATTCTCAAGGAATCCACAGTGAAAAGTATGGAGCAGTACCGTTCATCCATTCATCCACTGCTACCAAATACCACCTATGGATTCGAAGCTGCATTTCAGCTTCCCGGAGCAGGAAGTAGTCCAAAAATTATTACGAAAGCAGGCGACCTGGCTGGATTCAGCTCTTATCTCTTCCTTATTCCCGAGCAAAATACAGGCGTTTTCCTGACGTATAATCAAAATGGAGCACTTCGTAATCTGTTCTACCCTGCATTTATTCAGAGCTTCTTCCCGCAATATGCAGAGCCTGTGCAGTTCAAGGATTACACGCCGCAATCCGCGGCTGAGCTGCAACGCTTCACCGGATTGTACGCGGATCTGCGGATTAGCACGATCGTCAGCTCCTTGAAAAATGCTGGTAAAGAACCTGGACAACTGAGCATTTCGGACGTTTTTCTGGGTCAACGCAACCTGATTCAAATGGAAGATAATCTCTTCAAAGATGAATTGACCGGTCAATTCACAGCATTCAAGAAAAATGCTGATGGAACCATCTATATGAAAGAACCTTACCTCAACCCCATGGGTTATGAGAAAAAAGGGCAAAAGCCTATGGGCTTCCGGGATGTTCGTGATAACAGTCCTTATGCTGAAGCAATCTATGCCATCCAATCTCTTGGATATTATGAGAATGATGCTAACAAGTCTTTCCAACCGAAATCAGCTGTGACACGAGCTGAATTTATTGAGAACACCCTTAAACTGAGTGGTTTGAAGCCTAGCAAAACAACGCCCCCTGCAGGCACTGACTGGGCAGACCATGCAGCAGCCGGATATATCCAACTTGGATATGAAATGGGTATGATTACTGGCAAGGACAAACAGCAGTTTAAGCCGGATCAAGTCATTATCCGACAGGAAGCCATGGTCATGATGTGGAGAATTCTGCAATTGCAATATCCTAGTGAACTGTTCACGGATGTCAAACTTGCGGGACACACAGACCCATGGGCTGTACCAGCCGTTCAGATGATGGCGAAGCTTGGTATCCATGGACCCGAGGTGAAGGTAATGGAGGATGGTTCTGTTGATTTCCTTTCCCGCAAACCTCTGATTCGTCAGGAAGAGGCTGCGATCATGTATGCGCTGCTTACCCAACCAACAGATCAAATCGTCGCTGAACTGATGGCTGCTCAGCAGCCGCAAGCAGAACCTTCTGAAGAAGCCGAAGCTGTAGAGGAGACATCTGAAACTGCACCGGTTCCAGTACCAGCGCCGGTCCCTTCTGCGGCTTCAGCACAATAAAAATAAAACATCTTCATACCGATTAGATTTATCATGCTCATGATGCAAAAAAACAGGCTTGTTCAGAAGGGAATGATCCTTCATGAACAAGCCTGTTTCTTTAGGTTTCTTACGTTATAATAGCTATCGGTTACATGTTACCGAATTATATCCATCTCTATTCGATCAGCGAAGATACATGACGGTTCCCGTTGCGCTGATCAAACTTGGCTGCAACGGTCTGAGCATGCTCCGCAAAGTAATCGGCCAGCTTGAGCAGGTCGCCTGGATCGCCTTCATACGAGAAGGACGCTGGCAGGCGCATGCGATACCCTTCCGACTCTTTTTCTTCCGCCCAGCGCCGCAATAACGGAGCTGCCTTCGCATAATACATCATTTTGGCGTAAGCATCTTCATGATCGGCTGCGAGCATCAGTGTTTCTTCGAGGATATCAATTCCTTTTGCCGGATTCGTACGTGTGAGATAATCCATCTGCTCCGCAAAACTCTGCACAAAATCGTTCTGGCCTTTGATCAGGCGATATCCCTTGGTCTGATGTTTATCTGCTTCCGCAGTCCGTCCCAACCGATATAGCGGCATCAGAATTTCCGACAACGTTAGATGCGGAATCTCTGCACAGCTCATACGCCCTTTCAGAATAGGCTGTGCCACTTCCAACACCTTCTCATCGTCTCCTTTTAACAAGAAATATCGCATAATCTCATCCTGCTCACACGCCTCACAGTCACTCATGAAGTCGCGGTCTAATGTTCTGAACTTGTCATAACTGCGTCCTGATTCTTCCAGCTCTCCGAAATCCATAAAGATGCGGAAACGATAGTACCAGTAAGAACGCTCACTGTAACCATAAGACTTGAACCGTGCTCCGAAGTCCTCCAGCAGCTCCATGATCTTGTCACGTGATATTTCCGGGAAGTCAGGCATTTTGCCGAGAATCCATTTATATGACCATAATAACGTTTCTTCATCATACAGCTCTGGTTGCTGATCGAACTTGCCAAGTTGCCAGGAAAAAGCGATCAAAGCTTTCATCGGATATCCACAGAAGGTGGCTGCATCCACAATCTCGGAGCGTGCTTCGTACGCCTCCTCAACCATACCATTCACATCGGCTACCCGCGCTGCTTCCTCCAAAAAACCGAGCTTTGCAGGACCATTAGGCAGTTGATAGGCCTCTTCCATCAAATCTTCAAAATCCATCTCTGTCTTCATCAGGCATCTCCCTCATGGTTCATATTTGCGCGTAAACCCCAATCAATAAACCGTACAATTCCCTGGTTCAACACTTCAAGCTCCTGCTTGTTCATGGCGTAATGGCCCATCATCAGTGCGTTGACATACAGCATTTCTATAGCAATCGGTGTCATCTGATTATCTGGTGAAGTCAGCACCCGTTTAATGATGGGATTGTTTACATTCAGATACAACGTCGAGTACCCTGCCGAATTAATGCCTGCCGACAACGAACCGAGAACAGAGGAGAATAAGTCAGTACTCTCTTCGCTTGCTTTTTCCAGCGCACGCAGCGTGGATGATTCCTGCGAAAGGGTAAACAACACCGGCAGATCCGATGGCTTGAATCCTTTCACCTCTGCCCGGCAGCGGAAACGTTGTAATGCCGAATCTGCCAAACGCAGCGCATCATAATACTGGTTACGTTCAGCAGGTGCAACATCCGTGAATGTCATCGATACTTCATCTGGCTCAATCCGCTCGGTCTGTACATGGTTCAGTATGACTGGAAGCATCGCCATCAGTTCCTTATCATAGATGTAACCTGCGTTGACGACCAGCATGGACTGTGCTGAAGCCACATGGTGAATCTGGCGGTATTCATCAATGGAGCCGGTGTAATACAGCGTATCCCCTTCATCAATCAGTTCACCCAGTTCCCGGTGTCCTCTCGTCGTCTCAAAAGGCAGCCAGCGGTGAATCATCGCGTAGAACGCCTGATCCTGAACGGCCAGTGCTTTCATCGAAAGGGCATGCAGGCGAATCAGCTTCTGCAGACGTTCGATCTGATTCTCAGCCATGTCAGCCAGCCCCATACGCAGAGCGTCTCCAAGCTCGGAGCGCACCTCTTCCAGTTTTTCATTTTCATAGAAATGTTCTCTTGATGCCGTCGGTTGAAGCTCATCGGTCCAGATCAGGCATTTCACGAAGAACGCCCACTCCGGCAAAATATTCTCGGCTTTCTCCGAGATCAGCATTCGCTTCAGGTACACCCGGTGAGAACGCTTGGCATTCAGATTCACCGCATGGGGCAGAACATAAGCAATGCCTCCCGTACGACCGGAAGCCGTTGTAAGCGTGATGAAATCCTGGAACTTCTCCCCGAGCAGACGTTCACCAAAAGCAAGCACTTCCGCTCGGCAAGAACGGGCAAGTTCCGGGCGTGTAAGCCAGATCGGAGAATCCTGATTGACAACAGACTGCGCCCCATCATGTATCAACGTAACCGGATAAGGAAGCAAAGCGCCGTAGTAAAATAAAGCTTCTTTCACATACTCCGTTTCAAAATAATGTGCTGCATCCGGTGTACAACGCAGATATACTTTCGTTCCGGGGGACAACTGTGTGTCCAATTGTCTAATCGTATATGTACCATCCGGCTTACCTCTCCACTCCATCGAGGGACCACCCTTAATCGATTGAGTCAGCATAACGATCTCATGACTTACCATGAAACAGCTGAGCAGACCAATACCGAAACGCCCAATAAACGATGTCTCGCCATCCAGCAGTGCCTGTTGTCCCCGCTTCGAGGATTGTCCAATCATCGCCAGAAACTCGTGGATGTCCGCTTCGGTCAGGCCAACTCCGTTGTCCTCCACCATCATCGTCAATTGATCACCGGTTCCTGTCAGCTCGATTCGTGCTTCTCCCTGATATCCCGGCTCCACTTCCTTGCGTGCCGTGATGGCATCTGTTGCATTTTGCATGAGTTCACGCAAGAACACCTTGGGACTACTATATAGATGGTTGGATAAAATCTGGATCATCCCGCTCAGATTCACTTGAAATCGATATTCATTGGATGCTGTCATGACTCACTCACCTTCCTCTACGTCCAAACACAATATGTACCCATACGATGTATTCGTATGGATGTGTTAGACGAATTCATTATGTAATCGTTAGAAACAGACGTTCCCCGTGACAGGCACGCCAAAACATCACGTCAAGCCGGCCCTGGATAACCAAGACCGGCGTATATGCATATTTCAGGCATTCATGAGACGTATGGCCTTATCTTTCATTACCACGTTATGAATAGCAATGAAACGGATGTTCTACCCTAAAATAAGGATACATGTTACAAGGCAGAGTGAAAACAAACCTGAGACCCGATTTCAGGCAGACTTCAGGGTAAATGTGCATCCTGCATTCGGGACTATTGAAGGAGGAAAATATCTTTTTTATCGTCCATTTGAACGATATCAGCCTACCGCACGTATAATCTCCAAACTCAGATCGGACGGTGAATATACATGATCGAAGTACGTAACATATCCAAGCAATTCAAGGTGCATCAAGCACTACATGATGTCAGTTTTACAGTTAAACAAGGCAGTGTCACCGGGTTGATTGGACCTAATGGTTCGGGCAAAACTACACTGATCCGTATCATGAATGGGGTCTTGGGCGCTTCCGGTGGACAGGTAACCATTAACGGATTGGATGCCGCTTGTGAGGCAGAGAAAGTACTGGCCATGTGTGGCACTCTTACCGAGCAAAGTGGATTATATGAAAATATGAGCGGGCGTGACAATCTGACTTTCTTCGCAGATGTTTTTGGCCTGAAGCATGCCCAGAAACGAATCGAAGAGCTTGTAACTCTGTTCGAGTTGCAGGATTATCAGCATCGAAAAGTCGGCACCTATAGCACAGGCATGAAGAAACGCTTGGGCCTTGCACGAGTACTCTTGCATCGTCCTTCCATCCTGTTTCTGGATGAGCCCACCAATGGCCTGGATCCGGATGGAATTCAGATGGTGCTGCGCATTATCCGTCAGTTAAATAAGGAAGAAAAGATGACAATTCTGGTCTCATCCCACGTGCTGTCCCAACTGTCAGCCGTCTGTGATCATTATATTTTCATGGAAAAGGGGCGCATCGTGGAGGAAGGCACGGAACAGGAGATTGTTAGCCGGTACCTGTCCACTCCGAAGCTCGAAGTAGAAGCCGACATGTCCGATGGATGGCACACGGCAACCCACTTTACACCTGAAATAATCTCCGCACATCAAGCGACATTCCAGCTTACATCGCGTGAAGATATTCCATTACTGCTAAGGCAATTAACGGAGCATGGTCAAGTCTATCAGGCCCGCATCACGGGCAGTGATCTGGAAAGTATCTATTTTGCCATAAGGGAGGCACACCACCATGAATAACCGCCAAGCCATACGTGCACTGGTACGTAAAGATATCCGGTCCGTCACAGCCAGCGTTCAGCTCTGGTTGCCCATGTTGATCGTTCCACTGATTATCGGAATCATTATGCCCTCCGCCCTCCTGTGGGCGGCCTCCAGAATGGAACTTCGTTCTCTGGGCAACATCAGCTTTCTACTCGAATCATTGGATGCGTTAACCCATGGTGGACAGATTCCCCAGCTTGCTTCCATGCCTACAGATAATCATCGTATTGTCTATTACTTGGCCATGTATATGTTCGCTCCCTTGTTTCTCATCATTCCGGTGATGGCCTCCAGCATTCTGACAGCCAATAGTTTCGCTGGTGAGAAGGAACGTAAGACGCTGGAAGGGTTGTTATTCACACCGATCAGTATGAACACTCTTTTTAAAGGCAAAGTGCTAGCTGCCCTGATCCCTTCCATTCTATTATCCTGGGTTACTTTCCTGATCTATGGAATCATTGCCAATATTCTGATGTACCCCATGTTTGGAACGTTGATGTTTCCCAATCTGAACTGGATCATACTTGTGGTCTGGGTTGTTCCCGCTTGCAGTCTTATGGTCATTTTATTAAACGTCCTCATCTCGGCCAAGGTCCGTGGGTTCCAGGAAGCCTATCAGCTTGGCGGATTAATTGTCCTTCCCCTCATCGCCTTAGTCGCTGGTCAAGCCAGTGGCATGCTGCTGATTGGTCCTTGGATGTTACTCATGATCGGAGCTGTGCTCATGCTCATTAGTGTGGTTCTCCTTCGTCTGGTCACGTCGTGGAATAGTCGTCAGCAACTGGCGGAAAGTCAGATCTGAATGATGTGGAGTGTAGCGAGGAAATTCAACAGATTACACTGGGCTCGGTTATGCAGATTGAGAAATCAATAAGCGCAGGTTATGATGTTTGGAGAAATATGCTCTGGGATGATTATAGAGAGGAATGGAACAACTGTATGGAATCCAAACTACTTCAAAAATTAAAATATGCTTCACAATTAACGGCACAGGAGAAACATATTGTGGACTATATCCTGAACAATCCCGAAGTTGTATTTGATTCTACAGCCCATGAACTGGCTCAGCAGACCTATACAAGCTCATCCACCATTGTTCGTCTATGCAAAAAGCTGGGTACCAAGGGGTACCCAGACTTTCAGTTAAAGCTTGCTCTTGAATATCAACGCATGCCTTCCGCGTTGCAAACGCAGGATCATGCAATTGCAGAACAAGGCAACGTGCTGGCTGCCATCGACTCTGTTCCTTACCTGTACCAGCAGGCGCTGGATGATACGCGCCGGATGTTAAATGCTCCTGTTTTGCTACGAATCGCGAGTTGGGTCAAAGAATCTGTACGCATTGATGTCTATGGCAGTGATATGAATTATTATCTGGCTCAACAGGCTTGTGCCAAGTGGAATGAACTCGGCATATCTGCGATTGCTCATAACAGTCCGAACATGCATTATTTGAACACGATGAATCCCAATAGCCTGACGCTCTCTTTTGTTATATCTCACACAGGTGAGAACCAATCCATGATTGAAGCCGCCAAAGTGCTAAGCAACAAACAGATGAAAGTCATCGCGGTCACGGGCAACAACCATTCAACCCTGTCCAGACATTGTGATGAAACGTTGCTGGCTTATGGATACAATGAACAATTAAGGCTATCCAAAATGTCTTCGATGGTCTCGGTACTCTACATTTTCGACATGTTGTACATGGGGAGCATTAGCGATACGTATTAACGATTAAAGCTGGTCCGCTGCAAATACAATCCCGGCATTCTTGCGCGCACTCATGAGTACACTCATTACAGACTGGCTGTGTTCGAGTAGTTCGTAACACCGTTTGTAATTCCCATTTGCATGGATGTCCCTGAACGCTTCCCACTCATAGTACAGCCAATTGGATTGGCTCTGGGCATTAAACGCCTCAGCAGGCTCATTCCCGATTTGAAGCTTGATCTCCCGGCAACCGTTTGCTCCTCCCACAACCTGAAGATAACCTTTCTCGCCCTGAATGAGCACAAAGTTCATGCTGTTTGTATCTTTGGCACCTACACATTCCGCAATAAACTCCGGATATTGGAGAACCACAACTCCTGACGTATCAATGCCGTTTGCATGCTGATTCGCGGTATACGATACGGTATTCGGACTGCCAAACAGATTCATGACCAGATGCAGATTATAAATATTGATATCCATCAGCGCTCCGCCGGAGAATTGTGGATTAAATACGTTCGGTGTTTCCCCTGCAAGCAGATCATTGTATTTGCGCGAGTATTGACTGTAGTTACACTGGATGAGCTTGATCGGACCAAGCTTTGGTAGCTGCTCCTGTATGACTTTAATATTGGGCAGATGAATGTTGGAGATGGCTTCAAACAGCAACAGATTCTTTTCTTTTGCAAGTGCAATCAGCGTATCTGCTTCCTGAAGCGTGGACGTGAACGGTTTTTCGCAGACGACATGTTTGCCATGTTGAAGTGCCTGATAGGCCTGTTCGTAGTGCATGCTGTTTGGTGAAGCAATATATACGAGATCTATATTTGTATCTGATAATAGGGATTTCAGGTCCGTATAGATTGTACCGATCCCATACTTACCCGCAAGCTCCTGTGCTGTCTCTCTCTTCCGGGAGTACATCGCTGTACAAGTAACATCTTCCAATTCATTGATCGCAGCTAAAATGGCATCCACAATGGACCCTGTACCAATCGTTGCTATATTCATCATATCGTTTCGCTCCTGTCGTTGGTTTTTTGTCAGTTGGCTCTCTTCGCTGCTTCGATTCCGTCATGTAAAATATCCAATACATATAAAACCTCTTCATCCTTGACCGGTTTATCACCGTGATGTCGAATGGCTTGAAGCAGTTGATCATATAAAATGCCATAGTCTGTCGCTTCCGAAGGGACTTTCTCCGTATGTGATGTTCCCTCATCGTCCACATAACTAATCGTCCCCCAGTTATCCTCCGGTTCAGCTTGAATGGATACCCTGGTTCGTCCATCTCCATTTTTCGTTTGATGCCCACTGCTGTATTTAACAAAGCTCCCTCGATTACCGTGGACAATGAATTTTGGATGTTCGATCTTCACAAGCAGACTGCACTTAATCGTGGCCTTCATTCGTCCATAACGAAAATCAATATCGATATAATCATCGGATTCACCCGGCGCGATCAAACTCCGAACATCATAATCAATTCGGTCAGCTACGCCATAGATGGAGATTAACTGATCGATCGTATGTACAGCCAAACCATGCAGCAATCCAAATCCACTTCTCGCGTACTGTGGCTGAAAATAATCATAGTGGGACTGGATTTCAACAATATTCCCCAATTTGCCGCCCTCAATCACTTTTTTCAATGTCAGGAAGTCACCATCAAATCTGCGATTTTGATTTGCCATGGCGATGAGATTTTTACGAGTGGCTAGTTCAAAGATATCTTTGGCTTCCGCAGAAGTGGAGGCAAATGGTTTCTCCACCAGCACATGTTTCTCGTGTTCCAAGGCCAGCTTGGCGTATTCTATATGGCTATCCACATGGGTAGCGACAACAATCAATTCAATCTCATCATCCTGCAATATGTCTTGGATAATCGTTGTAAAAGTAATCTCGGGATAAAGTAACTCACGTTCTGTATCGCCAACCCGATCTTCCTCGCGACGGTATATCGTCTTCACCTTGATGTTTTCTTTTTTGTCCAGATAAGGCAAATGATAATTCACCACTGCGTTTCCAAATCCGATGATCGCCACATTCATTAACATGATCGCTCACTCCTCTGCTCTGGTTGAATGTTATGTTATCACGATCAAGTCAGGCGAAGAATGCTTTGGAACCGGATTGGCAGCATCATTCGCAATTCGATTTCAGGTTTGAATGACTATGAAATTCAATTTCATCCTCTTCTTTTTTTCATGTTTGAGATCTAACATATCTTCCATAGTTTACCGATATAACATAAGGAATTAACGACATACATATAGAAGAACGAAGGGGACGATGAACGAATGAAAACAGGGTATACATACTTACAACGCACCATCTGTACATTGCTGTTATTTACACTCATTGCAGCAATGACATTGGGAGGTGGAACCGCAGCCCAGGCAGCTTCACTTAGCCAATCCACAGTGTATTATGAGTCTGACGGAGTTTTGTACAAAGTTTCCGCGGATGGCAGCAATACAACAGAAGTATTAATTGATTTCCAAGGTGTGGACTTGCACGGGGCAGGCTCTTATCTCTACTACACGCAGACTGCTTCTTCCACAACATTGCTTCGGGTTCCAAATGACGGGTCCAGCGATGCGGCGGAGACATTTGCTACAGATGTACTCAGCTATTATACGGATAACGGATTCATCTATTATCTGGATGCTACAGGTACCATTTATCGCGCGAATGGCAATAGTGACGCTTCAGCTGTCACCAAGATTGCTGACAAGGCTGATACCGACTTCCCATTCCTCCTGGTAACCAAAGGGCGTGCCTACTATAATGCGTTGGTTAATGGAAACACGTGGATCGTGTCCAAAACGTCCAACGGTTCTGGAGCTGTGCAGCGGATTGCCGCAGGCGCAGTGGAAGGACGTTATTTTACAAATCAAGCCAAAAACGAACTGCAACTGATGGTAAATACAGACCCGTACGAGGATTTCTATTCCACCAATGCTGTTGTCATGTATAAGGTGAACTACAACACCGGTAAAGCGACCGCTGTTAATCCCAAAGCCAAACTGGATGTGAATGCTGTATATTCCGGTGGTTGGGGAAACAATCTTTACGTGTATAACAAAGGAATCGTTCTCGACAGCAATAAGGATTACAATTATGCCAAAGGCAAAGCGTTTGCGTTAACAACTTCAGCCAAAACACTTCAGCTTCATAACAAGAGCGTTCGTGAAGTAAGTGCCTTAGGTACAGACAAGGTTGTCCTTATTGATGCAGACAAAAAGGCTTATGCCAAAACGGTCTCGGGCAACAAAGTGACCAAATCCGCCAACCTGAACCTGACAAATGTAACGTATGTTGCGAATCAATTGACCAATGGTACATCTACGGCTGCATACATTTCGGGCAACAACGGACTCTATTCGGTCAATACAGCTCTCAAGGTAACGAAACTTACCGGGGACGAATGGGATGCATTCCATATCAGAGATGATGTTGCGGGTCTCTTCTACATCAATGCCAAAGATCAATATCGCTTGTATCACGTGCAAACGGGTGGAACAGGAAAAAAAGTAATGAGTGACGTTTTCCTCGACAATATTCTGTTGGTAACACCGTACTAACATATAATGTTGATTCAAGCATGTAGCTCATTCTACGGACTTATCCATAACAAAAAGGATTACCTGGTAGCCCTAGTGGCTCTTGGTAATCCTTTTTGGGTTGTCGAAAACTATTTTAAAAAAACATCTTCCATATGAGAATGATAATTGTTATCATTAAGAAAATGAGACAAAAGGATGGTCCGTATGACTGAACAGTTTCCCTTCGTTGCTGAAACCTCATCTCTACCACTCCTCTCCTCCATGTGCCGTGTGCGTCGTGGGGAGAATTTCCGTGTGCAAGGCAAGACGGTGTCACGGCCCATGCTCTGTCTTATTTTGCAAGGAGACGGTGTTCTGGTCCTGAATGATACAGTCTATACGGCGCAAGCGGGCAACTTGTTTGTACTGAAGCCAGGAACAACCATTGAGGCCGCTGCACGCTCGAATGTGACCGAATGTATATTGCTAAGCATGGATACGGTTTGTTTGCAGCAAGTACGCGGTGAATGGAAAATGACCTCTTCACCTGCCTTCCCGCTGGATTGGCAGACAGGCAGGTTGCTGGTTCGTCATGAGCAGCAGGCTGTATTACGTTTGGAACAACTGTATGAAACCTATCGAGGTCTTCAACCGGATCACTTTATCAGCATACATAGCCAGCTGCATGAACTGCTGCAATTTCTCTCAGAGAACCGGCTGGAAGCCAATCATGAGAAAGTAGACCCTGCCTTGGAACGCAGTATTATGTATATGCGACGTTACATGAGTGAAGGAATCAGCATGGATCAGCTTGCCAAGATTGCTGGACTCACACCAAGCTCTTATTCACGCAGTTTCAAGAAGGCCAAAGGCATGTCACCGACCGATTACCTGAATCGTTTACGTATAGACGAAGCCAAGAAACAGCTGACAGAGGAATCCTGTGTCCTCAAAGACGTCGCGGTATCTGTCGGGTATGGCAATGAGTATTATTTTAGCCGCAAATTCAAACAAACCTTGGGGATTGCTCCCAGCGTATATATGAAAAGAGATCAACTTCGCGTAGCTACGGCATCCATTATGGGATTCCATGAGAACTTGGCCTCGCTTGGACTGCGCCCGGTAGCTGTGCTGGAAGGTCAAGGTCTGTTTGACCGAGAATCGGATGAATATGAACAAGAACGCCGATTAACCAGACAATTCGATCAACTTCGGCAGGCGAAGCCAGACTTGATCATCGGTGACTTTTACCACGAGCCCTATTACGATCACCTGAAAAGTATTGCACCCACCATCATCTTGGAGTCTACTGATGACTGGAAAGAGAACCATATTCGCATAGCCGAACTGGTCGGACGTGAGAAGCAAGCGTTGCTAAATTTCAAAGAACTTGTGTTTCGCAAGCTTGAAGCAAGCCTGAACCTACAACCCTATTTCGGACAAAAACGGTTGGCTCTGATGGAGGTTACGAATCAGTTCATCCGTTTACAAGGAACTGGCGAGCATCCATTAAATCACTTATTGTATGCCGAATTGGGACTCCAGCCTGCTCAGCTTGTATCTCCCGAAAGTTCCAGAAATGAGTGTGCAGCGGATAGTATCCCCGTACTTGACACGGATTACCTGTTAATCCATCGTGCTTCGCTCCAGCCTGTCAGTGAAAAGCTGTTCCGACGCATGAAACAAACGGCATCATGGAATCGATCCCCTGCTGTATTGTATGGTAACGTTCACGATATCTCGAATTGGCAACAGTTATGCTGGACTCCGGCTGGACATCTGCAGATTCTAAATGAACTGGAACAGATTACTCAGCAGTCTGTAGTCTTTCCTCAGACAGGTCTGATCGGACATTAGATGTGGACATAGGTTGATACGATGGGCAAGATTATCTTTTACATCGTGTTCCTTCATTATAATTCAGTAAGATATTGCACAGGCCAAAGGGCCCTCTCCTATAACGGAAAGGGCCCTTCGCATGTCATTATGAATGTTCCTTAATCTCTTCCTTCGGAACCAGCTTGTATATCTCTTCATTTTCCATGGTATCAATCAACCGATCCAACCATTTGTAATATGCTTCCGCTTGCAAAACTTTGTGTTTGTCTTCCATCAGGATGTGGATAAGTTCAGCATCCGCCTCTTCATCCAAATCATCGACTAGTCGATTCAGTTCTTCAATCGATTTGCGCAGAATCTGAAGGTTACTCTCCACGGCTTTTCTCCACTTAATTGCAAAATAATCCGTAAATGTCTGATGCCAGTCATATTCCACTTCATATAGGTCTTTTCTGGAGCCCTTGCTCCACACTTTATTTACCATTTTCAAATCCAGCAGTGTTCGTACACCTGTACTCATACTCGTTTTGCTCATTTCCATTTCCCGTCCCATATCGTCAAGGGTCATTGGTTTGTCTGCAAAAAATAGCAATCCATATAAGTGTCCCGTAGACAGCGTAACCCCGTAGAGATCCATATTACGTCCAATGGCTTCAATGACGCGCTTACGAATCTTCAGCACGGTTGCCTGCTGTTCCTCTTCTAAATGGTCCAAGCCCATGCTTGCAACCTCCATTCTGAACATTCCACAGTCTTTGGCGAAATAATTGCAACACTTTAAAAGTCCTGCTTACATGGGAAAGCACTCGGCCGGACATCATATATGCCAGAGGGCTTTCATTCACCCAATGTATGAAAATGGGAACTTTACCAGGATACAATTGCCTATGACTATCTTTTAACCAAAAAATTCAGCTTCAATTCAGCTCATTTTCTATTGTAGGAAAAGCAATGTCAAATGTAAAGCTGCCTTATTAGCCAGAATAAGGAGAATGACGGAGTATTTGGACGAGAAACTTTGTACAGTTTTTACTGTACAAACATTATGTACTGTTTATTCGGTTGATATACTGGTTAAGTATTGTTAGTATTAAACTCGTTACCCAGAAAGACGGGAAGCGAAGCAACAACTACCGGATTTCGTGGCTGGGCGCATAAGTGTATGGGCTTATGGATGCTGAAAGCCGTTCGAAGTGCACAACACATCAGAAGGGGTGAAAACATGACCATACTTGAAGTGAAAAACGTAAGTAAATTGTTTGGCCCCCAAACCGAGCAAGGTCTGCAATTACTGGAGCAAGGTTGGGGTAAAGAAAAGTTGGCCAAAGAAAAACAGATAACGGTTGGTGTCAACCGGGTCAACATGGACATTAAAGAAGGCGAGATTTTCGTTATTATGGGACTGTCCGGGAGTGGTAAATCCACACTGGTTCGGATGTTCAACCGTTTGATTGAACCAACATCCGGAGAAATTCTGGTCCATGGTAAGGATCTACGCAAGATGAACAAAGAACAATTGCGCGAAGTGCGCCGGAAAACGATTAGCATGGTCTTCCAGAAGTTTGCGTTGTTCCCGCACCGTACCGTTCTTGATAATGTGGAGTATGGATTGGAAATACAAAAAGTGGATAAGGAAGTACGCCGGGAGAAGGCGAAAACTTCACTGGAGTTGGTTGGCCTTAAAGGCTGGGAAGACAAAATGCCAGATGAACTCAGTGGCGGGATGCAGCAACGTGTCGGCTTGGCGCGTGCACTTGCCAATGACCCGGAAGTACTACTGATGGATGAAGCCTTCAGTGCTCTTGATCCATTGATTCGCCGTGATATGCAAGATGAGTTGATCGAGCTTCAGGATAAAATGAAAAAGACCATTATTTTCATTACCCATGACTTGGACGAAGCGCTGCGCATCGGCGATCGTATTGCCCTCATGAAAGACGGCGCAGTTGTGCAGATCGGTACACCGGAAGAAATCATGATTCAACCGGCCAACTCATACGTGGCCCGCTTCGTCGAAGACGTGGATCTGTCCAAGGTCCTTACAGCATCTCACGTAATGCGTCGCCCTGAAACAATTACGCTTGATCGTGGTCCTCGTGTTGCCCTCGAATTAATGCGCGAACGTGGTATTTCCAACCTGTTTGTCATTGACCGTTCGATCAAACTGCTCGGTGTAATTACAGCTGAAGATGCAACCCGTGCTATGCGCGAAAACAAATTATTGAACGACATTCTGATCACGGACGGGCCTACTGTTGCGCCTGAGACCTTGATTCATGAATTGTTCGAGATTGTAAGTTCTGCCCATGTGCCGCTCGCTGTTGTTGGTGAGAATGGCCGTCTGCAAGGCGTTATCGTCCGCGGTGCCCTGCTGGGTGCACTTAGCGGTGAAGTTGCAGTAAAGGAGGAACTTGCGAATGATTCCCAAAATACCACTAGCATCGTGGATTGAATCCATCGTTGACTGGATGAGCTCCTCGCTCTCCGGATTGTTTAATGTAATCTCTATTGTTATTCAGGCAGTAGTTGGATTCTTCTCCGGGCTGTTCATGCTGCCCCATCCACTCCTGTTCATTGCCATATTGGGTGTTCTTGCGTTCCTCGTAGGTCGACTCCCACTGACACTATTTACGGTTATCGGGTTCTTGCTCGTAGATAACTTGGGATACTGGTCCCAATCGATGGACACACTCGGTCTGGTTATCACTTCAGGATTGGTTTCGATCCTGCTTGGTGTGCCTGTCGGAATCTGGCTCGCATACAGTAAAACTGCGGCGCGTATCATTACACCGTTGCTTGACTTCATGCAGACGATGCCTGCATTTGTCTACTTGCTGCCTGCGGTTACATTCTTTAGTCTTGGTGTCGTTCCAGGTGTTATCGCGTCCGTTATATTTGCGATTCCGCCAACGATTCGTCTGACTCACCTGGGTATCAGACAGGTATCTGGCGAATTGGTTGAAGCAGCTGATGCATTCGGCTCAACTTCCATGCAAAAGTTGTTCAAAGTACAACTTCCACTCGCTTTGCCTACCGTGATGTCCGGTATTAACCAGACCATCATGCTGTCACTGTCCATGGTTGTTATTGCCTCCATGATCGGTGCACAAGGTATTGGTGCGGAAGTCTATCGTGCTGTAACACAGCTTCAAATCGGTAAAGGTTTCGAAGCCGGTCTGGCCGTTGTTGTACTCGCGATTGTCCTGGACCGTTTTACACAAAATGTGTTTATGCCAGGTCGTAAAAAGAACTCACGCATTACAGCCAAGCAAAAAGCATGGATCACTGCTGCGGCAACATTCCTTGTGCTTGTAGCTGGTTTCTCACAATACTTCGTTGGTGGTACAACTTCGGCTGGTGGCAACAATTCAGCAGCCAATGCTGTAGGTCAAGAAGTAAACTATCAGATTATCGGTATCGATCCAGGGGCTGGTATCATGAAGTCCGCTGCAAAAGCGATCGAAGACTATAAATTGACTGACTGGACTCTGATTGAAGGCTCTGGTGCAGCCATGACGGCCACGCTGGACAAAGCGATCAAAAATGAAGATCCAATTATCATTACAGGTTGGACTCCACACTGGATGTTCAACAAATATGATCTGAAATATCTGGAAGATCCGGAGAAATCTTTCGGTGATGCTGAAGAAATTCACACCATCGCCCGTAAAGGTCTGAAAGAAGATCACCCTGTTGCATTTGAATTCCTGTCCCGTTTCCAATGGACCTCGGATGACATGGGTGAAATGATGACTGCTATCCAGGATGGCACATCCGCAGAAGAAGCAGCTAAAGCTTATGCTGAGAAACATGCCGATCAGATTGCTGAGTGGACCAAAGGTCTGACTCCAGTGAACGGTGATGCATTCAAACTGAGCTATGTGGCTTGGGATTCCGAAATTGCAAGTACGAACTTGCTGAAATATGTAATGGAAAACGAATTGGGTTATAAAGTTAACGCTCTGCAAGTCGAAGCCGGGCCCATGTGGACGGGTGTTGCCTCAGGCGACGTAGATGCCTCTCCAGCAGCTTGGCTGCCATTGACACACGCAGACTACTGGGAACGTTACAAAGACCAGGTGGACGATCTGGGGGCCAATATGACAGGTGTACGTACAGGCCTCGTGGTTCCTAGTTACATGACTGAAGTCAATTCGATTGCAGATCTGGAGACAGGTGCCGCTTCTTCCACTCCATCGGCAAGTGCCAATGTGGGCGAAGAGGTTAATCACCAGATTGTTGGAATTGATCCAGGTGCAGGTCTGATGAAGGCCACAGCAAACGCCATTAAGCATTATGATTTGTCAAACTGGAATCTAATCGAAGGCTCCGGAGCCGCAATGACTGCATCGCTGGACAAAGCTTATAAAAATGAAGAACCCATCATCGTTACGGGTTGGACTCCGCACTGGATGTTCAATCAGTATGATCTGAAGTATTTGGACGATCCCGACTTAATTTTCGGCGATGCAGAGGAAGTTCACACGGTTGGACGTAAGGGAATCAAAGAAGATCATCCCGTTGCCTATGAGTTCTTCTCTCGTTTTAATTGGACTGCGGATCAAATGAGTGAAATCATGGTAGACATTCAAAAGGGCGTTTCGCCTGAAGAAGCTGCCAAGACTTATGCAGAAAAACATCCGGACCAAATTGAAGAATGGACCAAGGGGTTAACCCCGGTTAAAGGTGACAATTTACGTCTCGGTTATGTTGCATGGGACTCTGAAATTGCGAGTACCAACCTGATGAAGTATGTGCTTGAGACGGATCTGGGTTACACAGTCAAAGCATTGCAAGTCGAAGCTGGTCCCATGTGGGCAGGCTTGGCAGCAGGTGATATTGATGCTTCTCCAGCCGTTTGGCTCCCACTTACACATGGAGACTACTGGGAGACATATGGTGACCAGATTGAAGATATCGCTGTCAGCATGACAGGAGTTAAACAAGGTCTGGTTGTTCCGACTTACATGGATATCAATTCTGTTGAAGACTTAAAAGATAATTAAACCAGATTGAGATGAATAAACCTGAATTTGGTAAAAAGACCACCGAAATTTTTCGGTGGTCTTTTTGGTATGGCTATGTTTTTTTCAGGCATGCTATTTGATTTGATATTCTATCCTGGTCACACTGCATACTGCTACTTTAAGCATTCAAACGCTTTTTTCATTTGACTCTTCTCACATATCCTCTTACTTTGCCTTCGCTCATGAACATCGTATGTAGATGATACTTGGTGAGTTCGTTTATCCCAGTAACTATCCGATCAGTAACAGTAGTACACCAATGACAATCATGACTACACCGAGAATACCATATACTACTCTAGCGCCCTGCCGTCCAATGGTCTTCACAAAAATTCCTGCTCTAAAGCTCTTCATAAACCAGTCCCAATTGTTGATACCTCCGAGCAAACTAAAAATTCCTGCCGCTATGGCAAATAGTGCGATTAAAACGGGTTGATCTTGCATGTCGTCTACACTCCTTCAATATAATCCTGTCTACTATACCTTCACTTGGTGAAAATTAACAGGCATTAACTAGAAAAAACAGCTTGCAGATGAAAGTCTGCAAACTGTTCTACACCGTCTATATCATGTATTTTATTGCTTTTTCAAATCGCTTGCCGCCAATAACAAGGTTACCACTTCAGCACGTGTTGCTTCAGCGAGTGGGTTAAACATATTCTTCCCTGTTCCCTTCACCAGTCCTGCATCATATGCAGCAGCGATATATGGAACAGCCCAGGTTGGTACTTTATCTGCGTCCGCAAAGCTCAATGACGGATTGGACGGTACAGGAAGACCGAGTGCTCTGACGAGCATAACCGTCATCTCTACCCGTGATACTTTGCCCGATGAACGGAACGTATCATCCGTATACCCACTAATGATTCCTTGATCGACTGCCTGAGCAATAAAGGATTGCGCCCATGCAGGTATACCAGCCGCATCCTTAAACGTCAATACCTTGTTGCTTACTGGAAGTTCAAATGCTCTTCCCAACATAACAATGAATTCGGCGCGGGTGGCTGGTGCATTCGGACGGAAATTACCATCCTGATACCCGTTCACAATTCCCCGGGAAATGGCCTGCTCAATGGCAGCCGCAGCCCAGTGATTTCCGATGTCCTTCAGGTCTACAACAGGTGTGGTTGGTTTAGGAATTCCTCCATTACCCGGAACGGTTGGCGTAGTGGGGTTTGTAGGATTGGTTGGTGTAGTCGGTGTGGTTGGAGTTATAGGCGGAGTAGGTGTTGTAGACCCTCCACCACTGTTACCACTGCCCGGATTACTTCCATTATTGCCGCCACCATTACCAGGGTTGCTTCCATTTCCGTCCCCCGGAAGTGGCGCTCCCTTCAAATCCATACTGCGTCCTTCCGTCTTTTGATTGACTGTACCTACACGGTCCAAATGTTCACGGAAGATTTCATAATCGACCAGATTCAATTCGTAGAATCGATTATCATCTTTCACTATTCTCATAGCACGATAGAAATCTCCACCGTTAGCCATGAATGAATTGGTAGCAACGATATAATACCCGTTCGGATCGATATCCGAGTAGGTCCCATCTGCATTCTTAATCTGAACCTTGACCACACGTTGACCGATTTGGGTTACGGTGTTGGTTGTGGCATCAATTTTTTCACCTGGTTTCGTGGAATCGTAGTAGAACCGCATGCCTGCCACTTGCGGGAAGCGCCCTTCTCCCGTTTCCACACCACTAACCCCATTTTCTAACGCGGCTGTGATTTCCTTACCTGTCATTTTCAATGCAGACAGGTTATTCCCGAATGGCATCACAGTCAGGAGATTGCCCAGCGTAATATCACCTGTCTGGAATGAAGCTCGAATACCACCGCCGTTCTGAATTGCGACGTATCCTTTGACATCATTCTCCTGCACAATGGATTTCACTTTTTCCAGCATACCGTCTGTCATCAGGTTTCCTAAATTGGTTTCCTGTTTCCGCACAGTACCACGTTCTCCATCCAGGAAGACATTTGTTTTACCGATAACGGTTTTCTTGAATTGTTCCAACAGTGGAGCATATTCTTGCAGCTTGTTTGCAGCTTCCACATCATCCGCATAGATGAATTGACCGTTAGCATCTTTCGCATCCAGGCTCAGCAATTTGCCGTTCCACTTTTTCAATATACCTTCTTCATCAAACGTAACATCCAATTGACCAAGAGACACGTCATATTCACCGGTTTGTACAACCAAAGTTGGGTCCGCATGGGTATCCACCAAAACGGGTGCGTTCAGAATGGTGTGTGAATGCCCACCTACCACAATGTCGATTCCTTCGACGGCTTCAGCCAATTTGAGATCCTCTGAGTAGCCCAGATGAGTCAAAGCAATAATTTTATTGATACCTTCATTTTGCAGCATCTGTACAGTTGCTTGTGCACTTGCCTTATAATCCGCAAACTTCAAGTCATCTCCCGGTGAAGAAAGAGATACCGTGTCAGGTGTTGTCAGTCCGAAAATACCGACTCGCTCACCATTCACTTCCGTAATAATCGCCGGATAGATTCCAGCTTTCTCACCCGGATCACCGATGCTATTGTTGTACAAGCCACTCAAGCTCGCATCCTTTGAATAGTTAATATTGGCACTCACAAATGGGAACTCTGCTTTTTCAATAAATGCTTTCAGTACGCTCGGACCTTTATCAAACTCATGATTACCGAAGGTCATCGCATCGTATCCGATCATGTTCATGAACTCCAGATCAGCCAGACCGTTAAACAGATTGAAGTACAATGTTCCTGAGAATACGTCTCCTGCATCCAGCACCAACGTGTTATCATTGCGAGCTTCCTTGATTGCCGTTACTCGGCGCGGAATGTTATCCAGATGCGCATGGGTATCATTCGTGTGCAGTACGCGCAGGTTGAAGTCCCCTGCTTCCACCGAATCTCCGATACTTAATTGGGCGAGTAGTGGATCATGGTCACTCACCCGTCCATCCGCTGTCTCAAAATCGGCATTCACATGTACCACTTCGATGGCTGCCGTCTCAGTCAGGTTTTTACTCACCAGAATATGATCCAGTGTCTGAGAGTTACCATCATAGATATAGGAGTAGCGCTGATTTTCTGGCAGTTCGTTTACCAGATTGTCCAATTCATTACCCTCAACAATGTTCAAAGTATTTGAGAATTGGAAATCATTGAAGTCGCCGAGAACAGCGACATTTACCTCTGGGTCTTTGTTCAGTAAATCTTTCACAAAGCCATTCACCAATGCCGCTTGCTTCGCACGTTGAACTTCACTGCTTCGAGTGGCAGGCTGTATGCTTCCAAACGGTTTCAGGTCTCCGCCTTTGGAATTGAAGTGATTGGCAATCACCACTACACGTTCACCATTGAATTCGAATTCAGCGGCGAGCGGTTTGCGAGAGCTGGCGAACGCCTCGTCTTCCGGTGCAATCCGACCTGGGTTATTAGATAGACTGCCGTCAGCTTTGACTGCGATCGCTGTCGTAGCATTTCCTTTTCCAATACCGGTAGCCAACGATACACGGTTCGGTTGGTATAGGAATCCCACCCGAATATTGGCACCTGGTGCCCCACCATCCTTGTTATTTTCCGGAGAAATCTCACTATATCGATATGTTGGTCCGTTGTTCTCTTTGATTGCATCAATTAGAGTCTGAAAACTCTCATTAGCTGCTGTTGTACCAGTGTCGGCATCGCCATCGTTATCCTGAACTTCCATAATGCCAATGATGTCTGGCGTTTTCAGATTATCCACGATGATTTTGCCGATTTTATTGGCTCGAGTTGCATCTTTTTTGCTGAAGTTCTCCACATTAAACGTGGCGATGGTCAGTTTGTCTGCTGCTTTCTCAATGGAAGTAGTCGCTTGCTTCGTTGTTCCGGGGATGACTGCTGGCAAACTCCCTTCAGGACTCACCTTGAAATTACCGCTAGAGTATGTCAGTACTCCAATTACGTTACCATCCAACTTATCGCCTGTTTTTACTGCTTTGGAAGGTTTCTTGCCGATAAACAGACGCTGCGGGTTGAGATCACTTTCATTTACACCTTTCTTGTTATCGGTCAAAATAACACCACCATTAGGTGTGCGAAGTGGGTTGTTCTCACCATTATCCACAACAACGGCCAAGCCCGGTTGACTGGAGTACGGACCTATAATTTCAGGCTTTTCCAGTTCAACACGCATGCCTTCCAGACTTTCATAGAAGTCTATCGCATCCGTCTCGGGATTAAATTCTGCAAAAGAGTCCGAATCAATAACTGTTGGAATGATGCGACCACTGACACCCAACTTCACAGGTACAGGTAAATCAACCTTATCTAACACTTTGACAATGGTACTCGCCGTAATTTGCGTGGTAGTTAACTCGTTAACCGCTCCATATTCCGTAACTTTACCGGATACCTTCACTTGATTGCCAACGATAACTCCATGACTCGGTTTATATACCTGAATGGCTTCGGAGGTCCGAACATCATTGTCAATCTCATCCGGGATCTCTTGCATGTAAAAACTGCTTGTACTGACAGAAGTAACAATGCCTTCGATATCCTTAACATCATATCCGTTAAAAACAGAGGTATGTCCTGCGCCCTGAATATCATGGATACGCAAGTTTTCTTTATCAGGAAGTACTTGATACGTAAAGGTGTACACTGCACTGGATTGTCCATTAAGAATGGCAACAGCCTTGATTACGATGTCTTGATCAATCACTATTGGACTACTATACTCGGCGGAAGAAGAAGTAGGCTCTGTATTATCCGTCGTGTAATGTACAACTGCACTCTTGGCTGGAGAGGTTAATGTGACTTCATTGTTCCGGGGAATCCCGCCAGATGGAACACTTGCCAATACAGACAGGCTATTTTCTACAATATCTGCGGCTGTTCTAGGCAAAAGCTCTAATCCGTAATTACTGTTGAAGGTCAGAACGCCCTGCACATATTCGTAGGTTTTGCCAACAGTTAGCGCGGTAGGAGAGTTTTTGGCATAAATCGTCATCTCAGCACCGTGACTATCCGTAGCGTAAAACGTCGAACTACTGCCCCGTGTCACCTGAATATCTCTTACTTCGACAAACATTCCCTCATACTTTTCGCCCGGACCTTTGTTACTTTGGTCTGCTGGTCTGACAAAGTCTGTGGACACCATATTTTTGGGTTCGGGGAGTGTTATATTTTGCTCAGTGACCTTCATGTATCCTTCGGAAAAACCTGACTTATCCTTCTCGATCTGGACGAGTCCGCTGTAGTGGGTAATTGGACCATACACTTCAATACGATCCCCCACGTCAACTTGATTTTTCGCTCGGACTACAATGCCAGCCTCTTCGTCTTGGATATAATAATTCGTGAATTCTCCGGAGAGTTCACTGTACGTTACGACACCTGAAACGGCTACATTTGTATTTGGTGCAAGTACTCGTGCATCAGCAATGGATATGATTCCAGTCCCGTCTGCTTCCTGCACTTCTGCATTATCCGTCTCAGCTGGTTCCTCACTTTTAGTTTCATCCATATCATCATCTTCGTTAGTCGGTGACTCTAGGTCTGACGATTCTTCAGTTGGGACAGCATCCGGTATGGATGTCTCCTGATCACTTGTTTGCGGCTCTTCCGTTACTACACTTTCCTCATCAGCATATGCGGTGCTACTTAATCCACCTATTGGTGCCGCACCTGTAACGACAAGAACGAAAACCAGAAACCCTTGTGCCCAACGTTTCACTTGCTTGTTGTTCATTCGTCCTACCCCCATGTTTTCAACTTGGCAATCATTTGTTCAGCCAGCTTGTACATTAGTTCAAATATAAGATAACTGAATAACAGACTTGTGTAAACAATATTTCATCGATATGAAATAAAATAGAACATATACATTACAGAAAGAAATCATTTTCTATTATCCAATGCTAATTAGGACTAATTTCAGATCAAATTCATGTCTTTTTGATCTTTTTGGGTCATATCCATGTGCACATTAAATCATTCACGTTAGATAAATTAACATACAAGTTATAAATCGTTTCGTATTTCGACATTTAGTGACAGTCCTCATTTCTTTAAAACCACTAAAACCTGAGTCTTGAGACATGCATTTTCACATGATAAAACGATATGTACGGATCACATTAAATCACCACATTAACTGAGTATAAAAGAGAACTATTAAACGTAAAATCAGTAAGAGTTAATAGAGTGTTAATTATTACCTGATAATAAACAAAGACATATAACCACAACAAAAAAAAACCACAAGAACATCTCCAATTACGCTAAGAGATTTTCTTGTGGGGTAATATAAAATATGATAATAATTTCACTTTTTCGAAATGTTACAGACGGTCTTCAATACACTTCTGTGTCTGGTGTCAATGTAATATTACTTCCATAGGGTTCAATTAATCCTTGTTGCTCCAAGTACTGATCAACGTATCGATCTGCATTCAGTGAAGTTGACCCGATCCAGTCTGAATATGTTTTTCCAAACATTTTATATAGTATGTCACTAGTATATTCATTACTTAATTCCCCAAAAACAGTATATAACTGTTTTACCGTATTTGTGTGTTTTTTCCCCTCTAAATCGGTCCATGTTACTTTTTTATTCAGATCTACCTTTCTTATATCCTTAGTATATATTTGTACAGTTGACCCATTGACTTTGAAGTACACACGGATGCTTTTTTCGTAAGGATGACCCTTGAGAATGCTCCACCCTTTCATGTCTCCAGTAGCTGGTACAGCATAAAGTTTTCCTTTTGTTGGGGTTGCAGCTGTTACACTATTTTGTTTTTGAGGTTGTTCAATATTAATAGTCATTTTACCTTTACCAATGGATACTTGCATCTGCTTAGCTTTGGAATTATAAGTCAAATTTCCATCCAGAGCATCTGAGAGAACAGAAGCAGGAAACAAAGTTACGCCATTTTGAACAAGCAGTGGGGACTTGAGAGTTAATGGCTCTCCATTTAACGTTGCTTTAGTTCCCGTTTTCGGGAGAGTTAATCTGGTAGAACCAACTTTAATCTCGAAGACGTCCTGTTGAGCAATGTAACTAACACTCCCTCCCAGTGCCTTGAATACCTCTTTCATCGGAACAAGAGTCACACCATTTTTTATGTATCCTCCATCAATTGCTTCATCCAAGCTACCTGAAATAGTAACTGATCTTTCAACATTTTCGACTTTAACAGTAATTGTTGAAGAACCTACACCTATTACCTTTACCATCCCAGTGCTCAGCACTTGAAGTATATGAGGTTCACTGATCGTATAATCTGTTTTTGTAAGACCTGTATTTCTTCTGTAGTATGGATCGTTATCGCTATGTATTGAATTTTCATCATCATACACAACAACTATATTAAGATTAATCTTACCACCGACCGAAACTGAAGTATTAGGGATGAGTTCAATATTTTTAACTTTAAGTTCCTCCGCATAAACACTTGAAACAAACAAAAACATAAATGCCATCATTAGAACCGTTACTCTTTTCATTCACTTGTACTCCTTCTTATTTTTATTATTGTCCATTGCTTTTCATGAATCCATTTATTGGGATACCCCTTTCAGCTTCCTATTCTATTTTCGGATGCATTAACAAAAAATGTTAGTCTTTTTCTTTAGTAGAACAAAAAAATTGAATGCAGCTTAATCACTGCATTCAACATGGATATAAATTTAGATTATTTCTTCACCGTACTGTTATACTGCGCAATTTTGTCTGTAATTTGTTTGGCTGCTGCATCCAATGCTTCCTGTGGTGTACCTTGTCCATTCAGGACGGTTTCAATCGCTCCTTCGACAAGTTGTCGAGCTTCCGGGAATACGCCCATCAAAGCCCCGGATGTTGCTGTCGAATCTGCTGAAGCGTGTAATTGGTCGACTGCTGTCTGGAATTGCGGGTACTTCGCCATATTATCCTTTAATACTTGCTCATTGTAGGCTGCTGTCGTAATAGGGAAGTATCCTGTCGCAACGCTCCAGTTCGCTTGTACCTCTGGTGTAGCCAAGTACTTGATGAACTCCCATGCCGCTTGTTGTTGTGCTTCCGATTTGTTGTTCATGATGTACAAGCTCGCTCCACCCACTACAACGCCGCCTTCTTTGGCATCTGCTGGACGAGGCAGGAAACCTGTTCCCAGTTCAAACTTGCCACCTGAACCTTCTACGATTTTGCGCAGGCCAGCCGTGGAATCCAGAGTCATACCAATCTGCTGAGCGGTAAATGCTGCTGTTGTATCGTCTGTGCTACGCCCCAGATTGGAGAGGGTTTTCTCGTCGATCATCTTTTTCCACCACGTTAATGTCTTCACGCCTGCTTCGGAATTCAACAGAGACTCTGTAGCTGCTTCGGTTCTTCCGTTACCATTGTTTACATAATCTGCATTCTGGTTTGCAAAGAACTGTTCCATGAACCAGCCGTAGATCGCCATGGACGCACCTGGCTTGCCGTCTTTCGCCAGTGCTTTTGCTGCTTGTTCAAACTCTTCATATGTCTTCGGCGGGTTCTCCGGATCCAGACCAGCTGCTTTGAACATATCCTTGTTGTAATACAGGATCGGGTTGGATGTGTTAAACGGCATGGCATTCAATTTGCCATCGATGGTGTAATAACGGATGATGTTTGGTTCCAGTTGGGACAGATCGAACTGATCCTTGTCTATGAACTGTTGTACCGGCGTAATCATACCTGAATCAATCATGAACTTGCTACCAATCTCATAGACCTGGATAATGTCTGGACCGCTGTCTGAGCCCATGGATGCTTTGAGTTTGTTCAAGCTCTCATCGTACTTCCCTTGATAGATGGGTTTCACCTGAATGTCCGGATGGCTGGCGTTAAAGTCGGAAGCGAGTTGGTTAATGGCTTTCTCCCCTGCGCCAGACATGGAATGCCACCACGTCAGTTGTGTTGTTTCGGCGGCAGCGGCAGCAGCTTCTGCTTGAGCGCCACTCGCCGGGCTGCTTGTTTCAGCTTTTGTTCCGCAAGCGGAGATAACCAACATGAGTGCAGCCAGCATTAATGCAAATGTTCCTCTTTTTTTCAACCGAAATCCGTTCATAATCGCTCTCCTTTTATATGGCTCGCGTAACAATAAGTGCATAGGTGCTGCAGGATGGCCGTTCCGGATATGAATCGTTCTTTTGATCGCTGTTATCCCCGGACTTTTTTCATTCCCTCTCAAAGGGGAAAATCCGGTGATAAAGGCGAACGCTTCGCTTCTTCAGAATCGATTCTTCTCCTTCACTACTTTTGCAGCTCTTCAAGAGACTTATTGAAAATGCGAGCCTCATTTTATTCGCTCCTGGTATCCAACCCTTAAGATCTTGTACGAAGATACAAGGTTAATTCAAAATTTCTGAATCTTTCACTTCAATTAAATAGTATTAAAACTTACTCTACTCCCCCCTTTTACCCCTTCAGCGCGCCTGCGGCCATTCCGCGGACAAGCTGTTTCAGTCCGAAGATCAGGAGAAGTAAGGATGGTAGAATCACCATTGCGGTTCCGGCAAATACCAGATTCCATGCTGTGGATTCCTGGAACTCCAGCATCGAGATCCCGATTTGTGCGGTTCTCATCTCCGGTGTATTTGTCACCAGCAGCGGCCAGAGATACGAATTGTACATGCTTAAGAATGAATAGATTGCCAGTGTACCCAGTGCTGGACGGGACAATGGCAGGACATGCGATATGAAATAGCGGATATGGCCACAACCGTCGATCCTCGCTGCTTCGAACAACTCCTTGGGTAGCTGCATAAAGAACTGTCTGAGCAGGAATGTACCAAACGCCGTTGCCAGAAACGGCACCGTAAGCCCCTGGTAACTATCCAGCCAGCCCCAACTGCGAACCGTTAGGTAATTGGGAATCATCGTCACTTCCCATGGAATCATCATCGTTGCGACAAACATGCTGAAGATGACGTTTTTGCCTTTGAACTGCATTTTCGCAAAAGCATAGGCTGCCATACTCGCTGTAATCAATTGACCAATTGTTGTCAGTCCTGCGACAAGGAAGGTATTACCGATAAATCGACCGATCGGAACAATATCGAATACTTCGCTAAAGTTGGACAGATCGATGGAATTCGGAATGATATGCGGCGGATAAGCACTCGCATCTTCCGGCGTCATGACAGCCATGAAAAAGGTGTACATCACCGGATACAGCACAAGCGCTGCACAGATCGTCAGTAATCCATATAACAGCGTTTTGGTCCATGTCGCACTCATTGGTAATGCACTTTCCTTTCTACCCATTTGAACTGGATCAGGGTCAGCAGCATAATTACCATGAACAGGATCAGTGCCTGTGCACTACCTGTACCAAAGCGGAAATTAACGAAGGCTTCCTGATAGATGGAATATACAAAAACATTTGTACTGTCCATCGGGCCACCCCGGGTTAGAATGTTGATCTGACCGAACGATTGAAAAGCACCAATGATCGATACGACCGTAACAAAAAATAACGTTGGTGACAGTAGCGGCATTGAGATTTTACGAAACGTAAGCAATGCTCCTGCGCCATCAATCTTGGCACTCTCGTAGATCTCATCCGGTATGCCTGCCAAACCACTGGATAGAATAATGTAGTTAAATCCGAGGTTCATCCAGATGGTCATGATGGAGATCGAGATCAATGCCCAGTCCGGGCTGGTAAGCCAAGGGATTGGGTCAATGCCTACTTTGCCAAGCAGATAATTCAGCATGCCCAGGGTTGGATGGAATAGAAACTTCCAGATGACCGCTGACGAGCCCACGGATAGTACCACGGGCAGAGAGAACACAAATTGGAATACACGCATTCCCTTGAAACGGTTGTGAGTCAGTGCAGCCAGAATCAGAGCAGCCAGCATGCCCGTGGGGACTGTAAACAGCACAAATAGTAACGTCACTTTCATCCCTTGCATAAACAGTCCTGATTGGAAAACTGCCTTGAAGTTATCCAGTCCTACATAAGCGGCAATCTGTCCCGTCGGATCTGTGGAATGCAGACTGAGGTACACGGACTTAAACATCGGGTAAAACAGGAACACTGCAAACAAAAGCAGCGATGGTGCCAGGAAACCATAGGCCAGCAGATTCTCCCGCATTCGCTGCACACGCAGCGAGGTTGCCCGGCGCTCACTCGTACCTGATACACGCCGTTTGGCCGCGGGCAAGCTGATCCGGTTATCAAGCTCACTCATCGGATTTTCTTCCCCCTTGTTTCACGCATTCAGTGTGTGTGAAATGTTACATCCACTTCAGCACCACGTTATCTAGTGTAAGAGTCGAATGTCACAGCAAAATTCATTCTGAATCAACGTAACGTTAATCATGGACAAGGGACTTTACGAAATAAGGGATTAACAATAAACCGAAGTCGGAATTCAAATTCACGACAAAAAACCGCAAGAACTCCCCTGTTTGGAGATGTCCTTACGGTTATATGTGTAAATGGAATATGAACATTAGTCCATTAATAGAAGTGACTCATTTTACAATAATCTGTAAATCTTCCAAACGGGGTGAAGCGTTGAACCGTTCGAGTTAACGATTAAGATGATATGGCACCGTGGTGACAATCACGTCTTTGTAATTGATCAGATAGGCCCGGATCATGAAGCTGGTCTGGTTGTGCAGTACATTTTGCCACCAGTGCTTGGTGATGAATTGCGGAATCAATACGGTGATGTGATCGGTCTCAGCCGTTTTCCACTCTACGGTATCAATGAATTTCTTCAGCGGTCCCATAATGCTGCGGTATCTCGATTTGATCACGACCAGACGAACACCAGGATTCCACTCTTCCCACTTCTGCTCCATCTTGCGTATGGCCTCATCATCGAATCCAATATACAGCGCGACCACATGATCCGACATCGTCTGCGCATAACTGATCGTATTCATGACGACCCGGGTAATGCCTGCGACAGGAATGATAATGGTATTACCTTTGTGGGCTGGTTTTTCCAACTGAATGTCAATTCGCAGCTCATCTGCGATGTTGCAATAGTGACGGTGAATGCGCATGAATACATAGACAACAAGTGGCAAAAAGATAAAGATGACCCATGTCTGCGTGAACTTGGTGAAAATAAAGATCAGGGTAATCGATAATGTAGTCAGCATACCGATCGTATTAACGAGCAGTTTCATCTGCCAGCCGGATGGTTTGACTTTGATCCAACGAATCATCATACCGAGCTGTGACAGGGTAAATGGAATGAACACCCCTACCGCATAGAGGGGAATCAGGCTTTCCGTATTTCCTTTGAACCCGACCACCAGCAGCGCAGACATCACACTGAGGAAAATGATCCCGTTTGAGAAACCAAGACGGTCGCCTCTGACCATAAATGCATGCGGCATGTATTTATCCTTTGCCATCATGAAGGATAGTAGCGGAAAAGCCGAATATGCTGTGTTGGCTGCCAGGAACAGGATCAGTGCCGTCACACCCTGGATGATAAAATACATCGTGCCCCTGCCAAACGTCGCTTCAGCAATCTGGGAAATGACCGTTGCTTTGGGATCAGGCTTCAATCCGTACCCATAAGCCAGTAAGGTGATGCCGATGAACATGGCTCCTAATATACAACCCATAAGCAGTAATGTACCCGCGGCATTTTTCTCGGCAGGCTGCTTGAAGTTCGGGATCGCGTTACTTACCGCTTCCACACCAGTCAAGGCCGAACAACCGGAGCTAAATGCTTTTAGTAACAGAAACATACTCACATGGGATAGACTTGTTCCGAATTCAGGTGCAGCTGCTTCCATCCCCCCGGCAAGAAACTTGATTCCGCCCGAGATAATCAGAATTGCAATCGAAAAAATAAACAGATATATGGGGATCGCCAGCACAGACGCTGACTCCGTCACTCCCCGCAAATTCATAATGGTTAGAAAAACAATCATAATCAGAGCAATCACAACACTGTAGTCATGCAGCATAGGAAAAGCCGATGTAATCGCATCCGTGCCTGCGGACGAACTTACCGCAACGGTCAAAATATAATCGACCAGCAGAGATCCTCCGGCAATCAGGCTGGATGTTGTACCCAGGTTATCCTTGGCTACGATATAAGCGCCGCCCCCTGTTGGATAAGCAAATATCGTCTGGCGATAGGAAAAAATTAAAATGACGAGTAATCCCAGCACGGCGATGGAAATCGGAACAGAATACCACAGGGCGGCGAATCCGGCCGCAACAAGCACCAGCAAAATCTGTTCCGTACCGTAGGCAACGGACGATAGGGCATCCGAGGACAGGATGGCGAGTGCCTTCCATTTCCCCAATTTTTCTCCATCCAGTTCAGCCGATTTCATTGGCTTGCCTATTAAGATTCTCTTCATTTTGCCAAGCATGATCATAACTTCCTTCCATCTCTCATCTGTGAAGCATTGTTATTATGCAAAATCGCAGAGCCGTTGACAATACGTCATTTCACCCGAATTTCGCCAGCGCGTGATAATGCATTCTACGATTCAATAATCGATAACAAAGCCATTCTTGTTCAGCAATTTGAACTTTTTTGAACCAAAATGACGTTTGTTCGTCAAAAAAAAGGAAATGACCTTCGGTTCAATGAACCAAAGACCACTTCCTTGATCTATGCGTTGACTGTACAGCAATATAATTTCCCTGCATCTGCCTTGTCCAGACCTGTGCAGCTTCTTTCTTAAGCTTCTATTTATCTGTCCAAAATGCCGTGACGAGGAGTAACACCAAACGCTTGTGCCAGTGTGGTCAGTTGCTCATCCGTAATTCTCTGCCGGATCTCGTGACCAGCAACCAGCATATATACTTGGGCTGCCTTCTCAATGGTCTCAATCAGACCAAAAGCTTCATCAATCGTTGTACCTGTTCCAAAGATGCCATGTTGCGGCCAGATGACCGCGTGGTATTCTTTCATTTTCTCAGCCGTTTCGCGGCCAATCTCGTTGGATCCAGGAATCATCCATGGAATAATGCCAATGCCATCCGGGAATACAACCACACACTCCGTGCACATCTGCCACAGCGTCTTCGTGAATTTCGCTTCATCCAACTCGTGGATAAACGTCATAGCCAATACATGAGTGGCATGATTGTGCATGACAACCCGGTGGTTCGGGTCCAATTTCAAACGTTCGATATGGCTCATGAAATGCGTAGGCAACTCACTTGTTGGGTTCGCGCCCGACTTCAATCCCCAGAGCACTTCCAGCTCCTGTCCATCTTGCGATACACGCAGCAAGCCTAGATTACTCTCCGGATCAGCGAGTACATTTTTGAAATATTTGCCCGATGCGGTCACGATAAAATACTTGCCTGCCAGCTCCTGTACCGAAAATGCTGGTTTGATCTTGCGAATCACATGATGGATATCGATATATTGGGCTACTTCCTCTTCCTCCAGCAGATAGCTGACATTACCACCATTGCGCTCATCCCAGCCATTTTTCCACATATGCTGTGTAATCTCGGCCATCTCTCGAACAAATGGAATATCGAAACCTGCAGCCTTTGTTGTGTCATTCGTAAGGGTCACGTTCATGATCAATCTCTCCTTATATTGAAAATAATATGACTTGCCACGTACATAGTAAGTTCCTTATTTCACATTCATTATACCTTTGTTTATCTTTGTTAGTCAATAAAAACACAGAAATAACCTTTTACTTATTTTTGTTTAGTTTTGTTTATTTGAAAATAAAACAAAAAAATACCCCACCGGCGCCCGGCGGGGTCAGTCACACATCTATTTAACACGAGAAGGGGTTTACAAGATTTATCATACCTCCGCTACCTTAATAGAAGCTGAAAGCGAAATAAAAAAAGCATGAAAAGCAAGCTGACCCAGTAAGGAGCACATACCTCTTTGAATCGGATTCACGTTAAGTGTGATACGCTGAGGCCTGTCCATACTCCGAAAAAGATTTAAGAACTTTGGAGCATATACGATGGATGCATCTTTCCTGTCGGTTCATAACGTTCATCACCTGTATACTCAAATCCCAGCTTGATCAAGATGTGACGTGACACTTCATTATCCGGATGATGCCCGGCAAACAGTGCCTTCACGTTCATTTTGTCAAAGGCATAACCAATCACCGCCCGCGCCGCTTCCTGCGCATACCCTTTGCCCCAGTGATCCCGGGTTAGATGAAATCCCAATTCATAGATCTCCTCTTCTGGAGAATACGGACGCAGGCCACAGCAACCGACAAACACCTCCGATTTTTTCTCAAAAAGGGGCCAATATTGCACACCCGCTTCCTTTTGCCTTTGAATCTCCTGTGTCAATCGCGCTTCTACTTCATCCTCGCTCAGAAATCCCTTGCTACTAATCCATTTGGCAACCTCATGATCGCCCCACAACGCAAATGCCAGCGCACGATCTCCTTCATTCCACGTCGCACATTCCAACCGCTCGGTTTCAAATAAGATTGTTCTGTTCATCATCCACTAACCTCCTGTATGCCAACACAAATCTGCGTGCCGCCTATACCTTAAATTAATCGAATGACCGTCGGGGTAAACAACATTTATAATCTGTATATGTTCATTCCTTGTAATAACACTTATAATTGCTTAGCCAATCTCTCGAATTGATTAATGTGAGGCTTGATCTCTTTTTCTATACTTTTTATAAAAGAACTAAATTGCTTAGGATTGTACTCATCTCCAACACCAACACTTTTATATACTTTTCCCTTTTGATATGTAAATAAGAAGAAATAGTTGTTCTTTAACCCGTCCAAAATATTTCCGACATCTCCCCAAATTTCGAGACTCAATTTCGAATCTTTGTAAACAAAAGAATATGGCGGATCATATTCTCCATTTCGTACATCATAACCTGCAATCCACTGATCTTTGGCAAATGTTCCTGTTTGGATTCGTGATTCCAGCATTTCTCCAGTCAAAGCTATTTCGTTAATCTCAAGTTTACCTTGACCATCTTTCTTGTCGTTCTTCCAGTTCCCGTCATACTTGGACTCTATAATTCTGTCCTCACCGCGTGTTATCACTTTATATACGCCATGTCCTGAACGTTCCCCTAGGGCCCAGCTTCCTTTATAGGTTTTTGTTTTTCCCCAGGTCATGGTTCCACTTCCGTGAGGTTTTCCATTTTTGGTCTCTCCATAATATGTAGCCCCATTGCCATACTCTAGGGTGGTCATCTCAGTCGTCGCCTGAGCAACATGTGGTGACAAGATTACAGACAATCCTAAGGTTGCCCCCAAAATGCAGATGAACAACTTTCTAAACATCAAATCTCCCCTTCTCTCGCTGTATAAGAAATTCATTCTTATAACAACCTATTAATCAAATAATAAGACTCTAGTATAATATCACTTTCAATCCAGAAGGTTCCACATAAAAAAGAAGACCCCCGTCGACAAGATGTCCGACAGAGGTCAATTAGACCCGCAACAACAATTAGAAATCAGATGTTGCCACTTGAATCGTACCTGTTGAAGCACCAGCTGCACTAGTCAATAAGGCAGCTACGAGCAGCAAGTGTACAGACAGTGTAAGGCTGTTGCCGGCAGGAATTAAATACGTGATGACAGGTGCATTCACGCGAGTAACAACCAACTCAACTGCAAACGGACCAAAGTTGTTAACCGTGATACTGGCATTAGTGCCCCCAGCCAAATTCTCATAGTAGGATTTGCCCACACCTGCTGCCAAATTATAAAACTGTTGTGGTAAAAGGATGGCCATTGAAATCACCTCCTTTTGCTTTGATACGGTATTCTATGTTTGAAAACTATTAAAGCAACGGTGAATTACCAGCGTCATAATGTCCAATTTTAATAGACTTCATAGATTGATAGACGAATGTACGCAAAAAAAGCCCCACCGGACCATCCGGTGGAGCCAACTCAGCTTACTTTAAATATAACAAGTTTAATTACGCATACAGCATGAAAAAGTTCAGTTCATGGCCCTGCTGCTTGAGATAGTTATACAGCTGCGAACGGTGATGGAATACATGCGTTACCGTTTCAATCTGCCATTGAACCTGCAAGTGACCATGTTCCATATAAAAAGCTTTCGTTGAACGATTCAAAAAGTCATCTTCGCTCATTCCCGTGATATAGGCTTTGTAGGATTCGAAATTGCTCCATAACGTTGCTTCAAGCTTCTCGATATCCTCAATCCCCGATAGACTATTCTCTACTAGCCCAACCTCAGCTTCACCTTTTTCCTGCATAATGGCAAGATCAGATGCGGTAATCTGGATAAAATGGTGCACTAGCTCCACCAATGAACGCATATTCTCCTGTGGACGATAAGACCAATCCTCCGAACGGATCAAGCGAATTAACGAAGCCCCCGTCCGTACGCCTGTTTCCAATTCATTCAACAAGTGATCCCGAATCTGCAATGTTCCATTCATATATGATGTCTCCCTTATCTTTTATTCTCACGACTTCAGTATAACCGAAGGTGCTACCGATCTATTGTACAAATCGGACAACATTCTGCCATGTTCCTTGGCTGCCGTCAACGGAGTCTCTCCATAAAACTTGCGAAATTGCCGAATCAGATGGGCTTGGTCAAAAAATCCATGATTCTGGGCAATCATTGCCCAGTCTGCCGTGTTCCCCTGATGAATATCACTCAGCACACGATGAAAACGAACCACCTCACTGAATCGTTTGGGGCTGATTCCGACCCATTCCGAGAACTTGCGATGCAACTGCCGCTCACTGATCACTTCACGCATCGCCAGCTCTTGGACACTCATACGTCCCCCATCTATAAAGATGCGGTGCAGCACGTTTTTCATCAAATTGTTCTCAGATGTGCTTGCCTGTAAGGGCAACGGACTCAAGTACGCATTCATAACCTCTACTCGCTCTGCAAAACTATTCGTTTCGGCCATCCGTTCCTGAAGCTCGTTCAGCTTCTCCGGCCAACATTCCTGAAGGGTAATTCGCTTATCCGTAAACCACTCCAGAGGCATGCCATGGAAGACATGCGCTCCACCCGGGAAGAACCGGACACCAAAAGTGTAGTCTCCAGCAGGAGGACCATGAACGGTTGGCTCAGGTAGAGCGAACGGCAGTGTATAATTGCCACAGTAAGCATAGGAGTGCTCTTGACAGACCGGGTCGTATGTAATCAGCATATCCGTGCAACCATCCGGCAATACCCGAGCAGGCACAGTCATCACCGATGGCTCTCGATCTTCACCCGAAGTAACATCCGCATGCGAGTTCGGAAGAGATCCAGATTCCCAATAACAGGCCACATAAGCCATCAGACCGGCAGCAGGTATTTTCTCAACATAATAACTGTTAGGGTACGTTCCATTCATCTGAATCGGCTTAAACAACGGGTGCAGACTATGATCCACAATTCCATCCTCCGGTCACTAGAGTTGGTTACACAATATGTATTCATCTATCATACCACCAACCGCAGAAATGAAGAAAAAAAGTGCCCTACCGGAGGACAATCCGATAGGGCCAGTCACACATCTATTTAACACGAGAAGGGGTTTACAAGACTTATCTTACCTTCCCAACCTTAATAAAAACTGAAATTGGGATGAATAACAGATCAAAATTCAAAATAAAGAACAAGATTCAGACTTTCAATTCAGTCCATGCAGTTTGCGAAAACGTTCGGGACTCATGCCTGTATGCCTTTTGAACATCGCACAGAAATAACTGGCGTTCTCGTAACCCACTCGATCAGCAACTTCATATATTCGGAGCTCTCTCTCACTGAACATAAGTTGTTTGCTCCGATTGATCCGTTCCTGGTTCACGTAAAATACAGGTCTGATATGGAGCGCCTTCTGAAACAGCCTGCACAAATATTGGGGAGATACTACAGCCACATCGGCCAGTTCCTTCAGCGAAAGTGAACGATCCAGATGCTCTGCGATATAACGCAGCACAGGCTTCAAGCGCTCCAGTTCATCATTATAATTGGCGGATGCGATGAGCAGTGGCTTCAGATCCAGCAGCAGGGCATATAATTGTTTGGAGCATTCCACATCGTAATCTGCGTAATCCGTGGTATCCCCATTCTCTCCTCTAACCAGAAGTTGCTCCAGGCCACGTAACAGCGTGGCTGTTCTGAGTCTGCACACGCGTGAACCGGTTATTCCCGCATAAGATAATAACTGGCTGGCCTCTCTCCCCTGAAACGAGACCCAAGCCAACTCCCAACGATCACTGATGGGCATATATCGATGCGGGACATCAGGATACAGAAAGAAAACGTCACCCGGTCCGACGATATACTCTTCGTCTTGTATAATCAGTCTCCCCTGGCCACTAATAATCTGATGGATCTGATAATCCGGGAATCCCTCTGGACGCTCGGTTTCATATTGGTGTTCCCAGTAACCAACCGTGGTCATATAGATCGGCAGGCGAGCAGCTTCTTCTGTTTTACCAAAAAAAATCCGGGTATCCATCCAGTACACCACTTTCTTCAGTGTTAGTTTCATATTGTGATATATATGGGCAATATTCTTTATTCTCTAAGTCATCATTCAATTCTATAATGACAATATTATAACATTTCAGAAGGAGTTGCTGTTATGCGAAACAAACTGGTATACACCCCTCCGGCAAATGGATACCCGGAATGGAACAATAATCCCGAGACTTTTCAAGTAGGCCGTCTACCCGCACATGCGTCTATGGTAGCGTTTCCATCTATAACAGAAGCATTGTCCAATGATTCCAGCGCATCGCCATGGTACGAATCACTGAATGGTCCATGGAAGTTTGCCTTTGCGGAGACACCGGAGCAACGGATTGCATCCTTTTATGAGAACAACTATGACGCCAGTGACTGGGACGAGATCGCTGTTCCTTCCAACTGGCAGCTACAAGGTTACGATTATCCTCAATATACGAATATGACGTATCCGTGGGTCGAGCGCGAGCCTGAATTGAAGCCACCCTTTGCACCAACAACTTATAATCCGGTGGGTTCGTACATCCGCACGTTTACTGTTCCTGCGGACTGGAAAGACCGGCCTGTCCTGCTGCACTTTGAGGGCGTTGAATCTGCCTTCTATGTATGGGTCAACGGGGAACTCGTCGGTTATAGCGAAGACACGTTTACACCCGCAGAATTTGATATCACCTCATATCTGACGGAAGGTGAAAACAAGCTGGCTGTGGAGGTATATCGCTGGTGTGATGCGAGCTGGCTGGAAAATCAGGATTTCTGGCGGCTAAGCGGCATATTCCGTGGTGTATACCTGCATTCACCTTCCCCGGTTCAGATCGCCGATTTCTTTGTTCGCACTGAACTGGATGATGCCTATCAGGATGCGGAGCTGCTGTTGGATGTGAAATTATTCAATCATAATGCGGTGCAGACGACTGCCGGATTGTCCGTTCAGGCACAGCTCTATGATGCACAACAGCAGACTGTACTGAAGCAACCACTTACTGCGGCGGTCACTTTCCAGGGCGAGGATGAACTTTCATTCCAGTTGTCAGCAGAGGTTATCAATCCGCTTCTATGGAGCGCCGAGACCCCCCATCTATATACACTTGTGCTGTCCATTCAGAATGAATCGGGCGAAATACTGGAGGCTGTTCGCAGCCGGATCGGATTCCGCAAGTTTGAACTGAAGGATGGCCTGATGCAAATCAACGGCAAACGCATTGTGTTCAAGGGCGTCAATCGTCATGAATTTTCCCCGGATAAGGGTCGAGCCATTGGTCGGGAAGACATGATCCGTGACATCGAGTTGATGAAATCCTATAACGTTAACGCTGTGCGTACATCCCATTATCCGAATCAGTCACTCTGGTACGAACTGTGTGATGAATATGGCCTCTATGTCATTGACGAAACGAATCTGGAGACTCACGGTACCTGGGATTATGGGCAAAAGGAAATGAATGAAAACAATATTCCCGCAAGTAAGCCGGAATGGCGTAGTAACGTAATAGATCGCTGTAACTCGATGTTCCAACGGGACAAAAACCATCCGTCCGTTATTATCTGGTCTCTGGGTAATGAATCCTTCGGCGGCGATAACTTCATCGCCATGTACGATTATCTGAAACAAGTCGATCCGACCCGTCTCGTTCATTATGAAGGGACTTTCCATTATCGCCCTTCTGATTCGGCAAGTGATATTGAATCCACAATGTATATCAGCCCACAAGATGTGGAGCAATACGCGCGCATGAAGGGTCCGAAGAAACCTTATATTATCTGCGAATACAGCCATGCCATGGGTAACTCTTGTGGAGGTCTGCATCTGTATTGGGATTTGTTCGATAAATATGATGTGTTGCAGGGTGCATTCATCTGGGACTGGGTCGATCAGTCCATTCGTACCACTACGGCAGACGGTGTAGAATATTTTGCTTATGGCGGCGATTTCGGTGAATCTCCTCATGATGGCAATTTCTGCGGAAACGGACTGATTCTGGCCGACAAGACAGTTACACCGAAGCTGGAAGAAGTGAAGAAATGTTATCAGAACGTTCGTATGGAAGCCATTGACGTCAAAGAAGGCTTGCTGCGCATTCGAAACCAGTTCCTGTTCACGGATCTGAGCGAATACTCACTGGTATGGACACTAGCACATAATGGCGTGTCTGTAGAGAACGGCACGTTGGACATCGCGGTACCTCCTGGCGAATCGACTGAAGTCCGTATCCCTTACACACCATCATCCGATCTGTTCAAAGAAGCGGTATTGACTGTATCTCTGGTAACCAAAGTTGCAACCAAATGGGCAGGAACAGGTCATGAAATCGGCTGGGATCAGTTCGTGGTATCTCCGCGATTGCGTCCAATCCAACTGGTACACCAAGGACAAGACAATTCGCCACAGGTACAGGATCTGCAAGATGAATTGAAAGTAGCTATAGGTCAAGTCACGTTGAGCTTTAACCCGACTACTGGCGCGTTGACGTCTTATCAGATCAATAATCAGGAGCAATTGCTGGCACCTGTCCGCCCGAATTTCTGGAGAGCCATGACAGACAATGATATGGGGAACCGCCTGAATGAGCGTTCTGCCTTCTGGAGAGATGCTCACGCTACCAGCAGATTAATTCGCTTTGAACACCATGCAGACGAGCAAGGCATTCTAGTGACGAGCGATTATACGTGGGATCAACATCCGGGATGTACGCTGTCTATTACGTACCGAATTAGTCCGGATGGCGTGCTCGAAATCAGCCAAACTCTTATTCCAGGCGAGGGCCTACCCGATCTACCGGAATTTGGTATGCTGCTGCAACTGAATAGCAGCCTGGATACGATATCCTGGTACGGCAGAGGTCCGCATGACAACTACGCAGACCGTCTAACCAGTGCACGTCTTGGCTATTACACAGGTGCGGTTCGAGATCAATTTGTTCCATATCTGAAACCACAAGAGTGTGGTAACAAAACGGATGTACGCTTTGCCGAAATTACGTCAGCGGATGGTCAAAGTGGCCTTCATGTTGAAGCCAACATACCATTTGAAATCAATGCGTTGCCGTGGACACCGGAGGAACTGGAAGCAAACGACCATGTTTACAAATTACCTCAGAGTACACAGACTGTCGCTCGCATCAATTACAAGCAAATGGGTGTCGGCGGAGACGATAGCTGGGGCGCACGTACCCATGCTGAATACACCTTGCCAGCCAACCGAGCGTATCACTTCACCTTTACGGTAAGACCTGTATAACATCAAGCAAGTACTGCTGGCAGCATGCCGGCAGTGCTTTTTTTTGTTGGGGCAGTGAGTAGTGAGTGTTTGAAGTTTTCCATGGGAACATTATAATGAATGAGGTGCAAGAAAAGATCTTTATTAGCTATTACTCTATTACGAGGTGAGAATTTGCAATATCTGTTTATCACCCTCTTCATTCTTGGATTTATCGCATTTTTGGGATTTCTTATTCTGATGATCTTATCTATTCGCAAAGGTAATAGGTTACCGATCAGATTTATTTTTCTAACGACTTCCTGTTTTGCGATTGCTTCAATAGGTTTATATGGGATGCTGAATTTATCTTCGAACTCTACTCAGTCTGAAATAGATCAGGCGTTGGAACACGAATCAAGTGACGCTACAACAGAAAAAAATCCAGCAACTTCAACCCAGATTAAACTTTCGGGCCTCCACATGACTACCGATGAATTCCAAAACAAGTTTAATGGCGCCGTGGGCAAATACCGACTGAATGGTTTGAGTATTACCCGCTTGGATATGAAAGACTCTTCCGAGCAGGGCACTGGTACTTTCGAGTATGTATTCAATGACGAGTTGCGTTTGGTTGGTGCAGTGAATGCAGATAAGAGCATTCAGGAATTCAGGTTATACGCAACTGGCGATACGCGTAAACCAACAGGTGGAATTTATATGACTGCTATCGCCACACTCATTCTCACAACCAATAGTCAGTACTCGTATAACGATGCACAAGATGTCATTCAGGATATGCGTCTATTGGATCGCGACGTGAATCAGTCTGATTTTGATGGGGCGACAGTTCGCAACGGATTGGAATATCGCTTCAGCGTACAAGATCATGAACACTCTACTTTTGAAATAACTGTTGCGAAATAAGATGCGATTGTGCAAAAAGGTAAAAAGGCCGCTCCATGAAGGAACGGCCTAACGTGTGGTATGTACTATAGGAATGATTCAGTGTTTGCCACCAAACCAATGATGAACGCCTCCACCATGCGAGAGTTACTCAAAAGTTACAGTCTCGCTTTGATTGTTCCAACTCATTTTAAAGGTAATCGGGTCTTTCGTTTTCTCCGCCTCAGTAACCGTTCCCGACATACTGAACGGTACCCCTTGTTCCTCAAGCGCTTTTCCCTGTTGGTCTATATTACTGCCGGTAAGGTCAAACACAAAATCCTTTATACGCTTTTCATCACCTATATAAGTAATACTATAGTTCCCTGTTGATCTCTGAAGAGACACATCCCAGTTATCGCTCTTTCCGTGTAGCCTATCATCCGCACTACAAGCTGAGACAATAGATAAAATTAATATAGTACAAAGAATCAATGGCAATTTAAATAATTTCATAAAATCCCTCCAATATAATAAAATAACCATAAATTGAAAAATCAATCTCGAAAAACGGCTGATAAACCAATTGGCTAGATTATCAGATCAGAGCTAAGCTAGGTTACGTGTGAAAAATCATGTATGTGTTACCTATCTTGTATATCTATCGATGTCATCGCTCGCAGATTCGTGCTCTCTTCTATGATAGTCTTCATGCTGACGGACATCGTTCTTTAACTTCGCTAAGAATCCCCAGCCCATAAAGGCAAGTAACAGCACCGTAATCAGTGCATAAGCAAAGCTATATAAATTCATAAAAAAGTTGATAAATATTGCAGCGAGCATCAAGCCCAGAATCCATAATGTCCACTTCGTACCCTTTTTCAAAATCATTTCCTCCTCAAATAGTTCCTAATAAACCTTCTATGTATCCCTGTACATACGAAATCATAGAAACAAGGTTTCAATCTCAGGGCTCCAAATCTACATTTAGAGCGATTCCCAAATCATTTATAAGCATCAGTTCCCAGAGAAACATCTAATGTGCCAGACATCCCTTGAGCAGAAGAGGTACTCACATAATACCAACCCGTCGACAACGCTTTGTCACTATAATATGTATGCTCTTTTCCATCTGCCGGGACACTGCCAGACGTTATCTCGGTTCCACTAGTAGATCTTTTATTGATCGTAAATGTGAAGCGTTTCGAACCCCTGTTTTTAAAACTCACTTTCACATAACTAAATCCTGCCGGAATATTAAACCGATGCGTATTTGTAGTACCTGCGAAATCCTCATTATTAATTACTGTTAATGGAGTTGATGGAGTACTTCTAGGTTCAGTTGCTAATCTCCCTTCAGAATTAGAAGTGAAATTATAAATTAAGATAATAACAGCAATAGAAACCAAAACTGCTAATATCATTTTTCTAATATGTTTCATGATATATGCCCTCCATATCTCTTGATACTAATTTTGATTATGCAAATACTCAACAACACAAAAACCACTCCCTAATAATTTCCAAGAAGTGGTTTTTGTATTATTTATAATTTGTATCAGTGACTGCTTCACCAATTCTCGTCACATCGTAACTAGAATCCACTCCGCCAGGCACATGATGCTTTAAAGGTTTTTACACCTTTATTACATCATGCCGCCCATTCCACCCATACCGCCCATGTCAGGCATTCCGCCACCAGCACCTGCAGGTTCTGGTTTGTCAGCGATAACTGCTTCAGTAGTCAAGAACATTGCTGCTACGGAAGCCGCGTTTTGCAATGCATAACGAGTTACTTTCGCAGGGTCAACGATACCAGCTTCGATCATGTTAACCCACTCGCCAGTTGCAGCGTTGAAGCCGATGCCTGTTTGTTCTTTTTTCAGACGTTCCACGATTACTGAACCTTCTTCGCCAGCGTTAGCTGCGATTGTGCGGATTGGTGCTTCCAAAGCACGCAGGACGATGTTTACGCCTGTTTGCTCGTCACCGGACAGAGCTACAGCCGCAACCGCGCTATATACGTTCATGAGCGCTGTACCACCACCGGATACGATACCTTCTTCAACCGCAGCGCGAGTTGCGTTCAGGGCATCTTCGATGCGAAGTTTGCGTTCTTTCAATTCTGTTTCAGTAGCCGCACCAACTTTGATTACTGCTACACCGCCGGACAATTTAGCCAGACGCTCTTGCAGTTTCTCTTTGTCGAACTCGGAAGTTGTTTCTTCCAGTTGTGTACGGATTTGGCTAACACGTGCATCGATATCGGATTTGTTACCAGCACCGTCAACGATGATTGTGTTTTCTTTTGTTACACGGATTTGACGAGCTGTACCCAGTTGTTCCACAACAGCGGATTTCAGGTCCAGTCCCAGTTCTTCCGTGATCAATTGGCCACCAGTGAGGGCAGCGATGTCTTGCAGCATTGCTTTACGACGGTCACCAAATCCTGGAGCTTTAACAGCTACAGCATTGAATGTACCACGCAATTTGTTCACAACCAGCATAGCCAGTGCTTCGCCTTCGATATCTTCAGCGATCAATACCAGCGGTTTGCCTTGTTGAACGATTTTCTCAAGCAATGGCAAGATATCTTGCGTGCTGGAGATTTTTTTGTCTGTGATCAAGATGTACGGATTGTCCAAAACAGCTTCCATTTTGTCCGTATCAGTGATCATGTAAGGAGAGATGTATCCACGGTCGAATTGCATACCTTCAACCACTTCAAGCTCTGTAGCGAATCCTTTGGATTCTTCTACTGTGATTACGCCATCTTTACCTACTTTTTCCATAGCTTCAGCGATCAGTTCGCCTACTTCTTCGTCAGCTGCAGAGATTGCTGCAACTTGTGCGATGGATTGTTTGGAATCGATTGGTTTGGAGATGGATTGCAATTCAGCAACCGCAGCTTTAACCGCTTTGTCGATCCCTTTACGGATACCGATTGGGCTAGCGCCTGCAGTTACGTTTTTCAGACCTTCTGTGATCAGCGCTTGCGCCAATACAGTTGCTGTTGTAGTACCGTCACCGGCAACATCGTTGGTTTTTGTTGCTACTTCTTTAACCAGTTGTGCACCCATGTTCTCGAATGCATCTTCCAGTTCGATTTCTTTAGCAATGGTTACACCATCGTTAGTGATGAGCGGGCTTCCGAATTTTTTCTCCAGAACCACGTTACGACCTTTAGGACCGAGTGTTACTTTTACTGCATTAGCCAATGCGTCCACACCACGAAGCATGGAGCGACGAGCGTCTTCACTGAATTTAATGTCTTTAGCCATGTTAAGAAAACCTCCCTAGTTTTTGTTGGAAAATGGTCGTGCTATGTCGTGCTATATGGTTCGGTTATCCGATTAAATTTGAATTAGTCGAGAATCGCGTGAATATCGCTCTCTTTCATAATCAAATATTCTTTACCTTCGAATTTGATTTCTGTACCGGCATATTTGGAGAAAATAACGCGATCTCCTTCTTTCACTTCCAGAGCTACACGTACGCCGTCTTTCAATACTCCAGCACCAACTGCAATGATTCTACCCTCTTGCGGTTTTTCTTTGGCGGAGTCCGGGAGTACGATCCCGAAAGAAGTTGTTTGTTCTTGCTCCAGTGGTTCTACCAATACGCGTTCACCTAAAGGTCTGATCATGAAAAATAGCCTCCTTTTGAAATTATATAACGTTACATTGTAGGTTGTAGCCATATGTATTAGCACTCGACAGTGTTCAGTGCTAACAACCAACTTTATGATACTCAACTTGAAGCATGATTTCAAGTCCTTTTGACGAATTCCTGCGAGAATTTACGTTGAATTTACACAAACATAGCCAAATTACACCCGCTGTGCCTGGTTCTATGTTGCAATTCACTAATCTTATTCTACGAAATTGTTTAACCCTTCTGCAACGTTAACAGACAGTCCCTTCCCCATTGTATCCATTGTTGAACATAATATGCCTGCTTGTCCTTGCTTACAGGGGAACAATCTACAACAATAGCCCGGATAAGAACAGACCGTCTTTTCCGGGCACATTACAAATCATCCTCATCCACACACATACCAGTCATACACCAGCAATGAATGAGATATCCTCTGTTCCATTTTCATATCAACTTATGTTCTAGCCCACATGTTTCTTATCCTCGGCACGAACGTAACGGGATTCGATCTCTTCATCGGCTGCAAGCTGCTTGCGATATACGATTGCGGATAATAACACACTGATCTCATATAACAGGAGCAAAGGAATCATCACCAGCAGATCAGATATAAAGTCTGGAGGTGTAATAACCACTGCAATGAAGATCAGAACAAAATAAGCAACTCTGCGCATCTTGCGAAGGCGAATTGGATTCAGAATCCGCAGTCCTGTCAGAAACATAATAAGTAAAGGAAGTTCAAATAACAGGGACACAGGCAGCACAATGCCAAACAGGAAGCTGAAATACTGCTTCATCCCGTAGGTCTCCACAAGCCCCATCTTCTCCGTTATCGCTGTTGTGAAGGCAAGTGCCATTGGAAAAATAACATAATACGAGAAAGCCATTCCTGTCAGAAATAAGAGAAACACATAGGGCACATACTTCAGCGTCGCTTTTCGTTCGCGCGGCTTTAGCCCTGGACTAACAAACTTCCAGATCTGATACACCGTAAATGGAAGTGTAATTATAAGTGAAAACAGCCCTGCAATCTTCATGTAGATGCCAATCCCGTCCCAAAACGAGAAGGCATGCAATACAAAACCTTTTGCCGACTCTGCCTTGGTCAGATATTGGTATACCGGGTCCGCCACAAAAAATCCTGCAATCAGTCCCAGCACAAAAATACTTAATACGTAGATCAGCCGCTTCCGCAGCTCACTCAGATGTTCCGTAATCGACATTTCTTCCATTTGCTGCGTCATGCCTGCCCCCCATTATTGCCAGCTTAAAATACAAAACCCTTCCGGCAGGAAGGGATTTCTCTTTCATTGCCGTCAAGATTATTCCGGCAGGCGTTTATCAGCAGGCTTGTCTGCAGGTGTGCTCTCAGCTGCCAGCGGTTTCGCCTTCTCCTGCTCTTTGCGATTGGACGAGTCATCCTCAGAGATAATCTCGCGAGCGCCTTCTTTAAATTCACGGAAGGTACGCCCAACTGCACGTCCCAGTTCCGGAAGTTTGTTGGGTCCAAACAACAACAATGCAATCACGGCCAGCAAAATAAAACCCGTTGGTCCAATGGAACTTAACATTGATAATCCTCCTCGTCTCAAGCTTCGAAGATGCGCATACTCGGCCAGATGTTCATAGATGTCTCTGCTGCGTTCTTAATTTAAGCCCATCATACCATAGATGTAACCACTTACATAACCCGCAAAATTCACAAATAAGAGATGTCACTAGAACAATCTAACAACAGTCATGGCTAATCGGATATCTTGCCCCAGAGTCCATGCTCGATTATTGCTTGAACTGACCCGTAACCATCAGCAGCGCTTCCGGAAGCTGATCCATAATGGCAGCCAGATGTTCGTGCACACCCTTTGGTGTACCTGGCAGATTAACAATCAGCGTACGTCCACGAATGCCACATACCCCACGGAACAGCATTGCAGAACGGTTTTTGCTCATTACACTGTACCGCATGGCCTCTGCCATCCCGGGAACTTCCCGCTCAATTACGCGCCGGGTCGCTTCCGGAGTAATATCACGAATGGCCAGCTCCGTTCCACCGGTAGTCAGTACCAGATCGGCGTGAAAATAATCCGTCATCTCAATCAAAGCCGCAATAATCTCATCGGGTTCATCCGGAACGATACGGTACTCCACGATTTGACCACCCAGCTCTTCTTCCACCAGCTCCCGAATGACTTGTGCACTCGTATCCTCACGTTCCCCGCGGGCTCCTTTGTCACTGGCTGTCAGGATTGCTGTTCTCCACACCATAAAGATCACCCTTCTCCTCTATGAAAATAAATATTGCCTATCGGCTGTAATCACCGTTTTTGCCACCACTCTTGGAATTCAACATGGTTGGACCGATAATCATATCTTTTTGCATGGCCTTGCACATGTCATAGACCGTCAGTGCTGCAGCTGAGGCAGCCGTGAGCGCCTCCATCTCAACACCCGTTTTGCCTTCGGTTTTGACAGTAACTTCAATGTGTAATTCATCCACTCCATTATCATGAAAACGAATATCCACACCCGTCAGTGCCAGCGGATGGCACATCGGAATCCAATCCGACGTTTTCTTCGCGCCTTGAATCCCGGCAATCTGAGCCACAGCCAGAACATCACCTTTGCCGATTCGGCCCTCCCGAATCGCTTCCAGTGTATCTGGATTCATCGTCACTTTCGTTACGGCCACAGCCGTACGTACGGTAATTTCCTTACCTGAAATATCAACCATCCGGGCCCGCCCCTGTTCATTAAAATGGGTCAGTTTTCCACCCGAAGCCTGGCCGTTGTTCACTTCTGAACTCAATCACATCACAACCCTTTATTCGATATGTAATATACCTTCGGTTGTTATCAACAGATCAATCCGCAGATCGAGCAGGTCCATCGGGATATCCTCTTGTAACTGACCCGGCAATACCATCGCAGCCATCAACGGTTTCTTGCCCGTCATCACACATGTTGCTGCAAGCGTCTCGGCAAAACGATCATAATAACCGCCACCATAACCAATACGCCCGCCATGGAGATCATAACCAAGTCCCGGTACCAATATGAGATCGATATCCGGCCAATCATCAGGCGTCAGGACTTCACAGGAATCCTTGGGTTCCGGTATCCCCCATATGCCTGGCTCCAGATCTTGTTCTCCGGCCACCCGCCGTAACTCCATTCGAGGTGGATTCGCCAAGACTTTTGGTGCAAACATCACATCTCCATGATTCCAGCCCTCTTGAAACAGAAAAGCTGTGGATGCTTCGCTTCCATAGGACAAATAACTGAATATGACGAGTGGTTTGTTCACAACCTTGCTCTTGGCCTGTCTAAGGCGCTCCAGCTCCCGCTTCACTCCAGCGTTAATCTTAGTCATCGCCTGCTGATGCATGCTTGCATCCATCAGATCACGGCTCTGTCTCAGTCTGGATCGAAGCTGACTTTTCAGTTCCGCATGATCCTGCATATCCTTGAATAACCTCCTGTTGATAGGGAAGGTAGAAAAAAGCTCTCATTAAAAAAATTTATATGTTATGACCAGTTGTCATCTTGTTGAAAGGGTTAAAATGATTCATTTTCTGCAAAATCCTCATGTATTAACATGCCTTCTTTCAGTTTATCATTGATTGATCAAAAAGACTACATACCCCATGCGTTCCCAATCGGTGCAATTGCTCTGTATTTCATGTAAACTGGGATATAGTTGTCATATCAAGAACTGGACCTATGGAGGAACTTAATTTTATGCTGCTGCAAGTATCCGGAATTATCAAACGTTTTGGTGTCGATCCAATCCTGGACGGCGTGAACTTACAAATATTAGAACGCGAGCGCATCGGCCTCGTTGGCGTAAACGGTGCAGGGAAATCCACTTTGCTCAAAATTGTAGCCGGTGAAATGTCCTATGATGGAGGACAGATTTTCAAGTCCAAAGAAACAACGCTCGGTTACCTCGCTCAGAACAGCGGGCTGCAATCCGATCGCAGCATCTGGGAAGAAATGATGAACGTCTTCGCTCACCTGACACAAGCTGAAGCTGATTTGCGTCAGATGGAACGCGATATTGCCGACCCTGCCCAGATGGAAGATGAGAAAAAGTATGCTGACCTGCTGGAACGTTATGCGAAACGCTCCGATTGGTTCAAGGACCATGGCGGTTATGAGATGGAAACCCGCATTCGCAGCGTACTGCACGGGATGGGATTCGGCGAATTTTCGCCAGACACCCCCATTGCAACTCTGAGCGGCGGGCAGAAGACACGCCTTGCCCTTGCTCGTATTTTGCTTCAGGCACCTGATCTGCTCATGCTGGACGAGCCTACCAACTATCTCGACATCGCCACCCTTACATGGTTGGAAGATTATCTGAGAGGTTATTCAGGCGCACTGCTCGTGGTATCCCATGACCGGTACTTCCTTGATCGACTCGTAACAACCATCGTTGAGATCGAACGTCACCGCTCCAAAAAATATACGGGAAATTACAGTCGTTATATGGAGCTCAAAGCTGCCGAGTATGAAACTCAGATGAAGCAATATGAGAAACAACAGGGTGAAATCTCCAAGATGGAAGATTTTGTCCAGAAAAACATTGTACGTGCTTCGACGACCAAACGGGCGCAAAGCCGGCGCAAAGCCCTCGACAAAATGGAGCGGCTTGATAAACCGATGGGAGATCTGAAAAAAGCCCATTTTTCCTTCGAAACTGCCGTGATGTCAGGCAAGGAAGTGCTTCGAGTGGATCAGCTGTCCGTCGCTTATGACGAGGCTTCTCCATTGTTCCGCAACGTATCCTTCGATCTGCGGCGTGGGGAAACGGTTGCTCTGATTGGTCCAAACGGTATAGGTAAATCCACCATGCTGAAGTGCCTCACTGGAAGTTTACGTCCGGTGACCGGGGAGATCCAATGGGGAACAAAAGTGCAGATCGGCTATTATGATCAGGAACAGACTGGGCTCAATCCGTCCAACACGGTTCTGGAAGAACTGTGGAGTGCCTATCCCGGGATGGAAGAAGCACGCATTCGGACCGTACTGGGGAACTTTTTGTTCAGCGGTGACGATGTGCTCAAGAAAATTTCCTCCCTCAGCGGCGGTGAGAAAGCACGTGTCTCTCTCTCCAAGCTGATGCTGAAGGAAGCCAACATGCTCATTCTGGATGAGCCTACGAACCATCTCGACCTGTTTGCCAAAGAAGTGCTGGAAGCGGCATTAATGGATTATGAAGGCACCCTGCTATTCATCTCCCATGACCGGTACTTCCTCAACAAAATGGCTGAACGCATTGTCGAGCTTCATCCAGGTGGAACGGAACACTATCTCGGAAATTATGATGATTATGTGGAGAAAAAACAGGAGCTTGAGGACATCGCACGTGAAGCTGCTGAGGCACGTCAGGCTTCATCCAAGAACTCGTCCAAATCCGATCTGAACACAGCCACAACCGAAAAATCCGGAGCGGCTTCATTCGAAGCGGAAAAACAGGCGAAGCGTGAAGAGCGTAACCGGCAACGCAAGCAGGAAGCTCTGGAACAACAGATTGCGGAGTTGGAAACGAAGATTACCGAACTTGAGACACAGATGGCTCTGCCTGAAATCTATCAGGATTATATGAAGCTGCAAGAACTCCAGCAACAATCGGAGGAACACAAAGCAGAACTCACCAAGGCATACGAGGACTGGGAAGAACTAGCTATGGAATAGTACGAATAGTACAGACTCAGATCATGGCTTGATCGGCTCTATGCAAGTATAGTTGTACCACCGGCTGATTCCTTATTGGGATCAGCTTTTGTTTGTTGAGGATGAGTATTAAAGCTATGCACCTTATGTTCTTTATGTTCCTTGAGATTGAACTCTAACATACGGAGGTTAGGGAGCTGTTTTGACTTTTGTCAAATTTACTCGAATGAAGAGAAATATTTTTATCCATCTGCCCCTCACACTTATCCACAAGAAAGCAAGATAGCAAGCACATTAATAAGCTTAATTATACAGCGGTAGAATAGCCTTTTACACACAAAAACCATATTTATCCACCAAGTTATCCACTTTATCCACAACTTTGTGGATAGTAAAGAGTCATTCTATCCCCTAAACCCTTTTCCTTTCGAAAACTATACTGGTTTGGCTTTATCCTAGTTACCCACAATTTTCACTGGATATGTGGATAACTATAGTCACACCTTGACAAATGCATCCTTCCACTCCTCAATGTTCCTCCATAATAAGACAAAAGCAGACCTTTGTCATTCAAGGCCTGCCCGTCATTTATTTACTATATGCCATGCATATTTACATCAAATCGCAATTGCTACTATTGCCGCTGTAGATGCGATCTGGCAAAGATGTTTTACGCATGTGCTTCTTGTTCATGCTGTTCGGAAGACTCCGCCTTAAGCCCAGCAGCATTACAAGCCGCTACATAAGCCAAACCGGCAGCCATGACGATATCATTATGTGTTGCTGTTCCCCGGAACTCACGTCCTGCACGCTCCACGGTAACTACAGCTTCTGCACTTGCACCCTCTCCACCACTCAAGGCATGCATCTCCATATCTACAAATGCAATATCATCGGAAATACTTTGACCAATCGCACGGATGGTTGCATCCACGGGTCCACCGCCAACAGCAGAGTAAGAATGTTCTCCAGCGCTTGTGCGAATGCGAACGGCGGCCATTCGATCCGTCATACTGCCCGCCGTCACCTGTAATTCAACCAGTTCATAGTCCTGTGCAGGAATATTCATGGTCTGGCTAACCATCTGTAATAACTGGTCGTCACTGACCACTTTTTGCTGGTCTGCGGTTTCTTTAAATACCTCATACAATTGCTCCATCTGTTGCTCATCCGGCTCAAAACCATATTTGCGAACCCGGTCCTTCAGAGCGTGACGACCGGAGTGTTTGCCCAGAATAATCATGCTGCGTGGGATACCCAGCGCTTCCGGGTCCATAATCTCATAGGTGCTCCGATTCTTCAGCAGACCATCCTGATGGATGCCGGATTCATGCTGGAATGCATTACGTCCTACCACTGGCTTGTTGTACGCAATCGGGAAGTGCATCGCACGGCTGATCTGACGTGAAGTCTCATACAGCTGATTCAGCTTAATGTTCGTCGTTGCACCAATTGCGTCTCCCCGAGTCTCCAGCGCCATAATCAGCTCTTCCAGTGCACAGTTCCCCGTCCGTTCTCCGATACCATTGATGGTCACTTCAATCTGGGTAGCCCCATTGGCAATCGCAGCCAAACTATTGGCTACGGCCAGGCCCAGATCATTGTGACAGTGAGCACTATAACGAACCTGATCGCCGCCTCTTGCACCCTCACGCACCCGGCGGAACATCTCGCCATACTCATGTGGCAGGGCATAACCGACCGTATCCGGCAGATTGATAATGCTCGCTCCAGCTTCAATGGCGACTTCAACCATTTCAATCAAATCGTCCATCTTGGTACGGGCAGCGTCCATGGCTGTGAACTCTACGATGTCCGTGAACTGGCGTGCATAAGATACCATCTCACGAGCGGTAGCCACCACTTCACTGCGCGGACGGCGCAGTTGATGCTCAATATGAATATCCGAGGAGGAGATAAACAGGTGAATTCGGCGCCGTGCTGCATCCGCTGTTGCTTGAACTGCTGCATCGATATCACCTTTGACCGCACGTGCGAATCCACAGATCTCCACGTTCTGCAACTGTCTCGAAATCGCCTGAACCGCCGCGAACTCACCTGGACTGGAGATCGGGAATCCAGGCTCAATGACGTCGATACCCAGAGAAGCCAGTTGGTGTGCCAGTTCAATCTTTTGCTCGGGTTGCAGACTTGCCCCTGGTGCCTGTTCTCCATCACGCAGCGTTGTATCAAAAATTTCAATCATGCGTTTGTTATTAGTTGTTGTCATATCCATCAACCTCCATCAAATTTTTATAAATAGTTTCGTTACGATCCACGTGCCACAAGAACACCCGCTAATCGCCGAGTTGTTATATATTTTGTTTGTAAATGCGTATGTTGTTTGTAGCTTAGTCCTGAGTGATCATTAAAGCCTGATGAATGTTTAGTGCCTATACTTGTTGTTCAATGTTCATTACTCGTTCGTTGTATATCCCGCTTACCCTCATGACAGAGTGTACGTCGACTTACACCCTGATCCTCTGACTTTTCAATCCCCATATAGTTCTTCCCATGCCCACCCTGCTGCCGGCAGCAAACACAAATAACCCGCCATCTCATATAAGAGACGGCGGGTTATTATCCCCTCCGCGGTACCACTCTCGCTTGATGGGCCAGGCTTGCGCCGGACTCCATCCACCTCGTCGTCTCCGATCCGCTGGATGTGCGTACACGCACGACACCAATGGAATTCGGAGAAACACCCTATAACGGGGGTTAACCGTTGCTGTGTAACACATGTTGTTGTCCATCAGGACAACTGGACGATTGATATCGTCCCCACGCTTCCACAACTCCGTTCCCGGGCGAGATTCGAATGATTCCAGCCACTGCGTCGCACCACCCCGCAGCTCTCTGAGCGCTTTATCGTTCTACTGCTCCCGTTCATCACATTTATAATATGACCTAACTTCATTCATCTTTATTTTGAAAATCAAAAAAAGCCTGCCACCTCATGCAATAATGCAAGAGACGACAGGCTGTTCACCTTCGCGGTACCACTCTTGTTGACTTCCTTCCTGTTCATTCAAGACAACCCATGAATGCTTTCGCATATCCGGATCACTTGAAGCAGCCTGAAAGCCCCCTCAGTTATTGTCAGTTGATCCTTCTAATAACGGTCCTACCGACAACGGCCCATTCACGGAGGCAACCCGTAACCATGTACTTTGGGCCATGATTGGCCTTCGGATTCTCCCAGGGAGTCACCGTGTTCCATCGTTCCGCTTCCAGGTGAGTTTCAGGTTTCCTTCGACTGCGTTGCACCATACCGCAGCTCTCTAAGACCGGGATTGACCTTACTATTCCTGTTCATCGCGTTTATCAGTTCAGGAAAATAACTTCCTGTTTAAATTTGTAACTAATATACATTCTTCACATGCAGGCTGTCAACTCTTAATCTCAAACAGCCTGTTTATATAAACTATAAGTGCGTGTTCAAAAAGATCGGTTTTCAGTACCGAGAAGATGGGATGAAGCTAGAAATGGAGTAGCGGAGCGTAGTCAAAACTACGTGAGCAACTACAATGTTTCCGAAGGAAACATACTTCGTAAGCCTCCCCCTTATTTCGGCTGAATTCCATCTTCGATGCTGATGATGCCGCTAGGCATCATTCGTAATCAAAAGCGGGCTTTTTGAACAACCTCTATAAGGACTGAACGGACCATGCCTCCAGGGAAAGCCCCGGATCTGCCTTCGCATCAAATTCAGCAATTTCTCCCCGCTGCCATTTCAGATATGCAGCCGCTCCGATCATAGCCGCGTTATCCGTACAATATTCCATTGGCGGAATTAACAGTTCAAGCCCTTCCTTCGTGCATCGCTCCTGTAATGCCGAGCGTAACCCCCGGTTAGCTGCAACACCACCACACAACAGTAATTGTCGTGAACCATATTCACGAACTGCTCTAACGGCTTTTTCCACCAACACTTCAACAACAGCTTCCTGGAAACCACGTGCAACCGCAGACGGCTCCAAGGTTTCTCCTCGCATTTTGGCCTGATTGAGCACATTCAGTACAGCAGACTTCAGACCACTGAGACTGAAATCGTACGAACCCGCTTCCAGCCATACCCGTGGTAATGGCACTACATCCTCCGCTTCAGACGCCATCCGGTCCACATGCGGGCCACCCGGATAAGGACAACCCAATGCACGTGCTACTTTGTCATACGCTTCGCCTACGGCATCATCACGTGTACGACCAATCAGTTTGAACTTGCCCTCGGATTCCATATGCACGAGTTCTGTATGTCCACCGGATACGACCAGTGCCATCGCTGGATATTGCAGTTCATGAGTAAGTCGGTTGGCATAGATATGCCCCGCAATATGATGTGTGCCAATGAGTGGTTTGCCCAGTGCCATCGCCATCGTTTTGGCCGCAACGATACCCACCAGCAGTGCTCCGACAAGCCCAGGCCCCTGTGTTACGGCGATTGCACTTAGATCACGTGGACGAATGCCGGACTGTTCGATCGCTTGTTCCAGCATCAACGTAATGACTTCAACGTGTTTGCGTGAAGCCACTTCAGGTACCACTCCGCCAAATGCCTTATGCGTCTCGATCTGACTTGAGATCAGATTGGACAGCACTTCTCTCCCATCCTTAACAACAGCTACCGATGTTTCATCACAGCTTGTCTCCACCGCCAAAATGTAGGAGGGTGCAGAATTTATTTTTTCATTAAGTTCGTTCATGAATCCAGTACGCTTCCTTCCTCTTCGCCGCTCCGGCCTGCAGACGGCAAGTTCGCCCACATAATCATCGCATCTTCCCCATTATCGGAGTAATACCCTTTACGAAGACCTGCCGATTCAAACCCTTTTTTCTGATATAAACGCTGAGCAATGCTGTTAGAGACTCTTACCTCCAGCGTCATTCGTTCCATCCCGAGATAAGCCGCTGTACTCATTAATTCATCCAGTAACTTTTCACCAAGCTTGCGTCCACGATACGCGCCTCTGACTGCAATATTGGTAATATGGGCTTCATCCATGATGGTCCACATACCTGCATAGCCAATGGCTTTTCCTTCCAATTCCATCACCATATATTTAGCAAAATGATTGTGTGTCAATTCATTTTGAAATGCTTCTTCCGTCCAGGGCAGGGTAAAGGCCTCATGTTCAATCTCCATCACATCGGGAATATCCGCGAGTGTCATGAACCTGAACTGAAGCGTTGCTTCCTGCTTATTATTCGCCACATTGTCCATCTGCTTCCCCTCCCCTTTAGTGCGTGTTCAAAAAGACCGGTTTTCAGTACCGAGAAGATGGGATGAGGCTAGAAATGGAGTAGCGGAGCGTAGGAAAACTACGTGAGCAACTACAATGTTTCCAAAGGAAACATACTTCGTAAGCCCCCCCGCTTATTTCGGCTGAATTCCATATTCGATGCTGATGATGCCACCAGGTATCCTTCGTAATCAAAAGCGGACTTTTTGAACAACCTCTTTTAGCCTTTGCGCAGTAGATTGGCTTCCGCTTCAGACAACTGGGTGTAGTTCGGCACCAGTGCATGCACGTCATCACGCTGACCTGCAAGCAGCGCGGCGGCGCCAAGGCGCCCAACCCAGCGGCCTTCCAGCTCATAAGGTACGAGCTGGAGTGCCGTTCCTGCGGGGCAGCGTAGCTCCGCGGCTGCCGCAGCATGAGGGCCCGTCTCGCCGACGATCCAGACGGCTGCGGGCCGCTCTTCCGGCGCCGCCTCCGCCATGCGGGCGGCGAGGGCTTCCAGCCATCCGTCCATCTTGCGGATGGCATCAGGCGCCAAACGCCGGGGCGCATCGCTCCCGGCGGAGGCAAACAGCGCGGTGCACGCTTGACCGCGCCGTGCATCCACAAGCGGAACGATCCAGTGGACAGGGGCAGCACCTGTGCTGCCCTGGTCCGCGGATGGCGTTCCGCCAGCCCCTGCTGCGGCTTCCTCTGCCGCAGCTTCTGCCTTGGCGGCTAGGCCGCTGTGCCAGCCGCCCCAGGCGAGGGCCTGAAGGCTGGACACCCCGGCTACGGGGATGTCCCACGCCCAGGCCAGTGTCTTCGCCGCGGTCACCGCAATGCGGATGCCCGTGTACGAGCCTGGGCCAACGCCAACGGCAATGCCGTCAAGTTGCCCAGGCTGTGTGTTGCTGGCGGCCAGCAGCTGTTCCATCACCGGTACAACGTGTACCGAATGGTTGCGCTCAGCCCGTTCATTGCGCTCTTCCAGAAGCGCATGATCTTCCATCATCGCAGCTGCCATCACTGCGGTGGATGTATCCAACGCCAAAAACCGCTGACGCGGCTCTTTTTGTAAATCTTCCATCATCATTTGACTCCATTCTGTCTGAACTGTCGGCACATGGCTGCATAAGTCTCGCCGTACCCATCCAGTGTAATCGTTCGATCCTCCAGGCCCGTTGTTTCAATCTGCACATGCAAATGCTCTTGCGGCAGCAATTCGGGAATGATACTCGACCACTCCACCAGACTGACTCCGGCTCCATAGAAATATTCATCAAGTCCAAGCTCATCCGCTTCTTCCAGCGATATGCGATATACATCCATGTGATACAAAGGTAGACGCCCTTCGTACTCCTTGATTAGTGTGAATGTAGGACTACTTACCACATCACGTACACCCAAATGCCAGGCAAATTTCTGTGAAAATGCCGTTTTTCCCGCGCCCAAATCACCATCCAAAGCAATCACCATGCCGGCGTTTGCCTGTCTGGCGAGTGCGGAAGCAAGTGCTTCTGTATCTGCAATGCCATGGGATTGATACACCCACTGCTCGTGCGTCTGATTCAATATTCGCCCCACCTTTGGCGGTCCAGCCGCCTGAGTTCACTTTGAACCTTATTATATCGGTCCCTTTCTTCCCCCGCAACATCCAAGGAGGCAAGCGGAAATATAACATGCATGATTAGACATGTCTCAAAACTCGCTTCCTTCGAAGTTTCAGACACCTATTAGTAAAAACCAAAAAACCGGCACCTCTCGGTACCGGCCGTGATATGCATATATTTCAGCTTTTATTCATTCTCGAATGCTCAATAACTATATGCTACTTGTATCTACTCCTCCAAGCGGTCCACACGAACCGTCTGGGTATTTCCCGGTCTGCTGCCAACCTGAACGGTTGCCATACCATTGGCTTCATCCACATTCTCGATCCAGACTGGATCTCCCTCCAGCGTAACGGCAATGGTATCTTTGGAATCATAGATCGCTTTGGCGCGCTTCGCATCCATCATCTTATTCATACTCCCCTTCCGGATCTTCGTGGTCTTCCCTAATCATGGTGTCTGTTGTGCTATCACCAATATAACCGTTATCTTCCGTAACCTGCCCCCCGCCTAACCCTTCATTCACCATCCGGTCAATGTCGAGCATGAACGACTCCCGATCAAGGGGCAATTCTTCCGAAGTGACCGCTTCCCAGTTTACAGCTGTAGCAGGTGTATAGAATTCTTCAGCACTTTCGGCTTTGGCAAGAGGATACGGAGAAAATGCATGCTTGTGTGCTTCTTCCTCATCACGTCTGTTTTTCAATATTGCACCTCCCGGCATATGTGCTGCGAGAATAACTACCTATCCCATGCTCATCTTCCTGTCGAAATCCAAGCATGTTTCTGTTATCATCCCCGACTCTTGCCGAACCATACGAATTGTTCGTCTACAAGACGATTATCCCTTGCGCCAGATGCCCATACTATTGAATATAAATCCGTGTTCAAAAAGTCCGGTTTTAGTACCGAGAAGATGGAATTTTTGAACAACCTTTCGAAAGGAGCCGACCTATGCATACCGTCTGGAAAGGCGCAATCAGTTTTGGCCTTGTGCATGTCCCTGTCAAAATGTTCTCGGCTACCGAAGACAAAGACATCTCGATGCGCTATATCCATAAAGTCTGCGGCAGCCCGCTCGCTTATGTTCGTCAATGTCCATCCTGTGAAGTGGACGTGAAGTGGGAAGAGATTACCAAAGGCTATGAATATGAAAAAGGAAAGTTCGTACTCTTCGAGAAAGATGAATTGGAAGCGTTAAATGATTCCACCAGCAAAACCATTACCATCCTGGATTTTGTCGACTTGACTGAGATTGACCCAATATATTTTCAGAAAACATATTACCTTTCTCCCGATCAGGCTGGTGGAAATGCCTACCAGCTCTTGATGAACGCGATGCGGGATACCGGCAAAATTGGCATCGCCAAAATCTCCATTCGCTCGAAAAGCAGTCTGGCTGCCATACGTGTGCTGGAAGATTGCCTTTCCATGGAGACGATTTTCTATCCGGACGAGATTCGTCCTGTCTCCCAGGTGCCCAACTTGCCGGAAGTGCAGAACGTGAATGAAAAGGAACTCACGATGGCAAAGCTGCTGATTGATCAATTGTCCACACCTTTTGAACCCGGTAAATACACCGATGACTACCGCAGCAAACTGCTGGATCTTATCCAGCACAAAGTGGCAGGCGAAGAAATCAAGATTGCTCCAGCCAAACCTGAAGCCAATGTGATGGATTTGATGGCTGCCTTGCAGGCAAGTATTGAGGCCGTGAAGCCTATTCCGGCTGACCCTGGGACAACAACGGCCAAGCCTAAGAAACGTGCGCCACGAAAAACGCCTGCTCAAGCGGTTGCCGGAGGAGAATCCGATACACCCGCTGCACCAGCCAAAAGAAAAAAAGCGACACCCAAACCAAAAGTTTGAATGTCGCTAAGGCAAGACCGATTACGTTATATAACTCATGTAATGAGGTTTACTCCGATCCGGCTTCACAGTCGGATTTTTTTGTTTTCAGAACTATTGAAGCAGTTCTTGTCAATAAAACTCCAGCTATAATTGTAAAATGCGATTGACGAAAGCAGATTTATATTTTATATTAACTTATGAAAAGTAACTTATTTATGAATATACAGTCACCCTGCAATTCTTCTTCAACAGCATGTCATTTAATAATCCGTTTTCAACGCATATAAACAATCAAACGAGAACACATATTATCTATGATCAGGAGGAAACAATCATGAATACAACGTATCAAATCCCTGCCACAACCCATCTGGGTGAAGTGAGTCTCCGAATTATGAACCTGGACCGTTCGATTAAATTCTATACCGATGTGGTTGGATTGAAATTGCTGGAGCGGAGTGGCAAAGTGGCTACACTCACAGCCGACGGGAAACAGTCCCTGCTGCGATTGGAAGAACTGACGGATGGAATTACCCTGCCGGAACGCTCACACGCTGGCTTGTACCATTTCGCCATCCTGCTGCCTGACCGTAAGTCCTTGGGTCTTGCTCTTCGTAATCTGGCTGCATCCGGTATCGATATCGGCCAAGGCGATCACTTGGTCAGCGAAGCCTTCTATATCTCCGATCCCGATCAGAACGGGATTGAGATCTATGCTGACCGTGCACGTGATACCTGGAAACGGGATAGCGACAATAACTACGTAATGGCAAGTGATCCTGTTGATGTGGAAAGCCTGTTTGCCATATCGGAGAATGAACCTTGGCAGGGCCTGCCTGCTGGCACCGTTATTGGTCACGTACATTTCCACGTCCGCAGCCTGGAAGAAGCCCGCAACTTCTACACCGGCGTACTCGGTTTCGATATCGTGGGTAACTTCGCCAACATGTCAGCACTATTTGTATCCGCAGGCGGCTATCATCATCATCTGGGATTGAATATCTGGGCAGGAGTGAATGCACCTGTTAATCCAGATAACGCTACAGGAATTGACTACTTCACCATTGTCTACGCCACAAAGGATCACGTGGAACAAGCACTTGAACAATTGCGTCAATCCGGCGCAGTCGTTACACAAGTAGAGGGTACCTGGTTTACGGTAGACCCACAAAATATTCGTATACGTCTGACAACTGCGAACTGATTTTGTTTAGGCGTTACAATATGTTTGCTTAACCTCATTTTATAAAGCCCGGGTAACTGATTTCTCTACATCACAGAGAGATCGGCTGCACGGGCTTTTTGAGTTGGCTTTTATAAAACTGGCACAATTGGTGCATTCTAACCAATACATAGACAAGATATGTTAAGGAGATACCTCATGATCGAAAAGGGACGTTTGACTGTTAGACAGCTCGCTTCACTCATGTTCCTGTGTACAATTGGGGAGCAGATTCTGGTCTTCCCTTCCATGATCACATCCTACGCTCATCAGGATGTCTGGTTATCAGCCTTATTGGGAGTCGCAGGGGGCCTTGGCATACTCTTCATTATGCTTGTTGCCTACAAACTGCATCCCCGGTTAAATCTGATTCAAAATGCCCTTCGAACACTGGGACCCTGGATCGGGACCTTGTTTGGCTCTTTTTATCTCTTTTATTTCCTGATCAGTACCTCAACGTTCATTAGGGAGATTGGCGATTTTATGTCTACCCAGATCTTGCCGGAATCTCCATTACTGATTCTGCATTTGGTTTTTATGTGTGCGCTTGTCTGGGGACTTCTGTCGGGTCTGGAGAGCATTGGTAAAACTGCAGAGGTCTTTCTTCCTCTGATCGTGTTGTTCCTGCTTATTCTGACGGTGTGTCTAATCCCCCATGTACGTTTGGCCAACATCCAACCTGTGCTGGCACAAGGGTTTCTTGATCCATTCAAAGGTTTTGTTGCTGTACTCACATATCCCTACTGTGAACTATGCATCTTCATGATGCTCTTTCCATACACCAAAAATGAGCCCCATCTGGAGAAGGACATCCTGTTAGCAGGGATGATTGGCGGATTGCTACTCACACTGACGCTAAGTATGTGTCTGCTCGTTATGGGACCATGGATGACCCAGCATCACTGGTTCGCTTCATTCAACCTTTCACAGAAGATCAATATCGGAAACTTTGTGCAACGCATCGAAGCCTTCATAGCATCGGTCTGGATTATCGCTGTTTTCTTCAAAGCCACCCTGTTCTTCTACGGTTTTGTCCTGGGCGTCGCTCACCTGTTTCGCTTGTCCAGTCACCGTTCTCTGATCCTGCCGGGTGCCATGCTTATTCTCGCCATGTCTATTCTAATCTCTCCGAACGAGCACTTTTATCTCAAGGTCGTTATTCCCTATTGGATTGATTGGGATCTGACCTGTGGCATAGCACTTCCGTTACTGCTCATTTTGGTGCATCATATGAAGTCCCGCTTCCAAAAAATATAACAAAATTCCGAATGAACCTGCGCCGGCTCATTAGGGCGAGGAAGGAGTTACCCCATGTTCAAACCGCTGATTCCGTTCGAACCCATCTCCAGAGATACTTTGCCCACAGGGCCGCAATGGATTGCCCAGGTCAAGTGGGATGGAGTCCGTATGCTTGCCTATGAGGACGGGCAGGAGCTGCGCCTGGTGAATCGCAGATTACATGATCGAACCGCACAGTATCCCGAGCTGGTAACACCACGCAATCTATGTTCAGGCTCCTCTTATATTTTGGATGGAGAAGTTATTGCGTTGGACCCAGACACCGGAAAACCTTCGTTTTATCACGTTCTTCGACGGGATCGGATGAGCAGACCCGAAGGTATTGCCCAAGCCATACATCAGATTCCGGTCACATATATGGTATTTGATATCCTGTTTTATGAGGGGAAATGGGTGACGGATCAGCCTTTGGCAGATCGACAGCGCCTGTTGCACGAGGTCCTTAACACCGCTCCCCATGTTCAGGAGGTCACCAATACGCTTGACGCCGCTTCCCTGCTTACGGTCATGAGGCAACATCAGATGGAAGGCATTGTCTGCAAGGATCTCACCAGCAGTTATGGCATACAGGGCAAGGATCAGCGCTGGCAGAAGGTCAAAATCATGCATGATGTATATGCCATGATCGGGGGAGTCACGTACCGGAGCGGTATTGTGAATGCCGTCGCGGTCGGTGTATATGATGGGCCAAACTTTGTCTATATTGGTCATGTCGGGACTGGCAAGCTGAACTCCAATACTTGGCGGGAACTCACACATCAAGTCGAGCCTCTGATCAGGCAGGACAGACCGTTCCATAATGTACCCGAGCGCAGTGCAGAGACCACCTGGGTGGAACCACGAATAGGAGTCAAAGTGCAATATATGGAGCTGACTCATCACCAAACTCTACGCCATCCCAGTATTCAGACCTTCGCGGATGTAACTCGTGAGGATTGTCTGGCGAATCAGCTTCTTCAATGAATGAGTTCGTATATAGATTACGTATAGGAGGTGTTCCAAATGGCCCCCAAGATCCAGGGAACCATCATAATAGAAGGCACAGAACTGACGGTCACAAACCCGGACAAGCTGTTATGGCCGGATGCGGGTGTTACCAAAGCCATCTATCTGCAAAAGCTGGCCGCTCTGGCTCCTTATCTGCTCAAGTATACGAGCAATCGACTTCTCACCACGATAAGGTATCCCCACGGCGCTGGAGGAACATTTTTCTATCAAAAGAATGCCCCTGAGCCTGTACCAGATTATGTGCGCACTGAAGTTCACGACGGCATCCGCTATGTGGTCATGAATGGACTTCCCGAATTGTTATGGCTTGGCAATCTGGCCGCACTTGAATTCCATCCTTCTTTGCATGCTGTGGGAAACCATCTGCCCTGTGAATGGATGATTGATCTGGACCCCACTCAGGAACATGAACCCCGGATCATGCAAGCTGCACTCATCGTTGGCGAAACCCTGACTTCCCTTGGTCTGAGGTCCATTCCCAAAACTTCGGGCGCAACAGGAGTTCAGATCATCGTTCCCATCGTGCAAGGGGTAACCTTTGATGAATTGAGAGAGGTTGGTTATTTTGTAGGCAAATATGTCACTCAAAAGCACCCGGATCTGTTCACACTGGAACGACTCAAAAAGGACCGTGGAGACCGCATTTATTTTGACTATCTCCAGCATTATGGAGGCAAGACCCTTGCCGCTCCCTATACACCACGTGCCAAATCTGGCGCCACTGTCTCTACACCCCTTACCTGGGATGAGGTTCGAAGCAACGTCTCCATCCAGGATTATCATCTGATGAACATTATTGAACGCTTGAACCAAACCGGTGATTTAATCGCAGCTGTTGAACCCCAACCCGTTGAACACATTCTCAAACATTTGAAGAAAAAATAGCCGACTCCCTCATCACAAGGGTGTCGGCTATTTTTATTCATGTATATATCAATCGCTAATGGATACCTTTTTTCTTGAAACGTCCGCCCTTCACGTCATGAATGTTACCGATAGCCACAAAGGCTTGCGGGTCCCAATCTTCAACGATGGTCTTCAGCTTCGCTTCTTCCAAACGGGTGATCACGACAAAAATGATCTTTTTCTCGTCCCCGCTGAATCCGCCCTCTCCATCTAGGAAAGTTACACCACGACCAAGACGGTCTGTCAGGGCTGAACCAATATCACGATATTTCTCACTAATGATCCATACCGATTTGGACTGGTCAAGTCCTTCATTCACAATATCAATCATCTTCATCGCAATATAATATGCAATCATGGAATACAGGGCATTCGGCCAACCGAATACAAATCCTGCACCGGCGAAAATAAACACGTTAATGAACAATACGATCTGTCCTACAGACAACGGTGACTTCTCACTAAGCAAGATGGCCACAATCTCCGTACCATCCAGTGAACCGCCAGACCGAATGACAAGTCCAACACCCACACCCAGGATCAATCCGCCAAATACAGCTCCGAGCAAAGGCTCCCCTGGTGTTAATGCAGGAACATGGTGCAATAACGAAGTCCCGATGGACATGACCACGATCCCCAGCAGCGTGGATAACGCAAATGTTTTACCAATCTGCTTGTAACCCAGAATCAGGAAAGGCAAGTTGAGCAAGGTCAGGAATACGCCGAGTGGCAGATGTGTAAGTTCTGACACCATAATTGAAATCCCCGTAATCCCACCATCAATAACACCATTCGGTACGAGAAACACTTCAAGCGATACAGCCATTAGTGCAGCACCGATCAGAATCATCACAATACGTTGCAGCAGCTTTAATGTAAACACCGAGCTTTTGACCCCGCGGTCAGCTTGCTTGGCTGTTAGTTCTTTCACCGTTACATTGGACATGGTATCCCCCCCGTTAAATCAGTGTGTGAATCCATTTTATAAATCATTTAAATACTCAGGGTGAATCTACATATGGAGAACAGCAAACTGCGTTCTATATGTACCCTGGCTATACAGCGCAAGCATCTAAAGGCGATATAAAATGGATTCAAAATATTATTCATCCCGGTTTGCACTTCAAAAGAGAGCAAAAGGGAGCCTGTTTTCCCGCAGACTCCCCTCCTTCGCCAAGACATGATTTATATATCTATTATATCATAAAAGATCAAATTTGCGCAAAATACTCAGCAAAAAGAAGATAAATTCACAAAAAGTGAACTTATCTTCAGAAATCTGCCCTAAATCGGCTAAAGAAGCGGAGAAAGCATCCGAGAAAGCATTTCTGCGCCTTTTTGCCGTCGTGAACGCTTCTGAAATACCTCCCCATCGATCTGACTGCATTCCCCGAGATCACGTTCAAAGTCAGTGATCAAACGCTGAATCGGAGAGGACTCGAACAGGACAGCCGTCAACTCAAAATTGCAAAAAAAACTGCGCATATCCATATTGGCCGTGCCTACCGTTGCAAGCAACTCATCCACAATCATCACTTTGGCATGTACAAAACCTTTGCGATATTGGAAGAACTCAACACCTGCTCGCAGAAGTTCCTCTACATAAGAAAGAGATGCCAAATGAACAAGCTTTGAATCGGATTGATACGGAATGATAATTTTCACATCCACGCCACTGACAGCAGCTGTTTTGAGTGCCTCATAAAGGGCAGGATCAGGAATAAAATAAGGTGTGGTAATGTAAATCCGGTCACAGGCCACCGAAATCGCTCCAAAACACATTTCCTGAATGGCATCCCAGTCCTGATCCGGCCCACTGGCCAGAATCTGAATTCGTTCTTCCCCGCTACAGATATGAGGTGGAAACAATTCCACAAGCTGGGGTTCGGTAATTCGCTCACCGGAAGCTAATTTCCAGTCGTTCAGGAACGTACTTTGCAGGAAGTACACGGCATCTCCCTCGATCTGCACATGTGTATCCCGCCAGAAACCCACCTCTGGATATTGTCCAAGATAATCATCGCCTACATTAATGCCACCCACGAAACCTACCTGTCCATCCACAACAACAATTTTACGGTGATTCCGGTAGTTGACTCTTCGGTCAATCGTTGCAATCAGTGGCGGTAGAAAATAATGAAACTCCACACCTGCATCCTGCAGTTTGCGGATAAAACTCCAGCTCATCTTGTGACTGCCGAGACCGTCACATATAAACCGAACCTTCACGCCCTCCTGTGCCTTGCGAATCATGACATCCTGAAACTTCGTACTGATCACATCATCACGGAAAATGTAAAATTCCACATGCAGATGGTGCTTTGCTTTTTCCATTTCTCTCAGCATTGCCGCAAATGCCTCTTCACCATTTGTGAGCACCTTACTGTGGTTACAACCTGTAATCGGGCTCTCCGACAGATGGGATAACAGGTTAAACAATCGATGCTGGTGGCTGAAACGATCGCCAGGCATCTGTTCGACATCTCCAATGATGTGGGCTTGTTCCCAAATCGTTTCCTTCATTTCACGGAAGATCCGCGATCCACCCTTTCGGAGTTTTTTTCGTTTGTTATAATCCTGCGCCACGAAGTAGTACACTACAAAACCGATCAAAGGCACGCAGAACAAAATAAACAGCCAAGCCACAGCTTTAGCCGGATTACGAAATTCCAGCAAAAGAATTGTGGCTGCCTGGAAAATAAATACGAGTAATATAATGACCAGCCAGAACATTCGGCTTCCTCCTCAAGTGGCAAGCTTCATGACCTTGCCCTTCTCTCACCTACACAGCTTTGACGATTATGTATACGGCTAATCATAGATACCCAATGTACCCCCTATTCGTAACGTTTGTTTAGATAAAACTTTACATAAGCCGACGGAATACTTGATTCTGGAAATTCAAATTTCTACTTCGTTCATTGTATATTCTGACTGTGTTACCTTCTACATATCAGTTTAATGAATGAGCAGATTCGCATTGTGACGCCAATCTGCTCATTCCACCTTCCAGACTCTTCCTCATTTCTTTGTCTGGAGGTGGTCTTCTTACGTAAAATTAGATATAATAATCGTTAAAAACTTATTACCTAAAGGAGAAGAGCAGTGAATGGAAAGTGAGAGGTATGCGTTAAATTTAGTAATGGTTGCTTTTTTGATAGGACTTTCGGCGTTTTTTGTTGCAGTGGAATTCGCTCTGGTGCGGGTTCGACCGAGCCGGATCGACCAAATGATTGCAGAAGGAAATAAGCGTGCGCTGGCTGTTAAACAAGCCGTTGCCAATCTGGACGGATATTTGTCTGCCTGCCAGCTTGGAATCACGATCACATCTCTGGGACTGGGCTGGCTGGGTGAACCGACGGTAGAGAAGATTCTCCACCCTGTGTTTGAAAGCTTGCAAATTCCTGAGGCGGTTTCTTCATTCTTATCGTTTGTTATCGCGTTTGCTTCCATCACGTATCTGCATGTTGTGGTTGGTGAACTCGCTCCAAAAACGATTGCAATCCGGAAAGCCGAAACTGTTGCACTGCTGACGTCTACACCTATCATCTGGTTTAACCGAATTATGTATCCTTTTATCTGGCTGTTAAACGGCTCAGCGAACCAACTGGTGAAACTGTTCGGAATCAAACCGGCTTCTGAACATGAAGATGCACACTCCGAAGAAGAGTTGCAGATCATCATTAATGAAAGTTTTGAAAGTGGTAAAATCAACCAAGCCGAATTCGGTTATGTAAGCCGGATCTTTGCTTTTGATGAGATGTTAGCCAAAGAAATCATGGTACCCCGGACCGATATGGTCTGCCTTTATGTGAATAGAACAAACGAGGAAAACCTGGAGATCATTCGTGAAGAACAATATACACGTTTTCCAGTAGTGAATGAGAGTAAAGACGATATCATCGGTATCATTAATACGAAACAATTCTTCCTGGAACTTTACGGAAACGATGAACCTGTTGATCTATCCTCCCTGATTCAGCCTGTATCGGCTGTTCACGAAACAACTCCTGTGAAGGACTTGCTCAAGAAAATGCAGAAGGATGGCGTACATATCGCCGTACTTGTCGACGAATATGGAGGAACTTCCGGAATTGTAACCATCGAGGATGTACTTGAGCAGATTGTTGGTGAGATTCGCGACGAGTTCGACGCAGACGAAGTGGAAGATATTCAAGTCATCAATGAGAACTATGTCATTATGGATGGCAAGGTTTCCTTATCGAAGGTGAACGACATGTTTATGTCCAGCCTGGATGCAGATGAGTGGGACACCATTGGTGGATGGCTCTACAGCCACCGTCCCGAGATGAACGAACAGGAAGAATATGAGTTCGAAAATCTAATCTTTGTTTTGCTGGAAAAAGACAAAAATCGGTTCTACAAAGTGGCCGTTGTTCCCAAGGAACCACTGACCATGTCTGATTACACAGATGAAGACGAGAAAGAGTCCAATTGGTCTAAATAAAGCAAATTTATAAATAAGAAGAGGAGCTCTTGCCTATTTGGGTAAGTGCTCCTCTTCTTATTATATCTCGCCCTATCCGTCAATTCTCCAAGTTATCATTCAAACCAAGAATGGAACTCCCGTTTTTAGTTTGATTTTAATACCCACTTCGCAATATCATCGATAATGGCTTTGGAGACATTAGATGGCTCAGCGTACTCTTGACCGATTGAAAGTCCATTATAGTTGGACAAAAGATGATTTACCTTTGGATAGCTATTGTACGTTACATTGGAATGACCTTGAAGAGCCGATTTCCAGGTTTGGAATTGATTCATAGACACTTGCACATCGTTTTCGCCCTGTATAACAAGCATAGGTGTATTTTGTGTTTTAGCCAGTTCCGCAGGCACATAATCTCTTTGCTCAAACCACCAATAAGCAGGTTGAAGCGGAAACGCCTCAGGAAGATGATCTACAGAATATTGTGGATCTTTAACCATCGCAGCTACATTTTTATAAAAATCAGCTTGCCCTTGGATGACATCCGTGTCTAAACCAAGCTGCTTCATCCGCTCTATCAATTCGTCCTGCTGCTCGGTAAGCACATCCACAAAGCTACTACTTGGTGCAGCAAGTAGAATACTTCCTGCAATATCATGCTGCTTATCCTCAGCAATGATTAACGGCATTGCAAACCCGCCTTGACTATGTCCAGCTACAAAAATCGCTGTAGAATCAATATGTGCATTCTTTTTAAGCAATTCCACTGCATCGTTTACCTGATCTACGCTCTCTTGTTTTAATGTGAATTTAGGCTGAGAAGCGACCTTATAGGTATGCTCATAAGTGACCTTATCGTATCTTAATACAGCAACTCCTTGTGAAGCTAAACCTACCGCAAGATCGCGAAATGGCTTTGCACCACCAATGGCAGCATCTTGATTGCTAGGCCCAGATCCGTGTACCAGAATAACAACTGGGAAAGGTCCCTCTCCCTTTGGCAAAGTTAATGTCCCTGGTAAAGCTAAATCACCCTGACCAACCGTAATCTCTTGTTCTGTATAGGCAGATGGGTCGTCGTAGCTTGGTTTTTGATACACATCTGGAGTAGTGGCGGCAATATGCAAATCATCCACAAGTCCGTTATGATTCATTCTGACCGTAATATTTAAACGAGTCAGCTCTGTTTTGAACGTATAGGTAACATTGCGATGCACTGTATTATCTTCTACATGCTTAGCTATGGCTTCACTTGTAATTTTGCCATTTTGCCCTTCTAAAGCTCCCCACAGCTGACTCAACAACGTGGGTGACAACACTCCACTCACAGAGGTATGAACATACTTGGCAGCCTCCTTGCCATCGCCCTCACTAATAAGGGAAATGAATATATCCTCAGGTGCTGCCTTCAGCGTCTCGGAAAGAAATGCCCCATCCATAAAAGTAACTCCTTTCGTTAACTGAACAGGATTGTTTAAGGATATGGCTTGCCCATTCACCATCGCCTGTTTCTCTCCTACCTTAACTACAATTGTAAGCTCACTTTTTCGTATTGTGATTTCTCCTGTCTTTTGTTGCCAAGATACCTCTGCCCCATTCTGTTCTGCAATCTCACGAATAGGAACAAGATTTTCACTACCAGCGGATTTTTCAGCAGCTTCTGAGATGGATGTCACCGGAAGAATGAGACCTACGAAAGTAAGAGAAAGTAATAGCTTTTTCCAATTGTTCATTGTAATAACTCCTCCTAATAATTAATTTCATCTATTATATGCATAGAATTATGAGCATTTATTGGCTCAGAACTCTGCTTAAAACAACAATAGCAATAATGAATAACACTAGGACCCAAGATAGTGGACGAGCGAAGTTAATCGTCCAACCTATTCCATAACGTTTTTCTACGGTAAAAGAAGGGTCTTTGGGATTGAAGTAAATAAAACCAAGTTTCCAATATTCATCGTCATTCACAGGCTGCTCCTTGGACCGTTCGCGATCTTCCTGGTGGTTCCTAATTTTTCCACCGCCTTGTCTGCCTGTAAGAGACAGCAATATAGCGCCTAATAAGATCGCCACTGAGGTGATCAGACTAATCGCTGTTAACAAGACCTGATTAGGAACGAACATATTTATCTGAATGAAGGCAAATAAGATGGTAAGAAGCAAGCCTGTTATGATCGTAAATAGGGACCACTTACGGCGGAATCGGATATGATCAGCAGCAAATTGGGCAGGATTAGATGGAGTAAGCTGTTGTTTGCTTGTTTTAATACTCCAGTTCACCAACATCATCAGTGCAATGATTCCTAGCTGTACAAGGTTAATAGCCAATACTGAAAGGTAGGTTTTGGGCACACTGGAAGTGACATTGCCCTGAAGATCATATTTCATCGGAATGACGTTAGGTAGTGCGTTATAATTCAAGATTGTAATGATCGCAATGGCTACAATAATAGCTATGTGAACGAGAAACCAATAGTTGGAATAGGTGAGTTTATTTTGGCGGAAGGTGGTATCGATTTTAACCCTTTGAGGTACTTCTACAGTTGTAAGTGTTTCTTTTATCTTTTTCATCTTGAAATGAAATAATATGTGTAGTGCGGCCCAGTACACAATGAATATCATTGTGCAAACACCGGTGATCATTGTGGTAGACTCTTCATTGGCAGATCGGAGTATATACAGACAGGTAAGAATAATCAACCCGTTTCCGATCAGACTTACTGTAGCAAACGTTCTCCGGAGCTTACGTAAGACTGGTGTGTAATAATTATATTGACTTACCGTAACCCCAAAGCTGATTGTTTCCCTTGTCACATAAGGTGCAAAGGATAGCAGTAAGGCTAATGGAGCAAAGATTAAAATGATAGGCAATATACTAAATAGTTGCATACATAACACACTCCCTTGATTCTTTATTCTTTGTTGTGACCCATCTTCACATCATCATACATTTGGTCTAACACTGCAGATAGTTCCACTTTGGTCATTCCGCGACATATCGCTTCCGCAATAATCGGTCTTAATTCTCTTTGCTGCTTTTTCAAAAAATCATCTGTTAAATCTGGCATTCCATCAGGGTTTACCACAACTCCCTTTTGTCTATGAACCAGAATGTATCCATCTTGCTTGAGTAGTGTGTAAGCCTTGTTGACGGTGTGAAGGTTAACACCGATATCTGCGGCCAAATTCCGAACCGAAGGTAACGCCTCACCTAGCTGTAACTCACCACTAGCAATGCCTTCAATAATTTGATAAACAAGTTGCGAATAGATGGGAAGTTCGGATTGCATATCCAGTTGAATAATCAAGGGTTCACCTTCTTTTTTGTTATCTGTTATATATCAAGTATAACAGATATAACATGAGTGAGCAATATGGATGAAAAAAAGCCGCATACCAATGGCGAGGGTAAACTTACCTGACCCTTCACCATTGATATGCGGCTTATCCTGTTGAGCTTATCGATGTGATTCAATAACAAACATTAGTAGTGGCACATGACAGCGTTGTATTTCAAATTCCATTTAAGTTTCAGTCTTATCTTCGACAATCCGATAATGGATTTTGCGAACTATAATTTTCAGAATCATATATAGGGGAATCACGATGATCATACCCAAGATATTTCCCAGGTCAGCACCCACGAGCAACAGGATAACGGTAGTCAGTGGATGAATATCAAGCTGCTTGCCATAGACATAAGGTGAGATCAGGTTATCCTGAATTTGCTGTGCGATTACAATGATGACCAGGGACCAGATCGCCATCGAAGGTGATTCAATAAACGCAACAATGACAACCGGAATAGCTGCCAGCAAAGCCCCCACATAAGGGATGAAGTTCAGAATGATGGATACAACGGTCAGCAGCAAAGCATAAGGCAAACCTAAGATGAGAAAACCGATGTACATCAGAATCCCCAAGGCCACATTAACAATAACCCGGCCAACAATATAGTTACTTAGTGCTTCATCGATCTCATGGACGGTTTCTTCCCCATCCTTCCGATAATGTCTTGGCAACAATAAGGTTAGATTCGTTCCAAACTTGCTGCCTTCCTTGAGCATGTAATACAACATGATCGGGAACGTTGCCAGAATAATAACCAGATTGGATACCACGGAGAATAACCCGGATACATAATCGGTTACCTGAGTGATCCCTTGACTCAGAACATCGGATAAACGTGAGAATAGATTGGAATCATCAGGCAGGTATCTGGATACAAAATTGCTCTTTTCAATTGCATTCAACTGATCGCTGAGTGAAGTAACCAACGCTGGAGCATTCTCCACGAAATTCATCAATTGTTCACGCAGGGAAGGCCATACAAGCACACTAAAACCTGCAAGTATTAATGCAATTACGACATAAATAATCAGAACTGACAATGCACGTTTAATCTTATGCCTTTCCATATAATCGACGAGCGGGCGCAGCAGATAATAGAAGAAACCAGCAATCAGCAGCGGAATGATGATGATGTGAATCAGTGAGGTCAGGGGACTGAAAATAAAGTTCACTTTTTCCCCCAGATACACGATGAGCAGCAACAGAATTATCGCTGTGCATATGCGGTAGAACTTGTTATTTATCAAGAAACGTGATCCCTCCATGCGCTGCTCTGCCAAAGTGACTGCGGCGTTCATATGTATATCTAGTCATTTACTTATGATACTAAGTACCCTTAAATGACAGTCATGCCACAGGCGATGCTGAATATACACTTTTTTTCTTTCCAAAACAATATTGGACGCAAAAAAAAGAAGCAGGCGTTAGCCTGCCACATCTCTTTTGCTGAATACAACCCAGGAAATCACCATGAAAATAACGTAATACACCGCCAGAACTGCAATGGAGAAACCCAGTGTCATTCCTGCACTTGGACCACCCATTAGCGCAAAATCCGCCCCTGAGGTCATGTATTTGCTAAGATCCATGTTGTTGAATAGGACATACTTGGCCCACTCATAACGGACCGGATTGAATATGAGTGAGAAGATACTTTGTGAGAACATAATGAACAGGGATAATCCAATCGCAAGTGCACCTGAACGAAATACGGACGACACCATAAAGGCAATCGCAAGCGTAATAAACAGATCAACGTACAAATATCCCCATAACGTCAGAGCATTCGTAGCTGGACTACTGCTTCCTCCCGGAGCATCATGCGAGAAAAGGATATACGACGTTAGCATGGCCATCACAATGACCAGTAATGTACTGACAATACTGAAGCCAACGACGGTCAGATATTTGGAAGCAAGAACTTTGCTTCGTGACCATGGGCGGATCAGCAATAGCTTAATGGTTCCCCAGGTAAATTCCCCCGCGACCGATTCCGCTGCAATCACGACACAGAAGATCGTGTTCAGGAAAAACGTAATCTGGATGGTCGTTACAGCTGCTTCCCAGTACAAAACTTCATTGGATCCCATGCCTTCTCGCAGTAACACTGGCATTAATAGCGAGATCAGCGCAAGAATCGATAACATGATCCAGGTACGGGGACGACGAAAAATTTTCATATTCTCATTCAATATCAGATTACCGAAACTACCCAATGCCTCCACCCCCAGTGACCTGCAAGAATTGTTCTTCCAGGGTGTGAGTCACGTTACGAATACCGTATACCTGAACCCCTTCGCTAACCAGCTTGGCATTGATATCCGGAATCTGCTCACGAGACACCCGTACCACCAGGACATTGCCCTGTACGATAGCACCCTGAATCAGATCCGCAGCGCGATCAGCATCATTCAACTCAAAAGCAACTTCGATTAATGCATCCGAACCTGCTTCAGCCCGAAGGTTTCTTACATCAATCAGCTTGCCGTTCTGGATGATGGCTACGGTATCACACATCAGCTCCATCTCCGACAATAAATGACTGGATACAAAGACCGTAATGCCTTCCTCTTGGGTGAGCTGACGCAAATAATCTCTCAGTTCCCGTATACCCTGTGGGTCCAAACCATTGGTCGGCTCATCCAGTACAAGCAGCTTCGGTTTATGTAATATCGCTTGCGCGACCCCCAGACGCTGGCGCATGCCCAGTGAATAGGTTTTGACCTTATCGTGAATACGGGCTGTGAGCCCCACACGCTCAATTGTTTCCGCAATACGTTCCTTCGTAACTCCCGGCGACATGCGGGCAAAGTGAACGAGATTCTGGTACCCGGTCAGAAACTTGTACATTTCCGGATTTTCCACAATAGCGCCTACCTGGGCTACCGCCTTCTCAAATTCATTCTTCACACTGTGTCCCGAGATGAAAATGTCACCTTTACTGATGGACATCAGTCCAACCATCATTCGAATCGTCGTTGTTTTTCCCGCGCCATTAGGTCCTAAAAAACCAAAAACCTGCCCCGGAGAAATATCCAGAGTCAGGTCGCTGACCAATGATCGGGAGGATATGATCTTGCTGACGCCCTGAATCCGGACGACCGGCTCCTGCTGCATTCAATCCCCTCCTTCATGGACGAGCATATCATTCATGCCCGTTTCTCATATGCACATAGTGTATCATAATCTTTAGTATATTGTCCCGCAAACTGGGATTTCCCCTGACGTTTCGCTTCAACTACACACGCTTCACAGCATCCAAGCGGCATTTCACTCCGGTAGAATCCGGTGCGAAATACGTGATTGCCTCCATTGCCCTCTTCCTTCATTTCGACAGAGCTTCTAGTGACCGACACAATCATCCCACAACTGACACAGTAAAAGCGGCCCGTTTCGATCAATGATATTCCTTCCCCTCACAAGGAGCTTAGAAGTCCTTGTTATTTGTCGTTAGACGCTGAAAATTGATACATTTTGTATCTACCTCGTAATTTACTTGACACCGGGACTAATGTCAAGGCTTTACCGCCATAAAAACAAGAAAAACGCAAAAAAAGCTCCATAAATGCGACAAAAGTCTCGCATTTATGGAGTCTCATGTTAGGTAAATGATACAATTCGGTTCAATGTATGGGTTAATATCATTTCCTGATCAGTCACTATTGTCGACCTGCGAGGCATCCTCATTTTTCTGATTTGGATAATACCAGAGTAGGGTCCACTCATCGCCATCCTCTACCAGATAACAGGTCTGCACAATATCGAATTGGCCAAAGGTACCTGAGTACTTCTGGGTGACCCGGATTCTGTAGGCTTCAGAAAATGGCTTAACGCCATCGATCACGGTTACATCGAACTCGCGCTCCGGCTTATCCATCTCCAGCTCAAAGGTTTCCACGCCAAAATGCTGCATAAATATATGTGCTCTGTTCTGTACGTAAGCACTCTTGGGAAACCGCTCTTTCATCAGAGGATGAAAGAGTTCCCATGAACTGCCGAAGTCACCCGTCTGCTCATATTTGTAAAACTCTTCGGCAACAGCAGCAGCTTCATCCGTTGTATCTGCCTGAAACAAATACGGAATGGTTCTGGCAATCAACCACAGCAATAATACAATGATCGTGATGAACCCGATCTTTTTGAGCAAAGCATTGCGGTTCCTTCTTCGCAGCATGTCCAATCCTCCTTGTCCTACTCCATACTTATGATGGATGGCAGACAAGTAGAAGTTGAACGATACATCTAATTTCCTGGGAAATCACTCGCTGCGAATGGAAGTACGCTTTCCCTTTCTGATCCTTCGGATCATGGACTGAAGCCCTGCATATATGGCAATCCCACAGCAGCCGCCAAGCAAGTCTACTCCAACATCACGTATCGAGCTTGTCCGGTCCGGGCTGAACTGCTGAATATACTCATCAATGGAGGCTATGACAAACACCACAGCCAGAGCAGAAACGATACTGGTCACAAGGGATGTTCTTCTGTACCGCAGCCCGCCGTACACAAGCACAGCGAGCACAGCGTATACAAATAAGTGCGCACTCTTGCGAAAGACGAACTCTGCAAAATCATACGGCCGCTGCTTCAGCGAATACTCATACTCCCCATAAGTGAATTGCACATCAGGAAGTGTAAAACCGATGTGCAATTTTTGAGACCATTTATGAAGCCAAGGCTGAATGTCTTGCTGTTGAGAGGATTGCGTGGACATGGACCAGATGACCAGAATCCAGATCACAATCAACAGCAGAGCAATGAGAAATCCATACGTTCTTCGTACATGCTTTTGTCTCGTACGCCCGGAGCCCTCCTCCATCATTTTGATCTTCACCACTTTCATATCTCTATCGTTATTCTATTGATCCAACATACATGCCTCTGCCATTTGTACCTACATATACCTGACCATAGATTTGACGGTCTGCCGCCATAATCTGCGGTTCATTGCCCAGCCCGATTCCATCACCTAAAGGACCTATATTGTTCCAGGTTGCCCCCATATCATCTGAACGGAAGAATCCTTTCACATTATTTACGGTGCCATATACATAGGCGGCTGGAACCAATTTGCCTGGCTGAGCCTTTCCAAAGGCAAATAATTTGGAATTCTGTACGCTCTGGATCTTGGAAAATGTATTTCCCGAGTTGGTCGATGCATATAGTCCATCAGTTCCCAAGCTTACCCATACGGCATTCGCCACACCAGGTGCAGCCTCGACTTTAATGGAGCTTGTATTGATATCCGTATTAACAGGAAGGCGAACCGCATTGGCTTTGGACCAGTTGGCACCTGCATCCGTTGAGCGATACAGATAACCAGCAGCATACATATAAAATTTATATCCATTGATGCGATCGGCAGCCAGTGGATGATTATAGGCAAAGACCATATTCCCCCCGATAGCCTGAAAAGGGGCACCGTTCATATTTTGCCAGGTTGCGCCACGATTCGTGCTTCTGACCGGATTACCGGTCTGGGGGTAATAAACAATTACATTCGGATTAATGGCCGAGTAGGCGACCCTCCCCAGTTTGGAGCCAGCCGGAACATTCATTGGAGTTACGGTAACTCCATTATTGGAAGAGACAAATAAACGTGTGGTCGTACCATACCAGTCGCTGCTTCCCAGAAATATCATGTAATTCGGATTTGCTTCGTGATAGTCAATACTTACAATTTCTCGCATACCCGCGAGCGGGATTTTATTAAGAGGAACATCGGTTACATTTTCATGTCTAAATCCGACCTGATCCGTTAAACCACTGAAGAATGAAACACCCTGAGGTGGTGTGGATGCCGTGAGTGCGACGACTTCTTCATGACCATCGGTAATGGCTTCCCAAGTACTCTCTGTATTGCCAGTCAATCCATTGGTACCATTGATATTTTCCGTTTTGTACACGCCAAACCAGTCTGTAGCATATACGGTACCCGGATTATGCGGATCAAACTTGATACTGGATGTCGCTGAGAAAAACATGTTGGGTGTCCACCATGACGGTTTGGATACCAGCGTTTTGCTCACTGTTGTCCAACTCTGTCCGCCATTAACGGAACGATACAGTGGCAGATTATCCCCGCCTGTTCGAACGGCTGCCAGGATGTGATTATCATTATTGGGATCAATCGTGATTCCATAATAAGATGAGTAACTGGGGCTGGGTGTTATATTCGTCCACTGCACACCATTGAACTTGTAAACGCCTTGATTATCCGTGGTCACATACAACGTCCCGTTCTTCGCCACAGTCATACGCGCAGGATATTCGGGGCTTCTCCCGGTAAGTTGCCAAGTGGTCTGACCATTGCTTCTTGGTGCTTTGCTATACACACCAATGCCGCGAACCCCCGCATACACAACTTGACCTTGCTTGGTCACGGGATTCAATCCATAAGCTACACTCCGAATTCCCTCACCGGACAGCCCGCTAGGTACATCCCATACCTTGCTCCAAGTGGCTGCACCATCACTGGAAGTGTACAATCCATCATATCGTGTACCCACGTGCAGGTAATTGGAATTCGTGGGATTAACCGCAATGCTCTCTCCCATGGCTCGATGGATATTTCCATTCGATTCATTCCGAAGATTAAGTCCGGTTCGAATCCAGGTCTCTCCCCGATCTGTGGATTTCAGAATATCACTCGGCCCCACGTTCCCATACTTCCCAGCAGCGATATACACGACATTGGGGTTTTGCTGATCCAGCGCAATTCCATCCACGCCGTACAGATTGCTGTCCTCATCTCCGAAATGATCAAGTAGTGGGATCCAATCTCCTGAAGCTGCATCCAACCGATAGACTCCTCCAACGTCAGTTCGAGCGTAAACCAGATCAGGCTCAGTCGGATGAATGACCACCCCCGTAACGTACCCCCCACCACCAATAGGTATATTATGCCATTGATAGTTTTGAGCTGATTGAACATAATTTGTACTTGCCGGTATCATGAGCATATACATTAGTAGCACAATCAGGGACAATTTCATTAGCCTGGAGATACGCATCTGGTTCACCGCCCTATCCGATCATTTTGAATGTTCTTCAATCATCTGATGTATCCTGTCTCGTTCCGACTGATCCACAATATAGTAATACACTCCGTCTATTTTTTTGCCCGTGCCTTTAATCTCAACGGATTCAATATGATCCAGTACCGAACGATATTTGGAGAACATCTGCTTCATCTCATCAAAGGTAACGTCGGTTCTAACGTGAGCACTGACTTCGTCCAGCAACGTCTCCAGTTGCAACACGTTAGATACCTGGACCGTATTCTTCAGCACTTGTTTGATGATCTCCCGCTGGCGATCATTCCGCCCGAGATCTCCCTTCGGATCATCATAACGCATCCGTGAAAATCCCAAAGCAGCTTCACCATCCAGATGAATATTGCCTTGCTCGAACCGGTAACCCTCATAGTCAAATGCAAACGGGTTATTCACATCCACTCCACCCACCATGTCGATGACCTGTGCAAAGCCCTCCATATTCACTTTCATGTAGTAATGTATGGGAACATCAAGCAATTGTTCCACCGTTTGCACAGACATGTTAACGCCCCCAAAAGCATAGGCATGGTTGATCTTATCCTCCGTGCCGTGACCAACAATATTCGTTCTGGTATCTCGGGGGATGTTAAACATAAGTGCGGATTGTTTCGCAGGATTAACACTTAATACAATTATGGTGTCGGAGCGCCCCCGATCATTGGAACGTTCATCCACACCCAGAATCAAAGCATTAAAAGGTTCTTCATTCTCCATGTCCACAGGGAAATCGCCCCCACCCCGCTGGTCGACAATAGATACCTGCTTGATGGGTTCCCGGGGTTCATACATTTGATCCGCCGCTGATTTAACATGCGAATACAGGTACACAGAATATCCAATCATGACAACTGCAACAAGGGAAATGGCACCTAATGTTATTTTGATCCCGCGTCTCATGTTATGGCCTCCGTTAGATGACTGCCGTTTTTCTTCCATCGATATTGGTTAGACCTGGACGACCAACGGAGTAGTATTGGAAGGATGTATCTTTAATCTGATCTTCTCCGTAGATGTTTCTTCCATCAATCAGGATGGGTTGATTCATATGTGCTGCCAAATCAGTCAGATTAACCTCCATGAACTCTTTCCATTCCGTCAGAACGCAGAGTGCATCAGCACCTTCCGCCGCGTTCATGGCACGCTCTTCCCACGTAATGGATGGGGAATCCACCTCTTTGCGGAAGTTCTCGGTAGCGATGGGGTCATATGCCCGAATCACTGCTCCCTGCTCAAGCAAACGCTGAATGATCTCAATCGCCGGAGCATCACGAACGTCATCGGTATCCGGTTTGAAAGCAAGCCCCCAGATGGCAATCTCCTTTCCTTCGAGTGAGCCTAGTGCGTCTTCCAGTTTACGAATGACGTTGAAGCGTTGATCTTTGTTCACTTCCACCACGGACTTCAGCAGTTTGAAGTCATAATCCACATTACCTGCAATTTGAATCAGAGCCTGTGTATCCTTAGGGAAACAGGAACCTCCGTAACCAATGCCTGCCTTGAGAAAGGAGGCACCGATTCGTCTGTCATAGCCCATGCCTTCGGCAACGCGGCTGACATCTGCTCCTACTTTTTCACAGATGTTAGAGATTTCGTTGATAAATGAGATCTTGGTTGCCAGGAAAGCGTTGGATGCATATTTAATCATTTCGGCCGAACGAATATCCGTAACAATAATCTGATCGGTTAATGGCTGATGCAGCTCTTTCAACGTGGCGACTGCCCGCTCACTATGTGTCCCAATGACTATCCGGTCAGGATAGAGCGTATCCTGGACAGCGGTACCTTCTCGCAGGAACTCCGGTACCGATGCCATGTCGAATGGATGATTCGTCAAACTGCTGATCCATTCCTGAATACGATCGTTGGTTCCGACAGGAACAGTGCTTTTAGTCATTATTATTTTATAATTATCCATATAAGAACCTATTTCTCGCGCGACAAGCTCAATAAAACTCAGATTAGCTTCACCATTAGGCAGGGATGGCGTACCCACCGCGATAATGATGATATCCGAAAGACTGATAGCATCCTGAATGTTGGTGGTGAATGACAGCCTTCCTGCTTTCATATTGGCATTCATGATATCCTTCAGACCCGGTTCATAGATCGGAACATGACCGTCCGTTAACATATTCACTTTTTCCACATTGTTGTCGACACAGATCACGTTATTTCCCAGTTCCGAAAAACATACGCCCGATACCAAACCCACATACCCTGTGCCAATCACCGTAATATTCATTCCATAATCTCCCCCATGTTCTAATGTGTTGGTTACGCGTGCTTCACATATGTCTGAACAATATCCTGCCATTCGGTAGACACTCTAACGATATCTTCCTCAATCAGCTGGCTGCCGATCTGTACTTCAATGATCTCCAGTTCCGTAACGGCTCTGACGGAATGAAGCATACTCCGGTCAATGATCACCGTATCTCCTTGCCCGATCATTCGGCTCTGCCCATCCAGAATCAATTCCCCTGTTCCCGATACAACCGTCCATACCTCATTGCGAAGCAAATGGTATTGATAACTCAGGTTTTTCCCGGCACTGATGCAGATTCGTTTGGTGAGAACCTCGCCGCCAGCTTCGTTTCTTGTGTAATCCAGAACCCGGTAGCACCCCCACCTACGCTCCTCATACATGGGGCGTTGATCCTCATTCTTCAAGATTTCCTTGATCCGTGGGCTGGCTTCTTTGTCACTGACCAAAATGCCATCTGGACTCACGGCGACCACCACATCCGACAATCCCAATATGGCAACCGGAATGTTCAATTCATTGACCAAGTGGGTATTCAGGGAATCTCCCGTAATCCACCCTTTTCCTACTACCGAGCTCCCCATCTCTTCCGTGAGTGTGTTCCACGTGCCTAGATCTTTCCAGAAGCCGTTATACGGAATAGCGATAATCTGATTTGCCTTCTCGACAACCTGGTAATCAAAACTGATCTTGTTCAATCTACCGTATTGCTTCAGCATTTCGTCATACTGGATCGGCAGTTCCATCTCAATGAGCAGATTGATCAAATACCCCAGCTTAAAAGCAAAAACCCCGCAATTCCATAATGCGGCCTGCTCAATCATGAGGACCGCATCGGATTCGCAGGGTTTCTCCTGGAACTTCGCTACATTCACGTATTCATTGTTATTTTCACTGGAAGATAGGGATTGCGGAATGATGTATCCATACTTCTCTGACGGGTACGTCGGCACAACTCCCATCAAGGCCAGATCAGCACCAGACTTATCAAGCATCTCCGGTAAGGTTGCCAGCACTTCGAAGAATTCTTTTTCAACAAAGGGATCTACAGGCAACACTGCAATCGTCTCATTCAGACTCACACTCTCTACGGAATACAGATAGGAGGCTGCCAGCGCAATCGCAGGAAACGTATCTCTGCGCTCAGGCTCCACAACGAGTCTGACATCGTCTCCCAGCTGAGAAGTCAGAATCTCCACCTGTGGCAAACTGGTCGCGATAAGCGCCTCTGATGCAAGTCCGGCATGATTCAGCTGTCGCCATACCCGCTGTACCATGGATTCCGGATTTCCTTCTGGCCCATGAAGAACTTTAAGAAATTGCTTGGATCTGGAATCGTTGGATAACGGCCAAAGACGCTTGCCAGAACCGCCGGATAACAGAATACTTCTCATAGGGCTGCACCATCCGACAACACAACCGTACTTGCTCCCTTGCCGGTCTCGGTTGGTTTGTTATATGTGCTGGTCTGATTGGATTCGAGTCTGCCTGCTGGGTTGCTCTTGGTCCAGGCTGCATAATAATTTGAGTTCTTGCCGTATGAATTATCCAGCAGGATGTTCGGTTGATCCAGGAGACAGGCCAGGATATGTCCATGCAGACGGGATGTCGTGATGGTTTGGTATTGATTGAATTCCTTAATGGCCGTATGTACCATCCGATCAGAGTATTTGTACCACAACCAGCGGGCAAAAGAGCTGCCTTTTCCTGACTTTAACCGGGATGTAATCATGCGAATGATCTTCCGGTCCACCCGGTTGTACAATGTCTCCCAGTCTTTAAACGTGGCCTTAGGTCCACTGACGGATTCGTAATGCACCTGATTCTGAGTTTTCTCAATGTCTTTACGGAAGAAATACAACATCTCTGCACTAGGCTTGCTCTTGGACTTAAGAGGCCACAACTGATGCGCCATATCCGGAGACAGATAGACATTTGTTTGTTGAAATTCTTTACTGGCTATCTCATAAGATAAGGTATCCCGGACAAAAAAGTGCACATCCTTATGACGATTGAATACTTGGGCTGTCTTTTTCAATTCAATATCACTTTTGTAAAACATCGTCTGTGGCAGAATAACAATCCGGTGATTCGGATGCTGGGCAATCATTCGTTCTCTCAATTTCTGATGGGCAGGGTACAGATCACCAAAGTTACCTCCCCCGTGCAACACAATCGTGATACCTTCCGGAACCTTGAGGGACAAAGGGCAATCCAGAATGCTGTATCTGGCACGTACATGAATATCATTGTCCCGGAAGAAAGCCTCAGTACCTTTCATAATCAACAAGTCGCCACCGTTACTATGCACCGGGTAATCCAAATAATAGATTTCGGTACGAGGTGGAATGACCTTCAAAATCTGACGTAAATGTCCCTTCAACTCTTCCATTGGATGAATATTGTTAGTGCCCAGCATCTCCATCTCCTCCTTGGGTGACTCTTCTTCTTTTTTTGTTTAACCGTTCATAGAGGAACGGCAAATCTTCTTTGTCATAGAACATGGCGGCAAACTTCACCTTAAATACAATCTTCATCGCAGCCACAGTAACCACCATTCGCACAATAGACCCGATCAATAAGGCAATCGCAATTCCGTTGAGCCCCCACAGCGGGGTGAATACAAAGAACAAAGCCACCGTCACCGATAAAGCAATCAACTGTCTGATCATTACAAGTCCAGGCCGACCAAGTGCATTAAATGCGGATGCCAGAATCCAGGAGCCACCACCAATGATGCATTCCACAGCCAAAATATAAAATGCGACGCTTGCTTCCAAAAATTCGGAGCCAAACAGAAGACCCATCAGGTAGTTCCCTATAAACATGGTGGGTATTACAATGATCATCATGACCATGAGCGAGATGCGGAAGGCTCTGCCAACCGTGCGAATAATCTGCTCTTGAGGCAATCCGGTCACTTTCGGGAAAACAACATTGCTAATCGCCGTCTGAACGGCATTATAGATTCGGGATAAGGCAAATACGACGGAATACAGTCCAAAATCACGCGGGGTGAGCAAAGCCAAAATAATGATTTTATCGAACTGGGTATACAGCGTTCCTAACAATTCAACGCCATACACCTTGCTGCCATAACCAAAAAGCTTCTTGGCTGAGCTCCGGTCCACCCGATCCTTGAACCATCTCAGTCTCAATTCATTACGGTTGGCATAGATGGCCCACGCCACCACGGAGAAGCTGGTTACAAAATAGATCGCAGCCGCGAGCTGAATGCTCAGCATGCCCAGGCCCCATAACACAAAAAGCCCACCTACATTAAACAGGGGGATCATTAACCGGATGCCATTATATACAGCAAATTTCTCCCGACTCTGCGAGAGGGCTGATATGAGATTGATGACAATAAGTACAGGAACCGTAGCAATCGTGTACCATCTGGATATCTGCACGACCTCCGGCGGAAAGCTGGAAAGCCAGAAAGGTAATCCAAACCAGGCCACAATGCCAATGATGATGCACACCGGAACTTGAAAAAGAAAGCTTAACCGCACATACTGTGCACTCTTCTCGGTTGCGCTCTGTTTGATGTTATAGATGATAGAAGTGGGTAGTCCAAATCCAACCAATCCGGTTAAGAGCGCAGGCCAGAACAGAATGGCTGAGAATGCGCCCTTTCCTTCTACGCCGAACATGCGTGACGTCAAAATGGAAGACAGCATCGTCAGTGTCATGACCAGCAGATTGGTTCCACTTGTCTGAAATATGGCACTCATTAAGCCGTTTCCTCTGAATACTTTGCGAAGTGCAACTTGCGCCATAGCGATCCTCATCCCTTACTGTTTTGACGAAGCGACCCAACAATCATGCCGTTTCGGTAACATACTTTGGCAAGCTGACGTGTGAACCGATCTGCATTATAAATGTAGATCAGAGAAGTTGTGATCCCCTGTGCCAGCTTGATGCCATGTTTGGCCGTACGCACAACACCACGATCCTGATCACGAATGGCATCACTCACACCCTGCCAATAGATTCGGCGTAGAAACCAGTTCTTCGTTGTTCGCTCTTTGGCTACTTTATGTTGTACCGCCCCATACGGCGTGTAATATACCTTGAACTTTGTCCGTATTCTTGCAATTAACTCACTCTCTTCACTGGAGAGAAGATTGTTGCCCACTCTTCCAAGGTCTTCACGGAAGGGAGCCAGTTGATCAAAGACGGATAAACGAAAAGCCACATTTGCACCAAATGGAATATAGGGGCTTTTCATTTCAGTGACTTCATCTGCAAAATCCAGAATGGTGAATAGTGACCTGTTCTCCGGTGGAATCCACATTGGCTCAGGCACTTCCCAGATCGGATCAATCTTGCCACCGACACACCCGATAGTTTCACTCATCTCAAACACACTAACGATCTGGCGAATCCAATCCCTGCAAGCAAAGGCATCATCGTCAAGAAACAGGATATACTCGCCGCGCGCCTCGTGAATGGCCCGGTTACGGGCTACAGACAAGCCTTGCTTTTCTTCCAACACATACCGGATCGAATGGTTCTCATGCTGCAAGATCGTTTGAAGCACGATTTCCCGTGTGTTGTCTTTTGAATTGTTATCAATGAGTATGATCTCATAGTCGCTGCTTGCGTAATTCTGTTGTATTGCACTTCGTATGGCCTCTACCGCATCATGTGCACGGTTATACGTACAGATCGCGACGGTTACCTTCATCATTTCATCCCCATATTTTTCAATTAGGTCCACCCTTTCATCTGTACTAACTGGAGTACAGGGTGAGTGTCCTTTGGGCAATCACTGGCCAATCCAGCCGCTCTAACGCTTTGATAAAACCACTGCCTTCCTGAAACTCCGATTGTTTTAAACGGATCATATTCATCGCTTTAAGCAATCCATCCGGATCAGAAGGTTCATAGAGTACCGCACAATCGTCGGGCAGGTATTCCTCCAACAAGCCAATCCGTGGTGCCACCACCGGTTTGCTGAAGGTCAATGCCAGAATCGCACTGCCAGAAGTTGCGATTTGCTTGTATGGAAGAATGATCGAATCGACCGCATCAAAATAGTCCGAATATTCATCATCTTCAATGAAATGAAAATGGGTATGGATGTGTCCACTCTTGAGAAATTCATCTCCAAGGTCATAATCCTTTACCTTTTTGCCAGCAATCAACAGATGGGCTTGTTCGGAATCCAGATCCTTGAATGCCTCCAGCAAATCATCAACGCCTTTGTAAGGCGACACCTGACCGAAGAAAGCATACACATAACTATCCTCCGGGATGCCAAACCGGGAACGGATATTCACGCCTTTTCCCTGATACACACCCTTGTAATGTCCATGTGGGATAACCTCGATCCGGCTGGAATCAATCCCAAACGTCGAACAGATCTCAGAGATCAGGGGTTTGCCCATGACAATCAGCTTGGAGCAGTTTCGGACCAGTATTTTTCTCATCCAATAATCGAAGCGCGTCTTACCGCTGTTGTGAGGCCAGATGTTGTGCACTGTCCAAAACAATTTGGCCCCGCGCAAACGTGCAAAACAAATCATCAATACATATAGAATGGATTTGATCACGGTTGTCAGCAAGGATGAACCTCTGTAATAGAAGCTGGGCCAATGAAAATGCAGCACATCATTTTTTTTCAGTTTGATTAGATCTTTTTTGGTAAACTGTTTTACTTCCCATCCCTTGTTCTCAATGGAATCGGATAACAGCTCATTGAATTTATTGTTCTCAATCATCTTGGGCAGCATATACACCGTCGGATTTTCCATCCAGACACCTCTTACTTTAGTTTCATTCGCACAGGTTCCTCTGTATACGTTCCAACTGCGCGCCTTGCATGAAATCTCATTAAAAATCCTTGCATCATAATTTTGGTATTACGCTTGAGCAGCACCCAATCTTTCCACCAGGGATACAGCGACAGTGCTTTTTTCAAATAAACATTATTGCGAAGTGTATTTCTCGACCATTCGAGCATTCGATAATGGTGTAACTGACGACGCTTCTGTTCCTTGGACATGTCATTGTAGTATTTTAATATAATCTTGCGTTGGCCCTTGTACTTGGCCGTTGTAGAGGTTGAAATTCGTGGACCACTATGGATATTGATATCCACCAGCGGTTCTTTCACGTTCACGGCGATGTAGCCTCGTTTCAATATGCGCAGATAAAAGTCATAATCCTGAGCGGATGTCAGATTTTCATCGAATCGAACTTCACGAGCCAGTGAGGTAAGTACCATGATTTTGGACGTTTCCCCAATCCAGTTGAATGTAAGCAGATCCTCATACCGCACAACATCGCGAGGTTCCACCGACAATTTCCGCTTGACCACCTGATGCTGCTCATTCGTGTATGCGAGATACTTGCTGCAAAAGGTAAACGATTCCTGTGTACGCTCCAGCACTTCCGCCTGGGTTTTTATTTTGTCAGGCATCCATTCATCATCATCATCCAGGAAGGCAATGTACTTGCCATTGGCTTGGGATATCCCTACATTCCGTGCATGGTTGGCTCCTTTGGGATATGGAACCCGGATGTACCGAATCCGTGAATCTTCCCGGGTCCATGCCTGACAGATCTCTGGCGTCTGGTCTTCTGATCCATCATCCACAATGAAAATTTCCAGATACGGATGTGTTTGCTCACGTACACTTCTCAACGCATTTTTCAATAAATTGGCCCGGTTATGGGTCGTAATGATGCAAGATACCAAGGGGTTCATTTCATCACCTTTTCCTGTTCACTAGGATACCTTCACTTGAAGTGCATCATATATTCCTGACAATCTGCCTACGAGTAGATTCATATCGAACTTATCCGATATAATCTCTCTGTTATGTGAACCCATTCTTGCTCTAACCTCTTCATCTGTAATGAGATATTCCAGCGCTGATGTCAGCCCGTGCACATCTCCCGGCTCGATTAACAGCCCATTATGACCGGATGTAATCACTTCGGGGATGCCTCCGACGGCGGTCGATATAATGGGCAAGCCACAATTCATTGCTTCAAGTATGGCCATAGGTAATCCCTCATGATAAGAAGGCAGGACCAGTAGATCCGCTTCCCGCAAGAGCTTTTCCTTTTGCTCTCCGTTAATCCAGCCGAGTACATTGACACGATCCTCTATTCCATACTGCTGCACAAGTGCTTTGACTTCTTCGACTTCGCCATCCCCCGCCAGATTGAAGGTAGCTGTAACGCCTAGCGCCTTCAATTGCTGAATGGACTGAAGCAGATCGTAGACTCCTTTTCGCTCACCCAGTCTGCCCATGAAGAGAGCATTAACTGCCGCCTTCTGCTCTTTCGCAAAGGGCTCTTTCACAAAAACTCCGTTATAGAGCACCTCAATAGCTGTCTCCGGCACAATCGTAGCAAAGTATTCTTTCCACGTCTGGGACAAGACAATCAACTTGTCTGCCTGATTCAGAATGTAGTGACAATACTTGCGCTGCAGAGCAAATTGATTGTAGAAATCATCAAAGCTGGCCGCATGAATATGCAGAATAACTGACTTTCGAAACAACTTTCGTGCGGTTAGCAGAAATAGTGACTTCCGATAAAAGCTCCCGTTGTTCGCCATATGAATATGCACGATATCCGGCCTGAACGTGTACAGTTTCATCCAGAATTGAATGAATCCCCGTATAAAAATAAGCAGCCGCGAGAACACGCTGCCCGTGATATACGTTTCGACCCGCTGCATGGCATACATTTCCGAGATGGAGGAATCCTCAATGTTTTTGATGACACTCACAATTCCGCCCATATCCTTCAAGGATGATCCAACAACCAATACTTTTGGTTTCATGATAGACTCCTTTTTTTCATGGTTAATCTTCATACCTCTTACAGACTATTCACGTAATTTTTAATGGATGAGATCAGATCAGACTGTTTTCTCACATAGGGCTGGAACGTCAGCTCTTCTATGCAAGGAACCAACTTTTGCAATTCAGCCTGACTCTCCGCGACGGCCACGTAGCCGTTATCCTGAAAAACCTTGGAAATTTCAAGCTGATGGTCATCCACATGCTCGCCCCATTCTTTCCGGCGTGGAATGACGATAACCGGCTTGCCACGTTCAAGACAATTTGTAATGGAGCCAACACCCGCATGAGAAATAATGCATCTGCTTCGCACCACATATTCATTCATCTCTTCCTGCGTGAGGAAAGGAATCACAGTGAAATTTCGCGGCTGATACTCGGTATATCCAGATTGGGCAACGACCTCTTCTTCAATAATTCCTGACTCAATCGCCTCATCAATAAGCTCAAACATCCGATTGAAGGGAAACCGCTGGGTTCCAACGATAGCAAATATCAAAATAAAGCCCCCCTGTATTTTGCATTGGGATAGCTATCCTGCAACGTTTCCCATTGGATGAAGAACTCATCCGAGATTTTGTACATCAATCTCCCGGTTGCGCTGGAGGAATAGATTTTGGCATAACTTTCGATATAAATCAGCTTGGCACCGAAGATTTTACCGATAAGGCAAAAAGGGTAGGTAGCACCGGCCCCTGTTGTAATGATCACCTTTGGACGCTCACGCAGATATAGAAAGAACGACTTGATAATATTAGCCACAAAGATTAGCAAGAACATCGCATTTTTACGCTCTTGCTGCATTAAGAAGTATACTTTGCCCTGTGCAGAATCTACTTTTCTGCTTTTATTCTTCTCGGTAATCAGGAAATAATCATGTTCTTCAACCGCAGGAATAATTTTGGTTAATTCATCAAAATGACCGCCTGTAGAACTGATCAAACAGACCTTCATGTTCTAATCTCCTTTGAAAAGGATACGTCCTTGGCTCGCTGTATCTGTATATCCACTTCTGCTTCAGCCCCTGACTTGGAATGAACTCCATTTCCCGTAGCATATAACGCGTTCAGGAAGATACAGAATGGAGCAATCAGATGAACCGTGGACAGGGTATTGTCAAAAAAGGAATAGGTCAGGAAACCGATAATCATACCGGCAAAATACAACCTGATCATGCCGCCCAATCGGAAGTAAACAGCCCGAAACACCAGCAGCAGCGATAGAAATAACAGGATGGCTCCAACTAACCCGCCATCGTAATAAAAACGAATGTATTCATTATGAGGAACAACGAATCCAGAAAAAATACTTCCATCATTTGCTACAAGAGTTGAGCCGAGTCCACGTCCAAAGATCGGATACTCATTTGCTTTGCCAATAAAATAATTCCAGGCTACATCCCTTCCCGACAGGCCTTTGCTCTCTGACCTCATTTCATAATTGTCCCACTGCGCAATTACCATATAGGCCACAGCGACAACGAACATAATGAGAGGAATAATGGCACTGACTCTGCCTTTGATGAAGGCTTTCAGTTGATCAAAAAGATAGACCAGAATGATCGGAATGAGCGCAATAAGTGGCCCCCTTGTTCCTGTCTGGACCAGAATGACCAGATGTGTCAAGGTAAGCATGTAATACAGAACAACCTGATGGCCTTGCTTGATCTGAATCAGACAGACGCAGATGGAGATAAAACACAACATGGCCAGATGCGCGGCGATGTTAGCTCCCTGTAACCGGGTTACACCCGACATCTCCAGGTTAGTAATGGACAATATGCCGGCGAGTTGCAGAATATAACCACCAGCCAGACTGAACAGCGGCAACCATGCCAGTACACGTATAATTCGTTGACTGATTTCTCTTGAAAAATGGGGCATCAGTAACAAAAAAGGAACAATGACTCCCAGAAAGGCCTTGAATGGATCGAGCGGACTAACCTTACTGGGCAGATCCGATAGAAAATAACTCTCCACAAATAAAAAACCAATCGCCAGTGCAGGATATATCAACTCTTTGCGAATACCAAAGCGTAAAAAAAGAGAGACAACAAAACCCAGAATCGCCAGCTTGTAGAAGGACAGCGAATCCAGTCCTGCCAGATGAATGCTAAATATTTTGTCAATGGACAAAGAAAAACTTACGATGAGAATCATAAAAATCCAGCTGGGCTGTTTAATATAAACGCCCAGCAGAATCACAGCTATGAGTGCAACAACCGAGACTAGCGGAAGATAGATTGCTGCGAAGACAATTACCAGCGAAAAAAGAATGATATTAAACGACTTCATATTTAATGCAGCAAGTATACCGGTCTTTTGCATATCTGCTATGCCACCTCAAAGCCAGAATCGTGTTTCAAAACGCATCCTTCGAACCTACCAGCACCTTGAACGTTCTGAAGATAATTTTGATATCCACCATCATGCTGCGCTCACGGGCATACGTCAGATCCAGCTCTACCATTTCTTCAAAACCAACACTGTTTCGTCCGCTGACTTGCCATAATCCCGTACATCCCGGGATCATCTGAAGGCGTTGTCTGTCGTAGGAAGTGTAGTTCTTCACTTCTCTGGGCAGAGCCGGTCTGGGTCCAACGAGACTCATCTCTCCTCTGAACACGTTCCACAACTGTGGCAACTCATCCAGACTGGTTTTCCGAATGAACTTGCCAATCCGGGTAATGCGGGGATCATTTTTCATTTTGAACATATTCCCGTTCACTTCATTCTGATCAATCAGCTGTTCCAACAGATCTTCTGCATTTGCAACCATGGACCTGAATTTGTACATATGAAACTCTTTTCCATTCTGTCCGACCCGTACCTGACGAAAAAAAACAGACCCCTGCGGGGCCTCTATTTTGATAAGTAATCCGATGACCGCAAACAAGGGGCACAAAATGATCAAACCTATGAAAGAACCCAGCAAATCGAGCATTCTTTTCATAAATAGATACACTTTATCCGCATTTTGTCCTGACATCGTTGATGCATTGTACCCCAGACTTGGGTCCATAACGATCTCCGCTTCCTTCGTTTGGGGAGATGGACTCATTCAAACTCCCCCCCGGCTACATGTTCTACCGACTCTTTTTCCAGAATCTGTTGCAGAGCTTGCAGCATTGGAATTCTAAGTTCCTGTTTTTGCAGAGCAAAGTCGATGGTTGTCAAAATGAATCCCAGTTTCTCGCCCACGTCATAACGTACTCCCTCGAAATCGTAAGCATACACTCCTTGTGTCTCATTTAAGCGCTGAATCGCATCTGTTAATTGAATCTCTCCCCCTTGACCAATCTCTTGTTGCTCCAGATGTTCGAAAATCTCTGGACTCAGTACGTATCTCCCCATAATCGCCAAGTTGGAAGGCGCTGTGCCTTGGGCAGGTTTCTCTACGAACCTGAGAACCTCTGTCAAACGGCCATCCGATTGAAGCGGGTCCACAATACCGTATCTGTCTGTTTGTTCAGCAAGTACGGTTTGTACGCCAACAATGGAATGTTGAACCTGATCATATTGATCAATCAATTGTTTGGTGCATGGAACTTCCGATACGACGATGTCATCTCCGAGCAACACGGCAAAAGGTTCGTCACCGATAAAGTTACGTGCACACCAGACAGCATGACCAAGTCCTTTGGCCTCTTTTTGTCTTATGTAGTGGATATCCACGTTAGAGGATTTGCGAACCTCTTCAAGCAGGCCCAGCTTCCCTTTTTCCAGCAAGTTATGTTCCAATTCAAAAGCGTTGTCGAAATGATCTTCAATTGCCCGTTTCCCTTTACCGGTTACGATAATGATGTCTTCAATTCCAGAGGCAATGGCTTCCTCAACGATATACTGTATGGTTGGTTTGTCCACAATAGGGAGCATTTCTTTGGGCATCGCTTTTGTGGCTGGCAAAAATCGTGTACCTAGTCCAGCTGCAGGAATGATTGCTTTTCTCACTTTTTTCATAAATACCACCCTATCCTCTTTTTTTTTAGTTTGATAAAAGTTGAACCAGGGCATCTAACCCGTCCTCACGTCATACCTTCGACGATTAACGTCTAAGGTTCATTGAACTGAACCCACAGCATGACCGAGTGCCTACAGTGATAAAGGTACAGTAGACATTACCTGTTTACTTGGGAGCATTGGATGGAAGGTTTACTTCTCTCCGTAGCCCACCGGAACTGCAACGTTTTTGATATTGTTCAGGATTGCGCCCAGGATTCGTGCATTCACATGCTCCAGAGCAGCCTTGGTTTTCTTCACCAGTTCCTTCTTGACCTTGCCCGAGTTCACGACCAGAAGCACGCCATCACACAGCGAACTCACAATGAGTGCATCCGTTACCGCGAGCACTGGCGGTGTATCAAACATGATGACATCATATTGATCCTCTAACTTCTCAATGAGCCTTTTCATCCGGTTGGAACCAATCATCTCGGAAGGGTTCGGCGGAATTGGGCCAGAAGTGAATAATTGGAGATTATCGATATAGCTCTCTCTAAGCACGTCTTCCACACTGTACTGATTAGACAGCACACTACTCAGACCGATATGATTCGGTACGGAAAATACCTGGTGCAAGGAAGGATTACGCAGATCCGCATCGATCAGCAGAACCTTTTTGCCTTCCTGGGCATAGGTTACCGCCAGGTTGCTAATGGTTGTGGTCTTGCCTTCGCCGGCTTCGGCTGAAGCCACCATGATCTTTTTGATATGACTATCGATTGAGGAGAACTGAATATTGGTCCGTAATTTACGGTATCCCTCCGAGATTTGAGATTTGGAGTTAAAATAGGTCACCAGACTGTTATTTTCATTGGTTAGCCGCGACATATTTGCCATCCCCCACTTTCTGTTGAGATACGTAATTTTTCGTATTTTTCAGATCATCTTTTTTCATTTTGGATATAACCGTAAGCACAGGCAGGCCCAGTTCTTTTTCAAGTTCACTTTCGGATTTGAATGTGTCATCCAGATAATCCATCAGGAACACAAGTGCAATCGCGAGCACAAGACCTGCGAACAGACTGACAATGATGCTTAATGTGGTTTTCATATTGATTGGAGATGCGTTACTATCCACTTTTGCTTCACTGAGGATAGCCACATTATCGATTTTCATGATTAGGGGGATTTGAGATTGGAACACGTTGGAGATGGCATTAACCGTTTTGGCGGCTTTTTCGTAGGTAGTCCCTTGTACAGTTATGCTCATCACTTGGGATTCGCTGGCTGTAGAGACGGAGGTGCTGTTCATGAGCTGAGCAGAGGTTAAGCCCAGGTCTGGATACGTAGTAGCGACTTTATCCATAATGGCGGAAGATTTAATAATTTCTCTGTATGAGTTAATGAGTTTGATATTGGTTTGGATCATGCTGAAGTCCATCATCGCCTGGCCTTGAACGTTAGAAGTCTGGTTCACGATCAATTTGGAACTTGCTTCATAGATGGGCTGGGTGAAGAAAATGCTTTTGACCCCTGCACCCACACCGGCTATCAAAGCAATTGCAACAATCAACCACAGTTTCTTTTGTAAGAGTCGAAAATATCCTTTCAGTTCCACTTTCATTCCTCCTATACGTTGTGATCTATCCTATGTAACTACCAGATGGACAGTAGCCATTTGCGAGGTTTCCAGCGTTCTGTGACCAGACACGAATTCGATAGAATGTGCGACGCATTCTCTGCCAGCCGCTTAACGGCTTCAGCTCCAAATCGACGCTCGATGGCCCGCTCTCCTTCACTTATGGCAAATGTCCTTTTGCACGTATCATGTGCATCTGATGAAATGAAATGAAACCCGTTTTCTTTGCAAAAATGAAAACACCACTGCCGAACTTTCCGTCCGAAAAGCCCAGTGAAAGATTGAGCTGTGAGCTGACATAGTCCGCCTTGACTCAAGTAATCAGCCAACAACCTTGGCTTCTTCAAAATGACACGATTACGTTCCGGATGAGCAATAATAGGGGTGATTCCCGCTATTCGTAATTCATGCAGTATCCTGGGGAACTGTGAGGGAATATGACCAAAGGGCAGTTCCAGCAACATGTAACGACTTCCGGCGAGTGTGCAGCACTTTCCTGCATATAAGTCTCCAATCAGGTTGTCATGCACCCTGATCTCCTGTCCGGGACGGATCTCCAGGCGAATGTTACGTTTGCGAAGTTCTGCGTGAAGCAGGTTCACGGCCTGATTGACCACCATCGGTTCATTGTTGTATTGCCCGTTCAGGTGATGCGGAGTAGCAATAATGGAGGTGATTCCTGAGGCTGCCGCCTTCTCAGCCATCGCAACGGACTGCTCCATTCGAACAGGACCATCATCCAGACCGGATAATATGTGGCAGTGCATTTCAACCATATCCAAACTTCCTGAAATAGTATGAGCCCCCTCGCCCCTTTATTCATTGCGCAAATGCTTTTGGTGTTAAAGAACTAATGCATAACGCTATGAAATATAGTAAAATGGCGTTAAGTACATGTTTTGTTCAGAAAATGTTAAGAATTGACTTGGAATTATATGGTGAAATCAATGTAATGATAGGGTTCCTGCAGAGCCTTTTGTTCTGTTGCCTTTTCATACTGAAAACGGGAAACCGCGGGAAACTGAACTTCAGTAAGCATTGTGTTTAACTGTCCAGTTATATATAGTTTCTGTTCGTGCTGAATATGCAAGTTTGAATGATACATTGTGAGCTCTCCGAAGGGCTGTTTCCATTGCAACCTTGCGTTAAGTCGTACACATAGATGTTGATCTTCAACATCCAAACCAATGAGCATTTCTGATGATACCGGCAAGTTCAGGTCGCTCAGGAAGGTGATTGCTTGAGTGTCCATTCCAAGTAACAGAACAGGGCGTCTTTTGCGGTCTACCATTTTCCCTTGAAACTCCTGAATGTACATATGGACATTTAATTTCATATCAGCCCATTCCTGAATTATTGAATACATGGTTTCATTCCTTTAGAATGGATTAGCCTACATGGACTGCCTCCACTTCCTTCTCACAGGTATATGGTCCAGGCAACAAGGAGATACTTAAAATATTCCAAATGATACATTTTGTAACTCCATACGTCCAATTTACGATACAATACGTATCATGTCAAGCGGTATTTGGACATGGTTCTTTTGATTTACGACAATTTGAGATGTCCTTAGACAGACCTATTTACAAATGGAAATGAGTTAAAGGAAACACATGAGGAGTTACTCTTTTGCAGGAAAGCTGCCCTGATCAAACACTTGGCTCAGGATTGTTTCAATATATATTTGATGTCGTTCAGGGGGAAATAGCTTATGAGCTACGGAAATCGCATTGCTGAATTACGGGAACAGCGGGGACTTACTCAAGAAGAACTTGCGAGCTCCATTCATATTACCAGAGCTGCTCTCTCCCACTACGAGAAGAACCGTCGTAAACCGGATTTCGAAGTGTTAACGAGACTTGCTGACATCTTTGAGGTGTCTATTGATTATCTTATAGGACGTACAAAGCAAAGCGATGTTGTGATGGATGAAGATGTACGTGAATTCGTTGATACCTTGGAGTTGTCGGATAAGGAAGTGTTGGAACGCTTCGATCTGATGATTGATGGGAAGTCTTTAACAGAAGAAGAGGCACGTCGTTTTATTGCGTTTGTCCGAATGGAACGCAGTATGGACTAAACCCGAAAAGAGGACCCAGTTCCCGAGAGATAACATCTCTGGCTTCTGGGCTTTTTTTGTGTCTTAATTCCCTTTCATTCCATGCTTGTCTATTGTGTCAAGGACGCTTGTTGTTGACGGAGGATACGAAATGGTTCCAACGCTCCGGGTCGATTCCGCATTGCAGTAAAACCTTCATGATGTCCATCTGGGTTGCTTCGACTTGTTTACCTGTCGGCCTACGATCGTCCCTGTTTGGATGCTTCATATTCATTCCGCTAACCTCTCTTATCTTTATACTTTCCCTGCCCTCCAAAACTAGCCTTATTATACTTGAGAAAGTTCCTTGATGTTGTCGTCTCATGGCGATAACGTTTTTTGAAGGGGTTCTAATTTTGTCGAAAGCAAAATAGGAGCAATATGGTGCCGGGATGGCAACCATATTGCTCCTATTATTCTTAATACAACCTGTTCATGCACTTATACGTTTGAACAAGGAAGTTCTTAACCTCCAGCACGTGCAAGTTCACGCATATTCGCTTCAAACGCTGCAAGCAGCGCTGCGTCTCCAGTCAAACCTGTTGCCTGAATCCGTTCGATCTGTTCTGTCATACGTTTGAAGTCCTTCGGAATAACCCGAACGAACTGATTCAGCGCATCTTGCCAGTTATCCAGAACGCGCTGACCGACAGCACTTCCTGTATTGGCAACATGACGTTGAATCATGCCTCGCAGATCTGCACTTTCTGCCACATCTTCGATACGCTCCAAAAGAACCATTTCCAGATTACAACGTTTCAGGAATGTGCCTTCCGGATCATACACATAGGCAATACCTCCGGACATCCCTGCTGCAAAGTTACGACCTGTATCGCCCAGTACAACGACACGTCCACCTGTCATATACTCACAACCATGGTCGCCTACCCCTTCAACGACTACTTTGGCGCCCGAGTTACGTACAGCAAATCGCTCACCCGCAATACCACGGATATACGCTTCGCCGCTTGTTGCTCCGTAGAGAGCCGTGTTACCGATAATGATATTATCTTCCGCCTCAAACGTTGCTTTCGGAGAAGGCATCACGATCAGTTTACCTCCGGACAGTCCTTTACCTACGTAGTCATTGGAATCCCCTTCAACGGTCAAGGTCATACCTTTAGGTACAAAGGCCCCAAAGCTTTGTCCGGCAGAGCCGACAAATTTGAATTTAACCGTATCTTCAGGCAATCCTGCGAGTCCATATTTGCGTGTGATCTCACTACCCAAAATGGTACCTACTGCACGGTTAACGTTTGTAATTGGAAGCACCGCTTCAACCGGTTGACCGGATTCAATAGCAGACTGTGCCAGTGGCAGCAATTGTTGCATATCCAGCGTTTCTTCCAATTGGTGATTCTGATGCTGTGTGCGGTAACGTGCAGAGCCTTCCGGCATTTCAGGCACGTGCAGCAATACAGACAGATCCACACCTTTTTTCTTCCAGTGATCTACGGCTTCTACCGTTTCGAGGCAATCTGTACGTCCGACCATCTCCTGAATCGTACGGAAACCAAGATCAGCCATGATCTCACGCACATCTTCAGCAACAAATCGCATGAAGTTAACCACATGAGCTGGATCACCCATATAATTTTTACGCAATTCCGGATTCTGTGTCGCTACACCAACCGGACAGGTATCCATTTGACAGACACGCATCATGATACAGCCAAGTGCAACGAGCGGTGCTGTAGAGAAACCATACTCTTCTGCTCCAAGCAAGGCTGCAATCGCCAAGTCACGGCCGTTAAGCATTTTACCGTCTGTTTCGAGGACAACACGGTCACGGAGATTGTTCAGCATCAACGTTTGATGTGTCTCTGCAAGACCTAGTTCCCAAGGCATACCTGCGTGGCGAATCGAACCTTGCGGTGATGCACCTGTACCACCGTCATATCCGCTGACGAGGATGATATCGGCACGGCCTTTGGCTACACCAGCTGCGATGGTACCCACGCCCACTTCCGATACAAGCTTCACGTTAATCTCAGCACGCGGATTGGCATTTTTCAAGTCATAGATCAACTCTGCCAGATCTTCGATCGAGTAGATATCGTGATGCGGTGGAGGCGAGATCAGACCTACACCTGGTGTTGAACCACGGACTTCAGCAACCCATGGATACACTTTACGTCCTGGCAGTTGTCCGCCTTCACCTGGTTTAGCTCCCTGAGCCATTTTGATCTGAATTTCATCGGCATTAACCAAGTAGTTGGATGTAACACCAAAACGTCCGGATGCGACCTGTTTAATCGCACTGCGACGGGAATCCCCGTTGCTATCTTTAATGAAGCGAGCCGGATCTTCTCCACCTTCACCGGTATTGGATTTACCTCCAACACGGTTCATAGCAATGGCAAGATCTTCATGCGCCTCTTTACTGATCGAACCGAAGGACATTGCACCTGTTTTGAAACGACGCATGATATCTTCTACGGATTCAACTTCTTCGAGTGGAATGGAATCTCCAACTGGTTTCAGTTTCAGCATGGAGCGAATGGTCAACAGTTGATCATTCTCACCTTGCACAAGTTTGGAATATTTTTTATACAGCTTGTAATCCCCAGTGCGTACCGCATGTTGCAGAGTATGAATGGTTTGCGGATTGAACAGATGCTCTTCTCCGTCGTTACGCCATTGATAATCCCCACCGGAATCCAATACTTTATCGTTACCGTCTTTTTCCGTAAAGGCACGGTTATGATGTGTCAACGCTTCGGCTGCCACTTCTTCCAACCCAATTCCACCGATACGGGAAGGTGTCCAGGTAAAGTAACGGTCAACGAAGTCTGATTTCAGACCTACCGCTTCGAATATTTGAGCCCCACGATACGATTGAATCGTAGAAATTCCCATTTTGGACAACACTTTAGTAACGCCTTTGGTAGCTGCTTTAATGTAGTTTTTCACTGCTTTCTCATGCGAGATACCACGCAGCAACCCTTGCTGAATCATGTCATCCAGCGTTTCAAAGGCCAGATAAGGGTTCACCGCACTTACACCGTAACCCAGCAGCAACGCGTAGTGGTGAATATCACGCGGTTCTGCCGATTCAAGCATAATGCTGACTTTTGTTCTGGTTCCCTGGCGAATCAGATGGTGATGCAGACCTGCTACAGCAAGCAATGCAGGAATGGCAGCATTCTCTGCGTCCACACCGCGGTCAGACAGGATCAGAATGTTATGACCTTTGTCGATGACACGGTCCGCAGCTTCGAAGAGCAGATCCATTGCTTTGCGCAGTCCTTCTGCTCCTTCCGCAGCGGTGAAGAAAATTGGAATCGTCATGGAGCGGAAGCCTGGGCGACGCACATGGCGAATCTTCGCAAAGTCTTCATTCGACAATACCGGTGTATCCAGACGGATCTGGCGACAGCTCTCCGGTTCTGGATTCAACAAGTTGCGCTCAGGTCCAATGGTTGTTGCCGTAGACGTTACAATCTCTTCACGGATTGCATCGATTGGCGGATTGGTTACCTGGGCGAACATCTGTTTAAAGTAGTTGTACAGACGCTGCGGACGATCCGACAGCACAGCCAGCGGTGCATCATAACCCATCGACCCCGTAGCTTCCATACCTGTTGTTGCCATGGGCTCCAGGATTTTACGCAATTCTTCAAATGTATAACCATATGCCAGCTGAAGCTGGGTCACGTTATCATGTTTTGGATCAGGAAGTTCCGGTGCTTCCGGCAACTCGCTCAGATCCATCAAATGCTCATCAAGCCAATCCTGATACGGATTCTCGGCTGCAATGATTGCTTTTACTTCCTCATCCGCGATGATGCGGCCTTCTTGTGTATCCACAAGCAACATCCGACCTGGGCGCAGACGATCTTTGTACAGGATCTCTTCCGGTGCGATATCAAGTACCCCAACTTCTGAGGACAGGATAATACGGTCATCCTTGGTTACATAATAACGAGCTGGACGCAAGCCGTTACGGTCAAGTGTTGCACCAATTTGCAAACCATCTGTAAAGGCCATTGCTGCTGGTCCATCCCAAGGCTCCATCATCGTGCTGTGATATTCATAGAATGCCTTTTTGGCAGGGTCCATTCCCTCATCCGTGCTCCAAGGTTCAGGAACCATCATCATGGCCACGTGTGGCAGAGAACGGCCGCTCAGATACAGGAACTCCAGTGTGTTATCAAACATGGCTGTATCCGAACCGTCTGGATTGATGACCGGTTTTACTTTCGCGATGTCGTCACCGAACAACTCGCTCTCGAACAAGGACTGTCTAGCATGCATCCAGTTCACGTTACCACGCATCGTGTTGATCTCACCGTTGTGGATCATGAAGCGATACGGGTGGGCACGTTCCCAGCTCGGGAAGGTGTTTGTACTGAAACGGGAATGCACAAGTGCAATAGCCGATTCAACAAGGTCTTGCTGCAGATCCAGATAGAACTCTCCCACCTGTTCCGTTGTCAGCATGCCTTTATATACAATTTTGCGACAAGACAAGCTTGGAAGGTAGAATGAACCGCCTTCTGCTTCATCTGCCGAATAACGAATAGCCAGCTCAGCACGTCTGCGAATAACATACAGCTTACGCTCGAATCCAAGCTCATCCTTCACATCTGCTGATCTTCCAATGAACACCTGACGTACATAAGGTTTCGCTGCAAGTGCAGAACGGCCAAGCATTTCATCAAAAGTAGGAACATCCCGGAAACCCAGGAACGTCTGTCCTTCTTCTTCAATAATCTTCTTAAGGCTCTCTTCATGTGCACTACGGATGGCAGGGTCTTGGGACATGAACAACATCCCTACGCCATAGAAACCCTGTTCAGGCAATGCAAAACCAAGACGTTCCGCTTCCTGTGCAAAATAGCGATGCGGGATCTGAATCAGGATACCTGCTCCGTCACCGGAATTTGGTTCACTTCCCTGTCCTCCACGGTGCTCCATGTTACTAAGCATGGTCAGTGCCTGACTAACGATATCGTGTGAAGGTACTCCTTTGATGTTGGCAACAAAACCCATTCCGCATGCGTCTTTTTCGAACTGCGGGTCATACAGACCCTGTTTTGGAGGTAATCCGATGTGTCTCATGGAACGCAACCTTTCTATAATGAAGTATTTCGGAAAGATCAAGAACATAGGCAACAGGCAACAATGAAACGGGAGGAGCTGGCCTTTCGCTTGCGATAGAGCCTGCTAGATAGAAGAGGGGACAGCATGAGACTGTCAAAAATAATGCCTGCTATTGGGCAGAAGCCATTAAATGAGATGAGCTGATCCGGACGATCCGGCAAACAGCATGTATAAATCATCACGCAGCCGCTGGCACGACTACTGAAATGGAGCGACGTTTTTTTGATATAGTTCTATTATTTTAACACCGACCTAACATCAGCGCAATTTAAACTTTTTAATACCTCTGATAAGAAATGTTTTGCAGTACAGCTTTACAGTAGTGACGTTTAAATTCATCTCTTTTTCGAATAATTATACACTTTTTAAGCCAGAGTACAACTGAATTAAATTGCTGACAGAAGAAAATCGTTCCATGTACAGCCTAGGTTTATCCATAATTCCACCAAATTTTCACTGCTTAAGCCAGTGAAACTTTACTTCTCTATGCATTTGTATACAAAATAGCCTGCAACCCCTTTTTGGGGTCACAGGCTATTTGCACTATTTGACTACTATATTGCATAATTTCACTACAAGAAAATAAAGTTTTTTTTCAAAAATATGACCCTGCTGAAGATCAGGTTCGACTTATGCCGTCACAACTTGACCAGAATCAGCCTGTTCGACTTCTTTTTTCGGACGTCTGCCATTCCAAAGGAAGTAAGCAAGCGTCAGCAGGATGGATACACCTGCATAGATGCTAAGAATTCCTGCCTGATGCCACATCACATCCAGATTACCACTCGATACCACGGCTTTGAAGCCCATAATGCTGTGTGTCATTGGCAACCAAGGGCTAAATGCTTGAAGCCATGATGGAATCAGTTCTACAGGGAAGGTCCCTGCACTAGCCGCAAGCTGGAAGACCAGAAGCAGAATGACAACATAACGTCCAGGCAGATCCAGCCAGGTTACAAGTGCCTGAACGATCAACATGAAGGTCAGCCCTGTAATAATGGTAAACAGATAGAACAGCCCTACGCTGTGCGTCTCCAGTCCAAGACCATATAACATGAAGCTTGCCACGATAACCGATTGGAAAATACTCACAGACCCAAATACCAGTGTCCGGCTGACAAAACGATTCCAGCCTGTTGCACCCGGTACGGACGTTTCCCGCATTTTCAATACAATCGTGGAAATCAGCGATCCCACAAACAGACCAATCGACAGGAAGAACGGTGTCAATCCTGTACCATAATTGCTCACGTTCTCTGCTGTGTTCTCCGAGGAGTTTACAGGTTCAGCGAACATGTTCACCACATCATCCGTTTTCTTAACTTCAGATGTTTTCTGTGCGGCATCATTCAGCTTGGTTGCCAGTTCACCTGAGCCATCTTTTAGCTCGGTAAGACCGTCAGCCAGTTTGCCAGCGCCATCACCCAGTTGCTTGGAACCATCGGTTAGTGAATTAACACCACCACTGAGTTTACCCACACCCGTTTGCAAAGCCGTTGTCCCTGAGCCCAGCTGCTTGGCACCATCTGCAAGCAATGTACCACCACTTGCAGCATCGCCCAGTTTGCCGCTGAACTGCTTCAGACCATCGGAGAGCTTCGCTCCTCCTTGACTAAGCTGTCCGGCACCAGCTAGCAATTGCTGCTGACCATCTACCAGTTGGTTCGCACCAGCAAGAAGTTGCTCCTGACCTCCATGAAGCTCGGCTGCACCTGCAGCCAGTTGCTGGTTGCCCTGATGCAGCTGATCTGCACCTTGTGCCAGCTTCTGCTCGCTCTCATGCAGTTGTGCACTGCCGTCAGCGACAGCCTCACTTGCTGCAAGCAGCTTCTGTACATCTGTATTTTCGGCCAGTTCGGGGTTCGATGCAGCAAGCTGTTTCAATCCGGCGGCTACGCCCTGTGCACCATCAGCAACCTTACCACTGCCATCTACAGCCGATTGCAGGCCTGTTGCCAGTGTACCGCTGCCCTGAACGGCACTTTGCAGACCATCTGACAGCTTCGCACTGCCCTGTTCTGACGATTTCAGGCCAGCCTGCAACTTACTTGTGCCATCCAGTGAAGACTGGAGTCCGGTTTCCAACTTGGCGCTGCCATCCTTCAACTGATCTGCTCCGCTCTGAAGCTGGCTCGAAGCAGCTGCCTGAAGCTGTTGCAGACCGGATACAAGATTCGATGTTCCACTTTCAAGCTTGGTTGCCCCTGTATGCAGCGCGTTAACACCATCACTTAATGGAGAAAGTCCTTCCTGAAGTTCAAGCGTTCCTGATGCAAGCTTCGCCAGGTTATCCTTAAGCTTAACAGCACCATCATCCAGTTTGCCTGCGCCGGTATTCAGTTCACCCGCCCCATCACCTGCCTCAGCCAAGCCATCCGATACTTCGGAGAACTTGTCGAGCAATGTTTCTGCATAGGATTCCGTTACTTTGGCTGAGACTTTTGCTTTCAGGTCCTTAATAGCGGTCTTACCGATCTGTGCACCGACAAAACTGTAATTGCCGTTTGGTTCATAGATCAGATCAGCCGGCTCCGGCTTGTCATCGAGCAATGTTGTTGCTTGGGATGAGAAGTTCTCCGGAATCGTAATTTGCATATAATATTTGTCATTACTCATGCCTTCTTTGGCTTGACTCGCACTGACAAAATCCCATTTGAAATCGGCATTTTTCTTCAGTTCATCCACCAGATCACTACCCACATGGAGGGATTTGCCCTCCAGCTCAGCGCCTTTATCCAGATTGACAACGGCAACCGGCATCTCATCCACATGACCATACGGGTCCCAATAGGCTGCCAGATAGATGCCACTATATAGGATCGGTATGAACATTATTGCAATAACAGGGATCAACACCTTCGGGTTTCTCACGGCCGATCCCACATCCTTGAAAAACACGGATAAAGATTTCATGTCATTTTCTCCCCTTAATCTCTCTGCTCCATGAGCAGGAATAACCATAATGAAATACAATGTCGCATTCCAGAAAACATACTGAAATACGAAGTGACCACTTTCCTCAAACGGTCACTTTAGGACAAAAAAACAACCTGTCTTCCGACAAGCCTCCCTGCTTGATACGCGTAAAAATCCTTATATTATAGTAGATTAAATTCGGATTACGTTACAGCAGCAATTCCTTCCATTAAGAAAAGGCGAAAGTAAGTCTTAATTTCCTCTTTGCTCAGCGGTTGATGTTGTTTGCTCCAGTCTGAAGTGAGTGCAATGTACAGGCGAATCATCATAAATGCGACGACTTGCGGATCACAATCTCGAATCTCTCCATTGTCTTTTGCTTTCTCAAGCTCCTTAGCCAGAAAGTCGGAGATTACTTTCTCCACCTTGTCCAATCCTTCCTTGGCCTGCAGCGTTCCAAAGTCCTTCAGCTCCTGAGATAACTTAACGAGCAGATCGTGATCACGACGAAACTCTAACAATGCATCCAGTACCCGAAACAGATTATCGAAAAATGCACTTTCCTGATGTACTTCACGATGCGCGATGTTTTTCATTTCCTGAATCACTTCTACCAGGATCTGATCAAACAATTGTTCCTTATTGGTGAAAAACGTATAGATCGTTCCTTTGCCAACGTTCGCAATCTTGGCGACCTGATCCATCGTCGTTGCTTTATATCCAAACATGGCAAACGACTGGGCTGCTGCATGAATAACCTGCTGTCTCCTGTCAATCGGAGCCATCGTATCCCTCCTTTAATCACGTTCATTGTTCAATCGCTCTACATAAATGACCAAAAATACAATTCAGTCATTCGGTCAAAAACTACAATACCACCTTCAAAAACAGATTGCAACCCTAACATTTTAAAAATTGTGTTAATATTTTTTAACCTAAATGCAGTGGAAACTCCTTCTGTCGTCGTCTATAGTGTAAGATGACTCAGATAATACGTGTATATAATGAAGTTTAGTTTGTCTCATTGTAAGATATATGGTGTAAATATTCATAGAAGAAACATGATTTTGTGCTTCAATGTATATTCATGTAGTAACGCATTCCATAGCTAGAATAAACAATGAATTAAAACTTATGAATAAAGGTGAACTCATGCGAAAACCAAGAGTGCTCTTATTATCGGAAGGTTTCGGTACCGGTCACACTCAGGCCGCTCATGCGCTGGCACATGGCATCAAAAAAGTCAGTCCACATGTTCACAGTCGTGTCATTGAACTAGGCAAATTTTTGAACCCAACGGTAGCTCCACTAATTTTCTCTGCATATCGAAAGACACTATCGGTTCAACCCAAACTGGTCAGCCTGTTGTACCGCACACAGTACAATAAATCATTAAATGGTTTTACCAAGCTGGCGTTGCACCGAATTTTCTATACACAGACGGCACAGGTCGTATCCCAACTGAAACCCGATGCAGTGATTTGTACCCATCCTTTTCCGAATGCTGTCATCTCCCGGCTCAAACGCCAGGGTCTGAATATCCCGCTCTATACGGTCGTGACGGATTATGACGTGCACGGAACATGGATTAATCCGGAAGTGAACAAATATCTGGTCTCTACCCCTCAGGTCAAAGCATTGCTTGAGATCCGGGGTGTCGATCCCTCCCATATTCAGATCACGGGAATACCTGTGCATCCAGACTTCTGGGAAGCAGGAGATAAGGTGAAGCTACGGGAAGAGATGGGGCTTCAGAACATGCCTACGGCGCTACTTATGGGTGGCGGATGGGGACTTTCGTTTGATGAGGATCATATGAAAGCTCTCACGTCTTGGGCAGATCGTGTTCAATTGGTCTTCTGTCTAGGAAGTAATGAAAAAATGATTGCAAAAATGAAGGAAATGCCTTGCTTCCAGCATCCGAATATTCGTATTTTGGGATATACACGGGAAGTAAGCAAACTGATGGATTTATCCGATGTGCTGATTACGAAGCCAGGTGGTATGACATGCACTGAAGCGTTGGCCAAGGGTCTACCGATGTTGTTCATTCCTCCAATTGCAGGTCAAGAGGAAGAGAACTGTGAATACTTTGTACAAGCCGGATACGGCCAGGTCATTCACTCTGCCGACGTGATCACCAATCGTTTCAGACAACTAGTTGAGCAGGCATCTACTCAAACTGAAAGCCCGCTGAACGTAGCGCATCATTCAGGTAACCATTCGGTCTATGATCCGAAGTGCTGTGCTCAAGCTGTTCATGACTTATTGTTTCCAACGACAGCCGATGTCACAACAACCTCCTTGGAGCGCTTCACAGCCGGAATTACTGCCACGTCCTTGTCAGGTACCAGAATACCATTCTGACGCCTCTACGGACCTATAGAATAGCTCTCACGAGGTGTTATAGGGGACAAGACAATTGCTCACGATATACAAAGAAGGTTCCCTTCCGCATTTTTGGAAGGGAACCTTCTTTTATTTTCACGAATTCCACCGTATGATTTGGCAGAAAAAAGGGTAATTTAGAGTATAACGATATTTTTAAATAACGAAATAAAACTACGATTCAGGCTTTTTCAAGGGCCGTGTGATGCACACACAGTTAACTACCCTGCCTGTTTGCAGAATTTACGGGTCGATTACTTGTAAAAAGTATGATGACCGATCGTTTTTACTTTTTTCTGCGAACGAGCAACTGTCAGATCGTCGGCAAGCGTCAATGATAAGAAATAATACGTATCATCGGCAACTTCCTTCTTCCCGTTCAACGCAGCATTCACTGCTTTGATGCTGTCCTCGTTGGGAACCACACGCTTCATGCGTCCGTTCGCTACAGGACTAAACTGGGATTTCTGATAGATGACCTTGTAAATGGTATCGGGAAAATTGGCTGACCGCAGCCGGTTTAAGACAACATTGGCAACTGCCACTTTGCCTTCGTACGGTTCACCTTCCGCTTCTGCCATGACGATTTTTTGCAGCAGATGCAGTTCTTTATCGGACACACTGTATGACCAGGTTGCAAGTTTCGAGTCTTCCTGGTTCAGAAGTTTGGTCCGTGTAAAGTATAGTTTTTGGGGGGGAGTTGTTACAGCAGCGACTTCTTTGGCACGTTTCACTTTGGCCAATTTCAGTGCAGCTTCTTTTTTGGCTTTGGCCGCAGCTACCGCTCTAGCTTTGTTCTTGGCCTTGGCTTCTTGCAATTCCTGCTCTTCTTGAGCAGTTGTAAGCCAGTTCTTCGCTGGCAGAGATTCAGTCCACGCTACAGTTTGGGCAGACAGATTAGAGGACAGACTTGTCCCATCTTCCATCATGCGCCTCTCTTCTTGCGTAGATGTTTGATTATTTTGCCCAGAAGCCGCAAGTTCGGTCATCTGTTTACTATCACTAGCTTCATTCCACTTCCCCGTCGCCTGAACGACATTTACCCCCACTATACATACAAGCAGCACTGATAACATCGGTGCTACCCAACGATTTTTGCTTATAATGTTCATTCGAAGATTCCTCCTGTCGAAACAATTCCCTTAACTAAGTAACCCAAAAAAAAGAATTTGAATAACGATGGCTAATATTACATAGGGATAAACGTTATGTCAATGTGATTTTATGGCATAAAAATGATTATCAGGAAAAAGTGAACGTGTCCACTACCTCATACATTGGCGATTGGCCAAGCCTTGTCACATAAAGTACAATGTCCTCCACCATCCATGAATTAACACCTGTGGAATGTTCCGGAAGCACTCCAGATACCCCTTTATTCTCATTACCTGGAACCTGTCCCAGATATTTTCTGGCAATGGTAATGTGGGGAGCATAAGGTCTTAATTCAGCTTCATACCCAAGGGGCGAAGTCGCCTGCACGATTTGTTTTTGCAATGAAAACAAGCGCTCTATCTCTCCGCTAACACCTTTCCAAAGCACCTTAGGTGCTTCTTCAAGCCCAAATGTGCCCCAGTCGGAAAGCTGAAGTTCAAACGGCTGGAATCCGCTTGTTGCTGAGCGCAATGCTTTTCGCAGGTGTCCGATGTCACTAACTAACGTATCCCCCAGAAATTGCAAGGTTATATGATAATCTCTATGATCTGTCCATTTACGAAAATCCAGCTTGTTCTGTACAAGCCTCGCATCCATCTGAAGAGACTGCTGAACAGCAACAGGAAGACGAATGGCTACAAACAATCTTTCCCGTCGGGAGGAATGATCCTGATGTGATTGGTTATTCATTGCATACACCTCTCTAAAGTTCGCTCTATTATTTCATAACTATACATATCGTTTCAAGTTGGGTAAGTATAGAGTGACACAAATATAACCATTTGCAAATAAGGCTAGATTCCTGCATTTCCCACCTTAATGCACATCCAACACCAAATCTGATACACTTTAATTATCAAACTCATCAAACTATTTATCTCAGGAGGACCACACATTATGGGTAAAATTGTATGTTTTCCATCTCTATCCGAAGAACAGCAAGAGCGCATTCAGAATGCTGCACCGGGATACACCCTGAAATTCGGAAAAGCCAAGGAATTGGATCCCGCTGAGTTGAAAGAAGCTGAGGTTATTTTAGGTTGGTCCCCACTCGTCACAGAGCATGCATTGAAACAGGACAGCCTGTTGAAGTGGGTTCAGGTCTGGTCTGCTGGTGTAGACAATCTCCCCTTCGCAGATTTGCAACAAAAGAACATTCAGGTCACCAGTGCAAATGGAGTTCACGCGATTCCTATCACCGAAATTATTCTGGGCATGATGTTATCCCACAGTCGCTGGCTGAGACAAGCTATGCTGCATCAACAACAGGCCGAATGGAAAGCTCCTGCCAAACCACTACCGGAACTGCATGGCAAAACAGCGGTCATCGTTGGTGTAGGTGAGATCGGTACGGAAACAGCCCGTATTCTCAAAGCACTCGGCATGCACACAATCGGAGTTCGCCGCTCAGGTAAGGATGTCCCCAATGTGGACCAAATGTACGACATGACCGGTTTACATGAAGCCTTGAGCCAAGGCGATTATGTAATTAACATTTTACCGCTAACTGATGAAACCAAACATATATATGATCAAACTGCATTTGAGCAGTTCCGATCCGGTGCCTGCTTCGTCAATGTGGGCCGTGGCCCTAGTGTGAAAACGGAAGCGTTGCTGAATGCACTCCAAAACGGTCAAGTTGCTTTCGCTGCACTGGACGTGTTCGAAGAAGAACCTCTTCCTGCAGACCACCCGCTATGGAGCATGGATAACGTGTTAATTACGCCCCATATCGCAGGAAGTACAGAGCAATACGCGGATCGAGCAGTCGATATTTTCGTCAAAAATCTGGAAGCTTACGTCGCTGGCGATACCCTGCCGGTGAACCTTGTGGATTATAGTCATAAATATTAACACAAACACCCGTTCCCATGCAATATTGTGCAAATCAAATCAACGATTTCAATAGAACTAAAAAATATTTACACTTGCAACTTCGATGACAGAACAACCTTCCGATCACTGTTATTCCCAGATTTTTTTAATTCACTTGTAGAAAGGTTAAAATCTGTGAATAAAGGTGAACGCTCCGCTTCTTCAGGTTATTTCTGTCCTCTACGTTCTCGTGTAAATCATTAGTTCAATTGAAATGTACACAGTAAAAAAACTCTACCTCTGGAAATTTCCCTAGAGGTAGAGTGTTTGTTTTTTTACGCTTACATACAAAGCCAAATATGACGTATAAACGTGCCTTTGTGTACTGTTCGGTACTCTTTTACAGCCCATCCCACTTCCAACAAGTGCTCTTCTACCCACTCTGTGGAAACAATCACTGCCCGTTTTGCCAATCTGCGCAAACTCTCCAGCATGGCTCGTTGCTCAGCATCCGGAAGTACAGAGCAGAGATTATAGGGCATGTCCAGAATTGCTGCATCATACAAATCTTGCAGCTCATTCATATCCCCCAGTGTGATTCGATCCGAATCATACCCATAATGCGGCAGATTGATACGTGCACCTCGGACAGCCAGCGGATTGAGATCGTTACCTTTTGCATCAATTCCCATGGATAAAGCCTCAATTACAACCGTTCCCATACCGCAGCATGGATCAAGCAAGAGATGGTTTTCTACTCTCGGAACAGCAATATTAACCAGCGCTCTGGCGAGCGTGATGCCAAATCCAGTCGAGTAATTTTGCGGCTTCTGCCGGTGAATCTGCCATGATCGATCCGCTTCTGTCCACTGGCCCAAGATCCATTTTTCTCCTGTTTGGATTAGGCCGAAAGTCACCTTAGGTTGTTTCATCTGTGCCTTGCCCTTAATGCACATGCCGATTTCTTTTTCCAGTTGACGAGACTGTGCATAATCAGGGGTATGGTCCCCTTCTTTCAGACAAACCACCTTAAATGTCTCTTCAGGCAACAGATGAATATCTCTGGCAAGAGGAAGCAAATCAGTCACGGCATCCCCTTCGCCGATCACGTCAAGTCTGCCATGGATAAAAGGACTACGTCCAGGTGGAATACATCGTTCAGACCACACATACGACCCCATATCCATAGGGATCTCCGAACTCGGTTCAAGCAGCGTATTCAGCTCCAGCATGCATAATTCTTGCTCGTTCTCGTGGCAAGCAAAGGTGTAGAGGTGTTTTCCAGAAGTAGCGTAAATACCAAGTGTTTCATCAGGCAAAATCCCCCTCTCCTTCCTTCATTAATCATGTTTCTTCTATATAAATAGTAAGCTCATTGAAGACATATCAAATACGACTCATACGTTTGCTTCAGGTAGTCATTGTATACAATGTTAGGCTCCTAAACAACTATCCATTTCCTTGCACGTATCTATTTGGAAAGAAAAAAGTAAGGTGTTCCCATTGTTTAGGAACGCCTTACTTTATTTTGAGATTATAACATTGGAAACCTAATCATTATTGCTGGCAAACGTTATAGGCCAACAGCTCATATATCATACTGATTTCTCACCAATCGCCGCCTGCTTGATTCCAGCTTCTTCTATTATAAGAAGAAGGTTATATTTTTAATTTTTCAATGGATGTAAGCAAATCTTCCGATAATTCTTTCAGACTTTGAATGTTGCCGCTAATCGTTTCCATGGAACTTACCTGCTCTTCCGCCGATGCAGAAACTTCTTCCACACTCGCTGCCGATTGTTCCGAAACAGCGGAAATCTGCTGACTGAAATCATTCATTCGTCCGCTTGCCTCCTGCATACCTGCGAGACCATCTGTCATCGTGCTGATGACACCAACCATGCCTTCCACCGATTCGTTAATTGTACGGAAGAGTTGACCTGAAGCAAGCACATGTTCCTGACCCAGTTCGGTCTCCTGAACGCCCGTACGTAATTCCGCAACTACCCCTTGTGACTCCTGCTGAATATCCTCGGTAATCGCTGTGATCTCTTCGACCGAAGTCTGCACAGCCTCAGATAACTTCCGCACTTCTGATGCAACTACAGCGAATCCGCGTCCACTCTCTCCCGCACGTGCTGCCTCAATGGAGGCATTCAATGCCAGCAGATTGGTTTGACGTGCAATGTCATGAATGACCTGAACCAGCTTGGAAATATCTTCATTTTTACGATTCAACCGTTCCATCTTGTTCATGGAAGCCGAGACCGAACCGGAAATCTGTTGCATCTGCTGCACCGACTGTTCCATCGCCTTGCGACCATTCAGCCCTTGCTCCAGTACAAGATCCGACATGACGCGCAGCTGGCTACCTTGTTCCGTATGATTCTGAATGTGATCATTCAACACTTCAACCGTACGAGCTGATTCCACGGCTGTCTCTGCCTGGCTCTCCGCGGCCTTGGCTGACTCTTCCATGGTCACAGCAATTTGGCGACTACCAATCTTAACCTCTTCTGAGGATATTGCAAGTTCTCCACTTTGCAGATTGACAGCTTGCGCAATTCGTCTGACGCTCAGAACCATGGAAGTCAGGTTACCTTTCATGTCATTCACCGCTTTGGCCAGAACACCGACTTCATCCTCATGTTTGGTATGTATGTCCTGAACATTCAGTTGGCCTTCTGCAATCAGTTTCACCGCACTAATGACACGTAGCAGTGGTTTCACGACCTGTGAACGAATAATCGGAATGCTGATCGCTGTAATGACAATCATGACAAGAACACCGATAATGATGATTAACCTACCATCCTGCACCGATCGGATCGTTTGGGACGCCGCCAGATTGGACTGTTCCTGATTGTATTCCACGAGATAATCGAGATCGACTTGCATAGTGTCAAAGGAATCAGCACCTTTATCAGCTACTTCCTTCGCCAGCTGTGTCTGACCCTCATCACTCAGCTTGATCGATTGCGTATTAATCTTGAGATATGCTTCCCATTTGTTCTTGAACGCAGACCAGTGTTCGAGCTCTTCCGCAGACTTCTCCTGCTGATCATAAATTTTAATCGCCTGCGTCGTCTCACGAATATACTTGGTACGCTCTTCTGACAAAAATGCCTTGTCTGTTTCTTCCGCGTCAAAGTGACGATAACTTAGTGACAGGACATGCTCTGTGGTATAGTTTAACCGATTAATTTGCTGGATTGATGGCATCCAATTGTTCGTAATTTCATTGGTATTGGTTTCAATTGAATTCATCCGGGTGACAATCGTGACACTCAAAACAATTAAACAGAGGATTAACAAGTAGAACGCGATGCTGATACGCAGACCGATACTCTTGATCTTGAATCTGCTGAACATATGATTTCCCCCTTGACCTCTTCGGTCATCCCGAATGCAGGTGCGTTTGTCATTGTTTTCCCCTTCTTTTGACCTCTTGTCAAAAGAACTTATCTATATTATATCGATAGGAAAATAGACGTAAAGTATTATAACATTATTTTGTCATTAAGATGCTTGGTTTTGTAAAAGATTGTTGAATCTTGACAAAGTTCAAACCGAAGAGCTGCAGCATACGGTAAAGTCCCGATCTGCAGCTCTTCGGTTTGTTCGGATTTCAACGGCTAACATCATAAAGCGATCAGCCTAGTTCAGTATTGCTGTCTTATGCTCAGCCAGCAATCGATATGAATCCAACCTGCGCTTATAATCTGGTCCTGCCGTAACCAGAAGCAACCTCTCCGTATCCAACCTGCTACTCACCTGTTGCAATCGCGCCCATACCTGCTCAGCTGTACCTGCATAGTGCCGCACCGATTCTTTATGATCAATAACGGCTGCATCATTCGTGTTAGAGACCGTGATACCACTTGAATTCGGCTCAGTTGAACGTTCTTTCCCATTTGCCTCGCGTCTCTCCATCATGTCACGACTCCAGGCCATAGCATCCGTCTCCGACTCGGCACACAATACGCTGACTGCCACCATAACCTCAGGCTCCTTCATCGTTGCACTAGGAATAAATCCTTCCCGGTATCGCTTTACAGCCTCTGTACCATCGGCATCACTCATGAATTGACCAAATACATATCCCATGCCAAACCGTGCCGCAAATTCTGCACTCTTCACGTTAGTTCCCAACATCCAGAGTGATAACGGAAGCTTGGGAATCGGACGAGCTGTCACGGGATGATCCTCGTACATGTAGCGGTCTTCGAGCAATTCTGTGAGTGCTGCAAGTGATTCGGGCAGCTTGGACACATGCTGCAAGTAATTGCCACTGAGTGCCATCGTGGCATGAGGTCCACCGCCAGGAGCACGTCCGAGCCCAAGCTCAATGCGCCCCGGATAGAGCGCAGCCAGCAGGCGGAACGACTCCGCAACCTTGAGTGGGCTATAATGCGGCAACAAGACCGCACCAGAGCCAAGTTGGATCGTTGTCGTCCTTGCTCCGATGTGGGATAACAGTACTTCGGGAGAGGCCGATGCCAATTCAGCCATATCATGATGCTCTGATGTCCAGTATCGGGCGTATCCCCAAGACTCGGCATGTTGCGCAAGTGTAACCGATTGTTGAAGTGCCTGTTCCGCTGTGGCATCGTTTAACCTTGGAACAAGGTCAAGTACGCCCAGACTGAACGTCTCACTCATTCGCTTAGCCACGCGTCTCATCTCCCTTTATATCGGTTCATTTTAATCCAGATCGTAGATCGAACCCACCTTCAGACCGTAGAGTTCATTATATATTTTCTCGGCAAATGCATCCGTCATTCCTGCGATATAATCGATCACCATGTGTTCCCAAGTCCAGATCGGCTGGGCTTTTGCCTGATCCTTCTCATAACGCTGCAGCCAGTCAGATGGAATAATGGATTTGGACGTTTCTGGATCAAGAAATGCATCCCATAATCGCTTAATCATCCACTCACTTCGCTTCTGTAGCCGCTGCACACGCAGGTCACGAATCATGGTTACCCAGGCAAAACTCTTGAGCACACTCACCGTACGCAACATATCGAGGTCTTCAGCCCCTTCACGGACAAAAGTTACCTTCTTCCAGTCGCCGTCGTCAATAACGCCCAGGCTACCTACAAAAAAGCTCACCCAATACGCTTTCACTTCACGACGGGTACGCGAGTAATCATGCTCGCAGAACGGCATCTTCTCATTCCAGATGCGCAGGAACGAAGCGAGGACCTCTTCTACCTTTTGCCCAATCGCTTCTCGGGTCCATCCGTTCCAGAACAGATCCTCCAGCGTTGTAATCTTATCCACAATCAGTCGATTCACATGCGGATCTTGCAGGAAATGCTCATGTACTTCAATTTTGCCTGCTTTGATGCCATCCTCCAGGTCATGTGAGGAGTACGCAATATCGTCGCAGAGATCCATCAGCTGTGCTTCCAGCGTCTTCTTGCCTGCCGGCACGTTCCAGCGATCACGGATCTCCCGAATATATTGCCACTCATGATGATACATGCCTTTCTTGCTCTCTGTCCCGGGGTACGGATACTTGTTGATTCCAAGCAATACCGCATCAGACAGGTTCAGTCCGTCGATATCTTCACGTTTCTCCAAGTGCATAATGAGACGGAAGTTGTGCGCATTGCCTTCAAAATGCTCATATTTCCGTTTTAACTCGGCACGGACTTCAGACTCGACCTTGGGAACTTTGGCGCTGCGGCTTTTTTTCATGATTTTCTTAGCTTCGGTGTTGATGAGGTCATCCAGAATACCATCCAATACTTCTTCACCTTTATGTCCAAACGGCGGGTGACCGAAATCATGTGCGATTGCAGCACACTCCACCACTTCTGAATCAATAATAAGGCCGGGGTTATCCGCACGGTCCCAGTCCACCTCGGGAAAACGACGAATCAGGCTGCGGGCAGCCTCTCGTGCAATCTGCGCCACCTCCAGGGAATGGGTCAAACGAGTACGATAATAATCACCCGTTCCTGCACCAAACACCTGCGATTTGCCCTGTAACCGACGGAAGGTCGGTGAATGAATGAGTCTCGAATAGTCCCGTTCATACGCTGCACGAGATCCATCCAATTTGGTTAATTCAGGATATTGTCTATGTTCTCTCAGATCGTTCCATTGCATGGGGATCACTCCTAGCCGACTGTCTCTATTTTGAGTGATTATACACAACATCTGTGGTTTCGAAAAGTAAAACCTGTCTGCGATTGTCATCTCTTCTTACATCAACTTGTAATAAACAGTCCTCTTCTCTTATTATACCCTGCCAGACTATCATCCGTGCATCTAAATGATAATGATTCATATTGAACTCATTATTCACATATGCTTGCTCACATGGCAGAACAACCCTAAGTATTCACGGTGCCAGCAGGTGGCCGTTCCGGTTACGGATCGTTCTTATGATCGCTGTTATTCCCAAATTTCTTTGATTCCCTTTATAAAGGGAGAAATTCGGGAAGAGCGTATGCTTCCGATGCAGCTTTCTTGCAGAAAGCTTTCAGGCGACCGCTTCGCTTCTTCAGAATCGATTCCGTCCCCTTCACTACTTTTGCTGTTTTCACACCAAATCTAAATGACATCATATTCTCTATAAGGGGGAATTCTTCAAAACTTTGAAAAGCTAAAGAATTTCATTACGATTTTCATCCATCGCTGCAATGATGGTCTGCCTCCCCCGCTCCTACCCGTTGTGGGTAAAAACAAAAAAACCGACAGGACTGAAACGCCCTGTCGGGGTGGAGATGGTGAATTCAAAGATATCTTGTAGTTTCCATGCTATATAAGCTCTGAGCCTTTCACCCGGAAACTGCATGGAACATTCCATTACTTTTGATTCAGTACACCGTTATTACATCAATGCGATATTGCAGAAGTTTACACCATAACTTTACAAATATCGTTTGTGAACTCTACTGGATCTTGAATTGGCAATCCCTCAATTAACAATGCTTGATGGTACAGCAAGCTTGTGTAGAGGTTCAGTTTTTCCTGATCCTGCGCGAAAGCGTCTTTCAACGATTTGAAAACATCGTGATTCACGTTGATTTCAAGTACTTTGTCGGCTTGTACGTTTTCACTGTTCGGCATAGCTTTCAGGATTTTCTCCATTTCAATCGTCAGCTCACCTTCAGTAGACAAACATACCGGGTGGCTTCTGAGACGTTTGGAAGCTTTAACGGCTTTGACTTTACCCGCCAATTGAGCTTTCATCGCTTCAAACAACTCTTTGTTGTCGTTGTCCTGTGCGTCCGTTTCTTCTTTGTCCGCGCTATCTTCGATGCCCAGGTCACCACTGGAGATGGATTTGAATTCTTTCTCATTGTAGTTCGTGATCATCTTGATTGCAAACTCGTCGATGTCATCGGTAAAGTACAATACTTCGTACCCTTTCTCAAGAACACCCTCGATCTGTGGCAGCTTCTCAATACGGCTAATGGACTCACCAGATGCATAGTAGATGTACTTCTGATCTTCCGGCATTCTGGAGACGTATTCGTCCAAGCTCACGAGTTTGCTCTCTTTGGAAGACGTGAACAACAGCAGATCCTGCAATGTATCCTTATTCACACCATAGTCGCTGTATACACCGTATTTCAATTGACGACCAAACGCTTGGTAGAACTTCTCGTAGTTCTCACGCTCGTCCTTCAGCAGGCTTTGCAGTTGACTCTTGATTTTGTTCTTAATGTTCTTCGCGATCAGGCTAAGCTGACGGTCATGTTGCAACATCTCACGGGAGATGTTCAGGGACAGGTCTTCCGAATCCACCATACCTTTGACAAATCCAAAGTAATCTGGCAACAGATCCCCGCATTTATCCATGATCAATACACCGTTGGAGTAGAGTTCAAGGCCTTTTTCATACTCTTTAGTATAGTAGTCAAACGGCGTGTTCTCCGGAATGAACAGGATTGCATTGTATACCACTGCGCCATCTGCGCTGATGTGCAGGTGTTTGAGCGGTTTGTCAAAACCGTAGCGTTTTTCCATATAGAAGTTATTGTAGTCTTCTTCGGTCAGTTCGCTTTTATTTTTACGCCAGATCGGCACCATGCTGTTCACGGTTTGTTCTTCTTGGTACTCTTCGAACTCGTTCTCTGTGCCCTCTTTCGGACGTTGACCCGTCACATCCATCTTGATCGGGTAGCGAATGAAGTCGGAGTATTTCTTGATGATGGATCTCAGGCGGTACTCTTCCAAAAACTCGTCATACGAATCTTCTTCGGTATTTTCTTTGATCGTCAGCACAATCTCTGTACCTACGGAATCTTTCTCAGCTGGTGTGATCGTGTAACCATCCGCGCCTTCGGACTCCCATTTCCACGCCTCGTCGCTGCCCAGCGTTTTACTCGTTACTGTTAGCTTGTCCGCCACCATAAATGCCGAGTAGAAACCAACCCCGAATTGTCCGATGATGTTATGGCCGTCTTTGGCTTCATTTTCCTTCTTGAACGCCAGGGAGCCACTCTTCGCGATAACGCCCAGATTGTTCTCCAGCTCTTCCTGCGTCATCCCGATACCGGTATCCGTCAGTGTGAGCGTGCGATTTTCTTTGTCGATCGTAAGCTTGATGAAGTAGTCCTCTTTGTTGAAAACAAGCGTATCGTCTGTCAGTGCTCTGTAGTAAATTTTATCAATGGCGTCACTGGAGTTGGAGATCAATTCTCTCAAAAAGATTTCTCTTTGGGTGTAAATGGAGTTGATCATCATATCCAGCAAACGTTTGGATTCTGCCTGGAATTCTTTTTTAGCCATGAGTGGTTGGACTCCTTTCAAATTGGATATCGAATGATTCAGTTAAACAATAGGAAGCAAACCTCTGAACTCACATGCAAAATGTTACGCTAGAAAATATCCCAATCAAATTGTTCCCATCATTTTTAGATCCCCATTTCAGAACTCAGCACCTCAGTTATTTTTGCTATCTAATGGCCGTTCCGGTTACGGATCGTTCTTTTGATCGCTGTTATTCCCAAATTTCTTTGATTCCCTTTAAAAAGGTAGAAATTCGGGAATAAAGGCGAACGCTTCGCTTCTTCAGAATCGATTCCGTCCCCTTCACTACCGAGGTGTTCCGACAAACAACTTAATGATGCGAGACATTTACAAATGGAAAAACGTCAGGGACGCATTTCGATTTCAAAAAAACTTTTCTAGCCACTTCACACGCATGTCATATCCCAAGGTGAACTTTACCTACTTATCAAAAACAGAATCATTCCATATGTAGGCGTATAGTAAAAACATCATTTGTTAGCACTCTAATGATCGGAGTGCTAAACCCTTCCTTTTATATAACATATGGGAAAATTGGGTGTCAATACGCAGGCGGTTATTTTAACAAAAAGATCGAATACCCCTTCAACTTTGACACATCACCAATCATTCTAACGTAATCCCGCGGGTAAAACAAAAGCCGCCTCGAACCAAAGTTCGAACCGGCATAGAAGAAACAATTACGGTTAGAATTAGAAACTTCTACTTTTTGGCCATTTTCGGATCAAGGGTATCGCGTAGTCCATCACCCATTAGGTTGAAGCCGAGAACGGTCAACATGATGGAAACGCCGGGGAAGATCAGTGTCCACGGTGCTTTTTGTATAAACTGACGGGAGTCCGACAGCATTTTACCCCACTCCGGGTCGGGTGGTTGTGCACCCATGCCTAGAAATCCGAGTGCAGCAGCTTCGATGATCGCCGTCCCAATTCCGAGTGTACCTTGCACGATCAGAGGAGTAAGGCTGTTGGGCAAGATGTGGCGAAACAAGATTCGACCGTTGCCCGCTCCAAGTGTCCGTGCCGACGTAATGAATTCCTCCTGTCTCAAGCTGAGTACCCGTGAACGCACCAATCTTCCGTAGGTCGGGATGTTCACGATGGCGATGGCGAGCAGTGCATTTTGCAACGACGGGCCCAATATCGCCACAATGGCGATGGCCAGTAATATCCCCGGAAAGGCGAGCAAGATATCAAATAGACGCGAGATAAGCATGTCCGCCCATTTTCCATAAAATCCGGCAATCAGCCCCAGTAGCGTACCCGCGATAATGGAACCAATGACGGAGAAGAACCCCACCCACAAGGAAATACGCGCCCCATGCAGCACTCTGGAAAACACGTCACGCCCCAGATCATCCGTACCAAACCAATGCTCTGCCGAAGGGGCCTGAAGCCGATCCACTAGCACCTGTTCCTTGTAATCGTAAGGTGCAATGTATGGCGCGAGGAAGGCCAACAGTATAAAAAATACGATAATAATCAGACCTGCAAACGCAAGCCGATTTTTCCGAAACGTTCTCCATGCTTCCCGCCATGGACCGGATGTGCTCGCCGACGCAGCGTCAATGGATGGTCCGGTATTGGTCGATAATTTGGCCATGCAGTGTCTCCTTTCTTGGATATGAATATAACAAAAGATCAACGCGTTCTATTACACTCAAGCACTACGATTGCATTACCATCTTCTGATCGCTATTATCCCCAGATTATATTGGTCCACCTATTTAAAGGTGAAAATCCGGTGATAAATGCGCAGCCTTTGCTTCCGATGTAGCTTTCTTTCAGAAAGTTTTTAGCTTCGCTTCTACAAATTGGTTCTGCACTCTTCGTGTCGTGTGAACCCAAATGATGAATTGCCTATTTATAACTGATACGAGGGTCGAACACGGCGTAGAGCAAGTCCACAATCAGATTGATTACCACGAAAAAGAAGGCCACGATCAGAATGCCACTCTGGATCACTGGATAGTCCCGCGAACTAATCGCTTCATATATATAACGTCCCACGCCCGGCCAGGCAAAGATCGTTTCGGTCAACACCGCACCCCCGAGCAACGATCCGGTCTGGATGCCGATAACCGTGAGCACAGGGATAAACGCATTTTTGAGTGCATGTCCATATACGACAAAAAACGGACCCAGTCCCTTCGCCTTTGCTGTACGAATGTAATCGGAACTCATGACTTCCAGCATGCTGGAACGGGTCATCCTTGCAATAACGGCCATCGGGATCGTACCAAGCGCAATACTTGGGAGCAACAAATGTTTCGTTACGGTCCACAACTGATTCCATTGTCCAGCGATCATCGTATCCAACACATACAAGCCCGTAATGGCTTCCACCGGATCACGTGCATTCATGCGTCCAATCGACGGCAGCCACTGCAACTTGTTCGCAAACAGCCATTGTTCCATCAGGCCGAGCCAGAAGATTGGCATGGATACACCCACTAGAGCAATGACCATACAGCAATAATCAAACCAGGAGTTGTGCTTCCATGCACTGACAATCCCGGCATTCACCCCAATAATGACAGCAAACAACATACTTGCCATCGTTAATTCAAGGGTAGCTGTCAGATAAGGCACAATTTCCTGGGCAATAGGCACCTTGGTGCGGATGGACGTTCCAAGGTCACCTTTGAGCAAATCGCCCAAGTAAGCGAAATATTGCTGGAACCAAGGTTTATCCAGACCGAGCTGGTCACGAAGGGCCTGCTTGGATTGTTCGGTTGCCTTTTGCCCAAGTATGGTCTCGGCCGGGTCACCCGGAATCGCGTGGATGATGGAAAAGACAATCAGGGTCATGCCCAGCAGTACGGGCAGCAACACAAGCACACGTTTGACAATATAGCTGTTCAATCCTGTTCACCTGCCTTCGACATATCGTGCAAAATAAAAAGCGCTGGCAGACACGTATGCTTTGGATAGTTACGTCCGGATGTGGGTTCTGCCAAGCATTGCGTCTCACCAGCGCTTTAATAGAAAGAATGGTTATTGCGTTAGATGCATATTCAGATTCAACTTACCTCTACTCTATTCGAAGTAGGCACTAGCATAGGATTCACTGCCCAGCGGAGATGGTACAAAACCTTTCAGGTTCGATTTACCCGCCAGAATTGGCGTCGTGTGCACAAGTGGAATCCACGGTGCGTCTTCCTTGATAATTGCCTGCGCTTGTTTGTACAGCTCGGCACGTTTCTCCTGATCTGTTTCTTTCTGCGCATCGGTCAGCAACACATGCAACTCTTCGTTGACATAGAAGCTGCGGTTGTTGCCCGGAATGGCGTCTTTGTCGAGCAAAGTGTACAGGAAGTTATCCGGGTCCCCGTTGTCACCCGTCCAGCCAAGCATGTAGATATCGTCTTTCTCTCCGGCTTTGGCATCATCCAGATACGTCGCCCATTCTGGGGATTCGATGTTCGTGGTCACGCCGATTTTCTCAAAATCAGCCTGGATCGCTTCCGCAACCTTCTTGCCATCAGGCATATACGGGCGGGATACCGGCATGGCATAGAAGGTTACCGGATCAGGCAAACCGTCAGGGAAGCCAGCTTCGGCGAGTAGAGCTTTTGCTTTTTCCAGATCATATGGGTAATCCTCAATGGTATCGTTGTATCCCCACAGCGTTGGCGGCATCGGGTTGACAGCAGGCTCAGCTTGTCCAGCAAAGAACGCATCAATAATCGCCTGCTTGTTTACCGCATGGTTGAGGGCTTGTCTGACTTTGACATTATCAAATGGTTTCTTCTTGAAGTTAAAGCCGATATACGCCACGTTGAACGGTGGACGCTCAATCTTCTGCAACTCGCTATTGCCTTCAAGGATGGACAGATCGTCCGGGTTCAGGTCCTCCATGACATCAATCTCGCCGTTTTGCAGGGCATTGAAGCGAGCGGTATTATCCGGAATCGAACGCACGATTACTTTGTTCAGCTTCGGTAGTCCTTCTTTCCAATAATCCACGTTTTTCTCCAGGGTGATGGAGTCGTTACGTTTCCACTCTTTGAATACAAATGGGCCGGTGCCCACAGGCTCGCTCTTGAAGTTTTCTTTTTTCTCCTGAATCGCTTTTGGGCTGGCAATGCCAAATGGCGTCATCGCAATATTTTGCAGGAAAGGCGCTTGTGGCTGGTTCAATGTGAACTCCACCGTAGTCTCGTCCGTTGCCTTCACTTCCTTAATCACACGTCCGTCCTCTGGACCAAACATGGAGTCGTAATAATCGAAGGAATCTCCCTCGAATTTATATTCACTCGCCGGATCACCCCAGCGGTTGAAGTTGAACACAACAGCCTCAGCATTAAAATCAGTTCCATCATGGAATTTCACACCGGACTTCAGCTTAAACACATACTTGAGTCCATCCGCCGAAATCTCCCAGCTCTCTGCCAGTCCAGGAACGACCTCTGTTCCGCCTTCCTTGTAGTCCAGCAATGAATCAAATACCTGATGTCCAATCTTCAGTGACTCTCCATCGGTCACAATTGCCGGGTCCAATGCCACCGAATCCCCCCCGCGGCCCATGATCATCGTATCTTGCGCTTCTGTCACTTCGGCTGGTGGCTCGCTGCCTTCCGCCGGAGCAGGCGAATTCCCAGCCCCCTCATTGCTCGAACAGCCTGACAACACCAAGACGGTGCTCAAAGCCAGAGTCAAAAAACCGGACATCCATTTCTTTCTCATTCGCATACGTACAACACCCTTCCCTGTCTCATAATGTGTGTGATGCTGGCATGAAAAAACTTCAATGATAGCCATTGGTTCGGTGCTTGCTTGTATCAATGAAAGGCTTTAGGTGCCTGTGATACCTGAATTAAAGTTCCGGGAAAAATAAGGCATGTATATGAAACGTAAAAAACGTATGGGAGAAAGATGAATAATGGATATAAGTAAAAGCCAGATCATCCTGCACATGGATTACGGATATGGACGATTACTTTTATAGAAAAAGAAGACGTGCAACGAACAAATTGCCTTGTGAGATGACTCTATGTAATGTAATGAAATGAGTTTGTTGCGATTTATTTGAACTTAGGTCAATAAGTAATAGCAAACGGTTACGGACTGTTAGACAGATCAAATCAGTAGATTAAAATTACAGATGGGCATATAGATACTACGCTGCTAGCTCTGCAATCAAACCTATCCCTTGAGCGGGTGCGGGTCGTTTTGAGTATGCAGTGTGGGAGCTGGACTAGGTATCGTTTGCAATACGGACGAAAGAAACTCTACATAGGCTAGGTAGTTTTGATGTGTGAGTTGTTTATTAGGGTGGTTATCTCTTGCAGATTGGATGTGTATAACGTATGAACGAGATCTTGAGATGTTGGATTGTACAACAGAGAGACATTACAATAACTTCATATGTTATGGTTTTGTCATGATGAGGAGGATTGTGTAAATAAACTGTGGTGAAAAACAATTTCGTGTAACTTACTTTACATCACATTAATCAATTAGACAAGAGATTTACAGACATAAGTCTTCAACTTTATTATATGCGTCAATATTACTTACACAAAGCACAAAAAAGGAACACAGTTCGACAAAAAGCGTCTCGTGTTCCTTCTCCACTCAATCCACATTTATATAAAATAAAAATTTTAATTTGCTAAGAATCAGCTCACTTTTTAAACAAACCTCTGCGATGCATCACGGTAATAAAACGGTAAAAATCATAACTCGCCCCATTATCGATGCTGAACAATGGATTTTTGGTGTCATATGCCAGTGCTGCATCCACAGCAGCTTTCGCCCATACTGGAACTTCCATTTGCTGACGCGCCTGCAGTTTGTCGACCTGGGATTTGAGCGCATCAAACGCTGCTTTCTCTTCGGCTGTCATCGGTTCGCCCCCTTTCGGTGGTTCGGTTGGTGGATTCGGATGACTTGGATTCGTCGGATTGGATGGCTCCGGGGGGTTCGGAGTGGCTGCTGCGTATCTTGCTCTGAGCTGTGCCGCTGTTCCCTCGAATTCATTCATATCCACGTTGCCACTAATGCCATTCACCTTGCCTGAATCCGTATACTGCCAGAACGTCCAACGCTTCCATGCCGGTTGGTCTTCCGGTACACGGGTGTTGCTGTAACGCGCGATCCACAGATCGTATGAGCTTAGTGATGTGTCAAAATTCCCGGCAAATGAATTGCCCGTGTATATGATCGGTTTTACACCTGTCAGACGTTGTAATTCGGTTAAAAAAGCTTTGGCAACCGTATTCATCTGCGCTTTGCTCAGGTTGCCTGGGTTGTTCTCGTAGTCCATAACAGGTGGAAGTTGTAAAGCCTTGGCTCCTCCAACTTTGTTAAGTGTATTGGCGTAATGTGCTGCTTCTGCTTTGGCACCATCGGTAGATGTCGCGCGGAAGAAGTGATACGTTCCGACCAGCATGCCCGCCGCCAGTGCACCCGTTACATTTTTCTGGTAATTCGGATCGGTATATGTCTGCCCCTCGGTTGCCTTGATGAATACAAATGTCATGCCACTTGCCTTCACCTTCGCCCAGTCAATACTGCCCTGGTATCGGGAGACGTCAATGCCCTGTGTGTTGCTCGAACTTCTCGTTTGCATGTTTCTCACACCCTTTATGCGGCAAATTGCCGTTTGTATATAGTTAATGCGGAGGGATCAGGGGTTGCTTGTGTGCGTGTCCCTGATGTGTTGAGTTATGTGTAGTTTCACGTGCTAGCTTGCTATAGTCGCATTACTTCTTACTATCTCCAGCCTGTGAATCTATGTCGTCCGGATCAGCCTGTGAAAAAGAGTCCTTGGCACTGGGGGAGAAGTTACCGGGGAGTTCCCCGGTTCCCCCTTTTCCCTTAAGCACTTCAATGGCCTGTCGGATCACTGGCGGAATGGGAGCGCCCAACTTGCCCCCGTTTTCGATAATGGACAACAACTCATTTGCGATATAAAAAAAGGCGACCGCATCCCTGAACAAATGTCCGTCTCCCAGAACACCGTCCACCAGATGAGCCACCGATACCATTGCAAATATAAATACCTTTCGTGCGATGCCGAACATGCCAACATTACTCTCTAACTTGCCACTCATACCCGCTGCCGCGATGCCGGTTAGGTAGTCGAGGATGACGAATACGAGCAATACGCCGAGTACGCCTGACCAACCTCCGAAGAAGTAGGTTACCGAGCTACTCATGAGTGCAATTCCCCATTTCCATAGGATATCCCATCGTTCCATGGTTTCACCTCCTTTGATTGTAATTCTAGTCGGTGAACTTATAAAGCTAAGACTTTAATTTCTTTTGGCAAATTCTTCATATGCCGAACTATAAAACTATTGGGAGACCGCTACTCTGTTGCAAAATAGTTGTATGTCCTTTGATCTGTTATTCCTGTGCCACTCACATTAAAACCATTTACAGTGGGTATGATTTTATCATCAACAGACAAGCCGTTATCTAAACCAACCACTCTGTTAAGAACACGTGTATCACCAGTACTATAGTTATTCCTTGGTGATTCTTCACTGTAGATACCATAATAAATATAGTTTGGAGTATTAGTAGCATTTGCAAATGTTATATGGCGCGGCTTAAATGCCAATCCATTCACTGAACCAGTTCCATTCGAGCCTATAACAAATTGTCCTGTCGCAAATTGCTTACCAGTTTTAATTTGCTTTATCTTGTTTGCTAATGTTGACCATGTGTCATTTATGGATGCACTACCTCCCATGGCGTTAACGGCATCCACGATCCCATTTTTAGCATTAACGCCAGATTGAAAAACATCAGGACTCCATGCGCTCCATATATTATCCATACATGTTCGCATGTATAACGTTGGTGTATTATGCGTATCCAATCTCGATGCACGTTGAATTACATGAGTTGGTGCGTTTGAATGCACAAGGACTTCGACGTAAAACCAAGCGTTAGCCACACCACCTGGTCCATTTATAGCGTTGAAACAATCGTACTGTCCACCAGTCTTGATATTATTTAAGTCAGAACTGTGGGCGAGTTGAATAACGCTACCGTTATCCTGTGTAATTTTGTACTTCTGCCATGGCTTATTGTCTACGTAGTTTTTAAGCGTATCTCCATTTGGAATAGCAATTTTTAACATGGATAGGGCTGCCACATTCTGCTGCACGGTATCAGTCAGATTCATAAGCAACGCCTTTTCGTTGTCTGCGACTGAGCCGACAAATGACGCTACCGGAGATGTGTCCATCATCAGGTATGTAACTCTATAGGCTGCTAACGAATCGAACAATGGAACTGATTGATATGCACGTTCAAGTCCGTAACTGTTCGCATCCTTAGACCTTTCCCACTTGTCCGACAGACCATTTTTATAAATCGTCATAACCTTTTTAGCTTTGTATTTTAGTGGGTTTGACGCAACTCCTCCGCCCGCATTCAATGAGTTTATTTCGTAAGTGCTCCATTGAGTCGATAATGCAGGCTTTGTTGCTTCACGCAACACATTCCCCGTTCCGACCTCAATCTGATTATTGCCCTCAATAAACGTCAATTGTCCCTCTGACATGATCGGCTCGACAATCGGCGTTGCAAGTTGATAGACGAGTTGATATGGACTCCATGCCACGTTTGTTGTAAGAGATTGAGGTAATGTCATAGTCCACGCCCCAGATTGAACTCCTGTTGAAGAAGTTGGATCTAATTGTACCCACGCCTTCGTTCCAGTTCCATTGTACGGAGGAATTGGAACGCTACCTCCTTGTTCGTAAGGAAACATCCTCCAACCCATGAAATACGCTTTAACCTCGTCGGCTGTCGGGAGATAGTCGTTCCCCCATCCACTATCTGCGTTGAGTATTGAAACCTCAAATACTTTAGTCGCAAGGTTAACAAAGAACCTATCGCCGCCGTAGTCAATTTCACTACCAGCAGCATTACCTAACAAACTACCATCGAATTTGCTTACTAGTAATGTGTTTGTTACGTCATACGGAGTGATATAAACCTTTTTATACCCGGTCATTAACTGCCCCGGTTTCCAAGAGAGTGTGCTGTCTAATACAACCCGCCTCCATTTCGCCAGTTTGAAATACTGCCCGTCCTTCTCGAATACTTCGTCAGCATTCGCCCCTGTTACTGGATCGGCGAATAGATCAGTTTGCAACGCGAACATGACGTCCTCACGTGGTTTGAACGGTTTGGCTGTTTTGCCGATATTGAGCATCGGGTTAAGGATTGTATCGGCGCCGTCGATTGTCCCGTTAATGTACACAACAATTTGCGTTAGCTTACCGCTATTGAACGTTCTTTCTCCCTGTCCGTAACTAAGGAGCAGAGTCTGTTCGTCAGCCGAAAAAACGGCTAACTTCCCCTTACCATTCAAGCCTGAAAATGACAGGCAATAGTCCGTTTGTGGGAGGACAGTAACCGACAGACGCGTCCACCCGTCTGTCGACTCTGCCGTTTGTTCATACGTATAAGGACCGATAATATTGGATTCTTTAGTCCTATAAGTAGCCTCATAAAACGGTGGCAGCAAATTCTCGCCGTAACGAATCGCGTAAGGATTTCGAACTGGCTGAACGCTATCGACATATGGGTACTTTGCACCTACCTGTTCCGGCGTCATGCTGTCCAGTGCAGCGTACTCAGTTGCGGTGATTTCATAAAATCTCACACCATCAAAATAAGCGTATTGACCTGTAGCACTGCCATTGGTTTGTACAATAACTGATGCAACGACATCCGATGTAGGCGCATATGCCCTCCACAAAGGGACGAATTTAGTAGCATTGGCAGTGGAATTGACGCCTTTAGTTGCCGTTAAGCCACTGGCATAAAAGGATGCGTTCGTCGCATTGCCGTTTTTGGTGTATACTACAGCAATATAGAACTTATTTGCTTTGGCATTGATCTTACTTACAGCTGTCGCCGTAGCAAAAGCACCCGAGGTAACCGTTAACTTAATTCCGTTGGAGCCTTCGGTCTTGTTTGCTTGATCTATTGAGGCTGCGCCTTGAAACAACAGCCACCGAACGGTACTTTCACACCCACCATCACGCCCCAACAAATTCACAAGCGTTCGGCCCTTCAACCCTTCCAACTTAAACGCCGAGGCACGCTCCGCATTAATGATCTGCAATCCAGGCTCCAACGTCACCGATCTACGCTTCTCGGTATCCAACCGCTCCTGAATACTACTCACCTGTGCTGCGGTTTCCTCAGCCTTTTCTTCCACTTGCCCTACACCTTCATCAACCTTCTCCCAGTTCTGATCCAAATACTTATCCAGATCAAAATAGGTCGTAGATGGCGAGGAACGGTCAATCTTATTCAAACCAAGATTCGGTGTTTTCGGTTCATTCATTTAAGCTCCACCTCCTGCAAATTTATCCTGTCGGGTCTGTTCGATCTCCTCCAGCGTCATGCTTTCAACCTCCGCAATCGTCAAATACCGCAGACGGTACTCCACGGTCATATGTGCCGGTTTGATATCTTCAATCGCTGCCTTCAGATCGTCCAGATTGGGCGGCAAGCCCCATGTGTCGATGAATCGGATTCGGATCAAGTACTCCTCTGGCGATACGGATATATCAATCCCGCCGCTTTCGTAGGCCTGCGCCACGTTCTTGAGCATGGAGCCAGAGACTTTGCCGCTGCCGCGCATTTTGGAAATGATTACGGATCTCCGCTGATCATCCGGCTTGGCTTGATTCGTCGGAATCTGCAAATCCCGCTCATAACGTTCCAATGCCCAGGTCGCAGACTCCGGGTAGAATTGGTCCAGCACACTTTCCAAACCCACCGTAAGCTTGTCCAGCTCAACACCTTCGGTCTCTGTAAGAAGCTGCATCTCCAGCACATTTTCATACAACGGGGGCAAAAGAGTCATTAATACCTCTGCTTTACTCATGTCACCTTCACCGTCCCAAGAACGGCTACTGCGCCGGGGGCGATCTCCAGATTGGACATACCACCATTCACCAACAGATCGCTATAATCGATCACAGGCGGGATATCCAGAATGACATTGGCAATACGTGTCCAACGAACTAACGGATCGGCAAAAGCCAGTTCTTTCAAATACGCCGTAACTCCCGTTTCAATCAGTGTCTTCACGCCCTCGTACGTTGAACCGGAAGAAAGCGTGACTTGTACCTCCACATCAATAGGTATCTCTTCCGCTCCCACTACTGTGACCACAGGTCCGATTGGAGCAGCACCTTCGCCCATTCCATCCTGGGTTGGATCGATATATTCCTGCACTGCCTCGATAACCGCCTCAGCCGGTGTTTGCATTTCGTTATTCAGCAATGCCAATTTGACTGTACCCGGACCATCCCATAGTGGAAAAGCTTTGGCTTTGCCAACACCAGAGTTCTCCCGTGCCCATAACTCATACTGATATTTGTTGGCACTCGTAACCGGACGGGAAACTTTGTCCTGATAGCGGTCATACAAAGCCTGATCCGTTTCTTCGTCTTCTCCAGGAACCAGCAAATTTGTCAATTCAGCTGTCGTCAGGCCAGCAATATAATCGATGGGTAGCAGTGCTCCCGTATATTCATTACCTTCCGCTCCCGCGACTTCACACTCCAACACATATCGCCCTGCCGCGACGCGCTCCACAACAACATACACCCGATCCCCCGTGGAAAAACGACTCTCCAAAGGAACCTCAACAGGCTTACCTTCGTTATCCCGAAAACTTCCAGCCCAACGTGCCTTCGTGGCCGCTTTTCGACTAATGCCAGACCAAGCCACCGCGCGATCCAGATACTCTCCAGATGCTGTATCTGCAAACTTCAGATTGGCGTTCACATCCAGCTCGATATACATCTGAGCCATTTCCACAGCCGCAGGCGCAAGCGCATCATAGATAATGCTGCCTTCACGTTTATCCACACCATCTGGTACCCTATCCAGCATTCGGTTTAAAATAACTTCAAACGTCTGCTCTTCATACATCCATGTTCACCTCCGTCTCTTCCCTGAAGCTGCCAAAATCCGTTTCCACGGTAAAAGAAACACGTACCCCGTCAGCCTCGTGGACAAACTCAAACTCGGTTACATCCGAAATGCGATCATCCGGAAGCAACGCTTCGCGGATCCATCGTTCCAGTTCCGATTCAACCATGGATCTCCCAGCCATTCCTTCCCAGGACCATTCCATGCCGTAATCCGCGGAATAGATTAGATGTTCGTAGCGGCGTGTGGACAACGCTTTGTACACCGCCTGTTTTACCGCATCTTTTCCATCCAGCTGCAGCCTTCCAATTCGCTGTCCCGAAGTTTGAAGTACATACGTCAGACTTGGAAGTACAGCAGCTTCTTCCTGATCTTCTGCACTAATCTGCGCACCCTGTGGAATCATGGATTCACCAGCCGATCCAACACAACAAAGCTGTCTCCGCCTTGAACACGTAACAACAAGACATGGTCACCCACGGTCCAAGCTTTGTTCACTACGGATTCTGGCAGTACCAGAAAAGGCTCAGCCAATGCCAACCGTTGTTCAACGGTGATCTCCAGAGGCTGTGTGTTTGTCACGCTTCCGTACATTACCTGAACGGGAGACTTGGCATCTACAGCGGCCAACGCCGCCTTTTTAATCACGTCCAGCATCATTTATCGTTACACCACCTTCAAATCCAGTGACATCGTGTGCACGCCGCCTTGTACCTTATGCGTACATTCGTCTACCAGAAAATATTGATTAATCTTCAGTTTATCGATCTGGATGTTGACAAAACTGCCTGCCCTCACCTTGAAATCGCCGAGCGCATCCACTTTCAGTGTCTGTGTCTCGCGATTGCGGAGGGTCATCAGGGTCTTGAGCATTTCATCAATCTGACCTTCGTTCAGGCCATCATCCGCTTTTTGGTACAAAAAAAGCAGCCCCCATTGACGGATGCTGCCTGAATCCTGATGAACATAGGTTTCTCTTTTTCCCGTATCCTTGTTATCCCGATACAGCTTGATCTTGTTATACGTCTGGTCGTCAATCGATCGCGTATAGCTGTAATCCGTGAGCAGACTGTTATCCCCAATAACAAAGCCGTAAGGCATCTCTTCCACATCCCGAAGCACAAGCTTGCCGAAATCATCGTAGAAGATATAGTTTTTACCACCATAGATCAGCGTTCGGTCGAGCGCCTCACAGATCATGTCGATCAGCTTTTTGTTATCAAATACCATGCGCGGAATAACGTATTTTGGCTGGATCAGATCACCTGTTTTCAACAGAAAGTCTTTGGCAATTCGTTTGATCACATCCGTAGCCGTTGCGTTAACGAACTTGTACGTCTGATTCGCGGTTAGATAACGAGTCTGGTCGTAGGCTTTGATTTTGACACTTTCGTCCTTGCCGCTATCCACCGAGAAGATATACCCGTAAAATATGCCTACCTCGTTGCTGAGATATTTCACAACATATCCATTCTCATAGGTGAATTTCTTATTTTGGTACAGACTGCCCTTGATCAACGTGAATTCCAGAGAGGAAGGCTTGCCGATGCGGGAGGTTTTGTATGTAATGTCACCAGCAATTTCGCTAATGTCCCAGATGTTGCCCAGTTTGTCATCCAGCAATAACCGCTCCTTCATGTTGACCAGCTTATCATCCAACCTGATCTGCTCTTGCATATTCCCTCTCCTTTCACGGAAGCTTGATCACAAGTCCAATCGGCAGCTTCTTCAGTTGTGCATCTTTGATGCCATTCAGCTTCTGCAGCTCTTTCCAGCGAGATCCATCCCCCAGATGGGCTTTGGCTACAGACCACAAGGAGTCTCCAGCTTTGAGTGTGACGGTCTTGGGCTGGATTTTTTCATTGGGCCGGGAAGCTTTGGTTTTTGTTTTCGAAGCAGCATTATCCTTGCTGTCCTTGAGCGGCACTACTTTTTTGGCGGCATAGAAAATGAACTGCTTCAGCTTGATATCATACTGGATATCCCCCACCTTACCCGCAGTCTCCTTCCAGTCGAAGCTCTCGATGGAAACCGCCATATTAATGGTATACCTCGCACTGGAAAAGAACAGCCTGACGGGTCTGCCCGTCTGCATCCAGCGGATGATCTTTTTCACATATTCATAGGGATCACGGTAAAACTGTTTCTGAATTGCCGGATGTCTTGCATCGTAGTTCAGATGATACGGACTGTAGTCTGCCGGAAAGATTCCGCTGAAACTGACTTCTCGCAGCTTCGGCGACTTGATCACGTTAATTTCACCCAAAGCGCTCACGTTAAACGAACTGCCGTCTCCCGAATCCGAAAACTCAATGCTCTCTGGTGTCACCGGGAAAAACATGTATTCGGAGCGGTTATTGTAGCTGAGTTGAATATAATATTCCACTTATCCATACACCCCCTGGGCACTGGAGACGATCTGACTGTTCAGTCCATCGGTGATTTTGCTGATGATGCTGTCCACATCATGTCCGCTGTTGATATCACCCGTAGTAACCTGAACAGTTGGCGTAAGGCTGACAAATCGCTGAATCGCCTGCATCTCGGCAAGCTCACGCATCAGTTTCAGATCCTCACTCGTTACATCCACTGTGCCATCCACGTCACCGATCTTGTCCACCTGTCCGATATTGTTGATTTTATTGATGTTACTCATGTTGCTGTTGGGAACAACGGTGGAAGTAGGTGCAGTTGGCATCGATGGCATAGGAGGTGTTTTTGGTATTTCGGGTGTGAAGTCTTTGCCAAAATTACCCGGTAGACCTTTATCCTTGGAATCGTCCTTCGGGTTGGAAGAGAACTTAGAAACCCACTCCTCAGCCTTTATCTGACCCTCCCCATATACACTGGGATTATATTCTCCGTCCATTCGTATAGACTCAAATACATTTTTGTCGCTCTGTGGCTCCATAGACTTCAGAGTGTCCATCCAACTCTTAATGTTCTTGCTGCCAATGTTAATATCCGATTCGGACATCACACTCAGGTTCGTACCAAAGGTATCATTGATAAATGAAGCAACATCGCTAATGGCCCCTACAGCTCTTTTAAGAAAATCCTCGATACCTACCATAACATTGTAAAGAGTTTGTAAAACAAACATGCCTAAATCATAGAACAACTTTTGGATTGCATAGACAGGATCAATAAAAAGGTTAATCAAAAAATCTGCCAATGAAGCAAATATGTTCCACACGGTAGCAATTACCACTCTGATGATCTCGCCAAGCATCATAAATGTACCAATAATAGCCCCGAGAATATCGGTACCGGTTGCTCCGAACATTTGGAAAATCATAATCATTGCAGCAATTGCTGCGATGATCAGCAATATAGGCCAGTTTACAGCCAACCATGCTACAGCAAGCAAAAACACTTCAGCGATCACAATGCCAAGTGAGATAATCATGTTGTAAAGCAGCACCATAGCAATAGCAGTCAAAATAGGTGCTATGATAGCCCAATTTTCTTGCACAACTGTAGCAAAATTGATGAACCCATCCACGATAAATGCCACCACTTGAGCAATAATTGCGAAGGCCCCACCAATCCATTCGATGAAAGCACTGAACTGACCTGAGCTTATGGCTTCGTTTAATCGGTCAAGCACAGGAGATAAAACTTCCAAAGCTCTTGTGCCGATTTCAGATAGTATTCCATTGAACTGATTCACGAGAGCCGTCCATTTTTGCAATGGAGAATCCAGCATTGTATCAAAGGCTTCTTGTGTGTAACCTTGCATTTCAAGAACCGTCTGCAATCCTTGTATAAAACCGTCAAGGTCTTTAGTCTGAATAAATTCGCCTAATCCAGCCCCGGTCAATGCACTTTCTGGGATGTTAAACTGACTAGCCAAATCTCCGTTATCGCCATTCATGGCACTAACAATGGCACCAGACGCATCTGACAGACTTTGTCCATCCGGTGACAACATACTCAAGCGTTCAGTTAGTTGATTTAGCTGATCTACCTGCCCTGTATTTTGTGCCAAAGGCAAGAAGCCCAGAGAAGATTTAAGCGAATCATTAACATCCTGACCGCTCTTGGAGGCTTGATCTCGATACTTATTATAGATGCTTTCCCCGAGCACCGGATCTTCTGCGGCAACCATGTAACGATATTTGAAGTCTTCTTGTTCAGCAGCAGCTTTTAACACAACACTTCCAGCGGACTTTACCATTTGCATCCACTTGGAGAGTTTGCTCAGATTATCACCCAAAGCATTGCTTGTATCATCAGCCGTATCCTCCAACTTTTCCATCAGATTAATCGTTACATTCATTTGCTGGTTTACTTCATTAAAATGGTTGGATATATTCGTCTGGTTGAATTGGTTTAAATTAATTCGATTAATCTGGTTGAAATTATTAAGGATCTCGGTTGTTCTTACTTGAACCAGATTTAGATTATTGATCAGGGTATTCATGGACGGAGGATTGATTACATTGATACTTGTATCGGACATTCATTTCTCCCTCCTTTCCTTTTTATTTCTTCCGGGCGCGGCTCTTGGACCGTTCTTTCTTCTCTTCCTCCACCCGGATGGAGATCATTGCATAGATGGCCGCTCGTTCTCGCATGGAGAAGGCCATTAGCTCATGCGGCAAAATGTTTAATTCATGGAGAGCGTAATAAGCCAGATTGGCTTCGGAATCGCCCTCTTTAATTAGTTTTTTACGTCATCCACCAGTTCGTTCATGTCCTGATTGAAGCCGTTCAGCTTCTGGACCTGTTCGCCAAGCAAAGCAAATTCCCCAGGCAACAGCATTTTCCGCAAAAGTGATTCCGCCCCCATCACGCCATATGAACGCTGGAGTTCTGCGTTTTTCAAATCGGGAAATACTACACTTGCGCTCATCAGGCGAGCCATGTAATCATTCGCATCGATGTCGGGTGTGTAGACACCGTTCTTGCCCTTGATTTTGCGGGTAGCCGCCTTGCGGCATTCCTGGTTCTCGTCCTCGGTCATGCTGCGCAGTTTCCAGGCAACCGGCTCGCCTTTCTCATCCTTGAAACGGGGGGATACGATAAACTCCTCCGTTGTATCCGTTGCTGCATTTTGGGAAAAAAACATACTCAATCCACTCATGTATTGTTCCTCCTCTAAAGTTAGGCTCCCCGCCGCAAGAAGCGGCGAAGAGCAGAATGTTGACACGCCTAATAGCCCGTAACACAGGCAAGTTGAACAGGTTTCTTTTACAAACCCGCTGCTAAGTTAAACTGTTTATAAATCTTAAATTACTATGCTTTCCACGCTAAATTACTTAGGAAGATTGAACGATACAGGCATATCGACATCTTCAAAAGTAAAGCTCACTTCTTCCTCCAACGCCTCAGCCTCGGTATCCAGAGATGCCATGATCACACTGTCGAGGTTGACGCCTTTGAGGGTCACGGTCTGTTTGCCAATCGTAGAGGAAGGATCTTCGTTGGTCACTTCAATGTCGAAGTACGTGTCCACACCATTCTGCATGTACTGGAGCATCAGCTCGCGGAAACGGGATGTGGTATAAAAGATCGTCATGGAACCCGAGCCAGACCAACCGGTTGCTTTGTGCTGTACACCGCGGCGGCCCAACGTTTTGACCTCTGCTTTTTGTTTCTCTACCGTTGCTTCCAGTGTCTTCACATAGAACATTTCTTCCGTCTGTCCGTTAATCGTTGCGTATGCGCGGCCTTCCTGGCCGGAGATTGTGTCGCTTGCTTTCAAAAATGCCATCTTAAACCACCTTCACTTTCATATATACTTTTTCAACGGAATCCACAGGTTGGACCTGAATCTCGATCAGAATACTGTCGGTTTCATTGCCCGGAGCAACAGTGATATCTGTTTTGGAATCAAAATTTTGAATGGCACCAATATCTTGAAGTTGCTTCAGATAAGTCACACATTGGGAACGGAACAGGCTGCGCCCATCTTCGTTGTTGTTCACTTTGCCGATGTAGTAGGACTCGAAGATCCGTTTCATGTCGTTAGCGATACCATCGAGTACACGGACAACACGGTTTTTGGCAAAATGACGTGCCTTATCCGGTGTCACCGAACGGAATGTATTTACATCCTGTTCTACCACCGCACGGTTGCTGCTCGCTGTAAACACAAACTCACCATTACGCATGGCTGCTTCTGTCTCGCTGTGTGTCAATCGTCCGTTCACATCCACGGCATCGTCATACGCACGGAACGTCAGGGATTCATTCAGGTTAGCTCCCGCTGTTGCACCGGCAGTCCATGCTACCGTTTGTTTTGGCGTAAGAACGGTACCGTCTGCGAGCACAACACCATTTTTGACACTGATAATACCCTCATGATCTGCTGCCGGATAATCGGACAGAACCAGTTGCACCTTCTTGCCCTCGGTATCACGCAAACGCTTGATGTAAGCTGTGTAGACTGACTTGAGTGTGGCATCGTCTGAGATCAGACCGACCGTATTAAAATCCAGCACCTCTAGCTTGGTTAGGAAATCGGAATGGTCCTGGTTCGTTGCTGTACCATCCAAGCCACCTGTTAGTGGAAGTGACGCTGTAGCTGTAAGTGCACCTTCACCAGTAAATGTGACGTATGCGTTGGATTCCAGAGCTTCGATGGTGGATGAAGTTTGTTTGTCCACTTCTTTACCCGCCAGCAAAGTCGAGACATCCAATTTTTCCGGTTCATTGATATTTGCGGAGATTACAACAGCCAGATCATTACCATGTACGCCGCCGTGTTGGGCTGTGACTGTCAGTTTATCCAAAGTTGCCTTGGCTTTGGTACCTGCATTCAGTCGATAAAGAAGTAAGGTCTGTGCCCGTTTCAAAGCTTCGCGGATGAGCAGCAGTTGAGGTGCTGTCCAGTCGTAACCCAATTTGGCCTGTACATCTTCACCTGCTTGTACCGTCAAGATTGTGCTAGCTTGTCCCCATGACAATGGAAGTGCCAAAGCCACCGTTCCCCGTTCCCCTACCGTACCCGGCAATGAGCCCTCCGATGCAAAATTCATATATACGCCGGGGCGTACCTTGTTTTGTGTCGTCCATGTTCCTCCAGCCATTATTGTGCCTCCCCATTCATAAATTGTTGGATGTGCTGCTGTGCTTCTTGTAAGGTGTATGTTGGTTGTTCCAGCAGAACTGCCGCCAAGATATCTTTCTCCATCCGGCTAAATTGCTGCGATTCGGCGAACTGTACTTTGCTGTATTTTTGATTGTTTTTCTGTTGAACTTCCGGTTTTTTAAGGTCTGGTTCTTTTTTTGTAAACATCGCCAATGCGCCTCCTATTCCTTTCATACTGATCCCCTCATTCGGTTAGTTAAGTTCAATAAAAAAATAGCTATACTGACCAATTCAAGGACAGGATAACCATCGTTATGTTGAACTAATATAGTTATTCTCTTGTAGCTTTAAGTACGGTAGGTTGCTGTTCCAGTTGTTGCATGGTAACGGCGGCGGACTCCGACACTTTGGTGGTTCGCATGGTGTAGTACACCAGCATTCGCGGAGTATCGTTCTCCGTCTCCCAACGCAGTTCCGTTGCGCGATAGGGGGTACCTTCCACGTTGATGGTTTCCAATGCTTCGAACAGCTGGTCCGGTAGGGTGGCTGGGATATTATCTGCTTCTAGCCAGCGAATTTCAAAGGCGTGATATTGCACGAAGCGATCGCTACGCTCCCTGGTGAGTTGGGCGGAAAGCAGGCGGTAGGTGATGCCTTTGGTATCTGGGTTGGGGCTTGTTGTGCCAGTCCCAGCGTGGATCGAGATGTTAGGGAAAAGCTTCAAGAGTGTTGCTGCTATGGCTATGGTTAGTTGGTTTGTGGTCATGGTTCACCTCCTTTGGGGTTGAAATTTGAAATAAGTTAGTCTTCCTATCTAACAGTACTAGTATTCGATCCCTCATTTTTAATGTTGGACAGGGCTCATTTCCGATATAAAAGACGACGCCAAGAAGAAGCCATATCAATAGGCGCTGAATCACTTATAAACACTATTGCTATTTCAGCGATAACGTCATCTGTGAATGCAGCTCGTTCCGCAAGCACCTTGCTCTGAGCTTTCAGTAATGCGTTATCTTGCCTCAAAGTTTCATACTCTTCCTGCGGCACGCTTATATGAACAATCGGCAGTGTTGGTTTAGTTTCTGAAAATTTTAAGAAATTCCCTTCAGCCAACACTTGATCCTCAATCAGAAACTTTTCTTTGTATTTTTCTATAATACTTAGACGCACATCCTGTTCTTGTACTGAACTTTAATCACTTGTGTATCTCCTCGCTATTGTAATTCCACACCTGTAAATCCAACACCAGTCCGAACATAAACACCCTTCACTTCGAATGGTCTGGAATCATAGTTACAAATAGATCTAATCTCGATAACCTGACCTGACCGAATATTTAATTCTTCCGTATACGTGATATCTCCTTGAAAAGAAGCAGTCTCTCTTTCGGTTCCTATTGGTACTCCGTCTGAAAAAATATTACATCTGTAGCGGTGAGAAGCTATTCCACCACCTGGATTAGTTATATACGAGATTCGATAACGTCCAGCATATGTAAAAGTAAGTCGGTAATAGGAAACCCATGTTTCGGCTGGTGGCCACTTTATGATCTTCCCTGTCCACCCAAAATTCAATGTATCTCCCGGCTGAATTCCCGGCACGGCAGTTCCGACCATTCCCAATATATTTTTACCGCTTAAAATATGCTCAGGACGTAAATCAGGAGCCAGTACATATACCCATGATGCGCCAGAAAAGTACCCCTCAGGAGGCATCAAAAAAATACGATCTCCAGGCCAAACAGTCGAATTAACTGCTGGTTGATGATGGTCCTGAGCGCTACGATTAGGCATTGTACCAGTGCGTCCATTGGCGGAGGCATTGCTAAAACTTGCCCCTGCCAGCACTTGCGCTGGAACAGCATTTCCAGTAGCTTTGATCACCCCCGACATCTTGTTAATTAACTGCGTCCATGTCTCTGATGTGGATGCCGTTACACCAATGGAGTTGAGAGTGGCCGCCACATTATTCTTTTGCTCAACTCCAAGCTGCTTTGCCGCTGTTGCCTCGTCGTATGCCAACTTAACCGCACTTGGCGTTGCTGCCCTGTCCTTGACTGTACTATTAATCGCATCAGACAACTGCACCTTCCCTTTCTGCGTCAACGACGCATCAGGAATATCCATCTTGCTCACCGCTTCACGAAGCGTATCCAAATCCGATTGCGCCGCAACGCCTGCGTCAATCTTTTCAAAAATCCCATTTATACTCTCCCGGGTCACGGTCTCGTTCCCCAAGGGAAGAGGCAATTTCAGTCGATCCGTTTCTTTTGGCATTACGCCCACACCTCCAGTTCATTCCACGTCAAGGACGCGGCGTCCAGTTCATCCCATGTTTTCTGCTTCTTGTCCAGATCGTCCCAGATCAGATAGCGATACTCATATTCCACGGACATATGGGCCGGTTTCAATTCTTCAATCGCACGTTTGAGATCATCGATATTGGGCGGGATGCCCATCGTATCCACAAAACTCACCGTAAAACTCCACGCTTCCGGCTGAAAAGTTACATCCACCTTGCCCCCGGCATACGCCTCAGCCACATTCGCAACCTGCCTGCCCGAAAACTTTCCTGCCCCGCGCAACTTCGACTCCACCACCGCACGCCGCTGCTCCAGAGGTTTGAGACGATCTGTCTCAATGCCAAGCTCCTGTTCCCAGAAGTCCAGCCCCCACGTCGCCGTGCGGACAAAAAACTGCTCCAGCGTCTCATCCAACGCCTGGTACAACAGATCCATCTCGGTGCCTTTGGCCTGCATATCGGCCTGCATTACACGAGAAGTCTCATAGTACCTTGGCAAATACGAGAACAATTCCCGCCCTTTCTCACTCGTCAGTCCAACATCTACAATAGAAGGAGCACTCATGCCCTGTCCCCTCCCTTCCTTGCACATCATCATGGAGCGTCTCGCTCACCAGATCCAACCCAGATCGGCGTATTTCTCCCAATCTTCCTCGGTCTCTGCACTCGCTAACTACTTCCTCATCCACCATCTGTCCAACACTACTCATGCACATCCACCGCCCCCAGAACGGCGACCTGACTCGCGGTCATCTCGATATTCTGGTCACTCACACCGTTCACGGTCAGTTCCGAATAGTCAATAATCGGCGGAATATCCAACAGAATCGCGGCAATGCGAGTGTAACGAACGAGTGGATCGGCAAAAGCCAGCTGTTTCAAATACGCGGTCACCCCGCGTTCGATCAATGACCGTACATCGACCAACGTCGCATCACTTGCCAGCGTTAGCTTCACATGAATGTTCATCGGCACTTCCTCGGCTGGCATCACGGACACCACTGGCCCTGCCGGTGCCACGCCTTCACCCTGTCCATCTTGCGTTGGGTCAACGTACTTCTGCACCGCTGCTACCAGATCGGTACCCGCAGCACGTTTGTCTGTGTCTAACAGATACAATCCCACCGTGCCTGGCCCCTGCCATAACGGAATAACCCGCGTTGCACCTACACTTGGTACTTCACTGGCCCATTGCACATATTGCGACTTGTTGCCGCTGGTTCCTTGGTTGCGGACTTTGGCATAAAAGCGTTCCAGCAGTGCCATATCGGCCTCAATATCCGCACCGCCTTTAATCACCTCAACGTTCGTGACAGAAGTCACGCCACTTACAGGTGTAGAGAGCACAGTTACCGTGCCCGCAGGCACATTACTCTCTTTTCCAGCAACAAGCGCTCGCACGCCTACCACCCCGGAACCATCTGAATCCAGTTCGAAACGTCCCATTGTCTCATATTCGAGCGAAGCTTCAGCAGACACTTCATCCGCGAGCGTAGCCACGACCGTACCCGCAGGCACCACTTTAGCCGGAGTACCCACGAACCTCACCGCACCTTGTGCCGCCACCGCAGCTCGCCGTGTGATGCCGTGCTCTCCCGCCCGCAGATCCAGCTCTTCCGAACGAAAATTCGGATCACTGCTCGCAGCCGTACTTGCAAACCCCCGCCGAAGTAATTCCTGTGCCCACAAAGCCGCTTCAGACAGCATAAACGCTACCGGAGCCTCCGCATCCCACAGAAACGACCCTTCCGACTTATCCAGATCCGCGGGCAGACGATCCAGCATGCGCTGCATAATCTGTTCCTCCGTCTGGTCCTCCAAATAACGCGGAATCTCAGCCATCCCGTCAGATCACCTCACTTTCCAGAATAAACATCTCTTCCTGCACACTCGCCACCCGGCAGGAGAACATGCACTGTTCCCTATTCCAATCAAACGTGAACTGGTCTACCAAATCCGTGCGTGGATCAGCCAGCAACGTCTCCGTCACCATCCGGGTAATCTCACTTTCCATCACGCCCCGACTGTCACCCTGCCCCACCAGATCCTCCAATTCCGAACCGTAGTTCCGGGAATAGATCACATGTCTGTACCTTGGCGTTTTTACGGCCTTAATGCACCACTGCACCCAGGCTTCGTGTGTACCCGCCGCAGCTACTTTGCCACTTGGAGTCAGCACAAAATCTCCTGCATCGTAATCGAATCGCCAGCTTCGCCCAAAGCGCACCTCTTCCGAAGCCGCCCCCGACAGATCCTCCTCATCTCCCCAGACCACACCCGTTTCCGGGAACAAACTAGGCATTGGCACTCACCACCTTACACAGCACCACAATGTCGTTACCGCCATTCACCCGCATCGCCAGTACGCGATCTCCCGCTTTCAATCCTTTACCAAGAGACCACACCGCTTCTTCCACTTCCTCTTCTTGCAAAAGAAACCGTCCCGTGCCCGTCGTTCCGCCGTTTGCCACGTCAGATATACCGGAAATCGCGCCAGCAGCCTCGCGCTCCGGCAGTCCAAGCGTGCCCGGCAACTCGGCCACGAGATAATCCTGCACTTCGTGCTTGAAATCATCCAGCTTCACACCGGATGAGGTCATCGTACCCAGTACCGCGCCCAGCCCGCTTACAGCCTGACGAGAATGTGTACTCATCGCCCCCCGCATGACATCAGCAAAATGCCCATATGGATCATCTTTATTCAAGGTAATACCTCCTTTTCACCAGCTCGGCTGTCCCCAGTTCCAACGTCATCGTTCCAGGTCCGGCAGACAGATCACGGCTAACCGACATGACGATCAGTTTCAGCCCTTTTGACAGCACTGCGTCCCCGGCGCGAATCGTATTTACATCCGGTGCGGAGATCGTAAAAGTCTCCTGAATCCCCGTCAGCTTGCTTTTTGCCAGCTTCTTCGCGGCGGCGGCTGTTTTCACCTGATCATCCTCGATCAGTTTTTGCAACGTACCTAGCTGCTCCGTATCACTCTGCTCAATCGCCAGCACTTTCGAAGGTACCTCTTTGCCACTACCGCTGGACTCAGACGCTGCCATCACCTTTACTTTCGTGACTGCGCCTTCGAGTGTCCGCAACTGCGTCAGATCTATTAGCCGATCCAGCGCGTGTACCTTTGTATTGCTGCCTATCTTAAACAATTGCAGCCCACCAGGCGTCATCCGCGGATGATACATATCTCCCCCGGACTTAGCCGTTTCTTTCAGATCGGCAAATATCATCGCAAATATGGTCTGCGACCGATACACCGCCTTACCCAGCTTGGTCTTGATCTCCGGCAGAGCAGCCAGAGGAATTTTCCATTCCTTGGCGTACGCTTTAAGCCGCTGTACAGCGGTCTGATCCTTGGGAAACAGGAATTCGTCCTCTGATTTTTCAAGATAAATCATGCGGTCGTAGACCGTGAGGGACAAACGCTTGGTGCCACTATTGGAGCTTTCCGCCTCCCAAATGACCGCTGGATGCAGCAGATGTACCTTCGACTTTTCGCCAAAAGGAACCCCACTGATCCGCACCGCCATCCCCGGTGAAATGGCCGGCAGACCGGAAGATGCCGACACCGCCAGCCTTATGTTCGCCTGATAGGCGATCTGGTCGAGCGAATCCTTCAGCGTAATCGTCTCAACCAACTTGGTAATATCATATTTATCATCGACAATGACCTTGTAGGTCATGGCATCACCAGCTTTTGTCCGGGCTTGATCCGGTTTGGATCACTGCCAATGATTTTCGTATTGAGCTTGTAAATCTCGTTCCATTTGGAACTATTTCCGAGTTCAAGCTTAGCTATTTTGGACAAAGAATCCCCGGCTTTGACGGTGTACGTCTTGCTACTTTTTTTCAGATCGGTACGTGAACCGGACTTGCTTGCGGCTGCCCCTGAACCCACCTTTTCCACTTTGGAATCCCGCCAGGTTCGCAGGGTCAGGTCGAAATAAATATCTCCCGTCTCCCCGCCGCGAAAGCTCGAATTAAGCGAAACAAGAAATACAGGAACGTTTACTCCGGTTTCGGAGATGATGAAACGCAGTGGCTTTTTGGATATGAGAAAAGTGTTCAACACATTCATCGCCACGCGTGGATCCAGAAAATATTTTTCATCCATGCAATAGGACGGATCATATCGTTTTGGAAAAAAAGAAGAGAAGGTGATCTCCTTTACCTTCTCCCCCTGCGCAAAATCAAACTCGCCATGCTCCAGCATATTAATCGTTTCATACCCTTTGGACCTGGAGATACTCACCTCTTCCGGGTTCACCGGGAATTGAAATGGAGTGCCGCCATCCTTCAGCGTAAATGACATTTCGTTAGGCCCTACTTCATCTTTAAGTACAGACATACACGGCCTCCTTTCTGCTTAGGCCATAATCGTTTTGCGATTTTGCATCGCACGGCGGAACTCGTTAGAGATCCGTTGCCCCACCTGGTGAGAAACTGCGTCATAATCAATAGCGTTCTCCCGAACGGTCACTTGTACCGTACCCGGTGCAATATTCACAGCAATCTGGTTCGTCGTTTCCGTTTTGAAATCCTTCAAGTATCCGGACAGACTGCTCATCTGATCTTCGGAAATACGCACTGTGAGCGGCGAAGCTTTCTCATTGGGTTGACCTGCGTTATTCATTGCTACCGCTTGGGATTGCATCACACTTGTTCCCATAAGACCCGCAGCCGTAGGTGAACCAAATCGATTGTTCATGTAGGCTTCTGGACCGGTGATCGATAGAACTGCCGGCCTGTATGGAGGCGGCATCTGAGGTGCTATCGGTGGAGGGGGTGGTGTCTGCGTTGCTACAGGTGTTGAGGGTGACGTTATGACCGCTGCGGCTGGGGCGGTCTGCTCTTCCTTTTTAGAACCGAAACCAAAAAAACCTGCAACCCCATTGAACAAATTCGTCGTTTTCTCCGCCACGTAACTCGCTCCCTCAGAAGCAAATTTTGCTACTTTTGAGATGTCTTCCGCGTTGTTTTTTAGGAATCCACCTACCTTGTCACCCAGCCAACCGCCTGCCTTTTCACCCAGCCAACCGCCTATTGAACCGCCCAGCATGTTCCCAACCACCGGAATTGGAATTACACTGCCAAGTACGGTACCAATAGCTGTTCCTACTGCATTACCAGCAACCGAACCCACCGCACGAGCACGATCCTCAGGTGGGGCGCTTGCAAGTTCTTTAATATTGTTATACATACGGAGTGGTGCGAACAATTTTCCCGCTCCTTTAACGAGGTTGCCACCAAGCTTGCTTATGATGCCAGACCCACCACTGCCTCCTGCCCCACTTCCGTTTCCACCTGCACCAAAGAGACCTTTTACATCGCCCCACAATCCATCGAATCCACCGATCAAATCGGACCCTGCGGACGAGAAATCATTCACAAACTTTGCCCCACGTTTTGTAACCTTGAACGCCTTTTTCAATTTATTCCCCGGTGTGGCAGGTGTTGTGATTTCTTTCCATAGCTTCTTCCCACTATTTCTTGCATCAAAGACTTTCCCCACACCAGATGAGATTGATTTCCCACGATCAAACATACCTTTCATCTTCTGCAAAAAAGTTTTCGGTTTCTCCTCTTTTCCTCCTGCTGCAATATTAAGAGAATCCAGTTTGGCACTAAGCTTAAGAATTGATATCGTATTCGTATTTAAAGCATCCATCAGTGGCTGAGAATTTACATTAACGGATACTCCTGAGATTTGATGTCTGACTTTAAACTGTACTTTGGCTGTAGCGTGCAACAGCTTAGAACGAATCTGTTTCATTTTCCCAATCAAACCATGGAGTACTGGAGTAGCTTGATCATTAAGACCAATCGTTGGTGTGATTCTCAATCGACTCAAGCGTACAGCGGTACTATAGATACTTTCCAGTCTGCGCCCAGTCATTCTCAGCTCATTGTTTACTTTGATCAGTCCCTGATAGCGAACCCGGTTTAATCGGTCAGTGGATCGCTGGATTTGATCGAGGTAACGAAGTGTCGTCTTCATTTGTGTGTTGGATTTGGACAAACCTACAATCATTTCTGCCATTTTTTCACCTCCTGTCCTATTTCGTTATCGATTCATTTGCGAAGTTATCGCTGACATTTCCTCTTCCGAGAACGCAATTAACAGCGAGCGCTCCCCGCGTGGCAAAGACCAGAACTCTCCGGGCCGGAGATGATGACGCACCCACATGTGATACAGGAACGTGGTCATCCCGCCGGAGTGAATCAGTTTTTTAGGTCTTCAATCTCCACACCAAAGCCGGACAGCTCCAGCACTTTATCGCCTACGGCATCCAATTCACCAGCCAGCAACATACGACGTACTGCCTGTTCGCCACCAGACAGCTTCATGCGGTCGGTAATGCGAGTGTCTCCCCAGCCAGACAGTTCCAAGCTGCGGACCTTCAATTTCACGGTTGCTTCAGAAATGAGCAGCGCGTTAAACGTTTCGGTGTCCACCTTTTCCTCGGTGCGGCCTTTGGTCGTTTTTCGAATGGTACAGCGTTCGCGAATGTGATCCACTTTGGAAGACGTCAGTCCACGCAAGGTCAACAGCAGATCCAGACGCTGAATGCGCACATTCTCCTCTGGCAAACGTTCTGCTGCTTCAAACAACTGATCCAAAATCTGTTCTTCGGACATATTTTCATTCATACTCATCTGGCGTTATCTCCTTCTTGTTCACATTTGGCAATCATAATGTTACACTAGCCACTCCGATGACAGAATAACCTTCCGATCGCTGTTATCCCCAGATTTTTTTGATTCCCCTCTTCAAGGGAAAATCCGGGGATAAAGGCGAACGCTCCGCTTCTTCACGTTGTTTCTGTCCTCTCCGTTACCGTGTAGATACTAAATTTTCTTTAAGTAGACAACAAAGAGACCGAGATCATCTCGGCCTCCATTAAAATCCTTTTTAGTTTGCCACAATTGGATTCAGTAACTCAAATCCTTCGAACGTAAAGCCCGTTTCCTCCGGTACTTCCTCACCCGCTGTCCAGTTGGCAAGCTGGATTTTGTCCACCATGCAACCTCTCAGCAATACACTCTCATGTCCATACGATTCAGGGTCGTTCAGCTTGGAAATAATCTCGAATTTGGTGAAGCCGCGCTGGATCATATCCGAAGTGACTTTGTAGCCCGTCATCGTGCCTGTTCCTTTTTTCGCACCGTTTTTGTGCACCTTCCAGTCGTTCCCGACCAGGTTCAGCTCACGCTTTTCAATCTCCACACTCGCTTCCAACTTGTTAATGTTTGTCTGCCACACACCATCGATATGCAGCTGACCATGGGTACCGAGAATCACTCTTGATGCATCCAACATATTTTTTCCTCCTTAAAATTTAAAAATCGCGTTTTCCTTCCACACAACCTTATTGCACGTAAAATGTACCAAACAACTGCTCCATCACATCGGTCAGCTTCACATTCCATTGCAGGAATACCTGATCCGCTTCCGGTTTGAGAACTGGAGCAGTGCCATAATACGCCGGATCGAGAATGACATCATAACCGTCAGCTTCAATCACATTGCTCTGTGCGAGCAGCGCCAAATAGGCCTTCATGGCACTAATCAGTGCCTGACGACCCTCTTCGGTATTGTTTACTTTACCGATATACGTATCTTCCGCGGAGCGTTGCAGATCCGTGTTGATGGCGTCCAACACACGAATGGAACGAATTTTTTTCCACGCATTATTCTGTCCAGCGGCCGGCGTTACTAGTGTGTTTACACCGCGAAGTGCTTTCACCTGACGTCCATCATGGAAGAAAATAAATACACCATTCTGTACTGCCTGCTCCTGTTCTGCACGCGTCCAGCGACGTGTCACATCATCGAACGGTGTAGCTGCGTAAGTGGTGGATTGGTTCAGACGTTGTCCGGCGATCAGTCCCGCGACATAGGCGGACGTTTCCGCCGAGCTGTAGAATACATCTCCAAGACGCACGCCTGTACCAACGTTAATTACACCTTCATGGTTGAGCGCAAGCGAACGTGCTGCTGCTTTTTGTGCTGCTGTAGCAGAGGTATCATCCGCTGCGGAACCGCCAAACACAGCCATCACCGGCTTGCCTTCACCACGCACACGTTTCACCCATGCCGCAAAGCTCGCAAGCAGAGGTGCATCAGCAGCCTGATCCAAAGCCAAGACGTCGAATTGCTCCCCTTCCAACTCACCCTGTACAGCAATGTACTCTGCATTGGTCAAGTCATCGTTACCACTTACGCCGCCTTTGAGTGCCGCACCCGCAACAGTTGCAACTACACCTGCACCATCGCCAATCGCCTGCGCTGTCACCCAGACATTTCGTTCATCCGCGTTAATCTCTTTTGCCAGAGAAGCTGCTGTAATATCCGCTGTCAGGAGCGCATACAACATCCGGTTACCTTCAAAAAGGCGCACTTCATGTTTCGTATTATCAATCACACCTGGCTGGATGGTGACGTAGAATCCATTTGCACGATCCCCCGGATACTTCGCATCCAGTTGCAGCACATTGGCATCACTGCTGTCCTTCAAAGATAGCGTAGCTGCTTTGGCCGCAGCACTTGCTACCCGATAAGCGAGCAACTTCTTCGGCCCACCCAACAGGGCGAGCTTCAAGGACGTATACGCCGTACCGTTATCCAGCACATTCGCCGCATAAATACGTTCAATCGCCGCTTCGCTTCCTACCTCAACAAAAGTCCCTACCGGACCCCAGTTGGCCTTGATTGGCACAACGACCGTCCCCCGCGTACCCGCTTGAATGGCCGAGGATGCTGCCGCCTGAAAATTCATATATAAGCCCGGAAGGACCGGACGATTTGTTTGCTCCCAAGTTCCACCTGCCATTATCCCTTCACCTTCGCTTTCATAAATTGGTTAATTCGTTCTTGCGTTTCTTCAATGGAAAACGTCTCTTGCGCCGCTTCGTACAGCGCACCGTACAGCACCTCTGCCTTAACGGCAAAGAGGGCTTCTGCATGATTCATCAATTCTGCCCGTGTATACCGCGGGGCTGCCTGTTTGCTTTTTTTCACTGAGCTTGCCATGGCCATCTCACCTCATTGTTGGACTACTGATTTCGTGAATCGTTGATCTTTAAGCTTAACCTATGAATTTTCGATCCTAAGAACCTATGAATTTGAAGCTACATTATTGATGCTATACCAATCTACTCAAAGCTATAATCTGGAACCACTCTTAATAGAGGGTTCCTCTCGACTAACGTTTACTCCATGCCTTTGCTATGGTGAATCTCACGAATCAAAGGTACATTCGTACCCGGACGACGAATTCGCTGTTGCAACGTCAGGCGAATCTGACCATTCAGATAGGCATCTGCCTGTAAATCTGCCGTGACTTCATCCACTGTGATATATCGCGTGATACCTTCTTGCTCTTCGCCACCCGTTTCAGTGACGGCAAGACGAGATTGCACTGCAAGTTGCCGGACCAACCGAGTAACGGTCTGCCGTGTTAGCACCGAATGATCGGTGAGCACATGCCCAATCCACTGTTGTCGAACTTCCAATGCCGAAGTCCCCGCCACAGACGTGCTACATCCAGCCAATCGCCATAACACAGACGGCTTCTCGTACCCACCAGGCCATACATCCCCATATACCGACCAGTTCGAGCCAAGCTCCTGCTGTGTCCAGCCTTGAAGCGCAGCTAAACATGCGTCCTCTGTTTCAACGAGAGCAGTTCCCGAGTCTTCGGGAACATACACTCCGAATCGCAGACTGCGCGTAAGCATACCAGACCCTGCATCCACCCGATCACTATCTGAAGAACCCAGATAGATGCAGGTGAAGGCTCCACCTGCTTCGTCAATCAGTCTTACCTGGTGCAATCCATTGATTAGATGGGCTGACCAAGCTTCCACTTGTTCAGCGCCGCCATCTTCCGGACGAACGTATGGTGAAATTTTAATGATCCGTCGATATCCCGCCCAGGTAGACTTCGGCACTTCTTCAGCAAACGCAACCACTGCACAAGGGCCCGCCAACACTTCGCCTGACGCAGGTACATCCAGCACACGACCATCCCAATCTGGAACAAGTACCGCGAGCTTCTGTTTCAGCGTTTTTTTAATGAGCGTACTCACTTTACTAGTACTCACGGCAGTGCTAATTTCATTTCTCATAGACACATTCATTTCGCCCCCTTTGGCTGCAAGTTTGAGATCTGCCCACACGATGCAGCGACAGTGCAGCAGCAGTAGACTCCCCCTTTTAACTCAGAGTCTGTATGCTATCGAACCATTACAGGGGCTACATTCACCGCATCAAAAAGACCGGCCACCTGGCCGGTCTGTACATTAGCGTATGTGCTTTCGGTGCGTCCCTTGTTATTGATCCGATAATACAATCTTACACCCTTTCATCCCTAGCGCGGATGGTGTTCCGTACGACTTCGGTGCGATTAAGGGAGTCGTTCGGGTGGAAAAAAGACGATACTTGAATCATCCTTAAAAGGATACCTAAGTAAGCATTAAAATTAAGAACAAATAATTGATAAATTTATCCAAATATATTAATATTTCATTATCAAATTCGTTGCCACTTACTTAAAACAGAGAGGAATGCCAATGAGTAAAACATTCAAGATCACTTCACTTGTCGTCTTATCATTTATACTCGGGATATCCTGCTGGGCTTATTTCGGACTGCTTGGTAATCCGCTCAAGAAAAATGATGCTGAACAACAGGTAACCACTTACCTGATCGAACAGAAAGGTTACTCCCCCGAACAGCTTATCGAAGTAAAAGGGACTTACTCTTCAAAAAGTTCTGAAGCACCTTACGGTGCCTCCGTAACATTCGCGGATGAACTCAAAGCGAAGTATCAATATATCATTTTTAACAATGGCGAAATTAAGCAGTACAGTCATACCAGTGATGATCCCAAACATGAGGAGCCCATGGTGAGATAACAGTTTAGTTTAGCGTAACCTTCGGATTCAATGTGATCTCAAATGCACGGCCCCAGATGAAATCGGGATTCGCATATTCCAACAGCGCACTGCCATATGTGGCATAGGACAATTCGTCATTACAGATCTGCTTAATCGCCACATTGCCTGACTGGAAGGCTGTTTTATTCGCAAGCGCCGTGGTATACGTCTGCATCAAATCACGGAGCAATGTTTGCAGATGGGCATAGTCTTCCTCCGAGTTAAACAGCAACATATTTTGATCCGAAAGGGTAGCCACGTTGGTATACAGCGCATGGGCTCGGGAATATGTGCGGATCTCTGCAATGGCTACCGCTTTGTAGTAATAATCCTTCAGGAAACGCTTAAATAACAGTGAGCCATGCGCGTTCATCGCATCGCGCAACTTATGGTCATGCTTCTCTGTTGTGATCAACGCGTACCTCGACTGTCCCATGCCTACAGCAATACCGATTTTGTTACCTGGTGTATTCCAAGCACTGTAACCCAGAACCCGTCCGGTATATGGACTGTTTAGCAACGCTTCAGCAACATCAACGTTGGCTGGCCCTTTACCCACAAAATCAATCAATACCGAAGGCAGACCTTGCTCACTATTCAGCGTCAACTGCTCCAATGCAGCCTGCACCTGATCCAGAGCCGTAATCGCAATAATCTCAATGTCGATGCTTGTGTTCTCCCCGGAATTACCCGGGTGACCCTTGGTCATACGATCCAGTTCGGAAGCCATATCAAATGGAACAACTTGCTCGACTGATACAGCCACCAGCTGTTCATTATCCACACTAGTCATCGGATCCGTCACCACCTCCGGTTCAGGATATGCCGAATCCACCACAAGCACACCGCCCACAATATCCACGTGACGAACCACATTCTCGTGTACATCCATGTACTCATACGTGTTAATGATCGTATTGCCGTGAGGACCAAAATATTTCACGCCGTAACGTGTCCTCGCCCCACCTCGGAACAACTGGTTAGCCATGCGAGCGACCAAAGCGTGCCCCAGACCATCTGCATCCGGCAAAATGATAGCACGATCCGGATTTTGTCCATTGGTTCCACCCAGCCATTCATTGATCCGCGCTTCTACATATTTGATTTCATTGATCTGAACACCCTGGGTGTTAGCATCGTCAACACCAACTGCAAGGAAATCGATATAACCTGTGCGAGCCAGTTGATCCAAAATGTACAGATTTGTTTTGAATTTATGCTGTCTTGTGTTGTAATACTGTTCTTTATCAAAATAGGTCGTTGTCCCATATTCCACCCCATCGGGGGACAGGTTATATCCTTGAATAATATCCTCAAACTCGGTGTGCGTCTGACGTGGCTGTTGCATCAACGCACGGGACTCATTATATGCGTCGAGCGCCAAGCCATCTGCAAACGAGGTTGTAGCCAAACGCATGATGGTATCCATTACAAATACGGGTTTGCGTGGGTATTTCTGCTTGATCACGCGGATCACATCCAGCAAACGAGTGGTCTCTTCATCGTATTCTGGATAGGTGCCTCCTCCATCTTCGCGAAGCTGACGACTGCCAATCAGACCGCCATAGGCGAGCATATCGGATGAGATAATGAATCCGTCGACCTTGGCAGCATGTTTCAGAATAAAGTCATGAATTTTAGACGGTTTGCCATACACAGGCGTGGAGGTGCCGAGCAGCGTTGTGCCATCTACGGTTTTCTCCGAGTCCAGACGATTCTTAATATCACTCAGGTTCGGTGTAACGATATGGATACCGGCTGCTTTCCCTTGCACAATCACATCATCCAGATTCGCTGGACGATCATCCAGTGGAACATACAATACTGTTTTCATATCACGTAGCCTCCTGTTATCTGTTTAGTCTTTAATACCCGATCAGGGCAAGGATGCAATCACCGAATTAAAAAACCAGCCCCATGGCCGGCTGTACTTTAGCGTATGAGCTGTCGGTGTGTCTTCCTTGCTGCTGATCCGATAATACCATTTTACCTCCTTTGCCCACTTGCGCTGATGGTAAACGGGATGAATTACGCATGAATGTGGTCGTCTCTATGGCGGTTAAATGCCGATTTCTGGCGAGAAAATCCTATCGATAATCCAACCAAACCCATCCTGATGATGTTTATATGACATAAGTAGCTTTCAAATTCTACAAACTATAAAGGATGGATATGACCATGAAAAAGAGGTATTTCTTCTATCTTTGGATTGCTGTCACCAGTTATATGGCGGGCCCCGCTATGTATGCGTTGGCGATGTACATCTTATATCAGGAAACAGATGTTGTAACAACATCTCTCATTGGATGGACCGCGGCAACATTCTTATCCGTTGGTATCCTGTTTATCCTGATCACAGTCATCGTGCTACGAGTGTTCAACATCTATTATTTCTGGCTGCAAACCCTGCTCTTCGAGTTGTTTTTCCTTGTCCTCGTCTATATGACCACTGTTCTTCTTGGGGCTGGCAACAGGGGACTGCCCAAGCTGTCCTTTCTATTTACACCCGAAGGCATCTCCTTATGGATGTTCTGGGGGAGTATTGCACTTATGAGCTCCTGGGGAATATGGGCAGCGCGTCAGCCCGTACGAAAATCACCATACATGCTGGTGTCCAGAGTCATGCTGATCCTGTTTATCCTTGAAATTTGGCCCCGTTAAACAGGTACAGGATGCCCACAATTCGGTAGACCAGAATAATGTCTAGAAGGGGTGTCCGTCATGACGGACACCCCTTCTGAAATGTATGTTTTATCTCACGCGATGATATAACGAAAGTTCTCCCATGTTTCTGGTACGGGCTCCCCGTTCTTGGCATGATGATAGAAGCTGAACGGGAATTTGAACACATGACCTCCGTTCCAGTCACGGGAACGTCTGTCGGTGAGCCAGTATTCCAGTTCATGAGGAAGCGCCACTGATCGTTCCGCTCGTGCTAATGGCAGCAGATCTACGGGTGATTGCAATGTCGGCATCGCCTGTTCAATATCCACATCTCGGCTTAAGCGCAGTGCCTTCACCATGGTAAGGAAAGGTGGGATGCCTTTGTGGAATAATGCCGGATAACCCAGTTCATATAATATGTTAAGCGCATGTCCATAGGTCAGCATATGACCGATCAGATCATGATGCGCTTCCGCGTGATAGATAGTCTGGAAAGCAACAAGCTCATCCAGAATCAGACGTGACAACTGAACTGGATCTTCAATATCAGGGAAACCATCGCTTTTTTCCGGCTTCAGACTGCGAATTTCTTTCATCGTTGTGTTCATCCAAGATCTTCCCGGGATGGTTCGATCGAATGAATCGATCAGTTCAACCAGCCGACCAATATCCTCCGCAGTGCCCCATCCATCCAGTTCGCGAATAGCTTTCAGACTGATTGCCCCGTAGATGGCCTGGTGTCCAACCCAGTGCAGTTCTCCAATCGTTCGATCCAATGCGTCCGTAATACGCGCCTCGGCATCTTCCCTGGGCATCATCTCACCAATCGGAGAGGTCTGACCAGGGCTGATTCCATGCTGGCGAAGCATGGCTTTTGCTTCGGCCGTAACACTGCCGGCGGCAAGGGCAGTGAGACGATTTTCCCGTACCCAAAAATATGCCGCAATTGCACCCGCCCCATAATGGGCGTGCCACAGATCTCCTGTACGTTCCCGACTGGAAACGATAATCGCAAGTCCATCTTCCAACAAACGTCGATCCAAGCTTGCCACCACCCTTCATCATATGTAAACCCATCAGAGAAACTACCCTGGAATGAATAATTAAAGCGTTTACTTCTATAACATGATGGAATTGCTCCACATATGCCCGTTTTGCCCCGGAATGCAAAGTTTAGCCAATTCGAAGCTTGCCCACCCCACGGATGGATACTTCCAGCGGATAAATCTCTGCTTTTTGCGTAGAGAAAAACCACGTCCGATCCTTCTTCACCACAATAAATAAACCATGTACATCTCCTACAGGAGCAAAGGTATCACTAACCTCACCCCAGCGCGTGAGTCCAATCCGCTGAAGCTCATTCACCGTAGACAGAACATCCTCCGTCACTAGGCCAATCTCACACACCTGTAATATATCTTGCGTCGAGAAGTCATGGTCACTCTCGTTTTGAGTACGATGATGAGCAATCAGCTCGATAATATTGCCTGCCGGATCTTCGAAATAGAGAGAATGAGAGTTCCAGTTAGTAGAGTACATCTCTTCCCGATCTCCTTCTCTGCTTAAAACAACACGTGATGCAGCCCACTGCTTCGCTTGCTTGAACCGATTCGTCGGAATCGACCAGGCCACATGATAAAAGGGCTCACGATCTGTTTCACACGATTTGAAAATCATCTTTGTCCCTCCAACCTCCAGGTTGAAAGCCTGATCTGTCGCATTGGACACCTCCATTCCCAACGTATCACGATAAAAATGCTTGAGGTCCTCCAGCCGTGTTGTATATAACTTTAATTCTTCAATCATCATACGGTCTTCTCCTGCGTCTCCTCCCACTGACTCCACGGCACCATGCCAAGTTCAGGCTTCGCTTCATCCGGGAGCATGGCGATGAATTCAAGCAAATGACCATCCGGATCGTTAAAATATACAGATACCGCAGGCATCCAGCCGAAGACGTACAGTTCACCGATATCATCATTCAGGAAGTTCTGTGTCTTGATCCCTTTGTTCTCCAAGTGAGCCACCGCATGTTTCATATCCTCCAGAGATACATGAAAAGCAAAGTGTTGACGTTTCACCTCGGAAGGATCCTTTTGCCACAATCCCAGCATGGCGTTGCCTTTTCCACCAATCCAGTAGAAGGAGTTTCCGCGTTCTTTCTGCCCATAGGCATGGGGTAAACCCAGGACCGTTTCATAGAAATGATGGGATCTCTCCAGATCCGTCACGTTTAGATGTGTTTCAAATATGCCTGTAATCATAATGCTCAACCTCTTTTCCTTTTCCGATTTTTCATCTTCGTTTGTTCTCAACTCATGGTTGAATTCCGCGCATTCGTTAACGTCTGGGCCAGATTTAAAAACGATCCAATGACCCGTTGCACCCGGTCCTCTATATCCTGACTGCCTTCGTACTCTTCGTATCCGTCAAAGGTCGCTTCGAATCGTCTACGCTGCGCACCACCAATGGATATCCACTCTTGGGCATTAATTCCATGCAGATTGCGAACAATTGCCTGCAGTTGTAAAAGGGAACTTACCCCCACCGCTCCACCAGAGGAGCTGATGGACAGGACCGGCTTACCGCTGAAATGAGCCTGACTCAGGTGATCCAGTGCATTTTTGAGCACACCGCTAATACTGCCGTGATACTCTGGTGTTGACAAGATGATTGCATCAGCCGCGAGCATACGTGTACTCAGGTCTGCCAGATGTTCATGATCCGCTTGTTTTTCATCTGGCGCGTAGAATGGAAGTGGTGTCTGATACAGATCAAACAGGCTGGCCTGATGTCCCTGACCTCGAATAATCTCCACAGCATACTCTCCCAGACGTGTACTGGTTGCATTGTTCCGATTGCTTCCTGCCAAAATAACAATATTCATTCATGTCACTCTCCTTGGTTTTTAATAATTCAAACTCTCATGTTTCAACCGATCTGTTATTTCTACTCTTATCTTACCTTTCTTTTGCATCCAAATCGTCAGCAGATAGACTTAACTTGAAATACCAAAAAACTCAACCTTTAGGTTGAGTTTATACGACTTAAGTATGAAGATATGTCGGAAATGGTCAGACGACCCAGCCGTTTCTTACGGCGTGAAGAGCCGCTTGCGTCCGATCCGCCAGACCCAGTTTGTCGAGCAGATGACTAACATGGGTTTTAACCGTTTTTTCGGTAATGACCAATTGAACCGCAATTTCCTTGTTGCTCAGCCCTTGAGCAATCAGCCCCAGAACCTCTTGTTCACGGCGAGTGAGCATATCCAGACCACCTAGGGATGCTTCAGTGGAATTCTTCGTCTGCTTAAGCTCTTGGAATTGACTATCTGCTGACCGATCTGTCGGTATATACTGTGGTTGCTGTTCATTTATAGACCAATCGGATGAAGCCATCACATGCATCAATTGACCTGCTGCGGCGGGATGCAATTCTACCTGACCTGCATGCACATTGCGAATGGCCACAGCCAGATCCTCCGGTTCAATATCTTTGAGCAGATACCCCTTCACCCCTGCACGCACAGCAGGAACCACATGATCCTGATCGGAAAACGATGTGAGTACAATAATTCGCGTTGCTGGCATTAATGTGCGCAGTCGTCTGGCTGTTTCGATTCCGTCCATAATCGGCATATGCAGATCCATTAATACCACGTCAGGTTTTAACGCTTCCGCCTGCGATAGTGCTTCCTGCCCGTTCGATGCTTCGCCCACAACCTTCATGTCTTGCTGTGTGGTCAAAAAAACGTGCAAACCTCGTCTCACCATCGCATGATCATCTGCGAGCAAAATCGTAATCGGCATCTCTTCTTCCCCCTGACTTTATACAGATTCGAACGGAAGTGGAATGACTGCCGTTACTGTTGTTCCCTTACGGGAAGAACTCACTATTTCTAAGCTGCCTCCGAGCGATTGAGCCCGTTCCTTCATAATGGACAGGCCCAGGGAGCTTCCAGACGACGCTTTTGGCCTGTTCGCACCACCTTTTCCCTGATCTGTGACGGTGAACACCACTTCATGATTACTTAACTTGAGGGTGACCTCAGCAGAAGGAACATCAGCGTGTTTCCGTACATTATTCAGCGCTTCCTGTCCGATTCGCCACAATGCTTCTTCTATATTACGCGGTAAAGACCGCATTCCCGTCCGATTCATCACCACTTGAAGCCCCTGGCTGGTGCCGTATTCCTGTAGCGCATGGAGCAACCCTGCTTCCAGTCCCGCGGGACGGAGCTGCATAATCAATGCGCGCATTTCCTTGAGAGCCTCCTGAGACAAAGCCCGAATATCCTTCATCGCTTCCGCTGCCGGGTGCAGCTGCTCGGAGCCGGTTAACATACTTTCCGCGCCTTTAGCCGTTAACGATAGTGAAAATAAAATCTGATTAACCGAATCATGCAGATCGCGAGCCAACCGGTTTCTCTCTTCCAGTCGTGCCAGTTCGCGGCGATTCTCCACCAGCTTCAGACTCTCCCATGAGGCAGCAATATGCTCGGCCAAAGCCTCCAGCACTTCACGGTCTGCCTGCGCAGGACCTGCTGTTCCTATTCCGATCACCAGAATTCCCGTTTCCCCTGGCGTATGGTACGGAAGGGGAGCAGCAATTCCCACGGCAATGGAATTCATAGCCTGGTCAGGCTTGCACAGGGTAAATATCTCAGCAATCTCTATTGCAGATAGAGATGTAGCACGGTGACTATTGATTACATGGTTAATGTGGCTGGTCACTTCTGAAGATAACGGAGTACTTGATAACGTTCGAACCTTATCATCTGCACAGGCTGCCTGCAAAACGAACATTCCGTTTTTCTGCTGAATAATAGTAGCAAAAGGCCAATCATAATGCTGCCCAAGCAGCTGTACAACTTTTAAAGAAAAAGCATCCGAATTGCTGCATTCGTTCACTACAAGACCCAAAGCTGTGCTGAACTCCCCCAGCTTGGCATACAGATCAGCTCGTCGCTGCTCCGCGCGATACAATCTCATCCGCTCTACCGCACTACCAATCTGGTACGCCACGCCCTGTAACAGCGCCAGTTCACTGTCGCTGAAATGTTCCTTGGCTGGCGCAGCCACGTTGAGCAGGCCGAGCATCTTCTCACCTGACCTTAACGGGACGGTTGCATGGTGGGTAATATCATGGGTATCTCCCCATTGGAATTCCACCGCATCCTCTAACCGTTTACAGTTAATGATGTTGACCGCATGATTGAGTTGACCGTCCTTAAAGCGGTTCACACACCAGCAGGTACCCGTTCGCATGGGCTCCTTATCTTTACGCAGTAATGCCGGAGGCAGATTGTAATCCGAAACACAGGCATAGTCTCCACGTTCATTAATCAGAAACATCCAGCCTGCCGTTAATCCGGTCAACTCCAGTAATTTGCCGACCACGGTATCCAGCATTAAGTTCAGATCATTGGACGTATTGAGTGTTTCCGCGATTGTCTTCAACGTGACCATTTCCTGCATTCCGACTTCTTCCGACATGGCAGACTTCTCTCCTTTGGCTGTGCCAACTGTGGTTTGTTCAACTATTGTAACCAATCCACCTTGGATATTAAAGGATCAACTTCTTCAATCGCTCACTCAGCCCAGCTTCTGTCGCTCTTTGCGGGACACAGACAAAGGCTCCATATTAATCAGACCTCGATCTGACAAAGCTAGCGCCATTTTGTAGAAAGCACGTGTACGAATCTTCGTATACGTATCCTTGCTGACAGGCGGATCAAACACATGGTTATACACTTTATAGTCAAACACATCATCGTCTTTCAGATATCGTTCACAGACGAGAACACGTTCCTTTTCACTTAGACGGGACACCACAAAATCAATCGTATCGCAATATGCCTGACGTGCGCGCTGCACGTCCACATTGTGAATTGCCGTTCTCGCCGTGGAATCCCCCGTCACATTGGTTGCACCGTGGAAACGCTCGGCATAACTTGCCGTCACCATAACCTCTCGTTCTTCAAATGCAATGGTCTTATAAATGCGGTATTTTTCCAGCGCAGCCTCAACAGCTGTTTGCGTTTTACGTCGGTCCAATTCGGGCAGCATCAATTCCATATTTATCTTCCTCCTTTAACATTAGGTATAGAATGAAAGTCTAGTAGCTTCGCATATTCACTCTGATGACAGAATAACCTTCCGATCGCTGTTATCCCCGGATTTCTTTGATTATATTTTCCAAAGTGGAAATCCAGTGATAAAGGCGAACACTTCGCTTCTCCAGCTTTTTTCTGCCCTCTTCGTTCTTGCGTACCTTAAAATTCATTCTATAAAAGTTAAACCCTCATGCTCTCATCTTTATTAGAGTTATCCAGATCTCTGAAATAATAACGACATTTTTTAAATTTCTCCTGTTGCCTTTTGGAATAACTCCAAACCGCTATAATCCGGGGAATTTCATTATTCAGAAGGTCATCCCAACAAGTCTACCCTATCTAAACGTTACATTTTGTTCGTATAGTGTTCGTATTTCTATTTGAGGATACCACTTTCTGGAGATCGGAGTAAACCTTCATTTTGGTTCGTTTTGACGATAAAATAAAACCTTCGCTCTCATTTCCTATGCCTTTTGGCATAATTGTTTCATATCCCTTTACCTAATGGTATATATACGTTATAGTACTGTTTAATTAATGAACTTCCGTATAAGTCATTTGATTTTTGATATTAAGAAGCTCCCCTTGAACTCCTTGATGCCGCTAAGGTACATATCACGCGCATACGTAGTGAAGGAGACGGAATCGATTCTGAAGAAGCAAAGCGTTCGCCTTTATCAACGGATTTCACCCTTTAGGAAAGGGAAATAGGAAATCCGGGGATAACAGTGATCAAAAGAACGATCCGAATCCGGAACGGCGCACCCGCAAAGGTTTAGGGTTGTCGCATTCAACTTTCCTTCTTAATATTAATTTCAAGCACTTGTACGAATCAAAGGAGTTGGCATACATGGTGGAGCACGCTTTTGGTCCTTATATGAAACAACTGCGCGAGCAACAGGGATACAGCATCAATCAGCTCGCCGAAGCAGCCGGAATAAGCAACTCACAGATTTCACGTATTGAAAATGGGGTCCGGGGTGTGCCGAAACCAGCGACCATCCGCAAGATTTCAGATGCACTCTCAGTGCCTTATACAGAGATGATGAAGCAGGCTGGTTATATTGAACCAGGAAGTACTGCTGAACTTCAGGACGTACCGGAATGGGCTACATACAAAGACCGTCGTGATTTCAAAAAGATGTTGGAGGACGATGATGATCTGATGTTTGACGGCATTCCACTCGATGAAGAGGACAAGAAACGAATCAAGGATGTACTGACAGGTCTGTTCTGGGAAGCCAAACAGATGAACAAACGCAAAAAGACAGACGAACCGGACAATCGCCCATGAGGCATGACCCACTGAATTTAATGAGGCAGCAGGTGAGATCATATGGATGACATCGTAACAAAGCTGATTCGAAAACACCGGACCAACTGCCCGTTCAGCATTGCCCGCGCGGTTGGAATACAGATTCGTTTCACCAATTTGGGGAAGTCCACTAAGGGACTGTACTTTCGCAAGCTCCGGCGCAGGTTTATCGTCATACACAATGATTTGCCGCCGGAATGGCAACGGTTCGTGTGCGCCCATGAGCTTGGTCATGACCGGCTTCATAAAGGGATTAATCGATTCTTTCTGGAGGAACATTCCTATTTTGCTCCAGGCAAGCTGGAAAGACAGGCTAACCGTTTTGCCATTCAATTGCTGACCTCCGGAGTGATGCCTGAACCGGATGAATCTTTGGAGAAATTTTGTTTACGTACCGGACTGCCGCGTGAAGCGCAGCATTTTTTTTACACTCTTTAAGAACATACGTTCTTTCCAAAGATTATATTTTCCAACAGCAGATTACATGTCACTTTCAGGTTACTTATTTTTACGTAATTCGCGAGATTTCCTAATAATAGTCTGTTAAAATACTATTTGAGCTGTGTAAACGCTCAAGTAGATTATTATTATGGGAGGTTTCGGATTCATATGAAAATCTGGAAGAATTACGTATCACTTCTGCTAACGGTCTGTTTGCTGTTTGGCAGTGTAGGTATTGCCGCGGCTGCAACGGATACCACTCCGGGAACAGGCAAACACATTACCATTCTACATACGAATGATACGCATGCCCGTGCAGTTGAATCTTCACCTGCTATGGGTTTTGCCAAAGTAGCTGGAATCGCTGACAAATATCGTAGCGAAAACCCGAACACACTCTTGCTTGATGCTGGAGATGCTGTACATGGTACAACTTTTGCCACTCTTGTGAATGGTGAGAGCATCGTGAAAGTCATGAATGAAATGGGATACCAAGCCATCGTACCGGGTAACCACGAATTCAACTATGGTTCGGATCGTCTGATCGAACTGGCAGACATGATGAACTTCCCCATGCTGAGTGCCAATGTGAAGAAAAAAGACGGAACACGTCTCTTCGATCCTTACCTCATTAAAGAAGTAGATGGCGTGAAAATTGGTATCATCGCTTTGACAACACCGGAAACGTTGTACAAAACGAATCCCAAAAACGTAGAAGGTCTTGATATTACTGATCCATCTGCGGAAGCCAAAGTTCTGGTAAACGAAATTCGCAGCAAAGTCGATGTTGTTGTTGTCCTGGGACACCTTGGACAAGACGCATCCAGCACGGATACTAGCTTTAAAGTTGTTAAAGAAGTCCCTGGCATCGATGTATTCATCGATGGTCACAGCCACACTGTACTGCAAGATGGCCTTGTATCCGATAACGGAACATTGATTGCAAGCGCAGGAGAATACACTAACTACGTCGGTGTCATCGATCTGTGGGTAGACAGTGGTAAAGTAACGAAGAAACAAGCAACATTAATTGATGAAACCGAAGCAAAAGACATCAAACCAAATGAGAAAGTTACAACTCTCGTGAACTCAATCCAAAAAGAACAAGAACCTATCTTGAAAGAAGAAGTAGCAAATACAGCTATTCTGCTGGATGGTAAACGTGAACAAGTACGTGCAGGTGAAACTAACCTGGGTGACCTGCTTGCAGATGCCATTCGTGATGTCAGCAAAGCCGATATCGCCCTGACTAACGGTGGTGGTATCCGTGCTTCCATCGAAAAAGGGATCGTAACCAAAGGTGATGTTATCACAGTGCTTCCTTTTGGTAATCAAGTGGTAACCCTAGAAGTGAAAGGGTCCGATATTCTGGCAGCCCTTGAAGTCGGTGTAGCTTCCTACCCGGAACCAAGCGGTGGATTCCCGCAAGTATCTGGTATCAAGTTCAAAATCGACACTTCCGCTGCAGAAGGTAGCCGTGTACATTCCGTAACCGTTGGCGATAAAGTTCTTGATCCGGAAGCAACGTATACACTCGCAACCAATGATTTCACAGCTGTTGGTGGTGACGAATACACCATGTTTGCCAAATATCCAATTACGGGTATGTATGGCGCGCTGGACGAAGCATTGATTAATTACATGCAGAAGCTTGGCGCTGTAGACATCAAAACAGATGGTCGGATCAGTGAAGCGAAGAAACCTGCAGTAGAGCCGGAAACTCCGGCAACAGAAACACCGGCTCCAACTAAGCCAAAACCAGAAACACCTAAACCGGAAAAACCGTCTAAACCAACACCAAGTAAACCAGCTCCAGCCAAACTGCATGTTGTTAAATCCGGAGATTCCCTGTACTCCATCTCCAAACAATACGGCACAACTTGGCAGGCATTGCAAAAGCTGAACAATATCAAAAATCCACACTGGATTTATCCAGGTCAACAATTGAAATTGCCTGCAGCTTCTTAAGCTCAGCAAAGCAAAGTGCATATAGGCATGATCACTTATAAGGTGCAACAACATAACGGATTAATCTTGTCATAACCAAAAGGGTGTCCCCAAAGCCAGATTACTGGTTGAGGGGACACCCTTTTGTATCTCCGTTCTTAAACATCAATCCACATCAGATAATTGAACATTTACTGTGGACATATCCTGCTGATCCTGACAATCATCTGAGGCAAAAATAAACCCCAGCCCGGCCTTTACGGACCAACTTCATCATGTGCCTTCCACACCGAACTATATAAAAACTCTCCGGAATGACCGTGTTCATGCGGTTATTGTACTTTTATTTCGACATCTCTATCTTCTCAACATTGCATACTTGCACATAGATCCACCTGCGTATGATCATCTTCAAATCCTTAATCATAAAATCACTTGTATACTGAAGACATATGTCCAAATATAGTTATTTCGTATGATATCACTCATAAAATCCTACCAAATTGCATGCCTATAGCCCTCTTTTTCATGCTCATATTGGAATTTCAGCAATCAAAATCAGCTACCGCATCATATTCGGTACTATTATATGAACTCATATAATTAACGAATCCCCTGAATTTAGAAAGTGAGCTGTTCCTTCACATAAAGCACAGCTTCCTGTGCAGTCAACCCGATTCGTTTCAATTCACCTGATGCTGCAAGTGCATGTGATCCCAGTTCGACCTGTCCTTCTGCTGCTCCTCGGCCAATAACGATCTGCACAGGCAATCCGATCAGCTCCGCATCCTTGAATTTCACACCTGGACGTTCATCCCGATCATCAACCAATACAGTGAATCCGCCATCGATCAATTGTTTTTCCAGTTCGAGGGTGAGATGACGCTGCTGCTCATCCTTCCAACTTACTGTAATCAGATGCACATCATAAGGTGCAACAGCGGCAGGCCATTTTATGCCATCATCTCCTGCATACTGTTCAGCTATAGCGGCCATCAGGCGGGATACACCAATGCCGTAACACCCCATGACAGGCGCACACTGGCGACCATTACGATCCAGGAATGAAGCGCCCATGGCATCACTATATTTCGTCCCCAACTTGAAAATATGGCCAACCTCGATGCCTTTGGTAAACACAAGTGGTGATCCACATGTTGAACAAGCATCCCCTTCCGCAGCAAAGCGGATTCGTTCTACTCGCTCCAATGCAAAATCAATGCCTGGGCGTACACCGGAAACATGCACATCCACTTCATTGGCTCCTGTAATTGCACTCTTCATCACTGCCACGTCAGCGTCCACCACCATCGGCAGATTTAGTCCAATCGGACCCAGGAATCCTACCTTCAGATTTGGATGTGCCGCAATGGTTGCATCGTCTGCAAGGATCAGTTCCTCTGCCCCCAACACCTGCTTCAATGCGATATCATTCAGTTCATGATCTCCACGCACAAGCGCAGCGACGAGCTGACCATCCGCCACATAAAGCAGCGTTTTGATCATATGTTCAGCACCTTTGCCCACAAAAGTGGTTAACTCTGCGATCGTACGAACGCCAGGTGTCGAGATACGTACCATGTTTTCCGCTCCTGAATATTCATCCGTTTGAAGCGCGGAGTCTGCACTCGCATAGTCGGCTGGAACATCCGAACTTCCTTCTTTTTTCTCCATATCTCCAGAAGTCTGATAATCTGCTTTTTCCAGATTCGCAGCATATCCGCAATGTTTGCAAGTTACAATCGTGTCCTCACCCACATCAGCAAGAGCCATGAACTCGTGTGTTTCCCCTTGACCGCCAATCGTTCCTGCATCCGCCTCAACACGGATATAGTCCAGACCACAACGCTCCAAAATGCGACTATAAGCTGTGTTCATCGCCTGATAGGTACGATCAAGCTCTTCCCAATCGGAAGCAAAAGAGTACGCATCTTTCATGATAAATTCACGACCGCGCAGCAATCCAAATCGAGGACGCCGTTCATCCCGGAACTTGGTTCCGATCTGGTACAGCGTGAATGGCAGCTTACGATACGAACTCACCTCATCCCGCGCTAACGCAGTTACAACTTCTTCATGTGTTGGTCCAAGAGCAAATTCTCGTGCATGACGATCCTTCAGACGCATCAATTCGGGACCATACTGTGTGTATCTTCCGGATTCTTCCCACAACTCCGCAGGCTGCATAATCGGCAGCAACACCTCCTGACACCCGGCACGATCCATCTCTTCTCGAACAATCCGTTCAACATTTAACAATATACGCCGTCCGAGGGGCAGATAACTGTAAATTCCCGCAGCCAGTTGGCGAATCATACCGGAACGCAGTAACCAGCGATGTCCCGCTGCATCTGCCTCCGCTGGCGCTTCACGTAATGTTGGGACAAGCATTTCACTTTGACGCATCATAACACACTCCTAATCTTCCTTTTACTTATCAAATACGGCGCATAAACAGCAAAAAGACACATCCGTCAAGGGACGAATGTGTCGTGGTACCACCCTTATTTAACTGCAAATTAATCCGTTCGCAACCTATGCGATCTGTAACATGCAGTCCTACGGGGCATAACGGGCCCTGCCGGCGGAAGTTGCAACCCTGTATGGGCATTCCTTCCGCAGCTCGCGAGGTAGGAATCTATGAAGCAGCTACAGGAACCTTGCACCACACTGTTCCCTCTCTGTTGAAGCTGGCTTGCACAATCATGTCCTCGTTATAACGCTGTTATCATTTTTGACCACATTAGTTCATTTACAAGTAATTGTCAACCAATTAGTCGAATACAACTCCAGAATAATACTCCACTACATCACGAATGAGCATAAACGCATCCCCATTTGTAAGATTGTTCTTGTCAGCAATGCCAGCAAGCGTGTCGGCACTTATAAAGTTTTGCGTTTGTAATTGAGCAAGTGCCTGTTCAAGTGAAGTTTCCGTTTCTGAAGATCCCATTGCCAGACATAACATATACGCAGCCTGATCCAACGATAAAGGTAGGGTCACGGCATTCTCCATATTTGCTAGAGCTTGGTCGGCACTGCCTGTGTAGGCTTCTGGAAACATCGCTTGCATTCTCTTCAATTTACTTAAAAATCGTTCTGGATTCATTCCTTTATCCAGTTCCCAACCATCGTTATTATAATTGCCTGAAGTCATGTACATACTCGCTGCAGCCAGCAATCCCTTGTAATCCTTATGTTCCATATAATCAGGCTGCTCGAAACGATGAACTTTCAGATCCATACCCTGATTCTCCAGCATCTTACGTAGTTCAGATGCTCGCTCTTCAGAAGCTGAGAGTTCGCGGAAGGACTCCTTATGGATATATGCCAGCTTGACCGCCGCTCCTGCTGCTTCTCCCTCTGCCATTCCCAGTGGGACAACTCTTGCACTACCGTGTGGGATTGTATCAAAACTTGCTGCACGTCCAACGACGAGCAAACCATCAACCATTAGCGGTACAAGCGAGCGAAAGGGTACACCATATTGAATCGGACTCAACATAATCGTGCCGGGATTTCCAACACTCGTGCTCTGAATATCAATATCGTATGAGCCGTATCCAATGGCATCCCAATGATCACGATTTTCCATGACATCAGCTAATGTTAATCGGTACTCGCCATAGATATGACGTGACTCCCTCACGTAAAGCTCGTCTGCTGTTCCAGCATATTGTAGCCCTGCAAATTCATCATAATTTTTCTTCAGAAAATCAACAATTAGTGGGGCTTCTTTACGCCCGATTTCCAGACCTTTTTTCACAGATATCGGATCTAACGGATCTACCCCAAAGATCTGCATCGTATTAATCAAGATTGTATCATCATTTTGTCTTCCGATATTCAGACTTCGAATCTTAATATGTTGTGGATTGGAGGATTCATATTTTCTAGCATCACCGTACCCCCAAGCACTCATCTTATCAACCCCGGTTCCCTCTCTTTCCCTAAACTTTTGCCATACCTCATCAGTAACACCGCTTAGCTTGAATACAAGCGTAGAGACCATTTTGGATTTACCGTCTCCAATATCTTGTCTACCTATGGAATATGGAACTCCTGCAGCGGCTGCAATATCCGCATCTTGCGTTGCATCAATGATGGAGCGGGTTGAGACCTGAACAGTTGTTCCATCTTCTTTAGTAATGCTCATACCCGTTATTGTCGTGTGATCTCCCGTAGATGGTTCAGTAAGGGGAACTAATTCCTTAGCATTCATCAACAGGTCAATATTAGGTTCAGAACGAACCATCCGATAGAAAATGTTAGCCGCTGTATTGGTATCAAATGAACTACCCTCGATCTGGTCAAACCATTCCTGGAAAATGCCTTTATTCAAAAAGTCAGGCTGCCGCAAACTACTCAATAACTGCGGTTGTTCAGGGGAATAATTTAGATCCAGCGTATTAAGGCCTCCCTCGGTCAACAATCCTCCCAACATGTTGCGATCTCTTGCTTCCACCAGCAATACACGCATCCCATTACGAGCAGCTGATAAGGCTGCAGTAATACCTTCCGGATCCGTTCCAGCTACAATAACGTTATAGGAATCTTTCAGGTTTAGTGTAGATTGCACTTCCTCCAAAGGCTGCCATACATAATTATTATTAAATTTATAATTCTTGTTCCAAATATAAAATGCACCATATGCAGCGCTCATTAAAACAATAAACACACTAGCTGTAATTGCTGTTATTTTCAATTTTCTACTAATCAAAGACACAAACCTCCATATGTACTTTAAATTCAATAATACTAACTCGTGAGTAGTTTTCCTATGTTATAGCAACAACCGACTAACTTTTTCTCCTTTTCTACATGAGTATGCTATAAACAATAAAAAACTCCCCAACACTTCAAACGGTGTTAGGAAGTTTTGATAATAAGACGGAAAATTCTACTTTTATGTTGCCATACATACAAACAAAATATAGGGAAGTCCCTAACTTTCCTCATTATAACGACCACTTTTTGCGAAGTAAAGACTTACCAAAAACGGAAATGCATCAGAAAGATCATTAAACACTCAGACTGTTCCTTCATCCTGACTACAATGAATTCTCTGGCGATGGCTGACATGGCAGCACGTTCCCTGTAATATAGAGAAATAGAAATCTATCACAGGTATTAATCGATAAAGGAGCTTGTCCTATGCCATATATCATATATGATCTTGAATTCACGGTAAGCCGCAATACTCGCTATTCTTCTGAAATTATTGATATCGGTGCCGTCAAAGTTACGGAGAGTGCGGATGGATTGGTTGTAACGGATACGTTCCATACGTATGTTCGTCCTTCCAATAAGTCTGTTCTGTCCACTGACACAATTCAATTTACAGGTATCACACAGAAAGATATTGATGCAGCCCCCCTTTTTCCGGCAGCACTGAATCAATTCATCGCCTGGATGGGAAGTGACCCCTATTACATGTGTTCCTGGGGACCCGATGACCGCAGCAAACTGATCTCTCATTGTCGCACCCATCAACTTGATGTGGCCTGGATCACCAATCATAACGATCTTCAGCAGCAATGGTCCCGTACCGTTCGCAAAGAAGGCAAGTTCCGTCAACTCGGTCTCGCTCAGGCTCTTGAAATCTGCGGAATTGAATTTGATGGTACCCAGCACCGTGCTTTGGATGATGCCATTAATACAGCCAAGGTGTTTATGCATCAATTTGACCGATTCACTCTCGAAAACAACTGTGCAGCCGATGATGAGGGCATTACATCCAAGGTTGTCTATTCCAGCTCCACAGAAGATGAAGAGAAAGAATCCCCTTTTGGCAATCTGGCAAGCCTTTTCAAAACCAAAGAGTAACCGTCTACAGCACAGTACTTAATCGTGTTTTGCCTTAGGATAGGTGGCATTCTAATCTCAATTTTTATTGTACATTTGTTGCCAATAGTTTAGGCGTTCTTTCATCTTGATGCGGCAGATCTCAGGTTCGAGAATTTCCGCATCAGGTCCATATTTAGATATCCATACGAGAAATTCGTCAACATCACTTAATATGGCTTCAAATAACAGGCTACCTTCCGGTTCAATGGTTAGGATGGGTCGCATAAAAAATTGCTCCTGCATCACACGCTCCACAGCATGGGGTGCAAATCGAATTTTGAACGCAGTCCACTCCGCACTTCCCTCGTATGCCCAAGGAATGCGGAAGTGCGATTGCATCAGATAATCCTCTTTGCGAAACGTGCGTGGCAATATCCGTATCCTTTGCAGCCGGCTCACCTGAAATATTCGAAGTTTCTCCGACAGGTGACAATACCCTAACAGCTCAAATCTGTATTCACGAGGGATAAGACAGTAAGGATCTATGCGTACGATCCCTTTTTTACCTTGAGACAGATACTCCCCTTCAATGGTGTTCTGTGAAATGCCAGACTGAAGCAGGGTAATCAGGGATTGATTCTGCGAATCGTTGTTTTCATTTTGCCATGCTGGCAATCCCGCTTTGAACAATCCACTAATTTGCTCCGACCATTCCACTCGTTCTGTTTTGTTTTTCTGACTCGCAGCAACCACTTTCTCATAAGCGCTCTCAAAAGCAGGTTTTAGCAAAGGACGAATATTCTCCATAACTTCAGCAAGATGCATGAAAGCTTGGGCTTCTTCATCAGACCAATTTAGCGGATACATGGCAAATTGGCTGATAAACATGTACCCTTGTCCGTGTCCCATATTGGCGATCGGGATATGCATTGCACTGAGGGCCTCCATGTCGCGGTATATCGTCCTTTCCGTCGTCTCGCATCGCTGGGCGAGCTCACGTGCCAGTATACCCGGCTTGGCCTGCACCAGTGTGATAATGCGCATTAATCGGATTAGTCGGTCTGTCATTTTGCCGGACCCTCCACGATGTTGTTTCAATAAATTTGATACAACTCCATCCATTGTTTAATATGATATTGATACATACATTCGACCTTCTCCTAAACTTCACCTTCAAATATGTAGACTCTCTCTATACCGTCACCATCTGAAATCAACCCTATTCTCCTAATATCTTTTTTTCACGATCATGATATCCCGTTGTAAACGTTATCTCATAGTGATAACGTAGTTTTTCAACGATCTCGGCTTCCGCGTAATAGTCCAAATCTTGCTTCCGCGCAGCTTCAATTAACAACGCATCAGCATGGCGACGCAACATATTACTTCCCTCCTGAACCCGGCCTCTTTCGTAGGCGCGCAGGGCTTGTTTGATCAGGGGCACGGTTTCACTTAATTTGATCGTCTTCTCCACCTTGGGATCTTCCGGCTGTCGCAACATGCCCAGATGACTGGTGTACTGAATATACAACTGTTCTCTTCGTAACAACACACGTTGACTTTGCTTCAACTTCCTTGTGCTCCAGTAGGCTGAACATACGGCAGCTTTTCCTGATACACGGGGTCCCATGACGAATTCAAGCAAAATTTGTTTACTTTCTCCCTTGTACATATCCCCAAGCCTCAATAACCAGCCAATATCCGTTTCCTTGGAACGACATCCATAGATGCCTTTTAGCTGTACTCCATATTCCGGTTTGAGCAAAAGTTCCAAATCTCTTGATACAATTTTGGGTGCTATTTTCCTAAGTCTTTTGGCAGGGGCACCGTTACGCCACTCTACCATCATATATACGGGGTCGGCTCCCCCTGTCGGTATGGCCTCTTTATTCCACGAATAAGATACTTCAAAGACTGAGTTCACTGGTAGTCTCTCCCCCGATTTATATGTATTATCTTCTAAGTTATCAGGGTGAATGGACACTATATTGTCACGGAACACATGTTCTCATTAAATTTTTCCAATATATTAGTTTTATATCCCTAAATCCGTCTCAATACGACAATAAACGACGAAAAAACCTGGCACTAGGCCAAGCTTATCAATCACTTATCTATGACAAGTCCCAAATTAAACAGTAGGATGATCGTTTCCCATTTTGTGTAAATATTGTACTCCATCTACTTCGTTTACCGGTGCATAGGTGACACTGTCAATGACCAGCTTACGCCCTACTGGCTCTCCATTAACAGTGATCATGATTGTTTTGGTTGATGTGTTCTGATCTGCTGTATACATATGTTTCTACTCCTTCATGTTCACGATCTTATATTCAATCGGATATATTGGTATCGTTCATTAAATTGCGCATTTGTGAATAGCATGCACCCGGAACTGAAGTAAAAGATCTGTTAAACGGTCCGGTGTGCTTGCCTATCGTTCTATTACCCGGCAGATTTGTAAGTTAAACAGCCTTGTTCCTAAATCATTTTAAATATTTCGGGTAATAAAACGATATCATCTTGAACCCATCGTCCCGGTTTTGACGTATAATGTAAGAGCCGTATTTCAACAATAGACGACGAATTCGGCGCTTGATCTATCTAACCGAAGAAAGAGGTGTTAACGATGCCAAAATCCATTCAGGGTTATTTCATTCGGGTGTTATTCACCACATGCATTCTATTTACCGTTTCGATCGCTTCGACAGTAAGTGCTGCCAGTGCCAATATTTTTACGGATATATACAGTGGATGGGAACGAGTCTCCGAATTGCCCGGAGAAGTGAACGCTCTGCAGGAAAGTTATAAGCAAACAATGGAGCAATTAAATCAAACGTCTGCTCAGTTGGGACAAGCCCAGGCCAATGTCGAAGCATTTAAGACCCAGAACGAACAACTGCTGGCTCAGAACCAGAAACTCACTGAAATGGTAAGTAAATTACAGGAGGACCAGGATGCCAAAGCAGCTACTACCAAACGAATTCAGACGACGATCATCACTGTCGTTTCGCTCATATTGGGTTACTTTGTTCTGATTCGTGTGATGCGCTGGGGAATGCGTCGCCGTTCCGGCCGAGTATAAAAGAACAGGAGCAACTGCATGAACATACACCTGAACAATGCTGAAGCAAGCGGAGCAGGACAAGTCGTTACATTTTCACTGATTAAAGATGACCGCCTTCATATTTTGCATCCGCAGCAAATTGTGGCCTTCCGCGGTCCAAGTGGGAGTCGCAATGACAAATTCATGAATATCACGGGCATATATCGCAAAAAAAAGCTGATTAAATCCGAAATCACCGGACCTTGCCAATTTGTGGCTGCCCTGCCTCCCGGATTCACGATGAAGGAAGTGGAGCTCACGGAGAACAGTGATCTGCTCTATGACTTCCGCCACCTGTTCTTCTACTCTGATGGTGTAACCATGCATACCAAAATCCAGAAAATCAAAAACATGCTGATCACCCGTGATGCAGTGAAAATGAAATTTTCCGGCAAAGGCAAGATCGGATTGCTCACCCAAGGCCAAGTCTGCCAACAGGAACTTCATCCTACAGCGCCGCTCTATGTGGATGCTGGCAGCATTATTGCCTATCCCGAAAATGCACATCTTGAACTCACCGTATATGGTAACAACCTTGCCAGTCAGCATATGAATTATCATTGGAAGATGACAGGACATGGATCTGTACTCTTTCAGGCTGGACGTGAGAATCGCCGCTTGGAACAGGATCTTAACGATGAGGGACTGTTCAAACGAATTCTGAAAGAAGTTATCCCTTTCGGCAATGTATTGATCAAATAAACGGATCCAATAAGCTGCTAGTTGGTGGAGCCGATCGATTAGCTGCCACTATGCTCCAGTGGGGTGGTCACCGCGCGGTTTCATGTTATAATGATTCAGACAATTGAAGAAGAAAATCCATGCCTGTGGCATGGGAGAGGTTCGCGAACTCCCTCTATAAGACTAGACTTGACGATGTGATGGTCAGTATAAGTCTTGCGTACACGTTGCGGTCACCATGCAATCATGTACGTAAAAAACTAAGGACACTTACTCTTGCCTGCTTTTTTGAAGCGGTTATCGAGAAGGTGTGTTTTTTGATGGATGCCAGTTCATGAACTTCTCTGTTCTTCCGACACTCTATGCCTAAGCGCATGGTTTGATCTCAAGAAGATAGAGAGGTTTTTTTATGTTGAACGAAGAAAAAGCAGTCGTTGTATTCAGCGGCGGTCAGGATAGTACCACGTGTCTGTTCTGGGCCAAACAACAGTTTGCCGAAGTCGAGGTTGTTACGTTTGATTACGGTCAGCGTCACAAGCTGGAGATTGAATGTGCATCCGAGATTGCTCGTGATCTGGGCGTACAACAAACCGTACTCGATATGAGCCTGTTAAACCAGCTTGCACCCAATGCGCTCACTCGCACGGATGTGGAAATTACACATGAAGAAGGCGAACTGCCAAGTACATTTGTGGATGGACGGAATCTGCTGTTCCTTAGTTTTGCAGCCATTATGGCCAAACAAAAAGGAGCTCGTCACCTGGTTACAGGTGTATGCGAGACGGATTTCAGCGGATACCCAGATTGCCGGGATTCATTTGTAAAGTCGATGAATGTGACACTTAATCTGTCGATGGACTATCCATTTGTCATTCACACCCCGCTCATGTGGCTGGACAAAGCCCAAACGTGGAAGATGGCCGATGATCTCGGTGCTTTTGATTATGTACGCGAGCGTACCTTGACCTGTTATAACGGCGTGATCGGCGATGGATGCGGAGAATGCCCTGCTTGCAAACTGCGCAAAGCCGGACTGGATCGTTATATACAGCAACGTGCTGCCGGATCTACGGGAGTGGATGTACGATGAGAGAGCCAGGAACATTCCGTATTGTAGAGCATCTGCAACGCATCGGAGAAGATATTCTACCCACCCAGCTGCGCTATCACCGCAAACGTGTGCTTGTAAGCAAAGAATTCACCTTTGACGCAGCACATCACCTGCATTGTTATGAAGGCAAGTGCAAAAACCTGCATGGTCATACGTATAAAGTTATTTTTGGCATCAGCGGTTATCCGGGTGAGACCGGGCTGACGGTTGATTTTGGACATATCAAAGATATATGGAAAACTCAGATTGAGGGATATCTGGATCATCAGTACCTCAACGAGACACTTCCTTTAATGAATACAACGGCTGAAAATATGGTCGTTTGGCTGTTCGAACAGATGGAACATGCGCTCCAGACGGAACCCTATGCCGGCCTGACAGACGGTGGGCGGACGGAGTTTGTCCGACTCTTCGAGACACCAACCAGTTACGCGGAAGCGAGACGGGAGTGGATGATCGATGAGTAGTGTTGTAGAACATAGACAGTCGCGCGAACGTAACCAAGAAGCTCGCATCCCTGTGATGGAGATTTTTGGTCCGACGGTTCAAGGCGAAGGCATGGTCATCGGGCAAAAAACAATGTTTGTTCGCACCGCGGGCTGCGATTATCGCTGCTCCTGGTGCGACTCGGCCTTTACCTGGGACGGCAGTGGCAAGGACCAGATTCGAATGATTACGCCAGAGGATGTATGGGAAGAATTGCGCCGCGTTGGCGGCACCCGCTTCTCCCATGTCACCATCTCTGGCGGTAATCCCGCCCTGCTTGCTTCGCTGGGCGGATTGGTTGCCCTGCTGCGGGAGAACGGCATCCGCACCGCGGTGGAGACGCAGGGCTCCCGCTGGCAGCCTTGGCTGGCGGACATTGACGAAGTCACCATCTCGCCTAAGCCACCCAGCTCTGGCATGGACACCGATTGGGCCGTGCTGGATGATCTGATCGGAAGACTGGCCGCTGACCCGGTAGAACGAAGTCACAGTCTGAAGATCGTGATCTTCGATGAGACAGACCTGGACTATGCCCGCCGTGTGCATGCGCGGTATCCGGGCACGGATTTATTTTTACAAACCGGGAACCCGGATGTGACTTCCGCCGATACGCCAGATCTGGCGTCCTCACTGCTTGCTCGTTATGAGTGGCTGATCGACCAAGTTAGCGCCTCCGATGACCTGAATGATGTTCGTGTTCTTCCGCAGCTACATACGTTGGTATGGGGCAACAAACGCGGCGTGTGATGGGCAGCATGATGTAAGGATGAGGACGAAATGTCCTTGGAAAATAAGAGAATTCAACAGGCAAAATGGCCTATTCATATATACCGCGAAGCTTCGGGCTTTGACGGAAACAAGGAGCGTTTAATAACCGATGAGACAACCTGATGAGATGCAAGATGTGACGTTGCTGGGCAACCAGAACGTAAAATATACGTTTGAATATGATCCGGGCATTCTGGAGAGCTTTGATAACAAACATCCGTACCGTGATTATTTTGTAAAATTCAACTGCCCGGAGTTCACCAGCCTGTGCCCGATTACGGGTCAGCCAGACTTTGCAACAATCTATATTAGCTACATTCCTGATATCAAAATGGTGGAGAGCAAATCACTCAAGTTGTACCTGTTCAGCTTCCGTAACCATGGTGATTTCCACGAGGACTGTGTGAACATCATCATGAACGACCTGATCAAGCTGATGGACCCACGCTACATCGAAGTATGGGGCAAATTCACACCGCGCGGCGGTATTTCCATTGACCCTTATACAAACTACGGTAAACCGGGAACGAAGTACGAGCAGATGGCCGACCATCGCATGATGAATCATGATATGTATCCGGAGACGATTGATAATCGTTAAACTGGCGGGTAAATCAACTCTGCTATAACTAAAATAAATTATTGGTCACAGAAAAGCCGAACTCTTCAAATCTGAAGGAGTTCGGCTTTTTAGTATAAACCTTTAGAAACTCAGTCTCTCAATACAATGGGATCGCAATGCGTTCAAGTAGACTGATCTTCCTTTAGTTCTTTGACTTTTTTGATGTAATGTCTCAACATCAGCACACCAATTGACTGAAAAATGATAAATATGACGATAGCAGCAGATAGAGATTTCGGTGTTACATAGATAACCTGAAACGTTATTACAGCCATATACAAAATAGTCATCACCAACTCACGTTTGGCGGATTTATAAGGTGATAAGGATTTCATATACATCCCTCCTCTATCCTTATTACACATAAATATGGGTCTTCTTACAGTAAATGCTAAAGTAATACGTTTATTTTGTAAATGCAATGCTATTAATAAACACCTTGGAAATAGAGTTGAATTCATCAACGTTTTCCCTTGTTCCCCTTGTCGGTCCAATCAATCTATCCTATTATGTAACAATATGCTTACACGCATATATTACAACATCAGGCGCTGATCCCTCGTGACCGCGACCAAAGGAGAATTGTACATGTCTACTCAATCCACTCTAACCAAGGACGCCACAGCGCGTTCGAAAGCCCCACCCGGATCGGATGCCCAAAGCACCGTTTACCGGATACTCATTGCCATCAGTTTGGTTCATCTCTTCAATGATTCGATCCAGTCGGTTATTCCAGCCATTTTTCCGATTTTGAAAGACTCTATGCATCTCACGTATACTCAAATCGGATGGATATCATTTGCTATCAACTTTACCGCTTCCATTATGCAGCCTGTCGTAGGCTGGTTTGCAGATAAAAAACCGACGCCATCTATCCTGCCCATTGGCATGGGTTTTACATTTACTGGCATGTTGCTGTTGGCCTTTGCTGACAGTTATATGGCTGTCCTAATCTCCGTTATTTTTGTCGGTCTAGGTTCTGCTGCTTTCCATCCGGAAGGTTCACGGGTATCCCATATGGCTGCTGGTCAGCGCCGTGGGCTCGCACAGTCCATCTTCCAGGTTGGTGGTAACGCCGGGCAGTCCCTTGCCCCATTGCTTACACGCTGGATCTTTATCCCGTTTGGACTGTTCGGTGCCATTGGATTTACAGGCATTGCTGCCATGGGGATTGCCGTTCAGATCTACATTGCCCGTTGGTATGGCCGCATGCTGCAATCGGGAGGATACCTGCGTAGACAGGCTGCTGCCCGTCGTGCCCCCAATCCTGCTTTACGTAAAAAGATTACTGCCGCCATTACGCTATTGATCTTGCTTGTCTTTGTTCGTTCCTGGTATATCGCTTCCATTGGCAGCTTCTACGCGTTTAATCTGAAAGATACTTTTGGATTATCCACAGAGGACGCGCAGATCTATATCTTCTTGTTCCTGGCTGCTGGAGCACTTGGTACATTCTTCGGAGGCCCACTGGCAGATCGATTCGGCAAACGTAACCTGATCTTCCTGTCCATGGCTGGAGCTGCTCCGCTGGCTCTGTTGCTGCCCTATGCGAATCTGTTCTGGACAGGCGTACTACTAACCATTATTGGTTTTATCATGTTATCCAGCTTCTCGGTTACGGTTGTGTACGCACAGATGCTGATTCCGGGCAAAATCGGAACGGTCTCCGGCCTGATCACAGGTCTGGCATTTGGTATGGGAGGCCTTGGCGCACTCGTGCTGGGCAACTGGATTGACGTTTTCGGTGTATCACCCGTAATGCAGATGTGCAGCTTCCTGCCCCTGCTCGGGATCTTCACGTTCTTGCTTCCATCCGATAAATTACTCAATATCTGGGCGAAAGAAAACGGTAGTGAAGAGTAAAAAATACATCAACAGGTGTCCACTTTTTATTCTATACTAGATCCAATCCTTACGTGGCAGCATCGCCCTTATTAGACGTTATCTTGCGCTAACGAACCTGACAGCACTTATTTGAACGAATACTGCTGGTTTCGCAATCTAAAGAATCTAAGCAACGCTATTCCAGAGAAAAAGGCCGAAAACCTTGGATTGTGCGTGTGAAATGCAGAAAAAACGTGTCTGAGATTCTTTAGCAATTAGAATTAGTAAACTATCGCCGAATAACGTCTGCTGAGTTCTTTAGGTTTCACTTTAGTCATTTACATTTGCAGTATGAATAAAATGCTTGAACCATAACAAAAGGGTTCTTGCCAACTCTGTATTCACAGACTGGCAGGAACCCTTTTTTTATATTTGTTGTTCTCGTATTTAGTTCAACCGTTTATTCCACGTCACACATGACAACGTTGCTGCCTTGAGCTGTAATTAGTTCCTTCACATCTTCAAATTCAAGGAATACCGTCGCCGTATTTTCCATCGGATGAATTCCGATTTTCTGACCAACTAGATCCTTGTCAAAAACTACGGTCACGTTTTTCTGAATATTATTAAAAACCCCCATAGGGTTAACATGCCCTTTTTCCAATCCGAGGAACTCCAACAAATCCTTTTCACTGGCAAAACTTAATTTGCGGCTAGGTATCTTTTCGCTTAAACTTCTCAAATCAACGGACTTCGTTCCAGTAATCGTCACCAGATAATAGTTGCGTTTCTTGTCATCACGCAGAAACAGATTTTTAACGATACGTTCTGTATGTGGAATTTGATAAGAGAATATTTCCTCCATCGTGTATACTGCGGGATGTTCAATACTTTCGTAAACGATATTATTGCGATCCAAAAGATCATAGAAACCCTGTTTGTTTAACATATCAAATTCAACTCTTTCAATATAAATATTCTTCTGTAATATAATTTCTTCTGTAATGTTACTTCAAACGCTGAAGGATCAGTCGTTTTTTGTACAACATTTTACCTGCTTCAGCTACATCACGGATCGTATTTTTGTTGCTCACTGAACCAAATACCATGCCGGCAATCGGCACAAGTTGGAACAGCTTCTTCCAGCCAAAAGATTCACTGTAGGAATTAAATACTTCTCTCCAGCCCTGCATCTGCGATACCACTTCAATTGGCTTGTCCGGATCGTCGTAGGCGGCCAGTTCTTCAATGATCGCTTTCTTGCCTACAATATCGGCGGAAGAGAATTGCAGACATTTGACGATAAAGATACGCTCCAGCGGTTCATCCGGATCATAACCATAACATAGAGCCATCTCCTGCAGTACCTTCAGAGAAAGCCCCATCACCATCGGAATATCTGCTGCAATAGTTACAATGCCACCAAACCCTGTAGCTGCTCCCTGCGCCGCAGCAAATTTGGTTCGGCTCTCGGTAATGTTATCAGCCACCTGGTCCAGCACTTTAAGTGGCAGATTCTCCACACTATGAATCTTCGCTGTCCCCTCCGCTTCAGCTTCCTGCTCCAGACGATAGGACGTATCTATCATGGAATAACCGGACTTCTCGGCTTCCTCTTGCAGCAGCTTGGCTACTTTTTTCTTCTGTACGAGGAACTTGCCCCCATTCTGCACATACTGACCCACGTCATTCAGGGAATCGCCGATCTTCTGTTTCAGCGCTTTAGGCATCACTTTATCCAACATCGCAAAGGGCAAACGCCCGATTTTATCCCAAATAAACAAGTCTTTCTGTTGTTTCTCCCATTTCAAAATCTGTTCAAGCTCCAAGTCCAACGTCTCGCGTGAATCCATATGTGATCCTCCTAATAGGTTCTGCATCGTAATCTGTATCTTTCTCATACGCAGAAATCATCGTTGTGGTTGCTTTGTTTTGTGTCCAGGATACATATGTTCAGGCACTCCATCTTATCGTTCACATACAAAAGAGCCCTTAATCAGCATCACTCGCTAACTAAGGGCTCTCGTATTCAAGGTTTCATTACCTCTTATTTTGCTTCAGCTACTGCGCTGCCATCTGGAACCGGAACACCGAAATCAGGTGTGCCATCTTCACGCCAATGAATCACTTGAGCACGGGCGTGACGGTTCGGATCATACAAGGGATCACCCTCGATGTCTTTGTAATTACGCGCATGATAAATCAGAATATCGGTCTTGCCATCCGGTGACACCGTAAAGCTGTTATGCCCCGGACCGTATTGGCCGTTCGCTTCACAAGTCTGGAATACAGGCTCGGGTGATTTCACCCAGCTAGCCGGATCAAGCAAGTCGGCATTTTCATCTGCGGTGAGCAGACCCATACAATAATTGTAATCGGTCGCGCTTGCCGAGTAGCCGATGAACAAACGCCCATTCCGATGCATCACGGCTGCTCCTTCATTGACCTTAAAGCCGATGATCTCCCAATCATACTCTGGCGTAGAGATCATAACCTGTTCGCCGCGTAGCGTCCATGGGTTCTCCATTTCGGCAATGTACAGGTTGGAGTTGCCCACAATATCAGGATCTTTCTGCGCCCAGACCAGATAGCGAATCCCCTTATGTTCAAAGGTTGTTGCATCCAGTGCGAAAGATTCCCACCGTGTGTAAATCTGTCCCTTTTCTACCCAATCTCCTTCGAGTGGATTCGCGGAATCGTTCTCCAGAACATACATCCGGTGATCGAACAGTCCTTCGTTGGTCTCACTGGTGTGAGCCGCAGCGTAGTGTATGTACCATTTGCCATCGATAAAATGAATCTCCGGTGCCCAGATGTTGGCACTCATCGGCCCCGTGTCACGCTTGGTCCAGGCCGTTACCGGCTCAGCATCTCTTAACTCTTCCAACGTCTCTGCTCGCCGGATCTCGATCCGGTCAAAGGCTGGTACGGAAGCGGAAAAGTAATAGTACCCGTCTGTATGACGGTACACCCACGGATCAGCGCGCTGCTCCAGGATAGGATTAGTAAATGTAATAGAATCAGTCATGGGAATGCTCCCCTTTCTTTCAAATGTTGTTTGGCTCGAAGTTGGGGAATGTAACCCAATTGCGAAAAAAGCGAAAACCTTTTTGGGTGGTGCACAGCGGACGTTCGGGGGTGGCAGGGCCTTGGCGCTCTCTTGTCCTCCGATTTCTTTTTATCACCGCTCCTGGCGGTTGAAATCGGATGCCAAACTCGCTCCTGCGGCTCCTTCCTCCCCCTCACTGCTTGTGCACCCTCGGAGCGGAAGCTCGCTCTTACCGCGCTCGGCTGGGTTACAACCTCACTTTGAGCCTTTTTGTTGGCTCGGTCTTATGGGGTTGACCGCTTCGCAGGGTCAACTCTCCCCATATTTAGTGCACTATTGGCCTCAGACATAGGCCAACTTTGTCGTGCACAGCGGACGTTCGGGGGTGGTAGGACCTTGGCGCTCTCTTGTCCTCCGATTTCTTTTTATCACCGCTCCTGGCGGTTGAAATCGGATGCCAAACTCGCTCCTGCGGCTCCTTCCTCCCCCTCACTGCTTGTGCACCTTTAGAGCGGCAGCTCGCTCTTACCGCGCTCGCTGCTCGCCCCCTTACTCCTCCGCTGCGCTGATCTGCTTGCCCCAGACCGCCACACCGCTGTCATTAAGACCTGTCACCACCAGCGCGGGCTGGCTTCTCTCCCAGTCCCAGGACGGCAGCAGTTTCAGCTCTTCTGTGGAGGCTCCGCCCCATGGGCTTTCTTTCCACTTCAGTGTCAGTGTTTGTTTGTCATCAAGGGTCCAGGTTCCTGAACCTTTTTCGCTTTTAATTTTACCGTTGCTTGTTAGGGTATAAGGCACGGCTTGAATCTGCCCTTCCACGGACGGATCAAGTGCCATTCCTTCCCACGCCCCGGCAATCATGGACTTCGGAATATCCTGTGTGGTCTCACCTGCGTACCGTTCAGGTGAAACGACAGGCCAGCCGCCCTTCGTCCATAACATTTTGCGTACATGCAGATATGGCCAGTTTTTATCCGTCTCACCCCGTGCATGATGCACGATGTAATAATCGTCTCCGTCCTTCAACACGGAGTTATGTCCAGGCGCAACCCAGCCTTCACCTTCTGTGAAGCGATAACTGCCGAGAATTTTGGTGCCGATCTCATATTGCGGCAGATACTCCGTATCCAGCATGTTATTGCCGTTTATGTCCGTATACGGTCCTGTGATTGAATCGGCACGCGCAACCCGCACGTTATAGTCCTCGAATAAGGAATCATAGGAGACGAACAGATAATACTTTTTGAACTCCGGGTTATACACAATGTATGGACCTTCCACTGCGCCCTCTTCAGTTGCACGATCCCGAGCAGCAATGCGAGTACCATAACCCTCGTCCTTGAATTTCCCGGTATCCGGATCGAGTGGGGCAATATAGATTCCATCAAAAAACGAACCATATACCATCCACGAATTGCCCTCGGCATCTACGATGGGATTGGCATCAATGGCATTTAATTTGTCCTGTTCATTCGCAGAAGTTTTTACAACCAGTCCTTCATCTGTCCATGGACCTTCGGGAGATAAGGATGTCTGAAGACCAATGGCCGACTGGGTACTGCCAAAAGAAGAAGCCGAATAATACATCCGATAGGTATCGCCAACTTGGATCACATCGGGTGCCCACAGATTGACTGCACCTGTCCAGTCCAGCGCTTCTTGCGGAATACCCGGCAGAGCCTGACCTACCCACTTCCAGAGGATCAGATCATCTGATTTGCGTACCATGACGCCGGGTTTCGCTTCTCCTGCTACACGAACGTCTGTGGAATAGACGTAGTATCCCTGGTCTGTTTTGATAATGGCCGGATCATGCGCATTGTTCACCGTCCAGCGTGATTCATCGTCCAAAATGGAGGTGTCATACAACTGAGTATCTTGAGGAGCTTCAGGAAAGACCGGACGGGACACCGTTTCTCCTGAACAACCCGTAGCTCCAACAACCATCAATAACAACATGGAAGCAACCACTCCTTTTCCTGAATTCGACCACCGCCGGAATTTCTTCCGCTGGTTCATCCCTTGACTCCCGAAATGGCAACCGATTCAATAATCTGTTTCTGGAAGATCAGGAAGATGATTAATACCGGTAACAGGGCTACAATCGACGCCGCCATAATAAGTGGGTAATCGGTTTGAATCGCATACGTGGCATTGAAGTTCGCGATAACGAGCTGTAACGTCTGCTTCTCCGGTGAATTCAGATAGATAATCGGTGCCAGATAATCATTCCAGATGCCCATGAACCAGAGAATCAGCTGTGCAGCAATCGCCGGTTTGATGAGTGGAAACGTAATACTGGAGTACAGCCGGAAGTAGGAACTTCCATCGATTTTTGCTGCTTCAATAATCGCATCAGGCACACTAAGCAGATATTGACGCAGGAAAAAGATCATGATGACGTTACCGAACAGGCCAGGAACAATCAGTGGTAACAGCGTATCCACCCAGCCCAGCTTTGCAAACATGATGAATTGTGGGATCATGACTGTCGGATAAGGAATCATCATGGATGCCAGCAATGCGAGAAACAGTTTGTTTTTGTGTGGGAATCTTAACTTGGCAAAAGCAAAGGCAGCGATACTGGACGTAAACGTACCCACCACAGTTACACTCACCGCAACGATGAGGCTGTTTTTGATCCCGCTGAGCAGCGGGCCTGCTTCCCAGATTTCTTTATACTTTCCAAATTGGAATACTTCAGGTATCCATACAGGCGGAAGCGCGAACACATCCTGCTTCTCCTTCAATGACGTGGACAACATCCAGATCAGTGGTGCAATCATCGCAATCGCACCAATCGCGAGTACGATAAAAATGATCGAGTTTGTTAATTTCCTCTTTTGACTGTAAGACATCTCCGGTTCACTCCTTTCCTTGACAATCAATCCCCATCATAGGCTGATTTTTCGTTCATTTTGAATTGCACCAGGGTAATGACAAAAATGAAAATACCAAGAATCATGGCCATCGCTGAGGCATAACCCATCTGCAAGTTACTGAAGGCTTTCTGCCAGATGTAGAAAACGATCGATGCCGAAGAATATTCGGGACCACCCGTAGGTGTCATAATGTTCATCTCGGTGAAGATCTGGGAACCCCCAATAATATTTGTAACAATGAGGAAAAAGGTAACTGGCTTCACCATAGGCCAGGTGATATTGCGGAAGATCTGGAACCCATTGGCTCCATCCAGCTCAGCCGCCTCGTAGTATGTACGTGATACACTTTGCAGTGCCGCCAAGTACAATAACATCGTGTATCCCAGACCCTTCCACACTGTCATAATAATCAGAGCTGGTTTGACCGTGTCTTTGTTCGCAAGCCAGTTAGGCCCTTTAATCCCAAACAGGTCAAGGAACTGGTTCACCAGACCGTAATCCCCGTTGTACGCCCAGTTCCACATGATGGACACGGCAGCAAGGGAAGAAATGACCGGGATGTAATAGATTACTCGGAATGTCGTGGTGCCGGGAATTTTACGATTCAGACCCATTGCCAGCAACAATGCGAGCAACAATCCAATCGGAATACCGAGCATCAGGAAGAATGTATTAAACATCGCTTTGTAGAAGAGGTCATCCGTCAGCAAATCCTTGAAGTTGGCCAAACCGATAAAGTTCATCTGTCCCAGTCCGTCCCAATCCGTAAAGGAACCATAAAGGGAGTAGAGGAACGGGAACATGACAAAGATCAGCAATCCAAGAATCGGAGGTAAAATAAACAGATATCCGTACAGCATCTCTTTGCGATACAAACTCGATTTCGTAATCACGGCGTTCACCCCTGTTTCTAGTATCAGCATGTGGCATTCTTCGATTGAACCTTGCCGATCAACGAATGCCACATGCCCGTATGGAATCCAATAAGTTCCAATACGAATGATGCCAGCAGCATGATTGCAGGCTGCCGGCATCACCCTTTCCTATCTACTATTTCTGAGATTTCTTTTCTTGTTCAACCGCTTTGTCGAGCAGTTTTTGCATTTTTGGTTGTTGCTGCTTCACATAGTCTGCGGCTGTAATCTTGCCATCCAATACCGGCTGGATGTCCGTAAAGAACAGGTCATACCATTCTGCATTGTACGTGTAGTTACCTGGCAGTGCCCGGCCGTAATCTTCAACAATATCAATGAATTCCTGTTTGTTGGCTGGTTTCGTGGATGTATCTTTGGCCCACTCGTCTGCCATATCAAGCAAGTTCGGAATCTGTACCTTGGCATCTACCAGTTGCTGCATGCCTTCCTTCGAAGCCGTTAGGTAGTTCACCAATGCTGCCGCTTCTTCCGGATGTTTCGTTTTCGCGGATACTCCGATTCCCAGAGATCCGATCCACGTTGCCGATTTACCAGTAGATCCCGCAGGGAATGGCAGCAAATCATAATCGAAAGGTAATTTCTCAAATGTACTCATATCCCATGGGCCTACTGGGAAGAAAGCCATTTCACCTTTCATCCAGCGTTGATACGTATCCAATGTTTGCGCTTCCTCAATGGAAGGTGTAATTTTGTATACGTTCTGCATATCCGCGAAGAATTGCAAGGCTTCAGCGAATTTTGGATCATCAATTGTTACCTTTGTTTTGGTCTCATCCAACCAATCCCCACCGTTGCTCCATACAAAGGATTGCAGGGCCCACTGTACGTTGAATCCAGTACCGTATACATCCGGTTTACCATCTCCATTGGTATCCTTGGTCGCTTGCTGGTTCACCTTGATGAACTCTTCCCATGTGTATGGTTTATCCTTGTCAGGGAGTGGGATGCCCTCTTTTTCAAACAACGTTTTGTTGTAACCCAGTGCAAATGGCCCCAGATCCTTCGGCATACCATAGATGTCACCTTGTCCTGCCATTTGGCCATCATAACGGTACAGGTCCACGCCGTATTTCCAGATATTATCGAGATCCACATCCGGATTGTTTTCAATATACGAAGTGAGGTTCATCAGCACATTGCTGTTCACATACGCCTTCACGTCGCCCGGATTGATATAAAATACGTCAGGCAAGCTGTTGCCGGTAATTGCCGCTCTCAGCTTGGTTGCATATTGATCCGCAGCCGTTACGATAATTTTGACTTTCACACCCGGATGATCTTCTTCGAATTTCTTGACCACCGCTTGGTATGCTTTCTGCTCATCTGTCCCCCCACGGAACATAAACGTTAACTCCTTGTCCCCATTTGCACCGCTGCTGCCTCCTCCACAGCCCGCAAGTACCAGTGCACTTACCAGCATAAGAAGCATAAATGTGACCCAACTCTTTTTCTTTACCATCTGAACCCCTCCTGATCTGGACTTGTAACCGTATTCAATTGGATGAAATAAGATTTCTGTTGTTAAATTTATCAAATCCAGATCACTTTAGTCAATACTTTTATAAAACATTTTATATTTATCTAAAATAAATCAATATTTCGGCCAGCCATTCGAGTCCCAAAGCAAGTCATTAATCAGCAATTTCGGATTGCCATTATCCTCTGCATCATAGGCGTGTCGTGCAATGACATTGCCGTTGTACACGTCCTGACCACCTGGACCTTTCCATTTCACATTGCCTGTATCCAGTACCGTCCCGCCACCATTCAGCATATTGACTCCGTTTTTGTCCACATAAGGGCCTGTTATGCTGGTCGAACGTCCATAGACCATTTTGTAGGTACTGTTCACCCCTTGGCAGCAAGAATCGATGGAAGCAAACAGGTAATAATAGCCGCCACGATATACAACACTTGGTCCTTCAATAGCACCTCCGTTATTCGGGCGCGCCGCAATGGAAGTTATGTTTCCTGTCGGTTTCATCGTATTTTTGTCCAGTTTGACAATCTTCAGACCGCTCCAAAACGAACCAAAAGCCAGCCATGGATTGCCTGAAGCATCAATGACCAGATTCGGATCAATGGCATTGTAATTATTGGCGGTCGTGGTTTGAAGCACCAATCCTTCGTCCTTCCATTGCCCTGCTCCAATGCTGTTCGCAGACGCAAGACCAATCGCAGACCGATTGGAGCCAAAGGTCGAGATCGAATAATAGAGCCACACTTTTCCGTTATACTGCTCTACGTCCGGTGCCCATACATCCAATCCGCTTTGTCCCGGAACGGCAGAAGCCCACCAGGATGGCTTACTTAAGAAGATTTGTGGAACACGATACCAGGACGATCCATTATCGGATTTCAATACTTGAATACCCGGGCCGGTTGAAAAAGTGTACCAGGAACTGCCCTCTTTGATAATCGACGGATCATGAACAGCGGTATCTCCGGTCAGATTCCAGAACGCCGCCAAAGCTTTTGACTGACCTGCCAGCAGTAATACCATCACAAGTAATGCCGGTAACGCCAACCGTTTCCACATAACCCTCTTCACATTGCTTAACTTTTCCAAACCAAACTCCACCTTTCCGATCAAATGGTTAATTAGGTTCATGAAGTAATGAATCAATTTAGGTATAATAGGATTATAAAAGCGGTTACATGACATTTCAATGGTATATTTCAAATATATGTGAACTGATTAACACTTATTTTAACCGGAATAGTGAACTAAATATAGATTATATATTCGTATTTGCGCTATACACAAGGGTTTTGGCTTCTATTTCTCCACCCTTCCCTTCCATGAGGGAATGATTTATAATTATCTGAAATAAAACATATAAATGTGCAAATGTCTGTGTCGAAGACTTTGTTCAGAACGGGGAAAGGAAATCCACCTATGATTTATATTAAAGATCTGATGTCGGGTGTGAATATCTTCAAAGCGCTCAGTTCGGAAATCCGGATTCAGATCATTGAGCTGCTGGCCAAGAACCAAAGCCTTAATCTCAATGATCTTGCAACCAAGCTGGGACTGAGCAATGGTGCCATCACAATGCACATCAAGAAGCTTGAAGAGAGCGGATTGATCGAGATCAACACCGCTGTTGGCAAACATGGAATCCAGAAGATATGTTATCTCAATGAGGAAAAATTGATGGTTGATCTGCGTTCACAAGAGATTAACAATCGTTATGAGGTGGAAATTCAGGTCGGTCATTACAGCGATTATCAGGCCGCACCTACATGTGGTCTCGCTACCCGGGACAGCATTGTTGGAGAGTTCGATGATCCGCGGTACTTTGCTGATCCACTACGAATTGATGCGGAGATGATCTGGCTGGCCGAAGGTTATCTCGAGTATCGGATTCCAAACTATCTCAAACCTAATCAGTCCTTTAGCGAAATTCAGTTGTCGATGGAACTGGGTTCGGAGGCCCCTGGCTTTTGTGACAATTACCCTTCGGATATTTACTTCTATGTCAATGGGATTGAGATTGGCTGCTGGACAAGTCCGGGGGATTTTGGCAATACACGCGGTACCTTTAATCCTGAATGGTGGCCTCCGCACTTGAATCAGTACGGCATGCTGAAGCTGATTCGGATTACGCAAGAGGGCAGCTATATCGACGGATGTCGTATCTCGGATGTAACGCTGGACCAGATTGGGCTGGATTACAAAAGCGATATTCACTTCCGCATTGCGGTTACCGACGGACCTTTGAACAAACGGGGCTTAACAATCTTTGGCAAAAACTTTGGAAACTATGGACAGAATCTGCTCGCTCGGGTTCTCTATAACGTGCAAGAAGAGTAGAGCCATCTCTGACTATTCACTCGATATGAAGTTCGACCGATCTGCTAACGTAACTGTTCAACACAACAACAATCATGTGTCTTCGAAAGGGTGCTATCCAGCACTCTTTTTTTGTTGTGATATAATAATGGCCTGTAATGACAAAATGGAATAACGGGCGGGGATACCTTTTGAAATTGGAGCGATTAATCTCAATCATATATAAACTGCTGAACCACGAAGTATTGTCTGCTTCCACCTTGGCGGAAGAGTTTCAGGTGTCCCCAAGAACGATCTATCGGGATATTGATGTAATCTGTGCCGCCGGCTTCCCGGTCGTCTCCCATCAGGGACTCAAAGGCGGCTACGGCATGATGGACGGATACAAGATGGATAAAAGCTTGCTCGGTTCTTATGATGTGGATTCCCTGATCACGGTCCTGAGCAGTCTATCCACAGTATTCGAAGATGCACGTGCACAAGGCACGATTGAACGTCTGCAAACGATTGGACCGGAGCATCAAACCTCAAGTCTGTCGGTGGATCTGGAGACTCGCCGAACAGAACCTGACGCCCTTCCTCATCTGCGTAAAGGGATTACGGATCATCAGGTTGTCCGTTTTGACTACATCAATACAAAGAATGAACATACACCCCGCCATCTGGAACCTTTAAGACTTCATTTTAAATATCGTAATTGGTATGTATACGGATTTTGCCAGACACGGCAGGATTATCGCGAGTTCCGACTGTCCCGGATGATGAACGTGCAACTGACATCGGAACACTTCCACCCCCACCTTGAGCTTCCCCAAGAGAATGTTGTGTCAGATCCATCATGGCAAGATCAGGTAAGTGATGTTGTATTTCGGGTGAACCCGGAAGCGCTAGCGGAAGCCATGGACCATTTTCAACAGGCAGATAAGCAATTTCACGAGGATGGAAGTATGACGATGCGCATCTCGGTTTATCAACCGTTACAAGCCAAGTGGTTATGGTCGTTTCTGCTTAGTTTGGGAAGTGGCGCTGAGGTGCTTGAACCGATTGAATTACGAGGTATTCTGAAAGAACAGCTTCGAGACGCACTTAAACTCTATGAAGAAGTATGACACGCTGTTGTCATACTTCTTTTTTTATAATCATTTTAGTAAGTAACCACATCCCTCGCCAAATTAAAGGAGACGATCATTCATGAATCATCCGGAACAAATGTATAACTACAACGCATGGGCTAATCAAACCATCCTGAACAGAATCAAAGAACTTCCCTCTTCTGTGCTGAGTCAGGAAGTGAACAGTTCATTTCCAACCATCGCCCATGCCCTCAGCCATATCTACGCAGTGGATAAGATGTGGTATCTGGTGTTAACGGGCACCGGTATGCCCGAGGCACTCCAGGCATGCATGCCTCTCAATGGTGAAATTCACGGTTCAATAGATGAGTACATGCAAATGTTTGCCGATCTGTCGGCACAATACAGCGAATGGCTCCAAGGCCAAACTAATCTTGAACAAACCGTGCTGCTCGATAATCCATTTGCCGGCGTCCGCGAAACCAGCTTATCGGAAATGGTATTCCATCTGGTCAATCACGGGACCTACCACCGAGGCAATGTGTCTACCATGCTGCGTCAGTTGGGGCATGCCTCCGTCATGAACGACTATTCTCTCTTCTGGTATCAAGAACCGGCTCAAGTATAGACAACGATGCGATGGAGAATGTACATTGTATCCCCGTGACATCGAGGGAAGAATTGAGAAGTTGGTTGCAGGAGCATGGAAAAGTCCAGAAATCTTGCTGGGTCATGGTTAGCTTGAAACCCACTCCGGATACTCTGCTGTATTTGGATGTGGTTGAGGAGTCGCTATGCTTTGGCTGGATCGATGGGGTCAAAAAGAAAATATCCGAGACTCGATTGGCACAGAGATTATCTCCCCGAAGCAAACGTAGCTCATGGACAGAATTGAACAAGGAACGTGTCCGTCGACTTGAAAAGTTGGGCTTCATGCATGACGAGGGTAGAGAGGTTCTTCCTGTTATGGAGCCAAATGCTTTCATAATTGATGGTGTGATCGAACAAAGGCTGAAAGAAGACCATCAGGTTTATGCAAATTTCATGGCCTTCCCTAACCTGTATCAAAACGTTCGGATCGATACGATCCAAAGTGTTAAGAATCAGCCAGCATTATTCCAGAGCAGATTAGATAAGTTCATAACCAACACAAAGGAAAATAAAATGTACGGTCAGTGGCATGATCACGGACGGCTTCTGGATTATTAAAAACCCTTGAAAATACGAAAGCAGGACCTCCTCGTAAGATGGTCCTGCTTATTTTTTTGGATTTATACGTTGGCGAATCTCGGCCCAGAATTTCTGTTCACCTCTCCCGGCTCACACATCATATTCATTCGGGTGTTAATGATTCTGCCTGTATGTTTTGGGAGACTTACCAAAGGCTTTCTTGAACTGGCGGGTGAAATAATTACTGTCGTTAAATCCACATTCATACGAAATTTCCGTGATGGACAGATTCCCGTTTTTCAACAAATGACAAGCCTTCTCCAGACGCAACTTCTGCAGATAAGAGATCGGGGTCATCTGATAATAGGATCGAAAAATCCGGTTCAGATGCCTTATGGAGATATTCGACTTCCCCGCAATATCCTCCAACGACAGTGGCTCCAGATAATGATCTTCAATAAATGAAATGGCATTGGCCAGATGCATCAGATTATTACCTTCAATCCCTTTCTCCTGCGTATCATATTGTCTCGATAAATAAACAACCATCTCCGTAAGACGTGAGATCAACATCGTCTGATACCCTTGCTGTTTACTCTGATACTCCTCAATCATGAACGATATCAGTGATTCCACATACTCCAGACTGGAAATGGATAACGAAAGTTTACTCGGAAATGATTGAATATTACGATAAAACGGTTCCAAAACAAACAACGCCTGAAAGCCGTTAGATTTTCTCAGATCGGGACCGGCCGAAGCAAGCATCTCGAGACTGAACATAATATTACAGATCCTAAAATCATGAGGGTCTTTATACGCATGATGGGTGTCGCCATTAATCACAAATGCGTTCCCTTTTTTAATAAAAAATTCTTCGGTGTTCACCACATGGGTTGCATGACCATTCAGAACAATCACAAGTTCCGTAAAATCCATATGATTATGAAGCTCCATGTCCTCAACATGTCCACCGTACTGAATAAAAAACGGAAATTGTTGATGATCCGAGGTAAACCATCTCAAATATGCATTACTCAAAAGCATTCCCCTCCGCAAACCATGTTGGGTTGAATGTCTATATCATGCTATTCGAGGACCGAAAAATCAAGGTTGGAAATGATTGAAGACGATATAATGCCCCTTGTAGCAAGGATATCTCTCATACGTCCAGGTCCATATTACACTTTCGACATGAATAGGAGCATAACATGATGAAATATACCAATCCGGTCATTCCGGGGTTTTATCCGGATCCAAGTATTTGCCGTGTAGATGAAGACTATTATCTGGTAACCAGTACCTTTGAATATTTTCCTGGCGTGCCCATCTTCCATAGCAAAGACCTTGTGAACTGGCGACAGATCGGCCATGTCCTCACAACAACGGAGCAACTCCCTCTAGCAAACGCAGGCAACTCTGGCGGCATTTTTGCCCCAACACTGCGGTACCATGATGGCTGGTTCTATATGACAACAACCAATGTCAGCGGCGGCGGGAATTTTTATGTACGTAGTGCCCAGCCCGAGGGACCATGGTCTGCTCCGATTTTTGTTGATCAGGGCGGCATTGATCCCTCTTTTCTCTTTGATGAAGATGGACATGTGTATTTTCAAACGGCCTGTAACGGCGATGAAGGCGAGGGCATCTATCAGTGTGAGATAGACATCACGACCGGAGCCAGACTAACGGATAGCCGATTAATCTGGACCGGAACCGGAGGCGCAGCCCCCGAAGCTCCCCACATGTATAAAATAAATAACCTCTACTATCTGATGATCGCCGAAGGTGGAACCGAGTATGGTCATATGGAGACCATTGCTCGAAGCACAGAGCCATACGGACCATTTGATCCGTGTCCTCATAATCCAATTCTGTCCAATCGAAGCATGAAAACCAGTATCCATGCAACTGGACATGCAGACCTTATCCAGATCCAGGATGGAAGCTGGTGGGCCGTATGTCTTGGCCTTCGTCCAGCAGGTTACCCCATGCGGCACCATCTGGGACGTGAAACGTTCCTGGCACCTGTCACATGGACGGATAACGATTGGCCGACAATTGGTGTTGATGGACATATTGAACCGGTGATGACTGGACCTTCATTGCCTCAGCACCCTTGGTCACCTCAGGCTGCCCGGGATCATTTTGACGAACCAACCTTGGACATGAACTGGATCTTCTTGCGGAACCCGGCTCCGAATAGTTGGACACTCACAGAAAATCCCGGACAACTCATCCTGCGGGGGAATTCGGTATCGCTCGATGAGGGTAGAAATCCAGCCTTTGTTGGGCGTCGATTGAGCCATTTCTTATGCAATACGGCCACCGAGCTGTATTATGAGCCAAATGCGAGCGGTGAGGAAGCTGGATTAACCTTATTTATGAATGATAAATATCATTACGATTTGGCTGTAACACAGGTCGATGGGCAGAAGAAAATCGTATTGCGACGAACCGTCGGCTCTATGCGAACCGAACAGGTGCTTGACTGTGACAAGGGGCCGGTTGTATTACAAATCAAGGCTGACCGTAATCACTTCACGTTCCTCTACCAGCAAGGTTCATCCGATGCCATTGAAGTGGGTTCAGGAGAAACACATCTGTTATCTACCGAAGTGGCGAGTGGTTTCACTGGTGTGATGATCGCCATGTACGCTTATGCTCCATCGGAGGAGTCTACACCTGCAAGTTTCGATTGGTTTGACTATGAACCTCTGAACGAATAATCGTTTTAACTCCTATATTCAGTAATAGAAAATATAATATATGATCAGCTAAAATTATCCCCTTAAAGTAGATACTCTTTGAAAAGCCTTGTGTGGTAGCATAAGGAAATGAGTGAACTTTGAGGGGATTTTGCTATAACTATATCTTTCTTACGGATTGCACTGGAATTTATAAAAGAACCATTGCTTTATTAGAGTAGTTCTCCTAGTATTTTTAGAAGGAACACCCCAGCAGCTACCATCTTGGCAATACCTTCACTGCCCATATGATAGCGCTATCGCTGCAGCACGAAAGAAAAACGGGAGGTTGCAGATATGAAATGGAATCACTTCAAGTCCAAGCTTCTGTTTAAGTACACACTATCCTATATCTCCATTTTCCTTATCCCTCTTGTTATTTTAACCATCATTATTTATCACAACGCTGTGGACACGCTCCGTTCAGAGATTGAACAGACCAATGTCAATCAGCTCACTCAAGCCAAAACGGTCATTGATGATCGCATGAAGGAACTCCAAGACATCGCTTTTCGCATCGCCTACGATGAGCAGTTAACGCGGTATTGGACCCACCATCCGTACTATAGTCGGGAATCAATCGGCGCATTGGTCAAATACAAAGCCACCAGTTCCATTATCGATGAGTTATTCCTGTTCTTCCGTGGAGATGATAACATCTATTCTTCTCAAGGCTCTGAGAACCTGGATGTATTCACTGGTCGCTACAAATTTACTACGTGGAACAAAACAGACATGATCCGGGATTTGAATAACGTACAGTCCCCCACGATACGTCCAGCGGAGCAGGTCGTCCAAGGAACCAGAATACCCAATTCCATGCTGGCCTACCTTGTACCGATTGCACCTAACAATACGCCCGCCCATGGAACCGTCATGTACCTGATTCACGAGTCCAATCTGACGGGCCTAATTGATTCCATCCTCAGCGACTATCACGGGATGACTTATATTTTCGATAATTTCGGGCAAGTACTTGCAGCCAATTACAAGGGAGAAATCATATCCGAACAGGAAGTTAACGCTCTGTTTGCTCTTGAACCCGGAACGCACAGCATCTCCTTAAATCAAGAACCACATTCGGTTGTATCCGTTAAATCGGATGCGGGTTGGACTTATGTAACCGCTATGCCCAGCAACCAATTTTTTAGCCGAATCGTTCATATTCGCACCTTTGTTGTTCTTGTTTTCTCCTTCATGGTGGTGATGGGCACGTTCCTCGCCATTATGTTGGCCCGAAGACAGTACCATCCGATTTCAGACTTAATGGAGTTCATTCGGTTGAAGAATGATCCTGATCCATCCTCCACCACCAACGAGCTGGAATGGATTAAAAAAACACTGCATGATTATAGTCAGCGCGTAGATCTTCAGGAGCCCTATGCTCGCAATCATATTTTGCTCATGTTGCTGAAGCACGGTCACACCGGAGATTTTCCCTCTGAGTTTACGGATAAGCTTGGCATACGCTTTAACCGATCCCATTATTTTGTCATGATCATGGGCTGGGAAATGCATGCTTTTCCTATCGGTGATAACCCCGAGCAACCTACTGTCATGCAGCTGATGAACGATGTGGAGCTGCCCGAGTTGTCCGCTTATGCTTACGGCGTAGAGCTGCCACAGGCAGACCAATTGGCCCTTATCGTGGGATTCGATGCCGAAATTGAGCATGAAGGTAGCCTGAATACCCGTATGGAGCCTATCGTTGAAAAACTGCAATGGATGGTGACAGAACACACCGGGGTCGCGCCCGCAATCGGGATAGGCAATCGGTACACTTATCCGAAACAGCTGAATCAATCCTACATTGAGGCCTCGACCGCTCTGGAAGCATCGATGCTGCATGGACAGGGCACCAGTACATATTTTAACAACCTTTCCGGTTCCGATGTACAGGATTCTTCCTTCTGGGTCCCTAAGGATGTGTTATTAAAGCTGGTTCAGAGCTTGAAACAAGGCAGCTATGATGTGGCGGTTCAGATGGTGTCAACTGCGTTGAATACCCTGAAATCCGAAATGCCGTCTGTACCGCTGCTGCGTTGCATCTGCTTTGATATTCTGAATACCATGCTCAAAACCGCTTCGGAGCTTGGAATCCATCATGTGGTTGATCAACTTCCAAGGATCACTTCCTACGACTCGTTGGAGGATTTGGAGAAAAAACTGACAGGCCTCGCCGCCGAAATCTGCGCCCATGTCGAGGCGAAGAGTGAGACGGAAGAAAGCTCTCTTATGGATGAAATCGTTGCTTATATCGATGCCAATTTCTCTGATTATGATCTCAGTTTAGGTACGATTTCATCGAAATTCACGATCTCTTCATCCTATTTCAGTCGTTCTTTCAAAGAAAAGATCGGCATGAACTTTACCCAATATATCTGGCAGAAACGGATGGATGAGGTCATTCGACTATTACTGCATACTACCGATCCGTTAAAAGATATCATCACGTGTGTCGGTTACCTGGATACACCAAACTTCATCCGCAAATTCAAAAAAGAGACGGGTTATACCCCAGGGCAATACCGTAAAATGCACCGTCCCAACGGCTCCGCCGATTCCCCGGATGATGATGACGAGGAATGTACTGGATAAAGGGAGATATCGTCTCTGTGATGGTTACATCTCAGAACAGTAAACAATGTATATGAGAGCGAATAACAGTGCCTGATTCATTAGAAAATAACGCAAACAAGGGGCCGTCCTATACGTCATGCTCATGACGTATAGGACGGCCCCTTCGTATGTTTTTAGTTCGAAGAAATAATCTGATTCGTCGCGCCCGGCGGCCTTATCCGCTTTCCCCAGCCGGAAGAACCTTCAGCCCTTGATGTACTGCACCCAGCAAACGGTGAGTCGGATCACAGCCGTACTCCCAGAACATGATGCCGGCCAGACCTTGCTCCTTTACGTAAGCACATTTGCATTGGATCGATTCTTCGTCATCATACGATATGAGGCTGGACCCATTGAACAGAAATGGTGCACAGGCTTCCTCATCCCAATAACGATTGTAACCATTCTTGTTAATGTACTTCGCTTCCAGCTCGGCAAATGACGGACCGTAGCCGCCTGTGCTACCAGCTATTTGATGGAGCCCGTGGTTTCGGTCAGGAACCTCATTCCAGATCCGGGAATAGAACGCAGCTCCGATCACAATCTTCTCCTTCGGGACACCAGCGCGAACAAACAGGGCCACGGAAGCATCCGTACTAATTCGAAACAGATCTCCTGTTGGCGTGTACAGATTCGTATGGTGTCCGGTCAGAACCTGAAAACCGCCGCGCATATCATAGGTCATCAACTGCACGTAGTCCAGGTACTGCTGCACCTCGGCCATCTCTGTACCATCAACGTAGTATTGATCAGCCCCTGCTGCAATGGTGAGCAGATAATGACGGCCATCCTCTTCTCCCTTCGCACTCAGTGCCTTCCGCATTGTTTTGAGAAGTAAGGTGAAATTCCGTTTATCATCTGGGCTGGATGCAATACCGGCTTCACCGTAACAAGGATATTCCCAGTCCAGATCGATCCCGTCAAAAGGATATTCCTCCAGCGCCCTAAACGCCGATGCAGCCATGCTGTCCCTTCCCGCCTGGGTTGAGGCGGCTTCGGAAAAACCGCCAGCGCTCCATCCGCCTACAGACAACAGCACTTTAAGATTTGGATGCTCCAGCTTGATGTTCTGGATCACATGGCCATTTTTTAAATGCTCGGTAGTGATTGCATCATTCTTGACATGTCCGAAGGCTATGTTCAGATGTGTTAACTTCGACAGATCCTCATGTGTCATGTCAGGAAGAACTGAATCAACGGCATAACCCGCAGCAATATATTTCATCACTCTCTTCACTCCGATCCAATCGATGATTGAGATATCGCAGCAGCAATCTGCAAGGCTTCCTTCCCGGTACCAATCTTGTACCCGGAAGCCGAATAACGAACTTGATGCAGAGTATCCAGCACAAATAGATGTGGATAACCCGCTTCATAAGCCGCAGGCTTCGAAATGAAGCCAGACAAGGAAGCATAACTGGAATCTTGTACAAAAACCGTACGTACAGGCAGCTTTGGATAACCAACAGGGTCAAAAGAAGCGTTCCATTCCATATCTCCGATCATGAGTACGATTGGAATACCCAACTTATCCAGCGGCTCTGCCAGCTCGCACAGTTCACGAATCAGATGTTTGGTCGGTTCCCGCTCCGGTTCAATCCAGGCAGCAATGGCACCCTCCGATCCCAGAAGTTCCTCCAGTTCTACCTCTGTACCATCCAGACGGGTCAGTATACTTCCTGGTGCCAGTTTACCCAGTACAGGAATATCAACCTCAGTCTCACGATAAGACAAGACAACCTCAGTGGTATCTCCAGCGTTCACGGTAAAGTAAACGAATCGTACTTTTGCCGTTCCATCTTTCATCCGAATGCCTGTCGTTAAGCGATAAGCTCCTGCCTCAACCTCATATGGCTCACTATAGACATCCGTACTGCCATAAGGATAAATCAACGTCTTGTAGACGCCATCTTCCAGAAGGGCAAACGAGAAATTTTCGAAATAAGATGCTTCAGGTGTATCCTGCGGAACTTTTATATCCCTATGAAGATGGAGCATTCCCCAGCTTGTGCTCTTTTGAGTTTGAGGTGAGGTGAGACTAAACACTGCATCCTCCCAGCCTTTGTCACTTAGATACTGTGGTTTCTGTGCGCTCGGATGTAATCGGGCTGGAATACCCAAACTGCGACATACAGCTACAAACAAAATATCCAGCGACTTAGAGTCTCCCTTCATTAGACTAAACGTCCCTATTGGATTCCCTTTGCCTTTTAGATTAGGAAGATCTTCATAGTACTCATATTGCTGTTCCAGCATTCGGGCAAGTGTCGAGGGATTCTCCCTGAACGCTGCCGCCTCATCTGCCGAAAAGGCATTGTGGAATATACCTCGATAAGGGACCAGCATCTCATAGGAAATCCGCGGACACAGGATGTATCTCACAAATGTATCTTCCGCCCAAGATCCTTGCTGCGAGAGCGCACCGATCAGATGATCATCCAGCGTCTGGCGAAAAGTATCAATTAAATCTTTTTCATTCATCGACTCCAGCAACCGGAGCGGCCACTCACCGTATGGATTGGAACGTTCCTCCAGGAAAGCAGCAATTTCCCGGCTGTTCCCCCGTGCCTTACGGAGAATATCCCATACACGTAAACGGAGGGAAGTCCAACCCCTTTAGCTAACGAGACAGCTTCCTCCTCACTCAGGAAAGTGTCTTCGTACCTGCCACGGATCTGCGCTCCTTCCTCCAGACGACGGTTGTGTTCCTGCATCTTCTCTTCGGGTAACGCAGTCCCGACCTCTCCTTTCCCTTCAGGCGGAGGGACCATATCGAAATCTGCACTCCCTGTAGGCTGCTCTGCCGAGTCTAACACCAGTTCGATAACCTTTTTTTCCTGAGCCTTGAATAGGATCTCACTCCACTTGCCGCCGCTAACTGCACGAATCAAAAGGTCACCACAGCCAGTCTTAAAGGTCGCTTCCCCTTGTGCATCCGTCCTAATTTCGGCAATCGGATAGAATTCAGCCGTATTGTACAGCTCAAAACGAACACTCGCGCCGGGTACGGGCTCTCCCTGTTCATTTTTCACCTTCACATAGATGTTGCGTGTGGGCGCATAGTTCTCAAGCAAATTAATTTCCGTAAATCCCTTTTCCGAGAGCGTAATATCCTCTGGTCCGGGATAGTCGGCATAGATCCTTGTATTAATCAGCATGGCCCTGCGGGCTGGCGGGCTGAACCATCCTTGGTTCAGACGGGCTTCCGGCTCACATGCCCCGATGTAATACCATTGACCATCTGCCCAGGCTTCTACCCAAGCATGATTGCTGTCGCAGTGAGCCCAGCGCGGCGTATAGACCTGACGGGCAGGTATACCGATGCTGCGAAGAGCGGCCACCGCCAGCGTAGATTCTTCGCCGCATCGACCACGAGCATTCCGGATCATCGTCAGCGGTGATATCGTGCGCAGATCACTGCCAATATAGGTCGCTTTCTCATGACACCAGTAATTGGTCTCCAGAATGGCATCAGCCATGGATAACTTCGCTGTCCGCTCGGCTAATTCGTCATAGATCAAACCGCGAAAATCTTCAATATTTTCCGTATTTATGCGATAAGGCAGTACAAAATGAAGGAACAAATGATCAGGAACGCGTTCTCCCCAAGGCACACGTTTGCGAGTGTCCAAAGCCCGTCGCACATGACTTAAGAACAAGTCCCCGTTATAATCAGCCATGTCGTTTACCGGCATATAGGCATAGACAACCTTCAACGCCCATGCCTCTTCATGCGTTAGCTCCTGCTGAAAAACATGAAACAATTCCGATTTGCGGGCCTCTGCAAAACGTACCTTCTCCTGGAACTTCTGCTCGATTCTCTCCAATGACTGTGCATCAAGGGAAAATGCCAAGGTTTGGCTGGTCATTGCATTCTCACTCCTTCCACAGCTTTCCGTCTTCCCGAATACAGATCAAGGCCGTCCCGTCCAAAGACGGCGCAGTAATCTGGAACAGGCTGCGAGTCGTTTCAATAACAGGCTCACAACTCCATGATTCCTCACCCATAAGCAGCTTCACATCCTGTGTAAATTCACCATGGGTTTCATAATAATTACGTTCACGGTAATAGAGCTTGCGAAGCTCCCATTTGATTCGTTCGTCTTCCGGCAACTCAAACGACTGATCCGTTCCGTCATCCGAGAATACAACATAACCCCATAACTCCGGGTAATGCATGTTGATAATACCCATAGGTGACCACACCCAGTTGTCCTCTGGATAAGGTTTGCCCGTCTCCGGATTCAGCACCTTGCGGTATTCACCGTCCTGTACCTCGGTCTGCCACTCCACACGTGAGAAGTTGACACGCCAGAATTCACCCGGCGCAGGTGGACGGTTTCCTTCGGCACATTCCTTTAGACTGGTCCAGGGAATTGCAACTTCCACGCTCCATTTCCGGTTCTCTGCACCAGGTCTGTTCAGTTCCCCATCGATATATACGGCCGTCTTGAGACCGTTGATATCCCAACCGTTAACCGGAGGCCCACCATCCCGATAAGGCTTCACTAATAACAGGTCCCATACGGTATTGAGCGCATTGATCTCGAACTCATAATATTGATGGGAATCCCCGTCGGGATCGATAAAAATCTCGAAGTCATTATCATAAAAAATAACGGAATCACGCTCAGTCAGGGTAGCCCATATCTGATCTTCCATCAGCTCGGCAGCAAAGTAGAAATAGTCGTCATCCCACAGCATTTTTACCTGCGTCTGTTTCTCTGGCTTTGGACGAATATCACCTTCGATATCAACGAAATCATCTGTCCAATGGGCCGTATCCCAAAATGCCTTATCCACACGGCCGTCTAATACCAACGGTTCCTGCGCACGCTTGCATATATAATGTTTGGGAGCATACTCAATCTTGGGCTCTGGCACTCCACTTCTGTTCATGTCACTCTCTCCAATTCGTAAGGGAAGGCATGCATCTATCGGCACACGCCCTCCCCCTAATAGTTAGTTATGGGTGACAACGGCTCCAGCGCCGCCGTACATTTCCAGCTCCTCATCGAATTCGAGCTTAAGAACGGTCACCTGTTCATGTGTGTCCTCCGGGGTCATCTTAATCCACGTTGTTCCCGGGATATTGAACCATGGCACGCCTCCATGAATCTCATGATGAAGTTCTTTGCCCGAATGCAGCACGGTAATTTTCTTGATCGGATTGCAGAGACCTTTGATGCACACATTCTCTTTTGGATCGTCATACACAAACAGGTACAGCGTCTTTCGATCCTCGGATACGGTGCTTCCCCCCAGATAATAGCGAGGCATAATGCCTTCACTCGTGCCGAAGACCGCCTCTTCATGGGTTCGGATCCAAGCTCCCAGCCCAAGCAGAATATCCTCCTGCCTCTGATCGATGGTGCCGTCTTCACGCGGACCGATATCCAGCAACATATTACCGCCCATCGAAATACAATCACAGAACATCCGAATGATCTGATTCAAGGATTTATATTTATGATCGGTTGGCACATAACCCCAAGATGTATTGATTGTGGTGCAGAATTCCCAAGGTCCCTCCGGTCTTGTAATCGGAATGCCCTGCTCAGGCGTTTTGTAATCCCCATAACCTTGAAGGCGGGAGTTGATGATGATATCCGGGTTAAAAGATTGAAGATAATGCTTGAACTCCGGCAGATTCCACTGTTGGGCGCTCCGTTCCCAGTCCCCATCAAACCACAGCAGATCCACCTTTCCGTAATTTGTTAAAATCTCTCCCAGTTGATGGTTATTAAATTGCAGGAACTTCTGCCACTTTGCCTGATCCTGAACGCCGTCCACAGGACTTGAATGCCGGTTGACACTACTGAGATCCTCCGGTACTTTTCCACCTTCATACACGCTAGGATAATCCGGGTGTGACCAATCAATCAGCGAGAAATACATCCCCAGATGAATGCCCTTTTCCCGAATCGCTTCCGCATATTCCTTCACAATGTCACGATTCGCTGGTGTCTGTTTGACAACATTGAGGTCACTATATTGCGTATCCCATAAAGCAACGCCATCATGATGCTTCGTTGTCAGCACCGCATACCGGGCTCCAGACTTTTCAATCAGGTCCGCCCACTTCTCCGCGTTGAATTCCGAAGCCGTAAACCCATCCAGTTGATTCATATATTCGTCGTAGGACATCCTGCCATTATAGAAGGACCAAGACTCCGCAACCCCGTCTACCGCATAGATGCCATAGTGGATGAATATCCCCAGTTTGGCCTCTTCAAACCATTTCTGCACAACGGTCCACCTCCCCCGAGAATTCTTATATGCGAAAAATTTAATGCAGCTAACATTATTGAAGCTAACTGCTGTCTTTCTGCATGGGATGTACCTCGATAGGCTTTATTGCCCCGAATTCCAGCGGTCATATGCCCCCTGATACAGTTCGATGATACGGTCACTGCCCATTTTCTTCATCTGTGCAATGTACTTATCCCAGTTCTCAAGTGGTTCCTGGCCGGTCACAAACTTCGCTTCCATCTGTTTAACGTACGTATCCAGGTCAGACAATAGAGCGGTTGCTTCGCTTTGCTCTTCATTCGTCAAATAAACGTTAGGAAATGGTGCTTTTCCGATAGGTACCAACTTCTCTTGATTCTGCTGGTCAATCCACTCATCAAATTCGGTGCGAAGACCCTTCGCTACTTCGGGATCATTAATGCCAGGTGTCAAGATACCAAAGTTCGGCGTGATTTTACCGCGGTATTCCTCACGATCCCCACCCCCAGGAACGGGAAGCCACTCTTTTACGTGATTTTCCTTGTCTTTGAATTGCCATAACACACCTTCCGGACCTTGATTGAACAGAGTCGCACCTTCATAGCTGTACAAGTAATCGATCCATCGCATCGTCGCCTCAGGTGACGGGTTACTGCTCGTAATAGCAAAGGTACCGCGAGCCGACATACCCGGGTGTTTGCCGTATACCGGAGAGTCTGCTACCTCACTCTTCACGGGTGTCATCAGCGGATGATCCGTGCTAGGTTCACCACCGAGCGTGAAGTATGGATGGTAATCGTTGAACAGTGCAAGTTTGTTGCTTTCACCTTTAGCTTTTTTCTGATCGCCTGTTTGAGAGAAGGTCTCATGATCCAGCAAATCTTCCTTCCACAAGCGATTCATGAATGTCAGATACCCTTTATAACCTTCTTCTTGATAAGGGTAGTGAACTTTTCCGTCCTTATCAGAATAGATGCCTTCGTTGTACATTCCCCAGAAGCCGAAGAAAAACATGCGAAGATCATCCAGTTTTACAGAAGTCAGCGGAATTTCATCTTGCTGGCCATTACCATTCGGATCTTCTTCTTTTACACGCTTGAGATACGTATACAATTCTTCCGTGGTCTTAGGCTCTTCAACATTAAGTGCCTTCAAGAATTCCCCGTTGTACCACATTGGGCCTCTATACCACACGGCGGCTTTATCAATGAATGGGAGTGCATACATATGCCCATCAGGTGTTGTAAATGATTTGCGGACATCCGGGTTCTCATCGAGAATCTTTTTGATATTCGGGGCGTAACCCTCGTCAATGTATTTTTCCAACGGGATCAGAATGCCCTGACTGCCATATGTCACCTGCTCAGCTGGCTTGAGGTCCGCAGCATAGAACATATCGGGCAAGTCTCCGCTCGCGAAAACCAGATTTTTCTTCGTTTCAAAGCTGTCGATTGGTGAGAGCTGGTACTCCAGCTTGATGCCCGACAATTTCTCCATTTCTTGCAGCACAGGCATCGTGCTCCAATCGGCTACGCCCGCATCCTGAGACATGACCTTTAACGTTAGCGTTTTGTCTACAATGGGGAAACCTTCTTTTTTGACCCCCTCTACTTTGGAGGTCGTGCTTCCGTCTTCATTGGTTGAACCACAAGCTGCAAGCAATGTTGCGAATAAGGTGAGACAGAGTGTAATGGATGAAGCCTTGCGAAGCTTTTTCATAACAACAACTCCCCTTGTTTAATGTGGTATATGGATTAAGATCATCCCTTAACGGAACCGATCATAACACCCTGTACAAAGTAACGCTGGAGGAATGGATACACTGCAATGACTGGTAGGGTGGCAACAATAATGACAGCATATTTGACCAGTGCAGCAATCTCCGCTTTGGTATTCATCGCCGTTGCTGAAGAGGTATCAATGGCCCCTCCCCCTTGAGCCGCCATTTCCTGAAGCACGAGAATCTGCCGCAGAAAGAGCTGCAACGGGTACTTGGATGAATCGTTCAGATAAATCATGGCGCTGAAATAGCTGTTCCAGTGTCCGACTCCATAGAAGAGTGCCATCACTGCAATGATTGGCATGGAGAGCGGAAGCACGATTTTGACGAACAAGCGTGTGTTGGTACATCCATCAATATGCGCTGCTTCCTGCAGCTCCTTGGGAATGGTCGATTGGAAGAACGTACGGCATACGATAATATTCCAGATGGATGCAGCCCCGGGCAGAATAAGTGCCCACATGCTGTTCACCATACCAAGATCCTTGACCAGCAGGTAACTTGGGACAAGCCCTCCGCCGAAGAACATCGTTACCATAAACATCGCCATGAAGAATCCACGTCCCACAAAGTCCGAGCGGCTGAGCGCATAGGCTGCCGGTAGTGTAACAATCAGGTTAACGATGGTGCCTACAACGGTATAAATGATCGTATTTTTGTACCCAATCCAGATGTTGGTGTTCTCAAACACCCGGGCGTAACCTTCAAACGTAATCCCTTTTGGAAGCAGCCACATCTCACCGGAAGCTACATATTTGGGATCACTGATTGAAGCACTGATGATGTATAACAGCGGATACAGCACAATGACAAGCGCTACCGTCAGATAGATGTAATTGCACAATAAGAACAATTTATCACTTCTGCTTTCTTTCACAGCGGATGACATGTGTTTTCCCTCCTTTTACCATAAGCTATTTTCACTGGTGCGGCGTGCAATCTGATTCACGGTAATAAGCAGAATCGCATTAACTACGGAGTTGAACAATCCCACCGCCGTAGAGAAACTGTACTGTGCATCGACCAGACCGGACCGATAGACAAATGTTGAGATGACATCGGACGAGCCCATATTCAGCGGATTTTGCAGCAGCAGGATTTTCTCAAATCCGACGCCCAGAATACTGCCCATATTCAGAATTAACAAGATCGTGATCGTAGGGATGATCGCTGGAATGTTAATATGCAAAATCCGTTTAAACCGGCTCGCACCATCCACCACAGCCGCTTCATGCAGTTGCGGGTCCACACCCGATAGAGCGGCAAGGTATATAATGGTGCCCCAGCCTGCACTTTGCCAGACTCCCGACAGTACATACACTGTCTTGAACCACGCAGGGTCCGTCAGGAATTGAGGTGCCTGGAATCCAAGGGCCTGTACCAAATTGACAATCATGCCTGACGAGGGTGATAAAAAGGTAATGATCATGCCCGACATCACCACGACCGAAATGAAATGCGGTGCATACGTGACGGTCTGCACAGTACGCTTGAAGAAGGAATCCTTCACTTCATTGAACGCTAACGCCAGAATAATCGGCAGTGGAAAACCTATAGCCAGCTCATACAAGCTGATGCTAAGGGTATTCCATAATAAATCCCAGAAATAATACGAATTGAAGAAACGGATGAAATGATCGAATCCGACCCATGGGCTTCCTGTGACACCAAGCGTTGGGATAAAGTTTTTAAATGCAATTTGTATGCCGTACATCGGACCATAATGGAATATCAGAAAATATAGAAAGGCTGGTGCAATAAACAGATACAACTCCCAGTTCCGAATCGTCCTTCTCCATAATTTATTTTTCTTACTGCTCGGATTGGTGTATACCGATAAGTTTTGCGATAAGGCGGACTTCCCATCTGGTTGCATCAGTTGTTTCCTCCTTTTTTGGTAACGCTTACATACCGAGTTTATGGTTCATTGCCTAATCCGTAAATATGCCATTTCAATCTTCACTTCTAAAATCACGGAATATGCTGTTACAACGGGGGTTTACACTTTTGTTTCCAGCTTATCATTGTCATTTCAGGGTTGTAAAACATGTAGAATTTGACCTATTTCCCTCCTGTAGTTGTCATTGAAAGTTTCATCACATGAACTTGAAAGATGTCAGATCCGAAAACAGACCTTAAAGTCAAAACCCACATATACGCATGGGACACGGTATTGATGTCTACAGCCATCATACTTTAATGTAATATTATCTATCATAAACCTCTTGCATATTACAAGCCTGTAATGGCTTGCCTTTATTCTATATTTCTCCTCCCTCTTTCGTATATATGTTGTTTTTATCTTTGGCTTTAGGATACATAAACGCTTATAAACACTGGAAATATGGAATCATATATGTAGATTTTGCACAATGTCTGGAATCTGAAAACAGTAGATATTTCGGAAAAGACCATTAAAAAAAGCCATTCCGCTAACACGAACTGGCTTTATATCCTAAGCAGATATCCATTTCATTCATAAAAAATGACAGAATTAATAACACTAAATGTAATATAAATGATCATGTGAAAACCTGGATACAGTTTCAATTCAAATAAAAAACGACTCTCCATACATGTATGGAGAGTCGTTTTGAAGATACACATCCGTTTTAACCATGTTCAGTTGTAGGGTTTGCAGGAATTTACTTACCAGAAGGTTGAGCTTCTGCTGTATAGCCTGTTGGGATATCCGTTTCTGCAGTCACATTTGTGATAACCATCGGATACATCATGTCTGGATCAGGTTGAATAATGGAATAGAGCACGATGGCGCGTCCATCCTTCTCCAATTTCACATCATCAATCTTCAATCCATAACCAGGGTGCGGCATTTCAGCACTAAGTTTAACTTTGGTTGTTTTGTCATCAACCTTGGTCGTTGTTACTTCAGGTACAATCGCTTGTTGGCCTTCACCTGGATTGGTTGGAGTTGGCTCTGCTGAGCCGCCATTGCCGTGTTTATCCACAAATTCGAGTGCATTAAAGATCATGCTTGCAGCCTCCATACGGGTAAGCGACTGATCTGGACGGAAATTCCCGTCCTTATCCAGTTCAATGATGTTCATGTTCAGCAGGTTCTGGACTGCAGATATGGCGTCCTTACCGATTTTATTTTCGTCCTTAACAAGATTATACTTCATGATGACCGGATAATTCCCGGTTGTGTTAATCCCTTCATGTAGCAAAATGACAAACAGTTCACGCGTCATCTTGCCCTGTGGGTTCACTTCAACCGGAATGGACAGTCCATTCTGAGTAGCGGCCTGCACCGCATCGGCATACCACGTATCCGGACTGATTTTATTCTGAGCGGATGCTTCCGCAAATTCATTTTTTAGACCAAATGCGTTCACAATCAGTTGAACACCCTGAGGCTCGGACAATGCAAGATCTGGACGGAACAGATCCGCTGTTACTCCGTTAACAATGCCTTTTGATTTCAATGAATCCACAACCGACTTCTGACCTTCATCCTTCACATCTGTAAAAGCAAATACCGATGCACCTCCTGCTGTCAAAGAAACGCAGAGTGCAAGCGTTGCAGCCAATCCTTTTTTATGTTTCATTTCCTGGCACCTCCATATGATTAGTAAAGCCTATTTTTTACCTCTTCATTCCTACAGACGGGATACCCTCAGAAAATGTTTCAGTAATTTCGACATGTGGTGAATACAACACGGGAACACGGCATAGAACTCTTCTCCGTCGTAGCTAATCCGATTCACCTACGGTTTGCTAACTGGCTTCGTTGACATCCCATCGGATTAGCGCAAAAATAAGAATAGAGAAATCTATCGGATGACGGATAAACAACGAACTAGATCGCATACAGTAAGAGGGCACGACGCGCTAATAACAGGTGTCGGCCCTTTTCTTGACTCCACCTGCTGAACTGACTTCACCTATAACAAAAGGAGAACAACGCTTATGTCCAAGAAAGGATTACTTCGCGGTTATGTTGTGTCGAACTGGCCTGTTTATCTGGTTGCTGTTCTTCTGATCATCGCCTCCAATGTCGGGCAAGCATCCTTGCCCCGCATACTCGGCAGCTTCACGGATCAGTTGATGCAGAACACACTTCAGATGCAGACAGTCGTAAAGTACAGCCTGTCCCTTCTGGCTATTGCCATCGGGTATAATCTGCTGTTCGGTACCGGGCAATTCATGATTATGAAGCTCGGTCGACGCTTCGAATTCATGACGCGTGAGCGTATATTCAGTAAGTTTTCCGAACTTAGCGAACATTATTTCTCCAAACAAGGAAACGGAAAACTGCTGAGTTATGTCATGAATGACGTTACTTCCGTACGTGAAGCGATATCCAATGGTGTGACGCTCATGACCAATGCCACCTTCCTGCTGTTGTCCTGCATTGTCATGATGCTGCTTAGCGGGATTCCGTTGACGCTCATTCTAATCAGTGTTGTTCCTTTGCTGGCGATTCCATTTCTGGTCGTGTTTTTTGGTCCACGGATTCGCAAGCGCTCTCGCGACGTGCAGGAAGCTCTTGCTACCATGACGGAATCGGCAGAAGAGCAGCTGGGTGGCATTCGCGTAACCAAGACGTTTGCCATCGAAGACAGTGCTCGTGCACGCTTTGGAACCACCGTCGATGCAATTAAGAGCAAACAGCTTCGTCTGGTTCGTCTGTCTTCGTTGTTTCAGGCTTTGCTCCCGCTGCTGGGAGCTATCTCATTGGTCGTTTCTCTGCTTGTCGGAGGTATTATGACCATGCAGAATTCTATTACACTCGGGAGTTTTGTCGCCTTAACCTTATATCTGCGCATGATCATGGGACCGCTTCAACAGATCGGCAATGTTATTAATACCGTTCAGCGCTCAGGCGCATCACTGGAGCGGGTGAATGACCTGCTCAGCGAAGTAGCGGATGTGCGTGAACTTCCCGAAGCCACAGCGCTCCATACCGTACAAGATATCACCATGGAGAATCTAACCTTCTCCTATCCTGGCAGTTCATCTCCTGCTCTCAAAAACATTCAACTCCATATTCGTGCCGGGCGAACGGTGGGTATTGTAGGCAAGACCGGCTCAGGTAAAAGTACCCTCGTTAAGCTATTGCTGCGTACATATGAACCACCTGAAGGAACAATCCGCATCAATGGCACCGATATTCGGCAGCTGTCGCTGGAAAGTCTGAGATCGCGCATCGCCTATGTCCCTCAGGATGGCTTCCTGTTTAGCACCACCATCCGGGATAACATCGCATTCAGCGACCGGGAAGTATCGCTGGATACGGTGGAACATAGTGCACGTCAAGCCATGATCTATGACAATATTGTCCGTTTTCCTGATCGCTTCGATACACGGCTTGGCGAACGCGGACTCACCCTGTCTGGTGGACAACGTCAGCGAACCAGCCTTGCAAGAGGACTGATCAAACAAGCACAGTTACTTATTCTGGATGACAGTATGAGCGCGGTTGATGCTGTCACCGAGAGTGGTATTCTGCGCAGTTTGCGTGAGATCGGCAAGGGCAAAACCACATTGATCATCTCTCATCGCATCAGCGCGGTCCGTCATGCAGACGATATCATCGTTCTGGATGAAGGGCGAGTCGCTGAGCAGGGAACACATGCGCAGTTGATGGCTGCCAAGGGGTTGTATGCGGCCACCTACCGTTTGCAGGAGGAGGGATTACATCATGTCTAACGCTAACGCTGAACTTCACCCAGATGCAGAGGCCGATCAAAGTAAACGAACTTCGTTTAAAGCGATGATGGCATACGCCAAACCGCATAAATGGGCTTTTGCCGGTATCTTCTTCTGCTCACTGCTTGGCATATCGGCAGATCTGCTGCAACCCTATCTGGTGAAGATCGCCATCGATGATCATCTGGCCGTAGGCCAGACCAGCGTGGGCTTTCTCGTTCAGCTCGCAGCCATCTTTCTTGGGCTGGCTGTCATCAGTTTTATTTTTACCTATATCCAGAATAATCTGTTGCAGCATGTGGGACAGAACATTGTATCCCGGATTAGAAAGGACCTGTTCAAACATATCTCCAAGATGTCCATGTCCTTCTTTGACCGTTTCCATATCGGGAGTCTGGTTACGAACGTATCCAGTGATACGGAGACCATCAGCAGCTTTTTCACCCAAGTCCTACTCAGTCTGATTCGAGATGGTATGATGCTGGTGCTCATTATCGTCTTTATGTTCCAACTTGATCCTGTGCTGGCGGGTTACTCCCTCATCGTCCTGCCTGTCATTGCTGTGGTTGCGGTATTATTTCGTAGCCGACTGCGGAAAGCCTATCAGAATGCCCGTACCCGTCTTTCCCGTTTGATCGCATTTACGGCGGAAAACTTGTCCGGCATGTTCCTGATTCAGGCTTTTCACCAGGAAGAAGAACAGAAGAAACGTTTCTCGGAACAAAATGCGCTCCATCTGAAAGCCAACATTGCTCAAGCCCGCTCCAATGTCATATTCAACCGGACCTTTGATATCCTTGGCAATGCGGCACTGGTCATGATGGTCTGGCTTGGAGGTCGCGCCGTACTGGGTGAGTCTCTGCAAGTCGGGGTATTGTATGCGTTTATCAGCTATATTCGTCAGTTCTTCCAGCCCATTAACCAGATTACGATGCAGTGGAATACATTCCAGTCCACCACCGTATCCATGGATCGCATCTGGAACATTCTGAATACGCGGCCTGAAGTTGCCGATCCTGAGCCTATGATGGCCTCTTCGCTTGAACCTCGGAACGTGATGGGCCAGATTGATTTTAATGATGTGTCTTTTGGTTATCGGGCAGATCGGCCCCTGATCCAGCATATGAATCTGCACCTCTATCCGGGTGAAATGGTAGGTATCGTGGGCACAACGGGCGCTGGCAAAAGCACCCTGATCTCCCTGCTCAATCGCTTCTATGATGTAGACAAGGGCAGTATCGAAATTGATGGTACCGATATTAGGCATCTGCCGCAGGCCAAACTTCATCGGATTGTGGGTCTAATTCAACAGGAACCATTCCTGTTCTCCGGTTCCATTATTGATAATGTGAGAATGTTTCGTGAGGATATTACGCGAGAGCAGGCAATTGAAGCCTGCCGTTTTGTGGGAGCACATGCCATGATTTCGCGTTTGTCACAAGGATATGATACACATCTGTCCGAACGCGGAAGCGGGCTGTCCGCCGGGGAGCGGCAGTTGATATCGTTTGCCCGGATCGTTGTGTTCCAGCCCCGAGTGCTCATCTTGGATGAGGCAACCGCCAATCTGGACTCACACACGGAACAGCTTGTGCAGCAGGCGCTGGAATCGGTATCCCAGGGACGCACCACCATTGTCATTGCCCATCGTCTGTCCACGGTGATGCATGCGGATCGAATTCTGGTGATGGAGAATGGTGAGATTGTGGAGGAAGGCTCACATCAGGAGCTGATTGAAGCTCAAGGCGTATATGCCGATCTGTACACGCATGCGCGTGATGCAGGTAAAAATTCAGCTATATCAGGGTAATGGACCTGAATTAAGTTCGTGTTAAACTATAGATCGGGCTAATGAATTCATCTGAGTCTGTCTTCTGTGTTATAGCCAATAACGTTGAACATGCCGCTCTGCTTATGCAGGCGGCACGTTTGGCATATCGATCAGCATTGTTAATTAGGAGGAACATCTATGCATCAACCCGAAACACCCAAGCGTGACCATCAGCAGATTCGTTACCGACGCAGCACAGCTTTATGGAAAGGAAGTTTATGCTTCCTGTTCCTTCTCTTGTGCGTGAGCTTATTATGGATCATCGTGGACGGACAAGCCGAAAGACTTGAGACGATATACTATTTCATCGCAGCCGTACTGGGTATGTGGTTGATTGGACCACTATTCTTCATGTTTGTGTCACGACTAACCAGAACCTCTGCCGTGTTGTTATCCTGGAATGATGATGTGTTGAGCATGGGCAAACGGAAGATTTCTTGGAGCCAGATTCGCAAAGTTGAACTCGCCTCACCTGCCCGCAGCAAGTGGCTCCTGTCTGCTTCTCCCATGATCGTTCTGTTCCTGAAGGACGGCACACGTTCTCATATTCAGACAGATCATCTGCTGAGCAAAAAAGAGCTGAACCAGGCTGTGACTTTGCTTCAGGAGACTTTGCAAGAACAGAAGCAGGATCGTTGAGTACCGGGATGGATGAGGACAAGCTCCCCACATATCACTGTGATTTCTCTACACCTATGGACAGGCTGACTTTGTAATTGCCGTAAGGTAGCAATGCTTCAAGCAGTTGGCCAAGCTGCTCTGTGGTGCCGGTCTGCACTCTCATCAGATAACAGCCTTCCCCGCTGACGCGATGGACTTCAACGATGTCCTTACGATCAGCAATGAATGTACGAAAGGCAGCATGTCTGTCACCGGAGTTCAAGAAAACCGTGACAAATGCCTGTAGGCCGAGGCCCAGGCGTTCCGGGTTCCATTTTACCGTATACCCTTCAATCACACCCAGATCTTGCAGCTTCCGCACTCTTGCACCGACGGCCTGTCCCGTGAGATGAACCTGTTCACCGATCTCTTTGTGAGAACGTTTGGCATCCTGAATCAGGATCTGCAAAATACGGATATCCGTGTCATCTATCATTTCATTCATCTTGCTTCAGCAATCCTTTCACGGTGAAATTAGCATAGCCTAATTCCATTCATCATGTTATGTACTACGTTAAACGGGTTGTATACCATATAGGGTAATACTATTAAACAACCCGAAGGAGTGCAAATATAATGAAAATTCAATTGATTCGCAATGCAACACTGTGGCTGGAATACGGAGGGCTTAACATTCTCGTTGATCCAATGCTGATGGACGCCGAAGTCATCCCCGCAATCCCCAATACACCCAATGAGTTACGTAATCCAAGAGTAGCTCTGCCTGAAACCGAAACGGATTACCTGAATCCGGATCTGTTGATTGTGACACACACTCATCCGGATCACTGGGATGAAGCAGCAGCGAAACAACTTGATAAAGACATTCCTCTGTTCTGCCAGCCCGGGGATGAAAATGTATTTTTGGGTGCCGGATTCACAAATGTAACAGCTGTAGATGAAAAACATGAGCATCACTCTGTCCGATTCGCCCGTACATCCGGGCATCATGGTACAGGTGAAATCGGAGAACGTATGGGCAACGTGTCCGGTTTCGTACTTGAAGCAGACGGAGAACCCGTCACCTATATCGCTGGGGATACCATCTGGTGTGAAGAACCTGCTGAGGCCATTCGTCAATATACGCCTGATGTCATTGTTGTGAATGCCGGCGGCGCACGCTTCCTTGAGGGTGATCCCATTACAATGGACGGGCCTGACGTTGTAGCCGTGAAGCGCCATGCGCCGTCTGCTCATGTCATCGCCGTGCACATGGATGCGATTAATCATTGTATGATGTCTCGTACGGATCTTGCGACTTATCTGGCATCCGAGCAAATGGATGGTCAGGTGCTCATTCCGCGTGACGGCGAAAGTTTTGAGTTTTAAAGCGAAAGCGCGTACGCACCTCCGATGCATTCCTTTGCCTATAAATACAACGAAAAAAAGCTGGATGCGATGAACTCGCACTCAGCTTTTTTTGATTCAAGAAACACGCTGACCATTACTGGACTTTCAAACGGATTACGTTCCATGATGCTTTCGCCAAGCTCGCCGTAATTAGAGTATCAGATACAACTGCACCTCCGCGATTATGAGGGGCAACGCGGTTTGGTTGTGCTGCCGTATTAGATGCTTTGAGATCATCACTCTCCAGCACGATATGCTCGATCACGGTACACTTCCCGAAGCTGCGCAGATCCACTTCGAGCGGAAGGGATTCTTCCAGATGACGGTTGACTGCGAATACAGTCACTTCACCCTGCTCTTCGTTATGGACCGCAATAGCTTCCAGATAAGGAACATCTGTGATTTGTTTTGTATCGTATTTTGGAGACTGGATCAATGGCACCAATGCTGTTCCACGCCCGAAGAGGGACGTATGCATAAATGGATAGAAAATTGTCTGTCTCCATGAGCCACCGCCCGTATCTGTCATGATTGGTGCAATTACGTTAACGAGTTGTGCCAGACATGCCATTTTAACCCGATCCGCATGTTTGAGCATACTGATCAACATACATCCAACAAGCAGTGCATCCTCATGATTGTAGATATCCTCCAGCTGTGGCGGAGCAATCTGCCAAGGGTCCATCTTCGAATCATTTTCATTGGAGTGATACCATACATTCCACTCATCAAAGGACAGATACATCGTTTTTTTGCTGCGTTTCTTCGCTTTGATATAATCACAAGTTGCCTTCACGGTATCGATAAAACGATCCATTTCAAGCGAGCGTGCCAGGAACGTTGGCGTATCTTGCTCTTGATTGCCGTAGTATTGATGCAAGGAAAGATACTCCACGTGATCATACGTATGATCCAGCACCGTTGCTTCCCATTCCGGGAATGATGGCATATTCAGATTCGAACTTCCGCAGGCTACCAGCTCAATCGTCGGGTCCGTCCACTTCATGACTTTTGCTGCTTCAACAGCTAACCGTCCATACTCATCTGCCGTTTTGTGACCAATTTGCCAAGGACCATCCATCTCGTTGCCCAGACACCATGTTTTGATCGCATGTGGCTGCTTGTATCCATGTTTGATGCGAAGATCACTATAATACGAACCTTCTGGATGGTTGCTGTATTCCACAATGTTGCGAGCTGCATCCGTACCCCGTGTCCCCAGATTAACGGCCATCATGACTTCAGAATTAGCCTGTTTCGCCCAGTCCACGAATTCGTTGAAGCCAAATTCATTGGTCTCAATCGTTCTCCAGGCCAGTTCCAGTCTGCGTTTGCGTTCTGACACAGGTCCAACCGAATCTTCCCAATTGTAACCGGATACAAAATTACCTCCAGGATAACGTACAATCGGTACATTCAACTCTTTGACCATCTCCAGCACATCCGTGCGGAAACCCTGTTCGTTCGCTGATGGATGCCCCGGCTCGTAAATCCCGCCGTAGACGGCACGTCCCAGATGCTCAATAAATGATCCGTACAAGCGCTTATCCACTACACCAATTGTAAAATCTTTATCTACCGTCATTTTTGCTTTTTCCATAATGAATTTCAACTCCCTAAGATTAATATAAAAATTAATTGATATTCTATGGATCAACGTTCATATTTATATTAAAATCGATTATAGCCTTAATTTCAACCTGAATTTTGCAAAATGTTATTCTTTTTACTGAATTTATGTTTAACTTAATTCTATACAGATAAAATGGAGGAACAACTGTGATCAGAGCAAATACCGATGCCGAATGGCTACCCCTATATGAAGCACTTGCCAGTGAAGTCCGTCTACAGATCATCCGCCTTGTTGCAGAGACTCCGATGAATGTGAAGGACCTTGCTGCTTCACTGGGTCTGAGTAGTGCCATCGTGACCATGCATGTCCGCAAACTTCAGGATGTGGGCATTATTCAGTCCAAAATGATACGTAAAGACGGCGGTACACATAAAATGAACAGCCTTGCTGTAGACTGGATTGGCATCTCCATGCCGCAGGAAAGCGGAACAGCCCGCAAGCTGCACGAGGTTTCCGTCCCTGTGGGACACTATACTCACTTTGACGTCTATCCGACATGTGGTCTGGCTACGTCCAATCATGTTATCGGTCAGTATGATGACCCTCGTTATTTCCTCGACCCTGAGCGGATGCATGCCCATATTTTATGGTTTGGTCGTGGGTTTGTGGAGTACAAAATTCCAAACTATATCTTATCCGGACAGCAGATCAATGCCATTGAATTGTCCCTTGAGATCGGATCAGAAGCACCTTCAGTGAATCCAAATTGGCCCTCGGATATTACATTCATGCTGAATGGCATCCGATTAGGGGAATGGACAAGCCCTGGAGATTCAGGCAACGGACGTGGCATGTTCACCCCGGAATGGTGGAGTGACAGTGTCAATCAGTACGGCATGCTCAAGGTACTGCGAATTACCCATGAGGGTACGTTTATTGATGGACAACATCTATCCGACATTACACTCGCAGATATCCCGGTCGAACGCAACCAATGGACTCTTCGTCTTTCGGTGGAGGAAGATGCTCAACATGTAGGCGGGCTTACCTTATATGGCGAGGGATTCGGCAACTACAATCAGGATATCCTGTTCCGACTGTACTATCACGATTGAGTTCTTCAAAATAATAAATAACACCAAAACACCTCCTACTCGCCTGTCAAAGGCAGAATGGGAGGTGTTTTGTATGCATATGAACATGCGTGGATTATTTAAGAAGATTCTTGTTCTAACCTACAGCGCACTGCCACCAAACAGGAAGCGATACTCCCAGTGTTTGCCGGAGATATCACTAGTTGTTACACCACCGCCAGCGTTGGAATACGTATGTAATACCTTGCCGTCGCCCAGGTAAATCCCTGTATGAGTAATCGTTGCAGTAGATTTATTCACACCCGAATACGATGATGCAGAGCTGCCTTTATATGACATGAAATACATCAGATCGCCGCGTTTCAGGTTTTTCCAGTTCGTCTGAACTGTACCCTTGGCTTTTACATAGTCTCCCTGTTTGCGGGAATCCGCTGGAAGCTTGATGCCAAGTGCATCAATGAAGGCTTGACGTACAAAGCTGGAACAGTCAAAAGTAGCTGTGCTGTTACGACTGGCTCCGAACTCATAAGGTGTTCCCAAATATTTCATTCCCGCTGCAATCACTTTTTCTACAGATGCATTGCCGGTCACCGATGTACCACTATTCGAACCCGATCCGCTTGTGCCGCCACTAATCGCTTGTGTGTATTTGGATGAAGAAGATATGTAGCCTGTCCGGTTAGCAGAATCCTTAATCTTATACCAATCCGAACCGGATTGCTGAAGCACCGTTACCGTTTCCCCTTTAGCGACCATGCGAACAATCTTTGCAGAAGAAGAAGGTGTTGTGCGTAGGTTTACGCCCCAAATTACTTTTACTTGTGAATTGTTAACAGCAGCTGCCGATACCTGTGCAGTTAGTGCTCCTGTTGTCAGACTTCCCATCAGCATCGATGCTGTGACACTTGCCGTAATAATCGTTTTTTTCCAGTTCATGATGTCGAGTTCCCCCTGATGTTACAGAATTTTAACCTGGCTTGGTTCTCCCGGGCTTGCCCCATTGTAAACGGGCTATCCATAACGTTCATCAGTCGAAAGTCCTGTATTGATATAGGCGAACTTGAGCACTAAGTATTAGGGTGTGTCCATAACCTGCTGGAAAAATTCACTGCTGATCCCTTCTTTTTGAAAGGTTAAATTATTGTAACTATTTGATATGCTTCATTTTACCGTGATAAAAGAGTTAGGTCGTTTCTCATTCAGGGTATATGCCATATGACCTAGATTTTAATGTTTAAAATATCAAATATGGTAAACATTACTATGATTCATTTGCCGATTACCGTTCCCCAAATTCACATTTTGGCCTCCAGCCTCGATACGGATCGATTTATCAGCAGTGTCCGTTTGATTATTTCGTATTTCATTTTTACTTTTCCATAAAAAAAAGAAAAGCCAAGGATTTCTCCCCGGCTTAACCTGTATGATGAGTAACATCACTCTACAGCTGGTCGATCAACTCATTTAAGGTTCAATTCCCCATACCTTTGCGCCATCCTGATAAGCTGTCACTTTTGTCCAGGCACTGAAGGCCGTTTGGGTGGAATCAAAGGAATAATCATTCGTTTGATCAAAATTCGTCCAGTTGTTTTTCGAGAAACGTCCCTGGATGATTCCGGTTTCGGCACCTGCGGCCAAACTGCCGGCACCTGCTTTGAATTCAATCTCCAGATACGTATCTGCCGTGCCCTTGGCCGGATCTATCGAAACAAAATGCCCTTCTACATTACCACTGCCAATCTGTGCATAATCACACCAGAAACTCAGATCAGCGGCACTATCCTTGGTGAAATAATACCGGACCTTCACTTTGCTCAAGTCCACAGCAGTTGTACCTGTATTCTTCACATTAAATTGTGGAGTGATTGCATTGACTGAAGTTCCTGAACTACCATTACGGTACTGTACTTCAAGCGTTCCCGTTGTGACTGGAGGTGCTAATGGTGTCAACACCAATACATTTGAATTCGTCTGACCACTCGTATTAACGGCTACGACTCTATAATTATAAGCCGTACCATTCACCGCTGTAGCATCGGTATACGTTAGTGCGGTCAAACCTGTCGCCAGATCAGCATATGCCCCGGTACCTACCGAACGTTGTACCTTATAACTTGATGCTCCAGTTGATGCAGTCCATGTCAGTACCGCCTGGGCATCGCCAGCCGTTCCAGTAAGGTTGAATACGCCTGGCACAACGATACCTGCGAGTGGTGTTGCAGATGCCTGTGTCGACGGTGCAGACTCACCTACGGCATTCACCGCAGTGATGACATAATAATACGTTGTGCCGTTGGTCAAGCCTGTATCCGTGAATGTTGATCCTGTGACCCCTGTCGCCACAGACGTATAAGGACCACCATTAACCTCTGCACGTTTCACGGTATACGAGGCTGCACCAGCGGCTGCGTTCCAATTCAGGACCACTTGCTCACTTCCTCCAGTTGCTGTTACGCCAGCAGGAGCAGCGGGTACTTCCACTTCCGGACTATCCGAATCTCCGAGGAGACGATCATACTCGCCGTACGCTGTAGCCATATCCACCTGTGACCAGAACCGGTGATAAGTAAAGGTAGGTGCACCGTTTTCCCACTGTTTCGTGGTTGGGTTATATGACGTTTTGTACAGATTATCCAGGTAAGCCCATGCCGGATCTTGCTTGATGGCCGGACGCAGATCGGAGTATCCAATGTATACGCCATTGCCACCTTTCGCCGGATCGGAAGGTACACCTGCTGTACCTGGAATCGTATTGCCTTGACCAAAGGTTCCAGACCAGTTCGCCGGGATATAGATCTCTTTGGCAAAGAAGCGGAAGTAGTCTTTACGCTCTTCTTCCGTAACAATCCCCACACCATCATTGTAATCCCAAGCTGTATCCAGCAGAGCCTCGGCCAAATCCTTGGCTTCTTGGCCTTCCGCGCTAAGTGTGCCGTTCTCTGCCTGTGTTCCCGCTGCGAAGAAGGTCAGAGCTTTAACGTAACTTCCCAGAACTCCTGTGTCCTGCACTGGATCTTTGGTCGTTACACGGAAGTTCGGATTTTCCGTAAACGAACTGAATCCATTCCACTTGTCCGGTTGACCCTGCCATTCCTGACCACCCGGAATCCAGAACTCTCCCGGAGCCGGTGTTGTCGCTACCTGAACATTAGTTCCACCTACAATGCGCTGTCCAGCCGCATTCAGATAATAACCTTGCGCATCCGTCACCGGACGCTCACCTACAAATACATAATCCTTACTCCAGTCGATCCACTTCGTGATTACCTTCTTGGCCATCTGGAAGTTCTCAGAGGTCAAATCACCGCTCTCCGCAAGAATATAGTACATCTCGGCTACACGCTCCAGCGGCCATGCCTGGAATCCAAACCAGGTGTTGGAATCCGGATCACGATATACAGGTGCCTCCTGATAAGCCATGTCGTAGAATGTACTTACGCCTGCCGGATAGGCTTTGTATGAACCATCCAGGCTGTTCGTTGCTCCTCCGCCGATGGCTCCTTCATGGGATTGTAGCCAAGTGTAGAATTCCAACTGACGTTTCAGCGTAGCATTCCAATCTGCCTTCGCTGTTGCTGATTTCGGAATCAGGCCGCCTGCCGGATCAGACAAAGCATACGCTGCAACCGGGTTTTGATAAGCCTGATGGGTATGGCTCGCTCCAATGCGCCAAGCCCAATCCCCACCTTGACCCAAGCCACCGCCCCAAGACGTATACCAAGCCATGAGATACATGTTGGAATCCTTGCCTGTACCCGGAGTTGGTGTACCGCTCTTTGCACTTCCAATTTTCTGAAAGTATTTATCATACATGCCATAGCGCAGATAGTCCCCCATCTTCTTCGCTTTATCCAGATATTCCGGATTGTTGTATCCCATCTCCTTCGCCCAATATAGTACCTGTACAGCACGGGCATCGGCATCCGTTGCGTTAGTGTAACGCCATTGTGCTGACGGTACCTGCGTTTCCTTGGTGAACAAGCTCATGAAACCTTCGTTTGCCTTACCAAAAGATTTATCATCCTGGGATGGATGCGGAATGGCTTCCCACACAGACTCCTGCTCCCCACGCTGGAACGTGTTCACATAGGTAGCCGTATGTGATGGATTCAACAGGTTGCCATACCCATACCAGTCATCCACATCGACCAGCCAGTGCATGAGATAGGTCTGATTGTTACCATAGGTCGCCTTCAGTTCAGCATCAATTGGGTCTTTACCCGCTGCATACTGACCATTAAGTTGCGATGGATATTGATCAGGGAAAGGTTTTTCCGCTGCATACGTAGCAGGACTGTTCGGGTTATATGAGCTCATCGTAGGCTGCTCTTCCTTGCCGTCACCTTCGTTGACCGGGATAATGTATTTCTCCATACTGTCCCAAGCTGCTTCCAATTGGGACCAATCTCCCGTGTAGTGGCCATACATGGTTTCCAACCACAGCCAGTAACTGTATGCCTCGGACGTCGTCATATGACCATAATCTGGGGCCTCACTCAACAGTGTCTCAATGGAATGATACGGTAGACCCTCTGGCGAAAAATATCCGTTCGCCGGATCTTTCAACTGATCATATAATTGCAAAAACCGAACTTCATTAATGCTGTCTGCCTGAATCTCAATGGCCTGATCTGCGGCATGTGCTGTTTGCGGCCCTGCCCAGAGTCCGGTGTATCCGGTCAACATGACGGTTCCCGCCAGCATGGCTGTTAAACTTTTTTTCGCAGCTGATTTCAACATGAATATATACCTCCCTGGAATAATGGAAATTGAATATAAGTGCTGTTGGTCTGCCCATGCTGCTCTTTGGCTGATGATTCAGCCAGTTACGGCTCCAAGCCCCATACTTTGGTGTTTCCCTGATACCCGGTTACCTTGTTCCATGCGGCAAAAGCCGTCTTGGAAGCATCATAGGAATAATCATTACTTAGATCGAAATTGCTCCAGTTATTTTTGGAAAAGCGTGCCTGAATCACGCCGGTCTCTGCTCCAGCGGCCAAACTGCCTGCTCCCGACTTGAAGCTAATCTCCAGATACGTATCTGCGGTACCCTTCGCCGGATTCACTGCGACAAATGTACCTTCAACATTGGCCGTGCCCATCTCGGCATAATCACACCAGAAGGTCATTTGATCCGCACCATCCTTGGTGAAATAATATCGGATCTTCACGGTACTGAGATCAATCGCCTGTGTTCCGGTATTCTTAACGTTGAACTGCGGAGTCACCGCATTACTTGAATTCCCGGACCCACCGCTGCGGTACTGCACTTCGAGTGTACCGGTCGTCACCGGAGGTGCAGAAGGCGTCAGTGCCAGGACATTGGACAGTGTCTGTCCGTTCGCATTCATGGCTGCAATCCGGTAATTGTACGTGGTGCCATTCAGCGCTGTTGTATCGGTGTAAGTCAACACGGACAATCCGGTTGCCACATCTGCATACGTCCCACCTGCCACCGAACGTTGTACCTTATAGCTAGTAGCGCCCGAGGCTGCTGTCCAAGTCAGGACCGACTGCGCATTACCAGCTGTCCCACTTAAAGTCAGTGCTCCCGGCACCGTCGAAGCTGCTTGCGGGGTAGCCGACACCTGCACAGAACCCGATGATTCCCCTGCTGAATTCACAGCAGTCACTACATAATAATAAGTCGTCCCGTTGGTCAGTCCCGTGTTTGTGTAGGTCAATCCATTAACCCCTGTCGCAACAGTTGTATATGGTCCTCCACTCACCTCGGAACGTTTCACCGTATACGATTCGGCCCCGGATACAGCGGCCCAAGTCAGGTTAACCTGACTGCTTCCCCCTACAGCCTGCACGCCAGCAGGTGCGCCTGGAACCGTGACTGGTGTAACACCAGGTTCTTGTCCATACACCTTCACCCCTGCATCATAGACTGGAAGGTATGTGCTCTTCACAGGAGTGCCTGTGGTCAGCGTCTGGAACGAATGATCATTGCTGGCATTCCATGCACCCTGTGGGCCTGTAATGCGGAACTGTACTTCTTTACGATAATTCCCTTCCCCACCTGGATAGATCTTCGTATTACCGAAGTTCGCCGTAATCGCATAGATATGCTGGGCTGCATTCACCACAACGGGTTGGGATACCGTCGCTCCCTCCGTATAGGAGGTTGTCACTTGCACGTCCGATACCGTACGTCCGGCAGCATACACTTCACTCAAATCCAGGAAATACTTAAAAGACAGTTGATCTCCCATTCGGGCAGGCCAAGCGGAACGATTATTAAGCTGTGCTCTGATTTCCGTATAATTGGCACCTGATGATTTGATCGCAGCCTCCACAAAGAACTCATCTCCCTTCACCTCAGGTGCAGGGAAGTTCGCAAGGGGCTGATGATTCTGACCAAATAGCAAATTCATCTTTGCCAGTGCGCCGGTAAAACCAGCATTGTAATCGGTTGCGACCTCATTACTCACGTAATCCCCGATATCATCGGTATATCCATCCGATGCATCCGGGCCACCGACCATGGCACCATACAGAATGTGGCGATGGTTAGCCGGGATATCTTCGTTATTCAGCCATGAACCGTGAGCGGTCCGATGATGCGGATGTTGAGGTGCATTTTGCCCATATCCGACCACATAACTGCTCTGACGCGGATTATCGCCCAGAATATAATTCATCTGTGAGACAGCAAAATCCTGATATCTTGACTTTTTCACAGGATCACTGACCCAGTCGGAGTATACAAAAGAAATAAAGGATGCATTCGCTGCATATCGGAGCGAGCCCCACTGATCCAGCCACGCCAGACCTCCTGGCGTATACTTGACTCGTGTCCCATTGACTCCAACCGTCCAATAATCCAGATTACGCTCAGTCGACTGAATAAATCTCGTCGCCTCCGGCATGTTCAAACTGGATGTAATTCGGGCAAGCAGGATCTGGGCACCATAATGTTTACTGTCCCAACCTTGTGTCCAGGTATACGGCCAATTGGCTGAGCCTCCGCTAGAAGACCAACGGTCCGTAGCTGCAATGGCTTTGGACAAGTAAGCGCTATCATTAGTAGCTAAATAAAGCCATGCGCCACCCCATGCCAGCTCGTCTTCGTATCCTGTCCACGAGTTATAGAACGCTGCGGCATCCGTGATACAATCGGTGTATTCCCCACGATACGTATCTGCAAAGTTGTACAGCTCTTTGGCATGTTGAAGCAGTCTGGCCGAATATGCCGGATCATCATCTGCAAATACAATCGATGACGCTGCCAGCGCTGCAGCTGTTTCTGCCGCCAGATCACTGCCCGGGCATGAAGCATCAATCTTGAACGAAGGACGGTTCATCTGCATGACTTCTGCGGGTCCCCACCAGGCATGGTCGGTATTGCCTGCCCCCACTTGTCCCCATAATTCATTTGGTTTAGTATGCGCTTTCATAAAATAGTCGGTCGCCCATCGGATATTATCCTTGATCTCCTCCAGTTGTCCGGCCTGATCATATCCGTCACTGTATTCCACGACAGACCAGGCGAGCATCGTTGCGGAAGCAGCCATCGGAAAACCAAACTTCACATGATCTCCGGCATCATACCATCCTCCGGTCAGATCAACGCCTACATCAGCTCCATCCTGCATGCCCGAATTACCGCGCCATTCGACCCGATTACTGGCTGGCAACGGACCCGAACGCTGTGCCTCATAGAAATAAATGGCCTTTTGCAGTGCTTCAGCATAGTTCTGATTTCCGGCGGCCGCATCCGCCTTACGAATTCCTGTGCCCATCGATAAACTTCCTGCCAGTAGTCCTGCCGATAACGCGATCATAGCGACTCGTCTCCACCAGCTCCCCTTCATGTTCAACTATTCATCTCCTCTTCATCAATATTCCGTATGCATTACTCTGGACTGCAAGTTTATATCTCTCCTCCCCATGGTGTATTTGAGTGTAAGTTCCACCATTAATTACCATTATAGCCGTTTGTTTCACCAGCTATATAAGCGTTGGTGACTTCTGAAATAACATTGTTGTGACCTGCTCTGCGTCAAGCGACAAAAAAAGCTGTTTCTCTAACGCATATGCGCGTTAGAGAAACAGCTTCTCGCCCTTGCTGTAATCGAAACCACAGATCGAGTGGTACTCTGACCATCTCATCAGTATGTTTCTGTACACCTTAGGTGTCAGAACATCTTATTGGTTACACTTTGAACTTGTTAATCTGCTCCTGCAGTTCTTCGGCCATTTTGGATAATGAACCTGCGGATGAAGCAATCTCTTCCATCGAAGCCAACTGCTGCTGAGTTGCGGCAGATACATTATGAACCCCGCCCGCTGCCTCTCCAGCAATGTTGGAAATTTGACTTACATATCCTACAACCTCAGTTGTACTCGCCGACATTTCCTCTGAACCTGCAGACACTTCCTGGATTTCACCCGCAACTTTGTTGACCGCATCCGAGATCTGCTCAAACGCTTGTCCTGCCGCAGTAACCATCTCGATTCCTGCTTCTGTCTCACTGCTGTTCACTTTGACTGCCTGAACAGCATGATCCGTATCTTTCTGAATCAATTGAACCAGATCCGTAATTCGTTGCGCAGATGTAGAAGATTCCTCAGCGAGCTTCCGCACTTCTCCCGCAACTACGGCGAAACCACGTCCATGCTCTCCTGCTCGTGCGGCTTCAATGGCTGCATTCAGTGCAAGCAGATTGGTCTGCCGGGCAATGTTGTTGATTACCTCGGTGATGGTACCAATCTCTGCTGAACGTTCCCCCAGCCCTGTAACCAATTCTGTAAGCGAAGCAATGGAATTTCGAACAGAACCCATCTGTTCAACCGCTTGCTGAATAATCATATTTCCTTCGGAAGATTGATTCGCCGCATCTACAGCAGATACGGATACACTCTGAGCAAGCTCGGCAATCTGCTCTGATCCAAGAGCCATCTCATTCATCGCCTGTGAAGAGCGCTTCACAATATCCACCTGATCCGACGTGCCTACAGCCAGTTCCTCAACCGTTTGGGAAATCTGTTCCGAGGCTTGAGTATTTTGCTCTGCACTTGCAAGAAGCTCCTCCGATGAAGCCGCTACCTGTTCCGAAGTCATTGATACTGATTCAATCATGGAGCGCAAATTACCACTCATGGTATTGAAGGAAGCCGCCAGCATTCCCAATTCGTCTTTGTTCTTGAGCACAATCGTCTCACCCGTGAGATCACCATTGGCAATAGCCATGGCCGCTTCATTCATCTTTTTGATTGGACGTGAGATGATGCTTGCAATGAAGAATGCAATGAATATCGCAACCAGGAAGGCAAAAATCGTCACTGCCAAAATCACATTAAATGTATTCTCCGCCATCACGACAGACTCACCCGTTGCGGCTTGCGATCCTTCATTACCTAAAGTGATTAACTTGGTGATAGAGTCGTTTGCTGTGTACCACATTGGATAGGCTTCAGTGTGCAGTCTACTTGCTTCTTCATAGTTATTTGCAATACCGAATTCTATGAATGCTGGCATTTTCTCCACATAAGCATCATAATTCGTACTGAAATCATTGTAGAGCTTCATCGCTTCATCATTGCTCTCAATGAACGTTAGCAACTGTTTACGCTCATCTTCAATCTTCGTGAGGAGCAACTTTAACGCTTCATTCACCTTGACGTTTTCTTCTTCGTTTTGTTCAACGATAATCGCCAGCGCCAATCGTTCTACGTCTGATACGTCACCATTCATCAAGCCCAAGAGGCTTACACTCGGCATCCAGGTCTGATCCACATCATTAGCTTTGTTTGACATTTGATGGATCTGGACTAACGCATAGACGCTTACAACAACCAGCAGAGCCACCACGATTAAAAAACCAGTCAGTAACTTGCCTCGAATCGTTAACTTGAATATCCCCAACTTATTCCCCCGCGTGTCTTCCATGTGTCCCACTCCTCAACTTAGCGCATAAACTAATGCATATGAATAATATATCGTCACCTCTAGTCATGAATTGTAGATGTTAGAATTCAATTTCTAGAAATTTCATGTAACTTCGAAAATAAAGCAAAAAAAGTCTCCCATCTTTGGCAGAACCAGAGATAAGAGACTTCTTTCAATAATCTAAACTACAGCAACTTCCCCACACATCGCTTTCAATCGCTAACGAAAAACACGTCGGTGTATGTTAATGAAGAAGTCGGGAATCGACTTGGTATAATTTCGGGTTGTAATCAGAACCACACTAAGCAGACTTCCGAGAATGAATCCTCCCAGAATATCTCCTGGATAATGCACACCAACATATACACGCGACACCCCTGTCAACACAGCGAGTAACAACATCCATAACCCGAAGCGACGTCCAATAAAGAATGAAGCAGCCGCTAGAGCAAATACAAAGGAAGCATGTTTACTTGGAAAAGAAGGATCAGGTACATGGGCAACCAGCTGATGCACAGTCCCTTCTACAAAAGGTCTTGGATGACCGACCGCTGGTGATATCCCCCATTTGGCCAGAACTAGCGCTACAATGGAAGCCACACAGGCATAAAAAACAATGCGTTGTTTCGATGGATCGCCAAGAAACCATACGATAACGAGCAGTGCAATCATGACCCAAACCGCATACTCGGATGATGTGATCATAAACCAGTCCAGAAACGGTATTTGGTCTGCAAACTGATTAATCCAATTAAATAGTGATTGATTCATAACTGGCTTTCAATACCCCCATTACACAAAACAAGATTATTTTTTACATAATAAATATACACTAACTATTTGTCAAACAATCCTCACATTGACCGAAGTTACGAAATCAAAGGGGACATTTTGCTTTCTTTTTGTTAAACTAATCTGGGTTACATATCAGTTCAATCATAGAAAGGTGAAGATTATGCTTAAAAAATGGTTATGGGGTACAGCCCTGACCCTGGCACTTGCGATTACAGGTGTCGTTGTATATTACGGATATTCGATTGTTCATTTTGCCAATAGCATCTCCACGGCTTCCGGGACTTCATCCAACTCGTCCTCTTCCGGCACAGACAGCGATTCAGACACACCATCTACAACGATTCCCAGATGGGAGGGCCAGGAACGGGTGAACATTCTGCTCCTTGGTGGAGACTCAAGAGGCGACGATGCAGGACGCTCAGATTCCGTCATGGTCGCTTCCATTGATCCGGTCACCAAGAAAGCCCATCTATTCTCCGTACTGCGTGATACCTATGTAGCCATTCCAGGGCATGGCAAAAGCAGACTTAATGCAGCCTTTTCCTACGGGGGTGCGGAGCTGACCAAACAAACTGTCAGTGATCTGCTCGGTATTCCCATTCAGCATTATGTCTACACAGACTTTACAGGTTTCATGGCACTCGTTGATGCGGTAGGCGGTATTGAGATTGACGTGGAGAAAGACATGTATTACACCAGTAAAGCTGATAAACATATGTACGACATTGACTTGAAAAAAGGGTTGCAGCATATGGACGGCAAAACCGCCCTGCAATATGTTCGGTTCCGGCATGATGCCACCTCGGATTTTACCCGCACCGAACGGCAGCGGATCTTCATGACCGAGCTGGCCAAGAAAATGCAGAGCACCACTTCGCTTTTCAAAATCCCGGATATCCTGGAAGCCATCGCTCCCTATATTGAGACAGACCTTAGTCCAACCCAGATGTTAAAACTCGCATCACTTGGCTTCGATATCCATGCGAACGATATCGATCAGCAGCAGATTCCACCGAACAAACTACTCACCAATGAACTGGTCGGCTCAGCTCAGGTGCTGGGTGTTGATGTGACCAAACTCCAGTCCTACATTCAGCAACTTTTTGAAGAAGATGCCGAGTCCTCAGAGACTCCATCATCAGGGGAACAGAACTAAAACAAGCATGAGATATATCAACAGAGAAGACGGCTGAAGCCGTCTTTTTTTGGTACCTATTTTCTCCATTTAATGCAGCCTTAATGTTTAACGGGTACCCTTATATGATGAACTCCGGTTCCTGGAGGGAGGATTACGTGTGAAAAAACCGCGAATAGCAGAATGGACCGAACTGCGGGGCATTGCCTTTCTGGCAATCGTTATGCAGCATAGTATCGCTGAGTATATCTATCGCGCTGATATTGAACAACCGGATTCCATTATGCTGACCATGATTTATCATCTGACCCGATTTGGTACGCCAACGTTTGTATTTCTATCGGGTGTAATGTTGTTTTACCATCATCGTAACACCAAACCGGAATATCCTCGCTTCATTCGAAAGCGATTTGGCGATATCTATATGCCGTTTGTTGTATGGACACTGATCTACTGGCTGTCTGTCCGTATCTTCACCCCCGCGTTCTGGCTTGCAGGCATACCGGATTTTCGCAGTCTGATTCGTGAACTGTTTGTCCCGCAGACGGGATATCATCTCTGGTTTGTCATTATGGTGTTTCAGTTCTATATTCTGTTCCCCCTGTTCTGGACAGGAGCAAAAGCCATCCAGAGTCGTATCCAGAACGCCTCACGTTTCACGCCCATGCAAATCATTGTGGCACTCATTGTCTTGGCAGCTTCATTCTACGGCCTGCTTATGAAATGGTCCTACTATAATATGGGGGGCTGGACAGAATCCATGTCTGAGCCTTGGTCAACGTTGCTGCAATATCGCTCCTATTCATGGGTGATGTACTGGTTCTACTTTTTACTGGGTGCCGTATGTGCCTGGTCAGTGGATAGCTGGAGGAGTTGGACTACGAAGGTACTGCCATGGACGATCTGTCTGTTTATAGGGATGTATATATGGCTTGGTTACGATGTGCTGCGCGGTTCCGGGGATGTTGTTAATCTGAATATCTCCACCTATCTGAAACCAACCACATTCCTGATCATTATGGCTCAAATGCTTATGATGTATGGTTTCCTTGTACTGATGCAGGGCAAAGATACACGGTTTCAGCGATTGCTAGCCTGGATTGGCCGCTATTCATTTGGTGGATATCTGGTTCATGCACTGGTGATCTACGCGATCGCTTATGTAACCAGACCGCTTCAACTCAGTGGATGGCATCTGCCTGTAACGTTGCTATCGTTCCTTGTAACGGTTGGTATTGCTCTTGCAATCAGTTGGGTATTATCCAAGCTTCCTGGCTCACGTTTCACGGTAGGGTTAATGCGCAAACCACGTTCAACCCCCAATCCAACAGCTGCTGTGGACAAAAGAAACTCACCTGAGCGAACTCCGTCACCCGGCGCAACTCGCAGTCCGGGAACGAGTAAGCCGTTTTAAAATAAAAGAAGAGCGTCCCCTTATGGAGACGCTCTTCTTTATTTCACTTCACTCGAAGTTGATCGTCCAGGAACAGGTTCCTGGGGACCCGGGGCTGGATGCACGTTGCCCTTCTGATTCACAAATCTCTTCAGATCACCCGTTAATTGTTCCTTCAGCTTGTCCACCAGCTGCGTTTCGCTAATGCCTTTTGCCTGAGCAATCTCAGCCAGAGATTTCCCTCCCTGAAGTTGCTCGTGCAATTGAGCAGGCGTGACTCCAATAAACCGGGCAATTTCGCCCTTATCCACCATGGAACGTTTGCCATGGTGGGCAAATTCACGCCGTAAATCACGAAGTGGGGTATTGATGACCTTTTTCAACTTGGTATCCATGTCCGCCTTCGTAGCTGCAGCTTGTTCCTTGGTGAGACAACCTTCGTCTACGGCTTGATCCAGACGTTGCGCCAATGTAGGCTTCAACTTCTGCAATAACTGCTCCTCACTAAGTCCCTTGCGCTCTTTGGCAATCTGGGACAACGTCTTACCCAGTTCCATCTGTGATTTCAGATCCCGAAGGCCAATCCCAAGCAGGTCTGCCGTTTCACCAATCATAAACAAACCGTGTCCTGCCTGCATGCATGGCTTCGCTTGTTTGCCTGAGGAAGTAGCGCTAGACGCATCGTCATGTTCCTCAACTCGAAGTGCTGGATCAGCAAATGCCACAAGTCCTGTTGCTGCTGTTATGACTACGGCTGCCAATCCGGCTGCCATCCATGTTTTCCATTTCATTATCATTTTTCTGCCGCCTTTCCGATGTCGAAATCCTGTGCCTTCCTAGTTTGAGCCTAAAATCCACTTTTTTATGCCATAAAATACAAAAGTCATCATTTTTCTCACAATTGATCACAAAAAATCCTATTTTTTTCATTTTATTTCCGCTATAATGAATGTAACTTCATGATCTATATCAGTTGAACAGTCCTGGACCACCTTATCGCAGGAAGGACGATATGTAATAATGCGGAAAGATTGGTTAGATCCGTTTAGATCCGATCTGGAGGTCGTGTTTGCTTCAGCGGAACAACTCGTACGGGAATATCCCGAACCCTTGTCAGGACATGCATTAGAGCAGCTTCGTTCGGTTAATCCGCTGTTACGAGATTCGGGACACAGTTACATCGGGTACATCATTCCACTTTGGATGCAACACTCAGATAAACTACCCGCAGAGAAAGCACACCAATTAAGTACAGCCTGTCTCATTCACATGTTATATTTTCTGAATCAGGACGACGTGATGGATGAACAACCGGAGAATGCCACATTGAAGTTATCTCTTGGTAATCTATACTACATGGATGCACTTCAATCTTACTCGGAATTATTCGATCCTTCCTCCACGTTCTGGGTCTATTTCAGACAATATGTAGTGGATTGGGCCGTGAGTGTTACGGGTGAGCATTCCATTGATTTTTTCCAACAGAATCCTTTGTTGATTGCGCAAAAGGCTGCCCCTCTGCTCATTGGAGCTACTGGTGCACTGCTTCTGCTGAATCAGTCCGACCGGATCATCCCTGTGTGTTCTGCCATCAACATCACACTCATGACCCTCCAGATGACCGATGACTTCACAGACACGCAACAAGATGCTGTGCATGGAAACTACAACAGCTACCTCTCCCACATATCCGCAGCACTGAATCACAACTATCCAGTTCATCCTCTAAGCGACCGTATACATGACAATGTATACAATACACAACTCATGAACTCTTACGTAGACATTGCTTATCACTATGATCGTACACTAACATCGTCTAACTTAGGAATATCGCATCTTGAGGCGTTTAATTCTTATTTATGTAGCACTTTAGTACAAGCTATTCAGGACATTACACAACGGAAGAAACGGCTCCTCCAAGGCGGGTTTCATCACTGGATTAGCGAGCAACAGTTGGGATTCTGAGCATAAGGACTAAGCTGGTTCAGTTTAATTCTAAATATGAAGGGAATGTTGACGATGATGGTATCAGAGAAAACGTTGCATGAGGATATTATTGAAAAGGCCTGGACTGACGAGCACTTCAGACAACAATTGCATTCCAATCCGAAGCAGGCGCTTCGTGAAGCGTTCGGCATCGTAATTCCGGAGCACATTCAGGTACGTACTGTTGAGGAGCAGCAAAATGACTATGTGCTTGTCATACCTCCCAATCCTTCCAAAGTAAATTATGATGTGAATTGCGGACCTTGGAGAAGTTAATTCGGGTTGAGCTAATCTTGTAGGTAAGAAATCAGGGGTAGGAACAAAAAAGCCGCAGTATCCTTCTGTGAGTTCGTCATTCGACGAACTCGGCAAAAGATACAACCGCTTCTGTTCCTACCCCTTTGGTGCTTGTAAAGCTGATCTGTCCTTGCATCGCTTCAACAATTCGGAATGTCACCATCATGCCCAAGCCTGTGCCTTTGATTTTATTGGAGAAATAAGGCTCGCCCAACCGGGAGAGTGCTTCCTCGTCCATCCCTTCTCCGTTATCCCTGACATGCACCTTAATCATTCCATCCTGCTTGTACGCCCAGATATCAATCTGGCCTTGTCCCTGAAAAGCTTCAATACTGTTCTTGATAATATTGATAAAAGCCTGCTTGAACTTCGAGGAATTGCCTCGAATATATAGATCTGGCGGAATGTCGGTGGTGATTTTACCACCCTCCAGATTAGCCATCGGTACAAGAATGCCTTCAATATGATTGAATTCATCCGAAATATTGAGCGAGATAATATGGTCAAACTCAGGTTTGGCAAAGGTAAGAAAATCCGTTATGATGCCCGAAGCCCGATCAAGTTCTTCCAGTGCAATACGCACATACCCCTTATTTTTGTTGTCTTCCTGCTCTGTCATAAGTTGCAGAAACCCTCTTGTCACCTGAAGTGGATTTCGTACTTCATGGGCAACGGAAGCAGCCAATTCGCTTATAATCTCCATCTTCTCGGAACGCTGCAACTCATTGTTGAACAACTCCAGTTCCTTGGAATACTCTAGAACTTTAGTATGTTTTTCGGCAAAACGACTTCCGAGAATGGCAATCAACGAGATCACAAATGCAACCATGGACCATTTCCACCATAACAGATGATACGTCCCACTCCGCTGATAATACCACAACAGTTCAGCCACACTGATCAAGGCAAATGTACCAAATCCCGTCGCAAGCAGCATAGCTTCCCGATTTCGTTGCAGCGCTTTGGCGATGGTACCCACCAGCAGGATCGTCAGTAGAATGACCAGCACAATGCCAACCACACGCTGCACGAGCAGATTGTATAGGATCTCCCATTGCCCACCTGAAGTAACATAGATAAATAGAGAGAACACAGCGATAACTGAATATATGAATAGTATTTTTCGCAGTTTGGTGAAGATTCCATGCAGTCCTGGCCCGATAATCTGTTCAAAAAAATAACATAGCGCTGGCATACCCAGCAGCATCGCCAGATCAAAGACTACGGAATACAAGTCACCATATACCTGATAGAACGTATACAAAAATTGCGAGTACGTGATGATCATCGTGCCGATGGAACCCATCACGATGCATAGCGAGATCCATAATCCCTTATGGAATTTGCCAAGGAAGAACGTACAACTCAGCATCGTAATCGCTGTGAAAACAAAGGTCGCGCCCAAAATCACATCAATAAGTCCGTTATGAATATATTTCTCCTGTAACGCGGCATAAGGTCCAACCTGAACAGTACCTTGTATCCCCAGACGGCCTTTTTCATTTTGTGACCATACATAAAGCGTGTCACCTGAATTTTCGCTGGATAAGGGCAGCAACACAGCATTATTATCATAATTGTAATGATAGTTTTCGTAGACCTTGCGGTCTTCCAGATAAACAACAATATGATTGCCTTTAATGTTCTCAAATCGAATGGCTGAACTTTCCTCACTCAACTCAGGGATGGTCAGGCGAGTCCATAAAGAATTCGATCGATCCGTATTGCTATACTCTAACTTATCGCTGCCTTGCTTTTCCCATATCTCGTCTGCTCCCTTAACCTCACTGATGAACCCTTGATCGTCAACGTTCCCCCATTTTACTTCCCACCCTGTAATGGATACAGGTTGCTGAACCGCTCCTGTAGTTGCAAAGACTATCCCATGTGGCATGCCTAGAATAATCAATACACTCATCCATAAGATGACGATAGCTTTGGGCACATTTTTCATTCACAGCACCTCAAAGTTCTAATTTTCCCTATCTTAGATTCTCTCATTTATCATTCGCCACCGTTTGTCACGTCACCTTCTTGAGATAAAATGAAATTTCACATTTAAGTCGATTTATAGTCTTATTTCCATTTTATTGTTAAAGTTTTCCGGTTAATCACGCAAGTCTTCGAACTGGTTCACTATCATTTCCCGTTCTTTCTGTTCAACTTGACTGCGAAATTCAAGCCACTGCTCTGTCTCCTCATCATCATAGATGGTCCATATGTCGGAAAAAAGGAAATCCCGTAACTGTACAACTTGCCCGGACCATATACCGCCTACCCAAAACAAACCATCCGGACGACGGATGACGGTACGGGAGAACCCGGGTGTGGACGCCTTTTGTCCGATACGGATGCGTGTGATCATATTGCCCAGTGTGAACCAGTCCACATGAAATTCCTCCCTTACATATTCAAGCTTAATCATAACATAGGCAAAACAGGAAAAGCTGTAAAAACGGTGGCTGCGATTCAATCCTTTGCTCCGGGTGTAATGGTTTCTCAAAGCAAACAAACACGCTAAGGAGATGATGACAATGAATGAGCCACATCGTACGGTTGAGGTGGAACATAAGGATGTTCAGCATAAATCGGATTCAAGTATGGTCGCTTCCACATTTATTAAATATGCCGCATATATCATTATCTTTTTTGGATTCTTATACTTCTTGGTTAAATATGTATTCCCCAAATTCTAAGGCATTCATATCGTAGTGAACACCCGGAGATAATAACCTGTGCAAGATTACAACACTAGCGCTTTGGGTAACTACGGGGTAAGAAGTTTTGGACAACCGACAATGAAAGGAAGTGTTACTCATGTCTGACAAACCAATTAGTAACGAAGAGAGCGACCGCTATTATGACCGTTATCAGAGGTCCCGCGATATTCCCCCAGAGACGGAAGTCCCGGAAGGCGATATGGATACCTTTGATGAAGTTTCCGGCAGACGGATTGTAACGGAAGATTCGGATCTGGCACCCGTAGCCGCAGCCGCTGTGGACGAGCCGGAATTGGATTCACGTTTGGCTGAGACACCGCTGGAATCTGTACCTGATGCAGATCTTCTGCAACCGAACAGTCCGGTTGATCCTGCTGCACCCGATCCGGATGCGTTGCATGGTACCGATCTGCTTAATGGTGCTGGTGCAGATGCTAAACCAGAGAACGACATTCCACCACGCCATTAACGGCTGTTATGACATCCTGAATGAGGAGGTGCATACACGATGAAGGAAGAACGCCAAAAGCATGTGCATGAACCGGATAATCTCGTGACCGAACGAGATATTGACCCGGACTTCGGACTATTCACTGAAGACTCCTTCCCCGAAGCACTTGAGGATGAGGATCAACGTGATGCGGTCGAGCATGCCATTCCCAAAGAGAAGGCTTCTCGTTATCCCTCTACGGATGACTAACTTATATAGATCCGTAGTAGACTTAAAAAAGATGACGTCTGTAATTTCACAGCGTCATCTTTTTTGTTACCTGTAAGTTCACTTACTCTTAGTGATTCAGCATCATCGCTTAGCGGGAACCTTACTTGCCACGGGCAGTTTGTGATCCAATCCTGACCACTTCGCTACAATCGCAGTGATGATCAATGCCACTCCATTAATAATAAATATCCAGCGTATCGGCAGCCAGCCCCCAAGTACACCACCAATGATCGGCCCTGCCATCGTCCCGATCTGGGCAGCGGATTGATTCAGGCTAAAGGCCCTGCCCCGGAAACTCGATGCGGTAGCCTGCACAATCATGGCGTTAATTGCCGGAAATACAGCCGCAAAGAATAAACCATACACAAATCGTAAAATGCCGAATGCGATATAACCTGTTGTAAAGAACTGCAGAAGATTCCCTACAGCCCCACCAACCAGTCCAATAATCAACACTTTACCGTATCCAATCCTTGAACCAATCTTGCCCCACCGCGGCGCCATAATAACGGTTGCTACCCCCACCGCTGAGAAAATAATACCCGAGCTGAGTGAGGCACGATCCGGCTGAACGCCCATCTCCATCACATATACCGTCAATAGTGGCTCCAGAATCATGACGGAGAACGTACATATACCCATCATGCCAAGCACCGTCATAAACAAACGATTCGCTCTCGCTTCACGAATGTCATCCATGACGTGGGAACGAGCTTTGTTCCGGTTGAAGTTCTCTTCTTTTACCCAGAAGGTTGCGATGATTGCTGATACTAACACAACAATAGCTGAAAACAAAAATGCATTCCGGTTGCCATAATAATGACTTACCACGCCACCAATTAACGGTCCAATAATACCACCAGTGGCTCCTGCAGTGGACATAATACCAAGGGCATAACCAGTCTTCTCTTCAGGTGTATTCGTACCTACCAGAGCAATCGCTGCCGGAACAAACCCTGCAAGCAGACCCTGAAACAATCGAACAACAATCAGCGAATACGGGTCCTGCACGAAATAATTGATTAAATACAAGACGGCAAGGCTGTATCCCGACCGGATCAGCATGGGCTTGCGTCCGTATTTATCAGCCAGGGATCCCCAGAACGGAGACACGAGTGCACTCGCGAGAAACGTAATGCCAAATGCCAGTCCTGACCATAACTCCAGGTGATCACGAACCCCCAAGTCAGCACTTAGAAACAGGGGCAGAAATGGAATCGAGATCGAATACGCGGTGCTACAAAAAAATACACCAATCCACAATATGACCAGATTGCGCTTCCACGAGAAGTTCATATACCCGCACGCCCTTTCCGTTACTGACGCCGGGACTGCCGTGTATTGGAGCGGACGGAACAGACCCGTACGTCCCGATGCGGAAGCATTTTCCTTATTTTACACCCATCATTCCACGAAGGCCATCCCTTGTTCACCACAAACACATGTATTACATTGCCATCCTGTCCACAAAAACGGTATGATAGTTGGGTAAATATCCAAATATGATTTGGAGAAAATATATAATGCAGAGATGCAAGGAGGAACGTTTTCATGTCTTTACAGTGGAAAAAAAACACAGTAGTTTCGCTGGTTCTCGCGATGCTGCTTATCGTCATTAGTGGTTGTGGACGCCCTTCGAGTGGCGCTACAGAAACACCAGCTCCAGTTGAACCAACGGGTCCCAATCCGGTAGCTACCATTGAAATGGCAGATGGACAGAAGATCGTCATTGAGCTGTATCCGGAAATTGCACCCAATACGGTGAACAATTTTATTTCACTAGCGAATCAGGGATTCTATGATGGCACAATCTTTCACCGTGTTATTCCAGGTTTCATGATTCAGGGTGGAGATCCAGAGGGCAATGGTCGAGGTGGCCCGGGATATGCGATTAAGGGTGAATTTACATCTAATGGTCACAAAAATCACCTGAAGCATACTCGTGGAGTTATCTCCATGGCGCGTGGGGATAATCTGGATTCAGCCGGATCCCAGTTCTTCATCATGCTCGCGGATGCCGATCACTTGGATAATTCCTATGCTTCCTTTGGTAAAGTAACCGAAGGTTTGGAAGTCGTTGATAACATTGCTGCTCAGGAAATAGGTGAAGGTGACAAACCCGTTAAGGATCAAGTTATGAAAAAAGTCACGGTAGACACCCACGGTCTGGAATATCCAGAACCGGTAAAAATGCCTTAATGAAGTCTAAACAAACAAAAGCTCTGTCCTGCGCGAAAACGCAAGGCAGAGCTTTATTTATTGATTTTAATGATAACGGTTACATATATGACTTTATAAAAAATGACCTCTTCCGGCATCATCCTCAATACATCCATCCCATCAAACGTAACCAGCCGATAATCGCAATCCATAACGGGCAGCTAAAGGCAACACCCCATGCAAGCCCTTTCAGTAAACCACGGTTTACTTCCACGAACAACGACTCCTTTCTCCAGGGAATAGTCGCAGTATCGGTAATAGTATATGATTTTATACCCGTTTTCATTCGTCACGCAACCCTCGTTTTCCTGCTTTTGTTCCGCAGATTCATGGAATGCTTTACGGGAACCTGATATACTATGACTACTGTACGATAAATGGAACCTGATTCATGTTTGGAAAGGAGATTTTCCTATGGCAAAATCCAAAAAACGCCCCCCTGCTCCCAAAGTAGCAGCACAGGATAAACCTACAACACTGAAAGATCTGCTAAGCAGTGATGTGCTGGAGAAACTGAAAGCTCAGGCAGATGAGGCGAAGGCTGCCGAAGCGGCAATTAAGGAGCAGGAACGTCAGCAAGCAGAAGAAGCTCGCCAAGCAGAGCAGAAGCGCCGGGATAACGACTTCGAATATCTGCTGAACAACAGCGCTATGGACTGGAAGAAACATAAGTAAACCAAAGCATGACCTAAGGGTGTCTTCTATCACACAAGCCAAAATAATATTACAGCAGACAGATTATGAAGCTGATCTGCTCACAGAACAGGGCCGTATTGCGGTCCTGTTCTTTTTGATATAGATACATATGATTCATCAGTCTTGAGCCGGGTATGTAGAAGTAGAGCGTACAACGATAATCTAACCATACGGAGGGATCAGAGATGACTGAACAACGTTTGGAAGGCAAAGTCGCAATAGTAACTGGAGGTGGATCGGGTATTGGTCAGGCTACGGCTATTCGTTTTGCCGAACATGGAGCCAAAGTGTACATGCTGGATCGTACACCCGAAACTGCCGAGGAAACGAAGCAGATTATTGAAAAGGCTGGCGGAGAAGCGTATGTGATCGAATGTGATATCTCCAAACCGGATAATGTGCAGAAGGCGATCAATCAGGCTGCGGCTGAAGCGGGTAAGCTGGATATCATATTTGCAAATGCAGGCATTAACGGAACGATGGCCCCGATTGAAACGATGGAAATGGAGGACTGGGACCAGACGATGGAGATCAACATGCGCGGAACCTTTGCAACCGTCAAATATGCCATCCCCCATCTAAAAGAACATGGTGGCAGCATCATAATCACCAGTTCTATCAACGGTAACCGGGTCTTCTCAGGAATCGGATTCTCTGCATACGCTTCCAGCAAAGCGGGACAAACTGCGTTTACAAAGATGGCTGCACTGGAGCTGGCTCGTTATAAGATTCGCGTAAACGCCGTCTGCCCAGGAGCTATCGATACCAACATTGATGATAACACCTACCCGTCGGATGATCTGAAAGAAGTACAGATTCCTGTTGAATTCCCTGAGGGTCACGAACATCCGCTCAAGGGCGAACCTGGAACGTCGAAGCAAGTGGCAAACCTCGTTCTGTTCCTCGCTTCCGATGAAGCCTCCCATGTTACAGGTACACGAATCTATGTGGATGGTGCGGAATCTCTGCTCCGTGGATAACATATAAATAAAAGTTGGCCCGGCCTCATTCAGGGACAACGCCCGAATATCCCGCAAGCGATCTGATCCGTTCAGATTACTGCGGGATGTTTTATATATAGTGAAGAGCATTTCGCATAAATCCAGTGAGCGGTAGAATTCGAATTATGCAAAATGCTGAGAATTATAATACGGGCGGGTGCATGCAAGGATTACCGCTAAACTGCATTGCTTTTACCTTTTTTCACACGATGGTTCAACCAGTCTGGAATGGCAAAGAGCAAAACGTACATTAGCGAGAACAAAACTAGCGCCAGGATCTCTTCCCCAAGGATGTACATGGGATACGGACCTAACATATCTAGCACCGAGGGTGTACTTGGTTTATATCTTAGAAACATGTAATTCGCGTCAAGCATGACATCTACAACGTATACGATTAATGCCGCCACATTCACAAATATCATGGAACCTGCTACAGATCTCCAGCTAGGTCGCAGCTGTTCCACCCAGGTCATGTAGAGTAAAGCCAGAATGATACAGGCATGAGCAACGAAAAATTGAATAAATCGAAAATGTGCATAACCATAACCCAGATTAGGAGTCAGAATCGCCATAAGGGCTCCAGCAATGCCTGCAAACAGCAGCGCAGAATGTAACAGTCGACTGCGTGTCAGTAGTAACAACGCCGATAATAGCAGAGACAGACTGCATAGTTCGAGTGGCAGTGACGTCTGCAGACTCCATATCCCTCCATACACATACCAGAGTTGCAGCACGATTTCGCAGGCAAACATCATACAAGCCAGAACAATTCGCAGTATGCGGCGTGCCCTCTCTGACCATGATCGAAGATGGTGTCGAAGCAAAAACATCAGTACAATCAATGCTGTAATTACGCTAATTGAAACGATATGTGAAGTGGAGAACAGGATAAACGGCTCTGCATCATAAGGGTCCAGCCATGGTGGATACGCCATGCATCTCTTCTCTCCTTTACAAGGATCTCACCAACAGTATCTCTCTTTAATGTTAACTTTTTCATTTTGCCATTGAATGAAATTGCTGTCCAGTTGGAATTCTAAATAAGCATTGTAATTTAAATATCTTTATGTTAAGATAAATTCAGAAACAAAACAAACGAAAAGTTAGTAACTTTCTTAATCGAAATGATAAAAATACAGCACTCAACAAATGTTCAACTGAACATTTACACTATCCCACTTCATCTAGGAGGAATTATTATGCAAATCAAAGGACTTCACCACGTATCAGCTCTAACAGCACATGCCGATCAGAACTATCGTTTCTACACCAACATCATGGGTCTGCGCCTCATTAAAAAAACGGTCAACCAGGACGACGTATCCGTCTACCATCTCTTCTATGGCGATGAAAAAGGGAATCCGGGTACCGAACTTACCTTCTTCGAGATTCCGATGGCTGGACAGACTCGTGAAGGTGTGAACAGCATCTCGGCAACGTCACTGCGCGTTCCAAGTGATGCGGCACTTACGTACTGGCAGCAGCGCTTTGACGAATTCGATGTCTCACATGGAGAGATTGTTGAACGGGGTGGTCGTGCGACGCTCTCATTCACAGACTTTGAAGGACAACGTCTGATTCTGGTCTCGGATGAAAACAATACAGGTGTCGCTGGTGGTAAACCATGGGATCAAAGCCCTGTGCCTGCCGAGTATGGCATTGTTGGCCTTGGCCCTATCCATCTTACGGTAAAAGATGCTTCCCTTACCGCTCCGGTTCTTACCGAACTGCTCGGTTTCAGAGCGAAAGGAAGTTACCCTGCCTTTACTCCAGGTCAACCTGATGTACTCGTTTTTGAATCCGGCGAAGGTGGTAGCGGCTCCGAGGTGCATGTTGAGGAACGGAATGACCTTGCCCAAGAGCGTCCTGGACGTGGCAGCGTACACCATGTTGCGTTCCGTGTGGATAACGAAGAAGAACTGAAACAATGGGTGGAACGGGTTCGTAACTTCCAATTCCCTAACTCCGGTTTTGTAGATCGCTTCTACTTCCGCTCCCTGTATTTCCGTGAAGCAAACGGTATTCTGTTCGAACTTGCAACCGATGGTCCGGGATTTGATACAGATGAAGAAATGGAGCATCTGGGAGAATCGCTTGCTTTGCCTCCATTCCTCGAAGGTCGCCGCGCCGAGATTGAAGCCAATCTCAAACCGCTGGATACCGTCATTCGTTAAACCCAAAAACGATTATCACCATGTGTATTCTGGACTTGATCCAGCTACCTCATTGTTGATAATCGTTTTTTTATTACGTCTATTTTATTTAACCAAGTAAGATGTGGTAAGAGGCACAAACAGCGATGAACCTGGATCTTCAGATACAATCTCGACATAGACAGCATCTGTACCTTTAACATCCACATCTAGACTCATCATACCGCTTTCTGGAGTGATATTGAACTTTTTGAGTGTCGCGAGATCCTGATCATAGATATGAATCTCCTGATTCCCTTTCAGCGCGGCAATTTCCAAGTGCAGAGAAGAATACTTTTTACCCGTATTAATCTGAATATCATCCCCCTGTTTCGTAGGATCATTATGCAGATAAACATCCTTGTAATCCTTGCCTTTATATGTGGTATCCTTAGGATCTTTGGTGTGCCAAGCGGTAGATCCCAGTACGGATGTTCCAAGTGCACTCAGCGTTACTTTTCCGTTGGTTACGGGTGCAGATCCATTCGTTCCGCCAATCAGGACGGATGAAGTTGCACTGTCATAATTGATTTCAGTTCCAAGCAGTGTTCCAACCGCACGAACTGGCAAATACGTTGTTCCGTTATACGTGATCGGCAATACGGTCTTACCGTTAGCATCCTTCGCTGTCACGGTCTCGCCATTCAGTTTCAACGTAATTTTGCTGTTTAGATAGGCTTTGATCTGCTCCAACCCTGTTGCTGCGAGCGCACCAGTACCGATCCCAAGCGTTAATGTGCCTACCATCAAACCCAGAACAACCTTTTTCTTCATCAAAATCCCTCCTGAACGTAAAATGATTTGTCCTTTATACATTTAAACGACTAAAGTGATAATGTCAATTGTTTACTGCATTTTTAGGACATAGTTCCTATCTGTGGGCAGCACAAAACGAGGCTGTATGTCCCGATTTTTTTCAGCCTCGCCCTGTTTCCCACTGTCTGCAAACGCAGATAAGGAGATATTCTGTTCAGATGCTCACTACATTTCACATTCGAGAACTTCCAAAATCCTGCTGCACTACGATATCACCATGATGATATCAATCAAAAGATTCATAATATTCTTCTTCATACACTTCCATGCTGTACTTCAAATCTACGGCCTTCCACTCGCCATCTTGATACTCATAAGTGAATGTCAGATCACCCGCATACAAAGCCGCACCGTAAGATCCTGCTGCTGATACGACAAGTTGGCCATCCTCCACACTGTAATAGGTTACTCCACCGAATCCCAACTCTTTGTTATACACGCCGTCACTCGTATCTTCCTCGATCCGTAAAGGCTCTGCTTGAACACCATCAACGGCGACATCAACATCCACACGGTCTGATCTAACCGTAACTTTTGACTTCACATGCTGTTTCGCAATCTCATCCAGAGATTGCATCTTCATCTCTTCCAGCGTTACCGGATTAATGATACGTGCTTGTCCCAAATAAATACCTGTTCCATGACCTTCTGTGTACAAAACAATAATTTCTTTCTGGCCGTCTCCATTCAGATCCAGCTCGTGCACTTCGGGTTTGTAAGACCCGCCTTCTCCCTGCCAATCACTAAATTCTTGCACTTTGCCGTCCACTTCCAAAATCATTCCGTTGTATATATATCCTGAACCCTCAACTTTCATAGGGTATAATCTGACGTTCTCATTCTCTGGAGCTACCGAAACGTATTCCTCTTTCACGGGAATGGATTCCTGTGTTGTCTTCGCTGTGTCATGCAGTTTATCTATATTGGAAGCCTCGACCGTTTCGGTCTGGCTGGATTGATCATCTATGTTAAGCTGTTTTTGCGATTCATTCATGGTTCTGGCAGCCGAAGTTGTACTAATCGTAGCTACCGCCAAAATAATCATCAGCAGGATACCTGTCCAAGTTTTCAATATACTGGGCTCCTTTATCTGTTGTGATAATCCTATTATATCTTCATTTATCGCCTGCAAGTTGCGAATTTGTTAATCTTTCATAAAATAATCTTTACAAATTTTCGTTTTCACGAAAGAACGTTCGGCTTTAACCAGAATAAGCAAATTATCATGCCAAAACTGTTCTCCAAAAACAAAAAAAATTCCGAACACAGCTTAAGGCTGCATCCGGAATGCTTTGGTTTTGTCCAATAACCGATCGGTTAATTGTCTCAGTTCTTCAGCCGAGGATGAAATCTCCTCCATGATGGCTGTCTCTTCGTGTGCGGCATCCATAATTCGTCTCGCCTCATCCGAGAACGATCCGGCTTTCCCCTGGATCTTCTTCACATGACCGTGCGTTTGCTCCACGCGACCGGTCTGTTCTGCAATCTTGGAACCGATATCATGCGCACCCTTCATAAATACTTCCACTGTTCCTGTCAGTTCATGCAACGTCTGATCCACAGAGACGGTCCGCTCCGATTCATTAACCACGAGACCATGCTGCTCATGAGACAGTTGGGCTGTCTCCCTGATCCGCTGCTGCACACGACTAATCAGCTCATTAATACGGTGTACCGATTCCTTACTTTCGTCTGCCAGCTTGCGGATCTGCTGCGCCACGACTGCAAAACCAGAACCTTCTTCGCCAGCTCGTGCAGCCTCAATGGAAGCATTCAGGGCAAGTAACCCTGTTTCCTCTGCGATGTTTTTGACAGACTGGGTAATTACTTCGATATCGGAGGCTTCCTTCTCCAGCAACAACATAATATCGCGGGAACGATTGTGCGACTCGGCCAGCTCGTCCATCCCTTTCATCAACGATGAGAAAGTCTGTTTTGTATGATCCACAGATCGTTCCATCTGACCCGACATCTCTGTCATGTCCATGGACTGACTATGCATACGCTGGAAATCGTTCAGCATCTCATCCGCCGTAATCAGAGATTGATGGGAAGTGACCTTCTGCTCTTCTACGCCTACCGCAATATGATCTACCGCATCCGACATCATTTCGATCTGTTCAGCGGCCTGGGTAATCGCTTCACTCAGAGACTGTGCGTTCTGTGAAGTCGTTCTTGTACTGTCTGCAATATCATTTACAATGCTTCGAAGGTTAGATACCATTGCGCGAAAAGCATCATATAATACGGTAAGTTCATCCTGCGTGCGTCGCTGCGGAATTTCGGTTGTCAGATCCCCCGCTGAAACCTGCTGTGCAGCCCGGGACAGATGAACGATTGGACGAGTCAGCCAGCGTGATGCAAACCATCCCAGAATCCCGTTCCAGCATACTCCCATGATTAAAATGATCGATATGTATACCCAATTCGGAATATCTAATGTAATCCAGTCTTTGACAAAAAATATAAAAAAGCCGCTAGTTCCGTAGGTAATAATCGAAATCAGTACCAAACCTGCGACAGTCTTTGCTCCTAAAGTCCATTTCATGTGCACACCCCGTAGTCCTTTTTTCCTATTTTACCAATCAAGTACCAAATATCATGTGATATACATCACTGAAAACGTTCTATTCCCCCCATACTTGCCGTTCATGCATGACTTCTCTACCATAAAGCGCATAATGTATAAGACAAGCTTGGACACTCCCCCCCTTTCTTGAAAATTGAATAATATTCCATTTAATATCCCTAATTTTATTTATTATCGGCACAAGAGGCCAAATGATTTAGATTGGCATCCATTTTGCTTAAATGATATACTGAGTGCGCTTCAGCAATGCTGAAGCCGAACTATTTTTATTGATGCCACTGGAGGCGAACGAGATGTCTACTATGTCCACACGGACGGAGAAAGATTTTATCGGTGAAAAAGAAATCCCGGCTTATGCTTATTACGGAATTCAGACGGTCCGGGCCGTGGAAAACTTCCCGATTACCGGCGTTCCGGTACACCGGGAGCTGATCACGGCTCTGGCTGCGGTGAAGAAGGCGGCAGCCATTACCAACATGGAGTTGAAGATGCTGCCGAGCAAGATTGGCGATGTGATTGTTATGGCCGCTGAAGAAATGATGAAAGGCCATCATATGGATCATTTTATTGTAGACTCCATTCAGGGCGGTGCAGGCACCTCCATGAATATGAATATGAACGAAATTTTAGCCAACCGCGGACTGGAACTGTTAACCAAAAGCAAGGGAGACTACTTCCATTGCAATCCCAATAATCATGTGAACATGTCCCAGTCCACCAATGACGTGGTACCTACAGCATTGCGCATTGCGGCGTACCAACTGTCGGAGACGTTACTCGCTACCATGAAGAGACTACAGGATGCGTTCCGTAAAAAAGAAGTGGAATTCAACGATGTGGTCAAGGTTGGCCGTACCCATCTTCAGGATGCCGTACCTATTCGCCTTGGACAAGAATTCGGAGCTTATGCCCGTGTAATCGGACGGGATATTGAGCGTCTTGAATTCGCCAATCGCCGCTTGCTTACCATTAACATGGGTGCAACTGCGGTAGGTACAGGACTCAATGCCAAACCCGAATATATCGTCAAGGTTACAGAGCACCTGTCTGATGTTACCGGACTACCACTACAAACAGCTGAGGATCTCGTGGATGCAACGCAGAACACAGATGCCTATCTGGAACTTTCAGCGGCGCTGAAGGTATGTGCGGTTAGCCTTTCCAAAATCTGTAATGATATTCGCTTGATGGCTTCAGGTCCGCGTGCAGGATTCAATGAATTGCTCTTGCCACCGCGTCAGCCAGGTTCGTCCATTATGCCAGGCAAAGTCAACCCGGTTATGGCGGAAGTCATTAACCAGGTATCCTTCCAGGTGATGGGGAACGACCATACGATCTGTATGGCGTGTGAAGCCGGTCAATTCGAGCTGAATGTCATGGGCCCAGTTATTGCGTTCAACTTGCTGCAATCCCTGAAAATTATGAATAACGGTATCGATGTTTTCACACGTTATGCGGTTGAAGAGATGGAAGCTAACCGAGAGCGCTGCGAATTAATCATGAAACAAAGTTTCAGTGTGGTTACGGCGTTAAACCCACACTTAGGTTATAATGTGGCGGCTTCCATTGTGAAGGAAGCGCTCAAAACTGGACTTACCTTGCAAGAAATCATTCTGGAACGCGGACTGCTGACACCGGAAGAACTGGAAGAGATTCTTCATCCGGAACAGATGACTACACCAGGGATTGCCGGAGAACACTTCCTGCGTAATATGGAACGTATGTAGGTAATCAGGAAAACTGATGCAGCAACCCAAACACGAATAATTACCAAGAACCCCCGCAGACCGTTCATCCGGTTTGCGGGGGTTCTTTTATTCAGAGAAGATAAGACGCCAGCTATTCGATTAAGCCCACCGTTTACGCTCAAGGGAAGGCAGAATCTGAAGTTCCTCCCTGTACTTGGCAACCGTTCTGCGGGAGATGACAATCCCCTCCTCGGCGAGCAGTGTGGCTAAATGACTATCCGAGTATGGACGCTGAGCCTGTTCCGTGCGAATGATTTCTTTTAATCTACGTTTCACCGCTGATGCTGATGTTTTATCCCCTGACGTTGTACGGATTCCCGAGGCAAAAAAAGCCCTGAGTTCATATACACCGTGCGGGGTCTCAATGTATTTACCGTTCACCGCACGACTTACCGTTGATTCATGCATGCCAATCTTCTCTGCAATAACAGCCAGATTAAGTGGTTTTAGCGTGGATGGGCCTTTGACCAAAAAGTGCTTCTGCTCTTCCATCACTGCCGCCAGCACACGCACTAAAGTCCTGCGCCGCAAGTGTACACTCCGAATGATCGCCCTCGCCTCTACCACGCGGGTAGACCAGATTGTGTCCGGAGCCTCTTCCCTGATCCAGCGGATGCACGCTTCATTCATCGATACACGAGGGTTACCTGCCACATGCAGGCTAAAATGGGCCTCACCGTTACGCAACCCTACGATGGCATCTGGAATAATGTAATGTGGTCGTTCTGTACATCCGATGGATCGACAGGGCTTGGGGTCAAGACGTGTAATATAGTCATAGGCAGTCTGAGCTTCCCGTGAAGTCATGCCTAATCGACTCCCTGTTTTACCTGGGTGAAAAGGAACCAGTGCTTCCAATCCCGCTTCCACCATCCGCTCCGCATACAGCGCAGCCGATGAATCACGTCTAATCTGGAGCAACAGACATTCCTGCAAATTCCGGGCCCCTACACCAGCAGGGTCCAGTGATTGGAGAACCTCCAGTCCCGCTGCAATTTTGCTCATCGGTTGCTCAATTGCTGCTTGCACCTCTGCCAGTTCAACTGTCAGATAACCATCATCATTAACGCACCCTGCCAAATATACTGCCATATTTTCCATTTCGACTGGAAGTGTCATCACTCGAATTTGGGCAATCAGCAACTTTTCCAGTGTAGGTTCTGCACCTCTGACCTGAAGCAGCGGATCGTAGGAATCATACCTGCGCTGGTCCATTCGCCGTGGAATCCGGGCGAGGGGCGCAGCTTGTTCTTCCAGTTCAAGAACTGGATTTTCTTCCGCCGCATCCAGTAAGTAACGAGTCAGATCCTGTCCGGACATCGTTAGCAAATGAAAGGATTGTTTCATCTTCGGCGTGATGGACAGCCGAATACGTTGTTCCTGTACCAACTGAACACCTAACATCCGTTACCCTCCTTATGCCTTCGGCAATAAGCATCTGTGTTTCTTATACGAACAAAAGGATTTGCAGGGATAATAGCATACTATTCAAACGATTGTAAGCAGATTTCAGTCGGATCATGGATAATCTGTTTAGTATTTCTCCGATACCAGCTTCGCCTGTGTAAACAGCAGTAGATAGTCTCTTCCACCTGCCTTGGAATCCGTGCCTGACATGTTAAATCCACCAAATGGATGCGTGCCCACCAGTGCTCCGGTACATTTCCGGTTGAAATATAGATTACCCGCAAAGTACTCGCGTCTTGCCTGTTCCAGATGTTCACGATTACGTGAGATCACCGCGCCGGTCAGACCATAGTCTGTATTATTGGCGATATCCAAAGCATCCTGGAAAGATTCTGCTTTGATGAACGCAAGCACAGGTCCAAAAATCTCATCTTGAGCAATTCGGGCTTTCGGGTCCACATCGGCAATTATGGTTGGTTCAATGAAATAACCTTCAACATTCCCTGTGCCGCCACCGTGCACAAGACGCCCCTCACCCTTACCGATTTCAATATATTCCGTGATCTTTGCATAGGCCTTGTCATCGATAACCGGCCCAACCTGACTGCCCACTTCAAGCGGACTACCCATCGTCAGTTTCTGTGTCCGTTCAATCACTTTTTGCAATACTTCATCATATACATCCTTATGAATAATGGCACGGGAACACGCCGAACATTTCTGTCCAGAGAAACCAAATGCCGAAGCGGTAATGGACTCTGCCGCGAGTTCCAGATCACTGTCACTGTCTACTACGATGGAATCCTTGCCGCCCATCTCTGCAATAACCCGTTTGATCCACTTCTGACCTGGAGCTGTACGTGCTGCACGTTCATTAATTCTCAGCCCTACATCTCTGGAACCGGTGAAACTGATAAACCGGGTAAGCGGATGATCCACGAGATAATCACCAACTTCACTACCTGGCCCTGGTAAAAAGTTGACGACGCCATCCGGCAAGCCCACTTCTGCGAGCAGTTCCATAAACTTCGCCGCAATCACAGGAGTTGTACTTGCTGGCTTTAACACCACCGTGTTGCCGGAGACCAGTGCAGCAGAGGTCATGCCTGCCATAATCGCCAGCGGGAAATTCCAAGGTGGAATAACAATGCCAACACCCAGCGGTATATAACTCAGTTCATTATCTTCCCCTGCAATCCGCACGAGGGGCTGGGGTTCACTCAGTCGCTGCATATCCCGTGCATAGAATTCCATAAAATCAATGGCTTCCGCTGTATCCGCATCGGCTTCAGGCCAGGTCTTGCCGGCTTCATAGACCATCCATGCGGAGAATTCATGCTTGCGACGGCGCATAATGGCAGCTGCTTTGTACAGATAACGAGCCCGTTCATTCGGATCGGTATATTTCCAAGTGTGGAATGTCTCCGCTGCTGTCTGAATGGCCTTTTCGGCCAATTCCTGATCTGCCTGATGGATCGTTCCGACAACTTGATTCTTGGCCGCGGGGTTCACGGACGTTAACGTGCGGCTGCTTGTTATTTTTTGCCCACCAATAATAATCGGGTATTCCTGCCCAAGTTCAGCTTCTACCTGACGAAGTGCGTCTTCAAATGCTTCCTGGTTCGCCTGGACCGCAAAGGGTGTGAATGGTTCGTTAACAAAAGGGATATTCATCAATGATTCCTCCTTCAGGATGTGGGATTCGCTGGCTGCTCGCCTGAATTATTTTGCATGTTACTCATCACCAAATATATGTAGCAAAATCCGTGCCAACTCCGGTTGGAACTGAAATATTTTTCTTATTAAATTTAACTAAAGAAAGTTCACACTGCCCACTCCGATGACAGAACAACCTTCCAATCGCTGTTATCCCCAGATTTTTTGATTCCTTTTTATAAAGTTAAAATCTCCATGAAAAATAGTAGACCATCACCAAATCTGGCACGTTTCTTGCTTGAATTAAGGATGCACAATGCTGAAGGAGGAGACGAAAATGAGTGTGGGAACGGAAATATATCGCAAAACCTTATTAACCGTGGCAGGCAACAAAGCTGTAGAGAACCTGTCCATTAGATATGGTAAGAAGCTGGCAGGCAAATTTATTGCAGGAAACACCTTGGAAGAAGCTCTCGAAGAGATCCGCATACTCAATAATAAAGGCATTATGGCTACGCTCGATCATCTTGGCGAAGGCATCACCCGCCTGAGCGAAGCGGCATTGTACAGGGATGAGTATGTACGACTGGTAGAAGGCATTGCACGTGAAGGCGTAGACTCCAACGTCTCGCTGAAACCAACCCAGATGGGCCTCGCACTGGACCCGGAAGAGGGCTATCGAAATATCCGGGCCGTTGCCGCACAAGCCAAATTGCATGATCTATTTGTCCGAATTGATATGGAGGATAGTCCATTTACTCAAGCAACGCTGGATATTGTTCGAAGACTGCACTCGGAAGGACTGCACAATACGGGCACAGTCTTACAAGCCTACCTGCATCGCACCGAAGAAGATACGCGTGATATGATTCGGGAAGGCATCCGGCTTCGACTGGTTAAAGGTGCTTACAAAGAACCCGGATCAGTCGCCTATCAGAATACTTCTGAAGTCATTCATCAATTCAAAACGATGATTCGTAATCACCTCGATCAGGGTGTATACACTGCGGTTGCCTCGCATGATGATCACATCATTAACTGGACGAAACAATACGCCAAGGATCGGGGAATCTCGCCGGATGCCTTTGAATTCCAGATGTTATATGGTCTGCGTATGAGCGAACAGGAACGTCTCGCCAAAGAAGGTTATCGCATTCGCTGTTACGTACCTTACGGCACCATGTGGTATCCGTACTATACCCGCCGTTTGGCCGAAAAACCGGCTAATCTCTGGATGGTCGTTAAGAATATGTTCCGATAATTATTCTCCAGCTGGATCAATATATAAAAAAAGACAAAAGAAAACCATGTTGCCTCTTTTTTTCTGGGCACATGGTTTTTTCAGTACGAACACTTTACCAGAGCATCCAACCTAGGAACCTCATTAACGTTATTCCGTAAAATGGCTCCAAATTCTGAAAATCGACCAAATCAACAAAATAAAGCTTCTTCATATATCCCTGGCTTCTGGATAGAATGGTCTAAACAAAAGTTGACAACTATATAGTTAGGTACCATACTATATTTATGGACAATCAAAACAAATCAACAACTGATATGTACCTCATCCCTTCGTTAGTACAAACGAAGCGTCAGGTTGATCGCTATCAATTAGACGTGGATGCACAAGCCGTGCTTGTCGCATCCAGACTGATGGTAGCAGGAGCCAAACTTGGGCATGCTGCGGAAATCCATTTCTCCAGATTCGGTTTATCTACAGGTCGATATCGTCTGTTGGCAGATCTTGAAGATCACGAAGGGGAAGAACTGCCCTCCCAACTGGCGGAAAATCTGGGTGTAACCCGTGCTACTGTAACTGGTCTAATCGAGATTTTAGAACGAGACGGACTGGTTGCTCGTCGGACGAGTTCCGTTGATGGTCGTCAGAAGTCAGTCATTTTGACCGCCAAAGGTGCAAAGAAGCTAACGGATATGGCTGCGGAACATTTTGCCAGACTGGAAGCGATGGTCGGATTACTTACGATCGAGGAAAGGAGTGTGTTTCTCAACCTGCTGGGGCGTGTTACACAAGGTATTGCTGCACTTACAGATGAGTCACGTGACTTCTTCGAACCAAAATCCTAGGAGCATAACGAAGAAAGGGAACCGGGCTAGTTCAACTAGCCCATTTTCATCCCATATAGTTAGGTCCCTAATTATATATAGATGAAAGCAAATTAGTGATTTCTATACAAAAAAAGGAGTAGTGATATGGTTAACCTTAATGACCCCGTTCATTCCGAGGATGCTTATCCAAAACGAGCCGCTAAACCTCCCCAAAAAACCTTTGTGCTGTGGCGTGAATTAATCCCGGCCTACTTGTCTCCTGCCATCATGGCAAGCATCGGGGGAATCGTCACCGCTGATAAAGTCCTTCAGTTACGAGCTTTAACAACGATTGGAGGGGCGTCTCTGCTTATGGCTCTATGTGCCGGACTCTGGCTTCGCAACCGTGAGAACCGCACACGGTGGGTGACGAAAGCACCCCGAGTCATTGTGGTAGGCTGCTTGGCACTTGCAGGCGCGGGGTTTGGCTTTGTGGCGGCATGGGGGATTTCTAATGTATTGCAGATCGTAAACCCGAGTTCTTCATGGGCTTGGTTGGATCATATTGGGTTCGATTTTCCATTGTCCGGTGCAATAGCTTGTACGATCATGTCATGGCGCTGGCGAACTTACATTACCAAATAAACAAGTTCATTATAAGGAGAGATTGAAACATGATTACTATTATTGGAGCAACAGGCATGATTGGAAATGCACTTTTGAGACGTTTGCTGGAAAGAGGTATTCCCGTACGGGCAGTAAGTAGAAAGCCGGATAAGCTTCGTCAACAAATGGCGGACTTGGCATTGTCCGGGATTGAAACCTGTGCTGCCGATGCAAATGATTCCGAATCGATGCGCAGAGCTTTGGCGGGTACCAGTCAACTATTTCTAGCATTATCCAACGACCCTAAACAAGTGGAACTAGAGACATCCATTATTCAGATGGCTGTGCAAGAAGGAGTGGAGCATGTCGTCAAAATATCCAGCCCAGCATATGACGAACGTTCACCAGTAGCTGTAGCAGGCTGGCATGAACAAATCGAGCAAGCTCTAGTGAAATCCGGGATGACATATACGATGCTGCGGCCCTATGCTTTTATGCAAAATCTGCTCCGACTCGCACCAACCATTACAACCCAAGATGTATTCTTCGGCTGCATTGGAGATTCCCCATGCAACTTCATTGATTGCCGAGACATCGCAGATATTGCCACAGAAGTGCTGACTAGAGCCAAACCAGCGAACCGCATCTATACGCTGACGGGTTCCGAAGCATTCACTTATGCACAGATTGCAGATAAAATGTCCAACCTGTTCAATCGACCGATCGGATTCCTCAACCTCAAACCCGAGGAGCTTCGAACGGATCTGATCGAACATGGACAGATGCCTCCATGGCTTGCAGACCACGTTGTGGAAATTCAGACGATGTCTACCGTTGTGCCAGAGAAGCCGACGGATACCGTTCAACGCTTGCTTGGCAGAGTGCCGCGCTCGCTCGATGCATTCCTGAGAGAGCATCAAGATACATTTAAACCAAGGCTGTAACCAAGTCATACATGAGATAAGGAAAAGTTAAGAACTTCCCATGATTTACGTCCGAAGACTGTCAGCCACTAATTAAAAGAGAGAGAACCACAATTTTAAATGTCTAATTTTCTGTACACACCCATTTATTATTCAAAAGTTAACCTAATTGTAGCATTAGGATAGAGGCATTCGCATTGATCTGTATTCCGCCTGCTAGGGTCTGCAGATCAACTGCCGATGCAGTGAGTGATTCCGTAATGAATGGGCTCCGTTTTGATAAAGGGTGAATTGGTTCGCCTGTACACCTGCCACGATGAAAACACCGCGTAGTTCAGCATTACAAAAACAAAATTAACCACTATTTCCGATTGTCTTATGTATGATTCATGTCAAAAAATCTATACACATTTCACTTTGAAAGCTATAATATGGTTAACTATCTCACTCAAATATTTCCATCTACTCAAATCATAAGAGTTCCTTATAATAGGTACAGTTCTGAAAGTTATGCCCTAACTGAGGTGATATCGATGAAACATTTACTTCCAGATTTAATGTCTTTACTGCGTACGGATATGGATGTTCTGGATACAGACCTCTCCACACTTACCATTCCGTCCTCAACATCGTTGGTAGATGCCTTCTGCTTATTCGACACATCTTCTTATTTATTCATTCAGGATGATGGACCCCTATTGGGATATATCGCCGTATCCGATGTTTTGCATGCCATGATGCATGCGCATCGCCTGATAGAAGCTTATTTTGAGACCACACTGGAGACAGCGGGTTCAGCTCTGACATTAATTAATGAAGATGCCAAAGTGGCCTACTGGACAACTGGCGCGGAGCATGTTTTTTCGATCAGCAAAAAAGACATCATTGGACAACCCGCAGCGGACTTTTTCCCTCCAGATCGGTTACAATCTCTCAAGACGTTGTATACCGGCGAAACGGTCTATCGCAAACAGCATCAGCCACGGCCCGACCTCTTCGCCCTGATTAATGCTCGTCCGGTCCAACTGGATGGACATATTGTGGGTGCAGTTGCTGCCGAAGTGGATATAACAACTGAAATCCGACTACATCAGGAACTATTACATATGACCTCCAAAGTCCAGCATCTGGAGAAAGCCGTTGCTCGGCTACGTCCCGAATTAGATCCATTTGCCAGAATCAAGGGCAGCAGCCCGGTCATCAAGCAGTGCATGGAGACCATTCGCAAGATCAGTACCACCTCAGCAACCGTACTTATTCTCGGGGAGAGCGGCACAGGCAAGGAGTTATTCGCCAAAGCCATTCATGATCTCCGTGAATTGCAGACTGCACCGTTCATCGCTATTAACTGCGGGGCAATCCCTGCTTCATTGTTTGAAAGTGAATTATTCGGCTACGAGAAAGGTGCATTTTCCGGAGCGGATCCCAAAGGAAAAAAGGGCAAGATTGAGCTTGCCGAAGGGGGTACTCTTTTTCTGGATGAGATCGGTGAGATGCCATTGGAATTGCAAGTGAAGCTGCTTCGGGTGTTGCAGGAGAAGAGTTACTTTCCTGTGGGGGGAACACGAGTGAAACAGGCCGACTGCCGGATTATCGCTGCGACCAACCAGAATCTACAGCGTATGATTGCCCGCAATCAATTCCGAGAAGATCTCTACTATCGACTGAATGTCATTAACCTTGTCATCCCTCCTCTGCGTATGCGCAAGGAAGATATATATGAATTAACCCAGACGTTCCTTCAAGAATTCTCATTGCTCTATAACCGTCATATTGAGTTGGTTCCACCTGAAGTGTTCAAGTTGCTGTTCCAATATGATTGGCCAGGCAATGTACGTGAATTACGAAATGTGATCGAACGCCTGACCATTCTGACGACAGATGGTGAGGTGAAGCAGGAATATCTGCCTGATACCCTCACTTCCCTCACGATGCAAGAACAGTCCGAAGTTCAACTGACATCTGGATTTCATTCACATGCCAAGAGCGAAAATCAGCAACGTCAGGATTCGGTGGGAGCAAGAGCAGAAAAAGAACCTCGAGCGGTTGCAAATGTGGACGAATTAGATCACTCCGATGATTCCGTACTTGTCTCCGGTGTTACCTACCAGCAAAAATTGGACAACCATGAGGCCCAACTTCTAATTCAATATCTGAAAGCAGCAGGTGGCAACAAACGAACACTCGCCAAGCAACTTGGCATCTCCAGGGCAACGCTCTATAATCGCATGAAGAGGCTTGGTCTATGACCAGCCTCTTCTTGTCTTTATTATCAGTATATGAATGAATAGAACCCTACAAAATCCGCGCCAAGCGAGTCAGCGCTGTTCTGATATGGCGATAGAATGTCGCCCGACTCATGGAACACGTCTGGGCTGCGGCAGTTGGATTGCCAGCATGCGTCCAGTAGGCCGCGTATAACAGCATCTGATCCTGTGGAGAAAGGCCATGTACTCTGCCTTCCAACAGATCCATGACATACAGCTGTAACTGGATTCCATCCTTTACTCCTCTAACCCTGCCAGCATATTCATGCAATTCTCCCGGGGAACGAAGATCCCCCAACATCTTGCGAACATCCTGTTCAGTCCAAATTACACCATCCAATTCCGTTGTTTCCGGCTGTATCCGATGCTCTGTTGATTCCGGATCAAGCAGAGACATGACCCACTCTCCGAATTGTCCACTACGCAAATCCAAATCAAGTACGTCCGCTTGGTCTTCATATCTGTCACAGACACGAGTGCGGGTTCTTCGCATCCGGAATCCAATACTTTGCAAAAATAGTTTCAGGTGAGGGTTCGTTGCAACGAGCATGGCTCGCGCACCATCACCCAGCAGAGACAGTCGGTCTAGTGCCATGTATCCTACCAGTTCTTCTCGTGTATAACCCGGCACATCATCTCTTGCCGCAGCCAGCAAAGCAAAGTGCGTATCACTCTGATCCGGATCACTCTCAAGCTCCTGTGGTGTGAAGCATTCATGTATCTCATTCGGAAAATATTTCAGGAGCAGCTCACTGCTATCCCTATGTACAAGTACTGTGATAAACATGGCGATCGTCTCGCCGAGCTTGTCACGCATCAATACGATCCCTTCGGGATAACGTTGTGCCAGTTCATCCAGGAAGGGGCCATAGGATAATGCCTGCCATGGTTCCACGCTGTAATCGCACCATTGCTGTAACAAACTCTGTAGAACTGGCAGGTCCTCGCTTCTCATCGGTTCAAGAGGTGAGAACAAGGAATCACGAGACACATCCGCGTATTTACGGTGTTGAAGCATCGATTCCTGACAGAGCAACAGCATTTTACGGGCTATTTGCCGACGCTCATGGCACCCTGCCTGTTCATGCAGCTGTTTCAGTAACTTCGCAATTTTGATACGCATGCTCTGCAACCGATGTGGCTCACGTTGACGGAAATCCCGCAACAGATGCACCCTGGCCATATCATGCAGGGCAAGACCATCCGGGCCGGAACGGATAAACGACATCTGTCTCAGCATATGATACTCTTCTTTTGTCACGTTCATATCCAATACGGATGATAATAATTCCTGATTGGCTGTCTCAAGCAGTGTCAGTACCTCCACTACGGGATGCAGACGGGGTGTCGTAAGCTCCAATAATAATCGAGCACTGATCATATGTGACAGTTCAGCCCATTCCGACTGCGGAAGATTCCTCCTCTGATCCGCAGCTTCTACAGCCAGGGCCAGTCCCAGCGGATGTCCATCGGTCATTCTCGTAATGGTACCTGCCATCCCCTGATTCAGAAAGCCTGCCACCGTGATATATTCCGTAATCTCATCAATTGTGAAATGTTGAAGCCGCATCTGTATAAACCTCTGATGTAATCGGGGATGTGTCCGCCAGGTGGATGCCAGTTCCGGGCGTGATGCAAGAATGACAAGTATCCCTCTTAACGGAAGTTTGGATATAAAGACTTCCATGAACCAACTTTCCAGCAGTGCGAGTTCTTCATAATTATCCACGGCCAGGACCAATCGTTTATCAACCGAAGTGTCTTTCAGCAAGCTGAGTGGTCGCGGGTATCCTTCACTATCCATTGTTTCCAAGCCTAATGTCGAGGACAAATAATCCATAAAAACGGAAGGAGTCGCCCCACATGATCGACCATCCATCCAGATTGCCGTCGCACCTCGATCCCGAGAGACAGATAACATCTCTGAAAGCAAGGAAGATTTACCAATGCCTCCCATGCCCGTAATTGAAAATATGGTTAATGGGGCTTCCGGATGATTGAACCACCGCTCCAGTGTCGTCAGTTCTTTGGTTCGACCAATGAAACGTTTGCCATCCTCAACATATTTGTCGTATTGAGCCTCAGTACTGTTTCCCATATATGTCCTCCGTACTAGATACTGGTACTTTTAATATACTTTTTTTTCTCACAAAATTGAGACTATATTGAGACGCGCAATTGCATGTGAAGTGATAGAATCTTGTTAAAAGCCAATTTATAGGAAATATTCAAAACAGCGGACATGGAAACGTTTAACACGGTATATAGACGCCTCCACGCTTCTTCTCAACGTAATGAATCATTCCGCCGATCAAGCACAGCCAACATGCATATGAGCATTTACTGATCTCGAATTCATGCTTCCCTTTCATTCCCTACTACCAGCCCGATATTCCAGGAAAGGCGGATTTGTGTGAGAATAAACCTCGATATCTGTAATCTGAGCGGACAACTTGGAATCAATCCCAAACGACTTAATGAATGGCTGCACCAAAGTGGCATTTCAATGGAGGATAATGAAGCAGAACAGGAAGGACGTCCCGACCGGTCGTCACCCCCGTATCGGCTGGCTGCTCCTTCTTCATTATCACTGGCACCTTCCTCCGGTCAAACGAAGCTTTTTCGGGGCCGACGCTCCACTTCCACTCTGCAACGCCTGCCTGCTTCATTACGACATACCCGGCGAATTAGTAAAAACTGCTAGACTGTGCTCAAGGTAGTGTAAGATCGATGCACAGTCTGTCCTGCATCCCTTTCACCTCATCAAGAGGATTGCCACTGTCCATTCTCAATCATCGCGTGCGCCAGCAGCGCCATCTCCAGACAGATTCTTCTCCCTTGATCCATGTAACCTGGACCCATCAGTTCTTCCAGCTTCTCCAGTCTGTTGTACAACGTTTGCCGATGAATAAATAACTGGGCGGCCGCATCCCGCTTGGAACCAAAGTTCTGCAGGTAAGCATCTAACGTCTCTACCAATCGCAGGTGATGCGTTTTGTCATGTTCAATCAACATACCCAGGTGATCCTGGACAAAGGGTTGCAGGAAGGATTGGGGTAACGCCTTTAACATTTGATATATACCCATACGTTCGTAAAAGTGAACATGTTCCATCGAATCTACCGATCTCGAAACTTCGATCACCTGGTAGGCCTCCTGAAGGCTCTCCGGCAGGCTGGTCAAACGGTTGCGTAACTTGCCAAATCCCACATGAATCATAACCTGTTTCAAGTTACGATTGGCAAACCGTTTTACATCCTGGGCAATCCCTTCCAGTAATCGCAGCAGTTGATGACGTGCAGCGGCCGTTACCGCTTCCTTCGCACAGCACAGATATACCAGGTTGTTCTTCAGCATAATCAAGCTAGGCAGATTATTCTTCTTGAGCAGGGAACGCAGCAGGACAAGAACATCCTGATGATTCGCTTCCATTCGCTCCCGGCCTGTACCCTTCAATCGATGCTCAATCTCGATGACCCCTCCTGCAAACCAGTACTGCCCCTTCACCAGCAAACGAAGCCCCATTCGAGTCTGAGCCTGTTCCTCCTGATGGATGTTGCCATTCATCAGATCCTGGATCAGTTCATTCTGATTGCGGACCATCTTCTCCTCAAGAAACTGGGAACGAAGCGTGAGCGCTGCCGCCGCCTTCGCCGTATAATCGAGCAACAGCTTGAGATATTCTACTGGAGCTGCGGGATGTACAATCATGCCTACAGCCGAAAATACCTGGCCAAAACAGACGACCGGATGACACAACAGAGCCTTCTCTTCGTCTATGTGGAACCATAATTCGGTATCCGAATCATTCAAATCCAGATGTTCTACCTCCTGCTCATACCAGGTATAGATGGCCTGTTCCATCTCCGGAAGAAGTTCGGGCACAAAACTGCCTGGCTCCATGGACGAAATGTACACCACCGGTTTGGCGGCATACTCATGTAGCAGATTCAGCACAGCAGACATATCCGTACTCTGTAATGTTCGTTGCTGAAGCTGACGGGAGTATGCTTCGAGACTTTTCAGCAGTTGATGTTGATGATTAATGAGCAGAGAGTGAATATCCTGTGTAATCTCGACAAAACGGACCGGTTGCTCAAATACGATCAGCGGAAACTGGTGTCTGTCCGCCAGTTCAATCAGTTCTTCCGGGATCCCGTATATGCTGGTACCAAACTCCACACATAACCCCGCTGCCTCACTGCCAATGAGCTGGAGCAGATACTCTTCACGCCCTTCTTCCGATTGAAGCCACAGTCCAGTGGATAAAATAAGATCATGGGGGCTTACGAATGGAGATACATTCGTAATCTCCAATACATGAACCCAGCCAACCTGACGGTTCACTCCATCCTTCCCTGCCGCTAGTCGTGCTCGGCCAAATACCGGACGTGCAAGGATATCTTTGATCGTAAACACACGGTCATTTCGCAATGGCTATCCCTCTTCGTGTTATTTTTTCTTACATTATAGTCCATGGACAAATGTCCTGAACAGTCTTTTTCGACAATATGTTGAGTTCAATTCCTAAAAATTAGACATCAAGTAAGGTGCAAAACGATTATTCAAGTCATAAACTTGTAGTATAAGCTAACAACCAATAAATGGACGAGGTGCATGGTGATGAGAATCGGAATTCCCAAAGAAATCAAGAATAATGAGAATCGTGTAGCAATGACTCCAGCCGGGGCTGCTGATTTCATCAGAGCCGGTCACCAGGTACTGATTGAACAAGGCGCCGGGATCGGCAGTGGATTCACGGATCATGAATATCAAACTGCGGGCGCCGAGATTCGGATTGATGCCAAGTCCGTGTGGACCGAAGCCGATATGATCATCAAGGTGAAAGAACCACTTGCCAGTGAATATGGATATTTTCGTCCGGGACTGATTCTGTTCACCTACCTACACCTCGCAGCGGAACCGGAGCTTGCCAAAGCCCTTATTAAAAGTCGGGTAACGGCTATTGCGTATGAGACGTTGGAGGTCAACAGCGCCCTCCCCCTGCTAACCCCTATGAGTGAAGTTGCAGGCCGCATGGCCTCCCAGATCGGAGCACAGTTACTGGAGAAGACCGAAGGTGGGAAGGGTATTCTGTTGTCCGGTGTACCCGGTGTCAGTCGGGGGAAAGTGGTCATTATCGGTGGTGGAACGGTGGGAACAAATGCAGCCAAAATTGCCATTGGCCTTGGAGCGGATGTAACCATCCTTGATCTGAATCTGAATCGTCTGCGCCAGTTGGATGATATCTTTGGCAATCAGATCCACACGCTGGTATCCAGCCCGTCCAACATTGCAACAGCTGTTGCGGCGGCAGATCTGTTGATTTGTGCGGTGCTGATTCCGGGCGCCAAGGCGCCAACACTTGTCAGCGAGCAAGTGGTTAAGACGATGGCACCGGGCTCGGTCATTGTGGATGTGGCGATTGATCAAGGTGGGATCGTTGAGACCATTGATCATATCACAACCCATGATGAACCGACCTATGTGAAACATGGTGTCGTGCATTACGCGGTGGCGAACATGCCAGGCGCTGTGCCGCGTACATCTACGGTGGCGCTGACCAACGCCACCATGCCTTATGCGCTGCAGCTGGCCAACCACGGTGCAGCCGCCGCGATTCGCGGCAGTTCGTCCATTCGCAGCGCGGTCAATGCGCTGAATGGACACATCACGTATGAGGCGGTTGCCCGGGATCTCGGGCATGCCTATGTTCCTGCGGGTCAGGCGCTGGAGAATGCCGCCGCCGTCCAGTAATCTTGAACTGATCGTTCCACCCGGCGCATAGTCGCCAGGCCTGTGGAACGCAATAGAAGCGCGAGTCGGGCAGATGATGTACCCGGCTCGCGCTTCTTGATTTTTTTCACATATAGAATAGCTTGTTGGTTGGTATAAGGCCTTTAGGTTCCTCCGGTTTTGGCGCTTCAGACTGCTCGCTCACTGCATACTTCGCGGAAGTTACAATCCCGGCAGGACCGGTGCGATGGCATCGCTGTGAAGTAGGTGACGTCCTTGGGGCGGTTATAATACTCATCCTCCACGCAGGATCGCATCTCCTCGATGTAACGCCCTACGTTCTCTTCTACCTTCTGTATATCCTCTTCCGTTGCGGTAAACTCTCGGTGCTTCCCGGTTAACAGGTACTCCACTCGCAGCTCAATCTGCTCCAAAGGAACCCGGTAGTGCTCTCTCACATAGGATGCGTACAGCATTAGCTGATCCGAGAAGTCATCTTCCTTGCCTGTCTTCCAGTCCACAATGACAATATTGCCGTTACTACGCCGATACAATAAGTCCATCTTCACATAAACGCGCGTATCGTGCAGCATCATGGTATCCCATTTCTCAACCTCCAGAATGTCCGTACTTGCCCGGGACAAGTCCTCCCATGTAAGCGTCTGGTACAGGTTACTGACACAGGCCGAAGCCCGTTCCTTAATCGTGGCGACTCGGTCATTCAACGTATCATCGCCGTAATAGATCTCGGACAGCATCGTGCGATTCTTGGGGTTAAGCCGCCACTGATCCGCGTCCATGGATTCCACATACGCCTGATTCAGCAGCTTGCGTATCGTCTGTTCCAGGAAATGTTCACGCGGTTTATCTTTGCCCTCTTCCCTGCTGCGTACCGCCGACTCACACATCCGATGCGCGAGGTCCCCGAAGACAAGGTACAGATTGCTGAGCTGCTTCAAACGGTACAGACGAACCTGCATCTCATCAGCAGAGTCTGTCTTCCAGCCGTTATGGGCACCGTAATAATGATAATAATATTTTCGCAGGCACTCATCGAACATACTCGCCCGCGACTGCGAATAAGACCACTGCGGGTATTGTGCCATAAGTAATCTGCCTTTCTGTATGCCGGACCTGCATGAGATCCCTTAATGCTCACAGTATAAAGCCAGGGAAACATTGCCGCAAGCGCGCTTCCGTTATTTTCTTTAGACGCAACCGTTTCCGATTCGATCCGTATCGTTTATATAGTAACATCACCAAAAGATGAAATTGCGGAGCAGAACGCTTAATATACTTTATAGAGGGCAGCGAATCCGGGACCTGGATGCTAGTACGGGTATAGCCCGGGGCCAGTGCGGGCCCAGCGCAAACGAATCTCACACACCTTATCACATGGATCACGAGGTTTTACGGAATCTAACGAACCCCAGACAAGCTAATTAGAAAAAGATTATATGAAAAAAAATTGTACAGGCATATCCTAAAAGGAGGCACCACCCATGAATCGACCGGATTGGTTCCAGGCGGAAGAAGCATTACAACAGATCCAAGTCATCGGAAGCGACCGGAATGAGCTCGTGAACATCATCGGAGATGCAGAAGGATTGAATTGCATTGGCACCGGTACGGATGCGGCTGTATTTACGTATGACGGCTTGCCGCAGTATGCCTTCAAGATGTACTCGGATCATGCCTTGGACAAACTCGAAAATGAAAAACAGGTATACGAGCAGCTCAAAGGCCTGCCATACTTCCCTACCTATTACGGCAGCGGCCGGAATGTGCTCGTGATCAGTTTTGAACCCGGGGATACGTTGCTGGAATGTTTGGAAAAGGGAATCCCCGTCCCCGAGCAGGTGATGCTCGATGTGGACGCAGCGCGAGAAGCCGTTCGCAGCCGCGGGTTGAACCCTCGCGACATTCATCTGAAAAATGTAATTCTCCAGAACGGACGCGGGAAAGTGATTGACGTATCCGAGTATATTCAGGACGGCAATGACAATCGCTGGGAGCATCTCGTCTGGGCTTATCACAACATCTATCCGCGGATTAAAGGAACGCCCATATCTCCGCGCATGCTGCAGACGATCAAATGGGGGTACAATCAGCTTGATCATGCCAATGTCAAAATGGACGACCTCGCCAAGAAAGCCAATCGTCTGTTCTCCAGGTTTATGAAATAAGCATGTTGCAAACTCACTCCAATAAAATAACCCGGAGGATCGCCAGAGATTGGCGATCCTCCGGGTTTTGTTTGTCTAATGCCATCTCTCCCAAATAAACCTTACCCTAAATTCAAATGCCGCAGCTTATCTGGATTACGCATGAGATAAATCCGTTGAACGCGGTCGTTTCTGAACGCAAGACTGACAACAGTTGGGAATGCCTCGGAGGGGCTGCTTAATACAAATCCAAGTTGTCCGTTGATCTTGACGAGCCGCACAGCCCCCATGCTGTCACTTTTGGATACAAGCCCTTGAATGAACGCAAGAACTCGCTGGCTTGATGTAACGGGTTTAATTGCTGCCATGACTTTACCGCCACCATCACTATACAGCACGATATCGTCCGAAAGCATTCTGAAGAGCTCTTCCATATCACCAGTAGAGGTGGCCTGGAGGAAACGAAGTGCAAGCTGCTCGGACTGTGCGCTGGGGGTCAACTCAACTTCCGGCTCGTCTTGGATTTTACGTTTGAGACGACTGTAAATCTTGCGGCATCCCAGCTCCGTCTTGTTCACGAAGTTTGCAATATCGCAATAATCAAATTCGAAGGCTTCTCGTAGAACAAATACCGCGCGCTCAATCGGAGTTAGCCGATCAAGCATGACAAGAAAGGCGTACGAGATCGTATCTTCCAGTTCAATCGTTTGGAGTGGATCCTGCCCCGCTGCTGAAGCCGATCCTGGAGCAACCATGTAGTCTTGCACTAGAGGTTCGGGCAGCCATGGTCCGATATATACCTCTCTTTTTTTACGTGTTGATTTCAAGTAATCCAGACAACGGTTCGTAACCATTTTGCATAAGTACGCTTTTAGGTTACGAACAGGGCCACCCTCCTTATGGATATCCTGCTGTTGTACCGTTACAAATGCATCCTGCACCAAATCCTCAGCATGAGTGACAGATCCTAACATACGATATGCGATGGAAAGAAGAAGAGGTCTGTACGTTCTGTATACCACATCAAGCTCCATGATACATCCCTTCCTTATCTTTTTCTCTACCTGCTATTATCATTTGAGCAGCCTCTTTCGCGCTCGCTAAAGATGCGTTAATCAACATCCCCTCAGCTCCTACCCAATCGCCAGCAACATAGAGTCCGGGTCTTCCTTTGACCGCAGGTCCAGGCCTGCCCGGGAGGCCGCCATTCGCTGCGGTGACGATGCCATGCGAGACAAGCATTCGCGGAAGGAAACGCTGCTGAACGACGTGCTTGCGCCACCCCGGCTGAATGAAATCAAGAAAGCCTTTAAGCTCGTGTTCATCCTGCGTGGGGTCCGAATGGATTGAAGCCGACAAATACTTCATGACATGCACAACCTCGTTTGCCGGGTTCTCTGATAAGGAAGCCGCGGCGGAATGGTTGGAGTAATACAACGGGTAATCGGCGCCTAAAACAAATTTCGTCTTTGGTTGAGGCATCCCCGTTACGACAAGATCCAGACACGCGGCACGAACAGGAGTTAACTTTTTATAGGCTTCCACTTCCATGGGTGTAAGAGCGGGATTGAGGAGAGCTAACGTATCCATTGGACCGGCAGTGGATATCACGTGGCGAGTCGTCAACTGTGAACCATCTTTTAAGGAAACCATCATTTGGGGATAACCTCCGACAATTTCTCGTACGACCGAGCTTGTGCGGATGGATACACCCGCCTGCTGAGCTTGTTCTGTCAGCCGACTAACGAGGAATTGCCAGCCTCCATCTATATACAACACTTGGTCCTGTTTGAGTTGTTCAATGACAGCGCCAGCACTTACCTGATCAGGAGCATCGCAATAGGTGCTCAAACGAACGAGCCCAAATACGACACTACGTACACGTGGACTGGAAACCAGGGTTTCCAGGTAAGTCTGCAAACTAACGTTATGCAAAACGGATGTATCTACCTTTCGGAGAGAACTGTAGAACCGAAGAAGCTGGCACTTCTCCCCCCATTTCAAAAACGATCCGAGCAAGAGCTGTGCTAGAGGAATCGCCCTATAACCGCCGTTTGTTCCTTCGAACACCAATGTGCCTGGCGGTTTCGGTACTGATCCGGTAGGTGTGACGCCTACCTCTTTCAGAATGGGAAGCGCACTCTTACTGAGAGCATGGGCTCCCAAGTTTACGCGTGCGGCTGCGATTTCAGTCGAAATAGCCCGGCCTCCGGGATGTTTTCCTTTGTCGAGCAACAGTACAGACTGGCCCGCCCGTGCCAGATATATTGAGGCGGTTAATCCGGCAATGCCTGCTCCCACAATGACAACATCCCATATCGGCTTATTGTGATTCTGTATCATGTATATCAATCCCTTCCGCTTGATGCATACATGACGATGAACGGAACATTTTTGTGACTCAACCTTCTTTCTTCAACCGCCCCTGGGAGGGAGTCATCCCCTTGTATTGCTTATACAGTTTCGTAAAATAGTTGGCGTTGTCGCAGCCGACTCTGGCGGCGATCTCAGTAATGGTCAGACTACTGCCTTGCAGCAGTTGCTCTGCCTCACTCATCCTGCACCCGTTCACGTATTCAACAAAGGTACGTCCGGTCAGCTTTTTGAACATTTTGCAGAAGTGATACGCATTCAATCCCACGTGGCTTGCCGCTTCCGTAACAGACATTTTACCTGTGGGGTCCGCTTCAATCTGTGCAATCAACTGTTTGAAACGTTCGCGATTGGGAAAATACGATCCCACTGATCGATCCGGCAACTGCTGTGGCATAAAGGTTCGCGCAAGCAGGGTGAACAAAGCATGCAGTTTGGACTTCACTACCAGCTGATAAGCCGGGGGCTGTAACGCCATTTCCTCCACAGCTTCATTCAGCAAAGAATAATAGCCTGTGCAGGCTTTGTTTTCCTCTGCCGGTTTGACCGGAAACCTCACCCTTCCTTCCAAATACGGCGCGACATATTGCTCATGCACAGGATCATGAGTGAAATCATGGAACAGTGCACGGTTGACCACAACGGAATCATAATGCACATCCTCGTCATCCAGAGCATATCCGACATGCAATGTACCTCCAGGAATGATAATGACCTCACCTGCTCGAACCACATAAGGTTTGCTATCAATATGAAAAAGCGCACTTCCCTTGCGCATGATAATCAGCTCAAAATGTTCATGCCAATGCAGATACAGAATACATTCTTCCGCTTTCATATCTGAACACCGATTTTGGAACAGCTGAAATGGATGTGATTTATGGTCAATTCGGGTATTTTCGTGAAGCGCTTTCAGATCCAGCACGACTTCTTCCCCCTCTTCACAAGATCCGACTATTATTACACAAGATTGTTTAGAGCCATCCCTTTAATCCACGGCTATAATGAATGTGTCACGAAGTACTATAAGCCAATATTGGAGTGAAATACAACCATGAATAAATCATTACGCATCGGTACCCTTGTAGGCGGGCAGGACGCCGTCCGCGTTATCCCGCAGATCATGCAACACGGCTTCGAATCATTTAACCTGACCTTCTGGCAAACAACTGGCGACCTGGACCTGGCAGAGACAGCCAAACGTGTCCGTGAAATCGTGGACGAACAAGGTATCGTCATCTCCGCGGTGAGTGTATTTGGTAATCCGCTCACCGGAGCCGGAGACAACGCCGATACATTGGCGAGCTGGGAGCGGGTGATCGATCATGCACAGCTCTTTGGTGCAGATATCGTCTCCGGGTTCACCGGACGATTAACCGACCAACCCATTAACGAGTCCATCCCCCGGTTCAAGGAAGTATTTGGTGAACTGGCACGCCGGGCAGCAGACCGGGGTGTACGGATTGCTTTTGAAAACTGTGATATGGGGGGAACCTGGCAGACAGGCGACTGGAACATTGCCCATAACCCAACGGCCTGGGAGATGATGTTTGATGCTGTCCCTGATGAAAATGTTGGTTTGGAGTGGGAGCCTTGCCATCAAATGTCCAGCCTGATCGATCCGATTCCACAGCTGCGCAAATGGGCTCACAAAGTCTTCCACGTACATGGTAAAGATGCCACGATTGCCTGGGACATTGTCAAGGAATACGGCGTACACGGTCCACGGGAATTTGTCTGGCACCGCACCCCGGGCTTCGGGGATAACAACTGGGCAGACATTATCACCATTCTGCGTCAGAACGGTTATCAGGGCACGATTGATATTGAAGGCTGGCATGATCCCGTCTACAAAGACGAACTTGAAATGACCGGACAGGTGCATGCATTACGATATTTGAAACAATGCCGCGGCGGCGATTTTGTGCCCAATCCGGTATAGGAAACCATGCGAGCTGTATAACACAATCCATGCGAAGGAGATGAGAACATGACTCATCCTTATCGGGTAATTATCGCCGGCTGCGGTGCCATGGCAAACACGTGGGCGGATTATGCCTTGCAAAGGCCAGATACAGAAATCGTGGGACTGGTCGATCTGTATGAACAGACAGCCCTTGCTTTTGCTACAAGACATGGGCTCACCTGCCCTACGTTCACCGATATCCGTGAAGCCATTCAAGCGACTGGTGCTAATATCGTATTCGATGTCACGATTCCGTCGAGTCATTACGGCATTGCTATGACAGCGCTGAAGGAAGGTTGTCATGTATTTGGCGAAAAACCACTGGCAGAGTCCTTCTCCGACTGCACAGATATTGTGCAAACCGCTCGCAGTACAGGACACATTCAAGCCGTCATGCAGAACCGCCGTTTCGATCCGCGTATCCGCGCCTACCAGCACCTCATTTCCGGCGGAGCTATAGGGCAGGTAGGTTACGCAGGGGCTGACTTCTTCCTCGGGCCACACTTTGGCGGATTCCGGGATCTGATGGATAGCCCGCTGCTGCTCGATATGGCTATACATACATTTGATCAGGCACGATATATTCTCGGAGCCAACCCTTTATCGGTGTATTGCCATGAGTTCAATCCTCCAGGTTCCTGGTATCAGGGCAATGCGATGGCGTTATGTATATTTGAGATGTCCGACGGGTCCGTATTCAACTATCGCGGTTCCTGGTGCGCGGAGGGTGTACCCACATCATGGGAAGCAAGCTGGCGCGTAATCGGTGAAAAAGGAACCGCCATCTGGGATGGTCATGATGACATCTATGCTGAGGTGCTTGCTGCGCAAAGCCTGGATGCTGACGGCAAACCATCCTTTTTCCAGCCAAGTGAGCGAATTGAAGCGGAACTGCCTGTCATGGACAAAACAGGTCACCACGGCTGTCTCGAAGACATGTTCGCCGCACTGGAATCCGGACGATTACCTGAGACCGATTGCAGTGATAACCAGTTCAGCATGGCCATGGTCCTCGCTTCCCTGGAAAGCGCCCGCACAGGCCAGAAAGTCTTCATCGCCGATCTACTGAAAAACACATAGCAAAGCGCCTGTGTTTTTCAATTAAACAAAGCCCAAACTGCAAAGTTCAGCAGTTTGGGCTTTATTGTTTTTACCTACTCCCCTCTCCTATACAAGGTACAAAAAAGTTTCTGACAAACACGAAGTAGTGTAGGGGACGAAATCGATTCTGAAGAAACGAAGTGTTCGCCTTTATCACCGGATTTCGACTTTACAAAAGTCGATCAGGAAATCCGGGGATAACAGCGATCAAAAGAACGATTCGTAACCGGAACGGCTGCTTCTCGAGCAGTAAGAACTCTTTTTTTATAATGTATCTTTTATAAAATTCCTTTTTTCATTGCCTTGTACACCAGTTGTGAGAAGAGGCTATTGGACCAAGCAAACCATGGTCTAGTGAACGTGCTGGGATCATCGGCGTGGAAGCCTTCATGCATATATCCCGTATCCGCATCCGTGTTCTCCAGCAATTCAATCATGGCCAGCATTTCCTCATCATTGTCTGCGGTCAGACCCTGCATGGATAACGCCATGTGCCAGATGTATCCCGGCGGGGTGTGCGGGCTACCGATCCCTTTGGCTACCTTCCCTTCATAGTAGAACGGATTCTCCCTACTCAAAATGAATCGGCGTGTGTTCTGATACACAGCATCCTCCACCGAAGAAAACTCCATATACGGTATGGACATCAGTCCAGGTGTGCCCGCATCATCCATCAGACAAAAGTTGCCGTAACCGTCCGTCTCATAAGCATAGATCTGCCCATACTCTGGATGACGGTATGTACCGTACAGAGAAATGCCGTGTCGTATCTCTTCTTCCAAACGAGCCATTTGACTCACCAGTTGCTCATCCCGGAACACCCACTTCGCGATCTCCCCCATCTGGCGCAAGGTTACCGCAGCGAACATGTTCGCCGGAATATTATAATGAAAATCACAGGCATCATCACTCGGACGAAATCCGGACCAGATCATCCCCGTATAATTCACCGGCATACCCAATCCTTCATTACGCAGCGTATCATGGGCAGGACAATTGCGCCGCATGAACCGGTAAGGTGATTGCTCTGCGTGATGCTGCTCCGTCTCCCATAGTTGTACGATATTCTCCATCACTTTCTTGAATCGCTCATCGAATATATCCGTCAGGTCAGTCTCCCGCCAATATGTATAAGCCAGCTTCATGGAGAAACATAGAGAATCCAGTTCAAACTTCCGTTCCCATACCCACGGTGACATCTGCGTCTCATCATTGGCATCCCAATGCCATCCATTCGCCGTTTCATTGAACGCATTGGCATAGATATCCATATCAGCGTAGAACGTATGCCGTTTGATCAGGCCTCCGATAATACGCTGCAACTTCTCATCATCCTTCGCAAACGGAACATAATGCATGACCTGCTCTACGGAATCCCTTAACCACATGGCGGGAATATCCCCTGTAATCACAAAGGTTGTCCCATCCTCCAGTAGCTTCGTGGTCGTTTCCAGTGTATTCGGAAAACAATTTCGAAACTGAGCCAGCAATCTCGGTCGATGTTGCAAACGCTCGTCCGCCTCAGTCAGAATATCCTGCACAGCTTGTGGCAATTCCAGTTGTGGCATAGGGATTTTCGGTAATCTGAACTGTTCCATGGATGTCGTCTCCTTATAACTCTATTGTTATTTTTGTTATGATAATTTATAATAACATTATTATTTGTAAGTGTACTGTGTCCGAAGAGGATCGTCAATTCTTAGAGGTCATCTCAATGGATTTATGCAGTTCGCTTACATACGAAGGAGTAATGATATGTCACGCAAAGTATCCATTCAGACGCTGGCTGACCAGCTCGGATTATCCAAATATGCCGTCTCCCGCGCACTCAGTGGCAAGACGGGTGTCAGTGAAGCGACACGCGCACGGGTACTGGAACTCGCTCGGGCTTTGGGATATCGCCAAAGTACTCCTGGTGCTAGCAATAGTCCTGCTACTGCAAACCATGCAGACCCGTCCGATCCACCGTTTGCTCTCATATGCATGAATCAGCTCAATCGCGGTGAACCCCACTACTGGCAACGTGTTCTGTCAGGCATGATCTCCGCCTGTAATGAGCGTGGTTGGCATCATGCCATTGTATCCCCCTCACTCGGAGTGACAGACGAGAACACTTCTCCCGAAAAAGCTATTGCTCCTCATTTGGACTGGGAACGTTGTGCAGGAATTATTGTCATGGGTGCTTTTTCTCATACGGTACTGCAAAGACTCTCTCAGACGGGTCGGCCTATTATTCTGGTAGATCATCAGGAGCCACTGCTGAATTGTGATACGATCAGCCATGATAATCTGGAAGCTGGTATTACTGTTGCGAGATATTTGATGTCTATGAATTGCCGACGGATCGGCCTCATCACAGATGATGGTCGTGCTGCGAGCTTCGCGCAGCGGAAGATCGGGATTGAGTTGGCCTTAAATCATTTCCATGTGGATACCAGTCATACGACCAGCTTCAGAGAATGGAATATTCCGTATGAGAACGGGGAATGGGTTAACCAGTTAGCCACTAACATTCAAAACATGCCAGAAGACGAACGTCCCGATGCCTGGATTGGTGTTAATGATGATATTGCTTTGCAATGGATGCACAAATTACAGGAGATGGGCATCTCCACACCTAAAGATTGCCTTGTCATCGGTATCGACAATGTACACTCTGCGGTGACTTCCTCCCCGCCTCTGACAACGGTTAATCTGTGCAAAGAGGAACTCGGACAACGTGCCGTTGAAGCTTTACAACGTCGGATCGAACGCCCGGGGACACCTAAAGAGACGGTTATGTTATCGACCACGTTGATTCCAAGGGAATCGGCGTAATCCGGTACGGGTAACCGCTCTGTTCTTAAGATGAATTCGTTAGGTATTTGCTTTCCCATTAAATCTGATCCATACGAAAGAGGCCCCGCATACCATTATGCAGGGCCTCTTTCGTATATTAGGCTTATATCCTTATATTTCTTTTACATTCACACTTAAATCTGTTGATCCATCCATCCTTATATCATCCATTCGAAGCTTCTTTTACTTCATGTCTAAGAATTGTACTAGTGGTTATTTCAGCCAAGGCAGACTACTGTACGACGGAAGATCCACTTCCCAATTTACATCGCGATACTCTCTATTGACTACGGTTCTTTTCAAAGTGAATTTTGTACCCTTTTCTTCGTTAAACCCCCGAATTTTTAATTGCAGATCATCTTCAACGTATTCACCGTTATTATTAGGTTGATCCGGATAACCGTTCACTTCAACAGGATACTCTTTTCCATCCGAATCTACTGCAACCCAGCGATCACCCATGAAAGCATTTCGGAACGTCCCACTCCCCTTCAGAACTAGTGAATACCCTTCCTTTACATCAATCTTCGGAGGATCATACGATTCCATCAGTGGCTCGTAATCAAAATCATAAAATAATATTTCATCTCCTAGTTGTTCAAAATGTACAAAAGTATAAAAATTAGCGTCCTTACGCCTCTTCTCCAGATCAACTTCCACTGATTTCTCTTCCTTCACCGGGAGGGTGTAACCATCCAGAACAAAGCGAATGTTCTTCGCATCTACCGTAACAAATGCAGGGTCCCATGTCTCCGACAACTTCAACGGCCCACCATTTCTTAAGTCACTCAGATCTTGGAGTCGAAACTTGGCTTGACGGGCATCTGGTCTTATTCCATTGAAAATTCGATATTCATTTGTTTCAGGAATCTCAAGATGGTAGATGATGCCCATATAGTTCGCCCAATCCTCATTAACTTTGGCACGAAGCTTATCATCCAGACTCACATTCATGTCAAGCCGGGTTCCGTTTGGCGTGCGTACAAGCTGTGTCATATCAAGCTTTAGTCCTTCTGGCGTCGTATAGGTGTTATCCATAGAATTTTCAACAGCCAATGATTTGGCTTTGGTCATATCGATATTGAATTGGAAGCTCCAATCCACCGTAACATCTCTATCTTCGTAGGATTTCTTCTCGTAATCATAATATCTGCCCACATTTAAATTACGCAGTTCACCCCGCACGACCACCTGATCCGGAATTTCATCATGAAACTGGAATAACAATCGTTCAGTTACGGAACCCTTAGTTCTGGTATCTCTTGCAAGAGTAGCAACCTGTCGCCCCTCTTCATCCGTAACATGAATTCTCCCCATCTCAGACAGTAACCGTGATAACCCTAATCCATCAGGTGTTGTTTGTTGCATGGTCATTACCATATGAGATCGGTCTACAAGCACGTCTTCAATTTTAAGCGTATAGCCCTGGTCATTAATATTGATGTTCGGATTAACGACAAGTCCAAGAGGTTTAAGACGTTTGTAATCATCTGCAAAATATGAATATTTCAATGCTTCAGGCACAGGGATGTTAGGCAATGGCAGACGATCCACAGCATTTACTGCGGGTTGCGCTGGCTCTGCAGTACGGTCAAATGCAAACCATGCCCCTCCGGCAAGCATCACAACTGCCGCTGCGGCGATCCCCGTCCGGCGCATCCAATGCGCTCTCATGGATTTGTTCACGAATGGACTTCCGTCTTCGCCACTTTCCATGGACACGCCATCCAGCTTCTGCATGAGCTTAAGCGTAAAATCCGCATCCGGCTCCTCTCGATACAGATGCTCTTCCCACAACCGCTCTTCATCCCTTGAAATAGGCTTCATACGTAGCTAAACCTCCTTTGCGTTCCATTTGCTTCCTCAGCGTTTTTTTTCCGCGATAAAGGACGTTGCGCACTTTGGTTGAACTCATGCCTGTAATGTCTGCAATCTCTTCATAGCTCAACTCGTTTGTGTACTTTAGTAATAACACCAGGCGATATGATTCAGGTAATTGTTCGAGCTGGCGGTATATTTCACGCTGCATCTCTTTATGCAGCACACGTTTTTCCGGTGTTTCATTACTGACAGCTTCGATCCCCTGATCGACCGCAATCATCACGGGTTTCTTTTCCCGTATAAAATCCCGCATCCGATTCACCGCAATGGTGTACACCCACGACGAGAAACTGCTTCCCTCCCGCCGCGACGGGAGATAACGATAGATACGAATAAACGTATCCTGAGCGAGATCCTGTGCATCCGGATGACTCGCGCCCATTCCGCGCATGATGCCGTAGACTTTATTTTTATATCGATCCACAAGCACGGAGAACAACTGCTTATCTCCTTCAACAATGCGCTGAATAAGCTCCTCCTCCGGTATCTGTTGAGTCATGTAATCCCCCTTCTCTACAGCTTCCATGCATGGTTCTGTACTATATAGACGGAAGCCGTTCCCGAAACCTCTCACTTTATCCAAAAAAAAGAATTCGCCCTCATCGGCGAAGCCGACAGGGTGAACTCTGCGTACCAACATTCTGTGATTGTCGCTGCACATTCTCTATAGGTTTCGTGGTAGCCTATTACTGCTGCTGTCTTACCTCTTAGTTTTCCCTGCTCTTGTCCTCAACAAAATCAGCAAGCTGTGAATAGATCGCCACAATCTCATCCATCGACATGCGCACGAGCCCACTGGACGACGGAGCGACGAACTCCTGAATTTCCTTGACGACCGGGTCGTCCTGGAATCCCCATTGCACTTTGGCACGTTTGCTGTACTGGGTGTATACACCTTTTCCGACAAAACAAGCGATGTCCGGTCGGTATTTCTCCAGCTTTTGCCGTAAAATCTGTCGTCCTTCTGCGTACTCTTCCTTTGTAATATCCTCCATACCTCTGGTGGGACGGGCCACAATATTCGTGAATCCATATCCCAGCTTCAGCAACTCTCCATCCTCCTGTGCATCGTATAAACGCGGGGTTAATCCCGATCGTTCAAGAATGCGCCAGAACCGGTTTCCTTTGTACGCATAATGATGACCCGTCTCTCCAGACGTAATGCTAGGATTGAAGCCAATAAACAATATCGATAAACCAACATCCAGATGATCTGGAATCATGATGCAACACCTCCTGATCTTTTTTAGCCTATTCCACGTCTGGTTGTGTATAAAATGATATAATAAGCAAAGCATTTTCGAAATCGGATGAAATTTTCATGAAAAAGGAAGCTGAACTAATGATTGCAGACATCATGCTTGAAGTCGTCCTGCCCGTCTTTCTCCTCATTGCCGTCGGATCCTGGATGCAAAAGGTGTTCAAGCTGGACTTGTACACACTCGCCAAAATCAATTTCTATTGTATTACCCCCGCAGCCGTCTTTATGAGCATGTACCACTCGGATATGTCGGGCGAACTGCTTGGGACCGTGACACTCTTTTACGCGATATATGTATTGATTCTCTATATTGTAGGTTCTGTATTTGCGCGCTCGCTTCGGATGAATAAAGGCATGAAGGCTGCTTTCAACAACAGCATTATGCTGGATAACGCAGGCAACTATGGACTGCCCATCAATGCACTGGTATTCCGCGGCGATCCACTCGCCTCTTCCATTCAGGCACTGGTCATGTCTTTGCAGGCATTACTGACTTTCACCTATGGCGTGTTGTCCATTCAGGGCGCGAAGCTCAAAGGTAATTACCGTGCGGTGATTATTGGTTTTCTTAAAATGCCTGTTCCATATGCGCTCTTGCTGGGGATTCTGTTACACATGTGGAAAGTTCCCTTGCCTACGTTCCTGTCCATGCCGCTGACCTATGCGCAGCAAAGTATGGTTGCCGTGGCGCTTCTGACACTCGGAGCACAGATTGTAAAATATCCAATTCAACTATACCGTCTTGATGTGTATATTAGCACATTTTTGCGACTTCTGATTGGCCCGGCTATCGGGATTTCAATTGTGCTAATGCTTGGGTTGGAAGGTATCGCTGCACAGGCACTCATTATCGCTTCGGGTATGCCGACCGGTGTCAACGCATCCATTCTCGCGGAAGAATACGATAACGAACCCGATTTTGCAGCCCAGACAGTGCTGATCTCTACGCTCTTGAACATTATTACAATTACAGCACTGATCTCTTTTGCCAAAACGTTCTGAAATGAAAAATAAGTCCATGACCCATGAGCAGGGTTGTGGACTTATTTTGTGTTGCTGAAACTATGTTTCAAATGTCGTTCGTTCAGGGAACTTGCCGCCTTCCCTGAATAAACATCGTACCAGTCGCTGCGCGGCTCGGTTAAAGAAAAAACTCGGACTTACCCCATCCACCTGGACAGGTTCCAGTTCCCTCACACTTTCCTTGATCTTATTCATCTCAATGAGCCCCATCTTTCGCTCATTCGGTCCGAAGCGATAAATAACCTTCTCATCGTCCTCCGTCTGTTTCACCAGCAGAATCACAGATGCCATACAGGTTACCCCCTATCGTTACGTTATGAGATTCCATTAATCACTTGCCTACTATAATTATTACCCAGATTCTAGTGGAAGGATATAGGACTTAAGTTAGTTATACCTAAATTAAATATCCTGATATAAAGATTCTCTGGAATGAGTCGTTAGGCTTACAAACACTGCGTTCACACTATCCTTATGGATAGTCACTGTCATGAAAGTGCGTACTGCCCAAATCGTTTTTCTCCGTTTATACTAACCTTATCTTGAATTCCCAAAGGAGAGAAATATATGTCTACAGCTCAAATATATAGCCACGGTGTCCCGTGGGAAGACGCATTTAGCGTTGCTCAGGGATACAGTGTTAACGGTACAATCTACATTGCAGGACAATTTTCGCATGATATGCAGGGAGCCTTTATTGGTGTCGATGATATTGAAGCGCAGGTTCGCCAGACACTGGATAACCTGGATCGCGTGCTCGCAGGATTTAACGTGACCAAGTCGAACATTGCTGAACTGGAGATTTTTTTGGTTCATCCTCAGGAGCATCTTGAGCCATGTGTTGCCGTGTACAAAGAGTACATCGGTACGCATCGTCCGGCTGTCACGATGGTTGGGACATCCGGACTCGCCTTCCCTCATCAACTGATTGAGATTCGCGCCGTTGCTCATACCAACTGATCCAGGTCATGTCAAAGGTTGCAGCGCCAAGTAAAATGGCCTGATGAGGTTTCACTTTAACGAAGTTTATACGCACATGAAGCCGGTTTGGATTAACTCCGAACCCGCTTCATCTTTATTTCTTATTCTTTTGCTTTAACAGTTACAAACGTGGGTCTACTCGCTCCGACTCCAGCGATAACGTCGCCAGCACGCATTCGTGAATTCGTTCCACCGGCTCTCTGCGTATAAAGCGCTCAATCCCCTCCATACCCAAAGCACTCTCCATTAAGGCGTGACGTTCTTTTTTGGACGTTTTGCGTTTACGAAGTCGAGACAGATTCTCGGGTGCCAGGTAATCCATCCCATAGATGATGTGCAAATATGCACGTCCTCGTACTTTAATCGCAGGCTGAATCATTTTGTTGTTATTCCAGGCGCGGAACGTTTCAGGTTTGATGACAATACCTTCGTGTCCTTCCGCTGTAATCTCATTCCACCAACGAATAACATCCGCTTCATCCGCCTCATTTGCAATTACGCGATATTCTGTCTCCATCATCATGGTCGACATGCGAGCGAACTCACGGTTTTGTTCCATGTGCCATTCATGTGTTTGCTCCAAAAATGCTCCCGTGCTATGTGCTAGTGTGTGGAACGGTGCAATTCGAATGTCCCCGATATCCTCCACATCCCAGCAGTATTTCTGGAATACATCGCGGAACGTCTCGGCATTAGCAAGTTTTCCTGCTGTCTCCTGCAACCACTCATCTACATTCCGACCTGCTGCTTCAGCTTCACGCAGTTTGTCCAGCACCGTAGAGCGATCCATCATGGAGGCTTCGGCAACGTGTGCATATTGTGAAGCAATCAGCTCACGCGCTTTTAGATTCCAAGGAACAATCTCGGCATCGAGCAGTACAAATTCCGTCTGATGACGATCAAAATAACCATCTGCGGTCAAGTCCGCATGTAACTTCGAGAGCACACTCTGCTCTGTCGAAGGATCAAAAAAGGATCGTCCCGTCCTTGTCACGATGTTCCCCAGCATGGGTCGACCCACTCGTTGCACCGCAGCTTGCTCATCACGGAAAAGAAGTACAATGGCCCGGCTGCCCATGTGTTTCTTCTCGGCAACCATACGGGTAACTCCCTGAGAACGATAATACTGAAATGCATCCTGTGGATGCTCCAGGTATCCCTCCACAGAACATACACCCGGCGGCGGACTCATCGTAGGCGGGATGTAGAGCAGTTCTTCCAGCGGTACAGTATAATGGGAAAACGTATCAATTGCCGTCTTCGCCACCTCACCGTGCACAGACACATCCAGTTTGGATGCTGTCTGAACCGTGAAACCCTCCTTGAACTTACGTATGTTAGGCGGAGCAAAACGCCGCTGTTCCCAGCGCTTTAATGGACTATCCGGATCTCCCGCATAATCCTGCTTCGCCGGAACACTGACTGCCTCACGTTCTGGCATTCGCCAAGCAGTGAGCATGCCACCAAAAACGACACCTTGATCAATATTGACTGTATCATTCACAATTGTAGGATATGGACGAGGATCATGTCCCCAAACAATGCATTCACCCGAATTGTGATCCACGTACCAATCCTTGCGCACCGGCCGACCTTGCTCATCCATCCCATCCACATCGCCATATCGGCAGTAATCCTGAATGCGTTTGGACTGTTTGCCGATAAAATGATCTCGAATCCCTGCGTGTGCAACAACGACTTGTCTTACCCCGTCCCGGGAAAACACCAGATGAGATGGTGCTTCAAGCAGAAATGACCTAAGCTCTGCACGTACTCGCTTCGCCGTCTCCTGACCGTGCTCCTGCTCAAGCTGTTGCAACTCCATCTCTACCCGTTCGTCACCATGATTCAGCGTAACATCACGACCATCCAGATAACGTGCAATCTTCCAGCCGTGATTACTGTCAATCATGTAGGCTAGCTCGGCGGCACAATGACGTTGCCAGAACAACAGACATTTTAATGATTCTGGCCCACGGCTCGTTACGTCACCGACTGAAACCAATTTTCGTCCTTCAGGATGACGGTACAAGCCACTTTCATCCTCGTCCACATACCCGAGACGCACGATTAATTCCATCATTTCTTCGTAACAGCCGTGAATATCTCCGATGATATCTATACCTGTACCCATGTCAGTCACCAGCGGATTGGATGTGCGGACAAACGTAATCTCATCCGGCTGCTTCAGCACATAACTGGCATCAAAGCCATCCTCACGGATCGAGCGTAATGTGCGCTTGAACTGCTGCACCTGTTGTTTCACCCGTTGACGTCCACGCGGATACTCCCGCTGGGCATCACGTTCCAGCAGTTCTTTTTCCGGAATATCCAGCACAACAGCAATCACAGGCACATGGGCCTTTCTTGCTACCTGAATCAGTCGCTCCCGATCCTCTGGATACAGATGTGTCGCATCCACCCAGGTCAGCTTGTTCAGACGACAGCGGGTTGCGAGCATCGCCTCCATCGCTTCAAAGGCTTTGGCCGATACTTGCTGATACTCGGCATAGATCACATCCGCTTCACTGCGGGGACGGTGTTTCCAATCCACATACTCATCATCTCCAACCAGCATACGGAATTGATCGGACGAGACGGCTTCCGTGCGCCGAATGACGCTTTCTTCAACGAGGCGATCCAGCAACGTACTTTTGCCACTGTTGGATGGGCCGACGAGAACGACAATGCCTGCGTGGGGTAGACGAATCTCACGCTGTCTTTCCTCCGTCCCACTTTTTCGATCCTGACGTTCTCTGCCTTCATCCGAGATTTCGTTTGGTCTCATTTTTCTCCTCATGATTGACTCTCCTTTCTCCGCTCAAAAATGACCAGTTGGGTAGGTTGTCCATAGCCTTCTGCATTCTCACCAATACCCTTAATCTCGTAGCCATAGCTCCCCTGTTGCGTCCATTCCTCACACCGGATAGCCAGCTCCGCACGGGTCCACTCAAAACGGTGGTCATGGTGACGGAAGCTTTCCTGCTCCATTGCGTACACTTCGTTATATTCCTTGTTTGGCGTAGTAACTAGCAGCACTTCTGGCTGATATTCGTTCATGATTGTATCCATAATTCTGTTCAGACGATATTCCTCAATATGCTCAATCACTTCGCACAGGATCATGACGTCCTGGTTTTGCATCTGCTCGTCAAAATAAAAAAGTGAACCGATGATCGGCTCCGGCATAGCCACCACTCCAGAACGACCCTCCAGCTTCGCGAAGCGCTCCATGGCCCGGAGCCGCGACTGACCGGAAGGTTCAACGGCCAGAATCGATTCCACACCGGGAACGTACGCCAAACGAGCGGACAGCTTGCCCTCACCCGCTCCCATATCCACAATGCTTCGTTTGACTGGCAACGCTGACACCACATCCGTAATCGCTCGATAACGCAACTCGTTTAACCGCACAGGAGTTTCTGATTGTACGCCATCGCTAACGGACTCGGACTCACGTTGATCTTGTTCTCTGTCTTCCTGATGTCCCACGTTATTCTCCTGAATAACCGTGTCTGAGGTGTGACCTGTTTCTCTCTCCTGTCCAAGAGACGCAGACAAGGCACCCTCTTGTCGCTCATACTGCCGGATCAGTTCGGCAAAACGAAGCGTACGCTTCACAACGAGCTCTTTCAGTGGATGAGCATCCAGCCACCCTTCACCGTAACGTTTGATTTTATCGATCTCATCTTCACTGATGAAATAGTGTTTGTAATTATCCAGCACTGGAATCAGCAGAAAAAGCTGACGCAATGCATGTTGTACCGTGTTACGACCACGCAAGATGATATGGCGAACTGTGCTTTTATTTTTCAGATCAAAGGAATAAGACAGCTCTCCACGTTCCATCGAAACTGCATATCCCAATGGCGAGAATAATTCCTCCACAACCCGATCCGGCAGGTCGGATGCCACCGGTCCAAAGGTCAGTTCCAATTCGAAAGAGTGACCTACCCATTGCACATAGTCTTCCTTGGGCTTGCCATTCAGGGCCGTTCCTAACGCCCCACGTATGTAGGAGCAGAACAGGCTGCTGGTCACGAACTCACGATCATTGATATATTGCGTAATGTCATATCCATCAGGTGTGCCTCTGACCAGATCCACAGGATCTGGCTCGGCATGAATCAGCACTTCCGTTTCGTTCTCTGTAGCGGTGGTGTACACCATTCTTACACGTACGCCTTTGTCTACGCGGTCATATATATTCAGCGGGTTCTTCGCTAACAAATGGGATACAATCCCCGCGTCAGCGCCGCTTGCTTTCAAGATCAAATGCATCCGTTCTCCTCCTTTTATTCAATTAATTCTCTTTTATGATTTCCGTTGTTATCAATCCCTAATTGTTCCCCCACACCTCTTGCAATGCCAAACGGAAAATCCGGTCCAATTCTTCAAATTGAATAATCTGCTCATTCTCCATCTGGCCAGCCAGTCGTTCAAAATGCTCCATCTTCTCGGCTAAGAAAGCCTGTATTGCTGGCAACTGCGGCTCCAGATCCAGTTCCTCGCCCGCCTTTTTCCGGCGCAGCAATTCATGAATCTCCGTATACAGCGGTGTAGTCACAGGGACAAGTTCTTGCACCAGCTCTTCAAATGCCATTGGCGGCATCGCATCATAACGTTCGATCCAGCCACAAGCGAGTAAGGGGCGTAACACATAGAAGTACTTTTTAATCCTCACTTGCTCACCTTGTAAATAATCTCGGAAATTACCCTTCGCCATATTCAGATAATGATACATGCAGGACTTGGGTGAGAAGGTCAATGGCGACAGTGCACGGATATGCTGTGCCACGCCATACTGTTCATCATACTGAATGGGGGATTGCAGCCACTCCAGTAACGGTGGATTTGATTTGCGAAACAGCTTCAAAGCCTTACGCAGATCCCAACCATTGATATCGAGCTGATCACTGATTGGACGTTCGATCACATCCCTCTTATCCTCAATCGACAAGTACCATTCCAGTGGTCTTACATACAGAAAACGCACATCATAATCGCTGTCCTGGGAAGGAAATCCCCATGCTCGACTGCCCGATTCACACGCATAGATGATCCGTACCTGCTGCTCCTGTTCAATCTGCTTCAGTTGTTGTCTAATCGTATCTCTCATTTCTTCATGAACGTAGGTCATAGTCAGCCGCCTCCAAATTCCCTCAATTAAATCTCCATCGCTCTCACCCGGTTCGCAAGTGTATCATATCCGGCCACAGTCTCGGCAATATACGTCAATACCGTTTCACTCCAACCGTAGATGTAAAAGGTTTTGCCATCCCGTGGCGGTACCATTGCCTGCCGATAAGGTGCTATATCCACAATAAATGCTTTCAACTCCGGATTCATCATCCGGCGATATCGCTCAAGCTCGGCATATAACGGGCTGCCTTCATTCTGCTGTTCATCGGTGATCATCATGATCTGATCCACTTTCTCTCCGATATCCCGAAGCTCGCGTACAGGCCGCCCCGTGTCTGTTCCACCTTGTGCGCGAATCCGGTGAGCTTTGGAAAGGATGCTCTCATCCATCTTGGGACGAGCATCCTCAACCATATGGTCGAATAACCAGAACAGTGCGTTACCTCTTGTTTGTTTGTAAAGCGCCAGTGCCAGCACCGAACCAATCCGTAAATAATCCCCTTGCATGGAACCGGAACGATCCAGGAAAATAGCCGTTCTTCCCGGCAGCGTTGGCAGGTTGCCAATGGATAGCTCTACCGCTTGTCGCAAAGCATCCCGCAGCTCTTCCCTCGCAATCATTTCATACGCACTGGCGAAACGGAATGGCAATATGCGCGACTTACGCAGGGCTTCTGCATCCGTTAAACGACCTGTTACGTAATCGATATTTTTCGATTTTTCAAAAACTCCCGCTCGATCCATTGCATTCAGATGGCGCAACAATGCAAAGGTTGGCATCTGGGACATCAACGCCTCCCATACCGTACGTGTCGGCTGCATGATCGATGTGACCACCGAATACGGCAGTTTACCTTTCTCGATCAGATGCATCCGGCTTGCGGGGTTGGGCGTAGCTTTCAGTTCTTCCAGCGCTTGCAACTGCGGCAGTTCCGTAAGATCCACCTCATGCCCGCGCAAATAACGAAACAAGGCTTGCTGCTTCATATCAATCGGCTTGGGGTGTGCTGTAGCGATCATATCCCCCAGACTGTATCCTCGCCCGTGTCCGTTGTATTTGATCGCCCAGTATTCGCTGATCCCGTTCAAAAAGAGACTCACCTGACGCTTCACCGCTCGGCCGCCCTGCCCCCGCCCCAATCCTCTCAGAATAGTCAGAAAATCAGCCAGATCAGCCGGTGTCTGTACCACTTGGGAGAACACCTTGGCAAACTGATCCACATCCGCTTTGGACAATAGTGCCAGACCATATAAAGGCTGTAACCGCATCAAACCTTCATTACGAGCATAGACCAGAGCCCTCGCCATAAACCCTACATCCACCTCAGCCATCTCCTGATGACTGACCATCGCGTCGTCCATCAGTTGCTGGGTATCGGTATAGAACGTATTGTTCAATGTATTGGTCATCAACATCTGTATATATTGTTCCTCCACCAATCGCTCATAGGCTCCGTAGCCCCCATGATTACGTGTCGTTGGCTGAGGTTGATTAAATAATTGTTTCGCTCTGCTCATCACTCATGACCTCCTGGTGTGAGTCTAATGGCTGTACTTTAATAATAAAATGTTCCGAGGAAAAAGGTGGGAAGGTATAATACCCGCTCTACCGCTGAGCTACACCGCCATGAACGGCGGCGATTGGATTCGAACCAACGACCTGGTCGATTAACAGTCGAAGTAACCCTCCCTGGCGCCTCGGAACCTTGATCCACAGTGCTTGTTGCTGCCCCGCTTCACATCCTCATTATGCCTCACACATCTGCACGCGAACATGGCGAAAGTATGGCGACGAATCATTTTCTGAAATTGAGTCAATCTTCACAAGTTTAAATGAAACCCGCCACTCTTCCTGCTACAATGAAGGGATAACAAGGAGTGAATGTTCATGGCAAGAGAGAGTTTTGACAAAGAAATTCAGTTCTTACGCATGTTATCCCTAACAAGCGGTGCGTATAACCGCAAACAGTACGCCGAACGGCTTGGCATATCCGTACATACCTTTGATAAAACCAATCGTCGGTTAAAAGAAATCATGCAGACCGTCGCTGATCAACGTTCAGGTGCCGAAGCAAGTCGGGAAATAGCTGACCTCGTTCGTTTCCAGTACGGAGAATCTGCAGAGCCCATGCTGCTCTTCCTCTTCCGCGCCAAGTCGATGAAAGAGACTGAAGTTCAGCGCCTTTCTGTCCTTTTGCATACCCTACAGGATACAGCCCTGACCGCAATGGAATTACTTGACGCCTGCTGTGCTGATCTGCCGGAAGATCTGGCGTTACCTGACGAGAAAACCATTCGCTCCGACCTGAAGTATTTGGAAGAGGTTGGGGTTATACGAAAAGAGCCTGGTGGCAGACCGTATCGATATGCCTTGCAACAGGATGTCCTTACCGAATTAACAGTGGAGGAACAGCTGGAGTTGTATGATTTTGTGGATATGATGGCGAACACCCAGGTTCCTTCTGTCCAAGGTTACTTGTTGCGGGATAGTCTGAAGAAAGCCATTACGGCAAGTTTTCCTCAAGAAGAAGCGACCGAACCCTATATCTATAAGTATCACTATTATTCTCGTATCCTGGACGAAGCTCATCTCTACACGCTGCTTAGTGCGATTCGTCAGCGCAAGCGTGTGCAGTTCCTATACTATTCACCGAAAAAACCATCCAGCTACAGTTCACAGAATACGAATCCACGCTTTGAACGGGAGGCAGGCGGACGATCCAACCGGATCGTGCCCCTTGAAGTGATTTATGACCATCAGTATGGTCGTTGGTATGTCATTGGATATCAGGGTCGCCGCGGCTTCGTGAAATTCCGCATGGAAGGCATAACCCAACTGGAGGAAGAGGATTCTGTAGAAGAGGAATACATGCTCGAGTTGAAGCAGCAGTGGACTGACATCAGTCGCTACAGTTGGCTGGTAGATACGGGGAATACCGTGACGGTTCAAGCTCGCTTTTTCCACCCGGAGCGTGGTCAGCGCAACTTCATTCTGGATCGGGTTCGTCTGCAAGGTCAATGGGGCAAGATCATACCCGAAACGGATCATACCTTTCTCTACGAAATCCAGGTCAACGGTACCACCGAGATCAAACCGTGGTTACGAAGTTTTGGCTCAAGCTGCGAAATCATCGCACCTCAGAGACTACGCCAGGAGATGATCAAGGAATGGAAGGAGATTGCGGGATATTATGAACCTGTTCGAGAAGATGTTCAATTACCAGATGATGACCCGACTGAATGAAACCGGACTGTTCACCTGGACCTCACAGGAACGGGCCTGGCTTCGCATGATGCTGAATCACCCTGCCGCAAGAGAAGCCCTGAGCGCTGTAACGTTGGATAAAATGCACAACATGTTAAATGGTGAGCAGGACCTGAACCTTCAGGATTACCTGACCGAAAAAGCCAAAAGTGAGGAAAACAGTGTCTCTCATCCACTCCTCAGACAGTTACGACTAATCATTCTGCATCATCAGGGATTTCGAATGACAGGCCGCGTCCGCAATGGACGCACAAGCCAGGATGAATTTGGTTTCCCGTATAAACTGGAGTATTCCATGGTCAAAAAAGAATGGTACGTGCTCTGGTACGCGCCTCGCTTCGACAAACTCATGTCTACCAAGCTGCACAGCATCGTTACCGTGGAAGCCCAACCGGTTGAGCCGGATAGCGCTTCAGGCTACAGTGCCCGAATTGCTGCGATAACAGAGAAGCGTAAAACGACCATCACCATCGAAGTATTGCCTGAGTTCAATCAGGAGCTGTCCCGAATCCTCTATGCCTTCTCCTGCTTCGAGAAACAGGTCGAGTACATGGAAACCAAGCAGACATATCGGATCGAGCTGACCGTTCCACGGAATGAGATGGATTACGTCTTATCCAAAATGCGTTTTCTCGGTAAACGGGTTCGATTTGCTGACCACACAGTGATGCGGGAGCGAATGTCCGAAACAGCTGCCAAGGCATTGGCCCGTTATGCGGAAAAAGAGCCTGATAAACATGCCGAATACTCCAATGAAGTTCAGCACCGCCAACCCGAGGAAAAACCGCTCGCAAAAGCCGATGGTCATTGATTTCGTAAAAGTCGGTTAACCCTAGCCCTTTGCTCAAAAACAAACCCGTATACAAAAAGGTCTGGATGATCTCATCCAAACCTTTTTGCTGTGCATGAGCCTGACTAGGTCCCACCACTGCTGGCAGCTGAATTTCGTCTCTTGTTAATCGCATGCACTCCCATGACCACTGCAATTAATTCATATGTGTCCAGTTGGTCCGACTGGTTATCCAATACAAATGCCCCTGAACTAAACCAGCCGCTGGTGCGACGGAAACTTGCCACGATGCGTCCACCACTTCCACTGATATCATATTCCTGCGAGAATGCCGGAGCAGACACATCGTACGTACCGCGCGATCCATCATCATACTCATACTTTTTGCTAAAGAAACTAAACCTCGCTCGCAATACTCCCAGATGTCTCCCATCGGCTGCAGTGATATCCCAACGATTGGTTAACATGCGGAATTTGCCGCTACAGACCAATCCCGAGTTATCGGATACATCGAGCGAAGAACCAAAAACACTTTTCAAATCCAGATGTCCTGCCTGTTCCTGATTCGGATTCATAATCTCGGTGTAACCCGCGTTAAAAAAATTATCCCTGAAGTATAGTTCCATAATACGTTCTCCTTTCCCTTACATATCCCCTTTCGTTCTCTTTAACCCAGTCTCACATCGTACACACATTATATCTATATTTACGTACAATTAATGGGGTTGGATTCAAAAATCGGATCATCACTGGATGTAAAAAAAAACGAGCAACCCTGGTTGCCCGCATCACGTTCAAGTTATCCTGTCATCAGACTTCAACTTTTTTGTTGTTCAGATAAATGGTAGCCCACACCAAGATAACTGCTACGATGACTTCAAATACAATACTCCCCCACATACCGTCCGACCATAATACGCCATTGGCTGTGATTGCAATACCTGTACTTTCTTCGGTGTAACGGAACATCTCATTTGGACTGAAGCGTCCTGTCGTAATTATATTCTCCAACCAGCCAATCAGATTAACGAGGACCAAGAATGCAACGATTCCGATCCATGGTCCAGTTCTCCAACGGAAGCTGCCTGCAATCGAGATCGAAAGGAAGATGATGACAGTCATGAATACCATAACCCAAGCAATAAACAGTAACAAACTAACATAATCCGATACATGCAGACCCGAAAGATCAATATTGGTAACCACGTTCATTCGGAGTTTTATTGAGATATAGATGTAGGCATGAGTCGTAAATATAATAACTAATCCCAACCCGCAAAGAGCTCCAAAGATCAAAGGAGACAACACATGGGATAGGCCCGTTACGGGTAAAAGACGGCGATTATAAGAGCGGATATTGGACGTGTATGTTTTGATCATTTTCACATAAACAGCCACACCTACCCCAACATAACCCATAATGCCAAGCACAACCCCTGCGACCTCAGACATGAAAAGGGAAAGCGCCACTTGCGCAATAATCAAAATAACCAGCCCGGCCAGCAGTGTATTCCAGTTCCTTCTAAAGTCATACTTCAATAATGTCATCATTCCGCATAGACCTCCTTGAACATCTCATCCACACTTTTCCCATATTTCAGACGGAGCGTTTCCACTTCTTCCCGCATCACCAGCTGACCTTCACGAATGAAGACCACTTCATCAAAAATCCGTTCGATATCATTCACCAGATGTGTGGAAATGATCAGACTGCTGTCTTCATCATAGAATTTGACGATCGCATCCAGAATCTTGCCACGCGCAACCGGATCTACTCCGCCAATCGGTTCATCCAGTAGATACAGACGAGCCTTACGGGATAGCGCCAGTGTTAGTTGCAGTCGTTCATTCATACCCTTGGATAGATGCCGCACCCGATCACTCTCGACAAGGTTCATGAAATCGAGCATCTCCCGTGCCTTCTCCTCGTCAAAATCAGCATAGAAATCGCGGTAGTACGAAATCGCATCCCGCACTCTCATCCACTTCTCGGTTAATGGACGATCCGGCATAAATGAAACCAGTGACTTCGTCTCCAGCCCAACAGGCTTACCTGTGACTTGAATCGTTCCACTGCTCGGATGCAGCAAACCTGCAACCAGTTTCATGAGCGTACTTTTGCCACTGCCGTTGCTACCCAGCAAACCTACGATTCGGCCAGGAGCAATATCCAATGTGATATTACTGAGCGCTTTCTTACTGCCATATGTCTTGTTAATCTGGTTCAGTTCAAGAATGTTACTCATGCGTTTTTCCTCCCTTTCCTTCCGCAACGGCATCGGCTACGATCGATAAGATATCCTGCTCTTCAATCCCCAGTTCCTGCATTCCGGTCAGAAAGCGTTCCAGCAATTCACCGGCCATCTCTTTTTTGATCGTCATAATCTTCCGCTCCTCACTGGTTACATATCTGCCCAAGCCCCGTTTGGTTTCGACCACTTCTTCTCGCTCCAGTTCCTGAAATGTCCGTTGTACTGTATTGGGATTGATCTGTAATTCAGCCGCTAGTTCACGAACCGAAGGGATTTTGTCACCTGCCTGAAGTGTCCCGGTTACAATCTGTCTCTTGATGTACTGCATAATCTGCAGATATATTGGTAAGTTGTTATCAAATTCCATAGTCACAAAGCACTCGCTCCTCTCTGTACTGGTGTGTTAGTTACATAGTACACTAGTGAGATAGTGTTGTAAAGCCCATTTGTTAAAATATATATTCGCTTAATCGAAGGGCAAGCTTCCGCTATTGATATCCATACAAAAAAAGAGCAGATCGTGAAGATCTGCTCTGCATAACATTATTAATCGTATTGTTATCTTATTCATATGCTTATCCCATAAAAAGAGCCAGCTACACGATATCTAGAGGTACTTTGCCTTTAGGTGCAGGGAATGCCTCATTCAAACGGGCGAGTTCCTCTTGTGTCAAAACGATATTCACTGCTGCTGCATTGTCTGCCACATGATTCAGCTGTACCGCTTTGGGAATCGCCAGCACATCTCCGTCCCTGATCACCCAGGCTAATGCGATCTGCGAAGTCGTAACTCCTCGATCCTGCGCAATCTCCTGAATGACGGGATGCTCCAACAATTCACTGCGAAGTCTGCCGCCCTGTGCCAGTGGACAATACGCCATAACAGGAACGCTACGTTCGCGCATCCAGGGAAGCAGATCATGTTCGATACCACGCGAAGCTGCATGGTATAGCACCTGATTCACCATGCACTGAGACCCCTCCGGCAGACTCCATAACTCCTGCATATCCCTTGTATCCAGATTCGATACACCCCAGCGAAGGATTTTACCAGATTGCTTCAACTGCTCCAAGGCCTGAACCGTTTCTTCGAGTGGCACTCCCCCTCGCCAGTGGAGCAAATACAAATCCAGACGATCTGTACCAAGACGCGTAAGACTGCGCTCACAGGCCGTAATCATCTGCTTACGATCCGCATGATGGGGATACACTTTGGATACGAGAAAAACTTCGTCACGATGGCCCGAGATGGCCTTTCCCGTAACAACTTCTGCCCCACCTTCTGCATACATCTCCGCCGTATCAATCACGGTCATTCCCAGTTCAATACCGGAACGCAGTGCCCGTATTTCTTCTTGCTGGCTGGATTGCTTCTCTCCCATGTTCCATGTGCCTTGCCCTATCGCAGGCAGGGCAGTTCCATCCGGAAGTAGAATCGTGCGTGTTGGATTACCATGCATCATCTATATTCCTCCATTCTGAAGACTTATGGACATTCTGACCTCTCTAACGACGGTTATACGAATCATATATCATGTTATCACTCACATGTCTCCAGTGGTTCATCATCATGATATACAATTGATCCAGTGGCACTGTGAGGCTACTTTGGGCAACGCTGATGGTCGCATCGACCATATTGCTGTTGACCGTCATCAATTTGCGTTTCATCCCGTTCTGGCGATCCAGAAAGGCTTTCTCGTCCCGCAACTTGACCCCGATCATTTTCTGTCCCATCAATTCATACATAAAAATATTCTCAACGTCTCTCCAGGCCACGGCTCCTCCTGCGGTATAAGAAGATGCATCCACAAACCCATCCTCATCGATTACAAAAGAAGGTTCCTTCTTAATCATCTTTACCAGACTGTAGCAGAAACATAGCCCAAAAAACAAAATGGATAGAAGTCCAATCACATCCGAAAGGATGGAATCATTCGTACCTGAAGAACGATCAAAAATCAAAAAAAATCCGGCTGCCACAAAAAGTGCCGCCCCTGCCGTAAGCCACGCCATTCGTTTCCGGTTTGGATATTCTACATGCTGCTCATAGGATGTGCTCAACGTGACGTTCCTCCTCCATTGCGACTGAATCATACAAGTTCTATATAAACGAATGGCTATGAACCAAATACTTAAATGTAGAACAGGAATTGCATTGTACATTAAACCAAATTCACCAATGTTAAACATTGAATTAAGACCATTTTCCGTCATTTCTGCGGTTATTCAACATTAGGATTCGTCATCTTTCGAGCAATTCCTTTAACACACCTATATGAATTGAACAAAGAATATTTACATGGCCACTCCGATGACAGAACAACCTTCCGATCGCTGTTATAAAAGTCTCCCCTCCTTCATTACACTTATTGTCCTGTTCCTTGCTTTCCGTTAATATAAATGGAAAGGTTAGGAAATTAACCAATTCTAATTCATGGTGGGAGGACAAGCAATGATGAGTCAGCGCGGCATAACATCGGAAGATCTTTATCAGATTACATGGGTTAATGATCCAACTCCGTCTCCTCAAGGCGGACAACTGGTATATGTAAGCCGGAAAACGAATGAAGCACGTGACGGTTATTGTTCTCACCTGAGACTGCTGCATTTGGGGAGTCAAAAGGACAGGCCCTTTACCTCTGGAGAGAAGGATCATTCCCCTGCCTGGTCACCCGATGGATCTCAGCTGGCCTTTTTAAGAGAGGTTAATGGGAAATCCCAAGTGTGGATTATCGCATCAGATGGCGGAGAAGCACAGCAAATCAGTCACCTGACACATGGCGTCAGCTCCTTGCTCTGGTCACCAGACGGTCATACCATACTTGTGAAATCATCCGTGGATATGAGCGGAGATGAAGAATCAGAACATACAGATCCTATAGACGATAAACCCAAACTGCTGCAAGAACATGTCGTAGACCGGATTCGCATGAAATCAGATGCCAGTGGATTATGGAACGGTCGACGTTCCCACCTTTTCGCTCTCGCACCCATTGATGCGGAAGCCATTCCTGTAACTACTGGTCACTATGACGTTGGAGACTACGCTTGGTCCCCGGACGGAACATCCATCGCATGGATTGCACAGATGCCCGAAGCAGGCGAGGAACACAACGATTACACCCTGACCAATCATGTGTACCTTGCGAAGGCAGACGGGTCGAATGTGCAGCAGTTGACCCCGGAAGGATATACGTTCAGCCGACTGACATTTGCACCCGATGCACAATCCCTGGCACTGCTCGCTAGTGACCGTTCTTATGGAAATGCCACGCTTGTGAAGCTATATACCCTTCCTATATCAGGTGGTGAACCCGTATGTCTAAGCACGGATTGGGACGTACAGTTAAATCACAGCATTGTTGGTGACATGCGATCACATCTGACAACCACGGGACCTGTATTCAGTCGGGATGGTTCATCCATCTTCTGTCTCGCAACCATTCATGGTAGTGTACGCATCGCCAAATTCGCACGAGACGGCAGCAGTGCCGAGTATATATTGCCTGACGAACGGGAGATTTATCAATTTGCCGAGTTGGAAAACGGGCAGATCGTTGCTGCTGTTGCCGATACACAAAATCCTGGTGATCTCTATATGTATGAACAACCGGGAGATCCCGGGGTAGAACCGATTCAACTCACCCGCAGCAATCCACAGCTTGAGGATGAGATCCACCTTAGTACACCGGAAACCTTCTGGTTTAATTCCTCAGATGGCCTGCGTCTGCAAGGTTGGATCATGAAACCTCATGGCATGGTCGACGGGGTCAAAATCCCGACCATTCTGGAGATTCATGGCGGACCGCACATGATGTATGGTTTTACATTTATGCACGAGTTCCAGATTCTCGCTGCACAAGGCTACGCTATTGTGTATATCAATCCACGCGGGGGGCTCGGATACGGGCAGCAATTCGTAGATGCCTGTCGCGGAGATTATGGCGGTGGCGATTATCGCGATCTTATGGAGAGCGTGGATTATGCCCTATCCCAATATGAGTTTATCGATGAATCCAGATTGGGCGTAACCGGGGGCAGTTATGGTGGCTTCATGACCAACTGGATTGTTGGACACACGGACCGCTTTAAGGCCGCTGTTACCCAGCGTTCCATCTCCAACTGGTTATCCTTCTATGGCGTCAGTGACATTGGCTATTTCTTCACGGAAGATCAGATTGGCGGTAACGCGTGGGATGACACGGAAAAACTGTGGAAACATTCCCCGCTCGCTTATGTCGGCAACGTGAGTACTCCGCTGCTCATTTTGCATGGCGAACAGGATCTGCGGTGTCCAATTGAACAGGCCGAGCAATTATACATTGCGTTGAAACGGCGTAAGCAGACAACAAGGCTCGTTCGTTTCCCAGGCGCCAACCACGAGTTGTCCCGTGGAGGTCACCCTCACTTGAGGGTACGCCGTTTGGAGCATATTGCCGGATGGTTTAACGAGTACCTGTAACGGACTACTATTTAGACTATTAATTCAGAGAGTATAGAACCAGATATGGATTCAACCCTAAAAGCCGTCCAATGAAATCTGTTACGATTTCAACGGGCGGCTTTTGGCGTTACCTTTTGAATAATAGAAGGATACGGATCACTATAATTTGAACAACTCAAGCAGGATAGTATTAGGGCGTGTGATTATATTCGTCGCTTACTCTTCGCCCCATACTACGGTAACTTCATTCAGGTCCTTGTTGGTCGCAGACACAGAACCCGTGATGGTTACGGCATATTTGCCATCTTCACGACCCACGATGCTGAAGCCGTCTGCCTGTATATCCTGAGTGTTCTGACTCAAGTTTTTGGTCTGGTAATAGTCTTTGTAGGATGTTCCAACGGTTAGCAACGTTTCTTTGGTTGTGTACGTGAGCACTACTTTTTTGTTACCATCCATGATGTTCTCAATGAGACTTGTCGCCTTCGCATCCTTCGGTAATGGGAAATCTGCTGGCAGATACTTGGACTTCACGCCTGCCGCCTGTGTGTTTGTACCTGTTGAGGGCGATGTCGATCCACTATTGCCTGTGGATGTGGACCCGCCAGAAGAGCTTGAAGAACCGATGCTTACTTTATTGTTTTGGGAATCATACTTCACTTCGGTCTTCAACGCATCGGCAATCGAACGAACGGGGAGATATGTACTTCCTTGATATGTAATTGGTGCAAGCTTTTTGCCCTGGTCACCTGTCGGTGTAAATTTCTGCCCGTTCACTTCGATGGCGAGCCCATGGTTCAGATAAGCTTTGATCGTCTCCAGTTGTGTACCTGCATATACACCTGCCGATCCGGTTAACACCATGCCAAACACACCCGCAGTAATCAACCACTTTTTACTTTTCATCATTAAACGCCTCCTGAGTTCAAATGTCAGCCTTACATAATACGATTCAAGACGATCGCTCGATGTACACGAAAGACTCATGTAGTTATGCTCATCATGTATGGATACGAGCTTATTCGGATAACAGCCCGTTATTCCACCAAATGTTAGCAATATAATAGCATCTGACAAGGGGTTGTAAATAATATAAGAACAAAACAGGACCAAGGGCGTACAAAAATAGTCTTTGTTGTATGCCTGCTGTTCTCTGGCTCGTTAAGTTGTTCTTATATGAATAAAGTCCTGAATTCCGGACCGTACATATGAAGCTAATCGTACACACACACAACAGTTGCGAAATTAACCAATGTATTAGATAATTATTTGTCGATTTGTGGTCAAAGGAACGGAACTCAAGGGGGATTAAATACGATGAATAACAATAACAGTACATTTGATCAGTCTATTAACCGGATCTCTACCGGATCAGAAAAATGGGATGCGCTTGAGGAGATCTTCGGTGCTGCTGATGCGCTTCCGATGTGGGTGGCCGATATGGATTTTGCTGCTCCACCATCCGTCATTCAGGCCCTGCAAACACGGATGGAGCACGGGATTTTTGGTTATACAGTGCGGACTGAAGCGTATCATGCCGCTGTTGCAGACTGGATGGAACGGCGCCACAACTGGAAAATTAACGATGACTGGATTGTGTTCACTCCAGGTATTGTGCCCGCACTCAGTATTGCTGTACAACGATTCACGGGGCCGGGAGATGCAGTGGTCATCCAAACTCCAGTGTATGCGCCCTTCTATGAAGTAGTACGTGGTCAAGGTCGTGAACTGATCACCAATCCTCTGGTAGAGAATGACGGTCATTACACGATGGATCTGGAACAACTGGAATCCAGCTTGCAGACCGGTCGGGTCAAAATGCTGATTCTGTGCAGTCCTCATAACCCGGTTGGACGGGTATGGACTCGTGAGGAGCTTAAAGGGCTTACGTCACTGTGTCTGCAATACAACGTACTGATGGTTTCAGATGAAATTCATGCCGATCTTGTTCATCAGCGGGGAACTCATACACCATTGACCCTGATCTCGGACGCCGTCTCTGATCTAAGTATCATCTGTACGGCTCCAAGCAAAACGTTCAATATTCCTGGCCTCTGCACATCCAACATCATTATCCCCAATGCCAAGTTACGAGAATCGTTCGCGCAGGGTGTAAAAACGATGGGACTTGCCAGTATCAGCACACTGGGTGCTGTTGCAACTGAAGCTGCTTACAACGGAGCTGAGGAATGGCTGGATGAGTGCCTTGCCTATATCCGTGGAAATATGGAGTATGTACAGCAATATGTCGCGGAACACATGCCTCAGATTAAAATGCATCTGCCCGAAGCGACCTATCTGTTATGGATGGATTTCCGGGAGCTGAATATCCCACATGCACAACTATGCAACATGCTTCTTCATGAAGCAGGGCTTGCTTTCAATGACGGGAGCTTCTTTGGAACGGAGGGTACAGGGTTCATGCGTATTAATGTAGCCTGTCCACGTTCTACGGTTGAAGAGGCGATGCGCAGATTATCTGTGTTGTTAAGCAATGTGTCGGGCAAATAAGCTGTCAATTACATCTATGTATGTTTCGAACAAAACGTGTACTGTTCATTAAATGGTGAATATCTGTAAAATGGAAAAAGGGGTGCCCCGTAGTCAAGTCCATGACTCACATTCATGGTCAATGACTTCACAAGGGGTGCCCTTTTGTATTCAATCATTTTATTTATTCAAAACTAATTAAAACTACAGTGACATCGACATCGGCATCGGTGTAATTCTGTCGCATAACCTGTTCAGCAAATCCCGATCATGGCTTATGATCAGTAATCCCAGATCACGCTGGCGAGCCACTTCCATCACGGTATGCCAGATCTGTGCCTGAGTGATCGCATCCAGCATCGTGGTCATTTCATCTGCAATCACATAACGTGTCGATGTACCGAGTGCTCGCGCCACACAGAATCGTTGCAGTTCCCCACCGGATAATTCACCCGGTCTGCGGTCCAGCCAAGCTTGCTGAATCCCCAAAGCTTCGAGCAACTGCTCATCCTGCACAGCCGCCTCCTGAAGTACACGCCGCATCCGCCAGCGTGGATTCACAGCTTTCTCCGGATGCTGGAATACCAGCTGAACTGGACATACTCCTGTACGAGGGAGTGGTTCACCATCCAGTAATACTTGTCCTGCCACGGGTTCGGCATATCCTGCAAGGATGCGCCCAAGGCTTGTTTTCCCACAGCCACTCGGTCCCCACAACCCAACGACTTCGCCTTGTTGCACCTGCATGTTCATCTGCTGAAACACCCACGATTTCTGATCGTAACGATAACTTACTTCCTGTGCTTCAAGTGACATGGAGACACCTCACTTCTCCGCCTCGTACCTGACGAAGCGGAGGACGTTCGCGGGTACATGCAACGGTTGCTGAGCTACATCGGGGAACAAATGAACATCCCGTGATGATCTCTTGACCCGCTAACGGCTGGGAGCCTGGGAGTGGCTGAAATCCATTTTGCGGCAACGCATTCCAGAGGGCTTTCGTATACGGATGGCGCAGTCGTTCTCCATTCCCCGTAAAATCATCCACCTGCGCTGTCTCTACATTGGCACCCGCATAAAATACAGCGATGCGATCAGCAGCCGTCAGGGCAGTCGTGACATCATGGGTAATCCATAGAATGCCTACGCCTTGATTCGCAAGCTCACGAAATTGCCTCATCGTCTCGACCAGCACTTCGGGATGGATACCCGGTGTGGGCTCATCGGCAATGATCAGCTTCGGCTGGCCTGATGTCGCTGTAGCCATCAACACCCGTCTTGCCATACCTCCGGACAACTCAAACGGGTATTTCCCGGCTGTTCCTTGAGGAAGATGATAACGATCCGTCAGCTCCTGCTCTGTCTTTTTCAAGTGGGTTTGATTCATGAATCTACGCTTCCTTTCCAAATCTCGAGTTATCGGCTGAACTTGCCTCCCCACCTTCATCAGCGGGTCCAAATAACTGACGGATTGCGGGATTAACATCAGTTCATCACCACGCAGATGAAGCTGCCGCTCTGGAGTCAAAGGCTCACCATTATAGCTCATTCTACCTTCCAACTTGGCATTGGCAGGCAGAATGCCCATAATGGCCTGCGCAAGTACACTTTTACCTGATCCGCTTGCGCCTACTACAGCCACGATCTCACCCTCGTTTATGGAAAGATCCAGATTCTGAATGACATCAATCTGTTCGTGTCCAAACCAACCACGAGCGCGCCGAAATGACACCGATACCCCCTCAATATCAAGAAGAGCCATATTTACCTCACCTCCCTTGAACTACCTGTACCCGTCAACGTCTTCAGACTGTTGCCCAACACATCAAACGCACGAACAACCAGCAATAATGCCAGTCCCGGGAAAAAGGCGAGCCACCACATGCCAGCAGATAAATATCTCATCGACTCTGACAAAATAATGCCAATTGCCGGTTGCTGCGGGGACAACCCCAGCCCCAGAAACGTAATGGCTGCCTCATGCAGAATCGCATGGGGAAAAATTAACAGTACGCCCACAAACAGTTGTGGGACCAGATGTGGCAGCATATGCTGCACCGCAATCTGTAACCGCGATTGACCCAACTTGTGTGAGATCTGAATGTATTCTGCGGATTTCAGTTGAATCATCTCTGCTCGTACAATCCGGGCCAGATTTGGCCAGTGCGTCAGGGCAATTGCTGCCGCCACTCCTGCCAAACCTCCACCAAATACAAAGGCCAACATAACGAGTGATACCAGATGAGGCACACTGAGAAACAGGTCGATAATCCAGGAGATGACCCGGTCAGCAGCCTTGCTTGAAGCGGCAGCCAAACCTAATAACATTGCGATCAATCCGCCACCACATGCAGCAAGTAATCCCACTTGAATGCTGGTTGCCAAACCTTTTAATGTACGCATGAACATATCTCTTCCGAGCCAATCCGTGCCAAATGGATGCGCCCAGGTTGGAGCCAAATTCCGATCCATTAATGAAGTCAGCGTAGAACCAGCCGGAAGCAGCCTGCCCGTCAACCACACAACGGCAATCCAGATCACCGCAAGGCTTCCCCAGATCACCGCTCTTTGGCGAGGATTGCGGGAATGTTGGTTTCTGGCGGCCATGTACCGTACCTCTTGATTCGCAGTTTTCACTTTCTGTACTTCGACTGTTTCTGCCGTCTGCTCGGAGGAGCGTTCTAGCGTCTGCTTCATGACATCAGCTCCTCCTTCATCCGTGGATCAATCATACGATACAGAATGTCGGCAACCATATTACCTGTGAAAACAAAAATCGCACTGCACATCACAAGTCCAAGCAGCAGTGGAACATCTCCACGCAACCCCGCCTGAACCGTTGCCTGACCAAGGCCTGGGTATGAAAATACCTGTTCTGCAAGCACAGCCCCACCGAACAGTTCACTGAACGAAGCAAACTGCAGCGTGATGGCCGGCAAGACAACATGTCTGAACCCATGTCGACGGAACAGCTGAAATCCACGCTCACCCCGCGCTCTCGCAAACAGAATATAATCCGACTCCAGCACATCCGTAAGCTTCTGCCGGGTATGCAAAGCGATGGAAGCTACTCCGGTCAGACTGAGAGTCAACGCTGGCAGAATCATATGAATAGCCCGATCGCCCCAGGTCACCTGATCAGCCGACATCCCTGCGGGTACCCCAAGGCCAACTGGAAGCCATCCGAGCCACACCCCAAATACCATTAGCAGCAACAGCGCAATCCAGAATACCGGCGTGGAGGCCAGCGTGTAACAATACCAGCAGATCAGGCGATCCAGCCTTGAATCCCTTCTCATGGCAGCAACTACACCAAGAGTGAACCCGAAGATACCAGACAGTAGCCAGGCTACTGCCATAAGCGCGACAGAATTCATGAATCGTTCCTGGATAATATCCGCTACAGGCTGTCTGTAGATCATTGATGTTCCCAAATCTCCCTGAATAAGTGCTTGTCCCCAGGTCAGCAATCGTTCCATTGGAGATTCATTCAACCCCCAACGCTCTTCGATTAAACTGCGCTGTTCGGCACTTACCCTGATCATATCCCCACCAATGTAAGCTTCGATCGGGTCCACAGGGGAAAATTGCATTAATATAAAAGACAACACACTGACTCCAATCAATAGAGATACGAGTCGCAACACTTTATAACCAACAAATCTGGCCCATCCATTCCTGCCCGTCATCCAATCTCTCCCCAATTCAGGCTAAAGCTACTGCTAGGTTTTCTATTTCCTATTTCGTGCTGTTATCCCAGGACCATTCCTCCAGATTGGATGTCACCGGCCAGCCGTGACCATGGGGGTGGATCTGCTGCTCGCCAATGTCTAGTCCATTCGTAACCAGATATAGATGATCTATATTTACGAGCCACGCCCATGGCGCATCCCCCTGATAACTGAAACCTGTTGTTCCATCCCATTCCGCTTTCTGCCAGAACGGTAATGCCTCTTCTTCACTTGTAGCATGAAGGGCTTTCTCCATCCAAGAATCCACGACAGGATTGCTATACAGCCCCACATTGTAATACCCTTCTCCTTTGTGAGTACTACTATAGAGGTTATACGTCTCTAGTGGATCATGACTGCCCCAACCAAATAATACAGCGTTGGAGTATGCCATCTTTTTCGTCTCTTCACGGCTTTTGCCTTCAATATTGATTTTAATTCCAGCCTGGGCAACCATATCCGCAGCAGCCAGTGCCAGAGATTGTCTTGTTAAATCACCTGCAAAATAAAGCAGATTGAATTCGGCCTTAACTCCGTTTTTCTCGACGACACCATCACCATCCGCATCCACCCAGCCACCAGACGTCAGAATGCGCTTCGCTTCTTCGAGATTGGCATCCGTAAATACAGCTTCCACATTACTCCAAGGCAGATCATCACTAACGGAATAGGCTGGACGACCGTACCCTTCCAGTACACCCTCAACCAAAGCCTTACGATCAATCACAACATTCACCGCTTGGCGAATGGCCAGATTGGATGTCACATCATTCCCTGCGGGAAGACCATCGCCCGACTTGGCACCAGCAGGCTGCATGGGGAACACGATGCCCCGGTTATCTACGGTTTTCACGGCCTCCAATGTCATGCCATTCACCTGTTGTTTGCTAAACGCTGCCGGGATCGCAGCGATATCCACTGTACCTGCCTGTGCAGCGGCGTAGGCTGCATCTTCATCCAGATAGAGGAAGGTGAGTTTGTGGAATGCAGACTTGTTACCGTAATATTCTTCATTGGCTTCCACGATGGCCTGTTGTCCTTTGTCCCACTGAACCAGCTTGTACGGTCCTGATCCAACCGGATGCTCTGCATAATCAGCGCCATAGGCGTGTTCAGGTACAATGCCAAGTGTCGTCAGCAGACTGATGAATGTAGATTGTGGCGATTTCAGTGTAAATAAGACCGTGCTATCATCAGGTGCCTGTACATCAGCCATATTGGTCAGATCAATCACGGACCCACTCTTAGCAGCTGTTTCAAACGTAAATTTTACATCCTCAGCCGTCAGGGGTTCCCCATCAGAGAATTTCACATCGTTCCGAAGTGTGACCGCCCAGGTTAACCCATCTTCACTAACGGAGTATTCAGTAGCCAGATCGTTAACCAGTTGAAGTTTGGCATCTCTCTTTAGCAAAGTACTCTGGAAAAGTGGTGAACCATACTGCCCCCATCCGGTTGTTGGATCAAACCCGCCTTCCGGCTCGGTGCCAACGGCCAGCACCAATTCGTCTTTGGTTGAGTTTGTTCCTGACTGTCCATTCTCTAATGACGAAGCTGTTGGCGCTGTGCCCTGTGCACAACCAGATAAACCAATGGAACATACAAGCAAAATGCCTAATCCTGTTCTACCTTTTCGTTTTCCCCATCTCCATGAAAATCTGCCCATTCTGGTCGTTCCCCCTCTAAATATGTGCTGCACTCCCTTTTTTCGTGTTACTTTTTAGAGAAATTGTAGCACAAAACATAAATAGCATGTCAACAAAGTTAACTTCACAATCCATATTTTTTCATTTTTCAGAATCAATAAATAAAAACTTATATAACCGAGCATTTGTAGCGCTCCATAAAGTCAGGTATTATAACAAACAAAAAAAACAGACGGTGGCATCTAACCAATAGTCTGTTTTTTAGATTTGCTATATTTTCATAGAAATTACACTCGTATTTGTCTTACTCCGTAGAGCGATGATGATGATGGCTGTGACCATGCTGCCCCGCACTGTGATTATGATCCAGACTTTGAATTGGATTGCCATCCTGACCGCTACTCTGAGCATGAGCCAGTTTGTTGAGTTCATCTACATAAGTCACAGACAGCTCCGCATACAAAACACCTTTTTGCACCTGGATCTGCTGATGCAGATGACGCAATCGCCCCAAATTCCCTCGTACGGCAATAACCTCCAGGCATTGGTCATGGTTCAGGTGCACGTGCATATTGGAAATGATGTCATGATGCGCCTCATGTTGCAGCTCCATCAAACGAATGGGAAGATCACTGATATGGTGATCGTAGACCATCACAATGGTGCCTGCCACATCCTGGTCGGATTGTAATGCAGAAGGTTGCAGTAATGTTTTGCGAACAAGATCACGGAAAGCCTCAGATCTGTTTTTGTATCCCTGTTCCTCAATATAATGGTCAAACTGCTCAATCAGAGGTGTAGGAAATGCCACACCGAACCGGGTCAAATCTTCTTTGTCTGACATGCTTCTCCTCCTGCGCCCTCATTTGCTTCGAGTGTACCACAGACTTGTCTGCTCATCGACTATACTGTTGCATAAAGCGTACTGCCGAATGTATCGCCTGTTGACCAGCTTCACTCTCCAGATCAAATTGATAATCATGTCCCAGCTTCTCTGACGAGTTCGAGAAAAATAAAGTTTCCGTATCAACATCAAGTCGCTTCAAGACTTGTGCCAGCTCAATCGATTGACCGGTCAACGGGTCATCATTGCCTGAGGTAATGAATGCAGGTGGGTACGCTGCTGTGGCCTGAAGCACGGTCGACATTTCATGCAGGCGTGGATAGTCTTCAAATGTTTTGACTCCCGTATATGACCAGAGAAATGTACGTATGAGTGGAAAGCCTGTTTCCGCTACTGTGCTCAGATTGTAAGGACCACAGAATAGAAGAACCCCACGTAATTCTTCTGGCTGAACGGATGGTGTTATATTCATGAGCTTGGCAAGGGATGGATTCGTCACCACTGCCGCAGTCTGACTTGCAATCTGGGCACCTGCCGAATTGCCTGCGAGAAATATGTTTTCCGGGTCACCCTGATACTCGCTGACATGGTTCTTCACATACATCAAAGCCTGATTCGTCTGGATCACGGGAGTGGGATATGTCGTATCTGGTGCGAGCGCATAATTCATACTGACGACAACGTAACCCTGCTTGGCTAATTGTACGGCATACTCTGCGATGTCCGCTTTGTCTCCCAAGACCCATCCACCGCCATGAACCCACAGCACGACAGGCAAAGGTTCCGAAGTTACGGAAGGATAATAGATATCCAGCGTACTGTCATTACGCCCTTCGTCTGCATAGAGTACATCCGCAACACGAGTTATCCCATCCGAGAGCATAGTGTCCTTGTTATTCATGTCTGGATTAGCAGTTTCAATTAATGATTTTAATAAAAACACCGTTATTTTAGGTGTCCATTGTGCACCAATCCCAATAAAACCTATGATCAAAATGAGTACAACGCTGGGAATCCAGTACCGTTTACGTTTAAAACCTTTTGCCCCCGTACGTTTCGTTTCCAATTTGGACTGCAATAGTTCCACCTCGTTCCATCATCATCGAAGCGTCTTTACATCTAAAGTGGTGTACGTAGCAGGGAGAATCAGGTTTCCTCTTATTTGGGTCTCTTCGCGATTTCCTGTCTGACTTTCACATACGTAGTAGATACTTTTTGCTCCAGTGTATGAATGTTTTGTTTTGTGCCTGTCCACTTCTCTGCTGCAGAAGCCAATGTGTTCAATGAGCTGAGTACACGTGACGTTTGGCCTTGCTTTGTATTCTGTTTGAACTGTTGTAGAGCATTGGAATATCGTTCTTTTGCCAGAGTTGCCTGTTTTTTAGCCGTTTGAATCTGTTTTTTCGCCGAGTCGGCCCCTGCTAGCATAGCTCGTAAGCGTTTTATTTCAGTGTTCTTCCGTTTACGTGCTTCAGCAAGTTCCTTTTTCTTGATCCGGATGTCTTCTCTGGCAAGTTTCACAACGGGTCTCAACGTCTCTGCCTGAGTACGGATCGCTGCAGTCCATTCCTTATTTTTGATGGCTTTGGCTGCATCCAACTGTCGATTGACTGAACTATAGAGGGCGAATAGCGGCTCATATCGGGCTTGGGTTTGCTTTACCTTTTCAGCTAGAGCTGCGTCCTTCGCGTCATCGGTTTGTCTTATTTCTACACGTAATCGCTCCAATTCCGCGGTATTGGCGGCATGAAGTGTCTTTATTTTTTGTTCCCAAGCCTGCTCTTGTCTCTTCCAGTTCCCCACTTTCTCGTACGCTTGCTTCAACGTTAACTTGGTTTGTGCATCGGCTTTGTTCAAAACGGAATCCCAGGCTTTTTGCGCGGTTACGCCAAGATCTATGCCCGCAGCCTCCACTGAAGAAGCAAAATAGATCGTGCCTGCGCTGAACAGAATTACAAGCCCTATGAGCAGGCGTGATCCGAAAATAAGATGAGCGAATGATGGCAATTGACGACGCCGGACGTTACTTTGTTCCATCATTTGACTATAGCTACCTGCTATTGGAGAAGGGAATAGAATGTCACTCGTCTCCATTAAAGATATATCTTCTGTAGCTATATCTTCGATATGCTGTCGACCCTTCTTTCCTTCTACCAAGCCATGATGTTCCATGAAGTGATGTGAGCTTGATCGTTCCAATGGGGAACGACCACATACCATGGCTAGCATCGCCTCCTGATCACCTATCGTTTCCTTCCATGCTTCTGTTTGCATGCGTCTCTACACCCTTTCTTCTAAAATATGTAGCAAAATAGCCAACGAAATCAGCGAACGACAAAAAAGCACCCGCAAGTCAGGCATTAGCCTGCTCTTACGGGTGCTTCCCTCATAAGCCGTTCCATATGAGATTCGATTGAACGAGTCGCTCGAACCTTTCCTTTTTCTAATATATTCCATTCGTTGTATCTGGTCAAGTCGTGCTAGTTTGACTGGTCTAATATCAACCCTTTAATCAACGGGAGAACCCTTCCCGCTTATCGATAACAACTGATATAGCTTAGCTTATTGATTGACCAGAATAGCTTTCATTTCCTCGGTCAGATCCTCTTCTTTCAGCATCATATAGATGTTCTCGCCACGAGTTACATTCAACTTGATCTGATAAATGGTATCTTTCTCTGTTAGATAACCAGACCGTTGACGTTTGAGCAAATCACTAATGATTTCTTTGTTTTTAGTCGCTATCTGTTTGTTACCACTTAGATTTCCATCGATATATTCTGGCTCCGGAGTAGTCCACTGAAGCGAACCCGGACTGTTAATCTCCTGCTTCGCAAACTGAGCGGAGACAATCTCATCTGCCTGGACAAGCAACTGGTCATATAATTTGTTCTCCTTCAGCCAAGCCAATACCCGATCATAGCTAGGTTTGATCTCAAAATTCCACATCTCCCTCGGTTGAAACGGATCTTTTGAAGACGAATCCTGATTCATCTCTGCGTAAGCAAACGACTGCCACGGGGAGCGCTGTTCTTCATAGGTCTGATCCAAAATGTCCTGTCTCAAGAGTTCCTTGAATTCACGGACTTGCTCCGGATTGCTAATATACACCTTTCGGTATGAACTAGTGGCAGAGCGAATGCCAAAACTTAATGCCTCTTCTTCCAGCTTATACGTTTCAAAGGCAACTCTTTTGTAATCCTGGGACTGTTTCAGAGCCATTAATTCCTGATGGAATTCCGTTTCTGGGATGTAGTATTTACGTTTCATCACCTTGCCGTTATCCAGCTTGTAGTTAATTAATATAGACTCATCATTACGCATACCTGTATTAATTGGATCATCCAGTAAAGGAAGATCGGAATCCACAATTTTTTGATGAAGAGCGATAACTGCCCCCATGTATTCCGGATCATTAGAATAGAGGTGAGCATCGTCCTTTTTCTGACTGACACCGTTACTGTAGGTATAACTCTCCCCGCCAAGCTTGATGCTGTTCACCTTGCTCATTTCAGGCACTCGAGCGGCGTATCCATTCCAGTCGGCAATAGGTACGTACAGTATCAGACCAGCGATGATACCATATAGAATCAGCTTGGGTAACAGCCTGCTGCTCCAGATCAGCCATGTTTTGCGAATAATCATCTCCGCAACGATATAACCTACAATTCCGCCGAGGATATATCCGAATATTCCCCATCCAGCTGATCCTCTTGGAGCAATCATTGTAAAGTAACCTCCGCCAATCAGAACCAATGTAAACATCAATCCAAAGCGGAATATAGGTTTTATAAGCTTAAACGTAACTGCTTGAGTAGCAGATTCAACCTGTCTCTTCGCATAAAGTACATAGGTTAGAGGAATAAATAGGATTGCAAATATCGCATAGATAATTAACTCCTGACGGATTACAGGGAGGATACTGATCGAACCCACACGCAGGACAAGTGAGAGTTTCTCCGCATTAAAGCCCACTTCTTCAAAAGCATATCCGAGCAAATAATGCTGGAGATGAAGTGACATAATGAACCATACGACAACAGGTAACAAGACGAGTGCGTACACGGTGAGTCCCTGCAATACAGATTGACCTATACACATGCCGACCGCCACAGTTAGCATGAACATAAACAGCGAGTAGATACTCATGCTCAAGCCCCACATCCAGATTGTACTGCCATCGAACAGAAACGCAGGTTGATCCAGTACCGCCCATACCCAGCCGGTAATCGCAGTTGTAATCCAGATTGGAATCAGGATCATGGCATATCCGGTCAACAGATTAATCGTTAATAGATGTTTACGACGTAACGGCAAACTATGGAACAGATCCGAAGGTGCACCAGATTGAATGTACCGAAAAAGAAAGATTCCAGCCGCTACGGGCAGTGTAATAGCGAACAAAATCTGCACTTCACCATTGGCCTGAAACAAACTTGTAATCTGCTGTGGCACGTCCCTGTACTCGGTAGCGATATATAACGGAAGTGAGAACAACAATGTGATGAGAAATAAAATGCCTATCCATCCATGCTGTCTGAAATTTTGGATCAGGATGCCCCGGTTACAGAACAATCGGTTGAATATCATACCCTGCGTCCTCCATTTCGTAGATAAAGATTTCTTCAAGCGTCAGAGGCAGTACATCCAGCAGGTACGGATCATGTATACGGAATTGATCGGTTACCTGTTGTCGGTTGCCTTTGACAATGTACAGGGATACGCTTCCCCGTTTCTCTTCATGCAAGATATCAATCTGCTCATCCATGGCTTTGGCATGGTCCGGGTGGCGGAAAGCAACCTGGATTTTATGCGTATCGGCCTTCAGATCATCAAGATCCTTCTCTACAATAATTCGGCCTTTGTGCATAATCGCCACATGGTCACACAGATCTTCGATCTCACGCAAGTTGTGGGACGAGATGACAATGGTTACCTGACGCTCAGCTGCTTCCTGGAACAGCAAGTTTTTGATCTGCTGACGCATGACTGGGTCAAGGCCATCAATCGGCTCATCCATCAGCAGTACTTCAGGCATACAGCTAAGTCCCAGCCATACGGCTGCCTGACGGCGCATGCCTTTGGACATGCGATGTAACTTGCGTTTTACATCCAGTTTGAACACGGTAGCCAGTTGCTTGAACCGGTCCTCATTCCAGCGCGGATATACCGAACGATAAAATGCAGCCATCTGAGTTATTGAAGATTGCGGGAAAAAGTAGGGCGAATCTGCCATAAAAATGGTGCGGCCTTTGAGATCCATATTTTCATAAATCTCATTATCTTCGATACGAACTGTTCCGCTGTCCTGACGGTAAATGCCAGCCATCATTTTGAGCAGCGATGTCTTGCCTGCCCCGTTGGAACCGAGCAAACCATAGATCGACCCCTTATGTATGTGCATCGTTACGCCATCCACTGCCTTTTCCTGTTCAAATGCTTTGACGACTTGATTCAGCTCAATCATGAGGCTCCTCCTTCTCTATACGGGCCATCGCTTCCTCAAACAAAAGCGTCATATCCGCTTTTGTCAAACCGGAATACGAAGCTTCTGCAATCAACTTCACCAGAGACTCTCTGATCTCATCTCTCATGGCTTCATTCGGATGTTCCACTGACGATGATACGAAGCTCCCTTTTCCCTGCAAAGAATAAATGTAACCTTCACGTTCAAGCTCACGATACGCTTTCTGAATCGTATTTGGATTCACGGTCAGCTGCGTGGATAACGCACGAACGGAAGGAAGCTGCTCGTCGGGCTTTAGAATACCGTATACGATCATTTCTTTGACTTTGTCCACCAGTTGCTCGTAGATCGCCTTACGGCTGCGTACATCTAATTCGAACATCCCGCACCTCCTTTCTGTAAATGTGTGAAATAACCTATGGGTTTTAAATGACTGTATCTGAAGTGTATTAGGTGTATTAACTGTACTACTATTATTAATACAGTTGAATCGGATTGTCAACTGTTGACTTTGACTTCCTGTTTTATTCGGAGTACGTTAATAAAGATAGGTTATATGGTTTAATTGACATATAAAACTATTGGAAGCAAGTTCATTTCGACTTAGGACGCGGCACGATCAGGGTGACGTTCACATGAGGTGAGGCAAAACGGCTATCTGAAGCGATATGGCTAGATGTGGCTACTCGAAGTGATACGGCTACCCGCAACCTTCGCTTGACCGCTTTTGACAGAATTACATGCAAAGGTTGTTCAGGTCTTTCCCCTTCCGTTATGATGGAGATGAAATATTGTTCAATAATCATTGTATCTTTGTTACTTTTTTGAGCGCGTTTAATCTGATTGATTGTTAGGTCTGTTATGCGTATATATGTTGTGTTATAGACCTATTGTCTGCACAAACGGTAGGCCGTACAGTAGGCCGCTAAATCAGAGTTAGCGAGACTGTGTACTTGCTTTAAATTCGGGTTTGCACAAATGGAGCTACTATGCAGTGTCGAGTGTAGACTGGGCCCGTTATTCATTTGGCTTGTTGGTCTAAAAATCCGAAGGTCTATATATCATTCGCGTTGAATGGGTCGGGCAGACTCCAGCCTTTTCAATCGTTTATCTGTTCGTTTGGAGGGCCAACTCGTGCTGTCCACACTGAGCATACATATTGTAGATATGTCTTTCAAAGGGTGGACACGGACATAAGCAATCAACCTGGAATTGATATTCAACATATAGATTATTTGAAAATTTTAGTCCTTAAAAGTCTATATGTAGTGTTTCATTTTCCTGAATGGATATAGTATCTTTTGAGAAAAAGTGTCCACTCTTTGAAAGACAAAATGAAGATAAATGTCCTTTTGTAGTGAACAAATATGTGCCCGAATTCCATTTATACAAGTTGAACTATAGATTTACACAGAAATATACAAGCCAGTAATAACTCAAAGAAGTGTAGCTAAAAGCTTGTTGTAAGATAGATGCTATGGAAGCATATGCTGCGCCTCTAATACCTCATAAGGAGAATCCGAGATGAATGAACATAGACAGGATGAAGATCAGAATAATAAACCAAACGCATCATTCGAAAATAGTGGACACCACGGTGATTCAACTGGGGAAATAAACACTTCAGATATAAGTCCGGTACAAGCAAATTCATCACAACGTGTGTTAATTGTAACCGCGGTTGATGCGGAAAAAGATGCAGTCCTCCGTGGTTTGGGAGATACGGCCGCGGAACGTTTTGACGTCATCGCAGCGGGCGTTGGCCCAGCCTCGGCCGCAGCAGGAACAGCCGCTACATTGGCATATGCCGTAGCGGCTGCAAGCACTATGGCGTTGGCGCACGGTTCCACCGCGCCAAGCCCATCGGATGTGGCACAGACATCTGCCACATCTTCAAGGCCGGGGCCCCTTGCCGGGACCGGTAGTTCACCAGCCTACATGCTGGTGATCAGTGCCGGCATCGGCGGCGGGTTCCCCGGCCGGGCAGACGTCGGCTCCCTCGTGGTAGCCGACGCTATGGTTGCTGCCGATCTGGGTTCGCAGACGCCAGACGGCTTCCTTAGTGTGGACGAGCTCGGATTCGGCTCGTCCATTGTGGCGGCGGACGCGGAGCTTGCCGCTCGCCTGCGCCATGAGCTGCAGCGGGCCGGGCTCGCTGTCAGCGGAGGCACTGCGGTCACCGTGTCCACGGCGACCGGAACAGCGGAGACGGCCGCGGAGCTATTGCGCCGCGTGCCGGATGCCGCCGCCGAAGGCATGGAAGGCTTCGGCGTGGCAACCGCTGCCCAGCAGTTCGGCGTGCCAGCACTCGAACTGCGGGCCATATCCAACGCGGTCGGTCCACGCGACCGCGACGCTTGGCGCATCAAGGATGCCCTCGATGCGCTTCAGGCTGCAAGTTCCATTTTACGGGAGGTTATTACATCATGAAAATTGCATTTTCCCCTTGTCCAAATGATACATTTATCTTCCACGCGTGGGTGCACGGGTTGATCCCGGGCGCACCCGAGCTGGATGTCCGTTATGCGGATATTGATATTACCAATGGTCTGGCGGCAAATCCCGATGGACCCGACACACCTGAAGTAATGAAAATATCTTATGCAGCATTGCCATACGTGTTGTCTGACTATGCTCTACTCCCTGCTGGTGGCGCACTCGGCAGAGGATGCGGTCCTTTGGTTCTTACCGCAAATGGCACGACCGATCCAGCCTATCTGTCTGGACGGAGAGTCGCTGTACCAAGCGAGCGCTCGACAGCATACATGTTGTTCCGTCTATGGGCAGCACAAAATGTTCCTGGCGGCGTAGGTGAAATTGTTGTCATGCCATTCGACCAGATCATGCCTGCTGTTCGAGACGGCAAGATCGATGCCGGACTTGTTATCCATGAAGCACGCTTCACATACCAGAACTATGATCTCAAACTGATGACGGATCTTGGTAACTGGTGGGAAAGCGATACGGGTCTTCCGATTCCGCTCGGAGCAATCATTGCACGTCGCAACATGGATGCTCACGCCCTCGCCGGATGGGCACGCGCCTCCGTTGAATATGCATGGGCGCACCCGGATGAGTCGAGAGCATACGTGATGGAACACGCCCAAGAAATGGACCCTGACGTTGCTGCACAGCATATCGGACTGTACGTTAATGAATTTAGCGCCAACCTGGGCGATGATGGGTATGGTGCGATTACTGCACTTCTTGGTCGTGCCATGAAGGAAGGACTTGTTCCCGAGTTCGATCTTGATCTGTTGCGGATCTAACATTTGATTGTTTTCAGCTATTTCTTTAGTTATTTCTTTAGCTATTTTGTGGGCTATAATCTGTACGCTCTACATCTAACGCACCTTATTTAGCCGAATATCATGCGTTGAGAATTCTAACGAATCTCAGACACCTTATTCGGGTAAATCTTGTTCAAATTGCCGATAAACTCTCACACTCAAGCACAATAACGATCCTACGATTCGTTAGAAATCGGTAAGTGCGGATTTTCGGCTAATAGCGTGTACTCGATTCGTTAGAGTCCTGCATAGGGTACATTCCGGGATAAAAACTTTTTAACTAGCCAGGTGATGGTGGTGTCCCAGGGTCTTGTTTTTTATAAGAGCTTTGGTAGCATCAAGATACTTGCTTCAAACTAGTGACCTCACTAACCATCTTGGACTTCACTACCCATGACACATGACACATAGCACACGAAATAGAAAGAGCTGTCCCTTAACGTCAGACTTATGACGGTGGGATAGCTCTTTTTTTGACTATATATATAACTCTATATTCACTTCATACTTACACTCATACCTATCATCCTACTCAACCCAGGATAGAAGCAGAAAGAAACCCATGCAACTCCACACTCTCCACGTCATCTTGGAACTCTACTGTAACCCTTCCCAACTCACCGTTCTCCCATTCACAACTGTGGTCTACGAATAAACCATCGCCTACGCTCTGCTGCAACCGCAGCCGAACGACCGCAAGCATACCCTATGATTTCGCCACAACCGTGCGAATCATGATCCGCAGCGCATCCAGCATCATGGGAATTGGTAGCGAAGGGACGGAAGGCTGCAACACAGCCATCGCTGTCGAGGCCGGAAAGTGTACAAATCCGGCACGGATCGGAAGTTGCCCTACTCGAATGTGATCCAGTACCCGATACATCGTGTTGTTGCAGATATATGTACCTGCTGTATTAGACACGGTAGCTGGAATACCCGCTGCGGACATGTCATTCACCATGGCACGTATGGGCAACGTGGAAAACAAACCGTCCGGGCTGCCATCTACAATTGGCTCATCCACAGGATGCTGTCCTTGGTTATCTGCATAGGAGCCAGGCGGAATGTCTTTGACATTAACGGCAATCCGCTCCGGTGTGATGCACGTTCTGCCCTTGGCCAGCCCACAGGCGATGACCACATCTGGCCGATAGGCTTCCATCTCTGCGATCAGCAGGTCTGCACATTCATCAAAGTGCACGGGCAACAACACTGTTTTTAGCTCAGCACCCTCGATCACTTCGTTTGCAAGAGCCTCCATTAACGCCCCCGTCGGATTCACCGCATCTCCGCCAAAAGGCTCAAACCCGGATATCAGAATTTTCACCATCACACGTCAGCTCCTGTCTGTTTACTCCGATTTGTAACGCAATCCCCACTGGCCCCGGATCGTGTCCATCAACTTCATGATTTCCAGGGATTCGTCCAGTTTAATAGTATGGCTCTCCGTTCGGCCTTCAAGGATGCAACGTCCCGCTTCTTCTGCCTCAAAAGCATAACCAATGCATGTTCGATCATCCGTAAACTTCTCGGGCTCGTCCTGACCATTCACATGCAGATAGGCTTCTTTACCCGCCAGGAATAAAGGCAGACGAATCTTGCCTTCCGTACCGTATATGACCGCTTCATTACTGAGGTTCAGACGAATGGCAGCACTCAGTGAGGCAGAACGCCCCTCGGAATAGGATAACAATACGGAAAATTGCTCATCCACACCCGTCTCACCGATATTGGCCGTACTCCATACATGCTGGGGCTGTTCGCCAAAGATCATCGAAGCAAAGGAGATCGGGTACACCCCTGCATCCAGTAAAGCTCCTCCACCCAGATCCGGATTAAGCAACCTTCCTTCCGGCTCCCAACCGGCACGGAATCCAAAGTCTGCCTGCAGCAAACGTACTTCACCGATTCGACCTTCTGCGATCCATGCTCTGGCTTGAGCAATCGGCGGCAAAAAGCGTGTCCACATCCCTTCCATCAGGAAAAGATTGCGCTCCCGTGCCGTCTCCACCAGTTGCTCCAACTGGCGTGCATTCATCGTAAACGGCTTTTCACAGAGCACCGCCTTGCCTGCCTCCAGACAAGCCATTACATTTTCCTTATGCACAGGATGAGGTGTTGCCACATAGATAATATCTACTTCAGGATCTTGCAGCATCTCATCATAAGAACCGTAAGCGCGTGCAAAACCATAATCAGCTGCAAACTTCTCCGCACTTCCCGCTGTCCGTGAACCTACCGCTGCTTTCACAGCGTTTCCTGCATGCTCCAAATCCCTTGCAAACTGGGATGCAATCCATCCCGTGCCCATAATGCCCCAACGTACTTTTTCCCGTCCCGCTACTTCTGTCATATTAAAGCCTCCCTACTGCAAATGGTGTTAAAAAGGTTCATGATTCAGATCAGGCCAACAGGTTATCCCCTTTATTTTACCAAAAAGAAAGGCTTACGTCAGAAAACGATTTCGATTATGTGTTCTCATTAGAATTCCAGTTCATCAGGGACTCGAACATCTCTGTGTACATTTCAATTCTCCAGTAGATTTGCTAAGATTATCAGCAGACGAGGAGCCAAAAGGTCTTGTCCCTTGGCATGGTTGTAACCAGCAATAATCCTGTTAAATCAACCATCACACCTGATCAACAACATCCTATCCCTGTCTTACAGGTTAAAAAAATATCTGACAATACTGCGAACGGGCCCTGACAGACAAGGCAACCAATAATTATACTCCAGCGTCTCCGAGCTGACGGTAAGCTCTTGGTATAGTTTTCACAAAGCGCGATCCAGATTTTGCACATGTGTCCACACGGCATGATCCGGATTCGAGCGAATATAGTCCCGTTCCCGATTCAATCATTAACCAAATAACTTTTCATAAGAGAGGAGGTCGCAAGCACCATGACTACCATCCCCAGTACCACCCACAGCGGCATGAATCCACACACTTTACATCAGCAGACGAGTCCCAATTTAGAAAAGGAACCCTTAAACCGGGCAGATCTGGATGCATTCCTGAATGATACCCTGATCGAACTTCGTCAGGCAGAACATATAAACCATGGAAAATGGCGCTGGTCCACTACTGAACTTGCTCATCATACCTTTATATACATGCACAAATTCACAGGCGAACTAATCATAAATGGGACCGAATCCCACATGGCTCGCAAATCAGCTTGTCTGTGCACACCAGGAACTGCAATCGAGCTGATCGGAGATGAAGAACATGATATTGAACTATATATCATTCATTTCGATCTGTATCGGGCTACGGAGAAAACAAAAGCGAGACGAATCTACGAACGTGAGCTCAATTCTCCTGTTACAGGCTGGATTCAGGGCCCATTTTACGGTATACAGCGCATTGCCGCACAGCTTACACAATTAACCAGCGAAGGTTTGGAAACAGGCTTGAAAGCACAGCTCCTCCTGACGGAACTGTTACATATGCTCTGGCCTCAAGAAGAGCCCACTGACGAAACGGCTGGACAGGATGAACCGGAACAGTGGCTCAGGTCCACCCTGCAATACATGCGCGAAAACTACATGCACGAGATCAAGCTGGAAAATCTGGCCGAATTGGCTGACATGCATCCGTCCTATTACTCACAGCTATTCAAGAGTCGCATGCAGAAAAATCCGATTGAATATATCACGCATCTGCGGATGAACCGGGCCAAGGAATTGCTGCTCACTTCCAATCTGCGTATCCGTGATGTGGCTCGTGAAGTGGGTTACCGTGACGAATTTTATTTCAGCAGACGTTTCCGAAACCATGCCGGTTATGCGCCAACTTCCTATTCGAAGCAGGTCCACCGAAATATCGTGTCACTCTCCTATCCATACACGGACCACCTGATGACACTTGGCATCACGCCATGCGCAGCTCAGATCCAGGGTCACCTGCCTCATCTGCCCAAATCGCTGGCACTGCCCTTCCACGCTTATGAACCGTGGGAACAGGGACGTCAGGCTTTCCTCGATGTGAATCCTGATTTGATTCTGACCAAGGACAATGCAGCTGCCAAAGCGATGGAGCATATTGGCGATGTCGCTCCCATCATCACGATTCCCTGGAACCAGACAGATGTCTTCGGTCATCTGCATCAGATTGCATCCATTGTGGATCGTACCCAAGCAGCCACAGATTGGCTGGATCGACATGAACGCAAGGCAGAGCGTGCACGCAAAAAAATGAAGGAACTCGTCGGAGATATTACCGTTGCCGTTGGCACGTTAACGCCTAAAGGGCCACGGATGTACAGCCATCGGAACTTCGGACATGTCTTTTACCGCAGTCTGCAATTGGCCGCTCCTCAGCGCATTCAGACCGAACTGGCTGGCAAACCTCCCGGCGTTGGATTCAACTGGCTGCCCTTCACACCAGGCGAATGGGACGGACTGGAGGCGGACGTTTTGGTACTGGCGATTAATTCTATGCATGAAAAGGCAACACTGTTGAAAGAGATGGCTTCGAATCCACTGTGGAACAGCCATCCTGCGGTAAAAAACGGACGTGTACATCTCATCGACTGGAACTCGTGGGTCGTATATGCTCCATATTCCATCAACATCCAGCTCGATGAAGCGCTCTCTATGTTGACGAACAAACCTTCACTTATGTAATCTAAAAAATGTCCATCTCCAAAATCTTAATTTATGCCATGTACGGGCCTGAATTAAGATTCTATAATGATCACTAATTGATAATGATAATCAATAACAATGAAATACGTTGTTGGTACCAAAGGAGTGACCCGTATTCAACATCCGGGACTGCCACATCGTCCGTCTAATTCAAGAAAATCTGCAGTGACCGTTGGGCTGACATTTTTGTCTGCCATAGCCATACTGCTGCTAAGTATGTTTGTCGCCATCTCTTTAGGTGCCAAAGGGCTAACGCTGGAAACCGTATGGGCTGCCATATTTCAGTACAACCCGGCTTTGACACCACATCAGATTATTCATGAACTGCGGCTGCCTCGTGTCCTTGCCGCGGTTATTATCGGTGCTGCCTTTGCCGTTGCAGGAGCTTTAATGCAAGGTATTACGCGTAATCCGCTGGCAGACACGGGCATTCTGGGCATCAATGCTGGAGCCACTTTTGTCGTAGCATTGAGTTTTGCCTTTTGGCCCGGACTGCCATACGGCTGGATTATGTTTTTATCATTCGTGGGGGCTGTTCTGGGCACACTGCTTATCTTCCTGCTTGGCATGGCAGCACCGGGTGGTCTAAATTCCATTAGACTGACCGTTGCCGGGGCCGTTATTGCAGCCATGTTAACCTCGCTCAGCACAGGCGTTGCCATTTATTTTGACCTGAGTCAGGATCTGGCCTTCTGGTATGCAGGAGGTTTTGGCGGAATAGAATGGCGGCATCTGAAGCTGATTCTTCCTGTGTTGCTCGTGACACTGGTGCTGATTATGCCACTCGCCCGGCGTGTATCGCTTATGTCACTAGGTGAAGAAGTGGCGATTAATCTGGGGATCAACCTGCGCTGGACGAGGTTTCTCGCCCTAGCAGCGGTTGTTGTCCTGGCTGGCGTGTCCGTGTCGGCAGTAGGCTCGATTGGATTTGTCGGACTGGTCATCCCTCATATCTCCCGCAAACTGGTGGGTGTGGATTATCGACTCATCATTCCGATGTCTTCTCTGCTTGGAGCGATATTACTGGTGCTCGCCGATCTGGGCTCACGCATTGTGAACCCGCCCGAGGAGCTCGCGGTAGGCATTATGGTCGCCTTTGTTGGAGTACCGTTCTTCCTCTATCTGGCCCGTAAAGAAAGGAGGGCCTTGTAGTGATGAATTTTAATACACCTTCACGAGGTAAACGTTCAATAATCGTCAGTATCACGCTGCTCTGCATCGCCATTGCCGTTATTGTGATCAGCCTGAACACGGGAACCATTCGTCTCTCCCCAGCGGCTGTGTTCCAGACTTTACTTGGTAATGGCAGTTCGGATGATCAGATTGTACTGTTTGATTACCGACTGCCTCGCATTCTGGTAACTGTACTGGCCGGAGCGGGACTTGGTATTGCCGGAGCAGCCTTGCAAGGGATCACCCGCAATCCATTGGCGGACCCGGGCATTCTGGGATTACATGCAGGGGCAGCATTTGGACTAATGGTGTTTGTTAGTCTCTCCTTTACGATGGATGGCTCTGTGGCCTTGCTGATTCCGTTGTTCGCTTTTGCAGGCAGTGTTGCCGCCGCCCTGATCATCATGCTGTTGTCTTATGATCGCCATAACGGCGTATCACCCATTAAGCTGATTCTGGTGGGAATCGCGGTAGCGGCCGGGTTCCATGCGTTAACACTCTATCTATCCCTGCGTCTGGATGAAGACACTTATTCCTTTGCCGCTCGCTGGCTCGCAGGAAGCGTCTGGGGCCGGGATTGGATTCATGTGCAAGCTTTGCTTCCCTGGGTGGTGCTATGTATCTCGTACATTTGGAGTCGATCCAAAACACTTGATGCCTTCAATCTTGGAGATGCTGCCGCAACCAGTATCGGGACACCTGTCCGATCCCAGCGTGTGATTTTGCTGCTCTGTGCCGTGGCTTTGTCTGCCGTAAGTGTATCGATGGCTGGTGGGATCGGCTTTATCGGTCTGGCCGCACCACATCTGGCGCGTAGGCTTGTTGGTCCGATGCATCGGCATTTGATCCCTGCTGCCGGGCTCATCGGCATGGTTATTCTGGTGACCGCCGACACGGTCGGGCGAACGATCTTTCAGCCTAACGCCATTCCGGCAGGTGTAGTGGTTGCTGCGATTGGCGCACCTTACTTTTTGTACCTGTTAGTACGAAGCAAGTGATCTTTTTTTCAAAAAACAATAAAGACATCCAAGAGATGTTCAAGGAGAATGTGACTACCTATGTTACAGAAAAATCTTATGCTTGTCCTGAGTATCTGTCTGGTGCTTGTACTCGCTGCCTGTGGAACGGCCAATGATTCATCATCTGCTTCTGGTGGTTCGTCTACGGATACTTCAACCAACAATCAAGACAACAGTGCAAATACGGGAGAGCAACGCATTGCCTCCATGTCGATCCACCTGACCAATGATCTGCTGTCTCTCGGCATTACGCCGGTTGGTTCTGTTATCGGTGGAGAAGCCAAAGGTTTCCTGTCCCATGTTGCTGATCAACTTCAAAATACAACGCCACTTGGTCCGGTTAAAGACCCGGATATGGAAGCTTTGCTTGCCCTGAAACCCGATGTGATCTATCTGGACGAAGAATTCTCCGGTGGTGATATTGCCAAATTCGAAAAAATTGCTCCGGTGCATGTCTTCAATCTGGATGACGGTACATGGCGTGACCATCTGAAAGAAATTGGCAAACTCGTGAATCGCGAGAAGGAAGCCGAGCAATACATTCAGGACTACGCGACTGAGACGGAAGAAGTGAAATCTCTGATTCATGACACGATTGGTGATGGTACCGTAATGGCGATTCGTGTTACTGCCAAAGAATTACGTGTGTTCAGTACACGCCGTCCCATGGGTCCCATTTTGTATGATGATCTTGGTCTGACTCCTGCCAAAGGGATTACAGATATTGATTCGACTAAACCGTATCAAGTCGTCTCCCGTGAAATATTGCCGGACTATAATGCAGATGCAATCTTTGTGGTTGTGAATTCGGATGATGAAGCCCAAACCATGTTCAAGGAGCTGCAAAACAATCCGATCTGGCAAGGTCTGAAAGCCGTCAAAGCCGGTCATGTCTACCCGATTGGGGCACAACCTTGGCTCGATTACTCATCGATTGGTAATAAAATGGCCATGGATGAAGCCAAAGAAATGTTCTCCAAAAAATAACCAAAAAAAACCTCACTTTGAAATCGGAACAGCGTTTGTATGAATCATACGTACACTCTATTCCCCTCAAAGCTGAGGTTTTTTGCTTTGGACCTGTCAGCAAGCTGCAATCTATCCTCTTCCACCAAGTACACTCACACTGTACAGACAATAATCTCAACATCCGTGTCGGCAAAAGCTTTCTGAATAATTGGGCTGACTTTCTCCCATTTCAGTCTGTCCAACCCGCATCCTATTCGGGGCATAGCCAGTTTAGTGATGCCTTCCATCACACATACGTCCCGCATGGATTCTACTGCATTCGTCAACGATTGGTACGTCGGCTTATTGGAGAACTTTGCTTTGGTGACCAGATTGAGCGTCCGTCCTACCGGATAACATCGTCCAATCTCAAGCGGCTCTTGTTTGGCCTGTTCTTGAAGATTCTCCAATCCGAATCGCTCCCGGAACTGGACCGCAATGCCCTTCCCCATCCTTGCATCGGCTGATATGCAGTGTGCAAGCGTGTAATCATCCCCCAGTTCAAATAAATCCTGTTCTCTCTCATGAAACTGCATCGCATTCCTCTCCTTTATCAAGCGCTCTCATTCAATAGTTGAACTAAAGATTATTTACACTGACACTACGATGACAGAACAACCTTCCAATCGCTGTTATCCCCAGATTTTTTCGATTCCCTTTTTCTAGACGGGAAAATCCAGGGATAAAGGCGAACGCTTTGCTTTTTCAGGTTTTTTCTGTCCTCTCCGTTATCGTGCAAATGATTAGTTCAAACTATGTAGATCCCTTATTTTTTTATTAGGCCTCTGCCAAAAAACGTTGAAACGCCTTTAATGTTCTCTGACCTGCTGATCGATCATATACGGCAAATACAATTCGTTCAAAGGCGTCCTTACATGCCTCTCCCACTAACACATCATGAAAATACTTCGCTACCACTGCCGGATCATTGCGAAATACGCCGCAACCATACGCGCCCAGAACAATCGTGCGGTGACCATTCGCAGAAGCCACGTCCAGAATATAACGGATGCGTTCCTTCATCACCGACTCAATCTGTAGATCATCCGCTTCTCCACGCTCTTTCACCACACCCGCATTCACCGCCGGCGCAGTAATGAATGATGATACATAATACTTGTCCAGCAGTCGGTCTTCATCATCACGGATCACCGGAACATCCGGTGAATAGATCATATAATTCGAATATAGGCCCGATCGCTGTTTGCGATTGTAATCGTACATTTCATCCATTTGAGCGATGCACGGGTATAGTCCTGTCGCTCGGGCCAGACTCTCTTCCTGTGCCTGACTTCCGCCAAGGAAGCCACCGCCAGGATTTTTTGCCGAGGCAAAGTTTAGACAGACCACATCTTCTCTTCCTTCTGCTACCGTCAAACGTGAAGCGGCTCCAAGTGTAGTCTCGCCAGTAACCTCAATGCGAACTGACACAGCTTCAACCTCAGCGGATGAAGCTACGGGTTGAATTCCAACGTGAGCTTCTGTACGACGCTTTTCTCCGAGCGCGGACAATTCTGCTGGACGGTATAAGACCGAATTTCGGATCGCTTGCTGCACATCGTTACTTATCTCAACCTTGCGATCATAACCATTTACATATTGCCCTTCATCCAAAATAGTCAACGTCTGCTGTGCGATATTAGCCCGCTTGGAACGTGAATTAGAGCCACCATTACCAGTTGATCTATCGGGTTTACTGTCGTGGATATAACGTCCACTGCTATTTTTGTTTTTGCTGCTATTGTTCTTATCCTGTTGTTGATCACTCATCTGAATCACTTCCTATATCTTCTCTTAGACGGGTCAGAATCTCACCCAGCCAGTTGGTTCCCCGCCATGTTCTTCGATTACGAATGCGCGGGTCTTCCTCCGCCAGTCCCACACCCCAGATGCGATCTTCCGGGCTTGCTTCCACAAGGGTCGTTCCACGAGTGGCACGCAGCGCGGTTAGCAGTTCTTCGTTTTGTGTAAATTTGGCCCAATTCCCCTCGTAAACAATGCGCTGGCACTCAGCTTCCCATAACGTCTGGTCGAAACCTGCGACCTGTCTGCCCAGCTTTTTTTGTACCGAAGCAGAGCTTGCCTTCAAAATCTTGTCTGCGATGGTCTGATCCCGAAACAGCAGTGCTTTCTGGTGCATCATGTATTGCTCCGCACTCGTGTAGTGAACCCCGTTCACGGTAAAGTCCGCCGGGTGCCACTGTGAGAACGGCGATGCTGTCCGCCAGAAAAACGTAAACTTTTCCATCCATATCCCCTCTTTACTTGCTCCTCATGTATACAGCGATCCGGGCCTCTGGCCTGAGTCACTTCGTACGAGTTCATTAATTCCTACCGTTTTTCTATGGTGTATGCCTCTCTGGATTCAATCTGTATAAACGTGATGGTCGATGACCGGCACTGCTCGCATAGTCCCCCGTCTCAATGACCCAATCGGCGATTTTGCGCCGGAAAGCAGCAGCCAGCAGTTTTTTGCCACTGATGATCTCATGTACTTTCTGAAGTGCAGTCAGTGTGAACGTCTCCGGCATCAGATTGAATGCAATATCTGAATACTCGATCTTGGATCGCAGACGCTCAAGTGCGTAATGAATGATTTTGGCATGATCAAATGCAATCCCCTGAACCTCATCCAACGCCAAATGATGGCTCCGCACTTTTCCTTCTATCGTTTCTTTTGTCTCAACAATGGCCGACAACTCTTCTGTTCCATTGGTCAAAATCAATTGCAGCCTGCGTTCTGTCACACGTCCACGCTCATGGATATGGCGTTTCTCTTCCAGAAGACGCTGCTCCACACGAAACCAATTGGCCTCACTGGCATCATCACCGGCCTGAAGCTCCAGCTCGCTGCTATCCACCAGCGCCATATAGGAACAGCTGATAACCCGTGTACGTGGATCTCGATCGACATCTCCCCAGGTGTACAGTTGCTCCAGATAAATATCATCCAGCCCCGTCTCCGTCAACAATTCCCGCCGAGCAGCATCTTCCAATGATTCCTGCATGGAGACAAATCCGCCCGGTAAAGCCCACTGTCCCAGATAGGGATGGCCACCTCGCCGAATCAGCAGCAACTGGAGTTCGGGTTCCGCAAGCTTGCGATAATTCTCCTGAGCTTCACTGCGAATCGTAAATACCAACATGTCCACGGTGACGGAAGGACGTTCATAATCGCCAGCATCATAGCTGTCCAAAAACTGTTCTTCACTAATATGTGCCTGATCCTGATGCTCCTGGTAATTGGGAGCATTTCCTCCAGAGGAACCTTCGTTAGTCATACGATATAAACCCCATTCTGTTATTAACGTTTTGTTATTAACAATTAGATAATATCAATTTATCACATCGTTTTGTCTCAGGTCAATATTTCCAATCCAAAATAAATGATCTGTATTCACTTGACGATATGTCAAATCAAACTTAAAATTTAGTTAGTCGACTAACTAAATGATGTGTTCAAAAAGTCTGGTTTTCAGTACCGAGAAGATCGAATGAAGGTAGAAATGGAGTAGATGATATGAACCCAGTCCAAAATGAGCGGTTAATGGGACAGCTATCCGAACTCGTGAAACTGAAACGTTACAAGGTTCATGAGAAACTTGTGAACCACCCCGAGCTATACCCGGGGCAGCCCCCTTTGCTGTTCCAGCTTGAACGGGAAGATGGCCAATCCCAGAAAAACCTGGCCGAACAACTTCAGCGCAGTCCCGCAACGGTAACCGTCATGCTCAAGCGCATGGAATCATCCGGTTATGTGAGACGCGAAGCAGACCCAAAGGATCTGCGCAGTCTGCGGGTATACTTGACCGATCTGGGGCGCTCTGCGCTTCAAGAATTGAGAGTAGTGATTCAGGAGTTGGAACAGCAGGCTCAGAAAGATTTTACACCGGAAGAATCCCGGATCATGTCTCTACTTGCACAGCGTATGCTCCAAAACCTGCGTGAATCCTGAGGTGATGCAAACTCTCGACATCGCTAACAAAAACTGGCTTGAAGCAGTTAAAGGTTGATGAAATTGATTCACTTATGCAATTAAAACTGAGGTGATTTCCTATTGTGGACGTTAAAACGATTCTTGACCCCGTATAAGTCGGCGGCAATCGTCGCCCCTCTGCTCATGGTACTTGAGGTAACCATGGACCTGCTCCAGCCCAAACTGATGTCCAGCATCGTGGATGATGGTGTACTTGCAGGGAACCTGTCCCATATTGTGACTACAGGACTGATCATGCTGCTTGTTGCGTTAATCGGCTGGGTTGGCGGCGCAGGCTGCACACTCTATTCAAGCAAAGCTGCCGTGGGATACGGCACGGATCTGCGTCAGGAACTGTTTGATCATATTCAGACCTTCTCCTTCCGCAATCTGGATACGTTTCAGGAAGGATCTCTGATCACTCGTCTGACCAGTGATATTACCCAGATGCAAACTTTTGTACAGATGCTGCTGCGGATGTTTATCCGTTCGCCGATGCTGATTATCGGTAGTATTATCATGGCATTTACAATTAGTGTGAAGCTGGCTTTGATTCTTATTGCCACTGTGCCGGTACTGTTTATTATTTTATTTATTCTGATAAAAGCTTCCTATCCGCTGTTCGCCAGTGTTCAGAGCAAACTTGATCAGGTCAACGCCGTGCTCCAGGAGAATCTTGCCGGCATCCGTGTCGTCAAGGCGTTTGCACGTGCACGTCTGGAGAAAAAGCGGTTCAAGCAATCCAACGAAGATTATACTTCAACCGCCGTCAAAGCCTGGCGTATAGTCACGCTGAATGCACCCGTGCTCAGTTTGATGCTGAACGCTACCATTGTAGCGGTGCTGTGGTTCGGAGGCTTCCAGGTAGTTGGAGGCGATATTGCTGCCGGAGATCTGATTGCTTTTATCAACTATGTCACGGTTGTCCTCTCATCCCTCACGTCGATCGGCATGATGATGATGAGCTTCTCTCGCGCCAAGGTGTCTGCTGCCCGGCTCAACGAGGTGTTACATACACAGCCAGATATTCAATCGGGAACCGATAACTCCGGGAAAGTACAGTCACTGTCTTCTATCCGTGATCAGAACTCATACCAATCGTCTCCCCTTCCCTCGCACACAGGCGGTCAAGTGGAGTTCAGAGACGTATCTTTCCGTTATGACGGAGAACATGCACTTACCGGCATTAACCTGATCGCTCGCCCGGGTGAGAAAGTGGCCCTGATCGGTTCAACAGGTTCAGGCAAAACATCGCTGGTGCAGCTGATTCCCCGTCTGTATGATGCTTCACAGGGTGAAGTGCTCGTGAATGGAGTGAACGTTCGTCACTGGGATCTTCAGGATCTTCGCAGCCGTGTATCCATTGTGCTCCAGGAATCCATTCTGTTCAGCGGTAGCATCCGGGATAACATTTGCTTCGGCCGGCCCAATGCAACGGATGCTGAATTGCGTGCTGCGGCACAGGCTGCGGCTGCGGATGATTTTATTATGAAACTGAAAGACGGGTATGACACGGAACTGGGCCAGCGCGGGGTCAATCTGTCCGGTGGACAGAAACAGCGGATTTCCATTGCACGCGCCCTGCTCATGCGACCTGAAGTACTGATTCTGGATGATAGCACCAGTGCTGTGGATCTGCGCACGGAAGCAAGTATTCAGAAGGCTTTGCAGTCCTTAATGAAAGACAGCACGACCTTTTTGATTGCACAGCGGATCTCCTCCGTGAAGGATGCAGACTGTATATATGTCATTGATGAAGGACAGATCGTTGCCAGGGGCACACATGATGACCTTATGGCACATTCATCACACTACCAATCGATCTATTATTCGCAGCAACGGAAGGAGGATGTTCAATTTGGCTAAACCTGCATCTTCCTCCATACAACAAACGGTCGTGCCTCCCATCGGAAGACCCGGACCAGCGGGCAGAGGACCTGTCCCCAAAGTCCGAGCGAAAAATGCTCGCCATGCCCTGTTTCGGGTGTGGTCGTATATGGGACGTCATCGTAAAGGAGTTATCGCTGCATTAGTGCTGACGGCTCTTGGTACACTGCTCAATCTGGCAGGACCTTATCTTCTCGGCCGCGCCGTTAACGAACATATCGTGCCCAAAGTAACAGCGGGTTTGCTGAAGGAATGTCTTCTTTTGCTGAGTGTTTATGTCCTTGGCTCACTCCTGATGTGGGCTCAATCCTATGTCATGATTGGTGTCTCCCAACTGACCGTTAAGGATCTGCGACATGCGTTGTTCTCCCGACTACAAGAGCTGCCTGTCAGTTTTTTTGATAAAAATCAAAGCGGGGACCTGATGAGCCGGGCCACCAATGATATCGATAACGTATCTACAACGTTGAATCAAAGCGTAACTCAATTGATGTCCAGTGCCATCCTGCTCGTTGGTTCCTTGTCGATCATGTTTGCACTCGATGTTCGGCTTACCCTGCTCAGTCTGATAACGGTACCGTTGATTACCATCGCCACTCGCCTGATCGCGTCAAGAACACGCAAACACTTCACCGCCCAGCAGAAATTGCTCGGTGAACTGAATGGGTATGCTCAGGAAACGATTGCTGGACAAAAAGTCGTAGCGGCCTATAACCGTCAGGATCAGGCACATCAACATTTTGAGAATTTGAACGAGAAACTGCGCACATCCAGCACACAGGCCCAGACCGTTTCGGGTTTGGTTGGGCCTACGATGAACGTGATGAACAATATCGGGTTTGCCATACTGGCTTCTGTAGGTGGATGGATGGCTTATCATGATCTGACATCCATCGGACTAATCGTCAGCTTTCTCGGTTACTCCCGCCAGATTGAGCGACCTCTCAACGATCTGGCCAATCAGTACAATCTGATTCAGGCTGCAATCGCAGGTGCTGAACGTGTGTTTCACATTATGGATACGCCTGGCGAATACGTGGAGGAACAGAAAAAACAACTGGATCAGATTCAAGGTAAAGTTGTATTTGAGGATGTGTCCTTCGGGTACAGTGCGGAGCGAGACATTCTGAAGAAGGTTAGCTTTACCGCAAAACCTGGCGAGATGATTGCACTCGTTGGACCCACCGGTGCAGGTAAAACGACCATTATCAACCTGTTACCCCGTTTCTACGAGATTACAGGTGGACGGATTACCATTGATGGATGTGACATCTCGGAACTGGAGAAGGATCAACTCCGTCGGCAGCTCGGCATTGTACTTCAGGATGCCTACCTGTTCTCGGGTACCATTCGCGACAATCTCGCCTACGGCAAGCCCGACGCAACCGATGAACAGATCAGGCAAGCGGCTGAGCTGGCGAATGCACATTCGTTCATCCGAAAACTGCCACAGAGCTACGATACCCCCATCATTTCCGGGGGAAGTAATCTGAGTCAGGGACAACGACAACTGCTAACCATTGCCCGGGCAATTCTGGCTGATCCGGCCATTCTTATTCTGGATGAAGCAACAAGCAGCATTGATACGCGTACAGAGATGAAGATCCAAGAAGCAATGCGCACTTTAATGAAAGACCGCACCAGCTTTGTCATCGCCCACAGACTGAGCACGATTCGTGAAGCCGATCAGATTCTCGTCATTGATGATGGACAGATCGCTGAACGGGGCAGCCATGACGAGTTGATGCAGCAACAAGGATTCTACTATCAGTTACATCAGGGACAGCTCAATAAGTCGAACTAAAGTGTGTCTGCATAGCTACTGCACAATAGTTTAATCGAAATACTAAACGCCGCACGGGGTTCTTTAGGACCCATGCGGCGTTTTTATGTTTTTGTCTAATGACTATTTAATTGCTATCTCTGGGTAAGTTATATGATTTACGTCTCCATTGGCAGATGAAGCGTGAAGGTAGAACCCACCCCCATTTCGCTATGGACGGTAATTTTACCATTATGATCCTGAACGATTTTCTGGCAGAGTGCAAGTCCCAGTCCCGTACCTTCTTCTTTGGTTGTATAAAATGGATTAAAGATGGTGGATAGCGAATTTTCCGGAATGCCGCTTCCTGTATCTGTAATTGAAATGAGTACTGCATCTCCGTCCTGCAACAAATCCATATGAACCTCACCAGGGTCTGTCATTGCTTCAAAAGCGTTACGAATCAGATTGATCAATACCTGTACAATTTTATCCCGATCCATGATGATCACAACTGGCTCATTAGTCATTTCAAGTGTAATTTGATGCCCTCGAGATGCCGCATCTGACTCGGTCAGAGACATCACTCGTTCAAGGCAGTGACCCAAATGTTCAGGCTTCATATGATTGGCATGTGGTTTGGAAAACTGCAAAAATTCAGCCGTCAGATCGGTTACTCTCGTCACCTCACCCATAATCACTTCATACCATGGCGCGATATTAAAGGCTTGTCCACGGGAAAGCTGCAGGAATCCACGAATTGCGGTAAGCGGGTTTCGAATTTCGTGAGCCATACCCGCGGCCAGTTCACCTACAGCCCTTAGTCTTTCGGAACGAAATACTTCTTCTTCATTTTTCAGCCATTTGCTGCGCTGTTGTTGAAGCAGCCTATCCTCGGCTACCGTCATAAAGTGCTGCAACGAATCCGACATTTCTGGGTACAGGGAGATGCTATAGCTTACCTGGAGTCCTTGAAGCTGCACGGATAGCAGTGACGACATTCGTTCTTCCACATCCTGTATCTCCGGCAAAACGACCGCAAATCGGTCTCCTGCATACCGGGATATGCCATAGGCCTCGGTGAAATGATTGCTAATCATCTGACCTGTACCTGTGATTACCGTACACCAAGGATCTTCTGAATCTTTTTTAAAGCCGCTAAAGTTATTGACGTTCAAAAGGACAAGCAAAAAAGACCGCTGCTCTTCTACTGTCTTATGTAACACCTCCATGTAACCTTCGTAATTCAACAGTCCGGTAAGCGGATCATGCAGGGTCAGGAACCGATTTTTTTCCCGAAGCCTGCGCTTCTCGACCTCACTGTTGATTAAGGTATGATATAAAAAAATGATAACAACCGAGGTTAACAGGTCAAATAACGAAACCAGCAAAGCATATGTATCTACAGGCACATACGAAAGCCGAATCAACGTATATTGCAGCATAAGCAGCAACGAAATCGGCAAGGTCTGCGCCAACCTTGGTTTGTCCTGGATCATTGAAATAATGAGCATATAATACAGCATGTTGCACCAGTTCAGTTCACTGAAATAGTGGAATATCCCGAGAAAAATCCACTGAAATTTTCGCAGCACAGGATATCGTCTCTCCCCATAAATACTTGCTACCAATAATGTCGCCGAAAGTGACATTGTTGCCATATGAGGGGTAAGCCTGAGAACATAAGAGGACAGAATGACAAGCAGACAACCTAGCGGGAATATCACCATTTTCATCGTGTAACTAAGCAAACAGCCTCGCCCCCTTTGACATAAAACTCACATCAAACAACTTATGTACATGTATTATATCGATTATGATTAGCTGATGTTGTCGATTAATGGAGGCTGGTCAAATTCACATGAATGTATAATTTATGAAGGCAATAGGACATATGATGTAATTGTAATCAACAAAAGTGAAACAATTCCTCTTCGCATAGATCATTATTGTGGTACAATACATTAATGGATTAATTTAGGATAAATACTTGGTTATGGAGGATATCACATGACAACACAACGAAAACCACTGGGCCTCGGAACGCTCTCTCTACTCGTACTTTTGATGGGTCTCGCCTTTAATTTCCAATGGGGCAATGCAAATTTTATGATCAGTCACTATCTTTTTAACTTAATAAACATACCTATTTATAGCAACGGAACTCAAGGACTTCACATTCCTTTTGTAGTAGCAGCCCTCTTCTGGATTCCAGCCTTCTTGATTGCCAAAAAAAATCGTTCACATTATGGCACAAGTGTATCTTATAACCTCGCCGGATTTATGTTGCTCTTATGCATCATTGGACCAGTTATCCCCGTTATCGATTGGATGGTCAATGGTTAAACAATTAAAGCCAGCTCTCTATATCCCGAGGGCTGGCTTCTTTGTTGCTTTTCCATATAAGATGAACAAATTGTTTACACGATAACGTAGAGGACAGAAATAACCTGAAGAAGCGGAGCTAAAAGCTTTCTGAAAGAAAGCTACTTCGGAAGCATGCACCTCGCCTTTATCCCCGGATTTTCACTTCTTTAGAAGGGAATCAAAAAATCTGGGGATAACAGCGATCAGAAGGTTGTTCTGTCATCGGAGTGACTGGTGTAACCTCTTGAGGCTCATCTTATTTTTTCGCCATATACTTACGGATATCAAAAGCCACCGCAGCAACAATGATCAATCCTTTGATAATCAATTGCCAGTACGGACTTACACCGATAAATGTCAGACCGTAGTTAATGACCCCGAAGATCAGCACACCCGCCATAACTCCAGGTACCGTTCCAATACCACCCGCTGTCGATACGCCGCCTACCACACATGCGGCAATCGCATCCAGCTCATACATGTTACCGTAATTGTTTGTTGCTCCACCTGTGCGTGCTGCCTCAAGTACACCACCCAGACCATACAGTGCACCGGCAATGGCATACAGGGCAACCAGGTTGCGTGCAACATGAATCCCGGATACATGCGCTGCCTGAATGTTGCCGCCGATCGCGTACATATTTTTGCCGAGACGTGTTTTGTTAAAGATCACCCAGCAGATTAATGCCACCGCAATAGCAATGAGGACAATATACGGGATGGAATAACCCCCGCCCAGATCAATGTATCCAGAGCCAATGACGGTAAAATCGGGTCTTAATCCTCCAATCGGCTGTGACTGGTTGGGTTCCGTATCAAAATAAATGGAGTTCAGTCCATACACGGCAACCATTGTACCCAGCGTTGCGATAAAAGGGGGCACATGTAATTTGGCGACAATCAGTCCATTGACCAAACCCACGAATAGACCTGCGGTGATTCCAACCAGAATCGGCAACAACACCGGCAAATGGGGCAGATCGGGGAAGAAGCGGTTCGCATACTCATCAATTTGCAGCATCGATGCCGATACAACAGCCGTCAGACCAACCACCCTTCCCGCGGACAGATCGACCCCACCCGTGACGAGGATAAAGGCTGCACCGAGTGCAATAATGGCCCGTGTGGAGGATTGCTGTAAGATATCCCGCAGTGTAGAGAAGGCCAGAAAATTCGGATCGGCAATAGCTATACCAATGATGAGCAGAATCAATACGATAAAGATGGCGCGTTGTGTTACATAATTTTTCACTTGATTGATCATCTGTGTGTTCATCTGTTTCCCTCCTGACTAAGCCATCCGCTGCTGTGCGGCCAGCCTCATAATATCCTGCTCTGTTGCCTCGGCTCCGTCCACGATTCCGGTTAGACGCCCTTCGCTCATCACCATAATGCGATCCGACATACCAAGCAGTTCAGGCATCTCCGAACTAATCATAATAATGCTTTTGCCCTGACGAGCCAGTTCCGTAATAATGGTGTAAATCTCGAACTTGGCCCCTACATCGATTCCACGTGTCGGTTCATCCAGCAACAGAATCTCCGGATCGGTCAGCAACCAGCGGGCCAGCAGAACTTTCTGTTGATTACCGCCAGACAGGTTTCGAATCAGCGTGTTAACTGAAGGCGTTTTGGTTCTGAACTTCTGCGTCTGTTCCCGTGCTTCTTCCCGTCCCTTTTTCTCGTCCAGCAAGCCCACTCGATTTTGGTAGCGCCCCAGACTGGCAATGATCGTATTCTCATACACCGACAACACGGGGAATATCCCTGTAACCCTTCGTTCTTCCGTGAGCAACGCGATATTATGACGCTTCGCTGCTGCGGGGGAGTTAATCTTCACCTTGCGCCCATGAATCGAAATCGTACCTGAAGCAAGTCCGCGCAGTCCAAACAAGGACTCCATCAGTTCTGTCCGCTGTGCTCCAACCAACCCGCCAATGCCGAGTACTTCACCTTTTCGCAGCTCAAAGGATACATCACAAAACGATTTGGACTGGTTGGATGTCAGACCCTCGGCCTTCAATATCACTTCACCGGGTACGTTGGTCCGTTCCGGGAAACGTTCGTCCAGATCACGACCCACCATGCGCGTAATAATCAGATCTGTCGTTAAATCCGCAGCATCCCAAGTCCCGACAACAAAGCCATCACGCATGATTGTCACTTCATCCGAGATCGTCAGGATCTCCTCCATCTTGTGGGAAATGTAGATTATGGACACACCCCGATTGCGTAATTCATTAATAATGGCGAAGAGTTGCTCCACTTCCTTGCCTGTCAGGGAGGAGGTGGGTTCATCCATGACAATAACTTTGGAATTGAACGAGACCGCCTTGGCGATTTCCATCGATTGAATCTTGGAGACAGACAATGTTCCCGCTTGAGCCTTCGGATCAATATCCAGATTCAGGTCCTTGAACAGAGCCAGTGTATCGGTATACATCCGTTTCTCGTCCACCAGTATTCCCTTCATTGGAAATCGACCCAGCCAGATATTCTCCATCACCGGACGATGTGGGACCGGATTAAGCTCCTGATGAATCATGGATATGCCTTGCTGAAGTGCCGCTTTGGAATTTGGAATATCCACATCCTTTCCTTCGATGCGTATCGTCCCTTCATCTGGATGATACATCCCGAACAGACATTTCATTAGTGTGGATTTGCCCGCTCCATTCTCTCCCATCAAGGCGTGAACCGTACCGGGCTTCAGTTTCAATGTGACCTGACTTAGTGCCTGCACACCCGGAAATGCTTTGGAAACTCCATTCATCTCCAGCAGGTAAGGTGATTCCATCTTGGTTCCTCCCTTCCATATGACCGGCAAAAAAAAGGGACGTTACCCGAATGTCGGACGTCCCTGTCTCGTGTTGTTATTGGGCGTCGGCAATGTTGTCTTTGGTAATCTTTTTGTATGCAATCCAGACGTATTTACCATCGGTAATATCGTATTTGGTATTTTCCTTCGTCGGTGTCTCACCTTTGGCAAGTACGGAAGCCAGTGCCACCGTGGCTGCACCCTGATTTTTGGCATCATTGAGTACCGTGCCCAGCATCGTACCATCCTGCAGAGCCTGAATGGCTGGAGCTGTTGCATCCACACCTACAACCGGCATCGATTTGCCATCCTTGAAGTATCCGGCTGCTTTCAATGCCTCAATGGCACCCAAGGCCATGTCATCATTGTTCGCAAGAACGGCTTCAATCTTGTCGCCGTGGGATGCCAGGAACGCTTGCATTTTCTCCTGCCCCTTCACGCGGTCCCACATCGCCGTGTCTTCCGCTAGTGCTTCCACTTCGATACCGGCATCCTGGATCGCCTGAACCGAATATTTGGTCCGAAGCTCTGCATCCTGGTGACCCGGTTCCCCTTTCAGCATGACGTATTGCAGTTTGCCATCGCCGTTTTTGTCTGCTTCCGGATGTGCTTTCCAGTAATCTACAATCAGCTGTCCAGAGATCGTACCGGACTCCTCCGCTTTTGCTCCTACGTAGTACACTTTATCCCACTTGTTCATATCTTCTGCCACTGGCTCACGGTTGAGGAATACCACTGGAATATTCGCTGCCTTAGCCTTGTCAATGATGACACCTGCTGCCGTCCGGTCGACCGGATTCACGGCCATTGCATTGTATTTCTTGGACACAAACAGATCGACTTTCTCGTTCTGGGTCGGCTGTGCATTCTGGCTATCCACGATATCCAGCGTCGCAACACCTTCCGCTGCTGCTGTCATGGCATTACGTACACCCGTCATGAATGTATCATCAAATTTGTAGATGGCAACTCCAATCTTGGGCGTTTCCGTCCCAGCTGCTGTCTGGCCTCCTGTATCTGTTCCCGTACTTCCACCTGCACTGTCTCCGCCGCTGCTACACCCCGCCGCCACAACCATACATGCCGTAATCAACAGTGTCATCCAAGTTTTCTTCATATCCTAATGACCTCCCCCAAGTTCATTCGGCTTCACCGATGTCTTTATTATGAAAGGGTTTACATTAAATTCGAATACAATATCTTCACCTGTTCTATCGAAATCTTCCTCAAGTTAAAAAACAGCTTCATTTCTTCATTCAGTATTCGTTCCGGCACTCGTTCCAGCATTCGTTCATTGTACAAAAGGAAACAACAGCTTCTGGTTATCCATCCAGAACATATTGTCTGTACTAACCAGCTTGGTCTCAAGTAGAACTCTCGCTTGCACCTGTTGATTGTTCAGCCGCGCAACGGCTTGATTCAATCCCAGATAACCTGCGCTATATCCATTCTGAACGATAAGATGATCAAAGACCCCTTCTTGCAATTGCTCCAGTTGCTGTTGTTCACTGCCAAATCCAACAATCCTTACCTTGTCTGCAAAGCTGCGTCGATTCAGTTCATCAGCTGCTCCCAGTGAAGCCGGTTCCTGAAGAGTGATAAAGCCATCCACCTCCTGCTGGTCCAGCAATTGCTTCGCAGTCTGCCAACATCCGTCCCGTGTATTACATATCGATTTGGGTTCCACTTGAATATTAGGATACTGTACCAAGGCTTCCATAACTCCCTGCTCTCTCTGAATAAGACCAGAATTGAGAGGATCGGGGCCCAATAAGGCCACATGCCCTTTCCCTTCCAGAAGCTCCGCCATAGCCTGACCGGCCTGTCTTCCCGCCTCAACATTATCCATCGAGATGAAACTGGTGATGCCTTTCACGGGAAATTCATCGTTAAGCACAATGACAGGAATAATGGTTCCCTCGGAATTTGTTTTCTGTGCCTCCTGAATGATGTCACTAAGTGCCTTCTCACTTAGTGGATCAACCAATAGAGCTGATGCCCCCTGCTTCAGAGCCGATGCGGCGGCCTCCACTTGAGCCTGTTCTCGCGCACTGCGAGAAAACACTTGGCTGTTGATATTTGCCTGTTTGACCTGCATCTGACTTCCAGCAGAATCCAGAATGGCAGGCGTGTACACATCACCATCGGAAGGGTATGCTTCCACGGTCATCAGTTCGGCTCCACTCTCTTTGGCAGCCGCTTCGGCGCCAAGCCGGATGGCTTCCGCAAGTTCCCCTGTTCCAGCTGGCGTAATCAGCGCGATACGTGGCGGTGATGCCGTAGCATCGGGACTCGATAAGCCACAGGCGCTGCATATGAGCAGACAGCAGCTTGCAGCTGTCAGGGTTACTAACCGACGTTTCCGGATTCCAGGGAAGCCCGCAGCAACCTTTTTCCAAAACGTACGGATATTCAATCCTTTAACTCTATGGGCATCTTTCCTATTCACTTGTTTGTCTGTCATCAGGCTCGCCCTCCTTCTGCTGCGATTGAATGGGAATCCGAATCCAGACCGTGGTGCCTTCTTCCAACTCACTTGCAAATTCAAGTCCGTAACCCTCCCCATAATAGAGCCGAATTCGGTCATGGACGTTTCGTACCGCTACGCCGGAGCCTGCACCGCTTTTGACCACAGGACGACCACTCAATAATCCCGACATCTGTTCTTCCGTCATGCCGACCCCATTATCTGTAATGCGAAACACCAGCTTGTTGTCCTTACAATAAACATCGACCTCAATACTTCCTTCGTCCATGTGGTACTCGATGCCATGAACAATGGCGTTCTCAATCAGGGGTTGAAGCACCAGCTTCAATGTCAGGCAATCCAGAAGCGTCTCATCTGCATTGATGGTAAAGTTGAATTTGCGCTTGAACCTCATCTGTTGAATCGTCAAATAATGCTGCGCATGCTCCAGCTCTTCCCTGATCGTGATAATCGTTTTACCTTGACTAAGACTAATGCGGAACAGGCGCGAAAGAGACGTGATCATCGTGATCACTTCCTCATTGCGACTCATGCCTACCATGCGTACTACTGAATTCAGGGTATTGTATAGAAAATGTGGATTGATCTGGGCCTGCAAGGCTTCCAGCTCCAGACGCCGCTTCTGCTCCTGTTCATGGATAATCTCATCCATCAAGGTGCGGATTTTATTGACCATCAGGTTGAAACGACGGGATAGTCGTTCCACCTCCAGTGGCCCTTCAATAGGCAGCTCCACGTTGAAATCCCCACGCTCCACCGCCTTCATCTTGCGTTCCATTCGCCGGATCGGACGAGTCAGACTGGAGGATAGGAACAGGGATACAAGGATGACCAGTACCAGTACAACGACCAATACACGAATAAGATATCCGTTCACTTCCTGACGCGTTGTCATAATCTCATCCAGATAAGCAACACCGACGATTTTCCACCCGATGTTAGCGACTGACTTAACGGTATTCAGCCTTTTCTGTCCATCTGCCTCATCTTCATAACTGCCGGAAGCCACCAAAGCCTGTTCGATATTCTCGCTTTTGAGTCCCATATACATCAATTGTTGCTGCGGATGGTACACGATATTGCCCGCACTCTCATCAATGATATAGACATATCCCCGTTGCCCCAGACTGACCCGACGACTCAGTTCATCCATCTGTTTGAAATTGATATCGACCAGCAGGATAACCTGCCGATCCTGACCATTTTGCCGTATCGTTATGCCTTTGCTCATGGAAACGACCCATTTATATGGGCCTGTGTACATGTTCTGAATATGAGGTAACGAGAAACTCAGGTGATCCGGCACACGAAGCGCAGACTGAAACCACCCTTGCTGTGTCACATGGGCGCTGGTTTTTAATTCGGCTGTAGGTCGGTTCTTGAGCAATTTTCCCGTGGAATCGAGCAGAGTAATCGAGATGATATCTTCACGACTGCTGAGCAGTGTGTCGAGCTGTTTGTCCACCAGTTCCCCTTCCCATGTCCCGTCACGCAGCATATGTTCCTCAATGGCACGGTACAGATGAGACATACTGCGAACGTAATCCTCCAGGTTATAACTGACCTGATCCACAATCTGTCTCGTCGTCAGTTCCGCACTTCGCTCGGCAGCCTGTGTGAACTTGTCATGCAGAAGCATTGCCATGATGGTCAGCACCAGAACGATGAAGACGGAGAAGGACCACGTAATAATAAACCGGATACTGCTGACCCTGGACGAACGCATCCTGGAGCGTAATTGAACTCCCATGGATTTCACCCACCTCGACAAGAAGTTCATCGGAGTGAACCTTCACTTGCTGCCTGGGAAGCCTGTTTACGATATTCTTTGGGCGAGACGCCGATATGTTTTTTGAAACAAAAACTGAAGTAATTGGGTTCAGCAAAACCAACCTGCTCCGCAATCTCAAACGACTTCAGCTCTGTCGAGCGAAGCAGTTCACGCGCTGCCTCCATTCGGATCTGCATCAGGTACTGCAGGAAGGTAAGTTGCACTTCTTTCTTGAAAATGCCACAAAAATAACCGGAGCTGATATGCAAATGCCCGCACACCTTCTGAATGGACAGGTCAGGGTCGGCATAATGCTCTTTCGTGAAGACCAACGCCTGCTCGACAATATCCTTATATACATGCTGCCGTCCGCTGGCAATGCGATGTTGTACGAGTAGACAGACCTCCTGTACCTTCTTCTGTGCCTCAGTAAGACCCGACAGTCGGAACAAATCCGCATACAACTGGAACCCTGCACCAAAGATGTCTTCCATCTCCTCCCCTGATGCCTGTGCTGCCTTCCATACTGTTGTTAATACTTCAATTAAATAGAGCTGAATATCACTTCGCCCGTGTTCCACGGTAATTTCCCCGAAAATGATCGCCAATGCTTCCTCCAGCTCTGCTTGTGTACCCGCCTTCAGGCATCGTGTCAGCGTCTGCTGCTTCAATTCGTCGAACCGCAACTTGCCCGCCGTCTGTCGCTCTACGTCCGCAATGTATATGATTGAATCCGTCCCGGGCACAAGCCGATAATCCAACGCCAGCAGGGCATCTTCATAGGCATGATTCACATCCGCGAGTGTATCCACAATCTGTCCAGAGCCCACCGTAGCCGGGATACGTAAATAGTGGTTGATGCTGCGCATCACATTTTCCAATGCCTTCTGTTGCCGCTTCGCTCCATCTGTACCGCCCGTACGATCCACATAGAGCAGGACAATCGTCTCCTGATGCATAAAGGCATGACCAACCCCATGCTCCGCCCAAACTTCTGCCGCAATGTTAAGTGCAGCAAAGCGTTTCAGTTCAGCATCCTCAGATTGACGCAAGGAACCTCCGGGAATGAATATCTCAGACTGATCCGCTACCTCGGATGTTGTTTTGTTATGTCGTTGTGGGGGCTCGCTGAATACTCCCTCAGGTTTCTCTTTCTGTACATCTCCATCCATATGCAGTGTCAATACGGACACCCCATAACGTTCTCCTGTCAGATCCAATCCGCATTGTTTGGCTTTACTATGAATATATGTAGAGGATTTTTGCCGATGGAGCAAGGTTGCCATCAGATCTGCCTGCAGTAACGGCAAGCTGGTGTGATAGTGCTCACGCAGCTGTTGTACATCTTCACGCTCAGCCACTTCAGCCGCCATCTGGGCGCGCAGTCTTGTGAGCAGTTCTGTGAGATGTCCTGCCGAGAACGGCTTCAGTAGATATTCGTCCACACTTAACGAGATGGCTTGCCTCGCATAATCAAATTCATCATATCCAGTCAAAATGACCACCTTCACGAGAGGATTACGCTTCCTTAATCTTTGTGCGAGTTCCAAACCATTCATGAATGGCATGCTGATATCGGTCACCACAATGTCCGGCTCTACCCGCTCCGCCATCTCCAATGCTTCCCGCCCATTCTCAGCCAAACCGACAATCCGCAGATCGAGCGCTTCCCAATCGACCTCTACAACAAGTCCTTCACGCACATCTTCTTCATCATCCACCAGCAGTACCCGGTACACGTTTGGATTCCTCCTTTTTATGACTGGCTTTATGCCCTAGCAACTAATATATGTGTGACAGTGTGAATCATTGGATATCTTATTGCTCATCAAATATGCCAAATGCTACGGGCTCATGTTGATCAGTTCCAAGTTTGCCATCATAATATACAATATTATCAGGAATATGTAATCGCTTTCTTTATTAGAGGTAAGGCAACCCTGTCGGGCAGTGCCTAAGTGAAATGTGAAGGATCGTATATGAATGCTAAAGGTAGGTTAAAGTAATACAAACACGGAAAATTTCGAAGTACTTCTAATAAGAGGTGTTTTGATTCTGACTATAATTCAGACTTTATTCTTGTTCTTTACGATGATTCGTACTTAATGTTTTAAAATAAATCATTGTTGTGTCTGGGTTGGTGTGTCCCATTATCTCGGCCAAACGGTGCAGAGGCGTATGCTCGGCCATGGCGTAGCCAAAACGATGACGCAGGTCGTGTGAACTCAGTCCTTCCAGCCCTGCTGTTATCATTACTTTTTTAATCAGGTGGCGCAGTGCTCTCTCCGTTAAACGATCATTTGTCTTCTCGGAAGGAAAAAGGTAAGCAGGATCGTTATCAAGATCAGATAAGTACTCATTCAACATGACAACACACTGTATATTCAAAGGGATCTTACGTTGCACGTTGCGTTTATCGGCTCTCACTGTCAGGTGACCGCTTCGTCTACCAAGTTCGATATCATGAGGCTTGAGGTTGCATACCTCCATCGTTCGCAAGCCTGTGTGAAACATAAGGGTCAGGATGGTCTGATCACGAAGGGAATTACCATACTCCACTGCCGCGAGGAATGCCTGCTCTTCTTCAAATGTCATTCGACGTGGACTTACTTTGTCTTCCGGAATGAATTTTAATGGTTTGGAAGGGTCATGACTGAGCCTGGATTCCAAGACAGCCCATTTGAAAAAACGCTTCAGCGTAATCAACCTCCGGTTAATGGTGGCTGGTTTCAATAACATAACTTTGTGAGCATCTTCACGATAACTGACTAAAGTGGATGTATCCACATCTTCAATTCGCAGTGAGAACTCTTCGCTGAGCATGGTGCTTTCCTTGTACCATTCGATAAAGTGTTTCAGATCACTTGCATATTCCTTCACGGTTTTGGGATGTAATTCTCCCTCATTAGCAAGCATATGTATGAATTCCTCTACTGTCGGTTCCCGCTGCACCGAAACCCCTGATGACTGATTCATTAGAAAATACCTCCAAATCTTGACTTATATTAGCGGACATGGTATTATCATATTAATCGATACATTAGCGGACATCAAGTTCGTGGTTTAAATGCACCAGGTGAGTGTCAATTTTAAATTATACTCGTCATAATGATCGGCTAAAAACTTATTTTTTGGAGGAATCACATGCAAACAGGTACAGTGAAATGGTTCAACGCGGATAAAGGATTCGGCTTTATCGAAACTGAAGAAGGAACAGACGTATTCGTTCATTTCAGTGCAATTCAAGGTGAAGGTTACAAATCTTTGGACGAAGGTCAACGCGTTCAATTTGAAGTAACTCAAGGTAACCGTGGACCACAAGCTGAGAACGTTACTAAACTTTAATTATATGAAAGCTGCCTTATTAATAAGGCAGCTTTTTATTTACACATATGTGTCACAGCAAAGTTTCCACATCACAAGAATGAAAGCGAGGTATTCCCCATGGATAAAGAACAATTGATCACAGAAGTAGCCAAGGCTGGCGGTTTCTCCAAGAAGAATGCTGAAAAAGCTGTAACCGTTGTATTGGATTCGATTCTCGAAGCTCTCAAAGAAGGCAAAGAAGTTCAACTGGTTGGATTCGGGAAATTTGAAGTACAGAAACGTGAGGCAAGAACGGGAAAAAGCCGGAAAACAGGCAAAGAAATTCAACTACCTGCAGGTAAAGTTCCTGTATTCACAGCAGGTTTAAGCATGAAAGAAGCTTTAAATTAAACCACGTAACAAACGTAACAACCCATTGAAAAGAGGTTTTTATTCAAACACACAATGATAATATGGATTTAAATGTCGTGTTTACTACCGTTGATGATATCATTAACTTTTATTCAGGCAAACAGACAAACACGGATCATGCAGAAGCTCATACTCATTCAAAGCCCCCACTAGCAAAGTCTGATTGTACCCTACGACCACCCACCCGCTAAATTAACATTTCATCTTGGACAACAAGAGGCCCTGATCCGCTCAAAACGGTCCAGGGCCTGATTTGCTTGGAAGCCAGCTCTGTCAGGAACCAGCTTTTTTTATCTTTTATGCACAACCATCCTATTTGCTGTTTAAAAGTTCGCGCAAGATCTGGAGATCATATGTAGAGACAATACATTCCAAATGCGTATCCAGCCATTCCTCATCCTGATCCCACCACTTCAATTCCAGTAACAGAGCAATCGTTTCTTCGTCAAAACGCTTTTTAACAGTCTTGGCTGGATTACCACCAACAATCGTATAGGGTTCAATGTCCTTCACAACGGTTGAATTGGAGGCAATGATTGCCCCGTCTCCAATCGTGATACCAGGCATGATCGTCACATTCTGTCCAAGCCATACATCATTCCCCAGTATCGTGTCACCCTTATATGGAAGCTGCTCAAGTGTAGGTGTCACACGCTCCCATCCTCCACCGAAAATGTTAAAAGGATACGTCGTCATGCCCTCCATCCGATGATTCGCGCCATTCATAATGAATGTCACACCTTCCGCAATTGCACAGAACTTGCCAATAACCAGGCGATCACCAATAAAGTCATAATGATGTTGTATCCGGTCATAGAATTGCTCTGGCGGATTCGTGTTATCGCTATAATACGTATAATCACCAATGCTCACGTTGGAACGTGGCGGCAGGTTTTGAATGTAACATACGGTTCGGATATTCTCATTTGGGAAAAGTTTTGTTTTATTAGGGGCCATATTGTAGTCCCTCCTTTTCCCTATTGTAACAGATAGTAAATCTTAAATGGACTAAGTGAGGTCTGACATGGACGAGGCCGGATTTTGCTGGATATTCGCTCCGTCTAACCTGAAAAGCAGAACAAAAAGGGATTCGATCTGACCATCGAATCCCTTTTCTTATTCTCCATACAACAACGTTGATCTGCAGGTGATATTTCTTATTTGGATGTAAGGCTTACTTGTGCAGCGGTTTGATCCCAGTTCACGGTAAGTCCCAGTCCTTCAGAGATGAAGCGTACAGGCACGAGTGTGCGACTGTTTTGAATGATCGCTGGTGCATCAATTTCGAGTGTCTCTCCATTTACGGTTGCGGTGCTGCTTCCGATCTTGAGCACAAGGGTCTGATCATTCAGAACGGCTGTTACCGTCTTCGCCGTTTTGTCCCAAGTCACTTCTGCACCAAGTGTTTCGAGGATTGCATTCACAGGTACCATCACTCGGCCACTTTGCTGCAGTGGGTCCTGATCCGGGAATGTGATCGATTTACCATCGAGTGTTACGGTAATGGTTTTGTCGGCTGTTCCGGATGTGGTATTCGAACCTGTCTCTTCCGAAGCCTCAGGCAAAGGCGTTACTTCACGTCCAAGTTGCTCTTGCAGATTCGCAAGACGGTTCAGTGCAAATGTCGTCAGTGATCCGGCTGCCATAGACCCCATGCCTCCTCCCCCACCGCCGCCAAAGTTACCACCAGGGCGTGTCTGAGTATTGCCTGTACCCGTTGTTGCATCTGTTGTACCGTTTCCAGTTGCAGCACCCGGCTGAGTTGGAGGTGTCATTCCTTCAAAACCTTCAGGCGGCGTCATTCCTTCCATGCCTTCGGGTGGGGTCATGCCTTCAAATCCTGCTGGTGGTGTACCGCCCATACCACCTGCCGCATCTGCATTTGCAGAATAAGCGATGTTGGATTCAAACTGTTCTGTCGTATAGAATTTCGTTGGATCTGCTTCTACATAAGGACGAATCTCATCGGCAAGGTCAGTAATACGATTCTGAATGCCTTCCATATAATCTGTCAGTTCATTGACGTAGCTCAAATATTTTTCCTTATACTCCGGTACAGCAAGCAGGTTGTTAATCATCGGTACATTTTCCATGCTAATGCCCAGTACGGGCTCATCCACAGATACGTTCGTTGCATTCGTGTTGGTCGTGGTCGATCCGGTTGCTGTGCCACGTCCACCTCCACCCGAGTACCCGTTGAAGGACATGTTAAAGTCCCAAGGAACAACGGTGAACTTGCCATCGGCATCACTATAGAGCATGTAGTTGTGTCCTTTGTCGCCGTTATAACTGTCATAGTTGCCAAAAACCATGTTGCCTGCAATATATTGAAGTGCCGAATCCACGTCCAGCGCACTCTCGATATCACCTTTTTCACCTTCTGGCATCTCGTTCAGCGTTTGGATGAAGGTTTTGAGTTTGGATTTGTCTTTATCCGTACCTAAATCTTTGGTGATTGTACTGTAGTCACTGCCCTCTTCATATTGAAGATAACTCTTCTCATCCGTATCATAGAGGACACCTTCCTCGTAATCCTCACCGTAGTTGCGTTCCAAGTAACTGTCATCTACGGCTTCAACCCCGGTGTAGAAACCGACCAGTTCGCCATTAACATACAGATTGACGTAGTTTGTCATCGGTACATCCATGCCAATGCTGCGCAGCGCCTCATAGTGAAGAACTTCACGCATGTACGATGGATCAGCATAGTTGTTATTCAGCACCATTTTGTCCAGTCCGAGCAGGGTTTGTGTTTTGTCATATTTATCAAACTTCAGTCTGAAGCTGTATCGATCCGAATCCTCCATCGAGGCCACGGCTTTCAGGGTCAGGTTCCCCTTAGTGGAGAAACCGACGTTGTCCAGCTTGTTGCCGTCCACTTCCACACTCACATTCTTGTAATCCTTATCCAGCGGACTTTCGAGCATACTCTTCCAGTCTGCATCATCAATCGTTACATTCACATCAATCACGTTGTTCGTCTGGAACAACAGTTCATACGCTTGCGTTACGTTTGCACTCGCGGTTGTCGCTGTGCTCTCTGCGGCAAATGCCGCATTTGGACCTGCCATCAGGCCAAAAGATGACGTTACCATCGTCACGGACAATGCCGTTACTGCAAATTTTCGTAATAGTATATTCAAATGATGAATCCTCCCTCTTGGTTTCTATTAAGCAACTGAGGCTTATGTAACCATGGTAGGGGACGAACCTTTAGTGAATCTTAAATAACGACCACAACAAAAAGTAGCCCATCAGGCTACATAAGTTGAACTATAAATGTTACACCTTATCACTCCGATTGCAGTACCATTTTCCGATCGCTCTTATCCCCAGATTTTCATCATTCCCTTTGTTTAAGGGGAAAATCCGGAGATAAAGGCGAACGCTACGCTTCTTCAAATTGGTTCTGCACTCTCCGTTTAGGTGTAAAATTGAGCTTCAACTTATATAGATACCTGCCAGGCTACTTATTCTGATCCTTTATAATTCGATAACGGTCACTCCTTCTGCTTGGTAGTAGTCCTCATTCACATTGTTTAGAATGTTAGCCTTTAGCAGAATACCGACTCCGGCAAACAGTCCGATTCCATTCGGGTTCCCTTCGATTCGGTTATTTTCAATCAATACATTCTCGGGGTTCCCTTCGCCAATATTGCCAGCTCCAGCATCGCCTTTGTCGCGCTCAAGCCGTACGCCCCAGTATCCACTGGCAGTATTGTTACGAATCACATTGCCTCGAATCACCGTACCCGGTCCATTCAATACTTTGATTCCGGCCGCATCTGCAATCGTGGTTGTATTCTCGATGAGATTATCCTCAATTAGAGTATCGGGGGTACCCATCATCACCGAAATACCGATTCGACTGTTCTTGATTGTGTTGTCATGAATGTAGTTCCCATTGCCAGACTTGCTGTGGTTGCTGGGCGCTGAACCCCCTGTATTGCCAAGCCCAATCCCTGCACCTGTCAGCACATCCATAATGACATTGCCGGAGATTTCATTTAAATACTCAAGTTCACCATGAAGATCGATGGCATCCAGCTTGGTTCCATTAAATGTATTGCCGCGTAACACGTTATTGTGAGCCACAAACTGAATCAGTGCTCCATGTCTGAGATAAGGACCTTCAAATGTACTGTCCTCCACCACATTCCATAACGTATCATTGTCAAAGCCGAGTCGATCGGTCTTGGCCGTTCCCTGAATCGAAATTCCGTAACCTGAACCTCCAGGGCCCAGATCTGTTGCATTGCGGAAGGTTGCATGCTTCACAACAACATCGCGGCTGTGCTCAATTCGGATAGCCATTCGTTTGAACTTTTCCACAATTACGCCGTCAATCGTAATGTCATACGATGGTACCTCGCCATAATTGGCAATATGAATCAGACTATCCGGCCCCCCTGCGGAGGGATTATTGGATTGATGATCAGTCGTGTAGCTGCCGGACCAGGATGAAGTTAGGGTCATGTTGGATACGAGAATGCTGTGCTGAGCCGATGCCTTCAGAACGGCACTGCTCGTCACCTGATCCAGCGATGTCAGGAGCACGGTTTCTTCACGGCTCTCCCCTCTCAGATTCACCCCGGATTTGAGCATCAGGTTGGTGGTTCCATCCGGCCCGGATAACAAATTGTACACTCCATTGGGTAAGAACACTTCATCACCCTCGTTAGCCTCATCAATGGCGGCCTGTATTGCTGGTCGGTCATCACTCGTGTTGTCGGCAGGATCTGCTCCATATTCGCGTACATCAATTGTACGTCCGGTCACGGCATGTGGAGCATGGACAGCATGTGGTGTGCCATCTGTTTCCGTCAGACCTGGGACGATAAAGGGCATCGTCCCTTCAGGTGGTTGGGGCACGATGTATGGGATCAGAGCCACAGGTGTTCCTCCCCGTGCAAAAGGGGCATACAGATGCACATCGGTCAGACTTGTATAAATACTTGCATCGGAATTGCCATGCCCGGTGATCCGTACATAACGTACAGAAGTGTCTGGGATATCAAACGCCTGCATTTCGGTTGTATCCCCACTGCTTTCGCCGTTGAATACCTGGGTCCACTGCTCACCGTCAACAGACGATTCCATCTCAAAAAATGTCTGTCGGACGTCCCCTTTGTAAAAACCAATCCCAACATAACCCACTGTCTGCGTCTGCCCCAGATCAAATTTGATCCATTGTCCCTCTCCGGCAACAGACCAGCGTGTATAGCTGTTATTGTCGAGAGTATTGGTCGCCAGGTTGCCGTCGCTGCCACTTGCCGTGACGGAAGCCACAGGCAGGGACGATACCGGAACCGCAAGGGTGATCATATCGGTTGATAAAGCATTGCTGATATTGCCCGCCTCATCAATTGCCCTCACTTGAAACGTGTACGATGTTCCACTTGTAAGTTCGCTGTCACGAAATGACTGTTTACCTTGTTCAGCCAGCAGGACTCCATCCCGATAGATCCGATAGGCAGATACAGCTGTATCATCGCTGGCAGCGGGCCATCTCAGTTCCGCAAAATCAGTCCCCCAGTTACGAATTTCAAGCTCAGCCCCCTGCTCCCATTCGGGTGGCTGTGTGTCACTTCCATCTTCAATCAGTGAGATGACTGCTAACTGTGGACGCGGATTGCTCGTTCCGTTCGCTTCCTTGGTGTATACGTTCACGGAAACACCCGTTGATTCCGCATCCGCAAGCAAAAACGCAACATGCCCCGCATCTGGACGACTCTTCACAACATCGGTTACATCCACTTCATAGACGGCCGGGCTTCCATTCCGATCTGCTGTAACCTGGAATGTGCCCAGCAGCGAACCTTCGCTCAGACTTTGGACCGGAGCATTCGACCAGGTTAACGAAGATTCGTTCCAGTCTGTTTCATTCAAACCGTACAGAGATAACTTAATATCGATATTTGATGTGCCTTTCTTGGCGGCAATTCGCAATCGATACCGATCTCCCTCAGACTCATTTCCGGTCATGTCAAACTTGAAATACACATACTTCTTGGTTGACGAAGTGGAAGAAATGCTGAGCAATCCGTTGCTGGAGCCCGTAGCCTGATTGAAATTCAGGTCAGGCTTGCCGCTGTCTATCGCCGCATCGTCGCTGGGCAGCTTGCTGGATATAACCTTTTCAATCAATTGCGGCTCTTCTTCATCCTCTTTCTCGCCAGGTGAAGTGTCTTCGTGATTGCTTTTGAATATGATTGGCTCCGTAACGACCCGGTTCTTCACATGCTCATCAAGAAAGGCCCACGCCTCCGCATTGGCAATCTCGGAAGCCGTACCTGTAAATCCATGGCCCTGACCGGGTACGATCTTCAGATCCACAATCGGGACACCTGCAGATTGAAGCTGTCCCGCAAAAGTAACACTGTCCGTGTAGGGAATGGTGGCATCAGCATCGCCGTGCCGAATCCAGAACGGTGGATCATCCGGTGAAGCATACGTGCCAGGCATGGCAAGTCTGGCCTGTTCCGGTACATCCAATGCGCGATGCCCGCCAAGCAGGGCCGTGACCGAGCTATAGTTATTGGCAAATGTCGTCGTAAAATCAGCGGGTCCGTACCAGTCGGCAACCGCCTGCACTTTGTCGGAATATTCAGGCCATCCGCCAGAACCTTCGAGATCTGGTACCTCTGCCGTGACTCCTGTATCAAGCACGACGGGATCACCAGCGACCAAGTCCCCCGTGGTCCCGAGTAATGCGGCCAGGTGACCGCCCGCAGATGATCCCCAGACGCCGATACGACTTGGGTCCAGATTGTACTGGGCGGCATGGGCCCGCAAATATCGGATAGCAAGTTTGACATCCTGAATCTGGGCAGGGAAAGGCGCCTCCGGTGTCAGCCGGTAGTCCAGAGATACACCGATGTAACCACGTTTGAGTACATAATTGCATATGGAGTTCAGTGCCTGCTTCCGGTCCCCGTGATTCCATCCACCTCCATGGATATAGACCATGACTGGCATCGGTTCAGCTGCCGCTGTCTCGGGAACGGCAATGGATGAATACATCGCCCGCCCACCAGCCATGCCGATCTCCACATCCTCGTACAAAGTCACTCCTTGGGGTGGCGTAAATTCAGTATTCCCTTCTCCAGGCGGCACTGGGGAGGGGGCAGGCGTTATTCCGGGAATAGCCTGACCGTAAATGGCAACATTGTCGATATACATGTTGGCCTGCATGGCATCTCCTGTCCGAAATCTAATTTTAACCGTGCTAATATTGTTCGCTTCCGAACCCAGCGTCCAGCTTTTTAGCGTATTGCCTTCCTTGTTCTTCATGTCTGGAGTGCCTGGGGGAAGTTCGAACGTCTCCAGCGTCGTCCATGATGCGCCATCGTCCTTCGACCATTCGATAATCACACTTCCACTTATATAGGAGGAAGCACGCGTGTAGTAGCTCAGCCGTATATTTCCGTATCCAGTCAAGTTTAGAGGCAGTGCAAGCGCATCGGTTCCGTCCATCTTGATCATATTGGGCAGCGAGGGAGCAGTTGTGGAAGATGACGTCTTGGCCTTGCTTCCTCCTCCCCCTTCCTGGAGCCAGGGAGCTCTCAATGCAATTCCGCCTGTAGAGCCAAAATTATCCGGGTCATCAAAGTTTTCCGCGTATATCTCCAACTCCGGGCCCTCCGGTTCCGGGAGATTTTCTCTTTCTTCCTGTGTAGGTTTGAGAATAGAGCTAGGAACAGCATCTTCCATCGCCCGAACTTCATGCACGGGAACGATGGTGCCGTTAATGAGAATCATAGACATGGCAACAAGGACAACGCGCTTTTTCCACGTTTTGAACAATTTATTCACTTGTATCCCCTCCGCACGGTAGTCCAATCTTCTGACGTTATACCTTTGCGATCTGTCCGTTCTCCAGAGCTGCTGCTTCTTGTTGACTTGTTTCTTCCGCACGGTGAGCAGGACATCCTATTGTTCATGGTAATCATTGCTTATACCGCACAATTCTAGCGACGCGGCAAAGATATGCCTTCCCCGTCCTTGAATTTCTGAGTGGCTTCCTCAATGGCCTGATCGCCACCTTTGGATTTCCATTCCTCAACTACCTTCGGCCAATCGGAGATCGGCTCCTTACCATAAACCATCTTGATCATGTGAGTAAGCAATACCTGAGGGGGTGTATCCGAATTGGGAGCAATCTCCGGATTCTGTACAAAGGCCTCCAACCGCGGATCAAAGTTGATGCCATCCCGACCTTCTTTGGCTAAAACCGTATCATAAATATTCATCAACTTTCTGCCTTCTTCAGTCAGGGATAGGGAGCCTTTGTTGTATGTTGTGTCCTGTACAAACCATAAGAAGGATTGACGGTAACGCTCTTCGTCCACGCCAGCGGAATCCGTTGGAGCGGTGTACGAAATCACGCCATTATCATCTGTGTAGGTTTCTCCTTCCGTGCCGTACGTGAAAAACTTCTCCGCTTCGTCGGACACCATCCAGTTAAAGAAACGGATAATGGAAGCCGGATCAGCCGCATCCTTATTAATAAAGTAAGCACGCGTCACCGGACCGTACAGATAATAACCGCCTTTTCCGTCCGGGCCGACAGGAGAAGGGATAATCTCGATTTTGGCATTGGGAACCGACGCTTTAATCTGCTTCTCCCACTGGATCAGTTCGTTAGCATTCATGGACCACATGCCCGCCTTACCGGAGAGAATCGTATTTTTGAATACCGTCGAATTGATGGTCGCAAACTCTTTGTTAATCAGCCCTTCTTCGTACATCGTCTTATAGACCGTCAGGGCTTGCTGCATATTCTCGTTATCCATGAACTTGGGTACAATCTGGTCACCCTGCTGCTCCATCATGGAGAGGAACTGTTGCACATCATAGGCACCAAAGAAGGTATCCGCATATTTGAAATCCTCACGCCCCATATATGGATTCTCCACGCCAAGCTTTTTAAAGGCGCGCAGCACTTCCAATGTTTCCTCCACCGTGGTAGGCACCGGCAATCCGGTTTGATCCAGCAGATCCTTGCGAATCCAGGTTGCCCGGCGGGAGGGATTGGATAAATATTCGGGGATGGCATAGATCTGGCCGTCATGGGTGACCTGGTCCCAGGCTTCCTTCGGCACGACTTTCAGCAAATCTTGCCCATACTGCTGCAACAACTCATCCAGCGGCTGAAATACTCCAGCTTCGACCGAGCCGGCCATCTCCTTGCCGTTGACGCCGCCATCACCCTGCACCACATCAGGAATATCGTTGGTGGCAAACATCTGGACCATTTTCTGCTCATATTCCTTATGAGGCACCAGGACAATTTTGAGATCGGTATTGGTCAGATCCTCCAGCTTTTTCACCCATTTATCCTGGTTGATGTCGGGCGACTTCTCCACATACGTATACGCCAGCGTTCGCAGTGACATGGAGAACCTCGTCTTGCCGTCTCCCCCATTCTCACCGGATTTCGCCCCGCTTCCAGTGCTGCATCCCGCCATGACGGTTGCCGCCAGCAATAGCGCCATGCCTGTGACCATCCACTTTTTCATGCTACCCCTCTTTTCATCCTGATTTAGATTTAGGTACCACTCGTTGGTGAAGCGCTTTCATATAGATGGTAAAACATCCCCACCGCCTGCAACAATGGGGATGTTTTAGATGAGATTGCGTTTTCTTTAGGTCAGCACTCAGCGTTCAACCACATCCATTCATATAGCACTATATAAATTGAACGTACAAACTTTACACTCAGCCACTGCGATTGCAGTACCCTCTTCCGATCGCTGTTATCCCCAGATTTTTTCGATTCCCTTTTCGGAGGGGAAAATCCGGGGATAAAGGCGAACGCTTCGCTTCTTCTGATGGGTTCTGCACTCTTCGTTCTTGTGTAAATATTCAGTTCATCTTAACTAGTACGTCTTGGATACCTCGATCTTCTTTGTTATACCGTTGTCGGTAAAATAGAGATGAATGCCGTGATCCTGGTCATCGATGAAATAAGGGACATACTTCGGCTCCTCAATCTTATATGGCACAAGCAGCGTTACAATGGTATGACTTGTGGCAGACCGCGTTTCCGCGCTTAGATGATAATGCCTATCCAGCCCTTCATACTCTGCCGGGTCCACCTCTGCGAATTGATCTGTCTGGCTGAGCGACAGCTCACCGGAGGAAGCATATACAAATGTCCCTTCAAGCCCCGCCTTAGTACCGTTCAGACGGAAGGTCTGCCCTTTCAGCTGTAACGGGTGTAGTGCATGGAACAGCCATTGAACGCTGTCCGGCTTCTTCAGGTCAATGTGGTCCACAATGACGAAGTAGGAGGATTGCAGAAAATGTATTTCCCGTACAACACGCTTCACATGCGGTACGGTGCTGGCGTAGGCATCGGTCGCTACCGCGCGCACATAACCATCGCCATCCCGCCAATAGGCATCTTCGATCTGCCCGGTTGCGGCCATATTCAGCACCTTGTTGTTCTCGGCATACTGACCTGCTCCGCCAATCAGCAGATTATTTTTGGAGCGTGTCTGCCTGCGCCATTCCCGGTGAAAGGAACTTCCATGCGCGATATAATAGCCCGTATCCGCCGCAAGCGGCTCACCGAACGCATGCAGAGTAAAGCTGTTCTGATCGGCATGACTGTGGCTAATGGAGCCATAACGGCTCGACTTGAGCAGAAACATCATATGCTCATCCGGATCGTCCATCCGGTGATGCATGGCTACCCATCCCACATCCCGGAACCACTTCAGCGGCTCGATGTCCACAGGCGACTCTTTCTCCACCTGCGGATAATCGTGGCGATATACCAGCTCGTCAAAGTTAAAGTCCCACCAACCGTAGTTATAAAAAGCACCCTCTGTCCCCGGATCGGATTGACGTACACGCTCAAAGTACCACTGGTACCAGCGGTTGCCTGTAACCCCCGCCAGTTGGCGCACAAGATAACCTGTTTTCAAGTTTACCGGGTCACCCAGCGTAGACTGATCTCCAAAGCTGGCGCGCCGTGCATCAGGCGGGTAAACGTAGAACGGAAAATCCCCGGTACGCTGGAAGAACGGCCGACGGAAGAAGTCGATGCCCGCATAGTTTCGCAGCAGATTCATCGCTTCGGTCACGTAAGCCATACCTGTTGTCCAGTACATCGGACCTTCAGCCCAACCTCCATCACTTCCTCCCCAGGGGGAGTACAGACAGGCATAATAATCGATCGCATAATCCAACCACTCTGCAGCCTGCTGCTCCTCATGCATCATGGCCATACAGCAAGGCACAAGCACGGAAGACAAAGAACGAATTGCATGGCTGTCATAAGGCACATGATGGATCTTCGAGCGAACCATCACATGCTGGGCTACCTGTTCTGTCCGCCGCAGCAAACTGCGCCTTATCACATCTTGCTCTTCACTGTTCAACTCATCATGCAGCCAATCATAGCCCCAAGCAAGCGCCGCTGCGACCCGAAAGGCCGCCTCATCGTTATAATCGCGGGAGGTCGTTCCCTCCGTATCCCAAGCCGCCACATGCAACAGCCAGGTTTTCGCCGCTTCAAGCAGCCGTTCGTCTCGAAGCACCCGTCCAGCGATACTCAGATGACGAATCGCATATAACACTTCCTGACAGTCAATGTACATTTGCCTCCAGAGCGAAGCGACACGTTTGTTCTCCGGGTAAGGCTGCGGTTCACGAATGGGCTCACGATTGGCCCACGGCTCCACGGATTTTTCCATAAATACATTCCAGCCGCAATATGTAGCATCTGACGCAATGCCATCAGCAAGTGCCTTTAGCTCATCCTCTCCGAGCCACAGCCGTGGGTGAGACGTGTCTGTGGAAACGTATCGCTGTGCCCGGGAAGGTAGAGGTGTCTCCGGTAATCCCGCTGGGACCATAAACCGCCTCACCTCACTCCATGCCGACATTTCCTGCTGCTTCTCCTGCACGGCATCCGTTTCGGCTTCGCTTCCTTGCTGCACTAGATGATCTACAAGCAGCGCATATCGCCAATAATAATCCCCTGGTTCAAACACCCGGTCTGGCGTGAAAAAGTTATACGGAAGCGGCGCAAAGATCATCGTCTCTTCTTCCTGAAAAGAAGGGCTCGCCGATACTTGCAGCAGATAGGCATTCTCATCCTCCTGCTGTGCCGCCATCCAGGTAAATCTCGGCGGATTCTCTGCCAGAACGGTATGCTCGTCAGGGGCATAGTCCACATGGAACGGCCCACTAATGGGTTGGTACAACGGTCTTTCTGCAAGCTTCCGTTTCACTTCCATCGTATCGTTCCCTCCTTATCGCAATGATGTAGCCTCAACGCATGTACATTCCGCCATTGATCTCAATCGTTTCTCCGGTTATAAAAGCTCCCAGCTCGGAACACAGGTATAACGCCGCACCTGCGACATCATCGGGAGTCCCTTCCCGTCCAAGGGGGATGCTGCCTACAGCAGAAGTTCGGCCTTCCGCCGAGGTGAACGTAGCATGGAACGCAGTCTGTCCGATGAAGCCCGGTGAAAGGGCATTGACCGTAATCCCGCCAGGAGCCAGTTCTTTGGCAAGTCCTTTGGTTAACGCAATGACAGCCGCCTTGGATGCTGCGTATATAGCTGCACCCGGTCCGCCCCCATTATGAGCCGCTACGGAGGTCAGATTGATAATTCGTCCTCCGCCAGCCGCCTTCATGCCAGGAATGACCGCTTTGGAAACAAAGACGGCGCTCTTCAGATTGACATCCATAATCCGGCTGTAAAGCTCCTCGCTCATCGTTTCAATAGGGCTCCGCTCCACCAGATGCCCCGCATTATTGATCAACAGGTCAATTGGACCGCCGAAACGAAGCGTGATATCCCCAACCATCGATTCTATGGCATCCATATCGGTCACATCGGCCTGAAATGCCGCCGCTTCACCACCAGCATCCCGAATCGCTGCCACGACTTCCTCCGCCCGCTCCATATTATGCAGACCATTCACAGCCACCTTTGCCCCACAGCGAGCCAATGACCCGGCAATAGCAGCGCCAATCCCTCCACTGGAACCTGTTACCAATGCAATTTTGTTCTGCAAGTTAATATTCATGTTTGATCTTCCTCCCTGTTATTGGTTTCAATTACTTTAAATTCGCTTGCTGTGCTGATCCGCCGGAAGTGCCATCGTAATGGTCGTTCCCAAGCCTCGCTCACTCTCAATCATCAAGCCATACGTTTCTCCAAATACCAGTTGAATCCGTCGATGGACATTCATAAGACCAATGCCTCCACGATGGTAGACATCATCGGAATCTTCCCCTGCCAGACGATTCAATTCCAGACGGTCACGCAGCTTCTTCAGGCGTTCCTCGTTCATGCCCATGCCGTTATCCTGCACGATCACAAGGAAGCGATCTTCCAGGCGCCGAGCATCGATGCGGATATAATGACCCGGTTCCATGCCCTGTGGAAACGCATGTTGCAACACATTCTCCACCAGGGGCTGAAGGGTGAGTCGAACCATTTTTTCCAGCAACAGATCCGGTGCAATGATGACCTCCACTTCAAGCTCCCGATCCATGCGATGTTTCATGATGGAAAGGTAGGCCAGCACATGTTTCAGTTCATTCGCAACCGTGATTTCCTCCAGATTGGTCTGAATGGAATAACGGAGCATATGGGCCATCGATTCCACCATCTGTGCAATTTCTTCGGAGTCCTGTACAACGGCATAACATTTGATCGTCTCCAGCGTGTTGTAGAGAAAATGCGGATTGATCTGCAACTGGAGCGCCTGAAATTCCGCACGGTGTCGTTCCAACGCCTCCTGCTGTAGCTCAATTTCCGACTTCTGGCGGCGCAGCTCCGACTCATATACACTCTCAATCATGTCCGACAAACGGCTGACCATCAGATTATAGCTGCGGATCAGCACTCCGATCTCATCGCGCCTTTCCCTCATCTCCACCTTGTTCCAGATTCCCTTCTCCGTCTGTCTCATTCCGTTCATCAGCACCCGAATAGGTTCCACTTGAGATGCTCCGATCCGGTAGGCCACAACAAGCGCAGCCAGCAAGGTCCCTGCACCAACCCATAATGTGGCTGAGCGGATCGTTGCAATCGGCCTTTGAAGCTCCGACAGCGGCACGGAAGCAACAAAGCGCCAGCCCGAATAGGCAGACAGCTCCGATATAAACAGCCGCTTGGTACCATCCGTGTTCTGTTCCAGAGACCCTGCCTCCATGTGCATAAGTCTGTCCACGGTGCTGGACGACATCACGGTCTGCGCCTCCTCGTCCCCAGGAGTGTAGATGACATTTCCGTTCTGATCCATCACATACTGATAGCCCCCTTGACCGAGATCGAGTTCTCCCCAGATGTTGTCAAGCTCCAGCACATTCACTTCCATCGCCAGCACTCCATTTGGTGTATAGGAGGACATCCCCCTGATCCGGCGTGCAATCGTAATGACATTCGAACTCTGTCCACTGCGAATACTGCGGGTGAGCAACGTCGATTCGCCATTCGCAGGAGTTGCAGCGAGCAGCTCCTTATACTGTTGTGCAGCATCGATATCGGGTATGCCCGCTGAATTCTGGTTGTCATCGATGACAACCCGCCCGTTCTCCCCGATAACATACAGGAACTTGATCTGTGGATATAACATAAATACAGGCGGGAACACGTTCCTTTTAATCTGACGGCTGTACTCGTAATAGGCATAACTATCCTCCGAATTCATATCGAGGAAATGCTTCACACTTCCGTTCGAGAGGATGGAGTAGGTCGCACGATCATAATTTTGCAAATACAGATCGGTCTGGTACGCCGTATTACGCATCGTTTGCGCGATGTTGTCCGCCAGCTGATCGTTCATCTCAGTTGAAGCATAGGTATAGGTAAACAAGCCAATGGCAGACAGCGACAACGTAATTACGATGGCAAAATGAAAGAACAAGCGGATCGACAGGCTTCGCTTCATCATTCAATGCCCAACTTACTGCGATATTCGGACGGGGTCAGTCCGGTAATTTTCTTAAATGTCTTGGTAAAATGGGGATGATCCGCATACCCCACCTCGTAGGATATATCCGTAATCCGGTTGCCCGGTTGTTCCAGCATGCGTTTGGCCAGTTCCATTTTGCTGCGTATTCGGTATTGGATAAAGGTCTGACCTGTCGTCTGTTTAAACAGTTGGCTGAAGTAGGATGGGTTCAGTCCAAGCTTGGAAGCAATCTCGTCCAGTGAAACTTCCCGGCGCAAATGCTGCTCCAGATAAGCCTTTGCTTCTTCCACCGGATGCTTGCGCTTGCCACTCCGCTTTTCCTTGATCCTATTCATCAACGTCTGGATTTCGTTGCCCAGAGCCTCGAAGCACTCTTTTGAGGAAGCGCTTACAATTATCTCACTGGACGTACTCATCGTTCCGTTGCCACGGGCGTTCATGCGGGCCACAATCAATTCCAGCAATTCCTGAAAAAGTTCTGCTGTCTGCTCAGGCATCAGGGCATATGCCGGATAACGATTCGACCATGCTGCGAGCAGTTCCGTCACATCGGATTGCCTTAACTCCCATATAGCGTCTTCCAGACGCATGGCCCAATCATTCAGCTCCCTCACGGGTACAAGGGATACCGTAGGTTTATCCTCTTCGGATGCCAGCAATTTGAGCAACAGTTCATGAAGCTCCTGTCGTCCCACTGGCTTGAGCAGATATCGTTTTACCCCATAATCCATACAGGCTCTTGCATATTCAAAGTCTGAATAACCGGAGACTACAATAATGCGCATCGTACTGCCTTGCTCGGATAAACGTCGGCACAACTCAATGCCATCCATCGTTGGCATGCGAATATCCGTGAACAGGATGTGTGGCCGAAAGTCTTTCACCACCTGAAGGGCCTCTTCCCCATGCGCCGCCTGCCGAATCTCACAATCAAACAGTCCTGCTTGCTCAATCATCTTCGCCAGACCCATCCGAATCATCGGTTCATCGTCCGTAATCAAGATTCTGAACATCGCCATTCCCCCGTTTCCGTCAGATCTGTATGCTGCTTGTAGTTAAGATTTGACGGAGCCGACCATGATTCCTTTTACAAAATGCTTTTGCAGGAAAGGGTATATGATAATGATTGGCAAGGTGGCGATGATGATGGTCGCCATTTTGATGCCTTCCGGCGATGTATGTGCAAGGGTGCTATAGACGGCAGAACCCGGATCGACGGAAATATCGTCACTCTCAAATAGCTTCTTGAGTGTTACCTGGATCGGCCACCAGGCCGGATCATTCAGATAATAAAGCGCGGTGGAATACGCATTCCAGTGTCCCACCGCATAGAAAATGCCGAGTGATGCCATGGCCGGTTTGGACAATGGAATAACGATACGCCAGATGATGCCAAACTCCCCACAGCCATCGATGCGGGCGGCATCGATCAATTCACCCGGTAGCTGGGAGAAGAACGAACGCATGACGAAAAAGTTAAAGGCGTTAATCGCTCCTGGCACAATCAGCACCAGTGGATTGTTGACCAGATGCAGCTCCTTCATCAGGATAAAGTTCGGAATGAGCGGCGCCGAGAATACGACGGTCACCAGGACAAACATGACAACAAGAGAGCGACCCTTGTACTCTGGACGGGACACGGGATACGCGAGTGATGCCGTTGCGGCGAGATTGACCAGCGTACCAACTAACGTTACCCCAACTGATACCGCAAAGGCCCGCCAGAAGGCAGCATCGCCGAATACATATTCGTAATTGATCCAGGTAAAAGCTACAGGCCAGAAGCTGACCTTTCCGCCCATGATCGCTTCCGAGCTGCTAAGTGATTGGGCCAGCACATTAATGAAAGGCAGAATCATCGTCAACGAGAGCAGCGTAAGAAAAACGAGATTGCCAATGCGAAATATACGGTAACGGACACTGGGAGTACGCATCCATCTCGCCTCCTAATACAGGCTTTCGCCGGTTGTTTTTTTGCTGAAAAAGTTACCGAGTAGAATAAGCATCAAGCCCACGACCGACTTGAACAATCCGATGGCCGTAGTATAACTGTATTGTTGTGAGAGAAGTCCAGCTTTGTAGATATACGTATCCAGAATTTCACCCGATTCCAGATTGAGCGGATTCAGGAACACAAACACACGCTCAAAACCCAGATCGAGGAACTTTCCGATGTGCAGCAGCAGCAGAATCATAATCGTTGGCAGCAAGGATGGAAGGGTAATCGACCATATTTGCTTCAAACGCCCGGCTCCGTCCACCTCTGCCGCCTCATACAGATCGGGATTGATGCCCGCAATGGCTGCCAGGAAAATAATCGTTCCATACCCAGAGTCACGCCAGATGCCGGAACCAATCAGAATGGAACGAATGTACGAGTCTTCTCCAAGGAAGTAGATTGGTTGCATCCCCAGAAACCCAAGTGCCTTGTTGACCACCCCGGCGTCCATCGAGAAAATGCCCATGAAGATCCCGCTAATAACAACCCAGGATAGAAAGTGAGGCATGTATACAATCGTTTGCAGCAACCGTTTAAACACAATCATCCGTACTTCATTTAGCAGAATGGCCAGTAAGATCGGTACCGGGAATGCAATCACCAGATCATATAGTCCGAGCAGAAGTGTATTATTGAGAATTCGCAAAAAGTCATAATGGCTGAACATCTTCTGGAAATGCTCCAACCCTACCCAATCACTGCCGGTGATGCCTTTGAAAATGTTGTAGTTCTGAAAGGCAATCACTGAACCGAATAAAGGTACATATTTGAAGAGGAAAAAATACAGGATACCCGGTAAGGAGAGCAGATATAGTATCCGGTATCGCCACAGATAACGTCCCGCATCTCCGAGCCGAACGCCCAGACCAGAAGAGTGAAGTCCGGTTGCCCCCCGGCTTGGTGGCACGATATCTGCCGGCTTCACGTCTTCTCCCCTCCCTGCTTCTGTGATTGCGCACTTCTCAAGTTATCAGGAACGTTCTCGTCCCATGGGATTTCATTGAATTCGATGGAAATGTAATCCGGCTCACGGTCGATAATACGCGAGAGCTCACGTGTGAACACCTCCACTATCTCCTGCTTTTGCTCATCCGTCCTGCCTTCATACAATCTGATCGTAATTTCTGGCATCCGATTTAAGCTCCCTTCATTACGTGATGTAAACGCTTTAACAACTTCATCTTAGCGTTCCTGCGAAAGGGCAACAATGGACTGTCTTTTCGTTCACTTGTGTTTTCTTTAGGTCATGACAAGCAAGCTCAAAAAGCCCCCTTACGAATGGGGACCTCTTAGAACATAATATTTTTGGGATATATAGTAATTAATTTCATCTATCTCACTAGAACCTTGCATTAACAAACGTAATAATAAAGATCGAAAGTGAAAAACACGCCCACAGAACCAGTACCTTAGAACCATTTTTGCTCCAAAAGCTAATATTAATATGACTTTATAACGATATATTCTACGAAGTAACTTACCTGGGGGTCCTATAAGTGAAGTAGAACTTGTAACAATGCAAAAAGCACACTCAAGCATGAGAGAATGTCACGTAACCACAGCAAAAATCAGAATTATAGAAGTTGTACGATAGCATTTTCCCACTAAATATTCGTTAGATTACATAGCGTATAGCATCCCATCCAGGTATAGTGCATTTTCATATTTGTAGAAGGAGTGAACCATCTTGTTTAATAAGCTTCGCTGGAGTACCATGCCTTTCTTTATCAAAAATTTGGTGATTTCATTTGGCAGCATCATGTTGATCGGTGTAATCCTGATTACTGCCGCGTATCAATTGCAAAAAAATATCTTGGTTGAACAGTTGCACGACCAGGCTACCGTCATCACCCAGAAATGGTACGATGATCTCGACACTGCCAAAGTGGCAGAAGCAGCTAAGGAAAAAAGCTACGCCGGTCCTGTACAGCTGGAAATGAAAACTTATCTCGATTCCATCCATGAATTCTATCCAAACATCGCGCAAGCGTACATTTTTGGTTCAGAACTCGAGCAAGGAAACGGAACGTCCATCATCGCGATTCCAACGAACCTGTTGGAACCATTCGAGCAGGACAATCTGCCCGCAGGTGCCATGTACCCACTGCCTCAGAATAACGTTGTGGTGCTGGAACAGATGAAAAAGGACGGAAAGCCGGCCTTCAGTGATTTCTACACTGATGACTACGGAACTTGGACTACTCTGATCTATCCGATTAATAACGCAGATGGCTCCATGTACGCCGCTCTTTACTTCGATGTAGATGCAAGTGCCGTTCCAAAAGGCCTGAACAAACTGCTTACGTACGGTTTGATGTTCCTGATCGGTTTCCTGATCCTGTTTATGGTGTTGCAATTCATTTTGCTGAAAAGAACGTTACTTCCGATCCGCAATCTGATGAAAGGTATCGAAGAAGTCAGCACGGGTAATCTGGACGTAACCATCGATACCGGGCGAGATGATCTGGGTATCATCAATGAAAAGTTTAATGCGATGATCGATCGATTCAATACAACCATCTATAAAGTACAGAATACTTCGCATCACCTCTCGGAATCTTCCAAACAACTACTGGGCATTTCCGAGAAAAATAATGTGAACATTCAATCCATCAGCACCAATATTCGAGAAATATCTACTGGACTGGTGTCACAAGACAAAGCCACTGTGGAGAACGCACGTGCCATGACAGAGATGTCAACGGTAGTGCAGACGATCGCCAGCAGCTCAGCCGATGTGGCAGATGAAGCACTTAGCATGGAGCAGCGCTCCAGCACAGGTAATGTGGTAATGCAACAAGTCATTGAGCAGATGCGCCTGATCTCAGGTGCGGTGCAAAATACGTCAAACTCGATTCAGTCTTTGGAAAATAACTCGAACCAGATTAGCAACATTGTTAACGTAATCACGGAAATTGCTGGACAAACCAACTTGCTGGCCCTTAATGCTTCCATTGAGGCAGCCCGCGCAGGTGAAGAAGGAAGAGGTTTTGCGGTGGTTGCAGGGGAGGTACGTAACCTGGCAGAGCAATCACAGGAATCAGCGAAGCAAATTCGACAGTTGATTGAAGAAATTCAACGGGATATCATGCAATCTTCCGAGGCGATGCAGTTGGGTTCCAAGGAAGTCACCAAAGGCTTGGAAGTTACCCAAGAGACTGGCGTATTCTTCGAGAATATTCTGACTGCTACGAATAAAGTTGCAAACCAGATTCAGGATATCTCCAGTTCTACCGAAGAGATCTCGGCAAGCACACAAGAAATGTCTGCCACGGCCGATGAACTGTCTGCCAATGTCAGCAAGGCAGCAAACAGCAGTAAACAAATTGAGCAGTCCATTGATGAGCAGGAAGCCTCCATGGCAGCCATTGTGAGTGCCTCCGATGAGCTCTCGGTTGTCTCCGAGCAACTGCAAGAACTGATCTCATTCTTTAAAGTACGCGCAGAATAGAATTAGTAGGATATATATAAAAGTAATAAGACACAGTAAAAAAACCAAGGCTCATGAGTGACTTCACTCAAAGCCTTGGTTTTTTTGTTGTTACCAGGGTAGGTGGGTAGGTTCTAGTTTTATACTTCCCGGTATCATTTAACAGACAGTATTTCATAATTGCTGGATTCTGGCTCTTAGATTTTTGACGCAGAGCATGAGTTGAAAGTTTCATTTTCTATAAATTCAATTTATTTTTATTTATGGAAATAATAATATGTTTTAAAACTTTACTATGATATAGTTACTCTACATTTAGCAAATAAAACCAGAAAAGAGGATATCATGAAAAAGACATTTTTGCTCAGTTTAGCTATGTTCCTACTACTTCTCCCTTTTTCCTCAACAACATTTGCGTTCCAAGAAAGACTTACGGTTTCTGAGAATATGACCTTTACAACAAGGTTATTATCGGACAATTCTAGATATCTATTCAATTTCAATGTGCAAGGTGACGTTGAGTTGAGAAATGTAAAGAAAAAAACTTTGATCTGGAGCACCAATCTCAAGGAACGCAGAGTTGTTATGCTTGTTATAGATCAATATAACGGAAGACTGAAATTGACGGACTATAGCAATACTCCCTACTGGACATCCGACAATCAGGCGTGGGCCAATGCGTGGTATGGCCCGGGAAATGTACCTGAAAATCTTGTGGGCGACCTGCTAATCATGCAAAATGATGGAAATCTAGTTCTCTATAATACAAAGAATATAGCTAAAGGATGGTATCCTGTCTGGGCTACTAACACAGGTGGAGGAATACACGATTAATTCATCCTATTTGACCCGTGAACATTAAAGATAACAAGACATCTAACATATTTGCTATGTCCACAAAGGCATGTGTGATGACCAATAATATGGTTATCACACATGCCTTTTATTTTTAACATTTTATTTTGAGAAATAATCCCCTGCCCTCTTGATCCGCTGTCCGCCCCCCATCCATACCATGACAAAGATCACATCCATCTTCCCTGTTCAAGTGCTACAGTTGTTAACGACCAACTGACCATAATAGTAAAATGGTCACTAAAGGATTTGCCTTACCCATTATCCTTTCAACCTATAAGGAGGTGAATATACCATGAAAACCATAGATCGAAGGCAACAGGTGATGGATTCTGCTGAGAAATCCTTTGCCCTGTTTGGTTACAAGGCCACAACGATGGAGCAGGTTGCGAGACTTGCCAATGTGGGCAAGGGAACGATCTATACTTTTTTCGAAAATAAAGAAGAACTGTTCAGCGAGATTCTGCGTTCAATCATTACGGACATGAGACAGATTACAGAGCAGACCGTGAAGGAAGAAAACTCCTTTCTGGATAACGTGCATATGAGTATGGATTCTTTGCTGGAGTACCGGGAGGAACATGAGCTGTTGATCAAGCTCTTTCAGGAGGTTAACGAGTTCGGTACTCCGCAAGCCAAGGAAGGTTTGCAAAAAGTGGAGACAGCCATTCTCGAATATCTGGAGCGTCAGGTCAGCCGTGCCATGGAGTTAGAACAGATTCGGAGGGATGATCCCAAGTTGGTTTCTTTTGTCCTGCTGAAGCTGTATGTCACCTTAACCTCAGATTGGAACAAAGCGCATCCTACGTTGCACAAAGATCAGATCAAGGATTTTGTGGGCCTCTTTCTCAAGAATGGCTTATCCCCCACCTAGAGAAAGGCATGCCAATAGATTCAAAACATAATAGAGATAGAACAAACGGATTAGCGTAAGGATGGGGAGAGAACATGATGAAATCATTCCACGTATTTGGGCAGGATCTGAAGTCCGCCTTCAAGAAACCAAAAGTATTTATTCCGATTCTCGTTGTACTGTTCATTCCGGTATTGTATAGTGGCCTGTTCCTGAATGCATTCTGGGACCCCTATGGCAAAATGAATGAATTACCTGTAGCCGTGGTCAACACGGATCAGGGCGCAGTCTACAATGACAAATCACTGGAGGTCGGTCAGAATCTCGTCGATGAATTGAAAAAAAGTGATGATTTCGACTGGCAATTCGTGACTCGTGAACAAGCAGAACAAGGCATGCAAGACAACATGTATTATATGACGATTGTGATTCCGGAGGACTTTTCCACCAAAGCAACAACCCTGATGGATGAGCACCCCGAGCCGGCTGACCTGATCTATGAACCCAATGAAGGATACAACTTCCTCGCGGGTCAGATCGGTGGCACGGCGGTTAAACAAATTCGATCCAAAGTTGCTGCAAAAGTCACAGAATCGTATACGGAAACGCTATTGGATCAGGTCGAAAAAATCTCAGGCGGTTTGGCGGATGCAGGGGATGGCGCAGGTCAGATTCATGATGGTGCGATCAAGCTGGATGACGGTACTGCTACATTAAAAGAGAACCTGTCCAAACTGGCCGCTGGCACCGACAAGCTGGAAACCGGCATAGTTCCGTTAAAAGAAGGTGCGTCCACTCTCGCCCAAGGCACACGTGATCTTCATACGGGCGCGAGTGCCCTTTCCAGTGGGCTGTCCCAACTCGCAGCAGCAGGCACGAAGCTGAGTGATGGAGCAACCCAGGCCGAAACAGGCAGCAAACAGTTACAAGCTGGCCTTCAATCTGCTCAGGAAGGCGCAGCCAAACTGGATGCAGGACTGGCGGCTTCCGAGGAAGGCAGTGCTAAGCTGACCACTGGGCTGCAAAGTTCTGTTGTGGGCAGTGGCAAAGTTAGCGAGGGGGCAAAAGCGGTTGCGCAAGGTCTTGCCCAATTAGCCGAAGCGAGTCCAGAACTGGCCGCAAGTCCAGCTATGAAGCAGCTCCTGGCAGCAAGTCAGGCAGTTGCCGCTGGTAGCGAGCAGGTGTATCAGGGCGGGCAACAATTGGTCGCAGGCAGTCAAAACCTGTACGCTGCACAGCAGCAACTGCATCAAGGCAGCAGCCAGTTGGTACAGGGTGAACAACAACTCGTACAAGGTGCCACGCAATTATCCGCCGGACATGAAAAGCTTGCGACGGGACTACAGCAATTCAATTCCAAATTATCCGAAGCAGCGTCTGGAGGAGCCAAACTTGCGGACGGTTCAGGTCAATTGAATGCGGGTGCAGGCAAGTTGGTTGCGGGTGTAAGCCAACTTACAGATGGAATCACAACCCTTGCAGATGGCTCACATAAGCTGGATGACGGTGCAGGTCAGTTAAAAGAGGGTACGCTCAAATTAACCGACGGCTCTGGCGAACTTGCCACTAAGCTCAATGAAGCGGCTGAGCAGACGGCTAGTGTGAAAAAGACCGATGAACTGGTAACCATGTATGCAGAGCCTGTTCAGGTCGATGAGCATAAATATAATGAGGTACCCAATTATGGTACAGGATTCTCGCCATACTTCCTGTCACTGGGGCTGTTTGTCGGGGCATTGATTGCCACTTTGGTTGTGCCAACTCGCGGCAGCACGGTTAGCGAGGCAAGTGGCTGGAATCGTTTTGTGAGCAAAACGCTGGCTTTCACACTCATGAGTGCTGTGCAATCCCTGCTTGCTTCATGGCTCGTATTGTACAGCTTGGGTCTGGAAGTTCAGAGCGTTCCGTTGTTCCTCTTGTTCAGCTTTGTGACCAGTCTAAGCTTCATGTACATCATTCAGGCTTTGGTGACTTGGCTGGAAAATCCGGGACGATTCCTCGCCATTCTGATGCTGATCTTCCAGCTCACCACCAGTGCGGGCACTTTCCCGCTCGAACTGATTCCAAACTGGTTGAAGGTGTTTAATCCATGGCTGCCTATGACCTATTCGGTAACAGGTTATAAAGCAGTTATCTCAAGCGGACAGTTCGGCGTGGCTTGGGATCAGATCGGTATTCTGTGCATCTTCGCTCTAATGGGTCTGGCAGGAACTTTAACGTACTTCCTGATGCACCGGACCACGGAGAACGAAAACGTCAGCAGTGAAGTCGCAATTCACCTGTAAAAAGGAATATAAAAAGCAAAGGCGTGTACCGATGCCACACACTCTTCTGGACAACAGAGGTGTTGGCTAAGGTACGCCTTTGCTTTTTTAGTTAGAGATACAATCTTAGTATGTAGAGTAAATTTCAGAACTTGAGATAGCGAAATTAAACAATAGCACGAGCAAAATAAGTAATACATAAATGGCTGTACCGATGATTCCACAAACAAGTCCAGCAATGGCTAATCCTCTGCCTTGCTCCATGCGAACTCTGATCTCTTTGAAGGCCAAAGATGCAAATATAATCGCGGCGATGCCGATTAAAATTCCCACATAAGGAATCGTGACGGACAGAATCCCCAAAACTAGTGATACAATCGACTTACTATTGGTCTTTGGTACTACATAAGGCGGTGGTGGAAATGTGTCGTTATAATAACGATCTACATCATTTTCGCGATGTTCCAAGGTAAATCCTCCCTGTTCTTTAAGTACGTTCATTATAATCGATTAATAGGAAAAACAATATCCATATTGTGTTAATTATAAATTGATAATAAATTTATTTTATTCCCATCATCCCCGGACACCTATCTACATCCATAAGCTTATAAATTGTACTTCAAGGATATGAATTTAAGAACCGTTTATCCGTGTGATGATACAAATCAAGAATACCTCTAACATATAGATATTATTATAGTCGTAATACTTTTCTGAATATCTTTGGGGGATCACTACGATGAAAATCGATAAAGTCATGAATATACTTATGATTGTGATGCTTGTACTTATTGCTTTTTATCGGAATAATGTGGCTGTATTATGTTTTAGTATTGTTATGTTTGGAATCATGAGTTATACCACTTATCGATTTCGAACACATTGGAATGTAGTAACTTATATCGTGTTGACCCTGGTATTGATGATCTGGAACATATACCTGTGGACATAAGCTATTACTTTCAAAAAAAAGAACGCAATCCCTTATTACTCATAGGATTGCGTTCTTTATATATTTCTTAGATTGGAATGCCTTTTATCCTTCCACTTCCACCCGCTGCAAAAATGTCCGGGTACGCGCAAGCTTTGGATTGCCGAAGATCTGTTCTGGCGGTCCCGCCTCTGCAATCTCCCCGTTATCCATGAAAAATACACGATCCGCAACGTCACGGGCAAAGCCCATCTCATGCGTGACGATCATCATGGTCATGTTCTCCTGCGCAAGCTGTTTGATGACACGCAGCACCTCTCCCGTCAGTTCGGGATCGAGTGCCGACGTTGGCTCATCAAACAGGAGGATATCCGGTTGCATCATCAGTGCGCGGGCAATAGCTACACGCTGTTTCTGTCCACCGGACAGATTACCAGGGTAGACATCGGCCTTGTCCGACAGCCCAACTTTGCCGAGTAATTCCAGACTACGATACCTTATGACGCTGGAGTTTTCTTTTTTCAAGGTTTTCGGTGCAAGTTCCAGATTATCTTGTACAGTTAGATGCGGGAACAAATTGAAATGCTGGAACACCATACCCATACGATCCGTCATCTTGCGAATATCTGCGGCACCCGCGTAACGGCCATTATCAACCAACGTCTGATCCTGAATACGAATTGTTCCGCCCGAAATATCCTCCAGATGAATCAGGCTGCGCAGCATCGTACTTTTCCCCGAACCCGAAGGTCCGATGACGGCAATTACTTCGCCTGGTTCCACGTTGAAAGATACCTGTTTCAGTACATCAAGTGTGCCGAATGATTTTCTCAATTGATTTACTTCTATTATATGTGTCATATGCAGACAGTCCTTTGATTGATCAGATTTAATTTATTCAAATGAAAACCGCTTCTCAAGTGCCTTGAACAGCACTGTGAGCACTAGTGTCATGAGTAGATACATAACCGCCGCCACGAAGAAAGGTGTCAGCTGTAAGTCGCGATTTACCGCCGCTTGGGCGTAATACAACAGCTCAGGTACAGCCACGGCATAGAGCAGTGCCGTATCCTTGATGAGCGTAATGGATTCATTGGCCGTTGCGGGCAATACTACACGAATCATCTGAGGAATAATGACTTTAGTCATCGTTTGCCACTTTGTTAACCCCAGTACCTTCGCTGCCTCATGTTGCCCTTTATCAATGGAAAGCAGTCCGCCCCTGAAGATTTCAGCGAAGTACGCCGCATAGTTTAGGATGAACGCAATCCCCGCTGCAACAAAACGATCAAACACCAGATACTCTCCAATCACCGGAAGCAACGGTAAACCGAAGCAGAAGAATAGAATTTGGAGCAGTAGCGGTGTTCCTCGCATCACGTATACATACGTATGGGCAATCCATGCCAGTGGTTTAATCTGGCTTCTCATCGCGAGCGTGACCGCAAATCCAAGCGGCACGGATAACACGATCGCGAGCAAGAACATGAAAATGGTGGTCTGCGCACCCTCTAGCATCGGTTTTAAAATGGTCGATAGATAATCCCAACTCATTGTTTTGTCTCCTCTAATCTGTTAACCCCGCATTCCTCCGAAGCATAAATCGCTCCAGCGTGGAATACGGGGTCCGTTTTGTTTCTAACTATATATCAGGTGTGTAACCTGCCTATTTCAGAACCTTGTCTTCACCCAACCATTGAGTGGAGATCTTAGCTGCTGTTCCGTCTGCATTCAGCTCATCCAGCGCTTTTTGCAGCTGATTCAGAAGCTCTTCATTGCCTTTTTTGATACCAATGCCATATTGTTCCGGTGCAAGAGATTCATCCAGCAGTTTAAATGTTCCCTCTTCTTTGGACATGTAGTATCTCGCTACCACTTCATCAATGATGACCGCATCCAGACGTTTTGTCTTCAGATCCGTCAGTGCAAGCACGTTATCCTTAAATTCGGAAGCTTTCACTTTATCCTTCAGGGGACTTGCTGCCAGTGCATCTGCCGCGGAGGACAATGCCTGTAATCCCACATTTTTACCATCAAGTTCATCCAGCTTTGTAATTGGTGAGTCTGCCAAGGTAATGGCTACCTGACTATTTTCCAAATACGGCTTCGTGAAGAGCACTTTCTCTTTACGCTCATCCGTAATGGTGTACCCGTTCCAGATCATATCGATCCGGCCACTGTTCAGCTCTGACTCTTTGGAAGACCAGTCGATTGGTTGGAATGTAATTTCTTTACCCATTTTCTCCGCTGCAGCTCGTGCGTAATCAATATCAAAACCAACAATTTCATTCTGCTCGTCCCGGAAGCCCATTGGAGCAAACTTATCGTCAATCCCTACAACAATCGTGTTATCGTCTTTGCTTGCGGAACTGGAACAACCAGCCACAATCAATACACATATACTAATGAATAATAGTAGAATCGCTTTTTTTCTCAACTTGAACCCCTCCATGTCTATAACCAAAACCCAAACGCTTTAGTTCGTTACCACGTTATCAGAGATTTATAATAACATAGCATGGAAGAAGAGTCGAGTCTCTTGCCTATTTCCTTCTATTTCATGTAACTTAATTGTCAACAATTTGTGAAAAAGCTTCTTTCACTTGTACCGGTTCCACCAGCTTGTCGCGTACAATCGAATTCCATAATTCCGGGTTCTGAAGCTCCTTTAATTCCGTACCTGTCCATTGTTGGGCGGCTTCACTACGTAAGGTATGGCTTGTATTCTCTAACTGGTAGACGACCTGCTCCAGATTATCGATCATCACAAAGTTAGCAACCGCATTATATACCAGTATCCGCTCAAGTTCCTCTGCATCCATCTCATGCGTATTCAAGCTATAATTCACTTGAGCCGTGAACGTCTCCGGGTACAGTTGGTAACCATTCAATCTTTCACGTAAAGGTAAAGCCTGATTTAGATGACTAAGGTTTGAATTATCACCCATATAGGGACTGCGATATTTCGCTAAGGCGGCAAAATCATGCGTCAGCGGGTTCTGCTGCTCTGCTTCATACCGATCCTGCTTTGCCTCGATACCCGGGTTAACGACACCCTCAACGTACACAAGGCCAACCACACCGAGAACAACGAGTGCAATAATCCATATATTTTTCCCTCTCATGACACATCACTCACTTCATATTTGCTAATGATCCGATACGCACGATGCACTACCAAAGGAATAATAACACTTAGTAACGGGATGGCAAAGGCAATGACGATCACAGCAAACTGATAGGGTCCATCCACCTGAATGGGTCGATTAAACCAGATGTTGCTTCCAAATCGCAACGCTGCCTGCGTTCCCCATAGTACGAGTATTAATGCCGCCCACAACCACCATATTCTGCGATTCCACTGCACTAAGGCAGGGATTCGAATAACCGTTGTTTTCACGGAAGTTGCAGAATCGTTCGACTTGTTAATCAACAGATATAATACATATGTGCCACCAACAATGAGACTCACGATCATAAGCAGATTGTTTATGGCGGAGCCTTGCATCAGCACTCTCATTGGAATGGTAATGATCCAGGCTATGAGGCTATAAATCAGAGCAGACTGCAACAACGCTGTCCAGTAAGGAACACGTTCTACCCTTCGATGGTCACTCATCACTTCATCCATACCAGCGATATACTGAATGGCGGTCTGGAACGCCTTCTCTTCACTCATCCCCTGCGAGATATAATCGTCAATCCGCGCAACGAGATTGCTGTGAATCTCTTCTTTTAATTCTCGATTGTCTAATGTATCTTGTGCGTGAGCGAACAAACGATTCACATGACGGGTGATTCGAGCTTCCAATCTCATAGGTCTTCATCTCCTTTTTCTCCAGTGACAATCATGCAATCAATCAGTGCCTTGGCTGCATGCCAAGCATGGACCTGCTCTCTATAGGCTTCGAGGCCTTGCGTTGTAATTCGGTAATATTTGCGTCGTCCTCCCTGCGTCTCTTCCCCCCAGTAGGACTCCACATATCCACTCTTCTCCAGCCTCTTCAAACTGGAATAAAGCGTGGGTTCCTTCAGTTCAAACTGCTCTCCGCTCTTGCGATAGATTTCCTTAATGATGCTGTAGCCATAGTTATCTGCGGGTATAAGTACACTGAGAATGATGGGGTCAATATTGCCCCGAATCAGATCACTGTTAATCACTTGCACATCCATCTGCGAGCTTCACCGACTTTCTTCCATCCTGCGTATACTATAAGACATATTACTATGTCTGTAAAGGTAATATGTAACGCATGGTAAAGATACTTCAAATCGAGCAATATTCCTCACTTGCTTTTCATCTGGATACAAATGTACCACCTGACGAGTTCACTCTGGTCGAGTATGTAAATGGGAAGGCACGTCCCATCTCTTTGCGAGAAGGTTCATTCCAGTTGGAACAGGAAAAATGAACTCATTATTATGGAGCCTTTGCCCGGTGGATATCCCCTCAAAATTCGCAGGTTTCCTTGGGTGATACTTCTTTTGCCTTTGTTATCCGTGGTATCGAAAAAAAATAAAAACAAACAGGGCCCCTCCAATTTCGGAGAGACCCTTACGCATTCTTATCTATTGCTGCACTTTCTCGCGATCTTTCCCTTTATCGGATTCTCCTGCATTTTTGTTCGCAGCGTCGCGGTCCTGTTTCATTTCTTCCACCGTTTTCACCTTAAGACGTGCTGCACCTTCATATTCCTTCGTTGGAATCAAGTCACCTGAAGCAAGTCTTGCTTCTGCGGCTGCAATCGCAACCCCGTACTGCGGCAACCACTGGGCCTGTGCAACCAGCATCTCGTCGACCATCTGCCAGATCTCCTTCGGATTACATACGGCACCCACGAGCGGGTCCATCATGAACGCCTTACGAAGTAATTGGTCGTCTCCGTTCACCGCAGCTTCAACCGCAAGACGTTGCACGGAGATACTCACATTACATACCGCCGTCGGGCCAAGGGGCAGATCCCCTACATGCGGCATGGAGATACCGTTGCGATCCACATATCCCGGTGCCTCAATAATTGCATCATCTGGCAGGTTCGAGATTACTCCATTATTAACGGTATTGAAATGTCCACGATAGACACGTCCCGTCTCCAGCCCTTCAATAATGTACGAACCGTGCTCCTCACCCCGTTTTTCCGGAATGAATTGCATCGGTTCATCCTTCATCCAGTTTGGAAAATCAGTTTCAAACCAGTTGCGCCCCTCGGTACACACCCGCAGATACCCACCTGTCTCTCCGTTAATCCAATTGCCCAGGTCGATCCACTCGTTGATCTCTTCCGGACGCTTGCGGTACCACGGCACATATTCACTCAGATGACCATTCGATTCCGTACTGTAATAGCCGAAGCGGCGCAGCATATCAATCCGCACTTTCTCGGTGCGGCTGTACTCTGGATGTTTCTCGAAAGCTTCGAGCAGATCACCTGTAAGGTCTTTGCCCTCATGAGAAGCCTGGATATACCAGGTCTGATGGTTGATGCCGGCACAGACAATATCCACTTCACTCTTTTTCAATCCAAAAGCTTCCGCAATCTGATGATGACCATGCTGTACGCCATGACACAGTCCGATCGTCCGCACACCGCCATACTTATTGCAGGCCCATGTGAGCATTGCCATCGGATTGGAATAGTTCAAGAGCAGCACGTCAGGTGCGCTATGTTCACGAATATCTTTACAGATATCCAGCATCTCAGCGATTCCGCGTTGTCCATACATAATGCCACCTGCACACAGCGTATCGCCTACACATTGGTCCACCCCATATTTCAGTGGAATATCCACATCGGTTGCAAAAGCTTCCAGTCCCCCAACACGAATGGTACACAGTACATACTTCGCATCTTTTAACGCTTCTTTCCGATCCGTTGTCGGCTGAATCTGAATATTCAATCCATTCTCACGGATATCCCGCTGACATAGCTCAGTCACCATATCGAGATTGTGCTGGTTAATATCACAGAATGCAATTTCAATGTTGTTAAACTCTGGTACCGTCAGCAAATCCCTTAGCAATCCCCGTGTAAATCCGATACTTCCTGCCCCGATAAACGCCACTTTAAACGTCATGTCTATGTCCTCCCCTAATCCGAATCTTTCGCTTCGGTTAATGACTCTCTTCATGAAATCATTGTACCAACGCCAATAGGGGAAGCGTTATCAAAATCATGACTTGTTCAAGTCCCTGTTGTCAAAAATCCTAACTTATTCATTCGTCGGGTACTGACTGACATGTCGTTCCATCGAGGAGCGAAATTCAACGGGCGTACGGCCTGTATATTTTTTGAATAACATATGAAAATACTGACGACTGCCTACCCCAACATAGTCGGAGATCTCCGAAATCGGAATATTCGTCTGCTGAAGCAGCATCTTGGCCTTCTCCATTCGAAGCATCGTCAGGTAATCGGTTGGTGTGCGCTGCGTGTGCAGACGGAAAATGCGATGCAAATAACCCGGATGCAGATTGACGGCTGCGGCAATGTCCTTCATCTGAATATTGCGATCCATATTATGATGCATGAATTCAATCGTTCGTTTGACATACAACTCCGCCTGATCTGGCGCGCTTCGGCTCATTTCTCCGCGCAGACGCGCAACACGGACCAGCAACTGAATAAACAGTGTACGCACCAGCATACTCTGTTCCGGGGACGAGAGATTCCGGGCTTCGCGGTGATGTGACCTTTCATCTGGTGGAATGATCTTCATCGGCACAGTTGATCTTCCTTGCTCCAGTAGACCACGCTGATCGAGTTCCAACACTAGACTTTTCATAATATGATACACCTCTTCCGGGTCAGGCAGTACCAGATATGGCGAGGCATTAGCCAGCAAAGTGTGAACTTCTTCCTCCTCCAGCGCGAGCTGACGGATGGATAGCTGTCCGGGAGGTGAGCCTGAGAATCCAAACTCCACATTGAGCATCCGGCAAGGCACGCCATCTTCCACCAGCAAACGATGCGGGACGCCAGCATCGAGCATAATGAACTGTCCTTTTTTCAGAACAGCCTGTTCCGAACTCCCATCCGGCATCTGCACATCCACCCGGCACATTCCCGAAATAATATACATAATTTCCGTGGAATCATGATGGTGATAGGACATACGGTAGTTGTCCCATTGCTTATAATAGTACGCGTAAAAACGCGGCCCACAATCCTCTGTTCGCAATGACTCCTGATACAGGCTTCCTGTCCAGCGCTCAGTGATACTCATGTCTATACCTCCAGTCCTTCAACGATCAATCCTCACTTTTCTCCATTGTAACAATTATGTAGGTTGGATATAAACGTCCTGACTCAAATGATGATTGTATTTTATAATTAGACAAATATATAATTAGTTTATCATCTAATGATTTGTTTGAACTATTTTTACTTAAGGAGGTTTACAATTATGAGTACCACCTTTCATCTGGTGAGGCACGGCCTCAAAGAACGACGAATCGGTGATGTCCCTCTCACTTCTGAAGGGGCTTTACAAGCCGAAGCCACAGCACTTCATTTTGCCAGAGCTGCCTTTCCTGTTGCTAAAATCCTGACCAGCCCACTTCGACGAGCCCAAGAAACCGCCAGCAGGATTGCCTACCATACTCAATCCCCCATAACAGTAGATCCCCGCCTGCGCGAACGTGCCAATTGGGGCGATTGCCCCGATCAATCATTCGAAGAATTTATTGCCACGTGGGATCGATGTACGTCTGACCCCGATTACATTCCACCTGTGGGAGACTCGGCCAAACAGGCTGGTGAACGTCTGGCCTCCCTCCTGACCGAATTGGCTAATGAAGAGCCAGAGAACAGTGACATTATTGTGGTTGCACACGGTGGACTCATTACTGATTTTCTGGTGCAAACCTTCACCGAGTGCGAACTTAACGTCTGGCATTCCGATTTTATAGCGATGCAGAACCAATTGATCCCCGAGTGCTCCATCACCACATTGATCCATGATCAAGGTAAATACACCATTAAAGCGTTCGCTTCTACCGAGCATCTAAACTTCAACGATGTAGAAGAATGATGTAACACGGATGGATTGGAACCACCAAGCTCTACCCGCAGAGCCTCATGTAAAAAAAGCTCTGAAACCTCCATGTGACGAGACACATGGGGATTCCAGAGCTTCCAGGCTTCGATGCCAACGCTTAAAACTAACGACGCTGCGCTGCGTTACGTTACAGGCTGATCATGAACACATGTTATGTTGCTATTGCTAGCTATTATTACTCCGGTCTGTTTACTTTCCGCCTTTACCTGGCGTGTAGAACTTGGGCAGCGTTACTTTGGACCAGTCTATATCCGATGCCATATAGAAGGACGGATAGGAAGGCTGGTTGTATCCACTGTTCTGTCCGGCAATGCCCACGCGATACATCGCATCATGCATCAGCGTGTACAGCTTACGGTCTGTCTTCTCGGTACTCAGATAGATACGGATCGCCGAGCTGTCGGTGGTTCTCACCAGCATCTCTTCCCGCCAATCTCCGAAAATATCAGCTACAAGAGACGGCGTACCTTTGGTGTAATTGTTAGTCAATGTGCCTGTGGCCGTCAGTAACGTGCCACGATTCCAATCCTTGATGGTTGGTGTAACATCAATGGCACCATCTACGATCTGTGTCGTCATATCACCAGACCAACGGATATTCATATTCGTGCCCGGTGCCTGATCACTGATTTTCTGCCCCTGTGCTGTCCACAAGCCTACAGCCCATGTCTCCAGACCGCGACGGGTTGGATCAACATCCCCCACCATGCCGCGTCCCGTATCTTTCCCTGTGTATCCACCATAGATCACTTCTCCGGTCTTCGCATCCCGTAAGGAGTAGCCATATGGAGCCCACGGACCACCCTCGTGTACCATGAAAATCTCAAGTCCCGGACGATTCGGGTCAATATCTGCCACATGAAGTGCGTCCCCATGACCCAGACGGGCAATCGTTCCCGGTGCAGCACTCTCGGCAGGCATCAGGTCTGTGGAGCTGTACAGCACGCTGCCGTCATGATCAATTGTAGCGGAGCCATAGATGATCTCCTGTTTGCCGTCTCCATCCACATCCGCCACACTGAAATAGTGCGCACCCTGAGTTGTGATGGAACCATACTGCGGATCTGTACCATCTACGCCGTGTGGTCCGTCATTGAATGGGTTCTTCATCGGCGTCCAGCCGCTGTCCACTTTCCATTCCTTTTTCAGCTTCTTGCCGTCCCAATTGTAGGCAACCATCGTCGAACGTGTATAGTATCCGCGTGCAAAGATTGCAGACGGTTTCTTGCCGTCCAGATACGCCACGCCTGCCAGGAAACGGTCTACCCGATTCCCGGGTTCGATCCGTGCCATCGCATAATCGCCCCACATCAGACCGTCATCATGACGCTCAGGTTCATAGGGAATGGTTTCCAGCTCTTTACCTGATTTCCCTTCAAATACCGTAACGTACTCCGGTCCGTCCACGATAAAACCCTCAAACTTACGCAACTCATTTCGGTTGCTGCGTTCTACCGCATAGACATCAATGAAGTAGTCGGCCAGGCTCTCGGCATCCTGCTGAGATAATGGATAGTTATACTTTTTCTCCATTCCAAAAGCCTCTTCCAATGTCGCAGGCCAGTTGCCCTTCACAACCTCTTCGTGTTTATGCCAGTTTCTGAACATATCCACCACGTGATCGTAGTAACCGTCAGCACTTAAACGATAATCATCCTCGTTCTTCACGCCTGCCTTGCGGTCTTCCTTCGGTAAGGTGATATACTTCTCGGATGTCACTTTTCCTTTTTTGTTATATTGGATTATTTTCGTGCCCGGAGCAGTCTTGAACATCATCTCAGCCTTGCCATCCCCGTCAAAATCGTAAACAAGCATCTGTGTATAATGAGCACCTGCACGGATGTTGACCCCAAGATCGATTCGGTACAGCAACTGTCCGTCCAAGGTGTAAGCATCAATGTAGGTTTTACCGGTGTATCCTTTTTGCGATACGTCCTTGGCGTTGGAAGGGTCCCATTTGACGAAAAACTCATATTGGCCATCCCCATCCACATCACCCACGCTCATGTCATTGGCAGAATACGTATAGGCTTCTCCGGCCGGCGTCACGCCATCAGCAGGTTTTTGCAGTGGAATATCCACATACCCGTTCGCCCAAGGTTTGACGGATGCACTGCGTTTGCTCTCCTTGCCCTTTTTGTTCACCGCTGCCACTTCATAACGGGAAGACGATTTGCCCGTTGCATCTACATAGTTGGTGCTGTCGGTGACGGTAGCGATCTTTTTGCCATCACGATAGACGTTAAAGTCCGAACCTGTCAGCCCTTTGTCGCTATACCCTGTAGCCTCATCACCCAGCAATCTCCAGCTGAGAAACACACCTTCAGATGTCGAAGCAGCCACCAGACCTCGATCCAGATATTCCAGTTGAATCTCTTTCATGTGACTGCCCCCCTTATGTGATTGCAGGCCAGCCTCCGTCGCCCCATTACCGTTCGAAGCTTCCGCTCCCGTAACGCCAGCTGTTCCTCCAATGAGCAAAGCTACGCTAAGTGCCGAAGAGAGCACCTTGGCTGCAAGTGGCATACGAGCCTTCCTGCGACCGGATTGCCGACCTGACACCGATCCTTTATGTACCGGCGTTGTTGTTCCTGAGTTCATCCACCTTCACGCTCCTTGAGACAGAATAGGTGACGCATATACACATTGATGATGATTGGACGTTCGTTAATCCACACAGACCTTCTTCTTCAACGGACGATACCCGCCCGTAATGATTACGCTTACAAAATTAAAAAAGAGAAATCAGCTTGCCCGACTACCAGAGTGCCGTCCCCCTTCCATTCTCTTTCCAATCGGAGCGAGGAGATCCCGCCCATCGGGTTCTATTATAGACATCCTGCCTGCCATACCCTAGGCAAATATCCGTCCAAAACGATTAATAATCAGTGTTTTTAGGAGTCATTTGGAAAATCAACCCGATGAATGATTCAAGCTGAAGCATGATTCCGACTCACCGCCAAGTTCTTTCTAACGAATCTCACACACCCTATTGGGGCGTTAAACTCCAACAACGAATCCTAACGAATCTCAGCAACCTTATTTGGACCAAATCGGGTCTAAACGGGGCAAAATCTACCCAAATTAACTGAATAGCGTGTCTACGATTCGTCAGATTTTTCAGATGCATCATTTCAACTAAATAGCGTGCCCTCTGTTCGTTAGAAAAGAAAGAGGGTTGCCCCCTGATCATTTTCATGACCAGAGGACAGCCCAGCCTGATACGCCCGCTCTTACATCCCTAATTACGGATCTTCAAGCGATTCTAAATACATTTTCATGTGAGAAATTCAATCTAGAATGACTCTTGTAATGCATAGCAAAAAACCGCAATCCTCTAACACACAGAGGATCGCGGTTAAGACTGTTACAAATAAAGTTTAAGGCTCAATACCCCATACCAGGTTTCCACCTTGGTGGAGTGTTACCTTGTTCCAATCCTGATAGGATGTTTTCGTTGGATCGAAAGAGTAGTCATTCGTCTCGTCAAAGTTGGACCAGTCTGTTTTGTACATGCGAAGCTGGATATCTCCAGTCTGTCCACCAGCCTGAATGCTGCCAGCGCCAGATGTGAAGCTCAGCTCAACGTACGAGTCTGTGAAGGTCCGCTGGATATTGGCTCCGCCAACTTGAGCGTAATCGATGGCAGAATCCATCGCAGCCGAGCCTTCTTTGGAAAAGTAGTATCTGATCTTCAGATCACTCAGATTCACAGCAGTACTACCCAGATTTTTGATGTTGAAATACGGTTTGATCTGGCTATCCTGAGCATTGGTATCTCCAGCACGATATTGCACAACAAGGTCACTGGTTGGTACAACGACACTTTGAGGTGTCGCGGAAGCTACAGCGGAATTGGCGCTTTGCCCTGCTGCATTCACTGCACTTACCACATAATGATACGTTGTGCCGTTCGTGAGGGCAGTGTTTGTGTAGGACGTACCGCTCACATTCGCGGCGATCGTTGTGAACGGACCTGTTGCACTCAGTGCGCGTTTCACATCATAACTTGTTGCACCTGTAGAAGCGGTCCACGTCAGGCTCACCTGTGCATTGCCTGCAGTTGCTGTGAGAGCAGTCGGTACAGCTGGCGCCGTTACACCTGCAACAGGTGTAGCTGTTGCTGTTGCAGAGTTAACACTTTCACCTACTGCATTTGTTGCCGTTACCACATAATAATAGGTTGTACCATTGATCAGACCGGTGTTGCTGTAAGATGTTCCACTTACATTAGCTGCAACTGTTGTGAATGGACCTGATGCACTTAGTGCCCGCTTCACACTATAACTTGTAGCCCCTGTGGAAGCAGTCCACGTCAAGGAGACTTGAGCGTTACCGGCAGAAGCTGTCAATGCTGCTGGTGCTGCCGGAGCTGTTGTTCCACCCGGAGGGTTGCCTCCACCGTTACTTGCAGGAAGTACAGGGAATGCGTTTTTCACCAGTGCCACGAATTGATCATGGAACCAGTGACCCGATACCGGAGCATTAGGCAACGCACCTGTTAATACACCATCCCGAGTTGTGAAGGTTGGATCACACATCCGGTCGAAACCTTTGCCTTCGTTATTCGGAATTTCGGAGCTGGAGCCATCGGATTCACCCGGAGGTTTCACCCATACATAAGCATCCAGATGCGCTGGTCCTGGTGCAGCCTTAGGTGCTTCACCAATACCTGCGCCACTGGCATTACACCAGTTCCCCCGGTGCTCCCGGCGATCTACACGTCCGGAATTCACATAATCATTAATGTTGCTGCCCGTAGCGGATGCTGGACGGTCTACCCCGCCCCAGCCGTTCCGGCTAGTATCGATCAGGAAACCTGTGCTGCTTGGCCAGCCGGCTTGTACGAAATCGGCATACAGCGCAGCAGTGAAATCGGTTTCGTCAAAATAAGGATTCCACTCATAAAACTTGGCCGATTTAATCGGTTGTCCACCGATATTGAGATCCGGGTTGGACAGGTTCGGCTCTCCCAACGGTGTGGTGTTCGCTGTATTCGTAATGAAACCATCTGCACTGCTCAGACCCGCGGCTGTCCCTTGTACAACACTTGTATACAGCGCGACTGCTGCAGAGCGGTTGTTATCCCAGCCAAGCCAGCCGGAGTGACCGATATCCAGATAGTTGTACACATTCGGAATGGCGTGCAGCTTGTCCAGTGCATACTTCACACCCGCCTCATAGATACCTGTTGAGCTGGCTTGACCACAAGCTGGTGTACTCAGGTTGGTCACAAGGTTAGGCAGACTGTCCGGTTCAATGACAGCAATAATGCGAATATCCTGATACTTCGGATCTGCGAAGATATCTGCGAGCACATCAATATAATCCGTTTTATAGGTCTGCAGTGCCGCCTGTGTTAGTGGAAGTTCACCATTTGATGCAAGTGCATGACAATCCCGTCCGGGCAGATTGTAAATAACAAACGAAGCGGTGATCGGTGTACCCGGTTTCTTTTGAGCGAGAACGGCATCAAGATGTTGCTCTACACTTTTGCGACCAGCGTTGTCCGTACCGCCATAGATTGCAGCAATCCGGTCAACCCATACTGCGGTTGGATACGATTTGACGGTCTCCATCTTGGCCTTCAACGACGCATCGTTGGTCAGTGCAATGGACGTATCCACGAGAGCTGAATAGTCCTGATTCAGATAGGCCGTTGCCCCTACAAATGGATTATCCACATGTGCTTCAGCCGCCTGAGCCAAGCCTGGAGACAGTCCAGGGAAAATCCCCGCCGCGAGCAGCGTTGCTGCCAACATTTGCTTTACACCTTTGCGCAGGATCTTCTTACCTCTCGATTTGGTTTTCAATTTAGTCTTCATAGTTCCACCTTTCCTTTAGTTAGATTGGGTTGTACTCATGTCTGATCCTCTGTGTCATTATGATGCTTAGCACGAAGAGAACGTTCGGATGAGTTGGTTGTATCACCTCCAAAAGAAATGGTTGTATCACTGGAATCTTAAGCAAACAAATGGTGTGTGAGGGCGAATCATGTGAATGAGTATAATATGGTGGGTGTGGTTGAACGTGTGTTAGACATGAAGAAGTGTGAAAAATGACGTATGGGATGTCTGAATCCTAAATTCGGTAAGCGCTTTCTTCAAACAGTTAAAAAAAAAGCCTTCGCCTATCCATCTACAAACATGATGTTTGGTGTCACCTCCTTATGTTCTGATTATACGACATGTAAATTTTACTGTAAATTGAATTATATAAATTTAATTATATTTTTTTCCATAATTCAGGCAGGATTCTGGACATCCCTTGCTCCAAAAGACACACGAGGTCCATGCTGGCAATCTGCCACAATGAACCTCGTGTTTTACAATGCCGAATTTACCCGTTCGTCTAGCTAGTCATTACATATAATGCCTTATTCTTAAATTCCTACATCTAAGGCAAAACGACAATGTCTCCCGGTTTCAAGCCACTAACTACTTCCGTCTTGTCCCCCGATTCCATTCCAGCCTGGATCGTCAGCGGCGCTGTCTGTCCATTGCCCTTGTCTAACAGTACGTAAGGCTCGGTCTGATCCCGCATAATCGCCAGGCTGGACACAACCGTCACTTTATCCTTCCGCATCGTCTCGATATCGCCTTCCAGACTCACGCCTCCATACATTCTGGCATCAGGCTTCAGATCAATGACCACGTCAAACTGGGATGCTTGCTTGAGGTCCGTATCCGTACTCTTGCGGGCGAATTTGGATACCTTGCTCACCTTCCCGGTGAATTGCAGGTCTTTCTGTGCTGTCATTCGCACCTTAACCGGCATGCCCACCTTGAGCCTGAACATTTCTTCCTCACCAACAATCGTCATAAATTTCAGTTTGCTGATATTTGTAATGGACCCGATCAGCTGTCCTTCCGTCACCACACGTGTCTTGCTATCCTCTTCATTCATCTGAAATATACCGGAAGCGGAAGCATACACAACAGACTTACTTATTACTGCCTGCTTTTTCTGTATCTCCTTCTCCTTGAGGACCAGCGCTTTTTGATTCAATTCATTCGTCAGGCGTTTACCTTCCCGATCTGCAAATGCCTTCTTGCGCTCCTCTTCCGTCACGCCAAGCGTCTCACTCATATTCGCCTGATCCAGGCTAACCTGATTCATCTTATTTTCCAGCTGGGCTTTCTCCAGATCACTCTGCAACTGTTCTACTTCAGTTTGTAACGTGGAAGTGTCGAGGGTAAACAGGATATCGCCTTTGCTCACCTGCTCACCACTTTTCACGTGCCACTGCTTGATGTTGGAAGCATACGGAGCGAAGATATCCGTCTGATCGGTGTATACGGATTTCCCTTTCACCTGTATCGTTTGCGTCATCGTTTCCTGTGTCACATCAAAAGTAATCGGGGGCGGAATCTCTATAGGTGCCTCCGGTTTTGGCTTGTACTTTTCATACAACCAGTACCCTGCACCTGCCAAAAGTACAACGGTGATGATGATTTTAATCCATTTCTTCATGTGCCCAATTTCCCTTTCGCTGATAAAATTACATTGATTTGATCACAGTTAATGCATTGGTTCGAGATGCGCTGATTGCCGGATATATACCTGATACAATGCCAACCAGAACAGCAAAAACGATGCCGAGTGGCAGAGCGGATTGCTGAATAACGACGGTCATCGGACCATTCATCTGATCTGCCATCTGACTCGCCAGCAGACTGTTCACCCCGCCGAGGGCAGCAAAGGCAATCCCCACACCAGCCACGCCGCCCATTAATCCAAGCATCGCTGCTTCCGTAATAAACATCTGACGGATCTGCCACAGATTTGCGCCCAGCACCTTCATCACACCAATCTGTTTACGACGCTGATGCGTAGACATAATCATCGCTACAATAATGGATAATGAGGCCAGCAGCATGATAAAACCGCCGATTCCCAATGCCGCTTTTTGGTACATTGCCAGTTGACCTGACATCGCTTCTTCCTGGAACAGATTACTCTGTGTATTTAAAGTCAGCTTTTTAATCTGTTCTTCCACCTGGGATACATAACGTTTGTCCTCAACCTTGACCAGAGCCGAGTTAAGATGCTTGGCCGCACTGCTGTCGGCCTGCTGTAATCCAAGCTCATCCTGCAATGCACGAGCTGTATCGAGCGGCAGATATACTTTTTTATCGTTTTGAGCGCTCATCTCATCCATGTTGGAAGGCTTCGTCAACTCTCCAGACACGCGTATAGAGCCACTCATTTTGGTTTTGCTTGCATTCGCATAATCTTCATATCGGAACTGAACCAGCTGCTGAACCAGCTGATCCTGCTTGGCGGACATTTCCATAAACTGTTCCAAAAGCTCGTTGTTATATGGATCAGCATTCAACTGCTCGAATAACTTCTGAGTTACTTTGGGGTCCACGAGTCCGAATGCAGCCCCATAACTGGTTACCGCCATACGACCATCCTCTGCCCCACGTCCCTCAGCATACTTGTATCCAAACCCGCCCAGGGTCTCCAGCTGGGTACCAATGACCTCAACATACGTGCTGCGACCATCCGGAAGCACCATTTCCAGCGAATCCAGCTTTAACATGGGAGCCACGGCAACAACATGGGGAAGTCTTTGGATAATCTGAATCTTTTCCAACGTCAAAGCTCCCCGTTCAAACTTCGATGTCTGACTATTCCCCTTGCCGTTCCCGGTACGTATGCCTTCATTGGGCGTAATCGTGATTTCATCCATCTTGTAATTGTCGTTCAATGTTTTCTCGCTATAGGTCTGTACGGACTGCCCTACGCTAAGTGCAATAATCATGGCGGCAGAACCAATGGACAGCCCCATCATACACAGCAGTGTGACCATTTTTCTGCGAATGATCTGTCCCCAGGCCATACGTGCTACATCCCGTATTCTCACATTTCCTCTCCTTTTGCCTCAAACTTCCCTTACAGCCTCTTCGACCAGTATTCCATGTTGCAGTGTAAGCACAACTTGCATCTGCTCCGCGACCTCTGCTTCATGTGTCACAATGACAAAGGTTGTATTCATATCCCGGTTAAGCTGCTGCAAAATCGCAATAATCTCTTCCTCCGTCTCGGTATCCAGATTCCCGGTAGGCTCATCTGCAAAGATAACCGAGGGTTCGGTAATAAGCGAACGTGCAATACTGACACGTTGTTGTTGGCCACCCGACAACTGGGACGGGAACAAGTTTGCTTTTTCACCCAGTCCCACTTGTTCCAGCAACTTCAATGCTTTTGCTTTGCGTTTCGAAGGGCTTATCCCCATAAACACCAAGGGTAATTCTACATTTTCCCGGATCGTAAGATTGGACAGCAGTTCATAGGATTGAAAAATAAACCCGATATGACTGCGCCTGAACTCAGCCAGGCGATTTTCACTGAAACGTACAATATCTTGTCCCGCAATGAGAATCTTGCCCTGATCCGGTTTCATCAGCCCCGCCATCAGATTCAGCAGTGTGGATTTACCCGAACCAGAACTGCCCAGCAGGGCTACCATCTTGCCTTCTCCAATCGTCAGGTTGATATCCTGAAGCACCGGCACGGTTCCCTGGCCATTGCGGAACGAGTGGGATAATTGTTCAACTTGAAGCATTACTGCATGTCTTCCTTTCTACTTGCTAAATATGTACAGAGGTTGTTCAAAAAGATTCGCGTAGCACATTCCCTTTTCATTATAGGGTGGAGATGTATCCGGGCTGGCCGGAGTTGTATCCAACTTGTAACATGTCATAACAAAAAGACCTTGTCCGCAGAGCAGCTATCGCTCCATCAGACCAAGGTCTTATATTCGTATACCTTCCGCAGCTTACCAGGCTCTGAAACTAAAGCGGTACATTTCACTTTTATCCACTGAGCTGCTTACAGCAAATAATTCATCGTCATTCCATTTCAGACTGATGAAGTTATCAATATTGCGATAGATCACCGTATCCGACGAAATTTTGCTGTCATTCAGGTAGGCAACATGCAACTCATTCTTCTGATTCTGACTGTCCATCGGGAAAAAGTAAGCTATTCGGGATTCATCTGCATCCAGATCGAAGCTCCAGATCGAACCTTGTAATAACAGATCATACTGCTCCTCTGCTGCATGATACCGATACAGGCCCTGTACCTTATTCATCGTTCCCTGGATGAGCATGTCACCATTTTTCAGCAACTTGTACTGTTGAATGTCTTCCATTGCAGCATACGCCTTCACTTCATGCTCATCCTCAAGTGATACACGATAGATGGAATACTTGTCTTTCAGCATCACCAGTATATAAAACTGCTCGTGATCCCCACTGACCTGCAACACATCCATAACGATAAACGTATCATTCGAACCTTTCCCTTGTCTTGGTCCTGTGAACATGCTCATCAGCTCTTCATACGTGTAGATGACATGACTCTTCCCCTGGCTCAGATCAACTTGTTTAAATGACAGATCATCCTGACCGATGTAGGAGTCGTTCCCTACAAACACTCGATAATACGAGTTGTCGTACGGAAGTTTGCGACGTTCCCCGCTCTGTATCATATACTCATACGTTGTCTTCTGCGTCTGACCTGCCCGATACTGGGAGTATATGATTTTTTTGTGATCCGGACTGATCGTTACACCGTAATCCGTATTAGCCGCAATGTTCTTCACTTCCTTATCATCCAGATGCAGGAGAGACAGCTTGAGCCCTGAATAGGAAAATTCCGGTTGATTAAATATAATCGTATTCCGGTCTAACACTTCAAAATCAAAGATCGCAAAGTCATTTGGAATCTTGGTAGCCGACTCGATCTGAATCGTACTGCTAGGTGGTGGTGCCAGACGGCTGTTGAACTGCTCACTTGGCAAAATCACCGTTCTTGGTTTGAGATTTCCGAGACTGAACAGGCTCCCAATCCCAAAAATTCCGCTGACAAATGCGATCAACAACCCTGACAGCATCAATCTGTCGCGGTTTTTACGCCAAAATCCAGGATGTCTCATGCGTTCATTTCCCCCGGAAGACTGATATTCACTTGTGTCCCTTCCCGCATGATGCTCTTCATCTCCACTGTTCCTCCATGACGCTCAACGATGTTCTTCACAATAGACAAGCCCAGTCCGGCGCTGCCCTTCTCGGCTCTGTTGATTCCTTTATCCTGGTAAAAGGGTTCAAATACATGCTGGAGCGCTTCAGCTCCGATTCCTTCCCCCTGATCACGGATCACAATAGCAATAGAATCACCTAACCGGAAGGACTGTACTTCGATAATGGAGTTCACATCACTGTACTTGACCGAATTATCCAGGATGTTGAGGAAGACCTCCTTCAACTTATCCCGATCTCCCTGTAAATACTGATGTTCCTCCAACTCATAGTGAATGCCTATATTGTACTTGCTCGCCTTAATCGACATGTCCTCGCAAGCTTCACGAATAATATCTGATATATCGATACGTTCGAACCGGTATGCCTGAATGACCGCAGAAGAGACCGACACCTCCAGAATATCCGCAACCATCGTGTTAAGACGCTGGCTTTCCTTGATGATATAATTCATGCCTTTGTCGAAAAAGTCCTGGTCGGTAAATCCGTTATCCCGTAAAATCTGGGCGTATCCCAGAATCGTCGTTAAGGGCGTCTTCAATTCATGCGTCACATTATCAAAAAAAACTTTGCTTCGGGCCTGTACTTGCTTCACTTCGTCCCGCTCTCGCTCAATCACATCAATCTGCTCCCGTACCCGATCAATCATGACGGTGAAGCTTGAAGCCAATTCACCGATTTCATCCTTGGTTGTAATCTGAATGTCCGCATTCAAACTTCCATGGGCCACTTCCGCAGAACGTTTCGTCAGTACACGGATGGGTTGTGTAATTTTCCGGGAAATAAAGATGGATGCGATAAATACAAATACAAAAATAACCGCTGCAAACAGCTTGATCGTATTCTGGAACCGGAGATTGCGTTTGTACAAGTCGGTGTAATCCTTCTCCAACTGCACAATTCCAATCAATTGTTGATCCATCTGAAGCGGGAAGGACAGACTGGAGGTGACCCGACCTTTATCCACAACTGTGGTATAAGCGATCCGGGATTGTATGGCTTCCTCCACATCAGGATGATCAGAGCGCTTAGCAACGTTAACCTTGCTACCAGCAGATCCGTAGGGCGAAGCATCGGGACGGTATACCGTAATCTCCCCACCAACGGCTGATCCAATCTGCTCCGCGAGCTCGCGACTTCCTGCTTCGAGCGAGTCTCTGCTCATGCGTTTATTATGAATCAAGAAGTACTGATTCAGCGCGATATCCAGATTTCTTTTGGATTGCACCATATCCTCATGCACTTCCCGGTACATATTCTCCTGGGCTACCTTATTGGACAGAATCAGCAGGACGGAGAATCCGATAAATACAATGACCGAGAATAGCACCACCATTTTAAACTGGATCGTCCACTTCATGTCTGTACCTGAATATTCAGCTTGTACCCCACACCGAATACCGTTTCAATCATCGAAATGCCTTGCACACCACTATCCAGTTTCTTGCGAATCCGTTGCACATGAATGTCCACTGTTCGGGTATCCCCTGCAAAATCAAATCCCCATACCTTATCCAGCAGTTCAGAACGTGTATGAACCTTACGATGATGGGTCACGAGAAATAACAACAGATCATATTCTTTATTCGTGAGTCCTGCCCGTTCCCCGTCTTTCCACACTTCCCGTTCATCCTTGCGGATCTCAATATGCTTGCCTAGCCTTACCACCTCATAGGACTGATTCTCCAGTGTCTCGCTGATCAGATCAATCCGTCGAAAAATCGCCCGAATGCGCGCAACCACCTCACGGATATCAAAAGGCTTCGTGATATAATCATCCGCCCCAAGCTCCATGCCAAGCACCTTGTCCAGCATGTCCGACTTGGCGGTAATCATGATGACGGGTATCTTGGAATTCACGGATAGTTGCCTGCACACATCAAAACCACTCATGTCTGGAAGCATCAGATCCAGCAGTATCAGATCCGGCTTCGAATCCCGAAGCAGATCCAGGCCCTCTTTTCCCGTAGCTGCTTCCTTGATCTCAAATCCTTCCTTACGTAACGAATAGGACAAAATATCGCGAATGGACTCCTCGTCCTCAATAATTAAAATCTCTTTTTGTCTCATGATACTTTCGTAATCTCCCTGCTCTATGAATTTCCTCCATCTGCCTTTATTTTGTATCCCAAGCCGTATGCTTGAATAGAGGGAAGCACGAAATGTTACAACTCCGATACAACTCTGAACCTTTTGGAAACAACCTCCCGATATACTTGAATCATAAGAGACTTATACCAGACCGGACCCAAGCCTGATCTGTATCCAAGGGGGATTCACATCATATGAACAGCACACAAATTAATGATGCTTATGTCAACTATAAATCAGAAATCACAAGGTATCTATCCCATATCGTCAAACAACCGCAAGATGCAGAAGATCTGGCACAGGATTGTTTCATTCGACTAATGAACGTTACCGTGGATATCCCTGAAGATCGCATTCTCTATTATCTCAAACGCATTGCCCGTAACCTGGCGATGGACAGCTTCCGCAGGCGGACCCGTACACTCAGACGAGACAGTCGTCTAGAGGTGCCTACCCATCACGTCGATACATCCCACCTTGAAATTAGCGAGGGTGTTCATGATCTTGTCTCCCATATTAACAACACCGAACATCGTAAAATATTAGAACTTCGGCTCATCCATGGATACTCCATTAAGGAAACAGCAGAGCTGGTGAACCGTAGTGAAGGTATGATTAAATCCTCTGTCTTCCATGCCGTCAATCGAATTCGGGCCAAAGTCATCTCATAAGAGATGGCTTTTTATTTGCGTAAAATCAATATACACGCAGAAATGAATGGATTATGACGGGACCGAAATACCTATGGATATGTCAAAAGACCCAATTTTACAAATATCGAGTTAATTTTTACAAATTGTTATGACTATGTGAGATTTTCATGTGGTAGAATATGGACGAACTCATGAATCAACTAATATTTGGGAGGGATTTGGTTGGGTAAATTAACAGGTATGCGAGGAGTATTTTTAAAATCACTCCTGGCATTGTCCATGGCTTTGCCGCTTCAGATCGGATTATGGAACGGAGATGCATCGGTTCATGCGGAAGGACCGACAGACCCGGCACCGTTCATCCAGGCAAAGGTTGTGAACCAAAATGCAGGTAAAAAAGTATTGTTCGACAACTCTCACGGCCAAACGGCTGGAGCTGCAGACTGGGTCATTGATGGAGGTTTCTCCGACTTCGGGAATGCACTCGCGAATGATGGTTATTATGTCAAAGAACTTCGCAAGACAACTCCATTTACCTATGATGATCTGAAAGAGTATAACGTATTCGTTATTGCAGAGCCTCAAATTCCTTTCAAAACATCCGAACAAGCAGCACTCAAACAATATGTTGAAACGGGTGGCAGCATCTTCTTTGTTGGAGATCACTATAATGCCGACCGTAACAAAAACCGATGGGATGGCTCTGAAGTCATCAACGGCTATCGTCGGGGAGCATTCGAAGATCCGGCCAAAGGCATGAGCACAGATGAGCGTAATTCTGAAGCGATGCAAAATATAACCAGTTCGGACTGGTTGTCCGATAACTTCGGCGTACGATTCCGCTATAACGCACTTGGCGATATCAATGCCAATATCGTTGTACCGGCAGATCAAGCATTCGGCATCACAGAAGGGGTGTCGGGTGTAGCCATGCACGCAGGTTCAACACTCGCAATCACTGATCCGGAAAAGGCAAAAGGTATTGTTTACTTGCCAAAAACCAACGCAAAATGGAATAACGCGGTAGACCAAGGTGTCTACAACGGTGGCGGGATCGAAGAAGGTCCTTATGTGGCTGTATCCAAGCTGGGTGCAGGTAAAGCTGCCTTCATCGGTGACTCCTCTCCAGTAGAAGATGCATCGCCAAAATACTTGCGTGAAGAGACAGGCACACGCAAAACGACTTATGATGGTTTTAAAGAAGCTGATGATGCCGTGTTGCTCGTGAACACCGTGAACTGGCTTGCTACACAAGAGAACTACACAAGCCTAACTCAAGTAAACGGACTTGAATTGGACACAGCTACAGCGCTGTTGCCATTCGAAGAGCCGGCTGCTTCCACAGAGCCACAGGCTGAACCTTGGGCCGCACCTGCTGCAGGTTACAAGTGGTATGATCATTCCACGTTCAAGGCTGGTTCTTACGGTGGACCTGCATCCAGCGCGAACGCTGCTTACAGCTTCGTGAAACAGGATACACTTCCGAACGCAGAAGACTTCCAGATTCGTGTCGTTGTGGAGAACATGGCTCCAAACACAACCGTATCCGGTTATAGTGCCGGCATCTATCTGACTGGCGGAACACAGGTAGCCATGATCCAGAATGAAAGTGGTACTTGGCCGACTTCGTACGGCTATAGCTCCACATTCAGTGTAACCTCGGACAGCCAAGGTCGCGGGATCAAAGACCTGAACGTCCGCATCAAACCGGGTACAACTGGCGCTGCCAGCTTGCGTCTGCGTCTGAATGGCAGCAACCTGATCACCAATGCCGTGACCGTTGGCAATGTGCCAGCAGAACAGCTTCCGGAAGAAGAAGGACCGATTCCAGCGGCTATCACAGTTGCTGAAGCACGCACCAAAGCTGTTGGCACTACCGTAACTATTGAAGGTGTTGTGACGACAGAGCCGGGTGCATTTGGTGGACAAGCCTTCTATCTTCAAGATGAAACTGCCGGAATCTACGTATTCCAGCATACTAGCGGCTTCCATGCTGGTGACAAGGTGAAAGTAACAGCAGCAACAACCATCTATAACAGCGAGTTCGAGCTTACCGATATCGTTGCAATTGAGAAAACAGGTACGGCTTCCGTACCTGCTCCAATCGAGGTTACTGCAATTACAGATGCGAACCAAGGTCAACTGGTTCAATTGAAAAATGTAACGATCGAGAATATCATCAGTGCTACACCAGTTGGATCTTTTGAATTCGACGCGGTAGCAGCAGATGGAACAAGCACACATATCCGTGTAGATACCCGTACAGGTGTGACGGAGACTTCCTTCCCTTATGCTGCTGGGGACAAAATTGATATCACAGGCGTTTCCGCTATTTTCAAAGATGTATATCAATTGAAACCTAGAAGCTTGAATGATTTTGTACCTGCTGAAGAGCAAGGTGGCGGCGAAGTGCCTTCCACTCCAGCTGCAGGAGCACCGGGTAAACCGGTGCTTTCTTCTGATAATGGATATACCACTGGCCTGTTCGAAGGTTCGTATAACGTAAGCATGAACCTCTGGTGGGGCGAAAACGGTTCTGAGTATAAACTGTATGAGAACGGCGTTCTGATCGATACACAGAAGTTGACTGCGGCTTCACCATCGGCTCAGTCCTCCAAAACAGCTATTACAGGTAAAGCAAACGGCACGTATACCTACGTAGCCGAGTTGGCCAATGACAAAGGCACAACACGCAGTGACGTGCTGACGGTACAAGTAACCAATGCTGCTCCAGGCAAAGCTACGTTGTCCCAAAACAACTGGGATGGTGACGGCAACTATAACGTATCCATGAACCTCTGGTGGGGTACAAACGCAACCGAATACCGTCTCTATGAGAATGATGTGTTGATTGATACACAAGCGTTGAAAGCCGCTACACCTGCTTCTCAAAGTGCGGTTACGGAATTGTCCGGTCGCGCTAACGGAACGTACACGTACCGTGCTGAGCTGATCAACGCCGCAGGCGTAACCAGCACAGAGACGATTACGGTTCAAGTGACCAAAGCGTTGCCTTTGGCTAGCTAAGTCATAGTAACGAAGTAACGTCTAACCAAGCAACCAAAAAACCGAAACCAACATTGCCTGATTCACAGGGCAATATGGTTTCGGTTTTTTTAGGTTCATTTCAAACGTTCAGGCTCATATCCATTTCTAACAAATCGAATGCTGTTCCATATCGCAGAACAAGCGGCCACGGCGATGATACTGATGACAAAAATTAAGTTCATCTGTGTAAACGTATAACTGCTTCCCGTGAAAATGATCAGGATTGCACTGAGCCCAATATTTTCTCTGTTATGTTTTTTAAACTTCTGAAAGATCATTCTGTACAGTAATAGGAGTACCATAAACCCAATCCATATATATTGAAATAATTCCATAGGTCACCTTCCTTTAAAAAACTCATTTCTTGTATGGATATCTAAGAGGAGTATTAATTAATATCCTTAATTCCCTTTATATAGAAACCTATTAATCTTACATGTATTTGGAAAATAATTCAATCATTGTAATGCATATTCTTTGAACATTCTTATTCCTCGACGGTTAGCTGAGCAACAAGAATGCACCGTCTTTTTTTTTGCAGACAAAAAAAAGACTATCCCCTGCCAATATTCTGGCACCGAATAGCCCTCTCTTCTTCCTCTATCAACTTATCTTAATTTTCATCTAATATATTCGTAGCTCCACATTAACTCTATACCAACTTCTTACGAATATACCCCGAGATCAAGTCGATGATCGTGATCATCACGATAATACCCAACAGGATTATACCTACTCGCGGCCAGTTCCGGGTGCTGAGTGCAAAGATCAGCGGTGTACCAATTCCCCCTGCTCCGATTACACCCAGTATGGTCGCGGAACGTACATTAATCTCAAAACGATACAACGTATAATTCAGGAATCCAGGCATAACCTGTGGCAGGATGGCAAACCACAACTGCTGCATACGATTGGCTCCGGAGGCGAGCAGCGCCTCAGATGGACCATAGTCGATATTTTCAACTTCATCTGCGTACAACTTGCCTAACATGCCTATAGAGTGCAATCCAAGGGCGAGTACCCCTGCAAACGATCCGGGACCTACTGCCTTGATGAACAACAAGGCCATGATAATCTCGGGGAACGTACGGATGAAACTGAGTACCATTTTACCTGCACCCGAGATGGAACGATGCCCACTCATGTTACGGGCTGACCAGAATGCAAACGGGATACAGAGTACTGCCGAGATTACGGTACCTAATACCGAGATAGCCAACGTATCCAGAAGGCCTCGCAGCAAGTCTTCTCCCTCAGGCAGATATACAAAATCCCAATCCGGTGAGAAAATCCCGGCTACAATGGCCTTCATAATCTGAGCAGCGGTTTCCTTGAAACCAGTAAACGGTACACCAGCAAGCGCCCAGACATACACAAGGATCAGCAGTAATACAATAACCCAGCGTAGCGGGTTCTTCCGTGGTTTAGGCCGGATGCGGCTTGTTTCATTTTTCATCATAGCAATTTCTCCCGCAGCTTAGTACTTACATAATCAATGACCAGAACAATGACAAGGGTAAACAGAATGATTACGCTGGTTTTGTCATACTCCAGGAATCCAAGTGTTGCCTCATAGTAGAGTCCAATTCCTCCGGCTCCCACCAGTCCCAGAATGGCAGCGGCACGTATATTAATTTCGAAGGCATACAGCACATAGGATGTGAACTGGGCAGCCAGTTGCGGCACCACGCCATATACAATGAGCTGAATCCGGTTCATACCCACAGCCGTCATCGCTTCCAGCGGCCCCTGATCAATGGTTTCCAGTGTCTCATACGTCAGCTTCGCGATCAGACCTATCGAGAACACAGCCAGTGCCAAGATTCCGGGGATGGGCCCCAAACCAAATACAGCAACGAACAAAGCAGCAAGCAACAGATCTGGCACGGTCCGAATCAGGTTCAGCAGAAAGCGCGCCGGATAGTAGATCCAGCGACTTGGCATCAGGTTACCGGCACAGATGATCGAGACCGGAATCGCAATAATCGCACCAATGGTTGTCCCAATCAGGGCCATTCGGATCGTTTCCAGCATGCCTTGCACAATATTATCAAAGTAACTCCACCGGGGTGGGAACATCTCCTTCAGCAGATCCAGCATATTGGGGAAACCTTCAAACAACTCCGTGAAGCTGGCATCCGTCTGCTTGGCACTGGCCCATAGAAGGAGCAGAATGATCACTAAGGTGAGCAGATGTTTCGTACACCCAGGCGGTTTCGGACGATTCACAACCTGAGCCGGGCTGGAACCAGGTTCCTTCCCCACTCCGCCTGAATTCTGAAATGGAACGTTGGACTGCCCCTTCATACCACAACTTCTCCCTGCTCATGCACAGCCTGTTTGTCCAACAATTCGTCAGCCAGAATCGGTCTGCCGTATATTTCTGCAAAGCGCTCATCCGTTGCCTCTTCCACCGGACCGTCGAATACGACCTCGCCTGCTCTCAATCCGACAATACGGGTCGCATACTCTCTCGCCAGATCAATAAAGTGAAGGTTGACGATCGTGGTAATCCCTAGGTCTTGATTGATGCGTTTCAGGTCATCCATGACCTGCTTCGTTGTAAGCGGGTCGAGTGAAGCAACCGGTTCGTCGGCCAGAATAATTTTTGCTTCCTGTGCCAGTACACGGGCAATAGCCACACGCTGTTGCTGTCCACCAGACAGCTGATCTGCACGGGAATAGGCTTTCTCCGAAATATTCACACGATCCAGCGCAGTGAATGCCAGTTCAATATCCTCTTTTGGAAAACGTCCCAGAATGGTACGCATGGTGGAATGATATCCAACACGTCCAGCGAGTACATTACGAAGTACACTGGACCGTTTCACCAGATTGAAACTCTGGAAGATCATGCCGATGTCACGTCTGATCATACGTAGCCGTTTGCCTTGCGCCTTTGTGATGGAACTTCCGTTAATCAGAATCTCGCCCTCACTAATGTCGTGCAGTCGATTAATGGATCGCAGGAGAGTTGATTTACCCGCACCCGACAGACCCACTACAGCAATGAATTCCCCCTGCTCAAATTTCAGATTAATATTATCCAGGCCTTTGGTGCCGTTAGCGTAAGTTTTGGTAACGTTATGAAGCTCAATCATGACAATATCCTTCTTTCATTCATAATGATCAACCATACCTAAGTGCTTGCTATAATGGCACAAGCCAGCGCAGCGTAGATCACGCTGAACTGGCCTGTCCATTGCTACGATTTAGCTGTTCCCATCCAAGAACGCGACTACAAAGTGAACAGATCCCGAACTACTTTTGGATCAGATTTATTCACCTTTCACTTTTTCGCCATACTGACGAACGATCTCAAACTTGCTATCATCGGACTCTACATAACCTTCATGCGTATAGATTTCTTTGATGATCTGGTGACCTTCCGTATCTTTACCGATATCGATGAAGGCTTGTTTGATCTTCGCAGTCCAATCTGCATTCATGTCTGTACGAACGGCAATGGTATCGTTAGGAATAGGCTCAGTGAACGCCAGTACACGTGTATCTTCAAATACAGTCGGATAGTCTTTGGCTACCGTGTTGCGGGCATCTTGGAAAATCGCTGCTGCATCAACGTCACCGTTCAATACAGCGATGACACCTTGGTCATGACCTTTCAACGTTACAGGTGTTACATCTTTCAATGGATCAATCCCTCTGTCGAGCAACAGACCTGCTGGCCATACATAACCTGCGGAAGACGTTACGTTTTGGTAAGCCACTTTTTTACCTTTAAGGTCTTCGATGGATTGAATCGGTGAGTCTTTTTTCACGATAAACATGGATTTATATGAATCTGCCAGTTGCTCTGTTGGAGCACCTGTCTCATCATTTACACCAAAACGTTGTGCTTGCAAAATAACTTGTGCAGCGCCTTTTTCTTTCGCCAGTACATAAGCTGTCGGAGGCAAGAAACCTACGTCTACTTTGTTGGAAGCCATTGCTTCAATAATTGTGTTGTAGTCGGTGGATACGCTGACTTTTACCGGAATGCCCAGTTTGTCACCAAGCAACTTCTCAAGCGGTTTCGCTTTGGCTTCAAGCGTGTCTGCATTCTGGGAAGGAACGAATTGAACCGTCAGTTCAGTTGGCACATAACCTTCGACAGGTTTCTCTGTCTCTGCCGTCGACGTACCGGATGCATTGGGACTCGCATTATCTCCGTTAGCCGAACCAGTTGTACTACTAGACCCACAAGCACTCAGAAACATAACCAAAATCAACAATGGTAAAAATAAAGCAGACTTCTTCAAACGAACACCCTCCAAAGAGTTTCTATTTTTCAGTACTTATCTACTATAGTTGCCAAATATTAGCGCGATGTGAAACGGAATTTGGAGTTTTGTAAAGTTTCCTGTCAGGCTGTCAGCGGGACTTGTATCTGTTAGAATAGGCTCATTATGGTTGAAGATATAGGAAGAACATCGGAGATAACGGCATAACCTTCGGTTCTTCAGCCTATTCATTCTTCTCCGTTTTATGGCAATTCCATATATCTGAACTTATATATTAGAGGAGATTGTAAAATGACATCCATAAACCATACGGCAAGCTTCGACATTCTGTTCACCAGTGATCTGCACGGGGCCATCCGCCCCATTCATTACAATACCAACGCCTACCGCCCGGCTGGACTTGCCCTGCTGGCTTCCCTGATTCGTAAGGAACGTGAACGTGCACCTGAATTGATGCTGGTGGATAACGGGGATCTGCTGCAAGGATCACCCTTGGCCTCTTATGCAGCTTCGAAAGGAACTGCTGAGGGTCACCATCCTTTTATTACAGTACTGAATGAACTCGGTTATGATGCTGCGGTGATGGGAAATCACGAGTTTAACTATGGTCAGAATCTGTTGCGTGGAGCAGTTGAAGCTTCCAATTTCCCTTGGCTGTCTGCCAATATTGTAAAAAATGAGCATCCAGACGTACCTGCCTTCGGTCCTCCGTATCTAATCAAAACATTGTCTACGGGTGTCAAAATTGCCCTGTTGGGCGCAACTACGCATTACATTCCAAACTGGGAGCATCCAAAAAATATTGAGGGGTTACAGTTCCTTGATGCCTTGGAGACTATCCGTGCATGGGTTAACTATATACGCGAGCATGAACAACCAGATGTAATGGTTGTCAGTTATCACGGCGGATTTGAGAGTGATCTGGAGACAGGCGAGCCCACCGAACGGTTAATTGGAGAAAATCAAGGTTATTCCATCTGCCGGGACATCGAAGGCATCGATGTGTTGCTTACCGGACACCAGCATCGTCAGCTTACCGCTAATATTCATGGTGTAACCGTCATTCAGCCAGGCTTCAGTGGAAATGGTGCGGGGCATGTCTCCGTTCAGTTGGAACAATCATCGGGCGGGAAATGGCAGATTACAGATAAGAAGGCTCGGTTGTTAATTTTGGATGAACATCATGAGGTTGAACCTGATGCAACCGTCATGAAACTGACAGATGAGCTGGAAACTGAGGCACAAGCCTGGCTTGATCAACCCATTGGCGAGGTGGCTGGGGATTTATCCATCACCAATGCTACGGCCCTGCGACTCAAGGCACATCCATTCATTGCTTTTGTACATCAAGTGCAGATGGAAGCGACCGGAGCGCAGCTCTCCAATACCGCCATGCTGAGTGAAGAAGCTCGCGGTTTCGGGAGTCACATCACCGTTCGAGACGTGTTATCCAACTTCATCTATCCTAATACTCTGACGGTGCTGAAGCTGAGTGGTCAGGATATCCGGGAGGCACTGGAACAAACGGCTCGTTACTTTGAAGTGAATGCTTCTGGCGAGGTGGCAGTCAATCCGGCTTATATGGAACCCAAACCCCAACATTATAATTACGATATGTGGGCTGGCATGGAATATGAGCTGGACATCTCCCAACCTGTAGGCAGTCGAGTTGTGAAATTGGAACGTGAAGGCAAGCCAATGGATATGGATGGCATGTACTCTGTGGTGATGAACAGCTACCGCGCTGCTGGCGGCGGGGATTATGCGATGTATCCAGGAAAAAAGGTACTGCACGAAGGTGCCACGGACATGGCCGCACTGGTGGAGGATTACATCCGCAGACACCAGCCGTTAAAAGTGGAGCAGGCGGATAACTGGAAAGTTATTGGAAGTTAAATGAGAAAGAGCGGGTCCTGTGATCAGGATCTGCTCTTTTGTTTTCAACCTATTGCTTACTTGTTCTTATTGAACTATCCTGTCCCGTCTCGTTATCCGACATATTGAAGAATTAACTGATATAAGGCTATGGAAAATCCTAGAATACTTGCTTTCATTTTAGATGGATGATTTCTTTCGCTGCGAATCAAATAAAAGAAAATCACTATAAATCCTAAAGGAATCCATAGCTCAAAGACACCTTTTGTTGTACTTTGAGAATAAATTGGAGTAATGAACGTACTAATCAAAAAATAAAAGAAAACCGTAAAACGTCTTGTTTCTAATTGCTTGCTCCACCTTACTAAAAAGAAAATAATAATGATTGCGATAATCGTAATGTATACAGGGGGTAGAAGAATAGCACCATTTCCAAATCTGAATTCCATTCCGCATTGCCCTCCTCTCTTCTAAGGCATCACTTCATTAGTATGAAGCATATCTTTCCCATAAGAATCATTTTACTTTATTGCTACTTCACTACCCTGTCCATTAAACAAAAAGAAAGCCATAATATAGTCAGAAATAAGGATAACGATTAGAAAAGCAACTAACCAGACCAGAAATAAATTGGCAGTTGCCACAGCCCATTTGTATTTGCAGGAATGATAGAACGCCCAACAAATAAACGAGACTAACACACCAATTGGATACGTAGCCATGAGGCCTGATGTTATAATGTCCAACAATGGGTGATTACTCGACTGACTGTAGACATATGTGTATAGACCCATTATCAATATAAAAGGATACGGCAAAAGCGTAATAGCATAGATGATATTGAAGAAAATAAGCCTGTGTGCGACTTTTTCATTTTTCAATTCACTGTTGACCTCCCTTAAAAAAGAACTTATTCCATTATATCCATCTGCTTACATATCGTCATGGCTCCATTATCCATTTATGCTTCAAACCAATATGCAAAAAAGAGCAGGTAAGGAGCTTCGTGCCCCCAGCCCTGCTCTTTTTTTGTAAAATGAAACCTTCTCACATATTATCCAAAATGGCTATTGCGCCTTTTTACGCAACTGACTGTAATACAACTCGCTGTAGAAACCGCCTTGTTCCAGCAGCGCATCATGCGAGCCTTGCTCCAGTAGATGCCCATCCTTCAGCACCAGAATCCGATCTGCCTGGCGGATCGTGTTCAGCCTGTGGGCAATGACAAAACTCGTTCGTCCTTGCATCAGACGTTGCAGCCCTTCCTGAATTTTGATCTCTGTGACGGTATCAATACTGCTCGTCGCTTCGTCCAGTACGAGTATGGATGGATCGGCCAGAATTGCCCGGGCAATGGCGAGTAATTGCTTCTGACCCTGACTAATGCCGCTTCCGTCGGCCTGGAGCACTTTGTCGTACCCGTCCTTCATTCGCACTATGAAAGAATGGGCATTCGCCAGCCGGGAGGCTGCTTCCACCTCTTCATCCGTCGCATCGAGACGGCCAAACCGAATATTTTCTCGAATCGTACCCTGAAACAGAAATGAATCCTGTAGTACAAATGCCATATGTGACCGTAGATTCTCACGCCGAATGGTGGTCATATCGCGACCATCTACCGTTAATGTGCCACCTGTAGGATCATAGAAACGGGATAACAGCTGAATCAATGTTGTTTTCCCCGCTCCGGTCGGACCTACAAGGGCAATCATCTCACCCGGTTTGGCTTCAAAGCTGATGTCATGCAAAATGTTACGTCCTTCATCGTATCCAAAGGATACTTTGTCGAAACGAACCGCTCCCTCTACCTTGTCCAGAGATACCGCTGCCCCTTCATCCTTCGCTTCCTCATCTTCGTCCAGCACCTCGAATACACGCTCAGCCCCCGCAATTGCGGACAATAACGTATTCCACTGGTTCGCCAGATCATTCAGCGGACGGGTGAATTGACGGGCATATTCCACAAAGATAATAATCACCCCGACCGTAACGGAACCCTGGATCGCCAGAATACCACCGATGCCCGCCACAATCGCAAAGCTCAGGTTATTCAATCCATTCATCAGTTTCGGGATAAAACCGGAGATCGTCTGTGCCCAGAAACCGGAAATCCGGATGCGGGTATTTCGTTCCTCAAAACCGCGAATCACACGCTCCTCTTGGGAGAATGCCTTAATGATCCGCTGCCCGGATAAAGTCTCTTCGATATAACCGTTGAGTTCACCCAGATTACGTTGCCGTTCCTTGAAGAGCGGTCCCGTTCTGCGCGTAATCCAACGCATGCCGATGGCCATCAAAGGCACAACGATAAAGGTAAGCAGGGTCAGCAGCGGACTGAGCCAGAGCATAACCCCAAACGTTCCGAGCAGTGTTAATACACTCGAGAAAATCTGGATGGCCGAGCTGTTCAACGTACCGCTGACATTCTCGATATCATTGGTTACCCGGCTCATAATCTCCCCCTGCTGGCGTTTACCGAAGAATGGAATCGGCAGCTTGTGCAGATGGGAGAACAGATCATACCGCATGCGGAACACGGTTTCCTGTGCAATTTCGATCATCCATATATTTTGTAACCAGGATGTAAGAGAGAACAAAACGTACACTGCGGTTAATCCAATCAGAAACCGAGTCCAGCTTGCCCCGGCTTCACCCGCAATGAAATCATCCACGGCCACCCCTACCATGTAGGGGCCAAGCAAAGCAAGTGCGGAGCTGGCTAACACCATCAACAGTACCATGGACAGCTTAACCTTGCGCCGTGCCAGATAGCTCCAGATACGACCTAGCGTACCGGACCAGTTCTTCGCTCTTGCCTTGGGTTTGCGACCACCACCTGATCGTAACGTCTCCGGATCAATCGGCGGTGGCGGCTGACGGAAAGGCTCAATGAATGCTTTGAACATGCTGTGCACCCTCCCCGTATTGTGATTCATGGATTCGACGATACAGCTCTGACGATTCCATCAGGTCTTCATGTTTTCCTTGCCCAATGAGTTGTCCATCATCAAGCAGCAGAATCAGGTCCGCCGAAGTGGTTGAACTGATCTTCTGGGTGATGATAAACGTGGTACACGACAATTCTTCCAGCGCAGCCAGCAGTCTGCCTTCTGTAGTTACATCCAGCGCACTTGTGCTATCGTCCAGAATCAGAATTCTTGGTCTACGTACCAGTGCTCGTGCAATGGAAAGTCGCTGCTTCTGTCCACCGGAGAGATTCACTCCCCGTTGACCGAGCAATGTATCATAACCGTTTGGTAAATTCTCAATCGTTTCATGGATCTGCGCGCGCTTAGCCGCTTCCACGATCTCATCCAAGGTAGCATCTTCCTGACCCCAGGCAATATTCTCCCGTATGGAACCGGTAAACAGGACAACCTCCTGCGGCACATAACCAATCGCTCCACGCAACATGGACAGATCCAGCTCTGATGCATCGGCACCATCAATCCGCACCTTTCCTTGATCCTCTGTGTATAACCGTGGAATGAGCTGTACGAGCGAGGATTTGCCTGAGCCAGTTGCTCCCATAATGGCAATGCGTTCCCCCGCTTTTGCCGAGAATGTGATGTTATCCAGCACTGTAATTTCACTATTCGGATAACTGAAGCCCACACTGCGGAATTCAACCGCTCCCTGCACAGCGCGCTGTTTCTTCGCCGGGTATACAGATTGCGGAAAATGCGAAGATTTCATAGATCCAGCAGATGGTGCAGACGTTGATAACGACTTCGTCTGTTCAGTCTCCGACGTGTCCTCCGTATTAAACACTTCATTCAGCCGTTGCGCCGAAGCGCTTGCTCTCGAGAAGGTTACCAGAATCCATGACAATGCAGACATGGCACCAATTGTGCGAAGCAGATAGTTAATGACAGCGACCACTTCACCCACGGTTGCATTACCCGAGGCGATGTCGACTCGTCCAAACCATAACACGGCGATGATACATACGTTCATCATCAGCAACATGAACGGCATCGTGGTCTCCGTCAGACGCAACGCGGAGATTGTGCCTTTCATCAGCTTGCCGCTGAATCCGGCAAAGCGTTCAATCTCATGGCCCATCCGTACAAAAACACGGATCAGCCGGATGCCTGTCAGATTCTCCTGGATGACTCCATTGACGGCATCCAGTCTACGCTGCACATTGCGGAACAGCAGCGCTGCCTTTTTGATCATCCACACCACAACAATGAGCAGTACAGGCACCATGACAACCAGCAGCAGACCCAACCTCGGGTTCACGATCACTGCCATAATCATGCTACCAATCACCACCAGGGGCACACGTGTCATGAAGCGCAGACTCATAAAGACGGTGTCCTGAACCTGGGTCACGTCCCCCGTTAATCGGGTAATCAGGGACGACGTCGCGAACCGGTTAAAGACGGCATAAGAGAACGTTTGCACTTTCTCATACAACTTCTCCCGCAGATCGTATCCGAACCCCAGACTTGCATGGGATGCAAAGAACGAACTGGCAATTCCGGCAGCAAAAGCCACAACAGCACTAGCAACTAGCACACCGCCCCACAACCAGACGACAGATAAGTCTCCCTGCTGAATCCCGTTATCGATGATCTTGGAGATCAGATAAGGCTGAGCCAGCTCCACCGCAAGCTCAATTAACATCATGACCAGGGCTGCAATCGCGGCAACTCGGTACTTCTTCAAGTAGTACAACAGCTTGATCATAAGCATTCCTCCGGCTCGGAGCACCCTAAACCGATAACACGTTCCAGCTCAGAGCCTCCATTAGACATGTTGTTTTCTCCACAGCGTCCAATATGTAATCATTTCTATGTACACATATGGTTATTATAGCGTATTTTACAATGCCGCTTCTATTCTTATTACCCTACTTTTCCCAATACAATAAACTTCTCTTCATTTTGGCAGTAAAAAAAGGAAGGTCTCCCTTCCCCACACTAGTTAAGTGCTTACAGCTCGCCCGCTCACAGACATATTTCAGGTCAAAAAGAAATGCATATCTGCACTCAGGTCATCTGCCTAACTTTGCAGAAATATAGTTATCTGTTTACATACCAAGCGAGATGTTCACTACCATCTTCTGCGTCCACGATCACCCCGATAGTCATCATTCAACTCTCCCAGGCGATCGTATGTCTCTTTATATATCCGAATCACGGCCTGAACTTTGATAAAATCAGCATCTTCCGGTCCAAGCCCCTCCATAAACATTCTCTGAATGATCTGTTGGAAGAATTGCACTCTGGCCTCAATCTGTTCTCGCTCAAGCTGTAATATGTCTTCGAAACTGTGGTTCCCTATGTAATCCATCAACTCATCATCATGTCTGGAATAATCTGCGTTTCTCCGATCTGCAACCCATTCATCCGGCTCATTGGACTGGAGATTAACACTCGTACGTAGTTGGGATAAAATGATTTTCTCTTTGGCCAGCATGACATGAAAATCTTTGTTACGGAGCAGCTCAGATACAATCAGACTGCACATTTCACGGTTTTGGATCAGTATGCCGTCAAATGGATGCAGTGTCCACTCCCCGTTTGCATAATACAGGTTAAAGTTAAAGAACTCACTGCCATATTTGTATTGAATATTAATCTTGGTCTCATCAATAATCTCGAATGAAAAGTCCAGCATGTTCAGCAAGCTCCTTCGTATAACCCCAGATTTTAGCTTTATTCTATCAAATGAAACAAAGAGACGCACTCGGCGTCCCTCGTAGAAAGATATACATCTAGCAATCTCCTGGCTTATGCAGCGAGTCTCGCACTATTACCCTAATCCAGGAAAGATCCTAATGCACTGGAATCCGGTTTATTTTTCTCCGGAATGGCAGCAGCTTTTGGCCCTTCCAGACCCAGTCGATCGCTCATTTTAGCGTTAAGGGTTGTCATCTTGTTGGTATAGTCATTACAACTCTCGATGATCCGGCGATTAGACTGCTCGGACAAATCCAGCGCAGACATCAGATCACCCATCGCCTGATTCACGGCTTCAAGGGACATCGCCGGTTTGGACAACAGTTCATTTGTTTTCTCTGTTGTTGTCTTCAACAATCTGGCGTTCTCCTTGAATTGATCTTCAATCGTCTTATTCGTCGCTTCCACAGCAGAAATGACCTTCTCCTGATCATTGAGTGCCATAGCAATCATGGCCGAAACGGTGATCAGATTCGCTGTTTTATCAATGGCATTATTCACTGAATCAATTAACTTGTCATTGTTATCATTAATGATGTCGGTAGCTGCGATCGCCTGATTGTACAGCATGATCATCTCTGTCATGGATTGGGTACGTGTTACCACTTTGCGCAACCCACGCTCCAGATGTGCTTTACGATTCTCGTTCTCCGGCTTGGCGATCTCAGTTTCAAACAATGCTTTCAATTGATTACCAAAGGAAATTTTGGTCTGCAGATTGTAGATCTCCTGAATCGAAGAACGTTTCAATTGACGCATGTTCACGATGCTTTCTTCCAGGTTGTCCTTGCCGTCCCGCAACCCGTTAATGATGGCATCAATGTTCGTGCGAACAGATTGATAACGGTATACGTAGTTTTTCAGCGGGCTTTTACGTAACAACTTCCCGACAAAACTCACATTTTTACTCTGCTGCAAACTCTCGCATTCATCACGGAGCTTCAGGATCATGTTGGATACCTCCGCCCGATTCCCGGACATCAGTTCATTGACTGGACGATCAAGCAGCTTGAGAGTCTGTCCTGCTCTCTCTTGTGTTTTCACGCCCAACTTGCCGATATCATCCATTAAGGTATCCAGATGAGCCGGGTCACTTTGGGACACTTTCTGAATAAGCTGCGTTGCTTCCTGGTTAATCCGTTGCTCATCTTCCTGCTTCAACTGAGCCCATTCCGTTGCCATGCCAATCCCTCCTATAATTCAGAGCTGTTATACCGTTGATGTATTAGTTCCGCTTTGTTCTGGAGCTCCATTAAGTCTTTATGTTCAATCGTTGATACAATATCCGATATCTTGGAATCCACGTCTCGAAGACCATTCAGTAGCATACGCCGATTATTACGTTTGGCTTCTCCACTTAAACGTAGAAATGGATTAATAAACCCGTTCAGGTCTTTCAAAATCAGTCTGCGCACCGTATGGTTGATATCCCCGTTGTTCAGCTCCTGAAGAGAAGGGATCACACGCTGCAAACGGGCAAACAACGCCAGTGATTTCTCCACGATCTCATTATCCAGCTCGTTCTTCTGACCTTCGGAGATGATCATGTCCTCCAGAACCTCCAGGTATTCAATCACCGGATCAAATACAGGATCTGGTTCGGTGCGGGAAGGCTTCGCTTGTTCTGAGCCCGCATGTTGTGCGGGAGTGGAGCTCGAATGAGGCTGTGCCGGAGAAGCTTCTCTTGCCCCTGTTGGCACTGCGCTCGGCGCTTGTCCACCATTCAAGCGGGATGGTTCATTTCCGATATCTGTAATGGGTACAGGGGCTGATGACGAACCCTGGACCTGTGTACGCGGCGTGGAACGTGAAGGAATCAGTCCCCCGACCACAGTTGCCAGTGCCGGAATTGCCCACGTGATGACATCCGGTAGAAAGGGACTCGAGATCGCCGCGAGACCATAACCGACCAATGCGCCTATACCTATCTTCGTTTTCCGTAACATTACTTGTCCTCCTGCCTTAACAACACATAAAGTGCATATTCAAAAAGTCTTGTTTTCAGTACCGAGAAGATGGAATGAAGATAGAAATGGAGTAGCGGAGCGTAGGAAAACTACGTGAGCAACGGACATTTCGGCTGAATTTCATATTCGATGCTGATGATGCCGTAAGGCATTATTCGTAATCAAAAGTGGACTTTTTGAATAACCTCTCATCCGTATTGTAAAAAAACCATCCAGAAGGTGTCAATGTTGAGGGAAATTCTCAGCTAGACGTGATGTACTCCGCTTACCTTCTGAACGTCGATTATAAATGGCTGTTCGATATGACTTCCCAGTATGCCAAACTTCGGATGAAGTGGTCCAATATCATGGCCAAGTGCAGACTTGACCGCCAGATACGGGAAGTTCACGCCCGACAGACAAGACATGTGCAACCCACCCGACATACGCGGATTGATCTCCAGCAGCTTCGGTGTATCCTTGCGATATTTCATCTGTATATTAAAATTATAAGGAATCCGATATACTTCTGCCACATTGCGGGCAATCGCCAGCAATTCCTCGTTTTCTTCGAGCAAGCGCAAACGTCCTCTTTCTTTTCTACGCGGAATAGCCGTTAATAGTTTCCCATTGCGATCCGAAAGACAATCAATGCTGTATTCATATCCTTCCAGTACCTCCATCACCATGACATTGGGAAAGGACGGAGCAGAAGAGAATGCACGCAGGGCATCTTCATATGAAATCGAGTTCAGCGCATACCCGAACAACTCCTGCAACGGATCACGCTCATTGTTAATCACCCGGAATCCCATACCACCCTCACCATTACATGGTTTGAAGCATACATCGTGTCCACGTGCACGCAGCGCCTCATAGGCTTGCTGGAATTGTGCAGCATTATTAACTGTGAAATAATCCGGAATCTCCATAATGCCTTTCTCACGCACCGATTCATAAAATCGGTCTTTCTCCATCAATTGTTCCAGCAATTCCGTGTCCGAGCATACGATAACCCGTGTACCGATCTCTTCGAACAGGGAGATATGTCTGCTGATGTCCAGCATGTTCCAGCGTGGAATAAATACATCAATCTGATAACGGCGGCAAAAGTCGAGGCAAAAATCAACATATTCCCGGCCCGTTACACGCGGTTCAACTTCTGCAACATCACAGCCCTGTAATGCCATGTGTCCCGGATCAGGATGAGTACCGTAGATCTCAAATTCCATGCCGTCCTCATTGTCCCGAATCGCATTCATATAATGATACGTTACAGAGAACCAACGGTTGAAGTAAATCTTCATTTTTTTCATTTATACGGTCTCCCTTATCTCGGCATGGTCTATCCGGGTCTGTTGATCGTTATGAATACGGTGAACGTAATCGAGAATCTCATCTGCTGCAAAAGCACCGAATTGTTTGGTAAATTGATACGGTACCTGCTCAGGTACACGCTGTCTCTCCACATGTAACTCTCCGTGAGACGGAGCAATGGCGTGGTGCGCAAAGTCCAGCAAACAACGATCCAGCAAGGAATCACCCGAAGCAATCACAGGCACATCACCAATGCGTTGCCTAATATGCTCCACTGCAGCTCGTTTGTTCACTGCCGAAGGCACCAGATAGAGCTTCCGCCCCTGAATCGAACTCTCCCATCCAAGTGTCTCTAACACCCGAATCTTGTCGGCAATGCGCTCCATAGGAAGCTTGTCACGTTCGATCAGCAATGCGTAGAACAACTCATCACATAATCGCTGATTAATCACCCATTCCGGACTCAGTACATCGTCAAATAAATCCAGGATCTCTTCGGGAGCAGCTGCCTGCTGACGAAGCAAAGAACGAATATGCAGATTCCATTCATCGTCTACCTGACCGTCAACAATGATGTTGCCACCATTACTCGTCACTGCATATTTCGGGATACATTCGTTCTGAAAAATATGAATACGTCGGTACTGCTCCACGGTACGTGTCGTCACAGGCATAAATACAATGTCTTGTGGCAAAGACTGCAACCGCTCCAGTGCATATGCTGACATAAAAGCAGACAACTTGCCGTTAATCCACTCTGCGGGAACAAGTCCCGGTGTATCTTCGGGAATACGGAGCGCACGACGGGAGTACACCAGCGTCTGGTCCAGATCACTTGCGTAGATCATCATTCTCCTCCACCTCCCAGGGATTGAATAATACCGCAACAGGAATAGGTTAGTCCCGGATATACCTCAACCGGCACATTTCTGTCTCTGGCGAGCATCATGATATGTTGTAAATCCGGATTATCCAGACGGTCCACAAGAATCTTCCAAGGAACACGGCGCAGTAACACCCGGGTTGTTTCTCCGATCCCAGGTTTGATCAGATTGATGTTCGCAATGCCAAAGGATTGCTGGATGGACTCGATATCTTGCCAGCCTTTCCAGGTGATTTCCGAAGTATCCGTAGCATTGTCGTCCGTTTGAATTTCCGCCAGGTCCATCATTTGCGGAAAATGCTGAGCAATAGTATCCACGTATTGGGTCGACACATCCGCAGAGGACCATTCACGATACCATTTGGCCCCGTGAAAATCTGCCGGCCCAATCAGATCATCGCGAAGTACTGTACGGCTAACCAGTCCAGAGACAGTGGAATTCAGACAAGCGCTAGGAATGAGATAATCTTCCCTCGTCCCAAAGGTGCCTGAGCATTGCCCCGGATCTGCCAACACGGCAAGATCATCATCGAGGCTTACACCGTAAGTCCGTTCCATTTGGTCACAGGACTCTTTCAGCACTTTGCGAATAGCCCCTTTTCCTGTCCAACCATCTACAAACTGAATGGCTGTCTCCAGACCATGCTGCTGTAAAATATATAAAATTGCGTTCTCGTCCATACCCTTGCCACGAATAATTGAAATGCTATAATGCGGAATCGTCACTTTGTATTTCAATTCAATATAACGCTTGATCAGGATGCCTACAGGCGTTCCGGCTCGAGCCAGAGATACCAGCACCAGATTCAGTCCCCTGCGCTCTACAATCTTCTCAGCCACAATGGCGGTATGACGTGCGATTCTTGCAGCGGATTGTTCCAGCGTTTGATGAAACAGCTCGATGTATTCTGCTGTGGGCTGATATTCCACGGGCAGCATCTCCGAATAATGAACCCCGGATTGGATCGCCTGCTCCCGTTCACCCGTTCCCTTTTCCAGATCCACATGGCTGATATCCTTCAGTAGGAAAACAACGTCCGATGCAGCATAACTGCCCATCGGTTCGGGAGATTGAATCTCACGTTGTCTGATTAGCTCCAGTGTAGTTAAGTTCATTGCTCGTAGTCCCCTGTCTTCTCTGGCAAACCGCAATATATGATATGAATGTGTCCGCATCCCAACTGACCCAGTACCTTCAACATCGGTTCCATTCGTTCTTCGGACATCTGTCTCTCCAGCAGAACAAAGATTTCATCATATTGTCCCGGGGCAATGTTATAGATAAAGTTACGAACAGAAGCGTCTTCCGGTGAAGCATATCCGGCACCACTACGAACAGCATATGCTGGAGCTGGATGTGTATGGATTGGACTGCGAGTAGTGGATTGATAAAACACACCTTCTCCCATCTCGGCAGCAATACGCATCGGAATGTACATGAACTCCCCTGTTCCCATCACCAACGTCCGTTCTCCCGTACGCTGTGACCGAAGTCGTTCTGCAATCCGGCTAATCTCTTCACGCAATACGTCATTATGTCGGGATTGCATACCAAACCTGCCCGTATGCTGAACGTAGCTCGCTGTGCTACGTTTACCTCCTCCATCCTCCGAAGTGGCATGCAGCTGATCGAAGGCATCTGCAACGGTAGAGGTATGAAGCGTTACGGCAGGATGAGATAGCTGCTCATCTTGCTGTGTTGCTTCCAACTGTGGAGTACCCACCACTTCAATGCGGCCCTTCAACAGGCTTAACGGTGTAATGGTAATTCCAAGTTCAGCTTCCAGTTCGGCAAATCGATTCTCGTCCGCTTCCGTACGCCAGTCCAACAGCGAAGCAATCACATATTGCTTCCGGGGGTATCTGGCCTGAATATCCCGAATGATATTCAACGTCGTTTTGCCCGTCGTAATCTCGTCGTCCACCAGAACAATCGGGCCCTCTCCTGCAAAGGCTTGATGATCCAGCGCATAACAACGATGAGCCATCGCATGGGAATGTTCTTCTTCAAATTGAATATCTGGATGCATCGCTGGAACATATTCGCGAGTGGTGTGAATATAGGAAGCTTGATCAGCAAACATCTCATACATGCTGTGGCCCAGCGCTGTCGCTGTCTCCGCAAAACCAACAAAACGAATCGTTTCCGGCAAGCTCAAGCCTTCTTGCAACAGCATGTTGTACACTTGCCGAGCTTGCTCGGGATCAATCAATCCTTCGACCATTTCACGTTTCCACTCGGTGATCTGATCTTTGGTCTCTTCCGTCTCCTCAGTCAGGTGCTCATATAACAGAACAGCTAATGCTGCACCACTCAGAAGCGAGGTATACGGGTTAACCGGGATGTGCTTGCCCAGCAGTTTGCTTACAAACAGAAATGAACGTTTCTTATTGATGCGTGCAGCCATGGAAAATAGAGATTCTAGTGGAAGTTGCAGCGGGTTATGTGTAACCTGAACGTTCAGACTGAATTGATCAAGAATTGGGAACGTAGTTATGTTGTTGTTCGTGCTTGGGCAAGAGCCCGACAAAATGCTGCTGTTCATGTAACACCCCATATATTTGTGATCGGATTAGAATGCGATTTGCCCAGCTCAAGTGTGGTTTAATCTCATTCATTTTGTTATAGTAATTACTTTTGAACACACCCAGGCTACCGTCATTACGGGCGATGATGTCTTGGGCATCGGAATACTCCTCATGTGTAACAACGTACATCGCTTGTACGGGCTTGATATGAGAAGGATGAATGATCGTTTTGCCTACAATTCCATTTTCCTTGTCCATCATGACTTCACGCATCAATCCATCCATTGTATTCGTAATATATTTCATTCTCAGATGCAGCCCTGATTTGCCTAGGGTTTCTTCAAATGGAGTCTGTCGTAATTGAGGTTTGAACACACGCTCCCGCTGACTGAAATATTCCCAGACAGGACCTGAGATCACATACGGCTTGTCCATTCGTCCAAACAGATTGATAATATCTGAGATGCAGTCACGGATCGTGGCGATATCGTATATGGTCAATTCCGGGCTTCGGCGTAGTCCAAACAGGCTGGAGAAATCGGTCGCACCAATGCGTACATTGAGCACATATTCAACATGTTCATCGAGGATGTTTCGAAGGCCCAGTAAGGTCTCCCAACGTGTCTCGCGATATATAATTGAAGCCGTTTCCAATATAGGCATTCCATAGAGAACGGGATAATGATCCGGTTTCCGTTGATTATACTTGCGGATCTGGTCAAAATAGGCTCTTCCATTGCCCACACAAAACTTGGGCAATGCCACACCTGTCAGCATGGACACCAATTCTCCCAACGTATCAATGAGTCGTTCCAACTGTTGTGGTGAACGTACACGTGCAAACAGAAGAGGCATTTGATCCTGACTCAGCATGCCTGTCTCCATATAAGTCATCAGTTGAGTTAGATGCTGTACCAGACACTGCTCGGCAAACTCCACTTGGTCGTCACCCACAGCATCCTCCAGATCAATAATAATGGTCGTCAGACCTTCATGTTTACCATTCATAATGTCGTCCGCGATATGTGTGCGCGTCGCGGGCATATATAAAGCAGCCCCAACAGCATATGCCAGTAGATCTTTGGAAGTCCGGTGATTGAACGAGACGGGTGAAGAGAAAAATAAAGTATCTTCTTCTTCCGGACTCAAAAAGTTAAAATATTTCAGGTTTGTCTCCTCCTCGCACCTTTGGCAATAGCCAATCTGCAATAGTTGATTCCAGCTGTCGGGGCATAAAAACCAATCCCTCCTTAGTCTGGAGGGATTGATGGTCTATTATCGAGGATAACGTTGGTCAACAGTATCCTTGCAATGGTGCTGACCGATACAGCGTTTATATATTCAATAAATACGAATGATTACTTTCTTCCCGCAACCCACTGCATTCCCCAATCATGAGCCTCGTCCAACGCCTGATGCCCATTATAGAACTGCACGATTCGTTCAATACTGAATGTCTCATTGTTCACATTGCGTAACATCGCGATGCCACACATGCCAAGCGGGCTCCCGTATTCATTCATTCGGACAATGATATCCGGGCCGTCCTTCTGCTGGATAGTTACCACACCGTCTACTTGAGACCAGTTGGCCACACCACCATAAATATAGGTAAATACCAAGATGCGCTCAATTTCCGAGATACGGGCACCATTAATCCGGAGATTCTCTCCCGTCTTAACCGATCCCGTCCGGTCATCCCCATCCAGTGCAATATAAGGGAAACGATTCAGTGAACCAAACGTCTGTCCCAAGGCCTGAATCACATCTCGTGTACCATCCTTCATCTCGAACAGGCAGCCCAAGTCCAGATCCACACTCTTGCTGCGACCAAATAACCCTTTGCTACCCTGTTGATTCCAGTTGAGGTTAATCAGGATTTCACCAAGTCCCCCCGCATTTTTCTTGAGGTTAATGGTGTCGCCGTTCTTCTTCAATTCAATTTTGCTGAAATTGATCGAATTCACAGGAGCAGGCGTCGGTTCTGGTGCGGGTGCCGGGGGAACGGTTGATGTGGTTGGCGCAGCGTCTGATCCACCATCCACATCCACACCAAAGTTAGCACAGAGTGCATTCAAACCTCCCGCAAAACCCGATCCTATTGCATTGAACTTCCATTCTCCGTTATGGCGATACAACTCACCAATGACAATCGCGGTCTCCACTGTAAAACCGCTTCCCAGATCATATCTCATCACTTCCTGACCTGTAGCTGCATTAACAAACCGTAGAAAACCATGCTGAACCTGTCCAAAATGATGGCGTCGTGCTTCACCGTCATGAATCGTCAGGCTGAAGGCGATTTTCTCAATTCGGGCAGGGATTTTGCCAAGATCAATGGCGAATTGTTTCTTCTCGCCGCCAACCTGTCCACCATCCATATACGTGATGAACGAGGTAGAGGGCTGATTATAAAAGATAAAATCCTCATCTCCAGCCACTTTATTGTCTGAACCCAGAAGGAATGCTGATGTGTCCAGCTCTACACCCGTGGCTGCCTCCCAACCAATGCCTACCGTTAGACGGGACAAGCCCGGATTGGTTTTGGTCAGATCACTCTTCTGGCCTTTCACGACAGAAATCGCCATAGCAGAATCACCTTTCTATGCCAAGTTATTGTGCATCCAGTCCGTAATTTTTGCATAAAGCAGATAGTCCACCTGTGAAGCCGCTGCCTACCGCCTGGAATTTCCAGTCCGCACCCGCACGGTAAAACTCACAGAATACTACAGCTGTTTCTGTGGAATAGTCCTCTCCGAGGTCGAACCGAAGCACTTCCCGATCACTTGCAGCATCTACAACACGAACAAAAGCATTGGAGACTTGTCCAAAATTCTGCCCTCGTCCATCTCCATCATAGATGGTTACCGTAATACCGATCCGGTGAATGTGCGCAGGGATTTTGCTGAAGTCAACAACAACTTGCTCATCATCGCCGTCACCCTCACCCGTACGATTGTCACCGGTATGTGTCACTGAACCCGAACCGCCGCTTGGATTGTTGTAAAAAACAAAGTCATCCGTACCTTTGGCTTTTCCATCTTCGTACAACAAAAAAGCCGAAGCGTCCAGGTCAAAGTCGACTCCACCACTATATTTGTTTGTATCCCAACCCAAACCAACCACCACACGGGTAAGGCCCGGATTCGTCTTAGTCAGGTCAATACGTTGTCCTTTGGCAAGACTGATCGTCATTTGTTTTTCCACCTTTCCAAGATATGTGATTAAATGAAAAGGAGAACCGCCCAGGAGACGGTTCTTCCCATCCTGTAAGTCGTTCTGTACGTCCTATTGCAAACCGTAATCGCGTGTCAATCCAACCAATCCATCCTGGTAACCACTACCGATGGCACTGAACTTCCACTCGCCGTTATGACGATACAATTCACCAACAACTACACCCGTTTCGATAGAGAAGTCTTCTCCCAGGTCGAAACGAATCAGTTCTTCGTTGTTTGCTTCGTTAACGATTCGCACATAAGCACGGGAGACTTGTCCGAAGTTCTGGCTACGTTCTGTAGCTTCGTAGATCGTAATGGAGAATGCAATCTTCTCTACATTGGCGGGTACGTTAGGCAGGTCGATATTGATCTGCTCATCATCACCATCGCCATCTCCAGTACGGTTGTCACCAGTGTGAACAACAGAACCATTTTCATTTTGTGGATTGTTGAAGAAGATGAAGTTTTTCTCGCCTTCTACTTTACCGTTTGCATTGGCACAGAATACCGATACATCCAGGTCAAAGTCTTTTCCACCATCATACTTATTGGTATCCCAGCCCAAGCCTACTGTGATTTTTGTCAAACCTGGGTTCGTTTTAGTCAGATCGATTTTTTGACCTTTAGAGAGATTAATTGCCATCGTATGATCATCCTCGCTTATTTAAGTGTATTGTAGTTATCGTGACATATGAATATCAGGATTATTGTCGATTTAGGTTAAATCTTGTACTTAGGAGTACCTGCGAGCGAGTTCATTGATATGTACCGCATGGGAACCCTCTCCAATTGCTGAGAATTTCCATTCGCCTCCATGACGATACAATTCCCCACAGATCAACGCTGTTGAACCTGTGTAGTTATCGGATAGATTGAACTTCACGAGCTCACTGGAGTTTTTACCATCCAGAATACGGATATAAGCCTTCTCTATCATGCCAAAATCTTGCTTGCGATTGACACAATCGTAGATATTAACAACGATTAATACTTTATGAACATCAGCAGGAATACGGGACAGATCCATTTTGATCTGTTCATCGTCACCGTCTCCCTGTCCTGTTAAATTGTCACCTGAGTGGATAACCGAACCACATGCACTTTGCTTGTTGTGGAAGCAAACCAGGTTGGAGTCCTTCACCAACTTGCCTTCTTCATTCAACATGATCGCCGATGCATCACAATCGATATCCGCTTGTTTCTTTCTTCCGAAGAACCCTTTGGCAGTTACCGGGTCCCAACCGAGACCAGCAATCACCTGCGTAAGTCCTGCATTGCCTTTGGTTAAATCAATCTTCTGTCCTTTGACCAAGTTAATGCTTGCCACTGATTTTCACCTCCCTTCACATGTAAAATATCTACTCTACTTAGAGATTGAATTCACCCGGGTTCAGTCCAAGTACATTGCAGATCTCGGCAACAACTCTTTTCTCCTGATCATCAAAGTTGCCGTCCGCTGAACCAATTGCACTGCATACGCCCACAATAACGCGTCCTACATCTGGCTTACCTTTAAATTTCCCAATGGCTTTCAGCGCTTCCTGCTTCCCGATCTCTGGAGAGAACTCAAAGTTCGCGACATAATGATTGAAGCGTGTAATCACTTCAGCCATATCGAATACTTTCAATTCCTGACTGAGGTTGATATAACCGGCCATCTTGTTCTTTTCCGCTTCGTCAATGGAACCATCTGCAAAAGCAACCAGTGCACAACCTGCAACCACGGCATCCATAAAATCTTTATTTTTAAACTTTTTGACTTGCTCTTCAAGTCCTTGTTTTGTTGAATTTAACCAACTTTTAAATGAACTCATACTCAACCTCCAATAGTTTCATACATGGTGTTCTTCACTTTTTTTCATGGTTTTCAGTAATTTTCATCCTTACATCATGATTGAATATAAGTTAAATTATTCCTTAACTATACTCTGAAATACGGCAATATTCTACATTAAAAAACAATTAATACCTTATGATACGCATCGTTCTGGATATGGTTTCAAGCGAGAGGCGAGAACTTTCTATTCACTTCATTTTTCAGTCAAATATTCCCCTATTTGAAGCCCAAACATAAAAAGGCTCTGATCAGGGGATCAGAGCGCTTATTTCTACCAACACCAAAATTATAAATTTTATGAATGATTTGAATCCTTGAATTCACTCTGCTTTTTCAAAATCAGCCTGTTGTTGTTCATAGATCTCATAGAAATCGTCCCAGACGAGTACATTATTCTTTTCCTTGCTCCACCAGTCTTTGTACCATACTTCAATCTCCGGGCCACCGCCTTGCTCCCACTTCTGCTGTGCTTCCGTTGCAGCCTGTTCGACTGTATATTTGCTTCCGCCAATGATGGAACGGGTAAAAATATCGTTGATCGCTGTTGTCACATTGGTCAACTTCACCTGAAGTTCCTTCGGTAGCTGCGGCATATGTTCTGAATGGGTAACACCCTCTCCTACCGGAAGATCCGTCATATATACCTCACGCGCTTCCTTGAATAGTCGAAGTCCTTCCTTCTGTGACGGAATCTCTTCGCTGAACAGCATTTCTGTGTACCCGCATTTGCCTTCCTCCAGACGGCTGTACAACATGGCGTAATCCCCTGCCCAGCTGATCTCCTGCTTGTATTTCTCCTGATCCGAGATACGCGGACAGCCTTGATCGTTCAGCGTATAATGCGTGTTTTCAAATCCATTTTTGAAGGTCCGGCCTGACTCTATTTTGGTCAGAAAATCGATATATTGCATAACTGCTTCCGGATTTTTGGCTCGTGCATTCACAGCTGCAGTCATCTGAACCGGGTTATTCCACACCATCGTGTGCTGTCCTACGGACGTGGTTGGCAGAGCGATGACCTTTAATTTGGCCTCAGGAACATTCTGCATCAGTGTATCCAGTTCCTTCGCCGCAAACCCGGTATAATCCGAAGTCATGGCCGCGTACATACCGATTTTGCCATTCAGGAAATCCTGCTTCGCCTTGGCCCCGTCCTTGTCGGTCAGTAAGTCCTTATCTACCACTCCTGCTTCATATAATGCACGTTTGAATGCCGTTGCTTCTTTCATGTTGTTGGGACCAACCACCATCTCCCCGTCCTCCACATTCACCCAGTTGGCGTTGTACATATAGCGAAACAGACCCGCTGTATCGCCGAACTGAAATCCACCGATGCCGTATGTATCCTTAGCTCCGTTTCCATTGGGATCATTCTCCGTGAAGGCCTTGGCTACCGCCAGCATCTCTTCCTCATTGGTCGGTACCTCCAGATTCAACTTTTCCAGCCAGTCTTCCCGTATGAAAAAGCTCGTTAGTGGAAACACCTCGTTCATACGCCCCACTTCATAGAGCTTACCATCGCTTTTAATGCCGGCCTTCTTGAGCTGGGGATATTTCTCCATCAAGGCTTTGTATTCCACACTCGAGTTCTCGATCAACTCATCCAGCGGCATCAGCTGTTTCTGATTAAACAGTGTGTTACGGATCGGCGTACCGAATTCAAAAATGATATCCGGTGCACTGCCAGAAGCGAATAATACGTTAAGTTTGGACTGGGACTCCCATCGGGGAACTGCTGTATATTTTACATTAGCCGGGCCATTCTCGTTGATCCACTTGGACCACATGTTATCTTCGATTGTACCCATGCCGCTTGGGACCGCGCCCCGATCATAGATTGTTGACGTGATGTTCCCCCTGTTGCCTTCGCCTTCCGCCTGTTCGCTACCGTTACCTCCTGTACATCCCGCCAGCAAACCACCGATCAAGCCCAGAACGAGACCCGACTTCATCCATGCCTTCATCGTTAACGCCATAGATAAGACCCTCTTTCTCTCCTGTAATATGAACCCATGCGGGTTAACCCACAGCCTGCTTTAACCTTTAATTGATCCAAGCATGACCCCTTTAACGAAGTACTTCTGCAAGAACGGATACACTGCCAAAATGGGTATGACCATCACAATGACAGCTGCTGCCCGAATGCCTTCCGGGGTCAGATTCGATATCATCGTTGGATCGGTAAAATCCTGTACATTCAGATTGGACATAATCATATTTTGGACAAGCACGGTCATGTTGTATTTGGACGTATCATTGATATAAATCATCACACTCATGAACGAATTCCAGTAACCCACGCCGTAAAAGAGAGCAATAGTCGCCAGCAAAGGTTTGGACAATGGCAACACGATGCGGAACAAAAGCCCCAGTTCACCACAACCATCGATGCGCGCAGCCTCGTCCACTTCCCCTGGCAGATTTTCAAAATAAGATCGCATAATCAGCATGTTGTACGTGCTCACCAGGCCCGGTAGCCAAAGCGCACCGTAACTGTTCACAAGACCGAGATTTTGCACGACCAAATAAGTCGAGATGAGTCCACCGTTAAAAATCATCGTGAACACCATCGCCATCGTAAAGAAGCGCCGATGATAAAAATGTCTACGTGACAGCGGATATGCCGCCATAATCGTCACCGCCATGCTGAGCCCTGTACCGATCAATGTGATCTCCACACTATTCCAGAATGCATTCAGAATCGGCGTTCCGGTAATTAGGCTGTGATAGGAGAACCAGGTGAAATCGACGGGCCATAATCCCACTTGACCTGAAACAACCGCTCTCGCATCACTAAATGACAAGGCAACAATGTTCAGTAAGGGCAGGATACAGCTGACGGCAACCAATGACAACAATACATAATTGATTAAATAAAAGACTTTTTCTCCTTTGGTTTTTCTCATGCCGTTCTCCCTCCCTACCACAAACCTTCGTTAAATCGCCGCGCGATATAATTTGCACTGAAAATGAGGATAAATGCAACCAGTGATTCGAACAATCCCATCGCTGTTGTCAGGCTGAACTGTGCTCCCTGAAGACCGGTGCGGTAGATATAGGTACTGATGACATCCGCTATCTCATTGACATTGGAATTCTGAAGCATATACACCTGGTCGAATCCGACCTCCATCACCCGCCCCATCGATAGAATCAGCAGGAGAATAATGGTGGAGCGTATACCCGGAAGGGTGACATGCCAGATCTGGCGCATTTTGCTGGCCCCATCCATCTGTGCAGCCTCGTATTGGCTCGGATCAATGGTCGTTAGTGCCGCGAGAAAAATGATGGCATTAAAGCCCATGTCCTTCCAGATCCCTGAGCCAACAAACACCGCAACCCACGAACCCTTGTTGTACATGAACGGATAAGGTGCTCCCGTCCAGGCCTCGACCCAGCGATTTACGATTCCATTTTCCAAAGAGAAAACCGTCATGATCATCATCGCAATGATGACCCAGGAAAAGAAGTGTGGCATATAGACCACCGTCTGCACCGTTCGCTTAAAGGCCATGTTTCGCACTTCATTCAGCATAATGGCCAGAATGATCGGAATGGGAAACCCGATAATGATGCTTAACAGACTGAGGAACAAGGTGTTGCGAATAATCTCCACCGTGCGCGGATCACTGAACAGCGTCTGAAAATGCTGAAAGCCCACCCATGGACTGTTCCACAGCCCATCATAGAAATTGTAATCCTTAAAGGCCATGACCAGCCCTCCGATGGGTGCATAACGAAAGGTAAGGTAGAACATAATCACCGGAACAAACATCAAGATTAACGGTATATTCATCTTGAATCGTCGAAGCCGCTGCTGCCGAATCCGATGCTTCATTTCACTATCCGGTGGTTGTAATCCAGACGGCGGACCTGCGGTCAGTTCCCCCTTCATATCCATCACTCCTCTCTGCTGTTGATGTACTATAGTTGTATTTTAGATAAAAATGTAAGCGTAAACATTTGTTATTTAACGATCCTTTTATAATTTTCTACGCAAAAATAACCCCACATGGTGGGGTTGAACTTGGAAACGAACAGATATTAAGAGGAGGCTTCTCTTTAATTGTGACCCTGCAGCAGTTCAAGGAGGATTGTTACCGGGCACTTTACTTGGCTACTTGCTTGCGATATTCGCGGGGCGATATCCCCGTCATCTGTTTGAATACGGTTGTAAAATAACTGGAGTTATCGAACCCGGTCAGTTCCGCGATATCTGCCATGCTCTGCCGAGTGCTGTGCAGCAGCAGCTTCGCCTTATCAATTCGACGCTTGCTGACATATTGGCTGAAGCCTTGTCCTGTCTCTTTTTTGAACAAATGGCTCAAGTAGTTGGGTGTCACATGAACATGGGCAGCCACGGCCTGCAACGTGCATGTGCTGGAATAGTTCATTTCAATATACTGTATAACTCGTGTAACGACATGATCCTGCTGTTCCTGAGTTAGCCGCATCAGCATATCCACCCACTCTTCGCTCTTGCATCTGGCCCAAGTGATGACTTCAGGTATGGTATGAATCCAGAGCAGTGGATCTGGGGCAGTTGAGTCCATCCCACCGGATTCCTGAGGCTGAAGCTGTTGTACCAGTAAGTCCGTCATGACCTTCATAAGCATATGAATCTCCGCTTTGCCTTGTGACAAGCTCATCCCGGACGCTTCTTCCAGCAACACCTCGATCCGATTCATTATCGATCCGAATTGATGATGGAGCAGCAACAAAGTCAGTTCCTCTCGCAGTCGCTCGGTACGGTCCACCTGGCTGTATTGTTCCCTGATCCGAATGTCGGACTGTTTTCGGCGATATCGTTCATGTGCCTTTTGTAACACCTGACATGCATCATCCAGCGAGAACGGCTTTAACAAAAATTCAATTGCTCCATACCGGATAGCACGCTGTGCATATTCGAACTCACGATAACCTGTCAAAATGATAATCATAATGTCCAGTCCACTCTCGTGTATGCGTTCGGCCAAATCTAGACCATCCATCACAGGCATGTTGATATCCGTAATGATCAGATCGGGTGTGCAGCTGTGTACAGCCTGTATCGCTTCTTCTCCATCGGCCGCTTCCCCGACAACCTCCCAACCGAGGGGGTTATTGCGAACCAGATGAATCAGACCCTGACGAAATAATGCTTCATCATCCACTACGAGCATACGTCCATTCAACAGAACCTACTCCTCTCAGTCACCTGAATTTCCCGGCATAAGTCCTCACCGATCTGATAAGGCAAACGAAGACGTACTAGCGTACCCTTTCCCATAGTCGACTCGATCTGTACACCGTAGGGTTCACCGTGAATCAACTCAATTCTTCGAAGTACACTCCGCATGCCAATGTGCTGACGTTCCTCACCCGCATGTGCCACTGGCGTCATAATGTGTTCAATGACCGATGCGTGCATGCCGCAGCCGTTATCTGAAATTTCAATGATAAGCAGATCCAGCTCTCCTTCATGCCCGTTTTGCCGCGAGCCACGAATCTCCAGATGACGGTTGTTCCTTTTGTCCGAGAAGGCATGAACAAAAACATTCTCCACGATGGGCTGAAGCAACAGTCGGATCACCTGACAGCGAAGCAATTCAGCAGGAACGGCAATTTCAATCGACAAGGCTTCCTGATACCGGGCCTGCTGAATCTGCAGGTAGTGATCTATTTGCTTCATCTCATCCTGCACGGTCGTCAGTTGCTGCACGGGTTCCAGCGTATACTGCAGCATCTCGGACAAGGCAGTGACCAGGCGAGCCGATTTCTCATCGCCAAGCATATAGAACTTCCAGAAAAACATGCTCAGCGTGTTATACAGAAAATGGGGATTCAGCTGGGCCTGAATAGCTTTGAGTTCAGCTTCTTTTTCACTGAGCTCGCGCTCGTACACTTCATGTATAAGCGTATCAATCCGGGAAGCCATTGCATTGAATCGTTCACCGATAAAACCGAGCTCATCCCGTGTCTCGATCCGAACCCGTGTATCGAACTGTCCATCACGCACTCTTTTCATCGCGTTGACCAGACTCGCAAGTGGACGCAACAGTCTGCCGCTAATTATGGTAATGATGAACCAGGAGCATAATATGCTGGCTACCGCAGAGAACACAGCAACTTTGACAATGATCTTTCCCTTGTTCTGAATCTGAGCGAGTGAGACTTTGCTAACCAAGGTGAAGCCCGCTTTGTCTGACGTTTGCTTCGTATACAATTGGGTTGTTCCCTGCTCGTCCCTGATCTCCGTCGCCCCTAGGCTTAGCTCGGTAAGTGGTGGTGGATCCGCATCCTGATTATGAAAGGCATAAAGAAGCTCACCATCTGCGTCAAACAAGTAGACAGCAACTTCCTCATTCAGTCGCAGATCTTTGAGATACGATTCGAACAACGAGGTGTTAAACAGAATTAACATGACGCCATAAGTCTCCAGATCAACAGACCGCATTAATCGTCCCGCCAGAATCCAATTGGATTGTTCCTCCTGCAAGAAAGCATCCGGCCCCAAACGATTCCAACCATATTCGCCGCCTGTTCCTTCCAGTCTATGAACCATCTCTGCCAGATAGGAAGGATCCATCTGTTGAAATGAGCCGGCAAAGGCACCGAGATTAAATATGTTTTCCTTCAGGTCATATATGCGGAGCCCCATGATCTCCGGTGCATCCAGCCTTACCTGATACAACTGATCATCCAGTTCATCTTCCAGCTTCATCTGATCATAGGACGAGATGCCAGAGGTCTGTGCTTTGATGGCATTTTTTACGGAGGGATTCAGTGTGATATAATCGGTGACTTTATACATGTCGTGTACCCTGGAATCCAGACGTGCAAGAATCTGCTCTGCGGTAAGACTATACTGGCGACTGACCTCTTCATTGAACAGATCGATATGGATGCGATAGGTGATCAACCCTGTGATTCCGGAGATTAAGACCGTTGCGGTAGATAAAAACAAGATTAGCTTCGTTTTAAATTTAAAGCGTTTACAAAAGTTCATCCACCACATCTTTCACACACCTCACCTATATTCCGGACATGTCTGACTCCTAAAAACATATCATACACCTATTGGAAAAAACCAGAAAAACCCTGACCCCGCTTCAATCGGTAGTCAGAGTTTGAAGGCATGTGATCCAGACCTGTTACCGGGATGATCCAGATTAACTCTGGATCACGGCATTTTTATTCCCCGTAAATCTCTTTGATCCGTTCATCCTCATTGGTAGACAATAGAACATTAAGCAACCCCATGGCATTATTGGCATCGGTTCTCGTCGTCTTGTACATCTCGGCAAACGCCGCTTCATCCTGCTCCGGGTCCATCGCAGCAAGCTTGCCCCATGACGTGCGGGCTTTGTCGTATAACGTACTCAACGTAATGTCACGTGGATGCTGTGCAACAGGTGCCATCGATTCAAATTTCGCTGTGACCCTGAAGAAATCCTTGGAATCCTGGAACGATGTACTGCTGTAGTCCTTATTTTTCATCGCATCTTCGGTAATTAGCAGCCCTTCACGCGCGATAAACAGCGTTTTCACCATGGCACGCTCCAGATTGGTTGCTTCTCCCCAAGTTATATAAGATTCGTCAGGTGCTTGTACGGTTGTAAAAAAAGGAAAGGCATCATCAATCAACTGCTGCGAATCCGAATGAATTGGCACCCCTGCATTCATGTCCACAACGGCATCGCTGTAGTTGGCTACATTAATATTTTTGGAACCTTCCTCACTGACCCGACGCACCGGATAATCATTCAGAGGGATACGGATATAACCAAGTTTATCCGCATACTGCTGCTTCAACTCTTCCAGTGTGGAGTCCTTTCCAATCTTGCCGTCGTCGGCTGAAGAAGACTCTTCTGTAGCTGAACCTGTCTGCTCACTCCCATTCGAACCGGTTGCTGCGGTTTCTGTTACGGCAGCATTCGAGCTGCTTGTTTCTGATGAAGCAACTTCTGTACCGGAAGCAGACTCCGGCGATGACGTCTCTTTCGCTCCGCCACCACAAGCTGTCAGAATCGCTGCCAAACCAAGCATAACTGTGAACGTCTTTATCGTATAATTCCATTTCATGTATAATCTTCCCCTATCCTATGTATATTCCTGAGAACCATTAACCTCTGCTTCAAGACTTGAACACCCGCTTACAAAAATATCCTTTCATATAACATGCTTGATTCACACAATTGGACATGCTCTACATTCTATCATAAGTTAAAAATCGGTTGTATACGACGATATACCTGTGTCTAAAGCCTTTTACTACTCGTACATTAACTACCACCGCAACACAAAAACACTGCCGCCCGTATGGACAACAGTGTTCGTGAAGGGTAATTATTTGATCCCTTTTGCCTTCTCCATATGCTCTGACCGAATCTGAGGATCGGTGGAATTGACCGATGATAACAGAGCGTAGATCGCCTGAATATCCTTCTCTTGAAATACGGTTTCGGGAACCTCACTCTCAAGTCGTTCTGTCTTGCGCTGAATCGTTTCCACCAATTCATGATCGTAGATGATCAGTTCATCCGAATTCACATACCTCACAGCAGGATCAACACTGATGCGGCAACGGTTGGTGAAGGTCACCATGGAGACGAGACGTACTCTTTTGTAGTCTCCGAGGTGCGCATGGATGGCTTCCACATGTGCACGATGCTGCATAAGCGGATTGTACATTTTGACCCGACTGCTGCTGACTGACCAATTGGCCTCTCTTCTTCCGCCGCGAATCTCACCTGTTGTCAGATTTCGGGTTTCGATCACAAAGATTGCCCGAGGACCGATTACGACATGATCAATCTGCGAATAACCGGAGCGTGACTTCGGATTGGTAACGAGCAGGTCGTTCAGCACTTTATATTGACTTGGAAGACCGATCAGCTGATCTGCTGTACTAGGTTCCTCCGGCTGGCGTGTCCAATCCCCTTCCGCCTTTTTCTTGCGCTTACTACGGACCATACGCGGGGGAATGGTTGTCGTCGATGGTAACGCTGAAGTGGAGGCTGTAATCTGGTTCGCAAGCTCTGGTTGTGTCTTGAACAGAGACAGGATTTTCTTGAACATGGGCAAGCTCCGTTCTATTATAGTGTGGGTTACGGGTGACCATTACAGGAGGAATAACATCCTTTGACACATTCATTATGTAAACTTCTATTACTTATGTCGGATAAAGCGGGGTAAAAATAAAGGGAAAACGATCAAATTCTCTCCAATACGCAAAGTACATATGAACATTTAACCAATTCCGTGACTTTAGACGCATAAACAAACCGCAAAATTGAAAAAAACAGCGCAACCCTTTCCTGAATAGAAAAAGAATACGCTGCTGTTCTCTTGGATGTTAAGCCTGAAGATAATAGGTGTAGAGCACCTGAGTACCCTTCTCTTCCAGACCATTATTCGCTATTTCCTGATACAGGGATTCAGCCAGAGCCAAACCAGGCGTTTTCATGCCCATCGCTTTTGCAGACTCCAGTGCAATTACCATGTCTTTGATAAAATGTTTCACATAGAATCCAGGCTCATAATCGCCTGCGATCATGCGCGGACCGAGATTGCTGAGAGACCAGCTTCCGGCTGCACCGGTAGCAATGCTCTTCAGCACGGTCTCCGCGTCCAGACCAGACGTCTTGGCATAGGCGAGTGCTTCACACACGCCCATCATGCCAGAGGCAATGGCAATCTGGTTGCACATTTTGGTATGCTGCCCGGCTCCCGCCTTGCCTTGCAGCACAATGTTGGTGCCCATCTGCTCAAACAGCGGACGCACGGCTTCAAAGGCCTCCGAACTACCTCCAACCATAATGGACAGCTTCGCGTTCTGCGCTCCGATATCACCACCCGACACAGGCGCGTCCAGTGCATGCAGTCCTTTGGCTTCCGCAGCTTCAAAGATTCGTGCAGCCAGTAACGGACTTGAGGTCGTCATATCAATCAGATATGAACCCGGTTTGGCATTGGTCACGAGACCATCCTCACCGAGATAAATCTCCTCGACATCCTTCGGATACCCCACCATTGTGATGATGACATCACACGTGGCAGCCAGTTTGCCTGGTGTGTCATGCCATACGGCACCTTCCTTCACCAATGCTTCCGCTTTGGCAGCAGTTCGCGTGTACACATGCAGCGGATATCCCGCTTGCTGGATGTGCCCAGCCATGCTTTTACCCATCACGCCTGTACCAATAAAGCCAACTTTCGTCTCTCCAGGTGCCTTCGTTGTATTTGTCATCGCAGGTTTCCTCCCTATTTCTCTATGCTTCGCTCAGTGCTTGTCTTCGACATTGCTATATCTGTATGTTAAAGCTTTCTGCTTAGTCCGTCCATATCGGTTGCAACTTTCTGTGAAAAAATCTGAAAAAGGAATCAACTTCCTGTATGCTGTACAACCTAACGGAAACTTCCTTCATTGGAAAGGAGGATTCCCATGAGTCGTGAGAAAGGTCAAATTACCATCTGGTTGTCCTTTTCCATCATTTTATTAAGTGCCGGACTGGTCTGCCATGTCTTGTCCATTCCAGCTATTCTCGAAGCAGGCGGCAGAGACGGATGGTTGTCTGTCGTGGTGGCAGGACCTTTTTTCATGCTGTTTCTATGTATGATGTATATCATCATTCGGCGAGTACGTGGACAGCGATTAACAGATTGGATTACGCGAGAATTCGGGCCGATTCCTTCCTGGATCTTCCGGATCTCCGCTTCCATTCTACTGTTCACGCTTGGCACACATACGCTGTATGAGACAACTAACTGGACCGTCTCCACATATCTTCAATTCACGCCACCTTACGTTCTGGCTGGTGGCGGAGCACTGGTTGCCGCGTGGGCAGCGGCTAAAGGCATACGCTCCATTGCGATGACTTCCAGTCTGCTGCTGCCATTTGTAATTTTACTTGGTTATTTTGTAATGTCCGCCAATATGAAATACAAAGACTACAGTCTATTGTTCCCGATTATGGAGAACGGCATGGGTCCCGTATGGCGGGGCATGATCTACTCTCTTGCCGGGCTTATGGAAATCTGGATTCTTATGTTGTTCCAACATGAAGTCAAAGGCAAAATTCGTTGGTGGCATGTTTTGATCCTCGGCGTGTTTATGCTCAGTATGGCGATCGGTCCCACGATCGGAGCCATCGTCGAGTTTGGTCCAGAAGAAGCAGCAAAACAACGAAACAGTCCCTATGAGCAATGGAAACTTGTGAATATCGGCAAGCTGCTGCAACACGTTGATTTTTTGTCCATCTATCAATGGCTTAGTGGTTCCTTCGCAAGGGTCGCTATATCTATGTATCTCATCGTGGATCTGCTGAATTTCCGCAGACCGAAGAAACGATATATCGCGATTCTCACCATCACCGTCATCATGAGCTTTATGGCGATGCAATGGTGGCGCATTGATTACGTCGACTATTACGTAGATCATATTCAGTTCCCGGTCATGCTGGCCTATGTCTCAATCGTTACCGTGATATTAACCATTGCCGCATTAATCCACAAAAAGGACAAGGAGGCTCCCAAACGTGCCGATCTCAACCCAGCCCAAGAATAATCGTGAAGTTGAACCGTTCCGAATGAACGAGCATAACCTGAACACCTTTTTTGCGGGATCTGATGATGTCATCATCAATAGTCACATGTTCGGAGAACCTCCGATGCAACTCCTTATGACCTATTGCAGCGGTATGGTGGATAGTGAAGCGATCTACGATATTATTCTCCCGGAACTCAAACGAACATATGAAGATACACACTTTATCCGTACATCCGACATTGAAAAATGCATCAGCCTGGATTGGACCCGAATGGATCTGCAAGATCCGGCATTTGGAACAGAACTGATGTCTCTCCGTGTTTTTGAAGGCCATATGCTAATCTGTATACCATCTCTTCAAGCCATGTGGAGTATTGATATATCTAACATCCCTACTCGAACACCGGAGGAATCGACCACCGAAGTTTCGATCCGCGGGGCAAGAGATGGGTTCATTGAACCCCTTGCCGTCAATGTTGCCTTGATACGCACCCGTCTGCGTACGAACCAACTTGCCTGCAATATCGAACTGATCGGTACACGTTCTGCAACCAAGGTGGCATTGATGTATATCAAAAATATCGCCAATCCGGAGCTGATCGAAGACGTCCAGGATCGGTTGCGTAAGATTGAGATCGAACGAATCTTGACCGCCAATGAACTGGAAGAATTGCTGTCACCTTCGAAAATCACTTTGTTTCCCGTCACCCATTATACGGGCAGGCCTGACTTTGCTGCAGAATGTCTCCTGAACGGACGTTTTATCCTCATTGTCGACGGCAATCCCAGCGCCATTATTGGGCCAGTCAATCTGTTTCTTTTGCTCAAATCACCGGAAGATGCCAGCTTTCCCTTCTTAGCTGTCAACGTAGGGCGGATGCTGCGCTTTCTTGGCCTGATGATCACCGTGTTCCTGCCCGGATTCTATATTGCGCTGACTTCATTTCATATGGATCAGATTCCTTTCCCACTGGTTGCCACGATATCGGTAGGACGTATGGGACTGCCAATGGAATCGGGAGTGGAGATGTTTCTCATTATGCTGCTCATGGAGCTGTTCCGAGAGGCGGGGGTACGTCTACCAAGTGCCATCGGCCAGACATTAACTGTGGTTGGAGGTCTGATCATAGGGGATTCCGCCATTCGAGCCGGCATGGTCTCTCCCCTCATGATTGTCATCATCGCAGTTACCGTCGTAGCTGGAGCAACCATTGTGAATCAGGTTATGACCAGTTCTGTGCTGATCCTGCGCTTCCTTTGTTTTGTCCTGGGAGCTTCCCTCGGCATCTTTGGGTTCATCCTGTCGTTGATTCTGTTCCTCATCTACCTGACCGATCTCAAATCATTTGGCATTCCGTATCTCACGCCGTTAACACCGCTTCATTTTAAACAAGCGATAGCTTCATTATTCAAACTGCCAAAAGGGTTGGGTAAACGCAGACCCGTCTATCTTGAGACTCAAGAACCGCGTAAGAAAGGAAACGGAAGATGAAGCGTTTGTTGCGGAGATGTACGCTGGGTCTGTTAAGCCTATCGATGTGCGTGATGACAAGTGGATGCTGGAGTGCCTTTGAGATCCAACAGGTGGACTACGCCAAAGCCTTTGGCATTGATTACAAAGACGGGATGTATCACCTGTATGTACAAACGCTGGATTTTGCCAGTGTCGCCAAAAGTGAGAGTTCAACCAAAAGTGCAGATACGCCACCTGTATGGGTCGGACATGCCGAAGGGAAAACCATGAGTCTGGCGCTGAACGAACTGTTTCGTACAGCTCAATTACACATGGCTTGGGGGCATGTGACAGCCATCGTTATGGCGGAAGGTGTGCTCACCAGCAAACATATCAAAGAAGTGTTCGATATGCTGGGACGGTTCCCAGAATCCCGTTATACGACCTGGGTCTACGGAACCCGCGAACCACTGGAGAAAATTCTCAGTGCAACGTCCATCTATAATATGTCGCCCTTGGATAGCATTCTTCATAATCCGCTCCCGACTTATCTGGAAGAATCGTTGTATCCGCCCGTGCTTAGCTTCAAGCTCATTGCAACGCATAATGATCCGGCTACCACGACGTATCTGCCCAGTATTGCATTGAACAATTCCCAATGGGCCGAGAACGAGAAGAAAAAGGATTTATTTCTAATCGAGGGGGCCTTTTTCGAAAAGACAGGCGTTGACTTTGAATACCTTCCACGCAGTCAGCTTCCCGGTTATCACTGGCTGATCAAGGACATGCGGCGTGCTCCCTTGCTTGTGCAGAAGGATGGAACGATCTATGGGGCACTCAGTGTAGGTTTACCAAAGATTAAAATCAAGCCTGTCATTCAGGGTGAAGAGGTCAAGTTTAATATTGACGCCCAATACCTAACTGCCCTGTATGAATATCTGGTGCCCACCTCTTATGAGGAGATGATCCAGATTAGTGAAGTGAAGTTGCGGGAGCAGATTATGCAGACCTATCGTCACGGCCTTGAGCGTGGTGTGGATATTTACGGCCTTCAGGAGAAACTGTATCGCAAAAATCCGAAGCTCTGGCGTAAGTTATCAAACAATGGCAGCAAGATGATGCTTACCGAAGACTCGATCCAGGATCTGAAAATCCATCTCACCATCCCGTATACAGGAAAATATAAAAGAAAAGTGTAATATGACTCGAAACACCCCTTGCCCGTCTGATACGACGGATGAGGGGTGTTTGTGTTGATGAAGGATATATTTCGTTTGCAGTTCGGATTAGGTGGACCTAGGACTGCGAAGTTTCCATTCCATCAGCCAGCTTATAAATATGGAGAATGACAGACCAAACAGTAGAATCGGAACGTTATAAAACAAGGTGTTCGTGTACTGGTTCAGCCAACCAAAACGGTACACGGCCGAATCCGGATCATTCGTAAATCCATTGAGCTGGAGGCGTAGGTTATTGATGGTGTGTAGCTCCCAAGCGACAGACAACACACACAGCAAGAGAGCTGCAAAGGGTACACAGGCATGTATCTTCCCTCCCCAGCGCTGACGCTGATCATATAACCACCATTTGGACAAATTTGTCGTCCAGATACAGAGAATGAGAAAGGTCAGAAGAGATGGAGCTAACACCAGAAGGCCCAGGTTACCGTTACCAGATACCCCTCTACCCGGCTCATGCTGGAAGGTTAATCCACGTACAGCACCGATCATGAGTACGTTCCAGATGAGGAAAATGAGGTAAGGCTTGTTGATCCTTTTTAGGTAATTCATATTTTACCTCCTAAGCCTCGCTATCGAGAGATGAATAGATGATGTGACCTTTGTTGTCCAACCCTTTGATATCCCATATCATCTCATGAATCGGCTGCTGGGTTACCGCATACCACAACCTGCGGCTAGATTGATCGGAAGAAGATTCAACGATCGCCGCTTCCAACTGTGCAGATGCCCGATCTGGTTCGTAACGAATATGTATCTGGGTAATGTCAGCATCGTAGAGATAACCGTATATAATATAGATCATTTTGCCTTTAGACTTCTGGTATCCTGATATCTGAGAAGAAAGCGGCTCGGCCGGATTATCATGCAGACCACCGCCTATTTTGGTTAGTTCGGAGAACCACATCTTTTGCTGGATCAAAGCAGGAGTCAGGTTATTCGTAGTGAGATCTTGATATAAAACCACTTGTGTTCGCGGTTCAAAAGTTGTAATAAGCTTCACCTGTTCTGGGAAAATACCTTTTTCACTTAAGATGGTATCGATGTCCTGCGGACCACAAGAGCGTATCAAAAACAGAGCGAGGAACAAGAACAACACGTACGTTAGCCGTTTACGGTTGCGTGTCTTGGGCATAGAATAATATCTCCTTACATTTGAATCTGTATAAACAATTAATTATCGTAGAAATGGTATGTCAGATAGTGCTGACCCAAGGTAATCTACCAGCATCCATGCAACGATCCATAACAATGGCAACTGCATGATCCAATAAGGAAAAATGTATCTTTTCTCATGATAAGAAACCCATCCCGAAACCAAAGCCCCAATAACACAGAGTGGGTATGACATTAGTATGTCTCCCTGCAGACGACTTGCAACCTGATACTCAGAAGGAGTGGGTGCAGCGAGCGACATTCCCATGGCAAATGCGATCAACGGCCAGATCAGTAATGTCAGACCATATATTAAGGTGAAAATCATGATGTACAAAAAACTTCTTTCTTTACTTCTTATACCTTTGCTCGAAAATCGAACTCTCTCCCATGCGTTCATTTTATAAAAAAAAGCGCGCAACGTCCTCCTACTCTCAATTAACTTTCACTTCTCACCATCCTTCTTATAATAATCCATTACCCGCAACCGAGTAGTCAGGATTAATGTCTGAGGAATGAGCACGAAGACAATATACATCAGTACAATTAACCACAAATGTGCGGCAAAATTCTCCGCACCGAATGATGGTTCCGGGCGCTCAATCCAATACCACCAACACGGGATGGCAATAAACCATGTCAGTCCCGTTGAGAGGAACATGTCTTTTACATCACTCCATAGAAAGCAGAACAGCGCGACAAACAAAATGGGACCTGTCCAAGAATCCAATATTGGTCCCCAGCTCTGAAAGACAAAGATGATGGCAGGATAAAGAAGGTTGATGGTCCAGCGCCAGATGTTATTAGTATAAAGATTCATTATTTTTCACCTCGCTACTTACCGTTGCAATTTCACGTGAAAATACAGGCTACAAAAATTTGCGAAGATATGTACTCTCGATTTTAAAAGGTTATTCAATTACATACTGAGAATGAAATGAAGAGAAGAAGCATGATTTTGGATATTATAGCTCATACTACCTTCAGGAAAATTATCGAAGGAGTGACAGCATGAGGTTAAAAAGTATCATCGCCGTTGGAGCCGTGTTAACCTGCTCAACTCTGTTATGGGGCTGTGGTAATGGCACTGCGAATAATGCTTCCCAGCAACAGAATGACACCGTTCGCTCGGAGAGTTGGAGCGATCCCAAACGACTGGAAGCTTCCCATCTTGAGGCGCTTGAGCGTATGGAGAAAGATCATATCCACCGGATGGTTTCGCTTAGTGCAAGTACAGATGGAGGCAAAGTGATGACCATGCTTGAACGGTCGAGCCAAAAGCTGGAGGAGATGAGACCGCTCGCTGAAATGCTCCAGCATGAAGGACATCCCGTATTATTACAGCGAATTCAGGAGATGTCAGGTGATATCCAAGGTTCCAAATCGGTCATTGCTGAGATGAAAAAATTGCCTCAGGACGGTAAAATTAAGATCCAGTCTGAAAATTCCGATTCTTTACATCACATCAGCAGCTTCCGTGATTACCACCAGTATATCCAGGGACAAGTGCAATCTTTAGACAGTAAATCTAAACAAATGTCCCACTAATCTAAAATAGTTCAGAGAATCGTTATAGTCGGAATGTTACTATCCGATGATTAGCGGTTCTTTTTATTAATATCATAATGTTATAACCCTTCGCTAGAGCTTCATTCCACCCACAACGACACCCAGATGAACATGCTAAATAACAAAACCGGCGCAAGTGCTCCTGTAGCTAATATGATCCAAAGTGTCGCGGGCTTGATTCTTTGGCAGTATGCATCGATCTTACGCATTCGATCTTTGCGCCACTTGGCGAACCTTAGCTGTTTAATCATCCGATTGAGAACGATTTTCCGCTGCTCACCCTCTTCGAATTCATCGATCGCACGCCGCAACTCCTCGTATAATTGAGTCTCTTCCTGCGCAGCCACTGTAGGTGTAATCATCTGATCCTTCCTCCCATGAGAACATTATTGAGATACAGCCTCTCACCTAATCGAACCATCATCAATACGCCTGTATTCTAGTCACTACCAACCTAACTAAACCACTACTTAAATAACACATTACAGACCTTAAAAGTTTGAAGTTTTTCAAAAAATGAACAGGCCAAAAAGCCCGAGCTTAGCCCGGACTTCGTAGAATCATGTTAGAACTATTTATCTGAGTGCTTTTAGCCTGCGTTAGCGATTAATGCATTCAGACATACTGCACCCTGTGCACGCACATTAACAACAATAATTGGCGTGTCCAACATGTCGTGCATCCAGGACATATACTCTTCCACTTTTTCGTTTGGAAGAATTGTAAGAATAACCCCTGCGAATCCACCACCATGAATACGACAAGCGCCGTCACCCAGGTTTTGCAGATAATTCTCGGTCAGTGCCAGCGCGATGCCAATCTCTTGCTCCTTCACAGCACCACTCTGATATACATTCTGCAGCCACTTCCATGACGAGTTACCGGATGCGGTAATCAGTTTCAGGAAATCAGCAAAACGTCCATCTCGCAACGCCTGAACCTCACCATCGACACGATTATTTTCCTCCAGGAAATGAAGCGCGCGCAGCACGGCACGATCCCCAGCCGCTTCACGAACCTTCTTGAGATTGGCGTAGATTGCGTCTGCCGTAATTTCCCGAACATACTCACTGCCCAGCGCCTGAGCAATCGCTCTCATCTCATTGGGCACAGCCGCGTAATCTTCCGTCAGATCGGCGTGGTTGCCACCTGTATTCACAATAACCAATGAATAACCATTCTGTTGGAAATCCCACTGAACTGGCTCGATAACTGGCTGTGCAGGATTTTCAAAATCAATGGCAATCAGTCCGCCATACGCACAAGCCATCTGATCCAGCAGACCGGAAGGTTTATTCCAATAATGGTTCTCTGCATACTGACCGATTTTGGCCAAAGTCACAACATCCATTGTTCCATCATTATAGAAGTGATTCAAAATCGTACAGATCAGCATCTCGAATGACGCCGAGGAACTCACCCCAGATGCCGAGAACACGTTACTTGAGAGGTACGCCTGGAAGCCGCCTACCTTATATCCGAATTCCCCAAATCCCGCAGCCATACCGCGAATCAATGCTGTTGTGCCATCGTCCTCCGTATTTGGCGTGAGGTCCGTGAGATCGATTACATATTTCTTGTCATACCCTTCTGAGTAAAAGGTAATAACCGACTCCGCAGTTGGTGCTGCCACTGCAATCGTATCCAGCGTAATGCTGCCCGCCAGCACTTTACCATGGTTATGATCTGTGTGATTGCCGCCAATCTCACTGCGTCCTGACGCGCTGAACAGTTTGCTTCCTTCTTGTGCGCCAAAGTACTCTTCGAACGTGGCGTTCAACTTCGTGTAACGTGCAGTCTGTTCCGCTACTTGTGATTCTCCATACATTTGGGCAAGTAACGCTTGGCCCTCCGTGGATTGGATCAGATTCAATGGTTGTGTCGTCATTAATAATCCTCCTATGGATGTGCAGCTTTTATTTTTGGGCTGTTGGTGAACATCGTTATCGCATCTGTTTCATGCTTTATTCCTCTCCCATTATCTCAGCTTCACAGCGGAAAAGGTAGGGTAGAATTGAAAGTTTGTAAGCGTTTTGTGAAGTTATTTAATGTAAAAATAGGATTGAAATCCATTTTGCAATAACTTACATTGTTATTAAGTGAAAACACATTATTTCCCAATCTTATTATAGCTATGCTTTACATCTTATTGGTGGAGGGAACGATGAAAATTAAGTCGAACTATAACAAGCTATTCGGTGCATTTTCGCTTACATTTTTGGGTGATGGACTTACGCTAGCTGCCGTTCCCTGGCTCATTTCAACACTTACAAGCGATACGCTGTATGCCTCTGTCACCATGACGGCACTTCGTTTACCATGGCTTCTCTTCAGTCTGCCCGTGGGTGTTCTCATCGACCGGTACTCACGCAAACATATGCTGATTGGGGCTGGTTTTACACGAATGATTCTTCTGCTTGCTCTGACGTTATGTATCTGGGGAGGATGGGTGAGCATTCCGATTCTGGCTCTGTTCATGTTCGGGATCGGGCTTAGCCGGGTCGTATTCGACAGTACGGTGCAGACGGCCATCCCTCAACTGGTAGATGAGAGTAAGTTGGAGAAAGCGAATGGGCAGTTCACCGCTGGACAGTTAATCACAAGTGATATTCTGGGCGTTGCGCTGGGAGGGTTCATCATCACCCTGCATATTGTTTTTCCTTTTGCCATAGACGCCGTAACGGCTGTTATTGCTCTGCTCTTTTTAATCAGTATGAAGGGAAACTTTTACCCGGGGGATACCGAAACAACCAGGAAGGAAGTTCGCCCGATGAATAATTGGAAACGCGAGATGTGGTCCGGTATTCAATATGTCTATCATGATCGTTTTCTCCGCGGATTAGCCATTCTGTCTGTCACCATTACGCTGATGTATTCCATCATTCTGTCTACTCAGATCTTCTTTGTACGAGACGTGCTTCAGTTGGATGCTTTTGCATTCGGTATACTCATCTCCATCGCAACGATCGGCAGCATTGTAGGAAGCCAGGCTGTTGCATATATGCGCAAGAAATGGAGTACAAAACAATTAATTATCTCCTCCATTCTGTGCATGGGAATCATCTACGGTGTGGTTGGTCTTACTACTAATGCGTACTTGGTAGGTGGCCTGTATTTCTGTGCTGCATTTTTCATCATCGTCTACAATGTTACCCGTTCCTCCATCCTGCAGCGTTCCGTTCCTAATGAGATGCTCGGCCGGGTTGGAAGTGTGTTTCGCTTTCTGTCCTTTGGCATTAGTGCTATTGGTACGCTTCTCGGCGGATTATTGGTGCGGGTTAGTGAAACGACGTTCGATCGTGTATTCTCGCTGCAACTCCCTTATCTCTTGTTAAGCCTAATCTATATCCTGTCTGCGCTGGTATTTACCATGAAGATGAAGAGTCATTCAGAGAACCAGCAGCGCAACATCAACGCTTGACTGTTACGTTAGGTCATACTTGATAATGATCTCAAGCGAATAAAAAGGAGAGATCAGGTATGAAGATTACCGCGTTACGTTCAGATCAAATCTATGAGGAGATCATCCAGGCTGCACCCGATGAAAAATTGGAGTTATACCGCGAGCGAATGATGAGTCCTTTTATGAACAAATGGAACATTCAACAGATCCCGTTTCAATCTCAAGAGCCTAATGGCTTCGACGTGATCATGATGAATAATTTGTTGAACATCGCTCCCACAGATATCACATCTGAGATTAACGAATCGTTAGCAGCGATTTCGTCTGAAGCATTTTGGCAACAGTGTCATGAAGCTGTTCATACGAGTCTATCCACCTTTATAGAGCACGGGATTGAGCTATCGGTCTCCGAATATCTATATACGATTTTATTGGGTGATAAGAATAGCCCTTCACTGACCATGAACGAAGGTATCAGCGGAGACGGTGGAATCCCAGGTTACATTATTGCGAACCTAATCCCGAATAGATATACTCTACCTCGTATGCAATCCGTGTTAGCCCATGAATGCAATCATAATGTGAGGTACCAATATATCCAGTGGAATCCACAGATTACACTTGGGGAAATGGTTGTTAGCGAGGGGTTGGCTGAGAGCTTTGCGACGTCCCTGTATGGAGCAGAGTGGCTAGGCCCTTGGGTAGCCAAAACGGATATGGAGACTTTGAACAACGTAATCAAGCCGCAAATGAAAGATCAGCTGCATGTCACCGGTTTTGACCAGATTAATCCGTATCTATACGGCGATGAACTTGCCACAATGCAAAACTTCACGCCCGTAGGTATGCCCTATGCGGCTGGCTATGCCTGCGGTTATCACCTAATCCAATATTATCTGAACAAAACAGGTACACCAATCACTGAAGCAACCATCACTCCGGCAAGTGTCATCCTTGCTGAAACAAAGGACTTTTGGAATGAAGACACCCTATTTCACCGTTAAAGATATTATTCAGATCACAGGCATCACCAAACGCGCATTACACTATTACGATAAAACGGATCTCTTGAAACCTAGCAAAGTCGAGGACAATGGCTATCGGTATTACGATCAAGAGGCACTCGGGAAACTGCAGATGATTCTATTGTTCAAAGAAATGAATTTCTCATTAAAAGACATTGCAGCTATGATGCAGCTCTCCAAAGATGAACAGAAAGATATTTTAAGAGAGCATCGCAGTACACTGGTTCAACGCAAACAAAAGCTCGAAACCATCATCGACCAGTTGGACGAGTATGTAGATGGAACGGATATCTCTCATCTTCATCTGTTTGACGACTCTTCCATTCTGTCTATTCAAGAACAATATGAATCCGAGGCGAAGTTTGTATATGGAGACACCGAGAAATATCAGGAATTTGAAGCCAATGTGAACCAACTGTCTGCGGAAGAGCAAGAAAAAGCCTACCAGCAGTTTTCGGTTAATATGGAGCAGGTATTTCGGGAGTTGGCGAAGCATCAGGATCTATCTCCTGATTCTGGTGAGGTGCAAGTATTAGTGGGTGAATGGAAGAGTTGTCTGGAGCAGTTTATGGTCTGTGATGCTGAGATTCTGAGATGTATTGCGGAGGCCTATACGACGGATCGTCGCTATGCGGGTTATTTTCATCATTTTGGTGATCAAGGATTTTTGAGGTTTTTGTATCAAGCGATTATGGTTTATGTGGAGAGTAAAGAAGTATAGTCTCTTCGAATCGCCTCATGCTGCTCTTCGCCCCGCTCCACATAGACATCGGCATGCGATAATCAGTTTCTCAATCCCTGTTGCCGTCTTCTCATTCCATTCCCATAGCGCAAGTTTACCTTTGTCCGAAAAGTCTTTCCGTTTCCGGTACTCTTTCTCCGTCAGGTACGTATGGAAGAACCTTATCATCTCCCCCGGTGTGATCGGGTCCATCCAGTTGGCTTCACCTCGCTCCAGCATGTACAGCAGCAAGATCATCTTATAGCCGTTTGCGGCTTAGCCCCTGAAGCAGGTTCACCACCTGGGTCTCCATAAGTCAAAAAAGATTGACTCCAGAGTTCAGAGTCAATCTTTTGTTAAAAATGGGAAACTAAACTCTTTTTAAAGTGTTATATACTAATAAGTAACAATTCCAAATTAAGGTTTGTAATTCTGTTGAGTGTAGATGTGAATGAAATAAGGAACAATTGCTCCGGCTGCTTGAGCTTTAGCGCCTTCATTGTTTGCAATAGTAATTATGTTGTTCGGGAAGCTGCTTGGTACAGTCTTATCTTGAAAATCATACTTATCATACGTATGAATATATACTTTCCAGCTTCCACTCACTTTTTCAGCTGCCCAACTAACAGTAACTTTACCGAGAGCTAGATAAAAATCCAAACCCGCGTTTCCAGCGCTTGTAGCCACACTGGAATCACCAGAAACAAATGTTTTCCCAGCAGCATTTGCATTATCAATCGCTTTGGCAATAGGTATCGAAACTGTAGTGTAAGCTGAAGTTAGTGACCATGCATTTGAACGACTGCTACCTGCAGCATAATCGAGTGCTGAAGGAGAATCCTGAAGCGAATTTCTAAGAGCTTGTCCTGCAAAAGGGCAAGAGAAAGAGCCTAGTGATAGCGCTACCAAATTAAAATCAGAACGATACTGTGCTTTTGTTTTTTCTGCTGCCGCTGCAAAATTCAATTGATCATTGGCATTTGTAGAAGACTGGAATTGTTGAACTTCTTCCAAAAATTTGGCCTCAGCCTCTTGTTGGGCCTGAGCTTTTAAAGCAGATATATTGTTGCTTTTAATACTCTTCAAGACCGTCTTTGCCTCATCGTCATATCTTATATTCCAAGTCGATAAATCTGCTTCTTCTTTCAATTGTTCATTATTTACAGTACCATCTGTCCAGGCATTATTTACCCCATTCGTGATAGGAGTTGATGCTTCGACTGAGAGGGAATCTGCATAAGTAGTATTACTAGAAATAGCATAAGGCATAAATGCTGCAGACAGTAACGAGAACGCAAGTATTGGTTTTAGTAGCTTACTAGAATTATTCATTTCACTTCTCCTTCTCTATATGTTATTTATTTACATGTATGATATTATCATATATAAGATATTTTGTAAATTTAATTCATAATAGAAAGGTTGTTTTCCATGAAAAAATTAATTGCAAAGTTAGCTTCTATACTAGGTTACGGGCTTTTAACTGCCCTTTTTATTTTCTTTCTTATAGCACTAATTGCCATTATCATTCTGGCTATCTATGAATTTAAAAACTAATATCTCAATCAAGTAATCGACAAAAACTATAAGTGGCAATAAAGCTTATATACTACCAGCTTCATTGCCACTTATAGTTTATAAAACATCTTCAATTAATCTAACCGCAAGAGATTACCATTCTCCCCGCTCAAAATACGCATGCAACCGATACTGACACATCTCCTTCGTCCAACGATACAGTAACGCCTTGTCCGCCGCATCCTTCACCTGCACATTCAGCGAGAACAGTCCATCCTCGAATCGTGTCATGCTGCCCTTCGCCCCACTCCACATGACATCGGCATGTCGATAATCAGTTTCTCAATCCGTGTCCATACTTCGCCACAGCCGTGTCTCAATTCGTGGATCAACCTCACAAAGTGCCCGCAAACCTTCGGGCTGTGTGATATACAGATAGTCTCCCGCGAGCATCCGCACTTCTGCCCCACGCTCAGCCGCCCGCTTTAAGTGCGGGGCCAGCAGTTTCACCCCGGACTGCATAATAAAGGACGTCATAATATAAATCCCGGATGCATACTGCATCCGGGCAATCAGTTTGTCTGCCAAGTTATCTGTAATGAGTTTAACGTTAAGCTTCGTCGACATCGATCAGATACACTCTCTCCTGAAATCCACCACGCGCCTCGGCTTTGTCTGCCCGAAGCTTATCCAGCTGTGCCGCATTCGCTCTATGCACCTCCGCCAGCGCCCGGATGACCTCCAGCATGTCGGCTAGTTCTTCTAGTGCTTCCTGATCGCTTCCTGCACTCATGTATTCTTCCGATTCTTCTTGCAGCTTTGTTCTTAGTTCTTGCTTATATTCCTCCGGGTCCAGAATGCGTGTAGGGTTCATTGTATGAAAGTATCTTCTCAAGGTACTCATCAATTTGCCAGCCATGTGCGATAACGGCCTCTAGGATCGTAATGCACTCTGGAACTGGTTGTTAAGGCAAAAGTAACAGCCCAAAACGGTACAGTTGTAACGGGTGAGAAATTTTATGATTATAAGCAAAAGTCCGAAATAAACATCCAAAAAGTTCTAAAGGGTGATTCTGCTTTACTCAACCAAAAAGTCACACTCTATCAAATGAGTGGTGAAGATAAAAATGTTGTAGTCAAATATCATGGAACAACTCCTCTTGTTGAAAATGATAGTGTAATTCTCTATTTAAAGAAAATTGGCGACAATGGGTATATTCCAATCAATGAGGATGTGAGTATTTTTAAAGTGGGAACTAATGAGCAGCTTATAAATTTACAAAGTCTTAAGATCATCTCTGAATTGACACTTATAGAGGAATCTACACATTAAAATGATGGAATGAATACAGCGGCCTTAATTGGCCGCTGTATTCATTCCATCCATCTTTACTGCTCTATAGTAAGTCTCATTATCTTTTACTGCAATATAATCGTCTGTCTCTACATTTTTTACTTTAAATAATTTTGTCCCTTTTTTATACTTGTTGGAGAACAGATTCGGTAATTTATTACTTTCATTTGTAGAGTATTTTTTAATTGTTCCAATTTCGATTTCCACATCAGTTGTAGTAACAGTTTCAGTTGTCACCTTGTAAATCCCATTCTCCCAAGTTACGACATCAAATGCCCAACTTTGAAGTTCATTATGACCTGAGTTTGAGCATGCCACAAGTAACAACATTGAAGTCAGAATGAATACAAAAGTCCTTCTCATAAAAAAACCTCCCACTACAAATGTTGTTATCTCATAATCCGGAAAATTCGAACAGCAAGAATTTAAAGCACGAATATGTACATAATATTACCAATAATGTTTTTTTATTGTCCACGCCAAACTATGTAATTCATCATGAAATTCTGTTAATTATCATTTATGTCAGAAGTATAGTCGTAGGAAAGTTAAAAATACTTGGAAGAAGCGCCTGCAAAGCGGCGGTAGCCCGTAACCAGATGTCATATACTTTACCTTAATCCATCTAAAAAACGTTCTGTCTTTGATTACGATAAGCTCTACATGTAAAAAGTATTTGCTGATTCATCAGAATACTTTGATTATGCTGAAATGCGATAGAATAAATAAAGATCTGCAACTTCAGGAACAAAATTATAGATTTCACGGCTTGGATACTTTCAACTGAAGGGATCGGTTGATTTTGTAAAGTAGTCGATTGGATTGAGGATATAAAAATAGCCCATGACTACTCCCTATAGGAGTTGAAATAGGCTTATTTTTTTATTATTCCTCAATGGATTGAATCGCATATTCTATATCCTGCTCCATATCCAGATCAGGATACTTCTTTTGCAATTGAAGAAGACAATCTATAAATGCTCGACTTTGAAATTCAGAAGATAGATCTTCAAATATCTCACTCAGCCAATATAAATCTTCTTCTCCGCATTGATTTAGAAATGATATGGCACTCTGCTCATTCTCTTTTAGAATGTCTACCATCTCATTCCATATCGTTTGAATAGCAGGATCGTCGGGGTGTAAATCTTTTCTCTTCTTTATTAATGAGATAACTTTTTCACTGTAGTCTACCATGTCTTACTCTCCTCACGGTGGTCTTGAATTATCTAGAGTAATCGTTCCAATCTGACCATCGTTGTTGATCACTCCCACTCTAACATCGTTATAGTTTCCAAACATCCATTCGCTATCACCTTTAACTCTATTCTCAGGCAGATTTGCTATATGCTCACCTGACTTTTTGATATCTTCCGATGTCCACTCCTTAGGGAACCATGCTTGGCCCTCTCCACTTCTCTTTGCTTTATTTTTGTGGTTCGGTATATTACCAACTCGTACACCGTTTGCATATTCTTTAATAATGTTAAATGTGATTTTATTCAAAGTACCTTTTCTTGCATTATTCTATTGTCCCCGCTCAAAATACGCATGCAAACGATACTGACAAATCTCCTTCGTCCAGCGATATAACACCGCCTGTTCCTCGGCATCCTTCACCTGCACATTCAGCGAGAACAGTCCATCCTCGAATCGTGTCATGCTGCCCTTCGCCCCACTCCACTTGGACATGGGCATTTCAATTATCAACTTCTCAATCTCCGTTGCCGTCTTCTCATTCCATTCCCATAGCGCAAGTTTACCTTTGTCCGAAAAGTCCTTCCGTTTCCGGTACTCCTTCTCCGTCAGATACGTATGGAAAAACCTTGCCATCTCACTCGGGGTGATTGGGTCCATCCAGTGCGCTTCGCCCCGCTCCAGCATGTACAGCAGCACGATCATTTTGTAGCTTTTGTTCATGACCGTCTTCTCCACATCACGCAGCCACGCCTCATGCCGAACGTCTACCTCTCCCTCAGCAGGGGACAGCAGTTCCGCCCAATAGAGAAATCCAACATAGGAGCCAAATTCGTTCCGGTACCCGATACTCTTCGAACGTCCTATCAGATGCAGCTCCAGATACGTCGGAATACGCCCCAACTCTCGTTTCACATCCAGAAAATCCTGATGCAGCTTCTCGCGGCGCGGCAGCCGTTTGCGGCTTAGCTCCTGAAGCAGGTTCACTACCTTCGTCTCCAGATGAATTCCACAGTTAGCCGGAACTTCCGGCACAGCCGAATCCGGGTCTTTCGCGGTTCCTTCCAGCTCCCCACGCACATCCAGCAGACTCAGTTTCACATCCGCATTTCGGTAGTTCCCGATCAGGTCGATAATGACACAATGTGATTTGCCTTCCGCCAGCCGTAGGCCGCGCCCTACCTGCTGGGTGAACACGGTGAGTGACTCCGTTGGACGCACAAAGAGTAGCGTGTCCACACGCGGAATATCTGTCCCCTCATTAAACAGATCCACCGTCAACACAACCTCCAGCTCACCCGCATCAAGCTGGCGAATGGCTTCCTCCCGCGACATCTCCGATGTGCGCGAATGCAGACTGAGCACCTTCACGTCTTGACTGCGAAAATACGCAGCCAAATAGTCCGCCTGACGGATCGACGAGCAAAAGCCAATTGTTCTCGTCTGCTTGTGCCGCCGCCAGGCTTCACAGATGGTCTCCACATGCTCCTCTTGCAACTGAACAGCCATGAGCTGTTCTTCATCATACTTCGTCCCGATCCAGCGAATCTGCGAGTAGTCCGTATCGTCGAATACCCCGTAATATTGAAATGGCGCCAGCCATCCTCGCCGGATCGCTTCGATAAAATGCATCTGGTACGCCACATTCCCATCACAGAGCGCATACACATCTTTGCCATCCAGTCGATCTGGGGTCGCCGTAATGCCCAGAAGGAACTTCGGCTGAAAATGCTCAATCACCGACATATATGTCTTCGCCGCCGCATGATGGAATTCGTCCACCACGATCAGATCAAATGCATCCACCGCAAAACCATCCCGGTGCTTCTGCATACTCAGCGTAAAGATCGAAGCATACACACAGTCTGCCGTTCCATCTTTATACTGCCCGTTGTAAATCCCATGAGTACGATCCGGCATGATCCGTTGAAAGGACTTCTTCGCCTGGAACAGAATCTCTTCCCGATGCGCCACAAACAACACCCGCTGGAACCGCTGCGCGAAGAAACCCGCCAGATACGTTTTGCCAAGCCCTGTCGCCATGACGACCATCGCTTTGTCGTACTGCTCCTCCATCGTGCCATGGAGTGCTTCAAGCGCATCCAACTGCGCCAAACGCGGCTGGATCGGCACAAGCGACAGCTCGGCGGCTTCTTCCTCTTTGTCCTCAGGTAGACCTGTGCCAAATTCCGCTTCTTCCATCTCCGTGATGCGCTGGATCATCTCCGGGTTCTTCTGGTGATACTTTCGGTACTCTTCTTCATACAGCGCAATCGAATCCGGGTTCACCGGCAGGGTTGTCTCGTGGTAGAAGCTCTGCATGAACTTATCCAAAGCCGACTGGAACGTATACGGCTCCGCCTCCGCATTCATCGCCAGATTCCATTCATATCCCGTCCTCGGCGCCGTGAACGAAAAGTTTGACGAGCCGACAATCAGTAGTCCCTCCCCGTTGTCATGATCGAACAGATACGCTTTCGGGTGAAAAGAAGTGCCCATACTTCGCCACAGCCGTGTCTCAATTCGTGGATCAACCTCACAAAGTGCCCGCAAACCTTCGGGCTGTGTGATATACAGATAGTCTCCCGCGAGCATCCGCACTTCTGCCCCACGTTCTGCTGCCCGTTTCAAATGCGGAGCAAGCAGCTTCACACCAGACTGCATAATAAAGGACGTCATAATATAAATCCCGGATGCATGCTGCATCCGGGCAATCAGTTCGTCTGCCAAGTTATCTGTAATGAGTTTAACGTTAAGCTTCGTCGACATCGATCAGATACACTCTCTCCTGAAATCCACCGCGTGCCTCAGCCTTATCCGCCCGTAGCTTATCCAGTTGCGCCGCATTGGCTCCATGCACCTCCGCCAGCGCCCGGATGACCTCCAGCATGTCGGCTAGTTCTTCCAGTGCTTCCTGATCGGTTCCTGCACTCATGTACTCATCTGATTCTTCTCGCAGCTTTGTTCTTAGTTCTTGCTTATATTCCTCTGGGTCCAGAATGCGTGTGCGGCACTCCTTCCCACTGGTTGTGATAATATGTGGAATCTTGTCCCGCACCAATTTGTTGTATGTAGGCATGTGGTATAACATCCTTTCTGCTTTGGAGGTTTTCCAGCTTTGCGCCAGAATCTCCCTTTTTGCCATTATACCATTTGCTATGGGGAGGGATGGGTGGATTTTGTAAAGTGGTTGGATTGGAATGAGGAGTTAAAAATAGCCCATGACTACTCGTATTCGAGTTGAAATGGGCGTTCGGTAATTCGTAATGTCTAATTTTTCTGCATCAAACTCTGGTTCAGAAGGATTCTAAGCCAACAGTTTTGAGACAATCACATTCGTATCCATCATTTCTATATCAATCTCGACCAAGCAAGTGTCATCATCCATAGCTGGTTCATGACCGATTCTAACCTTCTCAATTGCATACTTGTTCTTAATATCAAGAATATACTCTATTAACTTGTGAGCTTTTAACGTTGTCTCTGAATTTTCTCCGCTGAACAACTCCTCTTCAGGAAAATTCATAACGATATCTCCAGATTCCTCATCGAATGAAAATACAATCATCACGTCATTAAAGGCATGACCTAGGTTAAGCTGAGACAATAATATATTCCCCGTTCCCTTAGGAGAAAGAATCTCTTCAAGGCTCTCTATTTGCTGAAATTCATTATCCTTTTCACTACGGTTATCATAAAAGTGAGAACTTTTGACCTGATCCACCTGAATGTTCAAATCATTCTTAATGAATCGATCCAGATTATTTTTGTTAAAATCAATTAAAATGATTTCTAAACTTTGCACAATACAAACCCTCTTACATCAGGTAATTCTTCATATCACATTAATTCGGTATTGTAGGCGGATGTAGTTGCTTATGTTCCAACCCAAACCATTGCTCAATATGATTACATAACAATGGAATGTCTTGAATGGCTTGCTCACAGATTTCTTTATATGAATCTTGAAGCACTTCCTCAAGTTCCAAATTCACTTGATATGCCTCAGTTTGTTTAGCATGGTGCACATCTGCTGGCTCAATGACATAATTTTGATTTTTGGTTAAAGGACTTACATAGATCATCCACTCAAGGTTTCCCTTAAAGTGCTGAATACAATGCTTTAATTCCTCGTAAAGCTGATCAGCGTTATGGAATCTAAAATAGAAACCCGCAGGATTCTCATATATCCGATTCGAATTATACATCTCTGTTCTATTCCATTCATACGAACCTAATTTGGCCAAGGTATACGCCATAAGTTCCGGTGCAGACACCTCTTCCTTGCTTTTTAGATAAATACTTTTTGACACGATACCCACCTCACTTGAGAGTACGAATCATGGGCTGTTGATTTTATGTCTCATAATTACTCAAATCGAATCGGGATTCACATAACACCATTCGGAATGAATTGTAGTTTTCAGAATTTTCTCCAGATCAGATAAGGTATATATCCAGTCTTCCTCGATCCATATAACCATCTGTGGCTGTCTCATAAGAAAATGATATAGAAAGGTTAGAGTAACCTCTTCATTTTGATAAACTTCATCTAAAATCAGCGTGTTAAAATATACTCTCCCATCATCTCTCCATTCCAATTCTCTATATTGATATTGAACAGGTTCATCATATACATCGACTCTGATGTTATTCTTTTGCTCACTATGGCCCAACTCTTCTTTGTCTGAATGAGTAATTCCCAAGGAGCAATGTTTCATGTTCAGTTCTGAATCCGTATTTTCAACTCCAAAAACTAAAGTTAATTTTGCTTCCAGACAAGCTTCTTGTATATCCTGGATCAAACGCGCAATGGGAATATTACTATTTTCTTCTACTAAAACAAAAGCAGATGCCATTACTTCAGTACCTCCCTTAATTCTTCTAACGAGTTAACCACTTTGACACCCTTACTCTTTATATATTCGATTTTCTCAGATGCAATTCGACCCGTATTTTCTAGTGGCGCGTCTATATATAAAATAACTTCCTTCTTCTTGTAATTGAAAAACTCTTTATTATTTGTATCCACTAATCTATCTATTTGGTCTGTTTTCACTGCTCCCGCTGACTTTTTCACTTCAATAATTTGTGAGTTCGTTACAACATCCAAATCCGTAACTCTTAATTTATTATCTGCATTTTTAATTTCCACCCCAAATCCAGTTACCCCGACATGCCGATCTACAAATTCACCAACTTTTCCTTCAACAACTTTCCCTGTGTCTCGGCTATGTTTTGCAGCTTCTATAGCATTGGTAATATTTTTGGGATTGTGCTCTACCCAAACGATTTTGTTTCCAGCTTGGTTAGCATACTCCACTTCTAAACCTTTGTTCGTTTTGCTGACCATTGGGTTATCGTGCAATATTTTGCTTTGAAGGTGATTAGGCGTTACTTTTCTGTCTTTCGGTAATCCTAATCCTTCTTTCGGAACCTTATACCCCTTATTATACGTTCCTGTAAAAGCCAACACGAGCTTAGCAGTCTGTAAACCTCCTATAGAAACTGCTGCTTGCCATGCTGGTATGGAATCTCCAGTTACGGGATGATGATTTTCCTTAAATGCGCTGATCTGTTCATCATATATATCTCCACCACCAGACTCCGGTTGCTTCGGTCCAGCTCTCATTTCTTCATAGGTGCCACCCTGTTCCCAATACTTAACAAACTCCTTTTGCCCTGGCATACCATCCTCCGCTTCACTTGCGGGCATGTTAACTCCAAACAAAGGATTATATACCATTCGTCTTTGTTCTTCTGTGTTACCTATATTATGATTCATCATTGTGTGGGCAGCAATCTGCCCAGCAACGGCTCCCAAGCTCACCTGTTCCTGATCTGCTTGTTCGAATCTCTCGGCAATCGCGAACAGATCTTGGGATGACTTAACCATACTTTCCAGTGCTCGATCAAGTACTGAACGTGACTGCTGAAAATCATAGAAAAACTGTTCCTGCGTTGCTCCCGCCCACTGAGACTGGATGAATCCGATCCGTGCGGTCAGGTCATTACGTATACCCTCCAACTGCTGCCTGCCCTGCTCGATCTGTCTGGATACATGCAGCAGTTGCTCTGGTGTCACTTTAATTGTACTCATATCATTCTCCGCGTTTGAAATAGGATTTTACCATGTTAGCAGAAGCTTGATGTATATATATCCTTCTAACATCCTGATTTTTCATTTCCCACCATAACAATATTTCCAACAACGTACTTCATAGGTCCTAATTCAAAGGAAATCTTCTTAATCTCTTGATTTAATAGAAAATAATTAACAAACACACCAACGGGCACAAAGTCAACAATGCCGCTGTAAAACTAATCTGTGTCGCGACTCGCCCTCCGGTAAACTCTTGCCGTGAAAAGAACATCCAGATCGAGAGGTACGTAGCGCCTAGTGGGAATGAAATTATCCCGCTAAATGTACTCGGTTCCATGTACCCGGTCATCAAGCTTTTACCAATTAGGATTAATGTAACCAATTCCATTATAGATAATATGAAAAACGCGATAGCAATTACTCTTTTCAAAATGTACACCTACTAACACAGATAAATCAAACATTTAACCTAAATGATCAATTAAAAAAACATCTTACCCTGATGAATCATCCTTCAATCGAGTGGCTAACTCGTCCAATATCTCTTCTGTTCGTTGAAGAAGCTTTTCGATGTTGTCTAGTTCTAGTGGCTGGTCGTTCGGGTAATCTGCTAGGGATGACATATGTTGCATCGTACCGATGAACAAAGCGATATCCAATTCGGATTCAGTGTCCGTATACACTAGAGGCAAGATTTCGTTCATGGTGAGTTCCTTGGGTGGATGAACTGAATGATACTTATGGATATAAAGCGCCTTACTCATGGAGGCTAGAGCCCAATCGCAGAGAATCAGGCAGGCTTTGAACTGATTGTGATTACGCATGATGGTGGCAAGTTTGAGATGATACTTAGCATGTTGGTGATAGTCCAATATTGTAGTATGTAGCATGTGGTAAGCAGGAGTTCGTTTGGATCTAGGTTGTGTGGAGATATCATGGTCTTGTAAACGTGGGGTAAAATCTACTTGGTGATTACAATGTGCTTCGGGTATGGACCAATTTCTTGCCATTGTCATCCCTCCAAAGAGTTAATACCAGTATTATACAATAAAATGATACCTATAGTAATCAAATAAATTATTTATATTCTTCGTTTGGTGTTTACCTTGAGGAAACTTGTCTACACTTTTGAACATAGAGAGGTGAATACCATGAACGAAGACAGAGAAGTTTTGAAGCTGGTCGGAGCCAGAATTCGCGCATTACGCAAAGAAAGAGGGTATTCACAGGAATCCCTCGGAGAAAAAGGTGGATTTCATTTTTCATACATAGGACAGATTGAACGTGGAGAAAAGAATGTTTCTTTGGTGAACTTGGCAAAGATCGCTGTGTCACTTGAAGTAAATTTAATACAGCTCTTCGCTTATGTTGATGAAGACATTCACTTCACAGAGTCAGAAGTAGTTATACAGGAGATTGTAGCCATGCTGAGAGATGCTTCCCCAGAGAGCATTCAACTAACCAAAAATGTGATACGGGAAATATTAAAGTGATCTTGAACATATAAAAACAAAGGCAAGGCAGCTTACAAGCTGCTTTGCCTTTGTTTTCTCCGTCATTTTAGTGAGGTCACTCAGATAGCTTTCGTTTTTCTACAGGTAGGGTAGCTGCTACATCCCCAAAATTCCGCCCCAGCTTTATTCTTACGTTTAACCATTGCAGCACCACAACTGCACTTGATATTAGATACGGTTTTAGATATAGATTGCTCTTTCTTGGTCGTAGTAGTTTTTACTTTTCTATTGGAAGGCTTCCATCTCCCCCAACTGCGTAGCTTGCTGTCTACTAAACCACCGTGCCAATAATCCACTTTGAATTGATCGGCTTCTTTTCTTGCTGGACCCGTAAGATCAGATGTCGTCACGATCAGAGACAAAATACAGTCATGATTCCTTTTCGCACCTACCAGCTCACGAACAGTCATTACTTGCACCTTATTATGATCAGCATAACACTTGGCTTGAACAGCTGTTTTTTCACCGCGCTTATCTGTAATAACCAGATCTACTCCTCCATCTTTACCCCCAACGCCTACTTCTTTTACAGTATAACCGTTGTCTCTAAAATAGAGCGTAAGTAAACGTTCGAACTCTGCTCCCGTCATTTTATCTAATGATAGAGTTAGAATTATTTCGTCAGATCTGCACGTAGAGGAGGCACGATTAAATCCGCTACTCACAGTTTTTTTAGTAGTCTGTTTCTTCCGTGGTTTGGACTTTTTTTTTTTCTTTTTAGAAGGCTGTAATAGTCCAGCAACAACTGATAATGTAACAACACCAATAACGAGCCATATAATCTCATTCATTCACTTATTCTCCTTAGAACTTATAAAATATAACCGATTTACCTTTTAAATGGCTTTCATACTTTTAGCAATACGAAGTATAGTTTTTTCGTTTTCATCAAAAAAATCTTTTGATACTTTAACGTAGGAGTTGTACTCAATTTCATCATCAGACATCCAGGATAACTCCAGTAAAACCATCCCATCCTCATAACCAACCCACATATCTGCCTTTACCCCGCTATCGAGTTTTAAACTTTGATATTTCATCGATTCTGATACTGAATCTTCTATACCTTCGAAAACATGACTACCATATACTCGAATATCAATATCCGGGTTGCCCACATATAGCTGCTTTCCATCCCCATTATCTGATTCCTCTCCTGCTATCCAATCACCAGGATAACTAATACTGAAGCCGAATCTGCTGTTAAGATATGTGGTCCACTCCACATTGATGTTCTCATTTTTAACACTCTCATATGTACTTGATTCAGTAGTTATAGTATTTACTTTGTTAGTCAGATCGTTACTAGAATCACAGCCTGTAATTACAATGATCAACATTATGAATATTAAATACTTCATCGTATTATTCTCCTATCCAAATAGCTGTATAGCAATATTTCCTTATTTCTAGAATTAAGGAAGTCTAATGAAAAAGCGTCTTCCGAAACCCAATGTAGAAGTTTTTTCTGTTCCAAGCTCCATTTTAAAAATAGAAACAAATATTAGATCTTGTTGCGTAGTAACGCCATTTATCACTGGACTCCCAAACAAATTGATCCCTGCACTGACCCATTCATTATCTGACTCTTCTATTGAAGAGTTTACGACCCACTCAACAAAATCTTCTTTGCTTGGGTTTGTCACGGCAAGCAAAATCAATATAAATCCCATTACGATCCAAAATTTATAATTTCCACTTTTCTTACTTGAGGTATGTACTTCATCACTTTCCATGTCTTTATCACCTTCCTTATTTATCTCTATTCACACGTAGTTCTAATAGATCAGACTATCGAATGAGAACTAGGCTTATAGAATCATTATCCAACATAAATCCTCACATTTCCACCATTAATTACAATTTTGAATAATAAAACCTGCTTTTCACAGCAGGTTCCTCACGTTGCTCTGTCAAACAATACACTTATTCGCCACCGCCACCATCTTCGCAGGCATCTCTTCCCGTAACCGCCACACGAAGCTCATCGGTTTGTTCCCCTCATGATTCACATAATCCGCTTCGCCCAGGAACACAAATGGAGATGTATAGCCATGCTCCTCCTTATACTCCCGCACGAACAGTACAATCCGGTTCCCCGTCTCTCGATGATGGATGTACCGTTGCGCAGTAGCTGTATGCTCCGACACCCGGCTCTGTGTCTGCCAATGGAATAGCCGCTCGTTAATCGCATAGTCCTCGTACTGCGTGGAGGGTGAAAAGTCTTTGTCCGATTTGTTCAGTGTAATGAAGAAAATATCGGTCTGCTCATCGGCAAAATACTTTACGCCTTCACGGAAGGCGGGCGATTGCTGGGCATTCCAATAACCGAAGGCGGCAAGCACTTGGTCCATGGAGTACATACAGTGGATATCCAGTGGACAAGTGTACGGGAACGAATTGCTTTTATCCACAAATCGCAGATGAGCCCGATTATATTGGAAAATATCCACAAGCTCTGCTCGGAATGCTTCACAAGACAACACACGCTGCACACCCTCTTCGATGCTGCTCAACCCCAGTTTCTCAGGCGCGGCCCGGTGGAAAGTGTAATAGAACATAATCAACATGCGCTGTTCATCAGTGTTGGTCGGTTCATCGCCTTTTTCAATGTAGTTAATCAGGAACGTCAGCCAGCTTCGGGAGTTGATCGTCAGCACAGATGGCAGTCTGCGGATGTACTCATCTTGCTCACTCTCGATTGGCTCTGTCAGTCCGGCTTCGGCCAGCATACCCCGGAAATACCTTTTCCCCGTACGTCCACCATACAATTCAACTAGTGTCATCCCGTGATGCTCTACAAAATGAGCCAAGGTCAGCGGCAGTCCGGTGTCTTGCTGGAACGTTTGCAGCTTCTGGATCAACGCTCTGCGATTACGACTCATTTGCTTGAGGTTACGCATGATGTATTCCTTCGCTTGTTTTTCCAATTGAATGAACGTGCCGCGAGGTAGGTTCGAAAAGCCTTTCTCGACGTAGTACGAGATGGAATGTCTGGTAGCGCCAATCAGGGCGCGGAATTTATCTTGGAATCTGTACTCCTGATGGGCTTGTCCGATGAAGTCGAGCACGGTCAGGCACTCTTTGCCTTCCGCCATCCGTAGTCCACGTCCTAACTGTTGCAGGAATACGGTCAGACTTTCAGTAGGACGCAAGAACAGGATGGTGTTCACCTCAGGGATATCCACGCCCTCATTGTACAGATCCACGACAAAGATCATGCGCAGTTCCCCGTTCACCAGCTGTCCTTTCGCAGAATGACGTTCCTGTTCGCTCGACCCGCCATGCAGGGCTATGGATGGAATACCGGCGTCGTTAAATATTTTTGCCATATACATCGCATGATCCACCCCTACGCAGAACCCAAGCCCCTTCACATCGTCCAGATCGGTTACGTATTTGTTCAGACTTTGGATGATCTGGTTGGCACGGATTTTGTTATGGGTATAGAGCTTCTCCAGTTCGTTCAGATCGTAGCCTTTACGCGACCACTTCACCTGAGATAGATCGACAGTATCGGTGACGCCAAAATATTGAAAAGGACTCAGTAGCTTCCGGTCAATGGCATCGGTTAGACGGATCTCGGCGGCAATCGTATGATCGAAGTAGGCGGTAATGTCTTTGCCATCCATCCGTTCTGGTGTTGCAGTAAGTCCTAGCAAAATCTTCGGTTCGTAGTGGGACAATAGTTTCTGGTACGAAGGCGCTGCGGCATGGTGGAATTCATCCACAATGATGTAATCGTAACAATCTTCGCTGGTGATCTCCGTCAGCTTCATGGAGTTAAGACTCTGAATACTAACAAACAGGTGATCCAGCGCCTCTGCTCGGTGATTCCCGACATGCAGCTCACCAAAGTTCATATCCTTCAGGATATACCGGAACGTGTCCCGGCTTTGCTTCAAGATTTCTTCCCGATGGGCGACAAAAAGAAGCTTGGCTCCCGCATGGCTTGCCCGGAATCGCTTGTAATCGAAGGCAGAGATGACCGTTTTGCCAACGCCTGTGGCGGCGACGATCAGGTTGCGGTTTCGTCCGTACAGCGTACGCTCGGCGTGAAGCTGTTCCAACACTTCCTTTTGGTAATCGTAAGGCTGGATTTCCAGGTGAAAGTGGTTAGACCGATCTTTATTGCGATTCAGAGCCGCCTTCAACTGTGCCTCCTGGCCTTCATCCTCAGCTACATACCGCGTAAATTCACGGTCATTCCAGTAACTCTCGAAGGTCGCTTCAATCTTGCGCAGCACATCGAGTGAATCCTTCTCCGTCACCTTGAGATTCCACTCCATGCCACTGGTCAGCGCCGGATTGGACAGGTTGGAGGAGCCGACATAGGCGGTAGTGAATCCAGTATCACGGTGGAAAATGTACGTTTTGGCGTGCAGCCGTGTCACTTTGGTATCATACGAAATCTGGATCTCTGTGTTAGGTAATTTGCTAAGTTCAGTAATAGCTTTGAGGTCGGTTGCTTCCATATAGGTGGTCGTGATGATCCGCAGCTTCCCACCGCCCGCTGTGAATTGTTGAAGCTGTTCCAGAAGCAAGCGAAGCCCGCTGAATTTGATAAATGAAACTAGCCAATCGATCCGATCGGCGGTCACGATCTCCTTCTGCAACTCCAATAACATACTCGGTTCGGACTTTGCACCTGTGAATAAAGAGCTTTGGGAGATCGGCGTATCTGGACGAACGATTCGGGTATCCCGGACCGCACGAATGCTGTTCAACTTGGAATACACATGGGTCAACACTTCCCCCTGCTCATCCAGTTGCAATTCGTTGTACTCTTCTTCCCCCAGTGTGCCTTTGAGAGTAGCAATAATCTCATTACACGTTCGGATCTGCGCCAACACTGCCGTCTTATCTTCCGTCTGTTCCCGCACAATCTTGAGCGCTCGCCGGGTCACCGCCGCCAAATACGTGGACAGCAATTTACGTGCTTCCTCTGCATCCAGCTTCTCGGTCCCAATGTTATACACATCCGGGTCCAGTGCCGAAATCTCCTGTCTGGTGATCGTGTTAATAAGCTGTTCATATATGCCTTGTTTCATGAATGTACCTCGTGTGGGTATAGGATGGTTGTGGATAGTTCTCTATGTATATAAATGTTTCTTCTATATTATCGACCAATCTGTGGGAGATTTCATTAGTTGTTTGATTTCATAGGAAAAAGCACCTCTACGTTTGGTTTGGTAGAAGTGCTTTTCTATGAATACGATTTTGCGAAATATTAACCTAATGATCTACAGATTATTAAATATCAATCGGATCTTTCTCAACAAATTTTTCATACCAATTGTTTAATGGAAAATGTGAGACTTGTGTAATTTCTAGAGAGAGTGGTTTGATGGTAAAAGAGCCCCCCCGTTCAAAAAGTATAATTAACGGTTCATATATGTCTAGATACTGGCTGATGCTCGGAGTATTCTCTGCGTACTTCGCCAACTGTAGATAATATTCAAATATTCTTTTCACATATGAGTTTTGATTCAAATACGCAACAGCCTCCGAACTACAATAAGCTGAAATATCTAATTCCTCTTCTTGATCTCCTAGCAGTTTCGCCACATTTGTAAATGCAGGTGGCATAGGCTTCAGCTGCTCCGCTTTATAAAATTGAGCCATTCTTCTGAGAAATTCATATCCGAGTTTAGTATCCTCCTCAGAGATAACAGTACCTACTAAGGCCCAATTTATATTATTTAGTTTGGATACTGCATTTTTCAATGACATTCTGTTTCACCTCAACATTTAGTAATCAATCTTATCATCGTAGTACTTACCAAAATCCTTACTAGGATCGTAACCTGGAAAAGGCGGGGGATTGGGAGCTGTTACAGCAGCTTTATCATGAGCATTTTTCTCTGTATCTATTTTAAATGTCTCTAATTCCGCGCTCCAAGTCGACCGATCCCTCAGGGGCATTCCTTCACTCATTAACTCTTTTTCTCTTAATTCATGATTCGCTAATGTTTTAAACCAATCCTTCTCAGCTTCATTAAGATCACCGTTTTGAGCTTTCTTCCAAGCATATGCTATATCCCCGTCGGCTTGAAAGTAGTTTTCTTTATACGGTTTACCTTCTATGGACAAATTATAAGTGCTCAAGAATAGATGTCTTTTCATGTTAGTAACTTGTTCTTCTGTCAGTCCTGTATTTTTAGCAACAATAGGTACATCTTCAATTCCTTTTGTTCTAATTTCAATATAATTTCTTTCAAGATACGCCTGAAATCCATCTTTAGGAGGCGTAATATATTTCTTCATTTCTCCGGGGTCTGTAATAAACGTAAATTCTTTATTATGTGAGCCATTCTCCCCGTGCTCCTTCTTACCTCCCCCCGACCCACCCAGATCGGTATGCTTGTCATCCATCGAACGAAAAGCTTTCCCAAACAATACATACGCCAGAGCCTGACCTGTCATCGCTCCACCGTAATATCCTGCTCCATTCTCATCAATTTGCTTCTTCTGGTCTTCTACGAATTGCTCTATATCCGACCTCGCCGTTCCCGTGCCCCAGGCAGCATCCCATGCAAATTGAATGCCCCGCCCAACATCTACAACTTTGCCGACGGTCATGGCATATGCCACACTGCCTATTGTACTGAACGGGTTATGGAAGAAAGCTTCTGCCGTCTGGCCCATTCCCGTTATTGTTTCTCCTATGGATTTATCAAGCAGCCCTACAGCGAAATTGCGCTTCAGCTCTTCTGGAATGTACAACGCCACCTGGCCTGAGCCGTCCGTTGTTCTGAAGTTCTTTGCGATAAACGTAAACTCATTCTGGATCTTGTCCAACAGTCCGAGTGTAGTTGGGAACACTTCTTTTGCCTGCATAAAATCCCAGAAGAAACGCTCTCCGGTCACACCCGACCAATCGGATTGCAACATATAGATGGATTTCTCCAGTTCCCAGACCATTCGCTCCAGTTCCTGTTTCTTCTGCTGGACCAATCGAGCCTTCTCGTCCAACACATCGGGATGTACCTGAATACGTTGCATTCTATCTTCACCGCCAACCTGACCATAGTTTATGTACCTAAATTTTAACAAGTGAGAGTGAGGATTGGAATCAAACGGAAGGATCATTTCCTCAGAGGTTATCCGGTAGTTGGGCAACATCCTTGGGTAACCATTTTTGCACATTAATGCATGAATGAATACTGTTATGTCGACGAGAGTCTTGTACAAAAAGAACGACTTCTATCTCAGATAGAAGTCGCACAAGATAACGTTACAGCATGATTACATCGTCATTAAGACACTACAAATTGTACGACAATTGGAGTCCCTGCATTTAATGCATCTCCACCGGGAATTGTAATTGTAGTCGTGGTAGCCGAGGATGTATCTGCTGTTTGCATAAGGCCATTAATATAAAGATTGTAATAGTTGAACGTGCCTGGAAATGCCGTTGCAGCTACACCCGCGTCATTTGTAAAAGCTGTCGCAGCAATCGCAAACGTTGCTCCAGTCCCGGTTCCATCACCAATGGTTGCAGCAAATCTCAAACTGTTCTGAAAGGGTGTCACAAGTGGCATGTTTCTCACCTCCTACCTAACATAGTATATGTGGTAGGTTTGGGAGTAGTGAAGGCAAAGGAACCGGTAAATTAAACCAATTTTAACCATTTATGATATTGGTTGTTATTATAATTATCTCGATAGTAATAGGTGTCCCTGCAAAGATCACACCGTTTTGGGACGAAAAAGACAACCTATTCGCACTTACACTGTATGAATTTCCTGGTTGAACGATTCCGTTGATATAAAGATTGTTAAAGCTGTTAAGTCCAATCCCGCCAAATTGGGTTATGCTGTCACCATCGTCATTAGTAAATGCTGTGGCAGGAATTATAACTGAGACCGACAAATCCAGATCGGTATCCGGAAAATAGAAGTAACGGTTTGCCGTAGGAATGATTTCAATTCCGGGTATGGTGCCCGGCGGACCTTGCTCACCTGGGGGACCCGTTGGTCCTTGCACTCCGGGAGTTCCCGGCTCACCCTGAGGGCCTGCGGGACCCTGTGCTCCGGGAACTCCCGGTTGACCCGGCTCGCCGTGAGGGCCTGCGGGACCCTGTGCTCCGGGAACTCCCGGTTGACCCGGCTCGCCTTGAAGCCCTGCCGGGCCTTGCGCTCCCGGAACTCCCGATTGACCCGGTTCACCTTGAGGGCCTGCAGGGCCTTGCGCTCCCGGAACTCCCGGTTGACCCGACTCGCCGTGAGAGCCTGCAGGGCCTTGCGCTCCCGGAACTCCCGGTTGACCCGACTCGCCGTGAGAGCCTGCAGGGCCTTGCGCTCCCGGAACTCCCGGTTGACCCGGCTCGCCGTGAGAGCCTGCCGGGCCTTGCGCTCCGGGAATTCCCGGTTGACCCAGCCCACCTTGAGATCCCGCGGGGCCTTGGACACCTGCCACACCTTGCGTTCCAGGGAGACTCACAGTCTCCAATTCATGTTGTCTCAACGGAGCGAGCAGGGGGGAAGGCTCACAACATACAGGATTGCTGCCTCCCCCTCTCGGTAATGCAATGACTTTTTTGTCACGGGCCATCTTCTGTGATCTTAATGGACGCTTCATTGAGCAGCGTTTTCTCCGATATGACCTACGGATAATATGGCATTTCTTTCGTTTTCCCAAGTGTTTGTTTCTGCATTTCGACGTAGAACGACTGGGCCTCAATTTGTTGAGGGTGGCTGTCCTTTTGTTCAGATACTTCAAAATGATCATCTCCTTAGGCCAAGGCACACAGTATATATGCCCTATACTATGTCCTTAACACATTCGGAGAGTGTGCGAATAACTATGAGGGAAGCCCAATAAAAAAGACAAGAGTCCTTCTATAGTTGTCTTTTGTCTTTCCAGACAAGACCTCGCATATCACATTTTATGTTTAACTCAGACGATCCATCGGGATGAATCTCAATAGGTTGTATTCTATCTTCACCAGCCAACTTGACCGTAGTAATTATACGCAAATTTCAACGAAGTCGATTGGAATCAAACGGAGGATTCATTTTCTCGTTCAAGTTGCAGTAGATGGAAAATTCATTGGCCAGATATTTTGCGTGTTCGGGCAAGCTTTTTCAGTAGACTCTTACCTCTTCTTAAAATGCTGAACGATCTCTTCCGGTTCCTGCGTTTCCAATGTGATCTGGCCTTTCTCGAACAGGATCATGTATGGATATGATTTCAGACCAAAAATCTTCTCATAATTAAACTTATTTTCATCACGGACATTATAAAAGGTTACGTTAGTTATTGGGCCTTCTGCCCTCAAATTCTCGTTATTCACTTTATTTAATTGCGTCTGTAACTCAACAATAAATGGTCGCTCCGAAGGTCGGTCGGTAAATACAATGAGTGATGCATCATTTCTTTGATTTTGCGTTAGATAATCAATGGCTTTCTCTCTATTGTTCTGATTACATCCTGTTAATAGGAGTATTAGTATACATAACATCCAGAACCTCTTCATTAAATCCCTCCTCCAGAATATGATATAATTGGTTATTAATGATCAACTGCACTTCAATACATTTTTTCTCTGAAAGGAAGAGGCACATTGAACAAAAGGAATATTATCATCGCTATCATTATTGGCCTTATCATATTGATACTTCCACTTGTGCTTTATTTTACAGTTACTAATACAGAAGAATCCGCACTTCCCGATTCAAACATCCCAACTCAAACCAAAACTGTAGAAGGGCTTACCATCACCCTGCTTAATGAAACCTATACAGATCATGAAGTGAAGTTGGGTTATGAGATTCAGGGCGGTGGGCAGTCAATTGCTTTGTACAGATAAAATCCCGATTATCCACCTTTCATATAACTACAAAAACCTGCACAGCCAGCCTCGGCTTCACAGTTTTTATTAAGAAATTGCATGTGGATACATCTCATTTACAACTTAGGCATCCAAAAAGGGTTTTCTTCCTTCTCACACCCGGTTAACACGTAAAAAATATGTCCCTGCTCACTCTTCATTGTCCCGATCCCTTTGCAGGTGTCAGTCTTCATTCCCTGTTTGGAGCCATAGAGATCCCTTGAGTTATCGTAAGTCGATTGAATAGCTGAGCCATCGTATATCAATTCCTGGATAATAGCCCCACCTTCAATGGTATACATCGTTACACGAACCTGATCCTGCTGTTTTTTCTTCACATTTTTCATAAATGTGTCCCACTTATCTTCGTTCCGTATGTCTCCATGAAGCACAACCACATCCCCGCTTTGCTCCGCTTGCTCTGGATTATGGGGCTCAATAATTTCTGGAAAAGCTTGCGTAATTCCGGAAGCATCCGTTGTTGGATCATTTGCTTCACAAGCAGTTAACAGCATTAAAGCTAACGATAGGATAAGCATAATTTTCATTCCATCACCTCATGTATGGAACGTTTCAATCTTATCCTTTGTTGCATCATTATTCTTATTTTTCCATTTCCCCGTAACCCTACTGCTGTGCAAAACGTTTAGAACCATAGAAATATAGATAACAGGAACGGAAATTTTAGTATTTTATCATTCAGCAGCAGGGGGTTGATTTAATGACGTTAAAAACAATGCTCGGTGTAGCACTGACTCTATCTGTACTCATATCCACCCATTCAGCCAATACAGCGACTCTAGCTTCAACGAACCAACGACAGTCAAAGGGATTAGCCCATGAAATGGAGCGCTCCTTCCCAACATCTACATCTGTTCTGCTCATTGCCCCAACTCAACATGAAGGTCGTTCCGCATACAACGGCAGCTTCACAATGGTTGCTTCGAACGGGACACATGCCAACATATCAATTGGAAACAACAGCAACCACACGGTATATGTGAAGATGTATGTCGATGAAGTAAGTGAACCTATGGAGACATCTATCAGCAGAAATAGTGATAAAACGATCAATCTGCTTGCATTACAAGACACGAATATTAAGTTGTACATTTATAGCAGGATAGGTCATCACTTAGATCTCTCCGTTGAGGCAGAGCAGGTTCATTGATGTTTTCTTCCACATCTACATACAAGAAAAACCCCTTCACGCAAGCGATTCAGATCCACGTTTCCATGAACTGATGCCTGCATGAAGGGCTTTTATATTTACATCATACTTACTTCTCGAAACGGAACCAGTTGAAGTCAAACTGACTTCCCGGCAAGAAGATAAAGATTACCTTTTGCACACCTGTCACACGTTCAAGCTCAAACACCCGCTCCTCATATCCTTCGGATTGTGTGAACTCAACCAGCTGGTTACTCTGTCCATCCTCACCTGCGAAGCGGATATGAATTGTATTCTTATCTATTGGTGAATGGCCATGAATGACGAGCTTCGGCGTGCCTTCTGCTGTAAAGTCCATGTTTTCGAACTCCAACGACACGTTGTTCCCGATACCTTCAACACGGTCACCCTCAATTTTGAACGTATCTCCATAGAGATGGTCACAGGATGCAGCCGCATTTTGTTCAAAAGCGCGACTCTGGGGCTCAAAAGAGAACCCTTTAATATGAATCTTCTGCTTCAACACAAAACAGATCGACGTAATCCCACTCAGGCGTTTGGACAGCTTATATGTCTCTTCCTGGTACACATTCCATTTGGATTCCTTGTCATATACCACATCAGCGATCATTGTGCTGCCTTCTTCATCCGGCATGCCTTCCCAGATCTGAATAAAGTACTCTTCACTCGACAATGCAAAGATCGGAATGGTGATCGTATCGGAACCATAGGGTCCAAAGTCGATATTACGGAAGCCTACATGTGTCTCCCCGTCCCGACTTGTTGCTACACCGCGTTCATTCCCGTTACCAACCTCGCCTTTGGTGTAATCATACAATCCGCCCGTGATGAAGCCGTATGGATCTTTGTATGCTGTTCCGAGACCCTCCGCCTTGAATTCCAGCTGGGAGATGAGTTTTGTTTTATCCGTACCATTTGCACTGGTAGCGCGAAGTCGGAACGCCCCGTCACCGATCGCCGATACTTTCACCGTATGTTGATTCTCTCCATTGCCGTCCGTTCCCGCAGGCATGACCTCCACCTTGGCAATGTTGGATTCAATGCCTCCATCATTCACAGCAGCCCACTCGATGTCCCGATAGGACGTGTTCTCCGGATACAGCTTGGCCGTTACGACCAGCTCTGGGTTGGACGGATCGAGAAGCTGTCCTGATTCGCTGATGATCTCGATTTTCCGCAAAGGAATCTCCTGAGCGCTGCCCGTCAGCACCGGACGTTCTTCATTGACCATGAAGACGGAATGCACTTCTTTTATATCACGATCGACATCTGTCGCATCCACAACCTGCACTTCATACTCAGCTGCGGCACCTTCCAACCCTTCCGAAGATACTTCGATCCGTACTGTCCCAGCCTCATCTGTTGCTCCGATAATGGCCATCAGTTTGCCGCTAAACAACCTTCTGCTGAGTCCTTTATATGGATCATAGTCCGTGCTGTCTCCATTATCCAGACCCAGTAATCGCCCTGCACCGGACACCTGAACCTGGACGCGGTTGTTGGCATTGTGCACCGGATTACCCGCTTCGTCTTCCACCGTAATTTCCACGAAAATGAGATCTTTACCGCTCGCCTGTAGCTGCTCCCGATCCGCCTGCAGACGAATCTTCTTCGCATCCGTAAAAGAGCGTTGTACATCGGTTGCAATCACAACACCGTTCTCATCATAAGCGATCGCCTTCAGCTCACCCTCTTCATAAGGGACTTTCCACCAGCCGGATAGCTGTGTTCCATGGGCGTGATCAATATCGTAGGTGCCAATCGTCTCACCGTTGAGTTGCAACTCAATCTTCGGCGCGTTGCTGCACACGCGTACATCAATGATCTGACCCGGATTGAAATCCCAATAAGGGAACAGGTGAACCATCGGACTTTTCTTATAATCGGTCCATGCCGCCTGGTAGATATAATAAGCGTCTTTCGGGAACGTTGCTGTGTCCAACTGTCCAAAATACGAATTCTTCGTATGATACGGCGTCGGTTCGCCAATATAGTCGAATCCGGTCCACAGGAACTGCCCCAACGAATACGGACGATCCCGCTCAGCCAGAATGCAATATTCAGCCGACTTTGCGCCCCAGCTTGTCGTGCTGTTCCCAAGCGCCGAGCACTGCTCGTCATCATCGGCCAGGATTGGCTGTTCGAATGGGAAGTGATAGATGCCACGACTTTGCACCACTGATGAGGTCTCACTGCCATAGATGATCCAGTCTGGATGTTCTGCATGATGCTGATCATAGTATTTTTCCGCGTAGTTGTAGCCAGCCAGCTTCACGATATCCGCACATTTCTGTGCATTTTCCCATGGCATATAGTTGGAACCAATCGTCACGCCCGCATTGCCTTTTGGATCAAATTCCAACACATAATCCATCAGCATCCGGGTCACTTCCTGACCGCGCTCATCCGCATGGGTATCATAGATTTCGTTCCCGATACTCCACATGATTAGACTGACATGGTTACGGTCCCGCTTCACCCAGCTCTTCACGTCCGTATGCGCCCACTCCGGGAAGAACCTCGCATAGTCATACGGTGTCTTAGCCCGTTCCCACATGTCGAACGCTTCGGACACAATGAGCATGCCCATCTCGTCTGCAAGTTCCATAAACTCTTTGGCCGGCATATTATGCGCAGTTCGAATGGCGTTGACACCCATCTCTTTCAGCAGGATGAATCTTCTACGCAATGCCGTCAGGTTAAAAGCAGCACCCAACGCCCCGAGATCATGGTGTTCACAGACACCATTCATCTTCGTGTGGATCCCGTTCAGATAGAAACCTTCACTCGGATCCAGCTTAACGTCCTTGAATCCAATACGTTGGGATACTGCCTCAATGATCTTCTCGCTCTGATCTTCCGAGATCAGTTTCAGTTCGGTGACCAGCTCATACAGATGCGGTGCATCTGGGCTCCACAGGTTTGGATTCTCCACAATGATCTGTTGGCTATCTGCCGATACCACCGCATTCTCACCCACCGAAACCGTAACATGCGCTTGGCTGGATGCCACCACCTGACCTTCATACCGGATCGTATTCACCAACTCTGCCTGCTGATTCTGTTCCAGGCTCAGCTCTGTATCCACTTCCACCTGCCAGCCACCCGGTTGTTGCTTGATAGATACATACGTTCCATCCGTAACAATATGGTTGCGATCTCTTGTCTTCAGCCACACGTTGCGATAGATTCCAGCCCCGGAATACCATCTGCTGTTCGGGCTCTGATGCACCACTTTGACTAGAATTTCATTCTCGCCTTCCACCAGTGCATTTGTGATCTCATGTTCAAAAGCAGAATAGCCATACTTCCACTCCCCAACAAGCTGTCCGTTCACATACACGGAAGAGTCCATGTATACGCCATCAAAACAGAGCAAAAGCTGCTGCTCATCCTTCGTGTAATGGAACGTCTTACGGTACCATCCAATGCTGTCTTCATACAGTTCAAGCGTATTATATATCAGCCAATCATGGGGAAGCTCCACAGGTTCATACACCAGACCCGCAGGTTCCGTAACGTCCAGCTTACTTTTTGCAAATTGCCATCCATCATTAAAAAGTCTCTTCTGATTCATCGTAGATTCTCACTTTCTTGAAGTAAATTATGATTGCGGTTACAACAGTTGATATCGATTTTTACGAAAACCTTTTCGATAATACACAAGTATGACTATAACACATAACCCGATTATACCATCAGTCTCTTTCCTGTACCCCCATTTCATAAGTTTTTTTAGCCAGATTGTTGAACGTTTTCCCCCTCCAAGCATTTCAACTCCCAATGACAATAAGCCAAAAAGGCAACCCGTCAAACGGGTCACCTTCTCTGTTTTATAGAGGCCAATATATCTTCTTTAGGGGCATTAATGATTTAGCCTCTGAATCAAATGCATCATAATGCTGATTAATCAGCTCTACCAGTAGATCTGCATCTACCAAAGATACTGGAATGTTAGAACGTTCTGCTTCATATTTAGCCTCTCTGGTAAATCCACCTGTTGAAACATAAACCCCTTGATCACCGGGTCTTAATCCTCCGATAAAACTTCGAATTTCATTGGAACCCATCGCGTTTTTCCTATGTTTGACTTCCACCATAATTCTAGGCTGTTGCAGCCCCAAACCATCTGGCGATGCAATAATATCTCTTCCGCGATCAGGCCCTTTTACAGATATTCTTGTTTTGTATCCCATGCCTCTTAAGACACCAGCTACCAGACTCTGCATTTCTTCCCAATCTAAATGATTGAATTTGTCCTTTATAAATTCATGTGCTCTTTCAATTACATCTTCCTTGATTGTATCTAGTTCTGCCTGTTCTTTCTCAGTCTCTTCCGGTTGTGATTCAAAAGACTCAGCACTTTTGGATTTCAAAAAATGGATCAGTTCCTTCACTGTTTCATTTTGCAATGCAAAAAGAGTCATTATCGAACCTAGGGAATTCCGTGTGTTCGCTGTTAAAACATCTCGATTAACTAGCCCGTTCCACAACACCTTTCTATAGTGATTTTTGTCGGAAATAACCCCTTCACCAAATTCATAGTCTGACGTAATTTCCCCAATCAGATACTCGCGTGTTTGAGGATTATATGTAACAACCAAATCTCCTACTTTCATTTCATTAGCAAATCTGATTAACTGGCCCGCTGTTATATTTACTTTGCCATCCTTATAGTCAGGATACTCGTTACGAAGTCGCTTCTTCACATCATCGATATGTCTTACTTGGGCCAATGAACCTACTTCATTCCAGCCAATGGCTATCATCTGTGTTTCTTTGAACTCTTCAAAGAGATATGCATTCTCTCCGGCTCTAATAAACCAATTATTTTTACTCATAAATTCCTCCATAACTTGCTTATTTCTAACTTAATTAGAAGTTTCGTCATGGAAATGACATTCCCTGCATGAAAACTGTATATAGTTCAGTAATTATTACACTTTGAACTGCAAGTTGATCGTTAACCAAATCTAAAAAGTGACTTGAATTATCTCAAGTCACCTCTTATTTTGTAATACTTTATGCAGCTTTGAACTCACTTTAACCTCTATTCCTTGTGAAATGGGTTCCACCCTATGCCTTTGCCCGATGGCATCGCGCCAGGCACTCCGTCTGCTTCAAGCAGCGGACGGACAACCAACTTCACGGGCCACTCCTTGCTCTCGAATATCGCATGAGCGAGCGCGGCCCGGTCGAATTCAGGAAGCTGCACCTGTGCCAGCGCTTCCTTCCAAGCCTGCTCCGTGATCTCCCATAACTTCGTTTCCGGGATGTGATACACCTCGCTCAGTGCCTCCATGATCGCAGCCAGATTCACCTGCGCCCCCAAAGACTGCACATAAAAGATCAACTTCTGGATCGTCTCGTTATACAGGCTGTTCGAGTATCCCGGGCGAATATGATAGGCAGGGTCTGCAATACCATGCTGATCCAGATAAGGCTGATGCAGACGCACGGAATCATGGTCGCGGAACAAGAGACCCTTTACCTGATTATCCTTTAACACCAGACAGCAGTTCTGACCATGAATCTCAGGTACAACACCCACCTTGAACAGACGCATCACGATGTCATAGAACGTAGTCGCTACGTTAGTATAAAAGTCGAGAACGCCATCGCTGCTAAGGTTATCTCCCAGAATCTCCGTTAACAGATGATGTCCATCCAGATTTACACCCAGCGCAGCCATGGGGATGACTTTGTAGGATTCATCCAACAATTCAGGAGGATACACACGAATCTGTGCAGCCAGATGGCGGGGATGATCGTCGAACAGTCCCATGGATTCCGGCATGAAGCCCCACCAGTTCTGCTCTTCGCACATATATACCTTGTCCTTCAACGTCTCGTCACAAGCCATGGCCTGTCGTAACATCCGTTCTCCAGCAAGACCATTCAACAGTTTGACCACCGGCAGATAACGAGCAGCCCCCAGCGACAGCACACTAACCGGCAGCTTGAGCATCCTCGTGGATTCGGTTGACGGAGCCATCGAGCGCAGAGATGAAGTCGCCTGTACGTCGCCCGCTTCTATATCCAATACAACAATGCTGCCCTCTTCAATCTCTCCAGTGAAGCGAGGCAGGATCACATGCTGCAATTGCCATGGATGAACAGGTATGGGCAGATATTCGTAGAGCGTGATCCCTTTTCGGGCAAACTCGGCCTCCACCATTCCACGCTGAACATGGTCTAACACGTCCAAAATGGACAACCCATCTTCACAACCATGCTGCACGGCATCCAGACGGATAGCGACCCAGCACAACGCAATCGCCTTCCCGAATTCCGCTGCATACTGTGTTACATCCTCTGCATTGAATCCCACTTTGGCTTTGGACGATGGATGGAATGGACGATCCCGCAATGCCGCAACACGTTCACCTTTGATAAACCACTCATAAGCAGACACCGGAACGCAGGCGGACAGATACTGAACTTGTTCCCAGCCCAGAGCGTACTGCTCCACAGCAATATCCAGACTAGCTAGGAACTCCGCAACTCCAGGCTGCGCATAAGCCCCATCCGACAAAGCCCTCTGTAACACCGCACGTCCAACTTCTGCCGCAGAATCAAGGAGAACCCAGCTTCCATCTGGTTTCTCCTCATATATTGCTGAACCCTGAACCCACTGAATCGCTTGTCTCACTCCTGTTTCAATCAGACACAGTACACCTTGCGTATGCAATCTAATGTCAGAAGCACCATTCTGTATCTGCTCTTCGCCGTCATATTCCTTATACAATCGTCTGAATGGTGCAGGTGCTGCGGCAAAATCAATGAATGGGTGATCCTCCAGTGGGAGTAATTGCTCGACCAAAAATGAATTCATCAGATCCGCCATAATCCGGCGTTCAGCGGCTTGCAGACTGGAACGCTTCATCAGTGTTGACATGATTATTGTCCTCCGTTAGATAATGGAATGCCGGGTGCGGATGCCCCAGAAAATCATGATGCGAGATGGTCCAACAATAAGCTCCGGACTTTTCAAACAAAACAATGTCTCCCACCCGCATCAGTGCTACCTCCGCATCAGAATGCATGCGATCCTTGGGTGTACACAGCTCACCTACGATATGGACTCGACCATCCCTTACCTCTGGACGGGCAAATGAATGCTTCCAACGATCCGTCGCCATAATCTGAAACGGGTGGTTATGTCCCCATGAAGCAGGCAGACGATGATGATGCGTACCTCCCCTTAACACAGCAAAATGCTGATCATGAGAAGTTTTGATATCCGTAACCTCTGCGGCATAATACCCGTGGTCTGCCACAAGCAGTCGACCGGATTCAAAATACAACTCGCCTCCGCGTGAAACAAGGCGTTGTCTGGCTTCACTTTGCTCCAGCAGAGAAGTGAATAAAGGCCAGTCGAATCCGGGGCTGCCATCGTAAGTCACGCCGAATCCGCCTCCTGCATTCACCACTTCCACAGGAAGATCATACTCTTGCTGCCACTGCTCTACCTTTTGCAAATACAGCTCAATCATCTCGGCGTGCAGTCTGGCGTCCATATTGTTGGACAAAGAGTGAAAATGGAACCCGCTCAACCGAACAATACCCGCGTCTTCCACACGAATAAGTTCGATGGCTTCTTCCACTGCCTCTTCATCGATGCCAAAAGGACTTGGCCCGCCGCCCATGACAATCTTCGTCCGGGGTAACGTACTGCTTCGCAGATTAATTCGGAGAAGCACGTGCACTTCCTGCGCTTGCTTCTGTTGGGGCGCATGTTCTTGCTTCTGTTCTTGATCCTGTTTTTGCTGTCCTTGAATCGGTTCCTCGCCGTACTCCTGCGTATATCTCTGCTCCGGTTTCTGCTCCCGATCTTGCTTCTGCCTGCTCCCCTGCGCCTGCTCCTGATCCATCGCTCGCACCCTCGCAATCGCAATGATGCGCCTCAGCTCCAGCAGACTTTCCACATGGATATAACTCACGCCATGCTCAATGGCCAGTCGCAGCTCGCTCTCCTTCTTGCCTGGACCGCCGAACAGAATCGGAACCTCTCGACTTACGGCCCTAACTTTGAGCAACTCTCCAATGGAAGCCACTTCAAAGCCCTTTACCAATGGAAGCAACGCCTCAATGATTCGCGGATCAGGATTCGCCTTGATGGCATAGAACAACTGTGTATTTTCGGGCATGCTGCCCAGCATCTGACGTACCTTTTCCTGAATGCCAGCCAGATCATAGATATACGCACATACCGGGTCTTCCATCCCTCGTTGAAGTTCATCGATCGCCTGCCATACACTTGGTTTCATATCTGCCCACCCGCATTCCTGTAGTCATTCCGTTTTTGGGCATACGCCCGAAATGCCGTATTTCGGTCATCCCCCAGCACGTATATATGTACTCCCCGCTCAGCCCAGAGCGCCATGTCTTCCATGCCTCTCGTGACCGTAGCATAAGGTACTTCGCGCTGCTGCGCGGTAGCATGCAATTCATCCAGCGCACGTCTCACATCCGGGTGCTCGGTCTGCCATGGCACGCCGAGGGATTGCGACAGATCCGCCGCACCTTCCAATACAAAACTCACCTGAGGATGAGACAGAATCTGTGCACTCTGCCGAACACCCTCCGCACTTTCAATCATGGGGACAATCATCACTTGTTCGTTCGCTTCCCCAATGTATCCCGTGAGCGGATATTTCCCGAATACACCAGGACGACCACTATTCAAGCTTCGCATGCCAACCGGATGATAGTAGGCGTATCGAACCGCTTCTTCCACCTGCTCCAGTTGCTCGACATGCGGAATAACGATACCTTGGGCGCCACAGTCCAGCACTTTAAGAATCTCCGCTCGCTCCACCTTCGAGATACGTATCAGCGGAGTTAGGCCGACTAGTTCCGCAGCCCGGATCAATTCCTCTACCGATTCCATCGATGTTGTGGCATGTTCCAGATCAATGATGACAAAGTCATATTCCGCATGCCCGATCATCTCAATGATGATTGGATGCGGGATAGATACAAAAAGGCCATACACCGGCTGTTTCCGTGCAATCTTTTCCTTCAGCGTATTAATTCTCATTCGATGATTCCCTTTAATTCGAGCGTTCCCTGTGATTCCAGTGCATCCTTCGATACCTTGAGCGGATTGCTCGCCTTACGGAAATACAACTCCCCATCCCCATACAGACGGCGCTTGGTCATCTCTTCGATCAGTGCATCTTCGGCAAAAAGGTCAAATGCAACAAACCGCTCTGCGTATTCCGGATGCTGTTTCTGATAATCCACAATTACACCTGCGCACAGCTGCCAGAATGACTGCTCTGACAATCCAAACTTCTCAAAGGCCAACGCAACATCCGTCATGCAGATAAAGAAGAATGCGTCATACGTATAGTCACGGACTTCCGACACATCTCCCGCATAGATGAAAGAATACCGATTGAACTTGCGATGAGTTTCCGGCTCGGGGTTCAGCTTCGGTGCCTGTTGCGAGTGTAACAGTTGATCCGGTACGTAGCGGACACCATCATGCAGATCCTTGATAATGATTCGTTTCGGCAGATCATCTTCCAGTACCAAAATGATATTCTGAGCATGAGATTCCAGTGCAATCCCGTGTGCATAGAGCAGATGGATAATTGGCAGTGTAACTGTGTGTACAAGGGCCTCGCTCCACTTTTCCACACCATGTCGTTCTACAGCATCCTGGATAAATGGAACACCATCCGGTTGTACCAACATCAGCGCATTCAGCGGCCACGCCGTCTCACCTTGCTTTAGGTGAGCCGATACATTCTCCCGCCAGATGGCTCCGAGTGTACCGTAGGCCCGCCCATACTGCGTTGCAGGCAACTGCTCATAACGGAACGACAGTCCCATGATTTCTTTTAAAAGGCCAAACTGCGCCCGCTGCAACAGCTCATCTTCACGAACGAGATTATCCAGCCAATCGCTGATCAACGGTGCGTTCTGGGTCGTATGCTGTGCCAGAATCCGCGTGCTCGACGTGTTGGTAATGCTGAGAGCCAGCTTAATGTAAGGAGCTTCGGGGTTCACCCGGTTCGACAGCGAACGGATTGACTGCTGTGCACGATAGGGCGAAGACGATGGACCGAGATACACGATGTCTCCATCCATCAGTTGACGGGCATATACCGACTCCAACTGGTGCTCCCACTGCCACGGATGAACCGGAATGAACACATATCGATCATCCGCGTCAGAACCTCCTATTTCCCCATCCACTTTGCTACCTTCTCTGCCCGGGCTACGGACTGTTTCACCTTTTTCACGAACTGCCCCATGAAGCTTCGCTTGGCTTGTCTCTCCAACGCCCTCACGAACTTCGGTGCTGCTCCCCAACTGATCGGCACCCGCCACATATAAGTTGACCGTCTCACCTATGCCCGTTCGACCTTGTTGTTGCAGGATCTGTTGAAATCGCTCTACGTCCTCCGCAGTCAGATGCTGCCTTACCAATTCTTCAGAACTATAGCCCGCGGATACAGCGGTCTGAGCGAGTTCTTTTTTCACAGCCACCCAGACTAATGAAACTTCAGAGTTAAACTCAGGCCCATAGGCCAGATTGTCTTTCAGAGAAAACCCTAACCTCGACTTGTAACTCGGGTGATACAGATGACCGTCGGTCATGTGACTTTCGAGCGCATCATAATGACGATCTTCACGCGGAATGTTCAAAGGCAATATCGCCCGGCACTGGCTGTCCTTTGCCATCGTTTCGAGCAGCTCCTGAATAAAAGCCGTCACATTCGCACCCTTCAATGAATTCAGCACGATTTCTTCCAAAAACAGATCCAGATTGGTGCATGGTACGCCTTCCCTTTGAATCGAACCCTTCTTCACCTTCACTCGGCCAAATGAAAACTTTCGTTCGGCTTCACACGTGTACGCCACAGAATCGCCAGAAGATGTAAGGCCGCTGGTTCGCCATTTGTTCCCACTTACTTGACTGTCCAAAATGCCTTCGAACCACATCGCCTCCAACGTCTGACGCATGATCCGTTCCTGTACACCCACGTAGACTGCTTCTGTCCTGCCGCCTGCTTCAGCCCTGTATCCCACGACTCCCACGCACTTCACTCCCTATTTGTTTCATTACATTGCTCACCGACACGTAAACCGGGGTCTGGCTGATCCCTCTTACACAACTCACCAGATTTTGTTTGGCCAGAAATGCATCCGTTGTCAGCAGATGTTGCACATATGCATTGCCCGTTCGTTCCAGTTCCTCCACAAGTACCTCACGTACTTGCTTCCAGAAATGCTCCTCCGGGACGTTCACATCTCGCGCCATGGCATGAATCAGAGACCCCAGATGATTGACGATAAAATAGTACGATGTCCGCGCCCAGGCTTTCTCTCGCGAATAAAATAATAAATCGGACGTAGCACAATCCTGCTCACGGATAAGTTCCTCATCCACACTGACCCCTTCCAGATCGCGGACGATAAAGTCCACAGGCAACCCATCCTCCAATGTCACAAGGGTATTCTGCAAATGGGCTTCAAAATGAATGCCTTTCTCTCCCGCCGCCCGTACAATCGGCAGCAACGAACATGCCAGATAACAATCCAGCCAACGCTCAGCTATGTCACGTCCACCACCCAGCATCGTCATCAGCCTGGAGCGCATCCGGGGAAGTGGTGCCTCAACCAGACTGGATAAGACATACGTATTCGCAGGGTCGAACTCAATGGGTCGATAAGCTATCGTAAACAGACTCGTTAACTCTTCATCTTCAAAAGCACAAGTCGCTACACCTGTCTCGTACGCAATATGGGTATTCGGTTCAGCACCGAAGCAGTCATGCTGCCTGACGTATCTGGAGGCATCCAGTGTTCTGCGCATCTGCTCAGCACTGTTGGTGCGAATCATGTTGGTGATCTGCATGTTCAGTGACAGCTTGATATTGCAATTCCATGCCGGAACATAGACCGTACGGACCGAAGAGGTTGGATAGACGATAGGCCCCGCACTGCCAAGCAGAATTAATTTTTCATCTTGAAAATAGTGCTGTATCTCGGTCAACCGTGATATGTATGCGTATTGCCATGGATGGACGGGCAGCAGCCCATACATTTCACTCTTTTCTTTTAAAATCGGCTGCACATGGCTCCGCAAGAGTTCATGCAAATCCATCATTGCCTCGTCATCCACCCATTCTTGCATATAGACATCCTGCCTCACCGCGATATAACAGAGTTGAAACGATGTGCGCAGCTCCGGACTGTACTTCTGAACATCCTGCTCGCTGAAGCCTTTGGAATTCTTCGGAAAAGGGTGAAACGGATGACCAACCAACAAAGACTGTTCCGATGTGCGATAGTCGTGGATGTCGAGACCCGCTGCTTGTTCGATATACATGGTAAGGTTACGTACACTGTTATCTACCTTTTGTGCAAAATCTCTGGCATACGCCACCTCGACACGATTCGTACTCTCACCCAATGGCTGTGCAATATCCACCTCAACCGAGCTCTTCATTTCCACCGCACTCTTCAACATTCCACGTTGATCCAAACTCGCTCCCTGTTCCCCATTCCCGCTTAATTCAGATGTGATCCAACGTATCAGGTCGCGATAATGCACCGCTTCCCCGCCAGATTCCATGCTGAGGTATTCATGCTCCCCTATGGCAGAGTAATAAGACAAGCGTCCTGTCACCTTCACCCTACTAGCTTGAAAAGTAACAGTGTACGACAGCGTATTTGGATTGATCCGAATATTGCTTTCTTTCTCTAGCGCAAGCTCACGTATGTAACAGTTCAGCAACAGCTTGCACGAATGTTCATGGGCCTGCTGCTCAGCCTCAGACCGGAGCTTGTTTTCCATCTCGAACAATGATGCCAACCTTCTTTCGGGTTATAAGTAAGACCAGGGGAAGTGTAAGCAGTATGGCGCAGCCAAGTCCGATACAGATCTCTTTGAGCGCTCCCCATTTTGCCATCTCCATGGACGTTCCTGCCCCGGTAAGCCATTGCCAACGCATATCGTAATACAGGGTCATGCCCATCACCGCAAACGAAGAAGCCAGACGCTCAATCGTGGTTGATAATACCGACCCTTCGTGCATGTCTTCATCCGGTAATGCTTGCAGGCCAATCGCAGAGATACTCATGCCTGACAGACCAACGCCAATTCCACGGCACGCCATGAGCATACCTATAATCCAGATCGATGCTGCCATGGGCAGAACGGCAAATGACAGGATTGATATCGACACCAGCAACGTGCCCCATGCGATAAAATGCATGGACCGACCGCGATCCAGCAGACTGCCTCCGATCCACATGAACAGACTTGTGCAGATCGACAAGGGTATGAACAACGCACCGGACAAGGCTGGTGACAGGTGGAAGACATCCTGGAACAATAATGGCAATGCAAAGATCACACCAAACATGACACAATCCTGAATGGTCGAGATCAATACAGTCAGCGGAAAGATGGCATTACGTCGCAGCAACTGGTAACGTATCAGTGGTTCCTTGCGACCGTTCTCGGTCTGGACAAAACGAATAAGTAACGCCACACCGAGCGCAATCAGCAGCCAAGGTACCCATACTGGCACGACAGGACTCGCATACAACTGTACGCCCAGACTCAGGGCACCGACCGCGCAGATCAACAGCATGACACTGGTTGGATGCCATCGTTTCCTACGGGCAGGAATATAAGTCTGAATGACTCGACCGCAGCCGATAAACGAGAATATAGCCAGGGGCACATTGAGCCAGAACAGCATTTCAAGCCGTCCATACTGAATGATAAAACCACCCAGCGTTGGACCAGCAGCCGGAGCCAGCATAAGCAGCAAGCCCCACGCTCCTGTAATTCGTCCTCGCACCTCTGGTCCGTATACATCAAACAGCAACACAAGTGATAACGGAATCATCAGCCCCGCGGCAACGCCATGCATGAAACGAACCAGCAACAGTACTTCAATAGAGTGATAAAACAACGCACCAGCCACCGAGAACAGTCCATAGATACTGATGCCCAACATATACGTCTGCTTACGGCCCAGTCGGTCCACAATTAGGGAAGCCAGCGGCATTGTTAATGTCATGGCGAGCATGTATAGCGCGATGATCCATCCGCCTGCTGTCGTAGAAATCTGATAATATTGCACAAAATAAGGCAGCAGCAGGTTAAATGCACTGTTGGTCAGCACCAGCGAAAAGGCACCGATCAGAATCGCGAGTAATACTGCATGCCTTTTCATCAGGGACAGCTTCAGCATGCAGCCGTTGCTAAGGCAATCGCTTCAGCTACCGATTTCTCAAAGATCGCCAGGATCGCGCCCGATTCTTGCTCCGTAATATTCAGTGGCGGCAGAAAACGAACAACAGCTGAATGACGCCCGCCCAGTTCCACAATTAATCCATTCTTGAAACATTCACGTTGAATAGACTCAGCAAGTACACCATTAGGCAGATAATGTCCCAGACGATCCTTGCGTCCTGCCGGATTAACCACCTCGACGCCGATCATCAACCCTCTGCCACGCACATCACCAATCTCGGCGTGTCGCTCTTTCAATGCATTCAGTTGATTCATGAACTGCTCACTGCGCAGATGTACGTTGTGTAGAACATTCTGTTCCCGGATATAACGAAGTGTGGCAAGTCCCGCAGCCATGGCCAGCTGATTGCCACGGAACGTTCCTGTGTGTGCACCAGGCTGCCATTGGTCCAGCTCTTCCTTATAGATGACGACAGACATGGGCAGACTTCCGCCGACCGCTTTGGAGCAGATGATTACATCCGGTACAATTCCGGCATGTTCAAATGAAAACATACGGCCTGTGCGTCCGATGCCTGTCTGCACTTCGTCGATAATGAGCGGAATACTTCGCTCTGCCGTAATTCGGCGCAGCTCCTTCAGCCATTCAATGTCTGCCGGAATCGCCCCGCCTTCGCCCTGCACCGTCTCCACAATGACTCCGCACGGTGCAGCAATACCGCTCTCGCAATCATCGAGCAAGTTCTCGATATACTGTGCGCTTAACCGGGCCGTCATGCCTTCACCAACACCAAATGGGCAGCGGTATTCATAAGGAAAAGGCAGGAAATGAACATCCGGCAGCAGGCTTTGCAAATGTTGTTTCTTGCTCAGGTTGCCACTCATCGACATCGTCGCTTGGGTCGAACCGTGATAACCACCCTGAAAGGCAAGAATGGACTTGCCGCCTGTTGCATGTTTGACCAGCTTAATGGCTGCTTCTACGGCATCCGCTCCGGTTGGACCACAAAACTGAATTTTAGCCTTGCCCTGCATCTCTACTGGAAGAATGGAGAATAGCTCTTGCATATATGCAAGCTTCAGCGGTGTTGCCAAATCCAGTGTATGTAACGGAATCTGCTGATCCAGGACATCGCGAATGGCATTGACCACCGTGTCATGGTTATGCCCTAGCGCCAATGTTCCTGCACCAGCCAGGCAATCGTAGAATACGCGGCCTTCCGTATCCGTAATCTTCACCCCATGGGCCTTGCTAATGACAAGTGGGAAATGTCTGGGGTACGATCTTGCATTGGATTCCTTCTCATTTTGCATCTTCAGATATTCCGTCTGCACTTCTACTGACATAGCCCTTTAACGCTCCTTATCATCGATTCAGGCTTAACTGCTGCCTGTGATTCTTGTTCTGCCCTATTCATATATGGCAAGGTGTCTTGGTTCAAAATCATGGGTAAGTTCCGATTTATAAATGATGGTATCTGTCATCTGATATCCGTTATATATTGTCATCTATCCGTTGTTATAAGTTATACATCTTATATTCAAATTGCTCGTGACACAGGTACTCCAGGTATAACCGAACCACATCACGAGTTGTCCCCCCATTGGGAAAGACGTGGTGTGTCAGATCGGGCAAGGCGTTCACTTCCAGAATGCCCCCCTCTTCCCTGGAGATCGGCGTGCGAATATCACGACAACGAACATCGACCCCTGCTACATCAATCTGAAGAGTTTTGGCCGCCTGAATGATCATTCGCGCATTCTCGGGATGAATGATTTCGGTACAATCCTTGTAGAATTCACTGATTTTTCCGGCGGCTGAGTTACGGAGATCATATAGCTCGATTTCTTCACCAGCAGCAGGAACTTCATCCAGAGTTGTCCCTTGTGCATGTAATACCTTCAGCACTCGTTCCGTTTCTGCATCAACCTGGGGAAACGCTTCATACTCCCCAATGGGCGTCATCTCGACTCGATCCTGATTCAACTGCCTGATTAACGCCCGAACGGTTGAAGTCCCGTCTCCCTCGATATAGACAGGCCGATACTCATTCACAGCCGCCACTTCACCGTTGATAATCAGCACTCTGTAATCGATTCCGGTCACATATTGCTGTAACATAATGCTGCTGCCGTGGACACTCGCAAGATCAATGGCTGTCTCCAGTTCTTCTTCAGTACGCACATCCAGCGTCACGCCCATGCTGCTGCTCGCATCCAGTGGTTTCACTACAATGGAGCCGTATCTATTCAGAAAAGTTACTGCTTCGCTTCCCATCTCTGGAATCACAATAAATGACGGTACAGGCATGCCCTGTTCATGCAACAACATATTACATGCCTGCTTGTTCTTGGCGAGCAGTCCAGCGATTAACGGCAGACGATGAGATCTGGTTTTGTTAATGATGATCTCTTTATCCCCTACAGACAGCTTCAGAAAATCTTCGCATCCCTCAAGAAGTGGCTCACAGGTGATGCCCATTTCTCTCGCTTTGCTTATAATGAGTCGGTTTTGCAGATTATGAATCCCTTTCGGAAACACTGAAAATCCTCCTCGATCGAATGAAAGTACTCGCTCATACGTTCATCAATATTTATTGTGATTTATATTGATAATGATTATCAATATCATATAAAATCTATTTTATGGCAATTTGTTCTTCGTTGTCAATAATAAACTTTTAAGGAAAAATAAGATTGATTTTGACGTGAGTTTATGTCGGCGTGGTTTTGTTACATCGAATAACAGGTACAACAAACGCGGCAATCTCTGAATCAGATGAAACCAAGAGTTTGCCTGTCCCTGTTATCTGCATTGAACGTAGAAGCGTTGACGAGGAGGATTAAAAATAGAGATATAGCTTGAATCATTCATCGAATCTTTATTGAAGTAATCATGGAACACGTAGAGAAATACTTAATGGTTTAAATTGAGACAGGTCTGACAGTAATTCTTGGGATCTTCGTCTGTCGATATTCCTCAGCCAAAATCTGCATCTTCAGATCCTCAGGCCAGCTGAGTGTAACGCTGTTCTCCATTCAGCTTCCTTCCCCTTCCATGCGGGATAATGGTTGGTGTGCCGGACAGTGGACCGACTGCAATCTCACACTCCATCTGGAAAACCTTCTGGACCATGTCCTGTGTAACGAGATCTTCCGGTTTACCTTTCTACGTAGATGGACTTGTTGTAAACAGCCACAATGTGATGTAACCCGTCTCCCTTTTTCTGATAAATGATATTGAATCTCATTATCAACTGAATTGTAATGGAGATGAAATCATTATACAAGCATTTATTTGGAAAAAAATTTCACTCTACTTCAAACCATATCACCTCCGAAATCAACGATATAATCCAATTCCACATCAACCATATATGTAATTTTTTTCTTGCTTACTTAACATACCTATTTCTCTTCTTACTTTTAGCTTCATCTAGTGCATGCCCTTTTTGCTGGTGAAACATTATTCATTCATATGCATTCAACCAAGGATTTTACTGTAAAACAATTCCTGTAATTTCTTGTCGCACTATGTTAGATTATCCATTGGAATAAAATCACATCTATAGATAGGGGATATTAACACGTGAAGAAATCATGGGTACTATCAATCATTATGAGTTTTGTCTTGCTTGGCGGAATATTCGCACCTGCGGGGTCCTACGCCTCAGCTGCGGATGACTCAACCACTACATATTCGGAAGACGAATACTATGAAGAAGTTGACACGTCCGAACAAGAACCGATCCCTACAGTCGAAGAAGAAGATTTCCTCAACTACCTGGATCAGTTGGATACCGCGTCGGTATATGAGGAGAAAGCCTTTAATGCTTTGGGAGGTGGATTTTACATTACATCATCCAATCGCAAGTCCGTTTACCTGAAACTGACCAACACAGCAGTTCCTAACTACACCAAATATGTATCCAAGCTGAAACTGATTAAACCGCAAAATGCGGAATTGCAAAAAATCCATGCCAACCTGATCAAAGGTAGCTATACACAGCTGGAAGGATTCCAGCTCGCTAAAAAAGCGGTCTCCAAAACAACGGTAAACAGTGCTCTCCTGAAACAATCCAATGCCAAAATTGCTGCTGGCAAGAAAAATATCGAGAAGTTTCACAAAGAATTCTCTGCATACGCCAATAAACTTGGATTTGATTTATAAAAAACAGTAATTGCAGATATGCATCCTACATTTCGAATAAAACAATTTGAAATTTAAGGAAGAAAAGTGTTTTCTTTTGCTGAGTTAATTCGTATAATAACACTATAATCAAAAGGCTATGCTGCCGAAAGGTACAACCTCGTGAACAATTGAGGTTGTGCCTTTTTTTGCGTTTATGGCCGCATTGATCTGAAATCTCATCATCTAACGAGGAGTGATTCACATGATTCTTGAAGCCATTTACCATCGCCCCAAACTCAATTGGTCCTATGCTTATGACCGCTCGACCATGCATTTGCGACTTCGTTCCAAACGTGGTGATCTGGATGCAGTGATTGCCATTACCGGGGACAAATATGCCTGGGATCGAACGATCACACACATCCCCATGCGTATCTTTGCCCGGGATGAAATGTTCGATTATTGGGAAGCCGAGACTTCACCTCCCTATCGCAGATTACGGTATGGCTTCCAATTGATTCAGGGAGAGGAATCGGTCTGGATGACAGAGCGCGGATTCGAGCAGGCGCTGCCTGATCATCCACTGGAGTTTTTTGATTTTCCATTTATGAATCCGGTCGACATTTTTGAACCGCCTGCGTGGGTGAAGGACGCCGTGTTTTATCAGATTTTCCCGGAACGTTATGCGAATGGTGATCCCTCCATCAGTCCCAGCAATGCAGAACCCTGGGGAGGGGAACCCACACCGGTGAATTTCTTCGGCGGGGACCTGCAAGGTGTGCTTGATCATCTGGATCATATAAGCCAGCTGGGCGTCAATGCCATCTATTTCTGTCCGCTGTTCGAGGCCACTACGAATCATAAATATAATACAGGCGATTATATGAAGGTTGATCCTCATTTTGGAACCAATGAACAGTTCAAGACCTTTGTGGAGGCTTGTCATCAGCGCGGCATACGTGTCGTTCTCGATGCGGTATTCAATCATTCCGGCAGAGAGTTCCCTCCTTTTGTCGATGTCATGAAGAATGGAACCGCTTCCCCCTACGCAGACTGGTTCTATATCAAAGACTGGCCGCCGCGTGTGGAGGATGGCATCCCAACTTATGATACCTTTGCCTTTGAACCGCTTATGCCAAAGCTGAACACGGAGCACCCTGACGTGAAGGCGTACCTGCTGGAGGTAGGACGCTTCTGGATCGAGGAGATGGACATTGACGGATGGAGGCTCGATGTAGCCAACGAAGTGGATCATCAGTTCTGGCGTGAATTCCGTCAGACGGTAAAAGCCATCAAACCTGATGCTTATCTGCTCGGTGAAATCTGGCATGATTCGCTCATGTGGCTTCAGGGAGACCAATTCGATGCTGTGATGAATTATCCGTTTACCAATTCGGTATTGGACTACACCGTGAACGAAAAGCTTGACGGACTCGGATTTGCCAATGAGATCGGCAAACTGCTTGCAGCCTATTCACAAACGGTTACTGAAGCTGCCTTCAATCTGCTCGGTAGTCATGATACACCCAGACTGCTGACCTTGTGTGATGGAGACGAGCGCAAGATGAAACTTGCCGTTACGTTGCTGCTTACGTATCCAGGTGTGCCATGTATTTATTATGGAGACGAAGTGGGGCTTGACGGGGGATATGATCCGGGTTGCCGCAAGTGTATGGAATGGGATGAGACCAAGCAGAACCGTGAACTTCTGGAATTCTTCACCCATACGATTGCCCTTCGCAAACAGCACCCGGCGCTGCGCAGCACGGAACTGAAGATTGTATATGCAAAAGCCGGAGACCCTTGTCTTGCCATCGAACGATCGGATTCGCATACGGGTGAGCGCATGCTTCTTGTGCTGAATGCGGGAGATGAGCCATGTACTCTTGAACTCCCTTTGGCAGAGCGTAACGTTTGGCGGAATCTGTACACATCAAACACCGTGGAAGCTAGGCAAAATAAACTGACCCTCGATCTGGAAGCATACGGCTTCTCCCTACTGCAAATGGAGGTCAAACAACCAGCTGAGGCCTGATATAAATACAGCTAACAAGGAAAAAAACATCAAAGAGGCTGTCTCCTAGGTCATATTGTCGACCAGAGACAGCCTTTCCTACATCTTATACGTCATATCCTAACGAACCCACCACACATTAATTTCTTCATTTTATAAGTGGGCTCAATGGCTAACGAATCAGAGAAATATTATTTCGTTCAGGATATCGACATCATCGGTTTACGGATTTTCTTCATTCTCGAACTTACGAGTTCTCCCTGTGTAATTACGATTTTCTGCGGAATCTTGTATGAAGGCAGCTTGTCCCGACAATATTCCCAGATGGACCGACGCAGATCGGTGAGAGTACATTCTGTAGCCAGCCGGATAGTCACTTTCACTCTCTGACCCGTGATACCACTCGGTTCTCCCGAAACTACCGCCGCTTCAATACATTCCATCTCTTCCAGAACACCCTCGACCTCGGCAGGATATACCTTCCGTCCCCCTATGTTAATAATCTCCGAACGGCGGCCCAAAATGCGAATGTACCCCTGCTCCAATACGGCTTCATCTCCGGTACGCAGCCATCCATCCTCCGTAAAGGGTGATGGTGCATTCAGATATCCAATCATCGCTGTTGCTGTACGAATCTGCAATTCTCCTTCCACCACCCGGTACTTGACCTCTTCATCTTGAATGGAGAACAGCAGAGAACCTGGTTCTTTGGAGCGGGTTGGCAGAATACCAAGTTCAGACATGCCATAGGCCTGTATCGTTCTGATCTGTGGAAATCTCCGGTTCCAGGCTGCCAGTACGGACTCAGGCATCACTTCCGATCCGTATGATACAACCTCGAGACTGGACAGGTCATACCCTTCATCGTTTCTGCCCAACAGCAACAGATTCATGAATGTTGGGGAGACGGGCAGTGCCTGCACACGAAACTTCTCAATCGTCCGGCACACTTCTTCGGGAGATCGATCCGCAATGATACATAGACATCCCCCACTGGACAGGGATTGCAGCATTGTATTCACACCGCCGATATGATCAAACATCATGAATGGAATCGTTCGCAAGGGCCGAACCTGCCGCCGAAAACGATGTAACAGCCGATCTGCACGATGCACAGTCGCTTTACTCACTCCGGTTGATCCGGATGAAAAGAGTACCAGTCCTCCTACACCCTCCTGTGCCAGCGTAGCTAACAACACAGGAACCTCTCCAGAAGTTTCACACGTTTGCCGAATGCATAGCTTGCCTTCTTCAACGCTCAACCGCCATTTCACCTGTGCCAGTTCGATGTATTCCTGTCGTTTGGCTTCAACCAGGTACCGATCCATGGGGAGCACGATACACCCTTGTCCGAGCAAAGCAACCAATGCCGCCGCTGCATATGGGGAATAGTCATCCTCCAGTGTTACAAGTTGCCCTGTCAGCCCTTCTGCTATAATCCACTCACCCATAATGCCAACCCGTTCCAGCAGCCACTGATAGCTGTACTCCTGATCCTTCCAGATCAGTGCAGGATGCTGTCCCTGTTCCGCGAATCGTTCAAGCAAGAATTGGTTCAACATTTTGCTTCCTCCTCACCAGCAGGCGAATATTGTTGTGCGAGATAATCAACAAGTGAGCCTACCGTCTGATAGGGACTTTCCGGCATGGAAGCAGCAGCTATCTCCGCCAGAGCAGCTCCCATTCCCGTACCCCATCGATCTTCGATTCCCTGCTCCACCACAGCAAGCAATGACACGAGTTCCAGCGAATCCAGTTGCCCATTTCGTCCGTATAGTGGGGCGTTACCACCCTCACCAAGCGGAATCGATGTATTATGGTATGCATTTAACTCCCGGCAACTATCCAGCACTATACGAAGCAAAGCCTCCCTGTGTTCTTGTTCAATCATTGGCACGGTCTGACGTTGAAAGCAATCTGCCTGAGGCATGGACTTTCGAAGCGACTCATACCAGTGCCATTCATCCGTGACCAACATTTTAATGACACCTGTCAGCTGTACTTTCCAGTGCTCGCGGTTCTTCATCCGGCTGACCTGCAGCATTTTGTATGCCTTCTCCCATCCTACGACGATGTCGCTGAATTCTCTCGCATATTGATCCAGTGGAGAACCTAGCCATAAGGCAGACTCCTGAAGAAGATCTCGAAGAAAATATCGACTCCATCGCATATCAAACAGCAGACCCGATATTAACATTTCATTGGCCTGATTCCCTTCATTCGCCCCATGCAGTGCATCTAAGAGTCGCAGAGACACCGCATGTCCAAAATAATAATTCCGCTCTCCTTGTGTAATCGTCCGGCCTGTCAGAAATTCTTCAATCTGCGTTGTTAACGCCTGGGTCAACATGTCTCGGTACCCGGCAGAGTCAAGCTGCACAGTTGCCCGAATGTCCATGGTGCCAAACGTTCGGAGTTTTTCTTTGCGCTTCGCGTGAGCAAGCTCGGGTATGCATTGGTTCCCTTTCCAGAAATCATGAAAGGCCCTTTGAGTAACCTTTCCCTTATACTTGGAGGGCACGGGATCGTAGACGTGAACATGCTCATCTTCCATACCATATACGGCAATCCAATGGTCTACCAGATGCAGTCGGGAGCCTTGCTTCACGTGTTTGCGAATGTACTCGGGATTCTGATAATCCTCACAGTAAGGCAGATGATAACTGGTTCCTGTAGCCAAAAAAAGTCCACCTTCGCCGATATGCTGCCTGATCAGCGCCTTGCCTTCCTCGAAGGTTTCCAGCTCCCGCTGACCATACATCTCCCAGATCGGCTCTACATAATCCAGTTTGTGAAAATAAGGCTTCACCAGTCCGTTATCCCCGCACGATGGAAGGCTGTACAACCGGCTTGCCGCCAGCAGTGCAAGACTTGTGATGGATCCTTGCTGATGGAGCACTTCATGAATCAGAGGGAAATTGCAGGGATAATAATAGGGAATGTCCAGCACTGGAGCGAATGAAGGAATGATCATTTTTGGCCTCCTGTTCCCGTTTTGGCGGACGTACTGCCCCATGATTGGATTAGATAATGCACAGACATATCATCTGTCGCTCGAAATACCCGATTGGAAACAGGTTTGCCATCCACATCGGTCTCGAAACGACGGAAACCGCGAGTAAACCGGAAGGAGAATCCACTATCACGCGGAACTCGGTAACAACCCTCATATCGACCTATACCGGAACGGACAAGTTTCATGCCCATCCCACCATATATCGTTTCCTCCGGCCCTTCCTCTGAGGCTACCTCTGCATGAATACAGACCTCCACATGAGTGGACAATTCAGGAACCACAGTATAGATGCGTGTAGCAGACAGTTCCCCCATAGTCAGCGTAATGGATGCACTTCCAATACCGACAGGCACCAGTTCTCCACTCGAACGAACCTGGATTACATCCGGGTCACTTGAAGAATAATTCCCATGCAGCAGACTCTGAACCCATCCGCTCTCATAGTGCATTTGTGCATTGATACACACGCTCATTCCACCCTGTAGTCCGATGACATCCCTGCCAAGCAGTTTGAGCGAGGTGGGTTTACCAACGTGGCCGAACATGTATAGTAACGGGAGATGAACGCGTGCTCCCCAGTCACCTTCCTGATGACAGGCATCCGGCTGTTCCAAAAATGCCAATTCCTCATCCGATCTGACTCCGCGTTCAAGTAATTGATGAGCTACCCTTCTGACCTGGGAAGGCAGAAACAGACCTTCCGTGTCTCCAATATCCATCCAGATCCGAACGTCGGGTACTTCTTCTGGCAAGCGATACATGTTTTCTTCCAACAGCCCGCTTTCCGATGTTTCGTCCAGCTGCACATCCACATAGAATGGCGACATCATGATCAGTTTTCCGAAAACATCCGGATTTCGCATCCCCATGTGCAATGTACAAAGTGCAGCAGCAGATGAACCCAACAGCCCGGTATTCTCCTTGTCCGGCAACGTCCGGTAACGATGGTCAATGATCGGTTTGAGTTCATGAATGATAAAATACTCATAGTCGATGCCTGAGCATCCCACACTCACGGCCTCTCTCTCCGGAGCGATGAAGTGATAGAATTCGTTGTGCTTGACTGGACGGACATGCGTAATGCCGACAATAATCAGTGATTCAATCTGCCCGGAAGAAATAAGACCGTCTGCTGCCTGATCCATATTCCATGTTTCATTACCTGGCCCGGATGGACCAAAAGCACGCTGCCCTGCATGAACGTACAGAACCGGATAATGCCGAGCTGTCTGCTCATGGTAACCGGGCGGGAGATACACATAAATGTTGCGGATATTGCCCAGCCGTGACGCCTGAATGCCTTCCAAACATTCGATGACAGAATGGGTACTCAACGATCATCAACCGCCTCTCTTCTCCCGATTCGACTGCATAATACAAATAACCCCGCCTCAGAAGAGACGGGGTTGTCCCAAAACACACGTACGTGTCCCGGGATACATAGCCCTTATATTGTGAATCTGCGAATAGTTTAATGCGCGAACGTGCTTTTGTAAACATAAAAATAGAAAATAAATGCTCTCAAAAAAGTTATTGACATAAGATCCAATATTTCTTACGATAACGTTGTGATCATAACTCGAGGGCCATGCTTTTAAACCAGAGCGGTTTAGGACAACCCCGGTAACTCCCGAAGGAGATGCCGGGGTTGTTGGCGTGTCAAAAGGAGGGAAGTCTTCAATCCACTGCGTATCATTCCGTTGTATTGAAAGCGCTATTATTCAAGAGCCAGGTTGGTTGTTTATTTAAACTACTACATTCACGAGAAGGGTGGATTACTATGTTTCAAATGGCCAAACGTGTACTCCTCAGCACAACACTGACACTCAGTTTACTTGCAGGAGGCGCACTTCCCTATCTGCCTGCTTCCGCGATCTATGCCGATGCGGATACCGCAGTTACCAACAAGCAGAACTTTAGTACAGACGTCATCTATCAGATCTTTACGGACCGCTTCCTGGACGGCAATCCTTCCAACAATCCCACCGGGGCTGCCTACGATGCTACATGTAGCAACCTGAAGTTGTATTGCGGAGGTGACTGGCAGGGTCTGATCAACAAAATCAACGATAACTATTTCAGCGATCTGGGCGTTACGGCATTGTGGATCTCCCAGCCGGTTGAGAATATCTTCGCCACGATCAACTATGGCGGCGTAATCAACACAGCTTATCATGGCTACTGGGCACGTGATTTCAAGAAGACCAATCCGTATTTCGGAACGATGGCTGACTTTCAAAGTCTGATTACAACCGCTCATGCCAAAGGCATCAAGATCGTAATTGACTTTGCACCGAACCATACGTCTCCTGCCATGGAAACCGATACGTCCTTTGCTGAGAATGGCAAGTTGTACGATAATGGTAACCTGGTTGGCGGATACACAAATGATACAAATGGATTTTTCCATCACAACGGCGGCTCCGATTTTTCCTCCCTGGAGAATGGTATCTACAAAAACCTCTATGACCTGGCTGACCTGAACCACAATAACAGTACCATTGACCAATATTTCAAAGATGCAATCAAGCTCTGGCTTGATATGGGCGTGGACGGCATTCGCGTGGATGCGGTGAAACATATGCCTCTCGGCTGGCAAAAGAGCTGGATGTCCTCCATCTATGCACACCTGCCAGTATTCACCTTCGGTGAATGGTTCCTGGGATCTGCTGCATCCGATGCGGATAACACGGAATTTGCCAACGAATCCGGGATGAGCCTGCTTGATTTCCGCTTTAACTCTGCCGTACGTAACGTCTTCCGGGATAACACATCCAACATGCATGCCCTCGATTCGATGATTACAGGTACAGCGGCAGATTACAATCAGGTGAATGATCAAGTTACGTTTATCGACAACCATGATATGGATCGCTTCAAAACAAGTGCCGTCAATAACCGTCGTCTGGAACAGGCGCTGGCCTTCACGCTGACTTCACGCGGCGTACCTGCCATCTATTATGGTACCGAACAGTATCTGACAGGTAACGGGGACCCTGACAATCGGGCCAAAATGCCTTCTTTCTCCAAAACAACAACAGCCTTCAACGTCATCAGCAAGCTGGCCCCTCTTCGCAAATCCAATCCGGCCATTGCCTACGGCTCCACGCAGCAACGCTGGATCAATAATGATGTGTATATCTATGAGCGCAAATTCGGCAAAAGTGTAGCTGTTGTTGCCGTGAACCGTAATCTCTCCACACCAGCGAGCATTGCGAATCTAAGCACTTCACTGCCAACAGGCAACTACACCGATGTACTGGGCGGCGCACTGAACGGTAATAACATCACTTCCACCAATGGTACCGTCTCTTCATTCACTCTGGTAGCCGGAGCAACCGCGGTCTGGCAGTATACAACAAGTGAAACAACACCAACGATCGGACATGTAGGTCCGGTGATGGGTAAACCGGGTAATGTTGTTACCATTAGTGGACGTGGATTTGGCTCCACCAAAGGTACCGTATACTTCGGTACAACAGCCGTTACCGGTGCTGCTATCACCTCATGGGAAGATACACAGATCAAAGTGACGATCCCAGCTGTTGCCGCAGGCAATTATGCTGTGAAAGTAGCTGCGAATGGCGTCAACAGCAATGCGTATAACAACTTCACCATCCTTACGGGTGATCAGGTCACTGTACGATTCGTCATTAACAACGCTTCCACCACTCTGGGTCAGAACATCTATCTTACAGGTAATGTGGCAGAACTCGGCAACTGGAGTACGGGCACCACCGCTATTGGACCTGCTTTCAATCAAGTTATCCATGCCTACCCAACTTGGTACTATGATGTGAGCGTGCCCGCTGGAAAACAACTGGAGTTCAAATTCTTCAAGAAAAATGGAGCAACCATTACGTGGGAAGGTGGTTCCAACCACACGTTCACCACACCAACCAGCGGAACAGCGACTGTAAATGTAAACTGGCAATAGAATATTCTGTCCACAAGCTAACCCGGAGTTACGCTAACGCAGCGTATGTTCCGGGTTTTGTTTTGTTTTGCTTATCCAGAATGCTTAGGTTTTTCATAAGCTGCTAAGATTACCTCTATCCCACTCTCTGCTGATGTGTACATGTGGTTCAATCCATAACATTGATACTCCCTAATACGTTTTATTGATAGGTTCGGATCGACTTCAAGGTTGTAGCTGCCAGAATACCTGTCGCCAGCAGCAGTATGCCCACGCCTTGCAACACAGAAGCTGCCCCCCACTGATCTGCCAATACGGAGACAACAGTCAATCCCAGAATAGGCGCTGTACTGGTGATTGTTCCAACGACACCATAGACCCTTCCTTGCAGCTCGTCTGGAACGGCTGTCCTCAGCATAATCTGGGTGAGCATCGTACAGCAGGCGAACATCGCACCTCCGCCCACGATTAACGGCAACGCCATGATTGGTGAGGATACATTCGCCAAAAAAATATAGAGTGGGCCTAGTACAATCAGACCGATAAATACCCATCTCCCTCTTCGTTTCAATCGTTTTCCCGAAGCAATCAGCAGTGCAGAGCCAATCATATATCCAAGTGGAATACAGGTTTCAATTAACCCAAATTGTACCGGATTCGCCTCCCATACCTTGACCGCCATCACTTGAACCAGCATCATGGCAGACATGAAAAATAAGATTAGCACCGGATTGAGCAATACAATGGATCGAATTAGACGATTCCGATAAATGTAGCCGAACGAACTGCGCCATTCCTGAACAAATGTGGTCTGCTGACTAACGGATCGCTGGACCTCTGGAAAGCGGCCTGCCATCAGCACACAGACTGCGGACAACAGAAAGGTTGCCCCTGTAATTAATATGGCGACGAATCCTCCAAATGCAGCCACAGCAACTCCCGCCGCGGCAAGACCGCTGATTCGGGCAAGATTATCCACCATATGAATCGTTCCGGTTGCTTGTTGAATATGCTCCCTGCCTACCATACTTGCTACAGAGGCGTGGAATGCAGGTGCCTGAAACAGACTTGAAAACATGGAGAGTGAGAGCAACAGCAGTACCACCGGGAACGGCGCATGCCAGCCAAATAAGCTAATCGCAATCAGCACAGCCATTACGCCGCGGAATACATCCGAGGCCAGCATCAGCTTCCTCCGATCCAATCGGTCTGCAACCGTACCCGCCACCGATCCAAACAGGAAGCTGACGGCCATATTACATATCTGTACGGCCGCCATGCTCTTCGCACTCCCTGTGGTCTGTAACACCCACAGACTGATCGCAATCCCATTGAAGCAATCCCCGAATACGGAGATCCCATAGCCGTACAAGATTCTCCGAAAGGTAACATTACGCCAAAGCGTTCGCGGAGTCTTGGCATTTTGCAATGCAGCTTGTCCTCCTTGATATCCCATAATCTCGGGCTCACTGGACGTGTTTATGCCCATACATCACGTTCCTCCCTAATCATGATTCGAGCCCATATAGAACCAGGCACTTCCGCAGCTTTGCCAGTCGATAAAGACATGACATCACGGAAGTGCCTGGTTGGAATGTGCCGCAGGTATCGCGGCTGACTATGTTGTTATGGCACAGAATTAACCTTTGGAGGCTCCTGCCGTCAGCCCTTGAACAAGGAATCGCTGCAGGAACACAAACAGCAGGGTGATTGGAATGGCGATCAGTACCGCCCCCGCAGCAAACATCGTAAAGTTACTGTCCTGATAACGGTTGACCAGATCCCACATCCCCACCGCCAGCGTCCAGTTTTCCTTCGTCCGCAATACCAGCCGGGCGAAGATAAAGTCCATCCACGCACCAGTAAAACTGGTTAGTGCCACATAGGTCAGCATTGGCTTGGATAAGGGCAGGATGATGCTGGTAAATACACGCAGATGACTTGCACCATCCATGCGGGCAGCTTCGTCCAGACTGCGGGGAATCGTATCAAAGAAACCTTTGACGATAAATCCACCCAGTACTGCTCCGGATGAATAGACCAGAATGAGCGCAGCGTGGGTGTCGAGCAGTTTAACTTGCAGCAAAATGATATAGATCGCAATCATGCTCATGAAGCTTGGGAACATGCCAAGGATCAGCATGGTGGATAGAATGGTTTTACGTCCACGGAAGCGGAAGCGGGACAGTGCGTACATCCCGAGTGTCACCATCAACGTGGAGAAAATCATTGTGAAAAAGGCGATTTTTAATGTATTCATATACCATCTGCCGTACATAAAGGACGGGTTATTGAACAGTTCACCGTAATGGGTAAGCGTGAAAGCTTCGGGCCACAACCGTTCACTGAACAATGCCGCACCCGGTCTCAGGGAAGAGAGAAAGATCCAGAGTACCGGGTAGATGGAAACAATAGCGATAATCACCAATAACACATAACTCAGGGCCAGACGCAGCGGATTATTACGTGTCTTCATTGAATCATGTCCTCCTCCTTGAATGATTTGGAGCGGCGGAAGTTCCAGATGGAGAATGAAGCGATGATGAGGAAGATAATAATCCCTACCGCTGAAGCCATATTGAACTTGTTATTATCGAGCGTGAGCTTGTAGAGCCAGGTTACCAACAGGTCCGTCGCCCCCGCGTACTGATAATCTCCGCGTAGCGGATTTCCGTTCGTCAGCAGGAAGATGACATTGAAGTTGTTGAAGTTTCCAGCAAATTGCATGATGAGTACCGGAGTTGTAGCAAAAAGAATGAACGGCATCGTAATAATTCGGAATTTCTGAAATGCGGATGCTCCATCCACTTCCGCAGCCTCGTAGAGATCACGAGGGATGGCTGTCAATACACCCAGAATGAGCACCATACTGACGGGAATACCGATCCACATGTTGACTACGATGACGGTGACTTTCGCCCAGAACGGATCTGTCAGCCAGGGCAATCCCTCCAGCCCAAACGCTCGCATGTACGTATTAATTGGTCCAAACTGGCCATTAAACAGATTACGCATGAGCAGCAAAGAAATGATCTGCGGAATCGCATAAGGCAGGATAAAAATCGTACGCCACAGCTTCTTGAAGCGTATGCCCCGCTGTTCTATCAATAGTGCCACAAGCACACCGCCAAAATAGGTGGTGACTGTCGCTAGGATAGCCCAGATGACCGTCCAGGTTAGTACACCATAGAATGTCTGACTCCAGGATTTCAGCTGAATCAGATCGCTGAACGTCTTGAAGCCCACCCAGTCCACGAGTTTGGCTGGCGGAATGTGGTCCGGCGCCGAGTAGTTGGTAAATGCAATCGTGATCGTAAACAGAATCGGCATAACGGTGAAGAAAAGAATGCCCAGTGCCGGGATGGACAGAAACAGGTAGGGAAAGTTTTTGTCCATCATGTTCCGAAGCGAAGCCGCTGCACCCAGAGTCTGCTTCCCTTCCTCCCTGGCGACTCCCGTAACGTAAGCATCCCGGATATTGAGAATATAGATCAGAATAAATACAAAAAACACCAGTAGTACGATAATGCCATCCAACAGCAAAAAGATGGAATGGTCTCCCCTTTGAAGTACGGTGGACCCATTCACTTTGACAAAACGCTGTGTATTCTCCCCCAGTGTCCATATGCCCCATACGGCTTGTGACAGGCGAGGAAGCAGGTACGCAAGCCCTGCTCCCTCCAGTAACAGTAGACAAATTCCCTTAATCCATTGTCGATTGTACAGCTGTCCAAGACCTTGCAGTATGATGGAACATATAGCCGCTGTCATCCGGTGTTGCCTTTCCCTGTTCGGTCCAACGGGCACCGGGACATGCTGCTGTTGCATTTGCTCTCTCCTCCCCGCCTATTGCTAACCTGGTCGTTCGTCCTTATTGGACGGTTGCAAGGCTCTCCTGGATTTGTTTCACGGCGTTATCCAGTGATGCCTTCACGTCCTTATCGGTATCCCATATATCCGTAATGGCCGAAGTGATCGGTCCCCATACGCTGTCCATGGCAGGCAACGAAGGCATTGGTGTGGAGTTGTTGAACTGTTCCAGGAACGCCTTATTGATCGGGTCCTCCTGCAACTTCGGATCATTAGCTACGTTTTTGTTCGCAGGAAGTGTACCGTTTAGATCAAAGTTCTCCATCTGAGCCTCTTCATTGGAAAGGAACGCTGCCAAGAGCTTAGACGCATTCGGATATTGCGTAAATGCATTTACATAATAGGCTTTAACCCCTGAGAAGGAGGTCATCGGTTTGCCATCAATCTCAGGAAGCGGAGCAACCCCAAAATCAATACCGGCATTGCGATAATCGGCAATGGTCCACGGGCCGTTAATATCCATAGCGAGTTTGCCGCTGGAGAATAATCCTTTTTTGATATCATAGTTCACGTCACCCATCTTGAGCGGCAACACTTCCGACTTCAGCTTCTGCAAGAACTGTCCACCCTTCAGGGCTCCTTCGTTATTCAGACCGAGATCCGCGCTATCCATCCCGTTGTCCCCAAAAATATAACCGCCCTGTGAAGCCAGGAATGCATAGTTATAGTAAAATTGCTGCAATTCCCACATCAGCGCATATTGATTGGATTTCACGTTATTGAACGTCTTGGCGAAGCTGATAATCTCATCAAAGTTTTTCGGAGCTTCTGGATACAATGCTTTGTTGTAAAAGAGAGCATAGGTCTCCACGCTGTACGGATAGCCGTACAAGATATCCTTGAACGTCACCGCCTTCAGTGCGTTGTCGCTGGTGTTCTCTACGGTCTCTGCTTCGAATATGTCATTGGGTAGAATAAGTCCCGCCTCTGAAGCGCTACCAATCTTATCATGAGGGAAAACGACGACATCTGCTGCGAGACCCGCCGGGCCATCCGTCGTTAGTTTGGTTACCTGATCGGTTGGAGGTAATTCCTCCATTTTGACCGTTACCCCATACTTCTCTTCGAATTTTTTGGCTCTTTGCTCAATAAAACTGCTTTGATTCTTGTCCTCCCAGATCACCAGGGTTGCCCCTTCTTCCGGTTGAAGGTTCTCGGCTGTCAGCTCTACCACTTCCTCCGGATTCTCACCTGCCGTAGTTGGAGATGGACTTCCGCCTCCAGCCCCGCACGCAGCCAGTGTAAAAGCCATCATGACGGACAATGTTGCCCCTTGCCATTTTCTCATCTAAAATGTCCCCTTCCCTCTGCTTGGTCCAACAATGTTCGCGCTTTTCACCCTTTTGTCTGCGTATGTTGTCAGGTTTTGCATTCCATGTTCACTTTTGTACAAACGTTTGCTCAAATGGAAGACAAGATGACTCCTCCGTTCAATATGTAGGGGGAAATAAGTCAAGAAGTATGTAAAACCAAAGATGTAAGCGCTACAATAACAATCACATCATACAATACTGCACTTTCTTTGCACAAACGTTTGCACAAGCCATATTTGCTCAATTTTAACCAATTTACCTCTTTTACCTACAGTAATTTCCTGTTTCCTTGTTCAGACTCTTTCTTCCTTTATTTTACTTCCTGTGCATCTCATATTTGGCAGTTAGCAATTGATTTATCGTATCCTTTGGATTACCATAGGAGGATATTTATACGATTGTTCAGAAGGGATTTTTTACATGATTACGATCAAGGATATTGCCAGATTGGCGGGTGTTTCCCCTTCTACAGTGTCACGGGTGATTTCCAACCATCCCAGAATCAGCACCAAGACGTCCATCAAAGTGAAGCAAATCATGAAGGAATTGAACTATCATCCCAACATCATGGCGAAGAGCCTGGTTTCCAAAACGACACATACTCTTGGCATTATGCTTCCTCGTCCTGCTGAAGAATTGTTCCAGAATTACTTTTTCGGGGAACTGCTGCGAGGTATTATTACACATGCCACGCGTATGAATTATGAATTGCTGCTAACTACTGAAACTTCATCAGACAATGAACTGCACGCGATATCCCGCCTTGTTCATGGTCGTAGAGTGGATGGCATTCTGTTGCTTGGGTCCAAACGAGACGATCCCATCATCACATTTTTGGAAGCGGAAAAGTTTCCTTTTGTGTTAATCGGTCGCAGTGAAGCTCATCCCAATGCCCCCATGGTGGATAACGATAATGTACAGACTGCTTATGATGCGACACATCATCTGATCGCCCAAGGGCATACGCGAATCGGATTTGTCAGCGGCCCACCGGACATTACGTTATCGCATGATCGCATGCTAGGATACCAAAAGGCGCTTGCCCAAGCCGGGCTGGATGCCGATAGTGACTGGATTGTGGAAGGCGAATTTCTGCAGGAAAGTGGATTCAGGGCGATGTCGCTGTTCATGTCCTTGCCAAACAGACCCACCGCAATCGTTGTCATTGATGACAATGTGGCCTTTGGGGTACTGAGAGCTCTTGCCGAGCTTCATTATCTGGTGCCTGAGGATATCAGCGTGGTCAGTTTTAACAATATTGCTCTATCGGAGCTGGCTTCACCACCATTAAGTTCTATAGACATTGGAACCTATCAGCTGGGCTATACAGCCGTTCAGGTATTGTTGAAAATTCTAAGCGGGGAACCACAGCCTCATAATCCGGTCATTATTCCCCATCGTCTGATCGTGCGCGAATCCTCACTCTTTTCCAAACCAAAACCACCCTCAAATTGATTCATTTCGAGCATCCGTGTAGTAATGCAAACGTTTGTCCTATACGGGTATGGCGCTGTGGTCCACTGTTTTCGGATTAACAAAAAAAGAAGCCGCATATGGTTATGCGGCTTCCTGACTGTTCGCACTATTTCGTTGCTCCATGCTCGACTGCTCTTGAATGAATTAATAAGAGCTCCAGCCTGAATCAGCTGTAACGACGGTTCCGTTCACGAAGCTGGACTCGTCCGATCCGAGGAACAAGGCCACCTTGGCGATCTCTTCACTCGTCCCAATGCGTGGGTTGATTGCCATGCCCAGCTGTTGCCGCCCTGCACCGTATGGGCTAATACCAGCCATGGATGCGCTGATGTTGGTTGCCACGGCACCTGGAGCGATAGCATTACAACGAATGCCTTGCTCAGCATACATGTACCCTGTATTTTTGGTGAAGCCCACGACCGCATGTTTGGAAGCCGTATAGGCTGCTCCTGCACGTCCGCCGTGCAATCCACCTGCCGAAGCAATGTTCACGATGACACCTTTTTGTTTTTCCAGGAAGATCGGCAATACTTTCCGTGTTGTCCGCATCACACTGGTTGTGTTCACAGCGAACAATCTCTCCCACTTCTCATCCGTTATATCCGCTGCCGGCTCCATGCCATCCATAATGCCCGCATTGTTAATCAGAATATCTACTGTACCGTATGTGCTCACCGTTGTATCAATCAGATTCTGCACATCTTCTTCTTTGGCTACATTGGCCAGAACCACAATCGCTTCCCCGCCCTGTGCCTTAATATCATTCACTACCGCCTGTGCGGATTCCTCGTTAATATCCGATACAACTACTTTCGCACCCTCTTGGGCGTACAACGTGGCGATCGCTTTCCCCATACCTGAACCAGCACCTGTAACAACTGCCACTTTATCTTGAAGTTTCATTCCATGTATCCTCCTTTGTGTATTCGTTTACAATAAGTTAACAAACAAATGTTCATTAACTCTTATCCTTAGTATAATAAGTCATAGCGTTTCACTTCAATCAGTAAAAGCTTGTCCAGTTGTACGTTAAACAACACTACTAAGCCCAAATGTTCTTTAATTAATAAATTGAACTCGCGAGGAGGAAAATAGATGTCTGAAACCCCAAATTCGATGGACCGAAGAATCAAGAAATCAAAAGCTGCGCTGAAGGATGCCCTCATCCATTTGATGCAAAAACATCCCTTTAAAGAAATATCCATTACGGATATTGTCCAGCGCGCCGACCTGAATCGAGGTACATTTTACAGACATTATCAGTACAAGGAAGACCTGTTCAATGAGATCATCAATGATGTGATTCAGGATCTGGTGACTTCTTTTCGCAAACCCTATCAAGGGTTGAAAGAGTTCGAGGTTGGTCTGATGCCCTCTTCGGCCATCACTATATTTGAACATGTGCACCAGCATGCACAATTCTACACACTGGTTGTGAAATCGGAGGCCTCCTCCAATTTTCAGCGTATGATCTGCGATGTTCTTCGAGATCTTTCCTTACAGGATCTGAACCAAATCTTCCCGCAGCACATTAACCCTGAACTGCTGGCAAGTTACCAGTCTCATGCGATATTTGGCATGATCATGGAGTGGATCAGACAGGATTTCAAGCACAGCCCCGCCTACATGGCCGAGGAATTGTTCAAGATCATTCATTACAGGCCCGACAATGTCGTGTTGAAAGATGAACATTCAAATCGCCATTCTTCCCTATAGCGTGGTCATTGAGAGGGATTTTAAGAAAGGTTTATCACCATAATAATGTAAATACATTCCTGTAATTTCTGGTATTGATATGTTAGATTATCCAATGGAATACAAACAAAAGGAGGATGACATTACATTTGAAAAAGTCGTGGATTATATCATTGATTACCAGTTTTGTTTTGCTTGGCGGAGTGCTTTTCTCTCCAGCCGCTTCTGCCGATGCAACCAAAGTAGCAACCTCTACATATTCAGATCAGAGTTATGAAGAATTTAAGGAGTACACTACTCAGTTATTTGCTCTTGAAACTTATGAGGCCAAAGCCTTTACCGCTCTGGAAAGCATCGATACTCAGGTAACTTCAACGAACCGCAAGTCCATGTATCTTAAACTTACGAATACAGTGATCCCCAATTATACAAAATTGGTATCCAAGGCAAAACAAATCAAGCCTACCAACCCGCAAATTAAGAAAATTCACGCCACATTTATCAAGGCAAGTTACACTCAGCTCGAAGGGTACCTCTTGTACCAAAAAGCAGTCTCCAAGAACAAAGTGAATTACACATTACTGAAACAGGGAAATGCAAAAGTAAACACCGCTGCTGTTCTAATGGACCAATGTGAACAACAGTTATATGCTTATGCAAGAAGTTTGGGATATGACAGTTAGTCACTAATTATAGAGAACCAAAAAGCGATCATTCCTCATGCTTAATGAGGAATGATCGCTTTTTCTAATTATACAAATGATAGCCATCTAACAAGTGACATTGTATTTCTCTCTCTTCTGACTTACAGCCCCAGCTTCTGCCCTTTCTCCAAACGCTGAATCTGCTGCTCTCCGGTATCCGCAAGTTCACGGAACTGGTTAATCGTCTCGCGCATTCTTGGCAGGGCTTCCTGCTTATAAAGACTAATCGAATCGAGTGCTGACAACACATCGGTGAACGCCTGTTTCATCGTATCCACGGAAATGCTGGCTTCATATGCCTGCTTCTGGATGGCAATCCCCTGATCCTTGAGCATTTTGGATGTACCCGCAATCAGATCATTGGTTGTCTGGTTCAGCAATTCAATCTTCTGCAATACAATCTTCTGATTATACAAAGCACTCGCTACCGTAACAGCAATTTTCAGTGCCGAGATCGTTACATTCTTGGCCCGGTCTACCCCTCGGATTAGCTCCTTGTTGTTACGGATGACTACTTCAATCGCCATGATGCCCTGTTGATTCACGACCAGCATTTGCTGCAGGTCCATGACCCGCTGACGGAGCGGGAACAGTACTTCCTCTGTAATAAAGCGGACTTTCTCGGGGTCCTCATTGCGAACCTTGGCGGCTTCAATCTGCGCATCGATGGACTCATCCATGAGCACACCAAGCTGAATCTCCTTTTGCAGTCGTTTGGTGAGTTCTCTCAGGTTCTGTTGTTCGATCTCCAGCGTCGTATTATCGTTACGCAGGGTGGACCTGCCTTTATCCAAAGAGGTTACGATGTCAGCGATGACTGCGTCAGCCTTCTGGTATTTCAGGAAATAGGCGCGAAGCGGATTGAATAATTTCCCGAGGAAGCCGGTCTTGGCGAAATCAACCACACTTGGGTCGAGATCCTTCAGTTGCATATGCAGCTCGGTCAAACCTTTGGCGACCTGACCGCCCTCGTCTCCCGTCTTGGACAGATGTCCAACGGAGACTTGAAGCAAGGCGTTTTTCTCGGAAGAGGATCTCATCGTGTTCATACCAAAGCCGTCAATGGATTGCAGAATCTCTTTGCGTTTTTCCAGGGATTCGAGATCCAGTGTCATAATCATCTCTACGTTGGCATCGGCCACTTGTTGAAGCTCCGCGACCTCGGCGGGCACGGGTTTCACCTCTTCTTCAATCACCTTCTGAATTTCCTTGTGGCTCGGTATTTCCATTGAAAATGACATCTATAGTTCCCCCTTTAGATTACATCTGTACGTTAAACAGGTTACCGATCTTGTACACGACATCATCGGTATCGGCATTGATGCTTGCCGCTTCGTTAATACTGGAGATGCTCTCCAGAGCCTTGATGTCTGCGTTGTACCCAATCGTATAGATCGGCACTTTGTACGTCTCGACCAGATCCCGAATATCCTTCAGGGTGTGACCTTCATTGGTCTCGCCATCACTCAGGACAAAGATTAAAGGCTTCACGTTTGGATTAGCAGCCATGTAATCTTCCAGCATCTTCATCGCTACCACGATCCCGTCAAAGGTCGCCGTCCCTCCGCCAGCTTGCAGACTATCCACTGTTCCGACAAACATGGACTGCTGGTTCGTATCATACTTGGCAATGGGCAGATTCACGGTTACCCCACTGGAGTAAGAGACCAAGCCAATACTGTTGTCTGTACCCAGGTACTTCTGACCTTTGCGCAGGGACTCCTTCAGTCGGTTAAGCGGTTCGCCGTCCATGCTTCCGGATACATCCGTCACGAACACCGCGGCAATCGGTTTGCTGCCGTTTTTCTTTTCTTTCCATACTTTCTGTGCAGACAACAACGTGCCGCCATCCACGGTGGCCAGTTCGGATTTGTAATCCTGCAACCCGTTGAAACCAAACTCTTCCGCTGATTGTTGGTACTTCGCCTGGGTTACGAATTCCGCAAACTTCTGGATAATCTCCTGTTTGTTCTGCGGCAATTGTCCCAATGCATACAGCGGACTGTCATGTCTCACGCCAAAAGGTGTAAAGACGTAACCACTCTTGAGATCAGCGGTATTCACATACGTCTGGTATTCGAGTACAAAGGCATCCAGTCTGCCTGACTTGGCCGCTTCCCGCATCTGAATGGTTGTCGAGGCCGTAAACGGAACATTCGTCTGGAATTTCTCAAATCCCTCAATCGCCTTCTCTCCCAACGGATTGGCGCTATCATACGTATTCAGTGCAGTCACCAGAAAGTTCAGTCCGGTGGAGCTGGCAAATGGATCGGTATATCCCATCGCGAGTTCATTGTTGGCAATCGCTTCGGTTACGGTTTTTACATTAACGGAGCCATAGGTATCAACCAGTGCATCATACTTGGCTTTAGAAATGACAATACCAGGAACATTCCCAACCAATCGCTTGGAGACCATCTCTGTCTTCACCCCACTGGCCTCAACCATCTCGCCCCACAGTTCATTGGAAGGTGTGAATGCATCCGGTATATACTTGCCCGACTTGATATAATCGGTAGCGGTTCCGGAGGCAATGTTGCGGATTTTGACCGATACCGGTTTTCCACCAACGCTGATATTCGCTTTGTTGAATTCCTCGCCCACCTCGGTTAACCAGCCGTCTACCCCGCTGCCCGACTTCTCTGGGGAAGAGAAAATTTCGACGTAATCATTCGTTGTATTCTCTACGGCAATTGCGAATTTGGAGATATCCGGCAGTGATTCCGCCACATCGACCGGATCGAGATCAATCTGTCCTTTGACCGGTTCTGCCGTTGCTGGTGCAATGTCCGCGTACAGTTTGCCCAGTTCCTTACCTGCATTCTCTGTGCTCACCTGTGTGGTCGACTTGCCAAAGTTCGACGTCAGTGTAATCCCTGCATAGACCAGACCAAATACGAGTACCAGCATTACAATCGATATGAAAAAAAACTTTCCCTTCTTGGCCATACGAGCAACCCCTCACTGTCTGTATAATTTGGTGTGCTTGATTAACTGATCAATCTCCTGCATACAAGGCATCTGTTCAATATCTCCGGCTTCAAAGCTGTCGAGGCGTGAAATCTCCAATAACAACTGATCAAGCTTGAGCAAAATTTCCTCATTGGTGTGTAATGCATTCTTCACATAAGACAGATAATCGTTGTATACCTTGGTTTTTTCCTGAAAAAGTTTTTGGGGAAGGTTTGAGGATTTGGATTTCATCATGTTGGCATAGTCGGCTTCATCAAATACATTCAACCGGTTCAGCACACTGCGGATATTCAGGTACAACAGCTTCTCCACTTCCAGCGTGACCGATGCGAATTTTTTGTAGCTTAGTTCCCCCGGATCAAACCGCTGATGAAGCACATTCAAGAGTGTTTCTTTCTTCTTTTTCATCCGGCTAAGTTGGGACAGCCCCAGCGTAATATCTTCTTCGAGGACCTTGATGCGTCTATAAAAAGATAAAGCTTCCACATAATCTTCATGTGTTTCGATATGCTTCACGGGCAGGACTATCGGCTGCCTCAACAACAAGGTATAACTGCCATATAAAAGTGCCATTGCACTACCGAACAACAGGGTAACGGATAGCGCAGTTGTGAATGCACCCTCCCCGAAATTCAGCCCTATAAAGCCGGGTGAGAATGCCAGAACATTCACAGCCACAATACCGAGGATTAATCCCAATAATTTTATGTACTTGATCATGTTCAATCATCCGACCTCCTTTCATGTTATATATTGGTGCCTCATGTCGTAATTTTCCTGATCAACTTCTTCTTATTGTACATGATGTTAACGCTCTCAGGTGGATAACATTGGATATTCGAATACTCATAATATACGTGGTTTGGGCTTATCCCATTTCATATTTTCAGGGACAACGTGGAACTAGGCAGGAAATTTGGTGGTCAATCCGTAGAAGTACGTCTTTTCAAACAGCAGATTGTGGAGAAGAAATGTTATCAGGTAATACGTGGAAAATAGCTATGCGTGTCATTTTTTATATAAGACTTGTCTGAAAAATAGTACTGCAAAAAGGACGAATCGGAAATCATCCGGTTTCGTCCCTTATGCGTTGGTTCACTTTTTTTAGTTTCCACTACCTGAGCTTGAACAACGAATCCAGCGGAATGTGCAATTCAGGATACAAGACAGATATAATCGTTTCCTGCTCTGTATACAGATGACGGGTCTGGTAACTGCCATCCTCCAACGTGTACACATGGACGGTTTGATTCCCGGGGTCAACAATCCAGTATTCGTTCACGCCGTATTTCTGATACAAGTTAAATTTTTCGTTAAAATCCTTTAGCGCAGTCGAAGGCGATAACACCTCGATAATTAAAGAAGGTGCACCGTTACAGCCATTCTTAGATATCTGGTCTTTGGAGCAAACCACCGATAAATCAGGCTGTACAACTTGATCTGGCAGGTCATATTGTTCATTTTCGCTAAAATACACATCAAAAGGGGCAACAAACACGAAACATTTCCGATTCTGAAAAAAAGTCCGCAAAGAGAAGTGCAGCTCACCCACAATAAACTGGTGCAATGAAGTGGGTGCTGGAGACATATTAAAAGCTTTGCCGTTAATTAATTCCCATGCCCCCTCCCAAGTTAACCAATCCTGAAAGTTATAAGTACCTTTATTATCGGGTTTTGCCACACTTCCAACCTCCTCTTTCACCTAACCGTAATTTATTTTCATTATAACATTGTGTTTGCGCCTTTTCACACCATGCCTCTTATTACGCAAAGAGAGATTCCGGTTTGCTTCGTGTAGTACGTACCTCTACGACTTTCCCGGCACAGCCATTGTCGCCCTTCGCCTGGAACATGACCTTAACGCTGTCTTTACCTGATGTTACGCTCTCAGGAATATCATATGTCACATAGAACACGTCGCCAATCTTGTTCATATGAATTCGCTGCTCTCCAATGAGTGTTCCATCCATGGTAATGGTGAATTGTCTCTCATATAACGTACCTTCCCGCTCAAACGGGGAATGATCTCCACCCCAATAGGCCACACATAAATAATTGGTTGCGGCGTGGTCCACTGCCAGTTGATAACTGAAGTAAGCTCCACTGATGCCAAAAGCCTCTCGCCACATATGCAACTTCTTACGGCCATCTGTGGTTGAACCGTTGTGATGCTCCCCACGGCAGTTGCTATCAAGTTGATGTCCAATCTCATCCTGCTGACCGTCAGCCTGAACCCTGTCGATCGTGATATCGTTCAACTCTTTCTCGAGCGCATCACCTTCATCGTTAAACGGCCAATACACGGTATAAAATTCATGATGCACATCATAGAACGGAATGAGTTTCACGGCTTCACCTGTGGAAGTGACATCCTTGCTAAGTTCGAATGTTAACGTGTCTGCATCTACAACCTTGATCCACTCTTGTACATCCTCCTGCTCCGTCCAGATCACAGGTACGGGTGCGGTCTTGGGATTCAGTGCTGTTTCATCCACAATCGTATCCTCTGGAAGACCCTCGTTTCCCAGTGCACCGGCGAGTACAATCGGGCCGTACAGGAATGCCACCTTGTGGGCATCATCCCGGGAGGTGTACTGGCGAAGTGACATCGGCAGGGTGATTGTGATGACATCGCCCGCAGACCAGATGCGGTCGATGGACAGATAGCCGGGTTCCATCCGTGTATACGGATGTTCCGTATCCCCGTTAACCGTTGCCGTCATTGGCTCTTGCAGCCATGAGGGTACGCGTAATCTTAGATGAGCCGAGGCGCTGCCTCCGGTGATCGTCAGGGTCACCTTTTCCGAATAAGGAAAGTCGGTTTCAAGCTTCAGGGATAATCCCTGTGACGCCCAATCCAGTTGGGAAGCGATATACAGGTTGACGTACAGGTCTTGTTCATTCTCAAAATAGATGGCCTCGGCATATTTGCCCGGGTTCTCCATGCCTGATCCTGTGCAGCACCACCAGGCGGTATCGTGAGTACCATAGATTTTGTAGTGGCCTTGTAGCGTTGATGCAAAATATGTTTTGTTCCCCGTATCGGGGTCCTGCGTGCCGAGGATATGATTATAGATGGCGTTTTCATAATAGTCCATGTAGGCACTATCGTGATTCCAGGCGAAGAGTTGCTTCGTTAGATGCAACATGTTGTGAGTACAACAGCTCTCTCCTGTTTTGATCCCGAGACTCTCCATGCCCTTTGCTTCGTAATGCTCCGAAATGCTCGTCGCACCAAATACATAAGAACGATGATGCACCGTGGTGTTCCAGAAAAACTCTGCCGCTGTCCGGTAACTCTCATGGGTATGATCCTGATTGTAGATTTCGGCAGCACCGATCACTTTGGGAATCTGAGTATTGGCGTGTCTGCCTTGAAGATCGTCCTGCTTGTGTTCCAAGGGTCTCAGGATCAATTGATGGGTAAACTTATTGGCGATCTCAAGGTATAAGGCTTTGCCCGTGATCCCATACAAGTGTGCAAATACTTCATTCATGCCCCCGTGTTCACTTTGAAGCATCGTCTGCATCTGTTCTTCTGTCATCGGGAGCAAACCTTCTACCGCCCAGTCTGCAAATCGAGTAACTACATCAAGTGCCTGTCCGTTACCAGTGAGTTTGTACGCATCAATCAGGCCGCGATAGATTTTGTGCACACTGTACCAGGGAACCCAGTATTCACCGATATTGAATCCACCAATATTCTCTGCTCGAAAAGCCATGTGGAAAGGTTCTTCCGACAAACCGCCGATATATCCGCTCCCTGTGGTCTGCTGGATTCTCGCCAGTTCGGTGACAGCATAATCCAGTCTTTCTTTTAACGTGATATTCCCGGTTGCCTGATACGTCACAGCCAGGGCAGACAGATAATGTCCGAGGGAATGTCCGCTGATGGTACGTGCCTCCCAACCCGCGTAACGCTCTTTTCGGGCAGGTAAACCATGAGCTTCGAAGCATGGAGCCAGGAATCGATCAATATCCAGCGATAACAGGTAACGCTCCCCCACCTCTTGTGATGTTTGGAACACTCCATTTAACAGATCTACATGTTCCGGTCCCAGAAATCCTTTTTTCGTATCAATCATGACACTCACTCCTTCTCGGGATGTAATAGATAAGTTGAACTAAAGATTATTTACACTGACACTACGATGACAGAATAACCTTCCAATCGCTGTTATCCCCAGATTTTTTTGATCCCCTTTCTCAAGGGAAAATCCAGGGATAAAGGCGAACGCTTCGCTTTTTCAGGTTTTTTCTGTCCTCTCCGTTATCTTAGTTCAACTTATATAGATATCCATTCATTCTTAAGGGGTAAAATCCGTGTTCTGTTCCATATGTCCAATACTCAACAATCCACTTCCGAGCTTGAATATCCCCATATTATCAAATAAAATATAATTACATCAGACTCATAATCCAAGAAAAGGTGGATAAATCCGTCCTATGCAAAAGCCACTGGAACATTACCTGTGCGGCAAGTTCATATCCGAAGGCAACTGGAGCCACATGAGACGCAGCATGCCTGTGCATGAGATCATTTTGATGCTGGAAGGTGAGATGTACATCGCGGAAGAAGAGGAACAATATGTAGTTCGTGCCAACGATCTGTTGTTTCTGCGCGCGGGTAGCACCCACTATGGCTACCAAATCAGCGACGCCCCCGTCAGCTTCTACTGGGTTCACTATGATGCCATGTTGGCAGATTTCAACCAGTTTAGGACACATGCCACCATTCAGGTACCTTCCATGGCCAATCAGTTGTTTAAGCAGCTGCTGCATGTGTCATCCTTCTCACCGGAGGAAGCCGACGCTGCATTGCTATTGTTGTTCAGAGAACTGGAGCGTAATATAGAGGCCGATTATCGCCCGCACAATGCGATTGTGGACCATATCTGCAAGTGGGTCGATATTCATCTGCATACAAACATCACGGTGAGTCAGATTGCAGAAAATTTTAATTTTAACAAAGACTATATTTCCAAAATGGTGAAGCGCGAGAAAGGTACTGGACTCAAAACCTATATCCTCACCGAACGTATTCGCCGGGCGAAACAGCTGCTGCTGAACACCAATGCCAGTGTAAAAGAAATTGCCGGACAGTGCGGCTTCTCCGATTACAAGCTGTTCCTGCGCATGTTCAAGCAATACGAAGGCAATACGCCAACCGAATATCGCAATCATCTGTATTCCACACAGCTCAATCGCTGATATGCTTTGATCTATAGAAATGACTGAGTTTACTATAGAATATTTGAATCAATCGGATTGAATCCGTTATGGTAAAATGCAAGAAAACGATATTCCAAACTTAACCCATAAGAGAAGGGGAATTATTAGATGACAACGGCTGCCGTTACGATTCATCCTGCCACAGAAACGGACCATCCAGAGATTATAGATATCCTTATTGCAAGTTACGCCGAGTATCGGGAGACTTTTGAGCAAAATGAACGCTGGGAGGCCTACCTAAAAGATATTCGAGAGTCAGTGGTTAATCCGTACCTGACACAATTATGGATCGCCAAGATTGATGATCAGATTGTCGGTACAGTCCAATTATTCGAAACAGCGCGCAAGGCTTATCCAGACTTTGAATTACCAATCGATTATCCGTTTATTCGGCTGTTAGGTGTTGATCCAAAATGGAGAGGTCATGGAATCGCCAGAGAATTGCTCCAGCAATGCGTGGAATCTGCCAAGAACATGGGCAAAAATACGGTGTATTTATATACAGGCGGTCAGATGGTCAACGCCATCCGTTTATATGAGCGTTTCGGATTTACAGAGGATGAGGAATTCAGCTCCGAGAGTAGCGGGGGTAAGGCGATCTGCTACCGATATGACTCCTAGTCGACGGTAAAAGTAATCTGAGAGCCGCGATCAGCGGAATATGATTGATGAAGAGTAGCTAGTGAAAGATGTGTGTTCTACTTGAATAACGCGAAAAAGACCATTCATACGGATGAACGGTCTTTTTCGCGATCTAAAACTTATACTTCAATTACGTTGATATGAAAATCTATCTTCGTTAGCGAACGGTTTTTAGTCGCCAATCTCCACCAAAATCTTCGCATGGCTCTTGTCGGTCATTAACAGTTCAAGTCCTTCCTGCACGATGTCGTCCAGTTTGATTTTTTTGGTGATGACCTGTTTCACATCAAGCGATCCTTCCGCAATCAATGAAATCACTTCAGGGAAAATGTGACGATAGGCCAACGTTGCTGTCAGGTTCGCTTCCTTCACCAGAAGATCGAAGAAGTTCACTTGAAGCGGGTTCGGAATTGCTGCAATGACAACAACTTCTCCACCTTTTTTGACAACCGCAATGGCGCTATCCATCGTTGGTTGCACACCCGCTGCTTCATAGGCCACATCAATGCCGCCCGATTGCTGCAAAATCACTTCGGTTGCATTGACTTTGGCACTGTTCACCGGAATGGCTCCCAGCTTGACTGCCAAGTCCAAACGTTCCTCAAATACATCGACTGCATAGATTTCAGAGGCTCCTGCTGCTTTGGCAGACAGAATCGTCAATAATCCAATTGGACCGGCTCCGTATACGGCTACTTTGTTCCCCACTTTCAGCTTGCTATGACGAACCGCGTGAAAGGCTACTGCCGTAGGCTCAACGAGCGCGCCTTCTTCGAAAGTTACGTTATCCGGTATGGGATGAACCATGTAGGATTCAACAACAACATACTCCGCAAAACCACCATCACCATTCAGTCCAACGAATCCAAATTGAGTACACTGGTTATAACGCCCCTGGATACAGTACTCACATGTTCCACAATGGTACAACGGCTCTACCACGACTCGATCCCCTACATTGATACCGCTTACATTACTCCCCAATTCACTCACGGTTCCTGCAAATTCATGACCCAATGTCAGCGGTGCTTTTTGTCCTGAGAGCGGATGATTCTCGCCTTCTTGAATGCCCACACCATGATGATAGGCATGCAAGTCACTGCCGCAGATCCCTGCATATTCCACTTTGATTTTGACCTGACCCGCTTGAGCGACCGGAACCTCCCGTTCTTCCACACGCACGTCTTTATGGGCATACCATACTGCTGCTTTCATGAAGTTCATCCCCTTTATATGATTGTCTATATATTATATCGCTGTTCATGTATTATTCATATTTATAGATACTAATGTTAACATTAGTTGTATTAATGCTAAACGGAGATGAACTCATGAATCTGGAACAGCTCGAATATGTCGTTGAAATTGCAAAAACGCAATCATTCTCCGCCGCCTCGGAGCATCTGCATGTCACACAATCGGCGATCAGCCAATCGGTTCATCGTCTGGAGAAAGAATTGGGTATCATCCTGTTCGAACGCTCGCGGCAGGGAACTCACCCCACTCCCGAAGGCAAACAATTCATTGCCAAGGCACTGGACATTTTGCAGCGGATTGATGAATTGAAATCCCTGAACGCAGAAACCTCCTCTCTTAGCGGAGAGCTTCATGTGGCTACTTTTCCAAGTGTCATGCCGTATCTTGTCCAGTCTGCTGCAGATATGAAGCGTGAGCACCCCCAACTTAACATCTCGATTGAAGAGAAAGGGTCCATGGAAATTATCGAGGATATTCGGAGTAACAAAACCCATCTGGGCTTTATCGCGATCTATGCCAAACAATTGCGGGAATTCGATGGACTTCACTTCAGTCCCATGTACTCGGGCAAGCTGGTAGTTGGTACTCATCACCTGTCTGAACTTGCCAAACACAGCCGTGTTTCACCTGATCAATTAAAAGAACACAAGCTGGCACTCTATCGAGATGGTTTCATCGAAGACTTCATCAGGGAATTCACTTATGATCATGGATCTCTGTCCATTCTGTTTAAAACAAATAATTCAGAAGCCATCAACATGGTGTTACGAAACGATATTGCCGCCACGATTGGTCACGACTTTTCCTTTTACCAAAATCCATTATGGAAGGAAGGTCTGGTGAAGATGGTAGAGATCACTGGAATCGATCAACCGAAAATGCAAATTGGCTTCGTACAGACGGAGTCCAAGGAGTCCGCCGTAGCTGCAGAACGATTCGCCCAACGCTTCAGACAGGCGATAGAGCTGGATCATTTAAAAGTTTAAATCTAAAAAAGTGCTCCTCCCTTTGAAGGAAGTTTGGGATGAACACCAACTTCTCCAAGAGCGGAACACTTTTCTGACTACCTCTTGCGTTACTATTACTACACCTTACTCAAACTATACTTTAACTTTGCGTACGGCTTCGCTCATCTCGTTCGTCTGCTGCTCCAGTATGGTGGAGGTCTGCGCCACCCTGTTGAACATGGCCGATTGTTCACGCATTAAGCGATAGATTTCATCCGAATGATCCGATACTCCGGCTGAGATCTGCGAGATCGTATTGACAGAGGCTGCAGCCTCTTCCGAACCTGCCGAGATTTCCTCTGCCGCAGCGGAGACTTCCTGAATGCGACTGGTCACCAGTTGGAACGCATCAACCACATGGGCGAAAGCTTGCTCCGCTTCTGCGGTAATTGTAACCCCTTGTCCAATCTCGGTTGCAGTAACCCCCATCTGTGAGCCAATCTGCTGTGATTCTTGTTGAATACGAAGCAGCAAGTCGGAAATCCGTTCCATGGATGTGCTTGAGGCCTCAGCAAGCTTCCGAACTTCATCCGCCACAACCGCAAAACCTTTGCCATGTTCTCCTGCATGTGCTGCCTCTATGGATGCATTAAGCGCAAGCAGCTTCGTCTGACTCGCAAAATCACGAACCGTGTGCAGGGCACCACCAATTTCCTGGGAGTAGTTGTTCAGCACCTGAACCATCGCTACAACTTCACTTGAGACATGTGAGATGCTCTCCATCTGTGTTTTCATCAGTGTCATGCTCTGTTTACCTGACTCCGCCGTAGAAAGCGCACTTGTTGCCGCATCCGATACAACCATCGAGGATTCGGAGATATCCGTAATACCTTTTGCAATCTCTTCCATCGCATGCGCGCTATCGCTCGCACCCTGCTTCTGTGTATGTGCCCCTTGTCTAATCTGTTCGACAGATTGGTCAACCGTCTTGCCCATCTCAAGCATCTCTTCGGTACTGCGATTAAATTCCTTCGTTGATTCCGATAAAATATTGGTGGTTACCGCCACGCCTTCAACCATGTTACTCACGATCTTGTTCAAGTTGCCGGACATATGTATCATCGCTTGATATGTGGTTCCAATCTCATCTTTGCTTTTCAGACGATACGACGTCAAAATTTTGTTGGCTTTTGCAAGCTCACCCTGTGCCATTTTTTCCACACTCGCCTTAAGCGGTTGAAGTGGCCGCAGTCCCCTCACGATAAACCACATGACAACGGCAATGCCTATAAGTGTAATTAAAAGCAGCAAAGCATAAAAAGGAATACTCGACTTCATAATATCTGACTCAATGCTTCCGATCACCGATACCGCCGTATCGATACCAATGACACCTGTTACAGCGCCGTTACTATCGAGCAAAGGAGCATAAGAGGAAATATAGTCGCCATACTCCTCGTTGTTAATGATTGAAGAACTGGCTGTTTGCCCCTGCAACAGCTTCTGTACAGCCTCCTGAGGGACATCCGTCACTTCATTAATCGGTGAGGCTTTATCTGCATCCTTCATGCCGTCCACCATAATAAGTGGCGTACCTTTGTCATCTATTTTGACGAAATAGACATACATGGCCCCGATACTTACGCGAAAATCATCCAGCTCATCACGAATCTTCAAGAACGCGTCATTCTCCTTGGGATTCTTGGCAAACTCGGCATAAGATGCGGTATCCAGCTGATTCACATAACTCTGAGCAATCTGGATATTGTAACTCGATATGGCCTCCTGCGCAGCCAGCTTCATATTGGCCACCTGTAACAGCATGCTGCCAACAGCTATAATCGTCATGGCCAGTGTAACGACTGCAACAATGCGTACAACCAAACGTTTCCTAAAAAAACCGATCATCCGCTCCTCTTCCTCTCCCGTGAACCCAAGCCTTTTTGACTAGGCGATACCCAAAAAACACATGCTTGAAGCACTAAGTATGGGAAAATAGTAAACGAATATGTCGAATTAGGCAAGAAAATATTGGGTTATCATAAAAACGCTATCATGGATGTGGTAGATTTGTTAGCAGAAACTACATCTAGGCATAATTTTAGTTTTTTTCCCAACAGAACCTGCAATATATACCTTTGTCTTGTAACCACTTCTAGTTAAAATCCTTTCAGCAAATGAATGGACAACTTACTATTGCCATAAGGAATTAATTCAGTTATATTATTAATTAATTGATCAGTTAATTAATTAATTGTAATGATGAGAGGAGAATTCATTTGGCCAGACCGGTTAATGAGGAAAAGAGACTCGAGCGGCGTAAACGAATCCTAAAAGAAGCCGTGATCCTGTTTGCCGAAGGCGGATATTCCAATACCACAACGGCTATTATTGCAAAAACTGCAGGAGTAACTTCCGGAACCATCTTTCAATACTTCCCAAGCAAAGAAGCTCTGTTCCATGCCGCTGTACTTGAACCGCTTGATGATATTCAGAAGAAATCACTTGCTTCTCTACAACAAAAAGGAACACCAGGTACGCTGATTAAAAACATGGTAGAAGAACAATTCAGTCATATTTACTTCTATACCAATGAGCTGCGACTTGTTCAATCTGTCTTGGGGCAACGAACCCGATTTCCCGAACTTACACAGAAGGTTCTTGAAAGCATTAAAATAATGACCGATACGATTGAATCTGTCTATACAAAGGGACAAGCCATGGGGGAGTTCAACAAAAACTTCTCTCCAGCGATGATCTCTCGAAGTTATATCTCTTTTTTGAATGGAGTAGCTTTAACTCTCGGAGATGACATCCTTCATCATCCTGAGTGGGAGAATCTGAAGGGACATGCCTTTTATCTGTTTGCACCCATACAACACGAAGAAACACTGGAGGAATCTCAATGAGTCAATCATCTTTACCCCCTGCTCTGACCTTTAAAGGTCGTATGAAGAAACACAAGAAACTATTATGGGGCCTGGGGATAGCACTTGTGCTTATTGTCTCTCTTGTATTCTTTGTATCCTATAAAGTAGTAGACACGTTATTACACCATCCACGAGATACCAATGTCAGCTACGAGTTGAATATGGAGAAAACACCTTACGAAGAAGTCGAATTCAAGAGTATGAAAAATGATAATACGATTCGAGGAACTTTCTTTCCAGCGAGTATATCTTCAGGCACAGCAAGTAACAAAACAATTATTGTCGTGCATGGGTATACGAGTAATCGTTTAGTCAAAGGTCGTACTCCCAAGTTGGTAGAACATTTCGTTCCAAAGGGGTATAACGTACTGGCCTTTGATCTCAGCTCACAGGGTAAGTCCGATGGGAATTTGATTACGCTGGGACTACATGAGAAATACGATTTACTTGGGGCTGTAGACTATCTAAAATCCAGAGATCATGCGGGAGACCATATTGGAGTTATCGGCTTCTCTATGGGGGCTGCTACTTCTCTACTGGCCACAAGTGAAAGTGATGATATCCAGGCTGTAATTGCAGATAGTCCATTTCGTAATGCCGGTTTATTTCTGAGAGAGGGCCTGCCATTCTTCTCAGGTTTACCTGCATTCCCTTTCAGTTATACATCGACATGGATGGCGGATTGGGTCTTTAACGTTGATCTCGATTCCGTATCACCCATGGACGCGGTTAAAAAGATGCAAGACAAGCCCGTTATGCTCATTCACGGTACTGGGGATCAGCAAATAAGTTATAAAAATACAGAAAAGATCTATGAGTCCTTAAAAAATAATCCCAATGCAGAAGTATGGTATCCTCAAAATACGGAACACATTGATGCGATTAATCATTATCCTACTGATTATTTCCAAAGAGTAGATCACTTTATGGATAAGTATGTAGGACAATAAATTGAATACCAAAAGACTATTAACACAAAGAACATCCCGGCTCGAATACCACCGCCGGGATGTTCTTTGTTACGTATTATCGTACATCTATATATTACAAATACTAAACGGTCCGTCCATTCATCTTTCTGAATCGAATCAGGGACCAGATGATCAGCACCGCGAGCACGGCAAGACAGATGCTAATGCTGAACCGATTACCCTCATCAAACACAAACATCACCGCAATCACACTGAGACATAGTACCACGGCTCCGGTTATATAAGGGAATCCCCAAACTTTGAAGGTCGGTTGAACCGGATATTTCTTCCGCAGTTTCAACTGGGATGAGGCAATACAGATCCACACAAGAATCACGACAAACCCCGGAACTGCGAGCAATACACGGAACAGTTGATCCTGCGCGAACAGGCCAAGCAAGGAACCTCCGAGCAAAACTACTGAGCACACCAGAAGTGTGTTAATAGGGCTACCGTTGCGATTCGTCTTTGACAATGCCTTCGGAGCTTCCCCGCCCACTGCCATGGAGTGCATCATCCGGGATGCACCATAGATCCCTGAATTTGCAGCAGACAGAACTGCCGTCACCAAAATGAAGTTCATTATGTGTGCTGCTCCCGGCAGTCCCGTGGAGGCGAGCACCTGTACAAACGGACTGCTCTCCGGCCCAATTTCATTCCATGGGATAAGACCACAGATGATGAGAATTGGCAAGGTGAAGAACAGAATAATTCTGAGCATGAAATTGCCCACGATTTTGGGCATCACTTTTTCTGCATTCTCCGTCTCGGTCAGGGTCAGACCAATCAGCTCCGATCCCCCATAAGAGAACATGACCACAAGCAGTGCCGAGAAAATCGATGACCATCCGTTCGGGAAGAACCCGCCTGCTTGCGTATAATTTTGCAGATATGGAGTGTTATCACTTGGGATAATGCCAAAGATCAACCCGGCACCCAGGAAGATAAAAATAATGATCATGGCAATTTTGATTCCGGCCAGCCAAAACTCAAATTCCCCGAACACACCTACACTTAACAGATTAACGAGTATAATGAACGCCGCACAAGCCAGACTCAGCATCCACAGCGGTACTTCCGTGAACCAATACTGCAAAAAGCTCCCGGCAGCAATCACCTCAATGACACATACCGATAACCACAGAAAGCAATACATCCATCCCATAACAAAGGATACTCGGCTACCAAATGCCTCCTGCACGAAATCTTTCATATTTTTGTTCTTGTACACCGTAGCCATCTCTGCCATCGCGGCCATAACAACCAACAGCAATAATCCAGCAAAAATGTACGTGACAATCACGCCCGGACCTGCGAGTCCGATCGTCTCTGCACTGCCTTTGAAAATCCCTGTTCCAATGACACCACCCATAGCCATAAAACTGATGTGTCTTGGTTTAAGCTTCTTCTGTAGTGTTCCTTCTGTCTGAGCCAATTCAAATCCTCCTGATGTAAAAAACGTCTGTACTGCTGTCTTGTTTCATAGACATAATGTCCAGTATACCCTATTGTTCATCAATCAGCCCAGTAGTTCCTTATGGCCAATTCATCCCAAGCATACGGACATAATCTATGTTTTATACCCCACAATTGCATGAAGCAATCTGTATACAACCCAGCTGATCAAACTATACCCTGCCCCATAGATGAACCAAGCGCCTATGTTACTACCCAATGTTGAAAGATCACTCGCGATATACAACAAAGGCAACATAAAAGAAATAACTAGCGCTACCCAGAGTCTAAACCATTTGGCAAAATAACTGCCTACTCCAAGCACCACAGCAATTATAGGACATAACACCAAGACGGCAAACAGCGGATTCATCTGATCCAACCACCAATATATCATCCACGGCTCCCTCCACCCTTTTCATAGCATGGTCCATGTTACATCATTGCGTGTATTCTACTCCTTTTCCAACTTTAAAAATGTACGATATGTTGCAAAAATAAAAAACCAGTATCCTGTAAAAAACAGAATACTGGTTTCTCACGTAAATCCATTTAGATTGTTTTCGTCATAAATGCGCTGTTTGGGTCCAATGTATAATCCGCGAATGGTTCGCAATATTTGAATCCGAAGTCTTCGTACAACTTCCGTGCCGGAATAAACGAATCCATGGAGCCCGTCTCCAGACTGACTCGCTTATAACCACGTTCTACAGCAACGTCCATAATGTGGGCCAAAATTTTTCTTGCTACGCCTTTTCTCAGATGAGCCGAAGCGGTACGCATCGATTTCAATTCTGCATGCGCTGGATCAAGTTCTTTGATGGCCCCGCAACCGAGCAAGTCTTCCCCTTCCCACGCACACCAGAATGTAATTTCAGGTTTCTTAAGCCCATCCAGATTCAACGCATGAATACTCTCCGGAGGCGAATCCGCTGCCATCCCTTGCAAGTGCTCTGCAATTAATGTCTTCACTTGTACTCCAGTTAAATCATCCACTTTGATCTCCAAAACGTATCACTCCTGCCGACATTTTTATTGGTTCTATCACTGAATGTATATCGATTAACTCATATTACTACCGTGTTAGGTTTTATGACAAGAGGTTACTTATATCCACTGAAATACGCTATTGTGATTCACCTATAATTTCCAGTATGATGAGGCTATCAGATGCCAAAAGGAGACCCCTATGACACTAACTACGGACAACCTGTTTTATAGCAAACGATTAAAAATGACTCCCCCACGTCCTGAAGACGTGCAGACCATGCTGCAATGGAACGAAGATCCGGAGTACCTTCGGAATGTGGATACTGATCTTGCCATTCCCTATTCAGAGAAACAGTTGGAAGATGAGGGCGAAACGAAGAACAAGGAAGTTTACTTCAGACTGCGCACGCATGAAGAGGATACGCTGATTGGTTTTGTCGTCATTCATAGCATTGAATGGAACAACCGCTGCGGACAACTTGCCATTGGCATCGGACTTGCCAAACATCGCAACAAGGGATATGGCACGGAAGCGTTGAATCTTATTTTACGATATGCATTCCATGAGATGAATCTGGACCGGGTTGGTCTCGATGTCATCGCCTACAACGCCAAAGCGATTCGCTCCTATGAGAAGGCTGGTTTTCAGTTGGAAGGACGGGCACGTTCCGCTGTATATCGTGATGGCAAGCGTTACGACCGCTTGATGATGGGAATCCTGAGACCAGAATGGGAAACACACAGTCAGATCCATACGGAGGGTGAACAAGTATGACCAAAAATGCAGAAGTTACTGCGTTTATTGAACAGATTCAGATCCCCTGGCAAATACAAGTCGCTGAACAATTGCGACAGTTGGTCCATGATACCATCCCTGACGTACAGGAACGTGTGCAATACAAGAAACCTCATTTTTTGAAAAACGGTAAGTACGCTGCGGTCATCTCTCCATCCAAACAAGCCGTGTCCTTCACCATCTTTCATGCAACTGGACTTGATCTACCCGATGGGATATTTGAAGGCTCGGAAGAACGCAAAACGATCAAGCTCAAGGAAAAAGATACACCGGATTATGAATGGTTGGCTGGACTGCTGAAGCAGGCATCTGCGGACTTGTAGGAAAATCTGACGTACATTATAAAGGCATCCCATGAAGTTCAAGAACTTACGGGATGCCCCTTTGCTATTGTTTGCTGCGACTGTCATTCCAACCCTAACAGCGGTGTAATATTACTAATAAGATGATTGCTAATAATAGCTTTTAATCATAGCTTCCACCATCAAGATTGCTGGTACGATACGGCGGTCATCTGACACGGCTCACATATGAACATGTAATACATACCCTCACCATACTCCTCAACTTCACCCCAATCCAGTTGTGCTACAGCCTTCATTCTCATGGAACAGCATGGACACGTTGGATACTCGGCATCCTGGACCCATCCCGGATGACCACCGACCTGAGATAACGATGGCTCCATCGCCCACTCACTGGCATGGAATGCATGACGTGATGCATCCGCAATCCGAAACTGCCGGCCCACATCCGGTGCAAGTTTACCATAGTCATCCAAGTCCATCTCTTCTGCTCCCACAGGCATCACGTTATGTGAACTCCATAACGGCTCCCCTCCTGCGTCCAGCTCCATGTAAACCACACCATAACTGCTGCATATCACGCAAGTCTGGAACTGAAGTCGCTCGGCATGCCAAGACACGTCCCGCAGTGCCGGATGCTTAACATCCAGATTAATTAAGGTCGTTAACGCACCACCACACCATGGACAGCAATTGTTGCTAGGAGTTAGCATCGAGAGCAAACCTCCGGCTATTGCCACGTTAGTTGCTTCACTCTCTTTTACTTTATAGAGTGAATAACTTGGGGTAGTGAATAATTCCCTGCGCTGCCCGTCTTTTGTAAGCTCCCAACCCGCTTCAGTGGTGTAATGCTCAGGTGCCACGTACAATTCGCTCGCCCAGGATGGCGGAGACTGTCTCCACTGCCTGAACTGCTGCACGACAACATCATCCCCGATATGAGCCAGCATGAGCAAAATATGGTTCCTATTCTCATCATCGGTGTTTACCTGCTGCAAGAGATGATCTCGCACTTCAGTCGAGGCACTTTTAACCAAAATGGCAGGATAATAAATCTTCTGTTCCAGCAGCTCAGGAATTTCGGCAGTTAACGATATATCATGGTAGCAGACCAGATATACCAGAATGTCTTTGGCCATATCTTCATCACCTGTACGAATCCGTTGCATCGCATAATCCTTCATCTGATCTTGTTGCTCTACAGACAAAGACAGATACACCTGTTCTTTAGATTCTTCATACGGCACGTAGCGAATTAGCGGATCGCGAACCTGAGGTTCGTGCATAATTTTCAAAATTCCCACCGGGTCTGTGATGCCCGCATACAAGTTTACGTCACGCCGATTCGCTTCAATGTATCTCTGGCGCTCCTCTCGCTCCATCTCCTGCTTGCAAGGCATGCAATACCCACCCGTTTTCGCCACTGTTGTAGGTAAAATGGTATTTGTACACCCTTCCCGTATACACGGAATTCGTTCTGTCATTTTTCCACCTCCTAAAATCCATGGAAAACACGCCACAATGTGACGTGTCTACTCCTTACTCCATATTTCTTCAATGCTACCTATCTCGTATTCGTATCTGGAAAATACAAATCAGGATCAGTGATGTCCCAGCTGATCCTTGGTGAATTCGTAAAAGGCAAGTGCATCTTCACTGCTGACAAAGCCTGCCTGAGCCATCTTTTCACTGCCGCCACCTTTGCCATTGTAGGCTCCAAGATTGCCTTTGAAGAAAGGTCCACAAGCCCATTCAGGCGGCTGTCCGTTCTGTGCCAGAACAACTTTGGCCTCTGAGATACTGGCAAAGAGTACAAGGCCTTCATGGTCTGCCGTCAGCTTGGTGGCAAGGCTCTGCATATCCTTGAGCGATTTGTCTTCAAAGACCTGAGCAATCACCAGCCCCTGCCGGGCGGCCAGAAGTTCCTCCGCATAATAGGCATCGTTCGTTGTTTTCACTGCATTCAGCTCGGTTTGCAGCTGTTTTTGCTCCAGCTCCATTTTCTCAATGCGCTCCAACAATTCGTCCTTGCTGGTCTTCAATTTAACCATGATGCTATTGAGCACGTTTTGTGTGGATGTGAATTCATTCAGCGCTCTTGTTCCACATTTGAAATAAATGCGGGTGCCGCCTTTCACTTTTTCAGTTTTCAGCAGTTTGATGATCCCAATCTCACCCGTCGCCGACACATGCGTTCCGCCGCAGGCGTTATACTCCACACCCTCGATCTCGACGATACGAATGTCTTCCGTTACCGTAGGCTGCTTCACCAGTGGCAATTGTGCTGCCTCTTCTGCTGTAACCCAGGACGTGTTGATGCGAGCGTTACGATAGATCTGGCGATTCACTTCTTGTTCAATGGCGGTCAATTGATTCGCTCCCAGTTCAGGCGCAGCCACATCAATCGTGTCATACTCCGTTCCAAGATGGAAACTGAGCGTCATGGCTTCAGTCAGCTTCAGAGTGATTGCCGATAACAAATGCTGACCCGTATGCTGCTGCATATGATCGAATCTGCGCTCCCAGTCAATCTCACAATGTACCTCAGTCTGTTCAGGGGCGCGTTCCAGCTTATGCCACACCTCGCCATCTTCAATGTTCACATCCAGAACTGCGATGCCACCAATTTGTCCCAGATCACAAGGTTGTCCGCCACCATGCGGGTAAAAAGCAGTCTCCGCCAGTGTGACATATATACCATCTTCCTTGTCCACTCTGCCTGTAACCGTTGTATGCCAATCTCTTGTATAAGCAGAGTCATAATAGATTTTTTGCGTCATTGAATCATCCCGATCCCTTCTCGTTCAAATGGTTTTTTACCGATCTGCACCTAACCTCCAGATTACACTATCTGGAACTGCGAATCCAATTTAAGGCACACAAGACCGCTCCTCCATATCAAAAAGACCACTCTGTAAGCCAAGCTACAGAGCGGTCCCCTTACTTATATCCACGTTTAATGTAACGTTGGATATGGTTTGACCCATGATTACACCGGAATGGAGATTGCAGTTATATTACTTATTACAGACACAAGAGCGAAGCAGACAGAAAGGACCTGAAGAAGCGAAGCGTACTCCTTTATCACCGGATTTCTCCCTTCAGGGGGAAATCCGGTGATAAGAGAAATCGAAAGGTTTTCTGTCTGTGTAGTTCCTGAGTGTCTAAATCAAGTATGGTCTGCAATCGGAGTGGTCAAGTGTAATCCTAGGTGCATTCCATATCTTTTTCACATTAAACCAAATTCCAAAACAGTGCGGTATTTGCCACCGTAACCATGGTGAACAATAATGTGTTCACAAATGCGGCAAGCCATACGTTATTCGTTTTTTCAAACAATTTGCGTGCATACACGGCAGCGATGATGAGACAAGGCACCAGTGCAAAGAGCAAAATGCCATTCAATGCCTGACCTGGATACAACGCCACACCTGTCATAAAGTCTTTGCCGTATTGCACTAGCAACCACAGCACCAACCCGCCAACATTCAGTACCATGGCCAGGAACATGCCCCCGCGTTTGCCACGTGTATTGGCATTCAGGGCAACCGCGCTGACAAAGTAATATATCAGGAAAAACGGGGTATAACGCAATGCGGTAATGAAGTGTTCACTCTCAAACGTACGGACCGCAAACGTCCAGATTCGGAAATCTGTTCCGAAGATCGCCTGTACTATGAATAACAATGAGTACCCAATAACTACCGCAAGTACTGCAGTTACCAAGCTGGCAATTATCGTAACAGGGTTCAGGCTGATACCATAATCGCTGAAACGAGTTCCAGCATCCTTTTTAGAGAAATAGTGGAATGCAAAGGTTACCAGGATCATAATTAAGGCCGATACCAACGCCCAGTACACAATCTGATTTGTTGTTGGTTCATTGAAATACGAACTTGTAACCAAAATCTTATCTGCATAGTTGAAGATGACCCACATTACCAGAGATACGATCGCGAGAAGCACACTGCCCACCGCAATATTGTTTACCCGACGGCTTGCGGAATAGTTGTTTCTTTTGCTTCCAGCCACGACGAATCCAATAATGGCACCAAGCACACTTACGATCAGCAAAATCAGAGCAATGATGCGGAGTACATTCAGTCCGCTCTCCTCTTTATCCATTAAGGTAGGGAACAAGATTGCTGGGATCAATGTGCTGAATGCAATAGCGAGCCAATACATTGTTTTTTGTTTCCCATTGACCGCTGCGGACACGGTTGCAATCTCACCTGTTGCCGCGTTACGCAAGAACGGAAGTCTGAGCAGCAACGTAATCAGCGGAACAATCATCAGGAAGAACCCGATCAGAGCGACAAAATTTAAGGCTTCCTTAGCCCACCAGATCTGATTACCGGAATCCAGATTCACATTTGTCTGGTTGGGTGAGGTCACACCATTGAATGCATGCGTGTAAAAGTCGATCAAATGACCGGTCGTTGTTCCCGAGAAATGGTTCCATGGGTGTGTTTGATTCGGTGTATACATAATGTGTTCACCCGTCTGAGAAGCACGTACCACCTTACCATCCACGGTTAGATCACCGGATGTTACTTCTTTAAATTGGTCCGTCTCGCCTTTTGGCACATCTGGCTTAAGTCCAAGGAAAGCTTTACCCGAAGCAGTTGCAGCAAAGTCCTTACGAGTTACGGTACCTTGCACTTCTTTCTCTGCCGCTGTTTTTTCTTCATCTGATTTGTTGAAGAAGAATTCGTCATACTTACCTGCAATCATGCCTACAGTCCGGCTGCCATATGCTGCTTGAAGCTGATCTTGAGGTGCAACAGCTGCGGCGTAGGAGAAATCCGAACCAACGGAGATACCTGTATAGATCATGCGGTATCCGGTTTGCAGGGAACTCATCTCATCCATGTACATGGATAGCAATGTTGAGAACCCACCCATGGAATGACCGCTAACTGCGACATAGGCATTGCCTTGCTCATCTTTTTTGGTGAAGTCCTGCTCATAGATATATTTGGCGGCATCAAATTGCGAGTAGATCCAGAACGTGCCAAACAGGTCCTTCACAGGAATATCTGCACTCCAGCGAGAATCGCCATGGTCGTACATGTCCAGTGCAAGCACGATGTAACCGCGTCGTGACATTTCAATGGCAGGTGCATCCTGAATTTCTTTGGTATTCAGATACCCGTGAGTTGTAATAATAACTGGACGTTTGTCATCTGCACCCGCGCCTTTAGGCATGTAGAGCAGGCCTGACAGTGTTCCGTGCTCAGCTTGGAATTTGATCTCTTTGACCTTCACGGAATAGAAGGACGTATTGAACATTCCGGCAAACAAGCTACCGAAAATAACCAGAACTAGTGATAAAACCAGCAACCCCTGCGGTTTTTTCAAGAATGATGTGACTGTTCTCATAGAAAACTCCTTTAATAAATATAAAATGTTAGATAAATAAATGAACATATGCGTGAAAAAATAAGATATACCCATTGATGTAAATGATAACATGTAAAAATTGACTTAATATGGCCTAAAAAAGGCACACATAAAGACGCCGGACATCCGGCGCCGTTACCTGTGTCAATCACTGCATATCATATTGAATTTTGGATGATTGAAACCAATCTTATTTCATCGACTCGGACAGCTCTGTGAAAATAACACCCAGCGCATACGCGCCTGCATCCGGGTAGCCCAGACTACGATCGCCGACGGCACCTGCACGTCCCATACGTGCTACGATGTCTTCGGTTTTCTTCGCACCTTCAACGGCTGCTGCTGCACCTTTGGCAAATGCTGTTTTGAAGTCATCTCCAGACTCCGCACTTTGTGTCCAGGAATCGGCACACGGAACGAGTGCATCGATCAAGGTTTTATCACCTACAACGGCGCCACGTCCGAAGGAACGCTCTCCAGTAGACTGAATCCCTTGCACGGCTGCATGGATCATCTCAGCGAATTCAGCAACGTTTAATTGCTGTTTATCCCCTACAGCTTTGCCAGCTGCACGGAATGCCGAACCCCAGATCGGGCCGGATGCGCCGCCACAATATTCCATGATGACCAAGGAACATGCATCCAGGAACGATCCGATGTCTTTTTTATCTTCGTTAATGATGTGGTTCCATTCGCGTTTCAACTGGCGGAAGCCTTTTGCCACACTCATACCAAAATCGCCATCACCGGCATGGGAATCCAGTTCACAGAACGGTACTTCGTTCTTGATGATGATCTCACCCATTTTATCGATCAGGTAGACGACATTGTCCAGTGAAAATTGATTGCCTTTGATTACCGCAGCTGATGCATCCGTCTCCACTTCGTAAGATACGGGAGCGTCTTCACCCACAACAGCCTCCAGCGCTTCAGAATACGCCACTTGTGCTACTGGAGGGCCGGATACTTTAAATGCAGGTGTATCACTTTCCTTGAACAACAGCGTTTTTAGTTCATCATCCAGTTTCAGGATCGTAACCGATGCACCCGCCATATCGATACTTGTCATGTAGTTGCCCACAAACGTAGTAGCGACCTTCAGACCTGCATGTCCTGCAAGTTCACGCTGAACTGAATTGTTGAGCAGGTAAAGTTCTTGCAGTGGTGTTGCACCAAAACCATTCACGAGCACCGCAATCTCAGCGGATGCATCCTTATCCAGCTTCATATCTGCGAGCAACGCTTCGACCATACGTCCTGCCAATTCATCAGCCGATACGATTTTCTCCCGGCGAATCCCTGGCTCACCATGAATCCCTACGCCGAATTCCATCTCATCTTCAGCAATTTCGAATGTAGGCGTGCCTTTGGCGGGTACGGTACAGGATGTGAATCCAAAACCAATACTGCGCACGTTCTGAGCTGCTTTCTCGGCAACGGATTTCACATCTGCCAGACTGCGGCCTTCTTCCGCTGCTGCTCCGGCAATCTTGTGAACCAGTACAGTGCCGGCAACACCACGACGTCCGACGGTATACAAGCTGTCTTGTACAGCGATGTCATCCTCAACACGCACATATTGTACGTCGATGCCATCTTCTTCAGCCAGATGCGCTGCATTCTTGAAGTTCATCATGTCGCCGCTGTAGTTCTTGATGATCAAAAGTGTTCCCTTATTGCTGGCTGTTGCCTTGATCGCTTGGTATACCTGGATTTGGGAAGGGGATGCGAACACATCTCCACATACGGCTGCATCCAGCATCCCTTTACCCACATAACCTGCGTGAGCCGGTTCATGTCCACTGCCGCCGCCACTGATCAGGCTGACTTTATCAGCCTGGATCTCTCTGCGTTTGATGACTTTATATTTTTTCAGAAATTCAAGCTCCGGGTGTGCAAGCGCAATCCCGTTGCACATTTCCATAACAACATGTTCGGCCTGGTTAATAATTTTCTTCATTATTTTACCTCCCGGCGAGCTGCTTTGTACTCACGACCCATGCGGTCAGCCGCTGCTATGGCAGCAGCCACTTCAGGAACAGTGATTGGGAACGGCATGGCGTGAATGGATTCTTCCGGAATACAAGCGATCTCTGCCACTTTCAACAGTTCTTCCTGACTAATTGTATCTACACCGATATCCGCCAAGCTGATCGGCAGTCCCACTTCGAGACAGAAGTCCATGACTTCATGCAGCTCTTCAGTTGGTGCATTTTCGAGTACAAGTTGTGCAATCGTACCGAAGGATACTTTTTCACCGTGGAAGAAATGATGTGTGCCTTCCAGAACAGTCAAACCGTTGTGGATCGCATGTGCTGCGGCCAGACCGCCACTTTCGAATCCAAGACCTGACAACAGAATGTTGGTCTCAACGATGTTTTCCAGCGCTTGTGTCACAACGTTACTGTCGCTCGCTACTTTTGCTTTTGCACCGTCAGTCAGCAGCATTTCATAACACAGTTTTGCCAGTGCAAGTGCAGCATTTGTACCTACTGCAGATGGTGTGTATCCTTCGCGGGAACCCATTGGCAGACTTGCGTTTACACGGGAATAGGATTTCGCTGTTGCTCTTGCTTCGAAGTATGTAGAGAGCGCATCTCCCATACCGGATACGAGGAAACGTGTTGGTGCATTAGCAATTACCGTTGTATCAACGAGTACCACACTTGGGCTTTGTTTGAAGTAAGCATAGTCATCGAAAGAACCATCCGGTGTGTACAATACAGCCGAGTGACTTGTCGGTGCGTCTGTTGCCGCAATCGTTGGGCAGATGATCAGTGCTTCGCCTTCAGCTACACATTTCGCAGCATCGATCGCTTTACCGCCACCAAGACCGATGGTAGAGTCACATCCTTTTTCCTTCGCGATCGCTTGCAGACGAGCAACTTCCTCACGGGAACATTCCCCTTTAAAACCGCTTTCAACAAACGTAATATTAAATTTCTCTGCTGTTGCATCCAGCTTTGCTTTGACACGCTGTACATCATCCGGATGTGCAATCAGCAAGGCCGATTCTCCGAAGGATTTAACAAAGTACCCCAGGTTCAACAACTCGTCTTCGCCTTGTACATATTTAGTTGGGCTGATAAATGCTTTTCTCATAATATTATATGCCTCCTAAGGATATGAAATCGTGTAGTGATTACATCAAATTTTAATTTCTTACAATTGACCTTAATATAACGCATGAGCGGCAGGTTTACAGTGGACTTTGATAACAAATTATTATAATTTACAATCGTAATTTTTTGCTTTTTAGCGCAATCATGGTATGTTATTGTCATGAGATGGTTGAATTTTGACCTCCCATTATACATTACCCGTCATCATTACATCTTAATATGTACAACTTGCTAACTTTTAACGGCCTAAATTATGAATCAGGTTAGCCTATGGAGGTTGCACCAATGATCAAAGAATATCTGCATATCAATAAAATTCTCGACCTTAATAAATGGAAGCGTCTACAAGATTCTCTCGCAACAGTAACCAAACTGGCGATCCTCACCGTTGATTATAAAGGCATTCCCGTAACCAGTCATAGCAGCTGTCAGGCTTTCTGCCAGAATGTGCGTAAAGACCCGGAGCTTCTCCCCTACTGCCAAAAATGTGATTCACGCGGTGGTCTGGAAGCCGTTCGATTGAACGAGCCTTATGTGTATTTATGCCATTTCAATATTATAGATATCGCGATTCCGATCACAATTGATGGCAAATATATCGGCGCTGTCATGGCAGGACAAGTGAAACTCGCCGACCCCGAAAAGGGTAGCGACTTGGAGCAAATTGTCACGTCCAAAAACGTACCCATGCATGCAGCCAAGCTGGAGGAATTAAAGGACGATTACGCCCAGCTGCCTGTCATGACCTATGAAGAGATTGTGAAAATCTCCAACATGTTATCCCTGCTCTGCAACTACATTGTGGAAGAAGCACTCAACAAAAATCTGTTAGTGGAAATGTTCGAGAAAGCTTCAGGCAATCAGGAGTCGTTAAACCTCTCCACCATTCTGCCTGGGTACTCCATTCGCAATATCGAGTCGATCAAAAAAGAGATGACCAATGCGATTGCAGATGCCTATCTCAAGAACAGCCCAAGTGATGCGGAAAGCTCCAGTCCGGTGCTTCAGCCTGCTTTTGAATACATTCACAGTCACAAAAGCGAACAGGTTTCGCTCAAACATATGGCTGATCTATGCCACCTGAGTCCGAGTTATTTCAGCAGACTGTTTGCCAAGGAAACGGGTGAGAACTTCACAACCTACCTTGCAAAACTCAAGATTAAGTGGGCCAAGCAATTGCTGGAGGTCACCGACATGCCTGTCTCACAGATCAGTGACGAGCTGGGATTCAATGAATCGGGATATTTTATCAAAATATTCAAAAAGTTCGAGGAAATTACGCCTGCTCTCTATCGTAAATACCTCCAGGAGAAAATGTAGATTCACTGATACTTTTTTCGTATCAAAGATGAGGTTAAAAGATATTTCACCTATTAATCTGCCATTGTTACAATGGAGTCCAGATGACTTAGGGAGGCGACATGAATGGAATATCGTAAATTAGGAAACAGTGGATTAACCGTCAGTGAGATTTCACTCGGCAACTGGATTACGCATGGAGCGCAAGTCGAGGATGGAATAGCAGAAGCTTGTGTGCGAACGGCATTGGAGACAGGTATTACCACATTTGATACCGCAGACGTGTACTCCAATACCAAGGCAGAAACCGTACTGGGACAAGCACTTAAGGATATACGAAGAGAGAGTATTGAACTGTGCACCAAAGTCTGTCACCCAACCGGCACAGGTCATAATGACCGCGGACTTTCACGTAAGCACATCATGGAAGCCTGCAATGGTTCATTACGGCGGCTACAGACTGATTATATCGATGTCTATTACGCTCACCGTTATGATTACAACACTCCGCTGGAAGAGACGTTTCTGGCATTCTCCGATCTGGTGCGTCAGGGCAAGGTTCATTACATCGGGGTGAGTGAATGGAACGCGGATCAGATTGCAAGAGGAGCCGCTTTGGCGCGGGAACTTCACGTCCCCTTCATTGCAAGTCAGCCCCAATATTCAATGTTATGGCGTGTGATTGAGCAAGAAGTGGTGCCTGCAAGCGACCAAGCAGGACTTGGACAGATTACATGGTCTCCACTGGCTCAGGGTATACTATCAGGCAAATATGCACCTAACGAAGCATTGCCCACCGGATCACGTGCAGCTGCTGAGGCAGGAGCACCCTTTTTCAATAAACTGGCTGGACAGTGGTTACGCGAAGATGTTCTTACCGCTGTGCAACAGCTTGTTCCGCTCGCTAAAGAGATTGGCCTAACTCTTCCTCAACTCGCTGTGGCGTGGGTTCTACAGCATACGTATGTTAGTTCCGTCATTATCGGTGCATCCCGACCGGAGCAGGTATTGGAAAATGTAAAAGCCTCCGGTGTAAAACTGGACTCTGCGATCATGACTCGTATTGATGAAATACTGAATCCTTGGATTGAGCGTGATCCAGCCAAGACGGGTTAAACACATTCATCAACAAAGTTCATAAAACGGGATACCACTTCCTGATTCATATCCGTCCGCCATGCCGTATACAACGGTACGGAGGGCGGATTTTCTTGTAATGGAAGAAAGACTACACCCTTTCGCTGGAACACATCCACTGAGGAGGGAACAATGGAAATACCCATGCCCGCTGCAACGAGATTCACAATCGTATACATTTGGATCGCTTCCTGCGTAATTCGAGGGTCTACACCATGCTCCCTGCAATAATCCAGAACGAGACGATGGAACGGAGAACCCAGATGCCTTGGGAATAAAATAAAATCTTCATCCGCCAGTTCTCGAATTGAAACTTGAGTCTGAGAAGCCATCGGGTGATGATCTGGCAATACGGCAATCAACGTTTCCATCTGACAGGGACGGAACGAGACATGACGATTATCTTCCTGATATCTCAAAAATCCAACATGGATCTGTCCGTCTTCCAATGCCTGTAATTGTTGGGACGAAGTCATCTCACGTAATGTCAATTCAATCTGCGGATACGCAGTGCGAAATTTTCTAAGCACCTCCACCATGATCCCGCCCGAAGCGGAATCCACGAAGGCTACGGATATATGCCCAATGATGCCCTGATCTGCCTTTTGCGTAAGCTGAATGGATCGTTCGAGCTGGGCCATGATGAGTCTGGCCTGTTCCAGAAATATGGCACCTGCTGGCGTCAAACGAACCATTTTTCTCGTGCGCTCCAATAACTTTACGCCAAGCTCTTCCTCCAGATTTTGAATCTGCTGGCTCAGGGGTGGTTGCGTCATGTTTAATTTTTCCGCTGCACGGTGAAAATGAAGTTCCTCCGCCACAGTGATAAAATATCTTAACTTACGAATATCCATAGGTCTGTTGCGCTTCCTTCCGTCTCCCTGTTAATTCATCTGTTCCTGTACCCAGATCGCGGACTCCGTCAGCTGCGTCATTAAATCATTAAAGTCTGCTGCAATCTCTCGAATTGGTGTATCTCCTGCATCGTGGATCAACATCAGGATCTTGCCCGAAGTCTGATCCAACATAGCCATACTTCCTTCACCAAATCCACCAATGGGAAACGGCTGGATATCCGCTGGAAGCTCGTACTCCTTCTCCACTTCACGGTAGACTTCCAGAAACTCGGGATAAGCCCAGCTTAGTTCTTTCACCGAATACAAGGCAGGATCGCCGAAATTACATGCACCGAATTCAAGCAAAAGCGCGCGATACGCTGCGGGCAGTCTCACGTTATGCTTTTGCTCAAAATCCTCAATGCTCTGTTGTGTTTCAGGAGTACACCCTTCTCCCATTGTCGTATCGTAAGCCTTCACCAAAAGATCACGAATCGGTTCTAATTCTATCGACTTCACTTGAACTCCCTCCTTAGACATGTGTTGAAGAAACGCTCTCATACAACTTACCATACAGTCGAGCATTAAGATTAACTTCTTATCTCACCTGTGTACGCAACTCTTGATCCAGCCATTCCAGTGCTGCACGCAGCTTATCCTGGGGAAGTTTCTCATAACGATCACCCGTAGACAATTCAAAGGCACAGCTGTTCCCACTCGTCTTGTTCAGATATGAAGTCATTCCTATACCAAACCGCTGAGCCATTTGCACAAGGATTGGTTCAACTTCGGTAGCACCGAGCGCAAGATGTACATGGAACATATTGGATACCGGGACTTCGGGCAATGTATGTATCCCGTGACATGCATTCAATAGAGATGCCAGTTCTTTAGCCTGCTCATAATAAAGCTCCATTTTGCCAATCCGTTCATTGAAATAATACTGGGAACTCAGAATATACGGATACAGGCCGATCAGATCACCGCCGTGCCGCCGTTTCCATACTTTCGACTCTTGCATCACATCCGTGTCCCCGGCCAATATGGCCCCCGCAATGCCCCCGATTCCTTTGTAAAAAGACACATACACCGTATCAAACAGACTGCAAATCTCCGCAGGCGTTTTCTCGTAATAGGGAGTAATCTCAAACAGACGTGCCCCGTCCATATGCAGCTTAATCCCGCGTTCACGGCAATAGGCCGAGATCGCTTCCAACTCTTCATACGCTGGCAACTGCCCGCCAATCTCGCGTTGTGGCAGTTCCAACAGCAGGCAGGCAATGTCCTGATCAAGCGCTTGTACATCTTGCAAACGAATCAACCGATCCTTGTCCGCCAGCAAAATCGATTCAATCTGGTGTAACTCTTTCAATCCGTCTTCCTCATGGATTTCCAGATGACACAGAGGGTGGTAAGCTACCCGTTTTACACCTTTGCGGTCACACCAGATCCGTAATGCAATCTGCTGTGCCATCGTTCCGCTTGGGAAAAACACTGCCGATTCCTTGCCAAGAACGTCGGCCATCTGTTGCTGAAATTCTTCGATGATGGAGCCGTTGCCGTAGTGGTCACTGAACACCTCCCCATCCATCTGGTCCAGTACGTTCTGAAGTACCTTCACTTGGCGACTGCCATGACCGCCTACAATAAAATCTGCCTGATTAAATGCATCACCCAACGTTAGCGCAGTTTCTTTCAAGATCACTCACTCCTTTATAGTGCATATTCATAAACAGACTTTTGAACAACCTCTTATAGTTCTGGTTCTGTAATAATCTCAACCAGAGCGCTTAGCGCACTTGATATATGTTCACCACGGGAATACACAAATCCTACTTCCAACCGGCAATAGGGATCTGGCAAAGACATCACTGAGATCTCACCTCTTAATTCTGCTTTGGTAACTGAAGACCGCGGCAGCAATGATACACCGAGCCCGGCAGATACTCCATTCAGAATCGTGTCCAGTGTTCCATATTCCATGATGTTAAGCGTGTGGATACCCTGATCTTTCAAAAAGGATTCCGCCTGAGTGCGATGAGTGCATCCAATCTCAAAAAACAACATCGGCCTGGACAATAACGCGTGTATCTCATGCACTCCAGGTTCAGCGATCAACACCAATTCCTCGTCATACATCTTCATATAGTTCAGCTCAGGATGATCGATTGGGCCATATATTAAAGCGCCATGTAATTCATGTTGAATGACCTTCTGGTTCAGCTCATGGGTCCCACCCGTGACAAGCGAATGGTGTACCTCAGGGTAGCATGAACTGTATTCAGCCAAGAGCGGCGTGAGGAAAGTGGAAGCTGCTGTCTCAATGGCACCCAGACGAAGCAGGCCGGACGGCGGGTTACCCACTTGTGTGGCCAGCTCTGCTTCATATAATAATTGCAAAATTCTATCCGCATACACAAGCAGATTCTCGCCCGCTGGTGTAAGAGACATCCCCCGATTGGAACGATGAAACAGCGGTACTTGTAGCTGTGTCTCCAACTGTTTTATTCGTGTGGTCACATTGGATTGTACATAATTAAGTGCGAGTGCAGCTTTACTGATACTACCTTCGCGGGCAACCGCCTGAAATATTTTCAAATCACCTGCATCCATACCTTGATCACCTGCTCGTCGTTATATCGGCATTCTTCATCATCTAATCCATGCAAAGTGTTTATCTATTATTTTCAATGATACTGACAATCATTTTTGTTCATTTTACGTGAATCTGCACCATCTGTACAATGAGGCTCAGTAGTGAAATCTGATTATATCGACAGGAGGAATATTGAATATGAAAGCTATCGTACATTCAGGCCAGAGCGGCCTTGCAGGTCTTCAATATACAGAGTCAACATCTCGGGTACCAGAAGCCGGGGAAGTGCAGATTCAATTAAAATCCGCTGGTATCAACCATCGGGATCTATTCATCATGGCAGGACGCGGAACCCAGGACACCCCGCTCATTCCCGGTTCCGATGGAGCAGGTATTATCGTAGCGATTGGCGAAGGTGTAAGAGGGTTCGCGATAGGAGATGAAGTCATTATCCATCCTACACTCGGTTGGGAAGTTGCAAGTAACGTGCCCATCGTGCCCGATATTGTTGGTGGTCCTACGGATGGAACGCTGGCTCAATATATCACGTTATCTGCTGAAAATGCCCTGCCTAAGCCAGTCCACCTATCTTGGGAGGAAGCAGGCGTGCTGTCCCTTTCGGCGTTGACGGCCTACCGTGCTTTGTTCACTCGCGGTGAACTGAAACAAGGTGAACATATCCTCATTCCCGGTATTGGTGGTGGTGTAGCGACCTATGCCCTGCTCATGGCTGTCGCTGCTGGTGCCAAAGTGAATGTTACCTCCAGAAGTGAGGCCAAAAGAAATGAGGCGCTGCGCTTGGGTGCTACCCATGCACTGGATAGTCATGCCGATTGGTGTATGCAGAACGATCTGGAACCTGTGGACATCATCTTGGATAGCATCGGACAAGCCATGTTCCCAAAATATTTTGATATAATCAGACCAGGTGGACGTATCGTGATGTACGGTGCGAGCTCAGGGGATGATCTGACCGTACCCATTCGCTCCATCTTCTTCCCGCAGATCAGTCTGATCGGCACCTCTATGGGCAGCCGTGAGGAGTTTGTGCAGATGCTGCGATGGGTGGAGCAGCATGACATACATCCTGTAATCGATAGCATGTATCCGTTGCAGGATGTAGCGAAGGCATTCGAACGCATGGAAAAAGGCGAGCAGTTTGGTAATCTGGCTATACGTATGGAGTGACATCTGTTTTGAGATGGAGCTTCATGAATTGTTGAAAATTGATTTACGATAATTGGGGTGAATCCATTTGACCCGTCTCGCTAAACGTATATTAATTTTTCTGGTCGCTATTATGCTTTTGGCCCAAATTCCTATGTTAAAAGAAACCTTAGCCCGAGGAGTTACTACGTTATATGTGAAGATAAAGTATCCCGAACATTCCTTTCAATTCCAAGACTTCAACTACGAGTCTCATTTCGGGAACTATATCATTTCTTATACTGATCAAGACGAACAACGTATTAGTCTGATGCTTGAGCCCAAATTTTTTCCGGTGCTCATTATATATGATCCTCTGAATCAGCCCATGAAAGAATAGTAGTTTCACGATATTAATTATTCAGGAGGTGTAATTACATATGGACAATCGATCGCATCTGGTAGAATTGGTTCGAAAACTGATGGACTCTGAAGGAACGGAAGCCGAGTTGGATGACATGTTGACGGAGCTACAACAACAGGTGCCTCACGCTGAGATCAGTAACCTGATTTACTGGGATGATCGAGACCTGACGCCGGAACAGATTGTAGAGGAAGCGTTGGCAGCTCGTCCGATCATTCTTCCGCCCCCATCTTCATATTCTTCAGGAGGTGAACGGTAGGATATGTCTGACATGTCTGATTTAAATCATAATAACAACAATGGACACCCAGATTTTAACGAAATCAGCGGAGAAGAAAAAATACAGGCACTTCGTGATCTGATCGAACTTACTGATAGCCAACTTACACATCAAGTTCTATCTATCGGTACGGATACACATGAAGAGGATCTCATCCGTATCGAAGCATGGCGAGCTTTGGGCATGGCCGAGTCTTCCTCACTTTTGGATGAAATTCGTCATGCTGCCGCACAACTTGTTCGTGACTCGGAAGAAGATGAGGATGTACAGATTTATGCTTTACAGACTCTGACCTTGTTACCTGCTACGGAAGCTGAGATTACGTTGGCCCAGGATGTATTGTCGGGGAATGCCTATATATTACTTCAAGGTGCAGCTTTTGCTATTCTTGCTGCTCACAAACATGTTCCGGGCGCAGTCCTTGCGCTAAAATCTCTTCAATCTCATCCGCATTTCGGCGATTCCGCCAAGCGAGAACTGCATTCCATAACAGGAAGTGATGATCTATGAATCAGGACCATGAACCATTTTCACCAGGAGCATCAGAAGAAGCAGAAGCATCAGGAGAGCATGCTACGAAGGCTGTTTACCTCACCCAAGGTGAAATCAACGCCCTACAGAAAGCTATTCTGTTCCTCAAGTTTGAATCTGAAGAGACGGCCTCCTTACTCTATGCGGGCAGTCCGCTACTTAACAGTGTGTTGGAAAAGGTACGGGATGTCAGCTCATTTGGTGAGTACGCCAAAGAACTTCACTCTCGTCCAAACGAATATGCGGAACGTTTCATGCGCGCCAAGGTGGGGCGTTCATATACAGAAGAATTGGCACCGCGTGAACGAACAGAGGAGCAGAAGAACGAAATTCTTAGATCCTGCATGTATCCGTATCCGGTTAAATGAAAATCCTCCATACTCTCTTTCAGAGCATGGAGGATTTTCATTTCGTTATTAGGACGTACCATCTGTTAAACTGAACATCATTGTAGCAAATACAAGTCTACGGTGTATGTTTGTCTACGTACTGTAGAGTCCCTTTAGGAAACTCATTCCATTCACCGGTTAATGAGAACTGTTGTGAACCTGTATATATCCCCCGTTTTCGAATAAACGTCCCGCCAGCAGGCATGAATTGATCATGCGAAGTTGGATCACCTAGGACATCTACGATTCGTCCATCTTTTCTCAGAACGAACGCAACGACATTATACTCATTCGGATTATACAATTCCAATTCATCATTGTAGTACCAAGCTGACGTTATATCGAAAAAGTCGTAGAACGTATAATTGATGTTTAAATAAGGTAACCCTGAAGTAACATCAGATATGTTTTTTGTTGTCACTTTCATTGTGGATGTCTTTTTCATCCACTGATGAACTTCCAACTGATATCCGGTTGCTTTATGCGACGGATCACCGTCACCTGTGTAATAAAGTTGAACAACACTGCGTCCGTCCCCTGCATCTGCATACTGAGAGAAGAACAACTCTGAGGTGCCCTGATTTTTCGAGTTTACCTGAATGACCACGGCCCTACCGTCATCCCCTATAATCCAGAATAATAACGGAGATACACTCAAAGGGATCTGGGAAGTATTAATCGTATCCGGTCCTGTAAACGTCGAATCCAGCGTACCGCTATAAACTTTAAAACTCGTCTGCCCAGGGAACCAATTGGAAGCTGTAAGGGTTAGAGGATCTATTACACCATACTTCGTGTTGATCTGCATAACTCCACCGTTAACCAAAGAAGAAGTGCGAACGTTGAAGGTGTAATCTACCTGTCCACCTTTTCCATCCTTTGCTGTTATCGTTAAAGGAGCAACTACATTCCCTGTTCCCGGTTTTAGTATAATCTGGTTACCATTAATGCTTGCATTCACCGCTTCATTTGAGCTGTTGCTTATCGTGAATTGCAACGCATCTCCATCGGGGTCACTGAATAGTTGACTCAGATCATACGTGCGCTCATTCGTTACATTAGGTGTCAATACTTGTTCGTAAATGCTACTTACTACCTCAGGGGCCAAGTTAGGGCCAGTAGGCTCTCCTTGTATAGTCACGCCAAAGGACGCTTGTTCACTACGCCCTTTCTGGTCATATACCGTTAACGTCACTGTCGTATTTCCTTCAGCAACTGGAGCAACAGCTATCAGTGAACCATTGGCAGAGACTGTCGCAAAATTGGTATCTGCTGAGGAAGCATCCACCGTTAACGTGGCTGTATCAAAATTCATCAGGTACGACGTCAAATCAAGATTCAGAGCAGACCAAGGCCACGTTACCGTTTGATCCGGAATTGAACTGATATTCCCAGATTCAAGAACTTCAATGTCAATATAGGCTGACGCTTCTTTTCCATACATATCTTTTGCTTTGATGTTAGCTTGAAATTTGCCAACCTGTCTTGGATGAATAATCAGCTTATTTTCTTGAATATCCACCGCTGCGATCAGGAGATTATTGAAATCAAGTGGTGTATTAAACTCTAATGCATCTCCATCAGGATCATCAAAATAATCCGAGAGATTAATGACCGCATCTTCCTTACCTACAAACACCGTTTGAGCAGGTAGATGCTGAGTAAGCACTGGAGAAGCATTCGGCTTAGGATTAACCCTTATCTGAAATGCAGTTGAAATGAGACCACCTTTTCCATCCTCAACTGAATAATAAATGATGTATTCTCCAAATTCTATAGCGGTAAAGTTCAGTACACCCGCTTCCTCCTTGACAATTAAGTGAGGGTTAGAGGAGTATGCACTGAATGTGAGCGGGTCACCATCCGGATCTGTATAATAATCATTTAAGTCAACCGAGGGGATAGGATCTGTGAGGAAACCCAGGTATGCTTCAATCCATCCTGGTGAATTTCCTACCGGATTATGATTTGGAACGAGTAGAATATCGATTTCAAAGAAGTCTGTAGTAATTCCTCCGTTACCGTCATTCACTGTGTATGATATCGTATACGTCCCATTTTGAAGTGATGTTAACTTCAGTTCACCCTCATTCTCCTCTACTGTTACCCCGTCTGGATTGGATGAAGTCGCTGTATACGTCAAAGGGTCACCGTCTGGATCAGTATATACCTCGTTCAACTTTACTAGAGGGATGTCATCCCCCAGGTATACCTCTATTTTCGATGGAGCTTCCCCCACAGGCGCGCGATTGAGTGGTGGCAGAACAACAACTTTCATGTCGAGTTCAGTAATTCCCGTACTGCCATCATCTGCAATTTGTCCATCATCCACCTTAATTTTAAGAACAACTTCCCCTGCCTTTTTAGGCGTTAATCTCAATACAGATTCAGCATAGTTCGATTTCACGATTTCAGTGTCCACGATTTCCGGGACACTGTTTGTTACACTGTATAGCAACTCCGATTCATACTTTACATCATCCATAACATAGACCATGAGATCCACATCCTTGCTACCTGACTCAGCTATCAATTCCTGATCAGGAATTGGTGATGCAAGAGGAGGTCTATTCACGTAGACTTCGAATGTGGATCTCAGCCTTTTACCACGACCGTCATTGGAAGTTACTGTTATGGTAGCCGTGCCATCCTCCAAGGGAACAACATCCAATTGCGATCCATTCAGGATAACCTTTGCAACGGCAGGTTTGGATGAACTGATCGTATAAGTTACCGAGTCACCATCCGGATCAGTCACATAGTTGTTTAGGTTTAACGTTGCTCCTTGTCCATTCCGCGTAAACTTGCGACTTTCGAATGATTTGAGTAGTTCAGGAGCACGATTGGCAACAACAGGAGATGTTCCGCCTCCACTCCCCCCACTTGCTCCCCCTAACGAAGGAGATACCGGATTTGGAGATGACGTTCCTGTATTTCCACTTACAACTGAAGACGAGACTCCAGCAGCCAAAGAAATCTCCGAAACTTTCACATTGCCCGCCACATTAACCTGCGCGGAAGGGTTATTCACTTGAAGCTGTTGAATGGAGCCTGATGCATTAATGTTGACAGCGCCTGTCCCATCGACATTGAGTTGCTGTAAAGTGATGTTACCGTTGAGTTGCAGGGACTTGGATGTATTCATATGAACCGTATCAACGGCTCCTTGTAGCTCCACTTTGCTTGTACCTTCGAGAATATTTAATAACGGGAGATTAGCTGTTTTCCCGATATCAAGCATACTGTCTGATCTAATGTTGACTTCTCGAGTACGGGTATCCCCTGTTAGTGCCACATGTACATCGCTTTTATCTACATCCACATTATTGAGAGTGGAATTGTCAAATACAACCGTATTACTGTCACCGCCATAAACGAAGACAGACTGTTTCACACTGATATTTTTGGCATAAAAGTCATGTTTGACCTCGGGGGCAATCGTCAGCTTGCCCTCGACTGTAAGTCCTTCCACTGAAACAAAGTCTGCCTTCGTCGTTAGATCCCCATGAATTATGGCGTCTCCACCATCCAATAGCAGATTCCCGCTAAATTCAGCTTTTCCCGGGGCTGCATCCTGACCCCCCGTTCTAATTTCCAACCCGTTGATCTCGGTGAGTGTATGATTTTGACTCTTAAACCGTATTCCAGCCTGAACCAGTACAGCCTTATTGCGATTATTCAAAAGGCCCCCCACTTGTTCAGAAATCTGATAGACAACACCGTTGATCTGAATCTGCTTTCCTTCGATTGACTGAATGACAGACAAGCGGTTTTCCGGGAATAGGGTCGACAACAACATGCCTATGGCTTCGCCCCGAACAAGCCCTTGTTTAACTTTATTAGGTCCCTGATATTCGCTTAGAATTTCAGCCTTCTCAGCAGTTCGAATATATGGAGCAGCCCATGTACTCGCTTCTTTCCAATCTGAGGGAAGAGAATCTCCCTGAACTTCTTGTTTAGCCAAAGCCGTGGCTCTTACCAGAACTGTCACCAGTTCCTGTCCAGTAATCTGGGCCTGTGGACGGAAACGCCCTGTTGCATCTCCTTGTAAAATCCCCGCCTTCTTGACCGCCTGAATCGAAGGTGCTGACCAACTAGTAGATTTCACATCCGTAAAAGATGCCGAGACTGACTTGTCCAGTGTGAGACCCAGAGCTTGAGCAAGAACAACTGCCAGTTCCTGACGGGTGATTGGGTCAGCTGCACGAACATTCCCATCCGGATCACCTTTGATGAACCCCATGGTTACGGCCCTATTCATAACATCGTTTAATTTGCTATTGTTATTATCATCTGAGGATATGTCAGACACAGACATAGTCTGCGCCTCCGACTTATCATGTTGTGCAGATACAGGTACAGTGTTGGAAAGAAGCAACGCAATCAAAGCGAGCTGCACAGTCCTTCTTATTTTGGACATAGATGTTCTCCTTCATATGGGATATTCAAAATTAAGGAATCAAAGGTGAGGATGTGTAGTTACCCAGACCGTTGTAATAGTTCTCTCCTTGTTGGATCCATCGTGCCCCGTCATAATTTGCATCACCATGAACATTGCCTGACGTCCTTGTTAAAGATTGCGCAGGCTTCAAGATGGCTGTATCCATAGGTTCCCCATCGTTAATCTGATAGAGTATCAAAGTAATGTCTTGGGGTTGATCAATATCAAAATTAAAAGACATATAATAGATTTCGTCCTCATTGATCGGGAAATCTGTGGAGTCATCGGCAATGACCATTGTTTTATAAGGTGCAATGATAGTTCCAGAAGCAAACGTAATCGGATCGTCTATATCACTACGTTTAATCTCAAAGTGACTGAGTTCAATTGGTTTGGACGTTGGATTATACAGTTCGATAGCCTGAGTAGTGCCTTCTCCCCAGACCACCTCGGAAATAAACAGGCCCTTCCCTGCATCCGGGTCCTCCACCTTAACCGTGAATGTGGTCTCAGCGTCTTTACCAGCGGGATCAGTAGCCTTGACGCTAACGGTGGCAGAACCATTAACGTTCTTGAGATCTAAAGTCAATATATCTCCTTGTACACTCACTTCTACCACAGCGGGATCAGAAGATTGCGCTGAATACGATAGAATGTCGCCATCCATATCAGCGAACACATCAGCCAAATCAACTGTCTTACTCACGGTACCCAATTCAACCACAACAGTTGGCAGTGTTTTTACCACTTCAGGAGCATGGTTGATTGGTGGTTGTGGGATGATGATAGGCGGTAAAGGCGGGAATGGTGGTGGAACAAAGGCCGGTTTTACCAAATAAATGAATGTAGCCGATACACTTCCTCCTTTTCCATCTGCAGCTTTCACCGTAACCGTGGTTTGCCCTATAGCAACGTCCACAATTTTTAATTTTGAATGCTGAATATTCGCAGTAGCGATGTTATGATCGATTTCGGTAATTTCATAGTTTAGCTCATCCTCATCTGGATCAGTAAATACAGCTCCAAGATCAACCTCTTGCATGCCTTGTCCGAAAACCACCATCATGTCAGAGATGTTAGACTGAACAACAGGCGGTTTATTCTGAGGAGACGGAGGTACAATAACCGGCGGCTCAGGTTCTGGAGTCGGTGTAGGAGTTGGTGTCAATGATCCTGAGCCAGTATTGGAGTTGCTTGCCACGGTATTGCTGGATGGTGCGGTTAGTGGCGGTGCACTACGAATGATCTGTGAGGTTACGCCGCCTTTTGGAAGAATAACTGTATTTGTTTTTACACTTGCCGGTAATTGAATAATGGATTTCACGTCTTTTAGCACAACTTCCTTCCACGTTCCACTTCCTAGAACAGTGACTTTGTCAGTCGTATCTACGGTTACCGCATCGATATCTCCATCAATCGTTATCGCACTTACGCCTGGCTTTAATACAACCTTGGACAAGGTATCAGCCTTGAGAGCAACATGATTTGAAGAGACTGTGACCACACCTTGATAGGAGGTACCGACCATATTCAATTTCACGTAATTTTGTAGCGTGCCTGCTTGGGTGATCTGGATTTCTGATAAGGCAGACAGGTTACGTGTACGTGCATCATAAGTAATTACTGCGTTCTGCAATGCTTCTTTGTTCTCGTCATTCAAAATTCTTTGCAATGCCTGACTAATCACAAATGGACGTCCATCCACATAAGCAATATCTCCGTCCAGTGCAGTCAAAAAGGCTGTCCGCTCACCCGTCTGGAAAACATCAACGAGAACTTTTGCTATATCTTGCCGCTCCACCAAAGCCTTGGATTCGAATTTCCCCTCATTGGAATCCAATAAACCCAGTTTCAACGCCGTATGTACCTGTTCTTTAGCCCAACCACTTATCGTAGATTCATCTGCAAGCGTCTGCTGTTGGCCTCCCTTTGCTCCTTGTGTTCCTGTAACTCTTACCAAAATGGAAGCAAGCTCTTCACGACGAATCGGATCGTTAGCACGGAAATTACCTGTTGCATCACTGGTCATCCATCCCTCTTGACGGATTGCTTCAATATAAGGAGTGGCCCAATCTGAATGGTTAAGCCCAGTGTTGGAAGTCTTATCAGTCTCTAATTGTGATGCTTTGGCCAACAACACAGCCATTTCTCTCCGAGTCAAAGGCTTGTCCGGGTGAAATGATCCATCTGGATAACCCGAGATCAACCCTTTCTCTACTGCTTCCTTTACTGCTTGAAGAGAGGACGATCGTATATCGTTCTGATCTGTAAAAACCGATGATACGGAGACTGTTGCTTCTCCGGTTTGCTCTGCTGCGTTGACAAATTGAGTTCCCCACAGCATGCCTACTACCAGTGAAGTCAGCAACACTTTTTTCCAATCCTGATTCATATTTGTTCCTCCCAATAAAACTTCGTTTTCCGCACAAATTTTATCAAGATGCTCTGAACAAATTCTGAACAAAACAACTAGTAAAAAAACCAGATAAAAGAAGATTATATCGATGTAACCCATACACATTTCACTTAACATGGGCACAGATTGTTTTATATAAATTTCGGGATTTTGGAACGAAAAAAATATGCAAATAACTATTCAAAAAATGCAAACAATATGAACACATATTATAAGTTCACATCCAAAATAAGATTAAATTGGTTAAAGATATTCTTTTTCTGAAAAAGCGTGTTACTATCTCAAAAATCGTTATAATAAAAGGAACTTGGTGAGATTTGTAAGTTAATGCAATCATTCAACTTAAATATTGGAGGAGAATTATGGAGACGGAAGCTTTACGCAACGTGGAACAACTAGCTCTGAAGAAACACAAGATTTACAAACAAAGTTTAATCAGGTACCTTGCACGCTCCATGCTGGCCAGTATGTTTATCGGATTCGGCGTCATCGTGGCGTTTAAGACAGGTAACTTCTTTTATATGGAGCAGTCCCCGTTTACCTATCCGATGGCAGCCATTACGTTTGGCGCGGCCATCATTCTGATCGCCTATGGCGGGGGTGACCTGTTCACGGGCAATACGTTTTATTACACGTATGCGGCGCTGCGCAAAAAACTGCGCTGGTTCGAAGTGATCAAGCTATGGATTGCGAGTTATAGCGGTAACCTGATGGGCGCAGCTGTGTTTGCCCTGTTAATCTACCTGACGGGATTGTTCGACTCGTCTCAGGTGAACGGTTTTCTGTTAAGCGTGGTGGAGCATAAGATGGAAGTTCCAACCATGCAGCTCTTTTTCCGGGGAATTTTGTGTAACTGGCTCGTATGTATGGCGTTCTTTGTCCCGATGTTCATGAAGGAGAATGGAGCCAAAATGTTTGCCATGATGCTCTTTGTGTTCTGCTTCTTCATCTCGGGATACGAGCACAGCATTGCCAATATGTGTACGTTCGCTATTGCGCTTGTGCTGAATCACCCAGGGACTATTTCATTTGAAGGTGTGCTTCACAACCTGGTACCCGTAACCTTGGGTAATCTGGTGGGTGGTGTGCTGCTGATGGGCTTTATGTATTATGCGGTGAACAAACCGTTTCTGGATGAAGAGACACATTAATCTCTGGCAAAAAAAGATCTCCTTACAGTCCGGTCCGTTGACCGTGGCTAATCGGTAAGAAGAATCCAAAACACCCCGGCATCCTTCCCATCTCAGGGAGAAGGTTGCCGGGGTGTTTCTCTATAGGCAGGCTCATGGATAAGCCGCCTGCCCTCCACACACATAGCCATGTGTCACACAACCACATGGCTCCATGCGGTGGGTCGGCAAGCGGGCCGCAACCAGGTTGCCCTGTGTTGCCCGCTTGCCAACCCCATCCGTGGCTTAGAAGTAATCCCGCCACGGAGTATATTCAATATCGTTGTCGCCACGCGTGACCACGATCATATTCTCCATTTTGCCCGTATCCTTATTGGTACGGTAGATCATCGTACGTGTCTCGCCTTCCTCCGGCACGGAGAACAGGAATTTGTCCGCAACGAAGGATGAACCTAGTCCTGTCGCATGTTCCGTGAAGGCAGAGCCCGTCTTGCTTGTGAGCAGCAGACCAATGCCGTAGGCTGTAGCCGTTTGTGCTGCTTTGCCAAAGAGATGCTCGCCTTGACTGGTGGTGTGCGTTTGCTCCGAATACTTATACTTTTCCGTATCTTTGGTATAGTCCACCACATTGCCCTGTTTATCCAGACTGATGGTGGTCGTTTCGCCCTTGTCGCTTTTCACCTGATACGTACCTACGATGGAATCCTCGGTTATTTTTAACGTCTTGCCCATGTTGGGGTCAGTCTGATAGATTACATCTTCATACTGAAGCCGAATGATGTTCATGCTGGCCTGAATCTGCTGCGCCAGTTCTTCGTCACCCATCTCTTTGGCTTTCTTCAGCATTTCCTCATAGTTCTGGTATTTCTCGGCATCCTTCTCATCCCATTCATCCATGTTCTTTGGTGGACCTGGCGTTTTGTCCAGATCATCGCCTTTATTTTTGCCCATGGTTGATAGCGCCCGCGCTGCGGTCAGCGCCGTCATGATTGCCTGGCTCACCGCCTCCTCATCTGTCGTGCGGAAACGCTCGGCAATTTTCTTAAGCTCCGACTGAATGGACAGAACCAGTTCCAGAACAGATTTCATCGTGCCTTGAGCCGTTGAATAATCGTTATAAAAACGCTCACGCTCCATGCCATCCCAGTTGCTGCGCATGACACTCATCTTGCCGTCCAATGTGGACATGAAGCCCGATAATTGCTGATGTGCCTGAGCGAACTGCCCACTGACCGTCTCCAGTTGTTCCGGTGTCACCTTGATCTGTGTCATCCTGCACACTCCTCATCCTGGTCATCTATAACTCATGGTCTATCCATTACGGCAATCTCTCGGCCTCTTCCTGTTTGATCTCCAGATGTAACAGCGGAAACGGATTACCGGAACTATCCAATTCAGACCGCCCCATCTGTACAAATCCCATCTTTTCATAGAATCGGGCTGCCCCAGTATTCTGCTCATTAACATCCACCTTGAGGTGACGGCCTTTGATTTTGAAGGCATGGTCTATTAGCAGACGTCCCAGACCCTGTCCGTGTTGGCTCGGATCTACAAATAACATCTCGATAAAGTTATCATCCACACCAATAAAACCCACGGGTTGTTGCTTCGTATTCAGCACTTCCCAAATCTCAACTTGTTTTTGTTGCAACACATCACTCACCACTTTTTTGTAGAACTGAATGTGATGCTCTTCCAAAAACGTATGGGTTGCCCGCACAGCACTCTCCCAGATTCCAACCAACTTGTCATGATCCTGTTCCCGATATGCAACGACTAACATGTCCAACGTATTCTCCTTTTCTATTAAAAGTAAAAGGTTATGTAAAAGCCCGATCCTGGGATCGGACATGTTTAAGACATCATATTTGAAATAACTCTACGTTTATTTTACCATGTCCATCATTCAATCTGTACCCATAATTTCCAATCTTGAGTCACCGTTCTACCCCCGTTTTTGGCTTCCAACGGAAGGTTGCTGCCGACTGGGAAGGCAGTGTATATTGAAACGAATCTCCGCCCATGACTACATCAAAGGAAACTTCTGCCTCACCCGTATTAGCTGCAACCAGCACCATCGTTCCATCCGGATTGCGGAAGGTTACGTTCTCGATCTTGCCCTGTTCTTGCGTGGATTCAACTCTCACAGCTCCCGGACGCACATAACGGCTGATGTGGCCTAACGCATAATACTCGACATTTCTGGTGATTTCATCACGCTCCGGGTCAATCGTCACAACCCCACGGCAGTTCTCACAGCCACCGTTCGTGGGTCCACCTTGCCGATCAAGTGCAATGTTCCAGAGCAGCACATTTTTCGCCCAGTTGCGAGGTGCACCAATGATGAGATTGGACATTTGCCAGTTAAGATTCTCGCCAAAATCAGGACTCCACTCCCCACCACTACATTCGGTAAAATAGATATTTTTGTCCGGGAAGCGCTCATGCACTTCCGACATGGCAGATGGATCACCTGCATAACAGTGGAAAGCAGTTCCATCGACATGGGCAGCAGCCTGCTCATCACCCAGCACCTTGCCAGTATATTCGACCGCCTGATCCCAGTTATGATCATACGCGATGATTCGTGTGTCCAGTTCTGCATCCTGTAGCGCCAGGCCGAGATAATCCCGTATGAACATCGCTTGTTCTTCGGCGCCCATACTCATACTCGGATATTTATCCGAGGTGAACTCCGGTTCATTTTGCAACGTCATCCCGTAGATGGGAATGCCCTTTGCCTGATAAGCTTCGATATATTTCACAAAATATCTCGCATACGCTTCATATACCTTGGGGTTGTTATAATCCAGATACCAGCCGTTAGTGGTCTTCTCTTCCCCGTACTTCATCCAGGCCGGGGCCGTCCACGGTGTGCCCAGCACTTTAAGATCCGGTTTCAACCCAACTGCACGCTCCAACATATTCACAACTTCCTGATCCTTATCGATCGAAAAGTGTTCCATCTCATAATCCGTGCCGGATTCGATATCATCATAGGTATAGCTTGAAGCAGCGCCTGATTCATCTACCGAATAATCGGAGGCACCAATCGTATGACGCACCATATCCATGTTCAAGCCTTCCGTTGTAAACAGTTCCTTCAGCAGTTGCTCTTGCTTCTCATCTTGAAGCTGATTAATCAGATGTGTCGACGAACCTGTCATCGCTGCGCCAAATCCATCCATGGTCTGATACGTCTTGTCCGGGTCGATCCGTATGGTGAACGCTGACGAAGAAATGTCTGACTCCTGCGTTGAAGAAACTGAAGAACTTGGGTCTGCATCATGGTGATCTGTAATTGGAATGGGCTTCTGTGGTGTAAGCAGATTTTGCTGATCTCCCGTGGTTAGCCAGACTTCGGCCGCTCTCTGCTTGTCCACAACCGGTGGAGGAATGGATTGTTCATTTCGGTTGAGGATAAGCGAAATTCCTCCAACGATACAACAAACAGCGATTAACAGGATCATCCATCGTTTGGGATGCTCTCGCCAGCCTATGTTCATCACGCTTCACTCTCCTTCCATTGTGGAAAAAGCCGCGGCCACTAGGCCACGACTCAATTTCCTAATCTATATGAATTAGAACAAACTGCATTTGACACAATTAACTTCACTGGGAGAACACCTTCCAATCTCCCTGATTGAACTTTATTTACCGGACTTGCTTCCGATATTCACACTGCCTGTTAGACGGATATCATCCGATGCACTGCCAACATACACTTGGACTTTACCCTTAGGCATTACCCATTCATGGGATGTTTCATCCCAGTAGGACAATGCGCTGCGATCCAGTTGAATGTTGACCCGCTGCTGCTTGCCTGCCTTCAGATCTACCTTCGCCCAACCAGCAAGCTGCTTCTCTGGCGTTTCAACTTTAGTTGGCAGATTGCCAACATAGACCTGTACAACTTCTGCACCGGAAACTTTACCGGTGTTACGCAGATTCAGGGATACTTCTACGGTTTCCTTATCACCTTTGCCAGTGTTTTTCACATGCAGATTACGATAATTAAATTCGGTATACGACAGTCCGTGTCCAAAGGCAAACGCCGGTGTCATGCCTTCTTTGTCATATCCTTTATACCCTACAAAGATACCCTCGGAATAGTTGCCCACCCCGTTAACACCCGGGAATTGTTCCGCAGTGGATACCGGGGTCTGGGAATCATCTGATGGGAACGTCACCGGCAACTTACCGGATGGATTCACATCACCAAACAGCACACGTGCCACTGCATTACCTTGTTCCTGACCTGCATACCAAGCCTGAACGATGGATGGCACTTCTTTTTGCCAGGAATCCATTTCAACAGCGCGACCACTCATTTGCACCACAATCGTTTTTGGATTGGCTGCTGCTACCTTGCGGATCAGCTGCTCCTGGTTATTCGGCAGCTCCAGGTCGGAACGGTCGACGTAACCTTCACTGTCATACGTACGAGTTACCACGACGGCAACATCGGATTTTTTCGCCAGCTCAACTGCTTTTTGCATTTTGATATCCACAGCGTCTTCTGGAGCTTCCCAGCCAAAACGAACCTGTGCGCCCATATCATGATTGGTCTGTACCGGGAAATCCGTACGATACTCAATTCGAATATTGTGGGACTCGCCTTCTTTGAATGTGATTTCTTTCTTCGTTGTACTCAATGTTTCACCTTGATTGTCTACGAGCAGCTTATCATCCACATACAGCTTCGCAGAACCGAGACTGGTCAGAGACAGCTTATATTCACCCGTTTGGGGTGCTGTGATTGCCCCTGTCCAACGAGCGGACATTTTGGCATTGAATTTGGTTGGTGTCACTGGAAGCTTGGAAGATTGTGCGTTAAAACCTTCATAGTTGTAGAATCCAAGATTCATGTTGACCTGATTATCTGTACGAACCAGAGAAGGGTTACCCTCCATATCTTTATTCGTCCAGTATTCAGCACGCAGACCATATTCCGCACGATCTGTACCATAGTCTCTTTCGCTTTCCTGAGCATCCGCTGGTGATAAAAGAGTGGAAGGTACGGCGGATGGTCCATTAAATGCATCTCCTGCGGAGATAGGATCCGTTCCGGCAGCATATTTTACATCCACACCGTTACCGGCACGGTTACGAATTCCTTGAAGCGGACTTACAGTATACGTCGGATTAACCAGACTGCTACCTCCACCAGCAGCAGATGCGTTATCTGCATCCGGACCGATGACAGCGATGGATTTCACGTTTTTCTTGGACAGCGGCAGCACATTATCGTTGTTTTGCAAAAGAACCATGCTCTCTTCTGCAATTTCACGTGCCTGTTTGCCGTCTTTCTTGGCATTGATTTGTGTATTCGTTACAGGGTTATCGAACAGTCCTTTATCGAACATTTGAAGCAAAATGCGTCTAACCTTCTCATCAATGGTTTGCTCGCTGACTTCACCTTTGTTCACGGCTTCCAGCAATTTGTCTCCCCATTTGCCATACGGCTCTCCAGGTGTCTCCAGATCCAGACCCGCATTGGCGGATTTGGCTGTGCTGAAGTTTGCACCGTAGTCACTCATGACAAACCCTTCGAAGCCAAACTGATCCCGAAGGACATTGGTCAGCATCTCCTTGTTCTCACAAGCGTATGTACCGTTCACTTGGTTAAATGAACACATTGCCGAACCGAGATCCGCTTTTTCAACCATCGCCTGGAACGGACGTGCATAGACTTCCTGAATCGCACGTTCGCTGGCTGTTGCATTGGTCGTGAAACGTTCCGTCTCCTGGTTGTTCAGGATGTAGTGTTTAGCTGTCGCGATAACCGGATTGCTTTGAATCCCGTTCACATACGCTGCACCCATGCCCGAAGCCAGTAGCGGATCTTCCCCGAGAGATTCAAAGTTCCGGGAACCCCATGGTGTACGTGCAATATCCAGCCCAGGGCCGAGAACTACATTATGTGTGGTATCATGTGCTTCCTGACCGATGAGATCGCCATATTTCTTGGCAAGATTAGTATCCCAGGAAGCGGCAAGCGCGATGGGTGCAGGCAATGCCGTGGACTTTTTGTCCTGTACATCCGGGTTAGCCACACGTACTCCTGCGGGTCCATCTGCCATCTGTAATGCTGGAATACCGAGGCGCTCCAGTCCATCATTATAGAAACCATAATAGTTATTTACTTTACCGGTTACGAATCCAACTTTCTCCTCCAGCGTCATCTCCTTGAGCAGCAGATCGGTACGTTCCTCCGCTGATAGAGATGTGTTCATCCAAGGCCGATTGGCCCCCGATTCCGCCTCCGCGGCGAAGGCGTGTAGCGGCATAGCCGCAACCGCCACGATGATTAATAACATAAACCATCGTTTGAGGAAAATCAGATTGAGTCTTCTGTTCATGTTGTAAGTTCTCCTTCTCTCTTGATCATTTTTCTTGTGCACATATTGAATACATGTATACAAGGGAATGCAAACTGGCTAGATCCCAGTCTTTCAAGCATTCAGGTCGTCCTGCACATGGCTTCTGAAACTGCAGCCTGCAAGCAAGTCAGCAGATTTCGCTTCCTAACGATAGCCGACATGAACATGAATTACATCCCCTTAAATTTGGTAAATGACCGATTAGAACAAGCCTAGTTCTTTGGAATCACCATATTAACAATTCAGATAACATAACAAGAAAACGAATTATTTACATTTCCGTAACTACTTTCGAACAAATTCTTTACTTTTAAAAACAGTCGGTTCGACCCACTCCCGATCAACCAATTAATGCAATTAATTATCAGATTAAGGAATATGTCGATACACTCTGGGTCCTAAGTCTATTTGAAAACGGAACCAATCCGGTCCAATGAAATATCCAAAAATATAAAAGCAACTGAGGTCCCTTTTAACAGGTTCTTCAGCTGCCTTTATGTTGGAATTGCTCCATATTGTCCACTTTCCATCCATGATTCTTGTTCTACACTTGTTATATTGAGATTTGAAGTTACATTGAAATCGGAGTAACAAATAAAAAAACCGCCCCACGGGGCGGTTCACTTCTAGTTCGTTCACTTCTAATTCTGTAACTGCGCAAGGATCTGCGGGTCCTTGATCTTTTTATCTTCGGCGAGCAACATCACCTTGGACAGAATCTCAGCTGTTCTCGGATCTTCATCGAGGAATGGCAGGAAGATTCGACCCCGATGCTGACTGTGCACCGGTACGATATGAAGTGCACCTGTGGCTTGTTTGAACACATTACCACTCCCCAGATGAACAGCATACTCACCCAATTCACCATCAATTCTTGCGTAATTCCCATCCAAACGTACATTGTCGATCTTCAGCAGACGCAACGACTCGTTCACAATGACGTGACGCATCTCGATTGTTGTCAGGCTGGCTTCCGGATCTACGCCTCCCACATGTGCAACGCTGACCACCAGGTCGATATCACGCATAACTTCCGAGAAGAACGTCAGCGGTACATCTTGCAGCGCTACAGGTTTGTAGCTCTTACGATCGTAGAACTGCACCGTCTCCAAGGTAGGCGCCTCGGTATCTGCTGGTGAGAACCAATCTGCCATGGCATAAAGATTCGCAATCAGATTGTGCTCGTAACTTACCTTCTGCAGTCCTTCCTCATAACTGACAGTCCATTGGCGCCCTTTAAGCAGAGCTACTGCTTTTTTCGGTTGAATCTGATACCCAGCGTATCGACGAGACACCGTACCATTAGCCAATTCGTCCTCGTTAGGAAGATATAGCTCTCGGAATACCTGCTTGAACGGCTGACGCTCCTGACGGGTGAACAGATCCCGCTGGAATTCACTCCAGCTTCCGCTCTGATACAGATGAAGCGGATGAGCAATAAACAGTTGATCCTGTTCCGCTAGTGCATGGTTCGTACCCTCCGGCCCTGGAGCAACCAAACCATTGGATGCTACATCGAATCGTCCCGTCTTGTCACCTGACTGGAATACAAGTGTTCTTACCAGCGGATGTATAACCGGATTTTGCATCAGACTGGCGATTTCCTCACGTGTAAAGGACGTTCCAGCAGTCATCGAACGTTCCAGCTCCTGCCGTGCCCGGCGATACTGATCCACCAGATCCGATTTGAGCTCTTTCAGTTCAGCGATATATCCATCTTTTTTGAACCGAGCTGGTACAGATTTGAGTGTCTTGCCTTTGCTAACGATAACCATCTCGGGTTGGCCTTCCTCATCGATGACCAATTGCGCTGTCGTGTCAGCATCCAATGCATGAGGTTCAAAGAAGGATTTCATCTCATCCAACTTACGTGCTTCCATGTCCCACATCAGCCGCGTAACATCGGCATAACCTGCATTACGAGCAAGATTGCCCAGTGCAATCTGTGATGCCACACCTTCACTGGCACGACGTTGTGCACCGAATTGTTTGCTCTGCATCAGAAACTTCTGAATGAAGTCGTATCGCTCACGCAGATCCTGTTCGCGATTTACAGCGAATGGAATCAAACTGTAGGTTAACAAATGATCTTTGTTTCGCTTGTCTGACACGGAATCACGCATATCGTCCAGTCGAAGCTTGCCCAGTGCAGCATCTGCGAACAATTGGGATCTGCGGTGGTTAGATCCACCGGAAATGTACTTGGCACAATCGTATAACAGATTGAACCGTTCCTCCCCGACAGCAGCATAAGCCTCCTCGAACCAGGCGATATCAAACGCACCTTCATTAAAGTCCTGTGGTGAGATTGGAGAATAGTGGGCCACGATGGTTTCTTTCTCCGCAGTAAATCGTTCATTAATATGAGCATGGAAGTACCAGGCTGCACTGCGAAGACCTTCCCATCCCAGATGTTTCGCAACAATCTCCATCCACTGCGGGGCGTACATGGCTGCTTCCAGCAATTTTTTCTCATTCACCGGATACTTCTGGAGCAATTCCCCAAGACGCTTCTCATCTTCTCCATCCCGTGGATGACAATTCTGAATTAGATAGCTAAACGTCTCTTTACGTGTTGTGTTGTCTCCATAGCTATAGATATATCCACGGACAAATGTATCCTGATCCATCGCAGAAACCAGATGTACCCAGTGTTCCATGCCTACAATTCGATCCAGTTTCATGGCAAGTGTACTTACTTCTGTAGAGAGTTCTCCCCGGGTCAGCTCAATCTCCAGAATGCGATTAACGACCGTATCCCGTAAGTGAATCAGCTTCGGATCACTTGCGATCATTTCTGTACGAGTGGATGTTAAGTCCCGAATAAACATCAGACGATTCCCACCGATCAGCACCTGTCGATATATCTCTTGATCATCAATCAGGTTCAACTGGTACGCACGCAGGAAATCTTCAAGTGACAGTAAAGACAGCGGTTGACCACTCTCTACAAGACTGGTGAACTGGTAAGCTGTCTGGAAGAAACGTTTGAAGCTGTTGTCGTCATGGATTTTGCCACGAACTGCATAATTCCAAGGTCCAGTCAGAATATGAAGCATGCCTGACTCTTTCTCGAGTCGATCAGCAGGCATACTCGCGATGATGGAGGCCCAGGTTTTCTCAGCTATCTCAAACGTGTCGATCGGATCGCTATCCAAAAATGCCGCCGATATCAGCGCCACTACCTGATCCTTATACGTTAACGAATCCAGCATCTGCTGCAGCTTTTCGATATCATCCAGAGGATAGGTCTGTTCAGCAAACGTCTTGCGCCAGCCTTCCAGTAACGGAATCTTTTGCAGTTCTTCATAGCCATACTGATCATGGAAGTAACTGTAATGGTCGCTCAATTTGCCATTGAAATCCCGGAGCTGTATACCCATATACAACTGCATCAGTTCCACACTGCTAAACCCGGCATGTTGAATATAGTTCTCCCATACGTCATGAAGCGGAAACTGTTCCATTTGCTTCATTTCATTCCGCTCTCCATACGGAACCTTGGAGCGAAGACTCGCTCCGATTAACAATGTGTCTTTGTAGCCAGCGTAGTATTCCACCTGGTACTCATAATCCCTGTGTTCATGCACTAATTCACTAAGTCCCTCCAGAAATGGTCTGGTCTTATCCAGAGAGAGTGTAAAGATATCCTTCGGATTATGGCCCTTGAGATCACGCTTCTCATCCAGCAATGGCTCACGTCGCTTCGGATCAAATAAACCAAATCCATTAGAGGCTGTGTAACGCCTCCCCTGATCGGTCAGCTTATCCAGCAGTTTCTGTTCCTTGGCAGTGGGTGTCTCAATCAGCTGCGCCAATGGCTGCAATTGCTCCTGCTGATCTATCCGCTCTGGATCTGCCGCAATCTCGGTCAATAATTCGAGCGCACCCAAGCGCTGCAGTTCACTCTTGGCCTCCAAAAGTCGCTTCAGCGAGACTGCCAATTGGTCCACGGGTTGCAGTAACAATACATGGATGACCTTCTGACGAAGTGAGCCTGTTTTGAGCTTCATCAACGCCTCCATCTGTTTCATCTCATCAACCGTCAACGTGAGCAGCTTCGCCTTGGCGAGTGCACTCTCCCGGTTACTAATGCTTTTATCAGACAAACTCTCAAACACAAACTGTCTTTGTAACTCATTATCAGGATGCTGAACAAACTGGGACAACAGTTCTCCGCGCAGTTCCGGGCTCAATCGGTCCTTGATTGCGATGACCTCCCCGATCCATTCCGGGTCCATATCATATGCAGCCAAATATAACATTTTCTTGACTACATCATCCGTATCGATCTGGTAGTGAACATACTCAAGTACACCCGATGGTCCACCTGACCCGCCTTTTGGAATGGCAGCCAGCATCTGTTTGAACTGATCAAAGTCCTTACGCCGCAAGGCCTTATCTCCCAGAGCAGGTAATGGCCACACGTAGACGCTACGCTGATTCTCTCCATTCTCGAAACTCCAGTTGTACATATACATCGCATCATAGTTGGTCACAATCCAGTGCACCAACTCGGTATCCTGCGCCTCCAGATAACGACGCGCAATGTCCAATCGAAGCTCCCTGTTCTGGCTGTTAGCCAGTACATATTGGGCAACAATCTTCTGATATAACTGACCTCGATCCATAATCTCGATTATCTTGCTCTTCAATTCATTCTCTTCAATGACCGCTGTCGCCCACAGACTGATAAAGAGTTTGTTGGCATTTGCTTCCTGCTGCCAGGCCTCGCGTACTTCTGGTTGCACAAGCGCCTGATAGGCCTGTTCAATCAACTGTGAGGCAACACGCTGGTTGGCTGCTTCTATGCCGATCCCCGTCCATACGGCAAGCGCTCTTACCACGGAACTGAAACGAATCAGGTTGTTGTCGATAATGATTTTTAATATGTAAATATAGGCTTCCAGTGTCCCTTCATCCATCCGCTCCACAATGCTTTGGCGCAGCCCTTCCTGCAACCTTGCTGCAACGAGCAGCTCACCCACCATCTGATAGGCATCCGCCTGATCGCTCATGAATATGCCTTTGATCATTTCATGGGTTAACAACGCCGTCTGATTGTCACCATAGATAATATCATGCAGTGCCTGCTTCATATCTCCGCCCTGATGATCCAGTTCATAAGCGATACAATCCGCCAGAACCCAACGGATCTCATGCAGATAATCCAGCTTGTACTCACGAAGTGACACATATTCTTCCAGGGAGAAACTTTTCATTTCCATACGGAACAATCCCATCAGTTTACGGATGACTTGTTCTACATGCTGCTCCGGATCGGATGTGCGAAAAGGCCGGCGTTCATAGTTGTTACTGTATGGGAAACGAGTCGCACGCTCTGCAATATAACGGAATCGTGCAACCAATGACTCGCTCGCCAGATGCTGGAGCACATCCAATAGTGGCTCGAATAATGGTTTCTGCGTTTCTGCAGCCAACCTTCCAAGCAACTTGTCAGTATTCAGAAACATCTTTTCATCTCCACGCAAATACGTAGACCCGGCGATCTCCACAACATAGCCTGCCAGCTCAAGCTGTACCCCTGTTAACGACTTGGCTCTTTCCTGCAATCCATCGATATACACCTGTACTTGCTCTTCCTGATTCATCCTGTTCTCCTCCTTCATCGCTCTCTACCACAGACGTCCGGCAAGCATTGTAAAACGAATAAATACCACGTTATCTCCGTCTTTTACAACAAGTGACTCATCCAGTTCCTGCAATTCTTCATCGTTGAGAAATACTTTATACAAACCATCCTCATAGGCGGTTATAGCTGTCTCCATCGCAACATTCAGATCAGGTACACCCTCATTGTATACTGCGCCAAACCCGACTTTTCCCGCCGCTCCCTGCGCCTCAATATCATCCGGCATCAGGTAGGCGAGCAATTCAGCCTGTTGTTTCTTGTCCTGAAGCGCTTTTACTTGCAGAGCCACCATGTTCTCAATGAGCTGCCTTAACGTATGAGTTGTTTCCGGAAGTTCGGCAGCTTGCTTGGCAAGTACCGGCTTGCGCTTGCCCAGACTTTTTACCGTTATCCATACGTTCACTGTCATGCCCCCTCTGTCCTGCCCTATTTGAAGAAACTTCCATAAGCCCCGATATCTATACCACGATGCGTAATAACCTAAACTCAAAATGACGATCTATCTCAAAATAAAACCAAAAATACGTACATATGTACCCCTGATGAACATCATAACTAAAATTCAATCCATATTCATGAGCCAATCCTCATGTTTACGTGGAACCACGGAACTATGGCCTACTTGCGTACATATACGCAAAAAAAACCGCACAGTCTCATATAAATATGACTGCGCAGCCGCTAAGCTACTATTAGAACAGCTTATGACACCGGTAATCTGTAATTTTATTAATCATCTCGCCAGACGCAACGGTCGAATGGTTACAGCTGCTGTCTTGAACCCAGGCATCCGGCAGAACGGATCTAGCTCTGGTCTGGTGGCCCGATTCACATTCTGAATGCCGCCCCAATGCATCGGCACGAACAAGGTATCCTGCCGAATCGAATCTTTGATGCGCGAACGAACCGTGAAGCTTCCGTACGTCGATTGAATCTCTACCCACTCTCCATCGTGAATACGATAACGGGCAGCGGTAGCCGGGTGAATTTCAACAAAGTTCTCCAATTCACGAGCTGCCAGTGCCGGACTTCGATGTGTCTGCACCCCTGTAAGATAATGAGGTAACACACGCCCATTGGTGAGAATTAAGGGGAACTCCGAAGATATATCATTCCAGCCCGGGCTGGATTCAAATGTGAATGCCGCTTTGCCGTCCGGGTGAGCGAATCGTTCACCGAACAGCAGTCCTTCTCCCTGATCCTCCAGGGCAGAACACGGCCAGTATACCCCTTTCTCGTTACGCAAACGCTCATAGGTAATGCCATAGTAATCAGCCACCCCGCCACGACTCGCCACCCGAAGCTCATTAAAGATATCCTCAGCAGTGTCATATTCAAAATAAGAAGCTTTACCCAATTGCGCGGCAATCCGGCATAATATATCCCAATCATCGAGCGTTTCTCCCGGCGCAGGCCGCCCCTGTTCACGGAGCAGAACACGCCCCTCCAGATTGGTCAGTGTACCTTCATTCTCCATATAAGATGTAACCGGGAGAACCAGATCAGCCATGCGTGCTGTCTCCGACAGGAACATATCTGCCACGATCAGAAAGTCCAGCTTGCGCAGACCTTCTTCCACCAAACGCACATTGGGGTTGGACACGACTGGGTTGGAGCCCATTACAAGCAACGCCCGAATCTCCTGATCATGGACCTTCTCCATCATCTCGTAGGCCGAGACCCCTTTACCAGGCAGACTTGCAGGGTCCACACCCCAGACGGATGCCACATAGGCACGATCGGCTTCATTTTCAATCGATCGATAGCCCGGCAGCTGGTCAGCCTTCTGCCCATGCTCCCGTCCGCCCTGCCCATTTCCTTGACCTGTGATGGCACCATATCCGCATCCTTCTCGGCCAATTTTGCCAGTCGCGAGCACCAGGTTCAGAAAGTGCCTGACGGCCATATGCCCATCCGTCTGCTGCTCCACACCACGTGCTGTCATGATCATGCCTGTCTCTGCCTCACCGTATGCCATCGCCGCCTGACGAATCAACGCCAGATCAACCCCGCATGCTTGTGCCGCCTGTTCGAGTTGCAGATCAGCCAACCCTTGTATCAATTGCTCGTAACCATGCGTTCGTTCATCTATAAAATGAGGCTTCACCAATCCGGCATCCATAATCACCTTCAACATGCTATCTGCCAGCAGAGCATCCATGCCAGGCTTCACCTGTAAATGAAGGTCGGCAATGGCAGCGGTTGCCGTCTTGCGTGGATCAATAACGATAATGAAGGCCCCGTTTTCCTTGGCCTGATTGAAGTAGGGCAACAGGGTAGGTTGGCATTCCGCAATATTGGTACCTGCGAGTACTATGCAACCTGCCTTGGGAATATCGGACAGACGGAACGTCAATCCACGATCCATCCCGAACACTTTACTTCCAGCTGAAGCCGCAGCTGACATGCAGAACCGTCCATTATAGTCGATATATTTCGTCCCCAATGCAACTCTGGCGAACTTGCCGAGCAGATAGGCTGTTTCATTTGTCAAAGATCCGCCTCCGTAGACTCCGACCGTATCTGCTCCGTAAGAATCTTTCAAGTCCTGAAACCGCTCTGCGATGGTCTGAATGGCCTCCTCCCAGGAACAGGATTCAAGCTCGTCATTGCGACGAATGAGCGGATGCATTAATCGTTGACCACTGAGCGCATGTTGATGAGCATTCATGCCCTTCACACACAACCTGCCCTGAGAGGTTTCATTCGGAACGCCTTGGACCGTATATTCCGCTCGGCTCTGGCCTGCAACAGGTGCAACCAACTCTTCAACTGTCATCTTGCATTGCACACTGCAATATGGACACTGTGTTTCTTTTACATACAGCTTGGATACCGCCATTTCCGAAGTTATCGATAATTCCATTTTCCCATCCCTGCCTTTCAGCTGTAATACTGATCCATTTCAGACGGTGCCCTGCACCGCGGGAGATTCAAGAAATTGCTTCATCGGGGATGCTGAAGCCACATCCCGCTCATGATGATGAATCGCAACAAGTTCCTTCTGTAGTTGGTCATCCAGCAGCGTTTCCCGAATCGACATGAATCCCAATCGTTCCGTCCATGCCCATAACGGCTCATCATACCAGGCGGTTTGGCGATACCATTGAAGGCAGGCTGATGCGAGTGTGGCCGCTTGCACCTCTGTTTCAGCCACCCCGAGCAAGCCACCTTGTTTGACCGGATGCTCTGCATGACCGCCTGCATAGATCTCCCACCCAGCTGGTGAAGCCAGCAAGCCGATATCTTGCACCAGTGCGCTCACCAACGAACCGTGCCCTGGTGCGACGCCCATATTCACCGGCGACGGCATCGCAGCGCCGATCCAACTCGCACGAAGCTGTGCAGCCAACCCCCTGGCATCTCTTGCATAGGATGAAAGCGGGATCTGATCATCCCAGCGTACCTGAACCTCTGAGTGCCCTTCGATCTCTCGTGCAACTATCGTTCCACCGGATAACTGCAAGTAATAGTGGATCACTGGACGACATACCGCGCAGCCATGCTCCGACCCCCATCCCAGTTGTTTCAAGATAGAGGTTAGGTCTGTCTCCTGATCAACAAAGTCATCCAGCATTTCCTTCAGTTCTGCATGCCCAAGCGCCGTACAACTGCACACAGGCATTGGAGCAGGTTTATCTGGTGTGGCTTCCACTCCAGTACCCCCGTTATTTTTCAGGTTATGCGTATGTTTCAACAGTGCAGCCACCATCGGGCGACAGCCACCGCATGAACCAGAAGCCTTCGTCTGTTCCTTCACCTGATCTGCCGTCTCGAGGCCCTGTTCCTGAATCGCCTTCATAATGGCAGCCTTGGTCACATTGTTGCAGGCACATACGGTCTCCTGAGCTGGTAATGCCGCAGCAGCCATCTCAGCCGGGTCCGGGGCCCCTTCACGCGGAGCCAATTCCGCTACATCCGCACCTCGTTGCACCAGTCCAAGCAAAGCCGTTCCTTCCGCTGTATCTCCAAATAAAATGGCGCCACGCACTTTGCCAGCCTGCATTAGCACTTTTTTATATGTGCCTTGAATGCCATCCAGATGTTGAATTGCAGTCTGCATGCCTTCCCCACTGATCTCGCCGGCCGAGAAAACATCAACCCCTGATACCTTCAACTGTGAGTAGGGAATAGATCCTTTGTATTCAGGCGTTTCCTGTCCACAGAGCGTACGTGCGAGCACCTTCCCCTGTACGTATAAAGGAGCCACCAGACCATAACTGATTCCCCGATGTTCGGCACATTCCCCAACTGCATATATATCCGGTACACTGGTGCGCATATAGTCATCTACCATGATTGCCCGATTCGTAGCGATTCCACTTCGTCTGGCGAGATCCACATTTGGCCGAATTCCTACAGCGACAATGACAACCTGAGCTTCAAGCTTGGAACCATCTGTGAACAGCAGTCCCTGCGCCTGCGATCGTCCGGTAATTTTCTGCGTATTTTTGGACAAAAGAAAGGACATACCCTGGTCTTCAAGCTCCTGTTGAAGCATCGCGGCAGCCTTCTCATCCAACTGTCGGTTCATAATGTAATGTGCGTTATGGACCACCACAGCTTCCATGCCCAGATGCAGCAACCCGCGCGCAGCCTCCAGCCCAAGCAATCCGCCACCAATGACTGCGGCCTTGCGATATGTCTTGGAATAATCAGACATGCGCGTACAATCATCAATCGTTCGGAAGGACATGACCCTCTCTTTATCAATCCCCGGAATCGGTGGGATAAAAGGTGAAGACCCTGTCGCCAGAATCAGGACATCATAGGTTTCTTTTAATCCGGATTCAGTCTCTATATATTTTCCACGGGTATCAATGCGGTGCACCGTTTCACCTGCGCATAGCCGGATTTGATGCTCGGCATACCAGCTCCAATCATTGATAATGATATCCTGTAACGAATGCTCACCCTGCAATACTTTCGATAACATGATCCGATTGTAGTTGGGACGGGGTTCATTACCGTAGATTACAATCTCATACGTATCAGGCTCCAGTGCGATAATCTCTTCGACACACTTCATTCCAGCCATGCCATTCCCGATAATCACCAGTTTGCTTCTACTCATGGGCTGCCCCCTATCTATCTCACCTGAAAATAAACAGAAAAATCCCTTCTCCATGATTCGGAAAAGGGCACCGTTGCCTCCGGAATCCACACGCCTTTGTGTGGATTCATATTAGATTCAGATTAAGGGAATCTGAATCTAATGTCAACTAAATTAACATAAAAATGCGAATAACGATTAAAAAACGAATTATCTAAAATCACATGTAATTTTTGTTGACATATACATTTTCTCTTGATTATAATTTGAATCAAAATCACAGTGCTGTGATCAACTCAGATGCGGGAACACAATGACGTGTACCGCCTGTCGGCAACGGGGCCGCAAATCGTTCAGATCTGGACGAATTGCGGCCTTTTTCTGCCTCAACACGCACATAGACAAATCAGAAGATCTCAATTGGATGAGGAGCGATGATGGATGATGGAGAGCAAAAGTTTTTGGAAAAGCGGGCATAAGCCCACCCTTTTCGGGGCGTTTATGTATTTTGACATCAGTTTTATGATATGGGGAATGCTGGGTCCACTCGCAGTTGTCATTGCATTGGATTATCCGATGACTCCGCTGGAAAAGGCCAATCTGGTCGCATTGCCTATTCTCGGCGGCTCCATCCTGCGCCTTGTGCTTGGGTTCATGTCTGATTATATTGGTCCGAAACTGACCGCACAGATCGGGATGCTCGTCACCTTAGTTCCTTTATTACTCGGCTGGTTATGGGTCGACTCTTTAAGCCAACTGTACGTGGTGGCACTCTTGCTCGGTGTCGCAGGCGCCTCCTTTGCTGCTGCGCTACCTCTGGCAGGCCAATGGTATGGCAAAGAGCATCAGGGTCTGGCGATGGGTATTGCCGGGGCGGGTAACAGCGGAACCGTACTCGCAACGTTGTTTGCCAATCGCTTGGCTACGCATTTTGGCAGCTGGGAAGTTGTGTTCGGACTTGCTATTATACCGATCGCTATTGTATTCATCCTCTTTTCTATCTTTGCCAAAAATAGCCCGACCCGGCCTGAACCCAAGAAATTGTCCCAATACGGAAGTCTGCTTAAACAAAAAGATGCTTGGGTATTCTGTGCCTTCTATTGTGTGACCTTTGGTGGCTTCGTTGGATTATGTAACTATCTCACCATCTTCTTCAACACCCAGTATGGGCTCTCTCCTGTTCGTGCCGCAGACATTACCACCTTCTGTGTAATCGCAGGCAGTTTCTTCCGGCCTGTTGGGGGTTACCTGGCGGACAAAATTGGTGGAACCCGCATGCTAACATTCCTGTACACAGGGGCTTGTGTCATGTTAATCGGAGTATCCTTCATGCCACCGCTTCCTGTTGTAGTAGTCATGTTGTTCCTCGGTATGATGTGTCTGGGAGCCGGAAATGGCTCCGTGTTCCAACTGGTTCCCCAACGCTTCGGTAATGAGATTGGCCTGATGACAGGTATTGTAGGTGCCGCTGGTGGATTGGGCGGGTATGCACTGCCGCTGATTCTGGGCCAACTGTACAGTAGCTATCAATCCTACACGCCAGGTTTTGTCATTCTTAGCCTGATTGCAGCAGCTTCCCTGTTCCTGGTTCTCTTCATGCAATCCCGCTGGCGTGTAAGCTGGCTGAGCCGAGGTAACAAAGGCATGGCCGATTCGACATCCCTCTCTTCCTGAGGCGTACAACCACTCGGCCGTTAACCAAGATACAGTGTTTACGAGTGATCCATAAGTAACCAAAGAAACAGCGTTGCCCCATCAGGCAGCGCTGTTCCTTTGGTTACGGCTGTCTTTCTACTTAAGATGAATATTTTTGAAGAACAATAACCGCATTATGACCGCCAAAACCAAAGGAATTAGACATCCCAATCCGCAACTCTTCTTTTCTTGCCTCGTTTGGTACATAATCCAAATCACATTCAGGGTCCCTCTCTTCCTGATTAATGGTTGGAGGAATGATGCCATGCCGCAGACTTTGAATAAGTGATATCGCCTCCGCACCGCCTGCTGCACCAAGCATATGTCCTGTCATGGACTTATTCGCTGTGACCGGAATATCATAGGCACCTGTCCCGAAAAGTTGCTTAATCGCTCTTGTCTCAGACAGATCACCTGCCTCCGTACTGGTGGCATGAGCGTTAATCACATCAATCTCCTCAGGTCCAATCTGAGCCTCTTTCAGTGATGCTTTCATCGCCAGATATGCACCCCGTCCTTCCGGGTGGGTAGCTACCATATGATACGCATCCGAACTGGCACCATATCCAATCACTTCGGCAAGAATATTCGCCCCTCTTGCTAGAGCATGAGACAGTGATTCCACAACCAGAATTCCAGCACCCTCCGCCATGACAAAACCGTCTCTCCCTGCGTCAAATGGACGACTTGCTGTTTGAAAGGCTTCATTTCTTGTTGATAATGCTGTCGCATTACCAAAGCTTGCCAGAGACACTTCCGTTACAGCCGCTTCTGTCCCGCCAGCAATAATGACATCGGCTCCGCCATGACGAATTAACCGGAAAGCCTCTCCAATGGCTGTATTGCCAATGGAACAAGCTGTTACTGGCGATAATGTCGGTCCCCAGCAACCAAACCTCATACTGACCATAGCCGCAGCCATATTGGAGATCATCATGGGTACCAGTGTTGGGCTGACTCGCGCAGGTCCCCGATCTGACAGGACCTTGCCTTGTTCCATCAATGTCTGGATGCCGCCTATGCCTGAACCAATATATACACCTACCCGTTCACGGTCCAGTTCATCCATCACAAGACCCGATTGCGATACAGCCTGATCCGCAGCAGCAACAGCAAATTGAACGAATCGATCCATACGCCTTGCTTCCTTGCGTCCAAAACGCTCTTCACCATCAAAATCACGGACCACGCCAGCGATTCTGGTTTTATACGAAGCTGTATCAAAATGTTCTATAGGTGATACACCTGATCTACCCTCAATTAATCCATTCCAGAATGTATGTACATCATTTCCCAAAGGAGAGATGACTCCCATACCTGTAATTACGACTCGTTCCATATCCTTCCTCCTTCAGCGCTGTTGTCTACCTTGCCCTTACGCTCTGCCACTAATAGTGCACTTTTGAATATCCTATTACAAGTTGTCAATTATAATAGTATAATGACTACCATGATAACGAGGATTGAAGGTGATGGATTGCACTACGATGTCAGGTTACAGGCATTGTCCACTTTTCTGAAAACACAGCGTTCCAAAATTTCTCCCGAATCGGTCGGTTTACCCACTGGAAGTCGGAGAAGAACGCCTGGGCTGAGGAGAGAAGAGGTTTCCCAACTGGCAGGAGTGAGTACAACATGGTATACCTGGCTTGAACAAGGTCGGGATATTCAGGTATCCCATTCCGTGTTGGATAACATTGCTTCAGCACTGAGGCTTACTGCAGATGAACGAAAGTATCTGTTTTCGCTCGCCATGGAGCATCACTCGGAGCTGCCCACACTGGAAGAAGAACCGGTTCAACTTCACCCTTCCTTGCAGAAAATTTTGCAAGAACTTCATCACTGCCCTACCGTGATCTCGGATCGGCGTTGTTACATTGTTGGCTGGAATGATGCAGCCCGGCATGTTTTTATGGATTTTGAACAGATTGCCCCCGAACAGCGGAATATGATCAGTCTGTTATTTGATCGAAAAGAGTTTCGCAGGCTCGCGGTGAACTGGGAGGATTTTGTGAGCGGATTTCTGGCGATTTTTCGTGCTTACTATGGCCAGTACGTTGATGATGAATGGTATAATTTATTTCTGGATGACATGATGAACAGACATCCCGATTTTCATACCCTTTGGAAACAAAGCAGCGTCAGCAGTGCTCCGGACGTTTTAATCGAATTCAGGCATTCCAAAGCAGGCAAAATGTTGTTTGATCTGACTTCCTTGCAGGTTCAGGGTAGTTCCGATCTGCGTTGCAGTGTCTACACCCCTGCGCCAGAGAGCGCTACCGAGCGCAAACTGATGCGCCTGATCGAGCGTGAAGCTGATCCACATCTTGGCAAGCATTAAATCGGAGTCTCTCACCTTCTCGGCGTCATGTTAGAGCCTTGACATCCTCATGTTGCATGTTTTAAATATCAGGTATATGAAGTAATCCATGGATCTTAGTCCTTCTACAAGAAGGGGGTTCAGAAAGGAATATCATGACGAAAGTGCTTATCATAGAGGACGACAACATGTTAGGCGATACATTATCCTTGTATTTGCAAGGTGAAGGGTATGATGTTATCCGTGTCGATAACGCAAGAGATGGTCTTCTACAGCTTCAAGCGCGGCCTGATATCCTGCTTCTTGACTTGATGCTCCCTGATTCGGGTAATAAGAATCCTAGTTCTCTCATGCGCCAGCATACGGCAATCCCCATCATTGTCATCTCTTCGTTAACCGAGGTTTCTGAGCGGATTCGATCATTAACAGATGGGGCTGATGACTATGTATGTAAGCCTTTCAGCATGCAGGAGCTGAAGGCACGTATTGAGGCCGTATTGCGCCGCTACTCCATATTGAACAGCTCTGTTGTCACTGAACAGGAAACCGGAATATCTCTCGATCTGGCCCGAAGAACCGTTCTGTTGAATAACCAGCGCGTGGAGATGACATTTTCCGAATTTGAGATCATGAAGCTGTTTATCCTCAATCCTGGCAAGGTCTACAGTCGGTATGCCCTGATTGAAGCCATTCGTGGTATTGATGCCTACATTAATGATCGCACCATCGATGTGCACATTACCAAGCTTCGCAAAAAAATTGAGGACAATCCAAAAAACCCCCAATACATTCAAACCATCTGGGGGGTCGGATATAAGTTCACACCTTAAAACAACACAGCTTCATTCCGATCACCATGGCAGGGACTCGGTAATTTTATCAATTTCCTGTTGTACCTTCTCCAATTCCGAACGCAGTTCCTCATCTTTGATTAACGGACGGGACAGGAGCGATTCCAATTGGAGAACCACACACATCAGGTCCACCGCATGCAGATTCGCAGCTACGCCTCGAAGAGAATGAACACTACGAATGACATCAGCAATCTGCTGTTGCTGATGTTGAATCGCCAGTTTATTCTGAAACGAGTCATACTCCGTCCTAAATTTCGTGAGCGCATATTGCAGAATATGTGGCTTGCCGTCCATCTGTCTGATCGCCTTATCTGCATCAATTCCATTGATATCTCTTATGCCCTTTAGATCAATCCATATTTCCAAAATGTCTGCGAGCTGCTGTTCATGTATGGGTTTAGTCAGTATGGCATTCATGCCTGCTTCAAGATATAATTCATGGTGACTTTTTAAACTACTCGCTGTAAGCGCAATAATAGGGGTACGATCATATTTCCTCATCTTGCGAATGTACCTTGCTGCATCAATTCCGTTCATATCTGGCATATAGAGATCCATCAGAATCAGTTCCCATGTTTGTTCATCCAATTTCTTCAAAACCTCTGTGCCACTATCTGCCAGCGTCACCTTGAATCCGGTATGTTCCAGCATGGCCCGAATGACCAGTTGATTGATTTCATGATCTTCAGCGATCAGAATGTGCCCTTTGGATTTAAGCAAATAAGATTCATCGTATTCTATCATCCGCTTTTTCTCCAATGGCCCTTCACCCTGAAGTGCAAGTAATACTTCGAATAATCCCAGACGTGTAATCGGTTTGATCATCATGAGATCCGGGCGAAAGGATCTCTCCTCACTCCACAGGGCATTTTCACTAAAAGCATGGGTATAACCCACCATTTGAAATTTGGTTCGATTCATTCGCTTCATGAAACTGTCCCATAACGAACCGTTAACTGTGTCTTCTATATCCATATCCAACATGATCAACATCGAACTTGTCCCTTCGGCTTCAGGAGTATACCAATCACTCTCCATCATATGGTTCAAGGAAGTATACAGCTTCGGATTCATACCGAATGAATAGAGCAGCTGCTTCAGATTTGCGCCCATCCGTTCATCATCTTCAATGATAACCACATCATTCGCACCATATAGGAGAGGGTGTGTCTGCAGGGAAAAACTCTCTTCTTCCGAATCTGCAAGTTCAAATATCAAGTCGAATGAAAACAGACTGTACTCTCCCAGCACACTATCCACCCGCAAGCTTCCTCCCAAAGAGGTGACCAGAAGGTAACAGATGACCAGCCCAAGACCAGAGCCACCATATGTTCGATACGTCGAGGGTTCCGCTTGAGTAAACGGGACAAAAAGTCGTTCCAATTGTTCGGGTGACATTCCGATTCCCGTGTCCTCTACCTCAAAACGGACATGAACTCGCTCCGCCTCCAATGAAAGTACCTCTGCCTGAAGCGTTACATATCCACGCTCTGTAAATTTAATCGCATTACTGAGCAGATTCAATATCACCTGTTCAAGTCGGAACGGATCACCAATTACCGTTAATGGCAGATCGGGATCGGTTGTAAAGATCACTTCGATATCTTTGTGCCCAATAGCCACACCGATCTGATCTGCCACACGTTTGATCACTTCCTCTGGTGAAAAAGAGACCTTCTCCAACATCAGCTTGCCTGCCTCTATTTTTGAAAAATCAAGAATATCATTTACGAGGGCAAGCAAGGTTTGGGAGGACGCATTGATTTTACTCAAATAATCCTTTTGTTGTGGAGATAGATCTGTTCGTTGAAGCAACAAAGAAAAGTTGATAATACCGCTCAGTGGGGTACGAATCTCATGGCTCATGAATGCGAGAAACTCACTCTTCGCCTGGCTTGCTTTGTCAGCCTTAACACGTCTATAGTGATCCGAAATGTCATGAATGACTGCCTTAATTTTCTCACTCGAGTTTAATACTCTAACAGGGTATAGGTGAACCCGAACATGCTGCTCATGACCTTCTCCAATAATGAAACTCAGTTCCGTATCCTGTGCTATATTGTGATGTAAGGCTTTTTGGAAAACGAACAACCAGTTCTCCAGCTGCTCAATGAACAACAATTCTTCAATCTGACGCCCAATCACTTCCTGCCTGCCGAGACCGAGCACATCCAGAAATTTCTGATTAACCGACACTATACATCTGTTGTTATCCAAACCGACAAACCAGTCTGCCGACACTCGCTCAAGTGTTCGATATCGCTCTTCGCTTTCTTGAATCCTACGTTTAACTGCTCTGTGTTCCGTGATATCCAATCCATAGCCCACGACATATTTCACCACACCCTCTTCTAGCAGAGGACGAATTTTCACCAGCGAATAGTAACCTTCATGCTCAATCTCGTAAAAGAAAGATTCCCCTTCCCAGGCCCGGTTAAACTGCTTTCGCAGAAATTCTACCTTCTCCTTAGGGATAATATTCAATGCACCCAGTTTGTAATCTTGCTTCAGATTACTCATATCCAAGCCCAGACGAGAGAGCATCTCTCCCTCAAGCACAAGATACTCGAATTTTCCGTTCTGTTTTCGGATTTTAAAAGTAAAACCCGGCTGCATACGAAGCATCTCCAGCATTTCCTGATCCCTCTGAATGACCAATCTCCTATATCGATGATTTTGGTTCAGATAATACAGGAATAATATAACGGACAGCAGGCAGATACATTGAAAAAAGAGAATCTGCCCCATCATTAGCAGAGAAGGAGAATAGGTCTTTAGTACAGAAAGTTCATACACAGTAATCAGCAGCAACGCTCCGGACAACCACTTCTGCATAAATCCCCTGATATACTTAAAGATCAGACATATGGCTACAACAAATAACAACTCTGTCAACGCATACTGCCAGTTCTCCAACAAGGGATTACGCCCCATATTAATCCGAAAAATCCACATGAATGCAAAAGTAACGAAAGCAGATCCACTCCCACCAAAATAAGCAGCAAGCAGATACACACTGGCCCGGAAATTCAACAATGTACCATCCTCAAGCACAATAGAGAAATAATAGAGCGCCGTGCCCAACATGCTCAGCGTAATACCAATAATAATCCGAGTCGTGACGGATGTTGAACGGGTAGCATTTGTATGGTTCAGATAGTGATGAATTAGGAAAACAAAGATCAAAATTAGCGTGAAATTTAATACAAGATCGCGTAGCAAATGGTCACCGTCCACATTACGACTTCAGGATTTCATGCATTCAATGAATGTTGTCAGATTCATGGTCGCAGTTCCCCAGTACACAAATCATAGTATGCCGGACTCCCTTATTCAATTGAAGATATTGACCATTTTTTTGAAAATAATTACTACTTTCAGCTAACATACCCTTATCACCAAACAACAATTTTTTTTCATGAAAATTCATCATTAAATATGCTGATATAAAAAAGAGAATCATCCAAATGAACCGATGTAATCGTAACTTGGGCTTCCCACACTTCCTGATCGGCCTTCATCAGTTTGGCTATGCCGGACCAGGTCTGATTTCCTCTCCAGTGGGTATCCATTAGCAATCGGGCAGGCTGACCTATGGTGCTCTCCCGTGAGAATCCTGTTTTGGTTACATAAACGGAATTCACATCCAGAATCACACCCTCCTCATCTGTAATCATGACCGCATCCGTTAGCAGTAAGAAGGCTTTGAGTTCCAGTTGCATGGTTGTCCACTCCCTCTAATGAAACATGATGTGATGCTGTCCCTGTGTGATACTCTCTTCTACGATCCCGTTTAATACTTAAACTGTCTAATCAGGCGCTGCAGCTCTTCAGCCAGGGTAGACAAGCCACGAGCCGATGAAGAAATCTGCTCCATCGCTGCCAGTTGCTCCTCTGAGGAAGCGGCCACTTCTTCGGAAGTTGCGGCGTTGCCAGACGCAATGCCTGCCAACTCATTGGATACAGCAGATACTTCCTGTACACCTGCTGTGATCTCTTGCGACGTGGCAGCAATCTCTTCAATCTGAGGTGTCGTTTCCCTCATGCTCTCCAGAATACGTTCAAACTTCCGAATCGCTTCTGTAGAGATGTCCATGCCCTCTCCAACCTCTGAAGTCACCTTCTCCATCATGCGAACGGAAGCAGTCATATCTTCCTGTACCGCCGTAGTCAGCACGGTAATTTCATTGACAGACTGCCCGGATTGTTCTGCCAACTTGCGAACCTCTGCTGCTACAACAGCGAATCCATTGCCATGTGTACCTGCACGAGCAGCTTCAATGGATGCGTTCAGCGCGAGCAGGTTTGTCTGTTTGGCTATATTTCCGATTAACTCCGTGATCGCTGAAATTTGGTGTGATCGTTCATATAACGCCTGAATCAATTGGTTTGTCTGTTCTACCGTCTCTTGAATCGATTGCATCTGACTCACCGTCTGCTTGACGGTGTTGCCGCCTTCTTCTGCTTGTACGGTTGTATGTTTCGCCAAATCAGCGACATGTATGGAACGTTCGGCGATTCTTGTAATACCAATCGTAATTTCATTCATGGCCTGATGGTTATGTTCAATACCCTGTGTCTGTTTCTCCGCACCACTCGCAATTTCCTGAATGGCTCGCGCTACCTGCTCACTGGCTGCACTGGTTGATTCCGCACTCTGAGTCATTTCATCCGATGAGATGACTACCTGACTGGCGCTGTTCTCCACATTTTGAATCAACACACGCAGATTGCTCTGCATTTTCCCAAAAGCCTCACTCAGTTCACCTATTTCATCATTACTTGTGCTTGTAATGGTCTGGGTTAGATCCCCTTCGCTCACCTGAATCGCCTGAACCTTCAACTGACGAATCGGTTTAACAATTGATCGCATCACCAGCCAGATGATCAAAATTCCGATGACAAGAAAAGAAACGATGACCATAAGCGTTCGATTCAGAATAGGCGCAGCGGCATACTCTACTTCAGAAGAAAACATGGTGCCTGCGACCTTCCATCCCGTGGATGCATTCGTGGCGTAATACATGACCTTATCAACCTTATCAAAGGTATAGTTGAAGTTACCGGATTCATTCGTATACACTTGAGTCCAAAAATCTTCTGTTGCCTCTGTTCCAGGTTGCATCGTCGGATGATAGATATACTTTTCGCTGGCATCCAGCAGAATCAGATGTCCCTTTTCTCCTACTTTAATTCCGCTAACCAATTGACTAATGTCCGCCAGATTAAGATCCAATTGGACTACACCAGATTGGTCATTCAATGCCTTGGCAATCGTAATGGTGATCTCTTTTGTCTCGGCAGAAATATAAGGGTCTGTAACAATGACCTGCTCTGGATTTCCCATTGCTTCGGTATACCATGGTCTTACTCGGGGATCGTAATCCTTGAGCATCTCTGCATCAGAAGACATCAGATACACTCCTGCCTCTGTGCCTACACCTATGGTAATGATGTCTTTGTTCTGTGCAGCGTACCCCTTCAATTCGTTCACAACCCGTACCTCTGCATCATCTTGACGTAATTGCTCTGCAAGTGTATTCGCATAATATTCAATGTGATTCCGCTTGGTATTGACTGAAAGATCTATCGTTGCACTGGCAAGGTTCACATTTTCCATCGCACTATGTAAAATTTGCTTCTCCACTTCATCTTTTGCACTGTTATACGATAAAACTCCAATACTTAACGAAGGAATGGCCAGGAAAGCAATAAAGGACACCACCAGCTTGGTCTTAAAGTTCTTATGCATCTTGTTGAACCAGGTCGGTTTGCTATTTTTTTGGGACAAATTTCTCTACCTCTTCCAGATTAATTTTAGTTCTACTTGATCTACTTATAAGTTGAACTAGTGATTATTTAAACTTGCCACTCCGATGCAGAACAACCTTCCAATCGCTGAATGATTCATACAACTTATTTAGCTCTTGTAAAGCTCTCATAGATTGTAAACCATCTTTTCAAAAAACTAGGTCTCACTTCTTGTGAAAAACACTCTTTACACTAAAAAACTCGAATAAATCTCTTCATTTATAATCCAAAAGAACTATTTTCAAACAAATTATACGAAAAAACTATTAAATAAAGTGTTCCGGGGATATGACCAAATTGTTAACTTTCTAAATACTTATTAATAAGCATGCAGATGACAAAAAAAAGATCCAAGCGTTATCGCTCAGATCTAAAGGTTATTTACATTGGACCAACGTATTCTCTATTCAAATGCCGGGATCGCAATATCTGCATATTTCTCTTCGAAGAAGGCTTTGACCTCTGGACCCGCCATACGTTTAGCCAGTTTCTGGATCGCTTCGGAGTCCTTATTATCCTCACGGGCAACCATGGTGATCGCAAAATGGGAATCATCCTTCTCGGTTAACAATGCATCCTTTTTCGGTGTAAGACCGAGCGGACTGGCATATGCCGGTGTCATGGCTACCAGATCAGCATCATCCATCATACGAGCCAGCATCAACAAGTCCACTTCCTCAAACTTGAAGTTCTTTGTATTCTCGGTGATGTCTGCCTGTGTGGCGTTAAAACCTACGCCCTCTTTCAGCTTAATCAACCCGTTCTGCTCCAGCATCACAAGAGAGCGACCGATGTTGGAAGGATCGTTTGCAATTGCAATCGTTGCACCTTCTGGCAATTCCTCAATCGTTTTGTACTTTTTGGAGTAGCCGCCATAGATGGCATTATAGATAGGCTGTACAGCCACCAGATTGGCATTGTTCGCTTCATTATACTGGGTCATGTAAGGCACATGTTGGAAGAAATTTGCATCCACTTCCTTATTCGCGAGTGCCGTATTTGGTTGAACGTTATCTGATAACACAACAACTTCCAAGTTGACGCCATCTTCCTTCAAAAGCGGTTTAACAATATCCAGCACATCTGTCATCGGTGGAATCAACGTAGCTACTTTCAACGTAACTTCTTGTGCAGCTTGTGTGTCTTCCTTTGTTCCTTCAGCCGCAGGTGTTTCTTCTTTTTTGCCACAAGCAGCTACAACCAGCATTACTGCAAGCAACATAAGCATCATCTTTACTTTCATTTCATGTCTACCCCTCATCGTATAATCTGTATTGGTTATTCGTAATAATGCACGGTCCGACCGTTCAGGATCTGCGATCCAGCCAGTGGGACAGTCTGCTACCTGTGAATTGGATCATCTGTACCAGGATAATCATAATGATGATCGTAAATACCATAATCTCCGTTTCGAAGCGCTGATAACCGTAGCGAATGGCGAAATCACCAACCCCGCCGCCACCTACAATACCCATCACCGTCGAGTAAGAGATGAAGCTAATCGTAGCTGTCGTGAGTCCCAGTACAAGACCAGATCGTGCCTCCACGTACAAGAATTTCACCACGAGTTGCATCGTCGATGCCCCCATGGAAGCAGCAGCTTCAACCACTCCCCTCGGTACATCCAGCAACGCTTGTTCCACCAGTCTGGCGTAGTAGGCAATCGCAATGACCGAGAGTGGCACGGTTGCCGCCAGCGTACCGATGGACGTTCCCACAACAATCCGTGTGAATGGAATCATGAATACAACCAGCAGTAAGAATGGAAACGAACGAATGATGTTGACGACACTACCGAGTACAAAGGACAGCGTTTGATTCTGATACCGTTGCCCTTTCCGGAATAAGTATAGCAGAGTACCCAGAGGTAACCCGATCAGAACAGCTGCCGCAATGGAGATGCCCACCATGACAAAAGTCTCTCCGATCGCCTGCCATATCTCATGCTGATATTTCAGCACAGACTCAGGTAACCTCATGACTTGTCCTCCTGTTCTGCCTGACGGAACAGAGACGAACCTGTCATCCCATATTCGTCACCCGCAAGCAAGGAGGTCAGCAGATCAGGCTGCGGAGCGGGGATACTGCTCACTTCCGTTTTAGACAACGTACGAACGAGTCGCCCATCCTTCATGACGGATATCCTGTGACATAGTCTGCGAGCCACTTCCATCTCATGCGTTACTACAACAATGGTCACGCCCAGCGTTTCATTGATATGTCGCAGCACATCCAGGATACCGTTCGTGGTCTGTGGATCAAGCGAAGAGGTTGGTTCATCACAGAGTAGCACATCCGGACGACTGGCCAGCGCTCGCGCAATCGCCACACGCTGCTTCTGTCCTCCGCTAAGCTGAGCAGGATATTGATCTGCCTTGTCTTCCAGTCCAACAAACCGCAGCACCTCAAGTCCGCGTTCGACTCGCTGTGTACGGGACATCCCTGCCAGTTCCAGCGGCATACAGACATTGCCACTCACCGTTCGGTTACTGACAAGATTGAAGTGTTGAAAGATCATGCCAATGGACCTTCGTGCAAGACGCAGCGTGCGCTCATTCATCTGGGTCAAGTGCTGCCCATTCACAACAACCTCACCATCATCCGGCTTTTCCAGTCCGTTGAGCATCCGCAGAAGTGTGGATTTGCCTGCACCACTCGATCCGATGATGCCATGTATTTCTCCTTGTCCCACTTCGAGGGACACCGAGCTTAATGCTTCGAATCCCTGATCTGCACGGGAACCGCGCTCGATATAACGTTTGCTTACACCATATAATGAGATCATGGAGAGTCCTCCCGTGAATGATCATGCATGGTTCTTCAAGAACACATGAAGAAAGCCCGCACAGCCGATAACCGGAGCGCGAGCAATCCTGTTCATTTATAATAAATCAACATCCCTGATGAGACAAGCTTTTAAGGTGAGATTGCCTCCTGAAGGCGGCTGGCTTCATATACACGAAAACGTCCGTTGGACGAACCCACATACACTTCATTGCCGATCCGGTTAATCATTCCATTCTTCGCATCCCGGTCGCGATGCTCCGGGTTTCCCATCACCACGTCATGTACACGACCTAACAAGGCTCCATTGTTTTTATTCATTACGAGAAGATTTTCGTCCATGGGCAACAGCAACTGATCATCAATGACCAGATAACTTCCCTGATTCGTCGGATGCCTTAGTGTTGCAATCGTATCTTTGGCATTCCAACGTGTCTCCCCCGTTTTATAATCCACAGCCGCCGGATAGCCATTCTTAATCACATACAACTGATCCTCTTCCACCAGTCCTCGTTCAATCTTGCCCTTGAGCGTCCAGCGTGCTTTGCCTGTCTTGGCATCATACAGGGTGGTTGTAAAATCTTCATATTCTCCGTAATGATCGCCGTTTTTGTTCTCACGGATCAACAACATGCCATCATTCAGCTCCTCAAATCTCTGTCCTGCCCGAGCAGGAAATTGGGCAAGCTTTTTCCCCGTGTTCAGATCAAGCAGAAGCCACTGATTATCTAGTGATAGCCATCTTTCAGCATTCGTGGTTGCAAAGGGATCCTGACGTTCAATTCCATCAAAATATGGATCATTCACAAATTGTTCTATGGTGGATCGTTTGGCCTTCAAGCTCCATACAATTCGGCCCGATTGCGGATCGGCTGCAACCAGCTTATTCTTTTCCCAATACAACACATAGGGGTCATCTGCACTCTTGTTCAATAATTCATAACCCGTAGCCAGTTTTCGCGTCCACAATGTTTTTCCATTTGCACTGTCCAGAACCGTTAACCAACTGTTGCTTGAGCTCTCAACAACCGGGTTATCTACAACCACAACGTTCCTCGCAGCGGTGATGCCATTTAGTCTAAAATTTTGCTTAGGAGTATACGTCCACATGACCTTTCCGTTCTTCAAGTTCAGATGACGAATACGATCCACGTATTTTTTCTTATCAGGGTCATAATCGGTGTAGATTGTAACGTTTTTGCGCTCTGCATCCACCTCTGCCTGCTGTCTTCCAAAGCCCCCATTAATCCCCCATAATTGCTGGCCCGAATGTCGGTCAAGAGCATATATGGAACCTTCGTAGTAATCCCCGCTAAATCCACCGTCATCTCCTTTCATCAGGAGCACATCATCCGTGGCTACTTGTAAAAAAGTGTAGTTAATATCCCCCTGGTTGGTCCATACCGGTTTCCAAGGGATTGTCGTTGGCAGTGTTGTGCCATAGATTTTTGTTGTGAACCCATATTCATCCGCCCGACTGATGTTCCAATCGGAAACAACAGCATTTTGATTATCCTGTGCTAAATTCCAGCGTGTTCTGACCAGTCTGCCATTCTTGTTGAATGTGACCAGAAATTGCGCATCTTCCCGCTCATATCTCCAGGTCTGTCCAATACTCATTGAATAACCCGTGAAATTTAGATTGCTTGAACTCTCTTTCCAATCCGGCTCGCCTAACCACCCAGCCACTTGTTTGGAGGTGGTTGCCTTGTTCAGCTTAATATCTGTCAGATGGCGTATAACCGAAGTTGGCAGCGATGTATCCTGTTGGAACCAACCATCCGCCACATTCATCCGCTGTTCTATAGCCTGTGACTTGATCCAGAAGAGTCCTGGCCGATACGTGAAGGATTCTTTATTCCAGACTTGTGGGGCAATGGAGACCCCATACCAGCCTTTCCACTTTGCAACAATAACAGCCTTATCTGTTAGCGCTTTCTCACTAGACCAAGTTGTAGAACTATCCGGAGCCAGATACAGCTTACTGCCTGATCGGAGCGTGAAGTTTTGGGGAGCTGTTTCCGTCATGCTTCTGCTCTCCTTCAGGGCATACCAACTTGGCAGCCAAAAGTCTCCATGATCGGTTGACTTAAGCTGCACCCACTCGCCTCGAACCGAGGCTAACGTATACTTTTCGTTTTTTGTTGTATAATATTCAATCCCCAGCTGGTCAGCAGCCACACTGCCGTCCCTTCTGTTTTTGAACAAAGGTATGTCATTCATGAGCGTAACGGGTTCTCCTTGTTTGTAGGCCAACTGTGTTGATAAGACTTGAGAACTTGCACCCAAGGCTTGTGGCGTTGTAGCCAAAGCTTGTCCTCCAAGCACAACCATCTTGGAATCCAGCAGCATCCAGCCCGTCAACAGCACAGCTGATAATCCAGTCATGGTAATCCATTTGTACCCCGTTCTCTGCCAGTCAGGACCCGTCTTCACTCTCGTTCATCCCCATCCATTAGAAGTTTTTTCCAATAGAGACGCAGTAAAAAGGAAAAAGTTACCGTTTGCCTCAATATATTTCTATCTATCTCCCAATATTACCTTACATCCACCATCGTAGCATGATAAGGAAAGGTAACCCCGATGTAATAAGCAGCTGTTAAGGTGAGCATATAATAAAATACAAACCACAGATCAGCCCGCGAATAGCCAATCTGAATGTAATACGTTCGGCTCGCTCCATCCGTAAATCCTTTCGCTTCCATCGCTACCGCCATTCGCTGTGCACGGCGAATGCTCTGTGCCAGCAGCGGAATAGCGTAACGCTTGAGTGTACCATACACGTTCCAGCGAGAGCCACGTTGCTGTGTTCCACGAATACGAATAGCGTAACGGAGCGTCTGGAATTCATCCAGCAAAATCGGGATCATGCGCATCGCGGCCAGAAAGCTATAGGCATATTTTGCGGGAAGCCGCCACTGCTGCATCAGGGAATAAAACAGCCGTACTGGCTTGGTTGTAAGACCAAAGAGTAACCCTGCCGCAGCCATAGTCAGCGAGCGAAAACCCAAGTGTAGACCGCGATAGAAGCTCTCTTCGGTTATGTGGATCAGTCCCCACTTATACCATGTGGTCTCACCCTTACCAAACATCATCATGCCTGTAGACGTGGAGATAAAAACCAGAATAAATGGTGATGCATACAGTATCAATCTGTACCACGGATGACCTGTCCAGCACAGTAATAACATCATCGCCAATGCAACGTTGGCCATTACATTCAGATTGTGAATGAGGATAACGATGAGGAACATCAGTGTCAGAATAATCATCTTCAACCCCGGATTAACGGAATGAAGCCAGGTTTCACGATGAGGAAACGACAGTTGCATCACATAACCTCCCCTCATCCACCGACCAGATTCGGGTGCAATATCTTTTTACAATTTCACGATCATGGGTAACCATAACAATGGCTGTTCCCTCTCTCCGCAATTGCTCCAGTTGTGCTAACATGGCAAACGTATTGCGGGCATCCTGTCCAAAAGTGGGTTCATCCAGCAACAGAATTCGCTGCTCTCTGACCAATGCGGATGCCACGCTCAAACGTCGTTTCTGCCCCATCGATAATTGATAGGGGTGGCGCTCGGACAAATCGACTAGTCCAAATTGATTTAACATATGAGTAGTTCTGGCATGTCTTTCTTCCGTTGTAAGCCTGCCCCCCAGCAATGAGAATTCCACTTCTTCCGCGACGGTGTTGGTTACAAATTGAAACTCCGGGTTTTGAAAGACAAACGCAATCTGATCTGCAAGCTGTTCCGTTTTGCCAGAAGGCTGACCGTGCACCTCATAATGACCTGTTGTTTTCAGGATATTCATCAGAGATAACAACAATGTACTCTTGCCAGCTCCATTGGCTCCGACAATACCAATCCAATCCCCGTGCCATACCTTGGCCTGTTCCACCTGAATGAAAGGTGTTTTTCCACGCCATCCGGTGAACTGCTGCAAGTCCAGTGCAGGCTGATCGGCTGACGATACAGGCGATAAGGATGATACATGAGATACGGGGAATATGCCCAATGTATCGTATAAGCCAGACGAATGCTGTGCTTCCAAGCTTGAGATGCCCTGATTCTCACACGCTTGAAGCTCTCCAGGAATATTTTCCTTTTCTTCTTTTGTTGCCCTCTCCTGCTCATGCTCTTCCCACACGCCTGGATACCAGATTCCATAATCCCTCAACTTGCTCCGTTCATCCGTGAATACCTGCTGTGCTGGCCCATCCGCCACAATCTTTCCTTCAGGTGATAAGACAATGATGCGGTCGACCATATCCACAATCTCGTTTATTTTGTGTTCAACGATTATGATCGTTTTGTCACTGGCGATCCGTTTAATGGTATCCCACACTTGGGAAGTACCCTCATCATCCAGCAGTGCAGTGGGTTCATCCAAAAACAATACCTCCGGGTCCATGGCAAGCATTGAAGCAATCGCGAGACGCTGCTTCATCCCCTGAGACATGGACTGGATCAATACACGATTCTGTTCAAAGGATAACCCCACTTGTTTCAGATAATATTCAATCAGCCCTGGCATCTTTTCACGCGGAATATTTCGGTTTTCCAGCACAAATGCGATCTCTTCATCCGTAAAGGACATACAGAACTGGGTATCCGGATCCTGAAAGACTACTCCTGCTCTGGCGGGAACCTGAATATCATCACATTTCATCGGAATTTCAACTGAACGTGGAATTAAACCGCTCAGAATTTGCAATAACGTCGATTTACCGGAGCCGCTTGGGCCAAGCAACAGCACTTTCTCCCCTTGACGCACAGAAAGAGACAAGCCTTGAAATACCAAGGCTTTCTCTCCCGGGAACTTGCATCTTAGATTTGTCACACTTACCGCTTGCGAATTCCCCTCTACGCTCATCTAATCCAGCGCCTCATAATCTTGTTTGGATACTGGTCTGAGTGAGCGTGTTACACCGGTCAGTTCCAATGCTTTGGCGAGATAATAAGCAAACACTCCTGCAATCAAGATGCTTCCGATGAAGCGGAATCCGATAAATAACGTATAATTCCAGGCCGAGAGTGAATCAATATACCCGTACTGATAATCCAGCAAAAGCGAAGCCGCTGCGGCTCCTATGGCTGCAAGACAGGTGACAAACAGGTTTGTTTTACGATACAAAAATGCGGCGAAGAATATCTCGGCTCCCAATCCTTGCAACAGACCGTATACAAGTGTGGACATGCCCCATTCACTGCCCAGAAAAGCACTTACCGTTGAAGCCGCAACTTCGGCAAGAATAGCCACGCCTGGTTTACGAGTGATAACAAAAGCAAACGTACCCGCCATAAACCACATGCCGTAGATCATCTGCTCCGCATGAACGCCAAATGGTTTCATCAAGTCATATGTAGGTCCCCATATCTTGTAAATCACCCCAAACACTACTGCGATCACGATGGTTACCAAAATATCCGTTAGTTTCAATCGCTTGTTGCCTGTTGTTGTTGCCATGTTCTCTACGTCCTTCCTTTGTTCCCTGTGGGAGTTGTAAAAGTGTGTGTTCAAAAAGACTGGTTGAACAACCTCTAAAAATAAACGAAAAAGCCTCCCCGGTTCCGGGCAGGCCTTACGTACAGTATACAATCCTCACAATGATGTATTGGGTGGATGTCGAAAATACGGAATATCAACCATCCCTCTCCGCCCTGGCAGATACACCACCACAGTTCAAAAAGATCTGTTGTTCATCCACGTTCATTCTCACAATTCACCCTTACATATCGCAAATCCATGTTCTCTACGCTGGCATTACCCAGATCAGATGTACGGTCAGCGGCACAAGGCCACTCTCTCAGCCCAACTTCATTGAGCTCCCGGTTCACTTATTTCATTGCTTCTAATGTACATCAGATGGGTATTTGTGGCAATGGTCTCTACAAAAATCAATGTTGGCATAGGAAAAGGCATCCCCCTGGATGCCTTTTGGACATACTTCACGATGTGAAATAGCTACCTTATCCGTTACAAGCCTTCAATGCGTATTCCAAGGTATCCTTGTTCTTAATATTGCGTGTTCCCTGACTGGCTCGTTTTCCCTGAAGCAAACCCCTTGAACAACGTTGGTACTTTGGAATAACGGGTATTCGTAATTTTCCCTTGTGATGTGCTGCTGTCTGTACGCATAATCGAATCTTTTACATTAGAAATGTTGGAGTTATCCAGCGTCATGTTAACTGCGAAGGAAGTTCCACCATTTTGGCGAACCAGTTTGCCAATATCATCTGCACGGAAATTTTTGATGTTAATTGTTCCAGCTGCATTCATCTGGAACACTTTATCATAAGCCTTATAAGCTGCCCCACCGGTAATGTTAACCGTTCCGGCAGACTTCAATGTCAGTGCATCCTCGCCCACGTCCTGCCAGACCACATTCGATATATTACAGTTGCCATAACAATGAACACCATCAGCAGCTGGTGATCCAATGTTTACGTTTTTGAGCGTGGCCCCTGCCTCCAGACGAAAGACTGGCTTCTGATTTTCTGCTTGAGATCCGTCGCCCAGTGTGGAAGGATTGGCTACAAATGTTTTACCTTGGCCGTCATAGGTCGTGCCCTTTGGAACCACAATGGTTGAATTTACAACGGTAGGTGCAGCCGCAGCCGGAACGGCACCAAATATAGAAGCAACCAAACCAGCGGACAGCAACAACGTCAACATTTTTTTCATAACTTTATTCCTCCCTTATTCTCTCGTTATTTGATAGTGTACAAGCCTGAGCTTGTCCTGGAAGATCGTCAGAGGTGCACCTCTGTCCGACCCACAACCTAATCCTACCAAATAAGGAAGGTAACTAGAATAATCATTAGATCAGATATATTATGACATCGCACAATCCCTGTCATATCCTCGTTTTTTGCATGCCAGGTCTCTCAAGCAATATGCTCATATCAACCTCTGGTATGCTCATTTGTAACGTATGCACCCTCACTTGAATCCCCGATAACAAAGAAAGACCACTACATTTGTCTCCAAATGTGTGATCTTGAATGGCTTCCGGCTTGCTGATATAAGATATCAGGCTCCGAATCTCTGACGATAACCGCACTTTCGACACAACTCTTCCACAGCTTCGCGCCTGGAGAAGCCATATACCAGATTGTTCGCTCGCTCACCCTCAATAATCTCCGAGAATGACTTCTCGTGCACATTACCAAGGTTAATGACACCCTCACCATCAAGACAGCATGGAACCACCGTTCCATCTACAAGCACAGCTGCCTGACCACGCAATGCATGGCAGAAGCCTTTGCCGTCATCTTCAGGTGCATCCAGACTCGGCCACTGGAACTCATGGTCCTGATTCAGGTATACATTCGGGGCAATTTTGACCCCGCTGCCTGGAACTACTTTTTCCTCAATTCGGAAGTCCAGATTGAACTCACGTTCCAATACTTCAAGGGTCTCCCGATTTCGATTCATCTGAGCATTTGTGAAGTTATCCTGCGTCAGATTCCACAACCGGAATGAGATGATGACATTGTGCTTCACCGCTTCGTGAACAAAAGACAGAATGTTGCTCAGGTATCCGTCACGGTCGGTCGAACCTTCATGCCCATCGAAGCTGTGCAGGGAGAAATTCATCTGCCGCAGCGCCGGTTTGCCAAGCAATTTATGCTGAGTCTTGGGCAATAGTGTACCATTCGTTGTAATGTTCACCTTGAGTCCCTTCTCATGTGCGGAATCGAGCAACAGATCTATTTTGGGATGCAACAAGGGTTCACCTTTGACATGTAGATAAATATGATTGGTGTGTGGTTTAACTTGTTCCAGTATATTGTTGAAGACTTCAGGGTCAATGAATCCTTTGGCACGCTGCGTCTGTGGACAGAAGCTGCAAGCCAGATTGCAGATACTCGTGATCTCAATATATACTTTTTTGAACGTTTTCAACTCGGGTCCCCATTCTGCCTAGGAGGGAGAACAATCCCACCTGCATTTTGTGATCCGGCCTATACGGGCCATCCCTATTATATCGGGTTCATGAGCCAAGGTAAATCAGAGAACTGGTTTATCTGGTTGTGTCAAAATGATTTGGCTAGTGCCAAATGAACAGATTCAATCGCATGAATACGTGTTGTATCAAATAATGGAACTTCTGAATCCTCTACTTTTACTAATAATCCAATTTCGGTGCAACCTAATATGATCCCCTCAGCTCCATCATCAACTAGCCTTTGGATCACCTTTTTATAATAATCCCTTGATAAGGGCTCAATTTTCCCTAAACATAATTCCTCATATATTATTTTATTGATAACTTTTCTATCCTCTTCATTCGGTATCAAAACCTTAATACCATTCAATTCAATTCGTTTTTTATAAAAGTCTTGTTCCATCGTATATTTAGTGCCAAGTAAACCAACCGTACTTATTTTGGACTTATGAATTTGATTTGCTGTTGAATCAGCAATATGTACAATGGGTAAACGCACTTTTTCTTCAATATGTTTAATCACTTTATGCATCGTATTTGTACAAATTACAATCATTTCTGCTCCTGCCTTTTCCAGAGACTGAGCAGCATTCCCTAATAATTCACCAGCACTTTCCCAATTACCTTCAGCCTGATAACGCTCGATTTCTTCAAAATCCACGCTATATAAGATGCATTTGGCTGAATGCAATCCTCCCAATTTATTTTTCACTTCTTCATTAATAATTCGATAATACTCTAACGATGACTCCCAGCTCATTCCACCAATAAGGCCAATCGTTTTCATATACACTCCCCTTTCCATTTAATACATCCCGAAAGCAGCATATAGAAATTTAATAGATATTGTACCGTATCTATCTGATTAAATAAACGAAGCGTATTATGAATCCGCGGAAAGCCAAGATCAGTACTCACATTCTTTCCGAGCGCCCCCTTTACATTCCACTTGCATGTGATATATGCTGAACACACAACTGCATATCTTGAACATTGCACTAGGGGAGCCTTACGGCTGAGACGAATCGAATGATTCGGACCCTTTGAACCTGATCTGGATCATACCAGCGGAGGGAAGTGGAGCGGCCTTTCAGTAAGCGGATTTTTTCATGTTGATGATGAAATTTAATGTGAATTGAACTTACAGACCCACTCATTTCTCCGGAAATGGGTGGGTCTTTTTCGCGTTCTGCGGGCAGATCAGAAGGTGTAATTAAAGATCCCGTAGTTTGAAGTTGAATTTGGAATAACAAGGGGGGACAAAACGAGATGGATAATAACATAACCATTCACAACATGAGCTACGCTTTCCCGGAAAAAAGGGATTCCCCCGTGCTCTCCAATGTGTCGATGCGTGTAGCCAACGGCGAATTCGTCTCGCTTATCGGCTCCAGCGGCTCCGGTAAAAGCACCCTTTTCAAGCTGCTGGCAGGCCTGCTTGAGCCAACCCATGGAACCATAGAAATTCCTTGGGTCCCTGAAGGAAAGCGACTGGGGCAGGTGGCCTATATGCCACAAAAGGACCTCCTGTTATCCTGGCGAACCGTCATGGAGAATTGCATGCTCCCCGCTGAACTTGCTCCAGAGCGGCAGGATAAGGGGAGAATTCGCGCGGACATTCTGGCTGGGCTCGACAGATTTGGCCTATCCGGCTACGCGCATGCTTACCCAGACGAGCTATCGGGTGGCATGCGCCAGCGTGTCGCGCTGCTTCGTACTTTGCTGACAGGTGGCCAACTCATGCTGCTGGATGAACCATTCGGCGCACTCGATGCCTTAACCAAACGGGAGATGCATCGCTGGTTGTTGGAACTGTGGGAGGGCTTTGGCAAAACCGTGTTGTTCATTACGCATGACATTGAAGAGGCGCTGCTGCTCAGTGATCGGATTATCCTGTTAACTCCGGGGCGCCAAGGCCAACAGCTACAGGATTTGACGGTACCTTTGCCACGTCCAAGACATTCGGACATGATCTATGAACCGGCGCTCGTTCAGATGAGACGACGACTGGAGGAACAATTGCATGCGAGAAGGTAACTTGGGAGACTGCATGAAGGATAGCGTAAGGCGTTGGCTTGCCCGTTATGGTCTGTTTCTTTGGCTCCTGCTCTTGTTGCTTGTCTTCTGGGAGTGGATTGTGCGTATGGGATGGGTGCCCTCCTTCATCATTCCAGCCCCAACGGCGATTGCCAGCTCCCTGTATGAGCATCGCTACCTCCTGCTGGCTACACATCTGCCTGCTACCTTGATGGAGGTTATTGTTGGTTTTGGCTTGTCCATAGTGACTGGAATTACGCTAGCGACAGGAATGCATATGAACCGATCGATTGAAAAGGCCTTGTATCCCTTCATCGTGATCAGTCAAACCATACCACTGATTGCCCTGTCCCCTGTATTCATCCTGTGGTTTGGTTATACCTTGTGGAGCAAAGTCGCCGTGGTGTTCCTGATCGCCTTCTTCCCCATTGTGGTCAGCACCTACGATGGACTTCGCCAAGGCGATCCAGAACAGCGTGAACTGCTGCTCACCATGGGCGCCAGCAAGTGGGATATTTTTTGCAAACTCCAGGTTCCACTTGCCCTTCCCTCTTTTTTCTCGGGGCTAAAGATGTCTGTGGTGTACTGCGTGGTTGGTGCAACGATTGGCGAATGGCTCGGTGGCAGCAAAGGTCTCGGATACTTCAGCCGCCGTATGTCCAGCAACATGAACACGGACGCGATGTTTGCCGCTATTGTGCTGTTATCCCTGCTTGGGATCGTTTTGTTTATATTGATTGCCTGGCTGGAGAAACGGTTTAACACACGCCGTCATGGAGGCAAAAGAAAGAACGGATAATCTTGGAGAGTGAATCCGATTTAATGATAGGAAGTATGATTTCCAAACACTTTTTTCACATATCATCAGTTATGTTTCAATCATCACGTTGTCCGTTAACATCCTGCTGTTCTTCTCCTACAAACCTTAAACAATGAAATGAGGAACTTCCATTATGAATAATAAAGGCATACACTCCCTGCTTCCCATCATGCTCATTAGCCTTTTGCTGATAGTCAGTGGATGCAGCACCACGAATACCAGCAGTAACACGCCAACAACAGACTCTGCAACCAATGCACAACAAACAGACAAGTCTGCAACCGAACCAGCATCAGACGCCAAAGATAAACTGTCCATCATGCTCGACTGGTACCCGAATGCAGTACACTCCTTCATCTATGTGGCTCAGGAAAAAGGGTACTTCGCAGACCAAGGTCTGGATGTCGAAATTCAGATGCCTGCGGATACCAATGATTCACTCAAACTTGTTGCTGCCGGTAAAATTGATCTGGCCTTAAGCTACCAGCCCCAAATCTTGCTCGCGCGTGGCGAGACCATTCCTGTACGATCTATTGCTGCTGTTGTTCGGCACCCGCTTGTTCATCTATTGACCGAAGCCAATGGCAACGTGAGTTCACCCAAAGATCTTGACGGAAAAACTGTCGGGTATTCTTCAATTCCGCTGTATGAAGCGATGGTTCGTACGATGATCAGCCACGATGGTGGCAACCCAGATAACATGAATCTGGTCGACGTTGGATTCGATCTGATTCCTTCACTGGCTTCCGGACAGGCGGATGCGATTATGGGTGGTTTTATTAACCATGAACAATTGATTTTGGAGAAAGAAGGACACTCCATGAAATCAATTAACCCCGTCGATTATGGCGTACCTGATTATTATGAACTGGTCCTGACTGCGAGTGAAGCTGGCATTCAAGCAAAAAAAGAACAGCTTACCCGGTTCGTCAAAGCGGTCCAGGAAGGACAAAAATATGTGACTGAGCATCCAGAAGAAGCCTTGAATATTCTGCTCGCTCATGAGAATCAAACGTCTCCGCTTGACCCGGATGTCGAAACCAAAAGCCTTACTATTCTACTGCCACTTATGAATGAAGAAGGCCAACCGTTTGGTCGGCAGGAAATGGAATCATGGGAGAATGTACGTGCTTGGCTCGTTGAACAGGATCTGATTCCTGAATCGGTGAAAGCCGAGGATGCTTTTATTAATCTGCAAGGAGAGTAAATAAAGGAGAGCAACGTGAATAAAGGAAAAGTGACTGAACGCAAGGGAATGAAAGCAATGTCATCAAAAGCAAAGTTAGCAAGAAACGTTAGGATCGGATGCAGGAAGTTTTGCGAAATGGAATTGCCCTGAAGCAAGCATCTGAGAATCAGAATTTTTAACAAGCCAAAGTGATTTGATGTGCATCAGAGCAGCTTGATATGCGTTTTGGTGGCTTGTTGGTATGAATTTGGTATGAACATTAGCGCATATCTTCAAACCTTCCGGGAGCTAGCTCCTTAATGTGCTTGGAGTAGAGCATGCAGCGAGCGCTAACGAATCTGAGGCGTCCTATTCAGGGATTTGTAGCGGTTGCAGAAATCTAAAGAACCTGAAACATGTTATATCAGAATAAATAGCTGTTTGCAGCGTTTTGGTCAGGAGATTCTGGGAAATAACGTGTCTGACGTTCCTTAGATTTCAAAAGTAGGATTTGACAGCCAAATAAGATGTCCTGGGTTCTTTAGAAACACCGTCTGACCAGTCGTGCCCCAATCAGTTGGGTATCGACCAGCCTGGACTTCAAGACACTGGTTAGACGCTAACATCCATCACACTATCTCTTGCCTGAGTTTGGAGAAAGACCCGGGTTCACTTTCTGTATTTTGTATCGTTTCGTTTTGTACTGTTTCGTAGCTGTACGGTTGTCTATCTGCGAATTTACATTTTATATGAATCTACCTTTTAGCTATTTCAATCAAGGCTAGATATCGATCAGAATGATTCAATTTGTCTATATCCTGTTACAAAAAAACCCTTTTTAGTGAGTTATGAAATTAATTTGGATTTTACGTTTCTGCTTTTCTCGCATTAATGCATCTGGCTGTTGTTAGACTCTGCGCCCCAACTCAACAAGGAGACTCATATTCTATTATTCTGCTGAGTGACTCCAGATATCGGACTTCCGCCGATGGGGTTACTTCATAACAAGGAGGAAATTATATGTCTTATCTGGAACGTGTTCGTACGCAAAATCCGCTGGTACAAAATATCACCAACCTTGTCGTGGCTCCCTTCACAGCCAATGGTCTGCTTGCACTAGGTGCGTCCCCTTTTATGGCCTATGCTCATGAAGAGGTCGCTGATGTCGCCAAGATGTCAGGAGCCGTGGTACTCAACATCGGTACACTCGATGACAAAGTCGTTCAGGCGATCCGTCTGGCAGGCCAATCGGCTAATGCGTATCACGTGCCTGTGGTGCTTGATCCGGTTGGAGCTGGTGCGACCACCTATCGTACAGAAACCGTGCAGATGCTCGTTCGTGAGCTTCGCCTCACGGTGCTGCGCGGCAATGTGGCGGAAGTCGCCAATGTCATCGGTGAGAGCTGGAGTATTAAAGGTGTGGACGCAGGATCAGGTGAAGGTGACCGGATTGGAATTGCGGAGCGGGCAGCTCATAAACTTGGCTGTGTTGTGGTCATTACCGGAAAAGAAGATATCATTACTGATGGACAATCCACATTCCTTACGAGTAATGGTCATGCCCTGCTCACTCAGGTCACAGGTGCTGGCTGTCTGCTCAGTTCGGTGATTGGTGCTTTTACAGCCATAGCGGAATCCGGAGCCGATCTTCTAGGCAGTGTTGTTGAAGCGCTCGCGTTTTATGGTGTAGCGGCTGAACTGGCGGCAGAGCGGACAGCTCATCAGGGGCCGGGCAGCTTCCAGATTGAATTGTTGAATCAACTGGCACAAGTAACACCAGACCTCTTGGCAGAACGCGCACAAATCCGTCAGATCCGTGGAGGTGCAATATGAGCATTGCTCAAGCGCTAACCATTGCAGGTTCTGATAACGGGGGAGGTGCAGGAATTCAGGCTGATTTGAAAACATTCCAGGAGCTTGGCGCATACGGCATGACTGTTATCACTGCTATTGCTGCCCAAAATACCACAGGTGTGCAGGGCGTTTTTCCCATCCCTTACGATGGCATTGCCCAGCAATTGGACTCGACGGGTGAAGACTTTCAACCAACCGCAACGAAGACCGGCATGTTATATAGTGCCGAAATTATTCGTCTAGTGGCTGAGAAATGGCAGCATTACCGTTGGTCTAATCTGGTCATCGACCCTGTGATGGTCGCCAAAGGCGGCGCTCCCCTGCTCCAGCAGGAAGCTGTCCAAGCGCTGGTTACGGAGCTGCTGCCCCATTCCTTGATCACAACACCTAATATTCCGGAAGCCGAACTGCTTACCGGAATGTCCATCACGAATCTAAGTCAGCGGGAAGAAGCCGCGAGAAGGATTGTAGAGATGGGCTCAACGTATGCTTTGGTCAAAGGTGGTCATGATGAAGGAAGTGGCATGATCGTTGATGTGCTCTACGATGGGCAGTCTTTTCATTATCTGGAGAATGTTCGTGTAGTAACACGTCATACACACGGAACAGGATGCACGTACTCTGCGGCCATTACCGCAGAGTTAGCCAAGGGTTCACCTGTTCTGGCTGCCGTTACGACCGCGCGAGCATTCATTCAGGCAGCCATCGAAGATGAGCTGGGGATTGGGGCCGGACATGGGCCGACAAATCATTTTGCATATCAGCGCAGACAGCGGGGTGAGCAGTGATGCGCCCTTGGGATGCAGAAGCGGTACAACGCGCGATGAAGGTGTATTTGGTGATGGGCAGCGTCAATACAACGCAAGACCCTGTGGAAGTGCTGCGCCAGGCCATTGCTGGCGGCATCACGCTGTTCCAGTTCCGTGAAAAGGGAACTGGCGCCTTGGTCGGCGAAGCTAGCATCACGCTTGCGATGCGGCTTCGCGAGGTGTGCAGCCAGCACGGAGTCCCGTTCATCGTGAACGATGATGTGGAGCTGGCTGTAGCGGTGGAGGCCGACGGCGTGCATGTCGGCCAGGAAGATGCGGACGCGGCGCTGGTACGCGCCCGTATTGGAGATGGGCGGATGCTTGGCGTATCCGCCCACTCTGTGGATGAGGCGCGCCGTGCCGTGCAGGCGGGCGCCGACTACCTTGGCGTCGGGCCCATGTACCCGACGCGCTCCAAAGCGGACGCCCACGCTGTGCTGGGCCCCGCAGGGGTGGCGGAACTGCGCGCCGCAGGCATCGCAGTTCCGATTGTAGGTATCGGCGGCGTTACGCCCGATACCACGGCCGCCGTGATGGCGGCTGGAGCCGACGGCGTAGCCGTCATCTCCGCCATCGCGGGCGCGGCCGATGTGCGCGCAGCGGCTGCACAGTTCGCTGCGGCAGTGCGCGGGATGCAGGCGTAGCCCTGCTATCCCTGCACTGCCAGCCCCATGGGCTGCACCGAATACATGGTGCGGCCCATAACCGCTCGCTCTCCTCTCCATAACAGAGGAGCCTCCCCCTGCGGTGCGGCAGTCTATGTCTTCGACTTAGAAGCGCATCCGCTCCCCTCCAGTGACTGGATGATACAATAATTCAGTCACATCTATTCACCAATCCATGATCAAGATGCAGCCTCCATGCTTGCATCTTGTTTTTTCATTTTCAACGGTTGACTCTCACGTAACGTGACACTGTACAATCGATGTTGTAAGGAGGTTTCACACATGGCCATGAAGGTAAAAGAAGTTGCCGAACTTGCCTCGATCAGTGTGCGCACACTGCATCACTATGATGAGATCGGACTATTAACCCCCGACGAAGTGACTTCTGCCGGGTATCGATTATATTCAGATGCCGACCTGGAACGGTTACAGCAGATTTTGTTTTTCAAGGAACTCGACTTCTCTCTGAAGGAGATCAAAAACATTATAAACAACCCCTCCTTCAATCCAGAAGAAGCACTTAATATGCATCGACTTATACTGCTGGAGAAGCGCCGACGCTTGGACCAGATGATTGCTACCATTGATAGAACGGTTTTACACGTGAAAGGAGAAATTAAAATGACAGCCAAAGAACAATTCGAAGGATTTGACTTTAGCGAGAATCCGTATGAACAAGAAGCGCGGGAACGTTGGGGAGACCATGCCGTCGATCACGCAAATCAGAAGCTGCACAGTAAATCAACCACAGATCAGAAGGCTCTATCAGATCAAATGAACAAGATCTACAAACATCTGGCTTCACTTCGTCACACAGAACCAGCTTCTGCCGAGGCACAGTCTGGCATCAAAGAGTGGTACACTTGGCTAAACCAAATGGGAAACTACTCGCCTGAAGCCTTCAGAGGACTTGGTCAGATGTACGTGGACGATGAACGCTTCACGCGTAATATTGATCAGTTTGGCGATGGTTTGGCAGTATTTATGAGAGATGCTATGGCTGTATTTGCTGACCAAAACAAATAATATAGCCCTGTCTTCGATCACATTCAGTATTATTCAACTCTCATTGCTGTCAGATGTGCACTGTAAACGATAGTCTGGAAGTTACCCCCTGTCCTGAAAAGGTAAAATATTCTCGTCATCAGCTTTATTCGCAGTAAATGACCCTTGGGATATTTGAACCTACCTCCTGGGGTGACCACATCTTTCTTGTAATTAACCTTATGAACATGTTGGATATATACTAGGGTTATGTGGTAAGTAATTTAAATCGATCCGAGTTGTTGCAAAAGTTATGAGTCGTATCCCACTCACTACCCAGTGGATATACAAAAGGGACGTACGCCCTAAGGCGTATCGTCCCTTTTGTATATCCAAGTAACTCAGCCGCAATGTGAACATGCCTAACTGCTGCTCACTCTGAGTACTTTATGAATTAACGTAGATTGCTCTTTACTACATTTTTCTTCTGCTCCTAGTCCTTCGATATAACCGTTTCACCAGATGCTTAGGAAGATGATATTAAGTTTCTTCTGTCAAACGTTCTTCATTTTGCTACCAGCGTCCACCGTCTATCTCATTAAGCTCTTGGTGCGTGATCCGATGAAGATGCATCCGTAGCTAGACTGGTTCTCGCCATCCGGCCAGGAATCTGCCATGCAGACACAATCGCAAGCACGATGAATAACAAATCAATCGGTTGACTGAAGTACTCCTGAAAGGTTTCCACAAACGCACTGATCATCTCGCTATCAAACACAAGTTCCATCACACTTACATCACCAAACAGTTCGGAAGTAAAATATACGACCGTCAGATATTTCCCCAACAAAATGCCAACAAGCGCAAACAGTACGGCAATAATCTTATGTACCGTTGCAATTTGTTTATTGGAGAACAACACAACTGCGTAGCCCGTGAGAGCTCCAATCAAAATCGCAATTAGTCCCACCTCATACTCGGTCATTGCAGCAATAGCTGCCCATACGATGCCTCCCAGAATGGCTGCAATTAAACCACCAATGATCGGCATACCGATTTTAACTCCTTGTTTCTCTTCCACGTTGTCTTTCCCTCCTGAGTCATGCATATGCTTCTTTTCCAGAATTCACCTTTCCTATGAAACCACAAAAAGACCTATTATTCAACATTTTTCTACTTTTGGTGACCATGTATTTATATAATAGAAAAGATATATTAAGCATCTATTTCCTTATTCGCTCGAATATATCATTTTAGTTTTATCCACAAACATCTCATAATCATTCCCTTGGCACATAAAAAACACCCCTCCAACAGCATAATTGCCGTAGAAGGGATGTTGTCCATATCTGTATCATAGATATAACCAATGTAACCGAGAAAACTACATTGAAAAGCTCTATCTATCTTACCTTTGTACTTCCTTGGAAGGCTGAATGACAGCTGCAATCTGTGCCAAAATGGCATCCACCGATGCCGGATCATGCACATCATACTCATCAATGTTCAGACGTAGCACAGGGCAAGCCGTAAACTGATCAATCCACACGGAATAGCGCTCATGCATGTGCTCCCAGTATGAACGATCCGTTTGGATTTCCATCTCGCGTCCACGTTCCGTAATTCGGTTTAAAATCGAAGGCAGACTGCCTTCCAGATAAATCAGCACATCTGGATGTGGGAAATACGGTGTCATTACCATCGCTTCAAACAAACTGCTGTATGTCTCGAAATCTGTAGCAGACATGGTTCCTTGATCTGCATGCATTTGTGCAAAAATGCCCGTATCTTCATAGATGGAACGATCCTGAACGAATCCCCCACCTAGTTCAAAAATCTTCTTCTGTTCCTTGAAGCGCTCTGCCAGGAAATAAATCTGCAGATGGAAGCTCCAACGCTCGAAGTCATGATAGAACTTCTCCAAATAAGGATTGTGATCGACTTGCTCCAAAGAGGTCTTGAAATTCAAACGCTGCGCAAGTGCAGCCGTTAACGTGGATTTGCCCACCCCAACCGTACCTGCTACCGTAATTAATGCATTCGATGGAATGCCATAGTTATTCATATGATATACTCCTTTACCTGATTAACAATCTGCCTGAAGTGCTCAGGATGTTCCACAAAGTCGAGTTGCTCTGCATTGACCTTAATGATTACTGGTGGATTTGAGCTATTTGCCAGATAGTCCATGCCTGTTTTGTAATCGGCGATCAGTTGTTCCATATATGCCGGGTCCATGTCCTGCTCAAATGAGCGTCCACGCTTGTTAATGCGGTACATCAACGTATCGAGTTCAGCTTCAATATAGAGCACCAGATTGGGCTTTGGCAGATCATCTGTTAACAGATGATAGATTTGACGATACTTATCCCGTTTCGTTCCCTTTAAGGTACGATCGGCAAAAATCATATTTTTATAGATATGATAGTCTGAAATGACTGGGGTATTCTGCTCTACATAATGAGCGCCCGTGTCTTCCAGTTGTTTAAACCGATTACACAGAAAAAACATTTCCAATTGGAAACTCCACTCGTCGATATCCTGATAAAAGGAAGCCAGAAATGGATTCTCTTCTACGATTTCTTTAACTAACGGAAGATTCAATTCATGGGAAAGCATCGTTGCCAGCGTTGTTTTCCCCGCTCCAATCGGACCTTCCACGGCAATAAACGGGGCTGATTTCATCGTGTTCACTTTTCCTCCTCGTACTTATGCGTGTTTCCGTTTTCTATATAGACCTCACCTATTGTATCACAGCTTTAAGGATTGGAACGCCAGTATTTTATGTATATAACAAGTCAAATCGGGACTATTAATTACATTAAAATAAAAAAAAGACACACTCGAAATCATTCAAGTGTGTCTTCCTATTGCTTGGCGGCGTCCTACTCTCCCAGGACCCTGCGGTCCAAGTACCATCGGCGCTAGAGGGCTTAACGGTCGTGTTCGGGATGGGTACGTGTGGAACCCCTCCGCCATCGCCACCAAACGCATAGCTGTGCTTACATTTCAGAGTTGTTGTTCTCTGAAAACTAGATTCGAAACGAAACATGCGAATTATCACTTGCATATTTGGATAAGCCCTCGACCGATTAGTACTGGTCAGCTCCATGCATTGCTGCACTTCCACCCCCAGCCTATCTACCTCGTCGTCTTCAAGGGGTCTTACATACTGGGAAATCTCATCTTGAGGGGGGCTTCACGCTTAGATGCTTTCAGCGTTTATCCCGTCCGTACATAGCTACCCAGCGGTGCTCCTGGCGGAACAACTGGTACACCAGCGGTACGTCCATCCCGGTCCTCTCGTACTAAGGACAGCTCCTCTCAAATTTCCTACGCCCACGACAGATAGGGACCGAACTGTCTCACGACGTTCTGAACCCAGCTCGCGTACCGCTTTAATGGGCGAACAGCCCAACCCTTGGGACCTACTTCAGCCCCAGGATGCGATGAGCCGACATCGAGGTGCCAAACCTCCCCGTCGATGTGGACTCTTGGGGGAGATAAGCCTGTTATCCCCAGGGTAGCTTTTATCCGTTGAGCGATGGCCCTTCCATGCGGTACCACCGGATCACTAAGCCCGACTTTCGTCCCTGCTCGACTTGTAGGTCTCGCAGTCAAGCTCCCTTATGCCTTTGCACTCTTCGAATGATTTCCAACCATTCTGAGGGAACCTTTGGGCGCCTCCGTTACTCTTTAGGAGGCGACCGCCCCAGTCAAACTGCCCACCTGACACTGTCCCCGCACCGGATTACGGTACCAGGTTAGAACCTAGATACGATCAGGGTGGTATCCCAACGTTGCCTCCACACAAGCTGGCGCTCCTGCTTCAAAGGCTCCCACCTATCCTGTACAGATCGTACCCAAATTCAATATCAAGCTGCAGTAAAGCTCCATGGGGTCTTTCCGTCTTGTCGCGGGTAACCTGCATCTTCACAGGTATTAAAATTTCACCGGATCTCTCGTTGAGACAGCGCCCAAGTCGTTACGCCATTCGTGCGGGTCAGAATTTACCTGACAAGGAATTTCGCTACCTTAGGACCGTTATAGTTACGGCCGCCGTTTACTGGGGCTTCGGTTCACAGCTTCGGATTGCTCCTAACCACTCCCCTTAACCTTCCAGCACCGGGCAGGCGTCAGCCCGTATACTTCGCCTTACGGCTTCGCACAGACCTGTGTTTTTGCTAAACAGTCGCTTGGGCCTTTTCACTGCGGCCCCCTCGTGCTATTCACACTACCGGGGCACCCCTTCTCCCGAAGTTACGGGGTCATTTTGCCGAGTTCCTTAACGAGAGTTCTTCCGCGCGCCTTAGAATACTCTTCTCGCCTACCTGTGTCGGTTTGCGGTACGGGCACCTTCACCTGGCTAGAGGCTTTTCTTGGCAGTGTGAGATCATGACCTTCGCTACTACAATTTTCGCTCCCCATCACAGCTCAGCCTTACAATGTGCGGATTTGCCTACACATCAGCCTTACTGCTTAGACGGACATCCATCAGTCCGCGTCACTACCCTACTGCGTCCCCCCATTGCTCATAACGGCTTACGGTGGTACAGGAATTTCGACCTGTTGTCCTTCGACTACGCCTTTCGGCCTCGCCTTAGGTCCCGACTTACCCTGAGCGGACGAGCCTTCCTCAGGAACCCTTAGGCTTTCGGCGGATCAGATTCTCACTGATCTTTTCGTTACTCATACCGGCATTCTCACTTGTATAATGTCCAGCGCTCCTTACGGTACACCTTCAACCCTTATACAACGCTCCCCTACCCCTGATGCATTGCATCAAGCCATAGCTTCGGTGGTGTGTTTAGCCCCGTTACATTTTCGGCGCAGAGTCACTCGACCAGTGAGCTATTACGCACTCTTTCAATGGTGGCTGCTTCTAAGCCAACATCCTGGTTGTCTGTGCAACTCCACATCCTTTCCCACTTAACACACACTTGGGGACCTTAGCTGATGGTCTGGGCTGTTTCCCTTTTGACAATGGATCTTAGCACTCACTGTCTGACTCCCGGAAGTAAGTCTATGGCATTCGGAGTTTGACTGAGCTTGGTAACCCTTGCGGGCCCCGCACCCAATCAGTGCTCTACCTCCACGACTCTGTTTTCCGAGGCTAGCCCTAAAGCTATTTCGGGGAGAACCAGCTATCTCCGAGTTCGATTGGAATTTCTCCGCTACCCCCACCTCATCCCCGCATTTTTCAACATGCGTGGGTTCGGGCCTCCAGTGCGTGTTACCGCACCTTCACCCTGGACAGGGGTAGATCACCCGGTTTCGGGTCTACGTCCACGTACTAAGTCGCCCTATTCAGACTCGCTTTCGCTGCGGCTCCGGCTCTTCACCTTAACCTTGCACGGGAACGTAACTCGCCGGTTCATTCTACAAAAGGCACGCCATCACCCCTAAAACGGGCTCTGACTTTTTGTAAGCACACGGTTTCAGGTTCTATTTCACTCCCCTTCCGGGGTGCTTTTCACCTTTCCCTCACGGTACTGCTTCACTATCGGTCGCTAGGAAGTATTTAGCCTTGGCAGATGGTCCTGCCGGATTCATACGGGGTTTCACGTGCCCCGCACTACTCGGGATCCGTCTCGGAGAGAGTCAACTTTCAATTACAGGGCTTTTACCTTCTTTGGCGGGCCTTTCCAGACCTCTTCGTTTAACTGACTCCTTTGTAACTCCATGTGAGACGTCCCACAACCCCAAAGAGCAAGCTCCTTGGTTTGGGCTTCTCCGCGTTCGCTCGCCGCTACTGACGGAATCACTATTGTTTTCTCTTCCTCAGGGTACTTAGATGTTTCAGTTCCCCTGGTATGCCTCTGCACAACCTATGTATTCAGTTGTGAGTAACTGGAAATTACCCCAGCTGGGTTTCCCCATTCGGACACCCCCGGATCAAAGCTTGCTTACAGCTCCCCGAGGCAGTTTCGTTGTTCGCCACGTCCTTCATCGGCTCCTAGCGCCTAGGCATCCTCCGTGTGCTCTTAGTAGCTTAACCAGTTTGCTCCGGTTTTGGCTGCTCGCTTCCCTTGTTTTGGACTACGTCCAAAGCCAAAAGTCACTCCCATCCAATACCATCGCAAAAGCAATTAAGTACCAATTTATTAAACTTGTTTAACACAAGTTCAGCTAAAAAGGAATGTTCTAATTCGCGTTTGTTTCGTTTCGATATCTAGTTTTCAAAGAACAAGCTCCATGCAAAAGCAAGCTGTTTGAGAGTTTGAGCTCTCAAAACCGAACAACGAGTGAGTTAAAAGCTTTACGAAGTAAAGCTCGCTTCGGAAGCATGCTTCCTGAAGACTTATATTTGAATGTTTCCGTTGCAGGAAACGATTCTCCATAGAAAGGAGGTGATCCAGCCGCACCTTCCGATACGGCTACCTTGTTACGACTTCACCCCAATCATCTATCCCACCTTCGGCGGCTGGCTCCTTGCGGTTACCCCACCGACTTCGGGTGTTATAAACTCTCGTGGTGTGACGGGCGGTGTGTACAAGACCCGGGAACGTATTCACCGCGGCATGCTGATCCGCGATTACTAGCAATTCCGACTTCATGCAGGCGAGTTGCAGCCTGCAATCCGAACTGAGACCGGCTTTGTTGGGATTGGCTCCATCTCGCGATTTCGCAGCCCGTTGTACCGGCCATTGTAGTACGTGTGTAGCCCAGGTCATAAGGGGCATGATGATTTGACGTCATCCCCACCTTCCTCCGGTTTGTCACCGGCAGTCTATCTAGAGTGCCCACCCGAAGTGCTGGCAACTAAATATAAGGGTTGCGCTCGTTGCGGGACTTAACCCAACATCTCACGACACGAGCTGACGACAACCATGCACCACCTGTCTCCTCTGTCCCGAAGGAAAGATACATCTCTGTATCGGTCAGAGGGATGTCAAGACCTGGTAAGGTTCTTCGCGTTGCTTCGAATTAAACCACATACTCCACTGCTTGTGCGGGTCCCCGTCAATTCCTTTGAGTTTCAGTCTTGCGACCGTACTCCCCAGGCGGAGTGCTTAATGTGTTAACTTCGGCACCAAGGGTATCGAAACCCCTAACACCTAGCACTCATCGTTTACGGCGTGGACTACCAGGGTATCTAATCCTGTTTGCTCCCCACGCTTTCGCGCCTCAGCGTCAGTTACAGCCCAGAGAGTCGCCTTCGCCACTGGTGTTCCTCCACATATCTACGCATTTCACCGCTACACGTGGAATTCCACTCTCCTCTTCTGCACTCAAGTCACCCAGTTTCCAGTGCGATCCGGGGTTGAGCCCCGGGATTAAACACCAGACTTAAATGACCGCCTGCGCGCGCTTTACGCCCAATAATTCCGGACAACGCTTGCCCCCTACGTATTACCGCGGCTGCTGGCACGTAGTTAGCCGGGGCTTTCTTCTCAGGTACCGTCACCTTGAGAGCAGTTACTCTCCCAAGCGTTCTTCCCTGGCAACAGAGCTTTACGATCCGAAAACCTTCATCACTCACGCGGCATTGCTCCGTCAGGCTTTCGCCCATTGCGGAAGATTCCCTACTGCTGCCTCCCGTAGGAGTCTGGGCCGTGTCTCAGTCCCAGTGTGGCCGATCACCCTCTCAGGTCGGCTACGCATCGTCGCCTTGGTGAGCCGTTACCTCACCAACTAGCTAATGCGCCGCAGGCCCATCCCCAAGTGACAGATTGCTCCGTCTTTCCAGTTCCCTTCAGGCGAAGAAAACAATTATTCGGTATTAGCTACCGTTTCCGGTAGTTGTCCCAAACTTGAGGGCAGGTTGCCTACGTGTTACTCACCCGTCCGCCGCTAAGTATCAAGGAAGCAAGCTTCCTATCAACTCCGCTCGACTTGCATGTATTAGGCATGCCGCCAGCGTTCGTCCTGAGCCAGGATCAAACTCTCCAATAAAGTATTGAAAAGAGCGATAAGCTCATTTTGAATCTGACGAGATTAAAAATCTCATTTGTGCTCCAGTCGATCCAAGCCAAGGCTTGTTTCAAACTTTTGCGTTCATTCTGCAAGCAGAATGTTCACTCACTCGTTGTTCAGTTTTCAAAGATCAAACTTGTTTCGTTACCGAATATTGTTCTCTTCATCAACTCTTATATAATATCATGTTCGAACCAACTTTGCAAGCTCTTTTTTTAAGTTTCTTTCGAAGCTTATTTAATTCGCTTGCCGCACCGTGTAAACTGTGTTTTCTTGGCCGGATTAATAATATATCACGTACAGATATTGATTACAACACTTAATTTAATAAAATGCATTTACTACAAATCAACTACCTTTACTGCGTTGCTCTCCTCTATCCCAGTGTAAAGTTTATTATAGCTTAAACGACACTCTCCCCATTCATATATCACCATACATGTCTAATTGACTTAAACTTATTAGCCTACATCTCCTCTCATATATTTATTAGCTTCATTAATATGCTCAATTTAGGTTGTCCTTTTATCAAGGTCATGTAAAATTACTGGGGGTACTGTAAGTTACCACGAGTATAAGTAGAACTATTATAGAAGATACACAAAGAAAGTGATGCACACATAAAACTATACGTGAACCACTTTCTTGTGTGCTATTACATTATATATAGAAGGAAACCCTTAATGTTGTGCCTGTGCTGATGCTGGAGGCGTCATCGTCATTTGTCCATTACCTGCTTTTTGCATGCCAACTCGCAGCAACGTAATTCCCCACGTAATAATCGAGATCAACAGAAGATGAACCATGTATCCCCCCACTGCTTCTCCACTATAGATCAAACGCATAAATCCCTGTACTCCATTGGAAGCGGGCAGAAAGTTTCCTATATAACGGTAGAATGGCGCCAGCATCTCGGCTGGAATGATATTTCCTGCTGTCATCAACTGGAGCGGAACCATCGCTACATTAAATAGAGGTCCTGCATTGCCAAACAGGGCAAAACTCATTTGTGTAAAACAGATACAAGCCAGACTCACCAGCACATGATACAGATACAAAGCGCCGAAGGAGCTCGCAACATCCGTGAACTGAAGAGCTACTGTATCCACAATTAGGGGAACAATCACAGCTATACACAATAACAGCAATTGCCGTCCCCAGAAGATTTCCCATTTGGAATGGGTACGCTTCATGATATTCGACGTAATATTGAACTGAATGTTCATCGTCATCGAAGCAATGTAGGTGATAAAACCCAGAATCATGGGCAGCATCGATGTTGCAAAATCACTCACGCTGTTCGTTTTATTAATTTCAGCCTTCACAGGCCCTTCATTCATCTTCGCCATCGCTTGTCCAATAGCTGCACTCAGTTCATCGCTGTTTATACTGTCATTATTGAGTGTCACTTGAACCTTGGATTCCAGAATCCCTTGACCCATTTGTGCGGTCATTCCGGTCGCGGCATGTTCCACAATGGATTTGGCTACATCCGCATTTCCCTGATTGATATAAAAGGACAAACTCGCCTCTGTACCTCCTTCAATCTGGTCAGTGAATCCTTCCGGAATAACAATAACCATCGCATAGTTACCTGCATTCATCTGTTGCTCAGCTTCCTCGGCAGATCCCAGAACATTGACATGGAAAGGCGCGAGCGTTTCAATCTGCTTCTGCACCTCTGTTCCCTGTGTCCCATCTTCGTTCACGAGAGCAACTTGAAGTTGATCCACTCTCTCCGTGGCTTGATGATAACCCGTCATCCAGATCACAACAAATAACAGCGGAACAATCAATGCAAAAACCAACCCTATTTTTGTCTGTGGCACTTTAAGAAAATCTTTGAAGCTTTTCATTCGTTCACGACTCCCGTTAGTTAAAATTAAAATAATTGCACTACATATATATGCACATGCACATATTTGGTCAAAAAAATTTATTTCATCTTTTCATAGATGCGATTCATCACATTCATGAATGCTTCAAGCTCTTCAGGAGAACATTCGGCGAGTGCCTCTTGCTCTTGCTGTCTTGCCTTTGGTGTAAGAACGTTATTCATTTCCAGTCCTTCCGCCGTCAAACAAAGCAAAACCGCTCTGCGGTCCTGTGGATCTTCTTCTCTTGTCACCAGACCTTTGCGAATCAACTTGTCTATAATTTTGCCTACCGTTGTCTGGTCCCGCACTGTTAATTCGGCCAGTTTTTTCTGTGATATATGGCTTCCAGCCTTGCTCAATTCATTCAGAACTGCAAATTGTTCCGGAGTAATATCCTGTTCGCTCAGATTTCTGGTTGTTGTTTTTTTGTATGCCAGATACGTCCGTGACAGAATCAGTCCAAGTGGATTTTCATCCATATTAACAGGCATGCTGATGCTCCTCTCTCTATATAGTAGCACTACCATCTAATTTGCGTAAGCTCTATATTATTACCATATTTACACTACTGTCAATTTATTTTTTTATCTTTTCAAGCAAAAAGAGACCCACCCGTTAGTCAGGCAGCTCTCTCCTCTGGCATCGTCAAACCATACTTACTCGGGCTTGCCACTTGAAGTTTCGGTATCGTCCTTCTTCTTTGTACCTTTACTTTTATAAGGCTTCGGGGCACTTTTTGCCCGGTTTGCAGCGGCTTGCCAACGGTTCCAGCCTTTTTTACCCGTACCACGGCCGGTGCCGCCTTTTCCTTTTGCATTGCTCATGTTATCACTCCAATAATCCTGTATATGCTTAAAAATGACCGTCCTCGGTAACTTATTATGCAACCCAGCCCATCTAATTCACTTCCAGCATTTCTTATTATACCAAAAATCCACGTCTTTACGTCCATTTCCAGAAATCATTGTATTGTTATTCTGTTATGAAAGCGGTATAGTGGACATAATTGAAAGAGGAAGCTGCGTCTTCTTCGGGATTGTTACTGGTAAGCAGGCGATACCCAAACCAAGGCTGTCTATTAAGCCTTAGTTTGGGTTTTTTGTTATTATTACGACCAATTGAGGTGAAACACATATATGATCATCCGTCAGATTTTTAACAACAATGTCATCCGGGCTGAGAACCAGGTTGGTCACGAATTTGTTGTCATTGGCAACGGTCTTGGCTTCAAAAAGAAAAACGGGCAGCCTGTGGATGAGGATAAAATCGAAAAAACCTTTGTGCTGAAATCAGATAAAATACCGCAAAAACTCATTGATCTGATTGGGGAAACATCGGTTGAATATTTGAAGTTAGCAGACGAAATTGTGGGCCATGCCAAAAAGGAAATGGGCGATATTTTTAGTGATAATATCTATATATCATTGATCGATCATATTCAGTTTGCCATTACCCGGTACCGTAAATCCGTCGGGCTGAAGAATTCCCTTTTGTGGCAGATCAAGAAGTTTTACAAGAAGGAGTTTGGGATTGGCATGAACGCTGTGGAGCTGATCCAGGAACAATTCGGCATCCAGATGGATGAACATGAGGCCAGCTTTATTGCAATGCATTTTGTAAACGCTCGTCAAGATGCTCAAGGCATGAAACAAACCGTTGAAATCACTGAAGTTATTGATGATATCTTCAACATTGTGACCAACCATTACCACATCGCCCTGGATGAAAATTCATTTAATTATTCCCGGTTTATTACCCATCTTCAATATTTTGTGCAGAGAATGTTGAGTAATGAACAGGAGCAATTTGCTTCAGGAGACAACTTTCTGTATGAGCAGGTGAAGGACAAATATAGCAAGGCATTTGAATGCACCCAATTAATCAATCAGTACCTTGAAGAAAGGTTTGAAAGTGCCATGTCCATTGATGAAAAGGTGTATTTGACGATCCATATTCAACGTGTCACTTCTCGTAACGAGTTGCTGGGCGCGGAATAAAAAAAGCTTGCAAACGATTACGGCGTCAGATATAGTAGGTCTCACAACTTAACGACAAGGATTGTTACTGCTCAAGCAGGCGATACCTAAATGATTGGCAACAGGTCATCTTTCCGATGATCATCATAGCCATTCGTTTAGGTATTTTTTTGTTTTCAGGCAATCTTAACAACAAAGGAGAATGAACATGGATCATAAAAAAATGGGGGATGACATCGTTCGTCTCGTCGGCGGAGAAGCCAATATCAATGGTCTTGTCCACTGTGCAACCCGGCTGAGATTTGACCTGAAAGATTCGAAAAAGGCCGAACGCGAAACGCTTGAAAAACACGATGGTATTATTACCGTTGTCGAAAGCGGTGGCCAGTTCCAGGTGGTCATCGGTAGTAACGTGGCTCATGTATATGCGGAGATCATGAAAAACCGGGATTTTGAAGGAGATTCCTCCTCATCGGCTGAGTCCACGGGGGAAAAAACCTCGCTATTATCCAAAGTTTTTGAAATTATATCCGGAAGTTTCTCGCCGTTAATCCCGGCTATGGCAGGATCAGGTATGCTAAAAGCTTTGCTGACTGTCCTGACCATGCTCGGATGGATGTCGGATACAAGTGACACATACTTGATTTTATCCGCTGCCGGCAACGCTGTATTTTATTTCTTGCCCATCTTCCTTGGCATCACACTGGGTATGAAGCTGAAAGCCAATCCTTATGTAGCTGGCGTAATTGGTGCCGCTCTGATGGAACCGAGCTTCACCGGGCTGATGGATAAGGGCTCAGATGTATCGTTCCTGGGTATACCGGTTGTCATGATGAATTATTCAGCCAGCGTATTCCCAATCTTCATATCGATCAGTATCTATGCTGTTCTTGATAAGTTACTCAAAAAAATCATTTTGAAAGACCTGCAATTGTTCCTTGTACCGATGATTGCTTTGATGATTATGGTTCCTCTGTCCGCAATGGCCTTTGGACCATTCGGCACCACGGTAGGTGACTGGATCTCCTCCGGCGTAACTTGGCTCATTGGTGTCAGCGGTATATTATCAGGGATTGTACTCGGTGGATTCATGACCTTCATGGTTGTCTTTGGACTCCACTGGGGCTTCACTCCAATCACGATACAGAATATCGGGGTTGGCGGCGATCCGATTGAAGCCATGGCTGCTGCAGCTGTATTTGCACAAATCGGTGTAGCCTTCGGTATTTTCCTGAAAGCCAAAAAGAATAAAACCCTGCGAACCCTTGCTGGCTCGACCAGCCTTACCGGTTTACTTGCAGGAGTAACTGAACCAATTGTATACGGTCTGATCTTGCGTTATAAACGTGTAATTCCTATCGTAGTCATCGCAGGTGCGATCGGCGGTGCCATTAATGGTCACTTTGGTGTTAAAATGACTGCTTATGTGTTCCATAATATATTTGCCATTCCTGTCTATACACCAACGGTTGTCTACGTGATTGCTATTGCCTGCTCCTTTGCTGTAGCAGCGGTATTAACGGTGATGTTTGGTTATGAAAGCAAAACGAAAGACATAGCTTCCGAGAAAAATGAATCTGGTTCCAGCCCATCGGCTGAAAGTACGCCGGTAGAGCTTCCTGTCGTACCTGAGACCAAAACAACAGAAATCAAAAAGGAACAAATTTATAGCCCACTTACAGGTAAAGCCGTAGCACTGAGTACCATTAATGACCCAGCCTTTTCGACTGGTGCTATGGGCAAAGGTTTGGCGATTGTCCCTGAGATTGGTGAAGTTGTTGCTCCGGTAGACGGTGTTGTCACTTCCCTCTTCCCGACTGGACATGCCATTGGATTAACCACCAACGCAGGAACGGAAATCCTGATTCATATCGGCATCAATACAGTAGCGCTAAAGGGAAAACACTTCTCTCCTGTCGTTCAGGAAGGGGATATCGTCAGACAGGGCGATTTGTTGATCCAGTTTGACATCGATAAGATCAAAGAAGCCGGATACGAAACCGTAACCCCTGTCATTGTAACCCTAACGCAGCAAGAAGTGGATGTGTTCGAAACGAATCAAGAGCAGGTACAGAAAAATGATGTCCTGCTGACTCTCGTTGTCTGACACAACTTATCTTATACGAATTCAACTAAGGAGGAACTAACCATGAAACATACTCAACTGAAGCCATTTCCTAAAGATTTCTTCTGGGGAGGTTCAACCTCTGCCTATCAGATTGAGGGAGCCTGGAATGAAGATGGCAAAGGTCCTTCTGTCATCGACATGGGCAACCATGTGGAAGGTGTAACCGACTTCAAGGTAACCAGTGATCACTATCATATGTACAAAGAAGATGTGGCGTTGCTGGCCGAAATGGGCTTCAAAGCATACCGTTTCTCGATCGCATGGACACGCATCTATCCGCAAGGAGCGGGTGAAGTGAATCCGAAGGGTCTCGCGTTTTACGATTCTCTCATTAATGAGTTAATTAAATACGGTATTGAACCCATAGTGACGATGTATCACTTCGATCTTCCTTATGCGCTTGAAGAAAAAGGTGGCTGGTCCAACCGTGCAACAATTGATGCTTTTGAACAATATGCCAAGACCCTCTATGAGAACTACGGAGATCGGGTTAAATATTGGTTGACCATCAACGAACAAAATATGTTGATCCTGCATCCCGGCTCTCTGGGTACACTGGATACAACACTTGTTGATCCGCAAAAAACACTGTATCAGCAAAATCACCACATGCTGGTTGCTCAAGCTAAAGCCATGGTGCTATGTCATGAAATGCTGCCTGAAGCCAAAATTGGCCCAGCACCCAATATCGGTGTAATTTACCCGGCGAGCTCCAAACCAGAAGACACACTCGCGGCTGATAACTATGCTGCCATTCGTAACTGGCTCTATCTCGATATGGCGGTATATGGACGTTATAATCATATTGCCTGGAGTTATCTCGAAGAGAAAGGATATACGCCTGTCATTGAAGACGGAGATATGGACATCCTGGCGCAAGGAAATCCTGACTTTATTGCGTTTAACTATTACACTTCCCAGACGGTTGGTGAAAGTCTGAACGATGGCAATGACTTCTCTCATACAGGAGACCAGCATGAAATTGTGGGTGAACCAGGCGCATATAGAGGATCTGTGAATCCCAATCTGCAAAAAACGGAGTTTGGTTGGGAAATTGATCCGGTGGGCTTCCGCTCTACCCTGCGTCAGATCTACTCCCGTTATCATCTGCCATTGATTGTTACGGAAAACGGTCTGGGTGCATTTGATAAACTGGAGGAAGGCGACGTGGTTAACGATCCATATCGTATTGAATTTTTCAATAAACATATCGAACAGATTCAACTGGCAATTACGGACGGCGTGGATGTATTTGGCTTCTGCCCTTGGTCTGCGATCGATCTGGTCAGCACACATCAAGGGTCGAGCAAACGTTATGGATTCATCTATGTGGATCGTGAGGAATTTGATATCAAGGAATTGAGACGTATCCGCAAACAGAGTTTCCACTGGTATCAAAAACTGATTGAAACGAATGGAGAAATTCGTTAATACCGTACTCCTTTAATATCATAATAAAAAACAGTCGACCACACGTTAGGTGTGATCGACTGTTTTTTGTGTTAATGTACTTCATTTCCAATTATAAAATTACATTTCAGCCTTCGGTTGTTTTACCGCTTTGGCACCTCTAAGTACCCGTAGGGATAACAGGAAACAGATCGCCAAAACCGCTGCTGCAGAAACATAAGGATAGTTAATATTCACATCGAACAATGCTCCAGCTACGATCGGGCCTGCGATATTCCCCAAACTGGTATACGCCGAGTTCAATCCGGCCACAAAGCCCTGTTGTTCTTGTGCCAGTTTGGACATCTGTGTACTGATCGCCGGACGCAAAATGTCCATACCCAGAAAGACGATAAACGTTACGACAAGAATCATCCAGTACGTACTTACAAACAAGGTCAATAGTACAAATACGGCTACAAATAACAGACAGACTGAAATGACCATCTTTTCACCAAACCGATTGAGCAACCAACCGATCAGGGATACTTGCACAACCGCACCCGCGATGGAACCAAATGTAATGATAAATGCAATGTCTTTGGTCGTGAAGCCAAACTTATGATCCACAAACAGTGAAAATACCGTCTCGTAGTTCGCCAGACCAAATGCCATAACAAATACAATAATCAAACTGAAAAAGTACGGTTCACGGTATGAATTCAGCAGTTGGGATACCATACCCGGAGCTTTGACCTTCTCTGCGCCAGCTACAGGTTTAGTTTGCTCTCCTGTGCTTCGCGTGGATTCAGGCAAAATAATCAATGTGATAATCGATGCCAGCAACCCGGCAACCCCTGCGGCGTAGAACGGAATTCGAATGCCAAAGTCAGCAATGTATCCACCAATTCCCGGTCCGATGATAAATCCGGTTGTAATGGCTGCATTAATCAATCCCATACCTTTGCCGCGTTCTTCCTCTGTTGTAATATCTGCGGTGTAAGCCATAACCGCCGGGAAGATCATCGCCGCACCAATACCACCAAGCATCCGGGCCGCGAAGAGCAAGACTGGTGCATTGACCGCACCAAACATAAACTCCGATACGGCAAAGATCAGCATGCCGCCAACGATAATTTTTTTACGTCCCCATGTATCCGACCATCGACCCGCAAGCGGGGAGAACAGAAACTGGGTGAAGGAAAATGCCGCTACCAGCAATCCAACCGTGAATCCGGTGATATGCAGTAGATCCATATACGCAGGCATGATCGGCACAACCAGACCAATACCCGTAAAAACAAGAAAAATATTAAACATTAACAGCAGCAGTGCGCCCCTGTTCCGTGTAAGTAATGCCATGATTCCATCCTCCGTAGTTGTCAAAATGTTGCTTAAGCATTATCCTTTGCAATCCCATGTAAGAATACACTGGCGGCCTGGCGGTATAACGCAAGAGCCTGATCAGGCTCCATCCCCCGTGACATCTGACTAAGACCAACAATGGTACTTTCCAATATGAGCGCGAGATTATCTACATTGTCTGCTTTGAACTCACCACTCTCAATGCCTTGCTCTATCATTTGTTTATTAAATTGAATATGCCGCTCAAACATTAAGGAGATCCGCTCCTCAATATCATTTTCTTTCTTTTCCCCTGTGAAGAACTCATCAGCCGCCTTCGTCAGGGGGTGATTCATATCGTCCAGAACTAATTGCTCCGCCAAACCATAAATCTTCTCCGTGGAGGTGTGATAGAGATGTTCTTTGGCCGCCCAGCTCTCTTCCCACTCCCGGTCCCATTCATCGATTAGATAGAGGAACAGACCTTCTTTACTTTTAAAATGGTAATATATATTGCCTTTGCTGCTGCCCGTCGCAGCTACAATATCCTCAATGGATGTTGCTTTATAACCTTTTTGTACAAAAAGGGCTTTGGAAGCATCCGCAAGTTTCTTCTTGGTCTGCTCGGTTTGAAGTTGCTTTTTATTCATATTCATTCCATTTCACTCCGTCCCATCCATACTGAACATTCGTTCTGTATTTTAACAGATGCACCCAATATAAGCAATCAAAAAAAGGAGAGTAGCACATCAGCCAACTCTCCTTTTTTGATTTATTTTATGTTATTTTCTTACCTTTACCATGCAGTATTTTCAATTGGCCATTCTCAGAAGCAACCTGATATGTAACCTTATACTTCGTGGTTACATATTCGCCATCCCTGCGTTCATCGGCTGTAATCACTGCAGTCACTTCCATCCCGTCATTGCCCTTGTCTATAGAGGAGACCTCTCCAATCGTCACATAACTGGTATTCAGGTAACCCTCACGAAATTTGGCATAACTTGTGCCACTCTGCCATTCACTTCCGAGCAAAGCATAAGCTGTAACATAGTCACCTAGATTCAGACTGTTGTAAAACTCGGTCACCGCCCATTCTGCTTTCGCTGAAGCAGAGGTCGATCCCGATCCATTACCACCAGCCGTCTGAACCGCCGTTGTGCTGGATGGTTTCTTGGACCAGGCTTGCACTTGCTTCAGCACGGTAGTGATTGGGATACTGAACCCGATCCCACCCTCCTGCTCCACAACGGCTGAGTTAATACCAAGTACTTCGCCCGTCTCTGCGTTGATTAGTGGTCCACCACTGTTGCCATGGGTAATCGGCGCCGAGATCTGATACAGATTGCTGTAAATGTAAGGCGCAATTTCGAAGCTGCGTCCAACACCGCTGATAATGCCTGTAGTTACCGTGTTCTCTAATCCCAGCGGGCTCCCAAGAGCTAGGATTTCATCTCCAGTCTCGGCTTTAGATTTGGCGATAGCCAGCGGTTTCAACTTTTTCAGATCAGGTACTCGAACAACAGCAATATCTGTTTCTTCCCCGATTCCAATTACGGTTCCTTTGTATTCCTCATGATTCAGAGTATGTATCGTCACTTCCTCCGAACCTTCTACCACATGAGCATTGGTTACAACATCTCCCTGATCATTATAGAGAAAACCGGAGCCTAGCCCGCTGCTACTCTCGATCGTAACCACTTTCTTCTGACTCTCTTCAATAATCTGTTTACGTGTTTTCTTCACGGCTGTCTTGGAGGACGGTTTGGATGCTGCGTTTTCTGTTTCTTTCGCATTAACAACTGCCAATCTCGGTTCAGCCTGCAACTGATCTGCTGTATAACTGTGAATCCAGAACACGCCTCCTGCTCCGGCTCCTATAATGATTGCACTGGATATAATGGTGCTCCATATTCGTTTGCCCATTCCGACCTGTCCTCCTATTCCAGATACCACGTTGCATTCACAACAGATACTTCTGCTTCTTGGTATACACCATAATAATACGTCTCAAAAAATCCTTCTTCACCCACTTCAAGCCAGCTTGGATACACATCCACATAGGTTTGCCCTAGATAAGTGCCGTCTGTACCATATATATCTACCATAACGGTGACGGAAGAGATCGGCCGAGTTGCATTGTTTATGATTGAACCGCTAATATACAGGTCACCATACATATCAAGCGCGGCTTCGACATTCACAATGCTCACTGCCGACGTTCGATTCTTCAGATCTTCTTCTGCTGCCTGCTGTTCGGCAAGTTGAATTCGTTCGGCTTCCGCTTTTTCGAAATTCTTCTTCTCACTTAGCACTCGATCACGATACGCTGTCAGTTTGTCATCCTCCGGCGCATAAGACAGCCCTTGATCGACCGTTTGCAATGCCGCTGTAAAATCCTTTGTCTTGACTTGCTGCTCAGCCTGCTTATAGCTAATCCCTGCCAGCTTATCAACAATTTGCTTCTCTACTGCTTCGGCTTCCTTACCCTTCAGATTCGATATCGTATCCAGCTTCTCAGCCAGTGCCTCTACTGTCGTCAAACTATCGATTTCTTTCTTCACCTTCAGCACAGCCAGCGTAACCTTTCTATTACTTAATGTGGCACGCACTTTGGTGAAAACAGGCTCTTCTCGCTCTTTCAGTACTTTCGCTACTGTCTGAATGGATTTGTCTCCTTCTGAGAGTTTTCCTGTTTTCAGATTTGTGGCAGCCTCATTCAACTGATTCATCAGATTGAACGCTTTCGCCGTAATTTGACGATCCTGTATAAGTGCATCATAGTTTGGTCGTTTCACTAGAGCGGTGTCTAGCAGTTGAAGAGCCTCTTTATATTTCCCCTCTAGTGCAGCTTGTTCCGCCTGTTGATGCAGAGACTTCACCTCCGCATTAATACCCATCTCCTGCTTGTAGTAGAACGTCAGTAAAGCCCCCATCACGGCTGCCAGTAACAGTGGAATGATCCAACTAAATGCGCGGCCTTGACTGGTATTGCCCTGTCTGAGTGCAGGCTGTTGCTGCCGGGATAATAATTCGGCTGTTTCTCCTGTTCTTTTTTCCAAACCCACTGCTGTTTCCGCCCAGATCTGTTCCTCTGTGGAGCTTGCATCTTTCAGTTTTGTGTTACACTTTCTGCACGTACTATCCCCAGGACTACTTTTGGTCCCACATATGTGACAATACATCCTAATCCCTCCATCAAAAAGAAACGTATGTATACTTACCTTCTAACTTTCTAGTACATGAGCTATAGCATCTTTCGGTACAAAACGTCAACATGAATCGACACTTATCATATAGCAAAAAGGTAAATTACACCATATGTTATCCGGATAAATTCGGTGCGTGTTTTCCATAAACGAAGAAGGAGATATCGACACGCGGTATCTCTCCTGTTCAGCCCTGCTGTCCTGCGCGCACCCGGATGTTGCCCAGTTCGTTGGCATTGATCGCAAATGCGTTACCGCCCTGTCCAACCGATGCTTTGGCTGACTGTCGTCCCTTTTTAAAAAGCTCGGGTTATCCTATTCATGTCCATGTACATGGGGATGTGTGAATGCATACCTCAGATAATAAATGGATGCAGAAAAGAAGCAAAAAAACCTTCCTAATATTAGGAAGGTTCTACTAATTTTCATTTTGTCAATCCGAAGGAAAAGCACTTAGGTCCATATAGGAAACTTCCCACAGATGGTCATCCAGATCCTGAAAACTCCATCCATACATGAATCCATGATCCTGTGGTTCGTTGGATGGCTTCCCTCCTGCATCGAGGGCAGCTTGTACAATCACATCTACCTGCTCACGGCTATCTACAGACAGGGCAACGATGACTTCGGTTGTATCGGCAGCATTGGAGATTTTTTTCGAGATGAAGGATTGGAAACGTTCCTCCACCAGAAGCATGGCGTAAATATTTTCCCCGATGATCATACAAGTAGCAGACTCGTCCGTAAAATTGGCGTCAAACTCAAATCCCACCTTGGTAAAAAATTCAACGGATTTCTTCAAATCTTGGACAGGTAAATTGACAAAAATCTGCTTAGCACGAATAGCCACCATGGATCACCTCGAACTCATAGAATACATTCCACCTCAAAATAACACCTCGCGTATACGCTGTCAATTGAATATAATGGAGACATTCCAACTTGTGAGGTGACACGGATGTTGCTCCGTATTGTTCGAAGTAAGTAGTCGTCGGGCTGGGTCAAAACGCGTACCAGCTATCTAGGGACACGTCTGTCCATCTGATCCCATTCGACCATTTACAATAGAACGATATGCACAACTCTCTTGTCCTGTTCAAACAAACTCACATTGGAGGAAATGAAAATGAAAATGAAAAACAACATAGATTATGCTGACTTTTATGAACGCGTAGGCCGGACGAATGGCTGGAACTTCAGCTCCATGAACGTTGTCTCGGAGAAGATCGGATGGAATTTCTATGAGGAAGTTGTTCGCCATACACGATCGTCCGATCTGTTACTCGATATTGGAACAGGCGGTGGAGAAGCTATTCTGTCCATTGCAAAAGAAGCCTTGTTATTGGTGGGAATTGATCTCGCTCAAGGAATGATTGAAACTGCACAACAGAATCTTCTGGCTGCGGAAGCTCATTCCGCAGGAACTCATTCCAATGTACGCTTTCTTCAAATGGACGCAGAAAAACTGGATTTTCCTGATTTTTTCTTTAATGTGGTATCTTCCAGACACTCCGGGTTCTCTGCCTCAGAAGTATTCAGGGTACTTGATACGGGTGGGATTTTTCTAACTCAGCAGGTCAGCGAACACGATAAATCCAACATTTCAGAAGTTTTCGGCCGTGGACAAAGCCTCGGCATTCAACCTGGTACTTTGATGGAACGTTACAAGCATGAACTTCACGAAGCTGGATTTCATGACATTCAGGCCCGTGTATATGATGCGATTGAGTATTACGCTACACCTGATGATTTGCTGTTTCTGCTCACCCATGCACCGATCATTCCCGGTTTTGGAGAAACAGCCTCTGACCTTGAGCGATTCCAGCAGTTTGTGGAAACATATCGATGCGATCAAGGCATTCGTACCAACTCGGCCCGTTTTATGCTAACTGCCCGGAAATAAGCAGAAGTCCACAAATAAATAATGTCCAAGGCTATCCCCTCGTATGAAATGGGGATAGCCTTTTTATACATTTATTTTTTATTCCGGAGAGCTAATTCTTTAGGTGAAAAGATATGGATGGAGTTTTTATTTTTTAGCCACGTATTTCCTTTTACGATGAAGATATAGACTGCGATGGCAAAATAAATCACACCCACGATCCAGTCTGTTACGGTTATTAACTGATACTCATGCACGTAGCGGATATACCAGATCCCAATTGGCAAATGTAGAAATATCGCGGTAAACAGACCTGGATTATAGATGGTTTTTGCTTTTACGTTCAAGACAAGTCCATGGAAAACAATCTGGAAAAAGCCCATCAAAACAGGAGCCAGCCCCAGCCACACTACCGATGGGAACACAACAGGGATCAAGTAAAAGAGATAAGCAATAAAGACATTAATTATCATTGCAGACTGTTTATTTAGCGGATATCTCTCTGGTGAATCACTTTTAAATAAGACCGTATTAAATATGCCCGGAAAGTAACCCGGCCAACGATACTCTTCAAACTGATGAAGGAGGATTGCTACGAAGCTGAACCATAAAATATTGTTGATCCGCGGAATCGTTTCCCAATCCACTGCAACATAAATACATACAAGAAGTCCAATGACCAATCCTAAGTCCTGCCAGTATTTTCTGAGCACATTCATTCCAATCGCCTCAATTCAAGGTTTTTAATGAAAGTATCTGTCAAAGAGCAAGTCAATTTGTTCCTCTATAGGTGCAATCTTCACGGAAGCTCCGGATTCAAGAATCGGACTCATAAGTGCCGGGAGAAAAAGCGCTCCAAAAATCTGTACCGTCATTGTCATCAGTTTCTCGGGCTGTTGTTCGTCCGTTATTTCTTTTAGAACACTCTTAATCTTCGGAAAACCGAGTAAGTTTAAAAAGGCCCCATATTCATGTTGGGATGCGAAAACAGTCTTACCCATGAGGATAATTCTGGAGAGCAACTCTGGATATTCGAGGATAACGTGCAAATAATCCAGTAAAAATCGCTTTAATCTAACTCGTGCTGGTAATGAATGGTCATCAAGTATACCAAAGGTATGCTCAAAGCTGTTCAATATCAACTTCACGGAATCGTTGATCAAGTTTTCTTTGGAACCAAAATAATAATTAACTAATGCAACATTTGTGCTTGAGGCTTCTGCAATTTTTTTTATCGTTATACCTTCAAAACCTTCTCTCTTGGTTAACTCCAGTGTGGCACGCAAAATCTTCTCCTTGGTTTCCATTTTTTTGTCAGTTTCCATAGTATCCTCCCCGTATTTTTGTCTGAAATAAACGATGAGCATGTATTTGAGCGTCAATTTAAATATTTTTAAATAACGATTTAAACGTCATTTAAAATGTTGTTTAAACTTATTATATCCATTATTTCTCTTATTGCAAGTCTGGTTTTGACGTCAATGGCGGACTAAGCAGAGGTAGTACTGGACAACAAAAAACTCATACCCTGATTCTGTGTGAATAATAGTTGCTACACTACCATTCACACAAGGAGAATCAGTCCATGAGTTAATCACATCTCAGTATAATGAATTCTTCAACCAGCTTTTAAATAACTGTAAACTGTTGGTTTACTGTTCCTTCAATTTAAGCTTCTCCAAGAACGGCTTCAAACGATCCACCACATAATGGCTGCCGCCGCGGCCGTTAACTTCCTCGATCACCGCTGCCACCAGAAAAGATGGTGATTCAGTATCAAAGGTGACGAAGAAGCCATTCTCCAGCCCTTGCTGACCCTTCTTCGCTTTCAGTTCGGCCGTGCCGGTCTTACCTGCAAGACTGCCAGCAACAGAGCTCAATGTGTGTGCAGTACCGCCTTGGCGAGATACGACTTCTCTCAAAGCGTCTTTGACCGAATTTGCCACATCAGGTGTAATGATCACCTCGGAGTCAGATGTTTCTTTGCCAACAATCAGAACAGGCTTCACCAGCTTTCCTTCATTCACAAACGGCGTAAAGGCAGCAGCGAGATGAATTGGCGACATTAACATTTCACCCTGTCCATAGGATGTGTCAGCCAGTAGCACCTCGGAGGAAAGGTCTTTGTGAGCCTCATTCGCATATTGACTTGGCTTCAGGTACAGTTCATCCAACCCGAAATTGTCACCAAACCCAAACTTTTGAATTCCATCGATGAACTTTGCACTGCCCATTTCGGTGGCTTCCATCGCAAAATAAATATTATCGGAATACACCAAAGCATCGACCATATTGACAGGGCTCAGGCTTTTCACCCGTTTGACGTAATATCCGCCCCAACTGTCGTCCTTACGCCACTGCAAACCGGAAATCTCGTGGGTTTTGTCCGCTGTCGTTACCTTCTCCATTAGGCCTGCTGCCGCAGTTATCGCTTTGAAGGTTGATCCTGGTGCATATCGTGTAGTAACTCTATTGATAAAAGGAAGCTTCTCATTCGCCGAGTAAGCATCCCACTCTGCCTGTGTAAGTCCTGTAACCATCTTGTTCGGGTTATAGGAAGGTGCGCTCACCAACGCCAGCAAGTTGCCGTCCGTCGGATTCATCAGAACCATCGCACCGGCGTCTCCACCACTGGACAATGTCTGATACAATTTCTTCTGTTGTTTGGAGCTAATCGTCAGTTGAACATTCTGTCCATCTACAGCATCCTTGCGAATAAGCTCAGAACGGGAGTTACCGGACTCATCCGTAATTTCAATCAAACCACCACGTTCACCACGCAGTTGTTTCTCCATGGACTGCTCTAAACCCGCTTTGCCAATCCAATCCTCTGCGCGATAATAGCCTTCTGTATCCTTATCCAGATCTTCTTTGGTGGCTTTGCGCATGTAACCAATCAGGTGCGCAGCCGCATCACCGAGTGGATAATAACGGATTTCCTTACTCTGCATCGTAACCCCGCTTAAAGATTCTGGCACGTCAAACTCCTCCGTTGAACCAATCGGGACAAAGTACTCCGGCTTCACCCATGTCTGCGCAAGCGCCTTTTGAATGGCATCTTCCGAAACCTGATAATGACTTGCGATTCGTGTAATCATCTGGTCCGGGTTATCACCAAGTTTCTCAGGTACAATGCCCCATTCGTTCATCGTGCCCTTGGTAGCCAGTGGCAAGCCATCACGATCTACAATGTCTCCACGATCCGGGAACAGTGTCCTCACTCGCACCTTACTGCCCTTTACCATGTCATTAAGGATCAACGATGGCTGCCAGTTAATTTGCCAGTTTTTTCCCCCATCCTCAAGCTCCTGCCGAACCAGTTTCAATGTATGCGTCTCACTGACTTCTCCCAAAAAAGTTGTCAGTTGCAGGTTGTAATCCACCTCATACGTATCCGGGTTTTGTTTCTCTGCATCGGTCTTACTGCCATCGGAAGCCGTTTGGGCAACATCCACAGGCTTAATCTCCGCCTTGACGGTGGATACTTCCATGCCCGAATAGATCGCGTTGTATTTTTCAACAAATTGTTCCTTGTTCATGCCCGACTCTTGCAGCGAAGCAGATGTCATCAAGGTGTACAACTGGTCAAATTCTTTTTTTTGCAGATGCTCTATGTACTGATTCACGGTAGTCTGGGGCTTGGCTTCTGCTTCTTTGTTATTCTGCATGTATAGATACATTCCGATTCCACCTGCAAACAAGATGGGCAGCAGTCCGTACATTAATTTACGTTTGGATTTCATGGTTACATCACCTCTAATATACACTATAGATTTCCAGCGCCATTTAAACAATGAAACAAATCTGACGAATTTATCATTAAAAATAGCCGAAAGCTCACATAATATGTTTAAATAAGGATAGTGAGATTACATACTAAAGCTTTTTTGCTATGCAAAAGGCTGAAAAGGAGCCCGATGATGGAAATCAGCTATTTTTTACTCCCCAAAGCCGAAGTGGCCTATATCAAGTCTACCGCTTCCATGAAAGATGCTATTGAGCAATTGGAATCGCACCACTACACCGCCATTCCCGTGATTGACCAGGATGGAAAATATGTTGCTACCCTGTCCGAAGGCGATTTGTTATGGAAAATGCGAAATACACCCGGATTGACTTTTGATACGATGGATCAGGTTCAAGTCCATGAGATTAACAATCGGGTATATAATGAATGTGTATTCATTGAGGCTGAAATGGAGGATATGCTGACACTTGCAGCAGACCAAAATTTTGTGCCCGTGGTGGATGTTGATCGTGTCTTCCTCGGTATTATCCGTCGTAAGGATATTATTGAATACTATACGCGTAACATTTCGGATTAGATGAAGTAAAACATCCCGTAATAATCGAAAGGGTACTCCAGTGGTCATATTTTGGCCAAACCGGGGTACCCTTTTTGTTTCATGGTATGGTCGGAATCACTCTACTTTGCGTTTAGCCCGCTCTTCAATGTAATAACTCAACACGTCCCTAGGGCTTCCCTGAAATGCACGCTCTCTGCCAAACTCATACGCCTGATGCAAATACGAATATGCCTCGTCATGCTGTTCAAGTCTCATGCAGATCATGCCGAGATCGATCAATGGACTCGTATTTCTATCCGTACTTCGCGTATGTAACGATATCTCAGCCCACGGCTTCGCCAGTTCATATTGCTTCAGATCGATATGTGCATTCGCATGACAGGATGCGATCCAGCTTGCGATCTCCCATTCCATCTTCGGCTCGGGCAGCATGCCCCATGCCTGATCATAATAGATGAGGGCCTGTTCATGCTGCTGCGTCTCGTCCACTACATTACCGGCTTCTACGGTCTCAATAATCTGTCGCTCAAGTTCGGCATGTTCCGGTGTCAGCTCTTTCATTGCACCGTCTCCTCCTCCAGGACGAAATACCATTCCAAAAAAGCATTGAAATCAGACCACTGCGGCTTACTTTCGCCATTAAGAAACCGTTCAATGGACTCGCCCAGTTCCACCAGCACCACTTCTCCTGTCTGACGGTTGTAGAAAAATCCACCTTCACCTTCAAAACTATCTAGTGGAATATATGCCTCAGGGAGTCCCAATGTGAGCTGTGCTACATTCACATCTTCCATATATACGGTGTTCTCCATAAACCAGCAGATCTGATACAACTCCTGATGCCTGCTATAAAAAGTCGGTCCATCCTCTGCATGTAGATAAAATTTTGCAAAATCCGACTGAAGATCAATCTCAAGCTTGCGTAATGCTTCTTCGTAGGCTGCTGGAACATCTTCATGCCACCAACCTTGCTCTTGGCAATGATCAATCACTTTATTGGATAACATCGTAGACCTCCTAGTTCAATTTTGCTCACACAGATTTTACAGGTATCCAGACTTGGGGAGGTGTGCCGTGACCTCTATACACTTCAAGTTCAGGAATACCTGCATGCTTATATGAAGTGGAGGGAAACCACGTTGTCATAATATGGTGCCACAACCGTTGTATTGCCTCCGGCTTTAATTCATCCGCTTCAAATACAACCCAATTGGACGCGGGGAGTTCGATAGGCACCAAACCTTCAGGCACTTCACCTGAGTAAGAGGTAGCAATCCAATACTCCATTTGATTGTCCTTCAGCTCTCTCTGATCTACACAGATGCCCACCAGACCGGGAATAGCTCCGTTATTGAACCCGTTTAAACGTTCCTCAATGCCGTCTGCCAAAGCATCCTGCCACATCTTAGGGATTTCCGTTAAATTCTCTCCATCCACACAAGAGAACGTTCGTTTGATGCCCACAAAGGTAAGAGACTGCTGTTCGATCACATGTTCATTCACATTCATTCGATGGACTCCTCTCCGAGAGCGATATGGGGCACAGTTCTCCATGACCCTTTCATGAAAACATTGTTCCATACATGATATATACCTCCGATATGCCCTACAGTTACTGTATCAAAAGAGTAGGTAGATTGGAAATAGTGCCAGTACTCCTGCAAATAAAAAAGCCCGCAGTATCTGCGAACCTTAATCTCAAAAAAGGATTACTCATAGCACCACTCAAAGAAACATTTCCCTGCTGTGGAAAATACGATATGTGGAAATTATAGTCGAAAAAGCAATTAATGCCATGACAACGATATATAAGGTTAAATAAGACATATTCAGTCCAAATAAGGAATAGTTTATTGATGTTTGATAAAGCCCTGTTACCCGTATCATGGTACTTATCGAAAATTTCTCGACCCACTTTAATGACCCGGAATTTAAATTTAATACGTCAAAGGCCAAGTATGGCAGACCTACTATCACAGTATTCACAATTGTAGCTATAAAGGATGTAGAACTGAGGACGGATACCAGCAAAACAATAGATGCAAAGACCAAGCTGCCTGCTATATGAGTAAACAATTGAACTAAATAATATTGAAAAGCATTAAAAGTATACGGTGAGAACTCATAATCAAAGCTGTAAACATACATGCCCACGCTCTGTATAGAAGTATTCGCCCCAGCCAGATTACCAAACCTTAACCAATATAAAACCAAGTTTATCCCAGTAAATACAACGACACACATCAAAACGTACAATATGGAAGCAATGCATTTTGCTGATACGAGCTTGCTTTTGCCTCTTTTACTGCTACGCAGTAATGATGCTGTACCTAGTACATATTCTTCAGTAAATACTGGAGCCAACCCTAGCAGAACCATAATCATCATAAAAACTACACCGAATTGATCAATGTATTCCATTAAGTAGCCCCAAGGTTTATTATAATAAATTTCGGATACATTCACTGTTCGCTCCATGATGTTGCCACGATCATCATATCGTGTGCTGTTCTTGATCGTTTCCGGAGAAAAAAACACAATATCGTAAATTGCACCATATTGGTATCTACCTTCGGGACTATCCCAAATGGAATCATATTGATTATGTGCGACTTTTACCTTCTCTGTTGTAATAGGACCTTCATAAGGTTTGTAGAAGGCGGAACCATCCATTATCCCAGGATACCTCCAAAATGAGTATACGACTAGAAAAATAATCAAAATAGACATTGCTATACCAATACTTTTACGCGTTATAATTTTATAAAACTCAAATTGAGTTAAACGAATCAAGACTTCGTCCCCTCTCCAAAATAGTGCATATATACATCCTCAAGCCGTGGTGATTCTAGTACGGCTTGCGGAACGGGCTGTTCTTTGGCGAGAATTCGAGCTACGATTCCATCTGACTCATAAGACAAACCGCTTACTTTGAAATGAGAGGAAAGATCAGCAAGTTGCTGCGAATTCAATTTCGCTTTCCATACGGTATTTTTCATCCGGCTCATAATCTCTTCCGGAGTATTATGGGCGATGAGCTGCCCTTCATTCATCAGGATCATCTCTTTACATGAAAACTCCAAATCAGAAATGATATGCGTAGATAACATTACAATACGATCTCTTCCTAACTCACCGATAATGTTACGAAATCGAATGCGCTCTTTGGGGTCCAATCCAGCTGTCGGTTCGTCAAGAATCAAAATTTGTGGATCATTCAGCAAAGCTTGGGCAATTCCCAATCGCTGCTTCATCCCTTCGGAGAATGTGCGGATTTTATGTTGTGCTTGATTTTCAAGGCCCACCATTACTAACGTTTTCTGCACACGTGCTGAAGCTTGATTAATACCAATCCCTTTCAAAGAGCACATATACATGAGAAATTTATAAGCACTGAATCGGTTATAAAACCCAAATCGTTGCGGCATGTAGCCCAACAAACTTCGATAATGTTCCCCCATGTTTTGGATAGGCCGCCCGTTCAACAAAATTTGTCCAGACGTGGGTTTAGAAATGTCTACAATCATGCGAAGCAATGTTGTCTTCCCTGCTCCATTCGGTCCAAGGAGGCCGTAAACACCACCACTGGATAGTTCAAGTGAGACTTCTTTTACCGCCAACTTGTTCCTGTATTTCTTGGATACGTTATCCATGGTCAGTATCAAACGAGTAACCTCTTTCTGTCTTTAATGTATATTTCCTTGCCATCCCATAGATCTGACTGAGTAATAGTAGAACTCCGCATAGAGCCATCGCCATAACTACTGCGGGCTGAATTGATTGAAGTAGAGTCTTCAATTGGGGATTACTTAGTACAAGCCAAACCAGTGCGAACCATACAATTAGAAATATACTGACGGCTGTCCCGCCTCTGACACGCATCGCGAGCCATAGACTTGTACCTGCTGCGATCATAAGCTGTGTATACGCAAGGCCGATAGCACTCCATGATAAGGAAACACCCGTTTCGCTTGATATAAGTAAATTAAGCAAAAAAACAAACGCCATATTCCCAGTGAGCACTACGATTAGCCGGGTAAGCATCAGTTGCTGTGCCGTAATTTTGCAGGTCAATTCAATTTCCATCAATCCTTCATCTCGACCTTTGAAAACTTCTAGCAAACCAAGTACAAATGGAACAGGTACTATAAAGAGTACACTCATGTAAGGGTCTGTCGTACTGTGGGTACCTAGCCAATAGCCGAACAACAAGAGCATTAAACAGACTAACCAGTAAGATTTGTGGAAGACAGCAACCTCACCATAAACTAAATGGAATAATTCCTTGACTGAATTCCCAGATGATTTTTGTTTCAGGTGAGCATTCATGTGATCTGGCATATATGTATCCAGTATTCTAATTGTCTTGTCAATCTCCATCTCGGATGGAAATTCAACCGGATACTCATCCAGATATGAAGCTATTTTGTTGTACTCTTCTATTTCCAACTCCGCCACAGAATTCGATTCATCTCCGTTTCCTCTTTTTTTCATTCCGTTCACCTCCCACAATAATCTCCTTTAATTTCGTTATCCCCAATCGAATGCGAGACTTTACGGTCGATTCATTGGTTCCCGTAATTTCAGCAACTTCCCTGATCTTTAATCCATTGTAATAGTTTAGAATGACTGCATCTCGCTGTTGATCAGGCAAACTTAATACTGCCCGCCTGACTTGCTCGTTCTGATATCGCTTATGGAAAATATTCCAAACATTCTGTTGTTCACTGGCAGGGAACGCATCCTCAGTTAATTCACTCTCTCTTTGTTGCTGCTTAAATTCCCGACCACGATAATAATCTCTACAATGGTTCACTGCAATCTTCAGTAGCCAGTGACTGAATTGTCCTGTGTTCTGATACTTGTTCAGGGAATTCATCATTTTTACAAATACCTCTTGTGTGAGATCATAAGCAGTATGGTATTCTCCGGTTTTCCGATAAACATAAGCAAATATCGACTTATAATGCCGTTTCACCAGTACTTCCATGGCAGCTCGGCTACCTTCATGAATCTCTTGAATAAGCTCTTCATCATTCAACGCTCCCTCACCTCCTCTACATACAATTAACGATATTTGGATTATAAAAGATCAAAAATATAGCATAGATTTTTTCTGAATATAACAAAATCTCAAAAAATGTATTAATACACTGACTATGCTACAAATTTTCGCAAGAATGCGAACTGCTGGCCCCGTCCTTCATTTCCTTATTCTGGTGCAACTTTATTGTTACTCGTTCGTCTAACTACTGACCAACAACTAAGGAGATGACTATGCGAATAACTTGCAGCCCCGGTTTTCCTGGAAGCATGATCGGATCAATTGATCTTCAGCCATCAAAGTATTACAGCGCACCTTCCATGAACAGCCAAATTACAGATCATGTTGATCCTGAACTCGTTACCATTCCCTATGTAGAAGATCCGGAATTCGGATTACACTTTGACAACATGAAGATTATGAACGGATCTTATAAAGATGAAATGCATGTGAGCTATGATGTGGAGTTTACGATTGATGTAGATAAAAAAGGTTATATTACACAATTCGAGCATACGTTCCAGCTGGAGCGTTATTTGGATCTGGTGCGAACGCAGTCTTATAAAGTAATAAAGACAAACTGGCGTGGACAAACATTTCACGTGATGACATACAGTTACCTGGAGGAAGTCATTCATCCGAAAAATGTTCTTTTTAGATGTACTCGCGCGGAAGATGTTTTTGTGGTAGCTGAACTTGTCTCCAATCGCTCCGATGGAAATGTAGCAGAGCATGATATCAGAGATCTTCATTTCCGTGCATTAATCTCGGCACGTGATGATCTGTACCCATTAGATTATATGGGTGAGCCTGATTTCGACCTGAGTCTCGACTAAAAAAATAGATACATATGTAGAAAGAGCATAGGCTGTCCCGTATCAGTGGGACTGGCCTGTGCTCTTTTTTTCCACAAATGAACCACCGGTTCTACTCATTCAAACACTCTCCTCCGCACATTGGACCTTGTGCTCCCTATGCCTGGCTCTAAGCAAAACCAACTGTAATGTCGATGAATATACCATAATGCTGAACATGCATAGGTTCTTCGTACGTCCAGAAATGAGAGGGGTTGGAAACATGGTTTATCGGAAAAATAAAATGCTTTCACTGTTCACTCTGCCCTTGGCAGGTTTACTGTTTCTGTTATGGGGTGCTCAAGCGGCACATGCGGAACAGGTCGACAGTTTGTTACCTGAGCGCAGTCAGCAGGAGATTGTCCAGAAGTGGAATCAGTGGATGAATGTCAATGATACATCTCCCCTATATACAAAGACACCTTCGACAAGTGCTCCCTACTCTGCTGGTGTGGTAAGTGACGCCTATCTGGAACAAGGGCTGAACGCAGCCAATTTTTATCGTTTTATCACGGGGCTACAGGGCGATCTTGTGCTTGACCCAACATTGAATCGTCAGGCCCAGCATGGGGCTGTTGTGGTCTCCACAGGTGGTTACCTATCCCATTATCCAGAGCAGCCAGGAGATATGCCAAAGGATTTCTTTGACACAGGTTCAAAGTCTGCCAGCAGCTCCAATCTTTACGTTACCAGCAGTGTCAAGAATAACGTCCTGACAAAAAGCATTCAGGCCTACATGAATGATTCGGATGCCTCCAATATTGATCGACTGGGTCACCGGCGCTGGATTTTGAGCCCACAACTACAACGGATCGGATTTGGACTCGCCACTCGTAGTGAATCAGGCAAGACATATGATCAGTACTATAGTGCCATGCAGGTATTTGATAAAAGCAGAACGGGGGGAACTTCGTTCAACTACAGCCTGTTTCCGAATCAGGGAGCTTTTCCAATCGAAGCCTTTGGCAGTACACAGGCCTGGTCTGTTCAACTGAATACAGATGTATTTGCGAAGCCATCACTGTCTGAGGTACAGGTCGAGATGACTCGGACTTCCGATCAACGTACGTGGACCTTTAACGCCAAGAATCAGAACAGCGGCTTTCCAACCGGTTATTACAACGTGGACCCTGCGGATAAACAATGGTTTAATCAAGCCTATTTCAATGTAGAGACAGGTGGATATGGATATGGCTACGCCATCATCTTCCGTCCCGACGATGTGCAATTGTTAAAAAACGGCGATACGTTCAACATTCAAATTACAGGTCTGCAAAAGAAGAACGGTACAGCGGCGGAAATCTCATACTCCACGCGTTTCTTCCATGTGGACGGTGTACAAGATACAACTCTTACTCGTATAACACCAGGACAACCAAACCTGAACGTTCGAACTGGAGAACAGATTGATCTGCCTTCGATCACTGCCGTGAATGATAACGGAACATCCTATGTTCCACAATCTAACGTCTCCTTCACCACGACGTCAGATCGCATCGCCATCAAGGATGGTAAAATCATTGGACTTCAGGCTGGTAAAGCCGAAATTCGGATTCGTTTTGAAGGGAAAGAAGCGGTTGTCTCTGTTACGGTAACGGGAATTCCCCAATTAACTGATATCCGCACACATTGGGCAAAAGATGCCATTCAATGGGCCGTTCAACAGGAGATGGTCAGTGGATACGAGGATGGAACGTTCAAACCCAACAATCAGGTGAGTGAAGCCGAATTCCTCTCCATGTTGTTCAAGCTGTATGCGAATTCCCATGTCATTCAGAGCATCGATGCTGTAGAGGGACAAGCTATCAAAGGAAACATCTGGAGTGATCGTTATTATACCTATGCTTCCGCGTTGAATCTGAAACTGGATGCCAGCAAACAGAATCCGAAGCTGCGCAATCATGCCTTGAACCGAACAGAAGTAGCCGTAATCGTGGCGGGGCTTGGCGGTAAAAATTATACTCAGGATGACGATGCCATCCGGTATCTGTTGAACATGGGATACTCTTCAGGCAAAACCGCAGCTACGGTGCAAGGTTATGCGGGACAAGAATCCTTGACCCGGGCAGAGGCCGTTGTTTTTCTCCAGAACCTGAAGGAAAAAGGCTTCGAACTATGGAGCAGACCGAAGAATGCCACTGAAGCTACCGAGAATGAAAAGAATGGCGGACTACCGGATCAGACCATGAAAGCAGTATATTCCGCCGATCACACACTAGTCCTTCAAGGTACGTTCCCGACGTATGCCAACCAGACGATGCCAATTAAAATCCATGGTCCTTCGCCTGTTGTAGAGCACATCCAGACGCAGCAGGTTACAACAGATGCCTATGGCAATTTCAAACTAACGGTAAGTAACCTTGATGCGAAGGAACTTAACCTCTATGTGGACGTGCGCGAAGATTATGCCTACTGGATTAGTGTAGAGGCGGGGCGAACTGCGATAAGTGATTATACAGAGTAACAACAATTAACCTGCAATATTCCATTGCTCAGGTGGCGTTTAACATGGTTTAACATGAATGAACCTGAATAGGGCACCTCATGGAACAGGCACGGGATAGCCAGTCGTTATCCTCATGGCCTTTCTGGAGGTGCCATTTTTTTATTTTTTCACACATGAAATTTAGAGATAAACGACGGGCTCATTATGCTATGTCAGCGTTAAGCCCCCATTTCGGTATTCGAGCGAGCCGTGCCGCCGCGTGGTGTGAAATTGAAATGTCCTTCATCCAGATGCTCCGTCTTAGGCAGGTTGCGGGATACGCGATCAAGCATCCAGTATACCCCTACCAGAACAACGGTAATTCCAGATAAAGTGATGACTGTAGAACTGTGTAGCCAGACTCCCAACGTACCACCGATCAGACTGCCGATTGGCATGGCTATGCCGCTTAACGCCATCGTCGCGGAGAACACCAAACCCAAATATTGCTGCGGTACCCCCTTCTGCACAACGGTATTAATGATGACGTTAACGGCTCCGCCAGGAACCCAGGCCAGTCCATATACCAGAATGCTCAGCCAGCTCCACGGGGTAAATATGCACCCAATCCAGGCAATTCCTGATATGATGTATGCCACAGAATACAATCGACCCAAACGTACATTTTCCAGTCTGAGATACGGTGCACATGTTGCACCTATGACGCTGCCAAGCGCCTGTGCCATCAGCATCAACCCGTAGATATTGGCTCCGCCGATCTGATCACTATATAGGGGAAGTACACTAAATGTCGCTCCTCCTGCAGCATTAATTACCATAATGCCAAAGAGTAACTTGGCCAATGCCGTCTGTGTAAGCAGCCTGATTCCACTCACCATATCATCGGTGTAATTCCTTAAAAACAAACGCATTCCTGACGGTGTACTTCCACTCGCCTGTTCAGTAGTCTCATCATATGTACCCTGTTCCTTCTTCATTTTCGATTCCATGATATAAGGAGCAATCCGCAATTGAGAGAATAATAAAGCACCTATGAAGAAACCGATGGCATTCCAAAAATACAAAGACACCGCACCCAGCGCAACAATGAGCATCCCGGAGATAGCATTACAAGCAACATCAATCCCCTGATAAGCGATGGAGAACAGGGAATTGCCCTGCGTGAGTTGGTGTTTCTCCAATACTCTTGGCAGAGCTGACATCTGAACAGGGTACACCCAGGTATTACATATATTCAAAATAGGGGTGATCACCAATACCAAGCCGACGCTCAGAAAATCATAGTACGCTGCAATAGGCACAATTAATAACAATAAGGCCTGAATTAATTGACTGTATACCAGAATCCCTCGAATCGGGATCCGATCTATCATCGGTCCGGACAACAGTTGAATAAGCTTCGGCAAAATGGACAAAAATCCCGCGAGTCCAGTATAAAATGAGGAGCCTCCCAGATTGTAGACCAGCCACATGGCGGATACCGCATATAAGCTATCTCCAATGTTGGTTAAGATTCTGCCAAAAAACATCAAACTGAAGTTCTTGTTTTTGAAAATCTCCATGGTCCACCTCCGCCTACGTCGAACCTGTATCTCATTCAACATCTCTTTCATGCAGCTATGAAGAATGAAGACAAGCGAAGTCATTCCTGCTTCGCTTGGTTCAATCTGTTATTCTGTTCGAAAGTTAAATCTTTTGTACAACCTTCACCTCTTGCAACGTCAAAACAGAAGTAATGCTTTCCTTCAGAATGTCGATTCCTTTTCGCAGATTGTGATTGGAGATGTTCAATGGAGGCATGATCTTAACCACGCTATCATGTCTGCCTACTCGCTCAACAATAAGTCCACGCTCGTAGCAAGCCTTCTGTACCTCTGCCGCAATATCCGGTTCAAATTTGGAGAAATCTAGCCCCCAGATCAAACCAATCCCCCGAATATCAATGTTGGGGTGCTGCTTCAATATCTCCTCATTCCATACCTGCCTCAACTTGGTCTCTTTTGCATACACCTGCTCCTCCAGAGACACCTGTTCCCTGTATTCCAGTGCTGCTTTGGCAGCGATGAAGGCCAACTGGTTCCCGCGAAAGGTTCCATTATGTTCGCCCGGGTTCCAGATATCGAGATGAGGTTTCATTAACAACAAGGACATCGGCAATCCATATCCGCTAATGGATTTAGAGAGAACGACCAGATCAGGTTGTATCTCCGCTCGCTCATAGGAGAAAAACGGACCCGTTCTGCCGCATCCTACCTGTACGTCATCGCATATTAACAAAATATCGTATCGATCACAGATGTCCCTGATTTTCTTCAACCACGAGGACTCCGCAACATAAATACCACCTTCTGCCTGTACCGTCTCCAATATGATGGCAGCCGGCTTCTCAATACCCGAGTGGGTGTCTTCCAATATATATTCGATGTAGGCAGCACTATCAAAATAATGATTATGTTCATTCGGATACGGAATAAAGGTTACACCGTCCAATGCTCTGCCCGCACCCTGTCGGCTATCCCGATTACTGGTCACGGCCAGACTCCCCAGAGACATGCCATGATAACCACCCATGAAAGAAAACACACCCGTACGCCCCGTATATTTGCGTGCCAGTTTCAAGGCAGCTTCTACCGCATTAGTCCCGGTAGGGCCGCAGAATTGAAGCTTGTATTCCATCCCTTTTTTCTTCAGTACCGATTCAGAGAAATATTCGATAAAATCAAGCTTCGCTTGTGTGTACATATCGAGTCCATGCATAATTCGGTCCGATCCGATGTATGCCATAATTTCGTTTTTGATATATTCATTGTTATGTCCATAGTTAAGCGCACCAGCACCTGCAAAAAAATCAATATATGGACGACCGTCCACGGTATAGAGTTGATCATCCTTGGCTTTATCAAATACGGCTGGAAAATGTCTGCAATAACTTCTCACATTCGATTCTATCGTTTCAAAAGTCATTTGCTCCATCCCTTCACCATTTGATTTATATAATGAGCCACGTTCACGGCATGATTGTAGTCGATCAGGTTCTCATGATGACCTGGAATCGGAATTGAAGTGCATATACCTGTCGTCTTGGAATGCCAAACTTGTGCATCCGTTAACGGAACAGGACTTCGTTCATCCTGAGCGGTTGCATACAATAGATGGATATCGGACTGAATCGGTTTTGCTGAATAGTAGTTATCAAAGGCCACTTCATTGGCCAAACGCACTTTGAGATGTCTAAGCGTGTTTTCACCTGGGAAGTGATTCATGACTTCCTTTAACTGAATCTCATAGTCTCCGCTAGGTTCGAACTCATATCCGTTGTTGTATGCTAATTCGGCAAGAGCCTCCATCTTATTTATTGGACGAACATCCCGTTCATGGCTTCGGGCAGGTGCATCCAGAATGATCAACCACTCCAGCTGTTGTCCCGCATCTTCAATGATCCGTGCCATCTCAAATGCCACATTGCCACCAAAGGACCAACCCAGTAATCGGTACGGGCCTACCGGATTGAATCGTGTAAGAACACCATAATAATAGTGAGCCAGCTCCTGGATGGTATAGAGCGGTTCTTCGTCATTTTCATATCCTTTTGGTACAAACCCGTAAATATTCAATCCTTCCAGTTGACTAACCAACTCATAATAATTGATCAGATTGCCACCACCTGTTGGAATGAGGAACAGCGGGGTTTCATCTTTACGGCCGCCTTCTTTCAACACAACAAACGATTGGTCTTGAGGAAGGTTCCCCTCCCGAATGATATGTGCAATCTCGGTCACGGTGGAGTAATCAAACAGAGTGATCACGGATAGCTCGGTATGAAATGTTCTGTTCAGAACATCCATTAAACGGACCGCTTTGATTGAATGGCCACCCTGATCGAAAAAGCTTTCATGAAGATGCACGGTATCCACACCAAGGATATCCATGAAGATCTGCATGACCTTTTCTTCCAGCTCATCCTGCGGGGCAGCAATATAATCCTTCAATGTGCCACGATCCAGCTGCTTCAGCGCCGCCTTGTCCAACTTACCGTTACTGTTCAGCGGAATATGATCAATCGTAATGAAACGTGAGGGAATCATGTGACTTGGCAGCAGGGTTCGGCAGAAGTTGCGAAGGTCCGTACTGAGAATCTTAGAAGATGGAGTCAGCTGTATATAGGCACTCAGTGAAAGTTCTTCATCTTCTCCCCATCGCTCAGCCAGCATCGCACACTCCTGAATATCAGCGTGTCTGGAGATTACATCGGTGATTTCCCCCAACTCTACACGCATGCCTCTGATCTTCAATTGATTGTCTATTCGACCGACAATATATAATTTGCCAGTGGCGTCGTAATAAGCAATGTCACCCGTCCTGTATATCCTTCCATCCGTAAACGGGTTCACGAAGAAAGCCTGTCCGGTCTTCACGGGATCTCCATAGTACCCCCTCGCCAGCCCAACACCACCAATATACAAATGGCCCTGAACCCCGATGGGCACCGGATTCTGTATTTCATCCAAAACGTAGATGAAATTGTTCCCGATTGGACGACCAATGGATATATTTCTTCGAGCACGGCGACCTTTTACTTGCACATTCATATGAATGGTCGAATCAATGGAAACCTCGGTTACCCCGTAACTGTTATGCAGATTACGCTTGGGAAGATGGTTGTGGAACGCTGCAACCATCTCGGGCTTTAATGCCTCTCCACTAGAGAATACTTCCCGTAATGACGCTAACTGCTCCAGATCCGCCCCACCAATTCGCTCCAAAATCATTTTCAACATACTCGGAACAAAAAAGACGATGGCCACTTCATATTGCTTCAAAGCTTGAATAATCGCATACGGATCACGATGGAATCCTGGCTCCAACAAGGCAACCCTTGCCCCTGCCATCCATGTCCAGAAGTATTCAAGACCGACATCATCAAAGGTCAGGGTTGTTTTTTGAAGTACCGTTTCATGGGATTCCAGCTTGAATTGATGCTGCATCCAGCAGATCCGGTTCACCCACCCCTGGTGCAGCACAGATACCCCCTTCGGTTTCCCTGTAGTGCCTGACGTATAATAAATAGCTACCAAATGATCAGGCCCTACTTGTGACTGTGGAACTGTCATCGGCTTGTCCGTATATGTTTCAGGCTGAGATACGTCGATCAGAAGGGCAACATCCTCGGGAATCGGCAACGCATTCGTATTGATGAGACAGATCGACGCTTCCGAGTCTGTTAACATGTGACGGTTACGCTCGACAGGTGCATCCAGATCCAGAGGCACGATAGCTCCTCCCGCTTTTAACACGGCTAGAAGGGCAATGGGCAAATGCAGCGAACGTTCTATGCCAATGGCTACCGCCTTGTCAGGTCCGATTCCCTTTTCGATCAGAAGATGAGCCAATTGATTCGCTTGGCGGTCCAAATCACGATAAGTTAATTGTTCTTCCCCATATACCACAGCCACTTGATCCGGGGTTCGGGCTACAGATGCTTCGAACAGGTGATGTACACAGAGATGATCAGGGTAATCCATTACGGTATCGTTCCATTCATATAGAACTTTCTGTCGTTCTTCATCACTAACGGCTTCAACCTCTGCGATTGGCTTTCCTGGATAATCCACAATATGTTCAAGCAACGCTATAAAATTACTGGCCCAGCGTTCGATCGTACTCACGTGGAACAGATCCCGACTACATTCAAACGTACCCTTAATCACATCCTGATCTTCCGTCAAATCCAGGGACATGTCGAATTTGGATGTGTTGATCTGCTTCAGCTTGATCTCCCTGAACACAGCCTGTTGATCTTTCTGTTCAAAATGGCCCGCTTTCCCCAGACTGAACATGACCTGAAACAATGGCGAATATCCTGTGGTTCTAGATTGGATCAGGTCATCGAACAATAGATCAATCGGTACATCCTGATGGTCAAATGCATCAAGGATCGTATTTTTGGAAGCGTCCAGGTGCTCCAGAAATGATTGTTGATCATGGATACGGCTTCGCAGTACCAGTGTATTAACAAAGAAACCCACGATCTTCTCCAGATCGGACTGTGGCCGATTGGAGACAGGTGTACCAATCATCAGATCCGTTTCACCCGAATACTTGCGTAACAAAATCGCAAAACAGGTATACATCACCATAAATAACGTGGAATGATGCTTCTCCGAAATCTCTCTTAATCTGCTGGTAAGAGGTGCCGGAATCGTGAAGTATATTGATATCCCCTCTTCACTCCGTTTCTGTGGACGTTCATGGTCATATGGCAAATTGAGCGTATAGGAGTGCCCCTTCAGTTGATCGATCCAGTACCTCTTCTGATTAGCAAACTCCTTACTTTCCAGTAATTGATTCTGCCATACTGCGTAATCTATATATTGGGTCGCGGATGCGTCATATGTCGGCAAAGGGCCTACTCCGCGGAAATGTTCATAATAAGATAACAGGTCTCTTCGTATGATCTCGATCGACTGACCATCCGAGATGATATGATGCATCATCAGAACAAAAATGTGGCGGTGATCGTTCAGCTTAAATACTTTGAATCTGCATAATCTATCCCGGGTAAAATCAAAAGGGCCATCGGCCCTTTCAATTCCATCTACAATCTGCCTTTCAGCCTGATCGCCCGGATACATTGATATATCAACCCATTCATAATCCGGTTGGTCTTCCTGAATATATTGATAAGGTATGCCTTCCTCGGCATCCATCCGAACTTGTAATGCCTCTTGCCTCTCCACCAGCAGTCCGATAGCTTGTTCGAATGCAGACTTATCGAACTCTCCCATAATCTCATTGGCAAAAACCATGTTATAAGCCGTACTTGCTGGCTCAATCTGCTGCTGAAGCCACAACCTCTTCTGAGCAAAAGATAGCGGAAAGCGATTTATGTCACGAGAAGTGCGCTGTACTGTATTGGTCACATTCATCTGACTTAATATTCGATCAATCAGTTCGCTTTTGTTTATTACTGCACCTGATTTTTTCACTTAATTACCCTCCGCAGAATATCCATTCGCTTCCAACAACAGATTCTCAATCACTTCGGACAATTCACGAATGGTAGGCGCATCAAATATTTTACGTAGCGGCAGATTAACACCTACCTGTTGTCTGATTCCAGAGATGACCTGCGTTGCGATAAGCGAATGCCCTCCGAGTGCAAAGAAGTTCTCATCAATACTAATCTGCTCCCGCTTCAATACCGCTCTCCAGATCTGGGCAACAATCTGCTCAACGCTTGTCGTTGGTGCGGCATATTCCGCCCCGGAACTCATATCCACATCCGGCAGGGCGTGATAATCAATTTTCCCATTGCTCAGCAGCGGTAAATGCTCCAGTACCTGGATGACGTTCGGAATCATATATTCGGGAAGTGCGGATGAAATCCACTGTTTGACATCCTGAATCTCTCCATCGGTATCCAGTTCTACATAGGCAGCCAGCAATGGTTCAGTCTTCTCTTGCAACTTCGCCGCTGCAAGTCGCACATGAGGGTGTTCATTTAGAACCTTCTCGATCTCGCCGAGTTCGATCCGATACCCTCTTAACTTCACCTGCCGGTCAACCCTGCCAATGTATTCGATATGACCATCAGGGAAATAACGCACTCTGTCGCCGGTTTTGTACATCACCTTGTCCGGCGTATAAGCATGTGTCAGGAAAGCCAGATCATTAAGATGTTCATCCACATATCCATCTGCCAGGCCCTTCCCGCTGATATATAACTCTCCGGCAACACCTGGCGGGACAAGATTCAGGTTCGAGTCGAGCACGAGCAGATTCGTATTATGAATGGGTCTGCCGATCGTTTCATGAACGTTATCCCTGTCACAGATATGATACGTCGTATCGATACTCGCCTCAGTTGGGCCGTACAAGTTAATCAACTGAGCGTTGGATCTATCGAAGAAAGCCTTCTGGAGTGGAATTCCCAGTCTCTCTCCGCCGCTGAACACCCTTTTTAACGGTGCTGAAGAGAGCGCTTCTTTTTCCACCAAAGCCTGAAGCATGGTAGGTACAACCTGTAACGTCGTGATTCGTTCCTTATGAATAATATCGAGCAGATAGTCGGGATCAGCATGCTTGTCCGGCTCAGCAAGAACCAGCCTTGCGCCCGTAGTGAGCGGTGCATAGAATTCCCATACTGATGCATCGAAATTAATTGATGTTTTCTGCAATACAGCGTCTTCCCTGCTCAGTGGAAATTCATTGTTCATCCAATGCATATGGTTGCTGATGGCCTGATGTGACACTTTGACCCCTTTGGGTCTGCCTGTGGAACCGGAAGTATAGAGGATATAGGCGATGTCTCTGGCATCTACTCCGATTGCCGGTGCGTCTGTGGGCTCGGTCGCAATGGCCTCGCCTTCTTCTTCAAGAAATACAGGATTGGCAAAAAGGGAATTGAGCCGTTCATTGTTTTTATTCAACAACAGCACCGTTTCAATGTGGGCATTCTCACAGATATAGGACAATCGCTCATTCGGATAATCCGGATCAAGTGGTACATAAGCTGCCCCCACCCGAAGCACAGACACAAGGGCTATGACCAGCTCAGGAGATCTCTCCACGCTTACCCCGACTACATCTCCATGCCCGACACTTCTTGTCCGATGCAGATAATGGGCAAGCTGTTTGGACTTCTCATGGATCTCCCGGAACGTAAGCAGTGTTTTACCAGACACAATCGCAATCTGATCTGGTGTCTTCGAGGCTTGCTCGTCCAGCATCTCTATCAATGTAGAAGTTGCGTATTCCCGAACTTCTCCTTGAAGAATCGATTGCAATGTAAATGTCAGATGATCAGGGATGATGTTGGACGATACGGGTTCATCCAGATTGACATAGGCCTTGTTGCAAATATGTGTGAATATATCTGCTACGTAGCCAATCTCTGTCGGAGTGTACTTTTCCTTGTTATATCGAAGAACGATATCTCTACGTTCAGGGTATTGCTGGATATTGAGTCCAAGGTGAACCGGTTCAATCTGTTCCGACTGATACACAATCCGGAATGTGTAACCACCCGATTCCACCACGGATGATGCATCCCGACTCTCGAATCCATAGGAGAACACAGATTGACTCGAATCCGATTTGCTAAACATTTTGAAGTCAAAATAATCTGCATATTCCGCACTATCTTTCGCTTCACTCGTCGTTCTTTGGAAAAACTGAGCCAGCGTGTCGTCCTCTTTCAAGCCCGAGTACAGAGGTACGTATCGATTCAATGCACCGACAACCTTCTCCAAATCCTCATCTTGTCGGCCACGCGTATGTACGCCAACCGTTAGGTCCTTATCCTCGCCCAGCAGATGCAAAGTCAAATTCCAGCAGGCGAGCGCAACGTTATCTATTGTACTTCCAGTTTTCTCTGCTACCTTCTCAAGTTCAGCCCACAATTCTGGTGACCCTGCCACAGGGAAACTTGCCATCGTAATACTCGTGGTTCCGCTACCGGATACCATGGACAATTGTTTATCAACATGATCAAACCGTTTATTGTTCCAAAAACTTCTTTCCTCCGCGTGCTCATCATTGGTCAACAGGTCATTCAACCACTCGGATACAGCATAATACGGTACCTCTTCTTCCAAAAGTTCAGGGTCTACCTCGGCCGCAATGAATTGAGACAAGTCTTCAAGAATAACGGCAGGTTCAATATCCGAGAACTGTGGATCAAAAGCGAGAATCAACAGTTTGGAACGTTCGGACAGATCCACGTTAATGGCTTCCAGTGAATAATCACCTGTCCATGTGTCCAACTCCTTTCGGATCAGCCCTTGGAGATCCTGATCCTGAATCGGTTCATCTGAATATGCAGTACGGAATCGGCTTCTGGTCTCCGAATCTACTTTCTGAAGATGGACCCCATAATTGGGATCGGCTTCTATGGAGGTGCGGAGTGTGCTGTATTTCTCGGCTATTCTCTTCACGGCTAATTCAATCTGACCATTCGAGCACTCACCTTTGATGTTAACAGCAATTACACTTGGGACGCGTGATCTTAATCCGTTATTATTCAGTTCATGCAGTCGTTTCTGTTGTGGTGAAAGGGGATAACCCAGCATTACATTTTCCATGTTCAATCCTCCTGCATTTCTAATGTATTTTCAGTTCTATATGAAGTGAACTAAAGAATATTACACTTGCCACTTCGATGACAGAATAACCTTCCGAACGCTGTTATCCTTAAGTCGCAATTGAGGCTTAACGACTCACCGGTTCTCCCATGGCTACGAGTACTTTCCGATCTCCCTGGTACGGGTTCCGTGCATGCGCCACCAGCATATTGTCCAGCATAAGAATATCTCCCGCTTGCCATGGAAAGGCGATCGTGGCATCCGCATAAGCCTGACGAATATGTGCAGCCACATCAGCATCAATTGAAGTTCCGTCTCCATAGTACGTCTGGTATGGCAAGCCACTCTCTCCGAATTCTTCGAGCATCAAGTTGCGAACTTCCTCGTTCAGGCTACTGCTATGCCAGAAGGCAATATGATTAAACCACAGGTTCTCATTGGTATCCGGGTGGATCGTAATAGCCGGTCTCACCTGCTTCGTTGTCAATGTTCCATCCTCATTCCATTGGCAAGTCATGTTGTTGTCCAGGCAATATTGCTCGACCTCATCCTTGGACTCTGTGTGGAAAACATACTGCCAGGTCTGTCCGAATCCGGTTCCATAGTTTCGAACCAACATCCAGCCTTTCTCTGCAAAAACATCCCGAATGTCCGGATCAATGAGGTTATATACTTTCCGTACATCCACAATAGGTGTTTCTCCTCCTTCATCAGCAACAACAATACTGGAAAACCAGATTTTTTTGGGCCATGTCATGACATAGGACAATTCATTATGCGGTGCAATAGTCTCCTCGTTCGGAAATTCCGTTGACGTATACACCTTGCCCTGTACTTGGGTTCTCGGTGTCGCTCCTTCCTTATAACTGAGCGGTTCGGGGCAGCTTACATCGATGAACCCATAAAAGCTCTCTGGTGTGGTAGTATCAAAACCTCTGAACAGCACGCCACCATATTCCAAAATTTTCTCTTCTACCGTATCCTTATTGTTGAGATACCATTGATTCAGATCCAGACCGGCTACATTGGGTTTGATTACCAACGGCAGTTCCTGACCTTCCTCCAGAAACGATTGCTTCACAATTTCTTTCTGGATGACCATCTGCGCGCCTTTATCAAATTTCTTCTTCATCGTTAATCCTCCTAGGATTTAATTTTGTTAAATTTCCTTTTGCTCTTACTGCTATTCAGCAACACCATCTTGTACTCGTGGGCCATCACCTCCCAATCATGACGAACAGCTTGAAGACTCCGGGAGGAATCAGCTGCAATCAGCTCTACTACTGCCATATAATCATGCAGGAATCTCTTCATGGTGGATTTGCCGAACAACTCTGTTTTGTATTCCACCACTACATTCATTACATGATCAGCTTCGATAAGATTTAATGTCAGATCCCACTTGCTCTTGCCGCTGTGGCCCCACAAAATTTCATTCTGAGCAATATTTAGTCCTTCGATGTTGTACGTATTTTTGACATCAAGTACAAACCACGTCTGGAAGAACGGGGTGAGCCCCGAAGCACGATCCGGGTTCAGCAGTTCAATCAGCTTGCCGAAAGGCATCTCCTGATGATCAAACGCTTCAAATACCGTATTTCTAACCGAAATAATCTGGGCATTTACGGACTGTTCCGGGTCCATGACCGTCTTCAAGGCAAGGCTGTTGGAGAAATATCCGATCAACTTCTGCACTTCTGCACGATTCCGGTTTGCGACGGGTGTTCCTACGACGATCTCGATTTCACCCGAGTAAAAGTACAGCAACATTTTGTAGGCGGTGAGCATGGTGATGTACAGACTGGCATTGTTTTTCATACCGGCCTTTTTGATCATTTCAATGGTTTGTATCGGAATTTCTGCGAGCAGTATATCTCCGGTATCCACGTTGTTCACTGAAGGCTCCCGGTCATAAGGCAATACTTTTACCGATCGGTTGACGGTACTTCCCAACTGGTTGCGCCAATAATCCAGAACTGTCGGAAATTCTTCAGTCATCCATTTACCTTTTTGCCAATGTGAATAGTCGGAATATTGAATACTCAAATGCTCTATTGCTGCACTTTCTCCCCTCAGATAAGCATTATAGTATGACCCCAGTTCAGCCATCAGGATATCCTGCGACCAACCATCGAAGATAATGTGATGAAAATTAAAATAGGCAAAATATTGTTGTGCATGGATCTGATACAATCCAAAATAATACATCGGCCCGGTTTCCAGGTTGAATTGGTGTTTGGATTCTTCTTCAATCACACGCTTCAGACTAGCTTGGGAGTCATCCCTCAGCGTATACTGGACCTCTATGCCAAAAGGCTCGTAAGGTCTGATTCGCTGCACAGGTGTATTGTTCTCTACAACAAAATACGTTCTCAATACATCATGCCGCTGTAGGATCTGATTCAATGCATAGACGTATGCCTCTTCCGAGAATGCGCCTTCGAAAATGACATGTCCGGGAATGTTATACTTGGTGCTCTTTCCTTCGAACTGTTCAACCAGCCACAGGGATTCCTGATTGAATGACATCACACCTTTGAGATCCGGATCAACGCTCGCAATCTCTGTTGAAAGGAAGATCGGCTTGTCCATAATTCCGTTCAATACATCCACTTTGGATCTCTTTATTGTCTTGTGTTCCATGCTTATCATGCCTTCCTTTCCTTCCATGACCTGTTCCAGATGTGAACTTAAGGCTTGGATTGTAGGGAAATTAAACATATCGTTAATCGAAAACTCAAAACCTATCTCGGAAAGTCGGGTATAGATCTGAATCAACTTCAGTGAATCACCACCCCGTTCGTAGAAATGGTCCGTCACCCCCACCTTGTCCAGGCCAAGAATCTCAGACCAGATGGCAGATATCGTCTGTTCCATGCTTGAACTCGGCGCCACATACACATTGTCTTCATCCGATTGTGGCTTCTCTATCGATAACGCCAAGTAATCAATCTTGCCGTTAATCGTAAGTGGAATGGAAGACACCTTGATCAGATGTGTGGGAACCATATACTCCGGCAGCAGAGATGCCAAGGTATCTCGAATCATCCTCCGGGTTACATATGCTTCACTGACGTAATGAGTACATAACTGACGGGATTGCTGATCCTTCTTAACGCTTACAGCAACATCCCGAACTCCTTTGATTTTCAAAAAAGCTGCCTTGACCTCACCCAGTTCAATTCGATACCCGCGAATCTTCACTTGATCGTCCATTCTTCCGAGATATTCCATCTGACCGTCTTCTCTTAACCGGCATAGATCCCCAGTCCGGTACAAGCGCTCGCCTGGACGATCCGGGTGTTCGACGTATTTTCTGCCCGTCAACTCGGGTTGGTTCAGATAACCTCTGGTCACGCCGTCTCCCCCAACCAATAATTCACCCTGAACACCAACAGGAACATATTGCAGTGATTGATCAAACACATATATGGATGTGTTCTGAATAGGCTTGCCGATAGGCACATACTCCGTTTGATCAACATGAGGATCGTAGGCATAGATCATACAGCCCACCACTGTCTCTGTCGGTCCATATTCATTGAAAATGGTAACCTCATGCTTACTTTGCCGAGTAATATTTGCAGCCAGCGAAGTACTCAAATTATCGCCACCTACAATAAATGTTCGAACATTGGATCTGTCCATAATGTTCATGTCCTGAATCAATTGCAGATGTGCTGGAGTCAGCTTGACCAGATCTACTCGCGGATCCAGAACAACATCCGCAATCAACGCTTTGTTATGAGACGAGTTATAGATAATCATCGTGTTACCCGTAATCAACGGCGTAAAGATGGATGTGATAGTCAGGTCAAAAGCGATGGATGAATACAGGGAAAAAGTCGTTTTACCGTCAGTAACATAGGTCTGACTCGCCCACCATATATAGTTCGTCAATCCCCTATGCTCCACCAATACACCCTTCGGTGCTCCAGTTGACCCTGATGTGTAGATGACATAAGCCAGATCCTTCATATCTATGGTCAAGTTCAGATTACCTGCTGGTAAATGCCCATCATTATCTTCACGGATATGAATGATTTCTAGACTGTCCGACAAATCGATACGCTGATTAACCAGGACAAACCTTATCTGAGAATCTTTCAAAATATGCTGAATTCGTTCATCAGGATACTCGGGGTCAATCGGAATATAAGCGCACCCGGCTTTCATAACAGCCAGAATCGCGATAACCATCTCCATACTGTGGGTTGCAATAATGCCTACCAGTTCTCGCTGCTTGATTCCTCTGCTGATCAGTGTCGTAGCCAAGCCGTTAGCTCTGGCATTCAATTGTTCATAGTTCATCTCCTTATCCCCCAGGATAAGTGCTGTATGTTCAGGGGTAGCAGCTGCCTGTTCTTCAAACAACTGAATGACCGTTTTGTCGCTAGGATAAGACGCCTCGGTATCATTAAACTCGATAAGCATCGATTGTTTATCGGCTTCGCTTACAATGCTGATCTGTTCAATTCTTTGTTCAGAATGCTCCAGAACGGCTTCCGTGACCGTAAGAAACTGATCGAACAGCTTGTCCATGAACGGTTCACTGAACAATTGGGTCCGATAATCCATCTGAAATATGATACGATCCTCATTGATTTTTTCAATAATGTTGATAAGCAGATCATTCGTCTCATGTCCGTTAAACTTGTTGTCCATATAGACATCATGTCCTTGCATCTTGTCAAAGCGTTCTGGACGATAGACCAGTGATATACCGAACAGTCTGTTCAGTTCCGGTAGTGAGAGCGACTCTCTTAGATCACGGATCAGCTGATTATACGGATATTTCTGATGACGCAATATTTCTTTCTGTTCATTGGAAATACGTTGCAGCAAGGTTAACACGGTTTCAGAGGGTTCTACCCCGATCCTGACAGGTATGGTGGTGACAAACATGCCAATCATGTCTTTATCTGTTTTACTCGTGCGGTTCGCGTAGTTGGTTCCAACGACCAAATCGGTTTGGTGAGTGAGTTTATTCAGCAGAATAGCTAGAGTTGAGAGAAAAAAGGTGAATACGCTGACATTCTTCTGACGACAGAAATCTTTCAAACGTACATACATGGAGTGATCCATATTCATCGTTTTTCTTCTGGCTGCGGTGTGAGTTAGAAGGGGATTATGCGCTTTCAATTCCATAAATGCGGGAATCGTATGAAACTTCTCTCTCCAAAAGGCCTGATCTTTCGCATAGCGTTTGGAAGCGAGATATTGTTGTTCACTATTGATATAGTATTCATAATCGTGAATCGTAGTTTCCATTCTATTTGCATTATCATCTTTCAATTCGGCATGATAGGTTGCCGTAATCTCATCGGTCAACTGGAATAATCCCAGACCATCACAGATAATATGGTGAATCTGAATGATGTATCCGTATTGTCCAGGACCCTCATACGTATAAAATTGACATAGATCTTCACTGTGTACATGAATCGGATGGTTATCCACATACTCCGTCCATGTCTCATCCGTTAAGGCTGGATCTTCATGAATATGCTTGAGTGATCTGTACTCATAAGGTTGGATGTATTGTTTATTCTCACCTTGATCCAGTACAATACGAGTTCGAAGCAGTTCGTTATTCTTCAGAACCCTGTTAATCGACCGCTCTAGCAAGGTAAAATCGATCGGTTCCGGTATGCTCATCTTGGATGTAATCATCCATACATCTGATTTTGGATATAACATTTCCATGTACCATATTCTTCGTTGATGCTCTGTTAAAGGATGCAAATCAACACATACATTTCCCATCTAATTCTCCTTTATATATAATTTATCCTAAAATAAGTTAATTACAACTTATCATTCCACCCATATTTAATCAATAACTATTTTATTTGTTTTTTTAACAAAAATGTAGATATTCCGACATCAATATCACCCATTCCATATGAAAATAATGAAAATCCCAACCAATCTTTCTACAAGTTATCCACCTCCGTTCCATTATTCGGTAAAGTTCGTACAAACTGAAAAGTCCCGTGATAGATCCAGAATCTGCATCTGACCGCGGGACCGGATTTACGTGAATGTTTCCAAAATTCAGTGCTCATGGATCTTGATTATCCTGGGATGAATTGGAACACCTTAGCTGTTGACTACCTTTCCGAATTGCTCTGCCTGTTCTGTCATCTTCCGACTCAATCTTGCTCTTAGTCCGCTCATCCACTCCGGCTCATGTGACCACTGCTCTGCAACAGATCGAAGCATACGCAAATAGCCGTACAAGTTGGCGAAACGGCGACAAGCGGGGAACATACTCTCCAGATCATAACGTTCTCCTGTCTCGGACCAGTATCCGTTCAGGAACAATTGTTTCTTCTGCTCCCATTGTTCAGGCTCGATCTCCTCACGTAAACTATCCAGACTCTGTTCCACGTCCATTGCGTACCAGTGATACATCGAGTCATCGAAATCAATGGCATAACAAGACTGGTTTTTTTCGTCATAGAAGACATTGTCCGGTTCAAAATCGTAGTGGATAAGCCCGAAATTTTGCTTGTTTATCGGCCATGCTGCAAAATACGTTCGGAGAAGCTCTACCTCGTTCAGAGCAGCCGTCTCCGCAGGAAAATCCTCCAAAATCTTCTGCATCCAATCCAAAACATCTGTATAGGTCCAGCGCCGCTTCTCCTCCTGCTCAGGCTTGAATATACGCGATAGCTGGTGCAGCTCACCCAATGCCTGACCATAGCTGTACAGGATAGAGTCATTCAGTTGAATGCTCCCTAACTGCGATCCGGGGACTCGCTTGAATACGGAAGCGTAGTATGTTCCCCATGGGGTGTGAGCCTCTACAAGTGCTGTCCCTAAATGAGAAGGTACAGCCTCCATGGCTCCATAATGATTCGTTCGAAGAAAACGGAGGAACTCCAGTTCAGCACTAAGGTTGATTTGATTTTTTTCCTCTACCGGGGCAAATCGAAGCAATCGGACTTCCCCCTGATCTCTAAACGGATACACCGCATTGGAGGAGATGCGATAATACTGAAACATGTCCAGCGATTCGGGATCATAACTCCAATTCTTCAGAATCATCTCGGCAAGGTCGTTATTTTGAAATAAATGTTTTAATGTTAACATGGGCATTTCTCCTTTTTGATCGTTTTTTTGTGGATCGTTTATATCACACGAATGCCTATTTTTGCGCGCAAAAAGCCGCAGGCTATGCCTGCGGCTTTTAAAAATTCTGAGTGTATGAGAAATTTGCACAAGCAAATAAACCTCGCATACGCCAGAAAAAAATGAGCAGTTATATCCCTATATATCAGCAGATCTCAGATCGACTGGAAAACCGGAAGTGTCCCACACTGTATCTGAATGATCTGCCCAAATTATTCAGTTCATTCTTACCTTATTTGTAGTGATCGAACATACCATCTTAGACCGTCGTTTCATGACGCTCACTCCCTTCAAAAAACAGCTGTTTCCATAATAACCCATAGGCCAAATGTAAGCAATTACAAAATGACGATAACTCCATCATCTTTTACTGGACAACCATCATCCGTTCCACCGTCTCGGTGTTGTCCGTATACCACACCATCACGATGTTTTCTTCTTGAAGATCAGACACTTGAATGGACGAATTTGCACTTGGGTTGGAATTGCCCGAACGAGGCGTTCCCATGCCTTCAGTGATATCAACATCATCGCCTATATTCAATTTCATCTCCATTCCGGTATCCTTCCATTCCATGCTTGGGGATGAGTTGGCCTGCACCTCAAGTAACGCCAGCGTAACTGTGTTTCCATTCACGGAGATGACTCTACCCGTAATGTCGGCATTCATCATCCTTTGCGTCATGTCGGGACTGCCTGTTCGATTATTCATGCCCGGGGTTCCCCTTCCACCTCTCGATGTTCCACCGTTCATGCCCAGACCGCCACCATTTGGCATGCCAAACCCGTTCATACCTTGCACAGAACCAGTGTTGGTAATATTCTGGGCGGTTATAACATCGCAAGCCGTCAGCATAACCATGCATCCTAGCAACAGGAATAGCGTAACCGATGTGAAATATTGTTTTTTTCGCATATGATCACCTTTTTCTCAGGGAATATTGCTCCAAGGTACCTTTACGATGGAATATGAAGTCATACGTGTCTTTGAACCCCATATAGGACAGCACAACCAACAGCGGATATACCGGGTAGATGTATCTGGACTTAATCTCCCAGAGAATATAAAATCCGATGAATCCGAGAATGACCAGAATCAATGAAACTTCGTCATACCTTTTACGACGAATTCCACCGACCAACCGGATGAGGATAAAACAGTACATCAGGAAATTCATCACATATACGATCCACAGTAACCCCGTACGATAAGCCGAATCCCCCTGCAACAGTTCTGTTACCGCATTGGTATAACTATAGGACCCTGCGATTCCGCCTCCCCTTCCTCTTCCGGCACCGATGGAACTTTCATTGCCGATTCCGTATCGGTCCATCTGGTATGTCCCTTCGGTCCAGGTCCATATGATCTTTTTGTAATACATCTGCACCAAGTCACTCGCACTTGCTTCGGACAGCTTGCTGCCAATCTCCTGTTTGAACAATGCTGCGCTCTCGGCCTTATTGTAGTTGGCCTGCCTCTGATAGATCTGATAACTCTCCATATTGTCCCAGAAACCAAAGCGCTCCAGATTAATCCCCATATTCAGCCACATATAGACTGGCGCGGCATTCTCTCCAACAGGTTCGCTCACAGCACCGGAAGATTGAAGAACCGCATTCTGAGTCCAGGTTGGTACATTAAACAACATAGCCAGCACACCGATGGAAATGACAACTTTCTTCACTCCGATGCTCCGCATATTCAGCAGGATATATATGATAGCTGCGATTAACAAGATAACGCCGATGCTTCGAAAGTAATTGCCCATCGCGAGAAAAATGGCGGCAAGGATGATTGTTTTCCAAGACTTTTCACGCACAAAACGAATGATAAAGTAAAGACAAGATGTCAGAAATGCTGTGGCAATCACATCGTTATAGATCAGGTTGTTCAGGAACAAGGCAGGCAGGTACGTTGCTGCAAAGATCAACACACCGTAATCACGTTCCGTGGATCTGTCATTCACTTGTTTATAAATAAGATAAATCATTAAAGTCGTTAATGTTGAAAACAAAATATTAAATAGTTTGATGACCAGGTAGTTATCGGGAAACAGATATAGCAACGTCTTAAGGTACAATACGATCGAGTAGTTGAACGGGAACATGTGCAGATAACCACCCGTTTCAAACGAAGAGTAGTCTTGGTTATACAGCATGTTCATCGCCAGTGAAAGAACGGTCTGCGAATCATCGGTAGGTACTCTCGGAAATACGAAAATGATGATGATCTGAAGGGTCAGAGAACATAACAGCACGATTGGAATGACAACTTTCGGACTGTATTTGTTCAGTTTCAGACACAGCGCATATAACCCGACACCTGAACCAAGAAGCAAAAGAATGACCGGGAGAAAAATACTCCACTGCTGCATGCCCAAAATGGGATTGTCCCCATACAAGGCGTAGTTGTACTGGGCCCGAACCACCAAGGACGAAGCAATAAACACAGCAACAAACACGAGCAAAATGAGATAAAACGACTTATGCAGCATCTTAGACATGCCAAAACTCCTTTTCCATTACAGGATTCCGTGAGTATTATAATGGCTCTGGCTGAAAAATCGCTGAAAGGGAGTAACGCTTGCAATCGGTACTGATCGGCATGCGTATGCAGACAGAAAAGACCGTCCCTTTGATTAAGGTAACGGTCTATATGTCCATTCTTTTGAAAGTATAGGGTAGGGTATTAGCTAATTGTTGAAGATCACTTCTCGTCCTTTTTAATTTTGCGTTTCTTTTCCAGCGCGATCTCCACATTTTCTTTCACCCGATACTCCACAATCCGGCGGATCAGATCCTCCGGCAATGGTTGGTCCAGCGGAAACTGGACAGATCCCTTGGCCCCTTTGTATTTAGAGAGTTCCTCCTTGAATGCCAGAATCCCACTCGGAGCAGGGTAAAACCCAATATGATGCTGGTATGCGGCAAAATGAACCAGATTCCCATGCTGTGCATACGTAGGCATCTTGTAACTGATCTTCTCTTCGGCGTTCGGAGCCGACTCGCGAATAATCTGTCTTAACGCTTGTAATCTCACCTGTACATCAGGTGTAAACTCCGAGATATATTCATCTACCAGCACCGAATAATGGTTACTCTCAGCCATCTTGGACTCCTTCCACCACGGATACATCAATGGATTCGTGGTACGGGCATATTTGCTCTTATTGTACTTCAAATGGACAAGCGGAACAGCTATTTTCCTGCAACTTGGAATGTTAAATTTGATTTTTAAGTGAACTAAGCATTATAATACGTTTAAACAATTAAACATTATAACGGAGTGAGCCATGAACGAATCGATGGGTAACCAAAAAGTTATTGATATTTTCGAGAATCTAAGTCCTTATCTTCAAGGTTTGGGAGACCCCGTTCGCCAGCGAATCATATCGCTGCTCATTGATCAAGAGAGCATGAACGTATCCCAGATTGCAGAGCATATTCCCATGTCACGCCCTACGGTCTCTCATCACTTGAAAATATTGCGTCAATCCGGGCTGTTATCGGTTCAGAAAAAAGGTACGGAGATGTATTACAAACTGGAGTTCAACGATGCGATCGCAATACTCAAACAGCTCGTTCATCTCGTGGAAGTGGAATGTCAGAGCTAGCGCATACCGCGCTGGTGTACTGCATTCCTTTTCTTCACTCTATTATGTTCAATAGTTTAAACGTATAAGCACATAAACATATCAACGGAGGTTTATCGAATGAATAGAAAAAGAGTTCTTATCGCTGGAGGTTATGGTGCTGTAGGTGCACAGCTTGCCCGCATTTTGCATGACAGGCATCCTGATCTGGAATTGGTATTGGGAGGTCGTTCTGCGGGTAAAGCAGCACCTTTTCCATCCAATCGTGTCCAAACGATTGTTGTTGATACCAATGCAGACGATCCACTGATTCACGCAGGAGAGAATATATCGTTAATCATTAATGCAGTGAACGATCTGGATGATCGGCTACTGGTATCGGCTGTGCGGAGAAAAATTCCACTTATCGATGTAACACGCTGGACGGAGGTGTTCAATCAAGCGATCCGTACAGTAGAACAGGAGGAACTTCATGCCCCTGTAGTGCTATCCTCTGGATGGATGGCAGGAACAGCTTCTTTATTTGCCATGATACTTTCTAACACTCTGCAACATGTCGAAGTAAACATTCATGCCCTGTACTCGCTGCGAGATAAAGCCGGGCCTGACTCAGCAGCTTTTATGGATCGGATGAGTATTCCCTTTCAGGTGACCGAATCCAACATGAACCGGCTTGTCTATCCCATGACAGATCCGGTTAAAGTACATTTTCCGAACGGGTACACGACCCCATGTTACAGATTGGATACACCCGATCACGTTACTTTGCCTCATACCAGCCATATCGATTCCGCCAGTTTCCGTATTTCATTCGATAGTAAAGTATCTACCTATGCACTCGCCGGATTGGTCAAAACCGGAGTGTGGAAGATGATCAGTGGTGAACGTTTCCAGCCATTCCGGCGGAAATTGCTCTATAATCCGGGAACCGGGAGTGCACATCATCTGGTCATTCAATTGAAAGGGATGGATGCAAAAGGAAACGACGTTAAACGAACGATGACAGTCTCTGACCCACTCGGTCAAACTCATATGACTGCACTCGGCGCTGCGGTGCAAGCCGAGAAGATACTGATGATGCCAACGGACAAGCCTATGGCTCCAGGCATCTATTATCCTGAGCATCTGTTCAATGACCGAATGGACATGGATGCGGTTACTCATTTTTTCAAACAATACGGCGTTCAAGTAACCCACTCCTGATCCAGACACAACAAAAATCCGCGAAGCCGCTCACTGCAAACAGTGGGACCTTCGCGGATTTTAAGAATAATAATAGAGGGATCTATCGTGTCCAAGTGAAAGCTTGGGTCTGGAATTACAACGTCATGGCCCGACCATTTCGCATCAGATAATCTTCTTTTGTTTTGTAATCCGGCATGATACTGCCAACCCGCCGCCAGAAGGAGCGATCATGATTCATGTGGTGAATATGGCAAAGTTCATGAATGATGACATAATCGATCACTTCCAGTGGCGCCATTGCCAAGCGGTAATTGAACGTAAGTTTTTTGTCCCAGCTGCAACTGCCCCACTTGGTGGGAGAATCTACGATCTCTACTGACTTCGGTTTCACCTTCAACTCTTGCTGATAACGTCCGATGCGCTCCCCAATCTTGCGTTTACACTCGGCAAAATAAAACCTCTTCAGATTCGCTCGCAGCTCTTCTTCTGTCAGCCCCTCTACAGGGATTAAGTCATGCAGTGCATGCTCCTTGCCAAAAAGCAGAAACTTCCCCTTGCCCTCATCTTCGTATTCCTTGGCTTGAGGACCATCGAGCGCCCGCTGCATCAGAGCGGATTTCTTCAAAATCACATCCCCGTGCTGCTCTACAAGTTGCCGGATCATGTCTTCACTGGTACCATTGGGTGCTTTGATTGTTACCATATAAGGCAAGTCCATCGTGATGGACACTTTCTTGCGTTTGCCGTATTGGATATGACAGTTAATGCTGTGATTATTTAATTCTATCGTCAACATAACGCGCTCCGCTTCTGAAATTATTCATTCAATCAAATTGTATACCATCTCCGGCTATAATGCATACTGTTCGACGATATATATATTCGTATTGTATTTTTATACATTATTATGTATTATTATTTAATCATAAAATCGGAGGTTGGATATGACGCATACCATAGATTCAGAATACAAAACCATTGAAGAACTATCCCTTAATCACTGGCAACCCTTGTCCACCTTATTATATGACGGTTGGGTACTCCGTTTTGCCAAAGGATATACCAAGCGTGCAAACTCCGTTCAACCTATCCATTACTCCACTCTGGATGTGCATGAAAAGATTGATGAATGTGAGCGCATCTATGCCTCCAATCAGTTAAATACCATATTCAAAATCACACCGTTTATTCAGCCGGATCATCTCGACCAGCTTTTGCAAGAAAAAGGGTATGGCGTTGTCGATCTGACCCATATCCAGACTCGGAGTCTAGATGATATAAAAGAACCTGTACACCAAGCTGTACAGATCGACGAACAGTTGACCACAGCGTGGCTAGATCACTTTTGCCGACTGAACAAGATGAATGATCTGCAACGGAAAACGACGGAATTAATGTTGGACAATATCCGAACAAAGGCAGGTTTCATCTCGCTGTTGATTGACGGGCAGGTCGTCGCTTGCGGGTTTGGTGTCATCGAACGTGGCTATATTGGATTGTATGATATCATTACAGACGCTAATTTCCGGAATCAGGGACTTGCTGAACAGATGATCTTGCATCTATTGCATTGGGCAAAAAAACAAGGTGCTACCTCCAGTTATCTGCAAGTTGTTGCGAATAATGCACCTGCGTTAAAGCTCTACGCCAAGCTTGGTTATTCGGAAATATATAGCTACTGGTACAGAGTCAAAGAATAGAGTGTTTGCTAATCAAGCTTTGCTTGTGAATTCTTTTATCATATTCAGTCTGACAGACAGATTAATTCAAAACAACATCTTGAAAGCAAAAACTGCCCTCCTTCTATAAAGGAAAGGCAGTTTTTAATTTTTCTTAGTGATTGTCCAAAACTCTTCACACCGTTTATCACCTACTCCGTACTCTTTCTACAAAGGCAGCTTCACCAGCACCTCATAATTCACGCCAGCTTGGATATTCTTGATGATGTCACCTTCGATCCGTTCACCGTCAACATGCACTTCAATCGTCTGGACTGTTGCATCCTTCTTCATGTTTACATGCAGCTCAGCTCCGCGGAACAAACGCGTGACCGATGCCTCGTTCCAATCTTCTGGCAACTGCGGGCGAACCTGAAGCCCTTGCTCGTGACCCTGCAAGCCAAACAATCCGTCGATCAGGCAACGATACACCCACGGTACTGTGCCGGTGTTGAACAGATGACTGGAGCGCCCGGCTGTACGTGGGAATTGACGATAGGCTCCGCGATAATAATTCGGGATAAATACGGGTAGCTGACCCCGCTGGAGGATATCCTCGGCATCGGGGCCAGGAATCATTTTACGCAGCAAACGATACGCCTTCTCCTTCTCGCCCACCAGATACAACGCATAAATATAGAACGCCGCCGCGTGATTGTACACTGCACCATTCTCTGCACTTCCCGGATGTTTCTGCGTAACACGGCCTACATCTTCCCGCATCGCTGTGAAGGACGGCGCGAGTTTCTCGACACCATATGGCGTCTCCAATTGCTCCTCTACCGCACGGATTAACTTCTCCTGTTTATCCTGATCCGCAGCACCGCTCATAAGTGCCCAGCTCTGAGGATTGATATAGATGCGTCCTTCCACGTCCTTGCTTACACCGAACACTACGTTATCATCCGTAATGCCGCGGGCATACCAGTCCCCATCCCACAAATACTCATTCGCTACCGCATTGGTCTGATTGGCTTCCTGACGGAATTCTGCCACAACATCGCCATGCCCTGCCTGTTCAGCAATTTCTGCCCAAACATTAAAAGCATATGCCGTCGCAATGGTCAGCCAGCCGGATACGCCTTTGCCTTTGTATCCCACCATGTTCATCGGATCACACCAGTCACCCTGATTGATATAGTTCAACCCACGCTCATCACGCTCATGGATCAACCAACGCATCGCGAGATTCATATGTTCCAGTACGGAAAGCTTCTGTTCACTGTCTGTAAAAGCAACCTGTTCCTCCAGAATGCTATAGTCATTGGTTTCATCCAGATAAGTCTTCATACAGACCGGAAGCCAGATACAGTGATCGGTATGAGGAATCTGGTTAATATATTTCAATTCTGCGTCCGGGTGCAAAATAATGCCGTCCGGCATGGCGCCGCTAATATGCTGTTGTGACAATGCAGTCAGGAACGCAGCCCGCGCAACCTGCGGTTGAATGTAACTCATCCCCATATTATCCTGCAGATAATTCCGGGTCTGTGGATCGGTCGAGAGACGGTTTGTTTTCCCGTGATAATACATCTGCCGAGGCAGCCAGTGATTCACGACATTATCTAACCAGCTATCCGGTGTCTCAATCTGGATGTTCCCTTGCCCTTGCGCAATATAATTCGCATACTCCTGCTCGGCAGCCGTAAAACCATCCTGTCCTTCCTCATTCTGCTTCACAAAATAATGCTGACGGATGCTCTCAATCTCTGCCTCATCATGAGCCGGGCCAAAGATAAATCGGTAGGCCTGCTCAGCACCAGCTTCCAGATCTACTCTGTATTGCAATACGGCCACAGGTGTCTCATATCGCGCTTCTCCACCAGCGAGTGTCTCCGACTGAAGTCCAGAAGGATGATGAAGTCCGCCTTCGCCTTCAAAGCTTTCTTGATTCACTTCCCATGCGGCCGGTTGATGATCTGCAAGCAGATAGGTTTTGTCACTGTAGGTTTTGATTTTGCTATAGTCCTGATATTTCTGATACGGCGTAACCGCCGAGCAGACAATGCCCTGTAACTCTTCCACATAGGAACCGGACTGGTTCATCCATGACATATAACCGACTGTATAATACGGGTAGATACTCAGCTTGCGTTTTCTCGAAGACAGATTGGTTACCTTCACACGCCACAGCTCCATGACATCTTCCTTCGGCAGGCGCAGGGACATCTCGACACATATGTCGTCCTGAATCACTTTCCAGTGAATATCATGTTTGCCTACAGCGAACGTATAACTATCCGCCTGCTTGCGAACCGGTTCATACGGGGCTGAGAAGATTTCGCCACTGACTTCATCTTTAATGTAGACAAACCGTCCCGGATGGTGGGCATAGTATGGCTGCTCCGGTTGCATGAATGTCTTCGCTTCCAGGTTGGGCGCGTACGAATATTTGGCAGGTTCGGGCTGCATGAATTGGGCCACCGCGTACCCCCGGCAATTTACATGAATCATCATCTTTTCATTCCAAAGAAATCCGGATGCCTTCGGTAAACTTGTCGGGCTTGTTAGTTCAACATACTGATTATCTTCCGTTGCTTTAATCATCACTGAACCTCGCTTTCAGATTATGAAATCAAAAGGCAGAAAACGTTTTAGGTAACTTGTATACAACTTGGTCCATTATAACACGGGAACGCTTACAGAAAATCAAAAACTAAAAAAGAGCTGAAAAAATCAGCTCCGATTCCGTTCCAATTGTTTCTCGATACCCAATCTGTCGATCTGAATCCAATATTCTGCAATGCGTTCGTTTGCCACCCGGTATACCGCGCTCGCAATTTCGATCACTGGTAAGTTGCTTGGTGTATATCCGTCCACGTCTCCGACATGGGTACCCGTTTGTCTCCAGCGCACGTAGACTTTATCCCCTTGCGTCAGCAACTCCTGGATCTCAAGTGAGAACTCCCCGTAAGCTTCGATCATCTCTCGCACATGATCCGCATAATCGGAAGGCGTTCGGGTCACCGTAACCTCTTCTTCGGATATCACTTGATGGGCCAGTACCTGTTCCGCCATTACACTGCTTGCATAATCCGGATTCCGGCCAGATCGGACCTCTTCAAAAAAGGATCTGACAATCTGTTCTACTGTCATCTGAGCCACTCCAGTCTATTCAAAATATCCGATTATATATAAATATGTAGTAATTCTTGTATTTTAACATGGAACACACGCTACGGAATTACATCTGTTCTATTGTTCTACAGGACTTAAAACCTACCCTCTCACCTTGACAATGCGTCAATATGACCATAAACTAGCAAAGGATGTCAGGAAATTAATAGGAGGTTTAGCCGTTAAGAGGATTGAGTATGGGTTTTAACCATATCTGATAATCTTTCGGTGTGTAGAAACGTAGCTATTTGAACAACTCAGAAAAACAAGAAAGCGGTGTATCATGAAACGTCTATTTTTTATTATGTTTGCGCTCACCCTGTTACTGGCTGGATGCCAGAGTACTGAGCAGGAAAGCAGTCCGTCCGAGAATAATCCTACAGAAGTCGTAGAAGGTTCTACCATTTTAAGTTTGAAGCAGAAATACGGCTCCGAATCGGAACAAGCGATTATGCCGATGTACAACGTAGCTCAGGATGAAGAATTTACGTTCAAGTTTAAAGCAGATTTACGTAAAAGTAACCTGCGAGCTAGTGACATTATTAGTGTACATACCGATATTAAAGTACTCAAAGCAAGCGATGTATATGCCATTCCAGAAACAAACGACAATAGTGTTTCTATTAAACCTCTTGGATGGGGCGTTTTAAGTTCAGATTCCATGATGAACAAGGATCAAAGTTCTTGGGGCGGTGCCCCCATTTATTACATTCGTCTGAATTATGATCCGGATGCTGAGAAGCTAACACTACTCGATCAGCCCATCATTATTCCGTTTACAGTGAAATCGGAGTTACCCGTACCTAACCTAAGATACGAAATTGACAAAGATAGACGGTTCAAGTTGGTCTGGGACAAGGTTGAAGGTGCCACTGAATATAAAATTTATAAACGTTCTGACCTAACCAACTTCGAAACCAATGTACCTCTAACTGGCGCAGAGGACGCTTTCAGTAATAGTCTGCCTTTAGATATTGCGGTAACGACAGAGACGTCTTTCAATGATTTTTTGAGAGACGGAAAAGGCGGGCTAGGCACTTATAATGAAATGATAACTACCACTCAGAACCATGGTATACGAGGAGAATATTATGTCACTGCAATCGGCGGAGGCAAAGAATCCAATTTTAGCAGAGGTGTCCCTACAGCTCCGCTTGCTTCCCAGTTACCAACATCTCTGAAAGAACAATTGTATAGGGAGAAATTAAAGAATATAGATGTACTTCCTCAGAAAGCAACAGTTGAGTACAATGACGGCTCTCTAGCTCGTGAAACCATTGTCTATGATACCAAAAGCGTAGAAATTTCAGAGTTCAATGAGACGAATATTCCTTTTCACGTTAAAGGAACAGCTTTGAAAAGTTACGTGCGCGTAGAAAATGTGACCCAAGCAGACCTGGACAGACTTGCTCAGCAAACCGTAGCCGATTCCAGCAACGGACTGGTGGAACCAAAGAATGACACACCTTACGTCCCTACGCCTGATGTGCCAACGATTATCAACAATCATGATGCACCTGCGTCTGCAACGGAAAAAGAAGAAGAACCGGCGGTGGAATCTACAACTACAGAGTCTACAACCGATACTGGGACGTCAGAAGATGCAACTGATCCTCTATCTACTGAGGCTTCCGATGATAATTCTGATAAATCTTCAGATATAGCTTCTGAGGAAACTTCGAACGAAGCACCTGCTCCAGCTCCTGAAGCTGCAGAAGACAACCTGGTAGATGAACAGAAATCCAATACACAGCAAAATGTAGAACAAGGTAATCAGGAAACTGTGCCTCAGCCTGCTACAGGTGATGCAATGATCAATGCAGATTCCGCATTGGAAGAAGTTTTAGCCAAAAACATGATTGCGGCACAAGATAATATTTCGTTAAAAGCTTTCCCCGAAGCTCAAAATTTCACGACACTCTCGGATGTGGTTCTGAAAGTGATGTACCAGAATCCATTGATTCTTGGTGTGGAAGGTTTCGAATACAACTATGGTACGCTTACCCTTTCCATTCATTACAATGAATCGGCTAGTAGTATCCAGAAGAAGCAAGATGAGATTATTGCCAAAGCAAACGAAGTGGTGGCTTCCATTATCAAGGATGGCATGAACGAAGACGAGAAACGAAAAGCCATCTACGATTATCTGAACGATAACGCGAAGTATGATGATGCGGCGCTGGAAAATGCGGAGAAGAACAACTTTAAAAATGTCGATCCGCAGTTCAATGACTCGTTTACCACATACGGTATTCTGGTCAAAGGTGTTGGGGTATGTGCCAGCTATGCTTCCGTTTACAAATTGCTCTCGGATCTCTCGGGACTGGAAAGCATCGTTGTAACGGGCGCTTCCAGCGGCGTCCCACATGCATGGAACAAGGTCAAGATCGGGAACGAATGGTTCCATGTCGATGCCACCAACAACCTGACGAACTCCGGCATCCCATACTTCCTGTACAATGCCAACGATGAGACTGCTGCAAGTCAGAAAACAATAGCTGATCAAGATTACTGGCTTGATTCCGAGCTCGCGATGTTTAATGGCGAGAGTGATGCCAATGATTATTATGTGCAGAATGATCTTGAAGTCGCGTCCATTAATGAGTACAAAACCAAGGCTGAGAGTGAACTTAAAAAAGGAGAGAACCGGGTTATTCTCCGCTTTGCCTCACCTGTTGACTCTGATGAGTTGATGACAGCTGCCGGTGAAGCCCTCGCTGCGGTCGATGAAGCCCTTCTGAATACAGCACAATTAGCCACGCTAGGCAGTTATGCCATTCTGGACCCGAAACCAGAGCAGAAGTAACTTAGTTACACAGGAATCCCCTTTGCTTTTTCACAAGCAAAGGGGATTTTTTTCTATTGTTAGATGACTTCAAACCATTGATTTAACCTGTTGTAATCTCGTAATAAAAGAAGAAATAAATGCTTTCTCTTTCATGAGATTCTCTCGCAATCTCTCACTTATTTTATTTAGTGTACTTGCATCACGCGTTATATTGTATTTCAGAACTATATTTCTCAATTTAAAGTAGTCCTGTTTCAGAATAGTGCTTAATTCCATAAAGATTTCATCTCGATCAATGATTGATTTCTCCATTAAATAAGATAAACGTAACTCCATTAGTAGCTTATGTTCATACAAAAGATGAAAGACTCGTGAATCCAATGCTTCTCCAACTAGGGCTGCCTGCTCAATGTCGGTAAAGATGCGTTGAATGGCTTGCATTCCAAAATCGTATTTCTGATCTCTCACTAAGTCATATGTCTCGCTTGAGTTAAGATAGTTTTCCATTGCCGTAATAATCTGCTCCACATGAATTGCATAATTGATATTCTGGATAGGCTTGAGAAATCTCACTTCTGTCCAAAAACTGTACTCATTAGACATGGTCCAGTAGCCTTTCTCAAGTTCATCCAGACTACATACGGTTTGTATGAATTTACCATCATCTAGATTATCAGCAATGTATATCAAATTTTGATCCAGGTCATACCCGTACACCAATAATTCGTGCATGAGATGTTCTTTTTGATAATAGTCTGTACACGCAAGGTAGTATCTATCTGCATAAATATATAGATAATACCCCATATCTATCGCTTCCGTAATCACTTGCTTAAGTGATGTTCCCCATTTGCTAATTACAATTTCTTGCGGCAGGTTGTAAAAGGAAATTCCCGGACAGGTACTTAGCAGAAACTGATGAGAATCAAACGAAAAAATTCCCCATCCATGTGCATATCTGATTTGTATAAAGTTATTGAAAATCCATGGCCATAAATCTTCGTGCATAACGGATGTTAATGTCCCATATGATGTGTACGTGCTAATGACAGGGTCACCTAGTTTAAGTACATTCTTAGCCATTACAGAATTCCTCCTTCGATTCCTAGGCATAGTGTATTCATCTGAACAGATTCATTGTATAAGCAACGCACTCTCAAATCTGGGAGCGAAGATCATGTTCTTGAATATATTACCATGTACCTTCCCCATTTTATATAAGAACGCTTTCATATATAAAAATATTTATTTCTCTCTCTCGTCCTAACGAAAAAGAGAGGATACCGCCCCACTATGGAGATGGTATCCTCTGATACTATAATCGGATTATCTAACACCTTACGGACTAACTGTACCGCCATTTGCATTCAGTGTCTCGCCGCTCACATAGCTGGATTCCTGGCTTGCCAGGAATACAAATGCCGGAGCCATCTCGGCAGGTTGTCCTGCCCGACCAAGCGGTGTATTGGAGCCAAACTCGGCTAGCTTCTCGACTGGTTGTCCACCCACGACCTGGAGCGGTGTCCATACCGGTCCAGGTGCAACAACGTTGACACGTATCCCTTTGCTACCCACCTGTTGTGCCAGCGCTTTGCTGAACGTGTTAATGGATGCCTTCGTTGTCGCATAATCCAGCAGGATTGGCGAAGGTTTGTATGCCTGAATCGATGATGTGTTGATAATGGAGCTGCCCGGCTTCATGTGTTTTACAGCTGCTTTGCAGAGCCAGAACATGGAATAGACATTTGTTTTGAACGTCGCATCGAATTGCTCGGTAGTCAGATCCGCAATCTGCTCTACAAACTGCTGTTTACCTGCCACGTTAGCGAGGATATCAATCCCGCCAAGCTCTTTTACCGCAGATTCAATGAGTTCTTCACAGTATTTCTCATCCTTCAGGTCACCAGGCATCGTGATCGCTTTGCGACCGGCTTCCTCAATCAGCTTCACAACTTCCTGCGCATCTGCTTCCTCTTCGGGCAGATAGGCCAGAACGACATCCGCACCTTCACGGGCAAACGCAATCGCTGCCGCCCGTCCAATTCCGCTGTCGGCCCCGGTCACAACTGCTTTGCGTCCCGTTAAACGTCCGCTGCCTTTATAACTTTTCTCACCCGCATCGGGAACAGGGGTCATCTCACGCTGGAGCCCCGGCTCATCCTGTTGCTGTTTCCACTCCGTTGTAGCCTTCGGATATTGTGTCGTTGGGTCTTGCATGGTGTGCTGGTCTTGATTAGCCATGTTCAATTCCTCCTCGGTTATTTACATTGATCACTACGATCACAGAAGTTGTTTTCTTAAATGTTGCACTCTTTCCTTTGTAACCGAGTTGGGCGTTATTTAAACTAAGCTAACCAGATTCCCTGACAATCGTCTAAAATTGAATCTCTGAGATTTGAGAGTTTATAATCAAGCATGGATTCTCAGATAAAAAAATGCACTCCCTGAATGACGCTGAATCACCCTCAGGTTCTCCAATCGTTTCAAGGAATGCATGGTTGATATTACGATATAAGTTGATTTTTGAATATTAGACTAGCGATCTTCGCCGCCATCTATCCGTTGTCTTTTTCCGATGCCAAATGCGAAATATCCAGCCACCACGATGGCCATAAACGTAGCTCCAACTATCAGAGGCAAGCGCGTATCCGGGTTAAACGCCATACCGATAATGACGAGAATCAGATACACGATGATAATGTAATTGCTGATCGGGAACCATTTGGACTTGAAGTTATGATCCGCCATCTCGTTGCCCCAACGCTTTCTGAATCGGAACTGGCTGAACGCCAGCGCGAACCATGGAACCATACCCGGAAGAACACTTGCACTGTAGATGTACAGGAACAGCTTGGAGTCCGGCATCAGGTAGTTCAGCACAACCCCAATCAACAGCAAGGAGATTGTAATGACGATACTGTTGCGGGGAACCCCGCCTTTGGACAGCTTTTTGAAAAAGGCAGGTGCCTGCCCATTCTCAGCCAGCGTGTATAACATCCGTCCTGCACTGTAGATCCCGCTGTTGCATCCAGACATGGCCGCCGTGAGTACCACAAAGTTAATGATCCCCGCTGCAGCAACAATACCAACCTTGGCAAAGGTGAGCACAAACGGGCTACCCGTCTCGCCTACCTCGTTCCAAGGGTACAGGGTTACGATAACAAATATAGCTCCAACATAGAAAATAAGAATACGCCACACGATATTTTTGATCGCTTTACGCAAGGTGTATTTCGGATTCTCCGCTTCGCCTGCTGTAATACCGACCATCTCCACCCCTTGATACGCAGCCGTTACGATACACAGTGCAAATAGGAAACCTTTGATGCCTCCAGGGAAGAATCCGCCATGACTGAACAGATTCGACAGCCCGATTGGCTGTCCTCCGTTCCCCCAGCCGAAGAAGATGAGCCCGGTTCCAATAACGATCATGGCTACAATAGCCGTCACCTTGATCATCGCAAACCAGAATTCAAATTCCCCATAGAACTTCACCGCCGCCAGATTTGCCGCCGCAATGATCAGCACCCCAGCAAGTGCAGGCAACCACTGCGGAATATCCGGGAACCAATACCCGACATAGATGCCAATCGCCGTAACTTCCGCCATACCCACCGTAACCCACAGGAACCAATAACTCCAGGCGGTCAGAAATCCGGCAAGCGGACTAATATATTTGTGAGCAAATGTTGCAAACGAACCCGTGACCGGCTCTTGAATCAACATTTCCCCCATAATGCGCATGACAAAAAAGATAACGATACCAGCCAATAAATAAGCCAGCAGCACGGATGGACCTGCCCATTTGATCGTACTTGCCGATCCCATGAACAAACCAACGCCGATTGTACCTCCGAGTGCAATCAGCTCTACATGGCGGGGCTTTAGCCCTCTAGATAGTTGCTTTGATTCCAAACGATTCTCCCCTTTTCTTGTGTACAGCTTCCTGATGTAATCTTTAATTTTCACATTCACATTAACGCAATGCAGAATTACTTCACCAAATTGTACGAGATGTGCCGCAGAAATACAACAAAGAATGTGAGGAAGACCCGTTAAACAGAATTTTCTACATGAAAAAGAGGCCTCCTAATTATGTCCTCACCTGACATGATTAGGATAACCCCCGATGATTAATTGCAATCAGATTAATCCTGATTTTTGGAGAAGCCGCTCAACAATTGCAGCCACTTCAGCTCTTGTAATATATGCCTTGGGTGCGAGCTTACCATCACTTCTACCTGAAAAAATACCCGCTTGTATGCTTTCAGCTATACCCTTGTTTGCCCATACAGACGATTCTGATATATCGATATACTTTTGAAGCTCGGTTGATCCCGATTGAACGGGAAGCTTTTCTTTTAGTCCTGTAATGTCCATGGCTCTTGCCATAATATTCATGGCCTGCTCCCGTGTGATTTTGTCGTCAGGACGGAAAGTTCCATCTCTGAAGCCATCTAGTAATTGATATTCATAGGCCGTATTGATTGCGCGACTGTACCATGCATCGGCAGCTACATCCGAGAATACGTTCTTGGATGAATCCAATTTCAATCCCAGGCCACGAACCAATACCATTGCAAATTCTGCCCGGGTAATATCTCGTTCTGGGGTGAACATACCTTCGCCTGTCCCTTCCATCACCATGCGAGAACCCATATCATTCACTTCGGCTTTAGCCCAGTGAGTTTGCATATCCTGGAATTGGATCGGATTCCATACAATGGAGTACGTACTGTTGGATAGACTGTTTACCTTGGCATAATAATTCGTATCATTTACAACGATTTGAGTTGGTACGTGACGAACTGATCCATCCGTGTCGATGACTACACCTGTCGTGATTCGGTTGGGATCTACTCCCTCAGGAATAGCTATCGTTCGTTCAACATATGCATTGAAATGGGTAATGTTAATCGTACGATTAACATAAATGCCGCGTACTTCAAAATTATATGTTGGGGCAACAAGTGTAAATCTGTTTTTTTCAGTCGCATCTGTTATTACCCGCAGCATCTCTGCTCCAGGCGTCGAGATCTCAATTTGAATCAGAATATCTTTGAGATTAATTGACTGCCCCAATTGATTGGACAGCGCTTGGATATTGATTTGCTGAGAAGGTAATGTATAGGTCGCAGACGGCGTTTGAATTTTCAGAGTTGCCTTTTTATCCTCCATGCTCTTGATCATCTGGCCATTTAGTTCCCCAATGACAACATCAGATTGTTTATTTAACAGAATGGTGACCGTAGCTCCATTTCCTTCAGCTGTAAGCTTTTCATCCAGCTTCACGGAATCTACCGTTATTGTGGTTACACTTTGACTATTTCGCTCACTTGAAGTTGCTGATCCGATGTTTTCCAATTTCCCGTTGACCATTACATCCACACCTGAATTTCCTGGGTTTGGAACTTGAGTTCCTGATGTAGGTGGCTGGCTTGGATTCGTATTGCCTCCACTACCGCCAATACTTCCTCCGCCACCGGTATTGCCGCCATTACCTGTTGGTGCTAACGGGACGATCGCATTGGATAGTAACGAAGACTCACTACCCCCTGCTTGATTCTTTGCTTTCACTGTAAACGTATAGCTCGTTCCGTTGGTTAATCCCGTGATGATTATTGGGCTACGTGTTCCAGTCACGACTCTATTATCTGGTAGAACATTCACCTCATATGACGTTACGGCACTTCCTCCATTGTCTGTTGGAGGATTAAAGCTAAGGGTAGCCTGTCCGTTACCAGCGACTGCTATTACGGATGATGGTGCTTCTGGAACTGTTAGTGGAGTTGCACTTGCCACATTAGACTCCGCACTCAAGCCACCCAATCCGCCTGCTTTCACCATAAAGAAATAAGTGGTTCCATTAATCAGATTTTCTACACGATAGTTCCCATCCGTCACGGTGGTAATTGCGTTACTGCTAAATTGACCGGATACTGTTGATAAATAAACTTCGTAATATGTCGCTCCCGGCACATTACTCCAAGTCAGCTGAACCTGCCGATCTCCAGGGGTTAATACCAAATCCTGAGGATTGGCCGGCGCGTTTGGCAAGTTGATCGCTTGAACAACTTGGAATGTCTGGTCCAGCATATTGTCCGCGGATATACGAAGCGTCGCAGTATAAGTGCCTGCTGGCAAACCATCTTTAACCTTCACTGTGAAGTTGGTTTCAGCCCCTTGGTTAAGGGTAGACACTGTAGGTTGTGTTACTTCAAAATCCGACCCATTCGTCCCACCAGATATTACCTCCAAGTTAGTCAATGTACCAGTACCAATATTTTTCACGATATTGGTTAATGTTTCTTGACTACCCGAGGCATAGCCCTGAATCAATGCTGCTGGGGTTTGATCCGCAATATTCTCAATGACATACGTTTGTGCTTGTTGAATGACAACTACAGCAATATTGCTTGTCATCGTTGCAGTCTTCATTCCATTTATACCATTGTTGGTGTTGGTCACGATTACATAATAGTAGATCGTTCCCTCACTTGTCGTTGGGGCGGCATATGTTGAGCTGGTTGCCGCATTGATGGGCGTACCGCCTGTTGTACTGTTGACCGTATTGCTATACCACTGGTAGCTCAATGTTCCTCCATCACTGATCGTAGCGCCTACGCTCAGCGTTGGACTACTCGCTCCCTCGTCAACGGTGGCGTCCGCTGGCTGTGTGTTAATCGTCGGGGCTGCTGCATCGATTAGCGCACTCACCGTCACTTGGGCCGCATTGCTCGTCGTCGTTGCAGTCTTCATTCCATTTACACCATTATTGGTGTTGGTCACGATTATATAATAGTAGATCGTTCCCTCACTTGTCGTTGGCGCGGTATACGTTGAGCTGGTTGCCCCGCTAATCAACGTACCACCCGTGGTGCTGTTGGTGGTATTGCTATACCATTTATAACTCAACGTGCCCCCATCACTAACGGTAGCGTTTACACTCAGCGTTGGACTGCTTGCTCCCAAATTGGCCGCTTCATTGGCTGGCTGTATGTTGATTGTTGGGGCTGCTGCATGAACCAGTGCATTTACCGTTACATATACCGCATTACTCGTCGTTGTTGCGGTCTTCGTTCCATTTACACCATTGTTGATGTTGGTCACGGTCACATAATAGTAGGTCGTTCCCTCACTTGTCGTTGGCGCGGCATACGTTGAGCTGGTTGCCCCGCTGATCAACGTACCACCCGTGGTGCTGTTGGTGGTATTGCTATACCATTTATAACTCAACGTGCCCCCATCACTAACGGTAGCGTTTACACTCAGCGTTGGACTGCTTGCTCCCAAATTGGCCGCTTCATTGGCTGGCTGTATGTTGATCGTTGGGGCTGCTGCATGAACCAGTGCATTTACCGTTACTTGTGCCACATTGCTCGTCGCCATTGCGGTCTTTGTTCCATTTACACCATTGTTGGTGTTGGTCACGATTACATAATAGTAGGTCGTTCCCTCACTTGTCGTTGGCGCGGCATACGTTAAGCTGGTTGCCCCGTTGATTGCCATACCACCCGTGGTACTGTTAGCCGTATTGCTATACCACTGATAGCTCAATGTTCCTCCATCACTAGCGGTAGCGCCTAGGCTCAGCGTTGGATTGCTCGCCCCCACATTGGCTGTTTCATCTGCTGGCTGGATGTTGATCGTTGGGGCTGCTGCAGAAACCACAGCATCATCAAGCACAATGTCATTAATACCATGCCAACTGTTCTTATCTGTCGAATATAGAAGAACCAAGTCCACATTATCGAAATCTTCATTTAATGAAACATGTTTAGAGTGATAATCTGCAATTAATTCGTCATTTATGAATGAGTGGGTTGCAACCTTTGCTCCATCGCGATATCCTTCAATCCTAAGGTTTATTGGTCCTTCACCCCAGTTTGAATAAAAGAATCCGTTAATTTGGAATTCGGAAGCATCGCTTGTTCTAATCCCCATCCCTTTCCAACCAATATTAATATCAGTTTCATAAGTGGTCAAAAAAGGAAACCAACCATCTGCCTCTGTATCTGCAAAAATGAGATTTCCCGGCATCATAGTTCCACTAACATCACTAATATTGAAAAATTGAAAAACCTTCCCAAGAATATCTGTTGAGCCACCTTCACCATCTTCAGCGATCCCGTCAGTCCAGGCACTACTATCAGTTGTTGTAGAAAACGTTACTGTTGTCGGGGCCGCTGCTGATGCAGTTCCCAACCATTGACTCCCGATAAATCCATTGGTTACAAATAATATGAGGCATAAAAACATGAGTGAAACTCTCTTGTACATGATCACTGAACTGTTAATGTTCATCCGTTCCTTCCTCATTCTGGAGTGAGCTACTGTCTGAAGCAACGCTTATTTGATCAGCCTCCCATGAATCAAAATACCTATCAATTGACATTATTCGACACTTCACACCATAATCCTTTAGTACATTAAATAATGAAAATATTTATTTTTTAACCAGCCCTCTAAAACTACGATCATTCATCGTTAATTCTCCCCTAGAATTTTCTCTGACAATAGATATACCTGAAACCATCAGAGGGCTATTTCGTATTGATTATCTTGATCATATTACATTGAATAATAGGAGACTTTACATGCCTGACTTTTTACTGGTTTTATTTTTGTTTAACCTGTCTCTCTTTCTGCTTCACGAAATGGATGCCATCAGGCGGTCCGAATGGAAATTATTTATGGTGTTAAAAGATATGGAAGATGATAAAGCCTATAGGTATTTCACTTGGATTCACCTGCCAATGTATACCATCATCCTCTCTCTTCTTTTTAGCCCATATCAGACCATTACATTTTGGGTGCTGGATATCTTTTTCATCATACATACCGTATTACACTTCTTTTTCGAAAAACATCCTCGAAATGAATTTAAAAACGGGTTCTCCAGATCATTGATCTACCCTATGGGAATAATCGCTTTAATTCATTTGATATCCCTAATCATCTAATCTGTTTACACCGACGGAATGAAGGAAGCTGGAAAGGTATTGTTGAATAACAGTGAATATGGAGGTGTGCCCATGCAACAATCTCATGCAGAACGAGTTGAATTATTTGTTTCCAACACCCAGATCATCAAGAAGTCGTTCAAATGGCAACATGCGATGATGCAACGTCTGGCTGCCCTGCTCTATGCAGCGGAGAATAAAACAGCGGATGGGGAAGCTATTCATCAAAGCCATGAGTTGATTAAGCTAAACACAAAACTCTTCTCTGCATTCAGAGGTAATTCGGCCATTAGCATTGCTACCATGCTCTCCCTTACAACGGATGGGGACACAAAGCTGGCAGATACCCTGCATGTCTATGATTTGATGAAAGAGATCAAATTCCGCAACTCTGATTATCTGGTTATTGCCGCCTATCAGATCGCTACTCAGACATCACCTGACCAGTTTCAACCTACGGTGGAGCGGGCCAAATTATTTTATGATGGCATGAAAGCAGAGCATCGTTTCCTCACTGGACAGGATGATTACATTTTCGCTGCCATGTTAGCCCTTTCCGATCTCGAAGTAGATACCGGTGTGGCACGTATGGAACAACTTTATGGCGAATTAAAACCGGAGTTCTCTTCCAGAAACAGTGTGCAGGCGTTAACACAGGTCCTGGTTCTTGGAGAGGATGTCCCGGATGCAGGGGCTCGAGTGATTGCCTTAAATGAAGCTTTTCGCAAAAGGAATCTTCGAATGGACAAAACGTATACGTTAGCCTCTCTCGGAATACTTTCTCTACTGCCTTCGGACAGAGAGTCATTAGTGGATGAAGTCGCGGAAACAAATGACTGGTTACGGACTCAAAAAGGCTTCGGTGCCTGGTCAATCGACAAACAGGAGTTGCTCCTGTTCTCGTCTGCTCTGGTAGCCATACAATATGTAGAGGATCTGCGCAACGGTGTTCTAACCACAACCATCTCAACCAGCATCACAAACATTATTATTGCCCAGCAGGCCGCCATGGCCGCAGCTGCTGCAGCATCGGCTGCTGCCGCTTCTTCATCATCATCCAACTAATAAGTGCCACTGTTTCCTTCAATATAAGATGAAAAAGACCCTCCCGAGTTCAAGTTGACTCGGAAGGGTCTTAAAACATTCAAACCTACATCTTAAACAATGTCCATCATTCGCTATGATACAATCCCCGTATCTCGGAACTCTTCCACGAAACTATCCAGCCAATCAGAACCATAGTCCAGCGCACCCGTATCACTCTCGATAAAAGCAACATCCAGACCCATCACCCAGAATCGGCGAGCAACAATAAAGAGATCAACCGCCTGTTCGTCTGCATCCGTAAACTTCCGAACCGACCGGTATCCTTTCATCAATGCATCCCATAGTCTTTGTTTCTGCCTTGAATCACCCGACTGTCTTTTTCGAACTTTCACTTGAGCTAAATCATAGGCACGCCAGCCTTTGGCTGCCCACTCGAAGTCATAATGGATGAACTGATGTTCCTGTTGAAATACATTGTTATTCCCATGCATATCGCCATGGCACAGACCAAAGTCCAGGTCTTGTCTGGAAGTGTCAACGATGCGTTCTTTTAACGTTGTGGCAAACGTATGGAGAAATGCTGCTGCTTCATTGTTCTCACCGATATAGTGGATAATTCGCTCAAGGGGTTCGTCAATAAGTAACTTTAGATCCAGCTCATATCGTGGCAGCTCCATGTTCACCTGATCCATAGCTTCATGCAATTCAGCGGCAGATTGACCAAAGGCGTAACAAGACTCCTCATCCTCCAGGTTGTTCTCCGTACCCTCAATATACCGAAACATCACAGCAACCCGCTTGCCTTCCGCAGCCTCCAACACCGTATATCCCGTATGATCTTTCTTCTCGATGTATTCTCCAATGTCGGTATGTTCCGCAGAACCTAGAACGTTCTTCAGTTGAGACAATAACGAAAGCTCATACTGAACATCTGCCTCCGTAATTTCAGTGCGGTAGATCCGGAGAATATACATGCCACTGGACGTGCGAACCCGGTAGGTATCATTCAATCCTCTAAGCCAAAACAAACATTCTTCCCATGTTCCAATGTCATATTGATTGCTCAATGCAGACTCCAGATACCTGGGGTTAAGCACTGAACGTAAAGCAGTCGGTTGAATGGACATATGTATACTCCTTCAGTTTATATGATTATTTCTCATCTGATGAACGATGTAACCGTATTCACCTATCAACCTATAACATAGTCTATTTTTCGTTAATTTTCCAGAATATATATTTTAAACGGGTGCATCATCTTTGGAATTTCAAAGTTTCCTCTCTCTTGAGTAGATTATACAGAACTGCTTGCATTGACCCGCTTCCCAGATTTCAGCAGGCTATTACACTCTGGGTCGATGCCAGCGCTCGACAATGCAGCACATTCACGAAAGGCAAAATGTTTGCACCCCTTACACTTCTCCTCGTTTAAATGCTGTAACGCATAATTAATGGCTTCTCCAGTATGTTCAAAACGATGTGCAGGATTCAAACGCTCTAACAGACCCGTTCGTTTCAACATCTCAAGCGGCTGCTCTTGTATGCCCGATAACAATACAATTCCGCCCGACCGTTCAAAATGCTTGATTAAACTCGCCAGGTTAGCCTCGCCTGTTGTATCCATAAAAGGTACCTTGCCCATGCGCAACAGCAAAATGCCCGGTCGCCGATGAATTGAATCCATGACCGACTTCTCGAACATATCCGCTGCGCCGAAAAACAGTGGCCCTTCAATTGTATACAGGCTTATTTGCGGACAGTCATGTCCTTCCCGAACCATGTGGGCCATGACTTTCTCATGTTTATGATCGGGATCGGGCAGTACTTTGGCAACCTTCAACATCTCACTCATGCGTTTAACAAATAAAAGGACCGCTAGAATTAACCCAACCTCTACAGCCGTTGTTAAACTTGTAAATACGGTCAGCAAAAAGGTAATCAGCAGAACGAGTGAATCACTCGTTTTGGTTTTCATGACATGCACGAAGGATCTTCGTTCACTCATATTCCAGGCAACCAGCATGAGAACGGGAGCCATACTGGCAAGAGGAATGTGGGATGCGTATGGCGCAAAGAGAACAAGTACCAGCAAAACCACCACACCGTGAATCACGCCAGACCATGGCGATACTGCGCCGGATTTGATATTTGTTGCTGTACGTGCAATCGCTCCTGTTGCAGGAATACCACCAAACAGCGGCGTCACCATATTAGCAATTCCCTGCCCAATCAACTCCCGATTGCTGTTATGTCGGCTTCCGGTCATGCCATCGGCAACAACAGCTGACAGCAGCGATTCAATTCCACCCAGCATGGCAATGACAAAAGCGGGTTGCAGCAAGTTCATGATACGCTCCCAAGTGATCTCAGGCATATGGAACTGAGGCAAGGAGTTAGGTATGGCGCCAAAGGACGAACCAATTGTAGCCACCTGTCCTTCAAAAAAGATCGCTGCGACTACCGTCGAAAGAATCAGCCCCACTAGTGATGCAGGCACCTTTGGTGCAAACTTGGGCACAAGCAGAAGAACAGCCAGGCAGATTCCAGCTGTAAGCACGCTGTATATATTAATCGTCGAGATATGCATCCCGATTTCTTTCATATTGGACCAGAAATCCTCGTGTTTCTCGATGCCTCGAAGCCCCAGAAAGTTCGTCATTTGTCCGCTAAAAATAATGACGGCGATCCCTGCCGTAAAACCGATCGTCACCGGCCTTGGAATAAACTTAATTAATGCCCCAAGCTTGAATACGCCCATAAGTACAAGCATCAAACCGGCCATCATTCCGGCGATCAGCAGATTCTCATATCCATACTGCATCACAATGGCAAATAGGATCGGAATGAATGCCCCCGTTGGCCCGCCAATCTGGAACTTGGACCCACCCAGCAAGGAAATGAGAATCCCTGCGATTACTGTGGTATACAATCCATACTCCGGTTTGACCCCGGAAGCGATGGCAAAGGCCATACCGAGTGGAATCGCAATGATACCTACAATCAGTCCTGATAACAGATCCTTGCGAAAAGCGGCAGCATTGTACCCTGCATATCTCCCCATCCATTTCATGCACAAAAACCTTCTTTTCTTTATATATTTGAATATTTGAATATATCCAAAAGACTACTCCCCTGCATACGTCCTGTCAATCGGATTACGCACAATCTCAGCAGGAACTTAACACAAAAAAAACAAGAACCTCCGGTGATTACACCCAGTTGCTCTTGTTTATTGTGTCAGGACTCTTTACGAATATCTTCCAGCATGGAAATGGCATCAACCAGATGATTGTCAAAAATCTGTTTGGTGACTGCCAACAGGTCCTTAATCAGCGGATCACGCAGCGAATAAGTGACGGTTGTCCCTTCTTTTATTCCGTGGACCACGTTTTTGCTACGCAATACAGCCAGTTGTTGTGAAACAGCAGAGCCTTCCGATCCCAGAATGCTTTGCAGTTCATTCACGTTTTTGGCTCCTTCACTCAGCAACTCCAGAATCTGAATCCGCATCGGGTGTGCCAACGCTTTGAAAAAATCCGCCTTAAACTGTTGTATGCTCTGATTCATACGCTATGCCCCTTCAATCGAACTTTTGAAGATGCAAATATCATAACATAGAACGAGGTTCAGACTTCAATTCACATGATATGATAAGATGAAAAAGCAAGTACATTATACTGTGCAGGGGAGCTGTAAGTATGTCCAAACCATCCGAATATTCACCCTCCGGCGTTCCTATCCTTCGTCATAAGGATAGGAAGCGTGAGTGGCAGTCTACTTCTTATCCAAAAGACGAATGGCTGGAGCGAATCGAGAAACATGCTGACCAATATCTCGGCGAAGCCGAGTCTGTATTCCATGAGTTGCTGTCAGACAAGGTTCATATCGATGTCCATATGATTCGTCCAACACCAGAACGAAATTATTACACATTGTACACCACAGGCATGAGCGCCTTGCCTATGAACACGCCTGAAGATCCAGAGGACTATGAGTACGCAGAGTTGATGATTTGTTTGCCGCCGGATTGGCCACTATCAGAGGAGGAATTGGAGGAGTCGGACAACTACTGGCCAATACGCTGGTTAAAAACGATGGCTCGCTTGCCGCATGACTACGATACCTGGCTAAGTTGGGGGCATACGGTGCCGAATGGTGATCCGGCAATGCCATTTTCCAATAACACAGAAATGTGTGCCTTTATCGTGCTGCCTCCGCTTGAAGTCGATGAGGATTTCCTGACGCTCGACATGGAAGATGGACAGACTGTGCACTTCTACGCAGTCCTCCCTATTTACCTGGAGGAGCTTGAGCACAAGCTCGAATATGGTTTGGACGCTCTGCTAGACCGTTTCGAAGAACATCATGTGAACGAAATTTTGGATATAAACCGGGTCAATTCCTGTGGGGATGCTTCATAATAAGATAAGCAGACTAGAAAAAAGCTCAACCCTTAGCATCGCTGCTGGATTGAGCTTCCCTTTTTATTTACGTTAGTACGAACCATATTCAAACCAGTCAAAGTCCGCTACCTGATCGGAAGAAGTACCGTTGCTGCTGCTAAACATTCCGATACAACAGCCAACAAAGCCGCCGGCTACTTCGGTGCTCAGGCTGCTTGTATCCACCTGTTCCGCCACCAGATGATACTGACTTCCATCCGTGCTGTAATAGAAGTTGAGTTGCTGACCTGTCGCAGCCAGTTTGATATACACTCGCGATACTTCATCATCCAGCGCGATTTGCGCAATGTGGCTATCCTGACCATCTATAACGGTCACCACACGCAGCACCTGCTGATTCTCGGCCAGAGCACGCTCAATCCGTACGTGATACTGATCGTTCTGAATGACGACGAGACCAGCCGTTTCGTTGGCATTCCCAGGCACAAATTCCATCGCTGTAGCTGCGATATAATCCATATGCCTTTGACGCAGACAAACAAAGCTGGAATTTTCTTTTTCCTTCAAGGTTTGCGGTTTCAGCTTCAGTCGCAAGTATCCTTTTCGTTCGGTTAATGAATATAAGTCTTCCTGGGGATTACGCAGAAACATCCATTGCAAGCCCAGTTTATCACTGTCAAAATGGTCAAAACGCAGTTGCGGTTCTACCGGAACAGGCTTCAAATCCAACGTACCCTGCTCCTCCAGGATCCCGCGGCCCTCATTGACAACAGGCCATCCGTCCTCCCAAACAACAGAAGCAAGGAACGTCTCCCGCCCCAGGTTGCTATAGCTTCCTCCATATGGACGCGAAGCAAGCATGACCATGAACCATTGACCGTTCGCAGCCTGCACCAAGTCGGCATGTCCGACATTAACAACAGGGTAACGTTTACCCAAATGGCGATGTGTAATGATTGGATTATTCGGATTCCCGACGTATCCTTCGGTCAAACTTTTACTACGAGCAATGGTCACCGCATGGTTTGGCCCTGTGCCTCCCTCTGCAATCAATAAATAGTAATATTCATCGATCTTATACAGATGCGGGCCTTCCGGCCAGATGACATCCACCATCGCCCCGCGCCACAGAACGTAACTGTCTCCCACCAGCTTCATACTGCCCAGATCCAACTCCCGCAGCCACACTTCCCAGTTCCCATTGTAACGAACTCCCTCGGAGCAAGGACGTGTACCAAGGTAATACGCTTTGCCGTCATCGAAGAAAATCGTAGGGTCTATTCCTTCTGCGCCTTCAATAAAATAAGGATCAGACCATGGCCCAGCCGGGTCGGTAGCGGTTACAACAAAATTGCCGCCATGTGATACATTGGTTGTAATCATATAGAAGATGCCTTCATGATACCGAAGCGTTGGAGCGAATATCCCCTGTGAATGGCCTGCTCCCTGAAGATTCAACTGTGAAGGGCGGTCCAGCACATTTCCAATCTGTTTCCAATTTACAAGATCACGGCTCTGAAAGATCGGAACGCCAGGAAAATAGGCAAATGTTGATGTCACCAGATAAAAATCTTCACCCACCCGGCATACGGATGGATCTGGATAAAATCCGGGCATAATCGGATTGTTAAACGTGCATTGTTCGCTTTGATTTGCATTTTTCATTCTTTTACTCCTCCAATGGTTAGTCCAGTCACAAAGTATTTTTGCAAGAACGGATACAGTAAAACGATTGGCATTGCCGTTACAACCGTGATTGCTGCCCGAATGGATACAGGCGTCACCATGTTGGTTACATTTTTGAATGAATCCACATTGACGGTTCCCCCCTGTGAGGTCGCAGAGGATAACAATTTCATCAGCTCATACTGCAAGGTGGTCAAATTCCGATTTCCTGCCGTGTACAACATGGAGTCAAACCAGGAGTTCCACTGACCTACAGCAATAAACAGTGCAACCGTAGCCAACACCGGCTTGGATAAGGGAAGCACGATACGCATGAAAATCCGAAAATCTCCGGCTCCATCCATCTTCGCGGATTCAATCAATCCCTCGGACAGTCCCTGAATGTAGGTACGAATGACGATCATGTTGAACACTCCGATCAACCCGGGAATAATGTATACCCAGAAGCTGTTCAGCAGCCCCACTTGTTTGATCAGCATGTATCCCGGAATTAAACCACCACTGAAATACATCGTCATGACAAACAGCGTTGTGACCAATTTGTTAAACATATACTCCTTGCGGCTCAGTACATAGGCCAGCATGGCTGTACAGAACAGCTGTACAACCGTTCCCACCACGGTTCTGGCGACCGAAACAAATGCGGCTTGTGTCAGATTCGGGTTTTGGAATACGGAGACGTAATTTTGCAGCGTCCATTCCCTCGGCCAGAGATAGATCCCCCCGCGGATCGTATCCAGCCCGTTATTGAAAGATACGGCAATGGTGTTTAAAAAAGGATATAACGTAACAACCATGACAATCAACATAAATATGCCATTGGTGATGGAAAAAATAGAGTCACCCAAGCTTCGTTTTCTGCTAAATCGCTTCACAGTTCTGCCCCCTTATCATATCAATCGCTCTTCACCAAGAGACTTGGCAATCCCGTTGGCGATAAATATGAGCACCAGACTGACCACACTTTTGAAAATGCCTGCTGCGGTGGCAAGTGAGTAGTTGCCGAGATTAATCCCGTATTTCAAAACAAAAATGTCGATCGTCTCGGATACATCCTGCACAAGTCCGTTCCCCAGCAAGTATTGAATCTCAAAACCCGCGTTCAGTACGTTACCAACGTTGATGATGAGCAGGATAATAATCGTTGGTTTGATGCTTGGAAGCGTGACATTGAACATTTTGCGAAACCGTCCGGCTCCGTCGATGGAAGCAGCCTCGTACAAGCTCGGATTAATCGACGCCATGGCGGCCAGATAAATAATCGTGCCCCAGCCGATTTCCTTCCACATGCTGGACAGGCCCACAATCCCCCAGAAGTATTTGGGTTCGGCAAAAAAATTGATCGGTGCATCAATCAGGCCCAATTTCGTCAACAGCACATTCACTATTCCTGTTTCCGTTGATAATACATTCGCTACAATGCCTGTTACGATGATCCACGACAGGAAATGTGGAAGGTAGGAAACCGTCTGTACCACGCGTTTGAACAATACCATTCGCAGTTCATTCAATAACAGCGCCAGACCAATCGAGCCGACAAATCCCAGAAACAGACTGATCAGGCTCATCGCCAGCGTATTGCGAATGACACGTAAAAATGTAGGGTCCGTGAATAACGTTCGAAAATGATCCACTCCAACCCAATCCTGCTCCATAAAACCAATGCCCGGTCTATAATTCTGAAACGCCATCAACCAGCCCCATAATGGTCCGTACGCAAAAATAGCGATAAACGCAATAAACGGAAATGACATCCACATTAATTGTCGCTGACTTTTCATTCTGGACAGGTTGTACCCGATCCAGCTTGTTCCCGCTGGGATATGGCTGGTTTTTAACGAAGGCTGCAGCTCCTTTTTGGCCATGTTTTTCTCTCCTTGCTTACGAGTTTATCTATATTACCCAGTCTGGGTGAATCGATTCCATTCCTATCCAATCTCCCAATCTAGCGTGTAAGAAAGGCTACGGGGTTCCCCATAGCCTTTCTGTGTGACAGGCCTTTATCCCCACAGTTCCATACGTCTGCGGACTTCTTCCGTCAGCGCATCTTCATACGCTTTAATATCTGCGCTTTCCTTGAGCGTGGCTTGATATTCTTCCCAAGCTTTATCAAATTCGGCTGGTGAAGTCATAATCACTTTTGGCAGCCATTTGCGTTTTACATCGTCCATTTTCTGTCTGGCGATGGTCTCCGGTTTATTTGGTTCGAAATTATAGGTATAGATCGGGAACCACGGTTCATTTTCCTCCGCAGGCTCAAGAAAGTCGGTAAACTTCGTATATCCATAAGCCTTCAGCACTTTTTTGTCGATGTCATTCAATGTGGCAAGGTACTCTTCCGGCTGCTCCTTAGGGTCAAGGGCATTCTTCCCGTCAGCGGTCATGCCTTCATGATGCGGGAAATAGACCAACGGGCTTCCCGTGTTTGCCAGCACCCAGTCCGGATCTTTGGAATTCGCACGTTGCTCTTCATTCCTGGAGAACACGCCTTTGTCATCGACTTGGTAATCCACGCCTTCCTGCCCCCAGGTTCTCAATACCTCCATCTCAGGGTCCAGCAAATCATTAATATATTGAAGTGCTCCCTCGATATCCTCGCAGCTCTTTGTAATGGCCAGGCCACCATTCACGTTAAGGATTGGATTGTTCTGATAACGCCCTTTAACATCCTCGGAAAGTGTAATGGACAACGGTACATAGGTTTTGTCATACAATTTTTGCTTCACGAGTGATGCCTCGGCGTCAAGGAACTGCCATCCTTGATCCACCATGCCCAGCACACGTCCGGTTGAAATTTTGGAGATATATTGGTCATAGTTTGCTGTAAAGGTTTCGTTATCGACGAGGCCTTGATGATATACCTCATTAATTTTCTTGAAATATGCCTTCGCTTCCGGAATGGTATTATAGTTTTTGGCCGTCAGCGTTTCTTTATCAACGATGGCTGCGCCTTCGTTAGGATAACCAGCCATGAAGAGCGGAGGGTTCTCCAGTGCGAAATAACGCCAGTCATAGGAGATAATTTCAAATCCAATGGTTGGCTGACCATCAACGGTCGGGTGAGCTGCTTTATATCGTTCAATCAAGTCGAAGTATTGGTCAAGCGTTTTGATTGTCGGATAATTATCCCACTCCAATACGGCCTTCTGAATCCAGAATGCTTCTCCATCATGGGATACTTTCATCGACTTTTCTTGTATATTGCCGAATTGAGGAATGAAGTAGATATGTCCATCCGTCGTATTTTTCATCTTCTTCCAGTCTTCGCCCAGGTAATTTTTGATGTTTGGATATTTATCGATGTAATCCTCAAGTGGTACTAACGCTCCTGCTGCTACCAGTTGCTGAGTACCATCACTCCCATCGATAAAATCGGGATATTCGCCGCCTGCAATGAGTACACCAATCCGCTCTTTGGCTGTTTGGCCTGTAAGCCAGTCCATCGTAACTCTGACGCCTGTTTTCTCCTCAATAGCCTTTAACACCCGATTATCGTCAGGCGCAATTTTTCCCGGTACGGCAAAAAATGCGGAAAATTGTTTCAATTCCCTTCCATCTGCTGTCTTTTCCCCTTTTGAGGACGATCCCGGTGTACATCCAGTGAGTGCGATGACCAGTATTAAAGCGAGCAGAGCACTATACTTGATTCTTTTTCTAACATCCTTTTTCATCATGACCCCTCCATCGATTATATTGACAGAAGCTTTTTGGAAAGCGCTTTCCAAAGGCTGACTTAAAATTATCATGCTTCCATGCCCCTCTCAACGGGATAAACTATAGATGGAATCCCACTAATTCCAGCATCTGCGAAAAAAAATATCCCGCCGCTCCGTCAAGGAGTGCAGGATGTTAATCCAGAGAGTACGCAGCATGGGCACTTTTACGATATTGTGCAGGAGTCTCCCCCATGAGTTTCTCGAACCGGCTAATAAAGTAATCGGAATCCCGATATCCCACCATTGTTGCGATTTCGTATACTCTTTGATCTGTTCTGCGCAACAGCCGGGCGGCTTCCTCAATACGCAATTGATTCAAATAATCACTGAAGCTGATCGAGTAATGCTTTTTGAAAATCTGACCCAGATATGCACTATTCATGTAAAACTGCTCCCCGAGCAACTTCAGGCTGATATTTTCTCTGTAATGCTCGTGAATGAAGGCCTCAATTTTGGCTAATACGCCCATCGCATTTGACTTTTGCTGCTCCTTCAGTTTCTCTGCGCACATGAGCGAGAATTCGCATAAATGTTCAATGTTTTCCTCCATGGATAACATCGCGTAGTTCACCTTCAGAAAAGTCGATTCCATCAACCCGGAATCTGGAGTAACCGTATCGTTATTCACGAGATCCAGCAAAGTGTATGCCAGATAATGCAAGTGGATGCGGACAATACCAGGCTCGATTCGCTCATCCAGAAAAAATTGAAAAATCGCCGTTGCATGACTATATAACTCATCCGTCTGCTGTTCCTCAATACACTTGACTAGCCCATCAAACAATTGTTTTTCCAACTGTCCCGGCCGATTAACAAACAAGGTCGTATCCATAAGTTCGAAGTAATAAATGGGCCTGCAAGTGGTGAAGAAACGTAAGCTTTTCATTATGCCGCAGGATTGATAAGACTCGAGCAGCGCCTCCAACTCATGTACTTCCTTCCCGACATAACAAGCAATAGCCGCCTCTTGACCATGGCTCAGATCCGCATGTAATCGGGTCAAATATTGCTCCAAGGTCACTGCCTCACGGTTCACCATCAGGTCCGTAACCATGAGCAGAACTGCATTTTTATCACCTGTGAACGGCTTCAAAATTTGTCCCGGCAAGGGCTTGCCCACCCATGCCTCAACACGAGCGCACCAATCCGTTCCCTGATCTGGACCGGCTTCCGCCTCAATCAGGATGCAACGCAGTATGCCGGCATCTTGATAGTGGGGCTGCAGACTCGTAACAGCTTCCTCCTCGGCCACCCCAAGCAAGATCGACTGCATATGCTGGGCCATAATAATCCGATCTTTTTTTTGCTGATATCGCTTCTCTTCCATTCGCGCATTGAATGCATCCCTGAACTCCTCAAGCACCTGAACCAGTTCGGTCTTCACAATAGGCTTGAGAATGTAGTCATCCACCTGGTATTTAATCGCCTGCTTGGCATATCCGAACTCATAGAATCCACTTAGAAGAATCAGCTTGATGTCACCGCTATATTGCTCGTACAAGGTTTTGGCAAGCTGCAATCCGTCCATTTCCGGCATCTTAATGTCGGAAATCACCAGATCGGGCTGCATAGCGCGAATACACTCCAATGCCTGCATGCCATTGGAAGCCTGACCGCAAATCTGAAATCCGTAAGACTCCCAATCAATTAACAATAGAAGACCTTGGCGAATAAATGGCTCATCGTCCACAATCAGCACGTTGATCATATCCTCGCTCCTTATTCTTGGGATGCCTGCATAAGAGGAATTTGAATGCCAATCGTTGTTCCCTTCCCCTTTTCACTGAATATGTGCACCTGAACGAAATCATCAAAATACATCCGCAGCCGAATATATGCATTCATCATACCAATGCTGCTAAGCTCGCTCATCCGATCCATACTCGGATCTTGCATCATTTTGCGGAGCGAGGCCAGCTTGTCCTGATCCATGCCAACTCCGGTATCTCGAATGGAAATGTACAGTTCATTACTTCGAATTTCGAATAATACCTCCACGACCCCATCATTCGACGTCCCCTCAATGCCATGGATACAAGCATTCTCCACAAAGGTGAGAACGGTTAGTTTAGGTATCATCATGGCAGTAATGGATTCGTCTGTGATCCGGATTGCAAATTGCAGCTTTTCACCAAAGCGATACTGCTGGATACTCAGATAACTCTCCACAAAATGGATTTCCTCTGCGATTGTAATCAGATCATCGCCCCAATTGATCGTCTGACGTAACAGCAGTGCCAGTTTATGAATGACATCGGAGGTTTCAAGTTCGTCCTTGATCAAACTCCTCATACGGATCGTTTCAAGCGTGTTGAACATGAAATGGGGATTCACCTGACTCTGAAGGGCTTTCAGCTCCGCCTGCTTTTTGGAGAGCTCAAGGGCTTGCCGCTCCACCTGACCCTTAAACACAATCTCAATCAGGTTCTTGATCTTAATGACCATCATGTTATAACTATGGGTCAGGCTGCCGATCTCGTCTTTGCCCACAGGTCCCGATATCACCTCAAATTTCTCATGCTTCACTTGATCCAGGTGCTTTGCTATCCGATCAACTCTGATGACCAGTGATCTGGATATCAACCAGATTAGCAGTGTCGGCACCAACAGATTAAGAATGATTAGTAAAGTCAAATTAAGCTTGGAATTAACAATCTCCGACAGAACGTCCAATTTCTCCGTGCTGACGACAATCTGCCAATCCTCGGATACGACGGGAATCGATTGCATGGATTGAACAGGGTCAATTGGACTGTTTGCAATCAGATTAAATGGCTTGCGCATCTGATTCATTTTTGAATCGTTCGAGAAAATGACCCTGCCATCCGAAACGACATACACCTTCCCATTTGCTCCCTCATTTTTAAGCGATTTGTTAATGAAAGCGTAGTCCAGATCAACCTTTAACACCTTTTCAACCTGCTGCTCCCCAAAGTAATCCAGCTTACGAATAATGCTTACTTTGCGTCCTCCCTGACTTTGCGACATCTCCGCCTGTTGTTTGTCAAAATACGAATAGATCATGATATGGTCGCTTGTGTTCATCAGCGCTTGATACCAATCGCTTTTCTTCACCTCATCATCCAGCTTAATAAAGTTTCCTCCATTGACGAAGGTATCATTGCCAACATAAAACGTAATTTGATTCACCTGCTGGTAGCTGTAATAGTACCTGACCAGATTGTTGTTGCTAAGCATATCATAGTAGGCAGAATAATAGTCTTCCTGATCGCGATACTTGTACTCCATGAACCGGTTCAGCGTTCCATCGGTATAGAGAAAATTGGACACATACAAGCTATTATCTATACTGTTCCGCAGGTTGAACTTGATCCTTTGCTGCATTTCATTAAATCGGCTATGCTCCTTCTCTTCAATGTTGCCTTTGATACTTAGGTAAAACACGGTATTTGTGACCAGGACCGGGACCAGCACACAAAAGATGAACAATATGTACAACTTGGTTTTGAGACTCCAATCATCCAGAAACTGAATACGCTTACAGTATGTCTTTCGGCTCATGTTATGTCTTTGTCTCCTCTAACCATGTCATATATCAACATTATTATAACGAGTACAGGATGGGTTGGATACTGTAATCCAGGATTTCCGGGAAGCCTTTAATCAACCTCCCGTTCAACTGGCCCAACAAGACAGACACTAACTCCCCACATATTTTCGTATGAACCCGATCTGATCTTAAGTTGAAACGACGATCACGTTATAATTTCAAGAGCATTTCGTACTGGCCCAATTGATATGCAAAACCTGATTTGACCAGGAGGAAATCTTGCATCGATTTCAGATGAGACTCCACATTGAGGACACTGATTCTAGGAGATTCTGTGCGTTGGACCATCTCTGTCAGGATGCTGCTTGCAATACCTTTACCCCGATAATTTTGGTTCACTGCAAGCTGTGGAACATCACCTGTTTTTTGATCTATAATGCCATAGCCAACAATGCTGTGATCCTGACGTGCAACGACATAGATAAAAGCTTCCGGTAAAGCGTAGATGGAATCAATTGAATTTTGCCAGGAGGGCTCCACATCCCAAAATTCCTTGAACTGCTCCACATCGATTCTCTCCACACATTCCACCGTGCAGGTCGTTTGCGGTATGAATTGATCTTTTTGCAACTGGAAACATGAAAATTCCCTTTGAATTTTGAAGTTTTGTTTACTGTACAGCTGAACTGCAGATTCGTTGGATTGGATGACCTCCAGCAAATATTGCTCTACATTTTTTTCTTTTAACAGCTTTTGAATATTTAAGAGCAGATCGCTTGTAATGCCTTGCCGTCTGCAATCTTTTACAACGCCTGTCCCAAGGTCATATGCAGTTGTCTTTCCATTCCAGCTTCGAAGTCCATTGATAACAAATCCGACCATTCTCTCATCCTTAAAGGCTCCCATAGATATTTCGGGGTGATAACCCCTTCGTTGGAGCATCTGTTGAAACTTCCAAAAAGGCAAATCCATTTTAACCTGGTAGTCGGAGAACGCATCCACAAACGCCTCGTGAAGTGTCTCCATCCTTATTTTGTCCAACATTTTATAACTGTACATTAGGGCATTCTCTCCTTTCAAAAGATGAAAACAATAGTATATTAGGGCTCATGATCCCTATCCTTATTTAAATATTCTACTAAATAGAGTTAGCACTATACAGTAATATCCGTACTATTAAATCTGCTTCCTTGGAGTTTTCAGACACGTCCTAATAACTAAAATAGACCGCTTCCTGGTTAAGGAATACGGTCTATCGAGTCATCATGCTATGGGGATACCGATTTTGTTAAACCAATTTTGGTGATCACCGTATCATACGGCTCCAATTCCACGGTCTGTTTTCCATGCTCTGTATGGATCGTCGTGGACTGAACCTGATCGCTATTATTGATCACAACCAATATGTTGCTCTCAGGGTAGTAGGCGCACTCGGTGTACAAGTTATCCGTGATGTACTTTGTTTCATGGAATTCATTGCCCGCAAATCGAATCAAATTCAGAAGTAGTCTTGTATTTGCCCAGCTGAATTCGAAGGAAGGCAGGTAGATCCCTTTTCCTTTTCCAAAAGCATGTGTGGACAGTGTGATCTGACCATCCGTTTCACTCACTACAGCTGCTGATCCATCAGTAAGATAAATGTTATTTTTCGGAAGTATGCTAGCCCCCTCAGGCACCAAACCATACTCATCACTAACCTCATACGACCATTTTCCATGGACAACTCTGGCGCCTGTATCCTCATCCACCCCAAGCACGTGGGCCATTCTAAAATAGCTGTCGTACCCATCCATTGCCGAAGGCTGGTTAATGCCAATAAAGGTACCACCCTCATACACCCATTGGGTCAATAAGTCCACAGACTTGTGGTCACTCCAATGCGCTCCACCGCTCCATGCTGAACCTGCAGAGCCGGCATTGATGACGACATCTACATCCTTCAACGCGCCCTGACAAATATCATCAAAATCAATAAACTGCACGTCAACAGGCAACCCGGCTAAGGCCTCATTCACATGAATCAGATCATGCATATGTGTTTCATGAAAATGACCGGACAAGGTCCACGATCTTAACTTGCCCCAGCTATGCAGCACGGCTACCTTTGTCTTGATCTGATAAGGCTTTCCAGCCTGATGCAGCTCTTTCATTTCCCTGAATTCATGGGCAATCTTCTCGATATAATCCACAAAGTCCGGGTAAGGCTCAACCAGATGCAAATATCCACCCAATCCAATCCGGTCAATCGACTCACGCAGCAGCGCACGCCGGATATTAATCCAATATTTCTTCGCATCCAGGGTAGGATCTCCTCCCTCCTTGAAGGTTGGAAGTCCGCCTAAGCCAACCGGGAACAAGTAGGGATGCAATCGAATCTCATGGATATCAGCCTTAACGCCTGAGCACATTCTAGCCTCGTAACCGGAGAACACACATTTGATCATGCCGTCGAATCCAAACTCCTGAAAGCGATCATTGTACGGCTCCATTCCCACCCAGCTGTCATCATAGAAGACATACGCCAGCTTGTTATGTTTGTGCACCATATCAATTAATTTCTTACCGAATTCAATGACAAAATCATTGATAAATGCCATCCAGTCCAGTTTGCGCTGATCCGCAGGCATATGAGTGACCTGATATTTACCACCATTCACAAAGTCCTCGGCTGAGAGTGAGTACCCATATTTCTGAGCAAACAGATCCAAGGCTCTCGAACTTACCGTAAAATCATAGGAACCCCAATCCGAGAACAGATGGCGATTCCGTTCATCACTGCCCCAGATCCAGGCGAAATTATAAAATAGCGATGTAAAACGTACAACCGTTGTTTCCGGATGGTTTTGGCACCAATTTTCCATCCAATCTAGTAGATACGATTGCGTTTCCGTATAGATCGGGTCAATCTGCATCAGATGCTCTTTATCCCAATTATTCGTCGTATGATTGTACATGGAGATCTCTTCCCAGATCCGATAGACCATGAAACTCACCGTGTATTTATGCCAAGGAGCAACACCAGTAATGACAACATTGCCTGATTCCCTTTCATAATTCCACTGTCCTCTAGGTACCTCTTCCCCAGTCGTTCGATCATACACTTGCCAATATTTAAATGCTTCTTTCGAATCGTTCACCCTGAATTGTTGAGCGAAGAAATCCTCCATCAGATAGATGGATACATAATCTTGCACAGCGACCTTCGGATTCGTAATGAGAAAACATTGCTGCAGTTTATCCAGATTACGGGATGCCCACTCATTATGATCCCGAATAATGCAAATGGTTGAATAGATGCCATATCCGGCATTGATAATCTCATCGGACAATTTCGTACCGTCACTGTCACGGATTACATCGGCACCCCACCGATCGGCAAGTTCCAGCGTCAGTGCTTCATAACCGGATTCTCCCGGTAGTGTAAAGGAGCCTTTGGTTGTTTTGGACAATGTGGTTCCCTCCCTATCTCAACATATCGGACAGAAAAGCGAGAGCCAGGCCCTGACCCCAGCCCTGAATCCAGTCTTTTGGAATATTGCGATAGCCATCCCGATCCTTCATTACCGCCGTACCGCCAGATACACCAAGCACACGCCCATCTTCGCTAATGTTGTTCAGGATACCTTCCAGTGCTTTTTGCACATATTTCGTATGCAGTGGATTACCGTTATTGATCATGGCTGCTGCAATACCCGCGGAAGCCGACACCTCTTCATACGATTCTTCGTCATCCAAAACCGTACGCCACAAGCCGTTCTCGGTCTGCACCAGCTTGAGAGCCGCCAACTGATCGCGAAGGGCACACTCTACATCCATACATTGCGGATACAAGTACCAGTCGTTCAATTGCGGTTTCACCTGAGACATGGTATAGGCTCCCCAAGCGTTCGCTCTTCCCCAGTAAAATCCGGACATGTGGTCCTTGTTGATATGGTTATAACCGTGATACCACAGACTGCTGCTCGGATCTTGCAGGTATTTGATATGCCAGTAATACTGATTCAGCGCATCCTGGATCATGGCTTCGTCTTTTAATTTGCTACCTACACGGAGCAGGAAAAATGCCGCCATAAACAAGGTATCCGCCCAAGCCTGTTCCGGAAAATCATTGGAAACGGATACTGTATGCTGAAGCACGTTGTCTCCAAAGCGAAGCGCATGATTCTGGAGATAATCGACTTTGCTGAGAACAATATCCCAATATTTCTGATCCCCGGTTTCTTCATATAAAGTGATGAGCACATGACCCATGGCACATGTATTTACAGTCCAACTTGGCAGACCCAGCTCGATATATTCGTCCGCCCATTTCACCAGCCTGTCCAGTATTTCTTGGTTGCCTGTCGTCTGATAGGCTCTGGATACACCGTAATACGCCACACCGCCGGGCCAATCCCATGTCAGATCCATATCCAGTGTTTTCTTGGTAACGTTCTCGATTACGTGCAGAATCTGTTCTCTGTCATATTTCACTTGAAGCATTGTTATTCCCCTCTCCCTGCGCACACGCCCCCAAGTGCGCCCTGAGAGGTGTCCGTCCTTTTTTGTAAACGCTTTACTTATTCCATTGTACGCAGTAAAATAGTCTCAATCTAAGCATATTCACAACAAAACTGTGCAATTTCAATCATTTATACATAGGAGTCCTCGAAAATGCCTAAACCGAAGAAACCTGTCATTGAATATCGTCACTATAGCCTGCCCATTGATTTTCCTGTCCTGTTACTCAGTGGAGACCGCTGGAGAATATCCGATATCAAGAGTGAGCATCTTCATTTCCATAACCACATGGAGATTGGCATCTGTTATTCGGATGAGGGAATCATGGAGATTAAGGGAGAATCTGTACCGTTTCGGGCAGGCGATGTCACGTTCATTCCCCGCTACCTTCCGCATACCACGTACAGTTCACCTAATAACGCCAGCCTGTGGGCTTATATCTTTTTTTCACCGGAAGAACTCTTCCGCCATTCGCTCAAAACAGCACAAACTCACATTGAACCGAATTTATGGGCGATTCAGGGAACCAATTGCATTCTGAATAAGGAACAACATCCCAAAATTCACATGCTCGCAACATCAGTAGTAGAAGAAATGAAGCAGCAGTCCCCCTACTATCGGGAGAGCGCGTACGGCTTGTTGATGTCTCTATATATCGAACTGCTTCGAATTCATGCGAGCAGCGAGCGCTTGTCATCTCAGGATCAGGAACGGGAACGAGACCTCCAAGGTAACTTGGTCATCTCACCCGTGCTGGAGTTTATCACCAAAAACTATATGATGCCTGTGACCATCGATTACCTCGCTGAACTGTGTCATCTGAGTACAACGCATTTTCGCCGCAAGTTCCATGAAATTATGGGAACCACACCGCTCGATTTTCTGAATAGTACCCGGGTCGAAGAGGCGTGCAAGCGATTAAAAAGCACGGAGGCCTCCGTTCTGTCCATCTCCGAGCAGGTCGGCTTCCGATCCATCTCCAGCTTTAACCGTTGCTTCGTCAAACTGATGGGAGAATCACCCAAAGCTTGGCGCAAAGGGGCACTTACAGAAGCACAGTCTGCAAAAGCGTCCATACTGGAATTTACGGGGTGGGTATGAAGGAATTTGTCGAAATATGATTGCACCCCCCAGAGATATTCGCTACAATGCCGATAGAATACAAGAGATTTTGTCCGTAGCTACCGGAGGATTGAACAATCTCTAAAGGAGCAGCATTTCGTGTTATTAAAAATTTCAGGCGTTGTCCTGACTGTTGTACTTGCCATTACCGTACTGCTGCTGTCAACGATCAGAGAACCCCAATCTGCTGCGCTTCATGCCCGTCAAGGTGTTCTGGACCTCTCGGCCTGGGACCCTGAACAAGACGAGCGGATCAAGCTGGACGGGGAGTGGGAGTTTTACTGGGAGCGATTGCTTCCTGACGAATCTGTAACATCGAATCAGGCTGGTCCAATGAAAACACCCGACACTTATGCAACCGTTCCCGGCTCCTGGAATCGACTTAAAGTGGATGGTGAACGACTGCCAACCCACGGCTTCGCCACGTATCGACTGGTGCTGCGTAATACACCTGTTGAAGGAACGCTGGCGATCAAAAAAATGAACATTCGTTTTGCCAGCGAAATCTATATCAATGGCAACAAGCTACTGGAAGATGGGCATGCCGTGGAGAAATCAGCGGGATATCGACCAGGAAACTCCCCCCAGATTGGCTTTTTCCCTTATCATGGCGGTGACATTGAGATTCTGATCCGGGTGGCTAATTATGATTACACGGACGCTGGCATTCCGGGGCCACTCTTTTTCGGCGAACAAGCAGCCATGCTGAAAAAACATCAAATCAGCACAGCCGTTGAATTCGGCACGCTTGCTGTATTGGCTACCATTTCGATCATATTCCTCATCAGTTACCTGGGGTCTGCGCTCTACCGAAACAGGGACGATTCCCTGCTGCTGCTTGGTCTAATCTGTCTGCTGTATGCACTCTATAACGGCATGATCAGCGAACGTGTGTTATCCATGGCCGGCACGGAAATTTCCTTTAGCACGCTCTATAAATTAAAAGATTTCTGCTCCGTCGCATGTCTGGGTCTGTTAACCTTTTACTTCTACCGATTCAAAACACGCATCCTGTCCGGTTTGCTCACGGCGGTGATCCTGATCATCTTCGGAGCTTACTTATGTATGGTCACGCTCCTGCCTATTTCCATCTATGGGCTGGCTGCACCTTACGTCGTCGTTATGTACACGTTGATGCTGCTCTGGTTGCTGTATCAATGTGCAAAACAATTCCTAACCAGTGAGAAGGGCGAACGGCTGTCTACTTTTCTGTGGTACGCAGCTCTCTTAAGCATCATGCTGTACTGTCTGGACATTAATCTCTTCTCGATCTCGCTCAAGGAAAATATGAACATCGGACAGGCTTCCATTGTCCTATTCAGCATCCTGATGCTGTTTCTAGCGGTGCTTCGGTTCTTCGAGGCCTATCGTACGGTCCGTACTCTCAAAGATCAGCTGCTCTTGCTGGACAAAGTGAAGGATGACTTCCTGTCCAATACCTCGCATGAGCTCAAAACACCGCTGAACGCCATTGTCAACATCAGTGAAAGCCTGCTTAAAGGCGCAGAAGGTCCCCTTACCGATGAGCAAGCGCACAATCTGGCGATCGTGACGGGAAGTGGCAGACGATTAACCTATCTGGTCGATGAATTACTGGATTATTCGAAAATGAAACATGGCGACATCCCGCTCCACCGGTCTTCGACCGATCTGTACTCGTTTGTCGAATCGGTCATGCGTATGCACTCCTTCCTGCTTGGCGCGAAAAAGGTGGAGCTTATCAACCGCATCCCGGCGCATTTCCCGCCGATCTATGCCGACGGCAACCGATTGATTCAGATTTTGCATAATCTGATCGGCAATGCAGTTAAGTTCACGGAACATGGCACGGTAAGCGTCAAAGCTGCGGTTGTGCAAGGCAAAGCGGAAATACGCATTGTGGATACCGGCCGTGGTATCGGTACAGACAAGCTGGAACATATCTTCCTGCCGTTCGAGCAGGAAGCAGATTCGGGGCCAGTCGTTGCCGGAGGCACCGGTCTTGGACTGAGCATTACGCGCAAGCTGGTCGAGCTGCACGACGGAACCATTCATGCGGAATCAGCACCCGGCATGGGTGCCACGTTCATCCTGACTTTTCCGCTGGCAGAGAAAAAAGGAGAGAAACGTTCCAACGTCATGCCACTTACCATCGCTCCTACAGGTCCTGGTAATCGGCTACTCCGGTTCGAAGAACCAACGATTGTACAAGGGAATAAAGACGAATGGATCATCATTGTGGATGACGACTCGGCTAATTTACAGACCATAGTGAATCTCTTGAAGCTGGAGGGTTACAGTTATGTGGTCACTTCACGCTCACCTTCGGTACTGGAGCTGCTGGACAAGCTACCTGCCGTGCATCTCGTCATTGCTGATATCATGATGCCTGACATGTCGGGTTACGAATTGCTGGAACGGATCAGGGAGCGCTTCTCTCCTTCCGAGTTGCCTGTACTCATGCTGACGGCGAGTAATAAAGCTAATCAATTGAAGCTGGCCTTGGAGAAAGGCGCCAATGATTTTGTATCCAAGCCGTTCGAATCGGAGGAACTGGTGGCACGGATCGGTGGTTTGACTCGGATGAAAACATCCGTGCAAGCTGCGCGAGATGCGGAAATATCTTTTTTGCGGTCACAGATGAACCCGCACTTTCTATATAACGCTCTGAACGCCATTGCCGAATTGTGCGTGGATGCGCCGAATCGGGCAGAACAATTGATTTTGCAATTATCGAGTTACTTAAGGCGCAGTGTGCACTTCAAACATCTGGACTCCAAAACCAGCCTGATGAACGAACTGGAGATGATCGAAGCATACGTTGCCATTGAACAGGCACGCTTTGGCTCAAGGCTGGAGGTCATTATCGATGTGGATGCGGATGTGAACCGGAACATGGACATTCCGCCGCTCACGTTACAGCCCCTGATCGAAAACGCAATTCGGCATGGTCTGATGTCCAGCATTCACGGTGGTCGGGTCATGTTGTCCATTCGTAATCTGAATGATACGGAAACACGTTTCACCATCGAGGACAACGGAATTGGCATAACCAAGCAACGGATGGACGAAATTCGGCAATCTACAGACGGCAGTAACGGCGTTGGACTATGGAATATTTCCAGCCGGCTGAACCTGCTGTATGGCAGACACCTTCAGATGGAAAGTCTGGACGGCGAGGGAACGCGGATTACATTTGATCTTCCAAATCAACGTCTAAACACAGATGGGAACGGGGGGTATGAAACATGATGAAAGTCATCATCGTGGATGATGAGGATTTGTCGCTGAAGCGACTGAATCGCATTTTGACAGAAAGTGGAGAAGTTGAAGTATCTCGCGCATTTCACGACCCGGAGGAAGCCTGTGAATATGCAGCAGAGAATAGCTTCGATGCGGCATTTCTGGACATTACGATGCCTCGCATCTCGGGGATGCACCTCATTGGTGAATTACGTAAACATCACCCTTCGCTCCCCATCGTGCTGGTGACCGGATATGAGGAATATGCGGTGCAGGCCTTCGACAAAGAGGTGATCGATTACGTTATTAAACCGGTCACGGCAGAGCGACTGAACCGCAGCATTCAGCGGTTGCAGGAAAAGCTTCACAAGTCCGTTACAACGCCCGAGCCAGCGGTGCCTGAACCGAAACTGAACGTTCGTCTGTTCGGTGAATTCACCGTGTTCGGTGGAGTCGGAGCAGACAGCCCCATCAAGCTTAGAACGCCCAAAACGGAAGAGTTACTCGCATTCTTGCTATATACCAAATCGACTACCCGTGATGCGCTGGCCGATACGTTGTGGAAGGACCTCAGTCCGCAGAAGGCCTGGACGAACATCAATTCCACGCTGTACTATGTGCGACGTGCTATCGGGGATAACAGTGACGTGCCGATCATTCTTAAGGACAGGAATGGTATCCGTATCGACCGGGAAGCGATCAACTGTGATCTGTACGAGTTCGAGGTTTTGTTCCGGCAGATGCGTCAGGCCTCGGTACATCGCCCCGAGCTCTTCGAGCGGATGGACACGTTGTATACGGGTGAACTCCTGAAAGGAAGGCATTATGAGTGGGCTTTCGCATGGTCCAGACAGCTGGAACTGGATTTCATTATGACGATGGAAACTGCTGCCCACTATCACGCGAAGGAAGGCGAGCCGCTACGGGCGCTGTATTATTTTGAACGTATCCTCCAGATTGACTCGATTCGGGAAGATATCCATCGCGAGATCATCCTGCTGTATCTGTCCCTCGGACGAAGAACCGAAGCGCAGCGCCAATATCTTGTTCTGGAGGAATTGCTCAGAGAGGAGCTCGACTCCAGTCCGGCAGCGGATATCAAACAACTGTTGCGACAATCATGAAACAGCAAAACAGCCCATGCCTTGGCATACTGATCTGCTCCCATCGTAGTCTTCTACGGTCTACTATGACAGGGAGCAGTTCAGTGTTGCTTTAGGCTTGGGCTTTTTGCAATAGATGGACGTTTATCCGTCCTTGTCCGATGATTTTACATCATCATGGTCTATAATCAATCACTCATTTATAAGTTTTTCTGTGTTAAGGGTAAAGCCTTCAATCACAACATCTTCGTCCACTTCAATCATGATGCAACGTCTGCCTTGGTAGTTCACCTGTTTCACATATCTCAGGTCTTGCGGACTAACTGAAATTGTAGCAACCTTGGTTTCAATCTTAATGGACTTGGACGTGAACTTCGGCATAACACTGGTCGCTTTCATCTCATAATTCTTGTTATCAACGATCGTTTCGAAGGCACGTTCTACTTTCTCCGTTGTCAGATCCTCTATACCACTTGCGGTCAGTACACGTTCCAGATCTTTATAATCCAGCTTCGGAGGTTCTTCCTCATGGGACTCTTCGTTAATCTCGATGACTCGGTTAATTTCCTCATATACATGTGCAATGGTGGCTGAATCAAGCTGTTCACCGGCCACTTCCTTGACGATATCTTCGAAGATCGCCCGTTCTTCCAGTGCGGTTACGGATCTTTCTCCATTCAATACATTTTCAACAAAATGCGGATCTGGGAAATTGGATTTCCCTGTACAATATAGTACACGATTCACATCGGAGTAGTTGTCCGTCACGCTAGGGTACAAGAATCCTTGCTCTGGCGTGCTTAATTTGATAATCGGATCGACAATAATGTTGTATTTGAATTCTCTCTCCACGTAATCAAACAAGAGTGTCTTCCGCTGTTTCTCCGTGGAATTTACGCTGCACAGAATGAACGGATGGGCGAACACCTCATTCTTCTCACTCTCTTCCGTGGCTTCGTTTCTAGCCTTGGTCGGCAGATAATACTGTCCACGCACAAACGTAGCTACCATGTCCCGCTCAAACTTCGTATCCACCAACATTCGATCCACGAGCAGCAGCATCAGATCCTGCCATTCATCTGGATCACCTGTTACCAGCGCCTGGTGAAGCAATACCTGTGCCGGGTCCTCCGCCGCTTCCTGGAACTTCAACTCAAATAACTTCTGATCCAAATCACCTGTCAGCAATTTTTTGAAATTGCCCATGTACAGCTCCTGCTTCTCTCTGTCCACCAGTTCGAACGGGTGGCGCTCCCAGTGATAGACCTCATTGGTTTCCTTCGTAATATACACGTTGAGAATATCGTAAATATTCAGTAGATCGTGATCGAGTTTAAACTGCTTGCGTATATGCGCGACTTCTTTTTTATTCATGATTCGTTAGACAACTCCCACAATATATAATTTTATCTGCGTGCAGCTCTATATCCTAAAAGCCAGTGCTCCCTTGGAAGTCTTCATCTGAGCAGTAGGTCACAAATGGGCGCAGCTATGGAGTAGCTGGATCAAGCCGTTTTTGCTCTCCATTTCTGTACTCTCAGTGAGAAATTATATCATATAATGATGACGATTAATGAAAATCAATCTATGGAAACAGAAAGACGCAACAGGAATGACTCCCGTGCGCCTTTTTTCGTTGTTTAACGATTCTTAAATAATTAATTACTGCTCAGCAATATATCCGTATTCAACAGGGGTGCTCTTCTGGAAGAAACTTTCCTTGTTTCCCGCAGAAACAGTAATCCCATGAACAAGGACATTCCGCCAATAATAATCAGCAATGCCCCCAACTCCTGACTGTAGGCTGTCAGCGCCCCGTCCCTAAACGCCATTCCACGAATCAGACGGTTAAGCCAGTTCATGGGTAATGCCCATGCGAACATTTGGAACGGTTCTGGGAACGCCAGCGGCGTTAATTGAATTCCCGTAGCCAGAAAGGAGGGATACAATACCAAGCTGGTTCGAAGGCTTACTTTCGACATATCTTTGGCAGTGTATCCAATCAGCATACCCATGAGTGACAAGGCAAAAGCATAAACAACTAACGGAATGATAAAAAGATAAGCCTCTGCTTCAAACCGCATTCCCCCCACCTGTTTTAACAATCCATAGGATAGAAGCAGTGAAAGTGAACTCAACGCAGCGTAAGGTACACTCCGAACCCATAGTTGAAAAGGTGACTTTCCGTTGGCAAACAGTTTCCCTTCCTGACGAAGCCGAGGTACAATCGATCCCGCTGCACTTGTTGTAATCATCAATACTACGATATTTACAAATCCAAGCACCATAAAACCGACATAACTGGAGGTTGGATTAAACAGCATCCGCTGCTGAAGGGATAACGGTGACACGATTCCTTTAGCTGTCTCGGTATCCATCCCTTTTTGGATCAGACGTGTCATGGAAAGGGTCATATTTTCCGTCTGGATGATCTCCTGAATCGCAGTGCGAATACCGGTCAACCCCGAGGGCATCGTGTTATCCATCAAGATACCGATATTTGTCGATTTCCCTTGTTGTTGGCGCAATCCCAACTGATTGGGAAGCATAATGATCGCTACAGCCTGCTCGTTGGCAAGTAATGTTTCAGGACTCATTCGGCTCGCATATACGCTCTTGACGCTCATGTATTGTGACGCATTTATTTTGGAGATCAATTGCCGTGAATATTCGCTATGATCCTCATCAATGACCACAACTGGTGATTTATTGAGTTGATTCTGCGAGAACATTAATCCAAAAAATAAGGCTGCAATCATTGGCCCAATAAAAATTAGCCGTATATACTTACTTCCTATGACGTACTTCCACTCGTCAATCAGTGATTTCATCAAGTTTCACCTCTGCTGTCATCCCCGGAAGCAATTCAGTATTCGAATCCATCGATATCCGGACCAAAAACATACTCAAATCGGCTTGCCCTTTTTCCCGGGACATCCGCAAATTTGCGAACTGAGGAGCAGTTGAGATGGAAGTGACGCTCCCCTTCACCTGCGTTGGCTGATCCAAATATGGAAAATGAACATCAATGCTTTGATTCACTGCAAGCTGTTGAATTTCACTTTCCTGTATGTAAAGGTCGGTGTAATACGTATTCTTTTGCACAACTGCTAGCGAAACTCCTCCTTGTACTTGATCTCCCTTACTCACAGCGACTCGGTCAACCAATCCGTCATACGGTGCGAGTACATCCACATCTCCCTCCCCGGCTGATTTCACTTTGAAAAGAACCTCTCCCTCTTTCACAGAGTCCCCCGTAGATGCACCAACCTCTGCAATCGTCCCGGGACTATTCTGATAATATAAAGTCGTTTGCTCTGACTCAAGTATGCCTTGTTTCCGGCTCTCGGCCTGACTTACAGCATCCTTCCCTTTAACCGTAAGAAGTGAACCTCCAATAATAACCACCATCGCAATTCCGATATACAAACCTGCTTTTATCTTCATTCTTATATCTCTCCCATTCCCAATCCTCGTGTATGGTTAAATTTGCTGACTATTTTTGCTTTTTAATTTTGGTGACCGCATTCTCGGCTGCCTCCATGATCACTTCTCCCAAAGTCGGATGAGGATGAATCGTCATGGCCAGATCTTCCACGGTTGCCCCCATCTCAATTGCGAGTGCGAGCTCCGATATCAGTGTGGATGCCTCCACGCCTACGATTTGCGCACCAATGACAATTCCTGTGGTCGGGTCTGCCACTATTTTCACAAATCCTTCGGGTTCTCTTAATGCCAATGCTCTTCCGTTAATCCCGAAAGAAGATTTCCCAATAACCACCGGAACGGCCTGTGCATTGGCTTCCGTCTCACTTACCCCAACACTGGATATCTCCGGATCAGAAAACACGACAAGCGAAATTACCTTGTAATCCACTTTGGAGGTAAGACCAGCAATGGCTTCTGCGGCTACTTTGGCTTCATAGGATGCCTTGTGGGCAAGTGCCGGACCGGCTGTAATATCTCCAATAGCGTAAATGTGAGGGATAACCGTTCTGCACTGTTCATCCGTCTCAACCAGTCCTTTGTTCGTTACGAGCACACCTATGCGTTCCAGTCCTAACTGGCCGTCTGTATTGGGTTTTCTGCCGATTGTAACCAGTACATATTCTGCTGTAACTTGTTGCTGCTCCTGATTTTTTGAATAATGCAGTGTAACGGAATCCGCATTGTGCTCCACCTTTTCGGCAATCGCTCCGTTTACGATCTGGATGCCGTCCGCCTTCAATTGTTTGACTACAGGGGCTGCAAGTTCCCCCTCGAATCCAGGCAATACTTGTGCGCCTCCCTCCAGAATCGTTACCTTGGTTCCGAATTTGGCATACATCTGTCCAAGCTCCACCCCAATATAACCTCCGCCGATCACAATCAGACTACTCGGAACCTCCTGTAGAGATAATGCTTCAGTGGAAGATAAGATGCGACCTCCAACTGGAAATGCTGGCAATTCAATTGGACGAGACCCCGTTGCCAGTATGAGATTTTTAAAAGAAATGCTTTGCTCCTGCCCAGCTTGCTGGATCATGGCTGTGTGCTCATCCACCAGACTGGCCTCTCCTTCCAGAATGTTCACACCCGCAGTCTTTAACAAATAGTGGACGCCACCTGCCTGTTTATCCACAACCCCCTGTTTAAAATCCTGAGCAGTCTTAAATGTCGCTGCCGCGTCAGCTTGATTGAACTGTCTGAACCAATCATAGCGATGCGATTCCGCAATTAAAGCTTTGGATGGTATGCAACCCACATGTGTACAGACCCCGCCGAGCTGTTTACGTTCAACAATCGCCGTTTTCATCCCCAACTGCGAAGAACGAAGCGCCGCCACATAACCACCTGGACCTGATCCAATAACTAACGTATCCACAGATTTAAGCTTGCTCATATTCTGATACCTCCCGATTTGAAGTCAATTTAAAATATGATGACCGTAATATATTATAATCATCATATTTTAAAATCGTCAACAACCGTATTTTATCCGTTTGTAAAGCAACAGATATTCAGTCGCCAAATTGACAGGCTTTATTATGATGACTATAATATTTTAAAAAGTATAATGATGAAACTATGGAGTGAATGATCATGCCCTATCCTAAAGGACATAAGATAAAAGTACGAGGTAAGATTGTTGAAAGTGCGGCTCGAGCTTTTCGCACCAATGGTATCCAGGAAGTGAGTGTCCCGTTTATTATGAAGGGAGCTGGATTAACTCACGGAGGGTTCTATTCACATTTTGACAACAAGGAACAATTGGTTGCCGAAGCCTGTGAATATGCCATTAGTGATACCATTACACTTCTAAAGAACGTGGCTGATCAGGAAGAGCAGAATTCCAAAATTAATAAAGTAATCGATTATTATTTGAGTCCGTATCACCGCGACCAAACGGAAATGAGCTGTATTTTCCCCGCCCTTTCCAGCGAAATATCCCGTTCGTCCGAAGAAATTCGGCAGGTGTTCACCCATGAATTAGAGCGGATGATCACTTTTATCTCCAATCTGGCTGAGATCGATATGTCCAGCGGTCGTGCACTGTTCAGTACAATGGTTGGTTCGCTTGTACTTGCACGCTCTGTTAGTGATCCTGAGCTTAGCGACAGCTTTCTCTCGGCGGGCAGACAGCAAGCCAAAGAAATGGTTAAAAGAAAAGATATGTAAGGGTTTCTTGTTTTTATACAATAAGTAGATTTGATGTTGCTATATCAAGTTAAAAACACAAATAGACCGCTCACCCTGGCAAAGGTTGCGGTCTACTTGATCGTGTATCCTCTTGTTAAGCCCACCGCCCTTAAAAGCGGCTATTGCGTCAGAGTGTCGTGTTAGCGCACGGCTTTCTTTGCATGATAAGCTGTTTCCGTCCCCATTTTAACATGGAGATTGTGGATTTCAATCCCACGATAACCATATGTTCCGTATGTTAAAACTGACGCTACGGCAAAAATTTCAGCATCTTACATATTTACGCTTGAAGCCCGTCCGCCCTTTTTCCACAGCCTTTTGGATATTCTCAGAGGCATTCAGCAGCTTGCTCTTGGGCATGTCCTTGTTCACTTCGACAGGTCCCACAGCCTTGGCTGTCTCCACCGCCAGATCGTGCAACGGTTGATAGGATGTTGCGACAGTATACAGGAAGTTGTTCATCGAATATTTCGTTCGTTCCGGAGATTCGTGAATCGTCTTTTTGACCTGTTCCAGCATCTCCATCAGTTTATTCTCCGAAAATTCAGCATCCTTTCGACTGCCGAGCAACCAACAGTAACAGCTCCATCCTGCTGACATTTTCAATTCTTCTCCGCTGGCGATCCACTTATCCGAAACTTCTTGAGCAATATCCGTCTCCGCTAGCGTAACGGCAACGATGAAGTCAGAGATCATGTAAAAATAAGCAGCGTCAATCCAACGGTCGAAATCATCTTCTGTCATCGCTTGAGGATCGGCTATCACGCCTGCAAAGTACATCGCATCATAATTCCCCGTTGCATATAGTTGCTCCGCCAAAGGTTGATCCTTTTTGATTCGCTTCGCCATTGGTTTCATCGCCCCGGTTGCCACGCCAAATAACGGTTCATGCGCACCGTTGGAGATGTAGATTTTTTTCGTTCGTTCTTTACCCAGTGCTTCCAGCTCTTGCATCACTTCATCTAGATTCATTTCGTGACACTCCCCATCCTATAATTTATATATCTGATCATATCAAACAGAAACTTATGTTTAACGAACAACCGTTGGAAAATTACACATTATCCTATTCGAACCATTCTGCCATATGCAAAATCATTCCGGCGAGATTATTACCATTCACATGAGGGATTCCCTAATGGGGTATTTTTCCTAAAAAACTGAATACTATTCAAATTTCCCTGTTGCTCTGACAACCTGTTCAAGCATTATCACCGATCATAACATCTATACCATTGTTTAGCACAGATCCCTGAAAAGATAGATATAACTTCTTCGCAGACAGACATTTTTCCTTTCTTATGCTTTTACCGGCAACTTCTGAATACCTGCCGAGAGCCTGATTGGAAGAGCTAATTCCCCCAGCACAAGCAGAGCAACATCTGTCCATGTCCAAGCAACGTTAAGCTATGGCAGGATACGTCGCTCATCGTTTATGTTCAGTTTAGTGTTGTTAACCAAACCGAGATGAGGAAGGATGCGAGAGCATGAGCAACAATCAAGTGTTAGGCTTTGCCCCTGCCTTGGGCTGGAATTCGTGGAATACCTTTACGTGGGATATTAACGAACAATTAATTCGGGATGTCGCAGATGTGTTTGTATCGGAAGGTTATCTGGCCGCTGGTTACGAGTATATTGTCATTGATGATTGCTGGAGCCTGAAGGAACGTGATGCAAACGGCAATCTGGTGGCGGACCCGGAGAAATTCCCGAGTGGAATGAGAGCGCTTTCTGATTATATCCATAACAAAGGACTAAAGTTCGGCATGTATTCATGCGTGGGTACGCATACATGTGCCGGGTATCCAGGCAGCTTTGAGCATGAATTCCAGGATGCTGCCCTTTTTGCCGAATGGGGCGTTGATTATTTGAAGTATGACTACTGCTTCAAGCCGCGCCATATCTCAGGAGAGCTGCTGTACAAACGGATGAGCCTTGCGCTCAAAAACTGCGGACGCGATATCCTGTTCTCCGCCTGCAACTGGGGAGCCGACGATGTATACGATTGGATACGGGAATCGGGCGCTCATATGTACCGCTCCACCGGCGATATCCGTGACAATTGGGATTCAGCGAAGGAACTTGCCCTGTCCCAACTCGGGAAACAAAGCTACACTGGCTCTTTCTGCCATAACGACATGGATATGCTAATCGTTGGTATGTACGGTGGAAGCAACAATGATTATATTGGCAGCATCGGCGGATGCAACGACATCGAATATAAAACCCACTTCTCACTCTGGTCCATGATGGGTTCCCCATTAATGATCGGATGCGACGTGCGCAAGGCTAACCAGATTACAAAGGATATTCTCCTTAATCCTGACCTGATCGCTATCAATCAGGATGTAGAAGCACGCGGAGCTTACCGCATTAAACCAGAACCGCAATGGTTTCACACAGACGATGTATTTATGCTGGTGAAAGTACTCACAGATGGTGATCTAGCTATTGGTTTCTTCAACCTGAGCGACAACCAGCGGGAATTGTCTTTGCAATTTTGGGATATGGGTCTGCCTTACGCTGCCGGTTATGCCCTGTCCCTGTATGACTGCTGGGAACATAAAGAGCTTGGCGTATTCCGTGAACGCTTCGCTCCCGTTGTCGCAGCACATGATTGTTTAATTGTGCGTGCGAAACTGGTGAAATAGATGACTCAACATCGCCTGTGCACCTCCTGTCAGGTTCCGCTCTCTTCAGACGATGTGGGCATCTACCTCAAATTGATCTCGCGCTCTGCCCAGCAATTTCTGTGCATCGATTGTATAGGAGTGAAGTTGAACTGTGGACGCGAGCCTATTGAGAAGCTGATCCGTTATTTCCGAGAGTCCGGGAACTGCGCCCTGTTCCGTTAACGTTATGCCTTGGTCCCGTGCAACATCATGTACGATGTTGGCGTGTGTGAAGTTGCTTTCTTAAATACTTTGGAAAAATATAACGGATCATTGTATCCGACAGAATAGGCTACCGATTGAATCGGCAGGCCCGACGTCTTCAGCAGCTCACAGGCGCGCTCGATTCGACAGGATGTAATATACTCCAAAACAGACTTGCCGGTTGCTGCCTTAAACAGACGAAACAAATAACTGCGCTCCAGATTAACTGCCTTTACGATCTCCGTGACGGTCAGTGTCGGCTTCCAGTAGTTTTGCTCGATGTACTTTCTCGCCAGCCAGACATAATCCTTGGCATCCACCTGCGGCTCCTTCGGATAATGCTCCATATAGTAGGAGAGCAACAGACGCAAACGGGCATCAGCCCTTAGTAACTCATAGGATGACGCACCCGCGTTCCAGGCAAGGTGGAAAAAAGGCTGCAGTGTCTCCGGTGAGATCGTCACCACGGGTTGTACCTCTGAGAACTGCGTCAGCCCCAGCAACCGCCCGGCATCCTCACCGCTAAACTCCACCCAGACATACTCCCATGGATCTTGCGGGTCTGGATAATAATAAATCTCCTTTTGCGGAAATATGATAAAGCTTTCCCCCGTAACTAACCGAAAAACGCGGCCGCCCGTCTCCAGCGTCCCTTGGCCGCGGATAATATAGTGCAACGCATAAACGTCTCGCACGCCTGGCCCCCATTGGTGAGGGTTGGCTGGCTTGTGACCACCGCTGATAAAATACAAATTACTGGCTCTATTGCTCTCATGCCAAATCGGATTCAACCTTGATCCCCCCTTCCTAATCCGCCTTGTTCTGGCGTTAGGTTTATCTTATATATCGTTGATTAGATTTACGGTAACGCTTACACGCTAAATCCAGAGAGGAGAATGTTGTATGCTTAGAATGGTTACGGTAGAACATGGACAAGTGCAAGGACTGCCCGCGGCGGACCCGCGGATTACCAGCTTCAAGGGAATTCCTTTTGCCGCACCTCCTGTAGGTGAGAACCGCTGGCGCGCTCCGCAGCCGCAGTCGAGCTGGGAAGGTGTACTGCAAGCTTTTGATTTTGCCCCCATCTCCATGCAAGCCCCAACAGTCATCGATGACAACAATATTTATACCCGCGAATGGGCCGTTGATCCCGACCTGCCCATGGATGAGGATTGTCTGTATCTGAATGTCTGGACACCAGCCAAACGCACGGACGAGAAGCTGCCTGTTTTTGTCTGGTACTTTGGCGGGGGCCTCCAAGTGGGCCATACGGCCGAAATGGAATTTGACGGCGAGCGAATCGCCCGTAGAGGCATTATCGTTGTGACGATTAATTATCGGCTGAATGCCTTCGGCTTCCTGTGTCATCCTGAGATTAGTGCCGAATCCCCCCATGCACCCGCCAACTTCGGTCATCTCGATCAGCAAGCGGGCACACAGTGGGTCAAACGCAACATTGCCGCCTTTGGCGGTAATCCAGACCAGATCACGATCGGTGGACAGTCGGCAGGCGGGGGAAGTGTACTCAGCCAGATGACCTCTCCGCAAAATAAGGGCTTGTTCCAGCGAGCCGTCATCATGAGCGGTATGGCTACGGAGTTGTACCCGAAAGTCCGTGTGCCTTCTGTCCGTTCCACACTGCGGGATGCAGAGCAAGCCGGGGTTGCATTTTTCGACTTCCTGGGCGTATCTTCCCTGACTGAGGCGAGACAACTGGATGCTGAATTTCTCCGTGACAAAGCCCTCGAATATAAAAGCTTCTGGGGAACCGTCATCGACGAACAATTCTGCGCAGGCGATTCGTTTACTCGTTTTGTTCAGCAGGAGCGCGAGGCGATACCCGTAATGCTGGGGCATACGTCTTCAGAATTCTGGACCCGTCCCGCCGCAGCCAATCTGGAAGAACTGAAACAGATGGCTGTGGAGCTGTTTGGCGAGGATGCTCCTACCTTTTTGCAGCTATGTGAGACTAATTCCGGCCAATTCGAGCATGCCCTGCAACAGGCATCGGTCCGCATGATCCAGCATGCCATTCTGCTCGCCATTCGCGCGAACAGCGGTCATCCGTCTGAAACGCCTCTCTACTATTATAACTTCGACGCCGAGATTCCGGGCTGGGACCAGCCAGGCACTTTTCACTCCGTCGATCTGTGGTTCTTCTTCGAAACACTCGCCAAATGCTGGCGGCCTTTCACAGGCAAGCATTATGATCTGGCCCGCCAGATGTGCAATTATTTATCCAACTTTATTGCTACAGGTGATCCAAACGGCTCGGACTCCACCGGAAAGCTGATGCCTCATTGGACTCCTTGTACTACGGAACAGCCGTATCTCATGGAATTTGGCGATCAGGCTCAATTACAGAAGACTGAGCCCGGACCGATGCTCGCGTTTTTAATTGAACAATATTTCAAGAAACAGAATGAACCTGTTGTTTAAAACATGAGTCTTGCCCTCTCACGATATATGTAAGAGCCATGCTGTCGCATGGCTCTTTTTGTATAGTGTGAATGGTAGAGCGATGTTCATTCGCCCATGCCCATTAGCAAGCTTCTCCACTACAGCAGTCTAAGGTAACAACAAAATCAGACAGCCAGAGAAATCCCACGGAAGACAATCAGTATCATTTCAAGAGATCCGTTATATATGAGTCTGTGTTGGTTTATTGAGGATGACAGGTAGCTTAATCTGTAGTGAAAAGATATCCTTTTCCTGCGAAACCTTCAACGTCCCGTTGTGCTGCTGAATCATTTTCTGACAACTAACGAGCCCGATTTCGTTGCTATCATTCTTTTTGCCAACACGTTTAATCTTATTCTCTACCTCAAGAATGACCCATTGTTGCTTCAAAGAAATCTGGATATGAACAGGATGCACTGGATCGGCGTATTTTCGAATATTTGAAAATATGTTATCCATTACGCGACGCATGGCGACCAGATTGATTTCCAACAAAAACTCCTCATGATGTGCATCTGTCTGAACCTGCACATCTATATCGTCCAAAACCACTAATTGCTCATCTATGAGTTGATCGATAAGTGCTCTGCCTTCATACATTTCAAACTCTACTTCCTCTTCTTCAGCGGCCGAGGATACCGTAAAATATTCGAATAGTTTGTCCGACAGCACTTTGATCTGATAGGCCTTCTCCCGGCTATTATGAATATACTGCAACAGATCCTCATGTGTCTTATATTTGTTGAGCTCTATGATATCCATATATCCTAATAGAATCGTGAGTGGCGTTCGCAAATCATGGGAAATCGCCGTGATCAATTCACGGTTGGCCATCCTGACCCTCTCCTCGCTGTCCAGCCGCTCCACAAATGATTTCCTCATCTCATCAATACTTTGGGCCAGAGATGACAGTTCATCCTTTCCCGATATCGTAATCGAATAATCCAAATTTCCACCTTCGAGTATTTTGATCTCTTGTTCAAGCACGCCAATATAAGATGTTTTCTTATTAATCATCAGTAGAAAGGAAACGAGGAACACAATGGCCGCTATGAAAACACCAATAATCAGAATGAGGTTGTAGTATTGATACTCATAAAAGCTAACCAAGTATATCTGGGCATCCTGATCCGCAAAGTGGATGGTGGTAATGGGTATTTTCGATGGCACGAATTGAGTTAACAACTCTTCATTAATGGCCGGATCAATCCCCGTATTGGAGGAAAATATCAATTTGTCTTTTGCAAAAATATACAGATTTAAGTAGCGCTCATGACTTATCCAAGCAGACAATTCCTCATGATCACGGGTTGACACGTTCTGGTTATCCACAAATGCTTCGAATCGATCAAGCGCATCTTGCTGCCTGTTCTCTACAAAAGTGGATTTGCTTAAATAACTATCCAATAGAGTCTCGCCAACAACTTGTAAAATAACGAGTGCACTTATGGAAATGACCAAAGAAATGACAACCGCCAGAACCAGTTTAATCTTCAGCTTTTTTCCTATGAATAATCTATTCAATTTTGTACCCCTTCCCCCAAACGGTCTTCACATATTTAGGGTTCTGCGGGTCATCCTCCAGTTTGCCTCTCAAGTTACGAATATGAACCATCACTGTGTTATTACACGTATAAAAGTAGGGTTGCCCCCAAACACTCTCATAGATGTTTTCTGCCGAAAACACCTTACGTCGTTTCTTGGCCAGTAGGAGCAAGATCTGGTATTCAATTTCAGTTAGAGCAATCTCCTTCTCCCCAACAAACACGGCTTTTGAATCCTGATGGACGGTAAGATCCTTAACGATAATTTGGTCCTTTTCTTCGGTCTTCTCCTTGCCCCGATATATATAATATCTCCGCAGTAAAGCCTTCACCCGCGAAACGAGTTCTGTATAGGAAAAGGGTTTGGACAAAAAGTCATCACTGCCTGAGGAAAAGGCCAATTGTTTGTCAGAGTCCTGCGTTTTCGCTGTGAGAAACAGGATCGGTGCGCTTGTTTTTTCACGAATCTCCAGACACGCCTTCAGCCCCGATTTATTGGGCATCATCATATCCAAAATAATGAGATCCGTCTCTTCGTTCACTTTATCAATCGCATCTTGACCATCTATCGCTTCAATCACTTCATAATTCTCGCTCTCTAACAAAATCCTTACAATTTCACGAATTTCACTGTTATCATCAGCAATTAGAATTTTCTTGCTCATCTGATCCCTCCGTCTAATTTCAGTATAATATGCGCTATTAGCGACTACCAGCAAATACAATCGACTTAAGAATTCTTCAGAAGTTATGTAGGTATCTCTTAATAATTTCGTCTTATACTGTAAATATGTAGAAGTTATTACACAAAGGGGTCGTCAGGAATGCCACAAACTTCGAAAAAAATAATGATTAACATATTGTTGGGTCTGTTCATCATGTTGTCCATTGGTCTACTGGTGTATTATTCTCCTGCCATTATTAAAATCATGTCTTCCATGGACAATTTCAGAGCGTATATTCATTCAACAGGCCATTGGGGTCCGGTCATGTTTATTTTATTCCAGATTCTTCAGATCGTGGTTGCACCTATTCCAGGAGAAGTGGTACAGATTGCAGGCGGTTATATCTATGGGGTTACAATTGGGTCCTTGTATACTACAATAGGCTTGATTATAGGCTCAGCGATCGCCTTTTATTTCACTCGTTACATCGGTCGCGCCTATATTTCACGACTAATGCAAAAGAAAAATAATAAGTGGATGTCTTTAATTCATGATGAGAAGAAGTTCTCCGCTTTTTTATTTATATTTTTCGTAATTCCCGGCTTGCCCAAAGACATGCTTGTATTTGTCGCCGCACTTACATCGATTAGTTCGTTTAGGTTCTTCACGATCCTTATCGTTGGTCGTCTGCCGTGGATCATCGCATCTACCGTTATAGGGTCCACAATTCATATGCAACAATACACAATCGCCATTATTATTTCTGTTATCGCTGTAATCGGGTTTGTACTCGGTTATATCTATAGGGAGAAATTGGTGGGATTGTTCTCCCGGTCAGACAGTACCAAAGCCAAACCCAAGGCTATACCCAGTTATAGTACGAATAGGGAGTCTCGTAAAATAAAAAGAGATACAACATGAACATAGCCAATCTATTGATATGAAAACCGGAGGTATATCTTATGCAAACACTTGAAACCAATCGATTAATCCTGCGAAATTTCACCGTAACGGACGCAGCCGGACTATTGGAATACACGGCAAATCCCAGAGTGAATTGTTTTATGGATCAACGAATTTTAACATTGGAAGACGCGGAGACAGAGGTCGCAAAAAGAAGCAGTGACGATTCCCACATCGCGGTCTGCCTGAAAGACAGTAACGAGCTGATCGGTGAGCTGTTTGGTATGAGGGAAGATCGGGATTCCGATACGGATAAGGATTCGAATTCAGATACGTATAGTATTGGTTGGAATTTTAATGGCAGATATGAAGGGAAAGGGTACGCCAGTGAGAGCGCCAATGCTTTCATCGAAAATCTCTTTATGGAACAGGGAATAAGAAGACTGTACGCCTATGTCGAGGATGATAACTTCCGTTCTCAGAAACTGTGTGAGAAGCTGGGCATGCGCCGGGAAGGTCTTTTTATGGAGTTCATTTCATTTGTCAATAATGAGGACGGCACACCGAAATACGAGAATACGTATCAATATGCTTTGTTGAAAAAGGAATGGCTGGCTCAGCGTGAATCGCAGTAATAAAGAAAGACATGCCTATGCGTCATCATTAGTTTAAAAAAGTTATAGACATGAGAACCTAACCATGTGTACGTTCCACAACAAATACGGCGGCTTCTCCCTGGATAGATTCCAGAGGAAAAGTCGCCGTTTCATTATCGCGCATAACACTATTGATCAAACATTGTGTTTATAAGGTCAAAACACATTTAGCTTAAATCCTAGATCGTGCTGCCCCAATATTGCTTTGCAATCTTCTGCCCTTGATCAATCTTCGCCCATTGCTGAGCTTCGCTTAATTCATTACCGCCATCACAAGATGCAAAGCCGCATTGGTGAGACAGCAGCAGCCGATCCTTATCGATGATTTTGGAAGCTTCGTCCAGCAAACGGACAACACGTGCTTCATCATCGAGTGTACTCGTTTTGGATGACAACAGACCCAGTACAATTTCCGTTTCCGGTCTGTCCTTGAACACTTCCAGAGCTTCAATTGAACCCGCACGATCATCATCCCACTCCAGGAAGAAACGATCATACTTCAATTGCTTCAGGAACAGATTCGCAATTTTGGCATACGATCCACCACCCATGTTGCGGGAATCATAATTGCCGCGGCAGTTATGTGTCCACATTTTCAAGCCAAGACTATGTCCGAAGTCAATCACGGTATTATTAATATCAATGAATTCGGTAGCGAGACCCTTTACTTCATCTTGATTAATATTTTCCCCTGTAAAAGGAGAGTTCGGGTTGTCGTCTGCAAACAGTTCCCACAAGCAATCATCGAATTGCAGAATTTTACCGCCCACCGCAGCGAATTCCTCCACGAACTCCTTATACGCGATCACAAGACCCTCTTTGAGTTCCTGTATGTTCTGATATACAGCATCCGTTCCACCAATGTTATCCGACCAGGAAAGCTCACCGAAAATATGGGAAGGAGACGGTACACAAAGTTTCGTTTGTTGCTCGCCAGCTGTGTCTTGCAGTTGTTGGAACAGTTGAATGAAATGATGGTTCTTTCCACTCAATTTATCAGTAATGCGTAGTCCAATATCTTTGCGTGTTTCATATTTCGAAGTTCCGTCCACATCTCTGAAAAAATAGCCGTGATCCGCGATGTAACGCTTTACTCCGCCAAATCCCCATACAAAGTCCAGATGCCACATCGATTTGGAGAATTCGCCATCGGTAACCACGGACAAGTTATGTTCGATTTCCTTAGCGACAACTTGTTTGATAGCCTCCGTCTCGCACTTTTCATATCCTTCGTAGTTTTCATAGAACGGATATTGGATATCATCATTATGTTCAATTTGCGTTTTATATTTCAGCAGCTCATCCGGCCGCAATAAACTTCCTACGATCTGGAACTTATCAGTCATGTAAAAAACCCCCTCGTTGTATACAATGATCATATCACGCTGAGAGCAGTTAGAAGGGATACTTAAAAACCATAACTGGTTATAGTTAAAAGCTATATCCACTTATTAGACAGATTTCAGTGAAACCGTCACCGACACAGTGTACCTCTATCCGTGAAAGTTATTCAATTTCACAACGTACGACGACGCAGTTCATAAAAATATTGTACCGCTGGATGCTTTAATTTGACCTGCTCCGACATGTTCAGAATTCGCTTTTTGCCAACTCGTCTGTCCATTAAAGCCAGAATATTAAACAAGATATCCTTGCTCTCCAGATTATCCTCTATAGAAGTCGATAGATATGTCGTGGCTGCAACGGTAAAATTCGATTTACTGAGTGCGGTCTGAGCCAACAACAGCTCTTTGGCATGTACGGAGATCTTTCTACTTCTTGCCATGACTTGAAGACGATCCTCGGGAATGGGTCCTTTGGAATCTTTTCTGATAGCTTCAATCTCTTCATCGCTCACAGGAATCATGATCTCCGGATCGCTCTTGATCTCCTGCTCTGACTGATACCATCGGATTGGGGTTGTTGTATCACTCATGTTGAGTACATTTTTTTTATCTACAGTAATATAACAATTGCCTGATTTATCAGGTGAATAGCGATAGCTGGTAGCACGGTACTCCACCCTTCCAACTAACGCGGGACTAAGAAAACTCTCCAGTTGTTGCTTCAATTTACTCCAGGACATAAATCCTCCTATTATCAAAAGCCTACCGCATAAATTGCGGTGATCATTTCAAATATTTTTTTTCAATCCGTCTCCAGTATCAACATTCACCTAAATTATAACATAGCAAAACAAATTGACGATGGAAGAAACCCAGTTATTGGTTTTAAATTCCCCTATGTGATAAAATTGCAGAAAATTATCTACTTACTATTAAATCGTCATAGCCTACCATTGGAACATACGTTGTTATTCACAAAAGAGAGGAAGAGTGTAATGGCTACGAAGAAAGCAACCTTACCTGCTCATATGGAAAAACTCGTTAAAGATAATGATATCGCTACCGTAAAAGAGGTTTTCGAGCAATGCGAATGGGATGCCCGTGGGGGATACAGCAAAGGTACGACCCTCAGCTTTCGTCAAATATCGGATGAAGTGGTCCGCTGGCTGGTAGAGCAAGGGGCAGATATTAATGCACGCGACAAATATCAACGCACGCCTTTACATGCCCATGCCTCACACTGGTCAGGAAATGTCCCCCTGTTCCTTGAATTAGGTGCGGATCTGGACGCTGTGGACTACCAAAATGAAACACCGTTACATGCAGCGGTCAATGGGTATAGAACCAAAGTGGTTCAAGAGTTGGTAAATCAAGGTGCTGCTATTAACGTTGAAAATAATAAGGGAAATACGCCATTAGCTAAGGGATTAGTCAATTGCAGGAATAGTGATATTGTCGATCTGGCGGAGATTGCCGCCATTCTGCTGAATGCTGGTGCATCGGTCACGCCAGATATGAAAGAATCGGTGAAGCGGATTGGTAAGGATTTTGAATTCGTTCGTGAGAAGTTCAATCAGGACAAGGTCGATGAAGTTTCAGACGCGCTAATCAAACTTTACCGGCTATTTGATGTCGAGCCGGTAGCAAATCGGATCATGCACGATGGGACCACCCCCATTCAGGTAACGGCAACCACCTGGCCCAAGCAACATCAAGAGCTGTGGGAATATCTCATTCCCGCCCAGGGCCATGCTCAAACGGTGCAGGGAGAGGTTATCCGCATCACAGGGCGTGTATCCCATGAAGTATTGGATAATGGCGGAGGAAACTGGGATGCAGAGTATCGCAAGATGCTGGATGCACTGATTCGTCACCTGGGCATTGGTGCGCCACTCGCCCCGGCACTACTCCAAGAGGCAGCAAACCTGGTCAGCAGGCTTCATGATGGATACGATTTTGATGCGCCTGCCAGATTATCCGAGTTGGCTGTGTTATGGGTATTAGCGAATCCTCAGCCAGTCGCAATAGAGAAGCCAGAGTATACGCGTTAAACAGCAAAGCAAAAAAAAGAAGCGGAAAAGTTACCGCTTCTTTTTTTCTATTAAATCTACCTGAATCATACTTCGTATCCATGATTACGGCTTACTCTACTCCACCTGTTCATTACTTTCAAACTCATTGAGCAATTCGCGTACTTTAGAAGTGGTTTTGGCGTTCATCAAGCTGTTTCTCAGCTCACTAGCACCGCGGAAGCCACGAACATAGATTTTGAAAAACCGGGCCAGCGGGCTGAACGAACGCGGTTCAAGCTCGGAATATTGATCATGCAGGTCCAGATGCAGCCGTAGCAGATCAAGCAATTCCTCACTGCTGTGTTCCTTCGGCTCCTTCTCAAAAGCAAACGGATTCTGGAAGATACCGCGTCCAATCATAATACCATCCACACCATATTGCTCCACGAGTCTCAGGCCTGTTTCACGGTCAGGAATATCCCCATTAATCGTCAGTAATGTATTAGGAGCTATCTCATCACGAAGTTTTTTAATCTCCGGAATCAGTTCCCAGTGAGCGTCTACTTTGCTCATTTCTTCTCTCGTCCGCAAGTGAATGGACAGATTTACGATGTCTTGCTGCAAAATATGAGTTAACCAGTCGCGCCATTCATCGACCTCAGTAAATCCAAGACGCGTTTTTACACTGACCGGTAGCCCCCCGGCTTTCGCCGCCTGAATAATCTCCGCCGCAAGGGCTGGCCGGCAGATCAATCCGCTTCCTTTTCCATTCTCGGCTACATTCGCTACCGGACAACCCATATTGATATCGATGCCTTTAAATCCTTCTTTCGCCATACCGATACTCATCTCACGAAAGAATTCCGGTTTATCTCCCCAGATATGAGCCACAATCGGCTGTTCGTCCGCTGTAAAAGTCAGACGCCCGCGCACACTATGGTGCCCCTCCGGGTGACAATAACTCTCTGTATTCGCAAACTCCGTAAAAAACACATCCGGTCTTCCCGCTTCACCTACGACATGCCGAAACACAACATCCGTCACATCTTCCATGGGTGCCAGTATAAAAAATGGTCGTGGCAATTCACGCCAAAAATTTTCCTTTGTCATCTCAAAAGCTCCTCTATACATTCCAGGACAGTCTTTGTCCTCATTAATAGTTAACATAGTAAAACTCGTAACTCATGCATCTGCTGGCCTATCATTTACATGATCATTCGCAGTTTCGTGGCAATTCACATTATGGTGTCCTAGCCTTCTTCTTCACTTATACCATGCAAATGTAACTTTGTTCAAACAGCAGTATCTGTTATTACTTCCATTAGATATTCAGATTATTGAAAGTTCGATGATCTCGAAATTGCCCTTTCCCGATTTTATCACGTCTTTATTAGATTTTCAGCCCGATTGCTCTTGCCGAACTGGAAAAGCTCCTCTAAAATGAAGCTCGGCAGGTATTTAACCTGCAGAACGACATTTGGAGGAGGCATGACTTAAATATGGAAATCTCACTGGATATGATTAAAGATAAAGTCGAATGCTTGCAGGCTTATGACTTTCATGAACTGGCGCGAGTGATTGAAGATCGAATTGAAATCAATAAAGCGCTGATGCTGCGTGTGAAGCAAGTCCAACATCAAGTAACATTTGATCCTATTCGCACCAAAATGTTATATAGTGCAGTCGTGCATTTTGCCGTAGATTGAATTGATTAATAAAAAAGTAAACGATTGTTTCATTCATCCTGATCTATCTATACACTACACCTTAGGCTTCAAATGTTTAATTACAGACACACTCAAAATGGTCATCCCTACACCAAAGCCTGATATGGATAATGGACCAAGTAGAAATCGCATAACTTCGCTCTGTATTACAAAGCTTGCGAGCATAACAACCATACAGATCACCGTGAAAGTCCCCACAGTTAACGTGCCTATAACATCATTCAATGAATGATTTTGCTCACGAGCAATCGTAATTTTATTTTCCTTTAGAATAGGCAGCTCCAATAATCTAGGAAGGTAGTCCGTAATCTGGTCCTTGACCTTGCTTATGCGCTCCTTAACCATCTGCCCTTTATCCATATGGCTGGCGTAGGACTGGCTTGCTGCAGATAAAGAGTAGGTATCATCTACAGATGACAACGTACCATCCAGCGTAATGATAGCTCTGAATGCACCAGCAATGGTCGGTTTTAAGGACATCCCCATATCCGTGATCAGGGTCATCATACGTTTCATCATGACACTTGTCGGGTCTGGTGAGAAAGCTGCTTCTGCTAACAAACGGTTAAGGCGTTGTTCAATCAGCTTTTGATCCAGTAAATCTCCTTCCTCACAGACTCGCGTTAAGCCATGCGCCATCTCTTTCGTATCTTTAGTGCTGTAACCCATCAGGAAGCTTAACATGCCTTCTCGTTCCTCATCCGTTAGATATCCCACTGAACCAAAGTCAATCAAAGCAACTTCTCCATCAGAAGTAAGCATGAGGTTGCCAGGATGGGGGTCCGCATGAAAGATACCAATCATCAGAATTTGATCCAAAAATGCGTGCATCACCCTCACCGACACGTCGTTTGTCACCGCTTTTGTGAAGCTGGTTCCATCGATATATTCCATGGTGAGCACCTGTTTCGTTGAGAACTCGGCGTAGATTTTAGGAACACGGATCTGAATATCATGTTCCTGGAAGGCTTTTCGCAACAGATTCGTATTTAAGGCCTCGATATCAAAATCGGTTTCTTCAAGCAAATTCTGTTTGAATCCTTCGGCCAACTGGATTAACCCAAGTTTCTTGATCTTGATAGACCGTTCGGACAGCCATGTGACAAACTGGATCAAAATATCCAAATCCACTGTCATCTTCTGCTTCACGTCAGGTCTTAGAATTTTAACAACAACCTTCTCGCCCGTTAACTTTAGCTTTGCCAGATGAACCTGTCCGATCGAAGCCGCAGCAATCGGCTCCATCCCAAAGGATTCATAGGTTTCATCCATATTTCCGATTCTAGTGTCAATGATTGTTTTCAGTTCATCTTGGCTCAGCGGTTTAACCTGATCATGCAGACTGGAGAACGCTTGAATATAGTTCGCAGGCAGCACGTCCTTTTTGGTCGATAACACTTGAGCAAACTTAACAAACACGCCGCCCATGTTATCCAGAATCTCAGCAATCGCAAAGGGTAACTTGGCATGATCCTGCTGAATCAAATGAGTCAAACCTTTACGTGAAATAATCCAGAACAAACGCATCATCCGCCTGAAAGCACGAACCTTATTCCAGATATAGAGTAACGGATTGGCGGCTTGCAACATTTTAAAATTGAACAGGCTTAGGAGCATGTAGATATAACACGCAATAAACACAACTAATAAAGGGTAGTACATAAACATAACTCTAAGAATCTCGGCATCTGGTGGAGCTGTGGTTTGATTGAAGTATGTAAACGAGAGCACCAGTGTTACTATGGACGTACTGAATAATACCGCCAAGATTAGCCTAAGCTGATTGCTTTTTAAAGTGCTGATATTTCCGATTATAAAATAAACCAAAAACGACGCCACTAAAATACCGCTTAGGTAAAATTGCTCCAGAACCTGAAGCAGCGTACTCACTACCAGCGAACTGATTAACGAGATTAGAACTTTATGTTTTCTGTTGAAGAACGAAGTCAGCAACATGAATACAACAAAGCACACGAGCAATGTAATAAAAAAGAACATCTTACATCCCACCTGTTATGTAATGGTATCGTTTGGTTTTCCTCTCCTCAATATAACATACTCAACCTCGCGTTCAATAAACATAAATAAACCGTCCCGGTAAAGGCAGCAGTTCGCTTGATGATGTCTAATGCCTCCCCTCTGCCCTACTTAAAGAAGATTAAAAAGGAGCTGGATTCCCTACTCCTTCGCTATGTGAAACTTCTTTCTCTCATCAAACGTAAATTCACAAGGTATAATGAAGTCAGATCACCGTTCAGCATGATCTTATGAACATCATAATGAAATGAAGGAGAGGACATTCGTGGCGTTTATCCCGTTAAACTGTCCCAATTGCAATGGAAGAATTGAATACAAGGAGGATGAAGTTTTAAAGTGTCCCTATTGTGAAACAGAGCTTTTATTGAAGCAAAATCATGTCTATTACGTAGACCAGACCATTAATCATTACCACGGGACAGTTCCTGAGGCGACGCCGAAGCCGTCCGTCTCCGTCTCCATTCCCCTAAGGCTGTTATTGGTCCTGCTGCTTGTCATATCAGGCGCCATCGGTACATATTTTTATTATAGCAACAGCTCCACCTATTCAAAAACAGAAGCCAATCTGCCTGTACGAAAGATGCCCGAAAGCGAGGTTCTTCTTTCCTTTTTGCGAGATATCTTCGATAAAGGATCTGCCCTGCCGACAGAGGAGGAATTGGCTCGTCTTCGCTATTTAACTGTAGAGTATTCGGAGAATGATCAGTGGGAGTTTACATACAGCTTCTCCGACCCCTTCAGCGATGAAAAGGCCGAGAAAATCACTTATGTGACTCAGGACAAGAAACTGAATACCCAGGAGATCGATCAGCGGGATTTTGAAGCCTTTACGGGACTGACGGCATTGGATCTGACGAATACCTATGAAATCTCCCAGACGGATCAAACCACTTTGGCCCATATGTCCGGATTAAAAAGTTACGGAGGCGCTTTTAACGAATCCTTCAGCACATTTTCGGGCTACTTTGGAGACAAGACTAAGATTACGGAGCTTTCCACTCAGCTTCGCAGCAATCAGGAATTGGCCATGCTGCTGGAGTTTCCTAATCTGAGCTCGTTATCCATTACCTATGTGGATGAATCCGTAACGGATTTCTTTCTGTTGAACAAGCTGCCGCTCAAGTCCCTGTCGCTCACCTTTGTCGATGAACTGGGATGGTTGTCCTCCATGACCGGGCTGTCATCCTTATCCATACATTACAGTGACACCACAGACCTGCAGCCGCTGTACGCCTTGACCCAGCTTCAGGAGCTTCAGCTATCCTTTTTAACGAATGTAAAGTCCATCGACTTTGTACAAAATATGCCTTCTCTACAAACACTTGATCTCGAAAACGTAAACTTCTCAAGCCTGGAGCCCTTGGCCGACAAGGCCTCCATTACTACACTACGTCTGGCTTCTCTAAGTCAGCTTGGTTCGGTAAAGGTCATAAACAGTCTGCCCTCTCTGCGGGAATTAACGTTGTCCGGTTACTACGAGAAAGCAGAAGCGCTGACATTGCCTAATGTGGGGCGAGTGGAAATTCCAAGCTCCTTTCTCACTGGGCTAAAGGCTCCGGCTACAACCAGTCTGACGCTCCGTGGCGGAAGCGGGGAATTGAACTTGGCTGCGCTGGGGAAATTCCCAAAACTGGAGCAACTCTCCCTCTGGGAGATCGATGAAATTACACGTCTTGGCGCCCTGGACGGTTTGCCCAGCCTAGAGACTCTAAACATTTACGACTCGTCACTATATAAGGAGAGCGATGCTTTATTTCGTTTAAAGCAGGTGAAATCTCTGATGTGCTCCGAGTGTAGGCTGAACTTTGAAGAAAAAGCGGCCGCTGAGAGCGGCGTGCTTGAACATTTGACCTTAGAGCAGCCATATTTCAGCATAAATAACAACTCTGTCAATGAAGTTGACCAAATGATGCCTTACTTTGCCAAAATGTCTGCTCTACGCTCCTTCACTCTGCAAGACAGCAATTTGGCTTCTCTCGAGTTCATGAGTAACTGGCAGGCCATGGAAGAACTTCATCTCGAGAACAATGCCATTTCCAATATCGAGACCCTAAGTAAGCTGCCTGATCTGCAAAAGGTGTACCTATCCGGTAATACCGTACAAAACAAATCTGTGGTTGGTGCGGATGTGCACGTATATTAATTATCGCCCGGGATGATGGGGTGGAGAGTTTTTAAAGCTATTGTGATCAATAAAATAAAGAGGAGCGAAAGCTCCTCTTTATTATTTTTGCAAGAACAGCACAACGATCAGCCTGAAAGCATATTCGTTAAAATGCTCTAAACTTGGGGAAGAAAATAGCTTTTTCTCTCTCTCAAAAATGAAGCAGATATTAGCGATTATAGATTATATTATTTGGGATATCTACTTGATAAGAAGTCTGGAAACATCCAATTGAATTAAATCAAGATCAGATAAATGTATTTTGTACTCCGTATTAATGCCAGTCACAAGAATGGAGCAAGTAACCATCAAATTAAAATATTCGACGGATTGTAATATGAAGTGCGGGACCTATTGGAAATAAATAAAAAAGGACCCATGGCCGGATTCGTGTAGAATGAAGGTTCCTACACCACATTCACACAAGGAGAATCCACCATGAGCTACTATGGTATGTTTTAAAACGATCTATCGCTTGCTTTATACAGGCTGTATGGTGAAAGGCGTGCTTGCCGTCCTGCGAACAAAGGTAAGCGGCAGAAGCCAGTAGAGACGCGCGGCATGTTTGCTGTGGGAAAGCCCATCTCTCAGCGTCCCAACAAGGTTCGTAATTGGGGAACCTTCGGCCAATCGGAGCTGGATACGGTAGTCTCGGCCCTTGGGAAAAGTAAGGGGTGCATAGCTACGTTCATCGAACGAAAGACACGCTTGTACACAGCGATTCATATGCCTAACCGCACCGCGGTGTCCATGGAAATTGCCTTTGGAGTCGCGGCCACGCAGTACCCTGCCCATGCGGCTCAAACCGCTACCGCAGACTGTGGCAAAGAGTTGAATTATCTTTCTATAATCTCAATACTAGTTTCAAAATGCTTGATATTTGATACTGCTATCCCCTACTTACTCTAAATACTCAACCGACCATTAATCTTATCAATCACACCAATAATTTTCTTGGCAACATCTAGCTTTTCATCAAATAAATGCATTACATTGCCACGCTTATTAAATGGATGTTCATTAAGCACTCGTTTGTCCAAGCTACCGTTTTTAATAATATAATTGACAACCAACTTTACAAACTCCATCTGATTTACATTTAAGCTTTCATCAGATAAAAATTCTGAAAAGACTTCATTTGCTGATTGTGGGTCTAGTCCAACAATTTTACTTACTAATTTCAGCAGTGGTTCATCACCGAATTCTTTTCTATAGTCTTCTCTCGTGCCAAGATCTTGCCATAAAATCTTTTCTAAATACTTAATGTCTTCTTGTATTAAAGGTTTATTACTTCGCAGTTTGTAAATCACCAGATCATTTTGATGTTCCATTAAGTATTTGTTTACTTTTTTGCGATAGCTTTGCATGTCATTAACTGAGTATTCACCGGGATTTTCTCTAGTTTCCATAATTTCATCAGTAAAATTAGTATAATAAATTTCGCCAGACTGAGTATCCAGAAATTTAATTAAATCTCTCAGTGCCTCACGAACCTCTTCATGATCAAAAATATCTGCTTCTGCCCAGTATTCATTAGTTTGTACTTTGTAAATTAATCCTTTTTGCTGTTTCACCTCTTCGATTGTCCCTTTATAGGTAAGCTTTTCGGCTGTACTGACAACACGATTTTTAGGTTTTGAGGCTGGTACTCGTTTAAGATCTGCATATTCAATCGAATACATTAAATAATCAAAACGCTTTGCCAATTCATCATCATCTATGGTTGGCACTAGTGGTGCAACATGTTCTCCAAGGTCTCTAACATCGGCATCCGAAAGACATTCAAAGGCACTTTCATGATTGAATTTATGAATATATTGAAGCTTCATTCTGGCATTAAATTTACTTTCGTCAATACCTTTAATTTCTTCTATAATCCCTTTAATCAAAGTATTTCTGTGTTGAATATACTCCTCTATCTGATAATCAAGCACTTGTAGTTCTTTAACAATTTCTATACGGATATTGAATAGATTTTCTGTGAGTGATTTTATCATTTTAGCTTCTTTACCATTTTTGTTAACTCTGAAAAACTCGAAATTTCCGCAGTAATCAAAGATTCTGAAACCATTTTTGTCTATACCTATGCCATACAAATCTTCGCAAAGACGTGTGCCACGACCTATCATCTGCCAAAACTTCGTCTTTGAGCGCACCTTTTTAAAAAATACCAGATTTAGTATCTCGGGAATATCAATTCCTGTATCAAGCATATCTACAGACACAGCGATTTGCGGGAGCTTTGTTTTCACTTCAAAATCTTCCATGGTACTTTCCACATAGGGGATACCTGTGTAAACAACTTTAGTAAAATTGCCATAGTATTCTGGATATAAAACATTAAAACGTTTAACTATAAAATCTGCATGTTTTTTGTTTTTAGCAAAGATGATAGTTTTCCCAAGTTTATCGCCACCTTCTACCTTTAGCCCTTTTTCCATCAACTCCTGAAGTACTGTATCTACAGTGTTGTTATTAAACAGGAATGAATTTAAAGCTTCTCCACTGATTTCTTTCACATTATCATCAAAGGTTTCTTCAAACAGCTCTTTTTCTTCCTCTGTTAGATCATCATAATGAATCCCTTCTTCAAGGAATTTCATCTTGGTTTCAATAGTGTGATAAGGTACCAAATAACTATCTTCGATTGCTTCGCCCAACTCATAAGCATAGGTTGGTACATTGTTTTCAAGCTCAAAAACGGAGTAGGTATTTTTATCAAGATCATTTTTAGGTGTAGCAGTAAGCCCTAATAGAATAGCATCAAAATAATTGAAAATATCCTGATACTTTTTATAAATACTTCGGTGGCTCTCATCAATAATGATCAAATCAAAATGACCACTTGTGAATAGTTTTTCACTTTGTTTGTTTTTAATATTATCAATGGCGTTCATCATGGTTGGGTACGTCGAAAATACCATTCGACTCTCCGGATTATCTTTACTGTCTAAAAGATTACAAAGTGATAGTTCAGGTAATAAAGCTTTGAAATTTTTCTTCGCTTGCTTCACAAGGGCTTTACGATCTGCAAGGAACAGAATATTTTTAACCCATCCTCTTTTTATTAATACGTCAATGGTTGAAATGGCTGTTCTTGTTTTACCTGAACCAGTTGCCATAACAAGCAGCGCTTTACGATTTGCTTTATCTAAAGTGTCACAAACCGCTGTAATCGCCATCTTCTGATAATGACGATTTGTAATATCATCATTGATGACAGGGTCTTTCAATGATGATTTATTTTCACGTTTGAAATGTAGCCACTCCAGTTCTTCTTTGGTATATATCCCAGACACCAGACGTTCCGGATAACTTGCATCGTCCCATAGATAATATTCAAAACCGTTAGTATAGAATATGACTGGTCTAACTTTATAATGCTTTTCCAAACAATCTGCATAACGCTGTGCTTGAATTTGCCCTACCCGAGGATTTATGCTGGTTTTCTTCGCTTCAATTATAGCCAGTGGTTTGCCATTGTCACCAAAGAGGACATAGTCCACATAGCCAAGACCTGCTTCATTTGGCATACCTTCTACTTCGATTTCTTCAAAACAGTCTTTACCCATAATCCAACCATTTAATTCTAGTTCTAGATCAATATACATTTTACGTGTCTTGAATTCAGAAATCTCATCTACTTTAAACATACGATTTTTCTTATTATCTACGCGCTTCGCTGCATTGGCCCGTCTAAGCTGTTCATTTTCCTTAATGATCTCTTCCAGTTTACGGTCTTTTGCACCAAGTCGGTCATAAAGGTCTCTGAGCTCATCTCTTGTCTTTATCTCTTTTTCATTATCCCCAAGAAGGCTTTCGTCAAAGACGATATCTTCATATACGTCTGAATAGCAGTAATCAATCCAAGAAATGAATTCAAATAGATTTTGAAGTGCTAGAACTGCCTGCTCTCTTGTTATAGGTGCAGCTGAATGAACTGCTTTATTTCCCAGTTGTTGAATATATTTAATCATTGGAAACAATTTTGTATCAATGATACGTTTAAACTTGTAATCATGAATAAGCGACGCCAAATTATCCTGATAAGGTGCTTCCAGTTCATCGTCATGGCTAAACACCCACTTCACAGCCAATTCCAATGCTCTACGTGCTAGAATTGCTGTACTGGCATAAGAAACTACCAAACTTTTCTCAGCTTCGATACAGGCGTATGTAAAGTCTTTATATTTTTCTTCTTTTTTTAGGAAATCAAAGTTGTAGCTCATGGTATTCTCCTTCTATATATGATAATGCTTCTAAAGTAGCTTTCTTTATAAATTTGTGATCTTGCATTTTATTTGATTTGCATCTTTCAACTTCAGCATTCTTTGCAGTCTCAAAATCGATATTGTAAATACCAACAGCTTCAGAAACATTTGACATCCACCCATTAAGATTAACTTCAGCAAAATTCTTAATTCGATCTTTTATACTAAATACTTCATTCCAAGTTTTTATTTCATTTTGAAAATTCTGGCTAGCAATCTCTATATTTTCAATTACACCTGCTCTAATTCTGAATACGGGCTTACAATCATTATATTTAATTGAAAACGGATAAAACACCTTTCCATAATCTCTTGGATTCTTATCGCCTTTATAAGTTGAATTACATGTATGACAAATAGGAAAAAGATTCTTCCTTAGCAAAGAAACAAATGGATATTTCGATCTCGGAAAATAATGATCAAACGCCTCACGAAATTTATCTTTAGATGTTAACATAGTGCCTATTCCACAAAATGCACAAACATACTCAATCGATTCATCATAAAACTTTTCATAATAATTCTTAAGAGTTCCCACATCTTCAATGAGACCTTTTAACTTTAACAAATTATCATACAAATAATCCTGAATCTTTTTCAAACCATCTATACATCTTTTAAAATCATGACTTGCATCCCATAGTAAATCCTCATAGGAAACTGGATTAACCGTAAAATTACAGATATTTTCAATTTGAATATTCTTACTATAGGCATCAGCCAGGTTCTCCTTTTCATCTTGGCCACTTAACTGAAATGCATTTTTAAACTGCTCAAAATCTAGTTTAAGTCTAATTCCATCTATCCAAGTTGGATACTCAAATTTTACATCTGAAAAAATGTTTGTGTATACACTATTTATTTGATTTATAAGGTTTTCTAACTTCTCACTATCAATTTCATTGTAAAAGTACCACATTTTACATCATCCTCTTTTGAATCTCTATAATCAACATCAAACGTTCTGAAGAATCACCTATTGTATCTTCAATCTCTATTCTCACTTTCTCTAATTCTTGATTATTCGCCGCTTGAATTATTTTGTTTCTGAATACCTCTATTTTCTGCCTAGCCAGATCTGACACAGTATTTCTTTTATCGAATAAATTAGCACTAATCATATTAGGGTTAGCTCCAAAAGTTTCGAGTTGAGAACTATGTTGTATACCACGTTTCAAGCTGATAACACTTGTTTTTCTTAAGTCTGTTATTACTTCTGGATTATGAGATGAAAATATAACTTGAGACTTCGGATCAAGCATTGATTTTACTTTTGATACGAACATAGACTTCCAGCTTGGATTAAAATGTGTCTCTGGCTCATCTAATAAAAACAAAATATTACTTCCACAAAAAATATTAAGAATGCTAAACAGCTGCAGCACCTGGTACTCTCCATCAGAAAAGTATCTCAAATCCAGTTCAGAGCCACTTTCTGTTTTGAAATTCATTTCAATCAATTCAAATACTCTATGATTTGCAATATTCCAATCGACTAAAGCCTTCTTATTCGGCTCGTCCCCATATATAATTTTATTACGAGTTCTTTTTTTAATTTTATAAATATTATAATCATAAAGCCTTTGTAATCCCTCAAATAAAGCTAGTAACGACATTTGCTCTCTGTTTTTATCCTCAGGTACATGAAACTCATAATACTCAAATCCATTTTCATTTACATGAACCGTATGGGTATAGCTCGAAATTTCGTTCAATAAATATGATGCTTTCTCATCGAAGTAAATCTCCCCACCATATATATCTTTCTTATCCAACCTTATTTTGAATGACTTTACTAATACTTTCTCGAAAAATTCTGATAGTATTGTCTGATTTCCAGACTCAAACATTAACGACGTAAGAATAGCCAGTTTACTTATTGTATCATCAAAATAATAAAATAGTTCATTGTACCGATCGAGTATTCCCTTATTTATAACCTCGCCATAATTATTCCTCTTGATCTTCTGGATGTCCTTTTCTGCTAATGAATAGAGCTTATAGTTAAAGATCTCGTCACTGACCCCTTCATTATGACCAGATGAATAAACCACAATCTTTCTCGGGAAGAAAACGTAATACATATTGATTTTTTGCACTTCATAATCATTGATTCCATTTGAGATAATCATTCTGAAATGCTGTGCACAATTTTCTAGTTTAACCTGTATATGTTCTACAGTTTCCCATTCCCCACCAATCCCAATTAAAACACTATCAATCATATGATCCTTATCTAGAGAATAGATAGCTTCATAACTTATATCGCTAAAATAATTTTTCTGAGTTATTTGGTTACTGGCATCTACAAATATTTTTGAGATTAGTTCAAGAAGAATTGATTTCCCACTACCATTAATACCAACAATTCCAAGGGTGGAGTCAATGCCAAAAGCAAACTCTTGATCGCACTTGAAAATCTTATAATCACTCAGTAATATTATTTTTTTGAGTCTCATCCCCCCCCCCCTCTCTTATTAACTAAAATAAATCTCCCCTAAATGCTTTTTGTGTTAAGCTTAAATATTTTGTTTCTAGCTCTGTTAACGATTGATTTAATAACTCTTTTTGTCCCTCAAAAAATATAACTTTCTTAGAAAACATTTCTTGAATCGGTCTATCAGGTACAATAAATTCCAATTCTTGCAACTTCCCCTTACTTATAATACCTTTCATAGAATTACTAGAAGCGTTTTGTATATAGCTTTTTGTTAAAAGAAACATTACATACAGGAACATCGTTTCATATTTCAATGGGACAATTGCATTTATCTGTTGATTGAACGCTACTTTTCTATCTGCAATAGCTACGTTTCCAATACAACTCAAACTTCCAGCAATACATGTCATTAAAATAGAATTAGCTTCGGTATATCTTCCTTTTTCAAAACCTTTTTCCGACAAATATTCCTCAGCTCTTGTCAAAAAAGTATACGGAGTGTTAATATTATCAGATTTAATCCATTCAATATATCTGCCATAATTATCCTGTTCTTTCCTACTGGGTGTATTACCAGTAATAACATCACAACTCTTTCTTAGTTGTATTTTTTTCCACCCCTTAGGATTCGTGACCGGATCACCGAACATCTCATAAAACATCGACTGAATCAACTCATCCATCAGTCTAATCTGCTTTTTTCTTGCATCAATAAGCCTTCGAGCCTTGTCCAAAACCTCAATAATTCTCTTTTGGATTTCGAGTGATGGCAAAGGTATAGATAGATTTTCTAACACTGTTTTACTAATATGTGGTATAGTCGCTCCAGTACAATTATCTCTTAAATATTGAAATTTTGATTGAAGAAATCTTGCCACATAAAACGGATTAACTTTATCATTCTTTAATTCAAGTTTTGCTAATGTACTACCAATAACACCTTCTAAACCAACTCCTATAGTTCCTGCGTTTGCACCATCCCAAGCAATAATTAAATCACTTTTGTTTACATGCACACTCTTTTTATTAGGAATACAGCACTTCAGATTTTCATTATGACGTAAATCTTCAATCTGAATATATCTCTGAAATGAACGCTCCAAAACTTCTGCTTCTTCCTCTTTTTTACCCTTTGTTATTTTGAATATATCCTTAATAAGTGCCATCCCTACACCATCCTCTCAATGTCATTAAGACCATCAAGAATTTGCTGTTCCAGTTCTTTAATCCTTTGAATAATAATCTTGGGTGCTTCATATTCTACTTCGTCATACTCACTTTCTTTATATCTATTAATAGACAAGTCGTAGTCATTTTTTACAAGTTCATCTTTATCTACAAAGAAGGACTTCTCCGTACGCTTTCTATCTTTTTCACTTCCAAGGTTATGGTAACGGTTAATAATATCAGGTATATCATTCTCATACACTAATTGACGCTTATCATCCAAAGATAAGCCATCTGCCTGCATATCATAAAACCATACTTTGTCTGTACCACCTGCACCAGTCTTTGTAAAAATCATAATAGCCGTAGAAACCCCTGCGTAGGGCTTAAACACACCACTAGGCATAGAAATAATCGCTTGTAGCTGATGGTTTTCTACAATCTCTTTACGAATGGATTTATGGGCATTAGAACTACCAAACAGTACGCCATCTGGCACAATAGAAGCACATCTACCACCTTTTTTAAGCGTTCTTAAAAATAGGGCTAAGAATAATAGCTCTGTTTTCTTTGTTTTCGTCACTCTTAAAAGGTCAGCTGATACACTATCATAATCCAACGAGCCTTTAAATGGCGGATTAGCAAGAACTAAAGTATATTTTTCACTGTCCTTATTTGTCTCTGATAAGGAATCTCTATATTCAATATTTGGTCTTTCTACCCCGTGAAGCATCATGTTCATAGCACCAATACGAAGCATGGTTCTATCCATGTCATTACCGAAGAACATATCTCTATGATAATGGTCTTTTAATTCTTTAATGGTGAACATGTCCTCATTATTTCGTTTTAGGTACTCACCTGCTGCGACGAGAAAACCTGCTGAACCAGCAGCAGGGTCAACGATAATATCCGTTGGTGTTGGCTGCATCAAGTCCACCATCATTTGAATGATGTGTCTAGGTGTTCTAAACTGACCGTTTGTACCAGCTGTTGCAACTTTAGAAAGTAAATATTCGTATAAATCTCCTTTGGTATCATCTGTTGTATTATCTTCTTTTACAGGTAGCCCATCTATATTTGTAACAATCTTTTCTAGCATCTGAGGTGTAGGAATCATAAAGATAGCATCATCCATGTATTTAGTGAAAGCTGAGTCTTTATCACCATGCATGTTTTTGATAAATGGAAAAACATGCTTAGAAACGGTCTCATACATATCAGAGGCACTCATTTGCTTGAAGTTATGCCATCTAAGATTTCGCTGATCATCATTGAAAATTTTATTAAAATCCATACCGACAAACTCTGCTAGTTTTTCTTCCTCTTTTTGTTTGTCATCGAGTCCTTTTATAAATAAAAGGTAGGTAAACTGTTCAATAACAGACAATGGATTAGTAATACCACCTGTCCAGAATATCTCCCATATTTTATCTACCTTACTGCGTAATTCACCTGTAATCATTGTAATGCTCCCTTGATCTGATTTATTTCAATCTAGTAGTTCAGTAGCTTGTCTCTTTTACTGTTTGGGTAAACATCACACAAATCCAGAACGTCACTTTATATTACAAAAAATATTATAATACATGCTCATCGCAATTTTAAAATAATCCCAAATAAAAATCCACCGACGTTCCAGGTGAAGTTTGAGTCCATAGAGGGCTTAATTGGCCTAAGCTTTGGTACTCTCCGCATGAACGATTCATTAGAGCTATCGAGATGACAACCGACAGTCGGTTGATAGAACGAGTTATGGATATTGGACTGTAAATTCTGACGCGTATTGAAGAACACACTGTGCTCATCAAACTAATTACGTTATACTACTAATTTAGCGCAAACTCCCTTGAATTTGCGCCGTAAATTTTTCAGAAATGTGGCTATTCCTATTTTCTAACCAACATCGCTACACTCTCCACATGCACCGTATGCGGGAACATATCCACTGGCGTTACCTCAACCGTTCGATATCCGCCATCCTCCAGCACACGAAGATCACGTGCCAAGGTACTCGGATTACAACTCACGTACACCACGCGCTCCGGCTTCATCTCCAGGATCGTTTCCAGCAAACGTGGATCGCAGCCCTTACGCGGTGGATCGACAACAATTACGTCTGCTTCGATACCTTGTTCTTTCCAGCGCGGAATAACGTCCTCGGATGCGCCAACTTCAAACTTCACGTTACGCATCTCGTTCAAGAGCGCATTGCTACGTGCATCTTCAATCGCTTCAGGCACGATCTCGACCCCATACACCTGATCCGCATGTTGCGCGAGGAAAAGAGAAATCGTACCGATGCCGCAATAGGCATCAATGACAGTTTCTTTACCGCTCAGTCCGGCATACTCTACCGTCTTCCCATATAGCACTTCCGTCTGCACCGGATTCACCTGGTAGAACGAACGCGGAGAGATCGCAAACTGCACATCGCCAATAAAGTCATAGATTACATCACGTCCCCAGAGAACGCGGGTCTCATCGCCAAAGATAACGTTGGTCTGTTTCTTGTTCACGTTCTGGCAGATGCTCGCCACATGCGGAATGGCTTCACGGATACTGCCAATCCATTCGTCTTTGTACGGAATGTCTCGACCATTCGTAACCAGAACAAGCATCATCTCGCCTGTACGGAACGCCTTCTTCACGACCACATGGCGCAGCAAGCCGCGACCTGTCTCTTCGTTATAGGCACTGATTCCAAAATGACTACCGATCTCCTTCACCTTCGCAACCACTTCGTCGTTATGCTCATGCTGAATAAGACAGCTCTCCATATCGATGATCCGATGGCTTCCTTTGGCGTAAAATCCTCCTACCAGACCACCCTCGGTCACACCAATTGGCACCTGTGCCTTATTCCGATAGCGCCATGGCTCGTCCATGCCCATCGTAGGCAGTACGCGAATGCCCTGCTCCGTATCCTCTTCGTTCATGACACCTTCAAGGCGAAGACGAATACGATTGCTGCCGATCATTTGTACTTCAGAAGTAGCCAGTTCAGTTGTCTGATTCGCATCACCAACTGAAGCGTCATCCTGCACACGTTGTTCGGCTCCCTCTTCATCTTCTTGCTCGTTGGATGCCAACGTCTCCGCATCCTCCACCATCACGTTCAATTTGCCAATCCGTTGCAAATTATCTACCACCAACTGGCGTTTCCACGCAAGCTGTCCGGCATAACTCATATGCTGGATCTGGCAGCCGCCGCACTGATCGTAGATCGGGCAAGGCGCGGACACTCGATCCGGGCTTGCTTTCACGATTTCCAGCAGTTTGGCGTAGCCGTACTGCTTCTTGGTTTTCATCACGCGAACACGTACGGTTTCACCCGGAAGCGCACCCTGTACAAAGAGCGTGTATCCATTCGCACGACCTACACCCTCACCGTCATGGTTCATGCCAATGATGTCGATGACGGTCTCTTCATTTTTGCTAACGGGCAGCCCTTCAATTGGTGCAGATTCACGCGCTCTCCCCTTTGGACGAACGGCAGAAAGAGATGCGCCTTGTGGCCGCACCTCTTTTCCTTGCTGACGTGATGATGGACGAGATGATTGACTTGGCTGACGGGACGCTGAAGCGTTCCCTTGCCCCTGAGAGGCAGCCGAATTCCGGCGGTTTTTTCCACGACCGCTGCGGTTCGTATTAGACAACGTACATTCACTTCTTTCTTTTTAATATTTAACGATACAACTGCAGATGATGCTTGAGGTTCGTAAATGTAGCTGGCAATGTGCCCCCCAACTCTCCATCGAGGTTCAGTTGTACATATCCCGGGGACGTAACTTCCATATGACTCGTCTGGAAATGAACCACTTTCTTGTCGTTCAGATGCTCCCCACGCAGCGCGAGCGTTACGAGGCGGATCATATCGGCCAGATTACATTTGCGGACACCGATCACATCGAACAGACCATCATCAATGGTTGCACCTGGAGCCAACTTCTCGAAGCCCCCGACCGAATTGGTATTGGCGATGAGAAATAACATGAATTCATCATGGATCTCTTCCTGACCGTCGGCGCGAATAATCAGCTCCTGAGGAGACAGACTCGCCATTTTCTCAATACCCTTCATATAATAGGCCAGTTGCCCAATCATCGTTTTCAGACGACTCGGTACTTCATAGGTCAGTTCAGTTAATGATCCGCCACCGGCGATGTTGATAAAATATTTATCATTTGCTTTGCCCAGATCGAGCGGACGAAGTTGCTGGTTAATGACCAGATCTACGTAATCTTCCCACTGTCTCGGAATGCCGAGTGCACGTGCAAAATCATTCGTTGTTCCCAAAGGAAACACACCCAGCGGAGGACGGTTCTCCCGCTCTGCCATACCGTTAATCACTTCGTACAACGTGCCATCTCCACCAGCAGCAATAATCATGTCATAGCCGCGTTCAATAGCGAGTTCAGCTTCGCGGGTTGCATCACCTTCGCCCGTTGTTGCATGACAAGAAGCTTCAATACCACCTTGATCCAAACGCTGCAAAATATCAGCCAGACGTTTCTTCATTTCTTCCCGGCCTGAGGTCGGATTATATATTAAGCGAGCTTTTTTCATCTCATACGCCACCTATTCCACATTATCCATGAGTCTAAACGACCTCATATTCTTACGTTGCATCAGTCCACAAAAGGGCATATTTTTTACACAATAATGAACTTCCGTTAATGTTGCTCTAATCTTTCGTCTTACCTATATCTATGCATCAGGAATTCCGTCTCATTCCAAAGCCTTTAACTCCTATCATATCATCAAATGTAAAGATGTCCTAGCCTGTAATCCATAAGTATATTTTTTCATATATGTACCCACTAATCCATACATTATCCAATAAACCTCACGCACCGATCCTGAATCTTCCCCACTACCTTTTATGTAAAATAGTCTCATTAATCAACCATTCTGCCCGCTTGGACAGGAATTAGTCTTCGATTTCGATGATCTTCATATGATTATGACATAGATATGCTACAAATTTACAATTCTTAAGATGAAAAGATAAATAACATAAACCTTTTTCCAATATAGTTTTAGTGCACCCTCAACTTAGCACCACATCATACCCGCGAAGGAGAATTGTGAATGAAAAAAATCGTGTTAATGCTCATGGTTTCGCTTATGGCCTGTATTCCTTGGGTCACCGTTGTTGAAGCAGCTGAAATTAATCATGATCAGGTTGTCGGATTCCAGGAAGTCTCACCAGTCACCGTGACACAACAAGCAGCCAAGCGTTTTCAGCCATTTCTAAAAGTCTATCATGGATGCGTACCTTTCCCCGCAGTGGATCAACAGGGCAATACCAGTGCGGGCTTGAATACTTCCGGGTCATCGAATGGGAACTGTAGCTCAAGTACAGGGCAGATCTACTCCCGCTCCGCATGGCACAATGGGGTGTGGGCCATCATGTATTCGTGGTATTTCCCCAAAGACTCCCCTTCTTCCGGACTCGGCCATCGTCACGATTGGGAAGGAATCGTCGTGTGGGTCGATAATCCGGCAGCGGCCAATCCCCAAATCCTCTCCATCGCCTATTCCGGTCACGGCCAGTTTACCAAAGTTACACCGAGCAATACCAATACACAAGGTAGCCATCCGTTGATTTCCTATAACAGTACTTGGCCACTGAACCATGAGCTTGGCGTTACTAATGCTGTGGGTGGAACTCAGCCTTTGATCGGATGGGACGATCTGACTTCTGCGGCACGAAATGCACTCAACACGACGGACTTCGGTAGCGCCAACGTGCCTTTCAACGATAACAATTTCACCAACAATTTAAACAAAGCCTGGTTCAGATAAAAAAAACCCTTCAAGTGAACAGCTCACTTGAGGGGGATTTCATGATGAAGTGATCGTATCACGATCGCTATAGGTTCAGGTGAAAACTTGCCGCAAGAAAACTCCTCGGAATATGGCTCTCTTTACTCGAAGTATCGGGCGTTTTCGTCATCGTATCTCCGTCTCGCTTCAGCCAACCTCAAAATCCGATTTTTCGCCCTGCACGCAGCTGTTTATACCAGAAATAGACAGTGCAGCCTACACAATAACCCAGCAGCGCCGCGCTTGCAGCCGCGAGAAGCATGACAGAGAATGCATAACCTGCGATTACCCAGCCAAGCGAGAACGAGATGAGTGCCAGAGACAGGAAGAGCACGGCCAGAATATTGTTGAATCGCTGCAGCTCCACCGCCTGCATCTCTGTACCTTTACCAGTCAACACAGCTTTCCCAATTTGCACAAACAGATTAAGCTTGCCACTGGAAGCCAGACCAACCACCTGAATACTCCACAGCGCTCCCAGAACTACAATTGGATTAAACACAAACGAGAGTAAAACAAACAATACAATACCGACCTGATTTGCTTTCACATAACGCATGGGCACTTCCCGCATCTGTATATCTCCTTATCCCCATTTTATTAGTTGGTTTTATTCTAGTCGGTATGCAAGGAATGAGCAATACTTCATTTAAGGATAGTAAAATCTCTTTTCAGCACGTCCCAATGGGGAGTCGGGATGCCTGTTGTCTTTTTCCAATCGGTAAATGCATTATTTAATGCCTCAATCTCTCCAAAAGAACCCGCGACCAGCTTATGAACCGGAAGCATGCTATAGATCTTCAACAGAAGGTATAACATCCGTTGATGCTTGCGAATCATTTTAGCCTGAATCTCCGGTATAATCGTTATGCCCATAGCTTCAAGCACGCTGAAGCCTTCATCCATCGCCCCAATCATATGTTGGATTTGCTTTTTGTTCCCGTCCAATTTGATCAACTCACGCTCCTCATTAAAGCTTACTGCATTAAGCATCAGAATGGGGATGATATGGCTTTTCAGCCAGGCATCAATATCGCTCAGAACATTCAACTTGTATTTCACATGTTGGAAAGCTTGATCCAGCAAAGGTTTAAAACCTATCTCACTGTCCAGACTACCGATCACCATTTGTCCGTTACCTCCACCGACCGATAACATGCGGTCCTTTTCCCGCTTCCCTGCACTCACATGGAATCCAAACGCGACCTGTTTTGCTACCCTGCTGTTTTCCTCCAAAAAGTTTTGCATGCTTCGCGCATCTGCGTTGTTTCCCACAATCACAATATTACTGCTCTGATTCTCTGCCAGAATAGGTAACACTGAAGAAAAATCGTTATATTTCATGACAACAAAAATCAGATCATATTGGTCATCCACTTCCAACGTTCTGGCTACCCGAACCTGATCAACTGTCGTTTTGAATTGAAAAATATGCCGGATGACGATTCCATCCTTCTCCAGTTCCTCTGCCCGCCTCCCTCTAGCCAGAACAGTAACATCATTGCCACCGCGCACCAGAACGTGCGCCAATTGACTGCCCAAAACACCTGCACCATACACTAATATTTTCATTGGTTATCCCTCTATTTTCATATTTTATCAATATTCGTTGCTTTATGAACATTTGTTGATAAAATAAGAGTAACAAAGCACCTACTGTGCTTCAATCGTTAAAATATCCGTTTTTGTTGAAAAATCAACGAATGATTCCTTATTGTTGAAAACCATCATAGGAGGGGCCATGGACAGACGAGTACTCAAGACACGAAAGGCGATAATCGAAGCTTTTGTGGGGTTACTGGAAGAACGGGATTTCGAGCAAATTACGATAAACGATATTGCTGATCGGGCTAATGTAAACCGAGGAACCATCTATTTGCATTACGCAGACAAGTTCGATTTGTTGGATCAATGCATTGAAACCTATTTGCAGCGGTTGTTGGATGCCTGTATGATCGAAAGCTCTACTACAACACCCGTTACGGCCAAGGATGCGCTGCTCAGAACTTTCCGTTATCTGGAACAGCATGCTACTACCTATACCACACTTCTAACCAAAAAAGGTATTCCGGCATTCCGTAGTAAGTTGATGACATTGTTGGTCCAGGGAGTGGAGGAACAGATGGATGCCTGTGGCATCCAGGAAGGTATGAAAAAAGAGATTACCATACAGTTTCTTGCTTCCGCTGCTGTGGGCCTCCTGGAGTGGTGGATTATGAATTCCATGCCTTATCCGGCCGAGGAGATCGTTGACCAATTAATAAGTTTACTGGAGCTACATCTGCAATTGCACGCACCCATTAATGGATAAACTAATCCTTATTAAGTGATCTACAACAAACAAAAAACCACGTCCTTTGACGTGGTTTGATTGTTTATGAAGCTATGGAGTTCAAATCAATTGATGCAACATTACTGCGAGCGATGTGACCACACACCTATGCCAAAACGATCACTTCAAGAAGAAGCTTTAACTTCATTACATCTCTCCAGCAAAATCTGGATCTGATGCTCCAGCCACTGCCCGAGCAATGGATGTGGCAACAGTGTCTCTCCGCTGTACACATAGTTCAGTTCCTGCAGCCGACCCGGGATAACGTTCCTCGTGAAATAACCGGCACTCAAAAACAGCGGCGCCACAATGACTCGGTTCCCCCGCTCTTCGCTCCAGTACTTCACTTTGTCGTACACACTCTCCGGATTCAGCAATGCATAATCCGTATGGGCTACACCACTAACTTCCTGTACAAGCTCTGCAAGGGAAGAAATTCCAGCTTCCCATCGCTCGCGAAAACCATCATGAATACTCCCATGACCTACCAGCAGAATCGTTTCTTCCTCCGGTTGCTGCGACAGTAATCGGACCTTGTCCCACACCATCACGGCAATATCCGGATCGTTATCCACTGGATAACCGAAGTGAACCCGAGCCTTCACATCGAACGGTTCCAGATCCGTTTCGCGATCAGGTGTTTCCTTTGCACCAATGGCATATTCAATTTCATCCACATGTGTACTCCCGGATGAAACAAATAGAGGTACGACCAGAATATCGGTTACGCCTTGTGCTTCCAGTCGGTCGATACCGTCCTGGATCAGGCGTCCTTCCACAAGTTCAAGAAAACCGGCTTCAACCGGTAATGGAACAGGCAGATTCAACCGGGAGATCGCGTCATCGACGGATTCCACCCAGGTCTGCTCCTGTGAACCGTGACTGATGATGAGTACACCCGGCTTCTTCATGTTAGCGTCCCAGGCGTTCGAGCGTCATTTTATAACCATCATTGCCGTAATTCAGGCAGCGTTTCACACGTGAAATTGTAGCTGTACTCGCACCTGTCTCTGCTTCAATCTGGTTATACGTATTGCCTTTACCCAACATACGAGCCACTTCCAGCCGCTGGGACATGGATTGGATCTCGTTAACTGTGCAGAGGTCATCAAAGAAAACATAACACTCTTCAATATCTTTTAGCGTCAAAATAGCCTCGAATAGTTGTTCAATGCTTTTATCATTTAGCTTTTTCAGCTGCATTTCATCATCATCCCCTAGCGGTTACTGTGTACCTACATTGTACTCACACTGAGTTGGTATTTCAAGCGTTACCGATTTCACGCACTACAGAATAAAAATACATGTTACCGCTTACAAAAGGTACTATTGTCCTCCCCTCGCGCACATCAGACGAAATTACCGCGCTAATTCCCAGTTTTCACCTGCATATATCCGATTACTTATGTAGGATTTCAATCTACTTAAATGTGACAATTTTGTGTCCAAACTTCGTTTTCTCTTCGGGAACCTGCCATCATGCCATGCGCCCAAATCCGCAAATATCCCGTTTTCCGGGACACCCGCCTACGCCGTCTCTCCGCGAATGACATACAGTATAACAAAAGGGAGTTCCACAAGGGTCTATGATGTACATCTGTCATGCAACTCATGGAACGCAATTCCGAAATCCAACATAGAAGGAACGTGATCGTTCATGCCACAGCATTATTATCACCGCCAGCCACCACCAGGGCAGCGTCCGTCTTCTCATGCTCATCGACAGGCACATACTTCTGCCTATATGCCGCCCGGTGTGGTTCCGCGGTCTTTAAATGAAACTCAAATTCAACCGATGTATCCTGGCGTAGAACCACACTACCCGGGCTTTGGTGAAGTCGAAGCTTCTGCAGTCGTACCCTATGGGCAGGGTGTGTCTGGCGGGAACTTTTATGGAGGTGCAGCTCAGGTTGTTCCCCCAGCTCCAGTAACGGCGCCTGCTACTGGCAGTACCGGCTTTTCGTTAGCCAACATCGGTGAGTTAAAAGGAATGATCGACCGCTTCGGCGGTATTGATGGAATCATGAGTGGAATAGGCAAAATGCAGAAGGTCGTTGGTGGCATCCAGCAGATGGCTCCGATGATGAAACTCGTTATGGGCATTCTGCCTTTTGGAAAAGGAAAATCGAATAACAGCGCAGCTGATGCAGACTATGAAGAATATACGCCGCCCCGGAAACGCAAAAACAAACGTCGGAACAAAACAACGAATGCTACACGTCGCCGCAATACAACTCCAGTCCGCCGCAAATCCAATTCCACGAAGCGCCGTCCCAAAAGTCGCAAAGGTTAAGGAAATTCAGGCACCCCCTTACAGAAGGCGGGTGCCTTAACACCGTTCATCGGTAGACAAATAATTTTCAGGAACTTACGTTCTTATTTCTGTAATTTGAGGTATACTGAATAGTAACTAAAGGAGGCGGACCATGGAACTTATCAAAGACAAATACACTCCCGCATTAATCGATCGGACCGGCGAACAGTTGCGTCAATTCTACCCGAAGCTGGATACACAGCAATTTCATGAATTGGTTTTCGCTGAAGGCTGGGAACAGTTGGAATTCAAAGCGCGCATTCGCAGAATCACACTGGCTTTGACCCAGGTACTGCCGGACAATTATGAGGAAGCATTACATATTATCGAACAAGCCGCCCCGACGATGAGAGGCGTTGAATATCTATTTGTACCGGATTTTATTGAAGTGAACGGACTTGACCCAGAAGATTACGAGTTATCCATGAAGTATCTGACCCTCTTCACACCTTATTCCAGCTCGGAGTTCGCGGTACGTCCGTTTATTGAACATTATCCAATCCAAACGATGAAACATATGATGGCGTGGGCAGAGAGTGACAACGAGCATATCCGCAGACTTGCCAGTGAGGGCAGCCGGCCACGTTTGCCATGGGGTGCGAAACTCCAGAACTTTATCACTGATCCAACACCTGTACTTCCGATTCTGCATGCATTGAAACAGGACGAGTCCCTCTATGTTCGCAAAAGTGTCGCCAATCATCTGAATGACATCTCCAAGGACCACCCTGAACTGGTTATGGATCTGGCCACGACCTGGTACGGACAACATGTACACACAGACTGGATTGTCCGGCATGCCAGCAGGTCATTACTGAAGAAAGGACATCGCAAAGCACTAAGTCTTTTTGGTTATAACGAGCAGGATTCGATTCACATTGAGCAGCTCCAGCTTGTCCAAGATACGATTTCCATTGGCGAGGATCTTCATTTTTCATTTGATGTTGTTAATGAGAGCGGCGAGTCACAGATGCTGCGAATTGAATATGAGATGGGTTATATGAAGGCAAACGGCAAACAGGCCCCTAAACGATTCAAATGCTCCGATAAAATGTACCCGACAGGCAGAACCAAGGTAGCCACTAAACAATCGTTCAAAGTCATCACAACGAGAAAATACTATGCTGGACTGCATACGTTAACGATTGTTGTGAATGGCAAAGAGGCAGCAACGACTTCTTTTATCCTTGAAGTGGAGTAACAGGAAAAACCTCGTAAGTTATACACAGCTTATTGCTGCGGAATAGTTATTCACATGTGGATACATTTTTTTTCAAAACTTCTAATAGAAGAATCAGAAAGGCCACCTGGCAAACATCATCTCCCGACAGTTATTACTGCCCGAGATCATGGCCCAGTGGCCTTCTTCATATGTAATTCAAACTGCAATTCCCCTTACCCACCCTCACCGCTATCCAAAGACCTGCATATGGTCGTAACAATTAGAAAGATACACGATACATCCATGCTACGCATTCTTGTAACAATATTGGGCTAAATGATGATGTGGGTTAGACATGGCCCAGCGTCTACCAGGTTTCCAACTTCCCGTTGGTGGGTTATGCTCGCTTCATTTGGATAGGGTTACCGACGCAGTTTTATTCCTCGATTAAGTCTATGGTCCAGTTCTTCTCCTGAATTTTAAAATCCAGTTCCCGATAGGATTTCGAAAGGCTATCCACTTTATGTTGAATATCTGCTATGTTCACGGTTCGCTCATACTTCACTTCAGAACGACTGTACCGATCCTGGCGAATGGACGCATTCTGCAAAACTTCGTTAAATGATGCTCTTTCTTGCATGATTCCATCCCGCTCTGCAAGGGCATCAGCAAGCGTAACTCCAGCAGTGAAGTCAGTCTGTGCATTGGTCTTATTAATTTTCTTAACCAATACCGTCAGGCTCCGGATCGTGTTCTCCAGGTCGATCATAAGCAACTGTGGGTCCTCTGCTGGCTGTTCACCTTCCTGAACTTTGACTACGCGTTCCAGACGTTGCTTGAGCTGAGCTATCTTCTTCTGCTCATCCGCTCGCAGTACAAGAGCCTCTGCCAATCTCATCGTATCCCATCCTTCCACAATGATATGTATGGATAATTCATCCAGATTCTATTCACTCACATATCGTTATATTTTACCTGTGGATACACGTTATTACAAGTTTATGTTACTAACATCTGATTACATTCGTTCTCACTTAAACCATCCTCGTTTCACAAACCAGGCCACCATGCTTCCGCCAAGCACAAACATCAACAGCAGCACCGCACCATACCCAAATTTCCACTGAAGCTCAGGCATATAGGCAAAGTTCATGCCATAAATACCCGCGATCAGTGTGAGCGGCATAAATACAGTCGTGATCACCGTGAGTGTCTTCATGATCTGATTCATCCGGTTGGAGTTCAGGGAAATATAACTGTCGCGCAGGTCAGCGGTCATCTCCCGATCGGCTTCAATCATATCCGTCAGCTTCAATAAATGGTCATAGATATCAGTAAAATAAGCCGTATGTTCACCTGTTCGCTGCACATGCTGGGAGTTCACCACCCGATAGAGCAGATCCCGCATCGGTACTACGGTTCTTCTAAGCTTCAGCAATCGAGTCCGCAGATCAAACACCTGGTTCATCAAGTCTTCAACCGATTCTTGTCCACCCCGGTTCTCCAGTTCAGCCAGTTCATCCTCAATCGCAAATAAAGACGGAAAATAATGATCGACCAGCTTGTCCATCACCGTATAGGCTGCTGCCACCGGACCTCGCGCCCAGATGGTTCGTTCATGTGCATGGTGCAACAAGCGCTCCCACGCTTCATCCACTTCTTCCAATACGCCATGATGAAAAGACACCAGGAAGTTTGATCCGAGAAACAAGTCAACCTCTTCGGCTTCCAGTGTGGACGGGTTCAGTGCATGCAGTACAAGAAACTGCAGATTATCATAATAATCAAGCTTAGGCCGCTGCAACACATGCAGACAGTCCTCAATAGCTAAAGGGTGAAAATGAAAATATGTATCCAGCAAACGGCTTTCCTCTTCCGTCGGCTGGTTAAAATCGGCCCATACCCAGGCGTAATCGTTCAGATCCAGCTGTGTAAGTGGTACGTTAACGGAGACTTGATGTTCTCGTGTAATGGCGAGTGTACGAATCATAAATCAGATCACATCCTTGTCCTGTATCTTTACGTTATTGTACACAGGTGCCTTCAAACTCGACAACAAAAAAAGCCAACCCTGTTGGCTTCTCTCATTTCCCTATCCACAGTTCCCTGTATCCACAGGAATATCTTCTTTTGGTTTATCATTCCACGGATGGCTATCCACATATCCAGCCTGTCCACACGTTCATGCACAGGCGTCTCTTGATTTTGGTTGTATATTTATCCACATATCCCGATATTCACACAGTTATGAACAGATTGTCTGGTAACTCCGAATTTGTTCGGGATAACTTCTCTTTTTAGAAAATAATCCAGTACAATAATCCTGCCAGTGCCCCAGTAATCGGAATCGTAATGAACCACGTAATAATAATACGTCCAGCAAGTCCCCATTTCACCGCAGAGAAACGTTTCGCGGAGCCCACACCCAGAATAGCTGATGTGATCGCGTGCGTTGTACTAACTGGAAGGTGAAGCAACGTTGCTGTGAAAATAACGGATGCAGCTGACAGATCCGCCGCAAAACCGTTGATCGGTTCAATTTTAAAGATTTTGGTACCCATCGTTTTGATGATTTTCCAACCACCAATGGATGTACCCAGAGCCATCGCAGTTGCTGCTGAGATTTTAACCCACAGCGGAACATCCAGATTATCCTGCACACCTGCTGCAACCAGAGCAAAGGTAATAATCCCCATCGCTTTCTGTGCATCATTCGTACCATGCGTGAATGCTTGCAGTGCTGCCGTGAAAATCTGTACTGTACGGAAACCTTTGTTCACATTATGCGGACTGCGTTTGGCGAAAATATATTTGAGAATCGTCATGACCACATAACCAATGGCAAATGCGATCAGTGGTGATAATAACAAACCTCCGACGATATCAATGAATCCGCTCCATTTCACTTTATCAGATCCTGCGCCAACGAGCACGGCACCTGCAAGGGCTCCAATAAGTGCATGTGAGGAAGAAGACGGAATACCAAACCACCATGTAACCAGGTTCCAGATAATCGCTGAGATCAAGGTGACTATGACGACCTCTATCCCGTTATCCAGCGTGGTGGGGTCGGTCACACTCCCACCAATCGTCTTCGCAACGCCTGTGAACATCATCGCACCGACAAAGTTCATCACCGCTGCCATAAGAATAGCTCGACGCGGCGTCAGTGCTCGGGTTGAGACCGAAGTCGCAATGGCATTGGCCGTGTCGTGAAAACCGTTGATGAAGTCAAACGCCAGTGCAAGGAAGACGACTATACCCAATACCCAAATCGTTGTTTCCATTATTCTCTGGCTCCTTAAGAATTACGCATAATGATGGATTCAAGCACGTTCGCCACGTCTTCACAAGCATCCGTTGTTGTCTCAAGACGTTCGTAAATTTCCTTGCGCTTGATCAATTCAATCGGATCAGACACGGTAGCGAAGAGATGTTTGATACACATGCGCAGCACTTCGTCGCCTTGGTTTTCCAGATCATTCAAACGAATGGTGTACTCACGGATCGCGAGCAATTTTTTCTGAGACAGCAGATGGATCGCCTTCTGAATTTCATAAGCCGATTGGCGCAAAATTTCAGCAAACTGTATGACGAACTCATCATCAGGATCTGTCAGTTGGTACATATAGAAACGGGAAGCCGTTGCTTCGAGTCCGTCCAATACGTCATCAAGTGTTGTTGTCAGCTCCATAATATCATCGCGTTCGATCGGCGTGATAAATGTTTTGTTGAGTTCTGTAATGATCGTATGCACGTAATCATCACATTTCGACTCGTACTTCTTCATTTCATTAGCAAAAAGAGTCACATCCTGAAGGTTGGAAACATGCTGGGAGAAATAATCTGCCGCTTGAACAACCGTATCTGCCATATTCTCCAGTGTCTCAAAAAATATATCCTTCTTCTTCTTAAGCTTCATAGCTCTATCCCCTTTACGAGAAAAATTGCCGACAACCGATGAAACATGAAATGACAACCTTTGATATCTTATCATATTTGTTTCATGGTTTGTACAAAAGGTGTGATCCTTTTTTATATTCTTATCACATTAATCTGAAATGAATCTTAATTATTTGGAATAATGGTAAATTCAAGTCAAGATTTTACACTGCGTTTACAATTCGACATCAAAATACAGAACCGACACGATTCTACTTTTTACGCTAAGGACAAATATAATGCCTTTTCGACGACAAATGGATACATGTTTCATTGTTTTCTTTCATTACATCCTTTTATTGCTGCACAGCGAGCTTCACATGACTGGAAAATTCCGGTTGATTGGGAACAATGCTGATAAAGGTTTTACCCGGCACAAGAGCAACTTCACTGCCACCCTGAACAAACCGTATAATATCTCCCTGCTTCTTCACCCACTGCCCACGAATCATCTTGCCCTTCTGAAACAACATGGCTTCCCCGCCCTGTTCCAAATTAACGGACAACCGACCTACACTATCGAGGACCTTGTGATCTGCACCTGCCACAATGATGTTCGCTGCACCAAGTTGAGTTTCATTATCCATATCCTGATCTGCCTTGCCATTCACCATTCTCATATATCGTCCGCTAACTTCATCATAATCATACGTCACCCGGTAACTATCCAATAAATAATGGATATCGAATTGCTTCACTGCCTCTCCTGCGGATGTCGCGCCTTCTTCATTATAGATGTATACCGGCGACTTGAAATCATGGCTGTAACCCTTGATATCTGACCCTTCTCTCAGCTTATCCGCTGAAGTATACAGATTATGAGGGGCTTTACGATCTGAGGAACGCCAGAAGTAAGGTCCACCATTCGAGATTTCATCCATATGCTGTTTCTGCTGCCTTTGCAAAATGGAATACGCCTCCGGACTGCCTCCGGCATGAACAAGGACCCCATCATAACTCTCGCCGAGCTCAATTAGATATGGACGTATACTGCGAACGGGTCCAACTGTCTCCGCACCGCCTTCACTCTGGAAGATGGCTATGAAGCGGGTAATGCCTCCCTCAGCGAGAACTTCAAGAATGATATCGGCTGAACTTAGACCCGATTGGGGCCGAGCTGCGGGTGCATTATTAATCATTACGGCGAGTGGTCGACGCGTAATCGCTTCATCTACAGGTAGACCTGTCAGAGGTGCTGTATAGAGAGACGTGTTGGATTCCTCCACGTGTTCTTCTTGTACAGGTGCAGGTGTCGGTTCTGGCTGAACTGGCATCTGCAACACCTCCTGGTTTTGGCAGGCAACAAGACTTAATGAGAGAATAAACAGAGATGCAGCCGATGCTGCTTTGTTCCATTTAAAAAGCTTCAATAGAGGACCTCCTGAACGATATGGCCTGGTTCTAAGTTGTGATATATGTCTCATGTGGGCAACCATTTCACGTATTTCTTTCCATTTAATCACACCCCATCCGATTTGTCTGCGCCTAGAAGGCCTTGATACAGCTTGAAATTCACATTTGAAACAGCATATAGCCAGAAAAATATGTCCTAAATGTGAACTTCTCAAACCTTACTTAAAATTTGAACTAGATTGTGATTTTAATCACAAACAAAACAACTTTTGAACTATACAATAAAGACATCAAAGGTGATCACTTAGAAAAAACAAAAACAACACACACTAGATTCCATGAAGGAGTGGTTTATATGTTCAGCACAAACCAATGGCTTAGAGAAAACAAAGTAGCAATGTGGATTTTGACAGTACTTCGGGTGTATATCGGTTATGATTGGATGACTCACGGATGGAGCAAATTGACTGGCGGATTCGAAGCTGGCGGGTTCTTGGCCGGTGCCGTAGAAAAAGCAACAGGTGATCACCCGGCTGTCCAAGCTTGGTGGGCAACGTTCCTTGAGAAATTCGCAGTACCAAACGCAGGACTGTTCGACTTCGTTATCCCATTGGGTGAATTCCTTGTAGGTTTGGGTCTCATCCTCGGTTGCTTCACTACACTAGCAGCACTGATGGCTATGGTCATGAACTTCGCGTTCCTCTTCTCGGGAACAGTAAGCACGAATGCTCAACTGGTTGTAATGGAAATCTTCCTTGTCGTTGCTGGTGCAAATGCAGGTAAAATCGGTCTGGATCACTGGGTACTGCCTTACCTTCGCGGATTGTTCACTCGTAACAACAAAGGTAATCTTCCTAAAGACACACCAACGATTAGCCCTACTCAAAAAACAGCTTAAGCAATCATTCATAGAATTCTCGGCCCTGCTCCCAATCCCCCTGGAGAGCAGGGCTTTTTACTTTTCAAAAATCTGCCCGAATGCCTGACTGACTTGCCCATCCACAGAAAATCGTATTATGATAAAATAAAGTTGAACTTCAAAGGAGTACACGATATGCCGACCCAACGACGTCTTGAAACCGATGCAGACTTCCAGGAAGCCATGAATATGAAGTATAAGGTTCGAGTTTTTAAAGATAATCACCAGATTGACTCGGGTGGCATTATTATCCGTTTTGACAGCAATACCGTAGTTGTACAATCCAGTGTCAGTGAACTTGCTTATCATTCGCGTACAGACTGTGAATTGTTCGAGATCCGCAAATAAAGATCTATTGCACGAATAAGTCTTCGTATTGAAAAAAGGTTACTGTATCCCATCAAGGGTGTACAGGAACCTTCTTTTGTTTATATATTGTAATTGTATGCATTAATACACGTTATGTTATCCGTATGAAACTGGCTTCAGGCACCATAATCAGGCTGTTGTCTGTTCCAAGTTACACGCCGTCTCCAAACTGCCAGCAGTTCAAACTGAGCGTTCCATAAGGATAAGACTGAAATAGACGCTTCGCTGATCGGGACATATCCGCTGTACCCATGGCGTAGAACAAAGGTGCAAGGTGTTCTGTACCATACGACGGAACTGCCGTGCGTGCATGAGGGGCTTTTTTCTCATATTGAAACAGTTCTCTTGTGTTCCACTGCTGCAAGCGCTCCCCGATCCAGTTATCAAACTCCACCGCCCACTCTTGCGGTTCATCCGTATTGCCCAGCAATCGTAAATTGTGAACCGTTCCACCACTGCCAATGATCAACACATCATCATGACGCAGCTGTTCCAGCATTCGGCCAATATCATACTGTTCCTGCGGCGTACGCAGCGAGTCTACAGATACAGCGATCACAGGGATATTAGCCTCGGGATACATATGGAGCAGCGGTACCCATACGCCATGATCCAGCCCTCGGCCACGAATCGGCTGATGTGCCAGGTTGCTGCGGGTGAACAAAGCACATATCTCGTTCGCTAAATCTGGCTGCCCAGATGCAGGGTATTCCATCGTATACATCGTAGAAGGAAATCCGTAAAAATCATGCAAGGTCTGATGTGTATCATCCATCGTCACGGACGGTTCAGGACAATCCCAATGCGCCGTAAATACGACAATGGCTTTCGGAGCCGGCAGCCTGTCTCCAAGCTGGTTCAAGAAGTGAGTGTAGTCATTGCTCTCCACCGCCAGAGCGGGAGAACCATGCGCAATGAAAAGTGCGGGTAATGTCATTGCTGCCAACCTCCAGACACGGATAGAATGCTTACTCCTCTATTTTACCCTTAAGAAGGCGCTTTTCCAAGCTGACATCCCCAAACAGTTGTAATCCTGCCACTTATATCATCCAGTGCTGCCAATCCTGCTCGATCTTCTGACGTTCGCCCAGCCACTCTCTGGTACGCGTAATTAGCTGTTCCCGCTCTTTACCTGAAGAGAAGGTATGATCGCCCTGGAAGATGATCTCCTTATCACAGCGGCCCTCTTGGCGCATCCAGAATACCTTTTGATACAGGAATGCGTAGTCTACAGGAATAATCTCATCTGACGTGCCATGCACGACGAGTACATCTCCGCTAAACTTAACTGCTTCCTGGAATGGCTGTTGTTCAGCAAGAGACTCGAAGAACGTCGGTGTGAATTTGTATCCCAGATAATCAGCCGCACCCAGTTTCACGCCTTCATCGTATACTTCCCGTCCCGTAATTTTCACGATATCATTGAATGGATAACCCACGGAGGACCACATCACCAGGTTTTTGACACGTTTGTCACGTACAGCCGTTAGTAATGCAACGGCACCACCCAGACTATGACCAATCAGCGTAACACGCGTAGGATCTACATCACTGCAATTCACCGCGTAATCCAGCACCGAACGAGTCTGCAGCACCATGGACTCCAGTCCCTCCGCTCCGTACTCCCCACTGCTCTCTCCGCAACCGATATAATCGAAACGCAGGACCAGATAACCGTCTTCAGCCAGCTCCCGTGCAGTCTTTACAAACAAACGGTCCACGCCGATCCGGCTACCAACGAAGCCGTGGCAGATGACCGCCAGAGGGACTCGCTGCTGACTCTTCTCCTCCTTGATATCTTTCACGACCGGATAATGAATCGTGGCTGTTAATTCTTCCTGTCCATGACGGATACTGATCTGACGTTCCATACCGATTTCCCCTTTCCACGCTTAGCCTGTTAACTTCCATTTATTAAATATATATAATCCGATAAGTTTAGTGTGTATTAAGATGTTATTCATATATTATCATCCCGTAACCTGCAAGTCAACGTAAGTAAAAACCTTTCTACGTCGACCACCAATCTACATTTTATCGGATAATAAGCACAAAAAAATGAGCCACGCTGATGACAGCTGGCCCGGATATCATTTGAAATTAAAACCAAGTGTTGCAGGATCGTTATTCGTAGCTTCTACGGAACATCTCGTGGGTCTCCACCCGTCCATTCCACTCATGCTCATGACCCGAATCACTATTGTCCCAGAAACTTCTTCCCTTCAAATTGCCATCTGTCAGTTCTTCTGCATACTCCGTATCCTCCAGGTTCTCTTCAAAGGATACAACTTCGTCCACAACTCCACGGGAGTTGCTGTTCAGTAGCAGCTTTCGCGTCAATTCTGTTTGTTTATCCATAACAAGCACACTCCAATCTTGGATTTCTGTTGGAAATGCTACTATTGTGATGGAATCGGCTGCTCTTTATGCATACTTCACACAATCGTTAGATCTGTGAGGCATGAGGGTATTTTTTCACATGAACAGGGGAAAATAAACGAAAAAACATAGGCAGCATATGCCTCGGAATCCTTCTGCCGAAAGGAATGAATTCATGGAACATCTACTGGAATGGATTCAACATCACGGTAAACTGGTGCTGTTATGTACCTGTGTTATACTGGCCTGTGTATGGATATGGGCCAATCATGAGCAGCTTTTTTATAAGGAATGACTTTGCGAAACGAGAGCCCTTCCCGTATACTAAAATACCGTCAGGGTCTTCTGACAATTGGAAGATCAGAACGTGTGTAGACAGGGGGAGCAATCATTGGGGATTTCCTATAAGAAGCTTAAAGAAATACAGAATCGACAAATAACCGAGATGAGTCGAATGACACCTGAACATGTGAAACTGTATGACGAGATCAGCACCATTGCGCGTCATGCGCCAGCGGACGAGAGAACACAGGAAGAGTGGATACTCTCCGCAGGAAAATCAATCGTACAGGCTCAGCGGGATAATAAACCCGCTCGCGAGTTATACGGACCTGATCTGGAACAAGACATCCATGCACAGCTCGGGATTACAAATACAGCACTGGAGAAGACGGCTGCCGTTGAGGTGGGTAAATCCAGCTCAACCCGCGGTAATAGTCCAACAGCTTCATCGAAAAAGAATGCCAACGCTGTAGAACCACAGCCAACTGAGAATCCAGAGCCTGTGAAACGGACACCAATGTGGTATGCCATGATCGCTTGGGCGGCTTTGTCTTTTGTCATGTTGATTCAAGGATGTGTGGGATTGTTCGTGGGTTGGACTGGCGGAGATACGGAGCCGTTCCAACACATCAGTCTGTTCTCTCTGATCGTTGCGGCAGTTGGCGGTATTGCATTGGTGGAGATGCTTCGCCGTCTTGCTGAGCGGCCAGACGATGAAGGAGCGGACAGAAATAAGGTACCTAAAGTCAATATTCGGGGGATCGTCATCTACATCGTGGTCGTGGTACTCGTGCTGTTTGTCGGGTACCCCCTACGTGATAAACTTCCGGTATTTGCACTAGCTCCATGGTTGAGTGCGGTGATTGGCATTGTGGGGCTTGCCACGTTAAGGCCTTTATTCGGTCAGAAGAAAACAGCATAACACGTTATATAATTGATTAAGGGGCTTCACGAATTCGTGAGGTCTTTTTCCATTTGGAGCTGATTGCGATGTTTGATTCCTTTACCCGGTGTCTCTCCAAACTCCCGCTTGAACATCCGGATAAAATAGTTCACTTCCATCCCTACGGTCTCTGCCGCCTCTCGCACACTTGCTCGTGGATGCTTGTCCATCCATTCTGATGCCTTCTGCAAACGTAATCGTTGCATATATTGATGCCCTGTCACGCCATAATGATGATGAAATAATCGGTTTAGGTGCTGTACCGAATAACCCACTGCGTCAGCGATGTGCTTCAATAACAGGTCATCCTGGTAGTGTGTATTCATCAATGCTACTGCTCGGACGAGTGCATCCTTGCTCGGATCGGACTCCCGATTAGAGTGTTTTACAGTGCCATCCTGTGCCCTAGATGATCCAATACCTACGCTAGTAACATCAGATGGAAGTTTCGATTGTGCTATATCCAAAATGAGCTGGTAGATGAGAGCTGATGTGTTCCACATCTCCGTTGCTCCTTGATCCAACGCGTGCCAAAGATTGGTCATGCGTGACCAGATGATTTCAAAACGGGAGATATGGCACGGCTCGTTCTGAAGCAAACCCGCGGATTGTAGTACCGATCCAGCCGATGTACCGCCAATACCGAGATAACCCAGTTCCCCTTTGGATTTGGAATGAGGTACATACTCATGCGCAACCTCGGGTTCCACGATGAATAACTGCCCTGCTCCCATCGTCCATGTCCCTTTCCCCGGAAGCCTAAACTGCCCTTCACCACCGCGTGACAAAAACAACTGATACACCGGAAATCCATCCGGTCTATGCAGAACCTTCTCTTCCTGCGTGCCCACACAATACAGGTACAGCGGCAACCGGGAATCCGGCAGGCCCGTCAAACGAAACGCAAGCATTCCATCATTCCTTTCGGCTCATAGGCTTCTAACTTATTCCTTCTATTATCCATTTGTTTGTCCTGTTGCAACAATGGTCTAAGGAACCTTTTTGGCGACAAGATTTTCATAAAGCAAGTTGCCGCGAGAACGTTAAACGGTATCTACGAGGGAATGATAAAGACTCCCTTTCCGTATGGAAAGGGAGTTAATGGATTCGAATTCCTAAAATTTAATTATCCATTATGAATTTCAACCGCGTTTGCCTATCTTAAAATCATGAACCCTGCGTAGTGGATAGCTCGTTTGTAACAGATGGTTGAGTGCCATTACCGCCTGAAGTCCCCGCGCCCATATTGTCAGTTCCCTGACCATTGCCAGAAGGAACTGGCAAAATCTCAAATGTACCTTCTGCACTGACAGATGTATATTTCGTCGGATCACTCACCACTGAGACTACCGAAACTTTGTATTTACCCGCTCCGAATTCTACATTATCTGAATCCTTGGCTGTAATATCCACTATTGCTGTCCCTGAAGAAGTACCACCTACACTAACATCTTTTAAAACTCTCCCAGTAGTTCCTGAGCTGCTCTCTTCTTTAATGATATACACATCGTAACGAGCGATGCCTACTTCATTTGGCTTAGTGAAAATTATATTAATGGAAGAAGCACTTACAGTTGTTTTTAGATCTATTACACTATTAACAGGCGTTGGTGCCTGTTTTTTTGCTTTAATCGTGAAAGGAGTCGACGTAGTCATACTTGATTCTCGTTTACCATCAGATGATTCGGACAAAATAACAATCTTGTATGCTCCAGCTTTGATCTCGTCACCATTACTATCGGATAAAGAAATAGGAAGTTCTGTAACTGTACTTGCAGAAACATCGAGTGAATTGCTGGATTTCGCAGTTTTTTTGGCCGCATTTAGATCGAAAGTTGTAGATGCAGGTACTACCATTAACACATAACGTCCAATGGCTTGATCAGGGACTGGTTTTGTATATGTCACTTTTACATCGGTAGCATTACCTGCAGCTTGCTCTTCTTTCTTAACTTCAACATCAGTGATTGCGACTTTCCCAACTTCACTAGTTACAGACAACCTAACATCATAATAGACCGTAGATAGAACATTCGAAATAGTACCGGTATTGCTCACCGCCAGTACAAATATACGATAGTCTTCATCATTTCGAATATCTGCGCCATCTGTCGTTCTTGCATTATTTAAAGTCAAAGTGTAGTTTCCGCTTCCTCCAGTTTTACTCTGGGGAATAAAATTAGGATTTCGATTCGCTTCTGCCAGATCAAATCCACTTACATTCGTTTTCTTTACTACAAACACACGGTAGTGATGAACGTTAGTCTCATTCGCCGATCTATTAAACGTCACACTTATGTCGCTACCATTGCCATTATCGCCAATATCCTTTGCTGTGATGCTTGTTGGTGCAGTCAATACAGCAGTTTTGGATAATGTGATTAATGAAGAATAACTAGACAGTGCATTCTGGCTAGCATTCCCACTGTTGCTCACCGATACAACAAATACACGATAACTCACACCTTCTTGGACTTTAGAACCGCTTGTATCATATGCATTCGGAAGCGTAACGGACAGGTTACCACCCGTTTTGTTCACCTGTGTATAGTTGTTCGACGCATTAGCTGCGCTCAGCGTGAAGCTGCCCACATTAGCGGAACGCACTACATAGACTCGGTAGGCAGAGATTCTGGATTCATCCGCAGCTTTGTTGAAAGAAACCCGCAGATCACGGCCATCACCATAGTCACCAATATCCGCAACAGCAAGGTTGCTAATGACTCCCGCGTTACCGGTCGTTGTCAGTCTCAGAGCAATGGAGGAAGCTGACAGCGCATTGGTGTATCCATTTTGCTGATTGCCCACCGCCATCACAAAAATGCGATAATCTTGCAGATTCGTTACGTTATAACCACTTGTGTCCTTCATGGATGAAGGCAAAGTCGTTGTAATGTTGTTACCTGTTTTATTCACCGTATAGTACAGACTGGAGGAAAGGTTACTTGCCGTTGTCAGATTAAAGCTGCTGGCAACCGAGTTACGCACCACAAAGACGCGATAATTCGCCACCTTAGACTCATCCGATGAACGGTTGAAGCTCACCTGAATATCACGACCATCTCCATAATCCGAGTTATCCTTCACCTGCGTAATTACCGGAGACGTTGCTGTGTTCACGGACAGTGTAAGTGAAGATGATGCTGCGGACAGCTTGCTGTCTGTTGTTGTATTAGTGCTTACCGACAAGATGTAAACCACATACGCTGTGCCGCTTTTAATCAATTCGCCGGAGGTATCCCGTGTCGAAGAGGTCAGCTGGCTTTTCACTGCGGTACTGTTTCCTTTGTATATGATCGTGGAGTTTGCACTGGACACTTTGTTCGCTGCAGCCAGATTGAATGCAGAAGAGTCCTTCGCTTTAACCACAAATGCACGATAATACGTAATGTTCGATGTCGTGCTCGGCTGCGTGAAGTTAATCTCCAGATCGCGGCCATCGCCATAGTCGCTAATATCTGCGGCACGCAGACTTGTAACTGCCTGTACTGTGGATTTCACAATATTGAGCTTCAAAGCCTGGGAAGACCAGTTCAATGCATTTTTATAATTATTGCTGCTGTTACCAACAGTCAGTACATACAGGCGATACGTTTCATTGCTATTGAGCAAATCCCCGTTCACGTCACGCGTCTGTGCATTAAGCGTCAGTTTCGGGTTGCTGCCATTCGGTGTAACAGATGTATAGTTTGCAGAAGGTACGGCAGTTGCTGAGGACTCCGTGAAGCTATTCACATCGCGTGTTTTTACCAGCATAATCCGGTAAGCAGATACCGCCTTCTCTGAAGTTGGACGTGTGAAGCTCACGGTCAAGTCACGACCATCTCCGTTACTTCCGGATACCGAACCATAGATGTTCCATGCAGCATATTGTGTCTCATCTACTGGAGGTGTTGCTGTTGTCTTAATATCTACACGCTGATTGCGTGAGTTCCAGAACACTTTTTCTCCAAAAGCTTCACTGACAAAACGAATTGGAACCATCGTGTTGCCCTTAATCGTGTTCGCAGGTACATCGAGCGATATCGCTTCCCCGTTGATGTATGCCGTTTTGGAACCAAGTTTCAAAGTAACTTCCTGATCATCGCGAGTTGCAACAATCGTTTTGGTTCTGTTCGTGTACTGTACCTTCGCATCCAATCCTTCAAAAATCGACCGAAGCGGAACCAGTACGCGTCCGCCTTTCATCACAGGTGCCTGAGCAGAGGATAACTCTGCATCATTAATATATATGCTGATTCTCGCAGCTGCATCCATAACCGACGTTGGAAGTGCGGACATCAGCATGGCCGATACAGCCAGCGCTGACATTACCTTCTTCACTTGTTTTCCTCCCGCTTTCCTCATATCCCATATCCCCATTCTCACAATTAGTTAACATCGAAATAGATTCGCTGTTCTTTTCATTAATTCCTGTATTTACCTGTGCACATCTAAGACGTTCAGATCAGCTCAAAAGTTTCCAGTTGTACAAAATTTATTTTCGCAGAAAACTTCCTCTATCTTCCACCCTCCAAAAGTTAAAAATAACAGAAGAATTTGTCACCATTCCGCAACCACATCCTGCACCAATTGGGTTAATGTATAGTGACTAGTGAACAACACCTATCATTTTCTTAACTACGGGAGGTTCATATCTATGACATCATCGTTCCAATCTGCCAAACGTAAAGGCATGCGCACCTTCATTACAGCCACCGCCATCCTCATGCTGCTCCAAACGGCTGTCGCTCCCTTATCCGGAGTCGCTGCTGCCGCTTCTTCCAGTACAGAACCCAAAGTCACAACTGCCAGTTCAACAACGATATATAAAACATTTCAGTCCATGCTCTACAAAAAGAACGGCTTGCCTGCCGCGGATATTTATCTCGAATCTCATATCAATCAAGTCACCACTTATCATGCAACTCTGATGGTCTTACAACTGGAGAATGCCCGCAACAAGGCGTTAACAGCCATGACGGACCGTCTACTGGTGCCTAATGTTCAAGACAAGATGATCAAAGCCTACAAGTGGAATGATAGCTTCACCCAACTGATGAGCCGCACCAACGACGCCAGTCTGCGTGCACTGCTCCAGCAAGCACGGGATAGCGGTTATCGCCTGGTTATGTTGGAAGGCTCCCTCTATCCGATCATGAATTATATGGCTTTTCAGAAATATATCTCGTACGTGAAACCAGACATCAAACAATACATTAATATCATGGCAGTTGAAACCAGCAACCTTGCCGCCGATGATGGTGCACTGGTCATTGGCTATCAGGAGGTACTCAATCGCGCTTTGAATCAGGAACGATTCCTGAACGAATATCCGAAGTCCAATCGGGTACAACAGGTAGAAAATCTGATGAATAACTATACCTTGTATACGTTTTATGGCCTGAATAATACGCCTTTATTTGACTATGAAACGAACAAAATGACAGCCAATGCCCAGAAAGGTTACAAAGCTGTCTTACAACGTAACTCCTCCGAAGACAGTGCCTTCCTGACCAAACTCGAAAAGTTCATGGACATCGTAACCGAAGCCAAATTTGAGAAAACGGCCGCTGTCGAGAAATGGCTGGAGCAGAATGTACCTGTAAGCGACTATGCAAACTATTGAGTTAATCCGCTCCCACGGTTAACATCCGGTTCAAATTCAGGCTAAATCCCAACAGATAACCACAACAAAAACCGCCACAGGATTCGCTCCTGTGGCGGTTTCTTCTTGCTTCAATTGTGAAACTGACTTAACCCCGTCAGCGCTCTGTACTATTGAATCGGTTTGACCATATGATTATACTCATGTCCCCCGATGACAATTACATCGTCTTTGACATACCCCTGCCGTTCATAGAGCATTAGCGCACGGCCGTTGTCCCGTTCTACAATCAGGGATACCTGCGAGTGACCCAGCTCTCTTCCCTGCTGCTCAAAAGCAGCCATCAGGGCCCGGCCGATACCCTGCCCCTGATAAGCTTCACTTACCGAGAGAGTATCCAGATAATACTCACCCGGACGGGTTTCTTTGACCAATGCATACTTCTCTTCAAGGCTTCGTCCAGGGCGATTCAATATCGGCTGATCCAACTGATCTGCTTGACCGCCATCATAGGCTACGAGAATTCCCGCGACCAGCCCATCCTGCTCCATCACCGTTACGTGACGATAGCTAATCCGGTTGTTTGCCTGTACATAAAACGCCTGCAAAATCTGCATCGCCTTCTCATGGTCCGCCTCACCCGCAAGCGCGTATGCAATGTCTCCTATCGCCTGATACAGTAATGGAATGACCTGATCTGCATCTTCTATGCGCGCAGGTCTGATCAGAGGAGAGGCCTCGTGGTGATCTGCTTTCATATTTGTTTCACCTCCGATGGCATGCCTGTCTTGGAATAATTCATCAGATTAACATGTTGAACAGATTCAAGTTTTTGTTCAGCTCGGTATAGGCGATACCTTTGCGGTTCATACGCTCAATGAGCGGTTGGTAATCTTCCTTGTACATCAGCTCAATGCCCACCAAGGCAGGGCCATTTTCCTTATCATGCTTTTTCGTATATTCAAACCGGGTGATATCATCATTCTTCCCTAGAACTTCCTCCAGGAATTCACGTAAAGCTCCTGCACGCTGTGGGAAATTAACCATGAAATAATATTTCAGACCTTCATAGATCAAGGAACGCTCCTTGATTTCCTGCATCCGGTCGATATCGTTGTTCCCGCCACTAATGACGCAGACCACCGTCTTGCCCACGATTTGCTCACGATATTGCTCAAGCGCCGCAACAGCCAAGGAACCGGCAGGCTCGACAACAATCGCATTTTCATTATATAACTCCAGAATAGTTGTGCAGGCTTTGCCTTCCGGCACTTTCACAATGTCATCAAGTATACTATTGCAGATATCAAAGGTGAGATCACCAACCCGTTTCACCGCTGCGCCATCCACGAATTTATCTATGTCATCCAACGTCACAACCTGTTTGCGGAACATCGCCTCACTCATGGAAGCTGCCCCAAGTGGCTCAACTCCAATGATGCGTGTCTCTGGACTCACGGTCTTCATGTAGGTTCCCACGCCGGCTGCCAGCCCTCCGCCACCAATCGTCACGAATACATAGTCGGCATTCTCATCGAGACTTTCCATGATTTCCATCGCTACCGTACCATTACCTGCAATAATCTTGGGTTGATCAAAAGGGTGGATGAACGTCATGCCCTGTTCGTCACATGCACGCATTGCTTCTGCGTATGCATCGTCATACGTATCTCCGATCAGCACCACTTCAACGTTATTGCCGCCAAAGCGTCTCACTTGCTTCACCTTCTGGTTCGGCGTTGTACTCGGCATGAAGATTTTGCCGTTAATTCCGAGCGCATTACAGCTAAAAGCAACACCCTGAGCGTGATTGCCCGCACTTGCACAGACAATACCCTTCTCCATCTCGGCTGGTGTCAGACTGCGAATCATATTATAGGCGCCTCGAATTTTGAACGAACGCACCACTTGAAGGTCTTCCCTTTTCAGATAGACATTACAGTTATATTTGGCCGACAATACAGCATCCCGCTGTAACGGCGTTCTAACAATGACCTCACGCAACACATGATGTGCGCGTACGATATCTTCCATGCCAACACTGGCACGACCGGGACTTGTGGTTCCCGTTGGTTCTTGTTCAACTGGTTTCATGTTGTCTCCACACTCCGCTTTTATGGTCTATATAAGTTGAACAACGTTTATTTACACTGAAACTACGATGACAGAACAACCTTCCAATCGCTGTTATCCCCAGATTTTTTTGATTCCCTTTTCCAAGAGAAAAATCCGGTGATAAAGGCGAACGCCCCGCTTTTTCAGGTTCTTTCTGTCCTCTTCGTTATCGTGTAAATGACTAATTCAACTTATCTAGCAATGTCGCGCACTGCTTTTCTTTGTATTGTATCACTTTTGTTCTTTTCTTGCGCCTGAGCTCTCATCATTTATCATTCGTACAATTTCATCAATAATGACCTGAGGGTCTGTATACATAACCATATGTCCCGATTGATCCGCCCCAATCCATCTCGCATTGGACAGCTGGCTCACCGTCTGGCGATGCGCCGTGATAAGGGCGGGTCTGATTTTCCCCTCTCCCTTGCCCGGGTTCGTACCCGAGATCACGCTAACTTCCAGATCACCCAGACCCGGAGGATGTTTCAGCAGCGCTGCCATGTCATCCAGAAACGTTTTGCCTTCCGCAAGCATCGTGCTAGCTGCCCGTACAGTGAAATCCTCCTTGAGATGATCCGCTACCACATCGTCAGGCTGAACACTTCCAGCTTTGCTGCCAAGTTTCTTATATAAGCCAGTCCGCGCCATGATTGGAATAATGAAACCATTGATAGCAAAGCTCTTTTTAGTAAGCTTGGAAAAATACATTTCGCAATGCTCGTCTGATGGATCTACCAGGATAATGCCACGTAATCGAGATAGATGTGCAGCTGCCGCGGCCCGTACAATCGGACCTCCCCAGCTATGTCCAACCAGAATGAATGGGCCCGGGCCCAGAGCTGTCAGCAGTTCCCCAAGGTCCCCTACAATGCGTTCAAGGCTGCGGGGAGCCGAGTCGACATCACTTCTCCCCGCCCCTGCCCTGTCATACACGACTGCACGTGCCTGCTCAGCAATGGCTGGCGCAATAAGTCCCCAGTTCGATCTGGAGGCGCCCATACCTGATTCAAATACAACCGTCAGTTCTCCTGTTCCCTTGGACATATAATGTAGTTTGCGACCATCGCGGGTCTGAACAAACGCACTTGAACCAAACGTATGTGAGCTAGGGTTAGGATTCATATTCCCCTCCTGATTACGTGCATAGTCATCTTTCACCGAATCTAATTGAAAATGATTATCAATTACTTCATTATAGAATAATCCATCCTTTACGACAACCATGTTGCTCCAGCAAAGTTACAGCCATCCTGTCGTTTCTATCGCTTTATGTCACGTTGCAAGGATCATCACCCATCCTACCGTTCCTTTCTCCCTCCTTTTCCCTTATGCAAAAAGATAACCCGATCCACAATCGGATCGGGTAACTGTACCAGCCACATGCGACTGGCCATCACATACACCTTTTTATAACTTCGTGCGCAGTTCCTGCACGTATCGCATAATCGTAATCGCTTAATCCAAGGATGGATGAATACTCGGTCTAAGGCTACTGCCCCTTATCCCCGAATACCATGATCCTTGTTGTTCAGCTGCTCCAGAAGTTCATTCATCGCTTCTTCCGTCATGGCCCCACCGCTAAACGCAACCAGTGCACGCAGAGGCATATATTTCATCATCGCATCCATCATATCCGCATGATCACCAGCATCATCACCGCCGAACCCGCTAGCCTCCTGGAATTGTTGCAAAACCTGGTCCAGCAGCTGTTTATGGGCCGGATCACGCTGGATATCACCCAATGTACTATTACGCGTATAGGTTGGAAGGAATGTCGCTGTAGACTCTACATTCACACGTGTGTGCACATGAATGTCCCGTGAGGAGCTGCCTACCTGAATCTCGAACTCTCCGGTCTCCACATGCCAGTCCTTCATATCTACGTTGTAATAGGCGAATGAACGTTTGTTTAGTGTGAAGCTCACCACTTTGGACTCTCCAGGTTCAAGGGCCACCTTGGCAAATCCTTTTAATTCTCTCACCGGACGAATAACTGTGCTCTCTACGTCGCTGACATATAGCTGTACAATCTCCTTGCCCGCTCTGTCACCAGTATTGGTGACCCGAACTTGCACATTCACCTCATCCTGATCGGTCAGTTCCGTGCGATCTACCTTCAGGTCAGCATATTCAAATGTTGTATAACTCAGTCCATAACCAAATGGAAACAGTGGCTCCAGCTCTTTTTTATCATAATAGCGGTAACCAACAAAGATGCCTTCCCGGTAATCAACACGATCCCCTTCACCCGGGAAATTCGGATAAGATGGATTATGACTGAGCTTGGCAGGGAACGTCTCTGCCAGTTTACCGGACGGATTCACCTCTCCATACAACAGATCAGCTATCGCTCCACCAACGGCCTGTCCACCAAGATAAGCTTCAAGCACGGCTTGTACTTGAGGCAGCCAAGGCATCTCCACTGGAGATCCATTGCTCAGCACAACGACCACACGGGATTGAACCTTCGCAATCTCTTCGATCAGACGAATATGATTGTCAGGCAGACGCAGATGGGCACGATCATACCCTTCGGATTCATAACGATCCGGCAATCCAACGAACACCACGGCAGTATCAGCCGACTGCGCTGCCTGAATAGCCTCATGCATCAATGTTTCATCCACATCATCCGCTTCAATCCGATAACCTGGAGCATATGAGAAGGTTACACCTTCGCCAGCCACCTGGGTCATCTCTTCCACAATATCATCCACTTTGGTCGGATTAATGTGGGAACTGCCACCGCCCTGGAAGCGGGGTTTACGCGCAAATGCCCCAATTAACGCCACTTCGCCTTCACGCCCCAGCGGCAGGAGACCTTTTTCATTTTTCAGCAAAACCATACTCTCGGCTGCCACCTTGCGCGCAAGTTGGTGATGCTCATCCTTATTATATGTAGCCCCATCTTGCTTTTGATCAACAGCATTAAAGATCAGCGTAAGCAAACGCTCCACCGCCCGATCCAGCTTGTCCAGCGGCAGTTGTCCGTTCTCTACAGCATCGATCACTTTACGCTCACCAATTCCACCACTTGTGGGCATCTCCAGTTCCAGTCCTGCTGCAAGGGCGTCTGCACGTTCATTGACCGCGCCCCAGTCGGATACCACAAGACCTTCGTGTCCCCATTCGTCTTTCAGGATATCCGTAAGCAACCATTCATTCTCACCAGCATACGTACCGTTCACCTTATTGTAGGAACACATCACCGTCCACGGCTGTCCATCCTTCACCGCACCTTCAAAGCTCGCCAGATAAATCTCGCGCAGCGTCCGTTCATCCACCACCGCATCAATCGACATGCGCCGTTCTTCCTGATTATTGACCGCAAAGTGTTTGAGAGATGTACCCACACCCTGGCTCTGCACACCTTGAATATGACCGGTAGCCATCTGCGTAGATAACAATGGATCTTCGGAAAAGTATTCAAAATTACGTCCTCCCAGCGGGGAACGTTTAATATTTACACCCGGTCCAAGTAATACCGCTACATCCTCGGCCTGACACTCCTCCCCCAAGGCCACCCCGACCTGACGCGCCAGCTCCTTGTCCCATGAACTAGCCAGTCCTGCCGCAGAAGGGAAACAGGTTGCAGGCACGCTCGACGTCAGACCCAGATGATCCGCACTTCCATCCTGCTTGCGCAGCCCATGAGGTCCGTCCGTCACCATGATGGATGGAATGCCAAGACGCTCCACCCCTTTCAGATGCCAAAAGTCCAGTCCCGAGCACATACCCGCTTTTTCTTCCAGTGTCATCTGCTGTACCAGTTCCTTGATGTTACGTTCCACATTAACCCCTCCAGTTCATGATGTTGATGCATAGCTATATCACTAAGCATACAAGGTTATCTACCACACATTCAAATGTTTACCCGGTTAGTAACGGTTACATAACACCAGTCAATCATTTCTTCTTCCTAAAGATGATCAAAATAAAAAGGAAAAACAGCCCGATCTTCTCGATCAGGCTGTCTCTATACGTTTCATAACCGTCTATCCACCCAATTTACGCCTGTGTCTTAAACCAAGCTGCCGCGGCTTCTGCCTCGGTACGAGTCAACTGATGACCCTGACGCTCCCAATGTGTGTTTACATCGGCACCTGCACCGCTCAGTAGCGAAGCAAGTTCCTCCGTTTCACGTCTTGGTACGATCGGATCGTTCTCGCCCGCACCAATGAACACAGGCAGACCTTTCAGATCCGGCAGTTCGAGTCCGCGCAGCGGTACCATCGGGTGATGCAGAATTGCACCTTTGAATACATCTGCTTGATGGAAGATCAAGCTTGCCGCAATGTTGGCCCCGTTAGAGTAACCCAGTGCATACACGCTGGACCGATCAAAACCGTATTCCACTGCAGCTGCATCGACAAAAGATCCCAACTCCGCCGTACGAGCAATCAGATCTTCTTCATCAAAAATGCCTTCGGCCAGGCGGCGGAAGAAACGGGGCATCCCGTTCTCCGACACATTACCCCGCACCCCAAGTATGCCAGCTCCTGGTGCGATCATCTCCGCCAGACCGATCAGATCATTCTCGGTTCCGCCTGTGCCATGAAGCAACAGGATTGTTGACGCATCCGGCTGAGCACCTGCTTTATAGATATGTTTCATTGTATTGGTTGTGGTCATGATTTGGACTCTCCTTTCCATTCACGTACTGCAATTCGTGGCAACAATTGTTCAATCTGCTCACGCTGTGGTTCATACCATTCAGGCAACATCAGTTTCTCACCCATGCTCTCTGCTGGTTCATCCCGTGCAAATCCCGGAGGATCCGTAGCCAGTTCGAACAGTATACCACCCGGCTCCCGGAAATACACAGCGTTGAAGTATTGACGGTCAATGACTGGCGTTGGATGATATCCGGATTGTTCAAGATCCTTTTGGATTTGTTCATGCTCCGTATAATCTTTCGCACGCCATGCAATATGGTGAACCGTTCCGGCTCCGCCAATCCCGCGTTGGATGCCTGTGGACTGAATATCGATGATCTGACCGATATCGCCACTTGCCTGAAGACGAAGGAGTCCGTTCTCTTCACCGACATGCTCCAGACCCAGTTTGCTCACCAAGACGTCCATGGTTTTCTCAGGAACGTGGCTGAACAATACGGCTCCGCCAAATCCTTTGATGGCATGCTCCGGTGTCACACCGTTGAAACTCCAGTTGCTTGGCTGACCGCCTTCACGCTCAACCAGTTCAAGCAACAGACCGCCTTTGTCGAAGAAACGAATGTACTGCTCACCAAATCTGGTTTTATTTTCATATGGAATGTCAAAGGAAGCAAGACGTTCTTTCCAGAAAGGCAGGCTTCCTACAGGAACCGCATATACGGTAACTCCCGTCTGACCGGAACCAATGACACCTCTTCTTGAATTTTGCTGTGGGAAAAAGGTAATGATTGTGCCCGGTGCACCCTGCTCGTTCCCGTAATACAAGTGATACACATCTGGTGCATCAAAGTTAATTGTTTTTTTCACCAGTCTGAGCGCCAACACACCTGCGTAAAAATCAACGTTTTTCTGTGCATCGTCAACAAAAGCTGTAATATGATGAATTCCTGAAGTTCTGAACATAATCTCCACTCCTTTGGTTTTAGTTGTATCATAGGTTGTTTTTGCTTCTTTTATTTGTTGTTTTTTGTTATTTATCTTTAATTTAAGATTCTTTAAATTTATATTAATCCATTGGACTTCAATATGCAAGCTTTTATTTTAAAATTAAGATTGAATACAAAAAACAGGCCCCGATCACTCCGGGAACCTGCTTAGCATTATAAAGATTGATTAGGTTGTTTCGTATTCCTCTATTACTTTTGTATTACTGCTTCTTAAACCAGTTTCATTCTTTTTGGTGGATTCACCAAATCCTTGTGCTCATATTCATCCTTGATATCTCCGACAATCTCTTCAAGGATATCCTCCATCGTAACCATACCTACCGTAGCACCTGCTTCGTTTTTCACGGTTGCAATGTGAACACGGCTCTGCTGCATCTGGATCAGTACATCCTTAATTGGAGAACGCTCGGAAAAACTCGGCGTATTGTGAACAAATGTCTCCATATTGAAATCTCTGCCCGCAGCCACACTCGTCAGCATTTCTTTTGTATTAATAAAGCCAACAAAATGAGCCTGATCCCCATTTGCAATGACAGGGTATCGCGTGTATTCATGTCGATTTAGCGTCTCAATGATCTGATCAATCGGCATTTCCTTATTCAGAGTAACAATTTTATCTCTTGGAATCATAATCTCCTGAAGCAGACGCTCATCAAAAGCAAAAATGTTTTTGAGATAGTCCAGCTCCGTCTGGTTGATCTCGCCACTCTCGTAGCTCTGTGCCATAATCAGCTTCAGCTCTTCTTCGGAGTGAACGGTATCATGCCCGGCAGGTTTTACACCAAATATGCCAAGCAACAGACGAGCAGCTCCATTCAGCGCGTAGATGAATGGATTCATGATTTTACCGAACCAGTACAGTGGTGGTGCCAGCAACAGCGTCATTCTCTCTGCAAATTGAATCGCCAGTGTTTTCGGTGCCAATTCACCAATAACCACGTGCAGGAACGTAATTATCGCCAGAGCAATACCATAGGAAAGCACGGTAGATAACGCCGCCGGCACTTCCATTCGTTCAAACAACGGATGCAGCATTTTCTCAACGGTAGGTTCACCCAAGGCTCCCAATACCAGCGCCGTGATGGTAATCCCCAATTGACATGCCGACAGATAATAATCCAGGTTGTGCGCCACTTTTTTGGCCAGTACTGCCTTTTTGTTCCCTTCAGAGATCAATTGATCGATTCGGGACATCCGTACTTTAAGAATTGCAAATTCGGCTCCAACGAAAAAGGCTGTCAGACCTATAAATACGGCTACTAAAAATAAATTCAAGGCTATTATTCCGTCCAATGATTTCCCTCAGGTTGAGGGATTCACCTCCAAGTAAAATTTATATTAAGGTTGCTCAGACCACTCCGATGACAGAATAACCTTCCGAACGCTGTTATCCCCAGATTTTTTAGATCCTTATATAAAAGGGGAAAATCCGGGGATAAAGGCGGACGCTTCGCTTCTTCAGTCTATTCTGTCCTCTCCGTTATCGCAAAAACATTTAAATTTAAAAAATTTCCGGGTAAGATTACGCCAGATCGCTTGCAGCTTCCTCAACCTGCGCGCCGCTCACTCGTTCCAGAAGAACTTGTTTGATGTGATAATTTTCGGTATCCACAACAGTCCAGACATAATCGCCGTGTTCTACCGTGTCGCCTTTTTCCACACCTACACCCTTCTGGTACTGAATCCATCCGGCCACGGTATCCATCTCTTCGTTTCCTTCAAAGCTAAGCCCGAACTGCCGCTCCACTTCATCCAAAAGTACCCGGCCATTAATGAGATATTGATTCTCTCCGGTCTCCTGAATATCGGCCACCTCATCGGCATCGAATTCATCGCGAATCTCACCAACTAGCTCCTCCAGAATATCCTCCATCGTAATGATACCCGAGGTACCGCCGTATTCATCCACGACCACGGCCATGTGTACACGTTCCTGCTGCATTTTAATCATCGCATCCTGGATACTTGTAACTTCGGAAACGAATGGGATCTCACGAACGAACTCGCTTAGTTGATATGATCTTGCGGCTACCATGTCAGGCAAAATCTTTTTCACATTCACAACGCCGATGATGCGATCCTTGTCCCCATCCTCGATGACAGGGTAACGTGAATAGTTATGTTCATCCAATATAGGAATAATATCGTCATAGGTCATATCCTGATCTAATGTCACCAGTTCTGTACGAGGTACCATGATGTCTTTGGCATCACGTTCGTCGAACACAAATACATTTTCCAGATATGAAAGCTTGGTCTTGTTGTTCTCGTCTCCTTCATAACTCTGGTTCATGATGATTTTGATCTCGTCCTCCGAGTAGGCTTGATCATGTTTGGCAGGCTTTACACCGAATCCTCGCAGAAGAACACGTGAGGTTCCATTAAGCGCCCAGATGAATGGGTACATGATTTTACCAAACCAATATAGAGGCGGCGAGAGTAATAACGTCAGTTTTTCCGAAAACTGAATCGCCAATGTTTTGGGTGCCATCTCACCAACAACCACATGCAAAAACGTGACGAGGATAAAGGCAATCGCATAGGAAGCAATGGATGAGATCGAAGCAGGTACGTCTAAATAATTGAATACCGGGTATAACAATCTCTCAACCGTCGGTTTTCCGAGTGCTCCCAGTCCTAGAGCAGTGACCGTGATACCGAGCTGACAGGCTGACAGATAATAATCCAGGTCCGAGACAACTTTTTTGGCGAGTACAGCCTTTTTATTGCCTTCCGCAACCAGTTGATCCACTCTTGATGTACGAATTTTGACTACAGCGAACTCCGATGCTACGAAAAATGCAGTCAATGCAATCAAGATAATAAGTAAAGCGATATTCAATATGGTAATTATGTCCAATGATTTCCCCGATTCTCAGGGATTCACCTCCAGAGATAGTTACAGCGTGATCCGTTAACTGTGTTAACCATTCATCAGCTGTTAGTCTTACAACAACGACGTCTGCCTTATATAAAATCGATTTCAATGATAATTTTTGTATAAGTCTTACGTTTGACCTTGTAAAATTACAAAACAGGAATTCAAGATGAAGTCAATGACTTGCAGAAACTTCTTCATTCAAATCGGGTTTACCCCTCATGCTGTCAATTGTTCCTCGCTTAACTCCACCTAGATTCGCCATTTGGACAATTTACAATATCGCCTACCCAATAGATATCCACCTCCCCTCTTACTCATTCCTGTTTCCGAAAAGTATACCATGTTTCCCGCTCAACCATCCAGTTGCACGTTATGGTTTGGAACAAGGTTACAGTATAATGTTCACAAATTAGTCTCTATGTATGTTACGTACTTTCTATAATATGATGGTTATTACCTCATAATGTGATAATCTTCACATGTTTAGTATAGTCCAATTTATAAAAATACTACCCTTTAGTTTAGAGCGTTAAACATGCGTGATCATCCTGATCCACTCCTAATTTGCGTCTTTCCCAAGGCTTTCTCGTATGGACGAGTCCGGCCGTTTACACAAGATACATCTGTATACGCAGCAAAGAGCCCGCAGGATGCAAATACCTTTTCGGTATAGATCTTTACGGGCTCTTGTATTTATTCTATACGAGTGCTTTGGCAGCAATGTCTGTCCGCTGATGTTTACCATCAAAACGGATACGCTCCGCCTGCGCATAGGCTTTGTTTCTAGCTTCGGCAATATTCGCACCAAGGCCAACTACGCCCAGGATCCGTCCACCATTTGTGACCCAGTCTCCCGCTTCACTACGCGCTGTACCTGCGTGGAATACCACAGCATCATCTACTTGGTCCAGTCCTTCAATGACTACACCTTTGGCATAAGGTCCCGGATATCCTCCTGAAGCAAGCACCACACATACTGCGGCTTCATCACTCCATTCAATCTCAATGTCAGCCAGCTTGCCATGAACGGTTGCCCAGAAGATATCGAACAAGTCACTCTTCAGACGTGGCAATACAACCTGTGTTTCCGGATCCCCAAAACGTGCATTGAACTCAATCGTTTTGGGTTTGCCATCCGGCGAGATCATCAACCCGGCAAACAATACGCCTTGGAATGGACGCCCCTCGGATACCATTGCCTTGGCCGTTGGTTTGATGATCGTCTCCACGGCTTCTTCAATAATGGATGCAGGGATATGTGGCAATGGTGAGTATGTACCCATACCGCCTGTGTTTGGCCCCTGGTCATTGTCGAATACAGGTTTGTGATCCTGTGCTGCGGCCATCGGACGAACCGTCTCTCCATCAACAAAGGCCAGAATGGACATTTCCTGCCCTGCGAGGAATTCCTCGATGATGACTTTGGCTCCCGCTTCACCAAATACCTTCTCCACCATGATGCTGCGCAGAGCCTGATCAGCCTCATCACGGGAATAAGCTACCGTCACACCTTTGCCCGCTGCCAGTCCATCTGCCTTAATGACAACCGGAATCGCTTGCTCATTCAGGTATGCTTGAGCCTGTTCGTAGTTGTCGAATTTCTCATAGGCTGCGGTTGGAATGTTGTACTTGTGCAGCAGGTCCTTCATGAACGTTTTACTTCCTTCGATCTCTGCTGCATTGCGACGAGGTCCGAATACCAGAATACCTGTCGAATCAAATGCATCCACGATCCCATCTGCCAGCGGATCATCCGGACCAATAACTACTAATCCCACTTTAAGCTCTACAGCAAGAGCCGTTAGTTTATCGAATTCATTTACCGCAATGGCATGACACTCAGCGAGCTGAGCAATACCCGCATTTCCCGGTGCACAGTGAATCTTGTCTACCTTTGGACTCTTCGCCAGCGCCCAGATGATTGCGTGCTCCCGGCCACCGCCGCCTACTACCAGAATATCCATTCGCTCTGTTCCCCCTCCGTGCATAACTGGATTTGTTACGCTACTGCGTATTGAACAACCTAAAAAATAGGGGGTGTACCATAAGTCATAAGTATGACTGGCGACACCCCTTATTTGAACCTTTTACGCTCTAGTGTTTGAAGTGACGAACGCCTGTGAAGACCATGGCAATTCCGTATTCATTGGCTACTTTGATGGATTCTTCATCTTTGATCGAACCGCCAGGTTGAATTACCGCTGTAATGCCGGCTTTTGCTGCCAGTTCCAGCGTATCACCCATTGGGAAAAACGCATCTGATGCCAGAATAGCGCCTTTTGCTTGCTCGCCAGCTTGCTCAATCGCAATTTTGGCTGCACCCACACGATTCATTTGTCCAGCGCCCACACCTACTGTCATGTCATTCGCAGCAAGTACAATCGCGTTGGATTTCACGTGTTTAACTACTTTCCAGCCAAACAACAGCTGTTTCAGTTCTTCTTCCGATGGCGCACGATCCGTAACCACGTTCAGCTCGCTCGCTTCAATGGAGTGAACATCAGACTGTTGCACGATCATGCCGCCGTCGATGGACGTAACCACGAATTGGCTCTCCCGTTTACGAGCAGCATTCAACTCACCTGTTTTGAGCAAACGAATGTTTTTCTTCTTCGTCAGGATATCGAGAGCCTCTTGTGTAAAGTCAGGAGCAAGCACGATTTCCAGGAAAATCTCGCTCAATTTAGATGCTGTATCGCTGTCGATAATGCGGTTCGCTGCCACAATGCCACCAAAGATAGACGTTGGATCTGCAGCATATGCCTTGCTGTAAGCTTCATAGATACTTGCGCCAATGCCCACGCCACATGGATTCATATGTTTAACCGCGACAACAGCCGGTTCTTCAAACTCTTTGACAATCTGCAATGCTGCGTTCGCATCGTTGATGTTATTGTAAGACAACTCTTTGCCATGCAATTGCTCGGCTGTTGTCAACGTATCTTGAGCAGCCAGCGGTTTGCGGTAGAATGCCGCTTGCTGGTGTGGATTTTCGCCGTAACGCAAATCCTGGAGTTTTTCGTAAGTAACCGTTAGACGCTCTGGCAACGGATCACCGTTCAGGTTGGAGAGATAGTCAGAAATAACTGCATCGTAAGCCGCTGTATGGCGGAACACTTTTGCCGCAAGCCGTTTGCGTGTTTCGAGAGTGGTATCTCCATTGCTGCGAACTTCTTCAAGCACCTTGCCGTAATCTGCTGTGTCAACAACGACACTAACAAAAGCATGGTTTTTGGCAGCAGAACGAAGCATGGTAGGACCACCAATATCGATGTTCTCGATCGCATCTTCGTACGTCACATCGGGTTTAGCAATAGTATCTTGGAAGGGGTACAGGTTCACGACAACAAGGTCGATATAATCCAGTCCGTTCTCTTCCATCTGGCGCTTATGCTCTTCGCTGTCACGAACAGCCAGCAACCCACCATGCACTGCCGGATGCAATGTTTTGACACGTCCGTCCATAATTTCCGGAAATCCGGTCACATCCGAAATTCCGATGACAGGTACGCCTTCCTTCGACAACAGGCTGCTTGTACCTCCTGTCGAAATAATCTCCACACCCATTTGCGACAGCTCGCGGCAAAAGTCCACGATGCCTGTTTTATCCCATACGCTGACCAGCGCTCTTTTGATACTCACAATATGCTCCTCCTTTAATGTCCCATGGCTTCGCGTTTCCTGACGAAACACAGCCGATTTATTTCCCGAGAAATATCACAAAATGCGTACCAATTTTCGACTTCTGTTATATAAGTGGTATCAAACCCGTTTGTTAACAGTGACGTGACGCCCATTCAATTGAACCAAACCTTGAGCGAACCAAGATACCACTTCGGGGTATAACTGCTGTTCGGCCGCATGAATGGAACGGCTGATTGACTCAGGCGTATCCTCTGGCAAAATGGGAACCGGATGCTGGGCAATAATCGGTCCAGTATCCATGCCTCCGTCCACAAAATGCACGGTCACACCCGTAACTTTCACACCGTATTCGATAGCCTGTCCAATCGCATCCTTGCCTGCAAATGCCGGCAGCAAGGACGGATGAATGTTAATCAACCGCCCAGCGTAACGATCCACCACAACCGAAGTCAGCAATCTCATATATCCCGCAAGAACGACCAAGTCGATCTTTTTGGATTCAAGCACTTCCACGATCTCTGCCTCATAAGCTTCACGGGAAGCATAATTTTTCGGAGTAAACAGATGACAATCCACGCCTGCATCCTGTGCCCGCTGCACAACACGTGCAGACGGTTTATCACACACGAGCAGATCCACGGATGCATTCAGCCCACCGTTTCGTACTGCATCAACCAATGACTGAAAGTTGGTCCCTTCACCCGAGGCAAATACAGCTATGCGGTAGTTCGCCATTAAACATCCGCTCCTGTGAAGGTTACTCGCGCATCTCCTTCAGTAACACGGCCAATGATGTACGCTTCTTCACCAGATGCTTTCAATTGTTGCAGTGCTTCCGTTGCATCTGCTTCATTAACGACCAGTACAAGCCCAACACCCATGTTAAATGTGGTGAACATGTCACGGTTCGAGACAGATCCCTTTTCCTGTAACAGGTTGAAGATCGGCAGGATCGGCCAAGAGCCGTAGTTAATATCCACATTCACGTTGCTCGGCAACATACGTGGGATATTCTCGATGAAGCCACCACCTGTAATGTGTGCCATGCCTTTTACTTTTACCTTTTCCAGCAGGGACAACAGGGGTTTAACATAGATTTTCGTAGGTTCCAACAGGGAATCCCCCAGCTTACCGCCCAGTTCCGCTACTTCATCATGCAGATCAAGTCCCGCATCTTCCAACAAAAGTCTGCGTACCAGCGAGAATCCGTTACTGTGTACACCGCTAGAGGCCAATCCAATCACAGTGTCGCCAGGGGCGATGGTTGTGCCGTTGATGATCTTTGCTTTGTCCACGATGCCCACCGTGAATCCGGCAATATCGTATTCGCCTTCACTGTACATGCCCGGCATCTCTGCCGTCTCGCCACCAATCAGCGCACAACCCGATTGATGACAGCCTTCAGCGATACCCGCAACAATAGCTTCGATCTTCTCCGGAATGACTTTGTCACATGCCAGATAGTCGAGGAAGAAGAGTGGTTCTGCACCCTGTACCACAATGTCGTTCACACACATGGCTACCGCGTCAATTCCGATGGTATCGTGACGGTCCATGGCAAATGCAATCTTCAGCTTGGTGCCTACGCCATCCGTACCCGATACAAGTACAGGCTCATCGTATTTATCTTTGTTCAAACCGAACAGGGCACCGAATCCACCCAGATCTGTCATCACTTCCGGACGGAAGGTACGCTTCACGTGTTTTTTCATCCGTTCAACCGCTTCATTACCTGCCGCGATATCGACGCCGGCCTTTTTATATGCTTCGGACACAACCATCACACCCTTCGTATCTTATAAAAATTGAACCAGCGTATTAACACGTACCTCTTCGATGACTGGACAACCTTTCGATTGCCGTTATCTCCAGCTTTTATCGTGTCTATGTTAAGTCCAACCTACCTATCCTTGCTCCATCTCTAACAGATGGTTTTGTACCAATTCAAACCCGGCTACGCCGAGCGTATTAAACTGACTATACTCTTCTATCGGGAGGTTACGAATGTACTCATCACCGCAGTATAAATGTCCGGCACACTGAAACACTTTCAGTTCTTCCTTTTCGGGCGTCAAAGGTGTGTTACCCACGATCCTCCACGATCCGTTTCGGATATTGGCCGGAGAAGTGAATATAACGTTGCTTCTACGGTTCCCATAAGAATAGAAGAGAAAATCGCCATCTTCCAACTTTTCGGTTTCGTCACGCTGAATGCTCATCACGCCGAACGAAAATGTCTTTTTAAAACGACCTTTAAGTGTGCATACCACCTGGCATACCGCAAATCGGCCATCCTTCATCGGAATCAAGAACACGTCACCTTCGTTATAACTCTTTCTCATCCGCATGCATTAACAGCTGCAACCGAATTTTTCTTCGCCGCCAAAGTCGAGGCGGGTTGGGTAATCATTATCAAAACATGCGAGGCAAAGCCCGCCCTTGGGATCATCCTGATTATCTCCCTGAATGGATGCAATCAGTCCATCGGGACTGAGGAACTCCAAGGAGTCCGCATTAATTTCACGACAGATTTCTTCCACCGACAGCTGTGAGGCGATCAATTCGCGGCTGTCCGGTGTATCAATGCCATAGAAACAAGGGTTTTTGAAAGGTGGCGATGTAATGCGTACATGAACTTCCGTTGCTCCTGCATCACGCAGCATGTTCACGATCCGCCGGGAGGTCGTTCCCCGTACGATGGAGTCGTCAATCATAACCACACGTTTGCCTTCCACAACGCGACGCACAGCGCTCAGCTTCATCTTCACGCCCTGCTCCCGCAATTCCTGGCTTGGCTGGATAAACGTACGTCCGGTGTATTTGTTCTTGATCATACCCATCTCATACGGAATACCTGTCTGTTCAGCATACCCAATCGCCGCCGAGATGCTGGAATCTGGTACCCCCGTAACCAAGTCCGCATCCACAAACGACTCAATCGCCATGCGGCTTCCCATCCGTTTACGGGCAGCATGTTGGTTCGCACCATTCATATCACTATCCGGACGAGCAAAATATATATATTCCATCGCACATAATGCCTTGCGGTGTTTGTGATGATCGAAGCGATCTTCATGCAGTCCATCTGCATCCAGCACAAGCAGTTCACCGGGTTCAATATCACGAATTAACTCTGCGCCAATTGTTTCCAGCGCACACGTCTCGGATGCAAACAGATACGCATCTCCGAGCTTACCCATCGTGAGCGGACGAAGTCCGTGTGGATCGGAAGCTACGAGCAGCTTGTCATTGGTCATGATCAGAAACGCATAACCGCCAACAATGCGCTGGAATGCCTCTTTTGCTGCTTCAACAAGCCCTTTGGAGGATCGTGCAATCAGATGCGCAATAACCTCGGTATCACTCGTTGTTTGGAAAATGGAACCGCTCTGCTCCAGCTCACGCCGGATCGTTGGTGCATTCACAATGTTTCCGTTGGTTGCTACTGCCAAATCGCCATCACGGTATTTGAATACCAGTGGCTGTGCGTTCGTCAGTTTACTGTCACCACTTGTTGAATAACGGACATGTCCAATGGAAATATCCCCGGTTAACGTCTGCATCAGATCTTTGGTGAACACTTCTTTCACCAGACCCATGCCGCGATGATAGTTAAACTGGCTGCCATCACTCACACACATGCCTGCACTTTCTTCGCCCCGATGTTGCAGCGCATGCAGTCCATAATAGGAGAGTGAAGCCGCGTCAGGGTGTCTGAACACCCCGAACACGCCACATTCTTCCTTCAATTTGTCGAGTCCTTCCTTGCCGGACCCTTCATTATAATAATCGCCTGTCCACAACGGTCCTGTCGTCAGTTCATGAGACATGGAATCGCATCCTCCCAGACCTGAGCCAAACCTCCTACAGGTTCGCTCACGGCTGATGTTCCGTTCAATTCAATCGTCAGGTTACTTCCTTCTACACGTCCAATCACAGCTACAGGTACACCGCGCTCACGTACAAATGCTTCAAGTTTACCCGCTTGCTCTGGCGTAGCCGACAACAAGATACGGGATTGACTCTCACTGAACAAGGCGTGATCTGCACGCAGTGCAGTCTCCACATTCACCTGAGCGCCTACGTTACCGCTAATACAAGACTCTGCGAGTGCTACAGCCAATCCGCCTTCAGACAAGTCATGTGCCGAGCGAACGAGACCGGATTGAATAGCTTCCAGCACCGTGCTGAGCAACGCTTTTTCCGTCTGCAAGTTCAGTTCTGGCGGACGGCCTTCAGTCTGACCATGAACCGCGTATTGCAGCTCGCTGCCGCCCAGTTCAGCTTTTGTTTCACCCAGGAGGATGATCACATCACCTTCGGATTTGAATGCTTGTGTCGTGATATGATCCGTATCATGAACGAGACCTACCATACCGACAACTGGCGTTGGATAGATGGAGCCTTTGGCGTTTTCGTTATACAGACTTACGTTACCACCGATTACCGGCGTATCCAGCACACGACAAGCTTCCGCCATACCGTCTACCGCTTTCTCCATTTGCCAGAAAATATCCGGCTTCTCCGGGTTACCAAAGTTTAGGTTGTCCGTGATCGCCAGCGGCTCAGCACCGGAACATACAATGTTACGCGCTGCTTCACTTACGGCGATCCGTCCACCAACTTCAGGATCAAGGTACACATAACGTCCATTACAGTCCGTTGTCATGGCGAGACCTTTGCGTGTGCCACGAATCGTAACTACAGCCGCATCCGAACCTGGACGAACAGCAGTGCTTGTACGCACCATGTAGTCGTATTGATCATAAATCCATTTTTTACTTGCTACTGTTGGTGAAGCCAGCACTTGTTTCAGCGCTCCGCCGAGATCCGACACTTCGTCGTAACGAAGCGTGTCGATAGAAGCACTTTGCTCGTAGTAGGCAGGTACAGATGAAGGTTTGTCATACACTGGACATTCGTCAACCAGTGCCGTTACCGGCATATCTCCGACCACTTCGCCGTGGTGGATCAATTTCAGACGGCCGTCATCCGTTACTTTACCAACTTTGGCACAGATTACGCCCCAACGTTCAAAGATTTCCATCGCCTGCGCCTCATCCTTCGGCTCAACAACGAACAACATCCGTTCTTGGGACTCAGACAACATCATCTCGTAAGGGGTCATGCCTTCTTCACGCTGTGGTACCTGATCCAGATACAGTTCCAGACCGTTACCCGCTTTACTTGCCATCTCTGCACTCGAACATGTCAGACCCGCAGCACCCATATCCTGAATTCCGAGCACGATGCCCGTGTCGATCAATTCCAGACAAGATTCCATCACCAGTTTCTCCATAAACGGGTCACCGACCTGAACCGCTGTCCGTTGGGACTCGGATTCTTCCGTCAGTTCAACCGATGCAAAGGTTGCTCCATGAATACCATCGCGGCCTGTCGGTGGCCCAACATAATAGACTGGGTTACCTACACCTTTAGCTACACCGCGCTGGATCTTGTCATGATCAATCAGACCCACACACATGGCGTTAACCAGCGGATTGCCTTCATAGCTCTCATCAAACATCACTTCGCCACCAACGGTAGGAATACCGATACAGTTACCGTATCCAGCAATACCCGCTACCACATGTTCGAACAAATATTTAACGCGATCACTCTCCAGCTTACCGAAACGCAGGGAGTTCAGTATTGCTACCGGTCTTGCACCCATGGAGAAAATATCACGGATAATGCCGCCCACACCTGTTGCCGCACCTTGATAAGGCTCAACCGCGGAAGGATGGTTATGGCTTTCAATTTTGAATACAACGGCCTGGTTATCACCGATATCCACGATACCGGCACCTTCACCAGGTCCCATCAGGACACGTGGTCCAGTGGTTGGGAAACGGCGCAGCAATGGCTTGGAGTTTTTATAAGCACAATGCTCAGACCACATTACACTGAACACACCAATTTCCGTGTAGTTTGGCTTGCGGCCCATGAACTCACAGATCAGCTCATACTCGCTGTCAGATACGCCCATTTGTGCGTAAAGTTTATGTTCTGCGACCTGTTCTGCTGTTGGTTCCTTAGCGGATAGCTGCTGCGTCATGCCGATCCCTCCATGCTTTCAAAATAGATGTAAACATACGTTTGCCGTCTTCCGAACCAAACAGTGAATCCACTGCACGCTCTGGATGCGGCATCATGCCGACCACGTTTCCAGCCTCGTTACAAACTCCTGCAATATCACCCAAGGAACCGTTAGGGTTGGTACCATACGTAAATACGATCTGGTTGTTCGCTTGCAGACTCGCGAGCGTCTCCTCGTCGCAATAATAGTTGCCTTCGCCGTGAGCAATCGGGATGATAATCTCTTCACCGGGTGCATAGTCACGTGTAAATGGTGTATCTGCATTCGCCACTTTCAATACCGTATCGTGACAACGGAATTTCAGGGAAGTATTACGAATCAATGCACCTGGAAGCAATCCCGCTTCCGTCAGGATCTGGAATCCGTTGCAAATACCCAAAATATATTTACCTTGTTCAGCAGCTTTCGCTACCTCGTTCATTACCGGTGCAAAGCGGGAAATTGCTCCGCAACGCAAGTAGTCACCATAAGAGAAACCACCCGGAACTAAAATACAATCATAAGCCGAAAGATCTGTAGCCGTGTGCCATACATAATCAACCTCTTGTCCAATCGCATCTTCCACTGCCTTGTAACAGTCGATGTCACAGTTGGAGCCAGGGAACACAAGAACTGCAAATTTCATGAGATTAACCCTCCAATTCGTAGCGGTAATCTTCAACAACGGTGTTGGCCAGCAGCTTTTCACACATGACTTTCAAACGTTTCTCCGCTTCCGCACGATCTGTTGTATCCAGGTTCAGTTCCATGACTTTACCGATCCGTACACTTTCCACTTCGTTGAATCCCATTGAATGCAGGGCTCCTTGAACAGCTACGCCTTGCGGGTCGAGTACGCTTTGCTTAATAGTGACATATACGGTTGCTTTGATCATGATCCTTATGTTCCTCCTCAGTAATGAACGGGATAAATGCTTTATGCTGTTAAAAAAGGGGTGTGGAGCTTGCTCCGGGGCGGATTGTTCTTTCCGGTCGCTTGTTGTCCCCAGGTTTTTGGATTGTTTTGGCCCGCTCTGCGGTCAAAACCCGGGGACAAAGGCGAACGCTTCGCTCCTTTAAGAACAATTCCGCCCCTCCGCTAGTCCATGCGACGTTTTTTAAAGGCCTAAACCTTTTACGTTGCACGGTGTGTAATGGTCTAGCCTGACCATTATGCTGGAAACAGTTAATGGTCTTTGAGTAACTTTAGTAACCAGTGAATTCAATTCTCGTAATCTTTCAGGCTTCCCATACCTGTGGGAAGCCATCGCTCTTCATTGCCTCACCCACCAGTTTGAACACTGGCGGAGGGAAAGATTTGAGCTAGAGAAGCGAAGCGTTCGCCTTTGCAACCGGAATGTTTCCTTTTGAAAAAAAGGATTCAATCAAAACATTCCGGGGGCAACAGCGATCGAAAGCCAAACTTTCCCGTAGCTCGCGCTCAAACGTTAGCTTCCTCAAACTTTCCCGTAGCTCGCGCTCAAACGTTAAACTTTATTATTTCGTTAAACGATTATAAATATCGACGTATCTTGCGGTTGTTGCTTCAACTACCTCTTGCGGGAGTGGATCAGGTTTGCTGTTCTTGTCCCAATCGGTTCCAGCTAGAAAGGTGCGCACTGGCTCTTTATCCATGCTGTCGATCTCGATGTCGAGTTCATAATTCTCTTTGGCCCAGAAGCGTGAAGCATCTGGGGTGAAGATTTCGTCAATCAGGATGACCTTGCCGTCCACGATGCCGAACTCGAATTTGCAGTCTGCCAGAATGATGCCACGCTGATCACAGTAATCACGGGCGAATTCGTACAGTCGCAGGCTTTTTTCCTGAAGCTCAACTGCGAGTGTGTCTCCCACCAGTTCTTTCATGCGATCCATTGGGATGTCTTCATCATGACCAACATCGTTTTTGGCTGCCGGGGTGAAAATGGGAACTTCGAGTTTGGCGTTCTTGCGAAGTCCGTCAGGCAGTTTAATGCCATTCACTTCACCGCTCGTCTCGTATTGTCTCCATCCACCACCAGTGATGTATCCACGCACAACACATTCAATATCAATGCGTTCTGCTTTGCGGGTTACCATGATGCGGTCTTTGAGCAATTCTGGGTCTGTGACGAGATCACCCAATTGATTCACATCGGTATGAACCACGTGATTCTCCATCATGCTGCCTGTCAGTTCAAACCAGAAACTGCTGAGTTTGTTCAGTACGTTTCCTTTCTCGGGAACTGCCGGGTCCAGCACGTAATCAAAAGCCGAGATTCGGTCAGTAACCACGATCAGAAAATGTTCACCCAGATCGTACAGTTCACGTACTTTTCCTTTATATAACAGAGGTGCTTTAACGAGATCTGCCGCAGTGGACAGTGCCATGGGCTCACCTTCTTTCAGGAGATGTAAAATATAAGTTCAATTCCCCTCATCACGCGGGCCACTCCGAATGCAGAACAACCTTTCGATCGCTGTTATTCCCGGATTTTTTAATCTTACTTTCAAAGGGTTAAAATCCGGGAATAAAGGCGAACACTTCGTTTCTCCAGGTTTTTTCTACCTTCTCCGTTCCAGCGTGAACACATAATCAACCTATACTTTAGTTAGAAAAACTTGTTCCAAGCTTGATAAAGGCGCAGCGTATGCTTCCGAAGTAGCTTTCTATCAGAAACGTTTAGGTTCGCTTCTTCAGCTTATTTCTGTCCTCTGCGTTCCCTGCAAAACCATCATTCTGCGCTATAGCCTTATGGGAGTTATATATTAGTCGTTCAAGCCGAGCTTTTTGAAGATGGTGTCTACGTGCTTCAAGTGCCATGACGGGTTGAACGCATCTGCGATTTCTTCCTCGTTCAGTACTTCCGTGATTTCCGGTGTGGATTTCACGATATCCTGGAACTGGCGTTGTTCTTCCCATGCTTGCATCGCACGTGGTTGAACCGTATCGTATGCTTGCTCGCGGCTGAAACCTTTGTCGATCAGCTTTGTCATGATGCGACCGGAGAATGGTACCCCGTAGGTGCGCTCCATGTTGCGTTTCATGTTTTCAGGGAAAACCGTCAGGTTCTTCACGATGTTGCCAAAACGGTTCAGCATGTAGTTCAGCAGCATCGTTGCATCCGGCAGAATGATACGTTCTACGGAAGAATGTGAGATGTCGCGTTCATGCCAGAGCGTTACGTTCTCGTATGCCGATACCATATGTCCGCGAATGACGCGGGACAAACCGGAGATGTTTTCACTACCAATTGGGTTACGCTTGTGCGGCATTGCGGAAGATCCTTTTTGACCTTTAGCAAAAGCTTCTTCCACTTCACGGAACTCACTCTTCTGCAGTGCACGTACCTCTGTAGCAAACTTGTCCAAGGACGTTGCGATCAACGCCAGTGTAGCCATATATTCTGCGTGACGGTCACGTTGCAATGTTTGAGTCGAGATCGGCGCTGGCTTTGTGCCCAGCTTCTCGCAGACAAACTCTTCAACAAACGGATCGATGTTCGCGTATGTTCCTACTGCGCCTGAGATTTTGCCGTATTGTACATTGTCTGCTGCATGACGGAAACGCTCCAGGTTCCGTTTCATCTCTTCATGCCACAACGCCATTTTCAGACCAAATGTTGTTGGCTCTGCATGTACCCCGTGCGTGCGTCCCATCATTGGTGTATGCTGATAAGCCAGTGCTTTTTCACGAAGAATTTCAATGAAATTCACGATATCCTTTTCCAGAATCTCATTCGCTTGACGCAGTACATAACCCAGAGCCGTATCCACGACATCTGTGGAAGTCAGTCCGTAGTGCACCCATTTCCGCTCCGCACCCAGACTTTCAGATACCGTACGTGTAAATGCGATAACGTCATGACGTGTTTCCTTTTCAATCTCATAGATGCGGTCGATGTCAAAAGATGCGTTCTGACGAAGCAATGCTGCTTCTTCCTTAGGGATTACACCCAGTTCGGCCCACGCCTCACATGCACAAATTTCAACTTCCAGCCACGATTGGAATTTGTTCTCTTCGGTCCAGATGGCTCTCATTTCGGGTCTGCTATAACGTTCAATCATGAATTTGTATTCCTCCAGAGGTTAGTTTGTTCAATCCATTGCAATCCTTCTTCAACATCCTGACAAAGCAGATTCACATGCCCCATCTTACGTCCTGTTTTCGCTTCGGTTTTACCATATATGTGAAGCTTGGGAATCACACCGAGTTCTATCGCTTCTGCATCAGGTTGCCCTGTTCTGGCGATAATGCCTTCCAGATGTTCTCCAAGCACATTGACCATAACGACCGGGCTCAATAACGAAGTGTCCCCAAGTGGTAATCCGCAGATCGCACGGATATGTTGTTCGAACTGAGAAGTGGCACAAGCTTCCATCGTATAGTGACCGGAATTATGCGGTCTTGGCGCCAGTTCGTTGACGTACAGTCTTCCATCCGCCGCCACAAACAGTTCCACAGCTAGCAACCCGACAGCCTTCATCGATTCTGCAACCACGGCTGCCAGCTTTTGCGCTTCAATCTGGATATCTGCAGCAACTCTAGCCGGTACAATGGAAGCATGCAAAATGTTATTCACATGAATGTTCTCCGCTGGCGGGAACGTTTTGATCTCCCCATTGGTACTGCGCGCAACAACGACCGAAATCTCGCATTCGAACTTGATGAATTGTTCCAGCACCAGTTCCGCACCTGTAGCGGCAAGCTCTTCGTAGGCAGCCACAGCCTCATTCGCTTCTCGAATTACACGCTGGCCTTTGCCATCGTAACCTCCAGTCACCGTCTTCAGTACACATGGCACGCCAAGTTCACTTACAGCAGCAAGCATCGTATCCGCACTCGTGATCTCACGATAAGGCGCGACTCTTACTCCAGCGGCTTCAATTGCACGTTTTTCACGTAATCGATGTTGTGTGGTGTACAATAACGCACTTCCTTGCGGAACGTAGGACTCACGTTCAAGCAGCCCAGCGACTTCTGCATCCACATTTTCGAATTCATACGTAATAACATCGCATTGCTGAGCCAGTTCAAGTGCAGCTTTGGCATCGTCATATCCTGCTTCAATCTGACGAGCAACTTGACCACAAGGTGCATCCGCAGCGGGATCAAGGGTGACAAATCGATACCCCATTGCCGTTCCTGCGAGCGTAATCATACGCCCGAGCTGTCCGCCTCCAAGAATGCCGATGGTTGTTTTCCCAGGCAGCAGGACATATTGTAGTTCTCCAGCAGTACCGGATTGATTCCCTATTCTACTCATAGTTCTTCACTGCTTTCGAGTACTTCTTGTTTGATACGCTCTCGGCGAGCTTCAGAGCGACGTTGGACATCCGGGTCAAAAGCTCCGATCATCTGAGCTGCCAGCAATCCGGCATTCGTTGCCCCTGCCTTGCCAATCGCTACAGTTGCGACGGGAATACCACCAGGCATCTGAACAATGGACAACAAGGAATCGAGACCGTTCAATGCTTTGGATTGAACCGGTACGCCAATGACTGGAAGCATCGTTTTGGAAGCGACCATACCGGGTAGATGTGCTGCCCCGCCTGCACCTGCAATGATCACCTTGAATCCTCGATCAATTGCTTGCTCTGCGTATTCAAACATCAAATCCGGTGTACGATGGGCGGAGACCACCTTTTTCTCATAACCAATCTCCAGCTCGTCCAGCACCTCGCACGCATGTTTCATCGTTTCCCAATCCGACTTGCTGCCCATAATTACAGCGACTTGCAGTGACATGAATACATCCAACTCCCGTCTGAGCTTTTTTGATTACATCAGGTATTAATGAATTCATTTTACGTGTGAAATGAAAAAATCCGCTACCCGCGAAAACATCACATTTTCTCCGGACACCGGACTCTAAGAAATACGTATCCCTCATTTGGGCATGCCAAAAGGGGGCTTGCTGTCCGCATCTGGTTGCATGCGACTCTCAGCCGTATCTCCTCGTAGTCCGGAAATTTACGGTTCCCGGGTAGATACTTCCGGGCCCTATTCCCGGCGTTATACGAGCAAATATCTATCAAACTATCTTCGTTCATTTTTGTAATCTCTTATTACATATTTCGTTCCTACTCGACCTTATTCTTACCTGATCGACACATCTAACATTCTAACAATCCCCTACAGCTAATGTCAACTTAAAGACGAACATTTAACATATTGACAAATATAATGTTCGGGAATTGCTTCTTTAAATTCGCTCAGCCATCCATTTCATCCCATAAAAGAAAGCCGGCTCCTCTTCAATCTCTCGAAGACAACCGGCTCCCTGCTTTTCAGTGCGTGCACACTTCATCCATTATTTTACGACAAGTACTGGAACCTGAGCATGCTGCACCACATTGTGACTGACACTACCCAGGACAAATTCCCGAATTCCACCAAGTCCGCGGCTACCAATAATAATGATATCAGAATCATTTTCTCTGGCAAAATCAAGCAACACTTCGGCTGCCGCCCCTTGAATCAGATCCACATTGGCCGTTACACCAGCAGCCTGAATTCGTTCTTTCGCTTCATCTGTCGTTTGCACCGCCAGATTGTAGTAGTCATTATTAAGTGAAGGTGGCAGTGGCGCCAACCCCTCACCGATGAATACACGCGGGAAATCAAAAGCATGAATGACATCCAGTACAGCATTCGGGGACACTTTGGCTAGCTCAATTGCACGATCAAGTGCTTTATTTGAAGCTTTGGAACCATCATAAGCCACTAATATTTTAGAAAATAACATGTGAATCCCGTCCCTTCCTTTATATGTAGAGCACGCGAAGCAAGCTTCGGTCTAACATCCAATAAACTAACATAGCATATAACTTCTTAAACGTTCTGGAGCCACAATGAACCATTTATACGAAAGAATTTACATATGAAACCTATGAACGATTACGCGTGTGTTTCAAGTGTTCATTGAATAAAGTAACCATAGATTACCGCATTCAGGAACAACAACAACGGAATGCCAATAGTGAAGCTGGGATGTTTGGTCTTATGCCTTTTCCGATACATCGCGATCCAGACTCCCAAAGCACCGCCAATAAACGCAAGCAAGAATAACGTTCGTTCAGGTGTACGGTCACGACGCTGTTGTGCACGCCTCTTATCATCCGACATCACCAGATAACCAACTACATTAATAAATAAAAACCACAATATAAGTCCGGTTTGCATATACTTCTAGCGATCCCCCTGTCCCGGGACATCTCCCTGTCTCCATTATAGTCCTCATCAGAGACATGTTCAACGCACCAGGTAGGGAACCGCAAATTTGTGTAAAATGCTACATCGCTCTGACCTAGGACTCCTGTTTTGGAATACTGTTCAGACTTGGTGCTCTTTTGGCTGCTTTGTCCGGGCGCACAGCGATACTCTCTTCCCGAATACTGTCTTTGTTTTGCTGGTTATGGATTTTCTCTGGTTTGTTATGCGGCATATAGGTATCACCTCCTTGGCTTACGTTGCCTGAAAACGGAGGATCTTATACGACTTTACAAGTATGAATAGAAAAGTCTCAATCAGTTTATTTGGAGTAAATAAGTAAATCATTCACATGGTTCGTAGTGCACGAGGTACGACCTCAACTACCTCAAGCGTGTTACTTTCCCTTTTTCTCCATAGCCGCCTTCAGCAAATCTCCAAGGTTAGACCCAATGGACTCCTGTTTCGCATATTGTTTTACCAGCTTTTGCTGATCGCGTTTGTTCACATGCTGTTTGTCCTTATCCAACGTTTCTGTAATACCACAAGGTAGACATTGTACGTATAACCCCGCCTTGCCTTCTTTGATTTCCATCTTTTTGTGGCACTGCGCACAACGACGATTGGACAATCTTTTCTCTGCCGAACGACGATATCCACAGTCCTCGGTAGGACATACAAGAAACTTGCCTCGCTTGCCTTTCTTCTCCAACAACCGTGCGTTACAGTCCGGGCAATGGCTATTGGACACATTATGTGGCTTGTACTCTGCTTTGCTGCCTTTTACCGTAGACACCAGCTCTTTCGCCATTGAACGAATACTATCCAGGAACGGTCCTGGTTTCCCTTGCCCACGCGCAATTCGTTCCAACTCAGCCTCCCAGCGAGCAGTCAGATCCGGTGTACGAAGCTGCGGAGCAGCCAGTTCAATCAACTGTTTTCCTTTGCCAGTCGGGTGCATGCTGTTGCCTTGACGATCTATTGTATCGGAACTGACCAGCTTCTCGATAATATCCGCACGTGTAGCCGGAGTACCGAGTCCATGCTTTTCCATCTGGGAAAGCAAAGCAGCTTCGGTATACCGTTTGGGCGGCATCGTCCGTCCACTTTTAATATGACAACGCTGAACCGTCACGGACTGTCCTTGCTGCACATCTGGCAAAAGCGCACGCTCATGGTCTGCTGCATCATCAGTACGGTCATCGTCATCATCGCTGTAATCGCCGCCGTATACTTCACGCCATCCGCTTTCTTTCACCGTTGTACCTTTGACATGAAAGGAATCATTCCCCACCTGCACCGTGATTGCAACGGAATCGTACTTCGCTGCCGGATAGAACAGGCTGATAAAACGACGTACGATCAGATCGTACAATTTGCGTTCCTCCGGGTTCAATTGATTCAGAAGTACCGTTTGCTCCGTGGGGATAATGGCATGGTGATCGGTCACTTTGCTGTCATCCACAATACGTTTGGTGATATTCAGATTTTTGCGCAGCAAAGGACGTGCCAGAGACGCATAAGGTCCAATGGCTACACTGTCCAGACGTTCTTTCAATGTAGCTGTCATGTCGGCAGTCAGGTACCGGCTGTCCGTACGTGGGTACGTCACAAGTTTGTGCTGTTCATACAGACGTTGCAGGACATTTGATGTTTGCTTTGCCGAGAAACCATATTTCCGGTTGGCATCCCGTTGCAGTTCTGTCAGGTCATATGCCAATGGATGCGGCTCTACTTTCTCGCTTTTCTTCACCTGGGCAATCGTGCCCTTGCGCCCGTCTACCCGCTTCTTCAATTCTTGCATTTCTTGAGGGTCAAAAATGCGTGAATCTCCCCCTGCTGCCCGCCAAACAGCCTGAAAATCACCCAAATCTGTCGTTAACGTCTCATACTCCTGCGAGCGGAAACCATTAATTTCATTTTCTCTATCCATAATCATGCCCAAGGTCGGAGTTTGTACCCGTCCAGCAGACAACTGTGCATTGAAACGAACGGTTAGCGCACGGGTCACGTTAAGTCCAATCATCCAGTCGGCCTCGGCCCGGCAACGTGCTGATTCATAGAGACGGTCGAACTGACTGCCTGGCTTCAGCGAAGCAAATCCGTCTTTGATCGCCTTATCTGTCTGGGACGAAATCCACAGACGTTTGAACGATTTTTTCCACCCCGCCATCTGCATGATCCAACGGGCCAGCAATTCTCCCTCACGGGCCGCATCCGTAGCAATGACCAGCTCACCTACATCCTGACGTTTCATCAACTGCTGGACGGCTTTATATTGATGGTTGGTCTCTTTAAGTACCTTCAGTTTCGTACGCTCTGGCAGAATGGGCAGGTCCTCCAGATTCCATGTTGCATACTTTTTGTCGTAATCCTCCGGTTCAGCTAATCCAACCAGATGTCCAAGCGCCCAGGTAACGATATATTTCGGGCCTTCCATATAACTTTTATGTTTATCACGTGCACCCATAACTCTGGCTATTTCGCGTGCCACAGACGGTTTTTCTGCGAGTACCAATGTCTTCAATTCATATCTCTTCCTCTCTGGTAGAACGTTATGTCTCTTTTATTCCTATCTTTTCATTATATCATTTCACACGAAAGGTATGCTCTGTCATCTCTACTTCCTAATCTACTCGTATCCTGTAACCTCATGTTTAATCAATATATCGAATCGATGTCATATTTACTCACATTATAATAATTAATAGTTTTCCTGAGCTCACGTAAATAGAAGCATGAATAAGGTTTTATACTGATCAATATTGATGTATACGTTTTTTTGGATAAATATAAACATTGTAAGATTACCTGACATAACTATACAATGTGTCAAAAGCATAGAAACAGAATCGCTGCTAGCACACATCAATGAGACACAGGAAGGGAGCGTGGATGCATGACTTATCATGGATCTGTATTGAAAAAAAGTGGGGCTTTGTTACTGGCGGGAGCTGTTGTTGCCACAACATGGGGAGGAACGGTGCCTTCGGCATCAGCCGCAACGGCAACGTCTACGAGTAAAACAATAGTAGCTGCTGTACCCAAAGGAAAAGCGCCTGTTACTCCGGCAGCATTTGTTCAGGCCATGGAAGAAGCGGCAACACTTGCAGGTGTTCCTTTTACCATGGACAAACTCTCCGGCACAACCGTGCAACGTAAAGATGCTGCGGTTGCTTTGCAACAATGGCTCAAGCTGGATTCGGCTACCGAATCATTCAAGGATGTCCCGGATGAATCCACTTTCTCAAGTGCTGTTGGTGCATTGAACACTGCGGGATTGATGAAAGGCTATACGGAATCCCTCTTCCTTCCAAACGCTGTACTTACCGAGAATGACCTCTCCATACTGAAAGACCGCATCTATAATTACATAAAACCGTTTGTCCTGGAGGAAGCAACCATTATGGATCTCCAGGCCGCAATGACGCAAGGAAAACTGACATCAAAAGAACTGGTTCAGAAATATCTGGACCGCATTGAAAAATACGATGATCAAGGTGTAAGCATCAACGCCGTATTAACCCTGAACCCGGATGCGCTCCAAATTGCGGAGCAATTGGATGAAGAACGTACAGCTCAAGGTGCCCGCGGACCACTTCATGGCGTTCCGATTCTGGTGAAAGACAATTTCGATACCAATGACATGCCGACAACTGCTGGCTGTATCTGTCTGAAAGATTCCATTCCTGCTCACGATGCTGAACAAGTGAAGAAACTCAAAGCAGCTGGCGCCATTATTTTGGGCAAAACAAACCTGCATGAATTCGCATTTGGCATCACGACATCCAGCTCATTGGGTGGACAAACACTTAACCCTTACGCCCTGGACCATTATCCAGGTGGCTCAAGCGGTGGAACAGGTGCTGCCATTGCATCTAACTTTGCCGCAGCCGGCATGGGTACAGACACTGGCGGTTCAATCCGAATCCCATCCAGCTTCAACAGCCTTGTGGGTATCCGCCCAACCATCGGACTGTCTAGCCGTGAAGGCATTATTCCATTGGCTTTGACACAGGATGTCGGTGGACCAATGGCTCGTACCGTAAGTGATGCCGCAATCATGCTGGATGCTACAGCCGGATATGATAAAAAGGATGTCGCTACAGCTTACGCGGTTGGAAAAATCCCTTCCAGCTATACAGACTTCCTGGATGTAAACGGACTGAAAGGTGCACGCATCGGTGTGGCTACAGAACTCATCCCAAGTACTAAAGCTGAAGAAAAAGCCGTTGCTGACGTGATCAACACAGCTGTGGAAGAATTGAAGTCACTTGGCGCTATCGCAGTTCCAATTTCTATCCCGAACTTGGCCGAGATCAACAAATACCCAAGCCTTAGTGGATATGAATTCAAGTTCCAGCTGAATGACTATCTGGAATCATTGGGTGCAGATGCTCCATATCACAGTCTGTCCGAGATCATCGCTTCCGGAGAGTTTGATAAGTCCCAAGAACAATCCATGAAGGCTCGGGATGCACGCCAAAACCTGGAGACTACCGAATATAAGGACATCGTCCTGAAACGTACCCAAGTTACACGTGAATCCTTGCTGAAAGTAATGGCAGATAATAATCTGGATGCCATCATCTATCCTACGTCCACACAAGCCGCTGGTGTTATTGGCGAAGGACAAAACTCCGGTGGTAACAACCGTTTGAGTCCGTTCTCCGGCTTCCCGGCGATCACGGTTCCTGCTGGTTTCACAACCGATGGTCTGCCTGTAGGCATGGAATTCCTGGGCCGTGCTTTTGATGAAGGAACTTTGATCAAGCTAGCGTACAGCTACGAACAAGGAACTCACCACCGTCAAGCCCCAAAACTTACGCCGTAAAATATTTATGGGATTAAGCATTTCCTGTTAACACAAAGAATTAAAACGAGTTAACTCAGGAAATAGACCACCATCTTCATGACTGCATGAAGTTTGGGTGGTCTATTTTAATTTCTCTATTTATTTTTGTGTTGCATACAATCGTATGTTACTCATTACTGAACCTTGTCCGGCACGCCCCATCTCAGTACCAGACCTGCGTACGTCAGACCACCGCCAAAGCCAAAGAGAGCTACGCTCTGTCCTTCTTTCAATTTTCCTTCATCCACTGCAAGCTGTAAAGCAAGCGGAATGGAAGCAGCCGATGTGTTCCCACGATACTCGACACTGGTTAACGTACGTTCCAAAGGAACAGGACCACGTTCGCAAACAGCTTCAATCATTCTCATATTTGCACTATGCGGGACAAACCAGTCAATCTGGTCAGGGCTTAATTCAGCTTTTGTTATCAGCTTATCCAATTGCTCTGGGATCGTCCGTACAGCCCACTTATAAATCTCTCTGCCATTCTGGACAAGACATCCCTCACCCTGTAAAGGCACACCATTCATCTCAGAAGATAAGCCAGTCTTATAGAGATGTACACCGCCTTCTCCATGTGTACCTGATACGGCTGCCATAAAGTCACCTTCAGCACCCGATGATCTCTCCACCAAGAAGGCCCCCGCTCCATCACCAAACAGTACACAAGTTGTACGGTCTGTATAATCCGTAATTTTGGATAATGTCTCTGCTCCAATAACCAGTACTTTGCGGTACATTCCACTGGTCACCAGACTGTCAGCAAGCTGTAGTCCGTAGGTAAAACCTGCGCATGCAGCATTTAAATCCAGTACACCCGTGTGTGGGATCTTAAGATTAGCCTGTACTCTGGATGCCGTACTTGGGAAAGCATATTCAGGTGTACTTGTAGCCACAAGGATCATATCCACATCTTCTACACTCACATCATAACGACGTATCATATCTTCTACAGCCTTTGTAGCCAGGTCAGATACAAATTGATCTTCAGCTGCAATTCGCCGTTCTCTCATGCCTGTACGTTGCACAATCCATTCGTCACTAGTCTCCACTAATTTCTCCAGATCAGCATTCGTTAATATTCGATCCGGTACATACGTCCCCATTGCCGTGATGGTTGCCTTTGATTGATGATTCATACCGGTAGTCACCTCACTTGTTTTTTATCATTATAGCACTAAGTCTTAGTACTTGGTACTAATTTTATAAAATATTTATTATGATTCTTTCGTTAGTTGTTTATTTTAAAATGATCTCTTCATTCTATTACCCAGGGCAATACAAACGATGGCATGCATTTTTGATGAAGAATTGTGAATATCCCCTGACTAACATGAAGAATGCCTTAATTATATGCGTTTTTTATAGACAGCTCATTCCAACAGGAGGAAAATAAACAAATTGCCCTACATTACTAAAGAATAGAGATGATCTATATCCATGAAAAAAGAATTAAATATCCTTGCCATTTCCGGAAGTCTGCGCAATCAGTCCTCCAATACATTACTAATGCACGCCATAATTAAACTCGCTCACACTAACCTTAAGTTTGAAGTATATGAGGGATTAAATGATCTGCCGCATTTTAACCCTGACCTCGATGTCGAGGAGGGTCCAGTGTCCGTACAGAACTTGAGAGCCCAACTTAAGCATTCGGACGGTGTCCTTATCTGCACGCCAGAGTATGGAAATGGCGTTCCCGGGGTCTTAAAAAATGCATTAGATTGGGTTGTATCTTCTGGAGAATGGCTCCATAAACCCACTATTGTCATCGCTGCTTCCCCAAGCCCCATGGGAGGTAACAAAGCCCATGCTTCCTTATTGCTGACACTAAACATGATCAATGCACAAGTTCTACAGGAGGGCTGTTTAACCATTCCTCATATTACATTGAAAATGAACAAACAAGGCGTCATCATTGATTCGGAAACCCAGCATGCATTGCAGAACTCCCTTTCAATCCTTGAGGATGCTTGCAATCAAATGAAAGGCTAGACAGATGTTGTACTTAAATCGATGATAGAGAAATGATCCTTTTAAAGTTATTTAACATTCTCATAAATATTGAAATAAAAAAACAGCCTTGGTTATTTACCAGGGCTGTTAAGGTTTATATACGTATTTAGGATTAAAATAAAAAAGACACACTCGATATCATCAAGTGTGTCTTCCTATTGCTTGGCGGCGTCCTACTCTCCCAGGACCCTGCGGTCCAAGTACCATCGGCGCTAGAGGGCTTAACGGTCGTGTTCGGGATGGGTACGTGTGGAACCCCTCCGCCATCGCCACCAAACGCATAGCTTAACTTACATTTCAGAGTTGTTGTTCTCTGAAAACTAGATTCGAAACGAAACATGCGATTTATCACTTGCATATTTGGATAAGCCCTCGACCGATTAGTACTGGTCAGCTCCATGCATTGCTGCACTTCCACCCCCAGCCTATCTACCTCGTCGTCTTCAAGGGGTCTTACATACTGGGAAATCTCATCTTGAGGGGGGCTTCACGCTTAGATGCTTTCAGCGTTTATCCCGTCCGTACATAGCTACCCAGCGGTGCTCCTGGCGGAACAACTGGTACACCAGCGGTACGTCCATCCCGGTCCTCTCGTACTAAGGACAGCTCCTCTCAAATTTCCTACGCCCACGACAGATAGGGACCGAACTGTCTCACGACGTTCTGAACCCAGCTCGCGTACCGCTTTAATGGGCGAACAGCCCAACCCTTGGGACCTACTTCAGCCCCAGGATGCGATGAGCCGACATCGAGGTGCCAAACCTCCCCGTCGATGTGGACTCTTGGGGGAGATAAGCCTGTTATCCCCAGGGTAGCTTTTATCCGTTGAGCGATGGCCCTTCCATGCGGTACCACCGGATCACTAAGCCCGACTTTCGTCCCTGCTCGACTTGTAGGTCTCGCAGTCAAGCTCCCTTATGCCTTTGCACTCTTCGAATGATTTCCAACCATTCTGAGGGAACCTTTGGGCGCCTCCGTTACTCTTTAGGAGGCGACCGCCCCAGTCAAACTGCCCACCTGACACTGTCCCCGCACCGGATTACGGTACCAGGTTAGAACCTAGATACGATCAGGGTGGTATCCCAACGTTGCCTCCACACAAGCTGGCGCTCATGCTTCAAAGGCTCCCACCTATCCTGTACAGATCGTACCCAAATTCAATATCAAGCTGCAGTAAAGCTCCATGGGGTCTTTCCGTCTTGTCGCGGGTAACCTGCATCTTCACAGGTATTAAAATTTCACCGGATCTCTCGTTGAGACAGCGCCCAAGTCGTTACGCCATTCGTGCGGGTCAGAATTTACCTGACAAGGAATTTCGCTACCTTAGGACCGTTATAGTTACGGCCGCCGTTTACTGGGGCTTCGGTTCACAGCTTCGGATTGCTCCTAACCACTCCCCTTAACCTTCCAGCACCGGGCAGGCGTCAGCCCGTATACTTCGCCTTACGGCTTCGCACAGACCTGTGTTTTTGCTAAACAGTCGCTTGGGCCTTTTCACTGCGGCCCCCTCGTGCTATTCACACTACCGGGGCACCCCTTCTCCCGAAGTTACGGGGTCATTTTGCCGAGTTCCTTAACGAGAGTTCTTCCGCGCGCCTTAGAATACTCTTCTCGCCTACCTGTGTCGGTTTGCGGTACGGGCACCTTCACCTGGCTAGAGGCTTTTCTTGGCAGTGTGAGATCATGACCTTCGCTACTACAATTTTCGCTCCCCATCACAGCTCAGCCTTACAATGTGCGGATTTGCCTACACATCAGCCTTACTGCTTAGACGGACATCCATCAGTCCGCGTCACTACCCTACTGCGTCCCCCCATTGCTCATAACGGCTTACGGTGGTACAGGAATTTCGACCTGTTGTCCTTCGACTACGCCTTTCGGCCTCGCCTTAGGTCCCGACTTACCCTGAGCGGACGAGCCTTCCTCAGGAACCCTTAGGCTTTCGGCGGATCAGATTCTCACTGATCTTTTCGTTACTCATACCGGCATTCTCACTTGTATAATGTCCAGCGCTCCTTACGGTACACCTTCAACCCTTATACAACGCTCCCCTACCCCTGATGCATAGCATCAAGCCATAGCTTCGGTGGTGTGTTTAGCCCCGTTACATTTTCGGCGCAGAGTCACTCGACCAGTGAGCTATTACGCACTCTTTCAATGGTGGCTGCTTCTAAGCCAACATCCTGGTTGTCTGTGCAACTCCACATCCTTTCCCACTTAACACACACTTGGGGACCTTAGCTGATGGTCTGGGCTGTTTCCCTTTTGACAATGGATCTTAGCACTCACTGTCTGACTCCCGGAAGTAAGTCTATGGCATTCGGAGTTTGACTGAGCTTGGTAACCCTTGCGGGCCCCGCACCCAATCAGTGCTCTACCTCCACGACTCTGTTTTCCGAGGCTAGCCCTAAAGCTATTTCGGGGAGAACCAGCTATCTCCGAGTTCGATTGGAATTTCTCCGCTACCCCCACCTCATCCCCGCATTTTTCAACATGCGTGGGTTCGGGCCTCCAGTGCGTGTTACCGCACCTTCACCCTGGACAGGGGTAGATCACCCGGTTTCGGGTCTACGTCCACGTACTAAGTCGCCCTATTCAGACTCGCTTTCGCTGCGGCTCCGGCTCTTCACCTTAACCTTGCACGGGAACGTAACTCGCCGGTTCATTCTACAAAAGGCACGCCATCACCCCTAAAACGGGCTCTGACTTTTTGTAAGCACACGGTTTCAGGTTCTATTTCACTCCCCTTCCGGGGTGCTTTTCACCTTTCCCTCACGGTACTGCTTCACTATCGGTCGCTAGGAAGTATTTAGCCTTGGCAGATGGTCCTGCCGGATTCATACGGGGTTTCACGTGCCCCGCACTACTCGGGATCCGTCTCGGAGAGAGTCAACTTTCAATTACAGGGCTTTTACCTTCTTTGGCGGGCCTTTCCAGACCTCTTCGTTTAACTGACTCCTTTGTAACTCCATGTGAGACGTCCCACAACCCCAAAGAGCAAGCTCCTTGGTTTGGGCTTCTCCGCGTTCGCTCGCCGCTACTGACGGAATCACTATTGTTTTCTCTTCCTCAGGGTACTTAGATGTTTCAGTTCCCCTGGTATGCCTCTGCACAACCTATGTATTCAGTTGTGAGTAACTGGAAATTACCCCAGCTGGGTTTCCCCATTCGGACACCCCCGGATCAAAGCTTGCTTACAGCTCCCCGAGGCAGTTTCGTTGTTCGCCACGTCCTTCATCGGCTCCTAGCGCCTAGGCATCCTCCGTGTGCTCTTAGTAGCTTAACCAGTTTGCTCCGGTTTTGGCTGCTCGCTTCCCTTGTTTTGGACTACGTCCAAAGCCAAAAGTCACTCCCATCCAATACCATCGCAAAAGCAATTAAGTACCAATTTATTAAACTTGTTTAACACAAGTTCAGCTAAAAAGGAATGTTCTAATTCGCGTTTGTTTCGTTTCGATATCTAGTTTTCAAAGAACAAGCTCCATGCAAAAGCAAGCTGTTTGAGAGTTTGAGCTCTCAAAACCGAACAACGAGTGAGTTAAAAGCTTTACGAAGTAAAGCTCGCTTCGGAAGCATGCTTCCTGAAGACTTATATTTGAATGTTTCCGTTGCAGGAAACGATTCTCCATAGAAAGGAGGTGATCCAGCCGCACCTTCCGATACGGCTACCTTGTTACGACTTCACCCCAATCATCTATCCCACCTTCGGCGGCTGGCTCCTTGCGGTTACCCCACCGACTTCGGGTGTTATAAACTCTCGTGGTGTGACGGGCGGTGTGTACAAGACCCGGGAACGTATTCACCGCGGCATGCTGATCCGCGATTACTAGCAATTCCGACTTCATGCAGGCGAGTTGCAGCCTGCAATCCGAACTGAGACCGGCTTTGTTGGGATTGGCTCCATCTCGCGATTTCGCAGCCCGTTGTACCGGCCATTGTAGTACGTGTGTAGCCCAGGTCATAAGGGGCATGATGATTTGACGTCATCCCCACCTTCCTCCGGTTTGTCACCGGCAGTCTATCTAGAGTGCCCACCCGAAGTGCTGGCAACTAAATATAAGGGTTGCGCTCGTTGCGGGACTTAACCCAACATCTCACGACACGAGCTGACGACAACCATGCACCACCTGTCTCCTCTGTCCCGAAGGAAAGGTACATCTCTGTACCGGTCAAAGGGATGTCAAGACCTGGTAAGGTTCTTCGCGTTGCTTCGAATTAAACCACATACTCCACTGCTTGTGCGGGTCCCCGTCAATTCCTTTGAGTTTCAGTCTTGCGACCGTACTCCCCAGGCGGAGTGCTTAATGTGTTAACTTCGGCACCAAGGGTATCGAAACCCCTAACACCTAGCACTCATCGTTTACGGCGTGGACTACCAGGGTATCTAATCCTGTTTGCTCCCCACGCTTTCGCGCCTCAGCGTCAGTTACAGCCCAGAGAGTCGCCTTCGCCACTGGTGTTCCTCCACATATCTACGCATTTCACCGCTACACGTGGAATTCCACTCTCCTCTTCTGCACTCAAGTCACCCAGTTTCCAGTGCGATCCGGGGTTGAGCCCCGGGATTAAACACCAGACTTAAATGACCGCCTGCGCGCGCTTTACGCCCAATAATTCCGGACAACGCTTGCCCCCTACGTATTACCGCGGCTGCTGGCACGTAGTTAGCCGGGGCTTTCTTCTCAGGTACCGTCACCTTGAGAGCAGTTACTCTCCCAAGCGTTCTTCCCTGGCAACAGAGCTTTACGATCCGAAAACCTTCATCACTCACGCGGCATTGCTCCGTCAGGCTTTCGCCCATTGCGGAAGATTCCCTACTGCTGCCTCCCGTAGGAGTCTGGGCCGTGTCTCAGTCCCAGTGTGGCCGATCACCCTCTCAGGTCGGCTACGCATCGTCGCCTTGGTGAGCCGTTACCTCACCAACTAGCTAATGCGCCGCAGGCCCATCCCCAAGTGACAGATTGCTCCGTCTTTCCAGTTTCCTTCAGGCGAAGAAAACAATTATTCGGTATTAGCTACCGTTTCCGGTAGTTGTCCCAAACTTGAGGGCAGGTTGCCTACGTGTTACTCACCCGTCCGCCGCTAACCATCAGAGAAGCAAGCTTCTCATCAAGTCCGCTCGACTTGCATGTATTAGGCATGCCGCCAGCGTTCGTCCTGAGCCAGGATCAAACTCTCCAATAAAGTATTGAAAAGAGCGATAAGCTCATTTTGAATCTGACGAGATTAAAAATCTCATTTGTGCTCCAGTCGATCCAAGCCAAAGCTTGTCTCAACTTTCGCGTTCATTCTGCAAGCAGAATGTTTACTCACTCGTTGTTCAGTTTTCAAAGATCAAACTTGTTTCGTTACCGAATGTTGTTATCTTCAGCAACTCTTATATAATATCATGTCCGAACCAACTTTGCAAGCTCTTTTTTTAAGTTTCTTTCGAAGCTTATTTCAACCGCTTGCCGCACCGTGTATCTCGTGTTTTTTTGGCCGGAAATAGAATATACCATGTACAGCTACGGAACGCAAGTCTTTTTTCGAAAAACATTAAATCTTATAAAATAAGTTCCCTGCTGTCCTTTTAGCAAGTATCTCCTTATTATCGACCAGATGATACATCCGGATATAAATTTTAATGAATCGGAGTAATAGAGAAACACATATTGTATACAGTACAGACTCATCACGTTATAGAAACTTATTAACCGATGATTTCATTGGATAAACAACCAACAACTCATAGATCATTATTATTCATTCCTTCTATAATAGAAGGAAAACATTTCTGAGATTCATTTTTCCCAAGAAAAGAATATAAAAAAAGCGAAAGCTCAGGGTCTAAATCCCGTGGCTTCCGCTTCTTCATTTATAGGATAGCAAACGTATCTGAGATATTTCTTCGTTACACCTAACGAACCCTACTCCCCGCCAATAAATACGTATCGGCAAACTACAATGAGCGCCAAAATCCACATAAGCCAGTGAATTTTCACTTTACGCTCTGTTACCAAGTTACTGAACACCGCCAAAATCACATAAGATACGATACCTGCGGAGATCCCGTTTGCGATTCCACCTGTGAAAGGCATCAATACAATGGTAAGGAACGCAGGGAAAGCTTGCAGGAAATCATCCCACTCAATGCTGCGCACTTGACTCATCATAAGCACACCCACGATGATCAATGCCGGAGCCGTCGCAGCGGATGGAACAACAAGCGCAAGAGGCGCGATAAACAGAGCCAAAATGAACAACAAACCTGTCGTTACCGAAGTCAGTCCTGTACGTCCACCTGCCTCAACTCCTGAAGCACTTTCAACGTATGCCGTAATGGTACTTGTGCCGAGTGCAGCACCTGCGCTGACACCAACTGCATCGACGAGCATCGCTTTACCGATCGTTTTCTCGCCTTTTTTCTTATCCTTCATAATCCCCATACGTGTTGCAGTACCTACCATCGTACCAAACGTGTCGAACAACTCAACGAAGGTAAAGATGAAGATGATCTCGAACAATCCGAGACTGATGGCTCCTTTCAAATCTAGCTGTCCAACCGCCAGATCACTGAAATTAGGCAACCAGCTTGCGCCTGAAAGACCACTCAGATTCGTAACGCCCATCGGAATACCAATCAGCGTTGTTGCTACGATCCCGATCAGCAGAGCGCCTTTGACGCGCATAACCATCAGTATAGCAATAAGGAGCAAACCAATCAGGGCCAGCAATGCATCGTGATGTGTTACAAAGTTGCCCAATGACAGGTTAAAACTGCTACCTGGAATCGGCTGACTCAGATCTGCGTCTGGTGCAACATTAACTGTTACAGCCACGAGATTAGCAAGTTTGAAACCAATAATGGTAATAAAGAGACCGATACCCACCGTAATGGCCATTTTGATCGACTGCGGAACTGCTACCAGCAGCATTTGCCGAATCTTCGTCACGGTCAAAATAATGAACACAATACCGGAAAGGAATACCGCTCCGAGAGCTGCCTGCCAAGTAATCGCTCCATTCGAGCTTAGAACGACAGTCATGAAGTATGCATTCAATCCCATACCTGGTGCAAGCGCGATCGGAATATTCACGAACAATCCCATAATAATAGTCATTAATCCGGCGCCGACGGCTGTTGCAAAGAATACTGCATTATCCGACATCCCCGCACCGGCTTGTCCCAAGAACAACGTATTCACAAAAAGAATGTAAGCCATTGTCATAAACGTAGTGAGACCCGCAACAATCTCCGTTCTAACATTTGTTCCGTTTTCTTTTAATTTAAAGAAACGATCCATAATTACTAACTCCCCCTTAGAGATGTTGAAGCCATATTGAAAAACGACAAATGACCCTGATGAAGATTCTTCACCCAGGGTTCAGCTGACAAGGAGTGGCATGATGCCTTTACTAAGAACAAAAAAAATTCTAATGTGCGTGATGTCCCCGCAATCATGTAGAATTCATGTGCTTAGCCTTCTCCTCTTCGTAGCCAGATCATTAGGGTGATCTCGTAGAGACTCCCGGGCCAATCCCCAGGATTATACGAATAAGTATGCGCTATTTGTTTGTTTCCCATCACTATTTTAGGAGGGCAGTATGTTTTTGTCAATGAGAAAAACGAATATTAATCTCACCCTTGTATAATATCGTTCGTATTATTTAACAGATTGAACCAGTTCAGCGGTTTACAACCCAATTGTATGCGTTTTTTTCGGTGAAATCTCAATGGAATATGTTCATTCTGTCAGACTGAAAGTTCAGCATTTCAACCTAAAAAAGCTAACCTGATCAAAGAGCAGAAGCGCTCTAATCAGGCTAGCTTATGTTTCTGATGCGTTTTTAGCAGTCAGGTGAATGATGATCTAGGAATAACGATGTCTCGTATTCCGAAGGCATATACTCATTAGGTATATGGAGCAATTTGCGACATGTTCCGGAGAATTTTTTTTGCCGGATCAGTCCTATGTTAATTAGATCTCTGTCTGAGGAGTATCCTGTATCTCTTGTTGTTCCTGATTCGCGTTTGTTGTTGTGTCAGAGGATAACTCCTGGTTTCTGGTCTGATCGGAAGAAGCATCCGCTGCCTCTAAATTCGTAAATGGAAAGTCCCCCGAACCGGAAGCCAGATCTTGCACACCTGAACCGCATCCTGCCAGCATCACCATCAGAAATGCACTTCCAATGCCCATCTTCCATTTGCTCATATAGTCGGTTTTACGCATACATTCAATCTCCTTTCAGTAGGCATATAGCTCTTAGTATGTACTTATTGTACAGGCTGGACCTGAAAGGATCATGAAGTGAACTTTAAAATGGGATTAATTTTGAGAGTGTACTATTTGTAAAAAAAGTACCCAATGAAAACTTGATCACAATATTCTTCTTATAAAAAAAAGCCCTTTTATTTGCGAAATACCGCAGATAAAAGAGCATTTTTATAATCTATCGTTCAGAGTCTATACCCTATTCCCACTCGATTGTTGCAGGTGGTTTGGATGTTACGTCATAAACGATACGGTTTACGTTATCAACTTCGTTAACAATCCGTACGGAGATTTTCTCCAGCACATCCCAAGGAATACGTGCCCAGTCCGCAGTCATACCGTCGATGGATGTTACTGCACGGATACCTACAGTGTAGGAATACGTACGCGCATCACCCATAACGCCAACACTCTTCATGTTAGGCAGGGCTGTGAAGTACTGCCAGATTTCACGGTCGAGACCGGCTTTGGCAATCTCTTCACGCAGGATGTAGTCTGAGTCACGAACAATTTTAAGTTTTTCTTCGGTAACCTCACCAAGAACACGGATCGCAAGGCCCGGACCAGGGAACGGCTGACGATGAACAATTTCGTCCGGCAGGCCACACTCGGTACCGACTTTACGTACTTCATCCTTGAACAACGTGCTCAGCGGTTCGATCAGTTTGAAATTCATGTCTTCAGGCAGACCGCCCACGTTGTGGTGGGATTTGATGGTCTGTGCAGTCGCTGTACCACTTTCCACGATGTCCGTGTAGAGTGTACCTTGTGCCAGGAATGCAAAGTCATCGAACTGCTTGGACTCTTCGTCAAATACGTAAATAAACTCGTTACCGATGATTTTACGTTTTTGTTCTGGATCATCCACGCCAGCCAGTTTGGACATGAAGCGCTCTTGTGCATCAATTTTGACAACTTTCATGTCGAATTTGCCGACAAACGTCTCCATTACACTTTCTGCTTCACCTTTACGCAACAGACCGTGGTCGATAAACATACATGTCAGTTGATCACCAATGGCTTTGTGAAGCAATGCAGCTACAACGGAAGAATCCACACCGCCGCTAAGCGCACACAGTACTTTACTGTCGCCCACTTTTTCACGAATGTCTTTGATGGTGTCATCGATGAATGTCTCCATCGTCCAGTTGCCTTCGCAACCACAGATTTCGAACAGGAAGTTACGAATCATGTCGTTACCGCGAACAGAGTGACGTACCTCAGGGTGGAACTGAACAGCATACAATTTACGCTCATCGTCACTCATGGCAGCGATTGGCGCACTTTCCGTGCCTGCATCCAGTTTGAAACCTGGAGGAAGTGTAACCACGTGGTCACCGTGACTCATCCATACCGTATGTTCGCCTTCAATACCTTTTGCCAGTGTAGATCCAGCAGCAAACTCAAGATCTGCTTTACCGTACTCTCGCTTCTCGGAACGTTCTACTTTACCTTCGAGCTGTTGGGCCATAAGCTGCATTCCGTAGCAGATACCGAAGATTGGCAAGCCCAGGTCATAGACACCTGGGTCCACGTGGGGAGCATTCTCAGCGTATACGCTGGACGGCCCACCTGAAAATACGATTCCTTTTGGTGCCATTTCTGCGATCTTTTCCGCCGGTGTGTTATACGGCAAAAGCTCGCTGTATACGCCAAGATCCCGGATTCTTCTGGCGATTAACTGGTTGTATTGGCCCCCAAAGTCAAGGACAACCACAATCTCATTCTGCTTATTCATAACCGTGCCTCCCTCAATTCAATGAAACTAATTATACGCAACGACAAAACATACCGTCAAGGAAAGGCGAAACTCCTTTTTTCGACATATCAAAACAGGATTACCAAATGCCTCTAAATATGAAATTCCGAATAGAAAAGCTTGGCAGCAAGATGCTGGTTCAAGTGTATGATCGTGGAAAGACGCCTCGTTCGCAGCGCAGCGCGAAAGGCGTCTTATGTATGGCATGCAGCGATGAACCAAACGCTGCATTTAAAAACAGTGCGCCAGCAATGGCGATCTTCATCTGCCCACAAGCTACCCTCAAGCGGCCAAGCTTTATTGGAAATCGATAGCGATTGTATGCTTTGGTGTAACGTTGTAACATCCTTGTGTTACAACGCCTGTAAGCGCCGGGCCAGATGAAGTGCCCGGCGCAGGAAGTCCAGACTGTCCGTGCGCAGCGGACGGTCTGGACCGTACAGCAGCCGTTCCCAGTCGGCTGCAAACCGCGCGATGTCCGCGCCGTCCGCGCCTGCGGCCAAAGCCGGTGACGCTGCATATTCACGCAGCGTCATATCCGGCGGCCGCGGGCCGTACCGGCGCGCGAGCGCGGACCAGACCGGAGCGGCGGCACCCAGCAGCCGCTCGCGGTCTGGAAAGCTGCTGCGCGGCCACGCCAGCAGCAGCCCTAACCGCAGCGCGGGGCGTAGCCGCCGCATGCGGACCAGAGCAGCGGCGCCCAGCAAGGCCGCTGCCACAAGGGCTGCCGCGAGCCATGGCTCCGCGGCAATGGCCCGTGCGCGGGCGAGCAGCCATGCGCCCGCGTTAGCCAATCCGCCGATCATATACGGCGGATTCTCCACAACAGGCTGCGGCCCGGCGAGCGCTGCGACATCTTCGCCCGCGCCTTGCGCCATGGTGAAGCCTGGCGTGGCCTCAAACGGCATCCAGCCTGCACCCGGAAAATACACCTCTACCCAAGAATGTGCATCTCCCTGTGAAATCACATACTGACTGGGCACATCCGGGTCAGCAACTCCGGAGCCAAAACCTTTAACCCAGCGTGCGGGGATACCTTCCGAACGAAGTAACACAATCATGGCTGTGGAGAAATGATTGCAATACCCCTGCCGGGTGACGAATAGAAAATCGTCCACAAAGTCTGTTCCTCGCGGTGGCATACGGGTATCCAACGTATACTCGGCATGAGCAGCCAGATAAGTCTTGACGGCCTGCACAGCGTCATACCGGGTCTCACTGCCTTGAATAACTTCCTTGGCGAGCGTCTGCACTCGACCAGGGAGTGACGTAGGCAATTGCAGATAGTCCCTCCGAATGGCTGCCGGATCTTTCTCTTTATTCGTTTCCTCAAGCAGACGTAACTGTTCAGGTGTTGCGACAGGAACCATGACATCTGCCGAATAATTTTTAACTATCTTATCGTTTCCGGAGCCTGCGAGCCACAATGTTGCCGAATCTCGATTAGACAGCAAGGAAAACATGTTTTCCTGATTATCCTTGTTCTTGTCCTGGAACGATACGTTGACCGGTATGCCCCCGGTAAAGAGTGGATTTGGTCCTTTCCACTCTCGCTGCATCGTAACGGTTTGGCGAATGCGACTCCAATAGGTTGGATTCTCCCAACCATCAGCACGCAGCATTCCGGATGGACTTGCCGTTTCGAAGCTTTGACCCGGATCACTCCAAGTACTACCGTTATAATATGAACGGGTCTCCCCTCGCCAATACGTCACTTTTGGACTCTTTGCTATAAAAAAGATGGAGTTCCCCTGCACCAACGGTGCTCCCATAGGCGCGTCCGCTGTGCTATATCCCGTGACTGCCGTTGCAGCAGGGATACTACTGTGCTGTGTATAACCTGCCCAGCGAGCTATGCGTTCACCCATCTGTTCCAGAGATATGCGTTCCGGTTGAGGAATGGAAGCAAACTGGCCAGGTAATGCTGATAAAAACACCATACCTGCAGATGCAACGATAGTTACTGCACTCCAACGGCCATAAGGGCTGCCGCGATAACTCGGAGTAGTGACTGCTGCATTGAGACGTAATAGCTGGAGCAGAGCCTGTATAAGAAAAGTCCATAGGACAGACCGCATTACAGAAGCATACACATCCAGCCCCGCAAAAGATTCAAGCAAAAGCAAATAGAGCAGCGTTGCACTGCCAAACAGCATAACACTTCGACGTAACAACACAAGGGATTGCACAGAAGCCATGAGCATGCTCCAGCCGCACATCATGAACAAACCTCTCGTTTCTGTACTAATCGAGTGAAATCGCCAGTTATTTATAAAAGTGTCCATATCCGCTGAAAATATCCCCGGATAAGCGATCGCCCAACGGACAGGATCACTTCCTCCGTACATCAGGCATAAAGCAGCGAGTGCAATGAATAATCGGATCAGCACTCCGGTGATCCATCCTGTACGAATTAAACCCGCGAGCAACAATGCTCCCGTTAATCCCGCCATTACGGACAAGAACCGTTCACTGCCCTGCTGACCTGATGATGTAACAGGATATATCCACTCCAGAGACAGTATTAGTAAAATGGCCGAAATAACAATTTTGTACAGGACAGGTACGCTCACATATCCCTCATCCTTTATGTCCGTCACTGAATTCTGGTTCACAGCTTTATATACGGAATGGGCCGATTCTATTCTCGTACGGTCCGTTGACTCTAAGTCGGCCACAGTGAAATTGGGTTGCTGGTTACCATTACGCTCCCACATCCGTTACCTCCACCTTTCCCAATGAAGATAACGCAATGTCTGTAACCGCGTGGATCGGCACCCCGCTGTGACGAAGCCGTTCCAAACTTAAGCTGTCATATCCCAATCCATTCATCAATCTATCCGTTAATCCTAATTCGCTCTGGTTCGCTTCAGTCAATTGCACCTCTACACGATAACCCGACCCGATTGCAGTTATGATCCATTCGGCCAGAACCTGATCCATCTTACCTGTGAGAACCACAATTCGCGAACCGCTCGCCAGTCCATCCAACATCTCCGTTCGGAGTGAAACAGACACAGATTGTGCTTTGGATATTCGTGCCCCCGCTAGTCTGTCCAGTCCATGATTCTCATCATCTGCAAGGAATGACCCATGTTGCCATTGATCTTGTGCACCATGGCTCTTATCTCCGCCTTCCATCCACAGATGATAAGGAATGTCATCCCGCTCAGCGGTATGAATCCAGCTGGCTGCTGCACGAACCACTCGTTCAAAAGCAGGTGCATCCATGTTCTCCCGTTGTTTTACGTCATACCCCGACGCGCCCTCATACACAAGGATACCCAGTGAGGCAAGATCCGTGGTATCGGGCAGAAAGGTCTGAAGTTTTCCCGTTTTGGCTGTACTTTTCCAATGAACTCGTCCCAGTGGGTCACCCTGCTGATATTCACGAAACTCGGGGCTACGGTTACCTTGGCTATTTCTTCGCTCCGACAGAGTCCCTTCGATCATCGCTGCGAATTCTACCGAATCCCCCTTCCCCCAAGCCGTTGCTTGAGGAACAACAATCAAGGGTGTACCTCCTGCGGTCTCTGCGGAGAGGGTATTCCAGCCAAACATATCACCCCAGTACAATCTGCCCGTATCCCATCTGTAGACCCCTCTGCGTAAACCGGAACATTCATATTGATAGGAAAATTGTCGCCGTGTGCCCGGGAAAATCAATTTGCGATGAACACCTGCAGGTGTGTTCTCACACAGAACGATCCATAACAATGGAATACGGCAATTGAATTCCAGTTCGACCAGAACCCGTACCTGCTCGCCTGCCTCAATCCGGTTCGCGTTTATTTTCCGACGGATGTGAATACGCCGTGGTCCGAACCAATGGAGAAGCAGACCTCCTGTGAACATCAAGAAAGCTATAACGGATAGAAACAACGCCGCTTTGCCCCCATGCCACTGATACAAGGAAGCAAAAGCGACCACCAAGACAGCACTCACAATCCGTTGTCCCAGCGCAGTCATTGCCTCCGTCCCCTTCCCTGTGATGCCATTTGTACAGGTACCGGGACCGATGACAATGCTTCTTCAATCACTTGTACTTGTCCCCAAACCTCCGCTCTGTTCTGGGCCTTCAATTGAATACGGTGGGAAAGGACAGGCACAGCTACCTCTTTCACATCATCCGGAATGACATAACTGCGTCCTTGAAGATAGGCAAATGACTGCGCGGCAGCCATCCAGGCCAGTGTTCCACGCGGACTGATGCCCAGTCTGACCGCCGGAAGGCTGCGAGAGGCTACAGCAACGGCCACCAGATACTGTTTGACGACGGGATCAACATGTACCTGTTTGACTTCACGCTGCATGGCTACGACCTCTTCAGCAAGCAGGACAGGGCGAAGTTCATCAAGCGCTTCTCTACTTTGCATACGGATTAACAATTCCAATTCCTGTTCCGGATCGGGATACCCCAGTCCAATTCTCATGATAAATCGATCCAGCTGCGCTTCAGGCAGACGGTACGTACCCTCGAACTGTAACGGATTCTGTGTCGCCAACAGAAAGAACGGACGTGGCAAGGCATAGGTTGTGCCATCAACCGTAATACGCCGTTCCTCCATTGCCTCCAGCAGGGCAGACTGAGTGCGTGGTGAAGCGCGATTTATTTCATCAGCCAGGACAACGTTGGACATGACAGGTCCAGGCCGAAACTTGAATTCAGATGTATGTGGATGATAGATTGAAGTGCCCGTAACATCTGCCGGCATGACATCGGACGTGAATTGAATCCGGCCCATGGAGCAGTCCAGTGCAGAAGCAACGGCACGAACCAGCATCGTTTTCCCGGTACCCGGCACATCTTCCAGAAGTACATGACCTCCACTGAGCATTGCAGTAAGGACATAACGAATCTCTGTTTTTTTGCCAATAATCACACTCTCAACACGCTTCATGACCCTGTTTAACAATTCAACAGCATGTTCATGTTCCATTCGGATATAAGACATTTCTCCTGATCTCCTTCCGTTCATCAGCATTCCTGAACCATAGTAATCTATGATTCAGTGTTGCCCGGAAGTAGAGAGAATAGTCCTGCAAGAATGACTTTCTTCAGATCATTTTATACTTAAATATGTTATTCATTGCTGAAATGGATCTGGAAGCGCCCGCCTTTACCGTCCACTCTGCTTCATTACTGGTTAAGGAATTCACCCTCAACCCCATCTGCTCCAGTAACTCACGTAATGGAACCCAGATGGTTCCACCATGACTCTGTACTGCCCCCGTTTCAATTGCCCCTGTTGTTGTCAGTGTTCCGCTCACACCGTCTGCATGAATCGTTCTTTCTTTCCATACTGCTATGGCTGTCCTTGTTTCAGAGTCCCAGCGAGTGCTGCCCCCGAATTTTTTCATAAAAGTACGCAAAGGCACCATGATTCGCTGACCCTCCATGCGGAACTCACCCGGTTGCAAGGTAGCCGCAGCCAATCCCACCTCTACCTTCAGCTTCTTGTTTGCAAGCCATAACGTCGCGTTCGCTTCTACATGCTCTGCGATCCAGGCCTTTCCCGGCGCCTTGCGGGCCTTATACTTACCATCTGGATGTACACGGAATTGAACTGGTTGATCTGTACTCTTTATGGTGTCAAAACGATATCCATGATCACGATAATATTTGATAATACCCGGAAGTGCTTTTACCGTTTCAGCATGTGCACCACCGTCATGCATCAGTACAATGACCGAACGTGCTCCCGCAGGTACTTTGGTCGAATTGCTGAGGATCTCTTTGGCCGGAACACCTTTACGCTTGGAATCCCCACTGTCGACGTTCCAATCCATGACGGTGTATCCACCCAGTTGGAGCAAATCAAAATAACTCTGGTCAAAATGCCCGTAGGTACCGCCTGGTGCCCGCACCAGATTCGGACGGAAACCGGTTATACGCTCCAGCACTTCCTCTGTCTGCTTGATCTGTTTCCAGAACACTTTAAAATCACTGTACAATTGTTCGTATTGATGATTAAACGTATGATTGCCCAAAGCATGTCCATCCTCCACTAGCCCCCGGATTAACTCGGGATAACGCTCTGCCTGCTCACCCAGCACAAAAAATGTAGCCAACACCTTCTCCTTACGCAAAATATCCAATACTTCACGGGTATGGTTACCCGGTCCATCGTCAAAACTCAGATAGACTACCTTGTCTTGAGTATTCTTATCTTCCGGGATTGGATCACCTGAGCCGGAAGCAGAAGATGCATAAGCCGTGCCTGCATATACAGCAAATGCACATAACAATATCGTAATTCGCACGAGAATGACATACCATTGTCCAGATAAAAACGTATGTATGGTTGTTGCAGAGTTTCCCCCTAATTCCTTGATTGTGAATTCCGGTCTCTGTACCATTTACGAATCGCCCTCCACCGTCTCTAGTGAATTTGCTGATAGACTTCAGCAGATTTGTTAGAATTATATGGAGGCTACATTGAAAAAAGACGTGATTTTGTTTAATATTTTTTCACAATTTGCTATCTAGCCTGATTGATTCTTAGCTTCAGATTAGGTAGCATAATGGACAGGCAGAACACATTAAAACACCTTGGAGAGTATTCATGCTCCCACCCCGTATTCAGGAGAGTGAAATCTATTGGAATTGCTTGAGAAGATCCAACATCTGTTTGGGTCCTACGGATACAGCGTATTGTTTTTTGGCTTGTTGCTTGAATTCATCGCACTTCCCTTTCCTGGTGAAACAACGATGGCTTACGCAGGGTTTCTCTCCTACAAGGGGCATCTCGACTTTGGAATCCTCACCATACTGGCTTTTCTGGGAACAACGATTGGCATGACCATCACTTATTTTATTGGAGCCAAAGCAGGACTGCCCTTTATAACACGATACGGAAAATGGTTTCTGCTGAAGCAGGACAAACTCGATAAAACGCAAAAGTGGTTCGCCAAGTATGGTAATGCCTTAATCTTCATCGGTTATTTCATTCCGGGTGTAAGGCATTTCACCGGATATTTTGCGGGCATAGCTGCTGTTCCCTTTCGTAAATTCGCTCTCTATGCCTATTCAGGCGCACTGTTCTGGGTCGTGCTGTTTCTGGGTATTGGCAAAATATTTGGCCCCCAATGGAATGCCGTATTCCATCTGGCTCACCAATATGCAGCATATATCGTGGGAGGAATCGGCCTATTGCTTATCGTAGCCGTGCTTTATCGTTACCGCAAAGCATGGACAGCAAGATCCACCGTATCCAAGCCAGCCCCTGTTCGACAAAGACAAAAGTAAATTCGGACAAACGTCCACCTATAAAAGTAAGGAGCTGCGAGTCTTCGCAGCTCCTTTTTTTTTCGTTTATACGAACAGTGTAAGAACGAATCATTCTTTTATTTTTTTGTGATAATCCGAATTCATCCCGGTCATACTAACTTGCAAATATAGGGTATATAGGGAGGCGAAGGCATGAGTGCATCGGTGCAGAACCATCAGGACCAGAAGAAGATCTCTCCGAATCTGAATGACAATACCCAATATTGCAAACAAGTGATGGGGAACAGCAACGACTTGATGATCCGACCTCTGCAATGTTTGCACAAATGGCCTGCTGTCATGTTGTACATCGATGGATTGGTGGATGTGAACATTCTGAATCACTCCATCATGGAATCGTTGTTGCAAAAGCGTGATCTCCCTGAATTCTCCGCAGACGATGAACATCTCAGCTACCTTCAGAATGATATTCTGATCGCCAGTGATGTATTGCTGGTGGACGATATGGAGGAGGTAATGAATGCACTTCTTTCGGGATCGGCTATCCTACTACTCGAAGGATCTGTACGTGGATTAAAGATTGGCGCAGCAGGCTGGGAAGATAGATCCGTTGGAGAACCTGTCTCCCAAACCGTCGTTCGCGGACCAATGGAGGGATTCAACGAAAACCTGCGGACCAATACCTCATTAATTCGCAAACGAATCCGTAATCCTCATCTCTGGATTGAAGAAAGAGAAATCGGCAGGGTCACCAAGACCCGGGTTGCCGTGCTCTATCTGGAGCATATCGTGGATCAGGAAATTGTAAAAGAACTGCGTCGAAGACTCGATGAAATCGATATCGATAGCATCCTTGAGAGTGGTTATATCGAGGAACTGGTACAAGACAAGACGGGGACGATCTTTCCCACGGTTTACAACAGTGAAAGACCTGATACCGTGTCTGCCGCTTTGCTTGAAGGGCGTGTTGCAATCATTGTGGACGGGACACCTTTTGTATTGCTCGTTCCTGCCTTGTTTGTTCATTTCTTTCAGTCTCCAGAAGACTATTATCAACGAGCCGATATCAGTACGCTGATTCGAATGATCCGATATCTAGCCTTTTTTATTGCCCTGCTTGCCCCATCCTTTTATATTGCCATTACCACGTTCCATCAGGAGATGTTGCCTACCAATCTTCTCATCAGTCTGGCAGCACAGCGAGAAGGCGTACCTTTCCCCGCCTTTATTGAAGCCTTACTTATGGAGCTAACCTATGAGATTTTGCGGGAAGCAGGCATACGGATTCCCAAGACGGTGGGTCAAGCCGTATCCATTGTCGGTACGCTTGTCATTGGTCAGGCAGCGGTAGATGCTGGGGTTGTATCCGCTGCGATGGTCATCATCGTATCCATCACTGCGATCTCCAGTTATGTTATTCCGGAAAACGGACTGTCCATCTCTGTACGTATTCTGCGATTTGTATTGATGATACTTGCGGCAGCATTTGGTTTCTATGGCATCCTGATCGTGCTGTTAATTACCGTAACTCACCTCTGCAGCTTGCGTTCTTTCGGGGTGTCCTACATGTCTCCATTTGCACCTTTTATTCAGAAAGATCTTAAAGACACGATCTTTCGTGTGCCTTGGTCCCATATGAGAACTCGCCCACTCTCTACTCATGCAACCAATGAAGTCAGACAGTCCACCAAAAAAACGAAGCGGTAGAAATTCGGTAAGGAGTGCACATCCATGAACAGATGCTTACGCTTAATTTTATCCTTTGCCCTTCTGCTTCCTCTCCTTACCGGATGCTGGGATCGCCAGGAACTGAATGAACTTGGCATTATGCTGGGTCTCGGTGTGGACAAAGATGGCGATATGATCAAAGTGAGTGCTCAGGTCGTTGTTCCAAATGAGGTATCTTCCAAGGCAGGAGGAGGCAAAGGCACCCCGGTTACGCAGTATCAAGCATCTGCTGCCACTTTGTTCGAAGCGATTCAGAAATTAACGGAGACCAGTCCACGCCGCATATTCATGGCGCATATCCGCGTACTGGTATTTGGCGAGGAATATGCGCGAAAAGATGGAATATACGACGTTATCGAAGCGCTAATGCGTGAACCTACGGCTCGACCTGATTATTACGTTATGGTAGCAAAGAATACAACGGCCTCCCATGTCCTTGATGTGCTTACACCTTTAGAAAATATTCCTGCGGAAAAGTTGTTTAATTCCTTGGATGTATCCGCCAAGACCTGGTCCCCTACTACCACGGTAACCGGGGATGAATTAATGGATTTCATGATATCTCCCGGCATCCAGCCTGTCATTACGGGTGTAGAAATCCTCGGTAACAAAGAACAAAGTGGTAATAAAGAGAATATAGCCACCATCCGGTCACCAGCCCGCCTTAATACAACGGGGCTAAGTGTATTCCGGAAAGACAAGCTGATTGGCTGGTTAACAGCGGATGAATCCAAAGGCTACAATTACATTCGTGATAATGTAGAATCTACTGTCAGCCACATGCCTTGTCGCAAGAAGGGCAACGTGACATTTAAGACACTCCGCACCACAACGAAGAGAAAAGCCAAAATCGTAAATGGCAAACCTGTCATCAACATTGATATCAAGAATGTCTCCTCCATAGGCGCAGTTGAATGTGGAATACGGATCGGTTCAATGAAAGTTCTCAAAGAGCTGGAATCCGATAGTGAAGAACGGTTAATTGAACTGATGCAGGAATCTGTGCATTCAGTAAGACGTAAGTTTCATGTCGATATATTTGGTTTTGGACAGGAAGTGTACCATGCAGATCCCAAGTTCTTCAAGAAGATAGAGAATGACTGGGATAAATATTTCGAAGAACTGGATATCAAGTACAAGGCCAATGTGCAGATTAAACGTGTCGGTACACTGGATGATTCATTCAAAGATGAACTGAAGGAGTGAGGAAGCATGTTGCTTACATTGGCGGTTATCTTCGTAGCAGTAATTATTGGCTGGGTTGATCTGCCTGGCCTCATTCGCCGGAAGGAGTGGAGAGAAACGGCTGTATACAGTGCAATGCTTCTCACAGCTACATTCTTCGGTGTTATTGCATCTAATTTGTGGGAGTTCCCCAGTCCCCTGTATATCATTATGTGGATCTATGATCCCGTGAACCATTTATTAGCACGCTTGACTGGAACTTAGGTGAAGAGGGAGGGTATATCATGCTCGAAAAGGGACGGATCGGTACAAGACAATTGTCCACCCTTACATTTATGTTAGTGGTAGGTGATATGATGCTGATCTATCCTTCCGTCATCACGTCATATGCCAAACAAGATGCATGGATATGTGCTCTTATTGGCGTTCCACTCGGGATGGCTCTCATGGCGTTGATACTGAAATTGGGCACGATGCATCCAGGGAAAAACCTGGTGCAGATCTCCCGAAGTATTCTGGGGTTTTGGCCAGGCACCTTTTTGTCGTGCTTTTACTTGTTCTTCTTCATGATTGGCACATCCACACATACCCGGGAAGTCGGTGATTTCATGACGTCCCAAATATTTCAATACACCCCTATTCGTGTCATCATTCTCATTTTTGTGATTGCCATCGGATGGGGGGTATATCACGGCTTGGAGACCATCGCGAGAACGAGTGAACTGCTCATGCCCCTCGTTATACTGTTTATCGTGATACTCGCCTTCTGTCTTTTGCCACAGGTTAGTACCAGTAAACTGGAGCCCATATCGGATACTGGTGTTGTCTCCATATCGCAAGGAATCCTTGTGAGTATCATATATCCTGTCGGAGAAACCATTCCCATTTTGATGATTCTTCCCCATGTCGCAAACAGTCGCCATCGTATGCGTGACATCATTATCACAGCAGGTTTCGGTAATTTGATCCTTGCCATTCTTGTTAGCATATCCATGCTCGTACTCGGCCCCTTTCTAACCCAACACAATATATATGCTTCGTTTATTTTGTCTCAAAAGATTAGTATCGGCGGTTTCTTCGAACGAATCGAGGTTATCATGGCTTGCTCTTGGCTCATTTCTACCTATTTCAAAGCGATGATCTATTTATACGCTTTTATTGTCGGATGCGCAGAACTCTTCAAGCTAAAGGAATTTAAAATGCTCATTCTACCATCAACACTTCTCGTTTATGGAATGGCCAATCTCGTTGCGCCCAGCCTGACATTTATTATCATCACCATCGTTCCGTACTGGGTAGATTGGGACACCACGCTAGGTATCATTCTTCCGGGTATGCTGGTTCTCATAGCGTTAGTGAAATCCCGCAGAACATCCCGTTCACAACCTCAGCCAACTACTGAAGGATAATTCGTAGGGAATTGAAGAAAATTATCCCTCATGGGAAGGAGCGAAAGGAAATGTTGATGAACGAAAAACTTACGATTCGACAGTTCACCTTGCTCACCTTTCTGGTTATGGTTGGAGATATGATACTGATCTACCCCTCCCTCGTTACCGCAGTAGGCAAGCAGGACGCCTGGTTCTGTTCTCTGATTGGTCTGCCGATCGGTGTTGGCATCATGTGGGTCCTGTACAAGCTACATCGAACACATCCCCAGTTGTCTCTTTTTGAAATCTGTAACCAATTACTTGGGACCTGGGTAGGTTCCATGTTATCAGTTGCCTATCTATTTTATTTCGCCATAGGTGCAGCCATATGTGTCCGTGAAGTCGGTGACTTCATGACGACGCAAATATATCTGAAAACTCCCATTCGGGTCATTATTCTGATGATCATTTGTTCCCTGGCTTGGGGACTTATCCATGGTTTTCGTACGATGGGGCTGAGCGCAGAACTATTAACTCCCATCGTTGTGGTGTTTATTCTTTTTCTCTTTTTGGGGCTCCTGCCTCAAGCCAAAAGTGCAAATCTGCAGCCGTATTTCAGTACGCCCTGGATACATCTTGTAGAGTCTAGCATACGCGCAGCGTTCACTTCCTTTGGCGAACTTATCATTCTCTCTGTGTTTCTTCCGTATGTACAAACAGGATTTCATTTCAAAAGGGATTTTCTACTGGCTACCCTCTTTGGGGGAGTACTGTTAAGCCTGTTACTGCTTCTGTCACTTATGGTGATGGGACACACACTTACGCAGCACAGCATCTATATCTCATACGCCCTTTCACAGAAAATTAATATAGGTAATTTCTTTGAACGAATTGAGGCCTTCATGGCTATCGCCTGGTTAATTTCTACCTATTTCAAAAGTCTGTTATATCTATTCGCCTTTGTGTTGGGAACAGCACAATTATTTCGGTTAAAGACATATAAGCCTCTCATTTTGCCTTCGTCCTTGTTATTATTCGCCCTAGGCGTGCTGATCGCTCCAAATGTTATTTTCTATACAGATACGATCATGCCTGCTTGGGTAGACTGGGATATCACTGTCAGCTTCATCATCCCACTGTTCCTCTTACTGGTTTATCGCATTCGTTCCCGTAAGAGTAAACCCATCCCCTCATGAATCGGATAACATCTGAAGCTGACGAACAAATTGTATTATAAAAGGATATACAAAAGGCTGTGTACATGGCAACTTCCATGAACACAGCCTTTATATTAAGGGTACATATATGCTGTGAAAGCAGTATTATATAGCCTTCAAAGCCTCAAGCGCAGCCTCGATATGTCCTTTGACCCGAACTTTGGACCAGTCCTTGATCAACTTCCCCTCTTCATCAATCAGAAAAGTGGAGCGAACCATACCCATGTACTCCTTGCCATACATTTTCTTCAGCTGCCATACACCGTATTGCTCGGCTACAACGTGCTCTTCATCCGACAACAAGGCAAACGGCAGTCCATATTTGGCGATAAACTTGTCATGCTGTTTCATCGGATCGGTGCTGATTCCGAGAATGACCGTGTTCAGCCCTTCAAATTCAGCATGTCGATCCCGGAAATCACAAGCCTGTTGTGTACAGGACGAGGTCATATCTTTGGGATAAAAATAAAGCAGCACCCGCTGTCCGCGGTAATCCGAAAGCTTTACTGATTCTCCCGTACTGGACGGAAGCTCAAAATTCGGTGCCAATTCGCCTACTTTTAACGTCATGTCAGTTCCTCCCTAATCTCCCCCATGAATTGCTATAGGGCGTTATTATGAACCTGCTCCGCGATACCGCTTCACGCCAAAATTCCACAAAAGCAAGCCCATGGAGCCAAACACCAATCCCATCACAGGTGTAAGCAGCGCCATGCGATGCATCTCGGACCTTTCCAGGAACAAGGCTGCGGGATAGATGCCCACAAAGGCAAACGGAATGATCCAGGTTAACAGCACCTGAATGGCACGGTTGTAGATCGTTACCGGATAACGCCCATACCCTTGGATGTTATACATCAATGGCAGGATACCTGTTGGCGCGTCCGAATAAAAGGATAGTGAAGTCAACGTAGTATAGATGCCGGCATAGATCATGACTGAGCTGAGTGCCAATATAATTAAGGCAGGGATATGCCACCACTCCAGCACCAGGCCCATCTCTGCTCCGCTAAAGATCATGATGATCAAGCCGATAAACGAGCCCACCAGTGCAGGCGGATCTACATTTTCAAGCAAGATCTGGAACAAATTATGTGCGGGGCGTGTCAGGATACGATCCATCTCACCTTTGACGATGTACCGCTCACTGAATCCCCACAGATTGATAAAACAACTAAAAATGCCATAGGGCACCATAAAATATCCATAAACAAAGAGCACTTCACTCTCACTCCAGCCGCCCAGGTTATCCGTATGACGGAAGACCACAAAGATAAAGATCAGGTTGGTTGCCTGGAACAGCAGATCCGATAGGATCTCCACCCAGAAATCAGCACGGTACGTGAGTCGTGTTTTCATGTAATTTTTCAAATATTCCCAAATCAGACCCATATAGTACATATCTGTTATCCCCCTTGCACGAACAGACGCTTGCGCGCCTTACGCCAGATCAATACCATCGGAAGCAGCAGTACGGTAAACCAGAACACCTGAATACCGAGTACACTCCAGATGGCGGTACCTTCCACTCTTCCAGTGAAGACGGAACCGGGCAGATACGTAATGGCCTGAAAAGGCAATACTTTCATCACCGCGGACATCCAGCCTGGATACAGGCTGATCGGGATGATTAGACCAGAGAACAAATCAACCACGACGCGTTTCATACGCATCATGCCTTCATTGTTTTCCACAAAAAATGCCGCTAGTCCCGTGATCACATTAATCTGGGAATTTATGAGGAAACTGAAGAACAGCATGACGAGAAAGCCAATCCACGCCGATGGCGCCGTAGGCAATTCAACCGGGAACAGCAAAATGGCGATGAGCATCCCCGGAATCATGAGCAGCAGGAAGCGGAAAATACCTTCCCCAAGCCCTTGCATCATTTTGACCATAACGTAATTGATCGGCCTGATGAATTGAATCGCAATGGAGCCATCCCGTATATCTGCGGCAATCTCCCGGTCCAGGTTGTTAAAGTAAAACGCACGTGCCATCCAGGATACAGCGATGTAAGTGGTCATCTGCGCTGCCGTGAAGCCGCCGAGTTCACCACTGCTACCGTAAATGGCTTGCCAGGTAAAGTAATACACGCCGATATTCAGCGTATATATCAAAATGCCGGAGTAATAATTCACCCGGTATGCCAGCATCGTTAGAAAACGGATGCGCATAAAATCAATAAATGCACTATTCATCTCAGGATACACCCACCGCTTCTTTCCCTGCTCCCACAATCTCGGGACGCTCGGCGGAACCGGATTGGTAAATACTGCGTACAATCTCATCCGTGTTGATCTCGATAATCTGAATATCGGTAATATCGGCTTGTCCAACGACACGTCCGAGTACATCCGAAACGTTCAGTTCCAGCGGAATCCATACGGATGCGGACAGTTCATTCTCAACCGTCCAACGTACAGGCAACGCAGCAGTCCATTCCTGCATCTGACTGATGTTGTGAGCTGAACCAAACTTGAAGCGGATCTCCCGCTCCTTACCCCACTGGGACTTGAGATGATCCAGACCTCCATCATAGATGATGTTGCCTGCATCAAGCATGATGACCCGGGAACACAGTGCCTCAATGTCCTGCAAATCATGGGTTGTGAGCAGAATGGTCGTTCCATGCTCCTTGTTCATGTCTTTCAAGAAATCCCGAATTTCCGACTTCACCACAATATCCAAACCAATAGTTGGCTCGTCCAGAAAAACAATACTTGGGTTATGCAATAATGCTGCAACTAACTCGCAGCGCATACGCTGACCAAGACTGAGCTTCCGTACCGGACGACTCAGCAGATCCTGAAGCTGTAATCGCTCAACCAGTTCATCCAGCCGTTTACGGAAATCGACCTCTCCGACACGATATACTTTGCGCAATAAATGGAAGGATTCGATAACGCCAATATCCCACCACAATTGACTGCGCTGACCAAAAACAACACCAATATTCTGTACAAACTTCTCCCGTTCCTGATACGGAACATAGCCACCAACCGATATTTGCCCTGAAGTAGGCACCAAAATGCCGGTCAACATCTTGATCGTTGTTGATTTACCGGCACCGTTCTCCCCGATATATCCGCATATTTCGCCTTGCGGAATCTGAAATGAAATATCATTTACAGCCAATACCTCTTGGTATTGACGTGCAAACAGGTCCTGGAACGCGCCCTTCAGCCCACCTCGGCTTTTCTGGACGCTAAACGACTTGCGCAAATCTTTGACATCAATCGCCAGCATGATTATACCTCACTTGGATTTTGTTGAAATTGCTTGTAGCCCAAAAAGAAATTATAATGGTATCAGTCAAAATTCAGCAAGCTTTAAAATAGTCTGGAGCCGCGTTCCTCCCCTTATGTTGGGAAAAGACGTGTACGGAAAGCTCCGACTAGATCTTACTTGAATACTCGAACTCGTTTTTTTATTTCATCTCAAATACAAAGGAGAGCTAGCATGACCAGAAAGACGAAGAGAACCATATGGATTTCTCTTGCCGCCTTCGTGTTGATTATTGGAGGAGCAGCGGCATATTATTTCGGTTCTATTCTCAATCAGTTGGACGGTTTGGCAAAAGACGGTGACGAATCACCATTCGCAGGTATCGAGAATGTGGAGAAAGTAAATACTCCTGACCCACCCAAATGGGAAGGTACAGAAACGGTAAATATTCTCGTTATGGGTGTCGATGCGCGCGGATTGAAAAAAGGTGAAGTTCCCCGCTCCGACAGCATGATGGTTGTATCGCTCGACCCACTTACCAAAAAAATAAATCTGTTCTCCATTCTGCGCGACACTTACGTCAATATTGACGGATATGGCAAGGAACGGATCAACACTGCCATCACCCATGGTCCTAATGCAGCGATGCAAGCTGCCGGCGACCTGCTCGGCATTCCTGTACAGTATTATGTGTATACGGATTTCCAGGGATTCATCAAATTGGTGGATGCCGTTGGCGGTGTTGATTTTGATGTGGAGAAAGACATGCACTATACAAGTAAAGCAGACAATAACGAATACGATATTGATCTCAAAAAAGGATATCAGCATCTGGATGGCGAGACAGCGCTCATGTACGTTCGTTTCCGTCATGATGCAATGTCTGATTTCGCTCGGTCCGAGCGTCAGCGTGAGTTGCTGAAAGCTGTAACAGCGAAAATGCAGTCAACAACTACCATTGCCAAACTGCCTTCCATACTGGAACAGGTTAATCCTTATGTGGATACGAATCTGACACTCTCCGATATGTGGAAGCTGGGTGGCCTCGGTTACCAGAGCAGCATGAACGGCAGTGAGCAGATTCCGCCAATGAACCTGCTGAAAGAAGAACGTACAGCAGGCGGTGCGCAAGTATTGACGGTTACCAATGAAGAGAAATTGAAGCAGCATATTCAGGATATTATTCACCCGCCTGCTACAACGGATGATAGTACGACCAGTACCGAAGATAAAACAGCCAGTGGTGACGATCAAAAGTCAGAACAACCGGCTCAGTAATCTAAACATGCAGAGGGCAGCCATTACGCTGCCCTCTCGTTGTGCCCGGCTATACTATTATGAGAAAATCATCATATCTTTCTGTGGCTTGTTAATTTATCATATTTTGAATTACGAAAGGAAGTTATCTTATGAAACCATCACGTTCCCGTTCCGAACTTCTATACGCAGAAGCACTTGAGCATATTGTAGGAGGTGTTAACAGCCCTTCACGTTCGTTCAAAGCCGTTGGTGGCGGTGCACCTGTATTTATGAAAAAAGCCCAAGGGGCCCACTTCTGGGATGTCGATGACAACCGTTATATTGACTATCTGGCCGCTTACGGTCCGATTGTTACAGGACATGCCCACCCGCATATTACGCAGGCCATTACGGAAGCAGCAGCAAATGGTGTACTGTACGGTACCCCAACAGAGCTTGAGATCAAGCTCGCCAAAATGCTGAAGGAAGCTATTCCTTCCATGGATAAAGTGCGTTTTGTAAACTCCGGTACGGAGGCGGTCATGACTACGATTCGGGTCGCTCGTGCCTACACCAAACGCAACAAGATCGTAAAATTCGCCGGATGTTACCATGGTCACTCCGATCTGGTGCTTGTCGCTGCCGGTTCAGGCCCGTCCACGCTCGGAATTCCTGACAGCGCGGGAGTTCCAGCCAGTATTGCACAAGAAGTCATTACTGTGCCCTACAATGATCTGGAAGCCCTGAAGGATGCTTTGGAGCGCTGGGGTGATGATGTTGCCGCGGTCATGGTTGAACCGATCGTTGGTAACTTTGGTATGGTTATGCCGGAACCTGGCTTCCTGGAAGGCCTCTGTGCCATGACACGGGCTAACGGCTCACTGGTTATCTATGACGAGGTCATTACGGCTTTCCGTTTCCATTACGGTTCTACTCAGACGTATGCCGGACTCGATAACCATGCAGAGATTGAACCGGATCTGACGGCTCTTGGTAAAATTATTGGTGGTGGCCTGCCAATCGGTGCTTACGGCGGACGCAAACACGTTATGGAGCAGGTTGCTCCGCTCGGCCCTGCTTATCAGGCGGGAACGATGGCTGGTAACCCTGCATCCATCTCGGCTGGTATCGCGTGTCTGGAGGTCCTGCAAGGCGCGGGTGTATATGAAGAGATGGAACGTCTTGCTATCGACCTGACAGCGGGTCTGCAAGCTTCTGCTGACCGTCATGGGATTGCACTGACGATCAACCGGATTCGTGGTGCATTCTCCACCCATTTCTGTAATCACCCAGTTACGAACTACGATCATGCCCAAGATACGGACGGGGAACGCTTCGCTTCCTTCTTCCGTCACATGCTGGACAGGGGCATTAACCTCGCTCCATCCAAATATGAGGCCTGGTTCCTGACCACGGCTCATACAGACGAGGATGTTCAGGCTACATTGGAAGCCGCAGAAGCTTCCTTCAAAGCGATGGCTCAGGAATAGATCGGATTATTTCCATCTACAATATAGCGTACAAGCTACATCGTTGATGGATAACAACTCATGGAAAAGGCGTCCAACAAGTGATCAACTTGTGTGGACGCCTTTTGTTATATACAGACAGTGGTGATGTGGCCAATACGACTAGATAGATGCTAAGTGTAACAACTATATGCGTTTTGTTGTAATGGCCTTGCTGTTATAGCTTTGTCTTTATCTCTGCCTGATCTGAAGTTTCAAAATTTCCTCCCGGATCTTCCTCATCCCTTCCTCAATTCGCTGCTTCGGCACATTGGAGATGTTCAAGCGCAGCATCTGATCCTGATGCACCTGATATGTTCCCTCCGGATAATACCGTTCTATCGTATCCACGATGACTCCGCGCTTTTGAAGCCGGGACAGAAGAACACGAAGCGGCATATCACCCGCCAAAGGTAATACGGTATGCTCCCCTCCTGTTCGAGGAGTGTCCATAAACGGAGCAAAGTCTGGATATGAGTCCAGTTGCTCATGCACCGTGTGCATCCGGGCAGCATAGCGGTTACGAATCACTTTCCTGTGATGAGCAAACATTCCACTGTGGACATAGATCTCCAGAGCAGCTTGAGACAGAACGGAAGTGTCGATATCAAGCATTTTTTTGTAAGCCCCAAAAGATTGAATGAGTGGTGAGGGCAGAACAGCTACACCAATGCGCAAGCCTGGAAACAAAATTTTGGAGTAACTCTTCAGATAGATGACCCGACCTTCGGTATCATAGGACCATAGCGGGTCCTGTTTCGTATTGTCCTCCAGATCAGCCAGATAATCGTCCTCTATCAGATAGACATCGTACCGCTGTGCAAGCCGGATCAGTCTCTTCTTGTCAGCAACAGTCAACGATGTGCCAATCGGATTGTGAAAGCGCGGCATGACATAGAAAAACTTGATATCTCCCTCAGCGAACTGACGTTCAAGCGATGCCCAGTCCAGCCCATTCAGGGCACGTCTCACACCGGCAATCGGCACATTTAATCCACTCAGTAGCGAGGGCATATTGTGATAGGTCGGTAGTTCAAGCAATACTTTTCTCTTTCCATTGGGAAAAGGCATTAATGCAAGTACAGCCAGCGCCTGTTGCACACCTGATGTGATAAAGAACTGCTCTGTTCTCGCAAACACCTGATAATCCGCAAACTGCTTCTGCAACAGCAGAATTAGCGAAGGTAATCCCTGATCCGTGCCATACATAAATAACTCTGCCTGCTTCTTCTCCATCGCCAGATCCACACAGTGACGAAAGTCTGCATAAGGGAACACCCTTGGATCAGGGGCAGCCGAAGCGAAGTCCAACGATCCCTGCCAGTCCATATCCTGAGCACCTGTCCCATTCTGTACGGCATAATAACCGGATTGAGGTATGGCGTACACCAAATGCCGCTGTTCCAACCACTCATATGCACGAATTGCTGTACTTACACTGCATTGATATTGTTCTGCTACAACTCGAACTGCTGGCAGTCGAATGCCCTTATCTGCCCACTGGCGACGATCTTGCTGGTGCATCTGTTCCTGAATCCATTGCTTTAACGCTTCGGCAATCACTTCGTATTTTCTCACTGCACCCATCCCTCTCCCACAATTGTACCGTTACAGTTCATCCTTTTATCTATTGTAGCACGATGCACCTGGCAGTATATTGAATAAGGCCAGCACATGCCTCGAACCTGACATTATTCAGGATATTGAAAAATAAAGAGCTATGACTACTGTATTGGAGGAGCATTCATGAACACAACACACACTCGGGGATACGCTTATATCGCAGCTATACTATACGCGGCTATTATAGGTCTATCTTTTCTATTTGTTAAAATGACCGTCACTGTTGCACATCCCATTGATGTGCTTGCCCATCGATTCGCTCTGTCGCTGATCGTTGTCAGCATTCCTGTCATTTTTGGCTGGATTAAAATCCGACTGAGCCTTCGTGATCTGTGGAGAATTATTCCGCTGGGGCTACTATCTCCCGTTTTATTTTTTGCCTTTCAAGCCTTTGGACTTGTATCTTCCAACTCATCGGAAGCCGGAATTATTCAGGCTATGGCTCCTGTATTCACACTCGTTCTCGCTTCAGTCTTCCTGAAAGAACGCACATCCACGATGCAGAAGCTGTTCCTGTTACTGTCTGTCGCTGGAGTGGTCTTTATTTTCATAATGCAAGGAAGTGGCATGTCTATAGGTAACCTGAAGGGTATTGCATTATTGCTACTATCCACGGTCTGTTTTGCAGGGTATGGCGTACTTGCGAGACCATTAACCCAGAAGTATAAACCAATGGAATTAACCTGGGTCACACTGATGGTTGGCTGTATTGTATTTAACGCCGCTTCCCTGATCCGACATGCGTCCAGCGGCTCCATGATGGACTACATCAAACCACTTGGAGATACATCCTATCTGGGTGCGCTCGCTTATCTGGCGATCCTCTCCACCATGATCTCCACCCTGCTTGCGAGCTATGCCCTGACCCATCTGGAGGCTTCCCAAATGAGTGTATTCAGCAATCTGTCCACGCTCATCTCTATTATAGGAGGGGCATGGATTCTGCATGAACCAGTGGGTAGCTACCACTATATTGGTGCATTGTTGATTATCGCTGGTGTGCTTGGCACCAATATGAGCGGTCGCAAACATAGGCTGGTCACTGGAATCAAGTAAGATTCCCCATATTGAGATAACGGGAGTTGGTTCGCCGGTTCAACGAGTTATACGCTCCCATCCTCCCCGAACCTCGCATTTTGATCGGAGAGCGGCCCGGGAAACGATGCTAGAGGTAAGAGAAGCCATGGGTATTCGTTATTTCAACTGACGGTATGAAGCGCCCCAATCACGTTAACACTGCTGAGGACAGTCTATTGGGAAAAGGGGACCCCTCAGCATGAAACGAACACAGCCTTCTTTTTTACAAGCTATGATGTTGATCATGTTGTCCGTTGGCTTGATCAGCCATGTTCTGATTATTCCTGCCCTTTTGGCTGCGGCCAAAAGGGATTCTTGGATTTCCGTCCTGCTATCAGCCGGACCATTTCTGATATTTGCGCTAATGCTCGCCTATGTCTCTCGTTTCCTACAGCATCAAACCCTGCATGATTGGTTAACCTCCCGTCTCGGGAAGCCCATTGGCATGTTATTTCGAGTTGGTAACAGTCTCTTTTTTCTAAGCGTAATCTTTTTCACACTGCATGATACCACGGCATGGGCTAAAACGAACTATCTGACCGAAACGCCCGTGTTGGTAACCAGTATTGCCCTGATGTCTCTCTGTGCCTACGCTGCGTATAAAGGTATTCGCTCGCTGGCCTTTACCGCAGGGTTAGTCCTGCCACTAGTTGTCTTGTTAGGTTTCTATGTTGCTATCGTAAATACCCAATACAAGGACTACAGTCGTCTGTTGCCCGTTCTTGAACATGGATGGCATCCTATTCTTAATGGCATGGTCTACAGTCTTGCAGGCATGTTTGAACTGCTGTTCATCTGGTACATCCAGCCTCATCTCACCAAACGTATACGTGTATGGCAGTATCTGATGCTCGCACTCATTCTTGTAGGACTGACTGTCGGCCCACTCATTGGGGCGATTGTGGAATTCGATCCTTTTGAGGCTGCCAAAATGAGATATCCCGCCTTTGAAGAATGGCGAATTGCCTCTCTGGGCAAATACATTGCCCAGACCGACTTCTTTTCCATCTACCAATGGCTGGCAGGTGCATTCACCCGAATTAGTCTTGCCATGTATATTGTAGTTGAAATATGGAATATTAAGAGCTCTACCAAAAGGCTTATCAGTTGTATCTCGTTGGGTGTCTTCTTTATCCTGACCATGTTGTATCCTATGGATGATATGACCTTCGAAAAGCTTCTGGTCGAATACATATTTCCGTTCAATCTCGTGTATCTGAGCGGACTTGCGATTATCGCGACGACGGTTGCCTTTATCCATTCACGCCATCAAAGGAGGAAACATCATGGAGCATCAAGCGATTGACACCACGTCCCATGAAACACTGCTTGCCTCTTTGAAAGAGCAATTCAATCCATGTGCAGATGTCGTTATTCAGACCTTTCCTGTTAAAGACAAATCTGATCAGCCCGTAATTCTGCTTTATTGTGACGGTCTCGTCGACGGTAAACAAATTAACCAATTTATCATTCCCCGTCTGGAACAGCACTCCCTGATCATTGAGGAATCACATCCCAAAGAACTCGGATTAACATTGAATCCGTTGGATGACCTCAAAGATACTAACAAGCTTAATATGTTGATATTTAGTGGACAACTATTGATCATTTTCGGTAATGGTGTACAGTCCTGCAGTGTAGATATTGCTGATATCCCGGGACGCAGTCCCGAAGAATCAGCCATTGAAACATCAGTTAAAGGCCCGCGCGATGGATTCACCGAAGAACTCACTACCAACGTGGGCCTTATACGCAAACGAATGAAAACATCTTCGATGTGTTATGAGAAATATGTCAAAGGTGGACGTACTCAAACTGCCATTGGACTTCTATATGTAAAAGATATTATTAATCCAGACATTCTAAAAGAAGCACGACACAATCTGGATCAGATTGAGATCGATGGCATTCTGGGAACCTCGATCATGGAGCGGGCTGTCATGGGAGGGGTTCGGAGCATCTTTCCGCTCACGGATAACACTGAACGTCCTGATTTTGTTGTCGATTCCCTGTTAAATGGACGGTTTGCCGTTCTTATTGAAGGCTCTCCTGTAGCGGTCATCGCGCCAACTACACTTTTCAATCAATTGAAATCTCCTGAAGACGAAAGTACACCCTTTTTCATCGTTACTTTCGAACGAATTTTGCGTATATCCGGACTGCTGATTGCCTGTTTCTTCCCAGCCTTCTATATCGGCCTGACCAGTTTCAATGTGGAACAGATCCCACTACCTCTCTTGGCTACAATTGCTGGTACTCGAATGGGCCTGCCCATGCCGGTGACGCTGGAAGCGTTCCTGATGATCTTTATGTTTGAGCTATTCAACGAAGCAGGGCGTAGATTACCACGTGCGTTGGGGCAAACGGTCAGCGTTGTTGGCGGGCTTATTATTGGGGATGCCGCTATTCGTGCAGGGATTACTTCTCCCACCATAATAGTCACGGTTGCGATCTCGGTCATCTCTAGTTATATTCTCGTGAATACTGTGCTAAGCGGGGCTACTGCCCATGTTCGGATCGGGATGTTACTCGTCTCTTCCATTCTTGGATTGTTCGGTTTTATGATCGGACTATTCGCCCTGTTGGTGCATCTCGTATCGTTGGAGTGTTATGGCGTATCCTATCTGTCACCTGTATCTCCTTACATTCCCGGAGACTTCACTCAGGCCGTATCCATGCCACCTTCCATGAAAAGAACCAAGCGCCCAGAAGCACTTCATACACAGGATTCTACCCGCCGGAGGAAACGTCCGTGAAACGATGGGTATCCATAAGCGGCCTTCTTATATGCTGCTTGATCCTGCTAACGGGGTGCTGGGATTCCAAAGAGGTGCAAAGTATAAACTTCATTACGGCGATAGGAATTGATTATGTAGACAACCAGTATATTGCGTATGCCCAACTGATTGACTTCTCCAGTATTGCAAAACAGGAAACACCAACTTCCCGGGAGACAAGGGATATCTGGATTGGACGGGGCGAAGGTACAACACTGAGCATGGCTATTAACGACTTGTATGAAACGTCACAGCAGCAAACGCTCTGGACTCATGTTAAAGCTATTGTTTTATCGAAAAATGCTCTCGACGGGAAGCTGGAGGATATATTTAACACGTTGCTGCATTCAGGTCAACTGAGATATACACCCTGGATTTACGCGACAGAACATAACATTCCGGACGTGCTCTCCCCTTCTGCGCTGCTGAACCAATCCGCCCAGACCATTGAGTTATTTGAGCCCATGAGGCTATACAAACAGCATTCCGGTTACGAACCAATCCGGCTCCATCAGCTTCTTGATGGACTACGGGAGCCAGCTTCCGTTGTTCTTTTACCCTCTGTTTCAACAAGGAACGAGACTTGGTTCAACGGGGATAAAACTCCCCCCCTTGTTAGAATGGATGGATTTTATGTTATTTCCAAAGGAACAAGTCAGGGTAGAGTTGCAGGAGCAGACGCGGACGGTACACGATACGTAAATTATGAGCGCGTACATCAGTACCCACTATACGTATATGGGAATGGTCGAAAGACTCCTGATTTAACCCTGATGCTTCGTGATCCCAAGACTAGAATCAAGGCAAGGAAACAAGGAGATGGCGTCACATTTGATCTGGTTACCTCGGTCAAAAGTTCCATCACCGAAGACCATGGAGCCCCGCGCACGCCTCAGGCCATGGAACAAGAAGCGGAGAAACAAATCGAATCCCAAATCCGAGATACGTTTGAAAAAACCAAGTCACGCATGATTGATTCATACGGTCTTGTGGAACACTTATATCGCCACAACCTTCCCTTATGGAAACAGGAAGTCTACAACCGGGCGGACCCACTCCAACGTTTTAAGCTTGGAAAAGTGGAGGTTCACGTGGATATCCTTAATGCGAGCACGTATAAATACAGCGAATAAATGAAGTAAAAGAAGCCCCGTGCCTGCATTGGATGCAAGGTTACGGGGCTTCTTACCATCTCCAACTGCTGTCGATTGGGGAAGTTATCCTAATGGATACGCCATGACACTCATCAAAGCCAATTCAGGCTGGGTCGTATCCAAACGACTGTACTGGACGATAACGGGGATATTGCTGGAAACCGTAATCGCATAAGGCACGCCCGGCGGAATAGACTGCTCCCCGGATCGTAGCGATGCAGTGCGAATATGCTTCGTCCTTCTCGCTGGCACTTCAGCGACCATACCTTCGAGTGGTTCTCTGTCTTCAAAGTAAATCGTGATGTGCAGCTCCGCATCCGTGGCACTGGTGTTCAGTACACAGATGCTCTCATGACTCTCCAATGTGCCTCGGCTCTCCGGGGGAATGTAACCATCCGGAATGACCCAGTAGGTGTGACCTGTAGCTGCTGAAACATTCTTACGGGCAGATGTGCCTGATTCTGTCTGGTCAGGTGTCATTGAAATACATCCTCCTTTTTTGCGATTGCAATATAGGTTAAAAATCTGGTGGGCTCGCGGGGCAGCCGCTTCGGCGGGCGGATCGGGCTGTGGGCCGCTGTTGGCTCGGGATTTCTTTTGGCTCATTCGCGGGGGCAACTCTTAAAACCCGTGGGCTCGCGGGGCAGCCGCTTCGGCGGGCGGATCGGGCTGTGGGCCGCTGTTGGCTCGGGATTTCTATTCAATTCCCCCCTCAGCAGGGGAAATCCCGCTCCAAAGGCGGACGCTTCGCTCCCTCTACCCGATTCCGCCCTCCTCCGCTGCTACGCTCGCCGGACTGATTTAAAAGATTATTGCCTTCGCTCTTTCGCTGGGCAACTTTTGCTGGCTCGTTACTTCGTTTAACTCGCTTTGCATAAATACGGACGAACAGGACTTAAAATCCTGCGGGAACTTATCCACTAGTGCAATAGAATTAGAACCTTTACAACTGTGATGATTACTCGCCTACCGCAGATACATCTGCAGCGGTTGCAATTGCAACTCGCGGATGGCTTCTGCCACCTGCTGGGCAAGGCGGCGGGCACCGCGTTCCTGAAAATGCGTGTTATCCTCCACGCCTGAGGGGAAGTTCACATACTCGCCTGGCAGCACCCACATAAAGTCGTCCTTAGTGCCTTCAACGCCCGCCCGCTCGAACAGAAGACGGCTGCGCTCAGCCAGATCGATCAGCGGAACATCTTCCTCTTCCGCCAACTCACGCACGGCGATGATATAATCGCCATGGGTATCGGTCAATGTGCCATCATCCGCAAAATAGCGACGATGCACGGGGGTTATGAGCACCGGACGAGCCTTGGCTTCACGGGCAGCATCGATATACTTTTTCAGATATTCCTTATATGTTGTGAATGGGTCGGTCCCACGTTCAGGGTCCGGCTTCTCATCGTTATGTCCAAATTGAATAAACAGAAAATCTTCGGGCTTAATTAGCTCCAGAATGGCCCTGAGCCTGCCTTCATTCATAAAGCTGCGGGAACTGCGCCCTGACTGGGCGTGATTATCTACTGCCACATCATGTTTGAACTGTGCTGGCAATAACTGGCCCCAACCGCAATACGGATATCCACTTTCCGGCTGATCTGTTACGGTTGAATCCCCGGCAAGAAATACGGTCATGGTCTGATTCGCAAGAGTAATCTCCAAAGCATTAATTCTCGGTGCAGGACCGGAGAATGACAGACGAAGTCTGCCGCCGCGAACAACGACCGAGAATCGCATCTCTGCAAATTGCCCGGGAAGTGTACGAATGGTTGGCAGTACAAGCCTGCCCTCACCAGCTTTCACACGGGTCACTGTCTCAGCCAATTCATCACCTGCAACAAGTGAAACTTGATAGGTTCCATCGGGAACATCCACGATGAAGGATGCTTTAAGTGGAATACAGAAGCCCGAACGCAATCGGGCAGACATGGTTGTCTGCCCCGGATGGTTATGATGTTGTTTCGTGGGATCCGACACATCGTCATCACTAATGCGTTGTTTCTCATACACCAGAGATCCTGCTTCGAATCCGTATCCTCCGCGTTCCTCATATGCGGTTGTTGCAGTTACTTTCAGATAATCCCCTGTCTCATCTGCTCTTCCCGAGTCCGGTCCAAAGTTAAACTTCCAGCTGGTCACGGAAACTGCCTGGCCCTCTGCCGCTGCCTCCATGGCAACGGCCTGACTACCTTGAGCTTTATTCAAAAGCGATACCCTCCTTGGTTAACTTTCGTAAACGTTCATTCGGGCGAAGATACGAAGATACAGTAATCTGGCTTATCCTTTCAATCCGCTGGTGCTCATCCCTTGAACAATTTGTTTTTGGAAGATGAAGAACACAGCTACAACCGGAACCAGACTGACGATGGACATCGCGAACATTGCGCCCCAGTTGGAAGCAGATTCGCTATCCAGGAACATTTTCAGCGCCATCGACACGGTGTATTTATCAGGCGAGTTCAGGTACAATACCGGACCGAGCAGATCCTCCCATCTCCAATAGAAGGAGAAGATGGCTGCAGTCGCCAGAGAAGACTTGATCAGCGGCATAATAATCTGAATATACAGTCTGAACTTGTTACACCCATCGATGGTTGCAGCCTCATCCAGCTCCTTCGGAATCGTTCGAATGAACTGTACCATCAGGAAGATGAAAAATGGCATTCCGAAAAATGTAGGTACAACGATTGGCAAGATAGTGTTCAGCCAGCCGAGCTTCGTGAAAATGATGTACTGAGGAACCAATACCACATCATGTGGCAGCATCAGCGTCAACATCATTAAGGAGAACCAGAACGTGCGTCCCTTGAAGTTAAGTCTGGCAAAACCAAAAGCGATCAGCGATGACGATATTACGGCACCGATCGTGGAAATAACCACGATTACAAGTGAGTTGGTGATGTAATCCATAAACGGTCTTCCAGCTGTGCCTTTCCAGCCATCCACATAGTTGCTCCAGATCCACTCCGCAGGAAACAGGGTATCCGCTGTGACAAAAATCGTACGGCTTTCCTTGAATGAACTAAATAGCATCCATAGGACGGGATAGAGCATCAGGAGGGCAAGAGCTGCAACGAACAGGTGATAAATGGGCCATTTTACATTTCTCCAAACCATCGTTACTTCCCTCCTTCAGATTCGTAGAACACCCAGTACTTGGATGTCAGGAACACAGCTACCGTGAGTATACCGATCATGATTAGCATGATCCAGGCCATTGCCGAAGCATAACCCATGTTGTTAAACATAAACGCCTGACGGAACAGATACAGGGAGTACAGCATCGTACCGTCCATTGGACCACCTTCGCCTTTGGAGATAATATAGGCAGGTACAAACGTCATGAATGCACCAATCGTCTGCATAATCATATTGAACAGGACGATCGGGCTAAGTAGTGGCAAGGTGATGCTGAAAAATTTCCGTATAGGGTTCGCGCCATCCACACCTGCTGCCTCGTACATCTCAGTAGGGATATTTTTGAGACCAGCCAGGAAGATCAGCATGGACGAACCAAACTGCCACACAGACAGTGAGATGAGCATAACCAAGGATGCATTCGGGTCACCAAACCAGCTTATAGGCCCAATCCCGATTGCCGTTAGAGCACTGTTGATAACACCCTCATTACTGAAGAGGTTACGCCACATAATGGATACGGCCACACTACCACCGATAATGGATGGCAGGTAATACAACGTCCGGTACGTTCCAATCATACGAGAGCCAGTGTTCAGGACCATCGCTACGAAGAGGGCAAAGATCAATCTTAACGGTACCCCAATGAATACATACAGAAACGTCACTTTAACCGAATTCCAATATTTCGGGTCATCAAAAAACATTTTGGTGTAGTTATCAAGCCCAATCCACCGTGGAGAAGTGAACAAATTATAACTCGTGAACGACATATATAAGGACACAAACATGGGGATGAGTGTGAAGCCCAGGAATCCAATAATAAACGGGCTTATGAACGCATATCCAGTTAAGTTTCTACGTAACGACGAATACTGCCTCAATGGAACGAACCTCCTTCATGGATCAGCTTGCTCCCTCATCCTGGCTTCGGTCATCTGGACGGGGAAAGGCCCTCGCATTTGCGAGTAGCCCCATTCCCGACCATCCCTGAAGTAGGATGAGCAAGCCATCATTCAACTGTTATTTATTGTTCGCAAGAACAGATTCGGCGTTCTTGCGGAATGTCTCTGCTGCTTGTTCAGGTGTAATTTTGCCAAAGTTCAACTCTTCAACCACATCTGCTAGGGAAGAGATTACTTCAGGTGAACCAACCGGTGGCGGAGAACTCATTGGTGAAGCCTTAGGCTCCATGGCTGCTACGAATTCAAAGACTTGTTTCGTGGCGTCACTCAGCTCAGGTGCGATAGCTTCTTTGATTGCTCCGGAGATTGGTACACCACGCTCACCTTTGATCAGTTTGTTGGCTTCCACGTCATTCACCCAGAAATCAATGAATTTAGCCGCTTCTTCCTTCACTTTGGAGTTGGACGTTACACCCCAATACATACTTGGTTGCATATATAGTCCTTTTTCCATATCCGGTCCTGGCATTGGGGCGATTTCGAGCGGACGGTTCGCTACCTGTTGCAAGGCTACGAACTGGTTGGACCACTGCCATACGCCAATTCCTTTTTCCTTCACGAGATCCGATTCCTCAATAATGCCTTTGGTTTGGTTGGCTACATCCGGTGTAGGTGCTGCGCCCTGTTCAATCATGCGGCGCATAAGTCCGAAGAATTCAACAAACAATTGGTCATCATCATAACCAAGACCTGTGCCTTCCGCATTGTATAGCGACAACCCTTTGGTACGTAGGAAGTAATGGAAGAAAATATCCGGAGCTACGCCTCCATCCAGATACAGACCTTTATCTGCGGCTTGTTTACCGAGTGCTTCGTACGACTCCCAAGTCATATTGTCAGGAATTGCATCTGCGCCTGCTTTTTTAAGCAATGCCGGATCATATTGGAAGCCCAGAACGTTAACACCGGCAGGTACACCGTATTGTTTACCGTTAATTACACCTGTGCTGATAACATTCTCGGACACATCGTCCACTTTGATCTGGTTGCCAAGATAAGGCGCTAGATCCTCAAGCTGACCATTTTGTGCATATTGACTGATGTAGGAAATATCCATCTGAACGATGTCAGGCAACTGATTTGCCGCTGCTTGTGGTGCGAGCTTTTTCCAGTAGTCATCAAATGAAGCATATTCCACGTCGATTTTGACATTCGGGTTTTTCGATTTGTACAGGTCGATGACCTTCTGTGTATATTCATGCCTTGCATCCGAGCCCCACCAAGCGATCCGCAGGGTAACTGAGTCATCTCCAGATGCTCCTTCAGTTCCTCCACCTGAGCTACATGCCGCTGTAAACACGAGCAAAGCAGCCATCATCAGGAATATTGCCTTTTTCACCATGCCAATCTCCCCTTTTATGTTGATATGGTTGTGTGAACGAGTTATCCTTTTATTTCTGATAACGCTTTCACAAACTTGTTAATGTCATTTTCGCAAATGTACGACCATAGTTGAATACACAAAACCGTCTAGTTGGTTCAAAAAACAGAGGAGGACAACAGCCTCCTCTCGTCGCTGTTCGTCCTCCTCAGACATGAATTACATGATTGGTAGTCCATTGTTATATGCCGATCCTACGGAATTCCGTAGGTGTCATCCCAGTCCACTTTTTGAACACCTGACTGAAATATTGTGAATTCCCGCCGAATCCGAACAATTCAGCAAGCTCAAATACTTTCACATCCCCGCCTCTGCGAATATGGTCACATGCGCGTTCAATGCGCAGACGATTCACGTAGTTGGAAAAATTCTCGCCTGTGACTTTTTTGAAAATCTTACCCAAATAATCCGGATTCATATACAACATTTGATGAGCAACTCCATTGAGTGAGAGATCCGCCTCTCCATAATGACGATCCACGATATCCATCATCTTCTCCACGGCTGAAGACTGGCGGCTGATATGGTTTTTGTAATAACCGGAAGTTAATCGGGCTGTACTGCTTGCAACAAAAGATTTCAAACCGGATAACGTATCGATATGAGGCAATTCTGCCATACGCTGGGTGAATTCCGTTGCCTCCTCAGGTGGACAAACATGAACCATCGCCGAGTAGAGCTGCACTACATAAGAGCGAGTCACCTCGATTTCCAGCTGCTGACGTGATAGTAGATCAAACAGACGCTCCACCTCTACCGCTGTTTCCTCGGTATTTCCCGATTTGATCAACTGACACAGTTGCTCGGCATCCTGTTCTACATGCAATCCGTCGCATTCTCCCGCCAATACCAGATCATTCTTCGTAATCAGCTTGCCTTCACCGATAAAGAAGCGATGGTTCAGATACTGCAACGCCTCACGAAACAACCGCCGGGACTGAATCATTCGATCTGCTTCACTCAGCGCAGCGGTCACTTCCAATTTATATAGTCTGGTAAATGCAGCCCGAACCTCTTCAATACTTTCTTTCAGTCCAGCCGGATCAGCTGAATCCGCGAGCAGAATGAGGAGTTTACCTTCAATGGTTGTGCTTAACAGGACATGTGGGAGCAGGTCACTGGCAATGTTTTTGATCGCAAATAAGTGGCTGTAATCATGTTCATCTACAATTCGGAACAACAGTAACCGAACTGCGTTCTCTTCAAGCTCCAGATCAAACAGCTCCTGATAATACTCCAGATCAACCGGCCCATAGGTGCGGTTGGTCATGAACTCCAGCAGAAATTGCTCCTTCACATGTGGAAGGACTCGCTGCAATCGCTGTTTCATCTCCCCTGCAACATGCTCCTTCACCTGGGCATCCTGATGTTCCTGCAACAGTTCAGTTAATGCATCATGGATCTGATTCTCGTTACAGGGCTTGAGCAAATAATGCTTCACACCATATTGCATCGCTCTGCGGGCATACTCGAACTCCTTATAGCCGGATAACATAATGAAACGTACACCCGGGTATGCTTCAGATGCTTTCTCTATGAGTCCGAGACCATCCAGACCCGGCATGGAAATATCCGTAATGATAATATCGGGCCTCGACTGTCCAATTTTATCCAATGCTTCGATCCCGTTCCTCGCCGTATCCACCAATTCCGTACCTGCCGCGGCCCAATCGACCACTTGGGAAATCCCCTCCAGAATGACACGTTCATCATCTACGAGCATCACTTTGTACATCGTCATCGTCCTCTCTGATCCAAGGTATGCTGATCGATACTACAGTTCCTGATCCGGGCTTGCTGCTCATCACCATTCCACCTTCATCGCCGAAGGTCAGTCTGATTCGTTCCTGGATGTTAGATAACCCAATGCCCTGTCCTCTTGTCTGAATACGTCCTTCGTGTAGTTGTTCCAGGAATTCCGGTGTCATCCCCGGACCGTCGTCCTCGACTTCAATAATCACCTTATCTCCATCTGCTCTCGCCCGAATACGGATCCGGCAAGGGTCAATGCTTGGTTCAAGTGCATAATGTATGGCGTTCTCCACCAAAGGCTGTAATGTTAACTTCGGTATCCGCGCCGTTCCTACCTCTGGGGCAATTTCCATGTCGAAATCCAGTCTTTCCTCAAAACGAGTGCGCTGAATCGTCACGTAACTGCGGACAATGTCCAGCTCTCTTTCCAGCGTAATCCACTTCTCGGACATATTCACAGAGCTACGCAGCAGGAATCCGAGAGCCTCAACCATTTCCGAGATCTGTCGTTGCTTCTGTACTTTAGCCAGCCAGTTAATCGATTCCAGCGTGTTGTATAGAAAATGTGGATTAATCTGCGCCTGAAGCGCTTTCAACTCAGTCTCACGAATCACCAGTTGCTTGGCATAATTCTCATCAATCAATTCACGTATCCGTTGAAGCATCATCTTGAATGTGCGATGCAGCAGCCCAACCTCATTCTGTGGAGATATCGGAACATTGCCAAGTGCTGCCTCCTCCAACTTATCCAGATCTCCTTTTTCGATATTACGCATCTTTTTGATCAACTGCGCAATTGGATGGGTAATACTGCGAGAGAATCTCGCTCCAATGATAAGCGCCGCCAGAAAAATCATGATGAAGATGACCGTGACCAACTGTTTGACAAACTGGATCTGTTTAAACATCTGGTCAAACGGGGTTGTGTACAAATAGGTCCAATCCGTATAGGAAGAATGAGCACGAGCTACAAAGTGTCTCCCCTGCTCCAACATGGCAATCCCATAGGGCTGGGTGCGCTTCAGTTCAGACTCAATCTCGGCTTCACTGACCGACGATTCTGTTGGATAGATCACTTCTTTTCCATCCGTAATGAGTAATTGGGAGTCCTCAGCCGGTTCTTGCATCTGGTCCTGTACAATTCGGTCGAGCCGTACGCGGATGATCAGTGTGCCGAGCTTTTCGAGCGTAAATGCTCCGCCCGTAAAAGATTTTACCTGTCGGACGGATAAAAGCCTAGCTTGTTTATCCCCGCTGGTATGCCACACATTGGACCCCGAATATCGGTCTCCCAGTGCTACCAGTTCCTTCTGTTTTGTCTCCGAAATTCCTTCCCGGTTCCCTGCGGCCATAACGTTATTATCATTATCGATAAATAGCATAGAATAGACGTATTTCTCAGAACCCGCATAAGCAACCAATCGATTGGTAATTTTCTTGCGCAGACCATTTCTCTCATATCCCGTCTCGGCCTTTTCAAGTTGAAGCAAATATTGTTGGAGCGGCTCGTCTGACATCACCTTGAAGGAGAGATTGGAAACTTCACGTAGTTGATTCTCAATACCTACCGAGGACATATTGAGGACCTGCGAGGATTTCTCATAGATCTGGCGGTCATAGATACTGAACACATATCGGAGTACGGACGCATAAAACGTAAAGCTGATCAACATCAAAAGTCCGATGAGAAGAATCGTTTTGTGATGAATCGGCAGTGTTGTGAAAGCGTTCTTAATTTTGTTCATCCTAAGCGCTCCTTTGGCTTGCGAGGGGTGCCTGTCATCCTATGCATTAGTGGTTTTATTGTAAGTTATTTTCATATTTACACATCCATTGGTCATCTGACAAGATATATTTATGCAACATTTTAGGTCATTAGAGAAGGTATACATCTGTGTCAGCAACTCAAAAAGAACACAAAACAGCCAGAATACCTTGAACAGATCAAGGTATTCTGGCTGTTGAATAACATCATGTTGAAGCATGAAATACAATTTACGGATTAACAAAAACAGTTTTCAGCTTCGCTACATATTGCACATCAAAGCCAAGACCTTCAGCCACCATGGCAAGTGGTACATATGTTTTGGACTCTTTGCCTACCTTATTCAGGAATGCAGGTGTATCCACAGTAACCGATGATCCATTTACCTTCACCGCATTGGCACCAATCTTCACAGCAACCTTTCGGTCTCCATATGTAATGGTTGCGGTTGAAGTTTTGTTATCCCATACCGTAGTAGCGCCAACAGCGTTCACGATATCTTGGATCGCCACAAAGTTTTTGCCGTTACGGATAATCGGTTTGTACGGTGTATTCAATGTTTTGCCACTCACGATAATATTCATTGGTTCACCTGTGGCAGGTGCAGTCAGCTTGGTGTAGTCGCCCCAGATCGTTTTGGCAAATACTTCGGCAATGGCCGCATATCCAAATTGGTTCGGGTGGAAATCACGATCTTTGATCATATGTGTCATCGTGCCTTCACCACCAACAAACTCCTTGGCCACGTGTGCGACTTTGACATCGGTACCCTGAGCAGTGAATTGTGCTGCAATGCCATCAATGGTCTGTGTGAAACCTTGGGATGCCTCCATCAGTTTGGCGTAGAGTGCCTTGCCTGCTACTTCCGGCATCGGTTGATACTGATCAGCGATGACAATTGTAGCTGTCGGATTAATTTCATGGATATCATTAATCGTTGCACTAACATTGGCTGTATATGTTGCGAGTAATTCTTTTACCTTCGCTTGCAGTTCCTGATCACTCAGTTTGTCGGCTGTACCGAGAAGCTCAGATACATCATTTCCCCCAATGGTAATTGCAACCAGATTGGCCTGTGCTACGCTCTCACGGATTGCAGCAGTATTGGCTCCGATCTGTCCCGCTCTTGGATCAGGAAGAGTTGGTTGAATGGCTTCTGAAGTCAGCGTTTTTCCATCCTTAATTGCAGTAGTAAAGTTTTTCAGGCCACTGGTTTTCAATCCGGCGATCCCGTAGTTGTCCACCTGTGTACGTCCATGCAGCAAACCTTGCTCATGCAAACGTTCTACATAACCATAAGGCAATTCTTTTGTGTTGGGCTCATAACCTACCGTTATGGAATCTCCCAATGTGACGATGCGGAACTCCTTCGTTACGGCTACTGCATCTTTCTTCGCTGTCAGCGAAGTCCCGTTTGTACCCGCTGGCAATACACCATTTTTGGTGTCAGCCGCGTGTGCAGGCAATGCAGAAGATGTGAAGAGCAACATTCCTGCCAACATGCTTACCGTTAAACCGGCAGCTGTATTTTCCCATATACGTTTACGCTTCATTCAGGTAACACTCCTTCTCGCAAATCTATAATAACTTACACTAATATATGTGTTCAAAAAGGGCGGTTTTCAGTACCGAGAAGATGGGATGAAGCTAGGCATCCTTCGTAATCAAAAGCGGACTTTTTGAACAACCTCACTAATATATAGTACATCGGTCATTCCAATGACATAGGTTCGTGTTACTCTATTCTATCATTTTAAAGTATGCGTTGTCCTCTCTGCTGAGAACACACATGAAATAACAGACCCCCTAAAGGGGAGCCTGTTACTGGTTAAGCTCAGCTATGACGTTCACTGATTAGTTAAGATTGCGGCTTATTCGAGTCCTCAGAATTTGAATGACCCTTGTCGCTCTCCGGTTTGTTCCCGGCAGCTCGCTCCAGATATCGATCATAACGATCATCCACTTCGCGTGCCATCTTCCGGTACTTTAACGTTTCCTCGACAATCGGATCACGTTCTGTCTGGATTCGCACTTCATATTTGGGAGGAATCAGCTGGCGTTCACGCTGATCGGTGTTGCCGGACTCTTCCATGTCCCCTTCCGTCAGCATATCACTGAGCCGTCGTTCCAGTTCTTTGGATTCATCCATTGTTTTCGCTCCTTTAATTAAAGTCATACATGCGTATTAAAGCATCGATGAGTTGAACTAACTCACTCCAACCCGGTAGCCTTCGCTTCCTTCAACACATCTGTTAATGCATCATGGATTTTGCCATTGCTGGCAACGACATGATTCACAGACAGTTGGTAAGGTGTTCCGATGGTATCGGTCACCTTGCCGCCGGATTCTTCAACCAGCAGCGCACCTGCGGCAATATCCCACGGTTTCAATCCAACTTCGGTGTAGGCGCTGAGGCGTCCTGCGGCAACATATGCCAGATGAAGAGCGGCAGATCCGCCTGCACGCAAGTTACGGACTTGCGGAGCAAGCGCCTGCACAGCGGCCATGTTCAGTGGCAACGCAAAGGTTGTGTCTGCCGGGAATCCAACCGCAATCAGGCTCTGAGCCAGTTCTTGTTCACCAGATACAAGCATCCGGTTTCCGTGAACATATGCCCCTTTCCCTTTTTCCGCAACAAACATTTCATCACGGGAAGGGTCGTAGATCACGCCAACAATGACTTCACCATTGTGAGCCAATGCGATGGACACCGAATAAAACGGGAATCCGTGTACAAAGTTCGTCGTTCCGTCCACAGGATCAACAATCCACAGGAACTCTTCTTCCTCGGCCTCTTTCAGTGCTTTTGCCGAAGCTTCCGGTCCCGGTTCTACGCCTTCTTCACCCAGAATGGCATGGTGGGGAAAATGCGTAAGAATCAGGCGGCGGATCATCTGTTCCGCTCCTTTATCCACTTCGGTCACCAGATCTTGGGGTGAATATTTGGTGCCAAGTTCAGCTACCGTCCCAAGACGGCTTTTGATCCATTCGCCAGCTTTGGAAGCTGCATTAATGGCAACGGCAGTATAGCTTTTGCTTGTCACGACATAAGGTGTCTTTTCCTTCTCATTCAAAGCGTTCACTCTACTTTCTATATCAATCTACGAAAAGTTGAAATACTTGTTAAAAGTATACGCCCCACAGGTCGTAAAGTTTCTCGTTGCCCAGGCCCCTTTTGGCACTACGGATGAATGATGACGGTAGACTCGTCCACCCACTCCACACCCTCTTCGTGATAGAATGCCAGCTTCTGCATCAGTTGTACAAGTGCCTCATCCTTGCGTTTAGCCTCGATCATCACGTCAATCCTTGGGGTATCTGTTGCGATATGACGCAAGAAGTCGAGCACAGGCTCTACCTCTACACCATCGGCGTGACCTCGCAGATCCTTCTCACTCTTTGGACTGGAGACATGGATTTTGGGTGGCAATGGCTGATCAGCCGGTGAATCTGCCTGGGCAAGCGGTGACTGCCAGGTCTTTAGAATATCAGGCCACAGATCCCATGCCTGTTCTCCTTCGTTGTTCACCCAATGGTGATGGATATCCAGTACCATGGGCAATCCCAAGCGCTGGCACACGGCAAGTGTCTCAGGCGCATTGAACGTTTTGTCATCATTTTCGAGTGTGAGCCGCTCCTGAATGTCCCGATCCAGCTTCAAAAAGTTTTCTTCAAAACGAAGCGCCGCCGAAGGCTTGTCCCCGTATGCACCACCAATATGTATATTGTTCTTGGCAGTGGCATTCAGCCCCATGGCATCCAGCATCCGAACATGATGACGAAGATCGCGAATCGAGTTGCGCAGAACTTGCTCGCGGGGGGTACTAAGTACGGTAAAATGATCCGGATGAAAGGACACACGCATATGATTTTCCTTCACAAAATCACCAATGGCAGCAAAGTCCTGCTTCAGTGCCGGGAACGGGTCCCAGTCATTCAGGTCTTCGTGTGTTGCCAGTGGAATCAATTTGGAAGAGAAGCGATATACATGAATATGGCTACCCTTGTTGTGCCTGAGCAAACGTAATGTATTGTGCAGGTTCTCGGCTGCAATCCGTTCGAGCTTGCGGATCGCTGCTTCCCTGTCATCGATTTTGTTAAAACTCGACATGGTCATGGTCCGGGAAGGCGAGGCGTTCTCTATAAGCACGGACATTGCCACGTAACCAAAGCGTACGAGCATGAATCTCTTCCTCTCTATTAGGGCGGAGAACCCGCACGGCATATTCAGCCGTCAGGATGTACCGTCACGTATATAACCAAGTTTTACCCTAAAAGAGTGACCATAATCGTATTCTGGCAAATCCGTCCTTCCGACCCGCACTTACAGTCAACAACTATTCCTGTGCTTGCTCTCCAAAGAACATCTCATCCGCAAGGGCAGTCTGAATGCGTGATTCTTCCTCAGTCAATTTGCGGATGAGTTGCATCTCCACCTCAGTTACCTCTTGCCCCTGGAAGTTGATCTCCGCAATGGAAACCACGATCTTGACGATGGCTACAGCCACGTTATCCGGTGTGTATGCAATCACTTTCTGGCCGGTAGGAAATACCCGGAAGCCCTGTTTGACCATTTTGCCGCGTCCGTATTCAAGCAGTTCGAACAGCTCCTGCTCATTCTTGAACTTGCATACGGAATTGAATTCAGTCTGAAATCCCATGCATATCCCTCCTGATCTTGTGGTCGCAGGCTACGCCTGTACGCCGTTCTCGTAATTCAGTGCCTGCTTACGGTTGTAACGCTCCAGTGCCAGCTCAATCATGCGATCCAGCAATTCGGCATACGATACACCTGTCTCACGCCAAAGAAGTGGATACATGCTGTACGGTGTGAAACCAGGCATGGTGTTGACTTCATTAATAAGCAAAGCGCCGTCATTTTTCCGAATGAAGAAGTCCGCACGTGAAATGCCGTTACCTTCAATCGCACGGAACGCCTGCAAAGCTGCCTCGCGAATGCGATCTGCGGCCTCTGGGTCCAGTGGAGCTGGAATCAGCATCTGTGATTGACCATCAATATACTTGGCTGCATAGTCATAATACTCACCGGAGGATACGATCTCACCTGGAACGGAAGCCATGGGCTCGTCATTGCCGAGGACACTGACTTCAACCTCGCGTGCTTCAACGAACTCCTCAATGACAACCTTCGTATCATACCGAAGTGCGAACTCAACAGCTGTCTTCAATTCATCGCGGTTACGTGCTTTGGAGATGCCTACACTGGAGCCCAGATTGGCCGGTTTGATAAAACAAGGATACCCCAGCTGATCTTCGACCTGTACGATCATTTCGTGCTCAGTCTGCTTCCATTGTGTCGCGTTAAAATACGTAAAGGCACATTGGTCAATGCCAGCCTGTGCAAACAGCTTTTTCATGACCACTTTGTCCATGCCGCCTGCCGAAGCGAGTACACCTGCACCTACATATGGCATATCCGCCATCTCGAACATGCCCTGAATGGTGCCATCCTCTCCAAACGTACCATGCAGCAGAGGGAACATCACATCCAGCGCTTCTGCTCCGCCATACAAACGGCCAAACAGGGCGTTCAGCGCATCCTGCGTTCCACCCGCCAATTGTTCCAGCTTCAGATCTTCAATCTGCGCGAACGGCGCATGCATGACAGGTCCTTTTTTCCATGTCCCCTGCTTGGAGATATAAAAAGGAACCAGTTCATACTTTTCATAATCAAATGCGTTTGTTACAGCAAACGCCGTTTGCAGCGACACCTCATGCTCGCCCGATTTTCCGCCGTACACGACGCCTACTTTTAATTTATCCATACTCATGTGTACCCTCCGATTATCTGTGCCTGATGCTGTCATGTTTGCATGCTCAGCACCCTTGTTATTCTGCTTGCGTTATCTGATCTTATTTTACACGGAACTGAATGTCTGCGTCACCGCATCCCGAAAATCTTTCGTCATCAAAACTCATCTGCAATATGAAAAAGCCGGTATACCGTCCGCTCCGTCCAAGCGTAAGAATCCCGGTAATCCCAAAATCGGTGACGGCTGCTAACCGTATGTGCGTTAACAAGCGGCATACCGCCCGCATCAAACGCGGTCACAACGGTGCTGTGCTGAAATCGTCCATCTCCATCCCAATCGTAGAGAATAACATCGCCGAGCATCAGCTGCTCAGGACGCTCCACTTCTGTCGCGGTCAGACCCCAGCTGCTGCCTGACAAATAACGCTCCAGACTGTTGGAAACTGCCCAACTGTAACTCCACATTTCGGAGCCGTTCACATACCCTTTATACCACCAGCCGGCTTCTCTTCTACCAGTATAGTGGATGGGTGCGCCCCCTGCAAAGAGACATTGGGACACGTAATTGGTACAATCCACATCAAATTCCTCAAATGCCGGATTGCCCGCATTCCACCACCGATCTGCATAGGCAACTGCCAGATCTCTGCGATATGACTGTTGCCGTGAGCTTCTTCCTTGACCCAACACTTCCCGATTCAGCAGCGGCCGATTCATCGCCTGTACAAAATCAGCTTGTTGAAACGGACGTCCTTCCCCAGCAGGGCGACGCTCCGGCACTTCTCGCTCAACCCGTCCAATGATCCATCCACCACTCTGCCTCAGAAAGGTTAACCGCTCCCGCTCAATCCGGTCCTCCCGGTGGGTGATCCCGCTCTTCTCGTAGAACAGTCTGCTGTACAATTGTACATCCACCACCGCTTCTTCCTGACCATCCATAAGCGTGCGCACAAGCTTGGCGCTGGTCTCGCTGCGAAGAGGCACGGCGCGGCGCTTACGATACCATTCGTCCAGCCTTGCCATACGCTCTCCCCGTTCCACCACAAAGTCAGGATCGGTAACGATCCGTTCGCTGGTCTGTGGACGGTAGTCGATCTCACAGCGATTGTACTGGTTCACGTAAGTATATAAGGCACTCTTCCATTCCCGTTCCAAGCCTATGTCCCCCTTTGGCATGAGTTCTGTCTGGAATATTTCATTGCGTATATAAACTCCTACTATTCATATGAAAGGGTCTTCGGTTGTATGTACACGGCTCAGGAGGGAGATTCGAAATTCGGCAAATACAGGTACACAAGATATCTTATTCCTGCTCGCTTCACGAAAACGCCTTCATCGCTCCAAAAGCTTGCTTGATCAGGCAAAAAGACCTTTACGTACGGAGGTGAAAACGGTATACTTAAAACTAAAGTTATGATTATGAAATTACGTTTCATCTGATGAAACTAACGAACAAGAACACGGAACGATGAAGGCCTGTTCTTCACCTAAATGAACGTTTTCTTCATCTCACCGACACATCCCAAGGAGGTACATGTATGTCAGCAAAGAATCATTTCTCCGCCGCTCGCAGTCTTGAGGTTGGAGGCAAGTCTTACCGCTACTACAGTCTCGATGCTCTTCAGGAAAACGGCCACGGCGATCTTTCCAGGCTTCCTTTCTCCATTAAAGTGTTGCTTGAAGCAGCAATTCGTCAATTCGACGGACGTGCTATTACCGAAGAACACGTAAAACAACTGACCGGCTGGGCAGATGGCCGTGACAATAACAAGGAAATTCCATTCATCCCTGCACGTATCGTTCTGCAGGATTTCACCGGTGTACCGGTTGTCGTTGACCTCGCTGCAATGCGTGATACTGTGAAAAAAGCAGGCGGCGATCCAAAACAGATCAACCCGCTCGTACCCGTCGATCTTGTTATCGACCACTCCGTTATGGTTGATGCTTTTGGTACCAACGATGCACTTGATTACAATATCAAAGTTGAGTTTGAGCGTAATGAAGAGCGTTACCGCTTCTTGCGTTGGGCGCAAACGGCATTCAACAACTTCCGTGCCGTTCCACCATCCACAGGGATCGTTCACCAGGTTAACCTGGAGTATCTGGCTTCCGTGGCAGCAACCAAAACCGTGGACGGCGAAACCGTTGTATTCCCGGATTCCCTCGTAGGTACAGACTCCCACACCACCATGATCAACGGACTTGGCGTTGTTGGTTGGGGTGTTGGTGGTATTGAGGCCGAAGCAGGTATGCTGGGCCAACCGCTTTATTTTGTAACACCGGACGTTATCGGTTTCAAACTGACAGGCAGCCTGAGCGAAGGCGCAACAGCAACGGATCTTGCACTCACCGTTACCCAATTGCTTCGTAAAAAAGGTGTTGTTGGTAAATTCGTAGAATTCTACGGACCAGGTCTTGCCAACATCGGTCTGGCTGACCGTGCAACAGTAGCCAACATGGCACCAGAATATGGCGCAACAATCGGTTTCTTCCCTGTTGATAGTGAAACGTTGAACTATCTGCGTAACACTGGCCGTCCTGACGAGCAGGTAGAATTGGTTGAAGCTTATTACAAAGCTCAAGGCATGTTCCGTACTTCAAGCACCGTTGATCCTGAATTCACAGATGTGATTGAACTGGATCTCGGCTCTGTTGTACCAAGTCTTGCCGGACCAAAACGTCCACAGGATCGCATCGAGCTGACACAAATGAAAGAAAGCTTCAACAGCATCATTCGCACACCTGTAGATAAAGGCGGCTACGGTCTGAGCGATGAGAAAATCGAACAATCCGTACCTGTGAAGCATCCGGACGGTTCCAACAGTGAACTGAAGGCAGGCGCTGTTGTGATCGCGGCGATCACAAGTTGTACGAACACTTCGAATCCAAGTGTTATGGTTGGAGCGGGACTACTGGCGAAAAAAGCAGTTGAACGCGGCCTGACCAAACCAGGATATGTGAAAAGCAGTCTGACACCAGGTTCCCTTGTGGTTACCGAGTACCTGGAAAAAGCAGGTCTGATCACGTATCTCGACAAACTCGGATTCAACGTTGCTGGCTACGGTTGTGCAACATGCATCGGTAACTCCGGCCCACTGCCGGACGAAGTGAGCGAAGCTATTGCTGAGAACGATATGACCGTAGCGGCTGTATTGTCCGGTAACCGTAACTTTGAAGGCCGTGTGCATGCACAGGTTAAAGCCAACTACCTGGCATCACCACCACTCGTTGTGGCGTATGCACTTGCGGGTACCGTGAATATTGACTTTGAAACCGATCCAATCGGTTATGATACGAACAATGAGCCTGTGTTCCTGAAAGACCTCTGGCCTACTTCCGAGGAAATCAAGGATACCATCGCAAGTTCCCTGAACGCTCAGATGTTCCGCAACAAGTACGAGAATGTATTTACAGCCAATGAGCGTTGGAATTCAATTTCTGTACCGGAAGGTGAATTGTACGAGTGGGATCCGAACTCCACGTACATTCAGAATCCTCCGTTCTTCCAAGAGCTTGGCGACAAGTTGAACGATATCGCAGATATCCGTTCTGCACGTGTTATGGCATTGCTTGCAGATTCCGTAACAACGGATCACATCTCGCCAGCAGGTAATATTGCACCATCCAGCCCGGCTGGACTGTACCTGAAAGAACATGGCGTAGAGCGCAAAGACTTCAACTCCTACGGTTCACGCCGTGGTAACCATGAAGTCATGATGCGTGGTACGTTTGCCAACATTCGTATTCGTAACCAGGTGGCTCCGGGTACTGAGGGCGGCATTACGAAGTACCTGCCAACAGACGAAGAAATGTCCATCTACGATGCTTCCATGAAGTATCAGGATGAAGGACAGAACCTGATCGTTATCGCTGGTAAAGAGTATGGTACAGGAAGCTCCCGTGACTGGGCGGCAAAAGGAACATTCCTGCTCGGCGTCAAAGCCGTTATCGCAGAAAGCTTCGAGCGGATTCACCGTAGTAACCTGGTCGGCATGGGCGTAATGCCATTGCAATTCCAGGAAGGTCACGGCTGGTCCAGCCTTGGTCTGAACGGACGTGAAACTTACGACATTACTGGCCTCAGCAATGACGTGAAGCCAGGACAAGAGTTGAAAGTTACCGTAACTCGTGAAGACGGTACACAGTTCGAATTCCCTGTCATCGCTCGTCTGGACAGCATGGTTGACGTGGATTACTACCATAACGGCGGTATCCTGCAAACCGTATTGCGTCAAATGATGAAAAAAGCTTAATGATATAAATCATTAATGCGATGAAGTTATACAAAAAAGCTCCCCATTACGTGCAATCAGCACGTGGCGGGGAGCTTTTTTGGCTTTGCTTTTTATAATCGGGATATAGTTAAAAATCAATCTTCAAGCCAACTTCCGAATCATCAGGTGGCTCAGCTATACGATATATACCTCTGCAGTTTAATTTCTCTACGTTAATCCAGTCTACAAAATCATCCGCCCCGTAACTACGAATAAAGTGAGCATATTCCGTATTTCCCTCATGATCAATAGACTCGATATACAGGGTGAATGGGTGCTTATACTCTAGGCTCTGCAAAAAATCGATAAATTCTCCTCTCCACTCGCCAATTTTTCCTGCATATTGATTGGGAACGTAATAGTAGAACACATCAAAGTGATATACAACAATTTTCATTAACATTTACAAGCCTCCTAGAACTTACAGATCACAGGTTAAAGTTTTAAGATCTCCATACCTTCTCTTAGTTGTTCCGACACAGCGGTATAGTACTCAATGCTATCCGCAAGTTCGCGTTCAGTCTTATGTATAAGATAATAGGAATATTTCTGCATCAACTCATGCTCGTTTAACTCAACAGGGAGATAAATAATCTCAACATCATTCGAATCGAAATAATGACGATATCCTCTCTCCGATTGTCCCACTTTCATGACTGTTTTTATCACCAGCAACTCATCACGTGTACAAGCTCTTATCAGATCAGTTCTTTTCTGTTCTACATCACGTACTACTTCTTTATCGTAGTGATTATTCGTAGCTTCAGCAATTTCGGTTTCAATTTGCATAATGGCTTTCATGGTTCCTGCTAGTTCTTTAGCTAATGAATACAATGTATATCCTCCTTTTTTGTAAGGAATAGGTACTAACGCATCATCTCTACTCTACCTCATTTGCGATGTTACTCGCAAAGTTCACTGATCCTATCCTAAATTCGATACCTTATGAAACAACAAAAAAACTCCCCGTAACGTGCAATCTGCACAGTGATGGAGAGCCTTTGTTTTCAGTATGTGTGTTCTCCGTTGCTTCAAGGCCAACTGCCTTTTAATGCCCAATGTGATGTGATGCTTGATCTAACAGTTGAATCGTACCCATGATCAGAAACAAACATGACAGAGCTATTAACGAGCCACCGATCCATCTCGACGCGATCACTCGCTCCGTAATCTGTTTCTCCGAAGCATCTGTTACCTTGTGTGGATACACGAGAAACATTAGCCCTGCGCTAATGAAGATTGCAGCTATTATAATCAAGTTGTTCCCCTCCTTACACGTGACTTTCCTTAGAATTTAACTTTTTCGTCGTCACGCGGGATTCTCCTCCCGACAACACCTTTTTCAGACCCATAGCCATAGTGAAAACAATATATCCAATCAAGCCGCCGAGTGTATTAAGCATCAGATCATCCACATCAAATATTCCCATCCCCGTCAACAACTGTGTCACTTCATAACCCAAACTGAGCAGCAGGGACAGCAGGAGTACCTTTACTCCAGAGAATAACTTGTTGCCCGTCAACACAGGGATGAAGATGCCCAGTGGAATAAAGGCCCATATATTGCCTACCAGATGGATTGCGGTGCCCGGACGATGTAACGACAGACTGTTCCAGTCTCGTGAAATTTCCTGAAATGGCGTCAGGTTGACAGTTCGTGTATGGATCAGATCCGGTTGTTGCAAGAACGCCATCAGTCGAACCTTCACGATGCCAAAATCGACCGGGCTTCCTTTGAACAGGATCAGCTTCGTAAGTAGATATACATAGATAATGAAAACGGCAATCCAAAGGATGTAATGTTTGTTTTTCTTCTGGTTGTTGTTCTTCATGCTGCTGCTCCTCCTCCTTTGTGCTGCCCTGTTATTTCTTTACGGTGACAATTACGCCATCCATGTTATCACCCGAGATTTCAGTTTGGCCTTGCTCAGGTATGTAAACGGTCGTATCTCGGGTGGCTCCATAGTAGCGAATATGATACGCCTCACCCTCTACCTCCACATTAATGTTCTCTTTCTCTTTTAGCAAATCCAAATACTCTTCCAGCACCAGATTATTCTTATACATGACAGCACTGTGCGGCAGCCCTACATATCGAAAGTGCCATGGTTCATACTGTATTCCCGTGATGCGCACTTTATCCTTCGGATAACGCAAAACAAATCCGTATTTCCATGCATTCTTCTCCAGCCAGGCCCCCTCTGGTGCTTCATTCATGGCAGCCAATGTGGAACCGACATCCAGGGATAACCCGAGATTGTGCTCACTGTGACCGGCAGGCAGTGCGTAGTCTTCACCCTTTCCCTGATACAGCTCGTCCTGCTTCGCAAAGTCCCTGTACCCGCTGCTGACAAGAAAATATCGGACTCCCTCTTCGCCTGCTGCTTCAACCATCTTCCGAAACTCCTGTGCCACCTGCCGGGATAACATGATTTTCCGATCCATTATTCCATATCCACGAAGCAGATCATCCTCATCCGCCACATATACAATATCCGATTTAACCCCTTCCTCATGAACGGGGTATTGCTTATTAACCAGTAACAAATTGCCCTTATGTACCTGATCCTGAATATTTCCCGTGACAGATACCGTATAACCTGCGGGATTTTCACGCGTATTCTGAATCTCGATAGGTAGCTCATCCTTTTGATGAATCCATCCTGGTGATTGTGTAACGATATATCCGATCAAAACGATACATATTAAAAAGCCCCACTTCTTCATGCTTGTTCCTCCTTTTACCTCATACATCAAGGATAGACAAAACAAGTTAAAAGAAAAGCAGGGCATTTTTAAAGTTTTTCTTAAATTTGACGTCGAACCTCATTGTAATAGGGGCAAACGAACTTCAAATAACGTCCGTACCACATCACTCTGGGCTGAAATCGTACCGTCATGCTGTTCCACGATATTACGGGCGATAAATAAGCCGAGGCCTGTCCCACCCTCCTGAGGGGTTCTGGCACGATCTCCGGTATAATACATATCGAAAATATGTGGCAATTCCTCTGGACGAATATGTCCGCCATAGTTAATCACCTGAATGATAACCTGTTCTGCATCACGATATCCGTTAATATCCACGTACATGCCGTCCTTGCCGTGCCGTGCAGCGTTAATCAGCAGATTCTCGAACACACGAGCCAGCAACTCGCCATCACCGGAGATGGTAAGGTCAGTGTCTATTTTTAACCGGGTGACCAGATGATTCTTTTCAAATACAGGATAGAGCTCTTCGTTCATCTGTTTCAGCAATTCACTAAGATCCAGTGGAGCCTTATTGATCGGTAGCATGCCATAATTCATGCGGGTAATTTCGAACAAATCATCAATCAGCTTCTCCAGACGCTGTGATTTGGTGAATGCAATCGACGTAAAATGCCGAACCTGTTCCTCTGTCAGCTGATCATCCTTCATAAGGAGATCCAGATAGCCCAGCACGGAGGTTAACGGTGTACGCAGATCATGCGCAAGGTTTACGATGAGCTGGTCTTTGCTGTTCTCGGCAAAGTCACCTCGTTCCATCGCCTCCCGCAGCTTCTGGCTTGCCATATTCATACCCTCCGCAATCGAACCCAATTCATCCTTGGACGAAATCTGAACACGATGCTGAAAGTCTCCGTTCGCCAAGTGATTAATGCCTGTGGAAATCTCTTTGAAATACGTGACATAGGGTCTCGTAAACAAGTAGAAAAATAAAATCGCAAGCGGGATGAAGAGCAGCATAAAGACATATAAATCGCCAATACTTCTCATGATATTTCGATATTCCGCCAGCGGATCTTCCATCCGCACACCTGAATAATACAACTGCAAGAGCCTGTAAACGATAAATGTTACGGCGCCAGAAGACAGCATGCTTAGACCGAGCAGCATAATCATCGTTGTGCGAAAGCTTCTGCGTTTAGTCATTGAACGTGTACCCCACGCCCCAGATCGTTTTGATAAACTTGTTCTTGTCCACATCTTCTCCGAGCTTCTTGCGCAGCGTCCGAATATGTACCATAACGGTATTGCCACTTTCGAAATAAGCCTCTCCCCATACCTTTTCAAAAATGCTTTCTGCACTGAAGACCTGTTTTGGATTGCTCGCGAGCAACACTAAAATATCAAATTCCTTCGGTGTTAACTCCAGCGGTTTACCGTAAAGCGTCACGCTATGCTGTTCAGGTATAATGACAAGTCCGCCCTTTTCCAGAATCGAGCGCTGAACCGCCGCTGTGGACTGGCTGAATTGTAATGAGCGTCGCAATTGAGAATTCACGCGTGCTACAAGCTCCATCGGGTTAAATGGTTTGGTCATATAATCATCGGCACCCATTACCAGCCCCGTAATTTTATCCATATCCGAGGTTTTGGCACTCAGGAAAATGATCGGAAAATGATGCTGCTCCCGTATTTTGCGGGTCACCTCGTACCCGTCCATACCCGGCATCATAATGTCCAGTACAGCCAAATCAATGGCATGTGTCTGAATCGCCTGTAGTGCCGACTGTCCGTCAGATGCCTTGACGGTATGATAGCCTTCTTTTTGTAAATGTAAAGCCACCAGATCTGCGATCTCTACCTCATCGTCCGCAATCAGAATCGTAATTCGCTTCATTGCTTATTTCACTCCTATATGGGATGCTGGGCAATATAACACCTATGAATCTAACAGATAAGTACCAGATAAACAATTGAAAGCAATGTTATATAAGTTGGACAAAAGTTTTACACAGTTCACTCCGATGACAGAATAACCTTCCAATCGCTGTTATCCCCAGATTTTTTTGATTCCATCTTCCAAAGGGGAAAATCCGGTGATAGCGTATGCTTCCGAAGCAGCTTTCTTCCAGAAAGCTTTTAGGCGAGCGCTTCGCTTCTCCAGGTTTTTTCTATCCTCTCCGTTCAAGTGTAAAAGAAATAGCTCATTTATATAAACACAAATAAAAAAAGGAAGAGGTAGCTATGAAACTGGAGCGTTTGTTAGCCATCGTTGTACTGCTTATCAACCGGGGGCGATTACAGGCCAAAGACCTGGCCGATATGTTTGAAGTTTCCATCCGGACGATCTATAGAGATATCGACACATTAGGACAAGCCGGGATTCCGGTCGTGACCTATCAGGGAGCAAGCGGAGGCATCGGCCTAGCGGAAGGGTATCGTCTGGATCGCAATCTGTTAACCGATAAGGATCTTGTTTCCATCGTCACCGCCCTGCGCAGTATATCGACCTCACATACAAATGCTGCACGTGAACTGTTGGTGGAAAAGCTAAGCAGTATCGTCCCGGAAGCCAAAAATGAAGATTTTCAGGCCAGCACGCACCGATTCATCGTGGATCATTCAACGTGGACGCACCCTGAAGCGCTGCAACAAAAATTAAAAGTCATTGATCAGGGAATCGATCAACTACAATGCATTTATTTTGCCTATTGCAGCGCCGAAGGTGCACAGACCTATCGTACAGTTGAACCCCACACGCTTGTGCTGAAGAGGCACGCGTGGTATCTGTATGCTTTTTGCCATGAACGAAATGAATTCCGCATGTTCAAGCTGGTTCGTATGAAAGACGTCTCTCTTACTACAGAGCACTATGAACGAAAATCCATCAACCTTCAAGACCGGCCGTGGCAGCAGGAATGGAGCAGGCCAGACAACCAGATTGGGATTACCTTGAGATTCCATGCCCGTATCCATCATGTTGCGGAGGAATGGTTCGGTATTGAAAATGTATTGCCTGACGGGAACGGCTATTATATCAGCCAGGTCGCTTTTCCAGAAGATAACTGGCTGTACGGCTTCATCTTGGGCTTTGGGGCGGATGTCGAGGTCCTGGAACCCTTGCATATTCGGGATAATGTGTGCCGTATAGCCGAACAAATTGTTCAAAATTATAAAACCTCCGATCAAACCTGACAGACAGTTGTCCAGTTCCTCCCCGTATACTTCAAATATGTTCAGGTTGAAGTTGCATATATACCCAAGGAGGAATGAAAGATGAATGTTACGGTATGTCAAAGCTGCGGTATGCCACTCACCACCCCTGCACAATTCGGAACGGAAGCAGATGGAAGCACAACCCGCGAATACTGTATCTATTGTTACAAAGAGGGCGAGTTCGCGCAGCCCGGTATTTCACTGGAAGGCATGACGGAGATGTGCACCGCCATTCTGAAGGACGAGGGCATGGATGAGGAATCCGCTCGTTCGATGCTGCGTAATCAGCTTCCTTTTTTGAAACGTTGGCGCACGAATACAACGGATCAACACGAAGTATCTCCAGCTGAAAACTCTGTCACTTCCGCTATACCAGGTCAGGTTACAACAACTCAATCGTTATCTGCCCAGCCCGTTCGTTATGTCACCCTTCCGGGCAAACGCCTGGCCGGCATATCCGCCCGCACAACCAATGCCATTGAGATTAGTGGCAAAGGCTGTATTCAGGGACTCTGGAACAATTATTTTGCCTCAGAGCACCTCCCTGCACCCGAAGCTGCCCGCTATGGCTGTTACACGGATTACACCGATGGCATAACCGGAGAGTACACCATACTGGTAGGGCATGAGGTAAGTTCGGAGGAATCATTACCTGAAGGATTGGGCGACATTCTGCTCCCGCCTGCAACTTACGCCGTATTCACTTCCAGAAAAGGGCCAATGGCAGAGGTTGTTAGTGAAGCATGGGGAGCCGTGTGGGCATGGGAGAAACAAATCGATCGTACGTTCACCGGGGATTTTGAATTGTATGATGAACGCAGCCTGAATCCCGAAAGTGTACAAGTGGATATATACATCGCTGTTCGCCAAAGTAGATAAAAGTAGTACGATATACATCTCAGTCAGAATCAAAGTTAGTTCGCATCCTTCTTCATATCACGCAAGCTGTCGAGTACACTCGGCAGCTTTTTTGTTATATCCGGAACTACATTACTCCCTAAACAACCCGACCATGGTACCAAGTTAGTTAGCATGCTTTGCATCATTTAACCAGATAATATGCCTCATATGCGGGTACCATTGACTTCCTTAAAATTGGGACTATTCGCATAACAACCGATTCGATCTTCCCATGTACACCCTCTCATATCAGGTCCTTTACTCCTGAATTTCCCTAAAAACGTTTACATCTCCTTAAAACCGGGTAAAATCACTACAATCCAATTGGAATTACGCTTTAAACTCTTCTATTTCGTCTAACAAGTCACATGTACCTATATGCGCACCTGGCATGGTAACCAGTCGAAATACATAATTCGAAAAAACGCATCAAAGGAGGAACCAAGATGATCCGCATGCCTATTCAGCAAATGATCCCGTACCATCACCAATATCCGCGCAACACGGCGACCACTGCTCCTAAAAAGGAGAATGAGAACACTCAAGGTCTATCCTTTCATGAAATTCTACAGCAAAAAATGGCGAAGAAAAATGCTTCTCCTTCCCTTAGATAAAAATGGACACCGGACCCTATTCGAGTCCGCTTATCAACCGTCTTTCCGCAGCTTGGCGGAAGGGCGGTTATTGGCGTTGAGCAATAAACAACTGTACAGTCCTCATTCATGTTTCTATAATGGTTTTAAATATCTACGAGATCCATGACATATACGAACTGTAAAAGGGGACTTAGCACATGATCACCATTGGTTGTTTTCACGCTCATTATTCCAACATTGCCTTAATTGAAGAGACGCTTGCTCCTTATGAAGTTGAATTAGTCCATTACGTCGATCCAGGTCTGGACCGCCTTAAACATGACGCTGACTTTTCCGAGGTCGTCATTCACGAGAAGGTAGCCCAGACGCTCCAATGGATCGCTAAGTGTCATGCCGATGCCATTCTGGTCACGTGTACCCTGTTTGCGACAGTACTGGAGCAGGAAGCCACACAGGTCCCTGTGCCTGTGATCGGCATAGATGATCCGTTATTGCAGGAGATGCGGCGAGTAACAGGAGATTACATAATCGCATTCACCAACCCTGCAACCGTTGAAGGCACGATGGCACGGTTGAATCAGGCATTACAGCCAGAGAATGAGAATGGGCAACTACACGTTGCCAAGACATCTCAGACGGAAGCGGTATGCATCCCTGGGACATTTGAATTGATTATGCGTGGAGATCAGCAAGGATATCTCGAAGCAGTACGTGAAGGATTACAGCAGATTGCTGAGCAGTATCCGGGTAAAACGGTAGTGGCAGCCCAACTGTCTATGGCTCCCGCCGCTGCACAGGTTGCAATAGATCGCGGTATTCCAATCCATAGCCCGCTAGCATTGCTCGCAACGTATTTGGAGAAGAATTTGGGCCTGGCTCGACAGTAATTTAACGAGGTGAACTAATATGCGATTCCTCTATATTGTTTTACTGTTTATAGTAGGTTTTTCCTGTTCCGCATTTCTATACGGAGGAGCACCAAGACTCAGTGATGCTCTTTTATTCGTTATCGCAGGAATTCTGTATAAGATATGGGCCACATGCAGTCACAAAGCTAATTCTGATAAAGGCTGAGTAAGTTAAGAATACATACATGACATAGCACCAAAAAAGCCGTTCTTCTCTGCAATGACAGAGAGAAACGGCTTTATCTCTATTTCAGACTGCCCAGCTTGCGCTGTACCGACGCCTAGGAGCGTGTCCGATATTCCTCGGCCTTTTCTTGCATGCCCGCTTCTACAGCCTCATTATCGGACAATCCTTTGTCTGCGGCAAAGGCACGAATGTCCTGCGTAATGCGCATGCTACAGAACTTCGGTCCGCACATGGAGCAGAAATGAGCTTCTTTGGCCCCTTCTGCTGGCAGCGTCTCATCATGGTAGGACAGCGCACGTTCAGGGTCCAGTGACAGGTTGAACTGGTCACGCCAACGGAACTCGAACCGCGCTTTGGACAATGCGTCATCGCGGCGTTGAGCACGTGGATGGCCTTTCGCCAGATCGGCGGCATGAGCTGCGATCTTGTAGGCAATAACCCCTTCGCGCACATCATCCTTGTTGGGCAGGCCCAAATGTTCTTTTGGCGTAACATAACAGAGCATCGACGTGCCAAACCAGCCAATCATGGCTGCCCCAATGGCAGACGTGATGTGATCATATCCTGGCGCAATGTCAGTTGTTAGCGGCCCAAGTGTGTAGAACGGTGCTTCTTTACATATCTCCATCTGCAAGTCCACATTCTCTTTGATCTTGTGCATCGGCACATGACCCGGGCCTTCGATCATCACCTGCACATCATGCTTCCATGCGATCTGCGTCAGTTCCCCGAGCGTAGCCAGTTCTGCCATCTGAGCTTCGTCATTGGCATCGTAGATACTGCCTGGACGAAGTCCATCTCCCAGCGAAAACGCCACATCATACCTTTTCATAATCTCGCAGATTTCTTCAAAATGAGTGTACAAAAAATTCTCCTGATGATGCGCCAGACACCATGCTGCCATAATGGACCCGCCCCGGGACACAATGCCTGTCATCCGTTTGGCCGTCATCGGGATATAACGCAGCAGTACACCTGCATGAATCGTAAAGTAGTCCACGCCTTGCTCTGCCTGCTCTATGAGTGTGTCACGGTACAACTCCCAGGTCAGCGCCTCCGCTTCGCCATTCACCTTCTCCAGCGCTTGATACAGCGGTACCGTACCAATCGGCACAGGAGAATTACGAATGATCCATTCCCGGGTCGTATGAATGTTTTTGCCTGTGGACAGATCCATCACGGTATCCGATCCCCAGCGTACTGCCCAAGTCATCTTCTCCACCTCTTCCTCGATGGAAGAGGATACGGCAGAGTTCCCTATGTTGGCATTGATCTTCACGTGAAAATGACGACCGATCAACATCGGCTCACTCTCCGGGTGATTGATGTTGGATGGCAGAATGGCCCGTCCACTCGCCAGCTCCTGACGTACAAATTCCGGTTCCACGCCCTCACGAATGGCGGCGAATTCCATCTCTGCCGTAATGACTCCCTGTCTCGCGTAGTGCATCTGGGTCACACAGCGTCCTGGCTGTGCCCGCAGCGGTTTGCCACGTAATCCGGGGTACTCTTCGGCGCCGGCTCTCTTCCCTCCGGGCTTCAGTCCGTTATCCTCCGGTTTAACCGTACGGCCCCGATAAGCTTCAACATCGCCGCGCTCTGTGATCCAACGGGTGCGCAGGGCTGGCAGACCTGCACGGATATCCGCATGAAATGCGGGATCGGTCATGGGGCCGCTCGTATCGTAGACACGCAGCGGTTCGTTATGCTCCACCCCTTGGGGAGTATTCGTGTCATGAAGGGCTATCTCACGCTCCGGTACAGCAATGTCCGACCGTGAGCCCTGAATGTAGACTTTGCGGCTGCCCGGAAAGGGCTGAACCCGTCCGGCCGCTCCTGTTTCTTTTTCCACCTGCTGACCGTTATGTTCCTGTTCCATCGCTTGTTGTCCCGTTTGATTTCCTGTACTCATGTTCGATTGTCTCCTCCTCAGTGTTCATCGCTTGTTTGGTTGGTATCGTCATTAGCTCGCTTACGTACCTGTCCCAAATCATACAGAGCGCAGAGAAGAAAGAGCGATCATACACCAGACCAGAGGGAGACATTATTCATGTACAGTTAACAACAGAACGGAGGTTACCACAGATCATGGATCTATGGTGACTTCTCTCTCATCATCCAAGCCCACTTTCGCAGGTTATTGAAAAAGAAGTCGATGGAGTACGTGCTATATCGCCCGTTCACTGTATATAAAAAAGCCGGTCCCCGAAGGAACCGACTTTTATGTCCATCACCAATAATGCACCTTCATGCGGCTCCTAAACGGAGCCCTACAAGGGTCACATCATGTGGTGGTTGTGGTCATATCGCCGATTACTTCCCTACGCTGGTATGATCCAGATCAGGTGCAAAGGGTCCGGAATCTCATGCGATTCCGTCTCAGTCCGGACAGTTCGGACTCCCCCAGTAACGTTAACAAGTTGCGGCACACACATGCCGCCGTTCATATTCAATGAAGCTGACCCCGATGGGCCGTCCATTACAGAGTAGCGCAACCGGAACACAAAAACAACCTTTATATTCCAGAACACCAACTCAATTTGGAAAAAAACTTACATCAGCATCAGGATAACATGAGCCCCATCTGCGTAGCAGCATCCTTCAACACAGGTGCGTATTCATGCAATGTCTCCTGCGAAAGTCGGCTGACAGGCCCTGAGACCGAGAGAGCAGCTGCAATATTGCCTCGGCGATCCATAATCGGTACAGATACCGCGGCAGCTCCCGGCTCACGCTCCTCATAACTCGTCGCATATCCGTTATCCCGGATATCTCCCATTTGCGCCAAATACACCGCGGGATCAATAAACACCGGCCATTCCGGCCCGTTCATCAGTTCTTCACGATCCTCGTCCGTGGCAAACGCCATCAAAACTTTGCTGGAAGCGCCCACAGACAGCGGGAGTCTAACACCCACTGGAGCGACTCGGCGGATCGCCTGATCACTTTGCACAGCTTGAATCCGTATCCTTTCACTCCCATCACGCAAGTACAGACTTACCGTCTCCCCCAATCGATCTCTCAGTCGCTCCATCGCAGGCAGCAGCAGAATAGCGGGATCATCACTGCGGGACATATGAGCTGACAGCTCCCAGATTCGGATGCCAAGTCGGTACTTCTCTGTTGCTGCATCGCGGATCACGAACCCTCGATCCTCCAGCGTAGCCATCAAACGGTGCACTGTACTTTTGTGCAGGCCAATCTGGCTGGCAATTTCGGTGAGTCCCAGATCACTGCGTGTGGTAAAACATAATAATATATCCAGCGCCCGTTCCACAGCCCGGACGGTTAACTTGCGATCTTCCATGGCATAATGCCCTCCTCATGTTTCATCACATGAAACTTGGTTACATAAATTATATGAGAAACGGTCTCATCTGTAAACCAAAAAGAGCCAAAATTAAAATAGGCCAACGTGTAAATTTTTCCTTTTTATAAGACTTAATCCCCTGTAATTTACACACTAAGGTAATGTTACCCATATATCTTAAGAACTATATAACAATTGCGTAACAAATGCCCTCAATCAATTGACTTTGACTATATTGGAACATACGATAAAGATATATTACATTAAGATATCGCTCTGAAGCAGGCTCTGAAATCGACGCAATTCTCTTTTCATGTCGTTGTTATCTTCAACTGAACTTCAAAGGAGGGGCATTCATGTATCCAACATCCCAGAGCGAAGCCCCGCTGCAAACAAAAGTGTCCGATCTGCCCTCTTCCTTATCACCGAGGCTGATTCGGTTCAAACATATTATCGTAGCGCTGCTGCTCTCCGTTGTATTTTTTCTACTGTTTTGTTTTATTGCACTGCATGGTTATATCGCATGGGTATTATCCAATCCTACTGTAGCGCCGGTCTTCTCCAATCCGATGCAAGCCAAGAACATGAAGTACGAAGACATCACGTTCCCGGCAGCAGATGGCAGCCGGACGATGCAGGGATGGTATATACCTGCTGACAATGCTGCAAGCAAAACGATTATTTTCAGTCACGGCTATGGTGCCAATCGTGAAGAAACATGGGTTCCCATGTATGACCTGGCACACTATGCTCATCAACTTGGGTTCAACGTGGTCATGTTCGATTATGGCTTCGCCTCACAGGTGAACAAAGCTGTAGCCACAGGTGGCAAAGCTGAGTCACAGCAATTGCTCGGTGCGATCCAGTTCGCCAAGCAACGTGGTGCGCAGGAACTGGTTGTCTGGGGCTTCTCGATGGGTGCCGGTACAGCGTTACAAACCGGACTGATTACGAAGGAAGTGGATGCAATGATACTGGACAGTGCGTTCCTGCTGGAGCCAGATACACTGTACCACAACATTCACAACCAGATCGATCTGCCACGTCAGCCTACACTGGAGATCATGAAGCTGTTGTTCCCTGTTCTGAATGGTACCGGATTACAACAGATTCCATACCAGGAAGTGAAAAAGGAAGAGTATCCGTTCCCGATTTTCTTCATCCATGGTACAGAGGACGAGAAGGCACCTTATCCAATTGCGGAGCAACTCGCCGCCAACCAGACCAATCCGTACTCCGATGTATGGATTGTCCAGGATGCGCATCATGAGTTGATCTTCCGGGAGCATCCAAAGGAATATCTGCGTCGTGTCTCAACTTTCCTCAGTCATGTAACGAAAACAAGCAGTGACGATGTGCAGAACACGAATAATGGACAATAACCAAATTTTAATCATTGAATTTTTTCCAGAGCCCTCAGGGGCTTTTTTTTTGCACTCATAGGACAACAAGCTCGCGGAATATACTCTTGTGACGCATGAACAGACGGTCTGCATGCAATGAATTTCATCTGAAGGAGGTTCAACATAGATGAACTGGTATGGATATGGTCACCTGCTGCCTCTGCGGACATTGGAGGAAATTCGTTTCTGGAAAGAGCAAGAGAAAGAACATACACTCGTCATCCGTGCCCTGGTTCCTGATCTGGAGCCCCCATACGTCAAGCTGCTGGAGGAATGGGAGGTTACCTTTGCAAACAGTGAGCGAGTAGCCAATCAGCTTTTAAAACAACTATTGCCCGCAACCCATCCACCTGCTCCCTACATGGTTCGTTGTATCGATCAACTTGTGCTGGCAGCTCGGCAGCAATCGAGAGAGTTCATCAAACAGCTGTATGTTCTTCTGGAACAAAGTGCTGCTGTGCAAGCTGTTCCGCTTGCCAAAGTACTCATTCTGCATTTTATCCGCGAATCGGAGTATTTTCTGGGCGTATTGGATACTCTTGGCCAACCGGGCATCTTGCGTGAAACGGATTCGGAGCCATCACTTTTTCTGGAAAATGCGCTTCATACGTCAGGGTCCGGAAGCGTCCATCGCCAAGCTTCAGAAGCTCCAACTTCTCCAGAGGGGAATGTAAATGCACCTGCCGCTTCAGCTCAGATCCAATCTGCAACCGTTCAACCGCCTTCTACCGTAACAACACAAGCCACACCCAGCACTACAGCACCTCCCGTAAAAGAAAAGCCGGTTCCCATTGGAGGGCACACACTGCCCCCTCTTCCCTATGCGTACAATGCGCTGGAGCCACATATTGATGAGCTGACGATGCGTATCCATCATGACAAACACCATCAATCTTATGTGGACGGATTAAATGTAGCAGAGAAGAAGCTGGCGGAATCGCGAAAAAAGAATAATTTTGAACTCATCAAACATTGGGAACGTGAACTCGCCTTCAACGGGGCTGGCCACTACCTGCATACGATCTTCTGGACGATTATGAATCCTGCTGGCGGCGGCAAACCTTCCGGTATGCTGGCAGAGCAGATCAAGCGAGATTTCGGAAGTTATGAAGCGTTTAAGAATCAATTCACAGAAGCCGCGAATAAAGTGGAAGGCAGTGGCTGGGCGATGCTTGTCTGGAGCCCGAGAGCACATCGTTTGGAGATTTTGCAGGCGGAAAAACACCAGAACCTGTCCCAGTCCGATATCGTACCGCTCCTGCCACTGGATGTGTGGGAACATGCCTACTATCTGAAACATCAGAATGAACGCAAAAAATATATTGAGGATTGGTGGAACGTTGTCTACTGGCCCGCTGTTGCGGAGCGTTACGAAACGGCACGCAAGTTGTTGTGGCCGCCTTACTAAGCTTGGGGTTAGATCGATTAGAGAAAAAAGAGATATCTCCAGCCGAATGACTGAAAGATATCTCTTTTTGGTGTATACAAAAAAGCAAGCCTCCTGTAAAAAGAGACTTGCTTGTATTTTGAGAGACTTCCTATTTCTAAATGTTCACTTAAGAAGCACAGCCCTCGCACGCCACATAGTTGTCGCCAACCTGTTTGCTAATGGAGATCAGATCGCCCAGCTTGATATCAGACTCATCTGTAAACTCCAGATCGGCTATACGTGCAACGATCAGTGCAGCAGCCTCTTCCTTGCTTGTTGCCATTTGGCTGAACTCGGATTTTTCGCCTGTTGATACAACCTCATATAAATACGTATATCTCAATGTGTCCACCCTAACACTCTCCTTCCGAAATCACATCATATCATCTCTATTAACCAATTCCAAGCCCTAGTAAAAAGTGTTAATCGTAGCGCAGCTTCATCTGCTCAGCTGTCACGCGTACTTCTTCAGAACCAACGCTAAGCACCCTGCTGGTCTCCGCCTGCGGATAGCGATCGCGCAGTGTGCGAACCAAAGCCGCAGTATATGCCGCAGCTGAAGGTACACCTGCCAATTCTTTCAGACTTGCCATCGTGCCAGGCTGAACATCGGGATATCCTTCACTCGCCCCGCCTGCTGCATGCTGATAGAATTGTCGCACGGCCGCTGCCAATTGATCTCCCTGACCTTCCACAATAATAAAAGCAGTAATAATATACGCCTTTGCTTGTCTACGCTGGGCAATACCACAGAATTTTAGGCCACCTACACTGACATCATAATCTCCCGGGCAAAAAGCACCCTGAACCTCACCAGTTTGCGCCTGATTCGACCACGGCGTTAGCGACTCGGCAATAATCGAAGCCATCTCCCGGAAATCATCATGAATATTGATGGCATGTCCGGGATTAGGCAGAATCAGTGACACATTAACTACCCCTGGGTTCAAGGGTACTGCCGCTCCACCGGAAGGCCGAACACAGACCGCTGTACCTTGGCTTCTAATCTGTTCCATCGCTTCTACAGCCTGTGGCAACCTGCGGTCACGCAGACCCGCTACAAAGGCAGCTGGGTGTCTCCATATATGTGCAACAGGTAGATGCCCTGCCCCAACCCGCCTGCACATAACTTCTTCCCAAGCAAAAGCTTCGAGTACACTACTCCCTTGTCGCATGAGTGGTGTCTCCCAGATTTGCAGACGCAATGTAGCCTGTTGATCTGCCTGTAGTCCCTTTTCCGGCTGAACCGGTTGATCTGAATGGGAAGGTACACTCATCGTTCCATTACCTCCGGCTTAACGAATTCATATGTATCCAGTATATAGGAATGACAACACATATATAAATAAGCCGGTTCCCAGGGAACACGGCTTATTTATATCACATCCTATGGCTTAGAAACTACTGCTTCCAAAACCAAAGGAACTTACACATCCGGCTTGTCCAGCGTGTGGACATACCTGATCTTAATCTTTCACCAAAGACAAGAACTCCGCACGTTGTGCCGGATTCTCACGGAAAGAACCACGTACAGCAGACGTTACCGTCTTGCTTCCCGGTTTCTTCACGCCGCGGGAACACATGCACAAGTGCTCGCCTTCCACAACGACCATAACTCCATGAGGTTCAACGGCCTCTGTCAGAATGTCAGCAATCTGTGAAGTAATACGTTCCTGAACTTGAAGGCGACGTGTTACTGCTTCGACCAGACGAGCCATTTTGCTCAGACCAACGATCTTGCCGCTTGGTACATAGCCAATGTGTACCTTGCCGAAGAACGGCGCCATATGGTGCTCACACTGACTGTAGTAGACAATATCCTTAACGATAACCAGTTCTTCATGATTCTCGTCAAACGTAACACCGAGCACATCGCGTGGATCTACTTCATAACCACCAAAAATTTCTTCATACATTCGGGTCACACGTGCAGGCGTTTCAAGCAGCCCTTCACGTGTACTATCTTCCCCGATCAATTTCAGGATCTGCTCTACATGATACTCGATCTTCTCCCGATTGTCGGATACTTTTGAATTCAAATAATCTTTAACGCCAGCCACTGCCAAACGCCTCCTTTCGAACCACTACTGTAAGAGGTTGTTCAAAAAGTCCGACCCAACTTTTTGAACACGCACTTTAAGCAGTTATTCCCTGCTATTATTTTCGGCGGCCCGAACTTTTACGCGCAGGATGCTGTTGCGGTTGAGGCATTTTCGCTCCTGGCTGCTGATTCTTCATCATCTGCTGGGCACGCTGCATTTGCTTGCCATTCAGGTTGTAGCCCATTTGCTTCGCCATTTTCTGAAGCATGTCCGGATTGCTTTGCATTTTCTCAAGTTGTTTACGCAAGTAGAACACCCCGATGAAAAATCCCCCGACCAGACCAACAATCAATGTAATAATCGGTATAACAATATCCATCTCTTAGACACCTCTGTATGCATTCTAAAAAGCCTGATAATCCGTGTCACTTCATGATGTTAAGCGCACATGTTGCAAACCTGACACAGACCGGATTTCCTGAAAGTATCATAGCATTTCCGCACGCCTTGAGCAAACGGATTTTCCAGTTGAACCGCACACAAGCTACGTCATGACAGCTTCAATGAAAACGGTTGTATGCTGAGCCAGATCGATTTCAACCACATCCAGAGAATAACGCGTACTTCCGCGTGCCACCCTGATTACAGGTCTGCCGGGCAATCCCCGATGTTGACGCACAATGACTCCAGTCTCTTTGGTGGACAGTCGTACCGCTGTACCATTGGGATACACGGATACACTCTTGTTGAACTCAATCAGAATGTCCCGATCCAGCTTCGTACCAGACAACGCCATCATCTCTTCACAGGCCTCATGTGGCATCAAACTGTCCTTGGATAAACCATTAATGAGATTATCATAGATATTAGCCACACTAACGATTCTCGCAAACAGATGAATGTCACTCCCTTTGATTCCCCTCGGCATGCCTGTACCATCTACATGCTCATGATGTTGCAGGGCCGTATGGGCGACCAACAGACTGAACTCCCGTTTGTTCTTAATCACTTCAAATCCACGCCATGTATGGTGCAGCGAAGAATTTGCAGCAGAGCCACTGCCAGGAGGTTCCCCCACTTTGCCAATATCATGCAATAATGCCCCCACAGCAAGGTCCTTCAGTTGATTATAATTGAGTCCCATATTCAGTCCGATGACCGAAGACAACAAACATACATTCATCGCATGAACATACTGTGCATTGTCTTTGGTACGAATATCGGTGAGCTGCACAAGCATTTCACGCCCGTTCAGTACATCATTCAGCAACTTCTCTATACTGAGGGCAACCTTTCTCGGACTCCAGTCTTTCCCGGATCGAATGGATTCGAGTGTGACACTCATTTCGTTAATTATTGCCCGTTTCGTGGTTTCATCCAGAATGTCTTCTGCATCCACATCTTTATACGCTTCATCCTGGATGTATAACATGGTCACGCCAATACGCTTCAGCGTATTGACCATGTATACGGTGAGCTGGACTCCGGCAGACAGCAATACCGTGCCGTTACTGGAATATACCGTCTTGCCCAGAAGCTCCCCCGCTTCCACGCTCTCCACGTTTACATACTTCATGAACGTCCCCCGCTCTTACGATAGCTGCTCCAATGCGAGCAATTGCTCCTTGGTTTGCAGACCGCCTACATAACCCACCAGGGTACCGTCTTTACCACTGATACGGTGACAGGGAATAATAATCGGAATCGGATTCTTGCTAATGGCGTCCAGAACTGCACGAACAGCCTTGGGTCTGCCGATGATTTCCGCAACCTGTTGGTGTGATGAGGCCTCTCCATAAGATATATCGGACAGTACTTGCCATACTTGTAGCTGGAATGGTGTTCCAAGCCGTTCAAGCTGCAAGTCGAACGTTTTTCTCTCCCCTGCAAAATACTCCTTTAACTGTTTTGCAGCTTCGCTGAGCTTCTCTTCATTCTTCTCATATCGATACTCGCCAATCCAGATGCGGGCCCATTGTTGCAGATGAGCTTCCCGTACGTGAAAGGCGCCAAAATCAATATGACACAGCCCTTCATCCGTCGCGCATAACGTAAGAGTACCAATCGGTGTCAGTACCTCATCGTAGTATACGGGCTTGCCATGAAGACCCGTAACGGCTGAAGGTTTCCACGCTGCGGCTTCCGGTTTGTCAGGCTGTGCAGACTGCTCACTACCCGGTTCAATCCCAGCTTCCATTTTCAAATCCTGTTGTAACGCACGTAAAGCATTGTTCTCGTTGTTCTGTTCCTCTGGCTGCTTTTCACTCACTTGCCCAGCCTGTGGCTGTTTGGGTAAGGTCTCGGACGAACTCAGTCGCTCCTCGGCCTTCTGCAGCATGCTTAGTACGTTCCCATCTTGTTCGTTAGCGGCAGCTTCCCCAATTGCTCTCATGGCGTCTTCTCCTCCAATTCTGCTTAACGCCCAGGCTGCGGTTCCCCGCAACTCGGGGCGCGGATCACGTTTTAATACTTCTGTAAGTTTGGGTACAGCACTTTTGTCTTTGAAATTGCCCAGGGCAATAACGGCGTTGCGTTGAATCGGCTTCTTGCCCCGCCAAGCGGCGGAACTCTGACCGAAACGTTCCTTGAATTCCCGGTTACCAATGTCCAGTAGTGGTAGCAACAACGGCTTCACAATCTCCGGATCAGGGTGAAATTCGGGATGGTGATCCCAGTTCTTGCCCCGGTTCTTCGGACATACGATCTGACACGTGTCACAACCGTACAGACGGTTGCCTATTTTCAGCATAAATTCTTCATCCACGAACCCTTTCGTCTGGGTTACAAAAGAAATACAACGCTGTGAATTCAACTGCCCCGGCCCCACCAATGCTCCTGTAGGACAGGCATCGATACATTTTGTACATTCACCGCAGTCTTCGGTCACAGGTGTGTCTGGTTGAAAAGGAATATTCGTTACCAGTTCTCCGAGAAAAATCCATGAACCAAATTTGGGTGATATAATGGCACAGTTTTTGGCGCTAAAACCAATCCCCGCACGCTGGGACACCGCACGATCCACCAGTGCTCCGGTGTCTACCATGCTTTCGATCATGGCCTCAGGCACACGTTCACGTATAAAATTTACCAGCTTGTCCATCGCTGCACGCAGGACCTGATGATAGTCCTGACCCCAAGCCGAACGGGCAAAAATACCTCGATACGCACCAGGCTCCGATTTCGGCGGATTCACCATTTTGGATGGGTATGCCACGGCTATTGCAATGAGTGAAGCAGGCTCGCCATCTTTTAAGGCGGGGTGCACCCTTTTTTCAATATCCGGCTCTTCAAAACCTGAAGCATACCCTTTATCCCGCGACTGCTCCAGCAGCGACTTCAGGGAAACAAAAGGATCAGCCGAAGCAAATCCGATATCATCAATGCCCAGTCCGGGGCCAGCTGCCTTGATCTCCTGTTTTAACCTCTCCCATACAGAGGCATCCTGTGCTGCCCCGGTCTGTACGCTCGTCATTTCTCTTCCCTCTCTTCTTCCGACACTTATTCCGTAAATAGTGAACGCCCGCCTCACGGTAAGAGGACAGGCGTTAATTTCTATATATGCCTTACATATTTGAATTCAAACGGAACGAGTCTATATGGTTTAACGCAAAATGCAGTCTGAAGTTGTTGTCCTGTAAGCATTTTACAATTTCTTCAATTCAGAAAACGGCCAGAAAATAAATTCAGCCTTGCCTACAATCTGGTCGGATGTAATACTGCCAAACACTCGGCTATCCTTACTTTTGCCTTCATGACGATTATCCCCCATCACGAAGAAATGATCCGGTTCCAGTGTGATTGGGCCAAAATCAGGGTCCTGCACCTCAATATCGGTGTACGTCTCCGCTTGTTGCTCACCGTTCACATATAGATGGTGATCCCTAACTTCAATTGTATCTCCCGGAAGTCCAACGATCCGTTTCACCAGAAAATCCTTCTTCTCCACACCTTCACTTGGATCACGAAGTACGATCACATCTGATCGGGAAGGAGTACCCAGATGGTATACGATTTTGTTGACGAAAAGGCGATCTCGCTCAACCAGTGTCGGCTGCATGGACTGTCCCTTGACCATTGACAGATTAAACACAAACAGGTTCAGCAGCATCATGATTACAAAAGCAACAACAATCGTTTTGACCCAGTCCCACAGCTCGACAACCCAGGATTTTCCCGGTTGTTCAGGCTTTGACGGTTCATTTCGTTGCTCGGAAGTCACATGTTCCATTGAATGATGATTGGAATTCAAAGGGACACCTCATTTATTAAATAGTTGAATTAAACTTGTAACCTGATGACCACACTCCCTTTCAGTCTACTTCATTTGGGAGAGTGAAACAATTGGTTATGAGCACCAGTACCTTCGTTATCGTGAATACAGCCGGGATAATCGCGTTAATTTAAACAGAATTCGGAGACTCCGAAACATGTTCAGAAAATGAGGAAACCAGAGGAATATGACGTGAAGAACAATCATATAAATAGAAAGGCACATCCCTCACGTTCTTACACGTTAAAGAGATATGCCTAATATGAAATGAAAATCTTTTTTTTATTTCTTTTTAAACATGCAAACTAAGCTTTGGACAAAATACTAAGAGTCTGGAAAGCGCTCATAATCTGATTGGCACCGTAACCCATTGCTTCATATAGAGGCATGGCTACTTTGTTGTGCTCATCACCCGCCACCCATACTTGGCTGACTTTACGCTGCTGGAACCGCTGTTCCATAGCCTCGACAAGTGTTTTGCCGACTCCACGGCGACGATAGTCTGGATGTACCGCAATACGGTAGATACAACCCTGGTTGTGATCAATCGTACCGATCAAAGCGCCGACGAGGTCTCCCTCTTCTTCCGCAACCATGATCAGGTCAGAATCCCATGACAATTGACGGGCAAACGGGCCCATCGTGTTCTCATAACACTCTTCCGATAGTGCAACCTGGAGAAGCTCCGTCATCTGGCTTGCATCACTCAACTGAAAGGAACGAACGTGCATGTCTTAAATCTCCCTTTTCGTTAGCTTAGATGAGGTTTTTTACAAAAAGGGAATCCCTTTTTACCAAAAACCCAATGTTCATATAATGACAAAAAACGAGAAAATACCGCTTCTTCGTCAATTAAACCATACTTTTCTCCATAAAACACGCATTTTCTTTTGAAAGCGCTTAATTGTAACCGTTTACATACGAATGTTAAACTTTTCGTCCATTTAAACGCCTTATAACACATAAATAGTTGCATAAAGGGTAAAATATGTTTGTTATCTCTGGCCCATCATTAGATCAACGCCTCGGGGGACTTAATAAACAAAAATGTTGCTTAATTAGCTCGAATGCGGTTTAATATTAGTGGCAAGGGTATTATTACATATGTACCTATTTTCAAAAAAAACTAAAATCTCAGGAGGTATTTCATTATGACTTTTCAATTACCAGCACTTCCTTACGCTAACGACGCACTGGAACCACATATCGATGCAAAAACGATGGAAATCCACCACGATCGCCATCACAATACTTATGTAACCAACTTGAACGCAGCTCTGGAAAGCGCTCCTGAACTGCAAGAAAAAAGTTTGGAAGATCTGATCGCTAACCTTGACAGCGTACCAGAAGGCATCCGCACAGCGGTTCGCAACAATGGTGGTGGACATGCTAACCACAGCTTGTTCTGGGAAATCATCGGACCTAACGGCGGCGGCGCTCCTACAGGCGATATCGCAGCAGCTATCGATAGCGAACTGGGTGGCTTTGATAAATTCAAAGAAGATTTCGCTAAAGCAGCTACAACTCGTTTCGGTTCCGGCTGGGCTTGGCTCGTAGTTGGCAAAGATGGCAAATTGTCCATCACTAGCACACCTAACCAAGACAGCCCTCTCTTCGAAGGTCTGACTCCGGTTCTGGGTCTGGATGTATGGGAGCACGCTTACTACCTGAACTACCAAAACAAACGTCCTGACTACATCGCCGCTTTCTGGAATGTAATCAACTGGGATGAAGTGAACAAACGTTACGCTTCTGCAAAATAAGACTGTTTTAGTATGCAACAGTTAACATAAAAGAGAGCCTGATTCGGTCGTTGTGACCGTGATCAGGCTCTCTTTTTGCTATCGCTATAGTTAATGGGTGTTTTGTTTCTAACGAACCCAGGACCCGCTATTGCTCCATATTTCATCGTATCGCGAACCTAACGAATCTCAGAGTAGCTATTTCCCCAAATACGAGCTTTGATGCGCACTTTTGGGTTGATTTGGCTAAGATAACGTCACTCAGGTTCGTTAGAATTTATAATTGTGGTATATCCGCATAATAAGACCTCTGGGGTTCGTTAGCTTCCCCATTTAATCCTTCACTTGATCAAACGCACCGGCAAAATAACTGCCGATCAGCTTCAGAAATATGTTAGGGAATGCCATCTTGTCCATGTCTTCCGGTCCGATCCAGCGGTAGGTCAAGCCATCGCCTTTACCAGTCAGTGTCGGAGTGCTCAGCGCTAGGTCACTAACATCAGATGGTGCCAACATCTCTCCCTCGTTAAGCGATGTTGCGATGTTCTGCGCCTTAGGCATGCCTGGCTCCGATGAATGCGTTATGTCTGACTCAGGTGACACAGCTGATAATGAGGCTGTGCCCTCCCTTGTTGCCGCCTGTGCATCGTAGGCGGCTCTGGCTTCCGCTGCGATTAGCGGAAGCTCACTGCTCTGGTCCTGCTCGGTACACTTGTACACCTGCAGGCTCCAGACAATATGGCTGAACACATGCTCCGCATGGGTAGCCAGCCCTTCCGGGCGGGCAGCGAAGCCTTCCGCCCATAGACTGCCGGCCAGCAATGCCATGGCCGGCTCATCCGCCAGCGGCGCCGCCTTCTTGCTGGCTGCGGCGGGCGCCGCGAGCACATGCGGCAGCTCCCACATGCGGGCCAATAGGCCCGTGTCTGGGCGCTGGCGCACAAGCACTTGGCCGCGATGATCCCCGCGGCCCTCCACAATCGCGACCAGCCGCTGCTCAGGGCGCGGCGGCTTCGCCTTGGTCTTGACCGGCAGTGTAAGCTCTCTTCCGGCAATACGGCCGGAACATTGCTCCATGACCGGGCAAGTCAGGCAGTGCGGCGCTTTGGGTGTACATACCAGCGCGCCAAGCTCCATCAGCGCCTGATTGAAATCACGCGCCCGCCCTTCCGGAATGAGCTCTCCTGCGAGCTCTTCCATCAACACCCGGGTGCTGCCCTTCATAATGTCCTCATCGATGAGGAAGTATCGGGACAGTACCCGCATGACATTGCCATCTACCGCAGGTTGCGGCTGGTTGAAGGCAATGCTGAGAATGGCCCCGGCCGTGTAGGGGCCAACCCCTTTTAATGCAAAGACAGCAGGCTTGTCCTGCGGCATCTCGCCTCCGTGCAGCTCCATGACTTGTCTCGCGGCTGCCTGAAGATTACGTGCACGGGAGTAATAACCGAGTCCCTCCCAATTTTTCAACACATCCTCTTCGGGTGCTTCCGCCAACGCCTGTACGGTCGGGAAATTCCCGATAAAACGATTGAAATACGGAATTACCGTATCCACCCGAGTCTGCTGAAGCATAATCTCCGATACCCATGTAAAATACGGATTGTTGTGGCGCCGCCACGGCAAATCCCGTCGGTTGATCATATACCAGTCCAGCAAATTCACGCTGAAATGTTGTTTCTGTTCCTGTAAACCCATATTTCCGCCCTCTCCTATTACCAAGCTAACTACTTTTCCATCTGCTCCACGATCGCAAAGGCCGCTGCCAATTCCGTCTGATGTGTAATGCTCAAATGAATGTCATATTGCTTATCATATGGCAACTGCAGACGTTCCCAGGCTTGACTGGACAACGAGGCCACTGGACGTCCTGTCCCATCAGGCAGCACTTCAATGTCAGTGAAGCCCATTATGCCACCAATACCGCAGCCAAATGCCTTGGACACCGCTTCTTTCGCTGCAAATCGACCGGATACAAACTCCGTCATCCGCTTCCCTCGACGAACTGCGATCTCCCGCTCTGCTGACGTTAAAATTCGTTTTATGAAAGCTTCCGCATGGCGACCGGACAGCAGCTTCCGCATACGTCCAATCTCCAGCACATCATTGCCTATGCCATATATCATCAACGCTTCACCCGCTTAATCTTTTATACTGTAAGAGGTTGTTCAAAAGTTCCACCTTCTTGGTACTGAAAACCGCTCTTTTTGAACATGCATTGTAAAAGATCTCCATTCAATCACATGATCCGTAACTCTCCGAACACGTATTCTATTGTAGCAGGAGGGGCGATCAGAAGCGAGTACCTATCCGCATTACCATATATGCTAAAATATGAATCAGGAATCGTCTGAAATTCTTAGGAGGTCTGAATAATGCCCATAACTTTTGAATTGCCCACTGACGTAGATGCGATCATTCGCGGAGACTTTTTCCCTGCACAACAACCCGCTCAAGGTGTCATCATTCTGGCTCACGGATACAAAGGCTTCAAAGACTGGGGTATGTTCCCCTACGCAGCTGCACAGCTAAGCCAGACGCATCATGTGCTGACCTTTAATTTCTCTCACAACGGTATCGGCGAATATCTGGAGCAATTCTCTGAACTTGAAAAGTTCGCAGTGAATACCTACAGCCGGGAGCTTTCCGATCTGGCCCTGGTACTGGAATATGTGGCTACACAACCTGAACTCACTGGACTTCCTGTATACCTGGTTGGCCATAGCCGCGGTGCAGGCGTAAGTCTCGTCTATGCACTGGATCACCCCGAGCAGGTGGCAGGTGTCATCTCCTGGAATGGCGTAACCAATCTGGATCTCTTTACAGCGGAGCAAAAAGAAGAAATGCGTACGCATGGCCGCAGCCATGTCGTTAACGGACGAACAGGCCAGCAGATGCCACTGGACGTGGCTATTCTGGAAGACCTGGACAAGCATAGCGAACGTTACGCTATCATTGACCGCTTGGCTTCTTCACCTGTGCGAGTCGCACTCATTCAGGGAACAGAAGATCCCCAACGTCTGCGGGACGGTTCTGCCGCACTTGTGCAAGCACGCCCTGATATCCCGTGGCACCAGATTAATGAGGGAAACCACACCTTCAACACCGTTCACCCATTTAAAGAAACCACTCCGCAACTGGAGCAAGCCATCACCCAAACCCTGCAACAGATCAAAGACTGGAATAGCTAACACATCTTTATATAGTAGTCACCTGGATTTTTGCGGTTTCTCGTTCCACATAACAAAAAGAGTCACTGCGTGAGCAGTGACTCTTTTTGCATTCCCTAAGAGGGACGGTATTTCAATGTTGGTGTTAACAGCCTATAACGATCATGTTCATCCACCCGTATTAGATACCAGGAATGGCATTACGTTTGTGATGTGTGCGCGTATAGAACGCTTCGAGGCGCTCTTGTGCAGCCGGATCGATCTGTTTGCCTTCGAGATAGTCGCTGTTCGCTTCATACGAAATTCCCAGTTCATCTTCGTCCGTCTGACCTTCCCATAGTCCTGCAGATGGTGCCTTGTCCAAAATAGCTTGTGGCACGTTCAGATATGCTGCCAGCTGGCGCACCTGACGTTTGTTCAGGGTGCTTAGTGGCGTGATATCCACAGCGCCATCGCCCCATTTGGTATAGAAACCCGTGATAGCTTCGGACGCATGATCCGTACCTACAACAAGCAGGTTTTCTTCAAACGATAGTGCATATTGCATAACCATACGAGTTCTCGCCTTAACATTACCTTTGCCTTGGTGAGTCATATGGCGTGGGCTGCCCAAGGATTTGAACCCTTGCTCCACTTCCAGCGCAATCTCGTTCACTGCATCTTCGATATTGGTTTCCACGACATGCTTCAGATCGTATGCTTTGGCTACAGCGTAGCTGTGATCGATATCGGATTGTTCACCATAAGGTTGGAACACACCAAGCGTTTTGTACTCTTGGTTGTTCTCTTGCGTAAGCTCGTCCGTTGCTTTTTTGCACAACGCCGCAGCCACTGCACTGTCGATACCGCCGCTGATCGCAATCAGCAAACCCTTGGCACCCGCATTTTTCACATACGTCTTCAGAAAATCAACACGCTTGCGTACTTCCTCTTCCTCATTAATGCTTGGTTTAACCTTCAATTCAGCGATGATCTGTTGTTGCAAACTCATCGTTCACACACCCCGTTTCTAAATGAATGAAATTTGATGTCCAGCTTGAAAGGTCCGAATGGTTCAATAACCTTATCTATCCAAAATGAAACGCCCCGGCATCGGTGATCCGAAGGGCGGGGCGTTCTATTGGAGCGAATTAACGGCAGTAACGGTCAAATGCACTTTTGAGATCAGCCGCAATATCCTCTGCAGAACGGTCTTCCACTTGATGACGCTCGATAAAGTGAACGAGTTCTCCGTCTTTCATCAGAGCGATGGACGGTGAAGATGGAGGATACGGTGCAAAGAATTCACGTGCTTTTGCAGTGGCTTCTTTGTCCTGACCAGCAAATACAGTGTACAGGTGATCCGGTGTAATATCGTGCTGAAGTGCTTGGGACACACCTGGGCGACATTGACCCGCGGCACATCCGCAGACAGAGTTAATGACAACCAGCGTTGTTCCTTTTGCATCCGGAAGACTTGCTTCCACTTCTTCAGGAGTACGCAACTCCTGGATTCCCAGACGAGTTAAATCATCCCGCATCGGTTGAACCATATCTTTCATGTATTGATCAAATGACATCGACATTCGGTTTCACTCCTTATAAATGGTTGTTCTATGATCTCGATCGAATTAAAGGCCAATAAACTCTCCAAAACAACGTTACATTCATATCGAACATTATGGATGTAATGATGTGCTATTCCTATTATACATCCATAAGCAATGAAAGCAAGATTCAGAAACCGCCTGCGGAAAGGCTTCTTCCATAATATTATGTCTCAATGTCTGGCAAAATATGCTGAATGACTAACGTTCAAATGCCACTTTGAAGGTCGTGCCCTGGCCTTCCTCCGATTCCACAGTAATGGTTCCGTTATGTCGTTCCACAATACTCAGGCACATGGACAATCCAAGTCCGGTCCCCTTGGCTTTTGTCGTATAGAAAGGTTCAAACAGCTTTTCCTTCTTCACTCTGGGTAGACCAGGCCCTGTGTCTCGTACACACAGTTCCACCTTATCATCCACAATCCGCGTCTCCAGCGTAAGAACACCCTTCTCATTCATGGCTTCCATCCCGTTACGGGCCAGGTTCAACACCACCTGTTTGATTTCCTTAGAATTGAGATGCAGCTTCGGCACATTATGGGCCAACATGAGTTCTATACTCTGACCACGCAGGTTCGCATCCGCCCATAACAACGGACTGAGTTCATGTATGATATCGTGAAGCTGGGATTCTTCTTTCTCGGCAATACGATTCTGAGCCAAAGACAAGAAATCATTAATGATACTGTTGGCCCGGTCCAGCTCTTCCAGAACGATCCGGTAATAGTGATCGAGGGAGTCAGGACTCTTTTCCTGCATAAGTTGAAGAAAACCACGCACAACCGCCATTGGATTACGCACCTCATGCGTAATGCTTGCAGCCATCTGCCCCACCAGACTGAGACGATCCACATTATCCAGTTCACTTCGCAACATCTCAAGCTCCGTGATATCCTGAATGATCAGCATGGCTCCTGTAACTTCTCTTGCAGATTCTGTTGAAAAGGCATAAATCGGTACGGTTCGAGACTGAAATACGTGTGCACCGTAACGAACGGTCAACCCACTAATCTCACCATGAACGACGGCTCTGCGAATGCTTTTATCCATCTTATCCGCCTGACCTTGTTCAACAAATTGACTGGCAGGCTGTCCAATGAGATCAGGTGTGGAGGTACAAGGTAGCTGCTCCCTTGCGGTATGCTCCATCATCTCATTGACAAACATCACTGTGCCTTGTTTATCTACAGTGGCAATGGAGAGAGGCACTGCGTTCAGAATCTGATGAAGTTTCTCCGTTTCGGCTATGTATCGATGGTGGACTTCCGAGAGATGCTGCTCCAGCCCGCGATAGTGCTTCATCCGTTCCAGCCATAGCAGACTCAGACTGCCCGCAACAATGGCTCCAGCGGTATACCCAAGTGCTGTAAGTATCATGTAGGTCGCAGAGTACGTGGATTCATTCTGGAGGGATGCGATCCATAACAGACTCGTTACAACCAGTTCCATTGTAATCAGGATGATGAGGATCGCCATTTTGCGTGAAGGTGTATTATGCTTGAATCGTTTGGCAGACAACCATACAATAGGATAGAGAAGAATGCCCGTATGAAGGAGAAATCCGTACAGCTCATAGGGATGCGCAAAAAGAAAATAGAAGAGAATATGTAGAATGGACAGCGTTACGCCTATAGCGGACTTACAATACAAAATAACAAGTATTACAGGTACGATGCTTAATGATATGGGTACAGCCACCGGGCTTGCATAGAGCGCAAACAGCAGACACAATAACATGCTCAGGGCACTTGTCACAGCAAAACTGGTATGAACGGTTCCGTCATGTTCCATTCTGGCAATAACCCGCTTGGAGAGTACCAAACGGAATAAGGGAATCAGAAATACCGCCGACCCTGCCAGCAGTACTTGTAAAAGCATGTCCTTTAACGCAACCACAATGCCATCTCCTCCTCTGCCTGCACATTCCCTCATGTATTTCTGATTAAAACATAGGCGACAGTATATTACAATATATCCCTTAAGACTGCACAATAGAACTGCTCATAACTCCATTATATTTCAGAAAAAGCCAGGAGTAGACACATTTTACGTAAAACAGACAAAATCAATGAAAAAAGAGGGTAATAACATATGTATGATGTCATTGTAATTGGTGGTGGATCTGCGGGCCTGATGGCTTGCGTTGCTGCTGCCGAGCATGGAGCCTCCGTGCTTCTGCTGGATAAAGGAGATCAACTGGGTCGTAAACTCGGCATCTCTGGCGGAGGTCGATGCAATGTAACCAATGCCAAGGAAACGGATGAACTCATCCGACATATTCCCGGTAATGGACGCTTTTTATATAGTTCGTTTCAGAATCTGGACAACCAGGGAATCATGCGTTTCTTCGAGAATCTCGGAATTGCCCTGAAAGAAGAAGACAACGGCAGAATGTTTCCTGTAACCGATAAAGCGAAAACAGTTGTGGATGCGCTGGTAGGCAAGATTGTCTCCCTCGGCGTTGAGATTCGCACCAAAGAACCGGTCAAGGAAATTATTCAGAATGGTCAGCAGGTACAGGGTGTTAAATTGATATCCGGTAAAACCATTCTTGGACGCTCTGTCATCATCGCTACCGGCGGCAAATCCGTACCTCAAACTGGATCTACCGGAGACGGTTATCCCTGGGCTGAGGCTGCGGGTCACACCATTACAGAATTATATCCAACCGAAGTGCCCATTGTGTCTGGGGAGAGTTGGATTCAGTCCAAAGAACTGCAAGGTTTGTCTTTAAGGGATATCGCTCTATCCGTAGTGGATGCCAAAGGAAAAACAGTCATCTCTCATCGCGGGGATATGATCTTCACGCATTTTGGAGTGTCTGGACCGGTTGCACTGCGCTGCAGCCAATTTATCCGCAAAGTACAGATGAAGACTGGAAACCCACAGGTCATTATGAGCATTGATCTGTTCCCGGAGCTGTCCCCAGGTGCATTGGAAGCACAGGTGCAACAGGTATTGGAACAAGAATCCCGCAAGGCTGTCAAAAACATTTTAAAAACATGGGTTCCTGAACGTATGATTCCCTTAATGATGAAACGGGCAGAGATCAGCGATGACCTTACGTTCCACCATTTTCCCAAAGGTATGTTAAGCAACTTGTGTGGGCTAATGAAGGCTTTTACCTTCCGTGCAGACGGAACAAGATCGCTCAAAGAAGCCTTTGTTACTGGGGGAGGAATCCACTTAAAGGAGATATACCCAAAAACAATGGAATCCAAGCTGCTGCCTGGACTATTCTTTTGCGGTGAAGTTTTGGATATTCACGGCTACACTGGAGGGTATAATATCACCGCTGCATTCTCCACAGGATATACGGCTGGTATGCATGCAGCTGAATATAAACACGCTAAACTATAATAGAGGTTGTTCAAAAAGTCCGCTTTTGATTACGAATCATGCCTAATGGCATCATCAGCGACGAATTGCTTCAGATGCCAAAACCCCCGATATCCACATCTGTGGAAGATCGGGGGTTTTGGGCATTGTTCCATTTTAGAAAAATTGGCTCGAACTGCTCTTAGCTTGTGATGCTTCTATGCTTTCACACTGCCTGAAAATCCATCAGCCGAATCATCGTATGTCGGGTCATCGCTATAGTTATGTCTGCCTTGCTCCGTCTGGCTTCCCTGGTTTCCGTTTGCATAACCCTCATTCCAGTCTTCATTCACGAGATGAGCCGGAATTGATATATTCTGAAACTGATCCAGTTCTTCCGTCTGTGAGGCAAATACGGCACTTCCTCCATGAGATTGTACAATCTCTACGGCAGACTGAGGATCTTGGCGATCTGTAGGGATGTACAATTCCAGCGGGCCGGACTGATATGGCTTATATCCCAATTCCTCCAAGGTTGCCCTTGCGGCATTCAACGCTGAATCGTCTGAAAAGTGCACCTGTAGTTCGCTATTATCCATCATCGTCTCTTCCTCCTTGCTACAGCTAATCTCTCATCATCCATGGATGAGATTCTTCTTCTATAGCATGGTCAGTTATAGCGCACGATATGCTCCGAATTAGAAAGGAATTCCTTTAGCCACGGGTAAGCCGAACCCATCCGGCAATAGATAACACACAAAGTCCGAAGGCCACCGTACCTGCAGCTGTCAGAATACCGACGATCCAGCCGAGCCAGGCCAATCCCAGCGTGAATCCTATAAGAATACCAATCGGGATGAACAACATCCGAACCATCATTGAACCCGCAAGATGCAGCGCCTCCGAATCATACGTTATGAGCTGAACATAGTCGGACGTGGCAAAAACATCCCAGGAACGATAAAACATCACCGTCAACATGATGATTAATAACGCACACACGATGACATTGACCGGAAAAGGTGGCAAGGCAACTGCTGCGATGGATAGTCCGCCAAGCTGCAGATACAATTTCATCGTGGCTGAGTTCCTGAAAAATGCCTTGTATGCAATCTCCGCTGTCCGATTCGCGATGGAACGATTGCGTAACAGTTTACGCGGTTTGCGGAAGATGATGGACCGTGTTCGTGGGGCTTTCGGCTTGCTCACCGCCCGGCTTAACATTAGAGCTGTAAGCTGCAGCCTGCTCCGCAGATCCTCCCGCACATCCCCTTCAAACGTTCCCTTCATCAATAGCCTCATCTGTCCAACTGTAATTAGAAGAAGCATGATAATTACGATTCCAAAACTGATTTTCCACGTCTGTCCATGCATCCATGATGTCGCATGAATGGTCATGTAACCTATGCCAACGACGAGAGGGATCATCTGAATCCAACGCCGCCATCCTGTATGTCGAACCTTCGTCATATGTAGTGTTATGGCTTGGAATGAAGCTACTGCACCAAACCAGACAGCCATAAGTGCAATCTGGAGATTCGACATCTCATAGACACGGGACCACAGGGGTGCGGTTAGCGCTGTAATCAGGATCATTTTGCCCAGATGTTGCAGACAGGACCGGTAGAGCCCTTGTCTCATTAACGTGCGCATCCACAACGGCCTTGATTTCAGAAACAATACATCCGCTTCCTCCACAAATATCAACACACCACCGGTAAGCATAACGACGTCAATCAGCCCAGTCAGTACGGGAAGCGGTAACCCTGTCGCCCATGCAGGAAGCGGTTTGGTCCACAGACTCGTGTACCATCCAATTAGATAGAGCAGACCCGGAACAAGCAGGTATACCCACACTGTCCAATCCACGACGAGTCTGAGATTTTTCATCTGTTCCCTGAAGTGCTCTTTGCGTCTTCGTCTGTATAAACGAAGTGGGGTATAACGCTGGGAAGTTTCCATTCTCTCTCACCCTCTCTCTATCTAAGACGTCAGTACATCAAAACAATCAAACAAAGAGGCTTCCGGCAATCCTGCCGCTTCACGGATCTCATCCAATGTTCCCTCGGCAGCAGATCTGCCCGAAGCAATCAGAATAAACCGGTCGCAGATTCGTTCAGCGGTATCCAGCACATGCGTAGACATGAGCACACCCGCGCCGCGGCGACGTTCATCATCTAGTAATTTCAGAAAATCCTTGGTTGCACGAGGGTCCAACCCGATGAACGGCTCGTCCACAATATAGATATCCGGTGAAGACAGAAATCCGATCATCAACATCATTTTCTGCCGCATGCCCTTTGAGAAACTGGCTGGAAGATCATTTCGAACATGGTCCATCCCGAAACGAATCAACAGTTCCTCCGCTCTGGCAACAAAAGCTTCTTCCTCCATTTCATATGCCGCTGCCGCCAGATCAAGATGTTCCCATAGGGTCATATATTCGTAAAAAACCGGTTGCTCCGGGATATAGGCATAACGACCATCTCCTCCAATCGTCACTTCATAGTTCGCATGTTCCAGCAGACCAAGAAGCGTTTTGATTGTGGTACTTTTGCCCGCACCATTTGGTCCGATAATACCTACCAGTTCTCCTCGCGCCACACTCATTCGAATATTGCGTATGGTCGATTGTCCCGGCTCGTATCCTGCCTCGGTAATATGTACGTCCAATATGGACTCTTGTACTTCCTTGCTTTTATATTCCATTCCCATATTATTCACTCCCTGTTCTGATCAGGTGTTTAACTCGTTCTTTATGTTTTATTGTAATCTATATCCGTTGAACTAAAGACCAGTTACACTGCACACTCCGATGACAGAACAACCTTCCGATCGCTGTTATCCCCCGATTTTTTGAATCAATTTGACAAGGTGAAAATCGGGGGATAAAGGCGAAGAATATGCTTCCGAAGTAGCTTTCTTGCAGAAAGCTTTTAGCTCCGCTTCTTCAGGTTCTTTCTGTCCTCTACGTTCTCGTGTAAATTTCCGCAATAAAATAAAGCAATAAATCATAGTAAAGTATGACTTATTGCTTACTATTATATTTCATTTTCAGTAACACAGTATGTACGAATAATCGAGACCAGTTCTTCAAATGTGTACTTGTGGTTCACCATATCGACAGTAAAGTCCTCAGCAAAAGTTTGATCCATTTTAAGATACACATTGTTATAACGCAGGAAGATTACCAGTGCGGTAAAAACCGTTCTTTTATTGGCATTATGAAAAGGGTGATTTTGGCCCAAAGATTGAAAAATCGCAGCAGATTTTTCATATATAGATGGGTAGGCTTCGTTACCAAAAGCTGATGATTGCGCTCTTATAATCGCGGATTCAAGCAGACCAGAGTCTTTAACTCCAATCTGCTCTCCAGGACTGTAACGCTTAATCATAGCGACATTGATCGCAATAACCTCTTGTATGCTCAAATACCGGGTCATGCTCATCTATCCTTGAGACCTTTCAAAGTTTGATCGTATTCACCTATCACATCAGCTAATGTATCCATAAAATCACTACTGATTCCGTTAGGCAAATTGACTTTTGTAGACTTCTTAATAATAATTTCCCCGTTAGACTGATTTACCTCAATTTGAACCATGTCACCTTGTTCAAGACCAATTTGTTTGAAGGCATCCGTCATGGTTAATCCAAGACTATTACCAAATTTCGTTACTTTTCGTTCCATTTCACTCACCCTATTCATTCATTTCCCTCCTTAGTTATACTATTCAACTGTTATAACAATTATACTGAAATCCTTGTCCATTTGCATATTATTTCGAATTTTGAAAAGCATAAAAAAGAAGCAGGGGTTCCGGAGCCCCTGCTTCTTCATATTACAGTGAAAATCTCATATTACCGATTTGTCTCCACCACAGATGTAGTTTCACTCTCTGCATCCGCATCCACGTTCAGACCCAGATCCAAGCTTCCACGACTTTCATTCGTGAAGTTACTGCTCGTGGTACGATCGCTGTCTTTAACGCTATTGTTGCGTTCGGATTGAGCCATCGTTGCACTCTCACCTTCTGTTTTCGCGTTCAGACCCAGATCCAAGCTTCCACGGCTTTCGTTCGCGAAGTTACTGTTCGTGTTACGCTCGCTGTCTTTCACGCTGTTATTGCGTTCGAATTGAGCCATCGTTGCACTCTCTCCTTCGGCTTTTGCGTTCAGACCCAGATCCAAGCTTCCACGGCTTTCGTTCGTGAAGTTACTGCTTACGTAATTACGCTCACGGTCGTTCACGCTGTTGTTGCGTTCAGTTTGAGTCATTGTTACGCTCTCACCTTCTGCTTTCGCGTTCAGACCCAGATCCAGTGCTCCACGGCTTTCACTCGCATAGCTGCTGTTCACGTTACGCTCGCTGTCTTTCACGCTGTTGTTGCGTTCAGTTTGAGCCATTGTTGCACTCTCACCTTCTGTTTTCGCGTTCAGACCCAGATCCAAGCTTCCACGGCTTTCGTTCGCGAAGTTACTGTTCGTGTTACGCTCGCTGTCTTTCACGCTGTTATTGCGTTCGAATTGAGCCATCGTTACACTCTCACCTTCCGCTTTGGCGTTCAGACCCAGATCAAGTGCTCCACGGCTTTCACTCGCGTAGCTGCTGCTGTCGGTACGCTCACGGTCGTTCACGCTGTTGTTGCGTTCAGTTTGAGTCATTGTTGCACTCTCACCTTCCGCATTCACGTTCAGACCCAGATCAAGTGCTCCACGGCTTTCGCTCGCATAGCTGCTGTTTACGTTCCGATCATCGCCGCCTCGTGAATAGTCGCTCATCGTTGTACCTTCTCCCGACACATTGGCATTCAGGCCAAGGCCCAGCTTGCCAGAACTGCTACGCTCAACTGTGTGGTCGGAAGAACGATCATTGTATCGGTTCGTGCTCTCTGAGGATAAGCCGGCGTTAAGGCCAAGATCCAGATTCAATGCTCCAGTTGCACTGGATGAACCTCCGTAGCTACCATGGGTCCCGTAACCTGTGTCACGGTGTCCTGACAGAAGAGATCCCAACTCCAGACGCAAACCTGCATTCAAATCCAGATTGCCACTGCTGTTATTGCTATAGCTATCTGCGTAAGTTGCCTGCGAAGCTCCCAGCAATCCAGCCACCAACGTACCCGACAATACCGACAATTTTACCCAACGATTCACTTTTTTCATGATTATATACACTCCTTCTCAATTTTGGTTGAATTAACGCCATTGTTATTGAGAGAAAGAGGTATATTGCGGCGGTCGTCCCGGTGGTGCCTGTGACCATTGACTGAACCCATCGAGCCGTTCCATTCGGAAGGCAAAATCATAATCTGGTGTAACCAGACCTGTTGTTGCTCCCGGAAGTGCAGCGGCTGGAGCGGTTGCTCCACCTCCAGCTACACCGGACGAACCGGAGCTTGTCCCTGCGGAAGCATTAACTGCTCCGGGAGAAGTTGCCGCAACAGACCAACTTGTTGGTCGTTCTGTGCGAGGCTGCAATGGAGATGCTGCATTATCATCATCTTGTTTCGAATTGGCTTCCGGGTTACTCCGCACTTGTTCGGTGACAGATAGTTTAGCAGAGTTCTGATCCACGAGGAATAACTCGTTATCAGACAAATCTGCATTGACATCGGAATCCTGCGTCAGATCGGTTCCCTCCACAGGCAATGCCTGCGGAACAACAGGTTGTTCTGGACGTACTTCTGGTTCCAGGGTGACCTCAATCACGTTGCCCGTAACCTGAACTGCGTCCTGCCCTTCCACGTTGTTCTGTGATGAAACAGGATCTGCGAGTGCACTCGTATTGGAAGTTTTAACATTCGGTGTTTTGACGACCGGCTGTTGTTCCGGAGTGACTACAGGTCGTTCCGGCTTCACACTTGGAATCTCCACCTTCTCCTGATCAGGATTGAGTTCAGCGGATACGTCTACAACAGGAACTTCTGCTTTCACAGAAGGAAGCTGGACATTTCCCTTACTCAGATCCACTCGGGATGAAGAGATATTGACCGAAGTAACCTCGGGTACATCCACCTTCACTGAAGGTAATTCAACCTTACCCTGCCGAAGGTCAGTTTTCACAGCAGACGTCTCTGCCTTGATTACCTCGGGTACCTCTGCGGTAACCCCGGGCAAGGAAGCTGTACCTTCGTTCAGATTCACCTGACTGCTTGATACATCGGCTTTGATCACCGGTGTATCCGCGTGTACAGACGGCAGTTCAACGGTTCCCTTCTTCGCATCAATCCCAATCTCTGATGTTCCGGCCGATCCAAGCGGTGTATCTACTTTCAGCTCAGATACACTCAACTTACCTGTGGATTCATTCGCTTTGATCGACGGAACTTCAACATCCAGTAGTGGTGTGGATACCGATACCGACGGAGTCAGATTCAACCCGCCATCCGAATCACGTGAAAACAAATTCAGCGACAATCCGCTGGACGGTTTTTCAGAAGATACCTGAGCCTCGTCTGCGTATACATGTGACGATCCAATCCCCAGCATCAAAGTCCCGGCGAGTATTGCCAATGGTATGCTTCCGAGACGCACAATCGATTTTGGTAACTTTACATTCAAGTTGCTTCACCCCCTTTCCGCTAATGCGTTGGTGGGACAAGGCATATGAGTTTTCCCCTAGGAATAATTAGAATACAGGGATTTCTGCCTGTTCCTCATTAAACGTGAAGGCGTTTACTCAAACGCCTTTTAATCATAAATTTAAAATTTGAAGTAAATTCAAACCTTCATTTCAACTGTTCTAACCTGAGCAGATTCGGCCTGTTTTCAGTCGCCTGCAATCATGGTCTTGGCTGCAATGGAGCCATTCAGATCGGCTTTTTCCCCGCTACGTTTCATCAAATAAATCAAACCAAGCAGGGTCAGCAAAATGCCTGAACAGACAAAAGCCGGCACTACACCGAATGAGGTGACCATGAATCCACCTACCACCGGGCCCATAATATTACTGGCTGTCATCACGCTGCCTACCGTTCCAAATACCCTGCCTGTCATCGCCTCAGGTGTCTGTTCCTGCAACAGGATCTGAAAGGGTACAATGGCAAACCCAATTCCGACACCTGCCAGGGCAAAGAGGGATACTAACAACAGATTGGCACCTAGCCCGGCGTGCGGCCAAATCCCAACAATAACTCCGGCTCCGCCGATAACCAGACCCATGAGTATGGTACCCAGACCCATTTTCAAAACATGCCCTGCATGCTTCCACTTCCGCACACTCATCGCTGCAATTAATGTACCTACGCCACTTGCTGCCACGCACCATCCCAGCAGATCACTTGAAATTCCGGGAAGTTGTCTGAATAACACCACAGTCTGTGAATCGGCAAATTGCAGAAAAAGTATGGCTGAAGCAAGCAAGATCAGAGACGTTCCTACATGAGGGAGAGATGCGAGCATGCGGATACCCTCCAGTGTTTCTTTCCAAAAAGAGTCTTTTGGGCGGTTGCGAACATCCTCAGCTGGCTCTTCCTCTACTTCTGTTACGTTATGAATTGCGGTTTGGATCACCCGAGTTCCAGGAATCCACAATAAAATGATGCCGGAAATCAGAAAAGACGCTGAATCGAGAACAAAACACCAGGTAATGCCAAAAGCGGCTACCAGCAGTCCACCAAGTGCTGGACCAATAATTTTGGACATCTGTTCGATCACCGAGCTGATGGATACAGCTTGCGCAAGTTGTTCTCGAGGTACAATTTCCTTCAGCTTTCCGTTTTTGGCCGGAGAGAAGATTACATCAAACAGGGATTTGAGGACAAGCAGTATGTAGACGTGCCAGATCTGGTCAGCAAAAATTAACGCACCCACGATGATAATTCTTGCACCATCAGCTACAATCATCAGCCATTTACGGTTCAGGCGATCTGCAAGCGTGCCTGCGAATGGCCCTGTCAACAGAATGGGTAATGCAGCGGAAAGTGTGACAAATGTAATCTCCCAAGGCGTTGCATTCCAACGGATACCCACGAGAGTCAGGATTGCGAGCAGATGCAGCCAATCACCCAGATTGGAAATGGCCTGTGCCACCATCAATGTTACAAAAGATCGGTTATTCTTCAGCGGTCGTTGCCCTTCAAACGTTAAATCACTTGTCACCCTTCTTCTCCTCCATTATCTTCCAATTCATAGTATAAACTCATTATATAGCGCAGCCCTTGACTCGACCTCCTGCCAGAGGCGGAGAAAAAGCGACATCTGAAGGATGATTTTTCAGCATGATGAATGATCAAATTTTAAATGCTAAAAATGCAAATCTTGTGACATATCGCATGTTTTTCGTAGAAATAGAAGTTTACAATTAAACCATGGCGACAACCTGAATCGTCAAATATAACTAACCAACTCATATAAGTTGAAATACTCTTTTACATGAACAGCATAACGATGGGGATAACAGTGATTGGAAGGTTGTTCTGTCCTCATAGTGGTAGGTTGTAACTTCATCATTTCAACTTATAAACTAATCTGAAAAGGCGGGATCAGCATGCTGGAATTACAAGAAATCGGAACCGAACGTTCACTTCATCTGTACCGCACCTTGGCCCAGACATTCAAGAGCGTGAATGAACACGCTGTATCCGGAAGCAAAGTGCATGGCTTCAACCCCACCGCATATGGGGTGCTCGAAGTGTTATATATGAAAGGAGCTCAGCCGATTCAACAGGTTGGTGCACAACTTCTGCTGCAAAGTGGTAATGTGACCTATGTGATTGATAAGCTGGAGCAAAAAGGATTGTTACACCGCAAACATTGTCCGCAAGACAGACGTATCATCTTTGTGGAACTGACCGAAGAAGGACAGCGCACCATGGATGACATCTATCCAGGCTATGCGTTGAAGATTGATCGGGCTGTAAGTGGACTAAGTGAGGAAGACAAGGATTTGCTGTCCGAACTCTTGGGAAGGCTTGCACATTCTGCAGACCGTTTATCAGCAAGCAGCTAGAGCGTATCTTCAAACCTGCCGTAAGCCAGAGCGTAACTGAATGTTCTGGAGCAGACATGGAGCGGGAGCGCTAACGAACCTGTGACGTCTTATTCAGGGTTTGAAGCGCTCGCAGCATTTTAAGGAATCTGACACACGCTATCCTTGAAAAAACAGCCGTTTACAACGTGTTTTTCAGGTAATTTCGGGAAATAACGTGTCTCATGTTCCTAACAATTAAAAAAGAGCAGCAGAAGGTCAAATAAGACGTTCTCGGTTCCTTAGAAATTCGTCTGGACGATTCACCAGGATCAGCCAGCCTTTACTTCAAAATGCTTTAGACCCGGACATTCCCCAACGTATCACTTGCCTGAGTTTGAAGATACACTCTAGTCCACTGCACATGTGCCATCAACAAAAATAACCGGATTTGCCTGACATCGGCAAATCCGGTTTTTTATATGTTTGTAATATATATATCTTCTTTTTACTTTGAGCCTTGTGGCTGCGGTGGAGCATCTGCATCTTCGGGTACAATTAAACGTTTGCGTAGAGCAAGCGTCGTTACCCACGAGATCAGTGCAATGACAAACATAATCACAAACAGGGAATGCAAGCTTCCTTCCAGCACGTTACGCAGCAGCGCCCATTTATCATCTGATAGGGCTGCATCCGTATGTGGTGCAAGCAGTTCGTTCAGATCACTCTCCGATATTCCAGCCTCAGCCAGATTCTGCTCACTGGATAACGTCGAGATTCGATAGTTCAACCAAGTGCCAAAAGCCGCTGCACCAATCGTCTGTCCCAATGTACGCATGAATGTATGCAGTGCCGTAGAGGAGCCACGTTCCTTATACCCTACAGACGACTGCGCAATAATGGTGAAGATCGTGAATGCAAACCCGAAGCCGAGACCATAAATAAAGGTCAATATAAATAGCACAGCCTGCGGGGATGTCCCGCCAACCAGAAAGAGTCCACCCGATCCAATTGCAATACCGGTTAACCCAATCAATGCGGTCATACGTGATCCAATTTTCATCAATAGACGGCCTGCCATCACACTACCAATGAGCCAACCCACCGACATCGGCGCGAGCAGCAGCCCGGATTCCGTGGCATTACCTCCCCGAACCCCCTGCACCCAGAGCGGCAAATAACTGGTCAGGCCGATCATCAAAGTACTGGTCAGCAGTCCAGCGATATTCGCCACACGGATGTCCCGAATTCGGAACAAATGTAGTGGAACCATAGGGGCCTGAGCTCTTTTTTCCACCACAAAAAATAAAATAATAAACAGAGCGGCGACCACACTCAGCACAACAATCAACGGAGAACTCCAGGCATAATACTGCCCACCCGCCGACAGGACAAACAACAATGCGGTAATGCCCACCGTGAAGGTCAGTGCACCGACATAATCAATCTTGGCCGTACGTGGAGAGATATCTTCCTTCAGATAACGAAATACAAACCACATCGCAAGCAGACCAAACGGCACATTAAAACCAAAGATCCACTGCCAGCCGAGATTATCTACAAAATAACCGCCAAGCAACGGTCCCGCCAGAGAGGAAATGCCCCACACGGAGCTAATCCAGCCCTGGATTTTGCCACGTTCTTCAATAGCGTAGATGTCCCCAATAATCGTAAATGTAACAGGAACTACCGCACCCGCACCAATCCCTTGAATAGCACGGAAAATAATCAATTGCTCCATGTTCTGCGACAGACAGCACAAGAGTGAACCCAGTAAAAATAACGCACAGCCAATCAGAAATACAGGCTTTCGTCCATACAAGTCACTGATTTTACCGAAAATGGGCGTACTCACTGCCATCGTCAACAGGTATGCGGTGAAAATCCAGCTCAGCAGCTGTACACTCCCCAGCTCGCTGACAATGGTCGGCCCCGCCGGACCAATTACGGTGCCTTCAATCGCTGACAGAAATGTCGCGAGCAACAGCCCCGTCAAGATGAAACTGCGCTTCAAACCTCCAGTTGCATTCACACAAACCCTTCTCTCTTTGTTCTCTATATAATTGGTGCTTCTCCAGCTTTGTTCTGTTTCTTCGTTTACGTGTAAATTTAAAAACAATTATATATTGTATCTTTTATTTACCTCGCTTGCGAAGGAACTCATCATACAACATGGAATACATCACCATATCCTTGTACCCGGTGGACGTATGTTGCACCTGTCGCAGCAATCCTTCACGCGTGAAGCCGCGGTTCGTCAGGAACTCGCCAGACGCCAGATTACGCGGATCAACCAGCGCTTCGATTCGATTAAGACCCATGGTCTCATACCCAAAGGGCAACAATGCAGAGAATGCCTCCGTCATATAACCGTGGCGCCAATAATCACGTCCCAGCTCATAACCGATCTCACCCCGGAATGCGCCTTCAAGCTGCCATGTGTTAAAGCCACAACTGCCGATGAGCTTGCCTGTTTCTTTGAGTTCGATCCCCCACCGGATCGCATCCTCTTCTCCTGCCATTTGGTTGAGCAGTCCAATCATGTCCGCCGCTTCGCTTGTCCCAATCATGGGTGCAAGATTCATGTAACGGGTCACCTCGCGATCTGACCAGCATGCGAACATCTGGGCCGCATCCCGGCGACGCATTTTACGCAGACGAAGCCGCGCAGTCTCCATTTCGGGAATTCTTCCTTTGCATTTATACATATAAAGACACTCCGATCCGATCTATCTCCGCAGACCATAATATTCACTAGTCATCTAATCATAACCTGCGCCGAATGGCAACTGTTCAGTCATGGATACACGTCAAAAAACCGGGCCAAGTTCGCTCCCGGTCTTGTTGTACGTATGGATCAATTCAAGTTTGAGTGAATTACGGAATCATGGCTTGTCCAAATGAATTTTAAGCTTTGGACGTTTTCTTGCCCTTCCCCAGTAATTCATCGCTAACCCGGCCAAACACAGCCGTGATTTCCTTGAATTCTTCGATGCCAGTCCCGGTTAGGCTCCATTGGTCCCCGTGGGCGGTCAGGAAATTCTCCTGTGTCAGGTGTTCTAGCTCCTGCTTGATCTCCCGCTCTCCAACGCGATATCCCCGTTCTTCCAATAGGGGCAGCGCCTCGCTAACGTTCAAATCCTGATTTTGCGCGAAATATAGTAGATGAATCCGTACAAAAAGATTCTGTACCTCTGCATGCATAAGCCAAGCTCCTTCCCGGGTTATAGCCCTCCGTGGTTGCTAAGTAATTACCCCACGTAAGAAGCTGAGAAACAGGAGGATTCTTCAGGTATTCCCTTCCCTTTCCGAAATCCTCCGCTTGACTAACCGCATCCTCTGCACTATCTTGAAAATAAGTACCATTTTGCTCGGGAGGGTGATTTACCATGTTTCAAGCTGTTTCCTATGAAGGAACACGAAGTGAGCAGCACACCGCCGTCCTGGGACAGTTAAGTGCTCTGATCCGCGATGAACCTAGTGCGATTGCCAATCTGGCGAACGCTGCTGCGCTGCTCAATGTATTTATGACCGACACCAATTGGGTCGGCTTCTATCTGTATGATGGAAAAGAACTGGTCCTCGGGCCATTCCAAGGACTGCCTGCCTGTATCCGAATTCCACTGGGACGTGGTGTATGTGGCACATCTGCTGCGGAAAAACGTACCCTGGTCGTTGACGATGTTCATGCCTTCCCAGGCCACATTGCCTGTGATGCAGCATCGAACAGTGAGATTGTCGTACCTATTATCAAAAACGGCGAACTGTACGGGGTGCTGGATATCGACAGCCCGATCAAAAACCGTTTTGACGACGAAGACCGCGTCTTCCTGGAGAAAGCCGTAAACCTGCTCACAGAGCAGTTGGAGGCAACCATACCCCTATAGGAAATGATGATTAAGGTGATCGGAGCCTCATCACATACGATGATGAAGAATCCGTAATAACAAAGAGCGCAGTCCTCTCAGAGGTCTGCGCTCTTTGTTATCCATTCTGATTCACACCCATGTTCTTGCTCGCCCATGTTACTTTATGCATCTAGGATAAATCATGTTCCGCTTTAATCATCATCCCGTCCCGCAGGAATTCAGCCAGCCTCGGGTGGTAACCATCATACATCTGACGGAAATTTTTATGCTCTACATACAGATTGGCCAAATCCCGATAGATCTCGGCGGTGGGTGTATAATAACCTTTGATCCATTCAAGATGCCTGCCGATAATCCGTTGTACTTTTGCACTACCGGGTTCCAATCCATCCTCAATGGCCTGTTGCAAGTCCAGATGAACTTGATCAATTTTCGCCTGGGAATCCAGATAATCTTCTTTCGATTTTATCTCCTGGTCAGACTTCTGAACACCCTCTGTCTGCACATGGTTCATATCATTATTGACTACAGGGTCAGAACCCGATTCATTCAGCAACTGGTGACGCCCCTTTTTTACAAAACCGATATAAAGATCATGTTCATCAATTTCATGTTCACCTTGCAAATGAGAGATCGTTTTGTCCAGTGTCTGAATCAATCCATGCAAACGAAGTGCCTTCTCCAGAATATCAATGCGATGCTGCTTCATGATGCGTATGACATCCTGAGGATTATCCCGGAGCATCGGGGCAATCTCATTCTCCTTCATACCTACTTCCTTACAGAAAAGGATTTGCTGGAGTCTCAACAATTCCTGCTTTTCATAATAGATGTCCTCATCTACATCCCCAAATGCCGGCTTCAGAAGACCTGTCTCCGCATACTGGCTCAGCTCGTTCAGACTTACGCCTGACATTCCAGATACGTCAACCATGGAATATGCCATTGAATACACCTCCTGCCTGTCCTGCAACTCCAGAGTTCAGGCTTAATTCGTAATGCATTGTATTTGAATAATGAGAGAATATAAGACTTTCGGCAATGCTGTACCGGTTCATTCCGCTCGTGCTCTGGATGGGTACATCATGCTTCGGTGATATGAGCGGCGTTTGGTCAGTTATGTTGCGGTATGTTAACTATGTTATACCCGTCTCATCAGATGTGAACCCGCATTCAGTGAAGAATCCGTATGTATTTTCAAAACTTTTTCCATGATCTTCAATTAAAAAAATCCTGTGCCATTATTCTGGCACAGGAGCGTCTGGTTATATCTCCATTAGCATACGGTATATTGAGTAAAAGAATGGAAGAGGATCATCCTTTGTTAAACATGACAAACTTCAATTCCGTCATTTCTTCTACTGCATATTTTACACCTTCACGCCCAATCCCACTTTGTTTCACCCCACCATAGGGCATGTGATCGACTCGGAACGTGGGAATATCATTAATCATAACTCCGCCTGCTTCGATCTGATCCACAGCATGGAGGGCGGTATGAATATCGTTTGTAAATACGCCTGCCTGAAGCCCGTATATCGAATCGTTAACATGTTCAATACCCTCTTCAACGGAATCCACCGGATTGATCACAACGATGGGTGCAAACACTTCCTGACAGGATACCTTGGCATCACGTGGAACGTTAATCAGTACCGTTGGACGCAGAACGCCTCCTTCAGCTTGACCGCCTGCTGCCACTTCAGCCCCGGCCTGTTTGGCTTCTTCAATCCAGTCGAGTGTACGCTGTACATCCTTGGAGGTAATCAGCGCAGAGACCACCGTATCCGGGCTCAGCGGGTCTCCGACCACCACTTGTTTGGCCGCTTCAGCAAAACTTCGGATGAATTCTTCCGAGATGTCACGATGTACGTAGATTCGCTGAAGTGAGATACATACCTGTCCCTGATACGTGAAAGCACCGGTCACACATCGAGGAACCACTTTTTCCAGGTCTGCGTCCTTATCCACAATCACCGCTGCATTCGACCCAAGCTCCAATGTCACGCGTTTTAGTCCTGCTTTGCTACGAATGCTCGTACCTACTGCTGGACTGCCTGTAAACGTAATGTGGGCAACACGAGGGTGTTCAACAAGCACATCCCCAATAGTTTTGCCGTCACCACTCACTACATTCAGTGCACCATCCGGCAATCCGGCTTCCTGAAGCAGATTAGCGATGTAATAGGAGGACAGAGGTGTCTGCTCCGCGGGTTTGAGAACAATTGTATTACCTGCTGCCAGCGCTGGGCCTACCTTATGTGCTACCAGATTCATTGGAAAATTAAACGGTGTAATCGCACCGATGACACCTAGAGGTTGCCGCATCGTATAACCGATACGCCCTTCTCCACCTTTGGCTGCATCCATCGGAACCGTCTCTCCGGTCAGCCGCTTGGCTTCTTCGGCGGCAAAACGATACGTTTCCACCGTCCGGTCAACCTCGGCCAACGCTGCCGTAATTGGCTTCGCCGCTTCAAGAGCAATGATTCGCGCTGCTTCTTCCTTGCGTTCTTCAAGCATGGAGGACAACTTGTACAGAATATCTGCACGCTGATGTGCAGGCATCTGGCGCATTGCCTTCCCAGCTTGAACCGCAGCTGCAACAGCAGCCTCCGCTTCCTCGGCTGAAGCCGACGAGACTTCTGCCAGCGTTTCCCCGGAATATGGCGCTTGAAGTGCTTTATAATCTACGGATTCGGTCGGTTTGCCACCGATAAACAGATGTTGTTTTTTCATATGCTGCATCCTCCATCCTTATAGAAACTAAAAGTTCAGTTCAATTTATATAATCTATTTATACACTATTTCCGTGCCATCAACCCACTACGGTGTTCAGCAATCATAGCTTGTAACGTGCCTGATGAGCCATTGTGGCGATCTTGAGCTACTGCATTAAAGGATTTCACAACCTATTTAACCGTCAGGACGGGGCATTCTGCATGCTTTAACACACCATGACTGACACTGCCCACGATCATCTCTGCGAGCATGCCTTTCCCGCCTGTACCCATCACAATCATTCCACAATCTCGTTCACGCGCCACACGGCAGATCTCATTAACGGGATCACCTGCAATCAGCAGTGTCTCATATGCAATGTCCCTTCCGGACAACTGTCTGGTCACCGGTTCTATAATGTGTTGCCCTTCTTCGGCAATCCGAGCTTCCAGATCAACACCCAATGCAGGTTCATTGATAGAGATAGCCGGATTAACATGCACGATCAACAGACTTGCGGGTTGTTTCATATCTTCAGCTAGGATCATTGCTTGTTCCAAAGCCTTATGCGCATGTTCCGAACCATCAACAGCAACTAATATATGTTTCAACATTGCAATCCCTCCTGTGAATTAATGTGATGTAATTGCGGAATCAATATCCCGCAGATGATGACGGCGTACCAGCAGTACCACGACACCAATCAGAACCATTAATGCGCCAAAATAAAACGGCGTTTCCGGCAGGAACCACTCGGACAATTTACCTGCAAGCCATGGAGCAAGTGCACCACCCAGGAAACGAACGAAGCTGTATGCAGCAGAAGCAACAGAACGCTCCACAGGTGCAGCTTCCATAACAGCCGTTGTAATCAACGTATTGTTAATTCCAAGGAAAATCCCCGCTACAATGACTGCAACAATAACGGTAGTTGGTGAACCCATCACCGTACCAATAGCCATAACAACAAGATCAATCGCGAACAGCGTAAGCATGACACTCATGGACGGAACTGATCCGAATCGGCGTTGTAATCTTGGTGCGACGAATACCGACGTAATCGCCAGCATCAGTCCCCAGCCAAAGAATACATAACCCAACCCGTGCTCATCCAGATTCATGACATATGGTGAATAAGCCATCAAGGTAAAGAATCCAAAGTTATACAGGAAGGCGGTAATCGCCAATGTTTTCAGTGAAGGATAACTTAATGCTTTGAACGGATCGGACAAAGAACTGCGTGTTTTCGGTTTGGCCATCTTGGGCAACATAAATGTAATGCTGATAAAGGCAATCGCCATCAGGACAGCCACCCCATAGAACGGACCGCGCCAAGAGATGGAACCTAGCTCACCACCAAGCAGCGGACCAACCGCAATCCCGAGACCAAGTGCTGCTTCGTACAAAATAATTGCCTTGGCTGTCCCTGACGTGGACAGTCCAACAATGGCAGATAACGCCGTTGCAATGAACAAGGCATTACCAAGTCCCCAACCGCCACGGTAACCAACCAGTGCACCTACCGTGTCTGAGGTACCGCCGAGAAAGGAGAAGATAATAATCAGCAATATACCGCTGAGCAACGTCCACTTCACACCAATCCGGCTGGATACGACCCCTGTAATCAGCATCGCTACCCCGGTTACAGCGTTATAACTGGTAAATAGCAGCGATACCTGGCTTTTCGAAGCATGCAACTGATCTGCAATCGCGGGCAGAATTGGGTCAACCAGACCCAGACCCATAAAGGATATGATACATGCAAAGGCGACCGCCCATACCGCTCGCGGTTGAGATAACAGGCCCCCACGTGATGACGGCAATTCGTCCGGTAATGATGGCTCTCTTTTCATACATAATTCCTCCTGTGAATAATTTATGTGGTTAAGCTTTACATTTGAAAATGACGTGAAAAACCATGAAAATTTCTATTCATTTTCAGAATTAGAGGTAACAAAACGGCACAAATGACACCGGAACATCCGGTGTTTGTACAGGATCGCCATAGGCACTATGGTGCTCCCTCCGTGTAGCGATTATGTGTATACAGTTTTGTTTATTAAACAATAGATGTAATTCGGTTAGCCGTCTTCATCACTCTTCGGATCATGTGCCTGTAACTTCTGAATACCGCTCCGAACGCGTTCACGCAGCTCTTCCAGTTCAGTCCGTACGGCATGTATGCTCTGAAGTTTCTGCTCAATCAGTTGCAACTGCCCATCCAGCGTTGTTTCCATCGTAGTGAGCTTCTCGATTCTTTCTCTTACTTCGGTCGTCTGCTGGTAGTCAAAACGTTGTTCGTTCAAGGCATCTGCCGTTGCCACATAGGTATGTAGCTCCTGAAGGGAGAATCCAAGTACCTCTTTGGCGCGAACCACCTTCTTCAGATAATCGATATCCTCCCGAGTGTACAACCGCGTCCCGCCATCTGTCCGCTGAGGTGAAGGCATGACACCAATCTCTTCATAATACCGAATGGTTCGCTTGGTCAAACCGCATTCCTTGGCTACGTCGTCGATTTTATATAAACTCATTTCCCTCACCTCATTCATATGTCTATAATGTTATGTACATAATTATATATAATATTAACGTTAACGTCAACGTTAGATTCTATCCCTGAATTCTTAGTGAGTTTAACATCCTCTACAATTTTCTATTTCAACAAAAAAAGACCCGCTTCACACGCAGGTCTTCCTCTGTACACTATTCATTCATTTTGCCTTAAACGTTCTGCTCATTCTGTTGCTGTTGAGCACGCTGCATTTGCTTCAGACGGCCTTCCACTCTGGTAAACAGTCTGAACGTATAGAACCCTGTAGCAACCAGACTCAGCACCAAAGCTCGTACATCTGTAAGCCAGAAACCGATAATGCCGAATATCGTAATGATCACTCCAAATTGCATCATCAGATTGGCGCTATAACTTTGCGCTTCGTCCCACAACTCGGGATTACTCATTGCACGCGGGGTCCGATAACCATATATTCCGTTAATCATTTTCGGTGGTTTTTTGAACACCATTAACCCCAGAATGAAATAACACACTCCAATGATGATCCCAACTATTGCTCCTGTCAAAACATTCTCCCCTTCACTGTTGTCTTCCATAGACCTGCTTACACTGACACTCCGATGACAGAATAACCTGCCGATGTAGCTTCGCTTCCTCAGGTTATCTCTGTCCTCTCCATTCTCGTGTAAATGTCCAGTTAGACTTATCTACATAAAAATATAAAAACGGCTCTACGTATATACGAAGAGCCGCCTGGATCGTTTCGTAAACTTAGATATTCTTCACACGAAGTACACGCATGGCGTTCAGGACAGCCAGCACTGTGACACCAACATCAGAGAATACCGCTTCCCACATGGTGGCTATGCCGAACACACCAAGTAGCAGGAAGATTGCCTTAACCCCCAGAGCAAACGCGATATTTTGCCATACGATCATGCGTGTACGCTTTGCAATGCGGATCGCACTCGCTAGTTTCGACGGTTCATCTGTCATGATGACCACATCTGCCGCTTCAATCGCGGCATCCGAGCCGAGTCCACCCATTGCCACGCCCACGTCGGCGCGCGCCAGCACAGGTGTATCGTTGATACCATCACCGACAAACACCATTTTTTCCTTCGGAGATTTGGCCGCTTCCAATTGCTCCAGTCGTTCGACTTTATCCTGTGGCAACAATTCAGCGTAGACCTCATCCACACCCAGCTCGCGTCCTACCGCTTCACCCACGGCTTTGGCATCTCCTGTCAACATGACCGTTTTGCGGATGCCGAGTTTCTTCAGCGCCTGAATGGCCGCGGCTGCGTCATCCTTCACTTCATCGGCAATGATCAGATGACCAACATACGTGCCAGCTTCAGCAACGTGGACTATCGTTCCAGCCGTATCTGGTGTGGTATAGGATATACCTGCCTGCTCCATTAATTTGGCGTTACCTGCCAGCACTTCCCGACCATCCACACTCACCTTGATCCCGTGTCCGGCAACTTCATCATAACCTTCCACACCTTGTGTAGGAATCGCTTTGGCCCAAGCTGCGCGAATGGATTCGGCAATCGGATGATTGGAGTTTGCTTCGGCAATGGCTGCCAGCTTCATTAGTTCTTCTTCCGTGCGTCCAACTTCGGGACGAATAGCTGTTACTTTGAATACACCTTTGGTTAGTGTACCCGTTTTATCAAAAACGACGACTTTCACATCGTTCAATGCTTCAAGATAGTTACTGCCTTTGACAAGAATCCCGTTACGTGAAGCCGCTCCGATACCACCAAAGAATCCAAGTGGAATAGAAACGACCAGCGCACAAGGACATGAGATAACCAGGAAGACCAATGCACGATAGATCCAGTCGGCAAATGTTGCACCACTAAGTATCAACGGCGGAACAAATGCAATCACAGCTGCGAGGATCACAACAACCGGTGTGTAATAACGGGCGAATTTACTAATAAAATGCTCTGTTTTCGCTTTTCGGCTGCTCGCGTTCTGCATCAGGTCCAAAATCTTGGATACCGTTGATTCACCAAACGTTTTGGTCACTTCAATCGTCAACATACCATTTTTGTTCACAAATCCACTCAGTACATCACTTCCGGACTCCAGCTCACGTGGTACGGATTCCCCTGTCAGAGCAGAAGTGTCCACCATGGAACGCCCAGCTTGAACGATACCATCCAGTGGTACTCGCTCTCCTGCTTTCACGACAATACGATCACCGATCCGTACGTCTTCCGGAGATACCCGCCGTGTCTCGTCACCCGAACCCGTCAGAATATTCGCATAGTCCGGGCGAATGTCCATCAGTGACTGAATCGACTTGCGTGACCGATTAACCGCCATGCCCTGAAACAGCTCTCCCAGCTGATAGAAGAGCATGACCGCTACCCCTTCCGGATACTCTCCAATGGCAAAGGCACCCAGGGTAGCGACGGACATGAGGAAGTATTCATCGAACACCTGACCACGAATGATGTTTTTGGACGCCTGAAGCACGATGTCTCCCCCGGCAATCAGATAAGCGAGCGCATATAGAGTAAATTGCGCCCAGCCCTCCAGCGGGGACCAGATTGCGGCTGCGAGCAGCACAGAACCGGCAGCAAGACGAGCAAGCAACACTTTGGTCTGTCCTGCACCATGTTCATGTGAATGGCCTGCATGGGCATCATCATGGGTATGGCTGTGATCATGCCCATGTCCGGCATGACTTCCGTGCTCATGTGCGTGGCCCTGCGAATCTCCATGATCATGAGTATGCGAGTGATTACCATGTGCATGTGAATGTCCATGATCATGTAAGGCATGGTCATGGCCGTGTTCCTGTGAATCAGATGCACTCCCTGTATGGGCGTGCACATGCCCGTTCATCTGTTTTCCTTTTTCCGAGATACGAATATGAGGCTCCAGCCGAAGCACTTTGCGTTTTGCTTCTTCCACTACCTGTTCATCCATGTCGGAAGTGGTGTGTAGCGATAATGTTTTGGTAACAAAATTGACAGAGCATTCGTTAATGCCCTTAATTTTTCTGACGCCATTCTCAATCTTCAATGCGCAGTTCGCACAATCCAGCCCATCAAGCAGCAGTTCCCTTTTCACCTGTTCCTGTCCGGTTCCCATGTGAATTCTCCCCTTTGCAGTACAAAAACAATGTTATATTTCAATTGTATTCAATATATGAGCACTCATTCATATGTTTGGTTACCCCTATTATATGCACGCCTAAACATGAGTGTCAACAATCGTTGTTGATTTTTCATACAGATTATGCTAATAGTAATCATTTCGCTTTAGGCGTGTTTTGGATATAATAGAGCTATAGTTGTTAACATAGGCGGTGATAGGAAATGGAACAACCGGTTAAAGCACCAAGCGAATGTGATGCAGCCTGCTCGGGTACTGAAGCCGACGTGCAGACGATTCGCACTTCACTCATGGATCGGGAGACGTCTTCCGAGATGGCAGATTGGTTCAAGGCATTCAGCGACCCCACACGTCTACGTATTATTGATGCGCTGTTACAGAAGGAATTATGTGTTCATGACCTGACGGTTCTGCTCGACATGGGACAGTCGGCCATTTCACACCAGCTGCGTTCACTCCGCAACATGCGGATCGTCAAGCGGCGCAAGGAAGGCAAGACCGTGTACTACTCTCTGGATGATGCTCATATTGAGCAGATTTTCCTGCAAACACTCCAACATATTAAACACAGCTAGGCAGCAGCCAAGCTTGTTCATGCAGAAGAACCCCCGCCTCTCGGCTGTATGCCGATGGACGGGGGTTCTTCTAGGTAAGGGTACCGTTTTATACAGGATACAAAGTGACTCTTCCTTCTGATTACCGATCAATTGGAGCTTGCCACTTCGGTTACAACAGATTGTTCTTGTTCGGATCGTACAGGCCGGATCTGTCCTTGAACCAGTTGAAGATATGTGATACACATACTTTCAGCACCGCGTATCCTGGAACAGCGAGCAGAATGCCCACGACTCCAAACAGATTACCCGAAGTCAGAATGACAAAGATAATCGTGATCGGATGAATCTTCAGCGTTTTGCCCATGATCTGTGGTGAGATGAATTTACCCTCGATTAACTGCACGATTGTCCATACGGCAACCATCTTCAGCAGCATCACTGGCGAAGTAACCAGGGCCACAATCAACGCAGGTGTAATCGCAATTGCTGGTCCCAGATACGGAACAACACTCGTGAACGATGCGATAATTGCAAGAATCAGTGCATAATCCAGACCAATGACCATATAACCGATGTAGAGCAAGATACCGATGCAGAAGCTGACGATAATCTGTCCACGAATGAATGAACTGATCTGGTGATTGATGTCTTCCAGTACATGCATTGCGCCCGTACGGCTCTTGATCGGCAGGAAAGACAGAATTTTCGCTGGCAGCTTCTTGCCGTCTTTCAGCAGATAGAACAGGATAAACGGAACCGTTACGATAGACAACACGGTCTCCGTGAAGGCTCCGAGGAACCCGCCCAATTTGGTCCAGGTCGAGTTCAGAATTTCAGTAGCCTTTTGGGAGATTGTTCCCCACCAGTCCTGCGAATTCAGGTTCACCGTTTCCTGGAACTGACCGAACAATTTACTGCCCGTAAGCTCCTCAAACTGCTGTTTTACCGTCTCACTGTACGTTGGAAAGTTTTCAATTAGTCCTACAATCTGGTTACGTACAACTGGAATGACTGCCAGCACAACGACCGTCAGAATGCCTCCAATTGCAAGATACAGGATCAGAATGGACCAGCCGCGCTTAATTTTCCACCTCTCCATCACATCCACAATCGGATTCAGCAGATAATAGAGTATGCCTGACAGAATGATCGGTAACACAATCGTCTTGATGAGTACTGCGAGCGGATGAAGAACAAAGGATACTTTGGTCAGAACCATCACGTTCAGTCCCACCAACAGCAGAATCAGCAGAAATAGCACAAACTTGTTGTTAAGAAAAAATCGCTTGAACCGCTCCGGCCAAACGCGGGGTTGCTCAGGTTGCTCCATAGGCGTGTCGTCCTCTCTTATGACGCTTAATCAAAACTAAACTATAAAGCTAGATAAATGCCCCACACACGAATAAAAAAGTACCTTGTACAAGCCAACATATGTATAACACTCTGGATTTATACGTATGGTGCCGATTAACCGTTTCAAATTAAACCGATAAAGTCATTTTACCCCAAAATGAGTCTTCTGCCCCACACGAATCATTTGCAAATTCTCCCTATTCAAAAACGGCTCGCCTCAATGGGAGACGAACCGTAAATTTATAGCTCTAGCCTTCCATTAAGCCAGCTTTAACGCTGAAAATGGAGATTAGGCTCTTCCCGCCAATTGTGCGATTAACTCATAGGAATGCAGACGTGCCTTATGATCATAGATCATCGACGTAATAATCAGCTCATCTGCCTGCGTCTGCCGGATGAAGGATTCCAGCTGTCCACGTACCGTTTCTGGCGAACCATTCACAGCTGCTTTCAGTGTCTGCTCAACACCAGCTTTCTCACGATCCGTCCATTTTCCTTCCATCTCTGCCGGAGGCTGTACCAATCCCGTTGTGCCACGAATAATGTTCAGGAACTGCTGTTGCATCGTTGTACCCAGCCATGCTGCTTCTTCGTCTGTATCCGCAACAACAGCATTGACACCAACAATCACATGTGGCTCCTTCAAGCTTTCTGATGGTTGGAAGTTGTTTCGATACGTCTCTAATGCAATCCGGGTATAATCGGGCGAGAAGTGGCTGGCAAAAGCAAACGGCAATCCCAGCTGACCTGCCAGACGTGCACTGAAATCACTGGACCCCAAGAGGTAAATTGGAATATTCAATCCTTCTCCAGGAACTGCGCGAACAGGCGCATGATAAGATGTCGCCGAAGCATCAAAGTATGCTCTTAGTTCTGCCAACAGCTCAGGGAAATCTTCCCCACTGTTCAGATCTTTGCGCAGTGCAAGCGATGTACGGCGGTCACTACCTGGTGCGCGACCCAGTCCCAGATCAATTCTGCCAGGATACAAGGATTCCAGTGTGCCGAACTGCTCAGCGATGACAAGCGGTGCATGGTTAGGCAACATGATGCCTCCTGAACCCAGACGAATCGTTTTGGTTCCACCAGCCAGATATCCAATAACAACCGAAGTTGCGGATGAAGCAATACCCGGCATGTTGTGATGTTCAGCTACCCAGTAACGGTGATATCCCCAACGCTCAGCATGCTGTGCCAGATCCAGGCTGTTGCGCAAAGCATCAGCAGGTGTTGCACCCACTACGACAGGAGCCAGATCCAGGATGGAAAGCTTAACGTCATTGATGTGTTCTTTATGGGATGAAGCCGTATTTTCTGTAGTCATTATCGTTTAATCTCCTCGATGATTATATTTTTGTATATCCAGATATATAGATTAATTAAATCGCAACTGGATATGGTGATGTGATGATAAACTAGCCGTTTACATCCGGACGGAATCCCTGCCTGCAAGTGCATCCTAGCTTCCGTTCCGGCATCCGGCTTATAACTCGTTCTGCACGTACTCGGCAAACTGACGGATCGTCTCCTCGTTGCGCCGATAATACGTCCATTGTCCTCTTCGCTCGGAGAGCAACAATCCTGCCTTGAGCATAGTCAGCAGATAACTGGATATAACCGACTGAGCCAGTCCAGCCTTCAGTTGAATCGTGCCAACACAGATTCCGTTCTTGCCACCATCCGGATGCTGAGATAGTTCCAGCGGTGGAAAGTGTTGCTCCGGGTTTTTGAGCCACAACAGGATTTGTCTACGTGTCTCGTTCGATAACGCTTTGAATATAAGTATAGGTTCCATGGGTACGATTATACCCCCTTTCATCCATTTTGCAAACACATGAACAAACAAACCGACTCATGATTGAGTCGGTCTGGAATCATATGGAATCCAAATTTAGAATCAACATCCATATTAGAATTTGGTTGTAACCGTTTGTTTAACCTGATCCAACATGGCTTGATATGCGGGTGCATCCAGGTATCCAATACTCCCAAAGAGCAGATGATCTACGGCTTCAATGCCTACAAAATCGAAGATACCTACGTCTGAAGTTATTTTCAATCCAGCAGTCATGCCAATCTGATCATATATTTCACTTGGTGTACCATGTGTGTTGATGATGAGTCCTTTTTTGCCTGTCAGCAATTTCTCAATTCCCGCTTCACCCGCTGCATATGCAAAACCATAGGCGAATACACGGTCAACATATCCTTTCATAATGGCAGGAAGACCTGTCCACCAGATCGGATAGATGAATGTAATAGCTTCTGCATCCGTAACAAACTGCTGCTCTGTAGCGATATCCTGTGGTGTCTGCCCTGCGCGCATGGAAGCTGTATCATCTTCAGTCAGTACGGGTTGGAATCCAAGCTTATATAAGTCACGAACAACCACTTCATGACCTTGAGCTTCGAGAGCTTCTACAGTAGTAATGAGGATTGCATTATTAAGGCTGTCTGTGCGTGGGTGAGCATATACGATAAGATGTTTCATAGTGTGAATCCCTCCAGGTTTGGTTTGAGTTAGGTTGTGGAAATGGGGTTACATTGATACGCTTGATACGTTTCATATACATAGATATCTATGTATATGGTCAAAAAAATATTTGGGCTCCCCTGCCTCCACCCCATTCGAATGTGGAAGGGTTGCAGACAGAAGAGTTCATTCATTATAACTTTCGGACAATAATGGACAGCAAGCTCTCCAATTGCTCCGACTGTTCATCGGACAAGCCACTATAGATGATGTCATTAATCTGCTCTGATACCTGATGAAAGATCGGTTCGAGTCGCTTCCCCTGTTCGGTTAGGCGAATCATCGTCACTCGGCTATCTTCGGCACTCTTGCTGCGTTCAACATAGCCAAGCTTCTCCAGCTTGTTGACCAGTACCGTTACCGTTGGTTGCGTGCGTTGAACCCGTTCAGCCAACATCTTGATCGACAGCGTCTCTTCCCGGTACAAGAACATCAATACATCTCCATGAGAAGGAACAATCCCTGTTACCTCATGCTGTTCCAATTCGTGTACAATCCGTTTGTTGACATGGTCTCTGATTCTTGCAATCAGTGCAATTGCGTTGTATTTAGGCATGAACTCATTATACATAGACATCTATGCATTTTCAAGTTCTTTTTATAAAAAGAAAAACAGCCCTTTCCATCCTTCTAACATGTGGAAAATATCGGGGCTGTTTCGATTCTGTTATGATCCTGTCCTATAATGTTAAGTTAGATTTTAGATCTTAATCATCGTTTTTGATTCATATTGAATTCATGCTGTATTCAGTTAATCCAATGGGTAATTTTCTCAACGGATTGTCGGGACTTCTCACGCATGGGCTCCTCTACCCGATAACCGAAGGCTGCCATTACCGAGACGTCCCATGCACCATCCTCCAGCAAACCCTCTTCTTCCATAATCCGATGGACATCCTCACGGCTGAAACCTTCAATTGGGCAGGAATCAATCTCAATTTGAGCTGCCGCCGTCATCATGTTACCAAGTGCAATATAAGTCTGTTTGGATGCCCAGTCAAATAATGATCGTGGATTCTCCAGAATTCTCTGGTTATTTTGGAACTTTCCATAAGCCTGACTTGTTAGCTCAAATACGTCGTCCGGCATTCCCTTTGTTTCCTTCAACATGTATTCCGCATAGGGAGAATTATAACTGGCATCGGACCGAGCCAAAATAACAACAAAGTGGCTCGCTGTAGCCAATTGCTTTTGAGCACCGGAAGAGACTTCGGACAGACGCTTACGCAGGTTCGGATTTTGTACAATCAGAAACTTCCACGGTTCAAGACCAATGGAACTTGGGGATAATCTGCCTGTTTCCAATATAAATTGGAAATCCTCATCCGAGATTTTGCGGGTATCATCAAATATCTTTGTTGCATGCCGGAAATGATAAGCCTTTAAGATGTCTTCCTTTGTCTTTGACTTTGCTGTAACTTCCATGGAGCTCCACGTCCTTTTTATATATTTTTTTATGTTGAACAATAATGTTTAAGTTGTTTCATCTCAAGTATTAGTTTAGGTTCTATACGCATAAATTAAAAGTACGCACATTATTGTTTCTTGGTTTATAAAAGTAAGTATTGGATGAGAGACAGCGATAATCCACCAGGACACTTACATGGCCCTAGTAGATTATCTACGACTCTTTTCCTTTTAAATCTTGAAATCTTGAACCAGCTTATTCAGATTTAATGCACTATCCTTGACTTGATCAGATTGTTTAACTACTTCCACAGATTGCGCAGTAGAGGCGACCATATGTCCTGCGATTTCCTGACTGGATGCGGCTGATTGTTCACTGGCTGATGCAATCTCGTGAATGGAGCCCACTAGTATTTTGATATTTGCAGTCACTTGTTGTGAGGTTGCATTGAGATCTTTAACTGCATTGGCATGATCAAGGGAGTCGACATAATACTGTTCAGCTGTATCCTCCAATAATTTATAATCTTTGCCAACCTGATTGAACATAAAGGATAGCAACTCTTTGGCATTCGAGGACAGATTGGTTACAGACTGCATAACTTCTTCCGTGACCTGTTGGATTTGATCGGCAGCCTGTCTGGAATCATCAGCCAACTTCCGAATCTCGCTTGCTACAACCGCAAAACCTCTGCCTGCTTCTCCAGCTCTTGCAGCTTCTATAGATGCATTGAGTGCAAGCAGATTAGTCTGCGCTGTAACATCTAAAATAGACTGGGATAATATACCAATCTGATCTACAGCTGTTGCACGTTCCAGCGCTTCTGACATTTTCTTACTCGTATGATCATACATGTCTATGGCTGCTCGGCTCGATTCGCGGGCTTCCTGCTTCAACTTTTCAGCCTTTGTGCTGGTCACATAGGCGGATTCTGCTTGTTTAGATGTCTGTTCCGATATATATTCAGCTCCCTGTTGCATCTCAGCAGCCGAATGATTCATATTTTCCGTATGGGCTGAAGCCTCTTCCATTGCAGCCGAGAGCTCTTCAACTGTAGCTGATACTTCACGAATCCGTTCATTCAGACCAGCCATGTTCTGGTTGGTAAGATCGCTAACCTGGTTGATATGATGAGATTCCTGAATTACACCACGAATGACATTTGTTGTGGAATCGGTCATTGTACGAATAGCCCGTGCGATGACACTTATCTCATTATTTCCCTGTGTTAGATGCGGATCTAAGGATGCCGTTAAGTTGCCTTGTGTTATTTCTTCACAATAACGGGTGATTGCTTTCATTCGTTGACGTATACTGCGAATCATTACAAATGAAATAAGAATGAGTGCTGCAAGTGAAAGCAAAAGAACCGAACCAAGCACCAATGCTCGCTGCTGAATTACTTCCTGTGTATCCGCATAGAGCTTGGCTGACTCTTCTTCGTTATACGCACTCAAAAGGGTGATCGTCTCCACAATCGCTGTACTGCTTTTGTTAATTCTTCCTCTCTCTTCACTATCGTAGGTGCCCGACATCTTTTTGGTATCCATGATTTGCTCAATATCCTGATAATATGTATCCATCTTTGCTACCAAATCTGCAAATATCTCTTTTTCTTTGGTATCCAAGTTTCTTGCTGAAAATTCATTCATGCCATCCGTGATACTCTTCTTACCTTTCTGAACCTGATCGTACTGTTTGTCGGTATACTCTGCATTATCAAGAACCTTTGTATAATTGGCGCGCATATTATAGAAATTACTTTTCAATTCAAGGACATTGGTTTGATGCTGGAAACGGTCATTGTAGAGGATACCTTGTCCTGTTTTTGCTTCGTTCATTCCGAAAATCCCAATCAGAAAAACAGTAAACAAGCCGATTAGACTAATCACAGTCATGATGACCATCGTTGTTGTTAATTTTATATTTTTGAGTTTATTTCCTTTCTTATATTTTGGCTTAGACTGAATTGACATGATTATTCCCCCACTTTAAATAGTAGATAGCCTTATATATCTTATATCTATATCGTATGTATCCATATTGTTTGTTAGCATTTCAGGAAAATCGACTATATTCATTTAATGAGAAAAGTAATGGTAGACAACAGAAAAGCCGCCAGGATATATTCCAGCGGCTTTTCTGTGAATATGAAACGATATCTTTGCGACCTATAGTTGCTCCATCCATTCATTTTCAGAAATGACGGTATATCCTTCTTGTCGCAGCAATGCTGATGTGACACCTTCACCAGTTACCTTGTGATTGGCAAAATTCCCATCATAGATCATCTGTGTACCACAGGACGGACTAAACTCCTTCAGTACCACACACGATACATTCAATTCTCGCGCCCATTCGAGTGTCTGATAGGCTCCCTTGATATATAGGTCTGTGACATCCTTGCCACTTTTCTCAATCACTTTTGCAGTGCCTGCCAGTACATCATTACCCGTTCCACCGATAATTTCAGCCGGTTCCCGTGGAATAGAGAATCCGCCAAGCAGCTCCGGGCATACCATCTTCGCCTGCTCCTGCTCCACCAGCTCCTGAATCTTCTCATCCAGGCTCGCTGTTCCATTGTAACGGCAAGCTACCCCCGCCAGACATGAACTCACCAAATATTTCATCGTTATCTCCTTATACTTATTCCATCTATGAAGTAAATTGTAACATGTAAGATCAAGCCCTATAACTCGCCTCTTGTGATCATCTTGATCCGTCCATCTTCCCTGTATTCAACCTGAAAAACATCTGTGCTCGACTCCAGTTCAAATGTGACCATGCCTGGATGATCAGGATTACGGTGAAGTTTATACGCTTGAAGATCCATTTTAAATATTTTTTTAATTATAGGTTCTACTTCTCCTCTAAGAAGAGACTCCTGTATGTTATATAGTTCCTGATAATAAGCCTCTATTTCTTCCCAGTCTGCAAAGTCTTGCTCATAATGATTGGCATCCCCAACCGTATAACCCAAGCCCTCTTTTCCTTCGGTCATCTGGACAAAGTAGTTATCTTTAAAGGAAAAGGAGACTGTATCCTTGCCGAGTTCATCATCTTTGCTTCGGCTTGCTCTTACCAGATCAAGATTGGCTTTACCAGACAGAGCCTCAATCGCGTTTCTGGCATCCGCCAGCGCTACCTGGGATATTTGATCAGGTCTAAGGTCGCCTGTGATCGATATAGCCTTGTCCTGTTGCCATACAATCTCCCCATAACCAGTCTCATTCTCTAACGCTAATGTCGTATGCGATATTGGCTCCGACTCCCCTTGCTTCATACTCACATAACGCTGGACTGATACAGGTTTAAGCGTTTGAGTACTGCCTATACTTTGCAATAGTGATGGAACTTGACGCAAATAACGGTGCTCCAAATCGCTTGGCTGCATTTCACGTCTCATTCCTACTTCACGCAGATTTCCTGTTGTCGCATCGAGCCATATCTGCGCATATTCCTTCTCACTTTCATGTCCAGCCTCTACATATATTCTGCCGGACACAGGCAAATCTTCCACTTTCGTAATCTTCAGCTGTTTACCGAGATCGTCTCGCATCGTAGTCGCAACATTTCTTTTCATTATGTCGGTTAGCAGATTTGTGTTCAATCCATCGGATAACTGTAACGCTGCTGTCGGATAGACCTGCTCGATCACGGGTTTCACCAGCTGTCCATCATCCCAGATCCATAGGAACAATCCAGCAGCAATAACCAACACACCCGTGCCGGCAACAAGAGGCCCTCTTCTAGGGCGACGCTTGTGTGACTCGTTGCCTACTTGCGGTCTATACGGCCTGGATGATCTGGAATTGTCCTCTGACCTATCTCCCTTGCTTCCCTCTTCCGACTTCTTCATCCATTCCACCTGTTGAAGCACCTTTCGCTTGTGATCCTCTGTAAAAGGAGACGACGCAAACGGTCCTTTCCGGATTACCTTCTCCCATTGCTCATCCTTGTGTCTCATTTGCTTCGCTCCTCCCATTGTTTTCGTACCTTATCCTTACCTCGGGATAGTCTGGATTTTACTGTGCCTGAGCTGATTTTCAACATCTCAGCAATCTCACTCGTCGTAAGCTCATATTTCAAATTCAGCAAAAGAATCTCCCGGAACTTCTTTGGCAACGCCAGAACAATATCCCAGATTTCATGGATATGCTCCTTACGCATCACTTCCATCTCGGCCGAAGGATGTGCAGGCTGCTCTGCAATTATGACTTTTTGGCTCGAACCCCCACGCTCTGTCTCAATGGGTAACGTCTCTCCCCACAGACTGCTACGAAAAAATCTGGATTTTCGATATGTAAAAGTGGTGTTTCTAGTAATCGTCAACAGCCAGGTTTTCAATGAGCAATCTCCACGATAATGAGCGATCCCCGAGTACGCCCGAATAAATACCTCCTGTGACAATTCATCTGCCTGTTCGGCATTTTTGGTCAGAAAATAAGCGTAATTCCACACATCGTTTCCGTAGTCATCCATCATGCTGCTAAGTGTGTAATTGTCTATAGTCTGAGCCTGTGCCAGTAATTGATCATCCAACTGTTGTTCACCTCACTTAATATGACTGAGTCTAATGTGGTTTGGTTCCCTCTTTTGGACATTATTTCTTATTATTGTAGCAAAATAAAAAACAGCATGTTCAATATCACTGAACACACTGATCCTTCAAGTTTGCTTAGTTAGAAATCTCTATTAGAAAGTTTTTAGGCGAACGCTCCACTTCCTCATTTCTTTCTGCTCTCTGGTCTAACGTATCATTTTCATCGTTATACTTTAACCGCAGCAATCATCAAAAACATAGGTCTCCGATTCTCGTCTCTCATGCCTGGAACCTGTTCGATCATCTCTGGTGATGGTTTGGATTCAGCCACCTTTTGAATAGCAAACCCTGCCTTAATGAGTTCATTTATATGTGTTGCCAGTGTGCGATGATATTTGACCACGTCCTGATTCAGAAAGTTCGCCACACGCTTCCCTTCATCGTGGTAATCATCCACGGGCCAGTGCAGGATCTCACCTTCAGGTCCGTAATGCCAATCCTGCGCAGCGCGAGCGGTGAAGATGGGATGTTCGGAGGATAGTACAAATGTGCCCCCTTCTACGAGACAATCATTGATCTTAGCGTACACCGTGTCTAATCTTTCAATATAATGCAAGGCAAGTGAACTGATCACAACGTCGAATTGTCCCGGTGCAAAATCAATATCTTCAATCGCCAGCTGCTTGTACTCGATCTGTGGATCGTCCGTCATTTCACGAGCGCGCTGAAGCATATTTTCAGACAAATCTACACCGATCACTGAACTCGCTTGTTGTTCACGCGCATACCGGCAATGCCACCCAAAACCACATCCCAAATCCAGCGCACGCTTGTCCTTCAAATCAGGCAAAAGAGTCTGTAGTTCATGCCACTCCCCCGCTGCATCCAGCCCTTGAACGGAACGAGCCATCTTACTGTATTTATTAAAAAACTCAGCTTCATCGTATTTATTTTGTTTCATCAAGAGATTCCTCCCGCCTTATAAATATCCACCTACTCTACCACATAAACGATATTTAAACGCAAAAGTTGCCAAGAGAATTCATGGCGTGTTATCATACAGAACGAACGTTCAGTATTATTAAATACAGAATGAACATTCAGTTTACTAACGGAGGTCATTATGAATACGAATTGGACGCATCCATTGGAAGGGCAATCTGTAGGCAAAGCTTTTATAAGCTACCTCGTGCCTTCTGTATTGGGGATGCTGGTAGTTGCTTTTAATTTTATTATCGACGGCATTATGGTAGGACACAAACTGGGTTCTACCGCGATGGCCGGGATCGGCATTGCCTCACCTGTCTACACGCTTTTTGTTGCCATGTCGCTGTGGATTGGTATGGGCGGGGCAACGTTGTACTCCAACGCTATGGGTAGAAAAGATATCACATCAGCCAAACAAATTTTCACCAAATCCATTATGCTGATTATGCTAGTTACGATAGCCATTGGATATACTGCATTTACGTTCAAAGACAAGCTGGTATACTCCCTCGGTGCTAACGCCGAGACCTTCCCGTTTGCTTCGGACTATATGAATATCATGTTATTGTTCGGGTTTGTTTTCACCATTGAGAATGCACTCTCTGTTTTTGTACGAAACGATGGGAACCCCAACACGTCCATGTACGCTCAGATTACGTTTGCTGTGGCCAATATCGTCATTAATTATGTAACATTGTATGTACTCGAATGGGGTGTACGCGGTGTGGCCATCGGTACCATCGTATCGGCCTCTCTTGCGCTACTTGTCCTGTTTACTCATTTTTTCAAAAAAACAAATAATCTCACGTTCACCCGGTTCAAATGGAACAACAAACTGCTGGCTTCCCTTCTACTCATTGGTTTCCCCAGCTTTCTGGCTGAACTTGGCATGTCGGTCTTCTCTGTCTCTCACAATATCTCCATGGACCGCATTGCGGGTACGGATGGTGTAGCATCCTTTACCGTGTTGAACTACATTCATGGTGTTGTATTGTTGGCTTTCCTGGGTCTGGCATCCGCTGCCCAACCTCTGATAAGCTATTATCACGGTGCAAGTCAGGTTAAACGGGTACAACAAACGATACGGTTAGCCACCAAAACGGCTCTCGCATGTGGTCTATTGTTACTGCTTGTCGTTCAGATCGGTGCACCTTATTTCGTGCAAATCTTTGGAAACTTCAGTAGTGGCGTAACGGATAATGCCGTTTACGGATTACGTATATTTACATTTGCCTATGTGTTTATGGGTGTTAACTTTGTCATGAGCACCTATTTCCAATCTGTTGGTAATGCCAAAATGGCCATTTGGATCACAGCTGCGCGTGAGATGATCATCATGATTGCGTTGATTGCAGTCCTGCCTTCATTCTTTGGTGTCACGGGTGTCTGGCTTGCCGTACCGCTATCCGAAATGCTGGTTCTCGCTACCATAGCCCTGTACTATAGAAAACGTTCCCTTACGGAGCGAATCAACGCGTTGCAGTCTGAATAACGTTAACAGATAATATAGTGGTATCAGATAGACGATAAATGGAACGTTGATAAATTGTAGGTAGACTTTATAAATTATCTAACAAAAACCATAAACAAGCCCTGCACGATCCATAAAGATCGGGCAGGGCTTGTTTATATCCTAAACTAGATTACGTATATCAAATCGACCATTGCTATCTGTTGTTGCGTTCGCAATTTCCTTAGGGGTAGCTATGCCCTTTCCATTGGCTGAAGGTTGGGCAGGTGGCGCCTCCTTAGCAACGGCTGTACCGGATCCTTGAGAGCTTTGCTGTGCAATCTGCGCCTCAATCTGCTTGATCTGCTGTTCAAGCTGTTTGGTCTTTGTCTCCTTCGTCTTCTCATCGTCCTTGCTGGACTGTACTTTCTCCAGTTGAGCCTCAAGCTTCGTCTTTTGTTTCTCTAAACTACTTGAATTGTCCGAACTCGAAGATGTCGATATGTATGATGTTGTGGAGCTGGCTGCAGGAGATATATTCATTATGGTCCTCCTCGTTTTTACATGGCTTCACTATACCCCATCCCACTGAAACGTACGTTAAATTCAACTGAAAGGTTGCTGAACGAAGCTATGAGAGTCTGGAATTCAAATAGATGAAATACATATAGCAGCTTTAATCAATAGTCAGTCTAATCATACAGTGTAGGTCCTGGTGCACTCTGATCTGTAAAGTTAGTTGTTTCCCGGTGTAAAATAAAAACAAAAAAGACACACTCGATATCATCAAGTGTGTCTTTAGATTGCTTGGCGGCGTCCTACTCTCCCAGGACCCTGCGGTCCAAGTACCATCGGCGCTAGAGGGCTTAACGGTCGTGTTCGGGATGGGTACGTGTGGAACCCCTCCGCCATCGCCACCAAACGCGATTTGTCGAAGCATAGCTTCTTGAAATCAGATATGGAACTGAAAATCATACACACGTTCTGTGATGTACCAATTTTCATTTCAGAGATCGTTCTCTGAAAACTAGATTCGAAACGAAACATGCGAATTATCACTTGCATATTTGGATAAGCCCTCGACCGATTAGTACTGGTCAGCTCCATGCATTGCTGCACTTCCACCCCCAGCCTATCTACCTCGTCGTCTTCAAGGGGTCTTACATACTGGGAAATCTCATCTTGAGGGGGGCTTCACGCTTAGATGCTTTCAGCGTTTATCCCGTCCGTACATAGCTACCCAGCGGTGCTCCTGGCGGAACAACTGGTACACCAGCGGTACGTCCATCCCGGTCCTCTCGTACTAAGGACAGCTCCTCTCAAATTTCCTACGCCCACGACAGATAGGGACCGAACTGTCTCACGACGTTCTGAACCCAGCTCGCGTACCGCTTTAATGGGCGAACAGCCCAACCCTTGGGACCTACTTCAGCCCCAGGATGCGATGAGCCGACATCGAGGTGCCAAACCTCCCCGTCGATGTGGACTCTTGGGGGAGATAAGCCTGTTATCCCCAGGGTAGCTTTTATCCGTTGAGCGATGGCCCTTCCATGCGGTACCACCGGATCACTAAGCCCGACTTTCGTCCCTGCTCGACTTGTAGGTCTCGCAGTCAAGCTCCCTTATGCCTTTGCACTCTTCGAATGATTTCCAACCATTCTGAGGGAACCTTTGGGCGCCTCCGTTACTCTTTAGGAGGCGACCGCCCCAGTCAAACTGCCCACCTGACACTGTCCCCGCACCGGATTACGGTACCAGGTTAGAACCTAGATACGATCAGGGTGGTATCCCAACGTTGCCTCCACACAAGCTGGCGCTCATGCTTCAAAGGCTCCCACCTATCCTGTACAGATCGTACCCAAATTCAATATCAAGCTGCAGTAAAGCTCCATGGGGTCTTTCCGTCTTGTCGCGGGTAACCTGCATCTTCACAGGTATTAAAATTTCACCGGATCTCTCGTTGAGACAGCGCCCAAGTCGTTACGCCATTCGTGCGGGTCAGAATTTACCTGACAAGGAATTTCGCTACCTTAGGACCGTTATAGTTACGGCCGCCGTTTACTGGGGCTTCGGTTCACAGCTTCGGGATTACTCCCTAACCACTCCCCTTAACCTTCCAGCACCGGGCAGGCGTCAGCCCGTATACTTCGCCTTACGGCTTCGCACAGACCTGTGTTTTTGCTAAACAGTCGCTTGGGCCTTTTCACTGCGGCCCCCTCGTGCTATTCACACTACCGGGGCACCCCTTCTCCCGAAGTTACGGGGTCATTTTGCCGAGTTCCTTAACGAGAGTTCTTCCGCGCGCCTTAGAATACTCTTCTCGCCTACCTGTGTCGGTTTGCGGTACGGGCACCTTCACCTGGCTAGAGGCTTTTCTTGGCAGTGTGAGATCATGACCTTCGCTACTACAATTTTCGCTCCCCATCACAGCTCAGCCTTACAATGTGCGGATTTGCCTACACATCAGCCTTACTGCTTAGACGGACATCCATCAGTCCGCGTCACTACCCTACTGCGTCCCCCCATTGCTCATAACGGCTTACGGTGGTACAGGAATTTCGACCTGTTGTCCTTCGACTACGCCTTTCGGCCTCGCCTTAGGTCCCGACTTACCCTGAGCGGACGAGCCTTCCTCAGGAACCCTTAGGCTTTCGGCGGATCAGATTCTCACTGATCTTTTCGTTACTCATACCGGCATTCTCACTTGTATAATGTCCAGCGCTCCTTACGGTACACCTTCAACCCTTATACAACGCTCCCCTACCCCTGATGCATAGCATCAAGCCATAGCTTCGGTGGTGTGTTTAGCCCCGTTACATTTTCGGCGCAGAGTCACTCGACCAGTGAGCTATTACGCACTCTTTCAATGGTGGCTGCTTCTAAGCCAACATCCTGGTTGTCTGTGCAACTCCACATCCTTTCCCACTTAACACACACTTGGGGACCTTAGCTGATGGTCTGGGCTGTTTCCCTTTTGACAATGGATCTTAGCACTCACTGTCTGACTCCCGGAAGTAAGTCTATGGCATTCGGAGTTTGACTGAGCTTGGTAACCCTTGCGGGCCCCGCACCCAATCAGTGCTCTACCTCCACGACTCTGTTTTCCGAGGCTAGCCCTAAAGCTATTTCGGGGAGAACCAGCTATCTCCGAGTTCGATTGGAATTTCTCCGCTACCCCCACCTCATCCCCGCATTTTTCAACATGCGTGGGTTCGGGCCTCCAGTGCGTGTTACCGCACCTTCACCCTGGACAGGGGTAGATCACCCGGTTTCGGGTCTACGTCCACGTACTAAGTCGCCCTATTCAGACTCGCTTTCGCTGCGGCTCCGGCTCTTCACCTTAACCTTGCACGGGAACGTAACTCGCCGGTTCATTCTACAAAAGGCACGCCATCACCCCTAAAACGGGCTCTGACTTTTTGTAAGCACACGGTTTCAGGTTCTATTTCACTCCCCTTCCGGGGTGCTTTTCACCTTTCCCTCACGGTACTGCTTCACTATCGGTCGCTAGGAAGTATTTAGCCTTGGCAGATGGTCCTGCCGGATTCATACGGGGTTTCACGTGCCCCGCACTACTCGGGATCCGTCTCGGAGAGAGTCAACTTTCAATTACAGGGCTTTTACCTTCTTTGGCGGGCCTTTCCAGACCTCTTCGTTTAACTGACTCCTTTGTAACTCCATGTGAGACGTCCCACAACCCCAAAGAGCAAGCTCCTTGGTTTGGGCTTCTCCGCGTTCGCTCGCCGCTACTGACGGAATCACTATTGTTTTCTCTTCCTCAGGGTACTTAGATGTTTCAGTTCCCCTGGTATGCCTCTGCACAACCTATGTATTCAGTTGTGAGTAACTGGAAATTACCCCAGCTGGGTTTCCCCATTCGGACACCCCCGGATCAAAGCTTGCTTACAGCTCCCCGAGGCAGTTTCGTTGTTCGCCACGTCCTTCATCGGCTCCTAGCGCCTAGGCATCCTCCGTGTGCTCTTAGTAGCTTAACCAGTTTGCTCCGGTTTTGGCTGCTCGCTTCCCTTGTTTTGGACTACGTCCAAAGCCAAAAGTCACTCCCATCCAATACCATCGCAAAAGCAATTAAGTACCAATTTATTAAACTTGTTTAACACAAGTTCAGCTAAAAAGGAATGTTCTAATTCGCGTTTGTTTCGTTTCGATATCTAGTTTTCAAAGAACAAGCTCCATGCAAAAGCAAGCTGTTTTGAGAGTTTGAGCTCTCAAAACCGAACAACGAGTGAGTTGCTTGTGCTCTTCATTTCATCCACACCGAAGTGATGGACCAAAATGAATCGCTGTCGCAGGTTCTAAGAACCTGCTTATTTGAATGTTTCCGTTGCAGGAAACGATTCTCCATAGAAAGGAGGTGATCCAGCCGCACCTTCCGATACGGCTACCTTGTTACGACTTCACCCCAATCATCTATCCCACCTTCGGCGGCTGGCTCCTTGCGGTTACCCCACCGACTTCGGGTGTTATAAACTCTCGTGGTGTGACGGGCGGTGTGTACAAGACCCGGGAACGTATTCACCGCGGCATGCTGATCCGCGATTACTAGCAATTCCGACTTCATGCAGGCGAGTTGCAGCCTGCAATCCGAACTGAGACCGGCTTTGTTGGGATTGGCTCCATCTCGCGATTTCGCAGCCCGTTGTACCGGCCATTGTAGTACGTGTGTAGCCCAGGTCATAAGGGGCATGATGATTTGACGTCATCCCCACCTTCCTCCGGTTTGTCACCGGCAGTCTATCTAGAGTGCCCACCCGAAGTGCTGGCAACTAAATATAAGGGTTGCGCTCGTTGCGGGACTTAACCCAACATCTCACGACACGAGCTGACGACAACCATGCACCACCTGTCTCCTCTGTCCCGAAGGAAAGGTACATCTCTGTACCGGTCAAAGGGATGTCAAGACCTGGTAAGGTTCTTCGCGTTGCTTCGAATTAAACCACATACTCCACTGCTTGTGCGGGTCCCCGTCAATTCCTTTGAGTTTCAGTCTTGCGACCGTACTCCCCAGGCGGAGTGCTTAATGTGTTAACTTCGGCACCAAGGGTATCGAAACCCCTAACACCTAGCACTCATCGTTTACGGCGTGGACTACCAGGGTATCTAATCCTGTTTGCTCCCCACGCTTTCGCGCCTCAGCGTCAGTTACAGCCCAGAGAGTCGCCTTCGCCACTGGTGTTCCTCCACATATCTACGCATTTCACCGCTACACGTGGAATTCCACTCTCCTCTTCTGCACTCAAGTCACCCAGTTTCCAGTGCGATCCGGGGTTGAGCCCCGGGATTAAACACCAGACTTAAATGACCGCCTGCGCGCGCTTTACGCCCAATAATTCCGGACAACGCTTGCCCCCTACGTATTACCGCGGCTGCTGGCACGTAGTTAGCCGGGGCTTTCTTCTCAGGTACCGTCACCTTGAGAGCAGTTACTCTCCCAAGCGTTCTTCCCTGGCAACAGAGCTTTACGATCCGAAAACCTTCATCACTCACGCGGCATTGCTCCGTCAGGCTTTCGCCCATTGCGGAAGATTCCCTACTGCTGCCTCCCGTAGGAGTCTGGGCCGTGTCTCAGTCCCAGTGTGGCCGATCACCCTCTCAGGTCGGCTACGCATCGTCGCCTTGGTGAGCCGTTACCTCACCAACTAGCTAATGCGCCGCAGGCCCATCCCCAAGTGACAGATTGCTCCGTCTTTCCAGTTTCCTTCAGGCGAAGAAAACAATTATTCGGTATTAGCTACCGTTTCCGGTAGTTGTCCCAAACTTGAGGGCAGGTTGCCTACGTGTTACTCACCCGTCCGCCGCTAACCATCAGAGAAGCAAGCTTCTCATCAAGTCCGCTCGACTTGCATGTATTAGGCATGCCGCCAGCGTTCGTCCTGAGCCAGGATCAAACTCTCCAATAAAGTATTGAAAAGAGCGATAAGCTCATTTTGAATCTGACGAGATTAAAAATCTCATTTGTGCTCCAGTCGATCCAAGCCAAAGCTTGTCTCAACTTTCGCGTTCATTCTGCAAGCAGAATGTTTACTCACTCGTTGTTCAGTTTTCAAAGATCAAACTTGTTTCGTTACCGAATGTTGTTATCTTCAGCAACTCTTATATAATATCATGTCCGAACCAACTTTGCAAGCTCTTTTTTTAAGTTTCTTTCGAAGCTTATTTCAACCGCTTGCCGCACCGTGTATCTCGTGTTTTTTTGGCCGGAAATAGAATATACCATGTAGAACACACACTTGTAAAGAGTTAATTTCAAAACATATCAAATCCACGATCTAACCATATTAAGGACCTTCAACCTACCATAACTCTTAATCAATTGTATTATCCTGCAGCTTAATCTTATTTATTCAATCTGTCTTTCTTCTATATATAAGAAGGCAACCCTCTCAACTCTCATATTCGAGACGAAAGGGTTACCTTCTATAGTAATCTATATTTATCTCCGTTCTACTTTATATCCTTTATCCTCAAGCAGTTTCACGATGCCGTGATCGCCCAGGTAGTGTGCCGCACCAACAACAATGAAATATTCCTGACCTTTGCCGTTTTTCAAGTAACCATCAATTTTGTCCGCCATACCAATGTTACGATCAACCAGCATTGCTTTGTTATATTCCTCGTTAGTGGAGAAGCTATTTGTCAGTTCAAGCAATTGCTCGTCATTGCCCGTTTTCCACATCTCAGCCATTTCTTTCACACTGTTATCCAACACGTCGAAGTTTTCGATTGTCGCTTTCAGTGTTTCCTCTTGTGTTTCTTTGGAAAAGTCGTTAAACATGCCAAGTTGAGATTGATAACTCTCCAACTCAATAACTGGAAGTTTTCGCTCGATCGCTTTCTGGATGAAATACAGATCCACTCCTGCTGACGCTTCGTATCCTGCCGTTGTGGACTTCAAACTTGCAAGTGTGCTCTCTACTACCCAAGGCTTAAACGCATCCAAGGCGTTAGACTCGAGACCATTTTTCTTCAATACATCACCCAGCTTAGTGTACGTTTCACTGGAAATGTGGTCTTTCAGTGTTGTTCCATCTTGATACGAACCCAGACTTAGAACCAGCTTTTGCTGCTCTTCATCAGCGGCTTTGCTAATATCAATCTCCACCCCGAGATAGTCAGCTTCCGCAAAGGCTTCTTCAAACTCCGGACGCAATGGATAAAAGCTCTCATCAGCAATATGCATGGACCCTACCAGATAGACCGTGTTGCCATTGCTTTCAACTTCCCACATGAAGCCACGTCCACCGGTTTGCGCAGTTTCAGTTGCTCCCCCTTTGGATACCAACAGTACTGTGCGCGTTGCAGCATCCCAGCGTACTTCATAACCCGCTGCATCACCAACGATGCGAATCGGTGCATACGTTACACCGTTGATGCGTGTAAGTTTACTTTTGAGTGTAATTGTTTTACCATCTACCACGGCCGTGATCGTATCATCTGTCGCAGTTGTTAGCTTCACGTCCATGGCATCCAGCGTAGTGCGCAACGGAACCAGTGTTGTGCCTTTTTCCAGGATCGGTGCTCCTGTAGCATATTTCACCGCATGATCATTGACCTTGACGGAAGTTCCCTGAGGAGCTGCCATTGCCGGTACCGCAGATGCGAGCAAACCTACCGAGATTGTAAGAGATAATAGCGTGCGTTTCCAATTCTTCATATTATGTATTCTCCTTTATTGAATATAGTTGCCAATCATCTTGATAGAATGGACATACTTAGATACTACGGATAAAGGTGGAAATGGTGCCACCCATCTTTAGAGTAGCACCTATTTTTTGTTTATTTTTTCATTACTTTTTGCTGCCAGCCATCCAGAGACCTACAGCTGCAAAAATAGCTCCAGCTCCCATCATCGCCCCTTGAACTGCGTCCTTCACTACAGAACCTTCTCCACTTATGACTGATGCTAACAACAGAACAACTACTCCTGTGCTCATTAACTTATAAGACTTTGTATTTAATTGATTAATCATATTTAATCCCCTCCACATATGTGCTTTGTTTTTTATAGTTGTAATGGATCAATGTAAGAAACCTATATTTCCATTAAAAAATCAATGCGTAGCGTCGTCGTCGTAGAACTGAATAAACTATATTAGATCTTATAAGCCTTCATGGCCTTAAACAATTCCTTAAAGGTCGGACGTTTACCGTACATCAGCACACCTGTGCGATAGATTTTGGCTGCAAGCCATCCGAAGATGATAATGGACACAATGAGAATCGCTAATGAGGTTAAAATCTCCCAAGTCGGTGCAACTCCCGCACCGATCCTTACCAGAATCGCGGTCGGCGACGTGAATGGGATGAAGCTTGCGATTTTCAACAACAGAATGTTCGGTGTAGAAATACTGAAGATCGCAATATAGAAGGAAACAAGCGACAACATCGTAATCGGCAGAACAGCCTGACCCAGTTCTTCCGTACGGCTTACCATTGAGCCAATGGCAGCGAACAACACGGCATACAGGAAGTAGCCCAGAATGTAGAATATGAGTCCATACACAATAACCGCAATATTCACATCACTTACATTCATATTGAAGTCACCTAATACTGCACGGTTATGCGGCAGCAAGATATTTCCGGCAACCACCGCTCCGAAGATTCCAATTTGCAGCATCCCCACCATGAAAATCCCGATGATTTTACCAAACATCTGACTGAGCGGGGATACACTCGTAATGAGAATCTCCATAATACGCGAGCTCTTCTCAGCTGTGATCTCAGAGGCAATCATGTTACCTGTCATCATCGTTGAGGTAAACAGCAAGATGATCAGCAAGTACACCACAATATAGTTAATCGGGCTCATTGCACCTTCAGACTCAGTACCTGCTCCGCTCTCATCCGTACTCAAACTTTGCTCGGTGAGCTTCACAGGTGTTGTAATCAGTTCCTTCTGCTCCGCTGTGAGTACATCCTTCACAACCACATCCAGCTTCACACTTTGCAAAGCAGCTTCAATGGATGCAATGATCTGAGGTGATACATCTTCTGCTGAATATAGAATGGGCTGCGGGAACTCTTGCCCGGAAACAGCTTCAAACTTCAGATAACCATCGGTAAGTCCTGCTTCCACATCCGCCGCAAGAGCAGCTTCATCTTTGTCACCACTGGCTATGAATCGATAGGCCTGATCTCCTTGAGCCGCAGAGAAGCTCTCCAGTTTCTCCGAAACTTCAAGCTGCCCTGTACTCAGAAGACCGATATTTACAGGATTGCTGCTGGAAGCTCCGCCAATGGGACCCCCGTTGAATAAAGTAATGAAATACGGAACATTGAGTCCGATTGAAATTAAAAGTGCAAGTACAATGGTCGTTACCATGAATGATTTCGTTTTAACTTTGTTTTTGAATGTAAAACCCGTAATCGTTCCCATTTTATTCATTCGACTCACCTACCTCACGAATAAAGATTTGGTTAAGCGTTGGTTCCTTCAGTTCAAAGTGTTCCACTGTCGTCTGAGTCATGGCTGTTCTCAGAATCTCTTGAGCCGCTTCCACCTGACTAATATGTATCAGGTACCCACGCTCATTCCGCTCGACTTTCTTCACACCAGACAACTGTTCGAGTCCTTCCACACTACCAATCGTACCCAGGAATACCTGTTCACGCGGATACCGGCTCTTGATTTCCTTGATCTCTCCTTGAACCACCGTGTTGGAACGATGCAGAATGGTGATCTGACGACACAACTCTTCAACGTGCTCCATACGGTGTGTTGAGAACAGAATGGCCGTACCTTCGTCACGCAATTCTTTGACGGTGGACTTGAGTAATTCCACGTTCACAGGATCCAGTCCACTGAACGCTTCATCCAGAATGAGAATCTGCGGTCTATGCACTACGGCTGCGATAAAGCCCATTTTCTGCTGATTGCCTTTGGACAACTCCTCGATCTTCTTATCGTAATACTCAGGTACCTCAAACCGATTCAGCCAGTACTTGAGACTCTGATCTGCGTCCTTACCATTCATGCCACGAAGTCGTGCCAGGTAATTAATCTGTTCGCTGACTTTCACCTTCGGGTACAATCCGCGCTCTTCCGGAAGATAACCCATAATCTGTTGCAGCTCCGTATTATAGGGCTTGCCGTTGTACAGGATGTTCCCTCCATCAGGGTGAATCAGTCCAAGCACCATACGCATTGTTGTTGTTTTACCTGCACCATTGGCTCCGAGCAGTCCGTAAATCTCCCCCTCTTTTACATTGAGCGTGACTCCATTAACAGCTGTTTTGTCTGCATATTGCTTGACGACTTGCTTCAATTCCAATCGGTTCATCATTTATCGTCTCCCTTCGGTTATTTCCACTGTACGGGTGCATACCCGGCAATCCAGAATGCCAGCACTTCATCCAATTCCAAGTTACGGATTTTCAATACCCGGTTATTGGACAGCTCCAGCCTCTCCTGCGCCTCGCTGACCCGGGTTGTAATTACGCGAACCAGACCTCCCTCTTCCAAAGAAGATTCCACAACACCAGGAATACTTTCTGGCCTTAAATCTCCTTCATACCAGACTTCTTTCCACTGATCGAGCACCATATCTTTCTCGGCCATCCCCAGTGACTGACCACGGTGCATCAATACGATGTAATCCGCAAGTCTTTTGACTTCGTCTGCAATATGTGTGGCAATCAGAATCGTGGTGTCTCCCCCCGCCATGAAGGTACGGAACTGCTCAACCATCACTTTCCAGGCAAAGGGGTCCAGTCCTGATGAAGGCTCATCCAAAAGCAATAGTCTTGGGCGAGCTGCAATTGCAGCTGCAATCTCAAATTTTCGCCGTTCTCCCTTTGACATCTTGTTCAGCTTCACATCAATAGGTACTTCCATATCCTGAATCAGTTGGTCGAACAACTTCATATCCCAACGCGGGTACCAGTACGCCCGGAAATGAGCTGCTTCCTGTGCTGTTATCCGGTTCTCTTCTGAACCAGCGTTATCTGCTACAAAACCAATCTGTTGTCTCAGTTCAATGGGAAGTGGCCCATCATGTTCCTGACCAAACCATATAATCTGTCCAGCATCTGGCAGCACCACTTGCTGTAACATGTTAAGAAGGGTGCTTTTGCCTGAACCGTTGTGACCGAGAATAGCGACTATATACCCTTCGGGGATGGTCAGATCAATTGGGCCAATAACTCTGCGTTTTCGCATTTTGGATACGCCGTTCAACTGGATTGCTATGGGTTCCACGTATGAATCACTCCCTTACTTCACGTAAATAGCCTTCAGGACTTCCCGGAACAGGCTCTCCATCTCTTCTTCCGTACAGCCTACCGATTTCCCGGACTGTACCGCTGCCTGCATCGCTTCCTGTGCAGCCTTTAATCTATAATTTTCTCTGTCACCGGCTTCTACCTGGGCCACAAATGTACCTGTCCCCTGCTTCGTACGAAGCAAGCCTTCATTCTCCAGATCCTGATAGACCCGTCTAACCGTAATAACACTGCAATTCAGTGCGCCGGCGAACTCACGAATGGACGGTAAATGTGTTCCCTCCCCCAACTGACCCGTAATTATCAACGATCTTAACTGATTTTCAATTTGGTGGTATAAAGGTTCAGCGCTATTTTCATTAATTTGAATGGGTATTTTCACATCTTGCACCTCGCCCTCCGGTACACTCCAGTCTGTTACCTGACCGTGCCGGTTTCATCCTGTATTCGTACATAAGCTCAATTCTCATTTTAATTCAAATCCCGATGAACCAACTTCTTCAGCGTAAAACGACTAAACAGCCATAATACCGCTACACCAGTCACCAGAGAAATCCACATGATCGGGGAAAGCAGCCCCCATGATTTACTTGCATCCATCACCATTCGAAAGCCGTAACTGCCTGACATTCGAATCAATAAGGATATGCCAATCGCAATGGGTACAAAAAGTGTACTGAGAACCAAGTATTTCTTGCCACTGTTCAGAAACTCTCCATAAATATATAATCCCGTTACCAAAAGTCCATAACCTGTACAGGTCAAGCTAAAAGCCAGATATTGATCCCATCGGAATCCTTCGGTATGAAGGTTAACCACGTATAACGATCCGTAGAAAAAGATCCCATTGTACGTAAACGCCATCAGAGACTGCTGTAGCCTGGACCACATCACCACTTGTTCAGGGATCGGAATTCTTCGATAGTAGGCCAACATCTGCGTATAGGAATCCTCCTGTATGTAACGGAAGGAGCGCCTGCAGAACATGAATCCTTGAAATGGCAACATAATCAAAAAGAAGGAATCCACTACTGGATTAATGAAATCTGTCTGTTGTTGTCCTACTAACATCACACCGCTCATGCCGCCAGTGTATATCATGAATATTGCAGACCATAGCCATTGGAGCTTATCCTTATTCATCTGGCTGCGGGTCAACCACCACGCCTGCTTCCATTCGTTCATATGCATGCCTGCCTTTCACCTGTCATTCACTCATCTTGCGCACTGTGATCACTGTGTTTACTGTATATATCAATATACACAGTATACAGACCAAATTCTGATCCCGTCAACCCCTAATTTTCCTGAATCAGGAAGACGGGATGGGACACAGTACGAATTTACGTTAAAATAAATTATAGTAATGAATCAAAGAAAGGAAGGTTACAGCTATGGATTGGCTGGTAGAGATCGGATTTGTCCTCCTTTTCCTTATCGTCGTAATTTGGTTGGTCCTCCGGGATGAGCCTCATCGTCATTCTGCCAAAAAAGGCAGACACCGCATCCGCCGTAACAACGGTTATACCGACTCTGCTTCGGGATATCCGGTCATTACAGGAGATGACTCCTACGATCGACATTCCAGGCACACACCGGATCACAAACATCATGAGTCGGATTCTTCATCAGACACACATTCTCATCACAACAGCGATAGTGGTAGCAGCAATGACAGCAGTGGGGATAGTGGCGGCGGAGACAGTGGGGGTGGCGGGGATTAAACATCATTCCCCAATCACAAAAGAAGGGCTGTACCCGTTATTGTGTAAACACAATTCGGGTACAGCCCTTTGCCGCTCTCTAGCACCTGTTAGTAGAAGAGGCCTTACGATTAAACGAGGTTATAGCCACTAGGCAGACTGCGATCCCTGCGGATTGCGCGAATCTGAGCCAGCGTTAACCGTTGATTGGTGGAGATCAGGGATTCCACATCATTGCCACGGATCAGATCATCCAAATCTCTCAAGTTGGTGTTGCCTCGGAAGACACGGAATCCACCTTGAAAGTTAGGACGCGTAAACACAACCAGTGTTGCATTGGAACTTGTTGAGAAAAAGCGCAGGCTCTCCACCCCATCCAAAATATTGTCCAGGTTGCGGAGCCCCGTATTGCCACGATAGATGCGGCTTCTCCCTCTGTAGTTCTCTTCTGAATACACGGTAAGACGTGGATACGTTTGACTGACATTGACTGTTTTTTTCATTTTGTTTCCCCCTCTCGAACTTATTCTATGAATGAATGAGAGAGGAAGCGTGGACGAATCATCTACTAGATTCGTCCATTTTCATATTTTTAGAAGGTTATAGTGACGCACGCCCGAGTAGCAGGAGGTTATATCTCTACTTTTATACGCCGAGGATAACTTCCCATACCGGACGTGTATGCCCACCAGGATATAAGAGATATAAAAGAACATACACAACAACACCTGTTAGCGCTGAACCGAACCAGATCATGGACGTGAACTTGCCCCAGCGACGATGTGTTCCGAACTTCTTTTTGAACCCCAGCACCAGTGTGGAGATGCCGAATATCGCTGCCACGGTAGCGAGGATAATATGAAAGATCAGAAATATCCGATAAAAGATCTCCAGATCCGGGTCCCCGCCCCAAGCTGTATTGCCCACGAACACTGTACGAGACATATAGATCACAAAGAAGATTAGAGCTGCAATCGCACCTGCTACCATGGCGGACTGATGAGCCTCACGTTTACCCTGAATAATCAGTACCCATCCAATTCCCACCAGTACTGCACTAATCACAATGAAAGAAGTACTGATCGTTGGTAGCCAAAAATACATATCCATCGTGTGTTCCCCCTCTTGTCAGAACATTACTTCATTATTTGGCAGCCGGATTGAGCGGCCCCCCCTGCGCCCCCTGCAGGATACGAGTCATCATCATCTTCCTGTTTCTCTTTCCGATACCATTGGAAAAAGACATAGGCCAGCATGGAGGCAAAGATTCCTTCCTGAATAAACTTCATTACAATGCCACCGACCTGCTGATCTTCTTTCGCAGAAGACAGGAAGTTAAAGAACGCAGGCCCACCGAATGAGCGAAGTAATGCCGTAGAATCTCCAGACACACAATACCGCATGGCTTCAGCCCATACGGCCGGGTTGCTGTACGTCTGATACAACGGCTCGGCCGCAAAAATAATCAATCCACACGCAGGGGTGAGCAGTACCATATTCAGAAAAATAAAACCGATCTTGGATAACCCCGATGCTTGTCTGCCTTCTGGCAATGGATTTAGCAATGTCCACCACATGAGCATCGAGGTGATGAACAATGCAATATAATACAACCGGTGAACGGTAAAATTCAGCATGACGTAATCATGTACAATCGGTAGGTGATACAGCGAGAACAGCCCGTTAAAGAGCACTGCCGCAACAATTGGATGAGCCAGGAACGATAGTTGGCGTGTAGGCAACCAGCGTACGATTCTGCGCCATACCCAGATCGGCAAACCTTTCATCATCAGCGGCGGGGCTACCAGATAGGAGAACGCCATGCTCACCATGTGGAAGCTAAACATCACGTGACCAAGCAAATTAAATGGTCCAGCTTGAGCCAGATACAGGACAAACAGCCCCGTAATAAACATGATTTTCTGCGCAGCAGTCGCAGATTCTGCATCCTTTATTTGCTCGCTTAACGGTCCCACAAGCACCAAATAAGCCGCAGCAATGATCAGAAATAAAGCCAATATAAGCGGACTCCATAAATCGTTGAAACTAAAATATTGCAACCCGAGCATACGGGAAACCTCCCCGTGACCTGATTTGGTTGTTGCCTTCATTTCGTTGTGAAGATTCATTCGCCACAAAGGGGAAAAGACGGCGGCATTGCGCCGCCGCCATCTCTTTTACCACCAGACCCAATAGAGTGCCATAATGATGCACGTAAAGGCTACGAAAAAGCCAAATGCCATGAACAGAATCGGCATCAAGTGCCCTTTGTCCTTCAAGTGCATCCAATAACCCAATTGAACGAATACTTGAAGAATAGCCATGACGAGCAAAATAATAATGATAAAGGTTGTGTTGACCCCTCCGGCAGAAGCAGCCGCAAACGCAATCAGCGTGAGAATAATGGAGAAGATAAACACCACGACGTGTTTCTGTGGCCCTTCCGTCCGGTGACGGTGTTTCACAGGCTGTTGATCTGTCTTATCCTGTGCCGACATGTGCTACCCCACCTTTCCGAGCAGGTACACGACCGTAAAGATGAACACCCAGACCACGTCAATAAAGTGCCAGTACATTGCGGAGACGTATACTTTAGGTGCGGTTACGACCGTCAATCCTTTTTTAAACAGCTGACCGATAATGATTCCGATCCACACAATACCAAAAGCAACGTGGGCTCCGTGGAACCCGACCAGTGTATAGAATGCTGAACTGAATGCACTCGTGGTCATGCCAAACTCTTTATGTTTCACATACTCGTAGAACTCGTAAATTTCCAGGGCGAGAAATCCCATACCCAGTACTACCGTGATGCCAAGCCACAACGCTAGTGCATCTCGCTTGCCCTTATGCATGGCCTGAATCGCAAATACACTTGTCAAACTACTGACCAGGAGAATGAACGTTGCAGCGGCCACAAGTGGCAGGTGGAACAGCTCATTCGCCGTAGGTCCATCATTGGTTTGGCCACGAAGAGCCAGGAAGGTAGCAAAGAGTGTACCGAACAGTACCGTCTCGCCGCCAAGGAACAACCAGAAGGCGATAAGCTTGTTACGGCCTTCCAGCGTTGCTTTCTCCGGTTCATGCGGCAATTTGTCGTTCACCGGTTCGGCATGTGAGGTTGTCATGTTCTAGCCCCCTTCTCATCCTGATCCTCCGGTTCAATATGCCAGCCATGATCATCATAAAGTGAACGAAGTGCCATTGCGCCAAATGTGATTACGAGACCAATAATAACTACAATATAATTGTTAAAAATGACATTCATAAATGCATTACCAAATTCATCCTTGCTGAACATCAAGCCAAGTCCCGCGATAAAGATACCTACTGACATTACAAACGGCAACGGCGTTGCTGAAGGCATATGAATCGAACCTACCGGTTCTGCCGGTGTCATCTCCGTATGTCCTGCCATTTTTTCCTTCCAATATGCATCAATTCCGCGTACCAGCGGCGTCTGCTTGAAATTATATTCCGGCGGCGGAGATGGAATAGACCATTCCAGTGTACGGCCGTCTTCCCACGGATCGTTTGGCGCGCCAGCCGGTTTTCTCATGGTGATTACGATGTTCGCGAGGAATAAGATAACTCCCACACCCATCAGAAATGCCCCGACGGAGCTGACCAGATTGAGCAGGTCAAAGTCCTGATTCGGCAAGTATGTAACGATCCGGCGCTGCATCCCCATCAGACCGAGGAAATGCTGTACAAAGAACGTTAATTGGAAACCGATCATAAATGTCCAGAACGTCCATTTGCCCAGTGTTTCGCTGAGAATACGTCCGAACATCTTCGGCCACCAGTAATGCAGTCCCGAGAACAATCCAAGTACAAGTCCCCCTACAATAACGTAGTGGAAGTGGGCTACAACAAAGTACGTATCATGGAACTGGAAGTCTGCCGGAGCAGATGCCAGCATAACGCCTGTAACACCACCCATAACGAAGGTTGGAACAAATCCAACTGCGAACAGGTTTGCCGCGGTAAAGCGGATCTGTCCACCCCACATCGTAAAGAGCCAGTTAAAGATTTTGATCCCGGTAGGTACGGCAATCAACATCGTGGAGATGGAGAAAAGCGCGTTGGCTACATTACCCAGACCTGTTGTAAACATGTGATGCGCCCATACCATGAAGCCCAGGAAGGCAATCAGGATGGTGGCAAATACCATGGAGCTGTATCCGAACAACCGTTTACGCGAGAAGGTCGGAATAACCTCCGAGATAATACCAAATGCCGGCAAAATCAGAATGTATACTTCCGGGTGCCCGAAGATCCAGAAGATGTGCTGCCAGAGTACGGGGTTACCGCCACCTGCGACATCGAAGAAATTCGCTCCCAGTATACGGTCAAACGTCAAAAGTACAAGCCCTACCGTGATGGCAGGAAAAGCAAAAAGGATAATGGCAGATGTAATAAATGTCGTCCATGTAAACATCGGCATCCGCATGTAGGACATGCCTGGAGCACGCATTGTAATAATCGTTGCGAGAAAGTTAATGCCCCCGATGAGCGTTCCCAGACCCGCGATCTGAAGACCGATGGTGTAGAAATCCACACCATGCGTTCCACTGTACTCACTGCCCGAAAGCGGCGTATATGAGGTCCAGCCCGCATCTGGTGCTCCGCCCATAACCCAGCTCAGGTTCAACAACAATCCACCAAACAGGAATGTCCAGAAACCCAACGCGTTAAGAAAAGGGAAAGCAACGTCCCGTGCCCCGATCTGCAAAGGCACGACAGCATTCATAATGGCAAAAATAAGTGGCATGACACCAAGGAAAATCATCGTTGTTCCATGCATTGTAATCAATTCGTTGAAGACCTGTGCCGATACAAAATCATTCATAGGCTTCATCAGTTGAATCCGAATCAAAATGGCTTCAATGCCGCCGATTCCAAAGAAAAATCCACCCGCAACCAAATAAAGAATGGCGATTTTTTTGTGATCGACGGTGGTGATCCAATCCATCAAGCCCCTGTACCTCTTGACGCTATGCGCATGAGCCAAGGTTGTGTACCCCCTTCTTCGTCCTTGCTGTTCTATTCATAGTCCAATTTGTAGTTGGCCAGATATTCGGCAATTCCGTCGATTTCTTCATCCGTCAACCCAAGATCTTTGGGATTCGGCATGGTATTGCCCGGCTTCACGGATTGTGGATCATGGAGCCATTCTTTCATGTTATCCAGTACCGGACTACCTTCTTCCTGTCCCTCGCGAGAATTCAGCAAAATGCCTGCGACAGATTCCTTGCCGCCGATTCCCGTCAGGTTAGGTGCAACCGGTCCACCTTGATCACCAACAGCGTGGCAAGAAAGGCAGTTTGTTTTGAACTTTTCGGCCAATTGAGTGTCTTCAGGAAGGACTGCGGGTGCTTTCATCTGGTTCACCCATCTGTCAAAGGATTCCTGACTCACTGCTTTTACCTTAAACTCCATGAAAGCATGCGATCTGCCACATAATTCGGCACATTTACCGCGGTAAACGCCTTCATTCGGTGCAGAGAAACTGAACTTGTTAAGTGTTCCATCCGGGTTTGTGTCCATTTTGCCCGCAAGTGACGGCACCCAGAAGGAGTGAAGCACGTCAGCGGTTTTTAATTCGAATGCGATTTTTGTTCCGGTCGGGATGATGAGATCTTGAGCGGTGGTTACGTCATATTGAGGATAAGTGAATTCCCACCAGTACTGATGTGAGGTGACTTGGACCTTAAGTGCATTTTTGTCATTGGACAGATCTTCGCCTTGGGCAAAAATCGTTTGGACCGTCGGTACTGCCAGAACAATAACCAGCAATAACGGAATGGCTGTCCAGATTACTTCCAGCTTGAAATTACCTTCAACCTGTTCGGGCATCTCAGTCTGCCCGGCTCGTCTACGAAACCGGATCAGAACATAGGCCGCTATGGCAAATACAATGATGAGCACCACGATCATAATGGCGATGGATAACTTCATCAAATCATATTGGCCTTGCGCTACAGGACCCTGAGGTTTCATTACCGACAAGTCTTCCCGCCCGCATGCGGATAGCAGCAAAGAGAACACCGCCAGCAAGGGGAGAATTCGCTTTGCAACCTGCCACTGTTTCATCATTGATCTACCCCACTTTTTTACGTTTTCGTAGATTACCGTTGTCGTTCGGTAGAAAGGCAACAAAAGTTACGTTTCAGCACGATACGCATAATCCTCTTCATCATACAGAACGCTTACAAAAATAACGCCTCCAGTACTCCCGTGTTTTCCTGCTCAGGGCATGTCTGCGCATTCTTCCAATTCATTCTATATGCTTCAATCACTTATTAAATATAAGTTGAGGGTATGATTTTGTCAATCTTTGGACACATGTTCACAAATTGTTCACTTTATGTAAAAAACCGCTCTACAACTTGATTTGCAAACGATTTCAGTTAAAAGTATTACACTCTACATTTGAAAATTTTTGCCAAATTTCGGTGATAAAACTCGATTTATTGGTGATTTTTCTCACATTGAAAACATGTGCTATTATGCAAAAGAAAGATCAGAATTTATGGAAATCCTCTTCCATATCCATTCAGAAGACATGCCTATCGCTCCATACCGCTATCTTCAAGCTCAAAACAGCATGGAGCATTTGGGAGAAAGTTCAACTCAAGTCCTCTTCTTCATTGACTTCATCTCACGTGCCATCGGTCAGAATTAAGGGGCCATTCCCAGTAATCGCAACCGTATGCTCATACTGGACCCCCCAGCTGCCATCTACTGTCCTTACCGTCCATCCATCTTCATCCCACACAACGGCCCCGGAACTGCCCTTTGTAAAGATTGGTTCAATCGTAATAACCATGCCCTCGGTGAGCATCGTGCCTGTTCTACGTTTGCCATAAGGTAGAACATTTGGGGGTTCATGAATATATTGACCAATCCCATGACCGATGAGAGGCTTCACGATCCCGTACCGATACAGTCTGGCTGTTCGTTCAATGGCACTTCCAATATCTCCGAGTGTATTTCCTGGAACTGCCTGGGAAATCGCCCGCTCAAGTGCCTTCTCCGTGCGTCTCATCAGCTTGCGAATGGATCTGCTTGTTTCACCAATTCCATATGTCCAGGCCGAGTCAGCAAGCCAGCCGTCTTTGTTCACCACCATATCGATGGTCACTACATCCCCACTCGCCAGCTCCTCTTCCCCCGGAAATCCGTGGCAGACCACTTCATTGACAGAAGCACACGTTGCGTACGGATATCCTTTATACCCTTTTTGCTCCGGTGTGGCTCCTCGTGCTGCCAGAAACTCTTCCACCCGCTCATTAATCTCTGCTGTCGTGATACCGGGGATCATCCACTGCTCAATATGCTGGTGACAACTTCGCAAAATTCGTCCAGCTTCCCGCATGTAGCCAATCTCTTCTTTTGTTTTCAAAATAGGGTCCACATGCATTCATCCTTCCCGCTGTAGGTGTACTCCCATATATATGCAGCAGGAACGCAAAAAAAACCGCCTGCCGGAGCTTATCGCCCGGGAGACGGTTCTATTCATTATCGGAACAGTATAATCAGAGTTGTGTGTTGTTTCAGGACACGGAAGAATCCATCTTGACAAGCTCATGCTCAACCACAGAAGTCAATTCTTCCTCGTATCCACCCGTAATCCGGTATTTTCTCACGTACTCCTTCACGAATTTTTTTGGATCTTTAGGACGGAAAATCCGAGTCATTTCCCTCAAACTTTCTTTGACCTCATTGTGACCTTTCGTTGCCATTGTAATTCCCTCCCAAAACGTTGAAAGTGAATGCTCCGTTTAGAGAATGCCGAATAAGTCTTAAATGCCATCCATGAAGTTGTGTGCGCGGCTTAAAGCAAGCTTTAGGTCGGGAACCTCGCTAGAAAGCAAGTACCTGACACTATAAATACCCGATATGATTCGGAATGAATCATAATCTTATTGTAGCATATTCGGAAGTATCTTACGACTTGACGATTTCCTCTAATAAATATAACGGTTTTCATGCCCAAAAAGTTTAATTCCGAATCATATGTTATGAATGCCACCATTCTATACGGAATTAATATATCCAGCATAACACTGAACTATTCGGGGGATATTATCACGGACAACCCATACAGTTAAATTAATGGTATCTAAAAGGAGGCGCCGTTTCATGGAACGCAAAGAACAGGATATGCTGCCCCTTTCACATGAAAAGGTGGAAGTGGATGGAGTATATATCAACGAAGCCGGACGTGAGGAACATCTGCATCGTGGGCAACACTTCCCGGCAGATCCCGTTCTCGGCAAGTCAGAATGGAAACTGACGGAGTATGCTTTTGATAATCACCACGAAGGACGTACCGATGAACGTTTGGTTCCCAAAGAAAATGATACTGATAAAATGGGCAAGATCACAAACCCTCGCAGACAGATCGAGGGCGGAAGATAATATTGTTTGATTTGTTAGTCAGATAAATTCACAGGTTCAGTTCTGTCCATCTCCTTCATAGCCTAGTAAAAAAGGTTAAAGGAGGCTGGACCGGATGTCCCCCATGAAATCGTCTAGCGGTCTGGATGAAAATATTGCCGGTATGCTCTGTTATCTATTTACCTTTGTAGGCGGGATTGTATTTCTCGCTGTGGAGAAGCGGAGCCGGTTCGTTCTATTTCACGCTTTGCAATCCGTGACCGTCTTTGGCATCATTATGGTCGGACATGTACTATCGGCTTTTCTTCCGTTGTTTGGGCCACTGGTGGCATCGCTGTTATCCCTGCTCGGTGTGGTGGTCTGGCTCATCATGGTGGTCACCAGCCTGCAGGGGAAATGGCTAAAGCTGCCTTGGGTTGGCGATTTCGCAGAGAAACAGATGCGTCATCTGTAACTTTAGGAAGACATGATCCAAAAAAAGACGATCCATCCCCTTTAAAATGGGGGTGGATCGTCTTTTTGATTATATATCTGGCTTGAACTTGAACATATATTCGTTGTTTCGCATGTAAAAGTGACTTGTTCATGTGGTTGAACATTCACAGTATAAATGATGTATGCCATAAACCATTCATGCTGTATATTACCATGCATCAACCTGCTTAAATATTCATCTTGTTAAGGTTAAATTACAAACCGTTAACATAACAATCATGCTGAATTATAGGTCTAGTTCGGCTATTAAGCCGACTTGCCTGTTTCTCCAAGGATGGCATCAGCCTGTTGTTCAGCCATCTTGGCGGCTGTTTCCTGGGTTCCCAGACCGTTGAACAGCAGATTCATGAAGATTGCCGTGAAGCTGCCTGCAATGATACCATTACCAAGCATAATCTGAGCCCAGGCCGGTGCACCTGCGAACAACTCAGGTACAACGGTAACCCCAAGCCCCATACCTACAGAACAAGCGATGACAAACAGATTCTCATGTCGGTTCAGATCAACCTGACTGCCGATAATTCGAATGCCTGATGATACCACCATGCCAAACAAGGCCACCATGGCTCCGCCAAGAACCGCCCCTGGAACGAGCTGTGCGAGGGCTGCAATTTTGGGTACAAATCCAATGACCACCAGGATTCCACCAGCCACCACAATGACATCACGTGTCTTCACACGTGTCATCTGTACCAGCCCTACATTTTGCGAATACGTTGTATACGGGAATGAGTTGAAAATACCACCTAACACAATGGCCAGGCCCTCTGCACGATAACCGCGCGCCAGATCCTTGGAAGACAGATCTTTGTCCAGGATTTTGCCCAAGGCCATAAATACACCTGTGGACTCTGCCACGCTGACAATCGCCACCAAAATCATCGTCAAGATCGGTACAATCTCAAAGGTCGGTCTGCCGAAGTAAAACGGCTGAACAACGTGGAACCAACTTGCATCGCGAATAGGAGCAAAATTAACCTCGCCCATAAACCCAGCCGCAATTGTACCTACGAGCAGACCAATCAATACTGAGATGGAACGGATAAAACCTGTAGTGAATCGAGTCATTAAAATAATAAAGACCAACACACCGAAACCGAGCAACAAGTTCACTCCGCTGCCAAAATCTTCTGACCCCTGACCGCCGCCCAGATCGTGGAAAGCAACTGGGATCAGAGTCAGACCAATAATGGTCACAACAGAACCTGTCACTACTGGAGGAAAGAGCCTGATGAGCTTCCCAAAGAGTCCGGAGAAGATCAATACGAACAGTCCTGAAGCGATGATCGCTCCGTAAATGGCAGATACTCCACTGTTCATCCCGATTAGAATCATCGGAGACACGGCCTGGAATGCACAACCGAGCATAACAGGCAGCCCTACGCCGAAATATTTATTTCCCCATACCTGAAGCAATGTAGCCACACCACATGCAAGCAGGTCAATGGCAATAAGATAGGTTAATTGTTCCTGTGTAAAACCTAATGCGTTACTAACGATCAATGGGACAACGACGGCTCCTGCATACATCGCAAGCACGTGCTGTAGTCCGAGTGAGAACGTTTTGATTGGATGCCGATGCCGCTGAAAAATACGTTCGCGTGCCATATTAATTCGTGCCCTCCTCGTCCGCAAATGTAACCTGTCCATCCGACAGTGCCCCGATGCGAACCAGCGATTCCACACGGTATCCTGCTTCTTTCAGCAAGCGACCTCCCGGCTGGAATGCTTTTTCAATAACAATACCGATACCCACCACTTCTGCTCCAACCTGCTCCACAATACGAGCCAGACCAAATGCTGCTTCACCATTCGCCAGAAAATCATCAATGATCAGCACGCGATCACCAGGCTTCATGAATTTCTTGGCAACGGTAATTTCATTCGTCTCCTGCTTCGTGAAGGAGTAGACCTTCTCCACCAGAATGTCTTCGGTCAGTGTGAGCGACTTCTGCTTCCGTGCAAAAATAAGCGGTACGTTCAGCTCCAACGCGGTCATGATGCCTGGTGCGATCCCTGACGACTCAATCGTCAGCACACGTGTGATATTCTCACCTTCAAAGCGGCGAATGAATTCCTTGCCCACTTCCTTCATCAGAACCGGGTCCATCTGGTGGTTCAGGAATGAATCCACTTTGAGTACTTGCTCGGACAGGACGATACCTTCCTGTCTTACCTTGTCTTTTAACAATTGCATTGTAATTCTTCCCCCTGAATGCCCTCCGCAGAAGCTCACACGCTCTTCCAATCGGATGGTAAAAAAGCAAAAAGCCCGCCTTTTCACACGCTGCGGAATAACCGGAGACGGGAAAGACGGACTTGTACGTATATGGACAAGCCGTATGGATGCTGCAAGTGTACTGGATGGACCGAATGACAGGAATTCAATCCTGATATGAGAAACTTCAAACAGTGTAATCGGAAACAGATAAAAGCCACTTGAACCTGCTCTTCAGTGAAACTGTCTGAGAATGATCTCATGCCAACCATACAAAACATTGCAACATCTTTCCCGTAGTCCGATCATTCCGGTGATCGGGTAGAGACATGCAGGCCTATTCCTGCACATATACGAGTAACGGCATATTTAATTTTTTGGCTCCATGATTCGTTACAATGTATGATCGCGAACCTGAATGTACATGGTTAAACATAACTGACAATGTTAGAAGTATACCGAATCGGCGGCGTGAAATAAAGAAGTATTTTCATGGAAGTTGCGGAAACTTGTCTTAATTTGCAAACAGGGGGTGATAGGAATCATTTTTTTATGTACAATATGAGAACGGAAGCGCGGATCTGAACGGAGAATGGATGGAAACGCGGCCTATATTTTGAATTGAATGATCAAAGGAGATATGCAAACATGAAAGGCGTACTTAACGAATTCAAGGAATTTGCCGTCCGCGGCAACGTCATCGATCTGGCGGTCGGTGTCATTATTGGGGCTGCTTTTGGTAAAATCGTCACATCCCTTGTAAATGATATCATCATGCCCCCGGTTGGAAAACTGATGGGTGGAATCGACTTCAGTCAGAAAATCATCAACCTGGACCGGGATATCAAAACAGCAAACGGACAGGACATCACCACACTCGCTCAAGCCAACGAAGCTGGGGCTACCGTAATCGCTTATGGTCAGTTCATCAACGTCATGATTGATTTTCTTATCGTTGCGTTCTGTATCTTCATGCTTGTGAAGGGTATCAACTACCTCAAAAGCAAGGAACATAAAAAGCCCGAGCCGCAAAAAACGACCAAGGCTTGCAAGTATTGCCTATCTGAAATTCCAGCCGCAGCTACCCGCTGCTCGCACTGTACTTCAGAACTGGAAGCAGAAGGAACCGGCGCTCTAGCATAATCACAATGAACGCATAAAGACGCACCGAGTTGAATTACGGATATAAATCCTGATGCGGGGGACAACCTCTTACTTGCTAGGGTATATGTATGAAAAGCTAGCCATATGGGCTTCATTAACAAAGGTTGCGTAGCTTAATGGTTTGAAGGTTCCACCGTAAAGGTGGGGCCTTTTTTTGTGCCTAACATACATGCGTTACACGTGCTCCCCCATGAATGTCATTTGCAGCCATGCTCATGAACTAGAAACGGCGTGGCAGCAAATGCTCCAGAATCGACTTCAGATCTTTATCTTCCTTGTAAACTTCTTCCCCAGTATCAAGCTCTGTCACACGAATATATTCAAAGTTTGCCGAAGCATCCACTGGCTTGAACAACAATTGGGCCTCATCTTCCAAACGTACATTAAATCCCATATCCTTAAACATGCTGCTTAACTGACTGTTAGCCGGTTCCTGTCCTTGCCCTACAAATATAAGTCCTCTAAGACTTTTACGTTCCTGAGGTTGCGGATAAATCACCTGAAAGTGTACAATGCATTCCATACGATCGTTCCCCTTTCGTTTAAAACATACTTTGTGAAATTTCGAACTTTAAAATCTGCTATATAAGGAGATACGTTTCATGACCCCAGAACGTTTCGACATTTATGACGATCAGCAAAATTGGATCGGCACTTCACTACGCAGCGAGGTCCATGCCAAGGGATATTGGCACCGTTCATTCCACTGCTGGATTGTGCGTGACAAAGACGAGCAGCGACAGGTTCTTTTTCAGCGACGGCGTGATATTAAGGATACTTTCCCCGGATGTTACGACATTACAGCAGCAGGCCATCTTACCGCAGGTGAACAACTGCAAGACGCCAGTCGTGAGCTGGAGGAAGAACTGGGTGTGAATACTCCATTCGAGGCACTAACCTATCTACTCACGGCTACACAGCAGCTCCAAGGAGAGGTGCGTGGTGTCCCATTCATAGATCGGGAATTCAGCGCGGTCTATGGATTATGTCTGAACCAGCCGCTCGAAGCCTACGTTCTGCAGCCTAGCGAGGTGGATAGCCTGTATGAAGTGCCGCTGAATGATCTACTCGCTTTGTTTCGTAATGAGATCGACGTCATTCAAGCTACCGGAGTTCAGACTCACCCGTCTAGTGATCATGTAGCTGATGAACCGGAACGTATCGTTCGCGAGATTCGGGCAACGGAATTTGTACCCCATGGTACAGCTTATTATACGGATGTGCTCGAAGCTCTATATCACGTGCCCAAAGAGTGATCATGTAGGATCCTGTTCAACCCGATCCAGTTCAATCGAATGTTCATAGCTTCATTTTCTCAAAAATAGCATAACTTCATACCTTTACTATCGACTTGACTGGAAACAGATGCTGTGACGAACATCACTGTCATATCTCAAACCAGCACAAACAGGCGCCTGCCTTCGGGCAGCGCCTGCTTTATGTACACACGTATTCGTTTCATCAAGATAGGTACGTTTGTGCTGGCATGTTCACTCCATCTGAGGTGAATTAGTCGCCGATCTGTCTAGCTCTGGTCACCCTCTCCTGATGGAGAAGACCAATAACGTGCAGAGATTTCTTCGTACCGGTGCCCATAGCGTGACTCCAGTTCCTCACCCATATCCTGTTCCAGTTCGTACAACACCAGCTCTTGAGCAAAATGATTCAGCAGCAGTCCAGTCATTACCGGATGCTCCGTCACCACTGCCTGTGTGGCGCATGATTCCCCACGCATGCCCAGCATGCACCAGCGGCGATCGACCACCAGGGAAAATTTCCGACCATTACCTGTACCATACATAGGCATGCCTGGCCAAGGGACAGGCTGATCCAGCATGCCTTCACCACCATCACACGACCATAACAGCCGCACACCCCGAGCTTCAGCCTGCTGTAAGTCATTACGCAGCAGCTCTGCCTCTTCACGCCAGACGTCTACAACAATCTCATGCTGAGCCTCGGCCAATTCACGGCTCAGATTCTCAAACACATTTTTGTCCCCTTCGACGTTATAGAAGACAGGCTTTTCCGGTTCACTCTTGGGCATGCTGCTCTGAACATAATCCAGCGAGGTACGCATCTGATCGGAGATCATACGTGTCATCTCCTCCGGCTTCAGCACACTATACTTCGCCGGCTCCCCCGGACTGCACCGCAGGAAACCACGTTGTTCCAGCCGTTGCAGGGTCGCATATACATTGGAACGGGACACGCCCAGCCGCTTCGCAACCTCATATCCTGAAGCCGATCCCTGGCGGGCGAGTTCCACCATAATTTTAGATTCCATCTCGGTAAATCCGAGATGACGCAAATGATGCAGCAGTTGGTCCATATTCCCGTCCCCCCATGCTGTCAGCAACCCGCACTGCCTCACACTGATGCGGCAGTGCTTCTACTGCATCAGATCAGATCTGTTCAGCACCACAGCGCGGGCACCACTTCGAACCTTTGGGCAGCTCGGCTGCACAAATCTGACAATTCACCATTTCGCGTGAAACTTCGGTCTGTACGTCCACCGTGTTCACAATCGGGTTATTTTCCTTCCAGTAGCGGATGCGTTCGTCCAGTTCCTGCTGACGCTCGCGTTCCCGTTGCATCTCTTCATCTCTGCGGCGTTCCCACTCTGCATCGAACGCTTCCTTTTCTTCCTGGGTAAATTCCGTACTGTTATATTCCGATTCTGTCTCCAGATCGGCTATGGACGGAATGACTGTGTGATACGGCTCATCTTCCTCCAGTTCCAATTCTGGTGGCGCATCGTAGAAGTCCGGCTCCGGAGTTTGGGTCTGAGTTACAGCTGCCTCCTGTCTCGCGGCTGTGGTGGCTCCTGCGACTCCTGCTGCTCCTACTTTAGGCGCTGCTGTCTTGAGTTCACCCAACTTGCGTCCACATTTAGGGCAGAAGTTGGCATCCAGGGAAGCGACGTGTCCACACTCGCACAACCGTTCGTTCTTAAGTTGTGCAATCTTGTTGCGAAGGCCATCAATCTCGTCCTGCAATTCGTCGCACAGCTGCGACAGATCCACCATTTCTTTTTCCGCACGCGTCATATCCTGTGCCCGATAACCCTCATAGAAGATGCGACCCATATCTGTAAAATGGACTTCCTGTTCCTGTTGCAAGCCCACAATCTGGTTGTTCAATTTCCCAATCTCAACGGCGTGTTGGGCACGCTCTGTTGCTTTGTTCGCTCCGTCTTTGATGCGCTGAAGCAGTTTCATGACCATTCCTCCTCTGTCCCGTCAAAACCAATATTATCATTTCTATTTAGTAGTAAATTAGCATATTACATCCTTCATGCAAAATGCTCAGGCATATAACTTATACGATATCATGCCAAAAAGTTGCGTAATCTCGTGCAGGTGCCCGTTTTATACCGATACTGGATGAAATCGGGGGCTTTCGTCAAGACCATATGTTCGGGTATAATGAAGCTTTGACCATACTTAACCGCCTGATTAGGCGACTAACTCTATCATACCAATTTACAATGCGATTGTGAAAAGGGCAAATGGTTTACTTTTAGCCGGGATAGTCCTATCCCTGAATGCATACAGAGGTGGATGAAACATGTTAAGTCCGAACTCAACGTTCTACCCCCGTCCGCTCGGGGTTACCCCGGCGGCGTCCCTGCCCCAGTCCCCGTCTGCTCCGCTGGAGACCAGTCGGCAACTCGTGGGTAATGATCAACAAGATGCCTTTTATTTTCGTTCTCTGGAAGAGGCTGGTATTAAGCTAAATGCACCACAAATCTCGGCAGTCCGTCACGGCAGAGGACCGATCCTGACGCTCGCCGGAGCTGGTTGTGGCAAAACAACTGTACTGGCCGCAAGAGCCGGCTATCTCATAGAGGTCAGCGGCGTACATGCTGGCAGTATCCTGCTGGTGACGTTCACGAACAAAGCCGCCACCGAGATGAAAGACCGGATCGCCGCATTGCCAGGTATACGTCCGGCAGCCGCGAGAGCCGTGCAGGCTCGTACCTTCCACTCTTTTGCGCTGACATTGCTGCGTCATTATGGCGTGCAGGAAGAGATCTTTGGTGAGTCGCGAGCCCAGCATACGGTGCTGAAGATGCTTCTTCGCCAAAATGGCATGAGTGAAGCCTTCCAGCCTGAAAGTCTGCTGGCCATGCTGTCCGCATGGAAGATGCAAGGATCGGAAACAACCGACCTGCCTGAAAAATCACAGGAAGAACGTGATGCCAAGCGTGTTCTGCTTGGTTACGAAGCCTGGAAACAGGATCGCGGCAAAATGGATTTTGATGATATTTTACTACGGGCAGCCGCGCTGCTTCGTGATCCTGCTGTTCTGGGGCCGCTTCAGAAGCGTTTCCAGTACATTATGGTGGACGAGTTCCAGGATACCAACCATCTGCAATATGAAATTGTGCAAAAACTGGCTTCCGCTCACCGCAATCTGATGGTTGTAGGAGATGATGACCAGACGATCTATACCTTTAATGGCGCACGCCAGGAATCAATTTTGGAATTCGATAAAGTATACCCCGGCGCACGCATTGTGACGCTGGATATCAATTATCGTAGTGATGCACGCATTCTGGGACTCGGAAGTGAACTGGTCGCCCGTAATAAACGCAGACGTGACAAACGGCTGCGTGCTGCCGGAAACCGTGGAGATGCGCCTCGCTTCGCTACACCTTCCAATGCGGAGGAAGAAGCGGCATGGGTCGTGAATCAGCTCTGCCAACAGGTTGAAGAAGGGCAGCACACCTATCGTGATATTGCGATTCTTCATCGGACTGCCAGCAGCAGCCGGGCTGTATTTGAGCAGCTTGTGTTGAAAGATGTACCTTTTGTACAGCATGGGGCTTCTCCGGTGTTCTATGACCAGTCTCTCATCAGACCCCTGATGGATCATTTGCGTCTGTCTCTTGATCCACGTGCCATGGATGCTCTCCCAAGTGCGCTGGGACCGCTCTATGTATCACGGGATGCAGGGCTCGAGTGGATTCAGCGCTGTGAACAACAACAGGCGAAGAAATATCCGCTCATTCATCTGGTGAAATGGGACAAGCTGAAACCGTTTCAGCAGGAACAGGTCAAAGAACGCATCAAGCTGATCAAATCACTGCACAAACTAAAACCCATCATCGCCATTCAGGAGATGCGCAGGCAGTTCTACGACAAGTATATGGAAAGTGGTGATCCCAGCATCTTCACCCATTATAAGGAAACGATGCTGGAAACCCTGGATGAATTCGAAGCTGCCGTCAAAAAATTCGAAACGGTGGAAGAGTTCATCCAATTCGCGGATGAGCTCTCCCGCAGACACCGTGAGATGGAATCTCTGCGCCGCGCACAGGACAGTGACGCAGTGCAGCTGATGACCATTCACCGTGCCAAAGGACTGGAGTTCCCTTGTGTATACTGGATTGGAGCCAGTGAAGGCATTGTGCCCCACAGTACCGCACTACGTCAGGATATCCCCGAGGATCAGAAAGCTGCGCTTGCTGTGCAACAGACAGACGCCGAACTGGACATGGCGCTGGAGGAAGAACGCAGGCTCGCCTATGTTGCCATCACAAGGGCCAAGCAGTACTTGTATGTCACCTCACCCGCATCTCATCACGGAAAGCCAGCAGACGTGTCCCGCTTCTTGCTCGAAGCCTTCGGCATGGAAGTTCCGGACAAACGTAAACCTCGTGAAGAGAGCCGAACGAGCAGTCAGACTTCATATGGCAAAGGAAATACGCAGTATGCCCGCTCAGGCTCAGGTGCCCGTTCCGAAGGTCGGGATATGGCACAGCGCCGTGCAATTAGCCACAGTGACCGTCGTGACTACGAGGTCCACAACGAACGTGATGAGGATCGCCTCGGTGAACGGCGCGGTAGTGGGGAGATTCGCAACCATAAGGCATTCAGCACCACAGGTGTGAGTCCGACAGCTGCGAATTCCTCGAGTTCACATTCGCATACTTCAGGTTCAGGTAATGCTGAGCGTACAGAGACCGTTGCGGTCTGGAAGTGCAGTTCGTCCACCTGTAAAGCGTGGCTAAGACAGAAGCCGGCTGTGCCTTCTGCAAAAACAAACAAGAAGGTATCATCCGGCCCTCCCGCCTGTCCCCTGTGTTCAGGATCGATGGAGGCCGGCACCCGCCAGGTACCCGTAACGGGGAGATTTGGGAAATAAACGAAACTGGATACCGTTATAGCTCGTTTCAGGGCGCTTTTTGCTGTTTATTAACAGTAGAAGCGTCTTTTTTCCATTTCAGAATGGGGGTTGGATTATGCAGGACGGCAAACAACATCTGTATGTATCGGTAACTCATAACTTGATTGAACAAACAAAGAACGAATCTACACCCTTTGAGGTGTTGGTGGATGACGAACAGTTGGGCCGATTGAAAGATCTGATGAAGGTGCTGGAGGATGACGATGCCTATACATTGCAACGGGCTCCGGTGCCCTACAAATCGGCAGATCATGATGAGGCGACAGAGCAATTTTCGGATGGCATGACCTTGTTGTATACCTTTCTCTACGACCATGGCACGCCGGATTCGCGGCAGGCAATTGAAAGCATGAACGTGCTTCCAAGGCTGCAGGATACGGATTATGATGACCCTGGATACGAGAATTCACCACTGAATAAATGACCTGATGCCAAAAAGCATGCGTAACCGCAGATCACGCGGAAGACGCATGCTTTTTTTATATGATGAAGGACAACTGCCATGTAAAATGAACTCAATCCAGACGAATTTCCTGCCCTTTCTCAGCGGATTCGTAGATTCCGCACAGCATGCGTGTGGAAGCCACCCCATCTGCAATTGGGCTGATCGGCTCTGTACCGTTCAGACAACAATCCACAAAGTGGTCAATCTGGTTCTGGAATGCACTATGAATATGGAGACCCGTATTGTCCGTCTGGGGTTCAATATTCAGGATGGTATTATTTTTCTCCGTGACGATCAGTGTCTCCGGCTCCAGTTCGAACCCACCACGCTCGCCGTATAATTTCACAGAAGATTCATCTCCGCGTGCATGCAGGGTAAAGCTCACATCCACCGCCAGCGAAGCCCCGTTTTCAAACCGAATAAGTGCATTCGCCATATCTTCAACATCATTCACAGCTGCGCTGTAGTCGGCTGCTTTGTAAAAAGAAAGATGTTCGATATGGGCACGATTGCCCAGCTTCCGATACGTATTACCACTGACCGAAACAGGTTTCGGCCTGCCCATCAGATACCAGCATTGGTCGATAATATGTACGCCCAGATCAATCAGGGGGCCTCCGCCGGAACGGCTTTTGTCAGCGAACCAACCACCTGGATTGCCGTGACGCCGCAGAATGGAAGCTTTGGCATAATACAGTTCACCAAACTCCCCGGCATCAATGAATCTGCGCATCATCTGCATATTGTTGTCATACCGACGCACAAATCCAACGATAAAGGTACGTCCGCTCTTCTTCACCGCTTCTTCAATCCGCAGTGCATCTTCCACATTGGTTGCGACCGGTTTCTCCAGCAACACATGCTTGCCTGCCTCCAGTGCAGCAATGGCAAATTCGGCGTGTGTATTATTCCAGGTACAGATACTGACAGCATCCACATGCGGGTCCTCCAGCATCTCCCGATAATCGGTGTACACGGATTGAGCATCATACTTCTGTGCCGCAGCCTTAGCCCGCTCTTCGTTCAGATCACAGATGGCATAGATGACAGCATCCTCATTTTTGGCGTAACACCTCATATGAAGATCCGAGATGGATCCTGTACCGATCATTCCAATGTGCAGCATTTGTTTCGTGCTCATCATCGTCCTCCCTTCCTTTTCCACAACTTCCACAACATCACTATCGTCTAGTCTGCCCGCAGCATGCCTTCGTAAATACCCGGGGTTGAATTTTCGATCTTCACAGCACCCAATGTTCGGGCATAGAAATCCACAGGTCCCGCTGATCCGATAATCGCATAACCATAACCGTCCGCCTTCATCGCATGCATACAGGCCAGTAACAGGGCTGTTCCTACACCTTTGCCCCGTGCATCCTGGCTCACGCCTGTAGGTCCAAAGAAGTTGCGACATGTCGCTTCATAACAGGCAAATCCGATCACTTTCCCATGCTCAACGGCGATGTAACAGGACACGGGCTGACGTGCAAAAGCGACCTCACATTCATCCACCCAAGCTTGGCTAAAATGTGACCTCACCCAATCCAGTACAAGCTGTTTCTCTGGGGCAATGGCTCTTCGAATCACAATGGAGGATTCCTCCAGCTTTCTCAGTCCACTCTCTTGCTCCGGTAAACGATAGAGCGCTACCAACATATCACTCATCTAATCGGTTCCTCCTCGTACTTGAATGTGAAATAGGACAAAGGTTTGGCCACTTACCTGAAATTAACCTGATCCTGCTGCGGATAACCTGCAATACAAGCGATATTTCTAATTTAAAATAACTTACCGCTTACATTCATTGCATTTCAACTGCAACACTGAGACGATATGTCCCGTCTATTAACTTGAAGCGCGGCCCTAAGGAAGATTTTACCGCGTCAGTACACAGATTAGAAGGGATGAATATTGATGAACAACAACATGAAAAAAGTAAGTGCACTGATGGCCCTATCCATGGCATTGGGTGGTGGAGCCGCTTATGCAGCAACACTGGACAACACACAACCAGTCCATCAAACATCCGTTTCAGCAGATAGTAATGCAGCGAGTGTAGTAAACGTATCCGTGAATGGTGCATCCATCTCTGATGGTTATTGGAATAAGGATGGCAAAGTAGCCATGATCCCGCTGCGTGATCTTACGGACGCACTGGGTATTGAACTGGAATGGAATAAAGAAACTAAAACTGCAGAGCTGACTCGTGGTGCTCTCTGGACACAGGTAATCACAGGCAAGGATCAATATTCCGTGAATAAAATGCTGCTCACGCTGGGTACAGCGCCCGAAATCACAGGCGGCAAATTGTATGTACCGGTTTCTTTTGCTGAGAAAGCACTGCATGGACAAGTGAACACAACAGGAAATCAGGTGACGATCTCCAGTGAAGAGGACGTGAAGACGGTTACTGAACGTGGTGTCATTACCAGAATTTCGAACCAGGATAAATACAAGTCCATCCAGATTGGCGGTGCAGGGTTGGATGGCATCGTGCTCAATCTGAGCGATGAGACAAAATTCATCTCCGTTGAGGGAAAAGAGATTGCACTGACTGATCTGGCCATCGGCATGAACGTGGAAGCTGAGCATTCCCTGATCACTACCCGCAGTCTGCCACCACAAACGCCGACCTATAAAGTTACTGTACTGGATATGGCTACAGCATCTCAGGCACAACCTAAAGAGGTACTGGGTACAGCCGGTACGATTGAAAATGTAACAATAGCTGAAGGCAGCATCTCACAGATTGAGATCACAGGTACACGATTAACTGAAACGGCTCCTGACCATGTCGTGCTGAATATCGCTAAAGATACGCTGCTCGTGAATCACGAAGGCGAAACGGTAAAGGCCGAAGAACTGACTAAAGGAACTAAAGTGATCGGTTTTTACAGCCCTATGCTAACTCGCAGTTTGCCTCCAATCGGAACGGCATGGAAAGTGGTTGTTGAAACACCAGCAGCACAACCGGAAGCGAAATAAATCGATTAGAAATGCGACTGGCTGAAACACATGTTATATGTTGTTGCAGACGACCATTTGCATCGCTTAGCGCGGGGTCATGAGTGTGGAGCATCATAATGACCAGCCATCCGCCTGTAGTTCCTGGCGCGCTGTGTAATGAGTTTGGCGCATCAAGAGCTCAGCCGTGCGGCCAGGCGGCGAAGTCAATTCAAAATAACCTTATCCGCTTGTCTTTTGACAGGCATGGATAAGGTTGTTTTTTTTGATTTTGGTTTTGGTTTTGGTTTTGGTTTTGGTTTTGGTTTTGGTTTTGGTTTTGGTTTTGGTTTTGGTTTTGGTTTTGGTTTTGGTTTTTTAGAGTGTGTCTACAAACTGCTTCAAACCGAAGGGTATCTGGAACTTGTCCGGAGCAGACACGTGCGATGTGCACTGCATACGAAATACATTGCTTACCGAATGTAAGAGCAAGCGGCGTTAACGCTAACGAATCTGGGGCGTCTTATTCAAGGATTTGAAGCACCCGCCGAAATCTAAGGAATCTCACCGTCAGAATCAATCGGCTGTGACTTCATCTTCAACAATCGCTTCCACTTCAATCTCAACCATCAACAAGGGATCAATGAGTGCGCTAACTTCAACCATGGTGGCTACAGGCTGGATCTGTCCAAAAAATTCACCGTGTGCCTTGCCAACTTCCTCCCATCTGGAGATATCGGTCACAAACATCCGGGTTCTCACCACATGCGACATGTCAGCCCCCAGTTCTTTCAGTGCATTCTCGATCGTCTGCAAAACGAACCTTGTCTGTGCATACGGATCACCTGCCCCAACAACTACACCATCTTGCATTGCGGTTGTACCCGCCACTTCAATTCGGTTCCCTACACGGATGGCACGGCAATATCCCACCAACGGTTCCCATGGGGAGCCCGTAAATACCTGCTGTCTGCTCATTCTCTCGTCCCTCGCTTTGGTTGTATTTATCTATAATGCATACCTTAATTATATCAGCCCATTCGAATCCCGAACAAAAACTTAAAACTTAAAGCTGGCTGGTTCTTCTTCTTCGCACATATTTGATATACCAAAATTCGATGTACACAAAAAAAGTCCCAGGAAGGGCACCATCTGTTCAACAAATGATACACTTCCTGGGACCTCTTCATAACGAGATAGTATTAACTAATCAAATGGAAACCATAGGTTGGCCTGATTACAACTTGATATTCGCCTCATCGAAGTATTCTTCCAGAGTTAACCCACTCTTCGCCACATCCGGTGCCAAATCTGTACCGATGTACCGGATATGCCAAGGCTCATAGACGTACCCTGTGGTATCTTCTTCACCTTGCAGATAACGGATGACATATCCGTATTCTGCAGCGTGTTCAGCCAACCACTGGCCTTCCTTCGATGTGCCAAATACCTCTTCCAGCACATTGCCCACACTCGGGCTGGATACATCAATGGCAAGACCCGTCTGATGTTCGCTTCGGCCTGGAACAGAACTCACACGATCTGTGTATTCTTGACCTTTGGTTTTGACATTGTTGTTATAGATGGATACCTGACGCTGATATGAACGATAACCGGACACCGCACGAAGCTCAATGCCATCCGCTTTTGCACCTGCAAACAACTTCTCCAGTGCCTCCGCTGCTTCCTTGCGCATATGCCGCTTCTCGTGAGGTTCGTCGAAGGAGAACGGTACATTCGGCTCTACCAGATCGTCCGGCTCGTACCCGTCGGGCAAACTCCGTTGTTTGTTCACAATGACGGTCATAGACTCGGCATTGGTCACTACAGATTGTGCATCAATTGTCGTTTGCAGTGCGCTGATACTGCGTTTCTCCAGCAATGGATCTTCCGCGGTCGCGCCATTCCCATTGTCCGAAGAGCCCTGCCCTTCGCCCGCTGAAGCATTCCCAGACTCGCTATCCGTACCTTCGCCGTTGTTGCCAGAAGATGACGTGTCATCCCCGCCAGCATTGTCGCCATCCGTTCCTTTATCCTCCGTAAAATGAACCGTTGTGCCGTCCGTCTCCTGTTGTGTGTTACCTGTTCCATTCGGATTCTGGCTCTCTTCTGTGCCTGAACCGTTCTGGCACGCGGCAAGCAATGCTCCGCATATCATCAATGAGGACAGCATAACCACCATGCGGCGCTGTCTTCCTGTAGTTGATTTCATGTAAAAACTCCTATCGCAATAATATAAATGTTATATAGTTCTCAGCGTGCAATGTTCCCTGCGACAGTATACCTTAATTGGGAGCGAAGCTCCACCGGTAAAGACCTCCTTTAGAAGAGATCCGAATGAACATATACGGGCTGTACAGCCTGTATGATCGTTTTTTGGACTTTTAGAGCAATATCCCCATGCTGTACACAATAGAAGTGAAATGGGAATATGCCTTCATATATTCCATATGCAAAAAAGTGATTATACCGAGATGCACGTTACTAATGAGCATTGGCATTGTTGGATAAAGACAAAATTCATCTTGTACCGGGAAATGAATTAAATCGAATAATGCAACATGCTGCAATAAAAACAGCAGGGGTGATCTGAGATCTCCCCCGCTCTAATGGGTGCATCATTTGGTTGCCGGGCTGTCCGCCTTCTTCTGGACAGCCTGCCACATCCGCGCGGCTACACGCTCGCGGATCAAATCCAGCCCTGCGGTGGCCGGCACGCCCGGCAGCAGCGCCGTCAGCTCCGGCAAGGCCGGCGGCTTGCCCGGCCGCGTAAGGCGCACCTCAACGGCCCCAAAGCCCGGCCCCGGCTGGTGCATGGCGCCGTCCGCGGCGGCCTCGGCGATCCACTCGCCGACGGCCGCGCCGCCTTCGCCGCCCCGCACTTGCGGGCGGCCAGCCGTTTCCGCTGCGCGGCCGGGGCCGCTGGGATCATGGGCGAGTTCCTCCGCCCATGCCCCCAGCACGCCGGCGAGCAGCGCTTCGCGCGGCAGGCCGGCATGCGCCAGCTGCAGCAGCGGCTCGGCCGCGAGGCGCGCGGCTACGGCGCGCTCAGCGGCCGCGGCATGCGCGCAGCTCGGGCGGCCGCAGGTGCATGCCACGGCCGCGCTGGCCGTTGCTGCGCCTGGCGAGCCCTCGGGCGCTTGCGCAGCCGGCAGCAGCCCGGCAAGCTCAGCGGACGCCGGGCGGCCGCCGCGCAGCAGGGCGTACAGCGTCAGCGGGCGCTTGCGCAGTTGAGCCAGCACAGCCTCGCGCTGGGCTTCGCTCAGTCGCGCCGGCGTTCCCGTGACCGTGAACATGCCTGCGGCTGATCCGGTCTTGCCCTCAACAGCGGAAGCGGAAACGGAAACTTCCTGGTCCGCTTCCGCTGCTGTATTTACTTCTGCTGTCCACCCACCGGGGGACATATGCAGCTCGATCTTCCATTTTTCGCTCACAATAATCCCCCTTTCTCAACATCTATATTCCCCTGAATGTTCAAGGTCACAGCCACGTCTCACCCTGAAGTGAGATTAGACCGCGCAGCTCATCATCCGACATCTCGGTCAGCCAGTTCTCACCCGAACCAACGACCTGCTCGGAGAGTGCCTTCTTGCTTTCAATCAGCTCATCAATCCGTTCCTCCAGCGTTCCCTGACAGATCAGCTTATGCACCTGCACGTTGCGATTCTGTCCAATTCGGAATACACGGTCCGTCGCCTGATTCTCAACCGCGGGATTCCACCACCGATCATAGTGAACGACATGACTCGCCCGTGTCAGATTCAGACCCACACCTCCGGCACGAAGAGATAGAACAAACATGGACGGCCCCTCTCCTTTTTGGAAAGTCTCCACCATATCATCTCTTTGCGCCTTCGACACACCACCATGCAGGAAATAGGGTTCTTCCTCATATCGCTGTTTCAACCTCGATACCAACAAATCTCCCATAGCAACATACTGCGTGAAAATCAGGGCGGATTCCCCGTTATCACGGATGGCATCCAGCAGTTCAAGCAAACGTTCCATCTTACCGGATGCCTCAGCCTTGCCGTGGTCTTTCCGATTACTGTCCGCCAGCACCGGATGATCACAGATCTGTTTGAGCTTGGTCAGGGAGGACAGCACAATCCCCTTCCGGGCAATACCATTTCTGCCGTCCAGACCACCCATCAGATCATCCACCACACGCTGGTACAGCACCGTCTGCTCCGGCGTCAGAGAACAATAGGATTTCAGTTCAAGCTTCTCTGGCAGATCCTTGCGAATATCCGGATCACTTTTCAGCCTGCGCAGCATGAATGGAGATACCAGTCGATGAAGCTCACGCAAGGAGGCTGCATTTTCTTCGGATGGCCCCAGTCCCGTATACCGCTGGCGGAACGATGAAGCTGTTCCCAAATACCCCGGATTGAGAAACTGGAAAATCGACCATAGTTCGCTCAATCGGTTCTCTACAGGCGTTCCCGTCATCGCAATACGATGAAGTGTAGACAGGCGCATCACGCTTTGCGCTTGTTTGGTACGGTAGTTCTTAATATATTGTGCCTCATCCAGCACAATGGTGGACCAGTGCAATGAAGCCAGATCCGGGCCATCTCTGCCTGCCAGATGATAGGTCGTCAGTACAATGTCATGCGTCTGCGCTTCTGCCTGAAAATCATTCCCGTGCAGCCGTTGTCCGCCATGATGAATATATAGGGACAGATCCGGGGCAAACCGCTTCAGCTCACGCTGCCAGTTTCCAAGCAGCGAGGTAGGACACACAATAAGTGCAGGCAGATGAACATGCTGCTCATTCGTGTGCTGATCCGCCGGGAAAGAATCATCTGATCCATTCAGGAGCTCATTCTCACGCGCTTCCTCTTCAGCTGCCTGGCGTTCCTCATGTTTGCGGTCCAGCAGACAGGTAATTACCTGAATGGTCTTCCCAAGTCCCATATCGTCCGCGAGACATACGCCAAAGCCCAGCTCACGCATAGCGGATAACCATTGGTAACCTCGTTCCTGATAAGGTCTTAGTTCACCATGCAATTCTGCCGGAACCTGACGAGGCTCAATGCTGCGAAGCACCTGTCCATCGAGCAGGAAAGCAAGCATCCCATCAGATTCGGCACCAAAGACGGAAAGACCCTTCCAGGCGGAATCCTCCCCTTCATCCGCTGCCAGATGCAGCCATTCGGAGAGAGGCATATATTGTTCTTCTTCTTTTTTCATATAACGCAGGACTTGGCGAATCTCTTTTGTATCCACTTCAATCCATTCACCACGGAACATGACATACGGAACTGTGGATTCAGCCAGTGCTGCCAGTTCCTCCGCCGTGACCGGTTTACCATCCAGCATAGGCTCTGCTTTGAAAGCAACCAATTGTTCCATGCCCAGTGCAGATGTGGCTCCAGGCAAACGCTCTGTTCCCCGATTCAACATCTGCAGACGTAGTCCCGCACGACGTTTCCCGGCACGACTCCACCTTGAAGGCATAAGAACGGTTATCCCTGCCTTCTGCAAACGTGGAACTGCATGCGTGAGAAATTCAAAGAAACCCTGCTGCTCCAGCTTAATTTCCTCCGGACGAGCGGTAAGCAGCGCCGTCTCCAGTTCAGGTGCCAGTTCTGCTGCTTGCCCAAGTGCCATCAATAATTGCTCTGCCGCCGAGGTATACAACACCTTCCCTCGGTCCAGATCTCGCTCCGGATGTGCCCAGATAGTCCGTGCAGGCAACCTCAGGCTTGGTTCCTGCTCACTGTCCACCCAAAAGCTGATTCCCCAGATCGTTTCATGTTCGCCCAGTGGAGGCTCCAAGCGGAGCACCAGCTTCAATTGGCCTTCAGCAGGTGCCATCTCTTCTGCTCCCACGATTGGCATTGACGTTCCACCCACTTCTTGCAGCGTATGAATAAACGCTGTCATATCGTCCGTCGGCCCTTGCACAGTCACAGGACGGAACATCGAGATCAGACTGTTCCACCAGAGTTCGGCTACTGGCGAAGATCCGCGTCGATATGGGGTGCGGTAACGGGACAGTTCACTGTCCATACTCTCCAGTTCACTTGTCACTACAGCATGAATCATGCCACTCATGAATGAAAATAATACCGCAGCCCCTGCTTCTTCACGCGTTTCCGGTTCCAATGAAGCATAAGCTCCAGGAGCGGCCAATCCAATCGGAGGCATCGCTTCAGCAAGATCGCGGAAGCGTTCGATGTCCTCCTCCTGCTGCAAGCGTGGCCGCCATACGCCTGTTAATGTCTCTTGCCCGGTCCGTCGCCGTGCTCCGGTCTTTGCTGCGAATTCAGCCGATGGAGCAATCGCTCCCCGCAACAGCAGCTCCTGTGTGAACTGCGCTGCTTTGATCCAGTAACGCATCTCTTCTCCAACCTGAATTCCGGCTGCATTTAACAAACGGTCATCCCATTGAAGCAGCAACCTGAAGGCATCCTTAGGCGAGACTGCCAATCCTTCCAATGTGCGCCCCAGCAGCTGACGCCGCTTCGTGTTCTTGGCTTCAGCCGTGTTCCTCAGCGGATTCGGCCAGCGCAGCTCCGCAAGACGCAGAGCGGCAGGCTGAAACAGACGACCCCCGTCGCCAAAATTCAACCTTCTTACCACGTGGCTCCATGCATCCACACGCGGTTCCGATGTTTCACCGGAAAAACAAAAAAATACGTCACCAAGCCATACTCCATACAGCGATTGCATCATTAAAGTCTCCCGTCATCCCTTCGCATTGTTACTCTCCATCATATACGAAAATGACCGGATTTAAAAACCTTTGCCCATAAAAAGTGGTTATTTCGAGGGTTAGGGCGTGTCTCAAAACTCGCTGAAGTGCATCTTTTACCCCCTTTTCGCCCCCTGCTGCGTCACTTTCCCTTGACGTGCCCCGGCACGCCTGCGGAAAACTTTCTTGCTTGGAACGAAAATTCGGCAAAATCTGCTTCCTTCTGAGTTTTCAGACACGCCCTAGCGGTACAAAAAAATGTCCCTTCTCCCGAAAAGCGGATGAGGAACATTTGGGTAAACCGAAGGAAATACTGAATATTGAAAGAATTACGGAACGTTATACTCCTATGATCTGATCAAGCTGCCCAGTAATACATCCAGGTTCAAAATGCCTGCACGATGATCTTCACAGAACCCGATTTTGTCAAAAACGCCAAGCATGAAACGGCGGTGTTCCTCAGCAGGTTCCTCGAAACGATCGTAACTTACGACAGAATCGACCATATCTACGATCAGCGGTACAAATCCACCTTTGTAAGGCACCACAATAATACGTGTAGAAGAAGTATCCTCCTGGTCCGGCATGCCTAACAATACACGAAGACTCACAACCGAAACGACCTTACCGTACAGCGAAGCAAAACCTCTGATCTCTGGGCTTCCAAATGGAACTGTTGTCACCTGTACCATTCTGATGATCTCATGAACTTCATCAATTCGTAGTGCAAAGATCTGGTCTCCTACCGAAAAATTAATATATTGCATTCCCTCGTCCATAGTTATCCCCATACCCTCTCATTCCGTATAATCAGACTACTTTCGTCCCATTAGATATTACTTTGGTTTATCGGTTATTTTTGACCAAATGTTTAGGCTTCAGATCAATTTTGCCAACTTCAACAGACGTTGCATTACGGTTGCTGTCTCCGCTCTGCTCATTTGCCCTGTTGTAGAGGGTGGTGGAAGTTAGTCGTTTTAATATTGAGCGTAAGTAACCTGACATTGGATTGAAAAATGATATTCGAAAAAAGACCAAAGATCAGCTTTATGCCGATTTTTGGTCTTTTTTATCCCCATATATTTATGGATCTGTTTCTATGTTTTCAAATACTTGGAACAAAAAAGCGAAATTCCTGTGGATAACTTGTTTTATTACTCCAAAACAACTGTTTTATCAGATGAAAACACGAGTTATACCTGATTTGTGGATAAGTTGTGCACATATTGCACACATGCTGTGGATATCTTTAGCGTTTCATGTGGATATTCATTAATTTAATGTGGACATGTTGTGTATTTGTTTGTAAATCTGACGTAAAATCTGAATTTCCGCTTCAGTTATCCATTACTGTGGACACGTTGTGGACATGCCCAATTTCCTTCGCTGTAGTTATTCGACCAATTCACCCTGACGCATGATCAGCCTGTCATCGATGTACACGTCCGGCTTTTGTACAACTGCATCAATATGAACACCCGCGGCAATCGTTCCACCAAATGTGTTATTGCTGCCAAAGGCCACATGAATTGTGCCATACACCTTCTCATCTTCCAGCACCACACCCGTGATTCGTGCCTTGTTATTGGTACCGATCCCGAATTCGCCGAGAAAACGACCATCGCCCTCACCAAGCGTTTCCAGTAATTGAGCCCCATCTGGTCCTTCAGCTGACACCAACCGTCCTTCACTAACGGTCAATAGCATCGGTTCACGGAGTGCCCCAATTCCAGCAACGGAACCATCTACAATAATACTGCCCTCGCCCTTGCCCTCGACGGGAGCAATATAGGCTTCTCCTGACGGCAAGTTACCCGATTCACCAGGGTTCAAATACATACCTGTGCTTGGTACACCGTTACGATCTTCAATGGAAAAGGAAAGACTATGGCCCTGCTTCTCTATTCGCACATGGCGACCTGCGGTTAATAGAGCCGTTACCTTCTCGGTCAACGCCTTTACTTGCGAATATTCAGCTGTAATGGCTCCGTTCACAAACATATCCTCTGTCATGCCGGGCATTGTTGCCACTCGGGTACCAGAGGCAGCGGCTTTTTTGCGTGCCTGGGTATGTGTTAAGGAATATCGCGTCACACACACGGCTACATCTGCTCGAATCATGGCCTCTGCAATCGGCGCAGGCGGCTCTTCTCCAGATCTGCTGCGTTCCTTCATGATTAACAGGACCGACTCTGCACCAAGTGCTTTGCCTGCCTCATAGATGGATTCAGCCAAATCCCGTTTCATATCGTCTGCGACAACTACCAGATTCTCTCCGCTACGCAGTCCGAGACATTCGGTTAGCACATTTTTACTGATTTCCACACGTTGCTGACTCATACATTCATCTCTCCTATCTTTGGTTAATCCTCTTCGTAACTCGACTTGACCTTTTCGACAATTGGTACGGGATTCCTGCGTATCCAAACCTGAACTCACCTCAAGGTATCGGCCCATTCAGTGAGGATTGCAGCCGTTTCCTTATACTGAAACGTCGGAAAGTAATGTCCATAGGGTACATCTATCCGTTTGACCTGTGAGTTCATATCCTGGGGATAGTGATATTCCCGATCTTGATTGGCCCATACAACTAATACATTCTTGGCATAATGCTGACTTTCCATTTTCGCCCACAACGTTGATCTGGCGCCTTTCCTCTGACCCGAGTGGATCCAGCGCAACAAGTCTGCATGCGCTCCTGCGATGCGAGGGGACTGGAGACTGGAGCGTATTCTCTTGCCCATGGTATCGGCCATAACACTGCTTACGCCGCTATGTGAACTGAACATTTGATTCCAACTTTTCTCCGATCTGCCACGCAGCAGGGAGCGCATCACCCCTCTTGGCAAACGGGAAATCCCTCTTAGCACATTCGGATTCGAATTGTTGGCAACTGGCTGAAGCAAACCTAACCGAATGTCTGTCCGCCCGCTACGCATCTGTGCCGCAGCTGCAATAGCAGCCCCTACTGAATGACCAACCAGCTTCACCGGACCCTCAAACTCACCAAGAGCCGTAAGCAGTGCATCCACCTGACCTTCAAACGCTTCATCTCCCTGATGTACAGGAGACCGTCCAAATCCAGCGAGATCGATTAACCATACCGGGTTCCCGGTCCGTTCCCTAAGCTGTTGTCCCAAAGGTAACATCTCATCCGCAGATTGAAGCAAACCATGTACAATAATCCAAGGCTCTCCCTCACCCTCCCAACCAAGCATAGCCATATTTCCGCTCCGTGACCGAGTATAATCTGTCGGAAAACCCTCAGGTAACGGCGTATACCTCAGACGATAGTCCAGATCGGCTGTAACCAGAGGAAGCTGTTCCCGGATGTCCGGCCAGGATTGCCCCATACGTGTAAACAGAGCCTCCGTCTCTTCAACCGGGAATGATCTGTTGGTAATAAAAGCAACCGACTCCGTTGGAACACCACTGATGCGTGTGCCCCCTGATTTCATGATCCATTGAATCCATCCTAGTGGCACAGCCCCTTTGGGCTTGGGTACGTCCAATTGCTGTGCCAAGAGTTGCAGCAGTTCCTTCATATTGGGACTGTCTTCCCTCCGCGCCAATAGTGGATAAGTTCCTCCGACTGGAGCAGCTTCCCTGGATAGAAAAACAAGCGTCTGTGCAACAATATCATTCTCCACAAGCGGTAACCAATAGGATGAACCTCCCGGCACTGCTGGCATAAGTCCTTTCTGAATCGCCTGAATGAGCAGTCCAATCCCACCCGTTTGCTCGGTTTCACCGGTGGGACGTGGCCCAACCACTGTACTCGGATTTACAACGGATAAGGGATAGTGATGCTGTTCTGCATGCTCGCGAATGTGCAGATCGGCTTGGAACTTCATCTCTTCATATGCACTTTCATTGTTATCCACATGCTCAACCTGTAGATAATTCCCCTGTTCATTCCGCTCTCCATAAGGACTCATATAACCAACAACGTGGATAAAGTGTCTCAATCCATGAGTACAGTGGATTTCCTGTGTTAGCTGTGCCAGTTCTCTGGCCCCGTTCATGAATATCTGCTCGGCTACTTTTCGTTCCAAAGTGACGTCCATCGTTCCTCCCGCATGAATGATCACATTTGCTTCAAGAGCACGCACCCGGTCCGCTGCGGTAAGTCCAAGACCCGACTTGGACAAATCACCTGTAATAAAGGTAATCCGGTCGAAATCCTCCACTCCATAAGCCTTCAGCACATTTCTGGCTCGCTGTTCCGAACGAACCAACAAGAGCAATTGTACGTCTCCTTGCGTGAGTTGTTTGACCGTTTCTTTGCCGATAAAACCTGTGCTTCCTGTCATAAAAATGATCGTGGCTTCAATATCAGACTTGCTTATTACCTGATTCATGTTTGTTGAATTTGCTGCTGTGTTTTCTTCTTTGGATACACGGTTAGTATGTACAATCATTCTGTTACGGCTCCTTTTAGTACTATACAGTACTAGTTATATTCAAAAAAAGAGCTTCGATTAACGAAGCATCTGACAAAACGTACGTGCCGATTGTTCTATAATCCCAACATCACGGGCAGTTCCCGCCAGGATTAGTGAACCCTCCAGTGCTGCAATAAACAACAACGCAGCCGGTCCCGGCTCGATCTCTTTGCGAAATTCACCGCGATCCAAACCTTGCTGAAACAACTTCTCCACCATAGGTCTAAGCTCACGAAAGAATCTGGATATGCTTTCCTTCACTTGGGGTGCACTGTCCGGTGTCTGCATATATAACGTAACAAAAGGACAGCTCCCTTCGTAATTTCGGCCCTCAATGCCTGCCGACAGTAATGCCATGAATGAGTATATACGCTCCTCCACTCCTCGCTCACGCTGACTGAGCAGCAGATACAGCTCCGACTCATACTGGGCAACCCAGTATTGAACCACAGCCTGAAGCAGTTCCTCCTTGTTTTTAAAATGATAATAAATATTCGACTTCGATACCCCACTCACTCGCACGACTTCATCCATGCTGACGTAGCTGTACCCCTGACGCAGAAATAATTGTGCCGCCACTTCAACTGCCTTTGTCCGGTTCACCGGATTGGAACTCTTGGATTTGGCAGGTCCCGTGTTCATTTTTGGATTTGTCATATTTAGAACTATACAGTACTAGTAAGTTGAAAACAAGTATTTCTGTTAACAAATGAGGACCTTCCACTCCATCTACTCCTTACTTGTCCACATTTAGAGTGTTATACACACAGGATATCCACATATAGTATAAACTCTGTGTTAAATACGTCATGGGATCGTTAAACTGCTTTGGGGTTATCCACATTTCAGAGATATTACTAACTTTGAACTTTTCAGTGCGCTATTGGCTCCTCGGAAAAACCAAAACAGGCCAACCAGAATAAAATTTCTGGTTGGCCTGTTTCAATTATCTTATATATTCGATAGACTAACTTTTCTATCCGAAAATTTCTGAACAGTTTTTGGTAACCTGTGGATACCGTCCATGATCCGGATTATTTTTTCAGACTATCCCAGTTCTGTTGCAATGCATCGAGCAATCCGGCTTTATCCGATTTGCCTGCAACGTAAGCCTGAATCGTGCTGCCATACTCTTGTGGAACCCCTTCAGGGAAACGGTTAAAGTTCCAGCTGAGTGTTTTGTTTTCCTGGCTATACTTCATAATCTCTGTGGCGAGGTCACCCAGATCCTCTTCGGATGCCGTGATGGAACTGAACGCCGGGATGAATTTGAATTCTTTTGTCATGTATTGTTTCCCGATATCCGAAGTTACGAGCCATTCCAAAAACTCTTTTGCTTCCGGTTTCACTTGAGAGTTCTTGTTCACAACCCAATAGTTCGGCACACCGACAAACAATTTGTCATTGGGTTCATTATTAATTGGCATTGGGAGGATACCCAGATTCAGATCTGGATCAATTCCATCGATCTGTACTTGAGTCCAGTTTCCTTGTTGCATCATCGCCGCTTCTCCACTCGCAAACAACGTAACTTGCGTATTGTAGTCGGTTGTCAGCGGGTTTTTGTTGCTGTATTTCAGCGTTAAGTCGAGCAAGTTGATCCAGTCGGCGAACACTTGGTTGCCAGGAATTTTCTCCGTACTTTCGTTGAGTCCCTGGATGAATTTCACCGGATCTGCCTGATTTGCAAATGCCACGTTTACGTTATGATTGCCCAGCACCCACCACTCCTGATATCCGTTCGAGAACGGGGTAATGCCTGCGGCCTGAAGTTTCTGTGCGGCTTGATCCAATTGTTCCAGTGTCGTTGGAATTTCCGTAATACCCGCTTTTTGGAAGAGATCTTTGTTATAAATGAAACCATAACCCTCCAATGCGAGCGGCTGTCCGTAGAGTTTTCCGTCTTTGGTCATTGGCTCTTTGGCTACTTCGAGCGCATCCTTAGCCCATGATTCTCCAGACAGATCTTCCAGATATTCAAGCCATGTATCCAATTCACGATAACCACCTACGTTGAAAATGTCAGGTTGTTCGCCAGCGGCAAACTTGGCTTTTAATGCAGCACCATAGTCACTGCCGCCACCTACGGTTTGAATGTCCAGTTTGACGCCTGGATGGGAGGATTCATATTCCGCTTTGAGACGATTGAGCGCTTCCGCAATTTCGACTTTGAATTGGAAGATTTTAATGGTTTTATCTCCAGCAGCAGCCTCACCACCACCTTGAGCATCCGTGTTGACCGGACTGCCACTCTTGTCTCCATTGCCACAACCCGCGAGCATTACCGAAAAAGCAATCAGCATAAGCAACGTCAACTTTGTCATTCTTTTCATACATACACTCTCCCTATAGTAGTTTCAGTATAACCGTTCGACGAATGAATATTTACACTGGCATTCCGATGACAGAATAACCTTCCCTTGAAGCGTGTTTTCATTCTAACGAACCGAGCGCACGTTATTGCACCTATTTGCACAGGTTCCAATTTTAACGAATCACAGCGACGTTATTTCGTCGATTTAGTCAATTTTCAGGGCTCTGACGCCGTTTTACACCCGAATAACGTTACTGAGGTTCGTTACAATTTGTATTCCTTGATTATCCACCTATTAAGATGCGTTGGTTTCGTTAGCGCTTTGGACAGGGCCCATACCATCACTCTGCAGAAGAAGTTCCTGGCTGTACAAGCTTCTTTCTTGGTCATTTCTCTTTATCGGTCTTTTCTCTTTATTGTTCTTTCCCCAGGAGTCATGCCCAAGCTATGCGAGCATGACTCCCCTTTGCACACCTCCGTGCGAGGTGGGAGCAAAGGGATCAAGAATGCGTTGCAGGAGCGGAGCGTTCGCCTTTGATACTCGGTGGCTTCCTTGCCCTAATCCATTCAGGCCACCGAGGAGCAACAGCGACCGAAAGCGCACCTTGATCCCGCCAGCGACCCTGCCATTATATACTCACCTTCTGCCTTATCGAACCTGGTCTTAAAATCATTTCATTCTTGGTCATTTCTCTTTATCGGTCTTTTCTCTTTATTGCTCTTTCCCCAGGAGTCATGCCCAAGCTATGCGGGCATGACTCCCCTTTGCACACCTCCATGCGAGGTGGGAGCAAAGGGATCAAGAATGCGTTGCAGGAGCGGAGCGTTCGCCTTTGATACTCGGTGGCTTCCTTGCCCTAATCCATTCAGGCCACCGAGGAGCAACAGCGACCGAAAGCGCACCTTGATCCCGCCAGCGACCCTGCCCTCGCAACGCTTACCCTTTAACTGATCCAGCGGTAATCCCCTGAATGATATACTTCTGCATCAGCAGGAAGAAGATAATGATCGGCATGATGCCGAGCACAAGTGCTGGCAAGGCCAGATCCCATTGCTTCGTATATTGTCCGAAGAGTGCAAAGGTCGCAATCGGGATCGTACGCAGATTGGAGCTTTGCAGGATCAGCGATGGGAGCAGATAATCATTCCAGATCCAGAGTGTGTTCAGAATGATGACGGTTACATACATCGGTTTCATGAGTGGAAATACGATCCGGAAGAACACCCCGTAGGCAGAGCTTCCATCCACACGAGCCGCTTCCTCAATCTCCAGCGGGACGGATTTTACGAATCCGTGGAACAGGAAGACAGACATCGGTGCCCCGAAACCGAGATAACAGATAATGAGGCCGCCAAGGCTGTCGATCAATCCCAGATTACTGGTTACAGTAACGAGTGGAATCATGATAGACTGGAACGGAATCACCATAGCCGCAATGAACATGCCGAACAAAATACGGTTGAATCGGGTATCGCTGCGAACCATTCGGTACGCGGCCATGGAACTGATCAGCACAAGCAACAGATTGCTGACCACGGTAACGATAAGCGAGTTCATCAGCGCGGAAGGGAAGTTAATTTTCTCCCAGGCGTTCGCATAGTTGCCCCACTGAAATACTTCCGGCCATGCAGCCGAATTGGTGAGCAGGTCACCGAATGTTTTGACCGAATTCACAAACAGGAAGTAAAACGGAACCAGGAATAAAAGTCCAAGGAGTACCATGACAATCTCGGTTACAATGGTACTGAAGCGGTAATTTTTCGTCGTCTCCATTAGGCTTCTACCTCCTTGCTCTTCGTCAGACGTACCTGAATCATGGTGATGATGGCAACGATTACGAAGAACACGAGCGCTTTGGCGGTTCCGATGCCATATCTGTTATTCACAAAGGCTTCATTGTAAATATTAAGTGCAACCGACTCTGTTGATCCGAATGGTCCACCTTTGGTCAGTGACAGATTGAGATCAAACATTTTGAACGACCAGGAGATCGCCAGGAACAGACAGATCGTTACACCTGGCATAATGAGCGGAAGAATGATGCTCCGCAGTACCTGCCAGCGACTTGCGCCATCAATCTCGGCAGCTTCCAGCAGATCAGGGGATACATTTGTCAGAGATGAGATGTAGATGACCATCAGATAACCTGCGGTCTGCCATACAAACACAATCACGATTCCCCAGAAGGCGGTTGGTTCGTCTCCCAGCCAAGGAAGGTTGAAGAAGGACCAGCCGGTTACATCGCCTACTGCTGAAAACCCTTTCACAAATATGAACTGCCAGATAAAGCCGAGCAACAACCCACCGATCACGTTAGGCATAAAAAAGATCGTACGCAGAATGTTTCTCGTCTTGAGCGGTTTGGTCAGGAAATACGCCAGGAAAAAGCCAATCACATTGGTCAGTACCACACCAACCACGGTGAAGCGCACCGTAAACCAAAACGCCGTTTGGAACTTGGGATCATTCGCAAAAACATGCACGAAGTTATCAAACCCTACCCAATTAATGTTCTCCGATACCCCGTTCCAGTCCGTGAAGGAGTACACCATGCCAAGCAGGAAAGGGACCACGATGATGAGAATAAAAAACACGATGGAGGGACCCACGAACACAAGCTGCTGTAACAGCTGTGAAGATTTGCGATGCTTCATATCGTTCTCCCCTTCTATAGATGGATGAAATTGGTCTCTTTTTCTATTAAACCCCATTATCGCCGAGGGAAACACCGACCCGTGTGAACAGTTGGGGGTAAAATATTGTCCTCTCTTAACCTGCAACCAGAAGGGGTGTTCCGATGTCCAAATACTACAGTATACGCACCAAATTGATTGCCTTTATGCTCATTGCTACCACACTTCCACTGCTCGCATCGATCAGCATGACGTTTATCCAGACCAAGACAGCCCTGCGGGAACAGGCTGTTGAAGAGAACAAACGCCTGATCTACCAAGCGTCCACCAATCTCAACAACTATGTGGATAACGTGGCCAGAGCGTCACTCGCTGTGTATAACGACCCGAACTTTCTGCGTAACTTGGCAAAAATTCCTGGTGATTATCGTGCGGTTGCCGAGGTGTACACCACTTTGCAGACAATACGCGCGGCTGTGCCGGATGTATTCCAGCTGTATTTGCACTCTTTTGCCGCCAATCAATCCACCTTAATTACAAATCCCTTTCCGAAGCGGGAGGAACGCAAACAGGCCTATTCCGGCTCGCTTCATGGAAAAACAGGCGGTGACAGCCCGGATATCTGGGTGGAATCGGCCCATATGAGTCACACGTACGGATTCAAGGCTGCCTCCCCAGATGACCCTGCCAGAACGGTCATTACCCTGCATCGGGTGATCAAGGATATTCCGTCCACCGAGCGTCTGGGTGTACTCGCCATTGATCTGAATATGAATACCATTGCAGCAATCTGTGGCAGGCTGTATGATCCGGCTAAGGAACAGATCTATGTTGTGGATGGTCAGAATCAGATCATTTACCAAGGACGTTCCGAGGTCAATCATACGGATGCACTACGAGAGGAAACGGCTAGTGAACTGAATATCGCGCGATCTAGCGCAGGAACAGCCCAGAATGTCGCAGGACATTTTGAACAGGATCGATCCATGTATGTATACCAACAACTTGGCAGCACATACGCCGATTGGACCATCGTCAAACAGATTCCGAATGAGACGTTATACGCCAGGGCGACCACACTCACGTGGAATAACGCAATGATTGCCATTGCAGCACTTGTATTAGTCATTATTGCAACCTTGTTTATCTCCATCCGAATCACAGGTCCGCTCAAGCAACTCATGCGGTATATGAACCAAATTCAAGCCGGGCGTCTGCATGTGGATATCCATCTATCCAGCCGAGATGAATTCGGGGTGCTCGCTCGTCATTTCCGGGATATGATGGATACGGTAAATAATCTTATTTTGCGGGAATATCGACTCGAGATCGCCAATAAGACGAATCAGCTCAAAGCGTTGCAAGCACAGATTCATCCGCATTTTCTATATAACACACTGCAATCGATCGGTACACTTGCCCTTCAACAGCAGGGACAACGGGCGTATATACTACTCTCTAGCCTGTCCAAAATGCTGCGCTACAGCATGCGGGATCAGACCTGCGTGACCTTACGCGAAGAGGCGGAGCATGCCCGATTATATCTGGAACTGCAGCAGGAGCGGTTTGGTGACCGCCTTGAGGTGGATTTGGATTTTGCCGAAGATACCCTGTCTGTCGAAATCCCAAGAATGACGTTACAACCTTTAATTGAGAACTATTTCAAACATGGAGCGGATATTCAGCCTGGCAAAGGTCACATATCCCTATCCAGCCGCCGGATCAACGATCATTGGATTGAAATAGAACTGAATAATAACGGCCCCTCCATACCTGAAGATAAATTACTGGAGATCCGCGGATGGCTACATCAAAGTCATACAACAACCGGGTTATCCACACAAGAATCCAACGAGTCTGAATCCATCGGTCTACGAAATGTAATACGCCGACTTCAATTGAACTCACATCCCGGTCACTCAGCCAGGCTTGAGATCAGCAATCGGGAACCCAATGGTGTGAAGATTACGGTTAAACTATACGCGGGAGAGTGAACAACATGAAGGCACTGCTTGTAGATGATGAAAAACATGTCCGCGATGCCATAAGGTTGCTTGGTCATTGGGAAGAGTTTGGCATTGATACATTACTTGAAGCAGCAGACGGGGATGAAGCCATCGCCGCCATCACGGCACATCAACCTCAAATCATACTCAGTGACATGCGTATGCCGGGCAAGGACGGTATGGCATTGCTTGAATGGATATCAGCTCATGTCCCACACAGCAAAGTGCTGGTTATCAGCGGATATGACGATTTTGAACTCGTGAGGCATGCAATTAGGCATGGTGGTATGGACTACCTCCTGAAACCCGTGGAAGCAGATGAGCTGAATGCATCTCTATTAAAGGCCGTTACAGCTTGGGAAGAGGAAGACGCCATTCGGATACAATCCACCAGGCAATCCATCGTTGTTAATCGAATGCGCCCTCACTACCAGGATCGTCTGCTCACCGAACTTGCCGTCGGAAGAGGCAGCAGCCAATCACACATGCAGCGATTACAGGATGAGTTAAATCTCCCCCGTCTAATCTCTGTCTGTAGTGTCGCTGTCACCAGCCTGTCCCATCTGGATGCAGATTGTCTGGCAAAATACCGCAGTCAACCGGACCTGCTTGTGTTCTCCGTGCTCAATATCTGTGCCGAGATGTTATCCACACCAGACGAAGGTGTAATGTTTCGCCAGTTGGATCAACCGGACGAGATTGTTCTGCTGCATTGGGGTCCATCCACTTCATTGGAACATATTTTGGACAAGGTCAATCATGGATTGGAGCAGACGATTCAGCGCCGGCTTCATTTTGGCATCTCCACCTGTGAGTCCTACCCTGGCGGAATCTCAGCGGCCTATCTGGAAGCAAGTTCAAGGTTGTGGCGACGCAATGCTGTGCAAATTAAACAGCGAATCCATGCCTCAGTGGAATCATCAAATGGGAATAAAATCAGGCGTTTAACCGCCCATGAAGAACCCCTGCGTATGGCAGCCATGAGTTGCCGGGCTTCCAGTGTATCCGCTGCGGTCGCCGAGTGGCTTGACCCGATTACTGATCTCGAGGTTGTCAGTGCTGAGCAGATCCAGCAATGGATCGAGGAGCTGGAATGGATGCTGAACCGCTGGCTTGATGATACAGCAGGTTCGTCATTTAAAGAGGAAGAAGTGACGGAGGAACAGTCTATTCCCTTTGCCGAGTTACCTTTGGACGCTGAAGGACTGTTATCCTTCCCCCTGCTTCGTTCATTGTTGGAACAACGACTGCTTGCCGCAGGAAAGGCACTCACCGCTCATCACCAAGCCAATCCTGATCCCATGAGTGAGATTGCACGTTATATGGACGCCCATTATCAGGAGGACCTGTCCTTGCAGCAGATTGCCGCGCGTTTCTATCTGAGCCGGGAGTATATTTCACGCAAATTCAAACAGCAATTTGGTCTGAACTGGTCGGAATATCTGGGCAAACTGCGGATCAACAACGCCAAGCTGTTACTGCAAAATCCTTCCCTGCGTGTCGCCAAAATCTCGGAGATGGTTGGATTCCAGGACGAAAAGTATTTCAGCAAAGTGTTCAAAAAAATGGAGGGTATCACGCCAGCGGAATATCGTAAAACATTATTGGAGGCCGGTACTTAACGAATACCTGTTCAGAATTTATTTGAATTAAAAAGAGTACTCCCCGGCATGGCCTATCGGGAGTACTCTTTTTAATTTTAATTTCACAAAGAATAGCATAGATCAAGACGACTTGTTGGCTCTTTCTTTTCTAAGATAGGATACGCTCCGAAAGATTGCGGCTACAGCTACACCAAAGTAGAGATAATAAATTTTATTTCCCGTTGTATGAGCTGCCTCACCGATCTCGTAAAATTACCGCAGGTACAAGTCGAATGTAGATTAGCTCTCCTGCAAGCTCCACCATCGTCTGTGTCACAATAACAGCCGCAGCTATGGTTGCCCATTCTGGCGGGAGTGCCAGCGCAAGTGGCAGAACGACCAGCGAATTCCGTGTGGCTGAACTGAAAATCAACGCCCGCCCGGCGCCTGGATTCAATCCAAACCAAGTAGCAATAAGCCGAGATATCCAAGGCATAATGATTAGGAAAGCAACATAGATAGGGATCACGTTTACGATGATCGCCATATCATTGTAGACTTTGCCAATCTGGGAAGCGACAACCACGATCAGCGTAAGTGCCATCATCGGAACCGGGAGCCATGCCGTTGCATTCAAGACCCGCTCCCCGCTCACTTTACCTCTTGAGAGAACCTGTGTAACGACAGCAAGCAACAGTGGAATAACGATCAGGAACAGAAAAGCCTCCACGAACGGCCCTATCTGCATGACCTGCGCCACCTTAGCACCCATCAAAAGCCATAAGTAAAACGGCAACAAGATCATTTGTATAACAAATAAAAGGGGTGTTGCGGCCAGCATCAGTTTCTCATTGCCCCTGCCGAGCTGTGTGAACACAATGACGTAATCAATACAGGGTGTTAACAGTACCAGATAGACTCCGATCAGAACGCCTGGTGATTGTGGAAAGACCAGTGTAAGCAACCATACGACTACAGGTACAACGATAAAATTCGCCACCAGTAACGCGCACATAAATCGAAGATTCGACCAAGACTCTTTTAACTGTAAAAAGGGAATCTGTACAAACATGCTGTATAACAGAACGGCAAGAACCGGGGACACGGTGTAGTGTAAACCATTTCCCCATACCGGATTACTCAGCCCTATCGCTGCTCCTAAGAACAGTGCAACTACATAGAACCAGGTTTGCTGTTTCTCCATCGTTTCTCTTGTGAGCATTCTCTTTCTCCTCTTCTAGTGGAACATCGTGGGCATGGACATATTTCTGCTTCGTTTCGCGTACATTGGGACAGAGTACCGTTCCAACATAGCGACTGAGCACAAGGATCTGAAAGATCAACTTGTGAATTTTTTGCGGCTGTTATTAGAATGTGCAAGAACTGGGTATATTCATTGTAGACTGACCCGTGGTTCATTCATTCGTTAAACCAAGGAGGAAACACAATGTCACGTAACAATCCGTACAAGTGGTTAAACGCCATTGGTTTTATCGCTGTAATTATCGTGAACTACCTCTCCAACGCTCTGCCGATCGGAGGCAAGACCAATAAAGAAGTATCGGATATGTATCCTGTGCTACTCACACCTGCTGGCTATGCCTTCGCTATATGGGGTCTAATCTACTTGCTGCTGGCAGGCTTTGTGATCTATCAGTTCGTGCCTGCTTCGTGGAAAAGGGACTCCATCACCCGTCTCGGGTATTGGTTCCTGGCAAGCTGTGCCTTTAACGTAGCCTGGATTTTTGCTTTTCAAAACTTGCAGACCGGTCTCGCTTTACTGATTATTGTACTCCTACTGTTGTCTCTGATCGTGTTGTATGTAAAAACACGTACCATTACCGTTCCGACCACTGCTGAGATCTGGCTTGTGAAGCTGCCTTTCAGCATCTATCTGGGATGGGTTAGCGTGGCAACGATCGTCAATACAGCTGTATTGTTATATAAAATCGGCTGGGATGGTTTTGGTCTCAGCGAACCAACCTGGACGATCATTATGCTGATTGTCGGTATGGTGCTAGCAGTACTCGTTAGTTTCCGTTATCGCGATAGCATATACCCACTTGTATTCACATGGGCGTATATCGCCATTGCACTTAAACAAAAGGATGTCACTTCCGTATATTATACGGCAATCATCATTGCGATCGTACTGGCAATATACGCAATTTGGCTGTTCTTCGCCCGTAATCAGGATCGCGATTGAGCGACTTCCATCCTAACGCAAAAACATAAAGCAAAAAGCCGATTCTGGTCATTTGACCTGAAATCGGCTTTTTATGTATAACGCAGTGAATGAAGGTTGTCCTATTTCAGGGCAATAACTTCAATCTCCACCAGTGCATCTTTTGGCAAACGAGCAACTTCCACAGCACTGCGTGCAGGATACGGCTGTTGGAAGAACGTGCTATACACTTCATTCACAGGAACGAAGTCGTTCATGTCTTTCAGGAACACCGTCGTTTTAACGATTTTATCCATACTTGTGCCTGCTGCTTCAAGGATAGCCTTCACATTGCTCAAAGACAGACGTGTCTGCTCTTGTACATCTGCACCGAATTCTCCCGTTTGAGGATTCAGGCCAAGCTGTCCGGAAGTGTAGATGAAATCGCCTGCATCAACGGCTTGACTGTATGGACCAATGGCGCCTGGCGCCTGATCGGTAGAGATTGGTTTTTTCATGGACGAGTTCTCCTTCATGTTCGTTATCCTGCTGCCGCATGGAGTCAGGGTTCGAACTCATTTTTGTTGCCTATTATACCACGATCTGCCTCAAGCGAGAAACGCTCCTCACTAGCCACATGAAGTAAACAGCTCGTTCAAAGGTTTCTTAGCCCCCGTCCACACCAAGGACATGAATGACTTCATTGGAATACACATGGTTTCCCTTGGCTTGCACCAGCGCAATATTGGTCATGGCCTGTGCAATGGTTGCGGCGTGGACCGCCCGGTATTTGTCCGCTCTGCCTTTCATCCAGCGATCCAGAAACTTCATGGCATAGGCAGCCATCTGCTCACCGAACCGCTTCTCGTTTCGATCTCCCAGAATTAAGGAAGGACGGAAGATATGCAGTGACGGAAAACCGATATCGGACAATGCATCCTCCATTTCCCCTTTGGTCCGACTGTAAAAGACCCGGGAACCTGCACTCGCTCCCATAGAGGAGATCACCAGCATCTGTACTACACCATGTTGCTTCGCAATCGTGGCTGCACGAACCGGGTAATGATAATCCACCTGACGGAAATTGTCCTGACTGCCTGCTTTTTTGATCGTTGTCCCCAAACAACAGTACAGGTCATCGATTCCATCGAATAAGTGGTCTTGCCTCTCCAGCTGTTCCCAGTCCACCACATGCTGTTCCAGTTTGGGATGTTGCAGCTCAAGCGGACGTCTAACCAGAACGCGAACCAAGCTGTATGCCGGGTGCTCCAGCAGATGATGAACCAGTAATTCGCCTACAAGCCCCGTGGCTCCAATCACCATGGCTTTCCGTTCGAGACGATTCAATTACATCCCTCCACTTCGCCATCGTTATATTAAGTTATGTGATATCATTTCTATTTTAACAGTACACGACGTCCAAGGGTAAATGTCAGAATCAGCATCACGACACCAACCCCCACCTGAAATCCATAGGCTGAGATCCAGGCGAGCGCATCGGACCAGGTTTCCATTTTTTCGTACAACCAGCCACCCAACAACGGCCCAAGAAACGAAGTTACTCCGGTCAGAGCGGAATACACCGCGACAAACATCGGTCTTTCACTTTTGGGTGTGTCTCCAATGGTAAAGTTAAATGCCAGCTGGTTGAATCCACCTACACCGATCCCAAGGAAGATATGAGATAGAAATAGTGCGATCAATACGGGCATGAACGACATTAAACCCCACGACAAACAGGAGAGTGCAATGACTGGCAATGTCCAAAATAGCAGGGTTTTGTTGCTGAATCTGGCATTCAGATTGCCCCAGACATAAAAACCGGCCATCATAACCAGTGTCTGGACTACCGTGATCAGGGATACAGTCTGATAATTGATGTTCAATAAATCGAGCATAACATAGGAATAGAGCGGAACAATCAAGGTCTGGATCAATAACCAGACAGCAAGGAACAGCGTTGCTTTCAGAAAAGAACGATCCTGGAACGGCTTGATGAACATGCGCCAGAAAACCTTTTCGGTAGAACGTTCAAAGGGAACGTCCGGATAGAAAAAGTAGATAACTGTATTGGCAATAGCACAGATCCACACCGGAATAAACAGGATCAGAAAGCCCATTTCTCCAGGGTAACGGTCCAAAACAATACCGCCTGCAAATAAGCATACGCTTCCAAGAGCATTCAGAATCGTATTTCGAATTCCAAAATAACGCCCTCTCACCTTAGCAGGTACGATATCGCCAATCAGTGAAGTCCAGATCATACCGCCGATGGTATTTGATATAAAAGCAACCGTATACACGCTAATATATACGCTTACCCACCACTCTTTGGGGAATATGAACGGGATCAGTCCCGTTGCACTCCACAAGATACGATGTGTGCCCACGAACAGCAGCAGCATGCGTTTACGGCTGCGAATACGCTGCATCCAATAAGCTGCTCCGATCTGGGCAATGTTCACAAACGTCGTAATCGCGAGCACAAAGCCGATATGTCTCGACCCGGCCCCAAGGTACAGCAGAAATCCGGTTAAAAATGGGCCTCCCAGCAAGGTCTGTAAAATAATTGCCGGTACACCCTCCCATGTTGCAATCGATAAATTCGTGCGTTGTGTCGAACCCTTGCGCCGTGGTTTGCTTGTTAACGGGGGAGGATTAACGTTGACCGTCTTCTGTATGGGGATACACTCCTTAGACCGGGTCTCAAAAGCCGGTCGATGCTAGTTGTCATCCCAAATTCTACTCACGGCGCGAAGCTTGTCAACTCATTTTTTCACGGTCCAACGGGAGATAGAGATAGAAGGTGCTTCCTTTACCTTCAGTGCTCTCAAGTTCAATCGATCCCCCCAGTAATCTCGCTAAATCCCGACTGATCGACAGGCCTAGTCCGGTACCGCCAAATTTTCGACTAATCGACCCGTCAGCCTGCTGAAATGCTTCAAATATAGAATGATGCTTGTCCTCAGAAATCCCAATACCTGTATCCTGAACGGAGAAAATAAGCCATCGATTCTGAATACCTGCATTCTTAATCTGCTTGGTGCTTACGGTCAGCGTGACCTTCCCCCGGTGAGTGAACTTGATGGCATTGGACATCAGATTCCGCAAAATCTGTTGAACCCGCTGGGGATCAGACCAGAGCGTCTCGGGCAGTCCCTGTTTTTTGTCCAGAACCAACTGAATACCTTTTTTCTCAGCAACGAGCTGAAAGTGGCTCATGGCATCTTCTGTAAGTTGTGCGACACTGATATCCTCCAGTACAATATCCAGCCGCCCCGCTTCTACTTTGGAAAGATCCAGAATATCGTTAATGAGCGTGAGCAGTTCCTGCCCGGAGTGGTCGATCATATTGGCAAAACGTACAATATCCTCCTGATCCATCGTGTCAGCGTTCTCGCTGATCATCTGGGCAAAGTTAATAACACTATTGAGCGGTGTACGCAGTTCATGGGACATAGTGGCGAGAAATTCGGATTTGTACTGTGAGGCAATCATCAATTGTTTCGCTCGATCCTCCAGTACAATCTGGGCTTTCTGTAACTCTTCCTTTTGCACAGATAAAAGCCGGTTTGTACTCTGGATCAGCAAAATTCGATTCTGTTCATTCTGAAAATCACGTAAAATAAATGCAAAAATAAGGCTTAACAAGATACCTGCAGGAAGCGTGTAAGGCATAATATGGGAGAAAAAGTATGTAGCCGGGATGACGCCAAAAATAGCAATGCCTACACTATTGACCACATTGACGATTAGTACAACAAGGAAGCCTTTTGTGATCAGTCTGAAGTTGCTGCGTCTTATCCATATATTTAAACCCGCACATATTACACCGAGTAAAGTCATATTAATTACCGCTGCCACCGTAGCATCCGTGATACCAAAGGTTAACCTGGATAAACCTATCCCTACACCCACAATAATTACACTATAGGGTTGTCTGTACGTCAGAACGGCAACAATTAAAGGAACATAACGAAGGTCAAAGACTACTTCATCCGTGAGTTGAAATCCAAAAACCGTACTGATCCAGCCCGCAAAGATAAGGACAAGTACTGAACCGATCTGCTTCATTCGGGAAGAGGCACGTATGACGATATATTTATAGAACACACTGGCAAGATAGGCAATCGTTATAAGCATCCCCATATTCAATACGAACATTTTCAAAAATTGCATTCACTCACTCCTGTTGTCCCGACTTTACTGGTCAAATTACCTTCGTCCGTATATGTTTCTATCATATCATGCCCATTGAAACTTCTGCATTCCTTCTTCGTCAAAAAAATACACAAAAATACACAAATCAGGATTCAATTTGTGCGCTGGTCGTAGTAGAATATATTGTTGTTTAAATTTGAATTAGTTATTTGCTGGGGTCATGCTCCTAGGGAGCATGAATGAAAGGAGAAAGATGTTGTGCAATTGTTAAAAAGCAAATCCTATTGGCTGTCATTGAGTTTGATGCTGTCTTTGGCCGTCATGGGGCTGTTCTATGATATTCTTAACAGTCCGGAACGCGGGTTCGCAGTGCTTGATTCGCCGCTCGACCGGATCATTCCCTACGTGCCTGGCATGTCCATTCCATATTTGGGCTGGTACCCGTTTGTATTCGGTGTGCTCGCTTACCTGTGTGCCAAGGATCGCCTGACGTATTACCGTGTCTTGTTATCCATGAATATCTGTGTCTGGATATGTTATCTGATCTACTTCAACTTTCAGACCATGGTACCGCGCCCGGAACTGACGGGTACAGGCCTGGGAGCATCTGTTCTCGGATGGCTCTATAGCCAGGATCGTCCTTATAATTGTTTTCCAAGTATTCATTCTCTTCACTCTTATCTGGTTATGCGTGCCGTTCTCTCGGTTCCAAGCATCCGCAAACCCATCAAGATTTTGGTGGCCGCCGGGGCAGCAACTATTATCGTATCCACGCTAATGATCAAACAACATGTGATCTATGACGCCTTGGGTGCAGTCATACTCGGCGAGTGTGTTCTCACCATCATAACAGGCCTCGCTCTTCACCGGAGACGCAGAAAAGAATCGAAGTGGACAGAGGGGATCAACTGATCCCTCACTTCGATGGTTTCTGAAGATGTTGTTGTCGTCTCCATTCATCAATAAACAAACCTGCAAAATAGGGGTCCCATTGGGTCCCTTTTCCTTCTTCCAAAATCGTTAGCGCTTTCTCGTGACTCATCCCATTCCGATAGGGCCGATCAGACGTCATGGCGTCAAAGGCATCCGCTACAGCAATGATGCGGCCAAAAAGGGGAATATCATCACCAGCCATCCCATCCGGGTATCCTTTGCCATCATATCTCTCATGGTGAGATCGTACACCTGGCAGAAAGTCGGCCATGGCATCAATAGGCTCTATTTGCAACAAAATACTCTCTCCCTGCACGGGATGTGTACGAATAATCGCAAATTCCTCATCGCTTAGTTTTCCATCCTTCAGCAGTACCTCATCAGGTATGCCGATTTTCCCGATATCATGAAGCAGGGCTGATTTGTACAATAAATCCGCCTGTTCCTCATTCATTCCGCTTAACTTGCCAATCATCAGCGAATACTCTGCCACACGCATGGAATGTCCTGCCGTGTACTTATCTCGGGCGTCTAAAGCAGCAGCCAGCGTAGAAAAATAACTTTGCAACAGCTGTCGATTGCGTTCCTGTCTCATCTCCAGCCGATTAATCATCATATTAAAACCGGAGATCAGTGCCGAAAACTCATCCGCATATAAATCCGGAGCTCGTCTGCCAAGGTCTCCCCCCTGAATTCGGTTCATCTCATGCGTCAGTTCAGCGACTGGATCACGAACATCACGAATCAACAGCCAGCTTCCCACCAGCGCAAACCCCGCGCCCAGAACAACGATGAGAATTCCCCACAGTATGTACTCTTTCGCAAATTCACTGTCTATATACTGAAGTCTGATATATGTAGCCAGGAAAAATAGAAATAGAGGAAATAAGCCAATCAGTGCCGTACTTAGTTGAAATTTACGCTGGATCGATACCAGGATGCGACCTCCCAGTGAAGGTTCCATCCCATATTGGACTTTGCCTCGATGTCGAATCTCAAGTAACAGGGGTCTAATCGCCCGCACCGTTAGGTAATACTCAATCAGTGCATGCATGATGGCAATCAGAAAGGCGCATGCGGCGGCCACAACAATATACAAGTAAGGGAATTCAAGCCACCCTGTGGATATCATCCATATTGTTAATCCGGCTGCTGGGAGTGAAAAACCAAGCATGTGCGGACCCATGATCCGATATATGGTCTGTCCTGGGAAACGATGAATTTTCTCATACATGTGGTTTAATTCTTCTCTCTCATGATGCTCGGAAGTGAAAAACTGTCTTATGGGGCCAAGCTGTACCCACAGCGTAATTAATTCTGCAACCAGCATGAACAAGAGTGAAATCAGTACAATGAAGATGAGCCGAACAAATTGAATATTGGGTATTTGCAGAGTAGATACCATAACTACTGTACCGACAACAAAAACAGCTGCCAGTGAACCGATCAGATAATTGCGTATCAGGCGAAAGATAAATGAACGGTATGCTTCCAACTGAACCCCTCACTCTCTATGTGCAACCAGTTCTCCCTTGAGACACAGGGAGATTAAGGGTATTGCTTTCTATTTGTTTATCGGTTGCTCCGACTAAAAAAATTAATAAAATCCAATGGGTCGGCGCCAGAACTGGAAAACACAAAAAGGCTGCTCCACGACGGAGCAGCCTTTGGTGATCTATCCTATATTTATCCTTTAATCTTGGCAGCCAGAATCATTGTACCGCGCGGCTCATCTCCCATTGCATCCGGTTCAAGCGTGATGGCAACCGTATCATAGTCGTTGGCCGAATCCAATGTGTAATATACCGCTCCCGTTCCGTCACGACTAAGGAAAGTACCCGCATTCTGAGGGGTATCTCCTTTGATCAACCAGACCTGAAAAGCCTCGTTGCCTTCCAGGTTCGGCAGATTCTCAGCTTGCACAACCAGGTGAGTGCCTTTGCTGTCAATAACGATGGTTGCGAGACCCTGAGCTACAATGTCCTGCGTTGCAGGATTCAGCTTCACTGCCTCGCCAGTCTGCATGCCCTGTGCGGGCTTCAGAGCTGATGCCAGCTGCTCCTGCAGCTGCACATTCTGTGCCTGTGCCTGCACGAGCTGCTCTTGCGTAGCCGACGAGCCCGCTGCTTGCTGCGTCAGCGAGTCGATCTGGCTCTGCAGTTGCGCCGTGTACACGCCCAGCAACAGTGCCGCGGCCGCAAGGCCGGCACTGGCTATGCGCCAAGCGCTGCTGCTGCGCGCACGCGCGCGCGCTTGTGGCTGCCATGGCTGTGCCTGGGCAGCCTCTTCCACCCGGGCTGCAGGCACCGCCGTTACCGGCGGCAGGCCTGGCCCGGGCTGCGCCGCACGTTTGTGCTGCGGCGCAAGATCCTCCTGAAGCACCACGGGTGCTTCAGGCTCAGCAGGAGCAGCTGCCGGCTTCGCCTCGGTGCTCTCCTGCACATGTCCGAGCACGTTGCCCAGCACACGTGCTCGCATACCTGGCGGCGGTGCCACAGGTTCCGCCGCAAGTGGCAGGAAGCCAGTCACTTCCTGCAATTCCTTCACCTCCTGGCGACAAGGTTCGCAAGTTGCCATATGCGCTTCAAACGCCGCCACTTCCTCTGCTTCCAGTCCGCCCAGCACATACATCGGTGCCAGATCAGACCACTCCTCATGTCGTTCTATCATGGATGTATGCCCTCCCTTCCCGCGTCCGGATGCAATTCAGCATCGGCCAGCAACTTTTGGAGCTGTCGCATGGCAAGCCTGACACGGCTCTTTACTGTACCCAGCGGAATCCCGAATCGGCTGGATACTTCCTGCTGGGTTAATCCCGCATAATAAATCGATTCTATAACTTGCTGCTGATCACCATTCAGTTGGGACAACGCCTCTTTAATACGGGTGCCTTCCAATTTACGCTGCACTTCTTCTTCCGTATTCGTATGCTCATCGGCATAGGCCGCCAGTGTCTCGTGTTCAACTGAAGTAGCCGCTGCCCCTTTCGATTTCCGCCTCAGCATGTCCACTGCTATGTTGCGCGTAATCGCAAACATCCATGTGGTCAGCTTCCCCTGTGAGGCATCGTATCGTTCAGCATTATTCCAGACCCGCATAAAAAGTTCCTGAACAGTCTCTTCTGCCGTCATGGGATCACCAACGATCCGATAGGCAAAAGAATACACCGCTCGCTCATAACGGTCATATAAAAGCTCCAGTGCGGAGGAATCACGTTCCGCAATCTGCCGCATTAACCTGCTGTCCTCCATCGATTCAGTCATGCGAGGGCCCCTTTCTGTTTCTTCCCTCTTATTATAACCTACGCAGAATCTTTTGAAGAGGATTACCTCAATTGAGAAATAGATTGAAAAAATTCTGTATATTTTCAGACGAGCATTTCAGCTTCTGACTTGAAAGACCACCAGAAAAACATGTTTTTCTGTTCGCCCTTTCCTTTTTATTGCAATAAATTACAGCCTGTGGTATACTATAAGAGTTGTATCAAACAACCTCATATGATTTCTGTCTTCTTTAAACCCCGGAATATTTTCTTCATGCTGCGACCGCAGCGAACTATAAGCACAATTAACCTATGAAGATTGAAGAACCTGAATCACAATAACCCGGTAGTACAGAGTTTCACAAGATGTTCCCATTCACACTGGCGCGGTCATCGGAGCCGCAAGGACAAAAGAGAGGTAGGGCTTTTGTTGTTTTGGATATCACTTATTCTTGAGAAGATTGAAAACATACACAAAGCACCCGGAATTGGGTTCCGGGTGTTTATCCATGTCTACATACACATTTCAGCATCCTCCACAGACTATCGGACTAACCAGATCTCTGCTTTTAAAATTTTCCATTCTCCCACTGACTGCACCCCTCGATACTTACTTCCTTACTTCTCTAATTGTGCAAATAACCCCGGCCTCTAAAGCAAATGTTTACGCTCACCAGATGCTAACGAATCCTGCACACCTTATATTAAGGATTTCTATGCTATGTAAAATCTAACGAATCTCAGCCACGTTAATCCATGTCACTTCATGAATATAGGCTCCAAACATGCCCAGATTCAGATAATAAGACGTCTACGATTCGTTAAACTTGTGAAATGGCGAAAATGCATGGAATAGCGTCAGTGGGGTTCGTTAAAGAAAGTAATCCCAACGCTCCTTCACTTCTAATAAAAAAGGGACAGCGCAGGATGAAACCCTACGCTGTCCCTTTCTGAATCATAGGTACGTTATGCCCCAACATGGAACTCAAACTCGGAGTTTATTTGGAGCACCTATCGCAACGATCCACGATCAGCAAAGTCTCCTTGCACTCACAAATACTTAGATAAACATCGTTTTGGAGATGATGACCAGCAATATGAACAGTACAAGGATCGTACCCATGGAACCCCAGCTTCCGCCGCCATGACCATAGGATACTCCACAACCCTGTTGATAACCGTGCATCATTGGAGCCTGATTGGCATGGTGTCCGTATCCATAGCCATATCCCATTGGCATTGTTCCACAACCATATCCATACCCATGCATTTCATGACCTGTGTATTGGTATCCTTGCATATGCTCATAACCTCCCATATGTCCGTATACGTGTCCCTGTCCGTTCGGTGAATTCGGTTTTACTTCGCTCATTGTTCATTCCTCCTTAACATTTGCCTACACCCCTAAGCTATGTATTCAGCCTACCTCTGGACCGGGCTATCGCCCTCATTTTGACAAAATGGGCGTTTAGCCATGAGGTACCTTCCCCATTTTCGAAACATACTCCGCCCTTCCATTTCTTGAATTCCACCAATTCTTCTGTTTAACTACAAGCTATCTTAGCTTCCTGGCTCTCCACCAGCTTGTCCTCTAAAAAAAAAACCCCACCGGTTGCCCGGCAGAGCTCGCCATATTATACCCAGAAAGATTTAGTGATGATTACGAGAAGAATGAACAGAACCAGGATTGCTCCAGTCGATGTCCAGCCGCCGTATCCTACGCCTTCAACTACGTTGCTCATGCAGAACCCTCCTTTACAAATATATTAGGGTCCAAGCGGTTTATTAGATCAAGAATGCTTTAGAGATGATGACCAACAAGATAAAGAGAACCAAGATCGCGCCAGTCGATGTCCATGCGCCGCCGTATCCACCTACTACTCCACTCATGTAAACCCCTCCTTTGATTTGAGGTACAGTTCACTATATGCACCAATCACACATGGGACCGGGCTCAGGTCGAAAATGGGCTGTTTTTTTCCACCGACTATTCGCTAATTGCACCTACATAAAGGGCTAGTTCTTAAGTCGGCATGTTATGTCCAAATATGTTTAAGTCATAAATAAATCCCACAGTTATATCAACCAAATGTATGTACTATCGCTCAAAATGGATACCCATACGGTATATTATTAGCTTTTAACTTGTTAAATACAGATAAATTACCTTTTTAGTAATTATGAATACTGAAATCTTTATTTATGTTATTATTTTACTAATAAAGTAGAAAGGAGTTTCCATGCTCACCACCTAAACTAGATTATCCCAAACGAAATGATGACCTTAGAAAAAATCCCAACCGATGGGAAGCACATGAGGAGAAATTAGACATAATGAAGAAACTTATTACGATTTTGGCATTAGCCACATTACTTAGTGCTTGTGGTAATTCAGAAACAAACACAACAACCAATAGCCAAACGTCCGAAGCATCCAAGGCAACTGAAACTGTCTCAACAGAAGCAAAAGCTACGAAATACACTACATATAGTGGAGAAGGATTTTCTTTTGCATATCCTGAATCCTGGAAAAGCGTAGATACAAGTCAAATAAATGCTCCATCCATTAAAGCTGCTTTTTCAGACCAATCTTCCTCAGCCACATTTGCAGATAATATGAATCTGACGATTGAGACCAGCTCAACCGGTTCAATTAATCCTGAAGAATACGCCAATAATATAGTGGATTATTACACACAAAGCGGTTCAAGCATCGGCATTTCCGATTATAAAAAAACCAGCTACACAAACAAGCCTTATAAAGAATATAGCGCTGGTGTCTTGGAAGGAGCCTATAAGCATTCCTCGGGTACAGATGTTATCCTTGTGCAGTATCTGATTCCGACCAATACAGAACTCTATACCATGACGTTAACTTACGCCAAGGATACTTATAATCAGGATGAGATCAAAGATATCCTTGATTCCCTAAGCATTACTGCTTCTCTGGAGCAAACAGCACCAACTGCAACGACTGGAAATTCATCTGTTACGGCATCAGCTGCGGATTTCTTTAATGAGTTAACTCCGTACATTACAGAAGACACAGCCTTTATGGAGCAGGCATCTTATGATTTCTTTGGTAAACATAACGATGTATTCCCGGCCATTACGGCAGAACTAAGCAAAAAGGTACAGGGGCTCGTTGACTCCAACGTAACGACCCGTCATCTGAATAAAAATGTAGCCAACTATTACAATACTTTCGTACAAGTTAACGGGGAAGTCATTTCCGTTGAAGAAGATAGCTCTCTCGGAGCAACTTTCTCTGTCGTTCATGTCATGGATGAGAACGGAAATGATATTATAGCGTTATATCCTGCAACGACCGGAGATTTGCTTGACGGTGATTATGCCACGGTGATCGGTGCTCCAATTACCAACTTCTCTTTTGAAAATGTTGGCGGTGGTTACACCAACGCCACGTTGATTGGAGCCTCATTGGTAGTTGCAGATTAATTAAAATGTTAAATGAGTATACAAAAAGACCAGCTTAATGAACGTTAAGCTGGTCTTTTTGTCTTTCTGTTTATAAATGTCAGAAATTCACGTTAACTACACAGACAGACACAATCTAACCTTTAATTAATGATGATTTATAACATACCAAATAACCGTATATACGGATGTTTATACTAAACCATTAATTAGGCCTTGCCTGAAGTGACGTCAGTTTATCCTGAACCGATTGTAACTTCTGTATACTTGAGGCATCCGGTTTATCACGACGGTCGTCAATTTTGACGGATGTGGAAACACGCTGAGCTCCTGACAAAAACGGTGCTTCATGCAGAGCCGCAATTGCTGTAAAGATCTCGTTAAGCGGTCCCTCAATAATGGTGCTCATGGAAGTTAACTGATATGTAATGCCCCGTTGATGTTCCAATACCTTTTGCATGTCCGCCACATAACTGCTTAGACTGGTTGTACCCGTTCCGATTGGAATTACAGTCACTTCTGCTATTGCCATTTTGCTCCGCCTCCTCTGGGCCCCGTGAACAACCGCTGCCGCTAATTTTAGTCGATTTTTGACTATTTTTATTCTACCAGTTGAATGCGTTACAATTCAAACTGACGTGATGACGTCATTCAAATTGTTCAAAAATTTTTTTTGATAAATCTTCAAATCTTCCAGTCCTTTTCCTTTGCGGATTCCTGGCTTAAATGGTATACTCGGAATTACGTTTTACTGTATCGGCCCACTTTACAAACACAATATGTTGGGTTACAGTATGTTGACAGCTACAAAATGTAGTAACACTAGATTTCTCCGCTTCTATTAGTCACCTTCTGCATTCTCGCGAAAAACAGGATGAAATCACCTCCAAAGGCACGTCCCTGTAGGTGTAAATCGCTTTCTCGAAACAGAGTTGACATGGAGGTTAACGGGGCTGTTTGGACTGCATCCGGTATCCTCAAACTACAGGCACATCTGCAATAGACCAAAGCTTACATAAGCACCTTTTTCTGTCTATATCCAGAACTTCTAAGACAGTAAGAAAGCCAGAGCATCCATGGGCATTTTCAGCCGCGAGGCGGGAGAATGCTTTTTATATGAGCATGTTCTGCATTGTGCTGTTTTGTGCTCCTCAAGTTGAGCGATTTAAGATATGAACTTGTCACCGCCGTTGCAGTCTGCCAAAAGCAACCTTTACCTTTTTCTCACCGTAAGACAACACTCAATTCTTTATATAAAGAATTTCTCCAATTTATCTCTTTAACATGCGAAAGCGAGGAATATTCATGCCACAAGTTGTGACCAAGCCGAACAACCGCCAGCTTGCCTTTGATGAGATGCGTATCTCGGTATATGCCGACCGTAATCTGGAAGGACTGGAGACACTGGACAAGGAACGTCTCGTACGTGGGGTAAACAGCAAACTCCGTCGTGACGAAGTTACCGGGGACGAAATCAGCAACGCTTTTATCATGAGTGCACTGGAACTGGTAACAAAGGAAGAGCCCGACTGGAAATTTTCAGCAGCACGCGCCCTGCTCACTTCCTTGTACAAAAAAGCGGCTACCAACCGCAGATACAAGTCTTACCCGGACGAGCCTTATGGCGCATTCCATCCTCTTCTTGTAGATCTCGTGAAGAAAGGTATCTACCGCGAAGAATTGCTGGAATGTTACACCAAAGAACAGATCGACGAACTTGCTGAGTGCATTGACTACCGCAACGATCTGCTCTTCGATTACATCGGCTTGCTCACACTGGCAGAACGTTACCTCGCTCACGATTTTGATGGAAAAGTAATGGAATTGCCGCAAGAGCGTTATATGGTTATCGCCATGTTCCTAATGCACCAAGAGCCTGCCGAGAAACGTATGGATCTCGTAAAGGAAGCATATTGGGCAATGAGCAACATGTACATGACTGCAGCTACTCCTACGATGTCCAATGCAGGTAAAAAAGTAGCCGGTCAACTTTCAAGTTGCTTCATTGATACGGTGGACGACTCACTCGAAGGTATCTTCGATTCCAACACGGATGTAGCTCGTCTGAGCAAAATGGGTGGCGGCATCGGCGTTTACCTCGGCAAAGTCAGAGCTCGTGGTTCGGATATCCGTGGTCACCAAAATACAAGTTCCGGTGTAATCCCTTGGATTCGCCAACTAAACAATACAGCGGTCAGCGTAGACCAGCTCGGTACGCGTAAAGGTGCCATTGCCGTCTACCTGGACGTTTTCCACAAAGACATTCTGGCCTTCCTCGATCTGAAGCTGAACAACGGTGACGAGCGTATGCGTGCGCATGACGTATTCCACGGCATCTGTCTGCCTGACTTGTTCATGGAGCGGGTATCCACTCGCGGCGAGTGGAGCCTGTTCTGTCCTCACGAAACAAAGAAAGTGATGGGCTGGAAGGACGAGAATGGTCGTGCACTCGGACTGGAAGATTTCTATGATGAGTCCTTTGGCGAAGGTGCGTTCCGTGATAAATACGAAGAAGCAGTGAATCACCCACTGCTGTCCCGGATTACAGTACAGGCGATTGACATCATGAAGCGTGTACTTAAATCCCAACTGGAGACAGGTACGCCATACATGTTCTACCGGGATACGGTTAACCGCTCAAATCCTAACCGTGCACACGGTATGGTATACTCCTCCAACCTGTGTACCGAAATTATGCAGAACCAGTCTGCCACTGTGATTGAAAAGGAAGAACTCGTAACCAAGGATGGACAAACTCGCATTGTGATTTCCAAAGTGCCTGGCGACTTTGTTGTCTGCAACCTGAACTCCATCCATCTGGCACGTGCTATACCTCATAATGTATTGGAGCGTCTCGTTCCAATTCAGGTGCGCATGCTGGACAACGTTATCGACATTAACAACATTGAAGTGTTGCAAGCCCAATATACCAACAGCCAATATCGCGCAGTCGGTCTGGGAACGTTTGGACTTCACCACCTGCTTGCTCTCGAAGGCATTCATTGGGAGTCTGACGAAGCCGTAGCGTATAACGATAATCTGTATGAAAAAATTAACTACCTGCTCGTGAAATCCAGTATGGAGCTGTCCAAAGAAAAAGGACATTATCCGAAATTCAAAGGTTCCGATTGGGAAAGTGGTCACTACTTCGACCAACGCGAGTACACATCAGGTGAGCGCGCAGGCGAGTTCGTGACAACCGAACAGTGGAAAGAACTGCAAGCCGAAGTACGACAAAACGGTGTACGTAATGCCTGGTTGTTCGCCATTGCACCTAATGGTTCCACGTCCATCATTGCCGGCTCAACGGCTAGTATTGATCCGCTCTATGAGCTGTTATCTTATGAAGAGAAAACAACTTACAAAATTGCCAACCCGGCTCCGGATCTGTCCGAAAAAACAAGCCCTTATTACCAAACGGCGTTCCAGGTGGATCAACATGCTTCCATTAATATGGCGGCTGCCCGTCAGCGCCACGTCGATCAGGGACAAAGTTTCAACTTCTACGTTCGACCAGATATTAAAGCAACAGAATTCTTGGAATTGCATCTGCACGCCTGGAGAGCCGGCATGAAATCAACTTATTATGTTCGTAGCCGGGCATTAACGATTGAAGAATCTTGATTTTTGCGCAAGTTACGTTTTATGTATGACAGAGAAGATTTATTAGATTCAAGGTGACCACCAGGGCATCCTGTTTTGATTGCAAAATGGCGTTGCCCTGGTTCTTTTTTGCCTAAAACACGATCACAGCATCGCAAGATGTTGATATAGATGCCACATTATACAATCCTAATATATATAAAAGAATTAATGATTACACGATAACGAAGAGGACAGAACAAAGCTGAAGAAGCGAAGCTAAAAGCTTTCTGTAAGAAAGCTACTTCGGAAGCATACACATCGCCTTTATCACCGGATTTTCCCCCTTGAAAGAGGATCAAAAAAATCAGGGGATAACAGTGATCGGAAGGTTGTTCTGTCATCGTAGTTATACAGTGTAAATTCATTCAAGGAGTGAACGGAACAATGCAAGTACAGAAAATTTTCAATACCGAAGCCCCTAACCAATCAACCCGTATTATTGAAGGTGAATGCTCCGGTATCCTGAACTGGAACGACATTCGCATGCCACATATGTACAAATTGTACAAAGTACTGCTACTTAACCACTGGATCGCAGACGAGATTCCCATGTCCAAAGATGCTTCCCAGTTTGCCCAATTAGACGAGGAAGAGCAACGTACGTTTAAAATCAACATCTCTCTGCTCGCGGTACTTGATTCCATGCAGACGATGTTTGTGGGTGACGTAAAACGTTACTTTACCGATTCTTCACTCGAAGCGATCTCGGCCATTATCGGACAACAGGAAGTTGTTCATAACCAATCATACTCCTACGTCCTGTCTTCCATCGTATCGGATCGGGAGCAAAAGGAAATTTTCGAATACTGGAAACATGATCCAGTCCTTCTTGACCGTAACCGTTTCATCGCAGACATCTACCAAACATTCCGGGACGAGCCGTCTCCACAGACGTTCTTCCAGGCTATGGTAGCCGATCTCGTACTCGAAGGTATCTTCTTCTATAGTACGTTTGCCTTCTTCTACAACCTGGCCCGTGACCAGAAAATGATGGCAACCAGCCAGATGATCTCGTATATCCAACGGGATGAAAACCAACACTGTTACTTCTTCGCCGAAGTGTACAAACAGTTGCTGGTAGACTTCCCTGAACTGAACACACCTGAGAACATGGACTACGTATACAAAACAATCCATCGTGCTGTTGAGCTTGAAACCAACTGGGCTCATTACACACTCAGCAACGTGCGTGGTATTGACCTGAACGAGTTGGAAGATTATATCAAGTACATCGCCAACAAACGTCTGCGTCTGATGGGTATGGAAAAAGCGTATGAAGGTGTGGACGTAAACTGCATGCCTTGGATCAAACCATTCTCTGATGAAGCATTAAATGCAACCAAAACAGACTTCTTCGAAGCTAAATCCCGTAACTACGGTAAAGTTGGCGACGATAACGGATTTGACGATTTGTAAACCCAGCTAATTGCATTCTTCAATCATTCATAATGATCACATTAAAGCACTCCTTGTTCGTAGAAAGCCATCGTGGTTGTCTACAAGCGGGAGTGTTTTTTTACCTCTGAACCTTGTAAAATAGTTGGAAGAGATTCTCATCCCCTACTGAAGTGAGGCCTAATCATGGAAAAAGAACTGCTGGAACAAATCAACTTGTGGCATGAGCAGGACCAATTCAGTCTCATTATTGAACGTATTGAACGAATCCCCGTCTCAGAGCGGGATTATGATCTGATTGGTCAACTCGCCAGAGCCTATAACAATGACGCACGTTACCGCGAAGCCATTCAACAACTGTTGTCTGTCGAGGAGCAAGGGGTAAACGACCCGCTGTGGCATTATCGCATAGGGTACGCGTACTGTTATATCGCCGACTATGAACAAGCACTATTGGCGTTTGAGAGAGCTAACGAACTTCAGCCCCATGATGAATCAACCCTTGAATTCCTAAGTCAGATTCGACCTTTTACCGAGAAGATGCGACGGGATCGACAACGCCATGAAGAACAAGTGACAGCATGGGAGCAGCATGGCACGTTGAACCATCTTCGTGCTGCTTCAGGAACGTACGATCCAGTGACATTCTGGAAGCAGAGTAATTATGCACGGGATAACCATGTGTCGGCCCCCTTTGACGAAGACATGATTGTATCTCTTGAACACGAATTTGGTTACAAGCTCCCTGCCTCCTATATTCAGCTTATGCATACCCAAAATGGTGGAATCCCTGCACGAACGGTGTTCCCAACCGAAGAAGCAACCTCCTGGGCTGTGGACCATATTGAGATTTCAAGTATTTTGGGGATCGGCCGGGACAAGATGTATTCCCTTGGAGGAGAGTTTGGGAGTCGGTTCATGATCGAAGATTGGGGATACCCTGACCTGGGGATTGTGATCTGTGATTGTCCATCCGCTGGCCATGATGTCGTTATGCTGGATTATCGTTTCTGTGGTCCTGAAGGCGAACCCTGTGTCGTTCATGTGGATCAGGAAAATGATTATGAGATTACATATCTTGCGCCGAATTTTGAAGCTTTCATCCGTGGATTGGTCGATGAGGATTGGTATGACCTGTCTGACGAAGAGAATGAGGACTAAACTTCAGGAGGATCTGGCCATATGACAACCCGTATCTATTTTGGTTCCAATCAACTTGGCGAAGTGGCTGCCATTTCATTGCAGGACGCGCTGAATGAACTTGAACTGGGAACCCTTGAAGACTATCAACGAACGGATAAAGGGGTTATGGGGCAGACCTTGCTCATTCGAACTTCCCGTGGAGAGTATATTCTGAAAGGCAATCCTTTATATGCAGGACAGTTACAGGAAGAAAAGTTCTTTGTAGAACAACTGGCGAAACATACGTCCATTCCTGTCCCTGACCCCTATTTATTACAGGAAGATACCGAACTTCTGGGCTGGAGTTATGCCATCATGCCGCGCCTGCCCGGGAATCACCTGTATGATCCGGTATTCCAGGCTTCACTGTCACAGCAGGATCAGGAAGAGATCGCCTGTATGCTTGCTCATACTTTGGCTGAGCTGCACCGCTGGAAGGTGCCTGACGCCGGGGAATATGATCCTGTAGCGCAGCAGATTGTTTCCTTTGCAGGCGATTATCTGGACTGGTTGTACGGAACCATTCGCCACTGGTTACATGACGCGGAGCAATACTCGGTGATTACGGATGAAGATGTTCGGTGGGTGGACGATCAATTCAAGAATGCTGAACCGGCATTTCGTTCCAAAGCTGTTCCGAGTTTTGTCATGGGAGACTTCAAGGTCGAGAATATTCTGATTCAACATGTGGGCGACCGTTCTTCTGGGTGGCAGATTAGTGGCCTGTTTGATTTTACAACCGCCTATTTCGGAGACGGCACAGCCGACCTAACCAAAATATCCACCAGGTATGTTCGTGAGGGTCAACCAGAGCTGGCTGCACAGTTCCTTCGCTGCTACCGGGATCTGATCTGTGCAGCAGATGAGGAGAAGTGCCAACACTTCCGCACACGTCTCAGCATGCATCTGCTCTATCAACGTATCTTGCGGTGGGGGGAAGCCAAAGCGACAGGACAAGTGACGTGGGCAGCCGACCTGCCTTTTGCACAGTGGGCGCAGCAGTCCATTAATTCGATTGTCGCATTGCTAGATTAGTAGAATGTATCGTTCCATATATGTCGCCCAACATACGGGCGCACGTATAAAACCGCCAGAGATCATCCTTGATCTTTGGCGGTTTTCCTCATCTCAATATATTTAAGTCAACGATGGAATCTCTCAACTTAGGCTTGTGCAACGGGTGACTCCTGATGTTTCTGCAAAAACTCCAGCATCCGGCGATACACGAGAATCTCATTTGTCTTTCTGGAGAAGCCATGGCCCTCATCGTCCAGAACGATATATTCCACATCAAGTCCCTTCGACTGGAGCGCAGCCACGATCTGATCGGATTCGGCCTTCACGACCCTTGGATCATTGGCCCCCTGAATGACCAGCATTGGGTTAACCATCTGATCGAGATACGTAATCGGTGAATCCTTGGTTAAGCGTTCGCGGTCACGGACCGGATCACCCAGCCAGTTATCCATCATCGGCTTCCAGTCTTCCGGTACGGATTCCAGGAATGTGAACAGGTTACTTGGCCCAAAAATATCAACCGCAGCCCGGAACAGCTCCGGATGGCGCCCTGCCAATAACAGGGTCATGTATCCCCCATAACTTCCACCTACCACAAACAACCGCTCTGGCGAGGTAATTCCCTGATCAAACAGCCAGTTGATCCCGGCAACGCAGTCCAGTCTTGGCCCTTCGCCCCAATCTCTCTCAACCAATTTAACGAATTCCGCACCATATCCGGTACTGCCACGGAAATTCGGTGCAAAGATATGATAGCCCTGAGCGAGCATCATCTGGAACATCGGCCGGAAGAACTTCGCTTCCGAGGCTTGCGGCCCTCCATGTGGCCAAAAAACCGTATAACCATTGGCCTGCTCCGGCTTTGCTTTGAACAAGAGCGCTTCGATCTCCAGTCCGTCGTAGGAGTTATACCGAATAACGTCAGGGTACACGAGATCACTTGGGTGCAGTCCGGTTACCCGATTGGCAGTCAGCGGCTTCCAGGACTCAGCACCTGCCATTTTGCGATAAATGTTATGCGGCTGGATTGCTCCACGTCCGAGGATATACACATTACCAGCCTTGGTAACGTTGACCTGCTCTATCGTATCCAGCGGCATCTCTACGCGCCGAGGCTCGGCGGCATTTTTGCCCAATACGTACATACGATTTTCCGGTCCTGTAAGTGTCCAGAAATATAAGGTCTGGGAAGCCTTATGCCAGCGGATAAACTCTACGTCTTCCCCTTCGATTTGGCACACTAGACGGAATTCACGGGTATCGATGCGATATTCAGCCACATAGGAATATGCCGAGTCGTCATTGGTAATGAACAGAAGGCGATTATCATCTGCAAAAATCAAATCGGATACCTGACTATGACGTTCTGAGGCAGGCAGAATTACCATTTCTTCATCGTTACGATACAGATGCGCCGTCTGATACGTATTCGAGTACATTTTGAGAATGACATAACTCTTCTCGTCAGGACTTACGGCAACCAGGCTGCTCGTAACCTCTTCTCCACTGTATAACAGTTCATCTTCACCTGTCTCCAGATCGATGCGGCGTGAATTCAGATAATTCGGATTACCCGCGCTGGTGACATAATAGAGACGCTGTCCATCCTCGGACAACTCAGCGAAATAACAGCGATCATTCGGTTCTGCCGGAACCACAGGCAGTGGAACACCACCCTCGGGTGGGAGTGTATACAGATGATAGTTCTCATCTCCATCCCGATCAAACGCGGTAAGCAGATGACGTCCTTGCGGGTCTGCCTTGATAAATTGACTGCTCTGATTCAAGTATGTTAAAGGATACGGGTATCCTCCAGGCAAATCCATCGCCCAAATATTCGGCTGACCGTTCAGATTGCTGTCCATGAACAAACGTTTCTCGTCTGCCGATACGGCAAAATGCGAAATGCGGTACGTCTGAAAATATTGCTCGACATCCGGTTTAGGGAACTGAATCATGACAAACCTCCTTGGAATTGAACCAATGAATTTAACATTGGTAAATTAAGGTACCATTTGTCCATATTATAGGTAATGCCAATGTTTAGACAATAGATATGTAAGATTTAATTACAGATCCCCTCATCGCTTTGCATATTTTTATCCATATTCATCCAGTGAATGAGTGGTATTTGGCTCCCTGTCACGCATAATGATGCGGAGTAGCCTTTGCCCATTTTCAAAGACTGCAACACATACTTCTGTCCGGCCCATTCCAGCAAATGTTCATGATGATTTATAGCTTGTGCCGTATTCAGATTCCTCCACTGCCCACATAAAGATTGACCTGAAGCCTTGATCCAGGCCTCCTTGCCTGTGAGAATGTTCCACAGCAAAAAAGAAGAATCTTCCCCGGAACACATGGCTTCCAGCACATAATCCCGCTCCTCTTCCGTCAGGAAACGTTGGATGATGGCCTGCTCTCTTATCAGTGGGCGTACCCATTCCACATCTATGCCAATTGCGTTGTTACTGGATGCAATCGCCAGTACACACAGCCCATTCGTATGCGAAAGGCTGAATTGCGGACCTCCCACGAGATAAGGCTTTCCGGAAGTGCCGTATTCAAATCGAATATCCCTTGCCTGAAGCTGCATGTACTGTGCCAGTACTCTTCGCAAGAAAACCCTTGAAATCATCCAGCAATGAGCCTGTAGCCGTGAGGTTGTACTGATTCTAGCCATACGTTCATGTTCGTCTATACTCATTGCATCGGATTCCATGGTAGTCGCTGTCTGCAGTTGATCCTCCCTTATGGGTAAAGTCTGTGTCCAAATGTGGACCTCCGGTTCTCCTGAAAATGGCGTGAACGTATCATTCCCTTGTTCCCTCATTGCCAGAAAGCTGCTGATTGTTCCGGTTCTGGAATTCATAAAGCCCTCCTCCCTATGCGGGGTTAGGTACATGCTAACGTATAACAACCATCCGCAGACGAGCAGACGTTGCAATAGTTCTAAGACCACTCCTAACCTCTTCTTCTGTTAATTCAAGTGCATACGTGCCAAGCTGCATATAATCCAGTCCAATCACCTCATATTCGGAGACGTGCATGCATCGCTGTTTTAACGAATCCATGTCTGCATAATACTTGCTTAACCACTTCATCCGTGCATAGTTGAAGTTGGATAGGGACAGCGTTCCGTTCTGAATATGCTCACACATCTCCTCAACCCGGTTATATAAAGAAACGGGATCTGCTGAATACCCACAAGCATTCGAAAAGGCAAATTCCTTACGATAATAGTGGTCCCATTCTGCACCCTTATGAAGCAGACCCAACTCCATACATTCCGCGTAGAAATCGGAAGTTTCACCCAGTAAAGCTTCAATGCCGATCATGCAAGCGATTTGCTCTTTCAATTGCATCCCATCTTCTGCACGGAACCCATACCTTACAAGCGGCAAGGACAATCCGCATTCAATCTCCCGATATTGCTTATTGAAGTCCTCGCCCAAATAGTCGAGTGTAACTTCTGGCAGGTAGGCATCATTCAGTGATTCTTTTGCAGGGAATTGTTCCAGCATGTCCACAATGAACTCCGCTTCAACCGGACCCGCTACTGCTACTGCCATTCTTCCTGTGTCATAGCGAGTATTGTAAGCATGATTCAGCTCATCCGTTGTCATTTGATACAGACTATCCGGTGTACCTGCAACATCCATCGTGATGGGGTGATTGCTGCCATACATCATCTGAGTCAACTGCTGCAAAGCTCGCCAGGAGGGCTGGTCTGCATACATGGACAGCTCCTGATGAATGGCGGACCGTTCCTGTTCCAGATGCATCGGGGTGAAATATGGAGTAGCTAGCATGCCGGTGAACAACTCCAGACTTCGTTTCAAATCGCCTGTGCAGGCCATTTGATAAGTTGTTACATCGTAACGTGTCAATGCAGATGTCGAAGCTCCCAGAGTATGAAATAGCGGCTTGACGGGTCGTTGATCCGGATTGTAGAACATCATATGCTCAAGGAAATGCGCTCTGCCAGGCAGGGCTGCATCATGGATTGAGCCATAGGACACGGACCACGAAACAAAAGTATGATGGAACTGGGGTTCGGGGAAAATGTGGACCGACAGACCATTGGATAAACGCCTGCGGACAGGTGCGATATTCACAATACTATTCATGAGTCACCTCCTGCACTGGTGCAGAATATTCACTCTCAGGATACAAAATCCAGGTGACAGCCTTTTTCATGCCAGAGGCTACCTCGGCCACTTGTTCCGCAGTAACGCAGGATATGGCTTCCAGGAATTGCGGAGTTGTCATCTGGACCCGGTTGAGCAATCGATCGATATGAAGGTTGACCACCTGCTCAGGCAGATCGTATCCCACTTGCACATAATGCATCACATTCTGAATAGCTCTATTCAGCTCCACTTCCTGAATGTCTCCGCTGCATATCCTCAGCCATTCAGCATCTATCGCTTCAAGCACATCCGTCACATATCCACTGCTTGTTCCCGTTGTCACATGAAGCGTTCCCCGATAATCATCCAGTGTGCTGTAGATCTGATACACCCATTGCTTTCGTTCACGAAGCTCGGATTGAAGTCTGGAAGCAGGCGTAGCGCCAAATAGGGAATGAAAAAGAAACAGTGCAGGATAGTCCGACGATCCATACGTAACCCCGGTGGTGAAGGTCACATTAATCTTGCATTGCTGAATATCCATCAGCTCAAGCATCATCTCGCCTTCCTCCCGGCGCTCAGTAGGTTGACCATGCCCGATCACAGATGGGATAGCTCTCCCCTCAGCCGTGACAAGCAATGGCACAAAGGTCTCCATGACCTGAGCTATCATCACATCCGACTGGAAATCACCGATCACATGAATATGTAGTGGGCTGCAAAGCACCTCCCGGTACCATTGCTGCAGTTCACCATCACGCACACAATGCTGCAGTTGCTCCACGTCGGCATCCCTGCTTCGTTCCGCATACCCAAGCCACTCCAGACTGCGCCCCTGTACCACCTTGTCCCAATTGGAAACATCATAGCCAGCATGATGTTCTGCCCAAGCAAGTTCCTCCTGGATCTGTACTTCATCAAAATCGAATACACCCTGAAGGCTCGATCCAAACAACATATCTGCGAGCAGCTTCAGCGCATCGAGCGTCCGTGCATCGGTCCCGGGCAACAACCCTGCAGGGATACGCAACCGAATGGATGCGAGCTGAGTCTCCCCCTTCTGCTCCAATTCGCATCTTAGCTCATCGGCATACATAGACCATAGTTGCTGCCGTAGCTTTCTTTTGCCGAGTGAATCCTGCCTGAAAAGCAGCCGCACAATGACTGCAAACACCGCTGCTGGAATCCTTCCCTGTTCGTTAACGATACCCAGGTGGAGATAACAGTTGGCGTATTGGCTTGTTGGCATCACATGGATCGATAGACGATTGTACTGCTCCGTAATGAAAGACTGCATTCTTGCCTCCCCCTTATCTGACGGTTAATCCAAATTGTAGATCATGCCACTCTCGGTGTTCAGTCCAAGCTGACCGAATCCCTCCAGCGGCTTGGAGAACCAGTCCACCTGACTCTCGGCTTCCGTTGAATGAAGATTATTCTCATCCTCTTTCCAGTGAATCACTTGCTGATGGTGACGGTCCCAGAATCTCCATAATGCAGGCTGCTTCAGCAGTTGATTGCGAAACGGCTCATATACACGTCCTGCTGATTCCTGAATATCCCCTTCTAAGATGAAAGGCGGCAAGAAAACAATTTTGGAACGAAAATCTTCAGTCAATGTCATGAAATAGGGGCATACAGGCTTGCGTGTCTTGGCTAAAATACGAAAAATACCGCTCCTTGTCCGGATGCGTGAACTCAGGAAAGGTAGCTCCACTGCGCGATTATCCGCGTTGAACCCGGTCTGACCATCTACAAAAAGGTTGAATGAACCTCCCTTCCGCAAATGAGAATATAATCGTATGCCAATCATCTCATCCTCGGCATTCAACAGATCAGCACCTGCAAACTGACGTAGGGTATTCCATGACGACAGCTTCTGTTCCTGCTCTACGGTGCCCTGCTCAGCCACAAGATAGAAGGGTAATCCGGACTTCATGTGGCCTGCGCGAATCTCCTGTCCGATGGTGATCATATTATGCCGGACGAATCCATAATGCCAGGTCAACAAAGCCCCACCTTCCTGCAAAGTCGCTTGCAAATGTTCAAGTCCCTCGACTTCATCCCAATCCATAAAGGAGTACGGGCTTTTTTTGTGTTCGTCAACCGTCCGCAAAAAAGCCAGATAATCCATCCAGATCGACTCCGGTGACGATTCCGGTTGAAGTGGTGCAAGCTCCTTAACAATATTCATTAGCGCATAGAAGAATCCCAGTTGAATTCCGTTTGTCTTTTCCCTATACAACTCCTCCCTGACCTGTTCCTTATGTAACGTATATAATGTATGAAAATCCTCCATCCTTACACCTCCTGTATATCCTGATTCATGGATACTCCCGTTCCCGACAGCATTCCTTCCCTGGCTGCGCTAGTTCTAGAAGACAATTCAAACCGCCGACGATTCCGGTGGATACCATCCATCATATAGACCAACATTCGAAGCGCCAGCTCATATTGTCCAGGAATGTGTCGATCCGATTGCACACCCTGTCCTTCAACCATGTCCATCCCTTCATAAGATAACGGGACTTCCAGCGCTGCAATAACGCAGTCTCGAATATTCTGCCACGTCGGTCCTGCAGCAATCGGAAAATCAACAAACGGGAAGCTTCCCGGATCAAGGGAATCCAAGTCAAAAGTTAAATAAGCCGAGTCGACATCGTACTTCTGCCTTACCTCGTTCAGAACATGGCTCACCCTCTCGGGTGTCATATGCTCTGCCGATATTTGAATCAAGCCAGGATGGCTGTACATCTGATCTGCTGAGCGAAGACCACGCAGGCCAATCTGTACAACAGCAGCAACCGTATCCTGCTCTAGCAAATGTCTCACAAAATTGGAGTGACTGGGTTGCTCCTGATGGATGGCATCGATACCGCAATCATGATGGGCATCGAACTGGACCAGCACTCTTCGACTGCCCGGGGCCTTTGCCATCATCTGAAGCACGGCATGCGTAATGGAATGGTCTCCGCCAATACAGCACAATAGTGCCTGTTGATCCAGCGCATGATCCAGTGCCGCCGCAAGCCCCTTTTGATAAGGAACAGCTGTATCCGCCTCCGCTTCATTCATAAGACAAGTACCCCAATCCTGCATGGCTACGCTCTCAAGCAATCGTCTCCCACTTCCAATATCGTACAAGCTCGAATTCCCGGACTCTTGTAACGATGGATAGATGACCTTTTTCCACGATTCTACGCGTAACGCATGCGCAAGTCCGGCAACGGAGGAGTTTAACATGCTTGTCCCACCAGAATGAGGGATACCCAAGATCCCCAGTTGAGGAGCCCCATGACCGATAAGAGGCTCATACAAAAAAAAAGGCGCTTCCGCAGGTTCCACCCCCGGCAAATCCGGGGGGCGTTGTGGCTCCAGCTCTTTCGCAGGTTCCAGCTCATAAAACTGGCTGAACGTTTCATCCGCAGCGATCCACGCATCTGCAATGCGACGTACCAGATAAGCAGGTTCTGATGTTGTCATGCAAAAACCTCCTGTACGTAGTTAGAGTCAAGTCTGTGTGGAATAGCTCTTATTGGACAACGTCGCTTCACCTTCTGTACTGATGTCCTTATCCGCAGACGACTCCACATATTCCCGCTTCAGCATTCGCATGAAAGGCAGGAAGAACGACGACATGCCGACCACATTCATGCCAGCAATCACCGCATAGAAGTAAGTAACCTCATTGAAAGCCCGAGTCAATCCCCAGCCAAGGACGATAATAATCAGAAAATACACCGCATTCAGGAGTATGGCCTGATATCCGCGCCCGCTCTGTTCCATCGTTAGCAACGTTGTCATCATGGGACCCATGCCAATATAGGAAAGAGCTACGATGGACAAATACTGTGCTGCTTCTGCTCGGGTTGCCGCGTCTTCGATCAGAAATGCGATAAGCGGGTCTCGCCAGATCCAGACGGCAACGGCAATGATCACGTACAGAATAAAGGATTGCAACAGACCTTGGCGATAACTTGCATAGGCCCTTGGCCGGTGTGGTGATTGCAAATTATGATTGATGATAATGCCGATGGCCGACCCAATGACGATACCCGGCAGGATCGCCATCGTCTGAATTCGATAACCAACGCCAAAGCCAGCAACCGCCCCTTCGCCAAAGTGACTGACAATTTTATTGAAAAAAAATGTACTCAGAAAAATCATGCAGTACGAGATGAACACAGGAATACCGACATGCCTGAGGGCCATCAGATGTTTTCTTGCAAAAGCAAAGCGTTCAAAGATCATTTCCCGACGAATGAACAGAATGAGCAGAGAGATAGCCAAGGACAAGACGGAAGTGATTAGGTTAGCATAGATGATGCCCTTCAGATCCAACCCGAAGACCGACACAAATGTATACACAAGAGCAATGTTTAGCATCGCCATCCCAACCGCGTTCCACGACGCTGCCTGTGCCCGGCCCAGCCCTCGTAACGCCGCACTGGTCACTGCAGCCAGGACAGCCGGGATGCTCACTGCCATCATTCCCCCTACGTACAGCGTAAACATGGGCCCAATGTCGGCAGGCACACGGTAAAACCATGAAAGCACAGGGGTCATTAACATCACAATTCCCCCGGTCAGAATGGCAAGCAGCATTGCACTGCCCATCATGTGCACGAATAGCTGGGTAAATGCACGAGAGCCCCCGGCACGACTGCGCGCTACCGCTACCTGAACAGACAGTTGCATCGCTTCGATGATGGCAATCATGACGAATGAGACAGGAATATACAATGAGAGCACATATAATACACTTTGACTCGTATGACCCAGGAAAAATACATTGGCCAGTTGTGTAATCACGTTAACCAGAGAAGCGAGTAGCATCGGAACGGCCGTACGGAGTAACAAACGATGGATCGAGCCGGCCGTATAATCGATCCCCTGCATGGGGTTCACCTCCATAATTCATGAAGTCTTGATTTCTTGATTTATTGTAAGCCTGTTGAGGATCGGCAGACGTATCACATGCACGCAACAAGCAGATATCACCCGATCGTCATCCCACGAGACCAGCATGACTCGATCATCCGGCCTGATGATACCCCGCTCTAGCTTATCTGCCAGCTGTATCCATACATCACCGCTCTGATAATCGGTGCGTGGAACGCAGATGGTCTTGGAAGGCGAAATATGCAAAACAGAACTGCCATTGAGACGTAATCCCAGTCTCGACTGAAGAATGACATGCACGGCTGCATGGCTATCGATCCATTCGCGGATCATGCCGAGTGCCTCGGATGCAAAAGCCGTGGCATCATCCGATCTGATGATCCGTTTTCCCGCATAGTGTATCTGCAACGCTCCTTGACCAAGGCCTGCCTCAAGCGCCACCGCCATGTCACCCAAATCACCCTTAGGTTCAGATGGTTGACCATATCCAATCTGTCCATCGTCATGGAGAATTCGCTGCTCCACCAGCACAATCGCAGTCCGTTCGTTAGGAAGCATGCTCCAAAGAGCAACCTGAATGGCCTCGGTGCCTGCGAGCGCACCCATATGGGTAATACCAAGTGGATGATCAACTCGCCACGGGGCCGTTTCAAGCATTCGGGCAAGTGGAGCATTCAGCGCATGACGTTCCGGACAGGTCTGGGCAAGGATCAACCAATCCCAATGCGGCTTTGTACCCAAATGCTCCAGCACCATAAGCGCAAGATCACCGGCTGTCACCCGTCTCCCGTCTGCCATAAGGGAGCGAGTCAGCGTTCCCACGCGACCATAATAGTGATCCTCCATATATATGTGCGGCGATACGTAAACATAATCATCCGGTGTTGGCCAATCCAGCGTGTACAGATGATCCTCCGCAGTAAGCCAGCAAATATGATCCACATAGATTGGTGCGCCAATATCATCATGAAGTGAATCAGACATGCTGCATCTTCCCGTTGGCATACGCCTGAAAAACGTTTATCTTCTGAATGGACGTTGTGCCTTCCATAAACTCAAAGGCCCTTGCATCGCGATACCATTTATTCAGCAGAGGATGCTCCAGTAAGGAACCTGGCCCCATCATCTCCAGTGCCCATTCCGTCGCTTCTTCGGAAACGGACGCAGCCCGTATTTTACTGAGGGAAGCCAGATATCCCTTATTCGCATCATGGTCAATCTCTGCTGCTGCATTCCGAATCATGCTGCGCAGCGCATGCAGACGCATCTCCAGTCGCTCCAGTTCTGTCTTTTCACGTTCTGTAAAGATCGTTCTGTGCTCTACAACATAATCATATGCAGCCTGTGCAACACCAAGCGCCAAAGCCGCCACGCTAGGGCGCATCCGGTGGAATGTACGCAGTGCTCCCCAAAGTCCACGCTTGGTTGGGCTTAGGTGACGACCCAGAATATCTTTCTCTTCCAGTGGGAAGGCCTCGAATTGCAGATGGCTGAGTTGCAGACCGCGAAGCCCCATCGTGTCCAGCGGGGTTGCTGTGAAACCTGGCACAGAAGGATCAACTATAGCCACCTGAATGCCCAGAGGCGTACGATTGGTCTGGGCGAATACCAGTCCAATACTCGCCCGGTGTCCGTTCCCAATGTAGAATTTATGTCCGGTTAGCTCCATTCCCCCATCCGGATGTCGCGTAATCCGCGTGCTGATCTCAGTGGCATCTGAACCCTTCTCCGGCTCTGACAAGGCAAAAACAGCCCAGGCCGGACCTTTCAGAAAGTGGCTATAAAAGCGCTCCTTCTGTTCCTCATCGCCCAAGTCAATCATGACGATGCTGGACATGGAAGGACCAGGTCCTCCCAGAAAAACGCCCGCATCTCCTGCGGACAACTGCTCGATCGTAATGACTCTTTCCAGCGAAGAGAGTCCATAATATCGATCCTGACCTATGGTTACAATTGGCTGGCCGCCATACTCCGGGGGAATCATCATATGATTGATGGCCTGCAGGGCAGACGTGTGCAAAAACTCGGTGAGCCGGTCTGGCTCCTGGTCAATCGTCAGGCCGATCTGACGAAGCTCCGCAGCATACTGCTTCATCACTTGCTCGAAAATCGCAATCGTTGATGGAGTAATCATCAATATTCCTCCTTAGCTGGCAACAGCATGTTTTTCACCAGTTGACCTGCATATGTATATGCAGATACGCCATGTCTCAAAAAACCGAAACCGCCGCCAAGACGTTGAATCTGTCTGAAGGCTTCGTCCAATTCCTGATGTATCCACGCATGAACCCGGACCGATGGAAGATCTGGATTTGCTGAGAGAAAGCGGTCCTCAGGCAATGTTTCCGCCATGTAGAGCGTTGTCAGGATGTCAGCGACCATGCCTTTCACGAGCTGGTGCTGAAACGTGGATTGCCCGCCCGATATTCGCACCGACAAATGCCTGCGAACCTGCTCCAATCCAACCTTGCACAGCTCTACCCGGAACTCAAGCAGGCGTGTTCTCAGCTCATTCGAGGTCACTTTCTCGCCTGATATCTCAGCCTTCTCACCCTCATTCGGCTGTACCCGGTATAACAGTAATCCGGAGGGCTCCAGCATCCGATCCTGTACATGAACAGCATGTAGTTGGTTCCAACGATACAGCCCAGCTGATTCTTCATTCCAAAGTAAAGCATCTTGTTCAATGAGATGAGCGGTCGCGAGCACGTATGGACCTGTTGCCAAAAGCACTGGACGATTGTTCACCAGCAAGGTTTTTGCCTCCAACATTTCCGATATCGGAGCAACGGGGTTGCCTGCTGCCTTTGATCCGACGGGCTTTGCATCTGGGCCCTGGAATTCAATAACGTGCATTGTCATTCCTCCTGTTCATTCTTCTTCGCATCCTCCATGCTCCACCAGTGCAAAACCAAAAAAACTGCCGAGCCCGATACTGACCATGATGGAGTGCCCCTTCCTGCACACCCAGTCCTGCTCAAATCCCGAACTCAGGTTAATGAACGGGTCGGTGGAAAAGGTATGTCCGATTCGCTGAATGTTATCCAGATATATCCGTTCAAGTCCAACTCCCGTACGTCGCGAGAATTCCTTCCAGGTAGTCCAGTTCACATTATGGGGAAAAATATGATCCACATCTTCGAAACTCAGGCCTTGCGTTGACAGCAGCTCTTCCATCCCTTGAATGATATGGTCCACATACAATCGGTTAAATGCCGAGATCTCATCGGCGGTTGCATGATAACCAGTATGGAACCGGGTATCTCGCAGTACATGCGCCGCCTGAACGACATGCTGACAGCTCTCTCTGCTCAATAGAACAGCTACGGCAGAATCACCCAGAATGGCCGATTTGCGCAGATAGCGCCATTCGGGAGGCAAAAAATTGAATTGATCCGCACAGATCAACAACACATTCCGAATGTGAGGCTGCGTTTGCGAGATTCGCTCAAGCCATTGAAGAGCGGCTATCGACGATGCACAGTTCATTTGGGATATGCCATAGAACGGTACATGTTCCAGCCCTAAGCGCTGGAGGACACGCTGCACAAGCCTGTAATCGCTCGGTGTCTGCACCTGAAAGGAATGGACATAGAGAACAAGGTCGATTCCGGAAAGGGCAGGTCTGGTCTGGAGCCGTTCCACAGCCTGTGCGATCGTATCGTCAAGCATCTGGCCCGATTCCGTTACAGGCACACCTTCCAGGCGGTGGTACTTGCGCAGAAACTGAAGCTCACCTTTCCCAAGCTCCAGGGCAGCCAGCACCTCCTCCGGCTGCTGAATCTGTTCAGGCAAATAGACGCCAATATCCACAATACCGAACCCCAATGTTCTCCCTCCTTCTGCGACTAGTGTCCATCCATACTCCATTCACAGGTTCGGATCAGCAAGGCATGAATAAACGAATCCGTCTGCTCCAGATGCATAAGACATATGTACTCGCCCCCGTCCTTCTCCTCCAATAACTCCTGTAATGCGAAGAATGGTGCTGCACTCCAGCGCGATGGATCATAATAACTCTTCGATCCACACTCCCTGTACCAAGCAGCCTGATTGCACAGCTGCTCCAAATCAGGATGGATGAGCAGGTTAATCTGATTTCGGTGAATGGATGCCTGGGCACATAATCGATCCAGTACCATCTCCGCAGTATCGGCTATGGAATACTCGGCATGTCGCATCTCTACACCAAGCAGGGAAGGTCCTACGCCTGTCATCCGATCAAGGTATATTGCTGCAGCCGTGTCCGGTCCAGGCGGTGAAACAAGTTCCATCGTTTCATAGGGGAGAGCTGTCTGGTCCATAACCAGCAGCATGCCTTTCATGTAACCTTCTCTGCCCAGATAATGCTGAAGCATGTGGAGCGCCGCAAAAGGAGCACCAAAACCAAGATCATTTACAGCAAAACTGATAAAACGGGCCTGATAACGATCCATCAAATAATTCACAATTGATATATCCGGGCGGGTATTCGGAAAATTGTATGCCAGCAGCAACACATCCACATCCTGCATGACCCGATCAAGTCCCGTCTCTTCCAGCAGTTCCACACTCATCTCGTGATAGGCATTGTTGTTACGACCCTGCAAAAGTTGAACGTCGTACTTGATCGGAGTACCCGCGAGCATGTCCTGATGAAATCGCAGCAGTTCCGGATGATCAAACGGGGGCTTCTTCTCCCAGAACAGCCTGACTCCCATCTCCCGTATGGCAACAGGCGAAGCCATCAGGCCGCAATGAGCTGCTTCTCAATATAAGCAGCCAGGGAGCCTACCGTATCAAATACATCGGGCTCCAGATCATCCGGGTCAATCTCCAGACCTTCAATCCGGTCTTCCAGCGTCATCAACAGTTCCAGAACAGAGGTCGAATCCAGATAGAGTTCGTCAAATAAAGATGTGCTTAATTGAATATCCTCCCTGGCTTCCGTATTCAACACTTCAGCAAGGGCACCTTTGATCTCTTCAAGCAATACTGCAGTCTTCATGATCATCATCTCTCCTCATCAATTGGTTATTGCCGTGTGGGACACTTTAATCAAGCGTTGCTTGGACAGTAGATCCTGCGGAGTATCTCGCTCACGGATCAAGTGAGCCTCCCCAGCGACAATCAGCACTTCCGCCGGACTTCCATGACTCAAAAAGTGTGTGGGAGAAGCCGTTGGTCCGTAGGCTCCCGAATGAAAAACACCGATTAGATCGCCCCGTTCAACAGGAGGAAGCAATACCCGTTTCCCAACAACATCATTCGGCGTACATAAGGGACCCGTAATATTGTATTCTGCTACAGGGGATTCACCATAACGCGTCAGGGAGGCAATCGGAAAGTTACGCTTCACATAAGAACCTGTGCCCACCGCCGCCATATGGCAGTTCGTTCCACCATCGGTTACGACGAAGTGCTCTCCATACGATTGCTTGACATATAGGGCTCGACTGACCAACATACCGCAGGTGCCTACCAGATATCGCCCAAGCTCCATGAACAGCCGGGTGTTGGCATGACTATGCCGAAACGATTCGAACATTGGATTCAACTGTTCTGTCAGTGCGGCTATGGATAGGAACTGCTCACCTTCATGGTAGGGCACCCCCAATCCCCCGCCTACATCGACCATACGTAGCGTGATATCCAGCTCGTTCTCGATTCGATCAGCCAATTCCAGAATATGACGGGTATTCTGAACGATCGGCTCTACATCCAACATGCGGGTTCCCATGTACACGTGAAGTCCCATGATCTCCACATGGGAGAAGCTCTCGAACTGCTCTTTTCCCTGGAGCACACTTTGTTCATCCATACCAAACTGACGTGGTTTGCCACCCATGGTCAACCTGGAGCCTTTAACAGAAAAGGAAGGATTCACTCGCAGGGCCACCGGCACGATTCGCCCCTCACTTGCAGCGATGATCTCTATGCGCTCCAGCTCCTGGAACGATTCACATACAATCGCATATATGCCCAGACGTATGCATGCCGTAATCTCGTCATCGCTTTTTCCGGGTCCAAGGAAAATAATGCTTTCTGGCGCTACTCCAGCCTGTACGGCCGTATGTAATTCTGCCAGGGAACACACCTCTGCCTGCGCGCCCATCTCCTGCAACATGTGTACGATCGAAATATTCGGATTGGCCTTCAATGAATAGAACAGCTCCACTTGAGGCGTAAGCAATTCCCGAAGCTCCTGATACACCTGCTGCAACACATCCCCGTCATATATATACAGCGGAGTTCCGAATTTCTCAGCGATGTCCGAGACACACAACTGCTGGATCTGATATTCCGTAGACACTCACATCACCTCGTTAATGGAAGATAGGACGGCTTCTATCGCTTCGTCGATCACTCCCAGCCGTTCAGGGGAGGACGCAATAATCACGCCATACAGACGTCCGGAGAACAAGGTCCCCTCACTTCTGAATGCCGCATTGACTGTGGCAAAGTTATTAATCAATAATCCTTCGCCACGTTCCGGTTCGAACATCAATTCACCCAGACTGGAACGAAGCACCTTGTATTCCAGCAAGTGATTGAGCCGGAGCGTATATTTTTTTGCCAGTCCACATTGATTTTCGGGCACCCATTGATGCTGAATGTTGGTCTGATAGGTAGACATATTAAACCTGGCATTAATCTCAAGATTGGGCCAGATTGTACCGTCCTCGTCCAGAATGGCGTCCATGCCGGCAATGCCGTAGTATCCATCTCGATACAGAGCTGCTCCAATCCGTATGGCCGCTTCGCGAATGACCTCAAGTTGAACATCGTTGAGCCGCGAAGGCATGAGATGCCCTTGATGTACGCCTTGCTCTACCAACGATTCCTTTACGCCAAGATACTCAACTCCACCCGAGCGATCGATGAGAATCTGGTAATTCAGGTCACAGATTTTATCAATCCATTGCTCAAGCACGTAGTTGATTTGCCGTATTCCCTTTTTGCTTGCCTGTTTCTCCAGCATACTCATGCATTTGTGAAACCTGGCTTCATCGGTAATGACGGTAATTCCCTTGCCTGATACACCCATGGAATCCTTCAACACAAGACGTCCACCCTGCTCTAGAACGGCCTTTAGCTGATCGAAACCAGACACCAGTTCATCCAAAGACGTGCATTCAACGCCTGGAATTTGGCGAATGCCCAACTCCGCGTTGAGACGGCGGGAATACCCCTTGTCATTCACCTTGCGGAAAATATCTGAAGATGGAACAGCCAGCGGAATGCCGGTCCGTCGGGAGAATTCCTCTTCCTGATCCGAGGTTCCAAAGGGAACCAGATAAACATTCGTTCCAGCAGCCTGTGACAGCTCTCGCAGCTTGTCCATTGTCCTTGGACAATTCAGAAGATTCGCGGTAATGTTCAGTGCCGGATCATTGTGCTCCACCGTTATACATCGGGAGCGACCAAACCCAAGCGCCTGTGCATCTGCCATGAATCCCTGATTCGGCGGCCCCTTGAGCAGGATAATATCGTTCTCTCCGGCGAGGAAAACACCCAGTTCCTCCATCCGATTAACGACATCCGCAGCCGAGCCTATGCTTAATGAGGGCAGCTTGAGAATACCCGTTTCACTCCAGTGCTCCTCTACCTCAAAATTGTTAAGATACACAAAAGTAACGTCATGCTGGCCCGTTAACGCCCACTTGAGCTTGCTCGAAAAATCCGTCAATACGGTGGTCACGGCCATCCCCTCCTATTCCTGCATATTGCATCACTGCTACGCTGAATGTAACCCCAAGTCCGACCGTAACAAGCAGATAATACTCCTCTGGTTGCAACAGCTTCTGCTCCAGAATAGCTTGCAGATTAATAAATGGGTCCGAACAGAAACAATGTCCGATCTCCTGTACGTTGGACGTATATATGCGTTCAAGGGGATAGGATAAACGGATAGCCACCTTCTTCCACGAGGATAGATTCACATTGTGTGGGACGATGTATCGAATATCCTGCAACGTCAGACCCGCCTGCTCCACGGCTGCAACAATGGCTTCACATAACCGAGGCGTGTAGATTTCCTGAAACTCCCTTAGAATCTGCGGGGTTCCCGTTAGTACATTACAGAATTGGCCCAAGGTAACACTCGTAAGTCCAACTACACGACTTCCGTTGCCCTTGTTGCCCACCAGCACGGCGGCTGATGCCTCTCCCATCACGGTGGTATTGGGGATCAATTGCACAACGGGACTAAAGGTTTTTTCACCTGTCAAAATTAAAATATGATCATCCGCTTCCAATGAAGGCAGCAATGTCTCGGCAACATTCAGGGCAATTAAGCCCGATGCACAGTTCTGCTGCGTAAGCGAAAACGCGATGGCATGCTGCAACCCGTAAGCCCGTTTCAGGACTTGCAAAACTTTCATAGGAAAGGGGAAATTTTCCTGAATTGTGTGGCAATAAATGATATACTTAATCGAGTTAGGAGCGATCTCCGGGTTATTTACCACCTGGGTTAATACGCGCCCAAGCAACGAAGCCAGATCTCCATCCCTGTCTTGCCGAACCTGTTTCAAACCATGAATTTTTTCCAGTACCTTCGTCTGGGCATTATTGAGTCCCAGCACCTCGTTCAGTTCCCTGATCGGCACAATGTGCTCCGGAATGTAAGACCATATTTGCTTGATATGCATCGGCTTCAGACACCTCGTTATCACTAACGTACGAATCTCACTGAAATATAGGGAGATAAAGAGCTTCCGCAGAAGCTCCCATCTATGAATCTAGCGTAATACGATAAGTAAGTAGGAAAAATCAGGCACGAGCCGCCGCTGCACGAGCTGCTACAGCACGAGCCGCTACAGCACGGGCTTCAACTGCGCGAGCGGAAACCGCGCGTGCACTGACTTCACGTGCCTCGCCCAGTCCACTCGTTTCCAATTGTGCTGCTTCAACTTCTTTGCGCTTCAGTTGCTCCAGTGTAATGGGAGTCGCTTTAATGACCATTCATATCTCCTCCTTTCATCTTGGATACTCTGATTCTATAATCTCCCAAATTGGATTTAAACTGTAAATGGAGGTAAATGAACCTCTCACTCTCCTTACCCCTGCTTCTGGATACTCACGATAGGCCCAACATACCAATCAGATCTCCATTCCAATCAAACTATATCAAGGGACGGTGAACGATCATGCTCGGACCCAAAATCCGGCAAATCCGGGAGCAGCTTGGACTGTCTCAGAAGCAACTGGCAGGTGAGGATATGACGCGTTCTTACATCAGCCTTATCGAAAAAGGTAGAGCCGTTCCCTCGCAGCGTATGTTAAAAATCATTGCCAGGAGACTTAATACACCCATGGAGTTTTTTCTGGGAGGAAGTGCAGCAACAGATACGGATATTGGGGAGGCTGTACTGGACAAGGCCAAAGCCTGTTATGCCGAGCAGAATGATTCTGCATGCATCCGCATAGCCCATAAAGTGCTGACGTTGACGGAGGATACATCGGATCAGTCAGAAGCCTACCTGCTCATTTTACGAAGTCACAACAGACTTGGGGATTATCGACAAGCCTTGGATGAGGGGGAAACTGCAGCATTTACGGTCATTCGAACAGGTGACAGGGAACGTATTGTTGAATATTATCTGGAAATGGGGAGAGCGGCTTTTCATGCAGAGCTGTTTCATGCTGCCCGGAAACATTATGAACAGGCGTATACGTACAGCAGCAGACTCAAACATCTACAGGAAGAACACATCCAATCGCTGACCTTTCTTGGCACAACCCATTTAAGACTAGGCAATGTGAATGAAGGGTTGAACTACTATCTCAAAGCGGAGAAGGAAGCCCAAATGGCGGGACAACCGGAACTGTATGGCGAGATTACACTGGGTCTGGGCAAAGCATATTATATGTCCGAACAGGACGGACACATGCGGTTAAGTTATGACTGGACCAAGAGATCCGTACAGGCCTATAAACAGGCGAGCAGCGAATCCTACGTTCTGGCACTTCACAACCTCGCCGTGATCCAGCTTCATATGGGGCAAAAAAAAGAAGCCCTCCCCTTACTGGATGAATGCGCACGAATTTACGATAAACGCAATCTTCCCCACAAGAAGGCTTCCATATTAGAGGAAATCAGTAAAGTTTATTTGGAACAGCGTGAGCCAGAACAGGCAGAGGCCATCATCAAAGAAGCCCTCCAACTGCTGGATAAGCAAGATGAAGGGATGCTTCGTGCCAAACTGTATCGCTTGCTGGGTATTGTATTTCATGAGAAAAACAACAGCAATGAAGGTTATTACTTTCTAAGAATGAGTCACGATCTACTTAAACGCATCTCTGCAAACCGCGAGGCTGACATCAGCCATCAACTCCTTCTGTTAAGCCTGCAAGAGCGTAAAATGAACTACGAAGATTATAAGTCATTGATCAAATAAAACAGATACCTTCTTCATCTAACAACTGAGGACATAGGGAAATAAACAGATGGATTTTAGGGTCTCTGAACAGGGACCCCACTTCCGGGAATCCACGGTGAAAGGGCACAGGATCAATCTCTCATCGAACAGGTACAGGATCATTCAGCTCCAGCAGCGTTTCCGTAGATACGGCATGCTTTTGTCCCTGCTGACTACTAAACTTAGCCGATCCTGCATATGCCTCCGAAACATGAAGCTGTCCTGCAATAAAAGGTAGAAGCATGATAGTAACCATGCAGAGTTCACTTGCGGTTGTAACGAATTTGGTTCCTTTACTCTCCATGCTCATCTCTCCTCATGTTTATAATTGGGTAGCATATTCCACCATCGATTTCTGGCAACCTAATACGTATTTTACGGATAATTGCAATGACTTTAAATACGTTAATCATCATTTACCTCTACTTGCACATGAAACTCACGGATAAAAGGTCATATGATCTTTGTCTTCGCGATAATAATCCAGCCTTTGCTTCATCGTACCTGTATGCAGTTCAAACAAATGTCCATCCGGATCGGTAAAATAAACGGATAATGCATCCCGCGGATCTCTTGGCCTTCTGGGAAGAATGTCAGCACCCGCTGCTCGCAGCTGCTGAACAGACGCGTCGAACTCCTCTTCTGTAACGGTAAATGCAATATGGGTATAGGTTCGTTCCGTATAGTTGCGAATAACATCCTCCTGATTCAGGGCAATCCACAGACCGGCAAGCTCAAAATAAGCCAGTTTGCGTCCTTTCACCTGAATTCGGGCACCGAGAGCCTGCTCATAAAAGGTAATGGACCGCTCCAGATTGGATACGGAAAAGCACAAATGATTAATTCCTTGAATATTCATGTGGCTCCTGACACCTCCAAAGATTTAAGGATCTATCCTTATTATGGTATATTTTGTGCAAAAAACAACCGCTGTGCCTGCTCCTCTCGCACATCCTTCTGGGCGAATGCATAGGTTATCCGTATCAATGTACGTTCGAGGAGGATGTAAAGCGAATGAATCCTGTTTATCCTTTTTATGGTGAGAAAACGGTGTGCAAGGAGCAAAAGCTGGCATTTCCACCCCAGCATCAGGACCAGCAACCCGGTCTGGAAACCCTGATGGTGCCTGAACCGATCAGTGAAGATCCTGCCTATATCGGTAGCTGCAAACTCCAAGGTAAAGTTGCCATTATTACGGGTGGTGACAGTGGAATCGGCCGGGCGGCCGCCATCGCTTTTGCCAAGGAAGGTGCGGATATCGTCATTGCTTATCTATATGAACGGACAGATGCCGAAAGGACTCGTGAACGGATCGAAGAACTCGGACAGCGCTGTCTCTTGATCGAGATAGATCTCCGCCTGAAGAAAAATTGTGAAACCGTCATTCGCACAACCATGGAAACCTACGGGAAGATCGATATTCTGGTCAACAACCATGGCGTGCAGTATGTGCAGCCAAGCATTGTTGATATTACGGAGGAGCAGTTGTACCACACCTTTCAAACGAATGTGTTCGCCTATTTCTTTCTGATCCAGGCCGCTCTCCCCCATCTGTGCAAAGGTGCCTCCATCATCAATACGGCTTCCATCACAGCATACAAAGGTAACGTCCAGTTGATCGACTATTCCTCCACCAAAGGGGCTGTCGTGTCGCTCACTCGTGTACTTTCCCAATCACTCGCAGCACAGGGAATCCGCGTGAATTCTGTTGCCCCTGGCCCTATCTGGACACCTCTTATTCCTGCCAGTTTCTCCGCGGAGGATGTGCAGGTATTTGGAACGGAGACGCCTATGGGTCGGGCTGGTCAGCCTTACGAACTGGCGGCAGCTTATGTCTATCTCGCCTCCCGCGATTCATCCTACGTCACAGGTGAATGCATTCATGTCAATGGCGGCGATATGGTAACGACTTAGGGTAATGCGGTGGCTGATGTCACCTCCCTTGGTAGAAACGTATTAGATGATGGCTAATCAGGCCGGGATGGAACGTATTTCTGAACGAAGTGTTGCTGATGTCAGGCTGGATTTAGCAGGTGTGGCAGGATATCGGTTGTCCGGTTGCGAAGAGGGTTAGGAGTATGATCCGGTGATGCCGGAGCCTGACATCTTGTGACAAGGAGCTGAACAACCCGATGAACTTCGATCCACTCTACCAACCGTACCCCTCTTACCGCGTGCCTGTGTATGCGAAACAAGGCATGGTCGCCACGTCTCAACCATTGGCTGCACAAGCCGGTCTGGATGTATTGAAAAAAGGCGGCAACGCCATTGATGCCGCCATTGCAACTGCGGCAGCACTCACCGTGCTGGAGCCCACGTCCAATGGCATTGGCGGCGATGCTTTTGCCCTCGTCTGGACCGAGGGCAAACTGCATGGCCTGAATGCCAGCGGCCCTGCGCCTCAGGGCATATCCATTGAGGCGCTTCAAGCGGCAGGCCATACGGAGATGCCGAAGCTTGGGGTTGTTCCGGTGACGGTGCCTGGCGCACCGGCGGGTTGGGCTGAGCTGAGCCGCCGTTTTGGGCGGCTCACGCTGGCGGAAGCGCTGGAACCGGCTATCCGCTATGCGGAGGAAGGTTATCCGCTTGCGCCTGGGCTGGCCCGCCACTGGGCAAGGGCAGCCGAGATTTATGCACGCCAAGGTGATGCGGAGGCAGGGCGTGCGTGGTTTGAGACATTTGCTCCTGGCGGGCGTGTTCCCGCAGCTGGAGAGATGTGGCGCTCGCCGGATCATGCGGCGACTTTGCGCCAGATTGGCGAGAGCGAAGCGCGAGACTTTTACGAAGGAGAACTGGCAGAGCGCATTCATTCCTTTATGGCAGAGCATGGTGGTTATCTGACTCGCGAAGATCTGAAGGCTTTCCAGCCCGAGTGGGTTGATCCCATCTCCGTCTCCTATCGCGGATACGATGTATGGGAGATTCCGCCGAATGGACAAGGATTGATTGCTCTCGCGGCGCTTAATCTCCTGAAGGGATATGATTTTGACGAGAAAGAATCCGTTCTGGCATATCATCAGCAGCTCGAAGCCATGAAACTGGCATTTGCCGATGGGGAGAAATATATTACCGAAGAACGCAAAATGGGTGTGACGGTGGAGGAACTGCTGTCCGAGGCATACGCGGAAGAACGGCGCAAACTCATTGGTGATACCTCACGAGCACCTGAGGCAGGTGATCCACGAGCAAGTGGAACGGTGTATCTGGCTACGGCTGATGGTGAAGGCAACATGGTTTCGTTTATCCAGAGTAACTATATGGGCTTCGGTTCTGGATTGGTTGTTCCGGGGACAGGCATTGCTTTGCAGAATCGCGGACATAATTTCTCACTGGACCCTAATCATGTGAACGCCCTGGAGCCAGGCAAACGAACGTATCACACGATCATTCCGGGGTTCCTCACCCGTGGCAGCGAAGCGGTTGGGCCATTCGGTGTCATGGGTGGTTTCATGCAACCGCAAGGTCATGTGCAGGTGGTTATGAATACGATCGATTATCACCTGAACCCACAGGCCGCCTTGGATTCTCCGCGCTGGCAGTGGACGAAGGGCAAAACAATTCTCGTGGAACCGGGTTTCCCGCAGCATATCGCTCAGGCACTCGCCCGCAAAGGACATGATATTCAAGTGGCACTCGATCCATCCCAGTTTGGACGCGGTCAGATCATCTGGCGCAACCCGGACAATGGCGTATTATGCGGGGGTACGGAAACCCGAGCCGACGGCTCGATTGCGGCTTGGTAAAACTCGCGTCATTTTTATAATAGGATGATCACCTTATCATTCGTATAGGGTGAAATTTCAAGGCACAACAGAGATGATTCATGTCATCTCTGTTGTGCCTTTTTTCGACTTCTAACATCAGTAAACAACATACTGTAGATATTTATGTACCCTTTTAAGCAGATAAATGTAAAAATAATGTGTAATTCATGAAAAATACTTATTTTTTCGTAAATTTTCACTAAATACCATAAATCACAGTGCCTTTCTGACCGATATAGATAAAGGGAAATCCTCACCATACGTGTCATCATGCACACGTACTTCCCTGGAGCTAAGGAATCACGCAAAACAGAAAAATGCGACTACAGAAATGAGGGTACCACACATGAAAACAAACAAGAACAGACGCGCAGGTCTAGGTCTCACCATAATGATGATCCTGACGGTACTAATCCTGGGGGCATGTTCACCCAACAATACAACAACGGCAACAGACACAAGAACAAAGGTTGGGATCGTGCTTACGGAAGTGGGTCTGGGTGACCGTTCTTTTAATGATGCTGCTTTTGATGGACTGGTTCAGGCCAGAAATGAGAAAAGCATTGTCTTCGACTATCGTGAACCGGGCGACAATGCCGAAGCTGCATTTGAAGAGTTTGCGCAAGCCAAATTCGATCTGGTTATCGGCCTGAGTGATGCTGTCCAAGCGGATATGGAGAAAGTTGCAGCCAAATATCCTGACCAGCAGTTCCTCATGATTGACAGTCAGTCCGAACTGCCTAACATTGCCTCCATTTCATTCCGGGCGGAAGAAGGAAGTTATCTGGCAGGTGTTATTGCCGCTATGGCTTCAACGGAAGATCATGTTGGCTTCCTTGGTGGAATAGAGATACCAGTCCTTCGTAATTTCGAGCTGGGTTTTAAACAAGGTGTTCTGGCTGTCAAGCCGAATGCAACCGTTGATGTCGTCTACGCAGGGGACTTTGGCAATGCCGAGCTGGGTGAACAACTGGCTGCAGAGATGATTCAGGAAAAGGGCGCTGACGTGATCTACGTAGCTGCTGGTCTTACAGGCGTTGGTGCACTGACGGAGATTCAGAAATTAGGGAAATACGCCATCGGTGTAGATACCGATCAATTCTTTTTGGCGGAAAAATCCATTCTTACGTCCATGCTGAAAAATGTGGATGTCTCTATCTACAATGCCGTTAACACGTTTGTTAAAAACAATCATACCTTCCCTCAAAAGGAAATCGTGGAGGGGCTGGCGGAGAACGCCGTGGGTCTGACTGCTCTACATAATATCACGCTCAGTGATGAACAACAGCAAACCTTCGAAGATCTGAAGGCTAAGATCTCTTCCGGTCAAATCAAAATTACGCTTGATCAATAACCCATCGGATACGAGGAGGTACGCATATGAAACTACAGGGAAAACTGATACTTAATGCTCTAATTTCACTACTTCTATGCCTTGTGCTAGTCGCTTATATTATCATGCAATTGCTCAACATGAATGCCAAAAATCAAAATCTGGTACCAGCCATGCTCAAGGTGAGTGAACTGAACGCCAATCAGATTCAGACCCAGCAAGCGCTGGATGTCTACTCATTCTCCATGACAGCAGGAAACCAGGACGCCGTGCTTCGCTTGCTGGATGAAGGCCAAACGATGATTCAGGAGCTTACGGACGGATTGCTCGAAACAGATCAGCAGTTACAACTTATTCAGTCCATCGAGACAAAATTAGAAGCTCTCAACCAGGGAGCCACCGAAGCGATGAGTGCGATGAACAGTGCGGAAGCGAAACGTTACAGCACTCGGGTTCGGGGCATACAGAATGATATCTATTCGTTAGATGAGATGACTCGGGATCGTTATGATCAATATACCGTCGATTTGGAACGTGACATTCAGCAAACGTGGCAAGCCGCTCTGGCAGGAGCTATCGTATTGCTCGTCGCCGTGATGCTGTTTAATATGTATACTTCACGTCAGATTGCCAAGCGTATTCGAACACTCAAAGACGCCGCTGGACAAATTGCGGACGGTGACCTGACCGGACAATTACCGGAAGCTCGGGGCAAAGATGAACTCGATGACCTGAGTCGTTCCTTCGGTACCATGACTCATAATATCCGCGGCATTATTCAGTCGATTGGTGAAGCGGGTCATCGTGTCGATCTGATGGCACAAGATATTGACCGCGGTAATGATACAGCCCAAGCGATTGTGCAGCAAGTATCCCGCACCACGGAGGAACTGTCAATTGGCAGTCAAAAGATTGCCGAGGATCTGAGTGAAACAGTGATGGTTGTGGACAAAATGCAGTCTACCTTCAATAGCAATCTGGAGGCCACTTCCCAATCGGTAATCGATGGTCGTGAAGTATTAACTACCGTTGAGGAAGGTAATAAGGCTGTAGCGGAGCAACTCCGCTTGGCCGAAGTGAATCGTATGGCGATGGCCGAGGTGGAACAAACGGTGCGGGAACTGGAAGAAAGCGCGGTTCGAATCACTACGATGACGGCATATGTATCAGAGATTGCCAAACAAACAACCATGCTCTCGTTAAATGCCTCCATAGAGGCTGCTCGCGCTGGAGAAGCCGGACGTGGCTTCGCTGTTGTTGCGGGCGAGGTGAACAAACTCGCCGAACAATCTGCGCAATCGGTCAAACATATCTATGCGGCTGTGGGCGAGATCACAACCTCCATGGACAAGGTGAAGAACTCTGTAGCACAAAGCATGCAGTTATTCGGCGAACAGGAACAAGCCACTGGCCAGACTCGCGAATCCTTCTCTGCTATTCGTGAAAGTGTGGAGCGCATTAGTACGGGTATCCATCAGCTTGCTGAGGACATGCAACACTCCAATGAACTCAGTACACAGGTGCAACAAGCCATCGAAAATATCAGTGCCATCACCGAGCAGTCGGCTGCCAGCAGTGAAGAGATTACCGCCTCCACGTCGGAACAACAACGTTCCTTCGCTGATGCAAGTATCAAGGTGAAGTCATTGCGTGATATCAGCGCAGAGATGCATCAGGAACTGCTGCGATTCCGGCTGTAAGCAGGATGCCGCGAGAACTTGGGCCAGACGTAGGTCGGATGTCGTTTAGATGCAGGTTAGATGCAGATTATAGGCATGTTATGGGCAGGTTATAGCCGAGCCAGGATCAGGTAGCGTGAACATACAAACAAATAAAGGGGAGCCTCCGTCATGCATCATGACAGGGCTCCCCTTTTCAGTAACTAATCATTGTTTCATCCAACCATTAATTCGTTTCAAAGATATGAAAGTATATAGATTGAACTAAACATTTACACGAAACGGAGAGGACAGAAAGAACCTGAAAAAGTGGAGCTAACAGCGACCTGAAAGAAGCTGCATCGGAAGCATACGCTTCGCCTAAAAAGCTTCTTGAAAGAAAGCTGTTTCGGAAGCATCCGCTATCCTCGGATTCTCCACTTTATAAAAGAAAAAATGGGGATAACAGCGATCGGAAGGTTGTTCTGTCAACAGAGTGTCTAGTGTAAATATTCTTTAGTTCAACTTATATAGATAACAAGGCATCAGCATTTCAGATCCAAACGTTTAACGAACTGAGCAAACCTTATTGGGCCATTAATTGCAGATTATAAAATCTAACGAATCTCAGGCATTCTATTCCCTAATTTAGTCCGGTTTTTCAGGTGTTTTCTCTGAAATACACAGAAATAACGTGGATGAGATTCGTTAGCTTTTGCTCCTCGATGTAAACCGTGGTATAAGGTGTATCAGGTTCGTTTGGGCAATGAGCACTGGGCATTGGTATTGAGTATTGAGTATTGAGTACTGAGCAATGGACATTGGGCGCCGGGCATTTAGCATTTAGCATTTAGCATTTAGCAATGGACAACGTGCACTCATCTACTTTTGGTGCGCTGGTGCGCTGATTCGTTGGATCACTTGCAGTTTAGAAATGATTAGTCATAGACAGCAACCCAAAACCATGAGCTTGTCCCACACCTGCCCCATCCTCACAGTGCGTCGATGATGTCTCCGGCCAGCAGGGACGATGGGTCACCGCGCAGCAGTGCTGCGCGTTCAGCGGCCTGTCCGTGGAGATATACGCCGAACGCGGCGGCTTGCTCCGCGCTGAGCCCCTGGGCAAGCAGACCGGCGATGATGCCGGTCAATACGTCTCCGGCACCGCCAGTCGCCATGCCGGCGTGCCCAGTGGTGTTGATGTATGCCTCGCCGGATGGCGTTGCGATGACCGTTCGTGCTCCCTTGAGCACAAGGGTCACGCCCTGCTCGCGGGCGTATTTTGCAGCGTGTCTAATGCGGTCACGCTGCACCTCTTGGGTCGACATGCCCAGCAGTCGGCCCATCTCGCCAGGGTGCGGCGTCAGGATTGTCGCGGCACTTCGCTGGCCCCAGTCGCGAGGCCCATGTGGGCCAGCGTCTGCCAGCATGTTGAGGGCGTCCGCGTCGATGACGAGCGGACGATCCGTATGTTGCCACAGACGGCGCAGCCAGTCTGTGTCGCCCTTGAAGCGGCCAAGGCCTGGGCCGGTCGCGAGCACATCGCGGCTCTCCGCAAGACGCAGCACAGCGTCGGCGGAAGCCGCGTTCCATTCGCCGCTGTCGCCATCGGAGGCGGCAGCGAGCATGAGCTCGGGCACGGTGCCGATAACATGCGGCAGCAGTGCTGCGGGCAACGCCCATGTGGCGAGCCCGCAGCCTGCGCGCAGCGCGGCTTTGGCCGAGAGCAGGCCAGCGCCGCTCATCGGCAGACTTCCTGCGGCCAGCAATACGTGGCCGTAGGTGCCCTTGTGGCCGTCCGGTGCCCGGAGACGGCCTGTATCCACGCGCAGCGCACCGCGCAGCACCTCGTCCGTCAGCAGACGGACCGAGGGGCCATGCTCTGGCGCAAGCCGCGCGGGAATGCCGATGGCGCGCACCACAATGCGCCCCGCGGCAGAAGCGCCCGGGTACTGCACCAGCCCGCGCTTAAGCAGCGCGAGGCATACGGTCACCCGGGCTTGAATGCAGGGCTCGTACACCTCTCCGGTGTCGGCGTCCAGCCCGCTTGGCACATCGGCGGACACGACCGGCTTGCCGCTGTCGTTCGCCGCCTCAATCAGCGCCGCGTAGGCTCCGCGCGGCGCCCCCCGCGACCCGGTGCCCAGCAGCGCATCCACGATGCCTGTGCACCGGCTGAAGTCCACGGCTTCGCGCCCGTGGACAAGAGCAGGGATGCCAAGCTTCGCGGCGGCATCCCGTTGCACTGCGGCTTCGCCCCGCAGTGCATCAGGGGCATCGGCGTAGACCAATGTCACGCCAAGCCCTGCTTCAACCAAATGGCGCGCGGCCACCAGCCCATCGCCGCCATTATTGCCCTTGCCGATCAGCATGTACCATTGCTGATCTCCCGGGCGCTCCATCACCAGCGCCGGATCGGCGATGATGTCGCCACCATAACCTTGCCGATCACCGGGCCCGGTGTGTGCCCGCCTAGCATCTGTCTTGCTGCTATAGCCAAGCTGCCCTGAATCCGCAAGCCAACCTTCTGCCTGCCCTTCCCGGCACAGCTTGATGACTTCCTCGGCTATGGCGCGGCCTGCATTCTCCATTAGACTTGCTGCCGGAATACCGAGCTGTTGAATGGTATGCTCGTCCACAGCTCTCATCTGTTCAGCGGTTACGATAAACAATGTTCATCCCTCCCCGTGACAAGCTCATCTCATACTTAAAAGTAGCAACTTTGCACCTAAACGCTGCATCTTATATGTGTATCGCTATCTTTCCTCTTACCTCATCCAGTTACCACGATCCACTCGATACATCATCGAAAACTCTATCGATCCCGTGTACGAGACCTTCAGATTAAATTATCCATTCCAAAGCCTGTCTACGCTTAATAACCTACCGTAAACCGAGCTTGGATAAATTGCGGATCGTCCAGTTCGTCCACCAAAGCCGCTGCAAAATCGCCAACGGAAATCGAGCTTTCCCCGATATCATCCGTAATCACCCGGTTCATGCCAACCCGGAACTGGCCGGTGCGACGTCCTGTTGTGATTGTCGCAGCAGGGCTCATGTAGGTCCAGTGAATACCTGATGCTTCAATCAGGTCATATGCTTCTGCATGGGCTTTTGCCAGTGGTTTGACTTCTTCCGGGAATCCCGGCGTATCCATCAGCATATCACCGGAATCAGTTAGCAAACTTCCTGCTCCACCAACTACAACCAGACGTCCTGCTTTTGCCCGGCGCACACCCTCGATCAACGAACGCGTCACTTCCAGCATCTCTTCTTCTCCACCAAACTTAGGTCCATACGCACTCACAACCACTTCTTGACCCGCTGCAAAATCAGCCACCTGATCCGGGTTAAGCAGATCTCCCTGTTCTACACGCAAACGCTCATGAACCATCTCAACCTTCGAAGGGTCACGCACCACCGCTGTCACTTCATGCCCACGATCCATCAGCTCCCACAGTATCATCTTGCCAATCGCTCCGGTTGCTCCAAAAATGGCTACTTTCATATGAATTCCCTCTTTTCTGTAGATATCATCTTGTCAACTTACCGTTATTTTAATACTTAATCCTATTGTTATATACCTTAAACGGCTCACGCCATCTTAAACCGGATGTGACATCTTGTAAACCTATCTCTTACAGCTTATATGTAGAAAAATAATCTTTACTTCAACTAGCGGAAGAAGCACCGACACTCTTAAGTATCCCCTCTCTCCGCAAGCACTCAACACGAATCATGAAAAAAGCCGCTAAATGCGGCTATAATAAGATAATTTCATACGACATAGAATCTATTCTTATCTCAAGATTTCAGTTTCCGTTCCGCTAGGTAGTCGGTCCTTCTTCTCCCTGCCTCCACCACATGCCCTCCGATTTTGGGCTGGTGTATTCAAATCCAAATTGAGCATAGAGTTGATCAGCCGGAACATCCGCCAGCAGACTGACCAAACCACGGGCAGGTACTGCTTCACGCAGATAATTCATAATCTCGCTCATGATCAGTTTTCCATACCCCATTCCCTGAACATCCGGGTGTACAGCAATATCGACGACCTGAAAGAAACAACCTCCATCTCCAATCACTCGCCCCATGCCTATCAGCATATCCTCTTCACGCAGACATACGGCAAACAGGCTATTCGGTAATCCAATCTCCGCCCCTTCCCTGCTCATCGGGCTAAGACCCGAAACCTGCCGTAAAGCAAGATACTCCACTGCTGCGGGTGGTGTGTGTTCAATACTCACATGATCCATGAATTGTGCCCCTCTCCAACAAAATAAATTATTCTTTTATTCTGTCAACCACATGCCAAGACTTCAACAGCAAAACCGGCGGGATATATACAGGCATAATCCACTGGTAAGACAGATCTTGAAGCAACTGACCTAGCCATAACCTCCCCTGATCTTCCAGCCGAATCCTCCACGGACCGCTAGCCATGGTTTCTCCCTGATCTACAAGTTCACGGGCATCATCATAGGAATACTCTTCTCCTTTATTTCGTTCAATTTCTTCAAGAGCTGCATCATATACCCGTTGCTGCTCTTCTTCCATTTCCTTTGTAAAGTCAGAATCATATATCACGGAAAAGTTAAGCCCTTTGAGCTTACGCTCTTCAATCCATTCTTTAAACTTTTCTGTAACAAAAACCTGAACACCAGGAGTTTCCTTAATCTTGAACATACACGTTCCTTCCGGTATTTTGGCAGGATCGAATACAAGCTTGTTAAACCGTGCCCAAGACTCATCTTTGAATCTACCAATATCAGAACGATGATAATCAACACAGTCCAATATATTAGTAACATTTAGTATGAACAATTCCATATTATCATTCGTTATGGGCAAAAATTCTACTTCGCTTGTTAATAAACTCTCTTTCTCCATCATCTCTTTAACTCTTTTTGAGAACACAGGTTTACCGATATGGTAATTCGGAAAATCCTTGTATGATTTTTTATAAAGGGTTTCTAAACCTATTGTTGTCCATCCTTTTATTTTAGATTGACCGTGGAAATCACTATTAATTGGATGATGATCATCTTCCACTGAAGCTAGGACCTTCGTTTTCGTATCATGATTAAACCTATAAAATTTCATTTCTCCCCACCTTAAAATCTTTCTATTATAATTACATCTGTGTCACTGAGCTACTCTACGTATCATGACTTTAACATATGAATTCTGCTTGAATTCATCTACTTCCTGTGTAATAGTGAGAGAAAGCTTACGTGAAGCGTGTTTCATGATACGCGAAGTTGGTGCAAAGGAGGAACAAGTGTGTTTCGTTGGATTGAAGATCTAACATCGCGCCCAGGCACTGTGGCTGTGCTGTTTGGAGTCATGGCTTTGCTTCTGGGGATATACATATGGTCTGCCACTGAAGTTCGCCGCAGCCACGAAAGGCGAATGAGAAGGATACGAGATACATTATACATAAGTACAGCCCTCTTGGGACAACTTACCATCCAGGAAAATCGGAATTATGAACGATCGGAACACGAACATGACGATCTGATAACAGCAATGTTAGCCTGCAAAGCTGCATCTTACCTATCTCCTCAGCTACAGGACCAGATCCGGGACTGTATTAAGGATCATGACCCTGCCAGAATCGGACTGATGCACAGAGCACTGGAACGGGAATGCACCGTATTATCGGATGAACTCAGCCGGGAGACTCATGCAGATCATTGGGGCACTGCGGTATGGACCATCCTTCGGCCCGCAGCCGAACCATTGGCACTAGCAGCCACAGGGTTTCTAGTTACAGATCTGATATTTCGTCAGCAGATGTTGGACGTCCATGTAGACTCATGGGACAGCATCTTGCCATGGATTCGCGCAACTTCCATAATGATCACCATAATATATGGTTACCTGCTCTGGGCCAGCCCACGACGGGATAGGTCACGTACAGTAACCAAAATGCTCTCCTTGCTGATCGCGCTATGCTCCTTACTCCATCTGATTGGACTTGTTGCTGCGCCCTACGCACTGGGACTACAGCTGATTATATTCACTTCGGGTTTCGGGTTGACTGGGACACGCTCTCGAAGTGATCGCCCCTACGCAGGACATACGGATCTGGAACCAACGAAGCAAGTCTCTACGGAGATGGAAGGAAATACACGTCGTACATCTGGTACCAACACCGACGAATAACCTACGATTCAGCCGCTTCCGTATGATTAAACTTAGATACCCACATCGATGATACGAGACTTGGCCCTCCCTCGGCTGGATTTTCACCGATGAGGTCGTGTCTCCTTGCTCGGCATGCTATACGAGGATGGATGTCAGTGTCCCAAAATTATGGAACTCCCGTCTGGCTGTTCCTATTCAGTAACCAGTCGATTCTCTAAGGAACACAGGACGTCTTATATTACCTCTACGCCCTCTTTCAAAATTGTAAAGAACCTCAGACACGTTATTTCCCAAAATCGCTCGATAAAAACGCTCTAAAACGCCGTACATTTCGATATAACATGTCTCAGATTCCTTAGATTTCTGCGGGTGCTTCAACCCCTTAAATAAGACGCCTCATATTCGTTAGCGCTCAACCCCTGCTCATGCTCTGTTCCAAGCGTGACTGAGAGGAAACCTCGTGTCCCTCTCGTACGAAGCGAAAATTCTCATTGGTAGTGGAAAATAGGAAAATCGCTTTTGCGAAGTCCTAATTGCTTGCTCTTACATTCAGTATTTAGCGCTTGCCTACTCCGGACACGTTCAGATACACTTCGGCTTTCAGCACGTGTTGAAAACATCCCCTATATCCAACGTATCTGTACGCGAAAAGGGCTTAAACTACATTGTAGTTTAAGCCCTTTTCTATAATCTTTTCTTGCGAAGAATTGAACGATATAAAATGAATTTTAATAACTACACAAAAACGGAGAGGGCAGAAATAACGTGAAGAAGCGAAGCTACAAGTTTTCTGTAAGAAAATTACTTCGAAAGCATTCGCTACGCCTAAAGCCTTTCGGAAAGAAAGCTCCATCGAAAGCATATGCTTATCCCCGGATTTTTTCCTTTGAAGAAGGAAAGAATCTGGCATAACAGTGATCGGAAAGTTATTCTGTCATCGAAGTCGCATGTGTGACATTCTTTAGTTCACTTTATATCATGGATAATTACTTCACTTATTTGGCTACAACATGTGCAATGACGCGGCCCTTTTCGTACGTGACAGTCACGTCATAACCTTCGGCAGTTACACTGTCGAATTCACCTGTAATTCCATTAGCCGTGATTAACGTAATATCTTTAGAACCTTCAATCTTATAGTTGGACAAGTCGAGTTTGAGACTTCCTCCATCAATATAGAGCTTTCTGCCGACATTCAGCTGACTGTTGTTGTCAGTCACTACCAATTCCAACGTACCGTTATCCATGGTAAAGTTTCTATTTAAGTTGAGTGCTCCGTCGACATCAACGACAACTGTTCCATTTTCTACATACAGATCACCTGTACCAAAAGCAGCTGCAGATTCGGCTACCAGCGTTCCTGCTTGCAGCAATGTTCCGCCAGTGTAGCTATTTTTCCCTGTCAATGTAAGGGTGCCTGTTCCCTTTTTCGTGAGCATTCCACTACCGGTGATATCATTTCTCCACCAGTCTTGTGCATTGAAGCGGCCTTTGGAAGCGTCCATATCCACAGTTACATTGTTCAAGAATTCGCCGTAGCCATCCGCAGCCGTGACCAGATCAATTCTACCCCAGCCCTTGGATTCATCCAGTACAGGATATCCAGAGTCAATGGATGTTGTATACAATACTTGTCTGCGTTGCTCATCTGTTAAATACGGTTGACGTGTTTCTAACAGGGCTTCTGCTCCTTGCGGTACAACTGGAGCCAAACCTTTGGTTCCGGTTTGTGGTAGACCGTAAGTCATCTTTTCTCTATAGAAAGCTTTATTGGCATCATGATCTTCCCATTTGTGTTCATCGTAAGCACTCTTGAACGTGTAATCCTCAGTTACGGTGTGTGCATACTCATACAGACTCATATTTTTTTCCTTCGCTGCAGCTCCAAATACTTCTCCTGCATTCTCATAACCTTTCTCTAACACATCTTTGTTCTCAGCCTTATTAAGTGCATATGCAGCCATGGCTGTGGATTGTATTCTTCCTCCGATAACATCAAGCGGTGAGTGCATCCCCGTTACGATTCGATTCTCGCCCAACTGAGCTGCTCTCGTTAACAATTCAGTGAATCGTTCTGGTGTAGCGTATGCCAAAGGAAATACGGATAAGTAAGCTGCACTGGTATGTCCGCTCGGAAATGCGCCATCTTTCCCTCTTCCATCCTCAGCGATTCGTTTGACATAAGTTAACGCAGGAATAAGTTTAACGTTAGTTTCGTATTGCTGGTAATGTTTTTCTCCTGTTGATTTGGTGCCGCCTGAAGCCAAAGGTACTTCTTTTTTCTCACCTTCGCCCAAGGTTTCCCATACAGGCAGTCCTTTGCTGTCAACAACTTCTTTCACTTCTCCATTGGAATTCATTCTCCACGGTCTAGGGGAAGAGTAGAAATATTTAGAGGGATTAGATGAGGCAGGAATTTTGAATCGAACCAGATCAACTAAATGAACCAAGTCTGCAAGTTCCGTCTTTGCTTCCCAATCTCCAATGCCTTGGCTTTCATCTTCCACTGTTTCTTCGGTCAATACCACATTCATCTCGTCCACCGTTCGTTCAACGTTTGTCTTTGGCTTGATGATATCTACATACGTGTTAGCCAACGGACCAAAGCCCTCCATCACGCTATAGATCTTATCTCTTTGGTCATCATAATAGGCTGCCAATGTCTCTTCACCTGTGCGATTTTGCGTGACCTTTTCTACATATTTGATATTGGCTTCCCAAGTTGCTTTGTTTCGGATCTCTTCATTTGCATATGTTTTCTGATCAGCAACAGCTACGGTTGGATCATTCTTAAAGCCGTCATAATATGGAGTCGGTCCATCTCCATACTTTGCATTTTTCCCGTCAGCTCCAATTTTGGTTGCCGCTGTTCCATCTCTCCAATCCGCTAGGTTCATGGACCATACTTGATCAAAACCGTCCAAAATATCAATAAACGGATTGGTTTCCGCAATATTTTTCAAGGTGTCGTCTCCGGCATTGGCTCCGTGCTTCACGGCGGACAACCGAGCTTCATCTGCTGGGGGATTAACATTCAGCACAGTTGCCGTTCCCTTTGGCTTAGCTGGTTTGGCAGCTGTAGTAGCATCTGTTTCCACAGCCTTAACGAGCGCAGACACTGCTTCGGCACGAGTAATGGAATTAAGCGGTTTGAAGCTTCCATCTGCATAACCAGAGATAATTTTCGCTGCTGCCGCTCCACCTACAGCTCCCTTGCTCCACGCCGCTATAGACGATGAATCGCTAAATACATTCGCTGCTGTTTCATTTAACTCCAGATTCAAAATGCCAGCAATCACTTTAGCTGCTTCTTGACGGGTGATCGGATCTTGCGGCTTCATTGTGCCATCGGTGTATCCATCTATATATCCATTCGCATTTGCAATAGAAATTGCTTCGTAATACCATGCACTCTCAGACACATCATTAAAGGTAATTTTAGCTTGTCCGGAATATCCAAAGGCACCGTTTACCAAATTCATAAATTCTGCTCTTGTAATATACGTATTCGGTTTAAATGAATGATCCAGGTAACCTCGAATTAATCCTTCATCACCCCATGCTTGAATATTTGCTTCCGCCCAGTGTCCCTTAATATCAGAGAACTGAATCTTCTGATCGGCTGCAAAACTTTTCTCTGCAAATGTCGGACCTACCATAGACAACATTAGAAGTAATGCCAGTGACTTTTTAAGTGGTTTTCTCATGGCTTGCAAATACACGCTCCCGTTATGGTAAATTATTTTTTTGCTTCTGCATCTGCAAATGAGTAAGAAAGACTCTATACAGATGTCTGATCTGCCGTTACTGTAGCATTAGGGAGCGTTTCGCATCTATAGAACAAATTCCGTTTTATATCAAAATCGTACGTTCCGGAGCTTATATGCCAAGAAAAATGGAGTTAGATACTACATTTATCAATTAAAATACCCACTTTTGTAAACGCTTTATTAACTGAAAGTAAATTATGGAGTGGGAGTTTGTTAAATTTCGATCAACATGATTTCTAGTCCTCGGCCTGCTATATAATGATGAAGTTGTTTAGAAAAGAGACATGAAGGGGGAAAAAGAATGCATAAGCCATTTCAATCTGTGAGATCCAAGATGGTTCTTTCCTACCTTGCTGTCGTTCTTGTCATTGCGCTTCTTTTCGGCTCCATTCTATACCTCTTCTTCTCCCATCAATACAGCAAAGAGATTCGAATCAATAATCAGCTGTCACTGAAAAGCACTGTCAATTATATTGAGAGCTCCGTTATCCAGAAGGTGAATCAGGTCTATCTGTCCCTGGCACTCGGTAACGCCGCTAGTATCGATTTAGATAGCTTAAAAGGAAACCATAGCAAAATCCTGGACATCGAACAGTCCCTCAAAAATATGGTACAAAATTACTCCGATCTCATTGAAGCTATTCATGTGTACGATACAAAGAACCACTTCATCGTCTCATCTGTATATGGGCTATTGCTCTATGAGGACAAGCCTTCGAGTGTGGATCATACGACGGATTGGATTGCTGCGATGAAAGAGACTTCAGAAAGCTCCTTATGGATGAAGACTCGCATGGTGCCTCAGGATGTTTATATCGAATCACGGGAACAAGGCAAGATGAGTCCTCTAATTTCCTATGTCCATAGTTACCCGTTTCAATCGTCTGGACAAGACAGTAAGGCCATGATTGCGATTGATATCAAAGAATCAGCGATCAGTCAGATCATTAAAAATATGCTCCCTGCTGACTATGCAAATACATTAATCATCGATCAGGACGGAACCGTCATATCTGCTGCGGACAAAACGTTGATAGGCAGCTCCACGGAGGAGAATCTGACGCAGTCGCTACTCACCTTTCATACTTCAGATGAGAGCTTCACACCTGTATTTAACTATGACTCTCATGTCGTTACCCAAGATCAATTTAAAGGAAATGCATGGAGAATCTACACAACCACACCTAATGAAAGCTTCTATTATAAATTGGATAGCTTGAAGGAGATTTCGGTTCTTCACGGTTTATTGGCTGTTGCGGTTGGAATAGCGATGTCGTCCATCTTTACCAGGGCCAACTATAGTCCTCTTAAACGAATCATGAATAACATCAAGAGCCGGATGGATAGCCCAACCAGCTTAAAGCAGGACGAATATCGGTTCATCGATACAACGTTTAACAGTCTGTCCAATAAAGTTGATAGTCTTGAAGAAACTTTACAGGCCAATCACAGAATGATTAAGCATAGTATCATGCTCAATATGTTAAATAACCGATTTACACCCGAGGAACTTACGGAACAGCTCCAGTCTATTCACATTTCAATGGCCTACTCTCGCTTCCGTTGCATCGTCATTGACCCTGTTAATGAGAAGTGGAAGGATCTGCAGCCACGACAGTTGCAGCATACGTTGTATACGATGATCCAGCAACTGGAGATCGCAGAAATGGTTGGAACTCAACTGCTGGCAGAGGAATTGCAGGATCACAAAATAGCAGTAATCATCTGTACCAACCAACCCGAAGAACCGCTCTCTGATCACATTGTAGACTTTATTCACGCTGAGGCGAGCAGCAGATTTGGTCTGGAATTTGTACTATCGTTAGGCGGATGGGTAGAACACTTCACGAAGATTCACACAAGCTATCATCAGGCGAATACCCTGATTCGATACAGCTACTTCTTTCCCGAGCAGTCTGCCATTCAGGATCTTGATCTTCTGAACAGGGAAGCCAGCAGTCTGGAGATCCCGGAGTCATACCTCGTAAACTTTGAAAAGAAATTGCAGACTCGGGATGTGCAAGGTACGGTTCAGGCCATTCAGGAATTGGTCGCGACAATAAAAGAAGGCCCCTATTCAGCCGAATACAGTCGGATCATCTTATTAAAAACGGTATCTATTTACGCTGAGTGTATTAATCAGGTGCGCCTGCAACCCACCGAGGCGAGTTCATTGAATATGTACAAGCAATTTTCATTGTTCTACAATATCAACCGCTACTCGGAATGGATGATTCATCTCGTGACCGAATTTGTGATGCAGATGGAGAAGCGAAGCGAGGTACGAAGTGTGGATACCATCTCGGCTGTCAAAGCCTATATTCACGAGCACTTATCAGGCGATCTCACGCTGGATCATGTCTCAGAGCAAGTATTCATCAGCCCTAAATATCTGAGTAAACTTTTCAAGGAAGAAACCGGGATTGTTTATTCCGAATATGTTACGAATCAGAGAATGGAACGCGCACGGGAACTGATGACACAACGCGAAATTACGGTTGAGCAGGTCGCAAGTACGGTTGGTTACCGTACCCCTGCTTATTTCATTAAAAAGTTCAAAGAAATTCACGGCTGTACGCCAAAAAACTTCATGCGCAATCTAATGGAACAGGGATCTATATAGGGTCAATTTAACATTTACACAAAAACGGAGAGGACAGAAAGAACCTGAAGAAGCGAAGCGTTCGCCTTTATTCCCGGATTTCTTCCTTTAGAGAAGGAATCAAAAGAAATCTGGGAATAACAGCGATCGGAAGGTTGTTCTGTCATCGGAGTGTCCGTGTAAATATTCTTTGATTAAACCTATATAGAATTTGAAATCAGGAAAGGAGCTGCTATGAACATCAACCATTTAAGAACGCTATGTCTATTGATTGCTACATCTATTCTTATAGGATTGATGAGCGGTTGTACCTTTCTAAACAGGGAAGGATCACAAGTGCAACAGCGAGACCATCTAGCAAGCGCTGAGAAGGATACAGCACCGCAGTACACGATATCCTGGACCATGCATCAAAATATCCCTGTTCCTGAAGACGCGGAGATGATTGCATATATTGAGGATAGGTTTGATGTCGATCTGAAGGTGTGGAATCTTGAGAACAAGCGGTACGAGGAACTGCTGGACCTGGAGCTTGCTCAAGGGAAAATACCCGATCTGTTCCGAATCAGACAACCGCATGATCTGCTTAAGTATCAAATGCAAGGGGTCTTAGCGGAAATCTCCCCGGAAGTCCTTGAACAATATGCGCCAAATATCGTACAGCGAATTCGCGATTATGATTCACGTTACCTAGAGTATGGAAAAATAAACGGTGGCTTATATGGAATTCCGGCCATCAATCAGACCAACATCTATCGAACCCCTGTTGTATACCGAGAGGACTGGCTTAAGCAGCTTGGTCTGGAGGTGCCAAAGACATTAGATGAATTTGAAACGGTTATGTATGCTTTTGCCAAAGATGATCCAGACGGAAATGGTAAACAAGATACGTATGGCCTATCCAGAGAGGGCTTAAATGTCGTGTTTGGTGCCTTTGGACAGTCCGTATTCACCGAGCAACTGTATTTTAATGAAAAAAACAACCAACTTGTGATCGGTGCTTTGGAGCCTGAGATGAAAAAAGCCCTGACTTATATGCAAAAGTGGTATCGGGACGGGATTATCGACCCTGAGTTCATAACCGGCGAAAATAAAGGCGGCTATAAACATCTATCCCATACTTTTATTAATGGAAAAATTGGGATGACCTCGATGGGCAACTATTATCATTGGAATCAAGAGGGAGACTACAGTGTCCTTAATGAAAATGGCCAAGAAACCCCTGTGGGAGCCTCGTTCAATGTTAATGAGCTGTTACAGAAGAACGTAACTGCAGAGGTTGTATTTGGTTCTCCTGTTATTGGTCCTGATGGACATAGCGGTTCAAAAGGGAACAATCTGCTGATGAATTTTATTGCTATAGGTGCTGAGGCTGCGAAGGAGCCGGGAAAACTGGAGAAAATTTTGGAGATACTCGATTATGTAAGTGCCAACCCCGATCCGGAGGAGCAGATCAAAATGGAGTATGGCCTTCCAGGAAAACACTGGAATTGGAGCGCTGAAGATTCAAACTCGTTCCATTTACTTTACCCATACAACAGAATGGAGAATTATATTAATATGATCGGCTCAAGTATCGGCATGACGGTTCCAGGTATACCCTCGGATAAACGTGAACAGTGGGCTGCATCTGCAGGGTTGACGGAGAATGGTATCTATAATCGCCTGGAGGTTGCAACCCCTGCCCTGATTCAATATTCATCTGAATTGATTCGCATGAGAGACAGAGCGTACATCTCCATCATCACTGGCGATCAGCCTGTGGGGTATTTCGATACCTTTGTGGAAGAATTCATGGATGCAGGTGGGCAACAGGTGCTGCTTGAAGCAAATCATTGGTATAAGGAGCATGTGGAGACAAGTCGCGCACAATAGATATAACGGTTTGGAACATACATTATGCATTTCCCATGAGTTTCTGGATTTTACATGTGTTTTTATGCACCTATCTTCGCTTCCTTCACGTCACTCTCTATCCCTTCGCACTCGCATTTGATCCGCGTAGTGAACGGGCTGAACTGCTTCGTGCCGTGCTTCCGGATTTGGAGGCGCTGCCTGAGGGCGTGTTTTCAAAACGCTTGCGTTCGGTCCGCTCCATCTGCACAATCTGACCTTCGTGCACCACGATATGCAATGAACCAAACTCCATGTCATTCAGCTGTCCGGCAATTCGGTCCAACCATACCTCATCCACTTTTAACGGCTTAGCCATAGAGCCGCCTCCTCTTCTCGGGCTATTGCCCGCCATATTCCTAAGTACGCTGTCATCCAACGGATTTATAAATCATTCTTATCCAACCTATATACTTGGTTTATACATTAGCAGGGCTTCCAGTAGCTGTCAATCTGTATTTTCTTCTTCTCATAATCACTTTTCTGAAACGGCTTTGTGTCCAAGCCAGCTCTTGAGTAGCAACGTGGCGAGAGCCAGAATCAGGAGCAGGGAAGCTACGGCAAATGAAGCCGAGAATTGATATTCGTTATACAAAATCTCGACATGAAGTGGTAACGTATTGGTCTCCCCGCGGATATGCCCGGACACCACAGATACGGCTCCGAACTCGCCCATAGCGCGGGCATTACACAGAATAATACCGTACAGCAGTCCCCATTTGATGTTGGGCAAGGTTACACTCCAGAAGATTCGCCACCCGGAAGCACCTAGCGTAACCGCCGCTTCCTCTTCCCGGGTTCCCTGGTCCTCCATTAGTGGAATCAACTCCCTCGCTACGAACGGGAAGGTAATAAACAGCGTTGCAATGACAATGCCTGGCAGCGCAAAAATGATTTTAATATCATGTTCGGACAACCACGGCCCTAACCACCCATTCGAACCAAAGACCAATACAAAGATCAACCCGCCCACCACAGGCGAAATTGAAAAAGGAAGATCAATCAGGGTGATCATAAGTCCCTTGCCCTTGAACTGGAACTTGGTAATGACCCATGCAGCGGCCACACCAAATATCGTATTCAGCGGCACGGTAATCGCCGCAACCAATAACGTGAGTTTCAGTGCAGACATGGCATCCGGCTCGGTAAGAGCCGCAATGTACACACCCCAGCCCTGCTTCAACGCCTCCATGAGCACAATGGCCAGTGGCAAAATAAGCAGCCATATGAGTACCAGGCTTGCCAGTCCAATCAACAACCATTTGACCCATGGAGCTTCTGTTGTTGCACGGTTAGTTCCACGCCCGGTCTTTACGGGTGGAACAGGGCTCAGTGGAACGGACCCCGCCATATGCTGCACCTCCTTTGGTTTGGGTGAGTGACATCTGAATGTATCCTTAATCCATCATGCTTCATTGTCATGCTCTGCCCGCCTTCCGGCTCCAACGTTGCAAGGAATTAATGATCAGCAGCAGGATGAAAGAAACCAGAAGTAGCAACAAAGCTACAGCTGTAGCACCTGCATAATCGAACTGCTCCAGCTTGGCCATGATCAGCAAGGGAGCAATCTCCGTTTTCATCGGCATATTGCCTGAGATAAATACAACCGAGCCATATTCGCCAATGCCCCGGGCAAAAGCCAGAGCAAAACCCGTCAGCAACGGTGGAATCAGATCTGGCAACAGAATCGTGCGGAATATCCGCCATCTTCCTGCCCCCAGTGTGGCAGCCGCCTCTTCCACCTCAGCTTCCAGCTCCTCCAGCACCGGTTGCACCGTGCGAACGACAAACGGAATTCCGATAAACATCAGCGCCAGCGTAATCCCGGCCTGTGAATAAGCGAGCTTGATGCCCAAAGGCTCTACAAACTGCCCAATCCAGCCATTGCCGGCATAGATCGCCGTAAGAGCAACCCCTGCTACCGCTGTCGGCAAGGCAAAAGGCAGATCAATGACCGCATCAAACAACCTTTTGCCCGGAAATTCATACCGAACAAGCACCCATGCCAGGAGTAACCCCAGCACGAGATCAATCAGCGCCGCTGCACCTGCGGTCAGGAAGCTGACCTGGAAGGAAGCCAGCACCCTGGGATTGGTCGCAACCTCAATCATGGTTGCCCACGTCAGCCCTGTTGAGTTAAATAACAGCGCAGCCAGTGGAATAAGTACAACCAGGCTCAGGTAGAACACACTGTAACCCATCGTTAATCCAAATCCCGGCAATGTGCGTCTCCGCGCCACCATCACCTTGCTCATGCACGTTCATCCTCTCTGCCTTCAGCCGGTAAGGCTGGTTGGCCGCTCACAGCGCGATTGATCGGGTGTTCATTGAACAGAGCAACCTTAGCTGCCTGGAACATAGATCTGGTCGAAGATACCACCGTCATTAAAATGTTTGGCCTGAGTATCCCGCCATGTACCAAATACATCTTTCAACGTGAACAGCTCAAGTGCCGGGAACTGATCTTTGAATTTTTCCTCCACGCTGTCCAGCGTTGGGCGGTAATAATTTTCAGCGGCAATCGTCTGTCCCTCTTCACTGTACAAATATTTCAGATAGGCATCCGCCACGTCGCGGCTTCCTTTTTTGTCTGCATTTTTGTCCACAATCGCAACGGGCGGCTCTGCCAAGATACTAACCGAAGGCACGACAATGTCGAATTTGTCCGGACCCAGCTCTTTTACCGATAAAAAAGCTTCATTCTCCCAGGCAAGCAGCACATCACCAATGCCACGTTCAACAAACGTCGTTGTAGATCCGCGAGCACCCGAATCCAGCACAGGCGCATGTTTGAACAATTCACCAACGAATTCCTTCGCCTTCTCTTCATCATTGTTATTATGCTTAAGGGCATATCCCCATGCCGCCAGATAGTTCCAGCGCGCCCCGCCGGACGTTTTGGGATTTGGGGTGATGACTTGGGTATCCCCTTTGATCAGATCATCCCAGTCCTTGATGCCCTTTGGATTACCCTTACGTACAAGGAAGACAATCGTAGAGGTATACGGAGAGCTGTTATGCTCGTATTTATCCTGCCAGCTTTCATTAATCAGACCTTTATCTTCAATCGCATCAATATCGTATCCCAATGCCAGCGTCACCACGTCTGCATCCAGTCCGTCAATAACAGAACGACTCTGTTTGCCCGATCCCCCATGGGACTGCTTGATGGTCACTTCCTGGCCTTTCTCTTTCAACCAATGCGCCGCAAACGCTTTGTTATATTGCTCATAGAGTTCCCGCGTTGGATCGTAGGAAACATTCAGCAGCTCGATGGCCTTGGCCCCTTCCTTGCCACCTTCCGCTCCCCCCGATGTTCCTGTCGCACTGGACCCGCCGCTATCCGATCCGCATGCTGCCAGTACCCCTGTTAACACCAGTGCCAGACCAACCAAAATACCCTTATGAATTCTCTTTTTCATAAATAACACTCCCCCGATATCAATCTGCATGACTACCTCAGGCCGGCTGAACAGGATCAAACGCCCCGTAAAAAAACAAGAAGACGGAGGAACCCCCGCGCACTTCTCCCCATAAAGTCATGCCGGCTTAAAGGCCGTGCATGCTCCATCTGGAAAGGATGCGCTGCGGTGTTCCTCCGTCTATACGGTGAGAACGTTATTCTGTTCAGGTTGCATGGTTGCATCTGTCTGTAAAATGACTGTTTTCACAATGAAAACAAGTTCATTTTTATTATTCCTACCTGTTTAGTAAGTTATATACGTATAATAAAGGCAGTCTATATACCTGTCAAACGTTTTTTCCGTTTTTTACCGTATTCCTTGGCTATTGGCAAAAAAAGAGGAACAACGAACCATCGTCCGTTGTTCCCTTCAGCGAATCCCATGCTTCGCTGGCTATTGTAAACATAAACAGAATTGGACGGCCACACCTTGTCCATTCCTCATCTGCCCGCATACCGGATATTGGGTACTGGTGGTGTGCTCATGCCTTCTCCCAGATAAAAACCGGTGTGTGGCGGTTGATTGTAGGCTACATTTTGCCAAGCGACGCCAAGACGGTACACTGGATCATGCATCAGCGTATAGATGCGTTTGTCCGTAACTGCTGTTGTAGTATAGATCCGCAACGCTGAGCTGTCATTCGTCCGCCATACCACTTCCTCTCTCCAGTCTCCAAACAGGTCGGCCTGCAGATTCGGCGTAGACTTGGTCCCGTTGTTGGAAGAAACGCCGGATGCGGTGAGCAGGTTCATCGTTGTGCTGTTGGTATAATTCCACTTGTCGATTCGGTTGCTGTCCAGCAGTTCACGGAGCAGGTCGCCATCCCACCAGATCCCAAAATTCGTGGAGGAAGGCAGGGTTGTCCCGAGTTTCTGCCCTTTGGCTGTGTACAGACTGCCGTCTGCCCATACTTCGGCACCTTTATATCTTGGATCGATATCTGCCGCCATGCCACGTCCAATATCCTTCGTTGTTTTAACTCCCCAGATTAACTGACCTGTACCTGCATCACGGAATTCCACTCCGGCATTGGATGGCGTCTCATGAACCTGAAATACCTCAAGTCCAGGACGGTCCGGGTCGAGATCACTCAGATGCATGGCATCGCCATGATGAAGTCCTGTTGTGTACAATCCTTTGCCGTTGTCATCCACTGCCATGGCACCATAAACGATCTCGTCTTTCCCATCTCCGTCTACGTCCGCCACACTCAGATTATGATTACCCTGCCCGGCATAACCCGAGTTACCGGAGGTATTGGAATCAAATGTCCACTGCTTGGTCAGCTGTCCATTCCGCCAGTTATAGGCCACGAGCACACTGCGCGTATAATACCCGCGAGCCATGACCAGACTTGGGCGCTCGCCATCGAGATAGGCAATGGCCGCAAGGAATCGGTCCACCCGATTGCCGTAGTTATCCCCCCAACTGGATACATTGCCACGCGCCGATTCGTAGTTCACCGTGGAGAGCGCTTTGCCAGTCTGTCCATTGAAGACCGTCAGGAATTCGGGACCAGACAACACATAACCGCTGGAATTGCGGTAATCCTTGCTGGCATCCCCGATGACCACACCAGTACCATCCTTGGTGCCATCGGCTGTTTTCATCGCAACTTCGGCTTTGCCGTCACCGTCGAGATCATACACCATGAACTGAGTGTAGTGAGCACCGGCACGGATATTTTTGCCCAGACTAATTCGCCAGAGGTGTGTTCCGTTTAATTTGTAGGCATCGATAAACACTTCCCCGGTATAACCGCTCTGAGAGTTATCCTTGGAGTTGGAAGGGTCCCACTTCACAATCAATTCATACTCACCATCACCATCCAGATCACCTGCACTGGCATCGTTGGCACTGTAAGTGTAGGCTACTCCATCGGGCGTTGTCCCACCAGCGGGTACACTGAGCGGTACAGATAGATAGTTGTTGCCCCATACGCTCGCTGCCGCTGAAGCAGCCTGCTCCGTTCCACTGACTACTGCGCGAACCGTGTATTTGGAACTGCTCGTCCCGCTTGCATCCTGAAGGTTGGTGCTATTTGTTATGGGCGATGCGTTCACCTTGGTTCCATCCCGATAGACGTTGAACGATACATTCGATCCTTCCGTTCCCAGAAGCCGCCAACTGACAAACACACCTGTCCCGGTCTTCACAGCCACCACACCGCGATCCAGATATTCCATCTGCCGTGCTCCCGCTGCATGTGTTACCGGCGTGTTACCAAGTCCAAGCGAAGTAACCAGTAACGCTGAACTCAGTAACGATACTCCGACTGTACGTAATGTGCGCTTCCACAATGATGATCGATTCCCCATAAACAATTGCCTCCCCAATTGGTTTGGTAAGCCCGCTGCCCTTGTAGCGCCATTTTATATGTAAGCGCTTTAATATATTCATTTTAAATTAAACATATAATTCCATCTATAGGTCTAATTTAGTAATTGGATGGTGGTACATGAAAAATGCCAAAGGATTTCTCCTTCGGTTAGCCGTTGCCCGTTCTTCGATTGCTTCGGTCGACTGGACTCACAATCAACTGACTCACGGATATGAGGCGATTCCCATGTTCTCATAAAAAGACTAAAAAAAGCTGTAAAACCATGTATTTCTCCATGATTTCACAGCTTATAGACCACTTTTTAGATGTAATATTCCACGTTCACTTCACCGTATTACAACTTTTATACCACAGGAGCAATACATACCGGACGAGGCAGTTCCAGCTTGAATCCATTATGTGTCAGACGTCCGTCTTCTTCGGTGATCTGGAAACCTACGAGGTTATTGCTGTCCTGATTCGCCACGACTAGAACTCCACCCGGCAAAATATTAAAGTTACGCGGTGTCTGCCCAATCGTGGACGTCCACTCTACGGCTTCCAACTCACCGCTCTCCTGGTCAATATGATAGAGTACGATGCTGTCATCTCCCCGATTGGATGCATACAGGAAACGTCCACATGGAGATACACGGATGTCTGCAGCCGTACCCTCTCCTTTATGCCCTTCTGGAAGTGTGGAAATGTGCTGCACTGTAGTGAACTCACCTCTGCGCTCATCGTACAGGAATGCCGTAACCGTGTTGTTCAATTCGTTAATTACATATGCCCACTTTGAGTTGGGATGGAACACAAGATGCCTTGGCCCTGCGCCTGGTGGCTGATCCATCTCACGATGGGTAACCAAACGTCCCTCTTCCAACCGATACACAATGATCTGATCCAGACCGAGGTCACATACGACAGCATACTGTCCGGACGGATCTGGCTGAATGGAGTGTGCATGCGGCCCTTCCTGGCGTTCTTCGTTGATTCCACTTCCCGTGTGCTCTACCCATGCACTCATCTCACCAAGCGTCCCCTGATCGCCAACCGGGAATACATTGACACTGCCGCTGCTATAGTTGGATGAGAACACCCACTGACCATCTGTGGAGACAGACACATAACATGGAGAAGCCCCTCTGGTCTGTTTTCGATCCATCAGGTGCAGCTCACTCGTTGCCGTATCTCTCCGATAGACCAACACCTCTCCCTCGTCCGTCTCACTCGCCACATACAGACAATTTCCATCCGGGCATAGCGCCAGATAAGACGGATTATCCACACCATCCATGTGATTGACGATTCGCATCTCTCCTGTATCCGCATTCAACGCACATAGGTATATTCCTGGTTCATCCGCTGACGCATACGTACCTGTATAGAAAAGTGTTTCCTGAGTTGTGACTGGTTCCATATCTAATCTCTCCCTTATCCTGTATATTCACTGTTCTGATTTTTCCCACTGATATGTACTTACCCAATTCACGGGCAACTGCTTCACTTCCTGTAACGTGGCTTTCTAAATCGATAACAACCCGGTGTGCGCCCTCATATCTGTCATTGACTCCCTTATCGCCTCTCACCATAATACAAAGTATGAGACCTAACAACAGACCACCCCTACAGCGTAAATCTGACGGATTTCGTATGCAAAAACTCATTGTTCTTCCGGACTCCCTGCTGCAAGAAACCGCAGCTTATCCGGTCACGTCCGGATTATATGTTACCGATATCGGTTACTTTCACGAAGCGGAGCATCATTACCGTGATCGTCCCGATGGTTGTGAATCACACATTCTGATGTACTGTGTCCAAGGCACAGGCTGGTATACGATGGATGGCAGCAAGACATATGATGTCAGCCCGGGAAACCTCGTTATATTACCTGCATATGTCCCTCATGTGTATGGTGCCAACGCAGCTGAACCATGGAGCATCTTCTGGATTCATCTGCGCGGGGAACATGCTTTATCCTACATAGAACCCTTGTTAACTCATCATATTACTACGATGCCACCGGCCAAGGCTCAAAAATGGCTCGAGCTGTTCCATGAATGTTACGGCGCGCTAGAGACGGGTTACTCCATGCAGACGATGACATATGCATCCCAGATTATCGGTTATATGCTTGGTATGCTCGCTTATGGACCCGAGACGACAGGAACAGATGGTGGGATCGTGAGCAGCAAACGTGCGGCTGAACAATCCGTTCAATATATGCTGGAGCACCTGGAGAATGGAATCACCCTGAAGGAACTGGCGGCTCACGCGCGGCTGTCTGTCCCTCATTACTCACAGTTGTTCAAGCAAGCTACGGGGCATTCGCCCATCGATTATTTTCTGCGGCTCAAGATCCAGCATTCCTGCCGCTATCTCGATTTTACCGATTGGACCGTGAAGCAGATCAGTTCCGAGCTTGGATTCAAAGACCCGTACTACTTCTCCCGTCTGTTCAGCAAAATGATGGGACGTTCACCCACAGATTATCGAAATAAATCCAAAGGTTAGAGGCAGTGCCTTCACTTAGCCCATTCTAAATGATATGAATTCAGTTGGAAAATTGCAGCAACCTTTTGAACAGAAGGGTCGTCTATAGGAGCAAATAACTTTTATATAAAGGGATCATCCCTGGAAAAGTGAGGCGAACCTATCATGAAAAAAAATATACTTGCTACATTAACTGCAGGAGCTCTGCTCACGCTGTCTCTAAGTGCAGGCCCGATCAGCGCTGCGCAGGTCCAATTCACGGATATTCAAGGTATCGCAGGAGCAGACAAAATCGAATCTCTCCATAAGGATGGATTCATCAAAGGTGTGAGCGACAGCTTGTTCAAACCCGAACTGGAGTTAAATACAGCTCAGGGCATTCAACTGATTGCGGACGGACTGAATCTGAACCTGGACACGATTCGTTTTATCAAACAGCCGCTACCAAGTGACCACTTCTCTCAAGTAAAAGATGGCGTATGGTACAGTGATGCATTTATCCGCGCACAATATAATGGCATTCAGATGTCACAGGATATCGATCCGTCCAAACCGCTTACTCGTGAACAATTCACCCTGTTCCTGATGCAAGGCATCGAGGCCAAAGGCGGTCTGCCGATGATTAATATCAAACCTGTGGACATTACCGACGAACAGCAACTTACTCCAGAGTATCAAGGTGCCATTCAACGTTCACTCGTTCTCAAAATCAATGAACTGGATGCCGACGGAAACTTTAATCCCAAACAAACGATTACTCGTGCCGAAGCAGCAGTGATGATGTATAACGCAATCGAGTACATGGAATCGTTCCATGCACCACAAATCCCGGAAACACCTGAGAAGTAATCTTTTCATGGTGGAAGTAAGAACTCAATTGAATGGTGAATCCGCTCGATTGGAGTCATCGTTAGTGGACTTTTCCATACAACCTCCATATGCCAAACAGCCGCACCTTCCCTCAACAGGAAAGTGCGGCTGTTTGAATTATACTTATATCACTGATGCAAAATCATCAGATTTAACTTTCTAACTTAGAAAGAACCTTTAACAACAACCTCAGACAACGGCAAACGTCCTGACGGGCGAGCTGGCTGTGCAGCTTTACCTACAGTAATCAACAACGTTGGCACAAATCGTGCAGGAATGTTGAATGTTTCGATCAGTTTTTGTGGATTATATCCACCGATTGGACATGTATCGTAACCCAGGGAGCGTGCAGCAAGCATAATATTTTGGGAAGCAAAAGATGCATTGCGGATCGCTTCATCGCGAGCGATTTGCGGACTTTGGTAAGCACCGTTGATCTGTCCAACCAATGCGTCACGAACCTCAGCAGTCAGTGCGCCTGCTTCAACAGCTTGATCGTAGATTACGGTGTTACGGTTTGCTTCCAAATCTCCAAGAACAGCAATCGTAACTGAACTTTCCACGATCTGACTTTGACCATAAGCAACTGGCAGCAATTTCGCTTTGTCTGCTTCGGATTCAATTACGAGGAATCTCCAGTGTTGCAGGTTCCATGAAGATGGTGCTTCCGCAGCTGCTGTCAGAATCGCATTGAGATCAGCTTCAGGCAATTCAAACCCTTTTTCGTACTTTTTGACAGCATGGCGTTCGCTAATAACGCGAAGTGTTTCATTTTTTTCAATGCCTGACATGTGTTCCACTCCCCAGAATCTAAATTGTTTATACTTCTTTACTTTCGCAAGGTGATCTTGAATTATACTCTATCAAGGATTTGCCTTCCGAAAATAACATCAGCGCAGACGATCTCTCCCCATCTGTGTTCACGTTATGCCCGGAATCGCCTGAGAACATCAATGGATCTTTCACCGGAGCACACGCCAATACCATAACTTGTCCACCACGCCTGACTAAACCAAAGCCATGTCATGAAGGAGCATTCGTTGTGGACTCCGTCAGGACTTCTCCTTTGCAGGCAATCCATTCAGCGACAAGGTTATCCCTTCCCCATGACCTATGCGCTCTTTCACATCTTGAATGGATATACGGTCAAAATAAGCGCTGAGCGCCTCTTCGCCTCCGTTATAGATGTTCCCCATCACATCCTGCATATTGGAAGATACCACGCACGATGAACCGGACTCCCCTGAGCACCAGTTGGGACCGAGTGAACCACCAGCTACCAGTCTGTACAATTCTCCCAGCTTGATCTCTTCACTTGGACGGCTAAGCAAGTACCCACCATGAGCACCTTCCTTGGTCGTCAGGTAACCATGCTTGCGCAGAACACTAAGTACCTTACGGACTCTGGCCGGGTGTGTACCCACACTCTGGGACAAATCTTCACTATTGGCCATACACTCATCTCTCATCGACAGAAAAACAAGACAATGCACCGCTATGGTAAATTCGCTGTTCATAACTTACTCCTTCCCGGCTTACAACACCGATGAACTCCAACCCAAGGTAAGTATAACTGTCATTATATGAATAACAGTTATGTTTGTCAACTTTCACCCAGCATGGAGATCAAACGTGATTTTTCCTGATATACCAATACTTACAGCTCATCAACATAATTAAGCTAGGATTAACATCCCGTCTTCATTTTAATCCAAAAAGAACAAAAAAGTGAGCCTTCCGCTACGCGAAGGGCTCCAATAAGATAGACATATGAAAGGGCTTACGTGATTATTATAATCGGTAATCTTCAATTTGAAAACGCTTTTTTTGTAAAGTGCATCATTATTTTAAATTTTTTTTATTTAAATAAAATGAACAACAGGTATTGCTAAAACTAATCCCATTAGTTATTATACTAATACCATTAGTTTTAAGGAGGGTTTAACGATGCGTATTACCCGAGAATTTGATGTAGTTCAAGTTACATTTTTTCCAAGACTCTTCCCTGTGAACGTATACCTGGTTGAAGAGGAAGATGGATTAACCCTGATTGATGCCGGAATACCATTCAGTCTTAAAGGGATTTTGGCAACTGCCCAGTCCCTTGGGAAGACCATTACCAAGATCATTCTGACTCACGCGCATAGCGACCATATTGGTGCATTGGATCATCTCACAGAAGCACTGCCTCAAGCCGAGGTCTTCATCTCCAGACGGGATGCCCGGCTATTGGCGGGTGATACTTCCCTTCTTCCCGGTGAGTCACAAACCCCGATACGCGGCGGGGTGCCTAAGCCCAAAGCGGTGCGCACCCAGCCAAACCACTTGCTGGATGAAGGTAACCAGATTGGTTCACTGGTCGCCATAGCCTCACCAGGACATACGCCGGGGCATATGTCCTTCATGGATACGCGCAGCCGCGTGCTCATCGCTGGCGACGCGTACCAGCTGCAAGGCGGCCTTGCCGTATCCGGCCGCGTGCGCCCGCTCTTCCCGTTCCCCGCGCTGGCGACGTGGAACCGCGAAGCGGCTCTGGCCAGCGCGAAGCGCCTGGCGGAGCTGGAACCGTCCGTGCTGGCTGTAGGCCACGGACGGATGCTACGCCAGCCCGCGGCCGCCATGCGCGTGGCAACCGCTGATGCTCAGCAGCGGTTTGATCTTGCCGGGGGGCAACTATGAGCCCCCGGCAAGGGCTGGATCGCGGCGCTCTGCTCAGCGCCGCGGCCCAGCTTGCTGACAGCGACGGCTTTCAGGCGCTGACACTGGCCGCGTTGGCACAGCGGCTGGATGTTCGCTCGCCATCGCTCTACAACCACATCAGCGGACTTCCCGGGCTTCGCCAGGAAATGGCGCTGATGTCCGTACAACAGCTCAGCCGCGCATTAACCGCGGCTACCGCTGACCGCACAGGCGACGATGCCATTCAGGCCATCGCTGCGGCATACATTGGCTTCGTCCGCGAGCACCCCGGGCTGTATGAAGCCTCATTTCATGCCCCTGATCGCGAAGAGCCACAGCTCGCCGCAGCCAGCACAGCCACGCTGGAGTTGCTGCTGCACAGCTTGCAACCCTACCCACTAACCGAAGCGGAAGCATTACACGCCGTTCGTGGTTTGCGCAGCCTCTGCCATGGATTTGCCTCCATTGAGGCACAAGGCGGCTTCGGCATGAACTTTGATCCGGACGAAAGTCTGCGTCTAACCGTATCCGCCTTCCTGCACGGACTCCGGCATCTTCACCAGGACTAGTATGGCACGTATTGCATCGTGAAAAGGACTGCAGAGGATCTGCAGTCCTTTTTACGTTACCCTTCCACACATTGCTCACTGACTAACTGAAATCTAACGAACTCCACACGTCCTATTTCGCAGAAAACTGGCAGCGGGACAGGAATAATGAGTATATTCCGTCATTTAACGTGTCTGTGATTCGTTATATTTACCAACCTACCAAATTAGGCCAAATAAGAGGTGCTGAGTTCGTTAGAATTTGCTACGTACAGTGCTTCAGATCACCTTGTCATAGACACTCGTCCACTCATCATAGCGGCACACGTCCAGACTCACATTGTGTTATGGACTCTAAATACGGAGTGTTCATGCTCCAAATTGCATTGATTATGCGGGTACCCTGTCTCTCAACCACACTTTTGCCGCTCACAACGACGCACTTCTCTATTATGTACATCTCCCGTTCCTCTCGAAAGGTGGAATGGACTTTAGCTTCCCTCTTTCCATCGAAAAGTTCTCGATAGCCTATCTATGGCCATTGCTGCCGTCCATCCTGCACTTCATTTAAAATATGCTTCATCACGGGCACGTACACCTTCCAGTAGAACATGTCCGGAATATCTTTCTGATCGGGCGTAAGCTTGGACCGGACGACCTCCCATCCTTTGATTCGGCGCCAGAAAGAATAATGCTTCATCTCTCCGAAGGACCCTGCCATGTAATAGGACCGATTATAGTCGTCATATCGGACAAGTGCAGCAAATTCCGCGGGAATTCCTGCACCCACCAGCTTCTGCTCGCCTTCCTTCGTCAAATCCGTCTTATACCAAGCCAATATGGAATCCTGCTGTTGCGGCAAAATGATATCGAACCAGCCATTGTAATGTATATCCTGGGTTATACCGCTCCAATCGCTGCCTTCCGGTGTAAATGCAACTTGTACATTTCCTGTCTTCACATCCGGACCTTTCTCCAGTACCATGACTTGTCCATCCATATGTATCAGCAGCATACCCGCTCCGGAATATGACCATTTCTTCTTCTCCCGCTGCTCATAATTCGCCCGAACCCACCGGGGGACTTCTTCTATACTTTGCAGATTAGATACCGATTTACCTTGCCATCCAGTGCTGTTCACTCCCAAGATGGGATACAGCTGCTCCTTGGTCATCTTCGAAGCCGTATTCGCCAATGCACTGTATTCGGCGACAATCGTTACCCCTTTATACGCAGCCTCGCGAATCTTCTGCGCATCATATATCGTTAATCCTTCATATATTCCGTCTTGTTTCCGTTCATTCTTGTGTGCAGACAGACTGCTCCGATTTGCCGTCAGATAGATCAGATCCGTGTCTGTCACCTCATCAGGCAGAAGTTGTTTCATTCGTGGAAGCCCGTCCTGAAGATCATAGCCGTAATAATCCTCTTCATACGAGTAGTATTCCCCTGTGTGCTGTACAATTTTCTGTTGATTCAAAAGCCAGACCAACCCCTTGTGCCCCTGATAGGACAAGTCCGGTCTGCTCTTGTCAATAATCATGATGTTCAGTGGAACAGGGGCCTGGGATTGCCACATAATCCAGGGGACAACCAGCACCACCGATACCACTGTAAAACAAGCCAGCGTCCACATCGTGGCTGGCCTGTAACTTTTTTTCATGAAGCGTCTTCCTCCTTGCTCTGTTCCAAGGTATTACCAGGATTGCCGTTAGATTACCCCAATCCATTCCTGATCTCCTTCTCCTTTTCCTTCCTCAATCCCATAGCCTGCAAAATGCCAAACATACGGAATATATTGTTCAGCGGTCTGAACCAGAACGTCTCCGAACAAGCATACAATAACAGACGCGTCACTGCTCTGGACGTGTACGCTTTGCGTGAACACCATACTTCGAACATTACCATACCAGCGGACAACAGTGAACCATAGAGCGTCAGCAGCAGAGCGAGAATGATGCATAGGTTGATATCCACCAACTGTAGCCCTATGCCTGCAATGAACAACAAAATCGCTCCCAGTTCCATCACAGGTCCCAACAATTCGATCAGAATAAAATACGGGATGGATACCATCCCCATCCAGCCATAGGCCGGATTGAAGATCATGCTCCGCTGAGTCCATAGACTGCTTGCAAGCTGCATGTGCCAACCGATACGCTGTCTACACAGTTGACGCCATGTACCGGGTACTTCTACCCTGCAGATCGGATCGGGAATATATATAATACGGCCACGTTCCTTGATCCGCTTCATATGTTTCTGTAACCGCATCACCAGTTCCATGTGAGCGACCTGGTCGTCGCGCTTGTAACCCCCAACTTCCAACACCCGGTTCTTTTTGAATACACCGAATACTTGGGCCGTAAATAAAAGCACATTAATATTGTAACGAACAAGTCCCACACCACCAATCAAAAAAGCACGCACGTATTCAATGGTCTGCATTACATGCAACGTACTGTCCGTAAGTCTTGTGCTGTTTTCCGTTAAATCTGTATGAGCCGTATTTCTGGGGGCCATAAGATCTAATCGTCCACTACAAGCAACGACCTCTTCTCCTGGGAGAGCATCCATAACGGGTTTCATAATCTTCACCAATGCATCCCGTTCCAGAAATGTCCGGGGTCCAACAGAGGCGATATAAGGATATTGCGAGATATTTAGACCTGCATTCAAGGAGTCCATTCGTCCTCCATACGCCTTATCGATCACAATCAGACGATGATGCAGCCTGGATTGGTAGACACATTTAATCTGAGCCGTCTCCTGGACGAGTCCCGAGTAATGAACTTTACTCCGAATGGGCATCAGATCATAGGTTGCCATTAACCGCGGCATTGTTGCATCCTCTGATCCATCATTAATGATAATAACTTCATAACGTGCATATTGAATATCCAATAGACAGTTAATTCGCTGTACGATCGTATCCTCGCTATTACGCATCGGGACAAGCAAAGATACCGCCGGAGCCAATTCTTCATCCAACATCTCATGATATTGCAGCGGGTCCAGATCCCTTCTCAGGATCAATGTACGAGCGGCAGCAACTACCAGAACACTGCACATCACAATCGCTAACACCAGATAGATAAATATACCCTCGTAACATGCTAAAACAAAACTCCGCAGCATCTCAATCCATCTTTCGTCCATACTGCATCCTTTCCAGCGTTTCTTCCGCTATCTGCCTTGCATATCTATCCGGATGGTTTACAGCCGTATCCCGAAGTTCGTCAATTCCCTGCTCGTACCGGGCAAGGGAATTCGCAGCTTCCTGTCGGATCTGAAAGGAAGGATCACCCATCATCACCTTCAGTCTAGGAATAAAAGCATCCGCATGAATAGTACCCATAAGCTGGGTCACTGTTAGTCTTTCAGTGCGTTGCCTCTCCTCACCAGATTCGTTCCATACCAGCAATAGCCCCTTCAGCAAATCTTCACGACCTCTGCCCACTTGAGCCAATGCCTGATACGCATTGGTACGCAGCAATGCATCCTCTCCAAGAATGAGCTTCTCCAGTAGAACAACAGCACCCTCCGTCTGGTCATCCCGAATACGAATGGCTTGGACGATATTACACTGGACTTGATAAGATACATCCTTGAAATGATCCTTCAAACGTGTCCAGGATGAATCGGTAAGCAACAGCAGAATCTGCAGAACCTGCGAATCGGACCATACATATTGCTCACGCAACAATTCCTTAACGATTCTGAAATAACCGGTTCTGGCATATATGCGTAAAATGATGAAACGTTCAAGCGGCGTACAGGAAGTAACCCGCAGCATATCCTCTAACCTGGGCAGAAGCTCCACCATATGAAACTGTTCAATATATAACAACGTGTTAACCCGTTCACTCCACTTTCCCGTCTTCAAAACCAATCGGTATGAGCTTCCAAAGACTTGCCAAGATAACAGACGAATTCGCAAAATCTCATGCTCTGCGGGACCTTGAGCGAGCCGTTGCAATAACAATTGCTGCAAAACGATCTGTTGATCTCCACTCATATTCAATAAGTTTACGCCAATTTCTCCCTCGTTCAGGTACCGCTGTAGAAATGAACCTTCTGCAAGTAATTCATGCATCAGTGCCGTCTTAACCTTTTCCCTGCGCCTACTGCTATATTTCATCCATAAGATGTAACCGTAGATAACCAGCAAAAAAGCTAGTACACTTGCACATACAAGGCTGACCACATGTACTAACCAATCTGTATTACCCACAAGCCACCCTCTATGATGTGAGCCGATAAGTATGATATACATCCATTGTTGTCCAATCATTGCATGATTTCCCCTTAATCGAATAAACAGCCTTACAACGGGCACAATAATACAAAATTTTCAAATACACCCTGTGAATACATATCGGGTATATGATACACTAAGCTTTCTATCGGCTTTCTGCGTTTGTGATATAATAGGAACTGAAAATTCCGGCAATTCGTACTGGGTTCCGGATCTCCGGATAACATATTATTCCAGAAAGAGGGAGTTCTACGTGGCTCAAATCAGTCCGTACTACCTGCAAATCGGAGCAACCGTGGGCATGCTCGTCATGGCACTGCTTGCCATCTTCATCCGCATGAAAGCCAGTCACAGACCGGTGACCATTCGCAAAATCCTTATTCCTCCGCTCGGCATGAGCACAGGATTTCTCATGTTTGTTGTACCGGAGACACATGTTCCTCTACTCTGGGCATTCATTGCGTTTCTGGTGGGCTGGTTCCTCTTCTCCTATCCCCTCATTCGCAGTACACGGTTTGAACGAGTAGGTGAAGAAATTTTTGCAACACGTTCTCGCAGCTTTGCTTTTATCTTGCTTGGATTGCTGGCCGTACGCCTGATCCTGCATGAAGTCATTCAGCGATATGTAAGTATTCCGCAAACAGGTGGATTGTTCTTCCTGCTGGCTTTTGGCATGATTGTACGCTGGCGTGTATATATGTACAAACACTACAAAGAAGTGCTGGTCGCCGAACACTAGTCACCCTACATAGACCACGCACAGATTTACAGATAAAAAAGACACGTTCTGCCGCACCCTTGGTGTGCAGAACGTGTCTTTTCGTTTTCAACCTAATTGTACATGTACATCGTTCGATATCTATTCCGGATCTGCAACCTTAACCAACTGCTTGCCCAGATTATCTCCAGAGAAGAGGCCCATAAAAGCTTCAGGCGTCTGTTCAAACCCGTCCACAATGTTTTCTTCATACTGGAGATGACCTTCCTTGATCCATTTCGCCAACTTGGCGCGGCCTTCCTTGAAGGATTTCGTATAGTCACCCAGCAGGAAACCTTTCATTAATGCTGTGTTTGTTAACAGCAACGTCTGTGGTCGCATCCCGATATCCGGCTTCTCCAGATTATAAGACGAGATCTGACCGCATAACGGAATACGTGCATTCCGATTGATGTGGCGCAAGACTGCATCCGAGATGTCCCCGCCCACATTGTCAAAGTAGACGTCTACACCATCTGGGCAAGCCCGTTCAATGGCCGCTGACATATCCTGCTCCTTCTTGTAGTTCAACACCACGTCGAAGCCCAGCTTTTCTTTCAAATAAGCGCATTTCTCATCAGAGCCTGCAATACCAACCACGCGTGCTCCCACAATCTTACCAATCTGACCTGCAATCATGCCTACCGCTCCGGCTGCTCCCGATACAACAACCGTTTCGCCGTCCTTCGGTTTGCCGATGTCCTCCATACCAAAATAAGCCGTCAGACCCGTCAGGCCCAGCGCACCCAGGTAAGCCGTGATTGGTGCTTCTTCGGTATCAATTAGCGAAAGATCGGCCGTGTTCACTGCGGCATATTGCTGCCAGCCCCACATACCGGATACGAGGTCACCTTTGCGCAGATTCGGTTCCGAAGATTCCACAACCTGTCCAATGGCCCCACCCTTAATCACTTCATTTAACGCGTAAGGTGCAGCATAGGATTTTGTGTCTTTCATGCGGCCCCGCATGTATGGATCAACCGACAAATATAATGTACGTACCAGGACTTGCCCAGCTTCCGGTTCAGGAAGAGGTGCATCAATGAAGTTGAAGTTCTCTCTGGAAGGGGCACCTTCGGGACGAGAAGCAAGTACGATCTGTTTATTTAAAGACACCAAAATTACCTCCTTGTTGCCAAGTGGACGCAAGGTTAACCCTTGTCAGCTGAGATCACTTACCACTGGCTCTGTGTTATCACTTCTTAATAGTTTAAACCGAAACAGGCGGTTCACAAACGTGGGCCGCCTTGAAATATGCAAATATCGTCACATTGTAGCTGCTTTTGGCTATTATTGTGCTGTCAAAATCACTGGACCATCCGCCGTAATCGCAATCGTATGTTCATACTGGGCTGATAGACTTCCATCCATAGTACGAGCAGTCCATCCATCTGAATCCAGCTTACTTCGGAACGTACCAATATTCAGCATCGGTTCGATCGTAATAACCATGCCCTCCTTGAGACGCGGACCCCGATGAGGCGGACCGTAATGAGGGACTTGTGGTTCCTCATGCATCTTCTCACCAATACCGTGTCCAATAAACTCACGCACAACCGATAGGCCTTCACCTTCTGCATACACTTGAATCGCATTGGAGATATCTCCGATCCGGTTGCCCACCACGGCAAGTTCGATGCCTTTGTAAAGAGATTTTTTGGTTACATCCAGCAGATGTTGTGCTTCCGGAGTCACTTCACCTACGGCATATGACCAAGCCGAATCCGCCAGCCAGCCATTTAGATTAACCACCATGTCGATGGTAACGATATCGCCGTCTTTCAGTGCATATTTTCCCGGAAACCCGTGACAGATCACATCATTAACCGACGCACATGTCGCATATTGGTATCCGTTATATCCCTTTTGTTCCGGCGTAGCGCCATTTTTCTTCATAAAAGCTTCTGCAAACTGGTCGATCTCCTGTGTCGTAATGCCTGGACGAATCATCTTTGCAATTTCTCTATGGCATGCGGCGAGAATTTCTCCGGCTTTTTTCATATATTCAATCTGTTCTTTGGTCTTTAATGTAATCATAATAACTACTCCTGTCCGTTAAAATCTTATCCTGTCCTCTATTGTAACGCTAAACGCTCAAAATAAAAAATTCCGTGCAATCAGCAACATCCTATTATACGCCAAGCTCCTGTCCAATGAATACAATTATCCATGAAAAAATCGAAACCCCTCCATATCTGACCACGTATATGCTTAAAACAGTTGAAGTCGAAAGGGTGAAAGCTCATGTTCAAGAAGATTATCGGCAAACTTATCGATTCCAAATCCTCATCTCACCGCAAACGTCATAGCTCCTCCGACAGGCGCTCCTATAAACGTCACAGCAGTTCCTCAGGCAAGCGCTCCTACAAGCGCTATTCTTCTTCGGATGTGAAATACCGGGACAGTCGTAGTGGCTCCGGGTATTACAAAAGCAGGAAATATAGCTCCAGCTAAGCGGCTCGCACGACTGCTTTTAAAGAGCAATGATTACACCTGCTTATTAGACGCTACAATAAATGAATATGTAATAAAGGGGTGTTCTATTAGCCGTAAATACGGATAACAGAACACCCCTTTATTGTTTCCATATAGTAAAAAGGAAAAAGACCCCTATAGATATCATACGAAGAGGTCACGGATAACAAATATAGGTCCGCCTATAAAGCTTATTTCATTGTAATTTCAGCAACACCTTCTCAATCTCTGCCTGTAACTCTGTCGCCCCACCCTCATAACTTGGCCGGAGTCCAAGGAGTCGCTCCAGCATCTGGTGCAATTCCGGCGTAAGCTTCAGTTCCTCCTGCCAACTGGCGGGTTCACGGCCCTTCTCTGGCTCATAAGCCGAATACAGCATAAAGAGAAGAAAGTGGCCGATATCCTGCAGATCATGATCCGGTGTAGCCGGTTCATCTTCAGGCTCAGGGACTTCACGCATACGTTGCTTTAGCTCCGGCAACAACGGCTCCCCCAAGCGTCTCGCCAGGCCAAAATCAATCAGATGCACCGTCCCTTCACGTAAAATAACATTGGGAATCCGCACATCTCCATGAATATATCCCTGCTCATGTACATGAGCCACCGGAGCCAGCAGTTGACCTGCCAATTCCAGACATTCCCGCTCCGTATATCGAAGACCTTGCTCAAATATGCAATCTTCCAGCGTCTGTCCACGAATATACTCGGTAACGATATAACTTCGTCTCCCGGATGTGAACACATCCAATAGATCAGGGATTGCCGGATGATGCAGAAGTCTCATCACGTCCGCCTCCCGCTCCAACAGGTGTGCAGAGAGTCTGCCCTTGCTAGGTTTGGACTCCTTCAACGCCACTTCCTTGCCGTTCTGGTCATCTGTACACAGGTATGTCAGCCCATAACTCCCCATACCCAGCAATTCCTGTATTGTATAACGCTCAGCAATGGTCGTGCCTTCTCGCCGAGGACGATCCGTCCATAGTCCGAGCAATCTTTGCCCAATTCGTCGCAGCTCCACAGATCCTCCCACGCCAGCTTCCTGATCCACTCAGTCTTTATCTATACTGAGCAGTTCGTTGCCAGTCTTCATGTTGTATGGAGCTTATTATATCAGGCCGATTATGCAAAATCACGATGAGCAAGAGCCTGTCATTCAAGCTTCCTTATGTTTCTTGGGCAGGAACCCAAACAACATACGCAGGGATACTCCTTTTGGTTTGCGTTTTCTTCCCTGGAAACTGCGCAGATTGGTTACGAGTTCACGATCCCGCTCCTCTTCCAGCTTCTCGTTCATCCATAGACGCTGTTTTTCCATCTGTTCCTGAAGAGCCATATGTGTATCAGCCAGATGCTGAAGCGCCAGCTCCAGTTCATCAACCCGCTGTTGCAGCAATTGTACCCGATCATCCTGCTGTTGTTCTACAGCACCATAAGTCACCTCACTTACCAGTTGCCCCAGACCTTCATAGGATCTCAGATTACCCATTATTTCAGGTTCTTCAGGGAATACGATTGACATTGATGTCGCTGCACATTCCGTCTCTGACAGACCTTCAACTCCCACCACCGGTACATCTACTTCTACTACAGCTACAGGTGCTTCAGGAGCCAATACAGTCACCACAGCATCAGCCAGGGGTAGATTATGCTCTCTGAGTTCAGTCATCAGGCGTTCAATGCACTCAATGTCGTCGGACTTGAATAGTCTGGATTTGTTGGCGGACCGTTCGAACCGGTATCCCTGTTCTTCCAGTGCCGCCGCATATTTACGAAGAGTACTGGCACCTATGCCCAGGCTCTTGGCCGTTTCCGTCGTTGCTCCTGCTTCTTCAATCATCATTAATTCCCTCCCGGAATGAAGTCTTTTGGGAATCAATTTCATATAACTTTAGTGAGTTATGAAATTGATTCTTGGATAAAAACATTATGGCTTCAGCGTTCCTTTATGGAACCGTCATCGGATCGGGGCAACCTGTCTCATGGATCAAGTATGTTTATCTTTTGCTTGTCCGTATGTATTCGTCAACTTCTCGGCAGATCCCTTTGGCGGTTTTGTTCTGTTTCTGCGGATTAATAAGAAGTTTTGTCAGGTATATGATCTGCACAAATAATACCCAATCCGACAACGAGCATGAATGCTGTCATGTCGAATGACACAGGTGCAAACGCCGTCAAATCATATGATTAAGAATTATTCATGTCAATTTTGTTAACTCATTTACTCCAATACGCTCCCGCGATAGCGGATATCATTGCTGTACAGCTTTTCTATGTGTTATCTTATGTAACGTAGAAGTGGATTCCAGCATAAAATAAAGGACTATACTTAACATAGGACGCGTAATTGAAGAATAAATATCAATCTAAATGGGGGCTGAACGGCAGTGTTAGGCAAATCAGGCAAAGTAGCGGTGATCGGGGCGGGTCTTGTCGGTTCGAGTTGTGCGTATTCCATGATTAATCAATCAATTTGCAGGGAAATTATGATGGTGGACCGGACGTATGACCGTGCTGTAGCTCAGGCATTGGATTTTTCCCATTGTATGGACTTCACACATAACCGCACCAAGGTATATGCAGGCACGTACGCCGATTGTGGCAATATGGATGTGATTATCTTAACTGCCGGGGCGAATCCCAAGCCAGGACAGACACGGCTGGATATTCTGGAGGAAGCGGAATCGATTGCCAAAGACATCGTGGTCCCGATCATGAACAGTGGATTTAACGGGATTTTTGTCGTCGCTGCCAATCCGGTTGACATAGTAACTTATATGGTATGGAAGTTATCAGGTCTTCCGCGTGAGCATGTCATCGGCACAGGCACGTCCATTGATTCTTCACGACTCAAAACGCTGCTATCTGAAGTCTTCTCCATCGATCCACGCAGTGTGCATGGTTATGCTCTCGGGGAGCATGGAGAATCCCAGTTCGTAGCCTGGTCCCATGTGACCATCGGTGGCAAACCGATTATGCACATTATGGATCAGCACAAGGAGCGCTTCAAACATCTGGATCTAGACGATATTGCACGCAAAACGAAAGATGCGGGCTGGGAGATCTTCACTCGCAAAGGCTCTACCCAATTCGGGATCGGCAATGCTCTCGCACATATCACTCGTTCCATCCTCAATGACGAACACAAAATCATCGCCGTATCGGCCATTCTGGACGGAGAGTACGACCAGCACAACGTTTGCGTCGGTGTTCCTGCAATCATCGGTGGCAATGGTATTCAAGAGATTATCGAATTGAATCTGGATGCAACGGAACGTGAGAAATTCAATAATTCCTGTGAAATCCTATCAGGTAACATCAATCGTCTGACATTGGTATAAGCCACTCGTATACAACTCCACTTTGTATGCTTCGGCTCAACTTCAAAAGCCTGCCAACGCAAACATGCCAATAATACTCCATGCGAGGAGTCTTATTGGCATGTTTGCGTTTATTATTTTTCACAGCCAGATGAATCAACTTCATAATACCTTCAGCTGCTTTAATCAAGGCTAGATAGAGATCAAAACGGTTCATTTCGTCTATATTTAGTTACATACAGAAATCTATTTTAATGAGTTATGAAATTGATTTGAGTAGTTGTTCAATTCGGTGCAAGTTGAGGTTCGTCCCTTGGTCCCCATTGCTGTAACACCCGCTTCAACTCACTTAGCATGACCGGTTTGCTAATAAAATCACGCATACCAATCTCCAGACAAGCTTCCTTGTCTTCACGTTTGGCATTGCCTGTAACTGCGATGATTGGAGGTATGCGATCCTGTGGAATTAGGCGGTGTAACAGGTCTGTCGCCTTCAATCCATCCATCACAGGCATATGAATATCCATCAGAACAATATCATAAGCATTCTGAGAGATGGCATCAATTGCCTCCACACCATTGGTACATACATCTGCGTGGTATCCGAGCTTCTCCAGATATTCTCGTAAAATCTTCCGGTTTACCGGATGATCCTCCGCCACCAGAATACGCATGGCGACCTTGTCACTCTGACGTGTGCGATCATGATGGAACTGACTTACTGTCTGTTCTGCTGAAGCATCTACACTCGCCGCAGGAACAGCAAACCGGAAGGTTGAGCCTTCCCCTTCTATACTCTCGACACTGATACTGCCTCCCATGATCTCCACGAGTCGCTTGGAGATGACCAGTCCCAGTCCGGTACCACCATACTTCCGGTTAATTACCGGATGCAGTTGAGAGAAGGACTGAAACAACTGATCCAGCTTGTCAGCCGGGATGCCAATTCCCGTATCTTGCACCGCAAAATCAAGAACGCTGTCTTCAGGCTTTCTGCCCTTAATAATATCCACGTTAACATCAATGCTTCCCTGATCTGTGAACTTGAGCGCATTGCCAACCAAGTTCACCAGAATCTGCCGGATACGTATGGCATCACCGACCATGAACTCAGGGATGCTTGGATTGAGACGATATCTGATCTCCAGATGTTTCTCATCTGCACGCGGTTTAAACAGTTCAGCAACCTGTTCCAGCATCTTGCGTAATGCGAATGGTTCATAAGCCAGTGCCATTTTCCCGGATTCCAGCTTACTGAAGTCCAAAATATCATTAAGGATGTTCAGCAAAGCATCGCCGCTGTCTCGAATAATCTCGGCATATTCACGCTGTTCTTCCGATAAATCGGTACCGATCAACAATTCTGTCATCCCCACGATCCCGTTCATCGGTGTCCGGATCTCATGGCTAACCATCGACAGAAATTCTGACTTGGCCTGAGCTGCCAGCTCAGCTGTTTCTTTGGCACGTACAATTTCGCGTTCGCCAGTTACATCATTGAACACAACCACCGCGCCCTGAATCTGTCCCTGTTCAATAATCGGCGTCACCTGATACTGCACCAGAAAGCTGCTGCCATCTTTACGCCAGAACACATCTTCCTTGATTGAACGTCTCTGTCCATCCAACACGGTCATGTGGATCGGACACTCTTCTTGTGGAAAATGACTTCCATCTGCACGGGTGTGATGAATGATGGGATGTGAGTTTTTGCCAATGAATTCTTTCGCCTCATAACCGAACATCGAAGCTGCTGCAGGATTCATAAACATGGTGATTCCATCCGCATCCAAACCATATATCCCTTCCGTAACCGTGTTGAGGATCAACTCATGTTGCTTGCTGAGCTCCTGAATCCGCTCCGTATATTCCTTGCGCTCGGTAATATCGGACACGATCCCATAGACGCCTACCATTTCCTTATCCACAATAATGGGCACATTTGTAACGGACACTTCAATCTTTCGACCTCTTGAATTGACAATTCGGGTCTCATAATATTGCGGTTCGCCTTGTTTCACCATTTCAAAATAATGTTTGCCGTTTTGTACTTCGCATTTATCCAGATTGGATAAAAAAGATTGGCCAATAAGCTTATTGCGCGGAATATCCAGCATTTGCACCAGTTTGCTGTTCACTGCGCTATATTTACCTTCCAGATTCAATGAATACACAGCTGACGGGTTATGTTCGAACAACGATCTGTATCGCTGACGGCTTTCCCGAAGACGTCTGTCCGCATCCTTATGCTGGGTAATATCCCTGCTGATGCTTACAATCTGGACACTCTTGCCACGCTCTCCAGCAACAGGTTTCGCCAATGTCTCCATCCAGATATAATGTCCCTTCTTGTGCAACACACGCATCTTGCAACCATTGCCGATCTTGGAAAGATCCATAGGGTCCGGATAATCTCCCGAATAACAATAATCCTTGAAGGACTTTCCTATGACTTCCTCCGGCTTATAACCCAGTAAGGTGTACACGGAAGGGGAAACGTATAATAACTCGCCATCCGTAGCACAAGTTGTAATCAGATCTTGTGCATGGTCAGCCAGCACCTGATATTTCTCTTGTGCCTCCTTAAGCTCACGTTGCACTTCCAGGATATCGGTAACATCTTTGGCAATGCCATAGATTCCTACAACTTCTTTTCCCTCCGTTATAGGCACATACGTGATCTCTGCCTGTTTCAGGGAACCATCTTTATGATAAAAAGTAATGGGATTACTGACTGAACGTCCAGCCAGTACCTCTTTAATATATTCTTTGCGTGAATTTTCACTGTCCGGAGGACAGATTTCACTCTGATTCATACGAATCAAGTCATCCAGTGTATACCCAGATATCCGCTCTACCGAGGGATTAGCATCAATATAGTTTCCATGGATGTCCATTACATAAATGGCATCCGGGTGGTTAAAAAACAGTGATTGGTAAGAACTTCCCTCAGAAATAATGCGCTTCAGGGTTTCCGTTTTATTAATATCCAAGGCTTACCCCTCTTTTCTCAGCCAATATCTTCATCTAACAGCAGGGATTAATTATCCCTTGCAAAAATGGGCCTACCCTCGAATAACCATGTAAGCCTGCCTAGAAACAGCTTTTTTTATTTTACCAGATTCTCGTCTCATTTTGCTTACAATCTATGATTCAATTCACATGATGTGTGAGGTAATACTTGGAATTTCGATATCACTTAGGAGCGTCTTCAAGAAAAGACAAGTTATACAAGGATCAATGTTAGCCTCTGACAACCTTGAAGTTCAATCCAAGTCAGGTGATTCTGGCGAATGGCTACACGCTTTTCTAAAGAACTCAGGACATCTTATTTGGCGTCCATGTGCCCTTTGTAAATTTTAAGGAAAACCAGACACGTTAATCCCCATAATCTCCTGAGATAAACGCTGCAAACGGTTGTTTCATTGGATATAACATGCCTCAGGTTCCTTAGATTGCTGAGATCACTTCAAATCCTTGAATAAGACTCCTCGGATTCGTTAGGGAGTTGAGAGGATGAACCCGCCCCCCCCGCCTGAAACAAAGTTTCTCAAAGAAAGAGAGATAATCCGCCCTTATGATGCCTCGATATAAAATTTTACGATACATTTTGTATCGTAAAGGCTATAATCTTTAAAAAAAGTTTTTTGACTACGGAGAGGACGGATGAATCATGCTGCCCAACAGAGTTAAAATTGCTTACGGTAAACTAAGAGGTTTAGCCATCTTTGGTAAAATCCAGCCCTCAATGGGCCTACTGCCACGAATCAGGGGTAAGGTTTATCTGAATAAATTGGGTGATTTGCAAGTAGGAAAACGACTTAACATCATAGGCAAACCTTGGGGAACCCAGTTAACTGTGGTCAAAGGTGCACGATTAACCATTGGTGATGACGTCATGATTAATGCAGGTGTGGGGATTGCCGCTAACGTTGAAGTGACCATCGGCAATAACGTCATGATTGGTCCTCGAACAAGCATATTCGACAGTGCCTACCACCGAATTGACTCGCTGGATGACGGGAGCCAGACTGCCAAGCGGATTGTGATTCAGGATAATGCCTGGATTGGTACAGGTGCACTCATTCTGCCGGGAGTGACTATTGGCAGAAATGCAGTCGTGGCAGCAGGAAGCACGGTGACCAAAGATGTACCCGAGAATACACTTGTAGCCGGAGCGCCGGCCAAAATCATTCGGGAACTGACCATTCATGATGGTTGGGTCAGACATTAGAAAAAAATCCCCTCAAGCTCACATACAATAGAACGTTGCATGTTTTGCTTAAAAGAGGATCTTGGTCATAGGATAACTAGGCATATATTTAATTATTCAGATTTCTTTTTTGGCAAAATACATCATGCCGATTCCAATAAAAATAACAGCACTGCCTCCGACGACCGCCAGCATCGTCATCAGTGGCACGTTGTAGGCTCCGAAACCCGCGCCGTCCACGGGTGTCATCAGAATCATCGGTTGTGCCCACGGATAATACGGCCCATACGTCGCCGAGTTTACAATGAGAATATTCGGTATGGTCAGTGCAAAATTCAGTGCGAGTGGTGCGGCAAAGCTACTCCACACCAATGAAACGAACATCTGCAGGGCAGCCAAGGGTACACAGGCCAACAACCCAAGCAGTAGTTTGCCCACCAGGAATCCCCAGGGTATCTCCATCGTAATGCCATGGATCATGCCTGCCAGCAAAATGGATATCAGCAACAACACTTGTGTACCCGCCAGAAGCATGAGTACAATCGTCAGTTTGCCAGCATATACACCTGAACGTGTGAGCGGCAAAACCAGCATCTGCTTCCACCCTCCTCCCGCATGTTCGAAACGGCAGACAAAGGACGTAAACACGCCAGTCAGCATCGGCAAAAGGAGTAATCCGTGTAAGAAGACCATGGTGCCCATCAGCACCTGCCAATTCCCCGATGGAGTGGACAACAGTCCGATGAGCAGTGCAATAAGTGGACTTAACAGAATCAGGAGCCATATGGGTGATTTGCCCATCTTCAACCGCTCAGCAGACAAAATTCGAAAATACGTTGTCGCAAAGCTCATATCAGGCCACATCCTTCCGGCTAAAATGCACCATACCCAACAACAGGATCAAGAGCCCCAGACCTGCCCCCATGCCTGCATACAGATATGGATTAGGTCCATTCCAAGCCATCTGTGCCCAAGCAAGTGGAAAATACGGTGAGATACTGAGCGCAAACATGCCTGTTATCGCGAGAACAATTCCCAGAGTGACGGGAAGCGCCTGATTTTTATTCACCATTGTGAGCCATAACTCCAACGACAACACGGGAAGCGCACCAGCTAAAGGCAACAGCCCCAGCTTAATGGCATGCGTCCAAGGGATCTCACTGGCATGGAATCCGAGGATCAGACCCAGACCAACAATTCCTGCGGTTAGCAGCAGGCAGGAGATCACCAGCAGCACACAAGCAAGCAGGAACTTGGCCAAATACACGGCTGGTCTGGGAATGGGCATCGCAAGCAACTGTTTCCACGATCCCTGTTCATGCTCGACATTAGCAATCATGGAGCTGAGAATGGTTGCTCCCAGCATCAGAGACAAGGGCACAAAGACAACCACATTGCCGAGCAATCCGCCCCACAGGTTATCTGCATACTGCTCTTTCAGATAGTCCAGCCGTAAGCCAAAATTAAGCGCCTGCATCGCTGTCAATCCAAGAGGGGCCAGAAAGATAAGAAACCAGATCCCTTTCCCCCGAATCTTGAGCCAGTCTGACGATAATGCACGCCCGGTCATATGGAAGCCCCCTCGCCAATGACACGCATGAACAGATCTTCCAGCGACTGACGCTGTTCCTCTACACGATACACATCATGATCCTGCTCAATTAATCGGCGCACAAGCAGTGCCACTGAACTGTTATCCATATAAGGGAACGTTAATGCAGAACCTTGTTGCTGACCAAATTGTCCCTGTTCTCTCGCCAGCTTCATAGCCTCTTCCGGCTCGGAAACCGTTAACCGGATAGAGCTACCCGTCTGACTATGCAGACTTGCGATGGTATCCTGAAGCACCATCTTGCCTTCACGGATAATACCAACACGACTTGCCATCTGTTCGACTTCACTCAGCAAGTGGCTGGAAACCAGAACGGTAATGCCATGTTCCAGAGGCATACGTTTGATCAGTTCCCGAATCTCCTGAATACCAGCCGGATCGAGCCCATTCGTTGGTTCGTCCAGAATCAGCAACTCCGGTTCACCCAACAAAGCGCTGGCAATACCCAGACGTTGCTTCATCCCAAGGGAGTACCCCTTCACCGAACGTTTGGCATCCTTGGTCAGATCTACAATGGACAGCACTTCAGCAATTCTTGATTTGGGTACATTGATGATGCGACGCAAAGTTTCCAGATTCTCTACTGCGTTCAGATGTCCGTAATAGGACGGGTATTCGACCAAGGAACCCACACGGCGCAAGATATCCATGCGATCCTTGCGGATATCCTTGTCGAAGAGACGGATCACGCCTTTGGTTGGTTTAATCAAGCCGAGAAGCATGCGAATCGTTGTTGTTTTGCCGGCACCGTTGGGACCGAGGAAGCCATAGATATCTCCCTTTTTAATATGCAGATCAAGTTCACGGACCGCTGCACGGTCCCGGTATGTTTTCCATAGATTAGCCGTTTGAATAATATTTTCACTCACTGTATGATCACCTCGGAACTATCGTAACCTTCCAAGGTTAAAGCCAAAGTAGTCTCTAGTTTAAGTTTAGTTTAAAAAAGCTATTTCAGCGGTTTGTTGTTTCCCTGTTTCCCCTTACCACTGTAGATATATGTCTGGACACCCGTCTCGGAACTGTCTACCCGCTTGCGCAGACCCATCTCACGAATCAACAGGTCTACAATGGATAAGCCTAAACCTGTGCCTTTTGTGTCGGAATTCGGTTGCATTCCCGGACCCCGATCCTGAATAATGATGGCCGTCTCACCCTGAATCTCCTGGGTTGATATGCCAATATATTTCCCGCTGGCAGCATGACGAATTACGTTCTGGAACAGATTATCGAGAATACGGCGCATGCCTTGTTCATCCATATGCCAGATTAATGGTTCCTCTGGCAGGTCAATATCAATCTCAAATTGCTCTTTCTCCCAGACCGGGTACCAGGCGGCCGCCGTTTCCCTGACGATCCGCAGTATATCTTTCTCTACCAGCTTCAGTGTATATTTCCCACTCGTGAGCAAATTGTAGGATAACATGTTGTCAATGAGCCCGCCGAGGTCCTCCATCTTTGCTTCCATGCGATGTAATGAACGGTCACCTTGCTCGCTCAGCTCTTCCTTGTGCAAAGCATGCATATGTCCACGAATCACCGTTAGCGGGGTACGCAGATCGTGAGAAAGCCCCGCAATGAGACGCTTGCGCAATTGTTCCTCCTCGCGTTCACGGTGACGGCTATCGGACAGTTGATGCACCATCTGATTGAAGGATTCCTCCAGTTGACCGATCTCGTCTGACCGGCGGATATCTACCGGAAGCGGGAGGCCTTCCTTGCCTGTGGTCATCATGGCCGTCTGCAAACGAATAAGTCGTTTGCGAATGCGTGCGAAGAAGAGAATCGACATAATGATGAAGATCAGAAAGATGAGGGTCATTACGATACCAAGATACAAGAGTTCCATCGGCCAGTTACTCTGATTCATTTGCAGAAGTGATCGCGGCACTTCAATGACCATGAAGCCCTGCCCCTTGTCCTTTTCACCTCCGCCGATGTATGTAACTACGGTTAGCGGATCGCGAAAGGATGCTTCTTTCATGAATTGCACCGTGTTGCTCACATTCCATATGGCCGGAATTCGAGTCTCTGCCGTTTGCCCGGTGTCCAGTGACCATCTCAATGTCGTGTCTGTCCTGCCATCCGGGGATGTGGATTTCTGAATGTTTACATCCTCACCACCGATAATGAAGAGGGTCTCACCGCTCGCATTCACACGATACATGGAAGACTTGGGATACGATGCATGTAATTGCTCCAAACGGGCCTTAACCTCCTCATCTGAAGCACCATTCAGGTTCTCTGCTTCACGCGACCAGAGGTTACTAATCCGAGTAACGTCACCATAGGGTGCCGCTTGATTCGTGTTCGTGTTATTCACTACGACAACATATAGGATGGATATAATCGGAAGAACGACGGGCACGAATAATACTGCCGCTAGAATCAGGATGATATATCTGGACATCAAGGACCGCCCGAAGCGTAGCTTGCGCCGCCCAGACTGCTTTTGACCCGCGCTTCGTTCTCCCTTCCGTTCTGACTTCATCGTCTTCCGTTCTCGGAACCGCCGGATCATGGCTTCTTCACGCGATATCCCACACCGCGGACTGTCTGAATAATTACCGGATTGGCCGGATCAAGTTCCAGCTTCTCACGTAGATGTCGAATATGTACCATCAAAGTCTTGTCTCCATCCAGATAGGGCTCGTTCCAGACGGCTTCATAGATCTGCTCTTTGGTTCGAATCATGCCCATATGTCGTAGCAGGTAGGCGAAGATGTGGAACTGTTTTCCCGATAAAACAATCTCATCCCCCGTCTCCTCATTGACGATGCGGTTATCCTTCTCATAGATGGAGAGATGATCCAGCTTCAGAGCTGTATCCGATGAGACCGCAGTTCCCGCCTTACGCAGTTGGACCTCAATCCGGGCAGCCAGTTCATCGGGGTGAAATGGTTTTGTTACATAGTCATCGGCAAAATCGAGACCATGCAACTTGTCGTCAATGGACGTTCTGGCCGAGAGCATGACAATGGGCACCGCGGGATGTTCTTTTTTCAGTCGCTGGCCCACCGTAAATCCATCCAGCCCGGGCAGCATGACATCCAGAATAATGAGTGAGCAACCGACAGCAGCCTCCGCTGCACCTTCACCACTGCCGAGCCATACCACCTCATAACCGCGCTCCTCCAGATCGGCTCTGACCCAAGTCGCAATTTCCGTATCATCTTCAATATATAACAGTTTGGTTTTCATTCGAATAGTCGTTTCCTTTCTGCCCCCATTGGGTTAATGATATATCTGAGCATCATCATAATAAAAGCTGTCTATAACAGATGGATTCATATCTTGTTGAAACCATATTGAATTCCTTTACGTTACCACACATTCTAATTATAGCTTATCCATTAACGTGGGGAATGTTATATCAATCAAATCTACCAAGTACATATTATACCTACACCTGACGGGAGGAAATTCATTATGCTGCTGGAAGCCATCTATCATCAACCGAAACGAAACTGGGCCTATGCCTATGACCAAGATACAATCCATCTGCGCCTGCGCGCCAAAAAGAATGATCTGACTGAGGTACATGCCCTGACCGGAGACAAATATACGTGGGATGCAACCAAAGCGCTGGTCCCCTTAACAAAGTTCACTTCTGACTCGATGTTCGATTACTTCGAGGGCGAGGTGAAACCTCCCTACCACCGACTGAAGTACTCTTTTTTGCTGAAAAACGGAGACGAACAGATCTGGATGACCGAGACGGACTTCCAGGAAGAAGAACCGGACGATCCGGGTCGTATGTTCCAGTTCCCTTATATTCATGCCGGAGCTGTATTCACACCCCCTGCATGGGTTAAGGATGCGGTGTTCTATCAGATTTTCCCTGAACGATTCGCGAACGGCAACCCGGATATTAGTCCGGAAAAGGTGGAACCGTGGGGCGGCGAGCCGACACCCTTCAATTTCTTCGGTGGTGACCTTCAGGGCGTGATCGACCATCTGGATTACATCAGTGATCTGGGCATTAATGCGATCTACTTCACCCCCATCTTTGAAGCTACCACCAATCACAAATACGATACTGAAGACTACCTGCGGGTAGATCGGCACTTTGGTGACGCAGATACCGTGAAACGACTGGTCGAGCTGTGCCATGCACGTGGAATTCGCGTATTGCTGGATGCTGTGTTCAACCATTCCGGGAAGACGTATGCGCCGTTTGTGGATGTACAGAAGAACGGAGAACAATCCAAATACAAGGACTGGTTCCATGTACACGAATACCCGCTGGACGTGAAGGACGGCATTCCTACGTATGAGACCTTCGGATTCGAAGCGCACATGCCAAAGCTGAATACAGAGAATGCCGAGGTTAAGGACTATCTGCTGAAGGTTGCCGAGTATTGGATCAAGGAAGTGGGCGCGGACGGATGGCGGCTGGATGTTGCAGACGAAGTGGATGATGCCTTCTGGCGTGATTTCCGCCGTGTGGTCAAAGCCGCTAATCCGGATGCCTACATTCTGGGCGAAGTATGGAACGAGTCTTCCTCCTGGCTGCAAGGCGACCAGTTCGATGCGTCCATGAACTATCCGTTTACCGATGCCGTAAATGCCTTCTTTGTGAAAAATACAATGCACGCCGAACAGTTCGCGAACTCCATCGGTCGACAATTATCCCGTTATCCGCTTCAGGCCAGCGAAGTGGCGTTTAACTTGCTGGACAGTCACGATACCCCGCGACTGCTCACGCTGTGTGAAGGAGACCAGCGCAAGATGAAGCTGGCTGCATTATTCCAGTTCAGTTACATGGGCGCGCCGTGCATCTATTACGGAGACGAGATTGGCATGGACGGCGAACATGATCCGGGCTGCCGTAAATGCATGGAATGGGATGAAGCGAAGCAGGACCGAGAACTGTTCGACTTTTATCAGAAACTGATCTCCCTGCGTCATGCTCATCCTGCCCTGCGTGCAGAAGGCACCGTTCGTTTCCTGCAGGCTCGTACCGATGGCAGCCAACTGGTATTTGAGCGGCAAAATGAGGAGGAACGCATTCTGGTTCTGTTCAATCGATCCGAAGAGACGGCTATTGTCGAACTGGAGGCCGGTGACGGGGAATGGACCGAGCTATTCGGTGGAAACCATCGTACCGCCAAGGAAGATGGCGTGCTCGCCATTGAACTGCCCGCATATGGATATGCCGTACTGAGTACGGCTGTGAGCCCGGACTAGAGTTATAATACACATACTTCTGAGCCATATCTAAGTAGCCTATCTTCGCTTCATCTGGCAGCATAAACAAGCGTCCTGCAGAACCCGGATTCAGGTTCGCGGACGCTTGTTTTGTATTCGCCGTTATACATCATAATGTCCCTGGTTATATCTCAGTGGTCCCGTTCAGCTTAAGCCTGAGGGTCCGTGTGCACTTGAGCATTATCCGTACCACTTGTAATTGTGTCAGAATCCGCTGGCTTCGACTCCTGCTCAGGCTCTGCACGCTTTGCCTTCGGTTTAGCCAGCTTTTGCATCATTTTACGGCCCGTTGGTGTCTGGGCCAGTCCGCCTTGGGCCGTCTCCCGGTGGCGGCTCGGCATCGCACTGCCTACTTCCAGCATAACGTCGATGACTTCATCTGACGGAATAGCACTACGCACTCCGGCCAGTGCCATGTCAGCCGCAGCCAGCGCCGTAACTGCACCCAGTCCGTTACGGACGATGCACGGGATCTCAACGAGGCCTGCAACTGGATCGCAGATAAGGCCCAGTGTATTTTTTAATGCTAGGCCAACCGCATGAACGACCTGTTCCGGTGTACCTCCACGCAGTTCAACCATGGCACCCGCAGCCATGCCAATCGCGGAACCCACTTCCGCCTGACAGCCACCCTCGGCACCAGAGATAAATGAATTGTTCGCAATAACATAACCAATCGCTCCCGCACAGAACAATCCGTTCACCAAATGTTCGTCCGTCCAGCCAAATCGCTCCTGTGAGCTAATAAAAACACCAGGGATAATGCCGCAGGAACCGGCTGTTGGTGTTGCCACAATCCGCCCCATCGAGGCATTCACTTCAGATACACACAGGGCATACGCCATGGCAAGTGCGGAAGCATCTCCTGAGCAAGTCTCACCCTTGCGAATGTACTCGGCCATTCTTTTACCGTCTCCACCCGTTAATCCACTGCGTGATGTTGTATCTTCCGTTAACCCTTTACGTACCGCTTCCTTCATCACCTGATAATATTCAGACATCTGTTTCACAACATCCGCTTCCGGTGTATTGGTCTCCTGAACTTGCTCCTCGATCATCAGCTGAGCAATCGTTTTGGATTCCGCTGTACAGATCGTATTCAGTTCGTGTAAATGTTTAAATCGCATCCGAATCAACTCCTCTCTTCAAATCGATGACACGAATATCCAGTACATGATCCAGCTCCTTCAGGCGCTTGAGCATATCAGGATTAGGCACACCATCCATTTCCATCGCGGTCAGCGCTTCGCCATCACGGGCTTTGCGGTCCACCTGCATATACCCGATGTTAACCCCGGATGAACTGATCGTGGACGTTACCGAGGCAAGCACTCCTGCTTTGTCCGCATGTCGCAGAACGAGTGTCGGAAACTCACCACTAATCTGAACACGAAAATCATTCATCGAATGCACCGATACGCTTCCACCACCAATAGATGCACCAATCAAGGAGCAGGCACGTTCTTCATGCCACAACTCAATTTTGACCGTATTCGGATGAGGAGCAGGCAGGCCACTTGTATAAAACTCAACCTCCATGCCCGCTTCCTCTGCGTATTGCTCTGCATCCGGAATACGCGGATCGTCTGTGACATAATCCAGCAAACCGCCGATCAGTGCCAGATCTGTTCCGTGCCCCTGATACGTGTCAGCAAATGAACCGTATAGTGTCAACCGGGCACGATCTGGCGTACATCCTAGCCACTGTCGAGCAATTCTCCCTAACCTTGCCGCTCCAGCTGTATGTGAACTTGAAGGCCCCGTCATCGACGGACCAATAATTGAGAAAACATCTTTAAATCGCACCTTATAACCCTCCAATTGTATTCGTCATTTTCATCCAGATCCCATGCCATAATGTTCCTTTATTACTGAATGATGACATCAAAAAAGGACAGAAGAAGGCCACAGGCCCTCTCTCTGTCCTCGATACCTGAGAGTTTCACGATCAGCAGTGTCTCACGACAAGGTGCATGCCCTGCAATTGCAGACAAGGTCACCAGGCTGACTGATCATATACCCCTTGGGTGGCGCAGTTCGCGCACTCTCCAGAGTTGCGTCCAACGATGGTACATTTACCTGAGAGATTAACCGCTGCGCCGGGTGCGCAGCAGCTTGCTCCTTCGGTGCCTGAAGACTAGCCATTGCTCGGCTAACTCAGGTCTCTCCCGCTCGTTATCATCCGCTGTATGGAACCATTCTGAGCGTATGTCAGAACAGTAATGGAAATCGTTCATTTCTTCTTCATTAAGATTAATCGACCGGAAGATCAGTGTCAACAAACTTAACGATTTCTTTGGATGTATTTCCCTCATTTTCGATTGAACCGATGAAAACCAGAATATTTTGTCAGCTTTCATTACATTAATTCGATAAAGAGAACTTTTAAACAGCTTATTTCATTTTCCTTCAATTCATAAAGCGCTTACTACTATTTATGATATTGTCCACGAAACTGTTCGGGTATTCAGGCAACCATAATATTTGAACCACACTGTTCGTGGCCTATCCTGATCTGCACACCCTAATTCACAGTTCGTAGAAGATACTCTCGTTCTGTACATAAGGTCTGCAATACTTGCTGCATAACTTCGGCATGCGATCTTTCATCCACTCGTGCCTAGACTCGTTCCCCATCTGAAAAGCATAATAACCAAGTGTAAAGATCAACATGAACCCTTCCATTAATCGGATATCACGATCCGTCAGTGGTGCGATCTGTTTGGTATAACCTGATAAGAATATGTCACGTTCCTCCCGATTGAACATAAGCGCTGCCCCTCCGGCATCGAAAAGATAATAACCATAACCGTGTAGACAAAAATCAATCATGGACATCCCCTGATCCGTGATCAGCAGATTGTTGCGAGTAATATCCCCATGAATGATTCCCCATGTCTCCGCGTGCTGCGGGTATGTTTCTAGCTGCTCATTAATGTTCTCAAACGTCTCACGAAGCAGATCGAAGTCTTCCGTTGTAAAAATCCCCAGTCGGACACCTTCCTCTTGCTGCCCTAGCATGACCAAGTTCTCATGAATGTTGCCATATGCCGGCCGCACCTTTGTTCGATCTGTCTGATTCTGCTCACGCCCATATTGATGAAGCATCTGCAGTTGTGCCCCAAGATCATAGATCTGCTCTGTTGTCAGACGTTCTCCCTGCTGGATGTCCCTGCCCTCAATCCACTCCAGTACTGTACAGCAGATCTCTTTCCCTGCCTCACTTGTCCATACCGTGACCCATTCACCGGATGCGTTGCGTACTGGATGTTGCACGCGCAATGCTGTCGTTGCATTTAACTCATGAAGCAGATTCATCTCTGCCTCCAGCGCAGGAGGTGTATGCTGAATGCCTGTCATACTTGCATATGCGGCTTGATGGATACGGAGCAGATACTTCTGCCCGCTTGCTTCATCAACGACATGATACGTCAGATTCTCGTTGTGACGAATATAGGAAACGACAGGTTTCTCAATAGTGTAGTTCTGTATAATCTGAGCTGCCATATGGTCGTAAGACATCTGATCCGTAGTGATTATCAACATCTCCTTCAAAGTAATGTAAACGCTCTCTTATTACTAAATATCGTAGCATAATGTTTATGTCACATACAGAAAATTCTAATAAAATTATAAATTAAAAAAGCACAACCCCCGAACAACCGTCCAGGCATTGTGCTTTCTTTTGTCTCTATTTATTTCTCAATTTCTCTGTCTATTGCTCTATGTGACACTCCATGATCCAATTAACCAAAACGACCCATAATGTATTCTTGCGTCAGACGATTGTCCGGGTTCGTGAAAATATGCTCTGTATCCCCATGCTCAATCATGCTTCCCAGATAGAAATAAGCTGTGTAATCCGAGATGCGTGCCGCCTGCTGCATGTTATGGGTAACAATAACAATCCGCAGCTCCTTCTTGAGTTCGGTAATCAACTCTTCAACTTTACCCGTAGATACCGGGTCAAGTGCAGATGCCGGCTCATCGAGCAGCAGAATCTGTGGTTCAACAGACAAAGCGCGAGCGATACATAGGCGCTGCTGTTGTCCGCCAGAGAGAGACAGAGCTGACTCATGCAGTCTGTCTTTCACTTCGTCCCAGAGCGCAGCACGGCGCAAGCTTTTTTCCACAATTTCATCCAGTGCCTTCTTACTCTTCGTACCGCGGTAGCGGGGGCCAAACGCGATATTGTTGTAGATGGACTTATGAAAAGGGTTCGGCTTCTGCCACACCATGCCAATCTTCTGGCGAAGCTTGATTACATCGGTTCCAGGCTCATTCAGATCGTTACCGTCCATCCAGATATGTCCCTCTGTACGGGAACCGGCAATCTCGTCGTTCATCCGGTTCAGCGACCGGAGGAACGTGGATTTACCGCAGCCAGACGGCCCGATAAGAGCCGTTACGCTTGCTTCAGGAAACGTCAGGCTAATCTGTTTGACCGCCTGGAAATGTCCATAATATATGCTTAACTGTTCCGTACCAAAAGGTATGGCCATGTTGGTTCCTCCTTATTTCGAAGCTGTCATGCGGCGGAATACAACCCGACCGATCCAGCGTGCACTTAGATTGAACGCCAGCACGAGAATGACAAGCACGGCAGATGCCCCTGCTGCCACTTCTTTGGAATCTGGCCCAATACCTTCACTATTCACTTTCCAGATATGGACAGCAAGTGTCTCTGCCGGACGGAAAGGATTAAGTGGTGATCTTGGACTTGTCGGATTCCAATCCGTAAAGTCCAGTGGTGGACTACTCATACCTGCGGTGAACATCAATGCGGCTGCCTCACCGAAGATCCGGCCCGATGCCAGGATCGTACCCGTAATCAAGCTCGGTAATGCTACAGGCAACAGAATGGAAGTAATGATTTTCCACTTGGACAGCCCAAGCGCCAGACCTGCTTCCTTCTGTTCCTTCGGAACGGCCCGGAAGGCCTGCTCCGTTGTCCGCACCATCAGTGGCAAGTTAAAGATCGCCAGAGCCAAGGCACCTGAGATCAGGGAGAAACCAAGACCAAATTGATTGACTAGCAACAAGAGACCAAACAAACCGATAACGATGGATGGGAATGAGGACAACACTTCAACGACCAGACGAATGAAGCTGGTAATCTTGCCTGGTTTGGCGTATTCCGCCATGTAAATTCCGCCGCCCCATCCGAGTGGGATGGTCACAATCAATGTCAGGAGAAGCAAGAATATGGAGTTAAAGAGCTGTGGACCAATCCCGCCGCCACCTTTAAGCAACTGGGGTGCGCTCGTCAGGAAGTTCCAGCTAATATGTCCAATGCCTCTATACATGATGAAGCCAAGCAGACCGAGCAATATAATAACAATGAACAGGGCCAATACAACGATAACGGATGTTGCAATTTTATCTACCGTCTTTGCCTTCATTTTCATACCCGGTTCCTCCTTTCAAGCAGGCGAACCAGAATGACGAAGACAAATGTCATCACCAGCAGGACAAGCGCCATACTCCACAGTGCATTGTTATGAACAGAACCCATCGTGGTGTTACCCATGCTGAGTGTAATTACACTTGTTAATGTTGAAGCCGATTCGAGCAAGGATGTTGGAACATGCGGTGCATTACCGATAACCATCTGCACAGCAAGGGCCTCACCAAAAGCACGGGCCATACCCAAAACGACACCTGTCAACAAAGCTGGCAAAGTCGTTGGAATGATGACACGGTAGATGGTTTGCCAGCGAGTGGCACCCAGTGCGTAAGAGGATTCACGCAATCCTTTTGGCAACGCGGACAACGCATCTGCCATAATACTTGTTACCGTAGGAAGAATCATTACCGCGAGAACAAGACATCCGGCTGCAATCCCGACGCCTGTTCCACCAAAGATACTGCGCAGCAAAGGTACGATGACACTCAGACCGATAAATCCGTACACAACAGACGGAATTCCAGACAAAAGCTCAATCGCCGGTTGCAATATCTTTTTCCCTTTACCCGGTACAATCTCTGTCATGAAGAGTGCTGCACACAGGCCCAGTGGACTAGCGATCAATGCTGCAAGCAAGGTTGTAATGAAAGAACCTGTAATGAACGGCAATGCCCCGTAGAACGCAGGTTCTCCAGTTGGATTCCACGTCTTTCCACCAAGGAATTCACTTATGCTTATTCCATTTTGGAAAAATGTGGACAGTCCCTTGGACGCTACAAAATAAACAATGGAAAACATGACAACGATCAGGAAAACGACACAAATCGACGTATAGATCCGTCCCGTCCACTCTTCCCAATAATGTTTTTCTTTTAAGGGCCGGCGCGGCTTCAACTTGTTATTCATTACCGTTCCCCCTTCGGTCTGTTCCATAACAACCATCCTTCTATAGTAGAATTAATGCAAAATATGGGATTATTTCAGAGCAAACCGCGTAAAGAGGCGGGACCTGAGTCCGCCTCTTTCGCTGTATGCGCAAGTTCAAAGATTATTGAACCACATTACCTGCTGCATCGCGTTTTACTTTCATGCCTGACATTGGAATGTATCCAAGTTCTGTCACGTCGTTTTGTTGAATTTCGTCACTCAGGATGTAGTCCAGGAACGCTTTTGTTGCTGCATCCGGCTCACCTTTGGTGTACATGTGCTCGTAAGCCCACACCGGATAAGTTCCTGCTTCTACGTTCTCAACTGTTGCTTCTACACCTTCGTATTTCAACACTTGCAAGCTGTCATCCAAGTAAGACAGGGCAAGGTAACCAATAGCACCTGGCGTTTCAGCTACCAATTTTTTTACGTTACCAGAAGAATCTTCTTGAATCGAACCTTGGATATCACCCATTTTTGCACCCAATGCATACTTCTCGAACGTTGCACGAGTACCGGAACTACTTGGACGGTTTACAATAACGATTGCTTTATCCGCGCCACCAACGTCTTTCCAGTTCGTTACTTTACCGGAGAAAATGTCGACTAGTTGTTGTTTCGTCAAATCTGCTACACCTGCATCTTTGTTACTAACTGGAGCCATAGCTACTACGGCTACTTGATGGTCAACCAGTTCTTTTACTTTGGCTTCGTCCTCCAGTTTCTCTTCTGCGAATACATCAGAGTTACCGATTGTAGCTTGTCCGTCAGATACTTGTGTCAAACCAGTACCACTACCGCCACCTTGAACTTGAACCGTTACGTTCTTATATTCATCAACTGCCATAAATTTCTGTCCAGCTTGTTCTACCAGAGGTAACAATGCTGTCGATCCGACTGCCAGAATGTTACCGCTAAGCTCAGCAGCAGCTTCCCCTGATCCATTGCTTGCAGCACCCTCTGTACCCGCGTCATTTTTCGATCCGCATGCAGCGAGCACCAGTACGAACGTTAAGGTCATCAAAATAAACGGCAACTTTTTAAACATGTTTTGTTTTCCTCCCCCAATGTAGTGATGGCGTTTTGTGAATTTGTTTGTTCACCATCAACTCTTTACTCATTGTAGTTTCGGTATGTCATCTTAAAATCAGTGTTTTGTAAACGCAATGTTAAAAATATCGGCTGTATATTGAAAATCATTTGAGACAAATTGCGCTGAAGTGGGCGCTTCGGTAACGGACGTTGTTTCAATCGCTGTTATCCCCGGATTTATATGATTTACTTTTTCCAAGGAATACATCCGGGGATAAAGGCGAACGCTTCGATTTTCCACAATCGTTCCGTTCCCTTCGCTGTGTCAGCGCTCGTTGGATCTCAGGCATTTCCATCTCCTGCCTGGGAAGTAGGCAAAGAAGGCCAGCCCTATAAAAGGCTGGCCTTGTGTAAATACTTTGTTGATTCTTTAATAGAGAAAGAAAATCTGTTTCTTCTATAGAAGGTACAAAAGCAGAAAAAAACTGCCTCGCTGCCAGTGCGTAGCACCAGCTGTGAGAGCAGCCTTTTACATTACAATAGAATTATCTTATTGATACTTAATGTAAAATCTAATTAAACTAACCTAGAATCCATAACCACAATGCCAATCCAGCTAGGGTAATTAATAATGTTGGAATCGTCAGGATGATGCCTACCTTGAAATAATACCCCCATGTAATCTTCACACCTTTGCGGGATAACACGTGCAGCCACAGCAATGTGGCAAGTGATCCAATCGGAGTCATTTTGGGGCCCAGGTCGGAACCAATGACATTGGCATAGATCAATGCTTCCTGAATGATACCTTCGGTATGCGCGCCCTGGATGGCTAGCAGGTTAATCAATACGGTAGGCAGGTTGTTCATGACCGATGACAATACGGCCGCTATGATGCCCATTCCGAGCGAAGCAGCCAGCAGACCATGCTCTGCTATGGCATCCAGCCAGCGGCTCAGATGATCCGTTAACCCTGCATTCCGCAGTCCATATACGACGATATACATGCCCACGGAGAACACCACAATTGACCATGGCGCTTCCTTAATGACCCGTTTCAGATCAACAGCCTCGCTCTTGCGTGCCAGTAAAGCGAACAGCAGCGCAACGGAGCCCACGATCACCGACACGGGAATCGGCAGAAACTCACTGGATGCGTAAGCCACCAATAACAGCCCAAGCATGAACCAGGCAATTCGGAACATCCGTGGATCACGTATTGCTTCCTTCGGATCGCGTGCCAGAGAGATGTCGTAGCGCTGGGGTATGCTTTTGCGATAAAACAAGAATAACATCCCCGTACTCGCTACAATCGAGATCAGATTCGGCACGGCCATGCGTACCGCATACTCTACAAATGTAATGCCAAAGAAATCGGCAGACACAATGTTAACTAAATTGCTGACGACCAGCGGCAACGATGTAGTATCCGCGATAAATCCACTCGCCATTACAAAAGCCAGTACCATACGCTCATCAAACTTTAATGCCCGCACCATCGCCAGTACAATTGGCGTCAGGATGAGCGCGGCACCATCATTGGCGAACAGGGCAGATACTGCGGCTCCCAGCAGAATGGAGTAGAAGAACAGTCTGCGACCGTCTCCTCCAGCCAGCCTTGCCATATGAAGGGCAGCCCATTCAAAGAAACCCGTCTCGTCGAGAATGAGAGAAATCATAATAATGCCAACAAAGGCCAGCGTTGCATTCCATACAATGGATGCTACATCCGAGGCATCGTTCAAGCTGACGACCCCGCATAGCAAGGCAACCAATGCCCCACCCGATGCAGTCCAACCGATCCCCAATCCACGAGGTTGCCAGATTACCAAGGTGATTGTTACTACAAAAATCAGTATTGCTACGTATACCATAGAGCCTCCTGCTGTACCCTGTATCCATATATTATTTCGTTAATTCGATCTTGTTTTGTAAGATTACACCGCTATACGCGCAGAATAACCAGACGATATATTTATACAGGGCTACAGGAACATTGTCTATCTTTATTTTCTTCTATCATATAAAAGTTGTGGTAAATTATGTTGCTAAAATGCTGGAATTTATTCTTTGCCCTTATCCTTCGGCGTATCCTCCACCATCTTGAACATGCCAAGCAATCCCTGCAATTGTTCCGCCATACTGTTCAAATGTGCCGAGGATGATGCGATCTCTTCTACCGATGCCAGTTGTTCTTGCGAAGATGCAGACACGGATTCTGTATTCGCAGCCGATTCCTGGGTCACATTCGAAATATCACTCATCGCCTTGGCAACGTGGGATGCACCACTCTCCAGTTGTTTCGTTGTTGCGGACAAGTCATCCAATGTATGAACAGCATCTTCCACCGCCTCCCGAATCTGAGCAAAGGATTGTCCTGACGTATTCACAGCCTGAATTCCTTCTCCTACCCGAGTCTGAGCCGCATTCATGGCGATTAGAGCGGCATCCATGTCCTGACGGATATTATGAACCACCTCACCAATCTGCGCTGCCGAACTTCCGGATTCTTCTGCCAGTTTGCGTACCTCACCGGCTACAACTGCAAACCCACGACCCGCATCCCCCGCTCTTGCCGCTTCAATAGAAGCATTTAATGCGAGCAAGTTCGTTTGTTTCGAGATGGATGCAATGACATCAACCATGCTACCAATTTCAACGGAACGGGCATTCAGAGATTGAACCACCGTTCCCAGCTGCTCCACCGTTTCCTGGATACTGTTCATCTGCTCCACAGCCTGTCCTGCTGCCTCATTCCCAGAAGAAGCCGCTCCGGACGTATTCCGCATATTCGCCGTAATCGATTGCACACGCTCGGACATCATGCGAACATCTTCTGCCATTCGGCTCATCTGTCCCGATCCATCTTTCACGCTGTTTACCTGCTGCTCTGCACCTTCAGCCAGTTCCTGAATGGCCTGTGTTGAATGTTCAATCGCTTTGGTGGTTTGTTCTGCACTGGCAGACAACTCTTGAGAAGAAGCAGATACCTGCTCTGTCGTTTCTTGTACACCAAGAATCATCATTCGCAGGTTATCGACCATACGTTCAAAATATTTTGCCAGTTCCCCGACTTCATCTTTACGCCCAGTTTCCATTTTCACGGTCAAGTCGCCTTTACTTACCGCTCTGGCCGATTCCTGAAGTCGTTTGATTGGACGCAGCATGGAGCGTGTAAACCAGATTATGAAGATGAGCGTAAGGAACGTGGCCGCCAGGATCACTACAAATGTAATCATGCGAATGTCCTTGCTCGCATTGGTTATTTCACTTTTAGACATCGTTCCGGCAATTTTCCAGCCCGTTGCTTCATTGGTAGCAAAGATCATCGTTTTCGGTTGCTCATTGAATACATAATCGAATTGACCTTCTTTACCCTCATACATTTCATCCAGCAAACCACTAGCTTCCTGTGTACCTGCATCTGCTACAGGCGATACGACATAATTTTTGTTTGCATCCAAAATAATGACGTAGCCTTCTTTACCCACCTTAATGGATGCTTGCTCTTGCAGGTCTGTTAGATCCAGAGACAAACCGACAACACCGGATTGGTCCTTTAATGTTTTGGAGATAAATACAACGGCAACGCCATCGGTATTAACAGACACAGCGGATACAACGGCTGTACCCGGCTTTTCCATCGCTAGTTTGTACCACTCCCGCTCCCTAGGATCATATGCATCTCCCCGCGTACTGCTTGCTGTTGCTTTACCCCGAACCATGACTCCTTCCGTTGTTCCTACAAAAATGTTCATGGCATCGGGATGCAAGCCCAGATATTGCTCCAGCTTCAACTGAAGCTCTGGACTATCGTTCTCCCCTTTGACCAAGCCCGGATCAAGGGCATCCCCGAAATAGTTAATATCATGGATCTTATAATTCACTTGGCTTTCTACAATGGTATTGGCAGTGCTCACACTTTGCTTGGCACTATCCACTAATTGTCCTTGTACGCCATCTTCAGCCATCCTTAGTGTGATCAAGCCGATCGCCAAGCTTGGCAGGAGCAGAACGGCCAGGAAGGAGACCAATAGTTTGTTCCTTATATTCCAGACGAAACCTTTCTTTTTCTTCTTCTTTTTATTTTGATTATGTTTTGGTTTGGCAGGTTTCGCTGCTTTCATTGGTTTATTATCCTGAGTTTCACTCATGTCTTTCTCCCCCTCAAAATGTAAAAATGCCCTCTTTCTTTGTATGTATGGATCAATCTAAAAGGCTTATCTTATATATCGGCTAAATGAGGGTTTTTATTTGAGTGAAAAATGTGCAGGCACGCCAAACAAGCCACCTCTGATCAGAAGCGACTTGTACAAGATACAGGTTACTAATTATTCCATGAATTAGATGAAGTATTAGAGTACGGACCGCCTGGGGGTTGTGCCGAGGGTTTACCAAAATAGTAGCCCTGTGCAAGCTCAATACCTATGGAACGACAGAATTCAAACTCTTCCATCCGTTCGATCCCCTCGGCAAGAACTTGCCCTCCAAATCGACTCGACATCTCAACAATGTGAAGAATTTGCTGTTGTTTGGTCGAATCCTGATCACAACGGTCAATAAGACTTCGATCTATTTTGACAAAATCCGGTTCTAACCGATTCATCAACTCTATTGTCGAATATCCGGCACCCACATCATCCAGTGCAACCGACATTCCACGGGAACGATATACCTCAAATATTTGCTGTAAAATGGGCATATGCTGAATCTGCTCTGTTTCCACGACTTCAAACACAAAATCTTTAGGGTCCAGCGAAAGGCGTTCAATCGCTTCAAACGTATGTGTCAGACAATATTCAGGATTGTATATGGAGGAAGGCAGGAAATTTACGAAGCGTTTGACACCATGCGGCAGAAAAAGGGCACTGGTCTCAATAGCAGTAATACGCGCCAATCGATCCAGAAAAGAATGTAGTCCGGTCTCACGCGCAACTTCAAATAATTCATAGGAACTGAAGGATTTTCCATTCTCAGCAGGACGAAGCAAAAACTCATATCCGATAATCTGCTCCGATGCATCAACGATGGGTTGCATATGACTGCTGAATTGATGCTCCAGAATAATGGAAACAAGCTCCGCATGTTTGAAACGGGACTCCTGCATGGTTAGACTAATCCAGCTTTCTTCATTAGCCTGTTCGTAAATAGGCAGAATCTGAACGGTTAGGGAATCACGTAATGTCGGATCAATTTCGCCGATCTCTTCTATTAAGCTCTGAACCGTCTCAAGATTCGAAAAATCCATCCACATCATGTCATCCGACGTCTCAATAAGTCTTCCCGGCGTTTGTAGCGCTTCCAGCAAAGCGGGGGAAATGGGACGCAAGTACAAGGTACCTTGGCCCTCTATAGCATAGATTGGACTGCAGCCACTGCAATTCATGTAGGACCCCCCTTGCCAATTTAGATTCCATGTCCATTAATGTTCACTTGTATATACCCAAAGTTTGTAAATATTATATCATGGGTCTTAAAATTAATCTCTACTGTTTTGATGACTTCCTGTATGACGGTTCTTGGAACAAATATATTCAAATTTGCAGAAAAAAGACCGACAGTCTGATGACTGTCGGTCTCCTCCTCAGCTTATTACACTTTAAGAAGCGGGAATCACGATTTTCTGTCCAACTTTCAGGTTATGAACATTCGAGATTTTGTTAGCTGTTGCCAGCTTGCGCCAGTCCACACCATATTTCATACCGATGCGGTACAGGTTGTCCCCTTTTTTCACCACATATACCACTTTGCCGCCCGCTGGTTTCTCAGGCTGTGGCTTGGTCGTTGGTTTGGTTGGAGTAGTCGGCTCCGTAGGTTTAGTTGGCTTTGTAGGCGTAGGAGCAGGCTCCGAACCTGGTTTCGGAGTTGTTGTTGCTTCTCCAGTCAATTTCATGCCGTATTCAGCAAAACCATCATCATTTGTACCAATGAAAGACATCGCCGGGTTCGCTTCTACCAGATTTTTGGCATCCGGGGAAGATGCGAATACCACTTCAAGGTCGTTAAGTGCTGCTGCAGTTACACCAGCAGATGGTTTGATTGGTGCCAGGGACCAGTTGCCGTCCGCTGCCGGATTAATCGTTTTATTTTCACGGATGTAATCGATGATCACTTGACGGTTCTCATCCGGTGCAGCCAGAACGATACGTTTACCGTCCGGGTTAGCCAGCTTGGATGAAGAAGCACGGTAGTTATTCGTCGCTACGATGAATTTTTGCGCTGGGTCAATCGGTTTACCGTTAAAACTCAGATCCTTGATCCGGCTTGCCGATGCATTTACAACGGTTGCTTTGCCGTCATACTTGGCTGGTTGTGTCACATCGATCTGATACGTTACACCATCGATAACATCGAAGTTATACGTTGGGAAGTCGTTGTTGATCAGTTGTTGTTGTCCACCTTTGACCGGGTCAATCTGGTTGAACTGGCCTGCAGACCATTCCAGCCATTCTTTCAGTTCTGCGCCGTTAACCATTACAGCATGTACCGTATTTGGATACACGTACAGGTCAGCAACGTTTTTGATCGCAATGGTGCCTTTAGGAATATTCGTGTAATACGAAGCGCCTGAACGTCCACCGGCTTTGAATGGTGCACCTGCGGACAATACAGGAATTTTCTCATACTCCGTACCTTGCATATGTTTTTCGACATACCATTTCTGTGCATTCGTTACGATCTGAATGGATGGATCATCCTGAACCAGAGCGAAGAAGCTGTTGATCGGTGCTGTCGTTTCGCCAACTGGACCACGAACATACTCCAATGTACCTTCATGCTCTTCATGAACCGCATCAATGATGTCTTTATCCGCATCTACCAGTGGCTTTTTGTTCGCAGTGTCATAGATTGGGCGTGCTTCCGTTTTGGAATCCACCACTTTCCATTTGCCATCAACCAGCTCCAGATCCAGATCAATAATCCCCAGGTGATCACCCCAGAACCCTGGCTCAACAGCAGGAACGCCATTGATTGTGCCTTTCTCAAGGTCTACCCCTTTTTTGCCGGCAAAATCAGCACTTGGGAATACTTTGTGAGCATGTCCAAACAGAATGGCATTAATGCCTTCTACCTGACTCAGGTACAGTACGGAGTTCTCCATCAGATCCGTTTGAGGGATATCCTCAAATCCGGAGTGAGGAATGGCTACAATAATGTCGGCACCTTCAGCCTTCATTTTTGGAATGAATTTCTTCGCGGTAGCGATAATATCCTTGGCGATGACTTTGCCTTCAAGGTTAGCGCTGTCCCACTGCATGATTTGTGGCGGCACAAATCCGATCACACCCACTTTGATCGTATGTTCTTTACCAGTCTCATCCGTTACTTTTTTATCCAAAATCTCATACGGTGTGAAGTAATTCTTGTCATTTGTCTCATCATCATCACCATCGTCTACATAAACATTGGCATTAATGTAAGGGAAGTTCGCTCCCTCCAGCGTCATGTCCAGGAAGTCCAGACCATAGTTGAACTCATGGTTACCGATGTTACCTGCATCATAATCGAGCAGATTCATCGCTTTATATACAGGGTGAGTCTCACCCTTTTTCAGTGGATCAATCTTCGCAACATAGTCTCCCAGCGGGTTACCCTGAATCAGATCACCATTGTCGAACAGCAAGCTGTTCTTGGCTTCATCACGCGCTTTTTTGATCAGTGTAGCTGTTTTGGCAAGCCCATACTGGTCTGTCTCTTTGTCGGAATAATAGTCGTAGTTAATCAGATTGTCATGAATGTCTGTTGTCTCCATGATCCGCAGTTTAACTTTGGCAGCATCCGCAGCCGATACAGGTACCGGAAACACCGCAAGCACGTTTAATGCAACCAAAGCGGCAGTCAGGCTTGATAATACTTTTTTACTCGTTTTCAAAATAACCCCTCCCGGTTATGTACATTGAATCATGCATTAATGGGCAAACGAAGAGCGCAGAAAAAAGATAGATTTCATGGGTTGTGCGTACTGACGCTCTGATGACATGCATCGGAATTTCAGGTAAGTTTATCTCACATGAACATCTATTTATGTCTGTGCTTGTCGTTTACATTCCAAATCATAACGCAATGTTCAGCCATTGAAAAGCATTATTTTTTACATTAACCGCACATACCTAGGAAAGTTTACATTATCATGCGTGATTTCGACATTTTTTTCAACATTTTAGTAGGTATATCGTACTTATTATCTTTAAAATACGTATATTACATGTGTCTTACATGTATAACCAATTCAGCTTTATTCATCCATACCAAAAACCGTGAAACCTTCATGGCTTTCACGGTTGGATTAAACTCTGCGCATATTTTCGCATAAGGACGCTACTTTGCAGAGGTTATGTTCATATTTGGATTATTGTTCCCACACATGATGTTCATGATCTTTCCCTGTATATTCAATACGAGTCGGGGTGATGTCCAGAATGACATAGTTTGGATCATTAGGTCCATCGAACCACGCCTTCAGTTCGTCGTTCCACACTTGCTCACGCAAGCCTTCGTTCTTGGTCACTTCACAGGTTCCTTCGATCTCAACGACTTCCTTGGAACCACCAGCCTCATAACCAAGTAGTAGGCTAACATTCGGATTATTCTCCAGTTCCTCTACTTTGTGTGTACGGCGGTTCGTTGCCAGATGAATGTTCAGTCCATCGTTGAAAAGCGCCATATAGCGGGATTTTGGTTTACCATTCTCCACAGTGGAGAAGCTGCAAAAAGGGTTGTTTTCCAATGCTTTTACAATGTTTTGTTCCAATTCAGTCTGGTTCATGGGAAGTGCTCCTTTCGGTTTGGGGGATTATTAGGAGAACTCTTGTAGACGGCCGTTCCGGGTTCGGATCGTTCTTTGGATCGCTGTTATCCCCGGATTTTTTGGATTCCCTTTTCTCAAAGGGAAAATCCGGTGATAGCATATGCTTCCGATGTAGCTTTCTTTCAGAAAGCTTTTAGGCGAACGCTTCGCTTCCTCAGAATCGATTCCGTCCCCTCCACTACGTCTACTGTTCTCCCAATTAAGGGCGGATAATAAAAAGTACAAAGAGTAGTGTAGTTGTTACTACCTCTTCGTGTTTAATGACAGCTCATTATTCTCGTATTACTATAGACAGCTTAATGCAAATGCTTGTGTAACAAGCCTGTACTTATAGTGTACCCACCTCACCTATGGTGAATCCCTTGAACCTGCACGCAAACGTGACAAAATCGGCAAATCGCTTTATAAAAGTGTTTACATAAAGGGGTTAGCGCAAAATTTCTTCATGGGTGATCTAATTTAAATCTCCAAGATATATTGATGAAGAATCCGATTTAAGCAGCAGCTCACCTATAGTTTTTGGATATAAACGAACCTGAGACAGCTCTTCCAGCGCAATCCATTCCACGGCGACTTGGTGGTCGTCTGGATTGGAGCCTTCAAAAACGGTTGCCTCCGGATCTATCAGGCTGCATGCAAAATAAAATTCAACCTGGTGGATGTCTGCATCCCACTCGGCGAATTCATGATTTTTACCGATATACTCCCGGATATGTAACAGCTCTCCCACGTTCACAGCCTGACCAATCTCCTCCAGACATTCGCGGGCGACCGCATCCTTGAGTTCTTCACCTTTCTCCTGTCCTCCACCTGGGAACACATAAGCGGTACCATATTGGTCTTCCAGCCGGATGACCAGCAATCGTCCATCCTGCACAATGACAGCTTTCGCCGAGTTGCGTATGGGTTTCATTCTGTTCATTCACTCCTTGTCATTCCAAAATTCCAAAGTTCAATCCATTCAACCTGATAACACTGTTGTTCTACTGAACAGGCGTATCATCCCTTGGTATGCGGGGATAACTTAATGCCTTCCGATTCCAACACACGACGAATCTCTTGAGCAAATGAGAGAGCGTTCGCTCCGTCACCGTGGATACAGACCGTCTCTGCCTTAATGGGAACCAGCGTATCATCCGTGGATACAACCACGCCGTCTTTCACCATCTGAAGCACTTGAGCAATGGCTTGTCCCGATTCTTCAATGAGGGCTCCAGCTTGGCTACGAGGGGTTAGCTTCCCATCCGACCCATAGGTTCGATCCGCAAATACTTCACTTACACTGCGCAGACCAATGCGATCCGCAGCTTGAATCAGCTCACTGCCCGCCAGACCATACAGATACAGATCAGGCTGTACTTGATAGATCGCCTCCACAATGGCTTCAGCAAGCTTCGCATCTTCTGCGGCCATATTGTATAAAGCTCCATGCGGTTTCACGTGATGCATGTGCCCTCCACTTGCACGCACAAATGCATCCAATGCACCGATCTGATACACCACCATGTCATATGCTTCCCGTGGCGTAATGTCCATACGTCTTCTGCCAAACCCTTGCAAATCCGGCAACCCGGGGTGGGCTCCAATCGCAACCTGATGCTCCAATGCCCTCTCCACCGTCAGCCGCATTGTAGCCGGGTCTCCTGCATGAAACCCGCAGGCAATATTGGCTGATGTAATCAAGGGTAGAATGGCCTCATCGGATAGAGTGCGATATATACCATAACTTTCGCCCAGATCACAATTGATATCCAAGGTTTTCGAGGTATTCATGAAGCTCCCCCCATTTCTGCCATTCTTCTGCGTATCAGCTTATCTATGAGTTGCATATTGTTTTCCTGTTCCATATACAACTGTCCGGCTTGATCATGCGTAATCTTTTTAAAAGAAATTTGGGTTCCTGGCCTAGCCTGAGCCAGGATTGGCATATCCACCCGAGCTACCTGTGCAATGACAGGATAACCCCCAATCGTCTGATGATCTGCCATTAAGATGATGGGTTGACCATCCGGTGGCACCTGCACCGTGCCATAGGTAACAGCTTCAGACAGCCGATCCAGCGGCTGATTCAGCTCCAGTCTGGAGCCTTGCAAGCGATAGCCCATCCGATCGGATTGCGGAGAGATCACGTATTTTTCCGCATAAAATTGTCCCAGACTTGCCTCGCTGAACAGCGAACTATCTTTACTCTCCATCACACGAATAACAGGTTGCCCATAATAGTCAGGTCTTTCACGTTCAGATAAAAGCCACGCAGGCGCCAATATTCGGTGGTCCCGCTCACTCTCCTTTACCTGCTGCTCCATACGCTGCATCCATACTCGCGCTTCGACAGAAAGTTCACCATTGGATAACAGATCCCCCACGTGCAAGGCTCGGCCCTCCACACCGCCAAGACCTGTCTTAAGGTCTGTACTTCGACTGCCCATCACTTCAGGCACAGTTATTCCACCCGCAATCGCCAGATATCCACGCAAACCATCACGACATTGACCAAACTTCAGTACACTTCCAGCCCGCACCAGCACAGGACGCCACAAAGGTACAGGCAGATGATCCACCGTTGCCGTCAGATCGGCTCCACATAATGAGACTAACTGGCTCTCCTGAAATCGAAGCTCCGGCCCCGTCATCGTCATCTCCAGCACTGCCGCATGTCGGGAGTTGCCCACAAGCATATTGGCTGCTCTGGCTGCAAAGGTGTCCATGACCCCGCCAGGATGAATACCATATCGGCGATACCCGGCTCTGCCTTCATCCTGAACGGTAGATAACAGACCAGGGCGAATCACTTCAATACTCATCGTTCGCCCTCCTTCCGCTTCAACGCCAGATAGTCCTGCATCGTAATCTGTTCAAATCGAACCCGATCACCTGCTGCCAGCAAACTCGGTACGTTCTCATCCGGCCGAAACAACTGGAGTGGCGTTCGTCCAATACATTGCCACCCCCCGGGTGTATCCACCGGATAGATTCCCGTCTGTTTGCCACCAATACCTACTGTACCCGCCTCAACCCGAAGCCTTGGCGTTGCCCGTCTGGGCGTAGCAATCTGTTCAGACAACCCGCCGAGATACGGAAAACCCGGTGCGAATCCTATCATATGTACGAGATAATCCCCGGATGTATGAATCGCAATAACGTCCTCTGCGGTCAGTCCATGTTCACTGGCAACGTAGTCCAGATCAGGCCCCCACTCGCCACCATAACATACGGGAATCGTGACCGTTCTGGGTTTGTCTTGGACGGATTCCTTCATTTGATTCAACTGCTGAAGCAGAATGCGGCATAACTCGGGGTACGGGGAGATGAACGGATCATAAAATACTGTAACGGACGTATATGAAGGCACCCATTCGATCATGGCTGACAGAGTGCTCTTTTCCAGCAAAGCACATACAGACATCACTCTGCGCTGCACCGCGTCAGACAATTGATTCCCGCAATGGATGATAACTGCTGTCTCACCCAGCGGAGATAAAATCTCTTCCGTCCATGCATACGTCAATCCGGTCATGCGCCATCTCCCCCTTTATCCACACGTTTAGCGTATCGTTATTGATCTCTCTCCAGTGCCTGTAGTACCAGTGAACGAACCGCCGGAAACGGCTCGTCTTCTTCTGTCCGTATCGCAAGATACAGTGTCTGCAAAAACAGACGCACATTCAGGTTCCTATGACTGGTTTCCAGAAGTGATCTGTTCACCGCCTGATCTCCTTGATGAAGGGTATCGATCCATACCGTAATATCCTTTTGTTCCAACAGATTGCGACGCAGAATGGTCATTACGGCATGCACTATTCGCTGATCCTCATCATGGATGTAAACTACACTTGATTCGGTTATTTTCACAGTGAGTGCATGCAGAAGTTCCAACAGATCCGCCTGCTCCAGATAGGGCGACTGGACCAGATCTTCAACTGCGTCCGCCGCGTGTGCCGGGGCATGCGCCCAACCCTTATCGTCGACGTAGCCGCGAACATCCTTTTCACATACCAGATATGTAGTCAACCGATGGTGAATCCCTGCGATATCCTCTTTGTCCAGGAAAGGTCGCTGACGATCCACATTCAGAATGGGAGGCAGTAACAATACGGAGAATGTCCGCGTAAACACACTATCCGTTCCCTGCTCTCCAATCCCATAGAACAGGTGCTGATCGTCTAGCGCCAACTGCAACACATGCCTTAGCTGATCTTCCGAAAATACACCCTGTCCAATCCAGGTTGCAAACGTAACATAGATCAATTCATCCCGCAGGACAGGGTCAGTACTACCAATATGCTTCATCATATGCAGTGCCAATGCGTAAGGCTGTTCCTCGTGATCAATGGAATGATTAGACGACTGAATATGCTGTAATTTTTGTTTTAACGTCAGAGCATCCATCTATTAAGACTCCCTGGACGAATCCAAATGCACGCTGCAATTGTACAGTTCGCATTGCCACGCATTCTCATTCTTGGCGATCCGGGTAATGGATGTGTTGGACAGTTTCACGCTGATATCCAGTTCAGGCACCAGACCTCGCAGTGTATTCCGCAGGACGGCCCCGTGACTGACAACAATCACTCTTCCATCGGGGTGCTGCTGTACAATATCTTCAAGCACCGCACTGCCTCGAACAGTCCCTGCATCTGCAAGTTCACGTCCCAGATCCAGAGTACTCCAATCCGCTCCCCACTTGGCTAACCGTTCCTCTTCCGTCGTTCCTTCGACCTGTCCCCCACCCATCTCGCGAAGTCTAGGGTCCAGATGAATCTCCTGAATACCCAAGCGATCACCAATGATGCGAGCCGTCTCACTTGCACGTTCCAAGTCACTTGCATAGATGGCATCCCAGGATTCTTCGGCCAGTCTCGCAGCAAGTAAAACGGCCTGTTCCCTGCCATCCTGATCCAGCGGATTATCCGTCTGGCCCTGCGAACGTTTTTCCTTATTCCACGCTGTGCTTCCATGGCGAATCAATGCAATTTGAGTCATTGTTGTTCCTCACCTTTTTCGATATGAAGTTCATCTTCTGTAAAATGTTTGCGTGCCTTCGGCTTGGCAAATTTGCCCCCATTATATTGAGAAGACCCGTTTCTCGGAATGGAGAGACTGTCCCACGCTGTTTCTTTAAGCATTTTCGCGGCAAATACAATCTGTCCGACATGATACGGATAATGCGCCAATTGCCGGATAATTGCCTCCATGACGGTGTGTCCTTCATTGCGAATGTATATGATATGAGACAATTGTTCCGGGTTAAACGAACGAATGGCTTCGAGTAGACAATTCCAGCCTTCTTCCCATTTAGCAAGCAACTCTTCCCGGGATGTAAGATCATTCACAAATTCAGCATCTCGCTCACGCCACGGTTTCTCACCATCTGTTGTCAGTACATCCGTCCAACGGGACAGCATATTGCCCCATAGATGTTTTACGATTACCGCAATGCTGTTCGCGTCTTCATTCCAGGATTGAAACAATTGCTCGGACTCCAGTTGTGCCATGGCTTTTTCCCCGAGCTGCTTGTAATACAGGAATTGTTTCTCCGCTGTCTCTAGAAAAACCTGATTCATATCCATCCGTTAACCACCCTTCGAAAAAGTATGTTTTCCCCTGATCATGTTCAAACAGAAGCGTCACATGTTATTTTATTCAGGAAATGAAAATGTGCCGTCTGCATTCGGTTCAAATGGAATGACTTTGCGAACCGCATCCAGATTGAGCTCTCCATAGATATGTGGATATAGTTCATTCAATTCGTAGAGATCCTCATACACCAGTTCCGGCTTCAACGCCTTCTCATCAATACTAAGTAATAACAGATCCGTGCGGCCTGAATAATATTGCCCGGCTACCCATGGGATCTGTTCCTTGGTGGAACAATGAATGAATCCGTCTGTCTCCAGGCTATCTGGTGCATACTCAGTCCCCTTTGACACTTGCTCCCACAACGAACGGGAAATAATACTATAGATCATGGTTCCGCCTCCTTCAATTTCTGCGATGTACCCTATGTGTCATTGGAAGTATTATAGATCATCCCGGATACGGGAGTACAATTTTTGATCCGTAAATACACCTTTGATCTTCAACTGTTTGCGTAGTAAACCTTCGTACGACATACCCAGCTTCTCCATTACGCGTGTAGAGCCTATATTGCCTGCATTACATTTCCCTTCCAGTCGATTGCAGTCCAGTTCCCGAAAGCAATAATTCACAATGGGCTGCATCGCTTCTGCTGCGAGACCTTTGCCCCATTGACTGCTGGCTATCGCGTACCCTAGTTCAGCACTCTGCATGGGTTCGTTGAGATGAAAAATGCCACCCCTCCCGATCAAGGTCCCTGTTTCCTTTAAAACAAAAGCCCAGATATGTACCGTTTTCCGTTCATAATTATCCAGCACCCGCTGAATATATTGAATTGAATCCTCCACTGTCTCATGGCAGTTCCACAAGCTTTGCTGACTCACTTGGGGATCAGAGGCAAATGCATAATACTCATCAAGATCATCCATCGCAAGCCGCCTCAGCTTTAACCGCTGTGTTTCGAATTCGGGCGATTCGGCAAAAAGTTTTTCTACATTCATTCAGCACACCTCCATGATTCACTTGAGTTCATGATCCAGCCATCTTATTTCTCAGGAAATAACGATCTACCACAACCATGCACAGAATACCGACCGTATATCGAATCAGATCAATTACCAGAAACCCATGTCCCAAAATAAGAGCACCTAATACGGTTGAACGTATTTCAATCAGCCAAGGCGTCTGAATCAACTGTGAGAACTCAATCATCCAGCTGAATACACAGCTCAAACACATCGCCCATACCAAGCTGCGATGAGGCCACACCATGCGTACTCCGAAATAAATCATGCCCGCCCAACATGCATCTCCGAAATGTTCATGCACCCAACCCGGCAATCGTTCACCATAGTGTCTGGATGCGAGCCCTGCCGCCATGGTCATCATGACTGCGAAGAAATAGATCAGCCTGTCTCTGATAAGCACGCTTTTCAATCAATCACACGCCTTCATCAAGCACTTGTAAAATAAATTGCGTTTTGGCAGCGGTATACGATTCCCTATCTTCCTTGTTCTCATCAGCAAGCTTTGTCTTCAGGACGGCGTAAGCTTCCACCAGATCTGGGCGTTTTCTCAGCACATCCCGAAACCGAATTTGACGATCCCAGCGTTCTTCTCCCGGGCGCATAAGATGAAGGTGTACAGCTCTCTTGCCATCCTTAACCCTGACCCAGAATCGTCTGTACTCCCGTCCATCCAGTTCAGGCGGAACGTAGTTCCAGCCCAACGGATTCAGCTGATCCGCAATCAGATCCATGTCGTCCCATGACTGTACCTCTGCCATCAGATCAATAATGGGCTTGGCGGGTAACCCTGGAATGGACGTGCTTCCGATATGTTCGAATTGATGGATATTAAACTGCTCTAGAAGACATTTGAGTTGCCGGATTTCATCCTGAGCCTGCGCATCCCAATTGGGGTTGGCCGGAGCAATCTCTACCGACTCCGTCGCCCAGGCAGGCCAATTTTCCGGCTGCATTGGAACTTTCATTCAGGTATCTCCTCCTTCACCAAGACATTTTAAATGATAACCTTCTCTGTATTTTTCATAGGTGCGTTGCTTCATGCGCTTAATCGTAGTACTCCGTTGAAATGTAAGTATGGAACTTAGGGATAGAAAAAGATATTTCAGGTAAGCCAGATCACTAGAGTTAGAGTCTGAGCTTATAATCGAAGCTTTCATATTCATCCCATCCAATCCCCTTAAATAGTTGTTGAAGCAGAAGGCATTTCAGATACATATTTCTATATATCCAAAAAAGGAGCGTATGTCTACGCCCCTTGGTTGTCTGTTACCTTGATGATATTGATGATTTTAACGATGTCATGTACTGAAACTAATTTTTGGATCATGCAAGATGCTTTATTATATGAAGATTTATTTTACCGTAACAGGGATCGTCACTTTTTTGTTGCCCCATTTGGCCGTGATAGACGTTTTACCTTTGCTTACAGCCACGATCTTGCCATTTGTTACTGTCGCTACGCCCGGCTTTGTGCTGCTCCATACCGCGCTGTTCGTCACAACAGTGGTTTTACCCGTATCATACTGGGCCATCACACTCAGTGTTGTGCTTCCCTGTGGGGACAAAACCAGTTTTTTCTGGCCTGTAATCAGCTTTTTGAGCAAAGGTACAACGGTAACCTCTGCCTTTATTGTCTGATTTTGATAAGTTCCTGTCAAGGTTGCTTGTCCCTCGGTCAGCGTCTTAACGGTTCCATTTTTCACGACAGCTACATTTGTATTGGAAGAAGTCCATACGATTTGTTTCGATAGGTTGATCGTTTTGCCATTCGCGTAGGTGCCGATAACCTTCAACGCTTTGGACTTCTTGATGTTCAGCTGCATTGTGGCAGGAGTGACCTCAACTTTAGTAATCTCATCCGTCACAGCAACAGGGACTTTCACGATCGTTGTTCCATATTTGCCTTGCAGCAATACTCTGCCGGGTGTAACCCCTTTGATTTTACCGTTTTCCAGCACAGCCGAAGAAGTGGATACGGACCACACAATCTCAGACGTCACATCCTCTTCCTTACCATTCGCACGGGTGATGCTTACTTTCGGAAGGGTGCTTTCACTGCCTTTAACAAAACTGTAGGATTTCGGTGAAGCTTTGATGCTTTTGATCTTCTCCTGCACTTGGACAACCAACTGGGCTTTTGCCCCATCTACCTCTGCAAAAATCGTTGCTTCGCCCGCGGCCACAGCCTTGACTTTGCCTTTCACCATCGTCGCGACTGCTGCATTACTGGTGGACCAAGTTACACCTTCGGTAACATCCTGCTTGTTATCAAAACCTTCTACCGTTGCCATCACCTGAAGCGCAGCTGTTTCGGAAACACTCATCTTCTGCGGGCTGTTATTGGTTATTTCAATCGATGTCACGTCACCGGTAGCCGCCAAGGCCAACGAAGGGACCAATATTGTTAATGCCATAATTAGAGCGAGCGTGCCTCGAAGCGCCAATTTGATTCTATTCATTTTTAATTCCCAACTCCCATAATCCAATATTTTACTTCTATTATATTATATCGGATACGAATTGCATAAAGTTGAATGTCGTAAGTGAGAGTTTTGGAACAATTCATGAGATCAGCGTGTAATCGTTATAAAAACCTTTGAATCTAGCCCAAGATAGTAGGAATTTGGTTTATGTAAATACTATTTCAGTTGAAAATGGGATGCCCATCGTCACATGCAACATGACGTGTGGAACATCCCCTTTTTGATTCCTAGAGCGTTACCTAACCTCTCTACTTCACTTCATCCTGCTCTGGCAAAATCAAGCTCTCCGCGCCGCCCATATAGGGCCGCAGGGCTACCGGAATCCGAATGCTTCCATCCTCCTGCTGATGATTCTCAAGCAAAGGAATCAGGATACGCGGCGATGCCACAGCCGTATTATTCAGCGTGTGACAATAGGCCAACTTGCCTTCGGCATCCAGGCAACGAATGTTCGAACGGCGAGCCTGAAAATCATGCAGATTCGACGACGAATGCGTTTCTCCATATGCATCGCGGCTTGGCATCCAAGTCTCGATATCATACTGTTTGTACGTTTTCTGCGACATATCTCCGGTACATACAGCGACAACACGATACGGCAGTTCCAGTAATTGCAGCAATTCCTCAGCGTGTCCCGTAATCTCTTGCAACATACGCTCCGATTCTTCCGCATCAGGGGCACAGAGAATGACCTGCTCGACTTTGGCAAACTGATGCACACGGTACAATCCGCGTACATCACGTCCGCCGGAGCCAACCTCACTACGGAAACACGTCGATACCGCGGCCAGCTTCACCGGCTCCTTCACATCGACTATCTCATCCGCATAATACGAGACCAGCGGCACTTCAGAAGTCCCCACCAGCCACTTGTTCTCCCCTTCGAGTTCATAGACCTGATCTCGACCAGTTGGGAAGAATCCAGTGTTCACCAGTGCGTCCTCCCTGACCATCAGCGGTACCTCCATCGGTGTAAACCCGTGCTTCAGCAGCAGATCCAGCGCAAGTTGCTGTACTGCCCGATGTAATAACAGGCCAGCGCCTTTTAATACATAGCTTCGCGTACCGCCAATCTTAACTCCACGAGGAATGTCGATCAGATCATGCAACTCCCCAAGTTCCACGTGATCTCTGGTGTTATACTCGAACGATGGTACCTCTCCCACACGTCGCAGCTCCACATTATCCGCATCCGACGTGCCTTTCGGGGTATCCGGGGATACGATATTGGGTACCAGCCATTGCAGCCTGGTTACTTCCTCCTGCACAGGGGCCAGCTTCGCTTCCACCTGTTCCAACTGTTCATTGATCTGTTTCACCTGAGCCCGCAAACCCTCGGCCTGTTCCCGATTACCGGCTTGCATGAGTCTGCCAATGTCTGCGGATAACGTATTACGCAATCTGCGCCCTTCTTCCGATTCCTGCAAAAGCGCTCTGCGTTCCTCATCCCGCTCTAGCAATGTGCGAATGTTAATCTTGATTTTTTTCCCGTCTGCTGCTGCCTGAACCTCATCTGCATGTGCACGAATCCACTTCATTTCCAACATGGTCACCGTCTCCTTTGGCTGTAAAAATGCAAAGAGCGCCCTCATCCCTTGGGACGAGGAGCGCTCTGCTCGCGGTGCCACCCAACTTGCTGAATCAGGATATCCTGCTTCCAGCCTCTTGGTCCGCGATAACGGGCGGTTCCGGTTAACTTGGGGAAATATCGCTCCCCTGGCGAAAACGCCTCCGAGTTGGATGCTCTTCAACGGCATGGTCCGATCTGTAATTGTTGTGTCTCAGTATATACGAACGATAGACCAAATTGCAACCTTTTGTATCGATCAGGAATTCATGGCACAACTTAACATGTCCTGTTATGATAGATTTTGTCTTCAAGATTGCGCTTTATTGTGATTCTCAATTTATGTATATAAGTAGAAGGAGTTCTTTATGAAAAAATTACTTTGGATCGGGTGTCTGTCCTACTTCCTGATTGGACTTGCCCACGTTGTGCTCGGTTCCATTCTGCCCGTTGCACTTGAACATTACGGCAAAGATTATAGCCAGGGCGGAACATTGATCTTTGCTCAATTCGCCGGATTCCTGGGTGGTGTACTGTTATCTCCATGGCTGAACCGACGCTTTGGTAAAAGGGGAGGCCTGTTAATCGCCACAGCGTTGCTCTGTATAGCAGAATTATTCTACATGCTGCTGCCACCATGGGGCTGGATGTTCGTCATTGCACCCGCTGCCGGCTTTGGATTCGGAATGGTTGAAGCGGTTATTGGCACCATTATCATCGCTGCAATCAAAGACAATACGGCCGTTGCCATGAGTCGACTGGAAGTGTTATTCGGGATCGGAGCGATGGTCATGCCGCTCATGGCCAGCGGTCTGATTGCTGCCGGATACTGGCGCCTTTCCTTTCTCGTTGTTGCAATCTGCGCCGCGCTGACCTTTGTTTTCTGGGCGAAAGGATCATTCGGTGAACTCGATAAGTTTCTGGAGCGAAAGAGTTCAAATCATGTTTCCGTAAATACGCACTCTGCTGGGACATCGGGTGAGATGCACCCCGCATCTGCAAGTACACCCAGTCCAACCTATCGTGGCCGTAACAGGACTCTTCTGGTATTATTCGTTCTGTTCTTCTTCCTATATGTTGGCACAGAGATGAGTCTTGCGAACTTCATGCCAGCGATTCTGATTGAGAAAATGAACATGAAGGAAGCCGGAGCAGCGCTTAGTGTCACCTGTTTCTGGATTGCCATGTCCGTGGGACGACTCTTCGCCGGATATATCGCAGAGAAATTCCAATACCGCGTCTATGTTCTGTACAGCTGTCTCGCATCTGTTCTCTTGTTAATGGTATTTCCATTTACAAACCAAATCTGGTCTGCATTTCTCATCATCTTGCTGCTTGGACTTGCGATGTCAGGGATATTCTCCATTGCTCTTGTCTTCGCCAGTAAACTGCTGCCTGGAACCGAAGAATCCACACCTAGCATTTTGATTGCCTCAGGTGGGGTTGGCGGTGCCATTCTTCCTTTGACTACAGGATGGAGTCTTGATCATCTCGCGGTTAATCAGTCTGCATGGATGCTTGCCATCTTTGCGATTGGCCTGTTTGTCATTAGTGTAATCACGTATCAATGGCAGAACAAACATGTGGTCGATACAGCGACTTAACAGCCATGGATCCGCCCTTAGCCTGAGAGTCGGATTACCAATTATAGGGATTGAGATGTCCACCTCCATGACTTTGGCGGTGGACATTTTGTTTTAGCGTTACTCTGTTCTAACGAACCTAGCACACGCTATCCCCCTCCATTTCTGCATATTTGAAATCTAACGAATCCTAGAGACGTTATTATAGATAATTAGCTTCAATTAAATGCCTCGTTGGAGGTTTTTTTCATAATAACACCACTGAGATTCGTTAGATTTTCATTCCCTTAGAAACTGGCCGAATAAGATGTCCTCGATTCGTTAGCGCTATAATTACGATCTATTCATTTGCACAAGATTGCCCAGGAAATACTTATGGCCAACCGAATTACACACTTTTGTTAACAGCAGGCATTACAGGCCCGTTGCCCTTGATGAATTTACCGAATACATATCGTACGAGCGGCCCCAGAATAATTAATTGATAGGGAAGCGCGAGGCTGAAATTACGAGTAATTGTATGAAGGTACGTACCAAGTAAGGATACCCCATTTAATTGGTCCGCAAGATACGCTGAAATCATTCCGTACAAGGACATGATCAGAACCATACCAATCACCATGAAAAATGACATGACCAGCACACCAAGGATCTTGTTGGACTTGTCAAAAGGTAAGGAAAATGCAATTTTTCTCGCTACTGGGCCAACAATGAAGGACTCCACCAGAAAAGCGATGACAAAACAAAATATGAATTGAAACAAGATCTCAAGCGGGGACAACTTGCCAAGTATCCCAGTGTGCCACAAATTGAAAGTCATCATCACCAGGACCATTCCTGTACACATCATTAAGCCGAAAATAATTTGTTCCTTCTTGCTCGTTGGCAATTCTCTCATCCTCTCTGTTTACCTTCGTAATTATAGAGATGATGAACCCCACCACATAAGTGAATATTCCGTGAACAAATATGATTTTTCCAAATTGAAATTTGTGGAAGTAGCAATATCTATTAGCTTTGATGAGTTGGAGCAAAAATTCAACTCAAAAAATTGTAGGTTTTTTTCTACAACATAAATTTCCAGAGAAAAGAAAGTTTGGATAACGCTGTGATTGCTATTCGTTTGAAAACAGCGCCTTTCTGATTCGTAGATTCTGCTGGATGCTCACCTTTAACCGCAAGTGTACTATGTGCACGTTTGATATCCATAGCCTCTGTTAGTTGGTTGGCGAATGCAGAACTGGAAATGACCACAGCGGATTCGGTATTGAGGAAGGCAGATCTGGGATCAAGATTATACGAACCAACCATGCTGAGGTAATCATCCATGACAAATGATTTGCCGTGTATGGAATAAGGGCCTTCGTATTCATATATGGCCAGACTGGTATCAAGCAACCGTTTTTTAGAGCTTAAGTATCCCGCGAAAGCCAAAGGGTTAGGGGTCTGTTGGATTGAATTCGTCAGCATGACCCATTCTGTTTCTGGATTCATCGACAGATGTACGGCTTTCTCCATTTTCTTGGTAGGAATGGCATATGGCGTCTGAAGGTACACTTTCGACTTTGCTTGATTGGCGAAATGAACAAATGTTCTCCACATGATCGGGTCTTTATACAGCCTTTTAATTGGATTGTGAATGAAAGCAACGTGGTCGGAATGAAGCGCTCCTCGAACCCATTCCTTTGGCAACACTTTAACAAAAGGATCGTTCTGAGCCTGAGCTTTTTGATATAACTCAGCTAGTTGAGAAAGCTCTTTTAGCCCCTTTGCATGATGCTGACGTTTTGCATGTTTTTCTGGTTTGGTGAATGGATGGTTCCATAACTGATCTATATATTGTTTCATTTCAACAACCGTGCTGTTCGTATTATCGTTTGTATTGTAAACAAGGACATCCCGATCGAATACATAGTCTTTTGGGGGTTGCGATGCCATGTATTTATCACCAATATTTTGGCCGCCAATAATGCCATATGTGTTGTCGACAAGAAGGATCTTGTCATGCATACGGTTATGCCATGTCCATGGCATAAATAGGTGGAGTGGTTCATAATATCTTAATTCCACATTGGGGTGAGCTGCAATGGCATCTGGAATATTACGCAACTCTCCGCGCATGCTGTGAAAAATCCCGTCTAAAATGATTCGAACATGAACACCCCGATCAGCTGCATCGAATAACGCAGCAAAAAAGAGTTGAGATGTTTTTCCTTTTTGGATGGAGTAATACGCCAGGTCGATGCTTGTTTTCGCCTCTCGAATGGTCTGGATTCTCACCTGACCCGATTGAAAGCCGTCCTCCAGGAGCATTACGCGATCTGTTGTACTTCCTTCTGTTAACGTTTTTTGCATATCCGTATTTTCAATAGTCGATGGAGACGGAACCAAAAATAAAAGGTAAGCCGTGAAAAAAACGTAGACACTATAGGACAAAATAATTGCGATTATGGTTTTAAGGATCATTCAGTACTCCCCCACTTGTATGTAAAAGTATTTATTTGTATAGCAGTACTATCTCCTTTTGTATCTAAATTATGTTGTTTAAATGAATCAAGCTGCTCCGCTCAAGGCCAAACGCTCAAAAGCTGATCACTGAAATAGGGAAAGCAACCCTTATGCGACGAGATATCAAACATCGGATTTGATCTAAGTATTTGTTGGAAGCCCTCCAGATCTTCAGCACTTAGGCTATGACCCACTATCCGGTGCTTTTACACTCAGCCAGATTTCCTTATATGATTCGCAACGATAATTATTGAAAATAACACATCTAAACAGGCTGATATACATCTGTATAACGGCCTGTTTGATAAGTTCATATCTGTCCCCATCCAGTTCCTGACTGGACACGTTCCACCCGCTGGCCTATAATTACACCTAGTAATGCCCGTAACTTCATAGTTTCCCAGGGGAGTCGGAATTGGCCGGCTGAGAGTGTATCCCACCAAGATACTAACCCTTAGACCTGATCTGGATCATGCCAGCGTAGGAATCGGAGTATATCGAAATGGCACAGCCCTCTGGCTGAACGCCACCTCTCTAACGCCTGCACGCGTCCCGGATCACGGGACGCTTTTTTTGTTTTATTTATCGAAACAAAAATAAGTCATCCAGATCCAACTGGTATAAATCTGTCGATTTATGCAAGATGATTGGATATGAAGCCAAGGAGTACCCCGTGCCAATCGGCCGGACATACCGAAGGAGAGAATCACAGATGAAATGGCGTAAAACAATGGGACTGTTGCTCTTATGTGTACTACTGGTGACTGTGGCCGCATGTGGCGGTAAAGAAGCTGCCCCGGCAGAACAGAACGGCAACACGAATACGGAGAGCAGCAACGAAGGTGACAACGCAGCCCTCAAGGATATTAAAGTCGTACTCGACTGGACACCAAATACGAATCATACCGGCTTATATGCAGCTGTAGATCAAGGTTTTTATAAGGCCGAAGGCTTGAATGTGGAGATTGTCCAGCCAGGTGCCGGCGGCGCAGATACGATGGTTGCCTCGAATGAAGTGCCTTTTGGCGTAAGTTATCAGGAAAGTGTAACTCAAGCCCGTACACAAGGTGTTCCACTCGTCTCCATCGCAGCAGTTATTCAGCATAATACATCCGGGTTCGCTGCTCCGGCGGATCGGAATATCAAGTCACCGAAAGATTTTGAAGGGAAAACCTATGGCGGTTGGGGTTCGCCTGTGGAAGAAGCCGTGATGCAATCCATTATGGAAGGCGACGGAGCCGATGTATCGAAAGTGAAAAACATTAATATGGGTGATGCCGACTTTTTCACCGCAGTAAAACGGGACATTGATTTTGCATGGATTTTCTACGCCTGGACGGGTATTGAAGCCGAACTGCGCGGGGAACCCATCGACATGTTGTATGTGAAGGATTATTCAGATGCATTGGATTACTACACGCCTGTCCTCGTAACAAACGAGCAGACGATTCAGAACGACCCTGAGTTGGTGAAAGCATTCCTGAAAGCCACTTCAGAAGGATATCAATACGCAATTGATCATCCCGAAGACGCAGCGAATATTCTGATCAAGGCCGTCCCGGATCTGGATAAGGACTTGGTACTTGCAAGCCAGAAATGGCTTAGTCCAAAGTACACGGATGACGCCCCGCGCTGGGGAGAACAGAAACAGGAAGTGTGGCAGAACTACACCGACTGGATGTTTAGCAAAAAACTGCTGGATGAACAGGTCGACGTGAGCAAAGCATATACGAACGCGTTTTTACCCCAATAAAATATCTCATATAAAACGAACTTAATATTTACACGAGGACGGAGAGGACAGAAATAACGTGAAAAAGCGAAGCGGTCGCCTTTATCACCGGATTTTCCCTTTAGAGAAAGGGAATCAAAAAAATCTGGGGATAACAGCGATTGGAAGGTTATTCTGTCATCGAAGTGGCAAGTGTAACCGTCATTAGTTCATTTTATATATCACGAAAGGAGCCGTGATCTCTCATGGCAAGCACATTACTGAGCATTCAGGTTATCCCAAAAACGCCAAATGGCGAGAACTCTTATCCTTATGTAGATCGCGCCATTGAAGTTATTCAGCAATCTGGCCTGAAATATCAGGTGAACCCGCTCGACACCACGATGGAGGGGGAACTGGAGGAACTGCTGGAGATTGTCCGCAAAATGCACGAAGTACTCGTCGAGGCTGGCAGCCCAAGCATCATCTCCCAGATCAAAATCGCCCATAGCCCTACTGGCTTCAGCATGGATACCCTGACGGAGAAGTACCGCTAATGAATGCCTATTTCAAAAGTGTATGGCCGCCCTTCGTGGCGGTTATTCTCTTTATAGCGATATGGCAGGGAGCTGTCTCCCTGTTCCATATTGAAAAATGGATGCTGCCAGCACCGTCTGATATCGCCCGCGAAGCGGCATCCCAGGCTGATCGGCTTGGCATGCACGCTTCCGCAACCATTCAGTTAACGCTTATCGGATTCGCCGCCGGCACAGCGGTTGGATTACTGATCGCGATGGTGCTACATTTGGTTCCTTTTCTCAAGTCAGCCCTGTATCCATTACTTATTCTTAGTCAAAATATTCCGACCATCGCGCTCGCGCCGCTCCTGTTAATCTGGTTCGGATTCGGGCTGTTGCCCAAGCTGATTACCATCATCCTCGTCTGCTTCTTCCCCGTTGCAGTGGCAGCCATGGACGGCTTGACCCGTACAGATGCAGCGATGATGAACTATATGCGCATGGCTGGTGCGAAACGTCATCATATCTTCTGGAAGCTGGAGCTTCCCCATGCGCTGCCATCCGTGTTCTCCGGTGTCAAAATCGCTGCTACCTATAGCGTGATGGGTGCCATTATCGCCGAATGGATCGGTGCAGACAAGGGTATTGGTTATTATATGATGCTGCAAAAGTCAGCTTATCGTACGGACCGCCTATTCGTGGCGATCATGATTATTGTCGCGCTCAGCTTGCTGCTCTTCCTGTTCATTGCCCTTCTGGAGAAGCTGCTCGTGCGCTGGCGGCCACAGAAGCGGTAGTAAAGCAAGTAATCTGTAATTAGGAAGTGATGACCATATGAATCGGCAACAGGACGAACATGTCCAGCCTGAACGGGGAGCACGCGCATTGGAACCAAAGCACGGTGAAAAACTTCACTCGGCTAATCCTGGTCTACCGACAAATACGACTGCTGCTACGGTTCCACCTGCACTGGATGTCGTGGATGTTCATGCATCATTCCGTGAACGGCGGAGCAGGTTACCGGTTCTGAACGGCCTATCCCTGACTGTGGAGCAAGGCGAGTTTGTTGCTATCGTTGGGCCATCCGGCTGTGGCAAAAGCACCCTGTTCCATATCATCGGCGGTCTTCTGAAGCCACAGGAAGGGCGAGTGTTCATGGACGATCATGATGTAACGGGCCAACGTGGCAAGATCAGTTATATGCCACAACAGCCTGCTCTTTTCCCTTGGCGGACCATTGAAGACAATGTACTGCTTGCTGGAGAAGTAGCTTCAAGCGCTCCCCCTCGGACCGAAGCACTTGCAGAAGCTCGTAAGTGGTTAAGCAGCGTGGGTCTTGCCGGGTTCGAGCAGGCATACCCTCATATGCTGTCGGGCGGAATGCAGCAGCGTGCTGCATTCCTGCGCGCCCTGCTCAGTCCGCAGGAACTGATGCTGCTGGACGAACCCTTCAGCGCGCTGGATGCACTGACACGTAGCGACATGCAGCGCTGGCTGCTCGATATCTGGGAACAGAACCGCCGCTCGGTGCTGTTCATCACCCATAATATCGAAGAAGCATTGCTGCTTGCAGATCGGGTCTATGTGTTATCCAACCGACCTGCAACAGTGTTGCACGAGGTACATGTTCCTTTTGATCGCCCCAGACGAGAAGAAATTACGGAGGAATCCGCTTTTCTGGAGCGTAAACGGCAGATTGCACAGTGGATGAGAGAAGAACAACAGAAAGCCCGCCTATCTTGATAGTGCGGGCTTTTAAGTTATTATTTTCCTTTAATGGGTGATCCACCACAAGGAATTCTGCGTAACATAGTTAGAATATAAATGAACACAAGGAGGAATTCCCTCGTGCATTCTCAAGCTTTTGCACCATTAATTGATGCTCATATTCACTTCGATCAGTATACCCCTGACGAACAACGCGAGATGCTGTTATCTTTCCCGTCTCACCAGGTCGAAGCAGTCATTGCCGTGTCCATGAATCTCGCTTCTGCCCAAGCCAATCTGGAGCTTGCCGAACAACATCCACGCACCATCTATCCGGCCTTCGGTTTTCATCCAGAACAGGAACTGCCTTCCGTTGCAGAAATGGACCTGTTCTTCCAATGGATCGAAGAGCATATTGGACAAGCTACAGCCATCGGAGAAGTTGGCCTTCCCTATTACAATCGTCAGGAAGCGGAGCAGGCAGGACAGCGCTTCGATCAGAGCGGGTATATCAAGCTGCTTGAACGTTTCATCCAACTTGCCAAAAAGCATAACAAACCACTTGTCCTTCATGCAGTATACGATGATGCGGATATTGTCTGTGATCTGCTGGAGCAATATCAATTCCGACGTGCTCATTTCCACTGGTTCAAAGGGTCCCGCGAAACGGTAAGACGCATGGCAGACAACGGTTATTTCATCTCTTTCACGCCGGATATTCGTTATGAAGAAGAGATTCGTGAACTCGCCCGGCAGTATCCAGTAGAACAAGTCATGGCCGAGACCGACGGACCTTGGCCCTTCGAAGGGCCGCTTCAGGGACGAATGACACACCCTGCCATGACCAGACAAGTCATTCAGGCATGGAGTGAGATCACCGGCATGGGAACCGAACGGGCCGCCCGTCTCTTTCATCAGAACACAAAGCGTTTCTATGGATTAACTTGAGTCAACATGATTGTAGAAGCAAGCAAACTCGCTTGCTCTGCCAGCACAGCACAAAGAAGCCAGTCGACTTTTCCCCGACTGACTTCTAATTTACCGTATATATCAGTTGAACAAAATTTTTACACAAGAATGTAGAGGACAGAAATAACCTTAGGAAGCAGGGCGTTCGCCTAAAAGCTTTCTGAAAGAAAGCTACATCGGAAGCATCGGCTATCACTAGATTTTCACCTTTACAAAAATTGAATCAAAAAATCTAGGGATAACAGCGATCGGAAGGTTGTTCTGTCATCGGAATGGCAAGTGTAACTACCTTCCGTTCAACTTAACGCTTCAGGAATCCTTTGCCTTCCAGGAACGGTCTCACTTGCAATCTTGTCGGCTCAGTCAAGCGCTTCGCCATCAGTTCGGACCATGGGGTCGTTCGTTCTCCATTGGTCCGTTCTTTCATGTACGCGGTTGTGGTCTCATCATACTGCGCAACACCTTGGAGGCTCTGCTCGGCATTATATCGATTATGATGCAGGACTGCATCCAGCGGCAGACGTGGGCGAATTCCCGTTTCCTGATCTGCAACACCAATACACATGCCGTACACCGGATATACGCCTTCAGGTAATCCTAACAGCTCAGCGACTTCTTCAATCCGAGTACGAAGCCCGCCGATATATACGATTCCGAAGCCAAGGGATTCGGCTGCAAGAGCGGCATTCTGGGAAGCCAAAGCGGCATCAATCGTGGCTACCATGAAATTCTCGGTCGAATCGGCATACGATTCCTTCGCAGGAAGATGACGTTTCGCAGCATCACTCAGCCGGTACAGATCGGCACACCATACGAGAAACACCGGACATTCATTGACGTAGGCCTGATTGCCTGCCAGTTCAGCCAGCTTGGCCTTTTGCTCCGATTCAGTCACAGCAATCACGGTATAAGCTTGTACACTGCTTGAAGAGGAAGCCATCTGCCCTGCCGATACAATGGCTGCGAGCTGCTCATCACTTACCGGGTCTGGCTTAAATTTTCGTACAGAGCGGTGTTTCATCATCAACTCAATGGTTTCATTCATGGCGGTTCACTCCCAATCCTCGAAGTACGAACTCAATCGTCTGCTCCGCGAGCTCGTCTGTATTCATATGTTGATAATCAAAGCCAAATCGTGAATTCTTGGCCCGTTTGTGCGCCAAAGCCACACCCATAACCTGAAGCATTGCATAAGATACGGACTCGATTTGGAATAATCCCTGGTCTTTTCCTTCTTGCAGTAGTTCCCTCACACGTGTCCAGACGGGGTCCAGAAAACGAAATACGGTAGCTGTGCGATGTGTACGCAGTGTAATTTCAAGCTGCACAATATCGCTCATCTCCCGATCTGTCATCGTGAACTTCACAACTTCACCAATAATTCGTCGGATACCTTCCACAGGCGAGGACATGGACTCTTCAGCCAGCGAGTTCATCATATGATCGGGGAAGAAATGTTCGAATAATGCCTCGAACACCTTTTCTTTTCCGCCAAAATGGTATGAGACCAGCGACACATTCGCACCCGCCTCATCACAGATTTGACGAACACTCGTCCCGTCATACCCCTGCTGTGCAAAAAGCTTCTTGGCTGCTAGCAGTATCCTCGTTTTGATATCCAACTCCGGTTCCGTCATTCCGTCCCGCTCCCTCTTGTCCGTTCATCTCATTCGCTCCAGCTCAAGGACTGCAGCCAGCGAATCATCTGTCTATTATATTACACCAAGCACCCCGATGAAAATCATCGGGGTGCTTGTCCTATCTCTGAAGCCGTTTCATGCATCTGCTGTATTTAGTTGTTTGCTTGAGCCGGGCTTGGAGCCATAGCTGGCATGCGTTGTTTTTTCAATAACGTCACGACCAGTGACAAAGCAACAGCAACCAACAGTACAATGACGATAGATCCTGCAGCAGACTGAACTCCTGGTCCTCCCAACTGCACGCTCAGAATGCCCTGAACGGCGTATGTTGCAGGCAGGTACTGCCCAATGCCGCTATAGAAGCTGTTCAGCAATTCACGCGGTACCATAGCACCGGAAGATACCAGCTGCAAGGACAGTGAGATGATGTTGAACAGACTTCCTGCCGGTCCGAAGCAGATCAGGAAGAACTGGGAGAAGAACATGAACGTGCATAGGAAGAGTGCCTGGAATAACCAGAACGCAACGAATCCTTGTGCAATCTGTCCGCCCAGTGCCACGATCAGTGATGATCCCAGCAAGGAAACGACCAATGCAGAACCCACGTTAATGACTACTCGCGAGCCAAACAAAGTCAAACGGGAATAGGTAGATGACAGCATACCCATGGCTGTCTGGAGGTTCATCCCCATGATCATGGCACCTACATAGGAAGCCAGTACCATCATCATTGGCACCATCTGATTATTCATCCCGTTAACCGGGTTGATGGACGTTGTCGTTCCTTCCACTCGGGTAGCCAGGTTCGCAGCAGCTTCAGCAGCCTGATCAGCAGGCGCGCCCGAAGCAGTAAGTACCGTTTGTACCCCTTGCGCTGTAGCTTGTTTGTTAATCGTGTTTGTCACACTTTGTGATACACCTTGCATCATGCTTTTAATCGTAACCGGGTTTGCTTCATTAATGGTGTATTTAATCTCGGCGGTTGAGCCAGCCGTCTGAAGCAATTCGTTAAATCCAGCCGGGATATCCAGCACCATGTGTACTTGGTGATGATTTAACTGATCCAACGCTTCAGCTGCACTCAGATTGGCTACGGTGTGGAAAGGCAGTGTTCCTGCGAGCGATTCCGCTATGCCTTTGGACATTTCACCGTCCTCGTTCACAATCGCAACCGTCAATTCTTTTGCACGGTCATTTACTCCAGAATATGCGGTCATCCAGATCACGCTAAAGATCACTTGGAACATAAGTGCTGTTACGATCCCTACAATCACTGGCGGTTTTTTAAACAATGTACGTAAAGCCTGTAACATAAAAGGTGTCCTCCATTACTCAAAATAGTTCTAATTTGATTTAAACAGTTGTTTGAATCAAACGATCGTTTAAATTTTATGTGAATATGACCATATTGTCAACTCATTTTTGAAATATTCAGAAAACGTAAGCTTTATTCATGAATACTATCGATCCATTTTCACAAAAGAGCATTATGCTATCTTTTCTCCGTAGAAAAGAACATCTATACCAACAATTTAGGCTTACTTTCTGGCGACTTAACTGTATTTTTCTCAACAAAAAAACACGGTCCGCCGCAGCGAACCGCGCATTTATTCATCCTCACTTCATTGACAATAAGGCGTTGAATGTATCTCCAAACAAAGGTCGGTCAGTCATTTCTCTTCAGCTTCATGCGTTGCAGACGTAGGGAATTCAGTACAACCGATACGGAGCTGAACGCCATCGCCGCCCCTGCCAGCCATGGAGCCAGGAAGCCAACTGCCGCAATTGGAATACCAATAACGTTGTATCCGAGTGCCCAGAACAGGTTTTGTTTGATGTTACCCATCGTGCGCCGGCTCATTTCAATCGCATCTGCAATGCTGTTCAGATCACCACGCATCAATGTAATATCTGCCGCTTCCATCGCTACATCCGTTCCTGTTCCAATGGCCATCCCGATATCCGCAGTAGCAAGTGCCGGAGCATCATTAATGCCGTCACCTACCATGGCAACTTTCAGGCCACTCTCCTGAAGTTTCTTCACTTCCGCAGCTTTACCTTCGGGCAGAACCTCAGCCAGCACTTTACCGATCCCTGCCTGTTCCGCTACAGCGCGAGCAGTCCGCTCATTGTCTCCCGTGATCATGATAACATCAATCCCCATCGCCTGAAGACGACCGATCGCTTCACGAGAGGTATCCTTGATGGTGTCAGCCACAGCCACAATCCCTGCCCACTGACCATCCACCGCTACCAGCATCGCTGTACGCCCCTGCTCTTCCAGTCGGTTCATCTGTTGAACGGTTTCCTCTGAGACATTGACCTGTTCATCCGCAAGCAATCGCCGTGTGCCGACCAGAATTTCCTGCCCTTTTACTGAAGCTCGCACACCATATCCCGGTATGTTCTCGAACTTCTCTGTTGGGATCAGCTCCAGGCCCTTGGCACGGATACCCACAACAATCGCCTCTGCCAGCGGATGCTCGGAACTCTGTTCAGCCGCTCCCACACGTTCAAGCAGATCCGATTCCGTCCAATTCGGAGCCGTGATAACATCGGTAAGCACGGGTTTACCTTGAGTCACTGTACCTGTTTTGTCGAGCACCACGGTCTGAATCTGTTGTGCGGACTCCAGATGTTCGCCGCCTTTGAACAGAATGCCGTACTCAGCAGCACGGCCTGATCCAGCCATGATTGAGGTCGGCGTGGCCAGCCCCAGTGCACATGGACAGGCAATGACGAGCACAGCAATGGCTTTTTCAAGGGAACCGGCGAAGTCACCCGGACTTGCAAACAGATACCAGATCAAGAATGTCAATGCAGCTATGCCGACGACAATCGGAACAAATATGCCGGATATAACATCTGCAATCCGTTGAATCGGCGCTTTAGAGCCCTGTGCTTGTTCCACCACTTTGATAATCTGGGACAGAACCGTGTCGGAACCTACTCGGGTCGCACGCAGTCGTAATACTCCATTTTTGTTCAGCGTAGCACCTGTAACGGCATCTCCCGGTTTTTTATCCACGGGAAGGCTCTCTCCACTTAGCATGGATTCATCTACAGAGGATTGCCCCTCCTCAACGATACCATCTACTGGTATGCTGTCACCCGGCTTCACCAGAATGAGTTCTCCTACCGTAACATATGCAGCAGGAACCATAACTTCCTGTCCATCCCGGATGACACGGGCTTCACGTGGAGCCAACTCAATCAGGCTTTTGATCGCCTGTGAAGAGCGACCTTTCGCCACAGCTTCCAACCATTTTCCCAGTAAAATTAACGTAATTAGAATTGCACTTGTCTCATAATAGAGTTCTACCGAAGGCATGGCGGCTGTGCCCGTTCCCATTGCACTATGATCCACCGACGCAAAAGGCAAGTACCCACTGGATAACGTCAGATACAGACTGTAGAAAAACGCTGCGCTGGTACCCAGTGCGACAAGAACATCCATATTCGCGCTGCGGTTGCGAAGTGCTTTGTACGCTCCTATATAGAACTGCCACCCAATCACGAACTGTACCGGTGTTGCCAGCAGCAGTTGGAACCAAGGGTTCATGAACAGCTCGGGTACATAGATTCCGGATGTGAACGAGAAATGCCCAACCATTGCCCACAGCAAAGGAATTGATAACAAAGCCGATATCATCCATTTCCACTTTTTGCGTTGCAGCTCACGTTCACGAACCGATGTGGTCTCTTCTTGGGTCAATTGCAGTTCAGCACCATAGCCCATCTGCTTGATCTTGGCAGTAATATCCGAAGGTTTCAATGAGCCCGCGGCATATTCGATATGCCCTGTCTCCAGCGCCAAATTCACATTCGCCTGAGATACCCCCGGTAGTCGGGAAAGACCCTTTTCAATCCGGGCAGAACAGGCAGCACACGTCATACCGGTGATGTTCAGATCAACCGATTCGGACACCGTTCCGTAGCCAAGCGCCTCTACTTTATCCCGCAACGCATTCACGTTGGTTGTCTTTGGATCATAAGAAACGGTTGCCTGTTCAATCGCAAGGTTCACATTAGCCTGATGCACACCTTCCATTCGGGACAAGCCCTTCTCCACTCGTGTCGAACATGCGGCACACGTCATGCCCGTGATATGCAGTGTTGTCTTCAGTCCTGGTGCGTCTGCCATAGGTGGTATTGGGGTGGGTTCAGATGATCTATCCGTTGGTTTATCCGTTGGTTTATTCGTTGAGTTATCCATCATGTCAGCTCCTTTCATGTCGATTCAATTTTGTATGTTGCATTCAACATACCCCTAAGGGGTATATATTAGACAGAAAATTAGGCTTAAACCTGGCTCTTGGAAAAAGGTACTTTGACCTCTTTTTCGCCCATGAGCATGTTCGGTTTAAGCCTGTGATCCCTTTTTAGACTACATCGTATCCCTGATCTTCAATCGCAGCTTTGATCTGATCCACGTTCACCGTCTGCTCATCATATTCCACCGCTACTGTTCCCGCTGCCAGATCAACCTTACCACTCGCACCGGTATTCTTCACAGCTTCTTCAACCGACTTCACACAGTGATTGCAAGACATTCCCGTAACGTTCAACGTAACATTAGACATTGTAAATTCCTCCTTGGGGTATATTAAAATGATAAAATTAATTAGGTGAATTGATTCATCTTACTTCATTAACTTCCGCATCGTAACCAGCAGTTCATCGACAACCTCATGTTCACCAGCCTGAATGCGTTCAACGATACAGCTCTTCATATGGCCTTCAAGCAGAAGTTTGCCTACCGAATTAAGAGCAGACTGAGCCGCCGCGATCTGCGTCAGCACATCATCACAGTACGTATCCTTCTCGATCAATCCCTTGATCCCGCGAATCTGACCTTCCACACGGTTCAAACGAGAAACCAGGTTACTCTTCATCTCCTGCGAATGGTGACTCTTGCGCACATGCTTCCCATCACTGCCTTCGGTATGACAGGATACTGCTTCTTGAACTGTAGCCGAAGCTTCCGTTGAATCGGACATGGAGGATTGCAAAGGTTCCTCGGGATGGCTCTGATGATCCATCATGAACACCCCTTTTCTTTCGTTCTTTTCTAAGAGTAACATACCCCATGGGGGTATTCAAGTTCATTTTGATATTTTGTTAAAAATAGATGATTGCTTGTTCGAATTATAAAGAGCAGTGCATCTTACAAGGTATATTCCATCCTGCTGCTGCGAACGACCAGACCCATCTGTTCATAGAAAGCCTGTGCGTCCGAGTTAAACGTCGACACGGATAATTCCACGCTGTCTGCCTGAAGCTCTCTTCCTAGCTCGATGAATGCCTGTATTAACTGTTTGCCCGTTCCTTGGCCCCGATGCTTGGTATCCACCACAAGTTCATGGATGTACAGCATCTTGCGATCCACCATCAATGGGTTATCCTGAATTACACTCAACTGCGCACTCCCGTAACCCAGAATCAAGCCTGTTTCTAAAGACTCGGCAACATACAGGTATCGCTTGTCCGTTTCCAGTAGTTCGGTGAATTCCTTCTCCTCCATTCTGGTCTCTAACACTCTGTATAGATCCGGCCGCGCCTCAACATGCATCTGGTGCAGTTCATCCATCAACCATGACACGCCAGAGTAGTCCCTGAGTTCTGCCTTTCGAATGTTAACATTCCCCTTCGTGCTCATCCCTATCACTCTTTCGTCTGCTGAATTTTACATTATTATACAACTAAAAAGCAGATACCATAAGGGTACCTGCTTCACAAAATTTATCTTCATTCCATCAAGCCCATATGATGCTCATGTTGATTATTTTTTCGAAGAAGTATTTCCTTCATTAAAAGCAACAGGTGATGGCTTCGCTGCCCATTCGTCCGCCTGCGGCTCAATGTCCACTCCGCTCAAGATTTTCTTTTTCTCCATCAAGGAATCCCCGTCTTCATCCAGCTTGTTGCGAATTTCCGCTTCATCCTGAGGTTGATTGTTCTGTGTCATCGTAGAGTCCTCCCTTTTTTCGTATTCATGTTGATGTTCCTTTATATAACGTGCCCATTTTCTGCATTATCATTCTTCGCGAAGGACAGGCCATCCACTTATTCCCCAGATAAAGATAATGACGTATAGATATGCGCCCTAAATACATGCGCATTATCCATACGTCATTTTTCATGATATATCCTGTTCCCCGTTAATCGAAATCAACCTGTTTATCCAAAATGATTTCCTCTACTTTGTATTCCAACTCTGGTATGGAGGGAATCAAGGAGAATCGAACGTTTTCCAGAGAAGAAGGAAGGGCAGGAACCACTCGGAAACTAATTTGCGTCTCCCCACCTCCTCCACGACTGCCATGTCTCATGGTGATATGCCTCTGTTCGCTGAATATTTCCAGAGCCAAATGTGGAACCATTTGTATACGCTCAGCTTCATTCCCCTTATATTGAATCTCCACATAAACGAGGCTTTCGCCTTCATATTGCATCGAATGTGTGATCATATACTCACATGAATCTTTAATCATTTTCTTCATAATCGGTACCACACTCGTTAATTGAAGAGGTTCACTTGGAAAGTAGTGTCTTTGTGGCATCGGCTGCACGCTACGAAGAACATATCGGATATCTTCCTCCGTCATATCCAGTATGCTCACCCATTCATCAATGGTACTTTGAGGGGGTTGGTACTGTACCGCTCCAGTTATTTCCTTTCTAGCTGCAACCAGTTTCAAAAGTTGCTGATCAATCCGCTGTACCTCTTCGTTGTATTCATTAGGAATTTCACGTAATTCACTCCAACCCATATATAATCACCCTCCTAATTTAATAACATGCCATGCAAATACAATTCGCTACTGTACCTGTATACCCTCTTCTTTTTCAGTTCATTTAAAAGGCTCCACTGAACCAAAAACGGAAAAATCAAAAAGTAAAGGACGCCCCCTGGGTCATATTTATGACCTTTCGGAACGCCCTCTTTAAATGTCCATCTCAAATGGACAACAGCTACTATTTTGCTTTGTAAAACTAGCACAAACTCACCCTTGAAACACAAATGCGTCCTTACCTTATCCAGGCTATGCCTGATCCTGACGAGCAAGCGCGACTAGCGCTTGCAGAGCGGCATTAATCTCGCGCTCCACCGCTTGTCCAACCGCATCTGTATGCGGATCATACTCCGCAGCCAGATCGCTGTCCGCGAATCCGTCGATTGCGACAATCGCTCCGGCACGAGCGCCACGCAAGGTGCTGACGATGTAGAGTGCCGCAATTTCCATCTCGGCCGCAAGTGCCCCAGCCTGCTTGTACTTGCGGTGTGGAATCTCTTCCACGCCTGCAAAGAACGCATCCAGTGTTACGGTGATACCAACGCCGACTTTGCCTGCAAATGTTGCAGCATCCGCGCTTTCTTGCTCACGAGCAGCTTCAATCAACGCTTGCGTCACCCCAATGTCTGCTACCGCCGGGAAACCATCCGGTACCAGTTGGCGAGTCAACCCGTCTGTACGAACAGCGGCTGTACTCACAATCACACTACCTGCCGGAAAATCCGTTGTATACGATCCCGCCGTACCTACACGAATCAGAGTTGTTACACCCGCTCGAATCAATTCCTCGAAGCAGACAGCCGCTCCAGGTGACCCTACACCATGGCTGGCCACAGCGATCTGTACCCCTTCGTACAGACCAACAAACGTGCGATACTCCCGACTGAACGCCAGTTCTCTCGCTTGCTCCAGCTTACGGGAAATCTTCTCCGCACGTGCCGGATCACCACAGACAATGGCATATGCCGGCATGTCTTCCGAATGAATCTGCAAAATAGGCATCAACATATCAATCAAACTCCTTCTTCGTCCACTCGTCTTCCGGAATCGGCAGATCTTCACCCGAGAAACGTTGTTCCTTGAACGGATCGGCAAAATGGTGGAAACCATTCACTTCCCAGAATCCGTTACGGTCTTCTGTCATGAACTCCAAACCACGTATCCACTTCGCACTCTTCCAGAAGTAAAGTTGTGGCACAACCATACGCAGTGGAAAACCATGCTTGGGCGTTAGTGGTTCGCCGTTATATTTGAATGCAAGCAATACATCATCATGCATCAATTCTTCGAGCGGTACATTTGTCTCGTAATCATGATCCGCATGGATCATGACGTATTTTGCTTCCGGCTTAACCCCCAGAAGTTTCACAAAATCCGAGAAGCGAATACCTTCCCACGGCGTATCGAATTTCGACCAGCGGGTAACACAGTGAATATCACTTACCGTGTTCACCTGAGGCATCGCCTGCAACTCGGCCAGGGAGAACACCTTCTCCTCTTCCACTTCGCCGAATACTTTCAGGTCCCATGTGGACAGGTCATATTCCGGCACTTCCCCTTCATGCAGAATCGGGAATTTCTCCGTCAGCATCTGTCCCGGCGGCAGCCGATCTCCGTGATCATTGCTTGCTTTGGGTGCCGGGGTTTTTCCTTTTTTCAAACGTTCAGCCTTGTTATGCAAGTGGAATTCCTCCTTCTTCTTCTGCCTCTAGCATGGGCATTCAGGAATTAACGCGAGCTTCCGCCCGCTTTCAGTGCATCTTGTGCATAAGTGCGGTCTTTGAAAAAGAACATCGCGACCAGCGTTACAATATACGGCAGCATCAATGTGAAATGGGTTGGCAAGGAGAAGCCTTGCAGACGAATACTCAATGCTTCCATGAAGCCAAACAGTACACTGGAGCCCATCACGCCAAGCGGATTCGCTTGCCCCAGCATCGTTGCCACCAGCGCGATAAAGCCACGACCAGCAGTCATGCCTTCGGTAAACATCGTCACCTGACCGAGCGACAACTGTGCGCCAGCCAGAGCACACAACACACCGCACATCAGAACGGCACCGTACTGGATGCCGCGTACCTTGATCCCGATGCTCTGTGCTGCAATCGGGTTCTCACCGACGGAGCGCAGGCGGAAGCCGGATACACTTTTGAACAGATAGAATTGCAGTCCAATCACGAGCACAATACCGAGGTAGACCAAGGGACTATGTCCCGATAATACATCGCCCACCCACGGGATGTCTTTGATCAGCGGAATATCCCACTTGGGAAGTCCAACCATGTCCTTGTCGTAGTATGCACCTTTTACATCAAAAATCGCACGCAGTGCAAAGGTCGTCACCCCCGCAGCCAGGAAATTGAGCGAGATCCCGACCACGATGGCGTTGGCCTTGAGATTAATACTTATAAAGGCAAAGAGCGCCGAGAACAACATGACGATAATAATGGAAAAGAGTACAGCCAGCAGCACATTGCCAAACAGATAATTACCGACAATGGCGGAGAACGCACCAATCAAAACCAGTCCTTCAAGACCCACGTTGAACAGACCGACACGGGAACATAAAGCCCCACCGAGCGCTGCAAGCAGGATTGGAGTCATAATCCGCAAGGTTGAGCCAAACATGGCTGCATCAAACAGTTGTTGCATTGGACTTTTTCTCCTTTCTCCGCTTCAGGAATGAATAACCGATCTGAGCTGATACAAATAACGTCAATACGGCCTGGATGACACTGCCGACTTCCAGCGGCACATCCGTGTTCCGTTCCATCCCCATGGCACCTGTCTGTAACGCAGCCAGCAAAATAGCTGCTACAGCTGTACCAAGTGGATGCGAGCGGGCAAGCAGCGTGGCCATAATGCCGCTCCATGCATAACTTGCCGATGACAACGAGCCATCAAGGAAACGGTACTGTGTACCCAGCACTTCTCCCGCACCTGCCAGTCCAGCAAGTCCACCACTAATGACCATGGACAGCATCATCATGCGAATGCGACGAACACCACCGTAGGTTGCAAAGGACGGGTTGCTGCCGAGCATGCGGATCTCGTAACCCGTCACCGTTTTGTGAGTGAACCAGTAGATCAGCATAGCCGCGACAATGGCAATGATGAAGCCAGCATGCAGTCCCATGCCCTGGAACAACTTCGGCAACCAGATACTTTGGTCAATCATGGGTGTCTGAGCCATCGCTGCTGATCCAGTCCGATCCTTGAATGGATAGGAGACCATGTATCCGCCAAAATAAATGGCAATATAGTTAAGTAGTAAGGTTGTAATCAATAAGTTCATGCCGAAACGAGCATCCAGCCAACCTGCAAACAGAGACCAGATTCCCCCGGCAACAATACCTGCCACAATCGCAGCAATACACACAAACCAGCCTGGTCCTGGCAGATAGAGCGCCGTGAGCGCGGCACTGAGCCCGCCAAGAATCATCTGGCCTTCGGCTCCCATATTGAAAAATCCGGCCCGGAATGCCAAGGCTACGCCAAGTCCCGCCAAGATGATCGGTGTGGAACGAGCCAGTGTATTGGTGAAGAAGTAGAAGTTGCCGAAGGCCCCTTTCCACATCTCCGCATACGTATCCACCACATTACCGCCAACAATCAGAATCGCCACAGCCCCTGCAATCAGACCGATGAATACGGCAAGCAGCGGCTGTACGAGTCCGCGAAGTGTTTCTTTTACCCGATTCATATCCGCTCTTTCCCTCCTGCCATTAACAAGCTGATCTGTTCCTCAGTTGCTTCCTCTGCTCTCAGTTCCCCGGCAATTTCACCTTCATACATCACAATAATGCGATCCGATAATTGCAAAATCTCAGACAATTCCGATGAAATGAGCAGAATACCCGCACCTTCACTACGTTTGCGTAGCAATTCGGCATGAATCGTCTCCATCGCTCCGATATCCACACCACGGGTTGGTTCGGCTGCAATCAGAAACGGTGTATCCTGTGCAAATTCACGAGCGGCAATCAGCTTCTGCAAATTACCTCCGGACAGAAACTGCGCCTTGGTCTCCGCAGATCCCGTCTTGATGCTGAACTGTTTGATCCAGCTCTCTACCATCGTTCTTGCTGCTTTCGCTTTGATAATGCCACGTGACTGCAAGCGATGATGATGGCCCATCAGTCCGTTTTCGCGAACACTCGCATCCTTGGCTGCTCCCCACATGTAACGATCTTCCGGAATATGAGCAAGTCCATGCTCCCGAATGCGCCGTACAGGCCAATTGGTTGTATCCTGCCCGGAGAGCACAACGCGACCACTGTCTGCCTTACGCAGTCCTGCAATGACCTGAATTAGTTCCGACTGGCCGTTACCCGAGATGCCTGCTATACCAACAACCTCGCCTTTTCGAACTTCCATGTGGATATCCTTGAGCGCCGAACGATCCTTTGCTCCAGACAGATTAACCCCCTCCACCTGAAGAACGGCTTCTGCTGGAACCGATGGCTGCTTGTCCATACGCACAAGTTCACGACCAACCATTAGACGAGATAATTCCTCCACATGTGTATCCTTGGCTTCCAGCGTTCCAGTCACCTGACCATCTCGAAGCACCGTGATCCGGTCGGCTACATCCATGACTTCTTGCAGCTTGTGGGTAATTAGTACAAAGGTTTTGCCCAGCTTGGCGAGTGATTTCATGTTCGCCAGCAGTTCTTTTACTTCCAGCGGCGTCAGTACCGCCGAAGGTTCATCCAAGATAATGATGTCTGCACCCTGATGCAGCACCTTGAGAATTTCAACACGCTGCTGCATGCCAAGCGGGCACTCGGATACTTTTTTCCACGGGTCCACCGGCATACCATATTGTCTGCCAAGCTCGTTCACCTGGGCCGCTGCCTTTTTGCGGTCAAATGTACCTGCCTTAGCTGGCTCGCGTCCGATCACGATGTTCTCCGCCACCGTAAAGGAAGGGAACAGCATGAAATGCTGGTGCACCATACCGATGCCACTTGCCATCGCCTGGGACGGCGTAGCGAAGCTCACTTCGCGTCCACGGACTTTGATTGAGCCTGACGTAGGCTGTTCCATGCCGTACAACATACGCATCAAGGTTGTTTTACCTGCCCCGTTCTCACCTACAAGGGCATGAATCTCCCCCTCACGCAAATTAAAACGGATGTCACGGTTAGCGGTGAAGCCGCCGTATTTCTTGGTAATGTGCTCCATCTCCAACAGCATATCTCGCGTTCGCTCCTCTCGGTCTCGGTCATTTAATAGCAGCAAAACCGGCTGCCTGATCGGGCAGCCGGCTGATCATTTCCATTACTCATTCATTGAAAAGAACATTCAAAACTATTGTTGCAATGGATCTTTGACTACGATTTTGCCGGATACGATATCATCCTTGATTGCTTTCACTTTGTCGATCACTTCTTGTCCAACAAAAGCATTCAGCGGAGATTCGCTATCACGTGTAACGTAAGTCAGGCCCACACCGTCTTCTTTCAAGCCGTAGTTCACTGCACCTGCTTTGAAATTGCCTTCTACAAAATCTTTCACGGTCTCATAAGCAACCGTATCGGTTGATTTCAATTGAGACAATACGATATGTTCCGGGTCTTCAACCGTACGGTCCGTATCCTGACCTGAAGTATAGAAGCCTTTTTCTTTCGCTGCTTCGAACACACCCAGATCACCTACAGCGGATGCGCCAGCGATGAAGTCAGCGCCTTTGCCAAATTGTACGAGTGCCAATTCTTTTGCTTTGGCCGGGTCATTAAATCCACCTACATAATTCACAAGGAATTCAGCATCCGGATTCACGGATTCCAATCCCGCTTTGAAACCTTCTGTATATTTCTTGATCAGTGGTACGTCCATTGCTGCGATCATGCCGACTTTGTCTGTTTTGGTGGACAATCCAGCAGCTGCACCGAGCAGGTACGCCCCTTCATATTCACGGAAACCAACGCTACGTACGTTAGGCAGATCCACGGTTGTATCTACAATTGCAAAGGACTTGTCCGGGTTTTCTGCAGCGACTTTCTTCAATGCATCCTCTGCCTGGAAAGTTGCTGTAATAATCAGATCATAATTCTCGGCAACCGCAGCACGCAGATTTTGTTCAAATGCTGCCGGGTCTGTCGATTCAATCGTCTTGGTGTCTACTTTGAATTCTTCGCCTGCTTTTTTGAAGCCTTCATCCATCTGTACAAAGAAAGGGTTAACCCCTATTTTTTCGGGAAGTACGAGGGCCATCCGAAGAGATTTCTCCGAATCACTGCCTTGGGCGGATTGTTCGTCTTTGGAAGCCGAATTCCCACAAGCTGCCAACAAAATAGCCAACATGATGATCGATAAGACGAACGATAAACCTCTTTTCATTTTGAAAATACCCCTTTTCAATATTCTTTTTTCTTATCCTAGCGGATACTGTCGATCCTTGTCAATAAATCTTTGAGCGTATACACTCAATTAGAATATATTTGATGATTTGCTTTCTACCAAGCTTTGGAAACCGCTTTATAGCAAGCTTTTTTTCCATTGACATCCAGCGCGTCTCCGTGCTAAAGTCAATCCAATTATTCTATTCTGATAGGATTTGTCAGGATTATAACCGAAAGCTACTTATTTTCCAACCCATTTTAAGGAGGCTATTCATTTGAAAAAAATCACCCAGATCACGTTGGCGGCCCTACTCGCCGCTCCGGTAACACTCGGCAGCCTTAGCTTGCCCGCTTCCGCTTCTGCAGCATCTGCAACTCCGGCTAAACCCACCACCTCACAAAGTGTCAAAGGACCAGTAGCTCAGGCGCCAGTTGCCTATACGGAAAGCGCAGCGGATTTTGCTCAATTCTTGCAAGCGAAATACAACATTCAATTGCCGCAACAGATGACCAAAGGTGATTTCATTCAAGCCATTGCAGCCATCACGGAAGCAACTCAAGCAAGTGACAGTGAAGCCAAAGCTCCTGTCTTTACCGATCTGGCCTCGGGTGATTCTTCTTATGACGCTGCCGTTTCCTTATTCAATAGTGGGGTTCTTACAGGTACAGAAGTACGTGCCAAGGATCAACTGAGCACTTATACTGCCGTCTTCATCGCGGTGAAAGCAGCCGGATTCAAGGAACTCGCTTATACATATCCCACAGAGAAAACGGCCAAAGCACTTGCCAAAGTTGGCATTAACCCGAACCGTGTTCAGGGACAAGCCGCACAGGAACTGGCTGCAGCGATTGATACAGGCCTGATTCCCGAAAGCTTATACCCCGCTCTCCTTAAGGGTGGCATAGCAAGTAAAGATTTCGCTGATACTCTGCTTGGACGTGTATTGGTCAGTCAAGGGAAATACAAACATGAGATTGGGCGTTCCGGCGATGCGGACATCTATTCCAAACTGTATGCTGCATATCGCACAGCGGATCTGATTGAATCACCTGAGCTGAGAAAGATTGTGGATCAGGCCCTGCGAGATGATCTCGTAACAGGTTATAATCTGAAGGATAGCCGCTTTGATTCCAACTTTATCGATGAACTGACACTTACCTACGGCCACGATAATATTCAACATGCTGTACAGTTGGTTGGTTTGTTGCGTAGCGAAGGTATTGATGCTGATGTGCAATTCCAGCCGAAGACATCTGCCTTCATTTATTTGAAGGAATGGGGAGAGCCGAAGGAAACGCCAGACTATAAAGTGACACAGATCGAAAACGGCAACTATATCGCTTCTGCGAAGGAATATGATATTCAGTTCGAGTTCAACAATGTGGCAGACAAGGTCCGCTTCAATGATATTGTTCTGAAATATGCCAAGAAGAACAGTGACAGTACATCTCCATTGATTCTCAATTCCTGGTGGCAACCACTTTATTACTCACCAACTGCATTGGCCAGCTATCCGGTCATTTCCAATAATAAGATCGCGCTTGGCAATTACTATGCTCAGTCCTTCTCTCTGAAGGAAAATGCCAAATCCATTCGGGAAGGTTTCCTAAAGCTGGCTCCTGATGCGGACATTTCGACGTATGACTTCTGGGTGGACCAGCCCTTCTTCAACTATCTGAACGGTGGATCTGAATAAAATAAATTCCGTCTCCAACCGAATTAAAGCTCGTATTTTGCCATTATAAGCAACCGTCTTCACCGAATTTTCCAGGGTTTTCGACCCCTAGATTCGTAAAGGCGGTTTTTTGCTCAGCATTTTGCGAATTTCTTCTACAAAATCATTTTTCTCATGCAGGAATTACCAATATAAGGTCGAATCCTTTATGTACACAAACACGCAATCATATTGCATATCTCCGCACGAACAGGAGTTACTCCATGGTATATGACGGTATTCTACTAGGCTTAATCGTTGGTTTTTTTCGGGGAGGGTTGCGGCATGGGCTCAACCAGTTTGCAGCACTCAAGCTGCGAAGCGGCTGGATTTTCCCTGTATTGTTGCTAATCCAGTTCTTTATTTTCTATCTCCAGGAACGATTCGAATGGGTGGCATCCATTAATGGATATCTCTTTGCTGCCGTCTACATCACAGGGCTCGCTTTTCTGTGGCTCAACAGACACCATACCGGTTTCATGCTCATCTGGATTGGGGTATTTCTCAATTTTGCCGTTATGGCTGTAAACGGTGGGCGCATGCCTGTTTCTGTGGAAGCCTCCGCTGTACTGGGACCCTACTATGTAGACATGCTACGGGAAGGCGGCGCCGTATCAAAGCATTTTATGATGGATGCATCTACACATTTGCCTTTTCTCGGTGATATCATCCCACTCTCAAGCCCTTATCCACGGACTCAAGTCATCAGCATCGGTGATGTGGTCATGAATATTGGCATATTCCTTTTTATCCAATACATGATGGTGAATCGGGACAAAAAGGCTGTACAAACCGCTAAAACTCATCAGGCTTAAAGAGAACCAGGTAGACTCCAAGGAAGGGAGGTCTTCTCCATGAAAAAATTTGAAGGTGTGAAATATTCCCGCATTGTCATCAACGCAATCATCGTGGCTTCTGTCGTTGTAGCATTAACCTCGGGATACAAGCTGGGCGGCTAGTATCCATACCGCCAAACAAGACAAACAGGCTGCCAGCGGCCTGTTTTTTCTTTCTGGATTTTTGCCAGGCAAATTGGTATGTTAAACATCTATATAATATATCCCAATACAAGAACAACAATTATATATTGAACTGAACATTTGTAAGTGTTAATACCCATCAGCTCAATTTATATACACATCAAGAGTAGACTAAACCCAAGCAGGAGATTTTTTATGAACTTTATTCGTAACCTTATCCATAAGGCAGATCGAAGCAGTCTGTATGTTATTTTGCTTAGCTGTACCGGGATCGGTGTTTTTCTGTACATGAACAAGTGGTCTTATCTTCATCTAACCACGGCGGATTGGGTTATGGTCTACACCATGCTGGGTGCGGCGTTAATTCTGGATTACTTCACGTTCCAGATCCCACCCAAAGGCAATCAGCAATCCATGGATTCATCGGTATACCTTGCCTGTATATTCATGTTTGGCGGAGCTTTCAGTTTATCTGTACTGCTTCCTGTCTCCATCATCCTGTTAATCAAAGAGCGCAAGCTAACCTGGTGGAAACACATTGTTAATTTCAGCATCTACAGTCTCATGATTACGGGAGCAGCTGCCGTGTTTGATTGGACTGGCGGGCAATCGGGAACGCTGGACGGCTATAACCTGATTCCTTATTTTGCAGCGCTCGCAGCCTACTTCATCATCAACACGATCACACTTGGCTTATTCTTTCATTTCTCAACAAAGGATGCATTACAGCAGATGAAGCGGGCATTCGTTACCGAATCCCTGCTGGTTTATTTATGTACTCTGATTCTGGCGCTAGTATTGACGATTCTGGTTGTGCACAATGGCGTACTCGGTCTGTTGTTGTATCTGAGTCTCAGCATTCTGCTCTCCCATGCATTCAAGCAGTTGTTTGTCATGTATCAGAGCATTGAGGAGAAGGCGAACACGGATCAACGCACAGGTCTGTTCAACCATAGTTATTTTGAAAGTATGTTGGAAAATGAACTAACTACCGCTCGTACGCAGGGAACACCGCTCTGTCTGGGACTTATTGATATCGATGATTTCAAAAAGTATAACGATCGGTTTGGCCACCTACAAGGTGACAGTCTGCTGGCCCTGCTGGGGGATTTTCTGATGCGCAAGACGGAAGGCACACCTGTTACCGCTTTTCGTTATGGAGGGGAAGAGTTCACTTTGCTCATGCCAGGCATGGAGCTGGACGAATCCTACAGGTTCATGAACAAGCTGCGTAAACAATTGAACGACACGCCATTTGAAGGCGTTGAAGTGTTTCCACATGGTTGTCTCTCCTTCTCTGCTGGCGTCGCGCCCTATCAGGTGGATATGTATAACAAATCCCAGCTCGTGGATCAGGCGGATAAAGCACTGTATTATGCGAAGAAACAGGGCAAGAACAACGTGCACCGCCACGGCAGCAATGATGGTATGGAACATGAGATTGATCTGGTACAGGACGTTCGTGACATCGAGCAGCAGCTCAATCTGTTCAGATACAAGGATATGGATACGTTCAAACATTCCAAACGGGTCTACAAATATGCACTGGATATCAGTGAATTGCTCGCACTGGACAATGCGGAGAAGCGTCGTTTCGTGCTGGGAGCACTGATTCATGACATCGGCAAACTGGAGATTCCCTGGTCCATTCTGAACAAGAAAGACAAGCTCACCGCAGAAGAATGGGAAACGATCAAGGGACATGTCACCTGGGGCAAAAAAATGGTGATCACGAACGATCGCTTCGCCGATCTGATTCCGTATATTGAACTTCACCACGAGCGCTATGATGGCAAGGGCTACCCTTACGGCCTAAAGGGTAACGAGATTCCCCGGCTGTGCCGGATGCTGACCGTGATTGACTCCTTTGATGCCATGACGACAGAGCGGCCGTATCAGGAAACCAAGAACGTGGAAGAAGCGATTCGGGAGCTACGCGCATGTTCGGGTTCACAGTTCGATCCGGAGCTTGCCGAGTTATTCATTCGGTATATTGAGAAAAGAACCGCTCAGCAACAGTTGCTGTAAGATAAATGGGGCTTTTGTATAGGCTCTTAAAAAATCAAAGCGCTATCCCCGGTCTGATCGGAGATAGCGCCATTTTCATTTTCATGGAATGAATCGTACACCAGACATCTTCATTCTCGTGCAGATTCTACATTAAGATTTGGTATTCAGTTCATGTGAGGTCTGATGCAGCTCTTTGATCATCTGCTGCAAAAACATGTTGTCTTGGCGACTGATACCGTGCTGATTGTCTTGAACAAGCATCTGGTGAATGTTCTTTTTGAGCAATTCACTGCGACGTTCCAATACTTCTTGACTCATGTTGTTGCTTCACTCCTTAACATGTTTTGTAATGAATTCACGTTCTATATAAGTATAGAGGACCTTCTCCAATAGGGAAAACGGACTCAGCCTTCCTCAGCTGGATACACCAACCCTCACCTAGCGTGACAACATTTCACCCCTTGTCGTTCTTAGATATCCTTCTAAATACTCCCTGATCCTCCCCAGCTTTCTCCAAAGGCACAGACTAGGGTCTTGGACAAGCATGCGTTATAATGGTCCCATCCCTGTATAAATAAAGTACCTAAATAAGCTAATCCTAGATCAAAGGAGTTCTGCATTCATGTCCTATAAACAAATTAAATGGATGATTCTGCTGATCCCCACATTCACGGTTGGCATCTGGGAATACATTCGTCATCAGTTTCTGATGCCATACCTTTCGATGGACGCTGGAAACTGGTTAACACCCGTCATCGTTTACCTCGTCAGCGTGACGCTGCTCAGCCGATTGTTCCGCATGCTCGAAGGTGCCAGGGCTGCTCTGGAGCAGGAACGTGCAGCGAAAGCAGCCCTGGAAGCTCGTGACCAATTGGCAAGAGAACTTCACGACGGCATATCTCAGTCTCTTTTCCTGCTGTCAGTGAAGACCGATAAAGCCGGCCGTAGTCTGGCAGGGAGCGGACATGAGCATGAGATCCAGGAGATTCAAAAAACCGTGCATGAAGTCAATACATATGTAAGGCAAGCTATTGCACAGTTGCGTTTTGTTCCTTCCTCTACGGTAACATCAGAAATTATTTCACTGCATGCGCAGGTGGAAGTGCTCGTCAAAGAAACGGTACCCGGTGCACAGATTCATTGGGACCTAAGGGGTGTAACGTTCTCTTCCAAGGAGCAAGTGGAACTGCTCGCCTGTATCCGGGAGGGGTTACTGAATGTACGCAAACACGCGCAGGCTACCCGCGTTCAGGTTCATGCGGAAGGTAATCCAATTGCCTGGTTCATCTATATTCAGGATAATGGGAATGGACTAAGCGGAGATCCTCTTCATCTGAAGGATCGGTACGGACTGCGAATTACGAAGGAGCGTGCTGCCGAGATGGGTTGGTCTTTTACCCTCGATTCAAGACCAGGGCATACACGAATGACGATAGGAAAGGAGCATGCTTAATATGGAACATGTACGTGTATTGGTTGTTGATGATCATGCGCATGCGCGTGAAGCGATCTGTAGCATTTTATCCGAGGACAGCCTGTTTGAAGTGATTGGTACAGCTTCGAATGGACAGGAAGCGCTGGAACTCACTGGGCAATGGATGCCCGACCTGATCCTGATGGACGTGCAGATGCCGGGCATGGATGGGCTGGAAGCCACCCGTCAGATCAAGCTGCGATTCCCTTATGTTATTGTTGTTATGGTCACGGTATCGGATGATGTGACGTTTCTGTTCGAAGCACTGAAACAAGGCGCTCAAGGCTATTTGCTCAAAAATCTAACACCTTCCACCTGGCTTGAATACCTGCGCGCCATCGTCAGTGACGACGCACCGCTCAGTAAGGAACTGGCTTACCGGATTTTACAGGAGTTTCCCGCACCACGCAGTGAAGATGTGCAAGATAACCCGCTAACGGCGCGGGAGCTTGAGATTCTGCAATGGGTATCCGCGGGATATACCAATCGGGAGATCGCCGATCAACTCGGTATTTCAGACCAGACGGTGAAGAATCATCTAAAAAACATTTTGCAGAAGCTCCAGCTGGAAAACCGGGTACAACTCACCCGCTATGCGCTAGAGAGCGGGCTTGCGGGACGTAAACTTCGCAAATAGCGTGGCTTCGTAGCAATATGTGAATGGTAGCATAAACTTATCCCACACCAATATGAGATTTGTAACATAAGACGAGATGGGTGCTCTGTACCATACACATTCATGCTTTTGTCACAATTATGAAGACCAAATCGTTTTTTTATAGCCCAATGTAGTCATACGCAGTCATTTTGGACAAAGTTATAATGGGATAGATTGTGTATAAAGGACCCGGATTGACTACAAATCTATAACCTGAGGGTGATGATTTTTTGATTTTGACAAGCTTTACCCTGAAATGGGGCAAACGGCACTGGGCATTGGTCATCAGCCTGTTGCTTGTGTGCTGCCTTGTTATGCCACAGTGGGCATCTGCCCATGCCTATATTGTTAAGGCTTCGCCAGGAGAGAACGAGATCCTCGTAGCTGCTCCGGAGCGGCTGACGCTGGAGTTCAACGAATCCTTGCAGACGGCCTTTTATGATATCAAAATTACCGGACCTGACGGTACTCAGGCAGATGACGGAACCGTACAGATCGATGCGGATCACCCTCATATTCTGGAGACTGGCCTGCGGGCTGGACTCGGGAACGGGACTTATGCCGTCAACTGGAAAGCTGTGTCTGCCGATGGACACCCAATTCAAGGGGCATATGTTTTCCATATCGGTGAACCATCCGGTTCTCCTGCCGGACTAAGTGATCTTACATCTGGTTCCGGTTCAACAGGTGGGCCCCTGAAATGGATCGTATCCCTGACAGACTGGATTCAGTATCTCGGATTGTCTGTCATCCTGGGGACACTTGCATTCTTGCTGCTGCGAATTGCACCAACATCCATGACAAGAGAACCTATAGACGTTCCGGGTAGCTACAGATTGTTATGGATCAGCTATGCTGCCGCTTCCTTTGCCGCTCTGGTCAGCCTGCCACTGAATACGTTATATGAATCTGGTGTGGCTCTCAGCGAACTAAGCTGGGCACTGATCGGGAGTGCGCTCAAACTGACATCTTTTGGTCAGATCTGGATGTTACAGATGCTCATTGTAATGTTATTGGCCGTCACGATTCTCTCCGGATATGATCGCGATCGATCCATCCGTGCTCGCATCTGGTCTTCTTACGGCTCACTCGTGCTCGTGCTTGGATGGCTGTTCACTCATGCCATGACGGGACATCCGGCTGCGGCGGATCAACGTGCTCTCGCCATTGCCATGGACTTCGTGCACCTGATCGGTGCCGCTTTCTGGATTGGTGCATTGACTGCCATGGCGATATGTCTGCCTCCACTCGCCGACAAGCTGCCTTCGAAGGTGCGAGGAGAAGTCTACTGGACTGCCATACGTAGATTCACCGCTTGGGGGATCGGCGCCGTAGCCGCTCTGGTGGCTACAGGAATATACAGCAGTCTGATTATTCTACCAGCGCCTGTACTGACCTCCTTGTTCACTACAGCCTATGGTCTTGTGCTGATCGGCAAGATCGTGCTGCTAATTGTGATGGTTATCTTGGCATGGCGTCATGCGCGACTCGCTAGAGCAGCAACGGGGAGCAGATTGTCCGGCAGCCTGAAAGTCGAGCTTGCTACTGGTGCTGTAATTCTTGCTCTTGCTGCCGTGCTGACACATCTGTCTCCAGGACAACCGACGGCAGTTGGACCGTATCAGGAGACAAAGACTACAGATGATGGCTCGGCGATCACACTTCAGGTGAGTCCCAATGTGACGGGAGAGAACCAATTTGAAGTTGATGTGAAACGTGCAGATGGCAGTATCGTTAATGATCTGGAACAGATCACACTGTCACTCACACATCTGGATATGGATATGGGGATCTATGAGATCACCATTCCGAAAAACGACACCGGTGTGTACAAGGCTGAAGATTACATCTCCATGCCTGGACGTTGGAATATCAAGGTACACCTGCTAACCAAATCGCTGGATGCACTGGATGCCGAATTCGAGATCGACACTGCCAAACCATAGTTACACAACGTTGATATTAAAAAGTGATCCAATCTAAAATCAGTGTTTCTACGAACTGCAAATGTAGTGAAGGGAACGAAATTGATTCTGGAGAAGCGAAGCACTCGCCTTTATTCCCGGATTTCAACCTACTAAATATTAAATGTACTAATGTTTACACTGAAACGGAGAGGACAGAAAAAACCTGAAAAAGCGGAGCGATCGCCTAAAAGCTTTCTGAAAGAAAGCTGCTTCGGAAGCATATGCTATCACCGGATTTTCCCTTTGAGAAAAGGAAATCAAAAAAATCTGGGGATAACAGCGATTGGAGGGTTATTCTGTCATCGGAGTGTATGTGTAAATCAAATTTAGTTAAATTTTGAAATTCCGGGAATAACGGTGATCGAAAGAACAATTCGTAACCGAAACGGCCTTTGCAGAACGTAGACACTCATTTAAGAAAATGGGCCGCATCATATATGATAAGAACTGAGAGGGGTTATTTATTTTGAAGAAAACATCATGGATTTCCAAACTAACATCCACTATCGCAACAGGTACCGCAGCATTTATGCTATTTGCCGGATTCGCTAGCGCGCACGTTACCGTTAGCCCATCCGTTGCACAGACGAGCGCATGGCAGACGTACACGATTAAGATTCCATCCGAGAAAGAACTGCCTACAACCAAAATCACCATGAAAGTTCCGGAAGGTGTTGCATTCAAGCAATATCAACCACTGGCAGGCTGGAAAATCACCACAGAGAAGAACGATTCCAATGAAGTAACATCAATTACGTGGGAGATTGACGGCGATAACGAAGGCATTCTGGCAGGACAATTCCAGCAGTTCAACTTCGTTGCACAGAACCCTAAGTCTGAAGCTGAAGTAGCTTGGGATGCCTTCCAATACTACAGTGATGGCAGCATCGTAGAATGGACAGGCCAACCAAGTGATGCCAACCCGCACAGTATCACAACGATTAGCGAAGATCCGGCTGCTGCTGGTAATGCTGCGGCAGGTGGAGGTCATGCCAACGATGGACATGATAGTGCAGGTACAGAAGCAGCCACTGGGGATAATGCAGCTACCGACGATAGCAAAGCAAACGATGACACTACGTTGGGCGATGCACTCAATGACACCGTTACAGGTGAACCAAACAACACGGATACAGACCCGGGTACACTGAAGCTTCAACAAGCAACGTTGATCGTATCCATCCTGGCTCTGATTCTGTCCTTCCTGGGAATCGCGTTGGCTACACGTCGCAAAAAACGTTAAGAACGATATGCAGCACGCGATAACTTGAGATAACTAAGAAGCCTATGACATACGGGATCAACCCCGATGTACCATAGGCTTCTTTTTGTCTATCCATGCTGAGTGCCATCCGCAATATGGCATCAGCCAACCACTCTTTTAGCGTTCCTGATCCGTCTGGATCATAATTTCGATATATTGCAGCAAGCTTTTCTTCTGCATTTCGATGGATTGAATACGTTTGGACAGGCCCGCAAAAAACTCTTCAATCTGCTGCCTTGTATAATCAGCAGACTGCCCTTTCCAATCGTTCAGGCGACTGTATAGCGCCCTCGCTTCCTGTTCATCGGCTTGCAGACGGGCAAGCAGCTGTGTCAGTTCTTTTTCCGCAATCCGAAGATCATTCAATTCCACCAGCAATTGTCCACCCACTTGCGTTCCCTCCCCCATGTACGTGATAGCGACACTAACCAACCTGGTTCCTAATTAAAATGAACCGGACTCTCGTCCGCCTGCCGGAAGGCATCTGCTTTCTCATCGATAAAGTTCAGGAACTGGCTGGTATGTTTCATATGCCATGTGCTAAGTTCTTGAATCGACGCGTCCAGTTGGGTGACAATGGGCTCCAGCCTGCGACTACGGCTTGTATGCAGGTATTGAGCCATTCGGCTTCGTACCTGATTCAGCTCAGCATTACATTGCTGTGCATTTTGCTTCCACCGGGAGGCGACACTTTTCAGTTCTTCTGGCGTTACCTGAATCAAGCCGGATGCACCTGCCCCAAGAGCCATACCACCGCCAGACCTGAAACCTAACGGACCGAGGTTCTTGCTGAACGGCCCCATGTGATCCATAAGGCGTGGTGAATAGCGGACTCTCTCTCCAGTAATCGGATCATACAGATCATTGGATATGTATCCATTTTTGAAATTATATTGATCCAGACTGTGATAGTTCTCTCCGCCAAATGAGTTCTTGGCTTTATCGATAATGCCCACTCCATCGTTTGCATCCTCATAATTGGAATTAATGTAGTACGTCGATCCCACATGCCGATCATATCCGCCCAGCGTTCCGCTGGCTACCAGATCACTGGGATTGGCATAGTTCACAACCTGCCCGTCGAACTCACCCGCTTCAGCCCGGCGACGCATTTCTGGCGTCAAATTGCCCATTACCGATGGTGCACTAAACGTTACGGCTGGAATTCCGGTATAAGCAGAAGCATATTGTGCATTTCCCCCGCCCAAGGAATGTCCGGTCATCGAGAAATTCAGATCTTTATGCTTGTTCTGCATGTGACTTGCGTAGTCTTCGGATTGATACATCTGATTGGCCCAGCCTGTAGGGGAAACGGTTTTTTCAATATCTTTAACGCGATCACCGGTCCAGTTCTCCACGTCTCTTACCCTGTCACCAGCCCAATTCTCCACTTTGGATATGCCCGTAAAATCCTTGACGCCTTGCACACCTTTGTCGAGCCAATCCGGCGTAAGATTATCAACAAAATTCCCGGCCTCCTGCTGGCCCTTACGAATCAGTTCTCCGCCCCCAATGCGGCCATCCATGACAAAGTCAGGTACAGAGCGATCCAGGGACGCACTTCCTTCTGTACCTCGATAAGCAATGACCGCTTCCTTGGTCTCAGGATTATAAAATGTTACGGCATCAAAACCGGAAAGTTTGTTACTTTCCGTCCCTTCAAGGACCTCCCATCCGGGAAGTTCCGTTAATTTGTCTCCAGCCTTTTGATCCTGATAGGCCAGATCAGACATCGTTTTATACGTTTCATCATCAATGTTGGACCCGTTACTCAATAACTACACCTCCCTTTATTTAGCGTATGGATCATGTCCCTTGGCCATCATCACTTCTTCAATCTCAGGGCTAATGACCAGGTTCTTGGTTACCTTCTTTTTGTAGTCATACGAAATGCCAAAACTCTGATCTTCGTGATCTTTCACATGGCCTTTCAGCCCAATCTGGGACACTGCCATCTCCGGCAACAACTCTTTGCTTGTAATCACAACATCCAGCTCGAACTTCTGCTTGAAGTGCTGAATTACGGTTGCTTCAGCTTCCTTGTATAGCGCTTCCTTCTCACTTGCATTCATGTTCTGACAACCTCCCAGAAATATAGTCAACACCATCATTAGTGTGAATAAACCCTTCAACCATCCTGCACGTTTAATACGGATTCCTCCTCTGGGTAGAATCAGGGTGTTCACCATATGTGAAGCACACCCTATTCATCTGTTACCTGCATCATAGTACAAAATCAACATGAGCCATATCGGCTAACAGAATCGTTTTCATGTAACTTTCTTCCTATATGATTCATTCAGGGTACTTTGGTGTACATTACCCCGTTTCCTAATTCTTGCAACAGATACACGATAATTTTCCTATGCAAGACAAAAAGAGCCTGCTCTTGGTTAGAGCGGCCCTCCTTTTTACCGTACTTAATGTTCCTACTCAAGCACCATCCGCAGAGCGGTCAGCGCAATCCCGATAATAAATCCGGTAACGGCTCCGTTGATCCGAATCCACTGCAGATCCTGCCCCACCTTATCCTCAATCATTGAGATCAAGGAGGCATTGTCCATTTTGTCCACATTTTCTCGTACCAGTTTACCGATTTTGGAATGATTTTTCTCCAACAGTGTTGTGACGCCATCTACGATCTTGGCATTCATGCCTGTCATCAACTCGTCATCTGCCCGCAGATCAACCAATACCCGCTCAATGGCTGGCAGTGCATACGTATCTACATACTGTCCATCTTCCATCGCGGCGAGCGCCTTGTCTCTCAGTTCGGTGAGTTTGTTCAGCATCGTTTCCTCTGCGTTCCAGCCCTCCAGCATGTTGTTCTTCCAGCTGTTGATTCCATCTTGCATAGCCTCACTCATGGCCAGACGCACCGTCTGGGTACGTACCATATCAAGCACCTTATACCTTAGAGCGCTGCCTTCACGTTTCATATCCTCTACCCGATCGAAGAGATATCCTTGTAAAATGCCACCCAGACGCTCCTCGTTCATATAACCAAGGAACGCATTCATCGCAAACTGCATCAATCCGTTCATTTGAATGCCGCTGATCGCTTTCATCCCGCTTTCACCCAAAAACATGATCGTCTCGGGTTTAACCAGCCACTCCTCAGCTTGCTTCAGTCCATAGTCCAGCGCTTTGGCATCGTAACCCCGCTCTGTCATCTGATGGGCAGCCCGCTCCAGAATCGGACCCAGATCAAAAGCGCCCGCCTGTGACTTGATCTCAGCCGCTACGAGTGGAGCAATCTGCTCTAACGGCAGACCAGCCAGAATTCGTTTGCAGAGCGTATCAATCATGGTCTTGATTCCGTCATTGTGAAGCTCACGTGTCAACGTATCGAGCACTGTCTCTGCTGCTTTGAAATCTGCAATTTTCTCGGTAATGCTGTCTTTGTTGAGCAAGTTATTCTCTACTGCGGAGACCAGACCTTCCGTCATTTTATCCCGATTTTTCGGCAGCAATGCCGTGTGTGGAATGGGAATGCCGAGCGGGTGCCGGAATAATGCGGTAACGGCGAACCAGTCCGCAAGTCCACCCACAAGTCCCGCTTCAAATGATCCTACCAGCAACTTGCCCACGGGAACGCCCTGGAACGGCAAGGATGCAGCAAATCCTGCTCCCATTACCACGAGAGACCAGGCTGCTGCTTTTTTGGTTTGTTTAGGTTTAGCCATTGTATTCTTGCTCCTTTATCGTTAGTCGTACGGTCTGGTCTGTACCCAATTCCGTACTTCGTCTGTTCTTATGTAAACTCTCCAATTACAAAGTCTTGACTTCCATATTTCGTATACTTCATCTTATCACCCACAAGCGTCAAAACCAAACCTCTGGTTGAAGAAAAAGGATAATAGCGGTGTTTACGTCGTAAACGTACCGCTCCCTTTTCCTATACCAGGAATAATTTAGTATAATCAATCATAACGGCCCTTCGATATCGATTGGCTGCTGAACAGCAGGGTAATTACATAGTGGAACAATGAATCAATCAGAGGAGGAATTTCGGACCATGAAACACGTGCAGGACACAACCACGCTCTATAACGGAGTCAAAATGCCATGGCTAGGTTTTGGGGTATTCAAAGTTAAAGACGGAGACGAAGTCGTTCATGCTGTCAAAACAGCCATTCAAGCTGGTTATCGTAGCATCGACACAGCCAAAGCGTATAACAACGAAGCAGGTGTCGCTCAGGGTATTCGTGAATCTGGAGTAGCTCGTGAGGATCTGTTCATTACCACTAAAGTATGGAATAGTGATCAGGGATATGAATCCACGCTAGCTGCCTTCGAAGCCAGCATGGAACGACTCGAGCTGGAGTATCTGGATCTCTATCTCATCCACTGGCCGGTTAAGGGCAAGTACAAAGATACATGGAGAGCACTGGAGAAACTCCATAAAGAAGGACGCATCCGAGCGATCGGTGTGAGCAACTTCCAGATTCACCATCTGGAAGACTTGATGATCGATGCCACGGTCAAACCAGCGGTTAATCAGGTGGAGCTTCACCCACTTTTGATTCAATCGGAGCTTCGTGAGTATTGCAACAAACATCAGATTCAGATCGAAGCCTGGTCTCCGCTCGGACAAGGTCATCTGATGGATCATCCGTTACTTCAGGACATCGCCGCCAAATACAGCAAATCCCCCGCACAAGTCATTCTGCGCTGGGATCTGCAGAACGGCATCGTGACCATACCAAAATCCGTCACGCCTGAGCGTATTCGCGAGAACGCCGATCTCTACGATTTTGAGTTAACTCCGGAAGAAGTAGAGCAGATTAACGGACTGAACGAGAACAAACGCTTTGGTTCCGATCCCGACAACTTTAATTTTTAATATAAACATCATAATTCGATTACACCCGCCTTCGATCTCAGAAGAGCGGGTGTTTTGTCATGTGATGTTATAGGCAATCTATTCGTAGTTAAGAATGGAGGCGAGGACAGCTATTCAGTACCGAATCTGTGCCCAAAAAAAGTTTTTTTGACAGTTTAGAACTATTTGATCTCCTCATCAGTCTAACGAGTGTAAAGCGAACTCAAGCACTTATATAGAATCCAGGCCTGGAACGAGCGGTGACTTGAATATTTAGGTTTATCATGGGGGGATCAGGAGTGATAAGACTGAACCATAGAAAGACAAAAGAAGAACAGTTCAGCGAAAAAATAACAGAGATTCAAAATAAATTATATCGACTGGCATACTGCTATGTTAAAAATGAACAAGAAGCGCTGGATATCGTATCCGAAGCGGTCTATAAAGGGTTCATCGCTTATGGAAAGATGGACTCCATGACTTATTTTGATTCCTGGATGTCACGAATTGTGATTAACACAGCGATAGATCATATTCGACGCAACCAGCGATTTACCTATATGGAGGATCATGCGCAGGAGTTTGTGGCTCCAGAGCGAGGGGCATCCGTGGAAGAGAAAATGGATCTGTATGATGCACTGGATCGACTCGTACCCGAAGATAGAGCCTACATTATATTAAAGTTTTTTGGTAATATGCGTTTTCGAGAGATCGCTGAAGTGCTCTCCCTGTCAGAGAATACCGTGAAGTCAAAATTCTATCGGATTATCAACAAATTAAAAATGGATTTAATCGAAGGAGAGGTTGGAGATCTATGACTAGTAAAGAACGTTATGAAAACATTGAAATTCCAGCTCAACTTCCAGATGTTATTCATCGTGCCCAGCAAAAGGCTGCCGCTCGCAAAAGCTCATCCCGTATCATTCGCTACGCTTCCAGTTTGGCAGCATGTGCCGCTTTGCTGCTCATTATCAACATTCCTACTGTCGCAAACGCCATGGTCAAAATACCTGTGGTCGGAACGATTGTTCAGGTCCTTCAATTCGGCGATGGCGGCAAGATTACGGATGGGGTAACCGTAGATTCAGAAGCAACTGAAAATACGCTTAAAATTAATTTTAGCACCGACGAGCAAGATCAGACTAATGATGCACCCCATTATAATGTGGTGCACAAAGAAGCACCGAATCGTATCCTCTTCACGTTTAGCGGTGCACGTTACATGGATATAGAGAAAGTCAAAGCCGACTTCATGACTCAGCCTTTAGTAAAAGATGTATATGGTTCCATGATTTTAGACGACTCTTCCGTCGGATTCGTAGTTGTTTTAAAAGAAGGGGTACAGTATGCCGTAACGGAATTCAAGAACCCTGGATACCTGGAAGTGAAACTGACTTCCGATGGCAAACCGGTCACACCTCGGAAGGTATACTCTCTTCGCACAGAATCAATGCCTTTTGGAGAATCGATGGGTATAATTAAAGAATCCTATCCGGATGAGGACATCTCTTTCCTCAAAACGTCCACTGGTGAGTTTACAGCAGTTATTGGAGAATATCTTACCGCTGAAGAAGCTGAACAGAAGCTCAAAGAACTCGCCGGGCAACCGGATTATCATGAGGAGTTTTATGTGGACAGCTGGATGAGTAACGAGAATCCCAAATGATCCGTCATCGCTAAAAGTGATGCTGATCCAAAAGGGAATGATCTATCCCTGAACTAGGCATAGACCTCAGCATACTTAATACGCTCAATCCCAAAAAATCCCGATTCGGATGCTCTGAGCATCTCCAATCGGGATTTTCACATATCAAAACCTATTCGCTTTTGGATACCAGCTTGAAATCATCAAAGTGGAAACCTGGCGCAACTACGCAAGTGACCAGTACAGGCTCATCACCCAACGGGCGTGCTGTCTGCCATACGCCGGCTGGAACGAGCACCTGTGGTGATTGACCTGCAGCAATATCCATACCCAGAACAAGAACTTCCTCGTTCTCCGGGTTCTCTCCGTTGCCGCCCAGCTTCAGTTCAACTGGACTGCCGCTGTGCCACAGCCAAAGTTCATCGGACAGAACCGTATGCCACTCGGAGATTTCATGTGCGTGTAGCAGGAAATACGTGGAACTTGCCGAGAATCGTGGGCCGGAGTATGTATCCGGCAGAACGGACTGTGGAATCTGATAAGATGCCTTCCATTCTTCCTTATACCAACCGCCTTCAACGTGAGGCTGCATATTAAGCGCAGCAACCAATGGCGATAATTCATGTGTCGTCATAACCTGTTTCCTTCCTTCTACATCATATTGGAGACACTCCTTAACCAGAGTTTCGCCTCTCTCCCCCTACTCTAAAACATCATTCAAGTTTTGTCACCTTGACAGCACATATGGGCCATGCCAGATTCGGTCTCACGGTATTTTACATATGATTAAAGAAATATTTCATTTCCAATGATAGCGTTTACAAAAAGATGGATGTTCCGTTATGATATGGATATCGTTGTTAATCCGTGAAGCAGAGGGGAGCTGTACCATGAGTCTCATAGAAGATCGGATTGGACCCAAATATCGAATCGGTGAACATTCATTTACCATTGAACATATGCGCAGACATGATGGGAACGGTATGCCTCAGCCTCACGCTCATCCATTCTACGAACTGTATTACCTGCTTGAAGGTGAACGCGTTTATTCCATGAATGGTCAGATACTGTCTGCCCGCAAGGGTGATTTTATTCTGATTAACCCAAACGATGTACATAGCACCTCCAAAGGAAGTATTCCTGGCTTCGAACGGATTTTAATTGGTTTTTCTCCTGCTTTTGCAACGGGGATGGAGCTTGGCATATGTGGTCTGTTGCCTTTTAATTGTTCAAGACTCCTTCGACTGCCTGAAGCGGAACAGCCCGAGATGGAGCGTATATTGTGGCAGATGCTGCAAGAATGCAAAGAGCGACGCCCTCACTATGAGATTGCGGTCAGAAGTCTGCTTGCCCAACTTTTGATCCGTATTCATCGGGTGGAGGAGGATATTCGGCAATCATGCCCCGGTCCTTTGCATCCGATGCAGGACAAAATCAGTGAAATCGTTACATATGTGAACAGCAACTACACCCAACCACTTACGCTGGAGGGTGCAGCAAATCGTTTTTATATCAGTCCATCCTATCTGAGCCGAATGTTCAGCCGTTTTACCGGGTTTCGGTTTAGCGAATATTTGCGTGTTGTTCGTGTCCGGGAGGCACAACGAAGATTGCTGTCCACACAAGAGCGTGTCCAGATGATCGCTGAGAAGGTAGGATTTGAGCATACGGCTCATTTTAACAAAACATTCAAACAGGTTACCGGTACAACACCGCTGCGCTATCGCAAGGAACACCGGTAGATCATCAGATAACTTCATATAAAAGCCGAGTGGGTAGCCTCGCTCCAGAGTTTACGTACTCCTTAGTATCAAAAGGCATTGCGATTACTGGATCTATGGCTACGCCACTACGGCTGAATTGGACCAACTTGTATAAACCTACTACATACCTTTTACCTGCGAATGATCACGCCACTTCGTACTTCAGGACCCACAGAGATCTGACGACCTTCAGTTTCTGCATCGCCTTCACGACATACAATGCCTGCGGACTCGTGTCCAGTCACCATCAGAAGTCGGCCATCTGCACCTTTGCCCTGAATGCTCTCTAATTCGGCCCCTTTACACTGGTGCAAATGAACCAACGGACCTTCGGTGATCTGCGCCTGCAATTCCGCGATATGCAGATGTTTTGCATGAGCACATTGGATACCACTGCGAGCTTGCACGTTGTAACGTTGGATGATCACCCCATCCAAAGGCAGTTCCGGCAATCCACTCACAAGCAACGCAGTGTCAGCACCGGCACAGACCACATCCGATATTCGAATATCCCGGAACACCGGCGTCTCTTCGCTAATCTCCTGAGACAGATCACTGCCCCGGGCAGACCCTTCCTGATTTGCATAGAAAAAGGAAAACGAGATGGCTTCCATAATGATATCTTTCATATATATGCGCTCAATCTGAATGTCCTCAACCACTCCGCCGCGCCCACGTGCGCTTTTGAAGCGAAGTCCAATGTCCGTGCCGATAAACGTACAATCCGACACACGCACATGCCGCACACCGCCGGACATTTCACTGCCAATTACAAACCCGCCATGACCGTGATACACCGTGCAATCCCGAATGGTGATGTACTCCGATGGCAGACCCAGTTCACGGCCTTCGGCATCCTTGCCTGATTTCAGACAGATCGCATCATCACCGACATCGAATACACTATTCTCCACTACCACATGACGACAGGATTCAATGTCCAGCCCATCTCCATTCTGAGAAAACCACGGATTCCGCACACTCACGTTACGAATGGTGACATGCTCAGATGCCCAGGGGTGCAGATTCCATGCAGGCGAGTTCTGGAACGTTGGACCGTCCAGCAATACCCGTTTACATCTCCGTAAACTGACCATGTTGGGACGTAAAAAGTCTCTGACTTTTTCATAGGCAGCGACATCACGTACCTGCTCCTCATGCAATCGATTCGCGATAGTGCCGCCCTCAAGTGCAGCTGTGGTAGGCCACCAAATTTTTTCATCTCCGCCGGATTGCTCTACAACACCACCGGAAGCGACCAATTGGTTCCATTGTGAAGTGGTCATTTTGGAGCGTTTTACCGGACGCCATGCCTCCCCGCCCCCATCCCATATCCCCTCACCAGTAATCGCAATATCCTCCAGTTGATCTCCATCGATCGGGGATTGGCAGCGTACCACCTGCCAGCCTTCGAAGCTTGATGCAATTAATGGGTATTGATCAAAATCTCGGCTAAATGTAACCAGTGCCCCTGCTTCCACATGTAGTTCGATACGGCTGCGCATTACAATCGGACCTGTGAGCCATACCCCGGCAGGAATTACGATTCTTCCACCTCCTGCTTCAGCACACGAAGCGATGGCAAGTCGGAACATCTCCGTATTATCTGTTACGCCGTCTCCAACAGCTCCATAGTCTGTAAGCTGAAAATCCTGAGCAGGAATGACAGGCAAATTGGCTTCATAATCTCGAACATCGGACTGGGCACTTGCTCCTGTCGACATTGGGGAGTGATATGTATTCATCGTGCAGAATCATCCTCTCTACATGTAATGGAATTGTTATGGGATCAATACATTGCTTTTACTTTCCTTACTTGCGTTCAAACGGACGCTCTCTCGCTCCATCATATCAATGGCATGACATGTAGGGTTGAGCTTTCTTGCCATGTACACGTGGAACTTGATGCTATTTGTTTTGTTAATCAGAGTCATAAATCAAACATCACTTTCAGTATACTCTATACAACTATTCCAAAGGTTGGAAAGCAACTAGGAGAATAGATTCATTTTTCTGTCAGGATTCGTCACAAGGCATTTAATAACATGACAGATATATAACATATTTTCTGGCTATAGCCCTAGGCAACCTATTACTTATGTCATGTTTTATCACAAACCAATTGCCATAAGCAGGATGACTATGTATGATTAAATAACTAGTTTCAATTTATTCCTTATTCTCCCTTTTACACACAGACGTTGCAGAAAGGATGGGGTGTACTCTTGATTGAATTTAGGGGTGTCCAGAAGCATTTCGGTCATTTTCATGTCCTCAAGGATATCCATCTTCACATTGAAGAAGGAGAAGTCGTCGTCATTATCGGACCTTCCGGCTCCGGCAAAAGCACATTACTCCGCTGTATTAACCGCCTGGAGACCATTACCGAAGGCGAACTTGTTGTCAGTGGGGTCCCTCTACATCAGAAAAAGGTGGACATTAACCTCTTCCGCCGTGACATCGGCATGGTATTTCAACACTTCAATCTTTATCCTCACAAAAAAGTCATCGATAACATTACCCTTGCACCCATGAAGGTGCGCAAACAACCCAAAGAACAGGCAGCCGCAACAGCAATGAAGTATCTGACCCGGGTGGGCATTGCCGACAAAGCAGACAGTTATCCCTCCCAGTTGTCCGGTGGACAGCAACAACGGGTAGCCATCGCCAGAGGACTCGCCATGGAGCCCAAAATCATGCTTTTTGACGAACCTACCTCTGCTCTCGATCCCGAGATGATCGGGGAAGTCCTCGATGTTATGCGTTCCCTTGCCCATAATGGCATGACCATGGTCGTTGTTACCCATGAGATGGGATTCGCCCGCGAAGTTGCGGACCGGGTCATCTTCATGGACGAAGGCCGAATTGTAGAAGAGGCCAACGCTGCTGAATTTTTTGACAACCCCAGAGAAGAACGAGCACAGCAATTCCTGAGCCGTCTGATTCATCATTGAGAATAATCCACTATTCCATTTTGAAAGGGGTCTTTATTCATGAAGAAATTATTGAAATGGCCATCATTTATGCTTATCCTCATTCTCTCGCTTGTATTGTCCGGTTGCAGTACAGGTGAGGAGAATAGCAGTAGCGGCGGTAGTGGCGGTTCTGGCGGAGATGCCGTAGCCAAAGGAACAATAGAGCAGATTAAGGAACGCGGCAAGCTCATCGCCGGTGTGAAATACGATACGAAGCTGTTTGGCTTGAAAGATCCCGCAAGTGGCAACGTTGAAGGATTCGATATTGATATCGCCAAGGCACTCGCCAAACAGATCCTTGGAGATGAGACAAAGGTCGAACTGAAAGAGGTCACTTCCAAAACCCGCATTCCCATGCTGCAAAATGGAGACATCGACATCATCATTGCCACAATGACAATTACGGATGAGCGTAAGGAACAGGTAGATTTCAGTGATGTTTATTTCGAGGCAGGCCAATCCCTGCTGGTGAAAAACGACAGTGCAATTACCGGCTTGGAAAGCCTCAGCGGGGTGAAAGTACTCGCGGTGAAAGGCTCCACATCCGCTCAGAACATTCGCGAGAAAGCCCCGGATGCTGAGGTCCTTGAATTCGATAACTATCAGGATGCATTCACTGCTCTCAAAGCAGGTAAAGGCGAAGCGCTGACCACAGATAACATCATCCTCATCGGCATGCAACAGACGGATAACAGTTTCCATTTGGTTGGTGGCAATTTCACAAGTGAACCTTATGGTATGGCCATTCGCAAAGGCGACACCGCCTTCGTGGAAGAAGTCAACAAGCTGCTCAAAAGCATGAAAGACAGCGGGGAATATGACACATTACATGAGAAATGGCTGGGCTCAAAGCCCGAGTAACCCCGATTAATGATGAGCACGCGGCGAATTCGTCTGCTGGATGCGATGCATGAGCAGACGTAATCGCCGTTTCTACATCTGGAGAACGGAGGCTTTGCCTATATGGGCACATTGGATTTCAGCGTACTGATGCGACACTCGGATCGTTTTCTGGAAGGGTTCATGAATACCATTCAAGTGAGCATTATGGCTCTCATTGGCAGCTTTATCCTTGGCGCGATCCTGGCGATCTTTCGGATATCCCCTGTGAAACCGCTGAATTGGATTGGCACGGCTTTTGTGGAATTTATCCGAAACATCCCCTTGCTGTTGGTTGTGTTTTTCTTCTATCTCGGACTGCCTGCACTAGGCATCTCGCTGGATGGATTTGTCTCCGGTACTCTGGGTCTGACCATCTACACCGCCGCTTTCATTGCCGAAGCGATCCGAGCGGGCATTCAGACGGTGCCGCGCGGACAACTGGAAGCAGCAAGGTCTTCCGGCTTGTCCTATGTACAGGCCATGAATCTGATCATTCTGCCCCAGGCCATCAAGATTGTACTGCCGTCCATCGGCAACCAGTTCATCAATTTGGTCAAAAACTCATCTATTCTTGCCGTTGTTGCCGGAATGGATCTTATGTATTTTGCCGACTTGGTTAACTCGGATACGTTCCAGCCGCTAAGTGTGTACACCATTGTTGCCCTGTTCTATCTGGTGCTGACTCTACCACTCAGCTTTCTGGTGCATTATATGGAGCGCAGGTTTGGACAGAGCGATGCAGAGGCTCGCAACACCAAGGGCAAAACGAAGAAGAACAAATCGGCAGGTCAGGTCACCATGTAACAGATTAACTTGTACCAGCTCAGGTTTTTAGGGAAATATATTGGCTTGCCCATGTGGTTTAAATGAGTACTGGATCGTCTGTGTTTTGCTGGCATTGGTGATCATGTCACAGTGCATATTGTAATTCACTGCTACGGTGCTTGAGTTGCTTTGTACACAGTCCATGCCCCATCTATTGATCTTCGATATTCCATTCCTGCATACAGAAGGAGGCTAATAAAATATGGACTTTAGCGGGGCCTATGCGTGGCCCAACCTTCGTTTCCTGCTTCACGGATTCCTGATCACCCTGCAGGTAGCAGGGCTATCCATTGTATTCAGCTTCATACTCGGCACCGTGCTGGGTACGGTCCGGTTTACTCGCATCCCTGTTCTGTCACAGATCGTGGCGGTGATCGTGGATACGATTCGGAATCTGCCGCTGTTGCTCATCATTTTCTTCATTCACATGGTACTTCCACAGCTCGGGATTAAAATGTCCGTCTTCTGGTCCACAGTTGTTGGACTGAGTCTGTTTGAAGGCGCGATGATTGCCGAAATCGTCCGTAGCGGTCTGAAATCCGTTGAGCGCGGTCAGGTGGAAGCTGCCCGTTCTTCCGGCCTGAGCTACATGCAGACCCTCGGTGGCATCATCATGCCACAGGCGCTACGCCGCATGTCCCCGCCGATGGTCAGCCAATTCATCTCACTCCTAAAGGATACTTCACTGGCGATCATCATCTCTCTGCCGGAGCTGATGCACAACGTGCAGATCCTTGGCGGTCAAAGTTTTGATTATATTATCCCGGCCCTGCTGCTCGCAGCCGTATTGTATTTTGTGATCAACTACGCGCTGTCCATTGTCGCAAGACGACTTGAGGCACGGATGAATTGATTGACTGAATGAATGAAACGAGCTTCCCACCGATGTTCTAACGAACCGTGGGAAGCTTATTTAGTCATTTTGAGGACAGTTTCTAATCTAACGAATCGTAGACGCTCTATTCATCCGATTCATCCCGCTATTACGCCGTATTTCAGGTTTTTGAGTAAAATAACTTCACTGAGATTCGTTACATTTTTCATTTCGACTTATAGCCACAAATTAGACGTCTCAGGTTCGTTAAAACTAATGCCATCCGCAAATTAAATAAACATCCACGCCTACTATTAATGATTCATGCCGCTCCCAAGACTAATACTTAGTCCAATCCGCCCAATTTTGCCCACAATCAGCTCATCAGCTAGATCGCCGCTCCGTTGTGACGTAATTCCGCCTGTAGCAGCTCAATTGGCAGTCCCACCGGATCAAGCTTCATCTTCACGGTTAGTGCAGCTGCTGTCCCGGCGGCCTCCCCGGTAGCCATACAGCTTGGCGTCAGCCTTGTCGTTGCATGCGCCTCATGTGTGGTGGAGATGCAGCGTCCTGCCGCCAGCAGATTGCGGATATTGCGAGAGATCAGACAGCGATACGGAATATCGTACGCCCCATCTCCTTCTATAAAGGCAGCCACAACACCTTGACCCGAAGGGTCATGAATATCAATCGGATAACCGCTTCTGGTAATCACATCCTCGAACTTCCGTCCTGCGACCACATCCGCCTGGGTCAACGCATAATGACCTATAATTCGCCTGGATTCACGGATACCAATCTGAGGTGCTACCGCTGAGATGGAAGCCCGTTCGAATCCAGGCACATCACGTTGCAAAAACTCAGCGATCATCAGTACCTGCTTCCTCCCTTCCTGTTCAGCAGAGGTCAGATCCTCGGCATCCGTCGCATCGAGTCCCTGCACCCGGGTACAATTAATCAGCACTTCATCGTCAGCCGGTCCGGTAAAAAACAGCACTTGGTCGCGATTAATCGGCACACCCGCTTTTTTCCATTGGGAATAGAAGCCGCTCACCCCGGTTAACGGAATACTGTCCAGCTCTGCAAAAGGCGTTTTCACATAGAAATCCTCCGGATGCTCCTGCATGTATTGCTTCACTCGTCCAAGATCCACACCACGCATGCGAAATTTCATGGTCATCGGCTGAGACTGGTTATCGCCATCTCTCCCCTTCGCCACCGAAGCCCCTGCAAGATAAGCCAGATCCGCATCACCGCTTGCATCCACGAATACGTTCGCCTGAAACTCCTTTCGTCCAGACTTGTTTGTCACTCGCACCGCTTTCACCCGATCATCCCCAACGACCACTTCATCCACGAAGCTGTGCAATAACAGCCGGACACCAGCCTCCTGCAACATCTCTGCCGCAACCACCTGAAAGATGGCTGGATGGTACGGCGTGACACTGTGCACAAATCCAACCGTATCACGCAAATGCCCCGGGGAGCCGCCACGCATCTGCAAACGATCCACAATTTCCTGTGCAATACCTTTAATGACCTGCTCACCACGTTCCGTATGGAAAGTCATCCAGGGATAGACCATAGCGGCAGTGGACATCCCACCAACGAATCCGTATCGCTCCACCAGCACTGTGCGGACACCCTGTCGTCCAGCGGCAATGGCTGCCGCTATTCCCGCAGGGCCCCCTCCCACAATAACGACATCTGCTTCTTCCTTTTTCATGCTCATCCGTTCATGCAAATGTTGTCCCTCCTTCCGTTCTATTGTACGTATTGTACGTATTGCTCGCCTTTGCACGTATTTCATGGCTTACTCTTTCAGTCCCGTCATGGCAACCCCCTCAATGAAGCGCCGTTGTGCCAGGAAAAAAACAATTAAAAGTGGCAAGGTCGCCATAACGGTGGCGCTCATCAGATATTGCCAGGCTGTGCCGACCTCATCTGTAAACAAAGATAATCCAAGCGGCAGCGTCATTAGATCACGCGAGTTAATGAAAATCAACGGATCGAAGAACTCATTCCAGATCGTCACAAACGTGAAGATCGTCAGCGTAGCCATACCTGGCTTGGCAATAGGCAGCATAATTCGCGCATATATTCGGAATCGGTTGCAGCCGTCGATCATCGCCGCTTCCTCCAGTTCCGTTGGCACCGTAATGAAGAACTGCCTCATCACAAAGATGCCAAACACACCGCCCGCGCCAAAGATTGGCAGTAGTATCAGCGGAAGATGGGTATCAATCCACCCCAGCTGCCGCATGAACAGGAACATCGGAATCGCCGTCACCTCATGGGGAATCATCATGGCACTCAGCAGGATGAGAAATACCACATTACGTCCCTTAAACGGAATTTTGGCAAATGCATAACCGGCGAGAGAAGCAAAAAATACGGTTCCCAGCACAACCAAAGCAGAAATGTAGATACTGTTCCAATAAAAACGGTGAAACGGAATCAATTGGAAGACATCGATGTAGTTCTGAAATCGGAATGATTCCGGTATCCACTGTGGTGGATAGGTGAATATGCCCTGGGGCTCCTTGAATGATGTCGATATCATCCAGATAAACGGAACAATCATGATTAGCGAAATCAGTGTCAGCAGCAAATACGTCCCAAGGGTACTTCCTATCTTCCTCCCCGAAGGACTAGGCATCGCCTTCATTGAATACCCACCTCTTTCGGAGCTGCCATTGCAGCAGCGTCAGGATCAGTACGATGAAGAACAGCACATATGCGAGAGCAGAAGCATAGCCGAACTGGAATAGTTTGAATGCTTTTTCCCAGATATAATAAACCAATACCTTTGTGCTGTTACTCGGCCCACCCTGTGTCATCACATAGATCTGTCCGAATACTTTGAGTGAACCAATCACGGTCATGACCACAGTCAGAAACACCGTTGGTGTAATCATAGGCAGTGTAACGTGAAAGAAGGTTCCCCTTCTGCCCGCACCGTCCAATGTTGCTGCTTCGTACAGTGAACGCGGTACCTGCTGAATGGCTGCAATGAACAGCACCATATTCAGACCTACATTTTTCAGCACACTGGTCACAATCACTGCCGGCATTGCCAAATCTTCATTGTATAACCAGGCCGGACCCTTGATGCCCGTCATCAAGAGAAGCTGATTAATCAATCCTGATTCTGTTGCATACATCAGCTTCCACACGATGGCCCATACGATCAGTGAAGTCATGACTGGAACAAAGATTGCTGTTCGAAAAATTCCGATCCCCCGCAGATTTCTGGATAATAACAAAGCAAGCAGCAGGGCGAGCACAATATTAAGCGGGACCAGCCCCACTGTGAAATAAACTGTATTGGCGAGCACTTTCCAGAACATGGTGTCTGTCATAATATTCCGGTAATTCTCCAGTCCAATAAAATGATGATCCCCCAGCAGCGGCCAATCGGTCAGGCTCATGTATAACGCGAGACCCATGGGAAATAACAGCAGCAGGGTAAACCCAAGCACCATCGGCGATACAAACAGCCACCCCGCGATCTGGGCCTCTCTGGCGAGCGGTCCCCTTCTTTTGCGCTTGTGTGGATGGGTCACAATCAGGCCCTCCTTTTAATCATATTTCCTCCGAAGCTGAACTCTGTGACCATTCTATATAAGGTGTTGTCTCAAAAGGTATGATCTCCCTCGCTCCAAGGGCTAACGAATCTACTGCATCTTAATAAGGCAAGTTTTTAAAGAATGCACCGGGTAACGAATCTCAGTCATGTTATATCTCCATAAAATGTCGCCAGAACCATGAAAATCGACCAAATGGACGAAATATCGTCTCTCTGATTCCTTAAATTTTAGATCCGTACAAATGGACGCGAATAACATGTGCTCGATTCGTTAGAACGACTGGATGCTAACATAGGGTGTCCCCCATGATACACGTGACTTTCCCTAATTAGTCCGGACCGTTCAGACTGTCCACCGCATTGCGGAACCCGTTCACAGCCCTTCGCAGCTCTTCCTCCGTGTTGCCTGTCACAACTGCTCCAAGCATAATCGCTTTGACCCCGGTATTGCGTAGCACCCGAACATCCTCCGGTACCAGCTTTCGCTGGGAAGGAACCAATACCGGAACCTGGGCTTGCAAGATCAGACGGCGATACTTGAGCACATCCGCGAAGCTGAGCGGTGTACCATATTCTTTTCCAGGTACAATGGATGCCTCCAGAGCAGTGAAGCCGAAGTGAGCTGCCGATGTTACGAGGGAAGCATCATATTCTTCATTGATCGCAAACGTTGGGTCCAGCCCCAAGTCACTCAGCATGAAGGAGGGCAAGTGATGTGCATAGATGGAATAGAAATCAAAACCCAGTCCAGCAAGGCGCTCCACATCCTCCCGTCGTGCTCCATCTATACTGCCGGAAGGTACGACCCCAAGCGGACCACCAAATTCACTGCGAATCGCCCGAAATACCTCGGCATACCTGTCCAATGGGCCAAAATGATTCCCGCTGGCGCGATGACCGACATTATAGTGCACCTTGAGTGCATCAGCCCCCTCTTCCATGGCTGCCCGAGCCAAAGCAAGTTCATTTTCAGGCAGACTGACCACCAGGGACAACGGTTTCCGCTCAAGTAATTCTTTGAATTTGCCCATTATTCTCACCTCCGGTTTCGATCGACTTACTCAGGGTTGCAACACACTTTGGATCTCTTCCTGCATTTGTTTCAGGTTATCCTCAGCTGTCGCTGTCTTGGCAAACAGTCGGTCGAATCCCTGCAATACCGCATTGTCGATATCCTGCCAACGGATATGGCCGGGGATTAAGCGCGCTTTCGGCATTTCATCAATGACGGCCTGCACAATATGCTCTTTGCTCGGGTTATTCGGCTGAAGAATGAATGCATCCGAGTTCAGAACAGAAGTACGAGGAGGCACAAAATAGGTGGCTGTCGCCTGAATCCCCTGCTCACTCGCAAAATACTTCAACAGCTTCTTTGTTTCCTCTGGATGTTTGCTATCGTTGAACATGGCATATCCGGCCTGCCCCAGCATCGGTACACTGCCTTGTGAACCGGATGGCATAGGCGCGATGCTCCATTCAAAATCCGTAATCTCCCTTGCTTTGGAAACATAGCTGTAATTATCGAAGAACATGCCCACATTACCCGCATCGAAGCTAACTTGCTCGCCCGCCTTCGGATGTGATTCATCGGTGAACATCATGCGCTCCAGTAATTCAAAGGTCTGTACGCCATAGGCATCGTTCCAGGTGAACTTCGTCATACCTTCGTCGAATGGACCGCTTCCATTGGACCAAGAGTAGGAGGAGAGGACTGCCCAGGTCTTCCAGTCGCGAAAAAAGTTGGCTCCATAGATTCGGTTGGTCGCATCCTTGCTGGTCATCGCCTTGGCAGATTCTTCGAACTGTTCCCATGTCCATTGTCCTTGGGTGGCAAGTGTGTTTGGATCCGTCAGGCCGGCTTGATCGAACAGCGCTTTATTGTAAAACATGACCACCGGAGGTGTAGAGAAAGGTAGCCCCAGCAGCTGGTCTCCATCACGGAACAAATCCAATGTACTTGGAATATAATCATCCAGCTTAAACTGTGCATCATCCTTAAACTCGGATACATCGGCCAGAATGTGGTTGGACTTGAATTGTGGTACCATTCGCTCCGATACCCAGGCGAGATCGGGAAGAGAGCCTCCGGCAGCAAGCACCGAAATTTTTTGTTGGTATTCTGCGAAAGGTACGGATTCCATCGTGACTTTGATGCCTGGATTTTCCTTGGTGAAGCTATCAATCAGCTTGTTGTATACATCCATATGTGCCTGGTTGCCCCACATCATGAACTTCAGCTCCACCTCTCCATTCTCCCCGCCTGCACTGCCAGGTTCACTGCTGGAATTGGAGCTTGTGCACGCGATTGAAGTCACCATCATGAGTACAAGCATCAGTATCAGTCCTGCTTTTTTCATGGAAATCCCCCTTATGGACGTTGTGGTATACAGGTGCAACCAAAGTATAACGAAAGCTTCGTGCCCTCATAAATCACGTCAACTACAGAAATGGTATGGTTTTTCAAGAAATACTGAATCGGTCTCGGTATTCTCCAGCAGTCCATCCCACCTGCTGCTTGAACACCAGCATGAAATGTTTGGGACTTTGATGCCCGGATAACCGTGCCACATCATAGATTTTGAGACCCGTGTTGATCAGCAACCACTTGGCCCGCTCCATACGTGCCTCCGTGATGTATTCGGAATAATTAATACCTATTTCGTTCTTGAACAACTGGCTTAAATAAGTAGGGTTTAAGTGAACGAGATCTGCGATCGTCTGAAGCCGCAAATCTCCATCGGGATGTTGCTTGATGTGCTCCTTCACATCTCGGATAATCTTGCGCGTATCTCCACCAGCATGTTCTGCTTTCCCAGATGGCTGCGGGATCGAAAGGGTTGAAATACCGTATCTGCGATCCAGCAGCAATTGAATCTTCTGTATGCATAATGCCAGTTCATAGCGATCGATTGGCTTCAGCAGGTAGTTCAACACCCCGAACTCCATCGCTCTGCGCGCATATTCAAACTCGCCATAGCCGCTAATGATGAGCATGAGCAATTCAGGGTACATGTCTCTGGCTTTGCTTGCCAAAGTTAATCCGTCCATTTCGCGCATGCGGATATCCGTGATTAACACATCCGGCACCTCACATCTCAGAAAATCCAGCGCCTCGGTGCCGCTCGATGCTTCGCCCGTTACCTGAAACTGAGAAGACGCTTGTACGATCAGCTCTCTCATTCCCTGACGGATGATCGTCTCATCCTCTACAAGCAATACTTTATACATGCGCTTCAATCCCCTTTCGGTAGAATTTGAATGGATATCGTGACCACCAGGCCCTGCCCGGGACTTCCATCAATGCTTAGGCTGCCGCCTTCTCCGTACATGAGACGAAGCCTCTGGGCAATATTATTAAGCCCGAGACTATCCCCGGCATGGCAACGTAATGCCTGACTGGAAGGCTGTTTCGTTATGGATTCGTTTAGCTCGTACATCTTAGCCTGAGTCATTCCCTTACCGTTGTCTCGTACGCTAATCAGCAGCTCATGGTCAAATTTCAAGGCAGATACCCAGATTACTCCTCCATTTTCCTGCCCTTCAATGCCGTGGTAGACTGCATTCTCCACCAGCGGTTGCAGTACCAGCTTCGGAATCAAATACTCGGTTATCCCTTCTTCGATGTCATAGATAACCTCTAACTTGCCGTCGTAACGTACCTGCTGAATGCGTACATAGGATTGTACAAAAGCAAGTTCTTCCCCAAGTGGAACCATCCGGTCCACCTTATCAATCGTATAGCGCAGCAGCTTGCCAAGCGCCGTCACCATGTCCGATACCTCAGCATGCTTCTGGCGAATGGCCATCATGTTAATGGACTCCAGTGTGTTATATATAAAGTGAGGATTCATCTGGCTTTGCAACGCCGACAACTCTGCCTCCCGCTCTTGAATGCCCAGCAGGAACACCTCATTAAACAGTCGATGAATCTCTTCCATCATTCGGTTAAAGCCCCGGCTCATCTGTCCGAATTCATCATTGCTGAAGTGTGCTACCCGCTGGCTGAAATCTCCCTGCTCCACCCGAATCATGTGGTGCTTCAGTCGAATCAGTGGCCGGGTGATACGATAGGATAACAGAACCGCCAGAATCGCTATACCCGCCATACATAACACTGCGAACCATATTGTAAAGGTGAGCATCTTACCCGATTCCTTTTGAATCACAACAATAGGTGTAAGACTGATCACCGAAAGCCCGGAATAGCTGGAATGGTGTTGTACATAGAGATAGGACTCCCCATCCAGAACAATTTTTTGGTTTCCTGCATAGCCTTGAAGCTGTCCATTCGTTAGCAACTGGTCGTAAGCAGACATTCCTCCGGTCGAGGTCCGTTCGAACAGCAGACGCTGCTTGCTGTCTACAATCATCAGGCTTGCATCTTGCTCATAATTCAGATTGGATAACAGTTGACCGAAGGCCTCTAGACGGATATCAATCAGAATGTAACCCAGTCGCTGAAGCGTGCCCGGATCTCGAAGCACTCTGCCCGCCGATATATACCATTCTTGCTGACCACCCGTGTAATAGCTGGGTTGATGCGGAGGAAGCAGGCGCCATGTCCCTTCCGAGTCTTCAAGCTCTGCAAACCAGTCATCCTGTCTGCTGTCCCATACCGGCTTGACTGCCAGTGAATCGAGATTGGAGAACAGGATGCCGCTATTGCTGATCAGATGAATTCCCCGAATCTCGGGTCGGTCATAAGCTTGACCCGATGTATAGAGCTTCATTTTCAGATAATCCTCAGACCTCGCCCATGTACCAGATCCCATTGAAGCGTTGTATTCGCCCAGAATGCCAAGCACCATCTGATCGTAAAGCGGCAAGAGCGACAACCGCTCAAAGTCCTTCAGCAGCCGATTCAGATTGGCGTTAATCTGGCGAACCAGTTCAATGGTGAACTGCTCGGTCTTGCGATCCATCGTCTGCGAGAAATGCTTGTAGTTCATCATTCCCTGCAAGCCTAGCGGCAGCAACGTCAGCGCTAGGAACAACAGGAGCAACTTGGTGCGCAGGTTTACGTTTTTTCCGAAAAAAATGCGTACCTTGTCCATCATTTCCGTTCATCCCTCCCTCTCCCGATCATTGTATGAGCCCCCTTCACAGATCAATCTGGATATAACTGGGGTCATCATATCCAGTTTTAATGATCATTCGCTATCCTGCCAACCCTGGAATTGGTACGGAATTTCAAGTTATCCGCATTGGTATCAGGGTGAACGCAAAAAAGCCGACTGTATCGCTACAGTCGACTAAGGTATTTCTATAGAACACTAATTAGACCAAAAAACCGACTGCATTATGCAATCGGTTGTCTGTTCCTGAGATGGCTTTTATATTTGAATCGATTATATTCATTAATAAGCTCGTCCAGTACCATGGACTGTCGGAGGACTTGGTTGTCCTGCATGCCATGATTCTCCGCCAAACGACTCAACTCTTGCCTGTTCCGTTCGATTTTATCTGTGATCTGTACCGGTTCACTCACAGCATGCACCCCCTCTTTGTATAACATTTTAGGATACATTGCCAAAAAATTCATATTATATTCCTTTGCAGAATAAAATATTTATTTACATAGAGATACTTTCAACATCAAGCATTTTACATAGAGAGTTGACGTCTCTTCTTTTCTACAAGATGTGGGCAAAGAAAATTATAACATGTCTACATATCGTATTCGAGAATACGCAAATCCTTTACCGTTAAAGTGATTTATGGACATATTATCCATTTTACCCTAAGTATCTCTTGCGCCTTTCTCTCACGAGAAGTTAATAATTTTATCGAAAAGTAATCTATTTGTATAGATAATTCTCATCACCGTTCTGCATACCAAAATAACGAAGTCTGTAGCCCTCTCGATAACGAGCACGTAATGGATTGATGAAGGAGTCATTCCCAAACTCAATGTAACCTGTTAAATAGAGTAGGATCAGATATTCCTCAAAACGTGGATTGCCAAGAGTCATCTCAGTCTCTGCCATTCCATAAAATACTTCAATTTCAAGAATTAATAGTAGCGAAAACCCTCGCACAGTGGAATTGATGATCCATGCAAACTCCAATGGCTCATGGATATCCTCATCCTTATTCAGGCTAATTAATTGCTTGGTTCCCCTCTCATCCTTGAATACATAAGCTGCAATCGCCTGATCAAATCCCGCATGAGGGTCGTTGCGTAAGTCTGAAAACTCTTCTAAATCCACCTTCTCAGCGTAAAATTTCTCTGTTAGTCGATCATGAATCTGCTCTAATGTGAATGGATTAGGAATGTCCAATGTTATATATTTGTCGTAAAGCTTTTGAATATCAATCTGCAATGATAAATCCTCTTTTCGTTATGGATGATCTAATGGATAGAACAAATAAGCGCCCCATCTCCATATCCCGGAAATAAGACGCATGTTAATGAAGACTTTAATACCAAATACTCCTAATATCCACCTGCACCATGATTAAAAATCAGATTTATAATATTATTTATACCACCAGTAATACTAGAAAACATAATGAAAGAACTAAACAGCGTTAATACCAACATTGCTTTTTTTCTCATATCGACCATAAACCTCCTTGATAATACTTTTATATTGGGACTCTATTGAATCAGAAGCCTGTGTTCTGTATTCCTCAAATAAACTCACACAATAAATTATGGTGGAGTCATCCTTGATCTTGTGAGCAGAACTCAAACAAGTAAGCAGATCCCTGAATCCTTCATTATGCCTGGCTTTAGACAACTGGTAGAATGCTAATTCAGCCCAAAATTTAGTATATCGATCATCTTTTATCTGAGTAGTATAACTACTCTCATAGTTAGAATCATTAACTAACATACGGATAAACGAATCAAATCTTTTGAGAACATGGTCAACATTCAGTTGGTATTGATTAGCCGCTTCCATAACTTTGACAAGTCCAAGAAGAGTTTCATTTTCATTTACTTCTATAAAGTCGAGATAAGAGTTAAGCGCATTATAGTCGCCCGTCATCAACTTATATAAATAGGTATTAACTTCAGCCCAATCTTTAAATCGCTTTATAAAGAGTTGATCTTCTGTAGTAGAGTCTTCAATAACAATATTTGAATAGAAAGAAGTATACTCTAGCGCCTTTTCATACTCTTTACGCTCTCCCCATACAGTTGCTATTAATAAGTAAGCATAAAATTTATAAGTAAATAACGGGTGTTTGGAGGCTCTAATAAACTCCAATCCCTTTTTTTTATTTTTGTATTGTTCCAGAAATTTGACCCGTTGTAACAGTTCATCGGCTAATTGGAATACTTTATCCCACTGACATAACCCATTGTATGTATTCGCCAACTCCCTAATCGCATCCAACTGCCGTTCCTCATCCAGCCGATTAATATACGGTTCAAAATGTACGGCTGCACGCAGATTCTCGTGTTGGTCCTGACCGAGAGATAACGTGAAGATGCGATACTGGCACAGCGCCAGACGTTCCGAGTGCTGATATTTCTCACACTCCGCCACACATTCGTACAACATCCGTGCGGCCTTCGTCTGTCCACGTTCAAGCATGCCTTCGGCCATCTCGAACAACTCCGAGATATACGAGCGATCATCCGTCACTTCCTGGATAACCTTATGAATACATTCCAGCTTGTCCAATTCAGCACAGCGTTGCAGGAATGGTTCCAGTCTCCTCCAATGAGGTGCCGATTCCACGAAACATTCAGCCCCATAAATCTCGTAGAAATACCCCTCTTCCAGCTTCATGCCTTGGGTAATCAGATCCAGTTGCGCCATAGCGATGGGCCGAGTCCCCTTAATAATTGCGCTAAGCGTTCCGGCGTTAACTCCCGATATATCGGCAAAATACTGCAGGGTGTACCCCTGTTTCCTGATGTAGTCCTCAATATATGAGCGTATCGTAGTTGTAGGTTCCATGTATCCCACCTCCACAATTAAAATCCATAATTTTGAATTTATATGATAAGCACAATTTTAATCCTAAATTTTACAGCGGTCAATAAAAATCGTGGCAATTTCCTTCACATTTATGCAAGGAGGCCTCGCTGTTCCTGCTTATAGAAAAAATCCATTAGAAGAATCCGTGAGAACCTGATACATTTAATGCAACTTACATATCCTACTATTTCAATAGGATTATACGACACAGATACGATCAATTCAGTTCAAGGAGAAGGTCAGATGAAATTTGCCTTGTTTAGTCTCATGATGAATCTGCCTAATGCCGTTACCGGGGAGGCTCTGACAACTCAGCAGAAATTCCATAATATATTGGAGCAAGCGAAGCTGGCTGAACGACTGGGATTCGATGCCTATGGAATCGGTGAACGACATGGTGCGCCTTTTCTATCTTCATCGCCACCTGTCGTATTAACCGCAATAGCCGCAGCAACCACACGCATTCGGTTACTAACCACCGTCACTGTTCTTAGTATACTTGATCCAGTCCGGGTTGCCGAGGATTATGCCACGTTGGATCAATTATCGGGCGGACGGCTGGAAATGATCATCGGGAAAGGCAATGACCCTCGCCACTATCCGCTGTTTGGCATACGCGAAGAGGAACAATGGGACTCACTCGATGAACGGTATCATTTGCTAAGACGGTTGTGGTCTGAAGAGAATGTCACCTGGCAGGGGACGTATCGCCCTCCGCTTGAGGGAGTGACCACGTGGCCCAGACCGCTTCAGCAGTCCATCCCAATCTGGCATGGTAGCGCGTCCAGCACGGTCTCAACCGAACTCGCTGCCAAATATGGCGAGCCGCTCTTCACGTCGAACTCTTTTCACCCTCAGGCCAAATACAAAGCGTTAATTGATCATTATCGAGAGCGCCTCGATTATTATGGTCATGATCCGCAGCAAGCCGTGATTGGCTCTGGTGCCGGCAGTCTCTATCTTGCGGATACGGGTGAAGAAGCCATTCGCCGCTATAAGCCATATTATGAAGCGTTCCACGCCACCGCCGCCGCACAGCATAATCAGTCGCCCTTCACCGATCTGGAGGATAACATTGCACGAGGCCCTGCGTTAATTGGCAGTCCGGAGCAGATCATTGAGAAAATTCTGGACTATCATGCCGCTTACGGACATCAGGTGCTGAGTATCAGCGTAGATGGACTGACGCATAGCGAACAGTTGGAGCAAGTGGAGCGTTTTGCCAAGGAAGTGGCCCCTGTAATACGTCGTAAACTGCCAAGTTCGGTATGGAATGAACCCCCGGTGTTAACCCAGCACTCATCCTTCCTTTCCTCTAATGTTACAGATTCATGGCCCACAGCCATCTCACCTATATTCCAGGTCTAACAATCTCCCACGTACAATATACATGTGCTCCTTCCAGGGTGATTCCTACGAATCGCCCTCTTCCCTCTTCCTCCCGCTTGTATCGCGACTATCCCTATATCTAATTGGACTGAATGCCTTCAAACAATGAACGGAGCATCACATCTACAAACGCTTCATCCATCGCTTCCCCTGTCACTAACATACGATAGAACACCGGCCCATAGATCAGATCAATGTACAGTCCAATGTCCACCCCTGCCTTCAATTCGCCGCGCTCCACACCCTTCTCCAGAATTCCCCGAGCCTCACGTCGACGTGGTTGGATGTATCTTGTACGGTATTCTTCGGCAAGCCCTTCATCCGACTGCCCTTCTCCGATAATCTGTGTAATCACTTTTCCTTCCCGACTGGTCAAAAATCGAACCAGATTACTCGCATGTATGCGTATATCCTCCAATACCGAGCCTGTATCCGGCACTGGCAATCTTGCCGTTGCAGCAGACATATATCCGTCCATGATGACGGCGCCTTTGTTCGGCCACCATTTGTAGATCGTGGCTTTGCTCACTTGTGCGCGCTCAGCAATCTTTTCGATCGTAACAGCCCCGAATCCGTGTTCCAACAACAACTCATAGGATGCGGTAAGAATGGCATTCTGGGTTTCCATGTTACGTGGACGTCCTCTTTTGGCAGTCATCTTGAGCCCTCCTGGATGTAAAAAATATATTTTATCATCAGTAACATTCATAAAAACGATACGTTCATTATACTAAAATGCATTGCGTACACACAATTCACTCTCCGCTCATTTTTATATCCTCATTTAAATTTTCATTAAAATATGTTTAGCCTATTTACAATACTAAACGTTTAGTTTATTATATGTTTGTAATTAGTGAACACAACGTTTAGTAATTAACATTTTAAACAGCACCCGTTTATCTGGAATATCGAATTTTCAATACGAATATGAAATCTGTGGAGGATGATTAAGATGGATATGAGACAACAAGTGAAGAAGGCACCTGTACCTGCCTGGATTATTTTTTTGCTGGCATCCGCTTGTGGATTGATCGTGGCAAACCTGTATTATGCTCAGACCGTTATCGGACCGATTAGCATGACCACGGGCCTTTCTTCTGCCGCTGCCGGATTGATCGTAACGTTGACTCAGATTGGTTATGTTATTGGTTTGTTATTCATCGTGCCGCTCAGTGACATTATTGAGAACCGACGCCTGGTCGTTCTTTTCCTCATCGTACTGGTTGTTGCCCTGATTGCTGCGGCTTTCTCGCCCACTGCTGTTGTATTTCTGACTGCCTCTCTATTCGTCGGTATAGGTTCTGTTGTCGCTCAGATTCTGGTACCCTATGCGACATATCTTACTTCCGAGGAACAACGCGGGCGGGTTGTCGGCAATGTCATGAGCGGTCTGCTACTGGGCATTATGCTCGCTCGTCCTGTCGCAAGCTTTATCACCAGCTTCTTCGGATGGCAGACGGTCTTTGTATTCTCCGCCATTGTCATAGCACTTCTAATGCTGCTCCTATCACGTGCTCTTCCTGCTCGCCAGCCTGAACCAAACTTGAAATACGGTCAATTAATCGTGTCATTGGGCACACTGTTCAGAACGATGCCTCTGCTGCGCCGTCGGGCGTTCTATCAGGCCAGTTTGTTTGGTGCTTTCAGCTTGTTCTGGACCACGGTTCCGCTCAGGCTCGCTAACAATTTTGGCATGTCACAGCAAGGCATTGCCTGGTTTGCCCTGGCTGGTGTCGGAGGTGCTATTGCTGCTCCCATCGCCGGGAGACTGGCGGATCGCGGACTAACGCGCATTCTGACAGGTGCTGCCATGGTGATCGCTGCTGCTTCATTTGGTCTTGCTTATGTGTTCCAGAGCCACTCCACGTTTGCATTGATCCTGCTTGTGATCGTGGCGATCACACTGGATATGGCTGTCTCGGGAAATCTGGTGCTGGGTCAACGCATCATCTACTCCTTAGGAAGTGAAGCGAGAGGGCGTGTGAATGGCATATTCATGTCGATCTTTTTTGTTGGCGGTGCGATTGGTTCATCTCTTGGAAGCTGGTCTTATGCTAACGGAGGCTGGAGTCTCACAACGCTGATTGGCCTGATCATGCCGCTGCTCGCTTTGGTGTATTACTTTACGGAAAAGAAAGCTGTAGTCGTCAGCCATGAATAGAATGAATTGATCGTTTAATCCGAACGACCAAATAAGGGCAGACTGATCCTTAGGATCAGTACTGCCCTTGATGTTGTAATCAACACTTGGCTCCCTATGACAGAGCGAGGTATCACTATGATTAAGATGGATACATCTGCGTATTAGGCTTTACTGTGAAGGGTAACTTGGTACCCGTCTGGGTCGGCAAATGTAAAGGTTCGCCCGAATGGTCCATCTATGGGTGCAGATGTAATCTTTACGCCTTCTGCAGCAAGTTTGTCATGAATCTCTTGTGTATCCGGAGCATGTAGCCAAAGAGCGATGCCCAGTCCTGGCTGAGTACCTGAACCGAGTTCGGTTCCTGGCAATAGGTCACGAAGAGCAAATGCAATAGGCTTTGTTTCAAAAACCACCGCATGAGGTGGTCCCGCCTGTGAGCGTACCAGCCCGAGATAGTTTTGATAGAATTCGGCAGAGCTCTCAAGATTGCTCACTTGAAGTGAAATGAAATCGGGTCCAATTGCTGACATAATGTAATGTCCTCCTTAGTATTTGTATATCTTGATCATACAAGGACGCTCTTGCCAACAGTATGTCAGTAGCGTTCAGTCTTTTATTTAATTTTTCTTTGACTCGGTTTTCCCCTTTTACACCAACACGGGCAGATGCTTAGCTGCATCATACTCCACCAATGGCTCACCAGCATTCAATTTCTGCACCAGATCAGGGTTCGAGATAAACGGTCTGCCGAACGCAGCCAAATCTATGCTTCCCTTACCAATCGCGTGCTCTGCGGTCTGAACATCCAAATTCCCCACACCAATGATGATTCCTTCCCACTGACTTCGAATCCGCTCGTGAAAGGACTGCTCCCCTGCCCACGCTTTCGCATAATGATCTGTTGAGGGATGCAAGATTGTAATTCCCGTCTCGCGGAACAACTTCAGATATGCATCGATCATTCCAGCTTTGTCTACCCATGCATAGGATGCATCATCATCCTTTTTCTCGGAGAATCGAACCGATATGCGATCCACACTGATCTCTTTTTTTACCGCCAAAATAATATCTCGAAGGAACCGTAATCTGCCCGCAGTGTCGCCTCCATATTCGTCTGTTCTGTGGTTGGTCTTCTCATTGATAAATTGGTCGATCAGATACCCATGCGCAGCATGAAGCTCTATTCCGTCAAAACCTGCCAGAACCGCATTGCGGGCTGCCCTCTGAAAATGCTGAATCGTATCCGCTATATCCTGTGCACTCATCGCTTTAGGAATCTGATACGGCTTATGCAGCTTATGCACTCTTCCCTCTGCCGCAAGGCTGGAAGGTGCCAATGGAACAGCTCCGATCAGATCGGAGTGGGACAATCTGCCGACATGCCACAGTTGAGCAATAATGGTGCCACCATATCTGTGAACAGCATCCGTTACTCTTTTCCAAGAAGTCGTCTGTTCATCTGTATATAAGCCGGGGATACCATAAGTGCCTTTGCCTGCCAGATTCGGGTTAATGCCCTCGGTAATAATTAGTCCCACACCATCCCGCGCACGCTGCTCATAATATGCCAACATCTCATCCGTCACGGTCCCCCTCTGGTCATCAGCAAATCCCCGGGTCAACGGTGCCATCACCATGCGGTTCCTTAATTGCCACTGATGAATCGTCACCGGGCTTAATAGTGTTGAACGTGTATTCATTTTATCCATGTCATATCCCTACTCTCTTCGTCATTAGGGATATTGTACGGCGGCTCTGATATATCGTAAAATGATTGTAATATATAGTTGTATCTCTCAGAGAGATACCTAACATGAACATCTGCGGAAGCAATGTAAGTTAATTCACATTCAGGAGGATACAGCATGGAACTTTCTGATATCGATATTATTCTTGCGGTGGCACGTTCAGGCAAAATCTCACAGGCCGCCAAAGAATTGAATTACGCCCAGTCCAATGTCACTACACGCATCAAAAAACTGGAACAGGAATATCAAATCCAGTTGTTCAACCGATTTCCCAAAGGTGTTGCACTGACCTCCAAAGGAGAACAGTTCGTCCAGTACGCCACACAGATTCACAACCTTTTGCACGATCTGAAGCAGGATATGACCGATCCAGGTGAACCTTCTGGCACGCTAAAAATCGGCATTGTGGAAACTGCGGCATCCAGCCGCTTTATGGAGATTCTGAATGAATATCAAATAACCTACCCGGAGGTGTCCATCTCACTCGTTAACGCCACTTCACCCAAAGTACTGCGCAAGAAAATACAGGACTATGAGATTGACGGTGCTTTTATCAGTGGGGCTTGTGTGAAGCAGGGGCTGAAGGTGGAATATGAGATGCAAGACACGGTTCATATCATCTCCAAGCGGATGGATATACCACCCGCAAGCCTGTGCCAAGTATCCTGGGTTGTTTTCCCCGAGGGCTGCCCATATCGTGAAATGACTGAAGAATTCCTGCAAGAAGAAGGGTTGTCCGCACGCAATATCATTGAAGTGAGTACGATGGAAAACCTGCTCAGCTGTGTGGAATCTGGCATTGCTTTTACCATTATGCCGTGCAGCGTTATTCACAAGAAACCGGATGATTTCTCCGTATTTGATCTCGCAGATCGTTATACTCATACCACGACAACCTTTGTCCGCGGTGAGGATCGGTATGTCAGCAGTGCGCTGGATCAATTCATGAAGCTGCTCAATCAGAAGTGCATTACATTTTGATATATAACTTTTATAAGCAGCAGTATAGTATGTACATTCACAGCAGTCAGGAGAAGATCAGATGAAACTCACGAATCTTTTATATAGGCTCATTGATGCCCGGCGTGTCGACAACAATGCTGAACAAGTGTCCTTTCCATCCCGTCCACATCATATGCTGCTTGTTGTGATCAAAGGGAGCTTAACCGTCAAAGTCGAAGACAAAATCATCTCCCTATGCGCTCCTCAAGTCCTTTCCGTCCCTCCTTCTCACACCTGTAACGCAACTACCGAGGTACAGCATGACTTTGAATGTGTCACCTTAACCTACAATGTCTACAACGAAGAACTGGATGGCAAGATGCAGCGAGTTATTGATCCACATCTTGAATTCATTCCCGCTGTTGTTCCCTCAGCTCCCGTGCTCGCCATTCAAATCCATGAAGGTGGGCAGAAGGAAGATCCATGGGCTGGAATGGCACGTCAGATCCTCTTTCAGGAACTGTGTCTTGTCCTATTGAAGCAGAAGAAGCAGAAATTCCAGGAAGATACAGCTATTGAAGCGGTAAAGCAGAGCCAAAAATATATCAATACACATTATCAGGATAACTTCACACGCGAAAAACTGGCTGAATTGGCTGGACTGAGTGTCAACCGTTATTCCAGATTGTTCAAAAAAATGATTGGACAAGGCCCCATTGAATATTTGAACGCCGTACGCATCCGGGAAGCCGGTGATCTGCTATTGGCTTCGGACAACACGATCAAACAAACAGCCCGCCAGGTCGGGTATGAAGATGAATTCTATTTTAGCCGAAAATTTAAAGCAACCACTGGATTGTCTCCCATGGTTTATATTAAAAAGCATCGCTCCGTAACACGTATCGCTTCACTTGCCCATCCCTATACGGGGCATCTGCTTGCCCTTGGTATTGAGCCTTATGCGGCACTGATTAACCCGGTCCATAGGACATCATATGAATTCAAAAATGTGATTCAAGTGGGCAAAGATCAGCCTGATCTGGAACTATTAATGAACGCACACCCGGAACTGATCATTGGGTATGAAGGAACCGATTATGAAGAGCCCAAAAAAGCCGAATTATTTCGGCATATCGCCTCCACTTGCACCATATCTTTTGCAGAAGATTGGCGTAAACAGTTGTACTCCATTGCACAATCCGTTGGCAAAATAACAGCTGGTGAAGAATGGCTGGAACGTTATGATCTATCGGTCAAACAAAAAATATCCGGAATACAACGTGCCATGGATGACCGCCCTGTGGCTGTGGCGCAATACGAAGATGGACAGTTCCGGGTCTACGGCAACCGTAATCTGGGGACGGTTCTCTATGATGATTTGCAGTTATCCGTACCTCAAGCCCTACGCCACGTATCCCATTCCCGTTTAATGTCACTGGAACAGCTGGTTCAGTCGGATATTGAACACTTCATTCTGTTTACAAGTGGTCACGCAGAAGAGCGTACGCACACTGTAGCGTCGCTTATGCAAAATTCAATCTGGCAGCAATGGGGGGCGGTCCGTATGAATCAAGTCTATGAATTGGGCGATTCCTCCCCCTACTCCTGTTATACTTCCTTGGCTCATAATCTGTTTCTGAATCGGGTTAGTCAATTGTTCCTGAGCCAAACGTCCATGCATTAAACAGGAATATCCATGGATTACGATTTGGAATGGACCTATAATTATTTTGATAATGATAATCAAAATCAATTAAAGGGTGTGTACAACGTGTCTTTACCTAATAGCCAACGCTTCTCTACCTTTTTCAAATCAGGACGATTCCTTATAACCGTTCTTGTTCTATGCAGCATACTTGCAGGCTGTGGGACTTCCCAGAACAGCGGGAACTCCGCTTCACCCGAATCTAATGGGGCAAAGCCATCAACCGCTGAACAGGGAAGTGAGAATACACGCACCATTTCTACGATCAAAGGGGATATCGAAATTCCTGCTGAACCACAAAAAATTGCGGGTATGCTCTACGTCTTTGCTGACCAATTACTCGCTCTCGGCATTGAACCGACAGCCATGGTAACGTATAACGATCTCGGATTCCCTGAATACCTGGCAGATCAGATGAAAGATACCACTGCCGTAGGTTCCGGCGAGTCTCCCAATTTTGAAGCATTGCTCCAGGCTGAGCCGGATCTCATTCTGGCCTCCAAAACGTTAAATGAAGCAAACTATGAGCAACTCTCCAAAATTGCCCCAACGATCCTTTTTGATAATGAAGAAAAAGGAGACTGGGAGCGATTCATGGAAACGGCAACCGTTCTTGGCAAAGAAAAAGAAGCCCAAGCGGTCAAAGACGCCTATGATGCCAAAGTCACCCAAACCCATGATGAGCTTGCCGTAAAAGCCAAAGACGAAACGGTGGCCTACATGCGCGTACAGGATAAACAGCTCCAGTTGATTAAACCTGATGATAACTTCACTCTGTTTGGTGCTCTGGGATTAACCCCTGCTTCAGTAGACAGTGTAGATTTCGAGGGATCATGGAATGTGGCAATTTCCGAGGAAATTCTGCCTGAGCTGAACCCGGATCGACTGTTTATTATTCTTCGTCCAGGAGAAGAAAACAAGGTTGTGCTTAATAACATCATGGATACTTCCATCTGGTCCAATCTGAATGCAGTCCAGAACGATCATGTATATATCGGTGATGCCAACCTGTGGTTTGCAGGATACGGTCCCATCGGTCTGAGCAAAATTATTGATGAGATCGCTGCTTCCTTCGAGTTATAGAGGGACATGATGAAACCTAAAACAAGTCTTAGGCAGACCGTGATCGAACGACGGACGATTCAGGAATTTAATGGCCTACCCATTCCCTTGGAAACGATTCATGAGATTCTGGAGGCAGCGATATGGGCACCTTTTCATTCCAAAAAGGAACCTTGGCGCTTCATTCTGTTTATGAATGATGGCAGAGAAACATTCGCGAGTGCTGTCTTGAGTACACGCAATCCTGAATTTATAACAAAGTACGGACAACAAATCAGAGCGGCCTATTGTGCACAGACACCTGTGCATCTGGTTGTGGTTATGACAGCCAACCTGCCCTCTAAAGCGTGGGAAGAGGCTTTTGCTGCAACCTCGGCACTGATCCAGAACATACAGTTGCTCGCCTGGGAACAACAGATCGGCGTCGTATGGAAGACAAGTCCTTTCAACGAAAGTCCGCTATTCTGTGAAGCCATTGGTGTGACATCAGAGGAAAAAATAGTAGGCACACTTCACATGGGGTATTTTAACGCTGAAGATCAGCCTATGCCCAAGCCTCGCACACCTCTCTCTCAACTGTTGCATCTCATTGATCACTAAATGGACTAAAGCACATTGATCGAGACCATAAAAAAGAAGGGGATGTCCTATAAGTCATGAATATGACAGAGGACATCCCTTGTTCGTGTTATTTTGTTTTAATGAACCTGAGACAAGCTAGTCGCTCCCATTTGCCCAGATCTGAGAACTAACGAATCACAGAGACGTTATTTCGTCGATTCGCTCGATTTTTTAGGTTTTGACAACGTTTTTTGACGAAATAGCGTTACTGAGATTCTTTAAATCTTGCAAGCGTTGATGATCCGTCTTTTAAGGTGCGGTAGGTTCGTTAGCGCTTGGAGCGAGGCGGAATCCCTTTTGAGACAGTCCCTTACTCCACCTTGAATCTTGCAGCCGATTCGGCCAGCCTTTGCGTCAATTGATCGATTGTATCGACCATGTTCGCCAACTGCTGCACCGTGGAAGACTGCTCCATCATGGTTGCTGTTACCTCTTCAACTGAAGCGGATACCTGCTCTCCTGAAGCTGACAAGCTATGTGCTGACTCCAGTACGTCATCCTTATTCTGTAACATCTCCTGCATCTGTCCTGCCATCGTGGCGATCTGTTGATTAATGACCATTACTTTCTCCAGAATCACATCAAACGCCTGACGAGTCTGCAAAACAAGCTCATCCTGTCTGGACGAGATGGTGTGAATTTCCGCCACACTATGGTTGTTCTCCGCGACATCGGCCAGATTCTGCTCGATAATGCTGGAGATTTCCTTGGACTGGCGGGAACTCTGCTCTGCCAGATTGCGGATCTCCTCGGCCACAACCGCAAATCCTCGGCCATGCTCCCCAGCCCGTGATGCTTCAATTGAAGCATTCAATGCAAGCAGATTGGTCTGCTTCGCAATCTGGCTGATGGCTTCCGTGATCTGACTAATACTGCCCGAACTCGTTTGAAGTTTGACGGTAATCTCCGAGATTTTCTCCACTTCCCGCTCGTTGACCTCATTAATACGCATCAATTCATTGACGACTTCATTCCCGTTGTGGAATACAGATTCGATCTCATCCGCTCTTGCCTTCACATCCTGTGCACTGCTGTTCATGGCAGCCACTTTATCGCCAAAGCTGTTGAATTTGCCTGCAATCTGCTCGGTATCTTCCGATTGGGCCTCCATGGCTTTGGCAATCCCCATGGACGTCGCCGATGTCTCATCAATGGACCTTGCCGTCTGCCTGGACGTTTCCTCCAGCTCCTGGGTGCTGGCTTGAAGAACATGGATCGAACTATTCATATCGGTGATCAGGTTTCTGTTCTGCTCCACCATGCCATTGAAGCTTTCCGCCAGATCCTTGAATTCACTGTTATATCTACCATTGGCCTTGACGGTCAGATTCCCTTGAGCAAGCTGTTGGAACAGCCCGATCAGACGAACGATAGGTCTCGTAATACTACGAGAGATCAATAATCCTACGCCAATAGCCAGAGCAATTCCGATCAATGTCACGATAACCATCTGGCGTTGCATATCCTCTAATGGACGTTTGATATCATCATAATCGTCAATAATGACCACGGAGAGATCTGCGTCAGGAATCTGATTAACACGGTAGTAGATATCATCTCGATCCATCGAAGTGATTTTCATTTTATCGGTGGCTCTGGCCTCCATAAGTTCCATGGCTTCCTTGTCTTCTGCAAGTGTTTGTCCCACAACCGTAGGGTCCAGTGAGTCGAACATGATGATGCCACTCCGACTCAGCACTTCAACTCTGCCTTGGCCATTAATTTTAATGTCTCCCAGTTGCCCCAGGAAAAAGCTGCTGTCCACCGACATGGCGAACACACCCAGTATATTCCCCTGTTCATCGGTGATGGGCTCCGAGAATACAATAATGAGCTTCTTGCCAGTCTTAGAGACGACCGCGTCACTGATGAAGGATTTCCCCTGTATGGACTCCTTAAAATATTCCCGATCTCCCCGTGACTGCCCAATGACTTCCGGCATGGTTCCCGCAACCATGGTTCCTTCCTTGTCAAACACAAACAGATCCGGCTTGGTGCCTCCCGTGTCAGTTATACTGTCGGTGAGAATCGTATTCGCTCTGTTGAAATATGGATTCTCATCTGTGAAAAAGGTCTCATCTGTCATTTCATTGGTATCACGTAACTTCAAGAGTTCTTTAAAAGTACTATGTACGGATATCGCATGACTCATCTGCTGTTGAAGCTGCATCGCTGTCCAAAGCCCTTCCCCAAGGCGGTCAGCCATCACATTAATCTCATCCTTGCTTTTCTTGACCACAACATCAGATGAAATCATATAACTTGTGGTTGTTGCACCAAGCAGAACCAACACAACCAATACACTGATCATGAAAGGCAGCTTGATTTTAAGCGACATATTTTTGAGCTTATACCCTATACCTTTTCTTTTCCCCATTTCCTTCTCCCCACTTCCCTGAACCATCTGCATCTGAACGATGTACATACATTATCGGAAAAATCCATAGTAAAATTGATCAATTAGGGAGATATTGCCACTGTTTTTCTTTTTTTTAAAATTCTGATAGCAACATAAAAATGGCCTGTCAGATCGACTATCCATCTTGGAATGGATGTTGCCGTTATCTAACAGACCGTTTTAAGTTTTTTATGATTCAATACCGTTTACTTGCGCAATCTCCGGGAACTCAATGCGTGGTGGCCATTCTGCAAGAATGTACTGCGCGTATTCTTCATCTGTTCGATTCGTCGCTCAGCCAGACGATCTGCGGCAACATAGGTAGCGATGCCCTCGGTACGTGAGCTTTCGAATATTTTCTCCAGAGTGGAATAGATCTCTCCGATCTTGGTCCACGCCCGATCCGCGTTGTAACCGTTCAACTCATCCGCAATGTTAATTACGCCACCTGCATTGATAACATAGTCAGGCGCATATACAATGCCCATATCATACAGCTGATCCCCATGACGGGTCTCCAGCAGCTGATTATTGGCACAGCCCGCTACAACCTTCGCCTTGAGCGTTTTGAGTGTATCATCATTAATCGTGCCGCCCAGTGCACATGGTGCATAGATATCGCAATCCACACTCGTGATGTCTGCGGGATCAACTGCTGCCGCTCCGAAGCGGTCCACAGCCTGTTTCACCGAGTCCTTATGGATATCCGTAACGATCAGATGTGCACCTTCCTCATACAGATATTTGCACAGATGCATCGCCACATTGCCGACACCTTGGACCGCTATCGTTTTACCCTCCAGCAGATCGGTACCAAATGCCTCTTTGGCTGCTGCCTTGATCCCACGATATACACCCCAAGCCGTTGCAGGTGATGGATTACCGGATGAACCATAGCTCGCCGAGATGCCTGTCACATAGTCCGTTTCCTGATAGATCAGGTTCATGTCCTCTTCCGTTGTTCCCACATCTTCGGCTGTGATATAACGTCCGTTCAATCCTTGAATATATCGTCCAAACGCCCGAAACATTGCTTCGTTTTTGTCGCGCCTTGGATCTCCGATAATAACGGTTTTGCCACCGCCCAGATTCAGGCCAGATACCGCATTTTTATATGTCATACCACGGGCAAGGCGCAGGGCATCTTCAATGGCGGCTTCTTCTGAAGCGTAAGTCCACATCCGCGTGCCTCCCAGCGCAGGGCCGAGTGTTGTGTCGTGTATGGCGATAATTGCTTTTAACCCTGAATTTCGATCCTGGCACAGAACCAGTTCCTCATAATCGTGATGCTCCATTGCTTCAAACCAACTCATGTGCTAACCGTCTCCTCCAACCATTTTTGCGATCCAATCGCATTGTTCTCTATTCATTGACCATCCTCTATTGTACCCATGAATACCCAGTTTGTGCAAAATCACATCGCAATGTCAGAGAAGCATCGATCGATGTTTCTCATATGGCGAGAGCAAAGCGGTCGAATTTCAGATTATAATTTTATCGTCTATCAATAGAAAAGCCTCTCTCCCTTACAGGAGAAAGGTACACTTCCCTCAACAGCATCAACTTAATCGCCCCAAGTAGGCCACTTGATCGTTCATATTTAAGAGAGCGTCTCAACCACATTAATTGGATGCAAATCGCCATCCACAGCAAATGAAGCCTGTCCTGTCTCCTCAGAGACAACCAGTACAACCGCATCCGTCAATTCACTGAGTCCCAATGCAGCCCGATGACGAGTGCCTATTTTTCGTTCATGCACTTCCGCTTGCGACAACGGCAGCACATTACCAGCGGATACAATCTGATTGCCACGAATCAACACGGCCCCGTCATGCAATGGTGCACCGGGAATGAACAGCGATTCAAGCAGCGCATGGGTAACTCTGGCATCCACTGCCACCCCTGAGTGGATGATCGACTCCAACGGAATCTCCCGTTCAATCACAATTAGTGCCCCATATCTCCGGTCAGATAGATGCTGTACGCTCGATGTTAATTCGGCAAACTTCTCGGTAAAGGGTGACAGATAACAATCCAGATAAAACGACGAGGCGAGCACCTCGATCTGCTTGATCTCCGCTCGAATCTCTGCAAATTGCCCCAGCAGACAGGCACTGTCATTGTCAAACCGGGATAACGTCAGATTCATACGTTCTGCTACACGATGGAGATCCGCTTTGAGCTTGTGTCTCATCGTGGAACTGTCACAGTCTGCTTGCCGATTCATCATACGTCGCCTCCTCCTTTAATTCTTTTAATGCCTCGCACACATCCTGAATACCCATACCTTCCCCTCAGGAGCAAGTATATATACCATGACAGTGCGGTATGAGCTAATCATGGTCATGACTGCAACTTTGTATAATAAGCAAAAAAAAAACCTGTCCGCGAACAAACTTCCACGGTCAGGCCCTATTCGGCATGATGATATGATATCTATTTCACTTATTGTGCTTTTCCGTATGAACCTGCCTTAAATGTGGTCGGGTCATACCATTTGTACCCTGCCGCAGGTGCAGCCCATGGCTCAAGTTGCGGCTCGGTAGACGCAGCCGGAGCTTCGATCGGAAGCAGGCTTGTTGCCGTGTCCAATGTCAGTCCTGGCACTTGTGCCAGACTAGTGTAACTCTCTTTGACCGCGAGCCATTTCACAGTATTTACAAGGAACGTTGCATCATCCACTTCTTTGAATCCATCGTAGGTCTTCTTGGTAGCACCGGTCTCTTCACGCAAATATTTCGGAGTCGCGTCTTCCACAGGTGAAGAGTCGCCGATAAACGCGGCTTTGCCCGCACCAACCTTTGCAATGGCGGCATAGGCTCCTTCAGCTCGTCCACCACCATTATATACGCCCTGATCCACGGCATTGCCCCACTTGGACACACCACTTGGTACATACACCAAACCTTTGGCCTTGTTAGGGTCTATAATCGCAACAGTCGATCCCGCATGCATGGCTACAGAATTAACACCAGCCGTAATGCCGAAGGATTGTGCAGGTGCAACGATATCCGATGCATTTACATCTCCAAGAGCATTGTAACGGAAACGGACACCAAAGTTCGTCGCGAGCCAGTCTGAACTCGTCACACTCTGCATCGCTGGTGATTCGGCTTCAGCCGAAGACATGCCTTTGGCTGGATTCAGGAAGGCACCGCGGCGATAACCGTTGAATACTTCGGAAGAATCCCAGCGGTTTTTGTTGCGGTCTGCATTATAGTGGTCGGAGATGAAGAAAATGCTCCCTCCGTTCTGCACATACTGCACCAGCGCAGCCTGCTCTGTCGCTTTGAACGGCACGTTGGCTTCACCAATGACAAAGACGTGGTAATCTTTCAATTTATTGTAGGTGATGGCTTGCTCACCGAATGTATACGGGATGCTGCGTTCCAGCTGATCCACGGCAAAGCCTGCGTTTCGCAAACCATTGGCAAAATCCGAAAATGCCCCGTCAATAATCCAGTCGGCAGCACCTGCTGTCTGGGCGTGGGTATTATCGAACAATACTTTCTTGCCGGTACCGTCCGGCAGTGTTGTGCCCGGGTTCGGTTCTGGATCAGGATTGGTTGTTCCAGAGGAAAGTGTGATGGACGTTGGGTTTTTGACTCCTGCATAGCTGTTGTAGGCACCGAGGGTTCCGGTTACGATGATCTTTTTGCCTACAAGACTCGGATTGGAAGCCAGTCCATATTGCGAACGGAAAGATGCGGGAACTTGTACATCCAATAATCTGGCGTTAGTTCGCTCTGACGCTGAGTCCGCAATCAGAACATTAAAATCATTGGCATACGGAGATGTAAACTTCGCGGTAAGTGACCCGGTAGCATGTCCAACAATGATTCCTTCAACCGTCGCTGTTCCTCCACCGCTCTGGGCAGCGATGGCCTGAGATACCGTAAGTGGTGCTGCAGCTTGTACCGGACTCTGCGAACCCGGCCCCAACAGTGCAGTTGCCATCATGATAAAGACCAGGAATGCCCCGATCCAATGCTGCCATAACGCCTTCTTCATATTCCCTTTCTCCTCCTCCGAATTACCTGATAATGGGTTATCCTCCTTTATTTTAATTGTTCATATGATGAATTCCTCTTTCTTTTTGTAAAATTGTTGAAAAAGTTTTGAGATGGCATCCAATTGCCCATACTGACTATCATTAGAATCCCATTTTCCGAAGGAGTAAAACGATGATGAAATTGGTATTTTTGGTGCTCTTGTTAGTTATCCCGCTAATTATGGTTTATCTTGCTCTTCGTTCCCGAATGGTTACGCGGCTATTCCACATCCTTGCATTGCTCTGCTTCTATAGTGCGGCAACCGTCATCGCTGGTGATGTGTATGCAACGAATGCTCATATGACCACGTTCACCACCGAGATTCATCAATTCCTAATGAATGGCTGGTTCCTGTATCCGTCTGCATATCTCGGTGTGTACATTCCCTATGTGATGTGGAGGAGCCTATTTTCAGAAAAAAGTTAACTTCGTTACGGACTTGATATTGCATTTTGCCAGCGTTCATTGCATAATGAATATATAACGTGATAATGATTATCATTCTTGAACTTGTCTCCATGTAACTTTCTACTGCATATGATTTTACGATTTTATAGATAAAGGGGAACGAACATCGAATGAATACAACTCTGCAAAAGGCTGATCTGCAGCTTGACGATTATTTGGATCTTCTGAACCTGGCAACCAACCTGGGTGATACGAGATGGCAAAAGGAAATCATCCGTAAGCTGGCGTATACTTATCCCGCAGTTCAATGTAAACAACCACAATAGCATGCCTTATACTTACATAGCTCATAACCCATTCTTTACATGAATCGGTTATTGGGCTATTTTTGTTTTACAATATAATTGATCTAAACATTTACACGAGAAACGGAGAGGACAGAAATAACCTGAAGAAGCGGAGCTAAAAGCTTTCTGAAAGAAAGCTGCTTCGGAAGCATACACCTCACCTTTATCCCCGGATTTTCCCCTTTGAAAAAGGGAATCGAAAAAATCTGGGGGTAACAGCGATTGGAGGGTTGTTCTGTCATCGGAGTGGCAAGTGTAATATTCTCTAGTCAATTGATATAGGAGTGAACAACGATGCAACTGGAGACGGAGAGACTGATCATCCGGGATATTCGGGAGACCGATTGGGAGAGGATTCATGCCTATACTTCCATGCCGGAAGTCACACAACATACCGCATGGGGGCCGAATACGGAAGAAGATACGCGAGAGTACGTGCAGTTTGTGTTGGACATGCAGCAAACACAACCACGAGAAGGTTATGAGCTGGCGATATGTTTGAAAAGTGATGGAACTCTCCTCGGCGGAGTAGGTATTCACGTGATGGAGAAAACCAATGCAGAGATCGGTTACGTCCTCAATCCCGCCTATCAAGGAAAAGGGTATGCCGCCGAAGCATCCAGTGCTCTACTAGGCTTCGGTTTCAACGAACTCGGCATCCACCGGATTTATGCCAAATGTCGTCCGCATAACACTGCTTCGGAGAACGTCATGAAGAAAATCGGTATGCAGCGTGAGGGGCTGTTGCGAGAGCACTGGTTCTACAAAGGTTCCTTTCATGACTCTGTCATCTATTCGATTCTCTCCGGTGAATATGCACATGAACAATTTCAAACAAACACAAAAAGCTGACTCCCATATATGGGACGTCAGCTTTTCTTTTTACTCCGTAACGACCCCAATCGCCAATGGAGGTGAAGCCTTGAAGCCTCATTTGGAATCCAAATCGAATTTGTTCCTTGGGAATGCAACCGTTGTGCTTCCCTCAACTCGGAACACCGGAACGATCTACCTTACAACCGGCACAGCTCTACCGGGCAGCTTGGGAATGTCGGACATCCACACATACAGCGCAGGGCTGCCAGGTCACGAATCATCAGTTTGCCGTCCATCATATCCAGCGTACCTTGTTCCTTCCATGCCCCCAGCATCCGCGTTACACTCTCCCGGGTCGCTCCAATCATCTCGGCAAGATCGGTATGGTTCAGCTTCATGTCCAGCACAATACCATCCGGTGTAACCCTGCCATACGAATTGCTGGCACGAATCAGTGTCGAAGCCAGTGCACCCGCCTTGCCATAGAGCAGCAGATCACGGAATCTCGACTGGGTGATCCGCTGCGACAATGCCATCCATTGCAAGAATTTCAAGGCAAGGTCGCCATGTTTACTGAGTATATTTTCCAGATCGCCAAGCGAGATAATAGCCAGTTCCCCTTTTTCCGCCATCTCTGCACTATAGCTATGATTCAATCCACCGATACCGCCGAATTCACCGATGAGATCGCCGCTTTGCTGAATGGATAAAATAATTTCTTTGCCATCCTCCGTCGACTTGGTCATTTTTACTCGTCCCGAACGAATGTAGTACAGATATCCGGCTTCATCGCCTTCGAGAAAGAGACTATACCCCGACTTCACCCGTTTGGGTTGCATTCTTGCTTCAATCAGGTCCCATTGCTCAGGTGTAACGAACGAAAGGATTCCGCCTGTTTCTCGTGTCATTTTGCCCGCCTCCGTTTGTTTCTGCTCTGTTCTCTGGGTTGTTCTTTCCACAAATACTGTACCCATAACCTTCGTCCCCCTCGGTGATTCCTTATGTATACATCATATCGCGAAAGTAGCCTCAGGGTTATCGGGGGATTACCTGATCATTGACAAGAAACTCCCTGAATTTGCTGTGAGAAAAGTCACATTTCACCGATATGCCTCATCCATCGCATTTCTTCAATCCCTTGGTGCACCTGATTCAGGAGTCCTCCACTGCCCAAGTTCAGTAGATTACGGAGCGGAAATAGGGGTTTTCCCTGAATTACAATGTATAAGAAAGGGTCTACAATAGAATTAACATCGAAATACCCTTACTTTAAGATGATCCTAAAAGGTTAAAGATAATGATTACACCGTTACGTACGTTATAATCTGAAAAAGGAAGTGTCCTCTCATGCATGATGAACTGCCATCTGGCATTCAGGAGATGATCGACGGCCTGCGCCTGAACACATCCAGCGACTTCTGTGGACTTGCCTGTCTGAACGGGACGATGCTACGCTGGAAGGTTACCTCTGGGGCTAGTAATGAACGGGTGAGACGCATGGAAATGCGCCCCGGACAAGATCTGGTGGGCACAGCCCTTCGGACTGGACGCACAGCTCGATCTGATGCCCAATCCACCGGGGAGCATACGCCTGGTCGTTGCCCGTTAATGCTTGCTGAGCGGCTGGTAAGTGCCATAGCGGTACCTGTGTTCCAGGAAGGAAGTGTGCCTGGCGCCGTGCTGCTCGTTGGCAGCAGACTGCCCTGCACCTTCTCACCGGACATGATCCGGCAGACGGAGCAAGTTGCTCTACATCTTCAGCCGAAGGTATTTGGATAAAAGTATGAACTAGAGCGTGAGAGAAGCTATTCGGAGATTAAAGCTCTGAATGGCTTCTTTTTTTGTTATGATATAGAAAGAACTAAGGAAGCGGACAGGGGGAAATCATGTGATTCAACTATTAGTTGTAGACGACCATGTTGTCGTGCGTTCCGGGCTGATCGCTTTACTTGAAGGAAAGAATGATATACATATCGTTGGGGATGCCGCAGATGGTGATGAAGCCATTGCCAAAGCTCAAGAGTTAAAACCGGATGTGGTCTTGATGGATTTTAGCATGCCGCCAGGCAAAGACGGTCTGACCGCTACCGCTGAATTGAAGAAATTGATGCCAGATGTCTCCATTCTGATACTGACCATGCATGACGATGAAGAATATCTGTTCCGCGCCATCCACGCGGGAGCATCCGGATATATACTCAAAAGTGCGCCGCATGAAGAATTGCTTGCCGCAATTCGTTCCGTAGCAGAGGGTAGCGCCTATCTGTACCCCAGTGCGACCAAGCGGCTGATGAGTGAATATCTGGACAAAGCCAAACAGGAAAACGCTGGACCGTATGACACGTTATCCGAGCGGGAGAAAGAGATTTTGTCCTGGATTGCCAAAGGTTACGCCAACAAGGAAATCGCCGAACATCTGATCATCAGTGTCAAAACGGTCGAATCCCACAAAAGCAATCTGATGGAGAAGCTTGGCCTGCGCACACGACCGGAACTGGTGAAATTCGCCATGAAAAAGGGGTTGCTGAACTTTGAGTAGTGCACGCAAGAACAGACTAAGTGGACTCGCAGACCAGCCCGTACGCCTTCTGCTGAACGAAATCGATAATCACATTACGGATAATGAATTTCGCAGCAGGTTGAAGGGTTCCCTGCATCAACTGAGTGACCTGAAATTTGCCTTGGATGAATCCTCCATTGTAGCCCTGACAGACCGCAAGGGTAAAATCCAGTATGTGAATGATAAATTCTGTGAAATCTCGCAGTATGAGCGCGAGGAACTGATCGGTAAGGATCATCGAATCATTAATTCCGGATACCATGGCAAAACCTTTATGAAAAACCTGTGGGACACGATATCCTCAGGTAAGGTATGGAACGGAGAAATTCTCAATCGTGCCAGAGATGGCAGTCATTATTGGGTCAACACCACCATCGTGCCTTTCCTTGATAACGACGGCGAGCCATATCAATACCTGGCTGTACGTAGTGAAGTCACCAAGTTAAAATCCGTCGAAGCCGAATTGCAAAAGATGATGTCCCAAGTGATGAACATTCAGGAAGAGGAACGTCGCCGGATCTCGCGTGAACTGCATGACGGGATTGGACAGAGTCTCTTCTCTCTGGTGATTCAGATGGACCGACTGCTGGCAGACCAGCCTCACCCCGGAGTTGAAGCCCTTCGTAAGCAGGTCACGGGTATTATGGAAGATGTACGCGGTATGGCATGGGAACTGAGACCATCCGTTCTGGATGACCTGGGTGTTGTTCCGGCGATTCGTACGTATATCGAGAATTACACCCGTCACTACGGTATCGAAGTTGATCTGGAATGTAATTTGCACAAACGACTGGAGATGAACCGGGAGATAGCCATCTACCGGATTATTCAGGAAGCCTTAACCAATGTCGCGAAGTATGCCGATGTTGCCGAGGCACGTGTTACTATAGAAGACGCTGAGAACATGACGATGGTTATTATTGAAGACCAGGGTGCCGGATTCAGCGAAGCAACTGCTGGGAATGGCGTTGGATTGTTCAGTATGGAAGAGCGTGCCCGTGGTGCAGGAGGAACGTTAAGAGTATCTTCCGAGCCTGGCGAAGGGACCACCGTTACCCTTTTATTGCCCAAGACAGCCCAAGCATAAGCGGACATGCTTCGTATCACACTTTGCGCTTCACTTCAGCTTATCTATTATTTAACGGCTGCTCGCTATTGGACTGTGCGAGTGGTCTTTTTATTTTCCGATTGGTCGAAATGACAAAATGAAGGCTCAAAATCGGTTAAATTCAATAATCATGATAAATAGATTGACTCCAGTTACGATTCGTCATTAAACTATGAATGCCACATACACATTGTATATTCAGTAAAATTTCATTGTTCATTTCATATAGCGAAAGAAAAGGATGGTCAACATGTCAGAGAAACGCTCCTCCAAAGGGGGAGAAATTCCGCAAATGTACAATCTGGACGAGATGGATCGTAAAATTATTGCCGTACTTCACAAAAACAGCCGGATATCCTATACGGATCTGGGCACACAGATCGGGTTGTCGCGTGTAGCCGTTCAGGCACGCATTAATGCGTTATCCGAAAAAGGAATCATCGAACGCTTCACCGTTGTAATCAACCCTGGCAAGGTTGGGCTTCAGGTCTCGGCCTTTTTCAATGTCGATGTCGAACCGCCCTTCCTGGATGAAGTCGCTGAGAAACTGGATGAAGAGCCAGCCGTCACCAGCCTTTATCATATGACAGGCCCGAGTACCCTGCACATGCACGGTATTTTTGCGGATATGGAAGAGATGGAGCAGTTCTTGCTGGAGAAGCTCTATAAGATGCCGGGTATCGTCAAAGTGGAATCACAGCTATTGTTGAAACGTTATAAAAGCCGGATGGGCATGAGACTCTAGGAGGAAATCAGCATGGGTTGGAAAGATTACAACGGTCTCGTCATCGGAATGGTACGGACCGGAATTCTCGGATATGGCGGTGGCCCTTCGGTTATTCCGTTAATCCGTTACGAAGCCGTTACGCGTTACAAATGGGTCAGTGATGAGGAGTTCGGCGAGATTTTGGCTATCGCCAACGCCCTGCCGGGTCCCATCGCGACCAAGATGGCCGCATATCTCGGTTATAAAACCAAAGGTGTTCTGGGCGCCATTGTGTCTGTGCTCGCTCACATTTTACCGACAAGTATTGCCATCATTGCTCTGCTCGGTTCCATGTACGCGCTACGCGAGTCGAAAGTGGTAGCAGGCATGGTAGCGGCCGTAAGGCCCGTCATTTTTGTCATGCTGGGCATGATGGCTTATGAATTTGCCATGAAAGCCTGGAAGGGACTCGGTAAAGTTTTTGCCGCCCTATTCGGCGTAATTGCCTTTGTACTATTACAGCTGCTGGATATCCATCCGGGGATTGTGATCGCGGTTTTCCTTGGATATGGTGTCTTCCATCTGGAGCTAGTCCAGCGCTTCAAGTCCAAAGGCAAGTCCGATAAGGGGGTGTCCTAAGGATGCTCCAGACCTGGTGGGAATTATTTTGGGGATTTTTCGTAGCAAACATCTTGGGATATGGGGGCGGTCCGGCTTCGATTCCGCTCATGCAGGAAGAGATTGTGAACCATTACCAATGGATGACCACAGAGCAATTCGGGGATGTATTGGCGATTGGTAACGCCCTTCCCGGGCCGATTGCAACCAAAATTGCTGCATTTGTCGGGTATCACGTGGCAGGCTGGTTCGGGGCATTTATCGCAAGTTTTGCCACAATCGTCCCTTCCGCAACCGCACTAATTATATTACTTCGTCTATTGAACAAACATCGCACATCACCGAAAGTCAAAGGCATGACCCTACTCGTGCAGCCTGTTATCGCTGTACTTATGATTCTGCTTACATGGGAATTCGGGCAGCTATCCACTGATTCCATCGGCATCTGGCAGACGTTAATCATTGCAGGCATCTCGCTCTGGGTCATGACCAAGACCAAGCTGCACCCAGCCATTCTGATCGTGATCGCTTTTGCCTATGGTGCGCTGGTACTGTCTCACACGATGTAGTTATAGAACCTACAGGGAACGATCCCTGAATATGACGTTTCAGATTCGTTAGCGCTTGAAGACATGCTCTAGTTTATAGACCAAAAAACGGTGATACCAGCTATTAGCTGGCATCACCGTTTTTTATTTGCGCGTTTCACGCTCACATTAAGAAAAGCAATTACTTCGCTTCAACCACTACCGTTACTTTGGTTTTCACACCTGCAAATGTCACCGTAATTGTTGCTTTACCTTTGCCGTTCGCCTGAATGATTCCATCTTTCACCGATGCTGTTGCAATACGGGAAGATTTCCAGAGAGCCGGTTTGGATACATTAGCTTCACTGCCATCAGCATACGTTGCAGTAGCCGCCACAGTTACCTTTTCACCAGGTTTCATGGTCAACGTCACTTTATCCGTCTGCAAATATTTCAGTGTATCCACATCTAGAGCAATCGTTACAGACTTGCTACCGTATTTGGCTGTGATTTTGGCTTTACCTGAACCTGTAGCTTTGACTTTACCTTTGGTCACTTGAGCTACTTTGTAGCTGTTCGTTTTCCATTCAGCTTTGTCCGTAACATCACGCTCGCTACCGTCGCTCAAGAAGGCAGTTACCGTCAGATCAGCTGTATCGCCTGATTTCAGGGAAAGGACCGGCTCGGAAGCTTCAATACGTGAGATGACATCCACTTCAACTTGGATCGTCACTTTTTTGGAACCATATTCTGCTGTGATGTTGGCTTTACCACTGCTGTTACCTGTGATCACGCCTTTTTTCACATCCGCTACACGTGAGTTGCTGGATTTCCAGGTTGCTTCGGATGTTACATCCAACGTGTTGCCGTCCTCATCCGTACCTGTTAGAAGGATCGTCTGAGTTTCTTTGGCAGACAGAACAACGAAGTTCACATCTGCTTCCAGTCCACTAGCCATACCTACTTCAACAGGCAGAGTCAGTGTTTTGCCTTCAATCTTCGCGGTAATGGTTACTTTACCTGTAGCAACACCTGTGATAACCCCTTTGCTATCTACCTCAGCGATTTTGTCGCTGCTGCTGCTCCAAGTTGCATCTTCAGATACATCTTTGGATGTTTCACCATACAACGCCAGTACTTTGGCAGAAGTCGTTCCACCAACGGCTACCGATGCTTTTTTCTTGTCCATCTCATACTTGTCTGCTACGTCTACATTCACTGTGAATTTAACCGTTTTACCGCCATAAGCTACAGTGATCGTAGCCGTACCGGATTTGTATGCAATCAGATCACCGTTTGATACATATACAACATCTGGATTGCTTGAAGTCCATGTTGCTTTGGAAGTTACATTTTCTGTACTGGCATCAATATATTCGGCATTGGCTACCAATGTCTTGGACTTGTTATCACCTGTAACACTCATGGCGAGTTTGTCATTTACATCTTTGATATCCAGATATCTTGCCGTATCTACATCTACAGCAATTTCTACAGTTTTTCCACTATAGGTTGCTTTGATCGTTGTTGAACCTGCACTAATCGCTGTGATCTGTCCCTTGAACACCGTTGCAACCTTCTCGTTGCTGGATGTCCATGTTGCCTGATCCGTTACATTCACATCGCTGCTGTTTGGATACGAAGCCGTTACAACGACATTAGCCGTTTTGGTTGTCTCGCTCAAACGGAAGAAAATACTTTGTTTCTCCACACTCAGCTTGCTGGTCAGATCCACATCCACGTCAACGGATACGGATTTTGTACCGTATTTGGCTGTAATCTTGGCAGAACCTGCCGAGTATCCTGTAATTTCACCTTTAAGAACGTCTGCGACCTTCTCATTGCTGGACGTCCATTCCGCCAGATCGGTTACATCTTTGGTTGTGCCATCTGGATACGTAGCTGTCACTTTCACACTTTCACTTTTGTTCAACAACAGGTTAACCTGTTGTTTATCTACATCTACACGTTTAACCACTTCAACGTTAACATCCACAGTCACGCTCTGGCTGCCAACTTTCGCAGTAATAACTGCCGTACCCGCGCTTTGTCCAGTTACTTTACCATTCACAACGGTAGCAACCTTCTCATCACTGGTAGACCATTCTGCCGTACTTGCTGCTGCATTATTTGTTTCATTGTCACTATAGGTTGCTGTCAAAATAATTTCTTTTGTATCTCCCGTGCGCAAATCCAGACTTTGCACGTTTTTCGAAAGGGCTTTGACCTTCTTTGTCACTTTCACTTGAACGGTCTGACTCTGACCCTGGTAAGCTGCGGTAATCGTCGCTTTACCTTCCTTTTTGGCCGTGATTGCACCATTATATACAGTTGCTATCGAAGTGTCTTCGCTACTCCAGGTTGTACTAATCGTTACATTAGCCGAGGTATTATCTGAATATACCCCTGTCACCGTAACAGACCCAGAATCACCAACTTCGAGCGACATCTCATTCTTGGAAACCACAATTTTGGACAGTTCTTTGTCTGCCGCAGCGGCCAAGCCTACGTTGGAAATACTCAGCATCAACACCAGCATCATCACCATGTACTTGGTCAATCTTGGCTTTAACATCATTTCCCCCCGATTATCATCATTTTTTTCCTTATGTTTTATGTCGGCAAGTCCTTTCCAGATGTTTAGACTTTCAGGAAATTTTCAGGGATTCTATGGAAATTAATTTATCTTCTATTCCTGTTTCAACCGATCATACCTGCGAATATTGCGCATACCTATGTATATTGACTGTCTTGAACTTCTTTTAACAGGATTGGAGGAAACATAATGCGTCAGCCTTTTGATTACATCGGGTATTGGGAGGAAACATATCGTTCGGGTGAAACTTCCGGGAGGGGTTCATACGGGGTTTTGGCTGAATTCAAGGCCGAGGTCGTGAATGGACTGATTCAACGTGAAGGGATTCATCGTGTCATTGAGTTTGGATGTGGGGATGGCAACCAGTTGCAATACATGAATTATGAGGACTACCTGGGCGTGGATGTAGCGGCTTCTTCAGTAAAGCGTTGTGCTTCCCAATTTGCCAAGGATTCTTCCAAGAGTTTCATGCTGTATACACCAGGACTATGGATTAACCGAGGTTTCCTGCAAGCCGATCTGACGGTCTGTCTGGATGTGTTATATCACATCACGGATGAAACGGATTTTCGTAATACCCTCTATGATATTCTGCACTCCTCAACAGCATGGGTGGTGCTTTACACCCGTTTGAAAGAAAACGGCAACCCGGGGATTGATACAATCCAGGACCGTAATCTGTTCGAATATCTCTTCGACTACCCTGATTTCAAAGTTCATGAGATTATTCCGCAGCGCTATCCAGATCAATCTTCTGCCGACTTTGTCATCCTGAGACGTACGCCTTCGAAGTGAAAAGTGATTCTTTTCATAAAGTTATCATAAGCCTGTCCGCTGATATGATTGGTCTATTCCTAGATCAAGCTTAAGTATACGCCGCCTCCAATAGAGGGAATATCGTTCCTCCTATTGGATACAGCCTCAGGCGGACAGGTGATGATCGTTTGTATCGTTCTTATTTCCTCTTTAAAATAACCCCGCATGTCCACGCAGCTTCGCCAGCGCTTCCATATAGAAATAATCGCCGTATATAATCGGCACATTCAACCCTCGTCCTTCCGGGTAATGTACCGTCCCCTGCATGATCAGACCTTCTTCCGCTGCCGAGTCGCCGGAGCTATAGTGCTCATGCAACCCGCGGACGATGCGCTCTCCCGCGACGGCATAGGTTTCCCCGCGTGGCGACAGCTTCGCCAGCTCAAGCAACCCGCTCGCGGCAATCGCCGCAGCGGACGAGTCCCACGCCACCTGATGCTCCGCAGGTGCGCGGAAATCCCACATCGGCACGATCTCTTCGCCAAGCATGGCGAGGAAGAAATCGGCCGCACGCTCCGCTGTCTCCAGATATCGGGCTTCGCCCGTATACCGGAAAGACAGCGCAAACCCGTGCAACGCCCAGGCGGTGCCCCGCGCCCAGGCGGAACCTGGAGCATGGCCCTGTCCGCCATGCTCTCGCAGCTTCTGCCCCGTGTGTGGATCGAACTCCACCACGTGGCAGATGGACCCGTCAGCGCGGATGAATTCGCGCGCCACGGTGTCCGCATGAGCTTCCGCCAGCCAGCGGAAGCGAGGGTCGCCGCTCTGCTCGGATGCCCAGTAGAGCAGCGGAAGGTTCATCATGCTGTCAATGATGGCTACGCCGCGCGTATCCATTGCTGACGAGCTGAAGTTCCAGGCGCGGATGAACTCACCGCGCACGTGGAACCGGGCAGCGAGCAGATTGGCGGCAAGCATGCCACGTCGCCGTCCATCCATGCTGCCCGTCTGGCGGTAGTTGGCTACGCCACTAAGCAGCCAGATGAACCCCAGATCGTGATCCACCGATTCAGGATCACGCAGACACCCCTCCAGTTGCCGCTCACAACTTTCGGCAATGCGATGCAGCGGAGCGACCGCTTCACTTTCCGGTGCATCCCCATAGACCAACCATAACAGGCCAGGCCAGAAACCTGCTGTCCACCATTCCGGATCATTCTGGTCATACGTCCCTTGCGGAGCAATGTGCGGAAATGTATCCTTGATCCGCTTTACATTCCGAATCGTTTTGGCAGCTCCCTGTTGCCACGCTTCCTCGAGCCATTTTACCGACGTTGATGTGTTCATAAACATATCCCTCCCCGATTCAATACCGGACATCTTTGCGTGATGCTCCAGTTCGACCTCAACTTATCTATAATGTCTTCTGCCGTCACTGCAATATCGATCAGTTAAATAACACCAATCATCCCACATATAACACGTTTAACTATCATCGAGATGTTTCGAGGTCTAATGATCCTCGACCTAAACACCTTCCTGTGTAACCTCACCCAATCGGATCGTAAAGGACAGACTACGCGCTCCATTCACTTCAATCCGCGCTTCTTTCAGCAACCCATTACGGGAAGCCACGGCCTGATCCTCCAGATGAATAATGGCTTCCTGATCCAGCGCTGTAGATTCTACATATGCCCCCCGATACGTAGTGCGCACACTTTGGTCCGTATGGGTAATCACCGCCTGTTCACGACCATCATGGAACATCAACGGAATGAGTGCACCTGCCGCTGCGATCTCACCTTCGAATTCATACGTTATGGTCAGCAAGTCTGCCTGCTGCACATAATGAGTGCGCAATGTTTCCACGCCGGGCAAGGGACCAACCCATGTCACAGCAAAAGAATTCTCGGAGGTGTTTACTCCCTCTTCCGCCGCTCTTTCCGCCAGATGTCCCTCTACTTGATTCGGCGTATCCTGGCCCACCTTCTCGTACACAATGGAACCTCCTCCCTGTGCAGGGTCCAATCCAACGTCACGATCATATGCACCACCGGATGGAATCCCCTCTGCAAGACTGTGCCATATCCCATCTGGTGTCTTCCATGCAGGACAATAGCTGAGCGGGCGGACCACCCCTTCGGCAAATTCCGTGAATCCTGCCTGCACATGGCTGGCAGCGGACGGACCAATCAGACCAGGTAACCCCGTCTGCTGAATCCGTACCAAACCAGGGATCGTATACGGATCATTCATCGCCGTGTGTAATACCAGTTGCTGACCAGGTATGGAAGCAATGACAGTTTCAAACCACCCATCGGTCTGCAAAACCCTGCTGCCTAACTCGGAAGGAAGGTACACTTCGCTCACATCGTCTCCCGGATCACTGAGACAAGCGTGAGCCAGCGCTGCTGCCGTCCACAGGTTGTAACAGGTGTGGTTGGTATAGATCTCGTACCCGTGCCGATCTTCTGGCGCGTATTCATTGCGCACAATTTTCAAGCGTCCATCATCCATTTTCCAGCGCTCAACAGCTGCAAAACACCGATTGGCTGCACGTGCAAAAGCACCCGCCATCACCGGATCACCCGCCTCCAGAGCCTGCGTTGCATGTGTAGAACATACATAAGCCGCCGCCGCTTCATTCCACTGATGCTGGGAGCTGCGACCACGCGGTGGAATCTCACCTAGCGGCGAGAGCGTCAGTAACGAGCTGAAGGCACCATGGCGCAGCTGCTCACGTAACCTATCGGCAGTGGCTCCCTCGTAACCCGCCTCAAGCATCACCCCAAGGTGATAACGGGTGGCAATATCATAGGAAAATGGACAATTCGGGCGGTCCAGCGGTCCATCCTGATACAACCCAAGGGCTGTAAACCGGGGCAGATGATAGGCTTCCAAATAACGATCCATCCACGCTGTACCCTCATTTGCCAGCTGTTCATGCCACCGCAGATATTCACCAGAGATCATAATGGCATTCCAGTTAATCATGCGATTGGGATTGTTCATCTTGCTCATCGTAAATACATAGTCTTGTTCAGGACTGATCGTCTTGAGTGCCTCAGCCCAGATCTGTGCTTGTTCAGGCAGATGTGACTTCAACAACATATAAGCTCTCATCATGAGCACCGGAAAAAAATCAGGGTGATTGTCAGGTGCGCTACCTTTGACCACGGCATCAATGCTCTGTGACAGGGCTACCGCTGCGGAATCCAGCAGATCTGTACGTCCCGCGTCAACCAGAACTGCTGCAGCCATCGCATAGGCCGGTGTAGAATAATACCTCTCCACACCCGAGAACGGGTCGATAATTGCACCCTGGCTGTCCTGATATGTTGTGTAAGCGCGAACAACACTTTCAACAAGTGCCAACTTGCGCTCCCGATTCCAGCCGTCTGTCGGAGCGGGGCCCGCTTGTTCTGCCAATGTATGGTAATGTTCGAGTTCGTCTTTCCATGGATACGTGGACGCAGATGTATATTTATTCACGCATGCTCACCTCGGTTTCTTCCATTTTCGGTTCAATGATGAAGCGTACCTCACATACCGTTTCAAGTGGATTAGGGCGTTCTGTCCGAACATCCGTCTCATCAATCACACCTGTCCATGATAGTGACGTCCGATAGAATGTGACGGGAACATTGCCATGATCAACTGTTTCTATTGCCTCCGTATGGACTTGCCACTGGTTCGCATCATACGCCATATGGACCGTTTCATGTACTCCTTGCCAGCGAAGATTACCGCTCTTCACCACCTCAGGCTGTAATCTACTTATCCATCGCTCCACTACGCTCGAACATCCTGCATCTGAATCATCCACCGAAGAGAATCGTTCTGCCGAAGACTCCCTCCTGCTCTTCCATTGAAAACGGTCAATCAGACGCAATTCCGCTCCATCTCTACTGCCGTCAGGATTCAATGCCCAATGGAATTGACGTGTATAACGAGCCAGTGAAGCAGCTCCAGGGTATGCGGATGTCAGATCCAATGTTGTATTCAGCTCACCGCCATCCGCTGCCAGTTTTGCCTCTAACACATGGGCTTGCGCTTGCCGGCCCGAGCTTTGCTCCTGGCCTTCAATGAGCGGAACGTTATGACCGGATGACGAGATGTGGAACAGGCGCTCTCTGCCTCGCGCAAAATACGCTTGGGTATACAACCCTGCTCCCGGATCACACAGGATATTCTCACCACCGCAATGGATAATGAACTGACCCAGATCATTATGGTTGTGAGGTTCATCGTTATGCCCGCCTTTAACGGAAATAGCCACATGAAGGGGCGCGCCGCTGGAACGTTGTTTACCCGGAGAATGAAGCACACCCTTCGCAACCATCCAGCCCAGATTTTGAAAAATAAATCCACGTTCAACCTGTCCAGAGGCTTCTTCATCACCATATACTGCCGGATCGCTCCACATCACGTTCCGCAACAGATGAGCCCAGCGATGACAGTGATCATCTGTAAGGAGTGGAATATGAAGTGGCAGATCCACCTGCAACCCAACCCGTGACGCGAGTAGGGAGAGTAATCCGGAAGGGATCTCTTCCTGCTCGGCACTGTCCGAATAATTTACGAATGTTCCGCCTGACAGATGAACTCGCAGCGGGAAGGCTGCAATGGCTGTTATTTTGGAACCCGTTAGTAGATTGTGTTCACCCTCACTATATTCGCGAAGCAATTCGGCATAATAGGTGAAGTAACCGAAGCCATATACCCAATATCCAATACCTTCGGCACAGCCGCCATCCTCGCCATATCCGCTCAAGAATGCGTTCATACAGCTGACCGTATGGGAGATCGATTCCTGTAGTGTGGACTCATCATCGAGCAGCAACAATGCGGCCATGCCACAGCACCCACCACAGACCGCCGACCAGTTGTGATCCGCTGTCTGCCAGTGGAACTTCCGTTGCTCCCGGTATAGCGGGATGAAGATTCGTCGCTCTGCCTCAGACCTGATTCGCTCTATGACAAGGCGATCCAGCCGCTCGGCGTGAATGGTCACCATCTCGGCCAGCATATGTACTGTCTCTGCGGCGAACAGATCGATGTTCCCATTCACCTGGTTGACCTCTCCCGTACCCAGATGCGCGGGCAAACACCACGTATACTCACCACACACGTCCCACAACATTTCTTCCAGCGCCTGCAGTGCATCCGGTCTAGCTGTGTCTAATGCGAGCATCGCCACAGCAGCCAGCCTGCCTCTTCGATTGAAATAAGCCTCTTCATAGGCTTTTCGCTCACCCATATCACTGAACTGTCGATATAGACGGAACGACAAGGAAGGCATGGGTTCTTTCAAGGCACGTTCAGCGTAAGCCTTCAAGTCTGTGTATAACGAAGCCAAATCAGGCCGGGATAACTTCTCCAAGAGTCTGTCGGCACTTAAGGAACTCAATGTTCTGCTCTCGTTTCCACGTTGAATTATATTTTCATTTTCGACTTCGTGAATGGAATCTTCCACTGGATTCACCACTCTTCGTTAATGGATTGTCATACTCACATTATAATGTAATCGATTTCATTTTACCGGATATAATAGCACTTTTGAAGAATTATCCATTAGAACCCTTTCCACGACGTAACGTCCTTCTCCTTCCCAACACAAAAAAACGAAGAACCTTCGTCAGGTCCTCCGTTGCATTCTGCCTGTCCACAGGCTTTTTATGGCTATCTCATATTCTTAACTATCTTATGTCCTCAACTAATCCTATATACCTATAGTGCTGCTGCCCATATCGCAACTGTCCGTTGTTGTTATTACACAATCGCAAGCGAAGAATTCTGTACAACAGACAACCATTGGCGTGCAATCAGCTCATGACCTGCTGCGGTTGGGTGTACGCCATCCCATAACCAGTAGGCTGCATCCGCCTGTTTCAGAGCGTCATTAAACGTCTGCTGCAATGGTACCCACACAGCTCCAAATTCCTCAGCAAGACCTTGAGCCAGTTTCTGATATTGACCGATATACGCTTCCCAGGCTTCCCATTTCTCCGCGGTTGCTCCGGTTCTCAGAATAAACGGCTCCATCAAAATCAGCCCCGTATCCGGCATCACTTCCCGAGTTTCTTCGAGCAAATGGCGATACGCCCGTCCGAAACGATCCGTTACCCCGCTAGGTTCACCATTCATCGTGCGCCAGGCATCATTAACACCAATCAGGATGCTGATCAGGTCCGGTTTTAGACTAATGGTATCCTCATTCCAGCGTGCGTACAGATCGGATGCCCGATCCCCGCTGATACCTCTGTTATAGAAGGTCTTATGCTTGCCCGCCAGTTCCATACCCAGTTTGCTAGAGATTAGATACGCATATCCGTGTCCGAGAAAATGATTCGGATCGTCATTGCGTGATCTTCCCCCATCTGTAATTGAGTCTCCCTGAAACAATATAACGGATGGACTTGTACTCATGATTGAAATCGTTCCTTCCTCTTGTGCAAAATGGAAACACTGAACACCTCAGTCTCCATTTTATCCCTTTCGGTCACAATAGAAAATAGCGTTTTCATCACCGAGTGTCGCCATCTTATGAATCTTTTGGTTCTTTCTCCACATGGCCTCCGCCCTGATAGGCTGTCTCATCCTGTTTGTCGGGTACGCCTCTAAGCTTTGCCTCTTCCCACAATTCGGCTGCATCATCCTGTGGGCGGTATCCAATCTTCTGCGCCAGATAGCTAATATCATAGTAATTATCTGTATTCGCAGAAGTCCCGTACAGATTCAGATACTTCATATCTGGATCGGCTTCAATACAGCACTCAGCAAGCTGGACCATGTCCCTTGGTGATATCCAAATATGAGCCGAGCGCTCCGAGTGCGGGTATGTATCACCTGAGAAGTTTCCAATCCGAATGTTAAATGAGGACAGGTCATATTTGTCAACGTAATAACGTCCCAGCAGTTCAATATAACATTTGCTAAGTCCATAGAAGCTGTCCGGTCGGTACGGGTCATCCACTTCAATATCTTCACCAGTAGGATAGAAGCCTGTTGCATGGTTGGAACTTGCGAAGATCACCCGCCGAACACCATTCAACCGAGCTGCTTCATACACATGGTAGGCTCCGGTTACGTTGATCGGCAGAACTTTGCCCAGAAAATCTTCCTCATCCTTGGCCCATGCAATGTGCAGAACGGCGTGAACCCCCTGCATCAGTTCCTTCAGGCGTTCCCCATCTGTCACATCCATGGCTACAATGCCAGCTTCCTCGTCTTCACGCAGATCAGCCGCAACGATGTCATACGTACCCTTGGCTCTCAGCCCCTCCAGCAGACTGCGACCAATGACTCCTGCAGCTCCCGTAATTAACAGCTTGCGCTTCAGTTCACTCATGAATCCAGCTCCCTTCGCTCAGATAGGCTATCTGTCCTTTATAGAACATTATTAACCGATCAGGCGAAGGAATTACCGGGTTTTACAATACAATCTGGCAATTATCCGATCCAATATCGCAGTATCATCATAGCCACAATACCAACCAATACGGTTCCCAGCAGACTGCGTGTCCAAATCGCTACTGCAATCGTAGGCAGAGATGCCCACAGAGCTGCATTTTGCGTAATCGGCACTAACTGGTTGTCCGACATGAACAGTTCCTGACCAATCAGTGCTGCCATGACCGCTACAGGTACATACTCCAGCCAGCGTAACAACCACACCGGAATCTGTATCTTGCTGAACAGCATCAGTGGCAGTACACGCGGAATAAATGTTAACAGCGCTGACCCCATAATAATCCAGAATACATCCCATCTTACTTCCATCGTTCCATGAACACTCCCATCGTTGCCGCAATGACCGCAGCCACAATGACACTCATGCTGCCTAGTGAAGCCATGCTGGCGAAGATTACACAGACCACAGCGATGATCGCCACATTAATGTGTATTTTTTTGTTTTTACGATGCACCAACTGGAGTACAACCAGTCCGATAAACATCGCTGGCAGGGCATAATCCAGGCCCAGTCGTTCCGGATTGGTGATCCAGCGTCCAAAGTACGCTCCCGCCATATTAGCCACGAACCAGTTCAGATATGCGGTAATATTCAGACCGTGCATCCAGCGTTCACTGAGCCTTTCCCTGCCAATCGCACGTGTCATCGCCACACCGAAAGACTCATCCGTAAGCAATGAACCGATCCACATATTTTTAAGCGGGGTCAGATGCCGAAAATACGGTGATACAGCTGCGCTGAGCAGCAAATGACGAAGATTCACAAAAAATATGGTGAACATGATAGCTACTGCTGACCCATTCGATGCGAGCATGCCTGCTGCAATGAACTGAGCCGATCCTGCATATAAAATCAAGCTGAGCAGAGCTGTTTCCGCCAGACTCAGACCTGCGGTCATTTCAATGACACCCGCCGCAAAGCCAATACTCAAATAACCAAGCAGGGTTGGGATACAATCTTTGACCCCCTGCATGAATGTAGCTTGATCCCGGACCTCTTCCATGTTCTCCTGTCCAGATATCTGTAGTGTACTTTGGTCCAACTGCGGTACAACCCCTCTCCAATTTTTGTCTCCATCAACCGATATATATGGATGTAGATCCATTCAGGTCCATTCTTCATGAAAACAACTTCTTTGTGTATTCAACATGATCAGGTACATGCCTTGTGGATTTCGCAATTTGCAAAATTTCATTTCACATTAATTCAGAAATATACCACAAGATGTGCACTAAGGGAGAGACAGATTCCTTTTTATAGAACAGATGTAATCCTAAATACCTATAAAATCAAAAAATATTTTCGCGAAACTCATAAATTATGTTGAATAAACGCGAAATTTGTCATACGATAGCACCAGAAACTTCTGGAAAGGTTGGAATGAAATATCTTTTACCAGATGAGCTTGTCCACTAGATATGGGATGGGTTACACAGAGGGGGAATGTGTATGAAAAAAAATCGTAAACAAGGGGTCAAAAGAACAATGCAGATGAGAGAGAAACTGATTTTGTCATTTGCCATTGTATTGCTCATTCCAACCATTAGTCTCGGCATTATCTCTTTCCAAACAGCCGATGCCAAGGTTGAAGAGAAAATGTATGAGAACGCGATCAGCAGTGTTACTGTGCTCAACCAGACCATTGACCAGATCATTGGTGCAACACGCAAAAATGTTGATTTCCTGGCAAGTCAGCTGGACGCAGGTAATGTCGGACCCAATCAGGGTGACGAAACAGATACCATCCGAACCTTGCTCGACGCTTATAAGGAAACGCATGATGACGTGGAACTTGCCTCCATCGGTACCGATCAGGGCGTGTATATTAACTCCCCTGTAACTGCGGTGAACAAAGAAGGATATGACCCGCGCGAACGCCCGTGGTATCAGGCTGCTACGGAGAACAAAGATGTCCCTACCGTAATCACCCCCTACTTATCAAGCAATACCGGCAATGTTGTTGCTTCGGTAGCTCAGACCTCAGCGGATGGCCATGGTGTCGTCTCTGTCAGCCTGTCGCTTGAAGCCCTCTCGAAGACGGTTAACTCCACGAAGATTGGCGAGAAGGGTTATATCTATATTATTGATAATGCCAATAAAATCATTGTACATCCTACCGAAAAACCGGGGACCGAAGGAACCATGGCACCCTATAAAGACATTTTTGCACAGAAAAACGGAAGTCTGACCTATACACTAAATGGAAATCAGGAACACGCCTTTTTCTCCACCAATGAAACGACGGGCTGGACCGTGGTTGGTGTCATCGACAGTGGGGAAGTGACGGCTTCTGTCCGTCCGATTCTATACACCACACTTATTGTTGTAGCGATTGCAATTGCGGTAAGCTCCGTCATTATTTTCTGGATCGTGCAATCCATCACCAAACCACTGAACCGCTTGGTGAAGGCATCTGACGAAATTAGTAATGGTAATCTGACCATCGAGGTTGCTGTATTAGGACAGGATGAATTCGGCAAGCTGAGCACCAGCTTCAATAAGATGAGCGAATCCCTGCGAACCGTTATTCAGGACGTGCGACACACGGCTGACGAGTTAACCGCCTCATCCACACAATTGGCAGTCAACTCATCGGAGACAACCAAAGCAACTGAGCAAGTCGCCCTGATCACGGAAGAATCCGCAGCTGGACTTGAGAAACAAACCAGCAGCCTGAAACATACGGCACTACAGATGAATGAGCTTGCTGGAGGTGTAGGACAGGTAACGAACAGCACACAGCAAGTATCCGAAGCTGCCATGCAAGCAAGTGAGCTCGCGGATAAAGGGAATGCAACCATGCAGACGGCCGTATCCGAGATGAGTTCCGTGAGTCGCTTTGTGCAAGGTATGGCAGATACTGCTGGACGACTTGGACAGCATTCCACATCCATTGGTGAGATGGTATCTGTCATTACAGATATCGCTGCACAAACCAATTTGCTTGCTCTCAATGCTTCTATTGAAGCAGCACGTGCAGGTGAGCATGGACGTGGCTTCTCCGTTGTTGCCAGCGAAGTCCGCAAGCTGGCAGAACAATCCAGCCTTTCAGGCCAGAAGATTGTAGAGATGGTCGGAGCGATTCAACAGGAGATTTCATTGGCCAATCACAATGTACAGATCGGGCAACAGGATGTAAGCAACGGCATTCGTGCCGTTCAGTTTGCAGATGAAGCTTTTGCCCAGATTAGTGAGGCTGTTGGGGTCGTCAATCATCAGCTTGAGAACATTGCAGCCGCCTCACAACAGATGTCTGCAAGTACAGCCGAAGTGGTGCAATCCATTGATCAGATCCACGCCATATCTGAAACCAATGCCGATGGAACGGAGAACATCTCCGCTGCTACGGAGGAGCAAGTGGCTTCCATGCAGGAGATATCATCCTCTGCTGATTCCCTTGCCCATCTGGCCCACAAGCTGCAGAAGCTGGTGGAACAATTCAAGCTGTAATCGTTGAACTAAAGATTGTTTACACTAACACTACGATGACAGAATAACCTTCCAATCGCTGTTATCGTGTAAAGGACTGGTTCAACTTATTTAACAAGTAGTCTATGATACAAAAGCCCCTTTGCCATCATATTGGCAAAGGGGCTTTTGGGTTATAAAAGGTCAGGCATTTTAGAGAGGAAAATTTCCCGCTTAATCAGCAGATGGCTTTTTATCTCCGTGGTACCCTTGATCTCCGTAGGGCTCTAACTGTTCAAACCAGCGATTCAGACATTTGGCGAGTGCATCTTTGGGATCGTAATACGGGTTATCATCTTGTTTCAATGTCTCCAGCACTTCGATCACAAACGCATTCTCTCCATATTCATTCCATTCAGCCTGCAACCTTCGATTCAGATGGCTACCCATCTGTAACATAAACCGTTGTCCATTAATGGTTTTCAGGTTAAGTGTGCTGTCGATATAAACTTTGCCGTTACGTTCATTTCGAATCTGGTAGACGCCCGCTTCCGTTTTGACTTCTTTGGCCTGTTCCTGCAATTCTTTGCGACGATTCATCTTCTCCTGCTCCCCCTTTTCTTTACGTTCCTGTTTTCCAACTTCGGCGCTCTGTTGATCTGTGCTGCTTCCCAGCCAATACTGACTGCCGTCTGGCTCACGTTCCAGCAAACCATAGTCGATGAGATACCTCCGTATTTCCACGTAATCATCATTAACTTCCTTCAGCAGCTCATTGACCTGTTTTTCGGAATATTGGCGCTCTGTCTCGAATCGTTTGGCAATTTCGGTGAGCACGATATATTTATGCTTTTGTTGCATATGAAACGTCGTCAGTGGACCGCTGGTGCCTTCCGGAAAATACTTGTTTAGCACCTTCTCACGATCCTGTTCTGTAATATCAAATGAGTTCGGATGGATCGTATGTTCGTGCCTTGTCACCGGCGACACCCATTCGGCTGGACTCTGGGTATCCTTGCTTTTGAGGAGTTCCATTAATGCCAGGAATATTTTGGCCTGACGTTCCTTCTCCTTCAATACAAACCGATGATTCCGAATCGTGGAAGCACTCCCGATGCCAAGGGTCTTCTGTACTTCAGCATCCTTCTTGCCTTCATAGAATTGTGACAACAAGCCCCGCTGGACATCAGACAATCCGGTTACGCTTTTATCCAACTCCAGTAAATACTCAAATACCGACCCATGAACCTTCTCAATATGCACTCGCATATAACGGGCTGCTTCATAGAGCACTCCTTCTTCGGGGTAGATAATCCCCGATTCCGTCCTGTATCCGCAACAGACACATATATAGGCGGGACCCTCCTCCATATAACCACGCTTGATCTCTTCCAATGAAGCGGTTTGCAACCAGGATTCCGATGATTTCATGTAAAGCTCCTTTTATCATTGTATGGTGATTCCAACCGTATAATAATCAAATATTTTATAATTTTGTTTGTTTATTTATAGATATAATATAGTTTTGTTTATCATGTGTCAACATGACGGAAAAGAATGCTGTGTTTAAAAACATAACGGATGCCCCTTGTTCAACAGAAAAAAGACCGCAGGGTCGCAACCCTGCAGTCTCATTTCAATCCCTGTTACAACTTAAACCGTTCAATCATGCTTTGCAGATCTTCAGCCATACGTGACAATGCTGCCGAAGAAGCTGCAACCTCTTCCATTGTAGCCAACTGCTCTTGAGCCGCCGCTGATCCGTCTTCCGTTCCAGAGGCAATTCTGTCCGACAGAACCATGGTATCACTTACTGCCTTGTTGACATGACTCATGCCACCATCAATCTGACGGGAAGCCGCGGATACTTCTCCAGCTTGTGCAGCCACCAACTGTACCGCAGTACGAATGTTATTAAATGCTTCGCCTGCCTCTGTAATCATCTGCGAACTCTTCACCATACCTTCTCCCGTACGGGCAAAAGTGGATTGCACCGCATTGGTTTTCTCCTGCATCTCATGCATAAGCTCATTAATCCGCTCAGCTGAAGCGCCTGAACTGTGAGCCAGTGTCTTCACTTCGTTGGCTACAACCGCGAATCCACGCCCTTGCTCACCAGCTCTTGAAGCTTCAATGGATGCATTCAATGCGAGAATGTTCGTCTGCTTGGCAATAGCCGTAATCTCGGCCACAATCACCAGAATCTCTTCATTTTTCGCGCGCAGATCCTCAATGACCACAGACATGGCTTTGCTCTCGTCATTCACCTGCTGAATATGGGTAACCGCTTCTTCCACTGTCACCATGCCCGCTTCCGACTTGGTGGAAGCATCCAGAGCGATACGAGCGGTGTCTTCAGCACTTGATGAGATCTCTTTGACTCCAATGGACATTTCGCCCACGAGTTGACCTGTAGCAGCAAGACTATTGTTCTGCAAAGTCGTTCCTGCAGCTGCATCCTGCATCAGTTCAGCCACCTGTTCTGTGGCTTTCGATGTCTGCTCCGAACTTGCCATCAGCTCTTCCGAAGATGCCGCCAGCTGGCTGGACGTATCATGTACCTCTCCAAGCACATTACGCAGTGAAGTCGTCATCGTGTCGAAGCTTTCTCCAAGCAGTCCGAACTCATCCCGGCGCTGCAAACCTACCCGAACGGTGAGATCCCCGGCACTTACTTTCGATGCTGCCTGTGTTAATTGCAGTAATGGCCGATGAATGCTGCGAATAATGAAAACAAGCAGAATCAGCCCAATAACCAATGCAGATGCCACAATTGTAATGGAACGAATCAAAATAGGCATTACGGCTTCAGTTGCTTCCGAAGGAACCATCTCGCCAACAATTTTCCAGCCTGTAACCGGATTGGTGAAATACACAGCTTCCACTTCGTGACCATCATATGTATACTTCACCGTTCCACTTTCCTTCGTATACATCTCATTAATGTAGCTTTCATCCGACTGTGTACCGGATTCAATATTGTAGTGGAACAGGAATTTACCCCCGTTATCCAGCATGTACAATTTTCCTGCTTTACCGATACGTATCTGATCTACGGATTCTTTCAGATGATTGAGACTGACATTGGCCCCGAATACCCCTTTGCCATCAGCCAGCTTGACCGCCGCGGTCACAACCCATTCACCCGTCGAAGCCGATTGGAATGTATCTGAAATTACAGGCTCATCCTGAGACATGCCCATCGTATACCATGAACGTTCTCGAGGATCATAATTCTGTTCCTCGGATTCTGGGGATTTCATCCAGCTGCCATCTTCGGCACCTGCGGTTAGTACACCCAGCTCCTTATGACTCTGAGACATCCGATCCATCTGCCTTTGAAGTGCAGGGGATTTATTAATGATATCGTTTGAAGTCATACCCGCAGCCATCTGTGCTGCGTTATCCTTCTCCATATCCAGCATTTGATTTATCTGCAGACTAAGCATTTCTGTTTTGGCCTGTGCGGAACGAATAATTTCCTGCTTAACCTGGTCAGCAGCTTTTTGATAAGACAACCAACCAACGGTAATACTCGGTACAATCAGGAACAGGAGCAATGCAGCAATCAGGCGTTTTTTTACGGTTAAAGTAAACCAATTTCGAATCCTTTTCTTCATATAACTATCCCCCATCATAATCTTCACCCATCCTTTTATCGGACAATCGCTGTAAAAATATTATGTATAGATACTAAATTGGTACAAATTTAATTTAAATGATTTGATCACATGATATGAAATATATCCGTTAATCGTTTTGACCCTCTAAGCGAGATCGTTTACAATGCTCATAAGTTGTCTATTCATGAAACGATTGGAAGGGGAGGATTCAAATCTTACGCAAGTCACACATGCAACAACCTGTTTCCACGGTATATTCATCCATGTTTCGTATCCTGTTAGCGTTCATCCTGTGCGCAGGCCCGATTCTGGGACAAGTCGGTATCACGGCATCCGCAGCGCAGGCAACGCAAGCAGTTCACATTGAAGTGAATGGTGAGCAACAATCCTGGAAGAACGCACCACTTATCATCAAAGGCTCAACGTTTGTTCCATTGCGGGATGTAGTGACATCCGTTAAAGGCACGTTGAAATGGGACAATCACACCAAGATAGCTACCATTACCGTTGGCAGAGACAAGCTGGTCCATCAGGCTGGCAGCAACTCCATTAAGGTAAACCAGGTTAATCTCGCTACAGGTGTGAATTCACGTACCATTAATGGTACGTTGATGGTGCCTGTCCGGGCCATGGCTAATGCAATTAAGGCAGATATCAAGGTCCAACGTACAGCTACGGGTCAGATGAGTGTGAATATGTTCACGGATCAAGTCAGCCTGCTGAACAGTGAAGTTGCCAGCGTAGATACGTATCTGCGCGAGATCAACTATCCAGGTATGGCACTGATTGCCCGCGATGGTGAAGTTCTGCTAAGACAAGGCTACGGACTTGCCGATGAACAGACGCTGAATCGCCCGGATCAGAAGACCCGGATCGCATCTCTGAGCAAATCCTTCACGGCCGCGTCCATTCTGAGTCTGGTGGAGGATGGTAAGATTAATGTGCAAGATCCAATCTCCAAGTATATCTCTGGTATACCAAAGGGAGATCAGATCACGCTGCATATGCTGTTATCCCAGACTTCAGGTCTGCCATCCGCATTTGGTCGGGGTGAAGGAACTTCTATGGAAGAGACTGTAGAAGAAATTCGTCAAAAAACGCTGAAGTTTGAACCGGGGAGTGCCTATCTATACAGCAACAGCGGTTATGTTTTGCTTGCATACGTCGTTGAACAGGTATCCGGCATGAGTTATGCCGACTACGTGCAACAGACGATATTGAAACCACTTGGCATGAAGAATTCGGGAGAGGCTTCCCGTAAAGTGCACACGATTAGTGGTTTTGTTCAACAAGATAACGCATGGGTAACTGCCCCTTATTATGTTTCCCAATCCGGATCAGGAACCATCTATTCCACGGTGGACGATATGCTGAGATGGGATCGTGCGCTGTATACGGACAAGATTCTAAGCCAGGATACGATTGAACAGATGTATGAGCCTTACTCCGATAAAAACTACGGCTACGCGTGGATTCTCAAAGAGAATGGAACCAACCGCACCGTCTTCCACAACGGTAGTGGTGGCGGGTTTGCTACAGCCTTTTCACGTAATCTGTCCGATGATATCACCATTATCCTGCTTGGCAACCACGCGGGTATGGACATGACTTCACTTTTGGATGAAGTTGAAACCAAAACAGCAGCAGCACTGCAATTGCAATAATCCATAATTAATCGCTTATATAGAGCAAAGAGACGATCCTTTAAAGGATCGTCTCTTTGCTCTATATATGTTTCATTTTAACAACTCACATTTCCGTTTCGCTCAACCCACAATTCATCTCTTCTCCATCCTGCAAAAGGCAGATGTACTCATATTCTTATCACTGCCTAGGAGACATCCGCTCTTTCATCATCTGTCTGCTTTAATGTTACAGGAAGTCTCCCCGCAAAAGGAATGTATCCCATCAGCGCCTGAGCGACGCTATCCATGGCAAGTGGCCGGCTCTCGTAAGCCGCTACATACACTTGGGCATCCGGAATTGCGAGCAGATCATAGGGACTTCGCAGTGTCACAACTGCCAATGGCTTGCCCAGTTGCTGCAACCAGCCGATTAGTCGGCACTGTGGATCACCCGAAGGGCTTCCCGCATTGTAGGTGCCTACCACAATCTGTCGAACGCCATCCTCTTCCGCAGCTTGAAGCAGACGTGCGGAACGAATGGCAACTTCCTCGGGCGTAACCACCCGATCAACAACATCCAGACCATACTTGGATAAAGCTGAGCCCAAGGTGAACGTCTGACTCAGCTGTTCATCTGCAATCGTCGTCACGGACGTGGCAACCGTTATCACCAGTGTGCGTTCCGGCTTCAAAGGCAGCATATTCAGCTGATCGCGTACCAGAGTGATACTGTTCTCGCTAATTCGGCGGGCAACCTCTTGGTGTAATGAACTGTTGCGCTCAGACCCGCTGGAATGTGAAAGATCCTTTGATGAATTCAGGGAGGGTGCATTTGAGAATACACTATTCACTTCATCATCACCTGCACCGCCCGTTCCACTCTCCAACAAACCACGTTTCGCCTTGTACATCAGCAAGCGGGTTACCGACTCGTCAATACGCCTTTCGCTAATCCGCCCGCTCGCCACAGCTGCTAGCAACGCTTCAAATGCCTCTGCCTGAAGTTTAGCCGTATGGCTAATTAACACCAGATCCGCTCCGGCCTCTACCGCCATCACAGCTGCATCGACCGTGCCATAGTTCACAGCAATGGCATCCATCTCCATGCAATCTGTCACGATCATGCCCTCATAACCCAGTTCCTGGCGAAGCAGACCGCTTAATACGCTGTGCGATAGCGTTACGGGCAGACGCTCTGGCTCCAGTGCAGGGAAATAAATATGCGCCGACATCATGGCATCGACACCTTCGGCGATGGCGGCTCGGAAGGGAATCAACTCCAGGCGCTCTACCCGATCACGATTATGAGTGATGATCGGCAGGTCCAGATGAGAATCGGTGTCCGTATCCCCATGCCCCGGGAAGTGCTTGGCTGTCGCTGCAATCCCGGCGTCCTGTATCCCCGCAATGCTTCTGGCCCCATATTCTGCAACGGATTGTGGGGATTCGCCGAATGATCGTACACCGATGACCGGATTCGCCGCGTTATTGTTCACATCCAATACCGGAGCAAAGTTCATATTAATGCCCATGGATTTCAGCTCCAACCCACTGATATATGCCGCCTGATACGCATCGTCAATGGAACCGGCAGCGGCAATAGCCATTGGTCCAGGCATCAAGGCGATTCCTTCGGTAATTCGTGCAACCATGCCGCCCTCCTGATCAATGGATATCCAGAGCGGCACATTACCGCTGCTTTTAGCAATCTGTTGTAACCCTGACGATAACCGCTCTACCTGCTCTGGCGACTCAACGTTGCGTGCAAAATAGATCACGCCACCGATTGGATACTTTCGAAGAAAGGGTTCCACATCGCCAGCAGCTTCAGTGCCATGAAAGCCACAAAGCAGCATTTGCCCAACTTTCTCACGCAAAGTCATCTGTTTCAGCCTCAACTGGTATAACTCTTTTTGCCCACTCATTTCATGCCTCCCTCCGCTAACAAACATCCGTTCATTCATATAACAAAAACGGCTTTCGCCGCTCCTTCCATTCTGCTGCCTGTACCTTCCACGCATCCATTAAACGAATGAATTCCGCACGGTCATGAATGGTTTCCCTGACTGCCTTCCCCCCTGTCAACAGGTCGATAAAGTACCTCGAACCCGGCTCTGGTGGCTCCAGCCAGCAGAATTGCTCCGGATAGAGTGAAACCAGTTCATGCAATAGCACTAGCCCCGGCTCTACCGCCCGGAATTTCCTGCTGTCCGTTACAAAAATCCTTACGCCATCACACAGCTCACCTGCATGTTTGGAGAATGTTGGGGACATGTACACTGGATGCACATGCACACCTTCCAGCTTGTATTCCCGAAATCGTTCCGCCAATCGCTCACCCTCAATCCAGGGGGCTCCAATCCACTCGAACGGGCGGGTCGTACCTCTTCCCTCCGATACATTAGTGCCTTCGAACAGGCACGTACCCGCATATACCCGCACACTGTCCAGCGTGGGCATATTCGGAGAGGGTAACATCCAGGGAAGACCACAATCCGCAAACTCCATGGAACGCTGCCAACCTTCCATCGCAACTACGTCCAATTCGCAAGGTACATCCATCTCGCTGTTGACCATCAGGGCGAGTTCACCTACCGTCAATCCGGTACGTACAGGGACACGCCAAGCGCCAACGAGTGATTCATACCCCGCGTTCAGTACACCGCCTTCCACAACGTTTCCACCCAGTGGATTGGGACGGTCCAGAATCAGCATACGTTTGCCTGCTCCAGCGCAGACCTCCATCATATGGAACAAGGTTGAGACATACGTGTAATAACGGATGCCCACATCCTGAATGTCAAACAGGACCGTATCGACTCCAGCCAGCATTGCAGGCGTAGGCTTCTTGTGATCTCCATACAGGCTGAACACCGGAATGTCCAGACGCGGATGACGCATGTCTCCGAATCTGACACCCGCCTGAAGTTCTCCATCCAGTCCGTGCTCACAGGCGTAGAGCGCTGTAAGCTCGGCATTAGCCAGTCCTGTGCACACATCTATGGTCGATACAAAATCCGCTGTAATTCCAGTCGGATTCGTAATTAGACCGATTCGAGCACCTGTTAACCATGGATGCGATAACCCTCTCGCCAGAAGGTCAACTCCCGTTTTTACAGCCGGAATCTGCTCGCTTCCATTCAACCGACCCATTACACATTCCCCTGGCTGATCCACCCTGTATGCTGGTGATCATTACCGCCTGTTACGACAGGTTCCTCTTCAGGCTCCAGCACATTGCGAGCCACCTTATGCTGATAGATGGCAAACATCCCCGCGAACAGCGCTCCAAAGCCAACAACCGTCAGCATCAGCAGAGCCGTCAGACATAGCGCCTGAAAACAAGCGCCCATCGTATACCCCGGGTGACGGAAGAACAGCTTTACACTTTCCCCCATCGCCTGAAGGATGCCCATGTTTTTTTGTAAAACAAGCTGCCAAGTATAGAACTGTGACATCAGCGCCATGAGAACAAAGAACGTCTGGAATACACCCACTGCTGTACCTGTAATCCCGCCCTGTCCGCCGTAATACCACCAGGTTGACCAGAGAATGAAGCCAAGCACGGCGAAAAGCACACCTACTGCCCCTCCCGGGATGAATCCCTGCATCGTTCCGTTCCAGATATCCTTAAGCCCATTGCGGCGTTCCTTGCGTTCCAGCCTATGATGTACGGCATAACTGACACCGAACAGGATGGGCATATATATCAAGGCCAGAAGCAGCACCGCGATTGGCAGTGGAGCAAACATCAGAATGGGAACCAATACAATGGAGCTAACGACACTGTACAAGGCTACCGGAATAATATCCCGATAGATTTCTGCACCTGACTTGATCAACACTTCACTCAGCTTACGCATCTTCACCCTCCCCTTTCTAACCGTTCCTTCTTCGCCAGGCCTCGTCTTTTATTCCCGTCCAATCGCAAGCTCCGTCTCTGGATCGAAAAAGTGCGCCTTACGCAAGTCCAGCACAAAATTTTTGTCCATTCCTACATACGCATGTGTTTCGGGGTGAACTTTAGCCGTAACGGTACGGGCACCGGAACGGAAATACACCAGATTCTCGGAGCCCAGATGTTCTACAACCTGAACTCGCGCCTGCAGCATATGGTCTGTCGGGATATTCGGAGCGACATCGTCACCAAAAATATGCTCTGGGCGCAGTCCCATAATCACCGGCTTGCCCTGATGGCTCTGCAAACGAGCAAGCACATCGGCTGGCAAGGTGAATGAGGCTCCCTCGATGACAACCTGTGTGCCTTCAATCCGTGCATCAATAAAGTTCATCGCCGGGGAACCAATAAATCCGGCAACAAACATATTTCGCGGACTCGCATACAGTTCTTTCGGTGAAGCTACCTGCTGAATATCCCCATGATTCATGACCACGATGCGCTCCCCGAGTGTCATGGCCTCCACCTGATCATGCGTCACGTACACAATCGTGGCACCGAGACGTTTATGCAGCTCACCCAATTCCACCCGCATCTGTACCCGCAACTTGGCATCCAGATTGGACAGTGGTTCGTCGAATAAAAACACCTGCGGATCACGGACGATCGCCCGTCCTACCGCAACACGCTGGCGCTGACCACCAGACAGCTCGCGTGGTTTGCGCTCCAGCATCGCTTCCAGTCCCAGAATGGAGGCCGCATTCTGTACCTGTTCATCAATATAGGACTTTGGCTTTTTCAGATTTTTCAGGCCAAAGGAAAGATTTTCACGGATGGTCATATGCGGATAGAGTGCATAATCCTGAAACACCATCGCGATATCCCGATCCTTCGGATGCAGATCGTTAACAAGCCGGTCACCGATGACAATATCACCGCTTGTTTGCTTTTCAAGTCCGGCAATCATCCGCAGTGACGTTGTCTTGCCACAGCCCGAAGGACCCACAAACACTACGAATTCCTTATCTTCTATAACAAAGTCCGAGCCGGCCACAGCCGTGAACGTTCCTTTATGATCGTCTTTGAATTCTTTGCGCACTTGGCGAAACTCCACGCGTGCCATAGGTAGATCCCCCTTTACGTTGTCGCTTGTCCTGAACTAACAGTTCAACTTAACCTTTTACCGCACCGATCGTAATGCCCTGCAGGAAGTAACGTTGCAGTGAGAAAAACAGAATGATCATCGGCAGTGCACCTATTGTTGCCCCCGCCATCATTGCGCCGAAATCAGTTGATTCGGCAAATACAAACGAGGCTAGCCCCACCTGAATGGTACGCATCTCGTTGGAATTGGTAATGAGGAACGGCCAGAAGAATTCGTTCCACGAAGCGACAAACGTGAATATCGCCAGCACCGCGATTCCCGGCTTTGCCATCGGCAGAATGACTTTCCAGAAGATGCCGAACTCGCTGCATGCATCGATACGTGCCGCATGAATCAGCGATGTGGGCAGTGTCGACATGAACTGTTTCATTAAGAAAATATTGCCCACACTGACGGCACCAGGCAGAATAATGGCCGTATACGTATCTCCCAGGTCAAACACGTTGACCATCAGAATGTACAAGGGAATCAGCGTCACCTGTGCCGGAATCATCATCGTCCCCAGCAAGGTCCAGAATACCGCCTGACTCCCCGGAAACTTTAGTTTGGCAAACGCATACCCCGCCAGGGAGGCGAAAAATACATTGGTTACGGTCAGAATGATCGAGATGAGCAGCGAATTGTATAACCAGCGCCAGGCATCAGTTTTGGCAAAAAAGCGCTCATATGGTGATAACGACAACTGCTCCGGAATCATCTGTGGTTTAAACGAAGCCGACATCGCACTATCCTGCACCGAACCGACGAGCATCCAGTACATCGGAATGACCGTCACCAGCGCCCAGACCACCAGCAGGATGGATGCAACTACGAGCAGGATCTTTTTCTGTGTTGATTTCATGGATTTCATTCACCCCCGGATGCTTAATGCGACATGCCTACCTCTAATACGTGTTCAAAAAGAGCGGTTTTCAGTTGAACTACCTCTAATACTCAATATCGCTGGAGAAATATTTGAACTGTATGACGGAGATGACTATGATGATAATCGCCAGTACGAACGACTGAGCCGAAGCCAATCCGAACTCATAGAACTTGAATGCCGTCTCATAGATCAGATAAGCGATTGTAGTTGTCGCAAAGTTTGGCCCACCCTGTGTCATCAGATATACCGAGATAAACACCTGGAAAGACGTGATCACACCTGTAACGAGCAGATACAGCGTCGTTGGTTTGAGTAGCGGCCATGTAATCTTGCTGAACTGGGTCCAGCCGCTGGCATGATCAATATCCGCCGCTTCGTACAGCGATTTCGGAATACCGCCCATGGCTGCCAGGTACAGAATAATGCCCGCCCCATGCGATCCGAGCCAGTTCATTAGAATGAGGGAAAAGAGTGCCGTTCCCGACTGGCCGAGCCAGATCACTGGGTCAAGGCCGAACAGGCCGAGGAAGCGGTTCAGCAGTCCCGAATCGGTTGGATCAAAGATTGCCAGCCATACAATGGAGATGGTCACCCCGGAGGCTACCGCAGGCAGATACATGGTAGCTTTGAAAAATGTCTGCCATTTGCTTTTCATTTGATAGATGAAATAGGACAGTACAAATGTAATGAGAATATTGACCGGGACTGTGCCTACGGTGAAGATCACCGTATTTTTAATCGACTTCCAGAACGTCTCATCCTTCACCAGTCGCTCGTAGTTGTCCAATCCAACCCACGTCGAATTCATAATGTTGTATTTCTGGAAGCTCATCACGAGAGCTGTTAGTACGGGATACAGTGTGAAAATGAGAAACAGCAGGACAGGCGCCAAAATAAACATATACGCCCACCCGTAGTCCCGCCAAAACCGGGCAACCCGGGAAGTCCGGGGCACGGACGGCTTTGGCGCAAGGGCGGTCTGCATGGCGAATCCTCCTCTCCTAATCAGTGTGGGTTTACGTTATGTTTGATTGTCGAGTTATTGTCCAAACATCTGCTCGCCCTTGCTCTTGAAATCTTCTGCGATCTGTTCCGGTGATTTTTCACCCGAGAACAGCGCCTGAATATTAGGCTTCACAACCTGTTCCTTGAATTGTTTTTGCTGAGATGCTTTGTCGATATCCAGTTCAAGCACTACCGGCATCGCGATATTCTCTGCCATGACTTTCGCAGCGGCCAGATTATCCGCTTGACCAAGCTCTTTTCCTTTAAACAGTTCCACTTGGGATTGTCTTACGAATGGGAGCGCCAGTTCATTGGCCGAGTTCCCTGCTTTGGCACCACTAAGCGCGTCCATCACCAGGAACGTATTTTTGGCATGCTGTTCGCCCTTGTCCTTTTTCTGTTTAAAGGCTACATACCCTTCGCCACCCATTGTTGTGGCCGCAGGTTGATCATCATTATGCGGTACAGGTAACAGGACAAAATCAATCTTCTCTCCCTGCACCTTGCCATCATCAATATCCTTGTTGCGGTTCTGAATCATCACATCATAATAAGGAATCGCTTTGGAAATAATCGCAGTTTCCCCCGCGTAGAACATATCCGTCCGTTTTGCTGGAGCAAGAGCCGCCGTTTCCTTCGGCATATACCCTTGATCCATCAGGTTTTTGATAAAAGAGAGAGTATCCAGAATGCGACCATCATTCCATTGGAACGTGCCGTCTTTATCAAGAACATCAATCATCCCGTTGTTCCGGGACAGCATTTCAATGAAGTCAAGCGAGGTTCCGTCGGTAACCAGTGCATATTGCTTGGCCCCGCCATCCAGCGTTTTGGTCAGCTTGGCAGCAGCATCGTTGAATTCGGACCAGGTCCAGCCATTTTGTTGAATGGACTTCCAATCAATGCCCGCTTCCTCCAGAATTCGTTTGTTACCACCCCAAGCCCATTGGAATTGATACAAGGGCAGTCCATACTGTTTCCCCTGAATCTGGCCTAAATCCAGCGTACCCGGCAGGTAGTCGTCCTTGATCACAGATGTCAGGTAACTGTCCAGCTCAAGTGCCAATCCCGTATTCACATATGTGCCGTCTACACTATGAAAGTAAAGATCCGGCGGATTGCCCGCGTTCAGAGCGACATCGAATTTTTTGGGCCCTTCCGCCCAGGAGAGCATTTCAGTCTTCACGGTAATGTTCGGGTGTTCCTTATTGAAATCAACGATTAGATCCTTCAGTTCATCTTCATATGTTCCATGTACTGGATACGTCCATACGGTCACCGTATCTTCTGCATTGGGATCATCTGAAGCAGCGCCCCCGCTATTCCCGCAGGCAGTAACCATGACCATCATCAACAACATTGCCCACACTAGACCCTTCTTTTTCATGCCTTCATCTCCTTTGCATGTCGTCTTCCGATTCTTTCATTTGCCTAACCGTGCTACCCCTTTGTGATCATTCGGCCTTCAAACGCCATCCACCTATACACGCGGCAGTAAGGAAAAGCACCTCCCCTGTAGATTGGGCCTGCCAGTCGCAGGCTAAATCTCTTAAATGCAATATTAACGTCAACTTAATTGACATTAACAGTATTAATTCCTTCCAAAATTGTAGATTGAATTCATTATATGAGTTGTAAAATAAAAATTCAACATTATTTTTTATTATAAAATTTAATTTTACTTTTTCTTTTCATGCAACTATACTATGTAAAAAGAAAACCCAAGCAAGCGAGGTGAACCACTTTGCGAGTGTATGTAGGCGTAGATGGAGGCGGTACCAATACTGATGCAGCAATCATTTCTGAATCTGGTGAAATTCTCGCCCGACTCAGCGGCGGTCCCACGAATCCTCACACCGTATCAACTGAACAGGCCATTTCCGAACTGCAACGAGTGCTGGAACAGCTATTTAATCTAATAAGTGATTTATCGACAAAATGTGAGGGTATATGCCTTGGTATGTCAGGTGTAGATACGATCCAAGAACGGCAACTTATAGCCAAAGCAGTAAATAACTATATGAAGAGTCGTAATCAACAGGCATCAGAAGGTTGTCCCGTCTGGGTTGTATCCGAAGGAGAGATTGCTCTGATGGCCTCTCTCGGACATACGCACGGTGTATTATGCATCTCTGGAACAGGGTCCATCGTGTACGGATTTACGCTGGAAGGAGAGCGATACCGTGCAGGAGGCTGGGGTCATCTGCTCGGAGATGAGGGGAGCGGCTATCGTATTGGGCAGCGTGCACTCCAAGTGGTTATGCAGAGTTATGACGGTGTTCTTCCTCCAACCTGTTTAACCCCGCTTCTTCTAAAGAATCTGAGCCTTCGGGATATATCGGAGCTAAAGACGCGAGTGTATCAGACGGATTGGGGCAAAACCGAGACCGCATCCATCGCCCGCCTAGCTATAGAAGCTGCTGAAATCGGGGATGAGGCCGCCCGCGCACTGATCATCGACGAAGCCTCACAATTGGCGGATACCGCCAAGGCGCTGGTTGCCCGTCATCCCGAATTTGCATCCACTCCGGTTGTCCTGTCCGGATCACTGTTTCGATACGCTCCACTTTTCCGAAATACATTTATCCAGAAGTTATCTGAATATTATGGAGAGTTGGACTTTGTATATCGTGAAGATGCCCCCGCTCCAGCGGTTGGTGCAGCACAACTGGCAAGAAAACGCCGTTCCCTGAATGAATCATTTTAAAAGAGAGAAGGAGGCCATACGGATGAATCACATGCTGAATTCACTACTAACAGAACAACCCAATCCACTAACGGATCATATAGATGAATTGCCTTCGGCAGAAATTATGGAGCTCATTAATAAGGAAGATCAACGGATTGCGGAGCTCATTCAGCCCCTGATTCCGGTCATTGCTCAAGCTGCGGATCGGATCTTGGAGGCGTTTCAGTCTGGCGGCAGGCTTTTTTATGTAGGCGCAGGTACCAGTGGACGATTAGGGATACTTGACGCTTCGGAATGCCCGCCTACCTACGGAACCCCGCCATCCATGGTGCAGGGTATTATTGCAGGGGGATTCCGGGCAGTGAAGGACCCGGTTGAAGGTGCTGAAGATAATGAGGAGTTGGGAGCTGCCGACCTTGATGAACATGGCTTAGACAAAAACGATGTCGTGGTTGGCATTGCAGCCAGTGGACGAACGCCGTATGTGCTGGGTGCGATGAGACATGCCAAGGAGATCGGGGCTACGGTGATCAGCCTGAGTAATAATGCAGGCACGCCGATGACCCTGTTGGCTGATGTGAGCATTGAGGCTGTTGTCGGCCCAGAGGTTGTCATGGGTTCAACACGTATGAAGGCAGGCAGCGCCCAGAAAATGATTCTGAACATGCTCACCACTACCGCCATGATTCGTCTGGGCAAGGTTTACCGTAATTTCATGGTTGATCTGAACCCTTCGAACGAAAAGCTTGTCCATCGGGCCAAACGCATGATCCATCTGGCAACCGGAGCAAATGAAGCGGATATTGAAGAGGCTTTTACCGGTGCAGACGGTCATGTAAAAACGGCAATCGTCATGCTGATGGCAGGTGTGGACGCAACGGAAGCCCAGCACAGGCTTGATCTGGCTGACGGATTTGTCCGTAGCGCCATTGCGGGGCCTTCCTGAGCCGTACAAGGGGTATTATTAGAGGTTGAAAGAGAGGAGCCCGACATTAGTCTGGGCTCTTTTTTTTATTTTTTTTATTCTAACAGCGGATATCATCCGTCAAAAAATCCCCTCCTGCATAAACAGAAAGGGATTCATATGGTTCTACTTCACTTGTGCTCCAGAATAGCCTGTCGGCTCTTCTCCAAATACTCCACCGACTGGTTGTAATCCCGGCTGGCAATCGCCAGATACAAAATGTCGATCACGTTCAGCTGTGCTATCCGTGACGAAGTTGCTCCGCTCCGAATATCACTTTCGGTGGAAGTAATCATCAGGGGCACATCCGCCATACTACTGAGTGTATTGCTGCCCCACTTGGTAATGCTGATTGTCGCTGCCCCACCATCATGAGCATGCTTGAGACAGGAGATTACGTTCGACGTCTCCCCTGAATACGAGATACATACAACCGCATCATCCTCACGAAGCGTCGTTGCGGACGAAATCTGCATATGCGGATCGGCGAACGAAAAGCTTGTGCGATTGATTCGCATGAACTTGTAATGTGCATCCAGCGCAATCAGGTTGGAAGCCCCTACTCCATAGAAAAAGATCCGGTTTGCCTGATGAAGCACGTCCACAGCTTTTTCCACCAGACGTGGGTCCAGAATATGAACCGTATCCTTCACCGACTGAATATTGTTTGCGGACACATGCTGAATAATGCTCTCCATGGAGTCCTGGGGACGAATCTCCGTATATTGATATGGCTCACTCGTCTGCAAATCTCCGGCAATCTTCAGCTTCAGCTCCTGAAAACCCGTTACACCCAGTGATTTACAGAGACGGATAATGGCAGCTGGGCTGCCTCCACTCCGTTCAGACAACTGGGCCACCGAGGATTGAACAGTTTCTTGCGGGTGATCGAGAATATAAGCTCCGATCTTCCGTTCGGACGGGGTCAAGTCATCCATTAATGCGCGTAAACGTACAAGTCCACCTTTCATGCCTTCCATTCGCTCCTCCTTTCCGTACTGCATTCATGTACAAGCATTTTATCTTATAATTCCACTCGCGTCTAATCGAATTCCTCGCCCTTCCATAACTGAACTCTAATTAAAGTCATACCTCACTAGAGTGTTAGATTGCCCGAGATTACGGCGTGTTTCGCGCCGGTTACTGCCGGGAGTGTATTAGTTCTTCCCATAAGTGCCTCATGGCCAAGTAAAGCAAATCCAATGGCTTCCCGAGCATCATCGGGTATACCATAATCTGCTGTTCGTTCCAAACGGATATCCTTCGGTAGTCTCTGACGGATCATTTCCATTAACGTGGCATTGGAAGTACCACCACCGCACGCGAGCATGGCCGATATTTGTACCTTGGGCAGGATAAAATCCTTCACTGCACGCACGATGGTTTCCGCGGTCAGACAGGTGGCAGTAGCCAGCGTATCTTCAAGAGATAAGGAACGCGCTGCGGCCATCTCCATCAGTCTCACTGCATAAGCGGCGCCATATACTTCCCGCCCGGTACTTTTCGGCGGTAGTCGTTTGAAATACTCATCCTCCAAACACAGGTCTACCAGACCCTGATCGACCTTCCCCTGTGCGGCAATGCTTCCACTCGGATCATAATGCTGCCGCCCATCCGTTGCCTGCCGCACAATGGCATCCATCACCATATTGCCCGGTCCCGTATCAAAAGCCGAAATACCTTCGGTAGATGACTCGGATGGAAGCACCGTTACATTTCCAATGCCGCCGATATTCTGCACCAACCGCCCTTCCGTCGGACTGCGGAACATCAGAGCATCCGCATAAGGCGTAAGCGGAGCACCCTCCCCACCAGCTGCCATATCCCTTGCTCGCAGGTTGCCAATCACTGGCAGTCCTGTCCGTTCTCGAACGACAGCACATTCACCGATCTGCAAGGTCGATACCACATCAATACTTGCCCCCGTTGGACCTGGAAATGCAGATGCTACAGGAGCATGCCATACCGTCTGTCCATGCATGCTAATCACATCCACCTGCTGCGTTGAGATACCGGCAGACCGCATCAGTTCCGTAACACTATGCGCATACCACTCCGACACACCAAAATGCGCAGCTGTCAGCTCGTCGATACGAGCTGTCCCCGGTGAACATAACCGGATCAGTACGTCTCTCAATCCATTCGAATACGGCACACATACGAAATCAACCAGCTCGATCTGCTGTAATGCCCCACTCATATCGGTTTGAATACGCACCAGCGCCGCATCTGTTCCGTCCAGAGACGTCCCTGACATTAGTCCGATGACCAGATGCTCCTGCTTCAAACGATACTTCTCCCACATCGGATAGCTGCCTGTATCCATCCATTTCCAACCTCCTGCAAGACCCGATGAACACGTCATCCTGCCATAATTTCACCCAGTATATGATATTAAATTTCACAAGTCAAACATTATATGAAATTTAATTACAACATTGAAAATAACAAGAGAGATAAATATTCATCCCATTTGCGATCACACATCATGTTTTATTCCATCAATTGATAATTAGATATCAGAAGAGAAACATTTTTACATTTTTACCGTTTATAATATGTAGGTATATTTTGGTAGTAAGATATAGATCTAATACTAGTCGAGGTGCATAATGAAGAAAACCATTTTACTACTGTTTTTGAGTCTGTTCTTACTCGTTTTGCTCCCTAATCAGGGAAATGCCGCTGCAAGCACGTCGAAAATCTTTATGGATGGAGAGGAATTAGTCCTCCCAAGTGATGTACAGGTGACGATTATCAATAAAAACGTGATGATTCCGATTCGTGTCGTTGCCGAAAATTTGAAATTCAAAGTCGTTTGGAACCAACAAGCACGCACTGTAAAAATTCAGCAAGATCAACAGACGATTTCCCTAACCGTCGATCAAAAGCAAGCCATGGTTGCTGACAAACAAGTCACTTTGAACACAGCACCGCAAATTTTGAACAATACGCTGGTGGTGCCCATTCGATTTGTCAGTGAACAAATGGGGCTTAAGGTAAGATGGAATAATCAAGACAAGATCGTATACTTAACAAACACCAGTAAGGGACCTGCTATCGATCCAGGCAACAGTTCTGGAAAAGGAGATTCAACGTCTAACGCCCAGGTTACCGATATCCAATTTGCCAATAATCAGCTCGTGTTATCCACGGATGGAGCCGTTCAGCCAATAGTAACGACCCTCAAGTACCCTGATCGTTTGGTTGTGGACTTGCCTGGAACCGTCTTTGGTGATATCTCCCAACCGCTGGATCAAGGACTCAATGGCAAGTTGGATGTGAGCGGTTATCCCAATGTGACGGAAGTGAGATATTCACTGTTCAAACGAGAACCAGCACAAGTTCGCATTGTCGTAGAATTGAATAATGTGAAGGATGTCCAGTACAGCCAGAACGTCATTGCCGATAAACTGATTATTGATCTTAATGTTGCGGGAGGCAATGTCACACCTGCTCCAGTCACTCCAGTAGGTGATTCAGGACGCAAGGTTGTGGTCATCGATCCAGGACACGGTGGGAGTGACCCGGGGACTAATAGCATCACGAACAAACCCGAAAAGGAATACAATCTGGCATTGGCTCACAAAGTACAGGCCCTGTTGCTCAATGAACCCAATATCGAATTGGTGATGACTCGTGAAGGTGATACCTATCCGCCCCGCCCTGAGCGTGTTCAGCTCGCCAATCAATTAAATGCGGATGTATTTGTATCTATCCATGGCAATAGCGTAAAGTCCGCCCCCCAAGCCACAGGTACGGAGACATATTATTATCAACGCAGTAATAGCAAGGAATTAGCCACTATCATTCATCAACGTTTGGTGAAAGCCATGGGTCTCAGAGATCGTGGTGTGAAAAATGGCAACTTGGAAGTAATTCGAGACACGACCATGCCTGCAGTGCTTTTGGAAGTGGGATTCTTGAGTAATGTACTCGATGAAGAACTGATGTCGTCCGAAGTTGTTCAGATGAAAGCCGCTCAAGCGATAGCCGATGGAATCAAGGAGTATTTGGGCCTATAAATCATCAAATAAATCAGATAAAGGAAGTGATTCTTTGAATAAGAAGCTAGGTTGTGCACTTATATTATCAAGCTTGATCCTTATCGGAGTTGGATGTGCCCAAAAGCCAGTGAGCCAATCCGGTTCGAATGAACCTGCTGTTCAGGGAGGCCAGACGCAGTCACCAGACCCATCCGAAACGAAAGTGGACCTGGGCACAATGAATACACAAGTCGTCGATGTATATTTGGCAGATTCTCAGGTACTGGCGCTTGAGAAAACAGAGCAGGAAATTGAGTACAAGGATGACTCCGAAAAATATGAAAAAACATTTGCAGCGTTGCAAACGAACACCGATTCGGAGCTTGTTTCCCTCTGGGAGCAGGTGGAATTGCTCTCTATTCAATATGCTGAGGGTACAGTGACTTTGGATGTTCATATTCCCGCTGAAGCCAATCTTGGTACCAGTGGAGAATTGCTCGCATTGGAAGCTTTAACAACAACGATGTTTCAATTTGATGAAGTGAACAGCCTGGATATACTGGTGGATGGTGAAGCCGTTGATAGTTTGATGGGCCATGCCGAACTGGAACACCCCATTCATCGCGAACCCTAACTGATCAGGCAACAATGGAAAAAGAACGTCCCAAGGGACGTTCCAATCTGACGCATCAATTCGATTCATGCACAATGCACACATATAGCTCGTCACCAGCAGACAGTGAATGTATAACTGTTCCCGGTGACGGGCTATTTCTGAGCAAACCTTCTTTTAATCGGTCCGTCTCTGCCCGGTCAGCATGCACAAGGACCGTATGCCTTGCTGGAATCTGATGCAGCATCCGTTCAACATCCTTCCAGCCCTGATGCACTTTATATCGTATTTTCCGCACCTCACACACTCCATACTTGTCAGGAACCCGTAGCAGTTTATCAGCAAATGTGCCATGAGCAACATGCCCGGTGAGCAGAATCAGATTCTCCTCCCTGTCCGATAATTGACTATAATACCAACGGGCAAGCGAGGACTGCATCATGCCGTCCGGAATAAACCATAACGAAGCAGCATGATGTTCCAACAGTTGTTCCCGCTCTTGGGTAGTTGTAGGCAGATCCCATTCTCGTCCAGTCAGAAAACAATCGATTTTGTCTTTCAACGAACTTCCGATGACATGCTCTCCCTTCTCCCTCAACCAATACGGAACATGCATAAGCTGCTTCATACCGTCCACCAGCCCTTGTTCCACTACCATTGGAACAGCCGGGAATTGTTGCTGTGCCCACAGTATGATCTCCTGTCCACGCCCTACGACAGGCATGGGTAAGAGCACCTTTCCGCCTTGAGCAATCGTCTGGCGAATGGTTCGTTCAAGCTGTTCCAGTTTGTCGGCCTGTGTATCCTGATCCGTACCGTAGGCCGCATCAACGATCGCCAGATCTACCAGCCCGACGGAGGATTTTGGCGCAGCGTCTGCTACGTTTGCTCTGCTTGCTCTGACTGCTCCATCTGCACCATTGGATATGGAATTTCTCTGCTTCATGGGTATCTCCATGGATACAAGCGTTCTTGACGACGCCTCTGATGCAACAGATGTCTGATCTTGTGACGTTATAAATTCTCCAGCCTTTTGCCCGCTGTTCATAACGATTAGTTCCTCCATACCCCACCGCTCGCTGCTCGGAGCATCGAACAACGTATCTTCACGAATCATGTTTGTCCGTGAGAACGCCTCCGCTGGGCAATCCTCCTGTAAAAGCATTGATTCGGACGTGTAGTCCCCGGAATAAAAAATCCGCTTCGCTTCCATTTCAAGTCCAAACCACACCGATCCAGCCAGATGTCCACTCCGGCCCCACATCACTTTTACTTCGGGAATCGGTTCGAACCAGGTTTGGGATACGACTTCATCTTCCAGATAACGATAACGAATAGCCTGCTCATCTGCTTCATCGTAAGGGAGTTTCTCTCCGACACGTTCTGCAAATCTTCGCCAGTTGGCAAAATACGTACGCAGCTGTGCCCTCGTCTCTCTCGTTGTCCATACTTCACCCCGGTAGCCCATCTTATACAGCAAAGGGATGGCGACCGAATGATCCTCATGGGCGTGGGACAAAAACACCGCATCCAGTTGCGGGACAATCTCCGGGTCAATTAGCGGATACTGGCCCGTGCCTTCTTTTTTCACACCACAATCCAGCAAAAGGCGAAACCGGCTCCCGCTCAGGAGATAGGCGGAACGTCCATGTTCCCCTGCACCGCCCCATACGTTCAGTTTGATCATGATGCATTCCACTTTCTCTTTGAATTCAGCAGTTCGATTCCAAGCAGCATCAGCACCGTCATACCTACAGTTACAACGGCCATCGCCATTCCGAGTGATACCTGACCTTGTTCAAACTGGGCAAAAATATACGTAGCTGACGTCTGCATGGACGGCGGAAGAATTAACAACGAACCTACTAGCTCCCGGGTAGCAATCGTAAAGGTCATCATCCAGCCGGCCAGCATGCCAGGCAGGATCAGCGGTATCAAGATACGCCGCAGAATATACAGCGGCTTCCCTCCAAATACTTGCCCAGCCTGGAACAACGTTCCGTCAATCTGGGTAAAGCTCGATTTTACATACTGCACGGTGTAAGGCAAGAAGAGCACAACGTACGTGAGCACAACCATGCCGTAGGTGTTATACAACGTGACAGGCATCCAGGGTGAGTTCCAGAAGAGAATCAGACCCACAACCATCACGATACCCGGCACCGTATTAGGCAACAGACTGAACAAGTCAATCACACGCTGCATGAATGAAGATGATCTGCCGATCGCGAGCGCAAAACCCGTACCAATAACAACAGCAACGGTTGAAGCCGCGAGGGATAGACCGAGACTGTTCCCGATGGCCTTCATACTCACCGATCCCCAAGATAACAGCTCTTTGTAATGATCCAAGGTCAGATTATCAAAAGCAATTCCCGATCCTCGTAACTTCATGGTCGAAGCGGCGATGATGGAGAAATACGGGATACCTATCGACAGGATCAACAGGATTGCAAGATATGCCCCACATAACCATCCGGCTCCGCCACGAAGGGAATATCGCTTCGTACGTTGCCCTTTGCCACCAACCAGACGATACGTGAACTTTCGACTCATGGCAGACTGCATATACCACATCACCAGACAGACGGACAACAGCACCGATGCCAGCGAAGTCGCCTTGCCGAAATCAATCGGCCAACTGGAGATGTACTTATGGATTTCGGAGGTCATGACATAATAGCCAATCTTGCGCCCAAAGGTTGCCGGTGTTCCGAATTCCGCAATCGTTTTGACAAAGACCAGCATGATCCCCATGCCGTAAGACGACAACAATAAGGGTAAAATAATACGTCTGAAACGGTACCCTGCACGTGCACCGTGCACGGCTCCCGCTTCTTCCAGATTGCCACCGATGCGGATCAACGCATCTCGAAGCAGCAGGTACAGGAATGGGAACAGGTGCAAGCTCATGATGAGCACCATGCCCCAGAAGCTGAAGAACAGCTCACTCCAGCCTGCAGATGAAGGCACCCATTGTTGCAGGTATCCCCCTTTTTGCATAAACAGAATCCAGCCCATCGATCCGATATACGGCGGGGTCATGAACGGAATCATCAGGATTACATCCACCCAGCGATGCTCGCCCATTCGGGTCTTCGCCATCATCCAGGCCAACGGTAGCGCCAGCAGCGTGGTTACTGCTACAACGCAGATGCCAAGCCAGACGGAATTCAGCAATACACCTGATAGATGATGACCCGTAATCGTGCGAATCGGAGCCATCCAGTCCCATTGTCCGTCCGGATACACACTTTGCCAGAAGATCAGCAAGAGTGGCACGCCAATGCTTATGGTCAGCAGAAAGAGGGCCAGAATCACGCCCACTCTCCGAAAAATTCGGTTGTTGTCCATTACAACAGGTTTCACTACGTTCACCTCACATGACTTTCCACAGACAGCAGGTATTCCTTTTGCCTAATTGTCTCTATCCTATTGTTTCTTACTTAAAAGTCTCGGAAAAACGCGCTGCTGTCTCTTCGCCATGTTCGCTCATCCAGTTCCAATCCACTTTAAGCTGTGGAATATCCTTCACATTGGCACGGTTAGTCGCTTCAATGTCTTCACGGCCCGGAATCAGATAAGCATCTGCAACAAGCTTCTGAGCTTCATCGGACAACAGGTAGTCAATAAACGCTTTGGCATTCTCTACATTCGGACTGGATTTCAGAATCGCTGCCGGTCTTGGGCTGATTACCGTGCCTTCCTCAGGGTACACGATATCCAGTGGTTCACCTTTTGCCTTAGAGGAATACGCCATGTAGTCCACACCTGCCGCTACGATGCTTTTCGCACCTGTAATGACTGGATCAAGGGCTTCCTGATTGGCTCCTGCCATCGCTACTCCATTGGCTTTATAGGCGCTTAACAGATCCCATCCTTTTTCACCATTCGCACTCAGGTATCCCGTGATGAAGTCGAGTGCTGAACCTGACAATGTAGGGTCGGGAATGTTCACTGCATCTTTCCACGCAGGCGTAGCAAGTTCTGCCCAACTTGTTGGTGGTGTAGATACCAGTTTGGTGTTATACACAATACCCAGTGCGGAAGCACTGCTGCTAAAATAGTTGCCCTCTGCATCCGACCAGTCCTTGTTCAGCTTGTCTGCATTAGCTGCTTCCGGGTAAGGCATCGTCAGTCCATCGGCTTTCAAAGCCTGTGCTGAAGGTAAAGAGGCCAGGATTACAACGTCTGCCACCGGATTGGATTTCTCAGCTTCCATACGAGCCAGAATTTTGCCTGTCGTTCCCTGGAACATCTCAACTTCGATCCCTGTTTTGTCTGTAAATCCGCTCACGATGTTATCGGCCAGCTTCTGTGGGCCAGCACTGTACAGTACCAACTTGCCGCCAGCCGGTTTCGTTGTTTCTGCCGCTGCTGCTGTGTTTCCTTCACTTGCGGGTTGCGCCGCATTTCCTGTGGTCGAGTTCCCTGTACTACATCCGAACAAACTGATACTCATAACCGCCGTTAATAACAGCATTGCGCTCTTTTTTCGTGTTTTCATCCCCAACATATTCATCCATCTCCCCTGGTTTCTTATAAAATGTGTAATCCTGCTTCCAACTGTGCTCGTTCAACAATTTAATATGCCACTGCGATTGCTTCGTTCTGTTTCATACTTGGGTGGTCATAACCATCCATGCGGCATATCCGCTCGGGAGCAACATAGAGCTGAACTCTCTCCCCTACGCGTACTCTTTGGTTCATATAGGCTGTCCATACGCCCAGCCCTTCCATCTGCACCCGCACTTCGTAGCGTTCACCTACATAGCTGACGCTGAGTACAGTTCCCGGATAACACAGATCGTCATGATCTGTTTTGTTCCAGGTGACATGCTCTGGACGCACCATCGATTGATTAGGCGTGAGCCAGTTGGACTTTCCGATAAACGAAGCAACATACGGATCACTTGGTGCCGAGTAGATCGTTTCCGGGCTTCCCTTTTGCAATATCCGTCCCTTCTGCATCACCACAATCTCATCCGACATCGACATCGCTTCAATCTGATCATGTGTGACGTACAGCGCAGTCAGCCCCATATCCCGTACCAAAGACATCATCTCAATCCGCATCTCTTCCCGGAGTACAGCATCCAGTGCGCTCAGTGGCTCATCGAACAGGATCACACCAGGTCTGACCGCTACGGCTCTGGCAAAAGCAACCCGTTGCTGCTGTCCACCAGACAGCTGATGAGGATATCGATCTTCCATGCCTTGCAGGCGAACCATGCCAAGTGCTTCGTTCACCTTTTGCCGCAGATCAGATTTCTGTTTTCTGGCCTTCAGGCCAAACGCTACATTTTCGTATACGGTCAAATGCGGCCATAATGCAAAATCCTGAAACACCATGCCCAGATTACGCTTGTGTGTTGGTATATCAATCCGCTTCGCCGCAGAGTAGATACACTGACCATCTGCACGAATCTCCCCCGCGTCCGGCTGTTCCAGCCCGGCCAACATGCGGAGCAGTGTTGTTTTGCCACAGCCCGACGGGCCAAGCAGTGTCGTGAACTTTCCATGTTCAAGCGTTAGATCTGTCGGCAGCAGTGCGGGTGTTTGATTAAATGATTTTTGAATTCCTGTCATCTCTAATTTCATAAGCATCCCTGCCTGTCTTCTGTTACTTGATCTCTTGCACTGTTCTCAGTCTAACGTCCGCTTTCGCGAGTTGTATGTCTTGTATGTAAAATTGGAATTAACTTTTTAGATGAATTCTGTTGATCTTCATAGATTAAATCTATAGTAGGTGAACTAAATTAATTTTCATGTTTTCGCTTCGATTACAGCACCATCTTCCGATCGCTGTTATCCCCAGATTTCTTATACTCCCTTTTTAAAGGGAGAAATCCGGGGATAAAGGCGAACGCTTCGCTTCTTCAGATTGGTTCTGTACTCTCCGTCTTTATGAAAAACATTAGATCATCTTATATATTGGGGTTAGTAGAAGTGAGAGGAGTGCTGGGACATTGAATCTGATCAAATTGCAAATTGTTGAGCTGATCGACAAGCATCATCACATGACAAGCGTGGCCGAGTTACTGGGGATCAAGCAACCCACTGTTACATTTCATATGAAGTCGTTGGAGGAAGAGATGGGTGTGCGATTATTCGAATCGCGCAGTGGAAAGACGTTTCTAACCGAGGCAGGACAAGCCCTGCTCCACTATTCCGTCAAAATCAATGCCTTGACCCAGGAAGCACGACGGGTTGTAAAGGAATATGACAGTCTATATCGGGGCACTCTGCACATTGGGGCAAGCTATGTACCGGCTACATATCTGTTGCCCGCCATACTCAACACCTTTTCGCAGGAATTCCCGGGCATACGTATCGTCCTATCCGTCAAACCATCACCTGTTATTCGCGAGATGCTGATTCGGCATCAGATTGATCTGGGGGTGATCTCTTCCGAGCCATTTGTTGGACCCGCCCTGCAAGCTGAGACGCTGTGTGAAGACGACTTAGTATTGATCTGTTCTCCACAACATGGGTTGGCCCAGAAGGATGCATTAACACCTGATCATATCGCGCAGATTCCTTTTGCCTTACATGGCAATGAATCCAGTACTCGACGGTTAACCAATCAATGGCTTGCGCAACATGACATTCGTTTGAGGAGTACCGTGGAGATGGATTCCCTGGAAGCGATCAAACAGCTCGTGTTAATCGGGGGGCATGTCTCATTCATGTCTCGGATGGCGGTACAGTGGGAGGAACAGCACGGGCTCATTCAAGTTCTTCCCATTCCCGGAGAGCAAGCGCCGCGCCATATCTATACGGTACATAACAAGGACCGCCACCCTTCCGTTCAGGTAAACCGCTTCAAAGAAGTGCTACGAGAGGTGAGTCACGGCTCCCCTATTTTCCATGGCAGATTGCCCTGATCCGCTATAAACTATCGTTTACCATTCATCAAATCTATGCAGAATTAACGCAATGTGCGCTCCCCTTTAATCGCTTCATATATTCGGGCGATAAAGTGAGTCTGTACGTTAATCCAGATTAGGAGAGTGATTGGTTTTGAAAAAGTGGAAAAAGGTAACCGCCTCATTGATGCTTAGCATCGTAACATTGGGAAGTGGAATGACATTTCTGGGAGCACCCCAGGCTTCAGCTGCTGCCAATGCCGTTCCTGCTTATGAAGTAAAGTTTCTGGCCAAGCCGGAACTTGTATTGAATATAGATGGGACACCACGCAGTGAAGTGATTCAGACACTCGGCCTGAGTTCCACGCCAAGAAACATTAACGTAGAGTACTTCGACACCAATGCTCTCGGATTGGATCAACAAGGATGGAACGTTCGTTTTCGCAAAAAGGATGACAAAAATAACTACGAATTGACTTATAAAAAACGCTACCCTGTAATCAATGGCGACATCAACGCAGCGCTTACCCTGGCTAACCAAGAAGGGTTCGACATATCAGATGATAACTACGAGGCTGAAATTGATTGGGGATACGGCAAACAGACACTGAGCTTCTCCAACACCAAAAAAGTCGATACCAAAGCGACAGGTGTTCAACTTCCTTCCCAGCAAGATGCCCTGAACATGTTACTGGACAAGCTTCCGGGCAAATTGAAGAACTGGTCTGCTTCCAACTGGGGTAAACAACAACTGACTCAATCCCGTGCATATGGCCCAATCACATTCCAACGTTATGAAGGTACATGGAATGGTCAAGAGCTTACACTCGAAGTATGGCCAATCCGTGACGCAGCAGGTACAGGTATTGAGAATATCGTAGAGGTTTCTTTCAAAACCGATGATACTGTAGCCGTATCCGGTCTGCGTACTCAACTGCTGCAATTGCTGGAGAACAAAAACTGGCTGATTCCGGCCGATGGCTTGAAGACACAGACTATTTTGGAAAGATACTAATCGCTGGCTCTAATTAAAAAGACAAGTTCCTCTTCCTGCGGATATCGTAGGAGAGGGACTTGTCTTTTTTTGTGTAGAGAACGAATTAAAATCAGTTAATTAAGTAATTCTACGTTTATCAACAGTTAAGATTTTTGCTTATCTATTTCATCTGTTCAACTCGAGTTGACTACTCACATTAAACTCTGGTTTTCTGAAAATCACCTCTTCTTATAGGTGAAAACAAAAAAGCCCTTGCTATAAGCAAAGGCTCTTCTATATGTTACTAGGAAGCGGGTGATGGGAATCGAACCCACGCTATTAGCTTGGAAGGCTAAAGTTCTACCATTGAACTACACCCGCAAATAAAAAAAATCGGGATGACACGATTTGAACATGCGACCCCCTGGTCCCAAACCAGGTGCTCTACCAAGCTGAGCTACATCCCGATACTTATGAGAATAATGGCGCGCCCTGAGAGATTCGAACTCCCGGCCTTTTGATTCGTAGTCAAACGCTCTATCCAGCTGAGCTAAGGGCGCAAAATATTGGAGCGGAAGACGGGAATCGAACCCGCGACCCTCGCCTTGGCAAGGCAATGCTCTACCGCTGAGCCACTTCCGCAAAACATATGGTGCGGTCGAGAGGACTCGAACCTCCACGGGGGGTTAGCCCACACGGACCTGAACCGTGCGCGTCTGCCAATTCCGCCACGACCGCAAAATATAATGGTGAGTCATGAAGGGCTCGAACCTTCGACACCCTGATTAAAAGTCAGGTGCTCTACCAACTGAGCTAATGACTCGTAATGAAATGGCTGGGGATATAGGATTTGAACCTATGCATGACGGAGTCAAAGTCCGTTGCCTTACCGCTTGGCTAATCCCCATTAAAAAATCATGGGGCGATCGAGGGGAATTGAACCCCCGAATGCCGGATCCACAAACCGGTGCGTTAACCACTTCGCCACGACCGCCATAGAGTAAGCCATTCATCCACTAAGAGAATCTTAGTATTACCAATTTAACTTGTAATATACATTCTATCACAAATTCATATGTAAATACTAAAAATGGTGCCGGCGAGAGGACTTGAACCCCCAACCTACTGATTACAAGTCAGTTGCTCTACCAGTTGAGCTACACCGGCACGGTGTATATTTTATTAAAAATGGCGGAACCGACGGGATTCGAACCCGCGATCTCCTGCGTGACAGGCAGGCATGTTAGGCCAACTACACCACGGTTCCATAGTACTTTCTCAAGGAAAGTATAATTGCGGGGGCAGGATTTGAACCTGCGGCCTTCGGGTTATGAGCCCGACGAGCTACCGGGCTGCTCCACCCCGCGTCGTTATAAAGTTATATGGTGGAGGCTGAGGGGATCGAACCCCCGACCCTCTGCTTGTAAGGCAGATGCTCTCCCAGCTGAGCTAAGCCTCCATAATATGACCCGTAGGGGATTCGAACCCCTGTTACCTCCGTGAAAGGGAGGTGTCTTAACCCCTTGACCAACGGGCCTTGCTAAAAAATTATCTGGCGGAGAGAGAGGGATTCGAACCCTCGAGACGCTTGTGACGCCTACACGATTTCCAATCGTGCTCCTTCGGCCAGCTCGGACACCTCTCCATATGGCTCCCCGAACAGGGCTCGAACCTGTGACAACTCGATTAACAGTCGAGTGCTCTACCAACTGAGCTATCAGGGAATGGTGGAGCCAAGCGGGATCGAACCGCTGACCTCCTGCTTGCAAGGCAGGCGCTCTCCCAGCTGAGCTATGGCCCCATACTCTGTGTATTTCTTGTTGTGGTCTTGCTATGGGCCCTGGTGGACTCGAACCACCGGCCTCACCCTTATCAGAGGTGCGCTCTAACCAACTGAGCTAAGGGCCCTAATATATATCCCTTATTCCTTTGCAAGGGGGGCAAAAAAAATACCCCAAAGGGAAATCGCTTGGCGGCGTCCTACTCTCCCAGGACCCTGCGGTCCAAGTACCATCGGCGCTAGAGGGCTTAACGGTCGTGTTCGGGATGGGTACGTGTGGAACCCCTCCGCCATCGCCACCAAACGCATAGCTTAACTTACATTTCAGAGTTGTTGTTCTCTGAAAACTAGATTCGAAACGAAACATGCGAATTATCACTTGCATATTTGGATAAGCCCTCGACCGATTAGTACTGGTCAGCTCCATGCATTGCTGCACTTCCACCCCCAGCCTATCTACCTCGTCGTCTTCAAGGGGTCTTACATACTGGGAAATCTCATCTTGAGGGGGGCTTCACGCTTAGATGCTTTCAGCGTTTATCCCGTCCGTACATAGCTACCCAGCGGTGCTCCTGGCGGAACAACTGGTACACCAGCGGTACGTCCATCCCGGTCCTCTCGTACTAAGGACAGCTCCTCTCAAATTTCCTACGCCCACGACAGATAGGGACCGAACTGTCTCACGACGTTCTGAACCCAGCTCGCGTACCGCTTTAATGGGCGAACAGCCCAACCCTTGGGACCTACTTCAGCCCCAGGATGCGATGAGCCGACATCGAGGTGCCAAACCTCCCCGTCGATGTGGACTCTTGGGGGAGATAAGCCTGTTATCCCCAGGGTAGCTTTTATCCGTTGAGCGATGGCCCTTCCATGCGGTACCACCGGATCACTAAGCCCGACTTTCGTCCCTGCTCGACTTGTAGGTCTCGCAGTCAAGCTCCCTTATGCCTTTGCACTCTTCGAATGATTTCCAACCATTCTGAGGGAACCTTTGGGCGCCTCCGTTACTCTTTAGGAGGCGACCGCCCCAGTCAAACTGCCCACCTGACACTGTCCCCGCACCGGATTACGGTACCAGGTTAGAACCTAGATACGATCAGGGTGGTATCCCAACGTTGCCTCCACACAAGCTGGCGCTCATGCTTCAAAGGCTCCCACCTATCCTGTACAGATCGTACCCAAATTCAATATCAAGCTGCAGTAAAGCTCCATGGGGTCTTTCCGTCTTGTCGCGGGTAACCTGCATCTTCACAGGTATTAAAATTTCACCGGATCTCTCGTTGAGACAGCGCCCAAGTCGTTACGCCATTCGTGCGGGTCAGAATTTACCTGACAAGGAATTTCGCTACCTTAGGACCGTTATAGTTACGGCCGCCGTTTACTGGGGCTTCGGTTCACAGCTTCGGGATTACTCCCTAACCACTCCCCTTAACCTTCCAGCACCGGGCAGGCGTCAGCCCGTATACTTCGCCTTACGGCTTCGCACAGACCTGTGTTTTTGCTAAACAGTCGCTTGGGCCTTTTCACTGCGGCCCCCTCGTGCTATTCACACTACCGGGGCACCCCTTCTCCCGAAGTTACGGGGTCATTTTGCCGAGTTCCTTAACGAGAGTTCTTCCGCGCGCCTTAGAATACTCTTCTCGCCTACCTGTGTCGGTTTGCGGTACGGGCACCTTCACCTGGCTAGAGGCTTTTCTTGGCAGTGTGAGATCATGACCTTCGCTACTACAATTTTCGCTCCCCATCACAGCTCAGCCTTACAATGTGCGGATTTGCCTACACATCAGCCTTACTGCTTAGACGGACATCCATCAGTCCGCGTCACTACCCTACTGCGTCCCCCCATTGCTCATAACGGCTTACGGTGGTACAGGAATTTCGACCTGTTGTCCTTCGACTACGCCTTTCGGCCTCGCCTTAGGTCCCGACTTACCCTGAGCGGACGAGCCTTCCTCAGGAACCCTTAGGCTTTCGGCGGATCAGATTCTCACTGATCTTTTCGTTACTCATACCGGCATTCTCACTTGTATAATGTCCAGCGCTCCTTACGGTACACCTTCAACCCTTATACAACGCTCCCCTACCCCTGATGCATTGCATCAAGCCATAGCTTCGGTGGTGTGTTTAGCCCCGTTACATTTTCGGCGCAGAGTCACTCGACCAGTGAGCTATTACGCACTCTTTCAATGGTGGCTGCTTCTAAGCCAACATCCTGGTTGTCTGTGCAACTCCACATCCTTTCCCACTTAACACACACTTGGGGACCTTAGCTGATGGTCTGGGCTGTTTCCCTTTTGACAATGGATCTTAGCACTCACTGTCTGACTCCCGGAAGTAAGTCTATGGCATTCGGAGTTTGACTGAGCTTGGTAACCCTTGCGGGCCCCGCACCCAATCAGTGCTCTACCTCCACGACTCTGTTTTCCGAGGCTAGCCCTAAAGCTATTTCGGGGAGAACCAGCTATCTCCGAGTTCGATTGGAATTTCTCCGCTACCCCCACCTCATCCCCGCATTTTTCAACATGCGTGGGTTCGGGCCTCCAGTGCGTGTTACCGCACCTTCACCCTGGACAGGGGTAGATCACCCGGTTTCGGGTCTACGTCCACGTACTAAGTCGCCCTATTCAGACTCGCTTTCGCTGCGGCTCCGGCTCTTCACCTTAACCTTGCACGGGAACGTAACTCGCCGGTTCATTCTACAAAAGGCACGCCATCACCCCTAAAACGGGCTCTGACTTTTTGTAAGCACACGGTTTCAGGTTCTATTTCACTCCCCTTCCGGGGTGCTTTTCACCTTTCCCTCACGGTACTGCTTCACTATCGGTCGCTAGGAAGTATTTAGCCTTGGCAGATGGTCCTGCCGGATTCATACGGGGTTTCACGTGCCCCGCACTACTCGGGATCCGTCTCGGAGGGAACCAACTTTCAACTACAGGGCTTTTACCTTCTTTGGCGGGCCTTTCCAGACCTCTTCGCTTAACCGGTTCCTTTGTAACTCCATGTGAGACGTCCCACAACCCCAAAGAGCAAGCTCTTTGGTTTGGGCTTCTCCGCGTTCGCTCGCCGCTACTGACGGAATCACTATTGTTTTCTCTTCCTCAGGGTACTTAGATGTTTCAGTTCCCCTGGTATGCCTCTGCACAACCTATGTATTCAGTTGTGAGTAACTGGAAATTACCCCAGCTGGGTTTCCCCATTCGGACACCCCCGGATCAAAGCTTGCTTACAGCTCCCCGAGGCAGTTTCGTTGTTCGCCACGTCCTTCATCGGCTCCTAGCGCCTAGGCATCCTCCGTGTGCTCTTAGTAGCTTAACCAGTTTGCTCCGGTTTTGGCTGCTCGCTTCCCTTGTTTTGGACTACGTCCAAAGCCAAAAGTCACTCCCATCCAATACCATCGCAAAAGCAATTAAGTACCAATTTATTAAACTTGTTTAACACAAGTTCAGCTAAAAAGGAATGTTCTAATTCGCGTTTGTTTCGTTTCGATATCTAGTTTTCAAAGAACAAGCTCCATGCAAAAGCAAGCTGTTTTGAGAGTTTGAGCTCTCAAAACTGAGCAACGAGTGAGTTGCTTGTGCTCTTCATTTCATCCACACCGAAGTGATGGACCAAAATGAATCGCTGTCGCAGGTTCTAAGAACCTGCTTATTTGAATGTTTCCGTTGCAGGAAACGATTCTCCATAGAAAGGAGGTGATCCAGCCGCACCTTCCGATACGGCTACCTTGTTACGACTTCACCCCAATCATCTATCCCACCTTCGGCGGCTGGCTCCTTGCGGTTACCCCACCGACTTCGGGTGTTATAAACTCTCGTGGTGTGACGGGCGGTGTGTACAAGACCCGGGAACGTATTCACCGCGGCATGCTGATCCGCGATTACTAGCAATTCCGACTTCATGCAGGCGAGTTGCAGCCTGCAATCCGAACTGAGACCGGCTTTGTTGGGATTGGCTCCATCTCGCGATTTCGCAGCCCGTTGTACCGGCCATTGTAGTACGTGTGTAGCCCAGGTCATAAGGGGCATGATGATTTGACGTCATCCCCACCTTCCTCCGGTTTGTCACCGGCAGTCTATCTAGAGTGCCCACCCGAAGTGCTGGCAACTAAATATAAGGGTTGCGCTCGTTGCGGGACTTAACCCAACATCTCACGACACGAGCTGACGACAACCATGCACCACCTGTCTCCTCTGTCCCGAAGGAAAGGTACATCTCTGTACCGGTCAGAGGGATGTCAAGACCTGGTAAGGTTCTTCGCGTTGCTTCGAATTAAACCACATACTCCACTGCTTGTGCGGGTCCCCGTCAATTCCTTTGAGTTTCAGTCTTGCGACCGTACTCCCCAGGCGGAGTGCTTAATGTGTTAACTTCGGCACCAAGGGTATCGAAACCCCTAACACCTAGCACTCATCGTTTACGGCGTGGACTACCAGGGTATCTAATCCTGTTTGCTCCCCACGCTTTCGCGCCTCAGCGTCAGTTACAGCCCAGAGAGTCGCCTTCGCCACTGGTGTTCCTCCACATATCTACGCATTTCACCGCTACACGTGGAATTCCACTCTCCTCTTCTGCACTCAAGTCACCCAGTTTCCAGTGCGATCCGGGGTTGAGCCCCGGGATTAAACACCAGACTTAAATGACCGCCTGCGCGCGCTTTACGCCCAATAATTCCGGACAACGCTTGCCCCCTACGTATTACCGCGGCTGCTGGCACGTAGTTAGCCGGGGCTTTCTTCTCAGGTACCGTCACCTTGAGAGCAGTTACTCTCCCAAGCGTTCTTCCCTGGCAACAGAGCTTTACGATCCGAAAACCTTCATCACTCACGCGGCATTGCTCCGTCAGGCTTTCGCCCATTGCGGAAGATTCCCTACTGCTGCCTCCCGTAGGAGTCTGGGCCGTGTCTCAGTCCCAGTGTGGCCGATCACCCTCTCAGGTCGGCTACGCATCGTCGCCTTGGTGAGCCGTTACCTCACCAACTAGCTAATGCGCCGCAGGCCCATCCCCAAGTGACAGATTGCTCCGTCTTTCCAGTTCCCTTCAGGCGAAGAAAACAATTATTCGGTATTAGCTACCGTTTCCGGTAGTTGTCCCAAACTTGAGGGCAGGTTGCCTACGTGTTACTCACCCGTCCGCCGCTAAGTATCAAGGAAGCAAGCTTCCTATCAACTCCGCTCGACTTGCATGTATTAGGCATGCCGCCAGCGTTCGTCCTGAGCCAGGATCAAACTCTCCAATAAAGTATTGAAAAGAGCGATAAGCTCATTTTGAATCTGACGAGATTAAAAATCTCATTTGTGCTCCAGTCGATTCAAGCCAAGGCTTGTTTCAAACTTTCGCGTTCATTCTGCAAGCAGAATGTTTACTCACTCGTTGTTCAGTTTTCAAAGATCAAACTTGTTTCGTTACCGAATGTCGTTCTCTTCAGCAACTCTTATATAATATCATGTCCGCACCAACTTTGCAAGCTCTTTTTTTAAGTTTCTTTCGAAGCTCATTTCAACCGCTTGCCGCACCGTGTAAACCGTGTTTTCTTGGCCGGAATTAGAATATATCATGTACAGATTTCAATTGCAAGTCTTTTTTTCATAAAATGATAATCAACCCACATCATCAGCACAATATGTAATGTGACGCTCCTGTACATACAAATAACTCTCAGCATCCTTATTACGGTGCTTCTAATATACATATCCATTAAACATAACCAGGGCAGCCATTTCCACTGCGATTGCAGTGAACATTTTCTTGTGACTAGCCCTAGTTTTCGGAGATCTCAGTTTTCTTTCCTTCTATAATAAATAAGAAAGTCTATTCCTTTGGTACAGCTTACACATTCCGTTTCACTTCTCAGTGCTTACAATATGCGCTTACCAAGTAACGAAGCAATTAGTTCCACGCCAAGTCGTGCCGTATGTCTATTTTGATCAAACAACGGATTCACCTCAACCAGTTCCATCGACGTAACTTGATTTGTGGAAGCAAGTATCTCCAATGCATAATGTGCCTCTCGGTAATTCAGACCACCCGGTACTGGGGTGCCCACACCCGGAGCTTCCCGTGGATCCAGACAATCCATGTCGAAGCTGACATGAATACCATCTGTCCCTTTATCCGCTGTAGCTATTGCTTCCTCAATAACTTGCTTTATTCCCATACGGTCAATATCATGCATCGTAAATGCTCGGATACCCAGTCCCTTAATCTGCTCTTTCTCATACTCATCCAAATCACGCAGACCAATATAGACCAAGTTGGACGGATCAATAAACGAGCCTGCTCCAGCAATGTGCGATAGATTGAATGCAGTATGCCCCAAGGATGCAGCCACACTCATGCCATGCATATTACCAGACAAGCTCCGTTCTTCCGTATTCAAGTCTGCATGCGCATCAAACCAGATCACACCCAAATTCGAATAGTGCGCTGTTAATCCGGCTAAAGTACCGATCGCTACACTATGATCTCCCCCAAGCACAAGTGGGAAAGCCCCCTCCTCTACTGCGCCTGATACTTCACTACACACCTTCTCACTGACCTGACGCACCTCATTTAAGTGTTTTACACGATTTCGCTCAATAGGGGCAACAGGTTCAGAAGGACAATCTACCCGCACTTCTTTGGAAAGCACTAGCCCAAGACTCGCAATCTCCCGCTTAAGCCCAGCTGTAATCAATTCATCAGGCCCCAACTCTGCTCCACCTCTTGCTCCACCGAGTCCAAAAGGAACTTTAATGATAGCAATATCACGTCGCACAGATGTTTGACTTGTATCAATAGAAGTATCTTTTATTTCACCATGTACATCATCATCATTTTTCATGTGGGTCAGCTCCCTCATTGTTGATCAATACCTGCTCAATTCTCTCCAGTGCCCAGTCAATCTCAGTCTCTTTAATCGTCAATGGTGGAGCAAATCGAATGGTTGTCTCATGGGTTTCTTTACACAGCAGTCCAGTAGACATCAAACGCTCACAATAGGGACGGGCTGATTCATACAGTTCAACACCAATAAATAAACCTTTCCCCCGAATATCCCGTATGGCTGAACTGTGGATACCTCGAAGTCTTTTCATAAAATAGTTCCCCAGACGCTCCGATCGCTCGGCAAGCTTCTCATCTTCAAGAACTTTCAGAGCTGCTATAGCCACGGCGCAAGCGAGTGGGTTACCCCCAAACGTAGAACCATGAGACCCCGGCTCAAACAAATCAAGTATCTCCGAATCAGCAGCGATAGCCGAGATGGGCATGACTCCTCCCCCCAACGCTTTGCCCATAATCCAGATGTCTGGTTCAACACCTTCCCAGTCGGAGGCAAAACGGCGACCCGTTCTTCCAAATCCGGTCTGGATCTCATCAGATACAGTCAACACCTGCTGGCTCTTACACAGAGCAAAAGCTTCAGCCAAATATCCATCAGGCGGGATAACGATTCCAGCTTCGCCCTGAATAGGCTCTACAAGAAAACCAGCCGTATTTGGCGTAATGGCCTTTTTCAGCGCTTCTATATCTCCATAGGGAATAATCCGGAATCCAGGTGTGAACGGTCCAAAATCTTTTTTATACTCCGCTGAAGAAGAAAAGGACGTAACCGTCAGAGTTCTTCCATGAAAGTTACCAGAGCATACGATAATCTCGGCTTGATTCTCCGGTACACCTTTGCAACGATAAGCCCATCTACGTACCGCCTTCACCGCAGTCTCCACCGCTTCCGCTCCTGTATTCATGGCGAGAATCTTCGATTTCCCCGTGAATTGTGAGAGTTTCTGATAAAAAAGAGAAGCGGAGCTGCTGTGGAATGCCCGTGATGTCAGCGTAACCTGATCTGCCTGATCCTTGAGCGCCTGTATGATCACAGGATGTCTATGACCATGATTCAATGCAGAGTATGCACTTAACATATCCATATAACGGCGGCCTTCGGGGTCTTCCACCCATACCCCTTCCGCCTGTTCAATAACAATAGGGAGCGGATGATAATTAGGTGCAGCATAACGCTCCGACCAATCCATTAACATTTTGGAATCTGACATACACACCCAACACCTTTCCAAAATATTGTATACAAAATACAATAACAATGTATGCGATGCCATCGCCATTTACGACTACATCTCTCTTTTTCCACTCCAGCCTACTCCAAGCCTTTCTCGAATCCAATCCTATATCAATAGTTAGCGAGAAATAGACAGTCTACGTTCCAACCAAGAGAGTAAATTAGCCAGTGTAAATGTGATTATAAAATAGAGGCCGGCGGCAACAAGCAGCGGAGCAAGCGGCTGGAACGTAACACCCTGAATCGTTCTGGCCGTGTATATAATCTCGGCTATGCCGATCATGGAGACAAGCGAAGAATCTTTAATGATAATAATGAATTCATTACCGATGGCTGGAAGCATGTTACGAAAAGCCTGCGGCAGTATAATATAACGAAGTGTCATACCATTTGTCATACCGAGGGAGCGCGAAGCTTCGGTCTGTCCTTTATCAATCGCTTGAATCCCGGCCCTGAACACCTCCGCCATATAAGCCGAGCTATTCATCGTCAGAGCTACCACCCCCGACATAAATGCCGGTAAGTTCACACCTATAACCGTCAGACCATAATGAATAATAAGAATCTGTACGAGCATTGGTGTTCCTCGAATGAGTTCAATATACGCCGATGCCACCAATTTAATTGGCCATATTCGGGATAATCGCATTAATGCCATGATCACACCAAGTAACGTCCCAAACAGAACACCGAAGAAGGAAAGCTCAAGCGTGACCCACGCACTTCGTGCATAATCCTGCCAATGTTCTAATAGAAAGGAAAAATCTAAATTCACGGCATATCCCTCACTCGTCCGGTTTATTCACCGAGCATCTCATTCGCTTCAACGACGAACCGTTCAATATCTCCGTTTGTTTTGAGCTTTTCCAATGTAGTGTTGATCTGATCCAGCAACTTCTGATTACCTTTCTTCACCGCGATGGCCGAACCACCCTCGTCTTCAGCCTGTTCAATCTTCACACCTGCAACAACAAGCCCCTCTTGGTTTTTCACATACTGTTCAGCCACCGGCTTCTCCAGGATGAGTGCGTCTACACGCCCCGTCTGCAGCTCCAGAATCAGTTCAGGTATTTTGGCCAGAGAAGTGAGCTTTGCCCCCTCTATTTCCTGAGCAATCCCTTCCTGAATGGAACTCTTTTGCACGCCAACCTGCTTGCCTGATAGATCACCTATGGACTTTACTGCGGTATCTCCCCCTCCTCTAACAAGTACAGCCTGCTCTGCATAATAGTAGATATCCGTAAAATCAACATTCTTCTTTCGTTCTTCGGTAGGGGTTAAGCCTGATATTACAAAATCAACCTTATCTGTACCGAGAGCCATAAGAAGGCCATCAAAGTCCATGTCCTCAATCTTCAGCTCGGCTCCCAGATCAGCCGCAATGGCTTTGGCAATCTCGATGTCAAAACCTACAATAATATCTTTACCATCGATTTTCTTATGAAATTCATAGGGTGCATAGTCCGCACTGGTTCCAAGTACAATTACTTCCTTTTCCGCAGAGCTACTGCCCGAAGACGAAGTAGCGTCTGATCCGGTTCCTGTCGTTTTTTCCTGCCCACATGCGGACATGAATACAACCACTAACAGCAGAATCATTGGCAACAATACTTTTCTCACACAGCATACCCCTATTCTTTTTTGGACTTAGTAGCTTAATGATAAATTTGTATACAATATACATAAGACAATATATGGACTTATATGTAAGTAATACTAACAAATAAATCGGTTTATCACAATCATTATTTAAACATTTATACGCTTTAATTCCATAAAATGTGCTATATATGACACGGCATTTACATCGGCTGAAACATGAAGTTTGCTTGCCCAACTTCCCCCTCGGTGTTAAGATGATAAAAACTTGAAACTCCTGAACGGCGCGTACAGCACAGCCTCACACCCATCTATTTATTCACTATACATAGAAAGGAGGATTCGGTATGGAGGTACCCAAATACCGGTCCTTGAAAGATCACGTATACGATTACATTGCCCAGAAGATTCAAGACGGGACGTTACTTCCCAACCAGAAGATCAACGAGGCCGAGATATGCAAAAAGCTGGACATCAGTCGCACACCTACTCGGGAAGCCCTTTTCCAGCTGGCTTCAGACAATCTGCTGCAATACATCCCACGCAGGGGATTTATTGTCACTCCTTTTGATGCAGGCAAAAAACTGGAGTTTTCCCAAGCAATCGGTGTGCTGGAGGCACTTGCTGCCACACTTGCAGCAGACCATCTCAGACCATCTGAACTTTTGGAGATGGAGACTCTGGTTGTTCGAATGGACGAGGATATCAGCCAGCTTGATCTTGCTGCCTACAACAAAAACCAGTATCAGTTCCATAATCTGTACATTCAGCGATGTGGTAACGCTACAGTCATTGAGATGTTAAATACATTGAAAAACAGTTTCATCCGCCAGTCGTATGTTAGTGATAATAAACCAAAGCTATCTGAGGTACTGTTGGAAGTTAATGAAGAGCACCGACAAATTTTAAGTGCTTTTCGAGCCAAAGATAAGAACCAACTGGAAGCCCTACTCAAACACCATTGGCGGATTATCGACAACGATATGCTGTAGTACGTGCTGTCGAAACAAACCAAAGGCAACCCACACGATTGTGTGAGTTGTCTTTTTCCTATTTTTCGTTTTTGACCTCCAACGGTGCTTTAGCCGCAAAAACAGCATATCCCAACTTATTGCCGTATTTCGCGAGCAAACGATCATTGGTTTGACTCATTCGCTGCATACGTTCATCCTCAAACCAATTCATATCGATCTCGCGATGCGGATCATGATCAACGCCCCATTTTCCCATGGATCGCGAATGTTCTTTGACTTCAACCTTGGTGAAACCACACTGTTTGAGGCGTTTTCTCCATGCTGTGGCCGTTACCAGGGTTCGTATACCGTAAAATTGCTTTAACCTGCGACACATCAATTCGGTCTTCTGGCCTGATAAAACCATCTCCCGATCCACCAAAAGTCCACCGGGCTTCAACACTCTTCTATACTCAGCAAATGCACTCCGCCATGGGGTAAAGATCGTAACCGACTCCACGAATACCATATCAAAATGATCTTCCGGGAAAGGTAACGATGCTACATCAGCCTGAACAAAACGAACATCCACCCGCTCTCGTCTTGCTCGCCGAACGGCCTTATCCAGCATCTGACGATTAAGATCAATCGCTGTTACTTGATAACCCCTTTTAGCCAAATAACACGCAGTCCTCCCAGTGCCACATCCAATCTCAAGGATATGACTATCCACAGGCAGAGATAAACTCTCCAGCAACTTCAGCGTTGCCAAAAATCCTCCGGGATGGGCACTCCCCTCCCCTAACCGAGCCAGCATGTCATGATAATCCATGCAACATCCCCTCCTCACTCCTCCCAGTGTATGGAATAGACTCAAAAACGGCTCCTCCCTATTCGATTTACCGGGTACTCGTCCATACCAAATCCTCTTTTATTTACTATGATATACAAACCGTTGAATTCAAGCGGCAACCGCATCTAATGAGGAGGATATGCATGTACAGAATTAATCGGGTATGTGAGGAAACGGTTTCTCCGCACGTTGGACGTTCCGTTTGTCTTGTTATGAAAGACGGTAAGCATATGTATGGTACGCTTAGCCAATGTCGTGATGGCAAAGTATATTTGAACGGATGTTTCGAAGGACCACGGCTATGTTCAGTCAAATCCAAACAACAGCTGGTAAAAGGCAGCAAGAAAAACGCTGTTGCATCAAAGAAAGTTAAATCTTCGGCCTATGGTCCATATGGTTACGGAGGATACGGTGGGGGTTACGGCTATGGAGCGGGAATCGATCTGGCTCTGGTAGCAACATTGTTTCTGCTGCCATTCCTGTTCATCTAAATTCCAATCTGATCGTGGTAAAATTGTAGTCATAACAAAGACCCTTTTTGCTTATAGCGAAAAGGGTCTTTATCTTTTTCATACAATTCACGTCAATTACACTATATTTTCTGTTAAAAAATGATACAAAAAAAGGCATTCGCCAAAACGAATGCCGGGAACTTCATATTTAATACCCTTACCTTCGCACAGGGTGTCTATTTAATCTTAAAAAAAAACACCTCGTTAGAGGCGGGTAAGCTATGTTAAATCCGATTTCCTTTAGGCATCGTTTTCAGATTACTATTCGAATTCTCAAGCAATGGTAGCATCCTAGTCGTGCTGACCATCTCAGAAGCACATATCGGACAAGTAGGTACGTTATCAAACGCAAAATTGTCCCGCATCCATCCTTTGCACGTATCACTCGTACATTCCCAGATTGCCGCATCAGCTTGTGGAATCTCTTCCAACGGTTTTTTGCGATTATACATGACTTCTACCCCCTTTGTTATGGAAAAACATCTAACCGACGTTATTTCACAGAAGCCTACACTTAGCGGAAGTTTCACGTCCCACCGGACTCCTACCTCGACAACTAATGGGTCGACTTTTTATATAACTGATCAAAAAAAAGAAGCTGCCTTTACCATTATAACATGTTAAAGGCAGCTATGCTTTAATTACAGTTTTACAACTTCTTCTGCTTGAGGACCACGGTTTCCTTGTACAATTTTAAATTGCACGCGTTGACCTTCGTCCAGCGTTTTGAAGCCTTCGCCTGTAATAGCGCTGAAGTGTACGAATACATCTTCTCCGCCTTCAACTTCGATGAAACCGAAGCCTTTATCAGCGTTGAACCATTTTACTGTTCCGTTTTGCATGTGAATTACACCTCCAAATAAAGATTAACATGTTCCTTTGTTCTTTGCAGCAAGCAAATAAAAATTCACACATTGAAAAAGGTACCAGTCATAAACCTATAAGTGATCGCCCTTTACAATATATGAATTAGGTTTTCCACTCTCTACAACTTGTTTTTATTATAACTCCAATTCAGCCAAAAAGCAAATCTTTGTATTTTCTTTTCAAACAGCTTTGGAAATACATGTTATTAACACGTGTGGGGCCAGGGTTTATCACGCTTATGTGCCTGGTCACTTGTGTACGGTCTTATGAAAGGATATGCAGATCTAATCCATCTTATACATTTTTTATATAATATTCTGACATGCATATCCAACACAACCAATGAATCATCTTAACCCAGTATAACACACTATGTCCATGCCCACATAAATGCATCCCTATCCCAGGCGATCTGCCCACGATGAAGCTTACGGAAAGCTTTCTTCACTTCTTTGGACAATGATGTATTGCCGTTCTCGTTCACAAAAACAAACTCTTCGCCGAAATGGGTCTTCACATATTCTATGGCAGCTTCCTGATGAAGTGTTCCTGTGAATTTAATCTCCTGTACCATCCATTCTGCTACACCTTGTGCTGTCTTCTCCACTATATCACCTACTGTCTAAACCTTAATGTACGGATGAGCAGACCTCGTATCATGAACATATCTGTCTTCCCGCCAGACTGAAGTATACCATGATCCAACTGCTGACGGGAAACTGTATGATAACTACTTTCAAGCAATACCCGCAATACTTTAATGAACAACCGTATTCGCTTGCTCACTCCCTTTGGATGGAATAGACGAATTTGTTCGAATGCTCCACACTAACCATGCACAGTAAGCAATCAGTACTGCCAGTATAAACAGATCATAAGGCAGTGTACCTGTGTCCTCCAGGTCATTCCCTAGAAATTGAATCAGATTATGTATGAAATGAAACAATATAAGCGGTACGATATTTCCGTTCTTCAGCATCAATAACGCCAGTACAACTCCCAGGAGCAGCGCATAGATCAATTGCATGATCGTATCCGTCATATCCTGACCAGACAATGCGTTCAGCAGATGTGTAATCGAAAACAATATGCTGGAGGTCACAACTGCGGCCACTGCACTTTTTTGAAGCAATGTTTTGAAAATAAGTCCACGATAGATCGTTTCCTCAACAAAAGCTACGAGCAAGGTAAAAAAGATGAAAAAGGCTACCCGTGACAAGCTCAGCTCCCCAAATCCTTTCAGTGAAAGTGTACCCAGTACAAGGAGTAGTGGAATATAATACTTTGCGTGGCCAGCCGGGATACTTCGCAAAGATCGGAATCCAGTCTCTCCCCACTTGCGCCTTAACGTCAGATAGATCATCAGAACAATTGCGATTGGTGTAAAGGAAATGAGTACAGGGGAAGTGTAGTCTAGTTGCTTTATCGTTGCAATAGCCCCTGCTGCAAATACGGCTAACAGGAGAAGCAGCTCAATAATTACAACGGTGAGCACAGGTTTGCGCTCGGAAAAGGAATGTTTAGGCTTGGATTGCGCATTAATCATACATTTGCCTACCTCGTTTCATTTATGTTTTCCGTTGTCATAAGAACTTATATGCCAATATAGTTGTATCACATCATCCGTATATTGAATATCCCTATTATGGATAAAACTATAAAAGTAACAAAAAAGAGACTTATACTAACCTCTTTTCCCCTAAAATCAGGTATGGCTTATACCTTTATCTGTCCATTATAGTATTACAAGAGTTCAATGCTGCAGGGGTGTCGCGACTCTTCAGCGTCATATATCTATGAAGTACCCATTAACGATAGTTTCACAATGCATAATGAAATCAGGGGGATACTATGAAAGCATTCTTTCAGCGCTGGGGGCATTTACTGGCTATTCTGTGCATACCGCTCCAAGGCTCCATTTACGTATTTCTAGGCAGCAACACCGGAAGTGATGTCTTCTACAATTATGCCTGGATTGATACACAGATTCCTTTTCTCAAAGAATTTATTTATCCGTACATTAGCTGGATGCCCATTCTGTATCTTGGATTTCTCTATTTGGGTCTGACGAACAAGCCGCTATTCTGGCGCACGCTGATTACCTATAATGTTGGTGTCATGGCTGCCAATGTCTGTTTTGCGATTTTCCCTACTCATGTCCCGCGCCCTGAGATCGGCGGAACTGATCTGAGTAGCGTGTTAGTACAGTTTATCTATACAAATGATGCGCCCTTCAACTGTTTCCCAAGTGTTCACGTTCTGACCAGCTATTTGCTGTTTATTGTGATCAACAGACACTTGAACTTTAAGCCTATGGCACGGATTTCTTGGTCGGTATGGCTGTGGTTGATTATTGCTTCGACGGTGTTTGTAAAACAGCATTCCTTGCTGGACATCGCCGGCGGCATTTTGTTTGCTGAGGCCGCGTATTGGACTGTACATGTCTTTGCTCTTCGTCTTGGGCAGGCACGAAAAAAAGGCAAGCAGCCACTCACAGCTTCTAACCCAAGCAGTCATGTATAACGACATTTATATATGTAACAGGTGGGATGATGATCCTGCTATACAGCAAAAGAGGGCCTAGGCCCTCTTTTTTTGTACTCATTGAATTAAGCCTACTTATATAGAAGAACTTTATTTGGGTTGGACTACGCGTTTCATGCTATAGGTGGCCGTTCATGAAGAAGGTCAGACGGTGGACTTCCGGTTATACGTTTGAATATGCGGTAAAAATAAGACAGATCCCGGTAGCCGAGAAATTCGGCAATTTCCTGGATGGAGAGTTGTGACTCGGTGAGCAGATATATGGCTCGTTTCATCCGTTGATCATGGACATATTGACTGATGGTCTGATTTGTCATGCTTTTGAATAATGCAGCAGCATAATTGGGAGTTTTTTTGATCTCGTCCCCGAGTTCTTCCTTCGTCACTTTCTCCCGATAATGCCGCTCTATATATCGCTTCATCCGTTCAACATGATTATGCCTCTCCGGCGGGATAACTCCACGATCAAGCTCCCTGTTCATATAAATCAACACTTCCATCAATAAGGCTTGGCTCATCATGACATAATAAGAAGGACGCTCTTGCCATTGTTGATAAATAGCGCTCATGCGTTGATGGATCAGTTCGTAGCATCCAGGTTTATGCCGCAATGCCTCATACCGTTCCAGTGCAGGCAAAGTTTCCATATGGTCGCGTTGCAGTTGAATTACAATCTGTGTGTGCGTTACTGTAGGAATACTCTTGCCGTAATATGGGGTACCACCTGGAATGAGGAGCAATTCACCTTTTTCCATGATCTGTTTATCACCGTTCACCCAATATACACATTTTCCATAAGTAACCAAGCTAAGCCGCCAAGTTTCTTGAGATTGCACAGCTTCTTCGTACCAACCGACACCATTAATATGTCGTACTTCAAGTGGAGTGACCATAACACACCTCATTATCGGACTATACTCTAATCATTGTACTATAGTTCATACCCTGATTCGACAGAAAACGCTACAATACACATATAAGCTTAAATATGAGGAGGAAATCAGCATGTTAAAAACAAAAATTATTTGTACCATGGGACCTGCTTGTGACTCAATCGAATTGTTAAAAGTAATGATTCAGGAAGGTATGACCGTTGCCCGTCTGAACATGGCTCATGGCGAACTGGAAGATCACGTTACACGGATTAACAATATCCGTAAAGCAGCTTCCGAACTGAACACCTATATACCGATCATGATGGACATCAAAGGGCCGGAAGTACGTATTGGTAAACTGAAAGAAGCATCCTGTCATCTGCAAGCTGGTAAAGAGCTGATCCTGACTACTGAAGAAATTCTTGGTGACGCTGAGCGTATCTCGGTAAACTATCCAGAACTGAACCTCGTTGTGAAACCTGGCGATCGTATCCTCATCGATGATGGCCTTGTGGATCTGACTGTACTGTCTGTGGAAGGATCCGATATCCATTGCAAAATCATCAGTGGCGGCATTCTGAAACCACGCAAAGGGGTTAACTTGCCAGGAATTAAAACGACATTGCCAGGTGTAACCGAGCGTGACGTTATGCACATCGGATTTGGGATCGAAAACGATATCGAAATTATCGCAGCATCCTTTGTTCGTAAAGGTGATGACATCCGTGAAATCCGCAGCATTTTGAAAGAACGCGGTGTAGACCACGTTCAGATCATCTCCAAAATCGAAAACCAGGAAGGTATGACCAACCTGGACGATATTATTGAAGCATCTGACGGCATCATGGTAGCTCGTGGAGATCTCGGTGTTGAGGTGCCAATCGAAGACGTACCCATGATGCAAAAAGAAATGATCGATAAATGTAACCGCGCTGGTAAACCAGTTATCGTAGCTACACACATGCTGGAGTCCATGCAAGTGAACCCACGCCCTACTCGTTCCGAAGTTAGTGACGTGGCCAATGCTGTACTTCAAGGTGCTGACGTTGTGATGTTGTCCGGTGAATCCGCTGCTGGTAAATATCCGGTACAATCCGTGCGCACGATGGCTGCTGTTGCTCGCCGTGCTGAAACGATGATCGATTACAAAGAGCAATTCGCACAAAAATCGGCTCAACAGATCGCTGATATTACTGAAGTTATCAGTCAGGGCGCTGTAAGTTCTTCCCTCGTACTGAATGCAAAAGCAATCATCACTTCGACTGAGAGTGGATTCACAGCACGTATGATCTCCAAGTATCGTCCAAAAGCACCAATTATCGCAGTTACACAACATGAAGAAGTATTGGCGAAAATCTGCCTGCTCTCAGGTGTCATTCCGGTTATGGGCGACAAAGTAACAACAACGGATGAAATGTTCGAATCGGCTACGCGGAACGCAATCAAAACAGGTTACATTGAAAAAGGTGACATCATTGTGTTGTCCGCTGGTGTTCCAATCGGTCAATCCGGTAATACAAACCTGATCAAAGTTCAACAAGTTTAATTCAATAGCTGAACTGAAGCTATATATCTTAGCTATAAAATATAAATAGAAATACAAAAAACCACCGGGAGCAGAAATGCTTCCCGGTGGTTTTTTATTGATGTTGTTGCCAATGATCGTGATGTTATAACAAACGGCTTCGAGATTATAGATTCCGCGAGTAATTAACCAGATCCTGTGACATGGTGTTGATCTCATCCATTGAAGCATTCACCTGTTGTGTCAGAGCTGCTTGATTTTGTGTTAACGTGGACATATTACCGATGTGCTCAAGAATCTGATCAATCAGTGTTTTCATCTTCTGCATGCTATCTTCGATATTTACTGTGGCCTCCGAACTGTGATCAGCCAGTTTCCGCACTTCACCTGCAACGACGCCAAATCCCAGTCCCAGCTCTCCCGCTCGTGCAGCTTCAATGGCTGCATTCAACCCCAGCAGATTGGTCTGACTGGCAATCTCTCGAATAAACACGGTGATATTCTTCGTATCATCTGCACTGCTTTTCACTTGAATGGCTGCATCGGCAGATAACTCCTGTGCAGTCACCAAATCCTGTGCCTGATCCGTAATCGAATTGATTCCACGCACCATCTCACCTATGGACTCCGACAATTGTTTTGTTTTCAGATTCATGGCTTCCACGATCTGTTCCTTATTCTTCTCATGGGTGACATCTCGAATGGTGCCAGCTACACGGAGCGGTACTCCATCCTGATCCCTAATGGTCTCCCCACCCGCGTGATACCACCGATACTCCCCGTCTTTGCGCTGCAGACGATAATCCAGATCGTACGGCGTACGACCACTGTAATCGTTCATATGTCTGGCAAATTCGTTAATCGTCCGATCATGGTCTTCCGGATGAAGTCGGCTGCTCCAGCTGCTGAACACATTCGGGAAATCCTGCTCGTCTTTAAACCCTAACTCTTTACGGAACTGGGGTGACCACCAAAATTCATTGTTCGGATTAACCACATCTCCAGCCACAACCGTCATATCCCACGGTGCCTCCACCAAGGCGCGGTTAACCAGATCATATCGGGTGACGAGTGCTTCTAACTCATCAGACTTGCTCTTCTCCTCATGAATATCAAACATGATGCCCAGAAGTTTGACTGGAACTCCAGCCTGATTTCGGATGACTTGTCCAAGGCATCGGAACCAGCGAGTCTCTCCACTTTTTGTAATCATACGGCTGATGACGTTATAGGCAGTTGTTGCTCTTGTGTCATTCACATGTTTCATAATCTCCTGCACCAGTTGAGGTCTGTCATCCGGATATATCGACTTCGCCCAGCTTGCAAATGAATTGGGATATTCCTTGGCATTATGGAATCCTAACATTTGGCGGAATTCATTCGAAAATGAGACGATATTATTGTTATCCAGTGGATCACCAGCAACAATTTCAGATTCCCATAATCCCACATTCATCGCCTGATTCAGCATTTTAAGGCGCATTTCCACGTCTTCGTTTTGAGCTTTCATCATATGTACTGCTTTTTTGATATTGCTAGCTATTTCATCAGTATCCTGAAACTCAATGCCATCTTCGATCCATGCGTCATAGTTGCCCTTTTCTGCGTTTGCTACCAGTTTACGACTATACTCCAGTAAATTCTGATGCGCATCTGTACGAAGGTGTTTGGTCGATTCAGTACGTTTACGAAACATGCTCATTTCTCCTCTTAGCTCATATGATATATATTTCGACATTATCAGACATTAAGTGTAGAGCAATGAACTCAATTTTGTATAAAAACAAGAACCAGCGCTGAAACAGCACTGGTTCTTATAGTAATTGCCTTTATTTTTATGAAAATAAATCTTAAATGACTGCCTCTCACCAGCTACCAGCCAAAATTCAGTGTTTTCCCCGTTTCCACCCAAGTTTTGATGCTGCTTAGAATCATCCACCAGCTGCTCTGTGCATTCGCAAAGGAAGGATGGTTATCTGTAAATTGATCATTGATCAGCGTCAGCTTCGTACACTCACCTACAGTTTCCAACTGGAAGACCACTCTGGATTGAAGCTCGGCATGATTCGCATGGTACGACGGTCCAGGATGCTCCTGATAACTAAGTCTGGACAACGGTTCAAATTCTAATATATCTCCATACACATGGACAGTCTCCGCACCATCATTGCCCGGCCCTACATAAGCAAACGGCTGGCCTGGTTGGAAATTGGTGCGAAGTTCGCTGCCGAAAAAGCTGTTCCGTGTGCCGTCTGGTGATATTAGAGCATTCCACACCTCTTCCAGTCCTGCATTGATATAAAATTCATATTTCAGTTCCATGGACTCACTCCCTTTATGTATTGGATAAGCGATCTGCCAACCTCGCACTCCTATCCTATCGTTATACCCCAAAGGCCGTATTGTAAAAACGCGACAACAGGTAAAATATAGCTCTTTATGTTTTCGGGAACGTTGTTATACCATGTTCCAAAAGGATTGCGCCCATATAGTGCTTTCCTAGAAGATCAGATATACTAAACTGGAATGAAATAACAGGTCTGTTCAAGGTAATACGACTAATTAAGAAAGGAAATGAGATATGAGCCAATCAACAAATATTATGGGTATCCCTTTTCCCAATGTCACGATGGATCAAACGGTTGCAATCCTTGATAAAGTCGTAGATCAGGAAAGCAATGAACTCTTCCATGTCATCACAGGTAATCCCGAGATTGTTATGTCCTGTCAAAAGAATGCATCTCTTCGGAAAGTCGTCGATCAAGCCGGGTTGGTCACAGCTGACGGTGCTGGCATTGTGATGGTATCCCGTTTCCGCGGTGGACAATTGACTGAACGGGTAACCGGTTGTGATCTGCTGTTTCGTTTATTGGAGGAAGGCGATAAAAAACACTGGTCATTCTACATGCTGGGAGCAGAAGAAAGTGTCAGTGAAGAGGCCGTAAAAGTTATAGCGCAACGTTATCCGGGAGTTGTTGTAAAGGGTAGATACCATGGTTACTTCCAGGCAGATGAGGAACAACGGATTGTGGAAGAGATTTGTACTGCTCAACCAGACTTTCTTATCGTGGCTCTTGGCGCCCCCCATGCGGAACACTGGATTAACAAGTATCGCCACCAGTTGAACGCTCGTGTAGCCATAGGTGTTGGAGGCAGTCTCGATATCGTGGCTGGCAAAACCAAACGTGCCCCTGCGATATGGCAGAAGCTTAACCTGGAATGGCTCTATCGCCTCCTCAGTCAACCTTCGAGATGGCGCAGGCAACTCATTTTACCCCGTTTTGCTGTGCGGGCATTGTTGTTCAGAGAACCTAAATAATGTGAGATGAGCAGGAGGGATGATTCAGATGAAACAGGTAGAACAAGGAGACAGACCAAGTATGGGCCTGTTGAATCTGAATGAAGGTGATCATAAATATCAACTGACACGCCATGCTCCTTCCGAAGCACTTCGCCCTTTTGTTAAACATTACTGGATCGTATCGTGGGATCTGACTGGACTTGAACCGTATCCCCAACATGTCGTGCCTAACCCCTGTGTCAATCTGGTTGTGGAACGTAACAATACGTTTTTCTTCGGACCATCGGGACGTAAATTCTCCTATCATGTGAGCGGGAAAGGACGTGTATTGGGCGTGAAGTTCAAACCAGGAGGGTTTTATCCCTTCCTCCGCGCTCCTGTCTCTTCATTGTACGGACAGCCGATGGATGTCTCCAGTATTCTGGACGTCACAGCGGAATCCTTGGAAGACCGGCTTCTTGGGGCGGGGGATGATGCGGATAAAACCAGTTACATCGACCAACTATTATGTGCACACCTTCCTGCTGAAGATGCTCAAGCGAGAATGGTTCATGATATTGTACAACAGATTGAACAGAACCGGGAGATGCTGAGAGTAGATGATCTGTCTTCTTATTGGAATATGCATACCCGAAAGCTTCAACGCCTGTTCAATCAGTATGTTGGCATCGGACCCAAAACCGTAATCAAGTTGTATCGTCTGCAAAATGCTGCAGAATGGATGGACCGCGGTCTTCACTGTGACCTGATTAAGCTATCTCAGGATCTTGGATATCATGATCAATCCCATTTCATCCGAGATTTCAAGTCCATTATTGGCAGTACACCAGAGGAATACTTACACGCTAGACATCCGCATGGTGAGCGCTGAGAGGTGATCAATTAGAAACCTGTCTTGAAAATCAGGACAGGTGAATGACTTCTATGGTATCCCCCGTGTGAATCACACCTTCCCGTTCAACCGAGCATACAATCCCGCGTTTTTTGCGAGCCGCAGGCACGAATTTTTTGCGCAAACCGTCCTGTTCATAGAATTGTTCAATCATTTTTCCCGGATGTACACAGGGAAGGTTCTCCCCTTCGCATATTAACCCTGTCCCGTTTGGAAATAGGAGCCGCGTTCCAGCAGGCAGTTCCGTCAATCGATCAATGCCACGGACCAGTATATTGGCACCCAGCCACTCTGGACGCACTTCAGGAATGTTCATTTTCTCAGCAATAAGAGCACATTCTTCCTCAGACACAATACTGATCTGGCGGCGATTCACAATCGGTGTGCCACGCTTGTAGATTTTCTGACGTGAGTCCGCCGGACGAAGCAGACCATAATGACGGTCACCCGGAATTCCTGCAAGCTCAATGTCGATAAAAGGTACAACTCGGGTTACAAATGTGGATGGATCATCAGCCAACATGACGAATTGAACTGTTCCCATAATAATCTCCTCCCTTTCCTGAGCAATATTACTTCTTTATTGTTCATTATTACCCAATGAATGGATTGTCGACAATCGGCGTATGCTTACCTTTGTAACCATTTTTTAATTTCAACATCAATAACTCAACTGGAAAACGATATATTATTTTAATAATACGCAATTAAATTGTTACAAATTAAATTTACTCTTTCCGTTCTTGTTGCAAACACTTATACTAGGATGGACAAGTAAATAAATTACATATCAGAAAGCAAGGTGTTTCCTTTGATTAGTATCATTTTTGTAGCTCTTGTAGCTGTCGAACACTTCTATATCATGGTGATGGAGATGTTTATGTGGACTCGTCCACGCACAATGAAAACCTTTAATCTCACGCCGGAATTCGCCAAATCCACCAAATCCCTCGCGGCCAATCAAGGTCTTTACAATGGATTTCTTGCAGCAGGTCTGATCTGGGGACTCTTATATCCGGATGCTGCCGTTGGACAGCATATTCAGATTTTCTTCCTGGCGTGTGTGATTATTGCGGCTCTTTATGGAGGAGCAACTTCTTCACGGTCGATCATTATCAAACAAGGTTTGCCTGCGATCATTGCGTTGTTGCTAGTTCTGTTCCTGTAATTTCTGTCGAATGGTGCATTGCTTCGATTCATGTTAACTCCTTTATGGTAAGGTAGTGAATAGATAGCAGTGTACAATGACCAGAATCGTTCTGGAATTGGAAGGAGAACATGTCATGGGATTGTTTGACAAGCTTCGGCGGCGCAAAAAGGAGAAGGTACCTGCAGGTGGTGCTGTCGAATCGACGAATTACAGTGAAACCATCGTGGGTTTTGTCCTGCTGGAGCGTGACGATTGTGATTTTGACCTCTTCATCAGGAACATGAAGAACGAATGGGATATCGAGATTGAAGAACGCCCGGAGGAGGGCAATCTCTTTTTCGAAGTGAATGGAATGCAGGTGGTATGTGCCCACATTGCCGCGCCTGTGCCTGATCGTGAAGTTGAGGAGAATGCCAAACTCAACATCCTTTGGCGAGAAGCGGAGCAAATTACCTCACGGCACCAGTCTCAGATTATTGTCTCTGTTCTGAACGCAACAAATGCTATTGATGGACATGTTCTGTTCACTCAAACAGCAAGTGCCTTGTTACAGTTGGATCACGCGCTGGCCATATACATGGCCCCACTTGTTGTTGAAGCCAGTCAATATGTCGAAACCAGCCATGGGATCAAACATGATGAGTTGCCAGTCTCGCTCTGGATTTTCATCGGACTATTCCAAAATGCCGAAGGCGCCTCAGCTTACACTTACGGACTACGTAACTTTGGAAAAGAAGAGATGGAGATTATGCAATCGTCGGAGTCCTTAAGCGATGTATTTGAGATGATGTTTATGACCACAACGTATGTGGTTGAGAACGACGTCACACTGCATGATGGGGAAACACTAGGCTTCTCGGCAGAACAAAAGCTGAGCATTTCCCTTTCCAAAGGTGTAGCAACGGAAGGTAACAGTTTGAAGATTGGCTTCTAATTTAAGTAGTTATCTTAACTTTATCGTGTACAGTTGTAGAAGCCGTCTGGAGTTCAACCTCTGGGCGGCTTTTAGCTATTCAACCTTCCTCCCCATGACGATATGATAACAATCCCTGAATTTAACTTCCCTAGGAAGAAGTAGTTCATAAGAACCACTAAATTATGAATTTAGTTTTCATTCTCGCTATAAAAAGGTATAATTAATAGGCTTATAGTCTCATATATTACATATTATTTTATTATCGAGGAGTTGCCTACATGTCTGTTAGACGCTTGGATTCAACTAAACCTATTATTGAAATTATCTGGGAAGGTATTGTTTCTCCTGAACATGTCGAACAAACGAATACAGAAATCCAGAGAATAGCGGAACAATTGGGAAATTCGTTTGATGTGCTAGTAGATATGCGGAACATGAAGGCTTTCCCTCAGGATACAAAAGAAAAAATTGTGGAACACCAGAAACTACTGACACAGTGGGGGATGAAGCGAGCCAGTGTAGCCGTAGGTGGTGCGATAGCCAAAATGCAATTGAATCGGATCTCCAAAGAGTCGGCGCACCAGACTGAATTCCAATGGGAAACGTATGACGAGGCTTTGGCATTTTTGTTGAAATAATATTGAAGTGATACGGACTAAGTCTAATAAGAGAGATACCGATGCTATACATGGCACACAGAAAGAGGCGTTCCCATGAGGAAGCGCCTTTTTCTTTTGCAGTTCCACTTGGCTTACTCAGTTTTGCCAGTGATCCGAACGCTCGTCATTTAAGATTCAAGTTTACTTACACGCACCATCGTTACCGATGTACCATTTAGGGACTCCTCCACGAATCCTAACCGCCTATATAAGCGAATTGCTTGGTTATCCGGGTCAACACTAAGCGAGACTGCTTCAAATCCCCGCCGTTCAACCTCATCTAATGCGGTCTGAAGCAGTAAGGTCCCTACTCCTTTTCCACGTGCATCTTCCGTTACAGCCATCCCCATCTCTGGCGTAGCTGCATTCACATAACCGTATCCCGCATTCTGATCCGTATAGAATCTTAATGTTATTGAACCTAGTCTCTTGCCCTGCTGGTCAACTGCAACATATCCGAAATCCCCTTCTCTCCCCCAGTCTTCAACGTATTTGGACAGTCCGGGAGTATGAATACTTTCGATTGGGAAAGGTTCATCACCATCTCTCCTATGCAGGGATGCGTATAACATCTCCCACAGGAAAGGGATATCCTGTTCATCAATAGGGCGTACATAATAGTTGGATATGATGGTCATGTTTGCTCCTCCTTCAGCTTTCCAAAAAGGCGGTCCATCTCATTCAGATTAAACTCATTGGTAATCTCGTAGTCCTCAAGTTGGTCTCTCGTTTTCGCCTCATTGTAGATGGAGATGGAATTTTCATTATAAAACGTCAGTCCGAATCCATCGGTAAAGCGACCTTCTTTATTAATGGTAAGTCGCCACTCATAGTAATGCGGATTCCTTTCGGAAACGTCTAATTCCCCTACTCTTTTAAGATCAACATCCTTTAATAGCTTCAGCATGTCTCTAATCTCTTTGGGATCTGTAATCGTTATTTCATCATCTTCATTATACGGTTCATTGTCGGAAATTTTCCTAATCGTCAGTCGATCCAATGTATCCAGCATTGTCATATGATCTGTGACCTCTGCTCGAAACGTCGTATGTTTGCTAGGGATATACATGGTGTATTGACCAGAAGTATACATACGCACTGCAATAGCTAAAAAAACAATAATTATGGAGATACCCCATATATATTTGATTCTGTTTTTCACAGTCTAACCTCCTCCTGGAATTGAAGCCTTACACATTATATATCAAATAAAACCAGTTTTGTGTTCGTTATCTTCCCACATTTTATTCAATTGCAATTTCCATTCTTTCTCCCTACCAACCCTCATCTATTCACAAGTCAAAATAACAATTGGTCTCACCTAAGGATTAAACATTATTTGACGATATATATAATAAGCTTCAACCATACTAACATTCATGGCATCTAGGGGGAAAAGTATGAAGTTAAAACTCAAATTAATGTTAGCCTTCTTCGTCACTGTTCTGGTTACAGCAGGTGCGCTCGCACCACTTGGTTTGGTTCAGATGGAGAAACAAGCTACTCAGAGTGTGAACAACAAACTGGATGGATTGGTATCCACCGCAACATACCAGTTGGACGGCTGGTTACATGGAAACGAGAAATTAGTGGAAACATTAGGCCTTGTCATTCAGGAGGCTGTTGCAGCTTCCGATCTCAATGAAGATTATTTGTCTATCATGTATAAGGGTACCAACCCTAACAATTTAGAGGACATATTTTACGGAGATGAGGAAGGCAAGTTTATGAACGGTTCTGACTTTGTCCCAGATACAGATTATGATCCCAGAGATCGTTCTTGGTATAAAGAGGCCAAACAAGCGGACAAGCTGATTTTTACCGACCCTTACCTTGACAACAAATCCAAACAATTTACAGTGTCTATCGCCATGCCAGTAAAGACAGAAAACGGTGCAATACGGGGAGTGGTTGCTTCTGATATTCTACTTTCCAAGTTAACCGATACAGTCAACCAAATTAACCTGGATGGACTAGGCTACACTTTTATGCTCGACAAAAAGGGAGTCATTTTAGCTCATCCCGAGGCTGATCTTGCAAGTACTTCAGCCGCAGACAACGATCAATTGGGACCGTTGCTTGCAGAGATGCAAACGCATCCTTCAGGACAAAGATCATTCCAATATAACGGAGAAAATCTGCTCCTCTACTTCAAACAAATTCCAAGTACTGGTTGGATTATCGGATCAGTCATATCTGAGAAACTCGCCTATGCTGACTATTATCAATTGCGTAACAATTACATTCTAATTATCGCCATTACATTATTGGTTGTACTTGGAGGTGCCTATTGGATCGCAACACTCTTCATCAAGCCACTGAGAAATCTCCATGAGACTTCCCTCCAAATGTCGAGTGGTGATTTTACAGGAAGGGTGCAGATCAAAGGCAAAGATGAATTCGCTGAACTCGGTATGGCATTCAATCAGATGTCCGATCAACTTAGCTCGTTGTTCAGGCAAGTAACGACTTCTGCCGATCGCGTACAAAGTATCTCGGGTGAGATGCAGGAGCATACAGATAAAACCAAGCGCATCGCAGAGCAGATCTCCATCGCCACGGATGAACTCGCTCAAGGTTCCAGTGCACAGGCTGAATCCGTGTATGACGGCTCAAGCCGTCTGTCAGAGATGAGTGATAGTGTCGGTGGCATCAATCGCAGTGTCGAGCAGTCCGTAACGATGATGCGTGAGGCAGGAGAAGCCATGCTAGCTGGGCTACAAGCGGTAGATCATCAGGTGGAGCTTTCGGATGGTAACCGCCAATCGATTGACCGTGTGGGTGAATCAATCAATCTACTCGCAGACAAATCACAGAAGATTGAAAGCATCGTCAGCATGATTCAAGGTATTGCCTCCCAGACTAACCTGCTTGCACTGAACGCTTCGATTGAAGCCGCCAGAGCGGGTGAACATGGACGTGGATTTGCGGTGGTTGCCGAGGAAGTGCGCAAACTGGCTGAACAGTCCGCCGGCTCTGCTCAGGACATCATCGTGTTGCTGAATGAAATCCAGGCGGCTAGCCACCAAAGCGTGAGCGAGGTCGATTCTGCTGAACATGGTATTGAGCAACAGGTTGCTGCCGTACATGAGATGCGCAACTCATTTATGCGAATCAAGCAATCTATTGAAGGCATTGACACTCAGCTTCAACAAGTATCGTCTGCAACAACCGAATTGGATAACAGTTCTGGCAAGATTGCTGAAGTGATCTCCAGTGTTGCGGCCATGTCCGAACAGAGTGCCGCTTCCACCGAAGAGGTTGCCTCTTCAACGCAAGAACAGTTCAATTATATTACGAGTATCTCGAATCGCTCCAATGAACTGGCTCAACAAGCTAATACGCTCGCTGAAGAAGTGAAAAAGTTCAAGATATAAATCAACAAGCCGCGTTCCCCTATAAGGTGAATGCGGCTTGTTTGTTATGTTGATACGTTACATATTCGTAATAAGGGATGAAGCAGCCCGTATCTGCATAAAAGAATATGACACACGTAGAATTGGCCGCACAACTGATCAGGTTACATCAGAAACCTAATTGTTTTCAGCTCAATACACGACCTGCTGATTCTCGGATAACCAGCTCGGGCTTCAGGACAATCTTCTGCGGTTCTTTTCGCTCATCCTTTAACTCTTCAATCAACAGATCTACAGCGCGATGTCCCAGTTCTTCAATTGGCTGGGCAACGGTCGTAAGCGGTGGACTGGTTACCGAAGCAAGAATGGTATTATCAAAGCCGATAATGGACACATCCTCTGGCACGCGTAGACCCAGCTCTTTGGCTGCTTGAAGTGCACCAATAGCCTGAATGTCATTACAGCAGAACAAACCTGTCGGGTGATCCTTCTCACCGAGCAGCAATAGCGCCTCTTTTTTAGCGGAGCTCAGATCAGCTGCCGATTCTCGGATCTGATTCGGTTCCAGCGTATGACCTGCCTTAATCAGCGTTTCACGGAATCCACGTACACGTTCCTGACTGCTGCTGACTTTGGACGGTTCCGACAGAACCGCTACACGGGTGTGTCCAAGTTCAAGCAGATGATCCGCTGCGAGTGCTCCGCCAAGTACGTCGTCAATGGTGACCGTATGTACCGACAGGGATGGCATATGACGGGCAATCAGAGCAACAGGGATAGACTGCTGCAAGAGGGGTGACAAAATTTCGGCATTATCGATCCCGGTTCCGATCATCATGCCATCAACCCTTTTTTGCTGGAGCAGATTCAGGTAACGCTCTACCCGCTCGTCCTTATTATCCGTACTGCAGATGACCACGCTGTAACCCAATTGACGGCTTCGATCCTCCACGGCTCTTGCGAGTTCTGCGAAATACGGGTTTGAGATATCCGGTACGAGCAGCCCCAATGTATACGTCTGCTTACCTGTAAGTGCAGCTGCGATCGCACTGGGTTGATAATGAAGGCGTTCCATGATCTCCATAATCTCGGCGCGCCGCTTCTCACTGATCTTGCCTTTGCCATTAATGACCTGCGAGACGGTTGCAATGGATACACCCGCCTCGCGCGCTATATCGTATATGGTTGCTTTCATTGTTTTTCCCCATTTGTGCTATATATAATATACATAGATAATTATCCTCTTCTTCTCATTATGCAGGGGGAAGTCTGCATACGCAACTTGAAGCGAGCAAAATGTGCGTAGCATGAACTGTTTTACTTTTTCATCAACCACTCATGGTCAGGGTCGTTATGGAATTTCCATGTCCGAGTAGGGCCGGCCATCACGTTCAGATAGTAGACCTCATACCCTGGAGGAGCACCTACCGGATGATATCCGTCCGGAACAAGCACCACTTCACCGTTTTTCACTGCTAGCGTCTCATCCACAGAACGATCATCCGTGTATATACGCTGAATGGCAAACCCCTGCTCAGGCTGTACACGGAAATAATACGTTTCTTCCAGCAAAGATTCATCCGGGAGTGCGTCTCGATCATGCTTATGTGGCGGGTAACTGGACCAATGCCCATCTGGTGTGAATACCTCAACAACGAGCAGACTGTCCGCTTCCTTCTGTTCCGGCAAAATGTTGTGAATCTGGCGTTCCAGATTACCATACCCTCGCGCCTCTACCCCTACATCTTCGGGTGTAATGAGACGAGCCGGGTACGTGCCTTTACCGGGTGCAACACATATAGCGATTTCCAGTTCGGTACGTGCTGTGATCTGTACTTGATCGGAAGTTGAGACGTAGACCGAGTACGGAGGTATTTTCTCGAAAACACTCATTCGTTTTCCGATATTATCCCATGTGTGCTCCCGGGTACTTACATTGGCGAAACCACTGAGAAGCACCACACAGAGTTCCTGATCACCGCTCTCACGGGTTAGCGTTTCCCCCTCCGCCAGCTTCGCTACCTGAAAGCCAACATATTCCCACCCAGCCGATTCCGGTGTTACGTTTATAAGCGTACCGTCTCCCTCCGGGGTGACCACGGGTTTCACAATACGTTCTGACATCTTGTCATCCACTCCTTTCTGTAGTCGTCCATAACAACCTGATGCATATAAAAACAAGAACTTTGACTATTCATGCGCTCTATTCAAAAAAGTGACTTTAATTATCCAACTATGGCGTTGCCGTTTGCGATTCCAGTGACACCCCAGTGACTTCACTCAGCTTCACAGGTCTTCCCTGCTCCATCGACATCTTCGCTGCCAGCGCAATTCGTTCTGCCTGTACTGCATCGTGGCCATCTACGATAACCGGTGTATCATGGATGATTGCATCGATAAAGAGGGCTGTCTCCTGTACATACGCTTCATTGTAGCGTTCCAGGAAAAAGTGCAATGGTTTGTCGCGCATGAGTCCGGCCGCTGTACTGATCTCAGCCGTATTCGGATGATCATTCGCCGCTGCTGCGCTGCCCATCGAACCAAATACTTCAACACGCTGGTCATACCCATATACAGCCTGACGGCTGTTATCAATAACACCAATCGCTCCATTAGCAAAGGTCATCGTAACAATTGCCGTATCCACATCGCCATGTTCTGCAAAGACCGGATTGATCAGCACGTTGCCCTGAGCGTACACTTCTTCCACTTCACTCCCGGACAGATACCGTGCCATGTCAAAATCGTGGATCATCATGTCCATGAAAATCCCACCAGACACCCGGATATACTCCGCAGGCGGTGGACTAGGGTCGCGAGAAGTAATTTTGATAATATGTGGATCACCAATCGTACCATCCTGCACATGCGCACGTATCCGTCTGAAGTTGTGATCGAAGCGGCGGTTAAATCCAATTTGCAGCTTCACGCCAGCCTTCTGAACTGCCGCTACAGCCGCTTGGGTCTGTGCCAGATCCATGCTGACTGGCTTCTCGCAGAAGATATGTTTGCCCGCCTGAGCGGCCTGTTCGATCAGCGGCACATGTGTATCTGTTGAAGAACAGATCAGCACCGCGTCTACATTAGGCATCGAGATCAACAGGCTGCTATCCGTTGTTACAACAGGGATGCCACGGTCGGAAGCCCAAGCCTCCAATTCAGGACCTGCAAATAAGTCGCTGATTCCCACAATCTCGGCATGCGGGTTACGCAGGAGATTGTCTGCATGAATTTTGCCGATCCGTCCAGCACCGATGATGCCAATTCTCACTTTGTCCTTGCCCATTCCGTTATCCTCCCTATGTGCGTCCATATGGGCTAGGCGTTCCCTTAGCCCGAGTGATGCTCTGGTTGTTACCAGCGCGCCGTTACCATCTTCTTGCGAGTGTAGAATTCAACACCATCCGTGCCATTAGCGTGCAGATCACCATAGAAGGACTTTTTCCAACCGGAAAACGGGAAAAATGCCATTGGCGCAGGTACGCCCAGGTTAATACCCAACATGCCCGCATCAATCGTTTCACGGAATTGACGCATACTTGCCCCGCTGCGGGTGAACAGACACGCCCCGTTGGCAAAATCAGAACGGTTCGCCAGCTCAACGGCTTCCTCCAGCGTAGACACTCTTGCCACCGAGAGTACCGGAGCAAAGATCTCATCCTGCCAGATTTTCATATTGCTATCAACTTGGTCGAATACCGTTGGCCCTACAAAATAACCGGATTCACCTGTCGCCTGATCCTTACGTCCATCCCTGATCAATGCCGCGCCTTCCTGCTCTCCGGCTTCAATGTAACTGAGTGTACGCTCTTTATGCGGTCCACGGATGACAGGACCGAGGAACACACCCTCATCCATGCCGTTACCAATGGTAATGCGGTCTGCCGCTTCCACCAGCTTTTGTACCAGTTCGTCAGCTACATCACCCACAGCCACAACAACCGCACATGCCATGCAACGCTCCCCTGCTGAACCAAAAGCTGCACTGGTAATCTCTTTCACGGTTAGATCCAGATCGGCGTCCGGCATAACGATGGAGTGGTTTTTGGCACCAGCCAGTGCCTGTACCCGTTTGCCATGCTTGGATGCAGTAGTGTAGACGTATTCGGCCACAGGTTGTGATCCGACAAAGGAGATCGCTTGAACATCCTTATGTTCCAGCAACCCGTTCACGACATCATGTGCACCGTGAACAATGTTGAGCACGCCGTCCGGAAGCCCCGCTTCCTTGAACAGCTCTGCCAGGCGGCCTGCCAGCAGCGGTGTGCGCTCGGACGGCTTCAGGACAAAGGTGTTACCGCACGCAATAGCCAGCGGGAACATCCAGCACGGCACCATCATCGGGAAGTTGAATGGGGTTATCCCCCCAATAACTCCGATTGGGTAACGGTACATGCCTGACTCCAGTCCTGTCGCGATGTCAGGCAGTTGTTTGCCCATCATCAGATTCGGGGCACCAGCCGCGAACTCGACGCACTCAATGCCACGCAATACCTCGCCATACGCTTCGGCATAACTTTTACCGTTCTCCAGCGTTACCAGGCGGGCGAGCTCCTCCCAATGTTCAACCAGTAGCTGCTGGTAGCGGAACAAAATACGTGCACGGCGCGGAACCGGTGTGCTGCTCCAGGATTTAAACGCTTCTCGTGCTGTCTGAACCGCCAGATCCACGTCCGCTTGTTCGGACAGTGGCACATGTGCAATAACTTCTTCCGTGGCCGGATTCACAACCGGCTCCGTACGAGTTGACGCTGGGGTTACCCAGGCACCTCCGATCCAGTTTTGTACCATTGTCGCTGTTGCAGACGCTTCAGAAATTCCTTTTCCCATAGCCCTGTCTCCCTTCGCTTATGTGTGATCCCTTATGTTGAACTTATATCATTGATGTTGATCTGTATGAGTGTGTTATTCAAAGTATTGCAACGAGTTTCAAGACACGGTGATCTCGCCCCGATTGCAACGTTCGATGTAGTCATTCACCTGTTCCACCGTTGGCATCGCATCCGAACAGCTGTGGCTTGAAATGACGATACTTGCTGCGCCACTGCCATATGCCATGCTGCGCTCAATCGTCCAGCCCTGCATCAATCCATACAGGAACCCGGCCGCGTAAGAGTCGCCTGCGCCGAACGTTTTGACCACTTTTGCCGGATAGCTGTTCGCACGATGGGAAAGACCTTCACGCGTATAAGCAATGGACCCTTCCTTGCCGTGTTTGATTACAACGATGTTCGCTGAGAAATCAAACCATTTCTGTGCAGTCACCTGATCACTATGATCCGGATTGTGGTCAAATGTCTCCATCATGTCGAACTCTTCGCGTGTGCCCAGGATGATATCGCATTTCTCGGCTGCGAGGTTATAATGGACCGCTGTCTCTTCGTCCGATGTCCATGTGTATGGGCGATAGTCCAGATCAAACACAATAACGGTTCCATGTTTTTTCGCATACGTTAGTGCCTGTAATACGGCTTCACGGGATGGGCTCTGCGCGAGGGCCGTGCCTGAGATTAGCAGCACTTTGGAGTCAGCAATCAACTGCTCTTGTACCTCTTGCGCCTGTAATAACAGATCCGCTACATTGTCCCGGTACATTAAGATACTGCAATCGGTTGGGCTCTTGATTTCTGTAAAAGCAAGCCCTGTCACCGCTCCGGTGTCATCTGTAACCACATTTGATGTGTCGATGCCGTTCTTCTCCAGATAGCTATGGATGAATCGACCCATCTGGTCATTCGCGATCTTACCGATAAAAGCCGTCTCCATACCCAGTCTGGACATGCCTATCGTAATATTGGCCGGCGAGCCACCCACATATTTCGTGAACGTCATCGTCTCTTCCATCGGGCGATTGATCTCATTGGCGTTCAAGTCGATACACAAGCGGCCAATCGCGGTGAAATCCTTCTTCCTGGATACCGGAAAGGATACGTAAGTCATTGCATGTGAGCCCCTTTCTGAGGTGGAATTTTATTGTTGCATATGGATATCTAGACTTGTTACTCAATCCAACCTGAGGATTAGTAAACGTCTAGAGAAGGTCAGTTTTATTTTCCAATCGTAACGTTGCAGTTTTGCTAGCCTTCTTCCTTTTCACTTCATGGGTATGGTCCTCTCCCGATCTCTATGTCTGTATCAGCTGTGTTGGTATAAGGACTCCATATAGTTCAAAGAGCGTTTGGCATACTCATACGGGTTATGAATCGCAGGGTCCTGCTCTCCTTCAAGCATCGCCCAGCCATCGTATCCCCGTGTGATCAGTTCTTGCAGAATTGGTGCAAAATCAATGCATCCATCCCCTGGTACGGTGAATACGCCTCTACGAATACAACCGACAAAGTCAGACTGCTCCGCGCGTGCTTCATCCAGCACATGAGGGCGGATATCTTTCAGATGGATATAGGCAATCCGATCATAATGTTTGCGCAGCAGTTCCAGCGGATTGGCTCCGCCATAGTAGGCATGACCTGTATCATAGAGCAGATATACGAGAGAAGGGTCCGTCAACTCCATCAGTCGATCAATCTCATCCGGTTGCTCGACCACTGTGCCTCCATGATGATGGTACGTAAGCTTCAACCCGTGTTCATGGGCGATAGCTCCTGCTTCGTTCAACCCTTCAGCAAGGATATGCCATTCCGATCCGCTGAGTCTAAGCACTTCTTTTTCATGCGGAGTTCGTCTTGGATCAAAATGAAGTGACCCGCCTACCTCCGCCGTACTGATCACCTTACTGCCCATGGATTGCAGAAACTCCGCATGTCTGCGATAACTGTCCAGCTCGGACTGACGATACGCCGGATCGGAGAACAGTACGGATTTCCACTGGGAGACCAGATTGATATTCCTTTTACTCAATTCCTCACGCAATATAGCAGGATCGGTAGGATATTTACGTCCCATCTCTGTGCCTGTCAGCCCAAGACGCTGAATGTCATCCAGAATCTGTGCACACGTTGTCGCATCACCATGCTCCTTCACATCTTCACCGACCCAATTGATCGGATGAATCCCAAGCTGGAATGGCAGCTTGCTCATTGCTCCACGTCTCCTTTGTCGTTCAACATTGTGGTTCACTATATTAACCCGGATTAAATCGGTCTTGCTTTGGCACGGTTGGCTTGCATGGTGTGATGAGCATGAACTACCTTCTCCTCGGCAGATACTTCTGGCACACCTACATTCCACCATGACTCGTATCCACCTGCGTTGGTTCCAGGCACGACCGGAATCTCAATCAACGTACTCACTGTTTCGTTCTTCGCATCTCGGAGTGCTTGTTCCAGCTGTTCTGCTGTCTCCGCTCTATAGGATTTGGCTCCCATGCTTCGGGCGTGAGCTGCAAAGTCCATTGGCATGTAATCCCCGGTCAGTCGTCCACTCTCGGATTCCCGATAACGGAACTCATTGCCGAACCCGTCACTACCATGTTCCCGCTGCAAATTATGAATACATTGGAATCCATTGTTGTTGAATAATAAAACAGTCATCTTCTTCTGTTCCTGCAAACTGGTCACAAACTCCGAATGCAGCATCAGATAACTGCCATCTCCTACCATGGCGTACACTTCACGATCCGGCTCGGCAAGTGCTGCTCCGAACGCTCCACTTACCTCGTACCCCATACAGGAGAACCCATACTCCATGTGATACGTCTTTGGTTCAGCCGCACGCCACAGACGATGTAGATCACCCGGCAGACTGCCTGCCGCACACACTATGACGGAAGATGGATCAATGGTCCGGTTAACGATGCCAACTGCTGTAGTCTGTGCCAGCCCTGCTTCATGTTGAGCTGCATACAGCCGATCCACTTCTGCATTCCATTCAGCGCGGAGATCAGCAACTTCGGATGGGCCATATGCACTTCGGTATTGTCTTTCCTGCAATTCCTTCTGCAAAGCCTGCAATCCTTCGCGAGCATCTGCCAGAATGGCTTCTCCGCCTAACTTGGCGGCATCCATACTGTTCAGGTTGATGTTGATGAATGACGCTTCTGGATGTTGAAAAGCAGAGCGGGACGCCGTCGTGAAATCCGAGAACCGCGTTCCGACGCCGATCACAACGTCTGCTTCTCTCGCCAGCCTATTGGCTGCCAGAGAGCCGGTAACCCCGATGGCCCCCACATTCAGTGGGTGGTCCCAAGAGACTGCGCTCTTGCCCGCCTGCGTCTCGGCGATCGGAATGCCAAATGCCTCGGCGAACCCCACGAGTTGAACGGACGCCTCAGAGTACAACACACCGCCGCCTGCAACGAGAAGCGGCTTTCTGCCACGGGCAATCTGCTCCGTTGCCCGTTCAATGGCTGCCTGTACCGGGGGGCGACGATCCAGATAATGTACTTTGCGGGCAAAGAACGATTCTGGATAATCGTACGCCTCTGCCTGCACATCCTGCGGCAATGCGAGCGTTACTGCTCCCGTCTCTGCTGGATCGGTTAGCACACGCATCGCCTGTGTAACAGCAATCATCAGCTGTTCGGGACGAACAATGCGATCCCAGTACTTGCTGACGGCTTTGAATGGATCAGTGGCTGAGATTGTATAATCACTGCTCACTTCCAACTGCTGAAGTACCGGGTCTGGTTCCCGTGTAGCAAAGTTATCTCCTGGAAGCAATAAAACCGGAATCCGGTTCACCGTTGCAGTAGCTGCCGCTGTTATCATATTCAAAGCACCAGGTCCAATGGATGTTGTACATGCATAGATCTGTTTACGGTTCTTCTGCTTGGCATAAGCCGCTGCCGTATGCACCATGCCTTGTTCGTTCTTGCCTTGCATATACGTCAGGCTTCCCGGACTGCGCTCCAGCGCTTCTCCAATGCCTGTTACATTGCCATGTCCAAAAATACCGATGATTCCCTTCACAAACTTGGTTTCCACCCCGTCAACCGAGATATATTGCTGATCCAAGTATCGAAGCAGTGCCTGAGCCATCGTCAGTCGAATTGTTTTCATGAATTTGATCGCCGTCCTTTCCTTTACGGGTTAAGCGCTTAATCTACGTTAAGTTTAAGCGCCTTACCCCTAAAGGTTAAGCGCTTAATTGATATGGTATTACAGGTTAATGATTTACGCAAGCTATTTTTGTAAGCGTTTTTATGAAATATTGTAAAAAAAGATATTCTTGTGTTCGAACATGTGTTAGACCTTCTCTATTTGAACACTTCCACAATGACTAAGAACAGACTTAAAAGAGAGGGAATATTATCGTGAGGATGGAATACTTGATGGTACATGCTAATCAGCCATATAATCCGTGATCTTCATATACAATCATGATCAATATGCCTGTGAATGCAAAAAAAAGAAAGAGACGGTGAATACCATCTCTTTCTTTATCAATATATAAGCGGGTGATGGGAATCGAACCCACGCTATTAGCTTGGAAGGCTAAAGTTCTACCATTGAACTACACCCGCATAACAACAATCGGGATGACACGATTTGAACATGCGACCCCCTGGTCCCAAACCAGGTGCTCTACCAAGCTGAGCTACATCCCGTTATCTATACCGGCGAGAGGACTCGAACCTCCACGGTTTCCCACTCGATTTTGAGTCGAGCGCGTCTGCCATTCCGCCACGCCGGCAAAATATGAAGTTATAATGGCGCGCCCTGAGAGATTCGAACTCCCGGCCTTTTGATTCGTAGTCAAACGCTCTATCCAGCTGAGCTAAGGGCGCAAAATATTGGAGCGGAAGACGGGAATCGAACCCGCGACCCTCGCCTTGGCAAGGCGATGCTCTACCGCTGAGCCACTTCCGCAAATAAGGGATGCGCGTGGAGGGACTTGAACCCCCACGTCAAAGACGCTAGATCCTAAGTCTAGTGCGTCTGCCAATTCCGCCACACGCGCATATAATGGTGAGTCATGAAGGGCTCGAACCTTCGACACCCTGATTAAAAGTCAGGTGCTCTACCAACTGAGCTAATGACTCATAGAAAACTGGTGGAGGATGATGGATTCGAACCACCGAACCCGTACGGGAGCAGATTTACAGTCTGATGCGTTTGGCCGCTTCGCTAATCCTCCAGGATTACATGGTGCCGGCGAGAGGACTTGAACCCCCAACCTACTGATTACAAGTCAGTTGCTCTACCAGTTGAGCTACACCGGCGTATTACATGGTGTTATAAATGGTGGCTCGGGACGGAATCGAACCGCCGACACGAGGATTTTCAGTCCTCTGCTCTACCGACTGAGCTACCGAGCCTTACTACATTAAAAAAAATGGCGGAACCGACGGGATTCGAACCCGCGATCTCCTGCGTGACAGGCAGGCATGTTAGGCCAACTACACCACGGTTCCAGATCACTTTCTCAAAGGAAAGTATAATTGCGGGGGCAGGATTTGAACCTGCGGCCTTCGGGTTATGAGCCCGACGAGCTACCGGGCTGCTCCACCCCGCGTCGTTATAAAGTTATATGGTGGAGGCTGAGGGGATCGAACCCCCGACCCTCTGCTTGTAAGGCAGATGCTCTCCCAGCTGAGCTAAGCCTCCATAATATGACCCGTAGGGGATACTCTCACTTCGTTCGAGACTGCGAAGCTGTTGCTAACGAAGTGCATCCTCCGACGAACCTTTGGGATTCTCATCCCTTGTTGAAGCAATAGATATTGCTATGACCCGTAGGGGATTCGAACCCCTGTTACCTCCGTGAAAGGGAGGTGTCTTAACCCCTTGACCAACGGGCCTTACTGGCTCCCCGAACAGGGCTCGAACCTGTGACAACTCGATTAACAGTCGAGTGCTCTACCAACTGAGCTATCAGGGAATGGTGGAGCCAAGCGGGATCGAACCGCTGACCTCCTGCTTGCAAGGCAGGCGCTCTCCCAGCTGAGCTATGGCCCCATACTCTGGTATATTTCTTGTTGTGGTCTTGCTATGGGCCCTGGTGGACTCGAACCACCGGCCTCACCCTTATCAGAGGTGCGCTCTAACCAACTGAGCTAAGGGCCCTTATCAATTTTCGAAAAAAAATACCCCAGTGGGGTTTCGCTTGGCGGCGTCCTACTCTCCCAGGACCCTGCGGTCCAAGTACCATCGGCGCTAGAGGGCTTAACGGTCGTGTTCGGGATGGGTACGTGTGGAACCCCTCCGCCATCGCCACCAAACGCATAGCTTAACTTACATTTCAGAGTTGTTGTTCTCTGAAAACTAGATTCGAAACGAAACATGCGATTTATCACTTGCATATTTGGATAAGCCCTCGACCGATTAGTACTGGTCAGCTCCATGCATTGCTGCACTTCCACCCCCAGCCTATCTACCTCGTCGTCTTCAAGGGGTCTTACATACTGGGAAATCTCATCTTGAGGGGGGCTTCACGCTTAGATGCTTTCAGCGTTTATCCCGTCCGTACATAGCTACCCAGCGGTGCTCCTGGCGGAACAACTGGTACACCAGCGGTACGTCCATCCCGGTCCTCTCGTACTAAGGACAGCTCCTCTCAAATTTCCTACGCCCACGACAGATAGGGACCGAACTGTCTCACGACGTTCTGAACCCAGCTCGCGTACCGCTTTAATGGGCGAACAGCCCAACCCTTGGGACCTACTTCAGCCCCAGGATGCGATGAGCCGACATCGAGGTGCCAAACCTCCCCGTCGATGTGGACTCTTGGGGGAGATAAGCCTGTTATCCCCAGGGTAGCTTTTATCCGTTGAGCGATGGCCCTTCCATGCGGTACCACCGGATCACTAAGCCCGACTTTCGTCCCTGCTCGACTTGTAGGTCTCGCAGTCAAGCTCCCTTATGCCTTTGCACTCTTCGAATGATTTCCAACCATTCTGAGGGAACCTTTGGGCGCCTCCGTTACTCTTTAGGAGGCGACCGCCCCAGTCAAACTGCCCACCTGACACTGTCCCCGCACCGGATTACGGTACCAGGTTAGAACCTAGATACGATCAGGGTGGTATCCCAACGTTGCCTCCACACAAGCTGGCGCTCATGCTTCAAAGGCTCCCACCTATCCTGTACAGATCGTACCCAAATTCAATATCAAGCTGCAGTAAAGCTCCATGGGGTCTTTCCGTCTTGTCGCGGGTAACCTGCATCTTCACAGGTATTAAAATTTCACCGGATCTCTCGTTGAGACAGCGCCCAAGTCGTTACGCCATTCGTGCGGGTCAGAATTTACCTGACAAGGAATTTCGCTACCTTAGGACCGTTATAGTTACGGCCGCCGTTTACTGGGGCTTCGGTTCACAGCTTCGGATTGCTCCTAACCACTCCCCTTAACCTTCCAGCACCGGGCAGGCGTCAGCCCGTATACTTCGCCTTACGGCTTCGCACAGACCTGTGTTTTTGCTAAACAGTCGCTTGGGCCTTTTCACTGCGGCCCCCTCGTGCTATTCACACTACCGGGGCACCCCTTCTCCCGAAGTTACGGGGTCATTTTGCCGAGTTCCTTAACGAGAGTTCTTCCGCGCGCCTTAGAATACTCTTCTCGCCTACCTGTGTCGGTTTGCGGTACGGGCACCTTCACCTGGCTAGAGGCTTTTCTTGGCAGTGTGAGATCATGACCTTCGCTACTACAATTTTCGCTCCCCATCACAGCTCAGCCTTACAATGTGCGGATTTGCCTACACATCAGCCTTACTGCTTAGACGGACATCCATCAGTCCGCGTCACTACCCTACTGCGTCCCCCCATTGCTCATAACGGCTTACGGTGGTACAGGAATTTCGACCTGTTGTCCTTCGACTACGCCTTTCGGCCTCGCCTTAGGTCCCGACTTACCCTGAGCGGACGAGCCTTCCTCAGGAACCCTTAGGCTTTCGGCGGATCAGATTCTCACTGATCTTTTCGTTACTCATACCGGCATTCTCACTTGTATAATGTCCAGCGCTCCTTACGGTACACCTTCAACCCTTATACAACGCTCCCCTACCCCTGATGCATTGCATCAAGCCATAGCTTCGGTGGTGTGTTTAGCCCCGTTACATTTTCGGCGCAGAGTCACTCGACCAGTGAGCTATTACGCACTCTTTCAATGGTGGCTGCTTCTAAGCCAACATCCTGGTTGTCTGTGCAACTCCACATCCTTTCCCACTTAACACACACTTGGGGACCTTAGCTGATGGTCTGGGCTGTTTCCCTTTTGACAATGGATCTTAGCACTCACTGTCTGACTCCCGGAAGTAAGTCTATGGCATTCGGAGTTTGACTGAGCTTGGTAACCCTTGCGGGCCCCGCACCCAATCAGTGCTCTACCTCCACGACTCTGTTTTCCGAGGCTAGCCCTAAAGCTATTTCGGGGAGAACCAGCTATCTCCGAGTTCGATTGGAATTTCTCCGCTACCCCCACCTCATCCCCGCATTTTTCAACATGCGTGGGTTCGGGCCTCCAGTGCGTGTTACCGCACCTTCACCCTGGACAGGGGTAGATCACCCGGTTTCGGGTCTACGTCCACGTACTAAGTCGCCCTATTCAGACTCGCTTTCGCTGCGGCTCCGGCTCTTCACCTTAACCTTGCACGGGAACGTAACTCGCCGGTTCATTCTACAAAAGGCACGCCATCACCCCTAAAACGGGCTCTGACTTTTTGTAAGCACACGGTTTCAGGTTCTATTTCACTCCCCTTCCGGGGTGCTTTTCACCTTTCCCTCACGGTACTGCTTCACTATCGGTCGCTAGGAAGTATTTAGCCTTGGCAGATGGTCCTGCCGGATTCATACGGGGTTTCACGTGCCCCGCACTACTCGGGATCCGTCTCGGAGGGAACAGACTTTCAACTACAGGGCTTTTACCTTCTTTGGCGGGCCTTTCCAGACCTCTTCGCTTAACCGGTTCCTTTGTAACTCCATGTGAGACGTCCCACAACCCCAAAGAGCAAGCTCTTTGGTTTGGGCTTCTCCGCGTTCGCTCGCCGCTACTGACGGAATCACTATTGTTTTCTCTTCCTCAGGGTACTTAGATGTTTCAGTTCCCCTGGTATGCCTCTGCACAACCTATGTATTCAGTTGTGAGTAACTGGAAATTACCCCAGCTGGGTTTCCCCATTCGGACACCCCCGGATCAAAGCTTGCTTACAGCTCCCCGAGGCAGTTTCGTTGTTCGCCACGTCCTTCATCGGCTCCTAGCGCCTAGGCATCCTCCGTGTGCTCTTAGTAGCTTAACCATTGCGCTCGTGTTCGAGCTGTCGCTTCCCTTGTTTTGGACTACGTCCAAAGCCAAAAGTCACTCCATTTCGATCACTCGCTCCAGCAATCTACCGTTTTTATTGAAACTTGCTTTACACAAGTTCAGCTAAAAAGGAATGTTCTAATTCGCGTTTGTTTCGTTTCGATATCTAGTTTTCAAAGAACAAGCTCCATGCAAAAGCAAGCTGTTTGAGAGTTTGAGCTCTCAAAACCGAACAACGAGTGAGTTAAAAGCTTTACGAAGTAAAGCTCGCTTCGGAAGCATGCTTCCTGAAGACTTATATTTGAATGTTTCCGTTGCAGGAAACGATTCTCCATAGAAAGGAGGTGATCCAGCCGCACCTTCCGATACGGCTACCTTGTTACGACTTCACCCCAATCATCTATCCCACCTTCGGCGGCTGGCTCCTTGCGGTTACCCCACCGACTTCGGGTGTTATAAACTCTCGTGGTGTGACGGGCGGTGTGTACAAGACCCGGGAACGTATTCACCGCGGCATGCTGATCCGCGATTACTAGCAATTCCGACTTCATGCAGGCGAGTTGCAGCCTGCAATCCGAACTGAGACCGGCTTTGTTGGGATTGGCTCCATCTCGCGATTTCGCAGCCCGTTGTACCGGCCATTGTAGTACGTGTGTAGCCCAGGTCATAAGGGGCATGATGATTTGACGTCATCCCCACCTTCCTCCGGTTTGTCACCGGCAGTCTATCTAGAGTGCCCACCCGAAGTGCTGGCAACTAAATATAAGGGTTGCGCTCGTTGCGGGACTTAACCCAACATCTCACGACACGAGCTGACGACAACCATGCACCACCTGTCTCCTCTGTCCCGAAGGAAAGGTACATCTCTGTACCGGTCAAAGGGATGTCAAGACCTGGTAAGGTTCTTCGCGTTGCTTCGAATTAAACCACATACTCCACTGCTTGTGCGGGTCCCCGTCAATTCCTTTGAGTTTCAGTCTTGCGACCGTACTCCCCAGGCGGAGTGCTTAATGTGTTAACTTCGGCACCAAGGGTATCGAAACCCCTAACACCTAGCACTCATCGTTTACGGCGTGGACTACCAGGGTATCTAATCCTGTTTGCTCCCCACGCTTTCGCGCCTCAGCGTCAGTTACAGCCCAGAGAGTCGCCTTCGCCACTGGTGTTCCTCCACATATCTACGCATTTCACCGCTACACGTGGAATTCCACTCTCCTCTTCTGCACTCAAGTCACCCAGTTTCCAGTGCGATCCGGGGTTGAGCCCCGGGATTAAACACCAGACTTAAATGACCGCCTGCGCGCGCTTTACGCCCAATAATTCCGGACAACGCTTGCCCCCTACGTATTACCGCGGCTGCTGGCACGTAGTTAGCCGGGGCTTTCTTCTCAGGTACCGTCACCTTGAGAGCAGTTACTCTCCCAAGCGTTCTTCCCTGGCAACAGAGCTTTACGATCCGAAAACCTTCATCACTCACGCGGCATTGCTCCGTCAGGCTTTCGCCCATTGCGGAAGATTCCCTACTGCTGCCTCCCGTAGGAGTCTGGGCCGTGTCTCAGTCCCAGTGTGGCCGATCACCCTCTCAGGTCGGCTACGCATCGTCGCCTTGGTGAGCCGTTACCTCACCAACTAGCTAATGCGCCGCAGGCCCATCCCCAAGTGACAGATTGCTCCGTCTTTCCAGTTTCCTTCAGGCGAAGAAAACAATTATTCGGTATTAGCTACCGTTTCCGGTAGTTGTCCCAAACTTGAGGGCAGGTTGCCTACGTGTTACTCACCCGTCCGCCGCTAACTATCAGAGAAGCAAGCTTCTCATCAAGTCCGCTCGACTTGCATGTATTAGGCATGCCGCCAGCGTTCGTCCTGAGCCAGGATCAAACTCTCCAATAAAGTATTGAAAAGAGCGATAAGCTCATTTTGAATCTGACGAGATTAAAAATCTCACTTGTGCTCCAGTCGATTCAAGCCAAGGCTTGTCTCAAACTTTCGCATTCATTCTGCAAGCAGAATGTTTACTCACTCGCTGTTCAGTTTTCAAAGATCAAACTTGTTTTTTCTACCGAGTGTCGTTCCCCTCAGCAACTTTTATATCATAACACTTCCGTACCAACTTAGCAAGCTCTTTTTTTAAGTTTCTTTTCGAAGCTTATTTGTTTCGCCTACTGCACTTTGTTTCTCGTTTTTTTTGGCCGGAAATAGAATATATCATATACACAATACAATTACTACTTGTAAAATATCCCATCAGCAAACGAATGGTTTAACTTGATTCCATCTTTTCTTAAGCTCTTTTTCTGATGGCAATATCTTCTTACTATATCCTATATATACTCACCGGTCTAATCTATCTCAATATAGGTTGTGAACAGGCCCATTCAACATCAATAAAATCGTTCTATAAAATAAGAAACATCATACCTCTACTCAATAACGTTGCTATCTGTTATGTGGATTTCGAATCTAATAATTGAACTCCATAGGCTGTGGACTAGATAGATTGTGTTTTTACTTTTTTTACTATTAGTCTTTGAACCTCCCCATCACTATCGTGTCGTGATACTGTCCTTCCATGTGTCGCCGATCCTTTTTCAAAATACCTTCGATCTCGAAGCCACTCTTTTGGTATAACTCGATTGCCTTTTCATTGGATGCCAGTACATTCAGCGTCATCTTCTCTACACCAGTCTGGTCTGCCCATTCAATCGAATGCACTAACAAGTTCTTGCCAATCCCATATCCCCAATACGCTCTGGCTACACACAAGCCGAACTCAACCTTATGCCAAAAGCGCTTCAACTCTCTGCCTTCACATCGGGAATACCCCACAATTTCACCCGCTACTACAGCAACAAGGAACAGATTCCGTGACTTCTCAGTGTCCAAATGGATGATCCGCCTGAACCCGGCTGCATCGATATACGCCTCGCCCTCTTCACGATCCATGTTCTCGGTTTCCCCATCGATTTGTACACGAAGTGAAGACAAGGCCACAGCATCCTTTTCCTCTGCCGATCTAATGGAGTAAGATAAGCCTTTAATGTAATATTCCTGCTGATCGATCATCATAAGAACCGTACCTCCTCTTCTGCTTTGTATAATTACTATACCTGTATCGCTCTACCCCACCTCAGACGGACTCTTGCCCGTAAGCATTTTGAACACTTGGCTGAAATACGTCGCATTACGGAACCCCGTCATCTCGCTCACCTCATATACCATGTAATGTCCCGACTGCAACAGTTCCAACGCCCTCTGAATCCGGTACCCGTTCAAATAACTCACGAAATTCTCACCGGTCACCCTTTTGAAAAGTTGACTCAGATACTTCGGATGTACGAACAGCCCCTTGGCTATCGCTTCAAAACTAATCTCTTCGGCGTAATGAAGCTCTACATACTGTTTCACCTGCTCTATCAGTTTATTGCTTTTCTTCTCACCCATCTCTTTGCGTATCTGTTCCAGCCAGTCGCAGATAATACGATCCATCCAGTTTACCAGATCATGCAACGCATATTTCGATTGAATTTCACGCAGAAAATCACTCATCGCCAGAGGCGGCGTTAACATGGGATGAAGTCGGTTCCAGCTATGAATCAACGTGTCAAACAAACTGACGGCTACAACCTGTACATCCTGTATCCCAACACATTTCCCCTCTTTCAGCAAAAGGTAAATATGATGCCATACCTCTTCCGCCAGGTCAGGTCGAATATCCGCCCAAGCCTCATTCCATTGACGAAGCAATAATGAATAATCGGTCACACTTGGTTCTGTTTCCTTCGATGTTTCATAGTGGTAGATACGACTTCCACCTTGAAACTCTGCTGTTTCCACCGCTTCCCTACTCTCGAGATAGGAATCTATCACCTCACATGGGTGACTCTTGGGTCTTCCGATTCCAGCACTCACTTCTATTTTCAGATACGTAAAGATCTGATCGATCATCCTCTCCACGAGTGGCAGGCATTCTTCCAGATGATCTTTATCTCCTAATAGAAGCAACACAAATACCTGATCCGAATAATCAACAATCTCTACCTGACCATTCATGCGCGCTGCTTGCTCCTTCACCGTTTCCTGAATAATATCGGCCGCCCCATATCGGAGAAGCTGCCAATCCCGTTCTTTCATTCGTGTCAAAAATACGGGGCGATTCAGTTGCAGACTAATGGCGCGTGTCTGTGAGGACATATGAATGCCTATATAGTCCATGCGTTCTTTGGGCAGCTCGTCTGCCCGATATCGCGTAGTCAGCAGTTCGTGAAGAAATTGTTTGCGCAAATACGGAAGTACCCGTCCGACCTCCTGCTTGTATGTCTGCTCCAGCCGCTCATGCCGCTCTCTCACATCTTGTTCCAGTAGCACCTCCCGCAGCACAGATTCAATCTCCTCAACCTCTGCCGGCTTCAGCAAAAAGTGATTCACACCCCAACGCATGGCTGCCCGGGCGTTCTCGAATTCGTCATATCCACTAAGAATGATGATCGGCAAGTGGGGATGATCACGGCGCAACGTCTGTGTGATCTCAAGCCCGGTCATCCCCGGCAGGTAGACGTCAGTCATAACGACATCTGGATGCATGCGGTGAAACAGCTCCAGCGCATCCAAGCCATTGGAAGCAGTGCCTGCAATGCTGAGGCCTAGAGAAGGCCAATCGATATGATCTGTTAATGCCTTTACAATATGAGGATCGTCATCAACAAGCATAATGGTCTTCATCATTTTTCACCGTCCAGCCATAGATTTAGTTGCTCGTCGGTCTCAATACGCGGCAGCGTAATGGTCACTTCCACGCCACCTGACGCTCTATCGCTCAGTTGAACACCATATCTCTTCCCACAATAAAGCTGAATGCGCTGATGTACATTCCGTACGCCGATGCCACACGTCTCTTCGAGTTTCCACCCCTCCGGCAAACCCCGCCCATTATCCGTGATACGAATGACGATATCCTCATGCGGGCCAACCTCTTCGTGCATATACACCTGAATTCGAAGTGTGCCTTCTTCAGGGTGCCCGTGCATAACGGCATTTTCGATGAAGGGCTGCAAAATGATTTTGGGAATGTAACAACCGCGAATATGCGGATCGATCTGCTCCTGATATTGAATGGAGAACGGTAGCCGCTCTGACTGGATGTTAACGTAGCAACGGGCATGTTCCAACTCATCACGAACCCGTATAAACAATCTCCCTCCACTCAGTCCGATCCGTAACAGCTTACTGAGTTGTACAATCATGCGACTGATATCCTTGGCTTCGTAATCAAGTGCGCGCCAGTGGATCATGTCGAGGGTATTGTATAAAAAATGGGGTTTGATCTGGGCCTCAAGCAAGCCCGTCTGGGCTTCACGCTTGGCCCGGCTCTCATCCTTCACCTGTTCCATCAGCGTCGTGAGCTGTGAAGCCATATGATTAAAGCCATAAGCCAAGTGGGCATATTCCTCCGTAAATGAGAGTTGGACCCGGGTATCGAAGTCCCCTTTCTCCAGTTGTCTCATTCGCTTGATCAATTGTCGTAAAGGCCGGATGATCTGCCTTACAAACAGGTACGCCAGCACAGCCGAGCATAATAGTCCAAGTACGGCGATGCCAAGGATCTGCCAGCCCGCTTGTCTGAGCGGAGATAACAGTGTATATACCGGAATAGTCTGTACAAGGCGCCACTGAAGCATGGCTGGCCTGGAGTACAGCACCAATTGAGCACCTCCGGGTTGGCCGGAAACCACTTCGTATCCGTCTGCACCAGGTTGGACATGTTCCTGAATCCATGCACTATCTATAATAGAAGAAGATGAATTTACAGCTCCACCCGGTTCCTGTACTGTACTCGCTTCATTTCTTCTATCCGCTCGTTCCTTCTCCCCTGCTGGATCAACTCTCCCCATCTGCATTACGACATTACCAGCGGTATCTACCAACAGGACTTTTCCATCAAGCACCATGGGTACATCGGCAAACCTGCGTACGATGTCCGCTCTGCTCAGTCGAATGAGCACATAGGCAACCGTCCCTCCACGACTGTCGAAAATCCGTTGGGCGTATCCGACCAGGGATTGGCCTGATTCGTTCTCACGCAGCGGAACCCAAGCCGCATCAGCCTTTTCCAGCGTAGCAAACCAAGAGTCATGTGCGATGGTGTCCACCGGAAATATGCGATCAGCCATAGTCACTGTCACTTCATTAAAGGCATCCGTATACAGTTCAATGGAAGTGATGCCTTCACTCACGACCATGGTATGTTCCAGAATTCGAGAGACCTCTCTCCGCTGGTGAATCTGTGCAAGCCTGCCCGTATCAGCCGTTTCGAGCAGACTGGACAGTTCCCGATTGCTTGCCAAGGCATAAGCGGTTCCAGTTACCCCTGTGATAAAATCAAATCCCCGACGTGTGCTTTCGTTCAGAAGAGCCAGACGTGCTTTGCTAATCTCGGCAAATGTGACCGTGGAGAAAGACTGATATGCCAGCCAGACCACAACCGAGACGAGCAGGAGGTTAAACGCAATAAAGCAAGTCACCATCAACGTGGAGAGCTTGCTTTGTTGCAGCTTTTGATTAATGAATGAAGACCATCTTCCTTTCCCCATGGAAAAATCAACTCGTTTCGTCTTGGAATTACCCTTTGAGCCCAGAGGTCGCGATTCCTTCCACGAAGTACTTTTGACACACGATAAATACGATAAAACATGGCACCAGTGACAACACCGACATGGCAAACATCGGACCCCAATCGGATTGAGAGCTGGAATCAAGGAACAAACGCAGACCCAGCGGCACGGTGTATTTGCTCACGTCACTCAGGTAGATCAACTGACTGAAGAAGTCGTCCCATGTCCACAAGAACGTAAAGATCATCGTGGTAACCAGCGCTGGGAAAGCAAGTGGAATGATGATTTTGGTGTATATTTTCACAGGACCGCATCCATCGATGGTGGCCGCCTCATCCAACTCTTTGGGCAATCCCCGGAAGAACTGTACCATGAGGAAAATGAAGAAGGCGTCAGTCGCCAACCATTTTGGCACGACAAGCGGCAGATACGTATTCACCCACTCCAGGTGGTTGAAAAGGATATACTGCGGGATCAGCGTCACATGATGGGGCAGCATGATTGTCATAAGCATCAGGCCGAAACAGATAGCTTTGAAACGAAAATTCAGCCGAGCGAACGCATACGCCGCCATAGAGCAGGAAATCACATTGCCCAGCACAGCTCCAAGCGACAGGATGACAGAGTTGGTCAGGAAGCGGGAGAATGGATTGCCCTGAATACCCGACCAGCCATTCATGTAATTTTGCCAATTCCATTCCTGTGGCCAGAACCAGGTCTCTGTAAAGATCATATGTCCCGGTTTGAATGAGCTGCCCAGCATCCAGAGGATCGGGTAGAGCATGATAAAGGCGATGCCTGAGATCAACACATGTTTGCCGACGACCCATGCTGTAGAGTTCCGTTGTCCAATCATGATTTCCCACCATCCTCATAGTGCACCCACAGCTTGCTGCTGCGGAATACGAGCAATGTAAATACGCCAATCAGGATGACCAGCACCCAGGCCATCGCGGAAGCGTAGCCCATCTGAAAGAATGAAAATCCTTTTTTGTACAGATACAGAGAGTACATTAAGGTTGAATTCACTGGCCCTCCGCTACCGTTACTGATAACAAAAGCCTGCGTGAACGATTGAAACGACGTAATCAGCTGCATCACGAGATTGAAGAAGATGACAGGTGACAGAATCGGCAACGTTATATAGAAGAATCTCCGTAAAGGACCTGCACCATCTACCGCTGAGGCTTCATCATACTCGGGTGGAATCTGCTTCAGGCCAGCCAGAAAAATAATCATCGACGATCCGAACTGCCATACGGATAACAGGACGATGGAGTACAGGGCATACTTCGGATTCGCAACCCAATCGGGAGCTTTAATGCCTACCATGGCAAGCACACTATTGAGTAGCCCGTCCCCACCCAGCATTTTACGCCACAACATTGCAATCGCCACGCTACCTCCAAGCAATGTCGGGATGTAATACACCGTACGGTAAATACCGAGTCCTCGAATCCCTTTGTTCAGCAACATCGCTACAAGCAGCGCGAAAATCAATTTGACCGGTACGGATACAGCGACATACGTGAAGGTGACTTTGAGCGACTGGGTGAACAGTTTATCCGATGTAAACATCGTGGTGTAGTTGTCCAGACCGACCCAGGAAGGGGCGGCCAGGATACTGTAATCGGTGAACGAAATGTATAACGATACCAACATTGGACCTAGGGTAAGGAATAACAATCCGACAAGCCATGGGGCGAGAAACAGAAGTGCGGCTCCATTATGCGCATATCTCCGTTTTACCCGCCGGGTAGTTACACGCTCGATTCGGGCTTGACTGACCTGTGATGTCGTCATCTTCGCAACCTCCCCGCAGAATTAGAAGTGTGAGACAGTTTCAATCATTATTGACTCGATCCAAGCGTAGCCTTGGCTCCTTCAATAAACTGGGCAATCACATCCGGAGTACTGCCTTGACCGAAGGCGATCTGCTCGCTTGCGCTCTTGAAACTTGTGTCCACTTCAGCAAATCCTTGCGGGTATGGCGGGTCAATCTCGCTGGAGTTCTTCGACACAGTATCGATAAATTTGAAAATGGTTTGCTCCGCTTCCGGCAGCGTAGGTTGCATCTGTTCACGAATGCTGGAATTGACTGGCACCCCACGTTCAGAACCAAGAATAGCGGTTGCTTCTGGATCATTGACCATGAAATCGATGAACATGGCAACTTCCTTTGGATGTTTGGTTTTGCCATAACCGGAGAGGAACTGGCCTGGTTTCAGATATTCACCGATTTGCTTTTCACCTACACCATGCGGAAGCACTTGGATGCCAAGCTTATGATCCTGGTTTTTGTTCACCTGCTGGAATGTCAGCAATTGATTAGACCATGCAAAATCCATCGCAGCTGTACCCAGCGAGATCGGGCGTGTCTCCAGCGCATTGGTTGTAGATGCCGTTATCTCCGCTGTGGTCACTCCACCATTCTCGCGTAGCGCGCTCCACATATCGAACCACTGCTGAAGCTCCTCGCTGGTAGCTGTCATTGTGCCACCGTCGAACAATCCTTTTCCGGATTGCCGGATAAACACTTCAAACATGTTCGTTGTACCGGAAATGTCTGCTGATCCATAGAACCCCTCACCTTTGGCTGCGGCGATCTTGGTCGCAATATCCCCAAAATCCTTCCATGTCCAGCTCTCTTGTGGTTCTTCGATTCCTAATTCCTGGAATACGGTGGCATCATAGATGACACCCGGTGCGTTAACTCCGAGGGTAATCGCATATAATTTATCGTCAATTGATCCGGCTGTAATCATGCTCTGATCATGGTCCTCTGTCCGCAGCTCTTTGCTCTCTGCAAACGTGGTCAGGTCAAGCAAGGCCCCACGCCGGGCAAAGTCAGTCAGAAAGGCGTAATCCATCTGGATGATATCAGGTGCATTCGAACCGGCTACCTGTGTAGTCAACTTGTCAAAGTAACCGTCCCAACCGGAATATTCAGGTTTAATGGTGATTCCCGGATGTTTCTCTTCAAATAGTTGGATGACTTTGATCGTCAGATCATGTCTAGTCTGTGATCCCCACCAGGTCATGCGCAATTCAATCTTGCCTGATGAATCTCCTTCATTTCCACTTGCTTCTCCAGAAGAAGATGGTGTATCGGTGGCCCCTCCAGAACAGGCTGTAGCGAACAATAACAGGGACAGGCAGAACAGGGTTACCCACTTTTTTGTAATCATCATAAATGAATTTCCTCCCCTTCTTGCATTTATGGAATCGCTTACAAAACCTATTGTATCGGTCCATTGCTGCGCATGACATAAACAAAAGTAAGCTTTCCTGTCAAAAAAGTAAGGAGTTACAGGAATCAAAAACCACCAGGAATGATATTCCCGGCGGTTCCGTTCCCGTATCGTTATGATTACGGGTATACATGCATGATACGTGAGAAGAAGATAGCGGGTTGATATGGAACGAAAGTATGAACATCAGACCTCAGTGGTCTGTCAGGAATGTGAGACGGCAGGTGAAGACACCCTGTGTTCAGCCAGATGTTTCTTCATTTTTGCCACTTCGGTTCCTGCCAGCATCATAATGCCTATTCCGTGATTGTCATTGGTGACGGTACGCAAGTCCTGATCATAATACTCTGCCGTAAACGCATATCTCGAACCGCTGCACACGCCATGCACATTCCCTTGACGATCAATGGCTTTGCAGATGAGTCCTTTCCAAGCCCGCTCGGCAGCTGTGACATAAACTTCAGGGTCTTTGAACCAGCCAAAACGCACACCTCTCGCAAAACCATAGGCAAACATCGCCGTGCAGGAGGCTTCTTCATACGTCTGTGGAACATTCAACACCTGATGCCATAAGCCGTTTTCCCCTTGAAGTGCTACGTACCCTTCACACAGTTCATTGAAGAAATCTATTAAGGCTGGGCGCTCAGGATGCTCTGCTGGCAAAGCTTCCAATACCTCCGTCAAGGAAAACAGTGTCCAGCCATTTCCCCGTCCCCATGGAATCTGCGTTGCCTGTCCGTATTTGAAATCATACACATGGGACATGATCTTGAACTCAGGCATAAACAGATACTTCCGATACAGTGAAAATTGTCTAGCGGCTTCATCCAATGCGGTTGAGTTGCCTGTCACCCGTGCATAACGAACGAGAAACGGCGTGCTCATATAAAGATCATCTGCCCACATGGTATTCTCGGCATACTCCCCTACACATGTGCGATAAAATGCCCCATCCTCCTGTCGTTCCAAACGGGAAAGCATGAAATCCGCAATCCGTTCAGCAATCGGAAGAAACGTTGGTTCATGACACTCTGAATACGCTTCCAGCATGGCTGAACCAAAAGAACCGCAGTTATCCAGCATTTTCAGCATGACCAATTGTTGATTAACTGCCGGGAAACCATACTGCTCCCGATCCCACAAAGAGTACTCATACATCTGGGTACATGCCTGCACATGCTCAGCCGCATAACGTGTAATGTCTGGTCTCTGCAAATAACGCCCAGTCCGTAATAGACCATATACAGTGACACCCAATGGATAGTCCCAGCGACCATAATTAGTCACACTGCCCACTGTCCATTTGTTGCTTAACATGGCATTTTCATAATAGGGTCTGATCCAGGCATCCGGTCGATCCAAGCGCCAATATGTCTGTCCTTGCCCCGTTAGATACACTCGGTCCGTTCGGGTCAGATCCTGCAATTCCGGTTCAACCCCCGATTCAAAAGGGCCGACATATAACCAAGACTCTCCATTAGCACCGTGCACACGCTGAGGAAGTTCCAGTGAGATCGGCTTGCCCGACACGGTTGCGTTCAAATTAAAATGCCACGGTCCCGCCGCCGTATCATTGCATTCACTTCGGACAATCAGGTTACTCCGTCCAAAGGAGACTGGTATATCCGCTTCGAACGAACCCGGCTCCTTCACTTGCGCCACAGGCTTGCCGCCAATCCAAATACTCAGAGAACCCGAAGATTGTCCTGACAATCGCACCGGACTCCCGGTTGAATCATTATTGTTCAGATGGGTCCAGGCATAAGCATGCTTTCCAGGAAGATTTCCGTATATTCGTTCGAAAGCTGGCTTGGTTTTATCTTCATCAGACCAGCCTGTCTCAGGCAGCCAGTTCAAGCTGTAGTCTGATTCTTTTCCAAGCAGGTCCGGTTGTTTACTCGTGGCTGGGTTCGGTTGGGAGAACACCCACCCCGCTTGCCCCTGTCTCTCCTGAAATGGAGCAAATACATTCAAAATGCGCACTTTTCCTTCATCTGACCCAAATTGGCAGCCAAATCCGGCAGGGGTGTTTTTCATTTCCAGCCAAATGGTGTTCCAACCAGGCTTGATATCGATGCTGAGCTTAACCGTTGCGTCTGGACTAATCTCATCCATTACGGTAGAGCGATAGACCAACTGCTCATTGAAATAGAAACGAACAGGCCCATAACAGCGGACCAACACGTCCAAATTCCGGTCCTCGTCCCCCCAAACCAATGCAGCTGCGTAGGATATATGGTCTTTAGACGCATCAGGAAAGCGTTTACCTAAATTCAGATCATAAAGCCCTTTTTCATTTTGCAAAATACCAGACTTCTGGAATACCCGATATACAAAATCAGCCTGTGCATTGGCTCCAATATACCTCTCGGCCAGTACCTTCAACACCTGATCCTGATCTTCTCCAAATCGGTAATACATGCTCTGTGGTTCACTGAAATAGGTCGTCATCGATGGCACACATCCTTCTCCCGTTGAAATAAAGTCTTATATCATAACATTCATACCATCCACACTGGAGCACCAAACTAATATGCAGTAATAAAGTATAGCGCTTAACCTAGGTGGGTAATCCCTTACCGGGAAATAGGTATGTCCCTTGGTTATCTTCTGAATAGCCGAATAATAATCCCAGTATAACTGACATGTTCGGTGGTGGCTACAGATTTTTGATTACGCTTACAAAAAATCAGAAGATTTGGTTTTTCCTTCGCCAATTACACCTTCATTGGGACATTAATTCAAAAAAACGGAAAATGTTACCGATATAGAAACTATATATGTTGAACTAATCATTTACACAGAAACGTAGAGGACAGAAAAAACTGAAAAAGCGAAGCGTTCGCCTAAAAGCTTTCTGAAAGAAAGCTGCATCGTAAGCATACGCTATCACCGGATTTTTCCCTTGAGAAAAGGGAATCAAAAAAATCTGGGGATAACAGCGATTGGAAGGTTATTCTGTCATCGGAGTGTACGTGTGAATATATCTTTAGTTCAACTTATATAGATTGAAAAATTCCACTTTTTGTATCGGGAAGGAAAGATGCACATTGAATACTCTTGAATCTCTGGTAAATGCTATGCCTTTTGTTAGCCAAATGTTCCGTGACGACATATCCATATCCATTAATGATCATGAGAAAGTATTGTATTTTTCCGAAGCAAAAAGTCTGGAGATTGGCGTGAAGGTTGGGGATGAGCTGCATGATGATTATAAACATTTCAAAATGCTGACTAACAGAGATTCCCGTACCGTGGCACGCATGCCTGGTGATCTGCAAGGCAGACCTTTTGATGCCATTCTAATCCCTATTAAAGAGAACGATCAGGTCGTGGGTATATTGGGTGTGAACTACGCACTGGATAGTCACATGACACTGGAAACGCTGATCCGTGAAAACGAAACAACCATTAATGCGCTCGTCGGCGGCATTCAGCAGATTGCTGCACATTCCGAAGAACTCTCTGCGACCTCGGAAGAGATTCTGCGCAATTCCAAAAAAGCTTCAGAGAACTCGGTCAGTGTAAGTAAAGTAACAAACGTCATTCGTGAAGTATCGGAACAAACCAATCTGCTTGGACTAAACGCCATGATAGAGGCAGCCCGTGTGGGCGATCAGGGGGCCGGATTCGGTGTGGTGGCCAGTGAAGTACGTAAACTGTCGGATCATACGAAACAAGCAGCAGCTGATATCGAATCGTCCCTAGGTAGCGTGCAAGATTCCATGAAACATATGGAGCAGGAGATCGGTCAGATTACAACCGCAACAGTGGATCAGGCCAAGCTTGTTACCGAGTTCATGGAAAGTATCGAACAGCTTAGTGAGACAAGCGCGAATCTGAAAAAGTTCGTACATCAGATGCTGGCGCTCGAATAACAATAGAGTTCCACAACAGAAAGAACAAACGATATGAAATGTACATAACAAATGATTTAGAATGTGAAAAGCCTCCGCTGACTTCCCTTTACAGGAAGTCAGCGGAGGCTTTGTTTCGTAGTTGCGGTGATATCACCTTTACGGTTTATGCTCACACGGCTGTTATATCTCTACAGCGACGCCAAAATGGTCAGACACTACCCGTCCGTTTTTACCATTCAAGACCACGGTAGAAGATTTAGCCTGAATCGGACGATTGGAGAAAATATAGTCGATCCGAAGATCGCGTTTGTTATCTGCCCAGCCGGCAATGGCCTTCACCACGGTTGCTCCTTCATCCTTTTGCAATGCTGTGGTGTACAGGTCATTCCAGCCTTTGCTCATCATATAATCATAGCCTTCACCACGCACTTCCGCGACATTATTGAAATCACCCATTATATATAACGGCTGGTCCATGTAGGGGGCAAGCTTGCTCTCCGTCAACTCCCACTGTCCCTTGAAAGGTTCCTGCGCATCATCCCACCAGTTATAATGTCCGTTCACAAACCAGGTTGCTTCACCTTGGACGACCGTCTGAATTCCCACAATCTTGCGTGTACGATAGTTGTTATAATCCCGCATGTGGGACACGTATTCCCCAAAAGCCTGCTTAATCGGCGTCCGGCTAAGGATCGCCAATCCTTCATCGTATTTTTGAAACCCAACATGCGCGGGAATCCACGTCCAGTAATATTGCTCTGTCAGCTGCTGAAGCAGGACGTAGGCATAGTTGTCTTTTTTTATCACAGCATCGGGTTCAGTAGCATAATATATCTTCAGTTCTTCTTCAGAAAGCACCGCTTCCTGCATGGACTGGTTAACCTCTTGCATGGAGATTACATCGAATTGATGTGTATTAATAAAATCAGCCAGTTGACTGATCTTGTTCAGTTGATCCTCTTCCGCCCAAGCGTGTGTGTTTAACGTAAGTATTTTCATATGCTCTCTCCTGTTGTGTGTAATATGGCCGTTTCCCCGGCCTGCATCGTTCCTGAAAGGAATACATACCATAAGCATACACAATATGGTGCAATCATGCATTCCGTCCGCCAGCAGAACCGACGTGTTCATCCTGATTCCAGTTGGTCTAAAATAACTTCAAATTCTTCATAACCCATGCACGGATTGGCTCATAACTGATATGATGGATACAACAAATTTACAACATCACGTCATAGACGTGGTGATTACTGAACCTATGTTTACCCCAGGAGATGGAATGATGAACATACCGAATAACATGAGGATGGATGATGCGCAGTGGCAACAGTTGATCAGGCAGGTTGCAGAGCATTTTAATAACCTGACGATCATGCGCGGATTCCAATATTATAAACAGAAACGTGTCGGACCATTAACCTATTCCGAACAACAAGGGATCTCGGCCGTTGTACAAGGATCGGAAGAGTACGAGGTCACACTAAGCATGCAATCCCTGACTACAAGTCATTGCACCTGCCCGGTGAGTTCCGTATGCAAACATATGACGGCTGTATTAATGAGTTATGCCGAGCAACTGGAGCGACCTGTGCATGCGATTGTGAATGCGCACTCCAGTACTGCACTCAAACAAACGACCAAACCCGTCGGGGCCATGTCCGCAGGAATATCCAGCTATGCAGATGCCGATGAACAACAGGATATGGACATTCCGGACAACCAATACAGCCAGATCAAGGAACGTGCAACAGAGCTTGCTGATCTCGAAATCTCGGAATGGCACGAACTATTCCACTCCTGTCTGAGACGGCTGGGTACTGGCACAGCAAGCACATCCTACGTACAGGAAGCAACGGACGAGCTGTATGCCATTAAACCAAGGCTGTCCGCTGCAATGGACCAACTTTTTGAACTACATGTGCAGTTGCACCTCATCCGATTCTGCGTGCCGCCGGCTCGTAATTCAATCACTCATACCCCCGTGTACTTGAGCTACCCTGCCCAGCTCGCGGTGGATGCACTTCAGAAAGACATTGAACGGATCTTTAACCATCCACTAGACCTGTCAGGTCTAAAGGGAAACAAGCTTGAACAACTTTGGAACAGACTGTCTGAAACCTCAGCTTATTTACGCAAACAGATGATGCCTGAGACAGCCAGCATGATGTTCTTCACTCCGATCTATCGACAACTGTGGTTGAACTGGATCGTACCTGAGCTGCAAGGGTCGCGGGACATGTTAGTGTCGGAACAGGCCATCTTAGATGATATAGAACGCAATATAACCGCCGCTTCGTCACCTTCCCAGTCAGGTGGGAGTGTCTTGGGTAGCGCTCAAAATAATGGAAGTAGTAGTGATAGACCAGGCAAAGCCGTAACACTGCCTTTACCACTCATACTCGCGCAGAGCTGGATGCACTTCCATCTGGGGCAAGATGATCAGGCATGGCAGCGACTCATCCATGGAAGCTCGGCCTACGGCTTCCCCCCAGAACAACTGTTGCATTTTCTCCATGTACTCGCAGATTCGGCTGAATGGAAGCGACTTGGGGATTGGTTGGTACAACTTGGCCCCCTTCTGGCGAATCGGCGTAATACACCTTTGAATGATTACATGCATCTATGGGATACGGCCATTCAACATCTGCCCGATGCAGAGAACCGTATGTGGGACACGCTTGTCAGTATGCTTCCCCACTCCCGCCCCGCCTACGAGGATGCTATGCATTCGCGTGGACAGTGGCGCAGATGGATTGATTTTCAGCTGAGTACGGGAACGGAACCTCTCGAATTCCGCGTAGCGATGCTGCAACCAATCGAAAAAGATGCACCTGAGCTGCTGCTTCCCTTCTATCATCAGGCAGTGGAGCGTTATATCGGACACAAAAACAGGGACGGATACAAAGCAGCGGTGAAGCTGTTGAAACGTCTGTCCAAAATCTATAAAAAAATGAAGCAAGAAGCGCACTGGGAGCAATTCATCACCACACTCGCCGTTCGTAACAGTCGGCTGCGCGCCCTGCAGGAAGAGCTTCGGAAAGGTAAACTGATCTCATGAGCTTAATTCATCCTTACACTGAAACGATTGAGGTTCACGTCGCTTTAACCGGATATGGCGATGCTTTGTTTTACGGAGCACTCAACACACACCACTTTGTACCGGGACAGTCGCTTAAGCAGCGATTGTTCGCTTGGCATGCGCCTTCCTTCTACGGGACCGAACTGGAAGTTCGGCAGATTGAGGAGATTGAGTTGGTTGTTCTGCCTGCGGAAGAAGTGATTCCCTTTTTTGCCGAGATGCATACTCTGCTTCATATTGAATGGAAGTGGGGCGAACAAGCGGAACATCTGATTCGACTGGCTCCCGCGCTCGCGGCATCTATCGAAAAACGCAAATACGTACCTAGCTTCGAGGCCTACCGTGCAGGACAGCTTCAGTGGACCTGGGACCCGGATAGCTTGAAAAAGCAGGAGCGGGCATCGCTTACCAAGGCGATTCAACAGACCGACGAGAGTTATGCCGAGGGACTCGGGGCGGCCTACTCCGCCTTTGTGTTCCAGCGCTGGTACAGTTCGGAGGAAGCGGCAACCGATCTGCGGCGTGAATTCCCGCAGTTGTTCCCAGAGCGCGGCACTCTACCCAAGACAGCCGGGATGGATGCTCAGTCCTGGCTCGTATCCATTGGCTGGAAAGCAGATGCCGCACCATTCAGACCCATGCTGCAATTGCAGGAGCCGGACGAGGATGAGCCATCTTGGCGGCTGCGATTGGTGTTGCAGAACAAGCTGGATGCCGCTGTATTGGTGCCCGTCATGCTGGATTCACGCGGCAGACTTGAAGGCGAATGGCCAGAGGTATGGACACCGTTCATTCTGGATCGCTCCGCCGGATGGCTGGATCAGCTGCGTGCACATCTGCCCCGTCTTGGAAGCTCCATTAGTGGTAGTCGGGATGTGCTGAGTGATCCTTTGGGAGATCAGGAAGCCTGGCAGTTCCTGACGCAGGATAGCGGCAGGTTGCTCGCAGCGGGCTGGCAAGTTCTGCTGCCTGGTTGGTGGGAAGCAGCCCGTAAGAAGAAACCAAAGCTGCGTGCTAAGGTGCAGCCGGAGGAAGGCAGTGAACGGGGACAGTCGTTCTTTGGACTGGACTCGATTATTCATTTTGACTGGCGCATTGCGATTGGTGACACGGATCTTAGCGAAGATGAATTCGCCGACCTTGTTGCCCGTAATGAACGACTGGTTCGCTTCCGTGGAGAATGGGTTCCTCTCGACCCCGACCTGCTAGAACAGATACGTCGTGCCATGGGCGGTGTAGATCGGGAACAGGGACTCTCATTCCAGGATATTCTACACCTGCATCTGCTGCATAATGAGCAACGAGAATATCGCAACCAGAAATGGAAGGAAGGACAACAAACCGAGGAAGACCAGCAACCACAGGATGATCAGAACATTCGGCTGGAAGTAGAACTGAATGAGCACCTGAACCGGGTTATTGCACAACTCGGGGGCGGACAAGGCGGCGCACCTTCCCTGCCCATTCCGACAGGGCTTCATGCCGAGCTGCGATCGTATCAGAAGGAAGGTTTTGCATGGCTTGGTTTCCTGCGCAGATTCGGACTTGGGGCATGTCTTGCCGATGATATGGGTCTCGGGAAAACCATTCAGTTCATCACGTATCTGTTACACATCAAGGATCATGAACCACGTAAGCCGGGACAAGCCCCGGTACTTCTGATCTGCCCAACCTCCGTACTGGGCAACTGGCAAAAGGAAATTAGCCGCTTCGCACCCTCCATTAATGTCAGTCTGCATTATGGCGCACGCCGATTAAGTGGAGAAGAATTCCGGGAGCAGACCGAGCAGGTGGATATTATTATCACGTCCTTTGCTACGGCTACACTGGATCAGGAGATGTTACAAACCTATACCTGGTCATGCATCTGTCTCGATGAAGCACAGAATATCAAAAACGCCCAGACCAAACAGTCCCTGGCTGTTCGCAGTTTCCCGGCGAAACACCGCATTGCCATGACAGGTACGCCGATCGAGAATCGGTTGTCCGAGCTGTGGTCGATCTATGACTTTATCAATCCAGGATATCTGGGCAACGCCCGGGCATTCCAGACTCGCTTCATCAGTGCCATAGAGAAAGACAAGGACGAGCAACGGATGCAGGATCTGCAGCAATTGGTGAAACCATTCATGCTACGCCGTAAGAAAAAAGATCCTAATATCCAGCTTGATCTGCCGGACAAAAACGAGATGAAGACTTACATTCATCTTACGGGCGAACAAAGTGCATTGTATGACCAGTCCGTACAGGCCCTGATGGATAAAATGAAAGAGCTGGAAGGCATTAAGCGCAAAGGTGCCATTCTATCGGCGTTAACCCAGCTTAAACAGTTGTGTGATCACCCTCTGCTGCTGACAAAAGAAGCTTTGCCGGAGGAACTGCCCGAAGACGGTGCACTGAAATCTGCTTATGACGTGTACAGCCCGCAAGATATGGCGATGCTGATCAGCCGCTCCGCAAAGCTGGAACGACTGATGGAGCTTGTCCGGGAATTAAGGGACGAAGGCGAGCGATGCCTGATTTTCACCCAATACATTGGTATGGGACAGATGCTGCAACAAGTACTGCGTCAGGAGTTGCAGGAGCCTGTATTGTACCTGCACGGGGGTACGTCCAAAACGGCGCGAGATCGCATGATTGAGGAATTCCAGTCCCGTACATTGCCTGAGGATAAGCAACCATCCGTCTTCATTCTGTCCATCAAGGCTGGCGGTGTGGGATTGAATCTGACCGCAGCCAATCATGTGTTCCATTTTGACCGCTGGTGGAACCCGGCTGTTGAGAATCAAGCTACCGACCGGGCTTATCGGATGGGTCAGACGAAGGATGTTCAGGTGCATAAGTTCATCTCTCTTGGTACATTGGAGGAGCGGATCGACGAGATGTTGGAGAGCAAACAGCAGCTCAGCGATAACATCATCACAAGCTCCGAGAACTGGATTACCGAATTGTCGACGGATGAGTTGCAGGATCTGTTCACTCGGCGTCGTGACTGGTCGGGCTAACTTGGGATTAGATGAGATATATCATAGAAAAAGAGAAATACAAAAAGAGCGAAGTTTCGGAATTTAAATTCCGGCTTCGCTCTTTTTGTGTTGTTGCAGTTAATCATCCGTTCTTAACGCATGTTACCGATGATGGATGATCTTGAATCCTGCATTTTTTTGACAAAGTTCGTCATGACATCAAACGCTTCATTGCGCTTGTTGGACATGGACTGCAGACGAAGCATGTCCATCTGCTGGGAATTGCTCGCAGCATCAATTTGACCTTTCAGCTTCTGAACAGCTGCTTCATCCCCGTTTTGTTGAGCTATCGACAATTGTGCATTCAAATCTGCAATATAATTGTTACGGTTCTGTACTTCCTGAATTTGTGTCTGCAATTGGGCATCCAATAATTTGGTGCGTTCTTGTTGAACCAACATCAAAGCAGTTTCGATATCCATACTTTGAATATTAGCCATAGAAATACTAGAGATATTCGAATTAGAGATTGTGCTTGCCGAGGCTGAAGACACGATTGACACAGCTGCAATAGCAGCAACCATCGTTGAAGTGACGAATTTTCCTGTACGTTTCATTGTTCAATTTCCCCCGATTAGATATGTAATATGTACCATTATAATGTAGTTTCTTTCGACATCTTATATCAAAAGACCTAGATGTACAATCAAATTAACATCAAATTTGAATTAATTTTGATAACCCTTACACATGCCTACCTTCGCTTACAAATTGAGTAAATTAAAAAGAAAATTATAAGTAAACGTGCATTCTTAAGGGCATATTTACTACTACTAGATTGTTCTTTACGCCTACGCTTGAAAGTAACAATAGAGATCGAAGATACGTTCATGATTTTACTTTAGAAAATGGTTATGTTATATTAAATAATAGATTTTACACAATTTAATTTTGTGATATTTAATATAAATTGATGTTATACACTTTACGGGAGGTTTTTATATGAAAAAGATACTGGTTGTTCTAACAAATGTAGATAAATACGCAACGAAGGACGAACCTACCGGCTTGTGGCTGAGCGAAGCAACTCACTTTATTGAAGAGTTTGACCGTAATGACAATGTTCAGATCGATCTGGTTAGCCCTAAAGGGGGTAACGTACCTCTTGATCCGAAAAGTCTCGGTGACTCCCTGGATGAGAGCACCAAAACCTATTTTGAGAACGAAACATTCATGAACCAATTGAAGAACACGTTGAAACCTGGCGAAGTAAACGCGAGCGACTACGATGCAATCTACTTCACAGGCGGTCACGGTACGATGTGGGATTTCCCGGACAATGCGGAACTTCAAGAGCTTTCTCGTGAAATCTATGAAAAAGGTGGCGTTGTATCCGGCGTGTGCCACGGGGTTACAGCCCTGCTGAACGTGAAGCTGTCCAACGGCCTGCTTTTGATCAACGACAAAACGGTTTCCGGCTTCACGAATGAAGAGGAAGCATTGGCTCAACAAACCGAGTATGTTCCTTTCCTGTTGGAAGATGCTTTGAGAGAACGCGCTGCACAATACGATAAAGCTGCTGCATTCAGTTCCTATGTCACAACTGATGGCCGCGTAGTCACAGGACAGAATCCGCAATCCAGCAAAGCGGTAGCTGAAAGTGTTAAACAATTGCTTGGTCTGTAACATATAGATGTACAAAGCAAAACAGCATGTGATCCGTCATGACCTGACAGAACACATGCTGTTTTTTCTAGTGATTTGTTGATGCAGAAACTTCCGTCGTTGTTCCTCCAGCCAGACGCTTCACGATATAAGGCACGGTCACCGACGTCAGGATCACGGCAAACGCAATCTGAGCGATAGCGGTGTCCACATAAGGCGCATACGCCGGATTGAACCCGGCAGCCATCGATGGTACCACCATGGACAATCCAGCAACCGAACATGTCGCAGCCGCTGCGTAACCGGGCCGTCTTAATATCGTGCGATCAATTCCAATGAGCGGCAGCATGCAGATCAGTAAAAATAACACCGTGACCAATAAGCCGGATAGACTGGATTGAAATGCAATACGCAGATCAATATTCGACCCAAAGCTTGTACCCAGGAAAGGCAGCAGAATCAGTGTTCCCGGAGCGAACATCTTCTGTATGTTGCGATCCAGGTTACCAAGAAGTATGCCGATAAAAAAAGGTACTAGCGTAGCAAGAACACTAAGGTAATCCATACCAACACCGCTTGCCGAATTCAATATCATGACCGGAATAACCGGTACGGCAATCAGATTCAGAATGCCAAACGCAGCACGATCCACATCATCTCCGTACGTGTTCATCAAGGCCAGATATAACCCTGGATTACAACTGGTCAGAACGGCGATGAAAGCTACTGCAGACACGCCTCCAACCCCACTAATGCCAAAAAAGTGTACAAATGCCCAGCCGAACAGGCAGCTGATGAGAATACGTGAAATACAGAGTACTCCTGCTCTCTTCAAGGTCATCAGAAGCTGTGACAGATTGAGCTGTGTGCCAGACACGAGCAAAATCATGCCAATCAGCACCATGGTACCTTTCGATGTGAACAGCGCTGTTGTTGGATCTCCGATCTGAAAGAACGACGGGAAAATCGTGTTGATAACCGCGGCGGCAAGCATAGGAACAATCAGCAAGCCGCCAGGGATTTTTTTGATTCGGCCCAGAATATTCATGACCTGTTACAGTTCTGCTCCGTTGGTACGGATCACATTCTGATACCAGAAGAACGAATCCTTCCGATATCTTTTCAGCGTACCATTGCCATAGTCATCCTGATCCACGTAGATAAATCCGTACCGTTTGCTCATCTCGGAAGTCCCTGAACTGATCATGTCGATCGGCCCCCACATCGTGTAACCCAACACTTCGACGCCATCCGCAATGGCGAGTCCCATCTGTTCGATATGTTTGCTCAGGAAATCAATCCGGTAGGGATCGTTGATCGTTCCGTCCTCATTCAGCTTGTCGTAGAAGCCTGAGCTGTTCTCCAGGATGAAGACCGGTTTTTGATACCGATCATAGACGAGATTTAGCGTATACCGCAGGCCAATGGGATCAATCTGCCAACCCCACTCGTTTGCAGGCAAATGCGGGTTTTTGTAGACACTGTGTACGTTCCCGGCTGTTAATTCAAGTTGTTCGGTATCACTGCTGGAAATCATGGAGTTGTAATACGACATCCCCACGAAGTCAGCCGTATGTGCGCGAATGTTATCCAGATCGCCGTCCTCGATGTTCAACCGGATCTCCTTGTTTTTGAAATACGTTTTACTATAATAAGGGTACTCGCCTTTATTGAGCACATCCAGATAGAATTGATTTTTCATCTGATCATCCTGCTGCATCTGAAGTGCATCCTCCGGCTTGCATGTGTATGGGTACGTTGTAAAATATGCCACCATGCTTCCGATCTGGTTATTCGGATCAATCTCATGGGCCATCTTGGTTGCTCTGGACGCAGCTACAAATTGATGATGCAATCCCTGAAACAGCATTTCCTCATAATTCGGTGCATCATAATCAATGATTCCCAGCGTCTTGGCAGATGCCTTCACGCTCATGTTGATCTCGTTGAACGTCACCCAATATTTCACTTTGCCCTTGTAGCGATTGAACAGCACATCACAATAGTTCACATACAGATCGATCAGCTTGCGGTTGTACCATCCTCCGAACTTGTCCATCAGTACAATCGGTGTATCAAAGTGGCTAATGGTGATCAGGGGCTCCATGCCCTGTTTCAGACATTCATCAATAACCTGATCATAGAACTCTAGTGCCTTTTCGTTCGGAGCGGCATCGTCGCCACCTGGAAATACTCTGGCCCAAGAAATGGAATAACGGAACACTTTGAAGCCCATCTCGGCGAATAATGCGATATCCTCACGGAAGTTATGATAGAAATCGATCCCCCGGCGCTTTGGATATTTAACCGTATCCGGGTCGTTCCGGGCCTCTTCTATCATCTCCCAATTCACTCTGATCTGTTTGGTCACCTTGCGGTCGTTCTTCTCGTTAAACTTCATCACTTCGGGAATGGTCAGACTCTTGCCGTCCACATTATAAGCACCTTCAGCCTGACAGGCAGAAAGCGCCCCGCCCCACAAAAAATCTTTTGGAAAATTAGAATGAGTCATTTTAGTTTCCTCCTGTTAGATACGTGTTATTTAAATGGTCTTATCTAAGGTTCTAGGGGATTAGCTTGATCAAAGGTTCACTCTCCCGGATCGGGCCGCTGGTCGCTGTAGTCAGCACATCTCCGTACTGTTGCATGTTGGTTACCACAATCGATGTAATCGTGTTATATCCTGCTGACGTAATGCCCTCCGGATCAAACTCCACCAATAAATCCCCTGCCTTGATTGTCTGTCCCTGTTCGATATGGGCGTTAAAATATTTCCCTTTCAGACTGACGGTATCCACTCCGATATGAATCAGGATCTCGACACCATTCGCAGCTTTCAATCCGATGGCATGTTTGGTGCGATAAAGCGCTTCGACTACCCCGTCAAATGGAGCATATACCTTGCCATCTGTCGGAACGATTGCAATGCCTTTACCCATCAATTCTTGGGCAAACGCTTGATCCTCCACTTCAGAGATCGGTTTGATCTCCCCTGTCATTGGACTAACGATAAGCATGTCAGAAGACGTGGATGTCAGTGATGATACGGACGCTGTAGTTGCCTCTGTGGCAACGGCTGTTTGATTGCTATTTACTTTATTCGTAGCTTGTTGCTGCGATTTATTTCCATCTGTATCTTCCTTGATGCCCGCCAACAGCGTGAACACAAACCCGAGTACAACTGCGGCAATACAACCAATAACGACATACATGTAACGATCTGATGTATACGTGCCAATTGCCAATACACCTGGCAGTGAAATTGCATTCGCTGTTGTATGCACCAAGCTGTAGAATCCACCGACTAATCCACCTGCCAGGCAACCTGCGAAAAAGGGACGTTTATATTTGAGCGTAACACCATAGATCGCTGGCTCAGTAATCCCGAACAAAGCGGTAAATCCACTCGAAGCAGCTGCTGATTTCATCGTTTTACTCTTCGTCAGTACAAACACACCGAAGGCTGCTCCAGCCTGAGCCAAATTCGCTGCCAGTGCTGTTGGTAACAGCACTGTTGCACCAAGTGTAGCCACTTGTTGAACCTGAATCGGCATGATCGCATAGTGCATACCGAACATGACCATAATTGGTTTGAAAAATCCAAGGATGGCACCAGCAAGAACACCTGCGGTTGAGAACAATGAGTTGATACCATTGGTCAACCAGTCACCGATATATGAACCTACTGGGCCAAGCACGATTAGTTCCACTGGAATCATAATAAACAAAACAATCATTGGGGTAAGCAGGACCTGCAGAAACTTGGGAATCACTCGATTGACGATCGGATACACATAACTCATAATCCATACCGCCAAAATGATTGGAATGACGGAAGAGGAATATTTCATAAGCAGAATCGGCATGCCGAGAAAATCGATACTATTTACACCCGTCTCAGCAATCTGAGCCGCAGCGTTCAAAATGGTTGGATGCATTAATCCCGCAGCAAGAGCTACCGCCAAGTAGGGATTGGTTTTGAAACGATTTGCTGCACTAACAGCCAGGAAGAATGGCATAAAGTAGAAAATGCAGTCCCCAATCATGTTAATGATCGTCAGGAAACCGGAGCCTTCCAGGTAACCCATGGCAGTTATAACCGTAGCCAAACACTTGATCATCCCGCAACCAACAAGTGCTGGCAGAACAGGTGTGAATATACCTGCGATGGTTTCAAGCACTACATTGACGGGGTTACGTCTCTTTTTCGGTCCACTGTCTGTAGACTCCGTAAGCTCGCCAATCTTGTCAGAGGTTAGATTTCTCACTTCACTATAGACTGCATCTACCTTGGCACCGATAACAACCTGAACCTGTCCACCGGAATTTTGTGCCTTGAGCACGCCTTCGAGCTGATCCAGCGCCTTGAGGTCTGCTTTGTTATCATCCTTTAATACGAATCTCAAACGGGTTGCACAGTGTGTCAGACCCGATATATTTTGCTCGCCGCCAACGAGATCAAGTACGTTTTTAGCCAAGTCTTTGTTGTTCATGACCCTTCTCCTCTACATGAATAAATTGGATATATAAAAAATGACCAAGCCGGGGAATCGTCATTCCCTACGCTTGGTCATGCCTGATCGAATCAGTAACAGTCCAATATGGATTATTCGGTTAGTTCCTTCACTAGTTCATTCCGTTGGTTCATTTGAGATCAATCGTTGAATATGCAAGATCAGATATAATTTTTCATCATCCGAACAGGTCCAGCCGTAATTATTTTTCAGGAAATCAGCAATCTTCTCCACACAAGCCAGTTCTTTCGGAAACTTCTCCTTCACCATCAGGAACAGAGATTCATTCTCGTCTTTGAGCGATTTACCGCTCATCTGCCTCAGAATGAAATACCGGATATGTGTGGCAAAACGCATGAAATGGATGGAATCCTCCTGAAAGTCAATTTTGAGAGCATATTTGATCACGGACAGGATCTCGCCCGTAACTGTGGTTACCTTCGTGGTATCCGTCATCTCTCCAGAGCCCACCTGTGCATTAACAAAATGCAGAGCAATCAGTGTTGTTTCGGCTGTTGGCAGAGCGATATCCGTTTTTTCCTGAATCAGCTTCAGCGCATCCTCCCCCACCCGGGTCTCGTCCGGATAGAGTGTCCGCACTTCCCATTCCAGCGGATTTTTGATACGGATACCTTCTCTCGTTCGGGTTAATGCAAAACTGATATGGTCGGACAGGGTGAGAAGCAGATTCGGGTTAAATGTTTTATTCAGGATCTGACTGCCCAGCTTAATGACTTCCTCCGCGAGATAAATATCCTCAATCGGAATACTGTTCAGCAGATCATACATCCGGATGTTCTTTGGTGCTACGAATATTTTTTCCACCAAGTCCGTCTCCGTCAGCTCATAGGGAGTTTTCAGAAATCCGACCCCTTTACCTACGACAAAAACCTCTTCGTTATGTTCATTAATAGCGATGGCTACGTTATTGTTTACTTTCTTGATAACCTTCAATGTTCTCACCCCCCAACAAAAATAAAAAAAGACCGAAAGCGATTACAGTAAAGCAATCGAATTCGGTCATGCCTGGTTTCCCCAGTAACAGTCCGTGTTATGAATATAAGTTTATTATAGTGCTGTTTTTGAAAAAGTCAATCATCCAATCTTAGGGAAAAACCAGCCAAGTGCTGGCTTCATCCCTCCAATACGAAAGGAGCTGTTATCCATGGGTTCAACCGATCTCGTTAACCAGGCCATCCAAGGAGATCGTGAAGCCTTTATCCGGCTTATTCGAGACATTGAAAACTCTTTGTACAATACGGCAAAATCCATGCTGAGAAAAGAGGAGGACGTGGCCGATGCCATTCAGGAGACAATCCTGAACGCATACAAATCGGTGCATACACTCCGGGAACCCCGGTATTTCAAAACCTGGCTGTTTCGCATCCTCATCAATGAATGTAACACGATGCTGTCCCGCCGCTCTCTCTCCACCGCTTATGCGGAAGTACCTTCAGATAAGCAGGAGCATTCCAGTCCCTACGATGAGGTCGATATGCGAGAAGCGGTAGACCGTCTGGAGGAATCGAAACGAATTGTTGTCGTTTTGCATTATTTTGAGGACCTGTCCCTGCGTCAAGTCGCCGATGCCCTCAATATTTCCGAAAGTGCAGTGAAAATGAGACTTACTCGGGCAAGGCAGGAGTTATATCAGAAATTCAAAAATTTTCGGGAGGTAAACTTACATGTCAAACCCGTTTAATATCGATCAGGAATTAAAGAACCAAGCGAAGGAGCGTCCTCTGATGTCTGAACTCGTGCGTAACCGGATTGATGCCACACTGGATTCTCTGCCGGCGTCCCCAAACACATTGAAAACGGAACAAACTTTGCGCTCCAGTCGGCGGCACAAGCGATGGCACAAGGCTGTAGCTGCGACGATCGCAGCCGGAGTATTGGGCGTGACCGTATTTGCATCCGGCTTTGTATCACCGGCCATGGCTGCCTCCTTGCGCAATATCCCACTCGTGGGCAGCCTCTTCAGCTCAATCGAAGCCGATATGGGTCTGCGAACGGCGGGCAACGACGGCTTGACTACCCCTGTTAACAGCAAGGTTGCTTACCAGGATGTGAAGCTGGAAGTCCTTGAAACAGTTTATGATGGTACCCGTGCTGCATTTCTGGTTCATTTCACTGCGCCTAATCTGAATCAGGGTGAATATGACAATGGCAAGGACATCGTGAAACTGAGCAGTGGTATTGAGAATGTCTTTTTCAAAGTCGACGGGTCCCTTTCGAATAGCGGACTGTTCTATAGTTCGGTAGGAGAAACGCAGCCAAATACACTGCTCTTTGAGCAGGTCATTTCCTCCGATCAGGGAACGGCACAATTGCCGGATCAGTTCGACGCCAAGGTTCAATTGACGTTGCAGGGCATCGATCATGAGTTCGAGCTGACGGTTCCATTTGCCAAATCAACAGAAAACATTCATCAGGTTCTGCCTAATACAGCCATGACCAACAATTTGTATACTGCCGCTGTTACGGAAGCTGTGGTTACCCCTGTCACTACCCGTCTAACTACTGTTATCAGTTTGAACGATAAGAGTACTCTTACGGCAAAAGAGCAGGAACAGCTGAGTCACGTCGGATTTGCCGTCTATGATGATCAGGAGCGGCAGCTAACCGCTCTCAGCGGCGAAGGCCTATACGAGGGTAACCAACTGAAATCGGAACGCATATATGCCACAACTGCCAAGGATGTAAAATATCTGATAGTAAAACCTTTCGAGATCAAGGATGATTTTACGGAAGAGGTTAAAGACACTCAATTCATCAAGGGAATGGAAATGAAGATTCAGCTTCAATAGCCTGATCTCATTTCCTTATGAAGGAGCCATTCCATGTCCATCCAATATTCAATCTCATCTCCCATCGTACTTGGCCCATTATTCGTTCTGGTCCTGCTTGCCCTGATGATCCACGCCAGGGTGAGCAAAACCAGGTATACGGTCAGACAGTATGTGTCGATGCTCGCATTTGCCATATATATGTTGGGCGTTATGCACTTTGTATTTTTCCCTATCGACGTGAACATCGGAATCTATGCCAATCAAACTCCATGGTATCAAAGCATTCAATGGATTCCGCTCCTGACCGCGGATGCACCAAGCTTTCTCCTCAACATTGTGCTGTTTATGCCACTGGGGTTCATGCTTCCTTTCATCAAGCCTTGGATTCACTCGATACGAACAGCAGCATTCGCAGGATTGAGCGTAAGTTTCCTCATTGAAATAACACAGTTGCTGCTTCGAGCGACCTTAGGCAACGGTCGCAGCACTGATCTGAACGATTTGATAGCCAATACAACAGGATGTGTCCTTGGTTATGTCATCCTGAATATGTTCACAAAAAGCTCCATCGGACATCGCCTGCTGGCCCTATGGGAGTCACCGCGGGGAGTATCATCCAAAGACATGCAGTAAATGAATTTTAACAAGCATAAAGCCCCTGAAGGCAAAACATGGTCCATACACCAAGATGAAAAAAGCCGTCTGCTATGGTACAATGAAAGAATTGTGTATTCAGAGACAGACATGTGGATAAAGGCCATGAACGAAGGATTTCTGATGCGCTTTTATCCATTCATCATGCTGCCATTTTAGGGAGGCTTATGGAACAACCATGCTCATTATTGGTATCGCCGGAGGAACCGGCTCCGGTAAAACGACGGTAGCTCGCTCCGTCATAGACCGTCTGGGATCAGCTAAAGTTACGTTTATATCCCAAGACAATTATTACAAAGACCAGTCGCAGCTCACACCTGAGCAACGCCGACTCACCAATTACGATCACCCGTTTGCATTCGATAATGATCTGTTGATTGAGCATCTCACCCTGTTGAAAAAAGGCCAAGCGGCGTATGCTCCCGTATATGACTTCACCATAGATAATCGTGCTGCCAATGAGACGGTTGAACTGGCACCGAACCATATTGTCATTGTAGAAGGATTGCATGTGCTGATTGATGAACATCTTCGCAGTCTGATGGACATCAAAGTATTTGTTGATACTGATTCCGATGTTCGGATTCTACGGAGAGTCCTGCGGGATATTGAAGAGCGCGGACGCACGATCCAATCCGTGTACAAACAATATCTCGAAACGGTAAAACCAATGCACGATGCTTTTATCGAGCCATCCAAAAAGTATGCCGATATCATTATTCCAGAAGGCGGACATAATGAAGTAGGTATTCAGATGTTATCCATCCTCACTGAGAAATACCTCACCGGGGAAAATTGGAACGGCGCTTAATTTGCGCAATGCAACGCAACAGAAATCCAGGTTACGATACTGCGTAATCTGGATTTTTTGTTGATTTTTCATTTATAATAGTCCCCAATAGTTGAAAGGAGATCTACCCCTATGGCTACTTTTGAAGAGTTCATGCAGCATGACATCCGGGTTGGTACCGTGGTGGAAGCCGAACCCTTCCCCAAGGCTCGCATACCCGCTATTAAAATGACGATCGACTTCGGACCACTTGGTCTTAAACGCTCCAGCGCTCAGATTACTCAGCGATACACGCCTGACATGATCATTGGCAAACAGGTCGTTGCTGTAGTTAATTTCCCACCTCGGCGGATTGCCGGTTTTGTCTCTGAAGTACTTGTGCTTGGCGGCTTGCCTGGTGAAGGCGATGTTGTCTTGCTCTCACCGGATAGCCCATTACCTAATGGAACACCGATAGCCTGACTTTATTTTGAGTAAGAAGAATATGGGCTTTTCAAATGTTTGGAAATCGAGTATTCTTGATTTATTGATTATTGAATTGACTATTGATGGAACTACATATGTTGGAGACCTTAAAGCATAAGGCTATGAATCTGCGGATTCGTGGCCTTTTTTTGTGTTTTTTTGATGGAATATAGGTCTGGAGAAGTAGTAAGGGTTGAGCGAAGAGGAGGAGTTTTGTTGATAAATCATACCAACAGCCTAGTTATACATGGTAGAATATTGATTATTATTACAAATTTAGTATCTAGTAGCCTGAAAAGTACATATCAAGGAGAGAAATTCACAATTGAGAGGAGCAAAATTCATGAGAAAAATGATGATTTCCGGCGTAGCGGCATTGGCTTTATTAACAGGGGGTATCGCAGGTTTTGGAGGTGTTGGGAGTTCTGTAGAAGCCGCACAAGTTACAACTAAATTCAAGGACGTTCCTTCTACACACTGGGCATCTTCAGAAATTAATTTGGCCGTGGAACAAGGTTATTTCAAGGGGTATGCCGACGGGACATTTAAACCAAGCTCACCGGTCACCAAAGCTGAAATGGCAAGTATTCTGGGACGTTTATCCGACCAGCCTAATGCATCAACACAAGAACAAAACAATTTCACAGACATACCCGAGTGGGCAAAAAGCGGTGTCTCTATTGCTATAGCAAAAGGTTTTATCAGCCCTTCTAATTATAAGGGGAAATTGGATGCACAAGGCGCTCTTCAACGAGGAGAAATGGCTACTTGGCTGACGCAAGGGCTAACCGTGGTTGATCCTGAGTATAAACAAGCACTCTCTGATGTGACCAACACCGTTGTGCCTGCAAAGGAATATTTCACAGGCAAACTCGCAAGCGCTCAAAAAAATGCAGTCGCTGTTGCCCTGGGAACGGGACTGATGAGTGTAGCAAACGATAAAACATTTGGCGTCGATCGTACAACAACACGAGCTGAAGTAGCTGTATTGATCGCCCGTTATGCAGCAGTTGCCAAGACAAAACCTGCTGATTTTCAGGGGCTGAATGAGCTGCGAGCGGTGGGTTTGACGGGAACGAATTTGAGTATTATTGCGCCAACGTATCAGAAAGCAGGACCAGAAAAATTTTCTGAGTCTTATGATTACAGCAAAGTAACTGGCGATTTTGCGAAAGTCCGTAATCAAGAATTAGTTACAGTAACGAATTATGCAGATCTGAAGGTAAAAAACTGGATCATCGTCAATCCATATGTGAAAGAAACTGAGAGAAGTATCTATTATCCCGTTTTCGTTGATGAAAAAGATAGATTACTGAGAGGCGCTTATTATTCTTTTACAGAGTTTGATATTAGTATTAAAAACTCTATGAACCAACTGCAAGCTGGTAGTCTTATCAATTCCCCAACTATTAATGCTTTAACTTCTCCAAGCACTAAAGCCTTTAACGAGTATGGACTTAAACATATAAATGATTTACTCGGACCCAAAGGCGTTTTTATTGAAAAAAAACCTGTTTACTGGGCACACGGTCTCTTACATTTTGACAAGTCACTAAATCCTGGAGTACGTCTGACGCTCAAAGATGGAACAATCTTTACTGTAGTACCAAATTAAACTATGAAAAGGGTGTTCCAATGTGCACTTCTATAAATTGTTAAAGAGGTTATTAATAGCATATATAACATTATGCATATTGTTCCCATCCCCTTCAGTAGTTTTTGCTGGAGGGGGGCCTGGAACTAAGCCAGTTTTAGAAGCCTCTCATTTAGTGCCTTCATCCCCTTCAAAGTCTCAGAAAAAAGTAATACCCGTTGAGGGTAGTGGAATGTCTAATATCGGTGTTTATGTTTACCAGCTAGATAATTTAAGATGGAGTGTAGATGGAGAATGCAACGGCCAAACATTAAGCAATAATCCCGATACCAACAAACCAAACTCATCATTAGTTTGCGTAAATCTTACACTAGATGCACCAAGCTACAAACCCTCTGAGTACTTTGATCGTTCAGGTCAGAGATATACTAGAAGTGAATTAACTTCAATCTCGTTAAAGCCCATGTATATGGATAACACACAATATTACTTACCAGGCAAACCAATCTTGGTTAGTGTGGAATCATTTGACGGTGATACGGTAAAATTCACAACTCAAATCGGAGGTGCTATTGAACCATTAGGTCACAGACCCTATAATCCACCTAAATATTCCGCCGACTATGTATTTAATACCGATATATATTGGCGGGCCGTTGCCGAAATAACCAAAGAGATTAACCTAACCGCTGGCGGGCAACTTAGCTTGAACCAGTCCAAACAATTAAACGCAACGGTCAAAACGAAAAATGGTGATGGAAACTTTGGTGCAGAAACCAATGTAAACACCGGTAGCGGTGGTACAACAACATGGGAATCATCCAATCCTGGTGTCGCAACCGTGAGTAACTCTGGAGTGGTCCAAGCCGTCAGCAGAGGAACCACAACCATCAAAGTACTGTGGGAAAAGGATGATTTTGAGCTAACTACCACAACAAACATTGGCGTTGAAGAAAATCCGGGTCCTGGTGGTGAGGACGGTAACGGAGGCGGTGGAGGTTGCACGCCAACGGTTGGACCACCTTCTGCTGGAACCATCATGAACATGAGTGATCTCGATCCAAATGCCAACGGTGTTATTAAGTCAGATAACAGAGATAATGAGACATTCAATGTGTTAAAAGGGATCCCTACTTCCGAGTCACTCTACACAAATACCTTTGCTGACAATTACCTGTTTAAACAAGCCTGGGCGAAAATGAGCGGTAAAGTTACATACAACTGTAATGTCACAATCTCGTACGACAGAGAGTGGACAGTACCTGGACCAGAGGAATGTGATGATGATGGCTGTACATCAGGGACACCTGTACCTGCGAACGACACGGTACCCAAGCCATACAACTTCCAAATCACAAGAGACTACTCCTACTGGAAAATTAATAACCTGGAAGTATATAAGATCGCTAAAGCAACCATGAACAATTACGCTTTGCCCGGTGAGACCGTTACGATGAATCCATCAGGATACACACCACCAACACTGGAGTCTAAACATGATGAATCCGTAGAAAGCCATGTACGACCAGGGCAAACCACTTCAATCTCATATACTCCACCCAAATTAACAGGTGGTTTGAACCAACCTCCCAGTGTGCCTGATGATACATCACGGTTAAAAGGGATGGCTGAATCCAACACACCTCAAAGTAGAGTGAATAATGATCTAGTGAAATTCAACAACACAACCATTATGAATGATGTAGAAGCAACCAAAGATGGCCCAACACCATCCAACATCCCTAATCCAACGACGATCAGTCGCGATGTGCTGTACAAACCGGGTAATATAATCAGCAATTCCCTGCTGAATAAAGCAAACACGACAAGCTCTGGTGAGATCTATTATGATTTGCTACCAGGCAACGTGGATGGCGGCGCCAATAAAATATTACCGATTAACGGCATCAACACCGTCACCGTACATACCCCTGTCGTCAACTACGCCTGGGTATCGGATGATCAGCCGCATAATCAGAAAACCGTGCCGGACCCAACAAGCGCTGCACTCATTCTGGAACGTCCGTTCATTGTGAGAATTCCCACATCGGGACAGCACTTGGACGCAGCAAGTTATCCTGGATATGGGAATCGGGACTATGCCAAATATTTTCGAATCAAACAGGTGCAATTCCCGTTTGATGTCTACAACGCAGACCGGAGTCAGTTTATCCCTGCCAAGACATGGGTCGATATTCCGGTCAATCAACTGGATACCACATTCTACCTTCCTGTATGGGTAGACGAGGGAAAATACCATATTACATTCCGCAATATTGCAGAGAATGCACCTGCAAACTTTACCGAGCAAAAGGATGCTAATACCAATTTGGCACATCATGTTGCAGCAGACACCGTACCGGTAGATGTCATCGGAAGGTTATATGATTTTCACGTCACTGATATCTCTGATTACAACTGGGAAAATGTATTTCGCAAGCGGCTGGGCAGTCCCGAACCAACGGGCCTTAGCTACTGGGCTGGAATCAATAGCATCGATGGTGATCCTCGGGGTAACCTGGCTCCATTTGTATTGCCCATTCGACCGGGAAGCCACCCGGTACAGGGATTTGCTAACGCACTTGTGAAGACAGGGTACCATTTCAAGTTTGATCTGAAGACCAAGGGCAATATGTTTGGCAATCAGGATGGTATTCGAATTACACCCAATTTTGCTTTTGTGAGTAAAGACGGGTCTTCCCGGAAAGAAGTAGATCTGTACTACCATCGAGGCCAGGAACGCCTAATCCGCATCGGATCGGCACAGGATCTGGAGAAACGATTTGTTGTCCTGAACTCGCGGCTTCGGAATGTACCCGGCACAGAGTTAGGCGATACCGCGCGTTATCAGTATACTTATGAACTGACAGCGGAAGAACGCAGCCAGCGTACGTTGGCAGAACATATGGTTCGACTAGTCGATCAGACATCTCATCAAAAAACATGGATAGGTCGTTATGACTGGATGATCCTGTCCGCTCCGATTCGGACACTCATCGGGCCCAAAACGGAGATTCCTTCCGGGGTCAACGTGGACCGGGCCAATGCAGCAATCCAGCGTTGGTACGGGGAGTACAGCTTGCCAGCCGATGTATATGCCGTACCAAAAGGGACGGATCTCGAACCCCTTGCCCAACAAAATCAGCTGGATGAGAAATCGAAGATTTTTCTAAAGAATGGTTATATCGTAGTTAACTTCAACATGGAGAGCCTGCGGAATGGAAATACAGAGGCGCCCCATCTGCAATACATTCATGCACCACTGATGAATCAATGGCAGATGGAGGGTTTCAACAAAACGCCAACAGACAGTCACGGCAGAACCTGGCCGCTGAAGGATGGCGACATTGTCTTTTATCATGCTGATCAGTCTAGCCGGAACGACTTCCAATCGCAAGTACCACACTAGTTTGAATCTCTCATGTCAGCACGACTGGCTAAGCAGATGTAACCAACTACATGTGGACAGAAGAGTCTATATGCGGAGTATCTCTCCAAAATAAGACTAACTGTCTGTATAGCGATAACACCCAATGAAGCAATCAATAAATATATGATGAAATAGACATGAGGGCAGATAAAATACTATGCAGCCTTCACAAAACTATGGTGTACTGAATTGATATAGGTGCACTGAACGACATAAGATGAAGCATTCAGAAGCTATTGCTGTATCACGTTCCAACTTACACACAACATACCTGTTAAACAACAAAAGGGTTATCCTGAAAGTCATCTATGGACTTCTGGGGTAACCCTTCTTGCATCATTCTCTTTTTATAACCTTACTTAGACTATAACGAAGACCCGCACATTGTATTATCCTGACAGACTTTCTCCAGGAGACGGGTAGAAAAAATCATGCTCTCTAAACACCTTCCTATCTCCCTTAGGGTACTACTGTGTTAGTTAAACCTGGCAGGTCTCCTAGCTCCAGACTCATCGTCACTTGCATCTCCTTCCCGGCTTCAGTGGATTATCACTACCTGACTCCTCTGTTACAGTGGCGGGACCGCGCCGGTATTACACCGGACTTCCCTATTAATTTTCCACCCTGACGGGCAAAGCACCAAGTTCCACATATTCAATTACACTTCTGTATCAGAATAGCGGGACAACGTTTAATGATCAAAAATTTTCTTTCAAATTTGAAACACTAAGTACGTCTAATCGCGAATTCTCGACCCCTTCGGAGATACGCCCGTCACACGCTTAAACATCTTGGAAAATAATAATGGGTCCGTATAACCAACAGAATGGGCCACTTCACTGACCGACAGCCCTGGATTCTGAAGAAGTTCGGCTGCCCTATTCATACGGTACTCCAGAAAAAAGGACTGTAGCGACATGCCATATCGCTCTTTGAACAATCCTGATAGATACGTGCGATCCAGCCCCACAGCTTGGGCAATATCCAGAATGGAAGTTCGCTGACTGTACCTGTTCTCCATAAACTGCACCGCCTGCCGGATGTACGTTTCTTTGTTCGAAAGGAGCTGCCCTATTTCTTCCTCCACAGGTGAAGAAGAGATTAGTTCTGCCATCAAGCGGTACAAGAGACTCTGATTCATCACATCGCCTCCCGGACGCGTAGAAGCCTGGACCAACTCCGTATACAATTGTCCCATCGTATTTGTATCCTGGGCATCATACACCGGTCGCTCCGGGCTCAATTGGGCACGTTGCATGAATGCTTTGGCTTGTACGCCTTTAAAACCAAACCACGAATACGTCCAGGGCTCCTGCGGATCTGCCTCATAATGAATAAGCGTGTCCGGGAAAATGATAAAACCCTGTCCCTCGCTAAGCTTGTATTCCTGATCCCCCATGTACACAGTGCCCCGTCCTTCATGGATGTAGTGCACAATGTAAGAATCACGTACACCCGGTCCCCAATAATGCGCAGGGTCACATGCCTCCCACCCAAAAAACAACAACATCAGCTCCATCTGTGTCCAGCCTGCGGGAACCACATTCATCTCTATTTTTCTCATTTTATGCCCTCCCTCCTTGTTTCCTTCCGAGGTTCACCATCTGTATGTCTAATTAAATTATAACAGCTAAAGCACAACATTATTAGTTGAAAACGGAAACAAAAATGGGATTATGCCATGTTTGAGAGGGGTTGAGCCATAGTTATATGTGCCGAATCGGCCTATAGTTGGGGTACAACATTTTTCAGGGAGGCTGAACTTAAGATGAACAAAATTACGTTTCTCGGTGCGGGAAGCACCGTCTTTGTCAAAAACGTATTGGGTGATGTCATGATGACCGAAGCACTGCAGGATTTTGAGCTGGCATTGTTTGATATCGATGCTGAACGTTTGAACGATTCCGAGCGTTTGCTGACCAGTCTGGCACGTTCACTCGGAAGTCGTTGCGTCGTGAACGTATATCATGACCGAAAAGAAGCACTGCGCGGGGCCAAATATGTCATTAACGCTATCCAAGTCGGTGGATATGATCCATGTACCATTACAGACTTCGAGATTCCGAAGAAATATGGATTGCGTCAAACCATTGCAGATACACTCGGCATCGGCGGAATTTTCCGTAATCTGCGTACGATTCCTGTTATGCTGGATTTCGCCCGAGATATGCAGGAAGTATGTCCGGATGCGTGGTTCCTGAACTACACCAACCCGATGGCTGTGCTTACCAACGTCATGAACGTACATGGTGGGATCAAAACCGTAGGATTGTGTCATAGTGTACAGGTATGTGTACCACATCTGTTTGATGCACTGGGGATCGATCAGACAGGTGTCGTGGCTAAGATTGCAGGGATCAACCACATGGCGTGGCTGCTCGAAGTTACAAAAGACGGGCAGGATCTGTACCCCGAGATTAAACGTCTGGCGAAGGAAAAACAGAAGGAACAGCATGACGACATGGTTCGTTTTGAGCTGATGCAGCGTTTTGGCTATTATGTAACGGAATCCTCCGAGCACAATGCCGAGTACCATCCTTACTTCATCAAACGGAATTACCCGGAGCTGATTGAACGCTTCAATATTCCACTGGATGAGTATCCACGCCGCTGTGTGAACCAGATTGAAGGCTGGAAAGAAATGCGTACCAAGTTGTTTGCCAGCGAAAATATTGAACATACCCGCAGCCGTGAATACGCATCGCATATTATTGAAGCGATGGAGACGAATACCCCTTACAAGATTGGCGGCAACGTCATGAACAACGGACTGATTACGAACCTGCCGCGTGAGGCATGTGTCGAGGTACCTTGTATGGTCGATGGATCAGGGATCAGCCCTACGTACATTGGGGATCTGCCTCCACAACTCGCGGCATTGAACCGGACAAACATCAACACGCAACTGCTGACAATTGAAGCGGCAATCACGGGCAAAAAAGAACATATCTATCACGCGGCAATGCTTGATCCACACACGGCTGCCGAGCTGTCTATCGATGACATCGTAGCGATGTGTGATGAGTTGATTGAGGCTCACGGCGACTGGTTGCCAAAATACACGTCATAATACAAAAGCACCGTTTCCTTTGCTGTTAAAGGGGACGGTGCTTTGTTCGTTCCATAGTGCTCACCCGCTGAATGGTGAATCACATCATAGTTAAGAAATGTCTTGCTCCCTTAAACCTTATTCGGCAGGGAGCAAAAAGCGATAACCAATGCCAGGCTCCGTCTGAATATATCGCGGATTCGTTGGATCTTCATTTAATTTTTTACGCAGATGTCCCACATATACCCGAAGATAATGGCTATCAGACTCATGATGATGCCCTCCCCATACTTGCTGCAATAGCTGGCGCTGGGTGATGATTTTCCCTGCATTGGAGGCAAGCACCTTCAGCATCTCATATTCCGTCGGGGTTAATTTGACCAAAGTACCCTCCAGTTCGACTTGCCTTTGGGCCAGATCAATCGTGAGTGATCCGAAGCGCAGTATCGGCTCATCCGTCGTTTTGGCTACATGACGTAACGCAACCCGAATACGGGCGACCAACTCACCCATACCGAATGGTTTGGTCACATAATCATCTGCACCACCATCCAACGCGGCAATTTTGTCTCCCTCCTGATCCTTCGCTGTCAGCACAATAATCGGCACTTGTGACCATTCTCGAATCCGGTGAAGTACCTCCATGCCAGACATGCCTGGCAAACCAAGATCAAGGATGATCAGATCCGGATGTACAATACTGGCTTGAATAACACCCTCTTCGCCCTCCCCACACTCGTGGAGTTCGAATTGATGTGCCTGAAGAGTGACCTTGAGCAATTTGCGAATCTGCGGTTCATCATCGATCACCAGTATACGAGCCCCTAGTGGTGCGTTCATGTTATTCTTCAACCTCTCCTTGTTCTGAATAGGGAAACCGCGATTCGTGAGCCTCCATGGGGAGTTCTATGCGCATTCTCGTTCCTCCGCCCAGATTCGGCTCTGCCACAATGGTACCTCCGTGGACTTCCACAATGCCTTTGCAGATCGCCAGACCAAGCCCTGTTCCTGTGACATGCTGAGTAGACTCTGAGCGATAGAACTTATCAAATATACGTATTCTTTCCGCTTCCGGTATACCGACACCTTGATCCGCTACCCAGATCGTTAATTGACTTGGACTCTTATTACTCGTCACAGTGATGACAATCTGGCTCTCATCAGGCGAATATTTGATGGCGTTGCTGACGATATTGACCAGTACCTGCTCCAGCAATACTTCATCTCCGTTAATGAAGGCCGGATCATCAGGCAGTTCAACTTGAATGTTACGATGCGGACTGAATTCCCGAACCTGTGTCAGTACAACGCTGATCATGTCCCCCACGTCACACCATTTCCGATTCAGTTGCAACATGCCGCTCTCCAGCCGAACCATACCCAGCAGATTCGTGACGAGACGATTCATGCGCAAGGCTCCATCCCGAATGTTGACTGTTAATTCTCTCCGATCCTCGGGTGTAAAAAGAATATCATTCTCCAACAATCCCGTAGCCGAGCCGATAATGGCGGTTAGGGGCGTACGCAATTCATGGGAGACAGAGTCCAGCAGCGCTGTGCGTATGCGCTCCGATTCGGCAGTGATCTGCGCCAATCGGGCCTCTTCAGCCAGTTTCACTCGGGCAATGGCACCTGCGGCCAGTCCTCCGCATGCCTCCAACAGACGAAGCTGTTCTTGCTGCTCATGAACCTCATCAGCGTCCATGCTCACAGCGAGCACGCCATGAATCTGCTCCTCTGTGCGTAGCGGCACGTAAAGTCCGGGAGATTCCCGCAGAGTAGATGATCCTTTACCAGCGATCTGTCCGTGATGATATACCCATTTGGCAATGGCAATCTCCGACTCTCCATCTCCCCAGCCACCCTTTTCTGCTTCAGATGCGGGTGAAGATGAGCTAGTAACCAGTAGATCCCCCTGACCATCCGGAAGATACATAGCCGCGGGCTTACCCAGGGTGAGCGAAACCTGGGTTGCAATGTTAACCAGCAACGTATTCAGATCCGTAATGGCTGTCATCTGACGACTCAATGCGTACAGGGAGTTAGTTGTGGCTTCGCGTGCTTTTACCATCTCCAGTTGTTGTCGCAACCGACCTGCAAGACTTGCTGTCAGGATCGCCACAGCAAGATACACGACAAAGGAGATGAGATATCTCAAATCCTCAACCGTAAAGCTCAGATATGGCGGTACAAAAAAGAAGTCAAACATAATAACACTAAAACTCGCGGCATATACAGCCGGCCCCATTCCCCAATACACAGCACTCACCAGAACGGGAAACAGGTATACAAGCGCTACATTAACCAGATCACCACTCATGCCGATAACATGAAGCAGCAAAGTTAGCAGTGTCACCCCGAGGGTCACCCATACATATGCCGGAACCCGTTTTCCATGGGATGCCCGTGTTTCTCTTTTTATTCGTTCAGACAACATCTTATTCACATCCCGCTCCGTTCCTCATCGTAATCTGCAACGATCAATACATCCAGATGCCGCGACAAGCGTACAAGTCGGTTGACCACCGAACCTGAGCCGCGGTAGCCATTCAGCCACCACACCCGCCTTGCCTGCCCGACCACCAATTGGGTTGCTCTCGCCTCCGATGCCTTTCTTGCCAAAATCTCAGGTACATCGCGCAGCCTTGGACTGTGATGAATATGAAATTGACCACCAAGCCGAATCGTCAGCTGTTCCAACGCTTCCAGATGGCACTTCACTTCGTCACTCATGGACTCGCCGATGTGGATATGATGTACATGCCAGATGGCTTTTAGACGAAAAGCCATGCGGAATCCACGCCGGATAAGCCGCTCGGCATGACGATCACTGCTTACACATACAAAGACCGCTTCCTGTCTGCGCCAAGGTCCTCGAAGTGTGATTTTGGCCTGCTGTGCTTCAAGCCGTTCATCCACGTCGTCCGCCAGTTCGCGCAGGGCAAGTTCACGCAAGGCAATCAGATTACCGATTTTGAAGAAATTTGCAAGAGCTTGCTCGACCTTGGCAGTTGCATAGATTTTACCCTCCCTCATGCGCTGCCGCAAGGCCTGGGGCGCCACATCAATCAGCTGCACCTCATCCGCCATCTGAATGATCCGATCGGGTACGGTCTCGCGGACACGAACACCGGTAATATGTTCAACGGCATCATTCAGACTTTCGAGATGCTGTACATTCATTGTGGTAATGACCGAGATGCCTGCATTCAGCAGGATAAGGACATCTTCATAACGCTTTTGCCGGACACTTCCGGGCACATTCGTATGCGCCAGTTCATCCACAAGCACCACTTCCGGGCAAAGACGCAGAATCCCCTCCGTGTCCATCTCTTCCAGTCGAGTCTCCTGATAGAATCGCTGCACGCGGGGGATTACAGATAAATGACCCATCTGCTCCACGGTTTCTGCCCGTCCATGTGTCTCCAGCAAACCGATTTGCACATCGATGCCCTTACGGAGCAAATCATTGCCTTCCCGCAGCATCATGTAGGTTTTGCCTACACCTGGTGCGGCTCCAATATATATTTTGAATGTGCCGCGCTGAATCTGGCCAATCTGTTCCTTCATTTCCTGCTCACTTAGTCTGCGATATGTCAGTGACTCCACTTCGTTTACTTTGGCCGGGACCACACGTTCACCCTCCCGGGCCGCTCGATCAGCAACCAGAAACAGATCCACACCACGTAATCTGCGTAGCAGTGAGTTAACAACGGACCCTTGCCACAGTTCCTGCCAGCGCGTACGCCGGGAGTGTCCCATCACAATCCGGGTAATCTGGTGCTCCATGGCGTAACGCGCCAGCATAGACGGGATGTTACGACGGTGTAATATTGACAGTTCCTCCATATGGCCGCCAAACTTCTCCAACAGTTTGATCATATTGCGCCGAAATACGGTTGCCTCCTTGGTTAATGGCTGCTTCATATTCCGAAAAACCACCGCGGACAGATCACCATTCAGCCGTTTGGCAATCTGTTGTCCGCGCCGGATATAGATCGAGCCGTTCCAATGATATTGCGTGGACACCAGAATCCGTTCCAGGATGCCTGTTGTGACGGTAATTCCCATCTCCTCTCGATGCTCGCGCAGAGATTCATTGACCCCTTCTGCAACCAATCTCAGGGCCAGTTCGCGCAGAATACCCAGATTGCCTTGACGAAATACAGCTACTCCCTCATGCCCCTTCAGATGACCTTCTGCAAGACGGCTCAGTATCGTTTCCGGCGTGACGTCAATCAGCTTGACTTCATCCGCAAGTTCCAGTGTATCCGCGGGTACCGTATGTTCTGCTACGATCCCTGTAAGTTGTCGTGCCAGCTCGGTATAACCTTCCAGCTCATACACATTCACCGTTGTCATGACACTGATGTTGTTTCGGAGCAAGAACTGAATGTCCTCCAGCCTGGTAGCATATCGAGCGCCATCTCTGTTGCGATGTGCCAAACCATCCACCAGCACAACCTCCGGATTACGCTCCAGCAGTGCATCCAAGTTCAGATCCTTCATCTCTACATCATCACTCTGGCGTAACCAGTGAATGCTTGGAATCCGTTCGAGTGCGCCAAGCTGTTCCACCGTTTCCGGTCTGCGCATTGTGGAGACGGCGCAGATGACTACATCAATGCCCTGCTCGCGCAACGTATTCCCTTCTCGTAACATGTGATACGTTTTGCCCGATCCGCTGACGGGGCCGATGTAGATTTTGAGCGTACCCTGCTGTAGCTTCGTAATCATCTTCAGCATCTCTTCTGGAGACTTGCGTTTGAAACTGTCTTCCATCCGTCCCTCTCCCCCCTTTCCTCTAAAAAATAAAAAATATAATGAAAAAATGGAGAAAGCCCCTCGCGATATGTCGTGAGCAGGCTAATATGTTAATTCGTTAATTCAGTTCCGTTGTCAGCGCCACATTCAGAGCCGTTACATTCACACGCGGTTCCCCGAATATACCCATTTGACGACCTTCCGTATGCTCATTTACAAGTTGCACAAGCTGCTGTTCACTAAGTCCCGTAGCTTCGCTGATGCGCGGGATCTGCGCCTCAGCGGCTTCGGGAGAGAGATCCGGGTCAAGTCCAGATCCTGAACCCGTCACGAGATCAGCAGGGATCTGCTGCAATCCCGGGTTTTCCTGCCTAAGCTGAGCAATCTTTTCCTTCATCTCACTGATATACTCATCCGAAGCTACGGCACGATTCGAACCGGCTGAAGCCGTTGGGTCATAACCGGCATTTGATGCCCGGGGCTGGAACAGCCCCGGCGATTGGATTTCCTGCGCCAGCAGTGACGAGCCAATAATTTTCTCATTTTGGTTAATCAGACTGCCATTCGCCTGCGCAGGGAAGAGAAGTTGGGCTACGCCAGTCGTTACAAGCGGGTAGATTAGACCGCAGATCAGCATAAGCACGACGGACAGCCGTACAGCGGGTAAGAACATGTTCATACAGATCACTTCCTGAGTTCATTAGGATAAAAGGACAATTTTGATAAACGTTGCAGTCTATCACGCTTTAGTTCAAGATTTCGAGATCACATCGTTTTCTCATAGAATCCCTGACAGAACCATATCAATGAGCTTAATGCCGATAAAAGGTACAATCACACCACCTACGCCATAGATGAACACATTGCGACCAAGCAGTCGTTCGGCTGACATCGCCCGATACTTGACCCCTTTCATTGCGATAGGAATGAGTAGCGGAATAATAATGGCGTTGAAGATGAGCGCCGACAGGATCGCAGACTGCGGTGAAGCCAGATTCATAATATTTAGCGCCTGAAGCTGCGGCATGGCGAGAATAAACATGGCTGGGATGATGGCAAAATATTTCGCGATATCATTGGATATCGAAAAGGTTGTAAGCGCACCGCGTGTAATCAGCAGCTGCTTGCCAATGGAGACGACCGACAATAGCTTGGTCGGATCGGAATCCAAGTCAATCATATTGGCCGCTTCCTTGGCCGCCATGGTGCCCGAATTCATTGCCAGGCCCACATCAGCCTGGGCCAGAGCAGGAGCATCGTTGGTACCGTCGCCCGTCATGGCGACGAGTTTGCCCTCCTGCTGCTCTTTTTTGATCGCCGCAATCTTATCCTCGGGCTTCGCTTCGGCAATAAAATCATCCACGCCCGCTTCCAGCGCGATAGTCGCTGCGGTTAACGGATTGTCGCCTGTACACATAATGGTCTTGATGCCCATAGCGCGCATCTCAGCAAACTTCTCTTTCAGCCCTGGCTTCACAGTGTCTTTCAGATAGATCACACCGTAAATGCGTTCATCGATGGCTACAGCAAGCGGCGTACCTCCGGCCTTTGCAATTCGATTTGCGATCTCATCCAGATCTTCCGGTATACGGCCTCCTTCGGAAGTGATATATCTTTTGATCGCATCCACCGCACCTTTGCGGATCTTCATTCCGCTACTCAGATTGAGACCGGACATCCGGGTCTCTGCCGTGAATTCCACATTTTCCGCATGTGCATATTCCGTCTCCGGCCAGCTCTGGCCTTGTCTGCCTGCCAGTTCTACAACAGAACGTCCTTCCGGGGTCTCATCTCGCACAGAAGCCTGTAAAGCAGCTTGCGTCATCTCTGACGAAGTAATACCCTGAACGGGAATAAACTCAGATGCCATGCGGTTTCCGTATGTGATCGTTCCTGTTTTGTCCAGAATCAACGTGTCGATATCCCCGGCTGCTTCCACCGCTTTACCTGACATGGCGAGCACATTGAACTGCGTAACACGGTCCATCCCGGCAATACCAATGGCAGACAGTAATCCACCAATGGTGGTTGGGATCAGGCAGACGAGCAGTGCGATCAGGGTCGCTAGATCCAGTCGAATACCCAGGTAATTCGCCATCGGAACCATCGTGAGTATGACGATCAGGAAGATCAGCGTTAATACGGCGAGCAGGGTTGTCAGCGCGATTTCATTGGGTGTTTTCTGGCGCTGTGCGCCCTCAACCAGAGAGATCATCCGATCAAGGAATGACTCGCCCGGATCGGTCTGTACACGCATGACGATGTAATCAGACACGACGCGGGTACCTCCGGTAACCGATGAAAAATCGCCTCCCGCTTCCTTGATAACCGGGGCAGATTCTCCCGTAATGGCCGATTCATCAATGGAGGCCAAGCCTTCTATAATCTCACCGTCCGTCGGGATTAGTTCACCAGATTCCACACGGACCATATCGCCTTTTTTCAATTGGGTCGAAGACACGTGTCGGATGGTTCCATCCTTCTGTACCAGATTGGCCATGGTGTCCGACTTCGTCTTGCGTAACGTATCCGCCTGCGCCTTACCTCTTCCTTCTGCAAGTGCCTCCGCGAAGTTAGCGAACAGCAGCGTGAACAGCAAAATGAAAAATACGGCGATATTGTACCCGCGCCCAGCCTCGGATGCGGTGAACAGATCGGGATTAATGCATAACAAGAGCGTAATGAATGTACCCACCTCGACAATAAACATAACCGGATTTTTGATCATGACCACTGGATTAAGCTTCTTGAACGCATCCAGTGAAGCCTGAAGTATCATATCCTTGCTTAACGACCGTTTCGATCCGGGATCACGTTGAATATGACCGTGATTGTTATCCGGCTCATTGCCCTTCGTTCTAAACATTTCTGTATCCATGTGTTGCATCGTCTGCTCCTTCTTTCGTTCGACTGCATTCATCGTGCACTGCCACCTCCATACGTTACGTCGATACACCAATTTCTCTGTAGAGTCCCTGTCGTATCCCTCATTGAATCATTGCCAAGTGTTCTGCGATCGGTCCAAGGGCAAGTGAAGGGAAAAATGTGAGTGCGCCGACAACAACAATCATCATGACCAGAATGCCAGCAAAGAGAGGCGTGTGTGTCCGCAATGTGCCTGTGGTTACAGGTACAACCCGTTTCGTAGCAAGTGAACCCGCGATAGCCAGCATGGCGATCATGGAAACGTACCTTCCGAGCAGCATAACGATACCAATCGTGATGTTGTAAAAGTCTGTATTGGCATTCAGTCCGGCAAAGGCCGATCCATTATTGGCTGCACCCGAGGCAAAAGCATAGAGAACTTCGGTCAGGCCATGCATGCCCCCGTTCGAGATGGACGCAACAGCTTCAGGCCGCATAAGTGCGAGTGCCGTTGGCGCAAGAATAATCAAAGGATGAATGAGCAAGGCGATGGATGCGAGCTTCACTTCTTTGCCCTCGATTTTTTTGCCCAGGAACTCAGGTGTACGTCCCACCATCAATCCACAGATAAACACAGCCAGAATCACATACAACAGTCCGTTGATCAGCCCTACCCCTTTGCCGCCAAACACGTTGTTGAGCATCATCTGGGCCAGTGATACCATGCCTCCAAGTGGAGTGAGCGACTCGTGCATATTGTTGACTGAACCTGTTGTGGCTGCCGTCGTGACTGCTGTGAATAAAGCAGACTCGGGTATGCCGAACCTGACCTCTTTCCCTTCCATATTGCCTTGAAGACCTGCTGCATCCAGCGCAGGTACACCGCGATATTCGGAGACAAATACCGTGGTCAACATCACAATGAAAAGAAAACTCATCGCCGCGAACAATGCCCAACCCTGCTTCCGGTTATTGACCATCAAGCCGAAGGCGTATACCAGTGCCGTTGGCAGCAGCATCATGCAGACGATATGCACCAGATTGCTCAGGGCCGTCGGATTCTCGAATGGATGTGCAGCATTGGTTCCAAACCAGCCACCACCGTTGGTGCCAATATGTTTGATTGACTCCAGTGAGGCGACCAGTCCACGTGATATGGTCTGCTGCGCACCTTCCAGCGTGGTTGCGTTAACCGCTCCAGCGAGCGTCTGTGGAACCCCCTGGAACACGAGGAACAAGGCCACGATGAAGCTCAGCGGTAAAAAAATACGTGTAATCGACCGTACAAGGTCGACGTAAAAGTTCCCCAGTTCATCCCGGCGTCCTACCAGTCCGCGAATGAACGCAATGGCTACCGCGAATCCCGTTGCTGCCGACGTGAACATCGGGAATGTCACGGCCAGCATCTGTGACAGGTACGACAGGGCGTTCTCGCCCGTATAAGACTGCCAGTTCGTATTGGTCATGAACGAAACGGCCGTATTAAATGCTTGCGCCGCTGGCATATTGTCAATCCCATCCGGATTGAGCGGTAAATATTTTTGCAGTCGCAGCACCAGAAACATTAATACCAACATTACAAAGTTGGAGAGGAGAACGGCCGTGAGGTACTTTTTCCACCCCATGGACTCATTCTCCCGTACCCCCATCACGCGATAGAGCAGTCGCTCCGGCCCGCCAAAAACCCGATCCAGCCCCGTTCGCTGTCCATCGAAGACGTTCACTATATATTTTCCCACCGGTTTCACCAGCAGCAGGATGATCAGCAGCGTCACTGCTACTTGCACTACACCGATACCCATATCCGCATTTCCTCCCTATTCAACGTTCCCTTGTTCCGCTTTACGTACAGTGTCAGCATCAGAATTTCTCTGGCTTCACCAGCACATAACCGAGATAAATCACCAGTGCGAGTACAATCATGCCGATGGCAATCATTCCGCTCCCCCTCTCTACCCTCAAGCCTTTTCGCAGAATTTCACAAATCCCCAAAACACCGCAAACAGCAGCACAACCAATCCAATCATCGTGGCATCATTCACCATGCGCCCTTCCTCCCTCTCTCTACCGTTCTCTGCACCTGCTACATGTAAAATCGTAATATGAAACGCTGTAAAAAAGGGGTAAAGAAATGCCTTCACAGGTGTAAAAAAAGCGTAAAAAAGACCCGCTCTCCTCAGCTATGGGCTGAAAAGGACGGGTCTATGAAGGGTATCTATTTATCCAAACGGATTCTGCGCCCACTGCAATAATCTCTTTTTCGTGATTTTGCCATGAGATGTATGTTTCACAACTTGCCCCTGATCGAGCAGAATTACCTGTGGTGACTCGTGGTGAACCTCTGTCTCTTCCGCAATATGGCGGGACAAAGAGCGATTTTCAATCACTTTGACGATGCGGTAATCCATGGGATGTTTGGGATCTGACGCATTGGTGCCTACAAACGCCATAAACTCTCTGTACGCTCTCGCACTGGTCGGACAAGTTGTGCTGTGTTTCAGGATAAGCACCGGATGATCCTGCGAACGCTGGATTGCCTCTTCCCAGTCACCTGGTTTGTGCAATTCCCGGACATGTTCGCTGAGCATATGTTCCGAGTCTGACCCCGCACGTTTGCTAACCACCGAACCAATCACAATGCCAAGCGCCAAGCCAAAAGCAATCCCGAGTCCAAGCTGCTGTGTAGCCGTACCAATGCTGACTCCCATAGCCGTTCCTATGGCAAGCCATACGGCTTGATGATTCACCTTTTTATCCATACAGATCTTCCCTTCACGAAATATGTATATCAAGGCTATAACTTCTCACCTTACATTCTGATCAAATTATAGCATAGGCCTCTGTGAGCAGGCGTTGATAATCTTCATCTCCGAGTACAGATTTCAGCGTTTCGATTTATGCAAAATGCTCATTTGTGATACACTGGTTGTAATTTGGAAACGATGAACATGAAGAATGGATTGGAAGGGCGGAGATTCCATATGACATACGCATTTATGATTGAACCACAGGATTTTATTGCGCTGGATAACGAAGATGAGCTGATTGAGAAATGTCAGGAGTGGGGCCTGCTTTCCGGTAAAGCGACCAAACTCAAAACGTTCTATTATAAAGGAAACGGATTAAACATGCCGTGTACCATCATTGGATATGTCGATCACATGGCAGCCGTAATTCAACTGGATAATGGACAAAAACATTGCATTCACCCGTCGTATCTGAAGGAAATGCAAGCGTCCAGTTACAGCGCCAGAAGCATAAGTAATGCCGGGTCAGATCGAAGCACAGAATCGACAACTTCGGATACAGTCGCACCAGTCTCTGCTGATGTTACGTCAACTCCAGATGCCCTGGTTAATCCGGATGAAATTCCGGCGGATCTGGATGATTCGGACGACACGGACACAGATGAATTCTCCCCTGGGCTGAAGGGTGATCCGGATGGACTAGTAGAAGCGTATGTTGGACCTCAGTCTGGGGCAGCCAGTGAAGCCAAACCTAAAGCCAAAACAGCGAGCAAAGCCAAGAGCGTTAAGATTGATCTGCCCGAAGGTAAAGTGAAGATGAGTGCCGTTGTCAAAGAATTCACCACCGTACCGAATCACTTCTCTGACAATGACGATGAAGTCATCATCTATGAAGCAGTTACCATCACGGAGCCAGACGTCATTGATGTTGGGGAAGCCTGGTCAAGTCACAGTGCCACCGTTAAAAAACAGGAACTGGAAGTGGGCGACGTTATCACGTTTGAAGCAAAAATTATCAAGAAGAAGCTGACACGTAACCCGGTTCCTTATAAAATCAACAACCCTTCCAAGATTCAGAAGGAAGGGTAATCCCACGCCGTATAGGGAAAAACAAAAAACCTCCAGAACTGCTCAAAGCAGATCGCGGAGGTTTTGCCGTTTGTAGGCTATATTAGCGAAGAGTACGCTCTTAAGCTTGTCCCGGTTTAGCACTGATCTGAAAATGTACGCCGAATTTGTCGACAACCGTGCCGTAGGCTGGACTCCAGAACGTCTCTTGTATCGCCATTTCCACTACGCCGCCATCTTCCAGTTGGCTGAAAATAGCTTTGGCTTCATCCACAGTATCCGTGTTCACAGTAATACTAACATGATTACCTATGGTGTACGGCATGCCTGGAAATGTGTCGGACAACATTAATACCGAGCTGCCAATCTGCAAAGAAGCATGCATAATACGGTCTTTCGCTTCTGGCGGGATGGGATGATTCGGGTCAGATGGACCGTCACCAAATGTTTGAAGCGCAAGCACTTCCGCTCCAAATGCCTTTTGATAAAAATCTACCGCTTCACGTCCATTACCGTCTGTTATCAGATACACATTCAAGCTGATCGACATGCGTTCTTCATCTCCTTGGGCTCATGTAATTATACGATTCACGCCACTTGCGACATGAGTATATATGAACAGGTTGTCCTTTGACAAGCATATATTTCTGCACTCATCTCTGCGGACTTTTACACGATTAGGGTTACCAATATATTTTTAATCCATCCGTCTCTCCATTACTTCTTGCGCCTGCGTATATAGCAGAGAACCGTGATCAGAACACCCGGAACCAGTGCTGCAAAACTGGCATAGATCAGACACCATTTCAACAAGGTAAATACCGGAGTGAGTTCAGCAAGCACAGGCGTACGTTCGGGATAACGATACATGATCAGAGACGCACCTATATTTTCAAGCATATCCATAGCCCAACCTAAGACTGGAATCAGATTCACCCAGCGCCAGCGACTCTTCACCGGAAGCACGCGATAGAGTACTGATAACAGAACGACCAATAACAACAGATAGGCCAACGGCCATATGAGGTCAAATGTGAACCGTGCATGGATATAGGCGCTCCGCCCTGCTTCTCCATACTGCTCAGCCATCTGATAAAGTTTATCCGCGGTGTACAAAAAAGAGCTGTCCGGGGACTGCCCGCCACCTGTCGCTTTCTCCGACTTTGCCGCCTGCCAGGGCAGAATAAATACAATAAAACAGGCAAATACAACAACTGCAGCTGCAACCCATTTCCAATTCACCCGCTGATAGAACCAATTTGACACTTTATTCAGCACGTTCCGTCCCCTTTCCGATAAAAAAAAGACCACTCTCCCGAATCCTATCGGTAAAATGGTTGTGTTCAATCCTATGAAGTTATCGAGCTTGAACGATGTTATCTATTTCACTTTTCAATAAGAGGTATCGGTGAACACTTCTCATGATCGGGACCTTCGTTAGTTTGTTCTTGTCCACGTACAGTTTCATCTGGTCTTTGGTCAAACCAAGCAAACTTCCAGCTTCCGATACCGTCAACACTACCTCGGGGTTCGTAGCATTAAACGTCCTCTTTACTTTCTGATTCCAGTCCTCGAATACCTGCATAGATCAGTGACATCTCCTATCCATAGCCAGTTATTATCAGGCTGAATATATCCAGTATACCACACTTGTGCTGCTCGTAACTTAATCCTTGTGCAGAACCATATTCTGATAGGCATATTTCCTGCTTGACCCTGACGCTAACTCGAGGGTTCATACTGGCTTCAGGAGGGGATTAGCATGAGTATGTCACCTGAACATGTAACCAAGAAACGACGCAGCAGTGGAATATCCATTATTGGAATGAGTTGGTTAACGATGACATTGGGTCTGTTTTTTGCTACACTCGCAGGGGAGTTTGTCAGCACTATTGGTGCTACTGAATGGATGGTTCATCTCACTCAAGCTGTTGTCATGATTAGTATCGTCTTGCCCGTACTATTCGTCATTCGAAGACACTTCCATATGAAGTCCGTTCTTCTTCCTCTGACAGGAAAAAGCATAATTCACTTGCTCTCTGGCGCATTATTTGCCACTTCTCTGGCCTTCATTGGGTTAGCGATAGCTAGTATGAACAACTGGATTACGATTACGGAGTGGCACTTTTCAGCCGAGTTCTTGCTTGCTGTCTTACTTAATAGTTGTATTGCTTTCTTGTATGAAGCTTTGCCAGAGGAACTATCCATGCGAGGCATGGTCTATGATGGATTACGCTTCAGACTCCGACTTCCTGTGTTTTTCGCTTATGTAACTCAAATCATACTCTTTCTGCTGGTTCCGATGAGTGTCAGCCTATTGCAAGAGATCGTCGGTATGGATGCAGGAAACCGGATAACCTTGGATTATATGATCCTGCTCTTGACCTATGGTGTTACGTTACAGCTTCTGCGCAGTTTGACCGGATCTTTATGGGCATCCATCGGATTTCATATCGCTTACCTGGAAGTAGCCCGATTCGTTGTTGTGCCAGGTGATAGACCGGCATTGTTAAGTTATACTGCGCAAGATAATGGGTTGGCCGAAATATTTATTTTGTATATGATGATAATCTTCGTCGGTGGAATCATTCTGGCGGTGCTCAATGCATGGCGCTGGTGGAGAATACATAAATCATGAGGGAGGGCTCTGCCTGTTGTATACCGTTGGACAACTATCCAAACATACCGGAGTATCCATCCGAACACTGCATTATTATGAGAAGCTGGGTTTACTGCGACCGGCCCGTAACGAGATCAATCAGTATCGTTTATATGGTGAAAAGGATATTTTACGGCTTCAGCAGATTACCATTCTGAAGAAAATGCATTTTAAATTGAATGAGATTGGAGAATTCCTCGATCAGGATGCTGCTCGCTCCGAACCAGAGAGTACTCTCACTTTATGGAATAATACGTTGGAACAACAACTGGCCGTCGTCAAGGAACAGCAGGAGAGATTAAGCAAGGTCGAGCATCTTCTTTTTTCAACCATATATGCCATCAGAGCCTCCGGTACAATCAGTCTGGATGAGATGTTGGGTTTCATCCGTGAACTGGATCAGCCTCCGAGCAGGTTCCGTCAAGATGTTTTTACACCTGAAGAAATGGAATCGTTACCTCTGAATAATCAGAACAATTCACTATCCATGGAATGGGCCGATATTCTTAAAGATATTCATACATGCAAGATGGAACCTCCGGATTCCGAAGCCTCACGATTACTGGCCATCCGAATCTCTGATTATGCTGAAAGGACTTTTCAAGGGAATGCAGAATTGGCAGAAAAATATTGGGATTATATAACCCCAGAGGATGATCAGTCAGCTCGTGTATATGGTATGACAACGGAAACCATGCGTTACATCGAAATGATCCTGGATCGATGGGCAGTCCAGAATCCTGATGATCAACAATAAGAGCCACTTCGAAAAGTGGCCCTTGATCCATTCCCTCTTTATGCTTCGTTACGCCTCTTCCCAGAAGCGTCGCAGGTTGTCCATGGCGATTTTGGATGCGGATTTGCATTCCTCCATACCCTCGAACTCCACCGTAATGTTGCCATCATAGCCGGAGTCTTTGATCAACTTAACAATTTTACGAATCGGAATGTCCCCTTGTCCAACGATGGCCCCACGCAGGAAGTTGCCATAGGCTGTCGTGAACCATTCACCCTCACCCGGATGCTCATCATAAGGACGGAAGTAAAAATCTTTGAAGTGGACCAGAGAAGCGTACGGCAGATTTTTCATGACGCCGATGATCGGATTCTCATCCACACACATGAAGTTGCCAATATCGAGTGTTGTTTTGAAGTTCGGACGGTCCACAGCATGCAGCACACGCTGCACCCGGTCACTCGCCTGCACGCTGAAGCCGTGATTCTCAATGGTTGTGGTGATACCAAACTGCGCAGCATAGTCCGCAATGATCTGGCTTCCCCGCACCATCAGCGGCAGATGGTCCTCGAACCAGGCGATGGTCATCTTCTCCTTTGGCAGGGTAAACGCCGTGACGTCATGACGCATATGTTTCACACCCATCCGGTGTACCACATCCACATGCCTTTTGACCCGGGCCATCTCTTCTTCAAACGCCTCTTCCGTCTCCTGCACGAAATTGGCTGGCATCGAATAGTTGGACAGTTCAATACCTGCAGACGCTGCCCGTTCCCGAATCGCATCCGCCAGATCGTGATTATCCTCCACGGTATAACCGTAAGGTACCATCTCCATATGCTCTCCACCGTTCGCCGCAATCCAGTCGATCACATCCAGCACCGTCATCTCACCGGAATTCAAATCGTTCAACAAACTGTACGTGCTCAGGCCCACTTTCATCTGCTCAGCTCCCTATCGATATTGTTGGATGAATCGAACCGCCTTACGAATGTCCTGCTCCGGCTGATTCCCTACCTCGCGCTCAATCGTCAGATAACCGGTGTAGCCAATCTCCTGAAGCGCTGCAAAGTATCCATCAAAATCAACGCCACCCTCACCCAGAGGAACCTCACGAAAGAACGTTCCGGACGAGACCATCTCGGCAATTTTTTCGTGATCCATAGGCGCATAACCGACCGCTCCGTATACGTCTCGTGGGTCGACTTCCTTCAACCGCACACCATCCTTCACATGGGTATGTACGATGTAATCCTTAAGCAGACGAACGCCCTGCGCCGGATCATCTCCAGTCACCATCACCATATTTGCCGGGTCAAAATTCACCGATACCCCGTTGGTCGACAGTGTATCCAGGAATCCTTTTAAGTCAGCAGCCGTTTCCGGCCCTGTCTCAATGGCAAAATATGCGCCAACACTTTTGGCGTACTGACCCAGTTCCTCACAAGAAGCATGCAGCGTGGCATAAACTTCCGATGAAGGGTCATGTGGAACAATGCCGATATGTGTTGTGACGATGTTGGTACCCAGATCGAGGGCCAGATCCACGATCCGCTTCGATTTCTCCACTTTCCACGGATTATCTTCCTTGACCTGAAAACCATGTCCGCCAAGGTCACCAACCAGTGCTGAAATTTCGAGACCCAGCGAATCGATGTAACTCTTCAGCTCCTTGCGCGCCGCAGGTGACAAATTTTCAGGGTCCATCTCTCCCTTGACGGCGTATATCTGCACACCTTCTGCACCTACGTCTTTCGCCTTGTTTAACCCTTCCCGCACACCTACGCCAAAGCTATCCACGATGACACCGATCTTATTCGTTAATTTCATGTCATACCTCCTGAAGATTACGTATTTGGATTCACTGGAACAAGTTTCACTGACTTAATTTCATACGGTTTGAATGTCAGTTCGAATGTGCCGTTCGGACAAGCCAACGGATGGATCTCATCCTCCAGCAGATTAATGACAGACGCCTTAATTTCTCTTTTAACCCATTCGACCTGTACCGTTTCTCTACCTCCTGAGGACTCGTAGAAACGCAGAACCGTTCCCGAGCCGTCTTCCGCGGGTTTGATTGCATCCAGAATGACATGCTCACTGTGGAACTTAACCCAAGCATGTTCAGCTGGCAAGTGACCTGAAGACGGGCTCGCTACAACAACTTCCACCGGATGATTAAGCTCCATTGCGCGGCGAACGACAGCAGCTTGTCGCCAATTCCCCTGATGTGGCAGGAACGAATATGTGAATTCATGTTCGCCCTGATCGGCATGTTCATCCGGCCATTTCGGGGCGCGAAGCAGGGACAGGCGGATCGTCCGATCCTTGATGTCGTATCCGTACTTGCAATCATTCAGCAAACTCACACCACTGTTACCCTCTGAGATATTCGCCCAGCGATGACCGCAGACCTCGAACTGCGCCTGCTCCCAACTGGTGTTGTTATGGGTTGGACGCTCCAACGCTCCAAACGGGATTTCATAGGCTGCTTTGGCTGCCACCAGATCCACCGGAAATGCCACCTTGAGCAGCTTATGACTCTCATTCCAGTTCACTTTCGTATGGAAATCAACACGCCGCTGGTGGTGATGCAAAATGATATCCTGGCTGATCTCCGATTGATTCAGCTTCCACACATAACGCAGCACATCTCGCGTAGCTCCGCGCTGCACAACCTCTCTGGAGATCAACTGCACCACACCTGCCCGCTGCGATTCAAACCGTGGATCGATATCCCAGGCATCCCAGTACGTCGGCTTATCGTGGAAAAACTGCCACTCATTCGCCCGATCACCGGGCTTCAGCCAGTCGCGTCCTACCGTTTTGTCATACCACTTGGTGATCTCTCCCAAGTCGTTGAACTCAAGCGTGTAAAATTCGGTTTCCCATGTGGAAGGGAAAGTTTCTTCTTCCCTTACTGGAAGGATAACATCCGATGCCTCACGCAGCCATATGGTTGTATACCCAAAAGCAGGAATCGATGGAACATGCACGAGCAGCGTATACTTGTCTTCCTTTTGCTCCAGATCACAGGCCAGACGGTTTCCTTGACGATCAAATGCAGCCAACTCAGCGAGGTGAGCACCCCCTGTGATGGTGATGTTTTCTCCACGTTCCCAGCCGAGGCTGTTAAATATAATGTAGGGAAGACCATCAGCTTCATCGGTTGCAATGTTCTCCGCAAGGATATCCAGCGTTTCTCGCAGTGCGGATGTACCTAATGTAAATACCTTCGTGTACTCCTCGGTGGACGTTACGTATACTTCAGGAATCGATGTTCCCGGAATAATGTCATGGAATTGGTTGAGCATGATCAGCTTCCAGCCTTCATCCAGGTCATTCTTCGTGTGTACAGCGCAAGCTTTGGCAAATTGCCCCCAGATCTCCGCTTCCCGGTACAATACCTCTGCCTTTCGATTGCTACGTTTGTTCCTCGCATGGGTCGTATAGGTTCCCCGGTGTAACTCCAGGTACAAGTCCCCGTGCCACTTTGGCAACGTTGGATTATTGGAAGATATGTCTTCAAAAAAAGCGTCTGCCGTGCTGAATTTGCTGATTGGCTGCCCGACCATCAAGTGGGATCGCTCTGCAAACTCCACCATCTCATTCGTCACACCGCCGCCACCATCGCCATGTCCGTAGAGCAACATCTGCTCGGGATGCACATCCTTCTGTTTGTACGATTGCCAATGTTCATCCACATCTTTGGGCCGCGTATGCTCATTCACCCCATGATTCAGATAGGCAAGCACTGAAGTTCCATCAATGCCTACCCAGTCGAAGAGGTCATAAGGAAACGCGTTGGTGTCATTCCAATTCAGCTTGGTGGTCATAAAATAAGGAATATTCGCAAGCTTCAGCATCTGCGGCAAGGAAGCACAGTAGCCAAAAGTATCGGGCAGCCACTCAATGTTGGAGCGTCTGCCAAACTCCGCCTGGTAGAAGTTCTGTCCATACAGAATCTGCCGGACCAACGACTCGCCACTCGGAATGTTCAGATCCGGCTCCACCCACATGCCTCCGACCAACTCCCAGCGGCCTTCAGCAATGCGTGCTTTAATTCGCTCGTACAGCTCCGGGTAATGCTCTTTCACGAAGGCATACAGCTGCGGCTGGCTCTGGGAATACACAAAATCCGGATACGTGTCCATCAAGGTACACATGGTCGAGAACGTGCGACTAGACTTGCGAACCGTCTCTCGCACAGGCCACAGCCAGGCAATATCAATGTGGGATTGTCCAACCAGATGCATGAAGCCACTTCGATATTCCTCCGGGTCTTCCTGCTGTACCGACTGTACCAGTCCATGTTCAAAATTCTGTATCCATGCTGCATCAGTCCAGCGGTCCGGATTATTGTACATCTCATCCATCACCTGGTGAATGGCCTGAACAAGTGCCATCCGCTTGGGCTCCTTCTCGTTATATGCCCGGAGCGACTCGGCGAGTACCGTCACGCTATACATCAGGCTCTGCAAGGGCTGATTGATATGAACCAATGCTGTACGGATGCCCTGAATAGGCGGCTGAATCACAGCTTGTCGATTGAGTGGATCATGCGGCTCCGGGATCGGGTCGTAGAGTTCAATCTCCAACTGCGGCGTATTCCCTACTCGACTTCTCGGAAGCGGTACGAATCCGTGATTCCGATCCAGTCCGTGATAAGGCAAGCCATTCACCTTCAGCAGCCCTTCTCCTCCAGTCTCAAAAATCAACCCAATGGCTTGATCCTGCCAACTGTCCGGAATCTCCACACGTTTACTCAGAAAATACGTCGTTCCGTGTACGCTGTTCAGCGGATTCAAGCTCTGCATAGCCTTGTCTGGACGCTCATCTTTATGTTCATATCCCTGCTCATACTCGTATTCCCCTGGCCGAATGTACCGGGCCTTCTGCATATGCCATTCTGGAAGCTCAATCGTATCCAGCCACTGCGACCGGTTCATATCCTCAATGAATCGTTGAATCCGAATCATACCTCCACCCCCACCTTCTGAATGTGCAGACTGCAAGCGGTCCAGTCAGCAGAATTGCGGCCAACCATGAGCCTGAATTCACCCGGTTCTACGACAGACTGGAGACGGGAGTCGATCAGTGCGAGGTGTTCTTTTTGCACAGGGAATGTAACGGTATGAGTCTGTCCTGGCTCCAGATGGATTTTACGAAAACCTTTCAGTGACATTTCAGCCCGAGTGACCGAAGCCGATACATCCGTGATGTACAATTGCACAACTTCACTTCCCGCAACCGCTCCAGTATTCGTGACTTCAACCATCACCTGTGCTTCATCTTCTGGCCCGATCACTTCCGGTACTACCCTAACATTCTCATATGTGAATTCGGTGTAGCTCAGTCCATAGCCGAACGGATACTGCGGTGCAAGGTCCATCTCCAGATACCGCTTGCCACGCGTGCGCTTGGCATGATAGTAGACCGGAAGTTGCCCAACATGCTTGGGAATGGAGACGGTAAGGCGGCCAGATGGATTCACATCGCCAAACAGAATATCTGCGATGGCGTTACCACCTTCCTGCCCGGGGTACCACGCTTCCACAATGGCATGGACATGCTCATCAATCCAAGGTTCAGCAATGGGGCGGCCGTTAATATACACCACGATAACGGGTTTCCCCAGCTTATGAACCTCCTGCACCAGCTCCAATTGAACACCCATGAGATTCAGGGAAGCCCGGTCAATGCCTTCGCCGCACTCCATATCATTCCATGGGTCATCGGTTACCACGGACGCTCCTGTCCGCAAGTCGATCGTGTCTTCACCAAAATCGCGGGCGCTGGAACCACCCATCACCATCACGATGACATCGGCCTGTTCCGCACAGGCGAGCGCTTGCGCAAAGCCCTCTTTGGAATCGCCTTTAATCCGGCAACCCGGTGCGTACAACACCTGACCCGAATCCACGCCAAGCTTGCGCGTAATACCATCCAGTACGGTGACGATCTGTTCTCGCGGCTGTGGCGAGGTATAGTCCCCAAGTTGGTTATAGATATGGTTCGCATTCGGACCAATGACAGCTAACTTCGTACCTGTTTTGGAGAGTGGCAATGTCGCCCCTTCATTTTTCAGTAAAACAATCCCCTCTTGCGCAACTTCCCTCGCCAACTGAATATGATCCTCACATCCGATGACCTGCTCTGCAAAGTCAGGATCTACAAAAGGCTGCTCGAATAACCCGAGTCTGAATTTCATCTCCAGCACCCGCCACACAGCCAAGTCCAGGTCCTTCTCTTCGATCAGTCCCTGCTCCAACGCCTGACCAAGATGTTTGCGGTACATGTACCCGGACATCTCCATATCTACCCCAGCCTGGAGGGACTGCGCTACGGCCTGCTCCCCGTTCTCGGCGGTGTTATGTCCATGAACCAGCATCTGAATGGCGCCAAAATCAGTAATCACAAACCCATCAAAACCCCACTGCTCACGCAGCAGGTCATTCAGCAGATACGTACTTGACGTGCAAGGGACGCCATCAATCTCGTTATACGCGGTCATCACGGAGCAAGCCCCGGCTTCCACTGCTTTTTTGAACGGCAACAGATCTATTTCATGCAATTCACGTAATCCCATATGAACTGGAGCAGCATTACGTCCACCCTCTGAGCTGCCATAAGCCGCAAAATGCTTAAGTGTCGCCACAATTGTCTGGTTGGAATCGAGGCGGTCACCCTGTAGTCCCTTCATGGCTTCTACTGCAAATTCACCAATCAGGTATGGATCTTCGGCAAAACATTCCTCCGTCCGTCCCCATCTCGGGTCACGCACCACATCAAGCACCGGGGAATACGTTGCTGCTCCTCCCTGGCTCCGGGTCTCCACAGCGATGGCTTCACACATCTTGCGGTATAACTCCATATTCCACGTGCTGCCCACCGTTAACGGTACGGGGAAAACTGTCGCTCCAATTGCCATATGACCGTGGGAGCACTCTTCCCCGAACAAAATGGGAATGCCCAGTCGGGAATGCTCCAAGGCATACTGCTGGATGACATTCGTGGCAACGGCTCCTTGTCGTGGTGTCAGACCTGTCTCCAGCGTTACTTCAGTCCATGGATCGGCCCGAAGCACACCATACAGAGAACCGACTCCGCCCTGTTCCATGTCCGCTTCGAACTCTTCCGTGACCTGTACTGTGCCATCTGCTGCCTTCACATACGTCTTCCAGCCCATCGGCTGTATGAGTTGTCCAATCTTCTCTGCCGTTGTCATCCGTCCGATCAGATCCTGAACCCGCTCCTGAATGGGAAGCGAAGCATCTTTGTAGTCCATATGCACATTCTCCTTATACGTTCGGAATTAGTTAGGCTCGTGCACTTACATCACATGGCCTTACGGTAGTCACTTGGCGCTACACCCACCACGTTCTTGAAAGCCCGATTGAAGGAATTATAGTTGGTATATCCCACTTCTTCACTGATTTCCTGAATGGCCTTATCGGTCTCCTGCATGAGCAATTTGGCTTTTTCGATGCGATGACTAATGAGCAGATCCACGAACTTCTCCCCAATCTCATCCTTGAAAAGCTTGCTCAGATACTTCGGATTAATATCGAATCGATCACTAAGGTAGTTCAGCGACAGATCGGGATTATTGTAATGCTCTTCGATGTATTTGCGAATCTCGAGAATATGAGATCTGTGTTTACGCGAACATTGCAGCGTCTTCATCTGTAGGGCCAGTTCCCGGAACCCTTCCCAGCACAGCTCACGCAAATCGTCTAACGTCTCCCAGCCCTCAAGCCTTGGGAGAAGCGGGGTGAATATAGCGGCCCACGAATCCTGGTACTCCCGTGGAAGTTCGGCGAACTCCCGATTGTAATGTTGAAATAACAATTGGATCGTATTCATAATCTCCTGACGGGACAGAACGGACTCACTGATTTGTTCAAACAGTCTTTCAAAATGCTTTTCCCACACATCGTCCGATAGACGCATCGCCTGTACCAGCAGTGAGATGGTCTTCAGGAACTCATACACATCATTGGTCGAATTCGGTACATCGCTACACGGAATGATGCGATTTATCCCCAGTACAGCCTTGTACTCCAGCGCGTGCACAGCTTCTTTCAATGAAGCTCTCAACCCCCGAATATCGACAGCAACCCGGCCCACACCAATGGTCACGGTGAAGTTCAGATACTGATCGATTCTGTCCAGATAACCAGCCAGCAATCGATGCTCCGTCTCCTCGGCCTGTTCCATGTCCGGCATCCAGAGGATGGCGTACAGACGCTGATCGGAGATCCATTCAGTCCATACTTCCGTGCCTTCATGGCGTGCACTCTCTTGCAGAATACTGGACAACACGAATTTCAGGAGGGATTGGTCCTGATGATGATACTCCGCCACAAATGCATCATACCGATCCATTTCAATTACCATGACGGCCCAACGATGCTCCAGCTCAGGCAGCTTGAACTTCTTCATCTCTGCTGTCAGCTCCGTGCTCGTAAAGTCTCGTGTGCCTTCAAGCAACTCCTGAAAGAACATCCTTTTCTGCAAAATCAGATTCTCTTCATGCTCCTCCTGATATTGTCTCGTCTGATCAATCATGCGTTCCAGCGTGGTATGGATGAAACGGAATTCATTCTCTTTGCCATAGTTCAGTCCGGATTGTTTCTGCGAAGAGACAGTCTGAATTAACGTGACAATCTGCTGAATCGGCTTGTAGTTTCTGCGGGTCACATAGATCACCCACACCACGCCAATCAACACAACCACTACAGCAAAGGCAAACCAGATATTATAAAATTGCAGCGCCCATTTGACGATTTTTCCGTTATTGAGACCTGTCTGCACCTTCCAACCGCTATAACTCGACGTAAATTCGGAGAAGACTTCTCCCGATGTGGTTTTAGTGGAAGCTGTAATCCCTTCCGGCATGCTGCTATCCCACAGATTGCCGCCTGAACGGTTGAAGATGTTTACAAACGTAAATTCCGGATCATACATCTGCATGATGGACTTCCTCAGGGTACTCAAGTCCACATTGGTGACTACCAGTCCTTTGCCGTTCCCTACACTTCGCACAATCGTAATCACCTGCTCCGTCGCTTGTGAAGGGAAAGCCCGGAATGCTCGTGCCCCTGCCCACTTTTGTTCATCCCTCGTCCGGCTATCTGCAATAAAATCTGCATCCGGGAACTCTTCAATGGGAACAGCCTTCCCGTTACTGAAGACCGTGCCATCTCCATATCGAACGAGATATATCGAATCGATCAGCGGATACTCTATTTTCAATTCATCAACTACCTGGACCGCCTGAATGCCGGCATACACATCATCGCTGCCAGATACCGAGAAATAATTCTTCAAGTTAGGGTTGGTCAAAATCTCACGCAGTACCTTGAAGTCAATGGAGCGCAAAGAGTTGTCCAGATATTGTGTGACCTGTGAGGCCAGGAATTCATTGGCCTTAAGCGCTTCTCTACGGTTCTGTTCATTGAAGACCTGGAAGAAAATAAAGAATAGAATGGTCGTCACAATAAAGAAAACAGGCAGATACGATAACAGCAAACGTCTAAACCAATTGTTGTTCATCTCCGAGATCCCCCCACCATTACTGTTCATGCTGAATGACGACAATCATTTGTGCTGATCGCTAATTTTCCATAAATATTCAGTACATTATATCGGATGACGTGGGGTTGTCATAGGAGAAGACTGTCCCGGTCACGGGTGACAGACGGGACAGCCTCTATATTGAATCCTTCAACAATTATTGATTCTTCTCAATGGCGCGCTGGTAGATCTCAAGATAATTACTCAGCCCAAGACCATCGAAGCCTTTGACATATGCATCCCATTCCTTATCAATGCTCTTGCTACCGATAATGAACTGCGCCATATTTGTCTGCACATAATCCTTGATGGCCGTAGTCAGTTGTGCAGCTGATTCCGTATCCTCTGGACGGATAAACACGTTCGCAGGGTATACTTCTTTTGGTGCATAGGGTTCATACACATTGGTAGCTTGCGCCAGACGTGTACCATAACCCTCTGCTTCTAAAGGATTCTGCCCTTCGGCAAACAGATTACGGAACGAGTTGGACAAGTCATGCGCTCCGATCTGTGACCAGCTCTCGTTCACAACAACGTTCGGATCACGCTCAGGCAGGTTGTAGTAGCTGTATTTGGCCGGCTCGCCATTGATGTTTTTCTCATCAGCATCTGCCTTCTTCCAGCCCTTGCCTTCGGTTGGTCCATACTCCGCGTACAGCGCACCTTCTTCACTGAACATGTAATCTACGATTTTGATGGCGGCAATCTGCTGTGCTTCTGTCGCTTTGTTCGTGATGGCAAACTCAAACTCACCCACGCTCTGTGTGGCGCCTGTTGTCTGCACGCCATCCGGCCCTTTCAATGGAGGGACAATATCCCAGTGCTGGTGACGAGTGATGTCTTTGTCATAGGTATTTACGAGATAGCTGACCAGCGCCGTCGTAATGGAACCTACCACTTCATCGCCTTCTTTGTTCCCCAGCTGTCCAATCGCCTGATCGTTCTGCGTGAAGGAAGCTGGATCAATCAGGCCATCTGCATACAGCTTGTTCATGTACTCCAGCCCTTTCTTCCATCCTTCCTGATTGGCGGCAAAACTCACCTTGCCATCGTTCACGATCAGGTACTTGTCGTTGTCATTGTATATGAAACTATTCATCAGATAGGCATCAATGTTGCCATTCCATACATACTTGTTCGGTGCACCCGTAAGTGGAATCTCGTCCGCTTTCCCGTTACCGTTGGGATCCTGTGTCTTAAACGCCTTCAGAACGGTATACAGTTCATCGGTTGTTGTTGGCATTTTCAGACCCAGATTATCGAGCCATTCTGTGTTGATCCAGTATTTCTGTGCATACGTACAGTGGTAACATTCATTGAAGATCGGCAGTGCATAGATGTTGCCATCCGGCGCCGTAATGGCTTCTTTGAAGTATGGCTTCTCTTCCATAATCTTGGTCAGGTTCGGACCATACTCCTTAATCAGATCTTGTAGCGGAAGGAACACGCCCTGTTTTCCATAGGTTTGAAGGTCTGAGGTGGTGAACTTGCCGTGAAGAAACACTTCGGGATAATCACCACTGGCCAGCAGCAATTGTCTGCGATCCTGCAAGGCGTCCGTTGGGGCCAGATCCCATTTTAGGGTAACGTCGAACTTGTCTTCGATAAATTGGGTGAATTCATTCTCTTCCATGGACGCTTTGCCTTGCGGAGCAAAGAGGGTCATAGTTACAGGACCGCCGCTCTCCCCGCTACCGTCGCTACTTCCACCCGACTCCTCGGATGAACTGCATGCGGACAACAAAGCCATCGAAGCAAAGACCAGAAACAACATCGAAATCCAAGATTTTCTCAATCTGACTCCTCCTTTTTGTTCATAACGGCAAATTATTGACTTGTACTGCACGTGTATAAAATCGATCCCGGAAGCCGGCGTGTTCCTTCCACCTCCTTTCAAGAGGCAACCGGGCTTAACTCACAAGGATTAACCTTTCAGGGAACCAACCATGACCCCTTTAACAAAATGTTTCTGTACAAATGGATACATGATCAGAATGGGAATACTTGCGACAACGATCAGTGCATATTTCAACACCTGCTCAAACCCTTGATCCCGCATCTGTTGGCTGGTATTGGCGAGCATCGCCGGATCAGCCGCATTCAGGATGAGCAGATTGCGAAGCACGTATTGCAGAGGGAACAATTTCTCGGAACGCAGGTAGATCAGTGCATCAAAGTACGCATTCCAGTGACCTACGGCATACATGAGTGTCATGACTGCCAGAATGGGCTTTGATAAGGGAAGAACTACGCTGATCAGATACCGGATATCCCGGCAACCGTCCATTTCGGCGGCCTCCCCGAGTTCTTCCGGGATGGAAGATTGGAAGAAAGTCCTTGCCACGATGACCTGGAATACTGCGAGCGCCCCGGGCAGCCACATCGCCCAGCGTGTATCCAGCAAGTGCAAGTCCTTCATCAAGAGGTAGGTGGGGATCAGACCGCCATCGAAGAACATTGTGATCATCATGAAAATGATAATGGCTCCTCGTCCGTAGAATGACTTACGGGACAAGGGATACGCCAGCATGACAGTCAGCGTCACGTTAATGAACGTGCCCACCACGGTATAAATGATCGTGTTATAAAAACCGAGCATAAGCTGTTGGCTTTTGAAAATGGAGATGTACGCCTTGATGTTAAAGTCGACCGGGAACAGCCACACCTGGCCGGATGTCACGGCTCGTGAAGAGCTGAACGAAGAACTGATGATATACAAGAGCGGGTAAAACACCGTTAGAAGTATGGCGAACAGAAAGATGTAGTTAAGTGTCATGAAAATGCGGTCACCAAGCGGGTCCTTGATCCGGTTACGATTAATCAGGTTGAACATGGATAAGCTCCTCCTTTACCACAAGCTGTTCTGGGATACTTTGCGCGATATGCCGTTGACGATAACCAGCAGGATCAAGTTGATAATGGAGTTAAAGAACCCTACTGCCGAGGAGAAGCTGAAATTGGCTCCGATCAGACCCACCTTGTACACATACGTGGAGATGACCTCCGAAGCGCTTGTGTTGAGTGGATTCTGCATCAGGTATATTTTCTCAAAGCCCACGCCCATAATGCTGCCCAGACTCAGAATCAGCATGATAACCGTGACTGGAACGAGTGTTGGAAGGTCAATGTGCCATATTTTCCGAAGCCTTGATGCGCCGTCCATCTTTGCTGCTTCATAGAGAGATGGATCAACACCAGCAAGAGCTGCGATATATATGATGGATGAATATCCCATGCCCTGCCACACACCTGACCAGACATAGATCGATTTGAAGTATTCCGGAATGCCCATGAAGTTGGTCATTGGGAAGCCGAGCAGTGTGAACAGCTTGTCTACCACGCCCACATGTGGGGAGAGCATCAGAATGATAATGGATACCATGACAACGGTTGAGATAAAATGCGGAGCGTAAGTGACCATTTGCACGGTCTTCTTGAAGTAACCCGTTCGAATCTCATTCAGCGCCAGCGCCAGCAGGATGGGAATAGGGAAACCCGCAATTAAGGAATAGAAGCTAATGCCTATCGTGTTTTTGATTAACAGCCAGAAGTTTGGAGATTGGAAGAAGGCTTCAAAATGTTTGAATCCAACCCACGGGCTTCCCCAGATTCCTTTGACCACACTGAAGTCCTTGAAGGCAATCTGGACACCCACCATAGGGATGTACTTGAAGATCAACAGATACAACACCGGGGGCAGCACGAGCAGGTAGAGCTCCCAGTGTTTCTTGAGGCTTTTGATGAATGGATGCTGCCGCTTGGGCTCCACATGTTTCCTCTGATGGAGTTCCATCTTGGCGGGTATGCTTTCCGTAGCTCGACTCATTTGCGTCACTCCTTCTACACCTCAAGTGTAATAATACATTACATTTACATCCCTTAAACATCCTTTTTTCTGTTCTTAATTCCTTGTCAAACCTAATTGATGTAAACATTCATATCAGGTAGCGCTTTCTTAATTTGATAGTACATCGCACGGTAAACTTTTATCAATTTGCAATTTTCTCCGACTTCTCTTTATTCCATAAACCCTTGTGTGACAAGCAATTTGGAGCTGTTTTTGGTGGGATATATGTTCCTTATGTATGAATATAAAAATTCCGGAGGTGGTTATACCTCCCCCGGAATTGACATGGCTTTCTATGCGCTTGTGACCAGCCTGAACGTATGTGTGATCGGCGCTTCATTGGTTGTAGCGGATTGTGGCAGTTCCACGAGAAGTCCGTCTTCCGTCTGTTGATACGAAAGTACGTCATCGCTACCGACGAGTTCGATCCGCTCTACCTTTTCCAGATAAGGAATGATTAACTGTGGTTGTACGGTCTCATTCTCGTTTCGGTACAAACGGAAGGCATATACGGTGTTGATCTCTTCCTTCTGCGTGAAGGCCCAATCTTTCGTAAAATATGGCCCGCAGATCCGGGTTCCATAGACACCTTCTCCATGAGTACCCAGCCATTCACCGAGGCCCTTGATGCCTCGAATTGCCCCTTTTGGCAGACGCCCATCGGGTTGTGGTCCTACATTCAGCGCCAGGTTACCACCCTTGGACACCACTTCGAGTAGAATATGTGCTAGCTGTCTTCCCGTTTTATACTGATCATCGAATCCGAAGGCAAAGGAGTTTCCTACGGTAATACAGCTCTCCCATGGAATGTTCATCGGATGTTCCGGTATGGTCTGCTCAGGGGTAACAATATTCTCATACGGTCCACCTACAGTGCGATCTGCGGACAGCAGCCAGGGCTGAGTGGTCTGACGCGCCCGGTCCACGACTTCTCCAAGCCTGATATCCTGACCATGGCGACCTTCACGCACCCAGCCGGCATCCAGCCACAGACATTCGATCCGCCCGTAATTGGTCAGCAGTTCCATGATCTGCTCATGTGTGAACTCCACGAATTTCTCCCACAGCCACGGATACTTATGGGGATCATACGAAGGGCCGCGCCACATATGACGTCCACGCTCCATACCCGGTGCCCAGTAATACGGGGTATGCCAGTCCGCTTTGGAGAAATACGCTGAGATGCCGAGTCCTTTAGCCCGAAAAGCGTCAAACAGTGCTCGACAGATGTCCGCATACTTATGGGTATGAAAAGGCGTGTCCTTGCCCGTAATCCGGTAATCGGTTGTCTTCGTATCCCACATGCAGAAACCATCATGGTGCTTGGTGGTGAACAGGAAGTATTTGAACCCGTTATCTGCCGCCATCTGTGCCCATTCCTCAGGCTGGAAACGAATCGGATTGAAGGTTTTGTTGAGATCGAAATATTCCCGTTTAAAGTCTTCCATGTCATCCGTCCAGTCGATGTCATCACGCGACCAATCGCCATCCTCGTCGCTCAGCGCCCAGGACTCCACGAGACCAAGCTGGGAATACGGCCCCCAGTGCATCATCAGCCCCAGCTTCTGGTCCTTGAACCACTCCAGCCGTTCATTCAGCAGCGGTTCCTCCGGTCTGATCCACTCTTCCTCTTTGCTAAAATTGTGCACCCCGGCTTCGACAATCTGCTCTTCCTGCTCCAGTACGGTTTCTTTGGTTTCGCTCATCCTGTTTCATCTCCTTTGGATTAGATAAAAGATAAACCTTGCATGTTACGCCTGGTCACTCCGAGTGCAGTACCATCTTTCGATCGCTGTTATCCCCGGATTTCTTTGATTTCACTTTATAATTGTTGGAAATCCGGTGATAAAGGCGAGCGCTTCGCTTCTTCAGATTGGTTCTGCACTCTCCGTTTTGGCGTAAACGCTAGTTTAACTGTTAAGGGGCGTAGTAACTTTGTATTTCGATTGCGGTGCGATCTTCAATTCCTATGAATCCCTTACTTCCTCCTCTTGCCTCTAGAGGAATATAAACTGGCTGACCTTCGCGGAGGGGTAGGAAATTTTCTAAGGAACACAGGGCGTCTTATTCAGCCTTTTGATCCTCTTTTTGAATTGTAAGGAACATCAGACACGTTATTTCCCGAAATTAGCTTATAAAAACGCTGTAAACTGCTGTTTATTCTGATATAGCGTGTGTCAGGTTCCTTAGATTTCTGCTAGCGCTTCGAATCCTTGAATAAGACGCCTCAGATTCGTTAGCGCTCGCTCCCTACTCTGCTCCAACGGCGAGCGGAGAGGACGCATCCACGCCCGCCCTGAGCGGAGCTTTTCATTGAAAGGGAGCGAAGTACTCATAACTTTTAATGCCACGGGAGTAGTAAAGTATCAACGTAGCCTAACAACGCCATGCAATGATCCTTTTACAGCGTGATTTCGCGGCCTTGGCGTGCCGATTCGTAGATGGCACAGAGCATTTTCATCACTTCGACACCATCCTCAACGGGGCTAAGTGTTTCTTTGCGGCCCTGTGTACTATCGATAAAATGGTTGATTTCATTGCGGAAAGATCCCATAAAATCGAAGGATTTGAAATCCACCTGTGGAGTCATGTTCAAAATGGTGTTGAATTTCTCGCCAATAATCGAAATTTCCGGTTCCAGCTCGGCACCGCCTTTGTCGCCATAGAGTTTGACCGAAGTCTCATCTGCTTTGGCATGGAGCGTGAAACTTACATCCACGAGCAGGCTCGCGCCATTTTCGAAACGAATCAGGGCATTTGCCATATCCTCAACAGTGTTCTGTTCCACGTCATAGTCTGCCGCTTTGTAGAACGACAGATTGTTAATGTTCGAGCGGTTCCCCAATCGGTTGGACACGTTAGCGGAGACGGATTTCACCTTCGGTCTGCCCATCAGATACCAGCAAATATCGATTACATGCACACCGATATCGATCAGTGGGCCGCCGCCGGAGCGGTTGATATCGGAGAACCAGCCACCTGGATTGCCCAAACGACGCAGACTGGAGGCTTTGGCATAATAGATCTCGCCCAGTTCACCCTCGTCGATAAATTTCTTCAGAATCTGTGCATTGTCACTATAGCGGCGAACAAAACCAACTTGCAGCAGTTTTCCGCTACGATGAACGGCCTTCTCTACCTCGAGGGCATCCTCCACCGTTTGGCAGAGTGGTTTCTCACATAACACGTTTTTGCCTGCGTCCAGAGCAGCAATGCTAATCTCAGCATGGGAGTCGTTCCATGTACAGATGCTGACGGAATGAATCTCAGGCAGTGCGAGAAGTTCCTTATAATCGGTAAACACATGTGGTGCATTATATTTCTTCGCCACTTCTGCGGCACGTTCTGCATTCAGGTCGCAGATGGCATATATTTCAACGTCAGGGTTACTGGCATAGGCTTGTAAGTGGCAATCGGATATGGATCCGGCACCGATGACGGCGACTTTCAATTTGGACATAGAGCTGATTCCTCCATAAATAAAATTAAAGTTCTGCAGAGTAGACGTTCCGGTTGCGAATCGTTCTTCCGATCACTCTTATCCCCAGATTTCTTCACTCACCTTTTTGCAAAGGGGAAATCCGGGGATAAAGGCGCACGCTTCGCTTCTTCAGAATCGATTTCGCCCCCTCCACTACTTTTTCTGAATGAATTAACTTTCTTTTTGAGCCATACATAACAAGTCATATTTCATTTAAAACAAGGACTCAGCCCTATGCCTCTTCCCATAGGCGGCGGACATTATCCATAGCAATGCGTGAGGCGGTTTTGCAATCCTCCATGCCTTCAAATTCAACCGAGATATATCCGTCATACCCGGATTGTTTTAACACACGGATAACTTCAGGCATGTTAATATCGCCATGGCCCACAATGGCACCGCGCAGGTAATTGCCATGCGAGGTTTGGAACCAGCCTTCACCGGGGTTCCGGTAGGAAGGTCTCCAATAGAAGTCTTTGGCATGCACAATCGACGCGTACGGGATATTATTTTTCACAGCACTCACCGGATCTTCATCCACACAGAGGAAATTGCCAACATCCAGGGTAGTCTTGAAGTTCTCCCGCGCCGTTTCGTGGAGCAAACGCTGAATTCGCTCACTCGACTGCACATAGTACCCATGGTTCTCAACGCTGGTTGTAATTCCAAAACCCGCAGCATAATCGGCTATTCGCTGACAAGCCTTCACCAGTACCGGCAGGTCGATCTCGAACTGTGCTACGGTTCCTTCTGGTGCGGGGCGGAAAGCCACGTCATGACGCATCAGTTTCACACCTAACGCGGCAGCCACATCCACATGTCGCATCACATTCTGGATCTCTTGCTCCAACGCTTCGGCGTCCTCCTGCACAGCAAAGTTTGCGCCGATAGCATAATTGGAAATATCGATTCCTACCTCTTTTGCCACAGCTTTAATCTCATCAATCAACTCCGGATGTTCGATCAGACTGAATCCCATTGGAACAATCTCCACATGTTCCCCGCCCTGATCGGCGATCCAGCGAATGGCATCCGGTACGGTTAATTCTTTACGATCCAATGCTTGTTGCAGACTGTAGGTGCTGAGTCCAACTTTCATTTTTCCTCATCCTCTCCTGTAGTTGCTGTCCATACCCAACGTATACCTTTTTCAGGTGAACACGACAATTGCCAATAATCGTTTGGCTCACCTATTTTCCTTTTCCTAGCCCAAATCCGGTGTATCCACGAACGTAACGGCCAGATCAGCCGTCTCGTGGAGTTCAAATACAGTAATTTCATTCTCACCTTCGCGAAGGAGTGGGGCAGGTACGTACCATGTTTTTTGCGGTCCTTTATTCCAGTAGCGACCCAGATTGAATCCGTTTACAAAGACAACACCTTTGGTCCAGTTATCCAGTCGCAGAAAAGTATCTCTTACACCCGTTACTTGAAAACTTCCCCGGTAAAAGGCTGGCCCTCCCCCCACTCTCTCTCCTTCTTCATCCCCTGCCGAAAATTTCTCGCTAAATCGCAAACCCGACAGATCAGTTAATGGCAGACAATGAATCGTCCAATCGAATAAAAATAGAAAGCCATGTCGCACCCCCTCCGTAATCCCCTTCGGATCTCTCAGGTACGGGCCATAGTTGATTCGCCCCATATTTTCGACAAGGATCAATAGTTCTGCACCCTCTGGCGGCACTTCAAAGGTAACCGATACTGCTGTATTTCCCCGTTCGAGCACACCCTGAAATTGCCCATCAACAAACACAAGCGCACGGTCACGAACCTCCTGAACCACCAGTTCCTGTCGCTCCCTGGGCCCGGATATTCGGGTTTGATAACAAATAAATCCATAATCCTGACCCAGCTTCTCCATCGGTTCTGGATTCGTGCGTTGCACCGGGGCTGATATCCGGTCCAATTGTGTAAGTAATGACGCCTGCTGCTTCAATTCCACTCGCCCATAGGCGAATGTCCCCTTCGATTCAGGCAACACGAACTCATCCAGATCTTCATCGCTATACCGAGCAATAAGATCACGTACGGCATGAAATTTTGCTGTCGGCTCCCCGGATTCACTGAGCAGTGAATCGTAGTCGTAACTTGTAATCGTTGGTTCGTATTGATCCTTCTGCTGACAGTTCGCCCCGTTGTAAAATCCAAAGTTTGTTCCGCCGTGGAACATATAAAAGTTAACCGAAGCACCTGCCCGGAGCATCTCCTCAAACACACCAGCCACATCTGCAGCTTCTCGGGTGTGATGCGACTCGCCCCAGTGGTCAAACCAGCCGTTCCAATACTCCATGCACATTAAAGGTCCATCCGCCTGATATTCACGCAGCTTGGCAAACGCTCCCTCCGTTCCTGATCCAAAATTAACTGTAGCCAGATGCCCCGGGATTGATCCCGCTTGCAGCATGTGGTCTGTCGGTCCGTCCGAGGTAAATAACAACACATCCATACCGCGTGCTACCATGCCATCACGTAAATATTGCAGGTAACTCGCGTCGTTCCCGAAGCTGCCGTACTCATTTTCAATTTGCATTGCAATGATCGGCCCGCCATGGGTGCTCAGAAGAGGTTTCATTTTGGACAAAAGCACATCATAATAACGATCCACATTCGCCAGAAATTTTGCATCATTACACCGAAGACGGATATCATCAGCTGCAAGCAGCCAGGAAGGTAATCCGCCAAATTCCCACTCCGCACATATATAAGGACTCGGACGTACAATTACATGCAGACCCACAGCTCCTGCAATGCGAATAAAACGTTCCAGATCAGCCATGCCTTCAAAACAATACTGCCCCGGCTGCGGCTCATGGACATTCCACGGCACATACGTTTCCACTGTATTGAAACCGCAGGCTTTCAGCTTAATTAGTCGATCCTCCCAATACTCGGGGACCACTCTGAAATAATGGATGGCACCGGACAAAATCCGAATGGGCTCGCCATCATACATAAATTGTGAACCTTTATACGTTAGCAACGCCATTTTACAACCCTCCCCGCTCGCTCAGATATATGCCTAACCCGGACAACGTAGGATACCATCTGGATTCATGAATGGTTAATCGCATCCTTCTCGATGTGACCTGTGGGAAACAGCAAATTCGTTTATACCCCACCACCGTCCCCATGTAGAACGCCTCCCAACCCCCATCTGCCCTCTGTGACTCCAGTGTAAAACGCTCAATCCGTTGGCCTATCTCGATATGTTCCATCAGCACCACCCGGTCAAACGTCGTTTCCTCCTGCAAATCCAGCTCGATCCAAGCCTGCTCCGTTCCTTCACGAGGACACCAATACGTATCCCGTCGTTCCGTCAGCACCTCCGATACGACATGTTGTTCATCCATCGTCTCCGATGCTGTTACCAGCGCCTGCAAGGCCAAATTTTCCTGGAAAATAGCACGAAGCGAATCTCCCAATTCCTGTAGTCGCTCCACATCCCATTCGTGAATGAGACCACGCGTATCCGGTGGCAGATTGAGCAAAAAGGTGGCATTTCCCCCTACTGCACCGTAATAGACGGCGAGCAGTTCTTCCAATGTTTTGACCTGATCATCCTCACTGGCATGATAAAACCATCCCGGGCGAATGGAGGTATTCACCTCGGCAGGGTACCAGATCAATTGCTCACCTTGGGAACGAATGACCTCTCGGCTTCCCAAATCACGGTCCTGTGTATTAATCCTTGTGGCAAACTCACCATCATCCACTTGCTGCGATTGCTCTTGAATCTTCTCATTATCCTGCATATGCGCGGGCACAACGCTCCATTCCGATTCCCGCGTATGCCCCGCTTCATTGCCACACCAGCGAACATCCGGGCCACATACCGAGATAACAGCTTCGGACTGGAGTTCACGAATAAGCGCATAATAGGCGTCCCAGTCGTAGATCTGTCTTTTGCCATTCGGACCCTCACCACACGCGCCGTCAAACCATACACAGAAGATGTCGCCATAATTCGTAAGCAGCTCGCGTAACTGATGAAGGAAAAACTCGTTATACCTCTCGGAATCTCCATAAGTGGCTTCATGCCGATCCCAAGGAGACAGGTACACGCCAAACTTCAATCCACCCTCACGGCAGGCATCGGCGACTTCCCGAACCAAATCCCCCGCACCATTCCTCCATGGACTGGCCGCGACCGTATGCGCTGTATACTGGCTTGGCCACAAACAAAATCCATCATGATGCTTACACGTCAAAATCAGCCCCTTCATCCCGGCAGCCTTGCATGCCTGCACCCATTGCGCTGCGCTTAGTTCAGAAGGATTGAAGATCAACGGTTCTTCCTCCCCAGTGCCCCATTCCCGATCCGTGAAAGTATTTACCGTAAAATGAATAAAGGCGTAAAACTCCATCTCCTGCCATCTCAACTGGCGTTCGGATGGGCTGACCTCTGCTGCGAACTTGATCCATTCGGCTGCTTGCATGTCATAGTTCATGGCGTATCACTCCTTTTATTTCGTGCGTTTCTATGTCACTGGACCACCCTTGCTTTTTGGATCGTTACGGATTACATTACTGTCCATGAATGGCAGTGATGCCTGTAATAACTGCTGCTTGGCTTGAGCAATAAGCTGTGAATCTGCGGGATGGTCAAAGCTTCCTTCACCGCGTACGCCTGATCCCATATGGATCTCCGTGATGCCCGTCTGACTCACTAGCGTTTCAATCCCCTCTATGGTGACCCCCGACCCTGCCATGACAGCGATGTTCAAGGTTTGCCCCAGTTCCTGAAGCTGTTTCAGCTCCAGTATGGCTTCAGGTGCTGTCCGTTTCCCTCCCGATGTAAGCACACGCTCCACATTGCCCAATGTGTTAATGGCCTTGAGCGCCTCAGTCAGACTTGCACTTTGATCAATTGCACGATGAAACGTAACGCCCAAACCCTCAGCTTCGGCCATACATGATTGCAAGCTGATGAGATCTACTCCACCCTCTCCCGTGAGGGCACCGATCACAATGCCAGCGGCTCCAAGTTCCTTCGCCACGCGAACATCGTAGGTCATGGCGTGCATGTCATCTGCGCTATAGCGGAACGAGCGACTGTGGGGACGGATCATGACATACACCGGAATGGAAACCTGGGACACGACATGCTCCATAACGCCATAACTTGGAGTAAGCCCCCCTTCAGACATCGCAGACACCAGCTCAATCCGATCGGCCCCTCCCTCCTCAGCTGCCTTGGCATCTTCCACATCCACAGCAATGACTTCCAATACAGGCTGTCTTTCCATAAGGATCGCTCCCTTCACTTCATTGAAAATTAGTCCAGCGTAATAAGGTGCTCATCAGCAGGCATGAAGTCGTAAGTAGATACTTCCGAAAGTATAATCCTGTGTTCTCACCCGACCCTCGCACCGTTAACCCGTATCGTTACCCATCACTCGAACTGCACACAGCCTGATCCATGACATAAAGGACCGACTGAACGCTTCATCAGCGCTCCTGCGATCCTTCTTCATCATTGTGGGCAACGGTCAGCTTCCAGATCGCAATCCGAATAGGTCGACCTTCCTGAAAGATATATTGTTCGTAGGCAATGATCTTCATGAATGGGTTCTCCTTTGGGATCGCAATGGGGGAGCTGGCAAATAGAGAGTGCAACGAACATAAATACTTTACCTGTTTTTAATTTTGTTATTTTTGTTATTTACAATGTTATTATTTATTAGCAATAGTCTAAAACGTTAGGATCAGTACGTCAATACAAAAAAGACACCCGGAGGGTGTCTTCATGTCTTGGATAACCTTCTGGTTATCCGAGCTTTTTCTATTTTCTACGCCGAGCCTTCGTCATTCGATTAAACATAATCAGTGCCGCAATAATCATGGCTATCATGGCAATATTACTCGCCACTTCTTGTGATAGTCCGAAAAGAACTCCCAGGTTAGTCACCAGGCCTCTTACAATCAGCGCCACCACAACCAGCAGGATTGGACTCAAAAAATTATAATTTCTCATTCCTCGCAACACCCCTGACCCCATTGTTCAGAACTACGAATCTCATAACACTATCATAACAGTAGCTATTCTGTGTTACAACAAAGGACACCCGCGTACAGTGTCCTTTGTCATATACCAACGTATTCTGCTTTGGATGACAGAACAACCTTTCGATTGCTCTTATCACCTGATATTTCCGATTACCTTCTACACCTGTTTGAATTCGATCCAGTCAATCTGGAGGCCTGGTTTCGTAAAGTCCAGTTTCAATTCATACAGTCCTGCTTCAAGATCTACTTTGACAAGCTTCTGTCTGATCCATTTGCCTTCCGTACCATTTGTTTGGATGGTGGTTACCAACTGGTCATTCAAGAGCAGGTTACATGCACTTTGAGCGAGTTCCGGCTCTGGGGACATGATCTGTACGATAATCCGATAATGACCTGCCTCGTCCACTTTCATGTAGACGGGTTCAGCTACCGCAGGTTTCACCTGTGCGTTCTCCACCAGCGCCTGAGCTTGTGCAGAAGATAGAGATGCATTCGCTTGGAACGAAGCGACGTTCTCTACGATCTCGTGCTTTCTGCCGGACACCGGTGCATTCATGATGAACTTGCAGATGTTGATCGCCGAGCGTTGCAGCTCTCCGCGAGTCAATGTTCCATTTTCCAAGGATTCAATCGTGTTGTCATCCCAACCATTGATCTCTGCGCCGTAGTTCGGTACAACCATGTAGAGATCATTCTGTGCACGAATCATCCAGTTCGTGTATTTGCGATCAGCTTCTCCACCTTCGGTCACATCATTCATAATCGCCCACCAGTCGGTCATTACGATTCCGTCGAAATTCCATTCGCCACGCAAAATCGTGGTGTTCAGGTCGTAGTTGGATGCCGCCCAGTGTCCGTTAACCGGGTTGTAGGAAGTCATGATGGAGTTGGCTCCGCCTTCTTTTACAGCGATTTCGAACCCTTTCAGGTAAATTTCACGCAGTGCACGTTCGGAGACAACAGCATCTACTTTACTGCGGTGTTTCTCCTGATTGTTACAGGCAAAGTGTTTCAGTGTGGCATTGGAACCACCCTTCATGATACCTTTCGTACATGCTGCGGCAAATACACCCGAGATCAGTGGATCTTCGGAGAAGTATTCAAAGTTCCGGCCATTGAGCGGGCTCCGGCGGATATTGAGTCCAGGTCCGAGCAGGGTATCTACCTGATTTCTCAGTAATTCCTGCCCTTCCATCACATACAACTCTTCAACAAGATCCTTGTTCCATGTCGCCGCAAGCAACGTACCAATGGATACCTGTGTTGCCTTCTCGCCACTATCCATACGAATACCCGACGGGCCATCTGCCGTACATGCTACCGGAATACCGTAATTAAACAGGCTGTCGCTGACACCACCAAATGCAGATGCCGTCCCCGAAGTAACGAGCGGACTGCTCATGCCTTCGCCACGGACAATCGCCGCCAGATCCTGATCACTCAGTTGAGCGATGAAGGTTTCCAGACTCACTTTGCCAGCTTTAACGTCACTCAGCTTGTGCCCCTGATTCCCCGTCTGCTCCAGCGTTTGCGGGAGATTCTGCTCAATCCGGTTCGCCATGGATATCTTACGTTTCGGCACTTCTGCATAAGTCAGTTCATAAGATCCATCTTCCTTGCGCGCACCTGGTTTCATCCGTGTAAAATCTTCCGTTGGAGCCATCGCTTCTTGCAGTTGCTCCACCAATTGAAGAGATTCAATAATATAGCCATCCTGGCCATCAATGCTGATATGCTGCACTTGTTTCACACTGGTTCCTACATGCAGTCGGTATGTGCCTTCTTCCAGAACGTATGCGGAAGCATAGCCCGTAACACCTGCATCATCGTAAGATGCCATGGCATGGATCGGGAAGCTGATCGTCAGAATTTCTGACTCGCCCGGCTGCAACAATCCTGTTTTGCCAAAAGCCACCAAAGCCTTCACCGGTTGTCCCAGTTTGCCTTGTGGGGCTTCATAATAGACTTGCACAACCTCTTTGCCCGCATATGTTGTACCTGAGTTGGTCACATTGACACGAACTTCAATGTAGGTTTCGCCGTCTTTGGACACAGATTTCGCTTCTTCATGCTGAGCCAAGAACGTCGTATAAGACAGGCCGTAACCGAATTCAAACTGAACACGCTCAGGTCGAAACGTTTCGAAATAACGATAACCTACATAGATATCTTCCTGATACAGGTTCTTGAACTCATTGCCGTAGTTGCTTGTCGAAGGATAATCCTCGATGGAATATGCAATCGTATCTGTCAGTTTACCGCTTGGTGTAACGTCTCCCGCCAGCACATCAGCAATCGCGTTGCCACCCTCCATACCGCCATGCCAGGAGTAAATTACACCTTGAATCGGATGTAGATACGTTTCGTTTAACCAGCTCATGTCGATGATATTCGAGACATTCAACACAACGATAGTGTGTTCAAACTGCGCAGTGACTTGCTTCAGCATCGCTTTTTCATCTTCTGTCAGTTGGTAACTTCCTGGCGCATCCGCATTATCCTGATCTTCTCCTGCTGTACGTCCAATCACGATAATGGCTTTGCTAGATTTGCTTCTAGCCTGTGCAATCAGGTCATCCGTCAAAGGCATTTCTTTCTGATTCCATGGCTCGGCCGCCCATACTTTTCCGCCATCATCAAATGGATTCTCTTCAATCCACTTCTCATAGACAGCTGCCAGTTCTTCATTCACCGTTATATTCTTTTTGCTGCGCAGACCATCGAGCAGATTCGTTGTGTAGGCTACATGGACACTACCGCCTGAACCCGTGCCGCTCCGATAATAATTGACTTGAATCCGTCCAAAAACTGAAACGTTTTCGTTTTCACGAAGTGGAAGCACTTGGCCTTCATTTCTGACTAAAACGGCTCCTTCTGCGGCAACCGTACGACTAAACTCTGCAAACCCTTCCAATGGAACTCCAATTTGATGTGTGCTCAATGATTTCCCTCCTGATTGTCATCCCCATATCTACGAATCGCTATATATAAAGTGAACTATATAAATTGAACTAAAGAATATTTACACTGGACACTCCGATGACAGAATAACCTTCCGATCGCTGTTATCCCCAGATTTTATGAATCCCCCTTATATGGGGAAAATCCGGGGATAAAGGCGAACGCTTTCGCTTCTTCAGGTTTTTTCTGTCCTCTCCGTTTCGTATAAATGTTTAGTTCAATTTATATAACAAAACGTACACTCATTTTATATAAAAGATATTCTGTGATCTGGTAGATTCACTTGTACATAGTCTCATATTAACAGATTCTATAGAAGAAATTAAATTAGATTTGTGCATTATTTATATTATTAAAAAATGTCCACGATTAGTGGCATAACAAAAAGCCACGGACACCTGTTGTCCGTGACTTTTCTTCATTTTAATACACTATATCAAGTCGTAAGTTTCGCATACACCAGGAAGAATAACATGTCTTCGCCCATGATGACATAACCCGGAACCTGGTAAACCAGATCCACAAGGACAAATGCCACCAGTAACCCTACCATGAACGCCAGATGGCGCGGACCCAGTCGCAGATGTGCGTGTCTGTAACGATGGAACACAAGTGAGGTCGACAAGAAATACAGTAGCGTCGATCCAAATACAAACCCTAGCATGAACACATAGTTTAACTGATTCTGATATAACAGCTGAATTGAAGCAGCGATCATACTCATGGAGATGTAGATGAACAGATGTCCGTATATGATCGCTTGCCCGGCAGTCTGAATCTCTTTGCTGACCTTTTTCTCCACGTTGTCGAAGTACTGCCACCATATCGCAATGACAAAGATGGACGTAAATGCGGCAAACAGGATGGATTTCATATCCCAATGATCGGCTTGCAGCACGGCAATAATACTAACTACCGATTCACCTAGCAGGATAAGTGTAAATAACGCGAAACGTTCCAACAAATGATGAGTCTGAACCGGTACTTTCACCAAGTTTTTACGTCCCATCAACGGAAGTACAATGTCCACCGCAATTCCTGCATACAGAATTACGTAGCGCAACCATGAATCGAAAAACAATGAGCCCGATGAGATCAATATTCCAATGAGGAAACAGATGCCCAAGTACCGGGCGGCTTTCTGCTGATGCTCGCTTTTCGACTTGTGAACCGTCAGATACTGAATGGCCGTAAACGCCCGTGAACCGATATATCCGATGAAGAAGGACAGGTAGTACTGGTCAAAATGGGTAGAGAGGCTCGCCGTCATGACCATAACGGACAGAAGCTGAAGGATGAGGAATATTCGATGGATCAGAATATCTTGACCATAGCGGTTAATAAACAAGGTCTGACCAACCCATGCCCACCAAACAGGGATGAAAATAAGCACAAACTTCATTAAGTATTCAAACGTAATTACTCCGTGTTCGGCATGTAACAAGACATGACCCGCTTTGGAGACCGCTGCTACGAAGAGCAGATCGTAAAACAGCTCCAGCCAGGTAACCTTTTTCTCCATCATCCTTCGTTGCTCCTTTGATTTTATAGTAATAGAACTCTTATTATTTCGCAGTTGTAGCAGGTTCGAGTGTTCTTACCACGATTGGTTGCAGATTGTCCTCAATTTGAGGGCGGTATTTCTCAAACCACTCTGGCAGCATCAATTTTTGTCCGAGCGAATCAGCAGGTTCATCTTTGGCAAAGCCCGGAGGATCGGTAGCAATCTCGAACAGAATGCCGCCAGCTTCTCTGAAGTAAATTGCGTTAAAGTACTGACGATCCCGAACTGGGGTCGGTTGGTATCCGTAATCACGTACAACTTCGCTCCACTGTGCATGTTCCACGTCATCTGTGGCGCGCCATGCAATATGATGCACCGTTCCAGCTCCACCCATTCCCAGAGGTATACGGGTTACCGGAACATCCACAACATTACCGATGTCTCCACTCGACCGGAAACGGGCATACTCTTCATTTTCACCCACTTTGACAAATCCCAAAATTTTCTCAAGCGCATCCATCGTTCTCACCGGGTTTACACTGAACAGGACAGCACCGCCAAAGCCTTTGATCGCTTGATCTGTTGGAATTCCTTCGTGAGCCCAAGTGCTGGTTGCTCCCTCTTCCCGTTCCACAAGCTCAAGCCGCAAGCCTTCGCTATCTTCGAATTGAAGCAGCTCTTCATTGAAGCGACTTGTTTTGGTTACCTCAATGTTATACTGTTCCAGCCGATTCTGCCAGAAGCCAATCGACCCAGGAGGAATGACATAGGAAGTGATGCCGACCTGACCTCCGCCAATTTTGCCCCGTGGTGATCCAGCGGATGGGAAGAAGGTAATGATGGTACCTGGGCTTCCGTGCTCATCGCCAAAATACAGATGATATACATCAGGTGCATCGAAATTGATTGTTTTTTTCACCAGACGAAGTCCCAGAACTCCGGCATAAAAATCAACGTTGGCCTGTGGATCTCCTGCGAAAGCTGTAATATGGTGAATACCTGCTGTTTGAATAGTCATGATTAATTCCTCCTTGGTTTGTTAAGCATGTTTTGGATTTGATAGGTGTTTACAAAATTCAGTAACGTGATTTATATAAATTTGTTTTATCTTTAAATTAAGATATATGGTCTGGCGAATTATATTCTAGTTGTTGTTTTGATTGGCTTGTTCTTGTTTCAATTTATCAGGAGTCACGTCATCGCCGTTCGGATCATAGATGGTTGCATTCAAGAGAATGTCGTTGACCGAACCGCGAAAAGTTTGCAGATATTCCTGGCGAAGATTAACCCGTTCCTCTTTCTCCATCTCCGTCAATCCGCCCTCTTTAGCTTTTCTTGCAAGTTCATTAATTCTGGTCAATGTTGGGATCATCATCTTGATCGCTCCTCATGTAATGGATTAAAGATATTTGTTTGTTGTTGTTTTTATATTCAAATTAAATATCTTAAGTTAAAGATAAATGATTTGTAATTGGTTGTCAACTGTTTTATCAAAACTAAAATAAATGAACTACCTCCCTGCTCTTAACCCTGTTGCTATAACTATGATTCCAAACAAAAAAGGGCTAGCTCCGCAGTAACTTTACTTCCTACGGACCTAACCCTACATGTATTTATTTTATTAGCCTAGCTTTTGACCACAGTTCGGACAGAAGTTGGCTCCTTCATTTTTGGCTCCACAGTTCGGGCAGAAGTTTGGCTTCTTGTTGCCTTCTGTTGATGAAGATGAAGTTGAATCACCGTTGCTATTGCCCGCTGGTTTCTGGTCGGCATTCTGATTCTGAGACGAATTGGCATTGTTGTTGTTCTGGTTTTGGCCTTGGTTCTGGTTCATGTTTTTCATCATTTCATTGGCCATGTTCATACCCATCATCATGCCCGCCATATCCGAAGCTGCGCCGCCGCCCTGTACTTTACCAGATGAGATGCCGTCTGTCATGCTGACCTGCTGATACTTTTGCAGATTACCAATCATCTCGTGCGAAGCGGTCTTTGTAATCATATCCTGAATCTCTTTTGGATAGTTGAAGCTCATCACTTGGAAACCGGTAATCCCAATTCCGATGTCCATCATCTGCATATCCAGATCTTCCTGAATCCCCTTGGCAATATCCGATGCATTGGCCTGCAGGTTGAACATATCCTTCCCTTCGCGGCTAATCCACTTCATTAGAAGCTGATCCAGCACGGAAGTGATTCGGATTTTGACATCCTCCACCAGATAACTCTGCTTGATGCCTGCAATCTTATCAATCAGGGTCACATAGTCACTTACTTTAAAATTAAATGTACCGTTGGCCCGAATCGGCATCCCGCCCGAGAGTTGTGGTGTTGGAATCAACACCGGACTTTGTGTGCCCCAGCGCACGGTGAACTCTTTGGTATTTACAAACAATACTTCGACTCGCATGCCGCTGTTGAATCCGAATTTGAATCCTTTTAATGTAGAAAGGAATGGAATGATCTCGGAATCGATATTAAATGATCCTTCGTCCTCGAAAATCCCTTCCACTTTACCGTTATTCAGGAAAATGGCGTCCTGACCCGAACGGATGATAAGTTTACTCCCCTTCTTGATCTCCCGGTTGCTCCATTTCCAAAATATCATGTCATCTCTGAACTCTTCCCATTCCACCACATTCGAAAATTGATTTTTGAAAAATCCCATATTCGTTCCCATCCCTTCTATTTAACGTACTCCGATTATTTTTTTATTAAAACGACCCTCTACTCCCACTGTGTGAATGACCGCCTCGCGATGTACCTCCACCGCCGCCTCCGCCTCCATTGTTATTGTTCTTCTCAATTTTGCGCTTGGTTACGGTCGTACGGATATAACGATCCTGCCGATCAATTACACTGGAATTACTTGAATCCTCATAAGTCGCACGATTGACCGTGACACGCCCCCCGGAACGATAGGTCATCATGCCAACAACAATACCGCCCAGTACTACCGATACTCCCAACTGAAACCAGCCGTTGAACAAAATATTGTTCGGATTCACACCCGGTTCGTACCCCATATATTTGTAAGAGAGCTCAATATATTTCTCAAATGCGAGTTTATAGTCCCCACTGGATAACTCAGAGGTAATCCGGTTACGGATAGAATCCAGTCGCTGATCACTCAGGTATTCTTTTGCCTTATAAAATCCCGCCAGATACACTTCTCGATTATTCATATCCATCGTTAAAATGACAGCATTGCCAAATTTCTTGTCGTACCCTAGCTCCTGCTTATCATAAAAATCTTCAGTTAAGAGCACGATATCCTGATTCTCAGCATTATTTGTTGTCAAAATAACAAAGTCCGTCTGCCGTTCCGCGCCATACTGATTCGCAAGTGCATTCAGCTCAACTTTATCCTGCTCACTCAGCAGGTTGGCTTCATCGTAGATGAGATTTTTGTTCTCCGCTGCGGATGCCGAAGACATGGGAATCAACGGAGCAACAAGGGTGATCATAAGTAAAATGAGCGTAGCCATCACGACGACCAGAGGAGTTCTTTTTCTCATAAGAATCCACCTCCCATCATCCAGGAGACCAGCTTCAGTGACAGCAACGAGACGGCAGATACTCCTGCGAACCATCCGGCGACTTTGGCTTTGCTGATCGGCGGTTTGCCGACCACTTTCCCTGTCTGACCATTCATGGCAAAGGTATACTGTGCCCGATTGTAGTCATAGTTGACCATCCACACCGGGAGCAGCACATAGTCTGCATTTTTGAGCGTGGTATCAATCTGTTTGTCCGTGTAGCTCACGCTGGTATATCCGGATACAGTTGATGCAATATAAGAATCAATGTAAGACCTCGTTTTATCCTTGGCCCGTGGAAAAAGTTCCTCATCTGTATAACTGTATTTTTCCGCAATGTACCCCGCCAGATACGGGGTCTTGAACAATTTCAGCTGGTTATATGGAAAAGGCTCCAGCTTATCCATCAGTTCATCCTTCATTTTCTCCGATGCATCGATGGGCAGATTCACGTAATTCAGCCGAATCCGGCGGTATATATCGAAATGCTGTGTTTCCGTGTAATGGTAGTCACCCTGGGTGTAGGATCTGACCTTGGTGCCACGGCCATGCACTTCGATCTTGTTATGTAGCTCATACAACCAGAACGGTACGTACATGCCGGTAATGCTCTGAATCCGATCGGCGGACATGAAACCACTTGGCGTTAAGAGGCCATTTTTGCACCACTTTTTGAAAGCCTGTTTGGCTTGATCCTTGTTGATCGAAAAGGGAATCACCATCGCGGGGGCCAGATTGCCCGTCAGCCGATCACTGAGTACAACCGCTGCACCGCAGAAACTGCATGTCGTCGCACTGGTCTCCGGCTCCGTGACAATGTCAGCTCCGCAACTGTTACAGTGGTATTCTTTGACCTCATTTTCGGTGAATACTTGTCTCTTCAAGGGATCGGGGATCTGCTCTATGTTGTCCTGGCGACCGCAGCTGGGACAGGATAATGCACCTGACACACTGTCAAAGATCATGCCACTGCCGCAGTTTGGACATTTATATTCAATAACCGGCATCTGCTCACCTCAATGTTAACGAAATATGATTCTTTTCTGTCCTCTACGTTGTAGTGTGCAAGTTAAACTCACTTCTTCAACTTCTCCTGAATCGCTGCGAGTTCTTCCTCTGCACTTGGCGACGCATTCTCATTATTACCCGCATCTGCGTTCATGTCCCTCTCCAACTGGGCAATTAATTCGTCCAAATCATCTTCCTGTGCCCCAGCGCGGAGTTCTGCCAAAGCCTCTGCTTCATTTAACGCCTGGTTCGCCTTGTCTTCCATGGCCTTCAATGCAGCATCAGCTCTGCCCGTAGATGCATTCCGTTCATTGGCCTGTTGCTGCGCCTTCGCATCTGCCATGCGACCTTTCAGCTCTGCATGCCGTGCTTCCAGTTGTCCCAGATCTGCAACCAATTTATCATTCATATGCTTCATCATCTTGGCTTTGGCTGAAGCCCGTTCATAGGCAGCCTGTAATTCTTTCAATTTGTCAGCCAGCTTCACTTTCTTCTCCAGAAAATTACGTGCCTTGTCTTCGTCTCCCGACTCCGCCGATTTCTCTGCGTACCGCTGTAACTTCTTGACCTCGGCGCTGCACTCATCCAGTGCTCGCTTCGCCCGGCTCTCGTCCGACAACACCGCCGTCGTCTCGGCCTTCACCTGACCCAGATCACTGCTCAGGTTGCGCATATACTCATTCACGCTCTTCTCCGGGTCTTCCGCCCGCGACAGCATGTGGTTCACATTGGCCTTCATCACGTCTCTAAACCTCGATAAGATTCCCATTACGTGTTCCTCCTCCGAAAAGTTCATATGTATACTATAATACATGAATACGCCCACATACGTTTCACATTTCACGATTGCAACTGGTGTCCATACGATCCAAAGTCAGATAGTAATGGAGTAATAAAAGAAAAGACGAACACCTATAGTGTCGCCTTATAACCCTGTATAAACACAAAAAACTTAAGTACTAACCCTTTGCCCGAATCATCATCCCAACCTAATCTATGGCTCAACCGGAAGGCTCTCCACCGCGGTGAAAAACACATCCAACAGCTCAACATTGTACACTGTGCGAATGTATTCTTCGATCTGGGTTAACTCTTCTTCCCGTTGATATTCCAGACATGGACGGCCCTCACTCCATAGCACCCTGCAAGGGAACTTTCCGACAACATCCTTAATGATGTGATCTGGCTCAGCTACTTTATGAATGTCTCCCATATAAAACTCCTCATTTCTCTATAATTAGCGTGTGCAATGATCCATTAATTTTGAAATAGTCAAGGATTCGATTCAGTGCACTTCATCACATTCCACTCGGTGATTTAAGCCATACCCATAGCCATTTTTCAGATGTAGCCGTGTTGATTCCCCCCATAGGTGCCATTCCTTCACAAGTTGGCTATAATAAGGGGATCAAAGTTTTCTATAAAGGCAGGAAAAATATGCGTACACGAGTTCACTTTATTGCTCCCTATGAATCGATGATTCCTATTATACAAGAGTGTATTCCCCGCTTTCCCCAGTTAACCATTCAGACGGACGTGGGCGACTTGGCAAAAGGTGTGGAATTAGCAACTCAAGCTGAGAAAAACGGTGCAGAGATTATCATCAGCCGCGGCGGAACCGCCCAACTCATTAAAAAAGCAGTGACCATTCCCGTCATTGATGTGCAGTTATCGGGTTATGATATGATTCGTTCACTTACCCTGGCAAGCCAGTTTAACGGCCAAACAGCGATTGTTGGTTTCTCCAACATCACCTCTGGTGCACAATCGATTATTGATCTGATGGATCTGCCTCTCAAGGTCTATACCATACATAGCTCGGAAGATGTGGCACGGTTGCTCTTGGAGCTGAAAGCTTCCGGTTACCGCCAGATTGTCGGAGATGTGATCACCGTCAACACTGCGAAGACTTATGGTCTGGAGGGATTGTTAATCCAATCCGGTCAGGAATCCATCCTTAGAGCGATGGAAGATGCGCAGCTGGTCTACCGTTATTTGAGCAAAAATCATGCGATATCGATCATACTGAATGACCTGGTTACACGGGAACATCCGAATTTGCTTATTTTAAATGAACGGAATGAAGTCGTATTCGAGAACCTGACTGATTTCGAGAAAAATCCACTGACCGATAATCACATGTATCTGACTAACACGAGTCTGGAATTCCACCAATCCCAGGTCCAAAATGTGTTCATGGTGGACGATTACCAGCTCACGGTTAACGCCTATGAAACGGCCCTGGACAACAAGAACTACAAGGTATACATGCTGGAAAAAGGACAACCCTATGCCTTTGCACAATTCGGCATAACAACGTTCACGGACGCATCGATGGAGCCTATCGTTGCCGAATCCCCTGCCATGAAGGCGGTATTAAAGAACATTCGGGCACTTTACGAGAATCATGAACCGATCTATCTGCTAGGTGAAGCGGATTCCGGTAAATCTTTTCTGGTCAAACATATTCATCAGATGTACTCTGCCGGCGGACTGTTATTACAGATCGATCTCTCGCAAGTTCCGCCTGGTCATTTGCACAAGATACCACTCGCCAAAGTTAGAAATATAGAAATTAACCACATGGAAACACGTATGGAAGATCCGGAGTTGCTCTCCTTTATCCAGAGCTGCCTTCATAACCGGATTGGGGTGTTTATACTCGGGGAGCAGGCATTGAACCCACATTGGTCACTCGATCTGGAGCTTAATACAATCATGATGCCAAATCTTGCGGATAGACCAGAAGATCTGGCTCCACTGATGCAGCATTTCCTTACGGGGTACTACCACAAATACGGAACTACTGCGGTGAGAATAAAAGAAGATGCACTACAGCTAATCCAAGAACAGATCACACATATGAATGTTAACCAGTTGAAACATCTGATTAAGCAGGCTGCGCTTAATGAACAGGAATATATAATCACCACGGCTACCTTATCCCGCTTGCTCGATCAGCAACCTTCTTCTAGCCCAATGAAGTTGAACGGCACCCTGAAGGAGATCGAAAAAGAAGTTATTCAGATTGTGCTTCAGGAGGAAAACAACAATCAATCAAAGGCGGCAGAGCGCCTGGGGATTAACCGGGCCACATTATGGCGTAAACTTAAAGATTAACTTTAAGTTTGCGTCTTTTTTATCGTCTTGTTGTGTTGCATTTTTAAACACTTTATTACTTATTTAAAATTTACAATAATTTATTGTTGCTATATTAAACATTATGGGATAATATAATCCCTGCAAGCGCTTCATAAAAACGATTACTTCATAAGGAGCTACTACTATGAACATTAAAGCAACTTTAGATCGCATCCCTGGCGGTATGATGGTCGTTCCCCTGTTACTTGGTGCAACCATTAATACATTTTTCCCAAATGCCCTGCGCATTGGCGGATTCACGGAAGCCCTCTTCGTTAACAGTGCCAGTACGTTGATTGCGCTGTTCCTGTTAATTGCGGGTACACAGATTACGTTCAAAACGGCAGGTTCATCTGTCGGCAAAGGTTTAACCTTGCTTACGTTCAAATGGGTGATTGGTGCAGGCCTTGGTTTTATCGCTATTTTGTTTGCGGATTCAAGCGGTTTATTCCTGGGTCTGGCACCACTTGCCATTATCGCTGCGATGACCAACTCTAACGGTGGTCTGTACATCGCACTCGCTGGTCAATACGGTAAAGAAGATGACAAGGCAGCTTACCCGTTCCTCGCGCTTAGCGATGGTCCGTTCCTGACCATGGTAGCGCTCTCGATCTTTGGTGCAATGGGCTTTGCGAACGGCATGTTCTCACCGATGGCATTCGTTGCTGTATTGCTTCCGCTCATCGTTGGTGTCATTATTGGTAATCTGGACCGTAATCTGGGGGATTGGCTGTACAAAGGCAGTGACAAACTTGTTCCGTTCTTTGCATTCTCCCTGGGTATGGGAATCAATTTCTCATCCATCATTCAAGGCGGACTAGGTGGCATTCTCCTCGGTGTTCTGACCGTGCTTCTCACAGGCGGAATCGGATATCTGGTGTTCAAAGCCATTGGCTGGAACCCGATCGTTGGTGCTTCCGAAGGTTCAACAGCCGGGAATGCGGTAGGTACACCCGCTGCCATCGTGGCTGCCAATGCTTCATTTGGCCCGATTGCGGAGATTGCCACTGTGCAAATTGCGGCGAGCGTTGTAACGACAGCTATCCTGTTACCGATCTTCATCGGTTTCCTCTCCAAACGACTGGAGAAATCAGGTGGCGTCGAGAAATACAATCAACGACCAACCACATAAATGGTTATCACCTGATCCGATATGCTTAATCTGTACAATTGATGATCTGACGGACTTATTATGAAATTTTGCTTACAAGGAGGGATGACTGCATGAAATTAGCTATTATTGCAGATGATTTGACCGGTGCCAATGACAGCGGGGTGCAGCTTGCCCGTCATGGCTTGAAGACCAGTGTTCTTTTTAATATGAATGAAGAACCTCTTACACATTACGATGCTGTCGTCTTTGATACAGATAGTCGTTCCATATCCCCTCAGGAAGCATATGACCGTGTATATCGGGCTGCTGAGTTGCTGACGAACAACGGATTTGAGACGATTTTCAAAAAAATGGACTCCACCATGCGCGGCAATATCGGCATCGAGATTGATGCTGTATATGATGTAGTTAAGCCTGATTTTATGATGATTGCTCCAGGATATCCGAAAAATAACCGGACTATTCTGGACGGCATTCATTACCTGAACGGCGTTCCGCTGGCAGATACTGAAATTGCCCATGATCCGAAGACACCTGTAACGATTTCCTACCTTCCGGACTTATTGAAACTACAAACCAAGTACGAAGTTGGCGAGATCACCGTCGCCGATCTGGAAGCCGGGCAGCATCATCTTTGTGCTAAGCTGGAGCAGTTGAAGGAAAACAATACTCCTTACGTGATGGTGGACTCTACCGAGGAAAGCCATCTGGAACTGATTCTGCAGATAACTCGTGAGTTGGATTATACATTTGCCTGGGCAGGCTCAGCGGGTATTGCCAACTACCTCCCTGCTCACTTTGCACTTGAATCCAAGTCTACCGCGCTAACCATACCCGAGAATCCGGGTCCAATCCTGACGGTGGTGGGCAGTGTAAACAAAAATTCGCGCGAGCAGTTGAGTCGCTTGCTGCGCAAATCCCGTGTAGCTTCTGTCTCCTTCCACTCCTTCAAAGCGGTATCCGCGACCGCAGACCGTGCAGAAGAGATGGAACGTGTCTATAACGAGGTCCGAAACAAAGCGCTGGAAGGACAAGATGTTGTTCTTTACTCCACCGCTGAACAGATTGATATCGAACTGGCCCGTGCAACAGGCGAAATTCGGGGGCTTAATCACACCGAAGTCAGCAATGAAATCGTACTCGCGATGGGTGAAATCTGTGCCAGACTGCTGGAAGAGGGACTTTTCAAAGGGGTATCCATGACTGGCGGCGATACGGCAAAACAAATCTGTTTGAAATGGAATATTAGCGGCTTCGAGCTGCTGGATGAGCTTGAGATCGGCGTGCCGATTTCCAAGTTTATAGGCATTGATGATCTGCATGTGATTACCAAAGCAGGCGGATTCGGCAAACCAGATGTCTTTATCCATGCGATTCAAAAATTAAAAGGAGGTATTCTTGTATGAAACCTACAATAGGAATTACGATGGGCGACGCAGCAGGTATTGGACCGGAGATTATTATGAAAGCACTGGGTCATCAAGAGATGTATGATCAGTGCAATCCACTCGTGATCGGTGATGCGAAGATTCTGGAGCGCGTACTGCCGATCATCGGCTCAAGTCTGAACGTTAACGCGATTCAAGAGCCTTCCGAAGCCAAGTATGAATTCGGTACTGTAGATGTGATTGATTTGAACCTTGTCCCTGCGGACTTGGAATACGGCAAAGTATCTGCCGTGGCTGGGGATGCAGCATTCCAGTTTCTCGCCAAAGCCATTGATCTCGCCAAAAAACACCAGATTCACTCCATCTGCACAGCACCTTTGAACAAAGAAGCCTTGCATCAAGGGGGGCACCTGTATCCAGGACACACCGAAATTCTGGCGGACCTGACGGATACACAGGACTTCTCGATGATGCTGACAACGCCTAATCTGAGAGTCATTCACCTGACGACACACATGGGTCTGATTGATGCCATCGCGAGTATCAACCCGGAAAGAACCTACACCGTTGTGAAGCTTGCCCATGATACGCTGAAAAAAGCAGGCTTTGAGAATCCGCGCGTAGCCGTATGCGGAATCAATCCTCATGCCGGAGAGAACGGACTATTCGGCAACGGGGAAGAAGAAGAAAAACTGCAGCCCGGCATTGAGCGTGCGCAGCAGGAAGGCATTAACGTCGTTGGTCCACTCCCGGCGGACACACTCTTCTTCCGCGCTGGCCGCGGAGACTTCGATATTGTGGTAGCCTGCTACCACGACCAAGGCCATGCGCCAATTAAGGTAATGGGCATCGAGGAAGGCGTGAACATCACTGTTGGTCTGAAGGGCGGCATCATTCGTACGTCGGTTGACCACGGTACAGCCTTCGACATCGCAGGTAAGAACATCGCCGATGACAAAAGCATGCTGGCTGCCATCCGCTCCGCCATTGAGCTGGCACCGAAGGATCAGGGATAACACCAAGATTCATCCGGTACATGCGTAAGTCTGATCGTAAGATCAATTGCAGATGTATCGGTATATCGTCGATATTCGATGAATAGAAAGAAAAAGGCAAATCCTTGCAAGTTCAAGGATTTGCCTTTTTGTATATCGTCCACCCATTTATTCAGACCAATCGTCTTGGTTGGTATTATGGCCATCAAACATATGCTAAACTGATCATAATAAACAAGAGACTTTAAATGAGAAAAAGGAAGAGATTCAATGGGAAGAAAACAATCTTTTACTGAAACAGAGCTGCTGGATACGACAAAAAAATTAATTCTCGAGCATGGCTACGACGGTTTTCATCTCAAGCTGCTCTCACAGCATCTCTCCGGAGCCCGAAGCACGATATATCAATATTACGCCAATAAAGAAGAGATTGTTGCTGCTTGTATGAAGCGTGTAATAGCAACCGTGTTGGAGAATTCATTAGCCGTTGATGAGACTGATCCCATGGATGCTCTTGAGCAACTGCTTCTGATCTACGCAGAAGAATCGACGCTCCATCAACTTCTGGGAGATGCCAGCAAAATTAATACGACTAATTCTGCTGCGGCAGCAAGAGATCTTGAATTTATTGAGGAAGCACATCAGACCCTGAAAATTCAATTATCACGTTTATTTGAACGCGCACAGCAGGATCAGGCCCTCCGGCAAGATATCCCTCTACCTGTACTTGTTGGTGTATTCTTCAACTTAATTAATACGCCTAACATGATGAATATCCCTACGCCTGATTGGGGAAAGCTGTTGTTCCAAATGTGGATCGGAGGAGCCAAGAGCTAACTTTGTTCTTGGATTCAATTTGACACAAGTGTCATTTATGTCGTTTAATAATGAAGACAGCGTGGCCGCGCATCTAATTTGACACATGTGTCAAAAAAAGAGAGAAGGAGTTGAACAGATCATGTTTTTAGCGATGAAGGAGTTAATGCATAGTAAAATGAAGTTTTTGATGATTATCATTATCTTCGTACTAATGGCTTGGTTGGTATTTATTTTATCCGGTCTGGGGAATGGATTGTCCACGCTAGCCGCATCAACATTCAAGACCATGAAAGCTGATTATGTCATCTTTGAAGAAGGGGCTCAGTCTTCCATGAGCAAGTCACTGCTGTCAGATCAACTGGTGGCAAAGGCGGAACAACTTCCTAATGTGGATGCTGCATCACCTATGGGAAGTACGATGGCAACAGCAATGAAAGAGACGAGTACCAAGAATGAAGATAAAGTCGATATAGCGATTATAGGAATTAACCCAGGAAGCTTCCTGGAACCAGCTATTGTAGAAGGTGAAAACCTGTCTTCCGAAAATCCCACCGGGGTGGTTGTGAATTCGACCCTAAAAGATGAGGGCTATAATATCGGGGACACCTTTCAACTGGATGGCACGACGGAATCATTGACCATTATCGGATTTGTGGAGAATCAGACCTATAACCACGTTGCATCCGTATTTACCCCGATGGCTGAATGGCGGAAGATTGCCTTTGCGGCTCCAGGTTCAGATAAAGGAATTGCCGGACCGGTTAATGCGATCATGTTACAAGGCGAAAATATTGATCCAGCAGCGATAAATAAAGAGTTATCCAGTACGGATACAGTTACCCGGTCGGAAGCTGTGCAAGGCATGCCAGGATACAAAGAAGAGAACGGAACGATTCTGATGATGCTTGCATTTCTGCTCGCGATCTCTGCATTTGTACTCGGGGTATTCTTCTATGTCATTACGATGCAAAAGACCAACCAGTTCGGCATTATGAAAGCGATCGGTGCCAGCAACCGTTTCTTGGGAAAAGCCATTATCTCGCAAGTGTTTGTACTTTCGCTGACTAGCATTGTTGTTGGAATCTTGCTGACTTATGGGACAGCAGCAATTATGCCAAAAGGAATGCCATTTAAGCTGGAAACCAGTCTTGTCTTCAATTATTCTATTATCTTGCTGGTTATCGCTATGTTAAGTTCACTGGTATCTGTTCGCAAAATTACGAAGATTGATCCGCTTAAAGCGCTCGGGAGGGTTGAATAATGAGTAAGGGATTGCACATGCGGGAAGTCACCATGTATTATGCCGAAGGAAATAATCGGATCACCGCGCTCGATCATGTATCCATATCCGTGGAACCGGGGGAGTTTGTTGCTGTCGTTGGACCTTCTGGTTCTGGTAAAAGTACATTCTTGTCTATTGCTGGGGCTATGCTGAAAGCCTCCGAAGGAGATATTCAACTAAACGGAAATCATATTTCGAAGCTTACGGAGAAAGAGCTATCTAATATACGGCTGCAAGAAGTTGGATTTATTATGCAATCTTCCAATCTAGTTCCCTATCTAAATGTTCTCGATCAACTGCTAGTTGTAAAAAGAATGGCGGGAACGGTCAAAAAAGAGGATAAGGCATTTGCCACCAAGCTGCTGGAAGAACTGGGGCTGGGTTCGAAGTTAAAAAGCTTTCCCGAAGAGTTATCCGGTGGTGAGAAACAACGGACAGCCATTGCGCGTTCTTTAATGAATAATCCCAACATCATCTTGGCCGATGAACCAACCGCCAGTTTGGACACCAAACGAGCCCATGAAGTGGTTAGTCTAATCGCGCAAGAAGTGAAATCACGCCAAAAAGCGGCCATTATGGTTACCCATGATGAGCGCATGCTTGAATATTGTGACAAAGTATATCGGATGTATGATGGCGGTTTGTCCCTAGCTAAATCATAAAATAGATGGACCCAACCCTATACCATGTCTTAGCTATTATTTTCATAAAAATCTCCTGTCCAGAAAAATAGCCCGTTAACTAGCAATTTAAGCCTGTCCATCACTCCGCTTATTATCTCACGCTAGGCGCTAACGTCACTCGGGTCTTTCACCCACAAGCATCATTTCATGTTTGCTCTGCGATGGTCTGCTCCGTCGATAGGCACTTGGTGACATACCGCTCTGTTTGTTGAAGATGCGATTGAACTGGGAAAAGCTGGAGAACCCGCACTGTGCAGCAATGTCCGTAATTTTTTCACTCGAATTCAGCAGCAATTGCTGGGCATTTCGAATACGGGTCATCTGCACATACTCCGTGAAGGTAAAACCAGTGACCCTGTTGAATTGGCGGGACAAGTGGTGGGCACTTACATAAAACCGCCTGGACACCTCGTCCAAAGATAAATCCTGCTGATAGTGGCTGTGAATATAGGATGCAATGGCATACATGCGCCGGGACATCGATGATCCTGTCTCTTCTCGCACATACCCGTTCTCTGCCGCGTAACGATGAATTGCACATAGAAATTCTACAAATTTATGATGGATCACAACCGGTTGAAGCGTAGATCGCTGCTGGGATATGGCAAAAATATCATTGATGGGCGCGAGGATTTCTTTGCGCCGTTCTTCCGGGAAGCGGAAAATCGGAACCTCTTCATCAAAAATGGAGAATAGTTCATTGTAACCGTTCTCAAGTCCTGGCATATGGCGAGGCATCGCAAAATTAATCATCAACCGTTTCGGCGGTGTACCTTTCGGATACTGCGTCTTATGCAGCAAAGAAGGTCGCAGCAGCACGATATCCAATGGCTGAATCTCATATAAACTGCCTTCAATAATATGCGCAGCCGTACGATCCAGAAGAATACAGACTTCATAAAAATCATGAAAGTGCTGAAACTCCATATTCAGGTCATGAGAACGCTCGTCATAGTCCAGATGATAAAAGAGTTCGTCTCCAGGCTGATTGACATGGATTACATATCCCTGCTCGTATGTCAAAACGGATGTTGTCATGGACATGCCTCCTATCCCGATACTAATGATTTTATTTTAGCATGAAATGCAATAAAAAGACGTCTTTTTCAGCATACATTACGTAGTTTGCTCCCTTTCCCCTTTGTTATGATAGAGTTGATATGTTAGCGCTTGCAGTATACTTGCTCCAACGACGACTACAGCCTGTACTTACTACAAACCAAGGTGGGAAACCAACATGAAAATGAATTCCTTGTATACTCGGATCCATACCATAGTTAAACACTTGGAACGTGCACGACTGACCTCAAAAACATATATACCGGAGCTTTATCATAAAGAAAGTGGTTACCACTCCTGGGAGCTGGTGCATGAGGACCCTTCCTCCTGGAACGTATTTCGTAAGGGTGATGGCTGGGGCGGTAAAGATGTACACAGCTGCTTCAAAACCCGGATTCGCATCCCGGATCATATGGAAGGAAAAAAAGTCGTATGTACCATTGTCACCGGTGCGGATGATATCTGGAACTATGATAATCCACAATTCCTGGCATTCATCAATGGAGAATTGATCTGCGGTCTGGATGTGAACCATACGGAAATTGACCTGACACCTGCTGCGGCAAAAGGGGAAGAATTCGAACTGGCTTTATATGCGTACTGTAGTACTTCGGCGGCCGATGTCTTTCTCAATGTCTATGTAGCTGAGCATCATCAGCCTGTCACAGATCTATATTACGATCTTAAGGCTGCGCTCGATGCTGCGGATCTGCTACGTGAGGATGATCTGGAGCGGCTGAATTTGGTCGAACATCTGAATAAAGCCGTGAATCTGCTGGATTTGCGTCAGGAGAACAGCGCAGAATTCCATGCGTCAGTACCTGAAGCGCGCCAATATCTGCAAGATCATGTCTATGGTGATGTCCGCCCTGCTGGTGATCACATCCCTACCGTGCACTGTATCGGACACACGCATATTGATGTAGCATGGCTATGGACATTGGATCAGACTCGAGAGAAGGTCATTCGCAGCTTCGCGAGTGTATTGTATCTGATGGACAAGTTTCCAGAATACACGTTCATGTCCTCTCAGCCCCAGCTGTATGCGTACCTGAAAGCAGACTACCCGTCTCTCTATGAAAAAATCAAGGAAAAGGTAGCCGAAGGCCGCTGGGAAGCGGAAGGTTCGATGTGGCTGGAAGCCGATTGTAACCTGATCTCCGGCGAATCCATGATCCGTCAGATTATATACGGGAAACGTTTCTTCAAGGATGAGTTCGGCGTAGAGAACCGTGTGCTCTGGTTGCCGGATGTATTTGGTTATAGTGCAGCGATGCCGCAGATTATGCGCAAGAGTGGCATTGATTATTTTATGACCACCAAAATTGCCTGGAATGATACGAACCAGATTCCGAATGACACGATGTACTGGAGAGGTATTGACGGCTCTGAAGTTCTAACCCATTTCATCACAGCGACAGACTATGACAAGCATCCTGATTTCAGACAACGTCGCTTCGAGACGACTTATAATGGACGATTCAACGCCTCTCAAGTCAAAGGCACGTGGCAGCGATACCAGAACAAAAACATCAATTCAGATGTTCTGCAATGTTTCGGATTCGGTGATGGCGGCGGAGGACCAACCGAAGAGATGCTGGAGCATGGCAGACGACTTGATGTTGGATTGCCGGGTGTGCCTGCGGTGAAACGTACCTTTGTACGTGAGTTTTTCGAGAAGCTGGAGCAAAATCTGGCGGATGTCCCTTCCGTTCCCCGCTGGTCGGGTGAGCTGTATCTGGAGTATCACCGCGGTACCTACACTTCCATGGCCCGCAACAAACGGTACAACCGTCATAGTGAATTTGCACTGGCCGATGCCGAGCTGTATGCCATGATTCATCGTCAGGCGAATGCCCAAGCGGCCTATCCAACCGATGCACTGGAGCATGCATGGAAGCTGACGATGCTGAATCAGTTCCATGATATTCTCCCAGGCAGCTCCATTGAGCAGGTATATGTGGATTCCAAAGAGCAATATGAAGAAGTTCTGCGTGTCACGGATGAGCTGAAAGACAGCGCACTGAACGGCATTGCAAGCCGAATTACATCTGATGGCGAAGCCATTGTGGTATTCAACACCACCGGATTCGTACGGACGGACGTTGTTGAACTGCCTGCTTTTGCGAGAAAAGTGACCGTCCATGATGGAGATCGCCCTGTACCAAGCCAGCGTACTCCCGAAGGCGGACTTGTGTTCCTTGCAGAGAACGTGCCTGCATCCGGGTATAAATCCTTCCGAATCACACCGGATCTGACAGATGAACTTGTTGCGGGCGTATCGGTTGCACAGTGGGAAGCCAATCAGCGCCACATCCATACACCTTGGTACGATATTCAACTGAATGAAAGTGCCGAGTTCATATCCGTATGGGACAAGCTGGAGGGGCGTGAGCTGCTTCAGTCTGGCAAGCGTGGTAATGTGCTGCAAGTGTTCGAGGATCGACCTGCGGAATACGAGGCATGGAACATTGACGACTATTATGAACAGCATATGTGGGAGATTAACGACCTGCAGTCACTGGAGTGGGTTGAAAGCGGGCCGGTGCGTTCCGTGTTGCAAGTGACGCGACAGTTCCTGGACTCTGTCGTTGAACAAACGATCATCTTCTACGCGCATACACGCCGAATTGATTTCCGTACGTTTGTGGATTGGAAACAGGAGCATTTGCTGCTAAAAGCCGCCTTCCCGCTGGACATTTGGAGTGAGAAAGCGGTCTACGAAATTCAGTACGGCAACGTTGAGCGTGCTACCCACCGGAATACGAGCTGGGATCAAGCCAGGTTCGAAGTGTGCGGACAGAAGTGGGCTGATCTGGCGGAGAACGGGTACGGTGCGGCACTGCTGAACGACTGCAAGTATGGATATGATATTCATAACTCGGTGATGCGATTGTCGCTGATCAAGAGCGCAACGTACCCAAATGAAAATGCTGACAAAGAGCAGCACGTATTCACCTACGCGCTCTATCCGCATAAGGGCGACTTCCGTGAAGGACGTGTCATCCAAGCTGCTTATGATCTCAACCGTCCGCTGGTTGCCCGTGATATTGCATCACAAACCGGTACGTTGCCGGGAACATGGTCGCTCGCATCGGTTGATCAGGATAATGTCGTGCTGGAGGTTATCAAAAAAGCCGAGAACAACCATGATATGATCATCCGTCTCTATGAAGCACATGGCCGCCGCAGCCGTGCTTCCCTGCAATTACCTGAAGGAGCAGGTGCTACGGCATACGCATGTGATTTGCTCGAGAACAACGAAGCGGAATGCGCCGTGGAAAATGGCCGGATTTCTTTTGATATCAAACCGTATGAGATTCTAACTTTCCGGATTCCTGCGGGACACTAAACAGAAATTCCGCAACATGGAAAAATGCAACAATGCTTTTTGCTTCAATAAGGAAGGGCTGCCTCCTGTCATATCTGACATGGGAGCAGCCCTTCACTTGTCGTTCTTTAAAACTCTTCGTACTCGCTTGGGTCCTGATCCCACAACCGTCCATCCGGACGATTAAATGCAGAGATCAGCTGCATCTCTTCTGTGCTCAACTCAAAATCGAATATATTGATATTTTCCTGCTGATGCTGCAAGGAGCCAGCTTTCGGAATTGGAATGGAACCCAGCTGAAAATGCCAGCGCAGAATGATCTGGGTTGGTGTTTTGCCATACGTTTCCGCGATCCGAAGAATGTTCTCATCCTTCAGAATATCCTGTACGGCATCATTGCCACGTCCAATCGGACTCCAGGATTCATTCACGATGCCATGTTTTGCATCCTGTTCCCGCTGGTCGGCTTGGTCAAAGAACGGATGTAGCTCAATCTGATTCAGACTCGGCGCTATCCCCGTTTCCTTGATCAGGCGTTCATTGTGCTCAGGCAGGAAGTTGCTGACGCCGATGGATCGGATATATCCACGTTTTTTGGCTTCGATCAGCGCTTGCCATGCCTCGACATACATGTCCTTCTTCGGATTGGGCCAGTGGACCAGATACAGGTCGTAATAGTCCAGATCCGCTCTGTACAATGATTCCTGGATCGCCACGAGTGCTTTATCCTGAGCGTGATAACGCCCCGGCAGCTTCGATGAAATCAGCAGTTCTTCTCTGGCGATGGAGCTTTGTTTAATTGCTCTGCCTACCGTTGCCTCATTCTCATAGTTATACGCCGTATCAATTAATCGATAACCCGCATCCATGGCAGACGCGATCGATTTAACGCCTTCTTCACCTTTTAAACTATAGGTACCAAATCCAATTGCAGGCATTTTCAAGCCATCGTTCAATGTATATTCCGGAATTTGATGATTCATCTGAAGACTCTCCTTTGCAAAAGGTATACGAACAATATGGAAAAAATAATGCCCCTCTCCGTTTATCTACCCCTCCATACGCGCTTGAATCAATTGGAAGCCATCACTCCATTTTAGTCGGGTGACGGCTTCCTCTTCTAGCTCTCATAAAGAACGGTCTCCTTTTCATTCAAACGAAGAGATGGGCGTGGCCGATAACGGTTGATTGCCTATAAAGTTCTTAATGGCCATAGCAGCCTGCTTATACCCGCCAGCATTGCGTAACGTTTTCCCAATAACCTCAGCATGCTCCTTGTAGGAGGCATTACCGAGCACTTCTAATACTGCGTTTCTAAGCACATCGGGTGTAAGGTTATTTTTGTCCACGATGACCCCTGCTCCCAACTCCTGTACCCGGCCTGCTACACGCGGCTGATCCGATGTTAACGGAAGCATAATTAATGGTACATTGTAATACAAAGCTTCGCTGGTACTGTTCATGCCTGCATGTGTCAGAAAAGCATCTACACACTGCAACACTTCCAATTGAGGGACATAGGGTCTTATGATGAAATTGTCAGGAATCAAATCAGCAATGGGCTCTATATCGGTATCCTTCCCAGAAGATAATATAAACTGCACAGGCAAATTACGAAAGGCCGTAAAGCAAAGCTTATAAAAATCAATATCCTTATTTAAAATGGTTCCCATCGAAATATAAACTGCCTGTTTGTAAAGAGCATGCAGAGACTCGTTTGCAAAGCCTGGCGCATCCTTGCGGGGGATAATCGATGGGCCAGTGAATACAAAGCTGTCATCCAGCTTCTCCCCCATGGGTTGAAAATAACGACTTGTATACACAATCTTCAATTGTCCTGAATGCCCTAAAAGTTCCGCTAGGGAAGGTACAGCCACATCGAACTGGGAAGCTATTTGCTGGGACACTTCCACGATGCTGTTATATAGCTCTTTGACCTCCTCCGTATCATCCTTCAGTTGATTGTCTGATCCAAGAGGCTCCACAAAAACAAAGGTGCTGGTTGAGCATACCGTTGGTATACCTAACTTCTCACCTAGAATTTGTCCTCCCCAGCCTATTATGGAGTCAAAAATGATATAATCGTAGGTTTCATGTTCGATCAGATTCAGAACATCTGGAATAAACCGTTGAATAATTTTTTCCAATATCATATATAAAAATTGGTAAGGATGCTTGAGTTCAAATGGCTTCATACCAGGGTTGTTAAGCAGGGTTGCCTCGTTGAAGGAGTAGGCTTTAAATTGTGCGCCTAACGCTTCAATCTTCGTCCGGTATTTTTCGGTACAACAATAGACGACCTCATCTCCGCTCTCTATCAACTCCTTGATTAATCCAAGCGACGGATTGATATGGCCTTCTGCAGGGATCATCACAACTAATACACGTGCCACGGCACTCACCTCCATTAAATTTTCCAATGAACTCAAGTGGGTATATGGTAACCCATTCTTCAAGACCATTGGCTTAAAGAAATAAAACTCTACTACCTCATTGAGGCGGTAGAGTTCCTATTCATGAGACGGAAGCATTAAAGTCTACGATACCTAACGTTATTTTACTCTCACGAGCTGGTCACGGCACCCAGACATCCCTTTTATAAAAGGTTACGCTGTAAGCATCGGTATCGCTGTATCGTCCATCTTTGCTTACCACTTTAAAATATACATTATTGTAGTCGACAAGAACCGTATCCGCTCCTGACGTATTCGTAGAAGAAGCAACCAAATTTCCAGCGCTGTCATAGGCGTACAAATCGTAATCATAGCCGGAAGGAGAACCCAGCACGACAGATTTGCCATGCCCTCTGAATGTAAAGTAGTCTACATCTGTCGGGGATGATAGATAAGACCAAGCACTTCCACCCCAGTAAGCCGGACCGTAGGGAGTGGCTACCGTTTGCGTTGGGATTTTATACGCGGTGCTCAAAGTGTCATTCGACTCGTAATTATCCGCCAAGGCCGTACCCACAATCGATCCTGATAAAAGCGCCATCATAATAGCAGCATACAATGTTTTCTTCATTTCATTCTCCCTCCATTTCTTTTGAAAAGTTAGCACGCCGAAGAGACTTCATGCTTTTCCCTCGTTCATAGACACGCCTGATCAGAAAAAGCTCCAAATCACCCCTTTCAAAATATGGAATTAATTATAATATAATGAAGAATATATGTATTGTCTACTTTTTTTTACAGTCTATCTGCTTTGTTATCTGTATTGAACCCTATCCCATGGACTTAATCTGTCCGTCTCGTAAATAAATGGCCGAATGGGAAGAACATCTCAACGCAAAAACGACCACCAATATGGTGGCCGTCACATCTATTTTGATAAATCTTCTTAATACTCTCGCGCATATTGCTTATCCTCTTTCAGCTGCACAATGTCATGTCCGGTTGGATTCTGGAAGGCACGCAGTCCGAATGTTGACGCCACTGCGAAGATATGGTCAAAGATATCCGCCTGAACGTTCTCATACACACCCCAGTTGATATCATTGCTGAATGCATAGATTTCCAGAGGTAGTCCGCGATCTTCCGGTGCCAATTGTCTGACAATCATCGTCATATCTTTATTGATCTTCGGATGATTTCTCAAATATTGATGGATATATTCCCGGAATACACCGACGTTTGTCAGCTGTCTGCCGTTCACGTTGCTTTCGGTATTCACCTCGTGCTCCATGTTGTATGCTTGAATTTCCTTTAATTTTGCCGTGACATAATCAGTCAGGTAGTGGATTTTCTCAAATTCAGCCACCATCTCTTCCGTACAAAAACGGATACTGCTGATATCAATATAGATACTCCGCTTAATCCTTCTGCCGCCGGACACCTGCATGCCTCTCCAGTTACGGAACGAGTCCGAGATGAGGGCATAGCTTGGAATCATCGTAATCGTTTTATCAAAATTCATCACTTTCACTGTGTTCAATGTAATGTCGATGACGTCCCCGTCTGCATTATACTTTGGCATCTCGATCCAGTCACCAACGCGCACCATATCGTTGGACGATAGCTGTACACCCGCCACGAGGCCCAGGATCGAGTCTTTGAACACGAGCATTAATACCGCCGATAATGCCCCAAGTCCACTGAGGATAATGAGCGGATTCTGTCCAATCAGGCTGGAGATGACGATAATACCCCCGATAATGTACAGGACGATCTTGGCTACCTGAATGTAACTCTTGATTGGGCGAATCTTCGACACCTCATAGGTACGATAGATATCATCGAATACATTAAGCAAAGCATTCAGTACCGTGATCATGATGACAATCATGTAGGTCATTGCTGCTTTTTCAATTATGGCCTGATAGGGCGAGAAAATATAAGCCGAATAATAGATTATAATGGCTGGCACGAGATGCGACAGCTTCTGAAATAAATTTTTCTGAACCACGATGTGGCCCCACTTGAAACGGTTGTTACTTACAATACGATGCACCGTCTTCAGTACCACTCGCTTGGCAATCACATTCGCCAATATCGAGATCACTGCTATAAAAATAATCATAATGATGTTTGAAAGGTATCCAATGGAGGGTCCACTCATGCCGAGTTCTTCTAGTTGATTTTTGATAAAGTCCATTGTTTCCTCCTGACATAATCTAGTTTAGCCTATTATTATAAAGTAGTTTGAGAGGGCAAGCAAAGTTTGTGCTTTCGCTCCGTTCTTCCTATATAAATTATATATAAAAAGGACCCTGTCATTCAAAGAATGATGGGTCCACTTGATTATGTTATCTTTTCATCCTGCTCACGAGAAATGTCCAACAAATCACTCACCGTCACCAATCGATACCCTTCTGTGACCAGTTCCTCCACCAGCACACGAACCGCCTCCACCGTCTGGGAACGATCACCGTACCCGTCATGGAATATCAGCACGCTGCCGGGTTTCACCGCAGACCGAGTATTCTCCAGAATGTGCTCAACGCCGGGATTGTCCCAGTCCCTCGCATCCCCGTTGACCGCACCAATCGTACGATATCCACGCTCCGCTGCCAGAGACAGTATAGCATCGTTTACGCCAAAATACGGCGGTCGGAAGCTGCGGGCAGGTTGCCCCGTAACTTCTTGAACAAGATGTTCTGCGCGTTGCAACTCTTTCCCGGCTTCCTCCAGCGTCAGCTTGGTCAGGTCCGGATGCGTGTATGTATGGTTTGCGATCTCATGCCCTTCACGGTATACCTCCGCCGCAATCTCCGGGTGGTTCTCCATCTCTTGGCCAATCATGAAAAACGTCGCCTGCCCACCGGCACGACGGAATATCTCAAGTACTTGAGGTGTATACACCGGATGCGGCCCATCATCAAACGTGAACGCCACAACCTTTTCCCGAACAGACTCCTGCTCTACCATCGCGATATTGACCATAAATAATGACCCCTCTCTGCAACTGCCTGGCTACATACCCCCTTATTATTCCATGTCTATACGCCGCGGTCTAGTCCAGAGATCACACCTTGGGAAATCCCGAATCAAGCCGATACCCACCAGAAAGAGAGTACAGCGAGCGAGCAGCAAGCCCTTCTACCGCCACACCTCCAGTCCAGCCTCCAGCTAACCTTTGATTGCACCTGCGATCATGCTCTTCTGCACCTGTTTGTTCAACAGCAGATAGATGATCACCGTTGGCACCGTCGTAATCATCAGTCCCGCACCAATGATGCCCCATTGCGTAATGTACGTTCCCACCATCGACATCATGCCCACCGTCAATGTCTGATAAGCCGTGTTATTGATAAACGTGACCGCAAACATCAGCTCATTCCAGCACGACAAAAACGTGAAGATGGCTACCGTTGATATAGCCGGGGTTACTAGAGGCAGAATGATAGAGAAAAACGTCCGGTAGATGCCGCAGCCGTCGATCACCGCCGACTCTTCCATCTCTCGCGGGATACCTTTGAAAAAGCTGCCCAGAATGAATACCGCCATCGGAATGCCAAACGCTACATAGGGAATGATCAGTGACCAATAGCTGTTGAGCAGGCTCAGATTCTTCAAAATAATAAACAATGGCAGCAGTGCCGCATGGATCGGCACCATCATGCCCAGCAAAATAATCGTCATCGTGAGCCCGCTGAGCTTCCAATTCATTCTTGTGATTGCGTATCCCGTCATCGAAGACAAGATCAGTACCAAGACAATGGAGGCCGCTGTGACCAGCACGCTATTCATAAAATAGGTCAGCACATGGCCGTCGGACATGGCTTTAGTATAGTTGCTCCACAGAAACGCCTTTGGCAATCCGGCAACATCGCCGCTGAAGATTTCACTGTTATCCTTCAAGGAAAACAGCGCCAGCCAGATGAGCGGGTAGATCTGCACAATTGCGACGAGGATCAGAAACGCTTGCAGGAACACTTTCCCGATTGGTCCGGAGATGGACCTTGGCTTGGGCTTTTTTTGCAACATGACTTCTACGGTACTCATGCCTCATGCCTCCTTCTATTCCGTTTTGAACAATGAATTAATGAGGATCGTACATACCAGACACTCCACAATGATAAATACCGAGATTGCACTGCCATATCCGTACCGGAACGTATCAAAAATGGTGGCGTACATCAGCGTGCTCGGTACTTCAGTGGTATAGAACGGGCCGCCGCCCGTCAGCACATAGATCAGGTCAAACACCTTAAATGCGCCAATGACCGAAAATACAAGGCTTACCTTCAGGATGGGCTTCATTAAAGGGATCATAATGGACCACGCCGTGCGAAGACGTGAAGCACCATCCATTCGAGCAGCCTCGAGCACATCCTGAGACACGGACTTCGCTCCTGCATACATCAGCAGCATGTGATACCCCACGTACTGCCATAGGGTTGGGATAAAAGAAGCCGCAAGTGCCGTGTGCTTCTGACCCAGCCAATCTTGCGCCCAGTGGGATAAGCCGATATTCTGCAGCAGCACGTTCAGCAGGCCATAATCAGCATTGTAGATTTTTGACCACAACTGGGCAATAACCACTGTCGAGATCAATACCGGGATGAAATACACGGTCCGGTAGAACCCTTCCCCCTTGACGTTGGACGCCAGAATCAATGCGAGCACGAGCGAGATCGGCAGTTGAATGAACACCGAAGCACCCGCGAATAACAGAGAGTTTTTGATCGAATTCAGCACACGGGTATCCTTAAACATCTCCACATAGTTGTCCAGGCCGATAAATGTCCCCCTGCCTACGCCGTTCCAGTCCAGCAGACTGTAATAACTGGAGACAAAGATCGGAATAAGCACAATGCCGCAGAACAGAATCAGGGTGGGCAGTACAAAGACGGCGATCGTGCCTTTATTGGAAAATACAGAGTTCATTATTGTTCTCCTCTCAAAGGCGTGACCGGGATATACCGGACCACGCCTTGTTTGGGTTTTAGCTGTTTAACCTACAGACTTAGTTCTGTTGGTTTGAGCTGTGCCATTTGTTTGCAGAACTCCTCAGGTGTTATATCGCCGGCAAGCAGCTGGGCAATCAGGTTTTTGTGCGCTTCGGCAGACTCCGCTGGCAGAATGTTATCCCACCACGCGATGAATGAGGTCGCCGTTTTCATAATGTCTGCCGCAGACAGATCCAGGGAGGACAGACTGGACGTGTCGAGTGCATCTGTTTTCCAGCTTGGCAGACCGGCTCCGGCCAGGAAACCTTGCGTACCAAGCTGTTCACTCAGATACATGAGGAATTCCACAGCTTCTTTCGGATGTTTGGTATTCTGGTTGATGTAGAAACCATCGACAGCTCCGCCGAAGATTTCGGTATTTGTGCCTTTTCCATCCTCAAACACCGGGAAAGGAATCACTTTCACTTTGCCTTTGACTACGGAGGACGGATCCTCAATTCCTGCATTCACCCAGTTGGCCTGGAACATCATCGCCCCATTACCTGCATTGAAAGCCCCAAGCATCTCGTCATAGCTCATGCTGAACATGCTGCTGTTGAAAGCTCCTGCTTGCGCAAGCTGCTGCATTTTGGTCGCGGCGGCCACAAAGTCGGGCGAATCCCACTTTGACGGATCTTTAAAAGCTTCCATCACCGCAGCATTGCCTGCCTGGCGCATCGCAATAATGTCGTACCAGTACATGCCCGGCCAACGGTCTTTTTCCCCAATCACAGCCGGAGTAATTCCTGCCGCTTTCAGCTTCTCGATTGCATCCAACAGTTCATTATAGGTGGTCGGAATCTTGGCACCCGCCTGCTCGAACAATTCCGTGTTCACGTAAAGGTTGGCGATATGTGTGTAAACGGGCAACGTGTAGATTTTGCCGTCCATATTGATCGCCTCAGCCATACCCGGGCCCATCCGTTCTTTGATATCGTCCGTCAGGTAACTTGAGATTTCCAGCACATTACCGGATTTGATGTACGGCTGCATGAAGCTGCCGCCGCCCATGCCATAGAACAGGTCCGGCGCTTCACCAGCTGCAATCGATGTTTTGACTTTGGTTTTGTACTGTTCTCCTGTCGTGCCCGTACGTTCAACCTGAATGTCTGGATGCTCGCTGTTCCATTTCTCCACAATCTCGGGCAGCAGCTTGGCCGAAGGATCGGTATTGCCGACCGATTGATCCCATAGCGTCAGCTTGATCTTTCCATTACTTCCCCCCTGTGCACCGCCGGACGAATCGGATGAACATGCTACCAGACTGCTTACAATGCCCAGCGTCAGAATTAGACTTGCTGATTTTTTTAATAGCGCTTTCATATCTACGGACCTCCCTATGTGTTTTCGTTGGTTCTAGCCCATATTTTAGTCAAACTGTGCTTTGTTCTCCATTTAGAAAACAGGCATCGATTTGTAATTTTCGAACATATGTGGAATTGGAACCGGAAGCGGGTTTACGCTCAGACCTTCGCCGCACTCCCCACACTCCAGACTACATTCTCGTTTTTTCATGTTTTTACATTTCGATATTCATTCATGGATCGGCCGATATGTTTTTTGAACAAGACGCTGAAATAGTGTGGGTCCGGGATGCCTACCTGCTCCCCAATCTCATAACCTTTCAGATCCGTCTGTTTCAGCAGCAGTTCAGCCTTCTTCATGCGGAGTTGGGTCAGATATTCCACAAATGTCTGCCCGGTTTCTTTTTTCATCAGCCGCCCCAGATGGCCCGAACTTACGTAAAAAGCAGCCGCGGTGCTGGAAAGCCCCACTTCCGCATTGCCCATGTTCTCTTCAAGATAAGCCATGACCCGGTCGATCAGGTTGCCTTCCTTGGCCTGTCGCTTGGCTTGTATGACATCCGATACGGCGCGGACATGCTGTTCCAGCATACTTTTTAGTTCAGGCAGATGATTTGCTGTAAAAATAGCCGCAACGGCCTCTTTGTTCAATGCGTGCTCTCCCTCAAGTTGCTGCTCTATGGCAGCACGCTGGCACTCCGTAACCACATCCATGGCTGCCATCCGAAACTGTGAAACGTCCGAGAACGGCACAGACAGCATTCGCTCCAGTAACAATACCGCTTCTTCCCCCGCACCAACACTCACGTTAAATTGCAGTTGTTGGAGCAGCTGAGCATTCGAGTGGTAGGGCCTCTTCCCGCTTTCGATGACCAGATCCTCGAAGCAAATAACCTGATTTTTCCCTACAAACGCCTGATAATCGAGTGCACGACAAGCTTCCCGGTATCCCACACAGGCCTTTTCCCATCTTGATTGCCATTGCCCAATCCCTACGGTCACATCAACTTCACACCCTTCGAATTTAAGCGTATGTTGAAGTTCTTCCTGAAGCTGCTGTACCTGATTGGCAAATTCCGTATCCACACCAAGCGAGAGTACAACGATCCGGTTATGCGGGTCCATAACGATAAGGGTGTGCGAATCCTGCGGATAAAAAGCCTGCACCTGCTTCATGCCTACCATTCGCAGCAGAATATGTATTTCCTCAGCGAGTTGTGGATGGGCTTCTATCTGATGCCGGCTTAAATGGGTTTGATTGTGTTGAGGCTCTCGTTGAACTTGGCTGAGTTGGTGCGGTTGACGGGCTTGATGAGCTTGAAGAGCTTCATGAACTTGATGAGATGTCTCGGGCAGATGTGGGTATACCTCTGGTGCAGCTATCTTCACTTGCGGTACAGCAACCTCCACATCCATTACTGCGATGCGTAATCCCGGTTCACTAGACGAGAAAGGAATGCCGAAGAATCGCGCCTTCTCGTGTAGTTCATCCTCAGGCACCTCATGAATTAACCATTGATTCACAAACCTCTCCCTGAGATAAGGCAAGCTCTGCTCCATCTCCTCCCGCAACTTCATCAGCTCGTACTCGCGCCCGACCTCCTGCTTGATTAACGCTCGCAGCTTCGTCGTAACCTGTAATAACTCAGAAGCACGGATGGGTTTCAAAATAAAATCGGATATGCCCAGCTTCACACTCTGACGAGCATACTCAAATTCATCATGTCCCGTCACGACCACGATTTTCAGGCTCGGGTAGCGCTCCATGAGAATGCCGCTCAGTTCAATACCGTCCATCTTGGGCATGTATATGTCCGTGAACACGATGTCTGGACGCAATAGCTCCACCTGATCCAAAGCCTCCGCAGCATCGGAGGCCTCGCCAACGATGAACATACCTTGCTGTTCCCAATCGATACGCATACGCAGCAGATTTCGGATGAGGTATTCATCGTCCACAATCAACACCTTTAAAGGTTCTAAAATTAATTCCATGATTCATCAGCTCCCTTCGGGATCGTTATGATAATGGTGGTTCCTTTTCCAACCTCGCTCTCCAGCTTGAGTCCATCCTCTCTTTCGTAGAAAATACGAAGTCGCTCCATCGTTCCCCATAAGCCAAAGCTTGGATTGTGTTTAGAGTTATAGGTAATCTTAGAAAAATTAGAGAGATCGGAAAGATCGGAAAGATCGGAAGGATTGGAAAGATTAGTTGAATTAGATGAGTTCGTTGAGTCAAAACGGTTAGAACGGTTTATTTCTTTGCGTTGAACCTGCTGTATCTCTTCCTCGAACATGCCAACTCCGTCGTCAGTAATCGTTAGAAGTACCCCTTCCTTGAATCGACGTGCTTGAATGCGTATCTTACCTGGGCTGCCTTTGGGACGAATGCCATGATACAGTGAATTTTCCGCCAGCGGCTGGAGCACGAGCTTGGGAATCATCACCCGCTCACAGTCTGAATCGATATCGTACTGCACCTCAAACACACCGGGGTAGCGAACCTGCTGGATCGTCAGATAATTGCGTACAATCTCAACCTCCTCGTGCAGTGAAATCAGTTCACGGCCTTTGCTGACACTCAGTCGATAGTAACTTCCGAGCGCTTCTAACAGCTCACATACCTTATCGTTCATGCCCGACATCGCCAAGGAGGTGATAGAGTCCAGTGTGTTGTATAAAAAATGCGGCTTGATCTGCGCCTGAAGTGTATTCAGCTCTGCACGGCGGATCGTCTGCTGCTCCTGAATGATTCGTTTCAGCATCTGGTCAATCTGCTCAATCATCTGGTTGTATCCTCCATATAACTGTGCGAACTCGTAGCTGTTCAACTCAACCGTCACTTTGCGGAAGTTGCCACTTGGCGCTTTCTGCATGGCACGAAGCAGCTTGTGAATCGGATTGATGACACTGCGCGAGATGATGAATGAACTGACAAAAAAGACAGTCCCATTAACTGCCAGTAGGATCAATGCGAGCAGAACCATGGATTTATTACGGGTATCGGTAGCCCGGTATGGACTCATACTGATGAATTTCCACTGATCATCACCAGCCGAACGATAGGTCACCGCATATTCCTGACCACCTGATTGCAAGGTGATGAAGCCGGAGGGCTGCTCTTGAAATGCTTGTTTTAACTTGGCCTGATTGGCCTCTAACATCTCGTGCATGCCTTCCTGTCCAGAAGCCGCAGACAAGGATATGGATGCGTCGGATACCACAGACACGTCCTTCTTTCCATCAGTTGCGTTGGTTGCGATCACCCGCTGATGCTCATCCAGAATGGCCACCTGAAATGAATCCGGTGCAGACAGGTTAGCGTAGGCCTGAGCGATGGATGCCCCCTTGATGTTCATGACCAGAAATCCAAGCGGAGACGTATCATCCAGATCCCGAATGAGGCGAATAAACGAGACCACCTCTTGCCCATCATTCTCCCCCATGGCCGAGACTCCGCTATCTTTGTTGCCACCATTCAGCCTGAGCAGATATCGTCCGTTGTGCTTCAAAGCCTGTTCATACCACGGTGCTTCCTTTACACTCGCTTCCATAAACGTAGGCCATTCCTGTGTACCAACCGAGAATCGGTGACCCGAATTATCGTAAATATAGACTGAATTAATAATTGGAACCGCTTGCATAAGATTGGTCAAATACGCGCTGACCTTGGACTGTGTCTGTAAATTGGAGTACACATTGCCCTGCCGCAGCAGGTTCTGCAAGTTGGGATCGGAGAAAATCATCTTCGAATAATTGTTCACGTTCCCGATCATCAGATTAACATTGGTCTCAATGGATGTGATTGTCTGCAGTGATGCTTCATTGATCTTTCGCTGCGCGTCATTTTCCGAGATTCGATTCAGCACCAACGCACTGAACGCCACCGTTAGCAGAATAATGACAAAGTAGGCAAACGGGATTTTAAAAGCCAGTGTCCTGGGCTTGCGTTGAATGAACTCTTTGAAACGAGGGGGCCAATCTTTCATTAATTTGGTGTTCGCTTTTGTATTTTCATCTTTATTTGTGTCCAATCTGATCCTCCATTCGTGCCGATGCTCTAACCTCGGTTTTTATACAATTGTATATTATAGGCCAGTCTGTGAAAGAGGCTCAAGCTTTGTTAAGTTTTCCTTTAATATTCAATCAGTACCTAAAATGCTTGTCAGGCATGTTAACTCAAAGATGAACTTGTTATATAATGCCGTTATAAACTTTTTGTTTGAATTGATTTTCTATGGAGTGCTAATTTATTGGACCAAATTCAGGGAATAATCCTATCATTCCTCTCTAGTATTCTGCATGTAAATTTACGAAAAACTCATTAGTATATCTAATGGTCTTAATTTTAGGAACTTTTCTTTAATTCCTCTGTCAAACCAAAATTTTGATTTGAAAAATACCATGTGCAAAAATTTCTAGTTTTCTAGATGCTACTCATTACAATACATAAGCACTTCTTGATAAAACATCTCAAGTCTATATCTAAACGGACAAAGACCGTAATGCGCTGATTCACTCAAATCGTAATCCTTTCTTTTTGCCCAAAATATATTTACTATTTATTGGAAATATATAGTTAGCCTAAAAAGAATGTTCACCATCTTTTTGCGAATAGCTAAGCACAAGTTTCTTCTAAACAGGTCTGACCACTGTTGTATCTTTCCTTATGCAAGTGGTACTCTCTGCCCTCTCTACAGATAAGCTCAGGCTATAGTACGGTGCATGTAAATTATCGCATCCCAAATGAATCACAGCTTTATATAAGATCCCGTCTAATGTTCAAGTATTACAAAACGAAAGGTTTTATTATAATAGTTGCATCTTATTCCTGTTCTTCAAAATTAGAGTCGAATTCATTAGATTCAAGTAAAAAATCATAATCGACCTACAAAAATTAGTGGTAGTACTATATGGTTAGTCGCAAGCTTGACAACCTCTCTAGAATAAATCAGCATATTCCTGCAACATCATATGTTATAATAGGCCTCATTAATGGACAAAGAGGGGTAAAAATGAACAAAGAGACTTTTGGGAAAAAGCTATTCTATCTGGATGGCCTTAGGGGTCTCGCGGCATTTGCCGTGGTAATTTCGCACTACATACAAGTATTTTACCCAGCTGCACTAAGCGGGAGAGTGGAACAATCACATTCTGCATGGGATACTTGGTACGGAATTTCTCCAATTAATTTATTTTATAATGGACAATTTGCCGTTTGTTTGTTTTTTGTTCTAAGTGGTTACGTGCTGAGTGTCAAAATGTATGAAGAAGAGCTCGATAGTGAAACTTTTCTGAAATTGTTACGTTCCAGCGCACTGAGAAGGTACATTCGGCTTGCAGTGCCAGCAGCGATATCCGTATTGCTTGTGTATTTAGCAATTATTACGAATGCCGTTCATCTCCAAGATATATGGGATACAACATGGACTGACATGAAAAAAGACTACTACGCATTAAACACTAATATATATACCGTTATTAAGGCTGCTATATATGATCCGTTTTTCCGTTTTGAAGCACATCCTTACAATCCAGTCCTTTGGACAATGAGCTATGAGCTATTAGGATCTTTTTTGATTTTCGGTTTTCTTTCGTTATTTGGACGAGTTAAAAAAAGATGGATTGTATATTTGGTCTTATCAATTGCTCTTATTCAAACCTATTTTGTTGCATTTTTATGGGGAATGCTGCTGGCCGATTTACTCAAGCACAAGTGGGTACAAAGTAAAATATTGAAAGCACTTGTTCTTTTAGTGGGGATTTATCTTGGATCGGCGCCTTATACTTCATTATTGGGGACTATGTATGCTCCTATAGAAGTGTTAATTAAAAGCATTAATAAATGGGGTCAAACTGACATTGATCCACGACTTCTTGCCCGAACCCTGGGTTCTGCTTTAATATTGTTTGCTCTACTTCGTTCAAAAGTATTGCAGCATGTGTTTGGATGGAAACCTTTTGTTTATTTAGGACAGATTTCATTTTCCCTATATCTCATTCACTTTACATTCCTAAATACATTCTCTGCGTTCCTGTTTAGTAAAGTAATTCAATATTTCAGTTACAATTTAGCCTATGCGTTTACATTCCTAGTTTCCATGGTTCCCTTATTTATTTTTTCGCATTATTATATGAAATATATTGATCAAGGCGCATTAAAATTAGCACGAAAAGTTGAAAGAAAGATAACCATATAACAAAAAAACACAGAGTCAGACTAACGATTCTGTGTTTTTTGCAATCTATAAAATCCAAGCGACTCAATAAAAGTGAACTTATTGATAGGATACTACCCGAAGAATACGATATAATTTTTTGGATAAATTTTATAAAAATAGACAAGAAATTAGATCTTGATACCTAAGATACGTGTCGATAATTGTCGTATTATTGGTTAATTGGTATAATATATAATATATACATTTTTGTGCTATAATATCAATGAAATAAAAAACATATATATTATCGAGAGGAAGTTAAGTGAATGACAAACAAATTTATGCAGATTATTGGTGCTAGTGCATTATCTATTTCTCTTATAACTGGGGTTGCTAGTGTAGCTTCAGCAAATGAAAATGCATTATCTGAGGTAGGAACTGAGGATAATGTATTTACTCCTTCTGCAATCCAAAATAAAAACTTTGAATTGGATTTATTAAAAAACACCAAAGCTGACCCCTATGGTAATTGGACAATACAGATAGGATATCCACATATTAATCTGTATGTTAAAAATACAGGATCACAATCTTTTAGAGTTGAAGTAAAGCATAAGACTAAGGGTACAATTATCTTTAATAAAACCGTTGAAGCAAATGGAGTAGGAGTGAATTTCTATAATAATGATGCTAATCCACTTGTTCCTTCTGGAGATTACAAAGTAACTGTTTATGGTGGCACTGCTATCCCAAAAGGAACAATAATAATGAAAGCTTCTGACACTCCTTGGTAAGAGTTTTAATCTAACAAGAGGGCTGACCCAATAGTCATAAACAATGACGGAGGGCCGCCCTCTTTTCAAACTGTAAAGGATAGGGATAGATTTTTAAATCAAGTACCTTAGTTTACTCTTGAGAAAGATACGTGAGCGATTCTGCGCAATTATTTATTGATACGTAAATACATAAAATTGGAAATATTTATTTTCAGACTGCACGTGCGAGATAGAATTTCCTTAGTAAAGACTGGTAGAAACAGCAAGCATACTAAATATTTATTTACAGTAAATTACCGATAAATTAACTACATTATTATACAAAACGAAACTATCTAGACCATTAGTGAAATAAAGTTAGTCCACCCTTGGGCAAACCTACATAAAACTAGTCGTATGCCCTAATTCAAAAAAAAGGTAAACTCACTATACGAAACAAAATCATAAATATATGAATTAAGGCTTGAGGTTGTTGCATTGCTAGCGTTTGATGAAACAGCACAGATGTTATTACTGCGTGAAGCAGTTTTGAATAAAACGAACTAGATACAGATCTGAAATTCCTTGTTCGTTCCATTTACGAGGAACATCAGGATCTTTATGGCTATCGCCCTATGCCTGATGAACTATTGATTCACTCCTATAAAGGAACCTTGCAGTATCGACAGCCTTTAAAGGAAGAAGCGATTATCCAGAGCATCTCACGCAAAGGGAATTTTTATGATAACCCAGTCATGAAAAACTACTTAGGCATGATGAATTCAGAGTTTCTTTACCTTCATAAGTTTAAAAATATCGATTACTCAGGCAAAAACTAGCACGATACATGGATTACTATAACCACAAATGCATTAAGACAAAATTAAAAGGCATGAGTCCGGGACGATACCGAGTTCATGTCAAATAAGTTTCAATAATATTTGTCTAAGTTTATGAGGTCATTCAAATGGTTCCTTTGATTGTGTAAGAAGAACTTGTCCTTTGGGTAATCCTGATCCACCATAAATAGTTACAGTATAGGCACCTGAAGGAACGAGCGGCATATGATCATTATTTATTAATTCTACTGTTGCACCTGATGTAACATTTTCATCAAAAATAACTGTATTCTTAATGTTGTGCTTTACCTCTACTCTAAAAGAGTGCACTCCTGTATTTTTTACATTAAGTTTAATGTGTGGATACCCTATTGAAACAAAATAATCTTTCACAGGATCTTCTTTATCACCCATCAAATCCCAAGTTAGCGTTTGTGTTTCCTTAGATGTATTAGGACTGATTTTAGTAATTTCATTTTCTTCTTCAAATTTTAAATCCATATTACTTTTCCAAGCAATAGATACTCCAATAATAAGTGATATAAACAATATAATGGTGCCAGTAATGATTAAAACTTTTTTTTTCATTTATTTAACATTCCTTTCAATAAAATTAAGTCCTTATAGATCCCATCAGAATTAACCCGATTGATATAACTTTATCATCTATCTCTTTGCGTAGGCATGTTCTATAACTTTATAAAAAAGAAAGAAAATTTAGTTATACTAACCTGCCCGTTATATGAAAAAACGCAGTCGCTCAACTGAACTGTTCATTATAGACATAAATGTATACATACATGTCTATACCAAATTCAAATGAACTTAAGGCCATTAATCAGTGAAGCCCCTCAGTGCGTGTCTACGCAATGTCTACATTTAATTTCAAGAAAAAAGACTTTATGAGTATTCTTTTAAAATGGGGAGGAGGGAGTAAATCCCTATGTCTTAAGATGACGGCACATAAGCTTCTTCGGGTGTAGTCACTGTTTTCTTTAGCATTTCCATATTTTAAAACAAATGATCCGGATCAATCAGTTCACCAAGCCACTCTCTCATTTGCATGCTGAGTGTACTTTTCCCTGTTCCATTGGTTCCAGCAAACACAGTCATGACTGGTCTGATTTCACTCATGATACTCCAACTCCTGGCGTTTCCCAGTAGCATCAAATATAATTTCGAATTTATTACCATCAGCATCCTCACGAACGCGTTTGTTGTTCTTTATATAATAAATAGAGGCACCTGATTCTTTAGCTTGTTTCCGTGCATGTTGATTTGCTTTTTTCAAAATTTCTTGGAGCTGTTCTCGATTTTCAAACATCTGGAGTCCCCCAATCTAAATTTATACTTATTATATCATAAACTAAAAAACCACCAACCAGATTACTGGTTGATGGTTTCTTGACTCTAATGGAGGCGAGGGGAGTCGAACCCCTGTCCGAAGATAACGGCACATAAGCTTCTACGGGTGTAGTCACAGTTTTGATGTCACCCGAGTATCGCCCCGTAACCGGCTATACGTTGGGTCAGCCTGATTGTCTTCTTCAGCACACCCCAGGCGGAGATGTGACAGCGTATCCCACTACTAGTTAGCCCCTATCCCTGTCACATGGGCGATGCAGGGTAGAAGCACGCACACAGTTTCTTAGGCTGCGAAAGCGTAGTTTGTTTGTTGTTTGCCGTTTAATAGGCTTTAGCGTTGATGAAGCGGACGCGTCCCCACTACCCGCTACCCATGCTCGAACTATCCCCGTCGAATCCATAAACGCCCCCTCAAATTAAGAAGGGCTCCAGGATTAATCCGTGAATACGGAGCAAAGGTGCTGCACATCTTTTTCCTCCAAGGTAAAAAGATGCTTCTTTCAAACTCGGCATTCCTGTCTGCTACATGAGTAATCATAACATAGAGCAGCAAGCCGATATAGTACAGATTGCTGGAAGACATTCCAGCAGACTGAGCACGTGTACAAAGTTATCCAATACAACAGGCTCAATCGTCTACATATTATACCGCGTCACCATTCGGAAGTAAAGTTTACCCAGATCGGATCACGAACAACGGCACCTAAGTATCTTACCCACGTTTCAGGCAAACTACGCAAAGGCTAAAAATTTAGATTGATCAACGCTCCATGCTCCTACCGACTTCCATTCAACACATATCAAAGGAAATTACGACACAATTCACTTCAGCAACTCACATACTCACATCACATCCCCTTTCCACTAAAAATAAAAAAGCCTCAATCTTGCCCATTGCAGGACAAACCTTGAGACTCCTTAACTCATACATCAATCTTCCTAGCTTCATCACAAAAACTATCTTATACCACCTAAAGTAAAGCCTTCACGCCCAACGCTCCACTTAACGCGCAACCTTCTGCTTCTCGCGCAGTACCCGTTGAATATCACGTTGTGCATCCCGCTTGGCTGCAGTCTCACGCTTATCAAACTGCTTCTTACCTTTACCCAGTCCAAGCAAAAGCTTGGCATAACCGTTGCGGATATAGATTTTCAGCGGAACAATGCTGTACCCATCCTGTTTCGACAGCCCGAGCAACTTGTGAATCTGTACTTTATGCATCAACAACTTGCGCGTACGTGTTGGATCGAGCGGATTATTTCGGTTCCCTTGTTCAAAAGGACTAATATGCATATTGTGAATATGAATCTCACCGTTCCGAATCGTGGCAAATGCATCACCAATATTCGCACGGCCGTTACGAAGAGATTTGATCTCCGTTCCGGTAAGCACCATGCCCGCTTCATACGTATCTTCAATGAAGTAGTCATGGGAAGCCTTTTTATTCTGTGCGAGCACTTTACTCTGTCCGTCATTCTTGCCCATGTCCTCACTCCTTCTCCGTAAAATAAGCCGGTACCATGCTCTATAGCAGCGCACCCATTGTTGCACCAAGGTACCACGTGCCAGACCTTAATTGTAGCAAGTACGGCTGTTAAAATCAAGAAAGAGGCGACCTCTGCCGCCCCTCCTCATTACACCACTTCCAGACTGAGCGAAACAACACACAACGGAAAGTGACTATTTCTCCAACGCTTAACCTAGTAGAGGAACGAATGGTAATCCATCTCTTCAAGTTACGTTAGCTTTATTTTTTCTTTTTCCGTACAAAAGCTGCCGTTCCGTTACCCGCTGCACCTTTGCTCTTCTTCCGCTTACGTCGTGGTGCTCCGCCTTCCTGAGCGCCACCAGGAGTTGCATTCTCTCCAATAAATACGCCACTTGGCGAAGTGTTTTTGCGTCCACTTCCGCCTTTGCCACCTTTACCGCCGCCCTTGCCGGACTTAAAGCTTCCTTCACCACGACCGCTGCCGCTGCTTTGGCCACTTCCTTGTCCACCGGTTGAACCACTATCCGATCCACCCGATGTAGAGCTATAACCGCCTTTACCTGAGCCAAAACCAAAGCTCACCGCGCCTTTGCCCCGGCCAGTCGATCCGCCAGCATCACCAGCACGACGCTCACCTTTCGGTTTCCCGCCGCCTTTACCTGCGTAGCCACCGGATGAGCCTGCGCCCGTACCTGCACTCGCTGCTCCGCTGCGACCGCCACGTCCACCTTTGCTGCTCTCTTCCGTTGATCGGCCACCACGGTTTCCTCCAGCACTGGCTGAGCCACCTTTGCCGCCACGCGAACCACTGAATCCACCTGGTCCACCCTTGGCACCTCCGCGTCCGCCGCCGCTACTAGGACGTCCACCCTTACCGCCACGTCCACCACCGAAGCCGCCAGGACGTTCGCCGCGAGGTTTCATATCCACCATTTCAAAATCAATCGTATACTCTTCCATGCTTACACGTGCCACACGGATCTTCACTTCATCACCGATGCGGAAGACTTTCGAGGTACGTTCACCAATCAGAGCCATATGCTGATCGTCAAAATGGTAATAGTCGTCCGTGAGCGCGCTCAGACGAATCAGACCTTCAACCGTGTTCTCCAGTTCAATGAACATACCAAAGCTGGTCACACTGCTGATCATGCCTTCGAACTCTTCGCCTACTTTATCGAGCATGTACTCGGCTTTTTTCATTTTCTCCGTATCCCGCTCAGCTTCTACCGCCACACGTTCACGTTCCGATGACTGCTGGGCAATATCGGCCATACGTGCTGCCAAATACTCCTGACGGTTCTCCGGCAAAGCACCATTATTTTCAATGACTTCGCGAATCACCCGGTGAATGACGAGGTCGGGATAACGACGAATTGGAGACGTAAAGTGACTATAGAATTCTGCCGCGAGGCCAAAGTGCCCTGACATTTCAGAGTCATACTTCGCCTGTTTCATGGAACGGAGCATCATCGTACTAATCACGGTTTGTTCTTTCGTTTCTTTGATATCCTCAAGCAACGATTGAAGCGCCCTTGGATGAATCGCATTGCCACGTCCTTTGACCTGGTGTCCAAAATTCGCCGCAAAGGCGAGGAAATTTTGCAGTTTTTCCTGATCCGGGTCTTCATGCACACGATAAATGAAAGGAACCTTCAACCAGTGGAAATGCTCTGCCACTGTTTCGTTCGCTGCCAACATGAATTCCTCAATGATCTGCTCTGCAATCGAACGCTCCCGTTTCACGATATCGATCGGTTTGCACTCTGCATCCACAATGATTTTGGATTCTTCAAAATCAAAGTCAACCGCTCCACGACGCATACGCATCGCTCGCAGCTTTAAGGCTATTTCTTTCATCAAATGAAAATCATCCACCAGATCCTTATAACGCTCAAGCAATTCCGGCTCTTCACCTTCAAGGATTTTACGAACGTTGGAATACGTCATCCGCTCTTTGGTTTTGATTACACTCGTGAAAATGTCGTGTTTGACAACCTTCATCTGGTCGTTAAACTCCATCTCACAAGACAGGGTCAGACGGTCTACCTGCGGGTTCAAACTACAGATTCCGTTGGACAGACGCTGTGGCAACATCGGAATAACCCGATCCACCAGATACACACTGCATCCGCGGTTGTAGGCTTCCTGATCGAGCTTGGAATTCTCCTGTACATAATAGCCAACGTCGGCAATATGAACACCCAGACGATAGTTACCGTTAGGCAGCTTCTCTACGTTAACAGCATCATCCAGATCCTTGGCATCTTCGCCATCAATCGTGACAATGTTCAGTCCACGCAGATCACGGCGACCCTGTTGTACAATTTCTTCATCCGTGATGGAGTCGGGTGCTTTCTCCGCCTCTTCCACCACTTCATCCGGGAAAGCTTCAGGCAATTGATGCTTGCGAATGACAGACAAAATATCAATGCCCGGCTCATCCTTATGACCGAGAATCTCGATCACTTCACCCTCGGCTGCCGCACGGCCCTCCGGATAGCTGACGATTTTTGCGACGACCTTCTGTCCATCAACCGCCCCAGCAAAGTTGGTACGTGGGATGAAAATATCGCGATTAATCCGTTTATCATCCGGAATGACAAATCCGTACACCTCATGACTCTGGAACACACCAACGACTTGTGTCACAGCACGAGTAACAATACGGACAATCTCACCCTCCAGGCGACCGCCTGAAGGTCCTTGAGATGTGACTTTAACCAATACCGTGTCGCCATTCATCGCACTCTTCATGTCATTGGCGTGAATGTACACATCCGGGTGCTCCCGATCCTCAGGAATAAGGAAAGCGAAACCTTTGGCGTGAGCCTGTAAACGTCCACGTACCAAATCCATGCGCTCTGGCATGCCATAGCGATTGTTACGGGTCAGCAAAACTTTACCGGATTCCTCCAGCGCATTCAGCATAATCAAAAAGGCTTTGAAATCAGCTGCATCTTCAATAGCGAAGTGCTGTTCCAACTCCTGATAAGTCATGGGTTTATAAGCGGTTTCCCGCATGAAGTCGAGCAATTGTTGTTCTGTTATCATTAATATATTCACCTCGGGAAACATAAAAGTGTAAGCAAGTCTTATCTCTTTATGTATCGGAATTCTTACCATTTTCATGCAATACAATATCACTACTGTGAAGAGAAGTAGTGGTACAACCATACTATCTCATACCCTAGTATACACGAATTCAATCTGGCCCATCCGTACCTCGCAAAAAAACCACAGTGGCCATGCGCTCCTCAAAATCACGCTTTCACGTATCTCTACAGACATTTTATGCGATACACGTGCTGTGCGCATCTGGAAAAGGACTACGTCCGGAAATTTTCTGTACACATGACATTCATTATAGGGAGTGAGTTCGCGTAACGAATAAGCGAGGGACATACCATACATGTTAGGGGTGTGATGCATTTTAAGGAAGGCAAACCAAACAGAAGTGAGAAGAAGACCGAAAATCATGGAGTCTATAGATTAAATTGTTGGAAAAGTTTGGACGCGTAAGAATTTATTAAAAAACCCCCGTTTCTTCACGAAACGAAGGTTCATCAATTAAGCCATTAGCTTAAGCTATTCATTGAACAGCAGTTCCAAGTCTTACTTGGAAACCACCGTAACAACAATAGACAAAATCATAAATCCTGCACCCAGTACCACCGTTGCACGTTGCAGGAAGAGATCCAATCCGCGCGCTTTCGTTTTACCGAAAAGATGTTCCGCACCACCGGAGATGGCACCCGCCAAACCAGCGCTTTTCCCGTGCTGCAGCAATACTACAGTGATTAGACCGATCGAGAAAACAACGAGCAGCAATTTCAAAGCAATATCCATTCTTTCCACCTCCTACCCATGTGGGCATACATCTCACCATAAAAACAGTTACTTTAATTGTAACATAGCTATGGTTGTACTACAAGTAGTACAGTTTATACAATGCCCTAAATTTCACCATCTGCGTGATCCTTACGTTATACCATTACTTCGTTGCAAAAAAAGACAAGCCGGTTACCCGGCTTGCCCGTAAAAGCTGGATATCCAGCTTATTTTTTAAGGTTGTAGAATCCTTTAAGACCATTGTATTGAGCCAGTTCACCCAGTTGATCCTCAATGCGGAGCAATTGGTTGTACTTCGCGATACGGTCTGTACGGGAAGGAGCACCCGTTTTGATTTGACCAGCGTTAGTTGCAACAGCGATATCAGCAATTGTGCTGTCTTCGGATTCACCGGAACGGTGAGAGATTACAGCTGTGTATCCTGCACGTTTAGCCATTTCGATTGCATCAAATGTTTCAGTCAATGTACCGATTTGGTTAACTTTGATCAGGATGGAGTTACCGATACCTTCGTCGATACCTCTGCCCAGACGCTCAGTGTTTGTTACGAACAGGTCATCACCAACGAGTTGTACTTTGTCTCCCAATTTCTCAGTGAGCAATTTCCAACCATCCCAGTCATCTTCGGACATACCGTCTTCGATTGTGATGATTGGGTATTTCTCAACCCATGAAGCCAGAAGGTCAACATACTCAGCGGAAGTGTAAGATTTACCTTCACCAGCAAGTGTGTACTTACCATCTTTGTAGAACTCAGTGGAAGCAACGTCCATACCCAGGAATACGTCAACGCCTGGTTTGTAACCAGCTTTTTCAATTGCTTCGATGATTGTAGTGATTGCTTCTTCGTTCGAACCAAGGTTCGGTGCGAAACCACCTTCGTCACCTACAGCTGTGTTCAAGCCTTTGGAGCTCAATACGGATTTCAAGTTGTGGAAGATCTCTGCACCTACGCGAAGAGCTTCTTTGAAGCTTGGTGCTCCAACTGGAAGAACCATGAACTCTTGAACGTCGATGTTGTTGTCAGCATGCTCACCACCGTTGATGATGTTCATCATTGGTACTGGCAATGCTTTAGCGTTGAATCCGCCCAGGTAAACGTACAATGGCAGGTCCAGAGCGTCAGCAGCTGCGCGAGCTACTGCCATGGATACAGCCAGGATTGCGTTAGCACCCAGTTTACCTTTGTTTGGCGTACCATCCAAAGTGATCATCAATTTGTCGATACCCAGTTGATCCAATGCATCCATACCGATAACTTCTGGAGCGATTGTTTCGTTTACGTTTTTAACAGCTTGCAGAACGCCTTTACCGAGGTAACGGGATTTGTCACCATCGCGAAGCTCAACGGCTTCGTGGGCACCAGTGGATGCACCAGATGGAACGATTGCGCGTCCGATTGCGCCGGACTCCAGGTATACTTCAACTTCTACTGTAGGGTTACCGCGGGAGTCGAGGACTTCGCGAGCGTACACGTCAGAAATAATAGTCATTTGTGATAATCTCCTTTAAATGTAAATTTATTATAAATTAGGACCACTTGTGTTTTCCCTTTTCCACTACGTTAGCAGAATTGTTCTCTGATCGCTGTTATCCCCTGATTCCTTTTGAACTTATTTTCATAAGTTGGAATCATGTGATAAAGGCGAACGCTAACGCTTCTTCAGACAATTTCTGCTTCCTTCGTTCAGGGGTAAACTCCAAACTTCCCAATTTCATATATGTTGTTACGTAACTTATTTGCGGGTAGCGATGACAGATGTACCTGTCATTTCTTCCGGTTTAGGCAATTGCATCAGGTCAAGGATCGTTGGCGCGATATCTGCCAGGATTCCGCCTTCACGCAGAGTTACATTGGCATCCGTAACGATGAATGGAACGGGGTTCGTTGTATGAGCTGTGAACGGACGTCCTTTCTCATCGAACACCATATCCGCGTTACCATGATCCGCAGTGATCAGTACAACGCCGCCTTTGGCAAGTACCGCATCCACAACACGGCCCATGCACTCATCTGTTACTTCAACCGCTTTGATGGTAGGCTCCAGCATGCCGGAGTGTCCAACCATGTCAGGGTTAGCAAAGTTCAGAATGATGGCGTCATGTTTGTCTGCTTCGATCTCGCGAACACATGCATCAGCTACTTCATACGCACTCATCTCCGGTTGCAGGTCATACGTTGCAACTTTTGGTGAGTTGATTAGTACGCGAGTTTCGCCCGGAAGCTCCACATCACGACCACCGCTGAAGAAGAAGGTAACGTGCGGGTATTTCTCAGTTTCTGCAATACGCAGTTGTTTTTTATTGTTCTGTACCAGAACTTCACCCAGGGTGTTGTCGAGGTTCTTCGGCGAATAAGCCACATAACCTTCAACCGTCTCGCTGAACAAAGTCAAGCATACAAAGTGCAAGCCCACAGGGAACTTCGGACCACGATCGAAACCGCGGAAATCCTGGTTTGTGAATACTTGCGACAACTGAATCGCACGGTCAGGACGGAAGTTGAGGAAGATAACGGAATCGCCGCTCTCAACCAAACCTACCGGCTCACCATCCGCTTTGACGATAACCGTTGGTTCAACGAATTCATCAAATACGGACTTCTCATACGATTCTTCAACCGCTTTGAGTGGGTCAGTGTATTTGGGTCCATCTCCATAAACGATGGCACGGTATGATTTCTCAACCCGTTCCCAACGTTTGTCACGGTCCATCGCGTAATAGCGGCCTTGAACCGTTGCAATTTTACCTACACCGACTTCTTCAATCTTGGCGATCAGCTTCTGCATGAAGTCTTTACCACTGTCTGGCATAACATCACGGCCATCCATGAAAGCATGAATATATACATCATTCATTCCTTCTTTTTTGGCCAGATCCAGCATAGCAAACAGGTGGTCGATGTGACTATGTACGCCGCCATCAGACAACAAGCCGTAGAGATGAAGCTTTTTGCCGCTTTGTTTCGCTTCGCGAACCGCTTTGACAAGTGTTTCATTGTCGTAGAACTCGCCGTCACGAATGGATTTGGAGATACGGGTCAAATCCTGGTATACGATCCGGCCGGCACCAATGTTCAGGTGACCTACCTCGGAATTTCCCATTTGCCCTTCTGGCAAACCTACAGCTTCACCGCAAGCAGTGAGTGTTGTATGTGGGAATTGGCTCATGAAACGGTCGTAGTTCGGTTTCTTGGCTTGCGCTACCGCGTTGCCTTCCACCGTGTTACGTAGACCAAAGCCATCCATGATGATCAGTGCTACAGGTTTTGGAGCTGTCATCTTACTTCGCCCCCTCAACAAGCGCGATGAACGAAGCCGGCTGCAAGCTGGCACCGCCAACAAGTGCGCCGTCGATGTCGCTTTGTCCGAGGTATTCTGTTACGTTCTCCGGTTTAACACTGCCGCCGTATTGAATACGAACTGCATTCGCAACCGTCTCGTTGTACAGATCCTTCACCAGCGTACGGATGTAAGCAATAACTTCATTCGCATCTTGGGAAGTGGAGGATTTGCCTGTACCAATCGCCCAGATTGGCTCATAAGCGATAACAACTTGTGCCGCTTGCTCTGCAGACAGACCTGCAAAAGCAGCTACTGTTTGCACTTTGCATACGTCTTTTGTTTGGTTCGCTTCACGCTCTTCAAGCGTCTCACCAAGGCAGAAGATTGGAGTCAATCCGTGACGGAATGCTGCATGCAACTTTTTATTGACAGTCTCATCGGTTTCCGCAAAATATTGACGGCGCTCCGAGTGACCAATAATGACATAATCCACACCCAGGTCTTTCAGCATTACACCACTGATTTCACCTGTGAATGCACCATTGTCTTCAAAATGAAGATTTTGTGCACCAATTTTGATGTTTGTGCCTTTAACGGCTTCTACCAGAGATGGCAGATTCGTAAACGGTGCGCAGATTACAGTCTCCACGCCTTCAACTTCCGCTTTTCCTTTAACTTCCTGAATGAAGTCATTGGATTCGGAAACCGTTTTAAACATTTTCCAGTTACCTGCGATAATCGGTGTTCTCATGGGTTTCAACTCCTTCATGCTATAGGCTACTAAAACTTACTTGTCGTTCAATGCCACTACGCCTGGAAGTACTTTACCTTCCATGAACTCGAGCGATGCACCGCCACCTGTAGAGATGTGGTTCATTTTGTCAGCCAATTTGAACTTCTCTGCTGCTGCTGCGGAGTCACCGCCACCAATTACAGTGTAAGCTTCTGTCTCAGCGCAAGCTTCCGCTACTGCACGAGTACCGTGGGAGAATGGCTCGATTTCAAATACGCCCATTGGTCCGTTCCACACAACCAATTTGGAGTTTTTGATTACATCAGCATAGATCTCACGTGTTTTAGGACCGATGTCGATACCTTCCCAATCTGCTGGGATACCATCGATGTCAACGATTTGTGTGTTTGCTTTCGCACTGAAATCGTCAGACACTACGATATCTACCGGCAGGTAAAAGTTTTTGCCCAGTTTTTTCGCTTTTTCGATAAAACCGAGAGCAACATCAAGTTTGGAATCATCCAGCAAGGATTGTCCAATTTCATGTCCTTGTGCTTTGAAGAACGTGTAAGTCAGACCGCCACCGATGATCACGTTGTCTGCAATGTTCAGCAGGTTGTCGATTACATCGATTTTGTCCTTAACTTTGGATCCACCAATGATAGCTGTGAAAGGACGCTCAGGGTTGGAGATTGCTTTACCCAACACTTCAAGTTCTTTCTCCATCAACAAACCGGACACTGCTGGAAGCAAGTGAGCGATTCCTTCAGTCGAAGCGTGTGCTCTGTGAGCCGCGCCAAACGCATCATTAACGAAAACGTCAGCCAGTTCAGCAAATTGTTTTGCCAGTTCCGGATCGTTTTTCTCTTCGCCTGCGTGGAAACGAACGTTTTCAAGCAACAATACGTCGCCGTTGTTCAGTTCAGCGATTTGAGCTTTAACAGCGTCACCAACAGAACCGTCAGCTTTAACAACTGTTTTACCAAGCAATTCAGACAAACGCTCAGCTGCTGGAGTCAAACGCAAGGATTCAACCACTTCGCCGTTAGGACGACCCATGTGGCTTGCCAAAATGACTTTAGCGCCTTTTTCAATCAAGAAGTTGATTGTAGGAAGCGTCGCACGAATACGTTTGTCATCTGTAATTTTACCATCTTCGAGCGGCACATTGAAATCTACACGGACAAAAGCCCGTTTTCCTGTCAATTCGATATCGCGTACACTTTTTTTGTTCATCTGTATTTCCTCCGCACCCATGTATTTGGTGGACCAATCAAGAGCTAAAATCCCTTGTCAATCCTGGTGTTTTTGAGAAATTTGCAAAATGTAGATATATAAAGAGCGGAAACAATATAGCATCTGTTTCCGCTCTATGTTATTGCAGATATTACTTAATCATTTTTGCAAAGTGCTCCAAAGTGCGAACCAATTGTGCAGTGTAGGACATTTCATTGTCATACCAAGCTACAGTTTTAACCAATTGTTGGTCGCCAACAGTCAGAACTTTAGTTTGAGTTGCATCAAACAGGGAACCGAAAGTGATTCCTTGGATATCGGAAGATACGATTTCGTCTTCTGTGTATCCGAAAGTTTCTGGATCGGAAGCTTCTTGCATAGCTGCGTTAACTTCTTCAGCAGTTACTTTTTTGTTCAGAACAGTTACGAGCTCAGTCAGGGAACCAGTAGCTACTGGTACACGTTGAGCTGCACCATCAAGGATGCCTTGCAGTTCTGGGATTACCAGGCCGATTGCTTTAGCAGCACCAGTTGTGTTAGGGATGATGTTTTCAGCTGCTGCGCGAGCACGACGGAAGTCACCTTTAGGGTGTGGAGCATCCAACGTGTTTTGGTCGCCAGTGTAAGCGTGAATTGTAGTCATCAAACCTTGAACGATTCCGAATTTGTCTTGCAGTGTTTTTGCCATAGGTGCCAGGCAGTTTGTTGTGCAAGATGCGCCAGAGATTACAGTTTCAGTACCGTCGAGGATTTCATGGTTTACGTTGTAAACGATGGTTTTCATGTCGCCAGTAGCTGGTGCGGAGATAACAACTTTCTTAGCTCCACCTTTCAAGTGTTTCTCAGCTGCTTCTTTCGTTGTGAAGAAACCAGTACATTCCAGAACGATATCTACGCCCAGGTCGCCCCAAGGAAGTTCTTCCGGGTTACGGTTAGCCAATACTTTAACTTCTTTGCCGTTCACTTTGAAGAAGCCATCGTGTACTTCAACATCGCCATCGAAACGACCTTGAGTTGTATCATATTTGAGCAAATGAGCGAGCATTTTAGCGTCAGTCAAGTCGTTGATTGCTACTACCTCGATGCCTGCTACATTTTGAATACGGCGGAATGCCAAGCGTCCGATACGTCCAAAACCGTTAATACCTACTTTAATCATGAGTAAGTTCCTCCCAAGTTTTGATTAATTTTTTATGAAACTTATATATTCAAGACAGACGGTGAAGTCCGTCAAGACAACAATAGTTGTGATTCAAAGTAAAACCTTATTCCATTTCAGCAACGATGACTTCGGCAGCAGCCTCATCAATAATCAGAATATCTTCCTGACCAAATCGCAACACAGAATGTATAGCAGCAGCTTTGCTTTTGCCACCTGCGATTCCAATCACAACATCGGTTCGTTCAATATCCTGAAGTCGCATACCCAGTGTAAGCATGGTATGTACCACCTTACCCTGATCGTTAAAGTAATAACCGAAAGATTCAGATACGGCACCTTGCTCCTGAAGTTCATCTATAATCTCCGTCGCAAGTTTACGTCTTGTCGCCATCTCCACGGCATCACCAATTCCATGAATAACAATCCGCGATTTCCGAATCAGCTGCAGAATCTCCTGAACACTGGGGTCCTGGATTAATGATTCATAGGCATGATCACTAAGCAAATCCGGCACATGCAGGAGTTTGTATTGCGCCCCTACCCGCTTTGCCATTGTAGATGCAATCGTATTTGCCTGAATTTCAAGGCTTTCTCCAAGTCCACCGCGTGCCGGTACGAACCAGACACCTTTGAGCGATGTTGGCGGATTTAGTTGTTCTGCGACTTCGGCCGTTGTTGAACCGCCAGTAACGGCGACAACGTCGTTATCACTCATGATATTGCCGAGAGCCTTCGCTCCGGCTCTGCCCAGTTCCCTTTTGGCAAATGGAGAAATATCCGAATCACCAGGAACCACAACTACCTTTTGCAGACCGTAGGCTTGCTTGATGCGCTCTTCCAGCTCGGATAATCCGAACAACTCTTTGGCTACGGGCTCTAACTGCTGCAGCAAATCATACCCTGCCTCGCTGATCTTCATTCCTGCACTGTCAATTTCAATAAGTCCCTGAGCCTTTAACAGATCGGTCTCAGCCCTCAGAACCCGCTCGGTCATCTGCATGGAATTAGCTAACGTTCTCCGTCCGATCACATCCGATAACATGATCTGTTGCAGAATCGTATACCTCTTTTTCAAGATATCCATGAGATCAGGCAGAAGCTGCTTTTGTACTTCTAAAATCGTTCGCATGCTTTCCACTCCCGCAAGTTCTCGTTCTAAGCTCTCTTTCGTGGCCCTAAAACGTCCCGGGTTAACTTTTTAAGTCCCACGTCTATTCTACCTAAAACTGACGTGACATGCAAGTGTTTCAACGTGTTATTTCGACACGCATTCAGCGTTTGTACGCGCCTATTTTCACAATCCTAGACTTCCATGATCTAGGACTATCTCACGCATACCATATATAGAAGAAACGAATGAATTCAATCTACATATCGCTCAGAATCACATTTCATACGGCATGTCCAAAACCTCTAATAGCATTTACTTAAATGTACTCTTTATCCACTCTTCTTCATCATGATCATTTTTAGGTTAATCCAAACCAATACCACAACGAACTGCTTGCAATTAAATATTTCATGAGCTATAATCATTATTGCTGTCACATAATGTGCGCCCGTGGTCCAATGGATATGACGTAGGCCTCCGAAGCCTGAGATCCAAGTTCGATTCTTGGCGGGCGCGCCATTTTTATTTAACAGCTCATAACCCATTTAACCAATGAAACCGGAAAGGTTTCTTTTTTTTGCAAGTTAGTTTGACTTTCTTTGACTTTTTGTTTGGAATTGTTTATTATGTGGGTAATACGGTAACAGTTTAAGTATAAACACCAATAACATTTACATTCCAAGGAGGTTTTTCACGTGAGTTTTATTCCAATGGTCGTTGAACAGAGCAACCGGGGTGAGCGCGCCTACGACATCTACTCCAGATTGCTGAAGGATCGTATTATTTTCCTTGGTAGCGATGTTAATGACGTAGTGGCTAATGCCATTATGGCACAGATGTTGTTCCTGGCTGCGGAAGATCCGGAGAAAGACATTCACTTATACATCAACAGCCCAGGCGGATCGATTACAGCCGGTATGGCGATTTACGATACAATGCAGTTCATCAAACCGGATGTATCTACCATCTGTGTAGGTATGGCGGCTTCCATGGGTGCATTCTTGCTGAATGCCGGTGCAAAAGGTAAACGTTTTGCATTACCAAACAGTGAAATTATGATTCACCAACCACTTGGTGGTGCACAAGGTCAAGCTTCCGACATCGAAATCCGTGCTCGCCGCATCCTGAAAATGCGTGATACCTTGAACCGCATCATCTCTGAGCGTTCAGGTCAACCGCTGGAGCGGATTGAGAAAGATACAGATCGTGACTACTTCATGAGTGCTGCTGAAGCCGCCGATTACGGTATCATTGATAAAGTTATCGAAAACGTAGGTTCCCAAGGCATTTAAGTGTTATGTAGACCCCGGTCTACGAGTTAACATATCAACACCTAACGTCAGCAACACCCCATTGTGTTGTCTATACGGGAATAAGCCCTCATCATAATCATGATGAGGGCTTATTTTTTTCATTTTATAAGAAAGATAACTTAAGAGTGCATAATAATGATTTCTTTATTTGGTTCCAGATACATTACTGAAAGGTTCAGTTCCTTTAGGGAGAAGTTCTTTATACGTGAATGGCATTTCAGGGAATCCCTCTGCGTACGCCGTATACTCATACAACTGGAAGAACACGACCACACCCGTTGGTGTCACATAGAAATCCTGATCTTTATTCAACCCTTTATAACCTTCCAGGTATCCACCGCGAGCTTTCAGCTGTTCGCCGACTTTTTTACCCAACGTCTCACGCATGGTTTTGTTGTTTTGCAGCACATCATCTAACGTAAGCTCCTTGCCTGTGTCCAGTGCAAAGGTGTGGCCCGTACGGGTTGTCATACCATGAGCGCCAGCATAATCTTCGTATCGTTGTGTAATGAGTCCCAGCACGCCTTTTTCGTTGTACGTCACTACATAAGAGCTCTCAAATGCATATGGACGGTTGGCTGTTGCACCGCCGAATTCAGATGTCTGTTTCTTGAAGTCAGCTACAGAAGCATCCACTTCGTCTTTCAGCACTTTGTTGATTGCCGCTTCAGCTTCTTTGCTGGCAAGTCCACTCACTTGCGGATATTGAACATCGACTTCAGCATTTTTTACAGTGACATTAACTGTTGCCGCTTTAATTTTAACGTTATTTTGTTTCACCTTGCTGAGTGTCAACGTTTTGGTTTTGCCATCCCAATTCCCCTGTACACCCAGATAATCTCTCATTGCTGAGAATGGAATATATAATCGACCCTGAATCAATTTTGCTTCCACCTGAGGGTAATAACCGTTAATGTACACGTTTGGTTGTCCATCCATCAGGCTAACGGTCATCGCATTGTTGGCTGCTGTTACCGTATATGACTTGGTTTTCGCATCATATTTCAGCGTTCCACCCGCTACATCTTTTACTGCCGTAAGAGAGACCCATGTCGATCCACCTTGAAGAAGCCCTTTTTGAGTCAGTGTTTTTCCACCCGATTTCAGAGTTACCTCAGCCGGGGTTGTCACTTTAGAGGATACCGATGCTGCCTGAACCGAACTGTCCTGCCATACCGAACCACTACCTACAATAATTCCTGCTGCAAGCAATGCACTTGTCCATTTTTTCCATGATGTCATATATAAAACTCCTCTCTGAATTCACAATTAGGGATCATTGCGTATGTAATCCTGACCTGATCGCATATCTCATACGCTCACCTCTCTATTATAATTAACCCAATTTCGGAAAGGTTTACAGCTCGAGTTACAATGTTGATGAATATCAGGCGGAAAATATAATGGGTTATGACCTTTTTGTCACGAACAACTATACAAAAAAGATACCAATATACAGCATTTCATGTTGCTTCAAAAAGGTATCCCCCTATCTAACTTCGTCAAAGTTTGCTTTTCCAACAAAAAAAGACTCTGTCCACAGGACAAAGTCTTTGTCATTATTTCGTTGTACCCTTCAAATGACACTTATAAAGGTTACTTGAGCTTACAGTCCTTAATTCGATCTTTTATTTCATTTCATACGTGATATTCAGGATTGTACTTACTTTAACCTGGCCTGTTTCAATCTCCGTACCACCTGCTGTATCTTGTGCTTTGGACATCAACGCCTCGCTTGCATAGAATACAGGCACATTGGCATCACCTTGGCTCACGGAAAGAACAGCACCCAGTTGACGTTTAACTGCTTTTGCAATGGCGCCAGCTTTCACATCTGCATTGGCAACAGCTTTCTCAATCACTTGGGATTCATAACTTTCCGGATTTTCTACAGTAAAGCGTACGTTCTCAATATTGTTGGCACCCGCCCCTGAAGCAGCATCGAGCAGCTCGCCAATCTTGTCCATCTGACGATACGTGACTGTCAGTGTATGATGCGCTGTGTATCCTTTGATTTGTTGTCCGTCTTTTTCGCTATACGTATAATTGGGTTGTACAGAGAACTGACTGGTTTGAATGTCGTCTGCACTGATCTTCCACGTATTCTTCAGCAAGTTGGATACCTTTTGAACTTTGGCAGCATTCGCTTTTTGAGCAGATGCAGCTGTCTCTGCAGTACTGTTCACACCAATGGACAGATAAGCAATATCAGGCTTCACCTGAATCTCACCTTTACCCACGACGTTAATCACATTCTGTTGTACCCCTTGAACCTCTGCAGCATAAGCATAGTTCCCTGGCGCAACCCATGCGGTTCCTCCTACAAGCAACGTACTTGCTACCAGCACTGCACCAAACGGTTTCATCCATTGTTTACCCATCACGATAGCCTCCTTATGTGTTAACATCTCAAACTTTAATCGATTTGATACCTTAACAGACGGGACAAATTCCATAATGTTGCACTTGACGATAGCATAAACGTGAAAAACGCAAAAAAGCCCCTTTCGGGACTTCTTCATTGGATTGATCATATCTTATTGGTTTTCGAGCTCTTCCTTGCTTACCAGACTAACTAAAGCGTTTACAGCCTGTTCGGCATCCGCGCCTTCTGCACTAATCTGGATTTCCGTACCTGTGCTAATTGCAAGGCTCATGATCCCCATGATACTTTTTGCATTAACTTTTTTGTCGTCCTTCTCGACGAACACTTCAGACGAGTACTTATTCGCTTCTTGAACGAACAGTGCCGCAGGTCTGGCATGGAGACCCGTTTTCAAACGGACAACTACCGGGTGCTTTGTCATGGAAACTTACCCCCTATTATGAAATCTGGACATTAAATACACAATTATATTTAAACAACATTATACCATTAACCCGTGCAGGACACTAGAAGAAAAAACTCAGGGTGCTTTGGAGGACATTATCTTGCCCTAATTTCATCTTTTGCACAGCGCATCCAATGACCTAAGTGAGTCTCCCAGATCCTTAACGGCTGACTTTCCTGACCTTTCTGTTCAGCAGAAACAGCCGACCTTGTTACTTACCGTCTTAACCATAACGTTCTGTGCGTACTTTCTCAGCCAGTTCATCAATTTTACGAAGCCGATGGTTCACTCCCGACTTGCTGACTGTACCTTTAAGGAGCTCGCCAACTTCCTTCAAGTTGATATCCGGATGAGCGAGTCGAACCTCCGCCACTTCGCGAAGTTTCTCAGGCAAAGATTCCAGACCAACTTCCTTTTGTAACAACCGGATATTATCGATTTGTCTTACGGCCGCTCCAATCGTTTTGTTCAGGTTGGCGGTCTCACAATTGACAATCCGGTTAACGGAGTTTCGCATGTCTCGCATAATTCGTACATCTTCAAACTTGAACAAGGCCTGATGAGCACCAATGATGCTGAGCAGCTCAATGATTTTCTCGCCTTCCTTAATGTATAGGATGAATCCTTTTTTCCGTTCTATACACCGGGCATTCAGAAGAAATTCATTGGCCAGGTCAACCAGTGCCTGACAGTGCTCTTCATACATAGACGCAATCTCCAGATGGTAAGAGGAACCTTCCGGATTATTAACCGATCCACCGGCCAGAAATGCACCGCGAAGATAGGCCCGTTTACAACAGTTTTGCTGAAACAATTCCGTACTGATCCCTGGGGTAAAGAGAAAGCCCTCAGATACAATATGAAGACTATTGAGAATCTCCTGTACCATGGTTGGAATACGAACAATATATACATTGTTCTTTTTCAGCCGCATTTTTTTGCGGACCAGTAATTCCGTATGCACTTGAAAATGCTTTTTAAGCAGAGAGTATGCCCGTCTTGCAATCGCGGCATTCTCCGTCGAAATATCCAAGATCACTTTTTTATTCGATAACTGCACTGCACCAAGCATACGGATGAGGGCTGAAAGTTCCGCCTTTTCGCAGCACGGTTCGCTCTCGATCATGGTTAACTCTTTTTTGGTCTGTGCTGCAAACGACATGGGACTTCACCTCTTCCGTAACATCCAATTTTGTACCAGTTGGTAGATGTGATGACTTAACTTGTCGGCATCATGTCGCAGATAGGTTTTGAACAGAACAAGGGTATCCGCAACCACCTGATAGCCGGCACTTTCGAGTACATTCATATCCAGTACAACCGGTTTTGCTCCTTTTTCCGCATACTTATTTTGCACTTGCAGCGGAATATCACCATTATTTACGATAACATAGTCGAAGAGCTGATGACCTATATGCTCGTGTACCGCCTTAAGGTGGTCACTTACCGTATAGTTATCTGTTTCTCCCGGCTGTGTCATCACATTACAGATAAACATCTTCACCGCATCAGCCTCTACCACAGCTTCTGCAAGCTTAGGTACGAGCAGATTGGGAAGGATGCTTGTATAGAGGCTGCCTGGCCCGATCAGAATGGCGTCAGCTTGACGAATGGCCTCTACTGCCTCTGGCAACGGCTCCACGTGATCCGGTTCAAGGAAAACACGTTTGATGCGTCCACCCGCCTCAGGGATTTTGGACTCACCTGTAATAATTGTCCCATCTTCCATCTCCGCATGCAACACAACGGCCTGCCCGGCTGCTGGCAATACCTCACCTCGAACGGCAAACACGCGGCTAAGCTCCCGCACTGCGGTCACAAAGTCGCCTGAAATATCCGTCATTGCAGCCAAAATCAAATTCCCCAAGCTGTGGCCTGCAAGCCCCGCGCCTGTATTGAAACGGTACTTCAACATATCTGAAAGCAATGGTTCTACATCAGCCAGTGCCGTAAGCACGTTGCGAATGTCGCCCGGAGGCGGCATCTGTAGCTCATTGCGCAGGATGCCTGAACTTCCACCGTCATCTGCAACCGTGACGATGGCCGTGATATCCAGCGGCTTCTCTTTCAAACCGCGCAGCATCACGGATAATCCGGTTCCGCCGCCCATTACAACTATTCTCGGACGTTCTCTTCGTGGTCCGGCCTCTTTCATCCCTTCACCCTCTTCAATGACGGTCCCGGTCAGCGTCGCGATGGCTCACGGTGACAGCTTCTGTCTCGCTGCTTCCCAACATCTTGCCCAAATATTCCGATATTGCTACCGAACGATGCTTGCCTCCGGTACAGCCGATTCCAATAATAACCTGGCTTTTGCCTTCCTTCCGGTATTGCGGAATCAGGAAATGCAGCATATCCAGCAGCTTGGTCAGAAACGCCTGTGTCTCTGGCCACTTCATAACATATTCGTACACATCACTATTCTGTCCCGTATTCGGTCGCAAATGATCAATATAATGCGGATTCGGTAAAAAACGTACATCAAACACCAGATCAGCATCAATCGGAATGCCATACTTGAATCCAAACGACGTAATATTCACCGACAGCATTTGGCTTTCCAGATGAGAAAAGCGGGATATGATGCGTTCTTTCAGTTGAGCAGGCTTCATCGTACTTGTATTCAGTACCTGAGTCGCAGAGTTTTTGAGTTCCTCCAACATCTTGCGTTCCAGTCGGATGCCGTCCAGCGGCATGCCCTCAGGAGCCAGTGGATGTCTGCGCCTGCTTTCTTTGTAACGCTGAACAAGTACAGAATCTGTAGCATCCAGGAATAAAATCTCGCAATGAATGGTAAAATGATCTTTAATATAGTTCAAAGACTCGGACAGAGCCGTAAAGAATTCACGCCCGCGCAGATCGATAACCAATGCAACCTTACCAATCTTGCCATTTGACTGTTCAATTAGTTCCGCAAATTTTGGAATCAATACCGGCGGCAGATTATCCACACAGAAGAAACCCAGATCCTCCAGGCTTTGTACTGCAATGGTTTTACCTGCCCCCGACATGCCCGTAATGATAATGAGCGTGGCGCCTGTGCCTGGTGATCCTTCACCTTCAAGCATAAATGTCCCCTCCTTATCATATTGCTGTCTTCATATATTGTTACGAGGGTACTAGGAACGCAAGAGAAGACCTGCTGCACCCACAATACCTGCATTATTACCAAGTGTAGCTTCCAGAATCTGAACCCCATCTTGCAACGGTTCTGGCGTCAGCTTAGCAAACACAGTACGGATTTCATCAAACAAGAAATTGCCCGCTTTGGATACGCCGCCACCGATGATGAACATCTCCGGGTTAATGACAGCTGCTACAGTAGCCATGGACTTGCCCAGGTAAAAGGCCGCACGATTCACAATGCGCTGTGCCACTTCATCGCCTGCCTTCGCAGCATCAAATACTTCTTTGGCTGCAATCTTGTCGACGAGTGCCAGTGACGTATGATCACCACGTTCTACTGCATCCTTCGCCATACGTATAATTCCTGTTGCAGAAGATACTGTTTCTACACATCCCATTTTACCACAACCGCACTTTATGGCTTCCAGATCAGGTACAACACTGATATGACCCAGCTCTCCCGCCATACCGGAGAAACCCTGATAAATGTTACCATTCAAGATCAAGCCACCACCAACACCCGTACCGAGTGTATAACATACGCAGTTGTCTACGCCTTTGCCGGCTCCTGCCCATACTTCACCCAGTGCAGCCACGTTTGCATCGTTATCTATTTTTATTGGCTTGCCCAGACGTTCTTCCAGAATCGAACGAATGGCTACATTCCGAAATCCGATGTTAGGGGCATGAACGATAATTCCCTCGCGTACATTCGTGAAACCGGCCACTCCAGCGCCTACACCCTCAAGCTGTTCCCAACTGTAAGGTGATTCGGATACGATATGTCGGACATACTTCTCGATGTTGGCGATGACCGTGTCTACGCCCTTATCCACTTCAGTCGGTCCTTCATACGTATGCATTAGCTGACCTTGTTCATCGCATATACCGACCTTAATTGCTGTTCCGCCGAGATCGACCCCAACGTAGATTTTCTCAGACATGCTGCAAGCCACCTTTATCTATCTAAAATAGTTTAAGTCCTACGTACCAACTATAATTGAAGGATACGCCTGGGTCAAGACGATAAGACCTCGGATACATCATGCTTTGCCAGGGTTGTGAACCACATCACATAGCATTTTTGAATACGTATACAATCTTATTACCTTCATTAATAAACGCACGCTTTATTCCTTCCTCCATAACAGAGGAAGCCTCAACTCATGATATTACATCTTCACTCGTTCCATTCATAAAAGATGGACTTCGCCCCCTCATATAGGGTGACTCGTCTTATGCACCCTGCCACCTGTCATTCTCATGCAGAAAGTTATCGAATGACGGTCTTGCCAACAAAAAAGTGCCTTACATATAGAAGGCACTTTTACTTTTATGAAAATTCTGAAGTTGTAGAATTGGGGTTAAACTCAGTTGATTTTTCTGCGTTATAACTTCGTTTCCACACGTACCGGCTCTTCTGTCTTCTCCATCTTGTTCACATCCAGAATATCGAGCAGGAAGACAAAGATCGGAATACCAATGATCAGTCCCCAGATCCCCAGGAAGTGTTGCGACAGAATTAGTACGATAAAGGTGTAGAACATTGGCAATTTGGTCTTGTGTGCCATCAGTTTTGGATTCAGGAAGTACGTCTCCAAAGCATGAATAACAATAATCATGATGATTACAATTATGCTTAATTTCAGTCCACCCATCTGATACCCGATCAGACAGAGCGGTACAAGTGAGATGATAACTCCCGCAACGGGAACCAGACTGAGCATGAACACCAGAATGGTCAGAGCGAACAAATACGGGAAACCCAGAATCCATAAGCCCAGTATCGTCAGCACTGTATTAAACACCGCAATAAGAAGCTGAGCCTCAATAACTTTACCAAAAGAAGACACGAACTTGTCTCCCAGATAAGCTACTTCATTGTAGAACCATCCAATTTTACTTGTTTTGAACTTGGACGTGAACTTGGATATCTCCTGCTTCTGCAACAAGAAGAACAGACTCAGAATGATAACGAGCAGAATAAACTCCAGCCATTTGCTCAAAGCAAAAATATATTTCAATGCATCATTGGTGTAATTTTTGATATCAAAGGATTGAAGATAACCCGCAATTTTGGATGCAAAATTATCACCGTCTGCACTATCCAGAAATTTCATAATCTCGTTCGTCAACTGAACGACCTGATCCACGATCCGTGGTGAATATCTGGAAATGCCAAGCACAATGACTGCGATCACAATCATATAGAGCAGGATGACCACAACTTTATAATTGATCGGAAACAATCGATTCAGACCACCTGTAATGAAATGCTGTAACCTGTTCATGACATATGTCACCAGGAACAACAGCAGAATCATGTGCAGCATACTCCCCATACTGAACAAAATTAAACAGAACAAGAGCAAGATCAAAAACCGTCTCACTGTCGCATTCTGTAACCAATCTTTTATCATTTCCCCCAAAATCTTCACCTCACAGCTAATATGCCCTATATGTATACGAACTCATGCCCACTGTAGTTTCAAAAAAAGAGAAGCCTTCCGGCTTCTCTCATTTCATGAGACTTCCCGTTGTCTCTTTTTCCTAACATATGCCTAACCTCAAGCATGTAATGCTTATTTATCCAACGTTTCGCTCCAATCATGAACAATGCTTCCTTCAAGGAACTTCTCACAATCCATCGCGGCCATACATCCTGATCCTGCAGCCGTAATAGCTTGACGATACTTCGTATCCTGAACATCACCACAGGCGAATACACCCGGAATATTCGTCTCCGTTGTTCCCGGTTTAACGACAACATAGCCATGTTCGTCCAGTGTGATCGCATTCCCAAGGAATCCGGTATTCGGTGTGTGACCAATGGCAACGAATACGCCATCTGCTTCGAGCAACTCTTCCTGCCCTGTCTCGTTGTTGCGCACCTTCAGTCCTTTGACACCTAAAGCTTCTGGTACGACCTCTAGTGGAGTACGGTTCAGCGCCCACTTCACCTTTTCATTGCTGCGAGCCCGATCCTGCATAATCTTGGATGCACGCAATTCATCCCGGCGGTGAACCAATGTCACGTCTGTTGCAAAACGAGTCAGGAAACTCGCCTCCTCCATAGCGGAGTCTCCGCCGCCCACGACCACAATTTTTTTGCCTCGGAAGAAGAAGCCGTCACATGTCGCACATGTACTTACACCACGTCCCACATTTTCCTGCTCACCCGGAATACCGAGATAACGAGCGGAAGCACCTGTGGAGATAATGATCGATTCAGCTTCCAGTTCACCAATTCCTCCAACTTTGACCTTGAAGGGCGGTTTGCTGAAATCAACCTCTTCTACCCAACCGTTTTTGAATTCTGCTCCAAAACGTTCAGCTTGCTTACGCATGTTGTCCATCAGTTCCGGCCCCATGATACCTTGCGGGAAACCGGGGAAATTCTCAACTTCCGTTGTCGTCGTCAATTGACCACCCGGCTGAAGACCTTCGATAACCAGTGGTTTCAGATTAGCACGAGCCAGATATATCGCTGCTGTCAGACCCGCAGGTCCCGTTCCGATCACAATCGTTCTGTATTTAGACATATAGATACAGCCTCCTTAATTAAGGTGAGAATGTGTTGTACTAGCGATGAACTTGCCAAGATGATATCCTACAGGCGTTTACGAGGCCCATTCGTTAAGTTTACCCGTTTTCCCGGTTGTTGTATCCTTCACCTGATGATGTCTTTCTGAAAACGAGTTAAAGCGAACTTTATCTATACAAGTGGTGGCTTGCTGTTACATACCGAATGAATCTGTTTAGCATACTTGCTAACCGTTGATGCCGATATCCCATACCGCTCAGCAATGCTTTGATAGGTAACGGGCCGACTGTGATTCTTCGCTGCCAAATATTCAAGTCCTGCAGCCCAACCCTCAATCTGCTTCGTACCTGGAACCTCCGGATGTACCCGGGATACATAATCCGTCCAGAGCCGTTCCATCTCTTGCTGCAACTCAGCCTTTGCTTCAGACATCTGTAACGCACGATCAACAACAGCCTGCCAATGGGAGGTTGAACCAGTGTCCGATTGCTCTGATGTGGATGGAACCTTCCCAATAGACTTCAAGGCTACAGGAGAAAAAGGACGAACGACCTGAGAATTCCGATCCTCATGTTCAGCCGATTTCAATCCGTTCAGCACACCTTGTGCTGCCTCAAGCAAATCTGGTTCTTCTCGTGGCTCTTCAATGAAAGATTGAAGTGCCTGCTGTACCTCATAATCGCCGATCATTCCAAGCGCATGAATAACCTGCAGCTTCGTTGCCCGATCACCATGACGCAAAGCCCAGAAGAACGATGAACGAATCAGTGGATCATTCTTCATTTCTTCAGGTATGCCGCTACCATAGTTCTCCCACTGTCTGAACTGCTCATCAAATGGCAGATGATAGTGATAACTCAACTTCTCAGGCTCTTGCTCGCCTTGCCGTACAGCCTCAAGACCTGACAGATAGTATCGAGATACTTCCGAACCCGGATCAAGCTTGGACACATGATGCCATAAACGCTCAGCGGCGTCATAACGCTCTGTATTATAAGCTGCTACTGCTGCATAGTGAGCAAGTGCCGGATCACCAGCCGTCTCTTCATCCTTGAGCAAACGCCGGAAATGAACATAGGCCGTATCGTGCTGACCCAGAATTCCCATCGTTGTAGCCAGTTTGTAGACTTGTTCGTGCTGGAATGGCACGATGACACGCAATTTTTTGATCAAAAGCAGAACTTGATCAGCCCTGTTCTCATTTTGATGGAAAATGGCCAAATTACAGAGTGCATGCAGATTACCTGGTTCCTGTTCAAGCACTTCAGCAATGGTCTCTTTTGCTTTGGGAAACAGCCCCATATAATAATAGGCGAGTGCCAGATTGTTACGGGCAGCCAAGTAATCAGGATAATCAGAAGACATGCCTTCGAGCAATTCAGCAGCCTGGGCAAATTTTCCTTCTTCCAGCAGTTCCCGTGCCTGATCGTGCTCCACTACACCTTTGCGTGATTTGATTCGGTTCAGTTTGGTCGGACGATCCAGCTCATAGTACAGAAGCTCCATCATCTCTTCGGCTTCCGTCATGAACTGACCTTGGGTGTCCTCCTCCAGATAGGTAACAAGTGCTTGCTCGGCTTCCTCAAACCGATCCATATTTGCATAATTGTTCGCCATATAGAAATAACATTCCGTCATCGACGGATCTACCACTTCCAGCACGTTAGCCAGAATGGCATTGGAGGCTTCGTAATCCCCCTTCTCCGATAATATACCCGCCATATTACAATGATTTACCGGATTTTCCGGTTCGTATTCAACAGCTTTGCGAAAATATTTTAATGCCTTGTCGACATGATTTCGGTCCAGCGAGCGGACAGCTCTTTCAAAGAAGAAAGAAGCATCCAAGTGAATCGGTATAATATTGGCAAGGTGTCCCTCAGCCCGCACTAGCTTGCCCTTCATCTTCCAAGGCACCTCCTCTTTGCATTTCATTCATACTCTTCAGTATACCACATCTTAAGGCCCACTTCTCAATATGTAGTTTCATGTCGTTCATGAAAAAAATGCAAAAGAAGGTGATATTCCATTTTGCGGAAACCTATCACCTTGGAGCGTTGTTTATTCAGTTGTTTATTCAAAGGAAACCCATCTTTTCCTAGAGACTCCTGCACTCGCTTGCCAAGGATCTATTTGCAGTATTACATTAGTCCCTTCTTATCACTTACGGAACGTCTAACTGGATTCGGTCCGGTTATAATAATACGAGTGTAGTTCATGGTATTATTATCCTTATTGTCCTTTTTAGTGGTTTATCTCCATTAAAAATCAAACAACGTATATTAGCTCTGACCGTCAGCCTCTTTTTCGCGTATGTAATTAAAAATAAAGACACATCATTATTATTTTAAGGAGATGTTATATTGACGATCTCGAAGATAAAACCAATTGTATTCATCTTAATCTGTTTGTTTGCTTTGAATGGATGTTCAAAAGATATAGAAAACTTAGAAAATAAGTTCACATTAGATGATGTACTGAAAGTGCTCGAGTCTCAAGAACTGGATTTAGTGTCCTTTGGTATAACCGGGTATCCTTTGAAATTAAATGATGTTATACCTGAGGTGTATTCCGTTGAAGTACCCGTGGAAGATGAACCCTATAGCCCTGAGTTTATACATTTTTATATTTTCAATTCTGATAAGGATCGCGTTAATGGGACCAAAGAATTCAATAAGCACATGGAAAATGCCCATTTCACAACGTTCCCTTTTATATATGAGAAAGGAAATGTACTTATCGTCTACTGGAGCAATACCAAAGATAATCCTCTGTTCACCAAGCCAATCGAAACTGCGTTAGAGCAACTGGAATGATAATAGTTCATATATTATTGGACTGATCTGGACAGTGGGAATATCATTTTAGAACATTTGTTGCATTCATTCGTAAATAAAAGAAGACCGAGCCCAAGGGTTCGGTCTTCTAACGATTATGCCTTAAAAGGATTCAATGGATTTAGTTCTTCAGCGCCATCGAAGGCGAAAGTGTAATATGAATGGTTTTATCAAACGGTGTCATGAAATTGACCAGCACAACCTTGCATTTGTCCGGCAGTTTTGCCTCACGAACCGTTGCCGCCAGATGTCCGAGTTCGCCCCCGGTAATCTCCAGCCAGTCTTCTCCGCAGGTATAGCGTAACGAGCCGCCTTTCCACAAGTAGTGACCCTCACTCGTTTCAATCGCGTCCTCACAGGTCAGCTCACCTTCGCTTCCGAATACAAAGGATAACTGCATCATAATGTCCTCCGGTTCCTGTCCAGATAGATGCATGCTCCATCCGTTTTCCGTTGGCTGTAATTCTGCTCCTACACGGAATGTCTGCTCATGAGTAAGCTGACGACTCTGATGAGGTAACAAGTACCATGGACTGATGGCTGTTGCAGCCGATTCTGGCAGCATGTTTGCAGGGATTGGGCCGTAGTAACCTTTTTTCTGCTCACCAGTTAATCGATACCCTTCGGACAGCCTCGTCATTTGCTGCATAGGTACATACCCTGGATTAAAGTAAGATGCCAGTTGCACAGCCAGCAGGCGCACCTTGCCATGACGAAGAGCGAAGAAAGAAGGAACTTCTGTCATCACAGTCACACTAGTGGCGCCATCCCGAATTCGGGCTACCGGAGCACCAAAGTCCGTATGCATCCGACTGTGAGAGATTCGTCCATGATGTCCAGTCGAACCCATCTGCCCCAGATATTGCTCGCGTACAAAGTGTTCATTCAGCATCAACTCGTAATTTTCCGGTAGCGAATTCTTCGTACCACTGGTTTGTTGAAGATCAGGTTCCAGCAACAATCTAACGAGAGCGTTGACCGAGCATACTCCCGGGTCCGTTAATGTACTATCTGCCCATATTGCCATGCCCGCAAAAATGGAGTCACCATCTATCTTCGCCAAGATCGCATACGGTAGATAATACGACGACAAGTCGTGAATGCTTCCCAAATCCTGCCGACCAGAATAATCTGTCACAATCTCACCCGAGGGATGCACCAGATACACCATCATACGAAGATTTAGACGCACCGGCTCTAGCAACTCTGGACGCTTGAGCAGACGTGCCGCATGAATGAGCATAATGTCGCTTACCGCATTATAGATTCCGTTGCTTCGTTCGGTCCACTCCCCATCGGGTGTAATATCCATGCCTTCTGCCAGCCACTGCTCTGCGCGCTGCACAGCTTCCTCCACACCAAAAATTTCATGCAAGAAACCAAGCGCCGCGCATAACACCCAGCGATGATTCGGCGTATGACAACCTCCTGTTAGCATGGTTGGGATTGTACGTTCCAAGAATAGCCTCATATTGTTCAATACGGGTTGAAGCGGCTCCCATTCTTGCTGCTGAAGAAGCTGATACAACTGTGAATACCCTACAACGACAAATGCAGTATCCGGAGGGGAATGGTAATTGGTCCAGCCAGGCGATATTGAACCGTCTTCATGCTGGAAGCGGAGTACAAATTCCGTAGCTAACAGCAGTCGATTTAACAACGATTCATCCCGGTAATAGATAGAGTCCGGATTGGAGAGCGCAGCTCCCCAGTAACACATATCCGTGGGCGTTCCAGTCGTATGGTTGACCCAGGCAACACCTGTGAAGGGATCAATTGTCCCTCCATAGTAACGGCTTTCCGGGTCAAGCATCTGCCGGGATATGCCTCTTTCTACCGCTCTGTCATTACTGTCCACCAGTTGTTTGTACATGTGCAGTCCCCTCCATACCAATGCATTCTCCCGATGTGCGGAGTATGTTGCTTCAGCGCCTTCAATTCAGACCGGAAGCTTACTCATACCGCCCGTAGGTGAGTTCATTTTTCTCGTCAGTATATATCATATTTCTACAAAAGTCGCTAGAAAATCGGTGCTTGTTTTACTACATACTTATGGGTCTCCATCACTGAGAAAACAGTCGTTAAACACATGTTGTGAACATGCAAACTGTTTCCCACATCACCGCGCCTACTCTGTCACTTCAAGCTTCTTCATAAGCAAGTCATGACTCTCATGGATCTCTTCTGCCTTACAGGCAGACTTCAACTCATATACCTTCACCTGTGCGCGGCGAATCATCGGCAGATAAACATCATAGAAGTTCATATCCTTACTGTGTACATACGGGCACCAGTGGTCAGAGAGACCAAGTGTCTCATGGATATGGACCCCTACGATATCATCCATCAGGCCTTGCATTTCTCCCACACTGTCATAAAGGCCCATTCGGTCCATCATGATGGCATGACCTGTATCGTACCAGATACCAACCGGAGCTCCTTTGAGAGCTGTGATGATAGTCTTGGCTTCGGCAAGGGTAGGAATCTGTTGTGGTCTCGATCTTGTCTCGATGCCAAAACGAACATCCAGACCTTTAGCTGCCGCCCGATTGCATACCTCATCCAGACTGGCGATAATTTTCTCCACATACCCTGAACTGAGGGCTTCCCGCCGCTCCATCAATTCAGCCCATTTGCTGCGATACTTCGGTGAGTCCGGACCTTCCTCGTTATAGATCTTTCCAAGGTCTTTGCTGATATCTTGAGGAAAAGGCACCTCTCCGGGGTGCACAACAACAGCTTCTCCCCCATAACGCTGGGCATATTCAGCCGACTCTACCAATAATTCGATCGCCCGTTTGCGTTTCACCTCATCTTCGAAGCCGAGCAGGATGGAATCCGTTCCATAATCGGGATCAGGGTCATGAGGGAATGTATTGTGCACACTGGACACCCCAATCTCCCCGCGCTCGATCATCGGCTCAATCGTTTTGAGCATTTCTTTCGTTACATTGTAATTTAGCTCCACCCGACGAAAGCCTAGATCCGCAATCTCCCGAATCATAGCTTCCCCGACATCATGTTTTCGGATATTCCAGCATGTGGAGAATGAGTATTCTCCCTTATCTCTTCCCTGCATATTACGCTCCTTCTCCTCCCCAATTGTGATGTTTAGCGTGTATAGGGACTACGAAATTACCCTTTAACCGCTCCCAGCATCGCACCGCTGACGAAGTACTTTTGCAACCATGGATATACTAGTAGGATAGGTACCGTTGCGAACACGACCGTTGCAGCCTTAAGACTCTCTGGAGTTAATCTTGTTCGGCTTGCACCTTCAAGCAATGTAAGCTCACTTATCATGTTGTTCTGTACCATTTGATAGAGCTTCAGTTGCAATGGATATAACTTCGGATCAGTGATGTACATCAGGGAATCCTGGAAGCCATTCCAGCGTCCAACCGCATAGAACAGAGAGAGTGTAGCAATTACTGGCATAGATAGCGGCAAAATGATTTTAAAGAGCGTATGCACATGCGAACTTCCATCAATCTCAGCGGATTCTTCCAGACTTTCTGGAATGCCACGGAAAAAGGAGATCAGGATAATCAAGTTAAACGGACTCACTAATCCTGGTAGAATCAAAGCCCAAACGGAATTCAGCAAATGTAGGTCACGAATCAGCAAATATTCGGGAATAATCCCTCCGCTGAAGAACATGGTGATGATGATGACGTACATAAACATTTTACGACCTTTTAATTTTTTCTTCGTGAGCGGGTACGCTGCAGCAATGGTAAACAACATGCACAGCGCTGTCGTAGCTATCGTAAGAACCGTGGTGAAGCCTAGTGAATAGATCATGGAATGATCCGAAAATACTTGCCCATATGCATCCCAGTTAAATTCCTTGGGGAAGATGGTTACTTCACCTGATGTAATGGCCCGGTTTGAACTTAACGATATCGCAATCGTGTGCAGAAACGGAGCAAGACAGAATATAACAAACAAGGTGATAAAGGAGACATTGACAATATCAAAAATCCGGTTCGAGGTGCGGTCACTCATCTGCGCACAACTCCTTTACTGATGGTCTATACGTTCAACAAACCAAATGTAACAAATTTTATTATTTTCCTAAAATTATAGTATTCCTTCACCAGTTGTTTTCTTCGAGATATAGTTTGAGCCGAGTACAAAGATCAATCCGACAACAGCCTGGAATAAGCCGACAACCGTTGCAAGTGTATACTGTCCAGACTGTATACCCATTCTGTATACAAAGGTACTGAGTACATCGGAATATTCACGAACAGCCGTATTACCAATAACATAAGGCCGGTCAAAACCGATGCTGACCATATTTCCGAGATTAAGGATAAGCAAGGTTACAATGGTTGGTTTAATACTTGGCAGTGTAATATGCCAGATTCTCTTCAGCCGCGTTGCACCATCAATTTCAGCTGCCTCGAACAATTCCTTGTTAACGCCGGTTAATGCAGCCAGATATAGAATGGTTCCCCACCCAGCACTTTGCCACACACCTGTGAACAGGTAAGTAACAAGCCAAGGGTTTTTCTCTGTCAAAAACGGAATTGAATTTAGGCCCATACTTTCCAGAATACCGTTAACCATACCGGATTGATTACCAAACAATTGGTATACAATTCCCCCGATGATAACCCAGGAGATAAAGTGAGGAATGTACAAAATGGTCTGTGAAATTTTCTTAAACCATTTAAACCTTACCTCATAGAGCATAATGGCCAGAATGATTGGAGCAGGGAATGAAACGATCAGATCAAGAAAATTCAGCATAAATGTGTTACGTAGCGTAGTGTAGAAGTCCGGCATTGCAAATACCTCACGAAAAGCATCGAAGCCGATCCATTCACTACCGTTAATACCTTGAAACAGGTTAAAATCTTTAAAAGCGATCTGCACACCGTACATTGGTCCGTACCGGAAAATGATAAAATAAATAAGGGGCAGTGAAATTAACGCATACAGTTGCCAGTATCTCTTCAAGTATGTGGTCATGTCTCTCTCTCCTCCTCACAAACGAAGAAACGCTATGCCGCCGCCCGAGAGGCGGCACAGGCTTCATCGAAACACTTCAATTTACACACATTTTGTTCAAACTTATTGTTCAGCAGCTTCCAATTCTTTTTTCAGCTCTGTTCCACCCAAGGACATGTAGTCAGCCATTTCTTTTTCAAATACAGCATCGAATTCTTCAGGTTTTGCCATCGCTGTTTTTACGATAATAACGTCCAATTTGTCTGTCAGTGCTGTGCTATACTTCATCTCTGTCTGAATTGGCTTGCTGAAAACAATTGGCCCAACCGTATCTGTGTTTGCAACTTCAAGTGCTTTTTTCAAAATTTCCTGATTCGCTGGAGGGAATCCCATGATCCAAGCTTTTTCATTTTGTGCTTGATCACCAAGGTTTTTACCGTTCGAAATAATCGCGGTATCTCCTGCATTGAACAGACGATCTTTTGCTTCTTGAGTAGCGTCTGCTTTAGCAACCGGAATGCCGTCTACCAGATCATAGTTCTCGCCTTCCACGCCATCATAAATGGCAGTGAGGTTTTTATCGGAAGCCATCCAATCCAGATATTTAATTGCTTCTGCGGCACGTTCGCTGCTCTTCGGAATCATGATGTACATACCGTTCGAACCATAACGGGACTTGATATGTTTTCCATCAGCATTCGCATTGGTGTATGCATCGAGCGGAGCCAAGTTGCTGTCTGGTTTGTTTGTTTTCAACAGATCATAAGATCCATCTGGCCAGAAAATAGAGTCCACATCTTCAGAGAAGAAACCAGTATTTCCATTTGCAACGTCTTTGTTTAACTGGGTTTTATCCTTATCCAAGCTGAAATCCTTACTGATCAATCCTTCGTTGTATAGCTTGTTCAAGAACTGCATAGATTCTTTGAATCCTTCATGCAAAGGCAGTTCATAGCGTTGAGCATAAGTCTTATCACCAGCGATCGGCTTAATGAAAGAATAGATGAGTGGTTCATAGGAAGCTGGTGCAAGCGCAAAACCCATAGGAATGTTTTGACTTCCCACATTGCCAGGATCTTTTTCTTTAAAAGCTTTCAATGTGTTATACAACTCATCTGTTGTTTGAGGTGCTGGCATTCCCAGCTTATCTAACCAATCTTGACGAATGAAGGAGCTGTACCGCGCTGTAATCGCACGTTTACCCGGTATAGCAAACTGCTGTCCCTCCACTTGACCAAACTTTAATGTATCTTCACCCAAAAACTTTTTCAGATTCGGTCCATACTGATTAACCAGATCACCTACATCTGTCAACCCGCCTTGTTGTGCATAGCGGTAAAACACGCTGGAGTCATAAACGAAGACAATATCCGGAACGTCCGAAGCACTAGCCATCAGGACATTCAGCTTGGTTACTTCCTCAGAACGTTGAACAGGTACGAACTGTACGTCAATGTTGTTCGGATCACCAAAGTTCTTTTGAATCATTTGAGAGATAAAGTTATTTGAGATCGTGTACTGAGAAGGTGTTTTACCACGGTCGAAAAGCTCCACCTTTAATGTGACGCGTTTTCCATCACCGGATGCTCCGCCTTCTGCTGATTTGTTATCTGCAGATGAGCACCCCGCAAGTAGTGAGACGCCCATTACTGCTGTAAGCGCCAAACCCATCAACTTCTTTAGACTCCCTTTTCTTGTCATTCCGTTCATCCCCTTTGGCTTTGCGTGAATGTTTTTGAAGCTTGCTCTGAGTATTCCACATCTCTCGTCTTTCTTACAACAAACTAGTTTCGTAAGCGTTTACATACGGATTATGGTTTATACATCATGATTATTTTCGCAGACTGACTATTTTCTAAACCCTTGCTACTAAAGGCTTTAGTGCTAGTTTGCCCCCTCTGACACCAGAACACTCTGCTCATATTCGGATAAACCATTTTCACATACTGCTTATATTCGTAAATAGAAAAGAGTGGGAATATCCTTGTATTCTCGCACACAAGCAGTTACTTCCCTTTCAGTTTATAACTGAATAATACAAAACAGGGTGAATTCAAGACTGTCCGCTCTCTCAGTGAAGAGCGACTGCCTAAAACTCACCCTGTATTTCCTTAAGCCATGAACATCTATATTTTTGTCATTCTTCAAGATCAAGGTGTTCACGTTTCAAACGACGATAATCCCCTGGTGTAATACCCATCACCCGTTTAAACACACGGCCTAAAGTAATTCCGTTCGCGTATCCTACTTTCAAAGCAATGTCCTGCAAGGAATGATCCGTTTTTAACAGAAGCTGTTCGGCCTCCTTCATGCGAAGCTCTGTAACAAAATCAACAAACTTCATGTTGAATTCGGTCTTAAACAAATAACTCGCATGTTTGCCCGTAATCTGAAATCGATCACTCAGATGTTTCAATGAAAGATCTGGATTAGCAAACTGTTCTTCAATATAGGCTTTCATTTCGTTAACCATTGCTTTGTAACTCTTGGTTTCAGTGACCGCCACATAGGTTCTGAACAGATCCGTCAGATTATCAAACAGAAGGCCTTTGATATCCTCAAGTGTCTCTGCCTCTTCCATCAACTTGAGCCACTTGTTAATATTCTCTTCTGACAGCTCTTCTTGCAGCTTCTCTGACATCATTGCGACTTCTCTACTGAGCATCTGTAACATCGCCTGGATGAGAGAGCGAATCTCGTCATCTGGCAGCTTATTTCGCTCAAATGCTGTGAAAATCTCTTCCAATTGATCACGCCACTGAACACTCGACATGCGGAAACGTTTAACAAAGTCGGCAATCATCTGCAGGTACGTGTAGGTATCCAGCAAAGGATGCTGATGCTCTCCGCACTCGGCTTGCCCCACATCACCATTCATCAAGAGCTTGCGTTGCATTACCGTCTCGGCTGCTGCATAGGAATCCCGAATCGATTCTATGCCCTCAGCAATAGGCCCAATGCCAAAGCTAAGGGAAATACGCAGATTCTGTTCCACCCAAGATTGACATTCCTCTACCACAATGCGAATCTGCCCTGACATATCTGAGCTGTTACTGTCACGATTTTCTTTGGACAAAAAAAGTATCGCTATTCGATCCGCGCTGATCCATTCCGCCCAGCACTGTACTCCCGTATTACGTGATAGTTCCTGCAAAACGTTCATCAAAGCAAACTTCAGCGTATTTTGTTCACCTCTCGTGTACCGTTCCTGAAACCCTTTTTCATACTTGTTGATTTCTCCAACAACAACGGCAAAACGCGAAGAGTCATGCACTTCATCAAAAGGAGAAAACTCCTTTAATTGCTCTGAAACTTGATCCATATGTTCCCCAAGCAGCAAAGCATTAAACAGCCTGCTACGTTGTAAAAGTGCGTTCTCTCTGCTCTTCTTATCATAGTCCATCATATGATTGATCAGATTCTCAAGAACACCATCAATCATCTTCATCTCATCGGTCCGAGTTCCTGAGTTTTCCAACACACGGATTTGATGAGCTTCAATCCGGTTCATGATAATCTGAATAGGCTTATAGTTACGACGAGTTATATAGACAATATAAATGACGGCACAGAGAACAGTCAGAATTCCAATTATAATCCACACGTAGGAAACAACCGAAACCCAGCCAAACAAGTTGCCCGCCTTAATTCCACTGGACAGGGTCCAGCCCAATCTGTCTAGCGGTAAATGGTTTAGCTCCTTTCCATTCACTGCGCCTTCATAATCGGAATGGGCATTATACACAATCTTGCCCTCACGATCCGTAATCGTCAGAAAGGAAAGTTGCCCATTAACCATACTATCCACACTTTGCTCAATACTGCTCATCTTGATATTAATGACCAGAGTACCCTCGGAGCCAAAAGGTAAAGGCATGCCCTTATTCACTGTCAGTACCCGGACAGGTTGCTGAAAGTCCACCTCGATTTCCCGGACTGGTTGCCAGCCCGACCCGATTGGCCCGTTAACAATCCGATCAATCCACATCTTATCCGAGAAGCTGTCCGATTCTCTGGAGCCACTTACCGTCAAAACTCTGTCATTTCTTTTGTCGTAGATATAGATGGATTGAATCCATGAAGAAGAACTGGACAGTTCGCGCAAATTCTGTGCAATTGAATAGACCGTGTCCGAGCTGGTCTGGACGGTGTTATTAAAATAAAGCTTGTAAGCTTGTGTGTTCTGTACTGTTTCGGTCACAGATAGCTCAATATCCCGGATCGTACGATCCAGTGTAGACTCCAAGTAACTGGAGGAGATTCGATCTGCCTTTCTGGTCTCTTCCCTAGAGACGTCATTTATAAAAACAAATGCGATAAAAATAAGTATTGTCATGGTAAAAAAGAAAATAGGGAAATACGAGAACAATAACCGGTAGTACCAATTACGAGACAATAGACCCCGCTCCTCACTCCACGATGCCAATGTTCTCAGCCGTGGTTCTACTGTTCAGCATCCAACTCAACTTAGGGGCTGAATACTATATGATAACGCTATCATAACTGATTTTATGTTATTATAGCACAAGCCTCTGAGTAGCAATGCAAGAATTGAATTCCAAGAGCCAAAACAAAAAAACCGTGCTGAGCAGACAACAACTCAGACACGGAACAGTTCATCTGGCAGCACACCGTTATATCTTCGATGCTCTAAATGCCAGAATCCTTAAACAATGTGGCCATGGAGCCACCATCCACAATAATGCGTACGGCGCGAGCCAGCATTGGCGCAACAGGTAACACTTTGAAGCATTCAGGGTGGTCATCTGGCAGTGCGATCGAGTCCGTAACTACCACCTCTTCAATTGACGGGTGATTCAATTTACTTACTGCCCCATCTGAGAACAATCCGTGTGTTGCACATACATATACATTTTTGGACCCGCGTTCCTTCAACCCTTCCACCACATTCAGAATGGTTGTTCCGGTGTCGATCAGATCCTCAATAATAATAGGTGTCCGTCCTTCTACATCACCAATGACATGGGTAATAACCGATTCATTATGGCTTGGACGTTTCTTGATCATAATGGCAAATGGAGAATCCAGACGGTTCGCCAGCTTCTCTGCCATCGATGCTCGTCCCGCATCCGGGGAGACGACAACAGGGTTCTCGATTCCTTTGCTTAACAGATAATCACTAATCAGATCCAGTGATGTCATATGGTCAACCGGAATGTTGAAGAATCCCTGAATGGCCGCTGCGTGCAGGTCGATTGTTACCACTCGATTGGCGCCAGCTGTCGTTAATACATCTGCTACCATCTTGGCCGAGATCGGTTCCCGTGGTGCGGATTTGCGCTCTTGACGAGCATAGCCGTAATACGGAACAATGATGTTCACAGTGCGCGCTGAAGCCCTCTTTGCGGCATCAATCATCACCAACAGCTCGACAAACAGCTCATTGATCGGATGAGACAACGACTGTACCAGAAACACATCACAATTACGGATCGTTTCTTCATAATGAACGTATATTTCTCCGCTCTTGAACCTGGACAGCTTGATCTTGCCCAGTTGTACACCCAGCTTGTCACATACCTGTTCTGCCAGCTTGGGGTTCGATGAACCGGAAAAAATACGTAACGAATGCTGCATAATGCCCTCCCGAGGGTTGAAGTCCCTATATAATCCCTTAGCTAAAAGGTTATTTCCTACCCTCATTATACTCTACTGGCTTATACATTTAAAGGAATGAACGAGCGATGACGGCCTTCAAAAACAGCGACTTCCGTACAGCCCAACTCATGCAAAAGTGCTTCAGCTTCAGGCAGATAATCGCCCAGCTTCATTGGGTCATGTGCATCAGACCCCATGGTTAATGGAATGCCCATGCGAATGGCTTCCGTCAGCATTCTGCGACTAGGGAACATCTCGGCGCAAGGCTTCGATAACCCGGAAGCATTCAGCTCCATGGCGCAGCCACTTTTGGCAATAGCCTGCAACGCTGCGTTCTCCAGTGAGATACGTTCTTCTGTCTGTTCAGCTGAAGGAACATAGCCAAACCGTTTAATGACATCCGTATGGCCCATAATATCGTACAGGCCCGTCGTAGCTGCCTTGCTCACGGCATCATAGTACTGACGATATACTTCAAGGATGTCTTTGCCCTCCCAGTGATGGGTCTGGCGGAAATCCGTAATGTCCCATTCCCCGAGGAAATGAACAGAGCCAATCACATAATCCCATGGATAACGCTCAATGATTGCACGGATCTCTGTTTCCCAGCCTTCAATATAGTCACCTTCCAGACCAACACGTACGTCAATCTGCCCGCGGTAACGTTCTTTCAGGGAGAAACACTCCTCTACGTAACGCGGCAGTTCATCCATAGGCATCGCCATTTCCGGATAATATTGAGCCGGATCGACATGCAATAATGGCATGTGATCGGACAATCCAATCTGGGATAGTCCGATCTCCACACCACGTTGCACGTACTCTTCCAGTTTGCCAACGGCATGTCCACACCGCTCATGGTGTGTGTGATAATCTATACGCACGAAGCTCGCCTCCTAATCGCGGCGAGGCCGTTCATGACGGCGGCTCAGCTCTGACATAATATCGTCCAGCGGCAGCTTGCGCTCTTGTAACAGGACGAGCAGGTGATACATCAGGTCACTGACTTCCAGACGAAGCTCGTCATTATCTTTATTTTTGGCGGCGATGATCGTTTCGGATGCTTCTTCACCGATTTTTTTCAATATTTTGTCTACACCTTTATCAAACAGATACGTTGTATATGCACCCTCAGGGCGTTCACGTTCACGCTCTGCAATAACGGATTCCAGTTCAGCCAAAACCTCGAAGCGACTTTCGGAATCGGAACTTCCCGAAGCAGATGCCTCACTCGCATCATCCGAACCCTTATCCGCCGATTTCTCTGGCAAACCAATGATTTCATTATGGAAACATGTTACCGCACCTGTATGGCAGGCAGGACCGTTCGGTTTGACCTCAACCAACAAGGTATCACCATCACAATCATATTTCAGGGAAGTAATGGTCTGCACGTTACCAGATGTTGCACCTTTGTGCCACAGCTCTTGACGCGAGCGTGACCAGAACCACGTTTCACCGGATTCAAGCGACAACTTCAGAGATTCGCGATTCATATAAGCCATCATTAAGACTTCCCGAGTATCCACATCCTGCACAATGGCAGGAACCAAACCATCACTCCAACGAATGTGTTCCACAACCTGTTCCAAGGACAACTGTTCCTTGATTTCATCGCTCACTTTAGTCACGGATCTCCACCCCTTGTTCTCTCAAATGTTGTTTTAACGCCGGTACGGCGATTTCTTTGTAATGGAAAATCGTTGCGGCCAGCCCTGCGTCCGCTTTGCCTGTGGTAAATACATCAAAGAAGTGAGATTCCTTGCCCGCACCGCCCGATGCGATGACTGGAATACGCACAGATTCGGATACCGCTGCCGTCAGCTTCAGATCAAAGCCGTCTTTTGTTCCGTCCGCGTCCATACTTGTGAGAAGAATCTCCCCCGCGCCCAAGCTCTCAGCCTTTTTAACCCATTCCAGCGCCTTGATCCCGGAGGGTTTCCGTCCACCATGGGTATAGACTTCCCACTCGCCCCAAGCTTCGTTATACTTGGCATCGATCGCTACCACGATACACTGCGAGCCAAAGCGACGTGCACCATCTGCAATCAACTGCGGATTAAGTACCGCGGCTGTATTCACTGCGATTTTATCCGCTCCCGCACGGAGAATCCGCTTCATGTCCTCTACCTTGGAGATGCCACCACCTACCGTAAAGGGAATAGCGATCTCGCCCGCCGTCTGCCGCACGACTTCTTCCATCGTTTCGCGCCCTTCTACCGAAGCGGAGATATCGAGAAACACCAGTTCGTCTGCGCCCTCGCGGTCATATAGTGCCGCCAGCTCTACCGGATCACCCGCATCGCGGAGATTAACGAAGTTGACGCCTTTGACGACCCGGCCGTCCTTCACGTCCAGACAGGGGATGATTCTTTTTGCCAGCATGCTACCTCTTCCTCTCTATCCGAATATCCCTTACTTATTGACCGCACGTACTGCTTCAGACAGATCGATACTTCCCGTATACAGTGCTTTACCCACAATTGCTCCACCAACACCATCATCCGCGTGGCGACTCAAACGAAGCAGATCATCCATTACACTTACACCGCCGGAAGCAATAACCGTACGTCCGCTCGCCTTGGCAAGAGACACAATCGCTTCCACATTAGGACCCTGCATCATGCCATCACGGGAAATATCCGTAAAGATAAACGTTTCTGCCCCATATGCCGCCAATTCCTTCGCGAGTACCTCTGCCTGTACTTCCGATGTTTCAAGCCATCCGCGAGTTGCCACGTAACCATTACGTGCATCGATACCAATTGCCACTTTGTCCCCATAACGTCCCAGTACTTCCTCTGTAAAAGCACGATCCTCAATTGCTGCTGTTCCAATGATCAGCCGGCTAACACCCAGACCCAGCAAACGCTCTACATCCGCTACTGTACGAAGTCCGCCGCCCACCTGAACAGGTACGTTTACAGACGACGCAATCCGCCCAATCAGCTCATCGTTAACAGGATGTCCTGCTTTCGCACCATCCAGATCCACCAGATGAACGTATGTACCGCCTTGTTTCTCCCAGGATAAAGCCACTTGAACCGGATCATCGTTATACACGGTCTCCTGATTATAATCTCCCTGCACCAGTCTTACACATTTGCCGTCCCGGATATCAATCGCCGGATATAGGATAAAAGATGACATACAAGGCCTCCTGAATATGAATTAGATTTGTACGCTTTCTATAGTTAAGAAGAGTTGATGTTTTACCTTTGTACAGGTGCTCCTGTCAGAGCCAAAAAGTTGCCGAGCAGCTTCATGCCAAGCTCTCCACTTTTCTCCGGGTGGAATTGCATGCCGAAGTTGGATCCTCTGCCTACAATGGCTGTCACCGGATGTCCGTAATCCGTTACCGCCAGCAGATCGTCTCTGTTTTCAGTAAGCGCATGATAGGAATGGACAAAATAGACGTGACCTGCCTCCAGCCCCGTAAATAGCGGATTTTCCGCGTGCAGGAATTCCAAACGGTTCCATCCCATATGAGGAACCTTCAGCTCTCCTGATGCGAATCGCACCACTTTCCCTGGCAAAATATCCAGTCCCTCATGCTCGCCATGCTCTTCACTTGAGCTGAACAACAACTGCATCCCCAGACAGATTCCGAGCAGTGGCTTGGACCCGGCAGCAGCTTCCTTCACCACCGTATCCAGGCCACTCTCCCGCAGATGAACCATTGCATCACCAAAAGCACCTACGCCTGGCAGAATGACACCATCTGCGCCAAGAATCTCTTCCCGGTCACCCGTGACCAGCGCTTCGTAGCCAAGACGTTCGACCGCTTTGCCGACGCTGTGCAGGTTACCCATACCGTAATCGACAATTGCAATCGCCATCGTCTACAGCACTCCCTTCGTGGAAGGCACACCTGTTACCCGTGGATCAATCATCGTTGCTTCATCCAGTGCACGTCCCAGTGCCTTAAAGATTGCTTCAATCATGTGGTGGGTGTTCTGACCATAGTGCACAATGACATGCAACGTAATCCGTGCTTCCAGCGCCAATTTCCACAGGAATTCATGTACCAGCTCCGTGGAGAAACTGCCTACCTGTTGGGAAGGGTATTCTGCACGGTATTCAAAGTGAGGTCGGTTGCTCACATCAATAATAACCTGAGCGAGTGCCTCGTCCATCGGGACAAAAACACTGGCGTAGCGCTTAATACCGCGTTTGTCACCCAACGCTTCTCGCAACGTCTGTCCCAGACAGATTCCGATGTCTTCAACCGTGTGATGATCATCGATATCAATGTCTCCACGGGCCTGTACGTTCAGGTCGAATTGTCCGTGCTTCGTGAACAGATCCAGCATATGGTTCAGGAAAGGTACATCCGTTTCAATCGTGGATTGTCCTGTGCCATCTACAGTAAAGGCCAATTGAATATTGGTCTCGTTTGTTTTACGGTCAACCTCTGCTTGGCGCACTGCACCTTTGTTTTCAAGTTCCACACCATTATTTTGCTTATCCATTGTCCGATTCCGCCTTTCCTTCCTGTTCTAACCGTACAGCGATTGCACGGGCATGCCCTTCAAGACCCTCATGGCGGGCCAACTCTATAATAGCCGCTCCGTTCTGCAGCAGCGCTTCTTTACTATAATAGATCAGACTCGATTTCTTGATAAAATCGTCCACGTCCACTGGCGAACTGAACCGCGCAGTTCCATTGGTCGGAATAATGTGATTTGGTCCGGCAAAATAATCTCCTACCGGCTCCGAGCTGTACGGGCCGAGGAAGATCGCTCCGGCATTCTCGATCCGGCCAGCGTAAGCCATCGGCTCCTGCACCATAATCTCCAGATGCTCCGGTGCAAGTCGGTTCACCACGTCGATTCCCTCATCGATGGAATCGACCACAATAATCGCGCCATACTGCTCCACCGAAGCAGCAGCGATATCACGCCGCGGCAGCACTTCAAGCTGCCGCTGCACTTCGCCCTGCACGGCTTCCGCCAGCGCGGCCGAATTCGTGACGAGAATGGCCGATGCCATCTCGTCATGTTCCGCCTGCGACAACAGGTCGGCGGCGACGTACACCGGATTCGCCGTATCATCGGCGAGCACCACAATCTCACTCGGCCCGGCGATACTGTCGATATCGACCGCACCGTACACCTCGCGCTTCGCGAGCGCCACGTAAATATTGCCCGGTCCACAGATCTTGTCAACCGGGGCAATACTCTCCGTGCCGTAAGCAAGGGCGGCGATGGCTTGAGCGCCGCCAACCCGGTACATCTCGCTCACGCCTGCTTCCGCAGCAGCAACGAGGATGTACGGGTTAATACCTTCGCCACCGTTCGTAGACGGTGGCGTCACGAGAACGATCTCCGGCACGCCTGCCACCTGTGCCGGAATTACATTCATCAGCACAGACGATGGATACGCTGCTTTGCCGCCAGGTACATAGACGCCGACCCGCTTCAGCGGCCGGATGACCTGGCCCAGCAGGCTGCCGTCCGGCTGCCAATCCATCCACGAGTTTCGTTTCTGTTTCTCGTGAAACGCACGAATGTTGGCGGCGGCTTGCCGAATCGCCGTCACAAAGGATGGCTCCACGGCTGCATAAGCCGCCTGCAGCTCTTCCTGCGGCACGCGCAATTCCGCGGCCGTCAGCTTCGTGCGGTCCAGCTGCTCCGTATAACGCAGCAGTGCCGCATCACCCTCACGGCGAATGTCGCTGACAATACGCCGTACCGTTTCATTTTGCTCCGGCGTGCCATACTCCACTTCCCGCTTCAGATCAAACTCCCGTGCAGGTACAATTTTCATGTGTACAACCTCCTTATCCCTTGTAATGCCTATCCTATATGGCCGATTCAAATCTGTTTTTCTCGTTTCTTGCTTCTATCGTTTCATTCTTTGGTTATTCCGTTTGTATATTTCTCGTTCCTTGCTACCTTGCATTTCTTGCTTCTCAGTGATTTATCCCCGAAGGCTTCCCGCTGAAATCTCATTTGATGCCGGAATGACCTGCTGAAGTGCATCACACAAAGCCTGGATTCGTGCGTTTTTCATCCGATAACTTACCCGATTGGCGATAAGACGGCTGGTGATGTCCAGAATACCCGTCATCTCCACCAATCCGTTCTCGCGCAGTGTCTGACCTGTCTCCACCAGATCGACAATCCGGTCTGCCAGACCAATCAAAGGCGCAAGCTCAATGGAACCATTCAGCTTGATCACCTCGACCTGTTGCCCCTGCTCCCGGAAATACTGTGAAGCAATCCTTGGATACTTCGTTGCAACACGTTGCTGGATGCCTGGCTTCCAGTCGGGAAGTCCGATCACAGACATACGGCACTGAGCGATTCCCAGATTCAACAGTTCGTACACATCCCGATCTTCCTCCAGCAGCACGTCTTTACCAACAATTCCGATATCGGCAACACCGTACTCCACATATGTTGGAACATCTACTGGCTTAGCCATAATGAATTCCATTCCAGCTTCCGGCACTTCAATGACCAATCTGCGTGTATCGTCTACGTCTTCTGGAATATCCAGCCCCGCTTCACGAAACAATTTGGAGGCTTTTTTATAGATTCGGCCCTTCGGCATGGCCACCTTCAGAATATCCGACATCTCAGCGTCCTCCTTCTTCAGATCCGTAAGTAATAACCTGCTCAGCCTGAGCGGTTCTTGCTTCAACCGATACGGCACTTGCCCCAGCCCCGTCTTCAGGAAGAAGGAGTGTCACTACATTTTGTCCCATACTGCGTAATCTTGCCGCTTCTGTTAGTGCCTCGGCCCGACGTTTCGGGGTATATTGGATAAGTACCGTTTTTTTCTCTTCAATCGTAATGCCATGAACACCATCAATAATACGGTTCGTTTTCAGTGCAAATCCTGTAGCCGGCAATGAGCGACCAAACTGTTGTAACAGATTATCATACCGTCCACCGCTACATACTGGAGATCCCAGTTCGGCTGCATACCCTTCAAAGGTCATACCCGTATAATAGGAGAAATCACCGATCATCGTCAGATCAATCAGCACATGCTCGGATACACCGTACGCTTCCAACACTTCGAATACTGCACACAGATGTGCAATCGACTGTGCTGCTTCAGCACTTGAACTTAGCTCTACCGCATGTGTGCATACTTCCTTGCCACCGCGCAGACGCAGGATCGCTTCGAGCTGTTCTTTCAACTTGGGCTCCAGATTCAATGCTTCAATCGACTGGCGATAGCCTACATAATCACGTCCGAGCAGCCCTTCCTTCAATTGCTCCTGCTCCGTTGTCTGGCCTGGAATGACTTCCTCCAGTAATCCGTTCAGGAATCCCATATGGCCCATCGCTATTTTAAAAGAAGACACGCCCGCTGCCTGCAAAGAGGCAATCGCAAGCGCAACAACTTCTGCATCCGCCTCAGGTGAGTCGTCTCCAACCAGCTCCACGCCGGTCTGGAAAAATTCAGCCTCACGCCCAGCTTCCTCTTCAATGGAACGAAATACGTTCGCATGATAGGATAAACGCAGCGGCAACTGCTCATCTTTGAGCATGGATGAAACGACGCGAGCAATCGGAGCCGTTAGATCCGATCTGAGCACCAGCGTGGTTCCCCGGCTGTTTAGCAATTTAAATAATTTGCGATCCGATGTAGAGCTTGCCACACCTACCGTGTCGTAATATTCAATCGTTGGTGTGATGATCTGGCGGTAACCCCAGCGTTCCATACATTCCAGTACATTGCGTTCAATCGTCCGCAGCTTGGATACTACATGTGGTGTATAGTCGCGGAATCCGGTCGGTTTTTCAAAACCTTTTGGTTTGGACATTGGTAATATTCACCCCGAGTCAGTAGTTTAAGGTCGCACTCGTTCTATTTCAACAGGATTTATGTAGTGTAAATCCCCATTCTATCTTATAAATCTTGAATCACAGTATGATCTCATAAGCCTTCATACTATTGGTTTAGTTCAATCTTTATCATGCTTCATTTCTCCAATAATACTTTCACATGGTAAAGTGCTAACAAACTAAAGGATATGGGATATGATAACATGAAATCCGCACTACCGTCAACAATACCAATGCTTGATTGCCCTTGGATAGACATATCGTTTTATATACACACCGTTACCCTCACTAATCGGTATTTATATACGAAAAAAGCTGCCATAAGCAGCTTTTTACTTCAACCTTCAACCCATCTTCATTCATTACTTTATTGACTCAATGCACACTACCCTGAGAAGAATCATCCGTGTTAAAGACAGTCTCTTCCGTAGAAGCTGCCGCACGGGATAGATCACGTAGTGGATTGCCACCAACAAAAGCCCCTGGTGCAACATCCTTATGTACGACTGCTCCAGCAGCTACAACCGCTCCATCCCCTATGGTTACCCCAGGCAGAATCGTTGTATTGGCACCAATCAGTACATTTTCCCCGATAATGACCTCGCCCAGCCTGTACTCCTTAATGAGATACTCATGAGCCAGAATCGTTGTGTTGTAACCGATGACCGAGTTTTCGCCGACCGTTATTTTCTCCGGAAAAAACACATCCACCATCACCATCAGGCCAAAGGCCGTGTGTTTTCCCACCTTCATCCCCAGCATTCGGCGATAAATCCAGTTCTTCACTGATAGGATCGGACAGTAACGTGACAACTGGATCCAGATAAAATTACGAACGCCCTTCCACGGACTCACTGTCTTGTAGATATGCCAAAGTGCATTCTGGTCCTCTACCGGATAGCGGGTTACTTTTCTCATGAACGTCCCGTTTCAATACGGATGAGTTTCAACAAGTCTCTCATGTCGTGCAACATATGATCGGGACCATATCCGTTCAGGATTGTTTCCCCTTTAAGAGACCATGCAACCCCCGCCGAGAGTGCGCCCGCATTTTGTGCCGATTGGATATCCACCGGACTGTCACCTACCATCAACGTTTTAGTAGGATCTGCACCCAGTTCCGTCATGGCCTTCAGTACAGGTTCAGCATGTGGCTTCGGATTCGTCACATCGGTCACGGTTACAATTGTTTTCATATATTTCAGTAGATCAAAACGTTCTAGCACCTTTAATGTAGATGGACGAATTTTGGTTGTGACCACACCCATAACAATGCCCGCCTGATGCAGCGCCTCTACTACCTCAATGACATGTGGAAAAGGTCTAACCATCGCTTCATGATGAATATCATTATAAGCACGGTAACCTTTCACGTACTCGGAGACTTCCTCCTGGCCAGAGAAGGTACGCATTTGCTGCTCCAGTGTGCCACCCATATGTGGAATGATCTGTTCCCGAGTCCATGGAGCTGAATGCTCCCATCCTCCCATGACATGCTGGAATGAGCTGATAATCAACTCATTGGTATCAATAATCGTTCCGTCCAGATCAAACAATACCGTGTCAATCATGTTGCATTACTCCTTTTTATCATCAACTTGCTTGGATTCATCTTTGGCTGGAGGTGTTACCTTATTCTCTTTGCCAGCAACTGTTCCCGTATGCTCCATATCATCTGAGGTAACTTTGGACGATACAATCGGATCACTATAACGAACATCTGCTTTACCTGTCACTCTTCTCACCACAATGAATACAACAGCAACAATAATGATACCAATCGCCAGCAGTTGCGAGATTCTTACGTTACCGTAAGCAGGATCAAGATATCCTTGTTCAAAGCCCATTGCAGTCATTGGAGACCACAGCCCGTTCACTAATGAAGCAACCCATTGCGGAGCCTGGAAGCCAAGACTGTCCGTACGTAGAGCTTCAATGAAGAAACGACCGATAGAGTACCAGATGAAATAAGACATAAACAGTTCACCTGAACGGAGAAACTTCTGACGACGCAGAACCAAGAGCAAGACCAGGCCAACGAGACTCCACATCGATTCATACAAAAATGCAGGATGGTGGAATACACCCTCTACGTTCATTTGATTCACAATAAAGTCCGGCAGATGAAGCTTGTCTCTCAAAAATGATTCTTCCACAGGACCGCCGTAGGCTTCCTGATTCACAAAGTTCCCCCAGCGTCCGATCAACTGTCCAACGAGCAGTCCAGGCGCACAGATATCGGCCATACGCCAGAAGTTATATCCTTTACGACGGAAGAAAATAACTGCACAGATGATTGCACCAATAAGGGCACCATAGATGGCAATACCGCCATTCCATATTTTAAAGACATCCCAGAAGTTATCCTTATAATCCTCCCACTTAAATGCTACGTAGTAGATGCGGGCACCAATGATGGCAGAAGGTACACCCAGCAGGACCATGTCCATGAACACTTCCTGTGGAATGTTGTAGCGTTTGCCCTCCCGGATCACGAGCAGCAGTCCTATAAGTGCCGCAGCACCAAGAATAAGCCCGTACCAGTGAACCTTTAACGCTCCAATAGAGAACGCAATCGGGTTCAACAGTAATAATGTATCCATTCATTCACACTCCTATTTATTCAATCAATCGCACGCATGACGAATGGTTGGCATACACTGCGCCTTAAGAGAAGCAGTACATGTCAACCATTTATCTTCATTTCCTTGTATAAAATGTTTCTTAATCCATGTCTTCCATATCTTCCGAGATGGTTGCTGTCAGCTTGTTCGTGAATTGCAGTGCAGCATTCAAACCCATCTGTTTCAGGCGATAGTTCATACCTGCCACTTCAATAATAACCGCCAAGTTCCGTCCCGGACGAACAGGAATCGTAACGAGAGGCACATCTGTATCAATGATACGTGTAGTCTCTTCATCCAGACCCAGACGATCATATTGTTTATCCTGCTGCCATGCTTCCAGACGTACAACCAAGGTAATACGTTTGTTATTCCGAACTGCACCAGCTCCGAACAATGTCATGACGTTGATAATACCAACACCTCGAATTTCGAGCAAATGGCGGATCAATTCAGGTGCAGTACCGTGGAGCTGAAAATCTGACGTTTGGCGGATCTCTACCGCATCATCGGCAATCAGTCGGTGTCCACGTTTCACCAGTTCCAGTGCTGTTTCACTCTTACCAATACCGCTACTACCCGTGATGAGCATGCCTACGCCATAGACATCACAAAGTACACCGTGAATGGTTGCTGTTGGTGCTAATTTCCCCTCCAAAAACCCGGTGATCCGGCTGGACAGAATCGTTGTTGCCATATTACTGCGTAATACAGCCAGGTCCCGTTCTTCACTGATATCAATCAGTTCTTGCGGCACTTCAAGTCCGCGCGTTACAACGATACAAGGCGTCTCTTCTGTACAAAGACGTTGCATACGATCACGCCGCTCTTGCTCAGGTAACATTGCAAAGAAAGCTAACTCCGTTCTTCCAAGTAGCTGTACCCGTTCTTGTGGATGGTATTCAAAATAACCGGCCATTTCCAGACCAGGACGGTTCAGGTCATCTACCGTAATGACTCTTTTCAATCCGTGAGATCCAGAAACAACCTCCAACTGAAATTGCTGCACCAGTTCAGATACTTTCACTTTTTTCGCCATTTGTCTCTTCCTTTCAGCATTAGCTGTCCCTCTATGTACATCAGATCGTGTATCAGTTATTTCCATTATTAGCGCATTCACAACATGGGGTACAGAATGCATACCCTTCCAACAGTCGATTCTCTCAAATAAATGAAGACAGACCTTCAAATAATCTTAAATGAATTCCGGGATGAATGCAATCGCAGCCTCCGACAACCATTAGTAAGAAAAGTCTTCTGATCGAAGTACCTTCTGGGATACTACATTCGCAGTTTACCGGCCGTTTTTCTTGCGGTTATTTATCCTTCAACTCCTCCGAAACTTATAATTCCAATAATCTTAAAAAAAGCCCCTTCCAGCAATAACGGAAGGGGCTCTCATTACAATGTATAATTGCGTTAACTTTCAGGTTCCATCGTCACCGAGGAATCCCAGTATTATTTGTCTTGAAGAAGTACGTTCACTTCAGTCTCTTTATCAAAGATATGAACTTTGTTCATGTCGATGGCCATTTTAACTGTGGAACCATCACGAGTGTTAGAACGTCCGTCTACACGTGCGATCGTTGTATCATTACCAACACCGCTCAAGTAGAGGAGCATTTCGTGACCCAGGTTCTCTGTAACATCTACGTGTGTAGAGAATACAGAGTTCGGGGATGCTTCCAGGAATACTGGCTCTTCGTGAATATCTTCTGGACGAACACCCAGAATCACTTCTTTGCCAATGTATCCTCTAGATTTCAACACTTGTGCTTTACCTTGCGGGATTTCAACATCCACACCAGGAGCTATGAAATGCATGCTAGTACCTTGCTCAGCGAGTTTACCTGAGATAAAGTTCATTGTCGGGGAACCGATGAAACCAGCTACGAACAGGTTAGCCGGCAGGTTATACAGCTCTTCCGGAGAAGCTGCTTGTTGGATGATACCATCCTTCATAACAACGATCCGATCACCCATCGTCATTGCTTCGATCTGGTCATGCGTTACGTAGATAACTGTTGTTTCCAAACGTTTAGCCAGTTTAGTGATTTCCGCACGCATCTGACCACGAAGTTTAGCATCCAAGTTGGAGAGAGGCTCATCCATCAAGAAGACTTGTGGATCACGGACAATCGCACGTCCTAGAGCGACACGCTGACGTTGACCACCGGACAATGCCTTAGGTTTACGCTCAAGCAAATGCTCGATATCCAGGATTTTAGCTGCTTCACGTACACGTTTGTCGATCTCGTCTTTTTTAACCTTACGCAATTTCAAACCAAATGCCATGTTTTGATATACGCTCATATGCGGATACAAGGCATAGGATTGGAATACCATCGCGATATCGCGGTCTTTAGGTGCAACATCATTAACGACACGGTCACCGATATAGAGTTTACCTTCAGAAATTTCCTCAAGGCCTGCGATCATACGCAGTGTTGTTGATTTACCACAACCGGACGGGCCTACCAGTACCAGAAATTCTTTATCTTTAATGTCCAGGTTAATGTCAACTACAGTTGCTTTATCAGAACCCGGGTATTTTTTGAAAATATGCTCTAAACGTACTCCAGCCATGATTGTTGCCTCCTCAGAGATCATTTTGTAATCGAATACAATTTGTATTTTTATAATACCCTATCTACGTGAGGTTTGACTATTCGCAAACTGCACAAAAATATCAATGCTTTTTCGTCACTTTGTACATTAGTAGTAAAAACTGCACTAGAACAGCACTTTCGAAGTGCCTCACATCGTAACCAATCTCCTGTTTGATCTTGTCCAGACGATAAACCAACGTATTACGATGAATGAAAAGTCGTTTCGCTGTCTCGCTGACATTACAGTCCAGGCTAAAAAAGGTTTCCAGCGTAGCAAGTGTCTCACTGTCATTGAAGATTACCGTGTCTTTGCCTGTTTCCTGTATAAACCGTGTACGTTGTTCATCAGGAATGCTCGCTACCAACCGCTCCAGGTGAAGATCCCATGGGAGATGAATATGCTGCGTGACATGGAATGCTCTCCCCAAGTGAACACTTTCTTTAAGAAGAGTTGTGACCGATACAAGTTGTTGTGCAGGAATGCATGGCAGAGATGCAGACAGATGGAACACCCCAGCCCACTCACTGGCAACCAATTCATGCAACCCCAGACAAAAAGCGTTCAGTGAATCCTTTTTGGCCTCCGTTGTATCTTCCTCTGCTTCTTCTGTAACAATTTCTTTATCACCCATGAAGATCCACTCTTGCTCCCCCAAAGGAATCAAGACAATTTCCTCGCCAAAGTAACTCTCAAGCAACTTGTTGAGTTCCTTGGATCGTAAACGATGTGCATCCGGTGTATCCCCTTGCAGCAAGAACAGAATCTTCTCAGCATTTAATCCTGCAGGCACCACAAAGCGATCAGGAACCGCTTCAGATTCCTGCTTGGTTGGTTGTTCGATCTGCTCTTTAAGCCAGAGACCCAATTCAGTCAAATACTGCTCTCTATCATTCTCATATACAACAGGTTGTACCTCATCGGGTAGAGCCGTGTTAGTACGGATTAAAAGCTCAATCAATTGTCGTGTTTCCACGGTAATAGATTTTTCAGGGCATCCCCAACACACGGCAGTCTCTTCTTGCTCATTCATCCGAACCTTAAAAAAGATACGCTTTCCCGTATTCAAACTGATTACATCGGCTGAACTTGGAGATGTAGATTGAACAGATAACTCCTGACGCTCACCCTCATCACCAACGGTCTCTAAATTCTCATGATGACCAACCAGATTAGCAACGGATTGCGTCCATTCTTGTATTGTAATTTCATATTCGTCCAAAGTTGTGCCTATAATGACTTCAATTTGCTGTTTTAGATCAGGTATGAGCTTCATATAATGAACGTCACCACTCTGCATGTTTTCTATTAGTTTATCATATCTTGCCCAGCATTAATAAATATCCATATTGAGTTAAAATCAAATAACAAAAAAAGAGCAACTAATCAAATTAATGATTAATCACTCTTTTCTTAAAGATGAGTCATGAAGGGCTCGAACCTTCGACACCCTGATTAAAAGTCAGGTGCTCTACCAACTGAGCTAATGACTCATAAAACTGGTGGAGGATGATGGATTCGAACCACCGAACCCGTACGGGAGCAGATTTACAGTCTGATGCGTTTGGCCACTTCGCTAATCCTCCAGGGATTAAAGGTGGCTCGGGACGGAATCGAACCGCCGACACGAGGATTTTCAGTCCTCTGCTCTACCGACTGAGCTACCGAGCCATATTTAATTTTTAGGATTAATGGCGGAACCGACGGGATTCGAACCCGCGATCTCCTGCGTGACAGGCAGGCATGTTAGGCCAACTACACCACGGTTCCAGGCATTAATGGTGCCGGCGAGAGGACTTGAACCCCCAACCTACTGATTACAAGTCAGTTGCTCTACCAGTTGAGCTACACCGGCGTATATGGTGGAGGCTGAGGGGATCGAACCCCCGACCCTCTGCTTGTAAGGCAGATGCTCTCCCAGCTGAGCTAAGCCTCCTGGGTAATATGGTAGCGGCGGAGGGGATCGAACCCCCGACCTTACGGGTATGAACCGTACGCTCTAGCCAGCTGAGCTACACCGCCATATTAATTGTGTTTTGATTGCTTGTCCATCTTTAGGTAAAGATGGCGGAGAGAGAGGGATTCGAACCCTCGCACCGCTTACGCAGTCTAACCCCTTAGCAGAGGGTCCCCTTATAGCCACTTGGGTATCTCTCCGAATAACAATCATCAACATCATTCAAGGATTGCTCCCTGAAAACTAGATTCGAAACGAAACATGCGAATTATCACTTGCTATTGGATAAGCCCTCGACCGATTAGTACTGGTCAGCTCCATGCATTGCTGCACTTCCACCCCCAGCCTATCTACCTCGTCGTCTTCAAGGGGTCTTACATACTGGGAAATCTCATCTTGAGGGGGGCTTCACGCTTAGATGCTTTCAGCGTTTATCCCGTCCGTACATAGCTACCCAGCGGTGCTCCTGGCGGAACAACTGGTACACCAGCGGTACGTCCATCCCGGTCCTCTCGTACTAAGGACAGCTCCTCTCAAATTTCCTACGCCCACGACAGATAGGGACCGAACTGTCTCACGACGTTCTGAACCCAGCTCGCGTACCGCTTTAATGGGCGAACAGCCCAACCCTTGGGACCTACTTCAGCCCCAGGATGCGATGAGCCGACATCGAGGTGCCAAACCTCCCCGTCGATGTGGACTCTTGGGGGAGATAAGCCTGTTATCCCCAGGGTAGCTTTTATCCGTTGAGCGATGGCCCTTCCATGCGGTACCACCGGATCACTAAGCCCGACTTTCGTCCCTGCTCGACTTGTAGGTCTCGCAGTCAAGCTCCCTTATGCCTTTGCACTCTTCGAATGATTTCCAACCATTCTGAGGGAACCTTTGGGCGCCTCCGTTACTCTTTAGGAGGCGACCGCCCCAGTCAAACTGCCCACCTGACACTGTCCCCGCACCGGATTACGGTACCAGGTTAGAACCTAGATACGATCAGGGTGGTATCCCAACGTTGCCTCCACAGAAGCTGGCGCTCCTGCTTCAAAGGCTCCCACCTATCCTGTACAGATCGTACCCAAATTCAATATCAAGCTGCAGTAAAGCTCCATGGGGTCTTTCCGTCTTGTCGCGGGTAACCTGCATCTTCACAGGTATTAAAATTTCACCGGATCTCTCGTTGAGACAGCGCCCAAGTCGTTACGCCATTCGTGCGGGTCAGAATTTACCTGACAAGGAATTTCGCTACCTTAGGACCGTTATAGTTACGGCCGCCGTTTACTGGGGCTTCGGTTCACAGCTTCGGGATTACTCCCTAACCACTCCCCTTAACCTTCCAGCACCGGGCAGGCGTCAGCCCGTATACTTCGCCTTACGGCTTCGCACAGACCTGTGTTTTTGCTAAACAGTCGCTTGGGCCTTTTCACTGCGGCCCCCTCGTGCTATTCACACTACCGGGGCACCCCTTCTCCCGAAGTTACGGGGTCATTTTGCCGAGTTCCTTAACGAGAGTTCTTCCGCGCGCCTTAGAATACTCTTCTCGCCTACCTGTGTCGGTTTGCGGTACGGGCACCTTCACCTGGCTAGAGGCTTTTCTTGGCAGTGTGAGATCATGACCTTCGCTACTACAATTTTCGCTCCCCATCACAGCTCAGCCTTACAATGTGCGGATTTGCCTACACATCAGCCTTACTGCTTAGACGGACATCCATCAGTCCGCGTCACTACCCTACTGCGTCCCCCCATTGCTCATAACGGCTTACGGTGGTACAGGAATTTCGACCTGTTGTCCTTCGACTACGCCTTTCGGCCTCGCCTTAGGTCCCGACTTACCCTGAGCGGACGAGCCTTCCTCAGGAACCCTTAGGCTTTCGGCGGATCAGATTCTCACTGATCTTTTCGTTACTCATACCGGCATTCTCACTTGTATAATGTCCAGCGCTCCTTACGGTACACCTTCAACCCTTATACAACGCTCCCCTACCCCTGATGCATTGCATCAAGCCATAGCTTCGGTGGTGTGTTTAGCCCCGTTACATTTTCGGCGCAGAGTCACTCGACCAGTGAGCTATTACGCACTCTTTCAATGGTGGCTGCTTCTAAGCCAACATCCTGGTTGTCTGTGCAACTCCACATCCTTTCCCACTTAACACACACTTGGGGACCTTAGCTGATGGTCTGGGCTGTTTCCCTTTTGACAATGGATCTTAGCACTCACTGTCTGACTCCCGGAAGTAAGTCTATGGCATTCGGAGTTTGACTGAGCTTGGTAACCCTTGCGGGCCCCGCACCCAATCAGTGCTCTACCTCCACGACTCTGTTTTCCGAGGCTAGCCCTAAAGCTATTTCGGGGAGAACCAGCTATCTCCGAGTTCGATTGGAATTTCTCCGCTACCCCCACCTCATCCCCGCATTTTTCAACATGCGTGGGTTCGGGCCTCCAGTGCGTGTTACCGCACCTTCACCCTGGACAGGGGTAGATCACCCGGTTTCGGGTCTACGTCCACGTACTAAGTCGCCCTATTCAGACTCGCTTTCGCTGCGGCTCCGGCTCTTCACCTTAACCTTGCACGGGAACGTAACTCGCCGGTTCATTCTACAAAAGGCACGCCATCACCCCTAAAACGGGCTCTGACTTTTTGTAAGCACACGGTTTCAGGTTCTATTTCACTCCCCTTCCGGGGTGCTTTTCACCTTTCCCTCACGGTACTGCTTCACTATCGGTCGCTAGGAAGTATTTAGCCTTGGCAGATGGTCCTGCCGGATTCATACGGGGTTTCACGTGCCCCGCACTACTCGGGATCCGTCTCGGAGGGAACAGACTTTCAACTACAGGGCTTTTACCTTCTTTGGCGGGCCTTTCCAGACCTCTTCGCTTAACCGGTTCCTTTGTAACTCCATGTGAGACGTCCCACAACCCCAAAGAGCAAGCTCCTTGGTTTGGGCTTCTCCGCGTTCGCTCGCCGCTACTGACGGAATCACTATTGTTTTCTCTTCCTCAGGGTACTTAGATGTTTCAGTTCCCCTGGTATGCCTCTGCACAACCTATGTATTCAGTTGTGAGTAACTGGAAATTACCCCAGCTGGGTTTCCCCATTCGGACACCCCCGGATCAAAGCTTGCTTACAGCTCCCCGAGGCAGTTTCGTTGTTCGCCACGTCCTTCATCGGCTCCTAGCGCCTAGGCATCCTCCGTGTGCTCTTAGTAGCTTAACCATTTTGTTCCGGTTTCGACTGCTTGCTTCCCTTGTTTTGCTTGCGCAAAGCCAAAAGTCGCTCCCATTCGATACCATCACAAAAGCAATTTAACTACCTTTATAAACACTTCACTTGTTTACACAAGATCAGCTTAAAGGAATGTTCTAATTCGCGTTTGTTTCGTTTCGATATCTAGTTTTCAAAGAACAAACTTGTAATCATTTTTGGTGGAGCCAAGCGGGATCGAACCGCTGACCTCCTGCTTGCAAGGCAGGCGCTCTCCCAGCTGAGCTATGGCCCCGTATAAAGTTTAAAGGTATAGATGGTGGGCCCTGGTGGACTCGAACCACCGGCCTCACCCTTATCAGAGGTGCGCTCTAACCAACTGAGCTAAGGGCCCACATTATATATACTATTTGAACCCAAAATGGGTTACGCTTGGCGGCGTTCTACTCTCCCAGGACCCTGCGGTCCAAGTACCATTGACGCTGAAGGGCTTAACGGTCGTGTTCGGGATGGGAACGTGTGGAACCCCTTCGCTATCGCCACCAAACGTTTGAGAGTTTGAGCTCTCAAAACTGAGCAACGAGTGAGTAACTAGCCGACCTGACTAGATTTTGTATTTGAATGTTTCCGTTGCAGGAAACGATTCTCCATAGAAAGGAGGTGATCCAGCCGCACCTTCCGATACGGCTACCTTGTTACGACTTCACCCCAATCATCTATCCCACCTTCGGCGGCTGGCTCCTTGCGGTTACCCCACCGACTTCGGGTGTTATAAACTCTCGTGGTGTGACGGGCGGTGTGTACAAGACCCGGGAACGTATTCACCGCGGCATGCTGATCCGCGATTACTAGCAATTCCGACTTCATGCAGGCGAGTTGCAGCCTGCAATCCGAACTGAGACCGGCTTTGTTGGGATTGGCTCCATCTCGCGATTTCGCAGCCCGTTGTACCGGCCATTGTAGTACGTGTGTAGCCCAGGTCATAAGGGGCATGATGATTTGACGTCATCCCCACCTTCCTCCGGTTTGTCACCGGCAGTCTATCTAGAGTGCCCACCCGAAGTGCTGGCAACTAAATATAAGGGTTGCGCTCGTTGCGGGACTTAACCCAACATCTCACGACACGAGCTGACGACAACCATGCACCACCTGTCTCCTCTGTCCCGAAGGAAAGATACATCTCTGTACCGGTCAGAGGGATGTCAAGACCTGGTAAGGTTCTTCGCGTTGCTTCGAATTAAACCACATACTCCACTGCTTGTGCGGGTCCCCGTCAATTCCTTTGAGTTTCAGTCTTGCGACCGTACTCCCCAGGCGGAGTGCTTAATGTGTTAACTTCGGCACCAAGGGTATCGAAACCCCTAACACCTAGCACTCATCGTTTACGGCGTGGACTACCAGGGTATCTAATCCTGTTTGCTCCCCACGCTTTCGCGCCTCAGCGTCAGTTACAGCCCAGAGAGTCGCCTTCGCCACTGGTGTTCCTCCACATATCTACGCATTTCACCGCTACACGTGGAATTCCACTCTCCTCTTCTGCACTCAAGTCACCCAGTTTCCAGTGCGATCCGGGGTTGAGCCCCGGGATTAAACACCAGACTTAAATGACCGCCTGCGCGCGCTTTACGCCCAATAATTCCGGACAACGCTTGCCCCCTACGTATTACCGCGGCTGCTGGCACGTAGTTAGCCGGGGCTTTCTTCTCAGGTACCGTCACCTTGAGAGCAGTTACTCTCCCAAGCGTTCTTCCCTGGCAACAGAGCTTTACGATCCGAAAACCTTCATCACTCACGCGGCATTGCTCCGTCAGGCTTTCGCCCATTGCGGAAGATTCCCTACTGCTGCCTCCCGTAGGAGTCTGGGCCGTGTCTCAGTCCCAGTGTGGCCGATCACCCTCTCAGGTCGGCTACGCATCGTCGCCTTGGTGAGCCGTTACCTCACCAACTAGCTAATGCGCCGCAGGCCCATCCCCAAGTGACAGATTGCTCCGTCTTTCCAGTTTCCTTCAGGCGAAGAAAACAATTATTCGGTATTAGCTACCGTTTCCGGTAGTTGTCCCAAACTTGAGGGCAGGTTGCCTACGTGTTACTCACCCGTCCGCCGCTAAGTATCAAGGAAGCAAGCTTCCTATCAACTCCGCTCGACTTGCATGTATTAGGCATGCCGCCAGCGTTCGTCCTGAGCCAGGATCAAACTCTCCAATAAAGTATTGAAAAGAGCGATAAGCTCATTTTGAATCTGACGAGATTAAAAATCTCATTTGTGCTCCAGTCGATCCAAGCCAAGGCTTGTTTCAAACTTTCGCGTTCATTCTGCAAGCAGAATGTTTACTCACTCGTTGTTCAGTTTTCAAAGATCAAACTCGTTTTTTCGTCACCATTTTCTCTCAGCGGCGACTTTTATAATATATCACACTTCATTTGTTTTGGTCAAGTGTTTTTTTGAAATTCTTTTTCGAAGTTCGTAATGAACTCCTTCATTTCATCTAAAGCATCTAACCAAGCAAGCAAAGCAACGAGATATAATGTACCATATAAATATCCTATGAGTCAACTATCCGAACAAAGAAATTTTCAACCCTAATAATAGCCCCACACCTGGCAATCCCAAAACAGTTACAGTCCCTATCGTTGCTGGGTTCAGCGGGATGTAGGTTCCTGTAATCCAGCCGGAATAATTCACGATATATATCCCTACTGCAGCCAGCACCAGATGAATTCCAAATGACGTGAAAAACGATAACCCTATCCGCTTTCTGAATAAAATAACGATAAGCCCCAGTAACGATATAACCAATACACTTCCCAGTATGATACTCTTCATATATTACACCTCCGTGTTTAATGTAAACGTGACTCTACATACTAACCCCTCGCTGTGATGTAACATCATCATTCGCTCTGGCTCGCTTTGCTCTTCTCAAGTGGATCTGGTACTTCCGCTCAGCTGCCTCCAATACATAAATAGCATAATCAATCTCATCCTGCCCCTGTGCATCTTCAAACTGTCTCATAGCCCGTTCCCATTCCTGCTTAGCCACCTGAATATCTGCATAGATCTGATCCGCCTCAAGTTCCTTCAACATTCTGTTGTGTTTCTCTACCGAGTTCCGTGTATTTCGCCACAAAAACATAAACTCTCCTCCTCCTGATCAGCACAGCATATTCTCATACTTATCAGGGAAAGGACAAACTTAGAACTCAGGCATTCATTTTCTTCACAAAAAAAAAAAGAGAGCCCTAAGGCTCTCTTTGCACATCGAAACTTATTTAGCATCAGAAGTTTCCAAGGAAGTCCGCTGTGTAATACAAATTGATCACACTAACGCATCTCCCTGCGCCCTTCCAACGCTTTGGAAAGGGTCACTTCATCCGCATACTCAAGATCGCCACCTACAGGCAATCCATGCGCAATTCGAGTCACACTGATTTCAAACGGACGCACCAACCGGGAGATGTACATTGCTGTAGCTTCACCCTCAATATTGGGGTTCGTTGCCAATATGATCTCTTTTATACGTTCATCACTTAATCGAACCAGGAGTTCCTTCAAACGAATATCGTCTGGGCCAATTCCCTCCATAGGTGAAATCGCGCCCTGTAACACATGATAGTATCCATCGAATTCCTTGGTGCGCTCCATGGCCACCAGATCTTTCGAATCCTGAACTACACAGATTACAGAGACATCTCTGGACTTATCCTGACAGATGCGACACGGGTCCGTATCAGTGATATTACAACATACAGAACAGTAATGAAGATTACGCTTCACACTTACGAGCGCTTTGGCAAAATCGATAACGTCATCTTCCTTCATGTTAAGCACATGAAAAGCTAAACGCGCTGCCGTCTTGGGACCCACACCCGGCAACCGGGTGAAGGCATCAATCAGCTTGGCTATTGGTTCGGGATAATACAATCGATTGCGTCTCCTTTGACAGGATCAATTTTTTAATTAAAATAATCCCGGAATATTCATGCCGCCTGTGAACTTGCCCATATCCTTGTTGGCAATCTCATCGGCTTTGGCCATTGCATCATTAACAGCTGTCATAACGAGATCTTGCAACATTTCAACATCTTCCGGATCTACCGCTTCAGGTTTGATCGTGATAGCAAGCAATTTCTTGTGTCCGTTAACTTCAGCCGTCACTACACCGCCACCAGAAGTACCTTGGACTGTTTTGTCCGCCAGTTCCTCTTGTGCTTTCAGCATTTGCTCCTGCATTTTCTTCACTTGTTTCATCATTTGGTTCATGTTGTTCATAATTGTTCATCTCCTTTTGTTATGGTTATCGCGCTATGCGCATTATTCTTTGATCACTACAAGGTCCTCACCAAAGAGCTGGATGGCTTCATCAATCCAAGGCTGTTTGTTGCCTGAACCGCCGTCTTCATGCTCAGGTTCAAGCTTAAAGTCCTCCTTTGGCGCTTCAGGAGCTCCCTCCATTGCTCCGGTCCAATCTTTGAGCATCATCGTCACCAATCGTGCAGGTCGCCCAAGCTGTTCGGACAACACCCGCTCAATGACTTCACGGTTAGCCTGCTTTTCCGTTGTTTCACGGTGAATGTTGTTTTTAAAAGCAACCAACACATTGTCTTCAAGCAATGATACCGGCTCACCATCCACAAACCAGGCGTGAACGGTAACCCTCTCTTCCTTCACTCGTTGCAGGATCTGACTCCATTTTTTGCTGATATCTGCGAACTCAGGGGCTCCCTTGCGCGCAACATACTGATCCAACTGTGCAGGAAGCTTCGCAGGCGAATTGCCTCTCGATACAGGGGCCCTTGTTGCCGGACGAGATGGAGCACTCGATGCACCTTCTCCACCAGACAAACCACTTTTAAGCGCACGATCCAACTTCTTCTCCAACTCAGCAAGCTGCTGCTTCAAGCGATGGATCTCTCCCCCATCAGCAGGTGCTGCATGAGCTGAAGCTCCCACCTGAACAGAAGCCTCACCTTGAGCTGGAATACTACACAGTTTAAGCAATGCAACTTCAAATAATGTCTGTGGTTGTACTGCATATTTCATTTCACTCTGGTACCGATTAAGGGTGTCAATCATGTGGAACAGTTGTTCCTTGGTGAATGACTCCGCCATATCACGGAAAGCTTCCGGATTAAGTACCCTGTCCGTCAGTTTGTCTGCATCAGGCACCATCTTAATCATAAGCAAATCACGGAAATAATACAGTAAATTCTCCATGCATTTGTCTGCACTCTTTCCTTCATGCATGAAACCTTCAATCATCTGCAAAATATGACCAACATCACCCTTGAGCAGCGAAGCAGCCAATTTGGCAAATTGCTCTGAAGCAATTCCACCCGTCATGTCCATGACCTGCTGGTACGTTACTCGTCCATCCGTAAATGAAGAGATCTGATCCAGCACACTAAGTGCATCCCTCATTCCACCGTCCGATAAACGGGCAATGTATTGGAGCGCATCTTGGTCCGCTTCCATGCCTTCCTGTTCACAGATCAGTGTAAGTCTTGCTGTCTGCTCTTCCAGGGATACCCGGCGAAAATCAAATCGCTGACAGCGCGATATAATGGTAGCCGGAAGGCGGTGTGGTTCTGTTGTTGCCAAAATAAACATCACATGTGGTGGTGGCTCTTCCAATGTTTTGAGCAAAGCATTGAATGCCTCCGTTGTCAGCATGTGTACTTCATCAATAATATAGACTTTCTGCCGGACTTCGGTTGGCGCATATTTAACCTTTTCCCGAAGATCACGGATTTCTTCAACGCCCCGATTGGATGCAGCATCAATCTCTTGCACATCCATCACAGCGCCAGTCGTAATTCTGCGGCAAGCTTCACACTCGTTACAAGGTTCAGGCGCAGGCCCACGTTCGCAGTTCACAGCTTTGGCCAAAATCTTGGCGGCACTTGTCTTTCCCGTTCCTCTGGGCCCGCTAAATAAGTAGGCATGGGAAGTCCGCTGTTCACGAATCGCGTTCTGCAAGGTCTGAATAATATGCTGTTGCCCCACCATATCTTGAAACGACTGGGGACGCCAAGCCCGGTATAACGCGATATGCTCCATGATGCGTTACCTTCCTTCCACTTCGCATTCGAGTCCTTTGTCGTTCCCCTATTATACTATATTCTAGGGTGAATCCAAACTTTATCTGACTCATTCATGCGTGGTTTATTAAGACATATCAAAAAGACCTCTGCATACATACAACTGCAAAGGTCTCTACATTTAAAAGGTAAGCCGTGCACCTGCTATCGATATTTGCGATCCAAGTGGCACCCCTGAACAATAGCTCGGGCTAGGCAACCCTCCGGCACAAGAGTGATCTCACTTATGGCTGCTTCCTTCCGGACCTGACCAGGTTCATGAGTACTCATTGCGGAGGACCCAACCGTCAACACCACGTTTAGGGACCAAACCTCACATCGGCAAAACCTCTAGCAGGAATTCAACCTCGCTATAGCGGATTGCGAGTTACAGGGCACCGCTACCTCCCCATCTAGCACGGTAAGAAATAGTATAACGTAAGGTTATCCAAATTGCAACCAGAGGAACGTGAATGCGATTATGCTTACATATAACATATAAAAACCCCTGCCAGATCAGCAGGGGTGTGTTGGATGCGATTAGCAGACAACTCCAAGAATTGTCCTATTAGATTCCGTATTTCTTTTTGAAACGATCAACACGGCCGCCAGCATCGATAAACTTCTGTTTACCTGTGAAGAACGGGTGGCACGCGGAGCAAATCTCTACACGAAGTCCGTCTTTAACCGAACCTGTCTCAAAAGTATTCCCGCAAGCGCAAGATACTTGACCAATCGTGTAATTAGGATGAATTGCTTCTTTCATTACCTTTCACCTCTTTCCGCCCTGAGCCTCAAGCGGACCCAGAGTAAATGGCACAACTCTGAGATTATAACACGGCCTTGTGCCTGTTGCAATCCATTATTGTTATAAGGTAATCAACCGTTTTGGACGTGCCATTCCAGCTGGCGGAACATGGGTATACGATCCGATCACAACATCAGGCAACTCGTCTTCAAAAATCTCAATCATCTGCTTCATACCCAAGATATCACCTTGAGCAGGAGGAATTAATTCCAGATAGCTCTCTGGATCAATATTGAGATTACGCATCTGAATCAAGCGTAGATCGGTTCTTCTTGCAAACTCAATCATCGCCTCAATCTCTTCTTCACGATCTGTTACACCTGGAAAGATCAGATAGTTTATGGACGTGTATACGCCCTGCTGCGCTGCGTATTTCATCGACTTCTCAACATTGGCTAAGGTATAACCACGCGGTTTATAGTAGGCGTTATAATGGTCATCCAGTGCACTAATTGTACTTACGCGCATCAGATCCAATCCAGCATCTACAATACCTCTAATGTGATCATTCAGACCGGCATTGGTATTAATGTTGATATACCCCATGTCCGTTACGGAACGCACTTCGCGAATCGCTTCAATAATCAGCTTGGCCTGCGTGGAAGGCTCCCCTTCACAACCTTGTCCAAAACTAATGATGGACTCCGGCGTCTTCAGGTGTTCCATCATAACCTCCACAATCTCATCCACACGCGGTCGGAAGTTCATACGTGTCTGCGGGGAAACAAAGCCGCTATCATCCGGTTGCTCGGAGATACACCCGAAACAGCCCGCATTGCAAGAATAGGATACCGGCACTCCACCTTCCCAACGATTCAGGAACGTGTTGGATGAAGTTAGACATTCATATCCAAGCGCACAGTTGGATAGATGGGTGTAGAGACGGTTCTCGGGGTATTGCTCCGTCAATCGTTTAACCCCGGAACGCACATCGTCACGATCACAGTTAAGCGGATTCCATTGGTCAGGACTATCTGACTTCGAAGCCGTAACATAGAAACCGCCATCTTTCCAAACCACTGCGGAATAACCGAACAAAGGCAACTTATACTCCTTATCCGTCTTCACATACCCTGGGAGACACAAACGAGTGAATCCCTGTGGAAGCAATGCACCTACAGCCTGTGTGTCCGTTGGCATTGGCAGCATCTCACCGGTGTCTGGGTCCATACCAATGGGCCGGGTACTCGGGAGTCCAACCAACGTTGCACCTTCTGGCAGAGGAATCAACTCATCCTCCATAATCTCAACGATCATATCTCCACTGCGGGCAAGCCCGTACAGGGAAGGATGATCAAATACATTACCTTTTTCATCTGCGTATACTAAATACATGATGTTCTCCTCACATCTAATGGGTTAAACTTAACGACGAGTGTATTGTAACATTCACAGCATTGCTGCAAAAAGAAAGTGATTAGTCGAACGAGACTTACGTCGATGTACCTGACGTTGCTGTCTGTCTAGGTGAGCGACGGGTTGTTGTTGTACCCGAATTGCTTGTCGGGCTGTTACCAGCCGAATCAAATGCCGCCAAAAACTCTGCATTTGTCTTGCTGTTACGAAGTTTTTTCAGGAATCCTTCAACAAAGTCATGGGAATCATTCATGTTTTTACGAATCGCCCAGATTGTATCCAACTCTTCCTTGCTGAGCAACACTTCTTCACGACGTGTACCGGAACGACGAATGTCGATTGCCGGGAATATGCGGCGCTCTGCCAGACGACGGTCCAGATGGAGCTCCATGTTACCTGTACCCTTAAACTCTTCATAAATGACGTCATCCATACGTGAACCGGTATCAATTAATGCCGTTGCCAGGATGGTCAAGCTTCCGCCTTCTTCCACATTCCGGGCAGAACCGAAGAAACGTTTCGGACGATGGAATGCAGCTGGGTCAATACCACCACTAAGCGTACGACCGGATGGTGGAATAACCAGGTTATATGCACGGGCAAGACGTGTAATGCTATCCAGCAGGATAACGACATCCTTTTTAGCCTCAACCAGACGAAGCGCACGTTCAAGCACCAATTCCGCCACCTTGATATGATTCTCAGGCAGTTCATCAAATGTTGAAGCCACAACTTCCCCTTTTACCGAACGCGACATATCCGTTACTTCCTCTGGACGTTCATCAATCAACAGGACAAACAGTTCAATTTCAGGATTGTTAGTTGAGATGCTGTTGGCAATTTCTTTGAGGAGAAGCGTTTTACCCGCTTTGGGAGGTGCTACGATCAATCCGCGCTGTCCCAATCCTACCGGGGCGAGCACATCCATAATGCGTGTGGACAAATGGTTGGGGGATGTTTCGAGAACCAGTTTTTTCTGCGGATACAGTGGGGTTAGTGCCGGGAAGTGAAGTCGCTCTGCAGCCGCCGATGGATTCTCACCATTTACAGCGTTGACTTGCAACAAACCGAAGTATCTCTCGTTTTCCTTAGGCGTTCTACACTTACCTGATACGAGGTCACCTGTTCTTAGGTCAAACTTGCGAATCTGAGAAGCTGAGATGTAGATGTCTTCCGTACTTGGCAAGTAGTTGATAGGTCTTAAGAATCCGTAACCTTCAGGTAAAATCTCGAGTACGCCTTGCATGAACATCAGGCCACTCTGTTCAGCTTGTGCACGTAGTATAGCAAAAATTAATTCTTTCTTTTTTAACGTACCATAGTAAGGTATCTGATATTTTTTGGCCAGTTTGTAGAGGTCCGTTAGTTTCATTTCTTCCAAATCGGAAATTTGTAGATCCATATAATAACCACCTATTCAATTAATAAGTCCGTGTGAAATGGATAGTTTCGCTAGATGTTCCGGCTATAGAGAGCGGCGTCTGCCACAATCCCTTCTGTCCATTGTACGGAATGTAACCGTTATAATGCAAATACTTGTCTTTGAGTGTAAGTTTCCGGGTGGGATGGCCAACATTCGGCAAGATCCGCTATTGAGTGAACGATGCATTGAGGCGATCAATCCGGATAGACCGGCTATGGAGCGCAGTTCAAACAAAACCGGGGGTTGGGGATGAGAAATGATGTTCTTACAGCCATATGAAGTTTATTTCAAAAAAAGACCCTCCGGTAAAGGAAACAGAAACATTTCGTCTTATGCCGGAGAGGCTGAGAACTCTATTAAAACAGGTTTACCTAATCATCAAAAAGATATGCAGTTCAGTTAAAATAAACATGTGTAGGACTGAATTATGCATAACGTTTCCTATTAATCAGTTTCCCGCCATACATCTGCACCGAGCAGGCGCAGATTAGTCACCAGATGATCATAACCGCGGTCAATATATTCGACCCCCGTCACTTCAGTCACACCTTCACTGACGGTGAGACCTGCAATCACCAGTGCTGCTCCAGCGCGAAGATCGGATGCTTTTACTTTGGCCGCGTTTAATGCACTGCCTTCAATAATCGCTGACCGTCCTTCTACTCGAATCTTTGCACCCATCCGCACTAACTCAGGCACATGCTTGAATCGATTACTGTATACAAAGTCGCTCAGGACACTCACACCAGTTGCCTGTGTTAAAACACTTGTCATTGGTGACTGTAGATCCGTTGGAAAACCAGGATATACAAGTGCCTTCACGTCCACATGGTTATAGCTTGGTTTACCAATGACACGTATACTTTCATCCAATTCCTCAATGCCAACACCCATCTCCAGCAGCTTTGCCGTTAAAGCTTCCAGATGTTTGGGAATCACATTGTCAATCAGAACATCTCCGCGCGTCGCCGCTGCAGCGATCATATACGTACCTGCTTGGATACGGTCCGGAATGATGGAATGACGGCAGCCTTTAAGCTCCGAGACCCCTTCAATACGGATCGTTTCGGTACCTGCACCCTTGATGCTGGCACCCATGGAATTCAGAAGTGTTGCTACATCTATAATCTCAGGCTCTTTAGCCGCGTTTTCGATAATTGTAGAGCCTTTGGCACGAGTAGCCGCCAGCATGATATTAATGGTTGCGCCGACACTGCTTACATCAAGATAGATTTTTGCTCCGCGCAGCTCTTTGGCATGCAAATGAATGGAGCCATGTTCGTTTGTTACGGTTGCGCCAAGCGCTTCAAACCCTTTGATATGTTGATCAATTGGACGAGGCTCAAAATTACAACCCCCTGGTAAACCTATGGTCGCTTCTTTGAAACGCCCTAGCAATGCACCCATCATATAATACGAAGCACGAAGCTTCTTCACGGGACCATTCGGCATAGGAATGGATTTGATGTCAGAAGGGTCTATCTTCATCTGACTGCCTTCCCAAGTCACATGTGCTCCGAGTTCCTCCAAAATTTCTGCATAAACCGCCACGTCACTCAAAAGCGGCAGGTTGTCCAACACGACTTCTGACTCGGCAAGCAATGCTGCAGGAATAAGCGCAATGGCGCTGTTCTTGGCGCCGCTTATAGTTACAGTTCCCTGTAACGGACGTCCGCCACTAATCATCAATTTTTCCATAAAGCTTAATGTCCCCCTACGTGTTTTGCAGCCGATGAACGGCAATACGTGCTGTTGGCTTCCGATGTAGAAATAAGGTGTGAAAATGGAAAGACACCGGCTAGGCGGTGTTTTTCCATTTCACAGTATGGAACTGGTAAAGATAAATTACGCTTTGTTGTTAGAACCAAACTCGCGGATTTTACCTTTAACGGTTTCTTTAATTGCTTCACGGCCTGGTACGATGAATGTACGTGGATCGTAAGCGTCTGGTTTAGCTGCAAGCACTTCACGAACCACTCTTGCAAAAGCAATTTGGTTCTCTGTGTTTACGTTGATTTTGGACGTACCCAGGGAAATGGCTTTGTCGATGTCGTGTTTAGGAATACCTGTACCACCGTGCAATACGAGTGGAACTTGTACCGCGTCACGAACTTCTTCCATTTCTTTGAAGCCCAGGTTAGGCTCGCCATGGTAAGGACCGTGTACGGAACCAAGAGCTGGTGCCAATGTATCGATACCTGTTTCTTTAACGATACGGATACACTCGTTCAGGTCAGCGTACATGATACCACCGATAACGTCGTCTTCTTGTCCGCCTACAGTACCTACTTCAGCTTCTACAGAAACGCCTTTAGCGTGTGCATATTCAACAACTTTTTTAGTCATTTCGATGTTCTCATCGATAGAGTGGTGGGAACCGTCGATCATTACGGATGTGAATCCAGCGTCGATCGCTTCTTTACACTTGTCGAAGCTTGAACCGTGGTCCAGGTGAATTGCAACTGGAACAGTGATTTTCATGTCGTGAATGAGTCCTTCTACCATTTTAACTACAGTGTAGAAGCCACCAATGTGACGTGCTGCGCCTTCGGATACACCCAGGATTACTGGGGATTTCTCTTCTTCAGCAGCACCAAGAATCGCTTGAGTCCACTCAAGGTTATTGATGTTGTATTGACCAACTGCATATTTTCCTTCAAGTGCTTTGTTCAACATGTCTGTCATAGATACTAATGGCATGGTTTCAATCCTCCTAGGGGTTTGGGTTGTGTCTATGGTTTTTAGCCGAAATCACATACGGGCTTATTATACCACATCCCATGTCAAATACTAAACAAGCATTTGCAAAAATGCTGTGCTTTGCAGCACAGTTTTCATAGACACCGCTTTATAACTTCCCCATTTCCAATATTCCCCGGATGAAGGAGTGAAATACCCCATTCTCCCACCAAGTACCTTCTGTGTTCTCCACACGCAAAAAAATCCTGTATCAACAGGATTCAGCTGCATTTATTGGCGGTACCATTGCGAAGTTGCATATTCACAGCCACTCGCATCTCGTCGATATCAAATGGTTTTGTAAAGTGCATGAGCGCTCCGAGGTCCGTTGCTTCCTTAATCATGTCCAGTTCACCATAAGCGGTCATCATGATGACCTTGATACCCGGATCAATATCTTTAATATGCTTCAGGATTTCCAGACCGTCCATCCCAGGAATCTTCATATCGAGCAATACCAGGTCAGGCTTGTCATTATTCACAATCTCCAGAGCAACCTTGCCGTTGGGTGCTTGAAACGTGTTATACCCCTCACTGCTGAACACTTCCATTAACAGGATTCGAATACCATTCTGGTCATCAACAATCAAAACTTTTTTATCTTCCACTCTGTAACCTCCTAGAATTAGGAAAGCATGTACATCTTTGAATCTGGATAACTATCCCATAGTCGTCATGATAAGTATTCTACCTCTTCCATTAAAATCCTGCTACATTCACAAAATGACAAAAAGCATATCCATCTGCTTTTTACGCAAAAAAAGGGATGTTCTGGCATCCGCTATGGTTGCCAGGAACATCCCCAATATCTATTACGTTAAACAATAAAACCATGTATTACTTCTGCGCATTCTCCAGAGAAGCTTTTACAAACTCACGGAACAATGGTTGCGGACGGTTCGGGCGGGAAGTGAATTCCGGATGGAATTGTACCGCCAGGAACCATGGGTGTCCTGGAAGTTCCACGATCTCAACCAGACGTCCATCCGGAGATGTACCCGAGATAACCAGTCCTGCTTTTTCGATCGTTTCACGGTATTCATTGTTGAACTCATACCGGTGACGGTGTCTCTCATACACCAGCTCATCATCATAACAAGCCATCGCCAAAGAACCTTCCTGAAGCTTACAAGGATACAGACCCAGACGCATCGTGCCACCCAGATTTTCGATATCTTTTTGCTCAGGCAACAGGTCGATCACCGGGAATTCCGTAGCCGGATTAATTTCGGAACTGTTCGCACCATTCAAACCAACGATGGAACGTGCATACTCAATAACGGAAACCTGCATACCCAGGCAAATACCGAAGAACGGAATTTGTTTCTCACGAGCATAACGGATTGCCGATACTTTACCTTCAATACCACGATCTCCGAATCCACCAGGAACAAGGATACCGCCAATACCATGTAACAAGTCGCCTACATTCTCATCCGTAATATCTTCAGAAGGAACCCAGCGAATTTTCACATCAGCATTGGATGCAAATCCTGCATGAGACAACGACTCAACAACACTCAGGTATGCATCATGCAACGCTACATATTTACCAACAATAGCGATCTCAACTGTATGCTCCAACTTGTTGATCCGGTCAACCAGCCCTTCCCACTCGCTCATATCCGGTGCAGGAGTAGTCAGTTTCAGGTGATTTACCACGATCTCATCCAAGCCTTCTTCACGCAGGTTCAAAGGTACTTGATACAACGTGTCTGCATCACGACATTCAACCACGGCATTCTCATCAATGTCGCAGAAGAGAGCGATCTTGGCTTTCATGTCTTTAGACAATTCATACTCCGTACGGCATACAATCACATTCGGTTGAATACCAATGCTGCGTAATTCCTTAACACTATGTTGCGTTGGTTTTGTTTTCACTTCACCAGCTGCTTTGATATAAGGAATAAGTGTTACGTGGATGTACATCACATTGTCGCGACCTACATCACTCTTGATCTGACGGATAGCTTCCAGGAAAGGCAAACTCTCAATGTCGCCCACTGTTCCGCCAATTTCCGTAATAACCACATCCGAACCCGCTTCACGTCCAGCGCGGAATACACGCTCTTTGATCTCGTTCGTAATGTGTGGAATAACTTGTACCGTTCCACCCAGATATTCCCCGCGCCGCTCTTTGCTGATGACGGAAGAGTATACTTTACCAGTCGTGACGTTGCTGTTTTTGGAGAGATTGATGTCAATAAAACGTTCATAGTGGCCAAGATCCAGATCCGTTTCCGCGCCATCATCCGTTACAAAAACCTCGCCGTGCTGATAAGGACTCATTGTTCCCGGGTCGATGTTAATATATGGATCAAATTTCTGGATCGTTACCTTAAGCCCTCTGTTTTTCAGCAATCTGCCCAGAGAAGCAGCCGTAATCCCTTTGCCCAGGGAGGACACAACTCCGCCCGTCACGAAAATATACTTTGTCACTGTTATTACCCTCCTAATATAAGTACAGAAATTCAGGCGATATATGGTGTTATCGTAACCTGTTTCCCAGGTAATCATCGTTAAAAAGAGCAATGGCAGAAATTCCCTGCATCTGCGAACTGCTCTTTCTGCGAAGACGGTTTAAATACACGTTGTTCTACAGCAAAAAATGGTGCAAACATTCCGGTAGCCATCATTTCATTTCGTGTTTTTGATATACAAAAACGGGCCACGAAATGTTGGCCGGGAGCATGCGGAAATGAAAACTTTTTGCAAAATTATGCCTCTAAAAATACAAAAAAAAGTACTCCCGCAGGACGGGGCACCTTCTATAAAAAACATAAATATATTGTCGCTCATTCATAAGCCCATGCAATAGTTTACCCGTTACCCCGTCTGCTGTCAAGGCTGACTATTCCGGGGAAACGGGTAAATTATAGACGTCAAAAATGACTACCGATTATCAGAATCGTCGTCAAATTCATCCTCGTTTTCGGACTCTTCTTCGTCTTCTTCGAGGTCTTCATCTTCCAGATCGTCATCTTCAACCAGCACTTCTTCTTCGCTGTCTTCTTCGTCAAAGATGTCGTCTTCTTCTTCCTCTTCTTCGTCTTCTTCTTCGTCTTTATCCGTGCTGTCGAAGTCTTCATCGCTGCTATAGCTGTCTTCTTCTTCACCGAAGTCTTCATCTTCCAGATCATCGTCTTCATCGTTGATGATACGCGGACGCTTCGCACCCGTCATGGAATCTTCTGTTCCAGCTACCGGATACCAGCGCTTCAAGCCCCACAGACTTGTACCGACGCAAGCAAAACGGCCATCGATATTAATCTCGGTATATAGCTGGGCGATAAACTCGTTGATTTCTTCATCAGTCATTCCGCGCTGCTTCGCTACCTCATTCATTAAGTCACGATAGTAATACGGCGTATTAGCCGCTTTCAGCACCATAAAGGCAAGGTCCACCAAAGGGATCTCTTTTACCTTTTCTTTATCAATTTTCAAATTGAGCGAGGTACTCACTGCAGACACTTCCTCTCACACAAAATTCACTTTTTAACCCCTACGAACTGGACTGTTACGTATAACATATCCATTAACAAACCTAAGTAAAACCTATTTAGCGTTAAAAAGCAAGTTTTTATGTACGGATGTGACGCAAATGCGGAGAGCAGCAACAATATGTCCATATATTCATCGTGAAGTGACATCGAATCCACAGGAATACCCTCTTTGTCAAAGAGACAACTCCATAATAAAAAAGACGGAGTCCCCTCCGCCTTCTGACTGTATACCCTTGGAGGATTACTCCTCACCAGGTTCCCCGCAAGAGCCCTCTAGCTCTCCATCCATCATATGTCCCTGCGCCCGTTTTGACACGAAGTGAATGTGTTTTTGTAAAAAAAGGGCAAGTTCCCCATGCGGCGGGATGAGCGCATTCATAGAATACCTCAGCATGTTCATCCCGAAGGGGGCTGCCCATTATGGACTATACTGGTTTATTGCATCAATTGATTGACGGAATGCGACGCCCTGAACCAGAACAGGGAGGGCGATATTTGATCCGATTTGCCAAACCGCAGCAGTACGAGGCCTGTCTCGTAGAATTGTCCCGAATGCGGAATGAATTCACAGACCTTGGGGCTGTCCGTTCCTCTCGACTGGCTCGTTCCATTATCGCTCCAGTCCAACGCCCGGAGGACCTATACCGCTATGGGGATGAAATTACGATTGAAGCAGACGTTCCCATCTCCCTTCATGCCACCGCACTCCACAGCAAACCAAGCAATGCTCAAGGCATACCCTGGGGAGTGAAGCAGATTCGGGCGCCCAAAGTATGGTCTGTGTCTACCGGACACCGGATTAAAATCGGTGTGATTGATACAGGTGCTGATTATCACCATCCTGATCTTCGTTATTCCCTGGCACGCGGAATCAATCTGTTAAACCGCAGCCTGCTTCCTCATGATGATAACGGACACGGCACCCACATTGCAGGGACTATCGCTGCTGCCAACAGTACCGCAGGCATGATTGGTGTAGCTCCACGCTCCCTGATCTATCCGGTGAAAGCATTTGACCACAACGGATCGGCTTATGTATCCGACATTGTACTTGGCATCGACTGGTGTGTACGCAACAAGGTCGATATCATCAATATGAGCTTTGGCATGAAAACACGCAGCAAGGCGCTTCTTGACGTTGTCAACCGTGCGTACCATGCTGGAATCGTTATTGTTGCTTCATCAGGAAATGATGGCAAACGCCGCAGTATTGATTACCCTGCACGGTATCCCCAGACCATATCTGTTGGGGCAACCGACAAAAACAGACGTATTGCGTCCTTCAGCAATCGTGGCGCATATGTGGATGTCTATGCACCCGGTGATAAGATCGTCTCCTCCTGGGTACAAGGCAAACATCACGAGATGAGCGGAACCTCCATGGCGACCTCCCATGTGAGCGGCGCTATCGCCTTGCTGCTCTCCAGACATCCGGGGTTATCCCCTAGTGAAATCAAGACACTCGTCAAACGCGCTACGATCCCGTTGCGCGCTCGCAAGACTACCACAGCAAAAAGCAAGGTGCGTGGTGGTGAGATTGATGCCCTGAAGCTAATGCAGGAGGGCGGGGAATGAATCAGCTCTGTCAGCCGTCAGCAGAACTTGATTGAGGCTCATGGCGAAAACGCTGTAGCCCTGCCCAGGTAATACGCACGAGGGAGTATTACGTAGTGGCTGTGACTCTAGGTTACGCCCACTGTGATGTCAGCGCAGGTTAGTGTGCCTTGGATGGACCAGGCATTTCGTTTTCTTCAGCTCCGGGTACACAACAAAAAAAGTCTCCATGTCCACGTTGCAACTTCAACGTGGACATGGAGACTTTTTGCCTTAGGCAGAGCGGCGGATAGGCCGCGAGCCTGGAATTTACATTTTGTCAGGAGCGGTTACGCCTACCAGACGAAGCGCTGTTGCGATAACGGTACGCACAGCACCGATTAGTGCCAGACGTGCTTGAGTTTGCTGCGCGTCTTCCGTAATGACACGTTCTGCACGGTAGTAGCTGTGGAACAGGGATGCCAGCTCGTATACATAACGGATGATACGATGAGGCGCATATCCCGTTGCTGCTGCCGAGATTTCCTCAGGCAACTCTCCCATTTTGCGGAGAAGGTCATACTCGTGCTCTGTTGTCAGCTTGGACAGGTCAATCTGTGCCAGTGGCAGCAGTTCAATACCTTGTTCCTCAGCCTGACGGTATACGCTGCATACACGTGCATGCGCGTATTGTACGTAGAATACCGGATTCTCATTGGATGTGGAAATGGCAAGGTCCATGTCAAAGTCCAGATGGGAGTCCATGCTGCGCATTGTGAAGAAGTAACGGATCGCATCAATCCCGACTTCATCCATCAGATCTTCCATCGTTACAGCTTTACCTGTACGCTTGGACATCTTCACTTTTTCACCGTTCTGGAACAAACTCACCATCTGTGCAATCAAGACCACCAGTTTCTCAGGGTCATTACCCAGTGCTTGCATCGCGGCTTTCATCCGTGGAATATATCCATGGTGATCGGCACCCCAGATGTTGATCATCGTGTCGTATCCACGAGCATATTTGTCGCGGTGATAAGCAATATCTGGCGTCAGGTAAGTATACGTGCCATCGTTCTTGATCAATACACGTTCTTTGTCGTCACCGTACTGCATCGTTTTCAACCAAGTTGCTCCATCTTGCTCATAGATCTCATTGCGGTCACGCAATTCATCAAGTACTCGCAGCACTTCTCCGTTGTCGTACAGGGAAGTTTCGCTGAACCAGATGTCAAAGTTAACACGGAAGCGATTCAAGTCACGTTTGATCTTGTCCAGTTCCTTCTCCAGACCAAAGTCACGGAAATAAGCCGCACGGTCACCCGGATGCATGGACAGCAATTCGTCACCCTTTTCAGCAACAAGCTGCTTGGCGAATCCTTTAATATCTTCACCGTGATAACCGTCTTCAGGCATCTCAGCATCCTGACCCAACTCTTGCAGATAACGAGCTTCAATGGAACGAGCCAGATTAAACACCTGATTACCTGCATCATTAATGTAGTATTCACGGGTTACATCATATCCTGCATAATCAAGGATGTTACATAGTGCATCACCTACAGCTGCTCCACGGGCATGACCCAGATGCAAGCTACCTGTCGGGTTGGCACTGACAAACTCCATCTCGACTTTACGTCCTTCTCCGATGTTAATTCTTCCGTAATCTTTACCCTGCTCCTGCACAAGCGCAAGTACTGGATAAAGGTAACTCTTGTCCAATTTGAAGTTAATGAATCCTGGGCCCGCAATCTCAGCCTTCTCGATTCCGGCTTCAGCCAGATTCAGATTGGCAATGATCTCTTCAGCAATCTGACGCGGATTGCGCTTGGCAATCTTGGTCAGCTGCATGGCAGCATTGGTCGCCAAGTCTCCGTGTGTCTTCTCACGCGGCACTTCCAATGTGATAGCTGGCAATTCGTCCTGCGTAACAATCCCGGCCGCCATAATGGCGTTACCAATGGCCGTGCTTACCCGTTCGTTAATCGTATCTAGTGGATTACGTGTCATGAAATTGGTTCCTCCTGTATATGCAAACTAATCGCGAAATGTCCGGATTCTTCATCAAAGCGGTAAAAGTCGTAGCTCCACGCTGCGCGTGCGCTCAATCCCTGAATGGAAAGTTCCAGCTTCTGTGTATGCGTGGACAGGGCAAACGACATGTATGGTGATCGGTAGAAACCAGGAAGCTTCCGATTCAATTCAAAAGTCTGCTCCGATTCCACCTCACCATGACGTATAATCTTGATGGATTGTCCGCCCAGCTTCAATGTTGTACGGGTTGTACCTCCCTCAGGTCCAACCTGCGGTTCTTCATAACGAACATAAAGAACAGACCCTTTTAACACGGCTTCACCCTGCATTTCCTGCAGCACATCTTCACCTTCATAACGGCTGTGCAGCCGGATGTGTACCGGTCGCATGTTCGACATGAATGTTAACCTCCATTATATTCGAGGCGACGCAAAATCAGGCACGGCTGGTGAGAACAGCCCTTCCCGTATTGTTGTGTCGCTATACGCGCTCATATTCCCGGATAGCTCGCTATCCTACACTCTACTGTATAACTATATCCAGTTCCCTCGCTCAATTCAAATCCAAATTCAGAGTTTTTTCCTCATCAAGCCAAAAAAAGAAGAGCCGCACCCGTAAAGTGCAACTCCCTTTTACTTCATTATAATAAGATTCGTTCATCCGATCAGGCCCATTGCGATTCATAAGGAAAAGGACATGTCGACTCACTCAGCTTCGCTCGCACCTGTACGAGACAACCACAATGCCGACAAGTTGTGCCATATTGCAATCCCGGACAAGCAGAGCAGATAGATAGCCGACGTTCATATTCCTCATCCTGTACCGTCGGACGCGAACGTGAGGCAATCTCCACAAGTCTGGCCATTTTGGCATCGCTAATCTTCACATCGTACTGATCATTACAGCCCTTGCAAGTTTCCTGCCTTTTCATGCATTAACCCTCTACAGCGAGCACCCCAACCGATGCTGGTGGAAGGACAAAACGCAGTGTGTTATTCTCCAGTGTGAGTCCTTCCCACGCCACAGGCTGAACACGATTCGGCTGTTCAAAGGTATTGAATGCACCAAAATCAGTATGGTGCAGAATCTGCCCGGTTACTTTAGCCGCTTGAGCTGCGTCCAGCTGACACACAACTTCCAACTCATCCGTGTGACTCAGATTACAAGCTGTCACATGAATGACCCCATCCTTGTTGCGGGAAGCTGATAAGCTGAGCTGCGGAATGGTCTCTTCTCCGAATGTGTATCCTGGGCTTTCATAATTCAAATCCAGTCGCTGTGCATCCATATGGACCTGATACATATCAAATACATGATACGTAGGGGTCAGGAGCATTTTGTCCCCTTCCGTGAGCACAAGCGATTGAAGCACATTGACGATCTGAGCAAGATTTGCCATGTGTACCCGTTTATTATGTTGGTTGAAAATATTCAGGTTAACACCTGCAAGCACAGCGTCCCGCATCGTATTCTGTTGATATAGGAACCCTGGATTAGTTCCTGGCTCAACGTTATACCACGTGCCCCATTCGTCCACAATAATGCCAACTCTGCCCTCTGGATCATATTTGTCCATAATCTCGGAGTGCTTCACCAGTAATTCATCCATATGGAGCGTCTTTTTCAAGGTGGTGAACCATTCAGCCTCATCAAATCCTGTAGCTGCGCCTTTATCGTTCCACTCTCCTGTAGGGATGGTGTAATAATGAAGACTGATTCCATCCATAAAGCGAGCAGCCTCCCGCATCAGGACTTCCATCCATTCATAGTTACCTTCGTTCGGACCGCAAGCGATTTTATAAATCTCGTTCCCGGAATAGTTTCGTACATATGTAGCATACCGGCGATATTCATCCGCATAATATTCAGGACGCATATTGCCGCCGCATCCCCAGTTCTCATTTCCCACGCCAAAATACTTCATTTTCCACGGTTCTTCCCTACCGTTACTCTTACGCCAGTTCGCCATCGGCGATTCGCCGTCAAACGTGATGTACTCCACCCATTCCTGCATCTCCTGCACTGTACCGCTACCCAGGTTGCCACTGATGTATGGCTCCGTGCCCAGCAACTCACATAATCTCAAGAATTCATGTGTACCAAAGTGATTGTTCTCTTCCACACCGCCCCAGTGTGTATTGATCATACGAGCACGCTCACTCTTCGGACCTACACCATCTTTCCAGTGATATTCATCGGCAAAACAACCGCCTGGCCAGCGAAGTACTGGAATATTAAGCTTCTGCAAGGCCGTCAATACATCATTTCGAATCCCATCCGTATTCGGAATAGGTGAATCTTCTCCTACCCACAGCCCCTCATAAACACAACGTCCCAAGTGTTCGGAAAAATGACCATATATATTGCGATTTATTAATCCTTGATCCGAATCCGCCTTTAAAATAACATCAACCATGATTTCAACCTCCATATAATGTATTGTTATCGCTTACAATAACTCGTTTTAGAGTAGGTTTCAACCGTTTTTATTTCTAAACAAACAAGCCTCTTCCTGTGTAATTGATTAGGAAGAGGCTTGTTTGTTATATAAATTCATACAGAGACTTACCAAATTGATTTTTATACATTTCTAATTTGGATTTGCCCGTTTATTATTTCAGAATAACAGGCTACTTAATCCTGCTCTGAAGGCAACAACATTTTTTGTGTCCACGTCGTTCCACCATCTATAGTCTGATAGATCGAAGGAGAGTTATCACTTGTGACTACGAGCCAACCCGTCTTGGCCGATGGGAACGAGATACGGGAACTGTATCCCGGATCTTTCAGGTCAATATTTTTCCACGTGGAACCTGTATCATAAGAACGTCCAATACCCACTTTGCCCGCTGCCGGTGAACCCGCAGATAGATAAGCCGTCTGATTACCAATCAACGCCATGTTGCCGGGATGACCACCCGGGTTGGCTGGTCCGTTCCCTTTGCCCGTACTGTTTGTACCTGGTGCAGGACCTCCCCCTGCTGTGGATTGCGCAAATACTTGGGTCCAGTTCTTGCCTTGATTACCGCTCGCATAGAGGGAGTAGGATTGTTGGGACATGCCTGCATCACCATACAGAAGGGCCCATACTTGTTGGCCATGTGCATACAGATCCGCTCCGCTCCATGTGTCTGAGACAACTCGAAGAGAGGTTGTCCAGTTCTTGCCGCCATCACTCGTTTGCTTCAGATGATATCCCGATCCAGGTACAACCACGACGGCATACCCTTGTTTCTCTGTCGCAAAGGCAGCTGCACGCGTGTTGGCAGGCGTATTCAATCTACTCCAGGTTACCCCGCCATCCTTCGTCTGATATGCACCATTATAGGTGTAACCATAACCTACATCTTTATTGCGAAAATCGATTCGCTTGAATTGAATGCCCGGCGTATCGAGCCGCGTCCAGTGCGATCCCCCATCATGGGTACGGATCAGATAGGTTGCAGGTGAATTTTTCACTTGTGCCAACGCATATCCATTCACATTATTCGGAAAATCAAGCTGTGTGAATTGCCACTGCCCGGTATATATGGACTGCCACGTACATCCTGCATTCGAGGTGCCGATCAGGAAGCCTTCACCCCCAGCTCGTCCAGTCGTATCATTTAGAAAATCAATGTCGGTAAATTGCAATCGTTGCTCTTCCACACCACTACCTTTTTTCAGTGTAGCAGAGAGTCCATGATCTCCCTTTCCACATGCCTGTGAAGATGCAGCGTTAGCACCTGATAGCGTATGTACTGGACCGATTCCCCAAGCCAGCGTTAACGATAATGCGAGTGCACCAATTCGTTTCCATGTCATTGAACTCTTGGTTGTCATCGTAACACCTCCTTCTATGGTTTTACCCAAATTTGATGGTTCTAACGTAACAATCGGATTAACCCCTATGACAATTTTGCAAGAAAAAAACCACCTTCACCCATGATTGGATCATGTAGGCAAGGGTGGTGCATCAACAAACGTTGTGTACTCTAAGTTAAATGGGATACGTCCCCACAGCAAGGATAACAAAACTGATACTTAATAAAAGGGATAAATATTAAGATGGAGTCATGCCAAGGCAGGAAATCTGCATGTGCGAACTATACTAACACATGAAATAAATGGTAGAGACAAGGGAACGTACGTGCTATAATTGATTTTATGGACTTTTGAATATCGGTGGATGTTTTCCCGACCACGGCGCAGCTTCCCGAGAGGGGGTGACGTCGATGGTCAAACTTGCGGCGTTGCTTGATGTGATCCGATGGATTGCTGCGATCCTCAGTATTGTACTGAGTGGACGAAAGCTTTACCGTTGGTTACGCAAAAAGTTTCGTAGCAAGCGAAAACCCACCTCATAAGGTTGGCGCCTAACGGTGGGTTTCGCTTGAATAGCATTATTCAGTTCATGCGCGCCGTGGCAATCCACAGCCTTTCGGGTCCTAAGAGTCTTTACCGTTGGTAGCGGTAAAGGCTCTTTTTAGTATATGACCGAACCCGAGCACCATATACTTCACGAATGTAATATATCAATTAATATACTACTGAATACTTATGTAGTCAGTATAGCACAGCTCTTTCCAAAAGTTAAATTAAGTTAAGTTAACTTAACTTAATTTAACTTCGTTATTTGGTTTGCCAGAATACTTTTGGTCCAGCAATCAATTCCGTTCCTTAAGCTAGAATAGTTGAGGACACAGGGATAAACGTGAACAAAAAACGCCCTCCCTGCGCTAATTTGAAACTGCGCAGACAGAGAGCGTTATCTTTATCAATTATTCTGTGATTATTTCACAAATCCAAGTAGCATTTCACGGATCAGCTTCGCAGCTACAATCTGTGTCTGTTGTGTTGGATCATAGATTGGTGCAACTTCAACCAAGTCACAACCAACTACATTTACATCAGATCCTGCGATCATATGAATGGCTTCCAGCAGTTCCTTGGACGTAATGCCGCCCGCCTCTGCTGTACCTGTTCCTGGTGCTGCAGACGGATCAAGTACATCGATGTCGATGGTTACGTATACCGGACGATTGCCCATCTTCGGAAGAGCTTCCTTCATTGGAGCTACCACTTCAAATGGATAGAAGTTGATGTTCTCGCGACCATACTGGAACTCCTCACGGGAGCCAGAACGGATACCGAACTGATAGATGTTTTGGCCACCCATCAACTCAGCTGCTTTACGTACTGGCGTGGAGTGGGACAATGGCTCGCCTTCATAGTTTTCACGAAGGTCAGCGTGTGCATCAATATGAATCAGGATAAGATCCGGGTATTTCTTGTACATCTGTTGGATGACTGGCCAAGTAACCAGATGCTCGCCACCGAGACCAACTGGGAATTTGTCGTCAGCGAGCAGACTACCGATGTATTCATGAATTACTTCAAGGCTGCGTCCCGCGTTACCGAAAGGCAAGAGCAGGTCTCCAGCGTCAAAGTATGTCATGTCTACAATGCTTTTGTCGAGATATGGGCTGTACTCTTCAAGTCCAACCGATGCTTGACGGATATGAGATGGGCCGAAACGGGAACCCGGACGGAAGCTGACGGTATAATCCATCGGCATGCCATAGATAACCGCTTTGGAGTTCTCATAATCCTCAGAGCTGCAAATAAATACGTTTCCTGAATAAGCTTGATCCAGTTTCATTAATGATTTCCCCTTTTATTTCGTTAAATCTTCCACGAATTTAGGAAGTACAAATGCTGCTTTGTGCAGACGCGGAGAGTAATACTTGGTATCCATCTCCGGGATTTGAGTCTCATCCACCTCAAGCGGGTCATGTTTCTTGCTACCCATAGTGAATGTCCACAAACCACTTGGATAGGTTGGAATATTACAGCCGTACACATGTACGATCGGGAAGATTTCTTTGACGTCTTTGTTCACCTTCTGGATCAGATCCGCCTTGAACCAAGGGTTGTCCGTTTGGGCAACAAAAATTCCGTCTTCTTTCAATGCTTCGTAGATGCCTTGGTAGAACCCACGCTCAAACAATGGCGCAGCCGGGCCTACAGGCTCCGTGGAGTCTACGATGATCACATCGTATTCATTTTTATGTTCAATAATATGCATATAGCCGTCGTTCACGAGCACTTCAACATTAGGCTCGTCCAACTTGCCGGCGATTTCAGGCAAATATTTTTTAGAGTATTCAATGACTTTACCGTCAATTTCGACGAGAACTGCTTTTTCTACAGCAGCATGTTTAATGACTTCACGAATGACTCCGCCATCGCCGCCACCAACAACCAGAACTTTTTTCGGATTCGGGTGAGTGTTCAGCGCAGGGTGTGCCGCCATTTCGTGATATACGAATTCGTCTTTTACAGTCGTCATCACCATGCCATCAAGAAGCAACATGTTACCGAATTCTTCGGTCTCTACCATGGCCAAATCTTGAAAATCCGTTTTCTCTGTAACATAGGTCTGCTTAATCTTCGCGGTGATCCCGAATACCGGGGTCTGTTTCTCCGTAAACCACAATTCCATAATCTCTACCTTCTTTCCGTAAAGTTAATGATCAGCCATACCCGATCCAGCGCTGTGCACTCTAATCGGTTCGCCCAAGCACGTCCAGCGTCCGGCGCCATATCGCGTTATAATTGCTGGCCTGCGGGAAAGGTCCGCGGTTCACTTCATTATATAGATTAAATTGACCAGAGCGTGCAGAGCGTCTGACTAATCAATGAATCAATGACCATTCGTCTGTTCGTCCTTACGCGCTTTAGTATCTTGTGCCGAATCTTACCTTTTCATTACCCTTTTGCATTATACGCGATTGACGTTTATACTGCAAAACGGTTTTAAGGCGGAAATGCTACATTTTGTTCGCTTATGCATCCGATTGAATATCCCTGCCAATCAAGTCCCATACTGGAAGAAAAGAGAGGAGCCCGTTCCATGACCAAGCCAAATCAAAAGACCCGCAAACGCGGGTTCCGTGTACGTAAATTGTTTAAAAACCTGTCTCTGCTCGCCGTGCTCGCTATACTTGCTACCGCTGCAGGATTGGTCTATCTATACGCAACCAGCCTGCCTCTCGCAGACTCTGACCGGAATTCCAGATTACTGGACAGTCAAGGTGAAGTCATCGCTACCTTCTCCGCAGGTGGCAAAGACTCTGTACCCGTTCAACTGGAGGATATCGCTCCAGATCTGGTCCATGCCACTCTGGCTGTAGAGGACCGCAAATTCTATAATCACTACGGGTTCGACGTGCAAGGGATGGGACGGGCTGTGCTCGTTAACCTCGAACATATGCAGATGTCGCAGGGTGCGAGTACATTAACTCAACAGCTGGCGCGTAACCTGTATCTGTCTCATGAGAAAACATGGACTCGCAAAGCCAAGGAAGCTATGTACACGGCGCAATTGGAGATGAAATACAGCAAGGATGAAATTTTGCAGATGTATCTGAACGAAATCTATTATGGGCATGGTGCGTACGGAATCGAAGCGGCCTCACGAATGTATTTTGGCAAATCAGCCAAACAGCTGGATCTTGCAGAGAGTGCCATGTTGGCAGGAATCCCGAAAGGACCTACCTACTATTCACCCTATAACCATATGAAGAATGCCAAAGACCGACAGAAGATTGTGCTGAATGCCATGGCTGATATCGGCAAGATCACCCAGGCCGAAGCGGATAAGGCCTATGAGAAAATGCTTTCGTTCAAACCGGAAAGCGAGCGTAAAACGGTGGAAAGCGCCCCTTATTTCCGTGACTATATCCGGAATCTGGCGATCAAAGAGTTGGGAATCAGTGAAGCGATGCTGGATCATGGGGGATTGAACATCTACACCACCCTGGATCTGCGTGTTCAAAAAGCAGCTGAAGACGCCATAGCGAAGGGCATGGATGCCAAAAGTGAGCTGGAGACGGCTCTGGTGTCCATCGACCCTCGGACGGGTTACATCAAAGCCATGGTTGGCGGCAAGAATTACCGCACCAATCAGATTAACCATGTTCTGGCGACAACGCGCCAGCCAGGTTCGGCGTTTAAACCGATTATGTATCTGGCAGCCCTGGAATCCAAGCAGCTCACCAGTGCATCCATATTTAACAGTGAACCTACCCTGTTTCACTATGACAATGACCGCAAAACTTATAAACCCGGCAACTTTGGAGACAAGTATCTGGGTGAGATTGATCTAAGACAGGCGATCGCCGCTTCAGATAATATTTATGCGGTGAACACCATTATGCAGATCGGTCCTGAGCAGGTTGTGAGTATGGCAAAAAATCTCGGCATTACAAGCAACCTGAGCGCCGTACCTTCTCTTGCACTGGGAACGTCACCTGTCAGCCCGTTGGAGATGGCGTCGGCCTTTTCCGTCATTGCTGCTGGTGGACAACGGACGCCACCTGTAGCCATTCTGCAAGTGACGGATGCCGCAGGACGTGTGCTCTATGAATCGCCTCAAACCAAGGCTGAGACCGTTGTGGAACCTGCAGCAGCTTATGTCCTGACTCGTTTAATGGAAAGTGTCTTCGAAAATGGAGGAACGGGCAACCGGGTATCCAAGGCGATCAAACGTCCGGTAGCCGGAAAAACGGGAACAACCAACACGGATGCCTGGCTCGTAGGATTCACACCGGAGCTCTCCACCGCGGTATGGGTTGGGTACGATCAAGGCAAAGCCATCTCGACTTCGGATGGCCGCCGGGCGGCTCCGATCTTTGCCCAGTTCACAGAGCAGGCACTTGCGAGCGTACCACCCAAAATTTTCACCGTGCCTGATCATGTCGTAAGTGTCTATATTGATCCGGAATCCGGCAAGCTGGCAGGCAACGGTTGTGAAGAGAAACGATTGGAAGTTTTTATTGATGGTACTGAACCGACAGAGGTATGTCATGGCACAACGGATGATTCGGATTCCGGAGAAGATGAGAAGACCCGTCAGGTACAGAATCAACAAGGTATACAGGAAGAGAAACATTCCTGGTGGGGAGATTTCAAACGTTGGTGGGTAGAATGACGTAAATGCGCGATGACTTAGTTACGTCACCTATAACTCCTGGTTATATTGAACAATTGGAAATTCACTTCGGATGAAAACTCATAATTATTCAGATCGATGAATACGATTAATGCACAAGCAAAAGACCCACAACCGATCTTTCCGGTCAAGGGGCCTTTTGCTTTTTTTCTTTTAGACTGTGTTTAAAGATCCGCCCTAGGCGAGTGCTTCCTTCAATACATCTGGAGAAGCATTCCACCAGTCTTCGTTGTGTGAGATCAGCAGTGTCTTAAGTGCAGCTCGAGCTTCAGGTCCAAGCTCATCCAGCATGAAGCGACGCTTCAAGGCATAATCCATGCGATTCACATGTTCCGCCAGCAGTTTCCATCCACGTCTTGCTTCCGTATCAATCCACATCTCACATGCCGTTGCTCCACCATACAGTTGGCCTTCCTCCGTGCGATCGACAGCTACCCATACCAGCCATACCTGGCGTCCGTTGGGCACATCCTCACGATTGGTAGAGAACTTGATATTGCGTTCCACTTTGCTCTTCGCATGCATCGCACCAATATCGATTTTGGCTTCGCCATTATCAATAATGACCGGGGAAAGGTTATTCAGTTCAATGGAGCCTGCACCGAAGCCTTTATGCTTGCTTTTTGCACTAACGATATTCAAGGCAATCTGTTTTTTGCCGTTTTGCTCGTTTTGGTCCATGTTTATAGCCTCCAAGGGTTGATACAAATATTTTAACTAATAATTGTCCCATTGCAAACATATACATGCTGTAGATGCTTGTCAACGGGAGGTATTTAACGATGATTCCACGACGCGCCAAGAGCTGGCTCACTGTATCCCTGGCCCTGTGTGTACTTGCCGGAGGGATATGGATCACTCTGGGTTATAATCGCTCAACTCATTCCGAATTGCCAGTACTCGCCCCCGAATCGGGCAAGCCCAAGGCAATAGCTCCAACACCAGCTCCTCCAGAAAGTGTACAGACCCCTACTGCCGAAGTGTACAGCAACCGTGTTGTGGAATATCACATGGATGTAAAACTGGTCGAAGGGAATGTACTGGAAGGGACTCAGACGATTACCTGGACACATCCAGGTAAAAAGACCGTCAGCGAGCTTTACTTTCATATGTATCCCAACGCCTTCTCTTCTGCTGACACCACCTTTATGAAGGAATCCGGTGGAAAGCTTCGGGGTGATGTCATGCCTACCAATGGTTATGGCTCCATGAACATTACCGAAATGAAAACGGAGGACGGGCTCTCTCTGCTGCATCGGATGCAGTATGTGCAACCAGATGACGGAAATATCAAGGACACCACCCTCATTAAAGTACGCTTGCCCAAACCCGTCAAAGGCGGGGAAAGCATTACGCTCCACACCAGATTTGAAGTGAATCTGCCGAAGATTTTTGCACGAATGGGAACTGCTGATCATTTTGTCATGGCAGGTCAATGGTTTCCCAAATTAAGTGCCTATGAACCTGTAGGCAGGCGTGGACAAACAACGGAAGGCTGGAATCTGCACCAGTACCATGGCAACTCAGAGTTTTACGCCGACTTCGGTATATATAGTGTACGTATTCGGGTGCCTGAAACATACAAAGTGGCTGCTACCGGATTTCCGACGCAGCAAGCCGTGGTGAAAAATGGAGAAAAGGTCTATCAATTCTATGCCGATGATGTGCATGATTTCGCCTGGGCAGCCTCACCCGATTTTGTGTACGCCGAGGAACCCTTCTCTGCACCCAATGTGCCTGGTGTACGAATCAAGTTATATCTGGACCCAGCTCATCAGGATCTGAAAGAACGTTATTTCTACGCCGCGAAGGCCGCTCTAGCCAATTATAGCAAATGGTTTGGCCCATATCCTTATGCTACCTTATCCATCGTAGTTCCACCCAAAGCGGGGAACGGTGCTGGAGGTATGGAATACCCTACACTAGTTACGGCCTTTGGAGCCGATGATACTACGCCAGGTTATGACCTGGAACGTACCGTAGTCCACGAGATCGGACACCAGTACTTCTACGGCATGGTTGCCAGCAACGAATTCGAGGAAGCCTGGCTGGATGAGGGGTTCACCTCTTATGCAGAAGACAAACTAATGGAGCAGGAATACGGATTGATTCCAAATCTGCCGGTACAATCGGGACTGATTACTTCTCCTTCATCGTTAACACAAGAATCCTGGAAGTTCGATTCACAGAATGAGTATGCAGCCAATGTCTATACACGTGGCAAGCTTGTATTGCTTGGTATTGAACACCAAGTCGGTGCCAAAAAGATGGAACGCATTCTCTCTACCTATGTGAAGAAGTACCGCTTCAAACATCCCACTTCGGCTGATTTTCAGAACGTTGTGGAACAAGTGACCCGCACTTCCTGGTCTGATTATTTTGATCAATATGTCTATGGTAACGGGATGGCTGACTTTGCTGTAGAGAAGATTCGTGTTACGCCCGTACAGAAAGACGGTCAAACATTGTACGAGTCATCCGTGACGATCGCAAAAAAAGGGAGTGATTACAGCGCCGTTCCTGTTCGCATTGCTTTTGAAGACGGGCATATCCTCACCAAGCAATGGAATGGCAAAGAAGATCGCATCACCTATAAATTAACTCACACATCCCCCGTATCCTGGGCCATGACCGATCCCCTGTACTCGATCGTGCTGGAGAACCGCCATATGAACAATTTCCTGAAATCCGGACTGGATGAGCGGGCGAAGTCCCGCTGGAGCATGAGTGTAACCAAACTAATAGAAGCCATATTCGGAGGTCTGTCATGGTGAGGTGGAAACGGTGAAAGCGAAAATACGTGAAGGCTGGTTTCTCGTCCGTCAGCATATGTTCATTGCCGCACTCTTATTTCTCTATCAACTCATTTGGGGATATTTCTTCTATCGAATGGTACAATCGGCGGTCATCCCACTGCTCCTGCGCTATCCAGATGCTGATGCGGGGGAGCTGAGTACACTTTTGTTCAAAATGGAAAGTCAACTTAACCTGTCTACCCATCCGGAGGTTCATCGTTATCTATGGATTCTCGGGGGCATGCTGCTGGTTCGCATGTTGATCAGCCCCCTCATTCAGGCAGGACTGCTCTACTCACTTCAGCACTTTAATTCTACAGAAGAGCGCATCCCCTTTGTCCGCGGAATCAAAAATCTGTGGAAACCGATGCTGCTGCTACACACCGTACGTACATTATTGATCCTTCTGCCCGCCTACTGGCTCATACCGAAGCTCTACTCTATTCTCATGGAAGGTTTTCATTCCCTTCAATTACTTTTGCCTGGTATACCTTATGTTGCTGCCTGGATTGTATATGGCTGGATCATCCACCATGCCATACTCTACATGCAGTTCGGTGTTTCGGCACCAGAAGGAGAAGGCGGGGCTCACGGTACCCTCAAAGCACTCTGGATTGCACTGCGTCATCTCATCGCTGTAATCGGCATTGCACTCCTGCTGGGCGGAGTACACCTGCTCGTCTTTGGGGCATTCACTTCAGCCTCATGGTTATTAACGGGACTTACCGGACTTATACTACAACAGACGTATCCACTTGCCAGATGTCTATTGAGTCTGTGGAAAATATGCAGCCATTTCCGATTATGGCAGTCCAAAATATCCAAAGGTGAGAGCAGATAGATTAAAAATTGTTACCATCACAAGTTAAACTCATGGCCTAATATGTACTTATAAATAGGCAAACCTCAACCTTTCCCCGTCAAAGGTCGAGGTTTTTTTTGCTAAATTTGTTGCTAAACGTTGCCAAAGCCGTACTCCTCTGTTACAATAATCGCAGTGAGTTTTTAGTAACAACTTTGTAATCTTTACATTCATATTTGTAACTACTTAAAATTAAATCGTCATTTCTTGATTTCGCAGGTGCATAACTAGCACAGCCAAATTCCTGGCACCTGGGAAGCGGGGGAACCAGTTATGGGTGAATTGATCTTGCTACAGAGGGATCATAGGGGACCTTCAACCGAATCCTTAAGCTAACCTCGCAGGCATTGGAAGGGGAATATCTCTTGTTCAAGAAGAAATTAACCGCAGCTGTACTTAGCATCACATTCGCTTTATCGCTTGGTGCAGGTAGCGCATTCGCAGATTCAAAGATGGACACAGTAATTGATTCAGCAATGGGAACTACATACAAAAGTGGGGGAACAACGCTTAACGGCTTTGACTGCTCCGGATTTACACGGTATGTATTCGACAAGTTGGGTATTGATTTGGCACGCCAATCCAGTTCCCAATTCGACATGGGCGATTCTGTATCCCGCATGGAAATGAGAGCTGGCGATCTGGTGTTCTTTAATACAACAGGTAAAGGCGTATCCCATGTAGGAATCTTTGTAGGGGATGGAAAGTTTGCACACTCCTCTTCTTCCAAAGGCGTTACGATCAGTGCATTGAGTGAAAACTATTGGGCCAATCGTTATGTTGGCGCGAAACGGATTATGAGCACGGACGCATATGAATCACTGGCCCTTGACTAGGGACAAGCTGAGCAACATAATGCTGTAACCATTAACCATACTGGAACGAAGCAAGAAGCATAACAGAACCGCCCGGTACATTCTCCGCAGGAATGTATCCGGCGGTTTTTTTGTGCTTCAATCCTTATTCATGTTGCAAGGTATACTCTGGGTATATCCTGCGACATCAACAGGTTCATTTTGCGTTCGTTCGTCCGTGCCCTTATGATGTTTTTACCCATCCCGTTATAATATAAACGAAATTACCGGAACTTTTGTTTCATTTTTTTTCTGGGGAAGGAAGACTTGCTAAAAGAACATCACTTTTGTAGAGTGGACAAAGAGTTCTGTTTCAAGGAAAGGAGCATGCAAGTGTATGAAGGAAGCCCCTGTGACGTTTCACGTTGTACCCATGCGAGAAGAACATGCGGAGCTCATCTGCAGTTGGCAGTATGATCCGCCTTACAATATCTACAGCTGGCTCCCCTGGGAGCAGATGAAAGCTCTGGAAGTGGAATTCGGAGATGCACAGCTGCGACAGGAGCAATATGCAATCGTCCTGGATCAGAACGATCGTATATGTGGATTTGCTCAATACTTCCCACTTCAAGGGGTAACCCGGATTGGCCTCGGCATGCATCCAGAGCTGTGTGGTCAGGGTCAAGGGACAGCTTTTGTCACGGCCATTGTACAGGAAGCCATTCGCCGAAATCCGAAGAATGAGATCGATCTGGAAGTGCTCACTTGGAATGCTCGTGCCATTCAAGTCTATCTGAAGAGTGGATTTGTCACCCAGGATACATACGAACGACAGACCCCAAGCGGCTTAAAGCCCTTTCACTGTATGGTTTATGAAGGGCCTCGTGATTAGAATCTCTTGCAAAACAACTAAATTTGCGCCTTGTTATGTGATTAGTTCAAAATTTTCCCACAAAATGCTATGATGTCAGTACAGGTTCCGTTATAATGATATGGATAGTTTTAGGTTAGATGATCTTTCATTCTGGAGGGGACATAAGGGATGCACAAATGGATCATGAGCGGAGTATTTTTTGCAGCATGCGCTTTAGCTATTGTTTTAATGTTTACGCTTCCAGGGAAAGAAGAAGTGGCTGAAGAAGCCAAGCCAACCATGCCGGAAGTCACATTGGATGCCGGACAGGCTGAAGCACTGGTCAAAGCCAATTGTATCTCCTGTCACGGGGATCAGCTGCAAGGTGGCGTAGGACCTGCTCTGGCAAACATCGGCAGCCAGGATGATCTGGAGAAGATCTATTCTACGATTGTCAAAGGTAAAGGTGGCATGCCTTCCTTCAAGGGCAAGCTGCAAGATGAAGAGATTGCAAATATCGCCATGTGGCTTTCAGAGAAGAAATAATCTCTGCACACGCATAACAAAGAGGCCCTTAATCCCCTTTTCGGAGAGTAAGAGCCTCTTTGTTGTATCAATTATTAAGCCTTTGCCGCATGCTCGTCCAGAAAGGCCTCCACTTCACGTGCGAACGGCATCCCGGACTGGGCGCCGAGCTTCGTCACGGATAACGCGGCCGCACCCATGGCAAAGCCTACGGCCGCGTCCAACGTCTCACCGCGCGCGAGGGCTACCGCCAGCGCGCCATTGAAGCAATCGCCAGCGCCGGTCGTATCGACGGCGCTTACGGCGTAGCCGGGCGCACGGCATGCGCCGGCACGCCCTGCTTGTACGCGGCCACCAGGCGCTGCCGCGTACACAGCCCCCTCGGGGCCGAGCGTCGTGACGACAGCGGCCCCGAGGGATGCGGCGAGCTCTGCGACCGCCGCATCCAGGTCTTCCGGCCGGAGATGATCTCGGCCGGTAAGCACGGCAAGCTCACTGCGGTTCGGCGTGACAACGTCGACGCACCGCAGGAGCTCCTGGGGCAGACCCGGCACCGCGGGAGCCGGGTTGAGCACCACCAGTGCGCTGCCTTCAGCCGCCAGTTGGGCGGCGCGGGTAACCGCTGGCAGCGGGATCTCCAGCTGCAGCAGCACCGCTGCGGCTGCAGTCAGGCTTTTTACCGTATCCGCCTCTTCCAGCATCTCAGGCACCACTTGCCCATTTGCACCAGGAATAACGATAATCCGGTTGTCTCCCCGAGAGAGCCAGATGGAAGCCGTCCCTGTAACCGTGTCTTCCAAGATGCGAACCTGCGAGGCATCTGCACCACTTTCCGTCAGACTGTGCAGCAGACGTTCGCCAAAACCGTCCGATCCCACCGCACCAATCATCGTAGTCTGTCCACCCAGACGCGCAGCGGCAACAGCCTGGTTCGCCCCTTTGCCACCAGCGAGATAATGCAGCTCCTCACCGCTCACTGTCTCTCCCTCTTCCGGAATCGTGTCTGTCTTCACCACAAGATCCATATTGAGACTGCCTACGACAGCAATAAGAGGTTGTTTCTGATTATAGTCTGACATATATAGTTCACTCACTTCTGGCCGCGTGATAATAACCGACCTCGTTATTGCGACCTCATTTTGTCATAAGCTTCGTTATATTGCCCTGCTTCCTTGATATCTACAGATGTGATACCACCCGCATCCCATGATGTGAGACGCAGCGTAACCGTTGTATAATCAATCGTAATAAAAGGATGATGATTGAATGCTTCCGAGATCGCAGCGACCTCATCCACAAATGCAATCCCTTTCATGTAGTTGGAGAACACGAATTTACGTACAATCCACCGTCCCTCTTCCAGTTCCCAGCCTTCCAGCCTTCCCAGATGAGCTTCGACTTCCTCTTGCGAAAAAACCATGCGTTATCTTCCTCCCCATAGGATGGTACATTACAGACGTGAGTCCGTATAACCACCGACACCTTCGGCGCTATCAACAGCAGCCTCAAAGGCCAGGCTCACCGCCATGCGGTTGGCCCATTTCACGACTAACATCTTACCACGGACAAGCTTCAAAATCCAATCAACTACGTGGCTTAGAACCAATAACCATAAGGCTTTGAGGGAAATTCCAATTCCATTTAGACCCCTGAAAATGCATGTGAACACACTAAATTAAAGGTACAAATGTCAACTCTTCTTCCCCGATCAAAATATGAATGCGGTGCTGTTCCTTATCATGGATGACCACGCCACTTCCAACCGGAATAACGGACTCCTCGCCCAGCGCATAGAACAAATCCTCCGCCAACGCCTCATCCACTTCAAGTTGGTCAGATGCAGCCAGTCTATCCCACTCTTCCGCGTCCATTTCAAAGAAAACATACCGATCCGGTATGCGTCCGATTGCCGTTGTCAGATCTGTCAAAATTCCTTCATAATCCCGTCCATGCTTTACGCCCATTGGCTTTTCACTCCTATTCGGCCCCTGAGGAGCGGATTTGATCTTATTATACCTGAAAATAGCCCTTAAAAAAAAAGGCCTTCTGGTCGATAAATACATATATGACCGTTTTAACTGTTTTAGCAACCGTAAGGAATGCCTAACATTGAACGGATTGCGGCCAAAAATTCGTCCGGAAGCCCGAATACAGCCGCTTGAAAGGATTCAATTTTATCTCATGGATGAGGTGTATGATGAACATTTCAACGATTATTGGACTAGTTTTTGGTCTGGTCTCCCTTGTACTCGGTATGTTCCTGAAGGGTGCGCCCTTAATCAACCTGGTTAACAATCCGGCAGCCTACGTTATTATCTTTGTAGGTACGGCAGGAACCATTTTTATTGCATTTCCTATGTCAGAAGTTAAGAAAATCCCTAAGCTTTTCGGGATTATTTTCAAAAATCAAGTACTAATTGATCGAGTGTCTCTGATCGGCACGTTTATGGATTGGGCTTCCACTACCCGTCGTGAAGGTTTGCTTGCACTGGAATCAAAAGTAGAAGAGATTGACGATCAGTTCCTTCGTGGCGGTATGCGTATGATTATCGACGGCAACGATCAGGAATTTGTAAGTGATGTACTGATGGAAGATATTCATGCTACAGAGGAGCGCCACCGCGGCGGTGCCTTGATCTTCGCCCAGGCGGGGATGTACGCGCCAACGCTCGGGGTTCTCGGGGCCGTTGTAGGTCTCATCGCAGCACTTGCCGATCTCAGTGACATGGAGAAACTCTCCCATGCGATTGCGGCAGCATTTATCGCAACACTCCTTGGTATATTTAGTGGTTACGTGTTATGGCACCCGATGTCTAACAAGCTGAAGCGGATGTCCAAGCAAGAAATGGAGATCAAGCTGATGATGGTTGAAGGATTGTTATCCATACAATCCGGTGTATCCACCATTGCCATCAACCAAAAGTTATCCGTATTCCTGACACCTTCCGAACGTAAACAACTGGAAGAGAAGGAGGGATCATCAGGTGAAAAAGGCTAAAAAGCACGAACCACATGAAGAACATATAGACGAGAGCTGGTTGCTTCCCTATTCTGACTTGATGACCTTGTTGCTTGCCCTGTTTATCACGTTGTTCTCCATGAGTTCACTCGATGCAGCCAAGTTCGAGCAGATGGCTTCCGCGCTAAGCAGTGCATTGAATGGAGGCTCCGGTGTTCTGGATCATACGTCCATGAATCCAGATACGCCAGGTGCCGATCTGGGTAAGAACAAACAGGAACCTACAGAAATCACCAAAAAAACACCAGCTCAGATTACGGATGCACAGATGGCTCAAAAAGAGCAGGAAGATCTGGAGAAGCTCAAGAAACGGCTTGACCAGTATATATCGAAGAACGGCCTTTCGGACCAGCTGAACACCAAGCTGAATCAGTCTGAATTGAAAATCACCATCAGTGATAACGCCCTGTTCTCCTCAGGGCGAGCAGATGTGAAGCCTGAATCACGATCCCTAGCCAAAGCCATTTCAAGCATGCTGCAAGAGTTTCCTGAATACGAAGTGGTTGTATCCGGTCATACCGATAATATTCCCATTTCGAACAACCAATATAAGGATAACTGGGATCTGAGTGCAGACCGTGCGCTCAACTTCCTGAAAATCCTGTTGCTGAACACACAATTGGACCCTTCCAAATTCACACCAAGTGGTTATGGAGAGTATCACCCGGTTGCCAGTAACGACACCAACGCCGGACGGGCACAGAATCGCCGCGTAGAGGTATCTATCATTCGGAAGTATCAAAGTAACAATACAAATGTAAAAGCCGTTGGCGGAGGAAACTAGAGGCCTGCAGCGATTCATTAACCAAAGACCGTTCTCCAGGTACAAGGAGAACGGTCTTTGGGGTTTATATAAGACTTATGCCTGGTTCATCTACATATTTCCGTACTATTTGACCAGCTTTCTCTACACCAAAAAGCCCTGCGCTCCTTTTCGGAAAGCAGGGCTTCAATCAGTTAATTAGTCGAACTCAAATCAACTATTCCAGTGAATAGTCCAACAGACCGCCCAACTCCGCTTTTTCAGCAGGGGTAAGCTCTCTCCATGAACCTGTCGCCATTTCTCCAAGATGGATGTTCATGATCCGAATGCGCTTCAACTTACGAACCTCGTAACCAAAGGCACTACACATCCGCCGAATCTGACGGTTCTTTCCTTCAGTCAGGATGATACGGAATACTCGATCCGTCATCCGGGTCACTGTACAAGGCAGGGTCATTTCACCCAGGATCTTCACCCCAGTGCTCATGCCTCTAAGGAAACTCGGGGTTACAGATCGATCAACAGTAACGATGTACTCTTTCTCATGGCGCCCTTCTGATCTAAGAATCCGGTTAACGATATCACCATCATTGGTCATCAGGATCAGACCTTCTGAGTCCTTATCCAGGCGCCCAATTGGAAAGATACGTTCATCGTGCCCGACAAAATCAACGATATTCCCCTGAATATGTTGCTCGGTTGTACTTGTGATCCCGATCGGTTTATTCAGCGCGATATATACGTGTTTTCTCTTTTCCTTGATCGGCTTGCCATTAATTCGTACATCGTCGCCTTCTTCTGCCTGACTGCCCAGTTCAGCCTTAACTCCATTAATGGTTACCAGCCCACGATCCACCAACTTGTCGGCTTCACGCCGGGAGCAATAACCTGTTTCACTAATAAATTTATTAATACGCAAAAGGTAATCTCACCTCATCTATTTCTCTTCATCTGTAAGTGTGTCATCTGTTACTTGATCTACCTCAATAACCTCCGGTTGTTGCTCGGATGCAGGCAGTTCAATAATAACCGTTGTTCCCTTGTTCATGACGCTTTTAATATCCATCATGCCCTTATGTGATTGAATAATGCGCTGACTGACCATCAGGCCAAGCCCTGTTCCAGACTCTTTATTCGTAAAGAAAGGCTCCCCAAGCTTGGGCATCATCTCTTCCGGGATACCGATCCCTTCATCCCTGATCTCAATTCTGACGCGTTTCGACTGTTCGTCATGCTTGAGCTTGATGTGGATGCTTCCTCCATTTGGCATGGCCTCCATACCATTTTTCAGCAAATTGATGAATACCTGCTTCAACTGGTTCTCTTCACAGTGTACCATAGCCGAATCGGATGAGGCACGCAGTACAAATTCTACACCATGCAGATGCGCCTGACTATCCAGTAACGAGATGACATCGCCAAGAATAAAACGAATATCCCGATTCTGAAAATGAACCGCCTGCGGTTTCGCCAGAATCAGAAATTCACCAACAATAAGGTTGATGCGATCCAACTCTGATAACATCAGATCCAGATGACGATGATTCAGCTTGTTGCTCTCTTGCTGTAACTGCAGGAATCCGCGCAGCGTGGTCAGTGGATTACGAATCTCATGTGCCACACCTGCTGCAAGCTGACCCACGGTTGTAAGCTTCTCAGAGCGTCTGAGTAGCTCTTCCATCCGATTACGACTTGTAATATCCCTGGAGACACTTATGAGCGCAGTAATCTCTCCAGCTTCGTCTCTTACCGGAGCCGTACTGACACTGACCTCTACCCTAGTCCCGTCTTTCTTCATCCAGGTGGTTTCGTTAGACGTAATGGACATCCCTTCAACGAGTTGGGCATGCTGGCGTTTCATTTCTTCTTCTGCCTCTGGCGGGATGATCTTCAGATTACGACCTTCCACCTCACGACTTCGAAAACCATATAATTGTTCAAATGCCCGGTTAACCCGCAGAACTTTCCCTTCAAGATCCGTAATGTGAATGGCATCCGCAGTCTGATTGATAATGGACTCCAGATGTTCTTTCACCGCCCGATTCTCTTCATACATCTGTTTCAGACGGCTCGTATAATGGCCCAGATTACGTATCATGGCATTAATACGATTGGCCAGTTGGCCAAGTTCATCCTTCCTCCGTACTTTCAGACGGAAATCAAAGTGCCCGTCCGCTACATCATTCACTTTGCCCAGTATGGATTGGATCGGACGTGTAATATACCCTGCGAGCAAATAGCTGCCAAAGATCACAATCTCCAGCAAAACCAACGATATGGAGGCATGACTCACCAACTGCTCAGATACCATGGAGGATATTTGCTTATAGTCCATGACAATACTGATCACATAGGAAGACTGATTGGGTGTGAAAATGGGAATAAAACTCTTCAGTACCTTCTGTTCGTGCGTTTCACTGACAAAAGATACATTTTGCCCTGTTCGAATGGCGCGCACCACAGCACGATGATCCTCATCCGTAGAACCATACTGGTATGTACCAAAACGAATCGGTCTGTTATTCAACTTGCTATAGTTAGAATCTCTTCCGTCATCACCCATGTTCGGGCTGCCAAAAGTCAACGGATTGATGCCTGTAATCTCCAGAATGGAGGGATTGACCTCACGAATTTTATTTAAAATCTCATCCGGACTAGAGATTTTCACATAGTCATCAACTTCCGTATTATTATAGAAGGGATTGATTATGTAGTTTCTCTTTCCATCATGGTAGTAGCCCCAGATATCAATATCGGAAGGACTGGATGTCGAGTATTCGAATCCATCTGACCAGAAATGCTCCAACTTCTGCCCTTGGGGAATCGTCACCTGTTGTTTTTCAAACAACTGCTTAAAGGCCTGATACCAATAAGTCATGGATTTGGTGGACAGCCCGATTTCTCTCGGATCTGAGGAGCGGCTAACAACGATGTCATCATCCGTCTGCTCCATTAACGAAATATGTGAGACGCCGACCTTTTGGCTCAAGCGTACAAGTTCTTCATTTGTGATATTATTAATATCCGGGTCCAATTCTTCCGCTGCCATGACAGCAGCAAGCCACAGATTGTTTCCAATCTGCCGTTTTACATAATCCGAACTGTATTGATTCTGTTCGACAGCAATTGCAATCTGCTTTGCAGTGAGCACCATCTTGGTTTCACTGTCCTGCCTCAGATTCTCTTCTGTAGTATAATAACTCAGTGCGATATTCAACACTAAAATAACGAGCACTGAGCACGACATAATCATGGATAATTTCGTTTTAATAGACAAGTTTTTTTGTTCACCTCTCGGCTTGTACCCTCTGGCGATATATGGCAAAACCTATCTCCATCATAACGCTTGTATGTCTTTTTGAAAAGGATAATTGACCTGTGTCCAAAAGTTACCGAATGACTGAAAAGCTCGAAATTCGTTGTTTTTTGCATTTTCGAACTCTACAATGAAATTAATCACTGTATTTATCCACATACCCACAGGCTTGTGGATAGTTTGTTTATAACTATGTGAGCAGCTACAAGGTTATCCACAATTCTATGCACAACATGTTAACAACCCGAATATTTGTTCGCTGAATAAACGATTTTGGAAGGAGTTATATAGTAATGACTGACCATTTTCTTCCGACCGATCTTGCGCATTTATCTGAGGAAGCTCAGCATGAGCACTGGATGCGGGAGGCCATTGCCGAGGCCTACAAAGCTGAGGCTCTTGGGGAAGTGCCGATTGGAGCTGTAATCGTACAAAATAACCAAATCATTGGTCGAGGATACAATCTGCGTGAAACTACGCTGGATTCCACCGCCCATGCAGAGATGGTGGCTATCCGTCAGGCCAGCGAGACCATTGGGGCTTGGCGTTTATTGGATTGTTCCCTGTACGTCACACTGGAACCTTGTCCGATGTGTGCAGGTGCAATTGTACAATCCAGAGTTCCCCGCGTCATCTATGGTACGGCTGATCCCAAGGCAGGCTGTGCAGGTACACTGATGAATCTGCTACAGGAGCCTCGTTTTAACCATCGCACGGAGGTGATCCCGGATATCCTCCAGCCTGAATGCTCCACGATGCTAACTCAATTTTTCAGAAGTCTGCGCCAAAAGTTAAAGTAGTCCCCGACTACAAACATCCCAATTAGAAAGGAAGTATGCTGCAATGGCACTAACACTCTATGATACAGCCAATGGCATAAGCCTTCGGTTGCTCACATCTCAGGATACACAATCCTATCTGGACCTGATTCAGGTTACACGTGTCCCCTATCAAGCTGTAGAACCCGTGCGGGAGAATGATTTTTATACACTGGATGTTCAGACTCGGCGGATTGAGGATCGGGTCAGGGCAGCAGAAGATGGTACAGGATATCAATTTGGAATCTATACCATTAAAGACAGCCTGTTGATTGGACAAGTAAGTATCAACAATGTCGTATTGGGCGTTGCCAATTATGCGGATATGGGTTACTTTATCCATCCGGATTATCAGGGTGGCGGACGAATGACAGCAGCGGTTAAACTGGCCGTAGCTTATGGCTTCCGTGCACTGAAGTTAAATCGGATTCAGGCTGCGGTACTACCCACCAACAAAGGTTCGCAACGCGTATTAGAGAAGAATGGATTCCAGTTTGAAGGTACGGCTCGCAAATACCTCAAGATCAATGGCAAGTATCAGGATCATCAGATCTATGCTGTACTTGCTGAAGACTTGGATGAACTTGCGGATTAATTAATTTAGAAGCTCCACCACAGAGCTGTCTGTATTCCCAATTCAAGACGATACAAATTCAATATTCAAAGCCGCACTACCCTAGTTATGTAGGAGAGAGTGCGGTTTTATTTGTATGTCCCCAGCCATAATTCAAAATCAAAGATCAATCATTCTGCGGATATCCCCTCTTATGCTGTCTAACATAAAAAAACCGCCTGTATCCAAGCGGAAGAAGATTATCCTTCACTTGAATCACAGACGGTTTGAACTCAGCGAGATTAGTATCCGTATGAAGCGTTCATCAATTCTTCGAACTCTTGCATAGTAATTACGTCATCGCCAGTAGGGATGTTGATTTTGAATGCTGCTTTTTCGTTAATCTTGGTGTACGTATTGGAACCGGTAAATGCCAATTTCACTTCGTCTTTTGTACCTTCTGGCTTGATCAGCACATCAGCGACCATCTTTTGATATACAGGGAAGTCGTTTTTGTCCAATGCGAAATCGATGTTGAATTGGTTAATTGTCAGAACATCTTTCAATTTATCCAAGTCTTTAGCCATTTCAGCCTGATCTGCTTCAGTGATCTTCAGATCTTCTTTAGCTTTGTCGATATCAGCCTGATCCATTTGCAGCATTTCACGATATTCCTCTTTGGACAGAATATCCAATACTTTAGGCATAGCTTTTGTTACCAGTACAGTAACTGCTTCTTTAACATTGTCATTATTCACCGAGAATTGTACAACTTGCTTCGCATCTACACCTTCAGGAAGTTTTGCATCTTTGGTGTCTAGATTTTTGAAGAATTTAGCTTGATCGTACTCGCTCAGCACTGCGTCCATAACTTCGTTGCTCAGCTTTTGCGTTTTGGCTGCGTCCATAGCATCCGGGTTCCATTCCGTACCCTCTTGCTCAGCCAGTTCTTTCAGGTCAAGTTCCAGGAATTTGCCTACAACGTTCTCCGGAATCGGGAAGAACGGAATATTCGGCACTTTCACATAGAGTTTCTCTGCCGTCATCACCATTGGGATGTTAAAGGTCATCCCCATGTCGCCTTTAAGTTCGATGCCAAGAGTCATCTCTGTCTGCATTGGCTCACTTTGGTATACACCCGTTACATTCAACTGAGCATCCTTCAGCATGCTCATAAACTGAGTCATAGTAGGATCAGTTTGTGAAGCATCCCCAGGTTTATAGCTCAATTCATTAATTGTAAAGTTGGAACTCATCTCATACGAAGTTAATTTGGAAGCATTGGCTGCAGCCGTCTTCAATGCCTCTTTTGGTTCCTGCTTGCTGCTACATGCTGTCAATGCCATAGATACGGTTAACAGCAACGTAAGAAGAAGCGCCCCCATACGTTTAGTCATTTTTGTCTCTCCTCTCGTGATAACCCCAAAAAAGTAATTCAATATCAATGATATACCATATCACCAGATACCGAAACCTAATTTGGGAAAAATGTGATCTTTCCTCTTTAAAATGGCTACAAAGACCTATGTCAGCTTTGGGAATAACCATGTGCCTGTCTTTATATATGTATGAATACGCAAAAGCCCCCTGTTAGGTAACAAGGGACTTTTGCGTGATTTGGTTTCTTCTATTAACCTTGGGGGTTCAAATGATCCACATGATTTTGATTTTTCACTTTTTTGGAACCGGATAATGGTTCCTGCATGGAAGTGCGTTTGGATGAATGATGATGCTGTTCGGATGCTTGCGCTTCCGGTACGGGAATTGTTTTTGGTTTGCTCATATTATTGCCCCCTCATCATTGTTAGGAATGGGATGGGTCCCTATCTTCCGTTTTGTCATGATTCAGTGCATCCTGATGACGGCGATCATTAATATCTTGCTGAATTTGCTGGGCATGATGACTGTTTACGGCAGGTTGCTCCAGATCATCGACTACATTTTGCAGGTTTTTGTCTACTCCCGCTTTGGCTTTAGTCAATTGATTTCACTCCTTCAGATTTCAGGCTATTATCTCGTCTGTGATTGTAACGACTGGGCGCATTCATGAATGTGCCGTGTATAATCGTGAGCCAGTTCCTGAATCGGTTCTGTACGCTCATCCGTCGTCCGTCCATCCCGTTCCACATCAATCAGCTGTACGCTGACTTCACGGGAATCGACATATGCACATTTGAAATCAAAAGAGTACATCTCGTGCCCTGCTGTAGCAATGTGTATCCGAATCGCCTGCTGATCGGCTTCATCGGCCATTACCTGAGCCTGGTCTCCAACATTCAGGACTTGAGGCAAACGTTCTTGCCAAGCCCCTACAAGCTCTGTCTGATCGATGTTTAACTCGCGGTTCATCTTACCACCTCCACTCCTATAAAGTGCGGCGATGAAGATGTTTTTATACATGTTAGCCCTATTCTAAATAAACGTTGTACTGTGCAACGTATATGTCGGTTACCAACCTGTATGCTCACTACGCCGGACAAACTCACAACGCAAAAAAGGACCCGAGCGAAATCGCTCGAATCCTTGTTATAAGTGTAGTATGGCGGAGAGGGTGGGATTCGAACCCACGTGGAGTTGCCCCCTAACGGTTTTCAAGACCGCCCCGTTATGACCGCTTCGGTACCTCTCCAGGGAAATTAACTTTTATAAACTTGCCACGAAAAGTATCATACCACATCTCGACATTATAATGCAACCTTTTTATATTAAAAATGATGATCCCGTATCAGACAACTGCTTCAGTTATACAAAACACTCCAATCCGCCATTCCAAAATGACGGATTGAATTTGTATTCCCTTTGATGAGGAAGGTTAGCTAACTCTTACTTAAGAGCGATGTGCAATCACACTTGCACCGCCCATATAAGGACGTAATGCTTCAGGAATGACAACCGTACCATCTTCCTGTTGATAGTTCTCCAGGATAGCAGCTACCGTCCGTCCAACGGCCAATCCTGACCCGTTCAATGTATGAACAAATTCCGGTTTGGCTTTTGGCTCTCTGCGGAAACGGATATTGGCACGACGTGCCTGGAAGTCTTCACAGTTGGAGCACGAAGAAATCTCACGATAAGTGTCGCTCTCAGGCAACCATACTTCAATATCATACGTTTTAGCTGAAGTGAAGCCCATATCTGCCGTGCACAAAGTCAGGACGCGATACGGCAAGCCCAACAATTGAAGCACACGCTCCGCATTTTGAGTCATTTGCTCCAGCTCTTCATATGAAGTCTCCGGAGTAGAGAGCTTGAGCAGCTCTACTTTGTTGAATTGATGCTGACGAATCAAGCCGCGTGTATCCCGTCCAGCTGAACCGGCTTCAGAACGGAAACAAGAGCTGTATGCCACGAAGTGCTTCGGCAATTGATCTACATTCAGAATCTCTTCGCGATGATAGTTCGTTACCGGAACTTCAGCAGTAGGAATCAGATAATATTCGGTATCTTTCAACTTGAACAGATCTTCTTCAAACTTGGGCAGTTGACCTGTTCCAAACAAGCTATCCCGATTAACGATGTATGGAGGCAGAATCTCTTCATATCCATGTTGATCGCTGTGAAGATCCATCATGAAGTTAATCAATGCACGTTCCAGACGTGCGCCTAATCCTTTATAAAAGGTAAAACGTGAACCTGTTACTTTGGCAGCCGCTTCAAAATCAAGAATATCGAGATCCTGCGCAATTTCCCAGTGTGCTTTTGGTGCAAAAGTAAATGACTTCGGCTCTTCCCAACGACGAATCTCAACATTGTCGTCTTCAGAAGCTCCAATTGGTACGCTTTCGTTAGGAATATTAGGAATCGCCATTGTGAGATCATTGATCTTTACTTCCAGTTCCCGAACTTCCTCGTCCATGGCTTTGATTCGATCAGAGACTTCACGCATCTCCACAATCAGATCATCAGCATTCTCACGATTCTTCTTCAGTCTAGCAACTTCCGCGGAGACTGTATTCCGACGACTCTTCAGTGTTTCACTCTCTTGAAGCAACTCCCGACGCTTGGCATCCATCTCGGTAAATCCAGCGATAAGATCCAGCGATTTGCCACGTTTAGTCAACGCTTCTTCTACACGTGCATACTCATTCCGCAATATTTTCACATCAAGCACGATATACCCCTCCTAAATAACCTCACAACGTGAAGCCTTATGTTAAATCCATTCTCAGAACTCTATTGTATACACCTTACTATATACTTATCGGAACCTGTAACCCAAAAAACAACCTATATCCCCCTTGTCACCCTCCGCTGCGATTCCCGCTATGAAGCAGATACAGGCAACATCAAGGCATCCGTTCAGATGCAACTGCCAACCAGTGGCCTTACACGGCCTCTGGGGAAGTGATCCGATGACCGGGAGATCATAGGTTGTACATCATGCATTATTTAGAGTCTACCGTGTGTTTGTAGGATCTGGCCATGTCTACAAAATAAGTATGCAGACGATAGTCATCCGTCAATTCCGGATGGTAGGAGCAAGCCAACAAATGTCCCTGACGAGCCGTAACAATCTCATCCTTGTATGTGGAGAGAACCTCCACCTGGTCTCCGACACTCTCAATCAAGGGCGCCCGTATAAATACAGCCCTTACCGTTTCCTCAATACCTTTGACTGGCAAATCCGTCTCAAAACTCTCTCTCTGCCGTCCAAATGCATTTCGGGATACTGTCATATCCATTAGCTCCAAATGAGCTTCTTCTTGCCCTGCAATGTGTTTAGCCATAACGATCAAGCCAGCACAGGTACCAAATACCGGTTTGCCCTCAGCAGCAAACGCCCGAATGGCATCCATAAACCCATACTTGCGCATCAGTTTACCGATCGTCGTGCTTTCCCCACCAGGAAGGATAAGACCATCCAAGTCTTCCAATTGCTGAACCTGTTTGATAGCTATACCTTCTGCTCCAGCACGTTCAATACTTCGAATATGCTCTGTGACAGCTCCTTGAAGTGCTAAAACGCCGATCTTCATACGCTCATTCCCCTTCTCTTACCAGCCACGATCTTGCATACGGTAAACGAACATTGTACTTTTTCACTTCATCATACGTGAATTCTAACTTGATATTTTACCGGAAAAATTGTAAATATACAATCCATCCGGTCGGAATAACTTGTATTTTGTCAATGATATGACCATGTAAGCAATAAAATCATGATCATACTCTTTCCATGAAGTCTGCTAAGGGTTAGAACAAGTTTTTGATTCCGTCAAAAAGATCCACGAAGAAATCCTTCACGGCACGGAAGAACAAACGGAACCATCCGCCTTTTTCAGCCTCTTCAGCAGTGATCAAGTTCACTGTTTTTTCCTGTGGCTCAATTCCATCTGCTTTATACGTGTACGTTACTGTACCAACCTTTGTACCTGCCTTGAGTGGTGCTACCAACTTGTCAGCCTCAGTTACGTTGGCTTTGAACGTCACATCCAGGTTCTGAGTACCTTTGGGTACAACGAAACTTACCGCATTATCTGTTACAACAGGAACGGTTGTTTCTTTCCCTTTTTTCAAAGGTACCGCTTCCCAGCCCGTCACTTTGGTCTTGCCTGCAACAGCCTGTTTCACTTCAAAGTTGTTAAATCCATAGTCCAATACCTTTTTAGTTTCTCTGAAACGTGCGGATTCCGAATCTGTGCCCATAACGACACTAATTAGACGCATACCGTTACGTTCTGCTGTACCTGTAAAGTTATTACCTGCGTTCGTGGTATGGCCTGTTTTCATTCCATCCAGACCTTCATAGGCATAGCTTTTGAAATTGGTTATATTTTCATTCGCTTCCAGCATCCAGTTGTAATTGATAATTGGAGCTTTATCATTGGGACGGAACTTATAGGATTGAATCGTTGTGAAATCTTTGTAGTCCGGGTGATCCATGATGATATATCGGCATAGAATTGCAGCATCCAGAGCGGACATCACCGTTTCCTTGTCTTCAGCTGGGCGGAAATCAGCAGGCATATCTGCTCGGTCGAGACCGGAAGAGTTGATGAAGAAGGTATCCTTCATGCCCATACGCTTCGCTTCATCATTCATCATTTTCACGAAAGCTTCTTCCGAACCAGCAACATGTTCAGCCAAAGCAACCGTAGCATCATTGGCAGAGCCAACAGCCATTGCAATATAGAGATCCTTAACTGTGTGCTGGTCACCTTCCGCGAGGAAAATTCGCGACCCGATACTTTGTGCAGCATTCTTTTTAACAGTTACAATATCGTCCCAGCCGAATTTACCTTGTTTGACCTGTTCTGCGACAATGTACTCTGTCATCATCTTGGTCATACTTGCAGGTGGCATCGCTTTATCCGCATCGACATTTAGTAGAATCTGTCCCGTTGATGCTTCCATTAGCACCGCTGATCTAACCTCAAGCCCAAGTGAGTCTACCCCAGGCACCTGTACGGCTTTCTCCGTCTTCGTTGTTGTTGCCGCAGCAGTTAGAACCTGACCGGAGTTATCCGCAGCAGCCATGACCGGCATGACTGCAGACATGCAAAGCATGTTAATTAGCATTACCGAGGCTACGCTCTTTTTGAGCATTTGGCGTTTCTTTTTATTCATGTGTTTGGCTTTCAATGATGAATACTCCCTTCGATCCAAAGCATTGTTAATTGCTTCAGTGCAGCTTATGCTGCGATTTTCTTGTTCCCCAACCTGCGTGTTTGATGTATGAGATGTGTGCTATATGCGCTGTATCGAACGAGCAATATTATTGCTCCTAAAGTTCGTTATCGATTGTCACTTAGTCCGCATTTTCCAAATGCTTATGTAAAAAAGGACGTCCGCGCTTCTGTTTAACTGGCAGCCTTTTCTGGCACTGCATTTGCTTTTCAAAAGCATGTTCATAGATTCACGTCAAATAGCCGCCGCAACGCCTTAATCCACCCTTGGATCGTCACCGCTTGTTCTATTCTATCACAGGGGTATCTGCAAAAAAAGACAGACCCGGTGAAAATCACCGAGCCTGCCCTGGAAATAATTAACTCTCTTCAGATTACAACGAGTAGTTAGGTGCTTCTTTGGTAATCTGTACATCATGGGGATGACTTTCGCGAAGTCCCGCACCTGTAATTCGGATAAAGCCTGTATCGTTACGAAGTTGCTCCAAGTTACTTGTACCACAGTATCCCATACCCGAACGCAGACCACCAATCAGTTGGTGGATCGTATCAGACAATGGTCCTTTGTAAGCGACACGACCTTCGATTCCTTCCGGAACCAGTTTCTTGTCATCATCTTGGAAGTAACGATCTTTACTACCTTGTTTCATTGCAGCCATTGAACCCATACCGCGGTATACTTTGTAGCTACGTCCTTGGAAGATTTCAGTTTCCCCCGGGCTTTCCGCTGTGCCGGCAAACAAACTTCCCAGCATCACCGCGTGTGCGCCTGCAGCCAGTGCCTTCGTAATTTCACCAGAATATTTAATTCCGCCATCCGCGATAATCGGAACTCCATATTCGCGTGCCACTGTTGCACAATCGTACACTGCAGTTACTTGAGGTACACCAATACCAGCAATAACACGTGTTGTACAAATCGAACCTGGACCAATACCCACTTTGACTACCGAAGCCCCTGCTTCGATCAGGTCACGAGTGGCAGCGCCAGTAGCGACGTTACCTGCAACGATGGTCAGGCTAGGGAAACGTTCGCGAAGCTGACGTACAGCTTCAATGATATTGATGTGGTGTCCGTGAGCCGAGTCTACCGTAATCAGGTCGACACCAGCTTGTACCAAAGCATCTGCACGTTCAAATGTATCTTTGGAAATACCAATTGCTGCACCAACCAACAAACGTCCTTGAGCGTCTTTGGCTGCATGAGGGAATTGAATGGCTTTCTCAATATCTTTAATCGTGATAAGACCTTTCAACGTGTTTGTCTCATCAACTAATGGAAGTTTCTCAATCTTGTGCTTCTGAAGGATACCTTCAGCTTCTTGCAGTGTAGTGCCAACAGGAGCGGTAACCAGATTCTCATGAGTCATGACTTCGCTAATTTTGATGCCGTAATCATGGATAAAACGCAAATCGCGATTAGTCAAAATACCAACCAGCTTCTGATCTCCTTCAATAATAGGTACACCAGAGATCCGATATTTCGCCATTACTGCTTCCGCATCAGATACCAGATGATCTGCCGTCAGTGAGAATGGATTCGTAATAACACCACTCTCCGAACGTTTAACACGATCTACTTCTTCTGCCTGTTGTTCAACTGACATATTTTTATGGATAATACCGATGCCGCCTTCACGTGCAATGGCAATAGCCAATGTCGCTTCAGTTACTGTATCCATACCCGCACTGATCAAAGGGATATTTAGCTTTACAGTATCGCTCAAACGAATAGATACATCTACTTCTTTAGGCAGTGTCTCGGATTTCCGTGGCACTAGCAATACATCATCAAAGGTGAGGCCTTCCTTACCAAATTTATCTTCCCACACGCAAGTGTTCCTCCTTATGTTTGCTCAGCTTTACGGTCCAAAACCCGAAGATTCCAGGCTGTATTTTACGCCGAAAATACGTTTTCTGAAAAATTTATTATTGCCATCTTAGCAAAGCGATATTTAGACTGTCAAGGAAAAGTACTTGGTTATATCAGGTGTATTGCCTGATGAACACAACTGTTTTTCCAGAGCGGACAAGTCTATTTATTACGCAAAAAAACGTCAATTCGTATCGAATAACGTTAATTTTATACATCCTATTGTGCTGATAAATTACCAAATTCAATCTGTATTTCAATCCCAAACTGCTTAATAAATCTATATAATAAAAACCACCACCGAATAACATCGGCAGTGGTTCTTCGCTTGGCGGCGTCCTACTCTCCCAGGACCCTGCGGTCCAAGTACCATCGGCGCTAGAGGGCTTAACGGTCGTGTTCGGGATGGGTACGTGTGGAACCCCTCCGCCATCGCCACCAAACGCATAGCTGTGCTTACATTTCAGAGATCGTTCTCTGAAAACTAGATTCGAAACGAAACCTGCGAATTATCACTTGCTATTGGATAAGCCCTCGACCGATTAGTACTGGTCAGCTCCATGCATTGCTGCACTTCCACCCCCAGCCTATCTACCTCGTCGTCTTCAAGGGGTCTTACATACTGGGAAATCTCATCTTGAGGGGGGCTTCACGCTTAGATGCTTTCAGCGTTTATCCCGTCCGTACATAGCTACCCAGCGGTGCTCCTGGCGGAACAACTGGTACACCAGCGGTACGTCCATCCCGGTCCTCTCGTACTAAGGACAGCTCCTCTCAAATTTCCTACGCCCACGACAGATAGGGACCGAACTGTCTCACGACGTTCTGAACCCAGCTCGCGTACCGCTTTAATGGGCGAACAGCCCAACCCTTGGGACCTACTTCAGCCCCAGGATGCGATGAGCCGACATCGAGGTGCCAAACCTCCCCGTCGATGTGGACTCTTGGGGGAGATAAGCCTGTTATCCCCAGGGTAGCTTTTATCCGTTGAGCGATGGCCCTTCCATGCGGTACCACCGGATCACTAAGCCCGACTTTCGTCCCTGCTCGACTTGTAGGTCTCGCAGTCAAGCTCCCTTATGCCTTTGCACTCTTCGAATGATTTCCAACCATTCTGAGGGAACCTTTGGGCGCCTCCGTTACTCTTTAGGAGGCGACCGCCCCAGTCAAACTGCCCACCTGACACTGTCCCCGCACCGGATTACGGTACCAGGTTAGAACCTAGATACGATCAGGGTGGTATCCCAACGTTGCCTCCACAGAAGCTGGCGCTCCTGCTTCAAAGGCTCCCACCTATCCTGTACAGATCGTACCCAAATTCAATATCAAGCTGCAGTAAAGCTCCATGGGGTCTTTCCGTCTTGTCGCGGGTAACCTGCATCTTCACAGGTATTAAAATTTCACCGGATCTCTCGTTGAGACAGCGCCCAAGTCGTTACGCCATTCGTGCGGGTCAGAATTTACCTGACAAGGAATTTCGCTACCTTAGGACCGTTATAGTTACGGCCGCCGTTTACTGGGGCTTCGGTTCACAGCTTCGGGATTACTCCCTAACCACTCCCCTTAACCTTCCAGCACCGGGCAGGCGTCAGCCCGTATACTTCGCCTTACGGCTTCGCACAGACCTGTGTTTTTGCTAAACAGTCGCTTGGGCCTTTTCACTGCGGCCCCCTCGTGCTATTCACACTACCGGGGCACCCCTTCTCCCGAAGTTACGGGGTCATTTTGCCGAGTTCCTTAACGAGAGTTCTTCCGCGCGCCTTAGAATACTCTTCTCGCCTACCTGTGTCGGTTTGCGGTACGGGCACCTTCACCTGGCTAGAGGCTTTTCTTGGCAGTGTGAGATCATGACCTTCGCTACTACAATTTTCGCTCCCCATCACAGCTCAGCCTTACAATGTGCGGATTTGCCTACACATCAGCCTTACTGCTTAGACGGACATCCATCAGTCCGCGTCACTACCCTACTGCGTCCCCCCATTGCTCATAACGGCTTACGGTGGTACAGGAATTTCGACCTGTTGTCCTTCGACTACGCCTTTCGGCCTCGCCTTAGGTCCCGACTTACCCTGAGCGGACGAGCCTTCCTCAGGAACCCTTAGGCTTTCGGCGGATCAGATTCTCACTGATCTTTTCGTTACTCATACCGGCATTCTCACTTGTATAATGTCCAGCGCTCCTTACGGTACACCTTCAACCCTTATACAACGCTCCCCTACCCCTGATGCAAAGCATCAAGCCATAGCTTCGGTGGTGTGTTTAGCCCCGTTACATTTTCGGCGCAGAGTCACTCGACCAGTGAGCTATTACGCACTCTTTCAATGGTGGCTGCTTCTAAGCCAACATCCTGGTTGTCTGTGCAACTCCACATCCTTTCCCACTTAACACACACTTGGGGACCTTAGCTGATGGTCTGGGCTGTTTCCCTTTTGACAATGGATCTTAGCACTCACTGTCTGACTCCCGGAAGTAAGTCTATGGCATTCGGAGTTTGACTGAGCTTGGTAACCCTTGCGGGCCCCGCACCCAATCAGTGCTCTACCTCCACGACTCTGTTTTCCGAGGCTAGCCCTAAAGCTATTTCGGGGAGAACCAGCTATCTCCGAGTTCGATTGGAATTTCTCCGCTACCCCCACCTCATCCCCGCATTTTTCAACATGCGTGGGTTCGGGCCTCCAGTGCGTGTTACCGCACCTTCACCCTGGACAGGGGTAGATCACCCGGTTTCGGGTCTACGTCCACGTACTAAGTCGCCCTATTCAGACTCGCTTTCGCTGCGGCTCCGGCTCTTCACCTTAACCTTGCACGGGAACGTAACTCGCCGGTTCATTCTACAAAAGGCACGCCATCACCCCTAAAACGGGCTCTGACTTTTTGTAAGCACACGGTTTCAGGTTCTATTTCACTCCCCTTCCGGGGTGCTTTTCACCTTTCCCTCACGGTACTGCTTCACTATCGGTCGCTAGGAAGTATTTAGCCTTGGCAGATGGTCCTGCCGGATTCATACGGGGTTTCACGTGCCCCGCACTACTCGGGATCCGTCTCGGAGGGAACAGACTTTCAACTACAGGGCTTTTACCTTCTTTGGCGGGCCTTTCCAGACCTCTTCGCTTAACCGGTTCCTTTGTAACTCCATGTGAGACGTCCCACAACCCCAAAGAGCAAGCTCTCTGGTTTGGGCTTCTCCGCGTTCGCTCGCCGCTACTGACGGAATCACTATTGTTTTCTCTTCCTCAGGGTACTTAGATGTTTCAGTTCCCCTGGTATGCCTCTGCACAACCTATGTATTCAGTTGTGAGTAACTGGAAATTACCCCAGCTGGGTTTCCCCATTCGGACACCCCCGGATCAAAGCTTGCTTACAGCTCCCCGAGGCAGTTTCGTTGTTCGCCACGTCCTTCATCGGCTCCTAGCGCCTAGGCATCCTCCGTGTGCTCTTAGTAGCTTAACCAGTTTGCTCCGGTTTTGGCTGCTCGCTTCCCTTGTTTTGGACTACGTCCAAAGCCAAAAGTCACTCCCATCCAATACCATCGCAAAAGCAATTAAGTACCAATTTATTAAACTTGTTTAACACAAGTTCAGCTAAAAAGGAATGTTCTAATTCGCGTTTGTTTCGTTTCGATATCTAGTTTTCAAAGAACAAGCTCCATGCAAAAGCAAGCTGTTTTGAGAGTTTGAGCTCTCAAAACCGAACAACGAGTGAGTTGCTTGTGCTCTTCATTTCATCCACACCGAAGTGATGGACCAAAATGAATCGCTGTCGCAGGTTCTAAGAACCTGCTTATTTGAATGTTTCCGTTGCAGGAAACGATTCTCCATAGAAAGGAGGTGATCCAGCCGCACCTTCCGATACGGCTACCTTGTTACGACTTCACCCCAATCATCTATCCCACCTTCGGCGGCTGGCTCCTTGCGGTTACCCCACCGACTTCGGGTGTTATAAACTCTCGTGGTGTGACGGGCGGTGTGTACAAGACCCGGGAACGTATTCACCGCGGCATGCTGATCCGCGATTACTAGCAATTCCGACTTCATGCAGGCGAGTTGCAGCCTGCAATCCGAACTGAGACCGGCTTTGTTGGGATTGGCTCCATCTCGCGATTTCGCAGCCCGTTGTACCGGCCATTGTAGTACGTGTGTAGCCCAGGTCATAAGGGGCATGATGATTTGACGTCATCCCCACCTTCCTCCGGTTTGTCACCGGCAGTCTATCTAGAGTGCCCACCCGAAGTGCTGGCAACTAAATATAAGGGTTGCGCTCGTTGCGGGACTTAACCCAACATCTCACGACACGAGCTGACGACAACCATGCACCACCTGTCTCCTCTGTCCCGAAGGAAAGGTACATCTCTGTACCGGTCAGAGGGATGTCAAGACCTGGTAAGGTTCTTCGCGTTGCTTCGAATTAAACCACATACTCCACTGCTTGTGCGGGTCCCCGTCAATTCCTTTGAGTTTCAGTCTTGCGACCGTACTCCCCAGGCGGAGTGCTTAATGTGTTAACTTCGGCACCAAGGGTATCGAAACCCCTAACACCTAGCACTCATCGTTTACGGCGTGGACTACCAGGGTATCTAATCCTGTTTGCTCCCCACGCTTTCGCGCCTCAGCGTCAGTTACAGCCCAGAGAGTCGCCTTCGCCACTGGTGTTCCTCCACATATCTACGCATTTCACCGCTACACGTGGAATTCCACTCTCCTCTTCTGCACTCAAGTCACCCAGTTTCCAGTGCGATCCGGGGTTGAGCCCCGGGATTAAACACCAGACTTAAATGACCGCCTGCGCGCGCTTTACGCCCAATAATTCCGGACAACGCTTGCCCCCTACGTATTACCGCGGCTGCTGGCACGTAGTTAGCCGGGGCTTTCTTCTCAGGTACCGTCACCTTGAGAGCAGTTACTCTCCCAAGCGTTCTTCCCTGGCAACAGAGCTTTACGATCCGAAAACCTTCATCACTCACGCGGCATTGCTCCGTCAGGCTTTCGCCCATTGCGGAAGATTCCCTACTGCTGCCTCCCGTAGGAGTCTGGGCCGTGTCTCAGTCCCAGTGTGGCCGATCACCCTCTCAGGTCGGCTACGCATCGTCGCCTTGGTGAGCCGTTACCTCACCAACTAGCTAATGCGCCGCAGGCCCATCCCCAAGTGACAGATTGCTCCGTCTTTCCAGTTTCCTTCAGGCGAAGAAAACAATTATTCGGTATTAGCTACCGTTTCCGGTAGTTGTCCCAAACTTGAGGGCAGGTTGCCTACGTGTTACTCACCCGTCCGCCGCTAACTATCAGAGAAGCAAGCTTCTCATCAAGTCCGCTCGACTTGCATGTATTAGGCATGCCGCCAGCGTTCGTCCTGAGCCAGGATCAAACTCTCCAATAAAGTATTGAAAAGAGCGATAAGCTCATTTTGAATCTGACGAGATTAAAAATCTCATTTGTGCTCCAGTCGATCCAAGCCAAGGCTTGTTTCAAACTTTCGCGTTCATTCTGCAAGCAGAATGTTTACTCACTCGTTGTTCAGTTTTCAAAGATCAAACTTATTTTTGTTACCGAATGTTGTTCTCTTCAGCAACTTTTATATCTTATCACATCCGAACCAACTTTGCAAGCTCTTTTTTAAGTTTCTTTCGAAGCTTATTTCATTCGCTCGCCGCACCGTGTAAACCGTGTTTTCTTGGCCGGAATTAGAATATACCATGTACAGTTATTGAATGCAAGTCTTTTTTTGAAACTATATTAACAATCGGTTTGATTTAATACAGACGTACATATGGTACTCTCCCAACTTAGCAAGTTCATACGCACGTCCATTTTCACTTTAATGTTTAACATTCCTAGCAGGAACCTTTCTTGGCCATAAACTGTAACTAAAACTTATCAGAAAATCGATTCCGAGTATCATTCCCCACACTCTGATCAGATTATTGAAGGCAGCTGTACGTTCAGCATCTCCAATCCACCATATCATGGCGAATAAAAAAGCACTTCCTAAAGCCCAAGCCAATAGATGTCTAAACCATCCACTACGTTCACGACTCGCATGCTCTCTACCATATAACTTGATGCTGCGAGGGTTTTCTCCACCCTTGAACCAATATAGGAAATATCGATCCGCCCAAGCGATCATCTGGTGACCATAAGCAATGCTTGCCCCTATATACACCGCAGCTATACCATGAATCATACTTGCTGTAGCTCCTCGCTGTAGATCCATGACTGTAGCTACCAGCAATAACAGATCGATAACCGGCGTTGCCATTAACAAACCGATGCCTAACCGCTTCATGCCAAGGAGATACCTGACACTCAGACCCGTGAACACAAACACCCAAAAGGCAATCTCACAACCTATAATGAAATAACCAATCATTTCAGCCCCTCCTTTTTGGTACATATGTATTAAATATAATTTAACACGCATGTACTATAATAATCAACAGTGATATAATATGCCTATGCCTAAAATTGTTGATCATGATAAACAGCGCGTGCTCGTGGCCGAGGCAGCTTGGCGTATTATACGAAGAGATGGCATGGAACAAGCCTCTGTTCGGAATATCGCTGAAGAAGCTGGAGTTTCGGTTGGCTCAATGCGCCACTACTTTTCTACTCAATCGGAACTACTACGATATGCCATGAATCTGGTATCTGAACGGGTGTCTCATCGAGTCCAAAAAATGTCCTTTACCGGTCCTCCCATGCACAATATGAAATGCCTATTGCTTGAATTCTTACCAAACACGGAAGAAAAACTGGCCGAAATGGAGGTGTGGTACGCTTTTACAGCCAGATCGAAAACCGATCCTACACTCAAAGAACTTGCTAATACCGTATATGATGAACTCAGACAAGCCGTAGGCTCTGTTATCACCTACCTGATAAAGCTCGACCTCTCCAGAACCGATCTGGACAAAGAACTGGAGATTGAAAGATTGTATGCACTGGTGGATGGCTTAGGCATACATACCGTGCTTAGACCGGATCAGATGAATGCCAAGCTTATGGACGATGTTCTCACCTTACATCTTGCTTCCTTGTGCCGTTAAACCAAAAAAAACCGCAGCACATTCGTTGTGACTAAGGCCCGTTACGATAACAGGAGTTAGTTCTGAATGTCTGACGGTTTTTCTTTTTATCCGATAATGATCCGGCCTTCCGGATGACGATACAGTTTCTTCTCTTTGCGCGGACGAAGGGCATACGCGATGGTTAATGGCCCAATCCGACCTACAAACATGGTAAAGGTAATAATGATTTTTCCCCAATTGGTCAACTCATCAGTCACTCCCACAGAAAGACCCACGGTACCGATTGCGGATGCAGCTTCAAACATCAGTGAAAGGAATGGCGCATCCTCTGTCGTAAGCAGAAGCATCACCACGATCATGAATATGATCAGAGAAACCATAATAATGGTCAAAGCCCTCATCAGCAGTTCTTTCGGAACACGCTGGCGGAAAAACACAATATCCTTATTCCCCCGAATCATGGCATACACTGCACCAATCATGATCAAGAATGTAGTCGTCTTGATTCCGCCCCCGGTCGATCCAGGGGAAGCTCCGATAAACATCAGCAGAATGAAGAAGAATTGGGTAGCCTGCCTCATCTCCGTGATATCGATTGTGCTCGTTCCCGACGAACGTGTAGAGACAGACTGGAAGAAGGACGCGTAGATCTTCTCGCTCCATGTGAGTGAAGCCAGTGTATGTCCATTGGTGAATTCGAAAACAAACAAGACAATCGCTCCTATACCGATCAGCGCTCCGGATACAGACAGCACCAGTTTGGACTGAAGAGATAAACGGCGACGTTTGCGATACTCAAACAGGTCATTCAATACAACAAAACCCAGTCCACCAGAGACAACGAGCACAGAAGCGGTCACATTGAATATCCAATCTCCAGTGTAGTATTGGAAGCTGTTACCAAACAGATCAAATCCGCCGTTATTAAACAATGAAACAGAGTGGAATAATCCATAGTATACGGCCTGACTCAAAGGCATCTCTGTTGCCCAGCGCAGTGCTAATATGACAGCCGCCACCCCTTCAATGGTAAAGGAGAAAATCAACACCTTGCGGATAATGCGTACTATCCCTTCCATACTATCTGCATTAATGGCTTCTTTGAGTAATAACCTGTCCTTGAGTGAAATTCGCTTGCCCAATACAAGTGCAAAGAGAGTAGCCATGGTCATGAATCCGAGTCCACCAAGCTGCATTAATACCATAATGACGAACTGACCAAACAAATTAAAGGTCGTCCCTACATCCACAACGACAAGTCCAGTTACACATGCGGCAGAGGTTGATGTAAAGAGCGCGTCAATAAACGCCAAATGCATACCGCTTTGGTTGGAGATTGGCAACATGAGAAGCACCGTTCCAATCGCAATGATAAGCAGAAAACCACCGACCAGAATTAACGGAGGAGATAAGAATTTGGCAAAGTGAAGCCTGAACTGCATGAAGGGCACCTCTTTTAACAAAAATACGTACAGGTTAATCTAACAATTTCAAGACGCGATGCTACCCTAATGGTGTGCTGTGAGCAACGGCCTTCTGACAACTTTATTTTTAGCGTCTATGTAAACCTAAAGAGGAACTTGCCCCAGCATGATACTGAACGGCAGGTTCCTCTTCTATTATGAACGTATACTACGTTCCTTATTTAATCTTGCGTACGAGGACGCATGTGCGGGAAGAGCAGTACGTCACGAATCGACGGGGAGTTGGTAAGCAGCATGATCAGACGATCCACCCCGATTCCCAATCCGCCTGTTGGTGGCATACCATATTCGAGCGCACGGATGAAGTCGTCATCCATCTCATGAGCTTCGTCGTTCCCATGTTCTTTCTCCAGCATCTGTGCTTCAAAGCGTTGACGCTGATCGATTGGATCATTCAGCTCTGTGAAGGCATTGGCATGCTCACGTCCAACGATGAACAATTCGAAGCGATCCGTGAAGCGCGGATCTACATCATTTTTCTTCGCAAGTGGTGAGATTTCAAGAGGATGTCCCATAATGAATGTCGGTTGAATCAACGTCTCTTCCACAAACTCTTCAAAGAACGCGTTCAGAATATGACCAAATGTCATATGTTTTTCAACCGGAACCTTATGTTCCTTCGCCAGGTTATGTGCTTCCTCATCCGTCATGTGTACGGAGAAGTCTACGCCCACAACTTCCTTAACTGCATCCACCATCGTAACACGACGCCACTGCGGCGTAAGATCTACTTCATAATCTCCATACTGGATTACTTGCGTACCCAGTACTTCCTGTGCAATATGAGCTACCAGATTCTCCGTTAATTGCATAATGTCCTTGTAGTCGGCATATGCCTCATACAACTCAATCATTGTGAATTCCGGATTGTGACGTGTGGACATCCCTTCGTTCCGATATACACGGCCGATCTCATATACCTTCTCCAGTCCGCCAACAATCAGACGTTTCAGGTGAAGTTCAATCGCAATCCGCATGTACAGTTCCATATCCAGCGCATTGTGATGTGTAATGAACGGACGTGCTGCCGCTCCTCCTGCGATGGTATGCAACGTAGGTGTTTCCACTTCCAGATATCCAAGGGAATCCAGGTAACGACGCATCGATTGAATGATTTTGGAACGTGCGATAAAGGTCTGTTGTACGTCCGGGCTCATAATCAGGTCAACATAACGCTGGCGGTAACGCAGCTCTACGTCGGTGAGACCATGGAATTTATCCGGAAGCGGATAGAGCGATTTGGACAGCACTTCAAGATCTTTCACTTTGACAGAAGTTTCACCTGTTTTGGTCTTAAAGATCACACCCGTTACCCCAACGATATCGCCAAGGTCCAGCAGGCTAAATGCCGCATACTTGTCTTCAGGCACGCTATCCTGACGAACATAGATCTGGATTCTGCCGCTCAGGTCCTGAATATGTGCGAAGCTTGCTTTACCCATTCCCCGCTTCGCCATAATCCGTCCGGCAATACTGACTTCGATGTGCTTCTCTTCCAGCTCTTCCTTGGTCAGTTCTTCATACTTCTTCAGAATGGAGCCGGCTTCTTCGGTACGTACGTATTTTTGGCCAAAAGGGTCGATTCCCAATTTGCGGAGCTCGTCCAATTTGTCACGGCGAATTTGTAAAAGCTCGCTAAGTTCGGTTTCCTGATTCAAGACTTCATCCGTCATGATCTGTATTCATCTCCTTATTTACATTGCAGGCATCGTGAAAGGACGTTTTTCCTCTAATGTTGAAAAAGCTTCCCTAAGGAAGCTTTTGTTTACCGTGCCCAACTGCTTCGTTGCTATAGCTTTTTAATGTCCATAATTTTATATTGAATTACGCCAGCAGGTACACTTACATCAACAACTGTACCTTTTTTCTTGCCGAGAATCGCTTTACCTACAGGGCTCTCGTTCGATATCTTGTTCTGAAGCGGGTCTGCCTCCGCGGTACCTACAATCGTATATTCCGTGATGTCGCCAAACTCCAAATCTTCTACAGTGACGGTTGCACCCACACTTACGGCATCGGTATCAATCTCGTCGCTGTTAATAATCCGCGCGTTACGAAGCAATTTCTCCAACGTGATTACACGTCCTTCAATGAAAGCTTGCTCATTCTTCGCGTCTTCGTATTCAGAGTTTTCACTGATATCTCCATACCCGATGGCTACCTTAATCCGTTCAGCCACTTCGCGGCGCTTCACTGATTTCAATGTTTCCAATTCTTCTTCCAGCTTCTTGAGTCCTTCTGGTGTAAGGATAACTTCCTTGTCGCTCATCTCAACCGATTCTCCTGTCATGGGAATAAATTTGATTGTACGGCAACGGAATCAGTGCTTGTTACAGAGCTCCGCTCGCATACATCTTCAAAACTATATGAAGTTCTCCAGAGAAATAGAATATTCCTCCTGATGCTATAGCCTTATTAACGCACATGGCGAATTTATACTGAGAAATTATAGGGGAACGATCTCGAAAAGTCAATGTTACGTCCCCTATAGGTGTAAACGTTTTACAGATGCGTTTTATAATTAAGATGCATTTCCGGCGATTACCGGTTCTGACTCCAAATTACCTTCGCTTTTCAGCTGACTCACAAAGTTCTCCAGAATCTGTACCATCTCGTCCCGCTTGGTTCCTTCCATAATAACGTCCTTGATGCGGGCAGATCCTTTCAAACCTTTCAAATACCAAGCCAGATGTTTGCGCATCTCGCGTACGGCAACTGTCTCATTCTTCAATGCGATCAGGCGATCCATATGCAGGATGGCAACACGGATCTTCTCTTCGCCATTCGGGTCAGGAAGCAATTCCCCCGTGCTTAAGTATTGAATGGTACGATACAGCATCCATGGGTTACCCAGGGCGGCACGACCGATCATAACTCCGTCACAACCCGTTTCATCCAGCATACGGCGTGCATCCTCTGGTGTATGGACATCACCATTGCCGATCACTGGGATAGAGACAGCTTCTTTTACATCTTTGATATGTGACCAGTCAGCTGTGCCTGTATAGAGTTGCTCACGGGTACGGCCGTGTACACTTACCGCCTGTCCACCAGCACGTTCAACCGCGAGCGCATTCTCCACCGCGAAGATATGCTCGTTATCCCAGCCGATACGCATCTTGACCGTCACCGGCTTCTCCACCGCGTCCACAACAGCGGATACCATCTCATAGATTTTGTTCGGATCAAGCAACCAACGTGCACCAGCATCACATTTCGTTACCTTTGGCACAGGGCATCCCATGTTAATGTCGATGATGTCTGCATTGGTTTCTTGGTCCACGATTTTGGCTGCTTCTACGAGGGAATCACGATCTCCCCCAAAAATCTGAAGGCTCAGCGGTTTCTCACGCTCATCTACAAACAACATCTCACGTGTACGCTGGTTGCCATGGACAATGGCTTTGCCACTCACCATCTCCGCGCATACGAGGCCTGTTCCGAATTCTTTTGCGATCAAACGAAAAGCCGGATTACATACGCCAGCCATCGGCGCAAGTACGACCTGGTTTTTCATTTCAATGCCACCAATGTTAAGCACGGTAGTCGTTCCACTCCTTTTTTAATTCTGTATATATCACGATGTAAAGTTCGATCAGTGTCTTGGTTGTTGTAACATGGCGAAACCGAAACGGTCCTAGTTGCCCCGCAACTCCTCGATACTGATTGCCAGCACACCAGCAATTCGATCGAGCTCTTGCTGTGATACCTTACGGTTTCCCCGTTCAATGGTTCCCAGAATGGCCAGCGAGATGCCGGTCTCGGCCGCAAGTTCATGTTGTGTTAAACCTTTCAGCTTCCGGAATGCCCGGATTCGGTTGGCCAATTGCATGTTTTCCAAAGCTGTATTCCATCCTTTCCATCCAGTACAGACAACGATGAGTGTACAAAGGTATACAAACCTGAAGTCTCGCCCTCCGGTACGATATCCGACAGTGGGACTAGCACAAAAGCCCGTTCTCCCATGCGGGGATGAGGCAATTGAAGCAATTCGGTATCTCGCGTCTCACCTTGCATCCAGAGCAGATCCAGATCAACGGTGCGCGGTCCCCAGCGAATATCACGAACACGGCCGAGCCGATTCTCGATATCCAGTAATTCTGTAAGCAACTGCTCCGGTGTCAGCATCACCTGTACGGCGACTGCCATATTCAGAAACGCAGGCTGATCTACATATCCTACAGGTTCCGTCTCATATAGCGCTGAACAACGCAGAACGGATATATGAGGGTGTTCATCGAGCAAAGACAATGCTTCAAGCAACGTCTGTTCCCGGTCACCCAAATTGGCCCCTAAAGCAATATAAGCCTCTGAAGATTCAGAGGTCGAATGTGCAATCATGATCGGTTCTCACTTTCTTGTGCGGCGAAGCTCTACCGTTACGCCCCCAAAATGAATATCGAATGGCGGATGTGGCTTCGTCACCTTGACTGTCAATGCATTGATAATAGTATAAGTGTCTAGTAAAGAAGATGCAATATGTTCGCCCAAAGCTTCAATTAACTGGAATGATTTATTCTCTACAATCTGTTTTACCAGCTCATGGATCTCCGCATAATTGATCGTTTTGGTCAGATCATCGTTACGCCCAGCCTCACCCAGGTCCATGTCAATCTCCAGATCAATATAATAACGTGCCCCTAGCTTCCGCTCCTCGGCAAATACACCGTGATATCCGTAATACTCCATTCGATGCATAACCATTCTATCCATACGATCCGCCTGCCCTCTATATATTGAAATTTTTATCTATTTGAAGATATCTTTTTGCTTCGCCTTTGAAAAACGCTGCGCTTCCACTGGACGGGTCACCAGGGACCCGCCAGCATTATTTCCTCCGTATACCCGGAGAAGCATATAACATGGCATCACACATATCTGCCGTCCGCCGAATCGGCTTCACATCATGAACCCGAACCATCTGGCAGCCTTGGGCAATGCCAAATGCAACGGTCGCAGCGGTTCCTTCCAGCGCATCATCCGCCCCGACATTCAGGGTGTTCTGGATGAATCTTTTGCGTGAGGTGGCTAGCAGAACGGGATACCCCATTTCATTGAGCAAACCGAGCGATGACATGAGCTTCAGATTTTCTCCGAGATCCTTCACAAAACCAATGCCCGGGTCCAGGATAATTTGATCTGCTTTCACGCCGGCTGTTAACGCAATCTGTATACTCTCCTGCAAATCACTGACGACATCACTCAGATAATCGGTGTAATTCCGATCCTGCCGATTATGCATCAAAATGATGGGACACCCCAGCTCTGCTGCCGTGCGGGCCATATCTGGATCTGTCTTGGCACCCCACACATCATTAATAATATGAGCACCGGCCAGAATAGCCTGACGTGCAACATCGGCCTTATACGTGTCTACCGATATCGGAATGTGCGGGGCTTGCTGATGCAATGCTTCAATAACCGGAATAATCCGGCTAAGCTCTTCATCGGCGCCCACGACATCTGAACCTGGCCGGGTGGACTCCCCGCCGATATCAATCAGGTCCGCCCCGTCCTCCATCATCTGCTTGGCATGAGCAACCGCCAGCTCCACGTTGGTATAACGTCCACCATCCGAGAATGAGTCAGGCGTGACGTTAAGAATGCCCATAATCTGTGTTCTTGTACCCAGCTTCAACTCAGCTGGCCCCCATGTATAGTTCCGTTCATAGATGACAGGTGTAAGTGTCATGAAGTATACCCCGCTTTCTGCCGGTACATACCCAGAAGGACTGCTGTAACCGGGCCTATATGTCCGTTGCTAATTATCGTTTCGGCTCCGTCCTGATCCCGCAGAGTTGTCACCGGAACCAGTTCGGCCACCGAGCCGGTTAGAAATATTTCATCTGCTTGCAGGAGATCCTCCCAGGAAGCTAACGTTTCTATGCAGGGGATTCCTTGCTGCGAGGCAATCTCCATTACCACAGCTCTCGTGATACCCGGCAGAATGCCGGTTGAGAGTGCTGGCGTGTAGAGAACATTTTCCCGTACCCAAAACACATTGCTGACGATCCCTTCCGCTATATGGCCATCCCGCGTTAATTGTAACCCTTCCGCACCCTGCACATGCTGCCCGTATCCATTAAGCTCCCGTTTCGCCAGAATGCTGTTCATGTAATGTAGCGACTTGAACCGAACTGCTCCTTCGGGCGTGTTGCGAGGTGTAGACAACCGTTGGAGCATTTTGCCGCTCTCATATAAAGAGGGAGAAGGTTCAGGTAATGCTTTTGCCAGTAAAATATGATTTGGCTTCGAATAATCACCAGAAGGTAAGCCTAGCGGTGCTTCACCGGCTGATACCGTGTATCGCACATACGCATCCCGAAGTCCGTTCGCATCCATCAAACGTTGAAGCCAACCTGTCACCTCTGCCGCGGTCGTTGTAAAAGGAATGCCAAGTTCCTTACACCCCGAAGCCATGCGCTCCAGATGCCGTTCCAAAAGATATGGGACACCTTGATACGTCCGGAACGTCTCAAACAGTCCAAGTCCGTACAAAAAGCCGTGATCCGTTACAGGAACCACGGCCGCCGCCATATTGACCAACTCTCCGTTTATCGCGGCATATTGCATGTTAAACCTTCACTTGTTGGGACAAAAAGTTACGAAGCATCTGATGACCATGGTCTGTAATAATGGATTCCGGGTGGAATTGAACCCCTTCAATCGCATATTCTTTGTGGCGCAAACCCATAATCTCACCTTCAGCTGTCTCCGCTGTAATCTCCAGGCAGTCAGGCAAGCTGCTGCGCTCGACAATCAGGGAGTGGTAACGGGTAGCTGTGAATGGAGATGGCAATCCGGCAAAGACCGATGTCCCATTGTGGTGCATCTCGGATGTTTTGCCGTGCATCATGCGCTCCGCACGAATGACATTGCCACCAAACGCTTGTCCAATGGACTGATGCCCCAGGCACACACCAAAGATCGGAATGCTTCCCTTGAAATGATCGATGACTGCCAGACTAATGCCCGCTTCATTCGGTGTACACGGGCCCGGAGAGATCAGAATATGATCAGGTGCCAGTGCCTCTATGCCTGCCAGATCAATCTCGTCGTTGCGGCGAACTTCCACCGTCTCGCCCAGTTCACCCAGATATTGAACCAGGTTATACGTGAAAGAATCGTAATTATCGATAACCAGTATCATATGCCTGCTCCTCCTCATCTTCCGTCAATGAAAGTGACGGTTGCTTCGTTTTATTTTTGATTAACAGCTTCTGTTCGCTCCGCTTGTTCTTGTTCAATAGCTCTGCTTGCTTCCGCCTCTTCGCTGTAATTCACAGCTCTCATCATCGCTCTTGCCTTGTTGCGGCATTCCTTGTATTCCCGATATGGATCGGAATCAATAACAATACCTGCACCCGCCTGTACATAGCCAATACCATCCTTGATGGCAAGTGTACGAATGACGATGTTCAATTCCATATTCCCACTGTAATCCATCCACCCGATGGAACCCGTATAAGGCCCACGCCGCACAGGCTCAAGTTCCTCGATAATCTCCATGGTGCGGACTTTCGGGGCTCCTGTAATCGTTCCACCCGGGAATGTCGCAGCGATCACATCAAATACGGATAACCCTTCTGCCAGCCTGCCTTCCACCTGGGAAACGAGATGCATGACATGGGAATACTTCTCGATGGTCATCAATTCAGGCACATGAACCGAACCATAGGCTGCAATCCGTCCGATATCATTCCGTTCCAGATCAACGAGCATAATATGCTCCGCCCGTTCCTTCTCACTGCTGAGCAGTTCATCCGCCATAGCTTTGTCCTCTGCTTCATCCCGGCCCCTTCTTCGGGTCCCTGCGATGGGACGTGCACTGACTTTGCCATTCTCCACTTTGACCAGAAGTTCGGGAGAACCACTTACCAGTTGAAAGTCTGGACTACGCAGCATACCCATATATGGTGATGGATTCACAAGGCGCAGCCATTCATAAATATGCTCAGCGCTCGAATGAAGACGCTTTTCCTGTCTTAAGGACAGATTCACCTGGAACACATCGCCCTGCCTGATATATTCCTGTACCGTACGCACAGCTTGTTCAAAGTCCTCCTGGGGAAAGGAGGTTTCCCATCCTTCCGATTCCCTTTCCGCATCTTCAGGCTGCGGGGTACGATTGACCTGCTTGTTGCGGCGTTCCAGTGCATGTTGTTGTTCCTCAGCCTGTGCAGCCCCCATAATATGAAGCCAACGTTTCTGCATCGCTGTCGCTCGTGCTTCTGCCGCTGAATATAGACTACGGATATCCGTTTCGTTCCGGTTAGGCTCTATAGCCAGATGAACCATGCAGAAAAGTGCCTGTTGCTCATGGTCATACGCCCATATTTCTTCAAAGCGCATCCACCAATAATCCGGTAGAGCCGGATTATCTTCAGCCAAGACTGGAAGCTTCTCCAATGATCTTGTTACATCGTAACTGAGATAACCTGCGTATCCACCCCCAAAGTCTGGAGCCCCATTAACCTTGGGTGCGTTATATGGGGCAGTCCATCTCTTCAATACATCAAGCGGCTTACCGCTGTCCGTCGAGGTGGTTCCTTGCGTCACATCATGAATAACCGATTCTTGACCTTTACCGGAAATAACGGATACGGGGTCTAACCCCAGAAATGTATATCTCCCGCCTTTGCCATTCTCCAGCACAATTGCGTATGGTGATGCCTGCTCCCAGGCTGCCTCCCACGATAACGGTAAACCGCCATGATACGGTCCCTCATCCGACTTTGTGATATAGGGCATCATGGTCCAGCCTTGTTCAGCCCACTCCATCCAGTCGGCGTATGTTGTCATCAGGTGTGTCATTGCGGTGTGCCGCCCTCCATCTGTCGCTAGTTCTATTGTCTGATAGTATACTAAAGCGTCGCCCCTTTTAAAAGCATTACGCCAAAAATCCTCCATACCCGTCATACGGGCAAGGAGGATTGGTTTTGTCATTTGTAGACTTAGCCTTCGAAGTTGTAAAGAGGTGTGCTGAGGTAACGTTCGCCGTTACTTGGCACGATTACGACCACGCGCTTGCCTTCACCCAACTGTTTCGCAACCTGAAGACCTGCACGGATCGCCGCACCGGAAGAAATACCAGACAGAATGCCCTCTTCCTTCGCTACTTGGCGAGCGGTCTCAAAGGCATCATCATTCTCAATGTGAATGATCTCATCATAGATTTCCTGATCAAGGATCTCAGGGATAAAGTTGGCGCCAATCCCCTGGATCTTATGAGGTCCTGGTTTGCCGCCTGCGAGAATTGGCGAAGCTGCTGGCTCAACTGCAACAATTTTAATACCAGAGAAAGCTTCTTTCAGCACTTCCCCTACACCTGTAATTGTTCCACCTGTACCGATTCCTGCAACGAAAGCATCCAACGTACCGCCTACAGATTGAATTGCTTCAACAATCTCAGGGCCAGTCGTTTCACGGTGGATCTTCACGTTGGCTTTATTTTTAAATTGCTCAGCCATGAAATAGGATGGGTTTTCTTTCAGCAGTTCTTCGGCTTTTTTAACAGCACCATTCATACCTTCAGCTCCAGGTGTAAGCACAAGCTCAGCACCATATGCACGAAGCAAGTTGCGACGTTCCAAGCTCATCGTCTCAGGCATTACAATAACGGACTTGTAGCCTTTGGCTGCAGCCACCATCGCGAGTCCAATTCCCGTGTTACCACTTGTTGCTTCGATAATGGTATCACCTGGTTTCAGCTTGCCTTCTTTTTCCGCTTCTTCCACAATGCTAATTGCGATACGGTCTTTCACGCTTGAACCTGGATTCTGGTACTCCAGCTTCACGAATACTTCAGCACTGCCTTCAGGTACGATACGGTTCAGACGAACAAGCGGAGTACCTCCGATGAGTTCTGTTACGTTATTAACTACTTTAGCCATATGAATGCCCTCCTTAGTGGATGAATAAAACTTGAGTCCTGTTAACCTATACTGTGCGGCCGGTAGCCTCTAGCTGTTATAGAAGAACTGCGGAAATCCTGTTGATCCTATCCCTTACTGCTAAGATTTCTAGACAGGGTGGAGGTTTCCGAAAGTTTCTTTGTTCATAAATAAATATTTTATATCCGAGTAAACGAGTAGGTATTTATTATTTTCATCTTATCAACGTTAACCCTTATTGTCAATATGAGTACTCAAAAAAAATACTCTGCCTTAGGCCCTAAGACCGCAGACAGAGTATTTTTATCAAGATGCAGTAGTACGATACAATATTTTCCATTGCATTCAGGAGGCAGGAATCTCGGACAGGATTACGGCTTCATACTTGTTACGCAACATTTGCTCTACCTGCGGCAACGGATCAGCCTGACTCAGAGCCAGTTGCATTCGAATCTCCTCACGAACCTCTTCGGCCGACTGCACCTGGCGTTCTTCTTTATCATTAAGTCTGATAATAGCATAGCCCTCTTCCACTTGAACTGGACCAGCAATATCGCCTATATCCAGCCCGGCAGCAAGTTGAAGGATTTCTTCTGACTGGAATGGATCATTGCGCTCAATCCATCCCAGCCTGCCACCAGCATCACGAGAGAAGCTGTCTGTCGATTGCTTGCGAGCAGCTTCTTCAAAGTCCTCCCCCTTCTCCAACGCATCCAGTAAGGAATCGGCTTCATCTTCTTCCTTCACTACGATGATGGACAAGTCATATTTCTCGGGGGAAACGTAATCCTCACGGTGTTCAGTCCAGTAATGCTCAATATCTGCATCCTTGATCTGTATGCCGATCGTTGCGATTTTCTCAAGCAGCAGCCTGTAGCCGGCTTCCAACTCAAGTTCCTGTTTCGACAGGCCCAATTGAGACTTCATTTCGTCAAAATATGATTTCTCTGAATCGTACCCATCCATCGCGGCGGCAAGTTCTCTTGCAATCTCTTGGGGAGTGACTGTCAGCTTGCGTTCAATTGCTTCGGCAAATACTGCTTTACGGTTTAACATCTGGAGTAATAACTCGCTGCCATAGCGTCTTTTCAGCGCATCGGTCCACTCTTTGTCCGTGATAACTTCTCCGTTGATCGTCGCTACGGTGCTTCCTTCTTCCGTATTAGCATCATGGGATGCATCTGCCTCGTCTTTGCCCTGTCTGAGACCATGCATAGCCATCACACTACCCATGACCAGCATACCTAGCGTCAAGACAATTACAGCCGTCCACAACCCTTTTTCCTGTCTTGTCATTCCGCATCCCGTCCCCGCATAGATCAGTTCTTGGCTTGCTCTAGGATGGTCTCAAGTTGTTCTTTGTTAAAGTCATAGGCTTCATTACAGAATTGGCAGACCACTTCAGCCTGGCCCTCTTCTTCAATTAATTGCTCCATCTCCGTTTGGCCCAGGCTGATTAGTGTCTTCTCTACCCGCTCACGTGAACACTCACAGCTAAAATGAATATCCAATCCTTCCATCACTTGTACATCTGGCAACAATCGGCGAAGCAACTCTTCCAATTCAAGTCCCTGCTCCAGCAACGTCGTCACTGGCGGCAACGTACTAATGGCGTTTTCGATCGCCGTGATCTCTGGATCTGTCAATCCCGGCAACAGCTGCATAATGAATCCACCTGAGACAATAACGGAATTATCCGTATCAACGAGCACACCAACGCCTACAGCAGAAGGGGTTTGCTCCGATTGAGCAAAGTAGTACGTGAAGTCTTCGCCCAGTTCTCCTGAAATAATAGGCACACTGCCACGATATGGCTCTTTCAGTCCCAAATCCTTCGTTATGTTGATGAAACCTTCCGTTCCAACTGCGCCTGCAACGTCCAGTTTTCCCACACTATTGCTTGGCAAATGTACATGCGGATTAGAAACATATCCTCGTACTTCGCCTTTCGCATTGGCATCAGCTACAATCTGTCCAATGGGCCCATCACCGTTGACTTGTACCGTTAACCTCTCTTCACCTTTGAGCATTGCACCCATAATGGCTGCTGTTGTAACCGTACGCCCCATGGCAGCTGTAGCCGTGGGAAACGTATCGTGTCTTCTGCGTAGTTCCTCAACCAGTTCCGTAGTCTGGATAGCAAAGGCTCTTACCTTTCCATTCATTGCTGTACCACGAATTAACCGGTCATGCTTGTTGTTGTTTTCCAAGTCATTCAGCCTCCTTTGGCGTATCGCCATAATAGTCGTAACACAGAAAAAACGGCACAACACTTAAGCTGTAATCTCAGCCCGCTGTATGCCGTCACTATGCTCACCTTTCCCGGTTCCGCTCATATATAATACGCAGCCCTTCAAGCGTAAGCAGCGGATCAACTTCCTCTATACTACGGGTTTCTTCTGCGATAAGTGTAGCGAGACCACCCGTCGCGATAACTCGGGGCTTCGCTCCCATCTCCTCGCGAATACGTTCTACAATACCATCTACCTGCCCTGCATAGCCATATATAATACCCGCTTGCATAGCATGAATAGTATTACGGCCAATGACCTTTTTAGGTTTCTCCAGCTCTATACGAGGCAACTTGGATGCCCGCTCATAGAGCGCTTCAGTGGCGACCTGAATGCCAGGTACAATAGCTCCCCCCAGGTAGTGACCTTTCTCGTCAATACAGTCAAAGGTCGTTGCGGTACCAAAATCGACCACGACGAGAGGGCCGCCATACTTCTCAACGGCTGCCACTGCATTAACAATACGATCTGCACCCACTTCACGAGGGTTCTCGTATCGCAGATTCAAGCCAGTTTTGATACCAGGCCCAACGAGCAAAGCTTTTTTGCCTACATACTTCTCACACATCGCTTCGATTACATTCACCAGTGGCGGAACCACAGATGAGATGATGACACCTTCGATGTCACTTGCCCTGATGCCGGACATATGAAATAAATTATAAATCAATACGCCGTATTCATCCACTGTTGACTGACGTGATGTACTCAGACGAAAGTGGTGCAGCAATTCCCGGCCTTGATATACGCCGAGCACCATATTGCTGTTCCCCACGTCTACAACTAGAATCAAAGAGGTTCACCCCTCTTTCTTTTCATTTAAATCCAGACTAATATCCAGGCTCTCAAAGGAATAGGTTAACCTGCCAACCGAAATTACATCCACACCACTCTCTGCAATACCACGAATGGTCTGAAGAGACACGTTACCGGATGCTTCAACCTTCACATGAGGAGCCTGTTCACGAATAAGTTCAACCGCTTCACGCATCCGCTCTGGATGCATGTTATCCAGCATAATGATATCTGCCCCGGCTTGCAAGGCTTCTCTCACCTGCTCCAGATTTTCAGTCTCCACTTCAATCGTCATCGTATGTGGGATAACGGTTCGCGCACGCTGTACCGCCTCGGTGATTCCGCCTGCACCCTTGATGTGGTTATCCTTAATCATAACGGCATCGTACAGTCCAAATCGATGATTCGCTCCGCCACCCACGCGCACTGCGTATTTCTCAAGTAGTCGGTGGCCCGGCGTTGTCTTACGTGTATCCACGAGCCTGGTCTCAAGACCATCCAGCACATCCACGTAGGCACGCGTACGCGTAGCTATTCCGGACATACGTTGCAGCAAGTTAAGTGCCAGTCGTTCCCCCGTAAGCAGTGAATGTGTACTTCCCTCTACCTCGGCCAAAATCGTGCCATGGGCAACCTTGTCGCCGTCTGTTACCTTCGGTGAAAATACAAGATCAGGATCAACGACTTGAAATACAAGTTCAGCTACGGTCATGCCTGCAATAATACCATTGTCTTTGGCGTGTATAATGGCCTTGGATTGGTTGCCTGCCGGGATCGTCACACTTGTTGTAACGTCACCTGCACCAACATCTTCACGAAGCCAGTTTTTGATCGATTCGATAAGCCCTTCATTATATCCATTCAGTATCATGACATCAATTCCTCCACAATCGCTTGTTCTCGCTGCTGCAGACTATGCTTCTGCCACACGATATCATCACGTGCCGGGAAATCCTCACGATAGTGAGCCCCCCGACTCTCCTCGCGATGTAATGCACCGCTGGTAACTAACCAGGCACAGGTCAGAAGGTTGGCATACTCCAGCTCTTCCTTATGCATGAGTGTCTGATCAAAAAATTGCAATTCCTGTTGCAGCTTGTCCATGGCCTTCTGCAGGTCCTCACCATTCCGGCGCAAGCCTACCTGACGAACCATCATTTTCTGTAATCGTAAACGTCTTTCGGATACCGGCTTTTGCTCTTCCGTGATCTTATTGATCTTGTTATTCATGTCCACAGATGAATGCGCAGCCCCTCTTACTTGTAATGAACCGAGCGGGGAAAGTGATTGAATGCGATCAACAATTCTCCGGCCAAATACAATCGCTTCTGACAAGGAGTTGCTTGCCAGACGGTTGGCTCCATGCACTCCTGTAGAAGACACCTCGCCACAAGCAAATAATCGGGAGATGCTGCTCTCTCCACTTAAATCCGTTTTCACTCCACCCATCATGTAATGGGCAGCAGGTGCAACGGGAATCCAGTCCGTTGTCATGTCTAATCCATAACGCATACAAGTCTCATATATGGTAGGGAACCGATGCTTGATCATCTCTGGCTGTTCATGTGTAATGTCCAGATACACAAAGGTACTGTTGGTGGACTCCATCTCACTAACAATCGCTCGTGCCACGATATCGCGTGGGGCCAGTTCAAGCTGGGTATGATAACGATCCATGAAGCGCTCACCCTTCACATTGCGCAAATATGCTCCTTCGCCACGTACGGCTTCTGACACAAGGAAGCGCGGGGCCCCAGGGTAACAAAGAGAGGTGGGGTGGAATTGGATAAATTCCATGTCACGAACAATAGCCCCAGCCCGATAGGCCATGGCTACACCATCGGCAGTAGCTACATCCGGATTCGTCGTGTATCGGTACAGTTGTCCTGCCCCACCAGAGCAAAGAACAGTTGCCTGTGCCTTAACGAACACTTGGGATCCGTCATCCTTCTGAACCAGAGCGCCAATGCATTCCCCTCGATCTCGATCTGTAATCAGGTCAACAACAAAATGCTCATCCCATACTTCAATCCCGGGATGTTCATTCACTTCAACAGCAAGCGCACGTACAATCTCATATCCTGTTGCATCTCCGTTGGCATGCAAAATACGGCGGTGGCTATGCGCACCTTCCTGCGTCAACGCCAACTCGCCGTTCTCCAGATCAAATAAAGTACCCAAACGAATCAGTTCCTTCACTCCGTCCGGACCCTCATTCACCAATACCTCTACCGCTTCGGAGCGGCATAAGCCCGCTCCTGCTACAAGTGTGTCCTGCAAGTGGTAAGCAGGTGAATCATCCTCAGCAATAACCGCAGCGATGCCTCCCTGCGCATATCTGGTGTTACTTTCAAGTAAAGACTTCTTCGTGATCATTAATACACGTTGTTGTTCACTTGCCTTAATGGCGGTAAACAAACCAGCAATTCCTGAGCCTATAACCAGTACATCCGTCTCTACCATGGGTAGCGCAGACAGATCAAAATCAACTAAATATTGCGGTATCATGTTATTCACCTGTCTTGGAGCAAGAGTAGCGCATCCTACTTTACCAACAACATGCGCTCTAGTGATTCTCTGGCTTTGTCGGCAACGGCCGGTGGCACGTAGATTTGCGGCTTCATCGTTTCCAGGCATTTCACCAGTTTCTTCAAGTTGTTCACCTTCATGTTGGGACATACGAGGAACTTGGTAGCAAAGTGGAACTGTTTATCCGGACTATCCAGACGAAGCTGATATCCTGTACCATCTTCGGTACCTACGATAAATTCCTTCGCTGATGAATTTTTGCAATACTCCAGAATAGCTGTTGTGCTGCCTACAAAATCACCCATCTCTACAACCTCAGGGCGACACTCTGGATGGACAACAAACTCTGCATTTGGATGCTTGGCTCTCATCTCCACCACATCTTTGACTGTGAGCATATCGTGAGTGTTGCAGTAACCTTCCCAGATAATCATTTTCTTGTCTGTATGCTGCTGCACATAATGTCCCAGGTTTTTATCCGGTACCCAGATAATTTCGTCGGAATCCACCGATTGAATAACCCGGACTGCGTTCGCCGATGTACAACAGATGTCAGTCTCTGCTTTGATCTCAGCCGAGGAATTGATATACGTAACCACCTTGGCATTAGGATGTTGTGCTTTCAATTTGCGTAGTCCATCCACATTCACCATATCTGCCATTGGGCAGCCCGCACGTTCGTCCGGGATAATAACTGTTTTATTTGGCGCCAGAATTTTAGCGCTTTCACCCATAAAATGAACACCACAGAAAACGATCACATCCGCATCTGTCTGTGCTGCCTTCTGGGCTAACAGAAATGAATCTCCACGGAAGTCGGCAACCTCCTGTACTTCGTCACGTTGATAATAATGGGCAAGAATAATGGCATTTCGTTCCTTCTTCAACACCATAAGCCGCTCACGCAGCTCGCGGTTCATCTCAGCCTTGCGCTCTAAAGCCAGAGCTTCCACCTGTGATCCTCTCCTTTATCGGGACAGCGTCATGCGCTGTTTCGTGGGCTAACCTAAGTCGTTATCTTCGCTTGAGAAACGAATCACAAGCGGTTTAACAACTAATTTACACAACGTTCACGACTCTGTCAATAAATGAAAAAGGCCCGGAACAGCGCTGTAACCACCTGTTTGCTAACTGGTTCGCCATCTAACTCCCGTTTATCTTTATCTATCCTCTTTTAAAATAATGGATAAAAAAAGAGAGCCTCGAGGGCTCTCTTGATTTCACCTGCTATCATAGCCAGATGTATTGTGCATTAAGACGTTGGCTTCGTTCCGCCATCATCCGGGTTATTGTTATTACCCTTTTCCAGATTCGGAGCTTCGTTTGGAATATCTCCGGCTGGTGGCTCAGGCGTTTCATCTTTACCTTGAATACGAACACGCACATCACCGATGGTGTCGATGATTGGCTCTCCGCCTTCAGTTGGTGTGCCTTCACCATCATTGTCATTCTCTGCTTTTGGAGTCAAAGAACCTGTTTCGATCAATTGCTTGATCTGATCCATTTCCAAAGTCTCAACCTCAAGCAAAGTTTGAGCGATCAGGTGCATCTCTTTTGAATGTTTAACAAGCAAGTCCTTACACTTCTCATAACAGTCATTGATAAAGCGTTGCATTTCCTGATCAATCTCGTAAGCAATGGAATCCGAGTAATTCTGTTCATGACCGATATCCCGACCAAGGAATACCTGTCCTTGTGAACTTCCGAATTGCATAGGTCCCAATTTCTCACTCATACCGTATTCCATAACCATGCTGCGAACAATACCTGTCGCTTGCTGGAAGTCACTGTATGCACCAGTACCAATTTCTCCGATGAACAATTCTTCAGCTACACGACCCCCGAGAAGTCCGGTTACTTTATCCAGCAATTCCTGCTTGGTAACCAGCATACGGTCTTCTTTTGGCAACATGATTACATATCCACCCGCACGTCCGCGCGGAATAATGGTCACTTTATGTACCATATCAGCATGTTCGAGGAAGTACCCTACAATGGTATGACCTGCTTCGTGATAAGCAACGATTCGTTTCTCGCGATCACTGATGACACGGCTTTTCTTCTCCGTACCAACGATGACACGGTCAATCGCTTCGTCAACTTCCTTCATGGAAATATCTTTACGGTTACGACGCGCTGCAAGTAATGCCGCTTCGTTCAAGAGATTCTCCAAATCCGCACCAGAGAAACCTGTTGTACGCTTCGCGATGATATCCATCTTCACATCTTTGGTCAGTGGTTTATTACGGGAATGTACTTTCAGGACAGCTTCACGACCTCTTACGTCAGGGCGGTCAACCGTAATTTGACGGTCAAAACGTCCAGGACGCAGCAAGGCAGGGTCCAAAATATCTGCACGGTTCGTTGCGGCTATGATGATAATACCTTCGTTAACTCCGAATCCGTCCATCTCAACGAGCAACTGGTTGAGTGTCTGTTCACGTTCATCGTGACCACCACCGAGACCAGCACCACGCTGACGTCCTACAGCATCAATCTCATCGATAAAGATGATACACGGGGCATTTTTCTTCGCATTTTCAAACAAATCACGTACACGTGATGCACCGACACCGACAAACATTTCCACGAAGTCGGAACCTGAAATAGTGAAGAATGGTACACCCGCTTCACCGGCTACGGCACGAGCGAGCAATGTTTTACCGGTACCTGGAGGGCCTACGAGCAACACGCCCTTAGGAATCCGTGCACCTACAGCTGCGAATTTACGAGGGTCTTTGAGGAAGTCTACAACCTCAACAAGTTCCTGTTTCTCTTCGTCAGCACCCGCAACATCTTCAAATGTAACCCGCTTCTTCTCTTCGTTGTAGAGACGAGCACGGCTTTTACCAAAGTTCATTACTTTACCGCCGCCGCCTTGAGCCTGATTAAACAGGAAGAAGAACAGCAGGAACATAATGATCAAAGGAATAAAGGAAGTCAGCAACGTCAACCAGATGCTGTCACCTTTCATTGGCTCCTGATGATATTGGAAATTGTTAGTTTCACTTGCAGCTACAAGCTCACTAATTGCCTCATCCGTAGGAGGAATATACGTTGAGAAATTTTCTGATTTGGCGCCATCAGGTGCCTTCTTGTATTGACCGGTCACGAGATACGTTTGACCGTTGAATTGAACCGTCAATTCAGAGACATTGTTGGCTTTGATCGCTGCACGCAACTGATCATATCTAGGATTATCGGTGGCTTCGCCGCCATTGCTGACGAACTGGACTATCCCCACCACAACTAAAAAAAGAATCAAATAAAAACCAGAATTCCGGATGAACCGATTCATCCCCTACCTCCTCTCGAGACACTTTAATTATTTTAACATAGCCCGACATGGCTTCTCAACAGAAGCCAAGAACAGCTCAAGGCTTGGGTCGGGCAGGATATTAGCTACTATAGACTTCCGGCTTCAAAATCCCGATATAGGGCAGGTTCCGGTACTTCTCCGCAAAATCCAAACCGTAACCAACGATGAACGCGTCAGGAATGTCAAAGCCTGTGTAATGAGCTTCCAACTCAACTTTACGGCCTGAAGGCTTGTCGAACAGCGTAACCACACGCACCGACTCGGCACCGCGGTTTTCTAGCAGTTCAATCAGATAGCTGAGTGTAAGTCCGCTGTCGATAATATCTTCGACAATCAGAACTTCCCGTCCTTCAACGGATACATCCAGATCCTTAATGATTTTGACAACACCTGATGACTTGGTTGAAGCGCCATAACTGGATACCGCCATAAAATCCATTTCAACAGGTACCGTTATGTTTTTAACCAAATCAGCCATAAATATAAACGCACCCTTGAGCACACAAATGACCAAAGGATTGCGATTTGCATATTCGGCACTTAGTGTTGCGCCTAATTCCTTGACTTTACTCTGAATTTCTTCTTCACTGATCAATACTTCCTGAATGTCGTTCTGCAACTGTGCGAACCTCCTAAGTTATACTATGAAAGCCTTACCTGAACCATAACCACTACCCCTGAATCGCTGAATCGCCTACAGTCATGTACAGGATTGCGGAAGTGCCCTCCCTGACAGGAGCCACATTGGACCGTCGAACACCCGGTAACCAGATGATATGACCTGCTCCATCACATACCACAGGAATACGTGGACGGACAGATGGGGGGATTTTCTCATCGATGAAAATATTTTTCACCTTTTTGCTTCCGTTTAATCCCATCACTTTCATGGTATCTCCAGGTAACCGTGAACGCACAACCAGCGGCATAAGCAGTTGATCCGCATCAAACGCGGCTTGATCCGCCGATTCCGGTACATGATAGTCCTCGGGACTCACCGTCATCAACCGAATATGCCGGTTAATTGGGGTGAGTGAAAGCTCATAAGTTCCACTCCATTGCGCAAGACGATATTCGTAAGATTGATCCTGTACGTCCGTCCGTATGCCAAAAGAAATCAGATTATACTCCCGAGTGCAGGCGAGTGTCTGTCCTATATCCAGGCTCCAGGTCGTCACATGGGTCTCCATGACCTTGTGCCGAATGGTTTCTATACGGGTAAAGTCGACAAAATCACTGTCCAAAGGCAGATAATTCAATATTAGTTTAATCAACCTTCGTTGTAAAGCGACATGTAACTTCAAGAAGGAAGGCACCTCAAAGGTTTGCCTTCCGCCGTTCACCTGCACTAGACACCTGTATGTGTCATGTGCACTCTGCTCCATGAAATCGTCTTCATCACCCACAATTTCGGCAAGCCGATTCAATGACGGCGTGAGTTGTCCATTATACTGCCCCAAAAAAGGAAGCACATCCAAGCGAATGGCATTACGCCGATATTTACGCAGGGCGTTGCTCTCATCATTGAAATACATAAAACCCTGGGTATTACAAGCTTCTACAAGGTCTGTCTTGTTTATACGAAGGCATGGACGAATAAGTTCCACATTTTTTTCTCGTCTTTTAAACTTCATTCCTGAGAGTCCCGACAAGCCGGTTCCACGAAGCAAATGAAGCATGACCGTCTCCGCCTGATCATCGGCATGATGTGCCAAAGCGATGCTTGCTGCATTATATTTGGAAGCCACTTCATGAAGAAAGGCATATCGCTTGTTGCGGGCTGCTTCCTGTGGTCCTTGACCCGTAAGCTCCATATATGAAGGTACATCGGCCTTGGTCCATTCAAATGGTATACCAAGCTGCTGTGCCAGTTCCATCATTTTCTCCGCTTCGTCATCAGATTCACTCCGGAAGCCATGATGTACATGGGCACAGATCAATTCAAGTGGCACATGCCGCTTGCTGATCTCGTGCATGATATGCAAAAAAGCTACCGAGTCCGGCCCGCCCGATACTGCGACGACAATCCGATCCCCGGGAACCCATAACTGATGCTCTTCCGCTGCATCCAGCACGTTCTTCACCAGCATGTTCCAGCGTAAAGCCTCCATACCTGTTCCTCATTCCTTGCGTTATGTATATGCACTCTCACAGATCAAAAAAGTAGTGCATAGATGAGCACTCCAATAAGTAATATCACAGATACAGCAAATGCGTTTTTAAGCCAGCGCGGTGTTGTACTTTTGGAACGACGGCGGAGAGGCGTGGGGCGTGCCATCATTTCCTTCCATCCTTGTGCCGCATGACCTGCATCACGAAACTGACCTCGTAATGCCTGAGTCGTCCAATTGCGAAAAGGACCCAGTCGTTCACTGCGCTCCACCAGCGCTACAAGCTGATTCACACTTCGCAGTTGCGGTAATCCTTCGGCTGCCAGTGCCTTGAGCGCGTCTGCTTCAAGTACATGAATCAACAATAGTGCAAATGCAAATACATCATAGGTACCATCTGCTGTACGGCTGCCTGCATTCCAGAAGCCCCGATCATACCATTCAGTGAACTGTTTGACGCTTCGACCAATCGACGTAACTCCGCCGTAGTCGATCAATTCCACCTGCCCATAGTCGGATACCAACACATTCTGAGGTTTGAGATCACCAAACACCCATCCCGCCTGATGCAATTGTGCCAGCTTCTGCAAGAGTCTAAGTCCCACCAGAAGTGTCCAGTCTGTCCCCTGACGCCGAATGAAGTGATGAAGTGCCTCACCTCGAACATAACGCATCACATAAAAGGGAATATCCCGGCCACGAACGGCATAATCATCCACATCTTTAAGATAGGAAGGAATGCCGCTCTGCCGAAGGGCCTCATGATTACGCTGTAGTTGAAAAGATTTGAGCACATTGACTTCCGATTGCAGATCAACCGGATCAAATCCCATTTTTAGCGCGTAGTGTTTGCCATTTTCACCCCGTTGGACAAGAAAAACGATGCCATTTGCTCCTTTGCCCAGTAGCTTCCGAATCGTGTAACGACTGCGATTCCATTTCCCTGTAACCACGGTTCCTGGCGGGAAAGAGGCGTCAGACAACGTTGTCACCGAGCATCCCTTCTCTTTCAATGCGATAGTTCCCTTCTATTTCCTGCTGTTTCTCCAGTGTACCATAACGGTAAAAATCAATCACCTTCTGAATTGCAGGACCTGTCGGCGTTGCACCCTTCATCTGCAACCTACCAAACAGGGACCGAACACGGCCTGGATCCGTTGTCCAGTCAATATCCATTACCGCATCTTCTCCACTGTGTCGTCCGGGAAAATGAAATACGGAAAGCTTGCTCTGACCTATACGCGCCTGCAAACTTAACATTAAATCACGAATGCCTTCTTCTACCGCAGCCAGTTTGGGCTTCATGCTGGCACTGACGTCTATTAGCAATATAACCTGTAAGGCTGTAGTTTCAGCCATATCATCCATCACTTCCACGACCCGGGCGCGTTGTGCAGGCTCCAGATCGGTTACCGTTTTGGGCTCCTTCTCTCCCAAAATTTGTGTTAACTCTCTATTAACCGCCTGCTGAATGGTCTGAACCACCGTTTTCCTTGTCATCATCTGCATCGTATGGGCAAGCTGCCGTGTACCTACAATTTGACTGATTCCACCTCCGGCTCTGGCAATATCCTCAATCTCCCGACTGCCCAACTCACCAATGGTTCCATAATCAATCACACCAACCACATTAACCGTAATTCCCTCTTCCTGTGCTTCGGCCGCTGCCAGCACCGGACTTGGTCCTACATTGGAACAACCGTCGGTGATCAATAAGATTTGCTTCATCCGATATCCCTCCGTTATTCGTTACTCTCCAACTCTATGACTAGCATTGCCAGAATGAAGAGACTTCAAACAGAAGAATATGCAATTAACTGACGGTCCGTGGACGCTCCATTCGGTTGATGCCAGGCACACGCAGTGTGGCCCATTCAGGGCGGAAATGCTCTACTTTTCCAACAACGACGGTCATATCATCCAATATCTCATGCTGCTGATATCTTATGACACTTTCAAGCAGGCAATCGGCCAAATCTTGTGGATCATCTGTATCAATCTCTTGAATGAGCCGTTTCATCCATAACTCTTTGTTCACCGCATACCCCGGTGCATCATAGATGCCATCCGTCATCATAATGAGGATATCCCCTGGTTGTAGCTGTACTGTCACCAAATCCACTTCAATATCTTTAATAATACCGATTGGCAAATTGCTGGCTGAAACCTGAATAACCTCCTGTCCTCGTTTGATAAAACTTGGCGTCGATCCGATTTTCATAAACGTTGTCTCTGCCGTATATTCATCAATCAGTGCCATGTCCACTGTTGCATACATCTCTTCAGGGGAGCGCAGCATCAGAACGGAGTTCACGGATTTGATCGCCAGTTTCTCGTCCATGCCGGACTGTAACAACTGCTCCAGTATGTTCAGCGCCGCGCTGCTCTCCATCCGTGCCCGTTCTCCATTGCCCATTCCATCACTGAGCGCCACTGCAAATGTACCGTTGCCTAACTCAACCGTACTGAAGCTGTCGCCTGACATCACATCTCCTCCTTTGGCGGCGGCAGCAACACCCGTGGTAACCTCGAAGGTTTTGGCCGAACCAAACGTGACGGTTGCCAGTCCCTGACGAGGATCGGTCATGGTCTCATGCAAGACGGCAATATGCTCGTCCAGTACATCCGAGATCAGCGGAGCAATCATTTTCCGGCACTCATCGAATCCACGTGTATATGCATGTACAATTTCAATCTCTACGTTGCCCGCTTCCAGATTGATGATCTCAATGGAGTGAATGGACAAACCTAATGACTCCAGTGCGTCCCGAATCTGCTCCTCCTGCTGTACCATCTCATCACTTTCCCGCTGAATTTCTTTGGCCAGGTCCTCCATGACCTGAGATACACCGGACAATTGCTCTGCAACCAGTTGCCGGCTATCAATAATTTGACGCTTCCATTGCATGTTATGTTGATGCAGTCCATACTGGGCACGCATGACTTCAAGTACCTCTTCCGGCTTCGCACACACCCTGTTCCAGTCCACTGGAATCTGCTTGCCTGAGATCTCCGGATTTGCTTCAATCGTACTCATCACGTCCGTCATATATTTGTAGGTTTGAATAAACTTTGCATCCCAGCATTGTGTACGCTTGAAGCAGCTTGCACATGTGCCCTCGGCAACCGCATTCATGAAATGATCCATTCCACCTTCTTTCTGTACTTGTTCGCCCGCCCCGGACATCTGATCAAAGCTGCGTGACAATTGACGGAATACCTGCGAGAATCGGGTTACCCGTTCTGCCGTGATATCCCGTATCCGTTTGGCATACTCATGCTGGGATTTCGTATGATCCTGCGTACCCGGTACATATTTGGATATCGCCGTCATCAGGCTTTTAGGTGTTAACATGAATAGTACGATAGCTGCACACGTCTCCCATAATGAGTTCATAACGTCGCCCGGTCCTCCCAGATATATGGATAGAATGGACGAACCCAGTAGCATGCCCAGTGCAACCGCCGCACGTTTGCCCTCTCGAAGCATACCCGCCAGCATCCCGGCAAAAGCAAGCAGGCTCATCTGATATACCGCTGACATGTCAGCCAGACTCAGAATCAAGCCCGTAATAACCCCAACTGAGGCTCCCAGGGGGGCTCCGCCCACCAGCGCAAAGATTAATATGAGATAACGGGAGAGCATATGCTCGACGGATAAAGACTGAATGGTCCACCCTACGGCTCCCGTCATAACGGAAGCGAGCAATATGATTAGGCAGAGGATCTCCTCGTTCTTTAGGCTGAACTTTTTTTTGCGGTAGGTGAAGATCGGTATGGCTTGTATAAAAACAAGGGTGAGCACAAAGCTTAGTACGGAATCCATCGTGAGCATCAGCATGGCGTACCAACTGAAGGATGGCCCGATCACAACCGCGAATAATTTGACCATAAATGTAGTCGTAAACACCATCGTTGGCGCATAAGATAATTCAGCACGATCATATGACTCCAGACCGCGGAAGAGCAGATAAAAGATGGCGATCTCCGATGCAACAATGAGTGGTACTGGAAACGGTGCAAAGAGACTGCCTGCGAGAAGTGCAGCGCCTACCGGAATGATGTAATCCCTGCGCATGAAAGCAATTACGGCAAAGTACGCAATGGCAAAGGGAGATAACTCATTCAGAATCATTGCCTTTCCGAGCAGGAAACCCATAAACGTAAGCAGCAGTACCCATTTGCGGGAAGCAACCATCTGGACAGCCTTGCGGGAGCCAAGCCAATGTTTCAGACGTACCGACAGCTCCTCCCGAGCTTCCGTACCACCTTTACCTGCTTTCATTCCCGGAAATTGAATGACATTCCACTTTTCCATCATCCTCAAGGCACCCCATTCGATTAATTTGAATTTTCGTGTTTCGTTCTCGATGGTTCTGATTATAGATAGAATAGAAGACGTAGTTTGTCAGAATAGGTGGGCAGGGTCCAAAAAGTTTACGACAAAAGAAATGAGTCTGGCGCGGTGGAGCGAAACCCCCGGCCTTATTGTAGTTTCATTCATTCCCCTACTTGATTCCGACAAACGGAATGTCTGATTTTGAACCGGAGATGGTTGGGTCTCGCCACCATTTGAGCAGGATAACTGTGGAATGCCACGGAAACCTGTCGGTAAAAAATGGTAGACGACAAATGTTCTTATGGTTTCATTTTGCCGTGCAGAAAAACTGGGGATATGGAGCTTCACCTTACAAAAAAAGCTATTCAACTACTCATCTGTGAAAGAAACGCAAAAAAACCGTTAGCCCATAGGCTAACGGTTTTACTTATATGTTTAGATCAGGTTGTGACAGATTACACACGCTTGGCTCCACGGCCTCCGCGTTTGCCTTCTGTGTTCTTCTTAAGCGAAGAGATCCGCTCTTCACTATCTTTCAGGAAGCGTGACATTTTATCCTCAAATGAAGGTTTGCCTGCTGCGGGCTTGAAAGAACGGCCTCCGCGGTCACCACGGTTAAATCCACCGCCGCCACCACCACGACCTTGGCCACCACTTGGGCCTCCGCCGCTGAATCGTTCGCGATCTCCTCCACTGCGTTCCGGTCTAGGAGCTCTCGGGGGTCTAGATTGGGTTTGTTGCTCAACCGGTTTGTCAACAGCTTGCTTAATGGAAAGTCCGATCTTGCCATCCTTGTCAACGTTGATAACCTTCACTGTAACGAGGTCATTCAGCTTCAGGTGGTCGTTGACATCTTTGACGTAATTGTCGGCGATTTCCGAGATGTGAACGAGACCCGTGACACCTCCTGACAGATCCACAAATGCTCCAAAATGCGTGATTCCTGTCACCTTGCCCTCTAACTTGGTGCCCACTTCAATTGCCATAGAATAAAATGATCCTCCCTTAAAAATATACAACCCGATTTTTTGAATGCCAAAATCAATGCTGCGCTAATGTAATTATACCTTATGCCATAAACCAAGGTCAACTGAACACTACCCCATCAGAGAGCCTATTTTTTCCGGTTTAACGGCTTCAGACACACGGATAACAAACCTAGCTCGGTAATAGACCGAATTCCATCAGTTCCCTGACTCTTCAACCTGGATCGGCGTTTCCTCAGGAAGATAATATCCTTTTTTCCGTGCCAGCTGTCCTATGTATTCAGGGTCATTCAACCGGCTGACTTCGTACTTCAACTGTTCCAGCTTCTTCAACGTATCTTCCTTTGAAGCTTGCTGAGTGGCCAGATGAGAACTCTTGTCCGAAATTTGTGCAGTCTGCACAAGGAATGTATATCCTGCCCATATTACAAATACAATCATAAACGTCATCCAAAGCATGAGGCGCCTTTTTGCACCGGCAGATTTTCCTTGGTTAGTTGGAGCCTTTGATCTGCCCACAGGTGTTTTACCCATTACGGACCTCCTTAAAACCAGCGTTTCCATATCGCTGCAATTCTTGTACCCACACGGATCATGAAGCGTGGCGTTACCCAATATTTCAGGAGCGGCCTAAACATCCAGCGGAACAACTTGCCGAAAGGTACCAAACACTGCAGCACCAGCCTGCCCAGGAATAATAGTATCGCAATTACAAAACCGAATAATACGCGAATTAACTTATAAATTCCTTTAGCCGGCATAACGATCAGGATGTTAAGGATATGTCCACACCAATGAATCAGCGTTCTTGCGAGTTTAATTAACATTACCACAAAACGCTGGGTTGTAACACTTAAAAGCCAAAAATAGAAGCAAACCCCTATAATCAGCCCCAAAAAGACATAAAACCGCAACTGTCCGTGGTTTCCGGCGTATAGCATCCGAAAAACGAACAGCGCGGAAGCAACCCAGTACAACAGATCGAGCGTGTGAATACTCCATCTCGGAAACCGCAGCTGTCCGGACAGTACCCGGTAACTGTCGTAGGCCATTCCCATCACGACCCCCGAAGTAAGCATCCACATCAATGTGATCCATTGAGTATCCGGACTCATCGGAACATCTTGCCAAACAGGCCTTTACTATTCTTGTTCTGGGAACCGGGGTCCAGATATTGCAGAGAGCTAACTGTGCCTTCAATGGATAAGAGACCTTCCTCCAGGCTCAGGTTTTTGATATGTAAATTGTGCCCCCGGATGGTCAGATGCCCAAGTTCAGTCTGCAGCAAAAATTCCTCACTGTCGAAGCTCTCCACGTTGGAGACACCCGTCAGATCCAGCAGTTTCCGATTCTGCATGCTCAGATGATGCTGTTTGGCCTTACCGTGCTCAACCATGGCATGTACCCCTCCTTCTTACACCTAGCTTATGGATGAGGAGGTTGGAATAGAACCAGCGTTGTTGAACAAATAACCCGGTATCCAGTAAAAAAACAAAAACGCCCTTCCCTGTTACAGAAGGACGTTTCGATTCAACTTGCATTGATTGAATATTTAAAACCAGATGTACTGTTACCAGTTCATTCCGTTATCCTTGGCGATCGGCTCTTCCTTCACCAAGGTGTAGAGGCTGCTCGCCTCATCCTTCTTAGTACTCTCGGCAATTCGTTCCACCCTCACGGTGACCAGTTTCTGACCGAACTGAACCGTCAGCTCATCGCCCACTTTGACAGCGGCGCTGGGCTTTGCTTCACGTCCGTTCACCAGAACACGTCCCTGTTCAGAGACGTCCTTGGCCACAGTGCGGCGTTTGATTAGCCGGGAGACCTTCAGGAATTTATCAAGACGCATTATTTTACGGCTTCTTTAAGTTTGTTGCCTGCTTTGAATGCAGGAACAGTGGACTCAGGAATCACGATTTCATTCCCTGTTTGTGGGTTACGTCCGGTACGACCGGAACGTTTGCGGGTCTCAAAAGTGCCAAAGCCGATCAATTGTACTTTGTCTCCGCTGGCAAGTGCATCTGTAATTTCTCCCAAAAAGCCGTTCAATACGGACTCAACGTCTTTTTTAGTCAAACCACTTTTGGTTGAAATGTTGTTAATCAGATCTGTTTTGTTCATTTTTAAAAGCCTCCCAAATTGAAAAAAAAGTATCTGCGATTCCTGACAATGCATCGATTGCCGCTGATTCGCGTTAGGTCACTACACATGTATTCTGGCTTGGTATCTGAAATCCTGCCTTGGTCCGCGACTTTTTTTAGCTTTTTGTCGATGTTCCGCAGGCAACAGTCTAAGACCAGTACCCGAAACCATCTGTCGCTAAACACCAACTCCAATTTACACAGATGAACACATGTTCGTATTATCATAACACACTGCATAGCATGAATGGAATAAAGTTATCTGGCTTTCCCAGAAAATTGAACCCGTTATAATCCTGCCTTCTTCGCATCCTGCCAGAATTGCTCCATCTCTTCTACATTGCTATCTGCTGGTGTTCTTCCCTGTTCACGCAAACGCTCCTCGATATACTGGAACCGCCCGAAGAACTTGCGGTTGGTCGCAGCAAGCGCCTCTTCCGGGTCCGTATCGATGAATCTTGCAACGTTCGCAGCTGCGAATAATAAATCACCCAGTTCGAGCTTCCGTTCTTCCGCAGACTGGCCTTGTTGCACCGCTTCTTTCAACTCCGCCAGTTCTTCCTCGATCTTGGCAAACACACCTTCAACATCATCCCAGTCAAAGCCTACTTTGGCTGCTTTCTTCTGTAACTTGTATCCCTTCATCAACGCAGGCAAGTCACGCGGTATACCATCCAACACGGAAACCTTCTGCTGATCCTGGCCTTTGCGCTTCTTCTCCTCTGCCTTCATCTGTTCCCAGTTCTGAAGAGCTTCATTCGCATCTTCTGCCTGATTATCTCCAAAAACATGTGGATGGCGGAAGATTAGCTTATCATTCAAACCTTCGATGACATCATACACATTAAATGTGCCCACTTCTTCTTCCATCTGGGAGTGCAATAAAATCTGCAGCAGCAGATCACCCAGCTCTTCTTTCATATGGTCGGGGTCATCCTCATCGATCGTCTCAATGACCTCATAGGTCTCTTCAATCAGGTTTTTGCGAATGGACTGATGTGTCTGCTCCTGATCCCATGGACAGCCACCCGGACTGCGAAGAATATTGACGATCTCATGTAAACGCGCAAAGGATCTGCGACGCAGGGCATCATCAGTGTTCTTCGGCACATAGATCAGTGACAGATTGCCGTACCCTTCGATCCGGTCCAGTTCGTGCAATGGAATCTTGTGAATGACCTCCTGGTCCTGTACACCCAACGCGTGACCAACAAATACCGGATAATCATCCGGGTAAACCTCCATCAGGCATAGCTTCACATCCGAAGCAGTGAACACATCGTAGACTTGTCCGATCAACGTATGTAGCTGTGGTTGTACCAGTTCTGTGTTCAGGCTGCTGGCATCCAGGAGTTGAAACCCTTCGATTGGATCGAATCCAAGTCGTATAAAAGCTTCATCTAGGAAGCTCTCCCCGCCCATGACACGCAATGAGATACCCATCTGCGGACAACGTTCTTTGAGCAGGCGTACACTTGCTTCTGCTACCATCGGATGACCGGGTACGGCATACACAATCTCCGTTCCGGCCTCACCCTTGCGAGCGGCTTCTATCAGTTGATTCGCGATCTCATCATACACCTCGGGGAAGGAGGACTTCGCCTCATAGATGCCATCAAATGATGTCATCTTTAGTCCCTCCTGCTTCAAATCATTCAATACGGGATGATCCAGGGTACGTACATACAGCGTAGCTGCCTGTTTCATTTTTTTGATAATACCTACGGTCAGTTGGTCTGCATCTCCAGATCCAAGACCCACTACGGTTAAAGCTGCACTCATTACATAAACCTCCATCCGGACTACCCTGTCCAGGCTCATAATCCTCGTGTCTGAACAGGACTAATTACATGTATTATACCAGAATCATTCGATATCCTATAATTGTATATTAGCTGTGCTGGGTGTAGAAGCACCGTGAGCATGGAGCTAGCGCAGCACACGCAGTCTGTGCAGCAGCTTGGCAAGGCGAGGCCCTAACTTGGGCACGACCGCCAGCTCTGCGGCGGTAAGTAGCCCTGTCCGGGCCGCCGCCAGCAAGAACACGGCCGAGCCTGCGGCAATGCCCAGCAGGCTCACGCCCATCGCGGCCAGCCGACGGTCGGCCGCGATACCCATGCCGCCGAGTACCGCTTCGGCGGCCCAGGCCGTGCCTAACGCCGCCAGACTCATGGCGGCGATCACCAGCGCCGGCTTCGCCAGGACGGCGCCAGGGGCAGGGCGCAGGGCGACAAGTCGCGCCAGCAACGCCACATTCATGCCAGCCGCCAGCATGTAGGCGACTGCGCCTGCCAGAGCCGCGCCGCTGATGCCCAGCGCCGGCACAAGCATGACGTTCAGCAGTGCCTTGACGCCTGCGGCGGCCAGCATGCTGAACGCGGGTGCACGCACGGCGCCGAGGCCTTGCAGCAGCGCCGCCGCAATAATGCTGACGGTGCTGCCCGCAGCCGTCAGCGCCATGTACCGCAGTGCTTCGGTGCCTGCGGCATCTCCGTACAGCATGCGGTTAATCGGCTCCGCCAGCACCGCGAGACCCGCGGATGCCGCCAGGCCGATCAACCAGAACCAGCGCAGCGCGAGGCCTGCTTGCTGCCGGACGGCTTCTGGCCCGCCCTTTAATCGGGCTTCCGCCATCGCCGGAATAAACAGCACAGATAGTGACGTAGCCAGCATCGTCACCAGTTGAACCAGCGGCAATCCACGGTTGTAGATGCCAAAGGAAACCATCGACTGAAGCTCATCCAGTCCTTCTCCCCGCAGCAATCGGGGCACGGTGAAGGTATCTACCAGATTCATCAGCGGTACAGCCAGCGACCCGAGACAGACGGGAATGGCGTACATGAGCAGCGTCTTGATCCACTCACCATTGGATCGTGATCGTTCTGCCAGAGCGGGGCTAACAGCACTCACCATTTTCCTCTGTGGCGTAACTGGTCTATGCTCTTGATGCTCCTGACGTTCTGATCCAACCTCTCCGCCATTACTGCTCCATTCCGAATCCAATTGCCCTGTGACCACTTCCCTGTCTTTCCGCCGATGACGCACCATGTACCCTAACATGGTTAACAGCCCAACCATTCCACCAGCAACGGAGCCCATCATTGCACCAGCGGCAATCGTCTCAAGCGAAGCGTCCCGTCTCATCAACCACAGAAGCAGAACAATCATGACGGTGACACGTATCGTCTGCTCCACCACTTGTGATACCGCTGTTGGAACCATCTGCTGTAATCCCTGAAAATATCCACGCAGCCCTGTCATCAACGGTACGAACAACAACGCCCACGAAGCAGCACGAATTGATGGAACCACATGACGGTTGCCAATCATGTCAGCGATCAGCGGCGCACCTGCATACATCATGAGCGCCATTATAATTCCAATTCCCCCGAGCAGTAGGGAAGATAGTCGAATAATTCTTCTGCTCTCGTCTGGTCTTCCGAGTGCGTTCTGTTCTGCTACGAATTTGGATACGGCCAGCGGCAGTCCTGCAGCAGCAAGCGTGATAATGAGCATATATAACGGATACACCGTATTATAAATGCCAAATACACCGTCTCCTCCCAGATTCTGCAGCGGAATCTTCTGAAAAGCACCAATGATTTTGGAGATAATGGCGGCAAGACCAAGTATAAATGCACCCTGTAGCAGCCTTGAGCCTGTAGATGGCTGTTTCATAAGTCCCTCCTGCGTAATCCTTTTAAGCATACCTTGCTATTATAACTGCCTGAAGGCACACAGACTAACCCTCCCCATCACAATCATCCGGATTATCTTCGTTGTCCCTTGAAATGCAAAAACTCCCGTATGCCCAAGACAGGGCACCAGGAGTTGATCTGCGGTCTATTGTTCCATTTGCTTGCCAAGGAAACCAGCAGCTGTCTCGGACATCTTCACTTCCATCTGAGACATCTTCACCGATTCATCCTTATTGAACAGGATAACCGTTCCGATGGGGTCACCACCTGAAATAATCGGCGCAATAACAAAAGAGGATAACGTCTCGTCATGATCTTTGCTAAGCTCATAAGAACCGTTGTTGGTTTCCAAAATGGTCTTTCTGTTTTCCATACATCCCTCTAACAGTTGACCTACCTGCTTGTCCAAATACTCTTTTTTCGAACCACCTGCCACCGTGATAATGGTATCCCGGTCAGAAATCATCGTTACATGTCCTGTACTCTCATACAGGGATTCTGCATATTCTTTGGCAAAATCACCAAGTTCGCCAATTGGCGAATATTTTTTAAGGATAACTTCTCCATCACGATCCACGAAAATTTCCAGTGGATCACCTTCACGAATACGTAACGTACGGCGGATTTCTTTTGGAATGACCACACGACCAAGGTCATCTATACGGCGGACAATACCAGTAGCTTTCATTTCACATGTTGCCCCACTTTCTCGAGAAGATTTTTCAACTACTGTTCCTTAATGGGTAGAGGAAAGTCCCAGAACGTTTAGTGTGATATCTTGACCATAGTATTCATCTGTTCCCATTTCCTTATACATGCTTCGGAGAATATAGTTGTGTAACTTTCGAAGAAGGCGACCATGTACCCATACGGCTTGAATATATAAAAGAAGAAGCAAGAAGGAGGTCCTAAGTCCTCCCCTTGCTTCTCTGTATGGTTGTCCATATTTACGTAGTACAAGGCATTCATTTCGGGCGAATTCAACCCTGAACGTATGCTAACACAGCAATTTTACCAGCTTACTTACTGCTTGTACCTTCATCTGTAGTTGCATCTTTGTCTGTTCCAGTCGTACCTTGGTCAGTCTTGGTATCCGTACCTGTGGAGTCATCCGTTTTTGGTTCGGTTGTTTTCTCTCCTTCAGTTCCTGTACCCGTTGTACCTTCAGTTTTGCCTTCTTCAGCTTTTTCTGTTTTTGGCAACTTAACTTCTTTTACGATTTTGTCCAACTCATTTTGCATGAACGTATCGATCTCAGCAGCTGCCAATTGGCTCTTCAGACTTTCTTTTTGTTCAGCCGTCAATTTAGCAAAGTCAGCTTCTGTACGAGCTTCCACTTTCATGACGTGGTAACCGTACTCTGTCTCTACTGGATCACTGATTTTGTTCAGTGGCAATGTTTTTGCAGCTTCCTTAAATGCCTCTACCCAGCTGCCTACAGGTGTATTTTCATACAGTCCACCCTTCTCAGCAGAACCTGGATCTTCGGAATATTTTTTTGCAATTTCAGCAAAATCAGCTCCGCCATCCAACTTGGTTTTTACTTCTTTTGCAATTTTAAGTGCATCTTCTTTTTTACGCTCTTTTTGCGTTTTTGGATCTGTGAAGTTAATCAGCACGTGACGGACGGAAGCCGTTGTGAACTGATCTTTGTTTTTCTCAAACTCAGCCTTGATTGCATCGTCCGTAACGCCTGTTTCTTTATCTTTGATTACTGTCATGATCCGAGTCATGTAGTTTTTAATGTTATCGTCTGTCAGGTTCTGAGCTTTGAGCATTTCTGTCCATTGATCTGCCTGAACAGAAGCTTTCATTTTATCGAATTGCTCAGTTGCCGCTTTGGTACCGGCTGTTTTGGCATCTTCGCTTGCTTTGCCACTCAGATATTCATAAGCAACTTCCTGTTTCACCAGATACTCTTTGAAATCGTCCATATCCATCATTTGTGCATACTCCGGATAGAGGAATTTCATGACACGTTGCTCCATGTCAAATTCATTGGCTGTAATAGTACCACCATCATACGTAGCGACTACAGCACTTGTATCCGTCGATTCCGGTGTTTTTGCTTCTTCCTTCTTGCCACATGCAGCAAGCAGTGATAAGGATAGTACTGCGACCATGCTCACAGACAGTACTTTTCCTACTTTTTTATACTTTGGTAACATCCTTTAGTTCCCCCTTTGATTTAAAAGCAGTTTTCATGGACTCCAGAATTTTCTCTACCAGCTCCATCAGTTGCTTATCCCCAAGCCCCTTGCCTTTAGCGTGAATCAGCATATGGGGTCCTTGTTCAAATTGTACACGTCTTTCGAACTGATTTCCAATGTGCGCGATTTTTGAGAGTTCAAAGGCATGTTCACGCCCTTCATAGAACTTCACAGTAATGTCCTCACCACGTTGGGAGATGGATTCAATGCCGTAGATTTTGCCGTATACTTTCATCCGCGCAACAGCCAGCAAGTTAATGACAGCTTCCGGAAGATCACCGAACCGATCAACCAATTCGTCTTCCAACTCCATTGCATCGTCGAAGGATGCAATGACCGCCACTTTTTTGTAGATCTCAATCTTCTGGATACTGTCATAGATATAATCGGACGGCAAGTAGGCATCGATACTGAGATCCAGGGTTGTGTTCCACTCGTCTGAAGGTACCGGCTCTTCACCAAGCATCGTAACTTTGCGTTTGTTGATCTCCTCTGCGAGCATCTGGGAATACAGATCAAACCCGACGGAAGCGATGAAACCATGCTGCTCCGCTCCTAGCAGATTTCCCGCACCACGAATCGACAAGTCACGCATGGCGATTTTGAATCCTGAACCCAGTTCGGTGAATTCTTTGATGGATTGCAGACGTTTCTCAGCAACTTCAGTAAGCACTTTATCCCGTTGGTACGTAAAATAGGCATACGCAATACGGTTGGAACGACCCACACGCCCGCGCAGCTGATACAGCTGGGAAAGTCCCATTTTATCCGCATCATGTACGATCAGTGTATTTACGTTTGGAATATCTACCCCGGTCTCGATGATACTTGTGCTCACAAGCACGTCATATTCACCATCCAGGAAGTCCAGAATCGTTTTCTCCAGCTCTGTTTCCGACATCTGACCATGTCCCACACCAACTTTGGCTTCAGGCACAAGCTCAGAAATTTCGGCAGCCATCTCCTGAATTCCCTGAACACGGTTGTAGAGGTAATACACTTGCCCACCACGGGCAAGCTCACGCTCAATGGCTTCCCGAACAAGCGCCTGGCTGTGTTCAACCACATAGGTCTGCACCGGGAAACGATTCTCTGGAGGAGTCTCGATAACGGACAGATCACGCACACCCAGCATGGACATATGGAGCGTACGCGGAATCGGCGTTGCCGTCAGCGTCAGCACATCCACATTGGTTTTCAGCTTCTTCAGTTTTTCCTTATGAGTTACTCCGAAGCGCTGCTCTTCATCGACAATCAGCAGTCCCAGGTCCTTGAACACCAGGTCCTGCGACAGCAATCGATGCGTCCCGATGACAATATCCACTGTGCCTGCCTTGATGCCTTTGGCTGTTTCATTCTGCTCTTTACGGGAGCGGAACCGGCTAAGCACATGAATGTTGAACGGATAACCGGAGAAGCGCTCACGGAACGTCTCAAAATGCTGCTGTGCCAAAATGGTTGTTGGCACGAGTACAGCCACCTGTTTGCCTTCAATAGCTGCTTTAAATGCAGCCCGAATAGCCACCTCGGTTTTGCCGTAACCAACATCCCCACACAATAAACGATCCATTGGACGGTTTTGTTCCATGTCCTTCTTGATTTCTTCGATCGCACGCACCTGATCACGTGTCTCATCGTAAGGGAACATGTCCTCAAATTCCTGCTGCTCCGCAGAATCCTTGTCGAATCCAAACCCTTTGGAGGTCTGACGCTCTGCATACAGCTTAATTAGATCATCAGCAATATCCTGTACGGATGTGCGGACTTTATTTTTAACCCGTGTCCACTCATTGCCGCCCAGTTTGTATATTTTCGGTTCTTTTTCTTCGGAACCTACATATTTCTGAATCAAATCAATCTGTTCAATAGGTACAGACAGTTTGTCTCCACCCGCATAGAGAATATGCATGTAGTCCTTATGAATACCGCCTACCTCGAGGGTGCCGATCCCAAGGTACTTACCAATCCCGTGGTTCTGATGAACGACATAATCGCCCACTTTTAGCTCGCTATAGGATTTGATCCGTTCAGCATTGTCTACATTCCGAATCGGTTTGCGTACTTTACGCTGTTTTTGCGAGAACATCTCGCCCTCGGTCACAACAGCCAAATGAATGGACGGCATTTCAAATCCCGTTTGCAAATTACCGATCATCATCTCTGGCTCTGGAATATCATAGTCCATCAGTACCCGGCGCATCCGCTCGAGTCGCTCCTCACCGTTCGCCAGCATGAGCACTTGGACTCCAGCCTTATGCCAACGCTCCATCTCTGCCTTCAGTACGTTCATCTGTCCGTGGAAATCCTGCATGCCACGACTGATGAAGTTCAGAATGTTCTGTGGTTGGGTGTGTGGAACTTGGCGCAAAAAAATCGACATAAATAGCGTCTGGAATGGACGCTCATACAAGAGTTCATCACCGTCTGCAGATAAAGGAAGATCCGGAAGTGTTTTTCCGTTTTGCATCAAATGAAGATTCCACTCCGATTCATCACGGTCAAGCTGTTTCGATGTCTCCGATAGTCTGGCAGGCTCATCAAGAACCAGCAGGGTATCTTCTGGCATATAGTCGTAGATCGTTTTGTTCTCCGGATAGAGCGGAGAAATATATTTATACATTTCGGAGAAATACACGTGCTCCCGCAAAAGCTCGATCTCCCGGTGAATTTCTTCACGGAGACGCAGCTTCGCCTGCCGATCCGTCATTTTCTCCAGCTGTTGCTCCAGCAAAAGAGCAGCCGCATCGGCAGCCTTTTCCATTCGTTCACGATCTGCAATTAACTCCTTGCATGGTAAAACCGTAATTTCCTCAATCCGTTCAATCGAACGCTGATCCGCGGGGTCAAATGTCCGAATGGAGTCGATCTCATCATCAAATAACTCCACCCGATATGCGATCGATGAAGTAACCGGATAGAAGTCGATGATACCTCCGCGTACACTCATCTCACCACGAGATTCCACGCGTTCCACACGATCATATCCGAGCTTTACCATCTCCAGCAGGAAAGAGTCCAGTTGAAGTGTGTTGCCCTGTTTAATCAAAATTCGAGCATTGGCCATCACTTCCGGAAGCGGAACATAACGTCTTACCCCGGAAAAAGGAATAACAACAACGCCCCTGAATCCCTGGGCGCAGCGGACCAACACATCAATACGCTGACCCAATGTTTCCGGGCTGGAAACAGCAGCTTCAGCAGCGACAAGTTCGTTGGCAGGATAGATTAACACCTGATCAGGTGAAAGCGCTTCCTGTAAATCTTCTGCAATTTTTTGAGCTGAAAACATATTATGTGTTACTACGAGCAATGGTCGGTTCATTTCCTGATGCAAGGCAGCCAGCATAATCTGACGCGCCGAGCCGGATAGACCTGAAACCAATTGTTCCTTCATGCCGGACTTGATTCCGGCTGTAATGGACCCGAAGTCCGGATCTTTGGAAAAAGCCTGTATAAGTGCTTGTAACAAAAGGGGCACCTCTCTTATAACTTACTTGATTATCTCACGCATACGCGTAACATCACTATTAAAATGGATACAAATTCCTTTTTGTCCTGTTTCATCATATCGGATTACTCGTAACATTGCCACATCTGTTGATGCGGCTGAGCCTGATTTCGAGATAGCGATGGCTTTCATGCCAACTGAAAAGAAGCCTCAGCAGGCTGCCAAGGCTATAAAAGGTGGAGCGTTATTACGCAACCGCCCTCAACTGTCATTCGATCCTGTACGGGCGATGTCTACTGAAGCGGACTCGCGAGCAGGCTAAGCTCTGGATTGTGCTCCAGGGCTTCCTTACAGTAATCACATGTAATCCGAACGGTAATGTCACCACCGGAATTATACGCTATTATATCCCTCCGCTCGTCGGGGGTCAAGAAATGAAAGCCGAGCTCTACTTCCGTTATCCGGGCAGAATCGATTCGTCCAATAAAGGTACGGCAATGCCTACATACGTAATTCACTGACATGTTTATGCCTCCTGAACATGGTTTATACATCCAGTATGTCCAGTATGGCTGAATTGAACCCGTCTTGTATGATCATTTTATCAGTATGTCTAACAAAATTAACCGTTAAACTTCGCCATTGTTTGTTCAAACGTATGAGTCAAGCTATGCTCCAGAGCATCACATGTTTGCTCAATGGTCTGATCAAGGGCTTCTTTTTCTTTCTTCATGAATGTCGACAGTACATAATCAACAATGGCATGTCCTGGTTCAGGCCGGGATATTCCCATGCGTACCCGGTTAAACTGCTGTGTACCGGTATGCTGAATAATGGACTTGATTCCATTATGTCCGCCTGCACTACCTTGGTAACGCAATCTGACTTTGCCAATCTCTGTATCCATGTCGTCGTACACAACAATCAGATCTTCAAGACTAACTTTATAAAAATCCATATATGCTCGAACCGATTCACCAGACAAGTTCATATAGGTCATTGGTTTGATCAGTACAGTTTTCACACCGCCAATATTGCCTTCTCCAATCAGCGCTTTACATTTATTCTGTGTAATGGAGATATTATGACGATCAGCCAACCGATCCAGTGCCATAAAACCGATATTATGACGGGTTTTGGCATAGTTCGAGCCTGGATTTCCAAGTCCGACAATCCACTTCATCTTGTTCCCTCCTTCGGATTAGCCTGAGGTGAGGCATAGACTTCGAATCTTATATTTCATATAATATCAAGAAAGTAAAGATCGATTTACTGTAGTGTTCACAGTTAATATTTTATCGACCCAGGAAGGTGAGCGGGTTTTGCGCGAAGACAATGGACAACTGACTCAACATAACGATTTTATCTATCATCTCGAATATCACGTACCTGTACAGGTATACGACCGCGACACCCATATTGAGATTGGTCTAATCACACGTTTCGATAATCAATTCGTCGAAATTGCCGACACGCTTTTTCATCGGCGTCGTTTCCGATTTATCTCCCGCCCGGGGTATTAGCTGACCAGCGTCTGTTTCACTTTTAATAAAACGGCACGCCGACAGGGGTTACATTTTCCATTGAACCGGAAAACGTAACCCCTCTACTACTTTATGCAGACATCCTTATTCAATTTCAAACAGCTTGCTGATTGACAATTCCTCATGAACCCGGATAATTGCTTCTCCGAGCAAAGGCGCTACAGACAACACTTTGAGTTTGCTTGTCGGATTAGCATGCGTAATTGGAATGGTATCCGTTACGATGACTTCCTTCAATGGTGCATTCTCCAAACGTTCCATCGCAGGTCCGGACAATACCGGGTGAGTACAGCACGCGTATACTTCTTTTACGCCGCCTTCCATCAGAGCATTCGCTCCCAGTACAATTGTTCCCGCCGTGTCAATAATGTCATCGATCAGGATAGCTGTTTTACCCTCGATGTTACCGATAATGTTCATCACTTCGCTCACATTTGGCTCAGGACGGCGTTTATCGATAATTGCCAGGGGTGCATTCAGGAAATCAGCCAGTTTACGTGCGCGCACTACGCCACCGTGGTCAGGCGACACAACAACCGGATTTTCGATCTGTTTCGACCGGAAATATTGAGCCAGAATTGGCACGCCAAGCAAATGGTCGACTGGAATGTCGAAGAATCCCTGGATCTGCATTGCATGCAAGTCCATCGCGATAACACGGGTTGCACCCGCTTTTTCAATAAGGTTGGCAACCAGTTTCGCTGTAATCGGGTCACGCGAACGTGCCTTGCGATCCTGTCTTGCATACCCATAGTAAGGAATAACGACGTTAATCGTCTTGGCAGATGCCCGTTTGAGTGCATCAATCATAACGAGCATTTCCATCAGGTTATCATTAACCGGCAAGCAAGTGGACTGCACGATATAAACGTGACAACCCCGAACACTCTCGGAGAGTTTCACTTGAATCTCGCCATCACTAAAGCTGGTTGTGTGAGATTCACCCATAGGGATCCCGATATAATCAGCAATTTGATGGGCAAGCTTGGGGTTAGAATTGCAAGTAAATATTTTTAATTTCGAATCAAAATAAGTCATAAAATAAAAACCCTCCGTGCTGGTTCATTGGAATCAATAAGCGTCTGCGACATGTCGGCACCTCCCGATCTTCGGGAGGCAATCTTGTTATCAAAACCCCTTATTGGGGTTTGGCATTTTGTTTCTTGGCTTTGGCACGTCCGCGAATCTTCTCCGCATAACCAGGTTTATTCTCCTGACGTGGACGAGCAATGGCCAGATCATTCTCGGGAACGGAATGGGTAACGGTGGAACCAGCAACCACATAAGCGCCTTTTCCTACCGTAATCGGTGCAATCAGATTGACGTTGCTGCCTACAAAAGCATCATCTTCAATCGTTGTCACAGCTTTATTATAACCATCATAATTGACAGTTATTGCCCCGCATCCAACATTTACGTTTTTCCCTACTTTGGCATCTCCAATATAGCTGAGATGAGATACTTTGGAACCTTCATCAATTGTAGCATTTTTCACTTCAACAAAGTCACCAATTTTTACGTTGCGACCCAGTTTAGTCCCTGGACGCAAATTAGCAAATGGACCTACCGTTGCATCAGAACCAACCTCGGCATTGGATACTACCGAATGTTTAATCGTAACTCCGTCCTGAATAACGCTGTCTTCCACATCTGCCTGAGGACCAATATGACATGCTTCACCGATGGAAGTTGTGCCTTTGAGGATCGTCCCCGGATACAAAACTGTATCTGATCCAATCGTAACATCCGCTCCGATATATGTCGATGACGGATCAATGATTGTCACACCGTTCAACATATGGCGTACGGCAAGACGTTCACGCATGAAGGCTTCGGCTTGCGAAAGTGCCAATCGATCGTTAACCCCGATGGATTCAGCGATGTCATCCGACATGTAAGCCTCAACCACATCTCCATCATTACGCAAAATGCCGATTACGTCTGTGAGATAATATTCTCCCTGAGCGTTCTGGTTCGTTACTTTATCCAGCGCAGCGAACAATTTTGCATTATCGAAACAGTATGTGCCTGTGTTAATCTCATTCACAGCATCTTCCTGTTCGTTGCAATCCTTCTGTTCTACGATCCGCTGTACAGAACCATCTTCTCCACGTATTACTCGGCCGTAACCTTTGGGATTGTCCAACTGAGCCGTAAGTACTGTCGCTGCTGCCCCGCGACTCTCATTGTGATTCATCAGACCTTCCAATGTCTCACGAGTCACGAGCGGTGTATCTCCACAGACCACAATTGTGGATCCTGCTTCGCCGCCAAGCAAGGATTTAACTTGCTGTACTGCATGACCTGTGCCCAGTTGTTCCGCCTGGAGTGCATACTCTGCTCTGGAACCTAAAAATGACTGCACCGCTTCGGCACCATGGCCGACGACAACCACACTGCGTTCAACGCCTGCGCTGAGTGCTGCATCCAGCACATGTCCAACCATAGGTTTACCGCATACGGGATGCAGTACTTTGTACAATTTTGATTTCATTCGTTTGCCTTGCCCTGCGGCAAGAACGATTGCCATTCGTTTCAAAATTAACGACCTCCTGTTCTGAAAAACCCATTGAAATGCATTGCTTATCTATATCCAATGAGTATCGTTCAGCCGGCTTCAAGCCGGTCCTGTTCATCGCCTGCTGTCTCTGTAATCACACGTAACAACGCGGACACCAACGAATCGTGACCTATATGTATACGCCGTGTACCTGCGAGCTTAACCGAATCCCAATGATTCCTAAGATGCCGCCCTGCCACCAAGCGCACGATGCGCTTTTTGTTCTCTGCTAATAAACTCAATACTGAATATATCTTATTCCGGTCAAAAAGAAAAGAGAGCCATAAGACATGGCTCTCTTTTCCTTCGAACCCCAATAATGTTCTTAGGCACCTTCTTCAATGACTTCTTCCTCAGTTGCCGCACGATCGTATTCAGTCAAAACTGCTGCCTGAATCTTCTCACGTGTACCGGAAGAGATCGGGTGGGCGATATCACGGAACTCTCCATCAGGAGTACGTTTGCTCGGCATAGCAACAAACATTCCGTTGTTACCATCAATGACACGAATGTCATGAACGACGAATTCGTTATCGATGGTAATGGATGCGATAGCCTTCATTCTCCCCTCCGAGTTAACACGGCGGAGTCTGACATCCGTAATTTGCATGTGTGTGTTCACCACCTTTTTCCATCAGAACTTGGTGTATAATTCCACACAGCATATACGAACTCCTTCTTTTTATAACCACAAAAATTTCCTAATTTCAGGAATTTTTTTATTTAATACACAATTCGACAACGTTCATGCCAGGTCGATGGAAAAGACCTTTTAACGACATAACATTCGTCATCTTTCTACAGGTCGAAATAGTTTCCAGGCTTGACGGAAATCTGTCTGCTCTTGGCATCAACCGCTGTTAGTTTCGCCAGAGATACATAATCTGTTAACAGGCGTTCTTCTGAATCTACAGAACCAGATTCCACCAGTACCCCTACCCCGGCTACTGTAGCATTAAACTCGGCCAAAAGATCGATCATTCCTTGCACCGTACCCCCGGCCTTCATGAAGTCATCCACAATAAGTACTCTGGAATGCTCACGCATCGCCCTGCGGGACAGGGACATGGTATGCAGACTTTTATGGGACCCGGATACATAATTGATACTTACGGCCGATCCTTCTGTAGCCTGATGGTCCCTGCGTACGAGCACGACAGGCAGGTTGAGCTGGGCACCGGTCGCATAAGCCAGTGGAATTCCTTTGGTTTCTACCGTCATAACCACATCAATATTCATATTGCCAAAGGCCGTTGCAAAAATCTTGCCGGCTTCATTCATCAATGCAGGCTGACCAAGCAAGTCGGACATGTACAGGTATTCTCCAGGCAAGATCCGATCAGGTTGCGCGAGCTGGGTCGAGAGCCGCTCCGCAAATGCCAATGCCAGTTCTCGGGATACCTTCGGAATCCATCTTACTCCCCCTGCTGCTCCAGCCAGTGTATGCAGTTCTCCTGACCCACCTTCTTCGAACACTTCCTTGATAATCGCCAAATCTTCACTAATTGAAGACTTTGCGGCACCATAACGTTCGGCAAATGTGGTCAACGGAATAACCGTATGCGGTCTGGACAATAAGTATTGCGTCATTTCAACCAGCCTTGCGCTTCGTTTTAACTTCTTCACAGAGATCCATCCTCACGATCACGGAAACATCCAAATCCGAATAATTATTTAAGAATATAACACCTTTATACGTGTTTGTACATTATAAAAGCGAATTTTACGTCAACATACGCACAGCGTACACTTCTTTACAGAACCCTCGCAGACCATTGTATATCCGGGCAACCTTGGATTCTTTGGAAACCAGACCAAATACCGTTGGACCGCTACCAGACATTAACACGCCGTCTGCACCCAATCGAATCATGGCATCCTTCAGATGCTGAACTTCCGGATACAGTTTCAACGTTACATCTTCAAGCACATTGCCCATCTGATTACAGACTTCCGTAAATGATTGATTGCGAATAGCCTGCTCCATTTTAGCTGCACTCGGATGACGAACAATCTTGTCACTGCGGAACCTTCCGTACACATCGGCTGTAGACACATTAATCGGAGGCTTGGCCAGAATTACCCAGCATTGCGGCGGATTAGGAATGGGAGTTAACTTCTCACCACGGCCTGTAGCGAGTGCAGTTCCTCCTGTGATACAGAATGGAACATCCGACCCAAGTTCAGCTCCAAGCTCCTGCAGTTCGTGATCCGGTATATTCAACCGCCACAGACGGTTCAATCCACGCAACGCTGCTGCTGCATCACTGCTGCCGCCGGCAAGTCCGGCTGCAACTGGAATCTTTTTATCCAGATGAATATGGACACCCGTACGCACGTTATAGCGCTCCTTAATGAGTCTGGCTGCCTGGAAAGCCAGATTCTTCTCGTCGAGCGGGATATAACCCGCCTGACTGGAGATGAAAATAGTATCTCGCGGCAACTCCGACATTTCCAGCCGATCAGCCAGATCGACCATGGTCATGATCATTTCAACTTCATGGAATCCGTCGCTTCTTTTATGTAAAACGTCCAGCATCAAATTAATTTTAGCAGGCGCTTTTTCGTAAATTTTCAAGGCGTTCACCCGTCCTCACCTTTTCCCTAAGACAACTTAACATATTATATCAAAATGGGGCTGTCAAGTCATTTGTATTCCGCATCTAAGGGGAAAAAGCGGGGTTATTCCTGACGGATTTCCCCGCTTTTCAGTCTGTTTGAATCGGATTAAGATTTGCGGGCAGCCTGCTCAGCAAGTTGAATGGCTCTTTTCACCATGTTTCCTGCATCCTTGGCTTTAATTCCACCCCAACCTTCCTGTTGGACCGTATCATAGAAGCCCAGGTCTTTCGCGAGCTCATTCTTCAGATCCTCTGACATAACACTTCTTCTTCTGCGACTCATGAACCATCCTCCTCCAAAGTATCCTTCATAATGTGATGAGTTCGTTCACGTTTTGGACATCTTGTCATCAGGCTATATTCAGTTTCCTGCATTGCTTTAAGAAACTGTCCTTCACCTGTCCATATAGTATGCCGCGACCGTTCCTCGCTCATTCCTGAGTATGTATGGGTTACGTTAGAGGACGAATTGGTGTTTAAAAAAACAAAAAAGCGATCCGCCTTGTGGGGCGAATCGCCTGTAAATCGATACTTACGTCTCCATATAGGAGCTATGCGTCTGGCTGCCCGGGTCATAAACCATGACTTCCACCGACTCCGTAAGTATATCCGCATAACTATAAGATACTCGCTTGAAGGTTTCTTGCTCCTCATCAAGCTTAACAATAAAAACAGAAGGGTACGTTTCTTCCAATACACCCGTACGCTCAATGGTCTTACGGCGGCCACCATTAGCCCGCAACATAATTTTCTGACCAATATGTGCATCGAGATTGCGTTTGATATCCAACAGCGTGTTTTTAGCCATTGTCGACGACCACCTCTTTTCTTGTCCATTATACCGGATTTTACAGTCATTGTCAAATCAAAACTAATTATTATATCAGCATCAAAAAGTTGTTGTCAATGAATTTTTTTGCAAACAAAAAAAGCCCCAAATTGGGACTTTAAATGGCCTACATCAGACTGCCGACGGGTTCACTTTTAACGTAGATAAATCATTCAGCCCAGGCAGACCTACCCGGTAACTCCCCCGTGTCTCGACACCACCCACACCCTGGCTACCACTGATGGTATTGTGCAGAACATCACTCATATTGACCGTATCACGCACAGATGTGAAGGAGGCCTTGGCTGCCACATAGACCGGGTCAAGTGCATGAATGAGAATTCTGCCTGGAGAACTGGCAAAGTTCGCTCCAGCGCGCAGCAGTGCCTCAAAATGGGACTGACAGGCCCCTGCCACAATAGTGAGTGCGTCCAGATGGCGTTCATATTGTCTGGCCACCTGAATGGCCGACACAAAATTTTGCGAGTTCTTGTAGCTACCAAGACTATATAAGTCATAGGGCTGACGTGTCTTTAGCACCCCATCATGACCCGTAATAACTACGATATCCGGACGTACTTTGGGTAATAAGCGGTATAAGGTATCTGCCATTGCCGATTCATGGACATATTGTCCCTCTGCGGGCACACGAAGTTGCTCATAGAGATCCATACTTTTTTTCAAATAGTTCGGATCTCCATCCAGATGAAGCACCTTTCCAGGCATTTCAAAATAAGCCGGTTCCTGCTGAGCAGACCAATCCTGTACCAGACCTTCGCGATTCCGCTCAGCCTGTTCCATACGATTCTGCTGCAGGCGGGACAGGGTCTGATGTGCTTTAACATGCGCCTGTCTGGTCTTGGCGCTTTGCGGTTCATAGGGAACCTGTATCAAATCGTCCACCGGGGAATCGGCAAGCAGCCGGAACTCAGTCCCTTTAATGACCGCAGCATCCAACTGGAGGCCTTCCACCCGAAAAGTCACATCGCCGCCGTATGACTTCCGAACGACCAAGTCTCCGATATTCATCAACGTAATCACCTCTACCCCATCGTATGGGCAGAGACCCGGTTTGGTTCATTCAAATTTTACAGCGCTGCACGTACCCCTGCTTCCCACATTACGGTGCTGAGTGTGGCATACTCTTGCAGACTCAACGTCTCTCCACGTCGGGACGGTTGAATACCTGCCTGCTCCAGCAGAATGTCTGCCTGTCCCCGGTTATCCTTTGTGAAGAAACGTGCTTTCAAGTTGTTTGAGATTGTTTTTCTCCGCTGGGCAAAAGAAGCCTGTACCACTTCGAAGTAGTGTGCTTCATCCGGAATCTCCACTGGCGGTTGCTCGCGCACTTTCAGCTTAATGACAGCCGATTCCACATTAGGTTGCGGAATGAAGACCGTGGGCGGCACAATACACACAAGCTCCGGCGTACTGTAATACTGAACTGCGATGCTTAGACTGCCGTAATCTTTTGATCCTGGTGCAGCAGCCATCCGTTCAGCCACTTCTTTTTGGATCATGACAACAATACTGTCTACCGGCAGCTTCTCTTCCAACAGTTTCATCATGATTGGAGTCGTTACATAATAAGGCAGGTTAGCCACGACACTGACTTTGTCCACGGATGCAAAATCCGTATTAAACAACTCAGCCAGATCAAGCTTCAACACATCCCCATGATGAACACGTACATTCGAATAAGGCTGCATCACTTCTCCCAGGATTGGGATCAAGCGCTGATCAATCTCTACGGCTGTGACAGGACCGGCTACCCGAGCCAGTCGCTCCGTAAGGGCTCCAATACCCGGCCCGATCTCTAGTGCGCCCTTGGACTCGTCCAGGTCGGCTGCATTAACGATTTTGTTCAGTATATTTTGATCGATCAGAAAGTTCTGACCCAGACTTTTCTTAAATGAGAATCCATGTTTTTGAATAATCTCCTTCGTTCGCTTGGGCGTTGCAATTTCTATCGTATCTTCCATGTCCTTCATATGCTCACAATCCTTCACGTTCAATTTGCGCTAATGCTGTAGAGAACTCTTCCCGTGTAATCTGAAATACACTGAGACGTTTGTGGAACTGCTTACCGTTACAATAACCGATGCCCAGCAGATTGCCCATCTCCATGCGACGTGCAGCAGCCTGCGGATGCACGATAAGTCCTGCCGCGATCAGGTCCTCCCAATCGATCAGACTCGGAGCACCTTCGTATGATGTATGTACGCGCGCCAGAGCATGACGGATCGCCTCTGGTGAGGCATTCTCCACCCCAATGTCTCCTTTGCGCGTTGCATCGGCTTCCGGAATGAAAGCATGCTTGCATCCAGGCACCTTATTCGCAATAATTTTACGAATGCGTTCGCCGGCATGATCCGGATCTGTCAGTACAATGACTCCCCGTCTCTCCTGAGCAAGCGCAATCCGCTTCAGAATGCGTTGGTTGATGGCTGATCCACCTGTTTCTATTGTATCGGCTTCCACGGCCCGACGGATGGCTACCGTATCATCACGGCCTTCCACCACAATGACTTCTTTTATCATGTTCCATTTCTTCCTTTCTAACGCAAAAAGAAGAGGAATATCCTCTTCTCTGCCAAACGGCGGGGGAGACTGAATTCAGACTCCTCCGCCGCATATTCCGCATGAATCATTCATGCAACTATTTTATAGCATTCCCATTTCAAAGTAAAACGATTTTAGTTCGCTTCCGGCTTCACCGGACCGATCACGTAGACCGTCTTGCCTTTCTTGCGTCCAAAATTCAGGGCATGCTTCACACTGTCATAATACACATCAATTTTGTTCCCTTTAATCGCACCGCCTGTGTCTTCCGCACGACGGAATCCCAGACCTTCGATATATACCCACCAGCCAATTGGAATGACTTTGGGATCAACCGCAATGGTGCGCCCTTCCGTTACACGAGTACCGGAAGCTGTTTTAGTTCCAATGCCAGGCTCTTCAGAAGAGTAGGCAGTCATGGATACATTTTTAAGTACTTTGGAGTATTTAAAAGAAGTCCCGGATACGGTAATCACTTTGCTGCCCGAGGCAGATGTTTTCTTCGAGTTCGTTGTTGTAGCCTTTTTGGTTGTTGAAGTTTGAGCCGATACGGTCTGAATCTCAGGTTCTTTCACGACCGGTTTTGCTTTGGTGCCGACAGCGATCACTTTATCTACACGATTATTCGCGACAGATTTGCGGACCATTTTTTTGGAGACCAATTCTCCATCCTGAAATACCTTTTCGATATGCTGCACAAGTTTGCCTTCTTTGCCGTTCACAACGACACGGTTATCCCCTTTGTACAAGCTAGGGTCAGCCGTTTTAATGACTTTGTAAGCGATCGGTTGCTCTACTTCGACTGTACGCTTTGTTACGCGCACTACACGGATCTTCATCTCCGCTTTGATCGCAGTTCCAAGCGCCGGATACACTTTATCATTACTTTCAACTTGAATACCTGATTTTTGAATTGCATCTTCTACCGATGAATCCGTTGTATACAGAGTCTTGGTGTCTCCGTCTGCCGTAATGTTAACTGGAACGGCCCGCTCAATAACAATTCGGTCTCCATCTGTAATTGCCCCGTTCATGGACATGGATACCTTATCGTGAGGGCTGACTGTGATCGACTGCTCCTCCAGCATTTCCTGAAGCATTCCTGTACGAGTCTCTACCACCTGAGCTTTGCCATCAATAACCAGTGAAATTTGTTTCCCGGCCTGACCGTAAACGACTAACAAGATCATGATTGTAAGCGCAATTGAGAAAATCGCGATCAATGCCATTTGACGCATGTTCTCATGCTTCCACCGCAACGCGAAAGACTTACTGGATGATCGTGACTCATGGGTCTCTTCTGGTTGGAATGTGCCCACTTCTCCGTCCTCCTTCATAGCCTCGCCGTCTAAAGTAATGCATGATGTCTTTGACGTGACTATACCAAATTTTCTACAGAACACAGATTGGACCAACATAATCCGGTTCTGCACCATGAATCAATCTTCGCAACATGATGTCATCCTCCTGAATACCTACCGTATGATGACAATATTTCTTTTATTCAAAAACAAAAAAGCCAAAGAAAGAGTGTAAGAGGAACTCTTTCGTGGCTTCCGAATGATTTTGAATATCGGAAATTCATGCACGAGGTTGCCTCTCTTTTTCCGCTTGCGAGGTTAGCTGTCGGGTTCGGGCGAAAGAGAGCCGCCCTATCTTGGGTCACCCGCTCATGGCGGACGCCCTTGAATTCACCCCGAGACCCAAAGAAGAAATCAAATACGGCTTCGCAGATCCCTTCGCTGCTTTTGGGTCAGCGAACGTTGCGCATCGGCCAAATACACCGATGTTTAAGCCCTATTGGTTCCCCCGCTCTCCGTTAACGGAGACTCAGCGAGACTGATTCATGAAAGTAATGTTGTTTCATCGGAAAGTGTCCCTTTGTTCATCCCCCGAACATCTGTCCAATTTTCCGCACAACAATTCACTGAAAAGATGATATCCTGTTTTGATGCATGTTGTAAAGCGTTGATCAAGTACGTTTTTCTGAATATTTGGTTAAAATATTGTAATATTCTTGATTTATTTGGATCAAAGAGCAAATTACCTCCGCTTACCTGCCTTTTTCGCCTCATTTGCTCGTTTTTTTAACGAATTCCAAATCGTTCCATGGCATTTTTGGTTGTTATTGCAGCAATTTCCTCCACCGAAATGCCTTTAATTTCCGCAGCTGCCTCTGCAACCAGACGTACATGCGCTGTCTCATTTCGCTTTCCACGATAAGGGTGAGGTGTCAAATATGGAGCATCTGTTTCAATGAAAAACCGGTCCATAGGAACCTTCTCCAGCACCTCTTTGGGCTGCTTTGCATTTTTGAATGTGATCGGTCCTCCGAAGGAGAGATGGAAGCCCATATCGAGACAACTTTTGGCTGTTTCCCAGCTACCCGAGAACGAGTGCATCACACCACCAACTTCACCCGCTTTCTCTTCACGCAAAATTCTTATGATATCCTCATGTGCATCCCGATTATGGATGACAATCGGCATGTTTACTTCACGCGCCAAAGCAATTTGTTGTCGTAATACGCGATGCTGTATTTCTTTTGGTGATGTATCCCAATGATAATCCAATCCAATCTCACCGATCGCAACCACTTTTTCATGTTTGCATAAAGATGCAATCCACTCCAAATCGCCGTCCTGCATTGTGATCGCATCTACGGGATGCCACCCTACAGCTGCATATATAAAGTCATATGTTTCAGCGAGTTTCATTGTGGTTGGAATTGTCTCCCGGTTAAAACCAATGTTGATCATGCGACCAACTCCTGCATCCACAGCACGCTGAATCATGTCCTCGCGGTCCTCGTCGAATTGTGGTGCATCCAGATGTGTATGTGTGTCGAACAGCATCATGTCTGTATCTCCCTTCATGTCGAAATAACGACTATCTTCTTTTTCAAAATCACATTTGTAAAATTCAATAATTCAATGACTCATACATAAAACATTTTGGGTATCTGTGTATTACATCATTACGTTTGTTTCTTCACAACTACAATATATAGAAGATATACGGATATTCTGATCTATATATTGCTATTTGTGCTTATTCTCCCTGCTTGCATTTACAAAATTATGTCGATCTACATATACGCCCCATTAAAGCAGATTACTGTATCATGAAAAATAGCTCTTTTAGAAAGTGTTTTGATATCGAAATTCTTCATCGGATTATACCCACACGATTACAAGAAATAGGGGCGTATATGTGACGGTAATTCGTGAATAATCGCATCCACCTTGTTTTGCGGGTAATACAAATGATGTTTCCCTCGGTGAAGCCCACTGATGGAACGGACAATGTCAGATACTTCTGACAACTCACGTAAATTGTCCTGTCGATCCAGAAGAAGAATCTGCTTATCTGTGGATTCATCCGGACGAAACACATCATACGGATTATCCGAGGGAAAATCAATTTCAAGATCATATTCGGGATCGAGACCAGCCTGTACAAAAGCTTCCCGAATCTCTTCCATCATTGTCAAGTCGACCTGTTCAAGCTCTACATACTTATATAACTTGCGATCCATAAAACGTTCGCATAACTCACTTAGAACAGTATCGTCCTCCTTTCGCCACTGTGTAAATGCCGTCTGAATTAAGGCTTCATCCAACTGCAAATATTCATCTACGGATAATTCTCCTCCAAATAATTGAGGGAGTGGATCAATCATGAAGCGAAATTGAAAACCATGCTGTATGAGTGTTTTTGCTCGCTTGAATATTTGCCGCAATATAATTTCAGAACTACGAGTTACCGGATGGAAGTAAATCTGCCAATACATCTGGTACCGAGACATGAGGTAATCCTCCACAGCATGCATGCCTGACTCCTTGACTACAATCCGCCCATGATAAGGACGCAGCATCCGAAGGATACGATCAAGGTCAATCGTGCCGTAATTTACACCTGTAAAATAGGCATCCCTGAGCAAATAGTCCATTCGGTCTGCATCAAGCGGACTGGTCACCAAGTTCACCACAATCGGCTTTTCATACGTTTTTTGAATGACAGACGCTACTTTCTCAGGAAAATCAGGAGCATACCGTCTTAAGATCGCCCCTACTTCGGTATCACCTGTAATAATGCGACAAGTCCAATCTTCGTGATTCATGTCAAAAGCTTCCTCGATGGAGTGAGAGAATGGCCCATGCCCGAGATCATGAAGTAGAGCTGCACACAGAGCTACAATCTTTTCTTCCTTCGGCCAATCCGAATAATGACTTCTTTCAAATTGAGAGATGATCTTGCGTGTGATCTCATAAACACCTAGTGAATGTGAGAACCGACTATGCTCTGCTCCGTGAAAGGTAAGGTAAGAAGTACCCAGCTGACGAATCCGGCGTAGACGCTGAAATTCCGGGGTGTTAATTAACTGCCATATAACCGGATCTTGCACGTGGATATAATTATGTACCGGATCTTTGAATACTTTCTCTTCCGTTAAACGTTGTTCCATGTCGACTCACTCCTTTAATTCCTTTTATATTAACGCTTTGAGCTCTGCGATTCACCTAATATTCGACACCATATGACGAACTTTGTCGAATGAAGTAGTTTTGTCGTTTTCCAAATCGACAAAGCTGACATTGAGGTTTAAATGCGAAAAACTGCTGCCAATCCCTTACCACCAGTAACCTTGTGAAAAACACCCTTAATTTTAAGCTAATTTTAAGGTTGACTGATTTGGGAATCGTTGGTATGATGAGTATCATAAAACATAAAATAATGTCGAATAATGACAAAGATAGTTAGCTGAGAGGAGCACTGATTATAATGATGAAATCAACAGGTATTGTAAGAAAAGTGGACGAACTGGGACGGGTAGTTATTCCAATTGAATTGCGCCGTACGCTCGGTATTGGTGAAAAAGATGCTCTGGAAATCTACGTTGACGGCGAGCGCATCATGTTGAAAAAATACGAGCCTGCTTGTATCTTCTGTGGTAATGCAGAGAACGTTACTTACTTCAAAGGTAAAATTGTTTGTAACGAATGTATTTCCGAAATCCCTGCACCTGTGACAAAATAAGAAAAACCAGGTATACTGGACTTATCTAAATTGTTATTTCTAACCTTTTAATATTCCTTAATAGCCTTCCCGGTGTGAACCCCACCGCGGAAGGTATTTTTTTGCCTTGTTATGGGTTCCATTACCCAAAGTGATTCTGTCACACGCGAACTGGGAGACAACGATGAAATTTGTTCGGAATTTTTTTAGCCACTCTGCTCTTTTTAATATTCCACTAAGGTTGGATATAAGCTTCTTTTCAGGTTATGTTCCCCACAACAGAAGATATTTGGTAAGATTACTACTCGATTAATGCATTATACACATCCCGCTTCGCCAGACCGCGATCGGTAGCCGTTTTTTTCATTGCATCTTTGCGGTTGTGTCCTTCACCCTCATAATGGCTGACATGATCCGCGAGTGACATGAGCTGCCACCATGCTTCGCGCTCAGCCTTACGCTCCTCTTCCTTAATGCCTTCTACCAGCAAACAGTACTCGCCAAGAGGCGGATGTTCTTCAAGCCAGTCTATGCATTCCCTCACAGTGCCCCTTGCGAATTCCTCATGACGCTTGGTTAGTTCACGTGCCAGGACAATCGAGCGATCACCCAGAATTTCTTCAAGGTGGACTAATGTTTTCCGGATACGGTGAGGCGATTCATAAAATAACAAAGTCCCGTTGGATTCGTCAAACGCCTCCAGCACTTTTCGCATGTCCTTTTTCTCCCGCGGCAAAAAACCGCCGAATGTAAAACGCTCCGTCGGTAATCCGGACACGATCAGAGCAGACAATGCAGCGTTGGGCCCCGGGATGGGAATGACCGTTATTCCGGCTTCCAGTGCAAGCTGCACAAGGTCAGAACCAGGGTCCGAAATGGCTGGCAAACCAGCATCGCTGACGAGTGCCAAATTTTTTCCTTCTATTATATAGCGTATCAGTTCAGGTCCACTCGCCCCCTTATTATGCTCATGATAACTAAACAGCATCGAAGGTGTAATTTCAAAATGGGTAAGCAGCTTTCGGGTCTGGCGTGTATCTTCTGCTGCAATGATGTCACAACTCTGCAATGTCTTGATGGCACGGAAGGTCATATCCTCCAGATTACCAATGGGTGTTCCAACCAGATAGAGCTTGCCTGATCCTTCAGGCTGCTCCGCATAGCTTTTTTGAATATGCAAAGTCATCTAAAGCCCTCCTTTCGTAGTACGCTCAGGTTGCTGACCATAGTAAATATCCATAATCTCTTCGCAGTATTTCCCCTCTTCATTGTAGACAATGAGTGGAGGAAGCATCCTTACTTCGGGTTTACCATCTTTCATTCCTTCAATTAACACCATGTTGGCTTCCAAATGAGCACGGGGATGTACCATCCGAATCCGTTTTGGTTCCAGCTTATACTCACGCATGAGCGAGATAATCTCTGCAAGGCGCTGCGGACGATGAACCATCGATACTTTGCCGCCATTACGTACAAGTCGACTGCAAGCTTGTATCACTTCTTCCAGGGTACATCCGATCTCATGACGTGCCATTGCCTGATGTGTGTTCATCTTGAGATCACTGCCATTCAGAGGCATGTATGGAGGATTAACCGTTATTGCATCGTATACAGCATGTCCTGTTTCTTTCACGAGTTCTCGCAAATCACCTTCACGAATCATAATCGACTCATCCAATGCATTTAATTGCACACTGCGACGCGCCATATCAGCCAAACGTGGCTGAATCTCGATCCCTTCCAGACTAGCCTGCGTACGTGTTGTAAGCAAAATGGGAACCACCCCGTTACCCGTACACAAATCAAGTACACGACCCCGTTTAGGTACCGAAGCAAACCGGGCTAATAATACGGCATCCATCGAAAAACTAAACACTTCATCACTTTGAATGATTCTCAGATCATGAGAGAGCAGATCATCAATCCGCTCTGACTCATGTAACACAACTTCATTTGCTTTCATATGTTACGCTCATCCTCCGGTACTCTATATCTCATGTTCGTTTAGTTTAGGTTTATAACCTTGAAAAAAAACCGTAGGGGATCCCTACGGTCACTTCATTTATTCAAAAAAGACAGGCAGAACAGACAATCGCCTTCCGTCCGCAAATGTCCATAATAGACGTTGCAGATATGGAAGCCTTCGTGATACAACCGGGCTAGATTATCATACCCTTCACCCACAACATCCTCGCCTGTAGCCGGACCTGCTGGTCTTGCTACAGGAGCGAGTGCTGAGGAGATCGGCAGATCTGCCGGAGCCTCACGTTTGAGCAGTTTGCGTAACTGCTCATTCTCGATGGTAAGCCGCTGATTATCTTCAAGCAGCTCCTTCACAATCATTTTTAACTCTCCTAAATCACCGTGCAACTGACCCAGTTGGGTTTCCATTTCATGAATGTGCGTAAACAGATTTTTCTTTTCCAAGTTTCCACCCCGAAGCAACCTTTATGGTTTACTTGATAACGACGTCATCCAGCGGAAGTTCTTTGACTTTACTGATGTCGAACAGTTGAACATGGACTGTGCGGCTACCGGCATTAATTCCGACAACTTTTCCTTCACCCAATGAGGTGACGACCAATTTGCCTACAGCTGGCAGTTCTTCTCTCACACTTTCATAGTTATCATGCTCAAATTTCAGACAGCACATGAGTCTTCCGCACAACCCTGAAATTTTCGTCGGATTCAGTGACAGGCTCTGATCTTTAGCCATCTTGATTGATACCGGCTCAAAGTCTCCCAGCCAGGAAGAACAACACAACACACGGCCGCAAGGTCCGATTCCACCAAGCATCTTCGCTTCATCACGTACACCAATCTGTCTCAGCTCGATTCGTGTCCGGAATATGCTTGCCAGATCCTTGACCAGCTCCCGGAAATCAACTCTTCCTTCAGCTGTAAAATAAAATATAATTTTATTGCGATCAAACGTAAATTCCACATCGACCAGCTTCATTTTGAGGCCATGGTCTTTGATTTTATTTAAACAAGTACCGAATGCTTCTTTGGCTGCACGTTTGTTCTCATCAACCACACGGGCATCTGTCTCGCCCGCAACGCGGATGACTTTCTTCAGCGGCAACACCACATCGGACTCGCCCACTTCCTTCTTACCTACGACAACCTTACCGTACTCAACCCCCCGCGCTGTCTCCACGATAACGCAGTTTTCTTTCTCAATGGGAAGGTCCAGGGGATCGAAGTAATAAATTTTGCCCGCTTTTTTGAAACGGACACCCACTACACTGTACAAAAAATTAACCCCCTTGTAAGCCAACCCCACTTCGTCTGAAGCCCCGTCTTCTTAGGGAACCGGCCGAAGTTATAACCGTTTGCATATGATTGGAGCTAACTTTGCCCTCTCCCAGTCTTATGCCAAACCGATCAAAAATTGCTCCAGACAAAGCTGGCCATTGACGTTGAAACGCAATTTTTTTCTGCATGCTGCGGCCATATCCATATAGGAGACCCACTGCTCTGTGCTGCGGGTATGTGCCAACTGAGATAACATGTCTAACTGATCTATAAAAACGATATGTTCATGCCTATCGTACTGAACATACAGCATGTCCCTAAACCATAGATGGAACAAACTGAGTAACATGTCCAGGTGTTCAGAGAGTCCGGTTTTAAAAAGCTTCTGCTGTGCAGAGATCAATGATGTACTTCCTCTACCCAGGGACTCCTTCCCTAATTGTAACATTACGTTTCTAATTTCTGCAAACCAATTCTGCTGGAGAATTTCTCTACATGCTTCCAATCCTGACGCTAAATGGACGGCAGAGCGAGCCAGATTGGCAGGGTTCCCTTCCTCGATCAGGGATTGCAGCATCTCTTCCGGATTAAGTGCGCTGAACGGCACCAATTGGGAGCGTGAGCGGATTGTTGGCAACATGGCCTGTCCATTATCTGTAATCAGGATGCCGACTGCTGGTACCTGCGGTTCCTCCAGAAATTTGAGCAAACTGTTTGCTGCCTGCACCGTCATTTTCTCAGCTTGTTCTATAATATATACTTTGGGATGTCCTGCCTCTGATCGGTATGAAAAAATACGCTGCAGATCCCGGATTTGATCTATTTTAATGTTGTTTCCATCTGGCGCAAGCATGGTTAGATCCGGATGGTTACCATGATCTACCTTACGGCATTCAAGACACTGCCCACAAGCGTCATCTTCAAGCTCTGTACAGAATATTGCCTTGGCAAAGGTAATTGCCGTCTTCCGTTGCCCACTACCAGCTGGACCGCTAAACAAATACGCATGGCTTATTGCATGACGTCTCAAACTGCTTTGTAACATTTGCTTGGCCGCTTGTTGACCCATAATCTGTTGAAAGGACATACTTCCTCCTCAGAAGCTTAAATTAATAAGCATCCCCCGAATTTCCCCTACTTGTTGTAATAGAGAGATTTTTCCTTCTTCTGTATCCAGCAGTTCATCAGCCATGGATAACAGAGCGGAGTCAATTTCATCAATCAGCTTATAACGCTTGCCTCTGCCACGACGATCCCAACCCCTTGTCTCTTTCATGGATACACCGCGACGAACGGTCTCTTCCAGGAACCTTTTAACAAGTTGCTTATACGCCTTCAGTTCACGAATCGTCATGGAACGTGCCAAGCGATCTCCCTGAAGCTGGATTTCACTAAACCGGCGATTCAGTTCAGCTTGTGAGGCCCGTTCCCCCTGGTGATTCATCATATCAGAGAAATTTTTGGATTGAACCGGTTTGGAACCTGAATCAGTAGAACTGATCCCGCTCTGAATCGGTCTGAATCCAGGATTGATTTTCATGGATACGCCCGCTTTCTATCATAGTTAGCCAATCGCCCATCAGCACAGTGCGCGTTGCGCCTGTGCGTGAGAATGAGGCTTTTATATATGCTGATCACACTCTATATATAATGGTAGATACACATCACCATCAAGGACTTGTTCTTTGTAGTCAACCTCTTTCCGAAATGAACCATTCCCCCAGCTGGGAAATGCAATCCGGAAAGAGTATGCTGATTCTTCTCATCAAGAAAGGCGTTCCGTAAGTGGCACGCACGAACTCTGTTAACTCTTCTTGCATCCATCGTTTCCAACATGCTATCGATCATGAAGGACCCTCATGAGATCCATGCAATAGGTTTAATTAGAAATGTTCGAAGCGATCTACCGGGAGAACAAATACAGTAGCTCCGCCTACTTGAACTTCAACAGGTAGCGGCAGGTAAGAGTCGGTTGTTCCACTCATCGGTGTGACCGGAGTCACGAGCTGTTCACGAACCTTACAGCTGCTGCGAATGACGTTCATTACGGATTCGACTTGACCATCATCGACACCGATCATAAACGTCGTGTTGCCTGCCTTCAAAAATCCGCCCGTACTGGCAAGCTTCGTTGCCCGAAAGTTTGCTTTGACCAATGCGCTGGATAATCGGTTGCTGTCTTTATCCTGTATAATCGCAACAATCAGTTTCATCCTGCATAACCTCCTTTAGAATAAGCACCTTTATCAAATGCCCTGTCTATATATTAGACAATTACTCGTCAAAATCCTTCAAAATCCCTGTCTCCAGCGACAAAATCATTGCTGCCAAGACATCCTCCTGCTTCATGGAAGCATCGATAACTCTGAATCGTTCCGGGAACTGCTCTTTTAATAGGAAGTAACCCTCTCGCACTTTACGGTGAAACTCCAGATTTTCCAGATCCAGACGGTTCACTTCTCGGCCATCATGAGCATCGATCCGGGCAAGCCCCACTTCAGGCTCAATGTCCAGATATAAGGTCACATCCGGCATGAGATCACCGATCGCAAAACGATTAATGGCCCATACATTCTCTATCCCGAGTCCACGGGCGTAGCCTTGATAGACCAGACTGCTATCGACAAATCGGTCACAGATGACTGCTTTTCCAGCTCTCAGCGCAGGCTCTACTTTCTCCGCCAGATGCTGGCTGCGTGCAGCTGCATACAATAGCGCTTCGGTTCGAGCATCCATTGCCGTATGAAGAGGGTCCAGAATAATCGAACGTATTTTCTCCGCAATCTCAATTCCACCAGGCTCTCGGGTAACTACGTAAGGTATACCCCGTTCTTCAAAATAAGAACCTATTCTACCGATCATCGTTGTTTTACCGGAACCCTCTCCCCCTTCCAGCGTAATGAATTTACCTCTGCCCTGCATATGCTTCCCTGCTTTCTATGTCGATAATTGCATCTATTGCTGCTGTAATTGAAAATGCTTAGACCCTCTTGCTACAGGATATGATTTCCCCCGCCCAGAGGTGTATAGCTACAGCTATATCGGTACGTAATAATAACACCAAGATCATACAAGCTTGTTTCTTTCTATCATACTATAGGTCAGCAGTTACTCCAACATGAACAACAAACTAAAGCGCTCAACCGTAGATGATCCATACCCATAATGGAAGCATAATTGATCCGGCAATGGCACTTACAATCATGGAAACTGAACTGAGGGCTACCGCATTCTCTCCATACTCAAAAGACCTTGCCATGCCGAGGGCATGAGATGCTGAACCCAGTCCAATTCCATAGGCATGTTTACTGCGAACTTTGGCCCATTTCAAGAGCATCGGCCCCAATAATATCCCTGAGAATCCTGCAATCATCACAAAAAGCGATGTGAATGAGGCATTCCCTCCAACCTGATTAGCGAGTTGAATAGCCACAGGAGTGGTCACGGATTTTGGCAATAAAGCGATGACCATTTCCTGAGGATAGCCAAGCAGAATGGCGATTAAAGCCCCTGTGGACACACCTGTAATACTGCCTCCGATCGTTCCGCCCACAATTGGAATGATATTTTTCTTCAGCACATGCAGGTGTCTGGACAAGGGAAAAGCGAGAGATACAACTGCTGGGCCCAAGAGCTCCTGTATCCATTTGCCACCCAGCATGTACGTATCCAGCTTTATACCGGAAATCACCAAGATAAGGATCAGTATGGCAGTCGTTGTAAGTACAGGCATAAGTATTGGCCATCTCAGCCTTTTATATAGACGAGTGGCTGGAATATATACAGCGATAGTTAGCGCGATCATTCCAATTCCGAGGATGAATGCTGACAAGTGATCGCCTCCTTTTTGCCTGAATGAGACGATCTCCATGTCATAAGCCACTCACTTAATTTGGCAGATATCAGACATGTGATTAATGTGCTAACGATCAAACCAAGAACTAATAATAATGTGTTAGCTCTAAAAAAATCAAAATGATTAATGATGCCCACAGTAGGTGGAATGAACAATAATTGTAAATGGGATTGAAGCCACGTTGACCCTTCTTCTCCCCAGCTCATTTTGATCCATCCCAGTTGAATGGTGACAAACAATACCAGCATGCCCACAATACTACCTGTTAACGGCAGATGTAATACAGCTTGAATCAAGTTTCCAATCCAATAAAAACCGTACATCAACAAAACTTGCAGGACTATTCCTGTATATTTTTTTAGCGGAATACCCAAAGTGTTCCCTTCTTTCTTATGTCTATCTGTATAAGTTGAACTAGAGTGGATCTTCATACCTGCCGAAAGCAGGAACGTAACTGAACGTGTCTGGAGCAGAGCACGGGGCGGAGCGCTAACGACCCTGTGACGTCTTATTCAGCGATTTGAAGCGTCCGCAGCAATCTAAGGAATCTGAAACACGCTATATTGGAATAACCAGCCGTTTACAGCGTGTTTGTTGGGTGAATTTGGTTAATAACATGTCTCAGGTTCCTTACAAAATAAAAGGAGGACTCGAAGGCCCAAATAAGACGTCCTCGGTTCCTTAGAAAATCGTCTGGACAATTCGCCAGGTCAGCAATCCTTGACTTCAAGATGTTGAACCTGACATTCTTCAGCGTATTGCATGCCTGAGTTTTGAAGACACACCCTAGCAATTAAAATAATGACCAAGAGACCCTCACATATGTAGGGTCCGATATCGCTATCCGTATTGGTCATATTGCCTACCTATTGGTGAATGCAATTCAGATCTTCATGTATTCCCTTCATTCCTTCATAACCTTCAATACCTGTAGAGATGCATCAGATACCCCATGAAACTTTGCACCCTCATCCCGAAGGAGGTGTATACGAGCCACCATCGATGTACTAATACGTTCACCAGAATATACAAGCGGTATCCCTGGAGGGTATGGAATAACCATCTCGGCTGATCTACAACCCGCGCTTTCTTCTATCGGGACATTGATCGTATCCATCTCTACAATCGGTTGCAGTGTAAAGGAAATCGGTTCCGAGTGGCAAGTATTTTCTTGTAAATTGTTCCACGTGGAAATATAATGGGCCGAACCTTTCGCAATCTGTTGCGATGGCTCTGCATTGGATTGGACCTGCTCATGCCCATCGGCAGAGCTGATATGGTGTAAAGCCTGCAACAGGTGCTGAGCATCTTGCACCGTTGAGCCTAGGCTGAAGAGCAAGACGACGTACCGTTCGTCGCTCATCTCGGGCACACAGCCGCATGCTTCCAGCTGCTGCTGTAGCCCATAACCGCTCAGCACCCCTGTGCCGTCATAGATGACGGCCTTGAATGGGTCCTGAGCGGTATACCCCGCGGCAGATGGCATCGCCGCCGCGGTCAGGCCCTCCCGTGTCTGCTGCGCAGCGGACACGGACAAGCCAGCCGGCTTCGCTGTTCCGGCTGGCGTTTCTGGCTGCAGCGGCTGTGCAGGCTGCAGCAACTGGAAGCGCGGCAGCTCCGCGAGGCCGCGCTTAAAGGCTTTCACGGCGGCGAGCCCCGCCGTGAAAGTGTTCGCGCCCTGCACATGCAGTAGCCGGCGCGCAAGATCAAGCGAAGCCATCACGGGGTATGATGGGCTTGAGCTTTGCACCATGGCCAGGCGCTGCCTTAACAGGGACCGGTTTAACCGTGGTCCCTGAATGTGCAGCATGGCACCCATGGTGAAAGCCGTCAGCATCTTATGCGTCGACTGCACAACACCGTCTGCTCCGCATGACAGTGCAGAGACTGGCAGCTCCGGATGCTGCCCATAATGCGCGCCATGCGCTTCATCCACGAGCAGTGGCATGCCAGCAGCGTGGCATACTTCGGCTATGGGCGTCAGATCAGCGCCCATGCCGTAATAATTGGGCAACGTGACTAATACGCCCTTTGCCTCAGGGTAGGACTGGACAGCAGCCTGAACCGTCTCTACCGACGGCATGACCGCAAGTCCAGACGCAGGATCGACCCACGGCTCCAGAAATACAGCTCTTGCGCCCGCCAGCATCAACCCGTGAATAACGGATTTATGTACATTCCGCTGCACCAGCACAATACTATTCAGCTCATCACACACAGTAAGAAGTAAGGATAGATTACCAGCCGTACTTCCACCCACAAGGAAGAAACTCTCCTCTGCTCCAAAACAATCTGCCGCAAGCTCCTGCGCTTCCTGGATCACACCTTCTGGATGATGCAAATCATCGGTGCCCGTAATCTCCGTGACATCCATCTCCATCATCTCGAGAAATGAACGCACTGGTGTCAGTTCTATTTCCGAATGAGCCCCTTCATCGCTGAGTCGTTCCCCACTCCCCATGTTAGCCCCATGTTTCTCCACTGAACTGAATTGCTCTATCCTTCCGTTAACGTTCCCTCCTGCATCGCTCTGAATCTCTCCGTTGTGCTGGTGTTCCTCATTAACGATATCCTTAACTGGAGGTTGCCCTGCTTCTGCTTGTTCTACCAAATGTCGATAAGCTTGACCATTCTTATGCCCAGGCACATGAAAAGAACGCTGCTTCGAATCACGATACGCAAGCAACGCTTCATATAAAGGGGCTCTACTTGATTTATTTTTATGATCCATGAAATAACCATCCTGTACATATATAATGTGCGCCCTACGCGCTTCAAAATGCTTCCTAATCCAAGGGAACGCACTCTTCCCCATCTCCACACGCTCTACTGCAAATGATCTATACCATTATATCAGCATACGCCTTCCCAAGATGGCAAACAAGACATTCTCTTCTCTTAAAAACAGAAAAAGGCCCATTGGGCCTCTATACACATCAGCATCGTTACAATGTGATGTTTCGCTTCTACTTCTATTAGCAACATTCATTATGCGTTTTTTTGTACCCAAATTTGCTTCATTTGATGAATAAAATAATTGTACTTGGCATCCTGCGCGTCGGTATGAACCATTTCTGCTTCACAAGTGTCACATATGAATTCAGATACAATAAAAATGCCTTCTCTTTTTCTTTGCTCGCAGATAATACATGTGTGTTCGGCATGTTCTTCCATGAACCATCCCACCTTGTTTTACGTTTACTATCAGTATTGCACAGTTTCTATTATTTTAAACATTTTCATAGTGCTTTCTTTCTATAAAATATATATATTCGCCCACCCCCTCGTGGGTGTCTGTACCGAAAAATACATTCAACTCCCTACAAGAACATTCACCTGCTTATTTATATACAGTACTCCTACAATCCATCGCATTTACCTCTACATCACGTATCTCTTGGCCTGACTCAAACTTATATTTAATTTCCTTAAAAAAACTTGGAATCCCAGCCGATATATAATACATGATAGCGATATCAAAGCCTGACAGCCCGTGTATTCGGGAGTATACTGAGATAAGCTCCGTCGAATCTCAATATCTTGTACAATCGTCATGGTGTGAGATACAAGGTTCATATACATACATGCATGATTCATTCCCTTTTACTCGTGTAAGAACAATGAATACCTACCCCACACAAACGTGAATCCGAAGGAGGATATATAATCGTATGATCGCCGAACCGGAGAATAAAGCAACATTTTATCAATACCGGCTTCTGAAAAAAAAGGCTATCGCCCGCAGTGTCATTTACAGCTATCTGTGTCTGCCGGTCATCATGCTCTTATTCAATCTACTCGCATTCTCCTGGACTGGCCTCTTCTTTTTTGTACTGGCAGGTCCAATCACCATCTGGATTCATTATGTCATCGCCAGAACCATATTACTTCTGGTCCGTACATCTTACGCCAAACGCTGGCGCTGGAATCTGCGTATGCCCTGGTTAGGTTATATCCCTGATCAGCATTTTAGCTTCCGTATGTTTGTCCGGGTACACCTTAACATGAGCTGGATTGGACTATGTATCATTACAGTATGTTTGATATGGTCGCCATTGTCCTTCACCCTCTCGCTGATCTTCTGGCATTTGTGGTTGCTGGGCCCTCGCTTATATGTTGTAATGGTTCTCTCCCGCGAGCGCAAAGACGGACTTATCAAATTGAATGAACAAGATGTCTCATACTATCTGCAATAACACTCCCTCATTTATGCAGTACTCAATGTAATTCACTTACTTGTAATACATAACCGCTGAGCCCTTCGAATAATCTGATACAAAAACATGATCGTTGTATCGTTCAGTTGACTCAGCCTCACATGCTCAAATAAAGGTTATCCACTGTGGATAACCTTTATTTATTGTTCCTTTCTCATCCATTATCCACAGTATGGGTATAGTAAAATGAGTTATCCCCATTCGAGTCTCCGTTCTTCTCCTCTTTTCCTCCCGCTGCTCCATTCCTTCTGAACCTGTATGACCTCTGATCCACCATACGTGATAGCTTCTCCCATCATTACTAAAGCCTACTTCGCTAAATAACAAAAAGCCCCCGTTCAAGTACACGGGAACTTTACTATATTTTAAGGAACATCACAACGTTAATTAATCATATACAACCTTACCCGCAACAGCTCAATCGTCTTCAGCCAATGATTTAACTGTCGTTTGAGTAGCATCATTTCTAGGAACCATTAGTGTAAAGGAACCATCATGTACTGCTAAATGCACAGTATGTCCTTCCTTTGCAAATACACGCAAGGTACTGGATTCATTGGATGTACCCTTGGCTTGCCTCTCTGTCCAACCCCAGCTTTTAATCTCGTCTAGATATACCTCAGGCAAGCTAGTACTCTCACTAATACCAGACAGCGTATATCGAACATAATCCATGTCCGAATTATTTTCAGACTGGTCAGATTTATTCGCTACTTTAGGCACCGGAAAACTCTTCTCGTTCACCGCACCTTCATATGAAGTCCATACAGATCCTGATGCTTCACCGCATCCTGCTAGAACAACGGTCAAACAAAGCAACAGAAATGATTGTAGTCCAAGTCTCCGCCAACTTAACACACACACCCTCCTTTTCACAGCTGCACATTCCAGCTCTGTGGTCAGGTACTTTTAGCATATTTAACATAGTCCTATTATACTGGTTTTGCCGCTGTTATCCGTAACAAAAATGTTACCTTCCAGTATCGATCATGTCAGAGCTTCCACTTATCATACTTAATCCTTATAAACAAATAAAAACCACCACCGAATAACATCGGCAGTGGTTCTTCGCTTGGCGGCGTCCTACTCTCCCAGGACCCTGCGGTCCAAGTACCATCGGCGCTAGAGGGCTTAACGGTCGTGTTCGGGATGGGTACGTGTGGAACCCCTCCGCCATCGCCACCAAACGCATAGCTGTGCTTACATTTCAGAGATCGTTCTCTGAAAACTAGATTCGAAACGAAACATGCGAATTATCACTTGCTATTGGATAAGCCCTCGACCGATTAGTACTGGTCAGCTCCATGCATTGCTGCACTTCCACCCCCAGCCTATCTACCTCGTCGTCTTCAAGGGGTCTTACATACTGGGAAATCTCATCTTGAGGGGGGCTTCACGCTTAGATGCTTTCAGCGTTTATCCCGTCCGTACATAGCTACCCAGCGGTGCTCCTGGCGGAACAACTGGTACACCAGCGGTACGTCCATCCCGGTCCTCTCGTACTAAGGACAGCTCCTCTCAAATTTCCTACGCCCACGACAGATAGGGACCGAACTGTCTCACGACGTTCTGAACCCAGCTCGCGTACCGCTTTAATGGGCGAACAGCCCAACCCTTGGGACCTACTTCAGCCCCAGGATGCGATGAGCCGACATCGAGGTGCCAAACCTCCCCGTCGATGTGGACTCTTGGGGGAGATAAGCCTGTTATCCCCAGGGTAGCTTTTATCCGTTGAGCGATGGCCCTTCCATGCGGTACCACCGGATCACTAAGCCCGACTTTCGTCCCTGCTCGACTTGTAGGTCTCGCAGTCAAGCTCCCTTATGCCTTTGCACTCTTCGAATGATTTCCAACCATTCTGAGGGAACCTTTGGGCGCCTCCGTTACTCTTTAGGAGGCGACCGCCCCAGTCAAACTGCCCACCTGACACTGTCCCCGCACCGGATTACGGTACCAGGTTAGAACCTAGATACGATCAGGGTGGTATCCCAACGTTGCCTCCACACAAGCTGGCGCTCATGCTTCAAAGGCTCCCACCTATCCTGTACAGATCGTACCCAAATTCAATATCAAGCTGCAGTAAAGCTCCATGGGGTCTTTCCGTCTTGTCGCGGGTAACCTGCATCTTCACAGGTATTAAAATTTCACCGGATCTCTCGTTGAGACAGCGCCCAAGTCGTTACGCCATTCGTGCGGGTCAGAATTTACCTGACAAGGAATTTCGCTACCTTAGGACCGTTATAGTTACGGCCGCCGTTTACTGGGGCTTCGGTTCACAGCTTCGGATTGCTCCTAACCACTCCCCTTAACCTTCCAGCACCGGGCAGGCGTCAGCCCGTATACTTCGCCTTACGGCTTCGCACAGACCTGTGTTTTTGCTAAACAGTCGCTTGGGCCTTTTCACTGCGGCCCCCTCGTGCTATTCACACTACCGGGGCACCCCTTCTCCCGAAGTTACGGGGTCATTTTGCCGAGTTCCTTAACGAGAGTTCTTCCGCGCGCCTTAGAATACTCTTCTCGCCTACCTGTGTCGGTTTGCGGTACGGGCACCTTCACCTGGCTAGAGGCTTTTCTTGGCAGTGTGAGATCATGACCTTCGCTACTACAATTTTCGCTCCCCATCACAGCTCAGCCTTACAATGTGCGGATTTGCCTACACATCAGCCTTACTGCTTAGACGGACATCCATCAGTCCGCGTCACTACCCTACTGCGTCCCCCCATTGCTCATAACGGCTTACGGTGGTACAGGAATTTCGACCTGTTGTCCTTCGACTACGCCTTTCGGCCTCGCCTTAGGTCCCGACTTACCCTGAGCGGACGAGCCTTCCTCAGGAACCCTTAGGCTTTCGGCGGATCAGATTCTCACTGATCTTTTCGTTACTCATACCGGCATTCTCACTTGTATAATGTCCAGCGCTCCTTACGGTACACCTTCAACCCTTATACAACGCTCCCCTACCCCTGATGCAAAGCATCAAGCCATAGCTTCGGTGGTGTGTTTAGCCCCGTTACATTTTCGGCGCAGAGTCACTCGACCAGTGAGCTATTACGCACTCTTTCAATGGTGGCTGCTTCTAAGCCAACATCCTGGTTGTCTGTGCAACTCCACATCCTTTCCCACTTAACACACACTTGGGGACCTTAGCTGATGGTCTGGGCTGTTTCCCTTTTGACAATGGATCTTAGCACTCACTGTCTGACTCCCGGAAGTAAGTCTATGGCATTCGGAGTTTGACTGAGCTTGGTAACCCTTGCGGGCCCCGCACCCAATCAGTGCTCTACCTCCACGACTCTGTTTTCCGAGGCTAGCCCTAAAGCTATTTCGGGGAGAACCAGCTATCTCCGAGTTCGATTGGAATTTCTCCGCTACCCCCACCTCATCCCCGCATTTTTCAACATGCGTGGGTTCGGGCCTCCAGTGCGTGTTACCGCACCTTCACCCTGGACAGGGGTAGATCACCCGGTTTCGGGTCTACGTCCACGTACTAAGTCGCCCTATTCAGACTCGCTTTCGCTGCGGCTCCGGCTCTTCACCTTAACCTTGCACGGGAACGTAACTCGCCGGTTCATTCTACAAAAGGCACGCCATCACCCCTAAAACGGGCTCTGACTTTTTGTAAGCACACGGTTTCAGGTTCTATTTCACTCCCCTTCCGGGGTGCTTTTCACCTTTCCCTCACGGTACTGCTTCACTATCGGTCGCTAGGAAGTATTTAGCCTTGGCAGATGGTCCTGCCGGATTCATACGGGGTTTCACGTGCCCCGCACTACTCGGGATCCGTCTCGGAGGGAACCAACTTTCAACTACAGGGCTTTTACCTTCTTTGGCGGGCCTTTCCAGACCTCTTCGCTTAACCGGTTCCTTTGTAACTCCATGTGAGACGTCCCACAACCCCAAAGAGCAAGCTCTCTGGTTTGGGCTTCTCCGCGTTCGCTCGCCGCTACTGACGGAATCACTATTGTTTTCTCTTCCTCAGGGTACTTAGATGTTTCAGTTCCCCTGGTATGCCTCTGCACAACCTATGTATTCAGTTGTGAGTAACTGGAAATTACCCCAGCTGGGTTTCCCCATTCGGACACCCCCGGATCAAAGCTTGCTTACAGCTCCCCGAGGCAGTTTCGTTGTTCGCCACGTCCTTCATCGGCTCCTAGCGCCTAGGCATCCTCCGTGTGCTCTTAGTAGCTTAACCAGTTTGCTCCGGTTTTGGCTGCTCGCTTCCCTTGTTTTGGACTACGTCCAAAGCCAAAAGTCACTCCCATCCAATACCATCGCAAAAGCAATTAAGTACCAATTTATTAAACTTGTTTAACACAAGTTCAGCTAAAAAGGAATGTTCTAATTCGCGTTTGTTTCGTTTCGATATCTAGTTTTCAAAGAACAAGCTCCATGCAAAAGCAAGCTGTTTTGAGAGTTTGAGCTCTCAAAACTGAGCAACGAGTGAGTGTTTTGCAGCTAAGCTGCTTATTTGAATGTTTCCGTTGCAGGAAACGATTCTCCATAGAAAGGAGGTGATCCAGCCGCACCTTCCGATACGGCTACCTTGTTACGACTTCACCCCAATCATCTATCCCACCTTCGGCGGCTGGCTCCTTGCGGTTACCCCACCGACTTCGGGTGTTATAAACTCTCGTGGTGTGACGGGCGGTGTGTACAAGACCCGGGAACGTATTCACCGCGGCATGCTGATCCGCGATTACTAGCAATTCCGACTTCATGCAGGCGAGTTGCAGCCTGCAATCCGAACTGAGACCGGCTTTGTTGGGATTGGCTCCATCTCGCGATTTCGCAGCCCGTTGTACCGGCCATTGTAGTACGTGTGTAGCCCAGGTCATAAGGGGCATGATGATTTGACGTCATCCCCACCTTCCTCCGGTTTGTCACCGGCAGTCTATCTAGAGTGCCCACCCGAAGTGCTGGCAACTAAATATAAGGGTTGCGCTCGTTGCGGGACTTAACCCAACATCTCACGACACGAGCTGACGACAACCATGCACCACCTGTCTCCTCTGTCCCGAAGGAAAGATACATCTCTGTATCGGTCAGAGGGATGTCAAGACCTGGTAAGGTTCTTCGCGTTGCTTCGAATTAAACCACATACTCCACTGCTTGTGCGGGTCCCCGTCAATTCCTTTGAGTTTCAGTCTTGCGACCGTACTCCCCAGGCGGAGTGCTTAATGTGTTAACTTCGGCACCAAGGGTATCGAAACCCCTAACACCTAGCACTCATCGTTTACGGCGTGGACTACCAGGGTATCTAATCCTGTTTGCTCCCCACGCTTTCGCGCCTCAGCGTCAGTTACAGCCCAGAGAGTCGCCTTCGCCACTGGTGTTCCTCCACATATCTACGCATTTCACCGCTACACGTGGAATTCCACTCTCCTCTTCTGCACTCAAGTCACCCAGTTTCCAGTGCGATCCGGGGTTGAGCCCCGGGATTAAACACCAGACTTAAATGACCGCCTGCGCGCGCTTTACGCCCAATAATTCCGGACAACGCTTGCCCCCTACGTATTACCGCGGCTGCTGGCACGTAGTTAGCCGGGGCTTTCTTCTCAGGTACCGTCACCTTGAGAGCAGTTACTCTCCCAAGCGTTCTTCCCTGGCAACAGAGCTTTACGATCCGAAAACCTTCATCACTCACGCGGCATTGCTCCGTCAGGCTTTCGCCCATTGCGGAAGATTCCCTACTGCTGCCTCCCGTAGGAGTCTGGGCCGTGTCTCAGTCCCAGTGTGGCCGATCACCCTCTCAGGTCGGCTACGCATCGTCGCCTTGGTGAGCCGTTACCTCACCAACTAGCTAATGCGCCGCAGGCCCATCCCCAAGTGACAGATTGCTCCGTCTTTCCAGTTTCCTTCAGGCGAAGAAAACAATTATTCGGTATTAGCTACCGTTTCCGGTAGTTGTCCCAAACTTGAGGGCAGGTTGCCTACGTGTTACTCACCCGTCCGCCGCTAAGTATCAAGGAAGCAAGCTTCCTATCAACTCCGCTCGACTTGCATGTATTAGGCATGCCGCCAGCGTTCGTCCTGAGCCAGGATCAAACTCTCCAATAAAGTATTGAAAAGAGCGATAAGCTCATTTTGAATCTGACGAGATTAAAAATCTCATTTGTGCTCCAGTCGATCCAAGCCAAGGCTTGTTTCAAACTTTCGCGTTCATTCTGCAAGCAGAATGTTTACTCACTCGTTGTTCAGTTTTCAAAGATCAAACTTATTTTTGTTACCGAATGTTGTTCTCTTCAGCAACTTTTATATCTTATCACATCCGAACCAACTTTGCAAGCTCTTTTTTAAGTTTCTTTCGAAGCTTATTTCATTGGCTTGCCGCACCGTGTAAACCGTGTTTTCTTGGCCGGAATTAGAATATACCATGTACAGTTATTGAATGCAAGTCTTTTTTTGAGTAATTATATATCTTTCTATAATCTTTCTGTTTTTTTCTACATTTCCACATTTATCTCACGTAAAAGGCCTCTCTATAAAAGAAAGACCCTCTCATCAAGTTCCTTTAATATCTATTGTTATCCGATAACCTCTTGGATGTGAAGCTGCCGTTGCTGCATAAGATTAACGATGTTTCCTTCTACTGACACCATAGGCCGTGTAGGATGATCTCGATCAGAGAATACGATCTCTCCAATTTGGTTATTGCTGAGTTTCACTCGGATGCCATTATGGATCTGGGTCGACCGTTGAACAAATACACTTACGATTGCAGGGTCCAGTTTCCCAAATGCCTCACTTTGGATCTGTTCTAGGACTAGGTATGGTGATTGTGCCTTGCGGTAGATCTTCTCCAGCGTCATGGCGTGGAAAATATCAGCGATAGCTACAATCTTGGCATAAATATGAATCTGCGTCCCACTAAGCTGCAACGGGTAGCCTGATCCATCCACTTTTTCATGATGCTGCAAAGCTGCAAGTCTGGCTCCCTCATTAATGGCCTTTGCCTGTTTAAGGATCTGATAGCCATACTTCGTATGCTGACGAATCTCTTCCTGCTCTGTAGCCGTCAACGTGGATGGTTTATGGAGTATCTGCGGATCTACCTTGTTGTTACCAATATCATGGAACAAGCCTGCAAAAGCCACTTGCATCCAATCCTTGGAGGGGAGATCGATCCATTGAGCCAGTTGATAGGATGTGATCGCACTCAGTACGGCATGGTGATATACATAATCATGTTCTTGCATTACTCGTGGACTGAAGGTAAGCACATTATATTGTTTGAGATGTGCAAACACTGCCTCCAACTGTGTACGTAACTCATAGACCGGTAATTCAGCCGCCAGAGAGGACAGGAAAGCATTTTTGGTTAGTCCGACCATCTTCTCATACTCATCCTGCAAAGACGTTACTACAGGAGCTGTGGTGACGTTTCCTGTCTTCCCTGCCCGTTCACCATTGTTGTCATTGGCAGAACTTCCTGCGGACACAGATGCACCTTTGGTTCCTGTACTACTCGACACCGTTCTTTCTTGTTCAATATCTACCTGTTGAATCATAAAGGCTTTGAGCACTTCCATATCCTTGGGTAAAATGACTTTTCCCTTCTGAAGCAGAACGTTGCCGCGAAGTGTTTGCACATCACTCCCAAGTTTGAGTCCTGGTTTGACTTCTGACAGGGTGATTAATCCCATGTGTATTCCCCTCACTCATCGTTCTTCTATGTTAATACAAACAAGACCATAGTCCCGGTTTTTCATGATATTTCCCATTATATTACTCAGGAATCAGGCTGTACATCCCAGATTCGGAAGAATAAAAGAAGAGATTCCTTTATACAAACAAAAGGGCTCCCCGTGGGAGCCCTCGCAATCTTCTTCCAATCTCAAAGAGATCAATCTTTATAAAATTCTATTTTATGCTTCCGAACCGGAATCGTCGTCGCCCTCAACTTCATTAACCTCAGCGTCAGAAACGGTGCCTTCTTCCAAGCTTACTACCGGAGCTTGGGACTCCTCGCCTTCCAAGCCTTCAAGCGACTCATCGTCTGGTTCCTCTTCATTTTTGTCAATTCGGCTAACTGTAGCTACTGAATCCTCGTCACGAATATGAATCAGCTTCACACCCTGCGTGTATCGACCCATAGTGGATATGCCTTCCATGCTCATCCGGATCAACGTACCGCTGGACGTGATAATCATCAGATCCTCTTCGGTTTTAACCATTTTGAGGCTGACTACTGAGCCGTTCTTCTCTGTGACATTAATAGTCTTGATTCCTTTACCGCCACGAGTCTGCATCCGATAATCACTGACAGGTGTACGTTTACCGTAACCTTTGGCTGTAACGATCAGAACATCAAGCTCTTTATCAACTACATCCATACCGATAACAGAGTCCTGTTCATCCAAGGTAATCCCTTTGACCCCGGTTGCGCTACGCCCCATGGAACGTACGTTACCTTCCGAGAATCGAATAGACATTCCGTGAGCTGTACCCATGATGATCTCTTGCAATCCATCGGTCAGCTTAACATCGATCAGAACGTCATCATCACGTAAGGAAATACCGATCAAGCCGCCTTTGCGAATATTGGTGTAATCCTCAAGTGGCGTCTTCTTCACAACCCCTTGGCGGGTAGCAAAGAACAAGTATCTGTCACTTTCGAATTCCTGGACCGGAATTACGGCATTGACCGATTCGCCCTGCTCGATCTGGATCAGGTTGATAATCGGCGTTCCCCGTGCGGTACGTCCAAGCTCTGGAATCTCGTACGCTTTGAGACGATACACTTTACCTTTGTCAGTGAAGAACATGAGGTAATTGTGCGAGTTGGTCACAAACAGATGCTCGACAAAGTCGGTATCTTTCGTATCCATACCAACGACCCCACGTCCACCACGTTTCTGGCTGCGGTATGTGGATACCGGCAGACGTTTCACGTAGCCTGTATGAGTAATCGTAATGATAACCTCTTCACGTGGAATCAGGTCCTCATCCAGAATACTCTCTTCACCTACAGTGATCTCCGTACGGCGATCATCGCTGAAGCGGTCGCGGATCTCTTGTAGCTCCGTACTGATAATCTCAAGCACCAGATGCTCATTGGCCAGAATTTCGCGATACTCTCTGATTTTGACCATCAGTTCGTTATATTCATTTTCAATACGTTCACGTTCCAGACCTGTGAGGCGTTGCAAACGCATATCGAGAATAGCTTGGGCCTGATCATGACTGAGTGAGAAGCGCTCAATCAAACCTTCTCTTGCTGCATCCGCATTACTTGATGAACGAATCAACGTAATAATCTCGTCGATATGATCCAGCGCAATACGTAAACCTTCTAGAATGTGTGCACGAGCTTCAGCCTTTTTCAGTTCAAACTGCGTACGTCTGCGAATAACCTCAATCTGATGCTGCAGGTAGTGATACAACACTTCGCGCAAGTTCAGGATTTTAGGTTCTTTATTAACAATCGCAAGCATGTTAATCCCGAAAGTGGATTGCATCGATGTATGTTTGTACAGGTTGTTCAGGACAACCCCCGGATTCACGTCTCTGCGAAGCTCAATTACAACCCGCATACCATTACGGTCAGACTCATCACGAAGGTCAGTAATACCATCAATCTTTTTATCACGTACCAACTCGGCGATTTTCTCAACAAGTCTCGCCTTGTTTACCTGATAAGGCAACTCTGTAACGATAATTCGTGCCTTGTTGTTATTCTCTTCGATGTTGGTTTTAGCCCGCATCGTTACTGAACCACGTCCGGTCTGATACGCCTGGCGAATGCCTGAACGGCCCAAAATGTAGCCGGACGTAGGGAAGTCTGGTCCTTGAATGTAATCCATGAGTTCCATGGATGTAATGTCCGGATTTTGAATCATGGCCTGTACACCATCAATGACCTCACCCAGGTTATGAGGAGGAATATTGGTAGCCATACCTACCGCGATCCCGCCGACCCCATTGACAAGCAAGTTAGGAAAACGAGCAGGCAGAACGATTGGCTCATGTTCTTCACCGTCATAGTTCGGTTGGAAATCAATCGTATCCTTGTTGATATCTCTGAGCATTTCCATAGCAATCTTGGACAAACGTGCTTCGGTATAACGCATGGCTGCTGCCATATCACCATCGACCGATCCAAAGTTACCATGTCCATCTACATGCATATAACGCAGGGAGAAATCCTGTGCCATCCGTACCATCGTCTCGTAAACAGCAGAGTCACCGTGTGGGTGATACTTACCGATAACTTCGCCGACGATTCTGGCTGATTTTTTATGTGGTTTATCGGGTGTCATGCCGAGCTCTGACATTGCGTACAGAATACGCCGGTGAACCGGCTTCAATCCATCACGTACGTCAGGTAAGGCACGGCTAACAATGATGCTCATCGCATAATCCATAAACGATTCACGCATCTCAACGCCTATATCCCGATCTGTAATCTGAGAGTTCATTTCTTCCGCCATGCTGGACCTCCTTCTTGTCCTTCAACAAACGTTCCATTCCGTCATGCAAGAAAATTGATTATATGTGAAAAGCCTAACAAGGCTAAAACCGCGCAAGAACGCTACTCTTTATTATATTACTTTCACAAAAGTTACATAATTAAACGTCCGCTGGGCAATAGCCTTTCTTCCGGGAACTTCTGCGTGTCTGGGGATACGCCCTGCCTTCCTCCCCAATTGCACATACAATGCTAGAAAAACGGCATATGTACTGTGCCTACCGGGGCTAAAGCCATTCCCGTCCTACGATCAAACTGCAAATTGTGCAGCTCATCGCACAAAACGCCATATTTCTCTATTATACCACTGAAATCGTCTCTTGTCCTTTGATTTCTCCGTGTCTTTCCCTCTTAAGAACTGAGCAAAACATGAAAGGACTGATGCATCTTGGGTATCCAACGTGTCTCCAGCAAATGGGCCAAAACAACTGTGTTACAACGCAGTCGCATGGTGAATGAATATATCCCAGTCACCCGAAAATATAGTCGTCAAACTCTGGAACGAATGACTGAATTATTTGAGTCCAACTATATCAAACCAGACCGTGGTACTTACGGTAATGGAGTCATGCGGGTGAAAACAACCCGTTTATACGTACCTGTCGTTAATTCCGAAGATCCCACCACAGAAGCAGAGGTTCCGGAAGAACCCATTGATCGGAACCCAACTGATGAACTCGAAGCAAGTGGTATTACCTCCAGAGCTACCGAGCTCACAACAACATATCAACTCCAATACGGTACAGAGGAGAGATCATTTCATTCCCTGGATGAACTCGAACGAGTTCTGAATGATCGCATTCAGGAGCGTGAGTATATCATTCAACAGGGAATCTCGCTGATGAAGCATGAAGATTTGCCTTTTGACTTGCGTGTGTTAACTCAGAAAAATCTGCAGCACAACTGGGAAACAACAGGTGTTCTGGGACGTATTGCTGCCCCGGGTAAAATCATCACCAACATTCATGGCGGTGGGCGATTGGCCACGTTTGAAGAACTCGTACTCCCCCATCTTCACCAGGATGGCTTCAAGAAACTTCGCACTGAGCTGTACCGCTTAGGTATTCATACCGCTGTGCAATTGCAAACATCATTTCCAAGACTCAAAGAGATTGGTATTGATATTGCGCTAGACGAAGCAGGGCGTCCCTGGATTCTTGAAGTCAACACACTGCCAGGCATTTACGCCTTTGGCTTATTACCGGACAAGGAGGCGTACCGGAAGATCAAACGTTATGCGATTGCGTACGGTCGTTTGCCCTCCAAAAAGGGTAAGAGCTCCCGGCCATCCCCTAAAGCAAAGGCTTCATCTGCCAAAAAACGTGTACGCAGATAACAATGGGATAGGGAGATCTAAGTTTACGCCTTCCCTGTTCTTACCTTCCCTAATATAAAAAAGGCGCCCTCTCAGGCGCCTCTTCGAATATGTTAAATGTCGAGGTTTTTCACGTATTTTGCATTTTCCTGGATAAAGTCACGACGCGGTTCAACGTTATCCCCCATCAGGGTGTCAAACATGGTATCAGCAAGTATGGCATCATTAATCGATACTTGCATCATGGTCCGACTCTCCGGATCCATCGTCGTTTCCCACAATTGTCCGGCATTCATCTCGCCAAGACCTTTGTAACGCTGAACGTTGAATTTCGCATTTTCGCCGAGCGTTGCAATAATTTCATCGCGCTCTCTCTCGGAACCGGCATAACGAATCACTTTGTTACGCTCAATCTTGAACAATGGCGGTTGTGCAATATATACATAACCTGCCTCAATGATTTTACGCATGTACCGATACAGGAACGTCAGCAATAGTGTTCGGATATGAGCACCATCAACGTCGGCATCGGTCATCAAAATGATTTTGTGATAGCGTGCTTTGGCAATATCGAAGTCATCACCAATACCCGTACCCATAGCCGTAATAATTGCTCTAATCTCCGCATTACCCAAGATCCGGTCGAGACGAGCTTTTTCCACGTTCAAAATCTTACCACGCAGTGGCAAAATGGCTTGGAAATGACGATCCCGGCCTTGCTTTGCTGATCCGCCTGCAGAGTCACCTTCGACGATGTACAATTCGCTGATTGAAGCATCCTTGGATGAACAGTCTGCCAGTTTACCTGGAAGTGAGCTTACTTCGAGTGCACCTTTACGACGTGTCAGTTCCCGAGCTTTACGGGCAGCTTCACGCGCACGTGCTGCTTGCAGACCTTTTTCCAAAATGCGACGGGATACGGAAGGATTCTCCTCCAGGAACTCCTGAAGTTTCTCGGCAAACAAGGATTCGACAATTCCACGCACTTCGCTATTGCCCAGCTTGGTTTTTGTCTGTCCTTCAAATTGCGGCTCCGGAATCTTGACCGAAATAATAGCTGTCAAACCTTCACGCACGTCATCCCCGGAAAGGTTCCCCGTGCTGTCCTTGATAACTCCCGCCTTACGGGCGTAGTCATTGATAATCCGCGTAAGGGCACTCTTGAAACCTGATTCATGCGTTCCGCCCTCATGCGTGTTGATATTGTTCGCGAAGGAATAGATATTCTCGGTGTAGTTGTCATTGTATTGCAGGGCAACTTCCACCTGGATGTTATCTCTGGAACCTTCAACGTAAATTGGATTCTCATGCAGTACTTCGCGCTTCTGGTTGAGGAAGGAGACGTATTCGATAATGCCGCCTTCATACAGGAATGAGTTGGTTGCACCTGTACGCTCATCCGTCAGTGTAAGACCAATACCCTTGTTCAGGAACGCCAGCTCACGAATACGGGCCAGCAAGATGTCATATTCATAAACTCTTGTTTCCGTGAAAATTTCAGGGTCCGGATGGAATCTAACTGTTGTTCCTGTTTCGTCGGTTGTACCGATCACTTTCAGGTCGTACTGTGGAGCTCCACGGCGATATTCCTGTTGATAGATATGTCCCTCACGTTTAACCGTTACAACCACTTTTTCAGAGAGTGCATTCACAACGGACACACCAACACCATGCAAACCACCGGATACTTTATATCCGCCGCCGCCAAATTTTCCCCCTGCATGGAGGACAGTCATAACTACCTCAAGTGCAGGACGTTTCATTTTGGTATGTTCGCCGACAGGAATACCCCGTCCGTTATCGACTACAGTCACGCTATTGTCTTCATGGATACTGACCTCAATGTGGTCGCAGTAACCTGCAAGCGCTTCGTCAATACTGTTGTCCACTACTTCCCAGACCAGATGATGCAGGCCCTTGGAACTGGTGGAACCGATATACATGCCCGGACGCTTCCGTACGGCTTCCAATCCTTCAAGGACCTGAATTTCATTCGCATCATATGACGGTTGATTCATAGACATGCCTTTCACCTACTTCTATAGATTCAATATCGTAAATATGCGTTAACTAATAATTGTTTGCTGAAATAGGCAACGTCCTTCATTTCAGCAGCTATTCAAATTTAAAGACAAGCAGCAAAAGTGACATCTTTTATGCCACACAACGCTAGAGATCCGGAAAAATGTGAGCCCGCTTTTTCAGCGTGGCTGAGGAAATAGGCGAGTAGTACACAATGTTTTTGGTCACCACAATGGACTTGGCTTCCTCTTCGCCGATGTGTTCCACTGTTTTTTCCTGCTCGGCATGCGTGACATACTGCTTGGAGATCTTTGAGGATTTTTCAATCGATATATCAAAAATAGCGACCAATTCGGAAGAACGGATGATCTTCTCACCGCCCAGATGAATGTACATAAGCCCTTCACTCCTTAGCGTTCAACCTGTCCGGCATGAACGTGATAAATACTGGCATCTTTGAGCTTGTCAACGTTCAGGCTCTCGATGCCCGTAGCTGTAATAAAGGTTTGCACCTTGCTCTGGAACGTTTCGATCAGCTGCGTCTGGCGAAAAGGGTCCAGCTCTGACAGAACATCATCCAGTAGCAGGACCGGATATTCTCCGATTTCTTCGTGAATAAGTTCGATTTCCGCAAGTTTAAGGGACAACGCCGTTGTGCGCTGCTGCCCCTGCGAGCCATATGTTTGTACTTCCCGATCGTTAATGAAAAAGGACAGGTCATCCCGATGCGGCCCACTAAGGGTTGTGCCTCGGCGAATCTCCTGCTCTTTCATTTGTGATAATTTTATCATAAATTGGTCCATTAAGACAGCTTCATCTTCCTCAGCGGCTTCGCTGAAGGAAGGAAGGTAGGCCAGCCGCAAGACTTCTCCGCCTCCGGTAATCCCCTGATGAATCGTTTCTGCCCACTTTTGCAGTTTCTTTATGAATTGTTTCCTTTTTTTGACGATTTTAACACCATGCTCGACCAGTTGTTCGTTCCAGACCTCAAGCATGGTCTGGGCCGATGCCCCTTTTCCCCATAGCTGCTTAAGCAAATTATTTCGTTGAACGAGCACTTTTTGATATTGCTGCAGGTGGTACAGGTAACCAGGTGCAACCTGTCCAATCTCCATGTCAAGAAACCGGCGGCGGACCCCCGGTGTGCCTTTTACAATCTCCAGATCCTCCGGTGCAAACATCACAACATTGAGCGCTCCGACAAAATCACTTAACTTGCGCTGCTCCAGGCCGTTAATCTTTGCTTTTTTGCCTTGTTGCGACAAAGATAGTTCAAGCTTGACCGATCCGTACTTTTTGTCAACTTCTGCTGCAAGTCTGGCACGTTCCTCACCGAAACGGATCAGCTCCTTGTCACGAGATGTACGGTGGCTCTTGGTGAGTGCAAGTACAAAAATCGCCTCTGCAAGATTGGTCTTTCCTTGGGCATTTTGCCCGATCAACAAGTTTACGGGACCAAAAGAATCCAGTCTCAGATGTTCATAATTGCGGAAATTCTGCAGATCAATGCTGTTCACAAACACGCGGTAACCTCCCTTTTATCCCGTCCGTCAGGAGGCAGCAGGATCGAACTGGTCTTCTTATTCTGCAGCAACTTCGAATGTGCCTTCTCCGTCCACTTCAACGATATCCCCAGGGTATAACTTACGTCCCCGGCGTTCCTCAGGCTCTTTATTCACACGTACAAGTCCTTCCTGAAGCAGAGCTTTGGCCATACCTCCAGTTGGGATGCAATCAGCCAGTTTCAAAAATTGATCAAGCTTAATATATTCCGTACGAATCGTAACTTGGTTCACTGTGATCTTCCTTTCGTTAGTTGGTCGTTCGATATGGCAATATCACGTAAAGGCTGTGACTGTCATCCAGCGGTTTCAAGATAATTGGACTCATGACTCCTGTAAAAGCGATCATCAGCTGCTCACTTTCAACAACTTTCAGTACATCCAGCATGTATTTGGAGTTGAACGAGATTTTTAACGGATCTCCTGTAAACTCGGCAGGTTCGATTTCTTCTCTTACTTTACCTAGCTCGGAAGAGCTTGAAGAAATTTCAACGGATCCAGAATCCATCGTTTGCATACGCACGATGTTTGTTTTCTCTTCACGCGACAGCAAATAAGCCCGGTCAATGGATTCACTTAATTTTTTTGTATCTAAAACAAGTTCTGTTTTGTATGACGTTGGAATAATTCTAGAAGTATCCGGATATGTTCCGTCCAAAATACGGGAGTAGAACAATACACGGTCGATTTTGAACAGGACCTGGTTATCTGCAACAACGATATCCACAAGGGTATTTTGATCCGGAACAATTTTGCTGAGCTCGTTCAGCGTTTTACCGGAAATAACCACGTTGTTGAAGCGGATACCTTCTGCATTATCCAGCATTGCTGATCGAGTAGCAAGACGGTGACGGTCTGTTGCCACAAATTTCAATTCGTTGTCACCCAAACTCCAGAGTACACCTGTCAGGATTGGAGTAGTCTCATGTGTGGAAATGGAGAAGACCGTTTGTTTGATCATATTTTTCAACAAATCTCCTGGAATGGAGACCGTTTGGTTTTCTTCGATGCTTGGCAGTACAGGGAATTCTTCCGGATCAAGACCTACCAGTTGAATTTCGGTAGCACCTGCGGAGATAAAGGTGTTGAAGTTCTCTTTGACTTCCATGTGCACTTCCTGTGATGGCAGCTTCTTGATGATCTCCACGAAAAACTTGGCTGGCAAAACGACACTGCCGGGTTGTTCTACCTGAACTACGCTTTTATCTCCATCTTCAAGCGGAATGAAGGATTGAATGGATATATCGGTGTCACTTGCTGTCAACGTTACACCTTGATGATTCACGTCGAATTTGATACCGCTCAGAATCGGAATCGTCGTACGGCTTGAGATCGCTTTGGATACTTGCTGTATGGAATCGTTTAAGTAGTTTTTCATTATGCTGATTTTCATGGTTTCACTCCTAGCTGATTTTTTGGGTGTTGGGGTGTTAAAAGGTGTTTTTCAAAGGCCGAAGGCTAAGCTCCGAAATGGCTATTTTGGAGATGATATCTTTAAGATCTTTTTAGTAATAATAGTAATAGGGGCACTGAATATGTGGATAAGTGGGTATAAACCCGTACACCCAAGCCTATCCACATGTGTATACGTTGTGCATAGGCTTGGGACTTGTTCAGGTTGGATTCTTTATTTTTTCGGTTAAGTTGTTGATAACTTTATAGAGATCCTGATCGTTTTTAATCGCTTGGGAGATTTTTTCGTGAGCATGTATGACAGTGGTGTGATCTCGTCCTCCGAATGCTTCCCCAATTTTGGGCAGAGAAAAGTCTGTCAGTTCACGAGAGAGATACATGGCAATCTGTCTTGGAAAAGCAACTGCCTTGGTCCGTTTCCGTGCTTTGAAATCTTCAAGCTTAAGGCTATAATACTCGCCGACCTTTTGTTGGATGTCATGAATAGTGATCATTTTGGGACGACTGGAAGGAATAATATCCTTCAGTGCTTCAGCTGCCAGATGAGTGGTTACATCTTGATTAGTCAGTGAAGAATAAGCAACGACCCGAATCAGGGCGCCTTCCAGTTCACGGATGTTGGTGTCAATCTGGTTGGCAATGTACATCATCGCTTCATTCGGAATATCCAGGTTTTCCGCACGTGCCTTTTTCCGCAAGATTGCAATCCTTGTCTCCAAATCTGGAGGCTGGATATCCGTAATTAACCCCCATTCAAAGCGAGAACGAAGTCGTTCTTCCAGTGTCGGAATTTCCTTTGGTGGTCTGTCGCTGGAGATGATAATCTGCTTCCGTTCCTCATGCAGCGCATTAAACGTATGGAAAAATTCCTCTTGTGTTGATTCTTTTCCCGCCAAGAACTGAATATCATCAATGAGCAAAATGTCGACGCTCCGGTATTTGTTACGGAAGCTCTCCCCGCGGTTGTCACGGATTGAGTTAATGAATTCGTTCGTGAATTTCTCAGACGACAAATAAACGACTTTGCTGCCCGGATCATGCTCCAGAACATAGTGTCCGATCGCATGCATCAAGTGAGTTTTACCGAGACCTACTCCTCCATACAGAAAGAGAGGATTGTAAGCTTTGGCGGGCGCTTCAGCGACCGCCAGCGATGCGGCATGGGCAAAACGGTTGCCCGGCCCGATGACAAATGTATCGAACGTATATTTCGGATTCAGCATGCTGAGTACGGCTTCTTCCTGTACAACTGTAGGCGTTGGCGCCGGTAGTTGCGGGTCCGGTTCAGCAGGTTTGTTCTCTTCGATGACAAATTTCACATCGACTTGCTTGCCAAGCAACTCGTATACCGTCGAGCCAACCAATTTCGTGTAACGGCTCTCCAGCCATTCGACGGCAAACGTGGTTGGTGCGGAAATGACGATTGAACGGTCATTTAGCTTGGTGGCTTTGGTTGCTTTGAACCAGGTGTCAAAGCTGGGTTTGCTGAGTTTGTTTTGTATGATTGATAAAATTTGCTGCCATAAATCAGAAGTATGGCTGTCCAC